>NZ_CP056399.1:0-5103116 GCF_013739755.1 Citrobacter sp. RHBSTW-00570 | reverse complement strand
GGCGGACTCCACTCGAACAAAAGTCGATAAATGACAAAGGCTGAAACATTCATGATTGTTGACGCACATCGACAAGACCCTATGCAAAGGGTGACGTGCGAATTGCTATCTGCAATTTTTACCCGATCAGGATCCATTGAAACGATCAGGACCGCGGATCATAGCGTAAACTGAGAAAGAGATCTTCTGTTTCTCACAGATTCTTCCCGATTTATCCACAGGATGATCCAGAATCGGCTAAGTGTAAACGATCCTGGAGAAGTGCTGCAGGTTTTAGCGCGCATATTGAAAAAATTAATGAGTAAAGATGCTTTACTGCTTAAACGATCTAATAAAGATCCCGAGCGATCCTTGCGCTTTATCCGCCAGCCCGTATAATTCTTACCCCCAGCGAGTAACGGTCGCCTTACGGCGTCAACGCTGCCTGTTTTATACGCGAAACCATGCGGAAAAAAGCGGGAAATAAGGAAAGAGAATTGACTCCGGAGTGTACAATTATTACAATCCGGCCTCTTTAATCACCCACACTGTGGCGTAAGTCGTTCGAAATTCGTTCGGGTATACGCAAAAGTCAGTGAATTTATTCAAGTTTAGGTAGAAATCGCCATGAAACGCACTTTTCAACCGTCTGTACTGAAGCGCAACCGTTCTCACGGCTTCCGTGCTCGTATGGCTAATAAAAATGGTCGTCAGGTTCTGGCACGTCGTCGTGCTAAAGGCCGTTCTCGTCTGACCGTTTCTAAGTAATAAAAGCTAGCCCCTGAGTGGTTAAGCTCGCATTTCCCAGGGAGTTACGTTTGTTAACTCCCACTCATTTCACATTCGTCTTCCAGCAGCCACAACGGGCTGGCACGCCGCAAATCACCATCCTCGGCCGCCTGAATTCGCTGGGGCATCCCCGTATCGGTCTTACCGTCGCCAAGAAAAACGTTAAACGCGCGCATGAACGCAATCGGATTAAACGTCTGACACGTGAAAGCTTTCGTTTACGTCAGCACGAACTTCCAGCAATGGATTTCGTGGTGGTGGCGAAAAAAGGGGTTGCTGACCTCGATAACCGTGCTCTCTCGGAAGCGTTGGAAAAATTATGGCGTCGCCATTGTCGCCTGGCTCGCGGGTCCTGATAGCCCTTATTCGGGTCTATCAACGCCTGATCAGTCCGCTGCTTGGGCCGCATTGCCGTTTCACTCCAACCTGCTCGAGCTACGGAATTGAGGCATTGCGCAGGTTTGGAGTGATAAAAGGCAGTTGGTTGACGGTGAAACGCGTATTAAAATGCCACCCTTTACACCCTGGTGGTGACGATCCCGTCCCGCCCGGACCATTTGATACCAGAGAACACTAACGATGGATTCGCAACGCAATCTTTTAGTCATCGCTTTGCTGTTCGTGTCTTTCATGATCTGGCAAGCCTGGGAGCAGGATAAAAACCCGCAACCTCAGGCCCAACAGACCACGCAGACAACGACCACCGCAGCGGGTAGCGCCGCAGACCAGGGCGTACCGGCCAGTGGCCAGGGGAAACTGATTACGGTTAAAACTGACGTGCTTGATCTGACCATCAACACCCGTGGTGGTGATGTGGAACAGGCTTCACTGCCAGCTTACCCGAAAGAACTCGGTTCTACCGAACCGTTCCAGTTACTGGAAACCACGCCACAGTTCATCTACCAGGCACAGAGTGGCCTGACAGGTCGTGACGGCCCGGATAACCCGGCTAACGGCCCGCGTCCGCTGTACAACGTCGAAAAAGACGCGTTTGTACTGGCTGACGGTCAGAACGAACTGCAGATCCCGATGACCTATACTGACGCAGCGGGTAACACATTCACTAAAACGTTTGTACTCAAGCGCGGTGAATATGCTGTCAACGTTAACTACAGCGTGCAGAACGCCGGCGAAAAACCGCTGGAAGTCTCCACCTTTGGTCAGCTGAAGCAATCCATCAATCTGCCATCTCATCGCGACACTGGTAGCAGCAACTTTGCGCTGCACACCTTCCGTGGCGCGGCGTACTCCACGCCGGATGAAAAGTATGAGAAATACAAATTCGACACCATTGCTGAAAACGAAAACCTGAACGTCAATGCTAAAGACGGCTGGGTCGCAATGCTGCAACAGTATTTCGCAACGGCATGGGTTCCGCGTAACGACGGCACCAACAACTTCTATACCGCTAACCTGGGTAACGGCATTGCCGCTATCGGCTATAAATCACAGCCGGTACTGGTTCAGCCTGGCCAGACTGGCGCGATGACCAGCACCCTGTGGGTCGGCCCGGAAATTCAGGATAAAATGGCGGCAGTTGCACCGCACCTGGATCTGACCGTGGATTACGGCTGGTTGTGGTTCATCTCTCAGCCGCTGTTCAAACTGCTGAAGTGGATCCATAGCTTCCTGGGTAACTGGGGCTTCTCCATCATCGTTATCACCTTTATCGTTCGTGGCATCATGTACCCGCTGACCAAAGCGCAGTACACCTCCATGGCGAAGATGCGTATGCTGCAGCCGAAGATTCAGGCTATGCGTGAGCGTCTGGGCGATGACAAACAGCGTCAGAGCCAGGAAATGATGGCCCTGTACAAAGCTGAGAAGGTTAACCCGCTGGGCGGCTGCTTCCCGCTGATCATCCAGATGCCAATCTTCCTGGCGTTGTACTACATGCTGATGGGCTCCATTGAACTGCGTCATGCGCCGTTCGCTCTGTGGATCCATGACCTATCTGCACAGGACCCGTACTACATCCTGCCGATCCTGATGGGCGTGACGATGTTCTTCATTCAGAAGATGTCTCCGACCACCGTGACCGACCCGATGCAGCAGAAGATCATGACCTTCATGCCGGTCATCTTCACCGTGTTCTTCCTGTGGTTCCCATCAGGTCTGGTGCTGTACTATATCGTCAGCAACCTGGTAACCATTATTCAGCAGCAGCTGATTTACCGTGGTCTGGAGAAACGTGGCCTGCATAGCCGCGAGAAGAAAAACTCCTGATACTAGTCGCAGGGGCGTTGGCTGAATTTGCTTGCCGCCTTCCTGCACTTGAATTATTTCGAGTATTCACGGTAAAGTTAATGCCAGAGAAGGCGGTCATTAGACCGCCTTTTTTACATTTACAAGAGAGCTATCATGAACCATAACGACACCATCGTCGCTCAGGCCACCCCACCGGGACGTGGTGGCGTGGGTATCCTGCGCATCTCCGGCCTGAAGGCGCGCGAGGTTGCAGAAAACGTACTGGGGAAACTACCAAAACCGCGCTATGCCGACTATCTGCCGTTTAAAGACGCGGATGGCAGCACGCTGGATCAAGGAATTGCCCTGTGGTTCCCCGGCCCAAACTCCTTTACCGGTGAAGATGTTTTAGAGCTTCAGGGCCATGGCGGTCCGGTGATTCTCGATCTGCTGCTCAAACGTATTCTGACCATTCCCGGGCTGCGCATTGCCAGACCGGGTGAATTCTCCGAGCGTGCGTTTCTCAATGATAAGCTTGATCTGGCCCAGGCAGAGGCAATTGCCGACCTGATCGATGCCAGCTCAGAGCAAGCCGCTCGCTCGGCGCTGAACTCGTTGCAGGGCGCATTTTCTGCACGGGTGAATCATCTTGTGGAAGCGCTCACTCACCTGCGCATCTACGTGGAAGCGGCGATCGACTTTCCGGATGAAGAAATCGACTTTTTGTCTGATGGCAAGATTGAAGCGCAGCTCAACAACGTTATCAGCGATCTCGATGCTGTTCGTGCCGAAGCGCGTCAGGGCAGCCTGCTGCGCGAAGGGATGAAGGTGGTCATTGCCGGTCGCCCAAATGCCGGGAAATCAAGCCTACTGAACGCGCTGGCAGGTCGTGAGGCGGCCATTGTGACCGACATTGCGGGTACGACTCGCGACGTACTGCGTGAGCATATTCATATCGACGGTATGCCGCTGCACATCATCGACACTGCCGGTCTGCGCGATGCCAGCGATGAAGTTGAACGCATTGGTATCGAACGCGCGTGGCAGGAAATTGAACAGGCTGACCGCGTTCTGTTTATGGTTGATGGCACCACCACCGACGCCGTGGACCCGGCTGACATCTGGCCAGACTTTATTGCCCGTCTGCCAGCCAAACTGCCGATTACCGTGGTGCGTAACAAAGCGGATATTACCGGTGAGACGCTGGGCCTTAGCGAAGTAAATGGCCACTCACTGGTTCGCCTATCCGCGCGTACCGGTGAAGGCGTTGACGTGCTGCGTAACCATCTCAAACAGAGCATGGGCTTTGAAACCAATATGGAAGGCGGCTTCCTGGCGCGCCGTCGTCACCTGCAGGCGCTGGCAGAAGCGGCGGAGCATCTCGAGCAGGGTAAAGCCCAACTGCTCGGAGCATGGGCCGGAGAATTGCTGGCAGAGGAACTACGTCTGGCGCAGCAGAACCTCAGTGAGATCACCGGGGAATTTACCTCCGACGATCTGCTGGGAAGGATTTTCTCCAGCTTCTGTATTGGCAAGTAACGTTGTGTTGCCCGGTGGTGCGGTGCCTACCGGGCCTACAGTACCCGTAGGTCGGATAAAGCAAAGCGGCTATCCGGCTACAAGTAATTTCCCATATGGAAATCACTGTTGTCCAAATGGCAACTCGTGCAGTTGACTCTCTGCCCGTATGCTTAGCGCCACATTCCTCATGAGGTCGCTATGACACGCTTTCTAATCTGCAGTTTCGCCCTGGTGTTACTTTATCCCGCGGGTATTGATATGTATCTGGTGGGGCTGCCCCGTATTGCTGCCGATTTACAGGCCAGCGAGGCGCAACTGCATATCGCGTTTTCGGTTTATCTGGCGGGAATGGCGACGGCGATGCTGTTTGCCGGGAAAATTGCTGACCAGTCAGGACGCAAACCCGTCGCTATTGTCGGCGCCCTCATCTTTATTTTCGCCTCTGCGCTGTGTTCATTCGCCGAAAGCGGTACGCCGTTTCTCACAGGCCGCTTTATTCAGGGCGTAGGCGCAGGCTGCTGCTATGTGGTGGCTTTCGCCATCCTGCGCGATACGCTCGACGATCGCCGCCGGGCGAAGGTACTGTCGCTGTTGAACGGTATCACCTGTATCGTGCCGGTACTGGCACCGGTGATGGGGCATCTGATTATGCTCAAATACCCGTGGCAGAGCCTGTTCTACACGATGATCGGTATGGGTGTGGCCGTTTGCTTGCTGTCAGTGTTTATCTTGCGAGAATCGCGCCCAGCGACGCTCCCGGCATCTGCAGAGAAGAACCACCTATCTGAATCGCTGGTGAACCGTTTTTTCTTAAGCCGTCTGGCCATCACCACTCTCAGCGTGTCGGTGATCCTGACCTTCGTGAATACTTCGCCGGTGCTGTTGATGGAAGTGATGGGCTTTGACCGTGGAGAATACGCCACCACGATGGCCATGACCGCAGGCATCAGTATGGCGGTCTCGTTCTCTACGCCATTCGCCCTGAGCGTGTTTAAACCTCGTGTTCTGATGCTGACCTCACAAGTGCTGTTTCTGTCTGCTGGTGTGGTGTTAACCCTTGCCAGTACGCACATGGTGACGCTGTTTGGGCTGACCTTAATCTGTGCCGGGTTCTCGGTCGGCTTCGGTGTCGCGATGAGCCAAGCGCTGGGACCTTTCTCGCTGCGTGCGGGCGTTGCCAGCTCGGCGTTAGGTATTGCGCAGGTTTGCGGTTCCTCGCTGTGGATATGGCTGGCGGCGGTGCTCGGTCTTGATGCGCTGAATATGCTGATCGGGATTCTGATTGGCTGTAGCATAGTGAGTATCATGCTGATTATCACTGTTGCACCTAACCGGTCCACGCCAACTCATGAAGAAATCCCTCAGCAGTCTCGATCTTAATTTATTGCTCTGCCTGCAGCTGTTGATGCAGGAACGCAGTGTCACCAAAACAGCCAAACGGATGAACGTCACGCCGTCGGCGGTCAGCAAGTCGCTGTCGAAACTGCGGGCCTGGTTTGACGATCCACTGTTTGTAAACACCCCGCTGGGGCTAACGCCAACACCGCTGATGGTCAGCATGGAACAGAATCTGGCAGAGTGGATGCAGATGAGCAACCAGTTGCTGGATAAGCCACACCATGAAGCGCCGCGCGGGCTGAAGTTTGATCTGGTGGCCGAAACGCCGCTGGTGATGATCATGTTCAACGCGCTCTCCCGACAGATCTATCAGCGTCATCCCCAGGCGACGATCAAAATACGCAACTGGGACTATGATTCGCTGGATGCAATTATTCGCGGCGAAGTGGATATCGGCTTTACTGGCCGGGAAAGCCATCCGCGTTCGCGTGAACTGTTGAGTTTGCTGCCGTTGTCGATCGACCATGAAGTGCTGTTTTCCGATCTCCCCTGTGTCTGGCTACGTGAAGATCATCCGGCATTGCAGGAAGAGTGGAATCTGGACACATTTCTGCGCTATCCGCACATCAGCATTAGCTGGGAGCAAAGCGATACCTGGGCGCTGGATGAAGTCCTGCAAGAGATGGGGCGCGCGCGCAATATTGCGTTATGTCTGCCCGGTTTTGAGCAATCGCTGTTTATGGCCGCCCAGCCGGATCACGCGCTAATAGCCACAGCTCCGGTTTATTGCCAGCGTTATAACCAACTCCACCAGCTTCCGCTCGTGGCGCGCCCTATGCCTTTTGATGCCGCACAGCTGGAAAAAATGCGCGTACCGTTCACCCTTCTTTGGCATAAACGTAACAGTCATAATCCTAAGATCGTCTGGTTGAAAGACACCATCAAGGCGCTTTATCGCGATATGTCCTGACGTTGCACCGCCACTTTGTTGCTAAATCGACTATTCTGGCAACAGAAATGTAAATATCGCGTAATGTATTCTATTTCAGCTTACTTTTTGGGCAGCAAAGCCTGCCTGGATGCCGCGTAAATGTTACTCTGGTAATTATCACGGACCATTAATCACGGAGCGAAAAATGGCGACACATTTTGCCAGAGGGATTCTTACGGAGGGACACCTGGTTTCAGCTCGCCTCCCTTCTCCATGTCATATCGAAGCAAGAGATCTCCCCGCTCATCGCCGAACACGTTTCCTGGCTTCCCGAAGTTTACTCGCTGAACTGATGTTTATGCTTTACGGCACCAGTACGCTGCCCGAGATTGTTACTCAGGCCAAAGGTAAGCCCGTTTTTCGCGATAAGAACCTGCCGGGATTTTCGATTTCTTATGCCGGGAATATCGTTGGCGTTGCGCTAACAACTGAAGGAACGTGCGGGCTGGATATGGAACTGCAGCGAGCTACCCGCAGCTTTCACCATCCGCATTCAACGGAAACATGGCGCTTCTCCAGCAACGAAAATCTGTGGATCAATAACCAAAACGACCCCAACGAAGCACGCGCGCAGCTCATTACGTTGCGCCAGAGCGTACTCAAACTCACCGGCGATGTAAGCAGCAATGATGATCCACACGAACTCCAGCTTTTACCCGGCGCAGGACGTCTGAAATGTGCCCATGTTGCGCAGGTTGAAGCCATTTGCGATGCGGAAGATGTTCTGGTGTGGTCGGTTGCGGTTACGCCAACCATTGAAAAACTCAAGGTTTGGGAGTTTGATGGTAAACAGGACTGGAAAAGTTTGCCTGATATCCAGACCCGCGCCAATGAGCCTACGGGTCGTCTGATCCGGTTCTCTCAATTATGCGCAGCGAAGAGCCATACGCTTTGATTTAACCTTTATGATGAAACAGGAGTCACCATGTCAGAAACATTGAATGTTGTTACGTTACTGGGAAGTCTACGCAAAGGTTCGTTTAATGGAATGGTTGCCCGTACGCTGCCCAAGATTGCTCCAGCAGGAATGGAAGTCAACGCGTTGCCATCAATTGGTGATATCCCACTGTACGATGCCGACCTCCAGCAGGAAGAAGGTTTTCCGGCAAGCGTAGAAGCGCTGGCAGAGCAAATCAGGAAGGCTGACGGTGTCGTCATCGTGACACCGGAATATAACTATTCTGTGCCTGGAGGACTGAAGAACGCCATCGACTGGCTGTCCCGCCTGCCGGATCAGCCATTATCGGGTAAGCCGGTGCTGATCCAGACCAGCTCCATGGGCACCATTGGCGGCGCGCGCTGCCAGTATCATCTACGTCAGATCCTGGTGTTCCTCGACGCCATGGTAATGAACAAGCCGGAATTTATGGGCGGCGTGATTCAGAACAAAGTGGACCCGCAGACAGGTGAAGTGATCGACCAAAGTACGCTGGACCATCTAACCGGCCAGCTGACCGCATTTGGCGACTACATCCAGCGTGTGAAAGCCTAATAGAAAAAGCCCGCTGGCTGCAATGCCTGGCGGGCCGTATCCGGTTATCAAATTTGCCTGATGGCGCTGCGCTTATCAGGTCTACACGCCTCGCGCAGCACCGTCTCAGCGGCAATTAATGCGCGTCGATAAACACAATCTTCAACACAAACAGCAGTGCGACAACGATGACGCATGGGCTGAGATCGCGGAAACGTCCGGTACCGATTTTCATCACACAGTAGGAAATAAAGCCCAGCGCGATACCTTCGGTAATCGAGAAGCTAAACGGCATCATCACGGCGGTAATAAACGCCGGAACGGCTTCAGTCAGGTCATCCCACTTCACGCGTGACAGGCTTGATGTCATCAGGACGCCAACGTAAATCAGCGCACCAGCGGCCGCATATCCCGGTACCATTCCCGCCAGCGGCGACAGGAAGATAACCAACAGGAACAGCAGGCCGACAACTACCGCGGTCAGGCCAGTACGTCCACCGACAGAAACCCCGGAAGAAGACTCGATATACGCGGTAACGGAAGAAGTACCGATAAACGCACCAGCAACCGATGACACGCTATCCACATACAGCGCCTGCTTCATACGCGGAAACTTACCCTTCGCATCCGCCAGACCGGCTTTATCCGTGACGCCAATTAGCGTACCGGAGGAGTCGAACAGGTTGACCAGCATGAACGAGAAAATTACGCCCGCAAGACCAATGTTAAACGAACCAGCCAGATCAACATGCCCGATAACGGACATTACGCTCGGCGGCGCGGAGACGATCCCGTTGTAATGGACATCGCCCAGCATCCAACCCAGCAGCGTGGTCACAATGATAGAGATCAGTACCGCCGCATGGATGTTACGTGAAGCCAGAATCGCGATGATAAAGAAGCCCAGAATACCGAGCAGTACGCTGTGGGACGTCAGGTTACCAATAGACACCAGGGTGTCTTGGTTGGCGACGATAACACCAGCGTTTTTCAGCCCCATCATGCCGATGAACAGACCAATACCGCTGGTGATCCCCACGCGCAAGCTAACCGGGATGTTGGCAATCATCCAGTAACGTACGCGGAAAATCGTCAGTAGCAACAGACCTACCGCGCCCCAGAAGATTGCGCCCATACCGATCTGCCATGACAGGCCCATCGCGCCAACGACCACGAAGGCGAAGAACGCATTCAGACCCATAGCAGGCGCAAGTGCGACCGGCAGGTTGGCAAACAGGCCCATCAGGATGCTACCAAATGCAGCAATCAGGCAGGTGGTCACAAAGACGGCGCTGGTATCCATACCAGCCACGCCAAGAATTTGCGGGTTAACAAAAACGATATACACCATCGTCAGGAAGGTGGTTAAACCGGCGATCACTTCGGTCCGTGCCGTCGTGCCATGTTCGCGCAGTTTGAACACGCGTTCCAGCATCCCCTGGCCAGAAGCCTGGGTTGTGTGTTGTTGACTCATTATCAATTTCCGAACAAGGAGGGAAAATTCGTCGCTATCCTATACCAAAATGCGACAATAGGGTTGGGTTATGAGCAACTTTTTTCATTGATTTTGCTTATACGGCAACGATTGCGTCGCCCAATAATGCATTACGAAAACGTTAAACTTGTTAAAACGGAAATGACATGTCCCAGATAGAAGCCGTATTTTTTGACTGTGACGGTACCCTTGTCGACAGTGAAGTGATTTGTTCTCGCGCGTATGTCAGCATGTTCCAGGCGTTCGGCATTACGCTCGATCTTGAAGAAACTTTTAAACGCTTCAAGGGGGTAAAGCTGTACGAGATCATCGACATTATCAACGAAGAGCACGGTGTCGAACTGGCAAAAGCCGAATTAGAACCGGTTTACCGCGCAGAGGTCGCACGTCTGTTCGATACGGAACTGGAGGTGATTGCCGGTGCTAATGCGCTGCTGGACAGCATGACCGTCCCTATGTGCGTGGTATCTAACGGTCCGGTCAGCAAAATGCAGCACTCTCTGGGTAAGCTGGGCATGTTGCACCATTTCCCTGATTTGCTGTTCAGCGGCTACGATATTCAACGCTGGAAACCCGATCCGGCCCTGATGTTCCATGCGGCGAAAGCGATGGACGTTAACGTTGAGAACTGCATTCTGGTTGATGACTCCAGCGCAGGTGCGCAGGCGGGGATTGCTGCAGGGATGGAAGTGTTTTACTTCTGCGCCGATCCGCATAACAAACCAATCGATCATCCAAAAGTGACGACGTTTACCGATCTGGCACAGTTGCCAGCGTTATGGAAGGCGCGGGGTTGGAATATTACGCGATAGCTGAAAGGCCGGATGGCGCTAACGCTGATCCGGCCTGCATGTCTCGTAGAGCGGGTAAGCGTTAGCGCCACCCGCCACAAATATCACTCTTTCGGATCTTTGCCCGCCAGCAGCTTATCCAGCTCATCACCGCCCACGTGACGGAAGTCTTGTCCCTTCACGAAGTAGAAGATGTATTCGCAGATATTCTGGCAACGGTCACCGATACGCTCGATGGAGCGCGCGCAGAACAGCGCGGTCAGCACGCTTGGAATGGTACGCGGATCTTCCATCATGTAGGTCATCAGCTGACGCACGATACCTTCATACTCCTGGTCGACTTTCTTATCTTCGCGATAAATACGTACCGCTTCGTCAAGATCCATACGCGCAAACGCATCCAGCACGTCATGCAGCATTTGTACGGTGTGGCGACCCAGTGATTCCAGGCTTACCAGCAGCGGCTGATGTTGTTGAGAAAATTTCTCCAGCGCGGTGCGGCAAATTTTATCCGCAACGTCACCAATACGTTCCAGCTCAGCGATCGTTTTGATAATCGCCATCACCAGACGCAAGTCACTGGCGGTCGGCTGACGCTTGGCAATGATACGCACGCAGGCCTCGTCGATCGCCACTTCCATCATATTGACGTTCTTATCGCCTTCAATGACGCGCTTCGCCAGCTCACTGTCCTGATTGTGCATGGCGGTAATCGCATCAGAAAGCTGCTGCTCGACCATGCCGCCCATGGTCATCACCTGGGTACGGATGCTTTCCAGCTCTGCATTGAACTGGCCGGAAATATGTTTATTAAGGTTAAGATTATCCACAACAAGCTCCTGAATCAGCCGTAACGACCGGTGATGTAGTCTTCAGTTTGTTTCTTCGCGGGCTTGGTGAACAGATCGTCCGTGTTACTGAACTCAATCAACTCGCCCAGGTACATAAATGCCGTGTGATCGGAACAACGCGCAGCCTGCTGCATGTTGTGGGTAACGATAACGACGGTGTAATCCTCTTTCAGCTCAGTGATCAGCTCTTCGATACGCCCGGTAGAAATAGGGTCGAGCGCTGAACACGGCTCATCAAGCAGAAGCACTTCCGGGCGAATGGCGATCCCACGCGCAATACACAGACGCTGCTGCTGACCACCGGAGAGAGAGTACCCGCTCTGGTGTAATTTATCTTTGGTTTCGTTCCACAGTGCGGCCTTGGTCAATGCCCACTGCACACGCTCGTCCATATCCGCACGAGAGAGTTTCTCAAACAGACGCACGCCAAAAGCGATGTTGTCGTAGATGGACATCGGGAACGGCGTCGGCTTCTGGAATACCATGCCCACTTTGGCACGCAGCAGAGCGATATCCTGAGTGTTGGTGAGAATATTGTCGCCATCCAGCAGGATTTCGCCTTCCGCACGCTGTTCCGGGTACAGTTCAAACATTTTATTGAACGTACGCAGCAACGTCGATTTACCACAGCCTGACGGCCCGATAAACGCCGTTACCTGGTTTTTGGCAATATCCAGGTTGATGTTCTTCAGGGCATGGAACTTGCCATAGTAGAAGTTCAAATCACGAACCTGAATCTTACCCGGGGCAGTATCAACCATACTCATTTCAATCTTTTCCTCATCATGCCTGATGGCGCGCAGCTTTCAGGCCTACAAATGTCTTCAATCGTAGGCCGGATAAGGCGTTTACGCCGCCATCCGGCACTTCGTCTTAACCGTGTTTCTTCTTCGCGAAAATGACGCGCGCCAGAATGTTCAGCAGCAGTACGCACAGGGTAATAATCAGTACCCCGGCCCAGGCCAGTTGCTGCCACTCAGCAAACGGGCTCATCGCAAACTTAAAGATAGTGACCGGCAGGTTGGCGATAGGCTGCATCATGTCAGTGCTCCAGAACTGATTGGAGAGCGACGTAAACAGCAGCGGAGCCGTTTCACCTGCGATACGTGCAATAGCCAGTAAAACGCCTGTAATGATGCCTGAGACAGAGGCCTTCAGGGTGATCGCAGAAATCATCTTCCATTTCGGCGTACCCAGCGCATAGGCGGCTTCACGCAGGCTATCCGGTACCAGCTTGAGCATGTTCTCCGTGGTACGAATAACAATGGGCACCTGCAGCAGCGCCAGCGCGATAACGCCCGCCCAGCCGGAGAAGTGCTCCATTTTTGCTACCACGATGGTGTAAACGAACAGACCGACCACGATTGATGGCGCAGAAAGCAGGATGTCGTTGATAAAGCGGATCACCTCAGCCAGCCAGGACTTACGTCCGTACTCTGCCAGGTAGATGCCCGCCATAATACCAAGCGGTGTACCAAACACGGTCGCCCACAGAATTAACAGTCCGCTACCGGCCAGGGCATTCGCCAGACCACCACCAGCCGTATTCGGCGGAGGTGTCATTTCGGTGAACAGCGCCAGTGACATACCGTCAATACCGCGGGTGATAGTGGACATCAGGATCCAGATAAGCCAGAACAGACCGAATGCCATGGTCGCCATAGAGAGCGTCAGCGCAATGCGGTTCTTCAGACGACGACGCGCCTGCATTTTACGGCGGGATTCCGCAAGCGCAGCGGTGTTTTGCATTTCAAGCGTAGCCATTAGCGTGCCCCCTCGTTTTTCGCAAGGCGCATGATCATGAACTTAGACGCCGCCAGCACGATGAAGGTAATCACAAACAGAATCAGGCCCAGTTCCATCAACGCGGCAACGTGCAGTCCTGATTCCGCTTCGGCAAATTCATTCGCCAGCGCAGAAGTAATACTGTTGCCCGGCATGTACAGCGAGGCACTATCGAGCTGGTAGGTGTTACCGATGATGAACGTCACCGCCATGGTTTCACCCAGCGCGCGGCCCAGACCGAGCATCACGCCACCGATCACGCCGTTTTTGGTGAACGGCAGGACGATGCGCCAGATAACTTCCCAGGTAGTACAACCGATGCCGTAGGCTGACTCTTTCATCAGCACCGGCGTTTGTTCGAACACATCGCGCATAACCGCCGCAATGTACGGGATGATCATGATGGCAAGGATCACGCCAGCGGCCAGAATGCCGATACCAAATGCCGGACCCGCAAACAGCGCGCCAACAAACGGAATGTTGGAAAGGATGTTCCCGACCGGCTCCTGGAAGTAAGTCGCAAACAGCGGGGCAAAGATAAACAGGCCCCACATGCCGTACACGATACTCGGAATTGCCGCCAGCAATTCAATAGCGATACCCAGCGGGCGACGCAGCCAGCCAGGAGCAAGTTCAGTCAGGAATAAGGCAATGCCAAAACTCACCGGAACGGCGATCAGCAGTGCGATAAGCGAGGTGACCAGCGTACCGTAAATCGGTACTAATGCACCGTAGATATCGTTTGGCGCATCCCATTCTTTAGTCCACAGAAAGGAGAAGCCAAATTTCTGAATGCTTGGCCAGGAGGAGATAACCAGAGAGACAATAATGCCACCCAACATCAATAGCACAATCAGCGCAGCCAGTTTTACCAGCGCGCTGAATATCATGTCACCTTTTTTACCCGGTGGGTTCAAAGCAGGCTTGGTTGCAGCCATAAATCACTCTTTAAGTTTGGGCCAGGAAGCACGCATTTTATCGTGCTTCCCGGCTAACGTAATGCCATACCCTAAATAATTCGAGTTGCAGCAAGGCGGCAAGCTTGTGAATACCCAGGAGCATAGATTCACTATGTGACTGGGGTGAACAAGCACAGCCAACACAGCTGCGGCTCGAAGTATGACGGGTATTTAGTACAGCGCTTTACCGCTGCTGTCCTTCACGTTGGTCTTCCATGCAGCACGAATCTGCTCAACCACGCTGTCCGGCAGGCTGGCGTAATCCAGGTCATTAGCCTGTTTGCCGCCATTTTTGTACGCCCAATCGAAGAACTTCAGCACTTCAGCGCCCTGCTCAGGTTTCTTCTGCTCTTTATGCACCAGGATGAAGGTGGTGGAAGTGATCGGCCACGCATCGTCACCTTTCTGGTTAGTCAGATCCTGAGCGAAGGTTTTGCTCCAGTCAGCGCCTTTTGCAGCGTTGGCAAAGTTTTCTTCGGTCGGACTTACCGGTTTGCCATCAGCAGAGACCAGCTTGGTGTACGCCAGGTTGTTCTGCTTAGCGTAAGCGTACTCAACGTAGCCGATAGAACCCGGCAGACGCTGTACGAACGCAGCGATACCGTCGTTACCTTTACCGCCCAGACCGGTCGGCCAGTTAACGGTAGAGCCGGAACCAATTTTAGATTTCCACTCTTCGTTCACTTTCGCCAGGTAGCTGGTGAAAACGAAGGAAGTACCGGAACCGTCAGCACGACGCACAACGGCGATATTCTGAGAAGGCAGCTTCAGACCCGGGTTCAGTTTGGTGATGGCTTCATCATCCCACTTCTTAATTTTACCGAGGTAGATGTCGCCCAGCGTTTTACCGTCCAGCACCAGTTCGCCGGATTTCAGGCCAGGGATGTTCACCGCCAGCACCACACCACCGATAACAGTCGGGAACTGGAACAGGCCTTCTTGCGCCAGTTTCTCGTCAGACAACGGTGCGTCTGAGGCGCCGAAATCAACGGTATTGGCCGTAATTTGTTTTACACCACCGGAGGAGCCGATACCCTGGTAGTTTACTTTGCTACCGGTCTCTTTCTGATAGGTATCTGCCCATTTGGCATACACTGGCGCAGGGAAGGTTGCACCTGCACCTGTCAGGCTCGCTGCTGCAAACGCAGAAAACGCGCTCATGGATAAGGTCGCGGCGACAACAGTTGCGACAGTGGTACGCATAACTTTCATAATGTCTCCTGCACGGTTTTCGTAAATCGTTGTTTGAGTTGCTACTGTGAGCAAAATAGGACAAACAGGTGACAGTTAAATGTACGAAATATGACAGTTTTATGACAATGAAAAACTTGGGAAGTTTTTTATCTAAAAATACATTTAAAACAGAATGTTAATCACCATCATGACAATAACATTTCGCTGAAATTTTCTTTTTATGACACTGAAAACAGTAGTTGAAGATGACGGTTTGTCACATAAAACAGGCGGGGTAATTGATTAAAAACAGAACAAGCTAAAAAAATGCCCCGCTTGTGGACTGCACCCCAAAAGTTGGACACCCAACTGACTAAGGTGCAGTTTTTTATGGCAAAGCCAAAATATTCCCTCGAAACCAGATTAGCTGTAGTTAATCATTACCTTGCCGGACTCGATGGCACACATCGTACCGCTGAACGTTTTGGTGTTGAAAGAACATCGGTGCGACGCTGGGTAAGAGCCTGGCCACTCCACGGTATTGATGGTATTACCTGGAAAAATGACCGCCATTCACCGTCGTTCCGGATTGCTGTAGTCCGGACTGTACTCGCTGAAGAACTTTCCATGCGCGAGGCCGCCGCACGGTTTAATATCTCAACCGAAACCGTTGTCCGGCACTGGGTTAATGTTTACCAGGATGATGGTGAGAAAGGACTTCTGAGGATAAAACAGGGCCGGAGCAAGGACATGAAAAAACCTAAAAAATCATCTCCACTTACCGATGCTGCACTGGAAACGTTATCGCCCGAAGAACTACGGGCTGAACTCCGTTACCTGCGTGCAGAGAATGCCTACCTAAAAAAGCTGAAGGCCTTAGTTCAAAGCGAGAAAAACGGCAAAAAGCCGCAATAATCAGTGAGCTAAGGCTGGAGTATGCGCTCAGTGATCTTCTGCGTGCCGCGGGTATGTCCCGCAGCACGTGGTATCACAATATGAACGCGCTAAAGCGCATGGACAGGCATGCCGGACTGAAAGATAAAATAAGAGAGATTTACCACTATCACAAAGGACGTTATGGCTACCGCAGGATCACGCTCTCGCTGAAAAAACAGGGGCTGCTGGTGAACCATAAAACAGTGCAACGACTGATGGCAGAGCTGTCGCTCCGGTCCCTGATAAGGGTGAAGAAATATCGTTCCTGGAAAGGCGAAACTGGCAGGGCAGCGCCCAATATACTGAACCGGAACTTCGGCGCGTCAAAAGCCAACGAAAAATGGGTTACAGATGTTACTGAGTTCTCGGTACAGGGTAAAAAGCTGTACCTGTCACCGGTTCTTGACCTGTTTAACCGGGAGATTATCTCCTACAGCCTGTCGGAAAGGCCGGTGATGGAGATGGTTAATACGATGCTGCACGATGCGTTCCTGAAGCTCAGCCCGGAAGATAGCACGCTGCTGCACTCGGATCAGGGCTGGCAATATCGAATGGAAGGTTATCAGGCCAGGTTAAAGGCGAAGGGCATGACGCAGAGTATGTCGCGTAAAGGGAACTGTCTGGACAATGCGGTGATGGAGAACTTCTTCGGGACGCTGAAATCGGAATGTTTTTATCTGAGTCAGTTCAGCAGTGTCAGCGAACTAAGGAAGGCGATAGAGAGCTATATCCATTACTACAACAACGAACGAATAAGCCTGAAATTAAAAGGCCTGAGTCCGGTAGAATACCGAACCCAGGCTCTGAAAGCCGCTTAACATGAACTGTCCAACTTTATGGGGTCAGTCCACTTGCAGCAGGGCATTTTCAGTTCAGTTAAGTGCGGATTACTCTACGGTAACCGACTTTGCCAGGTTACGCGGCTGGTCCACGTCGGTGCCTTTAATCAGCGCCACGTGATACGCCAGCAACTGCAGCGGAACGGTGTAGAAGATCGGTGCAATCACCTCTTCCACATGCGGCATCTCAATGATGTGCATGTTTTCGCTGCTGATAAAGCCAGCATCCTGGTCCGCAAAGACGTACAACTGACCGCCACGAGCGCGAACTTCTTCAATGTTGGATTTCAGTTTTTCCAACAGTTCGTTGTTCGGCGCAACTACGATAACCGGCATATCGGCATCAATCAGCGCCAGCGGACCGTGTTTCAGTTCGCCTGCAGCATAAGCTTCAGCGTGAATATAAGAGATCTCTTTCAGCTTCAGCGCGCCTTCCAGCGCAATCGGGTACTGATCGCCACGGCCCAGGAACAGCGCATGGTGTTTGTCTGAGAAACCTTCCGCCAGAGCGGCAATGCGTTTGTCCTGAGACAGCATCTGCTCAATACGGCTAGGAAGTGCCTGCAGACCATGAACGATCTCCTGCTCGATAGACGCATCCAGACCTTTCAGACGAGACAGTTTCGCCACCAGCATCAGCAGAACGGTCAGTTGGGTGGTAAATGCTTTCGTCGAGGCCACACCGATTTCGGTACCGGCATTGGTCATCATCGCCAGGTCGGATTCGCGCACCAGAGAAGATCCCGGTACGTTACAAATAGCCAGCGAGCCCAGATAGCCCAGCTCTTTAGATAAGCGCAGACCTGCCAGGGTATCCGCCGTTTCACCGGACTGGGAAAGGGTAATCATCAGGCTGTTACGACGCACGGCGGATTTGCGATAGCGGAACTCGGAAGCGATTTCGACATCACAAGGAATACCAGCCAGCGATTCAAACCAGTAGCGGGACACCATACCGGAGTTGTAGGACGTACCGCAGGCGATAATCTGGATATGCTCAACCTGAGACAGCAACTCGTTGGCACGTGAACCCAGCTCGCTTAAATCCACTTCACCGTGACTAATGCGACCGGTCAGCGTATTTTTAATTGCATTCGGCTGTTCGTAGATCTCTTTCTGCATGTAGTGGCGATAAATACCTTTTTCGCCCGCGTCATACTGCAGATTCGATTCGATATCCTGACGCTTCACTTGTGCGCCAGACTTGTCAAAAATAGAGACAGAACGACGGGTCACTTCTGCGATGTCACCTTCTTCCAGGAAGATAAAGCGACGGGTTACCGGCAGCAGCGCCAGCTGATCGGAAGCGATAAAGTTTTCCCCCATCCCCAGACCAATCACCAGCGGGCTACCTGAACGGGCCGCCAGCAGCGTTTCTGGGTTACGGGTATCCATGATCACCGTGCCATAGGCACCGCGCAACTGTGGAATAGTACGCAGTACAGCTTCACGCAGCGTACCACCCTGTTCCAGTTCCCAATGCACCAGGTGAGCAATCACTTCGGTGTCGGTTTCAGAAACAAAGGTGTAACCACGGGTTTTCAGTAGTTCACGCAGAGGTTCATGGTTTTCAATGATGCCGTTATGCACCACAACAATGTGTTCAGAAACATGGGGATGCGCGTTCGCTTCTGAAGGTTCACCGTGTGTCGCCCAACGGGTATGAGCGATACCTGTACCACCATGCAGCGGATGTTCTTCCGCAGCAGCAGTCAGCATCTGCACTTTACCCAGACGACGCAGACGGGTCATGTTGCCTTCAGCATCGACAACGGCCAGACCAGCAGAGTCATAACCACGATATTCCAGACGACGTAAACCTTCGAGAAGGATTTCAGCTACATCACGCTGCGCGATAGCGCCAACAATTCCACACATATTTTTTGATTCCGAATTTAGGCATTTGCCTGTCGTTGTCGCTGACCTGTATTTGCCCTTTCCGGGCGCCCCGAGCCTTGTAGAGAGTGGGGTTATTTTTATGGTACTGCTTGTTGAGCGGAGGATTATGTTATCCCCTCATCTCTTGTCTGCCTGATGGCGCTTACGCTTATCAGGCCTACAGAACGTCACCGCACGTAGGCCGCCATCCGGCAAAAATCACTTACTTCTTCTTCACCGGACGCTGCCAGCCCTGTTTATGGACCTGAGGTACACGGCTTAATACCAGTTCGTTATCGGCGACATTACGCGTTACGGTAGTGCCAGCAGCGATGGTGGCACCTTTACCCACGGTGACAGGCGCCACCAACTGAGTATCAGAACCCACAAACACATCATCACCAATAATGGTTTTAAACTTATTGGCACCATCGTAGTTGCAGGTAATCGTACCCGCGCCGATATTCACATTATCGCCAATTTCCGCATCGCCCAGATAGGTCAGATGACCAGCTTTAGAACCTTTACCCAGACGCGCTTTTTTCATTTCGACGAAGTTACCCACGTGCGCGCCTTCCTGCAGCTCAGCACCCGGGCGCAGACGCGCGAATGGACCGATGGTGCAAGCGGCTTCCAGATGGGCATCTTCCACCACACTGTATGGGCTAAGCTCACAACCCTCACCAATCACGCTGTTTTTGATGATACAGCCAGCACCAATCTTGACGCGATCCCCAACGGTTACGTTACCTTCAATGATAACGTTAGTATCAATTTCAACATCGCGCCCGTGAATAAGCGTACCGCGAAGATCAAAACGTGCAGGATCGCGCAGCATCACGCCCGCCAGCAACAGTTTCTCTGCTTGCTCAGACTGATAAACACGCTCCAGACGGGATAACTGAAGACGGTTATTCACCCCTTCTGTTTCGCTAATACGTGCCGGATGTACCGCAGCAATTTCGCGTCCTTCCTGATACGCCATAGCAATGATATCGGTGATGTAGTATTCACCCTGCGCATTGTTATTGGTGAGTTTGGACAGCCAGCGCTTCATATCCGCGCCATTGGCAATCAGAATACCAGTGTTGATTTCCTGGATTTGGCGCTGCTCGTCAGTTGCATCTTTATGCTCGACGATACCGGTGACGTTACCGTTCTCACGCGTAATACGCCCATAGCCGGATGGATCATCCAGTTTTACCGTTAACAGGCCGATGCCGCCCTGCGGTTTAGCATCACGCAGGCTACGTAAGGTATCGGTAGAGATCAGCGGCACATCGCCATAGAGCATTAAAATGTCTTCGTCATCACCAAAGAATGGCGCTGCCTGCTGCATTGCATGGCCGGTCCCCAACTGCTCTGCCTGCAGAATCCAGTTTAGATTGCCATCTTTCAGCGTCTGCTTAAGCAAATCACCACCGTGCCCGTAGACCAGATGTACGTGAGTCGCACCTAATTCATTAGCGGCATCAATGACATGCTGAACCATCGGCTTTCCTGCGAGGGTATGCAGCACTTTAGGGAGATCGGAATACATACGCGTGCCTTTGCCTGCGGCAAGGATCACGACGCTCATAGCATTATTCAACATACACGTCCTGACTGTAATTTGAGAACGAATTTATACCGTTTCACATTGAAAATACTACATTTTTTTCATCGTGAAATGGACCGAAGATAAAACGTTCAATCGGGGAAATTTCCCCTCTGATAACTCTCTATTTTCGTCTATTTCGGCGTCTTTTGTCTCCCAAAAACCAGGAGGCTGCTCTTATTAAAGCCTAGGTTAATGTTTTTGCTATTTTTTTACTGCATGAATAAAGAGTTACAAAAGAAAATTATAATTTTATTAATGTGATTCAGCGAGAAGTAGAAAAAACAGACAGGGAAAATAGAGTTTTAAAAGGGAAGAGGACAAACGATAAAGCGGAGGAGTGGGATTTAATAACAGCTGGCGCGTGCTGATAACCGTATGAAGCATCGCGCCACAGAGCAGGTCGGGAAGACTAAACTTCCATGCTGCTGAAAAGAGCGATGATTTTATTAATCAGTTTCATGTCGGTATCCTGTTTTTATCTGAGTTAATTATGTGACACACATCACACAAAAAAGAGTCTACGCCTCATTTTTTAACCGATCAATATTTTTGTGACACAAATCACAAAATAATAAAACAGCTTTTTAGTTCCACTTTCACTGAAACAAAACCATAAAAAAAGCCAGCCTGGCAACCAGACTGGCTTTTGTGCTTTTCAAGCCGGTGTTACATCGCTTTTTTGGTCAACTCGATAACGCGCAGTTTCGCGATCGCTTTGGCCAGTTCCGCAGATGCCTGAGCGTAATCCACGTCACCATGAGAGCTCTTGATGTGCTCTTCAGCCTTACGCTTCGCTTCCAGGGCTCTCGCTTCATCGAGATCCTGTCCGCGAATCGCGGTATCAGCCAGAACGGTCACGCTGCCAGGCTGCACTTCGAGAATGCCGCCGGACAGATAGATAAACTCTTCATGACCGAACTGTTTAACGATGCGGATCATACCAGGCTTAATGGCGGTGAGCAGCGGTGCGTGACCCGGGAAAATACCCAGTTCACCTTCACTACCCGTTACCTGGATTTTTTCGACCAGACCAGAGAACATTTGCTGCTCTGCGCTGACGACGTCCAGGTGGTAAGTCATTGCCATATCACCCTCCGATTAAGGCGTTAAAGTTTTTTGGCTTTTTCCACGGCTTCGTCGATAGAACCAACCATGTAGAACGCCTGCTCTGGCAGGTGGTCGTATTCGCCTTCCATGATGCCTTTAAAGCCACGGATGGTGTCTTTCAGGGATACGTATTTACCCGGAGAACCGGTGAATACTTCCGCAACGAAGAACGGCTGGGACAGGAAGCGCTGAATTTTACGTGCGCGTGCTACCACCAGTTTGTCTTCTTCAGACAGTTCATCCATACCCAGGATGGCGATGATGTCTTTCAGTTCCTGATAACGCTGCAGCAGAGACTGTACGCCACGCGCGGTGTCGTAGTGTTCCTGACCAACAACCAGCGGATCCAGCTGACGGCTGGTGGAGTCCAACGGGTCAACTGCCGGGTAGATACCCAGAGATGCGATCTGACGGCTCAGTACCACGGTTGCATCTAAGTGAGCAAAGGTGGTTGCTGGGGATGGGTCAGTCAAGTCATCCGCAGGTACGTATACCGCCTGAACGGAGGTGATAGAACCGGTTTTGGTAGAGGTGATACGTTCCTGAAGAACACCCATCTCTTCCGCCAGGGTCGGCTGGTAGCCTACCGCTGATGGCATACGACCCAGCAGTGCGGATACTTCTGTACCGGCCAGGGTGTAACGATAGATGTTATCAACGAACAGCAGAACGTCACGACCTTCGTCACGGAACTTCTCTGCCATGGTCAGACCGGTCAGAGCAACGCGCAGACGGTTTCCCGGCGGCTCGTTCATCTGGCCATATACCAGGGATACTTTGTCCAGAACGTTGGAGTCGGTCATTTCGTGGTAGAAGTCGTTACCCTCACGAGTACGTTCACCCACGCCCGCAAACACGGAGTAACCGGAGTGTTCGATCGCGATGTTACGGATCAGCTCCATCATGTTTACGGTTTTACCTACACCCGCACCACCGAACAGACCAACTTTACCGCCCTTAGCGAACGGACACATCAGGTCGATAACTTTGATGCCGGTTTCCAGCAGTTCCTGAGAGCTGGACAGCTCTTCATAGGAAGGTGCCGCGCGGTGGATAGCCCAACGCTCTTCTTCACCGATATCGCCTTTCATGTCGATCGGGTGACCCAGGACGTTCATGATACGACCCAGAGTTGCTTTACCTACCGGGACTTCGATCGGGTGCTCGAGATCTTTGACTTCCAGACCACGACGCAGACCGTCGGAAGAACCCATGGCGATGGTACGTACGATACCGCCGCCGAGCTGCTGCTGAACTTCCAGCACCAGGCTCTCTTTACCATTCATAACCTCAAGAGCATCGTACACGCGCGGTACGGCATCCTGAGGGAATTCGACGTCAACCACGGCGCCGATTACCTGGACAATTTTTCCAGTAGCCATCTTGAATCCTCTACGAATTAACCTGGTTATACCGCGGATGCACCACCGACGATTTCGGTGAGTTCCTGAGTAATGCTGGCCTGACGAGCTTTGTTGTATACCAACTGCAGCTCTTTAATCAGGCTGCCGCCATTGTCGGTCGCGGCTTTCATCGCCACCATACGTGCGGCCTGCTCGCTGGCCAGGTTTTCTACCACGCCCTGATAAACCTGAGACTCGACATAACGACGCAGCAGGGTATCCAGCAGCGCTTTCGGGTCTGGCTCATACAGGTAATCCCAGGATTTACGCTTCAATTCATCATCATCTGATGCCGGCAGAGGCAGCAGTTGGGTGATGGTTGGCGTCTGAGACATGGTGTTAATAAATTTGTTGCTGACAACGTACAGTCTGTCCAGACGACCTTCATCGTAGGCCTGCAGCATCACTTTAACCGGACCGATCAGTTCGGACAGGGAAGGGTTATCCCCCATACCGGTTACCTGAGCAATCACATTACCGCCAACGGAGTTAAAGAAAGACACGCCCTTAGAGCCGATCATTGCGATATCGCACTGAACGCCTTTATCGGACCATGCTTTCATATCCGCCAGCAGCTTTTTGAACAGGTTAATGTTCAAGCCACCGCACAGACCACGGTCGGTCGACACCACCAGGTAGCCCACGCGCTTAACGTCGCGTTCTTCCAGGTAAGGGTGCTTATATTCCAGATTACCATTCGCAAGGTGACCAATCACTTTGCGCATGGTCTCTGCATAAGGACGGCTGGCCGCCATGCGATCCTGCGATTTACGCATTTTGGAAGCGGCGACCATCTCCATCGCTTTAGTGATCTTCTGCGTGTTCTGGACGCTTGCGATCTTACTACGTATCTCTTTTGCGCCGGCCATGAGCTTCTCCTCAATGCCTTGCGGTCCGCCCTAAAGCAGACCGCCAGACGTTACCAGGACTGGGTTGCCTTGAAGGAATCGAGGATAGCTTTCAGCTTACCTTCGATTTCATCGTTATAGCCACCGGACTGGTTGATCTCTTGCATCAGCGGAGCGTGGTCACGGTCAACGTAAGCCAGCAGAGCGGCTTCAAAGCTACCGATTTTCGCCAGTTCCACATCTTCGAGGTAACCGCGTTCAGCCGCAAACAGCACCACACCCTGCTGTGCTACAGACATTGGGGCATACTGTTTCTGCTTCAGCAGTTCAGTTACTTTCTGACCGTGGCTCAGCTGCTTACGAGTAGCTTCATCCAGGTCGGAAGCGAACTGAGAAAACGCTGCCAATTCACGATACTGCGCCAGTGCGGTACGAATACCACCGGACAGTTTCTTGATGATCTTGGTCTGCGCTGCGCCACCTACACGAGATACGGAGATACCCGGGTTAACTGCCGGACGAATACCGGAGTTGAACAGGTTGGTTTCCAGGAAGATCTGACCATCTGTAATGGAAATTACGTTGGTCGGAACGAACGCAGAAACGTCACCCGCCTGGGTTTCGATAATCGGCAGAGCGGTCAGGGAGCCGGTTTTACCTTTAACTTCACCATTGGTGAACTTCTCAACGTATTCCGCGTTTACGCGGGATGCGCGCTCCAGCAGACGGGAGTGGAGGTAAAATACGTCGCCCGGGAATGCTTCACGTCCTGGTGGACGACGGAGCAGCAGGGAAACCTGACGGTAAGCAACAGCCTGTTTAGACAGGTCATCGTAAACGATCAGCGCGTCTTCACCGCGGTCACGGAAGTATTCGCCCATTGCGCAACCGGCATATGGCGCCAGGTATTGCAGAGCAGCAGATTCAGACGCGGTCGCCACAACAACGATGGTGTTGGACAGTGCGCCGTGTTCTTCCAGTTTACGAACCACGTTAGAAATGGTGGACGCTTTCTGGCCGATAGCCACGTACACACATTTGATACCGGAATCACGCTGGTTGATGATGGCATCGATTGCCATCGCAGTTTTACCTGTCTGACGGTCACCGATGATCAGCTCACGCTGGCCACGACCGATTGGGATCATGGCATCAACAGATTTATAACCTGTCTGTACTGGCTGGTCGACGGACTGACGTTCGATTACGCCTGGTGCGATAACTTCGATTGGCGAGAAGCCATCGTTATCAACCGGACCTTTACCGTCAATTGGGGAACCCAGAGTGTTCACCACACGACCCAGCAGGCCACGGCCAACCGGAACTTCCAGAATACGACCCGTACACTTAACCTTCATGCCTTCGGCGAGGTCAGCGTATGGACCCATCACAACGGCACCTACGGAGTCGCGCTCCAGGTTCAGTGCGATAGCGTAACGGTTACCCGGCAGGGAAATCATCTCACCCTGCATACAATCGGCCAGGCCGTGAATGCGGATAACACCGTCACTTACAGAAACAATAGTACCTTCGTTGTGAGCTTCGCTCACAACATTGAACTGAGCAATGCGCTGCTTGATCAGTTCGCTGATTTCGGTGGAATTCAGTTGCATGCTCCAGTCCCCTTAAGACTGCAAGACGTCTGCAAGGCGCTCAAGACGGCCGCGTACGCTGCCATCAATGACCATATCACCCGCTCGGATGATTACGCCAGCCATTACAGACTTATCGATTTTGCAATTCAGCTTAACTTTGCGTGACAGACGTTTTTCCATCGCTGCACTAATCTTCGTAAGCTGTTCATCACTCAGTGCATTGGCAGAAGTGACTTCTACCTCAGAGATAGCCTCACTGGCTGCACGCAGATGAATAAACTGCTCAAGAACATCCGGGAGCGCATTCAGACGGTTATTTTCAGCCATTACCCTAATCAGGTTTTGGCCGCTTTCGTCCAGCTGCTCACCGCACACGGCGATAAACGACTCAGCGAGCGTTTCCGGCGCCAGCGCGCCAGAGAGAAGCTCTGCCATTTGTTCGTTTTTCGTCACCTCAGCGGCAAACGTCAGCATATCCTGCCAACGGTCAACGCTTTGGTGCTCAACGGCAAAGTCAAAAGCTGCTTTGGCGTAGGGGCGAGCTACCGTAATAAATTCAGACATCAGCCCCTCCCTCCTTACAGTTCAGCGACAAGTTTGTCCACGATGTCGCTATTAGCAGCTTCATCCACGGAACGTTCGATGATCTTCTCGGCGCCAGCAACAGCCAGGATAGCAACTTGCTTACGCAGCTCTTCGCGAGCACGTTTACGCTCGGCGTCAATTTCCGCCTGCGCCTGTGCCACGATTTTAGTACGTTCCTGCTCTGCTTCAGTTTTAGCTTCGTCCAGGATCTGAGCACGGCGTTTGTTCGCCTGCTCGATGATTACCTGAGCTTCCGCCTTCGCTTTTTTCAGCTGGTCGGTCGCGCTGGCCTTTGCAAGGTCAAGATCCTTATGTGCTCGTTCTGCAGAAGCAAGGCCGTCAGCAATTTCTTTTTGACGTTTTTCGATGGCAGCCATTAAAGGCGGCCATACGTACTTCATGCAGAACAGAACGAACAGGACAAACGCGATGGCCTGGCCGAGGATTGTTGCGTTAAGATTCACAGCACAATGCCTCTATCTAGTTAACGTTCTGATATTGCTCTTAATTCAAGCAACGCTTACTACGCGACAGCAAACATCACGTACAGACCCAGACCTACAGCGATCATTGGGATTGCATCCACCAGACCCATAACGATAAAGAACTGAGTACGCAGCAGAGGAATCAGATCCGGTTGACGCGCTGCGCCTTCCAGGAATTTACCCCCGAGGATGCCGATACCGATCGCAGCACCGATTGCCGCCAGACCCATCATCACAGCGGCAGCAATGTACAGCAGATCCATATTCAGGTTTTCCATGACAGTCTCCAGTTTGTTTCAGTTAAAACGTAGTAGTGTTGGTAAATTAATGCTCTTCAGATGCCATCGACAGATAGACAATCGTCAGAACCATAAATATGAAGGCTTGCAGCGTGATAATCAGTATGTGGAAAATGGCCCATGGCACATTCAGGATCCACTGTGACCACCACGGCAACAGACCAGCAATCAGAATGAAAATCAGCTCACCGGCATACATGTTGCCGAACAGTCGCAGACCAAGAGAAATTGGTTTGGACAGCAGGCTTACCCCTTCAAGGATTAAGTTGACAGGGATGAACGCCCAGTGATTGAACGGCTGCAGCGTCAACTCTTTCGCGAAGCCGCCGATGCCTTTCATTTTGATGCTGTAGAACAGAATGAGGATAAATACGCCCAGCGCCATCGACAGGGTGATGTTCACGTCAGCAGACGGAACCACACGCAGAGCCGGCAGGCCAAAGATATGCTCACCGATGTACGGCAGCAGGTCGATAGGCAGTAAATCCATCAAGTTCATCAGGAATACCCAGACGAAAATCGTCAGGGCCAGCGGAGCAATCAGCTTGCTTTTGCCATGGTACATGTCTTTCACGCTACCATGCACAAAGCCGATTACCAGCTCAATCGCGGTCTGAAATTTACCTGGTACGCCGCTGGTCGCCTTTTTAGCTACGCTACGGAACATAAGCAGGAACAACAGACCCAGAACCACCGAGAAGAAAATGGAGTCAATATTGAGCGTCCAGAAGGTGGCTGGGGGGTTGTGCGGATCCACCAGCGAGAATGTACGTAGGTCCAACTGAAGGTTATTCAGATGGTGTCCTATGTAATCCTGCGGCGTCATATTTTCTGAAGCCATGATGCCTTTACCCTTTGTTGTTAATTACAGCCGGCGCCAGTATCTGAACCACCAGCACCAAAACCCACGTAACGATCAGCGGCATGAATACCGCTTTCAAAACAGCCAACGCCACCACCAGCAAAACCAGCATAGCTAACACCTTGAAGGCTTCGCCGAAGGCGAACGTCCAGGCTACTCGGCCTTTAGCTGGTGTATGCGCCTGGTGACGCCAGGCAAATATCATAAACAACACATTAGGCAGTAACACTGCCAATCCACCGCACAATGCGGAGATGCCCCAGAAAGGGTCTTTGAGGCTAAACAGCAATCCACTTGCTATTACCGCCAGAAACTGTGTGAGCAAAAGCTTACGAGCAACGTTTCGACTCAAGAGCGACATAGACATCACGTTTTTACTCCTGCTCCCTTCGAGGTATGCCGCGTGTCGTATAAAACGTTCTTTATGGCTTAGAGTCAAGCATCAAAAAGCGGTCAAATTATACGGTGCGCCTTCGTGATTTCAAACAATAAGTAGCTAAAAAGTGAATAAATGTTTAAATATTTTTCGCTACCCCACATTTATCACTTTTAAGCAAACTGTGAACGATCATGCAAAACTGCAAATGCCGCGTAAATACTGGCGGCAAAGCGTGCACCAGATCACATATTGAACATATTCACCTTCGCATAATTTATTTACGTGGCAAATGATGCCTTTTCATCTTTTTGATATTTAAGCGTAAAAATAGCCACTATTTCAAAAACAACAGCTAACAACAAAAAAACCACACATTGACATTTATAATAAAAAATTAACACAACGGGTGGTTCTTACGTTCTATTTTTAGCAGACTGATATTTTCACAGCTGACTTGTTTCGCTTTTAACAAAAAACGGTACGTTATAGTTATGATGCAAAACCGTAAGGCGCTAGTGAATTGTAACGACATTTAACCACACTATTCCCTATGACTTTTAACACCTGAATAGCCGTTTTTTTTCTATTTTTTTTGATAAAAATTAAATTTTGTTTGGCTTAATAACCACCAGATGACGTTCACCATCCAGTTGCGGAACGCGTAATTTTTCGACCGACTCGACGCTGAATTCTGCAGGCAACGAAGCAATTTCATCTTCAGGCAACTGCCCTTTTAGCGCATAAAAACGCCCATCCATGCCAGGCAAATGATGGCACCAACTCACCATATCAGTAAGTGACGCGAACGCACGGCTAATGACCCCATCGAACGGCGGCTCTGAAGGGAATTCTTCAACGCGACTTTGCACAGGAGTGATGTTAGTAAGCGCAAGCTCATGCTGCACCTGACGCAAGAAACGGACGCGTTTTCCCAGACTATCCAGCAGTGTGAAATGCGCTTCTGGGCGCACGATAGAGAGAGGAATACCCGGCAGGCCCGGTCCCGTACCCACGTCAATAAAACGCTCCCCCTTCAGATACGGCGCGACGACAATACTGTCCAGAATATGGCGCACCAGCATTTCGTTGGGATCCCGTACCGACGTCAAGTTGTACGCTTTGTTCCATTTGTGCAGCATATCGACATACGCAATCAGCTGATTTTTCTGGTGATCGGTAAGAGAAATACCAGCATCAGCCAGCAGACGAGAGAGTTTGTTGAGCACGGTCGTTACCTGTTCATAATCAATTTCCCGATGCGCTATAGCTTATCGGGACTACAAATTTGTAGGGCGGGCAGGCGAAGCGCCCGCCGCCAAAATAGTGTTATCAAGCGCTGCGGCGCAGCATACCTTGTTTCTTCAGCCATACCAGCAGAATGGAAATGGCGGCAGGCGTTACGCCAGAAATACGCGATGCCTGGCCGATCGATACCGGTTTGTGATCGTTCAGCTTGGCGATAACTTCATTCGACAAGCCTGAGACCTGACGATAATCCAGCGTTGCAGGCAACAGGGTGTTCTCATTACGCTGTTGTCTTTCGATTTCTTCCTGCTGACGGGCGATATACCCTTCGTATTTCACCTGAATCTCAACCTGTTCCGCGGCCTGAGCATCATCAAGCGCTGGTGCAAACGCAGATAAAGAGGTCAACTGAGCATAGGTCATATCCGGGCGGCGCAGGAGATCTTCACCGCTGGCTTCACGTGACAAAGGCGTAGCCAGGTGAGCATTCACTTCTGCTGCAGATTCCGCTAACGGATTTACCCAGGTTGATTTGAGACGCTGACGTTCCTGTTCGATACGCTCCAGCTTCTCGTTGAAACGAGCCCAGCGCTCGTCGTCCACCAGACCCAGTTCACGACCAATTTCGGTCAGACGCAGGTCGGCGTTATCTTCGCGCAGCATCAAACGGTATTCTGCGCGTGAGGTGAACATACGGTACGGTTCTTTGGTGCCAAGCGTACACAGATCGTCCACCAGTACACCAAGATAAGCCTGATCGCGACGCGGTGCCCAACCGTCTTTCTCAGCAGACAAGCGTGCGGCGTTCAGACCCGCCAACATCCCTTGCGCGGCAGCTTCTTCGTAACCGGTAGTACCGTTAATCTGGCCCGCAAAGAACAGACCCTGGATGAATTTACTTTCCAGAGTGGGTTTCAGGTCGCGCGGATCGAAGAAATCATACTCAATCGCGTAGCCAGGACGGACGATTCTGGCATTTTCCATTCCCTGCATGGAGCGGACAATTTGCATCTGCACATCGAACGGCAAGCTGGTGGAGATACCATTCGGATAAATTTCATTAGACGTCAGTCCTTCCGGTTCGAGGAAGATCTGATGCTGATTACGATCGGCAAAGCGCATCACTTTGTCTTCGATCGACGGGCAGTAGCGCGGACCGATACCTTCGATCACGCCTGCGTACATCGGGCTACGATCGAGGTTATTGCGGATCACGTCATGGGTTCTCTCATTGGTATGCGTGATGTAACACGGCATCTGACGCGGATGTTGAGAAGCATCGCCCAGGAATGAGAAGACCGGCATCGGGTTATCGCTGTTTTGCTGGCCGAGCACGCTGAAATCAATAGTGCGTGCATCGATACGCGGCGGCGTACCGGTTTTCAGGCGGCTGACGCGTAACGGCAGTTCACGCAGACGGCGTGACAGCGGGATAGACGGCGGATCGCCAGCACGGCCGCCGCTGTAGTTGTCCAGACCAATATGAATTTTGCCGTCAAGAAAAGTCCCTACGGTTAACACAACCGCTTTGGCACGGAACTTTAGTCCCATTTGGGTCACTGCACCCACAACACGATCATTTTCAACAATCAGATCTTCAACCGCCTGTTGGAAGATCATCAGATTGGGTTGATTCTCGAGTGCGGTGCGTACAGCCTGGCGATAGAGTACACGGTCGGCCTGAGCTCGGGTAGCACGAACGGCTGGCCCTTTGCTGGCGTTTAGTATCCTAAACTGAATACCTGCATGGTCGATCGCTTTTGCCATCAACCCACCAAGCGCATCCACTTCTTTTACCAGGTGTCCCTTCCCAATACCGCCGATCGCCGGGTTGCAGCTCATCTGTCCCAGTGTGTCGATATTGTGTGTCAAAAGCAGAGTCTGTTGACCCATTCGCGCCGCGGCCATTGCGGCCTCGGTGCCTGCATGACCCCCGCCAATGATGATGACGTCAAAAGGATCCTGATAAAACATGGTAATTGCCTCGCATAACGCGGTGTGAAAGTGGATTGAAGCCCGGGCCGTGGATTCTACTCAACTTTAGTCGATCGAGAAAGCCCTGGGATCCTGGGTATTAAAAAGAAGATCTTTTTATTTAGAGATCTGTTTTATTGTGATCTCTTATTAGGATCGCAACTTTCTGTGGATAAGGGCGATCCTTTGAATAAGATCAACAGGTTGTTGAGGATCATTAGCTGTGAATGATCGGTGATCCTGGCCCGTATAAGCTGGGAGCAGAATGAAGGGTTATACACAACTCAAAAACTGAACAACGGTTGTTCTTGGGATAACTACCGGTTGATCCAAGCTTTTAACCAGACTTATCCACATAAAAAAGTACGATCTTTACAAATCTCTGAGCAATGGATGCCAGGATCCCAGCCAAATTTCAGCCGGATCTTCCGGAATTTCATGTTCCAGTACGTTGATCCTGAGCGTTTCGCCGATCTGTTTTGCTCCGCAGGCTTTCAGTTCGGCTTCCAGCTTGTCGATTGCGCCGCAAAAGGTGTCATATTCACGACTGCCGATCCCGATTGCACCAAAGTGCACTTGTGAAAGGTCCGGTTTTTGCTCGCATAAGGCATCATATAAAGGCTGCAGGTTGTCAGGAATGTCTCCCGCACCGTGCGTGGAGCTAATAATCAGCCAGATCCCATCAGTCGGGACCTCTTCAAACATTGGCCCATGCAGTATTTCGCTGGAAAAACCCGCGTCGTCCAGTTTTTCAGCCAGATGCTCTGCTACATATTCCGCACTGCCAAGCGTGCTGCCGCTGATAAGAGTGATTTCTGCCATGATCGCCCACCTTTATAAAGAGGGCGTATTGTACGCTGTGAGCGAGCTGGGATCTACCTGTGGAAAAATAGGGGATTAAAAAAAGCGATCATGGCTTGATGGTACGCATGATCGGGTTTTGCAGGACGATCAGGGTCTCCGTGGACTGAATTTCATCAATTGTTTGGATCTTGTTGATAAGTACCTGCTGTAACGCGTCGATCGACTTGCACATCACCTTTATAAAGATGCTGTAGTGCCCGGTGGTGTAATACGCTTCGGTCACCTCATCGAGGCTTTCCAGTCTGGCCAACGCTGACGGATAGTCTTTCGCACTTTTCAGGATGATGCCGATAAAGCAACCGACGTCATAGCCCAACTGTTTGGGACTAACATCAATCCGCGCGCCGGTAATAATCCCGGCCTGCTTCATCTTCTCTACGCGAACGTGAATTGTCCCCGGGCTCACGCCGAACTGTTTGGCCAATTCGGCATAGGCCGTTCGGGCATTTTCCATCAGGGCGTCAAGAATGCCGCGGTCCAGATTGTCGATCTGATAATTTTCCATAGGTTTTTCTTATGTAGATTAATGATTCCCTCTATTTTAGACGTTAATTTTAACGAATCAAAATCGAAGAAGGCTTTTTGTTTGTTGATTATTGAATATTACCTACATTCTGTTGCTTAATCATAGGCAACAGGACACAGGAGTACACATAATGAAAACCGCTTACATTGCCAAACAACGTCAAATTAGCTTCGTAAAATCTCATTTTTCTCGTCAGCTGGAAGAGCGTTTAGGTCTGATCGAAGTTCAGGCTCCGATCCTCAGCCGCGTAGGAGATGGCACGCAAGATAACTTGTCGGGCTGTGAAAAAGCGGTGCAGGTGAAGGTTAAAGCATTGCCAGACGCTCAATTCGAAGTGGTTCATTCACTGGCGAAGTGGAAGCGTCAAACATTAGGACAACACGACTTTAGCGCAGGCGAAGGGCTGTACACGCATATGAAGGCCCTGCGTCCTGATGAAGACCGCCTTTCCCCGCTGCACTCAGTGTATGTTGACCAGTGGGACTGGGAGCGCGTGATGGGCGACGGCGAGCGTCAATTCTCCACTCTGAAAAGCACGGTAGAGGCTATCTGGGCGGGAATTAAGGCTACCGAAGCTGCGGTGAGCAAAGAGTTTGGTCTGGCACCGTTCCTGCCAGAGCAGATCCACTTTGTTCATAGCCAGGAACTGTTATCTCGTTATCCTGGTCTTGACGCAAAAGGTCGTGAACGTGCGATCGCTAAGGAGCTGGGCGCGGTATTCCTGGTGGGGATCGGCGGCAAGCTCAGCGACGGTCACCGCCATGATGTACGTGCGCCGGATTATGATGACTGGAGTTCAGCGTCCGAGCTGGGTCACGCCGGTCTGAACGGTGATATTCTGGTCTGGAACCCGGTACTGGAAGATGCGTTTGAGCTGTCTTCTATGGGGATCCGTGTGGATGCTGACGCTCTGAAACATCAGCTGTCTCTGACCGGAGATGAAGATCGTCTGAGTCTGGAATGGCACCAGGCGCTGCTGCGCGGTGAAATGCCACAGACGATTGGTGGAGGAATTGGGCAGTCGCGTCTGACCATGCTGTTGCTGCAATTACCACACATTGGTCAGGTTCAGTGTGGCGTATGGCCGGCACAGGTACGTGAAAGCGTCGCCTCTCTGTTGTAAGAATTAACGCCGCCAGCGTCTGAGCAGGCGGCTTCGCATCCCGGTATCAAAGCGCCAGATATGATCGAAAATGCGCATGATACCGGGTTTACCATGTGCTGACATCGCCACCGCGTGAAAACGGTGCTGGTGCACCCGCTGTAATTCCCCCACTTTGCTGACAACCTCATCGGGCAATCGCTGAGCGATAAAATCTGAGATCACCACCGCATCAGCATCAAACCATTCCCGACCCTGCATGCGCTCAGTAATGGCGCGAAAACAGCTGGCAATATCGGTACCACCGCGAAAGCGCTGACTTAAAAAACGGATCGCCTGTTCGATGCCCTCCGGGCCGGATAGCTCATAGCGCACTACTTCTGTTGAAAACAGCATGATGAAACAGCGTCGGTTATCGGCAAGGGCGACGCGCATTAGCGCCAGGCAAAAGGCTTTCGCACACTGCTCATTAAAGCCGCCCATCGATCCCGAAGTATCAACGCAGACGATAAAAGGTCCGCGCGGTTGCTCGTCAAAATCCTGATGCACCACGGGGCGTTCCGTGACTTTCTCACGCCATGCTTCGCCGTGCAGGCGATAGGTCAACAACTGCTTTTCCACCAGTCGTCGGTAGAACTCGTATTCCAGTTCGGTAATGCCCAGCGTGGCCAGTTCCGGCGGCAGCAGGCGCAGGATATCGTCGCTTTGCTGGATGCCATCTACTTGCTCCGGGACGGTTGCCGGTTCGCGCACCAGGGTGCGGAAGGTTTCCATTGGCGCATCTTTACGCGGTATGGATTTCGCTTCTCTGGAACGGCCTAACTGCTCAGCCAGACGCTGGAGTTCAGGTTGTTGCGTCAGGAATTCGCCATATTTCACCATCAACTGATAATCACCGCGCTTGATTTGACCTGCGCTCATATCCCACAACCGGCCTGCGGCGTTGTCATTTTCTGCCAGTACGGGTTCCAGTTGCCCGCTGAGGGTCATCCGTTCCTGTACTTCACTGAGCAAATGCTCGCGCTCTTCTTCCAGCAGTTGCTGATTCAGCGTTGTGGTTTGCACCACCAGGCTCAGGCGCCAGCGCTGGAGAAAAAGCGTATGTAGGGCAGGCGTAAACGCGCTGTTGTCATTGACCAGTTGCTGCGCTTGTCCGGCCCATGGCGAATGGAGGTGGTGTAATAGCGACAATATTTGCGGTAGCTGAACGATAAACTGCGCATGAGAGAGGAGCTGGCTTTGTTGATAGCATATAACCTCTTCCGCTAACTCCGGCGGTACATGGGTATCTTTGAGGCGGCTACGCAAAGATTCACGCCAGCGGGGAATATCGTCAGTGATCGCTTTTTTAAGACGAGGGAATTTGTTAAAAAATACCACCATCTTCGGAGAAGCCAGCAGGGCGACGATCATCTCTTCGATCATCGCTTCTTCACTGACTGCCAGCATGATGTTGAGCGTATCAAGGGTCAGCATTGTTGCGCCTGGCGGATTTGTGCCCCGACATCCTGCAGACTGGCCTCAATGCGGCCTAACCAGTCGCTATGAATAAACAGACATTTTTGCTGCTCGCTAAATGCGCTGTGCTGCTGATGCCACTCGTTATCGAGCGCTTCAAGCTCCTGTTTTATTTCAGCGGGCATACTCTCTTGTGATGTACCGGGCAATGCCAGGCGAGAGCCTTGTAAGCTGACGTCGCGTACAACCAGGTGCTGCGCGCTATCCACTTCCATGTTCAGCGTCTGGGCAAAACCGATGCCGTTTAATTTTCCGCGGATCTCACCACCTTTGGTTAACCACAGTTCCAGCGCGCTACGTTCGAAAGCAATATGGATTACTTCCATATCATGCAGCTTTAAGGGCTTTTGCAGTAGTAATGTCACGACGGAAGACGTGGCCTCCGGCGGTAAATCATAATGAGGACGACGGCTGAACATGCCGCCCTGACGGATCACGGTGAATGCTGTTTTATCGCTTTGCTGCTGCTGGAGCTGAATGCGGCGCTGCACAATACTGCCCAGACGGGTCAGCATGGCTTGCTGTTGCCATGCGTGTCCGGTCATCAATATTTCCAGCTGCTGCTGCATTAGATTCAGGCTTTGTGCGTCGTACCACAGGCAATCTTTCAGCAGGATCAGGTCGATGGGAACTACCGCATCACGTCCGCTAAAGAAGGCGCTGGCCTGGAGCAAGCGAATGGCTTTTTTCCAGCGACGATCGGACACGTAGGGGGCATTCGGTAGCGTGTCCAGCTGCTGGCGCAGCATGAAAATAAGCTCAAACACGCGATCGGGAAGCGTGATGGCGCCAATGTCCTTTTGCCACTGGTAATACTCTTCATCCGTTACCTGTAACGATGCCGGGACCGGATTGTCGCTTTCATCCTGCTGACTTAACAGCATCGAGCGGAAGTTGGCCTTGTCCTGGACTTTATCCAGCCACAGACGAATCAGCATACGGTCGTACAGCGCTTCCAGGCTGCTGTCTGCTTCAGGCAGTTCGTTGGAGGCTGCCACCAGCAGGCGCATCGGGATTTTCTCTTCATGCGCGCCGTTGCGGAAGTGGCGTTCGTTGATGGCGGTCAGCAGGGTGTTAAGAATCGCCGGTCCCGCCTTCCAGATTTCATCGAGAAAGACGATTTCAGCTTCAGGGAGATAGCCTGCCGTTAAGCGTTCATAGCGACCTTCGTCTTTTAACGCCTGAATGGACAGCGGGCCGAAAACCTCTTCCGGCGTAGAGAAGCGCGTCATCAGATATTCGAAGGCGCGAGCATTTTGAAAGGCAAATTTCAGTCTGCGGGCAATTAAGCTTTTCGCGATCCCGGGAGGACCTAATAAGAAAACGCTCTCGCCGCTAAGTGCAGCCAGCAGACACAGACGAATGGCGTGGCTACGTTCATAAAGTCCCTTTTCCAGCGCATTGCTCAGACGGGAAATTCTTTCCGCTAATAAATGTGGGTGAGCCATAATGAAGTGGCGTCCTTTCGCCAAATGTACTGCATAAACAGCGAGTATAGATGCTTCACACCAGTGCAGTAATAGACTGAAGGTGCGCTTATTTTTCTTTGAGCCAGATTAATCTGGTCTCATTTAGGGGTACGATTTTGCGATTAATCGTGCATACTGTGCGCCTTTTTGTGGGCCAAGGGACGACGCACACATTTCTTATATATACACCAAATCAATCAAGCTGCACCAAGGCGGCAATGGAGTTTTCTTCTGGGATGGGGGGAATAACGAATGCAGCCCACGCGGAGGTGGCTTGAAAGATGATGTGTATAAACGAAAGACGAGTCTATGAGCACTGATAATAAACAATCATTGTCTGCGATTACCCTTGCGGCCATTGGGGTTGTCTACGGTGATATTGGTACCAGCCCACTTTATACGCTTCGTGAATGTTTGTCCGGCCAGTTTGGTTTTGGCGTTGAACGTGACGCCGTATTTGGCTTTCTCTCGCTGATTTTCTGGCTGCTGATCTTTGTTGTCTCCATTAAATACCTGACGTTTGTCATGCGCGCGGATAACGCCGGAGAAGGCGGGATCCTGACGCTGATGTCATTGGCCGGGCGTAATACTTCAGCACGAACAACCTCCATGCTGGTGATTATGGGGTTGATTGGCGGCAGCTTCTTCTATGGAGAAGTGGTGATAACGCCTGCTATCTCGGTGATGTCGGCGATTGAAGGTCTGGAGATCATTGCCCCGCAACTGGATACCTGGATTGTTCCGCTCTCGATAATCGTACTGACCCTGCTGTTTTTGATTCAAAAACACGGTACCGGCATGGTCGGTAAGCTGTTTGCGCCGATTATGCTGTTGTGGTTCCTGACGCTGGCGGTGTTAGGCGTGCGCAGTATTATTGGCAATCCGGAAGTGCTGCAGGCGCTCAATCCATATTGGGCGGTGCATTTCTTCCTCGAATTCAAAACGTTGTCCTTTATTGCGCTGGGTGCGGTGGTGTTGTCGATTACCGGTGTTGAAGCGCTGTATGCGGATATGGGCCACTTTGGTAAGTTGCCGATTCGCCTGGCATGGTTCTCCGTGGTATTGCCTTCGCTGGTACTGAACTATTTTGGTCAGGGGGCGTTGCTGTTAAAGCATCCTGAAGCGATTAAAAACCCGTTCTTCCTGCTGGCACCGGACTGGGCGTTGATACCGCTCCTGATCCTCGCCGCGCTGGCAACGGTTATCGCTTCACAGGCGGTTATCTCCGGCGTCTTCTCACTGACGCGTCAGGCCGTGCGTCTGGGGTATTTATCGCCGATGCGTATAATCCATACCTCGGAAATGGAATCGGGCCAGATCTACATTCCTTTCGTTAACTGGATGCTCTATTTTGCAGTGGTTATTGTGATTGTGAGCTTTGAACACTCCAGTAATCTGGCTGCGGCGTACGGGATTGCGGTGACAGGGACGATGGTGCTGACCTCAATTCTGTCGACCACCGTGGCGCGCAAAAACTGGCACTGGAATAAATACTTCGTCTTCCTGATCCTGGTGGCGTTCTTGTGCGTCGATGTTCCGCTGTTCTCCGCGAACCTCGATAAACTGATTTCCGGCGGTTGGCTGCCTCTGACGCTGGGTCTGGTTATGTTCACCATCATGACCACCTGGAAAAGCGAGCGTTTCCGTCTGCTGCGTCGCATGCATGAGCACGGCAACTCTCTGGAGGCGATGATTGCCTCTCTGGAGAAATCACCACCGGTACGCGTGCCGGGAACGGCGGTGTACATGTCTCGTGCATTGAACGTCATCCCGTTTGCGCTACTGCATAACCTCAAACATAACAAGGTTCTGCATGAACGCGTTATTCTGCTGACGCTGCGCACGGAAGATGCGCCATATGTTCACAATGTGCGTAGGGTGCAGATTGAGCAGTTATCGCCCACCTTCTGGCGCGTGGTGGCCAGCTACGGTTGGCGCGAAACGCCGAACGTTGAAGAAGTGTTCCATCGCTGCGGTCTGGAAGGCTTAAGCTGTCGGATGATGGAAACCTCGTTCTTCATGTCGCACGAGTCGTTGATTGTTGGAAAACGACCATGGTATCTGCGTCTGCGCGGCAAACTGTATCTGCTACTACAACGCAATGCGCTGCGCGCCCCGGACCAGTTTGAAATCCCACCGAACCGGGTTATTGAACTCGGTACTCAGGTCGAGATTTAATCTCATCGACGCCCTCTTTCATCGCGAAAGGGGGCGTTTTGTTTTGTCCCTCCCAGTTTTCATTTCATCGAATGATAATCCTTGCGAAACGTTTCGATGGCGATCACATTTTCGTAACTTCGCGGTGGTTTTATCTCCACTCTTCGCTCTACACTTATCTTCAGCGAAACGTTTCGCTAGTGGGGAAAGAAAATGAAGAAAGGCACGGTACTCAACTCTGAAATTTCATCGGTGATCTCCCGTCTGGGGCATACCGATACGCTGGTGGTGTGTGATGCAGGTTTACCCATCCCGAATAGCACAACGCGTATCGATATGGCATTAACCCAGGGCGTACCTTCTTTTATGCAGGTACTGGATGTGGTGACACGTGAAATGCAGGTCGAGGCGGCCATTCTCGCGACGGAAATTAAACAACATAATCCGCAACTCCACGAAACGTTGCTCAGCCACATTGAGCAACTGCAACAACACCAGGGAAACACCATAGAAATTCGTTACACCACGCATGAACAATTCAAAAAACAAACCGCAGACAGTCAGGCGGTAATTCGCAGCGGAGAGTGTTCTCCGTATGCGAATATCATTCTCTGTGCTGGCGTCACGTTCTGAGGCCATCATGAACGCATTACTGCAACTCAAAGGGATCGATAAAGCGTTCCCGGGCGTAAAAGCGCTATCCGGCGCCGCGCTGAATGTCTACCCAGGCCGCGTAATGGCGCTGGTGGGCGAAAACGGCGCGGGCAAATCCACCATGATGAAAGTGCTGACCGGGATCTATACCCGTGATGCCGGTTCTTTATTGTGGTTGGGAAAAGAGACCACCTTTAACGGCCCTAAATCCTCCCAGGAAGCTGGAATCGGTATCATCCACCAGGAGCTGAATTTGATCCCGCAACTCACTATCGCCGAGAACATTTTTCTTGGCCGTGAGTTCGTTAATCGCTTTGGCAAAATTGACTGGAAGAAGATGTACGCCGAAGCCGATCTGCTGCTTGCCAAACTGAATCTGCGCTTTAAAAGCGACAGACTGGTCGGTGAACTGTCGATTGGCGATCAGCAGATGGTTGAAATTGCCAAAGTGCTGAGCTTTGAATCGAAGGTCATCATTATGGATGAACCGACGGATGCGCTCACCGATACCGAAACCGAATCCCTGTTCCGCGTCATTCGCGAACTTAAATCCCAGGGACGCGGCATTGTCTATATTTCTCACCGCATGAAAGAGATCTTCGAGATTTGTGACGACGTGACCGTTTTTCGCGACGGGCAGTTTATTGCCGAGCGTGAAGTCGCCTCGCTGACCGAAGACTCGCTGATTGAAATGATGGTGGGACGTAAGCTGGAAGATCAATACCCGCGCCTGGAAAAAGCGCCGGGTGATATTCGCCTGAAGGTCGATAACCTGTGCGGCCCTGGCGTAAACGATGTTTCATTCACGCTGCGTAAAGGCGAGATCCTTGGCGTATCGGGGCTGATGGGGGCCGGACGTACCGAGCTGATGAAAGTGTTGTACGGCGCATTGCCGCGCACCAGCGGTTACGTCACGCTTGATGGCCATGAAGTGGTCACCCGTTCGCCGCAGGATGGGTTGGCTAACGGCATCGTCTATATTTCTGAAGACCGTAAACGCGATGGTTTAGTGCTGGGCATGTCGGTGAAAGAGAACATGTCACTAACCGCGCTGCGTTATTTCAGTCGCGCTGGTGGAAGCCTTAAACATAAAGACGAGCAGCAGGCGGTAGGTGATTTTATTCGTCTGTTCAATGTTAAAACGCCATCAATGGAACAGGCTATCGGCCTGCTTTCTGGCGGTAATCAGCAGAAAGTGGCGATTGCGCGCGGTCTGATGACCCGACCAAAAGTCCTGATCCTCGATGAACCAACGCGCGGCGTTGACGTTGGGGCTAAGAAAGAAATCTATCAGCTTATCAACCAGTTTAAGGCCGATGGGCTGAGCATCATTCTGGTCTCCTCTGAGATGCCAGAAGTATTGGGCATGAGCGATCGAATTATCGTTATGCATGAAGGGCATCTCGGCGGTGAATTCACTCGCGAGCAGGCCACTCAGGAAGTATTAATGGCTGCCGCTGTGGGCAAGCTTAATCGCGTGAATCAGGAGTAAAAAAGATGACTACCCAGGCTGTTTCTGGTCGCCGTTATTTCACTAAAGCATGGCTTCTGGAGCAAAAGTCGCTCATCGCTCTGTTAGTGCTGATCGCGATTGTTTCCACCATGAGCCCTAACTTTTTTACCGTTAATAACCTGTTCAACATTCTCCAGCAAACGTCGGTCAACGCCATCATGGCCGTTGGCATGACGCTGGTTATCCTGACGTCGGGGATCGATCTGTCTGTCGGTTCTTTGCTGGCGCTTACCGGTGCGGTTGCGGCTTCCATTGTAGGGATTGAAGTCAATGCGCTGGTGGCTGTCGCTGCGGCCCTGGCGCTCGGTGCTGCTATTGGCGCGGTAACCGGGGTGATTGTCGCGAAAGGCCGGGTACAGGCGTTTATCGCGACCCTGGTGATGATGCTGCTGCTGCGTGGTGTGACCATGGTATACACCAACGGCAGTCCGGTTAATACCGGGTTTACTGACAATGCCGATCTGTTTGGCTGGTTTGGTATTGGTCGTCCGTTAGGCGTCCCTACGCCTGTGTGGATTATGGGGATTGTCTTCCTCGCGGCGTGGTACATGCTGCACCACACTCGTCTGGGTCGTTATATCTATGCGCTGGGCGGTAACGAAGCGGCAACGCGCCTGTCCGGTATCAGCGTAAGTAAAATCAAAATTATCGTTTACTCCTTGTGTGGTCTGCTGGCATCGCTGGCGGGCATCATTGAAGTAGCGCGCCTCTCCTCTGCGCAACCGACGGCAGGTACTGGCTATGAGCTGGATGCTATCGCCGCGGTGGTGTTAGGTGGTACCAGCCTGGCGGGTGGTAAAGGACGTATTGTTGGGACGCTGATCGGCGCATTGATTCTTGGTTTCCTCAATAATGGTTTGAATTTGTTAGGTGTATCCTCTTATTACCAGATGATCGTCAAAGCGGTGGTGATTTTGCTGGCGGTACTGGTAGACAACAAAAAGCAGTAACAACGATTACAGGACATCTTAAATATGAACATGAAAAAACTGGCTACCCTGGTTTCTGCTGTTGCTCTGAGCGCCACCGTGAGCGCGAATGCGATGGCGAAAGATACCATTGCGCTGGTGGTCTCCACCCTTAACAATCCGTTCTTTGTTTCTTTGAAGGACGGGGCGCAAAAAGAGGCCGATAAGCTGGGCTACAACCTGGTGATTCTGGACTCACAGAACAACCCGGCGAAAGAGCTGGCTAACGTTCAGGATTTAACGGTTCGTGGAACTAAAATTCTGCTGATTAACCCGACGGACTCCGATGCTGTTGGTAACGCTGTGAAGATGGCTAACCAGGCGAAAATTCCGGTTATCACCCTGGACCGCGTTGCGTCCAAAGGCGAAGTGGTAAGCCATATTGCATCTGATAACGTGCTGGGCGGTAAGATTGCGGGCGATTACATCGCGAAGAAAGCGGGTGAAGGCGCGAAAGTTATCGAACTGCAGGGTATTGCCGGTACTTCAGCGGCGCGTGAGCGTGGTGAAGGTTTCCAGCAGGCTGTTGCGGCACACAAATTTAACGTACTGGCCAGCCAGCCGGCCGACTTCGACCGCACCAAAGGTCTGAACGTCATGCAGAACCTGCTTACCGCGCATCCTGACGTGCAGGCCGTATTTGCCCAGAACGATGAAATGGCGTTGGGTGCGCTGCGCGCACTGCAAACTGCGGGTAAATCTGATGTGATGGTGGTTGGATTTGACGGTACTCCAGATGGCGAAAAAGCAGTAAATGATGGCAAACTGGCTGCGACCATTGCTCAGTTGCCGGATCAGATCGGCGCGAAAGGCGTTGAGACTGCGGATAAAGTCCTGAAAGGCGAGAAGGTTCAGGCTAAATATCCGGTTGACCTGAAGCTGGTCATCAAGCAGTAATACCGATTCAGGTCGCTCGCGGCCTGATGGAGACATAAAGACGCCATCCCCGTATCGGGTTTTGGGGATGAAAGCGTAAAAAGAAAAGCAGGGCACGCGCCACCCTAATCCGGTGGCGCACTTTGACTTGGAACACCAAATATGAAAACCGCAGGCAACCTCGTTGTTCTTGGCAGTATCAATGCCGATCACATCCTCAACCTTAACTCTTTCCCGACACCTGGTGAAACCGTAACCGGTAACCATTATCAGGTTGCATTTGGTGGTAAAGGCGCGAATCAGGCTGTTGCTGCGGGGCGTAGTGGCGCGAATATCGCATTTATTGCCTGTACGGGTGATGATGATATTGGCGAAAGTGTTCGTAAACAGTTAGCTAAAGATAATATCGATATTGCGCCGATTAGCGTAATTTCGGGGGAATCGACCGGTGTGGCGTTGATTTTTGTGAATGGTGAAGGTGAGAACGTCATCGGCATTCATGCTGGTGCGAACGCGGCACTTTCGCCTGCGCTGGTGGAAGCTCAGCATGAGCGTATTGCCCAGGCGTCTGCCTTACTGATGCAGTTAGAGTCGCCGATCGAAAGCGTACTGGCTGCGGCAAAGATTGCACATCAAAATAAGACCACGGTAGCCCTTAACCCGGCCCCGGCACGTGAACTTTCTGACGAACTGCTGGCGCTGGTGGATATTATTACCCCGAATGAAACCGAGGCTGAAAAGCTCACGGGGATCCGGGTTGAAAACGATGAAGACGCGGCCAAAGCTGCGCAGGCATTGCACGCGAAGGGGATCCATACTGTACTGATTACCTTAGGCAGTCGCGGGGTGTGGGCCAGCGTAAATGGTGAAGGTCAGCGTGTGCCAGGGTTTAAAGTGGACGCCGTTGATACCATCGCCGCTGGGGATACCTTTAACGGCGCGTTAATTACAGCGTTACTGGAAGAGACTCCGCTGCCTGAAGCGATCCGATTTGCACATGCCGCTGCGGCGATTGCGGTCACCCGTAAGGGCGCACAGCCTTCCGTTCCATGGCGCGAAGAAATAGAAGCGTTTTTAAGTCAACAGAGGTAACGCTTGGCTACAATGAAGGACGTCGCCCGCCTGGCGGGGGTTTCCACGTCGACGGTTTCTCACGTCATTAATAAAGATCGCTTTGTCAGTGAGTCTGTCACTGACAAAGTTGAAGCGGCGATTAAAGAGCTTAACTACGCGCCCTCAGCGCTGGCGCGTAGTCTCAAGTTAAACCAGACCCACACTATTGGCATGTTAATCACTGCCAGTACCAACCCCTTTTATTCTGAGCTGGTGCGCGGCGTTGAACGTAGTTGTTTTGAACGCGGCTACAGCCTGGTGCTGTGCAACACTGAAGGTGATGAACAGCGCATGAACCGTAATCTGGAAACGTTAATGCAAAAACGGGTGGACGGCTTGCTGCTGCTCTGCACGGAAACACATCAACCTTCCAGGGAGATCATGCAACGCTATCCTTCTATACCGACCGTCATGATGGACTGGTCGCCTTTTGATGGTGAAAGCGATCTGATCCAGGATAACTCCCTGTTGGGCGGGGATTTAGCCACTCAACATCTTATCGAAAAAGGTTTTACGCGCATTGCCTGCATCACCGGGCCGCTGGATAAAACTCCGGCGCGTTTGCGTCTGGAAGGATATCGGGCGGCAATGAAGCGGGCGGGGTTGCCGGTCCCGGAAGGTTACGAGATTACCGGTGACTTTGAGTTCGGCGGCGGCTTTGAAGCTATGCAAACGTTGCTGTCGCATAAACAGCGACCGCAGGCCGTTTTTACCGGCAATGATGCCATGGCGGTTGGCGCGTATCAGGCACTGTACCAATCGGGATTGCGCATTCCGCAGGATATGGCGGTGGTGGGTTATGATGATATCGAGCTGGCGCGCTATATGACGCCGCCGCTGACGACCATCCATCAACCAAAAGATGAACTGGGCGAACTGGCCATCGATGTATTAATCCACCGGATGGCGCAGCCCGCATTACAGCAACAGCGCCTGCAACTTACTCCTGTTTTGATGGAGCGGGGGTCGGTTTAGGATTATGTCGCTCTTTAATCAGATTACGTCCATCTTTTGCTTTTAGCAGCATGAACATCAGCGCAGACACTACCGTGATAGCGCCCATCGTCATAAAGGTGTAGTGGAACTGCTCGACCGTATTGGTTCCTTCCATACCTTCATAGATACGCAGAACGGCAGCGCTGATGGCGACCCCTAAACTGATTGATAACTGCTGAGTAACGGCCAGCACACTGTTGCCGCTGCTGGCGTTTTCATCGGTCAGGTCCGCCAGAGTGATGGTATTCATGGAGGTAAACTGGGTGGACATCGCCATACCCAAAATGAACAACGGCAGGATCAACATCCAGACCGGCATGGCGGGAGATTGCAATGCGAACTGCGCAATCATCAGGCCGATAAATACCGTAACACCCACCAGTGTGGTTCTGTAGCCGAGCCGGCGCAGCACCTGCGTCACCATTGATTTCGCCAGTATTGATCCCAGCGCCGTTGGCGCCATCATGCAACCGGCTATCAGCGCCGGGTATCCAAAGCCTACCTGCAACATTAGCGGCATTAAGAAGGGCACGCACCCTGTACCCAGACGAGTGGCAAGGTTTCCGGCGATCCCGACGGAAAAAGTTCGGGTCTTAAATATAGGAAGCGATATTAGCGGCGTTGGGTGACGACGCGCGTGGCGAATGTAGGCGAGCAGTAACAGAATGCTGGCAAGAATAATGCTGAGCGCTATCCAGGTCTCGACAAGCTTCTCACCGAACAGCTCTACCCCGCTGGAAAACAACACCAGGCTCAAACCAAACAGAAAGAAACCGGTCATATCAAAACCGCGGCGCGGCGTGGTGAAGTTCGGCATATATTTGCGGGCATAGAAGATACCGGCAACCCCAATTGGAATATTAATCAGGAAGATCCAGTGCCAACTGGCCCACGTGACCAGTACACCGCCCAATACCGGACCTAAAATCGGCCCCACAAGTCCAGGCATGGTTACGAAGTTAAGCACCGGAAGCAGTTCGCTGCGGGGGTAAGCACGTAATAATGCCAGACGGGCAACGGGCATCATCATGGCGCCGCCAATGCCCTGAATGACGCGGAAAATCACCAGTTCGCTTAGGGTGCTGGACAGCGCACAGGCCAGCGAACCCAGCGTAAACAGGCTAACAGCTATCATAAAGACGCGCCGGGTACCGAACCTGTCTGCCAGCCATCCACTCACCGGGATCAGCATCGCGACCGTCAGGGTGTAACTGATAATGGCCGACTGCATGGCGAGCGGAGAGCGGTTAAGGCTGTGTGCTATTGCGGGTAAGGCGGTATTGAGGATCGTGGCGTCTAGTGCCTGCATAAAAAAGGCCATGGCTGCTATCCACGGTAGCCCGGCCATACTGCGTGATTTCTTTTCTGACATATTATTTATCCGGTAGCACGTTCGGTGCTATCAGCAATGCCTGACAGGCAGCGAAGGCGCGATCGCCATCGCTCTCATCTATTGCGTCGACAATGGCCTGGTGTAAATCCAGCTTGACCACGTCGTTATAGGTAATAGAGGTAAAGTAGGTCTGGTAAACGGAATGGAAGAGTGATGCGAAGGAGATAAGGAACGGGTTCGCACTCATTTCATAGATGTGTTCATGCCAGGCGATATCAACCTCAATCCAACGCTCGCGTCTGAAGTTTCTTTTCAGCTCGACCATTTCTTCCATCAGCGTGTTGAGATGCGCTTTCTGTTCTGCCGTACCTATAGTCGCCGCCAGTAAACACGCCTGAGGCTCCAGGCTGATACGCATCACCAGAAAATGTTTAATGACCTGAGAGAAATTATCTTCTGTCATCCACCAGGTGAGCAGCTCCTGGTCGAGGAAGTTCCAGTTTGCCTGCGGCATGACGCGTGTACCAATACGCGGGCGCGGTAATACCATACCTTTTGCCGTTAACGTCTTTACCGCTTCTCTTACCGCGGTACGACTCACGCCAAACTGATCGCCCAGCTCTATTTCGCCAGGCAATATAGCGCCCGGTGCGTATTCACCTTTTAATATTCGCTGAGCCAGCTTTTCGGCCAGAACGTAGGACAGGTTTTTCTGTGCGGCTAGCTGTTGGGCATTTAACGGCATGAATGGTTTTCCTTACTTTATTTCTTATTCATTAGTATGCCACCTGGAAGTGTTATTGCGGCTGCAAAAACGGCAATTTGCTTATTTTATGGCATGTTAATGGTGGTTTTGCTGAAAAAACACGCATTCGGAAAGTTATTTTAAATTTCCCCTTGTCAGCCTGAAATAACTCCCTATAATGCGCCTCCACTGACACGGAACAACGGATTACAAACCGCCGGGTCAGCGGAGAAAAGCGAAAATAAACGCTTGACTCTGTAGCGGGATGGCGTAATATGCACACCCCGCGCCGCTGAGAAAAAGCGAAGCGGCACTGCTCTTTAACAATTTATCAGACAATCTGTGTGGGCACTCGAAGATACGGATTCTTAACGTCGCAAGACGAAAAATGAATACCAAGTCTCTGAGTGAACACGTAATTCATTACGAAGTTTAATTCACGAGCATCAAACTTAAATTGAAGAGTTTGATCATGGCTCAGATTGAACGCTGGCGGCAGGCCTAACACATGCAAGTCGAACGGTAGCACAGAGGAGCTTGCTCCTTGGGTGACGAGTGGCGGACGGGTGAGTAATGTCTGGGAAACTGCCCGATGGAGGGGGATAACTACTGGAAACGGTAGCTAATACCGCATAATGTCGCAAGACCAAAGAGGGGGACCTTCGGGCCTCTTGCCATCGGATGTGCCCAGATGGGATTAGCTAGTAGGTGGGGTAACGGCTCACCTAGGCGACGATCCCTAGCTGGTCTGAGAGGATGACCAGCCACACTGGAACTGAGACACGGTCCAGACTCCTACGGGAGGCAGCAGTGGGGAATATTGCACAATGGGCGCAAGCCTGATGCAGCCATGCCGCGTGTATGAAGAAGGCCTTCGGGTTGTAAAGTACTTTCAGCGAGGAGGAAGGTGTTGTGGTTAATAACCGCAGCAATTGACGTTACTCGCAGAAGAAGCACCGGCTAACTCCGTGCCAGCAGCCGCGGTAATACGGAGGGTGCAAGCGTTAATCGGAATTACTGGGCGTAAAGCGCACGCAGGCGGTCTGTCAAGTCGGATGTGAAATCCCCGGGCTCAACCTGGGAACTGCATCCGAAACTGGCAGGCTAGAGTCTTGTAGAGGGGGGTAGAATTCCAGGTGTAGCGGTGAAATGCGTAGAGATCTGGAGGAATACCGGTGGCGAAGGCGGCCCCCTGGACAAAGACTGACGCTCAGGTGCGAAAGCGTGGGGAGCAAACAGGATTAGATACCCTGGTAGTCCACGCCGTAAACGATGTCGACTTGGAGGTTGTGCCCTTGAGGCGTGGCTTCCGGAGCTAACGCGTTAAGTCGACCGCCTGGGGAGTACGGCCGCAAGGTTAAAACTCAAATGAATTGACGGGGGCCCGCACAAGCGGTGGAGCATGTGGTTTAATTCGATGCAACGCGAAGAACCTTACCTACTCTTGACATCCACGGAACTTGGCAGAGATGCCTTGGTGCCTTCGGGAACCGTGAGACAGGTGCTGCATGGCTGTCGTCAGCTCGTGTTGTGAAATGTTGGGTTAAGTCCCGCAACGAGCGCAACCCTTATCCTTTGTTGCCAGCGATTCGGTCGGGAACTCAAAGGAGACTGCCAGTGATAAACTGGAGGAAGGTGGGGATGACGTCAAGTCATCATGGCCCTTACGAGTAGGGCTACACACGTGCTACAATGGCATATACAAAGAGAAGCGACCTCGCGAGAGCAAGCGGACCTCATAAAGTATGTCGTAGTCCGGATTGGAGTCTGCAACTCGACTCCATGAAGTCGGAATCGCTAGTAATCGTGGATCAGAATGCCACGGTGAATACGTTCCCGGGCCTTGTACACACCGCCCGTCACACCATGGGAGTGGGTTGCAAAAGAAGTAGGTAGCTTAACCTTCGGGAGGGCGCTTACCACTTTGTGATTCATGACTGGGGTGAAGTCGTAACAAGGTAACCGTAGGGGAACCTGCGGTTGGATCACCTCCTTACCTTAAAGAACCGACCTTTGTAGTGCTCACACAGATTGTCTGATGAAAAGTAAATAGCAAGGCGTCTTGCGATTGAGACTTCAGTGTCCCCTTCGTCTAGAGGCCCAGGACACCGCCCTTTCACGGCGGTAACAGGGGTTCGAATCCCCTAGGGGACGCCACTTGCTGGTATGTGTGAGTGAAAGTCGCCGACCGAAGTATCTCAAAACAGACTTTCGAGTCTCGTTTGAGATATTTGCTCTTTAAAAATCTGGATCAAGCTGAAAATTGAAACGACACACTGTTTCATTTCTCCGTAAACAAGAAATGAAAAGCGGTGTGTCCGAGTCTCTCAAATTTTCGCAACACTGAAGTGTTTTACGAAACATCTTCGGGTTGTGAGGTTAAGCGACTAAGCGTACACGGTGGATGCCCTGGCAGTCAGAGGCGATGAAGGACGTGCTAATCTGCGATAAGCGTCGGTAAGGTGATATGAACCGTTATAACCGGCGATTTCCGAATGGGGAAACCCAGTGTGATTCGTCACACTATCATTACGTGAATACATAGCGTAATGAAGCGAACCGGGGGAACTGAAACATCTAAGTACCCCGAGGAAAAGAAATCAACCGAGATTCCCCCAGTAGCGGCGAGCGAACGGGGAGCAGCCCAGAGTCTGAATCAGCATGTGTGGTAGTGGAACGGTCTGGAAAGTCCGGCGATACAGGGTGATAGCCCCGTACACAAAAGTGCATGTGTTGTGAACTCGAAGAGTAGGGCGGGACACGTGGTATCCTGTCTGAATATGGGGGGACCATCCTCCAAGGCTAAATACTCCTGACTGACCGATAGTGAACCAGTACCGTGAGGGAAAGGCGAAAAGAACCCCGGCGAGGGGAGTGAAAAAGAACCTGAAACCGTGTACGTACAAGCAGTGGGAGCCTCTTTATGGGGTGACTGCGTACCTTTTGTATAATGGGTCAGCGACTTATATTCTGTAGCAAGGTTAACCGAATAGGGGAGCCGAAGGGAAACCGAGTCTTAACTGGGCGTTAAGTTGCAGGGTATAGACCCGAAACCCGGTGATCTAGCCATGGGCAGGTTGAAGGTTGGGTAACACTAACTGGAGGACCGAACCGACTAATGTTGAAAAATTAGCGGATGACTTGTGGCTGGGGGTGAAAGGCCAATCAAACCGGGAGATAGCTGGTTCTCCCCGAAAGCTATTTAGGTAGCGCCTCGTGAATTCATCTTCGGGGGTAGAGCACTGTTTCGGCTAGGGGGTCATCCCGACTTACCAACCCGATGCAAACTGCGAATACCGAAGAATGTTATCACGGGAGACACACGGCGGGTGCTAACGTCCGTCGTGAAGAGGGAAACAACCCAGACCGCCAGCTAAGGTCCCAAAGTCATGGTTAAGTGGGAAACGATGTGGGAAGGCACAGACAGCCAGGATGTTGGCTTAGAAGCAGCCATCATTTAAAGAAAGCGTAATAGCTCACTGGTCGAGTCGGCCTGCGCGGAAGATGTAACGGGGCTAAACCATGCACCGAAGCTGCGGCAGCGACACTATGTGTTGTTGGGTAGGGGAGCGTTCTGTAAGCCGTTGAAGGTGGCCTGTGAGGGTTGCTGGAGGTATCAGAAGTGCGAATGCTGACATAAGTAACGATAATGCGGGTGAAAAACCCGCACGCCGGAAGACCAAGGGTTCCTGTCCAACGTTAATCGGGGCAGGGTGAGTCGACCCCTAAGGCGAGGCCGAAAGGCGTAGTCGATGGGAAACAGGTTAATATTCCTGTACTTGGTGTTACTGCGAAGGGGGGACGGAGAAGGCTATGTTAGCCGGGCGACGGTTGTCCCGGTTTAAGCATGTAGGCGGAGATTCCAGGTAAATCCGGAGTCTTGTTAACGCTGAGGTGTGATGACGAGGCACTACGGTGCTGAAGTAACAAATGCCCTGCTTCCAGGAAAAGCCTCTAAGCATCAGGTAACACAAAATCGTACCCCAAACCGACACAGGTGGTCAGGTAGAGAATACCAAGGCGCTTGAGAGAACTCGGGTGAAGGAACTAGGCAAAATGGTGCCGTAACTTCGGGAGAAGGCACGCTGATATGTAGGTGAAGTGATTTACTCATGGAGCTGAAATCAGTCGAAGATACCAGCTGGCTGCAACTGTTTATTAAAAACACAGCACTGTGCAAACACGAAAGTGGACGTATACGGTGTGACGCCTGCCCGGTGCCGGAAGGTTAATTGATGGGGTTATCCGTAAGGAGAAGCTCTTGATCGAAGCCCCGGTAAACGGCGGCCGTAACTATAACGGTCCTAAGGTAGCGAAATTCCTTGTCGGGTAAGTTCCGACCTGCACGAATGGCGTAATGATGGCCAGGCTGTCTCCACCCGAGACTCAGTGAAATTGAACTCGCTGTGAAGATGCAGTGTACCCGCGGCAAGACGGAAAGACCCCGTGAACCTTTACTATAGCTTGACACTGAACACTGGTCCTTGATGTGTAGGATAGGTGGGAGGCTTTGAAGTGTGGACGCCAGTCTGCATGGAGCCAACCTTGAAATACCACCCTTTAATGGCTGGTGTTCTAACGTAGACCCGTAATCCGGGTTGCGGACAGTGTCTGGTGGGTAGTTTGACTGGGGCGGTCTCCTCCTAAAGAGTAACGGAGGAGCACGAAGGTTAGCTAATCCTGGTCGGACATCAGGAGGTTAGTGCAAAGGCATAAGCTAGCTTGACTGCGAGAGTGACGGCTCGAGCAGGTGCGAAAGCAGGTCTTAGTGATCCGGTGGTTCTGAATGGAAGGGCCATCGCTCAACGGATAAAAGGTACTCCGGGGATAACAGGCTGATACCGCCCAAGAGTTCATATCGACGGCGGTGTTTGGCACCTCGATGTCGGCTCATCACATCCTGGGGCTGAAGTAGGTCCCAAGGGTATGGCTGTTCGCCATTTAAAGTGGTACGCGAGCTGGGTTTAGAACGTCGTGAGACAGTTCGGTCCCTATCTGCCGTGGGCGCTGGAGAATTGAGGGGGGCTGCTCCTAGTACGAGAGGACCGGAGTGGACGCATCACTGGTGTTCGGGTTGTCATGCCAATGGCATTGCCCGGTAGCTAAATGCGGAAGAGATAAGTGCTGAAAGCATCTAAGCACGAAACTTGCCCCGAGATGAGTTCTCCCTGACCCTTTAAGGGTCCTGAAGGAACGTTGAAGACGACGACGTTGATAGGTCGGGTGTGTAAGCGTAGCGATACGTTGAGCTAACCGATACTAATGAACCGTGAGGCTTAACCTTACAACGCCGAAGATGTTTTGGCGGATGAGACATCGAAATTCAGCTTGATTACAGATTACATCGACAGACCTGAGAGGTGTGTTGATAAACAGAATTTGCCTGGCGGCTGTAGCGCGGTGGTCCCACCTGACCCCATGCCGAACTCAGAAGTGAAACGCCGTAGCGCCGATGGTAGTGTGGGGTCTCCCCATGCGAGAGTAGGGAACTGCCAGGCATCAAATTGCAGTAAACCGGGATGAATAATCCGGGTAGTGACAAAGATATTCGGTGGAGCGGTAGTTCAGTTGGTTAGAATACCTGCCTGTCACGCAGGGGGTCGCGGGTTCGAGTCCCGTCCGTTCCGCCACTTATTAGAAAATTAAGCCTGCTACCAAGCAGGCTTAATGATAAGAAAATTTAGGGGCGTAGCTCAGTTGGTAGAGCACCGGTCTCCAAAACCGGGTGTCGCGAGTTCGAGTCTCTCCGCCCCTGCCAGAAACAATCCTTAGCATTTTTGCTAAGGATTTTTTTTTACCTGCAATTTGAATTATGCCTTCCTGCTGTTTTACTCCCGGCATCCTTGCCTATATTTTCTTTAATTTTCCAGAATATCTGTTCTCAGCAGATCGCAAATTAGTCCATTTTTATCGCTGTTTTGCAGCCAAACTGCATATAAAGGACGTGAAAGCGTTGTACTGTCGGTAACCGTATGGAGATCGCTTTTGGTTTTGGCCCAGTTGACGGGAAGCCAGCTAAAGCCCTTAATCACTGAAAGTTGCTGCCTGGCCAATTCTGCCGAACTGGTGGTGAGTACCGGCACTTCATCTCCCGCTATTAGTCCTGCTTCGTGTTGTTGGAAATCGGGTCCCCATTCCAGGCGTAAATAATTCAGCTCATCTTTGGTTTGCGAAGGAGAGCTGCAATAGAGCGCCAGCGTGAAATATCCCAACAGTTGGCTGCTAAATTCGTCCATTTTGGGTGTTTCGGTAGTAATCAGTAGATCAAGCTGTCGTTCATGAAGCTGTTTTACTAACGATTGGCGTTGAGCGATCCTCGCTTCAAACTGCAGGCTGGATTGTGGCTCCTGAGATTGATACAAACGCTTCAACCAGTCATTAAGCATGCACTCCCAGAGAGATGCGCTGGCACCGATAGAAAACTCGTTATGCCGCGAGGTATTCGCGACTTCCTTACGTGCTGCCTGCCACGTATTCATCAACGTTTCGGCGTAAGGCAATAATTTTTCACCTGCAGCGGTTAAACGGATATTGTTTCTGTGTCGGGTGAACAGGTTTACACCCAATTGATTTTCCAGTTGTCTGATCCGGAAACTAACCGCTGATTGGGTCAGGTAGAGCGCTTCAGCAGCCCTGCCAAAGTGGCGTGTCCGGCTAACTTCCAGGAAAGTTTTTAACAATTCCGTATCCACAACTCGCTCCATAAAATTATTTGTCGTTATGATTTAAATCTTTTGTTTGACGCTCTGTCAAGCGTAACTAATACTCCGCGCCATAAATAGCTCGGCCAAAGAATTAGGAGCGTGCAGGATGGCGGAAAGCTTTACGACGACTAATCGATATTTCGATAATAAATATTATCCCCGCGGATTCTCCCGTCATGGTGATTTCACCATTAAAGAAGCACAACTGCTTGAGCGTCACGGTTATGCTTTCAACGAGCTGGATCTGGGCAAGCGTGAGCCGGTAACTGAAGAAGAAAAACTGTTTGTTGCGGTATGCCGTGGTGAACGTGAGCCGGTTACCGAAGCTGAACGTGTGTGGTCTAAATATATGACGCGTATTAAGCGTCCAAAACGCTTCCACACCTTATCGGGTGGGAAACCTCAGGTGGAAGGCGCAGAAGACTACACCGAATCTGATGATTAATAAAAAGGGGCGAAAGCCCTTTTTTTATGTCAGTAGTTTCTGCAGATGAATGAGTAACCTGTCTATCGCTCGGTACCCAACGGCCTCCTGTAAATGCTGGCGAGAGATGTGATCACATTGTTCGATATCCGCAATCGTTCGAGCGACCTTAATCAGGCGCAGCCAGGCGCGGATAGACAATCCGAGATGAGCGAGCGTTTCTTCAAGCCACTGTGCATCGTCGCTACGCAGTAGGCAGTATTTATGGATATCCTGACTGTCCAGATGTGCGTTTAACTTATTTTGCCGCTGATACTGACGCTCTCGCGCTGCCATAACACGTTGCTTCACCGTTGCGCTATTTTCCCCTTTCATCGCGCTCTGGCTGAGTATACCGGGCGGCGGTAAGGGAATTTCGAGGGAGAGGTCGAAGCGGTCAAGAAATGGACCTGACAATCGATTTAGGTAGCGCAGTGTCTGTTCTGGGGTACAGCGGTTATGGTTTCCCTGATAATGGCCCGTCGGGCTTGGATTCATCGCAGCTATGAGTTGAAAGCGTGCGGGATAGGTTATTTTTGCTCTGGTGCGGGATAGATGGATCTGCCCGGACTCGATGGGTTCGCGCAGTGCATCCAGCGTGCGCCGCTCAAACTCGGGTAGTTCATCCAGAAACAGTATGCCGTTGTGCGCTAAAGAGATCTCTCCTGGCGCAGGAATAGAGCCTCCACCGACCATGGCGGTTAATGAAGCACTGTGATGTGGCGAGCGAAAAGGGCGTTGCTTCCACTGTTTTTGTATCGTGTCGGAATGGATCAGACTGAGTATCGCGGCACTTTCCAGCGCTTCATCGTTGCTAAGTGGAGGGAGCAGCCCTCTGAGTCGACTGGCTAGCATAGTCTTTCCCGTACCCGGCGGGCCGATGAGCAAGAGGTTGTGGCCGCCTGCTGCGGTAAGCTCCAGCCCGCGTTTACCCTGTTCCTGGCCGATAACATCGCTCAGATCATCAGCTAATGCGTGAGGCGTAAAATCTGCGGATGATGGCCTGTCTAAATCATGCTTACCTTCGAGAAATGCGCATACGGTCTGCAGGTGATCGGCGATCAGGCACCCTTCGCCGTGTATCAGTCCAACTTCAGCGGCATTCTCTTTTGCGACAATAATTCGCCTGCCTGCACGAATGGCCTCGGTTGCGCTTGATATCGCGCCGGGAACGCCGCGTAGCGCGCCTGTAAGCGCTAATTCACCTACCAGCTCGTAGGTGTCGAGATTGTGGGGTGTAAGCTGCTCAGAAGCGGCCAGAAGCGCAACAGCGATAGGTAAATCATATCGCCCCCCTTCTTTCGGGAGATCGGCCGGAGCGAGGTTTATAGTTATCTTCTTTGCCGGGAATTCATAACCGCTATTAATAATCGCACTGCGTACCCGATCGCGAGCCTCTTTCACCGTCGTTTCGGGCAGCCCCACCATGGTTAAACCAGGCAGGCCGTTGCTGATATGTACCTCGATGGTAATGGCTGGCGCATTCACGCCTAGCGCGGCGCGTGTGTGAACAATCGATAGTGACATAATTCCTCCTGATAAAAGTATTATGTCGTAATACATCGCGGCAAGATTTCATATAATTGCGGTTTTTAGATGCTGATTCCCGTATTTTTGCGCAACGTATAACTGCTTGCATTAAGCCTGGAATGACGCCCGCAAATGCTTTTGAATGGTGTTTGTATTGGGGATCGGGTTACCGAGGATCGCCTGAAGCGTGAAATATTTTCATTTTTGATTTTTTTGTATAAAAAACAACGGTATTTATCTAAACCGTTAACGACGTCAGAAAAACGAATAAAAAAATATCTTGTGTCATTTGCAAATTCTATGGTAACTCTTTAGGTATTCCTTCGAACAAGATGCAAGAAAATACAAAAATGACAGCCCTTCTACGAGTGATTAGCCTGGTCGTGATTAGCGTGGTGGTGATTATTATCCCACCGTGCGGGGCTGCACTTGGACGAGGAAAGGCTTAGAAAACAAGCCTTAACGAACTAAGACCCCCGCACCGAAAGGTCCGGGGGTTTTTTTTGACCTTAAAAACATACACGAGGAGCAGAAAGTGAACGGTAGCATAAAATTCTGTTTCTCTAGATTTACGGCGGGGATGTAACTATGAATGGGGCACAGTGGGTGGTACATGCGTTGCGTGCACAAGGGGTTCAAACCGTCTTTGGTTATCCTGGTGGCGCAATTATGCCGGTTTACGATGCGTTGTATGACGGCGGCGTAGAGCACCTGTTGTGCCGACACGAGCAGGGTGCGGCAATGGCGGCGATTGGCTATGCCCGTGCGACCGGTAAAACCGGCGTTTGTATCGCTACCTCCGGCCCTGGCGCAACCAACCTGATCACGGGCCTTGCCGATGCGCTGTTAGATTCTGTTCCAGTGGTGGCGATCACCGGTCAGGTGGCATCACCTTTCATCGGAACAGATGCGTTCCAGGAAGTGGACGTGCTGGGGATGTCTCTGTCCTGCACTAAACACAGCTTCCTGGTACAGTCACTCGAAGAGTTGCCGCGTATCATGGCTGAGGCTTTCGCCGTGGCGAATTCCGGTCGTCCGGGTCCGGTTCTGGTTGATATCCCGAAAGACATCCAATTAGCCAGCGGTACGCTGGAGCCATATTTTACGACCGTCGAAAACGTAGAGACGTTTCCGCACGCTGACGTTGAGCCGGCACGTAATATGCTGGCGCAGGCGCAAAAGCCCATCCTGTACGTAGGTGGTGGCGTAGGTATGGCGCAGGCGGTCCCGGCCCTGCGTGAATTTATCGCGATAACCCAAATGCCGGTCGCCTGCACGCTGAAAGGTCTGGGCGCAGTAGATGCTGACTACCCGTACTATTTGGGGATGTTGGGAATGCACGGTACTAAAGCCGCGAATTTCGCGGTGCAAGAGTGCGATTTACTGATTGCGGTTGGCGCACGTTTTGATGACCGGGTGACTGGTAAGCTGAATACCTTCGCACCGAACGCCAGCGTAATCCACATGGATATCGACCCGGCGGAAATGAACAAACTGCGCCAGGCACACGTGGCGCTGCAGGGGGATTTAAATTCTCTTCTGCCAGCATTACAGCAATTGATGAAGATTGACGAATGGCGTCAGCACAGCGCTGAACTGCGCGCAGAACATATCTGGCGCTACGACCATCCGGGGGAAGCTATCTATGCGCCACTGTTGTTAAAGCAGTTATCCGATCGCAAACCTGCGGATAGCGTAGTGACAACGGATGTTGGCCAGCATCAGATGTGGTCGGCACAGCATATGACCTACACTCGTCCTGAAAACTTCATCACGTCGAGCGGTCTGGGGACGATGGGCTTTGGCCTGCCAGCAGCGGTTGGCGCGCAGGTTGCTCGTCCGAATGATACGGTAATCTGTATCTCCGGTGACGGTTCCTTCATGATGAATGTACAGGAATTGGGCACCGTAAAACGCAAGCAGTTGCCGCTGAAGATAGTTTTACTCGACAACCAGCGGTTAGGCATGGTGCGACAATGGCAGCAGCTGTTTTTCCAGGAACGTTATAGCGAAACCACCCTTACCGATAACCCCGATTTCCTCATGTTGGCCAGAGCCTTCGGCATTCCTGGTCAACACATCACCCGTAAAGACCAGGTTGAAGCGGCACTCGACACCATGCTGAACAGCGAGGGGCCATACTTGCTTCATGTCTCAATCGACGAACTTGAGAATGTCTGGCCTCTGGTGCCACCTGGCGCCAGTAACTCAGAAATGCTGGAGAAATTATCATGATGCAACATCAGGTCGCCGTTGAGGCTCGTTTCAATCCGGAAACGTTAGAACGTGTTTTACGCGTGGTACGTCATCGTGGTTTTCAGGTGTGTTCCATGAATATGGAAGCCGCCAGCGATGCGCAGAATATAAATATCGAATTGACCGTTGCCAGCCCCCGGTCGGTCGACTTACTGTTTAGTCAGTTAAGTAAACTGGTAGATGTTGCACATGTTGCTATCTGCCAGAGCACAACCACATCACAACAAATCCGCGCCTGAGCGCAAAAGGAAGAAAAATGACGACGAAAAAAGCTGATTACATTTGGTCTAATGGCGAGATGATTCGTTGGGAAGACGCGAAGGTCCACGTGATGTCCCACGCGCTGCACTACGGTACTTCTGTATTTGAAGGGATCCGTTGCTACGATTCTCACAAAGGGCCGGTAGTGTTCCGTCATCGCGAACATATGCAGCGTCTGCGTGATTCAGCCAAGATCTATCGTTTTCCCGTTTCTCAGAGCGTTGATGAGCTGATGGAAGCTTGCCGTGAGGTGATTCGTAAAAACAACCTGACCAGCGCCTATATCCGTCCGCTGGTGTTTGTTGGCGACGTAGGGATGGGCGTTAACCCGCCTGCGGGATACACCACTGATGTGATAATCGCCGCGTTCCCATGGGGGGCTTACCTCGGTGCTGAAGCGCTGGAGCAGGGGATCGACGCGATGGTTTCTTCCTGGAACCGCGTTGCACCAAACACGATTCCTACCGCTGCTAAAGCAGGTGGTAACTATCTGTCTTCGCTGCTGGTGGGTAGTGAAGCGCGTCGTCATGGCTACCAGGAAGGCATTGCGCTGGATGTGAATGGCTATATCTCCGAAGGCGCGGGCGAAAACCTGTTTGAAGTAAAAGACGGCATTCTGTTTACCCCGCCGTTTACCTCTTCCGCGCTGCCGGGTATCACCCGTGACGCGATCATTAAGCTGGCGAAAGATCTCGATATCGAAGTGCGTGAGCAGGTGCTGTCTCGTGAATCGCTGTACCTGGCCGACGAAGTGTTCATGTCCGGTACCGCGGCCGAAATCACCCCAGTACGCAGCGTCGATGGTATTCAGGTGGGCGAAGGCCGCTGCGGTCCGGTCACCAAACGCATCCAGCAGGCCTTCTTTGGCCTCTTCACCGGTGAAACGGAAGATAAATACGGCTGGTTGGATTCAGTAAACCAATAACAAAATTAATATTTCCCCAAAATAGTTCACGTTGCAGGAAGACGGCAACGCAGCGAGTCCCCAGGAGCTTACTTTAGTAGGTGACTGGGGGGAGCGAGGCAGCCCTCAGCTGCGGCGTGAAATATGCAGGGGAAAGACAGACGGGAGTTAATCAAGCATGCCTAAGTATCGTTCTGCTACCACCACCCACGGCCGCAATATGGCGGGTGCCCGCGCACTGTGGCGCGCCACCGGGATGACCGATGATGACTTCGGTAAACCGATTATCGCTGTGGTGAACTCCTTTACCCAGTTTGTGCCGGGCCACGTCCACCTGCGCGATCTCGGTAAGCTGGTTGCCGAACAAATCGAAGCCTCAGGCGGCGTGGCGAAAGAGTTCAACACCATCGCCGTGGATGATGGTATCGCCATGGGTCATGGCGGCATGCTTTATTCACTGCCGTCGCGTGAGCTGATCGCCGATTCAGTGGAATATATGGTTAACGCCCACTGCGCCGATGCGATGGTCTGTATCTCTAACTGCGATAAAATCACCCCCGGGATGTTAATGGCCTCTCTGCGGCTAAACATTCCGGTGATCTTTGTTTCCGGCGGCCCAATGGAAGCCGGGAAAACCAAGCTCTCTGACCAAATCATCAAGCTTGATCTGGTTGATGCGATGATTCAGGGCGCAGACCCGAAAGTCTCCGACTCGCAGAGCGAGCAGGTTGAACGTTCGGCCTGTCCGACCTGCGGCTCGTGCTCCGGGATGTTCACCGCCAACTCGATGAACTGCCTGACCGAAGCGCTGGGTCTGTCGCAGCCGGGTAACGGTTCGCTGTTGGCGACTCACGCCGACCGTAAAGAGCTGTTCCTCAACGCAGGTAAACGCATCGTTGAGCTGACCAAACGCTACTACGAGCAGGATGACGCTTCAGCCCTGCCGCGCAACATTGCCAGCAAGGCGGCGTTTGAGAACGCCATGACGCTGGATATCGCGATGGGCGGCTCCACCAACACCGTTCTGCACCTGCTGGCGGCCGCGCAGGAAGCGGAAATCGACTTCACCATGAGTGATATTGATAAGTTGTCCCGCAAAGTCCCGCAGCTGTGTAAAGTTGCGCCGAGTACGCAGAAATACCATATGGAAGACGTGCACCGCGCGGGCGGCGTACTGGGCATTTTAGGCGAGCTGGATCGCGCCGGTCTACTGAACCGCGACGTGAAAAACGTGCTGGGACTGACTCTGCCGCAAACGCTCGATAGTTATGACGTTATGCTGACCAAAGACGACGCGGTGAAAAAAATGTTCCGCGCAGGTCCGGCTGGCATCCGTACCACCCAGGCGTTCTCGCAGGATTGTCGTTGGGACACCCTGGATGATGACCGCGCAGAAGGTTGCATTCGCTCGTTGGAACATGCTTACAGCAAAGACGGCGGCCTGGCAGTCCTGTACGGTAACTTCGCGGAAAATGGCTGTATCGTAAAAACTGCTGGTGTGGATGACAGCATCCTGAAATTCACCGGCCCGGCAAAAGTGTATGAAAGCCAGGACGATGCGGTTGAAGCTATCCTCGGCGGTAAAGTGGTTGCCGGCGACGTGGTGGTGATTCGCTACGAAGGGCCGAAGGGCGGGCCAGGCATGCAGGAAATGCTCTACCCAACCACCTTCCTGAAATCGATGGGTCTCGGTAAGGCCTGCGCGCTGATTACCGACGGTCGTTTCTCTGGCGGTACTTCGGGGCTTTCCATTGGTCACGTTTCTCCTGAAGCGGCCAGCGGCGGTAATATCGCAATTATCGAAGATGGCGACATGATTGCTATCGATATCCCGAATCGAGGCATTCAACTGCAACTGAGCGATGCGGAAATCGCTGCGCGCCGTGAAGCGCAAGAAGCTCGTGGTGACAAAGCCTGGACGCCAAAAGATCGTCAGCGTCAGGTCTCCTTTGCGCTGCGCGCTTACGCCAGCCTGGCAACCAGCGCCGACAAAGGTGCGGTGCGCGATAAGTCGAAACTAGGGGGATAATGACCATGGCGGATTCTCAACCCCTCTCCGGCGCTCCAGAAGGCGCCGAGTATCTCAGAGCAGTGCTGCGTGCGCCGGTATACGAAGCGGCGCAGGTCACACCGCTACAAAAAATGGAAAAACTCTCTTCGCGCCTCGATAACGTGATTTTGGTGAAGCGCGAAGACCGTCAACCCGTTCACAGCTTCAAGCTGCGCGGTGCCTATGCCATGATGGCCGGTCTGACCGAAGAGCAAAAAGCGCATGGCGTAATCACCGCATCGGCGGGTAATCATGCTCAGGGTGTAGCTTTCTCTTCTGCGCGATTAGGCGTGAAGGCGCTGATTGTCATGCCTACAGCTACCGCCGATATCAAAGTCGATGCCGTTCGCGGTTTCGGTGGTGAAGTACTGCTACACGGCGCGAATTTTGATGAAGCTAAAGCCAAAGCGATTGAGCTGTCGCAGCAGCAGGGTTTTACCTGGGTTCCTCCGTTCGACCATCCGATGGTGATTGCCGGGCAGGGCACGCTGGCACTGGAGTTATTGCAGCAGGATGCCCACCTTGATCGTGTATTCGTGCCGGTGGGCGGTGGCGGATTAGCGGCAGGCGTGGCGGTGCTGATCAAACAGTTGATGCCGCAGATCAAAGTGATTGCCGTTGAAGCTGAAGACTCTGCCTGCCTGAAAGCGGCGCTGGATGCCGGTCAACCGGTCGATTTGCCGCGTGTTGGCCTCTTTGCTGAAGGCGTGGCGGTGAAACGTATCGGCGACGAAACCTTCCGTTTGTGCCAGGAGTATCTCGACGACATCATCACTGTCGATAGCGACGCTATCTGTGCGGCAATGAAAGATCTGTTCGAGGATGTGCGCGCGGTGGCGGAACCATCCGGTGCGCTGGCGCTGGCGGGGATGAAAAAGTACATTGCCCAGCACAACATTCGCGGCGAACGTCTGGCGCATATCCTTTCCGGCGCTAACGTTAACTTCCATGGCCTACGCTATGTTTCCGAACGTTGCGAGCTGGGCGAACAGCGCGAAGCGTTGCTGGCAGTAACTATTCCGGAAGAAAAGGGCAGCTTCCTGAAGTTTTGCCAGCTGTTGGGAGGACGCTCGGTTACCGAGTTTAACTACCGATTTGCTGATGCGAAAGACGCCTGTATTTTTGTTGGCGTCCGTCTGAGCCGTGGGCTGGAAGAGCGTAAGGAAATCCTCCAGTTGCTTAACGAGGGTGGCTACAGCGTGGTGGATTTGTCCGACGACGAAATGGCGAAGCTGCACGTGCGCTACATGGTCGGTGGGCGCCCGTCGAAACCCTTGCAGGAGCGGCTGTACAGCTTCGAATTCCCGGAATCTCCGGGGGCGTTGCTCAAATTCCTGCATACCCTGGGGACGCACTGGAATATTTCGTTGTTCCACTATCGTAGTCACGGAACCGATTATGGTCGCGTACTGGCGGCGTTTGAGTTGGGTGAGCACGAACCTGATTTCGAAACGCGACTGAATGAACTGGGTTATGACTGTCATGATGAAACGCATAACCCGGCGTTCAGGTTCTTCCTGGCGGGTTAGCGGCAGCCATTAAAAAAGGGTTCATGTAAAAACATGAACCCTTTTTGCAACTGTATCAGCAGATTACAGCGTGATGACTTCGAATTCGACTTCGGTGTTTACATCCGCATCGTAATCCACTTCGTCGAGACCAAAACCGAACAGATTCAGGAATTCCTGCTTATATCCTGCATAGTCCGTTTTTTGCGCCAGGTTTTCGGTGGTGATCAGCGGCCACAGATCGCGGCATGCCTGCTGAATGTCTTCACGCAGTTCCCAGTCATCCATACGGATACGCTGGTTGTCATCAAGCGCCACTTTATCGCCGTACAGGCTGGTGGTCATCAGACGGTTGATCTGCTCGATGCAGCCTTCATGAATGCCCTGTTCTTTCATCAGCTTGAAGACCATGGAGATGTACAGCGGCATCACCGGAATCGCAGACGAGGCCTGCGTGATAACGGATTTCAGTACAGCAACGTTAGCGGAACCGTTCAGCGGAGCCAGTTGATTACGCAGCGCGCCTGCCGCGCGGTCGAGATCTTCTTTTGCTTTGCCCAGCGCGCCGTGCCAGTAGATTGGCCAGGTCAGGTCAGTACCGATGTAGGAGTAGGCAACGGTTTTCACGCTGTCAGCCAGCACGCCTGCTTCGCTCAGCGCGCCCATCCACAGTTCCCAGTCTTCGCCGCCCATGACGGTGACGGTGTTCTGAACTTCTTCTTCGGTTGCCGGCTCAATGCTGGCGGTTATGATCTGATCTTTGTTGGTATCGATCGCTTTAGAGGTATAAACCTCACCGATTGGCTTCAGCGCAGAACGGACGATTTCACCGGTTTTCGGCATTTTACGTACCGGAGATGCCAGTGAGTAAACCACCAGGTCAATCTGACCCAGGTCTTCTTTGATCAGTTTGATAACTTCGTCGCGACACTCGTCGGAGAACGCGTCGCCGTTGATGCTTTTGGAATACAGACCTTCGCGTTTTGCGGCCTCATCGAAGGCTGCAGAGTTATACCAGCCCGCGGAACCTGGCTTGGTTTCCGTGCCTGGTTTTTCGAAAAATACGCCGATAGTGGCGGCTCCGCTGCCAAACGCGGCGGAAATTCTGGAAGCAAGGCCGTAACCGGTGGAAGCACCGATGACCAGCACGCGGGAAGGGCCGTTAGCGATTTTCCCGTTTTTCTTCACATAATCGATCTGTTTTTCCACATTGACTTTGCAGCCAGTCGGATGGGTCGTTGTACAGATGAATCCACGAATTTTTGGTTTGATTATCATAATGATGGCTAATTAAGTTTGTATTTTCGCTGTCAAGTGCGCAATGACACCGTCTGTTCTGGCTTGCTAAACGTGATGGTTAACAAGCCCCCCACATCTATTATGGCACGGGACATTATACAGAAAAGGAGTGCCAATACTGAATCTACCACTGATTTTAGGCCTGATGCTGGCGCTACTCGGCGGATTTACGCTCCAGAACAATCTTCCAGAACGCGTCTATGAGCGGCTCATGCAGCCGTTTTTTCGGCGCGCAGACGCCCAGCTCGAACGGTGTTTTTTCGTCGCTGCGTTCTAAAATCATCACGCGATTCCGTACCGGCTCCGGGCTGTTTTCCAGCACCACTTCCGGCAGCAGAGCCACGCCGCAGCCCAGCGCCACCATCGAGACCATCGCTTCGTGCCCCCCGACCGTGGCGTAAATCGATGGGTTGCTGATTTTGTGACGGCGGAACCACAGTTCGATGCGGCGGCGTACCGGCCCCTGGTCGGCCATGATAAACGGCACCGTCGACCAGTCCGGCTTATCGACCGAAACCTGATTCCGTACCGGGCAAGGCAATGCTGGTGCGATCAACACTACCGTTAAATTCTCCAGCATCGAGAATGCCACAGCACCGGGCAGCGTCTCTGGCTTACCCGCTATTGCCAGATCGGCCTCTCCGGTGACCACTTTGTCCATCGCATCAGCGGCATCGCCGGTGGTGAGCTTAATTTCAACCGAGGGGTGCTCGGCGCGAAAGCGGTCGAGAATTGGCGGCAGGTGGCTGTAGGCGGCGGTAACCGAGCAGAAGATATGCAGCTCGCCCGACAACGACGGTCCCTGCTGATCGAGGGTGTGGCGCAATTGTTGATACTGCAACAGCGTCTGCTGGGCAAACACTCGCAGCTCTTCGCCTGCTTCGGTCAGCGTGACCGTACGGTTATCGCGCACAAACAGCGCCTGGCCGAGATCTTCTTCCAGCCGTTGGATCTGGCGTGAGAGTGTGGAGGGGCTGACGTGCATCGCCCGCGCACTGCGGCCAAAGTGGCGGCTTTCCGCCAGATGCAGGAACATTTTCAGATCGCGTAAATCCACGGACGAGCCTCCGATTTTCTACGTTGCAGATATTGCAATGTGATGTTGTGAATATATCAATTTCCGCAATAAATTTCCTGTTGTAATGTGGGTTCATTCTCGCTGAAACGCGAACCGAACAATAAGACAGTACAACATCACGAGGTATCACCATGGCTAACTACTTTAATACACTGAACCTGCGCCAGCAGCTGGCGCAGCTGGGCAAATGTCGCTTTATGGGTCGCGACGAATTCGCCGATGGCGCAAGCTACCTTCAGGGTAAAAAAGTGGTCATCGTCGGGTGCGGTGCTCAGGGGCTGAACCAAGGCCTGAACATGCGCGACTCCGGTTTGGATATCTCCTACGCCCTGCGTAAAGAAGCGATTGCTGAGAAGCGCGCTTCCTGGCGCAAAGCGACCGAAAATGGCTTCAAAGTAGGTACCTACGAAGAGCTGATCCCGCAGGCGGATCTGGTGGTTAACCTGACCCCGGACAAACAGCACTCCGACGTTGTACGTTCCGTACAGCCGCTGATGAAAGACGGCGCGGCGCTGGGCTACTCCCACGGTTTCAACATCGTCGAAGTGGGCGAGCAGATCCGTAAAGATATCACTGTGGTGATGGTTGCGCCGAAGTGTCCGGGTACCGAAGTGCGTGAAGAGTACAAACGTGGTTTTGGTGTTCCAACCCTGATCGCCGTTCACCCGGAAAACGATCCGAAAGGCGAAGGCATGGCGATTGCCAAAGCATGGGCTGCGGCCACTGGCGGTCACCGTGCAGGCGTGCTGGAATCGTCCTTCGTTGCGGAAGTGAAATCTGACCTGATGGGCGAGCAGACAATTCTGTGCGGTATGCTGCAGGCAGGCTCTCTGCTGTGCTTCGACAAGCTGGTGGAAGAAGGTACTGACCCGGCTTACGCCGAAAAACTGATTCAGTTTGGCTGGGAAACCATCACCGAAGCGCTGAAGCAGGGCGGTATCACCCTGATGATGGATCGTCTGTCTAACCCAGCGAAACTGCGTGCTTATGCGCTGTCCGAACAGCTGAAAGAGATCATGGCGCCATTGTTCCAGAAACACATGGATGACATCATCTCCGGCGAATTCTCTTCAGGCATGATGGCTGACTGGGCCAACGACGATAAGAAACTGCTGACCTGGCGTGAAGAGACCGGCAAAACCGCGTTCGAAACCGCGCCGCAGTTTGAAGGTAAAATTGGCGAGCAGGAGTACTTCGATAAAGGCGTGCTGATGATCGCGATGGTGAAAGCTGGCGTTGAGCTGGCGTTTGAAACCATGGTGGATTCCGGCATCATCGAAGAGTCTGCTTACTACGAATCACTGCACGAACTGCCGCTGATCGCGAACACCATCGCCCGTAAGCGCTTGTACGAAATGAACGTTGTCATTTCCGATACCGCAGAATACGGTAACTACCTGTTCTCTTACGCGTGCGTACCGCTGCTGAAAGAGTTCATGGCCACCCTGCAAACCGGAGATCTGGGCAAAGCGATTGCCGAAGGTGCGGTAGACAACGCGCAGCTGCGCGACGTGAACGATGCTATTCGCGGCCATGCTATCGAGAAAGTGGGCCAGAAACTGCGTGGCTATATGACTGATATGAAACGTATTGCTGTAGCTGGCTAAGAGGCCGCCTTTCGGCAAAAAAAAGCCCGGTGTTTTAACACACCGGGCTTTCTATTAGTTACGGTACAGCACTTTAATGATGTGATAACCGAACTGAGTGTGCAGTGGGCCGGTTGGCTCCAGCACCGGGCAGGAGAACACCACTTTATCAAACGCCGGAACCATCTGGCCCTGACGGAATTCGCCTAAATCGCCGCCGCGTTTGCCCGACGGGCAGATAGAGTGTTTCTTCGCCAGTTTACCAAAATCGGCGCCATTTTTGATTTGTTCCAGAAGATCGAGAGCCAGTTTCTCTTCTTTAACAAGGATATGCACTGCTGATGCTGTTTTTGCCATGGTTTGCGCTCTGAGTTGAGTGATAAATCAGGGCGCAATAGTAGCATGTAATCCGTGGTCTTCGGCGATGGGCTATGACCGATCCCCCTGGCGTCACTTTCTGCTACAATCCACATCCCCGTGTTTACAGATTGAGCAATCCTCTATGCGTTTGAACCCCGGACAACAACAAGCCGTCGAATTCGTCACCGGACCTTGCCTGGTGCTGGCGGGAGCGGGTTCCGGTAAGACGCGTGTTATCACTAACAAAATCGCACATCTGATCCGTGAATGTGGCTATCAGGCACGACATATTGCGGCAGTAACCTTTACCAATAAGGCTGCGCGCGAGATGAAAGAGCGTGTGGCGCAAACGTTGGGTCGTAAAGAAGCGCGCGGGTTGATGATCTCTACTTTCCACACTCTGGGACTGGATGTCATTAAGCGTGAATACACCGCGCTAGGGATGAAGTCGAACTTCTCGTTATTTGATGATACTGACCAGGTGGCCCTGCTTAAGGAATTGACCGAAGGGCTAATTGAAGACGATAAACTTATCCTTCAACAGTTGATTTCAACGATCTCCAACTGGAAAAACGATCTGATGACCCCAGCGCAGGCGGCAGCCAGTGCAAAGGGTGAACGCGATCGTATTTTTGCCCACTGCTATGGTCTGTATGACGCGCATATGAAGGCGTGTAACGTCCTCGATTTTGACGATCTGATCCTGCTCCCCACGCTGCTGTTGCAGCGCAATGAAGAGGTGCGCGAGCGCTGGCAGAACAAAATCCGCTACCTGCTGGTGGATGAATATCAGGATACCAACACCAGCCAGTACGAGTTGGTGAAGTTGCTGGTGGGGAAACGCGCGCGCTTTACCGTCGTGGGTGATGACGATCAGTCGATCTACTCCTGGCGCGGTGCACGTCCGCAGAACCTGGTACTGTTAAGCAAAGATTTTCCGGCGCTGCAGGTGGTGAAGCTGGAGCAAAACTATCGTTCATCAGGGCGTATCCTGAAGGCGGCGAACATCCTTATTGCTAACAACCCACACGTCTTTGAAAAACGGCTCTTTTCTGAGCTGGGCTACGGCGCTGAGCTGAAGGTTTTGAGTGCGAATAATGAAGAGCACGAAGCAGAACGCGTGACCGGGGAACTGATTGCCCATCACTTTGTGAACAAGACGCAGTATAAAGACTACGCCATCCTGTATCGCGGTAATCATCAGTCGCGAGTGTTCGAAAAATTTCTTATGCAGAACCGCATCCCGTACAAAATTTCCGGCGGGACGTCGTTCTTCTCACGTCCGGAGATTAAAGATTTGCTGGCCTATCTGCGCGTGCTCAGCAACCCGGATGATGACAGTGCATTTTTGCGCATCGTAAATACGCCAAAGCGTGAAATCGGTCCGGCCACGCTGCAAAAGTTGGGGGAATGGGCGATGACGCGTAATAAAAGCCTGTTTACCGCCAGCTTTGATATGGGACTTAGCCAGACGCTAACCGGGCGCGGATATGATTCTCTGACCCGCTTTACGCACTGGCTGGGTGACATTCAACGTCTGGCGGAGCGCGAGCCGGTTGCCGCCGTACGCGATCTGATCCACGGCATTGATTACGAATCCTGGCTGTATGAAACCTCGCCGAGCCCGAAAGCGGCCGAAATGCGTATGAAAAACGTCAACACGCTGTTCAGCTGGATGACGGAGATGCTGGAAGGTAGTGAGCTGGAAGAGCCAATGACCCTGACTCAGGTCGTTACCCGCTTTACCCTGCGCGACATGATGGAGCGCGGAGAGAGCGAAGAAGAGTTGGATCAGGTGCAGTTGATGACGCTGCATGCTTCAAAAGGACTGGAGTTCCCGTACGTATTTATGGTGGGAATGGAAGAAGGATTTTTGCCGCACCAGAGCAGCATCGATGAAGATAACATCGACGAAGAGCGTCGTCTGGCTTACGTCGGGATTACGCGTGCGCAGAAAGAACTTATCTTCACGCTGTGTAAAGAGCGCCGCCAGTACGGTGAACTGGTTCGACCGGAACCGAGCCGTTTCCTGTTGGAACTACCACAAGATGACGTTATCTGGGAACAGGAACGTAAAGTGGTGAGTGCCGAGGAGCGGATGCAAAAAGGGCAGGCCAGCATTGCTAACATTCGGGCAATGATGGCGAAAGCCAAAGAGAAATAGGTATTTTGTAGGCCGGATAAGCGTAAGCGCTATCCGGCAGCCAGCATCTAATGCACTTCCAGCGGCCAGTGGACATAACTTTGCCACTGTATTTCCTGATCGATTAACTCTGTACCTAATGGATGATGTTCCAGCCAGCCTTCCGGTAGCGTTAACGTCAGATTCTCATCCTGAGCTTGCAGGGTGATATGTGGCACTAAATCGTCGCGACGGCGAGCGGCGAAAATGATCGCCAGGCGTAGCAAACGGCAAAGGTGCTCTGCGATGCGTGGTGGCACAGCGTTTTGCTGGTGGAGTGAAGAGAGATCGACCGGATTAGTTTGGTTGAGCAACAGCGTGGCTAACAGTTTTTTCTGCGCGGGAGTAAAGCCCGGGAGATCGAGATTACGTACCAGCCAGGCGGCATGCAGCGGCGCCTGCTTATACTCTACGCTCAGTCCTATTTCATGCAACTGACAGGCACTTTGCAGCAGTTCACGACTAATGGCTCCAAGATGCCACTCATCTTTCACCTGTTCGAGTAAATGTACAGCCAATTGCGTGACGCGATTCGCCTGATCGGTGTCGACCATAAATCGACGCTGAATATTACGCAGCGTACGGCTGCGAATGTCCTGATCAACCGGTAAGTGCAGCATGCCGTAGACCAGACCTTCGCGTAGTGCGCCGCCGGCCAGAGTCATGCATTGAATATTCAGTTCGGTGAAAATGGCGATCAGAATGGCCAGTCCGCTGGGAAAAACCAGTGCGCGTTCGAGCGTTAACCCTTCTATTTCCAGCTCTTCCAGACGACCACAATGAATGGCGCGTTGTTTAAGCTGCTGAAGCTTGGCCAACGTAATGCGCTCATCCATGCCTTGCGCCATCATGATTTCCTGTAACGCCTGGACGGTGCCAGAGGCACCAACGCAAACTTTCCAGCCATGAAAACGCAGTTTGTCGGCGACCGGGCGCAGAACTTCGCGAGCCGCTTTCTCTGCTTCGTCAAAGTTTTCCTGTGCCAGATTACGATTGGTGAAATACCTTTCGAGCCAGGTGACGCAGCCCATTGACAGGCTGAACAGAGAGGTGGTTTGCGCGCCGGAGCCGGTAACCAGTTCAGTGCTGGCACCGCCAATATCAACGACAAGGCGCTGATCGGCACCGCCGGTGGTGTGGGCAACACCTTGATAAATCAGCCGCGCTTCTTCTTCGCCGCTGATGACCTGGACAGGACAGCCGAGGATCTCTTGCGCTTTGGCGATAAACTCATCGGCGTTTACCGCGATGCGTAATGTTGCCGTGGCGACCACGCGGATTTGCGGCTGAGGGATATCCTGCAGGCGTTCAGCAAACAGGCGCAGGCATTGCCAGCCGCGCTCCATAGCTTCAGCGGAAAGAACGTTGTCGCTGTTGAGGCCAGCGGCCAGACGCACCTTGCGTTTAATACGCGTGAGCGTCTGAATGCTTCCCGCCACCTCGCGTACAACCAGCATATGAAAACTATTCGAGCCTAAATCAATTGCGGCGTACAGCGAAGTGGTTGTGAGCATATCTAACGTTAACCTGAACGACGACGATTACGCGGAGCACCACCGGTACGGCGTGGGCCATTGCCTGTGCGCGGACGCGTTAAGCGTAACGGCTTCGGCAGATCGGTCATCAGCGCATCCGGGTTGTACTTGCTGACCGGGATCGAGTGACCGATATAGGTCTCGATTGCTGGTAAATTCAGCGCGTATTCTTCACAGGCCAGGCTGATAGAGTGACCGCTTGCTCCGGCGCGACCGGTACGACCGATACGGTGAACGTAATCTTCACAGTCATCCGGCAGGTCATAGTTAAATACGTGCGTTACGGCTGGGATATGCAGACCACGCGCGGCGACATCCGTCGCAACGAGAATGTCGAGATCGCCACGGGTGAACTCATCAAGGATACGCAGACGTTTTTTCTGCGCCACGTCACCGGTCAACAGACCGACGCGATGACCGTCAGCGGCAAGGCTACCCCAGATATCTTCACAACGATGCTTGGTGTTAGCAAAGACGATGGCGCGATCTGGCCACTCTTCTTCAATCAGCGTTTGCAGTAAACGCATTTTCTCTTCGTTGGAAGGATAGAAGAGCTCTTCTTTAATACGGTGACCTGTCTTCTGTTCCGGTTCGACTTCAACGTACTCGGCGTTATTCATCTGTTCGAACGCCAGTTCGCGAACGCGGTAAGAGAGGGTTGCAGAAAACAGCATGTTCAGACGTTGGGTGGTTGGCGGCATACGACGGAACAGCCAACGGATATCTTTGATAAAGCCCAGATCGTACATACGATCGGCTTCATCCAGCACCACGACCTGAATCGCGCCCAGGTTAATGTGGTTCTGTTTTGCATAGTCGATGAGACGACCGGTCGTGCCGATAAGAATATCGACGCCGCTTTCCAGCACTTTCAGCTGTTTGTCGTAACCGTCGCCGCCATAAGCCAGGCCTAATTTCAAACTGGTGGTCTGTGCCAGCGGCTCGGCGTCAGCATGGATCTGCACGGCTAACTCACGCGTTGGCGCCATAATTAACGCACGCGGTTGGTTCACCTTGCGATCGGCAATCGCGGGATGAGAGAGAAGATAATGAAACGTTGACGTCAGGAACGCCATCGTTTTTCCGGTACCGGTTTGCGCCTGCCCTGCAACATCACGACCTGCCAGCGTTAGCGGCAGCGCGAGGGCCTGAATGGGCGTGCAGTTATGAAAGCCTTTATTTTCAAGGGCTTCTATCACCTTTGGGTGCAGGGCGAAGTCGGAAAACTTCTGTTCTGTTAAATGTGTTTTGCTCATAGTGTGGTAGAATATCAGCTTACTATTGCTTTACGAAAGCGTATCCGGTGAAATAAAGTCAACCTTTAGTTGGTTAATGCTACATCAACACGTCGTTGATTAAGAGTACACCAACGCACCAGGCTTATTCCTGTGGAGTTAATATGAGCGATAAAATTATTCACCTGACTGACGACAGTTTTGACACGGATGTACTCAAAGCGGACGGAGCTATCCTCGTTGATTTCTGGGCAGAGTGGTGCGGTCCGTGCAAAATGATCGCTCCAATTCTGGATGAAATCGCTGACGAATATCAGGGCAAATTGACGGTTGCTAAACTGAACATTGACCAAAACCCAGGCACCGCGCCGAAGTATGGTATCCGTGGCATCCCGACCCTGCTGCTGTTTAAAAACGGCGAAGTTGCGGCGACTAAAGTCGGCGCACTATCCAAAGGTCAGTTGAAAGAATTCCTCGACGCTAATTTAGCGTAAGGAAGTCTCATGATCGGGCGACCATACTTCGAAATGATTCGGATGACTGGACGCCCGACTTGAGTCGTGCTAAGTTAGTGTTGACTTCGTATTAAACATACCTTATTAAGTTTGAATCTAGTTATATCCAATACTTCCCGTTGTTTCTCGCGCGAGAAGTGGACAGATTCCTGGCTTGACACTCAATCCGTCTTGTCGTTTCAGTTCTGCGTACTTTCCTGTGACCAGACAGCGAACAGACATGAGTTGATGGCCGTAAACAGGCATGGATGACCCTGCCATACCATTCACAACATTAAGTTCGAGATTTACCCCAAGTTTAAGAACTCACACCATTATGAATCTTACCGAATTAAAGAATACGCCGGTTTCTGAGCTGATCACTCTCGGCGAAAATATGGGCCTTGAAAACCTAGCTCGTATGCGCAAGCAGGACATTATTTTTGCCATCCTGAAGCAGCACGCAAAGAGTGGCGAAGATATCTTTGGTGACGGTGTGCTGGAGATATTGCAGGATGGATTTGGTTTCCTCCGCTCTGCAGACAGCTCCTACCTCGCCGGTCCTGATGACATCTACGTTTCTCCCAGCCAAATCCGCCGTTTCAACCTCCGCACTGGTGATACCATCTCTGGTAAGATTCGCCCGCCGAAAGAAGGTGAACGCTACTTTGCGCTGTTGAAAGTTAACGAAGTTAACTACGACAAACCAGAAAATGCCCGTAACAAAATCCTCTTTGAGAACTTAACTCCGCTGCACGCAAACTCTCGTCTGCGTATGGAACGTGGTAACGGTTCTACTGAAGACTTAACGGCGCGTGTACTGGATTTGGCATCACCGATCGGTCGTGGCCAACGTGGTCTGATTGTTGCTCCGCCGAAAGCAGGTAAAACCATGCTGCTGCAGAACATCGCGCAGAGCATTGCTTACAACCATCCGGACTGCGTGCTGATGGTGCTGCTGATTGACGAACGTCCGGAAGAAGTTACCGAGATGCAGCGTCTGGTGAAAGGTGAAGTGGTTGCGTCTACCTTTGACGAACCAGCCTCCCGCCACGTTCAGGTTGCGGAAATGGTTATCGAGAAGGCGAAACGTCTGGTTGAACACAAGAAAGACGTTATCATTCTGCTCGATTCCATCACCCGTCTGGCGCGTGCTTACAACACCGTGGTTCCGGCTTCCGGTAAAGTTTTGACCGGTGGTGTTGATGCCAACGCCTTGCATCGTCCGAAGCGTTTCTTCGGTGCGGCGCGTAACGTGGAGGAGGGCGGTAGCCTGACCATCATCGCGACTGCGCTGATCGATACTGGCTCTAAAATGGATGAAGTTATCTACGAAGAGTTTAAAGGTACCGGCAACATGGAACTGCATCTCTCTCGTAAGATTGCTGAAAAACGCGTCTTCCCGGCTATCGACTACAACCGTTCCGGTACCCGTAAAGAAGAGCTGCTCACCACCCAGGAAGAGCTGCAGAAAATGTGGATCCTGCGCAAAATCATCCATCCGATGGGTGAAATTGATGCCATGGAATTCCTCATTAACAAGCTGGCGATGACCAAGACTAACGACGACTTCTTCGACATGATGAAGCGTTCGTAATTCAGGTCTCATCCGAAAACGCCACGTTTTTACGTGGCGTTTTGCTTTTGTGGCTGTAATCTTAACGACACAATAACGATAATACGGTATGACATACCGCATGGCGAAGAAGGGTTGAAATTCGTATTTTGTGGTTGCTAATCATATAGAACCACCTGATATGGAGCTGATATTGAGTCGGGTTTCTCTTCTGAATAATTGGCTGGATGGTTATACTTCGTGTATTGATATTCTCTGAGAGCATGTATAGTGAATTTATTGACAGCAAGTACTGATCTCATCAGTATTTTTTTATTCACAACGCTGTTTCTTTTCTTTGCCCGCAAGGTCGCGAAAAAGATTGGATTGGTGGATAAACCCAACTTCCGCAAACGTCATCAGGGACTGATTCCGCTGGTTGGAGGGATTTCGGTTTACGCAGGCATTTGCTTTACGTTTCTTATCGCCGATTACTATATCCCGCATGCTGCTCTCTACCTGGGTTGTGCTGGTGTACTGGTGTTTATCGGTGCCCTGGACGATCGTTTTGATATCAGTGTAAAAATCCGCGCAACCATCCAGGCCCTTATCGGCATCATTATGATGACGGTGGGTAAACTCTATCTGCTAAGCCTTGGCTATATTTTCGGCCCTTGGGAGATGGTGCTCGGTCCTTTTGGATATTTCCTTACCCTGTTTGCCGTCTGGGCGGCAATAAACGCCTTCAATATGGTGGATGGGATTGATGGTCTGTTGGGTGGATTATCTAGCGTGTCATTCGCCGCTATGGGGCTTATCCTGTGGTTCGATGGTCAAACAAGTCTGGCCATCTGGTGTTTTGCCATGATCGCCGCCATTCTGCCTTACATCCTGCTGAATCTGGGTATTCTCGGACGCCGCTATAAAGTTTTTATGGGGGATGCGGGCAGTACGCTGATTGGCTTCACGGTGATTTGGATCCTGCTGGAGACTACCCAGGGGCCAACGCATCCTATCAGCCCGGTCACCGCTTTGTGGATTATTGCCATTCCGTTAATGGATATGGTGGCAATTATGTATCGTCGCTTACGCAAGGGCATGAGCCCTTTCTCCCCGGATCGCCAACATATTCACCATTTAATCATGCGCGCCGGATTTACCTCCCGACAGGCTTTTGTCCTGATTACCCTGGCTGCAGCTATTCTGGCATCTATTGGCGTGCTGGCTGAATATTCTCGCATTGTCCCGGAGTGGGTGATGTTGGTGTTTTTTTTACTGGCGTTTGTCTTGTACGACATCTGTATTAAACGGGCCTGGAAGGTAGCGAGATTTATCAAACGTTTGAAGCGCAAGTTGCGTAGAAACCGTGAAAGTAAACCAGACTTAACCAAATAAATTGAGGGTACGATGAGACAACCATTACCGGGGGAAGATGCCGTGAGCGCTGAAAATGAACTGGATATCCGTGGGTTGTTTCGTACCTTGTGGTCAGGGAAGGTGTGGATCGTCGGTATGGCTCTCGCCTTCGCGATAGCGGCCCTCGCCTATACGTTTTTTGCGCGTCAGGAGTGGAGTGCCACGGCGATTACTGACAGGCCAACGGTCAATATGTTGGGTGGCTTTTACTCTCAACAACAGTTTTTACGCAACCTGGATATTAAGGCCAGTCTCGCGTCCACGGACCAACCGTCAGTAATGGATGAGGCCTATAAAGAATTCATTATGCAGCTTGCCTCCTGGGATACACGCCGAGAATTCTGGCAGCAGACTGATTACTTTAAGCAGCGTATGGTCGGTAATAGCAAAGCCGATGCGGCGATGCTGGATGAACTGATCAATAACATTCAGTTTTTGCCTGGCGATACGCTGCGTAATACCAATGACAGCGTGAAGCTGATTGCCGAGACGGCTCCTGATGCCAACAATTTGCTGCGCCAGTACGTCGCGTTTGCCAGCCAACGCGCGGCACGTCATCTGAATGATGAGTTAAAAGGCGCATGGGCCGCACGCACTGTGCAGATGAAAGCGCAGGTCAAACGTCAGGAAGAAGTGGCAAAATCCATTTTCTCTCGCCGCGTCCACAGCATTGAACAAGCGCTTAAAATTGCTGAGCAGCATAATATTTCGCGTACTTCCACAGATGTTCCAGCTGATGAATTGCCGGATTCAGAATTGTTCTTACTCGGACGTCCAATGTTGCAGGCGCGACTTGAGAATCTGCAGTCAATTGGTCCGGATTTCGATCTGGACTATTTCCAGAACAGGGCCATGCTGAACACCCTGAACGTTGGACCAACTTTAGATCCGCGTTTTCAGACCTATCGTTATTTGAGAACGCCGGAAGAGCCGGTAAAACGTGACAGCCCTCGTCGCGCCTTCCTGATGATTATGTGGGGTATCGTTGGGGCTCTGATCGGTGCTGGTGTCGCGTTAACCCGTCGCCGTACGATTTAGCAATGCCGTTGCAGTGAGGGGCTGGGCTCTCACTGCCAATCCGAAGAGAATCGATGTGAAAGTACTGACTGTATTTGGTACGCGACCGGAGGCCATTAAGATGGCTCCTCTGGTTCATGCGCTGGAAAAAGATCCTGATTTTGAGGCAAAAGTTTGCGTTACGGCGCAGCATCGGGAGATGCTCGATCAGGTGTTGAATCTTTTTTCCATTGTACCTGACTACGATCTCAATATTATGCAGCCAGGTCAGGGACTAACAGAAATAACCTGCCGCATCCTGGAAGGGTTAAAGCCTATTTTGGCTGAATTCAAACCCGATGTGGTGTTGGTTCATGGTGATACCACAACCACGATTGCTACCAGTCTGGCCGCGTTCTATCAGCGCATCCCGGTGGGGCATGTAGAGGCTGGTTTACGTACAGGCGATCTCTATTCACCATGGCCGGAAGAGGCTAATCGTACGCTGACTGGGCGTCTGGCAATGTATCATTTTGCCCCAACAGAAAACTCGCGGCAAAATCTGTTACGAGAAGCTATCCCTGATGATCGTATTTTCGTCACGGGTAATACGGTTATTGACGCGTTGATCTGGGTTCGGGATCGCGTACTGGCGAGCGATGCATTGCGTGCTGAACTGGCAGAACATTATCCTTTCCTGAGCTCTGATAAAAAGATGATACTGGTGACCGGTCATCGTCGGGAAAGCTTCGGTCGCGGTTTTGAGCAAATCTGTCACGCCCTGGCGGAAATAGCCGCGTCTAACCAAAATGTGCAGATTGTCTATCCGGTACACCTGAACCCTAACGTCAGTGAGCCGGTCAATCGCATCCTGGGTCACGTTGAAAACGTGGTGTTGATTGAACCGCAGGACTACCTGCCATTCGTATGGCTGATGAATCACGCCTGGCTGATCCTTACTGATTCCGGCGGGATTCAGGAAGAAGCGCCGTCTCTGGGGAAACCTGTGCTGGTGATGCGCGAAACAACGGAGCGCCCGGAAGCTATTACCGCAGGGACTGTACGTCTGGTAGGTACAGACCCACAGCGGATTGTTGAAGAAGTCACGCGTTTGCTGCATGACGACAATGAATATCAGATCATGAGCCGCGCCCATAATCCGTATGGAGACGGGCAGGCATGTGACCGCATTTTAGATGCATTAAAAAATAATCGGATATCGCTATGAGTTTTACGACCATTTCTGTCATTGGGCTGGGTTATATCGGACTGCCAACGGCGGCTGCCTTTGCTTCCCGTCAAAAACACGTAATTGGCGTAGATATAAATCAACATGCGGTGGATACCATTAATCGCGGTGAAATTCACATCGTTGAGCCCGATCTGGGTGCGGTGGTGAAAACGGCGGTCGAAAATGGGTTTTTACGTGCGAGCGCGACTCCCGTAGATGCTGATGCGTATCTGATTGCGGTGCCTACCCCGTTCAAGGGAGATCATGAACCCGATATGGTCTACGTAGAAGCCGCGGCGAAATCTATTGCGCCAGTTTTGAAAAAAGGCGCATTGGTGATTCTGGAATCCACTTCACCTGTCGGGGCAACTGAACAGATGGCCGCATGGCTTGCAGAAATGCGGGCTGACCTGACTTTCCCGCAGCAGGTCGGTGAACAGGCGGACGTTAACATTGCTTATTGCCCAGAGCGCGTATTGCCGGGTCAGGTAATGGTCGAACTGATTAAAAACGATCGGGTGATTGGAGGAATGACCTCCGTCTGTTCCGCGCGCGCCAGCGAGCTGTACAACATCTTTCTCGAAGGCGAATGTGTGGTAACCAACGCCCGCACCGCAGAAATGTGTAAGCTGACGGAAAATAGCTTTCGCGATGTCAATATCGCCTTCGCCAACGAACTGTCGCTGATTTGCGCCGATCAGGGGATCAACGTCTGGGAACTGATTCGGCTGGCAAACCGCCATCCACGCGTGAATATTTTGCAGCCCGGCCCTGGCGTAGGTGGACACTGTATCGCGGTCGATCCGTGGTTTATCGTGGCGCAGAACCCGCAGCAGGCGAAATTGATCCGCACCGCGCGTGAGGTAAACGATGGTAAACCGCATTGGGTGGTCGATCGGGTAAAGGCTGCCGTAGCCGACTGTCTGGCGGATACCAACAAACGGGCTAGCGAAGTGAAAATTGCCTGTTTTGGTCTGGCATTCAAACCCAATATTGACGATTTGCGTGAAAGCCCGGCGATGGGAATTGCGCAGAATATTGCGCAATGGCACAAAGGCGAAATGCTGGTGGTGGAACCGAACATCCATCAACTGCCGAAAAAACTGGATGGTCTTTGCCAACTGGCGACGCTGGACGATGCTCTGGCACGTGCTGATGTGTTGGTCATGTTGGTTGACCATAATGAATTTAAAGGCATCAAAGGCGATGCGGTTCAACAGCAGTACATCGTTGATACCAAAGGGGTCTGGCGCTAATGAAACGAATTCTGGTTACCGGTGGAGCGGGATTTATCGGCTCGGCGGTTGTGCGACATATCATTCATGATACCGAGGATGCGGTGGTTGTGGTCGATAAGCTGACCTACGCCGGAAACCTGATGTCACTGGAGCCGGTTGCGCAGAATTCCCGTTTTGCCTTTGAGAAAGTGGATATTTGCGATCGGGCATCGCTCGACAGGGTGTTTCAACAATATCAGCCGGACTGCGTGATGCATCTGGCTGCAGAAAGCCATGTCGATCGTTCAATTGATGGTCCCGCCGCCTTTATCGAAACCAACATTGTGGGAACCTACACGCTGTTGGAAGCAGCGCGCGCTTACTGGAGTACATTAGCCAGCGAGGAAAAATTGGCGTTTCGTTTCCACCATATCTCGACTGACGAGGTGTATGGCGATCTCCATTCCACAGATGATTTCTTCACCGAAACCACGCCGTATGCGCCGAGCAGCCCTTATTCCGCGTCGAAAGCCAGCAGCGATCATCTGGTTCGCGCCTGGCTGCGTACCTACGGTCTACCAACGCTGATTACCAACTGTTCCAATAACTATGGTCCGTACCATTTCCCGGAAAAACTGATTCCGCTGATGATCCTCAACGCACTGGCGGGCAAACCGTTGCCGGTATATGGCAATGGTCAACAGATCCGTGACTGGTTGTATGTAGAAGATCACGCCAGGGCGCTCTATTGCGTGGCGACGACGGGCGCGGTTGGGGAAACCTATAATATTGGTGGCCATAACGAGCGTAAAAACCTGGATGTTGTCGAAACGGTTTGCAGCCTGTTGGAAGAGCTGGCTCCGCATAAACCGCAGGGCATCGCGCAGTACCGCGACTTGATCGCTTTTGTGGACGATCGCCCAGGCCATGATTTACGTTACGCCATTGATGCTTCAAAAATTGCGCGTGAACTCGGGTGGATGCCGCAGGAAACGTTTGAAAGTGGAATGCGCAAAACCGTGCAGTGGTATCTGGATAATCAGGCATGGTGGAAACCCGTGCAGGACGGCAGTTACCAGGGCGAACGTTTAGGTCTGAAGGGCTAACCGCCTGGTATTGCGGAGGAGACAACGCATGAAAGGTATCATTCTGGCGGGTGGCTCAGGTACTCGCCTGTATCCCATTACGCGGGGCGTATCGAAGCAACTATTGCCCATTTACGATAAGCCGATGATTTACTACCCGCTATCGGTACTGATGCTGGCGGGAATTCGCGAAATCCTGATTATCACCACTCCGGAAGATAAAGGCTATTTCCAGCGTTTGCTGGGCGATGGTTCTGAGTTTGGCATTGAACTGCACTATGCTGAGCAACCGAGCCCGGATGGATTAGCGCAGGCTTTTATTATCGGTGAAACGTTTCTTAACGGTGAACCATCGTGCCTGGTGTTAGGGGACAACATCTTCTTTGGTCAAGGATTCAGTCCAAAACTGCGTCATGTGGCCGCCAGAACGCAAGGCGCGACGGTGTTTGGCTATCAGGTCATGGACCCTGAACGTTTTGGTGTTGTTGAGTTTGATGACAATTTTCGCGCAGTCTCTCTGGAAGAGAAGCCGAAAGCGCCGAAATCTAATTGGGCGGTGACAGGGCTCTATTTTTATGACAGCAAAGTGGTGGAATACGCGAAACGCGTGAAACCTTCTGAGCGTGGGGAGCTGGAGATTACGTCTATCAACCAGATGTATCTTGATGACGGACATCTGACGGTTGAATTGCTTGGGCGTGGCTTTGCCTGGCTGGATACCGGTACGCATGACAGTTTGATCGAAGCGAGCACTTTTGTGCAGACGGTGGAGAAACGCCAGGGCTTTAAAATAGCCTGTCTGGAAGAAATCGCCTGGCGTAACGGCTGGCTGGATGACGAAGGCGTGAAGCGTGCCGCCAGTTCACTGGCCAAAACGGGTTATGGTCAATACCTGCTGGAGCTGCTCCGTGCTCGTCCGCGCCAGTATTGAGCCGCTTAGCTGGGAAAATACGTTCTTTGGCGTGAATAGCGCCATTGTCCGTTTTGACCAACGCGCGCCGGTTCTAACTGCGGATGCGTTGCTGCCCTGGTCGCGTGTACAAGCAAAAATACTTGCCGCAAATAGCCATGAATTAGATGCTCTGCAGCATTTGGGTTTCTCACTGGTAGAAGGTGAAGTCGATTTTGTACTGCCGGTGACGTGTGCCAGCGGCGACCCCGGTGCGCAGGTCGCGCAACCTACGGATATCCCGGTATTACGCCATCTGGCAGGACAGGCATTTGCGCAAAGTCGTTTTCGCGCCCCGTGGTATGCCGAAGATGCCAGCGCGCGTTTCTACGCACAGTGGATTGAAAACGCGGTACTGGGGACGTTTGATCATCAATGCCTCATTTTTCGTAAACCGACTGGTGAGATTCGTGGCTATGTCTCGCTGCGTGAACTGAATGCGACCGAGGCGAGAATTGGCCTGCTGGCCGGGCGTGGTGCGGGTGCAGAACTGATGCAGGCCGCGCTTTGTTGGGCACAGGCCCGCGGTAAAACAACATTGCGCGTGGCGACCCAAATGGGTAACACCGCCGCGCTTAAACGTTATATACACAGTGGTGCGAATGTGGAAAGCACCGCGTATTGGTTATACAGGTGACACGATGATTCCATTTAATGCACCGCCGGTGGTGGGAACTGAACTCGATTACATGCAGTCTGCGATGAATAGCGGCAAACTGTGTGGTGACGGTGGCTTTACCCGTCGCTGTCAGCAGTGGCTGGAGCAGCATTTTGGCAGTGAGAAAGTGCTGCTGACGCCTTCCTGCACCGCATCGCTTGAGATGGCGGCATTGCTGCTGGACATCCAGCCTGGCGATGAAGTCATTATGCCGAGCTACACGTTTGTCTCTACGGCCAATGCCTTCGTGTTGCGCGGCGCGAAAATCGTCTTTGTTGATATTCGCCCGGATACCATGAACATTGACGAAACGCTGATTGAAGCGGCGATCACCGATAAAACCCGCGCTATTGTGCCGGTACATTACGCGGGCGTGGCCTGCGAAATGGATACCATCATGGGGCTGGCCACTAAACATAACCTGTATGTGGTGGAAGATGCCGCCCAGGGCGTCATGTCGACCTACAAGGGGCGTGCGCTGGGTACGATTGGTCACATCGGCTGCTTTAGCTTCCATGAGACCAAAAACTATACCGCAGGCGGGGAAGGTGGAGCGACGCTGATTAATGATAAAAAATTAGTCGAGCGCGCAGAGATCATCCGTGAAAAAGGGACTAACCGTAGTCAGTTTTTCCGCGGCCAGGTAGATAAGTATACCTGGCGTGATATCGGTTCCAGCTATTTGATGTCCGATCTGCAGGCGGCTTATCTGTGGGCGCAGTTGGAAGCGGCTGATCGTATTAACCAGCAGCGTCTGGCGCTGTGGCAAAAGTATTACGATGCCCTGGAACCGCTGGCGCGTGCCGGGCGTATTGAGCTGCCTTCGATACCGGAGGGTTGCGTACAGAATGCCCATATGTTTTACATCAAACTGCGCGATATCGACGATCGCACGGCGTTGATTAACTTCCTGAAAGAAGCTGAAATTATGGCGGTGTTCCACTATATCCCGCTGCATGATTGCCCGGCTGGCGATAAATTCGGCATGTTTGCCGGTGTTGATCGTTACACCACCAAAGAGAGCGAACGCCTGCTGCGTTTACCGCTGTTCTACAATCTGTCGCCGGTGAACCAGCGAACAGTCATTACGACCTTACTCAACTACTTCGCCTGATATGTCGCTTGCAAAAGCGTCCTTATGGACGGCGGCCAGTACGCTGGTAAAAATTGGCGCAGGTTTGCTGGTTGTGAAGTTGCTGGCGGTGTCGTTTGGCCCGGCAGGCGTGGGGCAGGCGGGTAACTTCCGCCAGATGGTCACCGTGCTTGGCGTGTTGGCGGGGGCCGGCATTTTCAATGGCGTCACGAAATACGTTGCGCAGCATCATGACGATCCGGCCCGGCTCCGTAAGGTGGTCGGTACCTCTTCCGCGATGGTGCTGGGATTCTCTACGCTGATGGCGGTGATTTTTTTGCTGGCGGCCGCACCTATCAGTCAGGGATTATTTGGTCATACTCATTATCAGGGGCTGGTTCGACTGGTTGCGCTGGTGCAGATGGGCATAGCCTGGGCGAACCTGCTGCTGGCGCTGATGAAGGGCTTCCGCGATGCGGCGGGTAACGCGCTGTCGTTGATTGTGGGGAGCCTGGTGGGCGTAGCGGCTTATTATGGCTGTTATCGCCTGGGAGGGTATGAAGGCGCCTTGCTGGGCCTGGCGCTGGTACCTGCGCTGGTCGCTATCCCTGCCGCTATAATGCTGATTAAGCGTGGAACTATCCCCCTGCATTACCTGAAACCCTCGTGGGATAACGGTCTGGCAGGGCAGTTAAGCAAGTTTACGCTGATGGCGCTGATTACCTCCGTAACGCTGCCAGTGGCATACGTGATGATGCGAAACCTGTTGGCGGCGCAGTACAGCTGGGATGATGTGGGGATCTGGCAGGGGGTGAGCAGTATCTCCGATGCTTATCTGCAATTCATCACCGCCTCATTCAGCGTTTACTTGCTGCCGACGTTGTCGCGTTTGACTGAAAAGCGCGACATTACACGCGAAGTGATCAAGTCGTTGAAATTCGTGCTGCCGGCGGTTGCTGCCGCAAGCTTTACCGTCTGGCTACTGCGCGATTTTGCTATCTGGCTGCTTTTCTCCGCTAAATTCACCGCCATGCGCGACCTGTTCGCCTGGCAACTGGTCGGTGATGTGCTGAAAGTCGGCGCCTATGTTTTCGGTTATCTGGTGATCGCGAAAGCGTCGCTGCGGTTTTATATCTTGGCAGAAATTAGCCAGTTCATGTTATTGACGGCGTTTGCACATTGGCTGATCCCTGCACATGGTGCGCTGGGCGCGGCACAGGCTTACATGGCAACGTACATTGTCTATTTCTCTCTTTGTTGTGGCGTGTTTTTACTCTGGCGTAGGCGGGTATGACTGTACTGATTCACGTTCTGGGATCGGATATCCCTCACCATAACCAAACCGTGCTGCGGTTTTTCAACGACTCGCTGGCCGCGATGAGCGAGCACGCGCGCACGTTTATGGTTGCAGGTCAGGATGCCGGATTCAGAGAGAACTGCCCGGCGTTATCGCTAAGCTTCTATGGTGGGAAAAAGGCGCTGGCTGAAGCGGTTATCGCGAAAGCAAAAGCGGATCGCCAACAGCGTTTTTTCTTCCACGGTCAGTTCAACACCAGCCTGTGGTTAGCGCTGCTGAGCGGGGGAATTAAACCGGAGCAGTTTTACTGGCATATCTGGGGCGCGGATTTATATGAAGTCTCCAGTGGACTGAAATTTCGCCTGTTTTACCCCATTCGCCGTATGGCGCAGAACCGTGTGGGCTGCGTATTTGCCACGCGGGGTGATTTGAGCTATTTCGCCGAACAGCATCCGCGCGTGCGTGGCGAGTTGCTCTATTTCCCAACGCGGATGGATCCCTCGCTCAATAATATGAGCAACGCGTGTCAGCGCAGCGGCAAGATGACGGTGCTGGTTGGCAACTCTGGCGATCGCAGCAATGAGCATATTGCCGCGCTACGCGCCGTCCATCAGCAGTTCGGCGACACGGTGAATGTGATTGTACCGATGGGGTACCCCGCCGATAATGCGGCTTATATCGACGAGGTTCGTCAGGCCGGCCTGGCATTGTTTAGCGCTGAGAATCTGCAAATTTTAAGTGAAAAGCTGGAATTTGATGCCTATCTGACATTATTACGTCAGTGTGATTTGGGTTACTTTATTTTTGCCCGTCAGCAGGGGATCGGTACCCTGTGTTTACTGATTCAGGCCGGTATCCCGTGCGTGCTCAACCGTGAAAATCCCTTCTGGCAGGATATGGTGGAACAGAATCTCCCGGTGTTATTTACCACTGATGAGCTCAATGAAGGCGTCGTACGCGAAGCGCAGCGCCAGTTGGCATCGGTAGATAAAAATTCAATCACCTTCTTTAGCCCGAATTATCTGCAGCCGTGGCACAACGCGTTGCGTATTGCTTCAGGAGAAACCGTATGAGCCTGATGCAATTTAGCGGTCTGCTGGTGGTATGGCTGCTCTCCACCTTGTTTATCGCCACGCTGACCTGGTTTGAATTCCGCCGCGTGCGTTTTAACTTCAATGTTTTCTTCTCACTGCTGTTTTTGCTGACGTTCTTCTTCGGGTTCCCGTTGACCAGCATACTGGTGTTCCGTTTTGATGTGGCAGTGGCTCCGCCGGAGATCCTACTGCAGGCCTTGCTGTCAGCCGCCTGTTTCTATGCCGTCTACTACGTGACGTATAAAACCCGCCTTCGCAAGCGAGTCGAGGATAAGCCACGCAGGCCGCTATTTACCATCAATCGCGTTGAAGCGCATTTGACCTGGGTTATCCTGATGGCGATTGCATTGGTGAGCGTGGGCGTCTTCTTTATGCACAACGGATTCCTGCTGTTCAGACTGCAATCCTACAGCCAAATTTTTTCCAGCGAAGTCTCTGGCGTCGCTCTGAAGCGTTTCTTCTACTTCTTCATTCCGGCAATGCTGGTGGTCTATTTCCTGCGTCAGGACAGCAAAGCGTGGTTATTCTTCCTGGTGAGTACCGTCGCGTTTGGTTTGCTGACCTATATGATTGTTGGCGGGACGCGCGCCAATATCATCATTGCGTTTGCCATCTTCTTGTTTATCGGCATCATTCGCGGCTGGATTTCGCTGTGGATGCTGGCCGCCGCGGGCGTGTTGGGTATCGTCGGGATGTTCTGGCTGGCGCTGAAGCGCTATGGGATGAACGTTAGCGGCGACGAGGCGTTCTATACCTTCCTGTACCTCACGCGCGACACCTTCTCGCCGTGGGAGAATCTGGCGCTGTTGCTGCAAAATTACCACAATATTGAGTTTCAGGGGCTGGCGCCGATTGTCCGTGACTTCTACGTCTTTATCCCCTCCTGGCTGTGGCCTGGGCGGCCGAGTATTGTCCTCAACTCAGCGAACTACTTTACCTGGGAAGTGTTGAACAACCACTCAGGTCTGGCGATTTCGCCGACGTTAATTGGTTCACTGGTGGTGATGGGCGGGGCGCTGTTTATCCCGTTAGGCGCGATTGTCGTTGGACTCATCATCAAGTGGTTTGACTGGCTGTATGAGTTAGGCAACTGCGAAACCAATCGCTACAAGGCGGCGATTCTGCACAGTTTCTGTTTTGGCGCTATTTTCAATATGATCGTGTTGGCACGTGAAGGGCTGGATTCGTTTGTCTCGCGAGTGGTCTTTTTCCTCGTGATTTTCGGCGTGTGTCTGCTGGTGGCAAAACTGCTGTTTTGGCTATTCGATAGTGCGGGACTCATCCATAAACGAATCAAATCGCTGCCCCGGACACAGATTGAAGGATCGTAATGACAGATAACACAACTGCGCCACTCTACTCGCTGCGCGGGCTACAATTGATTGGCTGGCGCGATATGCAGCATGCGCTAAATTACCTGTTTGCCGAGGGACATCTCAGGTCAGGAACGCTGGTGGCAATCAACGCTGAGAAGATGCTGACGGCAGAAGATAACCCTGAAGTGCGGGATCTGATCAACGCCGCTGAGTTCAAATATGCGGATGGGATTAGCGTGGTGCGCTCAGTGCGCAAAAAATTTCCGCAGGCGCAGGTTTCACGCGTGGCAGGGGCTGATCTTTGGGAAGCGCTTATGGCGCGAGCCGGGCAGGAAGGAACGCCTGTCTTCCTGATTGGTGGCAAGCCTGAAGTTCTGGCGCAAACGGAAGCCAAACTGCGTGCCCAGTGGCGCGTGAACATTGTAGGCAGTCAGGACGGTTATTTTACCCCGGACCAGCGGCAGGCGTTGTTTGAACGTATCCACGCCAGCGGTGCGCAGATTGTGACGGTGGCGATGGGCTCGCCGAAACAAGAGATCTTTATGCGTGACTGCCGGAAGATTCACCCTGAAGCGCTGTATATGGGCGTCGGTGGTACCTACGACGTCTTTACCGGTCACGTTAAGCGTGCGCCGCGAATCTGGCAGACTCTGGGGCTGGAGTGGCTGTATCGCTTATTGTCGCAGCCAAGCCGTATCACTCGTCAACTTCGCTTATTACGCTATCTCCGCTGGCACTATACCGGCAACCTCTGACGCCCTCCCTCCTTTGATAAGTAGCGTGATCTGCTAATTACGCTACTTATTCACAACATAATCGCTGCTTTCTCGCACAATCTATTTATTTTTTGAATGCTTTAATTGCCATTTAAGCGATTTTAGGAAACCATTCGCAACAATCATTGCAGTGCCGTGGTGTTTTTGACGCCAACCGTTAAGCGGTCGGTGCCGTATGGCCTGTTATGGCATAACAAGATGTACCCATAACGAGAACCGGTAATACCGGACAGTATGCAAACACAACAAGAGGATTTATGGCCGAGAACAAACCTGAGCTACAGCGTGGGCTGGAGGCTCGTCACATCGAATTAATTGCCCTTGGGGGGACAATTGGCGTCGGGCTATTTATGGGGGCCGCCAGTACCCTGAAATGGGCGGGACCTTCGGTTCTGCTGGCATACATTGTCGCCGGGCTGTTCGTCTTTTTCATTATGCGTTCTATGGGGGAGATGTTATTCCTCGAGCCGGTTGCCGGTTCATTTGCTGTTTACGCCCATCGTTATATGAGCCCCTTCTTTGGTTATCTCACCGCCTGGTCATACTGGTTTATGTGGATGGCGGTGGGGATATCAGAGATTACCGCCATCGGGGTGTACGTCCAGTTCTGGTTCCCGGAAATGGCACAATGGATACCCGCACTGATAGCTGTCGGACTGGTTGCGTTGGCAAATCTCGCCGCGGTTCGCCTGTATGGTGAAATTGAGTTCTGGTTTGCCATGATTAAAGTGACCACCATCATTGTGATGATCGTCATTGGATTAGGGGTGATTTTCTTCGGTTTTGGCAATGGCGGTCAGGCGATCGGCTTTGGCAACCTGACTGAGCATGGCGGCTTCTTTGCTGGTGGTTGGAAGGGCTTCCTGACGGCATTGTGTATTGTCGTGGCTTCTTACCAGGGTGTGGAGCTGATCGGCATTACTGCGGGTGAAGCGAAGAATCCGCAGGTCACGCTGCGTAGTGCAGTAGGGAAAGTGCTGTGGCGTATTCTGATTTTCTACGTCGGTGCGATTTTTGTTATCGTCACTATTTTCCCGTGGAATGAGATTGGCAGTAACGGTAGCCCGTTTGTTTTGACCTTTGCCAAGATTGGTATTACCGCCGCGGCAGGGATTATTAACTTTGTGGTCCTGACGGCGGCGCTGTCGGGCTGTAACAGTGGGATGTACAGCTGTGGGCGTATGCTTTACACGCTGGCAAAGAATCGCCAGTTACCTGCCGCCGTTGGAAAAGTTTCGCGCCAGGGCGTGCCGGTTGCCGGCGTGGCTATTTCTATCGCGATCCTGCTGGTTGGTTCGTGCCTGAACTACATCATTCCCAACCCGCAGCGTGTGTTCGTTTATGTCTATAGCGCCAGCGTGCTGCCGGGGATGGTACCGTGGTTTGTGATCCTGATAAGCCAGATACGTTTCCGTCAGGCGCATAAAGCGGCGATCGCCAGTCATCCTTTCCGCTCGATTCTTTTCCCGTGGGCGAACTATTTGACGATGGCGTTCCTGATTTGCGTATTAATCGGCATGTACTTTAATGAAGATACCCGAATGTCGCTGTTTGTTGGCATTATCTTCTTACTGGCCGTGACGCTCATTTATAAGGTTTTTGGCCTGAATCGTCATGGCACAGCCCAAAAATTGCAGGAATAAGCGACAAAACGCACAAACCATGACCAAACGATAATTTATTTTAAAAAAGCACTAGACAGCAGACCGAGACCTCCGTAATATCCAGCCCCGCAACGGCGCTAAGCGCCCGTAGCTCAGCTGGATAGAGCGCTGCCCTCCGGAGGCAGAGGTCTCAGGTTCGAATCCTGTCGGGCGCACCATTTAGTAAGGTGCCGGAGCTGCGGTGGTTTTAATACCGCGTAAAAGATTTGCAGTGGTGGCTATAGCTCAGTTGGTAGAGCCCTGGATTGTGATTCCAGTTGTCGTGGGTTCGAATCCCATTAGCCACCCCATTAATTTAAAGTTGTGAAATGCGAAGGTGGCGGAATTGGTAGACGCGCTAGCTTCAGGTGTTAGTGTCCTTAGGATGTGGGGGTTCGAGTCCCCCCCCTCGCACCACGACTTAAAGAATTGAACTAAAAATTCAAAAAGCAGTAAAACGGCGAGTAGCGCAGCTTGGTAGCGCAACTGGTTTGGGACCAGTGGGTCGGAGGTTCGAATCCTCTCTCGCCGACCAATTTTGAACCCCGCTTCGGCGGGGTTTTTTGTTTTCTGATTTTCCCTTCTCAGCCTTTATTTCCCCGAATTTCCTGATGTCTTAAAAAGTCCGGTTCCATTGTTTTTGCAGTGCAATCGTGGCATGCCTTGTGCAATAATATACGGGTAGATGCTCATTCCATCTCTTATGTTCGCCATCTGGCCTCATAAACTCAGGAATGATGCAGAGCCGTTTACGGTGCTTATCGTCCACAGACAGATGTCGCTCTGGCCTCATCAAACACCATGGACATAACGTTGAGTGAAGCACCCATTTATGTTGTCATACAGACCTGTTTAGCGCCTGCTCCAAAAGAGCGGGCGTTTTTTTATGCATATACACCTCATCCTTCAAGTCGCCTCGAAGCATCTCGAATGATTTGGTGTATATGAAATAACGGTAGGCCCGGTAAGCGAAGCGTCACCGGGCAAGAGGGAATTACTGCGGGGGATTGTTGTTCTGCAGCGTCAACATCAGGCCATCACGACGCATGGTGGCGGCTTCTTCTGGCTGATGCAGTCTGTCCAGCGCGTCAGCAAGCCAGGCGTAGTCATAGGCATCTGGATGCTGTTTGAGAGCGGCACGGAAGGCGAACGTGGCTTCCTGCCATTCGCCGTGCTTCATTAGCGACTGGCCCAGCGTGCTCCACAGTAATGGGCGATCGCCGACGGCTTTAATCTGCTGGCGCAACACTTTTTCTATCTGTTCCGGGTTGTTGGTTTTCAGACGCGGGATCGGCAGCACCAGGCGGTCGTCATACTGGCGTTTAAGACCATCAATGATGACCTGCTGTGCCGTATCGTGATCGTCACACTCAATCAGATGTTCAGCCATTGCCACCTGCAGGGCAACCTGGTGACGGGTTTTACGGTTCTGGTTTTTCCACCATGCACGTAGACCCTCGCTGCCCTGATCGGCGCGAACCTGATCCATCAGACCAACCCATGCCTGCTGTTCCAGCATCGCGCGGTGCTCGTCATCACCCACGTGCGCTTTTGCCATGGATGGAATGATATCCAGTAACGAACTCCATGCACCGGTACGAATGTAGGCCTGTTCAGCCAGACGCAGCACTTCCGGATGACGTGGCGTCACTTCCAGCAGTTTATCTACGCTGTGGCGTGCGGCGTGATTTTCATTACGTGCCAGCTGCAGGCGAACGCGAGTGATTTCTACCGGGATCGTATCATTTCCGGCCAGTTCGGCAGCACGCTCAAGGTGTTGGTTGGCACGAGCTTCGTCACCGCGCTGTTGAGCAGCTTCTGCCGCCAGCAGGTAATTCACTACCGGCTGTTCTGCATGATCGGCGTTTTTCGACATCAGCTTTTCAACCTGCTGATAATCGCCTTCTGCCAGCTTGAGCAGCGCCTGCTCGGTCTGCTTACGGGCGCGACGACGCTTCCGACCGACAAACCATCCGCGGGTATGCGCGCCAGTGCGGAAAATTCGGCGCAGCAGCCATTCAATCGCAAACAGGACGACCATTGCGACGATCAGAATGATCACCAGACCCGTCACGCTGGTTTCGATATTGTAATTATCCGTCTGGATCAGTACGTAGCCCTGATGACCGGCAATCATTGGACCGACAACGATCCCGGCGATCAACAGCACAAAGAGCAATAATACTTTTAGCATCATTATTCTCCTTGCGGCGCAGTTGCCGGAGTTTCAGCTGAAGGCGCAGGAGTTGCTGCAACCGGCGCTGTGGCAGGCTGTGCCAGTAAATTACGTACGCGGGTCTGCATGAGCTTGTCGAGAAGCGCCTGGCTCTGCAGCGTTTCCGGTACGTCCATGCTGATGCTTTGTTGGCTCAGTTGGTCTACCTCTTCAAGGAAAGCTTTGGTGGCTGCATCGTCGGTGTCGTAGTAGGCGCGCACCCAGGTGGAGACGTTTTCCAGCGCCTGGCGATATGTTTCCTCCTGATGACGCGGCACGGCCTGTGCGGCCACTAACAGGCGAGAACGGATATTTTCACGTAAGTAAACGTCCTGGTTCGGTGCCAGCAGCGGGACGGCGGTTTCATCACGACGGCGAACGGTGATAAAGCTGTCCATAAAGTTCTGCCAGCTTTTTTGCAGATTGATGCGCCATTCGCTGATCGAGCTGGAAAGCTCGCTGCTGTCGGAATCCATCGGCGAATCGTCGGTATCGTTGTCGGCCAGACGCAGGTTATCAATCTGGTTAGAGAGCTGATTCACTTTCAGGATAATGCCGTCATAGTCGACCTGAGTCACCGCAGAGAGGCTCGCGATATCGTCGGTAATCGCGCGACGGGCGGTAATCAGGCTTGGGTCATTCATATCCGCCAGGCTGGCGTCAGCGCTTTTCAGCAGCGCCGCGGCGGTAGTAACGTCCTGATCGCTCCATAATTTGCGACCGGCCAGTTTCACCAGAAAATCAGCCTGCGCCAGCAGCCATGTCCCGGCATCGCTGCCGGAGATAGTGGCGACTTTTTGCTGGACTTCGTCAAGCTGTTTGACCAGCGCGGCCTGCTGGCGAGCGGCTTCATCCAACTGCGTTGCCTGCTGCTTAATAATGCCTTCCAGCTCAGCTTTTTGGCTTTCTTGCGCTTTTTGCAACGCCGTAAGCTGGTTCGCCAGCGCATCGCTGGTTGCTGTCTGCGTTGTTGCCTGCTGTTTCCCCCAACCGTACAGCCCAACGCCTGCAGCCAGCGCAATAGCAATCGCCACAGCGCTCAGAATCAGCGCCGTGCTGTTCTTACTCTTTTTTTCAGTATTGACTGGCTGTGACGTGGTTTCCACGGCCTCCCTGGTCTCTTCAACCACGGCGGAGGATTTTTCTTGTTCCGTCATTATGGCATCCCATTATGAGAGTTATTGTAATGCGCGTAGTAGCGCATCGTTGTCGGCGTTATCAGCGACCTTAATATCTTGCCAGCCCAGTTCCCGGGCGAGGTGCGCCAGACGCTCACTGACGACCAGCAGCCGACAGCGTAGTAACCAGTGCTCACGATACCACTGCGGAATGAGCGACCAGAGCTGTTGTAGCATCTCTCCGCTGGTGACAACCACCGTGGTCACACCACGAGATTGCCAGCGCATCGCTTCTTCTGCACCATCGTAATATTTTGCACTGCGTTGATAACATTCACAAAAATCGACATCAGCTCCGCGTGCTGTCAGGGTTTCACCTATCAGCTCACGGCCACCATTACCGCGTAATATAAGCGCGCGTTTTCCCGCAATATTTTGTAATTCAGGTAATTGTAGCAAGACTTCGCTAATTTCCCGATCCAGAGGGTAGTGAATATTGAAACCGCTAACGGTATGCAGCGCCAGCGCCGTTGTGCGACCAATGGCAAAATAACGCGGAAGGGAGGGCCAGCTTTTCCCCTGTTGCTGAAGCTCGGCATCTGCAAAGGTGACGGCGTGCTGCGAGAGGGCGAAGACCAGATCGTTTTCCGTTAGCGCCGACAGCCGGGAAGCCAGCGTTGCCAGCTCCCGACCGGGCGAAAACTCGATGAGCGGAAAGCTCCAGGCCACCCGCCCCAGTGTGCGCAGACGGCTCACTAACTCTTCCCCTGCGGGAGACGGGCGGGTGACCAGAATACTCATGCGGGGGCTTCTCCGTTGTAAACTTCAGCCAGAATGGTGCGCGCACCGTTCTCCAGCAGCTCTTCAGCCAGAGAGATGCCCATCTGTTCAGCTTCCTGCGCGGCGCCGCGACGTTCTCCGCATACCATCTGCGAACCGTCAGGCGCGCCGACCAGCGCCCGCAGCCAAATCTCACCGTTAAGGAGTTCTGCATAACTGCCGATAGGGACCTGACATCCCCCTTCCAGGCGGGTATTCATGGCGCGTTCGGCTTTGACGCGCAGCGCAGTCTCTTCATGGTTGAGCGGCGCTAACAGCGCCTGAGTGCGCATATCATCCAGTCGACATTCTATGCCAACTGCGCCTTGCCCGACAGCGGGTAGGGAGACTTCCGGCGGCAGAGCGGTGCGGACTCGCGACTCAAGACCTAAACGTTTTAATCCGGCGACCGCCAGAATAATGGCGTCATAATCGCCGTTATCCAGTTTGCTCAGACGCGTACCTACGTTACCGCGCAGCGAACGGATGACGAGATCCGGGCGACGCTTTGCCAACTGGCACTGGCGACGCAAACTGGATGTCCCGACGATGCTGCCTGCCGGGAGTTCATCCAGCGTGTTGTACTTATTTGAGACGAAAGCATCACGCGGATCCTCTCGCTCGCAAATGGTGACCAGTCCAAGACCGTCAGGGAATTCAACCGGCACATCCTTCATGGAATGCACGGCGATATCGGCGCGTTTTTCCAGCAGCGCGACTTCCAGCTCTTTAACAAACAACCCTTTCCCCCCGACTTTCGCCAGCGGGGTATCAAGGATCACATCGCCACGGGTTACCATCGGAACCAGTTCCACGATCAGACCGGGGTGGTTTGCCATTAAGGCGTCTTTGACATAATGTGCCTGCCAGAGCGCAAGGGGGCTTTGGCGTGTGGCAATTCTCAAAACATTGTCTAACATGCTTGTTACCGTCATTATCAATCATTGACCATCCTAACATCCTTATCAAAGGGATGTCAGCGTTACGCTCAAACGTGAGTGAGAGGAAAAGGCGCTGCATCATCACTGGCAGTGAATAATGACGAGAAACCTCCCGACCGTATGAAGGAATTTACACGTAACGAACGGTGCTACACTTGTATGTAGCGCATCTTTCTTTACGGTCAATGAGCAAGGTGTTAAATTGATCACGTTTTAGACCATTTTTTCGGCTGTACAGCATAAAAAAATATGGGCGAAAAAACAGGTAACGGTTATTTTTGACATACGGTTTATCCGAATTGATGACGATTATTGTGAGCGCTTGTGCCGCAGCAATCGACAACATGACGGATAGCAACATCAGGCGATACGTCTTGTACCTCTATATTGAGACTCTGAAACAGAGACTGGATGCCATAAATCAACTGCGTGTGGATCGCGCGCTTGCTGCCATGGGACCAGCCTTCCAGCAGGTATACAGTCTGCTGCCGACATTATTGCACTACCACCATCCGCTGATGCCGGGTTACCTTGATGGTAACGTTCCCAAAGGCATATGCCTTTACACGCCTGATGAAACCCAACGCCACTACCTGAACGAACTGGAACTGTACCGCGGTATGTCACCGCAGGATCCTCCCAAGGGCGAACTGCCTATCACCGGCGTTTACTCAATGGGCAGCACCTCTTCGGTAGGGCAAAGCTGTTCCTCTGACCTTGATATTTGGGTCTGCCATCAATCCTGGCTGGATAGCGAAGAGCGCCAACTGCTGCAGCGTAAATGTAGCCTGCTGGAAAGCTGGGCCGCCTCGCTGGGCGTGGAAGTCAGCTTCTTCCTGATTGATGAAAACCGTTTCCGCCACAATGAAAGCGGCAGTTTGGGTGGTGAAGACTGTGGCTCGACGCAGCATATCCTGTTGCTTGATGAATTCTATCGCACCGCTGTGCGTCTCGCGGGTAAACGTATTCTGTGGAATATGGTGCCGGGCGACGAAGAAGAGCATTACGACGATTACGTCATGACGCTTTACGCACAGGGGGTGTTAACGCCAAACGAATGGCTGGATCTCGGCGGACTCAGTTCGCTTTCCGCCGAAGAGTACTTTGGCGCCAGCCTCTGGCAGCTGTACAAGAGTATCGACTCCCCGTACAAAGCGGTATTGAAAACGCTGCTGCTGGAAGCTTATTCCTGGGAATACCCCAATCCACGCCTGTTGGCGAAAGATATCAAACAGCGCCTGCACGATGGTGAGATCGTCTCTTTTGGTCTCGACCCTTACTGCATGATGCTGGAGCGCGTTACCGAGTACCTCACGGCGATCGAAGACCCGACTCGTCTGGATTTAGTGCGTCGATGTTTCTACTTAAAAGTGTGTGAGAAACTGAGCCGCGAGCGCGCCTGCGTGGGCTGGCGTCGTGAAGTATTAAGTCAGTTAGTGAAAGAGTGGGGCTGGGATGACGCCCGTCTGACCATGCTGGATAACCGCGCTAACTGGAAGATTGACCAGGTACGCGAAGCGCATAACGAACTGCTCGATGCGATGATGCAGAGCTATCGTAACCTGATCCGTTTTGCCCGCCGAAATAACCTCAGCGTGAGCGCCAGCCCGCAGGATATCGGCGTGCTGACCCGTAAGCTGTATGCCGCGTTTGAAGCATTACCAGGTAAAGTAACGCTGGTGAACCCGCAGATATCTCCGGATCTCTCGGAACCGAATCTGACCTTTATCCATGTGCCGCCGGGCCGTGCCAACCGTTCGGGTTGGTATCTCTATAACCGCGCGCCTAACATGGACTCGATCATCAGCCATCAGCCGCTGGAATATAACCGCTACCTCAATAAACTGGTGGCGTGGGCCTGGTTCAACGGCCTGCTGACCTCGCGTACGCATTTATTTATTAAGGGCAACGGCATTGTTGATTTGCCGAAGCTGCAAGAAATGGTCGCCGACGTGTCGCACCACTTCCCGCTGCGATTGCCAGCGCCAACGCCGAAGGCGCTCTATAGCCCGTGCGAGATTCGCCACCTGGCGATTATCGTTAACCTTGAATATGACCCGACGGCAGCATTTCGCAATCAGGTGGTACATTTTGATTTCCGTAAGCTGGACGTCTTCAGCTTTGGCGAAGAACAAAATTGCCTGGTGGGTAGCGTCGACCTGCTGTACCGCAACTCGTGGAATGAAGTGCGTACGCTGCACTTCAACGGTGAGCAGGCGATGATTGAAGCGTTAAAAACGATTCTGGGCAAAATGCACCAGGATGCCGCGCCGCCGGATAGCGTCGAGGTTTTCTGCTATAGCCAGCATCTGCGCGGTTTAATTCGCACCCGCGTGCAGCAACTGGTGTCTGAGTGCATCGAGTTGCGCCTCTCCAGCACCCGTCAGGAAACCGGACGCTTCAAAGCGCTGCGCGTTTCTGGTCAGACGTGGGGTCTGTTCTTCGAGCGCCTGAACGTCTCGGTACAGAAGCTGGAAAACGCGATTGAATTTTATGGCGCGATTTCACATAACAAACTGCACGGGCTTTCCGTTCAGGTTGAGACCAATCATGTGAAACTCCCGTCAGTGGTTGACGGTTTTGCCAGCGAAGGGATCATTCAGTTCTTTTTCGAAGAAACGGGTGATGAGCAGGGCTTTAATATCTACATTCTGGATGAGAGTAATCGGGCTGAGGTGTATCATCACTGCGAAGGCAGCAAAGAGGAGTTGGTACGCGATGTCAGCCGTTTCTACTCGTCGTCGCACGATCGCTTTACCTACGGCTCCAGCTTCATCAACTTTAACCTGCCGCAGTTCTATCAGATTGTGAAAACCGACGGGCGCGCGCAGGTGATCCCGTTCCGTACCCAGCCGATTAGCGCCGTGCCGCCCGTCAGTCAGGAAAACGACACTCCGCTGTTGCAGCAGTATTTCTCGTGAGCATGATGCCGGATAAGCGAAGCGTATCCGGCAATAAAACTTAACGGAAGCTCACCTCTTCACCCGCCTGCTGTGTCGCCGCCTGTTCTAGCAGATCCCAGAACGTTTCGCCGCTACGATCGCAGATCCACTCGTCGCCTTTCAGGTCAAAGTGGTAGCCGCCCTGTTTGGTCGCCAGCCACACCTGATGCAGCGGCTCCTGACGGTTAATAATAATTTTGCTGCCGTTTTCGAAGCTGATGGTCAGCACGCCGCCGTTGATCTCACAATCGATATCGCTGTCGCCGTCCCAGTCGTCCAGACGCTCTTCAATGGTCATCCACAGGGTGTCAGCAAGGCGATGAAATTCACTGTCGTTCATTTTCTTATCCTGTTTTTCGTGATGGCGGCAGTATAACCTGAAACAAAACGCGTTGCAGATTACAGGCTAACTCTTGCTTTTACGCCTTCTCCTGCGATGATAGAAAACAGAAAGCATGAACTTTACAGGCAATCGATAATGAAAAACGTGTTAAAGCCACTCGCTGTCATTTTTACTCTGTTCAGCCTGACGGGCTGTGGGCTAAAAGGCCCGCTCTATTTCCCGCCAGCAGATAAAACCGCGCCGCCTCCGACCAAGAGCGTTCAGCCGCAATCGCAATCCACCACGCCAGAGAAAAACGATCGTGGGATTAGTGACGGGCCTTCTCAGGTGAATTACTGACGTCAGGAATAGATGTATATTTCTGTACCCGCGTGAACGGAGTGAATGATGCAATTCTCTAAAATGCATGGCCTTGGCAACGATTTTATGGTCGTCGACGCGGTAACGCAGAATGTCTTTTTCTCACCAGAGCTGATCCGCCGCTTGTCCGACAGGCATCTCGGCGTTGGATTTGATCAACTGCTGGTGGTTGAACCTCCGTATGATCCGGAGCTGGATTTCCACTACCGTATTTTTAATGCCGACGGTAGTGAAGTGTCACAGTGTGGCAATGGCGCCCGCTGTTTTGCCCGCTTTGTTCGCCTGAAAGGGCTGACCAATAAGCGTGATATTCGCGTCAGTACCGCTAATGGTCGTATGGTATTAACCGTAACCGACGACGAGCTGGTACGGGTGAATATGGGGGAACCCAATTTTGAACCCGCGCAGGTTCCGTTTCGCGCCAACAAAGCAGAGAAGACCTATATTATGCGCGTGGCTGAACAGACAGTATTGTGCGGCGTGGTTTCAATGGGGAACCCGCACTGCGTAATTCAGGTTGATGATGTTGATACGGCCACGGTAGAAACGTTGGGGCCGGTTCTGGAAAGTCACGAACGCTTTCCTGAACGCGCCAATATCGGATTTATGCAGGTGGTAAAGCGCGAGCATATCCGGCTGCGCGTCTATGAGCGCGGCGCGGGTGAAACGCAGGCCTGCGGCAGCGGTGCGTGCGCCGCTGTTGCGGTTGGTATCCAGCAGGGCCTGCTGGCAGAAGAAGTGAGGGTGGAATTACCGGGCGGTCGACTTGATATCGCCTGGAAAGGTCCGGGTCATCCGCTGTATATGACTGGCCCGGCGGCACATGTCTACGACGGATTTATTCACTTATGAAGCAACCAGGGGAAGAACTACAGGAAACGCTCATGGAGCTGGACGACCGGGCGGTCGTCGATTACCTGCAACGTAATCCTGAGTTTTTTATCCGTAATGCCCAGGCAGTTGAAGCGATGCGTGTTCCACACCCGGTGCGGGGCACGGTCTCTTTAGTGGAATGGCATATGGCGCGGGCACGTAATCATATTAACGTGCTGGAAGAGAATATGGCGTTGTTGATGGAACAAGCCAACGCCAATGAAAGCCTGTTCTATCGACTGTTAAATCTGCAAGCACGGCTGGTATCGGCCAGCAGTCTTGACGACATGCTGATGCGATTTCATCGCTGGGCGCGTGAGTTAGGGCTGGCTGGGGCGACGGTTCGTCTGTTCCCGGATCGCTGGCGACTTGGTGCGCCATCAAAATTCACTCATCTGGCATTAAGCCGTCAGGCTTTTGAACCGCTGCGTATTCAGCGTCTGGGCCAGTCACTGCACTATCTTGGACCGCTCAATGGCCCGGAACTTCTGGTCATGATGCCCGAAGCGAAAGCGATAGGCTCGGTGGCGATGTCGATGTTGGGGCAAGATGGATCCCTGGGCGTGATGCTGTTCAGCAGTCGCGACGTTAATCATTACCAGCAGGGGCAAGGTACGCAATTACTGCAGGAAATCTCGCTGATGTTGCCGGAGCTGCTGGAGCGCTGGATTGAACGCGTATGACCGACTCACCCCTTTCTCAGGATGTGGCACGCTTTTTACGCTATCTGGGCGTTGAGCGGCAGCTTAGCCCGATCACATTGCTGAATTATCAGCGTCAGCTTGATGCCATCATTGCGTTAGCCGGAGAGACCGGTCTGCAAAGCTGGCAACAATGTGACGCTTCGATGGTACGCAGTTTTGCCGTGCGCAGCCGTCGTAAAGGGCTAGGGCCGGCGAGCCTGGCGCTGCGTCTCTCCGCATTGCGCAGTTTCTTTGACTGGCTGGTTAATCAGGGCGAGCTGAAAGCCAATCCCGCAAAAAGTGTTTCCGCACCGAAAGCACCGCGTCATCTACCTAAAAATATCGATGTCGACGATGTTAACCGTCTGCTGGATATCGACCTCAACGATCCCCTCGCCGTGCGCGACCGGGCAATGTTAGAAGTGATGTACGGCGCAGGGCTGCGTTTGTCTGAACTGGTTGGGCTGGATATTAAACATCTCGATCTCGACACCGGCGAAGTATGGGTGATGGGGAAGGGCAGTAAAGAACGTCGCCTGCCAATTGGCCGCAATGCAGTGGCGTGGATTGAGCACTGGCTGGACCTGCGGGGGCTATTTGGCAGCGATGACGATGCGTTATTCCTGTCAAAACTGGGCAAACGCATTTCTGCGCGTAATGTGCAAAAACGCTTTGCGGAATGGGGGATCAAACAGGGGCTGAACAGCCACGTACATCCCCACAAATTGCGCCACTCTTTTGCGACGCATATGCTGGAGTCGAGCGGCGATCTGCGCGGGGTACAGGAGTTATTGGGGCATGCTAATCTCTCCACTACCCAAATCTATACCCATCTTGATTTTCAACACCTGGCTTCAGTGTACGATGCGGCGCATCCACGCGCCAAACGGGGGAAATAATGCGTTTTTACCGGCCTCTGGGGCGTATTTCTGCGCTCACCTTTGACCTTGATGACACCCTTTACGATAACCGTCCCGTTATCACACGCACCGAGCAGGAAGCGCTCGCGTTTGTACAGAATTACCATCCGGCGTTGAATTCGCTGCAAAATAGCGACCTACAGCGCTTACGTCAGGCCGTTCGCGACGCTGAGCCGGAAATCTACCACGACGTTACCCAATGGCGTCACCGCGCCGTAGAGCGCGCTATGCTGGAGGCGGGATTGTCAGAAGCAGAAGCCAGAATGGGGGCGAATGCGGCGATGATGAATTTCGCCAAATGGCGTAGCCGCATTGACGTCCCGCAGGCGACGCATGACACGCTGAAGGCGCTGGCCCGCAAATGGCCGCTGGTGGCGATCACCAACGGTAACGCACAGCCAGAACTGTTCGGCCTGGGCGATTACTTTGAGTTTGTGCTGCGCGCTGGTCCCGACGGGCGATCAAAACCGTTCAGCGACATGTATGCGCTGGCGGCGGATAAACTGAAAATGCCCGTGGCTGAGATTCTGCATGTGGGCGATGACCTGACGACAGACGTGGCGGGGGCCATCCGTTGCGGTATGCAGGCCTGCTGGATCAAACCGGAAAATGCCGACCTGATGCAAACCGCAGACAGCCGTTTGCTGCCGCATATCGAAATTTCACAGTTGGCATCTCTGACCTCGCTGATATAATCACCAGCAGAACTCTGTATATATACCCAGCTTTTTGGCGGATGGCGCTACGCTTATCCGCCTTACCTACTTTTACGCGGCGGTGCCAATGGACGTTTCTTACCTGCTCGACAGCCTTAATGATAAACAGCGTGAAGCGGTGGCCGCGCCACGCAGCAACATGCTGGTTTTGGCCGGCGCGGGGAGTGGTAAAACTCGCGTGCTGGTGCACCGTATCGCCTGGTTACTGACGGTAGAGAACAACTCGCCATACTCCATTATGGCGGTGACCTTTACCAACAAAGCAGCGGCGGAAATGCGCCACCGTATTGGCCAGATCATGGGAACCAGCCAGGGCGGTATGTGGGTGGGTACATTCCACGGTCTGGCGCACCGCCTGCTGCGCGCGCACCATATGGATGCGAACCTGCCGCAGGATTTCCAGATCCTCGACAGCGAAGACCAATTGCGTTTGCTCAAGCGTTTGATCAAGGCGATGAATCTTGATGAGAAGCAGTGGCCGCCGCGTCAGGCGATGTGGTTTATCAATAGCCAGAAAGACGAAGGGCTGCGCCCGCACCATCTGCAGAGCTATGGCAACCCAGTTGAGCAAACCTGGCAGAAAGTGTATCAGGCCTATCAGGAAGCGTGTGACCGCGCGGGGCTGGTGGATTTTGCCGAGCTGTTGCTGCGCGCCCATGAACTGTGGCTCAACAAGCCGCATATCCTGCAGCACTACCGCGAACGCTTTACCAATATCCTGGTGGACGAATTCCAGGATACCAACAACATTCAGTACGCCTGGATCCGCCTGCTGGCGGGCGATACCGGCAAAGTGATGATCGTTGGCGATGATGACCAGTCGATCTACGGCTGGCGCGGGGCGCAGGTGGAAAACATCCAGCGCTTCCTCACGGATTTCCCGGGCGCAGAAACCATTCGCCTGGAGCAGAACTACCGCTCGACCAACAACATCCTCAGTGCGGCCAACGCCCTGATTGAAAACAACAACGGGCGTTTGGGTAAAAAGCTGTGGACCGATGGCATCGACGGCGAACCAATCTCACTGTACTGCGCGTTCAACGAACTCGATGAAGCGCGTTTTGTGGTCAATCGTATCAAAACCTGGCAGGACAACGGCGGTGCGCTGGAACAGTGCGCCATTCTGTATCGCAGCAACGCCCAGTCGCGCGTGCTGGAAGAGGCGTTGTTACAAGCCAGCATGCCATACCGTATCTATGGTGGGATGCGCTTCTTCGAACGCCAGGAAATCAAAGATGCGCTCTCCTACCTGCGCCTTATCGCTAACCGTAATGACGACGCTGCATTCGAACGCGTGGTGAATACGCCAACCCGCGGGATTGGCGATCGTACATTAGATGTCGTGCGTCAGACCTCCCGTGACCGCCAGCTTACGTTGTGGCAGGCCTGTCGTGAGCTGTTGCAGGAAAAAGCCCTCGCGGGTCGCGCCGCCAGCGCCTTACAGCGTTTTATGGAGCTGATCGATGCGCTGGCGCAGGAGACCGCCGATATGCCGCTGCACGTGCAGACTGACCGGGTGATTAAAGACTCCGGCCTGCGCATGATGTACGAGCAGGAAAAAGGCGAGAAGGGTCAGACGCGTATCGAAAACTTAGACGAACTGGTGACGGCAACGCGCCAGTTCAGCTACAACGAAGAAGACGAAGACTTAATGCCGCTACAGGCGTTCCTGTCTCACGCCGCGCTGGAAGCAGGCGAAGGGCAGGCGGATACCTGGCAGGATGCGGTACAACTGATGACGCTGCACTCGGCGAAGGGTCTGGAGTTCCCCCAGGTATTTATCGTGGGTATGGAAGAAGGCATGTTCCCCAGCCAGATGTCGCTGGACGAAGGTGGGCGCCTCGAAGAAGAGCGCCGCCTGGCTTACGTAGGCGTGACTCGCGCGATGCAAAAGCTGACGCTGACCTACGCCGAAACGCGTCGTCTGTACGGCAAAGAGGTTTACCACCGTCCGTCGCGTTTTATCGGCGAACTGCCGGAAGCGTGCGTTGAAGAGGTTCGCCTGCGCGCCACGGTTAGCCGCCCGGTGAGCCATCAGCGAATGGGCACGCCAATGGCGGAAAATGATACCGGCTACAAGCTCGGCCAGCGCGTGCGCCACGCTAAGTTTGGTGAGGGCACCATCGTTAATCTGGAAGGAAGCGGTGAGCACAGTCGTTTGCAGGTCGCGTTCCAGGGGCAAGGGATCAAATGGCTGGTGGCGGCCTACGCCAGACTGGAAACGGTTTGATCGGTCTGGCTTTGCCGGATGGCGACGCTGGCGCGTCTTATCCGGCCTACAGACCGGGTAACATTTTGATTTCCAGGCCGGACAAGGCGAAGCCGCCATCACGCTATCTGTCGGTTAATATTCTGAAATCATAGATAAATAATTCCCCTCTGCTAACCTTTTTGTATAAGGGGAAATTATTACTTTTTCGCCATCTGTTGCGTGTTGACGTCAAAATTTTGCTGGCGTAACATGCGCGCACGATTACGCTAAGAGGACATTCGCCTTGGACACACCCAGTAGATACTGGCTCATTATCCTGTCATCCAGGATCAACTCCTAAGGCTATCCCTTTTTGCTGATAGCCTTCGCGGTTGTCAGCGACCTTCTGTTTTTTCCCGTCGCGCTGAGTCAGGCTGTTTAATGGTCTGAAACCCAATTTGTTTCTGTGTGCCCTCCGAACTGTCCGATAATTTTTTGCATTGGGAGTCCCGGTCATGCTGAGCGCATTTCAACTGGAAAACAATCGTTTAACTCGCCTTGAGGCAGACGAGATCGAGCACCTGGCCAGTTCGGTTTGGGTCGATTTAGTCGAGCCGGATGACGAAGAACGAAACCGTGTGCAAAAGGACTTGGGCCAGAATCTGGCTACGCGCCCTGAACTGGAAGACATCGAAGCATCTGCGCGTTTTTTTGAAGACGAAGACGGTCTGCACATTCACTCCTTCTTCTTCTATGAAGATGCCGACGATCACGCGGGTAACTCAACCGTCGCATTTACCATTCGCGAAGGTCGCCTGTTTACTCTGCGCGAGCGCGAGCTGCCGGCATTTCGCCTGTACCGCATGCGTGCGCGTAATCAGGCGATGGTGGATGGCAACGCTTACGAGCTGCTGCTCGACCTGTTCGAAACTAAAATTGAACAGTTGGCGGATGAGATCGAAAATATCTACAGCGACCTGGAAAAACTCAGCCGTGTGATCATGGAAGGGCGTCAGGGTGATGAATATGACGAAGCGCTTTCGACGCTGGCGGAACTGGAAGATATTGGCTGGAAGGTCCGCCTGTGTCTGATGGATACCCAGCGCGCACTGAACTTCCTGGTGCGTAAAGCGCGTTTGCCGGGGAGTCAGCTGGAACAGGCGCGCGAGATTCTGCGCGATATCGAATCCCTGCTGCCGCACAACGAATCACTGTTCCAGAAAGTTAACTTCCTGATGCAGGCGGCGATGGGCTTTATCAATATCGAGCAGAACCGCATCATCAAGATCTTCTCGGTGGTCTCTGTGGTGTTCCTGCCGCCGACGCTGGTGGCTTCCAGCTACGGGATGAACTTTGAGTTCATGCCGGAACTGCACTGGAGCTTCGGTTACCCAGGGGCGATTGTCTTTATGATGCTCGCGGGTCTGGCACCGTATCTGTACTTTAAGCGCAAGAACTGGCTGTAATGGCTGTGCCGGATGGCGGTTACGCCTTATCCGGCACTTCTTCAGCTCCGACGTACCCGTCGTTGCGTATAAATCGCATCCATCACGAAAACTGCCAGCGCCACCCAGATAAACGCAAACGTGACCATTTTATCCGCTCCCGGAACTTCACCGTAGAAAGTGACGGCCAGCAGGAACATTAGCGTGGGTCCGATATACTGGAAGAAACCCAGCGTGGACAGACGCAGGCGGGTCGCCGCGCCGGTAAAGCACAGCAGCGGAATGGTGGTCACGACACCTGCAGCAATCAGCAGCAGATTGAGCGACATGGGGTTTTGACCCATATGGCTGGTTGGGCTGTCCGCGATGCCAAACAGATAGATAGCCGCAACAGGTAAAAGCCACAGGGTTTCGATCAGCATGCCGGTTTGTGCTTCGACGGCAATCTTCTTGCGTACCAGACCATAGAAAGCAAAGCTGAACGCCAGGCCCAACGCGATGATTGGCAGCGATCCGAAGGTCCACAGCTGTACCAGTACGCCGCAGGCGGCTAACAGTACCGCCAGCCACTGCATGCGACGAAAGCGCTCGCCGAGGAAAAGCATTCCCAGCACAATATTCACCAGCGGGTTAATAAAATAGCCCAGGCTGGCTTCCAGCATATGATGATTATTGACCGCCCAAATGAACAGCAGCCAGTTTCCACCGATGAGCACTGCAGAGAGCGCCAGCAGGAAGATCTTCTTTGGCGTTTGTAGCAGCGTTTTGATGCCCGACCACTGGCGGCTGATGCTCATCAGTACCACCATAAAGAAAAATGACCAGATGACGCGATGCGTCAGGATCTCATCCGCCGGGACATAGTAAATCAGCTTGAAGTAGGCAGGAGCGATACCCCAAATAAAATAAGCAGCAAGAGCGAGTAACACGCCCTGCCGCGTTTGTTTAGCATCCATCGGGAAAACTCATTTCAGAAATGTAACAGCAGTTTACCTTTTTTTGGGCACTTACCCTACCATATAAGTGGCGGTTGCGCTGGCAATATAAAGCTGTTCTTCGTTATGCAGTTCCACGCGCGCAACGGCGACTTTATTCCCTGCCCGCAGCAGGCTACTGGTGGCGGTAAAGCGATTTCCTCTCCCCGGGCGCAGGTAATCAACGCGCAAATCGATTGTCCCCATACGTGACATTCGCTGACGCAGTTCGTCCTCGCTGATCGTCTCATGGCGGGTCAGCGTACTGCCAACGCACACCAGCCCGGCGGCAACGTCCAGCGCCGACGCGATCACGCCGCCATGCAGAATGCTTTGCGCCCAGTTGCCGACCATCATCGGTTGATTATTAAAGGCTAATTGAGCAAATTCTTTCTCATAGCGTTCAAGCTCCAGACCCAGCGCCCGGTTAAACGGCATATGATAGACAAACATTTCACCCACTAACTTCAGCGCTTCCTCAGCAGTAAGTACGGCAGACATACGATCCCTACATCTCAACGGTTAATGAAATGTTGATATTATGCTTATTATTTGTTGTTTTCTACTTTAGGACGGGATAACTAACGAGGAACTCGCTAAGTATGTAGAATACTTGCCAGATAATTATACAATTCATCAATATTTTGGTTCAGGAGAACATTACCGATGCGGGCGATTCTGGGATGGTTACTACCAGCAGTCATGCTGCCGTTGACCGCGTATGCGCAGGAAGCGACAGTGAAAGAGATTCATGATGCACCGGCGGTTCGCGGCAGTATCATCGCCAACATGCTGCAGGAGCATGACAACCCTTTCACGCTTTATCCTTATGAGACCAACTATCTCATCTACACCAATACCAGCGACATGAACAAAGAGGCGATCAGCAGCTATAGCTGGTCCGAAAATGCGCGCAAAGATGAGGTTAAGTTTCAGCTAAGCCTGGCGTTTCCGCTCTGGCGCGGAATATTAGGCCCGAACTCGGTACTCGGCGGTTCCTATACCCAGAAGTCCTGGTGGCAGCTTTCGAACAGTGAAGAGTCTGCACCGTTTCGCGAAACCAACTATGAACCGCAATTGTTCCTCGGTTTCGCCACCGACTATCGCTTTGCCGGTTGGACGCTCCGCGATGTCGAAATGGGCTATAACCATGACTCCAATGGTCGATCCGACCCCACCTCACGTAGCTGGAACCGCCTTTACACCCGGCTGATGGCTGAAAACGGTAACTGGCTGGTGGAAGTTAAGCCGTGGTACGTTATCGGCAGCACTGACGATAACCCTGATATCACCAAATATATGGGCTACTATCAGTTGAAAATGGGTTATCACCTGGGTGACGCGGTGATCAGTGTGAAAGGTCAGTACAACTGGAATACCGGCTACGGCGGCGCAGAGCTGGGGGCCAGTTATCCCATTACCAAGCATGTGCGTCTTTATACCCAGGTCTACAGCGGCTACGGCGAATCACTGATTGACTACAACTTCAATCAGACCCGTGTTGGCGTGGGTGTAATGCTTAACGATATCTTCTGACAGGTATTGAGAGTATTTTAATCATTGCAGTTTCTCTCTCAGGCGCTGAAAATAGCGCCTGTTTTTATTTCAGGCTAATGGGGTTAATGTGGCGCAGGCGGAAGTGTTGAATCTGGAAATGGGCGCTAAACAGGTTTTGCAGGAAACCTTTGGCTACCAACAGTTTCGCCCTGGTCAGGAAGAAATCATTGATACCGTGATCGCTGGTCGCGACTGCCTGGTCGTTATGCCGACCGGTGGCGGAAAATCCCTGTGCTATCAAATTCCCGCATTATTGCTTAACGGGCTCACCGTTGTTGTTTCTCCGCTGATTTCTCTGATGAAAGATCAGGTCGATCAACTGCTTGCCAACGGCGTGGCGGCCGCGTGTCTGAACTCCACCCAAAGTCGTGAGCAGCAGCTTGAGGTGATGGCAGGCTGTCGTAGCGGGCAGATTCGCTTACTGTACATTGCGCCCGAACGCCTGATGCTGGATAACTTCCTTGAAAATCTGGCGCACTGGAACCCGGTGCTGCTGGCGGTTGATGAAGCGCACTGTATTTCGCAGTGGGGGCATGATTTCCGCCCGGAATACGCCGCGCTGGGGCAGTTGCGTCAGCGTTTCCCAACTCTGCCGTTTGTCGCGCTGACCGCGACCGCGGACGAGACAACCCGGCTGGATATTGTGCGTCTGCTGGGGCTCAACGACCCGTTAATTCAGATCAGCAGCTTTGATCGCCCGAATATTCGCTACATGTTGATGGAGAAGTTTAAGCCGCTCGATCAACTGATGCGCTACGTGCAAGAGCAGCGCGGTAAGTCCGGTATTATCTACTGTAACAGTCGCGCTAAAGTAGAAGACACCGCCGCGCGTCTGCAAAGCCGAGGCATTAGCGCCGGGGCTTATCATGCCGGTCTGGAAAACGCTGTACGTGCAGAAGTGCAGGAGAAATTCCAGCGTGATGACCTGCAAATCGTCGTAGCGACCGTGGCGTTTGGCATGGGAATCAACAAACCCAACGTACGCTTCGTGGTGCATTTCGATATTCCGCGCAACATCGAGTCCTATTACCAGGAAACCGGCCGCGCCGGGCGTGACGGCCTGCCTGCGGAAGCAATGCTGTTTTACGATCCGGCTGATATGGCATGGCTGCGCCGTTGCCTCGAAGAGAAACCCGCCGGGCAACTGCTGGATATCGAACGGCATAAGCTCAATGCGATGGGGGCGTTTGCCGAGGCGCAAACCTGTCGTCGTCTGGTACTGTTGAACTATTTTGGCGAGGGGCGTCAGGAGCCGTGTGGTAACTGCGACATCTGTCTCGACCCGCCAAAACAGTACGACGGACTCATGGATGCGCGCAAAGCGCTGTCGACTATCTACCGTGTTAATCAACGCTTTGGTATGGGTTATGTCGTGGAGGTTCTGCGCGGAGCGAATAACCAGCGAATTCGCGAGCTGGCCCATGACAAGCTGCCTGTCTATGGCATTGGTCGTGAGCAAAGCCACGAACATTGGGTAAGCGTTATCCGCCAGCTTATTCATCTTGGGCTGGTGACGCAGAATATTGCTCATCACTCCGCGTTACAGCTAACCGAAGCCGCGCGTCCGGTACTGCGTGGTGATGTTGCGCTACAGCTTGCGGTACCGCGAATTGTGGCGCTGAAACCGCGAGCGATGCAGAAATCCTTCGGTGGCAATTACGATCGCAAACTGTTCGCCAAATTGCGGAAGCTGCGTAAAGCCATTGCTGATGAAGAGAATATCCCGCCGTATGTGGTGTTCAACGACGCCACGCTGATTGAAATGGCTGAGCAGATGCCGGTTTCACCGAGCGAAATGCTGAGCGTTAATGGCGTGGGTATGCGTAAACTTGAGCGTTTTGGCAAAGAGTTTATGGCGCTTATTCGCGCGCACGTTGATGGTGACGACGAAGAGTAGTCAGCCAGGCAAAAAAGTGCCAGGATGGTGACTCACTGAACTATTTCCCCCGCGAGTCATTTTTATGTTAACGCTATTTTTCACCGTTGCGTTGGTGCATATCGTTGCGCTGATGAGCCCTGGTCCCGACTTTTTCTTTGTTTCTCAAACAGCGGTTAGCCGTTCGCGCAAAGAAGCCATGATGGGCGTGCTGGGTATTACCTGTGGCGTCATGGTCTGGGCTGGCGTAGCGCTGCTCGGCCTACATCTGATTATCGAAAAAATGGCCTGGCTGCACACCATTATTATGGTGGGCGGGGGGCTGTATCTGTGCTGGATGGGTTATCAGATGCTACGTGGTGCATTTAAAAAACAGGATGTTGCGACTCCCACTCCGCAAGTTGAGCTGGCACAGAGCGGACGCAGCTTTTTGAAGGGGCTGCTGACCAACCTGGCGAACCCTAAAGCCATTATCTATTTTGGCTCCGTGTTCTCATTGTTCGTTGGCGATAACGTGGGAACGGGCGCACGCTGGGGGATCTTTGCCCTGATCATCGTGGAAACGTTGGCGTGGTTTACCGTAGTCGCCAGCCTGTTTGCACTGCCGAAAATGCGTCGTGGCTATCAGCGTCTGGCGAAGTGGATTGATGGTTTTGCCGGTGCGCTGTTTGCGGGCTTCGGTATCCACCTGATTATTTCGCGTTAAGTTTCTTCCGGGCCGGATAAGCGCAGCGCCTCCGGCACCTTCATCAGGCATGCCGTGCCGAGGCTAACAAGGCGCCTATCAGCATAAACAGCGAGCCAAACACTTTGTTTAACGCTTTCATTTGCTTTGGCCCTTTAATCCAGCCAGCAATGCGCGTGGCCAGCGTCGCGTAACCGATCATCACAATGATATCGACCACGATGGTCGTGACGCCAAGCACCACATACTGCATTAACTGCGGTTCCTGCGGCAGGATAAACTGCGGGAACAGGGCGGCAAGGAAAACAATGCTCTTGGGGTTGGTCAGATTAACAAAGACTGCGCGTTTAAACAGGCGGCTGCGCGATTGCGTATTCGCCATGGTGTTCAGATCGATAGCGCCCGCTGCCCGCCATTGCTGAATACCCAGCCAAATCAGATAGGCCGCCCCCGCCCACTTCAGCACCTCAAATGCGATAACCGAACGTGAAAATAGCGTTCCCAGTCCTACACCAACCAGAACGATATGAATGCCAAGCCCGGTCTGTAAACCAGCGATCGACGCGCTGGCGCCGCGATAACCGTGACTGATGGCGGTGGTCATGGTGTTGATTGCGCCAGAGCCTGGAGACAAGCTCAAAATAATAGAGGTCAACAGGTAGGCGAACCACCATTCAAAGGTCATGAGAAACTCCCGGATTGTCTATTTTTATGCCACAATACGCTACTGCCGTTAGGTTGTGTCAGCGACGGCGAAAAAAACGATTTTACTTGGTCAGCGAGGCTGGATACCCGATGTTTCAGCAGCAAAAAGACTGGGAAACAAGAGAAAACGCGTTTGCTGCTTTTTCCATGGGGCCACTGACAGATTTCTGGCGTCAGCGGGAAGAAGCGGAATTTACGGGCGTGGATGATATCCCCGTCCATTTTGTGCGTTTTCACGCAGAAAAAAACGATCGCGTCATCGTCGTCTGTCCTGGACGCATTGAAAGCTACGTGAAATACGCTGAACTGGCGTATGACCTGTTTCATTCTGGTTTTGACGTCCTCATTATCGATCACCGTGGCCAGGGGCGTTCCGGGCGTATGCTTTCGGACCCGCATCGCGGTCATGTCGATAACTTTAATGACTATGTCGACGATTTAACCGCCTTCTGGCAGCAGGAAGTGCTACCCGGTCCGTGGAGAAAGCGCTATATACTGGCGCATTCAATGGGCGGAGCGATAGCCACGTTATTCTTGCAGCGCCACCCGAATCAGTGTGATGCCATCGCGCTTTGCGCGCCGATGTTTGGTATTGTGATGCGCTTTCCCGACTGGATGGTACGCCACATTCTGGACTGGGCTGAAGGGCATCCGCGGATCCGCGAAGGTTATGCGATGGGGACCGGGCGCTGGCGGGCGCTGCCATTCGGTATGAATGCGTTAACCCATAGTCGACAGCGCTATCGGCGCAATCTACGCTTCTATGCGGATGAGCCACGGCTGCGCGTTGGCGGCCCCACCTACCACTGGGTACGTGAAGGTATTCTGGCAGGCGAACAGGTTCTGGCTGGAGCAGGAGACGACGCGACGCCGACGCTGCTGATTCAGGCCGAAGAAGAGCGTGTGGTAGATAACCGCATGCACGATCGTTTTTGTGAACTCCGCGCCGCAGCGGGTCATCCCGTAGAAGGGGGGCAGCCGCTGGTCATCAAAGGCGCGTACCATGAGATCCTTTTTGAAAAGGACGCAATGCGCTCAGTCGCGCTTAACGCTATTGTCGAATTTTTCGACAAGCATAACTCATCCAGCGGAACCCGCTTTGCCTAGAGGTTGAATTTTCTTATGTATCAGGTTGTTGCGTCTGATTTAGACGGTACGCTGCTTTCTCCCGACCATACCCTGTCCCCTTATGCCAAAGAGACGCTGAAGTTATTGACCGCTCGTGGCGTTAACTTCGTGTTTGCGACTGGCCGTCATCATGTTGATGTGGGGCAAATTCGCGATAACCTCGGCATTAAAACCTACATGATCACGTCCAACGGCGCGCGTGTGCATGATTCTGACGGGAATCTGGTGTTTTCGCATAACCTGGATCGCGACATTGCCAGCGACCTGTTTGGCGTAGTGAATGCAAACCCGGACATCGTTACCAACGTTTATCGTGATGATGAGTGGTTTATGAACCGCCATCGCCCGGACGAAATGCGCTTCTTCAAAGAAGCAGTGTTTAACTATTCACTGTTTGAACCTGCGCTACTGGAGCCGGAAGGCGTGAGTAAGGTGTTTTTCACCACCGATTCTCACGAAAGGCTGCTGCCGCTGGAGCAGGCGATTAACGCCCGCTGGGGCGACCGCGTCAACGTCAGTTTCTCTACGCTTACCTGCCTGGAAGTCATGGCTGGCGGCGTATCGAAAGGTCATGCGCTTGAAGCGGTAGCGAAAGCGATGGGCTACAGCCTGAAAGATTGCATCGCTTTTGGCGACGGAATGAACGATGCGGAAATGCTCTCCATGGCGGGCAAAGGCTGCATTATGGGCAACGCTCACCAGCGCCTGAAGGATCTGCATCCGGAACTGGAAGTCATTGGTCTTAATGCCGACGATGCCGTGCCGCATTATCTGCGTGAGCTGTTTTTGCAGTAATGTTTTTGTTCGTTAGTTGACCAGATGTCAACTTAAAACTTCGCTACAATGGGCGTACCTTTTGTTAAGAGACATCCATTGTGGCGTTACTCATCATTACCACAATTCTGTGGGCCTTTTCCTTTAGCCTGTTTGGCGAGTACCTTGCCGGTCATGTCGATAGCTATTTTGCGGTGCTGGTGCGCGTTGGGCTGGCGGCGCTGGTGTTCCTGCCGTTTTTACGTACCCGTGGACATAGCGTAAAAACCATCGCGCTGTATATGCTGGTGGGCGCCATGCAGCTTGGCATTATGTATATGCTGAGTTTTCACGCCTATCTGTACCTGACGGTTTCAGAACTGCTGCTCTTTACCGTGCTGACGCCGCTCTACATTACGCTGATTTATGACCTGATGAGCGGACGTCGTCTGCGCTGGAGCTACGCCTTCAGTGCGTTGCTGGCGGTGGTTGGTGCGGGGATCATTCGTTACGATCAGGTGACCAGCCACTTCTGGACCGGCCTGCTGCTGGTGCAGTTGTCCAATATCAGCTTTGCCATTGGCATGGTGGGCTACAAGCGTCTGATGGAAACGCGGCCAATGCCGCAGCACAACGCCTTTGCCTGGTTTTACATGGGGGCCTTTATGGTGGCGGTCGTGGCCTGGTTCATGCTGGGGAATGCGCAGAAAATGCCTGCAACCACGCTACAGTGGGGAATTCTGGTCTTTCTTGGCGTGGCAGCGTCCGGCATTGGTTACTTTATGTGGAACTACGGCGCGACCCAGGTGGATGCGGGGACGCTGGGCATCATGAACAATATGCATGTGCCGGCCGGGCTGCTGGTTAACCTGGCTATCTGGCATCAACAGCCTCACTGGCCAAGCTTCATCATTGGTGCGGCTGTGATAGTGGCTTCACTGTGGGTACATCGAAAGTGGGTCGTTCCGCACTCCGTACAAACGGCAGGTGATCGCAGGCGTGATTCCGCGCTGAGCGAATAAACGCTTCCGTGACTGGCTGTCGCTGCTCGCCATCGCGCACGGCGGCGTACAGCCGACTCCACAATCCATCGCCCAGGGTTTTGGTCACCACCAGGCCCTGGCGTTCAAAACTCTCCACCACCCAGTGCGGTAAAGCTGCAATACCCATTCTGGCTGCAACCATCTGAATCAGCAGCAGGGTGTTATCCACGCTCTTCAGCGACGGACTAACGCCCGCAGGCTGCAAGAAATGCCGCCAGACATCCAGTCGACTCCGTTGCACCGGGTAAATAAGCAGCGTCTCACTGGCTAAATCCTCCGGCGTGATCTGCGTCTCACTGGCTAAATCCTCCGGCGTGATCTGCGTCTTGCTGGCCAGCGGATGGTCCGGCGCCAGTACCAGGCGGACTTCAAAATCGAACATCGGCGAGTAGTGCAGTCCGCTACGCGGCAGAATGTCGGATGTCAGCACCAGATCCAGCTCATCCTGTTGTAGCGCTGGTTGCGGATCGAACGTCACGCCGGATTTAAAGTCCATCTCCACCTGCGGCCAGTTGGCACGAAAATTCTCCAGCGCGGGCGTCAGCCATTGAATACAGCTATGGCATTCAATAGCGATCCGCAGCCGGGTTTGCTGCGGTTCGTTGCAGGCCTGCAGCGCACGACCAATTTGCGGCAACACCTGATTTGCTAACTGCAGCAAAATTTCGCCTTGCGGCGTAAAGCGCAGAGGCTGGCTTTTACGGATAAAAAGTCGAAAGCCAAGGCGCTGTTCCAGATCGCTGAACTGGTGAGAGAGGGCGGATTGGGTCTGATGCAACGTCGCCGCTGCGGCCGCCAGCGAACCACTATTCCGCAACGCCTGGAGCGTTTTCAGGTGTTTAATCTCGATCATGAAAGTCCTTCACTTCGGCATGAACAAATTGCGCTTGAGGAATATACAGTAACTGTCAATTATGGATGTGTAAACATCTGGATGGCTAAAATCCTCCGTCTTTTAAATTTATGGTGCGTTGGCTGTGTTTTTCCACCCTGGTCACTTACTTCAGTAAGCTCCTGGGATGAATAAACTTGCCACCTTCCCTAAATTAAAAATAAATAGGATTTACATATAATTAGAGGAAGAAAAATGACAATACTTAATCACACCCTCGGTTTCCCTCGCGTTGGCCTGCGTCGCGAGCTGAAAAAAGCGCAAGAAAGCTACTGGGCGGGAAATTCTTCCCGTGAAGATTTGCTAACCGTTGGCCGCGAGCTGCGTGCCCGTCACTGGGATCAGCAGAAGCAGGCGGGCGTTGACCTGCTGCCAGTGGGCGATTTTGCCTGGTACGATCACGTGCTGACCACCAGCCTGCTGCTCGGCAACGTTCCGGCTCGTCATCAAAATAAAGACGGCTCGGTCGATATCGATACCTTATTCCGCATTGGCCGTGGCCGCGCACCAACCGGGGAGCCCGCGGCGGCGGCAGAAATGACCAAATGGTTTAACACCAACTATCACTACATGGTGCCAGAGTTCACCAAAGGTCAGCAGTTCAAACTGACCTGGACCCAACTGTTGGATGAAGTGGATGAAGCGTTGGCGCTCGGTCACAAGGTGAAACCTGTGCTGCTGGGACCGGTAACTTACCTGTGGCTGGGGAAAGTGAAGGGCGAACAGTTTGACCGCCTGAGCCTGTTGAACGATATTCTGCCGGTTTACCAGCAGGTGCTGGCTGAGCTGGCGAAACGCGGTATTGAGTGGGTGCAGATTGATGAACCGGCTCTGGTGCTGGAGCTGCCTCAGGTTTGGCTGAACGCCTTCAAACCGGCTTATGACGCGCTGACTGGTCAGGTGAAGCTGCTGCTGACCACCTACTTCGAAGGCGTAACGCCAAACCTGGAGACCATTACCGCGCTGCCGGTGCAGGGGCTGCACGTTGACTTCGTGCACGGTAAAGATGATGTGGCCGAGCTGCACAAGCGTCTGCCTGCCGACTGGTTGCTGTCAGCGGGGCTGGTGAACGGTCGCAACGTCTGGCGTGCCGATCTCAGCGAAAAATACGCGCAAATTAAAGATATCGTCGGTAAACGTGACCTGTGGGTAGCTTCTTCCTGCTCCTTGCTGCACAGCCCAATCGATCTCAGCGTGGAAACCCGCCTTGATGCAGAAGTGAAGAGCTGGTTTGCCTTCGCCCTACAAAAATGCGGCGAGCTGGCGCTGCTGCGTGATGCGTTGAACAGCGGTGATACGGCGGCAATTGTGGCGTGGAGCGCACCGATCCAGGCTCGTCGTCACTCTACCCGCGTACACAACGCCGCAGTGGAAAAACGTCTGGCGGCGATCACCGCCCAGGACAGCCAACGTGCCAACGCTTACCCGGTTCGCGCCGAAGCGCAGCGTGCCCGCTTTAATCTGCCGGCATGGCCGACTACCACTATCGGTTCATTCCCGCAAACCACGGAAATTCGCGGCCTGCGTCTGGACTTCAAAAAGGGCAACCTGGATGCAAGTAACTACCGCACCGGTATCGCGGAACATATCAAACAGGCGATTGTTGAACAGGAACGTCTGGGGCTCGACGTGCTGGTGCACGGTGAAGCCGAACGTAACGACATGGTGGAATATTTTGGCGAGCACCTGGACGGATTCGTCTTTACCCAGAATGGTTGGGTGCAGAGCTACGGCTCTCGCTGCGTGAAGCCGCCGGTGGTTATTGGCGATGTCAGCCGCCCGGAAGCGATCACCGTGGAGTGGGCGAAGTATGCCCAGTCGCTGACCGACAAACCGGTAAAAGGCATGTTGACCGGTCCGGTGACCATTCTCTGCTGGTCATTCCCGCGTGAAGACGTGACGCGTGAAACCATCGCTAAGCAGATTGCGCTGGCGCTGCGTGATGAGGTAGCGGATCTGGAAGCGGCGGGTATTGGCATCATCCAGATTGACGAACCGGCACTGCGCGAAGGTCTGCCACTGCGCCGCAGCGACTGGGCGGCGTATCTGGAGTGGGGCGTGGAAGCCTTCCGCATTAACGCGGCGGTGGCGAAGGATGAAACCCAGATCCACACCCACATGTGTTACTGCGAGTTCAACGACATCATGGACTCCATTGCGGCGCTGGACGCGGACGTGATCACCATTGAGACTTCACGCTCTGATATGGAGCTGCTGGAATCGTTTGAAGAGTTCGACTATCCGAACGAAATCGGGCCGGGCGTATACGATATTCACTCGCCGAACGTCCCGAGCGTGGAGTGGATTGAAGCCCTGCTGAAGAAAGCCGAGCAGCGTATTCCGGCCGAGCGTCTGTGGGTGAACCCGGACTGCGGCCTGAAAACGCGCGGCTGGCCGGAAACCCGCGCCGCGCTGGCGAACATGGTCAAAGCCGCGCAGAACCTGCGTCAGGCGTAATTCAGTGCCGGTGGCCGGGAAGCGCAAGCGCTTACCCGGCTTACAGGAAATAGCAAGAGTTGTAGGCCCGGTAAGGTGTAGTCGCCGCCGGGCAATTACCGTTTATTTCTTCCCGCCGTATTGTGTGAACCACTCCAGCATTCTCAGCCAGCCATCTTTTGCGGACTCTTCGTGATAGCTCGGACGATAATCGGCGTTAAACGCATGTCCGGCATCGGGATAGACCACGATTTCCGCTTTTGCATTGGCGGCACGCAGCGCCTGACGCATTGTTTCAACGGTATCTTGCGGAATACTGGTGTCCTGGCCGCCATAAAGTCCCAGAACGGGGGCGTTAAGATCGGTCGCGATATCAACAGGATGTTTCGGCGAGTTGAGGGTTTTATCGCCCACCAGTTTGCCATACCACGCTACCGCCGCTTTTAACTGCGGATTATGAGCTGCATACAGCCAGGTGATGCGTCCACCCCAGCAAAATCCGGTGATCATCAACTGGTGGGCATCTCCTCCGTTACGAGAAGCCCAACTGGCGACATGATCCAGATCGGCCAATACCTGAGAGTCAGGCACTTTGGCGACAAGGCTGCTGAGCAACGTAGGGATATCGGCAAAGTCATTGGGATCGCCTTCACGAAAATAGAGCTCTGGTGCGATAGCCAGATACCCTTCCAGAGCCAGACGGCGGCAAACGTCACGAATGTGTTCATGAATGCCAAAAATCTCCTGCACGACAATGACCACAGGCAGCGGGCCATCGGACTGTTTTGGTCGTGCGTGATACGCTGGCATATCATCGCCTTGTGAAGGTATGGACGTTACACCGGCGATAATGGCGTTATCCGGAGTGTGAACCGTGGTAGACGTCGGTGGAGATACAGCAGGTGCAAAGCCAGATTGTCGTGTTGTCATGGTATTCTCCGTACCCTTAAATATTCAGCCAAAAAGCGCATTGTTAACTATAGACACATGCAACGAACCACATTGCCTTAAACGGTCTATCTTTTGTGCAGGGCTTCCTTACATTGCATCATTTATGTGATTCAAGTCACTATTTTATGGTAATGGAATGCAATTGATTTACATCATAGTGATGACTGTCACGAAAATATGTTCATGCCTTCGGTAAAGTGTGTTTTTGCTTCTTCTGACAAAACCGATTCACAGAGGAGTTTTTATGTCTAAGTCTGATGTTTTTCATCTCGGCCTCACTAAGAACGATTTACAAGGGGCTCAGCTCGCTATCGTCCCTGGCGACCCGGAGCGTGTGGAAAAGATCGCCGCGCTGATGGATAAGCCGGTTAAGCTGGCATCTCATCGCGAGTTCACTACCTGGCGTGCTGAGCTGGATGGTAAAGCCGTGATCGTTTGCTCTACCGGTATCGGCGGTCCGTCAACCTCTATTGCCGTAGAAGAACTGGCACAGCTGGGCATTCGTACCTTCCTGCGTATCGGTACGACTGGCGCCATCCAGCCACATATCAACGTAGGAGATGTACTGGTCACCACGGCGTCTGTCCGTCTGGACGGTGCAAGCCTGCACTTCGCGCCAATGGAATTCCCGGCCGTCGCGGACTTCGAGTGCACCACCGCGCTGGTGGAAGCGGCGAAATCTATCGGCGCCACCACCCACGTAGGCGTTACCGCGTCTTCTGATACCTTCTATCCGGGCCAGGAGCGTTATGACACCTTCTCTGGTCGCGTAGTGAGCCGTTTCAAAGGCTCAATGGAAGAGTGGCAGTCTATGGGCGTCATGAACTACGAAATGGAATCTGCTACGCTGCTCACCATGTGCGCAAGCCAGGGTCTGCGTGCCGGTATGGTCGCGGGTGTTATCGTGAACCGTACTCAGCAAGAGATCCCTAATGCGGAAACGATGAAACAAACAGAAAGCCACGCGGTGAAAATCGTGGTGGAAGCTGCGCGTCGTTTACTGTAATTCTCCCGTCTATTCAAAAAGGCCGACGCGTTCGGCCTTTTTATTTTGCGTAGTGCCTCGCAGGAAATTCCTTTTAAACTGGACGTTTATACAGCACAATTCTATTTTGTGCGGGTAAGTCGTTGCTGTAAGGGGGCGTTGTGGATATTTCAATTATGATGAGTGCCGTGCTGGCGTTAGCCGCAGGGCTGCTGGTGGGGTGGCTGGCAACAAAAGCGCACGCCGATCGGATCCGTGCTGACCTCATCGAAGAACGACGCGAACTGGATATTGCGCTAAGCGCCGCCCGCCAGCAGCTCTCACAAGAAGCCCACTGGCGCGATGAGTGCGAACTACTCAATAACGAATTGCGCAGTCTGCACAGCATCAACACCTCTCTGGAAGCCGATCTTCGTGAAGTCACTACCCGGCTGGAAGCGACGCAGCAGCATGCGGAAGATAAAATCCGCCAGATGATCAACAGCGAACAGCGTCTGAGCGAACAGTTTGAAAATCTGGCGAACCGTATTTTCGAGCACAGCAACCGTCGTGTAGATGAGCAAAATCGCCAAAGCCTGAACAGTCTGCTTACACCGCTTCGCGAACAACTGGACGGTTTTCGACGCCAGGTTCAGGATAGCTTTGGTAAAGAGGCGCAAGAACGCCATACTCTGGCGCACGAAATTCGTAATCTGCAGCAACTGAACGCGCAGATGGCGCAGGAAGCGGTAAACCTGACGCGGGCATTAAAAGGCGATAACAAAACGCAGGGCAACTGGGGCGAGGTCGTACTCACGCGGGTGCTTGAGGCTTCCGGTCTGCGCGAAGGCTATGAATACGAAACCCAGGTCAGCATTGAGAACGATGCCCGTTCGCGGATGCAGCCAGATGTCATCGTCCGGTTACCGCAGGGCAAAGATGTGGTGATCGACGCGAAAATGACGCTGGTCGCCTATGAACGCTATTTTAATGCTGAAGATGAATACACCCGCGAGAGCGCGTTGCAGGAGCACATCGCCTCGGTACGAAACCATATCCGTCTGCTGGGGCGCAAAGACTATCAGCAGCTTCCTGGGCTGCGCACACTTGACTATGTGCTGATGTTTATCCCCGTTGAGCCTGCTTTTTTACTGGCGCTCGATAGACAGCCTGAACTGATTACCGAAGCCCTTAAAAATAACATTATGCTGGTTAGCCCTACCACGTTGTTGGTGGCATTGCGCACGATTGCCAACTTGTGGCGCTACGAGCATCAGAGTCGTAATGCGCAACAGATTGCCGATCGGGCCAGCAAACTTTATGACAAGATGCGTTTGTTTGTGGATGATATGTCGGCAATTGGCCAAAGCCTGGATAAAGCTCAGGATAACTACCGACAGGCGATGAAAAAACTCTCTTCAGGCCGTGGAAACGTCCTGTCACAGGCAGAAGCGTTTCGCAGTTTAGGCGTGGAAATTAAGCGCGAGATTAATCCTGAACTGGCTGAACAAGCCACTACGCAGGATGAAGAGTACCGCTTGCGTTCGGTTCCTGAAACGCAGCAGGATGAACCTTACCCTGATGATGAAGCGGTAAACCAGCAATCAAACTAGTCCGTTTGGGGTAGTTGAACCGGGCAGAAGGGTAGGGCAAATTGGCCCAATCTGTTACACTTCTTGAACATTTTTTGGATGAGCAGGCACTGAGATGGTGGATAATTCACAAGAAACGACGCACTTTGGCTTTCAGACCGTCGCTAAAGAGCAGAAAGCTGACATGGTGGCCCACGTTTTTCATTCTGTGGCGTCTAAATATGACGTTATGAATGACTTAATGTCATTTGGCATTCATCGTTTGTGGAAGCGCTTCACCATTGACTGCAGTGGCGTGCGTCGCGGGCAAACCGTTCTCGATTTGGCGGGCGGTACGGGCGATCTGACGGCGAAATTCTCTCGCATGGTAGGCGAAACTGGCAAAGTTGTGCTGGCGGATATCAACGACTCAATGCTCAAAATGGGTCGTGAAAAGCTGCGTAATATCGGCGTCGTGGGTAACGTTGAGTACGTTCAGGCGAATGCGGAAGCATTACCTTTCCCAGACAACACGTTTGACTGCATCACCATCTCTTTCGGTCTGCGCAACGTAACGGATAAAGACAAAGCATTACGATCTATGTATCGCGTGTTGAAGCCGGGCGGACGTCTACTGGTGCTGGAGTTCTCCAAGCCGATTATCGAACCGCTGAGCAAAGCCTACGACGCATACTCTTTCCACGTTTTGCCGCGCATTGGTTCTATGGTGGCAAGCGATGCAGACAGTTATCGCTATTTGGCGGAGTCCATCCGCATGCATCCCGATCAGGACACCTTAAAAGCAATGATGCAAGATGCCGGGTTCGAAAGCGTTGATTACTACAACCTGACGGCAGGTGTCGTTGCGCTGCATCGTGGTTACAAGTTCTGACAGGAGATTGGGGATGCCTTTAAAACCCTTAGTGACCGCCGGCGTTGAAAATTTGCTTAACACCTTTCTGTATCGTTCTCCTGCGCTCAAGTCAGCCAGAACGCGTTTACAGGGCAAAGTGCTGCGTGTTGAGCTCAAAGGATTTTCAACACCGTTAGTGCTGGTGTTTAGTGAGCGCCAGGTCGATGTGCTGGGGGCATGGGAAGGCGAAGCCGATTGCACCGTAATCACACATGCCAGCGTGTTACCGAAATTACGCGACCGACAGCAACTCACCACGCTTATCCGCAGTGGTGAGCTGGAGGTTCAGGGCGATATCCAGGTGGTACAGAATTTTGTCGCGTTGGCCGATCTGGCGGAGTTTGATCCCGCAGAACTGTTAGCACCCTATACCGGCGATATCGTCGCGGAAGGGGTCAGCAAAGTTTTGCGTGGTGGAGCGAAGTTCCTGTGCCACAACATTCAACGCCAGCAGCGCTATGTTGCCGAAGCGATCACCGAAGAGTGGCGTATGGCTCCAGGTCCGCTTGAGGTTGCATGGTTTGCAGAAGAAACGGCAGCCGTTGAGCGTGCGGTCGAATCTCTGGCCAAACGGCTGGAAAAACTGGAGGCCAAATGACGCCAGGTGAAGTACGGCGCCTTTATTTCATCATTCGCACTTTTTTAAGCTACGGTCTTGATGAACTCATCCCCAAAATGCGTATCACGCTGCCGCTCCGGCTGTGGCGTTACACGCTGTTCTGGATGCCCAACCGACATAAAGACAAACCACTGGGAGAACGGCTGAGACTGGCTTTACAGGAGCTCGGCCCGGTGTGGATTAAGTTCGGGCAAATGCTCTCTACCCGTCGTGATCTTTTCCCTCCGCACATCGCCGATCAGCTAGCGCTATTGCAGGATCGGGTAGCCCCATTCGATGGGCAAAGAGCGAAAGAACAAATCGAAGAGGCGATGGGTGGGCTGCCCGTTGAGGAATGGTTTGATGATTTTGAGATCACACCGCTGGCATCCGCGTCTATTGCTCAGGTTCACACCGCGCGACTGAAATCGAATGGGAAAGAGGTGGTGATCAAAGTTATCCGCCCGGACATACTGCCGGTAATTAAAGCGGATTTAAAACTGATCTACCGCCTTGCTCGTTGGGTACCTCGCCTGATGCCAGACGGCCGCCGCCTGCGACCAACAGAAGTGGTCCGTGAATATGAAAAAACGTTGATTGATGAGCTGAATCTGCTGCGCGAGTCGGCGAACGCGATTCAGCTGCGACGTAATTTTGAAGACAGCCCAATGCTGTACATCCCGGAAGTGTACTCTGACTATTGCAGTCAGAACATGATGGTGATGGAGCGCATTTACGGTATTCCCGTTTCAGATGTCACCTCGCTTGAGAAGAACGGCACCAATATGAAGCTGCTGGCTGAACGCGGTGTTCAGGTCTTCTTTACTCAGGTATTCCGCGACAGCTTTTTCCATGCGGATATGCACCCTGGGAACATTTTCGTGAGTTATGAGCATCCCGAAAACCCGAAATACATTGGTATTGATTGTGGGATTGTGGGTTCTTTAAACAAAGAAGATAAGCGTTATCTGGCTGAAAACTTCATCGCGTTCTTTAACCGCGACTACCGCAAAGTTGCTGAACTGCATGTGGATTCTGGCTGGGTTCCGCCGGATACCAACGTAGAAGAGTTTGAATTCGCCATTCGTACCGTGTGCGAGCCGATTTTCGAAAAACCGCTGGCAGAGATTTCCTTTGGTCATGTGCTGTTAAATCTGTTCAACACAGCGCGCCGATTCAATATGGAAGTTCAGCCTCAACTGGTATTGCTACAGAAGACGCTGCTGTACGTTGAAGGTGTCGGACGTCAGCTCTACCCGCAGTTAGATTTGTGGAAAACGGCCAAGCCTTTCCTCGAATCCTGGATCAAAGATCAGGTCGGTATTCCGGCGCTTGTTAGAGCATTTAAAGAAAAAGCACCGTTCTGGGTCGAAAAAATGCCAGAAATACCTGAACTGGTGTATGACAGTTTGCGCCAGGGCAAATATTTACAGCACAGTGTTGATAAGATTGCCCGCGAGCTTCACGCGAATCATGTACGTCAGGGACAATCCCGTTATTTATTGGGCATTGGTGCAACATTGTTGCTCAGTGGAACATTCCTGCTGGTAAGCCGTCCTGAGTGGGGGCTTATGCCGGGCTGGTTAATGGCCGGCGGCGTCTTAGCCTGGTTGATCGGCTGGCGCAAAATGCGCTGAATTTTTCATCGCCCTAGGCAGGTCGTGTAACGTATACTACGGCCTTATTATTCATCATCTATGACAGAGGAACATGTATGGGTGGTATCAGTATTTGGCAGTTGTTGATCATTGCCGTCATCGTTGTACTGCTATTTGGCACCAAGAAACTCGGCTCCATCGGTTCCGATCTTGGTGCGTCGATTAAAGGCTTCAAAAAAGCAATGGGTGATGATGAGCCAAAGCAAGATAAAACCAGCCAGGACGCTGATTTTACTGCTAAATCCATTACCGATAAGCAGGGCGAAGTGAAAAAAGAAGACGCCAAAAGCCAAGATAAAGAGCAGGTATAATCCGTGTTTGATATCGGTTTTAGCGAACTGTTATTGGTGTTCGTGATCGGCCTCATCGTCCTGGGGCCGCAACGTTTACCTGTAGCGGTAAAAACGGTTGCTGGCTGGGTTCGTGCTTTGCGTTCCCTGGCAACTACTGTTCAGAATGAACTGACCCAGGAGCTTAAGCTTCAGGAGTTTCAGGACAGCCTGAAGAAAGTAGAGAAAGCGAGCCTGACAAATCTGACCCCGGAGTTGAAAGCCTCAATGGATGAGCTGCGTGAAGCGGCAGAGTCGATGAAGCGTTCTTACAGTGTGCACGATCCTGAGAAAGAGAGCGATGAAGCGCACACTATCCATAATCCGGTGGTGAAAGAAGCTGAAGCGCAGCGAGAAGGGGTCACCCCTGCTGCCGCTGAAAACCAGGCCAGTTCGCCGGAGCAAAAACCGGAATCCACGGGTGCTAAAACGCCAGAGCCAACGGAAAACACTTCCGCTACGTTAATGGATGCAGAAAAGAAAGCTGTCGCACCTGTTGTCGAATCCTCCCCCTCGTCGAGTGATAAACCGTAAACATGGCTGTAGAAGATACCCAACCGCTCATCACGCATCTTATTGAGCTGCGTAAGCGACTCCTGAACTGCATCATTGCGGTAATCGTGATCTTTCTGGCGTTGGTTTACTTTGCCAACGACATTTACCATATGGTCGCGGCGCCGTTGATTAAACAGATGCCGCAGGGTGCAACGATGATCGCCACCGATGTGGCTTCGCCGTTCTTTACCCCAATCAAGTTGACCTTCATGGTATCGCTGATCCTGTCAGCGCCAGTGATCCTCTACCAGGTGTGGGCATTTATTGCGCCAGCGTTGTATAAACATGAACGCCGTCTGGTTGTTCCGCTGCTGGTCTCCAGTTCGTTGTTGTTCTACATCGGCATGGCATTCGCCTATTTTGTTGTCTTCCCGTTAGCGTTTGGTTTTCTGGCCAACACGGCTCCGCAAGGCGTGCAGGTATCAACGGACATCGCGAGCTATCTCAGCTTTGTAATGGCGCTATTTATGGCTTTCGGTGTCTCTTTTGAGGTGCCTGTCGCCATCGTGCTGCTATGCTGGATGGGCATTACGACGCCAGATGATTTACGCAAAAAGCGTCCTTATGTTGTGGTGGGTGCCTTTGTCGTCGGGATGCTACTGACTCCGCCAGATGTCTTCTCGCAAACGTTGTTGGCGATACCGATGTACTGCCTGTTCGAGGTGGGTGTTTTCTTCTCTCGTTTCTATGTCGGTAAGCGACGTACGAGAGATGAGGACAACGAGGCTGAAGAAGCAAAAGAAGCCGAAGCCACCGAGAAAACTGAAGAATAAATTCAACCGCCCGTCAGGGCGGTTGTCATATGGGAGGAAGCATGTTTGATATTGGCGTTAATTTAACCAGTTCACAATTTGCGAAAGACCGGGATGAGGTCGTGGCGCGCGCCTTTGCTGCGGGCGTAAACGGTATGCTTCTGACCGGAACAAGCCTTCACGAAAGCCAGCAGGCGTTAAAGCTGGCGCAGCATTATCCGCATTGCTGGTCCACGGCTGGCGTGCACCCGCATGACAGCAGCCAATGGCAATCCTCAACGGAAGACGAGATTATCACGCTGGCAAACCAGTCGAAGGTAGTCGCTATTGGTGAGTGCGGCCTGGATTTCAATCGCAATTTCTCCACGCCGCAGGAACAGGAACGTGCTTTTGAAGCGCAACTGCGCATTGCTGCTGAACTGCAGATGCCGATTTTCATGCATTGTCGGGATGCGCATGAGCGTTTTCTGACGTTGCTGGAGCCGTGGCTGGACAGCCTCCCAGGCGCGGTGCTGCACTGTTTCACCGGTTCGCGCCAGGAGATGCAGGACTGCGTGGACCGAGGGCTTTATATCGGTATCACCGGGTGGGTCTGTGATGAACGCCGGGGGATGGAACTGCGGGAACTGCTGCCGTTTATTCCGGTGGAAAGACTGCTGATAGAAACCGATGCACCTTACCTGCTCCCTCGCGACTTAACGCCTAAACCGACGTCACGTCGCAATGAACCGGCGCACCTGCCGCATATTCTTGAGCGAATTGCTCACTGGCGTGGGGAAGACCCTCAATGGCTGTCAGCAACCATTGATGCCAACGTCAGAACGCTGTTCGAAGTGACCTTCTAAACGACTTATATTTTTCGAAAACCGGTATTTTTAACGCTCTGCTTAATCTCTTTATTCAAGAGGTTAAGCAGCAGCATGGAACGCGCTTCGCCATCCGGTTCGGTGAAGATCGCTTTCAGTCCCTCAAACGCCCCTTCAGTAATAATCACGCTGTCCCCTGGCTGAGGGGTTTGCGGGTCAACAATACCTTCAGGCTTGTAGATAGAAAGCTGGTGAATTACGGGGGATGGGACGGTCGCAGGCGTCGCTCCAAAACGAACGAAATGGCTGACACCACGTGTGGCGTTGATCGTGGTGGTGTGGATCACTTCCGGGTCGAACTCGACAAACATGTAATTAGGGAATAGTGGTTCACTGACTGTGGTACGTTTACCACGCACCATTTTTTCCAGGGTGATCATAGGCGTCAGGCAGTTCACCGCCTGTCTTTCCAGGTGTTCCTGGGCTCGCTGAAGTTGCCCACGTTTGCAGTACAGTAAATACCAGGATTGCATAATAACTCTTATCCGCTTGTTCTGAGCGCTAGCATAGCAAAAGCCATGAGTTAAGTTAATTATACCCACCTCAAAGCAGGCTGAAACCCAACGGGTATATACTCCCAGGGCTTATATGTATCGCCAGAGTTCACGCTAATTTAACAAAAATACAGCATCACAATGATGAACGCCGTATAATGAAGCGCTTACGAAGAGGCCACAATGGACGCCATGAAATATCACGATTTACGCGACTTCCTGACGCTGCTTGAACAGCAGGGCGAGCTCAAACGCATTTCGCTTGAGGTGGATCCCCACCTGGAAATTACTGAAATTGCCGATCGCACTCTGCGTGCTGGCGGGCCTGCGTTACTGTTTGAGAATCCTAAAGGCTATTCAATGCCGGTGCTGTGTAACCTGTTTGGCACACCGAAGCGTGTTGCGATGGGGATGGGGCAGGAAGATGTCTCGGCACTACGGGAAGTCGGTAAACTGTTGGCGTTTTTGAAAGAGCCGGAGCCACCGAAAGGATTCCGCGATCTGTTTGATAAGCTGCCGCAGTTTAAGCAGGTGCTGAACATGCCGACTAAGCGGTTGCGCGGTGCGCCTTGTCAGCAAAAAATCTACTCCGGTGATGACGTCGATTTAAACCGTATTCCGATTATGACCTGTTGGCCGGAAGATGCCGCACCGCTGATTACCTGGGGGCTAACCGTAACGCGTGGTCCGCATAAAGAGCGGCAGAATCTGGGCATTTATCGCCAGCAGCTGATTGGCAAAAACAAGCTCATTATGCGCTGGCTGTCCCACCGCGGCGGCGCGCTCGATTACCAGGAGTGGTGTGCGGCGCATCCTGGAGAACGCTTCCCGGTTTCGGTGGCGTTGGGGGCAGATCCTGCGACCATTCTGGGGGCCGTGACGCCCGTCCCTGATACATTATCCGAGTACGCATTTGCCGGGCTGTTACGTGGCACCAAAACCGAAGTGGTCAAATGTATTTCCAACGATCTGGAAGTGCCCGCCAGTGCTGAAATCGTGCTGGAAGGGTATATCGAACCGGGTGAGCTGGCCCCGGAAGGACCGTATGGCGATCATACCGGCTACTACAACGAAGTAGATAGCTTTCCGGTCTTTACCGTCACGCACATTACCCAGCGTGAAGAGGCGATTTATCACTCTACTTATACCGGACGTCCGCCTGATGAGCCCGCGGTGCTTGGTGTGGCGCTGAACGAAGTTTTCGTTCCTATTCTGCAAAAGCAGTTCCCGGAAATCGTCGATTTTTACCTGCCTCCGGAAGGCTGTTCATATCGTCTGGCCGTGGTGACGATGAAAAAACAGTACGCTGGTCATGCCAAACGCGTCATGATGGGTGTTTGGTCGTTTTTGCGCCAGTTTATGTACACCAAATTTGTTATTGTCTGCGATGATGATGTCAATGCACGCGACTGGAATGATGTGATTTGGGCAATTACTACCCGTATGGACCCGGCTCGGGATACGGTACTGGTAGAGAATACGCCAATTGATTACCTGGACTTTGCCTCGCCGGTTTCCGGCCTGGGTTCAAAAATGGGGCTGGATGCCACAAATAAATGGCCGGGCGAAACCCAACGCGAATGGGGACGCCCGATTAAAAAAGATCCTGAAGTAACTGCGCGTATTGACGCAATTTGGGATGAACTGGCCATCTTTAATGACGGCAAAAGCGCCTGAGGCGCGATCGTTTTGCCTATTGATCCGACAGAGAGAGCGCATGACAACCTTAAGCTGTAAAGTGACCTCGGTAGAAGCTATCACTGATACCGTATATCGCGTTCGTTTAGTGCCAGACGCGGCGTTTTCCTTTCGTGCTGGCCAGTATTTAATGGTCGTGATGGACGAAAGGGATAAGCGTCCGTTCTCCATGGCATCCACGCCGGACGAGCAAGGATTCATTGAGCTGCACGTTGGCGCCTCTGAGCTAAATCTTTATGCCATGGCTGTGATGGACCGCATTCTGAAAGACCGGGAAATCAAGGTCGACATTCCGCATGGCGAAGCCTGGCTGCGTGATGAAGACGAGCGCCCGCTGATCCTGATTGCCGGTGGTACAGGGTTCTCTTACGTGCGTTCCATTCTGCTTACTGCGCTGGCACGTAATCCAAACCGCGATATCACCATTTACTGGGGTGGGCGCGAAGAGAAGCATCTCTACGATCTCTCCGAACTGGAAGCGTTGTCTGTTAATCACCCGAATCTGCGCGTTGAGCCAGTGGTGGAACAGCCAGAAGACGGCTGGCGTGGTCGTACGGGAACCGTGTTAACGGCGGTATTGCAGGATTACGGTACCCTGGCTGAGCACGATATCTACATTGCCGGTCGTTTTGAAATGGCCAAAATCGCGCGCGATCTGTTCTGTAATGAACGCAGTGCGCGTGAAGATCGCCTGTTTGGCGACGCTTTCGCGTTCATTTAAGCGCTGTGCGCCGGAGCCCTTCCGGCGCATCCATCAATCATCTGTCTTCCAACTAGCAGGGCGCAGGCCCGGCGTCATTGCCTCTCTTTCTCATCATAATTATTTTTTAGTAAACATAATATGTCCGTCACTCAAACATAAATTGAGTTTTTGTGACAGCTCTCCATGTGTTTAGTAAACAAAATAGGCAAGCTAAACCGCATCACATTGTGAGATGCAAATGAGGAAAAACCATGAGGCTCGGACTGGATATCGGCGGGACTAAAATCGAAGCGGTGGTGATTGATAACGCGGGTGAAATTGTTTACCGCGAACGATGTGCGACACCAAAGCAGCGTTACGGTGATTTTTTCCAGGCCGTGACGGAGATGATAGCCAGGGCTATGCAGGCCATTAATCAGCCTTTATCGGTTGGCGTCGGGGTGCCAGGTGCGGTGGATAGCGAAGGTTTGATTAAGAATTCCAACATTCTGGTGCTGAATCAGCAGGCCTTTGCGCAAGATCTCGAGCGTGCATTAGGAATGCCAGTGCCCGTTACCAATGATGCCAACTGCTTTACCCTGTCAGAAGCGATGGACGGTAGTGGGCGTGGGCATAGCGTGGTATTTGGCGTGATCCTCGGTACCGGATGCGGCGGTGGTCTATGCATCGAGAACCGGTTGATCTCCGGCCCTAACGCCTGTGCTGGAGAGTGGGGGCATAATGCCTTGCCGCGCTACCACGGATCTCGGGACGGGGCTGAAGTGACATGCTATTGCGGACAGTTGAACTGTATTGAGAGCTTTATTTCGGGTAGTGGCCTGGAGCGCCAGTATATGAATCACACCGCGCAACATATGGGTGTGCCACAAATTATGCAACGGGTAGCATCGGGTGATGCAGACGCCTGTTTGTTGTGGGAACGCTATTGCGATCAACTGGCTCGCGCGTTGGCGAGTGTGGTGAATATGCTCGATCCCGATGTTATCGTGCTGGGGGGCGGGGTATCCAATATCGATTTACTGTACTCAGGCTTACAGGCGCGAGTGGCGCAGTACGTGTTTGGTAAACAGTGCCGCACACCGATCGTTCAGGCCCGCCACGGCGACAGCAGCGGCGTACGCGGCGCAGCCTGGCTGGGGGCACAACAAGCCATAGTAAATCCATGAGAGTGAAATGACGAAACCTGTACGTATCAGAGACATTGCCGACGCTTGTGGCGTCTCGGTTGGCGCTGTTTCCCGCGCGCTAAAAGGGCAACCGGGGCTGCGTGAAGAGACCCGACAGCGCATTATTTCAGTGGCGCAGCAGCAGGGTTATGATTTTTCACGCCTGCGCGCAGACAAAATCAAACGTGTCCTGTTTTTACTGCATCGCCAGCACAATATCAGCCGAGCTTTACCGTTTTACTCTCAACTGCTGCTGGGGATAGAAGATCTGTGTCGCGAAAAGGGGGTTGCGCTGAGCTTTCTCTCTATAGGTCCAGGCGATGCAGTGAGTGAGCAGGTAATGCTGCACCAGCCTGATGCGCTAATCTGCGCGGGATTTTTTGAACCTGAGTTGCTTGGGCTGCTACAACAGATGAAATTGCCGCTGGTGCTGGTGGATCTCTGGGCGCCTGGACTGCCTTGCGTGAATCCTGACAATACCCTGGGCGGCTATCTGGCCACGCAACATCTGATTGCGCAAGGCCGCAGCCGCATTGCTTTTCTTGCCAGTACGCTCGCACACTACAGCATCCGTCAGCGTGAAAAGGGCTACCGTCAGGCATTGTATGAAGCCCGTTTGCTAATGCCGCCAGAGTACGATGTCGTTGCGCCGCCGCTGCTGGATACCGAGCAATCTCTGGTGGATGCGGTTAATGAGCTACTCAGACTGCCAGAGCCGCCCGATGCCATTTTTGCCTATAACGACGCGGCAGCGATGGTTGTTCAGCAGGTGTGTGCGCAGCAGGGTATACGTATCCCGGAAGATCTTGCGCTGGTGGGGTTTGATGATATCGATGCTGCGGCCTGGTCACATCCGCCGCTGACTACCATTGCGGTTGATAAAAAACAGCTGGGGCGTGAAGCGCTGCGTTTACTGCTGGAAGAAAATCAGAAAGAGAATCTGCTGCTGCCGGTGCAGTTAGTGGTGCGTGGTAGTTCAGGGAAATAAAAAACCCGCCCCTGACAGGCGGGAAGAACGGCAACTAAACCTTTCCCCGTCATAATTCACACTGCCTCTTTGTGGGCTGCCTGCGCTCACCCGGTCACATAGTTATCTATGTTCCCGGGGATTAGCGCGAATTATTTGGGAATTTATCTTTGATTAAACTCGCTCAAATACCGTTGCGATACCCTGACCTAACCCGATACACATCGTCGCCAGACCAAACTGCACGTCTTTGCGTTCCATCAGGTTGAGTAGGGTGGTGCTGATACGCGCCCCAGAACAGCCCAGCGGGTGACCCAAGGCGATCGCCCCGCCGTTGAGGTTGATCTTCTCATCGATCTGCTCCATCAGCCCCAGATCTTTAATACACGGCAGGATCTGAGCGGCAAAGGCTTCGTTCATCTCAAACAAGCCGATGTCGCTGGTGGAGAGCCCCGCTTTTTTCAGCGCCAGCTTTGAGGCCGGAACCGGGCCGTAACCCATGATTGACGGATCGCAACCGACAACAGCCATCGAACGAATACGGGCACGCGGCGTCAGACCCAGTTGACGGGCGCGGCTTTCGCTCATTACCAGCATCGCCGCTGCGCCGTCGGAGAGCGCAGAAGAGGTACCGGCAGTCACCGTTCCGTTCACCGGATCGAACGCCGGGCGCAGGGTGGAGAGCGCTTCAACGGTCGTTTCCGGACGGATAACCTCATCGTAGTTAAACTGCTTCAGCACGCCGTCGGCATCATGACCGCCGGTCGGGATGATTTCGTTTTTAAAAGCGCCAGACTGTGTTGCAGCCCAGGCGCGAGCGTGTGAACGTGCGGCGAAAGCGTCCTGCATTTCACGGCTGATGCCGTGCATGCGGGAGAGCATTTCCGCGGTCAGGCCCATCATCCCGGCGGCTTTCGCCACGTTGCGGCTCATACCCGGGTGGAAATCAACGCCGTGGCTCATTGGCACATGGCCCATATGCTCAACGCCGCCAATCAGGCACGCCTGAGCATCACCAGTCATGATCATGCGTGCCGCATCGTGCAGCGCCTGCATGGACGAACCGCACAGGCGATTGACCGTGACGGCCGGAACGGAGTGCGGAACTTCCGCTAGCAGCGCGGCATTACGGGCGATATTGAAACCCTGCTCCAGCGTTTGTTGCACACAGCCCCAGTAAATGTCATCAAGCGCGGTTGGCTCCAGCGCCGGATTACGCGCCAGCAGGCTACGCATTAAATGTGCAGAGAGATCTTCTGCCCGCACGTTCCGAAACGCGCCCCCTTTCGAACGGCCCATCGGGGTACGGATCGCATCAACAATTACAACCTGTTCCATTGTGACTCCTTAAGCCGTTTTCAGGCTGCCAACCGGGCGGGCTGGCTCAACCTGGGGATAATACGGTTCGTTATGGCGCGCTTTATCACGCAGACCGGCCGGAACTTCATACAGCGGACCAAGGTGCTGATACTGCTGAGCCATATCGAGATACTTCGCGCTGCCGAGCGTATCCAGCCAGCGGAACGCACCGCCATGGAACGGAGGGAAGCCCAGACCGTATACCAGCGCCATATCGGCTTCTGCCGGGCTGGCGATAATGCCTTCTTCCAGGCAACGCACTACTTCGTTGACCATAGGGATCATCATGCGGGCGATAATCTCTTCATCGCTGAAGTCGCGTTTCGGCTGGCTGACCTCTGCCAGCAGATCGTCAACGGTGGCATCTTCTTCTTTCTTCGGCTTGCCCTTGTTGTCTTCTTTATAACGCCAGAATCCGAGACCGTTTTTCTGCCCGAAACGGTTAGCATCAAACAGGGCGTCTATCGCATCGCGATAATCTTTCTGCATACGCTGAGGGAAGCCTGCGGACATCACCGCCTGCGCGTGGTGCGCGGTATCAATACCTACCACGTCCAGCAGATAAGCCGGGCCCATCGGCCAACCAAACTGTTTTTCCATCACTTTGTCGACTTTGCGGAAATCCGCCCCGTCGCGCAGCAGCTGACTGAAACCGGCAAAATAGGGGAACAGCACGCGGTTAACGAAGAAACCAGGGCAGTCATTAACCACAATCGGCGTTTTGCCCATCTGGCTTGCCCAGGCGACAACCTTAGCGATGGTTTCATCCGAGCTTTTCTCGCCGCGAATGATCTCAACCAGCGGCATACGGTGCACCGGGTTAAAGAAGTGCATCCCACAGAAGTTTTCCGGACGCTTAAGCGCGCTGGCCAGTTCGTTGATTGGGATGGTGGAAGTATTCGAAGCCAGTACGGTGTCCGGGCGAACCTGATCTTCGGTTTCCGCCAGTACCGCTTTTTTCACTTTTGGGTTTTCTACGACCGCTTCAACTACCACGTCCACGCGTTCGAAACCGCTATAGTCGAGGGTGGGATGAATGGTGGAAATAACGCCCGCCATTTTCAGACCGTCAATTTTGCCGCGCTCAAGCTGTTTGTTCAGTAGCTTGGCCGCTTCGGTCATACCCAGCGTTAATGATTTGTCGTTGATATCTTTCATGACAACCGGCACGCCTTTCCAGGCCGACTGGTAAGCGATGCCGCCGCCCATAATGCCTGCGCCCAGCACTGCCGCTTGCTTTGGCGCTTCAACATTTTTGGTGAGCTTTTTGGCTTTGGCTTTCACGAACTGATCGTTAAGGAAAATTCCAACCAGTGCGCGGGCTTCATTGGTGTGCGCCAGTGGAACAAAGCTTTTATTTTCCAGATTCAGCGCTTCTTCACGACCAAAACGGGCCGCTGCTTCAATGGTTTTTACCGCGGTAATCGGTGCGGGGTAATGCTTACCTGCCGTCTGCGCCACCATACCTTTGGCGATGGTAAAGCTCATTGCTGCTTCAATTTTGCTGAGTTTCAACGGCTCCAGCTTCGGCTGACGTTTGGCTTTCCAGTCGAGGTCGCCGTTAATCGCCTGACGTAATACCGCGATCGCGCCATCAAGCAGTTTGTCTTGCTTCACTACGCCATCGACCAGACCGATTTTTAGCGCCTGCTCAGCACCCACATCTTTACCCGCAGCAATAATTTCCAGCGCGCTGTCCGCACCCAGCATACGTGGCATACGCACGGAGCCGCCAAAGCCTGGCATAATGCCCAGCTTGGTTTCCGGCAGGCCGATGCGCAGGTCCGGCGTAGCCAGACGATAATCGGTCGCCAGGACACACTCACAGCCGCCGCCCAGCGCATAGCCGTTAACTGCTGAGAGAGTCGGAACAGGCAGATCTTCCAGGCGATTAAAGACGCTGTTGGCAAAATGCAGCCACTGGCTCAGTTGCTCTTCAGGCACGAGGAACAGTGAAAGGAATTCGGTGATGTCGGCACCAACAATAAAGGCTGCTTTGTTAGAACGCAGCAGCAGCCCCTTTAAATTCGGTTGTTTTTCCAGCACGTCAAGCGCATGGCCCAGGCTGGCAACGGTGGCCGTGTCGAGTTTATTGACTGAGCCTGGGGCATCGAACACCAGTTCGGCGATGCCATCTTCCAGCCAGTCGAGGTACAGGGTGTCGCCTTTGTAAAGCATGTCAGTCTCCTGAATCCGCAAGGTGATCTGGTCATACCAGATGAATCGAAGTGTGTGTTTTATGTTAATAAAATGCAAATGAATGATTAAAGAAATGACGATTTGATCACGCTCGGCAGAAATCACGCACTCACAAAACGATGTGCTAAGATGCGGACACTTGAGGTCAAAAAAACAGAAGGATAGAAAATGGAATCGCTGGCCGCACTCTATAAAAATCATATCGTTACCCTACAAGAACGGACGCGCGACGCGCTGGAGCGCTTCAAGCTGGATGCGTTACTTATTCACTCAGGAGAGCTTGTTAACGTCTTTCTCGACGATCATCCCTACCCGTTTAAGGTCAATCCGCAATTCAAAGCCTGGGTGCCTGTAACGCAGGTTCCTAACTGCTGGTTGCTGGTGGATGGCGTGAATAAGCCGAAATTGTGGTTCTACCTGCCGGTCGATTACTGGCACAACGTTGAGCCGCTGCCGACCTCTTTCTGGACGGAAGAAATTGAGATCATCGCGCTGCCAAAAGCTGATGGTATCGGTAGCCAACTGCCTGCTGCTCGCGGCAATATCGGTTACATCGGTCCGGTTCCGGAACGCGCGCTGCAGCTGGACATCGCGGCCAGTAATATCAACCCGAAAGGGGTTATCGACTACCTGCATTATTATCGTGCTTACAAAACAGATTACGAACTGGCCTGTATGCGCGAAGCACAGAAAATGGCGGTGAATGGACACCGTGCCGCGGAAGAAGCGTTCCGTTCCGGGATGAGCGAGTTTGACATCAACCTCGCTTACCTGACTGCTACCGGTCATCGCGACACCGACGTGCCGTACAGCAACATTGTTGCGCTTAACGAGCATGCTTCGGTTCTTCATTACACCAGGCTGGATCATCAGGCTCCGTCTGAAATCCGCAGTTTCCTGCTGGACGCCGGTGCGGAGTACAACGGCTACGCAGCAGACCTGACGCGTACGTGGTCGGCGAAAAGCGACAACGACTATGCGCATCTGGTGAAGGATGTGAATGACGAGCAACTGGCGCTGATTGCCACTATGAAAGCGGGCACCAGCTACGTGGATTATCACATTCAGTTCCATCAGCGCATCGCGAAGCTGCTGCGTAAGCATCAAATCATCACCGATATGAGTGAAGAGGCGATGGTGGAAAACGATCTTACCGGGCCGTTTATGCCGCATGGCATTGGTCACCCGCTGGGCCTGCAGGTACACGATGTCGCTGGCTTTATGCAAGATGACAGCGGTACGCATCTGGCCGCGCCGTCGAAGTATCCTTACCTGCGTTGCACCCGCGTTCTGCAACCGGGCATGGTCCTGACCATCGAACCGGGCATCTACTTCATTGAATCGCTGCTGGCGCCGTGGCGTGAAGGGCAGTTCAGCAAACACTTCAACTGGCAGAAAATTGAAGCCCTGAAACCGTTCGGCGGTATTCGAATTGAAGATAACGTGGTGGTCCACGAGAACAATATCGAAAACATGACACGGGATTTAAAACTGGCGTAATGGACAGTTGGTTAATCCCTGCGGCGCCGGTAAGCGTCGTTGAAGAGATCAAAAAAAGCCGCTTCATTACGCTGCTCGCCCATACGGACGGCGTAGACGCGGCGAAAGCGTTTGTTGAGTCAGTCAAAATGGAACACCCGGACGCCCGCCACCACTGTGTGGCGTGGGTGGCGGGCGCGCCCAATGACTCGCAGCAGCTGGGATTTTCAGACGATGGCGAACCGGCAGGTACGGCAGGCAAACCGATGCTCGCGCAGCTGATGGGGAGTGGCATCGGTGAGATTACCGCGGTGGTGGTGCGCTACTACGGCGGTATCCTTCTGGGTACGGGTGGGCTAGTGAAAGCCTACGGTGGCGGCGTGAATCAGGCGTTGCGCCAGTTAACGACGCAGCGCAAGACGCCATTAACCGAATATACTTTGCAGTGTGAGTACGGTCAGCTGGCAGGCATTGAAGCTTTGCTGGGGCAGTTTGACGGTAAAGTTGTTGCCAGTGATTACCAGGCTTTTGTTCGGCTCAGGGTGGCGCTTCCTTATGCCAAAGTGGATGAATTTTCGGCAAAGCTGGCGGATTTTAGTCGTGGTTCATTGCAATTGTTAGCGATTGAAGAATAATCCCCACCTCATTTTAAAGAACTAAGGAAGCGGCAGAGATGCATTTTCGCGCCATCACCCGAATCGTTGGACTACTGGTCATCTTATTCTCGGGGACAATGATTATCCCCGGACTGGTAGCGCTCATCTACCGCGATGGGGCAGGGCGTGCGTTTACCCAAACTTTCTTCGTTGCTCTGGCGATCGGCTCCATGCTGTGGTGGCCAAACCGTAAAGAGAAGGGCGAGCTGAAATCGCGCGAAGGGTTTCTGATTGTCGTTTTGTTCTGGACCGTGCTGGGTAGCGTGGGTGCGCTACCGTTCATCTTTGCGGAAAGCCCTAACCTCACGATAACCGACGCTTTTTTTGAATCCTTCTCCGGATTAACCACCACGGGGGCGACAACGCTGGTGGGGCTGGATTCATTGCCACACGCTATCCTCTTTTATCGACAGATGCTGCAATGGTTCGGCGGGATGGGGATCATCGTGCTGGCGGTGGCTATTCTGCCTATTCTTGGCGTCGGTGGGATGCAGCTCTACCGGGCAGAAATGCCGGGCCCGCTGAAAGATAACAAAATGCGTCCGCGTATTGCCGAAACGGCGAAAACGCTGTGGCTTATCTATGTATTACTGACGGTGGCGTGTGCGCTGGCGCTATGGTTTGCCGGGATGCCCGCGTTTGACGCTATTGGGCACAGCTTTGCTACGATAGCCATCGGCGGCTTTTCCACACACGATGCCAGCGTGGGGTATTTCGACAGTCCCACGATTAACACCATTATTGCTATCTTCTTGCTGATCTCCGGTTGTAACTATGGTCTGCACTTCTCTTTACTCAGCGGTCGCAGCCTGAAGGTCTACTGGCGCGATCCAGAATTCCGCATGTTCATTGGGGTGCAGCTGACGCTGGTGGCTGTCTGTACGCTGGTGCTGTGGATACACAATACCTACGGTTCGGCACTCACGACCATCAACCAGGCTTTTTTTCAGGTGGTATCGATGGCGACGACCGCCGGATTTACTACGGACAGTATTGCCCGCTGGCCGCTGTTCCTGCCGGTGCTGTTGCTATGTTCTGCTTTTATTGGCGGCTGTGCCGGGTCGACGGGCGGTGGCTTGAAGGTGATTCGAATCCTGCTGCTGTTTAAGCAGGGTAACCGCGAATTGAAACGACTGGTCCACCCGAATGCGGTTTACAGTATCAAGCTGGGTAACCGTGCTTTGCCGGAGCGAATCCTTGAAGCTGTGTGGGGGTTCTTCTCTGCCTATGCACTGGTCTTTATTATCAGTATGCTGGCGATTATTGCGACCGGTGTTGATGACTTCTCCGCGTTTGCCTCTGTTGTGGCGACGCTGAATAACCTGGGGCCAGGGCTGGGGGTTGTTGCCGACAACTTTGCCAGTATGAACCCCGTGGCGAAGTGGATCCTGATTGCCAATATGCTGTTTGGTCGTCTGGAGGTCTTTACCCTGCTGGTACTCTTTACCCCTACCTTCTGGCGTGAATAATGGAGTAACACGTGAAAACACTGATTCTTTTTTCTTCCCGGGACGGACAAACGCGTGAAATCGCCGAGTATCTGGCTTCTGAACTCAAAGAGCTGGGCGTTTGGGCGGATGTCGTTAATTTGCATCGTACCGCGGAGCCTGACTGGCAAAATTATGACAGCGTGGTGATTGGCGCCTCGATTCGCTATGGTCATTACCATGCAGCTTTTCAGGAGTTTGTGAAAAAGCATGCCACGCGGCTGAACGCGATGCCGAGTGCCTTCTACTCCGTAAACCTGGTTGCCCGTAAACCGGAGAAACGCACGCCGCAAACTAACAGCTATGCGCGTAAGTTCCTGATGAGTTCGCCGTGGCGGCCTGATCGCAGTGCGGTTATTGCTGGCGCTTTGCTGTATCCACGCTATCGCTGGTATGACCGCGTTATGATCCAACTGATAATGAAGATGTCAGGCGGTGAAACAGATACCAATAAAGAAGTGGTGTATACCGATTGGGAACAGGTCGCGGATTTCGCGCGGGAAATCGCCCAATTAACCCACAAAACGTTGTCAAAATAAGCGCAAAGAATAAAAAATACGCACTCGGAAGATTATTTTAAATTTCCCCTTGTCAGCCTGAAATAACTCCCTATAATGCGCCTCCACTGACACGGAACAACGGATTACAAACCGCCGGGTCAGCGGGGTTCCACTGAGAATCTCGCAGAGAAAAGCAAAAATAAATGCTTGACTCTGCATGAGGAAAACGTAATATACGGGACCTCGCGACAGAGCGCTAAAGCGCGTCGCAACTGCTCTTTAACAATTTATCAGACAATCTGTGTGGGCACTCGAAGATACGGATTCTTAACGTCGCAAGACGAAAAATGAATACCAAGTCTCTGAGTGAACACGTAATTCATTACGAAGTTTAATTCACGAGCATCAAACTTAAATTGAAGAGTTTGATCATGGCTCAGATTGAACGCTGGCGGCAGGCCTAACACATGCAAGTCGAACGGTAGCACAGAGGAGCTTGCTCCTTGGGTGACGAGTGGCGGACGGGTGAGTAATGTCTGGGAAACTGCCCGATGGAGGGGGATAACTACTGGAAACGGTAGCTAATACCGCATAATGTCGCAAGACCAAAGAGGGGGACCTTCGGGCCTCTTGCCATCGGATGTGCCCAGATGGGATTAGCTAGTAGGTGGGGTAACGGCTCACCTAGGCGACGATCCCTAGCTGGTCTGAGAGGATGACCAGCCACACTGGAACTGAGACACGGTCCAGACTCCTACGGGAGGCAGCAGTGGGGAATATTGCACAATGGGCGCAAGCCTGATGCAGCCATGCCGCGTGTATGAAGAAGGCCTTCGGGTTGTAAAGTACTTTCAGCGAGGAGGAAGGTGTTGTGGTTAATAACCGCAGCAATTGACGTTACTCGCAGAAGAAGCACCGGCTAACTCCGTGCCAGCAGCCGCGGTAATACGGAGGGTGCAAGCGTTAATCGGAATTACTGGGCGTAAAGCGCACGCAGGCGGTCTGTCAAGTCGGATGTGAAATCCCCGGGCTCAACCTGGGAACTGCATCCGAAACTGGCAGGCTAGAGTCTTGTAGAGGGGGGTAGAATTCCAGGTGTAGCGGTGAAATGCGTAGAGATCTGGAGGAATACCGGTGGCGAAGGCGGCCCCCTGGACAAAGACTGACGCTCAGGTGCGAAAGCGTGGGGAGCAAACAGGATTAGATACCCTGGTAGTCCACGCCGTAAACGATGTCGACTTGGAGGTTGTGCCCTTGAGGCGTGGCTTCCGGAGCTAACGCGTTAAGTCGACCGCCTGGGGAGTACGGCCGCAAGGTTAAAACTCAAATGAATTGACGGGGGCCCGCACAAGCGGTGGAGCATGTGGTTTAATTCGATGCAACGCGAAGAACCTTACCTACTCTTGACATCCACGGAACTTGGCAGAGATGCCTTGGTGCCTTCGGGAACCGTGAGACAGGTGCTGCATGGCTGTCGTCAGCTCGTGTTGTGAAATGTTGGGTTAAGTCCCGCAACGAGCGCAACCCTTATCCTTTGTTGCCAGCGATTCGGTCGGGAACTCAAAGGAGACTGCCAGTGATAAACTGGAGGAAGGTGGGGATGACGTCAAGTCATCATGGCCCTTACGAGTAGGGCTACACACGTGCTACAATGGCATATACAAAGAGAAGCGACCTCGCGAGAGCAAGCGGACCTCATAAAGTATGTCGTAGTCCGGATTGGAGTCTGCAACTCGACTCCATGAAGTCGGAATCGCTAGTAATCGTGGATCAGAATGCCACGGTGAATACGTTCCCGGGCCTTGTACACACCGCCCGTCACACCATGGGAGTGGGTTGCAAAAGAAGTAGGTAGCTTAACCTTCGGGAGGGCGCTTACCACTTTGTGATTCATGACTGGGGTGAAGTCGTAACAAGGTAACCGTAGGGGAACCTGCGGTTGGATCACCTCCTTACCTTAAAGAAACGTTCTTTGTAGTGCTCACACAGATTGTCTGATGAAAATTAGCAGTAAGAAAATCTCTGCAGGCTTGTAGCTCAGGTGGTTAGAGCGCACCCCTGATAAGGGTGAGGTCGGTGGTTCAAGTCCACTCAGGCCTACCAAATTCGCCTCCGTGCTGTGTTACGGCGATGCTCGCATACTTCAGTATGCTTCGCACCACCGCGCCTTGCCCGGAAACGAATTAGGGTACAGAGATTAGCATTTACGATGGGGTTATAGCTCAGCTGGGAGAGCGCCTGCCTTGCACGCAGGAGGTCTGCGGTTCGATCCCGCATAGCTCCACCATCCCTTACTGCAAAAACACAAGAAAACTTCAGAGTGTACCTGAAAAGGTTCACTGCGAAGTTTTGCTCTTTAAAAATCTGGATCAAGCTGAAAATTGAAACGACACACTGTTTCATTTCTCCGTAAACAAGAAATGAAAAGCGGTGTGTCCGAGTCTCTCAAATTTTCGCAACACTGAAGTGTTTTACGAAACATCTTCGGGTTGTGAGGTTAAGCGACTAAGCGTACACGGTGGATGCCCTGGCAGTCAGAGGCGATGAAGGACGTGCTAATCTGCGATAAGCGTCGGTAAGGTGATATGAACCGTTATAACCGGCGATTTCCGAATGGGGAAACCCAGTGTGATTCGTCACACTATCATTACGTGAATACATAGCGTAATGAAGCGAACCGGGGGAACTGAAACATCTAAGTACCCCGAGGAAAAGAAATCAACCGAGATTCCCCCAGTAGCGGCGAGCGAACGGGGAGCAGCCCAGAGTCTGAATCAGCATGTGTGGTAGTGGAACGGTCTGGAAAGTCCGACGGTACAGGGTGATAGTCCCGTACACAAAAGTGCATGTGTTGTGAACTCGAAGAGTAGGGCGGGACACGTGGTATCCTGTCTGAATATGGGGGGACCATCCTCCAAGGCTAAATACTCCTGACTGACCGATAGTGAACCAGTACCGTGAGGGAAAGGCGAAAAGAACCCCGGCGAGGGGAGTGAAAAAGAACCTGAAACCGTGTACGTACAAGCAGTGGGAGCCTCTTTATGGGGTGACTGCGTACCTTTTGTATAATGGGTCAGCGACTTATATTCTGTAGCAAGGTTAACCGAATAGGGGAGCCGAAGGGAAACCGAGTCTTAACTGGGCGTTAAGTTGCAGGGTATAGACCCGAAACCCGGTGATCTAGCCATGGGCAGGTTGAAGGTTGGGTAACACTAACTGGAGGACCGAACCGACTAATGTTGAAAAATTAGCGGATGACTTGTGGCTGGGGGTGAAAGGCCAATCAAACCGGGAGATAGCTGGTTCTCCCCGAAAGCTATTTAGGTAGCGCCTCGTGAATTCATCTTCGGGGGTAGAGCACTGTTTCGGCTAGGGGGTCATCCCGACTTACCAACCCGATGCAAACTGCGAATACCGAAGAATGTTATCACGGGAGACACACGGCGGGTGCTAACGTCCGTCGTGAAGAGGGAAACAACCCAGACCGCCAGCTAAGGTCCCAAAGTCATGGTTAAGTGGGAAACGATGTGGGAAGGCACAGACAGCCAGGATGTTGGCTTAGAAGCAGCCATCATTTAAAGAAAGCGTAATAGCTCACTGGTCGAGTCGGCCTGCGCGGAAGATGTAACGGGGCTAAACCATGCACCGAAGCTGCGGCAGCGACACTATGTGTTGTTGGGTAGGGGAGCGTTCTGTAAGCCGTTGAAGGTGGCCTGTGAGGGTTGCTGGAGGTATCAGAAGTGCGAATGCTGACATAAGTAACGATAATGCGGGTGAAAAACCCGCACGCCGGAAGACCAAGGGTTCCTGTCCAACGTTAATCGGGGCAGGGTGAGTCGACCCCTAAGGCGAGGCCGAAAGGCGTAGTCGATGGGAAACAGGTTAATATTCCTGTACTTGGTGTTACTGCGAAGGGGGGACGGAGAAGGCTATGTTAGCCGGGCGACGGTTGTCCCGGTTTAAGCATGTAGGCGGAGATTCCAGGTAAATCCGGAGTCTTGTTAACGCTGAGGTGTGATGACGAGGCACTACGGTGCTGAAGTAACAAATGCCCTGCTTCCAGGAAAAGCCTCTAAGCATCAGGTAACACAAAATCGTACCCCAAACCGACACAGGTGGTCAGGTAGAGAATACCAAGGCGCTTGAGAGAACTCGGGTGAAGGAACTAGGCAAAATGGTGCCGTAACTTCGGGAGAAGGCACGCTGATATGTAGGTGAAGTGATTTACTCATGGAGCTGAAATCAGTCGAAGATACCAGCTGGCTGCAACTGTTTATTAAAAACACAGCACTGTGCAAACACGAAAGTGGACGTATACGGTGTGACGCCTGCCCGGTGCCGGAAGGTTAATTGATGGGGTTATCCGTAAGGAGAAGCTCTTGATCGAAGCCCCGGTAAACGGCGGCCGTAACTATAACGGTCCTAAGGTAGCGAAATTCCTTGTCGGGTAAGTTCCGACCTGCACGAATGGCGTAATGATGGCCAGGCTGTCTCCACCCGAGACTCAGTGAAATTGAACTCGCTGTGAAGATGCAGTGTACCCGCGGCAAGACGGAAAGACCCCGTGAACCTTTACTATAGCTTGACACTGAACACTGGTCCTTGATGTGTAGGATAGGTGGGAGGCTTTGAAGTGTGGACGCCAGTCTGCATGGAGCCAACCTTGAAATACCACCCTTTAATGGCTGGTGTTCTAACGTAGACCCGTAATCCGGGTTGCGGACAGTGTCTGGTGGGTAGTTTGACTGGGGCGGTCTCCTCCTAAAGAGTAACGGAGGAGCACGAAGGTTAGCTAATCCTGGTCGGACATCAGGAGGTTAGTGCAAAGGCATAAGCTAGCTTGACTGCGAGAGTGACGGCTCGAGCAGGTGCGAAAGCAGGTCTTAGTGATCCGGTGGTTCTGAATGGAAGGGCCATCGCTCAACGGATAAAAGGTACTCCGGGGATAACAGGCTGATACCGCCCAAGAGTTCATATCGACGGCGGTGTTTGGCACCTCGATGTCGGCTCATCACATCCTGGGGCTGAAGTAGGTCCCAAGGGTATGGCTGTTCGCCATTTAAAGTGGTACGCGAGCTGGGTTTAGAACGTCGTGAGACAGTTCGGTCCCTATCTGCCGTGGGCGCTGGAGAATTGAGGGGGGCTGCTCCTAGTACGAGAGGACCGGAGTGGACGCATCACTGGTGTTCGGGTTGTCATGCCAATGGCATTGCCCGGTAGCTAAATGCGGAAGAGATAAGTGCTGAAAGCATCTAAGCACGAAACTTGCCCCGAGATGAGTTCTCCCTGACCCTTTAAGGGTCCTGAAGGAACGTTGAAGACGACGACGTTGATAGGTCGGGTGTGTAAGCGTAGCGATACGTTGAGCTAACCGATACTAATGAACCGTGAGGCTTAACCTTACAACGCCGAAGATGTTTTGGCGGATGAGACATCGAAATTCAGCTTGATTACAGATTACATCGACAGACCTGAGAGGTGTGTTGATAAACAGAATTTGCCTGGCGGCTGTAGCGCGGTGGTCCCACCTGACCCCATGCCGAACTCAGAAGTGAAACGCCGTAGCGCCGATGGTAGTGTGGGGTCTCCCCATGCGAGAGTAGGGAACTGCCAGGCATCAAACAAGTGAAAAGCCCATCCTGCCGGATGGGCTTTTTTGCGTCTGCAGGGAATGAGAACTGCCGGATGTGACCTCCCGCCTTATCTGGCCTACAAAGGTGTATCACGACACAGCAGCTATCTACTTATCCATTGCGTAACAAAATCGGCAACTTGCTGTATATCGTTGATATCTAACAATGGAACATCCACCGCAAGCGGAATATCACTGGCAACCGCGATAACATAGTTGTCTATCGCCAGGTCCTCTGGACTGTGCCCGCAACCGTCGCGAAAAAGAACGATCTTAGCAACAGGTTCATGCTTAAAGCCCTCAACCAACACCATATCCAGTGTAGAAGCATCCATCCTGCTTACCAGGTACGCTAAATCCAGTTCGGGCTCTTCAGGGGTCTCTACCATTAATGCCCAGCGCTGCTGGCTGGCGACCAGGGTTTGTGCTGCACCGGCTTTGCGTAGCTCATAGCTATCTTTGCCGGGCTTATCAACATCCATATTGTGATGAGTATGCTTAATCAATCCGGGACGAATGCCTCTGGCACGTAGCTCCGGGATCAATTTTTTAAGCAGCGTAGTTTTTCCCGTTCCGCTCCATGCTGCTATAGCGAGTAATGGGATCATGGTTTGTCCTGCCATTTTGCAAGTTCTTCAGGGGTGTTCACGTTCACGAACGCATCTTTATGATCGCTGAAATCGACAGCATGACCGCCAGCCTGGCGCATAAAGACCATGACGCGTCTTTCACCGGACTGAAGATAATCCTGTAGCAAGGGTTGCATGGTGCGGTGCATTAGCGCAATGGTCGGATGATCTCTTTCCCCATCATGCACCCAGACAACCGGTGCAGCTTTGCGCTGTTCCTTCAAACGTTTGACCAGATCGCGAGGGATATAGGGCATATCGCATGGGCAGAACAGAAACCACTCCCCCGCTTGCTGCAGGAATACCGATAGCATCCCGGCCAGTGGGCCAGGGAAATCGGCCAATGAATCAGGGATAACTTTCAGGCCGCTTTGTTGGTAAATATCCCGGTGGCGATTGGCATTAACCACCACGGTTTCGACCTGTAAAGCGAGGGTATCAGCCACATGCCGCCAAAGAGGTTTACCATCCAGCTCAAGCAGACCTTTATCGGTTCCGCCCATCCGTCTGGCCTTACCGCCTGCCAGCACAACCCCTGTTATTGCACTATCCAGAATCACTGATATCGCCTCTTTTAATGTGGGATTGACCCTGCTAACGTATCTGTATTGAGCCTAAGGAGCACAACCATGAAATGTAAACGTCTGAATGAAGTTATTGAACTCCTCCAGCCGGCCTGGCAGAAGGAACCCGATCTTAACCTGATGCAATTTTTACAGAAACTGGCGCAGGAGTCAGGTTTTGACGGCGAACTGGCAGATTTAACTGATGACATTCTGATCTATCACCTGAAAATGCGTGACTCGGCGAAAGACGCCGTCATCCCAGGTATTCAGAAAGATTATGAAGAAGATTTTAAAACCGCACTACTCCGCGCACGTGGCGTCATTAAAGAGTAAAAGCTTGTAATCGCCACCACCGAAAGCGCTGCGAAATGATATCCTGAATCATTCGTAGTATTTTCCGGATGATGGGATGAACGACAACGCTTTTAATTTCCAGACGCTACACCCGGATACCATCATGGATGCACTGTTTGAGCAGGGGATCCGGGTGGACTCCGGGCTTACCCCGCTTAACAGCTATGAAAACCGTGTCTATCAATTCCAGGACGAAGACCGTCGACGCTTTGTCGTTAAGTTTTATCGCCCTGAACGTTGGTCTGTCGAGCAGATCCAGGAAGAGCACCAGTTTGCTCTGGAACTGGTAAGCGATGAAGTCCCGGTAGCTGCACCGCTGGTACTAAGCGGCCAAACGCTGTTAAGCCATCAGGGTTTCCATTATGCGATCTTCCCCAGCGTCGGCGGGCGGCAGTTTGAGGCCGACAATATCGATCAGATGGAGGCGGTGGGGCGCTATCTGGGGCGTATGCATCAGACCGGATGCAAGCGTACTTTTGCCTTTCGCCCGACGATTGGCCTTGAAGAATACCTGACTGAGCCGCGTAAGCTTTTTGAACACGCACAGTTGATCCCATCAGGGCAAAAAGCGGCTTTCCTGAAGGCAACGGATGCGCTTATCGCGGTCGTTACCGAACGCTGGCATGCACGTTTTACCACGTTACGTCTGCACGGTGATTGTCATGCCGGTAATATTATGTGGCGCGATGGTCCGATGTTTGTCGATTTAGATGATGCCCGCAATGGCCCGGCTGTTCAGGATTTATGGATGCTCCTCAATGGCGATAAAGCTGAGCAACGCATGCAGCTTGAAACCATTATCGAGGCTTATGAAGAGTTTAGTGAGTTCGACACCTCTGAAATCGGACTGATAGAACCTTTACGCGCTATGCGTTTAGTTTATTATCTTGCCTGGCTAATTCGACGTTGGGCTGACCCTGCGTTTCCAAAAAACTTCCCGTGGTTAACCGGGGAAGATTACTGGCATCGTCAGACCGCGACCTTTATTGAGCAGGCAAAAATTCTGCAAGAGCCCCCCTTACAATTAACGCCAATGTATTAATCGGAGAAATTTGAACATGAAAAAATTATGGCTGGCGCTGGCTGGTATGGTTTTAGCTTTTAGCGCATCTGCAGCGCAGTTCCAGGATGGCAAACAATACATCACTCTGGAAAAGCCTGTTGCGGGTGAACCGCAAGTGTTGGAGTTCTTCTCCTTCTACTGCCCGCACTGCTATCAGTTTGAAGAAGTTCTTCACGTATCTGATAACGTGAAAAAAAAACTGCCGGAAGGCACCAAGATGACTAAGTACCACGTCGAGTTTCTGGGGCCGTTGGGCAAAGATCTGACGCAAGCTTGGGCCGTTGCTATGGCGCTGGGCGTTGAAGATCAAGTAACCGTTCCGTTGTTTGAAGGGGTTCAGAAAACCCAGACCGTTCAGTCTGTAGCTGATATCCGTAAAGTGTTTGTCGACGCGGGTATTAAAGGTGAAGACTATGATGCGGCATGGAACAGCTTCGTGGTGAAATCACTCGTGGCGCAGCAGGAAAAAGCGGCGGCTGATTTACAGCTGCAGGGCGTTCCGGCAATGTTCGTGAATGGCAAATATCAGGTAAATCCGCAGGGCATGGATACCAGCAGCATGGATATCTTTGTACAACAGTATGCGGATACCGTGAAGTATCTGGTTGGTCAGAAGTAAAAGCAAAAGCCGGTCACTTGTGCTGACCGGCTTTTTCATTTGAAGCTTTAATCGCGTCGAGCTGCGCGTCTTTCTCACTCCACAGCGTATTAAGCCATAGCTGAAACCGACGCTTGAATCCCTTATCGTTCACGTAATCACCGTGCAACCCTTCATGAATTGGCTCCAGATTTACCCGCACGACAATACGCGTTAGCTTACCGCTCAGCATATCGTAGAACGGTCGGCTGCTATTTTCCGGATAGCACAACGTGACGTTCAACATTTTATCGAACTGTGACCCCAGTACGTTCAATGCCATCGCAATACCGGCCGCCTTTGGAGGGAGCAAGTTTTGATAAGGAGAGCGGGTTTGCTCACGTTTCTCTTTGGTAAAGCGTGAACCTTCGACAAAATTCACAATAGTTGTCGGGTGTACGCGAAACTTCTCGCAGGAACGACGCGTTGTTTCGACATCTTTACCGCGCCGTTCTGGATGACGGAGCAGGTAGCCACGCGAATAGCGTTTCATAAACGGCATATCCAGCGCCCAGCAGGCCAGGCCAATAAAGGGCACCCAGGCCAGTTGTTGCTTGAGGAAATATTTATTCATGGGGATGTGCTTACGGAACAGAACGCAAAGCACAACGATGTCAGCCCAGCTGTAATGGTTACAAATGAGCAGATACCAGTTTTTCTTGCTAAGACCTTCCAGCCCCTCGACATCCCACTTCAGTCGCGGATTGAGGTGTAGCAGTAGCGCCAGACCTTCACACCAGCAGTACATCATGAAATTACAGAAGACAGAAACCTTGCGCCAGACAACGGGAACGGGCAAAAGGAGTTTTACAACCCCGGCAAGGATGATCGGCACAGAACAAAAAATCGTGACCAATATGGTCAATACGATACTCAGCAACAGCGTTATCGCAGCGAGTATTCTCGTCATAATTAAATTATTCAAAAGGTTAGCCATAGATAGTGCGCTAAAGAGGCGCAAGGGGCTGATTTTATCAGAAAACGAACCAAATGATGGATCTTCCCTGAATAGAAAAAAAGGGAATATCTATCCACATCAGGATATAAGCTGTATAAATGGAATAAAATACTACGCATTTATTTAAGCTTATGAAATATATGTATAAAATAAATGATGTGTTAATTTTATTGCTATATTTAAAGAGCTGAAAATTATTTATTCACAAAGTTATCCACAGTCTTCTTTGCGATCAAAGCAGAAGATCTACAAAAGTTTTTCGACAAATGCGGCGAAAAACTCATGTTTTCATCCTGTCTGTGGCATCCTTTACCCATAATCTGATAAACAGGCACGGACATTATGGTTCAGATCCCAGAAAACCCACTTATCCTTGTAGATGGCTCCTCTTACCTGTATCGCGCATACCATGCGTTCCCGCCGCTGACTAACAGTGCAGGAGAACCTACTGGCGCGATGTATGGTGTCCTCAACATGCTGCGTAGTTTGATTCTGCAATATCAGCCGACCCATGCTGCGGTGGTATTCGACGCTAAGGGTAAAACCTTCCGTGATGAGTTATTCGAACACTACAAGTCACACCGCCCACCCATGCCGGACGATCTGCGTGCGCAGATTGAGCCTCTGCATGCGATGGTAAAAGCGATGGGATTGCCACTGCTGGCCGTTTCGGGCGTGGAAGCAGACGATGTCATTGGTACGCTGGCGCGGGAAGCAGAGAAGGCGGGGCGTCCGGTGCTGATTAGTACCGGTGATAAAGATATGGCTCAGTTGGTGACGCCGAATATCACCCTGATCAACACCATGACCAATACGATCCTCGGCCCGGATGAAGTGGTGAATAAATATGGTGTTCCACCAGAACTGATCATCGATTTCCTGGCGCTGATGGGGGATTCCTCAGATAACATTCCAGGCGTTCCTGGCGTAGGTGAAAAAACCGCGCAGGCTCTGCTGCAGGGGCTGGGTGGGCTGGATACCCTCTATGCTGAATCAGACAAAATTGCGGGGCTGACTTTCCGTGGTGCGAAAACTATGGCGGGCAAGCTTGAGCAGAATAAAGAGGTAGCGTACCTCTCTTATCAATTGGCTACCATCAAAACGGATGTTGAACTGGAGTTGACCTGCGAGCAGTTGGAAGTACGTCAGCCGGCAGCGGATGAACTACTTGGCCTGTTTAAACAGTACGAATTCAAGCGTTGGGTTACTGACGTTGAAGCGGGTAAATGGCTACAGGCGAAAGGAACGAAGCCGGCGGCAAAACCACAGGAAACTATCGCCGTCGATGAAACGCCTGAGGGGCCGGCCACGGTTCTCTCGTATGATAACTATGTGACAATTCTGGATGAAGCGACGCTGGAAGAGTGGATTGCGAAGCTGAAAAAAGCGCCTGTCTTTGCCTTCGATACTGAAACTGACAGCCTGGACAACATCTCCGCGAATCTTGTTGGCCTGTCTTTTGCCATTGAACCGGGTGTGGCTGCATATGTTCCTGTTGCTCACGATTACCTGGACGCCCCCGATCAGATCGCTCGCGACCGCGCGCTGGCATTGCTGAAGCCGCTGCTGGAAGATGAGAACGCGCATAAAGTCGGGCAAAACCTGAAGTATGATCGCGGTATCCTGGCGAACTATGGCATCGAACTGCGTGGCATCACCTTTGACACCATGCTCGAATCCTACATTCTTAACAGTGTCGCTGGCCGACACGATATGGACAGCCTCTCGGACCGCTGGCTGAAACATAAAACCATCACCTTTGAAGAGATCGCCGGAAAGGGCAAAAACCAGCTGACTTTTAACCAGATAGCGCTGGAAGAAGCCGGACGTTACGCTGCAGAAGACGCCGACGTTACGCTACAGCTCCATCTCAAAATGTGGCCAGAATTGCAGCAGCATAAAGGACCGCTGAACGTCTTTGAAAATATCGATATGCCGCTGGTTCCTGTTTTGTCTCGCGTTGAACGCAACGGTGTGAAAATCGATCCGGCTGTTCTGCACAAACATTCAGAAGAGCTGACGCTGCGTTTGAACGAGCTGGAGCAAAAAGCGCACGAGATCGCCGGAGAAGCGTTTAACCTCTCTTCCACCAAGCAACTGCAAACTATCCTGTTTGAAAAGCAGGGTATTAAGCCGCTGAAGAAAACCCCTGGCGGTGCGCCATCAACGTCGGAAGAGGTACTGGAAGAGCTCGCGCTCGATTACCCATTGCCGAAAGTGATCCTGGAATATCGCGGCTTAGCAAAACTGAAGTCGACCTATACGGATAAGCTTCCGTTGATGATTAACAAGAAAACCGGGCGCGTGCACACCTCCTATCACCAGGCGGTGACCGCTACTGGGCGCTTATCATCCACGGATCCAAACCTGCAGAACATCCCGGTACGTAATGACGAAGGTCGTCGTATTCGTCAGGCGTTTATTGCGCCAGAAGACTACGTGATTGTCTCTGCAGACTACTCACAGATTGAGCTGCGTATCATGGCGCATCTCTCGCGTGATAAAGGTCTGCTTACCGCATTTGCCGAAGGGAAAGATATTCACCGCGCAACGGCGGCGGAAGTCTTTGGCTTACCGCTGGATTCCGTGACTGGTGAACAACGCCGCAGCGCGAAAGCTATCAACTTCGGTCTGATCTACGGGATGAGTGCCTTTGGTTTGGCGCGCCAGTTGAATATTCCGCGTAAAGAAGCACAGAAGTACATGGACCTCTACTTCGAACGCTACCCTGGCGTGCTGGAATATATGGAACGCACCCGTGCACAGGCAAAAGAGCAAGGTTATGTCGAAACGCTGGAAGGGCGTCGTCTCTATTTACCGGATATTAAATCCAGTAATGGCGCTCGTCGCGCTGGTGCAGAGCGCGCGGCAATTAACGCCCCGATGCAGGGTACTGCCGCAGACATTATCAAACGAGCCATGATTGCGGTGGACGGATGGCTGCAAACCGAGCAACCACGTGTGCGCATGATCATGCAGGTACACGATGAACTGGTGTTTGAAGTGCATAAAGATGACCTCGAAAGCGTCTCTAAAAAGATCCATCAACTGATGGAAAACGAGACCCAGATTGATGTGCCGTTGCTGGTGGAAGTCGGTAGTGGTGAAAACTGGGATCAGGCGCACTAAGGGTTTACTGAATAACGCCCCTTTTTCGTAACTAAGCAACATAAGATAGAACTTTTTGTGATGTCCATTAGAATTCCCTATGTAAGGAATGAAAAAAAATTACAAAAAGTGCTTTCTGAGCTGCTCAAAAAAGAGTAAAGTTATTCACGTAGGGTACAGAGGTAAGATGTTCTATCTTTCAGACCTTTTACTTCACGTAATCGGATTTGGCTGAATATTTTAGCCGCCCCAGTCAGTAATGACTGGGGCGTTTTTTATTGTGCGAAAGAAAAGTTTCGTACAGGCTGTAGGCCGGATAAGACGCGCAGCGGCGCTATCCGGCATATCGGTGGGTTACTCCCCGTCCTGCATCTCTTCAATCGGCGCCAGTTCACTAAACCAGCTATCCAGCTTCTGCCGAAGTTTGTCCACGCCCAGTTTTTTCAGTGATGAAAATGCTTCTACCTGTACATCACCGTTAAATGCCAGTACGGCTTCACGTACCATATTCAACTGGGCTTTGCGCGCACCGCTGGCCAGCTTGTCTGCTTTAGTCAGCAGTACCAGAACCTGAACGTTGCTCTCAACCGCCCACAGGATCATCTGCTGGTCGAGGTCTTTTAGCGGGTGACGAATATCCATCAATACCACCAGACCTTGCAGGCTCTGACGTTTTTCCAGATATTCAGCCAGCGCGCGCTGCCATTTGCGCTTCATCTCTTCCGGAACTTCGGCATAACCGTATCCTGGCAAATCGACCAGGCGTTTGCCGTCAACGACTTCAAACAAGTTGATGAGCTGAGTACGACCCGGCGTTTTAGATGTACGCGCCAGACTCTTTTGATTCGTCAGGGTATTTAGCGCACTGGATTTGCCTGCGTTGGAACGGCCAGCAAAAGCCACTTCGATACCGGTATCGGAAGGTAAGTGGCGAATATCAGGCGCACTCATCACAAAGTGCGTCTGTTGATAATTCAAGTTAGTCAAAGCAGTCCTCTCCATCAATCAGGGCTTTGCAGCGATTATACCTGAACCCCAGCAAAAGGCTGGTTTTTCGACGCGTAGGCTATGTAAGTAAAAACCTCGCACTTTGTGAGACATTGCCGATAGTTTCTATACGAGATGACAGAGTAAAAAATGACGTAACTAAAATAAATCATATAGTTAAGATAAGGCACTATTCTTAAAGTCCGAAATTGTTACCCAGGTTACTTGTACGTTTAAACCAAAGCGGTAAAGTAGCGCCCATAGCGAGGAAGCTGACAGGATAGTCGACTCAGGATGAGGGTCAGGAGCGCCAGGAGGCGAAGACACAGGATTGTCAGGGAGACAAACGTCTGGAGACGTTAGTAAAAGGAAATGGAAACAACACGGAATGTTTCAGGCTAAGGGAAAAACAGGGTGTGTTGATAGCCAACAAGGATTGTAGAGCCCGTAAGGGTTGAGAGTCAGGAAAAAAGGCGACAGATTACTCTGTCGCCTTTTTTCTTTATTTCTGCTAGATTCCGGCGCAATTATATACTGAATAAAACAGCCAAAGACGAATCATGATGAAACCAACTTCTACACCACGCGGTAAAGGTCCTGCAAAAGCGCGTCGTAAAACACGCGAAGAAATTAATCAGGAAGCTCGCGACCGTAAGCGCCAGAAAAAACACCGTGGTCATGCGGCGGGTAGCCGTGCGTCCGGTAGCGAAGGCGCATCTGGTGGCGGAAACCAAAATAAGCAAAAAGATCCTCGTATTGGCAGCAAAAACCCCATTCCATTGGGCGTGACGGAAAAAGTCACCAAACAGCACAAACCGAAGAGTGAGAAACCTATGCTTTCACCACAGGCTGAGTTGGATTTACTGGAAACGGATGAGCGCCTGGATGCGCTGCTGGAGCGTCTTGAAGCAGGAGAAACCCTGAGCGCGGAAGATCAGACCTGGGTTGATGCCAAGCTGGACCGCATCGATGAGCTGATGCAAAAGCTGGGTCTTTCTTACGATGACGAGGAAGAAGAGGAAGAGGAAGAAAAGCAGGAAGACATGATGCGTCTGCTGAAAGGCGGCAACTAACGGTTTTACACCGTGGGTCTTCCCGTCCTGCTTATAACCCTTCCGGTTATATGTTATCTGGTGTGGTTATTCGTTAAACTACAGCGGTTGTCGCGGCGACAGAAGTGGCTGCGCAACCGGCTTATCACCCGCACTGGGGTTAAGCCGGTACGCCGTACCCGCCAGAGACGCCATCGGAAGGAGTGAGCATGTCAGAGCAGTTAATAGACTGGGACCTGGCCCTGATCCAGAAATATAATTATTCCGGGCCACGATATACCTCGTACCCGACCGCGCTGGAGTTTTCTGAAGACTACGGCACAGAAGCATTTCTAAAGGCCGTGGCGCGTTATCCTGAGCGTCCGCTCTCGCTGTACGTTCACATCCCGTTCTGCCACAAACTGTGCTACTTCTGTGGCTGCAACAAGATTGTGACTCGCCAGCAGCATAAAGCAGATCAATATCTCGATGCCCTGGAACAAGAAATTATCCATCGCGCACCGCTGTTCGCCGGACGCCATGTCAGCCAGCTGCACTGGGGCGGCGGCACGCCAACGTATCTGAATAAAGCGCAAATCAGCCGTTTGATGTCACTGCTGCGTGGCAATTTCAACTTTAACGACGATGCCGAAATCTCGATCGAAGTGGATCCGCGTGAAATCGAGCTGGATGTCCTTGATCATTTACGCGCTGAAGGTTTTAACCGTTTGAGCATGGGAGTGCAGGACTTCAACAAAGAAGTCCAGCGCCTGGTGAACCGTGAGCAGGATGAGGAGTTTATCTTTGCGCTGCTGAATCATGCGCGGGAGATTGGCTTTACCTCAACGAATATCGATCTGATTTATGGCCTGCCAAAACAGACGCCAGAGAGCTTCGCCTTTACCCTGAAACGCGTGGCTGAGCTGAATCCAGACCGTCTGAGCGTCTTTAACTACGCGCACCTGCCGACGCTGTTTGCTGCCCAGCGCAAGATTAAAGATGCCGACCTGCCCAGCGCGCAGCAGAAGCTGGATATCCTGCAGGAGACCATCTCTTCACTGACCGAAACTGGCTATCAGTTCATTGGCATGGATCACTTTGCCCGCCCGGATGACGAACTGGCCATTGCTCAACGCGAGGGCGTTTTGCATCGCAATTTCCAGGGCTATACCACCCAGGGGGATACCGATCTGCTGGGGATGGGCGTATCGGCCATCAGTATGATTGGCGACAACTACGCGCAGAATCAGAAAGAGTTGAAGCACTATTACCAGCAGGTAGACGAGCAGGGGAATGCGCTGTGGCGCGGAATTGCCCTGACCCGCGACGACTGCATTCGTCGGGATGTTATTAAGCTCCTGATCTGCAATTTCCGCCTCGACTATGCCGCCGTGGAACAACAATGGGATCTGAACTTCGCTGACTATTTTGCCGAAGACCTGAAACTGCTGGCGCCGCTGGCGAAAGATGGGCTGGTGGATGTGGATGAGAAGGGGATTCAGGTTACGCCGAAGGGGCGTCTGCTGATTCGTAATATTTGCATGTGCTTCGATGCATATCTGCGCCAGAAAGCGCGTTTGCAGCAGTTCTCGCGCGTTATTTAGCCGGGTTGCCCGGTGGCGCTTCGCTTACCGGGCCTACGAAATCTCAATACGTAGGTCGGGTAAGCGAAGCGCCACCCGACAAACCCGCTAGCTGAACAGCCCAACCAGCGCCGCACACAGCACGGCGGCAACCGCAGTTTGTGGCGTATGGCTTTCGACCGCACCGCTCGATAGCAGATTTATCATTGATTCCAGCATGATGACTTCCCCCCGTTTGCCGGGCACGATCATACTTAACTCATCGGAACAGTAAAGCGCAAAATAGCAGCAATTTGCGCTCAATTATCAATCTTTACACAGTGACCGATCGTCACTCCATTCCGAGTTCTTTTAACTTTCGCGTCAAGGTATTACGGCCCCAACCGAGCAGCCGTGCCGCTTCCTGTTTATGCCCCTGGGTATGGCGTAGCGCGGTGGTCAACAGCGTGCGCTCCATCTCCGGTTGAGCCTCTGAAAGCAGGTTTTGATGACCGGAACGTAATGCCCGATCCGCCCACTGTGCCAACAGGGTTGCCCAGCTGTCTGGCTGCATATGGGACGGTGCGTCAGGCACGGTGGTTTCAAACAGTTCGGTCGGTAAGTCCTGAATGAGTACTTCCTGTCCGGCGGCCATTACGGTTAACCAGCGACAGGTATTCTCAAGCTGACGCACGTTTCCCGGCCATGACAGACGGGTGAGCGCCGCCTCGGTTTCAGTGTGTAATTGCTTGGCTTCTACTCCGAGTTCGCGGGCGGCCTCCTGCAGGAAATGACGCGCCAGGCGTGGGATATCTTCCCGACGTTCGCGCAGTGGCGGCAGATGCACCCGGATGACGTTCAGGCGATGGAATAAGTCCTCACGGAATTTGCCTTCCTGCACCCGCAGTTCCAGGTTCTGGTGCGTGGCGGCGATAATACGTACGTCCACCTTCACAGGCGCATAACCGCCAACGCGGTAAAACTGTCCATCGGCTAATACGCGCAATAAACGTGTCTGCACGTCCAGCGGCATATCGCCAATTTCATCGAGGAACAGCGTGCCGCCGTCTGCCTGTTCAAAGCGCCCCTGACGAATCGTATTCGCCCCGGTAAACGCCCCTTTTTCATGGCCAAACAGCTCAGACTCGATCAAATCTTTCGGAATAGCAGCCATGTTCAGCGCGATAAACGGTGCTTTGACGCGCGGACTATGACGGTGCAACGCATGGGCGACCAGCTCTTTACCGGTCCCGGACTCTCCGTTAATCAATACGCTGATTGAAGAACGGGACAGGCGACCAATAATGCGAAAGACGTCTTGCATTGCCGGTGCTTCGCCTATGATGTCGGTTGTTGGGCCGTTGATTTGAATATTACGCGGCTGCTGCTGTTCCTGATAATGGCTGATGGCGCGTTCGACCAGCGCCACGGCTTCATCAATATCAAAAGGTTTGGGCAGATAATCAAACGCCCCTTGCTGGTAGGCGCTGACGGCAGCATCCAGATCGGAGTGTGCGGTCATTATGATGACCGGAAGCATCGGATGCCGCTGTTTGATCTGTTTTAACAGCGTCAGGCCGTCCATGCCCGGCATACGGATATCCGACAGTAGTACGTCCGGCGTTTTGCTGGCCAGCGCGTCCAGTACCTCTTTACCACTCTCAAATGTAGTGCAACTTAGTCCTGCCCCTGCGAGCGCACGTTCAAGCACCCAACGGATGGAACTATCGTCATCAACTACCCAGACTATTCCTCGTTGCATAAACGTCACCTTTATTTCCTGATAGGCAGGTAAACCGAGAACTCGGTATGACCCGGCCAACTGGTAAATTCAATTTTGCCGGAATGTTGATCAATCAAATTACGGGCGATGGATAATCCAAGGCCGGTACCGCCTTCGCGACCGCTGACCATTGGGTAGAACAGCGTGTCCTGCAAATGCGAGGGAATTCCCGGGCCGTTATCCTCAACATCAATCCGCGCCGCCAGACGATAACGCATACCGTGCAGCGTGAGCTGAAACGCGGTGCGGGTACGCAGAATAATTTCGCCGCCTTCCGGTCCCAGCGCCTGCAAAGCATTGCGCACGATGTTCAGCAAAACCTGCTCGATCTGGTCCGGGTCGTGCAGTAATTCAGGCAGACTCGGGTCGTAATCACGAATCAGCGTGACGTTTTCCGGCAGCTCCATCGAGACCAGCGCTACCACGCGCTCCGCCACTTTGTGAATACTTTCCGTGACGTGCATTCCCGGCTGTTGCGGTCCCAGCAGACGGTCGACCAGATTACGCAGGCGGTCGGCCTGCTCAATAATGACTTTGGTATATTCGGTCAGCGCCGGGTCCGGAAGCGCTTTACTGAGCAGTTGCGCCGCGCCGCGTAATCCACCCAGCGGGTTTTTAATTTCGTGCGCCAGGCCGCGCACCAGATCGCGGGCAGCGATCTGCTGGGCGTGCTGGAGCTGTTCCTGGCTCAGACGGCGCTGGTTATCCATTGGCGCCATCTCCAGCAGGATAAGGCCATCAGGCAGCCTCTGAGCGGTCACAGAGAGGATGTGTGAGTGGCTATCTATCACCAGCGTCACTTCGTTATCCGTAAAGCCCTGGCCTGCTTCCAGGCTCTCTCGCATCAGCCCGATGTTTAAGGAGAAATAACTCAACAGATCGGGAAGTGGGGTACCAAACAGTTTGCGGGAGCTTTGGGCGAGCAGCTGTTGTGCCGCCGGGTTGGCGTAATGTACCGCCAGCTCATCGTCGACGAGTAAGATGCTGTTGATTAAAGAATTGAGGATCTGCCCAGCATCGGGCAGCGTGCCGGTTGCCATTCAGCGTCTCCTGAAAAGTGTTGCACCAATTTAGTGCATTATAGCTTTTTACATCAAAAAAGCGCGAGGAAGCAGGTTGTTAGTGGAGAAAAAAGCCCATCCTGGGATGGGCTAAAAGTTCCACGGCAACTTAAAGACTCTATATTTTTCTTGCTACAGCCGCGTGGGTCGCAACAAGAAATCTACGGAGTATTGGTACTAATTAAACGCTGTAGTACAGCTCAAACTCTACCGGGTGCGGAGTCATGCGCACGCGGTCATCTTCTTCGCGACGCAGCGTAATGTACGCATCGATCGCTTCATTGGTGAACACGCCACCTGCAGTCAGGAACTCACGGTCCAGATCCAGTTCTTTCAGTGCTTCTTCCAGAGAACCTGCAACCTGTGGGATCTCTTTCGCTTCTTCCGGCGGCAGGTCGTACAGGTTTTTATCCATGGCTTCGCCCGGGTGGATCTTGTTCTTAATACCGTCAAGACCCGCCATCAGCAGTGCTGCGAAGCACAGGTACGGGTTAGCAGCCGGGTCCGGGAAACGCACTTCGATACGACGCGCTTTCGGAGAAGCCACTACCGGAATACGGATAGAAGCAGAACGGTTACGGGCAGAGTAAGCCAGCATTACCGGCGCTTCGTAGCCTGGGACCAGACGCTTGTAAGAGTTGGTGGTTGGGTTAGCCAGGGCGTTGATCGCTTTAGCGTGTTTGATTACGCCGCCGATGTAGAACAGCGCCTGCTCAGACAGACCCGCATATTTGTCGCCAGAGAACAGGTTTACGCCGTTCTTGGACAGAGACATGTGGCAGTGCATACCGGAACCGTTATCGCCAAACATAGGTTTTGGCATAAAGGTCGCGGTTTTACCGAAACGGTGAGCGACGTTGTGAACCACATATTTGTAGATCTGAATTTCGTCCGCTTTTTTGGTCATGGTGTTAAAGCGGGTCGCGATTTCGTTCTGACCTGCGGTCGCCACTTCGTGGTGATGCGCTTCAACAACCAGGCCCATTTCTTCCATGATCAGACACATGGTAGAACGGATGTCCTGAGAAGAATCTACCGGAGGAACTGGGAAGTAACCGCCTTTCACGCCAGGACGGTGACCTTTGTTACCACCTTCGTATTTGGTGGAGGAGTTCCATGCGCCTTCGATGTCATCGATAGCCACGTGGGAACCGGAAATGGACGCGCCGAAACGGATGTCGTCAAACAGGAAGAACTCTGGCTCAGGCCCGAACAGAACGGTGTCTGCGATGCCGGTAGAACGCAGATACTCTTCAGCGCGTTTAGCGATGGAGCGCGGGTCGCGGTCGTAGCCCTGCAGCGTACCAGGTTCCAGGATATCGCAACGGATGATCAGGGTGGACTCTTCATAGAACGGGTCGATGAGTGCAGTAGACGCATCTGGCATCAGAACCATGTCTGATTCGTTAATGCCTTTCCAGCCACCGATTGAGGAGCCGTCAAACATTTTGCCTTCTTCAAAGAATTCGGCATTTACCTGATGAGCAGGAATAGTGACGTGCTGTTCTTTACCTTTGGTATCAGTGAAGCGTAAATCAACAAACTTCACTTCGTGTTCGTTCAGCATCGTCAAAACGTGTTCAGCGGACATACTTACTCTCCCGGATTGGTCATGGTCGTCGTGGTAACGAAGTCTTCAATTCTGCAAAAAATTGGCCGTGTCGCCGTAAAAAATATAAAGCGAAATCTGTGCCAACTTTTAAATTGCCCCTAAAAGGCGTTATCATGCGCACTATCGTGCAAAGGGGCTGCACCATGAAGATTGTATTGCACCATTATAGTGCTTTAATGTGAACATTAAGCACCATAATGGTGCAAAGCATGTCAGATTACCCCTTTTAACGCTCCGTGAATGTGATCACAAAGAAACTCTGCAATACTTGTTTGCGGAGGATGTTTGTGATCCTGTTTTGTACTGCGATTAATCCGTGTACAATAACGCGCTATTTCTAAAATGCCTGAGGCAAAGTTGTGATCGAAAATTTGCGTAACATCGCCATCATCGCGCACGTAGACCATGGTAAAACGACCCTGGTAGACAAGCTGCTCCAACAATCCGGTACGTTCGATGCACGTGCTGAAACCCAAGAGCGCGTGATGGACTCCAACGATTTGGAGAAAGAGCGTGGGATTACCATCCTCGCTAAAAACACCGCTATCAAATGGAATGACTACCGTATCAACATCGTTGATACCCCAGGGCACGCCGACTTCGGTGGTGAAGTTGAACGTGTAATGTCCATGGTCGACTCCGTGCTGCTGGTGGTGGATGCAATGGATGGTCCGATGCCGCAGACGCGCTTCGTGACCAAAAAAGCCTTTGCCCATGGCCTGAAGCCAATTGTTGTTATCAACAAAGTTGACCGCCCTGGCGCGCGTCCTGACTGGGTTGTTGATCAGGTATTTGACCTGTTCGTTAACCTCGACGCTACCGACGAACAGCTGGACTTCCCGATCGTTTACGCTTCCGCGCTGAACGGTATCGCAGGTCTGGATCACGAAGATATGGCTGAAGACATGACTCCGCTGTATCAGACCATCGTTGATCGTGTTCCGGCTCCAAGCGTAGACCTTGATGGCCCGCTGCAGATGCAAATCTCTCAGCTGGACTACAACAACTACGTTGGCGTAATCGGCATCGGCCGTATCAAACGCGGTAAAGTTAAACCGAACCAGCAGATCACTATCATTGATAGCGAAGGCAAAACCCGTAACGGTAAAGTCGGTAAAGTTCTGACCCATCTGGGTCTGGAACGTATCGAGAGTGATATTGCCGAAGCGGGCGATATCATCGCGATCACCGGTCTGGGCGAACTGAACATCTCCGACACCATCTGCGACCCGCAGAACGTCGAAGCGCTGCCGGCTCTGTCCGTTGATGAACCGACCGTAACCATGTTCTTCTGCGTAAACACCTCCCCGTTCTGTGGTAAAGAAGGTAAATATGTTACCTCTCGTCAGATCCTTGACCGCCTGAACAAAGAGCTGGTGCACAACGTTGCGCTGCGCGTCGAAGAAACCGAAGATGCGGATGCGTTCCGTGTATCCGGTCGTGGTGAGCTGCACCTGTCTGTTCTGATCGAGAACATGCGTCGTGAAGGTTTCGAAATGGCGGTTTCCCGTCCGAAAGTAATCTTCCGCGAAATCGACGGCCGTAAACAAGAGCCGTTCGAAAACGTAACGCTGGACGTCGAAGAGCAGCATCAGGGTTCTGTCATGCAGGCTCTGGGTGAGCGTAAAGGCGACCTGAAAAACATGAATCCAGATGGCAAAGGCCGCGTACGTCTTGACTACGTGATCCCAAGCCGTGGTCTGATCGGCTTCCGTTCAGAATTCATGACCATGACCTCCGGTACCGGTCTGCTGTACTCCACCTTCAGCCACTACGACGATGTTCGTGCGGGTGATGTGGGTCAGCGTCAGAACGGCGTACTGATCTCCAATGGCCAGGGTAAAGCAGTTGCGTTCGCACTGTTCAGCCTGCAGGACCGCGGTAAGCTGTTCCTGGGTCACGGTGCTGAAGTTTACGAAGGCCAGATCATCGGTATTCACAGCCGCTCTAACGACCTGACTGTAAACTGCCTGACCGGTAAGAAACTGACCAACATGCGTGCGTCCGGTACTGACGAAGCAACGGTTCTGGTTCCGCCGGTTAAGATGACTCTGGAGCAGGCTCTGGAATTCATTGATGACGACGAACTGGTAGAAGTTACCCCAACCTCTATCCGTATCCGTAAGCGTCACCTGACTGAAAACGATCGTCGCCGTGCAATGCGTGGCGCGAAAGAAGAGTAATTAACGCTCTTTCTCAGTTAAGCATAAAAAAGCCGCTGATTTCAGCGGCTTTTTTTATCTAAAAGATCAGGTTGTTTCCTGCTCTGCAATGACTAGCTCAATATTTTCTAAATCAAGCAATTGCTTGAATGAATTTGGTGGTTGGGAATCGGTAAAAAATGCCCGAATTTTACGCATATTACCGATGGATACAGCGGCTGAGGCGGTAAACTTAGTATGATCAGCAACTAACAGCGTATTACGTGCATGCTTAATCATCGTTTTGGCGACAAGCGCTTCGTTAACGTCAAATTCCAATAGTGTGCCGTCTTCCTCAATGGCACCAATACTGGTAATCAAATAGTCGGCTCTAAATCCTTCAATAAAGTTCACTGCTCCTGGACCAACAATACCACCATTATGAGCACGTAATGTTCCACCGGGTACCATGACCTCAAGATCTTGATTCTTATATAAGATCTGCGCAACGCGAAGACTGTTAGTAATTATGCGTAGGTCCCGGCGGTTCAGCAAAGCTCGTGCGACGGCTTCTACCGTAGTACCAATGGTAATAAAAACCGTGCAGCGTTCAGGAAGATAATCAGCAACAGCCTCCGCTATCGCTTCTTTTTCCTGAATGAGGGACAACTCTCGCTGTTCGAAGGCGGTATTCATGATGCTGGATACACGTCCGGCTCCACCATGGTGTCGGGTGATCAGACCCTGTTCACTCAACTTACGAATATCTCGGCGCACGGTTTGTGTGGAAACATCCAGCAATTGTGCGAGCTCTTCAATATTCATATAGCCGCGTTCTGAAATGTAATGAACAAGTTGATCGTGACGCGGATTACCGGTGACTTCAATGATGCTCATGAATACTCCTGGACCTCTTCCCCGTAATTGTCGGCTATTTTACGCATAAAGTGACAAAAATGATTCGGTTTGCGCACGATTAGGAATTCCGGCTCGTCCGCCTGCCTGAGTGCATTTCATCGCCGCCACAGCACTTGCGAAACGGATAGCTTGATCAGTAGACATTTTCTCTGCGAGAGCTGCCGCCATAGCACCGTGGAAAACATCGCCTGCCCCAGTTGTATCCACAACATTGACAGAAAATGCAGTTTGTTGGCACGTTTGCCCATTTTCAATCCATAGTGATCCTTCACTACCAAGCGTAACGTACACTTTACCATTGGTATGCTTAGAGGCCAGTTTAAGTGCCAGTTGTGCATCATTCTGCCCTGTCATTCTCTTCAGACCTGGGGTTGAAAAAACTGCATGGTCGGCAAGTGCTACCAATGGGGTTATGTCTTGTGGAGTCATATCGGCATCCAGCAGTGTTGGGACACCTGCGGCACGTGCCAGCTCGAAGGATTTCAACGTCCCTTCATGCCAACGTACATCGGCCAGAACGATGTCATATCGAGAAAAATCAATCGACTCCAACCACTGAGCATCTGTACCAAGATCTGGGCTTGGATAGTTCACGATGATGCGTTCTCCGTGCTGATCGACCAATATTGCGGACTGAGATGAACGGGAATTCGGGTATTGCCGACAAAACTCGGTATTAACCCCCCAGACCTGAAGTTCGTTAAGCAAAGTATTCCCGCAACTGTCATCGCCTACGCGACCTATAAAATCAACGTCAATACCGAGCCGGGCAATGGCGACAGCCGCTGTTGCGGCTGGGCCGCCACCTGTTTCAAGGTATTGATTAGATTGATATTTACCCCCGCCATTGGGCAGGTCGTTTAAAGAATAAATACGGTCCTGAACGGTGATTCCAATACAAGCAATTCTGGTCATATTTGTTTATTCCTGTGTGATCTTGTCTTCTTTTGTTCATTTTAATGACATAAATGATCAAATTAGTGACATGTGTCTTGTTTTTAGTCATAAATTACAAATATGCTCAAAAACAGACGAAAACGAATTTTTAATTGTAATTATTTTGTCAACCTGAGACAGGAGAGCATTCATGACAACCGTTGCATTTTTGGGCTTGGGCCAGATGGGCAGCCCAATGGCTAATAATCTATTGCAAAAGGGACATGCTTTGCGTGTGTTCGACGTAAACCAACAGGCAGTCAATGAATTAGTACAAAAAGGTGCGACTGCTGCTCAAACCCCTGCTGAAGCCGCTAAAGATGCTGAATTCATTATCACTATGCTGCCAAATGGCGACATCGTTCGGCAAGTTCTGCTGGGTAAAGATGGCGTCAGCGAAGGCCTGTCCCCCAATGCATTGGTTATTGACATGTCCACGATTCATCCATTGCAGACCGATGCGTTGATTCATGAGATGAAAGGGAAAGGCATCAGCATGATGGATGCCCCCGTGGGCAGAACGTCAGTTAACGCGATTGACGGCACGCTGCTGATTCTTGCTGGTGGAACGCCTGAACAGGTTGAACGCGCTCGCCCTGTGCTGATGTGTATGGGAAATGAACTGGTGGAAGCTGGCGGTCCCGGTATGGGGATCCGTGTAAAGCTCATCAATAACTATATGAGTATTGCGCTGAACGCCTTGTCAGCGGAAGCCGCTGTACTTTGCGAATCATTGGGTTTGAGCCTTGATGTGGCCATTAAGGTCATGAGCGGTACTGCCGCAGGTAAGGGGCACTTTACGACAACCTGGCCTGGCAAGGTACTTAAAGGAGATCTTTCTCCGGCATTCATGGTGGACCTCGCGTTGAAAGACCTGCGTATTGCCGTCGATGTCGCTAGTCAGACCGGTGCGCCGCTCAATATGGGCATTGCAGCAGAAACCTATTACACCCGTGCCAGCGAGAACGGTCGAGGCCGTCAGGACTGGAGTGCGTTGTTATCTCAGGTTCGTCAGCAGGCTGGCCGACCAGATTCACTATAAATTTTAAACAGTTACAGGAGTTATTATGTCTTCCCACAATACCCCATACACGCTGAAAGATATTTCTCGCCCTGGCGGTGGATTTGCCATGCTGGCCGTTGATCAGCGTGAAGCAATGCGCCTGATGTTTGCAGCGTCTGGATATCCTAAACCGGTTGCCGACAGCGTATTGACTGATTTTAAAGTTGCAGCAACACAAATTCTGTCTCCCTACGCTTCAGCGGTTCTGGCAGATAAACAATTTTGTCTCGATCAGATTGTCTCTCAAGGTGCAGTCGCTGATTCATGTGGACTGATTGTGGCGGCTGACCATTTTGTTCCGGGTAATGGTATTCCAGTTGATAGTGTCGAAATTGATAGAGCGATTGATCCGCATAAAGCCCGCGAAATGGGTGCGAAAGCCATGAAGTTGTTGGTGCTGTGGCGTGAAGATGAACCTGCAGAAGAACGTTTGGCTATGGTGGCTGAGTTTGTTCAACGCTGCCGTAGCGCAGGGTTGGTCAGCATCATTGAGCCGGTTGTCCGACCTCCTCGTCGTGGTTGGGAATTTGACCGGGAAAGCGCCATCGTTGCCGCAGCGGCTGAACTCGGCTGCACCGATGCTGACCTCTATAAAGCTGAAATGCCATTAGGCGGCAAAGGTGATGAACAGACCCTACTTGCTGCGTGTCAAAAGTTGCATGAACAAATGAAAATGCCGTGGGTCATTCTCTCTTCTGGTGTTGATGCGGATATTTTTGGCCGCGCGGTACGTATCGCCATGAAGGGGGGAGCTTCCGGATTCCTGGCAGGGCGTGCCGTTTGGGCATCGGTTGTTGGTGCTCAAGATCCGCAAACAATGTTGCGTGATGTGTCGGTTCCACGCTTACAACGCCTGGCAGAAATCGTCGATGAAGGGATTTCTCAGCGTTAATCACCCATTTTAACGAATCTGGAGAAGAACCATGGATAAGATTACCCAAGTTCTATTTTCTGATATTGGGAAGGTGATCACCCAATATGTTGAGCTGCCGCACCAGGAACTTAAACCGCAAGAAGTCCGCATTGCTCCGGTGTTTTACGGAATATGTGGCTCTGATCTGCATGTACTGAAGGGAGGGCACCCATTTGCAAAACCTCCGGTTGTGCCTGGACATGAAATTGCGGCACGCGTAACTGAAGTGGGCAGTGAAGTGACGAATGTTAAGCTGGGCGATCATGTCGTAGTCGACCCAATAATGGCCTGCATGGAGTGTCGTGCTTGTAAAGCGGGTCGCTTTAATCTGTGTGAGCCGCCACAGGTTGCTGGCTTTCGGGCGCCGGGTTTTGCCCGCTCGCAGCACATTGTACCTGCACGAAACTGCCATGTTGCACCTGCTTCGTTACCACTAAAAGCACTGGCTTTCGCTGAGCCAGCAGCCTGCGCGCGTCATTGCGTGAGCCGTATGCCGAAAGCGTCATTGGAAAGTGTACTAGTGATTGGTGCAGGGACAATTGGCTTATCCATCGTTCAAGCATTGCGCATCATGGGCGCGGGAAAGATCACCGTCATCGAACCTGATGCCGCTAAGCGCGCGTTGTCGTTAAAGCTAGGTGCCACGGAAGTCTGGGCTCCGGGGGAATTGGATGCACAGGTCCGTTTTACGGGGGCAATTGATGTTGTTGCTGCCCAGACCACGCTGAATGATGCATTTACCCACGTTTATGCTGGCGGAACGGTAGTGTGCATGGGGGTACCGAGTGGCCCACGTGAAATTCCTCTTCCGATGATGCAGCGCTTCGAACGCGATTTGTTGAATTCCGGCATGTATATCCCGGAAGACTTCGATGCCGTGATTGAATGGCTTGCGGATGGGCGGTTTGACACCAGCGAACTGGTGACCGATCTCTTCCCTGTCGAAGATGCGGATAAGGCGTTTGAACGTGCGCAGCAAAATGACTCTATAAAAGTCATGCTGCAATTTGCTGAGGTTTGATGCTGTAACCCTCTGTCTGGCGCTGCTTAAGGGTAGCGCCATCCTACAACAATGAAAAAGGATGCTGCGATGAGTCACATCACCAGTCCTACACCTTACTCGATCGGTCGTCCCCAGGACGTAATTGATATTGTTAATAAACATTCAGCAGTAAACACCAGTGTCGGCGTCATTTTTATCGCTCTTGGCGGCATTCTAATTGATGCCTATCAGGCGGCGATGGTGGGGTTTGGTAATAAATATATTGCATTGCAATTTGGTATTTCGCCGGGGCTAGCGGCGACGGTTAACGCCTCTGTTTTAGTTGCCGCTCTGATTGGTGGATTGCTGGCGAACCGTGTGATTAACCGCTTTGGTCAAAAGCGTGCATTTATCATCGGAATGGGCCTGTGCACAATAGGTGCCGCAGCTGTCGCGATAGCCCCGAACATCTGGTGGGTGCTGGTGTGTCGCGTAATCATGGGATTTGGCTTGGGTATTGATTTCCCGCTGGCAACAAATGCGGTGGCAGAACTACGCGGCTCAACATCTAAGAAAACCGGTTCATCGGTTAATCTCTGGCAAATGGCCTGGTATGTATCAACTACGGTCGTCTATCTTGTGCTGCTTCCACTGCTGTTGTCGGGTATCGCAGAAGAGCAATTATGGCGCTATGGTATTTTCATTGGTGCTATTTTTGCCATCATTATCATGATCCTACGCTATTTCTTCATTGGCGAATCCGCAATGTGGGCCGCACGAGTCGGACGTTATGATAAAGCCTGCGATATTCTGGCTAAACGCTATGGTGTTCATGCTCGCGTTACTGCCAAGTCAAAAAGCGATGATATTTCTGCTGAAAAAACAGAAAGTAAGTTTCATGGCGGGTATGGGATTTTATTTAACTCACGTTATCGCAAACGTACCATTCTCGGCTGCGTTGTGGCGACGATGCAAGCCTGGCAATATAACGCCGTGGGCGTTTATTTACCGCTGACTTTGGCGGGAATACTGAGCGGTGGATTAACCGGGGCACTTAGCGGTTCTGCGGTAGTGAATGCCCTGTGTGGCATTACAGGTGGATTGATTGGTTCACTTATCCTCCAGCGTTTGGGAACTCGCCTTCAGTCGATGTATGGTTTCGCCGTCGTAACGGTTGCATTACTGGCTTTAGGTGCATTAGCAACCACCAACCCATGGCTTTCTTTAGGTTTGTTGGGCGCGATCATTTTCTTCCATTCAGCGGGCCCGGGCGGCCTGGGAATGACCATTGCCACACTTTCTTATCCGCCATCTATTCGCCCGACAGGCGTAGGATTTGCTCGTGCAATTATGCGTACTGGGGCGATTGCCGGACTTATTTTCTGGCCAATGTTGTGGGGTGCATTAAAGACAGAAGCGTTCTATTGGCTGGCAATTGTTCCTTTTCTCGGCTTCTTGACATGCGTGTTGATTAAGTGGGAACCACTTGGTGCAAACGTTGACGCTGAAGACGCTGAGGTACTGGCTGAGCTGGATAAATAACAAGCAAGCGCGTCGCAACATGTCGACGCGCTTTTTCGTATATCCGCCGCTTTTTTAGTGATTTTATTGCGCAGATTTCTCGCCGACCCGGAGAGGAAAAGTATGGCTGAAATAGAACATGTACCAGGGAAAGAGCTATCCGGCAAAGCCATGAGACGCGTTGTCATGGGCAGTTTCGCTGGCGCGTTGATGGAATGGTACGATTTTTTTATTTTCGGAACGGCAGCAGGGCTAGTCTTTGCTCCCCTGTTTTTCCCTGATAGCGATCCTTTTATTGGTTTAATCGCCGCATTCGCGACCTTTGGTGTGGGTTTTCTATCACGTCCGCTAGGGGGCATTGTTTTTGGCCATTTTGGCGATAAAGTCGGTCGCAAAATAACGTTGATTTGGACGTTAGCGATAGTTGGTTCCTCAACGTTTTTAATCGGCTTCATACCAACATACAAGGACATTGGTATCTGGGCCCCGATTATATTGATGGTTCTTCGTCTGGTGCAGGGGTTCGGTCTGGGTGGGGAATATGGCGGGGCTGCATTGATGACTATTGAATCTGCGCCTGAGGCGAAGCGCGGGTTTTTAGGTTCGCTCCCACAAACGGCAGCCTCGGTTGGGATTATGCTGGCGACAGGGGTGTTTGCATTATGCAATCACTTCCTGACCCAAGAAGAGTTTCTGGCCTGGGGATGGCGTATCCCTTTTTGGCTCTCTGCCATCATGTTAATTGTTGGGATGTTCATACGGTTACATACTGAAGAAACACTGGATTTTAAAAAACAAAAAACGGCTGTCTCACAGGAACAATCAGCACCACCGTTGATTGAACTTTTCCGTAAGCATCCGCGTAACATTCTGTTGGCGCTAGGGGCCAGGCTGGCAGAGAGCGTTTCGTCGAACATCATTAATGCCTTTGGTATTGTCTATATTTCCAGCCAGTTGGCATTATCAAGGGATATTCCACTCAACGGCATGCTAATCGCCTCAGCAATTGGCATTGTATGTTGTCCATTAATTGGTTGGATCTCTGACCGCGTTGGGCAACGGAAGATGTATTTATTTGGCGCTGGTTTTTGCATCCTTTTTGCATTCCCATTCTTCCTGCTGCTGGATACGAAAAGCACACTTATCATCTGGTGCTGCATGATTCTTGGCTATAACCTGGGGCCAACGATGATGTTTGCAGTACAGCCCACCTTATTTACTCGTATGTTCGGAACACGAGTGCGTTATACGGGTCTTTCATTTGCCTATCAGTTCTCCGCAATTCTGGGTGGGTTAAGCCCGCTAATTGCCTCCAGCTTGTTGGCGCTGGGAGGCGGGAAACCGTGGTATGTAGCACTGTTTCTGTTTGTTATCTCAATACTTTCATTCATTTGCGTCTGGCTTATTGAGCCACATTCAGACAATAAAAATGACGCTAATAACATTTAACTTCTTACCGAAATATCAGAGAGCAATAACATGAACAATGAGTTGAATACTGAGCATTATCAAGCATTACAGCGTGCTTTTGATGCCGCCTGGCCGGGACCGTTCGGTCAACCTATTTTGCTGGAAAAAGGACATTTACGTCTGCAAGTTTTTCCGCGTGATGGTGCCAGAATCACCTCGCTACAGGCATTTGGTTTTGAAGTGTTACGTCAATGGGAGCCACAGCGTAAAGCATTTCAGTATGGCTGCTTTCCTATGGTTCCTTGGGCAGGCCGCCTTGGCGATGCAACGTTGACAGTAGGGAAGAAACAGTACGCATTACCTGCTAACAAACCGCCTCATGCTCTACATGGTATGGCCTGTTATTCATCATGGGAAATTGTCGAACATAAAGCGGATACCTTGAAACTGCGCATGCCACTGGGCGCTCCATGGCCATGGCAAGGAGAGGTCCTGCAAACGCTGACCATTGAAGACGATGCGCTAATTCTACGCTTAGAAATTCATACTTTGTCTGAAACATTCCCTGCATCAGCTGGATGGCACCCTTGGTTTGCAAAACGACTCGACCAGCAGAATGAACAAGAACAATTACAGGTAATTTTTGATGCTGATTGGCAGGAAGAGGCTGGAAACAATGAGCTACCAACCGGTAAAAAAATCCCTCCACAATCAGGTCCGTGGGATGACTGCTTTGGTTTTAATAACGGTCTCAATGTCAGATTACAGTGGCCTGGTAAGCTGAGTATGACAATGACATCGAGTGCGCAAAGTCTGGTTGTCTTTGATAAACAGCCCGATGCAACTTGTGTTAATCCCCTTACTCAAGCACCGAATGAAATTAATCGTGCACCGCAGTTTGTCTGTCCGGGTGCACCTTTGGTCATTGAGACGATCTGGCGATTTAAAAGAGATAACTGACGTTTTGATAGATATCAATAACAGAAAAGCCGCTGAAATCAGCGGCTTTTCTGTTATTGACTTAATTTATTATTGGGGTTTTGCTGCTTCGTCCATTGCGCGGATTGCCGCAACTTTTTTACCGAAAATAAGCTGTAGAATAATTAGTAATGAAAATACGGGTAACAACGCGCTCAATGCGGATATTCCCGTAGCGCCTTTAATCAACATAGCACCGGAAGCGATTAACAGCAGAAACACCATGATGCGGAATATTTTTACTGAAATACGCTTGTGCACATACTGCCCCACAATGGAACCAAGAATCATCGTGGGTATACAAAATAACACCAGCTTAAAGGTTGAAATAGTCAGAATTCCGCTGGTGGCCAACCCGCCAATAATGGCAATGTTATTGGCAGTAAAAAAAGCGTTGAGTGTACCACGAAATGCCGCCGGTCCCAGATTACGCAGCATTCCATACATGACCACCGGCGGTCCGTTTGTTGAGAATGCGGCACCTAACGCACCAGCAATTGCCCCCATCGGCGCGGCGATCCAACGTTTGTCATAAATTGGCAGACGCGGGATAAACAGACTATAGAACGAGTAAATAATAATAAAACCGCCCAGGCCGATCTTCATAATATGGTCGGGTAAATATGAGAGAGCATATAGCCCAACCGGAATACCAGCAAACGAAAAAAGAATGAGAACGGCGGCAGATTTCCAGTCTGTCTCTTTTCGGGATAACCATGTTGCATAAAGCGCGGTTGCCGTACCAACCATCACGGACATTGGCGCTGCCATTTTTAATGGTAGTACCATGGTAATTAACGGCATTGAGGTTAAACCGCCGCCAAAACCTGCACATATTCCCACAAAGGTATATAAAAACATTACCGCGATGACGATCAGCATGGCGCTGGTATCGAGCGCGGCGCCATCTGGAGTAAATAATGTGAAGAAATCCATAACGATTCTCTTAGTTAAGTGATAATCCCGCATCAACAATAAAATCCTGACCGGTACAACCGCATGATTCCTCTGACGCAAGGAACAGCGCTAACCGTGCGCAGTGACTTCCATCCAGACGGAACTTTAGTGCCTGCAATTCAACGAATTGATTCACGGCAGAAGGATCCAACTTAGCCCACATGGCGTCCTGTTTTGCAGTTCGAATCGCGCCCGGAACAAGGCTATTAACCCGGATGCCGCGAGGACCTAACTCCTGAGCTAGCGTACGAGTAAATCCATGAATGGCTGCTTTCGACAGGGAATAACAGACGCGGCCCGGACGTCCTCGCATCCAGTTGATCGAACCCATATTAATAATGCAGCCTGTTCCTTTTTGGGTCATTGCCGGAATCACCGACTGAATTGCAAAGAGATGGTGACGTAAATTCACGTTAATGCGGTTGTTAAAATACTCTTCAGTTAAATCATCAATCGTATGGTGATCGTCACTGCCGGCATTATTGATGAGAATTTCGACGTTACCCAATTCTTCAGCGATGGTGGTGAAACAGTTTTGTAATTGAGGAATATTGGTGACATCACAGAATAAAAATAAGCACCCAAGTTCAATGGCAAGTTTTTCACCGGCCTGTTTGTCATAATCAAGAAAGGCAACTTTAGCGCCTTGCTCTACAAAAGCACGAACATAAGCTTCGCCAATGCCACTGGCGCCACCGGTAATAGCAACAACTTTATTTTTAAGGGAATAGTAGTTTACATTGAGATTATTTTTCATTTTTATTTTCCTGATTAGTTTTTAGCATTGTTACGCACGACTTTATATGTCGCACAAAAATCTTCATTGCCGATTCCGGTTTCTAATCCACGATCGTAAATATTTTTCACGACGTTAACACCCGGAAGGTGTAAACCAGACTCAATAAGCATCGTTTTCATAATGTTGACGTCTTTAGACATATTTTTTAGAGAGAAAGCGGTGCTGTAATCTTCAGAAATCAAACTGTTAATTTTGCTGTCGAGATAGAAATTAGTGGCGCCACCATAGGATATTGCTTGATGGAAATTCGCTTTGTTAATACCGTAATGATCTGCTGCGGTGAGCATCTCATTGACACTATTTTGAATGCCTGCGACCAGAACATTATGGAGCATTTTCATCACCAGACCGCGTCCGTTATCACCCATATAGATTTGATTGCAGCCCATCATGGCGAGGATAGGCTTCACTTTTTCCCATGCGGCTTTATCTCCGCCAATATAAATTCCCAGCTCCGCCTTAACGGCAGCGGGGACAGATTTCACAACGGGAGCATCCAGCATTACCGCGCCAGTCTTATTCACCTGTTGCGAAATATCGACAGAAACGGAGGGGTCAATTGTCGACATATCTATCGTGATTTGTCCTGCATGCAGATAAGGCATCATTTGCTGATAGACTTCGCGCACATGTTCAGAGCGTGGAACCATACTGATGACCACGTCAGCATTACGCGCAATATCTTCTATTGATGCTGCGGCTTTGGCTCCGGCAACAACTAACCGATTAATCGCATCCTGGTTAATGTCATAAACTAAAACCGTACCATCGAATTTCGCGACAATATTTTTAGACATAGCTTCGCCCATTAGGCCAAGCCCGATAAAGCCGATCGTTTTCATTGTGTAATTTCCTTAAATTTGGGTTTATGCATGCCAGCGACGGCAACGTTCAGGGTAAAAATTGCGCCAGAGAGGGGGTACGCTGCGCACTCTTGCGTGGTCATGTTTTCCCGGGTGGTGGTGATAAACAGCGTTTTCATTTCCGGACCACCGAAGCAGACCATAGTCGGGCAACGAACGGGCAGAGCGTATTCTTCCAGTATTTCCCCCTGAGGAGAGAAACGGGCAATGCACCATCCGTCGAAAAGCGCGCTCCAGTAACATCCTTCGCTATCCATCGCAGCACCATCAGGACGACCATTTCCGCATGGAAAGGTTTTCCAGACCTGACGTAGCCCTGGCTCTCCCTGCGCGTTCAGCGGTGTTCGGTAAATCACATGGTTTGGTGTATCGCTGGTATACATCCAGCGAGAGTCTGGTGAGAATGCCAGGCCGTTGGCGCCCAGAATGTCGCACTGCATCACTTGCATATGCAGGTCGTTATCTATGCGACACAGCAGCGCGCCGTTGTAATCGCGGGGGCCCCAATAGGTCCCTGCCCAGAAGCGCCCTACCGGATCCACACCGCCGTCATTGAAGCGTGCCAACGCTGGATTATTGGGGTTATCGCCGATTTTCGTTTCCAGTTGACCTTGCGCGTCGGTAAGCCAGATACCGCTCCGGAGCGCCACAATAAATCCGCCGTTCTCACGTAACGCAAAGCATCCCGGCTCTTCTTTAAAGGAGAACACTTTGTGTTCTCCTGAATGAAGCTGGAAGCGGTGGATCTCACATTCCAGAATGTCAGTCCAGTACAGTGCCTGTTCGTCATGATCCCAGGTTGGGCACTCTGGTAAATGGCCCACATAATCGAAAAGCAATTCAGGTTTATTCATCGCTGACCATCCGTAATTCCATCCAGTGAGTTAATGACGCTCCTGGATTAAGGGTTTTCATCGCGTGTTCGCTGTCGTTAGCAGGAAGTAAGTTGATAGCGTTATTGATGTGCGTGACAGGTTCAATTGCCACGACATTGCGTTCACGTGGGGGAATAAAAAGAATGGCATTGGTTGCCGCAGAATCTATTTCCACGCGAATGTGTTTTTGCGGCCATCTGATCTCTGCCGGGGATTGCCAGCCGGTAAAACAGTTATCAACCGATCCCGGTATTGGGGGCCTGAAAGTGTGATAACACCATGGTTCGGGGACGTCAGTTTCTTTGCTAGGCAGGCTATTCTCATCGTTTAGCCATACGCGTGAGGAGACTAAACGTATTTCGCTGTGTTCGGCATCGGCAAAGAAGGGGTGAAACCCGAGGCCGACCGGAACGTTTTCCTCGGCGTTATTGAATAGAGTTAATTCAATACGCAACCGGTCAGGGAACAGCCTGAACCGTTGCTCAGCGCGATAAGGCCACGGCCAGCTTTCGCTGGCAGGGCTGTGCAGTTCTAGTACTATTTCCTGTTCCGTGGCGTGCAATACCTGCCATGCGGTTTGCCAACCATTGCCATGCAGGGAGTGAGGATGGTCGCCAAAATTGCGTTTTACCCGATGCTTCACCTTATTAAAGGTGAAGCATCCGTTCGCAATACGGTTTGACCATGGGATGAGCGGATAGCTGCCACAGAGATTGGCTCGCTGTTCTCCTGCCGGGTCCAGAGGGCGCAGAATGTCATGTCCTCTCCAGCGTAGCCAGGCGAGTGCGCCACCCAGTTCGGGTGCGACGGCAATGCGGGTTTCACCCAAGGCGCATTCGAGCAGGCGGGTCATCTCAATACACCTCGCCGCCGCGAATCTGTAGTTCTTCACCACGAATAGCGGCCAGTTGTTCTTTGGCCCGCGCCAACATAAAACTCATGTCGGAGGCCAGAGCAACAAAGGTAAAGCCCATTTGCTGATATTTATTTACCAGTTCCGGATTACCGCCTACGATGCCGCAAGGGAAGCCAAGTCGCTGACAAGCTTCCAGCCCACGCTTGATCATCGCCTGAACCTCTGGGTGCGATGGATTTCCTGGATAACCCATCGCAGAGGACATGTCGCCGGGACCGATAAAGAAACCGGTAATGCCGTCTACTTTTGCGATTTCATCGATGTTGGCGATAGCTTCTGGCGTTTCGAGTTGAAGGATCAGGCACAGCTCATTTCGTGAATCCTCCACAAACTGTGCGTTACCACCCCAACCCGAGGCGCGATGCATTGCGGCAAAACCGCGTTTCCCATAGGGCGGATAATAAGCCGACTCTACTGCTCTACGCGCTTCTTGAGGAGTATTGATAAAGGGGATCATCAGCGACATGGCACCGCCATCAAGCGCGCGTTTAATTAATACAACATCGTTGCCCGCCAGGCGGTAGAGTGGTGTGGTATTGGCATTTACGCTGCGAATAGCGCGATCGATGCGGATAGCATCAAGCGTGTCGACCGCCACATGTTCCTGATCAAGAACCAGGAAATCAAAACCTACGGTAGCCATGGCTTCGGCAACAGTATCGCTGCCGGTCATCATCCAGGTGCCTAACTTACGCTGGCCGGAAAGAATAGCCTGTTTGAAATTGTTCATTGTTTTTCCTTAAAAAATAGGAGGTTCCGGGACATCACTGCCGCTTTGCAGGAAATCGAAATCACACCCTTCATCAGCCTGAGTGACGTGCTGCTGGTAAAGTGCGGACCAGGAACGGGAAAATGTTTGATGAGTGGGTTTTAACGCTGCGCGACGTTGCGCCAGTTCGGTATCGTCAACCAGCATGTTTAACGAGCCCGCTTCTATATTCAGTTCGATCAAATCACCGGTCTGAACTAGAGCCAATGGACCGCCGACAGCGGCTTCCGGAGCAACATGGAGAATGCAGGTGCCGTAATGTGTGCCGGACATGCGGGCATCGGAAATACGTACCATGTCGGTAACGCCCTGCTGCAATAGCTTTTTCGGAATCGGCAGATTTCCCCACTCTGGCATACCGGGTCCGCCGACAGGCCCGGCATTGCGCAGAATAATGACGGTATCTTTGGTGACGTTGAGTTCCGGGGAGTCAATCTGCTCCGAGAGTTGCTGGTGGGTATCGAAAACCAGAGCCGGGCCAACATGATGGCGCAGGTAGGAACTGGCAGCAGAGGATTTCATTACCGCTCCATTGGGGCATAGATTTCCATGCAACACCGTTAGAGCACAACCTTGTGAAAGAGGAATCACCGGATTGCTTAAATCGCGGATAGTGTCGTCATCGTAACAGTCGGCATTTTCGATCCAGGCGCTGACCTGCGTATTGGTTACACCTTTTGCATCCAAATGCAGGAATGGGCTGATTTTCTTCAACTGGGCCATCAAGCCGCCCGCGAAGAAGAAATCATCCATCAGCCCTTTGCCTGAAGGAAATAAGTTTGCCAGGACGGGGATTTTACGGGCGATCTCCTCCATGTCGGCAAGACTTAACGTAATCGATGCCCGGTTAGCCATTGCGATCAGGTGGATTGCGGCATTGGTGGAACCGCCCAACGCCATGTAAGCGGCAATACCATTAAGGAAATTCTTTTTCGTTAGCCAGCGGGAAGGTTTGTGGTCATACCAGACCATATCCACAATGGTTTTTCCGCACTGGGCGGCCATCTGTGGATGGCGACAATCCGCGGCCGGGATAGAGCTTGCGCCGGGAAGGGTAAAGCCCATGGCATCGGCAATTGAGGTCATGGTAGAGGCCGTGCCCATCGTGTTACAGGTACCGATGGACCGCGTCATCGCCCCTTCCAGCTCAATCCAGTCATGCTGGGTGATCGCGCCAAGACGAAGCTGATCCCAAAACTTTTTCGTGTGCGTACCCGCTCCGGTAACCTGACCGTGCCATTTGCCCGTGGTCATTGGGCCTGCCGGGCAAAAAATGGTTGGGATATCCATAGATAACGCACCCATTAGCAGAGCCGGTGTGGATTTATCACATCCACCCAGTAGCACCACGCCGTCAATCGGGTGCTGACGTAACAACTCTTCTGCTTCCATGGCCAGAAAGTTGCGATACAACATGGTGGTGGGTTTCACCATCACTTCGCCCATTGAAAGTGCCGGGAGTTCTACTGGAAAGCCGCCCGCCGCCCAGACGCCACGTTTTACCGCCTCCGCGCGTTCGCGCAGATGGGAGTGACAGGCGCTCATATCACTCCAGGTGTTAATGATGCCGATAACCGGCTTACCCAAAAACTCTTCCCGGGCAAAGCCCATTTGCTGGGTACGTTGTCGGTGCGCGAAAGCTCTAATTGTCTTTGGGGCATACCATCTCTGGCTACGCAACTCAGAAACATCCCGTCGTACTAAACAATCCTGGTTGAACATCGTCATACTGTCCTGTGTGTGGTTTCTTTCTACGGTATTATCGTAGCGCTACGATAATCAAGATGCATTTTGCATAAAATGTGATCTTCAGCCCATTTCATCCGCGCGTAAGCTTTTTTTTGTTTTGTGCCTTCCAGTTTCGCTGTAAAGACGTTTTATCTGCATGTCGCGCCGTTTGATAGTAGTGTTAATCACTTCGTCGACGAGGTTATGCTATGGAAATGCTATTTTCTGTCGCGACTTTTTTTCTCTTTTTAATTTTCGTAGCGCTATATTCATATCGAAAAACAAAAGGGGTTTCAGAGTCAGGCGTGGAAGGATTCTTTCTTGCGGGAAGAGGGCTAAGCGGTTATTTCATCGCTGGCTCACTGCTATTGTCTAATCTCTCAGCTGAACAATTAGTCGGCTTAAATGGCAACGCATATCGTTTTGATATCAGTGGTATGGCCTGGGAAAGCACCGCCGCAGTTGCCACTATCATGATGGCTGTTTTTTTCTTGCCGCGTTTTTTACGCCGCGGCATTACCACAATGCCGCAGTTTCTGGAGGAGCGTTTCGATAGCGCCACAAGGCGAACGGTCAGCGTGATGTTACTCGTGGGATATGCGGTGATGGCCAATCCGTGCAGTCTTTACCTTGGCGCGATCACGATGAACGAGATGTTTGATGTACAAAAAATTTTCCACTTGCCTGACTGGAGCGCTATCGGATTACTGGCCCTTGTGATGGGAGCCGTTGGTGGACTCTATGCGACGTTGGGAGGCCTGAAAGCTGTCGCCATTTCAGACACTATCAGCGGTCTGATTTTACTCGTCGCGGCAATGCTCATTCCCGTTCTAGGACTCATTGCCCTTGGCGAAGGCTCTTTTCTTGCGGGTGGGAAAGCGTTGTTAAGCCATCCGGAACAGCTCAATGCTATCGGCAGCGCCAGTTCATCAGTGCCTTTTAGCACCGTTTTCACCGGTATGCTGTGTGCCAATATGTTTTACTGGTGTACTAACCAGATGATCATTCAGCGGGCGTTAGGGGCGAAGTCGCTTGCTGAAAGCCAAAAAGGCGTGCTGCTTGCAGGTAGCATCAAGCTACTGGTGCCACTGGCGATGGTGTTGCCAGGGCTGATTGCTTTTATACCGAATCAACTTGAAGATGCAGGCTTGAGAACCTGAAAATTATCATTAATTCGAGATGCCAAAGAGCCTGCGATCTCTGGAAGAGTCACAGTAAAAAATTGGTCTATTGCCGCCTTGAAGTCCCGTTTACTTTTGAAGTAAACGTTGTTCCTCGACTTCTCATTCATTACTTTCCAAAGCCGCTCTATTGGATTGAGGTTTGGGCTGTAAGGTGGAAGATAATGCAGCTCGATATTAAGGACAAATGCCGCATCTCTGACTAAGTCACTACGGTGATATCCCGCACCATCTAAAATGATATGAAGCTTATGAGCTAACGGATAACTCTCTCTTAACTTACAGAAAAAGCGAACTATCGTTTCACTGTTAATGCTCTCATAATCATCAATAATAGTAGCTCCGATATCTGACAGGTTCAGTGCGCCAAGAATGTTCAATCGACTGCGATTTCCCGTTGTTTCAATCACTTTATCTTGACCAGTTCGTATCCAGCCATGAGATATTTTTGTTGATAGGGTTGGGTGAACAGCATCGATAAAGACTATCGATTCATCCTCGTCACAACTTGCCTTTAGCGCTTCGTAAGCATCTATGAAAGCTTGTTGTTTTGCTTCATCAAACTTATGTGGAACGCCTTTCGGTTGCTTGTAGCTAAAACCGTTATGGTGAAGCCATTTGTTCATACCAGAGACAGTGTAATCAAGTCCAAAAGTCTCTTTAACGTAGGCGACAATTTGATGAGTATGAGGATAGGTTCTCTCAGTCAAATGCTCGATTAGGTGCATGGTTTGAGTTGCAGAAAGCTTGCTTTGACTTCCGCCATTTTCAGGCTTAAGTTTTTCAGAAAGAACGTAGTCGCTAAGGTGACGTGCAACGGTGGATTCATGAATCCGAAGAGCTTGTGAAATCATGGTCTGACTCCAGCCTTCAGAAGCCAGCAAAACAGCCTTAATACGGTCGCAAACTCGACTATCACGTTCAATATCGTGCATTTGTTCGAGTTGCAGTTTCTGTTGAGGAGTCAGTGTAATTTTCATGGTTCGTAGCATGATCCTGATTCTAAAAAAAATCAAGCATCTTCAATGATCACGGGTATAATCTTTTTGGCCCTGTATTTACCCATGTTGATTATGCTTATCCAGCACTGGTTAAGGCGGTCATACCCTGGTGGTTGATTGGTATGTTCGCCGCAGCGATTTTTGGGACGGTGATTAGCCATTTCAACTCGGTGGTGAATTCAAGCGCCACGCTATTTGTGATCGATCTTTATGCTCCGCTGACTGGATGTCAGGATGAGAAAAAACTGGTATATGTCGGCAAGATTACCTCTGTTGTTGTCTCGCTTATTTCGATAGTGATAGCTCCTCTGCTGCTGTGGAGCCCTAACGGTATTTTTGATCTGATGCGCCGCTTTACCGGGTTCTATAGCATTCCTATTATCACGATTGTACTGGTCGGTTTTTTAACCCGAAGAGTGCCAGCACTGGCAGCAAAATGGGTACTTGGTTTTCATGTCATCGCTTACGGGTTATACACGTTTGCCGGTGGGGAAAAATGGATTTCACTACATTTTATTCACGTTATGGGCATATTGTTTCTGATTGAAACAGCAATGATGTTATCTATTGGGAAAGTGGCCCCCGGAAAGTGTTATGTACCGGACGCACAACCTGCAAGTATCCCTATGGAAAAATGGCGATATGCTCATTGTGTAAGTGTTATTATGATGGTGGCTTTAATCAGTATTTTCATCGCATTGTCGCCGCTTGGTCTGGCAAACCCTGAGGGGCTCCCTGCTTCATTTTACCCTCTGCTGGGATTGGTTTGGGCGGTCGCGCTGATACTGATTGTGGGATTGGCTCGTCATCGTCGTCGTCAAGAGAGGGTGTTGCTTAATGAGAATTCGGGAGAGGAATGCGTCAGAGATCGCGTCAAATCGTAAAACTTGATGATGTTGCGCACCAGGCCGGCGTGTCGCCGTCAACGGTTTCCCTGTATATTCGCCAGCCCGACCGTGTCTCGGAGAAGACCGGGAAAAAAATCCAGGCGGCTATCGATAATCTTGGCTATGTGCACAACAAGATCGCCAGCCAGTTTACCGGGGGGCGTAGTTGCAATATGGCGGTTGTGTTGCCCTCTCTGGCGAACGTGACGTTTAGTTATGTTATCCAGAAGATAGAGTCGACGGTTAGCGAACAGGGATTTCAGTTATCTATTGCTTCTCACGACCACAGTCTGGATAAGGAAGAAGAGCAGATCCGGGCAATCTTGCAATGGTCGCCAGCGGTCATTGCTATTGCAGGTGCCGACCACAAAGCTTCAACTCTTAAAATGTTGAAAAACAGCGGTGTACCTGTGGTGCAAATGTGGCAGGTTGATGGCAGCGCATTTTCCGCTCAGGTTGGTAATAACCAGGAGCAGATAGGTTATTCTGCTGCACGCTATTTGCTCGATACCGGCTGTTCCCTACTGGCCTATTTCACGACGCGTTTTGATGACGACATTCGTGCGCGTACACGTTACAACGGATTTTGTCGTGCGCTTGAGGAAAAGGGCGAGAAGCCCCTGCTGGTTGATATCCCGCAAACCCCGAATATCTGGCAGGCCAGCCGTGAAATTCTGATGCAAACGTTAGTCAAGGAGCGGGGAGTTGATGGAATTTTTTGTACCAGCGATGCAATAGCAACGGCTCTTCTGATGGAGACTCAAGCCCGGGGTATCAAGGTGCCTGAACAGTTGAGCATTCTTGGGTTCGGTGATTTTCCCTCCAGCGCCTGGCTTGCTCCTGTAACGTTATCCAGCATTAAGTGGAATGCTGATGAGATAGCGGACAGGACGGCAGAGATGATGCTAAGAATGGCGCAGGATAAAACCTGGCAGGGCGAAATTGTTGATGTCGGCTTTGAAATCATGCCGCGTGGAAGTACACGCTTACCGTTTTAGTTAACACACCTGGTCAGTGCGTGCGGATGTTAAGCAGATAAAAGTTTCTGAGAACAATATTAGGGTTTCCGCGGTGTTTACTGAAGCTCGCCGTCAGAGTATCGCTGGCCTGGCGGGTAGTGTTGCCTGCGTTTCTCATTGTCCTGGCTCGTTCATTTTGCTTGCCTTTGTTAAGTATCTTTAAACGGATACACATCGCCGATCCCGGTAGTCAAACTTCTCCTTTCCCGCTACAGTTATTCATCCACGGCGATTAAGGAGAAGATCATGCTCTATATCTTTGATTTAGGTAATGTGATTGTCGATATCGACTTCAACCGCGTGTTGGGCACATGGAGCGATCTGAGCCGTGTACCGCTGGCCTCGCTGAAGCAAAGTTTCACCATGGGGGAGGCTTTTCACCAGCACGAGCGAGGTGAAATAACGGATGAAGCCTTTGCCGAGGCACTATGTCATGACATGGCGCTGCCGCTAAGTTACGAGCAGTTCTCTCACGGCTGGCAGGCCGTTTTTGTGGCATTGCGCCCTGAAGTCATCGACATCATGCATAAGCTGCGTGAGCAGGGGCATCGGGTGGTCGTCTTGTCGAATACTAACCGTCTGCACACAACATTTTGGCCGGATGAATATCCTGAAATTCGTCAGGCTGCTGACCATATTTATCTTTCCCAGGATCTGGGCATGCGAAAACCGGAAGCGCGGATTTACCAGCATGTCCTGCAGTCTGAAGGTTTTTCTGCGGACGATGCGGTATTTTTTGACGACAACGCCGATAATATTGAAGGAGCTAACCGGTTAGGGATTACCAGTATCCAGGTCGTCGATAAAACGACCATTCCTGACTATTTCGCGAAGTTGTTATGCTAAAAAATGTTCAGCAACAAGCCAGGCACCATACGCGTCCTGTACGGGCCTGGCTGAAGCTACTATGGCAGCGGATTGATGAGGACAACATGACGACGCTGGCAGGGAATCTTGCCTACGTTTCACTGCTCTCATTAGTGCCGCTTATCGCCGTTGTGTTTGCTCTTTTCGCCGCATTTCCGATGTTTTCCGACGTCAGTGCCCAGCTACGTCATTTTATTTTTGCAAACTTTATCCCGGCGACGGGAGACGTCATCCAGCGTTATATCGAACAGTTTGTCGCCAACTCGAACAAAATGACGGCCGTTGGGGCATGTGGGCTGATTGTCACGGCGTTATTGCTGATGTATGCCATTGATAATGCTCTGAATACTATCTGGCGCAGTAAGCGCACTCGTCCCAAAGTTTACTCTTTCGCCGTTTACTGGATGATTTTAACGCTGGGGCCGCTGCTGGCGGGGGCCAGTCTGGCGATCAGCTCTTATTTGTTGTCATTGCGCTGGGCCAGCGATCTCAACTCGGTGATTGATGACGTCTTGCGTATTTTCCCTCTGGTGCTTTCCTGGCTCTCGTTCTGGCTGCTTTACAGCATTGTGCCAACTACGCGTGTGCCCAATCGTGATGCTGTTATTGGCGCCTTTGTGGCCGCCGTGTTGTTCGAGGCCGGAAAGAAAGGATTTGCACTCTACATCACGATGTTCCCGTCGTATCAGCTCATTTACGGTGTCCTGGCGGTGATCCCCATTTTATTTGTCTGGGTATACTGGACGTGGTGTATCGTCTTGCTTGGCGCGGAAATAACTGTCACTCTCGGGGAATACCGCAAACTTAAACAAGCCGCAGAACAAGAAGAAGCAGATCAACCATGATTGCATTAATTCAGCGCGTAACCCGTGCCAGCGTCACCGTGGAGGGCGAGGTGACGGGTGAAATTGGCCCAGGACTTTTGGTCCTGTTAGGTGTCGAAAGGGATGATGACGAACAGAAAGCGAACCGTCTGTGCGAGCGCGTACTCGGCTATCGAATCTTTAGCGATGCCGAAGGAAAAATGAACCTCAACGTGCAGCAATCAGGTGGCAGTGTGCTGGTGGTTTCACAGTTCACGCTGGCGGCAGATACCGAACGTGGCATGCGCCCGGGGTTTTCGAAAGGCGCTTCGCCCGAGCGGGCAGAAGCGCTGTATGAATACTTTGTTGAGCGTTGCCGCCAACAGGAAATGAATACGCAAACCGGTCGATTCGCTGCGGATATGCAGGTTTCACTGGTTAATGATGGCCCCGTGACGTTCTGGTTACAAGTATGAACCAGCTACCGGTGTGGCCGCGGGCAACAAGAGAGAATACGACTATGTATCACCTTCGAGTACCGCAAACAGAAGAAGAGTTGGAGCGTTACTACCAGTTTCGCTGGGAGATGTTGCGTAAACCGTTGCACCAGCCCAAAGGCTCCGAACGGGATGCCTGGGACGCGATGGCGCATCACCAGATGGTGGTGGACGAAGAGGGAAATCTGGTCGCGGTTGGGCGTTTGTATATCAATGCGGATAACGAAGCCTCCATACGTTTTATGGCCGTTGACCCCTCTGTGCAGGAGAAAGGGTTGGGCACGCTGATGGCGATGACCCTGGAGTCTGTGGCGCGTCAGGAAGGGGTAAAACGCGTAACCTGTAGCGCCCGTGAAGATGCGGTCGAATTTTTCGCCAAACTGGGGTTTGTGAGTCAGGGCGAAATTACCACGCCGCAAACCACGCCGGTGCGCCATTTTTTGATGATTAAACCCATCGCAACGCTGGACGACATTCTCCATCGCGGGGACTGGTGCGGACAGCTACAGCAAGCCTGGTACGAACATATTCCATTGAGTGAGAAAATGGGCGTGCGCATTCAGCAGTACACTGGGCAGAAATTTATTACGACGATGCCAGAGACAGGCAATCAGAACCCGCACCATACGCTGTTTGCCGGAAGCCTGTTTTCACTGGCGACGTTAACGGGCTGGGGGCTTATCTGGCTGATGCTGCGCGAGCGTCATCTGGGGGGGACGATAATCCTCGCCGACGCGCATATCCGATACAGCAGGCCAATTACCGGGAAACCTACCGCTATTGCCGATCTGGGCTCGCTGAGCGGTGACCTGGACCGTCTGGCAAGAGGCCGCAAGGCGCGCGTTCAGATGCAGGTCGGGGTGTTTGGCGATGATACGCCGGGCGTCGTGTTTGAAGGTACCTACATTGTGCTACCCGCGAAACCGTTTGGCGCATATGAAGAGGGCGGGAATGAGGAAGAATAGGTCAGAGGGGATCCTCTTTACTCGATGAATGCGTCTGCCGGAAGGTTAAAGCGTTCTGCGAGCATTTTAATATGACTTATAGTCAGTGCTCTGCGACCATTCAAGATGTTGCTGACATTGGATTTTGAACCAAGTTCGTTGGCAAGATCTGCTGCTTTGAGACCATGTTGATCCATGAGCGTACGCAGTAACGCAACGCCATGAGGAGTATGTTCCAGTTGTTGGTTGAGGGCACTGAACTCAGGCGCATGTTTTTCGTAGTCGCGGATCCGAGCTGAAAGCAGCTCAAACAACGGGTTTTCCAGGTCGTCACGATCAACCAGAAACTCCACCAAAGCGAGTGCTTTTCGGTACTCTGTCTCATTTTGTTCTTTGCCTAACAGGGGGATTTTTTTCACTGCATCGGTAAAGGTATCGATCATCAATTTTACACTGGCTGTGTCTATCTGATGGCTTTCATGCGTTCTCATTCTTTGTGACCCCGATAGTATGTGGTTAGTCTGTCATACTCGGCATGGTGAACGATATGCTTCACAAATACCTTTTGCAGTTTGAAATCAATATAGGCAATAAGTCTCAAGCAGTTACCTGAAACATTAATCACCCACCATTTATTTCTGTATTTAAAATTATCCAGTGAAGGTATGTACTGCTTCATCTCTTCAGGAGTGTGGAACATTTTTTTCTCTAAAATATTCAGCAAATCAACGAGTGCTGCCATGTGGTTTGGAAAACGGAGTCTTGCCTCGTTGAAAGGTTTTCGGCTGATAACATGCATGGTGTAGATCCATTACAAGGTTTTCAACCTGAAAACAAAATAACGCAAGGCAATTAAGTTTTCAAGATGAAAACAAAAGATTAATCAAGCATGTCTTCCTGCTATAGGATTAACGACGCGCCAGGCCACATCTCGCATAACATTTCGTGCCGCCTGGCTCACTCCTGCCAACTGGAAAAATCCGTGGATAACGCCAAGATAGCGTTGGCAGGTGCACTCCACGCCCTGCTCCAGGAACCGTTGATACAGGGCCTCGCCCTCATCGCGCAGTGGGTCGAATTCGGCTGTAATGATGTGCGTGGGCGGCAGACCGTTGAAGTCTTCACGCCAGACAGGGCTGGCTTCAGGATGCCGCAGGTCGGTTTGCGGCAAATACATCTCGTAGCCCGAAAGCAACGTGTCACGCGTGATAATGTAATCCTGCCCATTTCGGTCGTAGCTCTCAAACCTGGCGGTTGCGTCCAGCATCGGGTAAATCAGCATTAGCTGCGCAGGTTGCCATTGATTGGCAGCTTTCAGGCGCAGTGCGGTGACCAGCGCCAGATGCCCGCCCGCACTGTCGCCAGCAAGCGTAATCCTGCCGCGGTCGACACCCAGTTTCTGGGCATACTTCCAGATAATATTGGCTCCCGTTTCAGCGTCGTTATGTGCAGCCGGGAAAGTATGCTCTGGTGCAAGGCGATACTGCACCGCAATGACTCGACAGCCGCTGTACCAGGCGAGCTGCCTTAGCTGGTTATCATGCGTCGCGAATCCGCCACTAACAAAGCAGCCACCGTGATAATAGATAACGCAGGGTAGATTTCCCGTGGCGCCCCGCGGCGAAACAACGCGAAATGTCATTGCATCGAGTTCAATATCTTCAACCTGTACGCGGGTTTCAGTTTCTCCTGCCAGTACCGTGCTGGCAATGTAGCCTGCTCTCCGGTCATCAATATTTTGCTCGCGCGAAGAAGGGCGTCCCGCCGCGATAAATGCCTCAACCAGCTGTGCAATCCCGCTTTCCAGTGCCATTTATTATTTTCCTTATCTGTATGGATATACAGTTTTATAACCTGGATAGCCACGAATGAGAATGGGAAAAGTGACGGGGTGTACGATTCTGGAAAGCGGCTCGCAAAAGTAAAAATCGTTCGCGTGAAGGCTATTTTCTCGCTTTTCTCGGGTGTATGTTGTGTGGAAATTAATCGCCAATGATATACTGGAGGTATATGTGAGTATGATGGCTGGGATGGATATGGGCAGAATTTTACTCGATTTATCAGACGAAGTGATCAAACGTCTTGATGATCTCAAGGTGCAGCGTAATCTGCCGCGGGCCGAGCTTTTGCGGGAGGCTGTTGAACAGTATCTTGAGAGGCAGGATCAAGCTGAAACGACAATTTCACGTGCTCTTGGGCTATGGCAAGGTTGTGAGGAAGATGGCGTTGATTATCAGCGTAAACTCCGTGAGGAATGGTAATGGTCACAGGATCTGCGCTTTTTGATACCAACATCCTCATCGACCTGTTTAGCGGGCGAAGTGAAGCAAAACTAGCGATAGAAACATGGCCGCCGCAGAACGCAATCAGCCTCATTACATGGATGGAGTTGATGGTGGGCGCAAAAAAATATCATCAGGAATCTCGCACACGCGTTGCGCTAGGCGCTTTTAATGTGATCGGTGTTTCACAGGATATTGCTGAACGAAGCGTGAGTATCAGGCAGGAATATGGGATGAAATTGCCGGATGCCATCATTTTGGCCACTGCGCAGATTCATCGTCTTACACTGGTTACGCGTAATACCAGGGATTTTGCAGGCATATCCGGCGTGGTCACACCGTATACGTTATAACCCGGGCGACCTGCGCCGCCCGGTAGTGCGAAGAACTTACTCCCCTTCACCCGGGAACAGGAACGGGTTGATGGAGCTGCGGGCAAAGCCCTCTTGCTCCATGTGTGCGTCCAGCATCAGTGAAGCGAGATCGTCGGCTACGGCCTCGACTTTCGGGTCTTTTTCCTGATAGAGAATCTTCAGGTAAGTCCCGCAATCGCCGCAGCTTTCAGCTTTAATTGCCGCCTGTTCGTTATCCAGCGACCAGTAGTTCAAATCACGGCTCTGCTCACAGTTGCTGCACTTCACGCGCACCACGTGCCACTCGGTTTCGCACAGGTTGCAGTGCAAATAGCGCAGCCCCTGAGTGGTACCGATTTGCACCATGCTGGAGACCGGCATTGAACCACACACCGGGCAGTACTGACGCTGTTCGCCGTATTCCGCACGGGCTTTGCCGGGGATCAGGCTCGCCATCTGCGCCCAGTAGAGCGACAGGGCAGCCCAAATGAACGGTGCTTTGTCGCTGCTGACGGAGGCGAAATCGGAGGCAAACAGCGCGCTGGCCATCAGTTCCAGCTCCTGCTCCGAGGCTTTTTCAAGATTCTCGATTACGGCCAGCGCAGGGCCGCTCATTTCCGGCTTCAGCTCAGCAATTAGCGATTGCAGCAGTTTTTGCCAGTGCTTGTCGCGTGGCAGAACGTGGATATCCAGTGGCGGTTTGCCCTGATCGTTCGCTTCTTTGATGCGAGCGGTCAGATCCATCTGCAGCGGATGGTCGTACAACACCACTTCCTGCGCGTGAGCGATCAGCGCGGCAAAACGCAGGTAATCACCCAGCGGGTTGTTCTCGGCCAGCTCGCGCAGACGTTCAGCGCGGCGGTTATACAAATTTTTGAGTCTGGGGAATAATAACGGCGGAATCATATCCGCCGTGCGTTTCTCGCTCTTCTCCAGCTCATCTTGCGGGATTATGCGAATACTCATTCAGATGACTTTTCCTGTTTCTGGCGGACTTCACGGTACCAGCGCGGGTGATGTTTCTTCGCCCATGAGCTGGTAACCCATCCTTCCACCATCGCGGTAATGGTGCCTTTCACCCAAAGGGCGGCGTAAATGTGCACCATGATAACCACAATTAACGCTACTGCGGCAAATGAATGCAGCATTAACGCGAATCGGATCACCGGGATTGAGAAAGCAGGCGCAAAATACGGACGCCAGATGACCACTCCGCTCACCAGCAACAGGACCAGGAAGATAATCGCCGCCCAGAATACGCATTTCTGGCCGAAGTTATAACGTCCCGTGTCACCTACTTCCTCGTTGACGACAATCTTACGAATATTCTTCGCCCAAAAGATATCATCCCGATTGATTAGATTGTGGTGCCAGTAACGGAAAAACATGATGATAAACGAGGCAAACATGATCACGCCGACAAACGGGTGCACAATTCGCGCCAGTTGCGGCGTGCCCATGATGTGCATCAGCCAGTTAAAAGACGGGAAGAGAAAACCCATCCCGCTCACTGCTGCCAGAATGAAGCAGAAGGCGGTGATCCAGTGGTTGATGCGTTCCGGCGCCGTGTAGCGCACGATGGTGTCACGTCGTTTCATTTGCGCACCTCGTCTTTTTCTTCATGCAGATTGTCTTCTTCCTCTTCCGCACGGTTCGGGCCTACGCCGACGTAGTGGAAGATACTGGCCGCAAATGTCGCTGCAAAGCCGACGGCTGCGAGAGGTTTCCAGATGCCTTTCCAGAACTTCACGGTGGCGCTGATTTCCGGGTTCTCCGGCAGACCGTGGTACAGATTCGGCTTGTCCGCATGGTGCAATACGTACATCACGTGCGTACCGCCAACGCCTGCCGGATCGTACAGACCCGCGTTTTCGTAACCACGCGTTTTCAGCTCCGCCACGCGCTCACCGGCCAGCGTTTTCATCGACTCTTTGGTGCCGAAATGAATAGCGCCGGTTGGACACGTTTTCACGCAGGCTGGTTCTTGTCCGACCACTACACGGTCAACGCACAGCGTACATTTGTAAACGCGGTTGTCTTCCGGGTTGAGGCGCGGCACGTCGAACGGGCAGCCCGCGATACAGTAGCCACAGCCGATGCACTGCTCGGACTGGAAGTCGACGATACCGTTGGCATACTGAATGATTGCTCCTTCGGCCGGACACGCCTTCAGGCAGCCCGGATCGGCGCAGTGCATACAGCCATCCTTGCGGATTAGCCACTCCAGTTTGTCGTTTTGTTCCACTTCCGAGAAGCGCATTACCGTCCAGGATTTAGCGGTCAAATCAGCCGGGTTGTCGTACACCCCAACGTTGTTGCCCACTTCATCACGGATGTCGTTCCATTCTGAACACGCCACCTGACACGCTTTACAGCCGATACAGGTGGTGACGTCGATAAGCTTCGCCACCTCTTCCTGATGGTCCCGCGCCTGAGGCGCGGGGGTGAAACCGTTAGTGGCGGAACGACGAATGATGTCTTGCGATTGATAAGCCATAGGTCGTCTCCGTTACACCTTTTCCACGTTCACGAGGAAGGACTTAAATTCCGGCGTCTGCGTGTTCGCATCACCGACGAATGGCGTTAACGTGTTAGCGATAAAGCCTTTTTTCGCCACACCTTCGTAGCCCCAGTGAATCGGGATTCCGATAGTGTCGATATCCTGACCGTTGGCCTTCAACGTGCGAATACGTTTAGTCACCACCGCTTTGGCTTTAATGTAGCCACGGTTAGAGGAGACTTTGACGGTATCGCCATGAGAGATACCGAGCTTATTCGCCAGCTTCTCGCCAATTTCCACAAACTGCTCCGGCTGGGCGATAGCGTTAAGCAGCGCATGCTTAGTCCAGTAGTGGAAGTGCTCGGTCAGACGGTAGGTCGTACCGACGTACGGGAACTTATCCGCTTTACCCAGTGCTTCCGCGTCACCTTTAAAGATACGTGCGGCAGGGTTAGAGATAACGTTCGGGTGCAGCGGGTTAGTCCCCAGCGGCGTTTCAAACGGCTCGTAGTGTTCCGGGAACGGACCTTCTGCCATCTTATCGATAGCAAACAGGCGTCCCATCCCTTCCGGCTGCATGATGAACGGCCCAACGTTGCTGCCCGGCGCGGCGGCACTGTAGTCTGGAATATCCATCCCGCTCCATTTCGCCCCGTCCCATTTCAGGATCTGACGTTTTGGATCCCACGGATTCCCCTGCGGGTCTGCGGAGGCGCGGTTATACAGAATGCGGCGGTTGAGCGGCCACGCCCATGCCCAGCCCAGCGTATTGCCAAGGCCTGACGGATCGGCGTTATCGCGACGTGCCATCTGGTTGCCTTCCGGCGTCCAGCTACCGGCAAAAATCCAGCAGCCGCTGGAGGTGGTACCGTCGTCACGCAGTTGGGCGAACGAGCTAAGCTGTTGGCCTTTCTTGACGATAACGGCACCGGTGGCCGGGTCGATAATGTCGGCCAGGGCTTTTCCGTTGCTCTCCATCGCCACTTCTTCCGAAGCCGGTTCGTGCGGTGTGGAGTAGTTCCAGGTCATGCTCAGTACCTGTTCCGGGTTCGCGCCACCCTGTTCGGCATACATCTTGCGCAGACGCAGGAAGATACCGGCGAGGATTTCACCATCGGTAACGGCAATCCCCGGGGCATCCGCACCTTTCCAGTGCCACTGCAGCCAGCGACCGGAGTTGACGATAGAACCGTTCTCTTCGGCGAAGCAGGTGGACGGCAGACGGAATACTTCGGTCTGGATTTTCGTCGGGTCAACATCGTTCGACTCACCGTGGTTCTGCCAGAAGGTGGAGGTCTCTGTGTTGAGCGGGTCGATGGTAACCAGGAACTTCAGTTTGGACAGTGAAGCCACAACCTTGTTTTTATTCGGGAATGATGCGACCGGGTTAAAGCCCTGGCAGATATAGCCATTCACTTTGCCCTGGTTCATCATCTCGAAGTACTGCAGGACGTCGTACCCTTTATCCCACTTCGGCAGCCAGTCGAAGCCCCAGCTGTTTTCCGCTGTCGCTTTATCGCCAAAGAAGGCTTTCATCATCGAAACGAAGAATTTCGGGTAGTTGCCCCAGTAGTTCACCTGGCCTTCCAGCAACGGTTTTGGCGTGTTGGCGGCAAGGTAAGTTTGCAGGTCAGTTTGTTTCTCGCTTGGCAGCGTCATGTAGCCCGGCAGGCTTTGTGACAGCAGACCTAAGTCGGTCAGACCCTGAATGTTAGAGTGTCCGCGCAGGGCGTTAACGCCGCCGCCTGCCATCCCCATATTGCCAAGCAGCAACTGGATCATCGCCATGGTACGGATGTTCTGCGCACCAACGGAGTGTTGCGTCCAGCCCAGTGCGTACAGGAACGACGCGGTTTTATCTGGGCGGCTTGTTTCTGCGATGTACTCACAGACCTTCAGGAAGTCGGCCTTTGGCGTACCGCAGATATTTTCTACGACGTCCGGCGTGTAGCGGGAGACGTGCTGTTTCAGCAGGTTCCATACGCAGCGCGGGTGTTGCAGGGTGACATCGCGTTTGGCGAAGCCTTTTTCATCCAGTTCGTAGTTCCAACTGGTTTTGTCATACTTGCGTTTGTCCGCGTCGTAGCCGGTAAACAGGCCATCTTCGAAACCGTAATCCTCACGCACGATCAGGCTGGCGTTGGTATAGGCTTCAGTGTATTCGCGGTTGAATTTTTCGTTGTTCAGCAGGTACAGCAAAACGCCTGACAGGAAAGCAATGTCAGTACCGGAACGAATCGGAGCATAGAAATCAGCCACCGCCGCGGTTCGCGTAAAGCGCGGATCGATAACAATCAGCTTCGCGCCGTTGTGAATTTTGGCTTCCATCGCCCAGCGGAACCCGACCGGGTGAGCTTCAGCGGCGTTACCGCCCATTACCACAACGAGGTTGGCGTTTTTAATGTCGACCCAGTGGTTGGTCATCGCACCGCGACCAAATGTTGGAGCAAGACTTGCTACCGTTGGTCCGTGTCAGACGCGTGCCTGGTTGTCGACCGCGAGCATACCAAGCGCGCGGGAGAATTTTTGTGTTAAATAGCCGGTTTCGTTACTGGAAGCGGAAGCACACAGCATCCCGGTGGAAAGCCAGCGGTTAACGGTTACGCCTTCGGCGTTTTGTGCAACGTAGTTAGCGTCGCGGTCTTCTTTCATCAGCTTAGCGATGCGGTCAAATGCCTCATCCCAGCTAATCTGTTGCCACTTATCAGAGCCAGGTGCGCGGTATTCCGGGAATTTCAGGCGGCTTTCAGAGTGGATGAAGTCCACAAGTCCTGCCCCTTTCGGGCACAGCGCGCCACGGTTCACCGGGTGATCCGGGTCCCCTTCGATATGGAAGATGGATGCTTTGGCGTTTTTTGCTCCGTCACCGAGACTGTACATTAACAGTCCACAGCCAACGGAACAGTAAGTGCAGGTGTTACGGGTTTCGCGGGTGCGCAGCAATTTATACTGCCGTGTTTCCGCTAGCGCTACGCCGGGTGCAAAGCCCAGTGCCGCTGCCGTGGTGCCTGCCATACCGCCAGCGCAGATCTTAAAGAACTGCCTTCTGCTGACCTGCATGGTTCGCTCCTTGTTTCGACATTGTCACGTTCCCTTCGTTTTCCTATAACGCGAACGCGAGGGAAGTGGTTGTTATTTTTCTTTGCGGACGGGACCGCAAAGGTCCAGAATTGGGTGAATTTCCCTCCGTCCAGGAGGGGTTTGTAAAGAATACCACAATGTTGGTATGCGTGTTCCAATACGGTTAAAAGAAAGTGAATAAGATTATTCAAGAAAACATCAAGAATGTGACATCTCCGACAGGATCTCGTCAGTTGACCCTCTGGAAGCGCGAGGACTTGCAACATCCTCAGCCAGATGAGGTAGCTGAAGAAGTGCCTGTGGCACTGGTATACAACGGGATTTCACACGTGGTGATGATGGCATCCCCGAAAGATCTTGAGCACTTCGCGATGGGTTTTTCACTTTCTGAAGGCATTATTGAGTCCTCGCAAGATATTTACGGGATGGACGTGGTGCCTTCCTGCAACGGATTAGAAGTGCAGGTTGAGCTGTCCAGCCGGCGCTTTATGGGGCTGAAAGAGCGTCGTCGCGCACTGGCCGGTCGGACTGGCTGCGGTGTTTGTGGCGTGGAGCAACTTAATGATATTGGCAAACCGGTCCAGCCGCTGCCGTTTACCCAGACATTCAATCTGGCACATCTTGATAACGCCTTAAGGCATCTCCCTGATTTCCAGCCTGTTGGGCAACTGACAGGCTGCACGCACGCGGCTGCCTGGGTACAGCCGTCAGGTCATCTGGCGGGTGGGCATGAAGATGTTGGACGTCATGTTGCGCTGGATAAACTGCTGGGACGACGTGCGATCGAAGGGGAAACCTGGCAGCAGGGCGCGGTATTAGTCTCCAGCCGCGCCAGCTACGAGATGGTGCAGAAGTCGGCAATGTGCGGCGTGGAAATCCTGTTTGCTGTTTCTGCGGCGACAACGCTCGCTGTGGAAGTTGCTGAACGCTGTAACCTGACGCTGGTGGGTTTTTGCAAACCGGGCAGGGCGACGATTTATACACATCCCGAGCGTCTGATAACTGAGTAACCAGTATTCAATTAATTTGAATAAGACTGGCAAATCCTTCCGCTTTTAGTTGTGCGATGAGATGGCTATTATTTATCACATCAAGGCACGGTGCCTTAATTAAACAACTAAGTTAAAGGGTTTATATCATGAAAAGCATCAAAACTTTTGTCGCAGTTATCGCTCTGGCTACTTCTTTCGGTTCTTTCGCTGCTCAGACAGTTACCGCAACCGGTTCTACACTGGAAAGCGCTGAAGCAAAAATTGCCGCTCAGGCTGAACGTGCAGGTGCCAGCGATTATAAAATCACTCAGGCATACACCGGCAACCGCGTGCACATGACCGCTGAACTGCTGAAATAAGATACCTCAGTACTGTCGAAAGAGCGCCCTTGAGGCGCTTTTTTCATTTCCGGCATTCACTGCCTGAGCAATGCGATAAACGCGTTATAGTCTTTCAATCTCGCAATAGTTTCTGCCGGATGGCTGCTCAGCACGCTGGATAAATAACTGAAGATTTTTAGCTCATGCCGCGCCTCGGCGGCGGCACAGGCGATCAGGACATGGCTGACCGGTTCGTTATTCACCAGAATAGGGTGTGCGAGGGTAATAAAGAAACCACGAAAGCGGCGCTCCTGTTCGCTCCAGCAATGAGGAATCGCCAGGCGATTCACGATCAGGTTTTCACCTTCATGCTCCCGGGCGCAAATGCGCAGCGCTTCGTCCTCGGTGATATGGCTCTGTGCCACAAGCTGGCCGCAGATCCGGCCGATGATACTCTGCCAGCTTTCGGCCTTCATATTGGCGTAATGGAAGCTGCCCGGCTGTAAAAAGAAACGTTCGGGCTGCTGGCGGATAAAGGCCGTCGCGAGGAAGTGTTTAATCTGCTCGGTACCCGCAGAGGTGATGATATTCTTGATGGTTAAGGTGTTTTTTATATATTCATCAAGTAAATAGTGACTATTGTTGATGATTAACAGTGGGGTGATTTCTTCACTGATGGCGCTGACTTCACTCGTATTTCGCGCAATGATCACCCGACAATTCAGAACATCTCGCTCAATAGCCTGTTGGTTGATGGTGGCGATAGCATTCTGGTCGGATAACAAAATGACCGGCTGGCGCTCGTTTTGATGGCGCTCCAGGGCGCAGGCGAAGTAAAGCCCGATGAGGTCGCTATCGAACAGTGGGATATCCAGTTTTTCACGCAACAGGGCAATAAAACGCAGACTCAAATCGAAGGCGGCAGGCCAGGTCGACTTCAGGTTGTGCATACTGCTCTGGCGATGTTCCGGTACCCAAACCGGGGCAGAGACGCATCTCAGCAGGTGGCCGGTAATATTATCAACCAGTTGGGTATCGATAACGTTCAACGCAGCGATGCCGGGAACGCTTTTTAACAACAAGGTCACCGCATCGGCAGAAATTGTCATTGCCTGCTGTTGTCTGATTTCCAGAAGGCCGATCAGTGTTCTGAAGGCGTTCTCGCCCAGGTAGACTCCTCCTTGTTCCACCGCATTTTTCAGTGAAACATACCGACACTCCGGCCATGATCCGGAGAGCTGGTTACGCAGGGCATAGACGGCCAGCACCAGACTTGCCAGGTACTCTCCCGAAATGAGCGGGAATTCATTAAGTTTTTCACATGCTGCATTGAGCCTGTCGATATTGTCCCGGGTAATACCCGGCAGTGGAATTAAGAGGGGATCTTTTTTAAGCAGATTCGCCAACAGGATAATGCGCTTTTCTTCCGGTTCATCAATGAAATGACCGACGCCCGGGCGACTGGCAAGACAAAAGGCCCGCTCATAGCGCTGCTTCAACCGTGGGAGACGATCGGCCACCCAGGTTTCAGGTAAATTGAGCGCCGAAGCCAGCTGTACACGGGGTGTAAAGGTATTGAGCAGAAGAAAGGCCAGCAACCGGTCATCATTATCATGGCGTTGCAGAAGCTGAAAATAACCGCGTCTGTCGACAATTTCCAACTGATAGCCCGCACTGCCGCCGGGCTGAATGCGGGCCTTACCGCTGAGGGTAAAATTGAGGTAGTCAATATCGCGCAGGATGGTTCTGCCTGAAACGCCAGTTTGCCGCGCCAGGTCGCCCAGCAAACACGGCTGCTGTTCAAGAAGATCCACCAATTTTAACTGGCGTTCCGAAAGCATTAACTCTCCCGGCGAAAGTCAGTAAACGCGCGGACCTTTTCGGTCGACAGCGAGGTGAGCAGTTCGTGCACCAGCGTAAACAGCGCGTCGTAATCCGATGCGGAAATCATGCCGCTGTTGGCGTGGAGATAGCGAGTCGGCAGGCATAGTGCCGCCACCGGACGACCGCCGCCCATAACGTTATAGCGTCCACCGTCCGTCGCCCCGGTTTTCATGGTGCAAAACTGCAATGACGCACCGCTGTTTTCTGCACACGCTTTTAATGTGGCAACCAACTGCTGATTAGGGAAATAGCGCTTATCGAACAGCATCAGCCCTGGGCCCTCGCCAAGCTTGAGTGGGTATTTAATGCTGTCGATTCCGGGCACATCGCCCGCAACCGCAGTATCCAGCACGATAACCACATCGGGCTTGATATGCTCCGCTGAGGTTTGCGCCCCGCGTAGACCCACTTCTTCTTCCACGCTGCCCACGCCGTACAGGGTAATTTCAGGGTTATCCACGGTTTGTAAAAGCTCGGCCATCAGGGCGCAGCCGACACGATTATCCAGCGCTTTGCCGACGATCTTATCTTCGCCCCAGCGAGCGAAATTGGCTTCCGGGCTAACGAAATCACCGATCGCAATTCCGCGGTTTTCTACTTCTTCGCGGCTGTTGGCACCAATATCGATGAATATTTCGTCAAATGTCAGAGGTTGCTGTTTCTGCTTTTCCGTTAAGGCGTGCGGTGCCACGGAGCCGATTATGCCAGGGATTTTAACGCCCTTGCGGGTGCGGATGGCGACCCGGTGGTTCAGCATCGACTGGCTCCACCAACCGCCAATGGTGGTGAAGCGCAAAAAGCCGCTTTCGTCGATATGCGTGACCATAAAGCCCACTTCATCCATGTGGCCGACGATGGCAACCTTCGGCCCACGGTTGCCCTTGCGTGCGACAAAGCTGCCGAGGCCGTCAAAAGTGATTTCATCGACGCTGGAATCCAGCGCATTAATGAGAAGAGTGCGAACTTCCTGCTCATCACCGCTGACGGCGCTGGCTTCGCATAACTGCTGAAGTAACTCAATGTTCATGGGCAAGCTCCTGCTGTGCGGCTTTACGTTTCAGCCACAATCCTTTCAGGATGATAATTAACGAAATGTTCAGCGCCAGACCGATAGCCAGCACCAGGTAAAATGACCCCACCGGAGACATCAGGCCAATCAGCGGATCAAAGATACCTAAACCCGGCGCGAGACGTTTGATTCCAAAGGCGATGACCAGCATGCCGGTAATACCACCGGAGAGTGTATTGGCGGTAATCATCGGCAGCGGCGCGGCCAGCGCATAGGGGATTGCCGGTTCGGTGGCGACGGTGGCACCCACCACAATCGCACTGCTGGCGGCGGCCTTCTCCTGCTGGGTAAACAGTTTCGGCGCTAAATAGGTAGCGATACCTGCCGCGACGGGCGGCATCAGCGCCACCACGCCGACGATGGCGTACCAGTCATAGATATGTTTTTCCAGCAGTGAGAAGCAGAAGAACCAGGCCGTTTTATTGATTGGCCCGCCCATATCAAATGCCAGCATTGCGCCAACGAGGAAGGCTGCGCCCATTTTCATTGATGGTGGAATGGTGTTCAGGAAGTGCAGCAGCCCCCCCATGATGTCGGACATCACCGGGCCGATGACGTAATAAGTCAGTACGCCAAACACCAGCAAAGTGACAAACGGGATCAGCATGGAGCCGAGCAGCGGCTGCAACGCTTTGCCGAGCCGAACCTTGCGAAACCAAAGCACAAAGTAGCCAATTGCCAGCCCGAGTACGACCGCGCCGAGAAACCCCGCGCCGGACTGGGTGCCGAGTAGGCCTTTATCGTTCGCCAGGTAACACACCAGAAACGCCGGGGCAAAAGCGGGCTTATCGGCAATCGACCACGCGATGTATGCCCCCATAATGGGGATCATAAAGGTGAAACCCAGATAGCCGATGGATTCAACAACCCAGGTGAACGACGGCGCACCTTTCGACATATCGGCATAGGGCAAACCGAACTGCACCAGCATATTAGCGATGGCGACCAGAATACCGCCGCCAATAACAAACGGCAGCGCGGCGGAAACGCCAGCCATCAGGTGGCTCATCACGCTACCGTGCTGGACCTCCTGTTTTCCCAGCTTCACGCTGCTATCAGTGGCAAAAAGTTGTGAGTGAGTCGGTAACTGCGTAAAAATCAGGTCGATATTTTTCAGCGCCTGGGAAATGGCTATTTCATAGACTTTTTTCCCGGCGAAACGCGCCCGGTCTTCACCGCTCAGGCCGCGACCTGTAGCCAGAATAACGTAATCGGCAGCGGCAATTTCTTCACTGGTCAGTCGGTTTTCGACGCCGCTTGAGCCCTGGGTTTCGACTTTAATCGTATGGCCGAGCGAGCGCGCTTTTTGCTCCAGCGCTTCTGCCACCATATAAGTGTGGGCGATACCCGCCGGACAGTTGGTAATCGCCACTAAACGCAAGGATGACTCCATAGCCGCTTCCTTATGAGGTTAAGGTCTGATTGAGCAGGGCGAGCACCTGGTTGGTGTCGCCTTGCTTCAGTTGGTTGATGAAATCTTGATGGATAATTTTGCGGCACAGGGTGCCGATAATTTTGACCTGATCGTCCTCGCCCGTTTGTGGCACGCCGAGGCAGATCCAGCAGTTAACGTCCTCGCCGTCGCTGGCTTTCCAGTCCACTTTTTCTGATTTGCGCGCGAACAAGACGAAGGGGCGTGTGATACAGACGCTTTTACCGTGTGGGACGGCAATGCCCGAACCAAAGCCGGTGGAATGCAGCTTTTCGCGTATCAGCAGCGTTTGCAGGAAGGCGCTGCGGTCAGAGACGTAGCCATTTTGAAGCGCCATATTCGCCAGTTGCTTGAGGATGGCATAAACGCTATTCCCCTGAATATTCAGGTCAATGCAGTTAGCTGTAAGGGCTGTCATGATGGGACTCCGTTAAAAACTGTTTGATTTGATTTTAACGGTGAGATGGTGAAGAGATGAGCAGCAATATGTCAGCGGGAAGTGACAATTTGAGGCAGAGTTAGCGCCTGGTTTTGTGGGGTAAAACACATAACGCTACAGGTGATTACCCTGATGAATATTTCGCCAGGGTAATTATATTCTTAGTGTATACCCACCATTCGTAACAGCGCGGTTACCACCGCAGCGGCAACGATCACCACGATCAGCGGCATCTTACGCCAGGCGAGAAATACCGCAAAAGCCACGCCGAGTACGCGCGCCATTCCGGCAAAGTGTTCGCCCTCGTAAAAGGTGGTCGCCAGCGCAACGGAGAACAGTAATACCGTTGCGGCGTCGGAAAGCAGCGCCTGCGAGCGTTCTGAGAACGCTAAACGGCTTCCAAGCTTGGCTCCTCCTAAACGCATTAAATACGTTCCCAGAGATAACATGGCGATACCGACGATAAACAGCGTCATGTTGCCCATTATTTTTTCCTCGTCAGTAAGCCAAAGAGTGAGAGCAAAACCGGTAAACCGACCGGCGCAAAGGGAATGGCGGCAAGCGACAACGTGGCGCCGCTACAGGTACGAATCAGCGTAGTGCGGTTTTTGAATGCCGGGACGACCAGAGCCAGCAGAATGGCAGGGAAGACGGCATCCAGACCGATGGTTTCCGGGGCAGGGAGCAGTTTGCCGACGCCTGCGCCGATCAGGGTGCCAACAGGCCAGAAAATTGCGACGCCCAGACCGCACAGCCAGTAGGCGGCTTTACGTTGCTCAGGCGTTTTTTGCGACAGGCCAAAGACCACGCTTTCGTCGTTCATAATATGACAGCCGAGGAAACTGGCAGCCCGGGTGCCTACCAAATCGCGCACGGTGACGCCGAACGGCACGTGTCGGGCGTTAACCAGTAAACCCGCAGCCGCAGCCGCCAGTGGATTACCACCGCTGGCGATAATGCCGATAAACATAAACTCGGACGCGCCCGCCAGCACAGTAATAGAGAGTACAAACGGTACCCACAGCGGGAAGCCGTACGCCATCGCCAGCGAGCCGTATGACATGCCGACTACACCGACGGCCAGACAGACTAAAAATATTGCTTTTATCGTGTCGCCTTTGAGACTGGAAAAATAATGTTTCATACCGTTTTAGCCATATCGAACGAGTTTCCATTATAATGAACGCGACCAATTGGCTTTACAAGTCGAACAATTCGTTCGATATAAAAAACATGGAGTCGTGAATGACCCAGCCCATCAGTATGATCGCGAAAAGTCTGGTGCGTGAACGTCAGCGTACCGGTTTGTCGCTGGCGGAGATTGCCCGTCGCGCGGGGATTGCAAAATCGACACTCTCGCAATTGGAAGCGGGCAATGGGAATCCTAGCCTGGAAACGCTCTGGTCGCTGTGTGTGGCGTTAGATATTCCCTTTGCGCGCCTGCTGGAACCGCAGGAGCAAAAAACGCAGGTGATTCGCCGCGGCGAAGGGACAAAAGTCGTGGCTGAGCAGGCCCACTATCAGGCCATTTTACTGGCCGCCTGCCCACCGGGCGCGCGGCGGGATATCTATCTGCTGCTGACGCAGCCGGGCGCGGATCGTATTTCACAACCGCATCCACCGGGATCGGTTGAACATATTATCGTAACGCAGGGTAAGGCGATGGTGGGATTGACGGAAGCGCCGGAAGAGTTAGGTGAGGGGGATTATATTTGTTACCCCGCCGATCAAGCGCATATCTTTAAAGCACTGGAGCCTGACACTCAGGCGATTCTGGTTTCTGAGCAGAGTTAATTGAACGCTTATTAAATAAAGGCGCGGCGATTGTCGTTCGCGCCTTTATTATTTTTAATTATATTTTATTGTTATTCATATAAAATTGTTTTTATTATTTTTCGTTAATTTCAGCACTATTGTTATATCCCTCACATTCTTAATTATATCTACGTTACACATAATAAAATCAGTATGATAATAAATATTAACCTGCACTGGTGCCACGTTTTAATGTTCTGAATTTATTTCAGTCATCGGTATCGTATTACCTATAAAAATATTTTTTGGATTTGCATGTTGCGCGTCTTCCGGTCGGAAGACGTTGGACGATCTTTATTTCAAGGAAAGCAAATAATGAAGAAATCGACGTTAGCTTTAGCAATAGGTCTATTATTAGTGGCAAATAATGGCTTTGCTAAAACGCAAAAAATGACTCTGGAACAGCGGCTCGAACAGCTGGAGGCTCGGCTGGAAGCTGCGGAAAACCGCGCGGCAAAAGCGGAAAATCAGGTGCAGCAATTGCAGGTACAGCAGGCTGCGGAGATCCAGGAAATTAAAGTTGCTCAGGGGAATACGCCAGTCAACGGCATTACGCCCGCACAAGAGACCAAAAAGAACGCCACCACCCCTAACCTGGTGCTCTCCGGCTATGGCGATCTGAAAATCTACGGCGACGTGGAATTCAACATGGATGCGGAAAGCAACAAAGGCGTGCTGGCGGCAACCAATTCGAATGTGGGCGACCCAACCAATGAACGCTGGGATCTGAACGGACGCATCCTGCTGGGCTTTGACGGTATGCGTAAGCTGGATAACGGCTATTTCGCCGGTTTCTCAGCGCAACCGCTGGCTGACATGACGGGTTCGGTCAATCTTGATGACGCCGCTTTCTTCTTCGGTCAGGAAAATGACTGGAAAGTAAAAGTCGGTCGTTTCGAAGCTTACGATATGTTCCCGCTGAATCAGGATACCTTTGTTGAGCATTCAGGGCATACCGCCAACGATTTGTATGATGACGGTAGCGGCTATATCTACATGATGAAAGAAGGTCGTGGCCGTTCAGATTCCGGCGGCAGCTTCCTGATGAGCAAACAGCTCGATAACTGGTATTTCGAGTTAAATACCCTGCTGGAAGATGGTACCTCGCTTTATCAGGATAGCCGCTATCATGGTCGTGAAATGTCGCAGGAGAAAAACGTGGCTTATCTGCGCCCGGTCGTCGCCTGGACACCGGTGGATGCGCTGACGATTTCTGCGGCCATGGAATCGAACGTTATCAATAACGCCTATGGATATACCGATGCTCAGGGCAACTTTGTCGATCAGTCCGATCGTACCGGTTACGGTATGACGATGACCTGGAACGGTCTGAAAGCCGATCCGGAAAATGGCCTGGTGTTTAACCTGAACACCGCTTATCTCGATGCGGATAACGAAAAAGATTTTACGGCGGCGGCCAACGCTCTGTGGAAGCGCTTTGAACTGGGCTATATCTATGCTCATAACAAGATCGACGAATTTAACGGTCTGATCGATCACGATGATAATGACTGGTTCTACAATGAGGGCACTTACGATATTCATACCATTCACGCGTCTTATTTAATTCCGAATGTGATGGATATGCAGAACTTTAATATTTATCTCGGCGCTTATTATTCGATGATTAACAGCGATAACAGCAATCCGGAGAATTATACCGACGACGACGACCGTTACGGTGCGCGTCTCCGTTTCAAATACTTCTTCTGATTTTCCGTTCTCAGGCGCCTGGATTCAGGCGCTTTTTTCTTAGAGCCTGGTCATCAGGCTTTTATTTCCCCACCCAGTTATTTTTGATTTTGAACTTGTCGGCGCGGTTGTAGCTACACGAGTAGTTAAATGCCGTCCCGTCTTCCAGTTTGGTGACGCCCGGAGACTTTCAGCATCGGTATGCCTGAGCAGGTGCCTGGTTGTGGGGAAAAGGCGTGGATGACAAAACGAACGCAATGCTGCTGACGGGAGAAAAAGGTTTCCTCCCCCGTCAGGGGAGGAAACAGAGAGGTTAAGGCAGATAAAACACTTCTTTTAGCTCAGCGCTGACCGGACTGTTGTCCGGGTTTGCCGGCATTACATCACGCATATGCTTCCACCAACGCTGGCAAACATCGGTGCTGGCAATGGCGTTCCAGCGCTCTTCTGACTCAATCTCGACGGTGGCGAACAGCAGGTTGCGTTCCTGGTCGAGATAAATCGCGTAGTGATGGGCACCGTGCTCTTTCAGCACCGCTTCCAGTTCTGGCCAGATGGGATTGTGCCGACGTTGATACTCAACGTGCGCGTCGGCATTCACCTGCATCACAAAGGCCTTGCGGATCATAACGCCTCCAGATACAGCTCGCGGACCTCATCGCGGCTGGCGGTGCGTGGGTTACACGGCGCACATGGATCGGCCAACGCTTTATCCAGCCAGCCTTCGATATCCTCTTTCGTCACGCCAAGAGAACTAAAGCCAGCCGGAATACCTACACGCTTGCTCAGGGCACGAATCGCGGTGATGGCCTCCATGCTTGCCGCTTCGTCGCTCATCCCGCGGGTGTCCACTCCCATCGCCTGCGCCACTCGGACAAAACGCGCCACGGCGTTCGGGCGGTTAAAGTTTTCGATGATCGGCAGCAGGATAGCGTTGCAGACGCCGTGCGGCAGATTATGGGTCGCGCCTGGCTGGTGTGCCAGCGCATGCACCAGACCCAGACCTGCGCTGTTGAATGCCATACCCGCCAGATACTGACCAAACGCCATTTGCTCACGGGCCTCGAGGTTATGACCATCGTCGACCGCTTTCGGTAGCCACAGGTTGATCAGGCGAATTGCTTCCAGGGCGTTGGCGTCGGTGAGCGGATGCGCGCCAACGGAAACATAGGCTTCCACCGCGTGAGTCAGGGCGTCCATGCCGGTTGCGGCGGTAACGGAGGCTGGGATTTCCAGCATCACGCTGGCGTCATCCACGGCGATATCCGGGATGATGTTCGGGTCGATGATCACCTCTTTGACCTTACGGGCAGAGTCGATAATGACCGCGTTGCTGGTCATCTCTGCTGCTGTACCAGCAGTGGTATTGATGGCAACCAGCGGCACGCCCGCATTTTTCACTTTGCCCACGCCGGAGTAAGCGGTAGAAGGGCCAGGGTTGGCGGTCAGGATCTTCACCGCTTTGGCGGTATCGATCGGGCTACCTCCGCCGAAGGCGATAATATAGTCACATTCTGCCCCCTGATATGCCGTAAAACCTTTCTGTACCAGCTCTTCTGTCGGATTCGGGAACACCTCATCAAACAGGTGGTAAGACATTTGATGTTCATCCAGTGCGGCAAACAGGCTATCCAGCAGGCCCAGCTTCACCAGCTGACCATCGGTGACGATCAGTGCTTTGCCCCATTGTTTATTCGCCACGAGATTCACCATATCGGCAATCGCGCCGGCGCCATGCAGGCTAATTTTTGGCAGTGCCAACATAAAGCTCATCACTATTCTCCTTAAAAAAAATCCCTGGTGCCCGATGGCATTACGCTTATCGGGCCGACGGTGAAACGTGCATCGTCATGTAGGCCGGATAAAGCGAAGCCGCATCCGGCGTTGAGTTGGCAGGTATCAGTACAGCTCTACGGCACTTGCCAGCGGAGTCACGCCAAAGCGTTTAGCCAGTGCTACCAGCTCTTCACGCGTGATGGTCTGCTTCATACCGCCCATCGAATAGATTTTGACTAAAACTTCGGCGGATTTTTCTGCGGTATCTATCAAGCCAAATGCTTCGTCGAGGGAGGGACCGCTGCCGAACACGCCGTGGAACGGCCACAGTACCAGCGAGTGTTTCTGCATTTCCTCGGCGGTTGCCTGGCCGATTTCATCCGTACCCGGCACCATCCACGGCAGAATGCCGACGCCATCCGGGAACACCACCAGACACTCGGTGCTGCCTTCCCACAGTTTGCGGGTAATCAGCGGGGTATTGTTTTCCAGCACGTAGGTCAGGGCGATCAGGTTGGTAGCATGGCAGTGCATGATCACGCGGTCTTTGCCGTTCGTCGCTTTAATACGCTCGCAATGGGAGAGGAAGTGAGCCGGCAACTCAGAGGTTGGCACCGCTTCGTGGGTCAGGCCCCAGAGGATGTGGTAGCCCGCGCCGTCGCTGTCTACTTTCACCACGCCCAAATTTGCCGCGGGATCGAGCTGAACGTTACGGAAAAATTTACCGGAACCGGTGACGATAAACGGCGTGTTCGCCAGCAAAGGCATTGGCTGACTTAGCGCGATATAACGCGGTTTTTCGTGGAAATCGGCGCTAAATGGCGCAATGTCAGCCTCATCCAGACGCAGCGTCAGGTTGCCGCCGTTACGTTCGTCCCAGCCTTTCAGCCACGCGTCGGAAGTGGCTTTGATCATCCCCTGGACGAACCAGGAATTAGTCATGTTTTGCATATTCGGTGATCCTGTTGATTGCCCGATCGTTATCGGGTCTTACGTAGGCCGGATAAGTGAAGATCCATCCGGCAATCGTCTTTCATTCATTGCCGGATAGCGACGTGGGGCGTCTTATCCGGCCTGTAAGCCTGGTGTCACGGTTAGCTACGTTTGCTCAAAATCTCTTTCTCATAGGCGCGCACGCTGTCCAGCCACTGGCTTCCTGCTGGCGTGTCGTGACGCTGGCAATACATCTCCCACACGGCCTGCCACGGCAGCGATTTTTGCTCTTCCAGCAAGGCCAGACGTGCGGTGTAGTCGCCGCTGGCTTCAAGCTGACGCAGTTGTTCGGTCGGTTCTAACAGCGCGCGCAGCAGGGCTTTTTTCATATTGCGGGTGCCGATAACCCACGCGGCGATGCGGTTAATAGAGGCGTCGAAGAAGTCGAGGCCGATGTGTACGCGGTCGAACAGGTTGTGGCGGACGATCTCGCTGGCAATCGCCTGCGTTTCATCATCCAGCAGCACCACGTGATCGCTGTCCCAGCGCACCGGACGGCTGACGTGCAGCAGCAGACGCGGTACGTACAGCATGGCGGCGGAGATTTTGTCGGAAATCACTTCAGTCGGATGGAAGTGACCCGCATCTAGGCACAGCGCGGTCTGACGGCTGGTGGCGTAACCCATATAGAACTCGTTGGAGCCCACGGTGTAGCTTTCGGCGCCGATGCCAAACAGCTTGCTCTCGACGGCGTCGATATGGTGCGCCGGGTCGAGTTTTTCGCTGATCACTTCATCCAGTGCTTCAAGCAGACGTTGGCGCGGTGCTAACCGGTCAACGGTAATGTCTTTCATGCCATCCGGGATCCAGATATTCATCACCGATGGCGTACCCAACTGCTCGCCAAAATACGCTGAGACGCGACGGCTGGCTTTGCAGTGGTCAATCCAAAACTGGCGAATAGTGTCATCGGCATGGGCCAGCGTGAAGCCGTCGGCGCTCAGCGGGTGAGAGAAGCAGGATGGGTTGAAATCCAGCCCTAACTGGTTTGCTTTCGCCCACTCGACCCAGTTTTTAAAGTGTTCAGGTTTGATTTGGTCGCGGGCAACCGGCGTATCGGACTCCAGATAGATCGCGTGCAAATTCAGACGTTTTGGACCCGGGATCAGGCTCAGCGCCTGCTCCAGATCGGCGCGCAGTTCGGTGGCGTTACGCGCTTTGCCCGGATAGTTGCCGGTAGCCTGAATACCGCCTGTGAGCGAGCCTTCCGGATTCTCGAAACCGGCGACATCATCGCCCTGCCAGCAGTGCATGGAGACCGGCAGACGATCGAGCTGGCGTAAGGCCGCCTCGACATCAATGCCTACCGCGGCGAAACGCAGTTTTGCCAGTTCCCAGGCTTGTTCAAGTTGAGTGGTCATGCGCAAAGCTCCTTTGTCTGTCGTAGTGATGGAAACTGCGCCTGGTAGCGGGCAATTTCACTTTCAGGATTTGGAATGAAGGTGGTCAGGTCGTAGTTGGCACGCACCACCTGACGGAAATCATCGACGTTGTTAAGCTCGTCCAGCGTCATCAACTGGATGCCAATATTGCCGAGCGTGGAGGCCTCAATCGGCCCGGACATCACGCGAATGCCGCAGGCATCCGCGCACAGCTGGTTCAGTAGGGCGTTCTGGCAGCCGCCGCCAACGATGTGCAGTTGGCTAAATGCTGCACCACGCAGTTGTGCCAGCTCTTGCAGAATGTCAGCGTATAGCAATGCCAGGCTGTCGAAGATACAGCGCGCCAGTTCGGCGTTTTGCTGGGGAACGGGTTGACCCGATTCACGACAGGCCGCCTGAATTTCCGCGCTCATATCGTCGGGGTTGATAAAGCGATCGTCGTTCGGGTTTATCAGGAATTGGCAGGCCGGCAGCGCTTGCGTTTGGGCAATAAGCGTTGGCAGGTCGGTAATCTGGCGCTCTTTTAAAACGCGCTGGAGCAGCCACAGTCCCATGATGTTTTTCAGTACGCGGTAGCGCCCTTCCGCGCCCCCTTCGTTGGTGATGTTCGCCGCCAGCGCCGCATCGTTGGTATACGGCGTTCTGCTCTCAAAGCCCATCAGCGACCAGGTACCGGAAGAGAGATACGCACTATTTTTATCGGCCAGCGGTGAAGCGATGACCGCGCTGGCGGTGTCGTGACTGGCGACGGCCACAACCGGAATTTGGTTTTTCTGCGGGCAAATCCAGTGACCAATGACGTTCCCCGGATGCGTCGGGCGACCAAACCAGGCTTTGTCTGCCCCGGTCCACGCCAGCAGCGTGTCATCCCAGTCGTCGGTGTTGATATTGACTAACTGGGTGGTGGTGGCGTTGGTGTATTCCCAGTTCAATTTGCCGGTCAGGCGAAAGCTGAAGTAGTCGGGGATCAGCAGAGCATGTGCCACCTGCGCAAGCAGTTCTGGCTGCTGTTCAACCAGCGCACGTAGCTGATACAAGGTGTTAAACGGCAGAAACTGAATGCCGCTACGGCGGTAGATTTCACCTTTACCTGGCTGCGCCATCGCCTGTGACATAATGCCGGTCGTGCGGCTGTCACGGTAAGAGACCGGCAGACCAACACGTTGGCCGGCGTTATCGATCAATACGTAATCCACGCCCCAGGTATCAATGCCAATGCTGTCTATCCGAATGCCTTCATCACAGACTTTTTTCAGGCCAAGGCGAATATCGTTTTCCAGGCTGTCGATGTCCCAGGTGTCAAAACCGTCCGTTTTTTGCAGACAGTTAACGAAGCGGTGGATTTCACGCAGCGTCAGGGTGCGGTGTTTACTGTCGTAACGTGCGAGCATTACGCGCCCACTGGATGCGCCGAGATCGACAGCGACACAATGGCGAAAAGTCATGGCGAGGTCCTTCTGAGTTTTATTGCACTCAGTCTAAGAACCCCGAATAAAGCGTACCTTCTTGACAGTGACAGCCCCAATTAGCGGCTGGCAACATGGCAAAGGTGAACGTGATGTTGTTCACAGTTTCCACTAATAGCGCGGATTTTGGCGGATGTGACGCCTTCCGCATTTCCCGATCTTTCCCGCCATTTCTTGAAGAATTAACCGTGTTTACGCACTTTGGCGTCAAAAAATTAAGGTGAGGGTAGGAACCCTTAATTACTATTCAGCCATATTCGTTAATCAGGGGGAGCCGTCATGACCGTACTGCATTGCGTGGATTTTTTTCCGACAGGTAAAGCGCCTGTGGCTATTGAACCGCGGCTTCCTCAGCCCGCGTTTCCTGAACATCATCATGATTTTCATGAAATTGTGGTGGTCGAACATGGAACGGGGATCCATGTGTTCAACGGACAGCCTTACACCATCAGCGGTGGTACGGTGTGTTTCGTCCGCGATCATGACAGGCATTTATATGAACATACTGACAATCTGTGTCTGACCAATGTGTTGTATCGCTCTCCGGATGCGTTTCAATTTCTGGCCGGGCTGAATCAGCTTTTGCCTCAGGAACAAAATGGGCAGTATCCCTCCCACTGGCGCGTAAACCAGGGCGTACTGCAGCAGGTTCGTCACCTGGTGGGGCAGATGGAGACGCTCGGCGAGGAGATGGATACGCCCACGGCGGCAAATCGCGAGATCCTGTTTATGCAGTTGCTGGTACTGCTGCGTAAAAGCAGCCTGATGGAAGCGGCGACCGATAACGATGCGCGGCTTAACCTTTTGATGGCATGGCTGGAGGATAACTTTGCCGAAGAGGTGTGTTGGGAGGCGCTGGCCGAGAAGTTTTCGCTCTCTTTACGCACTCTGCATCGCCAGCTTAAACAGCAAACAGGATTGACGCCGCAGCGCTACCTCAACCGTCTGCGACTGATTAAAGCCCGACATCTGCTCCGCCACAGTGATGACAGCGTGACTGATATCGCTTATCTCTGCGGTTTCGGTGACAGTAACCACTTTTCGACGCTTTTTCGCCGTGAGTTCGAGTGGTCGCCACGCGATATTCGTCAGGGGCGTGACCTTATAGCGGGAAGCAGCCTTCAGTAACGCGAAAGCTATCAACGTTTTTTACCGTCCGTTTGCTGATAATCATACCCTTTCATGCCGGATAAGCGCAGCGCATCCGGCAAGCGTACAGGTTGAGGTGATGTGATGGCGAATCATCTGGTTCTTTCGAAATCAGACTTTTTTGCGCATGAGCAGCAGGCTGTCGCCGTGGCCGATCGTTATCCGCAGGATGTCTTTGCTGAGCATACCCACGAGTTTTGCGAGCTGGTTCTGGTCTGGCGCGGCAATGGTCTGCATGTCCTTAACGATCGTCCGTACCGGATAACCCGCGGCGATCTGTTTTACATTCGCGCCGAAGATAAACACTCCTACACCTCCGTTAACGACCTTGTGTTGCAAAATATCATCTACTGCCCGGAGCGGTTAACGCTGAATGTTGACTGGCAAGGGGCGATCCCCGGATTTGACGGTACGCCAAGGCAGCCGCACTGGCGACTTGGCAGCGTTGGCATGACCCAGGCCAGACAGGTGATAAGCCAGCTTGAGCATGAAAGTAATCAGCGCGATGCGCAGGCCTTTACCATGGCTGAGCTGCTGTTTGGTCAACTGATAACTCACCTTAAACGTCATCGTTATGCCACGGATACGCTCCCGGCGACGTCAAGTGAAACGCTGCTGGATAAACTGATCACCGCGTTAGCCGGTAGCCATGAGCATGCGTTCGAACTGGATACGTTTTGCGAGCGTGAACGGTGCAGCGAACGCGTTTTGCGCCAGCAGTTCCGTAGCCAGACCGGGATGACTATCAACCAGTATCAGCGCCAGGTGCGGGTGTGCCATGCACAGTATCTGCTCAAGCATAGTCGGTTGATGATTAGTGAGATTTCCATGCGCTGCGGCTTTGAGGATAGTAACTACTTTTCGGTGGTATTCACGCGCGAAACCGGGATGACGCCGAGCCAGTGGCGTCATCTGGCTGAGTGAGGAATCATAATAATGTCGCATATTAGGGTGATAAAACCTGACAGCGAATACTCCCATAAAATAAAATCTCCACGATGGTTTATTGCTGTAAATAAAGAGTAAAATAGGAATAACGCCCATTATCATGGGGGGTGTGAACGTATATTATAATTTATCATCATAAATTACTGAGAGCTAAGTAATGCAGGCGTCTGACTATTTAAGGATGAAGTTTCAAAATGATAGACGGCTGGCTCTAACCACTCAGAATGCTGTTGGTGGAGTTTTTCAATCAGCCAGAGGTGTCGCTTCAGATATATATTCTGGTATTGAGCGAGCTAGTTGGTATTCATCATGTTTTATACCTCAATACAATGATATTTGTCAGGAGTTAAAATCTGAAGAAATAAGGATGCTCTATTCCATTGAGTCAATATATAGATATCGTGATGTAATTACATATACCGAATCAACTTGAAGATGCAGGCTTGAGAACCTGAAAATTATCATTAATTCGAGATGCCAAAGAGCCTGCGATCTCTGGAAGAGTCACAGTAAAAAATTGGTCTATTGCCGCCTTGAAGTCCCGTTTACTTTTGAAGTAAACGTTGTTCCTCGACTTCTCATTCATTACTTTCCAAAGCCGCTCTATTGGATTGAGGTTTGGGCTGTAAGGTGGAAGATAATGCAGCTCGATATTAAGGACAAATGCCGCATCTCTGACTAAGTCACTACGGTGATATCCCGCACCATCTAAAATGATATGAAGCTTATGAGCTAACGGATAACTCTCTCTTAACTTACAGAAAAAGCGAACTATCGTTTCACTGTTAATGCTCTCATAATCATCAATAATAGTAGCTCCGATATCTGACAGGTTCAGTGCGCCAAGAATGTTCAATCGACTGCGATTTCCCGTTGTTTCAATCACTTTATCTTGACCAGTTCGTATCCAGCCATGAGATATTTTTGTTGATAGGGTTGGGTGAACAGCATCGATAAAGACTATCGATTCATCCTCGTCACAACTTGCCTTTAGCGCTTCGTAAGCATCTATGAAAGCTTGTTGTTTTGCTTCATCAAACTTATGTGGAACGCCTTTCGGTTGCTTGTAGCTAAAACCGTTATGGTGAAGCCATTTGTTCATACCAGAGACAGTGTAATCAAGTCCAAAAGTCTCTTTAACGTAGGCGACAATTTGATGAGTATGAGGATAGGTTCTCTCAGTCAAATGCTCGATTAGGTGCATGGTTTGAGTTGCAGAAAGCTTGCTTTGACTTCCGCCATTTTCAGGCTTAAGTTTTTCAGAAAGAACGTAGTCGCTAAGGTGACGTGCAACGGTGGATTCATGAATCCGAAGAGCTTGTGAAATCATGGTCTGACTCCAGCCTTCAGAAGCCAGCAAAACAGCCTTAATACGGTCGCAAACTCGACTATCACGTTCAATATCGTGCATTTGTTCGAGTTGCAGTTTCTGTTGAGGAGTCAGTGTAATTTTCATGGTTCGTAGCATGATCCTGATTCTAAAAAAAATCAAGCATCTTCAATGATCACGGGTATATATGCTTTATTTGTACTTCATAACGATAAGTGATGATGTTGATGAAGGTAATCCCGAAGGCTCTGCTCGTCAATTTATCAGAAAAATGTCCGCACTGGCTACTCATATGAATATTGCGGGAGGGACTCGGTATGCTTTTGCTTCTGCGGCTTCTATTGCGTTGTCTCAGTCTGGCTTCATGTCGAAAATCATCGTTGAGCGTTTATCTGCAAAACTGCCGCAAGCGGTATTTTTGCTGCAATTTTTCGGAGTTCAACAAAAGTGCGCTCTTGCTGCGCGGCAGCTAAAAGGAATTGATCCAGATTATTATTGGGCTTTATATCAGGCAAAGCTTGAAATGCTCTATTATTTTGTTGAGCCAGCTATTTCCAATATGATTAGTAGAGTAAAGTCAAAGCGCTTCTCAAATCTTGATAATTTAGCGGATTTTTTGCAGAGGGATTTTGGTGTTTAATAGTTTGATCACACTTTTATTAGAAAGTGTAGTGTTTCCAGCGCTGGTAATAGGCTTTGGTCTGTTATGGCTTCATCTATTTCCTGAATATTGTCTTTTACTAACATTAATAACGCTTGTTGTTTTGATGTGGTTATTCCCCCGGTTGACTTCACTATTCACTAGGTTTAAATAAAAGGAGTATTTCATGTCTAATCCAGCTTATTTGTGGCTAACCGATGAGAATGGCTCTCCTATGCCCGGCTCATGTCAGGCCGTAGGTCGCGTTGGAGCTATTGAAATAAAGTCACTAACTCATAACGTCAATATTCCGGTTGATAGTAATACAGGGCGCCTGACCGGTACGCGAATTCATGCACCCATCATGTTCCAAAAAGAATTCGACCGAGTTACACCCTTTTTGTACAGGGCCTTAAGTACCGGAGCTACGCTTAAATCCGCGATGATTAAAATGTACTCAATTAATGAAGCAGGGATGGAAAAGGAGTATTTCAACATAATCCTTCACAACGTGAAGCTCACTTCAATCACGCCTGATTTATATCCTGGCGCAACAACAGGCACACATCTTGAGACTGTTCTGCTGCGCTACGAGAAAATTACCTGGAAACATTGTGACGGTAATATCATTTATACCGATGAATGGAATCAACGTACAACCTATTAAGTCAGGGGTTGGGCAACGTGAAAATGGGTGTGAGGGATTATTTACTAATTATGGGAACTGGTGGATAGATGACGCCGAGCCAGTGGCGTCATCTCAGTACCCAACATGATTAGCTGGCCATTCCCAGACCAACAATGTTTGCCGCGACAATGATCACTACGCAGCCAAGACTTAGCACGCTGACCGGACGGCGACCCGCGTTTTTCCACTCTTTCAATACCAGTCCGACAATTCCGCCGCACAGAACATAGAAGCTCATGTGCAGCATCCAGCTTACATAGTCATACTGTGCCGGAATACGAGCGTGGCCCCAGGCGTAGAAGAAGAATTGCAGATACCACATCAAGCCACCAAGTGCGGAGAGCAGCACGTTGGTGATAATTAGCTGTTTGGCTAACGAGAAGTCAGCTTTTATCGACAAGTTTTTCACTTTTGCCAGACGAATGAAGCAGAAACCCAGGTTGACTAGCGCGCCACCGCCCATGATAACCACATAGCTTGGCAGGGCGACATACAGCGGATCAACGCCCAACGCGGCGGCGGCATCGTGCATTGGTTTAGCAGCGTTCATCGCAAATGACATCCCGGCAGAGAAAATGCCGCACATGACCGCCAGAACCAGCCCTTTTTTCAGATTGAACTCTTCCGCTTTGATGCCCATTTTGCGTTCTTTTAACTGACCCGCACGGGTAACAATGCCCACGCCAATCAGCGCGACCAGCACGCCAAGCAGCGTCATGCGTCCGCCAGAGGTGTTGATCAGTACATCAAAGTTGCCGTTAATAATCGGGGTCATCAGCGTGCCGACAATCAGCGTAATACCAATCGCAATGCCGATGCCCATCGACATACCGAGATAGCGCATGGTCAGGCCATAGTTGATATTACCAATCCCCCACATCGCACCGAACAGAAACACCGGCGCCAGCGTGGAGAGGCTAAAGGAGCTGAAGTAGGCCCAGAAATCGGGAAGTAACATGGCGCTGATGGTCCATGGGAGGATAAGCCAGGAGACGATCCCGCCAACCGACCACATCGTTTCCCATGACCAATGTTTGACTTGCTTGAACGGGGCATAGAAACAGGCGGCACTGGCTGCGCCTATCAAATGCCAAAAGATACCCATCGTAATCGCGTTACTCATGACTTAATCCTCGTTATTTTTTATCGTCGGTAATTACCCCTCCGACCAAACGAGTTTAAAAATTATGCAGGTAGTTAACCTTTTAACGATTGCCGCCATTTGGCGCATGTTGGCAATCATCACGTTAAGTGGGTGATTCGGCTCACATCTTTAGCAATGGACTTGAGTCATCAAAACCTTGTAAAAAGTACGGCATTGATAATCATTTTCAATATCATTTAATTAACTATAATGACCCAACTGCTTACGCGGCGTTAACACTGGCCGCCCGACAATACTGGAGATGATTATGAGTTATACACTGCCATCCCTGCCGTACGCTTATGATGCCCTTGAACCGCACTTCGATAAGCAGACGATGGAAATCCACCATACCAAACACCACCAGGCTTACGTAAACAACGCTAACGCTGCGCTGGAAAGCTTACCTGAATTCGCGAGCCTGCCTGTTGAAGAGCTGATCACCAAACTGGATCAACTGCCAGCAGACAAGAAAACCGTACTGCGTAACAACGCGGGCGGCCACGCTAACCACAGCCTGTTCTGGAAAGGTCTGAAAACCGGTACTACGCTGCAGGGCGACCTGAAAGCGGCTATCGAACGTGACTTCGGCTCCGTGGACAACTTCAAAGCTGAATTTGAAAAAGCTGCGGCAACCCGTTTTGGTTCCGGCTGGGCGTGGCTGGTTCTGAAAGGTGACAAACTGGCTGTTGTTTCCACTGCTAACCAGGATTCCCCGCTGATGGGTGAAGCTATCTCTGGCGCTTCCGGCTTCCCGATCGTGGGCCTGGACGTTTGGGAACACGCTTACTACCTGAAATTCCAGAACCGTCGCCCGGACTATATCAAAGAGTTCTGGAACGTGGTGAACTGGGACGAAGCTGCCGCGCGTTTCGCAGCGAAAAAATAAGTTCTACGCTTTAGTAAGCCCCTGCAAGCGATGCTTGTGGGGGTTTTTTTGTGATCAAAATCAATATAAAAACAATGATCCACTTAAATTGAAACAAGGTTTTATTATGCGAGTGGGATCACTTTTATAGTCTCTATGAATGTCTATCTTCGTTTCATCAAGACGGGCGCATCTCATAAGCAAGATGCAATCGCCCATAAAAATTGCCCCATTTTTATGTCTACAGGTGATGGAAATGCAGATCAAACGAACGATAGAGAAAATCCCAGGCGGCATGATGCTGGTGCCGCTTTTTTTGGGCGCGTTGTGTCACACCTTTTCCCCCGGCGCCGGGAAATACTTCGGCTCCTTTACCAACGGTATGATCACCGGTACGGTGCCTATTCTGGCGGTCTGGTTCTTTTGTATGGGGGCGTCGATCAAGCTAAGCGCCACCGGTACCGTGCTGCGTAAATCAGGCACGCTGGTCATAACCAAGATCCTGGTAGCGTGGGTGGTCGCGGCGATTGCTTCACGTATTCTGCCGGAACATGGTGTAGAAGTTGGTTTCTTCGCCGGCTTGTCTACGCTGGCGCTGGTGGCCGCCATGGATATGACCAACGGCGGGCTGTATGCCTCGATTATGCAGCAGTACGGCACCAAAGAAGAGGCCGGGGCGTTTGTCCTGATGTCGCTGGAGTCTGGCCCGCTGATGACTATGGTGATTCTGGGAACCGCCGGGATCGCTTCGTTTGAACCACACGTGTTTGTGGGGGCCGTATTACCGTTCCTGATTGGCTTTGCGCTGGGAAATCTGGACCCTGAGCTGCGGGAGTTCTTCAGCAAAGCGGTGCAGACATTGATTCCTTTCTTTGCCTTCGCGCTTGGTAACACCATTGATTTGAGCGTGATTGCGCAGACCGGTGTACTGGGTATTTTGCTGGGCGTGGCGGTAATTATCATTACCGGTATTCCATTGATTATCGCCGATAAACTGATTGGCGGCGGCGATGGCACAGCGGGGATTGCGGCCTCCAGCTCAGCTGGTGCGGCGGTCGCTACGCCAGTGCTGATTGCTGAAATGGTTCCGGCATTTAAACCGATGGCACCGGCAGCAACTTCCCTTGTCGCCACGTCGGTGATTGTGACCTCCATTCTGGTGCCGATTATCACTTCCATCTGGTCGAAAAGAGTTAAAGCCAGGGCGGCGGAAATTGATATTCGTAGCGCCGTGAAGTAAGCCTCTTTTGCCGGATGGTCTGTTCCATCCGGCTTAACGATTTACGCTTTGACGACAAATACCTCATCGATGGTCCGACACTCACCCTCGTTCAGCTCTCCGCCGGCATTTCGTGACACGCCGGTGCAATAGCCAAACTTACGCGATACCACGGTTTTGATGGTGGTGACGAAATCTTCGCCGATGGCGTAGATGGACATGTAGGTGCCAATCTGGTCCTGAATGTCGCGAAGTGCTGTCAGGTCGCCCTGTTTAAATGCTTCCCGTGCTCTGACAAACAGTTCAGGCATGACGTTGTTTAATCCTGAAATCACCCCCGCGCCGCCTGCCAGCAGGTTAGGAATGTAGTATTCGTCATAGCCGGACAACACGGCAAAATCCTCCCGTACGGCGCGGGTGGTCTGGATCATACTGCGAGTATGGGACTGGCAGTCGACGGTATCTTTAATGCCTGCGAAGTTGGGGAACTCGGCGGCGAGGGTGGCAACCAGTTCAGGCGTTAAATCGCAGCCAGTGCGCGCCGGAAAGTTATAGGCAAACCATTTACCGCTGAGCTTCTGCCCCAACTGACGGAAGTAGCTCAGCAGCTGTTTTGCCGTTTGCCCGTAGTAGTAAGGCGGCAGGATCATCACGGCATCGTAATCGGCGCGATACGCTTCCTGCGCCATCAACAGCACATCATTCTGGCAGGTGGATGAGACGTTGGCGACCATCTTCAGCGAGCTCATGGCGCGGGCCTCGCGGATCAGTAGCAGCTTTTCTTCGAGCGTAAAGGAGGCAAATTCCCCGATGCTACCCATCAGCAAAATCACGTCGATTTTGGCCTCGGTAAGGCGTTTGAGATGCTGGCTCAGACCGTTAAGATCGATCTTGCCGTCATTATCCATTGGCGTAATGGAAGGACACCAGACGCCAGCAAATTGCGATTGACCAGTCACGTTGTTGACTCCTTATTTGAAATGATGTTTCAAAACCAGATTACATTGATAGCATGTGTCCCTAAGTTTCATGTGAACCGTGCTCTCATTTTGAGCGACTGGGGTAAAATAAATGTGGTGTAATGGGGGAAATTTATCGGGAGAGGGAACAGATGCGATATCCGGTCGATGTTTTTACAGGCAAGGTTCGGGACTACACGGGAAGCCGTCCCAGCGCGATTGCTAAGGTCCAGGTTGACGGCGAGCTGACGCTGACCGAACTGGGGCTGACGGGTGATGAACAGGCGGAAACGAAAATTCACGGTGGGCCGGATCGCGCGCTGTGCCACTATCCGCGTGAACACTATCAGCACTGGAGACAAGAGTTTCCGGAGCAGGCAGAGCGCTTTGTCGCGCCCGCGTTTGGCGAGAATCTCTCTACTCAGGGGCTAACGGAAGAGAATGTATTCATTGGCGACATTTTCCAGTGGGGAGATGCGCTGATTCAGGTCACGCAGCCGCGCTCGCCGTGCTTTAAGCTGAATTTCCATTTTGGCATCAGCGATATGGCTAGCCAGATGCAGGATGCAGGCAAGACGGGCTGGTTGTGCAGCGTCATCGCTCCAGGCCAGGTGTCGGCGGACGCGCCGTTGATCCTGGCTTCACGCGTCAGCGACGTCAGCGTGCGGGAGGCGATTGCCATTGCCTGGCATATGCCGTTTGATGACTCACAATATCACCGTTTACTCTCGGCTGCCGGGTTATCGAAAAGCTGGACCCGAACGATGCAAAAGCGTCGTTTAAGCGGCAAGATCGAAGACAATTCCCGCCGTTTGTGGGGAAAATAAAGCCATTCTGACCATGCAATTAAATCAGGTGGTAACACCTGATTTGCCTCTCTCGTGGTTCTTATCTCTGCATACTAAGGCGGGTAAAAAAACCTGCCCGTCACGCCATGTTTTCAGTCCATTCTTGATACCTGGCCCACAAAAAGAAACTCTGCGTTGAAAAAAAACTTGAGTATTTCCTGCACTCAAATATCTTAGCTTTAAATTGGTTTAAACCAGATGGGCAAGATGAAAAAGAAAAACAATGTTGATGTGCTTAGAGAGCGCTTTGAAAGCTGGTTAAACGAGAATAATTTGCCAGCGGGCTCTAAATTGCCTTCGGAGAGAGAGTTATGTGAGTTGCTGGATGCGAAGCGCATGACTTTACGTCAGGTTCTGATTGAGCTTGAGATCGATGCGCGTATCTTCCGAAAGAACCGCAGTGGTTGGTTTATTTCATCGAAGCGATTTATTTATAATCCCAAATCACTTTCCAGCTTTAATGCTGAAGCCTGTGCTCAGGGGCGCAAGCCTTTTTGGGGTTATTTAACCAAAGAAACGATTGCGACGGTTCCGCACCATGTTGATGATGTTTTTCTCTCCTCCGGTGATCGCTATTTAGTTACCGGTTGGTGTGGTCTTGATTCGCATAAAGTGTTTTACCATGAGTCCTATATTGATGCTGATGTTGCGCCAGGATTCATTAACAAATTGGGCAATCAGTCTTTTGCCAGCGTCTGGGAAGATGCGTTTGGTCATGCTTTAAATATCAAAGAAATGATTTTTAAACCGGTCAATATGCCAGAAGTGGCCTGCAAAGAGTTGGGCGTTGCGCCTAATACTTATGGAATTTTAGTAGAAAAACATCGGGCTACCCGAGATAAAAAAGTGGTTCAGGTTGATTTTGAATACTGGCGACTTGAATCTGTGGAACTTGTTATTCGTGATGAATGAGAAAAATAATGGGAAAATGCAACCAAGAACTTCTCGCTGAACGTGCGAGAAATATACCACTGTACCTACATGCTTATGCCTTTCATCTGAATATGCGCTATGAGAGAGTCCTTCCGGGCGATCTTCTGGATATTGCGCATCAGCAACAATTAAAGGGAGTGAAAATACATGTTGAGGATGGTGAGTCCCAATCGCTGCAGAAACTAAACGATCGGCAGTTGCACGATTTTAAAGAAAAGGCCAAAAAATATAACCTCGATGTACATATTGAAACGAGCGCATCGGACAAGGTGACATTGACGGATGCGATCCGTATTGCTGTGGCAACTGGCGCAACTTCAGTACGTTTCTACCCGCGCTATGAAGGACATCTCAACGATGTCATGGCAAAGATTGCCAATGATATTGCGTGGTTGTCTCAGTATGACGATTGCGGACTAAGCTTTACTATCGAACAGCATGAAGATCTGCAAGGCCATGAACTGGTGACGCTGGTTAATAATAGTGGAATGAAGAATCTCTCTATTCTATTTGATTTTGGCAACATGATTAACGCCAATGAGCAGCCGCTTTCTGCGTTAGAGGTCATGTCCCCTCTAATCACTCAGGTACATATCAAAGACGCAAAAATTATTAAAGAAGGTAAAGGCTGGGGGCATGAGGCTTGTCGTTCAGGATACGGTGACTTACCAATGGAAGAGATGCTTAAGGCATTATTACTTTTAGGTGAGGATAAACCGCAAGTAAATGCTTTTGGTCTGGAAGAGGAAGTTGAATATTATGCTCCGGCATTTCGTTTTGATGATGAAGGTGATAATCCCTGGGTCCCATGGCGCGATGCAAGCTATACGCCGCTGCCCGACAGTAACATGATTGATGCGCGACTGGCGCAGGAAAAAGAACATGCTCTTGCTCAAATAAAGTATATCCGTGATTTATGCGACAAGTTTACAAGTAATAAATAAACTTCTTTAAATATTATTAAATGCGAAAAGGGTTATGAAAATAACTCTCTTAATTTATTAACTGCATGATTTAATTTAAATATTTCTCTCAACAAGCAATGAGGGTTTAATTATGTTCATGAACAAATGGGCAAGGCTCTGTTTTTTAATTTTAGGCGGCGGCACAATATTCAAACTTTCAAGTATGAAAGACGTTTTCTATGTGCCAATGCAAAGTGACTGGGGTTTAACCAATACGCAAATTGGTTTAAGTTTTACTGTTTATACGATTGTTCAGACAACCGGGCTTTTTCTGTCGCTCTATATCGCAGACCGTTACTCCAAGAAAATATTATTACCATTTGGTCTGATCGGCGTTGGGCTATGCGGTTTATATTTGGCGACGCTACCGTCATTTACCGGTTATCTTATTTGCTTTGCCGCAATGGCGTTCTTTGCCGATGTGGTTTATTGGCCGGTGTTATTGAAAGCTGTGCGTCTGCTAGGTACGCAAGAAGAACAAGGGCGTATGTTTGGCTTTTTAGAAGCCGGACGTGGCGTGGTGGATGTTATCGTCGCTTCTGGCGCTCTGTTTGTTTTCGTCCAGTTTGGTGAAGGTAAAGCGGGGATGCAGGCTGGACTGCTGTTTTATACGCTAATTACGCTGGCTGCGGGCGTTCTCACTTACTTTATTGTCGATGATGACAAAGTGAAAGGCGGCGAGAAAACCAGTGCCAACATGGAAGTCTTAAAGGGTATCAAACATGTGTTGTCCTGCCCTAACGTCTGGCTGGCTTCTTTAGGGATTTTCTTCGTTTACGCCGCGTACTGTGGCCTGACTTACTTCATCCCATTCTTAAAAGATATCTACATGCTGCCGGTAGCGCTCGTCGGCGCGTACGGCATCATCAACCAGTATGCATTGAAAATGGTGGGAGGGCCGATTGGTGGGCTGCTGGCGGATAAGGTTGCTAAATCACCTACGGTTTACCTGAAGTGGACGTTTCTGATCTCTGCTGCTGCTATGGTTGTTTTTATGCTGTTGCCACATCAAACGATGAATGTGTATATCGGTATGGCGGCGACGCTTGGATTTGGGGCGATTATTTTCTCACAGCGCGCCATTTTCTTTGCACCAATGGATGAGATTGGTACCCCGCGTGAATATGCCGGTTCGGCGATGGCATTTGGCTGTATCATCGGTTATATGCCCGCCATGTTTGCGTATACGTTATACGGCTATTTACTGGATACCAATAGCGGCATCACGGGCTATAACTATGTCTTTAGCGTGATGATTGCGTTCAGCTTAATGGGCTTTATCTGTTCGACCATTCTGGTGAAGCGGATTAAAAAGCAAAAGCTAGCGGCTGCGACTGTGGCAGCATAATGTGAGAACTTCCCCGGTACGACGTTACCGGGGAAGCCTGTTAAGCGCGTTTATACAGCGGCAACCAAATTACCAGCCGTAAACCACCCAGCGGGCTGTCTTCGGCTTTCACCCAGCCACGATGCTGTTGGATTGCGGTTTCAACAATCGCCAGACCCAGACCTGTTCCGCCAGACTCGCGATCGCGCGCCTCATCGGTACGATAGAACGGACGGAAAATCTGTTCTCGGTCTTCAGGGCTAACGCCCGGGCCATCGTCGTCGACGGTGATGGTAATCCCATCGATATCCACCGCGAAGCCAACTTCAATCTGCGTGTGTGAATAACGCAGGGCATTGCGCACAATGTTTTCCAGCGCGCTTTCCAGCGCATTTGGGTTGCCGTACAGTGGCCACGGACCCGGCGGGAAATTCACCGTGAGTGATTTACCCATCTGCTCGGCTTCAAAGGCGGCGTTATCCAGCACTTCGCCCCACAGCTGATTGGCTTTCACCGTTTCACTGACCAGCGCGTTTTTCTGCTGATTGCGTGACATCACCAGCAGGTCGTTGATCATGCTGTCCAGCCGATGTGCTTCTGTTTCAATACGCTCCAGCTCTTTGCTTTCACCGCTACGACGGCGCAGCAGCGCGGTGCCCAACTGCAGACGCGTCAACGGCGTTCTCAACTCGTGGGAGATGTCCGACAGCAGGCGTTGCTGCGAGGTCATCATTCGCTCCAGCGCCGTCACCATCTGGTTAAAGCTGGCGCCTGCCGCCAGAAACTCCTGCGGACCGGCTTCCAGTTCCGGATGCTGACGCAGGTTGCCCTGGGCCACTTCATCCGCCGCGTTTTTCAACTTACGCGCCGGTTTCGCCAGACTCCAGGCAAGCCAGAGCAATAGCGGAGAGCTGACTAACATGGTGACAATCAGCAACAACAGCGGTCGGTCGAACAACAGATTGATAAAGTCAGATTGTGAGCTGCTGGCAGGTCGAATGAGATACAGCTGGTAGTTATCTTCGCCGTCTCTGACGGAGAAAGGCCCGACCATCTCAACGCGACCGTATTTTTTCTTTTGCGGATGGTCGGCGTTATCGGCCTGACCAATAAAGTTACGAATGATCTGCATTTCGTTGCGTTCTGCGCCGATCACACGTCCTTCCGTCGTAACAAGCAATAACCGCTGTCCTGGGGGCGCCCACTTGTCTATCGCCCGAAACAAGCGACGCCACCACATTAAATCATTGGGTGGATCGTTCGCCAGTTCAGCTTCAACGTGTTGCTCAATCATCAACCCCTGGCGCTGCTCGCTGTCCAGTAGCTCGGTCATCTGGCGTGAATCAAGCTTGGGTAACATCAGTACCAACATCAACACCAGTGCCAGCGTCAACCAGAAGATGGCAAAGATGCGCGCGGTTAAGCTCCCTATCATGAAGCGGAGACCATCAGGTAGCCGCGACCGCGCAGGGTTTTAAACCACGGGTGTCCGTCTTTACGTTCTGGCAGCTTACGACGCAGGTTCGAGATATGCATGTCGATCGCGCGATCGAAAGGTGTCAGGCGTTTGCCCAGCACTTCCTGGCTCAGGTGTTCACGCGAAACCACCTGACCGAGATGCTGTGCCAGCAAATAGAGCAGGGTGAATTCGGTGCCGGTTAATTCCAGGGTTTGCCCGTCAAAGCTGGCTTCCTGGCGACCCGGATTAAGGCTTAACGCATCCACTTCCAGAGTCGGCGAACCGTTGTCGCTGTTCTGCTGCTGTTCGCTCCAGTGTGAGCGACGCAAAATAGCGCGGATGCGCGCGACCAGTTCACGGTCGTTAAACGGTTTGGGTAAATAGTCGTCCGCGCCCAGCTCAAGGCCAAGTACGCGATCCAATTCGCTGCCGCGAGCGGTCAGCATGATTACGGGTGTCTGGTGTGTCTGACGAAGTGCTTTCAGCGTATCAATGCCATTTTTCTTCGGCATCATGACGTCGAGCAAAAGTAAATCGATGCTGTCATCCAGAAGCTCAAGCGCCTGTTCCCCATCATAGGCAACCAGCACATCGAAACCTTCCATTTCGAGCAACTCCTTTAACAGGGAAGTCAGCTCTCGGTCATCATCAACTAACAGGATTTTATTCATTGTTTACGTACCTCCGAGGCAGAAATTACGTCATCAGGCGTCGCTAATCTATGACTTTACGTTGTTTTACACCCCCTGACGCATGTTTGCAGCCCGAATCGTAAACTGTCTCTCGTTGAATCGCGACAGAAAAGATTTTGGGAGCAAGTGATGGGCAAAGTTACCGCTGCCGTCATGGCCTCAACGCTGGCACTGAGTACTTTAAGCCATGCAGCTGAAGTCGTCACAGGCGATCACTGGCACCTGGGTGAAGGCTCCGCGCAACGCAGCGTTCAGAGCCACATGTTCGACGGTATCAGTTTAACCGAACATCAACGTCAACAGATGCGAGATTTAATGCAGCAGGCAAGACACGAACAGCCTCCTGTTAATGTTAGCGAAATGGAGACAATGCATCGCCTTGTCACCGCAGAGAAATTTGATGAACGCGCTGTGCGCGCTCAGGCAGAAAGAATGGCGCAAGAACAGGTTGCCCGCCAGGTTGAAATAGCCAAGGTTCGCAACCAGATGTATCGCCTGTTAACGCCCGAGCAGCAAGCGGTTTTAAATGAGAGACATGAACAACGAATGGAGCAACTGCGCGACGTAGCGCACTGGAAAAAAAGCTCATCGTTGAATTTATTGAGTAGTAGCAACTCACGTTCCCAGTAGTACCCCTGTTTTCCTTGCCATAGACACCATCCCTGTCTTCCCCCACATGATGTGGGGGTTTTTTTTGCCCAAAATTTGTCACTCGGTTATTGCCTGACTGTTTTACTTCATCCGTTATACTAGCGGCATATCCTGGCAGGAGTGTTTATGAATCAAACCTATGGGCGGCTGGTTAGCCGGGCGGCTATCGCGGCGACCGTGATGGCATCGCTGTTACTTTTGATCAAGATTTTTGCGTGGTGGTACACCGGATCGGTCAGTATTCTGGCAGCGCTGGTGGATTCTTTGGTGGACATCGCCGCGTCGTTAACCAACCTGTTGGTGGTGCGCTATTCTTTGCAACCGGCCGATGATGAACATACGTTCGGACACGGAAAAGCGGAATCGCTGGCGGCGCTGGCGCAAAGCATGTTTATTTCCGGTTCGGCGCTGTTTTTATTCCTGACCGGGATTCAGCATCTCATCCAACCCACGCCAATGAAAGATCCTGGCGTCGGGGTGGTTGTCACCATCATTGCGTTAGTGTGTACAATCATTCTGGTCTCGTTTCAGCGCTGGGTGGTGAAGCGCACGCAAAGTCAGGCCGTTAGGGCGGATATGCTTCATTATCAGTCTGATGTTATGATGAACGGTGCAATTCTCGTGGCGCTTGGGCTGGCATGGTACGGCTGGCATCGCGCAGATGCCTTGTTTGCGCTCGGGATTGGCATCTATATTTTATATAGTGCATTACGCATGGGTTATGAGGCGGTACAGTCTTTGCTGGATCGCGCTTTACCCGATGAAGAACGTCAGGAAATTATTGATATTGTGACGTCATGGCCTGGAGTCAGCGGCGCTCACGATCTTCGCACGCGGCAGTCAGGGCCGACCCGCTTTATTCAGATTCATTTGGAAATGGAAGATAATCTGCCGCTCGTTCAGGCGCATTTAGTGGCTGAACAGGTAGAGCAGGCAATTTTACGGCGTTTCCCGGGATCGGATGTCATCATTCATCAGGATCCCTGTTCGGTCGTACCCAAGGAAGGCAAGATGTTTGAGCTTTTATAATTCGTTGTAAAAAAAGTGAACCGGGCCAGCATTTTGTGTATAAATTACCACCATTTGGCCTGACCTGAATCAATTCAGCAGGAAGTGATTGTTATACTATCTGCATATTCGTTGGATCGTTTCGATATGCGGAATCGACTTCCGGCAGCAGATTTCATTTTGCATTCCAAAGTTCAGAGGTAGTCATGATTAAGAAAATCGGTGTGTTGACAAGCGGCGGTGATGCGCCGGGCATGAACGCAGCAATCCGTGGTGTTGTACGTGCAGCGTTGACGGAAGGGCTGGAAGTCATGGGGATCCATGATGGCTACCTGGGTTTGTATGAAGACCGTATGGTTCAACTTGACCGCTACAGCGTGTCCGACATGATCAACCGTGGCGGTACATTCCTCGGTTCTGCCCGCTTCCCGGAATTCCGCGACGAAAACGTGCGTGCCGTGGCTATCGAAAACCTGAAAAAGCGTGGCATTGACGCGCTGGTTGTTATCGGTGGTGACGGTTCTTACATGGGGGCAAAACGCCTGACTGAAATGGGCTTCCCATGCATCGGTCTGCCTGGCACTATCGACAACGATATCAAAGGCACCGACTACACCATCGGTTATTTCACCGCTCTGGGTACCGTAGTCGAAGCGATTGACCGTCTGCGTGATACCTCTTCTTCTCACCAGCGTATTTCCATCGTTGAAGTGATGGGCCGCTACTGTGGCGATCTGACTCTGGCGGCTGCCATTGCTGGTGGCTGTGAGTTCGTGGTGGTTCCGGAAGTGGAATTCAGCCGTGACGATCTGGTTGCTGAAATCAAAGCAGGCATCGCGAAAGGTAAAAAACACGCGATTGTGGCGATCACTGAGCACATGTGTGACGTTGACGAACTGGCGCATTACATCGAGAAAGAAACGGGTCGTGAAACGCGCTCAACCGTACTGGGTCACATCCAGCGTGGTGGTTCTCCGGTGCCTTACGACCGTATCCTGGCGTCCCGTATGGGCGCATATGCCATTGAACTGCTGTTGGCAGGTCACGGCGGTCGCTGTGTAGGTATTCAGAACGAGCAACTGGTTCACCACGACATCATCGACGCGATTGAAAACATGAAGCGTCCGTTCAAAGGTGACTGGCTGGACTGCGCGAAAAAACTGTACTGATTGTTTTTTCCGCGCCTGATGGCGCTAAGCGCATCAGGCCTACAGGTTGTAAAGACTTGTAGGCCTGATGAGCCGCTAACCACCATTCGGCACCATTCCCCGCATTTATTCCCCCAAGTTATAGCAAATCTTTTTTTATTCTTTAATGTTTGGATACCTTTCTGGCACGCTTTGCTCATCACAACACCACATAAGAGAGCTGGGCGATGAACAAATGGGGCGTAGGGTTAACATTATTGCTGGCATCGACCAGCGTTATGGCAAAGGATATTCAGTTACTTAACGTATCGTACGATCCAACGCGTGAACTGTACGAGCAGTACAATAAGGCCTTCAGCGCGCACTGGAAGCAGGAAACGGGCGACAACGTCGTGATCCGCCAGTCGCACGGCGGTTCGGGTAAACAAGCGACCTCCGTCATTAACGGTATTGAAGCCGATGTCGTGACGCTGGCGCTGGCTTACGATGTGGATGCCATTGCTGAACGTGGTCGTATCGATAAAAACTGGATTAAGCGTCTGCCGGATAACTCCGCGCCATACACCTCCACCATCGTTTTCCTGGTCCGCAAAGGCAACCCCAAACAAATTCATGACTGGAACGATCTGATCAAACCAGGCGTGTCGGTCATTACACCAAACCCGAAAAGCTCAGGCGGCGCACGCTGGAACTATCTGGCGGCATGGGGCTACGCCTTGCACCACAACAACAACGATCAGGCCAAGGCACAAGACTTCGTGAAGGCCCTGTATAAGAATGTTGAAGTGCTGGACTCCGGTGCGCGTGGCTCAACCAATACCTTCGTTGAACGCGGTATCGGTGATGTGCTGATCGCCTGGGAAAACGAGGCCCTGCTGGCGACAAACGAGCTAGGCAAAGACAAATTCGAGATAGTGACGCCGAGTGAATCTATCCTCGCGGAACCGACCGTTTCCGTGGTCGACAAAGTCGTGGAAAAGAAAGACACCAAAACGGTGGCGGAAGCCTACCTGAAATATCTCTATTCTCCGGAAGGTCAGGAAATTGCAGCGAAAAACTACTATCGTCCGCGTGATGCAGACGTTGCGAAGAAATACGAAAATGCATTTCCGAAGCTGAAACTGTTCACCATCGACGAAGAGTTTGGCGGCTGGACGAAAGCGCAGAAAGAGCACTTCTCTAACGGTGGTACGTTTGACCAGATCAGCAAGCGCTAAATAAGTCTGTGATTTACCGACCCGGTGGCATAACGCGACCGGGTTTTTTATTTGTCATGGTTTTGCGTTACCCTTGCCCTTCAATGAGATACAGGGAACGCGTAATGAAAAAAGCAGGCTATCTTTTACTGGCGGTGATTGTAGTCGCCGCTGCTGCAGGTATCGGGTACTGGAAATTCACCGGTAACCCGGACGCATTACGCCAGATTGTTCTTCAGCAATGCCTGCCGCACCAGTTGCAGCAGCAGGATCCCGCGCCGTGCGCCGAAGTGAAACCGGATGCCGGATATGTGGTGTTCAAAGATCGTAACGGCCCACTGCAATACCTGTTGATGCCGACCTGGCGCATCAACGGAACGGAAAGCCCGCTGCTGCTGAAATCAGGTACGCCGAACTTTTTCTGGCTGGCCTGGCAGGCGCGCAGCTTTATGAGCCAAAAATACGGTCAGGAAATCCCTGACAAAGCGGTATCGCTGACTATTAACTCGCGTAGCGGGCGTACGCAAAATCATCTGCATATTCATATCTCCTGCCTGCGAACCGATGTCAGAAAACAGCTGGATGACAATCTGGCGAAAATCAGCACTCGTTGGCTGCCATTACCGGGTGGGCTGCGCGGTCATGAATATCTGGCGCGTCGCGTCACGGAAAATGAACTGGCGCAACGCAGCCCGTTTATGATGCTGGCAGAAGAGGTGCCGGATGCGCGTGAGCACATGGGCAGCTATGCGCTGGCGATGGTGCGTCAGAGCGATGAGTCCTTTGTCCTGCTGGCGACCCAGCGCAATCTGTTGTCGCTCAATCTCGCCTCCGCTGAGGAAATTCAGGATCATCAATGTGATATTCTGCGTTAACCCCACCTAATCTGGCATTTACTCCGCATGTCTGTCCCCGTATTCTTGTTGAAAAAAACAACAGGAGACAGGCATGTCGCTCTGGCTTACATACCCTCTGTTTATCCCCTCTCTGGTGATTGGCATTACCATCCTGCTCTGGGCGACGTCGCTACTGCCGGAGTTTATAACGGCGCTGCTGTTCTTTGCCGTAGCAATGGTCGCCAAAATCGCACCTGCGGATGTGATCTTTGGCGGATTTGCGTCTTCGGCATTCTGGCTGGTCTTTAGTGGTTTTGTGCTGGGTATCGCGATTCGCAAAACGGGGCTGGCGGACAGGGCGGCGAGAGCGCTGTCATCGCGATTGACCGATTCCTGGCCGTTAATGGTGGCGAGCGTGGTGCTGCTCAGTTACGCGCTGGCGTTTGTGATGCCGTCCAATATGGGGCGTATTGCGCTGCTGATGCCGATTGTTGCCGCAATGGCGAAGCGTGCCGGAATTAACGAGGGTACGCGCGCCTGGTATGGTCTGGCGCTGGCCGTCGGGTTTGGGACGTTCCAGCTTTCCGCGACCATTTTACCCGCTAACGTGCCCAATCTGGTAATGAGCGGCGCGGCGGAAGGCTCTTACGGCATCCACCTCAATTATCTTCCCTATTTGCTGCTGCATACGCCGGTTCTGGGCTGGCTTAAAGGCGCGGTGCTCATCATGCTTATCTGCTGGCTGTTCCCTGGCAAGCCCCACGCACCGCGCGATCTCACGCCAGCGGAACCAATGAGCCGGGATGAAAAACGCCTGGCCTGGATGCTAGCAGTGGTGCTGCTGCTGTGGGTAAGTGAAAGCTGGCACGGTATAGGGCCTGCGTGGACCGGGCTGGCGGCGGCGGTTATCACGCTGCTACCACGGGTTGGTTTTATCAATGGCGACGAGTTTTCCTCCGGGGTAAATATCAGGACCTGCATTTACGTGGCGGGGATTCTGGGGTTGGCAATTACCGTTACCCAGACCGGCATTGGCAATGCAGTGGGCGAGGCGCTGTTACAGGTGATGCCGCTGGATGCGGAAAAACCATTTACCAGCTTTCTCGCGCTGACCGGCATTACCACCGCACTCAATTTTATTATGACGGCGAACGGCGTTCCGGCGCTGTATACCACTCTGGCGCAAAGTTTTGCCGATGCGACTGGGTTCCCGCTGCTGTCGGTAATTATGATTCAGGTATTGGGGTATTCCACACCGCTACTGCCGTATCAGGCTTCGCCGATTGTGGTGGCGATGGCGCTTGGGAAAGTGCCTGCGAGGGCGGGGATGCTGCTGTGTATCGCGCTGGCGACGGCAACATATCTGCTTCTTCTGCCGCTGGATTATCTGTGGTTTAGCGTGTTGGGTAAGTTGTAAAAAAAAGCCCGGTAGCGCTAACGCTTACCGGGCCTACAGTCTTGGAGGGCGGGTCAGCGAAGCGCTACCCGCCTCAACAGCATTACGCCTGTTTAGCCGCTTCTGCTGCTTTAACGATGACCGCGAAGGCATCTGCTTTCAGAGAAGCACCGCCAACCAGCGCGCCATCGATATCCGGCTGAGCGAACAGTTCTGCTGCATTAGCTGCGTTTACGGAACCGCCGTACTGGATGATAACTTGTTCAGCGATTTTCGCGTCAGCTTTAGCAATGTGGTCACGAATGAATTTGTGAACAGCCTGAGCCTGAGCAGGAGTTGCAGATTTACCGGTACCGATAGCCCATACTGGTTCGTAAGCGATAACGACGCCTTCGAATGCTGCCGCGCCCTGAGTTTTCAGAACGGCGTCGATCTGACGTGCACAGACTTCTTCAGTTTTGCCCGCTTCGTTTTCTGCTTCGGTTTCACCGATGCACAGAACCGGAGTCAGACCTTGTTCTTTCAGCACGGCGAATTTTTTAGCGATCAGCTCGTCAGACTCTTTGTGGTAAGTACGACGCTCAGAGTGACCGATAATGATGTACTGCGCGCCGATATCTTTCAGCATTTCAGCACTTGTTTCACCGGTAAATGCGCCAGACAGGTTCAGGTCAACGTTCTGCGCGCCCAGGATAATGTGGCTACCGGCAGCGGCGTGTTTCGCCAGGTCGATATACATTTCCGGCGGAGCGATTGCTACTGCACAGCCAGCAACGCCAGCCAGTTCTTTACGCAGATTAGCAACCAGTTCGTTTACCATGTGGCGGCTGCCGTTCAGTTTCCAGTTACCCATCACTAAAGGATGTCGCATTTCATTTCTCCACGCTTGTCAGCGAATTAAGGAATATGGCCGCCCGTCAGGGCAGCATGGTCTGTGAAACAGTATAGAGATTCGTCTGCGGAAAGGCTTTGCTTTTTGTCATCAATTCGCCTTCTCAAGACTTTCTGATAGTGCCAGCTTAATCGGTTCAACAGCGAAGGTCAGCCCTTTTTCACCGTTATCTGCCACAACATAGCGAATGGCGCCTTCTGTTTCGGCGTAATAGTGTTTACCTTTGCCGGCAGCGAGCAGTTTTTGCAGCTTTTTCTGGCTCTGCTCTTTCGTGAGTAGCGGGGCGACGGTACGAATGACGGCGGTCATGTATTCCAGCGCTTTCGCTTTGGCCGCCTTTTGTTCTGGTCCCTGAATCGGCAACCAGGTTATCTGCATACTTTTGATTTTTAGCGTGCCGCGCTCAAGGGCGGAGGACGCATACAGGTTTTCATTGATTTTACTGGCCGCGCGGGTGAGGTTTGCCCGATCGCGGCTGCTGTCGATGGCGCGGAACTCATTCAGGATAAGCTTCGGATTCTGCGTATTAAAGTTTTCGCGAAACTGGCTAATCGACAGGTCAAAGGTCGGCGCACCCGCCAGTAAATAGGGGGCTGTGGTTGCCGTCGATGGCTCTTCCGCCCGTGCCGCAACGCTCGCGGTGAAGGCTGAAAACAATAATAAAAACAGTGTAAATCCTTGCTTCATCAATCGTACCTTTCGTTATGACTGCTCACGATTAAAACGGTAACTGTCGGGCTTGTCAAAAGGGTAAACTGTTCTGGAAGGTAATAATAAAGGAACTTACATGACCATACAGCAGTGGTTATTCTCATTTAAAGGGCGCATCGGGCGCCGTGATTTCTGGATTTGGATAGGTCTGTGGATCGTCGGAATGCTGGTTTTGTTCTCGCTGGCGAGCAAGCAATTACTCGATATTCAGACTGCGGCATTTTGTCTGGTTTGTCTGCTATGGCCGACGGCGGCAGTGACGGTAAAACGCCTGCACGATCGGGGACGTTCTGGAGTGTGGGCGCTGCTGATGATTTTGGCGTGGATGCTGCTGGCCGGAAATTGGACGATGTTACCCGGCGTCTGGCAATGGGCGGTTGGTCGCTTTGTTCCGACGCTCATTCTGGTCGGCATGCTCATCGATCTGGGCGCGTTCATTGGCACCCAGGACGAAAATAAATATGGTAAGGATACGCAGGACGTAAAGTACAAAGCCGAGCGCCAGTAGTTGTCGACCGGAGAAGCGCAAGCGCCGCCCGGCAACCCTCACCAGTAGTGTTCAGCAGTCATATGGCCCGGTCGACGGCGCAGGTGTTTGGTCATCTGCCGGGTCTCTTTCAGCAGTTGCTGCGTGTCGCGTACCATTTGTGGATTTCCGCATAGCATCACATGGCTGGTTTCTTTATCCATTGGCAGCCCTACCGCCTTTTCCAGTTCACCGCTTTCAATCAGCGCCGGTACACGCCCGGTCAGCGAATCTACGGCTGTCTCACGGCTAACAACCGTCTGGATGCGTAATTTACCTTCGTAGCGCTTTTCCAGCGCCTGCATCAATGGCAGGTAGCTCAAATCGGCGGCATAACGTGCGGCGTGGACCAGCACCAGATTTTTAAAGCGACCCAGATCTTTGCCTAGTTGCAGAATCGACAAATACGGGCCGATAGCCGTGCCGGTTGCCAGCATCCATAGCGTTTCGCAATCAGGGACTTCATCCAGCACGAAGAATCCAGCGGCCTCACTCACCACCTGAACTTCATCGCCAGGCTTTAGCGCCGCCAGTTGAGGGCTGAGTTTGCCGTCGGGAACCGTCACCAGATAAAATTCTAAGTCGGGGTTATCGGGCGCATTCACGTAGGAATAGGCGCGCTGTACGCGCTCACCGTCGATCTCAAGGCCAAGCTTGGTGAACTGACCTGCAGTGAAAGGAAGAACCGGAGCTCGCACGGTCAAACTAAACAGGGCATCGGTCCAGTTCTGCACCTTTGTGACTTTGCCTGTTACCCAATCTGCCATGGTTTTCTCCTGTCTGCTTTGATTGCCTTATCTTCGTTCGTTGGACGAAAGATTTCCAGCCCGGATGGGCTGGAAGGCTCTATTGATCAAATCAATTACAGGATGTGCGCCTGCACATCGGGATCTTTGCGATCGAGGTAGTGAATCGACTGAATGCGGCGGATCGTGCGTGATTTGCCGCGGATCAACAGCGTTTCGGTGGTTGCGATATTGCCTTTACGGCTGATCCCTTCCAGCAGATCGCCTTTGGTGATGCCGGTAGCGGAGAAAATGACGTTGTCGCTGCGCGCCATTTCATCCAGACGCAGCGCTTTGCCCGCTTCAATGCCCATCGCGGTGCAGCGGGCCAGTTCCTGTTCGCCAATACGACGGTTCTCTTCGCTGTCGCCTTTGACGTCATGGCGCGCCAGCAGGCGGCCCTGCATGTCGCCGTCCAGCGCGCGGATGACGGCCGCGGAAACCACGCCTTCCGGAGCGCCGCCAATACCGTACAGCACGTCCACTTCGCTGTCTGGCATACAGGTCAGAATCGAGGCCGCAACGTCGCCGTCAGGAATGGCGAAGACGCGTACGCCCAGTTTCGCCATCTCTGCAATAACCTCGTCATGGCGTGGTTTTGCCAGGATGGTGACGGTCAGGTCACTCAGTGGTTTGTTCAGCGCGGCTGCAATGTTTCGCAGGTTGGTTTCCAGCGACAGGTTCAGGTCGATGGACCCTTTTGCGCCAGGACCGACAATCAGCTTTTCCATGTACATGTCTGGCGCGTTCAGGAAACAGCCTTTATCGCCTACAGCCAGCACCGCCAGCGCATTCGCCTGGCCCATTGCCGTCATACGCGTGCCTTCGATAGGATCGACGGCGATGTCGACCGCATCACCGTGGCCGGTTCCGACTTTCTCGCCGATAAACAGCATCGGCGCTTCATCAATCTCACCCTCGCCAATCACGATGGTGCCGTCGATGTTGACCTGGTTGAGCATAATACGCATGGCGTTCACCGCCGCGCCATCAGCGGTATTTTTATCGCCGCGGCCCAGCCATTTATAGCCAGCCAGCGCGGCCGCTTCGGTCACGCGTGAAAATTCAATGGCAAGTTCTCGTCTCATTGCAAACTCGTAGCTGAAAGGAATGGCGCGAAGTGTAGCACAGGGGAGGGGACTAGATTATTGATGTGTGTGCGGGGTTGCCCCCGCACGAAGATATTGCCGGACAAGGTAAGGTCGCCATCCGGCAATGACGAATTACTCGTCGTGATCTTCCCACGCCATGGCGCGTTTGACCGCTTTTTTCCAGCCGCTGTAACGGAAATTACGCTCGGTGGTTTCGATGCCAGGGCGGAATTCACGCTCGATGACCGCTTTCTCCTGCAGTTCATCCAGATTCTGCCAGAAACCTACTGCCAGACCGGCAAGGTACGCAGCACCCAATGCGGTGACTTCGCGGACTTCCGGGCGCTCAACGCGCGTGCCGAGAATATCGGACTGGAACTGCATCAGGAAGTTGTTGGCGACCGCACCGCCATCGACGCGCAGGGCGTGCAGGCGAATACCGGAGTCAGCCTGCATCGCTTCCAGTACGTCACGGGTCTGGTAAGCGATAGACTCAAGCGTTGCGCGGATGATGTGGTTGGAGTTTACGCCACGAGTCAGGCCGAAGATGGCTCCGCGTGCATACGGGTCCCAGTACGGTGCGCCAAGGCCTGTGAATGCCGGAACGACGTACACGCCGTTGGTATCTTTCACTTTGGTGGCGAAATATTCAGAGTCGAATGCATCGCTGATGAGTTTCATTTCATCGCGCAGCCACTGGATGGATGCGCCAGCCATAAATACCGCACCTTCCAGCGCGTAGTTCACTTCCCCGGTCGGTCCACAGGCGATGGTGGTCAGTAGTCCATTTTCGGACTTAACGGCTTTCTCGCCAGTGTTCATCAGCATGAAGCAGCCGGTACCGTAAGTGTTTTTCGCCATCCCTTCCTTCACGCACAGCTGGCCAAACAGAGCGGCCTGCTGGTCACCGGCAATACCGGAGATAGGAATACGAATGCCGCCTTTACCACCGATGTTGGTCTGGCCGTACACTTCAGAAGAACGACGCACTTCTGGCAGCATTGCACGCGGAATATCCAGCGCATCCAGCATCGTGTCATCCCAATCCAGGGAGTGGATGTTGAACAGCATGGTACGAGAGGCGTTGGTGTAATCCGTTACGTGTACGCGTCCCTGCGTCATTTTCCAGATAAGCCAGGTGTCTACCGTACCGAACAGCAGTTCGCCGCGGCGAGCGCGCTCACGTGAGCCTTCTACGTGGTCGAGGATCCACTTCACTTTAGTGCCGGAAAAGTACGGGTCAATTACCAGACCCGTGTTATTACGGATGTACTCTTCCATTCCGTCGCGCTTGAGCTTTTCGCAGATATCCGCGGTACGACGACACTGCCACACAATTGCGTTATAGATAGGCTTACCGGTCTCACGCTCCCAGACGATGGTGGTTTCACGCTGGTTGGTAATACCGATCGCTGCAATTTCATCGGAACTGATATCGGCTTTCGCCAGAACTTCTACCAGCGTGGAGCTTTGGGTCGCCCAAATTTCCATTGGGTCATGTTCTACCCAACCTGCTTTCGGGTAGATTTGCTCGAATTCGCGCTGTGAAACGCTAACGATATTCGCATCGTGGTCCATTACGACCGCGCGGGAGCTGGTGGTGCCCTGGTCGAGCGCAACGATATATTTTTTTTCAGTCATGATTATTTGTCCCGTAGTCACATTACTGCGAAGCTTTTTGTTGAGTGTTGGTCGCAACGTCTTTCTCTTCAATCGCGCAGACATCGCACGGTAAATGGCGACCAATCAGTTTGCGATATGCCCATGCGCCTAAAATCGCGCCGGTAATCGGGCCAAACACCGGGACCAGGAAGTAAGGGATATCACGACCACCCGTGAAGGCAATCTCACCCCATCCGGCCATCCAGGCGAAGAGTTTCGGTCCGAAGTCACGTGCCGGGTTCATCGCAAAACCTGTTAGCGGACCCATGGAAGCACCAATAACGGCGATCAACAAGCCGATCAGCAGTGGTGCCAGCGGACCACGAGGTACACCGTTACCATCGTCGGTCAGAGCCAGAATCAGCCCCATTAGAATAGCGGTAATGACCATTTCAACCGCGAAGGCCTGCACAAAATTGATATGCGGGTTCGGATAGGTCGAGAAAGTACCTGCCAGACCCAGGCTCTCGGTACTGCCGCGCACGATATGGTTAGTTTGTTCGAAATCGATGAAAAGATTGTAATAAAGCCCGTAAACCAGTGCCGCTGCGCAAAAGGCGCCGGCAATTTGCGAAATAATAAAAGGAGCAACTTTGCGTTTATCAAAACAGGCGAACAGCCAGAGTGCGATGGTTACCGCTGGATTCAGGTGTGCACCAGAAACGCCTGCGGTCAGATAGATAGCCATCGCTACCCCCAGACCCCAGATGATACTGATTTCCCACTGACCAAAAGTAGCCCCAGCAACTTTGAGTGCAGCGACACATCCCACACCGAAGAAAATCAACAACCCGGTACCGAGGAATTCAGCAATGCACTGGCCTTTTAAGGTTGATGTTTGACTCATAATCGGATCCTGAAGAGAGTTTAATGTTTATTGTATGCGAGAAGGTCACTGACATCCCCGGAGCCGGTAGGCACACTGTTAATTTATCGTTAACGCTCAAAAACGAGAAATATCGAAATTGAAATGTGTGTACTCCATCAACAAAATGAGCGTTATCGCGCCATTTCGCGGTATTTGTTATACAAAAATAATGTGAGCTGAATCATTTCAATGATCAATTCGTTAACACTTAAGAGTTATGATAGTAATGTCACCAGGAGAAAGACGAAAAGTGTTGCAAACCGCAATCTGCGCGGGATGCCGCTGGACAGGGATGACGCGGCTTCATACAATCGGTGTTAAGTAGAGTGCGCTCGTTTTTATTAAGGCGTCGCCGGTTATCGGGACGAGGATTTTTATCCATCAACGCCTTGCAATTCAGGAGAGGTATGACGATGTCATTAGAAGTGTTTGAGAAACTGGAAGCAAAAGTACAGCAGGCGATTGATACCATCACGCTGTTGCAGATGGAAATCGAAGAGCTGAAAGAAAAGAACAACTCACTGTCGCAGGAAGTTCAGTCTGCACAGCAGCAGCGTGAAGAGCTGGAGCGTGAGAACAACAACCTGAAAGAACAGCAGAACGGCTGGCAGGATCGTCTGCATGCCCTGTTGGGGCGTATGGAAGAAGTCTAATCCTCGTCATATTTCACGTTATGGCGGCGTTGGCTGCGTACATTCACCCCAGTCACATAGTGGCCTATGCTCCTGGGGATTCACTTACTTGCCGCCTTGCCCTGACGCGAAATCTATAGAGGATGTAGACTGCGAGTGCCTGTAGGCCGGATAAGGCGTAAGCCGCCAACCGGCAATCAGTGACAACGCATAAAAAAGGCACCTTGCGGTGCCTTTTTCACTTACTCGATATCGAGCGGGTCTTCGGAGAGGATTATCCCGGTGTTGTCGGCGTACAGGTGGTCGCCGGAGAAGAATGTCACGCCGCCAAAGTTGACGCGCACATCGCTTTCCCCAATACCTTCTCCTGAAGCACCTACCGGAATTGCGGCAATCGCCTGAATGCCGATATCCAGTTCTTCCAGATCGTCTACCTGGCGGACTGAGCCGTAGATGACCAGACCTTCCCATTCATTCTGTACGGCCAGTCGTGCCAGTTCGGCATCGACCAGCGCACGACGGACAGAACCGCCGCCATCGACCAGCAGAATGCGACCACGGCCATTTTGTTCGAGCAGATCGTACAGCAACCCGTTGTCCTCGAAACATTTTACCGTGATGATTTGTCCGCCAAACGACGACCGTCCTCCAAAGTTAGAGAACAGCGGTTCCACGACGTTGACATCTTCCTGATAGATGTCACAAAGCTCGGATGTATCGTATTTCATAGGCTTAACGTTCAGTTGCTGCGAGAATTTTTAGTATATCGCGCTATGTGTACTGTTGGCAAAATCATCAATTGTTAATTGATATTTGTCAGTTAAAGAGACCACTGACTTAAGAAAATTCCAACGACAAACAGCAAGTTAGTTAATAGCGCCGCTTTTACGGTGCGTTCCAGCATCGGACGCATTGCCGCAGGATCCATTTCGCGCATCACGTAACGCGCCTGTTTGAAAAGCAGCGGAGCGGCAAGGATAAACAGCCATCCCCACAGACTTTGTAGCGAAAACAGGTTAAACAGCGCCAGACAAACCAGCGTCCCCATCAGCAGGCAGGCATGGTAGCGGCGGGCATTGACGGCACCTAAACGTACTACCAGCGTGTTCTTGCCGTTCTCTCTGTCGCTGTTGATATCGCGCAGGTTGTTAACGTTGAGCACGGCAGTTGCCAGCAGGCCACAGGCGGTGGCAGGCAGAATCAGCGCCGGAATCAGCGTATGCGCCTGCAGATACCAGCTTCCCATCACGCTAAGCCAGCCAAAGAATACCAGCACGGAAATATCGCCCAGACCGATATATCCGTAAGGGCGATTACCCACGGTGTAGGTGATCGCCGCGATAATCGACAGGCCACCAAGTACCAGGAAACCGACAAAATCCGCCAGCGTGTGACAGGCCACAGCAACCAGGGCCAGACCCGACAGACAGATCAACACCACGGTAACGATCAGCGCACGCTTCATCTGCTGTTGGGTGATAACCCCTTTTTGCATACCGCGCAGTGGTCCAATGCGGTCGGGCTTGTCGCTGCCTTTGACGGCATCGCCATAGTCGTTAGCGAGGTTGGACAGAATTTGCAGCAGTCCTGCCGTAATCAATGCCAACAGAGCAACCAGCGGATCGAAGTATCCTTGCCACCATGCTAATGCCGTACCGACGATGATCGCCGCGAAGGCGAGCGGTAAGGTCTTAGGTCGTAAACTTTCCAGCCAGGCTTGTGAGCGGCTAATTTTTTGTTGTTCAGTCATATTTAGCGCCAATAAAAATGGGGCTTTATCAGCCCCATCAACAGTGATGAAAATGCATTGAACGCGATTATAGGATAAAACGGCTCAGATCTTCATCTGCGACCAGCGCATCCAGATGTTTGCTCACATATTCGGCATCAATTGTGATGCTTTGGCCGTTTAAATCGCTCGCATCATAGGAAATATCTTCCATCAGACGCTCGAGAACGGTATGCAGACGACGTGCACCGATGTTTTCGGTGGTTTCATTGACCTGCCAGGCCGCTTCGGCAATGCGTTTAATGCCCGATTCGGTGAAGTTGATGTCCACACCTTCGGTCGCCATCAGCGCTTTGTACTGGACGGTGATGGAGGCATTCGGTTCGGTAAGGATACGCTCAAAATCGCTGGTGGTCAGCGCCTGCAGCTCGACACGAATCGGCAGACGACCCTGCAGTTCCGGGATCAGGTCAGACGGTTTCGCTACCTGGAATGCGCCAGAGGCAATAAACAGAATGTGGTCTGTTTTCACCATACCGTGTTTAGTGGAGACCGTGCAGCCTTCAACCAGCGGCAGCAGGTCGCGCTGTACGCCTTCACGGGACACGTCCGGGCCGGAGGATTCGCCGCGCTTACAGATTTTGTCGATTTCGTCGATAAACACGATTCCGTGTTGCTCAACGGCGTCGATAGCTTCCTGTTTCAGCTCTTCCGGATTCACCAGTTTGGCCGCTTCTTCTTCAATCAGCAGCTTCATCGCGTCTTTGATTTTCAGCTTACGCGGTTTTTGCTTCTGACCGCCCAGGTTCTGGAACATGGACTGTAGCTGGCTGGTCATCTCTTCCATTCCCGGAGGCGCCATGATTTCAACGCCCATCGGTGCGGCCGCGAGATCGATTTCGATCTCTTTATCATCCAACTGGCCTTCACGCAGTTTTTTACGGAACGCCTGACGCGCTGCTGAAGGTTCCTGCGGCTGCTCTGACTGTCCCCAGTTATTTTTAGCCGGTGGGATCAGCACGTCGAGAATGCGCTCTTCCGCCATCTCTTCGGCACGGAAGCGGTTTTTCTCGATGGCCTGAACGCGGACCATTTTGATGGCAGCATCGGTCAGATCGCGGATGATAGAGTCAACTTCTTTACCAACATAGCCGACTTCGGTGAATTTCGTTGCTTCAACTTTGATGAACGGCGCGTTGGCCAGTTTTGCCAGACGACGGGCGATTTCGGTTTTACCGACGCCGGTTGGGCCAATCATCAGAATGTTTTTCGGCGTAACTTCATGGCGCAGCTCTTCGTTGAGCTGCATGCGGCGCCAGCGGTTACGCAGGGCAATCGCCACGGAACGCTTAGCGTTATCCTGGCCGATGATGTGTTTGTTCAGTTCGCTGACAATTTCGCGTGGGGTCATTTCAGACATGGGGGATCCTTACGCTTTGGAGTTCAATTCTTCGATGGTATGGAAGTGGTTGGTATAAATGCAGATATCCCCTGCAATATCCAACGCTTTCTCAGCAATCTCGCGTGCGCCAAGCTCGGTGTTTTCCAGCAGAGCGCGTGCAGCAGCCTGGGCGTAGGGACCGCCGGAGCCGATGGCAATCAGATCGTTTTCTGGCTGGATGACGTCGCCGTTACCGGTGATGATGAGTGATGCAGTTTCATCCGCAACGGCCAGCAGCGCTTCGAGTTTGCGCAGCATACGGTCGGTACGCCAGTCTTTTGCCAGTTCAACGGCAGCTTTCACCAGGTGACCCTGGTGCATTTCCAGCTTGCGTTCAAACAGTTCAAACAGCGTGAATGCATCCGCAGTACCGCCCGCAAAGCCCGCGATGACTTTGTCGTTGTACAGACGGCGGACTTTCTTCACGTTGCCTTTCATTACGGTGTTACCCAGTGTGGCCTGACCATCACCGGCGATTACCACATGGCCGTTACGGCGTACGCTTACTATTGTTGTCACGAGCAGACCCCTTGGTTACAAATGCAAAACACAGGCCCCGCGCAGTATGCGGGGCGTAATGCAAGTATAGATGGGGGGGATTTTGGGGGTTTCAACCCCCAGTGGCGAGTCGAATGCAGTTTGTGTGACCAGCAACTTTCAGGCGGCTGATGGTGTTGTCGGCATTCTCTTTGCCTTTGACCGGACCAATGACCACGCGATTCCAGCCGTTATTGGTGGTAATACGTGAGTTGAAGCCTTCAAAAGCCAACTGCGCGCGCACGGTTTCTGCCTGCTCAGCGCCTTTAAATGAGCCGCACTGTACCATCCAGCGGCGTTCATCTTTTTTCTCCGCCGTCTGTTTTGGCGGCTGCGTTTCATTTGTTATCGGCGCGGCCGGCTGCGTTTTCGGCTGAGCGGCGGTGGTATGCGCAGGTGTTTGCAGTAGATCCTGATACGGCTGTTGGGCCGCCGGTTTTGGCTGCGCCTTCGGCTGCTGTACCGGTGCGGCTTGCGCAGTACGCGTTTGCTGCTGCTGGTACGGCTGTTCTGTTACCCGTTGGCGCGGCTGTTGAGCCTGCTGTTGGGTGTTATTCCACTGCTGCTGTTGCACCTGACGTTGACGCTGCAGCGTTTGCTGGCGTTGTTCCGCAGTTTGTTCGTTCCACGGTACTTCGTTGAGCTGCGTTGGCTGTTGGCGCATATCGGCCTGCATTTGCGCCAACAACTGGCGCTGCTCATTGGTAAGCTGATCGGCGTTCAGTACCTCGCCGCCTGCAGACGGTTCGGTAGGCGCACGTACGCCAGGCTGACGGCTTTCCAGCTCTTTGATGTATCGCCAGCGCTCTTCCGGTTTTGGCGGGATGCCATTACCGGTGACTTTCTGGTTTTGCAGCGTTTCGGACTCTTCTTTCTTGTGATGCGTAATGAAGTACAGACCACCGATAAAGGTCACGAGTACGGCTGCAGCAATAGCAACCATAGCGGGCGATACCGCAGGCGTATTGCGTTGTTTTTTCCGTGATGTGCTCTTCTTGCGCCGCGAAGGTGCCGGTTGGCCGCGACGTACATAATCTCGTTGTGCCACTATCGTTTCGCTGTATTTATTCGTTCGTCAGCCCGCCATGTTACTTAAGCGGCGGGCCTTTGACCAGACAGGGGAGTCCGAAAGCACTTTACTTTACGTCAGTGCCCGGGTAGTGCCCCGAATAATAAGCTCGCAGTCCAGTAAACGTGAGCCACTGCTGACGTTCTGACCTTGTAGTTGATCGAGCAGTAACAGCATAGCTTCACGTCCGATATCGAAACGCGGCTGTGCGACGGTTGTCAGGGGTGGATCACAAAATTCCGTGAGCGAAATATTATCAAAGCCAATGATGGATAAATCGTCAGGTACCTTCAGACCCTGACGTTTGGCGTAAGAGAGTGCCCCCAGCGCCATGACATCGCTGTGGCAAAAGACCGCAGTAGGTGGCTGTGGAAGCTCAAGGAGTTGCTTAAGCGCATTGGCTCCCGCTTCATAGGTAAAGTCACCACGCGCGATGAAATGCGGATCGACCGTAATTCCACTGCGGCGCAATGCCTGAACGTAACCTTGCAGACGGTAATGGCACAGCGGCATATCCTCTGGTCCGGCGATACAGCCAATGCGTTTATGCCCCAGTTCCAGCAGATAGTTCATCGCGTTGAAGGCGGCGGTGAGATTATCAATGTGCACGGTGGGGAGTTCCAGCTCTGGCGCGAACTCGTTGGACATGACCATCGGCGGCAAGTTGCGCTGCTCTTCCACGCTGGCATCAAACGGCAGTCGCGAACTGAGCAGCACCATGCCATCGATCTGCTTGGTGATAATGAGGTTGAGGAAGGTCTTTTCCTGCTGATTCTGGTGGGCGCAGTCGCCGATAAGCACCAGATATCCCTGCTCAGCGGCGGTCACTTCTATGCCGCGAATCACTTCGCTAAAAAACGGATCGCAGATATCCGGCACAATCACCAGAATGGTACGTGATTCATTACGCTTAACGTTGCGTCCCATTGATTGGGGTAAATATCCCACTTCCAGCGCAGCCTGTTCAACCTTGTTACGGGTTGACTGCGAGACTTTGTCCGGGTTCATTAATGCGCGGGATACGGTTGCCGTTGAGACTTTCGCCTTCAGAGCAACATCTTTCATCGTAGCGGCGGCAACCTGCTTATTCGGTTTCACTCTTTCTCCTCGCCAGAGAGCTGCTGGCACAGACTCGTCCTTGAATAGCCTTCATCTGAAACATTTTTATCAGATAGTTAATGGAAGCGGTTACAGAATTTTCATAAAAAGTGTGATGGATCTTTAATTTTACGATCCGCCTCGCATCGTGAGGGATTATCCCTCGATGGGATCGACATCCAGCACCCATTTAACCTTACGTGCATCGGGTAACGTATTGATCAGCGCCAGCGTACCGCTGACGATATGCTGCAGGCGAATTCGCGACGGATGTTGCAACAAAATTTGCCAGCGATAGCGACCGCCGCGCTTGGGGGCCAGGGCGGGAACCGGGCCGAGCACCCACAGTTTGTCATCGGCAAGCGGACTGGCCTGGATCAGATTTCGCAACTGTTGTAAGAACATTGGCGCATGCTGGTTGTTATGATCTTCTGCCCGCACGATCACATGGCTGGTCCACGGTGGAAGCTGGAGCGTTTGTCGCTCGGCCAGCGCCTGCTCGGCAAACGCGTCATAACCTTTGTACAGCAAAGTTTGCAGCAGCGGATGCTCAGGATGGTGCGTTTGTAGCACCACTTCGCCCTGTTTCCCGGCGCGTCCTGCTCGCCCGGAGACCTGCGTGTAAAGCTGGGCGAAGCGTTCTGCCGACCGGAAATCTGCAGAGAACAGCGCGCCGTCAACGTCCAGAAGCGCCACCAGGGTGACGTCCGGGAAGTGGTGGCCTTTGGCCAGCATTTGCGTGCCGATCAGAATTCGTGCGCCGCCGCGATGTACTTCCGCCAGATGCTGCTCCAGCGACCCTTTACGGCTGGTGGTGTCGCGATCGATGCGTGAGATTGGCACGCCGGGGAAAAAAGGGGCCAGAGCCTGCTCAAGCTGTTCGGTGCCGAGTCCAACCGGAACCATATGCGTTGAGCCGCAGGAAGGGCACTGACGTGGTATTGGGCGCTGGCTGTCGCAGTGGTGGCAGCGTAAATGGTGCTGTGCCTGATGCAGCGTGTAGTAGTGATCGCAGCGCGGACATTCGGCAATCCAGCCGCAGTCATGGCACAGCAGTGCAGGAGCAAAGCCCCGGCGGTTCAAAAACAGAATCACCTGGTTATCCGCCTGCAGGTGCTGACGCATACGGGTGATAAGCGCAGGGGCGAGTCCGGCCTGCACCTGCTGACCTTTGAGATCCAGCACGTGCTGAGTGGCGGGGCGCGCATTTCCGGCACGTCGCGTCAGGCGTAGCATGCGATATTTTTTCTGTCGCACGTTGCACAGCGTTTCCAGAGCCGGAGTGGCTGAGCCGAGAATAATCGGGATCTGCTCGCTGTGGGCGCGATAAACCGCGAGATCGCGCGCATGATAGCGCCAGCCTTCCTGCTGTTTATAAGAGCTGTCATGCTCTTCGTCGATGACAATCACGCCGAGATTTTTAAACGGTGTAAACAGCGACGAGCGCGTGCCGATAACAATCGCCGCTTCGCCATTTTTTGCTTTCAGCCAGGCCGAAAGACGTTCGCTGTCGTTCAAACCGGAGTGCAGGACTTCGACTGGCGCATTGAAGCGTTCGCGAAAACGGGCAATAGTTTGCGGCGTCAGGCCAATCTCCGGCACCATCACCAGCGCCTGTTTGCCCTGGGCCAGGACATTTTCCAGTACGCTTAGATAGACCTCTGTTTTGCCTGAGCCCGTCACGCCCGCTAATAGCCAGGCGCTAAAACTGTCCGCGGCGCTGTGAATCGCCCCGACGGCGGTGGCTTGCTCGGTGTTCAGTCGAAGACGCTCACCGGAAACCGCGTAGTGGGTACGCCAGTCGCTAAAACCAGGCGTTTCGCTCGCCAGATCGCACAGCCCTTTTTTCCGCAGCGCCTGTAATGCGGCGTCATTAAATTCGAGCTCAGCCACCTGGTCGCGCCAGATTTTTCCCTGGCGTAGCGCAGCCAGCGCCTGCTGTTGCTTGGGAGAGCGCTTGAGGCTGTTGAGATCAATAACCTGACCTTCTTCAGTGGCAAACCAGTACCATATGGGCGCGTTTGTCGCCGGGCGTCCCTGGCGCAGCAGGATCGGCAGGGCATGAAACAGTACGTCGCCGATAGGGTGATGGTAATAGTCAGCCGCCCACAACAGCAGACGCCAGACGGAGGTCGAAAAAACCGGCTCGCTGTCCAGCACTTCGAGAACGGCTTTCAATTCGCTCAGCGGCAGTTCGCTGTGCTCGCTGACGGATAGAACGATGCCCACGCGCTCCTGTTGCTTGCCAAAGGGCACGCGTACACGACACCCAGCTTTGGCGCTCATGCCTTCCGGCAGCAGGTAGTCAAAGGTGCGAGGTAGCGGAACGGGTAAGGCAACGTGCGCAACGGGCATTGAATCATCCTGACTTGAAATCTGGCGGGTTAGTATACACATTAGTGAAGGGTAGAATGCGGATCAGTTTGCATGAGCAGGTTAATTTCTGTATGATTCGCCGCCTTTGATGCAAATTGATTGCGTCAAACAATGACCATTACCCGAGAGTTTCAGGCTGTTGATGCAGCGTGAAAGGTGACGGGGAATAATTAACATCGCGTGGTGTCTGGCGTTAGGGCTGGAAGAGCGACGCGGCCTTAAACCGAGGTTTTCCCATGAAAAAAGATATTCACCCGAAATACGAAGAAATTACTGCAAACTGCTCTTGCGGTAACGTCATGAAAATCCGCTCTACCGTCGGTCACGATCTGAACCTGGACGTGTGCGGTCAGTGCCACCCGTTCTATACTGGCAAGCAGCGTGATGTTGCTACCGGTGGCCGTGTTGATCGCTTCAACAAGCGTTTCAGCATCCCAGGCAGCAAGTAAGTTTCAGCTGTCAGAAAAAAGCGCCTTATGGCGCTTTTTTTGTATCTGCGCCTGCAGACTGAAATTCGTATTGATGTATTGAATAATGTCTTTTATTTAATAAATAAAACAGCGTTTTTATTTTTACGATAAAATGTTTCAACTGGTGATCTGCGTCCTTTTTATCTTCTTGTTTTTGCCACATATGCCAATCTTTGGCAAAATACCAAAGGTTTCTTCCTTCTTTCTAAAATACACTTTCGTGGAAATATAAAATTATTCTTATTCCTTCATCGTTTCTTCATTTATGGACGGAGCGAGATGGGCAATTTCCTAGATTTAGTGTGAAGAGGGATGGTCATGAAATTTAAATCCGCGTTATTACTGATTTCATTATTCTCTGCGGCCGCGCAAGCGGGTTATGTTGATTATCGACATGAATATTATGATGATGGTCGTAATTACGACCGTGTTTATATGTCGCATCGTTTTGCTACTGGTTTTGGTGTCGCAGTCGAGGCCATTTCACGTTCCGAAAATACGCAATCTAATGATGCGTGGAATAATATGGAAAGTAATGGCAACGAGTATACGGCGAGCTACCAATTCACCTGGAAGGACCTTGTCTGGCAGCCGGGTATTGCGATCGAAACGGGCGATAACATCGCGATTTATAAGCCTTATATTCGCGTGCAGTATAACATCAATGACCACTGGTGGACCGCGTTCCGCTATCGTCAGGAGTATATGCGCAGAAACACTGACGGCAAGGATGACCGCATGGTCTATCGTCCGGAAGCATGGCTCGGTTATAACATCAATGACTGGATGTTTGAGCTAAATGGCATTTATAAAATTGCCGATAGCGAAGATTTATATAACAACCGAAAAGACGATTACGAATATAACTTCCGTGTGGCGTATAAAATAGGCTCATGGGTTCCATTTGTTGAGGTGGGTAACGTTTCCTCGGGGTATAACACCACAACCACAGACGATCGTCAGACCCGCTATCGCGTTGGTCTCGGTTATAACTTCTGACCGTTAATACACTTCGTATCGATTTATTACGCTGAGCATCGGTATACGCATAGTTTGCGTGAATAATGTGTCTAAGGAGTTAACATCATGTCTAATGATGGAACAATGATCGGAAGCAATCAAAATATTGCCGTCAGGCCTTTCGGATTAAGAGATAAATTTGGTTATTTATGTGGTGACCTCGGAACCTGTTTTATTCTTGGGCTGGTAAATAGTTTTTTAATGATTTATTACACCAACGTACTCGGTATTTCCGGTGTTATTGTTGGTTCACTCTATTTTGTGACCAAACTCTTTGATGCGTTTGTCGACGTTGGCGTAGGGCGCTTATGTGATACCTCTAAACTGACGGTACATGGGCGATTTAACCCCTGGGTGCGCCGCATGAAGTACCCGTTTTGCATCATTGCGGTCGTCCTGTTCCTGCCGTTTGTGCATGATTTTTCTTATACGGCGAAAATTATCTACATCTGCTGTTCCTATTTTATTTACGGTTCGCTGTTATCGACAGTGAGTATTCCGTATGGTGCCATGTCTGCGGCGATTAGCTCGAATCCGGAAGATCGCGTATCGCTGTCAACCTGGCGCAGCGTTGGGTCCGCCATCGGCGGCGGGACAACCGGCTTTTTTATTCCGATCCTGATGTACACCACTCTGGTGGACGGAAGCCAGGTGATCTCTGGACAGCATTTCTTCTGGATTGCCATTGGTTGTTCTGTGCTGGGGTTTATCTTTTTAACGTTGACCTGTCAGTTAACGACGGAACGCGTGCGGGTGGAAAGAAAAGAGAGCATGCCGGTTTCTGTGCTGCTGAAGGGGCTGATACGCAATAAAGCGCTAATTGTTTTAGTGGTTGTGGATCTGCTGATTGTGATTAATCAGGGGTTGTCTGGTACCAACATGACTTACCTGTTTAATGACTATTTCCATAACAAAGAGGCCATGTCCGTTGCATTGCTATTCACCTTTGGCTCTCTGGTTTTGCTGGCACCCTCGGCATCCTGGCTCACGAAGCGCTTTGGTAAGAAAGAAGCCAGCGTAGGCGCGCTGCTCTTTGCGGTAGCCATGTATGTGATTATGTACTTCACTCACATTACCGACGCGAAGGTTTATTTGGTTTTCCTGTTCCTGGCGACGCTGGGTGCCGGGTTATTCAACCTGATGATTTGGGCGTTTATGACCGATGTGTGTGATTATCACCAGTATGTCACCGGCGATCGTGAAGATGGGACCGTCTATGGCGTGAACTTCTTCGCCCGCAAGGTTGGCCAGGCGTGCGCTGGGGCTATTGGCGGCTTTATGCTGGCCATCATTGGTTATCAATCTTCGTCAACGGGCGGCGCTGTGCAAACCAGCATTGTGCAGGAAAACATCTATACGATGGCAAATCTGTTACCGGCTTTATGCCTGTTTTTGGCAGCGGTCATTCTGATTTATTTCTATCCATTGAACCGTAAAGAGACGCTCAAAATGGAAGAAACATTGAATAAGATTAATGGTATCAGTAAGTAACGTAGTGAGAAGCGGCGGGAGTAATCCCGCCTTTTCTCATCTGTCTTGAAAAATCAGTATTCCCACGTTTCCGGGTTGATACCCAGTTCACGCATAATTACCTTTGCTTCTTCCGGGATTTCATCGCTGCGCTCTTTACGCAGGTCGTCATCGTTGGGTAATGGTTGCCCGGTAAAAGCATGCAGAAACGCTTCACACAGCAGTTCGCTGTTGGTGGCGTGACGCAGGTTGTTAACCTGACGACGCGTGCGTTCATCGGTAAGGATTTTTAACACCTTCAGAGGAATGGAAACCGTAATTTTTTTGACTTGCTCACTCTTCTTACCGTGCTCAGCGTATGGGCTGATATATTCGCCGCTCCATTCAGCCATGAGATACCTAATCCTCTTTGTCATTAATATTGAGGCCAGAACCTGAGCCCGGACCATAATTGCGCGTAGTTTATCGTAGTGGCGTGGCCCTGACACGAAGTAAGCCGACGCAGATGTACGCTAATGCATATAATTTTAACGGCTATTTCCGGTTTGCTCAATCTATACGCAAAGAAGTTTAGATGTCCAGATGTATTGACGGCTATCGTAACTATGATTACTCTGGTGTCTGACTTTTCACCGACTCAGCCAGGATCTCCTCAATATGACGCGTAAACAGGCCACCATCGCAGTGCGTAGCGGGTTAAATGACGACGAACAGTACGGTTGCGTTGTCCCGCCGATCCACCTCTCCAGCACCTATAACTTTACCGGTTTTAATGAGCCTCGCGCCCATGACTATTCGCGTCGCGGTAACCCAACGCGTGATGTCGTTCAGCGTGCGCTGGCGGAACTGGAAGGTGGGGCGGGGGCAGTACTGACCAATACCGGCATGTCGGCGATTCATCTGGTGACTACGGTATTCCTCAAGCCTGGCGATCTGCTGGTCGCACCACACGACTGCTACGGCGGGAGCTATCGTCTGTTTGACAGCCTGGCAAAGCGTGGCTGTTATCGCGTACTGTTTGTCGATCAAGGAGATGAGCAGGCGTTGCAGGCGGCACTGGCGGAAAAACCGAAGCTGGTGCTGGTAGAAAGCCCAAGCAACCCGCTGCTGCGCGTGGTGGATATCGCGAAAATCTGCCAGCTGGCGCGCGAGGCTGGTGCGGTCAGCGTGGTGGACAACACTTTTTTAAGCCCGGCACTGCAAAATCCACTGGCATTAGGCGCCGATCTGGTGTTGCATTCATGCACGAAATATTTAAACGGTCACTCCGACGTAGTGGCTGGTGTGGTGATAGCAAAAGATCCGGAAATGGTCACTGAACTGGCATGGTGGGCGAATAATATTGGTGTGACCGGCGGCGCGTTTGATAGTTATCTGCTGTTGCGCGGCCTGCGTACTCTGTCACCTCGTATGGAGGTGGCGCAACGTAATGCTCAGGCGATTGTGGATTATCTGCAAACTCAGCCGCTGGTGAAAAAATTGTATCACCCGTCATTGCCGGAAAATCAGGGCCATGAGATTGCCGCGCGTCAGCAAAAAGGGTTTGGCGCGATGTTGAGTTTTGAGCTGGATGGCGATGAGCAAACGCTGCGTCGCTTCCTCGGCGGGTTGTCATTGTTTACGCTGGCGGAATCGTTAGGGGGCGTTGAAAGTCTGATCTCCCATGCCGCAACCATGACACACGCGGGAATGGCGCCAGAAGCGCGTGCTGCTGCCGGAATTTCGGAAACGCTGTTGCGTATCTCCACCGGTATTGAAGATGGCGAAGATTTAATTGCCGACCTGGAAAATGGCTTCCGGGCTGCAAACAAGGGGTAAACATGAGTGTGATTGCGCAGGCAGGGACGAAGGGTCGTCAACTGCACAAATTTGGTGGTAGTAGTCTGGCTGATGTGAAATGTTATCTGCGTGTCGCAGGCATTATGGCGGAGTACTCGCAGCCTGATGACATGATGGTTGTTTCAGCCGCAGGCAGTACCACTAACCAGTTGATTAGCTGGCTAAAATTAAGCCAGACCGATCGTCTGTCTGCGCATCAGGTTCAACAGGCGTTACGTCGCTATCAGAGTGAGCTTATCAGCGGTTTGTTACCTCCTGAGGTGGCGGATGGGCTGATCGGCGCGTTTATTCACGATCTGGAGCGCCTGGCCGGATTACTCGACAGCGGCGTGAATGATGCCGTCTATGCTGAAGTCGTCGGGCATGGCGAGGTGTGGTCGGCGCGTTTGATGTCTGCCGTCCTTAACCAACAGGGGCTGGAGTCAGCCTGGCTGGATGCGCGCGATTTTTTACGTGCCGAGCGCGGCGCTCAGCCGCAGGTGGATGAAGGTCTTTCTTACCCATTGCTGCAACAACTGCTGGCGCAGCATCCGGGCAAACGCCTGGTCGTTACCGGTTTCATTAGCCGCAGCAACGCCGGTGAGACGGTACTGCTGGGGCGTAACGGCTCCGACTACTCGGCGACGCAGGTTGGCGCGTTGGCGGGGGTTTCCCGCGTAACCATCTGGAGCGATGTGGCCGGGGTTTACAGCGCGGATCCGCGTAAAGTAAAAGATGCCTGTCTGCTGCCGCTGCTGCGTCTGGATGAAGCCAGCGAACTGGCGCGTCTGGCGGCTCCGGTTCTCCATGCCCGCACCCTCCAGCCGGTTTCCGGCAGCGATATCGATCTCCAGTTGCGTTGTAGCTATACGCCGGAGCAGGGATCGACGCGTATTGAACGCGTGCTGGCTTCCGGTACCGGGGCACGTATTGTGACCAGCCATGACGACGTTTGCCTGATTGAGTTTCAGGTTCCCACTGGCCAGGACTTTAAACTGGCCTATAAAGAGATTGATCAGATTTTAAAACGCACCCAGGTGCGTCCGCTGGCAGTGGGTGTGCATCCTGACCGCCAGTTGCTGCAATTTTGCTATACCTCCGAAGTCGCTGATGGCGCACTGAAAATTCTGGATGAAGCTGGCCTGCCGGGCGAGCTGCGTCTGCGCCAGGGGCTGGCGCTGGTGGCGATGGTTGGGGCGGGCGTCACCCGTAACCCGCTGCACTGCCATCGCTTTTGGCAACAGCTGAAAGGTCAGCCGGTCGAATTCACCTGGCAGTCGGAAGAGGGCATCAGCCTGGTCGCCGTATTGCGTACCGGGCCAACGGAGAGTCTGATTCAGGGTCTGCACCAGTCAATCTTCCGCGCGGAAAAACGCATTGGTTTGGTGCTGTTCGGCAAAGGTAACATTGGGTCGCGCTGGCTGGAGTTGTTTGCCCGCGAGCAGAGCACGCTCTCGGCGCGTACCGGATTAGAGTTCGTGCTGGCAGGAGTGGTTGATAGCCGCCGTAGCCTGCTGAATTACGAAGGGCTGGATGCCAGCCGCGCATTGGCCTTCTTCGATGACGAGGCGGTAGAACAGGATGAAGAGTCATTGTTCCTGTGGATGCGCGCTCACCCGTATGATGATTTAGTGGTGCTGGACGTCACTGCCAGCGAGCAGTTGGCGGAGCAGTATCTGGATTTCGCCAGTCATGGCTTCCATGTTATCAGCGCCAACAAGCTGGCGGGGGCGAGCAGCAGTAATAATTACCGCCAGATTCATGACGCCTTTGAAAAAACCGGTCGCCACTGGCTGTATAACGCCACCGTCGGCGCAGGTTTGCCGATCAACCATACCGTGCGCGATCTGATTGATAGCGGAGATACTATTCTGTCGATCAGCGGGATCTTCTCCGGCACGTTGTCGTGGTTGTTCCTGCAATTTGATGGCACGGTCCCGTTCACCGATCTGGTGGATCAGGCGTGGCAGCAGGGTCTGACTGAACCTGATCCGCGCGTGGATCTTTCCGGCAAAGATGTGATGCGCAAGCTGGTGATTCTGGCGCGTGAAGCGGGTTACGACATCGAACCGGACCAGGTACGCGTAGAATCTCTGGTGCCTGCGCACTGTGAAGCAGGTTCTATTGACCATTTCTTTGAAAATGGCGATGAGCTGAACGAGCAGATGGTGCAACGCCTGGAAGCGGCACGTGAAATGGGACTGGTGCTACGCTATGTGGCGCGTTTTGACGCTAACGGTAAGGCACGCGTTGGCGTTGAAGCGGTACGCCCTGAGCACCCGCTGGCGGCACTACTGCCGTGCGATAACGTCTTCGCCATTGAAAGCCGTTGGTATCGTGATAACCCGCTGGTCATTCGCGGACCGGGGGCGGGCCGCGATGTGACCGCCGGGGCGATTCAGTCAGACATCAACCGCCTGGCGCAACTGCTGTAGTTTTTGTTGCCGGATAACATGTGTAAACATCGCCCTCAATGAGGGCGTTGTATTTATCTGCCAGCGACCTTATCGCCTGAAACACCGAATGGGCAGAGTAACGGGTACTTTGCTGAAATTCTGTCTGTTGCCGCAACCAGGCGAGAAAACGATGGCTTGCCGCCAGGGTTATTGACGCGCTTTCTTCAACCCGCCCCTGCGTTAACAAACACACCATTTTACGCATATCGCCTCGTTGCCAGATTTGCCACTGATTTCGCCACCATCCCTGATACGTTTTACCCAGCAATTGCCAGGGCAGCGTGCGCTGATCGCTATTCATTTCTTCATCAATAAACCACAGCGAGGCGCGATGATGGCGAAACTGTTCCGCCCATGCGGTAATCGCTGCGCCGCGCAGGAAGCATTCGTGGGCAATAATATGGGTTTTTACCTCTGGCCACAGATGGCTCAGCAGGCGGAAATGCCCATGGGCAGTAATGACCGGGCGTAAAATCGCGCCGCTGGCGTTCTGTTTGAGTATGGCGCTGCCGTACTGGATTTCATCAAACTGGCTGCGGCGTAAAAACTGGGTTTCCCGCTGACTCACTCGCTCAATGATATCGTCGTGAATGACTGTTGGCTCAGCAGTGCCACGCCAGCGGTAAAGCAATGATATGCCGGCAGTGTGCGGCGTGAAGTTGCTGGAAATATGCAGAACATTGCCGCGAATAGCGTCAAAAGAGAGTAATACATAGAGTTGCTGGCCTGCACTAACGCCCTGAAAAGGGACGAGCAAGGGAATCGTCGCTATTTGTTCTGGCAAAACGATGCCGGTGGGAGGCGCCTGCTTTGGTGTCCACACTTTTTTGCAGTTTCGGCACTGGACGCGCTGGCTGCCCTGGGGATTATGCCCATAGCGGATGATTTCTCGTTGGTAGCAACATGGGCAAAACTGACCACGATTAGCGGCAAAATCCGCTAAATATGCCGACAACCAGCAACGGAACTGTTCCTCATCAAACAGCGGTGGAAGGCTGCCGCATGCCCGACAATGCAGTGCGGCATAACCCAGCCGATATTCTGGCCAGCTGTAATCAGCTGAACTCGCCAGCCCCAGATTTTTGCAGCCAAAGGATTTGCAGCAATTGATAGTGAACAGTGACGTCATCCTGTTACCAACGATTTTTAATGGTCGTTGATTTTGGCCTGCAACTATCACCGATGGATGTGAGTTTTCTCACATAAAAAAACCTTTCAGAACGTAACGTAGCGAATCTTTATATGACTGAAAGGGATTGGTTATGAAGCTAAAAATGCTTGCTGTCGGTGTTCTGGTATCTTTACCGCTCTGGGCGAGTGCCAAAGATGTCACGATTATTTATACCAACGATCTCCATGCCCATGTCGAACCTTATAAAGTGCCATGGATTGCCAATGGCACACGAGATATTGGCGGTTGGGCCAATATCTCGGCGATGGTGAAGCAGGAGAAAGCGAAAAATAGCGCCACCTGGTTTTTGGATGCTGGCGACTATTTCACCGGGCCATATATCAGCAGCCTGACCAAGGGGAAGGCGATTATCGATATCATGAACACCATGAATTTTGACGCTGTCACCATGGGTAATCATGAATTCGATCACGGTTGGGACAATACGCTGCTGCAGCTGAGCCAGGCAAAGTTTCCGATCGTGCAGGGCAACATCTTTTACCAAAACAGCAGCAAAATGTTCTGGGATAAGCCTTACACCATTATTGAAAAAGATGGCGTAAAGATAGGCGTGATTGGCCTGCACGGCGTGTTTGCTTTTGATGATACGGTTTCCGCTGCGACACGTGTCGGGATCGAGGCGCGGGATGAAGTGAAGTGGTTGCAACGCTATATCGATGAGCTGAAAGGCAAAGTCGATCTCACCGTGGCGCTGATCCATGAAGGCACGCCAGCGCGTCAGTCCAGTCTGGGGGGCACCGATGTACGCCGTGCGCTGGATAAAGACATCCAGACCGCAGGCCAGGTGCAGGGGTTGGACATCCTGATCACCGGTCATGCGCATGTGGGCACGCCGGAGCCGATTAAAGTAGGTAACACCCTGATTCTGTCTACCGACAGCGGCGGCATTGATGTGGGTAAACTGGTGCTGGATTACCAGCAAAAACCGCATCAATTTACCGTGAAGAACTTCGAGCTGAAAACCATTTTTGCTGATGAGTGGCAGCCAGACCCGCAGACGAAACAGGTCATTGATGGCTGGAATAAAAAGCTCGATAAAGTGGTGCAGCAGACGGTTGCCAACGCGCCGGTTGAGCTGACGCGTGCTTACGGTGAATCTTCTTCGCTGGGAAATCTGGCGGCAGATGCGTTGCTGGTTGCGGCGGGTAAAGATACCCAGTTAGCGCTCACTAACTCGGGCGGCATCCGGAATGAAATCCCTGCTGGAGTCATCACCATGGGCGCAGTCATTAGCACCTTCCCGTTCCCGAATGAGCTGGCAACCATGGATCTCACCGGGAAGCAGTTACGTAGCCTGATGGAGCACGGCGCGGGTTTAAGCAACGGTGTATTGCAGGTGTCCAAAGGACTGGAGATGAAGTATGACAGCAGTAAACCGGTTGGTCTGCGGGTTAGCGTATTGACGTTAAACGGCAAACCCATTGAGGATGCCACGGTTTATCACATTGCCACCAATAGCTTCCTGGCTGACGGCGGTGATGGTTTCACGACATTTACTGAAGGTAAAGCGCGTAACACATCCGGCGGTTACTATGTCTCTAATGCGGTCGTGGATTATTTCAAAGCGGGAAATACGCTGACGGATGAACAACTCAAAGGCATGCGTGTGGAAGATGTGAAACCGTAGTGAGGTCAGGCCAGCAGATATTCCGCTGGCCTTTGTTTTAACCTCTGTGGGAGGCAAACACCTCTTTTGCAGCGAACAGGCCGTTGAGTGCTGCCGGGAATCCCGCATAAACAGCCATCTGCATCATCACTTCAATAATCTCTTCCTGCGTTAAGCCAACGTGCAGCGCGGCGGCGATGTGTACCTTAAGCTGCGGTGCGGCGTTACCCATGGCGGTGAGCGCGGCGACGGTGGCAATTTCTCTACTGCGTAAATCCAGCCCCGGCCTTGAATAGATGTCGCCAAAAGGAAATTCAATCAGGTATTGGGCGAAGTCTGGCGCAATATCCTGCAGACTTTCGACTACCGCATCTCCGCCTTTTCCATCAACCTGTTGCAGCATTCTCTGACCGGTTAAATAGCGTTCTGAATCCATGATAATCACCTCGTGAGTTAGTGTATGGCATGAGGATAGAGCGTGCGGAATGATTGGGGTAATACCGTTTCCGTGATACCTTTTCGGTATGACAACTTCGCCTTTGCATTCTCTGGATATCCGCCTCCTACGCTATTTTTCCGTGGTGGCGGAAGAGAACAACATGAGTCGAGCGGCGCTGCGTTTATTTATGTCGCAGCCGCCGCTGAGTCGCCACATTCGCCAGCTTGAAGAGCGCCTGGCGGTGACGCTTTTTGTCCGTCATACCCGTGGACTTACGCTGACGGAGGACGGCCAACGCGTACTTGAAATCGTGCGCCCGCTATTGGCGCTACAGGATAAAACCTGGGCGGCGTTGAGTCAGATAGCGAAAACGGGAGAGCAATCTCTGCGCTTAGGGCTAAGTACAGCGTTTGAGCAGGGCGTTTTTGCGGCGCTTGAGTCGCAGCTTGCTACGCGTGTACAGAAGCTACATATTGTCCGTCATGGTTCGCCTGAACTGGCGCGTCAGGTGCGTCGAGGAAAACTGGATGCAGCGCTGGTGGCGCTACCGCTTGAGAATTTGGGTCTTAGCGTCACGCCGCTCGGCTGGCAAGAATCGATGATCGCCGCCTTACCCGCGCTCTGGCCAGAGGCGGCTCTGCCTGCGCTCTCGTTAACGTCGCTGAACCACCGACCGCTGTTCTGGTTCAAACGTGAACGTAACCCTGCTTTTTTTGATTACACTCGACACATTTTTCGTCGTGCCGGTTACTCTCCTGCCCTTATTGAGGAGCCGATGGAACATGACGTGTTGCTGGCACGGATCGCTCAGGGTGACGGTCTGAGCCTGGTTCCGGCCTCCTTTTCCGCTATCCAGCGTCAGGGCGTGATCTTCCTTCCGCTTACTGATACAGAATTGTTTCTTAGCATGGGGTTAGCGACGCTGCCTGAGAACGTAACAAAAGTAGAGTGGCTACAGACGGTCGTGACGCAATCCCTCACCATTTCAAGCTGATGTGAATTTTTTTCACGTTGGCTGAGTATTCCTCACCTTTAACGATGATTTTTGTGTTGACGCCAGCATGCTTTTCCGTCATTTTTACATCTAGACGTCTAAACGTATAGCAGTTCACAACACAACATATAACGACAAAAGATTGATGAGGTAAGGTATGAGCTTTTTTCACGCCAACCAGCGGGAAGCCCTGAATCAGAGCCTGGCAGAAGTGCAGGGTCAGATTAACGTTTCGTTTGAGTTTTTCCCGCCGCGCACCAGTGAAATGGAGCAAACCCTGTGGAACTCCATCGATCGCCTGAGCAGCCTGAAGCCGAAGTTTGTATCAGTCACTTACGGTGCAAACTCTGGTGAGCGCGACCGTACGCACAGCATTATTAAAGGCATTAAGGATCGCACTGGTCTTGAAGCGGTCCCGCACCTGACATGCATTGATGCGACCCGCGATGAGCTGCGTACCATTGCTCAGGACTACTGGCATAACGGTATTCGTCATATTGTTGCCCTGCGCGGTGATCTGCCGCCGGGAAGCGGTAAACCGGATATGTATGCTTCCGACCTGGTGACTCTGCTGAAAGACGTTGCAGACTTCGATATCTCCGTTGCGGCTTACCCGGAAGTGCACCCGGAAGCGAAAAGCGCTCAGGCGGATTTGCTGAACCTGAAGCGTAAGGTTGATGCCGGTGCAAACCGCGCGATCACCCAGTTTTTCTTCGATGTAGAAAGCTATCTGCGCTTTCGCGATCGCTGTGTGTCTGCGGGAATCGATGTGGAAATTATTCCGGGCATCCTGCCGGTATCTAACTTTAAGCAGGCGAAAAAATTTGCTGACATGACCAACGTCCGCATTCCTGCGTGGATGTCGACCATGTTTGATGGTCTTGATGATGACGCGGAAACCCGCAAGCTGGTAGGCGCGAATATCGCCATGGATATGGTAAAAATTCTCAGTCGCGAAGGGGTGAAAGATTTTCACTTCTATACCCTCAACCGTGCCGAGATGAGCTACGCTATTTGTCACACACTGGGTGTAAGACCTAACTAAACAGATGCCCCAGCCCTCTACGGAGGGCTTTTTGTTGATCATTTTGATCTACATCTCTGTAACTTAAAATATAAAAGGAATTAGCTATCGAATCTGTGGGTTATTTCGACTATATCTTATCTCTGGTGGTGTATATCGTAGTCAGAACACTGTAAAGGGAGCATATAGATGAGCATGTCCGACGATAGCCAAAACGCATCAACTGCCGGTAAGTGTCCTTTTCATCAAGGCGGTCACGATCAGAGCGCGGGAGCAGGAACGAACAACCGCGACTGGTGGCCAAATCAACTCCGCGTTGATCTTTTAAACCAACATTCCAACCGTTCGAACCCGCTGGGTGAGGACTTCGACTACCGCAAAGAGTTTAGCAAACTCGACTATTCTGCCCTGAAAGGGGATCTCAGAGCCCTTCTGTCCGAATCTCAACCGTGGTGGCCCGCTGACTGGGGAACCTATGCCGGATTGTTTATCCGCATGGCATGGCACGGCGCGGGAACCTATCGCTCTATCGATGGACGCGGTGGAGCGGGTCGCGGACAGCAGCGTTTTGCACCACTGAACTCCTGGCCGGACAACGTCAGCCTTGATAAAGCGCGTCGTCTGCTGTGGCCAATCAAGCAGAAATATGGTCAGAAAATTTCCTGGGCCGACCTGTTTATCCTCGCGGGTAACGTGGCGCTGGAAAACTCAGGTTTCCGTACCTTTGGCTTTGGCGCCGGTCGTGAAGATGTCTGGGAACCGGATCTCGACGTAAACTGGGGTGATGAAAAAGCCTGGCTGACTCACCGTCACCCGGAAGAGCTGGCAAAAGCGCCGCTGGGCGCCACCGAAATGGGCCTTATTTATGTGAACCCGGAAGGGCCGGACCATAGCGGCGAACCGCTTTCTGCGGCAGCGGCTATTCGCGCGACCTTCGGTAACATGGGGATGAACGACGAAGAAACCGTGGCGCTGATTGGCGGCGGTCATACGTTGGGCAAAACCCACGGCGCAGCAGCGGCATCGCACGTTGGCGCCGATCCAGAATCCGCACCGATTGAAGCGCAGGGCCTGGGTTGGGCCAGCAGCTACGGTAGTGGCGCGGGCGCGGATGCAATTACTTCCGGTCTGGAAGTGGTGTGGACGCAGACGCCTACCCAATGGAGCAACTATTTCTTCGAGAACCTGTTCAAATATGAGTGGGTGCAGACTCGCAGTCCGGCAGGCGCGATTCAGTTTGAAGCGGTTGACGCGCCAGAAATTATTCCCGATCCGTTTGATCCGTCGAAAAAACGCAAGCCGACGATGCTGGTTACCGACCTGACGCTGCGTTTCGATCCTGAGTTCGAGAAGATCTCTCGCCGTTTCCTGAACGATCCGCAAGCATTCAACGAAGCGTTTGCCCGTGCGTGGTTTAAACTGACGCACCGCGATATGGGGCCAAAATCGCGTTACATTGGCCCGGAAGTGCCAAAAGAAGATCTGATCTGGCAAGACCCGCTGCCGCATGCGTTCTTCAACCCAAGCGAAGAAGATATCCTGAAGCTGAAGGCGACCATCGCTGCTTCCGGACTGTCCGTGGGCGAACTGGTATCGGTAGCGTGGGCTTCGGCATCGACTTTCCGTGGCGGGGATAAACGTGGCGGCGCTAACGGTGCGCGTCTGGCGCTGGACCCACAACGTGGCTGGGATGTGAATGCCACTGCGGCACGCGTTCTGCCTGTGCTGGAAGGTATTTATAAGTCTGCCCATACTGCCTCGTTGGCCGATATTATCGTGCTGGCCGGTGTTGTCGGTATCGAGCAGGCGGCTAGCGCTGCGGGTGTCAGCATCAAGGTACCTTTTGCGCCGGGTCGTGTGGATGCGCGTCAGGATCAAACGGATATTGAGATGTTTGAACTGCTTGAGCCGATTGCCGATGGTTTCCGTAACTACCGCGCTCGTCCTGACGTGTCGACCACCGAGTCGTTGCTGATCGACAAAGCGCAGCAGTTGACGCTAACCGCACCGGAAATGACCGTGCTGGTGGGCGGTATGCGCGTACTGGGCACCAACTTTGATGGCAGCCAGCACGGCGTCTTTACCGATCGCCCTGGCGTACTCAGCACTGACTTCTTCGTCAATCTGCTGGATATGCGTCATGAGTGGAAGGCGGTTGATGAGTCACAAGAGCTGTTTGAAGGTCGTGACCGTTCGAGCGGCGAAGTAAAATACACCGCAACTCGCGCCGATCTGGTGTTTGGTTCTAACTCTGTACTGCGCGCAGTGGCTGAAGTTTATGCCTGCAGCGATGCTCACGAGAAGTTCGTGAGAGATTTCGTTGCCGCATGGGTGAAAGTGATGAACCTGGATCGTTTCGATCTGCTGTAATAGACCATGCCGGATGCCGGATGCCGGATGCCGGATGTCGCTTGCGCGGGTCCGGCATAGTATGAACAAAAAAATCCCCGCAATTGCGGGGATTTTTATTGGTCGGTTATTCCCACTCTTGCAGGTAACGTTGACCGTACTGGTCAGCCACCAGCAGGGCGGCATACACCTGGTCCGGCGTTGCGCCGCCAGGCATGTTGTGGATGGTTTCGCCTTCGGCACAGGCAGCTTCAGCCACAATGCGCATTTTCGCCGGAATATCCTGTTTGATGTCCAGTTGCGCCAGGGTAATCGGCAGGCCAACGGAATGACACAGCGCCGCAACGGTTTCAATTTCATCGACCGGCGCGTTTTCCAGTACCAGTTGCGTCAGCGTGCCGAAAGCCACTTTCTCGCCGTGGTAATAGTGATGCGCATCCGGGATTGCCGTCAGGCCGTTATGGATGGCGTGCGCCGCCGCCAGACCGCCGCTTTCAAAACCGACGCCGCTCAGATAGGTGTTGGCTTCAATAACGCGCTCCAGCGCAGGCGTTACCACGTGCTGCTCGGCAGCCAGCATCGCTTTTTCACCTTCTTCTATCAGCGTATTAAAGCACAGCTCAGCCAGCGCCAGCGCCGCCTGAGTGCACTGACCGCCCGCCATGGTGGTTGCGCCGCTGCGTGAACAGGCGCGCGCTTCGAACCAGGTCGCCAACGCATCGCCGATGCCCGCGGCTAACAGACGCGCCGGTGCGCCCGCGACAATTTTGGTATCAACAATCACCCTGTCCGGGTTATTGGGCAGCAGCAAATAGCGATCGAATTCACCGGCATCGGTGTAAATAACGGACAGCGCGCTGCACGGTGCATCGGTAGAGGCGATGGTTGGCGCAATGGCGACAGGCACGCCCATAAAGTGCGCTAGCGCTTTGGCAGTATCCAGCGTTTTACCGCCGCCAATACCAAGTACTGCGCCACATTGCGCTTTTTCTGCCACGCCGCGCAGACGGTCGATTTCGTTTTGTGAACACTCGCCGCCAAACGGTGCAATCTCCAGCGCCAGTCCGGCATCCTGGAAGCTTTTTTCCAGTGCGCCCTGGGCAAAGCCTAAGACAAACTTGTCCCCAACGACCAGCCAGTGCTCTGCCAGTGGTTTGAGGTAGTTGCCAAGACGGGTAATAACATCGGCACCCTGGATGTACTTACCAGGTGATTGAATAATGCGATCCATACTTTATTTCCCTCACAGGTTGATGTGACCAAATGTATTGTTCCAGTCATGTTCAAACTTCTCTATTGCTGACTCTACCGCAGGGGTATTGAGCATTTGTTGCGCTACGTCTAATGGCAGGGTGATTGCTTCGCATCCTGCCAGTAAGCAATCCAGCGCCTGACGAGGGGTTTTAAAGCTGGCTGCCAGTACCATGCTTTTGGGCGCATGCAGTTCCAGTAACGTTTGCAGTTCTTGTACCGTGCGAATTCCGTCGCCGCCCTGCGCGTCAATACGGTTAATGTAAGGCGCGATATATTTCGCCCCCGCTAGCGCTGCCAGCAGCCCCTGAGAGGCACTGTACACGGCGGTTCCCAGCGTGGTGATACCCTCTTTTTTCAGCATCTTGATCGCGGCCAGACCTTCGGATGTCACCGGGATTTTTACCACCAGACCGGGGACCGCGTTGCTCAGACGTTTGGCTTCCTCCACCATGCCTTGTGCGTCGCGGCTCATGGTTTGGGCAAACAGAATGCCCTCTTCGCCAATGGCGTTTTGCAGGCGCGGCAGCACATCCCAGATGGATTCTTTGTTTGCTGCCACAATGCTTGGGTTGGTGGTGACACCCGCGATTGGGAAGATGCGTGCCAGACGTTCGACTTCCGCGACGTTGGCGGTATCAAGGTAAAGTTCCATACAAAAACACCCTCTTTAAAGTTCAAGTTCATGTTGCAGCAGGCTGGCGATAGCGTCGGCAGAGGCGGCGTTAACCAGCGCGTTACGGAATTCTTCATGCATAATGCGCCGTGCCAGACGCGAGAAAATACGCATATGCTGGTCGCCCGCGGCGTGTTTGTTGAGCGTCAGCATAATAATGAACTGCGCATCATCATCACCCCAACGTACCGGCGCTTGCAGGCGCGCTACGCTGATAGTGGACTGCTCAATATGTTCTGATTTGCTGTGTGGAATGGCGAAGCTAAAACCTAATCCGGTAGAGAAGACCGCTTCGCGCGCCCACAGATCGGCTTCCAGTTTACGCGGATAGCGGCAACGACCTGCCAGCAGGAGGTTGTCGGTCATCCCTTTGATGACCTCCTCTTTACTACGCCAGTCGCTATCCAGCGTGATGCACTCGGCGGTAACCAGAGGGGTATCCTGTTGAGTCATGCGGAACTGAGCCAGCAGATGTTCGACCTCCAGCGACGTTCGACACGCCATTGCTTGATTCAGCAACTGACGGCAGGCGCGGCTGTCAAGTTGCGCCATCCGCGCTTTGGCGGCGGGAATGGAGGGAGCGCTCATGCTGATCTCGTCCAGACCCAGTCCCACAAGCAGCGGTAGCACTGAACCTTTAGCGCCAAGTTCGCCGCACAGGCCAATCCATTTCCCCTGACGATGTACCGCCTGTACGGCGTAATCCAGTGCACGCAAGAAGGCTGGATTCAGGCTGTTGTAATGGCGGGTAACTTTGGCGTTGTCGCGGTCGACCGCCAGCAGGTATTGCGTCAGGTCATTACTGCCAATACTAAAGAAATCAATTTCTTCGCAGCATTGATCGATGATGAACATCACCGACGGAACCTCCAGCATGATACCGAGCGGGATCTTCTCATCAAACGGGATGTGTTCAGTACGCAGTTGCTGTTTAGCTTCGGCCAGCTTCTCTTTGACCCACAGGATCTCTTCCATAGAGGAGATCATTGGGATCATGATTTTCAGGCTACCGTGCGCTGATGCGCGCAGGATCGATCGCAGTTGTGTGGAAAACAAAGCGGCGTATTCTTCATAGATACGCACCGCGCGATAACCGAGGAACGGGTTGGCTTCGGCAGGAATATTCAGGTAATCAACGGGTTTATCACCGCCGATATCCATGGTGCGCACAATGATGCTGCGTCCCTGCGCGGGCTCCAGCGCCTGGCAGAAAATGTTGTATAGCTCGTTCTCATCCGGGGCGCAGGTACGGTCCATATACAGCATTTCCGTGCGAAACAGGCCAACCGCTTCCGCACCGTTGCCAAAGGCTGCTTGCGCTTCCACGGAATGGGCGATGTTGGCGGCGACCTCCATGCGGATGCCATCCCCCGTGCGCGCCTCTTGGGTCAGCCAGATACGTTGTTGTTCTCGAATGGCATCCTGGATACGGGCTTCCTGCTGGTAGTAACGTACGACGGATTCATCAGGGGCAACAATGACCGCTCCTGCGTTACCATCGATATAAACCGTTTGCTGCAGCCATGGCATCAAGGATTCAATATCCACGCCAACCAGCGTAGGAATGTTGAATGACCGGGCGAGAATCACCGTGTGTGAAGTGGTACCGCCGCTTTTTAACAGCAAGCCTTTCAGCAATGTTTTGTCCAGTTCGAGGAACTGGCTCGGTGTGAGCTCGTCCGCCATACAGACCGTAGGCTGGGTTAGTTTTCCCGGCGCAGGGAAACGCTGCTCTCCATAAATTTGCTGCAGAAGCTGGAAGCAGACATCGCGCACATCCAGCGCACGTTCCTGTAAATAACTGCTGCTGGAGCTGGCGAATTCATCACAAAAATGTCCGGCACTTTCGACAATCGCCTGGGCGCAGCTTAACCCGCGAGATACTCCAGCGAGCAGGTGCTGACGCAGTGAGAGGTCGCTTGCCAGCGAGCGGTGTGCTTCCAGAATCGCACTGGTTGCGCCGTCGCTGTCGAGTAACCGAAACGCAATATTCTTCATCAGCAGCGTTAAGCCGTTATCCAGTGCCGCCTGCTCGGTTTCAATATCTTTAGCGGATGGGAGATTGTTAAGGGCGTTGAGATCCAGCGAAGAGAGCAGACTCAGAATGCCTCCCGCACTGCCGCTGCAGACGGTGCGAGCGCGAAAAAGCTGTGGGTTTAGATTGGTGAGGGATGCAGGAAGTGGCTCCAGCTCGTTGCTTTTGGCTTCCGCTAGCGGTGCATCGCAGTGTGGAAATTCATTACGTAACCATTGGGTTAAATGCTGGTGGGCTGCCTGTTCATCAGCACCGGAAATCAGCAACTGGCAGCTATCACCTGCCAGAGTATCGGTGCCAATCAGCGCCAATGCGCTCTTGGCGTTACCCCTACGTTCGGTACGCAGGTTGTGCCACTCAATGTGCGAAGTAAAGGTGTTGCACTGCGTTTCTATGTGACTTGCCGGGCGCGCATGTACGCCATTGGGCAGCTCACAGGTAAATTCCACAATCAGGGCCATAGCCTCATCTCCCATAACGATTTCTCGCTACAGGATAAAAGGGCAACGCCTGAGCCTGCCATCTGACAAATCTGCCAAAAACTGGATAAATGTAATGTAACCATCAAAGTGAGATATCCCTCACAAGTCAGCATGTCCTCTATAAATTCCGAGAAACTACAAGTTATGAGGCGGATCGCATTTTTGCGCTGACATTACAAAAGTCCAGCAAATGGCCTTTTTATCCACTGTTTGCGCCGCGTCGGATTGCCTATTGTTTTCCGCAACAAGTTTATGGATATGGGCTTTAGCAGCCTGGGAGCGACTTATGAAAGAGTTGGTACAAATCCTGAAAAATACCCGTCAGCATCTGATGACGGGTGTTTCGCATATGATCCCCTTCGTAGTCGCGGGTGGAATTTTGCTGGCGGTCTCCGTCATGTTGTATGGCAAGGGCGCGGTACCGGATGCAGCGACCGATCCTAATCTCAAGAAACTGTTTGATATTGGCGTCGCAGGGCTGACGTTGATGGTGCCATTCCTTGCCGCTTACATTGGTTATTCCATTGCTGAACGTTCTGCCCTCGCCCCTTGTGCGATTGGCGCATGGGTGGGAAACAGCTTCGGCGCAGGTTTTTTCGGCGCGCTAATTGCCGGGATTATTGGCGGTATCGTCGTCCATTATCTGAAGAAGATCCCCGTACATAAGGTGTTGCGATCGGTAATGCCTATCTTCGTTATTCCTATTGTCGGCACCTTTATCACCGCAGGCATCATGATGTGGGGCCTGGGAGAACCCGTTGGCGCGTTAACCACTAGCCTGACCGAGTGGCTGCAGGGTATGCAGCAGGGCAGCATCGTGCTGCTGGCGGTAATTATGGGACTGATGTTGGCCTTCGATATGGGTGGGCCGATTAACAAAGTTGCCTACGCCTTCATGCTGATTTGCGTGGCGCAGGGTGTTTATACCGTGGTGGCAATCGCCGCGGTAGGGATCTGCGTGCCGCCGCTGGGCTTAGGTTTGGCGACGCTGATTGGTCGTAAGAATTTCTCTTCTGAAGAACGTGAAGCCGGTAAAGCCGCGCTGGTGATGGGCTGCGTTGGCGTAACGGAAGGCGCAATTCCTTTTGCTGCCGCCGATCCGCTGCGCGTTATCCCATCCATTATGGTGGGTTCCGCCTGCGGCACGGTAACCGCCGCGCTGTTTGGTGCGCAGTGTTATGCCGGCTGGGGCGGGTTGATTGTTCTGCCGGTCGTTGAAGGAAAATTGGGTTATATCGCGGCGGTTGCCGTGGGGGCTGTAGTGACCGCTGTGTGCGTTAACGTACTGAAAAGTCTGGCGCGGAAAAAAGTGTCTCAGGTCGACCAGAAAGAAGACGACCTGGATTTAGATTTTGAAATGAATTAAGCGAGGAATGAGTCATGACCAAGATTATCGCAGTAACTGCATGTCCTTCTGGCGTTGCCCACACCTATATGGCCGCCGAAGCGCTGGAAAGCGCCGCTAAAGCCAAGGGGTGGGAAGTAAAGGTTGAGACTCAGGGGTCGATCGGTCTGGAAAACGAACTGACCGCGGCGGATGTGGCAGAAGCCGACATGGTGATTCTGACCAAAGACATTGGTATTAAGTTTGAAGAGCGTTTTGCGGGCAAAACTATCGTTCGTGTCAACATCAGCGATGCAGTGAAACGTGCCGACGCCATCATGAACAAGATTGGCGCACACCTTGCGCAAACCGCATAACGGTTTGTTTGCCGGAGGGTGGTTTCGACTTATCCGGCCTACTGATACGTAGGCCAGATAAGCACAGCGCCATCTGGCATCAGTTTTTCTACAGGAGTTCCTCATGACTAACCGTATCCAACGTTTAAAAAACGCTCTGTTTCAGAATAACCGCGAAATTTCGCTTGAGCGTGCGCTGCTATATACCGCCAGCCACCAGCAGACGGAGGGAGAGCCGGTTATTCTGCGGCGGGCGAAAGCCACCGCATATATTCTTGAGCACGTTGAAATATCGATTCGTGATGAGGAACTGATAGCCGGGAACCGTACCGTTAAACCGCGGGCGGGCATAATGTCACCGGAAATGGATCCTTACTGGCTGCTCAACGAGCTGGAGCAGTTTCCAACCCGTCCGCAGGACCGTTTTGACATCAGCGAAGAGGATAAACATCTTTATCGCGATGTGCTGTATCCGTACTGGGAAAAGCGGTCGATGAAAGATTTCATCAACGGTCAGATGACCGATGAGGTAAAAGCCGCTGTCCGTACGCAGATTTTTAGCGTTAACCAGACGGATAAAGGTCAGGGGCATATCATTATTGATTACCCACGCCTGTTGAATCTCGGGCTTGGCGAACTGGTAGCGCAGATGCGGGCGCATTGTCTGCAGCAGCCGGATAACCACTTTTATCAGGCTGCGCTGCTGCTGCTTGAGGCTTCGCAAAGCCACATTCTGCGTTACGCCCTGCTGGCAGAACAAATGGCGGAAAACTGCCCGGATGCGCAGCGACGTCAGGAATTGCTGACGATTGCGGAAAACTCCCGGCATAACGCCCAGCATAAGCCGCAAACCTTCTGGCAAGCATGTCAGCTGTTCTGGTACATGAACATTATTTTGCAATATGAGTCCAACGCCAGTTCGCTCTCACTCGGACGCTTCGACCAGTATATGCTGCCGTTTTATCAGACCTCGCTGACGCAGGGGGAAGATCCTGCATTCTTAAAAGAAATCCTCGAATCGCTATGGGTGAAATGCAATGACATTGTACTGCTGCGATCCACCAGCAGCGCGCGCTATTTCGCTGGCTTCCCAACGGGTTACACCGCACTGCTTGGGGGATTAACGGAGAATGGTCGTAGTGCGGTAAACGTACTGTCGTTTCTCTGTCTTGATGCTTATCAGAGCGTACAACTGCCGCAACCAAATCTCGGTGTGCGCACGAACGCGTTGATCGATACGCCGTTCCTGATGAAAACGGCACAGACCATTCGCCTCGGGACCGGCATCCCGCAAATCTTTAATGATGAAGTGGTGGTGCCCGCATTTCTTAACCGTGGCGTCTCGCTGGAAGATGCGCGAGATTACGCGGTAGTCGGCTGTGTCGAGCTGTCTATTCCAGGCAGAACATACGGTTTGCACGACATCGCCATGTTTAATCTGCTGAAAGTAATGGAAATCTGCCTGCATGAGAACGAAGGCAATCGCGCGCTGACGTACGAAGACCTGTTGAAGCATATTCGTGCCAAAATCAGCCACTACATTACGTTGATGGTCGAAGGCAGTAATATCTGCGATATCGGTCATCGCGACTGGGCGCCGGTGCCGCTGCTCTCCTCGTTTATTAGCGATTGCCTGGATAAAGGGTGTGATATTACCGACGGCGGCGCGCGTTATAACTTCTCAGGCGTACAGGGGATCGGCATTGCGAACCTGAGCGATTCGCTGCATGCGCTCAATGGACTGGTATTTGAACAACAGCGCTTAACTTTTGACGAACTTTTGTCGGTGCTAAAAGACAACTTTGCTACCCCGGAAGGCGAGAAAATTCGCGCCAGGCTGATTAACCGCTTCGAAAAATACGGCAACGATATTGATGATGTAGATAACATCAGCGCCGAGCTGCTGCGTCATTACTGCAAAGAGGTAGAGAAATACCAGAATCCACGCGGCGGGCAATTTACGCCGGGTTCATATACTGTCTCTGCGCACGTGCCGCTGGGTTCGGTCGTCGGAGCGACACCAGATGGTCGCTTCGCCGGGGAACAGTTGGCGGACGGAGGGCTGTCGCCGATGCTGGGGCAGGATATGCAAGGGCCGACGGCGGTATTGAAATCGGTCAGCAAGCTGGATAACACGTTGCTTTCCAATGGGACTTTGCTGAACGTGAAGTTTACGCCATCCACACTGGAAGGTGAGGCTGGTTTACGCAAGCTGGCGGATTTTCTGCGGGCATTTACCCAGCTCAAGCTCCAGCACATCCAGTTTAACGTGGTGAATGCCGACACATTGCGAGAAGCGCAGCTGCGCCCACAAGATTTCGCCGGGCTGGTGGTGCGCGTGGCGGGTTACAGCGCCTTCTTTGTCGAGCTGTCGAAGGAGATCCAGGATGACATCATTCGCCGCACCGCGCATCAGCTGTGAGGTTATTGACCCATGTGGCGAGGACGTCGCGCGTATATTCAATATTCAGCGTTACTCACTGAATGATGGACAGGGTATTCGTACGGTAGTCTTTTTTAAAGGTTGTCCGCATACCTGCCCGTGGTGCGCCAACCCTGAATCTCTCTCCCCACGTATTGAAACAGTACGGCGGGAGAGTAAATGCCTGCACTGTACACCCTGTCTACGTGATGCTGATGAGTGTCCCTCCGGTGCGTTTGAACGTATTGGTCGTGATATCTCACTGGATGAGCTGGAACGTGAAGTGATGAAAGATGATATTTTCTTTCGCACCTCTGGCGGGGGAGTGACGCTTTCCGGTGGTGAAGTGCTGATGCAAGCGCCCTTTGCCGTACGATTCCTGCAACGTCTGCGGCGCTGGGATGTTCGCTGCGCGATTGAAACGGCTGGCGATGCGCCAGCCAGTCGTTTGTTATCGCTGGCAAGAGAGTGCGATGAGGTGCTGTTTGACCTCAAAATTATGGATGTCCATTTGGCGCGTGAGACCATTAATATGAACCTGCCGCGCGTGCTGGCGAATTTACGACTAATGGTCGCTGAAGGGGTTAATGTCATTCCTCGCCTGCCGCTGATTCCGGGCTTTACGATGAATGTAGAGAACACGCAGCAGGCGTTGACGCTGTTGTCATCATTAGGCATAAAGCAGGTACACCTGCTACCGTTTCATCAATATGGCGAACCGAAATACAACCTGCTCGGATTACCCTGGTCGATGAAAGAAGTGCCCGTCCCGTCGGCGCAAGAGATAGATTTTATACGTAAGATGGCAGAATGCGCCGGATTTCAGGTAACAGTAGGAGGATAGTATGGCCATCGCACCTGTACGATATCTGGTTGCTGTCACCGCGTGCGTAAGCGGCGTGGCCCATACTTATATGGCCGCTGAACGGCTGGAGAAACTCTGCCAGCAGGAGAAATGGAGCATCAAGATTGAAACTCAGGGCGCGTTGGGTACCGAAAATCGCCTGACGGAAGAAGATATTAACCGCGCTGATGCGGTGTTGCTCATTACCGATATTGAACTGGCAGGAGCAGAGCGATTTACGCAGAGCCGATACGTCCAGTCGGGCATTAGCGCATTTCTGCGTGAGCCGCAGCGGGTGATGAGTGCCGTGCGAAAGCTGCTTTCTGCACCACAGCACACACATCTTACTTTGGATTAGCTTTTATCTCCGTCAGCTGGCTGTGGTATTGCCGACGATATTCTGACGGCGAACGTTCGGTATTTTTGCGAAACAGGCGGCAGAAATAGTTGCTGTCAACAAACCCACAGGTGTGCGCCACTTCTTTGATCTTCAGCTCATAACCCTTCAGCAGCGTTTTCGCGTGTTCCAGTCGCGTGTGATTCAGGTATTCGTTAAACCCGATAGAGCCCGTTTTTTGAAACAGGTGGGAGAGGTAATTAGGTGAGATGTAAAACGCCTGCGCGACGGATTCTCGGGTGAGCGGCGAAGCGTAGCGTTCATCAATATAGTCGCGAATGGCTTCGAAAAGCGCCTGACTACGTGATGCGGTCTGGATCTGGCTGCCCAGCAGATCGCGGCAGTGGCTCAGTAAGCTCGCAACGATTAGCCTGGCGGTTTGTTGCTCCTGCGGTTGCATCTGCATTTCATTGAGCGTTTGCAGCAGGAAAGAGCCAATTCGTGGCCCACGCCGCGCGACGTGCTGGCGGGTAAGATTATGATATTGCTTGCCGTCCCACTGGACGATGCTGAAACCAAGTTGCTGTTTGCCGAACAGAATGCTGAGCGTGGTGACCGGTGTGAGCCACTGCGGAAAGTTCCAGCTGCCAGCCGGAACGAATAGCACATCGCAAGGCAGTAACGTCGCGGATGCGCCAGTAACTCCGTTATCGATGAACTCACCTTCCAGCACAATTTCCAGCCGGGGAAAATCGACCTGATACGCCAGCTCCGGCGTTGAGCTACTGGCGCTGGCAAAATAAACCTGGCGCAGCGGCGTGGGGCCGTTAATCAGGCGGGAGAGAAGATGGCTGACGTCGTGATACATGTTAATCCCTTGCAGGCAGCAGACAGGGGAAACAGTAACCGCCATCATAAAAAAAGGCCACTCTTTAAGAGTGGCCGATACGAGTATTACTGATTACCGATTTGATCGCCGTACGGCAGGCTATCGTAATCAATCAGGGCATTCTTTTTGTACGGATTGCCAATCCAGCGGGTCGTCTCTTTGAACTGCGGGCTGGTAATGGATCGGGTCGGATCGAAACCGTCGTAGGTGAATCCCGCTAAATCAGACCAGGTGTGGATAAGCTCTGAACTGCTGTATTTACGATTCACATCCTGTGAGAAGTCACGCGGGTGTGCAGCCTGCCATTTTTCAGAGGTCCACAGCAGGAACGGTACCGTATACATATGGCGCGTCGGGTTGTCTTCATTACGACCCTGCGTTTTATGCGGTGGCGTATCGTATACCTCCTCCCCGTGATCGGAGAAGTAGAGCAGGAAGCCGTTCGGATCGGTCGCTTTATAGTCTTTGATCAGAGTGGCAATGATATGGTCATTGTAGACATTCGCGCTGTCGTAATCGTTGTATGCTTCCAGCTGATCATCATCCAGGCCGGGGGGAACGTTGTCGACATTGTTATCGAATTTACCCTGACCATCCGGATAGCGGAATTTGTACTTAATATGCGTACCCAGCAGGTGCACGATGATGAACTTTTTCGGTGCCGGGTCGGCCAGTACTTCTTTAAATGGCGCCAGCACATTGCTGTCATATTCGCGCGCACTTTGCGTACGCTGCTGATTCATATAGAACTGCTTATCCGTCTGCTTAGAGAACACGGTCAGCATGGTGTTGCGAGCCGTCATCGTCTGCTGATTGGTGATCCAGAAGGTTTTATAACCTGCCTGTTTCATCATATTCATCAGAGACGGTTGAGTCAGGTACAGGTCCGGATTCTTCTCGTTGGCGAAGGTCAGCGCCTGCTGCAGGATTTCAATGGTGTACGGACGTGACGTCACGACATTATTGAATACGGTGAAGTTAGGATCGGATTTATGCAAGGCATCCAGTTCTGGCGTCGTTTCGCGCGGATAACCATACAGGCTCATGCGACCACGCTGCGTTGACTCGCCAATGACCAGCACCAGCGTACGTGGGGCATCGCCGGAGTTATCTTTGAAGTTAGCCAGTGGCGGCAGGGCATTGTTCTCATTCAGCAGGCTATTGAGTGAGGTCAACTGCTGACGGTACTGATAATACCCGGAGATGAATTGCCACGGTGCGGCGGGCTCCATACGTGAGGCGAGACCATCCAACGTTTTTTCAAACGGCTTGTGTTTGATGAAAGTGTTAACGGCTATCGGATGCAGAATCAAACCGTACAACAACGCAAACGACACCAGATAGCGCCAGGGCGATGGAATATGAACAGGGCGCAGACGCGTCCACAGCAGAATAGCGATAGCCGTATAGGTCAGGGCGATAAGAACAATTTTTAGGCTGAAATACTGGCTGAGATATTCGCTGGCTTCGTTCGCATTGGTTTCAAACATCACGTACAGAACGCTTTGCGAGAACTCTTGTCCGTAGATGACGTAATAGCTCAGAGCAGCCAGCGAGGCTGCCCATAGCACCACGCCAATGACGGCAGCAATATTACGGATACGGTTTGGAAATAAAAATACCGGGATTAACCACAGCGAACTGAATAGTAAGGAGTCGCGTAAACCTGTAGAACCGCTGTAGCCGCTAAAATAGATAACGCCCTGCAGTAATGAGGAAAAAAACCAAAAATAGAGGAGCGCCCAACCCAGGGCTTTCCAGCTAAATTTAGGTTTAGACTGGAGTTGTAAGGATTGCATAATGTGAGCCTGTCTTTAATCGTAGCGCCAAGAGTAGCGACTTAATATTAAGAGGAACTTAAGCATCAAGATCTTAGGATCGTGTTTTGCTGTTGATATATTCACAATGTGAATATATTCAGGCGGGAATATATTGAAAAAGAAGCGGTTATGACAGCAGTTTTTGTTGTCGCCTTCGTACAATAGCACGAAGGCGACGAGGGGGGACGTTAGCCTGTATTACGCATGCCGGCTGCGACACCAGCGATTGTCACCATCAGCGCTTGTTCAACGCGCGGATCCGGTGCATTGCCTTGCTCTTCCGCCAGGCGTGAGCGGTGTAACAGCTCAGCCTGTAAGACATTCAGCGGGTCAGTATAAATATTTCTTAACTGAATGGACTCGGCAATCCACGGCAGGTCGGCCATCAAATGTGAGTCGTTGGCAATCGCCAGCACGACATCGATATCGGCTTCCAGGCGCTGACGCAGCTCTTCACCCAGCGGCCACAGCTCTTTTTTGACCAGGCGCTGATCGTAGTATTCTGCCAGCCACAGGTCTGCTTTGGCGAAAACCATTTCCAGCATGCCAAGACGTGTGGAGAAGAATGGCCAGTCGCGGCACATTGCTTCGAGTTCGCTTTGCTTACCGTCTTCAACCACTTTTTGCAGTGCGGTGCCTGCACCCAGCCATGCTGGGAGCATCAGGCGGTTCTGCGTCCAGGCAAAAATCCACGGAATGGCGCGCAGAGACTCTACCCCGCCGGTTGGGCGACGTTTTGCCGGACGTGAGCCGAGCGGTAATTTACCCAGTTCCTGCTCTGGCGTTGCGGAGCGGAAGTAAGGGACGAAGTCTTTGTTTTCACGTACATATCCACGATAGAGCTCACAGGAAATATCGGAAAGCTCATCCATGATATGACGCCAGTTATCTTTCGGCTCTGGCGGCGGTAACAGGTTGGCCTCCAGAATTGCTGCGGTATACAGCGACAGGCTGCTGATGGTCACTTCCGGCAGGCCGTACTTAAAGCGGATCATCTCCCCTTGTTCTGTCACGCGCAGACCGCCTTTCAGGCTGCCTGGTGGTTGAGAAAGCAGCGCCGCATGCGCAGGCGCGCCGCCGCGACCAATGGAGCCACCGCGACCGTGGAACAGCGTCAGTTCGATACCGGCTTTTTCGCAGGTTTTGATCAACGCGTCCTGCGCCTGATATTGCGCCCAGGAGGCCGCCATCACGCCTGCATCTTTTGCGGAGTCAGAGTAGCCAATCATGACCATCTGTTTGCCCTGAATAAAGCCACGGTACCAGTCAATGTTCAGGAGCTGGGACATGACGTCATCGGCGTTGTTGAGGTCGTCCAGCGTTTCAAACAACGGGGCAACCGGCATAGCAAAACCGATACCGGCCTCTTTCAGCAGCAGATGTACGGCCAGTACATCCGATGGCGTTTTCGCCATTGAGATAACATAGGCGGCAATAGAGCCATACGGGGCTTCAGCAATGACCCGGCAGGTGTCGAGCACTTCGCGGGTGTCGTTGCTCGGCTCCCAGTTACGTGGGAGCAGCGGACGCTTGGAGTTCAGCTCGCGGATCAGGAAAGCCTGTTTATCCGCTTCCGACCAGTTTTCGTAGTCGCCAATGCCCAGATAACGGGTCAGTTCGCCAAGGGCTTCAGTGTGACGGGTGCTTTCCTGACGAATATCAATACGTACCAGCGGTACGCCGAAACATTTCACGCGGCGTAGGGTGTCGAGCAGTTCGCCATTGGCGATAATGCCCATGCCACAGGCCTGCAGAGACTGATAGCACGCATATAGCGGGTCCCAGAGCTGTTCGTTTTGGGTGAGAAGTCCCGCAGGTTTCGGTAATTTCTCGCCTTTCAGACGGGCTTCCAGCCAGGCCTGGGTTGCCATCAGACGTGAACGCAGGGTTTTCATCAGATAACGATAAGGTTCTGCTGCGCCTTCTTCGCCCACCAGCGCCAACAGTTCCGGTGTGGCATCCACCATCGACAGCTCAGAAATCAGAAACTGAATGTCTTTCAGGAATAGATCGGTCGCTTTCCAGCGGCTGAGTAGCAGCACGTGACGGGTGATATCCGCCGTTACGTTCGGGTTGCCATCGCGGTCGCCGCCCATCCAGGAGGTAAAGCGAACCGGGACAAAATCAACGGGCAGCTTATAGCCCAGATGCTCTTCCAGTTGTTCGTTCAGCTCGCGCAGATAATTTGGTACGCCTTCCCACAGGCTATTTTCAACCACCGCGAAGCCCCATTTGGCTTCATCAACCGGGCTTGGGCGCAGCTTGCGGATTTCATCCGTATGCCAGGACTGGGCAATCAACTGGCGCAGACGGCGCATCAGCTGATGGCGCTCGTAATCGACGAGGTCTTTGTTATCAAGTTGCTTGAGACAGGCGTTCACTTCACCCATTTTATGGATCAGCGTACGGCGGGTGATCTCGGTCGGGTGGGCAGTGAGAACCAGCTCCAGGGAGAGAGATTCGACGGCTTTTTTGATGGTGGCTTCATCGAGGTTGGGCTGTTCTTTCAGTTTACGCAGAGTGCGAGCAATCACTTCCGGGTTGCTGGCTGCTTCGCCTTTTGGCGAAATGCTGTGGTACTGCTCGGCGGTGTTGGCCAGGTTCAGAAACTGGCTAAACGCGCGGGCAACCGGCAGCAGCTCGTCGTTAGACAGGTTTTGCAGCGTAGTGAGCAGCTCCTGGCGATTGACTTCATTGCCGGCGCGGGATGATTTGGACAACTTACGGATTGTTTCTACGCGGTCAAGAATGTTCTCTCCCAGCGCATCCTTGATGGTCTCCCCCAGCACTTTGCCGAGCATACTGACATTACTACGCAACGCGGAATATTGTTCGTTCATATTAACCCAGACACCCCATCTTTAATTTATGCGTCCTGTATCTTTCGCGCGACATCGGCGTTGGCTGCGCTTGCCCATCTGGTCACTTACTTATGTAAGCTCCTTGTATGAGCTCGCTTGCCGCCTTGCTGTGACACGAAATCTATCGGACTTTGTATGTTAGCCGTCTTTTATAAAGCCACGTAAAAGTCGTGACGTCAATTGCTGCGAAATCGGTTCAGCAAACGAAAAAATGACGGGAATTTACGTTATTTAATTCACATCGAATCAAATAAGCTTTGCTTATGGAAATGTTAATAAATTACCTCGCTTACCACTAAAGGGTTAGCGAGGCGATAAGCGGTTAATGCCAGCAGAAATGATGCACAACCTGGGTGATCAATTCGCGGGTTGGCTTAATAAAACGAGTTTCCAGATACTCATCCGGCTGATGCGCCTGGTTAATGGAGCCAGGCCCTAACACCAGCGTCGGGCAAAGCGTCTGGATAAACGGCGCTTCGGTGCAGTAGTTCACCACTTCTGTCTGTGCGCCCAGCAGTTTCTCAACCACTTGTACCAGTTGATGATCCGGTGGGCACTCATAGCCTGGAATTGGCGGATGCAGCTCCGACACCGTCAGGCGGCCCGGCCAGCGCTCGCTGACCGGGGTCAGCGCGTCGTTAAGTAAGCCATTGAGATCGTTAAGCGTCATGCCGGGCAGTGGGCGAATATCCATATGCAGCTCGCAACAGGCGCAGATTCGGTTGGCGGCGTCGCCGCCGTGGATGTGACCCAAATTTAATGTCGGATACGGGACGGTAAAAGCATCATGGTGATAGCGCTCTTTCAGGTCATCGCGCAGATTCATGATATGGCCGATGGCATCATGCATCAGTTCAATGGCATTCACGCCACGAGCCGGATCGCTCGAGTGACCCGATTGTCCCAAAATGCGAATCGCATTAGAGATATGACCTTTGTGCGCGCGGACCGGTTGTAGAGAAGTGGGTTCGCCAATGATCGCGCAGTCCGGGCGTAAAGCGGTGGTTTCAGAGAAATAACGCGCTCCCGCCATGCTGGTCTCTTCATCGGCAGTGGCCAGAATGTACAGGGGCTTTTTCAGTTGAGTGACGTCGACGTCACGCAGCGCGTCGAGGATAAAGGCGAAGAAGCCTTTCATATCTGCCGTACCCAAACCGTAGAGCTTATTGTCATGCTCGGTCAGGGTGAACGGATCGCGCGTCCAGCGTCCGTCGTCAAAGGGGACGGTATCGGTATGGCCCGCCAACAACAAACCACCGGCTCCCTGTCCAATGCTTGCCAGCATATTGAATTTATTGCGCGTGTCGGGAACCGGCTGGACCTCCACATTAAAGCCTAAATCTTTGAACCAGCCCGCCAGCAGAGTGATTAAACCTGCATTACTTTGGTCGAGCGCTTCTTCGGTGGCGCTAATCGACGGCATGGCAATCAGAGCGCGGTATATCTCGATAAATGGCGGTAAATTGTTTTTCATTGTTGACACACCTCGGGTCATGATAGTATCAATATTCATGCAGTATTTATGAATAAAAATACATTAACGTTGAGCGTAATAAAACCCACCAAGTGTAAGGTGAGGTGATAAAGGCTTATATCTGGCAACAGAATCTAAGAAGGTGAGCAGCCCCGATGTTGAATACGCTGATTGTGGGCGCCAGTGGCTATGCCGGCGCAGAGCTTGTGACCTATGTAAATCGCCATCCTGATATGACCATAACCGCTTTGACCGTCTCAGCGCAAAGCAATGATGCAGGAAAATTAATCTCCGATTTGCATCCGCAGTTGAAAGGCATTGTCGATTTACCGTTACAGCCAATGTCAGATATCAGCGAGTTTAGCGCAGGGGTGGACGTTGTGTTCCTCGCAACGGCGCATGAGGTGAGCCATGACCTGGCCCCGCAGTTTTTGCAGGCAGGATGCGTGGTGTTTGACCTCTCGGGCGCGTTTCGCGTAAACGACGGCGCGTTCTATGAAAAATATTACGGCTTTACCCATCAGCATCCCGACCTGCTGGAGCAGGCGGTTTATGGACTGGCGGAGTGGAGCGCAGACCAACTGAAAGACGCGAATCTGATTGCCGTGCCGGGTTGCTACCCGACGGCGGCACAGCTGTCGCTGAAACCACTGATTGATGCCGGGCTGCTGGATCTCAGCCAGTGGCCCGTAATTAACGCCACCAGCGGCGTGAGCGGCGCGGGACGTAAGGCGGCTATTTCCAACAGCTTTTGTGAGGTGAGCCTGCAGCCGTATGGCGTGTTTACCCATCGCCATCAGCCGGAAATCGCTACTCACCTTGGTGCGGAGGTGATCTTCACCCCGCATCTGGGCAACTTCCCGCGCGGAATTCTGGAAACCATCACCTGCCGTTTGCAAGCGGGCGTAACCCATGCGCAGGTGGCTCAAACGTTGCAACAGGCGTATGGCGATAAGCCACTGGTGCGTCTGTATGACAAAGGCGTTCCGGCGCTGAAGAACGTGGTTGGCTTACCGTTCTGTGATATCGGGTTTGCCGTACAGGGTGAGCACCTGATCGTGGTGGCAACTGAAGACAACTTATTGAAAGGCGCGGCGGCACAGGCGATGCAGTGCGCAAATATTCGTTTTGGCTTTGCTGAAACGCAGTCTCTTATTTAAGGGTGCAACGATGAATCCATTAATTATCAAGCTGGGCGGCGTTTTACTGGATAGCGAAGAGGCGCTGGAGCGTCTGTTTACCGCACTGGTGAATTATCGTGAGTCACATCAGCGACCGCTGGTCATTGTGCACGGTGGCGGCTGCGTGGTTGACGATCTTATGAAGCAGCTGAACCTGCCGGTGAAAAAGAAAAATGGTCTGCGCGTCACGCCAGCCGATCAAATTGACATTATTACCGGCGCCCTGGCGGGAACAGCGAATAAAACCTTACTGGCCTGGGCGAAAAAGCACCACATCGCATCCGTGGGTCTGTATCTTGGTGATGGCGATAGCGTAAAAGTGACGCCGCTCGATAAAGCGCTGGGTCATGTTGGACTGGCGCAGCCGGGTTCGCCTAAGCTGATTAACACACTGCTGGAAGGCGGTTTTCTGCCGGTAGTTAGCTCCATTGGCGTTACTGAAGACGGACTGCTGATGAACGTTAATGCCGATCAGGCGGCAACGGCGCTGGCGGCAACGCTGGGTGCGGATTTGATCCTGCTCTCTGACGTAAGCGGTATTCTGGATGGTAAAGGCCAGCGTATTGCCGAAATGACCGCCGCGAAAGCGGAACAACTGATTGAACAAGGTATTATTACTGACGGCATGATCGTGAAGGTCAATGCGGCGCTGGATGCCGCGCGCACGCTGGGCCGCCCTGTGGATATTGCCTCCTGGCGTCATGCCGAGCAACTGCCGGCGCTGTTTAACGGCATGCCAATTGGCACGCGGATTTTAGCGTAAACTATTTTGTACCCGATGGCGGTTATGCCTTATCGGGCCTACGTGAACCGAACCTGTACGCCGGATAAGCTAAGCGCCATCCGGCGTTGAAATTCAAGATATTAAGGAAGCAAGTTATGGCACTTTGGGGTGGGCGTTTTACACAGGCAGCAGATCAGCGGTTCAAACAGTTCAACGACTCGTTGCGTTTTGACTACCGCCTGGCAGAACAGGATATTGTCGGCTCTGTGGCCTGGTCTAAAGCGCTGGTAACGGTCGGCGTACTGACTGCCGATGAACAACTGCAATTGGAAGAGGCGCTGAACACTCTGCTGGAAGAGGTTCGCGTTAATCCGCAGCAGATCCTGCAAAGCGATGCCGAAGATATTCATAGCTGGGTGGAAGGTAAGCTGATTGATAAAGTCGGCCAGCTTGGTAAAAAACTGCATACCGGACGTAGCCGTAATGACCAGGTCGCGACCGATCTTAAACTGTGGTGTAAAGACACGGTTATTGAATTACTGTCGGCCAACCGTCAGCTGCAAAGTGCGCTGGTGGTGACGGCAGAGAATAACCAGGACGCCGTCATGCCGGGTTACACCCACCTGCAACGTGCGCAGCCGGTGACGTTTGCTCATTGGTGTCTGGCCTATGTCGAAATGTTGGCGCGTGACGAGAGCCGTCTGCAGGATTCGCTCAAGCGTCTGGACGTCAGTCCACTGGGCTGCGGCGCGCTGGCGGGTACGGCGTATGAAATCGATCGCGAGCAGCTGGCCGGTTGGCTGGGCTTTGCCTCGGCGACGCGTAACAGTCTGGACAGTGTTTCTGACCGTGACCACGTGCTGGAGTTACTCTCCAACGCTTCTATCGGCATGGTGCACCTGTCGCGTTTTGCTGAAGACCTGATTTTCTTTAATACCGGCGAAGCGGGCTTTGTCGAGCTGTCCGATCGTGTAACTTCGGGTTCATCTCTGATGCCGCAGAAGAAAAACCCGGATGCGCTGGAGCTGATCCGTGGCAAATGCGGTCGCGTGCAGGGTGCGCTGACCGGCATGATGATGACCTTAAAAGGTCTCCCGTTGGCATACAATAAAGATATGCAGGAAGACAAAGAAGGGCTGTTCGATGCGCTCGACACCTGGCTGGACTGTCTGCATATGGCTGCGCTGGTGCTGGATGGCATTCAGGTGAAACGTCCGCGTTGTCAGGAAGCGGCGCAGCAGGGTTATGCTAACGCCACCGAGTTGGCGGATTATCTGGTAGCAAAAGGCGTCCCGTTCCGCGAAGCACACCATATTGTGGGTGAGACGGTGGTCGAGGCGATTCGTCAGGGCAAACCGCTGGAAGCGCTGTCGCTTGCTGACTTACAAAAGTTCAGTCAGGTGATTGGCGATGACGTTTATCCGATCCTCTCGTTGCAATCGTGCCTGGATAAACGTGCGGCGAAAGGCGGCGTGTCGCCACAGCAGGTGGCGCAGGCGATCGACTACGCGAAGGCGCGTCTGATTTAACGTCGGTAATAAAAGAGGCCATCCCGAAGGATGGCCTTGTTATGTTTCTATCCTGGATAGCAGTTTACGGACGATAAATCTCAAATTCCTGGGCGACGTTATTGTCGGTGCAGGTACTTAAGGTGACATAACCGTCGTTACCCACCGTCATACAACGTTGCGTGCCTTCCTTCTGTGAGACGAACTTGTTGTTTTGCCAGGTCCATGTCTGATTTTTGTTGGTATCAGTCGGGGTGTGGCAGGTGTAAGAAATAATATTTCTGCCTTCAACATTATAACCGTTTTGAATATCCAGGCAGCTCTGGCTATTGCCAATTACCAGACGTTCACGGGCATCAAATTTAAAGGTCTGGTTGTTGGAGCCGGAGCAAGCATAGGTGAACAAACGATCGCCATTCCGGATTTGACCGTTTTTGACATCCAGGCAGAGGTTGTTTTTCCGTGATTTATAAACACCGGTGACGACCTCTTTTTCATCTGCGTGAGTAAACGGCGCAAATACCTGGCTGTATGCGTACATCGGTGCCTGCTGTGCGGTCATACCGCTGTGCTCCGGGCTGACCTGCTTCGCCACGCCCGGCTGATCGCGTGCAATTGACCACGCGCCAATCATGCCGAGGTTGCGTTTTTTCGCGTCGTCCATCACCAGTTTCGCATCGGACAGATAGAACACTTCGCCCTGTACATCGTTGTAACCGATCATCGTGGTGGTGCCCATCATGGCGTTGATCTCTTTGTCAGATTTCTCTGGCCAGATTTTTTTCAACTGGGTGAACATGTTGTCGATGGCGGACGTGGCGCATTTACCGTGGATGTTCTGCCCTTCGGTACCGTCTGACTGGCAGATGGCATTACCGTAGTCCATGGTCATTACGTTAATACCAGCCAGCTCAACGCCGACATGGCGCGCATTTTCCAGCACATACAGACCTTCAGCCGTCAGACCGGTCGGCAGAATTGGCAGGGTGTACCAGATCCCGACTTTGCGACCTTCCTCTTTCCACTGAGCCTGAACCTCTTTTACTGCCTGGTTGCGGCGATCGATGGAATCCTGATCGGCCACCCATGTGCCTTCGATGTCAAAATCCAGCACGTTCAGGTTCAGGTTATCAACAATGTCGTAGTAGAGTTTTTGCAGATCTTTCACATTCTTACAGGCAGCCGCCAGCGGGGAGTTATTCGCTCCGCCAATGGAAACCATCACATCGCCACCGGCTTCACGCAGCGCTTTTATTTTGCTGTACTGTGAGTAATCCTGCAGATTATAGGCCGTACCCCAGGTTGGGATGCACTGCTCGCCACTTTTCGCGACGACAAACGCCATGGTGAAGTGGGTAATGTTTTGCTCTTTCGCCAGTTTCGCCAGATCCGGAATGCTGTTCAGGCTAAAGTCGACGTATGGTGCATAAACGTGGGCAGGCCATGGATTCTTCGGCGTCCCTACGCGTTCTTTGGTGCCAGCCCAGTTGGTATAAATCGCCCATGGGTTTTTATCATACGGCATAACGCCTTTGACTTTCGTCTGGGCGACATAAGGCGTTCCTTTATACACCGCCAGTTTGCCAGGTTCGTAAAGCGCAATGGAGTTGATCTGTGGGGCATTATTAAATTGTTCCTGGGTGAATTCGACCGTTGGACCTAATGGTTTCCACGGACGGCCATTGGTGCCGGTCGGATTCTGGTTACCTGCAATAGAAGGGTTATCGCCAACGGTATAGTACAGTGCTTCATAAGACTGTCCGTCAACTTTGACCTCATCCCCTTTGTTGTAAACCTGGCTGGAACGCCAGTCGGATACTGGCGTATAGAGTTTCCACGGATTGTCGGCACCTGGGGTGAAGGAATAAGCCGGAATGGGCCTGGACGCTTCATATGTCACATCCTTATAAGCGACAATATCATCTTTGGCATAATCTTTTTCTGCGCTGAATGCGTCGTGGGCAACAGGCGTGGCGCTCCCGGATTCACAAGTGGTTGGGTTGCCATATTGATCGATTTCCGCTTTTGTGGCATCGCGCACATAACTCCACGGATTATCCCAGTTTTCAGCTGACGCGCCCTGTGGGCAATTATCGGCATTTACATACCAGCGGTTACTATAAACTTTACTGTCAAAAATAACTTCAATGGTGTTTCCACCTGCCTGACCGCTCCAGGCTTCCAGAGCGAATGCGTTTGCGGCGCACGACATCAGACCTGCCGCGAGAAAATATCGCGAAATAGTATTGAGTTTCATAAAAGATTCCATTCGATAAATATTAGAAAAATATGGGTGAATGTACTCTAAATAATTAGAGTGGCGAAGAAACGAGTGTTCTTGCGATTTGCCATATACCCGTGATCATTGAAGATGCTTGATTTTTTTTAGAATCAGGATCATGCTACGAACCATGAAAATTACACTGACTCCTCAACAGAAACTGCAACTCGAACAAATGCACGATATTGAACGTGATAGTCGAGTTTGCGACCGTATTAAGGCTGTTTTGCTGGCTTCTGAAGGCTGGAGTCAGACCATGATTTCACAAGCTCTTCGGATTCATGAATCCACCGTTGCACGTCACCTTAGCGACTACGTTCTTTCTGAAAAACTTAAGCCTGAAAATGGCGGAAGTCAAAGCAAGCTTTCTGCAACTCAAACCATGCACCTAATCGAGCATTTGACTGAGAGAACCTATCCTCATACTCATCAAATTGTCGCCTACGTTAAAGAGACTTTTGGACTTGATTACACTGTCTCTGGTATGAACAAATGGCTTCACCATAACGGTTTTAGCTACAAGCAACCGAAAGGCGTTCCACATAAGTTTGATGAAGCAAAACAACAAGCTTTCATAGATGCTTACGAAGCGCTAAAGGCAAGTTGTGACGAGGATGAATCGATAGTCTTTATCGATGCTGTTCACCCAACCCTATCAACAAAAATATCTCATGGCTGGATACGAACTGGTCAAGATAAAGTGATTGAAACAACGGGAAATCGCAGTCGATTGAACATTCTTGGCGCACTGAACCTGTCAGATATCGGAGCTACTATTATTGATGATTATGAGAGCATTAACAGTGAAACGATAGTTCGCTTTTTCTGTAAGTTAAGAGAGAGTTATCCGTTAGCTCATAAGCTTCATATCATTTTAGATGGTGCGGGATATCACCGTAGTGACTTAGTCAGAGATGCGGCATTTGTCCTTAATATCGAGCTGCATTATCTTCCACCTTACAGCCCAAACCTCAATCCAATAGAGCGGCTTTGGAAAGTAATGAATGAGAAGTCGAGGAACAACGTTTACTTCAAAAGTAAACGGGACTTCAAGGCGGCAATAGACCAATTTTTTACTGTGACTCTTCCAGAGATCGCAGGCTCTTTGGCATCTCGAATTAATGATAATTTTCAGGTTCTCAAGCCTGCATCTTCAAGTTGATTCGGTATATATTGAATATCGCGCGGTTATTATTTATGAACCTGATAGGGCGTCAAATATATAAATGATACAAAATGTTTTTGATTATTTTAATTTAATATGATTTTAATTTAAATAATCGAATGGAAATATCTAATTTATATTTTGTATATATTTTTTTGAATGTATTCGCGCGGGCGCAAAAAAAATGCGGACTCAAGGTCCGCAAAAGTTCACGTTGGCTTTAGTTATTTCGAGTATGAGAGAAACTCTCAAAACGGACAGTAGCTTCAAGGGTTAAAGGGGTACCGTTCCGTTTCTGTGGTGCATTATTAAACAGAAAGCTTGATAGGGATAATCGTTCGTTGCTATTCTACCTATCGCTACGAACTATCGTGGCGATGGAGGATGAATAATGAATATTCGTGATCTTGAATACCTGGTGGCGCTAGCCGAACATCGTCACTTCCGACGAGCGGCAGACTCCTGTCACGTTAGTCAGCCAACGCTGAGCGGACAGATCCGCAAGCTGGAAGATGAGCTTGGCGTCATGCTGCTGGAGCGTACGAGTCGCAAAGTGCTGTTCACTCAGGCAGGTTTACTGCTGGTGGATCAGGCGCGCACCGTGCTGCGCGAGGTCAAAGTGCTCAAGGAGATGGCAAGCCAACAAGGCGAGACAATGTCTGGACCGCTGCATATTGGTTTGATCCCAACGGTGGGGCCATACCTGCTGCCGCATATTATTCCTATGTTGCACCAGACCTTCCCAAAACTGGAAATGTATCTCCATGAGGCGCAGACGCATCAGCTGTTGGCGCAACTGGATAGCGGTAAGCTCGACTGCGTCATTCTGGCGCTGGTGAAAGAGAGTGAGGCGTTCATCGAAGTACCGTTATTTGATGAGCCTATGCTGCTGGCGATCTATGAAGATCACCCATGGGCAAACCGCGACTGTGTGCCGATGTCCGATCTGGCGGGTGAGAAACTGCTGATGCTAGAGGATGGCCACTGCCTGCGCGATCAGGCGATGGGCTTCTGCTTTGAAGCGGGTGCTGATGAGGATACCCATTTCCGGGCGACCAGTCTGGAAACGCTGCGTAACATGGTGGCGGCAGGCAGCGGTATTACCTTACTGCCTGCGCTGGCCGTGCCGCCGGAGCGTAAGCGTGATGGCGTTGTCTATCTGCCCTGCATCAAGCCTGAACCGCGCCGTACGATTGGCCTGGTGTATCGTCCAGGTTCGCCGCTGCGCAGCCGTTATGAACAGCTGGCAGAGGCCATCCGTGGGTCAATGGATGGCCATTTCGACAGTGCGTTAAAACAGGCGGTTTAAGCCATTTAGCGCTGCTACCCGATAGGCTTCCGCCATGGTTGGGTAGTTAAAGGTGGTGTTAACGAAGTATTCGATGGTGTTACCACCACCTTTTTGCTCCATTATCGCCTGACCGATGTGAATAATTTCGGCCGCGCGTTCCCCAAAGCAGTGGATCCCCAGAATCTCTTTCGTTTCGCGATGGAACAGGATCTTCAGCGTTCCGACACTCATACCCACGATTTGCGCACGTGCCAGATGTTTAAACTGGGCGCGGCCAACCTCGTATGGAACTTTCATGGCCGTGAGCTGCTGCTCGTTTTTCCCGACGGAGCTGATTTCCGGAATGGTATAAATTCCGGTCGGGATATCTTCGATCAGATGCGCGGTAGCTTCGCCTTTTACCAATGCCTGGGCGGCAATGCGTCCCTGATCGTAGGCCGCCGATGCCAGACTCGGATAGCCGATCACATCTCCTACGGCATACACGTGCGGCAGCGCCGTCTGGTACATGCTGTTGACCTTCAACTGTCCGCGGCTGTCGGTTTTCAGCCCAATATTTTCCAGCGCCAGCGAATCGGTATTCCCGGTACGGCCATTGGCGTACAACAGGCAGTCGGCTTTCAGTTTCTTACCGGATTTCAGATGCATGATGACGCCGTCATCGCAACCTTCAATCTTCTCGTACTCTTCGTTGTGGCGAATGACCACACCGCTGTTCCAGAAGTGGTAAGAGAGCGAGTCGGACATCTCTTGATCGAGGAACGCAAGCAGGCGATCGCGAGTGTTGATTAAATCGACTTTGACGTCCATTCCACGGAAGATCGACGCATATTCGCAGCCAATTACTCCCGCGCCATAAATCAAAACATGGCGGGGTTCATGGTGCAGGCTCAGGATAGAGTCGCTGTCATAAACCCGGGGATGGGAAAAGTCGACATCTACCGGATGATAGGGGCGTGAACCACAGGCGATGATGAACTTATCCGCGGTCAGCGTTTCCACCGTGCCGTCGTGGCATTCAAGGGCGAGTGTGTGTTCATCAACAAAACGGGCATTTCCCTGCAAAATTTCACAGTGGTTGCGCTCGTAAAACCCTTGCCGCATACGCGTTTGCTGATTAATAACGTTATCAGCGTGGTTGAGAATATCGGCGAAAGAAGAACGAAGGAGTCGGGAGTGGTCGCTGTAAAGTGGGTTCTGATTGAATTCAATAATACGGCTGACGGCGTGGCGGAGGGCTTTCGACGGGATGGTCCCCCAGTGGGTACAGCCTCCGCCGACGTTATGATAGCGCTCAATCACCGCGACGCGCGCTCCTTGCTTAACCAGACCCATTGCAGCGCCTTCGCCGCCGGGACCGGAACCTATTACTATTGCATCGTAATCGTAGGAATGTGACATGGTCAGGCTTACCTGTTCTTATACATAAAAGCAACAGAATAGTAACATCGTTGTCGGGATAACCCAATTATCGTTGTGCTTTTTTGCGAACTCGAAGCACAAACTGCGCGTAAACAATCATTCACAAAGCCATGCCAACCGCCTAATCTCTGGTATAGTGCCAGCAAGGTATGTGGAAGGATTCAGACATCGTGATGGGCGTTAGAGCGCAACAAAAAGAAAAAACCCGGCGTTCGCTGGTAGAAGCCGCATTTAGTCAACTCAGCGCTGAGCGTAGTTTTGCCAGCCTCAGTTTACGCGAAGTCGCTCGTGAAGCGGGCATTGCGCCAACCTCGTTTTATCGCCATTTCCGCGATGTGGATGAACTCGGCCTGACGATGGTGGATGAGAGTGGTTTGATGCTGCGTCAGTTGATGCGTCAGGCGCGTCAGCGTATCGCGAAGGGCGGGAGTGTGATCCGCACCTCGGTCTCAACATTTATGGAGTTCATCGGCAACAATCCCAACGCCTTCCGTTTATTATTGCGCGAGCGTTCGGGAACCTCCGCAGCGTTTCGCGCAGCGGTCGCTCGTGAAATTCAGCACTTCATTGCGGAACTTGCGGACTATCTCGAACTCGAAAACCATATGCCTCGTGCGTTTACTGAAGCGCAGGCCGAAGCCATGGTCACCATTGTGTTCAGCGCCGGGGCAGAAGCACTGGATGTTGGCGCCGAGCAGCGTCGACAGCTGGAAGAACGGCTGGTATTGCAACTGCGCATGATCGCGAAGGGCGCATTTTATTGGTACCGCCGTGAACAAGAGAAGATGACGCATCACTCCGAGTAACGAGAAGGACGAGCAATGAAACAGTCAGGTCAAGATAAAGGTACGCTGCTGCTGGCGCTGGTTGCTGGCTTATCGATCAATGGCACATTTGCGGCGCTGTTTAGCTCCATTGTGCCATTCTCAGTATTCCCAATTATTTCGCTGGTGCTGACGGTTTATTGTCTGCATCAACGCTATCAAAATCGTACGATGCCTGTGGGGTTACCGGGCCTGGCCGCCGCCTGTTTTATTCTCGGCGTTCTGTTGTACAGCACTGTGGTGCGCGCTGAATATCCGGATATTGGCTCAAACTTCTTCCCAGCGGTTCTGTCTGTGATTCTGGTGTTCTGGATCGGCTTTAAAGTGCGTAACCGTAGACAGGAAATCGTGGAGTAATATTTGTAGGCCGGGCAAGCGAAGCGCCCCCGGCCAGGACATCATTTACCTGGCGGTCAGTAATACTCCGCACTCCATATGGTGCGTATACGGGAACTGATCGAACAGAGCCAGGCGTGAAACATTGTGCGTCTGGCTTAACGTTTCCAGGTTCTTACACAATGTCTCCGGGTTACAGGAGATGTACAGAATTCGCGGGTACGCCTGCACCATTTTCTCTGTTTCGCTGTCCAGACCGCTGCGCGGTGGGTCAACGAAAATGGTTTCACACTGGTAACTCTTCAGATCGATTCCCTGCAAACGGTTGAACTCACGAACCCCGTTCATCGCCTGAGTAAACTCTTCGGCCGCCATGCGGATAATTTGTACGTTATCAATATGGTTAGCCGCAATGTTGTATTGCGCAGCAGCCACGGACGGTTTAGCGATTTCAGTGGCCAGCACGCGGTTGAAGTTTTGTGCGAGGGCTAACGAGAAATTGCCATTGCCGCAGTACAGCTCAAGCAGGTCGCCTTTTGATCCCCTGGTGACATCAATCGCCCATTCCAGCATCTGAATATTCATGGCGGCATTCGGCTGGGTGAAGCTGTTCTCAACCTGGCGGTAGATAATCTCTTTACCCGCAACCGGCAAGCGTTCGTCAATGTAATCCTGGTCCAGCTCGATTTTGGTTTTGGTTGCCCGGCCAATCAGATGCACGTTCAGGTTTTGCGCCCGTAACGCATCCCGCAGCGCTTCAGCTTCCTGACGCCATTCATCATCCAGCTTTTTATGGTACAGCATCGATACCACCGCCTGATCGCTCAGGGTAGTGAGGTAATCAATCTGGAACAGTTTGTAGCGCAGGACGTGGTTGTTGCGAACACCGTCGATCATTGCCGTCATCAGCGTGTTGATAAGCTCGCTGGCCGCCGGGAAACTGTCGACGCGGATACGGCTTTTGGTCTGGCTGTCGAACATGATGTGGTACAGATCATCCCCGTCATGCCACAGACGAAATTCCGCGCGCATACGGTAGTGGCTGACCGGCGAGCGAAACACTTCCGGAGCCTGTGCATAAAATGGCGTCATTAAGCTCTGCAGACGCACTACTTTTTCAGCTAACTGGGCGTCGTACTGTTCTGTCGGAAGGTGTTCGGGGGTCATGATGCGTCCTGAAAAATAAAAGTACGCGGGGATTGTAGGGATTGCTCAACAGATGTCCAGTCATTGATGATTTCCGATATTGTGATGCGCGGTCTGGACACCAGGTTGTAACAAACTGTAGCATCCGTTTTCCGGTCCTGTGAGTTAAAAGGGAATCCAGTGTGAATCTGGAGCTGACGCGCAGCGGTAAGGAAGGTAGGAGATGAGCGCACTTGGTGCAGACACTGCGGCTTGCCGTGGGAAGTCATCATCTCTTTAAGTTGCCTCCAAGCCCGAAGACCTGCCGGCTAACGTCGCATCTGGCTTTCATCATCGCGTACTATCGGTGGGACCTGCGGCATCCTTCTTATATTGTGGATGCTTTACAATGATTAAAAAAGCTTCGCTGCTGACGGCGCTCTCCGTCACGGCATTTTCTGGTTGGGCGCAGGATTCAGGCCCGGATACCCTTGTCGTTACAGCTAACCGTTTTCAACAACCGGTAAATACCGTGCTTGCGCCAACGGATATTGTTACCCGCGAAGATATTCAGCGCTGGCAGTCAAAAGATCTTAATGACGTGATGCGCCGTCTTCCTGGGGTAGATATCTCACAGAGCGGCGGAATGGGAAAAAGTTCCTCTCTGTATGTTCGCGGCACCGAAGCGCGGCATGTCCTGGTACTGATTGATGGTGTGCCGATGGCGCGGGCGGGCATTAGTAACGCTATTGATATTGGCCAGCTCCCGGTATCGTTGGTGCAGCGCATTGAATACATTCGCGGACCGCGTTCAGCGGTGTACGGCTCCGGCGCGATTGGCGGCGTCGTCAATATCATTACGATGAGCAATGACGATAAATCGCAGATCAATGCCGGTATGGGAACGGATGGTTACCAGACCTATGATGGCATCATAAATAAAAGGTTTGGCGATACGATCGTAACGGCTGCCGGGGCATATGAGACGACCAGGGGCTTTAACATTCAGCCTGACTCTCCCTATCGCGGTGACAGTGACCGGGACGGCTACCGCAACAAGCTGTTCTGGGGAGGCGTACAGCATAAGTTTAACGATAACGTCTCTGGGTTCTTTCGCGGCTATGGCTATACGGCGAATAGCGATTACGATCAGGGTTCATATGGCTATGTTGGCGGCAATGATGAAGCTCAGAATTACACTCAATCCTGGGATACTGGCCTGCAATACAGTTCTGGCATCTATTCTTCTCAGCTGATCGCCAATTATCAGCACCTGAAAGATTACAACTACAGCAACGAGCTCGGTCGGTATGCGGGGGATGCCTCGCTGGATAACATGGAGCAACGTTATATTCAGTGGGGTAATAGTGTTGAAGTTGGGCACGGGGCGGTTAACGGCGGGGTTGACTGGAAACAGGAAAAGCTGACCTCCAGCAGTACAACGAAGGCCGATACTTACAAACGTGATACCACCGGACTCTACCTGACCGGGCAGCAGCAAATCGATAGCGTCACGCTGGAAGCTTCTGGCCGTGAAGATCATGATGAGCAGTTCGGCTGGCATGGGACATGGCAGACCGCTGCGGGCTGGGAGTTTGTTGATGGCTATCGGGCGACTCTCTCCTATGGCACGGGTTTCCTGGCGCCGTCCCTTGGGCAGCAATATGGCGCGACGCGTTTTGCATCGTCTTATGGGCCTGGCATTGCCGCCAACCCAAATCTGAAGCCGGAAGAATCCAGGCAGTGGGAGGCCGGTATTGATGGACTGACCGGGCCGCTGGATTGGCGTCTTTCTGCATATCATTATAAAGTTCAAAACCTGATCGATTATAAAGATAACCAGTACGTCAATCTGAAGTCAGCCACCATTAAAGGTCTGGAGTGGACTGGAAATATCACCACTGGTCCGGTAGATCACCACCTGACGCTGCAATATGTCGATCCGCGTGATGATGAAACTAATAAGGTTCTCTATCGCCGTGCTAAGCAGCAGGTAAAGTATGAGCTGACCGGGCAAATCTTTGAACTCGGCTGGAATGTAATGTATCAGTACCTCGGCGAGCGTTACGATAACGACTACGACAATAAGAGAGATGTAAAAATGGGTGGGGTTAGCCTGTGGGATCTTGGTGTGTCATATCCAATCACCTCACAGCTGACAGTTCGTGGTAAAATCGCCAACCTGTTCGATAAAGATTACGAGACAGTTTATGGCTACGCAACTGCAGGACGGGAATACACCTTGTCTGGCAGCTACACTTTCTGATCCGCGCCCCACTGTGCTGGTGTTTGATTCCGGCGTCGGTGGGTTGTCGGTCTATGACGAGATCCGGCGTCTTCTGCCGGATCTCCACTATATATACGCTTTCGACAACGTCGCCTTTCCTTATGGAGAGAAGAGCGAGGAGTTTATCGTCGAACGTGTTGTTGAGATTGTGACTGCGGTCCAGCAGCGCTATCCCCTCTCTCTTGCGGTCATCGCGTGTAATACAGCCAGCACGGTATCGCTCCCTGCATTACGTGAGAAATTTGCCTTTCCGGTTGTGGGCGTGGTGCCTGCTATTAAACCGGCGGCGCGACTCACGGCGAATGGTGTGGTGGGACTGCTGGCTACGCGTGCAACGGTGAAGCGTTCATATACCCATGAGTTGATTGCACGGTTTGCTAACGAATGTCAGATAGCGATGCTGGGTTCCGCTGAACTGGTGGAACTGGCGGAAGCGAAGCTGCACGGTGAAACCGTTTCTCTGGAAGAACTGCGTCGTGTCCTGCGCCCTTGGCTGCGGATGTCGGAACCACCTGACACGGTGGTGCTCGGATGCACCCATTTCCCTCTATTACGGGAAGAACTTTTACAGGTCCTGCCTGAGGGGACGCGGCTAGTAGATTCTGGTGCCGCGATTGCGCGTCGTACGGCCTGGTTATTAGAACATGAAGCGCCAGACGCGAAATCAACTGATGAGAATGTCGCATTCTGCATGGCAATGACGGCAGAAGCCGAACAATTATTGCCCGTGCTGCAGCGTTATGGCTTTAAGACGCTCGAAAAACTGGCTGTTTAGACTGTTTTGGTGGAAAAGTAGGCACTCGGAAGATTATTTTAAATTTCCCCTTGTCAGCCTGAAATAACTCCCTATAATGCGCCTCCACTGACACGGAACAACGGATTACAAACCGCCGGGTCAGCGGGGTTCCACTGAGAATCTCGCAGAGAAAAGCAAAAATAAATGCTTGACTCTGAATGAGGAAAACGTAATATACGGGACCTCGCGACAGAGCGCTAAAGCGCGTCGCAACTGCTCTTTAACAATTTATCAGACAATCTGTGTGGGCACTCGAAGATACGGATTCTTAACGTCGCAAGACGAAAAATGAATACCAAGTCTCTGAGTGAACACGTAATTCATTACGAAGTTTAATTCACGAGCATCAAACTTAAATTGAAGAGTTTGATCATGGCTCAGATTGAACGCTGGCGGCAGGCCTAACACATGCAAGTCGAACGGTAGCACAGAGGAGCTTGCTCCTTGGGTGACGAGTGGCGGACGGGTGAGTAATGTCTGGGAAACTGCCCGATGGAGGGGGATAACTACTGGAAACGGTAGCTAATACCGCATAATGTCGCAAGACCAAAGAGGGGGACCTTCGGGCCTCTTGCCATCGGATGTGCCCAGATGGGATTAGCTAGTAGGTGGGGTAACGGCTCACCTAGGCGACGATCCCTAGCTGGTCTGAGAGGATGACCAGCCACACTGGAACTGAGACACGGTCCAGACTCCTACGGGAGGCAGCAGTGGGGAATATTGCACAATGGGCGCAAGCCTGATGCAGCCATGCCGCGTGTATGAAGAAGGCCTTCGGGTTGTAAAGTACTTTCAGCGAGGAGGAAGGTGTTGTGGTTAATAACCGCAGCAATTGACGTTACTCGCAGAAGAAGCACCGGCTAACTCCGTGCCAGCAGCCGCGGTAATACGGAGGGTGCAAGCGTTAATCGGAATTACTGGGCGTAAAGCGCACGCAGGCGGTCTGTCAAGTCGGATGTGAAATCCCCGGGCTCAACCTGGGAACTGCATCCGAAACTGGCAGGCTAGAGTCTTGTAGAGGGGGGTAGAATTCCAGGTGTAGCGGTGAAATGCGTAGAGATCTGGAGGAATACCGGTGGCGAAGGCGGCCCCCTGGACAAAGACTGACGCTCAGGTGCGAAAGCGTGGGGAGCAAACAGGATTAGATACCCTGGTAGTCCACGCCGTAAACGATGTCGACTTGGAGGTTGTGCCCTTGAGGCGTGGCTTCCGGAGCTAACGCGTTAAGTCGACCGCCTGGGGAGTACGGCCGCAAGGTTAAAACTCAAATGAATTGACGGGGGCCCGCACAAGCGGTGGAGCATGTGGTTTAATTCGATGCAACGCGAAGAACCTTACCTACTCTTGACATCCACGGAACTTGGCAGAGATGCCTTGGTGCCTTCGGGAACCGTGAGACAGGTGCTGCATGGCTGTCGTCAGCTCGTGTTGTGAAATGTTGGGTTAAGTCCCGCAACGAGCGCAACCCTTATCCTTTGTTGCCAGCGATTCGGTCGGGAACTCAAAGGAGACTGCCAGTGATAAACTGGAGGAAGGTGGGGATGACGTCAAGTCATCATGGCCCTTACGAGTAGGGCTACACACGTGCTACAATGGCATATACAAAGAGAAGCGACCTCGCGAGAGCAAGCGGACCTCATAAAGTATGTCGTAGTCCGGATTGGAGTCTGCAACTCGACTCCATGAAGTCGGAATCGCTAGTAATCGTGGATCAGAATGCCACGGTGAATACGTTCCCGGGCCTTGTACACACCGCCCGTCACACCATGGGAGTGGGTTGCAAAAGAAGTAGGTAGCTTAACCTTCGGGAGGGCGCTTACCACTTTGTGATTCATGACTGGGGTGAAGTCGTAACAAGGTAACCGTAGGGGAACCTGCGGTTGGATCACCTCCTTACCTTAAAGAAACGTTCTTTGTAGTGCTCACACAGATTGTCTGATGAAAATTAGCAGTAAGAAAATCTCTGCAGGCTTGTAGCTCAGGTGGTTAGAGCGCACCCCTGATAAGGGTGAGGTCGGTGGTTCAAGTCCACTCAGGCCTACCAAATTCGCCTCCGTGCTGTGTTACGGCGATGCTCGCATACTTCAGTATGCTTCGCACCACCGCGCCTTGCCCGGAAACGAATTAGGGTACAGAGATTAGCATTTACGATGGGGTTATAGCTCAGCTGGGAGAGCGCCTGCCTTGCACGCAGGAGGTCTGCGGTTCGATCCCGCATAGCTCCACCATCCCTTACTGCAAAAACACAAGAAAACTTCAGAGTGTACCTGAAAAGGTTCACTGCGAAGTTTTGCTCTTTAAAAATCTGGATCAAGCTGAAAATTGAAACGACACACTGTTTCATTTCTCCGTAAACAAGAAATGAAAAGCGGTGTGTCCGAGTCTCTCAAATTTTCGCAACACTGAAGTGTTTTACGAAACATCTTCGGGTTGTGAGGTTAAGCGACTAAGCGTACACGGTGGATGCCCTGGCAGTCAGAGGCGATGAAGGACGTGCTAATCTGCGATAAGCGTCGGTAAGGTGATATGAACCGTTATAACCGGCGATTTCCGAATGGGGAAACCCAGTGTGATTCGTCACACTATCATTACGTGAATACATAGCGTAATGAAGCGAACCGGGGGAACTGAAACATCTAAGTACCCCGAGGAAAAGAAATCAACCGAGATTCCCCCAGTAGCGGCGAGCGAACGGGGAGCAGCCCAGAGTCTGAATCAGCATGTGTGGTAGTGGAACGGTCTGGAAAGTCCGACGGTACAGGGTGATAGTCCCGTACACAAAAGTGCATGTGTTGTGAACTCGAAGAGTAGGGCGGGACACGTGGTATCCTGTCTGAATATGGGGGGACCATCCTCCAAGGCTAAATACTCCTGACTGACCGATAGTGAACCAGTACCGTGAGGGAAAGGCGAAAAGAACCCCGGCGAGGGGAGTGAAAAAGAACCTGAAACCGTGTACGTACAAGCAGTGGGAGCCTCTTTATGGGGTGACTGCGTACCTTTTGTATAATGGGTCAGCGACTTATATTCTGTAGCAAGGTTAACCGAATAGGGGAGCCGAAGGGAAACCGAGTCTTAACTGGGCGTTAAGTTGCAGGGTATAGACCCGAAACCCGGTGATCTAGCCATGGGCAGGTTGAAGGTTGGGTAACACTAACTGGAGGACCGAACCGACTAATGTTGAAAAATTAGCGGATGACTTGTGGCTGGGGGTGAAAGGCCAATCAAACCGGGAGATAGCTGGTTCTCCCCGAAAGCTATTTAGGTAGCGCCTCGTGAATTCATCTTCGGGGGTAGAGCACTGTTTCGGCTAGGGGGTCATCCCGACTTACCAACCCGATGCAAACTGCGAATACCGAAGAATGTTATCACGGGAGACACACGGCGGGTGCTAACGTCCGTCGTGAAGAGGGAAACAACCCAGACCGCCAGCTAAGGTCCCAAAGTCATGGTTAAGTGGGAAACGATGTGGGAAGGCACAGACAGCCAGGATGTTGGCTTAGAAGCAGCCATCATTTAAAGAAAGCGTAATAGCTCACTGGTCGAGTCGGCCTGCGCGGAAGATGTAACGGGGCTAAACCATGCACCGAAGCTGCGGCAGCGACACTATGTGTTGTTGGGTAGGGGAGCGTTCTGTAAGCCGTTGAAGGTGGCCTGTGAGGGTTGCTGGAGGTATCAGAAGTGCGAATGCTGACATAAGTAACGATAATGCGGGTGAAAAACCCGCACGCCGGAAGACCAAGGGTTCCTGTCCAACGTTAATCGGGGCAGGGTGAGTCGACCCCTAAGGCGAGGCCGAAAGGCGTAGTCGATGGGAAACAGGTTAATATTCCTGTACTTGGTGTTACTGCGAAGGGGGGACGGAGAAGGCTATGTTAGCCGGGCGACGGTTGTCCCGGTTTAAGCATGTAGGCGGAGATTCCAGGTAAATCCGGAGTCTTGTTAACGCTGAGGTGTGATGACGAGGCACTACGGTGCTGAAGTAACAAATGCCCTGCTTCCAGGAAAAGCCTCTAAGCATCAGGTAACACAAAATCGTACCCCAAACCGACACAGGTGGTCAGGTAGAGAATACCAAGGCGCTTGAGAGAACTCGGGTGAAGGAACTAGGCAAAATGGTGCCGTAACTTCGGGAGAAGGCACGCTGATATGTAGGTGAAGTGATTTACTCATGGAGCTGAAATCAGTCGAAGATACCAGCTGGCTGCAACTGTTTATTAAAAACACAGCACTGTGCAAACACGAAAGTGGACGTATACGGTGTGACGCCTGCCCGGTGCCGGAAGGTTAATTGATGGGGTTATCCGTAAGGAGAAGCTCTTGATCGAAGCCCCGGTAAACGGCGGCCGTAACTATAACGGTCCTAAGGTAGCGAAATTCCTTGTCGGGTAAGTTCCGACCTGCACGAATGGCGTAATGATGGCCAGGCTGTCTCCACCCGAGACTCAGTGAAATTGAACTCGCTGTGAAGATGCAGTGTACCCGCGGCAAGACGGAAAGACCCCGTGAACCTTTACTATAGCTTGACACTGAACACTGGTCCTTGATGTGTAGGATAGGTGGGAGGCTTTGAAGTGTGGACGCCAGTCTGCATGGAGCCAACCTTGAAATACCACCCTTTAATGGCTGGTGTTCTAACGTAGACCCGTAATCCGGGTTGCGGACAGTGTCTGGTGGGTAGTTTGACTGGGGCGGTCTCCTCCTAAAGAGTAACGGAGGAGCACGAAGGTTAGCTAATCCTGGTCGGACATCAGGAGGTTAGTGCAAAGGCATAAGCTAGCTTGACTGCGAGAGTGACGGCTCGAGCAGGTGCGAAAGCAGGTCTTAGTGATCCGGTGGTTCTGAATGGAAGGGCCATCGCTCAACGGATAAAAGGTACTCCGGGGATAACAGGCTGATACCGCCCAAGAGTTCATATCGACGGCGGTGTTTGGCACCTCGATGTCGGCTCATCACATCCTGGGGCTGAAGTAGGTCCCAAGGGTATGGCTGTTCGCCATTTAAAGTGGTACGCGAGCTGGGTTTAGAACGTCGTGAGACAGTTCGGTCCCTATCTGCCGTGGGCGCTGGAGAATTGAGGGGGGCTGCTCCTAGTACGAGAGGACCGGAGTGGACGCATCACTGGTGTTCGGGTTGTCATGCCAATGGCATTGCCCGGTAGCTAAATGCGGAAGAGATAAGTGCTGAAAGCATCTAAGCACGAAACTTGCCCCGAGATGAGTTCTCCCTGACCCTTTAAGGGTCCTGAAGGAACGTTGAAGACTATGACGTTGATAGGTCGGGTGTGTAAGCGTAGCGATACGTTGAGCTAACCGATACTAATGAACCGTGAGGCTTAACCTTACAACGCCGAAGGTGTTTTGGCGAAAGAGACATCGAAATTCAGCTTGATTACAGATTACATCGACAGACCCGAGAGGTGTGTTGATAGACAGAATTTGCCTGGCGGCTGTAGCGCGGTGGTCCCACCTGACCCCATGCCGAACTCAGAAGTGAAACGCCGTAGCGCCGATGGTAGTGTGGGGTCTCCCCATGCGAGAGTAGGGAACTGCCAGGCATCAAATAAGTAAAGAAGCCCATCCTGCCGGATGGGCTTCTTTGCGTCTGCAGGGAGTGAGAACTGCCGGATGCGGCGTGCCGCCTTATCCGGCCAGCGTCTGTTATTACCGGATACAGCGCCTGTAAACCTTATTCTGCCTGTGATTGCAGCCTCATCGGTTGCAAAGCAACATCCTAAGCTTCCATAACACAAGCCATCCCGCTGCATATACGGTAAACTAAGCGCGATTTTGCATCAGGAAAGCGTCTATGAATCACTCCCTTAAAGCCTGGAACACCTTCGGTATCGATCAACAAGCTAATGTGCTTGTCTGTGCTGAAAATGCGCAACAACTACTAAATGCCTGGCAATCAGCCAATGCATCACATCATCCAGTGCTAATCCTGGGCGAAGGGAGTAACGTCCTGTTTCTTGATGCCTTCCATGGAACGGTGATCGTCAACCGTATCAAGGGAATAGCGATTACAGAACAACCTGATGCGTGGCATTTGCACGTAGGCGCGGGTGAAAACTGGCATCATCTGGTAGAGCATACGCTGCAGCAAAGCATGCCCGGGCTGGAAAATCTGGCGCTGATCCCCGGCTGCGTGGGTTCATCGCCAATCCAGAATATTGGTGCCTATGGCGTAGAACTGCGGCGCGTCTGCGAATACGTGGACTGCGTAGAGCTTTCGACCGGCAAACATCTGCGCGTCAGCGCCGCAGAATGCCGATTTGGTTACCGTGACAGTATCTTCAAACATGAGTATCAGGATCGTTTTGCGATTGTAGCTGTTGGTCTGCGCTTACCTAAACAGTGGCAACCCGTTCTCACATACGGTGACCTGACGCGTCTTGATCCTGCCACGGTAACGCCTCGGCAGGTTTTTGATTCTGTTTGCCATATGCGCACCACAAAACTGCCCGATCCAAAAGTAAACGGGAATGCGGGGAGTTTCTTTAAAAACCCGGTTGTCACCGCGGACATTGCGCAGGAGCTCCTGGTGAAATTCCCGACTGCACCTCATTACCCGCAGGCTGATGGCTCTGTGAAACTGGCTGCTGGCTGGCTTATCGATCAATGTCAGCTAAAAGGCATGCGCATTGGTGGCGCAGCGGTACATCAGCAGCAGGCACTGGTGCTGATCAATGCAGGCCATGCTACGAGTCAGGATGTGGTGCAACTGGCGCATCACGTACGCCAAAAAGTCGGTGAGAAATTCAATGTCTGGCTTGAACCGGAAGTCCGGTTTATTGGCCCACTGGGTGAAGTGAATGCCGTGGAGATCGTTGCATGAAGGATAATACCGTCCCCCTGACGCTTATTTCATTATTAGCCGATGGCGAATTTCACTCTGGTGAGCAACTCGGTGAAAAGCTGGGAATGAGCCGTGCGGCAATCAATAAACATGTCCAGACGCTACGTGACTGGGGTGTTGATGTATTTACTGTCCCTGGTAAAGGATACAGCTTACCTGAACCTATCCAGCTATTAGATTCATCACTTATTTATTCTCAGCTGGATGGCGGGAATATAACGGTCCTGCCGGTTATCGACTCAACCAATCAGTACCTTATGGATCGAATTGGTCAACTGGAGTCAGGGGATGCCTGCGTCGCTGAGTATCAGCAGGCCGGTCGTGGTCGTCGTGGACGTAAATGGTTCTCTCCCTTTGGCGCCAATCTGTACCTTTCAATGTTCTGGCGACTGGAACAAGGACCGGCAGCCGCGATTGGCCTGAGCCTGGTGATTGGTATTGTCATGGCTGAGGTTTTACGCGATCTGGGCGCGGATAAAGTACGTGTTAAATGGCCGAACGACCTCTATTTGCTCGACCGTAAACTGGCAGGGATCCTGGTTGAACTCACCGGAAAAACGGGCGATGCCGCACAGATTGTTATTGGGGCGGGTATAAACATGTCTATGCGTCGGGTTGAGGAGAATGTGGTTAATCAAGGCTGGATTAATCTGCAGGAAGCGGGTATTACCATTGACCGCAATACTCTGGCTGCCCGGCTGATCCGAGAGCTGCGCGCTGCCCTGGTACTGTTTGAGCATGAGGGCCTGGCGCCGTATTTGTCCCGCTGGAGGGCGCTGGATAACTTTATCGACCGTCCCGTTAAACTCATTATTGGTGATAAAGAAATATTTGGCGTATCTCGTGGAATAGATGCGCAAGGTGCATTACTACTCGAACAAAATGGCGTGATAAAAGCCTGGATGGGTGGGGAAATATCGCTTAGAAGCGCTGAATAATAAGAAGGGGAGCTATGGCTCCCCTTTATTTTTTATTTTCGTAATCTGACTTGCTCAACGGCATGATTGGCGCTTTTCGTCATGATTAAGCTGGCTCGCTCACGCGTTGGTAAAATATTCTGTTTTAAATTCAACCAGTTGATTTCTTTCCATAGCGATGTAGCCGTGTTGATTGCCTCGTCTTCCGACAATTTCGCATAGTTATGGAAATAAGAGTCTGGGTTGGTAAATGCCCCTTCGCGGAATTTCAGGAAGCGGTTGATATACCACGTCTGGAGTAATTCTTCTGGCGCATCAACATAAATAGAAAAGTCGACAAAGTCAGAAACAAATACATGATGTGGATCGTGAGGATAGTCCATCCCGCTTTGTAATACATTGAGCCCTTCGAGGATTAATATGTCGGGCTGGGCAACGGTTTTGTCGCCATCAGGGATCACATCATAGATCAGATGAGAATAGACCGGTGCTGTAACGTTGGGGACGCCAGACTTTAAATCGGAAACGAATTTAACCAGACGGTGCATATCATAGGACTGAGGAAAGCCTTTCTTCTTCATGAGCCCACGATCTTTCAACACCTGGTTAGGATGAAGAAAACCGTCAGTAGTGATCAGCTCAACCTTACGATGCTCGGGCCAGCGACTCAGCAACGCTTGCAACACACGTGCAGTCGTACTTTTGCCGACGGCGACGCTGCCAGCAATGCTAATAATATAAGGAATACGCTCGCCGTTGGTGCCTAAAAATTGCTCCAGCACAGCCTGACGCCGCAGGTTCGAACTGATGTAAAAATTTAGCAAACGCGATAATGGCAAATAAATCTCAGCAACTTCTTCCAGCGATAAGTCTTCGTTAATGCCTTTCAGACGAGCAATCTCTTCCTCGGTCAGAGTCATCGGCACGGAATCACGAAGCGCAGCCCACTGGTTGCGATCAAACTGTAGGTAAGGCGACGTTAACGCTTGCTCTTTTATACTCATACGCATGGTCTGGCTGTCATTGCTATATCAGGTCTGCGGTAAAAAACGAAATCATCCCCGGTACGCAATGGCACGCACATTTCAGTTAATTTGGACAATGGGCAGGAGGGTAACACCAGATGGGAGGGAATAATAAGAAAAAATCGTCCCCTGAAACGCAATGTGACGGCTATTCCAGATGTATAAAGATGCACTTTCTCTCTATTGATAACGGCATGCTGGAGCAAAATGCCTTCTGGGAGCGCGGCTGACGTTGGAAATTTGTTCAATTCGAAGAAGAAATAGATTATTTATCGGTCGTATAGCGCAAAATGTGAGCGATAGAACATTTTATGCAATTTTTTAGTTGCATGAGTGCGCATGTCTCCATAAAATGCGCGCTACTTGATGCCGACTTAGCTCAGTAGGTAGAGCAACTGACTTGTAATCAGTAGGTCACCAGTTCGATTCCGGTAGTCGGCACCATCAAGTCCGGTGGGGTTCCCGAGCGGCCAAAGGGAGCAGACTGTAAATCTGCCGTCACAGACTTCGAAGGTTCGAATCCTTCCCCCACCACCACTTTCTGGCAGCGTTATCGCCGCCTGAGTTGGTTAAAAAATTAATCAGCTCGAATAAAAAAGAGAGAAATCTCTTTTTTATTACAGAAAGAACTGGGTAGCCGAGTTTCAGGATGCGGGCATCGTATAATGGCTATTACCTCAGCCTTCCAAGCTGATGATGCGGGTTCGATTCCCGCTGCCCGCTCCAGACGTGCTGATATGGCTCAGTTGGTAGAGCGCACCCTTGGTAAGGGTGAGGTCCCCAGTTCGACTCTGGGTATCAGCACCACTTCACTTCTCCTTCCCGTTTCTCTCTGTTTACTTTTAAAAGCATTCAACAGCTCAGGCATATGGCCTGGTTGATGTGGTGATATCACCGATTTATCCGTGTCTTAGAGGGACAATCGATGTCTAAAGAAAAATTTGAACGTACAAAACCGCACGTTAACGTCGGTACTATCGGCCACGTTGACCATGGTAAAACAACGCTGACCGCTGCAATCACTACCGTACTGGCTAAAACCTACGGCGGTGCTGCTCGTGCATTCGACCAGATCGATAACGCGCCGGAAGAAAAAGCTCGTGGTATCACCATCAACACTTCTCACGTTGAATATGACACCCCGACTCGCCACTACGCACACGTAGACTGCCCGGGCCACGCCGACTATGTTAAAAACATGATCACCGGTGCTGCGCAGATGGACGGCGCGATCCTGGTTGTTGCTGCGACTGACGGCCCGATGCCGCAGACTCGTGAGCACATCCTGCTGGGTCGTCAGGTAGGCGTTCCGTACATCATCGTGTTCCTGAACAAATGCGACATGGTTGATGACGAAGAGCTGCTGGAACTGGTAGAAATGGAAGTTCGTGAACTTCTGTCTCAGTACGATTTCCCGGGCGACGACACTCCGATCGTTCGTGGTTCTGCTCTGAAAGCGCTGGAAGGCGAAGCAGAGTGGGAAGCGAAAATCATCGAACTGGCTGGCTTCCTGGATTCTTACATCCCAGAACCAGAGCGTGCGATTGACAAGCCGTTCCTGCTGCCTATCGAAGACGTATTCTCCATCTCCGGTCGTGGTACCGTTGTTACCGGTCGTGTAGAGCGCGGTATCATCAAAGTTGGTGAAGAAGTTGAAATCGTTGGTATCAAAGAGACTGCTAAGTCTACCTGTACTGGCGTTGAAATGTTCCGCAAACTGCTGGACGAAGGCCGTGCTGGTGAGAACGTTGGTGTTCTGCTGCGTGGTATCAAACGTGAAGAAATCGAACGTGGTCAGGTACTGGCTAAGCCGGGCTCTATCAAGCCGCACACCAAGTTCGAATCTGAAGTGTACATTCTGTCCAAAGATGAAGGCGGCCGTCATACTCCGTTCTTCAAAGGCTACCGTCCGCAGTTCTACTTCCGTACTACTGACGTGACTGGTACCATCGAACTGCCGGAAGGCGTTGAGATGGTAATGCCGGGCGACAACATCAAAATGGTTGTTACCCTGATCCACCCAATCGCGATGGACGACGGTCTGCGTTTCGCAATCCGTGAAGGCGGCCGTACTGTTGGTGCGGGCGTTGTTGCCAAAGTAATGAGCTAATTGCCGAATAACATTTGACGCAATGCGCAATAAAAGGGCATCATTTGATGCCCTTTTTGCACGCTTTCACACCAGAACCTGGCTCATCAGTGATTTTATTTGTCATAATCATTGCTGAGACAGGCTCTGAAGAGGGCGTTTAGTCCGAAACGCACCAGAGCATTTCGGTTTGGATCGCCTCGCTTACGCGGGGTGAAAATGTTTGTAGAATACTTCTGACAGGTTGGTTTATGAGTGCGAATACCGAAGCTCAAGGAAGCGGGCGCGGCCTGGAAGCGATGAAGTGGGTTGTTGTCGCTGTATTGCTGCTTGTAGCTATCGTTGGCAACTACCTCTATCGTGACATGATGCTGCCGCTGCGTGCGCTGGCCGTAGTGATTCTGATTGCCGCAGCGGGTGGTGTCGCGCTGTTGACAACAAAAGGTAAAGCGACCGTTGCTTTTGCCCGTGAAGCGAGAACCGAAGTCCGTAAGGTCATTTGGCCAACTCGCCAGGAAACATTGCACACCACATTAATTGTGGCTGCGGTTACCGCAGTAATGTCACTGATCCTGTGGGGACTGGATGGTATTCTGGTTCGCCTGGTATCCTTTATCACTGGCCTGAGGTTCTAAGATGTCTGAAGCCCCTAAAAAGCGCTGGTACGTCGTTCAGGCGTTTTCCGGTTTTGAAGGCCGCGTAGCTACATCGCTGCGCGAATATATCAAGTTACAAAATATGGAAGAGCTGTTTGGCGAAGTCATGGTGCCGACCGAAGAAGTGGTTGAAATCCGTGGCGGCCAGCGTCGCAAGAGCGAACGTAAATTCTTCCCGGGCTATGTATTGGTCCAGATGGTGATGAATGACGCAAGCTGGCACCTGGTGCGCAGCGTGCCGCGTGTGATGGGCTTTATCGGCGGTACTTCTGACCGTCCGGCGCCGATCAGCGACAAAGAAGTTGATGCGATCATGAACCGTCTGCAGCAGGTTGGCGACAAGCCGCGTCCGAAAACGATGTTTGAGCCAGGTGAAATGGTTCGCGTTAGCGACGGTCCGTTCGCTGACTTTAACGGCGTGGTTGAAGAAGTGGACTACGAGAAGTCTCGTCTGAAAGTTTCCGTATCTATCTTCGGTCGTGCGACTCCGGTTGAACTGGACTTCGCTCAGGTTGAAAAAGCCTAACACCCCGATCAAAAAAGCGACGATTTAATCGTTGCACAAGGCGCGAGATTGGAATACAATTTCGCGCCTTTTGTTTTTATGGATCCTATCCGTAAAACGAATTTAATCACGGGGAGCCTCCTTGAGGCGTTATAACCCAACTAGAGGAATTTAGAATGGCTAAGAAAGTCCAAGCCTATGTCAAGCTGCAGGTTGCAGCTGGTATGGCTAACCCGAGTCCGCCGGTAGGTCCTGCACTGGGTCAACAAGGCGTGAACATCATGGAATTCTGCAAAGCGTTCAACGCTAAAACTGATTCCATGGAAAAAGGTCTGCCAATCCCGGTTGTTATCACCGTTTACGCTGACCGTTCTTTCACTTTCGTTACCAAAACGCCTCCGGCAGCAGTTCTGCTGAAGAAAGCGGCTGGTATCAAGTCTGGTTCCGGCAAGCCGAACAAAGACAAAGTGGGTAAAATTTCCCGCGCTCAGCTGCAGGAAATCGCGCAGACCAAAGCTGCCGACATGACTGGTTCCGACATTGAAGCGATGACTCGCTCCATTGAAGGTACTGCACGTTCCATGGGCCTGGTAGTGGAGGACTAAGAAATGGCTAAACTGACCAAGCGCATGTCCGTGATCCGTGACAAAGTTGATGCTACTAAGCAGTATGACATCAACGAAGCTATCGCTCTGCTGAAAGAGCTGGCCACTGCTAAATTCGTAGAAAGCGTGGACGTTGCTGTTAACCTCGGCATCGATGCTCGTAAATCTGACCAGAACGTACGTGGTGCAACTGTACTGCCGCACGGTACTGGCCGTTCCGTTCGCGTAGCCGTATTTACCCAGGGTGCAAACGCTGAAGCTGCTAAAGCTGCAGGCGCTGAGCTGGTAGGTATGGAAGATCTGGCTGAACAGATCAAGAAAGGCGAAATGAACTTTGACGTTGTTATTGCTTCCCCGGATGCAATGCGCGTTGTTGGCCAACTGGGTCAGGTTCTGGGTCCGCGCGGCCTGATGCCAAACCCGAAAGTTGGTACTGTAACTCCTAACGTTGCTGAAGCTGTTAAGAATGCTAAAGCTGGTCAGGTTCGTTACCGTAACGACAAAAACGGCATCATTCACACCACCATCGGTAAAGTGGATTTTGACGCTGACAAACTGAAAGAAAACCTGGAAGCTCTGTTGGTTGCGCTGAAAAAAGCAAAACCGACTCAGGCAAAAGGCGTGTACATCAAGAAAGTTAGCATCTCCACCACCATGGGTGCTGGCGTTGCCGTTGATCAGTCCGGTCTGACTGCGACTGTGGCGAACTAATATTCGCCTTTACGTGGGCGGTGATTTTGTCTACAATCTTACCCCCACGTATTCTGCTAATTGCAGACGTATATCTGAGATATTCAGGCTGTGGCAAGGCAGTCAACGCCACTACAGATTGAATAGCGACAGATAGAAAAGATTTGTTCGTTGGAGCCTGGCCTAATCCAGGCCTCCGTCGAAGACCGCAGGTGTTTCGTAAGAAACTTAATGCCCTGCGTAGACGGTGACAGAACGCTAAGATTATTTCTGATACTCTGGCTTGTTTCTGCTCACCGTATTTAGACGCTCTCTCCGTTGGGGGGAGTGAAGTGAGTTCCGGAACATGAGTTCCGGCAAACATCCAGGAGCAAAGCTAATGGCTTTAAATCTTCAAGACAAACAAGCGATTGTTGCTGAAGTCAGCGAAGTAGCCAAAGGCGCGCTGTCTGCAGTAGTTGCGGATTCCCGTGGCGTAACTGTAGATAAAATGACTGAACTGCGTAAAGCAGGTCGTGAAGCTGGCGTATACATGCGTGTTGTTCGTAACACCCTGCTGCGCCGCGTCGTTGAAGGTACTCAGTTCGAGTGCCTGAAAGACACGTTTGTTGGTCCGACCCTGATTGCATACTCTATGGAACACCCGGGCGCTGCTGCTCGTCTGTTCAAAGAGTTCGCGAAAGCGAATGCAAAATTTGAGGTCAAAGCCGCAGCCTTTGAAGGTGAGTTGATTACGGCATCGAATATCGATCGCCTGGCAACTCTGCCGACCTACGAAGAAGCAATTGCACGCCTGATGGCAACCATGAAAGAAGCTTCGGCTGGCAAACTGGTTCGTACTCTGGCTGCTGTACGCGATGCGAAAGAAGCTGCTTAATCGCAGTTATCTTTGTAAAGCATCTGCTTACGTATAAACTTATTCTGATTTTCAGGAACAATTTAAATGTCTATCACTAAAGATCAAATCATTGAAGCAGTATCCGCTATGTCCGTAATGGACGTTGTAGAACTGATTTCTGCAATGGAAGAAAAATTCGGTGTTTCTGCTGCTGCTGCTGTAGCTGTAGCTGCTGGCCCGGCTGAAGCTGCTGAAGAAAAAACTGAATTCGACGTAATTCTGAAAGCTGCTGGCGCTAACAAAGTTGCTGTTATCAAAGCAGTACGTGGCGCAACTGGCCTGGGTCTGAAAGAAGCTAAAGACCTGGTAGAATCTGCACCGGCTGCGCTGAAAGAAGGCGTGAGCAAAGACGACGCAGAAGCACTGAAAAAATCTCTGGAAGAAGCTGGCGCTGAAGTTGAAGTTAAATAAGCCAACTTTTCTGGTTGCAGCCTAAGAAATTAGGCTGATGGCTGGTGACTTTTTAGTCACCAGCCTTTTTGCGCTGTAAGGCGCCAGTAGCATTTCACACTGTTTGACTACTGCTGTGCCTTTCAATGCTTGTTTCTATCGACGTCTTAATATACTGCGACAGAACGTCAGTTCTGTGTAAATCGCAATGAAATGGTTTAAGCGTGATAGCAACAGGCATTGCGGAAAGTATTCGATTTTCCGGTCAACAAAATAGTGTTGCACAAACTGTCCCTTCGTCGGACAGATGGGTCGACTTGTCAGCGAGCTGAGGAACCCTAATGGTTTACTCCTATACCGAGAAAAAACGTATTCGTAAGGATTTTGGTAAACGTCCGCAAGTGTTGGACATACCTTATCTCCTTTCTATCCAGCTTGACTCGTTTCAGAAGTTCATCGAGCAAGATCCTGAAGGGCAGTATGGTCTGGAAGCAGCTTTCCGTTCCGTTTTCCCGATTCAGAGCTACAGCGGTAATTCCGAGCTGCAATACGTCAGCTACCGCCTTGGCGAACCGGTGTTTGACGTTCAGGAATGTCAGATCCGTGGCGTGACCTATTCCGCACCGTTGCGCGTAAAACTGCGCCTGGTGATCTACGAGCGCGAAGCGCCGGAAGGCACCGTAAAAGACATTAAAGAACAAGAAGTCTACATGGGCGAAATTCCGCTCATGACAGACAACGGTACCTTTGTTATCAACGGTACTGAGCGTGTTATCGTTTCTCAGCTGCACCGTAGTCCTGGCGTCTTCTTTGACTCCGACAAAGGTAAAACCCACTCTTCGGGTAAAGTGCTGTATAACGCGCGTATCATCCCTTACCGTGGTTCCTGGCTGGACTTCGAATTCGATCCGAAGGACAACCTGTTCGTACGTATTGACCGTCGCCGTAAACTGCCTGCGACCATTATTCTGCGTGCACTGAACTACACCACTGAGCAGATCCTTGACCTATTCTTTGAGAAAGTTGTTTTCGAAATTCGTGACAACAAGCTGCAGATGGAACTGGTGCCGGAACGCCTGCGTGGTGAAACCGCCTCCTTTGACATCGAAGCTAACGGCAAAGTCTACGTCGAAAAAGGCCGTCGCATCACTGCGCGCCACATTCGCCAGCTGGAAAAAGACGATATCAAACATATCGAAGTTCCGGTTGAATACATTGCTGGTAAAGTTGCGGCTAAAGACTACGTTGACGAATCTACTGGCGAGCTGATCTGCGCAGCTAACATGGAGCTGAGTCTGGATCTGCTGGCTAAGCTGAGCCAGTCTGGCCACAAGCGTATCGAAACGCTGTTCACCAACGATCTGGACCACGGTCCGTACATTTCTGAAACTGTACGTGTCGACCCAACCAACGATCGTCTGAGCGCGCTGGTAGAAATCTACCGCATGATGCGCCCTGGTGAGCCGCCGACGCGTGAAGCTGCTGAAAGCCTGTTCGAGAACCTGTTCTTCTCCGAAGACCGCTATGACCTGTCTGCGGTTGGTCGTATGAAGTTCAACCGTTCTCTGCTGCGCGACGAAATCGAAGGTTCCGGTATCCTGAGCAAAGATGACATCATCGAAGTGATGAAGAAGCTCATCGATATCCGTAACGGTAAAGGCGAAGTCGATGATATCGACCACCTCGGTAACCGTCGTATCCGTTCCGTAGGCGAAATGGCGGAAAACCAGTTCCGCGTTGGCCTGGTACGTGTTGAGCGTGCGGTGAAAGAGCGTCTGTCTCTGGGCGATCTGGATACCCTGATGCCTCAGGATATGATCAACGCTAAGCCGATTTCTGCAGCAGTGAAAGAGTTCTTTGGTTCCAGCCAGCTGTCTCAGTTTATGGACCAGAACAACCCGCTGTCTGAGATTACGCACAAACGTCGTATCTCTGCACTCGGCCCAGGCGGTTTGACCCGTGAACGCGCAGGCTTCGAAGTTCGAGACGTACACCCGACTCACTACGGTCGCGTATGTCCAATCGAAACGCCTGAAGGTCCGAACATCGGTCTGATCAACTCCTTGTCTGTGTACGCACAGACTAACGAATACGGCTTCCTCGAGACTCCGTACCGTAAAGTGACCGACGGTGTTGTAACTGACGAAATTCATTACCTGTCAGCTATCGAAGAAGGCAACTACGTTATCGCTCAGGCGAACTCCAACCTGGATGACGAAGGCCACTTTGTAGAAGATCTGGTTACCTGCCGTAGCAAAGGCGAATCCAGCTTGTTCAGCCGTGACCAGGTTGACTACATGGACGTATCCACCCAGCAGGTGGTATCCGTCGGTGCGTCCCTGATCCCGTTCCTGGAACACGATGACGCCAACCGTGCATTGATGGGTGCGAACATGCAACGTCAGGCGGTTCCGACTCTGCGTGCTGATAAGCCGCTGGTTGGTACCGGTATGGAACGTGCTGTTGCCGTCGACTCCGGTGTTACCGCAGTTGCTAAACGTGGCGGTACCGTCCAGTACGTGGATGCTTCCCGTATCGTTATCAAAGTTAACGAAGACGAGATGTACCCGGGCGAAGCAGGTATCGACATTTATAACCTGACCAAATACACCCGTTCTAACCAGAACACCTGTATCAACCAGATGCCTTGCGTATCTCTGGGCGAGCCGGTTGAACGTGGTGATGTGCTGGCAGACGGTCCGTCCACCGATCTCGGTGAACTGGCGCTCGGTCAGAACATGCGCGTGGCATTCATGCCATGGAATGGTTACAACTTCGAAGACTCCATCCTCGTATCTGAGCGTGTTGTCCAGGAAGACCGTTTCACCACCATCCACATTCAGGAACTGGCATGTGTGTCCCGTGACACCAAGCTGGGGCCGGAAGAGATCACCGCTGACATCCCGAACGTGGGTGAAGCTGCGCTCTCCAAACTGGATGAATCCGGTATCGTTTATATCGGCGCGGAAGTAACCGGTGGCGACATTCTGGTTGGTAAGGTAACGCCGAAAGGTGAAACCCAGCTGACGCCAGAAGAGAAGCTGCTGCGTGCGATCTTCGGTGAGAAAGCGTCTGACGTTAAAGACTCTTCTCTGCGCGTGCCAAACGGTGTTTCCGGTACAATTATCGACGTTCAGGTCTTTACTCGCGATGGCGTAGAAAAAGACAAACGTGCGCTGGAAATCGAAGAGATGCAGCTGAAGCAGGCGAAAAAAGACCTGTCTGAAGAACTGCAAATCCTCGAAGCTGGCCTGTTCAGCCGTATCTACGCTGTGCTGGTTTCCGGTGGTGTTGAAGCTGAGAAGCTCGACAAACTGCCGCGCGATCGCTGGTTAGAACTCGGCCTGACCGACGAAGAGAAACAAAATCAGCTGGAACAACTAGCTGAGCAGTACGACGAACTGAAACACGAGTTCGAGAAAAAACTCGAAGCGAAACGCCGTAAAATCACTCAGGGCGACGATCTGGCACCGGGCGTGCTGAAGATTGTTAAGGTTTATCTGGCGGTTAAACGTCGGATCCAGCCTGGTGATAAGATGGCAGGTCGTCACGGTAACAAGGGTGTAATCTCTAAGATCAACCCGATCGAAGATATGCCACACGATGCTAACGGTACGCCGGTAGATATCGTGCTGAACCCGCTGGGCGTACCATCGCGTATGAACATCGGTCAGATCCTTGAAACCCACCTGGGTATGGCTGCGAAAGGTATCGGCGATAAGATCAACGCCATGCTGAAACAGCAGCAGGAAGTCGCGAAACTGCGCGAATTCATCCAGCGTGCTTACGATCTGGGTTCAGATGTTCGTCAGAAAGTTGACCTGAATACCTTCAGCGATGAAGAAGTTCTGCGTCTGGCTGAAAACCTGAAAAAAGGTATGCCGATCGCAACGCCGGTGTTCGACGGTGCGAAAGAGTCTGAAATCAAGGAACTGTTACAGCTGGGTGGCCTGCCGACTTCCGGTCAGATCACACTGTTCGACGGTCGTACCGGTGAGCAGTTCGAGCGCCAGGTTACCGTTGGCTACATGTACATGCTGAAACTGAACCACCTGGTTGATGACAAGATGCATGCGCGTTCTACCGGTTCTTACAGCCTGGTTACTCAGCAGCCGCTGGGTGGTAAGGCTCAGTTCGGTGGTCAGCGCTTCGGGGAGATGGAAGTGTGGGCGCTTGAAGCATACGGCGCGGCATACACCCTGCAGGAAATGCTCACCGTTAAGTCTGATGACGTGAACGGTCGTACTAAGATGTATAAAAACATCGTGGACGGCAACCATCAGATGGAACCAGGCATGCCGGAATCCTTCAACGTACTGTTGAAAGAGATTCGTTCGCTGGGTATCAACATCGAGCTGGAAGACGAGTAACTCTCGATCAAACAGGTCACTGGTGCTGGCGTAACAGCCAGCGCCAGATTGTGCTAACTCCGACGGGAGCAAATCCGTGAAAGATTTATTAAAGTTTCTGAAAGCGCAGACTAAAACCGAAGAGTTTGATGCGATCAAAATTGCTCTGGCCTCGCCAGACATGATCCGTTCATGGTCTTTCGGTGAAGTTAAGAAGCCGGAAACCATCAACTACCGTACGTTCAAACCTGAACGTGACGGCCTTTTCTGCGCCCGTATCTTTGGGCCGGTAAAAGACTATGAGTGCCTGTGCGGTAAGTACAAGCGCCTGAAACACCGTGGTGTGATCTGTGAGAAGTGCGGCGTTGAAGTGACCCAGACTAAAGTACGCCGTGAGCGTATGGGCCACATCGAGCTGGCGTCTCCGACCGCTCACATCTGGTTCCTGAAATCTCTGCCGTCCCGTATCGGTCTGCTGCTCGATATGCCGCTGCGCGATATCGAACGCGTACTGTACTTCGAATCTTATGTGGTTATCGAAGGCGGTATGACTAACCTGGAACGTCAACAGATCCTGACTGAAGAGCAGTATCTGGACGCGCTGGAAGAGTTCGGTGACGAATTCGACGCGAAGATGGGTGCGGAAGCAATCCAGGCCCTGCTGAAGAGCATGGATCTGGAGCAAGAGTGCGAAACTCTGCGCGAAGAGCTGAACGAAACCAACTCCGAAACCAAGCGTAAGAAGCTGACCAAACGTATCAAACTGCTGGAAGCATTCGTACAGTCTGGCAACAAGCCAGAGTGGATGATCCTGACCGTTCTGCCGGTTCTGCCGCCAGATCTGCGTCCGCTGGTTCCGCTGGATGGTGGTCGTTTCGCAACATCAGATCTGAACGATCTGTACCGTCGCGTGATCAACCGTAACAACCGTCTGAAACGTCTGCTGGATCTGGCTGCGCCGGACATTATCGTACGTAACGAAAAACGTATGCTGCAGGAAGCGGTTGACGCCCTGCTGGATAACGGTCGTCGTGGTCGTGCGATCACCGGTTCTAACAAACGTCCTCTGAAATCTTTGGCCGATATGATCAAAGGTAAACAGGGTCGTTTCCGTCAGAACCTGCTCGGTAAGCGTGTTGACTACTCCGGTCGTTCTGTAATCACCGTAGGTCCATACCTGCGTCTGCATCAGTGCGGTCTGCCGAAGAAAATGGCACTGGAACTGTTCAAACCGTTCATTTACGGCAAGCTGGAACTGCGTGGCCTGGCCACCACCATCAAAGCCGCTAAGAAAATGGTTGAGCGTGAAGAAGCTGTCGTTTGGGATATCCTGGACGAAGTTATCCGCGAACACCCGGTACTGCTGAACCGTGCACCAACCCTGCACCGTCTGGGTATCCAGGCATTTGAACCGGTACTGATCGAAGGTAAAGCTATCCAGCTGCACCCGCTGGTTTGTGCGGCATATAACGCCGACTTCGATGGTGACCAGATGGCTGTTCACGTACCGCTGACGCTGGAAGCCCAGCTCGAAGCGCGTGCGCTGATGATGTCTACCAACAACATCCTGTCTCCGGCGAACGGCGAACCTATCATCGTTCCGTCTCAGGACGTTGTATTGGGTCTGTACTACATGACCCGTGACTGTGTTAACGCCAAAGGCGAAGGCATGGTGCTGACTGGCCCGAAAGAAGCTGAGCGTATCTATCGCGCAGGTCTGGCCTCTCTGCATGCGCGCGTTAAAGTGCGTATCACTGAATACGAAAAAGATGAAAACGGCGAATTCGTTGCGCACACCAGCCTGAAAGACACGACCGTTGGTCGCGCCATTCTGTGGATGATCGTACCGAAAGGTCTGCCTTTCTCCATCGTCAACCAGGCGTTGGGCAAGAAAGCAATCTCCAAAATGCTGAACACCTGTTACCGCATTCTGGGCCTGAAACCGACCGTTATCTTCGCTGACCAGACAATGTACACCGGCTTTGCTTATGCAGCGCGTTCAGGTGCATCTGTTGGTATTGATGACATGGTCATCCCAGAGAAGAAACACGAGATCATCTCTGAAGCGGAAGCTGAAGTTGCTGAGATCCAGGAGCAGTTCCAGTCTGGTCTGGTAACCGCGGGCGAACGCTATAACAAAGTTATCGATATCTGGGCTGCGGCGAACGATCGTGTATCCAAAGCGATGATGGATAACCTGCAAACCGAAACCGTGATTAACCGTGACGGCGTAGAAGAGCAGCAGGTTTCCTTCAACAGCATCTACATGATGGCCGACTCCGGTGCGCGTGGTTCTGCAGCACAGATTCGTCAGCTGGCTGGTATGCGTGGTCTGATGGCTAAGCCAGATGGCTCCATCATCGAAACGCCAATCACCGCGAACTTCCGTGAAGGTCTGAACGTACTCCAGTACTTCATCTCTACTCACGGTGCTCGTAAAGGTCTGGCGGATACCGCACTGAAAACAGCGAACTCCGGTTATCTGACCCGTCGTCTGGTTGACGTTGCGCAGGACTTGGTTGTTACTGAAGACGATTGCGGCACGCTGGAAGGTATCACCATGACCCCGGTTATCGAGGGTGGTGATGTTAAAGAACCGCTGCGCGATCGCGTTCTGGGTCGTGTGACTGCTGAAGACGTTCTGAAGCCGGGCACGGCGGATATTCTGGTTCCACGCAACACGCTGCTGCACGAACAGTGGTGTGACCTGCTGGAAGAGAACTCCGTTGACTCCGTCAAGGTCCGTTCCGTTGTATCCTGTGACACCGACTTTGGTGTATGTGCGCACTGTTACGGTCGTGACCTGGCGCGTGGCCACATCATCAATAAAGGTGAAGCAATCGGCGTTATCGCGGCACAGTCCATCGGTGAACCGGGTACACAGCTGACGATGCGTACGTTCCACATCGGTGGTGCGGCATCTCGTGCGGCTGCTGAATCCAGCATCCAGGTGAAAAACAAAGGTAGCATCCGTCTGAGCAATGCGAAGTCGGTTGTTAACTCCAGCGGTAAACTGGTTATCACCTCACGTAACACCGAACTGAAACTGATCGACGAATTCGGCCGTACCAAAGAAAGCTATAAAGTGCCTTACGGCTCCGTTATGGCGAAAGGTGATGGCGAACAGGTTGCTGGCGGCGAAACCGTAGCGAACTGGGATCCGCACACCATGCCGGTTATCACCGAAGTGAGTGGTTTCGTCCGCTTTACTGACATGATCGACGGCCAGACCATTACTCGTCAGACCGACGAGCTGACCGGTCTGTCTTCTCTGGTGGTTCTGGATTCTGCAGAACGTACTGCGGGTGGTAAAGACCTGCGTCCGGCACTGAAAATTGTTGATGCTCAGGGCAACGACGTTCTGATCCCAGGCACCGATATGCCTGCTCAGTACTTCCTGCCGGGTAAAGCGATTGTTCAGCTGGAAGATGGCGTACAGATCAGTTCTGGTGACACCCTGGCGCGTGTTCCGCAGGAATCCGGCGGTACCAAGGATATCACCGGTGGTCTGCCGCGCGTTGCGGACCTGTTCGAAGCACGTCGTCCGAAAGAGCCGGCAATCCTGGCTGAGATCAGCGGCATCATTTCCTTCGGTAAAGAAACCAAAGGTAAACGTCGTCTGGTTATCACCCCGGTAGACGGTAGCGAGCCGTACGAAGAGATGATTCCGAAATGGCGTCAGCTCAACGTGTTCGAAGGTGAACGTGTAGAACGTGGTGACGTTGTTTCCGACGGTCCGGAAGCGCCGCACGACATCCTGCGTCTGCGTGGTGTGCATGCTGTAACTCGTTATATCGTTAACGAAGTTCAGGACGTATACCGTCTGCAGGGCGTTAAGATTAACGATAAGCACATCGAAGTTATCGTTCGTCAGATGCTGCGTAAAGCCACCATCGAAAGCGCTGGTAGCTCCGACTTCCTGGAAGGCGAGCAGGTTGAATACTCTCGCGTCAAGATTGCTAACCGCGATCTGGAAGCGAACGGCAAAGTGGGTGCAACATTCTCCCGCGATCTGCTGGGTATCACCAAAGCGTCTCTGGCAACCGAGTCCTTCATCTCTGCAGCATCGTTCCAGGAAACTACGCGTGTCCTGACCGAAGCCGCTGTTGCAGGTAAACGTGATGAACTGCGCGGTCTGAAAGAGAACGTTATCGTGGGTCGTCTGATCCCGGCGGGTACCGGTTATGCGTACCACCAGGATCGTATGCGCCGCCGCGCAGCGGGCGAACTGCCAGCTGCTCCGCAGGTGACTGCTGAAGATGCGTCTGCCAGCCTGGCAGAACTGCTGAACGCAGGCCTGGGCGGTTCTGACAACGATTAATCGTTGCTGACGCTAATAAAAAACCCGCTTCGGCGGGTTTTTTTATGTCGATGGATTTAAGATGTATTATGTTGGCCGGATAAGGCATCAGCTGCCATCCGGCATGATGACGCCAGGCTTATGAGGCCTACGGCTTACGCCATCCGATCAGTTTACTGGTGGCAAGCGTCGATACAGTTCAATCATATCGCCTGCCAGATCCTGAATCACCATGGCATTCATCAGGTGGTCCTGGGAATGGACGGTGATGAGATTAACCGGTAGTTTGCCGGTACCTTCGTCAATTCCGATCAGTTGGGTCTGGATTTTATGCGCTTGTTTAACATACTCGCGAGATTCCATCATCGCGTGTTCTGCCCCGGCGAAATCACCTTTACGCGCCAGTTGCAACGCCGTCAGGGCTTGACTGCGCGCAGCTCCGGCGTTTACCAATAATTCCATGATGATCGTTTCTAACTCATCCATGCCATCACTCCAGTAGTTTCAGCGCTTTGTCCAGTACCGCATCGCCTTTCATCATGCCGTAATCCATCATATCGATAACGGCGACTTTTTTTCCTAGCGGGTCGGCGAGCGCCTGCAGCTTGGCCTGTTCATACTTAACCTGTGGGCCGAGCAATACGATATCCGCAGTGGCGATATTCTCTTCAAACTCAGCCACCGGGACCGCTTTGATAGTGACGTCGACACCTTTTTTCTGGGCGGCATCTTTCATCTTTTGCACCAGCATGCTGGTGGACATTCCGGCGGCACAGCATAAAACGATGTTTTTCATAAGCAGTCTCGATCAACATGTGTGGGTTGATAATTATCGCGAGCCAGCCGCAGCAACAACTGCTTTGCAACGATTGTGTGCAAGGCATCACAAAGAAAGTCACTTTTTCTGAAACCGGTTACAAAAAGAGGCTCAACCCTACGATCTGGCCCTGATTTGGCGATTGTTGACCCATTTATCATATGCAGGAATATATAATCACTGTTAATAAAGACATGTTATAAAAAACAGTATTGACAGCGTTTTTTAAACCCGTATGTTAATACTTAACAGCGGAGAAATTGTAGTTTGCTGTTAACGTAGTAAGTGTTAGTAGAGCTTGATTGGGGGTTGCGATAAAGGCCACGAAGTATTTTTGTATGGGATAGTCGATGCTGAAAACGCTATTTATTCACCTCGACAATGTTTTCAGGCCACGTAGTTGATATATCTAATCGCAAATAGTTAGTAAAGCGCGACGATGTAACGCCATGATTTAATAGTAAATGTTTGCGGTTTCTGTTTTCTGGTTATCGCAAGGGAAATAAGGCAACGCATCAAAGAGTATATGTCGCGAGGGGAAGTGTACTTGTTTAGGTCACCAGCCTTGAGTTCTATTATCAAGCGGGTGGAATGTGTTTAACGGTAAATAGAGGACGGTTTTAGTTAGTATCAATATCCAATATTATCTGTAGTAAACGTGTACATTTTAAAGTAGTACCATCAGCAGTATTAAATCGTTAAGTTTATTAATGTTAAATTTGAAGTGTGTAGTAACTTAAAGCCCTGACTGCAATGGTCAGGGCTTTTGTTCATTTTAGATCAAGTTGTTACCTGAAATGCTCAACCGCGATGGTGTAACATTTCGGCGCTAATCGATTATTAAATAAATTAATGCTTGCTTATTGATTAGAAGTAAGTCTACTATAGCGACATCGGTTTGATACACAGACCTTATGAAAGCAGTTTTAGTAAAGCAGTTCTCAGTTCAAGCGTTATCCTCAGATACTCTTCTTCATGAGCCTCCTCCCTAAGTGCCCCATAAGTTAATTTCTGCAAAACAGGCCATCTTCGCTGCTTAAGCGGCTCAAAAATATGAAAGGAAGTATCTATGTCTAACAAAATGACTGGTTTAGTAAAATGGTTTAACTCTGAGAAAGGCTTCGGCTTTATCACTCCTCAGGACGGTAGCAAGGACGTGTTTGTGCATTTCTCTGCTATCCAGAGTAACGATTTTAAAACATTAGACGAAGGTCAAAAAGTGGAGTTCTCTGTGGAGAATGGCGCTAAAGGCCCGTCTGCTGTTAACGTTGTCGCGCTGTAATCGCCGATAATTTCACTAATGCTTACAATAGCGATGAAGGCCAGAGCCTGAGCAGTTAAGTGACAGTGAAGAAAAAACCCGCGAAAGCGGGTTTTTTCGTTTTATGCGATTGCTCCGGACTTACGGCATCTGCGAAGCGCGTCCCAGATAGCTGTCCCAGTCCTTCCACACGGGCTGTAACCCCTGCGCCATTAGTGCTTCAGCAACGGCTTCTGGGCGACGGGCGTCGTGTGGGGAGAACTGTTCCAGTTCAGGATGGTTATCGGCATAACCGCCGGGCTGTGTTTTTGAGAAGGCGCTGACGTTGTTGATCGCCAGCGGGATCACATGATCACGGAACCATGGCGATTCGCGGGTGGAGAGCGACAGCTCAATTTCTGGCGCCAGTAAACGAAACGCGCAAATGGTTTGGACCAACTGTCGCTCGTCCATGATCGATGCGGGTTCAACGCCACCGGTGCATGGGCGCAGGCGAGGGAAGGAGATGGAGTAGCGGCTCTGCCAGTAATGCTGCTGCATCCACAGCAGATGTTCAGCCACCATATAGCAATCGACCCGCCAGCTGTCGGACAAACCAATCAACGCGCCAAGACCGATTTTGTCGATCCCTGCGCGGCCCAGCCTGTCCGGCGTTTCCAGTCGCCAGAAGAAATCCTGCTTTTTCCCCTTCAGATGGTGGCGAGCGTAAATCGCCTCATGATAGCTCTCCTGATACACCATCACGCCATCCAGTCCCAGCGTCTTCAGCTCCGCATATTCAGCCTCTGACAGCGGCTGAACTTCCATCTGCAACGAGGCAAACTGGCGGCGAATGGTAGGCAAATGGCGACGAAAGTAATCCATTCCGACTTTTGCCTGATGTTCACCGGTGACCAACAACAGATGCTCAAAACCCAGCTCACGGATAGCGGTACACTCTCGTTTTATCTCATCTTCGTCCAGCGTTTTGCGTTTGATACGGTTGCTCATGGAAAAGCCGCAGTAGGTGCAGTCGTTGGCGCAAAGATTCGAGAGATACAGCGGAACATAAAAGCTGACCGTGTTGCCGAAGCGCTGCCGGGTCAGGCGCTGCGCTCGCTGTGCCAACGGCTCCAGAAAGTCGGCGGCGGCAGGGGAGAGCAACGCCATCAGATCGTCGCGACTAAGCTGTGAAGCGTTGAGGGCGTGCTCCACGTCAGCGGCGGTTTTACCGTTGATACGCAGGCGGATGTCATCCCAGTCAAGCTGGCGCCAGCGGTCGCTGAACGTTTTCATACGAAGGCCTCCAGGAATCCGGTTAACGGGCTGGTGGCGCTTGCCTGCGAACTTTTGCTTCCTGGTACCGCCTGGCGCGCCAGAAGGCCCGCTTCAACCGCCAGACGGAAGGCGGTAGCCATCGTGACCGGGCAGTCGGCCACGGCGATTGCCGTGTTGACCAGCACTGCGTCGGCACCCATTTCCAGCGCCTGTGTGGCGTGGCTGGGGACGCCGATACCCGCATCAACCACCACCGGTACGGTTGCCTGTTGGATAATAATCTCCAGCATCGCTTTCGTTTCCAGTCCCTGATTAGAACCGATGGGCGCGCCGAGCGGCATTACCGCCGCGCAGCCGACCTCTTCCAGCCGCTTACACAGCACCGGATCCGCGCCGCAGTAGGGCAGCACCACAAAGCCCTGTTTCACCAATGCTTCCGCGGCTTTTAACGTTTCAATCGGATCCGGCAATAGCCAGCGGGCGTCCGGGTGGATTTCTAATTTTAGCCAGTTTGTGCCCAGCGCTTCACGCGCCAGCTGGGCGGCGAAAATAGCCTCTTCCGCGGTTTTCGCCCCAGAGGTGTTAGGCAGTAGCGTCACCCCCGCGTCGATAAGTGGGGCCAGAATGGAATCGTTGTGCTGGCGCAAATCCACGCGCTTCATCGCCAGCGTCACCAACTGGCTGCCGGAGGCGCGAATCGCCTCGACCATCAGCTGCGACGAAGCAAATTTTCCGGTGCCGGTGAACAGATGTGAATCAAACGTTTTGTCGGCAATACGTAACATATCAACCCCCTGCAATAACCTGAAAAAGCAGGATCTGGTCGCCTTCCTGCACGATTTGCTGCTCCCACTGCTCGCGCGGCAGGATCTGCTGATTGAGCGCCAGCGCCGCTCCCGGTTTAAGTTGATTTAGCGCAGTGAGCAGCCCGCTGACGGTTTGTCCCTCGGCGCACTGCATCGGCTCATCATTGAACTGAATCTGCATGTTGTCCTCCGCAGACCGGGCAGCCGCTTGCACGACGCAGCGCGAGGCTGCGCCACTGGCTGGTTTTACCGTCGAACAGGCGTAGCTCTCCATTGGGAGTTTCAATGCCGCTGAGTAATTTAATCGCCTCCAGCGCCTGCAAGGTGCCCATCACGCCCACAACCGGGCCGACGATGCCGGCGGTGCGGCAGTTGCGTTCCGGCTCTACATCATCCGGCCACAGGCAACGGTAACAGCCTTGTTCCCACGGTGGCGTCAGTACCATTAGCTGGCCGCCAAAGCCCACAGCGCTGGCGGTGATGAGCGGAGTGTTGAGCATCACGCAGGCGGCGTTAATTTCCTGGCGCGTCGCCATGTTGTCGGTACAGTCGAGCACCACGTCGGCACGCGCTACCGCATGCCGGAGCGCCTCACCGGTCAGCCGCTGCTCAAGGACGACCAGCTCGCTGTCCGGATTAAGGCGTGCCAGATGTCGCTTTGCCGCCTGCGCTTTCGAGCGGGCGATATCATCGGTGGTGAACAATATTTGCCGCTGCAGGTTGCTCAGATGAACGTCATCATCGTCCGCCAACGTCAGCGTGCCGACGCCCGCTCCCGCCAGATACAGTGCCGCAGGCGAGCCGAGCCCACCTAAGCCGACGATCAGCACATGGCTATCGAGCAGCTTTTGTTGGCCCTCAATGGCAATGTCGCCGAGCAGGATCTGGCGGCTGTAGCGCATAAAATCGCGGTCATTCATCGCCGGCTCCCGCAATGTCCAGTAGCTGCGCCGTGGCTGCCTGCCAGTCTGCGGCGTGGGTTATGGCGCTGACCACGGCAATACTGCCAACGCCGGTCGCCAGCACCGCTGGGGCGCGCTCAAGGCTGATGCCGCCGATAGCGACAGTGGGGTAATCCGCCAGTCGTTTACTATGGCTTGCCAGCTGCGTGAGACCCTGCGGGGCCGACGGCATCTGCTTGGTTTGCGTCGGGAAGACATGACCCAGCGCGATATAAGAAGGCTTAGCAGCCAGCGCTACGTCTATCTCCATATCATCGTGAGTGGAAACACCCAGGCGTAGCCCCGCCGCCTGAATCGCCTTCAGGTCGGTGGTTTCGAGGTCTTCCTGGCCCAAATGCACGCCGTACGCGTTGTGCTTAATTGCCAGACTCCAGTAATCGTTGATAAACAGGCGAGCGTCATAGCGACGCCCCAACTCTATGGCGGCAATGACGTCGGCTTCGACCTCTTCATCACGTTTATCTTTAATGCGCAGTTGGATCGTGCGCACACCTGCCTGCAGCAAGCGTTCAATCCATTCAACGCTGTCTACCACCGGGTAAAGCCCGAGGCGGAACGGCACGGTCGGGAAATCAGGCTGGTACATCACGCCTCCTCTTTTTTGAGGTAGATTTCGCCGCCTTTGGCGCGGAAGTTCTCCGACATATCCGCCATTCCGATTTCAATGGTTTGTGCGGCGGCGTAGTCGCGGACCTCCTGGCTGATTTTCATCGAGCAGAACTTCGGCCCGCACATGGAGCAGAAGTGGGCAACCTTGCCGGACTCCTGGGGCAGGGTTTCATCGTGATAGGCGCGGGCGGTGAATGGGTCGAGTGCGAGGTTAAACTGGTCTTCCCAGCGGAATTCGAAGCGCGCTTTCGACATGGCGTTATCGCGGATCTGCGCACCCGGATGGCCTTTGGCTAAATCAGCGGCGTGGGCGGCAATCTTGTAGGTAATCAGCCCTTGCTTCACGTCTTCTTTGTTCGGCAGGCCAAGGTGCTCTTTTGGCGTGACGTAGCACAGCATCGCACAGCCAAACCAACCGATCATCGCCGCACCAATGCCGGAGGTGAAGTGGTCATAGCCCGGCGCGATATCTGTCGTCAACGGCCCTAAGGTGTAGAACGGCGCTTCATGGCAGTGCTCCAGCTCTTCGGTCATATTGCGCTGGATCATATGCATCGGCACATGACCCGGGCCTTCAATCATCACCTGCACGTCGTATTCCCAGGCGATTTTGGTCAGTTCGCCCAGCGTATGCAGCTCGGAGAACTGCGCCTCGTCGTTGGCATCCTGAATCGAGCCTGGACGCAGGCCGTCGCCGAGAGAGAGCGAAACGTCATAGGCGGCACAGATTTCGCAAATCTCGCGGAAATGTTCAAACAGGAAGTTCTCTTTGTGATGAGAGAGACACCATTTCGCCATGATCGAACCGCCGCGCGAGACAATACCTGTCAGGCGTTTGGCGGTCATCGGCACGTAGCGCAGCAGTACGCCCGCGTGAATGGTGAAGTAGTCGACGCCCTGTTCGGCTTGTTCGAGCAGCGTGTCGCGGAAGGCTTCCCAGGTGAGATCTTCGGCGATCCCGTTAACCTTCTCCAGCGCCTGGTAGATCGGTACGGTACCGATCGGCACCGGGCTGTTACGCAGGATCCACTCGCGGGTTTCGTGAATATAGCGGCCGGTAGAGAGGTCCATCACCGTATCTGCGCCCCAGCGGGTCGACCACACCAGCTTCTCCACCTCTTCTTCAATGGAGGAGGTCACCGCCGAGTTACCGATGTTGGCGTTCACCTTCACCAGGAAGTTGCGGCCGATGATCATCGGCTCGGATTCCGGGTGGTTGATGTTGGCAGGAATAATCGCGCGGCCCGCAGCGACTTCATCACGCACGAATTCCGGGGTGATGTTTTCCGGCAGGCGAGCGCCAAAGTTCATCCCTGGATGCTGATGGCGCAGCACTTCACTACGAATGCGCTCGCGGCCCATGTTTTCACGGATGGCGATAAATTCCATCTCCGGGGTAACCATCCCCTGACGGGCATAGTGCAACTGGGTAACGCGCTTGCCGGCTTTGGCGCGTTTTGGCGTCAGCAGGCCGCTGAAACGCAGCTCGTCCAGGCCATCGTCGGCCAGACGTTCTTTGGTATAAGCGGAGCTACGGTCGTCTAATTCTTCGCTATCATTACGCGCCGCAATCCACGGCTGGCGCAGTTTCGCCAGACCCTGCTGAACGTTAATCGCCACATCAGGATCGCCGTACGGCCCGGAGGTGTCGTACACCGGCACGGCTTCGTTCTCTTCAAACTGCGGGTTGTCTTTCGTACCACCAATCAGCGTAGGACTTAGCTGGATTTCGCGCATCGGGATGCGAATATCCGCCTGCGAACCGGTGATGTAGATACGTTTTGAGTTAGGAAAGGCGGTACCTTCCAGCGTGTCGATAAAGTGTTGGGCTTGGGCGCGCTGTTCGCGGCGTGATGGTTTAGTAGTGGCAGACATAGCTCATTCCAAATAAAAGTAAGGATATGGCTTGTCAGACGACGGATGAAGCAAGAGAGACGAACGCCAAAGGGCGATACGGTTGTAGATTGACTCTTGTTCCCTTCGCAGGTTTTAACCTGATCAGGTTCCGCGGATCCCGAATTAACGGTCTCAGCCTTTTCCACTCATGCTGCTGTGGAAAATAAGCACTCCGACAAGAAGTAACCTCAAAAAGAGGTAATGAATGTAAATTACGCGTTAATGTCGCAAATCTCAAGCAGGACGTTTGATCATGCCACTCTCGTGCATCGCATCAAAAACCAGCATGATCAGCTTATCTTCCAGCACGAACCGGGCTTCCAGCGCCTCGCCGATATCCGATAAGGCCTGTTGAAATTCAAGGAAGTTATCGTGATCAATGGCGGTCTCCAGACTGGAATCATAGTAGTCCATGATCAGTTGCGTATTGGCTTCCAGGAGCGGCCAAATTTTTGTGGCTTTTAAAAGCTGCCCGTTCCCTTCCAATTTATGGAGAATACGTTCATAAATACTGAAGTGTCCGGTGGAAAGGTAATCGACCAGGCTCTGGCAAAAATCATCCAGCGCCTTTTCATTGAGCCGCATGTACGATTCTTTGCCAGGCTTAATGCCAACCAGATTGTAGTAAGCCACGAGCAGGTGCTTACGTACATGTAGCCAGCGATCAACCAGTTTGTTACTTCCTCCGACGTGCTCCGTCAGGCTTTCCAGCTGGTTTAGCATGATTGACTCCGCAAGATGGTGTTTAGGAACGGCTCACCCGTAAATGTAAAAATAATGTAAACAACATGCCTGTGAAGCAAAGGTTGCGCAAGAGATATGGATCGTATAATTGAAAAATTAGATAGCGGCTGGTGGATTGTCAGTCATGAGCAAAAGTTATGGTTACCTCGTGGCGAACTGCCTTACGGCGACGCAGCAAGTTTTGATCTGACCGGGCAGCGTGCACTTCCTATAGGCGAATGGGAAGGGGAGACGGTCTGGCTGGTGCAGCAGCAGCGTCGGCACGATATGGGGTCTGTGCGCCAGGTCATTGACCAGGATGTTGGCCTGTTTCAACTGGCCGGACGCGGCGTACAACTGGCCGAGTTCTACCGCTCACATAAATTCTGCGGTTACTGCGGTCATCCCATGCACCCGAGTAAAACGGAATGGGCGATGCTGTGTAGCCACTGTCGAGAACGCTACTACCCGCAAATTGCCCCCTGCATTATCGTCGCTATTCGCCGTGACGACGCTATTCTGCTTGCTCAACATGTTCGCCATCGTAACGGCGTGCATACCGTGCTGGCGGGTTTTGTCGAAGTGGGCGAGACCCTCGAGCAGGCGGTGGCACGCGAAGTCATGGAAGAGAGCGGCATTAAGGTGAAAAACCTGCGCTACGTCACTTCTCAGCCGTGGCCGTTCCCACAGTCTTTGATGACCGCATTTATGGCAGAGTATGATAGCGGCGAAATTGTTATTGACCCGAAAGAACTGCTGGAAGCGAACTGGTATCGCTACGACGATTTACCGCTCCTGCCCCCGCCGGGCACCGTCGCGCGTCGATTGATTGAAGATACTGTCGCCCTCTGTCGGGCAGAGTATGAGTGACACACATGTTACACTGGCGTGAAATAGCTCAAGGAATGGAAAAATGACCGAACTGAAGAACGATCGTTATCTGCGTGCGCTGCTGCGCCAGCCCGTTGATGTCACTCCGGTATGGATGATGCGCCAGGCGGGCCGCTATCTACCGGAATATAAAGCCACGCGTGCCGAAGCGGGCGATTTTATGGCGCTGTGCAAAAATGCCGAGCTGGCCTGCGAAGTCACGCTGCAGCCGCTGCGTCGCTATAAGCTTGATGCGGCGATCCTCTTTTCGGATATCCTGACGATTCCCGATGCGATGGGACTTGGGCTGTATTTTGAAGCCGGAGAGGGCCCACGCTTTACCTCACCGATCGCCAGCAAGGCTGACGTCGACAAACTGCCGATCCCGGACCCGGAAGATGAGCTGGGGTATGTGATGAATGCGGTGCGCACTATCCGCCGTGAACTGAAAGGCGAAGTGCCGCTGATCGGCTTCTCCGGTAGCCCGTGGACACTGGCGACCTATATGGTCGAAGGCGGCAGTAGTAAGGCCTTCACCGTGATTAAAAAGATGATGTACGCCGATCCAAAGGCGCTGCATCTGCTGCTTGATAAGCTGGCGAAGAGCGTCACTCTGTACCTGAACGCGCAGATCAAAGCGGGCGCGCAGTCGGTAATGATTTTCGACACCTGGGGCGGTGTGCTGACCGGTCGCGACTATCAGCAGTTCTCCCTGTATTACATGCACAAAATCGTCGACGGCCTGATGCGCGAGAACGAAGGTCGTCGCGTACCGGTGACGCTGTTCACTAAAGGCGGTGGTCAGTGGCTGGAAGCGATGGCGGAAACCGGCTGTGATGCGTTAGGTCTGGACTGGACCACTGACATTGCCGATGCGCGTCGTCGTGTAGGTCATAAAGTGGCACTGCAGGGCAATATGGATCCGTCCATGCTGTATGCGCCGCCAGCCCGCATCGAAGAAGAGGTGGCGACGATTCTGGCCGGTTTTGGTCAGGGTGAAGGCCATGTCTTTAACCTGGGCCACGGCATTCATCAGGATGTCCCGCCAGAGCATGCGGGTGTCTTTGTGGAGGCGGTACATCGGTTGTCTGAACAGTACCACCGCTAAGGAGTCATTATGGATCTTGCGTCATTACGCGCGCAGCAGCTTGAACTGGCCTCTTCAGTGATCCGCGAGGATCGCCTGAGGAACGATCCACCGGATCTGATCGGCGGGGCGGACGTTGGGTTCGAGCAGGGGGGCGAAGTGACGCGAGCCGCGATGGTCTTACTGAAGTACCCCTCGCTGGAACTGGTTGAATACACGGTGGCGCGAATCGCCACCACCATGCCCTACATTCCTGGCTTTCTCTCCTTTCGCGAAACACCCGCGCTGATGGCCGCCTGGCAGCAGCTTTCGCACAAGCCTGATCTGCTGTTCGTTGACGGTCACGGGATCTCTCACCCTCGCCGTCTGGGCGTGGCCAGCCATTTTGGCCTGCTGGTGGATGTCCCGACGATTGGCGTGGCGAAAAAACGGTTGTGCGGCAAGTTTGAGCCGCTCGCCGCCGAACCTGGAGCGTTAGCGCCGTTGTTGGATAAAGGCGAACAGCTGGCATGGGTTTGGCGCAGCAAAGCACGCTGTAACCCGCTGTTTATCTCTACGGGTCATCGCGTGAACCAGGACAGCGCGTTAGCGTGGGTACAACGCTGTATGAACGGCTATCGTCTGCCGGAACCAACACGCTGGGCAGATGCGGTGGCATCTGAACGCCCTGCTTTTACGCGGCTTGCAGCAAAAACGCCCCATATCGGGTAAACTGCCGCTAATTTCCGTATTTGAGAACTCATCATGTTACAAAATCCGATTCATCTGCGTCTGGAGAAGCTGGAAAGCTGGCAGCACGTCACGTTTATGGCCTGTCTGTGCGAACGCATGTACCCCAACTACGCCATGTTCTGTAAGCAAACCGAATTTGGCGATGGACAAATTTACCGCCGAATTCTGGATTTGATTTGGGAAGCGCTGACGGTTAAAGACGCGAAAATCAATTTCGATAGCCAGTTGGAAAAATTTGAAGAGGCTATTCCTTCAGCAGACGATTACGATTTGTACGGCGTTTATCCGGCGATTGATGCCTGTGTGGCATTAAGCGAACTGATGCATTCGCGTCTTAGCGGTGAAACGCTGGAACATGCAATTGAGGTTAGTAAGGCTTCGGTTACGACGGTTGCGATGCTGGAAATGACCCAGGCTGGTCGTGAAATGACCGATGAAGAGCTCAAAGAGAACCCGGCCGTTGAGCAAGAATGGGATATTCAGTGGGAAATTTTCCGACTTTTAGCCGACTGTGAAGAACGCGATATTGAGCTGATAAAAGGGCTTCGTGCAGACCTGCGCGAGGCTGGCGAGAGCAATATTGGTATAAATTTTCAGCAATGACACCATAAAACGTGATTTAACGCCTGATTTGTCGTGCCTGAAGGCTTCCCATCCGCCCCCGGTCTGGTCTACATTTGGGGGGCGAAAAAAAGTGGCTATCGGTGCGTGTATGCAGGAGAGTGCTTTTCTGGCATTTCCGTCGCACTCGATGCTTAGCAAGCGATAAACACATTGTAAGGATAACTTATGAACAAGACTCAACTGATTGATGTAATTGCAGACAAAGCAGAACTGTCTAAAACACAGGCTAAAGCTGCTCTGGAATCCACTCTGGCTGCTATTACTGAGTCTCTGAAAGAAGGCGATGCTGTACAACTGGTTGGTTTCGGTACCTTCAAAGTGAACCACCGTGCTGAGCGCACTGGCCGCAACCCGCAGACCGGTAAAGAAATCAAAATTGCCGCAGCTAACGTACCGGCATTTGTTTCTGGTAAAGCACTGAAAGACGCGGTTAAGTAATTCGCGTGGCAGTGAACAGTTTTATCGAAGGGGCGGTTTCGCCCCTTTTGTCCATCTGGCGTCATTCGCTTTGGCTTTCAGGTGTGCTGTTACTGTCTGCCTGTAGTCGCCACTCTGAGCTTCCTCCGTTCACGGCCAGCGGCTATGTTGGCGATCAGGGGGCGGTACGCATTTGGCGTAAAGATTCCAGCGACGATGTTCACTTGCTCTCGGTATTTAGTCCGTGGCGTAAAGGCGATACCACCACCAGTGAATACCGCTGGCAGGGTGATTCGCTCTCGCTGATAGAACTCAACACTTACAGTAAACCACCGGAACATGTCCGTATACGCTTCGATGACCGGGGCGAGCTGAGTTTCATGCAGCGTGAAGTCGATGGGCAAAAGCAGCAGCTTTCCAGCGATCAAATTGCGCTTTACCGCTATCGTGCTGATCAAATCCGCCAGACCAGCGATGCGTTGCGTCAGGGACGGGTGATATTGCGTCAGGGACGCTGGCATGCGAATAACACAGTCACGACCTGTGAAGGTGAAACACTGAAGCCCGATCTGGAATCGTGGGCGATAAACCACATTGAGCGCCGCCAGAGCCATTCATCTGTAGAAGTGAGTGTGGCATGGCTGGAAGCGCCCGAAGGGTCGCAGCTACTGCTGGTTGCTAATGAAGATTTTTGTCACTGGCAGCCTACTGCCAAAACCTTCTGAAAACCTGATGCCAGGACATCGGGCCAGATAAGGTGAGGCCGCCATCCGGCAAAAAACGTTTACCAGTGGCCCATTCCCATATGGCCGCCGCGATGGTTGCCGCCACCGCCGCACCCGCCGTAGCCCATTCCCGCTCCGCGAGGTACGCCTGCCTGGGCCATTGCGACATCGCGTTTAACGCGCTGCTCATCCAGTGACTGATTCAACGCTTCCATCTCTTTTGCCACGGCATTAATTTTTGCAGTGTCCGGCGAGCTGGCTGTTAGCAACGCGTTGTACTCATAACGTTTAGAGGTCAGCTGTTGGCGCAAGGCGTTGGTCTGCGAGTAGTAATCATCATAGATTTTCTGCGCGGTAGCCTGCTGCTCAGTGGTCATTGGCGTACCGCCTCGTTGCTGCATTCCATCACCATATCCCCAGTGATTCTGCGCCAGCGCCGGGGTAGAGCCCAACGCGATAAGAGAGAGTGCAATCAGCGCCAGTTTGTTGTTCCGTTTCATGGGTCGTTCTCCTGTTGGTTAGATTACATTTCCTATTGCATCTTCCGTGCCAAAGCGGCAATCCCGCTCCCGCGCGCGGTTGTAGTTGTGGCCTTTACAGGGCGACGAGTAAAAATGACTCGCCAGAACGCGCCGGCGGGTCATTTTTACCCGCTACTTTCAGCGGATTGTGTCTGAGGGCAGGGTTATCACGGAGAAAAAATGGCATGATTTCTGCTGTATACCTGCAACGATGAAAGGAACAGGTGGGATAAAGGGAGAGCGTATGCGTCTTTATAAGGACACGGCGGCCAAGTGGTTGAGCCGACTCTTGCTGGCGGCAATCCTGATTTTGGTCGGTTGGTTTTCGATTATGACCATTCGGGACTATGGGCGGGAAAGCGGCGCCGCGCGGCAAACGCTACTGGAAAAAGGCAGCGTGCTCATCCGCGCTCTGGAGTCTGGTACGCGCGTAGGTATGGGGATGCGCATGCATCATGCTCAACAGCAGACGCTGCTGGAGGAAATGGCCGTACAACCAGGCGTGCTATGGTTTGCCGTCGTTGACGATCATGGCGTCATTATTACTCACAGCAATTCCGCGATGGTCGGTAAAACGCTCTATTCACCGGATGTCCTGCGGCAACTAAGCCCCGGGGAACAAGAAAGCTGGCGGAATATTGACATGCCTACGGGGGACGGTGAAAAAACACCGGTCCTGGAAGTTTATCGTCAGTTTCAGCCGATGTATGGTCCAGGACGTCATGGCATGGCGCGCTGTGCCAGCAATGACGGACAGCTTATCACCCCCGCACAAACCATATTTATCGCTTTTGATGCCAGCGATCTGGCTGCGACTCAGGCGAGAGAGTGGCGTAACACCCTGATCGTCCTGTCTGCGCTGGCGGCTGTGCTGCTGGCCACTGTGCTGACGTTCTTCTGGTATCAGCGCTATCAGCGCTCGTACAAAGAACTGCAGGATGCGATGAAGCGTAAAGAAAAACTGATGGCGCTCGGGCATCTGGCGGCCGGGGTCGCGCATGAGATTCGAAACCCGCTTTCATCGATCAAAGGTTTAGCGAAATATTTTGCCGAACGAACTCCGGCTGGTGGTGAGTCGCATGAGCTGGCGCAGGTGATGGCGAAAGAGGCGGACCGTTTAAATCGGGTGGTGAGCGAGCTGCTGGAGCTGGTGAAACCTGCGCATCTGACGCTGCAACAGGTGGATCTCAATGAGGTCATCACCCACTCATTAAACCTGGTGAGTCAGGATGCGGCAAGCCGGGAAATTCAGCTACGTTTTTCGGCCAGTTCCACGCTGCCCGCTATTCAGGCCGATCCCGACCGACTGACTCAGGTTCTGTTGAATCTGTATCTGAACGCCATTCATGCGATTGGTCGTCAGGGCACGATTACGGTTGAAGCGAGTGAAAGCAGCGGCGATCGCGTTAAAATCGTGGTTATTGATAGCGGGAAAGGGATTGCAGCGGAACAGCTGGAGGCCATTTTTACGCCTTACTTCACGACTAAAGCGGATGGAACCGGCCTTGGGCTGGCGGTAGTGCAGAACATAATTGAACAGCACGGTGGCACCATTCATGTGGCAAGCGTTGAGGGCAAAGGTGCAACCTTTACCCTCTGGCTGCCGACCAACGCGAAACAACAGGATTAACAAGGATGACGCGCGGAAAAATCAATATTCTGGTGGTAGATGACGATATCAGCCACTGCACCATTTTACAGGCGCTGCTGCGCGGCTGGGGTTATGAGGTCGCGCTGGCCTATAGCGGGCAAGCGGCACTGGAACAGGTGCGTGAACGCGTATTTGATTTAGTGCTGTGCGATGTGCGTATGGCGGAGATGGACGGCATCGCAACGCTGAAAGAGATTAAAGCGTTGAATTCGGCGATTCCGGTATTGATCATGACGGCGTTCTCCAGCGTGGAGACCGCCGTTGAGGCGCTGAAAACCGGGGCGCTGGACTACTTAATCAAGCCGCTGGATTTTGATCGCCTGCAGGAGACGCTGGAAAAGGCGCTGGCGCATACGCGGGAAACGGGCGCTGAACTGCCGTCGGGGTCGGCTGCGCAGTTTGGCATGATTGGCAGCAGTCCGGCGATGCAGCAGTTGATCAATGAAATCGCGATGGTTGCACCCTCGGATGCAACGGTGCTCATTCACGGAGACTCCGGTACGGGGAAAGAGCTGGTGGCCCGGGCGCTGCATGCCAGCAGTGCCCGCTGTGATAAACCGCTGGTGACGCTGAACTGTGCGTCGCTTAATGAGTCGCTGCTGGAGTCCGAACTTTTTGGACATGAGAAAGGCGCGTTTACTGGCGCGGATAAGCGGCGGGAAGGGCGCTTTGTGGAAGCCGAAGGCGGCACGTTATTTCTTGATGAAATTGGCGATATCTCACCGCTAATGCAGGTGCGTCTGCTGCGGGCTATCCAGGAGCGGGAAGTGCAACGGGTTGGCAGCAACCAGACTATTGCGGTTGATGTCCGGCTGATCGCCGCCACACATCGCGATCTGGCGGAGGAAGTGAACGCCGGGCGCTTTCGTCAGGATCTCTACTATCGCCTGAACGTCATCACTATTGAAATGCCTGCGCTGTGCCAGCGTCGGGAAGATATTCCGCTGCTGGCCGAACATTTTCTCCAGCGTTTTGCCACACGTAATCGAAAAGCGGTGAAAGGCTTTACTCCGCAGGCGATGGATCTGCTGATCCACTATGACTGGCCGGGCAATATCCGTGAGCTGGAAAATGCGATTGAGCGTTCGGTGGTGCTGCTAACGGGGGAATATATTTCCGAACGCGAGCTGCCGATGGCGATTGCCGCGACGCCGATAAAAACGGAATACAGTGGCGAGATCCAACCGCTGGTGGATGTTGAAAAAGAAGTGATTCTGGCGGCGCTGGAAAAAACGGGCGGCAATAAAACCGAAGCCGCCCGTCAGTTAGGTATTACGCGCAAAACGCTACTGGCTAAGCTCAGTCGTTAGTTTTGTTCACGTTCGATGGCGCGCCAGCCGATGTCGTTACGGCTGAAGCTGCCGTCCCAACGGATGTCGGTCATCAGGGCGTAGGCACGCTGCTGCGCCTCGGCAACGGTGTTGCCCAGCGCGGTGGCGCACAGGACGCGACCGCCGTTGGTCAGTACGCGATCGTCAGCAGACAGTTTGGTGCCCGCGTGGAACACTTTACCGTCAGCGACGTCTTCCAGCGACAGGCCGTGGATCTCATCGCCAGTATTGTAGTTGCCCGGATAGCCGCCCGCGGCAATCACTACGCCCAAAGAGGCGCGTTCGTCCCACTCAGAGGTTTTCTCATCCAGCTTGCCGTCACAGGCGGCAAGGCACAGCTCCACCAGATCCGATTTCATACGCAGCATAATCGGCTGGGTTTCCGGATCGCCGAAGCGGCAGTTGAACTCGATAACCTTCGGGTTGCCCTGTTTGTCGATCATCAGACCCGCGTACAGAAAACCGGTGTAAGTGTTCCCTTCCGCCGCCATGCCTTTTACGGTTGGCCAGATGATGCGTTCCATGGTGCGCTGATGAACGTCGTCAGTCACCACCGGTGCCGGTGAGTAAGCGCCCATACCGCCGGTGTTCGGACCGGTATCGCCGTTGCCCACGCGTTTGTGGTCCTGGCTGGTGGCCATTGGCAGCACGTGCTCGCCGTCAACCATCACGATAAAGCTCGCTTCTTCACCGTCAAGGAACTCTTCGATAACGATACGGTGGCCCGCATCGCCAAAAGCGTTACCTGCCAGCATGTCATGAACGGCGGCTTCGGCTTCCTCCAGCGTCATCGCGACGATAACGCCTTTACCGGCGGCCAGGCCGTCGGCCTTGATAACGATCGGCGCGCCTTTCTCACGCAGATAGGCCAGCGCAGGCTCAATCTCGGTGAAGTTCTGATACTCCGCCGTCGGAATGTTATGACGGGCAAGGAAATCTTTGGTGAAGGCTTTGGAGCCTTCCAACTGCGCTGCACCTTCGGTTGGGCCGAAGATTTTCAGACCGGCGGCGCGAAACGCATCGACCACGCCAATTACCAGAGGCGCTTCTGGGCCAACGATGGTCAGATCGATCTTCTCATTCTGGGCAAAGCTCAGCAGCGCCGGAATATCGGTCACGCCGATTGCCACGTTTTGCAGCGCAGGTTCCAGCGCGGTGCCCGCGTTGCCTGGTGCGACAAATACCGTTTCGACTTTTGGCGACTGCGCCGCTTTCCAGGCCAGCGCGTGTTCGCGCCCGCCGTTGCCAATCACTAATACTTTCATCGTCTGCTCCGTGGATTAATGGCGGAAGTGGCGCATGTCAGTGAACACCATCGCTATGCCGTGCTCGTCGGCGGCAGCAATGACTTCATCATCACGGATAGAACCGCCCGGCTGGATCACGCAGGTCACACCGGCGGCGGCGGCGGCATCAATCCCATCGCGGAACGGGAAGAAGGCGTCGGATGCCATAGAGGAACCTTGAACTTCCAGACCTTCGTCGGCGGCTTTAATCCCGGCGATTTTTGCGGAATATACGCGGCTCATCTGGCCCGCGCCTATGCCGATAGTCATGTTCTCTTTGGCGTAAACAATGGCGTTGGATTTTACAAATTTAGCTACTTTCCAGCAGAACAGCGCATCGCGCAGTTCCTGTTCGGTCGGCTGACGTTTGGAAACTACGCGCAGTTCACCTTCGCTCACCATACCCAGGTCACGATCCTGAACCAGCAGACCGCCGTTAACGCGTTTGAAGTCCAGGCCCGGCACACGTTGTGCCCACTGACCGCAGGTCAGCACGCGGACGTTCTGTTTGGCGGCGGTGATTTTCAGTGCGTCTTCGGTTGCGGATGGCGCGATGATCACTTCCACGAACTGACGGGAAATGATGGCTTGAGCAGTTTCGGCATCCAGTTCGCGGTTGAAGGCGATGATGCCGCCGAACGCGGAGGTCGGGTCGGTTTTATAGGCGCGGTCGTAAGCATCGAAAATAGAGGTACTGACAGCCACGCCGCACGGGTTAGCGTGTTTGACGATCACACAGGCTGGCTCGTTGAATTCTTTTACGCACTCCAGCGCCGCATCGGTATCGGCGATGTTGTTGTAGGAAAGTGCTTTGCCCTGTACCTGCTGCGCGGTGGCAACGGACGCTTCTTTAACATTCTCTTCTATATAGAAGGCAGCCTGTTGGTGGCTGTTCTCGCCGTAGCGCATATCCTGCTTCTTAATGAAGTTCAGGTTCAGTGTACGTGGAAAGCGACCGGCGGCTTCTTTGCTTTCGCCGTGGTAGGCCGGAACCATGCTACCGAAGTAGTTGGCGATCATGCTGTCGTAAGCGGCGGTGTGTTCGAAGGCTTTAATCGCGAGATCGAAACGCGTGTCGAGGGTCAGAGAACCGTCGTTGGCATCCATCTCTTTAATAATGGCGGCGTAGTCGCTGCTCTTCACAACGATAGCCACATCTTTATGGTTCTTGGCAGCGGAACGCACCATCGTCGGGCCGCCGATATCAATGTTTTCTACCGCATCTTCCAGCGAGCAGCCTTCACGGGCAACGGTCTCGGCGAACGGGTACAGGTTAACAACCACCATGTCGATAGGTGCGATGCCGTGCTGCTCCATAATCCCGTCGTCCTGACCGCGACGACCAAGAATGCCGCCGTGGACTTTCGGATGCAGGGTCTTTACGCGTCCATCCATCATTTCCGGGAAGCCGGTGTAATCGGAAACTTCGGTCACTGGCAGGCCTTTCTCAGCCAACAGGCGCGCAGTGCCACCTGTAGACAGCAGCTCCACACCGCGTGCGGAAAGTGCCTGAGCGAATTCGATGATACCGGCCTTGTCAGAAACACTGAGCAGAGCGCGGCGGACTGGACGACGTTGTTGCATGGTAAATCCCCTGGATTTGACTATTACAGAGAGCGTTAGGTGAATTCTTGGCTAAAAACTCAGCTAACGCCCCTTACGGGGCATCCTTGTTGTGCGGGGGCATTGTAACGAAAACGTTTGCGCAACGCTCGCGAATTTTTAATTTTCGATTTTGACCTCTTCTTTTTCCGTTGAAGGATGCTCATATAAACAGAGAAGTGCACAAACGACCGTGTGGTTTGTGGATAACTCTGTGTGTAAATGGGTATAAGGCGGGGTTTTGCTGTGGAATGCAGCGGTCAGTCATTTTTCTGCAATTTAAGGGTTGCGGGCCGCGGGAAACTCCCTATAATGCGCCTCCATCGACACGGCGGATGTGAATCACTTCACACAAACAGCCGGTTCGGTTGAAGAGAAAAACCTGAAAATGAGGGTTGACTCTGAAAGAGGAAAGCGTAATATACGCCACCTCGCGACAGAGCGCTAAAGCGCGTCGCAACTGCTCTTTAACAATTTATCAGACAATCTGTGTGGGCACTCGAAGATACGGATTCTTAACGTCGCAAGACGAAAAATGAATACCAAGTCTCTGAGTGAACACGTAATTCATTACGAAGTTTAATTCACGAGCATCAAACTTAAATTGAAGAGTTTGATCATGGCTCAGATTGAACGCTGGCGGCAGGCCTAACACATGCAAGTCGAACGGTAGCACAGAGGAGCTTGCTCCTTGGGTGACGAGTGGCGGACGGGTGAGTAATGTCTGGGAAACTGCCCGATGGAGGGGGATAACTACTGGAAACGGTAGCTAATACCGCATAATGTCGCAAGACCAAAGAGGGGGACCTTCGGGCCTCTTGCCATCGGATGTGCCCAGATGGGATTAGCTAGTAGGTGGGGTAACGGCTCACCTAGGCGACGATCCCTAGCTGGTCTGAGAGGATGACCAGCCACACTGGAACTGAGACACGGTCCAGACTCCTACGGGAGGCAGCAGTGGGGAATATTGCACAATGGGCGCAAGCCTGATGCAGCCATGCCGCGTGTATGAAGAAGGCCTTCGGGTTGTAAAGTACTTTCAGCGAGGAGGAAGGTGTTGTGGTTAATAACCGCAGCAATTGACGTTACTCGCAGAAGAAGCACCGGCTAACTCCGTGCCAGCAGCCGCGGTAATACGGAGGGTGCAAGCGTTAATCGGAATTACTGGGCGTAAAGCGCACGCAGGCGGTCTGTCAAGTCGGATGTGAAATCCCCGGGCTCAACCTGGGAACTGCATCCGAAACTGGCAGGCTAGAGTCTTGTAGAGGGGGGTAGAATTCCAGGTGTAGCGGTGAAATGCGTAGAGATCTGGAGGAATACCGGTGGCGAAGGCGGCCCCCTGGACAAAGACTGACGCTCAGGTGCGAAAGCGTGGGGAGCAAACAGGATTAGATACCCTGGTAGTCCACGCCGTAAACGATGTCGACTTGGAGGTTGTGCCCTTGAGGCGTGGCTTCCGGAGCTAACGCGTTAAGTCGACCGCCTGGGGAGTACGGCCGCAAGGTTAAAACTCAAATGAATTGACGGGGGCCCGCACAAGCGGTGGAGCATGTGGTTTAATTCGATGCAACGCGAAGAACCTTACCTACTCTTGACATCCACGGAACTTGGCAGAGATGCCTTGGTGCCTTCGGGAACCGTGAGACAGGTGCTGCATGGCTGTCGTCAGCTCGTGTTGTGAAATGTTGGGTTAAGTCCCGCAACGAGCGCAACCCTTATCCTTTGTTGCCAGCGATTCGGTCGGGAACTCAAAGGAGACTGCCAGTGATAAACTGGAGGAAGGTGGGGATGACGTCAAGTCATCATGGCCCTTACGAGTAGGGCTACACACGTGCTACAATGGCATATACAAAGAGAAGCGACCTCGCGAGAGCAAGCGGACCTCATAAAGTATGTCGTAGTCCGGATTGGAGTCTGCAACTCGACTCCATGAAGTCGGAATCGCTAGTAATCGTGGATCAGAATGCCACGGTGAATACGTTCCCGGGCCTTGTACACACCGCCCGTCACACCATGGGAGTGGGTTGCAAAAGAAGTAGGTAGCTTAACCTTCGGGAGGGCGCTTACCACTTTGTGATTCATGACTGGGGTGAAGTCGTAACAAGGTAACCGTAGGGGAACCTGCGGTTGGATCACCTCCTTACCTTAAAGAACCGACCTTTGTAGTGCTCACACAGATTGTCTGATGAAAAGTAAATAGCAAGGCGTCTTGCGATTGAGACTTCAGTGTCCCCTTCGTCTAGAGGCCCAGGACACCGCCCTTTCACGGCGGTAACAGGGGTTCGAATCCCCTAGGGGACGCCACTTGCTGGTATGTGTGAGTGAAAGTCGCCGACCGAAGTATCTCAAAACAGACTTTCGAGTCTCGTTTGAGATATTTGCTCTTTAAAAATCTGGATCAAGCTGAAAATTGAAACGACACACTGTTTCATTTCTCCGTAAACAAGAAATGAAAAGCGGTGTGTCCGAGTCTCTCAAATTTTCGCAACACTGAAGTGTTTTACGAAACATCTTCGGGTTGTGAGGTTAAGCGACTAAGCGTACACGGTGGATGCCCTGGCAGTCAGAGGCGATGAAGGACGTGCTAATCTGCGATAAGCGTCGGTAAGGTGATATGAACCGTTATAACCGGCGATTTCCGAATGGGGAAACCCAGTGTGATTCGTCACACTATCATTACGTGAATACATAGCGTAATGAAGCGAACCGGGGGAACTGAAACATCTAAGTACCCCGAGGAAAAGAAATCAACCGAGATTCCCCCAGTAGCGGCGAGCGAACGGGGAGCAGCCCAGAGTCTGAATCAGCATGTGTGGTAGTGGAACGGTCTGGAAAGTCCGGCGATACAGGGTGATAGCCCCGTACACAAAAGTGCATGTGTTGTGAACTCGAAGAGTAGGGCGGGACACGTGGTATCCTGTCTGAATATGGGGGGACCATCCTCCAAGGCTAAATACTCCTGACTGACCGATAGTGAACCAGTACCGTGAGGGAAAGGCGAAAAGAACCCCGGCGAGGGGAGTGAAAAAGAACCTGAAACCGTGTACGTACAAGCAGTGGGAGCCTCTTTATGGGGTGACTGCGTACCTTTTGTATAATGGGTCAGCGACTTATATTCTGTAGCAAGGTTAACCGAATAGGGGAGCCGAAGGGAAACCGAGTCTTAACTGGGCGTTAAGTTGCAGGGTATAGACCCGAAACCCGGTGATCTAGCCATGGGCAGGTTGAAGGTTGGGTAACACTAACTGGAGGACCGAACCGACTAATGTTGAAAAATTAGCGGATGACTTGTGGCTGGGGGTGAAAGGCCAATCAAACCGGGAGATAGCTGGTTCTCCCCGAAAGCTATTTAGGTAGCGCCTCGTGAATTCATCTTCGGGGGTAGAGCACTGTTTCGGCTAGGGGGTCATCCCGACTTACCAACCCGATGCAAACTGCGAATACCGAAGAATGTTATCACGGGAGACACACGGCGGGTGCTAACGTCCGTCGTGAAGAGGGAAACAACCCAGACCGCCAGCTAAGGTCCCAAAGTCATGGTTAAGTGGGAAACGATGTGGGAAGGCACAGACAGCCAGGATGTTGGCTTAGAAGCAGCCATCATTTAAAGAAAGCGTAATAGCTCACTGGTCGAGTCGGCCTGCGCGGAAGATGTAACGGGGCTAAACCATGCACCGAAGCTGCGGCAGCGACACTATGTGTTGTTGGGTAGGGGAGCGTTCTGTAAGCCGTTGAAGGTGGCCTGTGAGGGTTGCTGGAGGTATCAGAAGTGCGAATGCTGACATAAGTAACGATAATGCGGGTGAAAAACCCGCACGCCGGAAGACCAAGGGTTCCTGTCCAACGTTAATCGGGGCAGGGTGAGTCGACCCCTAAGGCGAGGCCGAAAGGCGTAGTCGATGGGAAACAGGTTAATATTCCTGTACTTGGTGTTACTGCGAAGGGGGGACGGAGAAGGCTATGTTAGCCGGGCGACGGTTGTCCCGGTTTAAGCATGTAGGCGGAGATTCCAGGTAAATCCGGAGTCTTGTTAACGCTGAGGTGTGATGACGAGGCACTACGGTGCTGAAGTAACAAATGCCCTGCTTCCAGGAAAAGCCTCTAAGCATCAGGTAACACAAAATCGTACCCCAAACCGACACAGGTGGTCAGGTAGAGAATACCAAGGCGCTTGAGAGAACTCGGGTGAAGGAACTAGGCAAAATGGTGCCGTAACTTCGGGAGAAGGCACGCTGATATGTAGGTGAAGTGATTTACTCATGGAGCTGAAATCAGTCGAAGATACCAGCTGGCTGCAACTGTTTATTAAAAACACAGCACTGTGCAAACACGAAAGTGGACGTATACGGTGTGACGCCTGCCCGGTGCCGGAAGGTTAATTGATGGGGTTATCCGTAAGGAGAAGCTCTTGATCGAAGCCCCGGTAAACGGCGGCCGTAACTATAACGGTCCTAAGGTAGCGAAATTCCTTGTCGGGTAAGTTCCGACCTGCACGAATGGCGTAATGATGGCCAGGCTGTCTCCACCCGAGACTCAGTGAAATTGAACTCGCTGTGAAGATGCAGTGTACCCGCGGCAAGACGGAAAGACCCCGTGAACCTTTACTATAGCTTGACACTGAACACTGGTCCTTGATGTGTAGGATAGGTGGGAGGCTTTGAAGTGTGGACGCCAGTCTGCATGGAGCCAACCTTGAAATACCACCCTTTAATGGCTGGTGTTCTAACGTAGACCCGTAATCCGGGTTGCGGACAGTGTCTGGTGGGTAGTTTGACTGGGGCGGTCTCCTCCTAAAGAGTAACGGAGGAGCACGAAGGTTAGCTAATCCTGGTCGGACATCAGGAGGTTAGTGCAAAGGCATAAGCTAGCTTGACTGCGAGAGTGACGGCTCGAGCAGGTGCGAAAGCAGGTCTTAGTGATCCGGTGGTTCTGAATGGAAGGGCCATCGCTCAACGGATAAAAGGTACTCCGGGGATAACAGGCTGATACCGCCCAAGAGTTCATATCGACGGCGGTGTTTGGCACCTCGATGTCGGCTCATCACATCCTGGGGCTGAAGTAGGTCCCAAGGGTATGGCTGTTCGCCATTTAAAGTGGTACGCGAGCTGGGTTTAGAACGTCGTGAGACAGTTCGGTCCCTATCTGCCGTGGGCGCTGGAGAATTGAGGGGGGCTGCTCCTAGTACGAGAGGACCGGAGTGGACGCATCACTGGTGTTCGGGTTGTCATGCCAATGGCATTGCCCGGTAGCTAAATGCGGAAGAGATAAGTGCTGAAAGCATCTAAGCACGAAACTTGCCCCGAGATGAGTTCTCCCTGACCCTTTAAGGGTCCTGAAGGAACGTTGAAGACGACGACGTTGATAGGTCGGGTGTGTAAGCGTAGCGATACGTTGAGCTAACCGATACTAATGAACCGTGAGGCTTAACCTTACAACGCCGAAGATGTTTTGGCGGATGAGACATCGAAATTCAGCTTGATTACAGATTACATCGACAGACCTGAGAGGTGTGTTGATAAACAGAATTTGCCTGGCGGCTGTAGCGCGGTGGTCCCACCTGACCCCATGCCGAACTCAGAAGTGAAACGCCGTAGCGCCGATGGTAGTGTGGGGTCTCCCCATGCGAGAGTAGGGAACTGCCAGGCATCAAACAAGTGAAGAAGCCCATCCTGCCGGATGGGCTTTTTTGCGTCTGCAGGGAGTGAAAACTGCCGGATGCAGCGTACCATTTTATCCAGCCCATCATGTTGTAACCGGTGTTCAGGCCTGAGAAGCGCAGCGCACCTGGCTCTCCCGGCAGCACAGACGAATAGCATTCTCCTTTTTTCTTTACTGCACTAATCTACAGCAAGGAGCCGTGAAACTTTCTCAACTTGAGGATGCAGGCTCGACATTCGCATGATTCCTGGGTATCTTCAGCTATCTGGATGTCTAAACGTTTAAACGTATGTAGTGAGGTTATCAGGTTATGCCAATTCGCGTGCAGGACGAGCTACCCGCCGTCAATTTCTTGCGTGAGGAAAACGTCTTTGTGATGACGTCATCTCGCGCTTCTGGTCAGGAAATTCGTCCACTGAAGGTGCTTATCCTCAACCTGATGCCCAAGAAGATTGAAACGGAAAACCAGTTCCTGCGTTTACTGTCTAATTCACCGCTGCAGGTAGATGTTCAGCTATTGCGCATTGATGCCCGCGAGTCACGCAACACCCCTACGGAGCATCTGAATAACTTTTACTGTAATTTCGAGGATATCTGCGATCAGAACTTTGATGGACTGATCGTGACCGGCGCGCCGTTGGGTCTGGTTGAATTTAATGACGTGGCTTACTGGCCGCAGATTAAACAAGTGCTTGAATGGGCGAAAGATCATGTTACATCGACGCTCTTTGTCTGTTGGGCGGTGCAAGCCGCATTGAATATCCTGTACGGAATTCCCAAGCAAACCCGTACGGATAAACTCTCAGGCGTCTATGAGCACCATATTCTTCATCCTCATGCGCTGCTGACGCGTGGATTTGATGATGCGTTCCTGGCCCCGCATTCGCGCTATGCCGATTTTCCTGCTGCCCTTATCAGGGACTACACCGATCTCGAGATTTTTGCCGAAACAGAAGAGGGAGATGCCTACCTGTTTGCCAGCAAAGATAAACGTATCGCCTTCGTAACGGGCCATCCTGAATATGACGCCCATACACTCGGCAGTGAATATTTTCGTGACGTCGAAGCGGGCTTAACGCCGGAAGTGCCCTATAACTACTTCCCAAAAGATGACCCGCAAAATAAACCGCGGGCAACCTGGCGTAGCCACGGCAATCTGTTGTTTACCAACTGGCTCAACTATTACGTTTACCAGATCACGCCATATGATCTGCGTCACATGAATCCAACGCTGGATTAATCTTCTGTAACAGACGATCCTTAAGCGTTTCAGCATGTTGAATCAGGCACCTTCGGGTGCCTTTTTTATTTCCGAAACGCACCTCACTGTGTAATTAAATTTTATTTATATTGTTATCAATAGGTTAATTGATAATTAAATTAAAAATGGAAATTGTTTTTGATTTTGAAATTTAAATGAGTAGTCTTAGTTGTGCTGAACGAAAACCGCACAACGATCCTTCGTTCGCATTGGGGATGTGTTTGGATCAATGACGAGGAACTACGCAATGAATCAACAGGCAACGACAACCGATGAACTGATCTTCACCAGGCCGCGTGGCGAACAGGAACAGCAGATTCTGACCGCTGAAGCGGTGGAGTTTCTGACCGAGCTGGTGACAAGATTTACGCCAAAGCGGAATAAACTTCTGGCTGCACGTATCCAGCAGCAGCAGGATATTGATGACGGTAAGTTGCCTGACTTTATTTCGGAAACAGCTTCCATTCGCGAAGCTAACTGGAAAATTCGCGGTATTCCTGATGATTTACTGGATCGCCGTGTAGAGATTACCGGACCGGTTGAGCGCAAGATGGTTATCAACGCGCTGAACGCGAACGTCAAAGTCTTTATGGCTGATTTTGAAGATTCGCTGGCTCCTGAGTGGAGCAAAGTTATCGACGGGCAGATCAACTTGCGCGATGCAGTCAATGGCACCATTAGCTACACCAACGAAGCCGGTAAAATTTATCAACTCAAACCCAATCCGGCCCTGTTAGTGTGCCGCGTTCGCGGTCTGCATCTGCCGGAAAAACACGTCACCTGGCGTGGCGAATCGATCCCGGGCAGCCTGTTCGACTTCGCCCTCTATTTCTTCCACAACCACAAAACGTTGCTGGCAAAAGGCAGTGGCCCTTATTTCTATCTACCCAAAACGCAGGCCTGGCAAGAAGCGGCATGGTGGAGCGAAGTGTTCAGCTATGCAGAGGATCGCTTTAATCTGCCGCGCGGCACAATTAAAGCGACCCTGCTGATTGAAACGCTGCCAGCCGTTTTCCAGATGGACGAAATTCTGCACGCGCTGCGTGACCACATTGTGGGCCTGAACTGCGGTCGCTGGGACTACATTTTCAGCTATATCAAAACCCTGAAGAACCACCCGGATCGCGTGTTGCCGGACCGTCAGGTGGTGACGATGGATAAGCCATTCCTCAGTGCGTATTCGCGTCTGCTGATTAAAACCTGTCATAAACGCGGCGCGTTCGCGATGGGCGGCATGGCCGCGTTCATTCCCAGCAAAGATGCGGAACGTAACAACCAGGTTCTGACCAAGGTAAAAGCGGACAAAGCGCTGGAAGCCAATAACGGTCATGACGGCACATGGATTGCCCATCCAGGACTGGCAGATACCGCAATGGCGGTGTTCAACGACGTACTCGGTGAAAACAAAAATCAGCTGTTCGTGACCCGTGAAGAAGATGCGCCGATTACCGCAGAACAATTGCTGGCACCCTGTGAAGGTGAGCGTACTGAAGAAGGCATGCGTGCCAACATTCGTGTCGCGGTGCAGTACATCGAAGCGTGGATCTCCGGTAATGGCTGCGTACCGATTTATGGTCTGATGGAAGATGCGGCCACCGCCGAAATCTCTCGTACTTCCATCTGGCAGTGGATCCACCACCAGAAAACGCTCAGCAACGGCAAACCGGTTACCAAACCGTTGTTCCGCCAGATGCTGGCCGAAGAGATGTTAGTAATTCAGGACGAACTGGGGGAACACCGCTACAGCAGCGGGCGTTTTGACGATGCCGCGCGCCTGATGGAGCAAATCACCACTTCCGACGAGTTAATTGACTTCCTGACGTTACCGGGCTACCGCCTGTTGGCCTAATTTACCCACAATTTATCCTAATGGAGCATCTGCACATGAAAACCCGTACTCAACAAATCGAAGAATTACAGAAAGAATGGACTCAACCGCGCTGGGAAGGCATCACCCGCCCCTATAGCGCGGAGGAAGTGGTGAAATTACGTGGCTCGGTCAACCCGGAATGCACGCTGGCGCAGCTTGGCGCGGCGAAAATGTGGCGTCTGCTACACGGCGAATCGAAGAAAGGTTATATCAACAGCCTCGGTGCGCTGACTGGTGGTCAGGCGCTGCAGCAAGCGAAAGCTGGTATTGAAGCGGTCTACCTTTCAGGCTGGCAGGTGGCGGCAGATGCCAACCTGGCGTCCAGCATGTATCCGGATCAATCGTTGTATCCAGCGAACTCCGTTCCGGCGGTGGTGGACAGGATCAACAACACATTCCGTCGTGCCGATCAGATCCAATGGTCAACCGGTATTGAGCCGAACGATCCGCGCTATGTGGATTACTTCCTGCCGATCGTTGCCGATGCGGAAGCGGGTTTTGGCGGGGTACTGAACGCGTTTGAACTGATGAAATCGATGATTGAGGCTGGTGCAGCGGCCGTTCACTTCGAAGATCAGCTCGCATCGGTGAAAAAATGTGGTCACATGGGCGGCAAAGTCCTGGTGCCGACTCAGGAAGCTATCCAGAAACTGGTGGCAGCGCGTCTGGCTGCAGACGTTATGGGCGTTCCGACGCTGGTGATTGCGCGTACCGATGCTGACGCAGCCGATCTGATTACGTCTGATTGCGACCCATACGATAGCGAGTTCATCACTGGCGAGCGTACCAGCGAAGGGTTCTACCGTACGCATGCGGGCATTGAGCAGGCGATCAGCCGTGGTCTGGCTTACGCACCGTATGCGGATCTGGTGTGGTGTGAAACCTCCACGCCGGACCTCGAACTGGCGAAGCGCTTTGCCGATGCTATTCATGCGAAATTCCCAGGCAAACTGCTGGCCTACAACTGTTCGCCATCGTTTAACTGGCAGAAAAACCTGGATGACAAAACCATTGCCAGCTTCCAGCAACAGCTGTCCGATATGGGTTACAAATACCAGTTCATTACGCTGGCGGGTATCCACAGCATGTGGTTCAACATGTTCGACCTCGCGCATTCCTATGCGCAGGGTGAGGGCATGCGCCACTACGTTGAGAAGGTTCAGCAGCCGGAATTTGCGGCGGCTAAAGATGGCTACACCTTCGTGTCCCATCAGCAGGAAGTGGGGACAGGCTATTTCGACAAAGTAACCACCATCATTCAGGGCGGCACTTCTTCAGTGACCGCGCTGACCGGCTCGACTGAAGAATCGCAGTTTTGATCAATGCCCGGTGGCGCTGCGCTTACCGGGCCTACGAAGGGATGTAGGCCGGATAAGCGAATGCGCCATCCGGCATGACATTGTGCCGGATGGGAGAAATTGATGACGCGTGGCCTGGAATTACTGATTGCTCAGACGATTTTGCAAGGTTTCGACGCCCAGTACGGGCGTTTTCTGGAAGTGACATCCGGCGCGCAGCAGCGTTTTGAACATGCCGACTGGCACGCGGTTCAGCAGGCGATGAAAAGCCGTATCCACCTTTACGATCATCATGTGGGTCTGGTGGTGGAGCAACTGCGCTGCATTACTGACGGCAAAAGTACCGACGCGGATTTTTTACTTCGCGTGAAAGAGCATTACACCCGGCTATTGCCAGATTATCCACGCTTCGAGATTGCGGAGAGTTTCTTTAACTCCGTCTATTGCCGGTTATTTGACCACCGCTCGCTGACTCCCGAGCGACTGTTTATTTTCAGCTCTCAGCCAGAGCGCCGTTTTCGCACGATCCCACGCCCGTTGGCGAAAGACTTTTTTCCCGATACCGGCTGGGAGTGGCTGCTTACGCGCGTCCTCAGCGATCTGCCCTTGCGTCTGCCGTGGCAGAACAGACATCGGGATATCCACTACATCATCGAACACCTGACCGAAACGCTGGGGGCGGATGTGTTGCAGCGCAGTCATTTGCAGGTGGCGAACGAACTGTTTTATCGCAACAAAGCCGCCTGGCTGGTCGGGAAGTTGATTACCCCTTCCGGGACGCTGCCGTTTTTACTGCCAATTCACCGTACTGACGAGGGTGAACTGTTTGTCGATACCTGCCTGACCACGACGGCGGAGGCCAGTATCGTGTTTGGCTTCGCCCGCTCGTATTTTATGGTTTACGCCCCGCTGCCCGCCGCGTTAGTGGAGTGGCTGCGCGAGATCCTGCCCGGTAAAACCACCGCTGAATTGTATATGGCGATTGGCTGTCAGAAACACGCGAAGACAGAAAGTTACCGCGAATATCTGCTCTATCTTGCCCATTGCGATGAGCAATTTATCGAAGCGCCGGGGATCCGCGGCATGGTGATGCTGGTGTTTACCCTGCCGGGCTTCGACCGCGTCTTTAAAGTCATCAAAGACAAATTTGCGCCGCAAAAAGAGATGTCGGCCGCCCACGTCCGCGCCTGTTATCAACTGGTCAAGGAGCACGATCGTGTCGGGCGGATGGCTGATACTCAGGAGTTCGAGAACTTTGTGCTGGATAAACGGCAAATCGATCCGTCGCTGATGGCGCTGTTGCTACAGGAAGCCCCGGAAAAAATTACCGATCTCGGCGAGCAGATTGTCATTCGCCATTTGTATATCGAACGACGGATGGTGCCGCTGAATATCTGGCTGGAGCAGGTCGAAGGCCAGCAACTGCGCGATGCAATTGAAGAGTACGGCAATGCCATTCGTCAGCTGGCCGCCGCCAACATTTTCCCCGGCGATATGCTGTTTAAGAACTTCGGCGTGACTCGCCACGGGCGCGTGGTGTTCTACGACTACGATGAAATTTGCTACATGACGGAGGTGAATTTCCGTCATATCCCGCCGCCGCGTTACCCGGAAGATGAGATGAGCGCTGAACCGTGGTATAGCGTATCGCCGGGGGATGTCTTTCCGGAAGAGTTTCGTCACTGGCTATGCGCTGACCCGCGTATCGGGCCGCTATTTGAAGAGATGCATGCTGACCTGTTCAGCGCCGACTACTGGCGAGGTCTGCAAACGCGGATCCGTGAAGGACACGTGGAAGATGTTTACGCCTACCGGCGCAAACAGCGGTTTTGCATCAGATTTTCGGCTTGACGCCCGGCAACCCTTTCTTAACGAAATCCGCCGTATGCCAGCGTGACTTCTTTCGCCGCTTTGATCGCCATGGCACCAAACTCGGTCACTCGATCGTCGGTAATGCGCGAAATGGGTCCGGAGATGGAAATAGCGGCAAACGGCTCACGGTGTTCATCATAAATGCACGACGCCACGCAGCGCAGACCCAGCGCATGCTCCTCATCATCAAAGGAGTAGCCGCGCTTGCGCGTTTGGGCTAAATCCTCTTTCAGATGCACCGGCGACACCAGCGTGGCGTGGGTGTAAGCGTGCAGCCCTTTACGGTGCAGCAGGCCAGTCACCTGTTCTTCACTCAGTTGGGATAAAAACGCCTTACCCGCACCGGAGGCGTGCATCGGCAGTTTGCCGCCGATAGGCGCGGACATGCGCATCAGCTGGGTACACTGCACCTGGTCGATAATAATGGCCTGATGGTCGCTTTGATCTAATACGGCCAGGTTTACCGTCTCACCGGAGTCTTCCATCAGCTTGCGCAGGATCGGGTGGACAATCGCCAGCAAATTACGGCTTTGCAAAAAGCTGCTGCCGACGATAAACGCATGCGCACCCACGGCCCAGTGGCCTAATTCACCCACCTGACGGACAAATCCTTGCTGCTGCATGGTGGTCAACAAACGGTGAGTCGTGGAGTTTGGCAAACCGGCCTGCTGTGCCAGCTCGGTTAGTGCCACGCTGCCGTTGGATTCTGCAATCCACTCCAGTAGCTTCAGGCCGCGGGTCAGAGACTGAACCTGCCCGGTTGCAGGCGTAGTAGCTGCGGCGGGTTTTCTACCGCGTTTCGCGGGGATTGTGGCAACCATGGCGGACTCCTTTTCTGTATCGTGGAAATCATTTTCGTTTTATTCAATTATAATGCAAGAATTCCTGTACTGATCGGATGAGTGAAGCTGAACATGTCTCATGTTGGCCGTTGTTCTCTTTTCCACCTCTCAGGTTTGTGCCAGTATGGTCTGTTGAGTTTTTTTCGGTCTGGTTGAGCGTTGTCGGGAGCGAGTGTGAGCAGCAAAGTTGAACAATTACGTCAGCAGTTAAATGAACGTATTCTGGTGCTGGACGGCGGTATGGGCACCATGATCCAGGGATATCGTCTGAGCGAAGAGGATTTCCGCGGCGAACGCTTTGCCGACTGGCCGTGCGATCTGAAAGGCAATAACGACCTGTTGGTGCTCAGCAAACCTGAGGTGATCGCCGCCATCCATAACGCCTATTTTGAGGCGGGCGCGGATATCATCGAAACCAACACCTTTAACTCCACGACGATCGCCATGGCGGATTACCAGATGGAATCCCTGTCGGCGGAAATCAACTTTGCAGCAGCCAAACTGGCGCGCGCGGCGGCAGACGAATGGACGGCACGCACACCGGAAAAACCGCGCTATGTCGCGGGCGTGCTTGGCCCAACCAACCGTACGGCGTCTATCTCGCCTGACGTCAACGACCCGGCTTACCGCAATATTACCTTTGATCAGCTGGTGGCCGCCTACCGTGAATCCACCAAAGCGCTGGTGGAAGGTGGCAGCGACCTGATCCTGATTGAAACCGTCTTCGATACCCTGAACGCCAAAGCCGCTATTTTCGCGGTTAAAACCGAATTTGAAGCGCTGGGCGTTGAGTTGCCGATTATGCTCTCCGGCACCATCACCGATGCTTCCGGGCGTACGCTCTCCGGTCAGACAACTGAAGCGTTCTATAACTCACTGCGCCACGCCGATGCGCTGACCTTCGGTCTGAACTGCGCCTTAGGTCCGGACGAATTGCGCCAGTACGTGCAGGAACTGTCGCGCATTGCCGAATGCTACGTTACCGCGCACCCGAACGCCGGGTTGCCGAACGCCTTTGGCGAATACGATCTTGATGCAGACACCATGGCGGCGCAAATACGCGAGTGGGCGCAAGCGGGCTTCCTCAACGTGGTCGGCGGCTGCTGTGGCACCACGCCGGAACACATCGCCGCGATGAGCCGCGCAGTGGAAGGCTTGCCGCCTCGCCGCTTGCCGGAAATCCCGGTAGCCTGCCGTCTGTCTGGCCTTGAACCGTTGAATATTGGCGACGATAGCCTGTTTGTGAACGTCGGCGAGCGTACCAACGTCACCGGTTCGGCGAAATTTAAGCGACTGATCAAAGAAGAGAAATACAACGAAGCGCTGGATGTCGCCCGTCAGCAGGTGGAAAGCGGCGCACAGATTATCGATATCAACATGGATGAGGGGATGCTCGACGCCGAAGCGGCGATGGTGCGTTTTCTCAACCTTATCGCCGGTGAGCCGGATATCGCCCGCGTGCCGATTATGATCGACTCCTCGAAATGGGACGTCATCGAAAAAGGGCTGAAGTGCATTCAGGGTAAAGGCATCGTTAACTCCATCTCGATGAAAGAGGGGGTTGAGACCTTTATCCACCACGCGAAGTTGTTGCGACGCTATGGTGCCGCAGTGGTGGTGATGGCCTTTGACGAGCAGGGACAGGCCGACACCCGAGCGCGTAAAATTGAGATTTGCCGTCGGGCGTACAACATTCTTACCGAAGAGGTAGGCTTCCCGCCGGAAGACATTATCTTCGACCCGAACATCTTTGCGGTCGCGACCGGGATTGATGAGCACAACAACTACGCCCAGGACTTTATCGGCGCCTGTGAGGACATCAAACGCGAACTACCGCACGCGTTGATCTCCGGCGGCGTCTCCAACGTGTCGTTCTCCTTCCGTGGTAACGACCCGGTTCGTGAAGCCATTCACGCGGTATTCCTTTACTACGCCATTCGCAACGGCATGGACATGGGGATCGTCAACGCCGGACAACTGGCGATTTACGACGACCTGCCCGCCGAGCTGCGCGATGCGGTTGAAGATGTGATCCTCAACCGTCGTGACGATGGCACCGAGCGTCTGCTGGAGCTGGCTGAGAAATATCGCGGTAGCAAAACTGATGACACTGCCAATGCCCAGATGGCGGAATGGCGCAGTTGGGACGTGAAAAAGCGCCTCGAATATTCGCTGGTGAAAGGCATTACCGAATTTATTGAGCAGGATACTGAAGAAGCTCGCCAGCAGGCCGCGCGTCCGATCGAGGTGATTGAAGGGCCGCTGATGGACGGGATGAACGTGGTTGGCGATCTGTTTGGCGAGGGCAAAATGTTCCTGCCGCAGGTGGTGAAATCCGCCCGCGTGATGAAGCAGGCGGTGGCCTACCTCGAACCGTATATTGAGGCCAGCAAAGAGAAAGGCTCCAGCAACGGCAAGATGGTCATTGCTACCGTGAAAGGCGATGTGCACGATATCGGCAAAAACATCGTTGGTGTGGTGCTGCAATGTAACAACTACGAAATCGTCGATCTTGGCGTGATGGTGCCAGCGGAGAAAATCCTCAGAACGGCACGTGAAGTGAATGCCGATCTGATTGGTCTTTCCGGGCTGATTACCCCGTCGCTGGACGAAATGGTCAACGTGGCGAAAGAGATGGAGCGTCAGGGGTTCACTATTCCGTTGCTGATTGGCGGCGCGACCACCTCAAAAGCGCACACGGCGGTGAAAATCGAGCAGAACTACAGTGGCCCGACGGTTTATGTGCAGAACGCCTCGCGTACCGTTGGCGTAGTTGCCGCACTGCTCTCTGACACTCAGCGCGATGACTTTGTCGCCCGTACGCGTAAAGAGTACGAAACCGTGCGTATCCAGCATGCGCGTAAGAAACCGCGGACCCCACCAGTAACGTTACAGGCTGCCCGCGACAACGATCTGGCCTTCGACTGGGAAAACTACACGCCGCCGGTGGCGCACCGCCTCGGCGTACAGAGCGTTGAAGCCAGTATCGAAACGCTGCGCAACTACATCGACTGGACGCCGTTCTTTATGACCTGGTCGCTGGCCGGGAAATACCCGCGCATCCTCGAAGATGAGGTGGTGGGAGAAGAGGCGAAACGTCTGTTCAAAGACGCCAATGACATGCTGGATAAACTCAGCGCTGAGAAGACCCTGAATCCGCGCGGCGTGGTGGGCTTGTTCCCGGCTAACCGCGTGGGGGACGACATCGAGATTTACCGTGACGAGACGCGTACGCACGTCATCAACGTCAGTCATCACCTGCGCCAGCAGACGGAAAAAGTCGGTTTCGCCAACTACTGCCTGTCTGACTTTGTTGCGCCGAAACTGAGTGGCAAAGCGGATTACATCGGTGCTTTCGCAGTTACCGGCGGTCTGGAGGAAGATGCACTGGCGGACGCCTTCGAAGCCCAGCATGACGACTACAACAAGATCATGGTGAAAGCGATCGCCGACCGCCTGGCGGAAGCGTTCGCGGAATATCTGCACGAGCGCGTGCGTAAAGTCTACTGGGGCTATGCGGCGAATGAGAACCTCAGTAACGAGGAACTGATCCGCGAAAACTACCAGGGAATTCGCCCGGCACCGGGCTATCCGGCTTGCCCGGAACACACCGAAAAGGCCACCATCTGGGAACTGCTGGATGTAGAAGCGCACACCGGGATGAAGCTCACCGAATCCTTCGCGATGTGGCCAGGTGCGTCGGTTTCCGGCTGGTATTTCAGTCATCCAGACAGCAAGTACTACGCCGTGGCGCAAATCCAGCGCGATCAGGTTGAAGATTACGCCTTCCGTAAAGGCATGAGCGTGGCGGAAGTCGAACGTTGGTTAGCGCCTAATCTGGGCTATGACGCTGACTGATTCACAAAACTGTCATCTTTATTTACAACAAACAGGGCACTCAATGAGTGCCTTGTCTCTTTATTACGTTTAAACCCTTATACTGAAAGAACGTTCATCGGTAGTGCTTGCCGGATGGCGGCGTAAACACCTTAGCCGGCTACTGGCATATTTTTGTAGGCCTGATAAGCGTGGCGTCATCAGGTGCTATGTCATCACTATGAACCTCAGGAACATATAACGATAAGGAGAACCTGATTCCGTGCTAACTCTGTTACACCTGCTTTCTGCTGTCTCTATGCTGGTTTGGGGTACTCATATTGTGCGCACCGGCGTGATGCGCGTCTTCGGCGCCCGTTTGCGTACCGTACTCAGCCGTAGTGTTGAAAAGAAGCCGCTCGCCTTTTGTGCGGGTATCGGCGTGACGGCGCTGGTACAAAGCAGCAACGCCACCACCATGCTGGTGACCTCGTTTGTCGCGCAGGACCTCGTCGCGCTCACCCCTGCGCTGGTGATTGTACTCGGCGCCGACGTCGGGACCGCGCTGATGGCGCGTATCCTGACTTTCGATCTCTCCTGGCTGTCGCCACTGCTGATTTTTATCGGCGTGATCTTCTTTCTCGGACGTAAGCAGTCCCGTGTGGGGCAACTGGGGCGGGTTGGTATTGGACTGGGGTTGATTTTACTGGCGCTGGAACTGATTGTGCAGGCGGTAACACCGATCACCCAGGCTAACGGCGTACAGGTTATTTTCGCCTCGCTCACCGGCGATATCATGCTGGATGCGCTGATTGGCGCTATGTTCGCGATTATCAGTTACTCCAGCCTTGCGGCGGTGCTGCTGACGGCAACGCTGACCGCGGCAGGCATTATCTCGTTCCCGGTGGCGTTGTGTCTGGTGATTGGCGCCAACCTCGGCTCTGGCCTGCTGGCGATGCTTAATAACAGCGCCGCTAACGCCGCCGCCCGCCGTGTGGCGCTCGGTAGCCTGCTGTTTAAGCTGGTGGGTAGCCTGATTATCCTGCCGTTTGTTCATCCGTTGGCAAATCTGATGGATGAACTGCCGCTACCGAAATCTGAACTGGTTATTTACTTCCATGTCTTCTACAACCTGGTGCGCTGCGTGGCGATGGTGCCGTTTGCAGAACCGATGGCGCGTTTTTGTAAGCGCATCATCCGCGATGAGCCGGAGCTGGATGCGCATTTGAAGCCCAAGCATCTGGACGTCAGTGCGCTGGATACGCCGACGCTGGCCCTGGCCAATGCCGCTCGTGAAGCTCTGCGCATCGGCGACGCGATGGAGCAGATGATGGACGGGCTGAAGAAGGTGATGCACGGCGAGCCGCGTGAAGAGAAAGAGCTGCGCAGGATGGCGGACGACATTAACGTGCTATACACGGCAATTAAGCTCTATCTGGCCCGGATGCCAAAGGATGAACTGGCGGAAGAGGAATCACGCCGTTGGGCGGAGATTATCGAAATGTCGCTTAACCTCGAGCAGGCTTCCGATATTGTCGAACGTATGGGCAGTGAGATAGCGGATAAGTCGCTGGCTGCTCGTCGCGCATTCTCCGTGGAAGGATTGAAAGAGCTGGATGCGCTCTTCGATCAGCTGCTCAGCAATCTGCAGCTGGCGATGTCGGTGTTCTTCTCTGGTGACGTGACCAGCGCCCGTCGTCTGCGCCGTAGCAAGCATCGTTTCCGTATTCTCAACCGTCGTTATTCGCATGCGCACGTTGACCGTCTGCATCAGCAGAACGTGCAGAGCATCGAGACCAGCTCCTTGCACCTGGCGCTGCTGGGCGATATGCAGCGTCTGAACTCGCTGTTTTGTTCCGTGGCCTATAGCGTGCTGGAACAGCCGGATGAGGACGATGAGCGCGACGATTATTGAGTGAGGTGGACCGGTTGGCCGGATAAGGCATTTATGCCGTTATCCGGCAACGTCGGTTAGAAGCAGTGACCTGCTTCGAGGGCAACCGCGTCTTCACCCGCTTTAAAGACGTAAGTGGTGTTCGGACCGCCAAGAACCGCCTGGCCGTTACTCACCTTAATCCAGTTTCCTTCCGGCAAACCAATCACCGTCAGCTCTGGTGCCACAACCAGCAGCTCGCGAATACGCTGTTCACGCGTTTCGCCTTTGTGGCCTTCCGGAAGCGCATTGGTGAAATGTGGGTTAATCTGCAGCGGGAACAGACCCAGGGCATCAAAACCTTTTGGATCGACAATCGGCATGTCGTTGGTGGTGCGGATGGTCTGGCAGGCGAGGTTAGAACCTGCGCTCCAGCCGATGTACAGCGCACCGCGTTTGACGACATCCACAATCGGCGCCAGCAGTCCGCGCTCGCGGCTCTCTTTCAGTAACTGGAAGGTGTTACCCCCGCCGACAATCACCAGCTCTGCGTTTTCAATGGCAGCGATCGGATCGGCAACGGTATGAATGCCAGTAACGTTGACGCCCATTGGCGCAAAGATGGCTGCCGTTTTCGCCGTGTATTCATCCCAGGTTTGCGTCACGCCAGCGAACGGAATAAACACCGCCGTACGGCGACCATTCAGCTGCTCAGCAATCAGCGGTAGCGCATGTTCCATCCAGCCTTTGCCCGGCAGCGTCGAGTTACTCAATAAAAGCAGTTCCATCATTTCTCCATGTAATCAGAAAATTACAAACCGCGCTAATGCTACCACTATCAGCGTAACGCCTTACTGATATGGCTCACGATGTTGGAAGGGGGGAAAGCCGAACGGGTTAACCACAACCTCCTGTTGGAAAAGCCCGTTCGGACTTAACAACGATCAATCTATTGAAACAGCGTCCTTTTGCGTAGTGGCAAACGCCAGGCCTTCGTCCTCCCAGCCCTTAATACCACCAATCATTATTTTCACCGGTCGACCTAGCTGCGCCAACTTCAGCGCCGCGCGATCGGCCCCGTTACAGTGTGGGCCAGCGCAATAGACGACAAACAGTGTGTCCTGTGGCCATTTTTTCAAGGATTCCGTATTTATCAGTCGATGGGGAAGATGAATCGCGCCAGGGATATGACAACGGGAAAAACTCTCTGCACTCCCCACTACATGTAAAAGCACAAAATCTTTGTCGTCAGCAGCAATCGCGGAATGAACGTCAGAACAATCCGTCTCCATATTCAGACGTTGCTGGAAATGGGCGATAGCTTGTGCAGATGAAGCGGCTGGAATATCAGTTACGGTACTCATATTGTTGTTTTCTCTTGTGGTGAAATCAGCTGTTGTGTTACCTCTTATCTCATCAAAAAATTAACCTTGAAACACCCTCTGACCATGACAGATTCCGCCAGGATCATGACAACATCTTCTCGCCCGTTGGTCGTTGCACTCGCTTATGACGGGCTATGTACTTTCGAGTTTGGCGTCGCAGTGGAAGTTTTTGGGCTTCCGCGACCTGAACTGGGAGAGGGCTGGTATCGTTTTGCCGTGGCTTCGGTTGATCAAGGTGAATTAAGGGCAACTGGCGGGGTTCGTATCGTGGTGGACGGTGGGTATGAATTGCTGCAAGAAGCAGACACTATTGTCATTCCTGGCTGGCGTGACGTGAGCTCACCGGTCCCGGAAGCATTATGCGATGCGCTTCGTGAAGCACATCAACGCGGTTGTCGAATCATCTCTATCTGTTCTGGTGTATTTGTTCTGGCTGCGGCAGGTTTGCTGGATGACCGTAAGGCGACGACGCACTGGCGTTACGTCAGTGAACTCCAGCGACGCTTTCCCGCCATCAACGTTGTGGAAGATGTCCTGTATGTCGGTGACCACGACGTGCTCACTTCGGCAGGTAGTGCGGCAGGGATTGATTTATGTTTGCATGTGGTGCGCACTGATTTTGGACTTGAGGTTGCAAATAACGTGGCCCGTCGCCTGGTGCTGCAGCCCCACAGGGATGGCAGCCAGACTCAGCAACACCTGCGTCCTGTTGCCCGCAGTCGGGAAAGCCAGCGTTTTGGTCTTTTGCTTGACTGGTTACATAACAATATCGCGCAGAAGCATACCCTTGACGCTCTGGCCAGCCAGGTCGGTATGAGTCCCCGAACGTTGATGCGGCGATTTCAGGAGTCAACGGGGCTTACTCCCGCACGTTGGCTGATGAATGAACGGCTAAACCGTGCGCAGCAGGCGCTCAATACATCCCATATCAGTATTGAGCAGATCGCGCAGCAAACCGGGTTCGGCAGCGCAAACTCTTTGCGTTACCACTTTCAAAAACGATTTGGTATCAGCCCGCAGGCATTACGTAATCAGATGCGATAGCACATTTTCACACTCTGCTTTTTTATCCCCCGCAAGGTAGGGTATATTTCGCTGTCAAAGGAGAAATTATGCTGCCCGACTCATCCATCCGATTAAATAAATACATCAGTGAAAGCGGAATCTGCTCGCGCCGCGAGGCGGATCGCTTTATCGAACAAGGGAATGTCTTCCTGAATGGTAAACGCGCCACCATTGGCGATCAGGTGATGCCTGGCGACGTCGTAAAAGTGAATGGTCGGTTGATTGAGCCGCGTGAAGCGGAAGATCTGGTTTTTATCGCGTTGAACAAGCCGGTAGGGATTGTCAGCACCACTGAAGACAGCGAACGCGACAACATTGTTGATTTCGTTAACCACAGCAAGCGCGTGTTCCCAATCGGTCGTCTGGACAAAGATTCCCAGGGGCTTATCTTTCTGACCAACCACGGCGACCTGGTGAATAAAATCCTGCGTGCCGGTAACGATCACGAAAAAGAGTATCTGGTGACGGTAGATAAGCCGGTCACTGATGACTTTATCCGTGGGATGAGTGCCGGTGTGCCAATCCTTGGCACCGTTACCAAGAAATGTAAGGTCAAGAAAGAAGCGCCGTTTGTGTTTCGCATCACGCTGATTCAGGGGCTGAACCGCCAGATCCGTCGTATGTGCGAGCACTTTGGCTATGAAGTTACTAAGCTTGAGCGTACACGTATCATGAACGTTGGTCTGTCCGGCCTGCCGCTGGGTGAATGGCGCGACCTGACGGATGACGAACTGATCGACCTGTTCAAGCTGATTGAGAACTCGTCCTCAGAAGCCAAACCGAAGGCGAAAGCGAAGCCAAAAACCGCAGGCATTAAGCGCCCGGTGGTGAAAATCGAAAAATCGGCTGAGAAAGAGAAATCGCGCCCGGCGGCAAACGGGAAGCGTTTTACCTCGCCGGGGCGTAAGAAGAAAGGGCGTTAACGTCTGCCGCGCGTTGGCGTATTCGCTGACCAGGAAAATGATGCTTCCGCATCCGGTTTATAAGCCTGCTTTTTCTTCAACTGGCGGGCTTTTTTAGCTTCTGCTTCGCGCAAGGCCATCAGTTTATCGATGTACTCTTTCTTGATGCTGTTGGTCTCAGCGTTGGTCAGCAGTCGACCATGCGCAATGCGCGCGCGGTCGAGCAGCGTTTTCAGTTCACGCTGTTCGCGCTCGGTCATCTCTTTTTGGGTAATGCGGGGGAGTGCCATAAGGGTGCCCTCTGTTAGCCGATATCCGCAGTGTACGGCAAAGTGCAGAGGCTGGGTAGGCCGGATAAGGTGTTAGCCGCTATCCGGCCTGCCGCCGCCAATTAGCGGCGTTCTTTTTCTTTAATCGGTTTACCGGACCAGTAACCTGCCAGCAGCGAACCGGAAAGGTTATGCCAGACCGAGAACAACGCGCCGGGCAGCGCCGCAAGCGGGCCAAAGTAGATTTTGCCCAGCGCAGCGGCAAGCCCTGAATTCTGCATGCCCACTTCAATAGCCAACGTACGACAGGTTGACTCGTCGAAACCAAACAGTTTTCCGCCCCAGTAGCCGCCGAGCAAGCCAATGGTGTTATGCAGGATCACGGCGATAATCACCATAAAGCCGACGGACGCAATGTGCGATGCGGACCCCGCCACGACGGCGCTGATGATCGCCAGGATGCACAGCATAGAAAACGCCGGTAGATACGGTTCCACGGCTTTTACGACGCGTGGGAACAGATGGTGAATGACCAGCCCCAAAGCAATCGGAATGACCACGATCTGCAGAATACTCAGCAGCATACCCATCACATCCACCTGGATATGCGCGTCGACATACAGCCGTGTCAGCAGCGGCGTGGCGACAACGCCGACCAGCGTTGAAACCGATGAAATAGTCACGGAGAGCGCCACATCACCTTTTGCCAGATAGATCATGACGTTCGATGCGGTTCCGCTGGCGACGCTACCGACCAGCACCATCCCTGCCGACAGTTCCGGCGGCATATTAAATGCCAGCGCCAAAATCCATGCGGCGAGCGGCATCACCAGATAGTGCAGGAAAATACCCGCCGCGACCGGTGCGGGGCGTGAAAGTACGCGTTTAAAGTCGTCCACCTTCAGGTGAACGCCCATGCCGAACATGATCAGCATCAGCAACGACGGTACGAATGGCCCGACAGGCGTAAAGGTGGAGGGCGTGTAATACGCAATAACAGAGAGCAGCAGCGCCCATAACGGGAACAGCCGCGTGAGAGTAGCGAGCATGTTATCTTCCTTGCGATTGAAATGTGTTGTTATAAAAAAGCCGGGTTCGAGCCCGGCTATAGTTATTGTTTATCGCGTGATGAAATATTATTCAAACAAATTATGATGCAGCTTCTGTACCACCTGTTCGGCTTCGCTACCGGGCACCAGGAAGCACAGGTTATGGCTGGACGCGCCGTAGCAAATCATGCGGATGTTGAACGGCTCCAGTACACCAAATACCTCTTTACCCACGCCGCAGGCTTTGGACAGGTCGTTGCCAATCAACGCCACCAGCGCCAGGCCTTCTTCGACTTCAACCCGGCACAGGGCAGACAGTTCCATCAGCAGAGACTGCGTTAACAGCGTATCGCCGGTGGAGGTTGAGCCGGTGGTATCCAGCGTCAGCGCTACGCTGACTTCAGATGTGGTAATTAAATCTACCGAGATATTGTGGCGTGCAAGGATGCCGAACACTTCTGCTAAAAAGCCGCGAGAGTGCAGCATATTCAGGCTATGCAGCGTCAGCAGCGTCTGCTTACGGCGTAGCGCCAGCGCACGGAACAGCGGTGGATTCGCGGTTTTATTGCAGACCAGCGTACCGCCTGCTTTTGGATCCTTGCTGGAGCCAACAAATACCGGGATATCGCTACGTACGGCCGGCAACAGGGTTGCCGGGTGCAGCACTTTCGCGCCAAAGGTCGCCATTTCCGCGGCCTCTTCAAAGGCGATTTCATCAATACGCTGCGCTGCAGGAACAACGCGCGGATCGGTAGTGTAAATGCCAGGAACATCGGTCCAGATATCGACGCGCGTTGCGTGCAGCGCTTCGGCCAGCAGGGCGGCTGTATAATCGCTACCGCCGCGCCCCAACGTGGTGGTGCGGCCTTTGCCTTCGCTGCCGATAAAACCCTGAGTGATTACCAGACCTTCGCTCAGACGCGGGGCCAACTGAAGCGTTGCCAGTTCAGCCAGCGTCGCGACGTCGGGTTCTGCGCGACCAAAACGATCGTTGGTGCGCATCACTTTACGCACGTCAAACCACTGCGCTTGCACGTTGCGTTCACGCAGGATTTCGACGAACAACAGGGTAGACATCAGTTCACCGTGGCTGACCAGTTCGTCGGTCAGGGCGGTTGAGGTCGCCAGTGACGCCGCTTCTGCCAGCGTGGTGATGTTTTCCAGCAGACGTTCAATCTCTTCACGAATTACGTTTGGATAACGCAGGCGTTCCAGAATATTGAACTGAATTTGACGAATGGCGTCGAGTTTTTCGAAGCGCTCGGTTGGCTCCAGCCCTTCAGCCAGTGCGACCAGCAGGTTGGTAATTCCAGCGGAAGCAGAAAGTACCACTACACGGACGTTAGCATCAGAAAGTACCACATCAGCGCTGCGATTCATGGCATCAAAATCCGCCACGCTGGTACCGCCAAACTTGGAGACAACTACATCAGTCATAACTACCTCGTGTCAGGGAATGAATAGAGCGACCATGGCACATAAGGCAGAACGAAAACCGGTGCAGGCGCAAATGCAAATACCGTATTTATAAATAAAATGTGTAGCTTGCACTGTCAACGCTGGGATTATGCGGATTTTTCATGCTGCGTTTCCGTTCAGTAACAGCGCTTATAACATCTATACTTTTTACCCTGGTTCGATGGATACAAGGGCGATGGCATTAAAACAATCACACTTTTCTGTGACTGGCGTTACAATCGATCTCAGTCACAATTCTCAAAATCAGAAGAGTATTGCTAATGAAAAACATCAATCCAACGCAGACCTCAGCCTGGCAGGCACTACAAAAACACTTTGAAGAGATGAAAGACGTTACTATCGCGGATCTGTTCGCGAAAGATAGCGATCGTTTCGCTAAATTTTCCGCGACGTTTGACGATCTGATGCTGGTGGATTTCTCCAAAAACCGCATCACTGAAGAGACGCTGGCTAAACTGCAGGATCTGGCGAAAGAGACCGATTTGGCAGGCGCCATCAAGTCCATGTTCTCCGGTGAGAAAATTAACCGCACTGAAGACCGTGCCGTGCTGCACGTGGCGTTGCGCAACCGTAGCAACACTCCAATCATCGTTGACGGCAAAGATGTGATGCCGGAAGTGAACGCGGTGCTTGAGAAGATGAAATCCTTCTCTGAAGCGATTATCTCCGGAAGCTGGAAAGGCTATACCGGTAAAGCCATTACTGATGTCGTGAACATCGGTATCGGCGGTTCAGACCTCGGCCCGTTCATGGTGACCGAAGCGCTGCGCCCGTACAAAAATCACCTGAACATGCACTTTGTGTCTAACGTCGATGGTACGCACATTGCCGAAGTGCTGAAGAAAGTGAATCCGGAGACTACGCTGTTCCTGGTCGCTTCCAAAACCTTCACCACTCAGGAAACCATGACTAACGCCCACAGCGCGCGCGACTGGTTCCTGGCGACCGCTGGCGACAACAAGCACGTTGCCAAGCACTTCGCAGCGCTCTCCACTAACGGTAAAGCGGTTGGCGAGTTCGGTATTGATACCGCCAATATGTTCGAGTTCTGGGACTGGGTTGGCGGTCGTTACTCCCTGTGGTCTGCAATCGGTCTGTCCATCATCCTTTCTGTGGGCTTCGACAACTTTGTTGAGCTGCTTTCTGGCGCGCACGCCATGGACAAACACTTCTCCACCACTCCGGCGGAGAAAAACCTGCCGGTGCTGCTGGCGCTGATCGGTATCTGGTACAACAATTTCTTCGGTGCTGAAACCGAAGCGATTCTGCCGTACGACCAGTATATGCACCGTTTCGCGGCCTACTTCCAGCAGGGCAATATGGAATCCAACGGTAAATACGTTGACCGTAACGGCAATGCGGTGGATTACCAGACAGGCCCAATCATCTGGGGTGAGCCGGGTACTAACGGTCAGCATGCGTTCTACCAGCTGATTCATCAGGGTACCAAAATGGTTCCGTGCGATTTCATCGCTCCGGCAATCACCCACAACCCGCTGTCGGATCACCATCCGAAACTGCTGTCTAACTTCTTCGCCCAGACCGAAGCGCTGGCTTTTGGTAAATCTCGTGAAGTGGTTGAGCAGGAATACCGCGACCAGGGTAAAGATCCGGCAACGCTTGACCACGTTGTGCCGTTCAAAGTGTTCGAAGGTAACCGTCCAACTAACTCCATCCTGCTGCGCGAAATCACACCGTTCAGCCTGGGTGCGCTGATTGCGCTGTACGAGCACAAAATCTTCACTCAGGGCGCGATCCTGAATATCTTCACCTTTGACCAGTGGGGCGTTGAGCTGGGCAAACAGCTGGCGAATCGCATTCTGCCAGAGTTGAATGATGATAAAGAAATCACCAGCCATGATTGCTCAACTAACGGTTTGATTAACCGTTATAAGTCCTGGCGTTAATCTGCTTCTTCCTTCGAGCCGCCTTGCTGCAATTCGAATGAATTTGCAGATTACTTATAAAAAAGCCGATATTAATATCGGCTTTTTTTATAATCTGGCTCCCGAATATCTACGTTTTTGTTTTACACCTTTATTGAGCTTAATCCTAAAATAATTCATTCAACGTTATCGTGTTTCTGGTTTTTTCAGAATTACCGGATGTTGTGTTTTTGTTTTTATATTTTAACTTTATGATTGTATTGATTTAATTATCTACCGTTAATCATTTTATTTCTTGCTATCTAATTATCCTAAATTCCCGCCTGGCGTAATTTGCACACTTTGGCTTGTGTATACTCGATCTCGCCCGAAATTCTTTTGGGTAAATCTCCATTCATACAATGAAGGGAATTTGTGATGAAAAAAGTTCTGTATGGCCTTTGGGCTATATCTGCGCTTGCGGTGACTTCTGTCTATGCTGCCCCCATTCAGGTGGGTGAGGCTGCAGGGGCGGCTGCCGCGTCGGTTTCGGCAGGAAGTTCCTCCGCAACCAGCGTGAGCACCGTAAGTTCTGCGGTGGGGGTTGCCCTTGCGGCAACCGGTGGCGGCGATGGTTCTAACACCGGAACCACAACCACCACAACCACCAGTACCCAGTAATACCGGTACGTTTAATTCTAACCACACTTCGGTGTGGTTATTTTGCCGCTGCGGAGAAATGTCGTGAAGCGACCAGCGCTGATAATGGTTTGCCTGTTATTACAGGCGTGCTCAGCCACCACCGAAGGGCTGGGTCATTCGCTATGGGATAGCGTGTTTGGTACTCCCGGCGTACAGATGACAGACGATGAAATCAAAAACATGCCCTACGCCAGCCAGTACATGCAGCTCAACGGCGGCCCACAACTGTTTGTGGTACTCGCGTTCGCGGAAAACGGACAGCAGAAATGGGTGACTCAGGATCGGGCCATTCTCGTCACGCAGTCTGGGCGCATGGTGAAAACGCATCTCGGCGGGGATAACCTGATCGAGGTGAATAATCTCGCGGCAGATCCGCTCATCAAACCAAACCAGATAGTCGATGGGGCAACGTGGACCCGCACGATGGGCTGGACCGAACATCAGCAGGTGCGCTATGCCACCGCCCGCTCGGTTTTCGAATGGGATGGCACTGACACCATTAAGGTTGGTAGCGAAGATACGCCAGTACGAATCCTTGACGAAGAAGTCACCACCGCTCAAACGCGCTGGCATAACCGCTACTGGATCGACAGCGAAGGGCAGATTCGCCAATCGGAACAGTATCTTGGCGCACGTTACTTCCCGGTGAAAACCACGCTGATTAAGGCGGCAAAATCATGATGAAACGAGCCGTTGTGGCGCTGCTATTGAGCCTGAGCGCAGCGTCAGTTTTTGCTGCGGGTAGCGTTAAGGTCTTTACCTCCGCCAGCGAAGAGCCAAAGACGCTGACCGGGGCCGAACATCTGCTCGACCTGGTTGGGCAGCCGCGGTTGAGTAATAGCTGGTGGCCAGGAGCGGTTATCAGCGAAGAGCGGGCAACGACGGAAGCAGAGCGTCAGCAGCAGGCATTACTGGCTCGTCTGGCGATGCTCAGCGCTGAAGAAAGCGGTGACGATGCCGCGGCTATCAACGCATTACGCCAGCAAATTCAGGCGCTGAAGGTGACCGGCAGACAGAAGATTAATCTCGACCCGGATGTTGTGCGCGTCAGTGAGCGAGGCAACCCGCCGTTGCAGGGCAATTACACGCTGTGGGTCGGACCGCAGCCAACGGATATAACGCTGTTTGGCCTGCTAAGTCATCCGGGTAAACAACCGTTTATGCCCGGGCGCGATATCGCCAGCTATCTCGATGGGCAACGTCGGCTCAGCGGCGCAGATCGTAGCTACGCCTGGGTCATCTATCCCGACGGACGCACGCAAAAAGTCCCGGTCGCCTACTGGAACAAACGTCACGTTGAGCCGATGCCCGGCAGCATCATTTTTGTCGGACTCTCTGATGCTGTTTGGCGCAGCACCCCGGATGAAATCAATGCCGACATTCTTCGCACCCTGACCCAGCGGATACCCGAATAATGAGAAAAACTTATCTGCTCAGCTTACTGGCGCTGGGCGTAAGCGTTGCCTGCCACGGTGAAACCTGGCCCGCGCCCATTGGACCTTCCCAGTCCGATTTTGGCGGCGTGGGACTGCTGCAAACCCCAACCGCACGCATGGCGCGTGAAGGCGAAATGAGCCTTAACTACCGCGATAACGATCAATACCGTTACTACTCTGCGTCGGTACAACTCTTCCCCTGGCTGGAAACCACCCTGCGCTATACCGATGTGCGTACCAAAAAATACAGCGGCGTGGAGTCGTTTTCTGGCGATCAGACTTATAAAGATAAGGCTTTTGATCTCAAACTTCGCCTGTGGGAAGAGAGCTACTGGATGCCGCAGGTGGCAGTTGGCGCGCGGGATATCGGTGGTACCGGCCTGTTTGATGCGGAGTATGTGGTGGCGAACAAAGCCTGGGGCCCGTTTGATTTCTCTCTCGGCCTTGGTTGGGGATATCTCGGGACCAGCGGCAACGTTAGCAATCCGTTTTGCTCATACAGTGATAAATTCTGCCATCGCGATAACAGCTACAAGCAGGCCGGTTCTATTGACGGTAGCCAGATGTTCCACGGCCCGGCGTCGCTGTTTGGCGGCGTAGAGTATCAGACTCCCTGGCAGCCGCTGCGCCTGAAACTGGAGTATGAAGGTAATAATTACCAGCAGGATTTTGCCGGCAAGTTGGATCAGAAGAGCAAGTTTAACGTCGGCGCTATTTATCGCGTCACCGATTGGGCCGACGTTAACCTCAGCTATGAGCGCGGGAACACCTTGATGTTTGGGGTCACGCTGCGGACTAACTTTAACGATCTGCGACCAAACTATAACGACAATACCCGCCCGAAATATCAACCACAGCCGCAGGATGCCATCCTGCAACATTCGGTGGTGGCGAATCAGTTAACGCTGCTGAAATATAATGCCGGGCTGGCGGATCCTAAAATTCAGGTGCAGGGCGATACGCTGTATGTGACGGGTGAACAGGTGAAATACCGTGATTCGCGCGAAGGGATCGAGCGTGCTAACCGGATCGTGATGAACGATCTTCCCGATGGGATCCGCACGATCCGCATTACGGAAAACCGCCTTAACTTGCCGCAGGTGACGACCGAAACGGAGGTTTCCAGCCTCAAGCGCCATCTGGAAGGCGAGCCGTTGGGCCATAAAACTCAACTGGCACAAAAACGCGTCGAGCCCGTGGTACCGAAAACGACCGAGCAGGGCTGGTATATTGATAAGTCACGCTTCAATTTCCACATCGATCCGGTGCTAAATCAGTCGGTGGGCGGCCCGGAAAACTTCTATATGTATCAGTTGGGCGTGATGGGAACGGCGGATTTGTGGGTTACCGATCATCTGCTGACCACCGGGAGTTTGTTCGCCAACCTCGCCAATAACTATGACAAGTTTAACTACACCAACCCGCCGCAGGATTCGCATTTACCACGCGTGCGTACCCATGTGCGTGAGTATGTGCAAAACGATGTCTACGTGAATAACCTGCAGGCCAACTACTTCCAGTCACTCGGAAATGGGTTCTACGGACAGGTTTACGGTGGCTACCTGGAAACTATGTACGGCGGAGCGGGGGCAGAAGTGCTGTATCGCCCGCTGGACAGCAACTGGGCGTTTGGTGTTGATGCCAACTACGTGAAACAGCGTGACTGGCGTAGCGCGCAGGACATGATGAAGTTTACCGACTACAGCGTGAAGACCGGGCATTTGACGGCTTACTGGAATCCTTCGTTCGCCCAGGATGTACTGGTGAAAGCCAGCGTGGGGCAGTATCTGGCGGGGGATAAGGGCGGAACGCTGGAAGTGGCGAAACGCTTTGACAGCGGCGTAGTGGTGGGCGGCTATGCGACCATCACCGACGCCTCGCCGGATGAGTACGGAGAGGGTGATTTTACCAAAGGGGTGTACGTTTCTGTGCCGCTGGATCTGTTCTCGTCAGGCCCAACCCGCAGCCGTGCGGCGATTGGCTGGACGCCGTTAACACGCGATGGCGGCCAGCAGCTTGGACGTAAGTTTGGTCTGTACGACATGACCAGCGACAGGAGTGAAAACTTCCGCTGATAGATGGCCGGATGGGACCTGCGCTTATCCGGCTCTATAAACGACGTAATAATTTTGCCGGATTTCCCGCATACACGCCTTTCTCGGTGATCGATTTGGTCACCACGCTTCCCGCGCCGACGACCACGCCATCACAGATAGTGACTGCCAGAATGGTCGCTCCGCTACCGATCGAGACATCGTCGCCAATCGTAATACGTCCCCAACTGTTGCGGTCGGCATTGGGTTTTCCTTCGCGAAACATATCGTTGGCGAACATCACGCCGTGACCGATAAAACAGCGGGCGCCGAGGGTGACATATTCGCAGATGAAGGTGTGCGACTGAATTTTGCTGTCTGCGCCAATCTGCGTATTACCCTGGATTTCAACAAATGGTCCGACAAAAACGTTGTCACCCAATGTGCAGTCGTAGAGATTTGCGGGTTCATAGATCACCACGTTCTCACCGCAGGTAACGTTGCGAACAGCGGATTGTCTTAGCTGCATAATTCATCCTGTGAAATGTGTCGTGGCACTCATCATTCCCTGCTGACCTTTCTTGCACAAAATATAAACAAAAAATGTAGATCTCTGTCACATTTTTGCGTTATACAGGAACCTTGCCACTGAGTAAGAGGTGCTGTTATGACGTCGCTATCTCGTCCGCGCGTGGAGTTTATCTCCACTATTTTACAGACCGTGTTGAATCTAGGGTTGCTGAGTCTGGGCCTGATCCTGGTCGTATTCCTCGGGAAAGAAACGCTGCATCTGGCGGATGTGCTGTTCGCGCCGGAACAAACCAGCAAGTATGAACTGGTGGAAGGGCTGGTGGTTTACTTTCTCTACTTTGAATTTATCGCGCTGATTGTGAAGTACTTTCAGTCAGGTTTTCACTTTCCGCTGCGCTACTTTGTCTATATCGGGATCACTGCGATTGTGCGGCTGATCATTGTCGATCATAAAGCGCCGATGGATGTGCTGATCTATTCTGCGGCGATCCTGCTGCTGGTGATCACCCTGTGGCTGTGTAATTCCAAACGGCTGAAGCGAGAGTAAAAGACAACACGCCGCAATTGGGCTGCGGCGTGTTTTGGGTAAAAATTACTGCGCAGAGGCCGGCTGGGTTTTCTCCGCCGCGGGTTCCCACAGTTCTTCAAATTTATCCACCGTCATGATCGCCAATACGGTAAAGCTTAGGTTGATCACGCCGATGGCGATAACGCCTGCGCCAAACTAATTCTGTTTAATTTGTCGAGTTTCAGGCGAAAAATTGATTTGCAGTGATGGGGGGCACGAAAGAAAATAATCGTAAGCGTAATGCAAAATAACATAAAAAAGGGCGCTCCGTAGAGCGCCGAATAACAGTCACAGGTTGGGATAACATAAGTTGAGGGTTGCAGTGGCATTGCCCGTTGCCGGGCAGTTACTTCGGTAAAACTTAACCTTTCACACCACCCGCCGTCAGTCCGTTGACCAGCCAGCGCTGTGCCAGCAGGAACACCAGAGTGATCGGAATGGCTGAAAGTACAGCTGCGGCGGCAAAGTCGCCCCACAAATAGTTCTGTGGATTGAGGTACTGCTGCATACCTACCGCAAGGGTATAGCTGTTCACATCACGCAGCAGCAGTGATGCGACCGGTACTTCGGTAATCGCGGCAATGAAAGACAGAATAAACACGACCGCCAGAATCGGAACGGAAAGCGGCAGCAACACCAGGCGGAATGCCTGCCATGGCGTTGCGCCATCCAGAGCGGCCGCTTCTTCCAGCGAACCGTCGATGGTTTCGAAATAGCCCTTAATCGTCCACACATGCAGCGCAATACCGCCGAGATAGGCGAAGATCACGCCACCGTGAGTGTTCAGACCAATAAACGGAATGTACTGGCCCAGGCGGTCAAACAAAGCATACAACGCGACCAGAGACAGCACCGCCGGGAACATCTGGAATATCAGCATCCCTTTCAGCAGGGTTGCTTTGCCCGGGAAACGCATACGGGCAAAGGCGTAAGCGCAGGTGGTGGAAAGCGTCACGATACCGATCGCGGTAATGGTGGCTACTTTCACCGAGTTCCACAGCCATAACAGCACCGGGAACGGCGGCGGCGTCACGCGGCCATCCGCATGCTCAACGCTAAAGCCCAACGCCAGTTTCCAGTGTTCCCAGGAGATGTTTTCCGGGATCAGGCTGCCGGTGGCAAAGTTACCTTCACGCAGCGAGATAGCGATAACCATCAGCAGCGGGAACATGATCGCTGCAATGAAAATCAGCAGCAGCAAGTGCGTTGTTAAGAGACGCAGTTTCTGAGATTTGGGTTGTACCATAGCCATGTTCGTTGTCTCCCTTAATCAAACTTCATACGCGTGGCTTTCAGGTTCACGATGGCCAGCGCACCGACCAGCAGGAAGATCAGCGTGGCAATCGCCGCCGCCAGACCGAAGTCCTGACCACCGCCGCCTTCGAAGGCGATACGGTAGGTGTAGCTCACGAGCAGGTCGGTATAGCCTGCTGGCGTGGTGGTACCAAGACGGTCTGGACCACCGTTGGTCAACAGTTGAATCAGCACGAAGTTGTTAAAGTTAAAGGCGAAGCTGGCGATCATCAGCGGCGTCAGCGGCTTAATCAGCAGTGGCAACGTAATCTTAAAGAAGTTCTGGAACGGACCTGCACCATCCATCGCCGACGCTTCATACAGGTCGTCAGGGATCGCTTTAAGCAGACCCATGCACAGGATCATCATGTACGGGTAACCAAGCCAGGTGTTGACGATAATAATCATCGAACGCGCGGTGGTTGGGTCGCTGAACCAGGCCGGTTTGATGCCAAACAGTGCGCTCAGCATCATGTTGATTTCACCGAAGCTCTGGTTGAACAGTCCTTTGAAAATCAGAATCGAAATAAACGACGGTACGGCATACGGCAGAATCAGCAGGACACGGTAAATCGCTTTGCCTTTGAGAGACTCCCACTGTACGAGACAGGCCAGTACCATCCCCACGGCCACGGTGAGGATCACGGTCAGAACGGAGAAGACCACCGTCCAGACAAAGATGGCGAAGAACGGTTTCTGAATGCCTTCGTCGGTAAATACGCGGGCGAAGTTGTCCCATCCGATGGCAACGGTATAGCCTGGGCTGAGTTTTTCGTTACCCCAGCTACCGTCAGCGTTAATTGCCTGATAATAACCAATATCGTTGTTGGCGCGGTATTTTACGCCGCTTTGGCTGTTGGTGAGCGTGCCGTCATCAGCGAGCGTATAGAGTGGCTGCGTGCCGGAAAACTGGCGCAGTGAACTCATAATCACTTTGCTTTCATCTGGCAGGATGGCGGTGAGTTGGGTTAACGCCTGGCGATTTTGCGTGATGATACGCAGCGTCGCACGTTCGCCCTCTGGCAGCGCCTCGGCTTCTTTCAACTGCAGTTTCTGTTCGCCGCCAAATTTAAAGGCGTCGGAGAGATAATTCTTGCCAGTTTCACCGTCGGTGAGGGCCAGTTGCCACTCCGTACCCGCCGGATACAGGCCGAAGTTGTAGGTTTTCCCCGCCTGATAAGAACGGTCCATCAGGACTTCCTGAGCACGTTCAAAGGTCAGTTGGTTGGTGCTGCTGTAGTTGGTAAAGGCAATTGCGATAGTACAAATTAGCGGAAACAGGACAAACAGCCCCATCCCTGCAACGCCTGGGTAAACATAGCGCCAGGCGTAGGCTTTACGGTTAGCAAAAATATACAGGCCAGCAGAGCTTAAAATCAGCGTCATGATGGCAAACAGGTACTCCCCCTGAGCATACATCAAAACAACAAGGTAACCGACCAGCAGCCCAAGCAGACCCATCACTGACCATTTCAGTCGGTCGCTTTGCCACCAGTGTTTCTTTTTAATGACATCCATGGGGATCAATCCTCTTTACGCTTTATCCTTCGCACTACCTCTTTGTTGGCTGCGGAAGCTCACCCCAGTCACTTACTTATGTAAGCTCCTGGGGATTTGCCTCCTTGCCGCCTCGATGTAGCGCGAATGATTTCGCGTAACAACGTATTCAATAAACCTGATTCCCTAAGAAATAAGGGAAACCGTATTACTTGGTGATACGACCTTGTGCATCTTTCAGCGCGGCATCGACGGTCTGACGGCCGCTGGCAGCGTTGATCACTGCGGTACGAACGGCATACCAGAATGCGGACATCTGCGGGATGTTCGGCATGATCTCGCCTTTCTGGGCGTTATCCATGGTGGCCGCGATACGCGGGTCTTTCGCTAACTGATCCTGGAAGGATTTCAGCGCAACCGCGCCCAGCGGTTTGTCCTTATTCACTTCATCCAGACCCTGATCGGTCAGCAGGTAGTTTTCGAGGAACTCTTTTGCCAGTTCTTTGTTCGGGCTGGCAGCGTTGATACCTGCGCTCAGAACGCCCACGAACGGTTTGGACGGTTTACCCTTGAAGGTTGGCAGCAGGGCAACGCCGTAATTCACCTTGCTCTTATCGATGTTGGACCACGCCCACGGACCGTTGATGGTCATCGCGGTGTCACCTTTGTTAAAGGCCGCTTCGGCGATGGAGTAATCGGTATCCGCGTTCATGTGTTTGTTCTTGATCAGATCAACCAGGAAGGTCAGACCCGCTTTTGCGCCCGCGTTGTCCACGCCCACGTCTTTCACGTCGTACTTGCCGTTTTCAAACTTGAACGCGTAACCGCCGTCGGCGGCAATCAGCGGCCAGGTGAAGTACGGTTCTTGCAGGTTGAACATCAGCGCGGATTTTCCTTTCGCCTTCAGCTCTTTATCCAGCGCAGGAATTTCTTCCCAGGTTTTTGGCGGGTTCGGAACGAGGTCTTTGTTGTAAATCAGCGACAGCGCTTCAACCGCAATTGGGTAGGCAATCAGTTTGCCGTTATAGCGTACGGCATCCCAGGTGAACGGATAGAGTTTGTCCTGGAACGCTTTATCTGGGGTGATTTCAGCCAGCAGGCCAGACTGAGCGTAGCCGCCAAAACGGTCATGTGCCCAGAAGATGATGTCAGGGCCATCGCCAGTCGCGGCAACCTGTGGGAACTTCTCTTCCAGTTTGTCCGGGTGCTCAATGGTGACTTTGATACCGGTGTCTTTCTCGAATTTTTTGCCCACTTCAGCGAGGCCGTTATAGCCTTTGTCGCCGTTAATCCAGATAACCAGCTTACCTTCTTCAATCTTGGCGAGAGCCGAGGCGGAAAACATCATCGTCGTTAATGCAGACAATGCGAGGATGCGTGCGCCAGTTTTGATTTTCATAGTTCCCATCCTGTTTGGTGATTTTGCAGAGGTGGCTTAACGGTTACTAGTTTCTTTATACGACAACCTCTTTCCATCCTCCTTACCCCTACGCCCCACCCGCTCTTTATGTGATCTGTGTTACATAAATGTGAGTATTGCGTACTGGCGCACATAAAAACCCACTGATTTTTGCAGGCTGCATCACGAAATTCCTCCGCGGCGTACGGCCCGGGTCTCAGACGCTGTTCTCTCATCCTCCCGCCTCCTCCCCCATAAAAAAGCCGGGGGTGGAGGATTCACGCAGTCAAGGGATCACGCATAGTCAGCCCATCATGAATGTTGCTGTCGATGACAGGTTGTAACGAAGGGAGAAGGGCATGGCGAGCGTACAGCTGCGAAATGTAACGAAAGCCTGGGGTGACGTGGTGGTATCGAAAGATATCAATCTCGACATTCACGAAGGGGAATTCGTGGTGTTTGTCGGACCGTCAGGCTGCGGTAAGTCGACCTTGCTGCGTATGATCGCCGGACTTGAAACCATCACCAGTGGCGACCTGTTTATCGGGGAGACCCGGATGAACGACATTCCCCCCGCCGAACGCGGCGTGGGCATGGTCTTTCAGTCCTACGCGTTGTATCCCCATTTATCCGTCGCAGAAAACATGTCGTTTGGCCTCAAACTGGCTGGCGCAAAAAAAGAGGTGATGAATCAGCGCGTGAATCAGGTCGCGGAAGTTCTGCAACTGGCGCACCTGCTGGAGCGTAAACCGAAAGCGCTTTCCGGCGGACAACGTCAGCGTGTGGCGATTGGCCGAACGCTGGTTGCCGAGCCGCGCGTATTCCTGCTGGATGAACCGTTGTCGAACCTCGACGCCGCTCTGCGTGTGCAAATGCGTATTGAAATCTCCCGCCTGCATAAACGTCTGGGCCGCACGATGATTTACGTCACCCACGATCAGGTCGAAGCGATGACGCTGGCCGACAAAATTGTGGTGCTGGATGCTGGTCGCGTGGCGCAGGTCGGCAAACCGCTGGAGCTATACCACTATCCGGCTGACCGCTTTGTGGCGGGCTTTATTGGTTCGCCGAAGATGAACTTCCTGCCGGTGAAAGTCACCGGGACGGCCATCGATCAGGTGCAGGTTGAACTGCCCAACCGCCAGCAAATATGGCTACCAGTGGACAGCCATGCGGTACAGGTTGGTGCCAACATGTCTTTAGGTATCCGCCCGGAACATCTGCTGCCCAGCGATATCGCCGATGTCACCCTCGAAGGTGAAGTGCAGGTGGTCGAGCAGCTTGGTCACGAAACTCAAATTCATATCCAGATCCCCGCCATCCGTCAAAACCTGGTTTACCGCCAGAACGACGTGGTGTTGGTAGAAGAGGGTGCCACATTCGCCATCGGCCTGCCGCCAGAGCGTTGCCATCTGTTCCGTGAGGATGGCACTGCATGTCGTCGGTTGCATCAAGAGCCGGGCGTTTAAGGTCCCCATAAAAAACGAAACGCAAAGCCATTCGAAGCTACATCGAGGCGGCAAGTAAATGAATCCCCGGGAGTGTACAAAGAGTACGCGACTGGGGTGAAAGAACGCAGCCAACAAAGAGGCAGCCCGAAGGGGGACGCGTTTAAAGAAAAGCAATGATCTCAGGAGATAGAACGATGATTACTCTGCGCAAACTCCCTCTGGCGGTTGCTGTAGCAGCAGGCATTATGTCTGTTCAGGCAATGGCTGTAGATTTCCACGGTTACGCTCGTTCCGGTATTGGCTGGACAGGGAGTGGCGGTGAACAACAGTGTTTCCAGGCAACCGGTGCACAAAGTAAATACCGTCTCGGTAACGAATGTGAAACCTATGCGGAAATCAAATTAGGTCAGGAAGTGTGGAAAGAAGGCGATAAGAGCTTCTACTTCGACACCAACGTTGCTTACTCCGTCGCACAGCAGAATGACTGGGAAGGCACAGACCCGGCATTCCGTGAAGCAAACGTGCAGGGTAAAAACCTGATCGAATGGCTGCCAGGCTCCACTATCTGGGCCGGTAAGCGCTTCTACCAGCGTCATGACGTACACATGATCGACTTCTACTACTGGGATATTTCAGGTCCTGGCGCCGGTATTGAAAACATCGATCTGGGCTTCGGTAAACTGTCTTTGGCAGCGAGCCGTTCACAGGAAGCGGGTGGTTCATACGCTTTCAGCAGCCAGAATATCTATGATCGTACCAAAGACACCGCGAACGATGTATTTGACGTTCGTTTAGCGCAGTTGGCAACTAACCCGGATGGGATGTTGGAACTGGGCGTTGACTATGGTCGCGCGAATACCACCGATGATTACAGGCTGGCGGACGGCGCATCTAAAGATGGTTGGATGTTCACCGCTGAACATACCCAGAGCATGCTGAAGGGCTACAACAAGTTTGTCGTTCAGTACGCTACAGATTCCATGACCACCCAGGGCAAAGGCCTGAATCAGGGTTCTTATGGTTCTTCTACCGGTGTTGATAACAACGGTAACAACGTTGCCAATAACGTTATTAATAACAACGGTAGCCTGTTCCGCGTGCTGGACCACGGTGCAATCTCCCTGGGCGACAAGTGGGACCTGATGTACGTCGGTATGTACCAGAACCTCGACATGGATAACGACCTGGGGACCGAATGGTACACCGTCGGTATTCGCCCGATGTATAAATGGACGCCAATCATGAGCACTCTGCTGGAAGTCGGTTACGACAACGTCAAATCTCAGCAGACCAGCGATCGCAACAGCCAGTACAAAATCACCCTGGCCCAACAATGGCAGGCGGGTGACAGCATCTGGTCTCGTCCGGCAATCCGCGTCTTCGCAACCTATGCAAAATGGGATGAAGAGTGGGGTTACATCAAAAATGGTAACGACGTAACCAAATTCGCAGCGGCAACGAACTCTGGCCTCAGCACAACCAGCCGTGGCGACAGCGATGAGTGGTCCTTCGGTGCCCAGATGGAAATCTGGTGGTAATTCAGCACTAACCTGACGTAAAGACCGAAAGAGGGGCGCAAGCCCCTCTTGATTACGGTTTAGCGCGCTATTGCCTGGCCACCGCTGAACCCATGCTATCTGAGGTGATAACAATGAAAATGAAGAAAAGTCTCGTTGCCCTTTGTTTATCTGCAGGGTTATTTGCCAGCGCACCTGGCATCAGCCTGGCCGATGTGAATATTGTTCCGCAGAACACCACCGCGGCCCCATCTATTCCCACTGCGGCGCTGCAGCAGTTAACCTGGACGCCTGTTGATCAATCCAAAACCCAGTCTTCGCCGCTTGCGACAGCGGGTCAGCGTCTGGATGTCGCCGGTATTACTGGCCCGGTCGCTGCGTATAGCGTCCCGGCGAATATTGGCGAGCTCACCCTGACGCTGTCCAGTGAAGTGAATAAACAAACCAGCGTATTTGCGCCAAACGTATTAATTCTTGACCAAAACATGACGCCATCTGCGTTCTTCCCCAGCAGCTATTTTACCTACCAGGAGCCCGGCGTGATGAGTGCCGATCGTCTGGAAGGGGTAATGCGTCTGACGCCAGCGCTGGGTCAGCAAAAACTCTATGTTTTGGTCTTTACCACTGATAAAGATCTCCAGCAGACCACAACCCTGCTTGACCCGGCAAAAGCCTATGCCAAGGGCGTAGGTAACGCTATTCCGGATATTCCAGACCCGATCGCCCGTCATACCACCGACGGTTTACTGAAACTGAAAGTCAAAACCAGCTCCTCCTCCAGTGTTCTGGTCGGGCCGCTGTTTGGCTCATCCGGCCCTGGTCCTGTCACGGTGGGCAATACCGCCGCGCCTGCGGTGACCTATGCGGCACCGGCAGCAGCCGTTGCTGCTCCAGCGCCACAACCGGTGAAGAAAAGTGAGCCGATGCTGAACGACACGGAAAGTTATTTTAACCAGGGCATTAAGGATGCTGTTGCGAAAGGCGATGTCGATAAAGCGTTGAAGCTGCTTGATGAAGCTGAGCGTCTGGGATCCAAATCTGCCCGATCCACCTTTATCAGCAGTGTAAAAGGCAAGGGGTAAACATCGCCCCGCATTGTTGATTTTGCAACAACTGGTGCGTCTCCTGGCGCACCTTTTTTTATCCTTCGGTGCTAATTGTTACACTTATGTTGCTCTGGCGATCACTTAATTGTGTTTGCTCACCCCGTAATGCATTTTCTGCGATACAATGCCTTCAAGTTATAAATCGGAGAGTAAGGCATGCCACACCCTGCGTTAACGCAACTGCGTGCGCTGCGTTATTTTGATGCGATCCCGGCGCTGGACGCCCAACTGCTCGACTGGTTGTTACTGGAAGATTCCATGACTAAACGTTTTGAGCAGCAGGGAAAACAGGTCACCGTAACGTTGATTCGCGAAGCATTCGTTGGGCAAAATGAGGTGCCTGAAGAGCTGCCGCTGCTGCCTAAAGAGTCCCGTTATTGGTTACGTGAGATCCTGTTATGCGCGGATGGTGAACCCTGGCTTGCCGGGCGGACCGTGGTGCCTGAATCAACCTTGTGCGGCCCTGAGCTGGCCTTACAAAATCTGGGGAAAACCCCGCTCGGACGCTACCTGTTTACATCATCGACATTGACCCGAGATTTTATTGAGATTGGCCGCGATGCAGCGCTGTGGGGGCGCCGTTCCCGCCTGCGGCTGAGCGGTAAGCCGCTGATGCTTACCGAGCTTTTTCTACCTGCATCGCCGTTGTACTGAGAGGAAGATAAAGATGGAGTGGAGTCTGACGCAGAATAAGCTGCTGGCATTTCACCGCTTGATGCGTACGGATAAGCCAATCGGTGCCTTACTGCTGCTCTGGCCTACGCTGTGGGCATTGTGGGTGGCAACCCCAGGCATGCCGCAATTGTGGATCCTGGCGGTTTTTGTTGCTGGCGTTTGGTTAATGCGCGCTGCCGGCTGCGTGGTGAATGATTATGCCGACAGGAAATTTGACGGACACGTTAAACGCACCGCAAATCGACCGTTGCCGAGCGGGGCCGTCACTGAAAAAGAGGCCCGAACGCTGTTCGTCGTATTGGTACTGCTGGCCTTCCTGCTGGTTTTGACGCTCAACACGATGACCATTTTGTTGTCCGTTGCGGCGTTAGCGCTGGCGTGGGTTTACCCGTTCATGAAACGCTATACGCACCTGCCGCAGGTGGTGCTGGGGGCGGCGTTTGGCTGGTCGATCCCGATGGCGTTCGCCGCCGTAAGCGAGTCCGTACCGCTGAGCTGCTGGCTGATGTTCCTCGCCAATATTCTCTGGGCGGTGGCCTACGACACGCAGTATGCGATGGTTGACCGCGATGATGACCTGAAGATCGGCATTAAATCGACCGCGATTCTGTTCGGTCAAAACGACAAGCTGATCATTGGTATCCTGCAGGTGGGCGTACTGGTGCTGATGGCGCTGGTGGGTTGGCTAAATGGGCTGGAACTGGGTTATTACTGGTCTCTGCTGGTGGCTGGCGCGCTATTTGTATATCAGCAGAAACTGATCGTCAATCGCGAGCGTGATGCCTGTTTTAAAGCGTTTATGAACAATAACTACGTCGGTCTGGTGCTGTTCTTAGGGCTGGCGATGAGCTACTGGCAGCCTTAATTGCTTGTACTCACCATCATTTATGCTGCAAAAGCAGCGAAGAAGAGCCAACGTTGTAAAGAGATCTTGGCTCTTCTTTGCTTCTAATGATACCTTTCTCGTGATAGCTATCTTTTACTCACTATAAAACGTCATTTTTTTTGTCAATCAGCTTTACAGAGCTGAAATTTATTATTCATTAAATTTATATATTATTTAAATGTTTTATGATTATACATATTATTAATTTATTTAATTTTGATAAATAAATCAATAATCCGTTTTTTCAATGAGTTTGCATGTGATGAAAAACGGTGTTTATCACTATACTTTAAGAATTTGTTTATGTTTCTATTTGTTTCATTTTGTGTGTGTATGTATGTAGGTTGACTGAATTCTTTATTAAATTTATCTAATTTAATAAAGTAAATCCTTAATGGTAAGTTTTTATCTGTAATAAGGACTAGAGAGAAATATTACACTCAAATAGTTTTATTCATTCTTATCTAAGAATCACCTCTAATGATATTAAATTATCAGTTGGAGGGTGGCTAGGTATTATTATTGTAAAGGATTATATAAAATGTTCAAAAAAACACTATTAGCTGTAATCGCTGCTTCTGCTTTTTCTGGCGCTGTTTTCAATGCCTCTGCTGCTGACCAGGGCCACGGGAAAATTACGTTCCAGGGCATCGTTATTACCGCGCCTTGCTCTATCGTTCCAGGCGATGAAGATCAGACAATTAATCTGGGCCAGGTCGCTGATAAAGTCCTGAATGGCGATAGCAAATCAAGACCGGTTGACGTCAATATCCGTCTGCAAGATTGTGTTCTGACGACGGGTGGCACAACTATCGATAAAGTAAAAGTGACTTTCTCATCTGCTAATGCGGATAGCAGCACTAACCTGCTGAAAAACACTGAAGACGGTCTCTACGGCTCAGCGACGGGCGTGGGCGTTCGTCTCCTGACCCAGAGTGGTGCAAACGTAGTAATGGGCACTGAACAGCTCGTGAATTTGGTTGCGGACAACTCTAATCAGGTTCTGACTTTCAAAGCCCGTATGGAAGCTGTGGCAACGCCGGGTGCTGTAACCCCGGGTAACGTTAAATCCGACGTCAATTACGTTCTGGCTTACAACTAATCGCTTCGCGATTGATTATTCTGTAGTCAAAGTCGGTGAGGGAATCACCGACTTTTCAATGTTTTATTAAAAGAAACGAATTTTATGGAAAATAAAAAAAAGGTCGCTTTAAGCAAATTATTTGTTTTAATAAAACAGTCTCTGTACCCAGTGATCATCACTGCGGCAACACTTACACCTGCATGGGCGGTTCAGTTCAATACTGGTATGCTCGATCTTGAAGATAAAGAAAATATTGACCTCAGCCAATTTGAAAAAAAAGGATTTATTCCGGCGGGGCAATATATTGCCAATGTTGATATCAATAAACGACGCTTCCCGAATACATGGTCATTTGAGTGGATCAAAGCCGATAACGAAAGTGGTTCGCTTCTTTGTCTGACCAATGAAGACTTAACAGCGTTTGGTTTCGCGGATGAATTCATCCAGCAGTTGCACCCCATCAACCCACAGGGGTGTTTAGATGTCGTCAACAAACCTGAACTTGTCGTCAGACTGGACAAAGCCGATATGGTCGTCACCCTTATTGCGCCCCAGGCGTGGATGAAATATCAGGCCAAAAACTGGACGCCACCGGAGTTTTGGGATGATGGTATTGCCGGACTCATACTGGATTACAACGTGTATGCCAGTCAGTATGATCCTGATGAGGGTGATAAGAGCCAGAGTCTCAGCTCCTATGGCACGCTGGGTTTTAACCTTGGCGCATGGCGTTTGCGCTCGGATTATCAGTACGACAAATCGTACGTAGATGGTCATTCAACCAGCAGCAATAGCGGAATGGATCGTACCTATCTGTTTCGTCCCATTCCCTCTATTGCCTCGAAACTGACTCTGGGTCAGTACGATCTGAATTCAGATTTATACGATACGTTCCATTTTACCGGTGCGTCGCTGGAAAGTGACGACAATATGCTGCCGCCTGACTTGCAGGGATACGCGCCGCAAATTACCGGTATTGCGCAGACTAACGCTAAAATTACCGTCACCCAGAACGGACGAATGGTTTACCAAACGACGGTTTCCCCAGGGCCGTTTAATATCACGGATATCGGTGATACTTTCCAGGGGCAGCTTGATGTGACCGTGGAAGAAGAGGATGGACGCAAAAATACCTTCCAGGTCGGCGCATCTTCAATCCCTTTCCTGACCCGTAAAGGTCAGGTACGTTACAAAGCTTCAACCGGTAAACCTACCTCTGTGGGTCATACCGATGTAAATAACCCCATGTTCTGGACCGGCGAATTTTCCTGGGGATGGGCGGGGAATACCTCACTTTATGGCGGGGCGTTACTGACAGCTGACGACTACCAGGCCGCCACCGCAGGTATGGGTTTTAACCTGAACAGCTTTGGCTCTCTCTCATTTGATGTGACGCGGGCGCAGGCAAATTTGCGCACCGGGAATAAGCAGGATGACGAGAAACAGCGTGGCTATAGCTACCGTATGAACTATGCCAAACGGTTTGAATCGACTGGCAGTCAAGTGACGTTTGCAGGCTATCGTTTCTCCGACAAAGAATACGTTACCATGAGTGAATACCTCACGGCACGAAGCGGTGACAACTCGAATTACAACGAGAAAGAGAGCTATGTCCTTTCTTTTAACCAGTATATTGATGCGTTAGCGGTTAATACCTATCTCAACCTGTCACGAAATACGTATTGGGATGAGTCTGCCAGCACTAACTATACGCTGTCTGTTAGCCGAAATTTTGATATTGGCAGCTTCAGGGGGATCTCCTCCTCAATGTCGATCGGTCGTTCGGAATGGGATGGCACAGAACAAACGCAATATTATCTGACGTTCTCAGTTCCACTGGAGCAAAACAAAAGACTTTCCTGGAGTATGCAGAAAAATGGTAGCGGCGGTATGTCCCATACGGCTTCTTACTATGATTCTTCCGACCTCAACAATTCATGGAACATTTCGGCAGCGGGCGACGAAAGTGATTTCCGCAAGGCAGAGCCTACCCTCCGTGCGGGCTACCAGCACTACTCGCCTTATGGACGTTTAAACGTAAACGGCAGCGTTCAGCCCAACGCTTATAACTCCATTATGGCGGGCTGGAACGGATCGTTCACTTCTACGCGTCATGGAATGGCGCTTCATGATAACAGCAACGGCAATAATGCCCGCATGATGGTCGACAGCGATGGTATTAGCGGTGTTCCGTTAAGTGATAAACGCACTGTGACCAACATGATGGGTATTGCTGTTACCAACTCGGTCAGTAATTACATGACTTCCTCTGTTCGTGTGGACAGCGATAAATTACCGGATGGCGTAGATATCAATAATTCAGTCATTAGCACGACGCTCACCGAAGGGGCAATTGGCTATGCGAAGCTGAATGCAACAAAAGGTAATCAGATATTCGGTGTTATCAGACAGGAAGATGGCCGCTATCCACCGCTGGGTGTGACCATCGTGGATATTACCAGCGGTAAAGATGTCGGTCTGGTTGCTGATGAGGGTTATGCCTATCTCAGTGGGCTTCAGGAAGACAGTAAATTACGTCTTCAGTGGGGAGATAATACCTGTGAAATCACGCCTCCAGACGAAAGTAATACTAGCGGTCAGGTACTAATTTTACCGTGTAAAAAAGTAAATTAATTCAGGATGAATAAAATGAAACCCACATACATTGTTAAAGGACTAATCGGTTTATTAAGCGTTTGCTCTGTTGCAAATGCCGCGGTCTCTCCGGACAGAACGCGCATTATCTTTAATGAGACGGATAAAAGCGTCTCTATCAGATTAACCAACCAGAGCAAAGCCTTGCCTTATTTGGCTCAGTCGTGGGTTGAAGATAAAGACAGTAAAAAAACGCGGCAGTTTATCTCACCTTTGCCGCCTCTGCTGCGTATTGAAGCCAATGAACAAAGCCAGGTGCGTCTGATGGGGCAACCCGCGTTGAAGCAACTCCCGGCAGACAGAGAATCCCTCTTTTACTACAACATACGAGAAATTCCGCCGCGTACAGAACAACAAAACGTCATGCAAATGGCCATGCAGAGTCGGCTGAAATTATTCTGGCGTCCCAAAGCTATCGTTCTGAAAGAGGGTCAGGCGGTACCCATGGAAAAGGTGGACGTCTCGCGCACGGTATCGGGAATTACCGTTAAAAATGGTACGCCTTACCACATGACCATCGGTTATATCGGTGTTGATGGTAAAACGCTTTTGCCGGGAACAAAGAGTTTTATGGTTAGTCCTTTTGATCAGGCCACTTCAGAGATCAAAAATCTGCCCGCTAAATTCCAGATTGGTTATATCGGTGACTATGGCGGTTTAAACATGTTTAGCGTGAACTGTACAGCGGTGCAACCTGTTTGTCATAGCGAACCCGTGCAGAGGGGGAAATAATGAAAACGATGATTAAGCTGTTTTGTGCATTGCTTTTCCTTGCCTCATCATCATCATGGGCGGTTGATTGCTATCAGGGGCAACGTGGCGGAAATACAAGCGCCACGGTTCGTTTGAATCCATTTAAAGTGCCTTCAAATGCAATACCGGGTAGTAAAATATGGGAAAGTTCGGACATCAACGTCACCGTGTATTGCGATAATTCGGTGGGGTGGACGGAGAATGATCCGACGGAAGAACTGTTCGCTTGGGTTAAATTATCAGCGAAAAATGACATGTCCGCCTTAGAGAGTGACTATTTTATCGTTGGCGTAAACTATAACGGTCAGGATTACGATGGGGTTGATGTACCAGTTCCCACCAATGCTTGTCTGGATAAAATCAGCCTCGAGAACGGTTATGTTGAATATCATTGGCCGTCTGCGTGTCCTGGTGCTGGGGGGGCCCCAGTGCAAAATACTACTTTTAACGCTCGCTTTCGTTTGTATGTGAAGTTAAAAGCCTTTCCTGCTGACCCTGATGCTGTCTATAACTTCGGCGCTATTAATGTGTTGCAGTTTGATGGTGATGGCGGTGCGAATTTACAGTCCAATGCGAAAAACTTTAATTTCAATATCACTGGGTTGGATAACATTGAGTTCCTTGACTGTAATGTCGATATCAAAGTTTTCCCGGAAAGCCAAATCGTCGATTTCGGGGCATTTACAATGGATGATTCTACTGTGGTCGAAAGGCCATTTTCGGTTTCAACGATCAGGGATGCGACTGCAGAATGCTCAGAAAAGTTTGATGTTACCCTAAGTTTCAATACTGACGATCTCTATGGCACGAGCCACGCGGATATGAAGAATGGTTTATTAATGCAAATAAGGGATGAAACTGAAGGAGAAGACCTTGAGTTGAATCGCTATTATCCCTTTGCGACTTACAATCCAGGTGATGCAAGTACGGTGACCCATAACTATAAAGCGAAGCTAACGAAAAATCCGCAGAGAGAGGTTGAATTCGGTCCTTTCAGCAAGGATTTGATCCTCAAGCTCAACTATGAGTAGCCAGAGCTAAAAAAGCGGGCCACATTATGTGGCCCGCTTTTTGTTTAGATGCTCGTTATACTTCAAACCATATCTGCCGCATATTTATTCGTCCTGAGCTGCGCTTTCAATGGTCAGACGCACATCTGACGTGACCAGTTCGGCCAACATCTGATAGATCTTCATCGTCTCTTCCGGTTCGGCATCTCCGGTATCGCTGATGAATCCCTCGTCACGCAGCGTCAGCACCAGAGAGCTGAACACGGCTTTATCGAAGAATTCCGGCGCGTTAATGCCGTGCAGTACGGAGAGGCGTTGCGCCACGGTGCGGCTCTCTTTCTCCAGCGTGCCACGGTTGATAGACGGGTTCGCGCTCAGCAGCCAGAAGGTAATGGCGTAGCGTTGCAACGTCTCGCGAGCACCCGCCGCCAACAGCTGTAGCGTACGGGAGCGGGCCGGATTGATATGCAGTTCGTCATCGTTCAGGGCGATCAGTCCCTGGCGCTGCATTTCGCTGGCCAGTTCGTCAATCACTCCGGCGAGTTCATCACGCTCCCAACGTAAGAACAGCTCTGCTTTCAGCATCGGGTACAGCGCATCAATATGCTGCTGTAGCGCGGCGCGAGAAATACGACGATGCTGAGTCACAATGGCTGCCATTAACGAAGGCAGAACCAGCATATGCGCAATGTTGTTGCGGTAATACGTCATCAATACCGCCTGCTCGCGCGGCAGAATGATGATGTCACCGATGGTGTCTTTCTCGACCTCAAACTTATTCATCTGTAAGGCATGGTCGATCAATTCACTGGCGCTCTGCGCAGGAACCGTAGCATCCGCCGCGTACGGCACGTTGCGCAGCAGACTCAGATAGCAGTCGAGCTGTTCAGTCAGTTGCTCACGGGTCAGAGAGCGCTGGCGGGAGGCCAACAGCGCGGTACAGCACAGGTTCATGGCATTGGCCGCGCCTGCATTGTTAATGCGTACCATCAGATCGGCGGCAATGTTATTCACCGTCGGCGTCAGCCAGGCTGGGCGGATGGACTCGATAGGATCGATCGATTCACGCCACTCCGGTACATGCTGGTTGAGGTAAGTCATCAATGGCATCGGTTCGCCAAAGTTGACATAACCCTGACCCAGATTACGCAGCTTGCTCAAGCCACGCAGCATTTGCGGCAGACTCTCTTTCTCTTTCGTCGCGCCACGCAGCTCTTTCGCGTACGTGCCTACTTCCATTACGTGCTCGTAGCCGATGTAGATGGGTACGAGGGTAATCGGACGCGTACCGCCGCGCAGCATCGCCTGAATGGTCATCGACAGCGTGCCGGTTTTCGGGTCGAGCAGACGCCCGGTACGTGAACGGCCTCCTTCGACAAAGTATTCAACCGAGTAGCCGCGGCTGAACAGCTCGCCCAGGTATTCGCGGAAAACGGTGGAATAGAGCTTGTTGCCCTTGAAGGTACGACGAATAAAGAACGCGCCCAGACGACGGAAAATCGGACCTGCTGGCCAGAAGTTCAGGTTGATACCGGCAGCGATGTGCGGCGGAACCAGCCCCTGGTGGTACAGAACGTACGACAGCAGCATATAGTCCATATGGCTGCGGTGGCACGGAACATAGACGATTTCGTGCCCATCGTGCGCCAACTGACGTACACGCTCCGCATTGTGAACGTTAATCCCCTGATACAGACGGTTCCAGGTAAAGCCCAGAATACGGTCTGTCAGACGAATCATCTCGTAGGAGAAGTTGGCGGCAATCTCTTCCATCAGCGCAATGGCATTTTGCTGCGCTTTTTCATGGGAAATTTTTTTACTGCGCGCTTCATCTTCTACCGCGCGAGCGATAGCTTTTGAGGCCAGCAGCTTATTAAACAGGTCCTGGCGGGCAGGGAGGCGCGGGCCGACTGCGGCCAGACGCTGACGAGCAAAGTGCATGCGCGCCACGCGAGCCAGCTTCTGAGCGATGATTTTATCCGTACCGTGTTCGTCCGCCATGCGACGCAGGGAGACCGACGGGGAGAAGCGGACAAAACTGTCGCGACCCAGCCAGGACACAGCAAAGAATTTCTGTACGCCGTTCAGCATGCGCAGCGGCGGATTGACCTCGCCTTTTTCACGCCCAGGCGCGCGGCCAAACATCACCGAAACTGGCACCATTTGCACATCCAGGTCTGGATTGCTGCGGTGCAAGTCGAGATAGTTATGGAACAGCTTAATGGACTCTTCTTTCGGCGTGTAATAGGTGAACACGCGCGGGCCACCGTGAATAAACACGTAGCGCGGCAGCAGAGTTCCGTCTATCTCCAGCGGTTCCAGGGGATCCGGGAGATCGTGCACCAGACATTGGGCACGCAGCGTCAGCAAGTCTGCTTTTGAATTGTACGGTAGGACGTACATAATGGGACGCGAAGTATCGAGCCCCAATTCCGGGGCAGGTTCTGCCGGAATAGACTTGCTTTTTACCAGGACGCTTAATGGTAAATTCAGTAATTTGTAGTAAATTCGTGGCCAGCCGGACATAAACGATGTAAAGCCTCTGGTTAATAATGCAAATGCGCTGCAAGGATATCAGAAAGTTTAGTGAATTTCTGGTGTATCCGGTCATACTTCGCGCTGCTTTGCCACACCCTGAAACAAACGGGGTAACGTTACAATGACATTGACGCTAATAATGTAAAAAGGTTCTTTTTGATGGCCAATAATACCACTGGATTCACCCGAATTATCAAAGCTGCAGGCTATTCCTGGAAAGGTTTTCGCGCCGCATGGATCAATGAGGCGGCATTCCGCCAGGAAAGCGTTGCCGTACTGTTGGGCGTAGCCATCGCCTGCTGGCTGGACGTTGACGCCATTACCCGCGTGCTGTTGATTGGTTCCGTGATGCTGGTGATGATCGTTGAAATCCTCAACAGTGCGATTGAGGCGGTGGTTGACCGTATTGGCTCTGAGTATCACGAACTTTCCGGTCGGGCGAAAGATATGGGCTCGGCGGCGGTATTGCTGTCTATTTTTGTCGCTCTGATCACCTGGGGCATCCTGTTGTGGTCGCATTTGCGATAAAGATTCCACAACTGCATAAATCTCCTGTTTTTTGTGCAGTTTGCGGTTCCAAAATCACCTTTAGCTGTATATACTCACAGCATAACTGTATATACACCCAGGGGGCGGAATGAAAGCGTTAACGGCCAGGCAGCAAGAGGTGTTTGATCTCATTAGGGATCACATCAGCCAGACAGGTATGCCACCGACGCGTGCGGAGATCGCGCAGCGTTTGGGGTTCCGTTCCCCAAACGCCGCTGAAGAACACCTGAAAGCGCTTGCGCGTAAAGGCGTACTTGAAATTGTATCCGGCGCATCGCGCGGTATTCGACTGCTGCAGGAAGAAGAAGAAGGGTTACCGCTTGTCGGACGCGTAGCGGCAGGCGAGCCACTGCTGGCGCAGCAGCACATCGAAGGCCATTATCAGGTCGATCCTTCACTGTTCAAACCGAACGCCGATTTTCTGCTGCGCGTCAGCGGTATGTCGATGAAAGACATCGGTATTATGGACGGTGATTTACTGGCTGTGCATAAAACTCAGGATGTGCGTAACGGTCAGGTTGTTGTTGCCCGTATCGACGACGAAGTCACCGTTAAGCGCCTGAAAAAGCAGGGCAACAAGGTTGAACTCCTGCCAGAAAACAGCGAATTTAAACCTATTGTTGTCGACCTGCGCGAGCAAAACTTCACTATTGAAGGATTGGCGGTAGGCGTCATTCGTAACGGTGAATGGCTGTAATTTTCTGTTGATTCCCTGTAGCCCGGGTAAGACGTTTACGTCGCTATCCGGCAACTTGCCCGGTGGCGCTATGCTTACCGGGCCTACACAGCATCTTTTTTCAGTACATCTAACTTCTTCTCAGGCTCTCCTGTATGCCTTTCTTTACCTCTTCTGATAAAGCACTCTGGCACCTCGCCTTACCGATGATCTTCTCCAATATCACCGTTCCCCTGTTGGGACTGGTGGATACCGCGGTGATTGGTCATCTGGATAGTCCGGTCTATCTTGGCGGCGTTGCTGTTGGCGCCACGGCGACCAGCTTTCTCTTTATGCTGCTACTTTTTTTGCGCATGAGTACCACCGGCCTTACCGCGCAGGCATTTGGCGCGAAAAATCCGCAGGCGCTGGCGCGCGCGTTGGTGCAGCCGCTATTGCTGGCGCTGGGGGCGGGGCTGCTTATCGCACTGTTTCGGACGCCGATTATCGAGCTGGCTCTGCATATTGTCGGCGGAAGTGAGGCGGTACTGGAGCAGGCCCGACGCTTCCTGGAAATCCGCTGGTTAAGCGCACCTGCGTCGCTGGCGAATCTGGTGCTGCTCGGCTGGTTGCTTGGCGTTCAGTATGCGCGCGCGCCAGTTATCCTGTTGATTGTCGGCAATATTCTCAACATTGTGCTCGATTTATGGCTGGTAATGGGCCTGCATATGAACGTGCAGGGAGCGGCGTTAGCGACGGTGATTGCCGAATATGCCACGCTGCTGATTGGCCTGATGATGGTACGCAAAGTCCTGCATATGCGTGGAATTTCGCTGGCAATGTTGAAGCTGGCGTGGCGTGGCAACTTCCGTCGTTTGCTGGCGCTCAACCGCGACATCATGCTGCGTTCTCTGCTGCTACAGCTCTGCTTTGGGGCCATTACGGTTCTTGGCGCGCGTTTGGGAGGCGATATCATCGCGGTTAACGCCGTTCTGATGACTCTGCTGACGTTTACCGCCTACGCGCTGGATGGATTTGCCTATGCTGTGGAAGCGCATTCGGGTCAGGCCTATGGGGCGAGGGATGGCAGCCAGTTGCTTGATGTCTGGCGGGCGGCCTGTCGACAGTCCGGTATTGTGGCTATTCTGTTTTCGCTGGTTTATGCCCTGTTTGGCGAGCAGATCGTTGCGCTGCTGACCTCGCTGCCGCAAATCCAACTTTTGGCCGATCGCTATCTTTTCTGGCAGGTGGTTTTGCCGCTAGTGGGAGTGTGGTGTTATCTGCTCGACGGTATGTTTATTGGCGCGACACGGGCTGCAGAAATGCGCAACAGTATGGCCGTTGCCGCAGCAGGATTCGCATTAACGCTACTGGCTTTACCGTTGCTGGGAAATCATGGTTTGTGGCTGGCGTTAACCGTTTTTCTCGCGCTGCGTGGGCTTTCCCTGGCCTTTATCTGGCGGCGTCACTGGCGTAATGGAACCTGGTTTGCCTGAGCGGATGGTTAAAAATTCCGAATAGTAAATAAAACCCAGAATCCCTGACTACACTTATTCTCACGTCCAGCAAAAACAGCATGTGTCTGGACATGGCACTCTCGCTATTCACAACCTAACGATGAGGACTTGATGATGAATAAAGACGAAGTCGGCGGTAACTGGAAGCAGTTTAAAGGTAAAGTGAAAGAGCAATGGGGCAAACTGACCGATGATGATATGACGGTCATTGAAGGTAAACGTGACCAACTGGTCGGTAAAGTCCAGGAGCGTTACGGTTACGCGAAAGATCAGGCGGAGAAAGAAGTGACCGATTGGGAAAAACGTAATGATTACCGCTGGTAATTAACCCTTCCCTCCTGAGAGTACAAGGATGTACGCTCTCCCACCCGCTTAACGCCCAACTTTCTTCTTCACCTGAATCGTATGGTCATGCTGGCATTCGCCAGGGTGACGACATGACTCAACCTCCACACAGGCCGGGCACAGTCCATGGGCTTCAATAACGTTATGTCGCAGGGCAAAGCCCATTTTTGCTGCCAGCGTATGCATGATGTCTTCCACGCCTTCCGCGCACTCTTCTTTTACCACACCACAGCGGTCGCAAATGAACATTGCGGAACTGTGAGTTGGCTGATCGAACAGATGGCAAAGCACATAGCTGTTGGTGGATTCCACCTTGTGCACAAACCCTTGTTCCAGCAGAAAATCGAGCGCACGATACACGGTCGGCGGCTTGGCCTGCGGCTCGGTTTCCCGCAACAGGTCGAGTAGGTCGTAAGCGCTGATTGCGCCTTCCTGCAGGCTCATCAGGCGCAGCACTTCGAGGCGTTGTGGCGTAAGCCGTACGTTGCGTTGCGCACAGAGTTTTTCAGCTTGAGCCAATAACTCCTGCGTGGTGGTTTTGTCCATTTGGCGCCTCGATTTGCGTGCAAGGTTAATCCCTTACTTTAACATGTTCTGTTTAAAACACCGAGATCCACCACGGTGTGCTATACCTGACCCATCGCAATACTGGAAAATAATCATGAAAAGACCCGATTGTATTCGTCACTGGCGTGAAGTTGAGGGGGCTGATGACTCCACCTATCCCGATAGCGATGAGCTGTTTTCCATAGGTGCGCCGCTTGCCCGCAAGCTGGGGTTAGGGCGACTCGGCATTCATCATGAGCGCCTGCCGCCGGGCCGACGCACCTCGTATCCGCACGCTGAAAGTGATGAGGAAGAGTTTATCTATGTGCTGGAAGGATATCCTGAAGCCTGGATTAACGGTTATTTATGGAAGCTGGAACCGGGCGACAGCGTCGGTTTCCCGGCGGGCACCGGCGTGTGTCACACCTTTATCAATAACACCAGTGAAGAGGTACGTCTGCTGGTCGTGGGTGAGGCGAACAAAAAATACAATCGTATTTATTATCCGCTTAATCCGGTTTATGCCGCCACACGTGAGGATCGTTGGGTCGACCATCCGCCGCAGTTTTTTGGATCTCACGACGGAAAACCGGGGCGTAAATAGCGCTTGTCGGGGAGCAGGGAGGGGGAACTGCGAGGATGTGGCTCACTATCGTAACGGTCTATGCTATAGTAGCGCCCCTTTTTTAACCGGATGCTTGAATATTCGCCATGCTGCCTGAATCTCAGTCTACCGCTTTTCCCGCCCATCGTTTTTCTATCGCGCCGATGCTCGACTGGACGGACAGACATTGCCGCTACTTTTTGCGCTTACTGTCCAGCCAGACGCTGCTCTACACGGAGATGGTAACCACCGGCGCGATCATTCATGGTAAAGGCGATTATCTGGCGTATAGCGAAGAAGAACATCCGGTCGCTTTGCAACTGGGCGGGAGCGATCCGGCTGCGCTGGCGCAGTGCGCAAAGCTTGCTGAACAACGGGGCTATGACGAAATTAACCTCAACGTGGGTTGCCCTTCCGATCGTGTACAGAATGGAATGTTTGGTGCCTGTCTGATGGGGAATGCGCAACTGGTCGCTGATTGCGTCAAAGCGATGCGCGATGTGGTATCGATTCCGGTAACGGTGAAAACCCGTATCGGTATTGATGACCAGGACAGCTACGAATTCCTGTGCGATTTCATCAACACGGTCTCCGGTAATGGTGAATGTGAGATGTTTATCATCCACGCCCGTAAGGCCTGGCTGTCTGGGCTAAGCCCGAAAGAAAACCGCGAAATCCCACCGCTGGATTATGACCGTGTTTATCAGCTAAAGCGCGATTTTCCGCATCTGACAATGTCGATCAACGGTGGCATAAAATCGCTGGAAGAAGCGAAAATCCATCTGCAACATATGGATGGCGTGATGGTGGGGCGCGAAGCTTATCAAAACCCAGGCATTCTGGCGTCCGTTGACCGCGAGATTTTTGCTGTCACCAGCGAAGATGCCGATCCGGTCGCCGTAGTGCGTGCGATGTATCCGTATATTGAGCGTGAACTGAGTAAAGGAACCTATTTGGGGCATGTCACGCGCCATATGCTGGGACTGTTTCAGGGGATTCCAGGGGCACGGCAGTGGCGTCGCTATCTGAGCGAAAATGCGCATAAAGCCGGGGCAGATATTGAGGTTCTGGAACATGCGCTGAAGCTGGTGGCAGACAAACGTTAAGTTTTCGCCAAAAGTTAGTGAATTTCACCACGCCCTGCGCTTCGTCGCGGGGCGTTTGCTTTATAAATCAATATATTAATTTTGGCATGTTTCTTGTAAAGCTGTGGAGAGTATTTCATTTCGGGAGAGAGCCATGCTGGAACTACTTTTTGTGATTGGATTTTTTATCATGCTGATGGTCACCGGCGTATCTTTGCTGGGAGTGCTGGCCGCATTGGTGGTAGCCACTGTGGTGATGTTTTTGGGCGGACTATTTGCGTTGATGATTAAACTGTTGCCCTGGCTGTTATTGGCCGTTGCCGTGGTGTGGGTTATCAAGGCGATAAAAGCGCCAAAAGTCCCACAGTATCAGCGCAATAACCGCCGATTTTACTAAGGTATTGAGCGGTGTGTCACAACCTGCAACATTGCCTTTAGAAGCAAATAGGAATTGATTATCAAATCTGTCACTATTGCCAGGTTAACGAATTCATCGAGCTGTACCCTACATACAGCCGAACTAAAAAAAGAAAGGGCTTCCTACGGGAAGCCCTAATTCTTTCTTCCCCCTTCATAATTCAAACCGCAGGTTTGTTGGCGGCTTGAATTATTTAACGGAAATGAGGGCGTTACGGGATCAGCAAACTCGACCCCTGTGTGGCCCGGCTTTCCAGCACTTCATGAGCACGCTGCGCGTCGTGCAGTGCGAACGTCTGGCCCGGTGCGACATCCACTTTGATCACTCCGCTGGCAATCAGCGAGAAAAGCTCATTGCTGGCTTCGGTTAATTCATGGTGGTTGGTGATGTAACCCTGGAGTGAAGGGCGAGTCACGTACAGCGAACCTTTCTGATTCAGAATGCCTAAGTTAACGCCAGTCACCGGTCCGGAAGCATTACCAAAGCTGACCATGAGCCCCCGGCGCTGCAGGCAATCCAGTGAGGCTTCCCAGGTATCTTTCCCCACCGAGTCATACACCACCCGCACTTTTTTACCGCCAGTGATCTCTTTTACACGTTCTACAATGCTCTCTTCACGATAGTTAATGACCTGCCATGCGCCGGCCTGCAGCGCAATTTGCGCTTTTTGCGCATTACCGACGGTGCCAATCAGCTTCGCACCCAATGCTTTTGCCCACTGGCAGGCAATCATACCGACGCCGCCTGCTGCCGCATGGAATAAAAATGGTTCATCGGGCTGAATTTCATAGGTCTTACGCAACAGATAAAAAACGGTGAGCCCTTTAAGAAATGAGGCTGCAGCTTGTTCAAACGAGATAGCGTTGGGCAAAATAGCGGTTTTATCAGCCGGGACGTTATGCACTGAGCTGTAGGCGCCCAGGGGAGACTGAGCGTAAACCACGCGATCGCCGGCTTTAATGTGCGTCACTTTGCTACCGACTTTACTGACCACGCCTGCGGCTTCGGTACCCAGACCGCTGGGCAGAGAAGGCGGTGGATAAAGACCACTGCGGATATAGGTGTCGATATAGTTGATCCCAATCGCTTTGTTCTCGACCTGGATTTCATTTTCCGCCGGGTCTACAGGCGTAAACTCCACAGCCTTGAGTACATCAGGGCCACCATGCTTGTGAAATTCAATACGTGTTGCCATGCTTCCTCCAAAAGAAATGTGGTAATCTTTCGACCCAATCATTATCTCGGTAACTCCATTCACTATGGCAGGAAATAAACCCTTCAACAAACAACAGACTGATGCTCGTGAGCGCGATCCCCAGGTCGCCGGGCTGAAAGTACCGCCGCACTCGATTGAAGCGGAACAGTCGGTGTTGGGCGGTTTAATGCTGGATAACGAGCGCTGGGACGATGTGGCTGAGCGTGTGGTGGCGGAAGATTTTTATACCCGACCGCACCGGCACATCTTCACCGAAATGCATCGCCTGCAGGAGATGGGAAAACCCATCGATCTGATCACGCTTGCAGAATCGCTGGAAGTTCAGGGGCAACTGGACAGCGTCGGCGGTTTTGCTTACCTGGCTGAGTTGTCTAAAAATACGCCAAGTGCGGCGAACATTAGTGCCTATGCGGATATTGTCCGCGAACGTGCCGTTGTTCGTGACATGATTTCGGTGGCGAACGAGATCGCGGAAGCCGGGTTTGATCCGCAAGGCCGTTCCAGTGAAGATCTGCTGGACCTCGCGGAATCCCGCGTCTTTAAAATTGCTGAAAGTCGCGCCAATAAAGACGAAGGTCCGAAAAATATTACCGATGTGCTCGACGCTACCGTCGCGCGTATCGAACAGCTGTTCCAGCAGCCCCACGATGGTGTCACCGGGGTCAACACCGGTTATGACGACCTCAATAAAAAGACTGCTGGTTTGCAGCCGTCAGACTTAATTATCGTCGCCGCGCGTCCGTCGATGGGTAAAACGACATTTGCAATGAACCTCGTCGAAAATGCGGCGATGTTGCAAGATAAGCCGGTTCTTATCTTTAGTCTTGAAATGCCCTCAGAACAGATCATGATGCGTTCCCTGGCCTCACTCTCACGTGTAGACCAAACCAAAATCCGTACCGGTCAACTGGATGATGAAGACTGGGCGCGAATTTCCGGAACAATGGGTATTTTGCTGGAGAAACGAAACATCTATATTGATGACTCCTCCGGCCTGACGCCAACGGAAGTGCGCTCACGTGCCCGTCGTATCGCCCGCGAACACGGTGGTATCGGACTTATCATGATCGACTACCTGCAGCTGATGCGCGTGCCGTCGCTCTCCGACAATCGTACGCTGGAAATTGCTGAAATTTCCCGCTCGCTGAAAGCGTTAGCGAAAGAACTGCATGTGCCGGTGGTGGCGCTGTCGCAGCTTAACCGCTCTCTGGAACAACGCGCCGATAAGCGTCCGGTCAACTCGGATCTGCGTGAGTCCGGCTCCATCGAGCAGGATGCCGACTTAATCATGTTTATCTATCGTGATGAGGTTTATCACGAAAACAGCGACTTGAAAGGCATCGCCGAGATCATTATCGGTAAACAGCGTAACGGCCCGATCGGTACGGTGCGCCTGACGTTTAACGGTCAGTGGTCGCGCTTCGATAACTATGCTGGCCCGCAGTACGACGACGAATAACAACACTGAATCAGGTTACTCAAGCAAATACTTATCAAGGAATACAAATGCAAGCGGCAACTGTAGTCATTAACCGCCGCGCTCTGCGACACAACCTGCAACGTCTGCGTGAACTGGCTCCAGCCAGTAAACTGGTTGCGGTCGTGAAAGCGAACGCTTACGGCCATGGTCTGTTAGAGACCGCGCGAACGCTCCCCGATGCGGACGCTTTTGGTGTCGCTCGTCTTGAAGAAGCCCTGCGGTTGCGAGCGGGAGGGATCACGCAGCCCATCCTGCTGCTGGAAGGATTTTTTGATGCTTCCGATCTGCCGACTATCTCCGCGCAGCGTCTGCATACTGCCGTCCACAACCAGGAGCAGCTTGAAGCTCTGGAAGCCGCGGTACTGGCTGAACCGGTCACCGTCTGGATGAAGCTCGACACGGGAATGCACCGCCTGGGCGTGCGTCCTGAGCAGGCCCAGGCGTTTTATCAGCGCTTGACGCAATGTGAAAACGTGCGCCAGCCGGTCAATATCGTCAGCCACTTTGCGCGCGCGGACGAGCCTGAGTGCGGTGCGACCGAAAAGCAGCTCGATATCTTCAATAGCTTTTGCGCAGGTAAACCGGGTCAGCGTTCGATCGCCGCGTCGGGTGGTATTCTGCTGTGGCCGCAGTCTCACTTCGACTGGGCGCGTCCGGGGCTGATTCTGTATGGCGTATCGCCGTTGGAAAACCACTCTATCGGTGCCGATTTTGGCTGCCAGCCGGTGATGTCGCTCACTTCCAGCCTGATTGCGGTGCGTGAACACAAAGCGGGCGAGCCGGTTGGCTATGGTGGAACCTGGCTGAGCGAGCGCGACACGCGTCTTGGCGTGGTGGCGATGGGCTATGGTGATGGTTATCCGCGCGCAGCGCCGTCTGGGACACCGGTACTGGTCAATGGCCGTGAAGTGCCGATCGTCGGTCGCGTCGCGATGGATATGATTTGTGTCGATTTAGGTCCCGAGGCGCAGGATAAAGCCGGCGATTCGGTTATCCTGTGGGGTGAAGGTCTGCCCGTTGAACGCATTGCTGAAATGACGAAAGTAAGTGCTTACGAACTTATCACGCGCCTGACCTCAAGGGTGGCAATGAAGTATATCGATTAAGTTCATGATGTGCCGGATAAGGCGGTTACGCCGCCATCCGGCAATATTCCTCTCAACATCCTCTCGATCTTCTCCCGCTTCCGGTTTATTGTGTTCTTAACCCCTGCCTGTAAACCTGGAGAACCACACGTGTTTCAAAAAGTTGACGCCTACGCCGGCGACCCGATTTTATCGCTCATGGAGCGTTTCAAAGAAGATTCACGTAGCGACAAAGTGAACCTCAGCATCGGTCTGTACTACAACGAAGACGGCATTATTCCTCAGCTTAAAGCGGTGGCAGAAGCGGAAGCCCGACTGAATGCCAAACCGCATGGCGCTTCGCTGTATCTGCCGATGGAAGGCCTGAACACTTATCGTCATACTATTGCGCCGCTGTTGTTTGGCGCAGATCATCCGGTTCTCCAGCAGCAGCGCGTCGCAACGATTCAGACGCTGGGCGGCTCCGGTGCGCTAAAGGTTGGCGCAGACTTCCTGAAACGCTATTTCCCTGATTCTGGCGTGTGGGTCAGCGATCCGACCTGGGAAAACCACATCGCGATTTTTGAAGGTGCTGGATTCGAAGTAAGTACTTACCCCTGGTATGACGACACCACCAATGGCGTGCGTGTCAACGACCTGCTGGCCACGCTGAACACCTTACCGGCGCGCAGCATCGTACTGTTGCATCCATGCTGCCATAACCCGACGGGTGCGGATTTAACCCCCGCGCAGTGGGATGGTGTCATTGAGATCCTGAAAGCTCGCGATCTGATCCCGTTCCTGGATATTGCTTACCAGGGTTTCGGCGGTGGAATGGAAGACGATGCCTATGCGATCCGCGCCATTGCCAGCGCCGGATTGCCTGCACTGGTCAGCAATTCATTCTCGAAGATTTTCTCTTTGTACGGCGAGCGTGTCGGCGGACTTTCAGTGGTCTGTGAAGACGCTGATGCCGCCAGCCGCGTTCTGGGGCAGCTAAAAGCGACGGTGCGTCGTAACTATTCCAGCCCGCCAAACTTTGGTGCGCAGGTTGTGGCCGCAGTGTTGGGTGATGACGCGCTGAAAGCCAGCTGGCTGGCGGAAGTCGAAGAGATGCGTACCCGTATTCTGGCGATGCGCCAGGCGCTGGTTAACGTATTGAATGCGGAGATCCCTGGTCGTAACTTTGATTACCTGCTGCAACAGCGCGGGATGTTCAGCTATACCGGACTCAGCGCTGCTCAGGTCGATCGCCTGCGCGATGAGTTCGGTGTGTACCTGATAGCCAGTGGTCGTATGTGCGTGGCCGGGTTGAATCACGGTAACGTGCAACGCGTGGCGAAGGCATTTGCTGCCGTCATGTAACCGGGTTTTTAGGCCTGATAAGCGTCGCGCCATCAGGCATTGTATTGCCGGATGGCGGTGTAATCACCTTATCCGGCCTACTTTCTTTCACCGTGCTATTGGTCTGTTTTCCAATGTGATCATGCTCTTTTTCCAGGACAAAACCAGAGAAAATCCTTCCTTTCCCTCCCCCTAAGGGGTAAGGTCAGATAGTTTTTTGACCAGTTGTTAATAAAAAATGATAACTAACTGACTACTTAGGGAAAAATATGCGCAAGTTTACGTTGGCACTGAGTGCCGTTTGTTTATTGTTCACGCTAAATCAGCCGGCCCAGGCGTTAGTTTCTTCTCCCTCTCAGCTTAATCCAGGCACCAACGTTGCAAAACTCGCTGAGCAGGCACCCATTCACTGGGTCTCCGTGGCACAAATTGAAAACAGCCTGACCGGACGCCCGCCGATGGCCGTCGGGTTTGATATCGATGACACCGTCCTCTTTTCCAGCCCAGGCTTCTGGCGCGGTAAAAAAACGTATTCTCCGGACAGTGAGGATTACCTGAAAAATCCGGCCTTCTGGGAAAAAATGAACAATGGCTGGGACGAATTCAGCATTCCGAAAGAAGTGGCGCGTCAGTTGATTGATATGCACGTGCGTCGCGGCGACAGCATCTTTTTCGTAACCGGGCGTAGCCAGACGAAGACCGAAACGGTGTCGAAAACGCTGTCCGATAACTTTCACATCCCGGCCGGCAATATGAACCCGGTCATTTTTGCCGGTGATAAGCCGGGCCAGAATACGAAAACGCAGTGGCTGCAGGATAAAAATATCCGTATGTTCTACGGCGACTCTGATAATGACATTACCGCCGCCCGAGACGTGGGTATTCGCGGCATTCGTATTTTACGCGCTTCTAACTCCACTTATAAACCGTTGCCACAGGCCGGCGCGTTTGGTGAAGAGGTGATCGTCAACTCGGAGTATTGAGGACGTTGCTTGCGGTTGTTGTTTTTTTAAACAAATTTGCGTTACCTGCTTTTACCTTTTGCGGACTTGCTGCACACTGAATAAAAGATGTTCTCATTAGGCAATATGCTGGTAAGGGGAATTAAGATGACGAATTCGGAGTTGCTGCAATACTGCATGGCAAAAATGGGCGCCGAGCAGAGCGTACACAGTGACTGGAAGGCCACACAAATCAAAGTCGAAGATGTGCTTTTTGCCATGGTAAAAGAGGTGGAAGAACGCCCGGCGGTGTCACTGAAAACCAGCCCGGAACTGGCAGAGTTGTTACGTCAGCAGCATAGCGATGTACGGCCAAGCCGGCATCTCAATAAGGCGCACTGGAGTACGGTGTATCTGGACGGCTCGCTGCCGGATTCGCAAATCTACTACCTGGTAGACGCCTCTTATCAGCAGGCCGTAAACACGCTGCCGGAAGATAAACGCCGGATACTGGCGCAGTCCTGATCTGTTTTCCGCAATGAGGCGCCAGCGCCTTATCCGGCCTACAAGCATATTTTGTAGGCCTGATAAGCGTAGCGCCATCGGCATGATTACAACAGTGGTTTGAGGAAACGGGCCGTGTGTGAGGCTTCACACTCAGCGACCGTTTCTGGTGAGCCTGAAACCAGAATTTCCCCGCCGCCGCTGCCGCCTTCCGGACCGAGATCGACAATCCAGTCAGCGGTTTTTATCACGTCCAGATTGTGCTCAATCACTACGATGGTGTTGCCCTGATCCCGGAGCTGATGCAGCACGTCCAGCAGTTGCTGAATATCCGCAAAATGCAGACCGGTGGTCGGTTCATCGAGAATATACAGCGTTTGACCGGTACCGCGTTTGGACAGTTCACGCGCCAGCTTCACGCGCTGCGCTTCACCGCCCGAGAGCGTGGTGGCGGACTGACCCAGTCGAATGTACGTCAGACCCACGTCCATCAGCGTTTGCAGCTTACGCGCCAGCGCCGGAACGGCATCGAAGAACTCACGCGCTTCTTCAATCGTCATATCCAGCACTTCGTGGATAGTCTTGCCCTTGTATTTAATCTCCAGAGTTTCGCGGTTATAGCGCTTGCCTTTACACTGATCGCACGGCACGTAGATATCCGGCAGGAAGTGCATTTCGACTTTGATCACGCCGTCGCCCTGACAAGCTTCACAGCGTCCGCCGCGGACGTTAAAGCTGAAACGACCCGGAGTATAACCGCGCGCACGCGACTCCGGCACACCGGCAAACAGTTCGCGCACTGGCGTAAACACGCCGGTGTAGGTTGCCGGGTTAGAGCGCGGCGTACGGCCAATCGGGCTTTGGTCAATGTCGATCACTTTGTCGAAATGTTCCAGACCCTGAACATCACGATATGGCGCGGGTTCAGCCAGCGTGGCGCCGTTCAGCGCCGTCTGCGCAATCGGGAACAGCGTGTCGTTAATTAGCGTCGATTTACCCGAACCGGAAACACCGGTAATGCAGGTAAATAAACCAACCGGCAGCGTCAGCGTGACATCTTTCAGGTTGTTACCGCGCGCGCCGGTCAGCTTCAATACTTTTTCCGGGTCTGCCGCCACGCGCTGTTTCGGCACTTCAATCTTGCGCTTACCGCTCATGTACTGGCCGGTCAGCGACTCAGGCACGGCCATGATATCTTTTAGCGTACCTTCGGCAACCACCTGGCCGCCGTGAACACCCGCGCCGGGGCCGATGTCGATAACGTGGTCAGCGGCGCGAATCGCGTCTTCATCGTGCTCAACCACAATGACGGTATTGCCCAGATTACGCAGGTGGATAAGCGTACCCAACAGACGCTCGTTATCGCGCTGATGCAGACCGATAGACGGTTCATCCAACACGTACATTACGCCGACCAAACCTGCGCCGATCTGGCTTGCCAGACGAATACGCTGGGCTTCGCCGCCGGAGAGCGTTTCTGCTGAACGCGACAGCGTCAGATAGTTGAGGCCGACGTTGACCAGGAACTTCAGACGATCGCCAATCTCTTTGAGAATTTTCTCTGCAATCTTCGCTCGCTGACCCGCAAGCTTCAGGTTGTTGAAGAAATCCATGGCGTGACCGATGCTCATGTCGGAAATCGCGGGCAGCGGCGTATTTTCGACAAATACGTGGCGGGCTTCCCGGCGTAAACGCGTCCCCTCACAGCTGGCGCACGGTCGGTTGCTAATGAACTTGGCTAATTCTTCACGTACCGCGCTGGATTCCGTCTCTTTATAACGGCGCTCCATATTGTGCAATACGCCTTCGAACGGATGGCGGCGTACGGACGTATCGCCGCGATCGTTCATGTATTTAAATTCGATATTCTCTTTACCGGAACCGTACAGCACCACTTTATGCACGGCAGGGTTCAGGCTGGCCCATGGGGCTTCAACGTCGAATTTATAGTGTTCCGCCAGTGACTTAAGCATCTGGAAGTAATAGAAGTTACGGCGATCCCAGCCGCGGATAGCACCACCGGCCAGCGACAGTTCCGGATTTTGGATCACCCGGTCAGGATCGAAATACTGCTGTACGCCGAGACCGTCACAGGTCGGGCATGCACCCGCTGGGTTATTGAACGAGAACAGACGTGGTTCCAGCTCCCGCATGCTGTAGCCGCAGATCGGGCAGGCGAAGTTGGCGGAGAACAGCAACTCTTCCGCTTTCGGATCGTCCATATCGGCGACCACCGCCGTACCACCGGACAGTTCCAGCGCGGTTTCAAAGGATTCTGCCAGTCGCTGGGTGAGATCGTCGCGGACTTTAAAGCGGTCAATCACCACTTCAATAGTGTGTTTCTTTTGCAGTTCAAGCTTGGGCGGATCGGAAAGGTCGCACACTTCACCGTCGATACGGGCGCGGATATAGCCCTGGCCTGCCAGGTTTTCCAGCGTTTTAGTATGCTCGCCTTTACGCTCTTTAATCACCGGCGCCAGCAGCATCAGACGTTTGCCTTCCGGCTGCGACAGAACGTTGTCCACCATCTGGCTAACGGTCTGGGCCGCCAGGGGAACGTCGTGATCCGGGCAGCGCGGTTCGCCAACGCGGGCAAACAGCAGACGCAGATAGTCGTGAATTTCGGTAATCGTACCTACCGTGGATCGCGGGTTGTGGGATGTCGATTTTTGTTCAATTGAGATGGCGGGAGACAGCCCCTCAATGTGGTCGACATCCGGCTTTTCCATCAGCGACAGAAACTGACGCGCGTACGCGGAAAGGGATTCAACGTAACGACGCTGCCCTTCGGCATACAAGGTGTCGAAAGCGAGCGAAGATTTGCCTGAGCCCGAAAGCCCGGTGACGACAATCAGCTTGTCGCGCGGGATGACGAGGTTGATGTTTTTGAGATTATGGGTGCGGGCGCCCCGAACTTCGATCTTATCCATTCATCTTTCCCGGATTAAACGCTTTTTTGCCTGGCTGCATGGTGCTACCGGCGATCACAAACGGTTAATTATGACACAACCTGACCTGAATGGATATACAGTATTGGAATGCAAAACGCAGATGCCTGTGCAACAATGTCTGTCTGGGGTTGTTTACTGGAATCGATCTCGCAACGTAGTAAAAGCGCTATTGGAAATGCTACAATCCCGCGCTTACACTTATTCAGTAACGTTTTTCAGGAGACACGATCATGGCCAGCAGAGGCGTAAACAAGGTGATTCTCGTCGGTAATCTGGGCCAGGACCCGGAAGTACGCTATATGCCGAATGGTGGCGCAGTTGCCAACATTACGCTGGCTACTTCCGAATCCTGGCGTGATAAAGCGACCGGCGAAATGAAAGAGCAGACTGAATGGCACCGTGTGGTGCTGTTCGGCAAACTGGCGGAAGTTGCCAGCGAATATCTGCGTAAAGGTTCCCAGGTCTATATCGAAGGTCAGCTGCGTACCCGCAAATGGACCGATCAATCCGGCGTAGAAAAGTACACCACTGAAGTTGTGGTTAACGTTGGCGGCACCATGCAAATGCTGGGCGGTCGTCAGGGTGGTGGTGCTCCGGCAGGTGGCGGCCAGCAGCAGGGTGGTTGGGGTCAGCCTCAGCAGCCGCAAGGTGGCAATCAGTTCAGCGGCGGCGCGCAGTCTCGCCCGCAGCAGCAGTCGGCTCCGGCAGCGCCGTCTAATGAGCCGCCGATGGATTTCGACGACGATATTCCGTTCTAATCCTTCTGCTTTTCGCTGAAAATTATGGCTACCTCAGAACTGGGGTAGCCATATGCAATTCTGTTATCAGTTCAACACCATCGGCCAGTCTGGCGGTGTATGACTCATCACTTCAACCATTACGGTTTCAATGTTCTTCCAGATTGCGGACATATCCACCAGGGTTATGCCGAGTAATCCGGTCGCAAACCAGCAGGCAAAAACCAGCCCTAAACCGCTGCTAATGACGGCCAGGCCAATATAATCTGATTTACGAAAACGGATATTAAGCGTACTGGCTAAAAACATCAGCACTGCACTGAGTAATTGCCACCGCAGAAGAACCACGCCAGTTGTTATCGTTGCCATGAAAAACGTCCTCAGAAAGTCTGGATGCCCAGGACAGCGCGGGGGTGTTCACCGAGGGTGTAGTACTCTGGCTATCGACGGGCAATAACATGAATGAAACATCGTTTCTGTTACATGATTTTTGTGAACTATATCACATATGCTCGTTTGTTCACCAGTGTTGGGCGTATTTTTTGCAGGACGATAACCATGTTAAATATGTGGGTATATTCAAGCAAGCAACGATACTAAATAATCAATCTTAAAGATGCATTTTTGTTGCCTGTTTTATTTATCCTAAATTCATCGTTAAAAAAATCTAATGAATTTCTTAAATAAAGCCAGGATAGTGCTTATAAAAAATTACTCCTTGGGGATAATAACGTTATGAAATAAGCATAACTTTAAGTTTGCCTTACGGAAAAATAATATCATCATCAACTATTATCAGACTTTTACATAGAGAAGTCTGTTGCTAATACTGATAGATTCATGCAACTTAATCAGTCGGTGTTTATAGCATCTTGCCTTAATGGGTTCTGGCATATACGAAACAGGGAAACAGGGCTGACATGAATCACAGTGCGCGACGCAAGATACTGAAGTTCCTCGGAACATTCATGGTGGTATTGCTCCCCGTGGTGCTGGCGTTATGGTTTGCTCAAATCCGGGCAATGTCCGAAACCCGTAATCAACTTCGCTCTTTTGCGCAACTGGTGTTAAATAAAACTGAATTGGTGATCCAACAAGCCGATTTAGCGCGAGATATGGCCCTGTTGTATCAAGGTAAGATGTGTACCCCGGCACATCAGAAAAATATGCTAGATATTATTCGTGGTCGTTTATATATCAGCGAGCTAATTTATGCGCAGGGCGATCATTTTTTGTGCTCTACGTCGATGGCGCCGCCAGTCGCCTATATTATGCCGACCGCCGACTATAAACGTACGCCGGACATCTCCATCTATTACTATCGCGATACCCCCTTTTTCGCTGGCTACAGAATGACGTATATGCAACGTGGAAACTACGTTGTTGTCATCAACCCATTATCTTACAGCGAAGTTATGTCAGATGACCCGGACCTGTCCTGGGGCGTGTATGACACGGTAACGGGTACTTTTTTCTCTGCCAGCGAAGGGGCGCCTATTGCGCAGTTATTGCCGTTGGTGCACGGTGAAGCCTCAACCTTCCAGTTGGACGATCGCTTCTACACCAAAGTGCATTCAGAAAAACGCCCGATTGCGATTATTGTGTCGACCTCGGATAAACGCATACATTCGATTTTCTATCATGAGGCTGCGTTAACGATTCCTTTCGGGATTATCTGCAGCATCCTGATGCTGTTAATGTGGTGGCGCACGCGTCAGGAATACTTATCTCCCCGCCGCTTGTTAAAACGCGCAATCAAAAAACGTCAACTGTGTCTGCACTACCAGCCGATCATTGATATCGAAAACGGCCAGTGCGTAGGGGCTGAGGCTCTGCTGCGCTGGCCGGGCTGTGATGGTGAAGTAATGAGCCCAACCGAGTTTATTCCGCTGGCTGAAAAAGAGGGAATGATTGAGCGGATCACGGATTACGTGATTGAAGAGGTATTCAACGATTTGGGATATTTTCTTTCGGCGCATCCTCAGCTTTATATCTCGATAAACCTCTCTGCTTCTGACTTTCATTCATCCCGACTTATTGCCCTGATTACCGACAAAAACCGTGAGTACTCTGTGGCGGCCCAGCAAATTAAAGTCGAGGTGACCGAGCGCGGGTTTATTGATGTAGATAAAATGACCGCGGTAATCCAGGCGTTTCGTCAGGCGGGTTATGAAGTGGCGTTTGATGATTTTGGGACGGGATATTCCAATCTACACAATTTATCCGCGTTGAATATCGATATCCTGAAGATCGACAAATCATTTATTAGTACGTTGTCCACCAACAGCACCAGTCACCTGATTGCCGAACATATCATCGAAATGGCGCAAAGCTTACACCTGAAGATGATTGCGGAAGGGGTAGAGACGGTTGAGCAAATCGAGTGGCTGCGCGAACGTGGCGTACAGTATTGTCAGGGCTGGTATTTTGCGAAGGCGCTGCCGCCACAGGAGTTCATACACTGGATACAACGGTCGCCCGCCATACTGACGCAGAGCGGGCAATAATCTTACAGGCGGTGGCGGTAATCGCTGGGGGTACGATCAAACTCGCGGCGAAACACGCGTGAGAAGGTTTGTTGTGATACATAACCAAGATCCATCGCGATATCGAAAATAGGTCGCTCGGTCGTCCGCAGTTCAACAGCAGCCAGCAGGAGTCGACGCTGGCGGATATAGTCACCCAACGTCTGGCGCATCACCGTGCGGAACATTCTCTGTAAATACCACTTCGAGTAACCTGATTTTTTCGCCACCGCCTCAATGTTCAGCGGCTGATCGATATGGTCGTCAATCCATTCAATAAGGGTCTGAATAATCTGCTGATGGGACATAGGGCTGCCTCTTTTTCAGTATTCGATTCGTCGTTTTGTCTGTGGGTGAGTATAATTCCTCAAGTTAACTTGAGGTAAAGCGATTTATGGAAAAGAAATTACCCCGAATAAAAGCGCTGCTTACGCCAGGTGAAGTCGCAAAGCGTAGCGGCGTAGCGGTATCAACCCTGCATTTCTATGAAAGCAAAGGGTTAATCAGCAGTATGCGCAACAGCGGCAATCAGCGCCGATACAGACGTGATGTGTTGCGTTATGTGGCGATTATCAAGATTGCTCAACGCATCGGGATCCCGTTGGCAACGATCGGTGACGCGCTCGGCGTATTACCTGAAGGACATTCGCTCAGTGCTAAAGAGTGGAAGCAGCTCTCTTCGCAATGGCGTGAAGAGCTGGATCGACGCATTCATACTTTAGTGGCGCTACGCGATGAACTGGATGGGTGTATTGGTTGCGGTTGTTTGTCGCGCAGCGATTGCCCGTTGCGTAACCCAGGCGATCAGCTTGGCGAGAAGGGGACCGGGGCGCGTCTGCTGGAAGATGATTGATGTGAAATATCTGATGGATTGACGGATACAAAACTAAAGCGCCACAGAGGGCGCTTTAGTTTGGTTCCGGTCTTTGTCTTTCACTCTATCCCGCTGGTTCACGGGAGGGTTTCCCCCGACATCAACACCCCTCAGTCGAGCACATTAGGTGAGGTTCCGGTCTGTGTTGATAATGTAATTGTAAGCCACCTCTCTCCATTTACCAGTGAAATGGTGATTTTTTAGCCAAAAAATTTTCCGCATCTTCACCGGTTTTCTTGCGCAAGTTTGCGTGAAAAAGGCACACCGATGTTGTAATAACTCCGCAAATTTTGTTGCCAGACTGCGCATTGACGATAACGTTTGCGCATCGACTGATTATTTATTGCGCGTTATAAGAAGAAATGAGTAAAAAGCGGCAAAGTTCAGTTGAAAACCAGCGTATGATCGCTGGATAATCGTTTGCTTTTTTTTACCACCCGTTTTTTATGCGCGGAGCTAAACGTTTGCTTTTTTGCGACACCCCTATTGACGCAAACCTGGCACATGGAGAAAACGTTTAGCAGGCAGTGGATTGTCCAGCACGCATAATGACGAAAAAATAAACTCTCAGGGGATGTTTTCTATGTCTACGCCTTCAGCGCGTACCGGCGGTTCACTCGACGCCTGGTTTAAAATTTCGCTCCGCGGCAGTACCGTTCGTCAGGAAGTCGTTGCCGGATTAACGACGTTCCTGGCCATGGTCTACTCCGTTATCGTGGTTCCGGGGATGCTGGGTAAAGCCGGATTCCCGCCTGCCGCTGTATTTGTGGCAACCTGTCTGGTCGCGGGCGTCGGTTCTATTGTGATGGGCCTGTGGGCAAACCTGCCGCTGGCGATTGGTTGCGCCATTTCTTTGACGGCGTTTACCGCGTTCAGCCTGGTACTGGGACAACATATCAGCGTGCCTGTTGCGCTGGGTGCGGTGTTCCTGATGGGTGTCCTGTTTACCATCATTTCCGCGACCGGTATTCGTAGCTGGATCCTGCGCAATCTACCGCAGGGTGTTGCGCACGGTACGGGGATTGGTATCGGCCTGTTCCTGCTGCTGATTGCGGCAAACGGCGTGGGTCTGGTTATTAAAAACCCGCTGGACGGCCTGCCGGTTGCGCTGGGCGATTTCGATACCTTCCCGGTGATTATGTCGCTGGTAGGTCTGGCGGTGATTATTGGCCTCGAAAAACTGAAAGTACCGGGCGGCATCCTGCTGACTATTATCGGTATTTCCGTAGTGGGTCTGATTTTCGACCCGGCCGTACATTTCTCCGGTATTTTTGCCATGCCGTCTCTGAGCGACGAAAACGGTAACTCGCTGATCGGTAGCCTGGATATTATGGGCGCACTAAACCCGATCGTACTGCCGAGCGTGCTGGCGCTGGTCATGACCGCTGTCTTCGATGCGACCGGAACCATCCGTGCGGTAGCCGGACAGGCGAATCTGCTGGATAAAGACGGACAGATTATTGACGGCGGCAAAGCGCTGACCACCGACTCCCTGAGCAGCGTGTTCTCTGGCCTGGTGGGCGCTGCACCGGCGGCGGTTTATATTGAATCCGCAGCGGGTACGGCGGCAGGCGGCAAAACCGGCCTGACGGCGATCACCGTTGGCGTACTATTCCTGCTGATCCTGTTCCTGTCTCCGCTCTCTTATCTTGTACCAGTATATGCAACGGCACCTGCGCTGATGTATGTGGGCCTGCTGATGTTGAGCAACGTAGCGAAAATCGACTTTGCTGACTTTGTCGACGCTATGGCGGGGCTGGTAACGGCCGTATTTATCGTGCTGACCTGTAACATCGTGACCGGCATTATGATTGGCTTTGCTACCCTGGTGATTGGCCGTATCGTCTCTGGCGAATGGCGCAAACTGAACATCGGCACAGTGGTCATCGCCATCGCGCTGGTGGCCTTCTACGCTGGTGGTTGGGCTATCTAATCCTCATTTGATGAAGATTCTGAAAACGGGTGGCTTTGGCCGCCCGTTTTTATTTTCACAACACTCTCGTTGTCTTTTGCGTTACTCTCAAGTAGATAGAATTGAGGCACGACGCCTCTCATCACTGATCATAAGAAACATCGCAAACAGGGAACGCATGGAAATCTTTTTCACCATACTCATCATGACCCTTGTGGTCTCGCTGTCGGGGGTTTTTACTCGCGTATTGCCATTCCAACTCCCTTTACCCCTTATGCAGATCGCCATCGGCGCCTTGCTGGCGTGGCCGACGTTTGGTTTGCATGTGGAATTCGATCCTGAGCTTTTTCTGGTTCTGTTCATCCCGCCGCTGCTTTTCGCCGATGGCTGGAAGACGCCAACCCGTGAGTTTCTGGAGCACGGGCGAGAGATCTTCGGCCTTGCGCTGGCGCTGGTTCTGGTCACGGTGGTCGGGATTGGCTTTATGATTTACTGGCTGGTGCCGGGGATCCCTCTCATCCCGGCCTTTGCGCTGGCCGCTGTCCTGTCGCCAACCGATGCCGTGGCCCTTTCCGGCATAGTGGGGGAGGGACGCATACCGAAGAAAATCATGGGTATCCTGCAGGGCGAAGCGTTGATGAACGACGCCTCCGGTCTGGTATCACTGAAATTTGCCGTCGCCGTGGCGATGGGCACGATGGTGTTTACGGTTGGTGGCGCAACGCTTGAATTCTTCAAGGTAGCGATTGGCGGTATCCTGGCCGGTTTTGTCGTCAGTTGGCTGTACGGGCGCTCCCTGCGTTTTCTCAGCCGCTGGGGTGGTGATGAACCGGCAACGCAAATCGTTCTGCTGTTCCTGCTGCCGTTTGCGTCTTACCTGATTGCGGAACACATCGGTGTTTCCGGCATCCTCGCGGCGGTCGCAGCCGGGATGACCATCACCCGTTCCGGGGTAATGCGCCGGGCGCCGCTGGCGATGCGTTTACGTGCTAACAGCACCTGGGCGATGCTGGAGTTTGTGTTTAACGGCATGGTTTTCTTGCTGTTAGGACTGCAGTTGCCGGGGATTCTGGAGTCTTCTTTGGCGGCGGCAGAAGCCGATCCGAATGTTGAAATCTGGATGCTGTTTACCGATATCGTGCTGATTTACGTGGCGCTGATGCTGGTACGTTTTGGCTGGCTGTGGACGATGAAGAAGTTTAGCCTGCGCTTCCTGAAGAAAAAGCCGATGGAGTTTGGTTCCTGGACGACGCGTGAAATCATGATCGCCTCCTTTGCGGGCGTGCGTGGGGCCATTACTCTCGCCGGTGTGCTCTCTATTCCGTTGCTGTTACCGGATGGTAGCGGCTTCCCGGCGCGATATGAGCTGATCTTCCTTGCCGCGGGCGTGATTCTGTTCTCGCTGTTTGTTGGCGTGGTGATGCTGCCGCTTCTGCTGCAACACCTGGAAGTGGCAGACCACTCGCAGCAGCAGAAAGAGGAACGAATTGCCCGCGCTGCCACGGCCGAAGTGGCGATTGTCGCCATCCAGAAAATGGAGGAGCGTCTGGCCGCAGACACCGAAGAGAACATCGACAATCAGTTGCTCACCGAGGTGAGTTCACGCGTCATCGGTAACCTGCGTCGACGCGCCGACGGACGCAACGACGTGGAAAGCTCAATGCAGGAAGAAAACCTCGAGCGGCGTTTCCGTCTGGCGGCCCTGCGTTCCGAGCGCGCGGAACTTTATCACCTGCGCGCCACGCGGGAAATCAGCAATGAAACGCTGCAAAAACTGCTGCACGATCTGGATTTGCTGGAAGCGCTGTTGATCGAGAACGAATAAACGGTTGTGCCTGATGGCGCTATGCTTATCAGGCCTACGGAATCCAATTGTAGGTCTGATAAGCGTTAAGCCGCATCCGGCATGTTACGACTCTTGCGTTAGCCAGAACCCTTCACAGCATTTGAGCCACGCCTGGGCGCTGTGCGACAGATACACACCTTCGCGCCAAATCATGCCCAACTGCCAGCGTAAATCACTCTCCAAAGGGATCCAGCGCAGCGTCTGCTTATCCAAGCGCTGGCAAATCGGCTCCGGTAAAATGGCGATCCCGACTCCGGCTTGCACCATCGCCGCCAGAAAATCCCACTGCCCACTGCGTACCGCGATGCGGGGTTTGACGTTGTGCTGGTTAAACAGCTCAAGCAACTGACGGCTCAACGCGAAATCTTCGTTATAGATAAGCAGGGGATGCTCCGCTAACGCCTCGGGGGAAATGGATTCACACGTTGTCCACTGACCGGAGCGGGGGACCAGCACGCAGAGCGGATGGCTAAAAAGCGGTAAGGTCGCCAGGCCGCTCTCTTCTTCAACCGGCAGCGCGGTCATCGCGACATCCAGCTCGCCATTCATCACCGCCTGCTGGACGGTTAAGCCTCCAAATTCAGATACCTTCAGCTCCACGCCGGGATAGCGCTGGCGAAACAGGCTGATAGGCCCGGCCATCAACATACCGACCATGGGCGGGATGCCGAGGCGCAGCACTCCCTTGTTGAGGTGATTAATGTCGCTGAGTTCTGCTTCGAGCTGGCGAAACTCGGCGAGGATCGCCAGGCCGCGTTCGAAAACAACCTGTCCGGTGTCGGTTAACAGCAGTCGCCGACCGTCGCGGATTAACAGCGTGCAGTTAAGCTCGTCTTCAAGGTTCTTCAACATCTTGCTGATGGTGGGCTGGGTGACAAAAAGCTTCTCCGCTGCGCGGGTAAAGCTCTGCTGACGAACCACCTCAACAAAATAGCGCAGCGTTCTGATATCCATGATTATTCCTTAAGACTATGCCTGCAATGAGTTTAATTCATTTCAGTCCTGGACGGGGGCTCTCTATACTGGCGCTCTCTATTTTTTAAGGACATACCCTCATGGCTGTGGCGATAAGCCGCGTGACGCCTGCCGTTATTCATCGACTCCAGATCCCCGTTCAGGTTCTGTTGTACGCAGGTCTATTTGTATTTGCTCAATATCTTGTCTCCTGGCTGCATCTGCCGCTTCCTGCCAACCTGGTTGGGATGGTGCTGATGTTGGCGCTGATTGTCTGCCGGGTTATCCCGCTGAACTGGATTCGCGCAGGCGCTCGCTGGTTACTGGCTGAAATGTTGCTGTTTTTTGTTCCGGCGGTGGTGGCTGTCGTCAACTATACGCAGCTGTTGTTGGTCGATGGTTGGCGCATATTTGCCGTCATTGCGCTAAGTACGTTGATGGTGCTTGGCGCAACGGCGTGGGTCGTGGATAAAGTGTATCGCTATGAAATGAGCAGGCTAAACCGTGAGTAATTTCCAGCTAAGCGTGCTGTGTCTGGTGATTACGCTGGGCATCTATTTTGCCAACAAGCGCCTGTATCGCCGTTTTCGTAAATTACCGCTGATGCCGTTAGTGTTCACTCCGGCTCTGCTGGTCCTGATGCTGGTCTTTGGGCATATCTCCTGGCAAAACTATATTGGTGAATCGCACTGGCTACTGTGGCTGTTAGGCCCTGCGACCATCGCCTTTGCCGTTCCGGTTTATGACAACCTTGCCGTGATTAAGCGGCACTGGATGTCACTGACGGCGGGCGTGGTGACGGCAACGCTGGTGGCCGTTACCAGTTCCGTGTGGCTGGCGCGTCTGTTTATGTTGCCTGATGAAATCCAGCGTAGCCTGGCGGTGCGCTCCGTCACCACGCCGTTTGCGCTGGCAGCAGCAGAGCCGTTGGGCGGGCAACCAGACCTGGTGGCATTGTTCGTGGTAGTGACCGGTGTATTCGGTATGGCGGTTGGCGATGTACTGTTTTTACGGCTTTCTATTCGGGAGGGGATGGCGAAAGGCGCAGGATTTGGCGCAGCCTCGCATGGTGCGGGCACGGCGCGCTCTTATGAGCTCGGCCAGCAGGAGGGCGTGGTCGCCAGCCTGGTGATGATGCTTTCCGGCGTGGTGATGGTGCTGGTAGCGCCGCTGGTCGCGATGGTGATGTTCTGAAAAAATGCCCCGGTCGTTCAGACCGGGGATGAGTAGGTGTGGTTAGTGCGCGCGACCTTGTTCTACGCCGTACCCGGTCTGGGAACGGATGAACTGGGCACGGAACTGCTCGCGTTCGCGATTACCTTCTTCTGAGTTATCGGTAGCAGAGAAGAACCAGATCCCAAGGAACGCTACGCTGATGGAGAACAGCGCCGGATATTCATACGGGAAAATGGCTTTTTCGTGACCAAGGATCTGGACCCAAATCGTCGGGCCAAGCACCATCAGCACCACCGCCGTCAGCAGACCTAACCAGCCGCCCAACATCGCGCCACGCGTGGTCAGTCTTGACCAGTACATGGAGAGCAGAATGATCGGGAAGTTGCAGCTGGCTGCGATAGCAAACGCCAGACCTACCATGAAGGCGATATTCTGGTTCTCAAACAGCACGCCGAGCAGGATGGCAATCACCCCCAGCACCAGTACGGTGATTTTCGACACCTTCAGTTCTTCACGTTCGGTTGCGCCTTTACGGAACACGTTGGCATACAGGTCGTGAGAAACGGCCGATGCGCCCGCCAGCGTCAGGCCTGCAACCACCGCCAGGATGGTGGCAAACGCCACGGCTGAGATGAAGCCCAGGAACAGGTTGCCGCCCACTGCATTCGCCAGGTGAACCGCCGCCATGTTGTTACCGCCGATCAGCGCGCCAGCAGCGTCTTTATACGCCGGGTTAGCGCCCACCAGCATGATCGCGCCAAAGCCGATGATAAAGGTCAGGATGTAGAAATAACCCATAAAACCGGTGGCATAGAACACGCTCTTACGTGCTTCGCGGGCATCGCTGACCGTGAAGAAGCGCATCAGGATGTGCGGCAAGCCTGCCGTACCAAACATCAGGCCGAGACCTAACGACAGGGCGGAGATCGGATCTTTTACCAGTCCGCCCGGGCTCATAATGGCTGAACCTTTCGGGTGTACCGCCATTGCTTCGGTGAACAGGTTGTTGAAGCTAAAGCCGACGTGCTTCATCACCATAAAGGCCATAAAGCTGGCGCCGAACAGCAGCAGAACGGCTTTGATGATCTGTACCCAGGTGGTCGCCAGCATGCCGCCAAACAGGACGTACATCATCATCAGCACGCCAACCAGTACGACGGCGATGTGATAGTTCAGACCAAACAGCAGCTCAATCAGCTTACCTGCGCCCACCATCTGGGCGATCAGATACAGCGCGACCACCACCAGAGAACCACAGGCCGACAGAATACGGATTGGTCCTTGCTTCAGACGATAAGAAGCAACATCTGCAAAGGTGTAACGACCCAGGTTACGCAGACGCTCAGCAATCAGGAACAGGATAATTGGCCAGCCGACCAGGAAGCCGAGTGAATAGATCAGCCCGTCATAACCGGAGGTAAACACCAGCGCGGAAATCCCGAGGAACGATGCCGCCGACATATAGTCGCCCGCAATCGCCAGCCCGTTCTGGAAACCAGTGATGTTGCCGCCGGCGGTGTAGTAGTCATTACGCGAACGTACGCGCTTAGACGCCCAGTAAGTAATACCGAGCGTAAAGATGACGAAAATCAGGAACATGACAATCGCCTGCCAGTTGGTTGGCTGGCGTTGGACTGCACCGCTAATAGCATCCGCCGCGTTTGCGGCGAAGGGCAGCGTGGCGGCAAGCGCCGTCAGGACTCTCTTCATGATGCTTTAACCTCGTGCAGAACCGCATTGTTCAGGCGGTCGAATTCACCGTTTGCCCGCCAGATATAGATCCCGGTCAGGATGAAGGAGATGAGGATCACACCGACCCCAATCGGAATACCCCGGGTGACGCTGGTTCCCGCGTGTAGCGGTGTACCCAGCCAGCCAGGCGCAAAGGCAATCAGTAAAATAAAGCTGATGTAAACTGCCAGCATGATGATGGACAGAATGGTGGCAAACCGTTGCCTTTTTTCAACTAACTCCCTGAAACGCGCACTGTCTTCTATCCGCTGATAAATAGAGTCATTCATCACAGAGTTCTCCAGAGGCCCCCTTCGTCTTTCACGTTGCAAGTGTGTTGGCCGCACTCGCCCACCTCAGTCACATAGTGAACTATGCTCCTGGGGATGCGCTCGCTTGCCGCCTTCCTGCAACGCGAAATCCTTTGGGGTGGGTTATTATATTTTCCCTCCCGGTCAGGGGAGGGGTAGGGGTAGGATTTGTAGGCCCGATAAGCCGCGCACCATCGGGCATTTCACGGTTGTGGTTATGATGGCATCGCGATGGCCTGCTTCTCTTCGAGCAGTTTCTCTACCACGCCAGGATCGGCGAGGGTCGAGGTATCGCCCAGATTGCTGGTATCGCCCGCCGCGATTTTACGCAGAATACGGCGCATGATTTTGCCGGAGCGGGTTTTCGGCAGTGAGTCGGTCCAGTGCAGCACGTCTGGCGTTGCCAGCGGACCAATTTCTTTACGTACCCAGTTGCGCACCTCGGCGTACAGCTCAGGTGACGGCTCTTCGCCGTGATTCAGCGTGACGTAGGCGTAGATCGCCTGGCCTTTAATATTATGCGGAATACCCACCACCGCGGCCTCGGCGATCTTCGGATGCGACACCAGTGCCGATTCGATTTCTGCCGTTCCCAGACGGTGGCCAGAGACGTTCAGCACATCGTCCACACGACCGGTGATCCAGTAATAGCCATCTTCGTCACGACGCGCGCCGTCGCCGCTGAAGTACATATTCTTGAAGGTAGAAAAGTAGGTCTGCTCAAAGCGTTCGTGATCGCCAAACAGCGTTCTCGCCTGGCCCGGCCACGAGTCGGTAATCACCAGGTTGCCTTCGGTCGCGCCTTCCAGCGGATTACCCTCGTTATCGACAATCGCAGGCTGTACGCCAAAGAACGGACGGGTTGCGGAACCCGCTTTCAGCTCGGTGGCGCCCGGCAGCGGGGTGATCATGAATCCACCGGTTTCGGTCTGCCACCAGGTATCGACGACCGGGCATTTTTCGTTGCCGATCTTCTTCCAGTACCACTCCCATGCTTCCGGGTTAATCGGCTCGCCAACGGAACCCAGGATACGCAGCGAGGAGCGGTCAGTGCCTTCAATCGCTTTATCACCTTCTGCCATCAGGGCGCGGATGGCGGTCGGCGCGGTATACAGAATATTGACCTGGTGCTTGTCCACAACCTGCGACATACGCGCCGGGGTTGGCCAGTTTGGCACGCCTTCGAACATCAGCGTGGTTGCGCCGCAGGCCAGCGGACCATACAGCAGGTAGCTGTGCCCGGTTACCCAACCCACGTCAGCGGTACACCAATAAATATCGCCCTGATGGTAGTCAAACACGTACTTAAAGGTGGTTGCGGCATAGACCAGATATCCGCCGGTGGTATGCAGTACGCCTTTTGGCTTGCCGGTTGAACCGGAGGTATAGAGGATAAACAGCGGATCTTCCGCGTTCATTTCTTCCGGCTGATGTTCCGGGCTGGCTTTCTCGATAAGATCGGACCACCACAGGTCACGGCCTTCCTGCCATTCCGTTTTTCCACCGGTACGTTTGAGGACGACCACATGTTCCACGGTTTTGACGTTCGGATTTTTCAGCGCATCATCGACGTTCTTTTTCAGCGGGATAGCGCGGCCGGCGCGCACGCCTTCGTCGGCGGTGATCACCAGACGTGAATTGGAGTCGATGATACGTCCGGCGACGGCCTCTGGTGAGAAACCACCGAAGATGACTGAATGCACCGCGCCAATGCGGGCGCAAGCCAGCATAGCAACCGCCGCTTCCGGCACCATCGGCATATAAATGGCCACTACGTCGCCTTTTTTAATGCCTAAATCCAGTAGCGTATTGGCGAAACGGCAAACATCGCGATGCAGTTCGCGATAAGTAATGTTTTTGCTTTGGGTGGCGTCATCGCCTTCCCAGATGATGGCGGTGCGATCGCCATTTGCCTGTAAATGACGGTCAAGGCAGTTTGCGGCCAGGTTCAGGGTGCCGTCTTCGTACCATTTAATCGACACGTTGCCTGGTGCGAAGGAGGTGTTCTTCACCTGGCTGTACGGCTTGATCCAATCAAGTATCTTTCCCTGCTCGCCCCAAAATGTGTCGGGTTCGTTAACGGATTGCTGGTATTTCTCTTCGTACTGCTCCGGGTTTATCAGGCAACGATCCGCAATGTTTGCGGGAATAGCGTGTTTATGTATTTGGCTCATGGCTTTTGTTCTCCTTGTAGGATGTTAATAATATGTCTCATAAACGTTAAATGTAGGGGCTTTGAGAGTTTTGTTTAGTATTTGCGCGGCAGATCACGCAATAAACGAATTGTGCAAATTAGCGGCAAACTTAATTTTGAAGGGAACTAGCAAAAATTGATTAAATCTCGCGATAACATGTAGTTATCTAAAGGATTATTGAAAAGGTGATCTGTCTCTGAATTAGACAAAAGAGTGAGGAGTTAGAGGGGGTTTATAACTCTAAAGTGGTATTTTACATACACTTACAATTGATTAAAGACAACATTTTCAGTGTGGTTTCTTGTTACAAATAGGGTGGAGCAATGTCATGACAGTGTCAAGGCTCAATTGAAATGTCCGTTATCCAGCTCAATTAAAATGACCACTTTGATCTCTCATTCTCTTTACTGATAGACTTTCCTCCGACTGAAACAACAGGATGATTGAGCCCATGCTTCGATACGAGTTAACGCCGAACAATGCAGGTTTTATACTGTGGGGAGATTCAGAAGCCCTGAATGAATTACATGAACTCATTCATTACATCGTGGATGAAAGCCCACTGATTAAAGTTAAAGACGGATTTATGTTATCCCTTGCCTATGATATTCGTAAAGCACGGGAAGGTAATCGTCGTGTTGAGCAACATCAGTATGATCAACATGATACATATAAGCTTTATGGTGTTGAGCTTTTATGGCCTCTGGTCCTGGTACAGTCCTCAATACTCAGAAACTCAATGGGTTATATTCAGACAGACAAAAACCAGCTGTCTGTCATGTATGCCTTTGAATACCTGATAGAATCAGCATTAACAGAGTCTGAGAGAACAACGTCGAATGATATTATGCTAACAGTAAAATATGCATCAGACTCTGATTTTAATTTCATTGAGGATAATATTGACAGCAGGTGCTGCTATTTTATCAGCCTATCTCCGGAGCAAAGAAAAAAGCAGTTAATCAGTATTGTTCGTTCTTTTCATTCATTATGGGGTAAGTATGCCCGTGAAAAGCAGGACATAAAGATGCTGAACGAAATGAATAATACATCATGGGTCTGGCCGGACAATATCAACTGGTGAGCAACCACTGTCCGGCCAGTGAGTACCATCAGCGGGCTCTTTTACCAAAAATGTCCTCTGAACGTGACTGAAGCTGTTTGAGTGCTTCGAGCATGTCATCATTATCCAGTGAGCGCTGGGATTTCTTCCCTTCCTGCTTTGGCCGTCGTCGGGAAGGGCCATCTCCAGCGGGAATTGACTGAGAGCGCGTGTTATCCCGCTTGCTCTGCACCAGACTGATAAACTCCAGGGTTCGGCCAAGACGCTTGTTATCGACAATCGCGCCCTGGTCGATTTCTGACAGTCGGTCGTAGGTAGAGTAGGGAAGTAGCGTACCGTTCAGGCGCAGCTCTTTTCTGCCATCAGGATAGTGATACACATCGATATATTTACCTATTGCACGGCGACTCAGTTCGCTGTCTTCAATCAGGTACAACATTTTATCATATTGTATCGTCAACGATTTTGAGACTTTACGTTTTTCACGAACAGTGAAAATAAGCCCCAGGTCCTCATCATGTTCTACAGCACGGTGTACGTCAAAATCATGTCGCGGTACTTTGCCAAAACGGCGGTTATAGTCAGCCATATAGGCCTCAGCGAAGTCATTTGCAGCCTCCATTGAACAAATGCCCTGTAACCGCAGCTCTTTGACCAGACGATCCTGTAAAGTGAGGTGAGCTCGTTCTACACGCCCTTTGGCGGGACTGGTTTCTGCACAGATAGTCTGGATGTTCAGTTCATGCATGGCTCGCCCAAACTGAGTATGCCCGTCTCCGCCTGTGGCGTGTTTATTGTTAACACGAAAAACACCGGCTTTATCGCTGTACAGTGCCAGCGGTTTACCATGCTTATCGATATAGCGCCGCGTGGCTTCGAAGTAAGAAAACGTGGACTCCGATTTAACAAACAACAGTTCCATCAGTTTGCTGGTTGCATCATCAACATAGACCAGCGCGGTGCAGGCCGGGCCACGGCCTTCAAACCAGTCGTGATCACAGCCATCTATTTGTATCAGCTCACCAGTACACGGACGCCGGTACCGTGGTTGAGGGATCCTTGCGGCACGTTGTTTACGGGGAACCCATAAGCCAGCCCGCACCATGATGCGCCGGACAGTTTCTTTGCCAAGAAACAGTCCGTGGAGTTCTTCGAGCTTTTCACGCGCCAGAGTCGGACCGAAATCAGCATAACGCGTCTTGATCAGTTCCAGAGCCTGATCTGCGAGCCCGGGTGGCAACTGGCGGTTACCACGCATGCCACATCGTCTGCTGGCCATACCAAGCGGTCCGCCTTCACGGTAACGGGCAAGAAGTCTGCGGCATTGCCTGTCGCTGATACCGAGGTGCTCGGCCGCACGGCGCGTTGTGATGCGACGTTCAATGACGTCCTGTATAATCTTGATCCGGTTGATCTCTTTCAAAGTAAACACTCCTGAGCTTTCTGCGCTCATGATATGCCTCCCGGTAGTTTAAACGGACCAGTGAAGCTTACCATAGCGCGGACATCTGAATTGAGCCACAGGCGGACATTACTATTGAGCCATTACAGACAGTATTCGTGTGGTTGCTGTTATGGAAAACAATAAAAGAACCGCCATTGCAGATAATGGCGTCATCTGGATGAGACCCCTATGGCAAGGATAAAATCACGCGTACGCCGTTTCTTCAGCCTGTTATTACCTTTATTATTTATTTCTGCTGTTCACGCTGAACAAACTCCTGTACCCGCAAAAACCGTCACCGTTGAAGCGAAGAATGAAACCTTCGCTCCTCAGCATCCCGATCAATATCTCTCCTGGAAAGCCACGTCTGAGCAATCAGCCCGTGAAGATGCGCTGGCAGAAGATCCGCGTCTGGTGATCCTGTGGGCGGGATATCCATTCTCGCGCGATTACAACAAACCGCGTGGACACGCCTATGCCGTGACCGATGTACGTGAAACCTTACGTACCGGCGCACCAAAAACGGCTGAAGACGGCCCGCTGCCGATGGCCTGCTGGAGCTGTAAAAGCCCGGACGTAGCACGTCTGATCCAGAAAGACGGTGAAGATGGCTACTTCCACGGTAAATGGGCGCGCGGCGGTCCAGAAATTGTTAACAATCTCGGCTGTGCAGATTGCCATAACACGGCGTCACCAGACTTCGCCAAAGGCAAGCCAGAGCTGACGCTGTCGCGTCCTTATGCAGAACGTGCGATGGAAGCAATCGGCAAACCGTTTGAGAAAGCCGGTCGCTTTGATCAGCAATCCATGGTCTGCGGTCAGTGCCACGTGGAATACTACTTCGACGGTAAAAACAAAGCCGTTAAGTTCCCGTGGGACGAGGGCATGAAAGTCGAGAACATGGAGAAATACTACGACACCATCGCCTTCTCTGACTGGACCAACTCCCTGTCGAAAACGCCGATGCTGAAAGCGCAGCACCCGGAATATGAAACCTGGAGCGCGGGCATTCACGGCAAGAACAACGTGACCTGTATCGACTGTCACATGCCGAAAGTGCAAAACGCGGAAGGCAAGATCTACACCGACCATAAAATTGGTAACCCGTTCGATAACTTTGCTCAGACCTGTGCGAACTGCCACACCCAGGATAAAGCGTCCCTGCAAAAAGTGGTCGCCGAGCGTAAACAGGCTATTCATGACCTGAAAATCAAGGTCGAAGATCAGCTGGTTCATGCGCACTTCGAAGCGAAAGCTGCATGGGATGCGGGTGCGACTGAAGCGGAAATGAAGCCGATTCTGGAAGATATCCGTCACGCACAATGGCGCTGGGACCTGTCTATCGCCTCACACGGTATTCACATGCACGCTCCGGAAGAGGGTCTGCGGATGCTGGGTAGCGCCATGGATAAAGCCGCCGATGCGCGTACCAAACTGGTCCGTCTGCTGGCGACTAAAGGCATCACCCATGAAATCCCGTTACCGGATATCTCTACCAAAGAGAAAGCCCAGGCGGCGATTGGTCTGAACATGCAGCAAATCAATGCTGAGAAGCAGGACTTCATCAAAACGGTGATTCCGCAGTGGGAAGATCAGGCGCGTAAAAACGGTCTGTTAAGCCAATAACCCCATTTCGCCCCGTCAGGGGCGGATAACTCAACGGAGTGAATATGAGCGTATTACGTTCGTTATTAACTGCTGGGGTGCTGGCGTCAGGCTTGTTCTGGAGCCTGAGTGGAATCACTGCCACGCCAACGCCGCAGGAGTCGGATCAACGCTGGACGGTTACCCAACAGCGTAATCCGGATGCCGCCTGTCTGGATTGTCACAAGCCAGATACCGAAGGCATGCATGGTAAGCATGCAGAAGTCATCAACCCGAATAACAAACTGCCGGTCACCTGCACCAACTGTCACGGCCAGCCGTCACCGAACCACCGTGAAGGGGTGAAGGATGTGATGCGCTTTAATGAGCCGATGTACAACGTTGAACAGCAGAACAGCGTCTGTATGTCCTGCCACCTGCCTGAGCAGCTACAAAAAGCGTTCTGGCCACACGATGTCCACGTAACCAAAGTGGCGTGTGCCAGCTGTCACTCACTGCATCCGAAGCAAGACACGATGCAGACGCTAAGTGATAAAGGACGGATCAAGATTTGCGTCGATTGCCACAGCGATCAGCGTAACAATCCGAACTTTAACCCGGCGTCGGTTCCGTTGCTTAAGGAGCATCCATGAGTTGCTCTCGTCGCCAGTTTATCACCCGCGTCGGCGCGCTGGTGGCAGTGAGCGGGACGGCGGGACGCGTTGTGGCGAAGACGCTGAACATCAACGGCGTACGTTACGGTATGGTACATGATGAGTCACTATGCATCGGCTGTACGGCCTGCATGGATGCTTGTCGGGAAGTAAACAACGTGCCGGAAGGGGTATCGCGTCTGACGATTATTCGCAGCGAGCCGCAGGGGACGTTTCCTGATGTGAAGTATCGCTTCTTCCGTCATTCGTGCCAGCATTGCGACCATGCCCCCTGCGTTGACGTCTGCCCGACGGGGGCATCGTATCGCGATGCCGCCAGCGGTATTGTGGATGTGAATCCGGACCTGTGCGTTGGCTGCCAGTACTGTATCGCCGCGTGTCCTTATCGCGTGCGCTTTATCCATCCGGTTAGCAAAACGGCAGATAAATGCGATTTCTGTCGGAAAACCAATCTGAAAGCGGGCAAGCAGCCCGCCTGCGTTGAGTCATGTCCGACGAAGGCGCTGACGTTTGGTAATCTGGACGATCCCAACAGCGATATCTCCCGCTTGTTGCTGCAGAAAACCACCTACCGTTACAAGCTGGCGTTGGGCACAAAACCGAAGGTCTACCGCGTTCCCTTTAAATTTGGGGAGGTGAGCCAATGACATCCGCTTCTGCATTTCATTTTGAATCACTGGTGTGGGACTGGCCCATTGCCATTTATCTGTTCCTGATTGGCATCTCCGCCGGACTGGTCACGCTGGCGATTCTGCTGCGTCGTTTCCATCCGGAGGCGGGCGGTTCTGACAGCACGCTGCTACGCACTACGCTGGTGTTAGGGCCGGGGGCGATTATCTTCGGTCTGCTGATTCTGGTGTTCCACCTGACGCGTCCATGGACCTTCTGGAAACTGATGTTCCACTACAGCTTCACTTCGGTGATGTCGATGGGGGTCATGTTGTTCCAGTTGTACATGGTGGTGCTGGTGCTGTGGCTGGCAAAAATCTTTGAAAAAGAGGTGATTGCTCTGCAGCAGCGCTGGCTGCCGCGATTAGGGATCGTACAGAAAATGCTGACGTTGATTGCGCCGTTTCATCGCGCGCTGGAGACGTTAATGCTGGTGCTGGCGGTTCTGCTCGGGGCGTACACCGGTTTTCTGCTGTCGGCGCTGAAATCCTACCCGTTCCTGAATAACCCGATCCTGCCGGTGCTGTTCCTGTTCTCCGGGATCTCCTCCGGCGCGGCGGTGGCGCTGATCGCCATGGCGTTACGTCATCGTAGCAATCCGCACAGTACCGAAGCGCACTTTGTGCATCGCATGGAAATCCCGGTGGTATGGCTGGAGATCTTCCTGCTGGCGGCGTTTTTCGTCGGTCTGGCGCTGGGCGATGACGGCAAAATGCGCGCGCTGGCGGCGGCACTGGGCGGCGGATTCTGGACCTGGTGGTTCTGGCTGGGCGTGGCCGGGCTTGGGCTGATACTGCCGATGCTGCTAAAACCTTGGGCCAACCGCAGTTCGACGTTTCATGGCGTGCTGGCAGTGTGCGGCGCCAGCCTGACCGGCGTACTGCTGCTGCGCTTTTTTATTCTCTATGCGGGTCAGCTAACCGTTGCGTAAGGTGATATCTGGACGTTCTCCTTCCTGAAGCCGGTTTTCTGGCACTGTTGTTAAGCCTCGGGGTCAACGTGTTGACCCCGCTTGCCGTGTTGGTGGGTGTCCGCCAGCGCTGGCAAGGCGTAATGCGCCTGGCAAGCGTGGGCATGTGGACGCAGTTTTCGCTGCTGCTGCTGGCCTTTGCCATTCTGATATTCTGCTTTCTGACCAGCGACTTTTCGGTGGTCTACGTTGCTCAGCATAGCTACAGCCTGCTGCCGTGGGGATTAAAACTGGCGGCGGTGTGGGGCGGGCATGAAGGATCGCTGCTGCTGTGGGTGCTGTTTCTTTCCGGCTGGAGCGCGCTGTTCGCCTTGCGCTATCGGCGTGATTCCGACCTGCTGTTTCCGTTAACGCTCAGCGTCCTCGCACTGATAACGGCCCTGCTGCTGCTGTTTGTGGTGATATGGTCCGATCCGTTCGTGCGTATCTTCCCGCCAGCCATTGAAGGGCGCGACCTTAACCCGATGCTGCAACATCTCGGGTTAATCCTCCATCCGCCGCTGCTGTACCTGGGTTACGGTGGCTTGATGGTGGCGGCAGGCGTGGCGCTGGCCTCGCTGCTGCGCGGTGACTTTAATGCGCAGAGCGCCGGGGTGTGCTGGCGCTGGGCGCTGCCTGGCTGGTGTGCGCTGACGCTGGGGATTATCCTCGGCTCCTGGTGGGCTTACTGCGAGTTGGGCTGGGGCGGCTGGTGGTTCTGGGACCCGGTAGAAAATGCCTCCTTATTACCCTGGCTTTCCGCCAGTGCGCTGCTGCATAGTCTGTTCATCACGCGCCAACGTGGGATCTTCCGCCACTGGTCGCTGCTGCTGGCGATCGTCACGCTGATTTTATCGCTGCTGGGGACGCTGATTGTGCGTTCCGGCATTCTCGTTTCCGTGCACGCTTTTGCGCTGGATAACGTCCGCGCCACGCCGCTGTTCGCGCTGTTTACCGTATTGAGCCTGGCATCGCTCGGGCTGTACGCCTGGCGGGGACAGCAAGTCCGCCAGAATGCGCGTTTTGGCGGCTGGTCGCGCGAGATGCTGATTCTGGTCGCGCTATTACTTTTTTGCGCGGTGCTGCTGATTGTGCTGATTGGCACCCTTTACCCGATGATTTACGGGTTGTTCGGCTGGGGGCGGCTCTCCGTGGGCGCACCGTACTTTAACCGTGCTACGCTGCCCTTTGGCCTGCTGATGCTGCTGGTTATCGTGCTGGCGACGATCAGAAGCCGCAAAGTGTCTGTGCGTTGCCAGCTTCCGGCACTGCTGGCGCATGCCGGGGTGCTGGTGTTTGCGGCTGGGATCGTCTTTTCCAGCGGTAGTCGTCAGGAGATAAGCCTGAATCTCAGCCCCGGGCAGCAGGTGGAACTGGCGGGCTATATTTTTCGTTTTGAGCGTCTCGACCTGGAAGCAAAAGGTAACTACACCAGTGAAAAAGCGCAGATCACGCTGTGGCAAAATGAGAAACGCATTGGCAGCCTGCAGCCTGAAAGACGCTTCTATGCCGCGCGCCGTCAACAGATGATGGAGCCGGGGATCCGCTGGAATCTGATGCATGACTGGTATGCGGTAATCGGCGAAAAAACCGGACCGGACCGTTATGCCATGCGCTTGTACGTACAGACCGGCGTGCGCTGGATTTGGGGCGGGGGACTGTTAATGGTCTGTGGTGCGCTGCTGAGCGGATGGCGAGGGAGAAAGCGCGATGTATAAACTAATCAACGCGTTGCCAGATGGCGGCGAACGGGATGTGAAAACGGTAGGTCGGATAAGCGCAGCGCCATCCGGCAGAACATGTTTACTCTTAGCTATCATTTTGTTTTTCATCGCCTTCGCGACACATGCCCAGGTTGTGGACACATGGACTTTTGCCAACCCGCAACAACAGGAAAAAGCGTTGTCTATTGCCAGCCAACTGCGCTGTCCACAGTGTCAAAACCAAAACTTGCTGGAATCCAATGCGCCGGTAGCGGTCAGTATGCGCCACCAGGTTTATAGCATGGTGGCGGAAGGGAAAAGTGAAGCCGAGATAACGACGTGGATGACCGATCGCTACGGTGATTTTGTGCGCTACAACCCGCCGTTGAATGAGCAAACGCTGCTGCTGTGGGCGTTGCCGTGCCTGTTGTTATTGCTGGTGGGCGTGGTGGTCTGGCGGGTGAGAAGGCGCCAGCGCGTAGAGGAGGATGTGCAATGAGCCAGTCCACCCATTCCCCTGCGCCGTTACGCCCACTCCCCGTGAAGTGGCTGACCGCTGCGACGGTGCTGATGGTTGTGGCCTGCATCGGAGGTTACCTGTTGACACCCAAATGGCAGGCGGTGCGTCAGGAACAGACGCGGCTGGCGGACCCATTACATGCGTTCACCGATGAAAATGTTCAGGAAAAACAGCTGCTTTTGCTGCAATCGCAAATTCGTGCTAATCCGCAGGACGGTGTGAAATGGGCGCAACTTGGTGAGTACTATCTTTGGCAAAACGCGTATCATAATGCGCTGCTGGCCTACGAGCAGGCGCTGCGTGTAGGGGGTGAAAATGCTGAGATCTATTCAGCGCTGGCAACGGTATTGTATTACCAGGCCGGGCAGCATATGACACCGCCCACTCGCGAGATGATTGATAAGGCTCTGGCGCTGGATCCGACAGAGGTCACTGCGCTGATGCTGTTAGCCTCAGATGCGTTTATGCAGGCAGACTACGCCCAGGCCATTTCAGTGTGGCAAAAAGTTATGGATTTAAACTCGCCGAGGGTGAACCGGGCACAGCTCATTGACTCTATTAATATGGCGAAGTTGTTGCAGAATCGGCAAAAATAAATTTGTTTCTTTTGTGATTTGTATCATTTGGCCTGTTTAAAAAACAGGCGAACGAACAAATGAGCAAAAAAAACTCACGCCATGACTTCTTCATTTTTGAACATATTAAAATTCTTTTATAACAAAAAGTTATTCATTGATACCCCGATAAAATTGCATTTTTATGCATAAATTCAGCTGAAGGCTCTGTTCCTGGAGGGTTGCGCGAGACAGTACGCAAATGATAATGATAATAAGCGTTAAAAAACTCCATAAACGAACGCAACACAATTCATACCCTTTCAGTATGTACTATTACCACACACCGCATGTGGAATAGCGCTCCATCGAGGAAGTCCGTTGTTATGAAAAATTTGAAAGTCAGCCTGGCATGGCAGATTCTGATCGCTATGGTGCTGGGCATTCTGCTGGGGAGTTACCTGCATTACCATAGTGACAGCCGTGAATGGCTGGTTGTAAACCTGCTGTCACCGGCGGGCGATATCTTTATCCATCTGATCAAAATGATCGTGGTGCCCATTGTTATCTCTACGCTGGTTGTCGGTATCGCCGGGGTCGGTGATGCAAAACAGCTGGGCCGTATTGGCGCCAAAACTATTATCTATTTCGAAGTAATCACCACCGTGGCGATTATCCTGGGTATCACGCTGGCGAATGTGTTCCAGCCAGGCACCGGGGTGGATATGTCGCAACTGGCGACCGTGGATATTTCGAAATATCAAAGCACGACCGCAGAAGTACAGAGCCACGCGCATGGCCTGATGGGGACAATTTTGTCACTGGTGCCAACCAACATCGTCGCATCGATGGCAAAAGGCGATATGCTGCCGATTATCTTCTTCTCGGTGCTGTTCGGTTTAGGTCTGTCTTCCCTGCCGGCAACTCACCGCGAGCCGTTGGTTACCGTATTTCGCTCTATTTCCGAAACCATGTTTAAAGTCACTCACATGGTTATGCGCTACGCGCCAGTCGGCGTTTTCGCGCTGATTGCCGTTACCGTCGCGAACTTCGGTTTTGCTTCCTTGTGGCCGCTGGCGAAGCTGGTGCTGTTGGTGCATTTCGCCATTCTGTTCTTCGCGCTGGTGGTGCTGGGGATCGTGGCGCGCATCTGCGGTTTGAGCATCTGGATCCTGATCCGCATTCTGAAAGACGAGCTGATTCTGGCCTACTCTACCGCCAGCTCCGAGAGCGTGCTGCCGCGCATTATTGAGAAGATGGAAGCCTATGGCGCGCCCGCTTCAATCACCAGCTTTGTGGTGCCGACCGGCTACTCATTCAACCTTGATGGTTCAACTCTGTACCAGAGTATCGCCGCTATCTTTATCGCGCAGCTGTATGGTATCGACCTGTCGCTGTGGCAGGAAATCGTGCTGGTGTTGACGCTGATGGTGACCTCGAAAGGGATTGCGGGTGTGCCGGGCGTATCATTCGTGGTGCTGCTGGCTACGCTGGGCAGCGTGGGGATCCCACTGGAAGGCCTGGCGTTTATCGCCGGTGTTGACCGTATCCTCGACATGGCGCGTACCGCGCTGAACGTGGTGGGTAATGCGCTGGCGGTACTGGTTATCGCCAAGTGGGAACACAAATTTGACCGCAAGAAAGCGCTGGCCTATGAGCGCGACGTGCTGGGTAGATTTGATAAGACCGCTAATCAGTAATTCATGACAGCTTGCCGGATAAGCGTAGCGCCATCCGGCAATGCAAATCTTTACCCGTTTGTTAACTTATCAAACTCTTCGCAGCCGGTATCGAATCCTTCCATACAGCTCAGATTCAGCCAGTGCAGCGCCTTCTGTTTATTCTTCACGATAAAACCCTGTTCACCGTTTAAGAACATCATCCCTGCCCAGTATTCGGAATAACCGGTGCGGGAAATGGCTGAGCTTCGTTTGAAATACCATGTCGCTTTCTCATCATCAGCGGGTATGCCCACACCGTTGGCGTAAATCAGGCCGAGCAGCATTTGCGCGTCGACGGCGGAGTCATTTTCCAGGTCTTCGGAGGCGTTTTGCAGCAAGGTAATGGCTTTAGGGTAATCGGTACGTCCAGCCTGGGTGTTGACCAGAATCCGCGCCAGGGTAAGTTCTCCCGCTTTACTGCCTGCTTTGGCTGCTTTTTCCGCCAGCGTTTTAGCCTGGGGGTAATCCAGACTGACCGGATTCGTAATTTTGATTTGCGCCAGTAGCGCGCAGGCGTCGGCATCGCCGTTGTCGGCGGCTTTTTGCGCCCAATACTCGGCTTTGCTCAAATCGCCCGAACTGAACCAGGTATCGGCAAGAAAGTACTGTGCGCGACGGTCCCCTGCCTCAGCGGCCTGTAAGTACTGGCTTCCTGGCTCAGTATCACTGGCATGGGCAAAGAATGTCATAAAGAACATCAATGCAATGAGTTGTTTCATTTTGAGTTTTATTTAGGGTACGGAATGAACAGTATAAAGAGATCGTATGGATAAAAAAACAGCCTCCGGGCGGAGGCTGTTGCAGAACAGTTACGTAAACGGACTAACCCATCGCGCTTTCGCGCAGGCTGGCTTTCAGCTTGGTGTACTCATCAATGACATACTGCTCGGCAGCGCGCTGATCGGCAATGCGTTCAACGTTAACGGCACAGTACTTGTACTCCGGCGTTTTGGTAATCGGGCTTAAGTTCTCGGTTACCAGCTCATTACATGCGCCAATCCACCACTGGTAGGTCATGTAAATCGCGCCTTTGTTTGGACGATCGCTGACTGCTGCACGGGTAATGACCCGGCCTTTACGCGAGTTAACCCACACCAGCTCTTCATCCTGGATGCCCAGGCGTTCTGCGTCGGCGGTGTTGATCTGGGCATAGCCCGGTTCATCCGCCAGCGCGGCCAGCGCCGCACAGTTACCGGTCATTGAACGGCAAGAGTAGTGGCCGACTTCACGCACCGTAGACAGCACCATCGGATACTCCTCAGTGAGTTTGTCGATTGGCGCTACCCAGTCGCAGGTAAAGAACTGCGCCATGCCGTTCGGGGTATCGAACTTCTCTTTGAAGAGATAAGACGTACCCTGGTCGGTTTCTGAGGTGTCGCGGCAAGGCCACTGGATATAACCCAGTTCGCCCATTTTCTCGTAAGTGGCACCGTAGAAATCCGGGCACAGATGACGCAACTCATCCCAGATTTCCTGGGTGTTGTTGTAGTGCATCGGGTAGCCCATACGGGTGGCGATTTCACTGATAATCTGCCAGTCCGTTTTCAGATCCCACTTCGGCTCAACGGCTTTAAAGAAGCGCTGGAAGCCACGGTCAGCCGCGGAGAAGACGCCTTCATGCTCGCCCCATGACGTAGACGGTAAAATAACGTCTGCGGCAGCGGCAGTTTTGGTCATGAAGATATCCTGCACGATGACCAGTTCCAGATCCTCAAAGCCTTTGCGCACTGCGGAGAGTTCAGCATCAGTCTGTAATGGATCTTCACCCATAATGTACGCCGCGCGGACTTCGCCATGCGCCGCACGGTGCGGCAGTTCACTGATGCGATAGCCGGTATGTGCAGGCAGACTTTCCACGCCCCAGGCTTTAGCGAACTTCTCGCGGTTAGCCGGATCTTTCACATACTGATAGCCCGGATAGGTATCCGGTAGCGCGCCCATGTCGCATGCGCCCTGAACGTTGTTCTGGCCACGAACCGGGTTAACGCCCACGCTTGGCTTACCGAGGTTGCCGGTCAGCATTGCGAGGCTGGTCAGTGAACGCACGGTTTCCACACCCTGATAGAACTGGGTAACACCCATGCCCCACAGGATGGCCGCGCTTTTTGCCGTGGCGTACATACGAGCAGCCTGACGAATATCCTGTGCGCTAACGCCAGTGACATCTTCGACGGACTCCGGCGTGTAGCCTTCGACAATCTTGCTGTACTCTTCGAATCCTTCGGTACGGGAGGCGACGAACGCCTGGTCGTACAGTTTTTCTTCGATGATGACATGACCCATGGCGTTGAGCAGCGCGATATTCGAGCCGTTTTTCAACGCGATGTGCATATCGGCAATACGCGCGGTTTCAATTTTGCGCGGATCGCAGACGATAATTTTCGCCCCGTTACGTTTAGCGTTAATCACGTGATTCGCCACGATCGGGTGGGAATCCGCCGGGTTGTACCCGAAGATGAACACTAAATCTGTGTTATCAATTTCATTGATAGCATTACTCATTGCGCCGTTACCGACCGATTGGTGCAGACCTGCAACCGAAGGGCCGTGTCAGACGCGAGCGCAGCAGTCAACGTTATTGGTACCAATAACGGCGCGCGCGAATTTTTGCATTACATAGTTGGTTTCGTTACCCGTACCGCGAGATGAACCGGTCGTCTGAATAGCGTCCGGGCCATACTTCGCTTTGATGGCGCTCAGACGAGTGGCGACGTAATCAAGCGCTTCATCCCAGGAAACGGATTCCAGTTTGCCGCCACGCTGGCGACGGATCATTGGGGTTTTCAGACGAGGGGTCAGGATCTGGGTATCATTGATAAAATCCCAGCCATAGTAGCCCTTCAGACACAAGGTACCCTGGTTGGTTTTCCCCTGCGCCGCTTCAGCCCGGACGATTTTGCCGTTATCGACCACCAGGTTGATTTTGCAACCTGATGCGCAATATGGGCAAACCGTGACGACTTTTTTCATCGGTCTCGCTCCAGTTAATCAAATCACGCATACGCGCTTGTCGCTTGAGTTATGCATCTTTTATGCCATGTTTTTATCAGGGGCATTAGTCGATATTACGGGCGAATTTTGCGCAAAACCCTGACGAAAAACAGGCTGTCGTCATATTTGACGTGACGAATCTCCAATACGTGACGGCCCGGCAGTGTGACCGAGGTTATGTTTCCCACACATCCTTGTGCCTTATCGCTGTCACTCTGTGCAGAATCAATCACACTCATTTAAGTTGGCCAGAAATGGGGAAAAACAATGAAGCCAGCCATACTGGTTGTGGATGATGACATCGCTGTCTGCACGCTTTTACAGGATGTGCTGAGCGAACACGTCTTTGCAGTGACCGCATGTCACACCGGGCAGGAGGCGCTGCGCTGCATTGAGACTCAGCCGGAAATCGCTCTGGTATTGCTGGACATGATGTTGCCTGATATTAACGGTCTGATGGTGCTGCAGCAGGTGCAAAAGATGAGACCCGGATTACCGGTGGTGATGCTGACCGGGCTTGGCAGCGAGTCGGATGTGGTTGTCGGGTTGGAAATGGGCGCTGACGACTACATCGGTAAACCGTTCAATGCGCGGGTGCTGGTGGCGCGGGTAAAGGCGGTACTTAGACGCGTCGGCGTGTTAACGGCAGAAAGCGGCAGCCCGCAAACCACGGGACTTTCTTTTAACGGTTGGCATCTCGATACCGCCGGTTGCCAGTTACATAATCCTCAGCAACTGAAGGTGGAGTTGACGCAGGGGGAATACAGCCTGCTGCTGGCGCTGGCCCAAAACGCCCGCCGGGTACTTAGCAGAGAACAGCTGCTGGAACTGACGCGCAGCGACAGCGTTGAGGTATTTGACCGCACCATTGACGTGCTAATCATGCGGTTACGGCGAAAAATAGAGAACAACCCGCATCAGCCGATGCTGATCAAAACCCTGCGCGGGCTGGGCTATGTGTTTGCCGCCGACGTTCAGCATCATGATAAGGCGGCGTAAACGTCTTATCCGGCTTACAAGGACGCTATATCGGCTTTTAACTCTGCCAACGTTTTCGCGCCGTCTATCGCGTTGGCGCACAGCAAACTGGCCCGTGCGCAGGCGTGTGCCAGCCTGACGCTGTCCGTCAGCGACCAGCGTTCATGACAGCCATACAAAAATCCGGCGCAAAACGCATCTCCCGCCCCGACGCTGCCAACGATCTCCTCCTGCGCCAGATATTGTGACGGGATCCAGACGCCCGGCAGATCCGGCGCTTCACCCCAGGCACCTTCCGGACAGTGGATAACCACCCGCTGGCGAACGCCCGCATTCAGCAGTTCGCGCGCAGCGGTGGCGATGTGCGCAATATGCAGCTCCCCGTTGGGCTGGCGGATCTCCAGCCCGCTGAATTCCCCGGCTTCCAGCTCGTTAATTACCAGATAGTCGAGATGGCGCAGGGCTGGCATCACCAGCGGCTGATAGCGCGGGTCGCCCTTGCGTGAAACCAGATCCAGTGATGTTTCAAAGCCGTTGTCGCGCATTTGCGCCAGCAGCCGTGCGCTACGCGTGCCGTACTCCTCATCCGGCATGTCCAGACTGTCGAGCAGCAGCAGATAGCCAAGATGGAAGATTTTCATCGAGGTATCCAGTTGCTCAAAAGCGGGTAGATCTAGCAGCCGGTTGGCGCCGGGGGAGTGGAAAAAGGTGCGCTGACCGCTGGGATCGGTCATCACCTGTGACATCGACGTGGGGGCGAAAGTCGTGCGCTGCACATGTTGGCGATTAACATGATACTGCTCCAGCATCGCCATGATGTAGTCGCCGTCGCTATCCTGACCGATTAACCCCACCGCCTGCAGCGGCAGTCCGGTGTGCATTTTCGCCAGCGTCAGCAGTACGTTCAGCGGCGCACCGCCCGTCGCGCGTTCGCTACGGATGATTTCCGCCAGCCAGCCGCGTTCCGGCCACTGCACAATTTGATGCACATGATCGACCAGCATGTTGCCTGCGGCGATAACGCCTCTGCGTTCCATCAGACCCGTCCCGCGCTGCCAAAAATACGCATCTGTTCTGAAACGGTATCGGTAATGGCCTCTTCAATGGCGAGCAGCAGTTCGGCAAATTCGTCGTACAGGGGCTGACGATTCGCTATTCTTGTCTCTACCGCTGACAGCGCCGCCTGCGACATGCCGGTATAGAAGTTGATTTTGTGAATGCCGAGTTCAATTGCGCGCTTGAAATCGTCGTTGCTGATGCCGGAACCGCCGTGCAGTACCAGTGGGATCGCCGCCTGCTGGCGAAGGGCGTCCAGACGCGGGAAGTCGAGCACCGGTTCGCCTTTATATTTGCCGTGTGCATTACCAATGGCGACCGCCAGCGCGTCAATCCCGGTTCTGTCGACGAAATCACGCGCCATCATCGGGTCGGTAAATAGCGACTCGTCGGCATGACCATACAACGCGCCGCCCTCATCGCCTCCCACCGCGCCCAGTTCGGCTTCCACCGATACGCCGACGGCGTGACACATCTTCACCACTTCGCGGGTTTGACGAATATTTTCTTCATACTCCAGCGTGGAGCCATCAAACATCACTGAACTGAAACCTAAGCGCAGTGCCCGAACCACCGACTCAAAGTGCAGGCCGTGGTCAAGGTTCAGCACTACCGGAATGTCATGCCGCGCGGCTTCGAACTTGACCGCTTCGACCAGAGAATCCAACGAGATATATTTAAAATGCACCTCGGCGATGTTGATGATAAACGGCGAACGTTCCTGCTTTGCTGCGGCAAACAGCGCGCGCAGGAAGTGTGAGTCCAGAACGTTAAACGCCCCTAAGGCATAGCGGTGCTCGCGGGCATGGGCAAGGCCATCGGCGAGAGATATCAACGGCATAATGCGCTCCTTGGTTAGCGGAACAGGCGATACTCATTACACAGCACCAGTTGCGCCGGTTCGTCTTCTTCAATGTCGTTATAGCGGGCGATCGGTTGCAGAAAGTGGTTATCGTGGTCGTCGTCATTAACAGAAGAAACCTCGCCGACCAGCACGTCGCCAAAACCTTCTTCCGCCCAGAAGCTGTGATACAGGCCCGGCGGCAGGCAGATGCTTTCACCCGGCGTCAGGCGCAATTGACTGCCTGCCGCATGGGTTTGCCGACAGCCGTCAATCACCACGCTCACGTCGCTGTCCTCCGTTTGTTCTCGGATCCCCGCATTCCACAGTTCCACAATTAAATTACCGCCGCCGCGATTGATAATGTCTTCGCGTTTGCGCCAGTGAAAATGCATCGGCGTCACCTGCGCATCGCGAACATGCATGATTTTCTCGGCGTAGCATTTCTCGTAAGGCATTCCTTTCGGCGAGCCATTACGCAGGGTAAACAGCGTTAACCCTTGCGCGGCGAAATTGTTGCCGCCAAACGCGGTGACATCCCAACCGAGCTTAAGGTCGAAAACTTCGCTCCAGGCGGCGGGATCAAGCTTGCGCCATTGGGTCGGCGGGAAACTGGCGAAAGGGGGGAGATGCACGTCGTGCTGAGAGAAAAACTGGCGCGTGTGGCCCAGTATCTCGTTGATAGCGGAACGTTTCATCGGCAGAATCCTCCTTGATATCATGCCGGATGGCGCTGCGCTTATCCGGCCTACAAAATCATACCGATCTTGTAGGTCGGATAAGGCATTTTTGCCGCCATCCGGCGTTGTTGTGGCGGGTTATTTCACCGTCCAACCCTTATAGCTGCCGACGTTGTTTTTATCGATCATCGTCACCGGGATCAGTACGGGCTCTTTCGGGGCGGGTTTCCCCTGCAATATGTCATAGCCGATTTCGACCGCTTTGGCAGCCATCACCTGCGGATCTTGTGCAGGCGTCGCCACAAATAGTGAGTTTTCCCGCTTCAACGCTTCTTCAGCGTCTGGCGATCCGTCTACGCCGACAATAAAGAATTCGCTACGTTGTGCCTGTTTTGCTGCCAGATCGGCACCGATCGCCGTAGGATCGTTAATGGCGAATACGCCGTCGATCTTCGGATTCGCCGCCAGCAGCGCGGTCATGATCTCCAGTCCGCCTTCGCGACTGCCTTTAGCGTTTTGGTTATACGACAGCACCTTGATATCCGGGTGGCGTTTAAACTCGGTCTGGCAGCCTTCCACGCGGTTCTGGACGGCGGAAACCGGCGGCCCGTTGATAATGACGACGTTGCCTTTCCCTTTCAGACGGTCGGTAATGTATTTACAGGCCATTTCACCCGCCTGGGTGTTATCGGAGGTAATGGTCGCATCAGCGCCTTCCGCCGCTACGTCAACGGCAACCACCACAATCCCTGCGTCTTTCGCGCGTTTTACCGCCGGGCCGATGCCTTTGGAGTCGGCGGCGTTAAGAATAATCATGTCGACCTTGGCGGCAATAAAGTTGTCGATTTGCGACACCTGTTGTCCCAGATCGTAGCCGCTGGAAACCAGCGTCACTTTAACGCTATCACCCGCCAGTTTGCGTGCTTCCAGTTCCGCGCCTTTGGTGATCTGCACGAAGAACGGGTTGGCCAGATCGCCCACCGTAACGCCGATCGATTTCAGTTCTTTTGCCTGCACAAACGGAGCTGCAGCAAGCAGTGCGCCAGCACAGAGCGCGGTGACTAAGGGCTTCAATCTCATGCTGTATTCCTCGAAGTAAGATGTTGTTGTTATGCACTTTGATGGTGTCGGGTACGGTATTTGTCGATCAGTACCGCTATGATGATCACCGCCCCTTTGATCACCAGTTGCCAGAAATAGGAGACGCCCATCAGCGTCATGCCGTTATTGAGCGTGGCGATAATCAACGCCCCTACCAGCGTGCCGGTGATGGTACCGATCCCCCCAACAAAGCTGGTACCGCCGAGGATCACCGCCGCGATGGCGTCCAGCTCGTAACCCATGCCTAAGTTGCCGTTGGCGCTGTATAGCCGCGAGGCGCTCATCACCCCGCCAAGACCTGAGAGCACACCGCTCATGCCGTAGACGAACAGCAGCACCAGCCACACTTTGATACCGGTTAAACGAGCGGCCTGCATATTGCCGCCGACCGCATAAATATGAACGCCGAGTGTGGTGCGCCTAAGAATGAACCAGCACATCACCACCACCGCCAGTGCAATGACCACTAGCCACGGAACCGGGCCAAGATAGTTGTTACCGATCCACTCAAAGCTGATATTGGAATTGATCACCGTCGTGCCGTCGGCCAGCAGGTAGGCCGCGCCGCGCAGCGCCGTATACGTTCCAAGCGTGACGATAAACGGTGGCAGTCCGGCAAAAGCAACCAGCGCGCCGTTAAACAACCCCAGCACCAGACCGAGCATCAGCGCCGCCGGAATCGACAGCATGGCAAATTCAGGGATCAGCGAAACGACCATAGCCGCGACGGCGGTGGTGCCGAGAATCGAGCCAACCGAGAGGTCGATCCCGCCGGTCAAAATAATGAAAGTCATGCCAGCCGCCAGCACGATGTTGATCGACGCCTGGCGGGTTATATTCAACAGGTTGCTTTCGGTAAAAAAGTTTGGCGCGATAAAGCCAAACACCGCCACTATCAGGATGAGAATCGGCAAGATGCCGACCGTTTGCATCAGATCGCTCATCAGCAATTTTTTCGCGGAGGCGGATTTCGCCACCTGCTGGGGAGTGGTTGGATTATTCATGGGACACCGCCTGATGATGGGAGTCGTTCACGCCGGTTGCCAGCGTCATAATATTTTCCTGGGTAATACTTTGCCCGTTCAGCTCACCGGCAATGCTGCCTTCCCGCATGACGTACACGCGATCGCTCATACCGACAACTTCCGGCAATTCGCTGGAGATCATCAGGATCGCCACGCCTTTGCGCGCCATGTCGTTCATGATCCGGTAGATCTCGCTTTTGGCGCCAACGTCTACGCCGCGCGTGGGTTCATCGAGGATCAAAATGCGTGGGCCGATCGCGACCCAGCGAGAAATCAGCAGCTTTTGCTGATTACCACCGGACAGCCCGCCCGCGCGTACCTGGGCGTGCGGAACGCGGATGTTGAGCAATTGGATGGCGTCATCGGAAATAGCCTGCGCCTTTTTGCGATCGAGCATGCCCCAGTTGGCGTCACGTTCCAGCGTCGCCATGGTGATGTTCTCTGCTGCCGCCAGCTCTAAAAACAATCCCTGCTCTTTGCGGTTTTCCGTCAGAAAGCCAATGCCGTGGTCAATCGCCTCGCGAGGGGAGTGGATCACCACCGGTTCACCGTCTACTTCAATCATGCCGCCGATGGCTTTACGCACGCCAAAAATCAGTTGAGCCAGTTCAGAACGCCCGGCGCCGACTAACCCGGCAAGGCCGACGATCTCCCCGGAGCGCACCAGCAAACTGCACGGCTGGACTTTATGGCCGTCGGTCAGGTGGTGGACGTTGAGGCGCGCTTTACCTAAGGGAATATCGCGCTCTTTGTTGAACAAATCGCTTAACGGTCGGCCCACCATCATGCGCACCAGCTCAGAGGCGTTGAGTTTGTCGCGGGTCAGGCTGCCTACATATTGCCCGTCGCGCAGGACGCTGACGCGGTCCGAGAGTTCATACACCTCCGCCATGCGGTGGCTAATGTAGATAATCGCCATCCCCTCATCGCGCAGGCGCATGATCAGTTCAAACAAGCGGTGGGTTTCACGTGAGGAGAGGGCGGCAGTGGGTTCATCCATCACCAGAATGCGGCTGTTACGGTGCAGGGCGCGGGCGATTTCCACCTGCTGCTGTTCGGCGATGGTCAACGTCATCACGCGATCGCTGGCCTTAAACTGGGCGCCGAGCCGGTCGATGACTTTCTGCGACTGCATCACCATCTCTTTACGCTGGACCAGACCGCCGCGCGACAGCTCGCTGCCTAGAAAGATATTTTCCGCCACCGTCAGGTTCGGCGCGAGCTGCATCTCCTGGTAAATCAGCGTGATGCCTGCGCTGAGCGCGTCTTTTGGTCCGCGAATGTGAAACGGCTGACCGTCGATCAGGATCTCACCGCTGGTGGCGGTATACGCGCCCGCGAGGATCTTCATCAGAGTGCTTTTTCCCGCGCCGTTCTCACCCATCAGGGCATGAATCTCACCCGGCCAGACCGTTAAATCGACCCCTTTCAGCGCGTAAAATTTACCAAATGCTTTGGCAATGTTGCGCATCTCCAGAACCGGTGTCCTGCTCATAGCGGATCTCCTGTGGGGTGGCCGATATCAGCAGTCCATCACAGGAATGTAAATGCAAAATGTCAGAAGCCGTTCATATTTGTCATATTGCGATTTTTCTTCACGGAGCGTGATATGCCGCAACCAGGACGTCACTTTTTCGCCAGTGCGCGCGGACGATTGCTGTTCTTCAATCTGCTGGTGGTGACGGTCACGCTGATGGTAAGCGGTGTGGCGGTGCTGGGGTTTCAGCATGCCAGTCAAATCCAGGAACAGGTGCAGCAGCAAACTGTTGACGACATGACCGGCAGCATGAACCTGGCGCGGGATACGGCGAACGTGGCGACGGCGGCGGTGCGGCTGTCGCAGGTGGTCGGCGCGCTGGAATACAAAGGTGAAGCGGAGCGGCTGCAGGAGACGCAACGGGCGCTGAAGCATTCGCTGGAACAGTTGGCCACCGCGCCGTTGGCGCAGCAGGAGCCGGCGCTGGTCGAGCGTATTATCCAGCGCAGCCAGGAGCTACAAAGCAGCGTGGAAGGTATGCTGCAGCGCGGGCAACGGCGACATCTGGAACGTAACGCCCTGCTCAGTTCGCTGTATCAGAATCAAAGTTATTTACGTCATCTGCAAACGCTGACCGGCGCGCAGGATGACGTGCTGCTGGGGCAGATAGACCGCTTAATTGTTGCCGCCATTGAAACACCCACGCCGCGTTCGGTGGTGAAACAACTGGACGGCGTGATGCCCGCGCTGCCTGTGCAAAATAGCAATCCGCTGATTACCAACATCCTCACCGACTTCAACCTGGAGTTGCATAAGCTGGAGCCGCTCTCTTCTGCGCTTGAGCAGAGTGATTTGGCGATCAACTGGTATATGTTTCATATCAAAGCGCTGGTGGCGATCCTCAACAGCGATATCAACCGGTATGCTTCGCAGGTGGCGCTGATCTCCGAACAGCGGGTGGCGCAAAGCCATCAGGAACTGCAATCTGGCGCGTTGTTTATTTTGGTGTTTGCGCTGTTGGCGGTGGTGATCACCGGTTTTGCCGGCTGGTATATCTACCGTAATCTCGGTTCTAACCTGACGGCCATTTCGCGGGCGATGACCCGGCTGGCGCACGGTGAATCGGACGTTAGCGTCCCGGCCCTGCAGCGGCGCGATGAGCTGGGCGAGCTGGCCCGCGCCTTTAGCGTCTTCGCCCGTAATACGGCATCGCTGGAGCACACCACCCGACTGCTAAAAGAAAAAACCAGCCAGATGGAAATCGACCGCACCGAGCGCCAGGGGCTGGAGGAAGCGCTGTTGCACAGTCAGAAACTGAAGGCGGTAGGGCAACTGACGGGCGGATTAGCGCATGATTTCAATAACCTGCTGGCGGTCATTATTGGCAGCCTGGATCTGGTGAACCCAGACTCTCCTGACGCGCCACGGGTCAATCGGGCGCTAAAAGCCGCCGAGCGCGGGGCGCTCCTTACCCAGCGGCTGCTGGCCTTTTCGCGCAAACAGTCGTTGCATCCCCATGCGGTGGAGCTGAAAACGCTGCTGGAAAATTTGGGCGAACTGATGCGCCACTCTCTTCCGGCTACGTTGACGCTGGAGATTGAAGCCCAGTCTCCCGCCTGGCCCGCGTGGATTGATGTCAGCCAACTGGAGAACGCCATTATCAATCTGGTGATGAATGCCCGTGACGCCATGGATGGGCTGGCGGGCACGATTAAAATCCGTACCTGGAATCAGCGGGTCACGCGCAGCGATGGGCGTAAGCAGGATATGGTGATGCTGGAAGTTGCCGACCAGGGAAGTGGGATGTCGCTGGAGGTGAAAGCTCAGGTCTTCGAGCCGTTTTTCACCACCAAACAGACCGGCAGCGGCAGCGGGCTGGGGCTGTCGATGGTCTACGGTTTTGTACGCCAGTCCGGTGGACGCGTGGAGATTGAAAGCGCCCCTGGGCAGGGAACGACGGTCAGATTGCAGCTTCCTCGCGCGGTTGTGCCGGTGCAGACACCGGTGGAGCCAATCGCACAGCACACCCCGACTCGCGGTGAAAAACTGGTGCTGGTTCTCGAAGATGAAGCCGATGTGCGCCAGACGTTATGTGAGCAATTACACCTGCTGGGCTACCTGACGTTAGAGGCCGCCAACGGCGAACAGGCTATGCATATGCTGGCGGCTTCATCCGAGATTGATATTTTTATCAGCGACTTAATGCTGCCCGGCGGTTTAAGCGGTGTGGATGTGGTTAATCATGCGCTGGCACATTATCCACAACTGAACATCCTGCTGATTAGCGGCCAGGATTTACGTCCGGCGCATAACCCGGCGCTGCCAGATGTGGCGTTATTGCGTAAGCCCTTCACCCGGGGAGAACTGGCGCATGCGCTGCGGCATTCGCGTAATTGAGATTCCTCCGCTACCCGCGCAAATACGCTTTGATTACCGTGGGGCGAGTTTCTTGATGAGGCTAGTTTTATGCAACGCTCCGCGACATTCTTACTTTTCACTCTGCTGATGATGACCACCGTATCGGCGCAGGCGGATATTATCGATGACGCCATCGGTAATATTCAGCAGGCAATTAACGACGCATACAAACCGGACAGCGGGCGGGATTATGACGACTCTCGTGATGAAAGCTGGCAGCGACAGATGAGTGACGATCGTCGCAGGCAGTATGATAATCGCCGCCGCCAGTTTGAAGACCGCCGCCGCCAACTGGATGACCGCCAGCGCCAGCTCGATCAGGAACGGCGTCAGTTAGAAGACGAAGAGCGCAGAATGGAAGAAGATTACGATCGTTAGCGCAATCTTTCGCCGGCAAGGTTATAGGGAGCAGAGACCTGTTAACAAGTGTTTTAGTGCGATGTAAACCTACCTCAGCACAATCTCCATTCCGTCATACCCGGCTTCAAGCCCTGTCGGTAGCGGATTCTCCATCATCCACAAATCAAACTGATGACTGATATGCGTCAGGATCACCCGTGGGCAGCGGATAACCTCGTTCAAGGCGATAACGGTATTTACATCGCTGTGATTGCGTGGCGGCTTGGCGCGCGGGGCGTGGCTGCAGTCGATGATAATCACCTGAGGCTGGTTATTGTGGAGAAACTTCAGCGTCTTGTCGGGAAGTCCGGCGGTATCGGAGAGCCACGCCACGCGGCTGTGCGCGGTCTCCAGCAGATAGCCAAACGTCAGCTTTGAATGGTTGAGCGGGAGTGGCGTCACCTGCAACCCTTGCAGGTTAAACACTACGAATGGCGCGACGGTATGGCTAAAATCGAGGATGCCAGGGTGCTTAAACAGATCGTCGCATCCCTGTTCATCCGGCGGACCGTACACCGGGATAGTCGCCCCCACGCCCCAGCGCAGCGGAAACAGCCCCTGCACGTGATCCATATGGTAGTGGGTGAGCAGAAACTGCTGGAAGCTGCCTGCTGGCCAGTCGTCCATCAGATGCGGGATCCCCGCGTCCAGCAGCGTCACCGCATTGTTAAATTTGATCACCCCGCTACAAGGGCGTCGACGGTATTGCGCCTGTAAATGTGCTCGTTGGCAGGCCGCACAGTCACAGCCAAATGCTGGCACCAGTTGCGCGCCGCCGGTTCCCGTCAGCGTAATGGTCAGACTCATGGCTCCCCCTACAACGGTTTGGTGAAGCGAAAATGGCTCATGGTATAGCCTTCGCGCTGGTAAAAGCGGTGCGCGTCAAGGCGTTGGGTGCTGGTAGAAAGCTCGGTTATTTCTGCGCCCGCTTCGCGCGCGGTGGCTTCGGCCCAGGCCAGTAACTGACTACCCACTTTTAGTCCTCGCGCCTGTGGCATCACCACCAGTTCCTGGATCTCGCCAATCCAGTTGGCGTGGTGCAGATGAAACTGCAGGTGCAGACCGATCAAGCCGACGACCTGTCCGTCGAGCAGCGCCAACTGGTAGTGCATATTGGGATCTTGCAGATTTGCGGCGTAGCCGGCGCTAAAGGCCTGCAGGTCGAATTGGCCCTGTTTCAACTCACAGATAAGCGCGTAAACCGCATCGGTATCGTATAGCGTGGCGCGGCGTAATTCACAGACAGACATGTTTCTTCTCCTTGCGTCCCATCAGGGTGAGCAGTGTATCGACAGACTGTAGCAAACTTCCATCATTGTTCAGGACGTGGCAGTCATACGGCGTGTAGCGCGCCGCGCGTTCAAGGCGGGCAGCGATTTCCGTTTCGCTCTCCCGTCCACGCGCCTGCAGGCGCTGGCGTAGAATGGCCGGGGAAACCTGTAAGCAAATCGGAAGTAAAGAAGCGCCGTAACGTGCCTGCGCCTGGGGCAGATGCGCGCGCGAGCCGTTGACCACCACATCAAAACCGGCGTGCAGCCAGAGATCAATCTCTACGCCGACGCCATAATAGAAGCCGTTGGCGTGCCAGCTCAGCGCCAGCAGGTTCTGCCCGGCGCGGGTAAAAAACTCTGGTTCGCTGAGGGCAATATGGTTTTCATTCCCGGCGTTGGCGGCGCGGGTGATGTAACGGTGCGCCACCAGCAGTTGCGCAGGTTCCTGCTGGCGAAGTTCTGCCAGTAGACTGTCCTTACCGGAGCCGGACGGCCCCATCAGCCAGATCAGTTTCCCCATAGTCAGAATACCCTTTTGCCCTGACGCCAGACGTGGTCGATATGGATGTGATCGCCTTTGCGATGCGCCAGCACCAGATCCGCGCGTTTACCTTCGGCTACAACGCCACGATCGTCGAGATTTAATGCCCGCGCCGGATTGCGGGTCACCAGACGAATGGCCTGCGGCAGCGTAAAGCGGTTGGCGTCATCGTCTGCCACGCGAAATGCCGCATCGAGCAGGCTGGCGGGGTAGTAGTCGGAGGAGAGAATATCCAGCAGCCCCAGCTCAGCCAGCTTATGCGCCGCCACGTTGCCGGAGTGAGAACCGCCGCGCACGATGTTGGGCGCGCCCATCAGCACGTTCATACCATGCTGGCGCGAGGCCTCTGCGGCGGCAAAGGTAGTAGGAAATTCGGCAATCACGCTGCCAAGTTGATGCGATTCCAGCACATGATCGCAGGTGGCATCGTCATGGCTCGCCAGCGCTATCTGGCGCTCACGACACATCTGAGCAATCGCCGTGCGGTTGGGTTGCGACCAACGTGCAGCCAGAGCTAACTGTTCTTCTTCGTAGCGGGCCATTTGCTCGTCGGTAAGTGAATACTTGCCCTGATAGTACTCGCGGTACTTCTCGCGATTGGCAAACTGACGCTGGCCGGGGGAGTGGTCCATCAGCGATACCAGCGTCACCGGCTCACGACTGACCAGTTTTTCAAACAGCGGTAGGGTGGTGTGATGCGGCAGCTCGCAGCGCAAATGCAGGCGGTGCTCGGCGCGATTGACCCCGCGCTTTTGCGTCTCTTCCACCGCGTTGATCATCTTCTCCAGATTTTCCAGACGGTCGCCACCGTCGCGCACATCGCCAATCGCCACCGCGTCCAGCACGGTGGTAATGCCGCTGGCGACCATCAGCGCGTCGTGGCTGCTCATCGCCGAGTGGGCGGGCCAGTCTACCTTCGGGCGCGGGGTGAAAAACTTGTCGAGATTGTCGGTATGCAGCTCGATAAGCCCTGGCAGCAGCCAGCCGCCTTCTCCGTCCATCGCTTGGGCCAGTTGGCTCTGGCTTTCGGCAAAGGCGCGGATCGTTCCGCCCTCAATTTCCAGCGATCCTTGCACCACTTCATCTTCCAGCACCAACTTTACATTATTGATAATCATGCTGTTGTTCCCATCAGGTGCAGGCGATCCGCGACGCGGTCGCGCACGGTTTGATCGTGAAAAATGCCGACAATTGCCGCGCCGCGGGCTTTCGCTTCTTCAATCAATGCGACGACGGCGGCGCTGTTTTTGGCGTCCAGCGAGGCGGTGGGCTCATCGAGGAGTAGAATCGGGTAATCGACGATAAACCCTCGGGCGATATTGACGCGCTGCTGTTCGCCCCCGGAAAACGTCGACGGCGCCAGATGCCACAGCCGCTCCGGCACGTTCAGGCGGGTAAGCAGGTTAGCCGCTTTGGCTGCGCACTCCTCGCGCGACACGCCGAGATCCAGCAGCGGCTGCATCACCACATCCAGCGCAGAAATCCTTGGGATCACGCGCAGGAACTGGCTTACCCAGCCGATGGTTGAACGGCGAACTTCCAGCACTTTACGCGCCGGAGCCTGCACCAGATCGACCCATTCGTCGCTGTGGCGGATGTGGATGTGTCCTTCATCCGGCAGGTAGTTGGCGTACAGCGAACGCAGCAACGTGGATTTGCCGCTGCCAGAGTGACCGTGCAGCACCACGCATTCGCCGTTTTTAACTTCCAGCGTGGCGTCTTGCAGCACTGGCAGACGCACGCCGTTTTGCTGATGCAGTACAAAGGTTTTACTGACGTTTTCAACGCGGATCGCGTTCATTTTTAGCCTCTTTAAGCATTTTTGCGTTCGATTGCCTGATGGCGCTTCGCTTATCAGGCCTACAACCGATGCCGATCCGTAGGCCGGGTCGCGAAGCGCCACCCGGCAAGACAAAATCAGTTTTGCAAAACAGATGACACCAGCAACTGGGTATACGGATGATGCGGATCGTCGAGTACGCGGTCGGTTAACCCACTTTCCACCACCTGACCCTGCTTCATCACCAGCAAACGGTCGGCCAGCAGGCGCGCTACGCCCAGATCGTGGGTGACAATAACCACTGCCAGATCCAGTTCCACCACCAGGCCGCGCAGCAGGTCCAGCAGTTTGGCCTGTACGGAAACGTCCAGACCGCCGGTGGGCTCGTCCATAAACACCAGTTTGGGATGGGTGACGAGGTTGCGGGCGATCTGCAGTCGCTGCTGCATGCCGCCGGAAAAGGTGGTTGGCAGGTCGTCGATACGCGAGGCCGGGATCTCCACTTCCTCCAGCCAACGCTGCGCGGTGGCACGGATGTCGCCGTAGTGGCGCGCCCCGGTGGCCATCAGGCGTTCGCCGATATTGCCGCCAGCGGAGACCTGACGGCGCAGGCCATCCAGCGGATGCTGATGCACCACGCCCCATTCGGTGCGCAGCAGACGGCGACGGTCGGCCTCGTTCATGCCGTACAGCGAACGGTTCTGATACAAAATCTCACCGCTCTGCGGCGTTAGCCGTGAAGAGATCGATTTCAGCAGCGTGGTTTTGCCGGAACCGGACTCGCCGACGATACCCAGCACTTCGCCAGGCCACAGGTCAAAAGAGACATCGCTGAAGCCCTTGCCCGGCGCGTAGAGATGGGTCAGGTTGTTGACTGAAAGCAGCGGTTGCGTCATTTGCTGAGGGCCTCACTCTGTTGGCGGCAGTAGTCGGTGTCGGAGCAGACAAACATGCGTTTGCCGGTGTCATCGAGCACCACTTCATCGAGATAGCTGTGGGTTGAGCCACAGATGGCGCAAGGCTCATCCCAGCTCTGCACGGTAAACGGGTGATCGTCGAAATCGAGGCTTTCCACGCGGGTGTAAGGTGGAACGGCATAGATGCGTTTTTCGCGGCCTGCGCCAAACAGTTGCAGGGCCGGCATCATGTCCATCTTCGGATTGTCGAATTTTGGAATTGGCGACGGGTCCATGACGTAGCGGTCGTTGACCTTCACCGGATAGGCGTAAGTGGTGGCGATATGGCCGAAGCGGGCGATATCTTCATACAGTTTCACCTGCATGATGCCGTACTCTTCCAGCGCGTGCATGGTGCGGGTTTCCGTTTCGCGCGGCTCGATAAAGCGCAGCGGCTCGGGGATCGGGACCTGGAAGATAATGATCTGGTCTTCCACCAGCGGCGTTTCCGGGATGCGGTGGCGGGTTTGGATCAGCGTCGCGTCTTCCGTGCGCTCGGTGGTGTTCACCCCGGTCACGCGTTTAAAGAAGTTGCGAATCGACACGGCGTTAGTGGTGTCATCCGCGCCCTGGTCAATTACCTTCAGCACGTCCGGCTCGCCAATCACGCTGGCGGTGAGCTGAATACCGCCGGTTCCCCAGCCGTAGGGCATCGGCATTTCACGTCCGCCAAACGGCACCTGGTAACCGGGGATCGCCACCGCTTTCAGAATCGCGCGGCGAATCATGCGTTTGGTCTGCTCATCAAGATACGCAAAGTTGTAGCCGGAGAGGTTAGTGGTCACGGGTGGCCTCCTGTTGCAGGCGTTTGAGCAGTTCCAGCTCGGCCTGGAAATCGACGTAATGGGGAAGTTTGAGGTGCGAAACAAAACCCGCCGCCTCGACGTTATCCGCATGCGCCAGCACGAACTCTTCGTCCTGCGCCGGTCCCGTGACCGCTTCATCGTATTCGGCTGCCTGTAGGGCGCGGTCCACCAGCGCCATCGCCATCGCTTTACGTTCGATCATGCCGAACACCAGCCCGTAGCCGCGGGTAAAATGGGGGGATTCGTTTTCTGGCGCGACAAAACCGTTGACCATTTCACATTCGGTCATCAGCAGTTCACCGACGTTCACCGCAAATCCCAGCTCTTCTGGTACGGTTTCCAGTGCCACATAGCCGCTGCGGATTTCGGCGGCAAACGGGTGATTACGCCCGTAGCCGCGTTGGGTGGAGTAGGCCAGCGCCAGCAGATATCCCTCATCGCCGCGCATCAGTTGTTGCAGGCGTGAAGCGCGTGAGCAGGGGTAGACCGGTGGCGTGCGGGTGATGTCGTCGGGCGTGGCGCCATTATCCTCTTCACGCTTTGCCAGTCCCTGGTTGGCCAGCAGGGAAAAGACGTGCGGAGAGGCGTCCTGCGCGTCGTCTGCGCTGCGCAGGGGGGGCGTTTCGCCATTGGCCAGCAGGGTAAAATCCAGCAGGCGATGGGTGTAGTCATAAGTGGGACCTAACAACTGCCCGCCGGGAATATCCTTGTAGACCGCAGAGATTCGGCGCTCAAGGCGCATTTCTGCACTGTTAACCGGTTCGCTGACCGCCACCTTTGCCAGCGTAGTGCGGTAGGCGCGGAGCAAAAAGATGGCTTCGACGTTATCGCCGCTGGCCTGCTTCAGCGCCAGCGCGGCCAGTTCGCGGTCGGCGATGCCGCCTTCGGTCATCACCCGGTCGACGGCCAGGTTCATCTGTTGTTCGATTTGCGCCACGCTCAGTTCAGCAATGGTCTCATCGCCCCGGCGTCGGTTTTCCTGCAGGGCGTGGGCGTTGGCTATCGCCTTTTCGCCCCCTTTGACGGCGACGTACATCAGCACACCTCCACATGGGTAGTTCGCGGAATAGCCAGCAGGCGTTCGCCGCAGGTGAGGATCAGGTCGACCCCCAGCGGGAACGGATGCGGGCGTTCGGTGAGTTCGTGAATCAGGCATTCCGGTAGCTGTGGCGCGATCATGCGCTCTTCAGCGATACCGGCGCCGGTCAGACGCAGCATGCGTCCACCGCTTAAGCCAGAGACCTGCACAATCAGCGTGGCGCTGGTTTCTGGCGCGACGGCGGAACCGGCGGAGAGGGCGTTAAGCTGTTCGCTGCTGATGCGTTCGTCGGCGACGGCAAAGGCCGCCAACTGCGGCTGATCCACCAGCGGCGCGTTGGTGTGAAAACGCAGATTCTGCCGGGCGATATCGTTATCCATCGACGGCGCCAGCCAGACCGGCGTGTCGCCGTCGACCAGGGTCAGTAGCACGCTGGTGGTTGCCAGGCCCAGTGGCTGCCAGCCGTGTTTCAGTTGATGCAGGGCGACGATCACGCCCGGCTCACTCATGGCCTTCAGCAAGCGACGAAAGCTCTGCTGAGCATCCTGAACGGGTAAATTAAAAGCGGTTTGTAAGGTCATGCGTTATCTCCGCGTACCAGCGTGAAGAAGTCGACCCGGCTGGCGTTGACTTCGGCACGGCGCGCGCTAATCAGCGCATCGCGTTCCGCTTCCAGCGGGGCAATTAAGGTTTCCATTAGGCTCTGGAAATGCGTTTGTTCCTGCAGCAGCGCGTCAATGACCGCGCACTGCTCGGCGTGTTGTTTGTTGCGGCCCAGCAGGTAGCTGTAGCCCAGCGTGCCGCTCTTCAGGCGAACCACTGCGCGGGTAAGCGTGGTATCACCGGCAAAGAAGCGGTTGCCGGTGCCGCCCATGCGAGCCTGGAGCTGCATCAGCCCACTTTCCGGTGCGCGGATAAGTTCATAGTCTGGCGTCAGTTTGAGCGCGTGGATGCGGGCGTTCAGGGCATCGGCATTGCTGTAAGCCAGCGCGCGCATCCAGCGCTGGCGGGTAGCGGTATCAAAATGCATTCAGTGCTCCATAGTGAATTCGATCATGTCGGCGCGGGTCAGGCTGACGGAGTATTCCGCCGCGTGTTCTTCGCCTTCACGGTGGTTCAGGGTGCGCACGCACAGCAGCGGCGCCATATTGGGGATTTCCAGCACTTTGCTCTCTTTAGCCTGTGCGCGGCGGGCGCTGATGCGCGTTTGTGTGCGCAGGAGCGTCAGACCGGACTGTTCGCGCAGGTAGTCGTGCAGTGAGCCGTTGTTAAAGCCCTGCAGCAGCGGCCATAGCGTGAGGTCGGAAAAATAGTGGTCGATCTGGCACAGTGCGATACCGTTTACCCGACGCAGGGTGCGCAGATGAATCACGTTATCGCCCTCGTTAATGCTGAGCGCATCGGCAATGTGGCTGGAGGCCGGGCGCAGCACCGCCAGCAGTTTTTCGCTGGTGGGGTGGCTGCCCTGGTCCAGCAGGTTCTGGCTAAAGCGCGCCTGGGCATTAAGCGGGTAATCGAATGGGCGCATCAGCACCAGTACGCCGACGCCCTGGCGACGCTGGACCCAACCACGCTCAACCAACTGGTCAATAGCGCGGCGCAGGGTGTGGCGGTTTACCTCGTAGCGCGCGGCAAGCTGATGCTCGGCGGGCAGATAGTCACCGCAGCGATAATGATGACGAAGCTCCTGCTCAAGTCTCGCGGCAATTTCCTGATAACGCGTTGGATAACTGGTCGGATGTGTAGACAAGTGCATAGCAATCAATGCCTCGCTAATCAGATAAAGTGCTTACGCAAACGCTGGGAAAGGAAATCCAGCAGGCTGACGGTGACGATGATTAACACCATCAGGGCGCAGGTTTGCTGGAACTGAAAGCCGCGAATCGCCTCCCATAAAGTCACGCCAATACCGCCCGCCCCCACCATTCCGACCACCGTGGCCGAGCGAACGTTGGATTCAAAGCGATACAGCGAGTAGGAGATAAGCAGCGGCATGACCTGTGGCAGAACGCCGTACAGAATCTCTTCAATTTTGTTGGCCCCGGTGGCGCGAATGCCTTCTACCGGACCCGGCTCAATGGCTTCTACCGCTTCGGAAAGCAGCTTGGAGAGCACCCCGGTGGTGTGGATAAACAGCGCCATTACCCCGGCGAACGGACCTAAACCCACGGCGACCACGAACAGCATGGCGAAGACCATTTCATTGATGGCGCGGCAGGCGTCCATCAGGCGACGCATCGGCTGGTAAATCCACCACGGTACGAGGTTATCGGCGCACATCAGGCCAAAGGGAATCGACAGCACAACGGCGAGGGCGGTACCCCAGACGGCAATTTGCAGGGTGACGGCCATTTCACCGAGATAGTCCTGCCACTGACTGAAGTCTGGCGGAAAGAAGTCGGCGGCGAAGGTCGCCATATTGCCGGAATCCTGGATCAGCGTGAGCGGAGCCATTTCGGCACCTTTCCACGAGACCACCAGCACGGCGAGAAGAATGGCCCAGCTCAGCAGTGAGAACCAGCTACGTTTGGGCGGGGCGACGGTGATGGTTTGCATGTTTAGCTCCGTGCGTAGGTTTATCGCCGGATGGCAGCGCTTGCGCCTTATCCGGCCTACAGAACATCGTCTGCCCGGTAAGCGAAACGCCACCGGGCATCAGGTTTACTGCACCGCTTTAGTCACGCTGGTCATGGCGCCCAGGGCGGCGGTCAAACGGTCAAGGTCGTCGAGCTGCGCTTTCAGCGCCGAGGTTTTGCTGGTTTTCTCTTCCTCGTTCAACCCTTTGTTGCCCTTCACGCCCTGCATCTCTTTAAACAGCGCCAGTTGCCGAATCGGTACCAGTTGCAGGTCGCTGGAGGCACGGAACGGTGCCCATCCCAGGCGTTCCAGGACGGTTTTCTGTTCCGGCGTTTTGCCGTAATTCATAAAGAAGTCGTACACCTTGTCCTTGGTGGTTTCGGAGAGGTTTTTGCGCCAGACGATCGGATCGCCCGGGATCAGCGGTGACTTCCAGATAACCTTCAGCTCTTTCAATTTTTCCGGCGCGGAGGTTTTCAGCTTGTCGAGGTTTTCGGTGTTGTTGGTGGCGACATCGACCTGTTTGTTGGCGACGGCCAGCGCGTTGGTTTCGTGTCCGGCGTTAACGGTGCGTTTGAAGTCGCTGGCGGAGATGTTGTTTTTGGCGAAGACGTAGTAACCGGGGACGAGGAAGCCTGACGTTGAGTTGGGATCGCCGTTGCCGAATGTCAGATCCTTACGTTTGGCGATCAGATCGTTCAGGTTGTTGATCGGACTGTCTTTGTTAACGATCAACACGCTCCAGTATCCCGGGGAGCCGTCGGCAGCGACGGTTTGGGCAAACACTTGTCCGTTAGCGCGATCCACCGCTTCCATTGCCGAGAGGTTGCCGTACCAGGCGATATCAACTTTGTTAAAACGCATTCCCTGAATGATCCCGGCGTAGTCCGGGGCGAAGAAGGCGTTCACTTTCACGCCCAACGATTTTTCCATGTCCTTCAGGAACGGTTCCCACTGTGGCTTCAGGTTTTGCTGTGATTCGGTCGAAATAATGCCAAAGTTCAGCGCTTTTTCTTGCTCTTCGGCCTGCGCCGGGCTGAACAAGGTGCTGATGCTGAACATGCTGGTAAAGGCCAGCGCGGCAACGGTCTTATAGCTCATGTTGTTTCCTTAATTAGTCTTTGTTCCAGGCTATTTCACTTGCCAGCCTGGCTGCGCCAATAACGCCTGGTTTTTTAGAACTATGCAGCCTGCGCGTTCTGTTCGACGCGGTTCATGCTGCGGTAGAGATGGTCAAAACGATCGTTATCAAAATGCTGGCTGCTGCCATCAAAGAAGACGTTGCCCTGACGAAGCGCGACAATGCGTTCGCAGTAGCGCAGGGCGTAATCCACCTGATGCAGCGTGACGACCACGGTGATGCCGTCGGTCTGGTTAATGTCGCGTAGGGTGTCCATCACGATGCGTGCGGATTCCGGGTCCAGCGAGGCTATCGGCTCGTCGGCAAGGATCACTTTGGCTTGCTGCATCAGCGCGCGGGCAATCGCCACGCGCTGCTGTTGCCCGCCCGAAAGCGTGGAAACGCGCTGGTATGCAAAGTGCGCCATGCCAACGCGGGTCAGCGCCTGTAATGCACGCTGTTTCTGTTCCTGGCTAAACCAGCTAAAACAGGTGCGCCAAAACGGCGTGCTGCCGAGTGCGCCAATCAGGACGTTTTCCAGTACCGTCAGGCGGTTAACCAGATTGAACTGCTGGAAGATGTAGCCGGTGTGGGCGCGGCTTTTGCGGATATCGCGCGCCAGGCGGCCTTCATGTTGAACGGTGCGACCCAGCAGTTCGACGTGGCTACCCGGGGATTTATCACCGACGATCAAACCGCTTAAATGACGTAAAAGGGTGGATTTGCCGGAGCCAGACGGCCCAAGCAGAGCCACCATCTCACCGGAACAGATGTTCAGATCAACCGCATTGAGCGCCTGATGTTGATTGAAGGGCTTGGAGAGTTTTTCGACGCGAATAATCGTTTGCATGATGCGGCCTCCCTTAAAAAGTGGCCCCATCGTGGCGGATCAATGTGACGTTTTCGTTAAGGGATGGTTACTTGGTGATGAAGAGTTGAGCGATTTTTGATGACAGTACGGGAGGGCTGGCCTCCCGTTGGATTACTCTGTAGGTTGCTGCTGTTTGACGACGTTGATCATCCACGGCACGCCATACCGATCGCTCACTTTACCGAAACCATGAGCCCAGAAGGTTTCCTGCCAGTCCATTTCGATTTTTCCGTTTGCTGCCAGGTTATCAAACCAGCGTTTGCCTTCGTCGACGTTTTGCGTGTCGAGTACTAGCGTAAAGCCAGAGTAGTGGGCATTTCCGTCGGGGGCGCTATCGCTCATCATGATGTCGCTGCCCGCAATGCGCAGGTTGGCGTGGGCAATGGCGGTATCGGGGAATTTCATGCCTGAAGGGCAACCCTCTTCGCTGTTCTGCGCCGGTTTGGGCATTTCACCGAAATTGATTTTGTAGAGTAGCTCAGCGCCTAATGTTTTTTGGTAGTAGGCGATAGCATCAGCGCAGTTACCTGCGAAGGAGATATAGGGACTTAACGGCATAATCTTTACCTCAGGTAAAAGAAACCAGTTAAGTGTAGTTATCGTCTGCAAAAATAAGCCAGGCGGGAAGTATGAGCTTCCCGCCTGGCAGATGAGCTGGCGTCGGCCTGATTGACGTATAGCGCCATCAGGCAATTTGCATCAGTTCTTTTTCACAAACTCAGATTTCAGCTTCATTGGGCCAAAGCCATCGATTTTGCAATCGATGTTGTGGTCGCCTTCAACCAGACGGATGTTCTTCACTTTGGTCCCGATCTTCAACATGGAAGAGCTACCTTTTACCTTCAGGTCTTTCACTACGGTAACGCTGTCGCCGTCAGCCAGCAGGTTGCCGTTGGCATCTTTAACGATCAGTTCGTCGCTGTCCTGAGCCGGTTCAGCATCGTTCCATTCGTGAGCGCATTCCGGGCAGATGAACATGCCGTTATCTTCGTAAGTGTATTCGGAGTTGCATTGTGGGCAGTGTGGTAATGACATGTGGATTTCCTCAAAAGTCAGCAGGGGCAAATGCGCCCAAAAATGGCAGATTGCCGAAAAAGGCCGCAATTATACATAAAATCCCTGCTTTTGTCGGGACTACTGCGTGATTATGCAAAATGATCTGCTGTAAAGACCCTTTGCTTTTACCTCAATGAAAGTATGGCGGAATATTTTTTAAGGGAAATTGCTACGCTTAGGTATTTAAGATAAGGTGAGGCGAAATATCTGATATTCATAGGTAACGTTGCTTACGGATGCCTAAGCCATTGTGATTGAATATCATTGACCCCCTTAATTTTAGTAGGGGGATTACGCGGGTATTTTTTAAAACTGAACTACGCTGTTTATCTTTCTTACTTATTACATAAGTGAGAGGCATCCGGCCAGCGGTTATACGCCAAATTTATTTTAATAATATCAGTTGGTTGTTTTGATTTTAATTATTTCTACACGTAATTATAAAAGCCAAAAAATCTATAAATAAAACGATTGGGCTAAATAAAAGTAATGCCATTTGCGTTAAGGAAGAATTTTCCATGCACACACAGACAATATATGAATTAAGTCAGGAAGCGGAACGCTTGCTGATGCTCTCGCTTGAACATCTCAGGCAATTGCAAAAATTGCCTATGACGTCGTTGGATGATGTCGCGCTAAAACAAGGAGAACATAGCAGACAGGTGGTTCAGCCTCTGCATTTCAGCGCGCGTGGCATGGATGTCCAGCAGGCAACGCTCAATAATGAACTGCGTAAGATTACGCGTCTGGAAATGGTGCTGGCGATTGTCGGTACCATGAAAGCGGGAAAATCGACGACGATTAACGCGATTGTAGGGACCGAAGTTTTACCTAATCGTAATCGTCCCATGACGGCGCTACCAACGCTAATTCGCCATACACCGGGGCAGAAAGAGCCGGTGTTGCATTTTTCACATGTCACGCCTATCGATGCCTTAATGAAGGTTTTACAGCAGCGCGTGCGCGAGTGCGATCGCCAGCGTCTTACGCAGACCCTGGAAATTGATAAGGATATGAATGTCCTGCTGCAGCATATTGAAAACGGCGTGGCATTTGAGCGGTATTACCTTGGCGCACAGCCTATTTTCCATTGCCTTAAAAGTCTGAATGACCTGGTGCGTTTGTCAAAAGCGCTGGAAGTGGATTTTCCTTTTGCCGCCTATGCCGCGATTGAGCATATTCCGGTTATCGAGGTCGAATTTGTCCATTTGGCCGGTCAGGCGAGCTATCCTGGGCAATTAACCCTGCTGGATACGCCGGGGCCGAATGAGGCCGGGCAACCGCACTTGCAAAAGATGCTGAATGAACAGCTGGCGCGGGCTTCTGCGGTACTGGTGGTGATGGATTACACCCAACTGAAATCGATTTCCGATGAAGAAGTGCGCCACGCGATCATGGCGGTCGGCAAGTCAGTGCCGCTGTATGCGCTGGTGAACAAATTCGATCAGAAAGACCGCAACAGTGACGATGAAGAGCAGGTGCGGGCGTTAATTTCCGGCACGCTGATGCAAGGCGGGATTGCCCCGGAGCGAATCTATCCGGTTTCTTCGATGTGGGGGTATCTGGCGAACAGGGCGCGTCATGAGCTGATGACTCGCGGGCGGCTGCCGGATCACCAGGTGCAACGTTGGGTACAGGATTTTGCCGAAGCGGCGCTTGGCCGACGCTGGTGCACCAACGATCTTGAGGATACGGAGCACATCCGCCATGCAGCCGATCTGTTGTGGGAGGATTCGCTGTTTGAGCAGCCGATCCAGAAAGTGATTCATGCCGCTTACGCCAATGCTTCGCTGTATGCGCTACGCTCAGCGTCGCATAAGTTATTGAACTATGCGCAAAGCGCGCACGAATATCTGGAGTTTCGCGCCCATGGGTTAACGGTTGCCTATGAAAAACTGCGGCTGAACATCACGCATATTGAAGAGGATATGCAGCAGTTAGAAGTGAGTCAGGGGCGGGTGAGTGATGAAGTCAGTCATGAGGTCGAGCTGGCGCTGGAGGCTGCCGCGGCCTATCTCAATGAGCAACAGACTGAGATTCTGTGCGGCATCAACACGTTCTTTATCAAAGAAAACGTCCTGATGATGTCACAACATGGCCAGGGGGCTGGCGTTTCCTCGGCAGAAATGGCCGGAGAAATGCTGGTGTTGCACGATGAGGGGCAGGCGAAAATCGTGCTGGATAAAATGCGCTCGTCCTGTGAAGTTGTCTTGCTGGCAGCGCAGGAAAGCATCAGTCGGGATTTAGCTCTGCGCTTTGAACAGCTTGAGTCGACGCTGTCCCGGGCGCTAAATGACGCCATGCGCCCCATTGAGCAGCGGGTGAAAGAGGAGCTGAACCACGCTGGTTTTCGTGCGCGGATCCGTTTTCCGGCGTTTCATGCGGCGATGTTTAATTTCAACACCCGCCAGTTGTTCAACGAGGCCATTGAGCAGGATATTCCGGCGGAAAATGCGCCGTCAACTGGCGGTGTGGTGCGTGATACCTTCTCTCGCTGGTTGAATCAGCCCAACTGGGGATGGAATGAGTACGTCGAAACAAAAACGCGTTATCTCATTGATATGGGCGAACTGCATAAGAACCTTGTGCACTATGTCACCCAGTTTTGCCAACAAATTCGTAAAGCTTTAGCTGCGCAGGTCGATATTTCCGTTACGGCAGGTATGGCCACGTTTTTTGCTGATTTTTCACTGTGTTTGACGCAATTACAGGCGAGCCTGCGTGAGAGTTTGACCCTGCGCCAGCAAAATGAATCTGCGGTGAATGCCTTGAACGAACAACTGCAGCATCGCATTACGACTGCGGCATGGCTTTATGAAGATTCGCGCTTGCTGCGCGACGATATCAATACCCTTTTTGCAACCGAGCACACATGACTAACGTGTTACTGGAAGGCCCCGGGCGGACGCTGGAGTGTGTCTACCCGAAGTTTATGGTCGATCTGGTTCAGGGAGATGAAACCAAACGTTCCGGCGGTTTTCTGCAGCAGCAGCAGCGGCTGCGTGCGCGCCTGACGCAGGAGGTGCTATCCCAGACGCAACTGCGAGCATGGGTGTTGGCAGGCGTGTCCAGCGAGCATCTGGTGATGCGTCTAAAACTGGTGGAAAAACTGGCGGGCATGATCGATCCGGGCCATCTGGCGCTGGTACGGATCGCCGAAGGGTTGATGTTTTTACAACAAACCGAACATCCGCGTGGACTCTCCACGCCCGGTCTTCTGCAGCAGATAAATTCACTCGCTGACTGGTTTACCCAGCGCGGCGCTTATAAAGAGAAGGCGGTGACGCAACGCGGCCTGACGGTGCAAGCGGGCGAACATAGCGAGCAAATTTTTACCCGCTGGCGGGCTGGCGCGTATGACGGCTGGTCGTTACCTGGACGCTGTTTTGTGGCGTTAGAGGAGCTGCGCTGGGGAGCCTTTGGTGACGCCTGCCGGTTAGCAAATGCCGATGTGGTGTCAATGCTAAAAGACAACCTGCGAACGATGGCTGCTCAGGCGCTGGCAGACAGCGTGAATGCGGCCCCCGCCACGCGTCATTACTATCATCATTGGCTCAGCACGCCGGTTGTTGGCGGCTCGGGTGAGCACAACGATATGTTGAGCTGGCTCGGGGACTGGTGCGATGCGCAGCGTCATCCGGTGAGTTGGTCGGTGACGCAGCGTTGGCAAAATGTGGCGTTGGGCATGCCGAGATTGTGTTCGGCGAAGCGGCTGGTTGATGCGATGGTTGAGGAGATTTTTGCACCGTCCCCGCTCATCAATTGAGCAGGAACGGTGAGTGGGATAAAGGCAGGTTTAGTGGTGCAGTGAGTCTGCCGGGGTAGCCACCGTCTCATTGACGACCGGGTTTTTATTAAAACGTTTGGCATACAGCGCGGTGATAATCGGCACCAGAATCGCGGTGACTATCACGCTGGCGGCAACCAGCGCCGTAGCGGATGCGGCAACCGGTTCAAATGCCGGGTTAATCTGGGCGATAATCACCGGGTTTGCCACTGCAGCGCCGGCTGCAGAAGAGGCTGCTACGCCTGCCGTACCGTTCCCGCCACCAATAACGCGGTCAGCAATAATCAGCGGAATACCGGTGATGACGATAACCGCGACGCCCAGCAGAATGCCCAGCAGACCCGTATCAACGATGACGCTCAGGTTAATCGTGTTGCCCAGCGCGAAGCCGAAGAACGGGATCAGCACCGGCGTGGCTTTGCTGAAGAAGGAACGCAGATCGTGATCCAGGTTACCCAACGCAAAACCAATCAGGAACGGTAATACCGCGCCGACAAAATGGTGTGGTTCGAAGGAAGCCAGACCCGCGGAGCCGAGGATCACCATGGTCATTAACGGACCGGATTCCAGAGACATCAACACAAATGCGCCAGACTCTTCTTTGGTTCCGTACTGGTTCATCAGGCTGGCGTACAAACCGCCGTTGGTCATGTCCATCGCAGAAACAATCGCCAGTACCGAAAGACCGGCAAAGAACCCGGTTTGAATACCGGTATCAGGAATAAATGAAGCAGCAATCATTGCCACTACCCATGCCACGGCTATTTTAGTTAATACCAGTGTGCCGGATTTGCGTAATACCGTGCCGGTTGCTCGTAAATCAATAGATGCACCGATACAAAAAAACCACACTGCCAGAATCGGCACCGTTCCGCTGATCATTCCTTTGGTAAACGAACCGAAATACGCGCCGGTATCCGGAGCTAACGTATTTAACACTGCGCCTAATAACAGAGGAATCAACATCATTCCGCCAGGGATGCGTTCAATCGTGGCTTTAATTTTCATAAGCGTCCTCATCTCTTGTCGCAGGCAATACACGCGCAAGGAAATAAAAATTAATAAATTCAGGTATTTACTGGTGTTTCTTGACAAAGAAAACAGCTATCTCTTTGTTTTATAAAATCTAACGCGGCATACGTTGAGCGTGTTGCTGCTCCCAGGGATATTGCGTCTGGAATTAGTTTGCATTCATGGGAACATTGATTCAATCAAAATAAAACGATGTTTTAGTTATCTTCATCACATATTCCGAGCAAAAGTTCCTGAGTGCTCTGATTATTAAAAAAGCTGTGATCTTTTTGTGAAGAGATTAGGTGGGTTTTTGGCTAGCAGAATAATAGTGACTGTTGTGATTGTTGGTGCAACAAAGCGATTTATTCTTGTATTTAATTGCCAGAAAATCGCAAGCATTACATGTAAAAAAGTTGACTAAGAATGACCTGATTTACGCATGTTGACGAAATGGAAATCTATATGTGAAGTTGATCACAAATTTAAACACTGTTAGGGTAAAGAGGTCATTAACCGCCCAATCAGGCGTCAACAGGTTCGGTTGTACTGCTCGTTTCTCGTCAGTGTAAGTAAACCTGCTACGCTTGTTACAGGGAATGCGTCTGTGCATTCCCCGCTCGGTGATGACCTTGACGCAGGGGCGTTGAGGGACTCGATCTGTAGCGTGACAGGGCTAAGTCTATGAGGACGAGTATGCTAAAAAGGAAAAAAATAAAACCAATTACGCTGCGCGACGTTACCATCATTGATGACGGTAAACTGCGAAAAGCCATTACCGCGGCGTCGTTAGGTAATGCGATGGAGTGGTTTGATTTTGGTGTTTATGGGTTTGTTGCTTACGCATTAGGTAAAGTGTTCTTCCCGGGGGCTGACCCCAGCGTACAGATGGTTGCTGCACTTGCCACCTTCTCTGTTCCCTTTCTGATTCGACCGCTTGGCGGATTGTTCTTCGGTATGCTTGGCGATAAATACGGTCGTCAGAAGATCCTCGCTATCACCATTGTGATTATGTCGATAAGTACCTTCTGTATCGGTCTTATTCCCTCGTATGCCTCGATTGGTATCTGGGCGCCGATTCTGCTGTTGCTGTGTAAAATGGCGCAGGGGTTCTCGGTCGGCGGAGAGTATACCGGGGCATCGATTTTTGTCGCAGAGTACTCGCCAGACCGTAAGCGCGGATTTATGGGCAGCTGGCTGGACTTCGGCTCGATTGCCGGGTTTGTGCTGGGTGCGGGCGTGGTAGTCCTGATCTCAACTATCGTCGGCGAAGAAAACTTCCTTGAGTGGGGCTGGCGTATTCCGTTCTTCCTGGCGCTACCGTTAGGGCTTATTGGCCTGTACCTGCGTCATGCACTGGAAGAGACTCCGGCGTTCCAGCAGCACGTGGATAAACTGGAGCAGGGCGATCGTCAGGGACTGCAGGACGGTCCGAAGGTGTCGTTTAAAGAGATTGCGACCAGGCACTGGCGCAGCCTGCTGGCATGTATTGGTCTGGTGATTGCCACCAACGTCACCTACTACATGCTGCTCACCTATATGCCGAGCTACCTGTCGCATAACCTGCATTACTCTGAAGACCACGGCGTGCTGATTATTATCGCCATCATGATTGGTATGCTGTTTGTACAGCCGGTGATGGGTCTGCTCAGCGACCGCTTCGGACGCCGTCCGTTTGTGATTATGGGCAGTATTGCGCTGTTTGTGCTGGCTATTCCGGCATTTATTCTGATTAACAGTAACGTCATCGGCCTGATTTTCGCCGGGTTGCTGATGCTGGCGGTGATCCTCAACTGCTTTACCGGGGTGATGGCGTCAACGTTACCAGCGATGTTCCCGACGCATATTCGCTACAGTGCCTTGGCCGCAGCGTTTAATATCTCGGTATTGGTCGCCGGTCTGACACCGACGTTGGCCGCATGGCTGGTGGAAAGCTCGCAGAATCTGATGATGCCTGCTTATTATCTGATGGTGATTGCGGTGATAGGTTTAATTACCGGCGTGACCATGAAAGAGACGGCTAATCAGCCGCTGAAGGGGGCTACGCCTGCCGCTTCGGATATTCATGAAGCGAAAGAGCTCCTCGGCGAGCACTACGATAATATTGAGCATAAAATCGAAGATATCGATCAGGAAATTGCTGAGCTGCAGCTTAAGCGTACGCGCCTGGTGCAGCAGCATCCGCGGATTGATGAGTAATCATGTGATTTATCATATCCACTTAAGGTTGGCTTAATCTGTGTCAGGCAAACTCTCCTCCAGAGTATCGGAGGAGAGTGTCATGAAAAACCGCATTTATGAAAGTTTGACCACCGTGTGCAGCGTGCTGATCGTCAGCAGCTTTTTGTACGTTTGGGTGAGTTCTTACTGACCTTTCGCTAATTCCACCCAAGCGCGAGTGCCGGTGGTTCCCTGACGATTTTGCAAATAGAAATGCCCGTGATGTAACTGGGTGATTCGACTGACAATGCTCAGCCCCAGCCCAATCCCGCCAAAACGGCTGTCCATACGCACAAACGCTTTACTCAGCTCCCCGCATTTACTCTCATCAATGCCAGGGCCTTCATCTTCGACGGCGATAACGGCATCATGCTCTGTATTCAGGCTAATCGTAATATGGGTGCCTTCCGGGCTGTAACGATGCGCGTTCTCCACAAGATTTCGCAGCAGCATTCGTAATAGCGTCGCATCGCCACGTACGACAACGTCCGCCGTGCTTTGCGGTAGGAGCAGCGTCTGCTGACGCTGGTCCAGCATGGTGCTGAGTTCATCGTAGGAGGGCAAAATCACGTCCTCCAGCAGTTTGACGTGCTGGTAGCTCCCGGCCGAGAACGACTGTCCAACGCGGGCGAGTTGCAGCAGTTGCGACACGCTGTCCATCATTTGGTCAAGGCGGGCAATTAACGGTGAAACGTCGACCTTATGGGTTTTGGACAGTAATTCCAGATGCAGGCGAACGCCTGACAGTGGGGTGCGCAGTTCGTGGGCGACATCGGCGGTAAATAAGCGTTCGTTTTCAATGGTGCTCGTCAGCCGCGTCACCAGCTCGTTGAGCGCTGAGACGACTGCCTGGATCTCAACGGTTGAACTGTGAACTTCAATCGGAGCAAGGTTATCGGCTGCCCGCGTTTCTAACTCTTTTTGCAGATCCGCCAGCGGGCGAGTAATACGTCGTACTGCCTGGTAGCAAATCAGCAGCGTCAGGCTGACCATAAAGATACCGGGGACGATCAGGCTGGCGATGGCCTCGCGGATTTCATGCAGGATGTGGCGATCGTTGTTACGATTTTCGCGTAACGCCTGCTCAAATAGCTGTATTTGTTCGGTGCTTTCGTGCCACAACCAGAAGGTGCTAATCAACTGGAAGACTAGCAGAATAAGACCGATGGTCAGCATCAGGCGATGACGCAGCGGGAGCGGTTTTTTTAGATATTGCAGTAGCTTCACTTAGCTTTCCTCAGTGGCAACCAGCATATAGCCAAATCCCCTGACTGTGCGGATACGTGATTTACCCACTTTGTCCCGCAGGTTGTGAATGTGCACTTCCAGCGTATTGGTCGACGGTTCGTTATCCCAGCTGTAGATGTCGTTATACAGGATCTCCCGGTGTACCGGGCTGCCCGCCTTAAGCATCAGGCGCGACAGGAGTGCGTATTCTTTCGGCGTTAAGATAACTTCTTGTCCATCCATCCACACCTGGCGACGACCGATATTCAGCGTCAGGTTACTGACAATGAGTTCACTTTCACCCTGATTGTTATGACGACGCAGCAGCGCCCGGATGCGGGCATGCAGTTCTTCCAGTGCGAACGGTTTGACCAGATAGTCATCGGCGCCAACGTCCAGCCCGCTGACCCGGTCTTTCACCGTATCGCGGGCGGTGAGGATAAGCACCGGCACGGTGTATTTTTTCTGTCTGATGCGGTTCAGGAAGTGCAGGCCGTCTTCATCCGGTAAGCCCAGGTCCAGAACCACCAGACTGTAATGCCCGGTCTCCAGACACTGCTCCGCGGCACGGGCCGTTGATACGCCGTCGCAGGCATAGCCTTCTGTTTGCGCGGCGAGTATCAGTCCCTGTAATAACAACGTATCGTCTTCAACAATCAGAATTTTCATTCGTTTAGCCTCCCCGGCAGGGTTGCAGAATATCATCTGCCGCCTGATATTTCTGTGTTTGCACGCCTGTTAATCCCAGCAGGGTTGAGAAGAAATTATCCTGTGAGAAGTCCTCTGAGCCTGCCCGTTTTTGCAAACATGTCTGAGAGACTTGATAGCGTTGCTGATAATCTTCTGAGAGCCACAGCAGCATCGGCACATGTTTTTGCGTATCTGGCGCAATCGAATATGGCAGGCCGTGTAAATAGATGCCATTTTCCCCTAAGGATTCACCGTGATCGGAAAGGTAGACCAGGCTGGTGGTGAAATTGTCCTGATGCTCTTTCAGTATATTGATTGCTTTATCAACAATATAGTCGACGTAAAGAATGGTGTTGTCATAGGTATTGACCAACTGTTGCTGTGAACAAGTCTGGATTTCGTTGGTGTCACAGGTTGGCGTAAATTTCTTGAACTGCGCAGGATAGCGGTTGTAATAGGTCGGACCGTGGCTGCCGATGGTGTGCAGCACAATCACGCCGTCGCCTTGCAGGTTATTAATGTACTCTTCCAGCCCGTGGAACAGCACGTCATCGTAGCATTCCCCGTCAATACACTGCCCTGGCAGGTTCAGCTTAGTCATATTCTGGTGCGGTACCCGGTCGCATGCCCCTTTGCAGCCTCCGTCGTTATCGTTCCACAGAACGTTAATTCCCGCCCGCTGAATAATGTCGAGCACGCCTTCCTGATGCTGCGCCAGTTCTTCATCGTAGTGCGCGCGTGGCATACCCGAGAACATGCAGGGGACAGATACTGCCGTTGCCGTTCCGCAGGATGTGGTACGGGGGAAATAGACCACATCATCTTTTTCCAGCAACGGGTTGGTCTGGCGCGAATAGCCTGACAGCGAGAAGTTATCGCCGCGTGAGGTCTCGCCGAGCACCACAATCGTCAGGTTCTTACGCTTTTCTTTCACCATCAACGGATTGCGATGGGCGTCTTCGCCAATGCGTACCAGCGGCAGGTGGGCCAGCCTCTGGTGTGAATACCAGGAAGAGGTCGCCACAATGCTGTTGGATGGGCTGAGGGATTTCACCAGTTCTTTATTGTTGCGAAACAGTGAGGCGTAATCTTTGTAGAAGAACGCGGCGACCAGCACGATCAGCAGCGCGGAGATCAGAATATTCGCGCCACGGAACAGTACGCTGCGCATGGCCGGGGAGATCGGTTTGATTCTTACCCAGCAGGCAATGAGCGCGGCGAGAATGCCGCTTACTCCGAGCGTGATGAGCATTTGCGGCGTCAGTAAAGCAAAGGTTTCGGCGGGTGTGGTGTCCATCATATTGGCGATCATCGAGCGGTCAATGATGATGCCGTAGGTCATGATGAAATATTGGGCCGATGCGCCAACCAGAATGAAAACGCAGGCCACCAGGCGATTAAGCCACAGGAATGAGGCCAGCGTCAGCACAATGTTCATGACGCTGAAAGCGACGACCGGCATCGACAAAAACACCAGCACGTTACGCACGGAATCCAGGGGCAGTTCTTGCAGCACTTGTTTATAGAACGCAATGTTCAGGAAAGTCGCAAGATAAAATGAGATCAGGAGAAGCCAGCTGATTAGCCCGAGAGTGGGTCTTTTAAACAGGTGCTTTAACATTAAGGGGGTTCCATCGACTAAGTGCTACAAATCCTCTCAAAGTAAAATTAAGCCAACCTTAAGTTCTTAATGTTGATTTCAGGAATCGCGGGGGCGGCGTTGGCCCGATGGCCTTACACCATCGGGCAACGACGACTGTTTGTGTTAGTTATTGTTTACCGGAGCATCCAGTGGATATGGGTTTTTATGGATCCGATTGTAGTTTAGTGCATACAGCGCGGTGATGATCATCAGCGTGACGAATGACCACATCACCTCTTTTGCACCGGAACCGACAACCGCCCAAATGCAGTAAACAAAAGCGATAAAGGTCACCAGTAAGTACATCGGACGCGCTTTACCAAAGTGACCATGGCCGAGCAGCAGCAGCGCGGCGCAGGTGTACAGATACGGCACCAGCGTGAAGATAACGGAGACTGAAGAGACCAGACCAAACTCTTTCGCAGCGTTTGGCGACATGCTGCTGAACTGGAAGATGGTCATCAGAACGCCGACGATAATTAACCCGGCTACCGGCGTACCGGCTTTGTTAACGCGGGCAAAAATCGGTGGGAACAGGCCGTCATCGGCTGCCGCTTTGGCGGTTTGCCCGGCAAGCAGCGTCCAGCCGCCCAAGGAACCAAGGCACCCGGCCGCAGCACAGAAGGAGACAATCGCCCCAGCGGTGTCACCCAGCGCCATGCGTGCGGCATCACCGAACGGGGAGGCTGAAACACGCAGCGCCGCGTTAGGGATCATACCCATAATCGCCGTGGTGGAGAGCACATAGCAAACGGCGGCAATCAGCACGCCGCCCATGGTGGCGATAGGCACGTTACGTTTGGGATTTTTAACCACACCTGCCGCGACGGAGGCGCTTTCCACGCCGATAAATGACCACAAGGTTACGTTCAGAGTGCTTTGAATCGCACCGAAGGTGTTCATGCCGCTGACGTTCCATGCCGCCATATAGGTTTCACCCCGGAACCAGAACCAGCCGAAGACGGCAATACCGACAATTGGCACCAGCGCCAGTACCGTTGCGACGGCCTGTACACGGGTGATCATTTTTGGTCCGACAATGTTCAGCAATACGAAGATCCACAGTACCACGACGCAGGTCAGCGTCAGGACCAGCGGATCTTTTAAGATGGGGAAGAAGTAGCTCAGGTAACCGACGCCAATAACCACCATGGCGATGTTACCAATCCAGCAAGCCAGCCAGTACAGGACGTTGGTCTGGTAGCCCAAAAAAGGACCGAAACAGCGGCGGGCATAAGCGTAAGAACCACCGGGACTGGAGTCTAAGGACGACATTTTCGCGTACACCATCGACAGCGCCAAAGCACCGATAATAGTGACCAACCATCCGTAGATTGCAATCCCGCCAGTTGACGCAAGGTTTGCGGGTAGCAGGAATACACCGGAACCCATAATATTCCCCGACACCATAAGGGTGACGGGGATTAAGCCCACTTTGTGAGCATCAGCATCCGTCGACATATTTAGTAACTCCTGATAAGGATAAATGACGTCTTATCATACCTCTTCAGAAGACTATTTTATGATGGCGGACTGGGGGTATCGCTAATGCTGATATTATTATGGCTTATCGCTAGCTGATTAAAAATCAGGCAGCGGATGGCTCCCTATGTTGACTGACATAATGCAGAGGCGTCATCCCATAGAACTCTTTGAATACGGAAATAAAGTACGAGGTACTGTTATATCCGCACAGTTGAGAGACCTGGGAAATGTTTTTGCCATCCATCAATAATTGATTGACGGCATAACGCATGCGACACGTGGTAATTATTTGGCTGTAACTTGTATTTTCACTTTTGAGCTTTTTCTTTAACAAACTGGGGCTCAGGCATAAGCAACTGGCAACCATGCTTAAATTCCAGTCTTTATGTATATCGCTCTCAATAATGTGATAAACGCTGTCGCTGATACGACTGCGTAGTATATGCATGAGCAGAGAAATAAACTTTTTGCTGCCGAGAAAGCGTGATAACACCGTGAATAGTAGCGAGCGCGTGCGCACACTTTCACCTTCGTCCATTGTGTCCATTACGCTATATTGGGCAGCCACCCGGAAGACATCCGGCGTCAGACAGACGGCGGTCATCACTGGGTTGGCACTGCGTTGCCAGAGTGGGATCTGTGAAAGGTCTTTATTTAAAAAACGTAGATAGTCTTTAATGATATCACGGCTGATATGTACGACCAGTGCGTTATTAAGTGATGAGAAATCGATAATATTATTATCGCATGCTACCAGCGCCATATGATTAGCTTTTAAGCTGATGGCTTCTTTACCGTTAATCCTTAACCAAACATCCTTCTCCGTTAATACAACAACACAAGCTGCTCTGCTGCAAACCCTCATACCCAAACTCCAGGAATATGAACATAAAACACCGTAGCTCACCATCAGATGAACCATATCGGCTAAATTGAAATTGTATGATGAATCCAGGACCGCATTAAAATAACGTGTCTGAAATTAATTACAATGTTTGGTGGGAATTTTCTTATGTACACTTTTTTTTACGCAAGTGGAAACGTGATATTTGCGTATAAAAAAAGCGCGGGGTGGTCCCGCGCAAAAAGGTATGACAATGTTATTGTTTTGCAGCAATACTCAGGAATTACTCAAGCATGACATGTCTACCTTAAAAATCGGACTATCTATAAAATGACATTATGCTTTCACGCACATGACGTGATATACACCGTCAATAATTTCCGTTCCTTCGGTTTCATGTTCAAATCCAGGGAAGTGGTGGTCCCAGGACTGCAACGAACGTAGATAACTAATCTGCGGGCTATTGGCGTCGCCAAAGTTTTCCCCGGACAGCAGCATTGGAATTCCCGGTGGGTAAGGAATCACGGAATTCGCAGCTATACGACCCGGCAGATTTTCAATGGCCACCATTTCAACGTTATCGCTGACTATCGCGTTATAGGCTTCACGCGGGGTGATTTCAGCAACGGGCAGGCCGGAGTAGGCCGCGTTGAGTCGGCTGCCAGGGTTATTCTCTTTCAGCCAGGCAAACATGGTGTCGCCCAGATCGTGAATGCCCATGTTGGCGTAAGTGTCAGGATGTTCCTCAACCAGTTCTGGCATCACCTGCGCCAGCGGTGTATTGGCATCGTAATGGTGTTTGAATGAGCACAGGGTATTGATCAGCGTGCCCCATTTCCCACGGGTAATCCCCATTGAGAACAGGAACATAATCTGGAAATCGGTGGTACGGGTCGGCACGATACCGTGGCGGCCAAGCCAGGCGGTGACCAGCGCTGCCGGTACGCCGCTCTCTTCCAGTTCGCCATCATCGCCCATCCCCGGCGCCAGAATACTGACTTTGATTGGGTCCAGCATGCTCCAGTTATCCGGCAGGTCTTTAAACCCGTGCCAGGATTCACCCGGACGCATCACCCAGCAGTTCTGGTCAGTGGTCAGGAGTTGAGTTGGCGCATCGGCAAAGTCATAGGTTTTGCCGGTTTGCGGGTCAGTTACCACTTCTTTGTTCCACGGTTTGAAGAACCAGTCGCCTTCGGCGGAAAATTCTTTGTACAAACGCGCCATAGCCTGACGGAAATCGACCGCTTCGTCGATCACTTCCTGAGTGAGCGACAGACCGCTGTTGCCGTCCATCATGGAGACCGCCACGTCGTTTGATGCGCAGATGGCATACAGCGGAGAGGTGGTGGCGTGCATCATGTACGCCTGGTTAAAGCGGGAGAAGTTCACGGCCCCACGACCTTCACGGACGTGAATGTAAGACGCCTGAGAGAGCGCGTTCAGCAGTTTGTGGGTCGAGTGGGTCGCAAAAACGGTAGGACCGTTATGATCGCCCGGCGCGCCACGCATAGCGTAGTGATCGGCATAAATTGGGTTAAAGCGGGCATAGCCGTACCAGGCCTCATCGAAGTGGATGCGATCGCTGGTTTGCGCGAGCAGGTCCTGGGCCTCTTTGGCGTTGTAGCAAACACCGTCATAAGTACAGTTGGTCACAACGCTGTAAGACGGTTTTTGCCCGGCCTTGCCCTTGGTCAGCGGGCTTTCGCTGATTTTTTTCTGCAATGTTTCAGGTTGCATTTCTTGCGGGTAGATAGGGCCGATAATGCCGTACCGGTTGCGGCTTGGCACCATGTACACCGGTTTTGCGCCGGTGAGGATCAACCCCTGCTCGATAGATTTGTGGCAGTTACGATCCAGCACCACGACGTCGTTGTCGGTCATACAAGCCTGCATGATGGTGCGGTTAGAGCCGGAAGTCCCGACCACTACGGACCAGGAGCGGTCAGCGCCAAACACGCGGGCGGCATATTTTTCGCTCTCGCCAAATGCGCCGGTATGATCCAGCAGTGAGCCGAGCGATGCGCGTTCAATACCCATGTCGCTACGGAATAAGTTTTCACCGTAGTAATCATGGTAAAAACGACCCGCCGGCGTTTTGGTAAATCCGACACCGCCCTGGTGACCAGGCGCCGCCCAGGAGTATTCATGGATGTCGCCGTACTTCATCAGCGCGCTGAACAGTGGCGGCAGAAGCTGCTGGCGGTAACGGGTCATCGCCGCAACGGCACGTCCGGCGATAAAGTCTGCGGTATCTTCCATAATCCAGGCGAATTCATCGACAAGCTCCAGCAGGTCGCGATCCAGCGATGCGGTGGCTTTTTCGCGATCGCCCAGCAGGAAAACGGGAACGTTTTGCTGGCGCTCGTGGAGCTTGCCGATCAATTGCCTGACGTTCAGGTGCTCGTCTTGTTGTTCCATTTGATAGCTGAACATCAGGCAATCAATGGCTTCATTAGCGGCGAGGATTGCGTAACCATCGTCGAATGAGGTGGACTTAATGACGGTAACATTTTGGCGGCTTAATGCGTCAGCCAGACGTTCGACAGCGCTACCGACCCAGGTGTCCTGATGCAGAAACTCACTTTCAACAATTAATACTTTCATCATCTTTTACCCGGTTGTGGAAAGGTTGCAATTTATGGATTGCAGACACACCGTATGAATGTGACGCAGGCAAGTATTATCCTGACAAAATGGGCTGTAAAGCGGGTGATAAATAGTCTGATTTGTGTTTAATTTGTTTTTAAACAAATGCTTATGTTTGCTTATTGGCGATTTTTCACCGCTGTTTATCGACAGGGGGAATATTTTTTTGGCTGATACTGATATCGGCGAACGATAGGGATCGTAGGCTGGAGTAACGCCGGTGGTTTCTGGCTGCTCAGCCAGCCATTGTTTGCCGGCGCTGCTGGCTCAGTTTGCGGTACTGCTGCGGCGACATGCCGACAAACTTGCTGAAGGTGTCATAAAAACGGCTGCTGGATCGGAATCCGGCGGTCAACGCGACGTCAAGAATGGTTTTATCGGTATCGCTAAGCAATGCGCGGACGTGATTGATCCGCATTGCGGTGATGTACTGCTTCATGGTGAGTTGCATCACGCGCTGGAAAATCCCCATCGCGTAGTTGGCGTTGAGCTTCACGTGTTCCGCGACGTCGTTGATAGTGAGCACCTGATCGTAGTTATCGGCAATAAAACTCAGCATCTGGCTTACGTAAAACTGGGCGTGCCGCGAAACGCTGTTTTTGTGCGTCCGCGAAGTTTTATTGACCAGGATTGGCTGCCAGCCGGAAAGGCTAAACCGCTTGAGCATCAGACCAATTTCATCAATGGCGAGCTGGCGAATTTGCTCGTTCGGGTTGCTCAGCTCCTGTTGCCAGCGCTGAACTTCAAAGGTGCTTAGCTGCTGCGACGCCAGCGATTTGATGACCATGCCATGGGTAACGTGGTTGATCATTTCGCGATCCAGCGGCCAGGAAAGGAAAAGGTGCATCGGTAAATTGAAGATAGCCATGCTTTGGCAGCTGCCCGGACGCGTGAGCTGATGCGGCGTACAGGCCCAGAAAAGCGTAATGTGCCCCTGTTTTATCTGCACCACTTCGTTGTTGATAAGGTACTCAACGTCGCCATCAAACGGCACATTAATCTCCACCTGCCCATGCCAGTGGCTGGCAGGCATAGCATGCGGTGAGCGCAGCTCAATATCCATCCGTTGATATTCTGAGTACAGCGACAATGGGCTGCGGGTTTGCTCTTCATCGCTGCTGCACATGTGCGGATCGGGGGGAAGAGGCGATGTCGGTAATGTACTCATGGTTGCTCCATTTCCTGAATTATCAGAATCATGTCATTTGCTGCGCATTAAGGCTGAGAATCAGGACACAAATCGGACCGATATCATTGAGCATAGTGAGATTTTGGGGCCGCATACTCTGCTTTTTGTGCAATTTTGTCCCATAAACTCAGATCCAGTATGGGGCAAAGAGGCGATCTGAGTTTATGGGAATGCTCGCCAGGGAAGTCGGAAGTTTTCATCTATGCGCTGTGCCACCATGACTGTGTTCACTAATGTTCTGGAGAGTCATGATGTCTGCACCCAAAATTACCTTTATCGGCGCCGGTTCCACGATTTTCGTCAAAAATATCCTCGGGGACGTCTTTCATCGTGATGCGCTGAAATCTGCGCATATCGCCTTGATGGACGTCAATCCTACTCGGCTGGAAGAGTCACACATTGTGGTGCGTAAGTTGATGGACTCAGCGGGCGCGTCCGGGCGTATCACCTGCTATACCGATCAAAAAGCGGCATTGCAGGATGCTGATTTTGTGGTGGTCGCTTTCCAGATTGGTGGCTATGAACCTTGTACCGTTACCGATTTTTCGGTGTGTAAACGTCATGGTCTGGAGCAGACGATTGCCGATACGCTGGGGCCAGGCGGCATTATGCGCGCGCTGCGCACTATCCCGCATTTATGGCAGATTTGTGAGGATATGACCGAAGTCTGCCCGCAGGCCACCATGCTTAACTACGTTAACCCGATGGCGATGAACACCTGGGCAATGTATGCGCGCTATCCGCATATTAAGCAGGTTGGATTGTGTCACTCGGTGCAAGGGACAGCGGAGGAGCTGGCCCGCGATTTGAACATCGACCCGGCCTCTTTGCGCTATCGCTGCGCCGGGATCAACCATATGGCGTTTTATCTGGAACTTGAGCGTAAAACGGCTGACGGTGCTTATGTGAATCTCTATCCGGAGCTGCTGGCGGCCTATGAGTCTGGTCAGGCGCCGAAACCGAATCTTCACGGTAATACCCGTTGTCAGAACATTGTGCGCTATGAAATGTTCAAAAAGCTGGGCTATTTCGTCACTGAGTCGTCGGAGCATTTCGCGGAATATACGCCGTGGTTTATCAAACCAGGGCGTGAGGATCTGATTGAGCGCTATAAGGTTCCACTGGATGAGTATCCAAAACGCTGTGTGGAACAGCTGGCGAACTGGAACAAAGAGCTGCAAGAGTACAAAACGGCGGCGCGGATCGAGATTAAACCGTCACGTGAATATGCCAGCACTATCATGAACGCTATCTGGACCGGTGAATCGAGCGTGGTGTATGGCAACGTTCGCAATGACCATCTGATCGATAACCTGCCGCAAGGCTGTTGCGTGGAGGTGGCTTGCCTGGTCGATGCGAATGGTATCCAGCCAACGAAGGTGGGTACTCTCCCGTCACATTTGGCGGCCATGATGCAAACCAATATCAATGTTCAGACCCTGCTAACGGAAGCCATTCTGACGGAAAATCGCGATCGCGTTTATCACGCGGTGATGATGGATCCGCATACCGCCGCGGTATTGGGGATTGAGGAGATTTATGCGCTGGTGGACGACCTGATCGCGTCTCATGGCGACTGGCTGCCGGCCTGGTTACACCGTTAACACACCATTACGCCGGGCAGAGCATCCGGCGTTTAACCTCTGACGTTTCCTCTAACAGAAGGCGGGCGCTGGTAACGGCGACCCGATACCCTATGAGCATCTCTCTGAAAACAAAACTCAGTTACGGATTTGGAGCGTTTGGTAAGGATTTCGCCATCGGTATTGTGTACATGTACCTGATGTATTACTACACCGACGTGGTGGGATTATCGGTGGGGCTGGTCGGAACGTTGTTCCTGGCGGCAAGGGTCTGGGATGCGGTAAACGATCCCATCATGGGCTGGATTGTGAACGCCACCCGGTCGCGGTGGGGAAAATTTAAACCCTGGATCTTACTCGGTACGCTGGCGAACTCATTGGTGCTGTTTTTGCTTTTTAGCGCACATTTGTTTGAGGGCACTGCGCAAGTCGTATTTGTGTGCGTGACGTATATATTATGGGGAATGACCTACACCATTATGGATATTCCATTCTGGTCGCTGGTGCCAACTATTACGCTGGATAAACGCGAGCGTGAACAACTGGTGCCGTTCCCTCGTTTCTTCGCAAGCCTGGCTGGGTTTGTCACCGCGGGGGTGACGCTGCCCTTTGTGAGCTATGTTGGCGGGGCCGATCGCGGCTTTGGTTTCCAGATGTTTACGCTGGTGCTGATTGCATTCTTTATCGTTTCTACCGTTGTTACGCTGCGTAATGTGCATGAGGTTTATTCGTCAGATAGCGAGGCAACGGCGGACAGCAGTCGTCTTGGGCTGAAAGCGATCGTTGGGCTCATCTATAAAAACGACCAGTTATCCTGCCTGCTAGGCATGGCGCTGGCTTACAATATTGCCGCCAATATCATTGCTGGCTTTGCCATTTACTATTTTACTTATGTGATTGGCGATGCAAGCCTCTTCCCGTACTACATGTCTTACGCAGGAGCGGCAAACCTGCTGACGCTGATTTTCTTTCCTCGATTGGTAAAAGCGTTGTCACGACGGATCCTGTGGGCTGGGGCATCAGTGCTGCCGGTGCTCAGCTGTATCGTGTTGCTGGTGATGGCGTTAGCCGGTTTTCATAACATCTTACTCATTGTTAGTGCTGGTATTTTACTGAATATTGGTTCGGCGCTTTTCTGGGTGTTGCAGGTCATTATGGTGGCGGATACCGTTGATTACGGCGAATACAAACTGAATGTACGTTGTGAAAGTATCGCTTATTCAGTGCAGACGATGGTGGTAAAAGGAGGCTCTGCGTTTGCCGCTTTCTTTATCGCAGTGATACTTGGGGTGATTAATTACGCGCCGAATGTCGCGCAGTCTGCAGAAACCATTGTTGGTATGCAATTCATTATGATCGCGCTACCTGCACTCTTTTTTGTGGTGACCTTAGTCCTTTACTTCCGCTTTTACCGACTGAACGGCGACACGCTGCGCAGGGTCCAGATTCATTTGTTGGATAAGTACCGTAAGGTGCCGCGGCACCATGAGGAACCGGATATCCCGGCTATTGCGATAGTCACCCCAGGTGATGTGAAGGCGTAGCTATGGAATGGCATTCGTGGATTGGGTATTTGGCGGCTAGCCTGACGACGCTCTCATTCTTACCGCAAGCGATTAAGGTCATTACCACCCGCAACACGCAGGGTATCTCCGGTTTAATGTATGTAATGTTTGTGTGTGGGCTGGTGTTGTGGCTGATTTATGGATTATTGATTGAAGATACTGCCGTCAGCATGGCGAACTTTCTGACACTCCTGTTCGCCTTGCCGATTCTGGTTATCAAGTCTCGCAATGGGTAGGCAGATTGCCGGATAAGCGTCAGCGCTATCCGGCAGTTTTTAACTGTCTGTTGTGCCAGCCCGCCAACACGAGCACCGTGGTTAGCGCACCGAGCAGGGCGCAGAACATATCCGACTGGGTATCCCACGGGTCGCCCTGCGTCCCGAGAAAATCATCTGCTCCCTGACCCATCGCCAGCGCTGCCCACCATTCGATCAGCTCATACATCGCGCTAATCGCCAGCGCCACGCAGCAGACCAAAAATGCCAGCATTTTGCGGCCACGAACTATATTACCGCGCACTAAAATCTCTCTTGCCGTCAGGGCGGGCACCAGACCCTGGAAGAAGTGACCCAGCTTGTCATAGGGGTTACGACTGAGATCCAGCCACTCCTGAACCTGAAAACCGACAGGGACTTTAGCGTAGGTATACATACCGCCGACCATCAGAATGATGGCGTGCAAGAAAATGAGCGTGTAGAGCAAGGGCGTCAGCGGGTAGCGCTTCATGGTCGCCAGCAACAGTGGAACGACAATAATGACCGGCGTAACTTCCATCAGCCAGGTGATTTTCTCCGTGGCAGAGACACCGGTGTAGATAAGTATTAGCGCCAGGAGCAGCGCGCCAGAGTGCAAGATTGTGGAGTTCAGTGTGCGGAGCATGGCGAATTCACAAGTAATGGAAAAGGTTACTATTCCCTGTGAGCGGCAAAAATTCAACGCCAGTAAATGGGGGGATAAAGTTGGCCCGGGGGGATCACTGGACTGACGCCAAAAATCTGTTGTCAGTCCAGTGCCGGGCCGAATGGGTTACTTCGCGCAGTTAGCGCATTGTTTGCTGACGATTTGCTGGAAGAAATCGTTGCCTTTGTCATCGACCAGAATGAAAGCCGGGAAATCTTCGACTTCGATTTTCCAGATAGCTTCCATACCCAGCTCAGGGTATTCCACGCATTCCAGATGTTTAATACTCTGCTGCGCAAGTACCGCTGCCGGGCCACCAATGCTACCTAAATAGAAGCCGCCGTGTTTATGGCAGGCGTCTGTCACCTGCTGGCTACGGTTACCTTTTGCCAGCATGATCATGCTGCCGCCGTGAGACTGTAGCAGGTCAACATAGGAGTCCATACGACCCGCAGTGGTTGGCCCTAAAGAGCCGGACGGATAACCTGCAGGTGTTTTGGCCGGGCCCGCGTAGTAGATAGGGTGATCTTTCACGTACTGCGGCAGACCTTCGCCGGACTCAATACGTTCTTTTAGCTTCGCGTGGGCAATATCGCGACCGACAATGATGGTGCCGCTCAGCGACAGACGGGTAGAAACCGGATATTGAGAGAGCTGGGCGAGGATCTCTTTCATTGGGCGGTTAAGGTCAACTTTAACCACTTCACCTTCGCCTGCCTGGCGCAGCGACTCCGGAATGTACTGGGCTGGGTTATGTTCCAGTTTTTCGATCCAGATCCCTTCGCGGTTAATCTTGGCCTTGATGTTACGGTCTGCGGAGCAAGACACACCCATACCAACCGGGCAGGATGCGCCGTGGCGAGGCAGGCGGATCACGCGGATATCGTGCGCGAAGTATTTCCCGCCAAACTGGGCGCCGAGGCCGAGTTTCTGCGCTTCTTCCAGCAGTTCCTGTTCCAGTTGCAGATCGCGGAACGCCTGGCCGTGCGCATTACCTTCAGTCGGCAGTGCGTCATAGTAGTGTGTGCTGGCCAGCTTCACCGTTTTCAGGGTGCTTTCCGCTGACGTGCCGCCAATGACGAATGCAATGTGGTACGGCGGGCATGCTGCGGTACCCAGCGTGCGCATTTTCTCAACCAGGAAGTTTTTCAGTTTGCCGGGGGTGAGCAGCGCTTTGGTTTCCTGATACAGATAGGTTTTGTTCGCTGAACCGCCGCCTTTGGCCACGCACAGGAATTTGTATTCGTCACCATCCACGCTGTACAGGTCGATTTGTGCGGGCAGGTTGGTGCCGGTATTCACTTCTTTGTACATATCCAGCGCCGCGTTTTGCGAGTAGCGCAGGTTATCTTCAATATAGGTATTAAATACGCCCTTGGAGAGTGCCGCTTCGTCGCCGCCACCGGTCCAGACGCGCTGACCTTTTTTACCCATGATAATTGCCGTACCGGTGTCCTGGCAGGTTGGCAATACGCCTTTAGCAGCGATTTCGGAGTTTCTCAGGAACTGCAGCGCTACGTATTTATCGTTTTCGCTGGCTTCGGGATCATGGAGAATTGAGGCGACTTGCTGTTGGTGTTCAGGGCGGAGCATGAAGGAGGCATCGTGGAAGGCTTGTTGGGCCAGTAGCGTAAGTGCTTCAGGGGCTACTTTCAGGATTGTTTCGCCTTCAAACTCGCCGACGCTGACGTGATCGGAGGTCAGCAGGTAGTACTCAGTTTTGTCTTCCCCCAGTGGGAAAGCCGCCTGATAAGTGAATTCAACTTTTGACATTTGCTTCCAGCCTTTTCATTTTTCTCAGGAATTTTAAAATTCTCTGTGTCTTGACGGTGGCGTGCCGTTCCAAAGCGGACGGCACGCGCACTGTAATTACAGGAAACCGTACATTGCAGCGAAGATCCAACCAAAGACACAGGATACGCTCACGCCGATCAACCCAGGTAGAATGAAGCTGTGGTTGATAACGAAACGGCCAATGTGGGTGGTGCCGGAACGGTCAAACTGAATAGCCGCCAGATCGCTCGGGTAAGTCGGCAGAATGTAGTAACCGTAACATGCCGGAGCGGAAGCAACGATGTACGCTGGATCAACCCCAATTGCCAGTGCGACCGGAACAATCGCCGCCAGCGCCGCAGCCTGGGAGTTTACAAATTTGGAAACCAACAGCAGAACAATTGCATAGGCCCACGGATACTCTTTCACCATATTGCCCAGCACACCTTCGATTTCCGTCATGTGCGCGCCGAACATTGTTTCGGCCATCCAGGCAATACCGTACACCGCCACAATCGCGATCATACCGGAACGGAAGACTTCGTTTTTAGATATTGAAGCGGGATTGGTCTTCGTCAGGATAATAATCAGCGCACCGGTCAGTAGCATGAACATCTGGATAACCAGTACCATTGACAGCGGTTTGCCACTGAAGGTAGGGCGCAGCTCAGAGAACGCGCCGAGCACGGCAACAACGGCGATAGCGGCAAGGAAGATCCACATGGCCAGCCAGTTGCTTTTCGGCAGCTTTTTGTCTAACAGTGTGGCGGTATCGCCATAAACGTAGTTGTGGTTTTCAGGAACGGAAATAAACTTCTGGAATTCTTCATCTTTATCCAGATCTTTACCGCGGAACCAACTGAAGATACCGATCGCCAGGATACCCAACAGGGTAGACGGGATAGTGATGCTGAGCAGGTCGAGGAATTCAAGATGCTTGCCTTCAAACGTTACGTTACCCAGCATTGCGACCAGTGATACAACGGCCACGGACACCGGGCTGGCGATAATCCCCATCTGCGCACCGATAGAACTCGCCGCCATCGGACGTTCCGGGCGAATATTGTTCTTAATAGCAACGTCATAAATGATTGGCAGGATGGTGTAGACCACGTGGCCTGTACCGCAGAGGATCGTCAGGGTGCAGGTAACGAAGGGGGCGACGATGGAAACGTATTTTGGGTTACGGCGCAGCAGCTTTTCAGCGATTTGCAGCATAACGTCAAGGCCGCCGGAGGCTTGCAAGGTTGCCGATGCGGCCACCACGGCAATAATAACCAGCATTACATCTACAGGTGGTTTACCCGGCTGGAGATGGAAAACGAAAACCAGAATGACCAGGCCGATACCGCCTAATAAACCCAGCGCGATACCGCCCTTTCTGGCACCATAAAACAAACATATTAATATTATAAGAAGTTGTATACTAAATAACATTTTATTTACCCTCGCGAAAAAACCAGTCAATTTTTTGAAAAATGGATCTGTGCCACATTCTTTTTTGCCGGAATAGGCATCAAAAAATGGTCAGTATTCGATATGTCCGTATTTGCGATTAATGTTCAAATGTCTTGCTAGAATGTTTTTTTAACGTTATGGCGATATTTAGCTTTTTTCTGTGGCTTTGATCAGAGGAGAGAATCCTCAGGCGATGGGAAGCAGAGCTGGACATGGAGAGCTGCGGTTGACGCTGTAATTTATCTGTTTTGCGTTTTCCGCTATTACGTGAACCACCGACAGAATGGGTGAGTAGGTTATTTGTGTGATCACACTCACGCCATTTCATAATGTGATGAGGTTGGCGTGCGGATACTTTTATTTGCTCACAAAAATGTACGGTGTCCATGGTACGTAGCATGGTCTCCATTGCTACCAGTCTAGATTTTGTATGTCTGGTTAATTTCAGACTAATCCTTTATGGGTAAAAATACACACTCTGCGAGCTAGATAATACTTAATTAACTTTTGTTAGCGATTTTGAAATTAAAAACAGTGTGACGTTAATCAATATTAAAATAATACATTTAACATGCCGGATACAAATATATTTGATCTAACGCAAATTTATAATTCTGCAGCATGATTCAGAAAAGTAGGGATTTTTCATTATTTTAATAATTGTTACTTTCAAATAACAAATAATCCCAAATTGTTTTTATTGGCAATATTGTTTTAGTAATGAGTAATGTTCAGCCTGAACGCGGTAACGATAAACCGGTCTACCGGTTACGCCATAATGGATGCTGGTAAATAGGATGTGACAATTGACGAGCCAGATAAGATATTTACGGCAAGAAACGCGCGAGATATTGACCTCGTTGGCCAGTTCATCGGTGGAGAATTCCTGATCCTGATGCTCATCAATCCACTGGCACAGCGTGCGTAACGTTTGTGGCGTTAATCCTTTAGGTAAGCGCCGCGCTTCCTGTTCATTGGAGGAGCTGCCGTGAATCAACTGGTCAAGCTCAGACTGTTCATAGTACTGATGCTTTTCCATCTCGGTTTTCTTTTGTAGCCAGCCGGTCAGCGCCTCTTCAAAACGGGACGCCTGGAACGGTTTGATCAGGTAGTCAACGACACCATAGTGGAGAGAGTCTTTGATGGTGGTCGCGTCAGCGGCGGAAGAGATGACAATGACATCACACTTGCAACCTTCGCTGTGCAATACAGGCAACAGATCCAGACCGTTTTCTTTTTGCATATAAATATCAAGCAAAATCAAATCGATATGATTACCGCTATGAAAGATTATCTCTTTTGCTTTCTCCAGCGTGGAGGCTGTGCCGCAGCAATGAAAACCGGAGAGTTGCGCGACATAACGGCGGTTTAATTCCGCTACCATTGCATCGTCATCGACAATTAAGACATTGATCATCTGCTGGCCCTCTCACCATTCCACGGTAACTGTACAAAAAATTGGGTGAAGATCCCAGGTTCTGACTCGACGGAAATATTGCCGCCAACGTTTTCAACCTGTTGTTTAACAAGCGCTAAACCAACGCCCCGTTCGGTTCCTTTTGACGAAACGCCCTTCTCAAAGATGTGCTCAATGTGTTCGGGGGCAATCCCCGGACCATCGTCATTCACTTCGCAATGCAACCAGCTGTGTCGATAATGCAAGGATACGCTGATCTCGCCACCAGGTTCTTGACCTAGCGCCTCCAGGGCGTTTTCAATTAAATTCCCCAGAACGGTAATCAGCACAGCCACCTGATCTTCGTTGCTGTTTTCCGGCAACTGGCTTTCATTGCTGATCACCAGGCTATGGCCTAAATCAGATGTGCGATTAATCTTACTGAGTAAAAATCCTGCGATCACCGGGGATTTTATTTTTCCTAACAGTGAGCCAATCTCTTCCTGATAACTGTTGGCGGTCTTCAGGATGTAATTTTCAAGCTGCTTATAACTTTTCAGATGCAATAATCCCAGAATCACGTGCAATTTATTCATGAATTCGTGGGATCGTTCACGAAGTGCGTCGGCATAGTTGACCATGCCGTCCAGTCGTTGCATTAATTTTCGGACTTCAGTCTTATCTCTGAATGTTGAAATGGCCCCGATGATTTTACCGTTGCTGAGTACCGGAACCGTGTTAATTAAGAGTAGCCGATCCTTCACCATGATCTCTTCATCGCGACGCGGCGTTCCGTCATGCAGTACCTGTGAAAAATCGACCACTTTTGACCATGCGTGGCTGAGCGTGGAGAGCTGGGCATCGTCTTGCGATTTGTGGTAATCCAGCAACTCTTGTGCCGCCTGGTTTATCAGCGTCACTTCACCGCACTCGTCAACGGCAATGACGCCTTCCTTTATAGAGTGCAGCATCGCCTGGCGTTGTTCGAACAGATTGGAGATTTCATAAGGCTCCAGACCAAACAGAATACGCTTGAGGACTTTGACAAATACCCATGTGCCGAGCAGCCCAACCAGCACGCCAAATAAGATGGACCAAAAGATGCTGCCACGGCTGTTATTGATCTGCTCAGTCACCCTGCTTAGCTCAAGGCCGATCGACACGACGCCTATCTGCCGGTGATGCTCGTCATAAATAGGGGTAAATACGCGCAGGGCTTGCGCCAGAAATCCGCGATTAATGGCGACATTCTCTTTCCCTTGCAGGGCCAGCAAAATGTCATCGCCTTTAAACGGCTGACCGATTCGCTGCGCTTCGGGATGGGAGTAACGAATGCTTTGCATATCGGTGACGACGATGAACAAAAAATCGTTGCTCTTATTCACCGCCTGGGCAATCGCCTGAATACCGCTTTCCTCGGGCTTTTTCATTAGCCCCTGGCGGATCTCCGGGGAGTTTGCCAGCGTTCGTGCGACCGCAAGCGCTTTACCCGCTAATGCATCGCGCGTCATGTTGCTGATTTGCGAGAAATAAATCAGATGAACGACAAGCAGCACGGAGAAGAGTACCGCACTGACCATGAGGATCACGGTAGTGCCGAGCTTCATTGGGCGTTTGCGTATAGCAGTACGTTGCAGAGAGTGTCTCATCACGGTCCTGGAATCACGGTTTGTATGGGTATTATCGCCTGATGGGATGCGTAATTCAAAGGTGGTAGGGATGATGGGGCATGGGCTGCCTGGGCTTTTCTTCTATATATAACGTAGAGCGAGTCTCTTTTTATATAGAGATTTCCTTATCTGCTTTCACTTCTTTCAGGGAGGCTGACCACTATTTTGCTTACGATTGTGGATAACTCTGTGTGTAAATGGGTATAAGGCGGGGTTTTGCTGTGGAATGCAGCGGTCAGTCATTTTTCTGCAATTTAAGGGTTGCGGGCCGCGGGAAACTCCCTATAATGCGCCTCCATCGACACGGCGGATGTGAATCACTTCACACAAACAGCCGGTTCGGTTGAAGAGAAAAACCTGAAAATGAGGGTTGACTCTGAAAGAGGAAAGCGTAATATACGCCACCTCGCGACAGAGCGCTAAAGCGCGTCGCACCTGCTCTTTAACAATTTATCAGACAATCTGTGTGGGCACTCGAAGATACGGATTCTTAACGTCGCAAGACGAAAAATGAATACCAAGTCTCTGAGTGAACACGTAATTCATTACGAAGTTTAATTCACGAGCATCAAACTTAAATTGAAGAGTTTGATCATGGCTCAGATTGAACGCTGGCGGCAGGCCTAACACATGCAAGTCGAACGGTAGCACAGAGGAGCTTGCTCCTTGGGTGACGAGTGGCGGACGGGTGAGTAATGTCTGGGAAACTGCCCGATGGAGGGGGATAACTACTGGAAACGGTAGCTAATACCGCATAATGTCGCAAGACCAAAGAGGGGGACCTTCGGGCCTCTTGCCATCGGATGTGCCCAGATGGGATTAGCTAGTAGGTGGGGTAACGGCTCACCTAGGCGACGATCCCTAGCTGGTCTGAGAGGATGACCAGCCACACTGGAACTGAGACACGGTCCAGACTCCTACGGGAGGCAGCAGTGGGGAATATTGCACAATGGGCGCAAGCCTGATGCAGCCATGCCGCGTGTATGAAGAAGGCCTTCGGGTTGTAAAGTACTTTCAGCGAGGAGGAAGGTGTTGTGGTTAATAACCGCAGCAATTGACGTTACTCGCAGAAGAAGCACCGGCTAACTCCGTGCCAGCAGCCGCGGTAATACGGAGGGTGCAAGCGTTAATCGGAATTACTGGGCGTAAAGCGCACGCAGGCGGTCTGTCAAGTCGGATGTGAAATCCCCGGGCTCAACCTGGGAACTGCATCCGAAACTGGCAGGCTAGAGTCTTGTAGAGGGGGGTAGAATTCCAGGTGTAGCGGTGAAATGCGTAGAGATCTGGAGGAATACCGGTGGCGAAGGCGGCCCCCTGGACAAAGACTGACGCTCAGGTGCGAAAGCGTGGGGAGCAAACAGGATTAGATACCCTGGTAGTCCACGCCGTAAACGATGTCGACTTGGAGGTTGTGCCCTTGAGGCGTGGCTTCCGGAGCTAACGCGTTAAGTCGACCGCCTGGGGAGTACGGCCGCAAGGTTAAAACTCAAATGAATTGACGGGGGCCCGCACAAGCGGTGGAGCATGTGGTTTAATTCGATGCAACGCGAAGAACCTTACCTACTCTTGACATCCACGGAACTTGGCAGAGATGCCTTGGTGCCTTCGGGAACCGTGAGACAGGTGCTGCATGGCTGTCGTCAGCTCGTGTTGTGAAATGTTGGGTTAAGTCCCGCAACGAGCGCAACCCTTATCCTTTGTTGCCAGCGATTCGGTCGGGAACTCAAAGGAGACTGCCAGTGATAAACTGGAGGAAGGTGGGGATGACGTCAAGTCATCATGGCCCTTACGAGTAGGGCTACACACGTGCTACAATGGCATATACAAAGAGAAGCGACCTCGCGAGAGCAAGCGGACCTCATAAAGTATGTCGTAGTCCGGATTGGAGTCTGCAACTCGACTCCATGAAGTCGGAATCGCTAGTAATCGTGGATCAGAATGCCACGGTGAATACGTTCCCGGGCCTTGTACACACCGCCCGTCACACCATGGGAGTGGGTTGCAAAAGAAGTAGGTAGCTTAACCTTCGGGAGGGCGCTTACCACTTTGTGATTCATGACTGGGGTGAAGTCGTAACAAGGTAACCGTAGGGGAACCTGCGGTTGGATCACCTCCTTACCTTAAAGAAACGTTCTTTGTAGTGCTCACACAGATTGTCTGATGAATGATGAACTTCTGAATGTACTTTCGAGTGCATTAAGAAGTTTTGCTCTTTAAAAATCTGGATCAAGCTGAAAATTGAAACGACACACTGTTTCATTTCTCCGTAAACAAGAAATGAAAAGCGGTGTGTCCGAGTCTCTCAAATTTTCGCAACACTGAAGTGTTTTACGAAACATCTTCGGGTTGTGAGGTTAAGCGACTAAGCGTACACGGTGGATGCCCTGGCAGTCAGAGGCGATGAAGGACGTGCTAATCTGCGATAAGCGTCGGTAAGGTGATATGAACCGTTATAGCCGGCGATTTCCGAATGGGGAAACCCAGTGTGATTCGTCACACTATCATTACGTGAATACATAGCGTAATGAAGCGAACCGGGGGAACTGAAACATCTAAGTACCCCGAGGAAAAGAAATCAACCGAGATTCCCCCAGTAGCGGCGAGCGAACGGGGAGCAGCCCAGAGTCTGAATCAGCATGTGTGGTAGTGGAACGGTCTGGAAAGTCCGGCGATACAGGGTGATAGTCCCGTACACAAAAGTGCATGTGTTGTGAACTCGAAGAGTAGGGCGGGACACGTGGTATCCTGTCTGAATATGGGGGGACCATCCTCCAAGGCTAAATACTCCTGACTGACCGATAGTGAACCAGTACCGTGAGGGAAAGGCGAAAAGAACCCCGGCGAGGGGAGTGAAAAAGAACCTGAAACCGTGTACGTACAAGCAGTGGGAGCCTCTTTATGGGGTGACTGCGTACCTTTTGTATAATGGGTCAGCGACTTATATTCTGTAGCAAGGTTAACCGAATAGGGGAGCCGAAGGGAAACCGAGTCTTAACTGGGCGTTAAGTTGCAGGGTATAGACCCGAAACCCGGTGATCTAGCCATGGGCAGGTTGAAGGTTGGGTAACACTAACTGGAGGACCGAACCGACTAATGTTGAAAAATTAGCGGATGACTTGTGGCTGGGGGTGAAAGGCCAATCAAACCGGGAGATAGCTGGTTCTCCCCGAAAGCTATTTAGGTAGCGCCTCGTGAATTCATCTTCGGGGGTAGAGCACTGTTTCGGCTAGGGGGTCATCCCGACTTACCAACCCGATGCAAACTGCGAATACCGAAGAATGTTATCACGGGAGACACACGGCGGGTGCTAACGTCCGTCGTGAAGAGGGAAACAACCCAGACCGCCAGCTAAGGTCCCAAAGTCATGGTTAAGTGGGAAACGATGTGGGAAGGCACAGACAGCCAGGATGTTGGCTTAGAAGCAGCCATCATTTAAAGAAAGCGTAATAGCTCACTGGTCGAGTCGGCCTGCGCGGAAGATGTAACGGGGCTAAACCATGCACCGAAGCTGCGGCAGCGACACTATGTGTTGTTGGGTAGGGGAGCGTTCTGTAAGCCGTTGAAGGTGGCCTGTGAGGGTTGCTGGAGGTATCAGAAGTGCGAATGCTGACATAAGTAACGATAATGCGGGTGAAAAACCCGCACGCCGGAAGACCAAGGGTTCCTGTCCAACGTTAATCGGGGCAGGGTGAGTCGACCCCTAAGGCGAGGCCGAAAGGCGTAGTCGATGGGAAACAGGTTAATATTCCTGTACTTGGTGTTACTGCGAAGGGGGGACGGAGAAGGCTATGTTAGCCGGGCGACGGTTGTCCCGGTTTAAGCATGTAGGCGGAGATTCCAGGTAAATCCGGAGTCTTGTTAACGCTGAGGTGTGATGACGAGGCACTACGGTGCTGAAGTAACAAATGCCCTGCTTCCAGGAAAAGCCTCTAAGCATCAGGTAACACAAAATCGTACCCCAAACCGACACAGGTGGTCAGGTAGAGAATACCAAGGCGCTTGAGAGAACTCGGGTGAAGGAACTAGGCAAAATGGTGCCGTAACTTCGGGAGAAGGCACGCTGATATGTAGGTGAAGTGATTTACTCATGGAGCTGAAATCAGTCGAAGATACCAGCTGGCTGCAACTGTTTATTAAAAACACAGCACTGTGCAAACACGAAAGTGGACGTATACGGTGTGACGCCTGCCCGGTGCCGGAAGGTTAATTGATGGGGTTATCCGTAAGGAGAAGCTCTTGATCGAAGCCCCGGTAAACGGCGGCCGTAACTATAACGGTCCTAAGGTAGCGAAATTCCTTGTCGGGTAAGTTCCGACCTGCACGAATGGCGTAATGATGGCCAGGCTGTCTCCACCCGAGACTCAGTGAAATTGAACTCGCTGTGAAGATGCAGTGTACCCGCGGCAAGACGGAAAGACCCCGTGAACCTTTACTATAGCTTGACACTGAACACTGGTCCTTGATGTGTAGGATAGGTGGGAGGCTTTGAAGTGTGGACGCCAGTCTGCATGGAGCCAACCTTGAAATACCACCCTTTAATGGCTGGTGTTCTAACGTAGACCCGTAATCCGGGTTGCGGACAGTGTCTGGTGGGTAGTTTGACTGGGGCGGTCTCCTCCTAAAGAGTAACGGAGGAGCACGAAGGTTAGCTAATCCTGGTCGGACATCAGGAGGTTAGTGCAAAGGCATAAGCTAGCTTGACTGCGAGAGTGACGGCTCGAGCAGGTGCGAAAGCAGGTCTTAGTGATCCGGTGGTTCTGAATGGAAGGGCCATCGCTCAACGGATAAAAGGTACTCCGGGGATAACAGGCTGATACCGCCCAAGAGTTCATATCGACGGCGGTGTTTGGCACCTCGATGTCGGCTCATCACATCCTGGGGCTGAAGTAGGTCCCAAGGGTATGGCTGTTCGCCATTTAAAGTGGTACGCGAGCTGGGTTTAGAACGTCGTGAGACAGTTCGGTCCCTATCTGCCGTGGGCGCTGGAGAATTGAGGGGGGCTGCTCCTAGTACGAGAGGACCGGAGTGGACGCATCACTGGTGTTCGGGTTGTCATGCCAATGGCATTGCCCGGTAGCTAAATGCGGAAGAGATAAGTGCTGAAAGCATCTAAGCACGAAACTTGCCCCGAGATGAGTTCTCCCTGACCCTTTAAGGGTCCTGAAGGAACGTTGAAGACGACGACGTTGATAGGTCGGGTGTGTAAGCGTAGCGATACGTTGAGCTAACCGATACTAATGAACCGTGAGGCTTAACCTTACAACGCCGAAGGTGTTTTGGCGGATGAGACATCGAAATTCAGCTTGATTACAGATTACATCGACATGCGAAAAGCGTGTTGATAGACAGAATTTGCCTGGCGGCTGTAGCGCGGTGGTCCCACCTGACCCCATGCCGAACTCAGAAGTGAAACGCCGTAGCGCCGATGGTAGTGTGGGGTCTCCCCATGCGAGAGTAGGGAACTGCCAGGCATCAAATAAGTAAAGAAGCCCATCCTGCCGGATGGGCTTTTTTGCGTCTGCAGGGAATGAAGACTGCCGATGCAGCGTACCGTTTTATCCAGCCCATACTGTTGTAACCGGTGTGTTGGCCTGAGAAGCGCAGCACACCAGGCTCTCCCGGCAGCACATTGCCTGCTATCCGTGCACGGGGTTGAGTAACAGGTACTGTCGCTCGAGATCGTCCACTTCTGTACGTCCCGTCACGTTAAACCCCATCTTCTTATAGAAGCCAGATGTCAGCTTGTTAAAAGGCACGACTAATCTTATGTATGGATTTTGTGAGGGGTAGAGCAGTAAAGATATTGAGAGATGATCGGTTGGAAAGTATCAGAAACTATAAAAGCAAAAACCCGCCTCTAGGGCGGGTTCTTTAGAATAGTGGTGCCGGACTCGGAATCGATGTTTCTTTTTAACTTGCTGATATATTTGATTTATTTTTAATGTGGTTATTTTTGTACCCTCATTTATACCCTCGCTCCCGCCAGATACGAATTTAAAACCCAAATCGGGGACGACAATGGAATGGTCATCTGAGGATAGTGTGTTGACACTTCATGGTGGTGTTTTGTCTGGCGACGCACCTAGTGCGTCACAAGGATCCAGTAACAAACCACCAGAAGAAAAGCACCAGGTACGTCAGTATTATTTTGGCCTTAAGTAGAAAAGCCTGGCAAGGAGTTTGTTTAGACCCTGTGCTGATAAAGCAATTCCACTTACGTCCAGACAGGTAAATCATCCTGACTACTGTCTGGATGCCAGCGTGCCAGGGTAATGACGGGCGATAATGTCATTCAGCTTATCAACCAATTCTGGTCGCTTAAATGTGATATGCGCTGTTCCCTTCTGAAAGTACTTAACAGTAAACATCTCATCCTCATAACTGGTGCTGTGCCTGTTTTCATGAATATGGTCGCTGAGACGACGGGTGACATCAGCGCGGTTGTCAGGAACAGGTTTTCCGTCAAGTATCATCAGCATCCGCTCAAGGTCAGCTAACCGATCGCGCTGCCAGCCCCAGTTAAGCCCATACCCCCACCGATCATATTTAACCTGCCCGTTCACGATGATCTTCTTTCCAAACTTATACGGGCAATTACTCTTGTAATTCCAGCTCAGGCCCTTAAACACGTTAATCACACCACGCTCAAACACCTCGCCTTTGCTCTGGTGCAATTGTTTAAATGTGCTAAGGATGTTTTCTTCACAGACAGCGGGAATATCGTCTTTCTCCAGGCTGTGGTACCACTCGTCGCGGGCCTTTGCGTCCATCAGGCTGAGCATTCCGGAGCGTTGCATCAAATCCCGCCATATATCGCGATCGAGATTACGGGTAATGGCTTTTATTGCCGTTTCTCTTTTTTCCATCAACCAGCAGCCGCAGCGAAAATTCTGCTTCATAGCCCAGTCCACGGCGGTTTTTCCGCCGATGCTGCGGGTCAGCGTCGAAACATCGTCAAGTTGTTGCATGAGCACTTCAATCTGCGCCAGCGCGGCATTCCGTCCGCTGACAATACGCTCAATGCTGGTGGAGCAAATCATGCCGGTGTGGTCGGTTAACACTTCGGGTTCGGTGAGAGTAAGTTCTGACATCATTTTTCCTTTATATAAAGCAAAGCGCCAGCCGGTAAGGCTGGCGCTTATACATGAGTGATGGGTCTTGTCAGGCGGCTAAACAGTTCCGGCCTGTTGCAGAAGCTGCAGATGATGGAAATCGCGAACGTCCTGCAATGCCTGGGTGATATGGGGTAACAGTGTTGCTGAATCGGTGTTGTCTTCGTCGTTGTCGAAAATAATGTCGGTGTCGCAATCGATGTTGCCCTGAAGCCAGTCAATCAGAATGGTGAGAGCGGCTTCGGTGGTTAATTCTGGCATGTGAAAACCTTGTGGTGATTGAAGTGGGCTACCAGTCAAAGGTGGCAGAGCCGGGCAGCACTTCGCCACAGGCATCAAGATGAACAATGCCAGCGGAGTAACGACGCATAATAGTCACCACCAGGCGGCGACAGGCTTTCGACAAACCAAGGCGTTTTAGCCGCAGCACTGGAAATGACCACGCATTCAGGTAGAGCAGATAACCTGAGCCGGTATAGCTAATCCATTCCGACTCGCCAAAGTCTTCATGCTGGTGCGACAGGGCATACAGCAGCGAATTGTCTTCCTCGGTGATATGTGCGGTGCTGCACTGAATGCTGTTAACGCGGGCGATGGGCGGAAGCGGATCTTCAACGACCAGCTTTCCGGGGGAGTCAGCAACGCGAAGGGAATAACCGTTGTCACAGACCACGTTAATCAGGTCGGCCAGCTCAATCCCATCAATATCTATGGCGATCCGGCCCATATTGAGGGCCAGAACGTTGATGGCATCGGCTTCCACTGTGAGGGACAGCTTCATTGTTGTTCCTTTTTGTATTTGCCGGTAATGAGATCTGTCACAGGTCTGTAGCCATGACGGGTCATCAGCCCGGTCGCCTTCCGGGCTCGGAGGATATCAATACTGCCGATAAGCGGTGACTGTGTGTCTGCGCTAAAGCCGCGTCTGTCAGTACGGACCAGGTCGTACTTTTCCACGATAAAGTTCACCGCGTCGCACAGTGAGATACCGGCGTCGATATGCTCCTGGATCACGCCATCGTTGCCAAATGGCGTGTCGTTTAGCGTCAGACCGTAGTGACGATCCAGCAGATGGTTCAGGAGGTGCTGCCAGATATCCACGGGGGACGGACGTGGTGAGGTCTCATGCGTGGAGGATAGTGGTTGGGTTTGCACAACTGGATCTCTTTGATGATGGGTTAAAATGAGGAAAAGCTGTGAGAAGGTTTACGCGGTTGCTGCAGGTGTCGGGTAAATCGCGATGTACACGTATCCATGCGAGCCGAGGCTGTCGGCCTCGCAGGTCAGCCCTTTTGAGTATAATGTGACGCAGTGCTGATGGCGGGGATTGAGTTCACCGGAAACCAGCATCAGCTCAAGCTGTTTGAGCTGTACCGGAAACGCCTGGTCAAGATGGCGTAAATCCGCGTCGCTGAACGTGCCGGCGATACTCGCGCGGTCGCCGAGATAGTGCAGCCGGTTGCCCTCCTGCACCAGACGGGCACCAAAACAGGGCGTGATACTGCGTTTAAGCCCCCACCAGGGTTCAGTGATATCGTGGTTTTCTGCCGGTATTTTATTCGACAATTTTAGCCTTCCTTAAACGTGAATTAATTCAACGTGACGCTGCGTAATACAACATAGGGGCCGTTGCGGTCCTGACGACGTTCTGCGAAGACCGCGAGCACACCGCTGATATCCTGGACTTCCCGCCCGGCATAGTGGCAGATGCTGCCGGACCACTGATACCGCCCGGTACAGAAGCGAAACAGGCGGGACTGCGGATGCTGGCGGTATATCGCCATTGCCTGGCGTTTGCTAATAATCTTCATAGGGTTATTTTCCTGTTGTGCTACAGCCAGCCACGTTCTGCAAACGAGGCGATTTCCATACCGCCGACCACCAGGTGGTCCAGCAGGCGGATATCTACCAGGTCCAGGGCCTGTTTCAGGCGTTCTGTGATTCGTTTGTCGGAATCACTGGGTTCGGCATGTGTTGACGGGTGGCAATGCGCGACAATGACAGCGGCGCAGTTATGCTTCAGACCGGATTTCACCACTTCGCGGGCATGGACCTGCGTATGGTTGATGGTGCCGGTAAAGAGCGTTTCATGGGCTATCAGGCGATGCTGGTTATCGAGGAAGAGGGCGGTAAATTCTTCACGCTCCAGTGAAGCAAGCTGCAGACGCAGCCAGTCGCGGACGGCATGGCTGGAGGTAAATGACGCGCCGGGCTCGCGTAGCTGGCACGCCAGCAGGGTTAAGGCTTCCCTGACCGTCTGCTGGTCGGCAGGGGCTAATTCACGGGCAAACAGTGGTAACTGTTGTTCCATAGCTGCTGACCTCAGTCGATGATGTGCATGATGGTGTTACATTCCGCGTGGTTGAGCGCGTAATCCCGCAGGCGGTAATAGTGCTCTGTCATGGCATCGCATTCGGTACGCATGGCGTGGTGGCTGTAAGTCATCAGACAGACCGCAATCCCTGCAGCTTCGGCACTGAGTTCACCGCCGTTACCGTTCATCGGGTTGTACAGCGTCCACGGCTCATCGGTGTCCGGTTCCGGTGCCATAAATGCGCCGCCGTTGCTGAGTGAATAAAAATTCCAGATACCCCCGCAGTAATCAGCACACAGACGGTCCATCCAGGCGAAGATCTGCGGCTCCAGGGTAATCCACTGTGGTATGCTGCCGAAGTGCTGCGGCCAGAAGCAGATACGCTGTTCGTCAGGTACCTGCGTTACGGTCAGTTCAAAATCAGGTTCGTTAGCAGCAGATGCGAGGTTGCTTTGTGTCGCGGTTGTCATGGGTATGTCTCCGTCAATAAAAAACGCCAGCGGCGATGGCTGGCGTATGGGGTAATAAAGGATGGTCCGGGAGATGGTTGTCGGGAATGGGGGTTGTCAGTCGGTGAGTAACGACCTGCGGATGCCATAGCGCCGGATATATGGGGTAAGTCCTGCACCGGCATCGGGCTCAAAATTCCAGGCACGCCAGACCATGCTGCCATCATCGTCGCGCACAACCAGACGAAAATGCGTGGTCTGGTCATCTTCGATGGTGACGTTGTGGTAACGACTGATAATGGCTTCGGCCTGCTGCCGGGTAAAAGAGCCAGGTGGTAGTAACAGGGATTCAGGCATGATGATGGCCTTAAAAAGTAAAAAGCCCTGTTGCACATGGGCAACAGGGCTGGTCGAATCACTTATGTGAAAATCCGTCAGGGTTGATCGAGACAATCCTGCCAGGTGATATCTTTCAGCGCATCGTGCAAGCCACGGGCACTGAACGGTTTCGATTCCCCTGACTGAAAGGCGGTGAAAGCCACTTTGTCTTTTGCTCCTGTGTGCTTCAGTGCTTCAAAAGCCACCTTAGCCGGAACAGCCTCGCCCGGAAGCAGTGTTTCATTCTCAAGCGAGTATTTTTCATTGTTTATCAGAAGATACACCTCGCTCATTCCTTCATCAGAGGTGGCGCGGTAATCCTCCTTCGGGAGCTGCCAGGCCACAACCATCTTTTTATTGCTGCAACTGATGGTCAGCTTCTCTCCGGCCTGATTGTCGCTGCTGAGTGCAAACTCCATACCGCCCGTATTGCCGTACCATTCACCCCACTGTTGTTCGGTCACTGTTGCATGAGTGAAGGCCGGGGCCAGAAGAGACAGCAGGACAGGTAGACAGGGTTTAATTTTCATACTGTTATCCTTTTCAGTTCATTAGCGCTGATTCAGTTTTTCTTTATACGCGTCTATCTGTGCCTTTAGCTGTGCCAGCGCAGCCGAAGCGATATCGGCGTCAACACGGATAAAATCCTCCTGAATCACGCTGAACCTGACCGGAATTTTAAATGTACTGGCACCCGGTCCTCGCAGAATAGCCGTTCCTGTTTGAGTGTTATCACCGACCTGCTGCGCATTCTCAATCATCAGGCATGAAACATTTTCCTGAATGGAATCCCATACTTTTTGACCAATGGCCCCGCAGGCGGCTGAGTGATATTGAGTAAGGTTCAGATGTGCCTTTTTCGCTTTATCGAACTCGCTCTCTTTTTGCGGGTGGGCTTTATAATAATCGCGCTTTTTCTGTAACTGCTCTTCCCGGCGCTTTTGCGCCTGCTGCTGATTGAGCTTATCAATCTCATCCGTGTCCGGACGTGCCGTAATGACACCGTCACTGAGGGTCATGCGGACCGGGTAGATATTGCCATTACTCAGGTTAGCAACCGCCAGATAACGGCCTTCAGATAAGGTTCTGGTGATATCGACTGAAACACAGGACTCCCGCGAATTGAGGTTCTCAAGCATATCGTTTACTGCCAGACAGCCTGATGCTTTGACCGTACTCTCTGGTGATGCAGCAAAGCTGGAGCCAGCAATCATTGCCAGCAGAGGTAATAATTTAATCAGTTTCATTTTTTTCCTTACTGAAATCAGATGAATAGTTTTTGTGAATACATAAATGCCCCGGATAATACCCACCGGTACATCAGTGGGTAGTGTCAGGGCAAGGAGTCGGCTGAATACCCCGATTTTTGACGATACTGGTGATAACAGCATCGGGCTCCTCTTTGCTGCCAGGTGGATAAAAAACTGCACTATTCCGGCCTGTTATCAGCCGGAACAAACGCAAGCAGTGACTGCTGAATAAATCGAAAATGGGGTAAGGCCTGAATGAACACCGGGTCTTCAGCCAGACGACATAAACTGTCGTTACGCCGGAAAGACTCCTGCAGGGGTTGAACCAGATGAATTTCATCCAGCGTGAAAACGGCAATATGTCCGTTATGCTCGGCAATCAGATACCAGGTCTGCTGGTGGATGAGTAACCGGCACGGAGCCAGTCGCTCGCAGCGCTGCCCGTCAGCAAGCAGTGTGACTTTTCTGCGGTCAGTAATTGCCTGAACCAGTCGCCAGAATGACAGAGGCACTGACGGTGAGGATGCCGGACTGGCAGGTGGTATAACGCAGGGGGCTTCATCACACATCAACAACGTATTCACCAGTCGGCGGTCAAGGCCCGGAAAAAGCCCGGCCAGCCCGCTGCGGTGGGCAAAGATAAGCACATCAGGTACCATCTGCATCTCACTGCCAGCGGTGCGCAGACGGCAGTAGCCGGACTGATACTCAAGGTCCAGGTACATCAGACGTTCACGAAAATCCCGCCGCAGCGTGCGAACCGATACGCCAAACTCAGCGGCCAGTTTGCGCACACTCAACGTTTCACCCGCCACCAGGCGGCTGATTATCAGTGACAGCCTGACAGCCAGCCGGTCATGGCGGCGTTCTGCCTGTGTCATGAGAGGTTCTCCGGGAAAGTTAACTGACTGAAAATGATGTGATTACTTTAAAGAGGGGCGCGGTCAGGGTATGGACACCACAGTAACTATTTTTCATTTCTGCAAATGTCAGTTGTGGCGGGGGTTACAGACAATCTCCGGGGAGTGAGGACCGCCAGCACGTCGCAATGCGGACAGGTGGTGTCCGATATTAACAACGTGGCAACATGAAACGTCTACTGCAGTTGTGTGAGCAGTGTTTCTGCCATCACCCACAGCGCACGGTTAAGCTTCACGTCCCCGTCAATGCCGCGCACGGCACGGGTATGTGTCCGTCCACCTTTAGCATTACGCCCACTGAGTCCGCCCTTAATCAGGTTTTCCTGCACACGTTGATAAGTAGTCCACAGGTCATTGCTCTCATCCTGCCAGCGGCGCGGGGAGAGTATCTGCGATTCAGTAACCGGCTGATGGTCCTCACCAAAACGATACGTCAGCGCGGCTTTTGCCAGTGCCTGCTGCGCAGGTGGCGGCAACAGCAACGACTGCATGGCATCCCGCTTTTCTTCCACACGGTCAAAAATCCCCAACACCTCATAGGCCCCGTCAATAACCTGACTCACCACGTCCCCCTTGTGTGGCACCCGTACCTCGCCAAAGGATTCGCCACAGACAAGACCGTTCTGACACACAGCTCTGAATAACCCCGGCAGCATCTGGTACGAGCTGGTGCCGTCATGTGAATTAAGAAGAATAATTTCCGGTACCTGCTTACCGGTAATCTGCCCCTCCCGGCGCAGACGCAGCATGTGCTTTGTGTGTTCGCGACGACCAGGATCACGTACACGGGTCTGACAGGCAAAGAACGGCTGAAAGCCCTCCCGCTGCAGACTGTCCAGCAGAGAGATGGTGGGAATATATGTGTAACGTTCACTACGGGATTCGTGTTTGTCTTCGCTGAATACACTGGGTACCACGCGGAACAGTTCTTCACGGGTTAACGGACGGTCACGACGAATAAGATTTGCAGCGCCAAAGCGCGAAGCCAGACGGGTCATAAGCAGATTCCTCATAATGGGGAAAACTAATAAAAGAAAGCCCCGTCGCACAGGCGACGGGGCTCGGAAAACAACTGGCAGGATTAAATACTCAGAAGAAGAAATTCCAGACGCTACGGGCAACCGACACCACTGTATCGCGTACCGCCCTGATAACTGCCCGCACCGGGGCCGGTATCAGCGGTAGAGCGCTCACCGCATCCAGCGTCGCGCCGACGGTTTCACCAAAATCGTTACGCGCTTTTTCCTGGACTGTCGCTGTGCGAAAGGGAGACTGCAGTTGCGCCACTACCGGGCTGCTAGCTTCACGAGGCAGGCAGCGGATCATCCGTTCGGCCATTATCCGTAATCCCCACCTGGCCCGGACCGATACGGCACATACCGGATGCACCGGCTGGAACAGTTCATGCAGCAGGCAGATTTTGCGACTGATATTCAGCTTCTGTGCTGTGGATAATTGACTGTTACTGCTGGTGGGCTCGACCTTGTCCGACTGGCTGATAACAAACAGCACTTTATGCCGATATGCTTCACCAATAACCTGTCGGTAAAAATGCTCATCCACCGCCAGCGCGCGGTCATCAGCCTTAATCAGCCACAGCACCAGGTCGAGCTGGTGTAGTTGTTCGCGGTACAGCGCAGCATATTCCGCATCGCGTGAACTACTTTCCCCGACACCGGGTAAATCCACGAGGGTCATCACACGTTCTCCCACCTGCAGACGAAAGCGCAGTGGCTCACGGGTACAGGCAGCAACATCGCTGACCGGCGATACCTCACCGGCAAACAGGGCATTGCACAGACTGGATTTACCTGCACCGGTTTTGCCCATAATTCCGATCACTGGCTCATAGTGAGTAAGCTGGTTTATCTGCTGCAGAATCCGCTCTGATGTCCACTGCGGCAGGCCAGAAAGTGATTGTATAAAGGTCTGCAGACCTTCTTTTTCGTGCATCGTCATTCCTCTGAAGAATTAAAATGAAAACGGCAGTACCCGAAAGTTCTGCCGTCACATCAGGGCTGTTCACGAGGATGATATATATCTGAATATTTTTTTGATTAATCGTTTTTTACAGATCTCATTTTCTTATAAGCATCATCAATATATGCTTTAAGTAAGGCATTTGGTTCAATGCCTGTCGCATCCTGCAACGCAAGTAATTTCTTTTTAGACTGTGCTGTCAGTTTAATACCTGAGCTGTCTTTGGCTTTTTTATCCCTGTGGCGTTTTTGGATCCAGGCGTTTCGGGCTCGAGCCAGAAAGTGTTGCTTATTTTTGTCTGCATCCAGTTCGAAACTATATGATTCATTTTTGATGAAAGCGTGCTGTTCTTTGCTCCAGCCAGCCCAGTTATCAAATGTCGCCAGAAGAAAATCATTCATTTGTTTTCTGGTGGCAGGAGATACATCGCAACCAATAAAGCTCTTTTGCATATAATCCCACAGCCAGAGGAGATTATCCTCATCATCAAGATCAATCCATGAAAAAGGTTGAGGGTAATTGCCAAACTCAGTACGCCATGATTTATAAAGGCGATCGATGACTTCTATTTTGTCATTAACGCTCATAGCCAGATTATCAACGAAAGTCATGCTTGAAGAAATATAGCTTTCTTCAGAGTCGTATAATGGACTTAGCGATTGGAAATTAACACCGTTAGCTACGTGAGAAACTACATTTTTTATGGCTGAAGGGCCATTATCAAGAGTAAAATCCTGAGCGTTAATTGTATTTATTGCTTTTTCTCTGTTTAAGTCTGCAATCAACTTTTTAACGCCTTTAACATCTTCCACGCCTGCCTTATCATTTTTTGAATCAACATCAATTTCCCATTGACTCGTTGACTGAGTTATAAGTACATCATCTTTGATGATCGGAGTTGATATCAATAAACCCTCTGCGAAATTGATGTCTGAATTATTTAACCTGGAGGTAAGTAATATATCGTTACTGACAAGCCAAAAGTATGAATAACATGCAGCACGTCTGCTTGATTTCATCCAGTCAAAATACTTATCAGGAACAATATTGATAGCAGCATGCTTTTTCATCTCTCTGATTATTTTTTTTCGCTCTTTAAGATTTTTACAGAGAGAGTTTAAAGCTGTGTTAATTTCATCAGCATACTGAGCAGCAGAGTGGTAACTTTTTGTTGTATTGGTGTCAATCCATATCCCATACCTAACAGCCAGGTACCCCAGGTACTGGTTGTATCTCCTCAAACGCCTGTAGTCCATCAATGCCATACCGTTCCCCTGTCACGTTTATCGTGCATCCTGATGTATCAAAATCACCCGTCAATCAACCATGAAAAACATAATTTAACAGTAATAAAAATGCTTTAAAAGCATAATTATTTAGTAATGATAATCAGGCTGTTTTTTACAGCATAAGTGCGTTTTAATGGGGTTAATTAGGTTATCTGAAGAGTATGACAAATTTACCCAATGTCAGTAAACTATCCTGATTACAGAAATGGCGATTTTTTACAGGAAAAACCTTTCATTTGCCCTGATAAGTGACACTGTCGTATCGCAAGTGATGATGTATCCGGAAGGTGATGAAACGGGCAGAGACTTGCCGGGGGCAGCTGCGTGTCGCACAGCGACTTCACTCAGACAGGTGAATAAAAATGAGAGGTAAACAGGTGTTGATTAATGTTGGCTATTAATTTGGGTTAATTAGTATAATTAATAATGACGTCACCTGAAATATACTACATCTTTACTCTGTTCCATAATCTTCTGCCTCACTCTCACCACTGCATATATTCAAACTTGTAAAAGGGTGATAATTTACATACAACGCAAATCCTCTGAGCATAAACAGCGAGGATTGAGCCATGCATTTCCCCTATCCCAGTAACACCCGTTATGATATTAACTGGTTTTTATACTCTCTCATTAACAGTCATCTGAATGATATGCTACACCGATACTCAAGGGTACTGGGTGTAAGGATTGATTTATTCTATATAAAGTCGACTTCCAGATTTCGTCAGAGCACTTACAGAACAATTGAGTCAGACGTGCGGAAATTAATGAAAAAAACAGAATCCTGTTCGTTCGTAACTGGTTACTTCTGGGTCATTGAACGTACACCAGATCATGGTTTTCATGCACATGTTATATTCTATCTCGATGGTCATCATACACAAAAACCATTTCCGCTGGTACAGAGAGTTAGTGAGTTCTGGAGAGAGATAACAAATGCAGAGGGTTATTATAACTGGAGCAATTACAAGAAAAATTATCAGGCTGATATTAACCGAAAAATTAACCATTCGGATATCAAGAGCATTAATGAATTAAGATACATCATCAGCTATCTTGCTAAAGAGGAACAAAAAAATGGGATGTATATCTGGGGAAGTAATGAGGTTCCTCCGCCAAGTGGGTTAGGCAGACCCAGAAATAGCGATAGTCTTTAGCGTGGTTTATTTTTTACAGAGCCAACAGTTGATGTGGAGGAGCGAGTAGTAATAATTACTAACACCCGCTCCGGTTAACAGATATTACTGGGAAACATCGACATGCTAACTAAACCTGCTTTACTGGACGATCAGTTTATTGACATGAAATTCATCACTCAACTTACTGGCCTTAGCGATAAATGGTTCTATAAGCTAATACAGGATGGCTTATTCCCGAAGCCAATTAAGTTGGGCAGAGCTTCCCGATGGTTAAAAAGCGATGTGGAAGAGTGGTTGCATTATCGTATTTGCGAATCCAGGAAATAATTCCACCTGCTAAACTGCACATAAAATCATCTTTACCAAAAAGTAAGCTCACTTTGATTATCCACAAATTAATATCTCCTAAGAGTATTCCCTGAGGATCAGAGATGCATGAATCTGCTTACACTCAGCATTAATGAATTCCACTCATAGTCTCTATCCTCTTGCCTAGGATTATCAGTATTCTAAATACCTGTTAATATGCGTTTATCTTTTCATGTCCAACGGATCACCATGCTTAATCAACAGGCACGTACACAGTCGGCTACAGCTAAAAAAACGGCCACTCGTTTCTGCTCATTCTCAGCGCTCTGATGGCTGTTACCTCTTTATCAACCGACATCTATCTTCCAGCTATGCCCGTCATGGCAAAGGATTTACAGGGTGATGCGGAGCTGACAATCACGGGGTTCCTTATCTGCTTTTGCATTGCACAACTGATTTGGGGACCCATTAGCGATCGTTATGGACGTCGACTGTCGCTGTTTATTGGTTTAGGTCTATTCATCATCGGCTCAGTGGGCGGCGCGTTATCAACAGATATCGTGCAAATAGTCTTCTGGCGTGTTTTTCAGGCGTTAGGTGCCTGTACCGGGCCGATGTTGGCACGAGCAATGATCCGTGACCTGTTTAGCCGTACTCGTGCAGCACAAATGCTTTCGACTCTGATGATCATCATGGCCATCGCGCCGATTGCCGGGCCCCTGATCGGCGGGCAGATGATTAAAGTTACCTCATGGCATGCCATTTTCCGGCTGCTGGCGATTATCGGGACATTAATGCTGATGTCTTTATTCTGGTTACCGGAGACATTACCTGCTGATAAACGCTTGCAAGCCTCCGTAACCAGAGCATTTCACAACTACTATGCCTTGCTCACCAACGCCAGATACATGCGGTTTACTCTGTGCCTGATCTTCTACTATGTTGCAGCCTACGCCTTTATCACCGGTTCTCCGTTTGTGTACATCACGTACTTCGGCGTCGACCCGCAGCATTACGGTTGGCTGTTTGCAGTAAACATTATTGGACTGATGGCGGTGAGCATGGTCAACAGACGCCTGGTTCACCGCTAACGCATCTGCCTGAAGTGGGAATCAAAGGGAATACCCACTTCCCGTTCTCTGATTTAAATAATGTGCAGATTGCTGACCTGGTGAGTAAATTCCTGAAGGAAAAAGATCTGCAATAGGAAGCGGTAGTATTGAGCCTTCAATAAAGAAGGCTCAATACAAACATCAGTTTTATTAAAAAATGGGAACGTGACGGTCTGCTAAGAGCGAAAAGCGGACATCCAAGAATTGATGAAAAGTACAACATCTTCAGGTAATAAATAAATTTCGCCGAAATAATGTAATTACCGACCCGAAGGCCGGTAATTGTTAACGCTGATAACCTTTTACCACGCGTAAGCTTCAGGTGCCTCTCCGCCTGGCCCCGGCCAGATGGTATCCAGCCTTTTGAGCGTATCATCTGAAAGAGACAGCGTCAGGGCATTGAGATTCTGACGGAGCTGTTCAACTGTACGCGGACCACTGAGCACGGCGCTAACCACCGGGTTCTGCAGTAGCCAGGCCAGCGCGACGTCTGATGGTGTTTCCCCCAGCTCATCACACAGTGTTTCCCAGGCCTCCAGTTGTGGCCGCAGGCGGTTGATTTGTGCCTGCAACTGCGGTGATGCCCGGCGGCCACCGGCAATTTTCTTCAGAACACCGCCCAGCATCCCCATCCCGACCGGACTCCAGGGGATCAGGCCAATGCCGTAATGACGCAGCGCCGGAATGATTTCTAGCTCAATCGTGCGTTGGGTCAGATTGTACAGGCTCTGTTCCGATACCAGCCCCAGCAGGTTGCGCGCGTCAGCCTTGCACTGTGCAGTGGCAATATCCCAGCCAGCAAAGTTACTGCTGCCAACGTAGCTGATTTTACCCTCACGGATCAGCTGTTCCATGGCCTGCCAGATCTCCTCCCAGGGCGTGTTCCGGTCGATATGGTGCATCTGATAGAGATCGATATGGTCCGTTTTCAGCCTTTTCAGGCTGGCCTCACAGGCCCGGCGGATATGGTAGGCAGACAGGTATTTGTCGTTCGGCCCCGTGTCCATCGGCTGGTAAACTTTCGTGGCCAGCACTATCCGGTCACGCTGACCACTACGCGCCAGCCAGTTACCGATGATTTCTTCGGATGTTCCGTAACCCTTTGCCATATCCGGTGACTGCGGCCCGCCATAGACGTCAGCGGTATCGAAAAAGTTGATACCTGCATCCACGGCTTCATCCATGATCCTGAAGCTGGCAGACTCATCCGTCAGCTCACCGAAATTCATGGTACCGAGACCGATGCGGCTCACCCGCAGACCGGTACGCCCCAGATGTTTGTAGTTCATGTCAAATGCTCCTTAACTGAACGTGTTATTGCAGATTTTTACGGAAAAAGTCTTTCAGCTTGTCAAAAGGGATGACGTCGGTACGGTCATACAGATCGACATGCCCTGCGCCCGGTACGATGTACAGTTCTTTAGGCTGACCGGCGCGTTTGAAAGCGTCCTCGCTGAACTCTTTTGAGTGAGCCCGATCACCGGTAATAAACAGCATCGGGCGCGGCGAGATGGTTTCAATATCGTTGAACGGATAGAAGTTCATAAACTTGCCAATACTGCTCAGCATCGGTTTCGTCGTCAGTTCCTCTTTCTGACCCTGTGGGGTATAGCCGCCGCGTTCGGTGCGGTAGAAATCAAAGAACTCGCGCTGAATATCCGGTGTGGAGTCATCCAGTTTGTTCACGGTGCCAGGGATATAAGCCGTCTCGCCGCCCTTAAACTCGGCTAACCGTTGCTCAATGGCTGACTGGATAAAGGCCTTACGTTGTTCTCCCGTCTGGGAATGATTAAGGCCATTACGGAACGCGCTCCCCATGTCATACATGCTGACCGTGGCAATGGCTTTCATACGCGGGTCAATCTTGGCGGCACTGATAACAAAACTTCCGCTGCCGCAGATACCCAGCACGCCAATGTTTTCTGGATTGACAAACGGCTGTGTGCTCAGATAATCAACCGCCGCGCTGAAATCATCTGTGTAGATTTCCGGTGAAATCAGGTGCCCCGGTTTGCCCTCGCTTTCTCCCCAGAAAGAGAGATCGATAGCCAGCGTGACAAAACCCTGCTCCGCCAGCTTCTGCGCATAGAGATTTGAACTCTGTTCCTTAACGGCTCCCATCGGGTGACCAACGACGATCGCCGGGTGTCGGGTGTTCTGGCTCATCGTTTTCGGGATAAACAGGTTGCCGACCACGGCCATCTGATACTGGTTTTTAAAGGTGACTTTTTGCTGCGTCACCTTATCGCTTTTATAAAAATTATCGGCCCCACGGGACATATCCGCCGCAGAGGAAGCAAATGCACTGATCAACAGCCCCAGCGCTAACGTAAATTTTTTCATGATGGTCTCCTTATCATTAAGCCAGGGTGGCGTTATCAATGACAAACCGGTAATGCACATCGCCCCTGAGCATGCGCTCATAGGCATCGTTAATCTGGTCGGCGCGGATAAGCTCAATGTCGGCGACAATGCCGTGTTGGGCGCAGAAATCGAGCATCTCCTGCGTTTCAGGAATGCCGCCAATCATCGACCCGGCAATCGATCTGCGCTTCATGATGAGGCTGAACACTTCTGGCGAGCCATGCGGCGTGGCTGGCGCACCCACCAGGGTCATCGTGCCATCGCGTTTCAGCAGCGCAGTGAACACGTCGAGGTTATGCGGCGCAGCAACGGTGTTGAGGATAAAATCGAAGCTCTTTGCATGGGCTTCCATTTCGCTGGCATGACGGGAGACCACCACCTCATCTGCACCAAGCGCTCTGGCGGCGTCACGTTTGGACTCAGACGTGGTAAAGGCCACGACATGCGCGCCCATGGCGTGCGCAAGCTTGATCCCCATATGCCCCAGTCCACCGATACCGACCACGCCGACCTTTTTGCCGGGGCCCGCCTGCCAGTGACGCAGCGGTGAGTACGTTGTGATCCCTGCGCACAGCAGCGGAGCCACGGCGGCCAGTTGCGCTTCTGGGTGAGTGACGCGCAGGACATAGCGCTCATGCACCACAATCTGCTGCGAATATCCGCCCAGCGTGTGGCCCGGCGCATCCGGCGTCGGGAAATTGTATGTCCCTGTCATATGGTCGCAGTAGTTCTCCAGTCCGTCGTCACAGTCACTGCAGTGCCGGCAGCTGTCGACAATGCAGCCGACCCCCACCAGGTCCCCTGCACAAAAACCGGAGACGTGATCGCCAACGGCCACGACACGACCGACAATTTCATGTCCCGGTACGCAGGGATAGAGCGTTCCAGCCCATTCAGCGCGTACCTGGTGGATATCCGAATGGCAGACTCCGCAGTACGCGATATTAATCTGCACATCATGGGCACCGGGGGCGCGACGGGTGATATCCATCGGCTCCAGCGGCAGTGTGCCCGCATGGGCACCGTAAGCTTTAACTGTCATGGCATTACTCCTGGGTTTATGAATGGTCTGCGGCAGAAGTGTCTGCCCGCGAGGTCAGGAAGATCAGTACGGTTGCGATAATCAGCATCGCGGCGCTGGCCAGGAAGGTGCTCTGGTAGCCGTGATGGTCGAAAAGCAGGCCGCCCACCGTCGAACCGAGAGCAATGGACAGCTGCACCATCGCCACCATCAGTCCGCCGCCCGCTTCGGCATTCTGAGGGAAGGTACGCGGAACCCATGCCCACCATCCCACCGGTGCGGCTGTGGAAATCAGCCCCCACAGCCCAAGCAGCGCCGTCACGATGGCTACCTGACTGCCGAAGGCAATCAGTGCCAGCGCGGTGATGGCCATCAGTACCGGGATGGCCATCAGGGTCGGGTAGAACCCGCGTTTTAACACCCGGCCAATCAGCGTAGTGCCGATGAAACCCGCGACACCAATAACCAGCAGGACCAGGGTCACTGTTGCGTCATCCACCCGCGTCACCGTCTCAAGGAAAGGCCTGATGTAGGTAAAGAGCGTGAATTGCCCCATAAAGAAGATCCCCACACCCAGCATGCCCAGCGTGACCACCCGGCGACGAAACAGCATGAAAACGTTGCGGGAAGCCGCCGCCTGACGGGTGACCGACATGGAAGGCAGACTGAGTAATTGCCAGACAAACGCGATGATGGCGACCGGCACCAGGCAGAAGAAGGCGCCCCGCCAGCCAACAACCGATCCGAGCCAGCTGCCCAGAGGGGCAGCCACGACGGTAGCCAGGGCATTGCCGCTGTTGAAAATAGCCAGCGCCAGCGGAACGCGATGCACCGGGACCAGACGCATTGCCGTCGCGGCCGACATCGACCAGAACCCGCCGACCACAATGCCAATCAGGGCCCTGCCCGCCATATAGGTCAGGTAATTGGGTGCCATCGCAATAAAAGCACCGGAAATTGCCATAATGCAGGTCAGGCCGAGAAGCAGCGTTTTCCGGTTAAGCGTGCCTGCCAGCACGGAAATAAACAGGCTGGTTACCACTGCAAATGCCCCGGAAATGGCGATGCCCTGTCCGGCCATGCCTTCGGTGACACGAAGGGTCTGCGCCATCGGTGTCAGCAGGCTGACCGGCATGAATTCGGAGGCGATCAGGGCGAAGACGCACAGCGTCATGGCAAAGACACCACTCCAGTGCGCAGGCTGTTTCCCGCTTCCGGTGTTTTTTTTTCTGTTTTTGTCTGTCTTATTACTCATTCAGGGATTTCTTTTCAGTAGATAACATGAAGTCTGTGCCCCGGAGCCTTCAGCGCTGCAGGAAGAGCTGAAACGGCATACGGGGACGGGATAAGAGGGATAATCGCGGTACGGAAGGTGCTGCGGGTCAGTTGGCGACCCTGATCTGCACCGCAAGAGGTCCGTGGCGCTGCAGGACCGGCAGTCCGGAATCCACTTTCCCTAACGGGATCAGTGAACGGGCGTAAGCCCTGCCCCGGGCAAAAATCGCCAGGTTGCCCCAGGGCGCGTAGTAAGTGATATCTCCGGCTTCCGGCGTTATGCCGTCCGGTGCCTGCACCGTGGAAAGCCTGCGCGGCAGGTCGCTAATACGCTCAATATCGTCATAGTCTTCCAGCGTCAGGCTGAGGGGAAGCAAAGACGCAAAGTCCCGGCCTGTCGGCGTATCAAAGAGGGTGGCGGTGGCGGTTTCTCCCTCCACAATGATCTCAATTTTCATAAGCGTCTCCTGCGCCACTCCCCGGTCGTTGTCACCCGCCATAGCGGACTGCGTGACGAAAAGCAGGCCGGCAAGGAGCAGCAGTGATGTTCTGCGGTAAGCGTTTTGCATAAGGGTTAGCGTTGACTTTTTCATCGCATTATTGTTACCAATATGCAGCGGGTTAACTAGCTAATGAATACTTAATACCCTTATAAGTAAAATTTATAAATGGACCGGAAACGAGCATGGCCAGACGCAATCTTAACGACTTACTCTCTTTCGTCACCGTGGCGCGTGAGGGCAGCTTTACGCGCGCTGCCGCCCAGCTCGGCGTGACCCAGCCCGCACTGAGCCAGGCGATTTCCGGGCTGGAAGAACGGATGCAAATCCGCCTGCTGACAAGGACCACGCGCAGTGTGTCAGTGACGGCTGCCGGGGAGCGCCTGCTGCAGTCTGTGGGACATCGTATTGATGAGATTGAAGCCGAGCTGGACATGCTGACGGCACTGCGTGATAAACCTGCCGGGACCGTCCGTATTACATGTGGACCTAATGTTCTGAAGACCACACTGCTGCCAAAGCTGACACCACTGTTACGCGAATATCCTGATATTCATATTGAGTTTGATGCCAACCACGGCTTCCGGGATATCGTTGCGGATCGTTTTGATGCCGGCGTGCGGCTCGGAGACACTATCGACAAAGATATGATAGCCGTACCCATTGGCCCGAAACTGCGCATGGCGGCTGTAGCTTCCCCTGAGTATTTCGCCCGGTGCGCCGCCCCTCAGACGCCACGCGATCTGATGCAACACTGCTGTATTAATGAGCGCATGGTTCAATCGGGGAAAATTTACGCCTGGGAGTTTGAGCAGGAAAACGGTAAATTTCACGTTCGGGTTGAAGGGCAACTGACGTTTAACACATCGGAACACGTCGTTGACGCAGCTCTTGCCGGACTGGGCATTGCCTTTTTACCTGAAGAGGAGTTCGGCACACATCTGCAGGAAGGAAAACTGATCCGCGTGCTTGAAGAATGGTGCCGTCCTTTTCCCGGCTACTATCTTTATTATCCCAGCCGTAAACAGCCTTCCCCAGCGTTTTCACTCGTTGTGGATGCGTTGCGTATTAACCGGAAAATTTAACCCTGAATTATCGGGCCAATATTTCAAGAACGGACGTGAACTTCCGCTTTTGGCACAAAGCGGACCGCCTGAAGTGTTGCGAGGCCTGCTATGAGCGAAAGGCGGGCACCCTCATAGCGTTAACAGGCGTCCGATATTTTGAACTGGCAGATTACTTAACCCACTTCCCCGTTTCGCCAATGACCTTCTCGCCATCCTCTTTGGTAAACGCTCCTTTCTGACGTTCCGGAAGAATATCCAGTACCTCTTCGGAAGGGCGGCACAGACGCGTTCCCAAAGATGTAACCACAATCGGGCGATTAATCAGAATCGGATGTTGCAGCATAAAGTCGATTAGCTGGTCGTCAGTAAATTTATCTTCTGCAAGACCCAGTTCCTCATACGACTCGACGTTCTTACGTAGCAAAGCACGGACGGAAATGCCCATATCCACAATGAGTTTGACCAGCTCATCGCGTGAAGGTGGGTTTTCGAGGTAAAGAATAACGGTCGGTTCAGTACCGCTGTTGCGGATCATCTCCAGCGTATTACGCGACGTGCCGCAGGCTGGGTTGTGATAAATGGTGATGTTGCTCATATCAGTATCTCATTACAAAGTGAAAGAGAGACGTAACGCCAGCGCGGCCAGCGTTACAAACAGCACAGGCAGAGTCATGACGATCCCGGTGCGGAAATAGTATCCCCAAGTGATGGTCATGTTCTTCTGTGAAAGGACATGCAGCCAGAGCAGCGTTGCCAGGCTACCAATAGGTGTAATTTTCGGTCCCAGATCGCAGCCAATCACATTGGCATAAAGCATCGCCTCTTTGATAACACCTGTTGCGGTGCTGCCATCAATAGATAGAGCGCCAACCAGCACGGTAGGCATGTTGTTCATAATGGAAGACAGGAGAGCCGTCAGGAAGCCGGTACCAAACGACGCAGCCCAAAGCCCTTTATCTGCCAGCACGTTCAGTACGCCAGAGAGATATTCTGTTAGACCGGCGTTACGCAGGCCATAGACCACCAGATACATCCCCAGAGAGAAGATGACGATCTGCCATGGCGCACCGCGAAGCACTTTGCCAGTGTTAATGGCATGGCCTCGTTTCGCCACCGCAAACAGAATGACAGCCCCAACAGCAGCAATCGCGCTGACCGGGATACCCAACGGCTCAAGGACGAAAAAGCCAACCAGAAGAAGGATCAACACTATCCATCCGGTTCTGAAGGTTGCCAGATCTTTAATCGCTTTTGCCGGTGCTTTAAGGAGATCCAGGTCGTAAGTTGATGGAATATCTTTGCGGAAGAACAGATGCAGCATCACCAGCGTGGCGATAATGGCGGCGATATCCACCGGCACCATTACCGACGCATACTCAGTGAAACCCAGCCCAAAGAAGTCTGCAGAAACGATATTAACCAGGTTGGACACGATAAGCGGCAGGCTGGCCGTATCGGCAATAAACCCGGCGGCCATGACAAATGCCAGCGTAGTACCTTTACTGAAACCTAATGTAAGCAGCATGGCGATGACAATTGGAGTAAGAATCAATGCCGCACCATCGTTGGCAAACAATGCCGCCACCGCTGCGCCTAGCAAGACGATATAGGTAAACAGCAAACGCCCCCGACCGTTACCCCAACGTGAAACGTGCAGCGCCGCCCATTCGAAAAAGCCGGATTCATCGAGCAGCAGGCTGATAATAATCACGGCAATAAAGGTCGCCGTCGCATTCCAGACGATATTCCATACAACAGAGATATCACCAAAATGGACTACGCCAGAGATCAACGCCAGTACTGCGCCCAATGTCGCACTCCAGCCGATCCCTAATCCCTTCGGTTGCCAGATAACCAACACGATGGTCAGGACAAAAATAGCGCTTGCCAGTAACATAAAACCTCCTGACAGGGCGACTTTGTCGCCCTGTATATGCCAAAAAATTAACTCATCAACTCTCTGAGCTTTTCAATACCGGCGGGCTCTGACGCCAGCACAGGAACAAGCGCTATACGGTCAGCGGATGCCCTTCTGTTCCAGATGCTTCGACGAATACTTTCGCTTTCTCATTCTGAACAAAGCTCATGGGCTGCTGCGCCAGTTTGTAACGTTCAACCTGTACGCCACGTCCTTTCAGCCACTGCACATCAGCAGAGAAATGAACCAGAACCTGATCGATATCTGAACCACATACGCCGGTACTGCAGCACATTGCCGGGTCAAACACCGTTAACGTTTTCACTCCAAATACATCACATTCGAAAAATCATATATGTTCAGGCAAATTTTTTAGATGCAAACAGCCTTACCGCTACCAGAGCAGTTTGCCGATGCCAGCTTACGGGCGATGGCCTGTACGTCGTCCTGTTGGCTTAACCAAGCCTGTTCAATCACCTGAGCAGCCCAGGAAGGAATATGCGGAGATAAGCGATAGTGAACCCACTTGCCCTGCTTGCGATCCAGCAATAGACCACTTTCCCGGAGCATTGCCAGATGACGGGAGATCTTTGGCTGCGACTGTTCCAGCGCCGTACAGAGATCGCACACGCACAGCTCTCCCATCTCCCTGAGCAGCAGCACGATGCCCAGACGGGTTTCATCGGAAAGGTTTTTGAAGAGTTGTAAGGATGTTAGTGACATCTGGCCTCCTGTCCTATTGAAGCTAGGATACTCCCATAAGGACCAAAATCAATATTTACATTCGAAAAAACATATGTGTTATTTAGAAGGATTTTTTTACTAACGATCAATAATTACGACTAACACACTAAAATCTAGTGAATTAAAGTGTTATACAGTTCCTAGAATACACACTTCATTATTGGTTTAGCTGGTGTAAATAGACCCGTTTTAGTTCCAGGCATTTTTTGAGATCCCGGCTAAATGATTGTGTTGCCGATATTCCTCCGGCGTCATATTGTTCAGTGATTCATGCGGGCGTTCACAGTTATATTCTGACACCCATCTTTCCGTGATTTCCCGCACTTCATTCAGCGTTCTGAACAGATAAAAATCGAGTATTTCTGTACGGTATGTTCGGTTAAAGCGCTCAATAAAAGCGTTCTGCGTCGGCTTACCCGGCTGAATAAATTCCAGTTTTACTGCATGTTGCTCTGCCCATTCAGCCAGTGCAAGTGAGATAAATTCCGGACCATTATCCATGCGTAGCATGACCGTATAGCCGCGATTTGCCGCGATCCTGTCGAGTACACGGACCACGCGCAAAGCTGGCAGATTCAGATCGATTTCAATCGACAATGCCTCACGGTTAAAGTCATCAACGACATTGAACGTGCGAAAACGACGGCCACAGACCAGAGCATCATGCATAAAATCGACAGACCAGCTCTGGTTCAGCGCTTCCGGTGTGGCCAGTGGCGAGGGATTACGCACCGGCAACCGTTGTTTGCCTTTACGGCGAAAATTCAGCTTCAGCAGACAATAAATACGATGGATCCTTTTGTGATTCCACGGGTATCCCTGCCGCCGCAGAACCTGGAAAAGTTTTGGAAAACCGTACCGTGGGTATCGCTCTGCCACTGCCTGTAACGCGACAATAACGGGTTCGTCACGCGTGGTATCCGGACGGTAATGGTAAACCGTTCTGCTCAGGTTCAGACTCCGGCAGGCCTGACGGATACTGAGTCCAAATGTCGTTATCAGATGAGTGACCAGCTCACGCTTAAAGGCTGGTTTTAAAGCTTTTTTTCGATAACGTCTTTCAGCGCCCGGTTCTCAAGGCTCAGGTCGGCAAACATCTGTTTGAGACGTCGATTCTCGTCCTCAAGATCCTTGATCTTTTTAATATCAGAAGCCTCCATGCCGCCGTATCTGGACTTCCAGTTGTAGTAGGTGGCTTCAGAGATACCGGCCTCCCGGCAGACATCTTTAACGGTTCGTCCGGCTTCAACCGATTTAATTACAGCAATGATCTGATGCTCAGTAAAACGGGCTTTACGCATAGCGATCTCCTTTGTTGGCAGAGTGATTATGCCGGAGGGTCTCTAAATGTGAATGGCACGATTATGCGGGATACTTACAGTTATATCTGGCTGTTGTTCTCGATCTCTTCTCACGTCGGGTTATAGGCTGGAGCATGGGAGGACGAATGACCGCTGAATTAGTGATGGATGCATTATTGATGGCGGAATGGCGACGTAAACCGACAGCAGAAGTATTAATCCATTCAGATCAGGGTTCTCAATATACCAGCGAAAGGTGCCAGCATTTTATGGCATCTCACAATTTGAAAAGCAGCATGAGTCGTCGGGGTAATTGCCATGACAACGCAGTGGCAGAAAGCTTTTTCCAGTTGCTAAAACGGGAACGCATAAAGAGACGGATCTATAAAAACAGGGAAGAAGCGAAGGCAGATATCTTCGATTATGTAGAGATGTTTTATAATGCTAAACGCCGCCACAGTGCCTGTGAGGATCAACCCCCTGCAATTTATGAAAGTGCCTGGTTCATGAGGCACGGAACCGTCTAGGAAACTGAGGTCTATTCAAAATAAGATAAAACATAATAATTTCATCAAGTTGCATGGTAATTTATCCAGGATCCATTTGTGTCCAGGACGTAAGTCTTCACAGCTGTCGAATCAATTCTATTTCGTAAGGCGGCTCACGTTTTTATGCCCTGAGCAGCGCTTTTCCGGCTGGAACTTTCCACCCACTCATTCATTGTGATTTAATATGCTAAACCGGTTTAATTAAGTTTAGCCTTGGAGGGTTTTAGCATGAAAGCAAAAGTTTGGGTTCTGGGCGACGCAGTGGTGGACCTGCTACCGGAGAGTGAAGGGCGCTTGCTACAGTGCCCTGGAGGCGCGCCGGCTAACGTGGCGGTAGGGGTTGCCCGCCTTGGCGGCAACAGCGGATTTATCGGCCGCGTCGGCGGTGACCCGTTTGGCCGCTACATGCGTCATACCCTGCAACAGGAGCAGGTCGACGTCAGCCATATGTATCTTGACGATCATCACCGCACGTCCACTGTGGTGGTCGACCTTGATGACCAAGGTGAACGCACCTTTACCTTTATGGTACGCCCCAGCGCTGACCTGTTCCTGGCTGAAGAAGACCTGCCACAGTTTGCCGCCGGACAGTGGTTGCACGTCTGCTCCATCGCGCTCAGCGCCGAGCCCAGCCGCAGTGCTACCTTCGCGGCTATGGAGAACATCAAGTCTGTCGGCGGTCGGATCAGCTTTGACCCTAATATTCGTCCTGATCTCTGGCAGGATCAGGCTTTGCTGCAAGCCTGCCTCGATCGCGCTTTGTCCATGGCAAACGTGGTAAAGCTATCGGAAGAGGAGCTGGTCTTCATCAGCGGCAGTAAAGATTTAGCATACGGAATCGCCAGCGTAACAGAGCGCTATCAGCCGGAATTGCTACTGGTGACGCGGGGCAAAGCGGGGGTGCTTGCCGCTTTTCAGCAGAAGTGTACCCATTTCAGCGCTAAACCGGTTGTCAGCGTGGATACCACCGGTGCGGGCGATGCGTTTGTCGCCGGACTGCTTGCCAGCCTTGCTGCCAACGGGATGCCGGCGGATATCAATGCCCTGGAGCCAACGCTCGCTCTGGCGCAAACCTGCGGTGCCCTGGCAACCCTGGCGAAAGGCGCGATGACTGCCCTGCCATACCAGCGCGATCTACACCGCCAGATTTGATCCTAAATACCGTCGTACGCGGTCCACTTTGTTGCATCCATCACACTTATTAAACCGGTTTAGCAAAATCAATTTCAAAATGTTAAATGTCGTGCTTAACATAGCAACTAAACCGGTTTAGCAAAAACACACAATGTTTTATTTTCCTTTTGGGATGCAATCAATATGTTCAGAAAAAGCACACTCGCGGTTCTTATCGCTTTGCTAACCGGCGCCGCCTCAGCCCATGCACAAACGGATCTCAGCAGTATCGAAGCCCGTTTAATTGCGCTGGAAAAACGCTTACAGGATGCCGAAAACAGAGCGCAAACGGCAGAAACCCGCGCAGAGTCGGCAGAGAAGAAAGTACAGCAGCTCACGACACAGCAACAAAAAACCCAGGACAGCACTCAGGAAGTGGCTCAGCGTACCGCCAAACTGGAGAAAAAAGCCGATGAGAAAAGCGGGTTTGAGTTCCACGGCTACGCCCGCTCCGGCGTGATAATGAATGACTCCGGCGCCAGCACCAAATCCGGAGCCTACATGACGCCAGCAGGGGAAACCGGTGGGGCTATTGGCCGCCTGGGAAACCAGGCCGATACCTATGTTGAAATGAATCTTGAACATAAGCAGACCCTGGATAACGGGGCAACGACCCGCTTCAAAGTCATGGTCGCCGACGGTCAAACCACTTATAACGACTGGACGGCGAGCACCAGTGATTTGAACGTGCGTCAGGCCTTTGTTGAACTGGGCAACTTGCCCACCTTCGACGGGCCGTTTAAAGGCTCCACCCTGTGGGCCGGGAAACGCTTTGACCGGGATAACTTTGACATTCACTGGATCGACTCGGATGTCGTGTTCCTCGCCGGTACCGGCGGCGGTATTTATGATGTCAGGTGGAACGACAGCGTTCGCAGCAACTTCTCTCTTTACGGGCGTAACTTCGGCGATATTGCTGTTACCAGCAACAGTGTGCAGAACTACATCGTCAGCATGAACAATTTCATCGGGCCGGTGCAGATGATGGTCAGCGGGATGCGGGCAAAAGACAACGACGAACGCCAGGATACCAACGGTAATCCGGTCAAAGGCGATGCGGCAAATACCGGTGTACATGCGCTGCTCGGGTTGCACAACGACAGTTTTTACGGCCTGCGTGAAGGTGCCAGCAAAACCGCCCTGCTCTACGGTCACGGACTGGGTGCCGAAGTTAAAGGTGTCGGCTCTGACGGCGCGTTACGCTCGGGGGCTAACACCTGGCGCTTCGCCAGCTACGGCACCACGCCACTGAGCAAGAACTGGTTTATCGCCCCGGCGATACTGGCACAAACCAGTAAAGACCGTTATGTCGATGGCGACAGCTACCAGTGGGCAACCCTCAACATGCGTCTGATCCAGGAGATCAATCAAAACTTCGCCCTCGCTTATGAAGGCAGTTACCAGTATATGGATCTCAAACCTGAAGGTTATAACGATCGCCATGCGGTAAACGGCAGCTTCTACAAGCTCACCTTCGCCCCGACCTTTAAGGTTGGCGACATCGGCGATTTCTTCAGCCGTCCTGAAATCCGTCTTTACACCTCGTGGATGGACTGGAGCAAAAAACTCAATAATTACGCCAGCGATGACGCGCTGGGCAGCAGTGGTTTTAAATCGGGCGGCGAATGGTCGTTCGGGATGCAGATGGAAACCTGGTTTTGATGGTTAACACCTGGCGACAGTAACCGCCGGGGCGACAAAATACGTTTCGTCGCCCCGGACACAATAACAACGAAGAGAATGCGCCCCGGCTACCACGGGACGACAACTCGAAAATCAATACGCATTCAGAGGGTACTATGGATTTTGAACAGATTTCCCGCTCGCTACTTCCGCTTCTGGGAGGCAAGGAAAATATCGCCAGCGCCGCGCACTGTGCCACACGCCTGCGCCTGGTGCTGGTCGATGACTCACTGGCCGATCAGCAGGCCATCGGCAAAATTGATGGGGTGAAGGGCTGTTTCCGTAACGCCGGACAGATGCAGATTATCTTCGGCACCGGGGTGGTGAACAAAGTCTACGCCGCCTTTATCCAGGCGGCAGGGATTGGCGAATCCAGCAAATCGGAAGCTGCCGACATTGCGGCGAAAAAACTGAATCCTTTCCAGCGCATTGCCCGCCTGTTGTCGAACATCTTTGTGCCGATCATCCCGGCTATCGTCGCCTCCGGCCTGTTGATGGGCCTTCTGGGGATGGTTAAAACGTACGGCTGGGTCGACCCGGGTAACGCCATCTACATCATGCTGGATATGTGCAGCTCAGCGGCGTTTATTATTCTGCCGATTCTGATTGGCTTCACCGCCGCCCGCGAGTTCGGTGGTAATCCTTATCTTGGCGCGACGCTTGGCGGCATCCTGACTCACCCGGCGCTCACCAACGCCTGGGGTGTGGCCGCCGGTTTCCACACCATGAACTTCTTCGGCCTTGAGATTGCCATGATCGGCTATCAGGGCACGGTGTTCCCGGTGCTGCTGGCGGTGTGGTTTATGAGCATCGTTGAGAAACAGCTACGTCGCGTGATCCCCGATGCACTGGATCTGATCCTGACGCCGTTCCTGACGGTGATCATTTCCGGTTTTATCGCCCTGCTGATTATCGGCCCGGCTGGTCGCGCGCTTGGCGACGGTATTTCGTTTGTCCTCAGCACCCTGATTACCCACGCCGGTTGGCTGGCCGGACTGCTGTTTGGCGGTCTCTATTCGGTTATCGTCATTACCGGTATTCACCACAGCTTCCACGCCATCGAAGCGGGACTGCTGGGCAACCCATCCATCGGCGTCAACTTCCTGCTGCCGATTTGGGCGATGGCCAACGTCGCTCAGGGCGGTGCTTGTCTGGCGGTGTGGTTCAAAACGAAAGATGCCAAAATCAAAGCCATTACCCTGCCCTCGGCGTTTTCTGCCATGCTCGGCATCACCGAAGCGGCGATTTTTGGTATTAACTTACGCTTTGTAAAACCGTTTATCGCAGCCCTGATTGGCGGCGCGGTGGGCGGCGCGTGGGTGGTATCCATGCATGTTTACATGACCGCGGTGGGCCTGACGGCTATCCCTGGCATGGCTATCGTGCAGGCCAGCTCGCTGCTGAACTACATTATCGGGATGGTTATCGCCTTTGGCGTCGCCTTTGTCGTCTCCCTGGTACTGAAATACAAAACGGACGCTGAATAATGTCACATCCATCACGCCTGCCTGCGATTTTGCAGGCTGTTATGCAGGGCCAGCCGCGCGCGCTGACCGACAGCCACTATCCCCGCTGGCACCATGCGCCGGTGACCGGGCTGATGAACGATCCCAACGGCTTTATTGAATTTGCCGGACGTTATCACCTGTTTTATCAGTGGAACCCGCTCGCCTGCGATCATAAGTTCAAGTGCTGGGGGCACTGGAGCTCTGCCGACCTGCTGCACTGGCAACATGAGCCGATCGCGCTCATGCCGGATGAAGAGTATGACCGCAACGGCTGCTACTCCGGCAGCGCCGTGGATAGTCAGGGCACGCTCACCCTGTGCTATACCGGCAACGTAAAATTTGACGACGGCAGCCGAACCGCGTGGCAGTGCCTGGCGACGGAAAATGCCGACGGCACGTTTACCAAACTCGGCCCGGTATTACCGCTGCCGGAGGGCTATACCGGCCACGTGCGTGACCCGAAAGTCTGGCAGCACGAAGGTCGCTGGTACATGGTGCTGGGCGCACAGGATTTGCAAAAGCGTGGCAAGGTGTTGTTATTCAGCTCAGCGGACCTTCATGAGTGGACGAGTCAGGGCGAAATCGCCGGTTATGGCATCAATGGCCTGGACGACGCGGGCTATATGTGGGAATGCCCGGACCTGTTTGCCCTCGGCGACCAGCATGTCCTGATTTGCTGCCCGCAGGGCGTGCCTCGTGAGAAAGAGCGCTATCTCAACACCTACCCGGCAGTGTGGATGAGCGGCGATTTCGACTACCACCGCGCGGCCTTCGAGCATGGCGAACTGCACGAATTGGACGCAGGGTTTGAGTTCTACGCCCCGCAAACCATGCTTACCAGTGATGGCCGCCGTCTGCTGGTCGGCTGGATGGGCGTGCCGGAGGGCGAAGAGATGCTTCAACCGACCCTCACCAACGGCTGGATCCATCAGATGACCTGCCTGCGTGAGCTGGAGTTTATCGATGGTCAGCTATACCAACGTCCTCTACGAGAGCTGAGCGCCCTGCGCGGCGAAGCGCACGGCTGGGCAGGGAACTCCCTGCCGCTGGCACCGATGGAAATCGTTCTACAAACCACTGGGGACGATATTTTGAGCCTCGATTTTGACGGCGCATTAACCCTTGAACGCGATGCCAGCGGGATCCGCCTGGCCCGACCCAGTCTGGCCAGCGACGAGAAGCATTATCGTTACTGGCGCGGAGACGTCCGCTCGCTGCATATTTTCATCGACCAGTCTAGCGTGGAGATTTTCATCAACGGCGGCGAAGGAGTGATGAGCTGCCGCTACTTCCCGGCCTGTTCAGGGCAGCTAATGTTCTCCGGCATCACACCGGACGCATTCTGCTACTGGCCGCTGCGAACTTGCATGGTAGAATAAGCGTTTTGCCTCAAGCTCATGGCGTCGTAATGAAAACTAAACGCGTAACCATTAAAGATATCGCCGAACAGGCTGGCGTCTCAAAAGCGACCGCCAGCCTAGTACTGAACGGTCGTGGTAAGGAGCTGCGTGTGGCGCAGGAAACGCGTGAGCGAGTACTGGCGATTGCCCGTGAGCAGCACTATCAGCCAAGCATTCACGCCCGCTCGCTGCGCGACAACCGCAGCCACACCATCGGACTGGTGGTGCCGGAGATCACCAACCACGGCTTTGCGGTCTTTTCACATGAGCTGGAAATGCTGTGCCGCGAAGCAGGCGTCCAGCTATTGATCTCTTGTACTGATGAAAACCCCGGTCAGGAGAGCGTGGTGGTCAATAACATGATTTCCCGCCAGGTTGACGGTCTGATCGTCGCTTCATGTATGCACAACGATGCCGACTATCTTAAGCTCAGCCAACAACTGCCAGTAGTGCTGTTTGACCGTTGTCCTAATGAAAGCCTGCTGCCGCTGGTGATGACTGATTCGATTACCCCAACGGCGGAACTGATTTCCCGCATTGCACCTAAGCATAGCGATGAGTTCTGGTTTTTAGGCGGTCAGTCGCGTCTGTCGCCTTCACGCGATCGTCTGACCGGCTTCACGCAGGGTTTGGCTCAGGCGGGTATTGCACTGCGCCCGGAATGGGTGATTAACGGTAACTACCACCCGAGCTCAGGCTATGAGATGTTCGCCGCACTCTGCGCGCGACTTGGGCGGCCGCCTAAGGCGCTGTTCACTGCCGCCTGTGGACTGCTCGAAGGGGTACTGCGCTATATGAGCCAGCACCATTTACTCGACTCAGATATCCATCTGACGAGCTTTGACGATCACTATCTTTATGATTCGCTGTCGCTGCGTATCGATACCGTACAGCAGGATAACCGCCAGTTGGCCTGGCACTGCTATGATCTGATAAGCCAATTGATCGAGGGCGATACGCCCGAAACGCTACAACGCTACCTGCCCGCAACGCTGCAGTTTAGGCATCAGTAATAACTGAGCATTTTTGAATACCCTACAGAGGTGAAATCTGGTGCGAATCCAACAATCAAAAATCAATATTTGTAGTGATGTGATGCGGATAGGTCTTCACTGCATCAGTAATCACACCAATCGGTTTAAACGGCAAACTGAGTGGTGGTAAAGACTGACACCGGCATTATTACTGTCACTGTGGAACATCACTCCGGCGGGTTTACCGCGAGCTTCCCACGCAATTTCCAGCGCTTTGATGTCAGCTTGCTGTCCGGTGAGAATGACATTGCCCAACCCTCAGGTTTCCTTGCGAACAGATCGAGAACAACAGCAAGGTAAGCCCAACGCTTGCCTGTCCAGAGTAGAGTAAGAGGCAGGGCGTAGTCGCACTATTTCCCTGCCTCTCCTCTCCGAACCGGACGTGCACCTTTCAGCGCATCCGGCTCTCCATTTAAACACTGGCAAACGCCATTGCCACTTCTGTGAAACGCGATGTATACGTATTTCTGGCTTCTGTCCTCAGGTAAGGGTTACCTTCTGGCAAGCGCCAGCGGAACAGCTTCTTGCCTTGCCCGACCAACCGATAAAGTACTTCACCGTTGAGCTTCCCGTGGTTGGTTTTACCAAATAAAACCCACGTTTTACTCTGCCCCGGTTTCGGTGATTTACACCACCACCTCATCAGGTAGGCAATACCTTTACGATATTTTCGGGCCAGCCAGTGAGCCAGCTTCCAGAACACCACTCGATCGATATAACTGAATACTTTGGCTTTAAAATCAACGAACTGATAGAACGCAGCCCAGCCTTTCAGTTTCCGGTTGAGTGTCTCAACCATATCGATTTTGCTTTCACTGTAATTGCCTGATAACAAAGCCGTTAGCGACGCAGCGAAGTTTCTGGCTTTCTCCTTCGGGATCGTCGAGACCATCCGCATATCGCCGTAACGACTGCGTTTACGGATGATCCTGTGACCCAGAAAGATAAAACCGTCATTAACATGGGTGATCCGGGTCTTGTCCATGTTCAGCCTGAGTTTCAGACAGCCTTCAAGTACGCTTCGGCACTCTTCTCTGATGGTTTCCGCCTGCGCTTTGGTGCCTTTGACAATAAGCACGAAGTCATCGGCATACCGACAGTACGCCACAGCGGGCTTCCATTGCCAGTTTTCCCTGACCGCTGTACTTCGACCTCGCTGGATACTGTTGTTCCAGTACCAGCGGTCCTTTCGGGCTTTCCCGCTCAGGTAGCGTTTATGCAGATACTGATCGAACTCATTCAGCATAATGTTCGACAGCAACGGCGAGATCACTCCGCCCTGCGGTACGCCTTCACTGGCCGCCCGGAAGAGACCGACATCAACATGCCCCGCCTTGATGGTTTTCCACAGCAGAGTCATGAAACGTGCATCACTGATCCTGCGGCGTACAGCCTTCATCAGCAGTCGATGATGTACGGTGTCGAAGTAACTGGACAGGTCGCCTTCAATTACCCAGCGTCCCCGTGTTTCACCGCAGTCAGTGAGCTGTAATTTCACCGTTCGGATCGCATGGTGGACACTGCGCTCAGGCCGGAAGCCATATGAGAGCGTATGAAAATCACTCTCCCATATTGGTTCCATCGCCATCAGCATGGCTCGCTGAACAATACGATCCCGTAACGCGGGGATGCCCAGTGGTCGCAGTTTGCCGTTGCTTTTAGGAATGTAAACCCGTCTGGCGGGCAAGGGCTGGTAGTGACCTGAGAGTAATTCATTCCTGAGGATTTGTAGCTCAACAGCCAGTCTGGCCTGTAGCATTGTCTTGTTCACGCCATCAACGCCGGGGGTATGCGCCCCCTTTGATGAAAGCGTGATCCGCGCCGCATCAGCCAGCCATTCTGGTTGTGTTATCAGACGCAGCAGCCGTTCAATCCGTCGGGACGGATCGGCTGTTGCCCATGTGGCAAGCTTGCGTTGCATTTCGCTGATTATCAAAGGTCTTCACCTCATTGGGTCAGTTAATTCACTTCGCAAACATATTTAAACTGCTTCCCTTCGCCATGTAATGGGCTTTCCCCACCGCGGACTACTACGGAAGCTCCGCCAGCCAGTGCGTTATCAGGGCCATGCCCCCTTAATATCCGTCACTGACCTTCCCCGGTTCACCTGCCTGGACTCAGACATACTGAGGAGGCTGCCCGTCGCACTCTTTATCCTTGCTTGCCGCAAGTTGGCAGAAGTCAGCAACGCGAGCGTGATAGGCGCTGCTGCCCCGGTGTTTTGCATACATGTCAAAACACCTTCGACCGACAGTGCTTACGTATCACTGGCAGTTCCTCCTGCACGGCCTGTCAGATCACGTAGGCCGTGGTGACATTTTCAACCCACAGAGGCGGATTAACGGGTTCATGTTCTTCAGCCTTTCAGCACTCAACCTTGAGGATCATCTCGGCTTAGTGATCTCGCCTCAATCCCCGTTGTCAGCGGGTTACATCACCCTGCGGGCATGCCGCAGGTCACTGCCGCTCAGGCTCTCCACCGTCACACCCGGTGGGATTGTTGGGCTTCTCGTCATGAGTTGCCGTTTCAATATTCCAGACAGACTCGTGGTTCATTTGAGCATCCATGCCCGCCCTGAACTCCGGGCACACTATACGTCACATCGCCGCACCACACCTGATTCGGTTCTGTCACTGCAAACTGTCGCTCAAGGCGATTCGGGATAGCGGTGTGTTCATGACCACCACGTTTATACCGGTGGGTAGGCTGCTGACAACTCACCAGACCCGGTTCTTTCATGAGCCTTCCGGCAAGCCAGCGTCCCATTCTGAAGCCTTTCAGGGTTGCCATAATCGCGATACTTCTTGCGCCAGCAGAGCCATGGCTGATGTTATGCAGTTCCAGAACCTGACTGCGTAACACAGCTCGCATGCCGTCTGGCTTTTCGGGGCTTTTTCCCCAGTATTTGTAGCTGCTGCGATGAACCCCGAACACGTGGCAAAGTGTGACCACAGGATACTGCGCTCTGAGTTTCCTGATTAATGAGAACTGTTCAGGGAGTCTGACATCAAGAGCGCGGTTGTAGATTCAATTGGTCAGCGCAACAGTTATGTGAAAACATGAGGTTGCGGAGGATCTTTGGATGAGACGGACATTTACAGCAAAGGAAAAAGCATCTGTTTTTGAACTGTGGAAGAACGGAACAGGCTTCAGCGAGATAGCTAATATCCTGGGTTCGAAACCAGGAACCATCTTCACTATGTTAAGGGATACTGGCGGTATAAAACCCAATGAGCGCAAGCGGGCTGTGGCTCACCTGACGCTATCTGAGCGCGAGGAAATACGAGCCGGTTTGTCAGCCAAAATGAGCATTCGTGCGATAGCTACTGCACTAAATCGTAGTCCTTCGACGATCTCACGTGAAGTTCAGCGCAATCGAGGCAGGCGCTATTACAAAGCTGTAGATGCTAATAACCGGGCCAACAGGATGGCGAGAAGACCAAAACCGTGCTTACTGGATCAGAATTTACCGTTGCGAGAGCTTGTTCTGGAAAAGCTGGAGATGAAGTGGTCGCCAGAGCAAATATCAGGATGGTTAAGACGAACGAAGCCGCGTCAAAAAACACTGAGAATATCGCCAGAGACAATTTATAAAACGCTGTATTTTCGTAGTCGTGAAGCGCTACACCACCTGAATGTACAGCATCTGCGCCGATCGCACAGCCTACGTCATGGCAGACGCCATACTCGTAAAGGTGAAAGAGGCACCATCAACATAGTAAACGGAACGCCAATCCACGAACGTTCGCGGCATATCGATAACAGACGCTCTCTGGGGCACTGGGAAGGCGATTTGGTGTCAGGTACAAAAAACTCGCATATCGCCACACTTGTAGACCGAAAATCACGTTATACGATCATCCTGAAACTCAGAGGAAAAGACGCTTTCTCAGTGAATCAGGCTCTTACAGAAAAATTCCTGAGCTTGCCACCTGAACTCCGGCAATCACTGACATGGGACAGAGGAATGGAGCTGGCTAGGCATCTGGAATTTACTGGTAGCACGGGCGTTAAAGTTTACTTCTGCGATCCTCAGAGTCCCTGGCAGCGAGGAACAAACGAAAACACTAATGGATTAATCCGACAGTACTTTCCCAAAAAAACCTGCCTTGCCCAATATACTCAACATGAGCTGGATAAAGTCGCAACTCAGCTAAACAACAGGCCAAGAAAGACACTGAAGTTCAAAACACCGAAAGAGATAATTGAAAGGAGTGTTGCGTTGACAGATTGAATCTACAACGGCTTTTTTTAATATGTCCCGTTCGTCGGTAACCCGCTTCAGCTCTTTCTGGAGACGGCGGATCTCGGTCTGAGCAACTGACTGTTCTTTATTAGCGGAAGAATCCGGACCGTACTTCTTTATCCAGGCGTAAAGGCTGTGAGTGGTGATATCGAGACGTGTTGCAACGCTGGCAACAGAATAACCGCGATCGACAACCTGTTTGACTGCTTCAGTTTTAAACTCTTCGGGATAACGCTTACCGCTCATGGGCACCTCTCTTTAAGCCATCTTAAATGACTCTGAGGTGTCTGTTAAACCCGTGGCGATTCAACTCATTAATTATTCTTCACCAATATCTTTATAGAATGCTATTTCCTTATATTCCGCATTAGGTATACGTAGGAAAACAAAACAACGTTTTATATAATAACGATTAATGACGTTAGCAAAACCGTTCATATACTAAAATGGTCCATCTCAATGAATTTTGCATAGGGTCTATTGATTAGGCTGTTTTTTCTACAAGCAACAAGAAAGAATAGATATTACTAATTTTGTAATGTTATTATTTTTAACGAACTAATTATCGCTCTAATTTTTTTTCGTGAGTAACGCTTTTAAATTGAAGTGCTAGTTTGTTTAGTGTATTACTATTTTTTAACCATATAGCTCATTACAATATGCTTAGAAAGCAATAGAACAGATTGAGTTGGCACTGAAATAGGCTAAAACCGACATACGTATCGGGGAAGAGAACAGAATTTTGTGAGGCGGCGTGAGGAATGAGGGCGTAGAAGATTATGATTAAGAAAACATTATGCAGCTTATTGCTGGCCGTACTTTGTGGCGGCATGGTTGGCCCCGCAGTGAGTGCGGAGAATGACCATCGGTATATTAGTATTCGTAATACGGATAGCAGTTGGGTGCAGGGCGTGTGTTCTTTGGTATTCCGGCTGGGTAACGGCGGTGATGGGACATTCAATAACCTGACAGTCAGCTTACAATTAACTGATAAATCGGGAGCCGTTCTGGAAAAAGGAACTCTTGATGTTCAGCCGTTTGGCGATAGCAGTGCAACTCGCTCAACCCTTTCGGCAACTGAATTCAGCTGTGATGCGGTTGAAAATACAGCCAACATCGTGATTACCCACGTTGAGGAAACGTCTTCGGATGGTTCAGTCCATGCTCTGCCACTGTCGATGTTTGATCCGCAATATTATCAACCATTAAAAATGAGCGTACAAAAAAGCGGATAGCTTTAGCTGCCTTCTATGGGGATGATAGATATACATCCCCATTACGACGAAATAAGCGTTTATGCTTTGTTGATTAAATCGATAATACGATCGCCTTCTGTATCTTCTTGCGCAACTCGGCTAAAGATGCTGCCATCGTTTTGTGTACCCACCTTGATAGGTTCCTTGCAATCTTTGTGGAAGATTCTTTTCCCTTTTTTTGTGACAACCACACCTGACATATCGCCGTGCTGCTCTTTATCGTAAACAATATATTCATAGGGGCCTTTGACGACACGTATCCAGTAAAGCGAGCCACCGGCGATCATCTGAGAATTATAGTAGGCGTTAACCCCCGGTTGATTAGTGACAAGATTCAGCTCAGCAGTCGGAGCAGACTGGGTTCCCAGGGCATATCCCGCGCTATCCTGCGCAATAAAGGCGCTGGCGTATTTATTATTGGTGAGCAGGCATTCCAGCGTTAATTGTTCCTGATCCTCCGCACTGTAAGACGCAGCTAAAGCTGTCTGGCTGAGTGACATACAGACAATGGTCAACGCTGCAATTCGTAGAGTTAATTTCACGTTCCTTACTCCTTTATAAACTGACATGTTTAAGATTAGTGGCCGTTCTTTACTTGTTTGCAGGTATCCAGCCAGCCAGCTGTATCAATTTTGCCGTTCGCTAGGTATTTTTGCTGATTCTGCCAATGAGCAGCGAGGAACGGCTTAAGACCGGAAAGACGTTTATTCAGCGTCAGCATCTGATTGAACACGTTCACTTCGCCTTTTAGCCCTGCTTGCCCATACAGGGTGCCGGAATCCACCAGACTGCTGGCGTAGTAGCTCGTTAGCTGCTGTAGACGATCGGTTTGTTCCGCCAGCTTATTTTTGCGGATGGCACAGTTGGCATCGCTGCTGTCTTTATCTTTGCACAGCAGCTCATAATTGTGATTGAGGAAGTCAAGGAAACGACCATCGTCCTGTAATTTGGTACAGAGAAAAGAGCCCAGATTCAGGCTGGCGCGGATAGACTGTGCTCTTTCTTCTTGCTGCTGCTGGTTGCTGGCACGAAGTTGGTTTTCCAGATCTTTCAGCTTTTTCTTCAGCTCGCCGTCTTCAACGCCAGAAGCCAGGCTACCTAACGCTTTCGCCGTATCATTGGACCCGGATTTGCTGCTCTCTGCGCCCGTTTTATCATCACCGAGAGTCGACCAGTTTTTCTCAAGAAGTTTGACCCGGTCCGTTGAGGTAATTGCCTGGGAAACCAGCACCAACCGCAGGCCCATTGTTTTACTGGTAAAAGGCTGGGCATTATCGTAATAGTTAATTTCTTTACGGCTAGCGCTGCGGATATCCGACTCACTGGACATCACGCTGCCGCCACGCACCACAAAACCGCCAGCCTGGCCATGCAATCGATTAATTTTATTGAGGTAGAAGGGGGTAAACATCATCTCAGAGACGTTGCCTAACATATCGTACAGGCCGAGCGGGTTAGGATTTAACAGACCGATGAGCTGAAGTTTCCCGTTTGAGGACTGCGAACCGGAATACCACTCATAATTTTTGATGTCGTCCATCGGATAACGGGAATCACGAAACTGTGCGGTATCCACTTTCAGACCGCCGCGCGCGGCAAACTCCCACTCTACTTCGGTGGGCAGTCGTAAAAAACCTGGCTTGTTATCTTCTTTCGGCAGCTTGTCGAGCGCGTTTGCGCGTAACCACTGGTTATATTTATCGGAGAAATTAACGGCCTCAAACCAACTGATGCTGGTTTGAGGGAGGCTAAGTTTACGCGATGGTGTCGGGCAAGTATCGGAAGTTAATGCCTGATATTGCAATGCCGTCAGCTCATATTTCGCCATTAAATAATAACGGCCTTTATTTTGGGGCGTTTCAGTAAAGCTACCGGCGATAAACGTGGGATAACTGTGTTCCACAAAGCCCCATTCACTGCCATCTTCCCCTAAGGTGATGGGAATATCATCCAGAGGACCGGCTACTGGAATTTCTACCCGACGAAATACCATCGAACCTTCGCAGGGCATAGGCAAAATCACGTCATCGCTATCCGGCTTCGGATTATAGGTTTTCTCTGCCCACGGTTCTGCCAGCGCGGGGGAGATCTTCACCAGCAGGGCTAGCGCCAGGCAGCGCGATAATGTGGAAGGAGTAAAGGCCATGAACGATCTCCGCTAAAATAGATGCTTAGGGCAAATTAAAAAAATAAGGGTTATGCCTCGCGCAGGCTCTGCGCAGGTTCAATATGGATCGCGCGCCAGGCACCGATACCGGCAACCAGCGTCGCCACAACCAGCGTCAGTAAGAGGGCGATAAGGCCGTGTAAGGGCGTTATCTTGCAAATCATCTGACCGGTGGCCTGGCTTGTGGACAGCGCCCGGTTAAATATCTGGCTGGCTAAAAAATAGATGCCAAAACCGCCTATATAGGCCATCAGGCTGAGCAAAGTGCCCTGACTAATGACGTAAACGCCTACGGCTGGTCGCGTGAAGCCCAGCAGACGAAGTACAGCAATATGCTTACGTTTACGATCGACATTGGCGATAAACGAGCCGATTAACGAGGCGATACAGCCAATGAGCGCGGTGATGGCGATCGTGTTAAAGATGATGCCCAACACACGGTTAATGCTTTTTACATTCTCAATATCCGCCAGCCGACTGGTAGTTTCGATGCGTTGGGCGCGCAAATCGCGTTCAAGGCTGGCGACATGGTCAATATCGCGTGCGTACAACCTTGCGCGGGCGTAGCGCGGCGCGTTACCGTAAAGCTGAGCGCCGCTGGCGACCCCTAACGCTGTTACCGCATAGCCATCGCGAAAATGTTCAAGAGCCATTAATAACGCGGGGCGGGTAAAGATAGCGGGGCGATTAAAATAGGTGGCTGGCAAAATCCCCACCACGGTCACGCGCTTACGTCCCCATTCGCGGCGTTCATCGAGCATACGACTCACGCGTAGCGTGAGCGTATCACCGGTTTTCACCGCCAGCTTGCGTGCCGCTTCCTGAGTAATAACAACTTCATGGTCATGATGGAGCACCTGCGTGCCGAGCAAAGGATCGCCAGCCTCTGTCGGAATGACTTCCGCATTTTCAATAAAATGTGTGCTGTCCGTCTGCAAGTCAGTCAGCGTATTGAGCGAGCGCGTTTGCCCGATGGCGAAGCCGACATCAGGCCGCTGCCGTAGCTGCGTGATCCAGTGCTGATCGTAGCTTCCGCTGCTCAACATGCGGATCTCCAGATTGCGGGGATCGTTGGCCAGATCGTTTTGTAACTGGTTCACAATGCCAAAGCGCAGGCCAAAAAGGAGCAGTAAAGGGGCGATGACCGCAACAAGAGAGGAGACGATGCAAAAAGAGATGATGCGATCGTGCCACAGGTCTTGCATTGCAAGGCGACCGAGCAGTCTTGCACGATTAAAGGACAAAGTAAGTACCTCCCCGTTCGCTCTGTGATGACGCCGTCAGCGATTCTGGCTGCGCAGCTAAACAGGGTAAATTGAAGTGTTTGACCAGAGGCCAGTCATGGCAAACGACCAGCGCCATCATGTCTTCCTGACGGACTAGTTCGATAAACAGGCTAAATAATTTCTGGGCATTGTAGGGATCGAGCGCCGCCGTCGGTTCATCTGCCAGTACCAGCGCCGGGCGATGTAATATCGCGCGCGCAAAAGCGGTGCGCTGCCGTTCGCCAAAGGAGAGCTGGGTAGGATATTTTGCCAGTAGTGGCGACAGTTTTAGCGTGTCGATGACCCTATCCAGCATGGTGCTGTCAGGGCGGGCTCCCAGCAGCTGGCACGGCAAGAGAATATTATCTTTGACGTTCAGGTAGGGAAGGAGGCCACCGTTTTGTAATACAAAGCCAAGTTCGCGTGCCCGAATCGCAGCGAGTGTATTATGTCGCTCGCCCAGAAGCAACGCGGCAATATCCTGCTGCTGTGCCCCTTTGCTGAGCGTGAAACGCCCAATTTTGCTGGGATGCAACACTAAACCAATGGCTTCCAGAAGCGTGCTTTTACCGCAGCCGCTTTCACCCGTTACCGCCACCACCTCGCCTGGCCGCAGCGAAAGCTGCGGCAGGTAAACACGGTGAGCCTGATGATCCTGACCACGAACCACGCACAAGTCTTCAATGTGCAGCATCAGGGCATCATTTCCAGTGGGATGGGATACACGCGATCGCGCGGATCGCTACCTTGCGCCAGCTCGACCCAACGGTCGACATCTGCATTATATTTTTGATAGTGACGCAGCTTGGATGACAGTGTGCGGATAAATTTCTCCTGTGACAGCCCATCCCAGCTTTTCCACGTTTCTTCATCGAGATTCAGCACATCGCTTTTGTAGGGAAGATCGGCCAGATACTCGCCCAGCACGCCAAGATCGCCGATGCTCGCGCTGTCTTGCTGTTTCAACTGGTTAGGATCGGTCCCCATTGTTGCCGCAACGGTGCGCAGTTGTTCAAACATCTTAGTGGGCGAGATCATCCCTTCATTAGCGGCTTTCAGAATCTGGCTGACGGCATCGCTTAAATCGCTCAGCTGTCCCTTGGTTAAGAGCACGCGAACATCTGTTGTGGGGATGTTCTGCTTAATCAGATCGCGATCGCTAATCCAGGCCTGGAACACCAACGGGGCTTGGGTGCTGTTGCGTTTGCCCAAATAGGCTAACTGCATCGCATGCCCGATTAACGCCGTATCCTGGAGCAATTTCTGCTCCGCCGTGAGCTTTTGCCCCTCATCTTTGGCATACAGCGCGCTGCCAATGGCGGCATCCCCCATATAGGCGGCTTTCACCTGTTCCGTAATGGCTGACGCCAGGGCATCAACCTGCTGACCGAACATTTTGATATCGCCTGCATTCACCGCCTGATAAAGGTTAGATTGCGTGCTATCAAAATTGGAGAGATCGCGGTACTGGCCCTCGGCTTTGGTATGGTTTGCTTTGCCGCTGGCGGTTTTCAGGTGCAACGTATAAATAGCAATGCCGCGGTTACCGGCTTCCAGACGGAGCTGGCTGGCATCAAGGCCGGTTCCTGAAAGTTTATTGCTGCCCTCAATCGCGCCAGCATCGGTAATCAGCACCATATAGCGGGCGCCGAATGGACTCCAGTCAATGTCATCAATAGCTGATAACACGCCGGAATAGGCATCCTCGTCGTATAAAGAGCTTGAGACCTTCGCTTCTTTAAGATCGGCGACTTTCTGCAGAAAATCCGCGCCGTCCTTGACCTGGTTAGGGTCGGCGAAAATGCGGGTGTTATATTCAAGTCCCGGTACGGCTTTGGTATTTGAACGATAAGAGACCAAACCAAACTTGACCTGCCCATCCAGATGCTCTTGTTTAATTTTGTCGTAGATCTTATTGACCGCCTCTTTAGTGCGCTCAATATACGGCCCCATTGAAATGGTTGAATCGATAACGAACACCACCGAAGCGTTAAAGCCTTTCAACTGGTTTACGTCGTTATCTTGTTTTGCCGCTGCGTTATCATCCGCCTTGCTGACGGAGGCCACGTTGAGCAGGCGCGTATAGAAGCCATCTTCGGTCATGACCTCTTCGCCGCTCAGGATTGGCAGCAGATAAAATTGCTTTTGCAGATCGACAAAATATTCCGGCTCCTGGGCCTGAATACCTTCAGCGTGGCCGTCACGCTTCAATTTGGCGCGCAGCGGCGCCACCAGAGAGACAGGATCGGGGGCAGAAAGAATGTTATCCAGACTTTCTTTCTCTTTGAAAAAGAGTAACCGATCGCGGTTGGCCGGGTTGGTAAACGCCAGCGTCAGCTGCATTTTCCAGTCTACGGTACAGGATTTCGGCAACCAGCCAAGGGTTTTGCCATAGCTATCCGGCCCGACTTTAAGCCAGCTTTGCCCCTTAGCCTCTTCCTTTTGATAAACATAAAGGCTGCTAAAGGCAGGCTGAAGCTGCCCATTTTCATCCCCGGCGTTGTCGCTAAGCTTACAGCCTGGCGTCGTCAGGATGCGCTGGTATAGCGTTTTCTTCCCTTCCTGAAGCAGCGGTTTATCGCCCTCGGCGGCAAAGAGGTGCCCGCTGAACAACAGGCCGCATAATGGCAGCGCCAGACGGCAAAAAAAAGTCCGGGTCATTTTGCTAGCTCCTCAAGGTGCTGCTTAGCCGTTTGGTTCTCGGGTTCTGATTGTAGTACCGTTTCGTACCAATAGGCCGCGGTATCTTTATCCGCCTCTTTGAAACATTCGCTTGCCTGATGGTATTTCGGATCGTACTCACCGGCGTAAATCAGGGCGATTTTGGTATCGCCGCCCTGCGCGCGATTTGCGTACAGGCGCTGGGCGACGCCGCATTTCTTCGCCTCTTTCGCTGACTGGATAATGGCCAGCAGTTTATCGCTATCGAGTTTTTCCTGAACGCACGTCTGCACGAATTCAAGCTCGCTCAGCGTGTCTAAACTCTGTGCGGAACAGCCAGCCGGGGCTTTAGGCTCGGTGTTCGTCGCTTCAGGGGCGGCGGCGGCGGGGGCTTGCTGAGCTTGTACCGCCGGGACCACCTCCTGACCTTTGTCCCGGCCCATGAACCACCAAAGCGCGCCAGCAATCACCACTAAAAGCAGAATGGCGGCGATGATGAGCGGGAGGCGGGAAGCCGCAGGTTTTTGTTGCGGCTGCGGCTCGGCATGAATGGTCGGCGCAATGGTTTCAGATTCTGCGACGGGCGCTTCTACGATGGCCACTGGTGCGGAGTCGGTTTCTGGGGTTGCCAGCATACTGCTGCTGCTGTAATTACCCGTCGCGCCCCTGGCTTCAGAAGAGAGCAACTCATCACGCACCAATTGGAGGGTGGTATTGCGCACTTCTCCTGAAGCCAGCTTGATCTGAATCTGGACCTGGCTTGCGTTTGCCAGCAAAGGGTCAAGTAGAGTAGGGCCGATACGAAAGCCGCTGCCGTTGGCCAGGGAGTAACCGCCGTTGACAGTAAACCAGTGCTGTGCAGGGCTCCAGCTGCCATCGGGCTGCAGATAGTTCTGCTCGTTATTACAAAGCGTAAAGGTCAGATCGGGCAGCACCGCAGTTTCGCCGCGCAGGCGAACCATCAATTGTGCGGTACCCGGCTCTGCCGGTTGGCAGGCGATGATTTTAGCTAGCATGGCATGTTCTCTTGTTTTAATTGGCTGATAATCTGACCAAGTTGGCGATTATGTTCGACGGAAATATCGCGCGTGGCGCTATGACCAGCGTTATCAAGTACGACGCTCATCAGGGCGGATAGCCAGTCTCCCAGATAAGAGACACCCGGCTGCGGCGCAACGGCGGCGAGCTGCGGCAGCTCGTCGTTCATCAGCGGTTTCTGGCGCAGGAAGACTTTATTTTTATCGCCAACGTAGCTGTTGGGCACCTTTTCAGGCGGTAGAGTGAGATAACCAAACCAGGCGATAAAATCACGCATAGTCAGTTGGGCTCGCAGAACCTGGCGTGCCATAAGATGTTCACGCCGCGTACCCGCTTGCTCCTGACCCGCCAGCGCGCGTTTCAGCGTGCCTTCCAGATCGAGGCGCGTGGCTGCGGTGATCAATTCTTCGCTGAGATGATTAATCAGTTCGCTGTTCATCCCCAACTGATGCCACTGCGGCGCTTGCTGCGGCAGTTCACGCAGATGCGCGACCCAGGCTTTAAACGCCTGATGGGCGAAATCATCGTCCTGGCCGACTCTTTCCTGGGCAGTTGACGCTGGCGCGTCAACCACGGCGATTTCAGCCGGTGCGGCGGCGAATGGATCGCTGCCAAACGGGTTATCACCGAAGGGGTTGTTGCCAAATGGGCTGGCGGTAAACGCGTTTGCCGCCAGGCTGTCGCCATCGCTTGACGGTTCCGGGTTGCGGTCGCGAATGCTTAAATAGATGTTATTAAGCTCCTGCGTCGGCAGATCCAGACGATTAATTAGCTCTCCCATACTGTGGGAGCAGGCGGACAGCCCCTGCCATAGCTCTTTCGCGATGGCCTGTTTTTTCACGAGCTGCCCGTCGCCGTCTTTTTCGTACCAGCGGCCCAGGCGGCGATTGCCGGTCTCCTCGCGACACTGCTCAAGTTGTTGCTGCAAACGTGCCAGCTTGAATTCCAGATGCGCGACGCCGCGCAGCGCTTTGGTTAAGCGTCCCATGCCGCCATCGTTGAGCTCGAGCATCGCGTGCCAGGCTTTGCTCGGCTCGGTGACGTGTTGCAGCACGTTTTTAGCGCTAATGAAGGTGCTGCCCATTTCGTCGAGCTTCTGGCGATAGCGCTCGGTGATGCACGCTTCCTTGTTTCGCTCCTGTTCTGTACCGTCTTTTAGGTCGATGAACGGATTATCCAGCCCCGGTTTTCGCACCAGGAAACAGTTATTAAACGCCTGGCCGGGCGCCCATTGCTGCAGCCAATCATATTGGGCGAAACGCTCCAGCAAGGTCATGTGCAGCATACCTTCCCAGCCTTCTTTTAACTGTTCGGTGGTGAGTTGCAGACTGCTGTTGATGCGCATATCGCACATGGTGATGGCCCAGAACAGCCCAGGGTTACGGCCCTGACGTTCTTCGGCGCTTTTACCCTGCGTTTTTTCTACCCAGCGGTTTAATACCGGACCGACGTCAGCAACATCGCTCTGTTTGGCGGAGCTGGCGCACACGACCAGCGCGTTCATCTCTTGATTATCGGTGTAACGTTCAAACAGATAGGCGACTTTACCGCGCAGCAGAAGCTGGCAAATGGGATTAAGCCCCTCTCTACCGGCCTCTTCCAGTGCGGTAATTTTAAGACGCCCGCGATACCCAGGGAAGTCAAGCAGATCGACCTGCTCCACGACGCTGTCGGCCTCGACTTCCGCTAACGGGAAGATAAGCTCGGTGGTTAACGCTGCCAGTTCCGCCTGGGTTAAGCTGGCGCTGCCGATTTGCTGTTCCTCTTTCCAGTAGCGGATCTCCACGTGGCGATCCTGGCTGGAGCCTAGCCGGTTAAGGCTGTCGACGTTCATAATGCTGCCATTACTGTGATCGATCAGCGTCTCCAGCGGGGCGAACACCGTCCGGGCATGATTGAGTTTGGTCAGCACATTGGCTAATGAACGATAGGTCTCGGTGAGGGCCGGCAGTTCTCCCCACAATAAAGAAAATAGCTCTGCGCGTTCACCAGGACTCAGCGCAGGGGCAATTTTCAACACCTGCGGCCAATAGGCGTGTTCAAGTTTTTCAACCGATTTTCTGAACGAGGCGTTCAGGTAATCCCATAAGGCAACCACATCTTCCTGGCTCACGCCGTTATAGCTTTTTGCTTGTGTGGCGAGTTGTAGGAAGGGGCGCAGTCGCTCTTCAACCCTGGCTTCATCAAGTTGAAAGCTCAGCTGCTCGTGGTTGAAATCATTAAACCAGGCGTTTGCAAGAATTTTGGCCAGATCGATTTCACTGAACAGGCGCAGAGGCACAGGATAGCCCGCAGGCGCAGCGGGGGCCTGGCGGGTGAAGCGGGTGACCAGGCCGGTGGCCTCTTTACCGCCGCCGACGGGATTCACTTCTTTGATAAAGTCGACGCGCCGTTCGCCATAAAGGGCTTCCAGTGAACCATTGCTGCCCGCTGCCAGCGCGGAGATGAGATAGGATTTCCCGGCCTGAGAAATGCCAAAAAAACCGACGGTCATTGGCGTTCTGGCGACCAACGTCAGGCTATTGGCCTGGTTACGCGTGCGGAGCAAGCTAAGGTTGAGTTTATCCGCCTCGTTGTCGAGGCGACGTGAACCGGAACGCACTGCATCAACCCAGCCAAGTGCGTCCTGACAGCCCTGAGCGATAGCTGCCCAACCCTGAGTGAGAGATTTTTGATCGCTATTCATTATTTTTTAACACTCCCGCTATCGAGCCAGTGTCGGCTATCAATGAGCCCCGTATCGGGCATAGTATTGAGTTCCAGATCTACATCACGCTTGCTGAATGACTTATCGGTGTTGCTGGTGATATCCGCAATCATCAGCCGATCGCTGATTAAGCCCAGTTGGCGCGCCCGTTTGCCTTTGTCGATAGCCAGTCTCACTTTCAGGTACGGTGAACCGTTATCCACGGAGAAGGCGGCGGAAAACTTCTTACGGCCTTCTTCGCTAAAACGTAAGGTATAAAGCGGTGCGGCGGCCCAACGTTCGGCATCCAGTTGACGATAACCCAGCCGCAAATCGCCACGCATGATGATACTTTGCGTGGTGTTCTCGCCATTTTCGTCGGTGAATGTCGGCAGTTTTATCTGCCCGTTCTCCGATTCGATATGGCGATAAACGATATCGGCACTGCGAATCAGGTTATCCATATCAATGGTGCCAATATGGCGAATCGTTGAGTAAGGCTTCAGCGCCGAGGTACGGAAATGGAAGTTAGGAATGCTGTGATTTGCGCACAGCTGTGTGAGCATCGCGCCAACGGAGGCGGTGCTCTTCGGATCGTCGATATGGCCATTTTTATGGAACGGATACCAGGTGCCGGTCTGATAACCGTGCAGCGGTAAAATACGCCCCGGCGGCAATGGCAGGTTGCGACGGATAATTGCCTGAATGCCCGGCAGCTGCGAAGGGCGGCCCGTCAGCAGTAGCAGGTCGCAATGATAATAGCTCAGCACTTCGCACAGCGCGGTTAGCACTTTATCAATGTTGAACTTACCCGAGCACAAATCGTTATGCACTCTGGCGAGCGGCAGAGTGAGCATTACCTCAGCCAGTTTGAAATCGGTCGGGCCACCAGCTTTTTGTACTTCGCGGCGAACAAAGCCCTCGACTTCATCACGCAGAGAACCTACCGGCAGTAGATCGCCGACACGTTGGTTAATCACGATATGCGTTTGCTCGTCCAGCGGATCGAATTGCTCGTATTTACCCAGAATGTGCAACGCGAGGGGAACGAAGAGTTGCAGGGTGAGCTGCTGGCGCAGCACGGATTCCGCCGCGCTAATATTTTGCGAGCCGCACAGTTGAGACATCAGCGTCTCAACGGATATGACCCCCGTTTCACGCAGCGCCTGCTCAAAGGCTGGAAGCACATAGGACTGGATGACATCTAGCAGAATATCGTCGCCGGCAATTTTAAAACTGTCGCGAAAACGCTGCTGCGGGATGATATGGACGTTAGCGCCGCCCCCACTATGACCATTGCGATCGAGATGATAATCGGTGATGACCAGATCGGTGGTGCCGCCGCCGATATCGATAGATGCGATGGATATTCTTTCACGTTGCGTGCTGTCGGGTCGGCTAAGGGCGTCGAAAAACGACTCCGGGTGACCGGCAAAGTTTTGGTTTATCTCGGTGTAGAGATAAACCAACTGCGCGCAGGACGCTTCATCCCACTCGACCCTGATTTTTGGCAGCGGAATTTTAATGTTTGTCTGACTATGATCTTCTTGCTCATCCTCATAAGGATCGTTTTCGCCGTTGTGCCAGCGTAGCGCTTTCCAGACTAAACCGACCGCCTGACGCATACGGTCATCCAGTACGCAACGTTCAGCCATCGGCATACCGGGCGGCACGGTCAGAATAATATGGCGTAGCTGACGCGGAATACCTGCGTGTCCCTGACGTATGCGCTGTTCCGGGCTATTAATCTGACTAATCGCCTGGGTTAATACTTCCGCGAGCATAAAGGTCATCAGAGAACTGCGAGAATAGCGTGGCGTAAAGACCGGGATGCGATCCATCTCATCTTCGATGGTGTGTAACGCCTCGCCCCGTTCATCGATCAGATTCGCGAACGGCGCAGCGGTGGCGAGTGGATTACTGTCCTGCACGTAGCTACCGTTAAATCGCCAGCCCTGACCGTAATATTTTTCATCCCAAAGATAACGTTTAGGGCTGGAGAGGCCGGTTGAACCTTCGCTGCCTTTTCGGCGCGCCGCTAAACGACCCGCTTCTCCGCCGATACGAGCGATCGTCGGCCACTGGAAGGCATCGTGGCGGCCGCTACGCACCGAGCAGTGATCTTTGCCGAAGAAGGCCTGTGAAAATTCGACCCGGCTTTCAAAGGGTTCGGTATAAACATGTTCCGGCGCGCTAAGATCGCGCAATTTGAGCACATAGTTGTGCTGCATACCTGAACCTGATTGCCCATGATCTTCAATGAGAATACCGCAGGTGCGTGAGTTACCGACATCGAGGATCAAATCAACGGGAATAGGCTTGATAGCGTTAGTTTCCCGATTGGCGATGACCCTGAAATGCGGCAATTCAATGATGGGGGCGGTCTGACTTTGCAAACCTTCGACGGGAATCGCCATCAGTGAAAGAAGGTTAAGGTAGTGCGCCAGCGGATACTGCTGGTTAAGCTCCTGCTCGCGTTCGTCGATATCCCGGCCTTTGCTCGCCTCTTTAAATACCTCTTTCAGCCAGTCGACAATCCACTCTTGCGTGAGATACCAGTTAAGGGCATAGGTGGCTGTCGCCACCGCAAAGGTTGCCCCGGCATTGACATCTTCCTGGTTCGGGCTGAGGTCGGCGGCGGCCTGCTGTTTGGCCATTACGCGAGTATCGATAGCCAACGTCATTCGATGGCTATGCCCATCCATATCAGGCTTGTCCAGCTTGACGATACGAAAACGCGCCCAGTTTAGCGGCCCTTCCTGATAGACGTCAGGCGGGCTAAAACGGAGTAGGGGAAGCGGCAACCATGTCCCGTCAAACAGCTTAAGACTCTGCTCAACGGGAATATCGTACTGGCTTTTAGCCTTCTCGATATTTGCCGGGCTGGGCTGATAAAAATAGTAATCACGCTGTTCGTTGTAGATTAAACGGGTCAATACGCCATTGGCTAATTTAACAAATTCACCGGCGGGCAAACGTCCTGGAGACAAACCAAAATCCATAAACTGGATCCCGGAGTCGCCTACCAGGGTTACTTGACGATCAAAAGATACAATCTCGGGCAACATAGTTATCTCGTCCCTGTTCAGGAATTAGGTTGAAGCATACGAATCGGGAAGGTTTTTTCCCCATCGTTGCTGCCAATACAATCGGCATGACCCGCGGAAGGTGATTTGCACTCGATGGTCGGCACAATAAAGTTTGAGCCATCGCTGCAGGTCATTTGCTCAGGGTTGGTAATGTTGAGCGCCCCCTGCTGCACGTTACCGTTGGCTGGGCCACGGCACGTTACGCCGCTGGACTGGCGGACGCTGACGGTGCCGTTGCCCTGGTCAAAATTATATTGCAGCTGGAGCGGGCGTCCGGTGTGCTTGTCCTGAATACCGCCATTCACGCGCCATTCGCCGTTAAGAAACTTCGCCGGGCCGTCCGGCAGCGTGGCCGGGAGGGTTAACGGTTCGCCCTGCGGCGCAACGAGCGGCGGGGCGGTTACCGGAGTCACGCCCGGAGGCGTCTGCTCGTCGTGGGTATCCTGTACGCCGGGCGGCAGTGGCGGTTCTACGCTGGCTTCATTTGCGTTAGCCGGCGGCGGCGCATCGCCGTCTACCGCTCTGTCAGATGTGTCGGCAGGCATCGCGGGCACCGTTGAATCCAGCGCAGGATGCGCGTCCGCGGTTGACCCTTCCACAATGCCGGGTACGGCGCGAGCGCCAACGGCGGTTTCTGACCCCCTGATCGCCACGTCATGGGTGCTGGCGGCCGGGTGCGTAGCCACAGGTTCAGCGGTGACCGTGGTTTTATCCGCAGAAAGACCAGGGAGGCCCGGCAGGGAAAGAGAAGGAGCGCAGCCGCGGAGCAGCCCTAACAGCAGCGCTAGCAGCAGTAACGCCAAAAGTAGCCATAGCAACCAACGCCAGCGCCAGCGGCGCGTTCGAATATCAACAAAGGGCGCGGGAGCGGGTTCGACGGTTTTTTCCGTGGCGCTGGCCTGCGGCGGAACGGCCGCGAGGGCGGCGGCGGGAACGGACGATGAACTCAGCCAATGCATCGGGTGACGTTGTTCCCCTTCCGGGTGGACAAACCCCCAAAAGGTGATCACCAGCGTTCCATTAACGAGATAGACAAACTCATAATCGGGGAAATGGGTCACAGATTTAAGCAACTGGGCAAAGACCCGACGATCGCCGCCGGTTCCGCTTTGCTCCGCGTTGAGCAGCTGTTCGCTTAGTGACTGCACTGCCATTTGAAACGCATTAAATTGCTGGCGCGCCGATTCTCGCTCCGCTTCGCTTGCGCCGCTCCACGGGATAACATCGCCGGGAAAACTGCTGTACCAGTCGGTTCTGTCACCGCCCTGATCGTTTTGCGGGATAGCTAGATGACGGGCCAGATCGCGCCCTGCATCAAGACGATAGATGGCTTCGCGTAGCTGGAAGGCCATCTTGAAAACAGGATAGCCCGTTTCACCCAGCGCCTTGAATGAAGAGTTATTTCCGGTACGAAGTAGTGGTCCCTGAATCGAATTTCGCATTATCTAACCCTTAAAGGCTGTAATTTGACTAAAGCCACAGTGGTACAGGCTAATTTTTGGTCGCGCCGGGCGTCCATTTGAAACCCCAGCCATAGTGCTTATCCATCGACTCGCGGTCGGGGAAGAAACGGTCAAGGCGTTCAACCTGAATATTGCCATCGACATTTTTGAGCCTGGCGATGGCGGCGACATTATTACGCTGGTCGCTATCCGTGAGCATGGATGTAATCGGCTGCTGTTCGGGGACATAGAGGGTGACGGAGGCGTTTGTCCCTTGCCAGTTATCGGTGCCAGCGTAAATGAAGCTATAAATCAACACCTCATCAATGTCCTGCCAGTGGCTGCCGTTGACGAAAAGCCATTCGCCATCCACGTCATTGCCTTCACGCAGATCTTCCTGCAGCAGCAGATACGGTGGCTGGTCATAGTTGCCGGGCAAATGACTCAGCGCCTCAGCGCCGCTGATTTCACCGTTTTTTAAGCGCACAAAGGCGGCAATATCGAGATCGACAGGCTCTTTGTGGTCCCCCTGCTTCCACTGCAGATTGATTTTTATCCGGCCAAAATCCTGACGTTTCTCAAGCTTCACGCTGGGATTGGTGTCAGTTAATTCGGTATGGGTTGGTGTAACAACGGGGAGCTTCACGGCCGGGCGATGTGTAAACCACCACCAGACACCGACGAGCAGGAGCAGCAGTAGCAATAATGCCAGCCAAGGAAGAAAACCGCGCCACCAGGGGATAACCACTACTGTATGGAGGGGGGCCGCTGTGCTGGCTGTGGCCCAATTGACCAACACCGGTTCGCCGCCGACGCTATAGCCGTCGAGGTGGTGTGATTGGGTGAGCAGCGTTTGCAACGCATGTGCTGACTTATCTTCGCCGCGCGCGGCCAGCTGGCTGATTAACCCCGCCAGAATGTCCTGATATTGCTGACGTTTATTCTCAACAGTCAGCCGTTCGGCGTCATTCAGTGCGGAAAAAGGTTTAGCCAGCCCCTGACGTGCTGTCCACCACTCCAGGCGTCCTTCAGCATTGCGACGCGCGGTGGCATACAGCAGCGCCAGTGAAGGAGGAAGATGACGATGTATGATACCGACCGTCTCTTCATAGGTTGTCAGCGTTGCTTCATCAATCGGCGCGGCAGTTGTTAATCGTTGCATAAGCAAATCATTATTGTTGTGGGTGATATGCATGAGATGTGTATCATCGCATCTCAGACAGCCGGAACGTTTTCTGCGCTTTTAGCGGAGCGTATTTGCTTCTTCGAGAACTTTAATTTTGTGCTTGGCTTCGGCGACCTTTTTCTCAATCGCTGAAATTTCGCTGGCGCTCGTTGCCGTTTGTGACTGGCGCTGCAGCTCCTGCAATTTGGCAATTTCCTGCTGGCGTTCGCGGCTTTGAATCTTGCTTGATTTCAGTTTTGCGAGAGTCTGCGACAGATCCGAACGCACGGCATTTAGCCTTGCTTGTTCATCTGCCAGCTTTTGATTTAAGGTCTGCTGTCTGTTTTGGGTATAATCCTGCTGTTGCCTGGCCGATTCATTTTGATATTGGCTCAGACGAACCTGCTGTTCTTTTTGATCAACCTGCTGACGATAACCACCCGACGTGGCGCAGCTCAGTTTGGTAATAAAGCTTGGATCTTGTGCGTGTAAATCACAGTCCTGGGGGGACGTAGTACAACCCGTAAGGACAAGGGCGGCAAGAAGTGCGTATTTTCTCATCAAATAATCCATCATTAGCGTCGAATAACGCTGCTTTAAGCAGTCTTAAACCGGCCGATAATGCTATCGGCCGAAAGGGTTAACCAAGGGAGATCGCCTGGCGCTGTTCATACAGCTCGTTGGTTTCTTGTTCCAGAGCAGCAATCTTGCTATTGAGATTGGCATATTCTTTGTTCAAATTTGCCAGCTTGCTTTTCTCTGCACTTGTGGTGGTCGTTTGACCTTGTAAAGCGACCTTATAGGCAGATTCTTTATCCTTCATGCCTTTCATGGTCTCTTTCATCTTGCTGATGTTGGCATCAATTTGCGCCAGCTGGGTTTTCGCACCGACTTTATCAAATCCAGCTTTATCTTTTTGGATGCTGATTTTGGTTAAGGTGGCCTGGTTTTCGCTAATAACTTGTTTCATCGCCAGCGTCGATTTTTCAACCGCTGCGGTATCTTTGCTGATGTCATTATCCATAGCCTGCAGACGATCGGCTGTAGAGGCATAATCTTTTTTCAGGCCATCAAGATAGTAGTTAGCGGTCATACCTGCAGCACAGCCAGCTGCGCCACCAATTGCAGCGCCGGCAAGCGCTTTCTTCGAGTCACCTGCTAACGCCCCTACTAACGCGCCGAGAGCTGCGCCGGATACGGCGCCTACGCCACAACCTTGTGCACCAGAAGCGCTAAAGAACTGTGATTGTTCTGTGGTGGTAAGGCGAGGATCCGGCTTTGTCCCAGACAGGAGAGAGCTTCCTGTATTGGCACAGCCTCCAAGTAACAATGCTGCGGAAATCACGATGCATGTGGTAGTTCGGTTAAATGTATTCACAATCTTTTTCCTTAAAAATAATTAAGTAACGACAAGCAAGCTGTATCAACTAAAAATTTAGAATTAGTAATGATTTTGTCCGACATTACTGATTATTGTATTAGTTATAAGATGTCAAAAGAGCTATTCAAAGAGTATTTAAATAATAAGCAATAAATTAATTGCAATGCGTTATTATGTGTTCGTAGGTATCCCGCACTGACAGCTTATGCAATTTTGTGTTTTCGTATCACTTTATGTTGGCCTTGCTGCTGAAACACATCTTTTTTAAAAATAATCGACATTTTCGAATTCGTAGGCCTTACCATGAAACATGGGAGGATATTTCCACATAAAACATACATTCCGTGAATGTATCTCAACGTCTGACATTTTTCCAGTGTGTACAATTAGGATGTTGATTCAACTGATTAATCTGTATTAAACACACTAAAGATCATGCCAGAAATGCCGATAAATCACAAGTATGCTGCCGTCTTTGCTTGTGATGTAGGTAGGGTTACAGTTCTTGTTTTCGCCGATGTAATCTGTATTTGATACCTTAATGTAGTTGTTTATTAGTTGCAGTGTTTTGTGTATGCGTGGAAGGATGAGTGTACGTAAAGTGGCAGGCGGGAATGTTAATGGAAACCTTGAAATATACTTTTGGGAGATAGGGGGGGGGTTAATTTAATATGCATGAAATTTTCATTTACTATCACCTTCTTGATTATATGTCCGTGATCTGATGCAAGTATCTATGAATCTAAAAAAGGGTGTAGTGAATTTTTTCTAACGGAATATACAATGTGGTTTTGTTCATCCATCAATGTTTGTTAAAATCATTTTATGAATCGATTCCGCGCACGATTAAATTGGAAGACTTTTTAGTACAGGGCTAGGATGTCAACGACGGGTGAAAAGTGATCCACTTACATCTCCACCTACATTCTAATATTGATCCACCGTTTTACTCAGGATTAGCTTCAGCGATAACTGTAGTGGTTTACAGAATTTTACCACCTGAACAAAGGTGATACGCTCATCTCAGAACAATACAGGCATCCCAATGAAAAAAAAGAAATTTCAGTGCTGAATTTAAATACGAATCCGCACAAATGGTCCTTGAGTAGAACTACACCATTGCAACTGCGGACAGTGCTATGGGGGTGGTTCTTTCTACCATGACGCGATGGGGAAAGCAGTTGCGAGATGACCGACAGGGCAAAATGAATTTCTGTTTAGTTACCTGAAAGCAGATAACCATGAGAGTTGCTCATTACCAGAGCCTGCTATGATCTCTGATTGTTTCATTTCAGCCTTGAAGGACACACTGGAAATCGTTCGGGCCTCGCAGGGCCGTGGATGTCAGAAACTGCAGCGCACTCATAACCCAAGTGTATCCAGAATGCATGATCATACTTAGCGACCAGAATTCACTTGCTGCTGCCGTGAGTAATAGCGTAACCAGTACGAGCATAATGGCCGACGTTATTCGCTCAACCCGGCGATATGACCACATTGCGGTATTAATGGGAAGACCCGCAAGCTCCTGATAATCTTGTTCATCCAGAAAACCATATAACTTACTTCTCCAGGTTATTCTGTTTTGTTCCAGCAGTGAAAGGGCATTCCGGTTGATATAGACCGACATCCCGTATGAGATGGCGATATACAGGGCCAGTGCACAAAATGCCAGAGCATACACTTTTTGCGGACCACTTGCCTTTAGGGCCTCCAGACTGTAGCGAAGGATCAGAGTGCTGATAACCAGGGCCATATCTTTCCACAACGTGGAAGACAGGTCACGCGACTGCTGCAGAATTTTTTGTGTGTCCTCTGTCAGACTTTTTCGCAAATCGCCCAGCGATTTCAGGGTGTCTTTTCCCCCTGTCCGGATATGGGCCTTGTAGAGAAGTCGGGCTGACTCCAGTGCCGGGGAGAGTCGATACACAATGCCTTCACAAAACGTAACGCCCTCAGGCCATTCTCTGGCCAGTTCACTGGACAAAAAGGTATGTTTAAGCTCGGTTTCGTTTCCTTCCAGAAAAATCCATTTTGCTGTTTCCTGAATGACGTCAAAGGCGGGCAGAGCCGCATGTTCTTCCCCGAAAGGGATTTTCCGCGGCGGTTTTCCTGACAGTCCGACCTTTTTTATTTCGGCAGCAAAAAGCTCATTGACGAAACATTTCAACAACTCCCGACAAGCGAGTGACTCCCAGAGTCTCATTGATTCGTCGATCACTGTATCGCCGGATATCAGGATCCAAGGTGCAATGGTATCTGGGGGAAGAAAGTCAGTTGAAAAACAACGGATAATGCTTTTTGTGACGGAGGCCGTCTGAGTTGGGACGTCGCTTTCACTCTCATCCGGGAGCATTTTTTTCCACGGCGCGACCTTCCATTGTTGTGTTTCAAATGCTTCGTTGATAAACAGGGCGTAGATGCGGTGATACTGACAGAGCCTGGGATCCTGGAGTAAAAACGAACGCCAACCTTCCAAGGTGAAGAGGCGCAAAATTCCGGGGAGTTCATCGCTGATGATGGTGATAAAGTGCTTCTGACCGGGGATACCTTGTGCGGGGTGGATATCATCTCGACTATCATCAACAAAGGTGATCCTGAGATTTTCGGCATCGGTATCCATTACTTCCCCCCATAACTGAAGGGTGTCATTATCCATGGTTCCAGAAATGAACAATTTCCGGGTGGTGGTTTGCTGATCTTCAGTGATCACCAGATCAGATGTGCGGCGTGAGCAGTCAATTGCCTTACCGATTTTTTCCAGTATCGATGTCATCTGTCACCAGCCCTGCAGTCACTATCACTATACGTTTTCGCCCGTCTTCCATCGTTTGGATATCCGGTGCATTATCCTCATCGTAGATAACAATAACATCTTCCAGAGTTACCAGTTTTCTTTTCCGTGGCTTAGGAATGTTCTCAGGGGTGATCCGGAAAGATTCACCTGAAATTCCCAGGTCTTTTATTTTACGGGTAAAGGATTTGACCAGCGGATGATCTTCTTCCATTGGTCCAAAAATCTGGTTAAGCAGGGAAAGGGGTTCATCGGTGTTAAAATCCTGCGCCCCGTGATGTAACGTTTCATAAATCTTGTTAACACCGCTGCGTCTGATGTCGTCCGGTAACAGGTCTCGATGCTTTTTGAAGACATCCTTGAGTGCGGCAACCAGTTTGTCGCTGAGATCGGTTGTACTGTTGACGCGCTGTACCTGTAAAAAACGCTCAAAATAAACGGAGATATTGGTTCGTTTGCTGCGATCCCGAACGACAACCCGCCCACCCTGAGCATCTGCCGTCAGGCGGACCAGAGCAATTTTCTGCATGGCTTCAGCTTTCTTGACGAAGCTTTCGCGGAAACGTTCGAGTCTGGGAACCTGAAACTCGTCTCCCTCCGCATCCAGCACGTAACGTACCACGTCCTCGTTATCATATTTAATGAGGGCAAACAGTTTTTCATCATTGAGGGTGTGAAGCTCAAAAAGAAAAAATACCCCCATGCTGGCATTTTTTGTGTGGTGATGAGACTGAAAATCGTTTGCCAGAAAGGTGGACTGTTCGGTGAAGCAACTAGCGTCGGTATCGGCATTGTTCCTTATGAGCCGCAGAATACGCTCGGTATTGGACAATTCCGTAAACCGGAACATGTTACCGCTTAATGCAGACTTAATCCGTTCCAGAAAAAAATCGACGTGTTCAGGTGGTGATATTTCGCTGAGCAGCACTGGGATCTCCAGTTCCCCACCAACGACATGAAAAATCATTCGTTTTATTGTCAGTGCATTAATTTCTTCATCCGTTAAAAAACTCATAGTGACACCCCGTTATTTCGTGTCTTATTTTATCGTTAATTGCTGTGACATGCTTTAAAGCGGGTAGTATAGGTAATCACCTGTACCTACGTAAAATAGTTCATCACAAGGACAGGCGGCAGCTTGCCATCAACCCCTCTGTGAATAAATGTATACAGGGAAAGAATAAGTAAACATTCTCCCGGCATTTCTGCCGGGAGAATAGATTATAATTGTTGTCTGGCGTAATCGAAAGGTGAGACCGGATTTTCACTATTCGCATCGAGAAAATCTGCCCACCATTGCAGCATCAATTTGCGTTCATCTAAGAACTCAGCTTTATGAATGTAGGCCGCACGTACGCCATTACGTTCCTGATGGCTCATCTGGCGCTCCACAGCATCTCTCGACCATAATCCTGACTCAATCAACGAACTACAGGCCATTGCCCGGAAGCCGTGACCACAGACATCGACCTTTGTATCGTAGCCCATAAGACGTAGTGCGTTATTCACTGTATTTTCACTCATGGGTTTCCATGGATTGTGATCGCCAGTGAAAATCAGTTCATATTCCCCGCTGATGGCTTGGATTTGTTTGAGAATATCCAGTGCCTGAGTTGATAGCGGGACCAGATGCTCTGTACGCATTTTAGAGCCTCGATGCGAGTACTTGACCCCTTCAATAGGTTTCCGCTCGGGAGGAATGGTCCACATGGCTTTCTTGAAGTCGATCTCAGACCACCTAGCAAAGCGTAGTTCACTGGAACGTATGAAGATAAGCAGGGTAAGTTTGGTTGCCAGCCGGGTGAGAGGTTGTCCTCTGTAGTTGTCCAGTCGTTCAAGCAGCTCTGAAATGCGATTTAAGGCGAGGGCAGGGCGATGCTGGCGCTTCACCGTCGTTAAAGCACCAGCCATATCCACGGCAGGGTTATAGCTGATAATGCCGGACTGGGCAGCATAGCGCATGATGGCAGTGATACGCTGCTGAAGGCGGGCTGCAATCTCATATATCTCTTTGGATTCGGCTGTTTTAACGGGGACAAGTAAATCGGGAGTTCTGAGGGTGGTAATATCACGTGAGCCGATAAGAGGAAATACGTGACTCTCAAGACTTTTGAGCACCTTCTCGCTGTGAGCTTCGGACCATTTTTTGTTGCTCTTGTGCCACTGACGTGCAACAAGCTCGAACGTATTGCTGGCCTCCTGTACTGCTTTCTTTACTCGTTTCTGTTCGCACGGATCAATTCCCTCCGTTATCTGTTTCCTTGCCGCATCGCGCTTTTCCCTTGCTTCTGATAATGAGACTTCAGGATAGACGCCCAGAGCGAGCGTTTTCTCTTTGCCCAGAAACCGATAGCGGAGTCGCCAGTAACGCGAGCCGTTAGGGTGAACGAGCAAAAACATGTTGCCGCTGTCAGCAAGTTTATAAGGTTTTTCATCCGGTTTAGCTGCCCGGATTTTAGCGTCAGTGAGCGCCATTGGTGGGGTCTCCTGATAGTAAAAGGGGTATAAATTTTATCGAATCAGACTATACCCTCAGTTGTACCCTCGCAAGGGACTTGAAGCGGGTTGAATTTGATTGAGTTGGGTGGAGTTAACGTATTGTGGATGTGTTGATTTTCGCGGGTTCAGAATGCAAAAACGGACCTCCGTGGAGGTCCGTTGATATGAATTTGGTGCCCGGACTCGGAATCGAACCAAGGACACGGGGATTTTCAATCCCCTGCTCTACCGACTGAGCTATCCGGGCAACGGGGCGCATTAAACCGTAATCCGGACACCCCGTCAACCAAATTTCTCGCTTTTTCTGTCGGTTGCTTAACTATGCAGCGATTTCGCTGTTTTCTCGAGGGTTTTGCTCAAAATTACAGCCCACCGTTATCGCCTTCGCGGGGAACCCATTCACTTTTAATGGATGTTACATGGCGTGTGCCGGTAACTGAATACTCTCCGACAATATCCTGATCTTTTGGCGAAACGAGAGTGATGAACTCTCCTCTACCAAAATAACTCTCGACAGAACCGATAAGGCACTCCCCATTTACCCAGACAGGAATGGCTGCGACAGGTTCAGACGTATAGTTCCCTGCAATCCCTGAACTGTAATTGTCCGCGTCTTCCTGCAACGTACCGGCAGGGATTGGGCAGATAGGGGAAACGCCGTCGCTTGCCTGTTGGTTTTGTAAAAGAATGCTTTGCATTTTGTTCAGTTCGGTAATGAGCTTTGTTTTGTCTTTGGTATTCAATTTCGGGAGTAGGGGTTGTCCTTCTTCCCGTGGTTCGATTGAATTCATATCGTATTCATAGCGATAGTGGACGGCTACGACGGGAGCCTTCTCGTCTGGGCTAAATGGACGCAACAGATAAAGCTTCTCTTCATTATATAAGCCGTTGTACCAGAGAGCGTAAACCTTACCGTTGATGCGCACCCATTGGCTCCACTGGTTGGCGCCGCGCCCATTCTCCGAAAATAGCGCCCCGGGTACGCCAAAGTTATCGTCATCCTGTTTGCCATTAACGACGACGAAGGCATTATCACCGCGTTTGAGTACGCCGGTGTAGCTGAATAATCCTGTGCCACCAACGTAGCTGTTGATGATGAGATCGCGTTTACCGTCGTCATCCAGATCAATGAGCGTAAAGTTCACGCCTCCATTTTCCGAATCGACACTAAACGTTGTGCGGGAAAATGCCTGCCACTCATCATCGCTAATCTCAGGGGAGGGTTTCGCGGTTGGTTCTGTTGAGTCTTCAGCGTAAGAGATCCTGAAATCAGTGATTTGACCGATTAATGGAAACTGACTGGCGATTTTGCTCAGTTCTAAGCCCGGATCGCTTTTTTGCATGCTCTCTACGGCGCTACGTAGCGTTTTTAGGGCCGTGTTATCCGTGTCTACATCAGACTGAGAACGTACGATGCTAACGAACGTAGGGAGCGTCCAGACACCGCCAACAGAAAGGTTTCCTTGTCCGCCGCTGCGGTATTCGTCGCGCAAGGTGAAGTTGTTACCCTCCCAGACCCAGAGCTGAATGGGATCGCTGAAACGGGCTATCTCACCGTTCTCATATTCACTGGCATCACTCGTGATTAGTTTAGGCGAAGTAGTTAGTTCAGTATTGGTTAGCCAGAGGATGGTACGTGAGCTATCAAAGCATTCGGTTTGAATGAGTACATGTTGTTTATCCACCGGAATGCGGTAATAAATGCGTTCCTGACCCTCTTCCAGTTCGCGGCAATTCATCTCGGGAGTGACCCTAATTTGGGGTTCTATTTTTTGTCGCTGCGCGGTCGTTAATGGTTCCACGTCCGGCGTGCGGATGACGGGTTGGGTGATGATAAGTGGGGCAGGCTCAGCGTTAAGCACATCATTACTGGTTTTATCTCCTGGATGCAGCACAGCGCTTTGGGTATTGATGCGTTTCTGGAATTCATCCATTTTCAGCAGCACAGCGCTCGAACCTGCATTAGAAAGCAGTAATCGTTCGCCATCTGCTGCAAACTCAATGGTATTGTCCTGACGTAAGGCGTCCAGAAACACCTTTCGCTGTTGGTAGTTGAGTTTAAAATATCCCTCTGCGGAAAACGTTAGCGCGCCTTCCTTTTGACCATCAATAAAAAGCGTGGCGTCTTTCAGGGAGGGTTGATTCGCCGTACGCTGTGCAAAAGCAACCTCGACATACACGCTGGTGTCGGGGCCAGCCGCACGTGTGAGCAGTACGCTTACCGCATGGTCACTATAACCTGCTGCCCGACAGGTACCCGTATTATCACACGCAACTTCCCAGTCTTTATGTGCAAACGAAAAACCGTTTAATGGATTGGCATACAGGGGGGCAGAGATAAAACCTGCGAGGAGAATGCAGTGCGCGAGACGCATATAATTCCTTTTAATATGTCGGTATTGCCGAAATTATATGCGGTTCACAAAAGTTACGAAATCCGAATTAAGTCAGCGCACCGCCCATACGGCACTGAGCAAAGCGCAGGATATCTTCAGCCAGGCGGTGTGCCGTTTCGACATCAGCATGGCTACGATTCACCAGCATGCGGCTCAGACAGCCCTCCAGCACCAGTTCCATCTGTTTGGCAACCATTGCAGGGTCGTCAACTTCCAGCGTCGTCAGCAGCTCATGGGTGAAGTCATGTGCCGCCTTTTTTTGCTGATCGGCTAACTGATGGATCGGATGCCCGGGATCGGGGTAAAACGTACAGGCGGCGATAAACAGGCAGCCTGGATAGCGATTATTGCTCACGCATTCGGACAGCGCGGTGTAGCGTGCCAGTAATTTCTGTTCAGCGCTCAGGGTGTCATCCAGCAAAAGTTGACGCCGCCAGATATCCACCCGCTGGCTGAGGTAACGTAACGCATCGTACAGAATGGCCTCTTTGTCGGGCCAAAAGCGTTGTAGTTCATCAAGAGGATAATCGATACGTTCGGCCACCATTTCCAGTGTGGTATTGGCTATCCCTTGAACCTCAAGTAATTTCAGGGCTTCTCCCAGGACATCTTCACGTTGCACGGTATTCTCCTCCGTATTTCTTGTTGCAAGTGTCGCTCACGGTTGGCGATCGCGCAAATGTGCGCTGAAGGTCGCGGCATCCATAAAGCCGGTTACCCGAGCCTCCGGATGCTCTTTCCCCTCGGCGTCAAAGAACAAAATAGTCGGCAAACCTAAAACCTGTAGATGTTTCAGCAGAGCGACATCCTGGGCATTATTTGCAGTCACATCCGCCTGCAAAAGCACCGTGTCGCCTAGCGCTTGCTGAACCTGCTGATTGCTAAACGTATACTTCTCAAACTCCTTACAGGCCACGCACCAGTCAGCATACAGATCCAACATCACGGGCTTGCCTTTAGCTTGTGCCAGCGCCTGATTTAGCGCATCCACCGAAGCCACAGGCGTGAAGTTAAGGTGTGTCTGGGTTTGAGCATGCGGCACGCCGAACGCCCAGTCCTGCAATGGCCGTACGCTTACCAGCGCTGCAGCTAACAGGATAATTTGCACGATGCGCATCCAGGCGTGCTTTGCCTGCAGGCTGGTGATAAATGCCCAGCTAAAGAATGCGACGCCCAACAGCGACCACAGGCGAACGCCCCAGTCGTCGCCAATGATGCGTTCGAGTAAGAAGACGGGGAGCGCCAGAATGACAAAGCCAAAAGCGGTTTTGACATGTTCCATCCATGGGCCGCTTTTAGGTAACAGACGATTACCGAATACGGTAATTAGCATCAGAGGTAATCCCATCCCCAGCGCGTACAGATACAGCGTGCCGCCTCCCAGCCACATGTTCCCGCTCTGAGCGATATACAGCAAAATCGCGCTTAGCGGGGCCGTTGTACAAGGAGAACAGATGAGGCCGGCAATCGCCCCCATCGCAAAGACGCTACCGGGGGAACCGCCTTGCTGACGGTTACTCATCAATGTAAGGCGTGTTTGCAGCGATGAAGGGAGTTGCAGCGTGAACAAGCCAAACATCGAAAGGGCCAGCAGCGTAAAGACCACGGCAAGGCCAATCAGGACGTAAGGATGCTGTAGCGCAGCCTGGAACTGCAATCCGGCGGCCGCAACAACCAGACCCAGCGCGGTATAAGTGAGCGCCATTCCCTGGACGTAGATAAACGTCAGCAGCAGCGCGCGTCCGGTTGATAAGCGTTGTTTTCCGCCCAGCACGATACCGGAAATCAGCGGATACATCGGCAATACGCAAGGTGTAAACGCGATGCCAATTCCGATTAGCAATGCCCACAGCGCAGAGAAGGGAAGCTGGGTTGCGGGTTGTGGTCTCTCTTGCAAAGTATCGGTGGCAGGAACTGGCGCAGGTGTCGCCCTGGTATCGGCAGACACTTCACTTAATGGCACCGTTTTAGTTTCAGGCGGATAGCAAAAACCGGCGTCGGCACAGCCCTGGTATGTGACCGTTAATGTTGCGCCAGATTTAGCCTGATTGACCGTGACCGGGATAGTCAATTGTTTACGGTAAATCTCACTTTTGCCATAAAACTCATCTTCATGCCAGACGCCTGGCGGTAGTTTTACCTCGGCGATATCGGCCTGAGATGGCGTAATGCTTATCTGTTTGCGATACAGATAGTAGCCATCTTTAACCTGCCATGAGAGGTTCAGATCGTGTTGGTTTTGCTGAAAATCAAAAACAAACGCCCGATCGGCAGGAACAAACTGCGAGCGGCCAGGCGCGTCAAATAATCCGGCAAAGGTAGATGTGCTGCACAGCAGCAGGATCAGCGTAAGGATGCGTTGAGCCATGAGCGGTAATCAAAGTCTCCGTGAGTGACGGGTAAAACCAGAAGTTCAGGCGTTTGGTATGGATGATGTGACTTCAGGCAATCGAGAAGGGCTTGCTGGTGTGTGACGGTGGTTTTTAAAATCATCTGGACTTCATATTCCTGCTCCAGCTTACCTTCCCAATAATAGAGGGAGGTCGCGCCAGGCAGCAGCGTCACGCAGGCAGCCAGCTTTTCCGCCAGCACTTTGGCGGCCAGATCCTGGGCGGTTGCTTCATCCGGGGCGGTACAGAGCACCACAACGGTATCGGGGATGGAAATATCCTGACTCTTTACATCAAGCATAAACACCTCGAAAGAACAGAGTAACCAGCTAAAGAGTGGTCACTATACAACGGACGAGGGAAGGATGTTAGTTAAAGCGGGATGATGAGGAGGAGGAACTGCAGGGCGCGAAGGCACCCTGCAGTAAAGTTTTACAGCATGAAGCTGCCCAGCAAGAAGCCGAAGCAGACAGCCAAAAGCACGCCCAGAGTACCCGGGATGAAGAACGGATGGTTAAAGACGAATTTACCGATGCGGGTTGTACCGGTGTCATCCATCTGCACCGCCGCAACCAGAGTTGGGTAGGTTGGCAGAATGAACAGGCCAGAAACAGCTGCGAAAGACGCAACAGCAGTCAGTGGGGAAACGTTCAGAGCCAGAGCCATCGGCATCAGTGCTTTAGCGGTTGCAGCCTGAGAGTACAGCAGCGCAGAAGCAAAGAAGAAAATGACAGCCAGCAACCACGGATGACCCTGAATTACGCTACCTGCAGTATCTTTGATCCAGTCAATGTTGTGAGATACGAAGGTATCACCCAGCCATGCAACACCCAGGATACAAATACAGGCGCTCATACCCGCTTTAAAGGTGCTGGAGTTCAGGATGGAGTCAGTTTCAACGCGGCAGACGATCGTAGTCAGCGTCGCGACGCTCAGCATGATGATCAGGATTGCGTTGGTGGTGTTCATCAGCGGTTTAGCGACCAGGCCGAGGCTTGGGCTGTTGATGATGGCGTATACAACTACGCAAATCACGCCCAGCAGGAACAACCAAACGGAGGTTTTCGCGCCAGCTTTGATTTCAACTTGTCTTTCACCACGCAGTTCAACCAAACCTTCTTCCAGACGCTTACGATAAATCGGGTCGTCAGACAGTTTGGAGTTGAACAGCATCGTTACCAGGAAGGACATCACCAGAACGGCCAGCAGAGTGGACGGAATGACCACGGACAGCAGGTGAATGTAGCTGATGCCATGACCTTCCATTACGGAAGACATGTAAACCACAGCTGCGGAGATTGGCGACGCCGTAATCGCAATCTGTGCAGAAACCACTGCGGTAGAGAGCGGACGGCAAGGTTTGATACCTTGTTCCTTCGCGACTTCAGCGATAACCGGCAGAGTTGCCAGAGAGATGTTGCCGGTACCGGCAAAGATAGTCAGGAAATAGGTCACGATTGGTGCAAGAATCGTGATGTATTTCGGGTTTTTACGCAGCAGTTTTTCAGTTTGATGAACCAGATAGTCCAGACCACCGGCAATCTGCATGGCAGAGATGGCAGCGATAACCGCCATGATAATGGAAATAACATCGAACGGAATATTACCTGGTTTTACGCCAATAGCGGCAAGAACCAGAACACCCAGCCCACCTGCAAATCCAATACCGATACCCCCAAGTCTGGCACCTAAAAAGATTGCCAGCAAAACGATGATAAGTTCTAAAACTATCATATTAGCCTTCCTTGTTGTTTAACAAGTTGATATTAAATTGTTGTTTTTAAGTAACTTCGAGTAAGAAAAAAGGCACGTCATCATGACGTGCCTTCTCCGGTACTACCCTACACGATTACTGTTCGCTTTCATCAGTATAACGTTTTGCTTTATAAGCAGGGTGCATCAGGTTCTGTGCAGAGAAGATATCGTCCAGTTCAGACTCGGTCAACAGACCGCGTTCCAGGACAACTTCACGTACGCTCTTACCGGTTTCGGCACAAATTTTACCGACGATGTCGCCGTTGTGGTGACCGATGAACGGGTTGAGGTAAGTAACGATGCCGATGGAGTTGAATACAAACGCTTCACAGACTTCTTTGTTAGCAGTGATACCACTAACGCATTTTTCCAGCAGGTTGTAGCAAGCATTGCTCAGAATGTGAATGGATTCAAACATTGCCTGGCCAATGACCGGCTCCATTACGTTCAGCTGCAGCTGACCAGCTTCAGATGCCATAGTAACGGTGATGTCGTTACCGATGACTTTAAAGCAAACCTGGTTTACGACTTCTGGAACAACTGGGTTCACTTTTGCTGGCATGATAGAAGAACCAGCCTGCAGTTCCGGCAGGTTGATCTCGTTCAGACCAGCACGTGGGCCAGAGGAAAGCAAACGCAGGTCGTTACAGATTTTGGACATCTTAACAGCCAGACGTTTCAGTGCGCCGTGAACCATAACGTATGCGCCGCAGTCAGAAGTTGCTTCAATCAGGTCTTCTGCCGGAACACAGGCGAAGCCAGTGACTTCAGCCAGTTTCTGTACTGCCAGCGGGGAGTATTCTTTCGGCGTGTTCAGACCCGTACCGATTGCAGTTGCACCGAGGTTAACTTCCAGCAGCAGCTCAGCGGTACGACTAATGTTTTTCACTTCTTCTTTCAACAGTACGCTGAAAGCATGGAATTCCTGACCGAGGGTCATCGGTACAGCATCCTGCAGCTGGGTACGGCCCATTTTCAGGATGTCCTGGAATTCAACAGCTTTTTGTTCGAAGCCTTCACGCAGCTGGTTCAGGGCATCGATCAGTTTGATGATGGATGCGTATACCGCGATACGGAAGCCAGTTGGGTAAGCGTCGTTGGTAGACTGACATTTGTTAACGTGGTCGTTCGGGTTCAGGTACTGATATTCACCTTTCTGGTGACCCATCAGTTCCAGACCGATATTGGCCAGCACTTCGTTGGTGTTCATGTTGACGGAGGTACCCGCACCACCCTGGTAAACATCTACCGGGAATTGATCCATGCATTTTCCGTTATTCAGGACTTCATCACACGCCGCGATGATGGCATTTGCCACACTCTTAGGAATGGTTTGCAGCTCTTTGTTGGCCATTGCCGCTGCCTTTTTAACCATTACCATACCGCGAACAAATTCAGGAATGTCGCTGATTTTGTTGTTGCTAATGTAGAAGTTTTCAATCGCTCTCAGAGTGTGAACACCGTAGTAGGCGTCCGCTGGAACTTCCCTGGTACCCAACAAGTCTTCTTCGATACGAATGTTGTTTAACATGTGAACCTTCTTTTTCAAGCTGCCAATGATTTGACTAAACACACAGGATATATGTGATTTCGATTGTTTCTCGACCGACGATTATCCCCTGCATCGGTCTGATACTCGAGATCATATGCTGGTTCAGGATTTCTACCGTAATCTGGATCACTTAAAGCGTGGAATTTACCCCTTATTTATTATTCTGTGAAATGGATCACCCCTTTAGGATTAATACTAAAAATAAGTGTACAAGCGACTTGAAATTTTGCTAACCACCTCAACATCTAATTGATGCGAGTCACATAATTCATCGGACAGGCGTTGAAAAAAACGACTGTTATTGACAGGAGAACCCTTTGCGCTGGATACCATTACTTGCCATTTTTCTCTATGTTTACATAGAGATATCTATTTTTATTCAGGTTGCCCATGTCCTGGGTGTCCTGATGACGCTGATTTTGGTTATTTTTACGTCGGTTATCGGTATGTCTCTGGTTCGTAACCAGGGATTTAAAAACTTTTTACTGATGCAACAAAAAATGGCGGCTGGTGAAAGTCCGGCTGCAGAAATGATCAAGAGCGTGTCGCTGATCATTGCTGGTCTGCTGTTGGTACTGCCCGGTTTTTTCACCGATTTCCTCGGTCTTCTTCTTTTATTACCCCCGGTGCAAAAACATCTGACGATGAAACTGCTGCCGCATTTGCGTTTTTCGCGTATGCCGGGCGGTGGTTTCAGCGCCGGAACCGGTGGCGGTGAGACCTTTGATGGCGAATTTCAGCGCAAAGACGACGATCGCAACCGTATTGATCATAAAGACGATCCTCGGGATTAAGCATCAGTATGCGGGCCGGATAAGCGTGAGCACCATCCGGCAAAATGCTTATCTGCCGGATGACGGCGTCAACGTCATCTTATCCGGCCTGCGGGGTAAAAACAGCCACAGCCCTGCCAGCATAATCAGCGCATACAGGCTCTTCCAGCCAACCATTGCCAACAGCAGCAGACACAGTAGACCGCCAATGACCGCCAGCATGCGATAATGCCCTTTCAGTAATCGACATCCCGCCAGCATGCACAGCAAATAAATCATAATAAAGATGCCGTTAGCATAGATGATTAACGCATCGAGATTGATTTTCAGCATATAGATGCACAACGTACTGATCACGCAGCAGCCCAATACGGCGTTTAGCGCATTGCGTGGAAGGTGACGGGGAGACAGACGCGCCAGATGGCTCTCCGGCTTATATTGCGCTTGCGACCAGACCAGCCGGGCGAAACTTTGAATATAAATGTTGAGACTGGCAAAACAGGCCAGATAACCAATGATGCAGGCGACCCACAGTGCCTGTACGCCAAATAACTGCACGACGATCTCTGGCAGTGAGGCCGCCGCCGCCATTTGCTCACCGTAGGCGCCAAAATGAAGCACGACGACGGTGCATGCCCAATAAACAGAGCCCGCCAACAGCAAGCCGATCATCAGCGCGCGCGGGAAATCCCGCTCCGGGTTTTTGAATTCAGATGCCAGATGGGCAAACGCTTCAAGGCCAACAAAACACCAGAACATCACCGACAGCGCGGCGAACAGTCCGGGGAGCTCAATCTCGGTTATCGCAGGGAAGGGGATTTCGCCAGGTTTCACATCGCCTGCCCACCAGATGGCGACAATGAGGGCAACAATCAATCCGGCAATGACCGTTTGCAGATTAGCGCTAGAGCTGGCACCGTGGGAGCCGATATACCAAACCAATGCCAGCGTACCGAGCTCTGCCAACAGAAGCTGTTCGTCATGCCAGCCAAACATCGCCTGACCAAATCCGGCGGCAATATGTAATGCCGCAGGCAAGCCGACGGGAATCACCGACAAAAATAGCCATCCGGTGACGCGCTCCAGGCGTGAGCCAAAGGCCATACCAACAAAATGCGCCACGCCACCCGCGCTGGGAAAATGACGACCCAGTACGGCAAAGACAATCGCCACGGGAAAGACTAAAACAATCAGCACCGGCCAGGCCCACAGGCTGTTGTTGCCAGCCACCAGCGCGGCTAGCGCAGGGACGGCGAAAACGCCTGTACCTAGCAATGATGTCGACAACAGGCCAATGCCCTGAGCCAGTCCCAGCTCTTGTTTCAGTCCGCTCATAAGTTGTTATCCGGTTATGCCCATTGACCGGGCTACAGCGCAGATTTTTGATGGTATCACAATCGTATTTGCTTATGACGACGTGACTGAAATCGTTATAAAATGTGATGCGCGTCGGCGTTTTGACGGAATTTTCTGCTGATATAAATTTTTTTTCGCTTGCCCCCTTGAAGGTACAAAGCCCCATCCCCATTTCTCTGGTCACTAGCCGGGAAACCGTTCACGGGCCGGCGTCACCCATAACTGATAAAGACTTTCTCAAAGGAGAGCTATCAATGAGTATTCGTCCGTTACATGATCGTGTGATCGTCAAACGTAAAGAAGTTGAATCTAAATCTGCTGGCGGCATCGTACTGACCGGTTCTGCAGCAGGTAAATCAACTCGTGGCGAAATCATCGCTGTCGGTAAGGGCCGCATCCTGGACAACGGTACCGTACAGCCGCTGGACGTTAAAGTCGGCGATATCGTTATTTTCAACGATGGCTACGGTGTTAAATCTGAGAAGATCGACAATGAAGAAGTGTTGATCATGTCTGAAAGTGACATCCTGGCAATTGTTGAAGCCTAATCCGCGAACGACACTGAACATACGAATTTAAGGGAAAGAGAAAATGGCAGCTAAAGACGTAAAATTCGGTAACGACGCTCGTGTGAAAATGCTGCGCGGCGTAAACGTACTGGCAGATGCAGTGAAAGTTACCCTCGGTCCAAAAGGCCGTAACGTAGTTCTGGATAAATCTTTCGGTGCACCGACCATCACTAAAGATGGTGTTTCCGTAGCCCGTGAAATCGAACTGGAAGACAAGTTCGAAAACATGGGGGCGCAGATGGTGAAAGAAGTTGCCTCTAAAGCGAACGACGCTGCAGGCGACGGTACCACCACCGCAACCGTACTGGCGCAGTCCATCATCACTGAAGGTCTGAAAGCCGTTGCTGCGGGCATGAACCCGATGGATCTGAAACGTGGTATCGACAAAGCTGTCGCTGCTGCCGTTGAAGAACTGAAAGCACTGTCCGTACCGTGCTCTGACTCTAAAGCGATTGCTCAGGTTGGTACTATCTCCGCTAACTCCGACGAAACCGTAGGTAAACTGATCGCTGAAGCGATGGACAAAGTCGGTAAAGAAGGCGTGATCACCGTTGAAGACGGTACCGGTCTGCAGGACGAACTGGACGTGGTTGAAGGTATGCAGTTCGACCGTGGTTACCTGTCTCCTTACTTCATCAACAAGCCGGAAACTGGCGCAGTAGAACTGGAAAGCCCGTTCATCCTGCTGGCTGACAAGAAAATCTCCAACATCCGCGAAATGCTGCCGGTGCTGGAAGCAGTAGCAAAAGCCGGTAAACCACTGCTGATCATCGCTGAAGATGTTGAAGGCGAAGCGCTGGCAACTCTGGTTGTTAACACCATGCGCGGTATCGTGAAAGTCGCGGCGGTTAAAGCGCCTGGCTTCGGCGACCGTCGTAAAGCGATGCTGCAGGATATCGCTACCCTGACCGGTGGTACCGTTATCTCTGAAGAGATCGGTATGGAGCTGGAAAAAGCAACTCTGGAAGATCTGGGTCAGGCGAAACGCGTTGTTATCAACAAAGACACCACCACCATCATTGATGGCGTGGGTGACGAAGCTGCAATCCAGGGTCGCGTGACTCAGATTCGTCAGCAGATCGAAGAAGCAACTTCCGACTACGACCGTGAAAAACTGCAGGAGCGCGTAGCGAAACTGGCAGGCGGCGTTGCGGTTATCAAAGTTGGTGCTGCGACTGAAGTTGAAATGAAAGAGAAGAAAGCCCGCGTTGAAGATGCCCTGCACGCGACTCGTGCTGCGGTAGAAGAAGGCGTGGTTGCTGGTGGTGGTGTTGCGCTGATTCGCGTAGCGTCTAAAATTGCCGGTCTGAAAGGTCAGAACGAAGACCAGAACGTAGGTATCAAAGTTGCGCTGCGCGCAATGGAATCTCCGCTGCGTCAAATCGTACTGAACTGCGGCGAAGAGCCGTCTGTAGTGGCTAACACCGTGAAAGCGGGTGACGGTAACTACGGTTACAACGCTGCAACTGAAGAATACGGTAACATGATCGACATGGGTATCCTGGATCCAACCAAAGTAACGCGTTCAGCTCTGCAGTACGCGGCTTCTGTTGCGGGTCTGATGATCACCACCGAGTGCATGGTTACTGATCTGCCGAAAGGCGATGCGCCTGACTTAGGTGCTGCTGGTGGTATGGGCGGCATGGGTGGAATGGGCGGCATGATGTAATTTAATCTTCATACTTCAAGCCGCAGGTTCATTGGCTGCGTTCGTTTACCCCAGTCACTTACTCATGTAAGCACTGGGGGGATTCATGAACCTGTCGCCTGCCTGCAACTTGAATTATTTGATTAAATACGTATCTCGCGAAAAATGAGAAACCCTCGGGCAGAAATGTCCGGGGGTTTTTCTTTTGGTCATCTTTTTAGTATATGATTCAGCTACGGACATAACGTCCAGCTCATTGATTATGGGGAATGACATGCACGTGAAATATTTAGCAGGGATCGTTGGTGCCGCGCTACTGATGGCGGGTTGTAGCTCCAGCAACGAACTGAGTTCAGCCGGGCAAAGCGTACGCTTCGTCGAAGAGAAGCCTGGCGCAGAGTGTCAACTGATTGGCACTGCAACCGGTACGCAAAGCAACTGGCTTTCTGGCCAGCACGGCGAAGAGGGTGGCTCTATGCGTGGCGCAGCAAACGATCTGCGTAACCAGGCTGCGGCAATGGGTGGTAACGTGATTTATGGCGTCAGCAGCCCATCACAGGGAATGCTGTCCAGCTTTGTTCCTACTGCCAGTGAAATGACCGGACAGGTTTATAAGTGCCCAAATTGATAAATGCTGTTGATGCCTGATGGCGACGCTAAATGTCTTATCAGGCCTACGATACAAATTCGTCGGCCTGATAAGCGCAGAAACATCAGGCATTTTGAGCGTTATGCGCAGACTGAGCGCGTAAATGATGCAGCGCGCGCAGGCACTGATCCTGATTGAGCTTTTGCGCCTTATCACCCGTCAACGTTCTGACAAACACCTGGCACGATACACCAGCAAGCTTTTTCAGCCGTGGGCTGAAATCGAGAAGACGGCGAGTAATGGCTTCGGCCTCTTTGCTGCCGGAAGGGGCGCGAGTTTTTACTACCGAACCACAGAACTGGGCTTTTCCTTGATCATCTGTATAGCGGTAAATAATCGCCAGATAATGATTAAACAGGCTTTGTTTCCATTCGGGGTGCGTATAAGAGTCGTATTCCAGATTGTCGTTTGCCTGGCAATCAACATCGTACAGCGGCAGGAAATCCAGCAGCGATGTAATTCGTAGCGCTAATTCCCGCATGCCAGCATTATTTATTGCATGAATAACAGCATGGACCAGCACCCGAATCTGTAGTTCATTAATCAGTAATTCACACGTTTGTCCATCATGCAGTGTCAGAGAAAATGTTAAGTTTTCGCCTTTGTCATCCACTAACATCAGCGAATTTATGCGACGATTAATGTCGGCATTTTTTAGCTCATCTTCCTGAATCAAAGGAATATTTTCGTGCATCTTTTGGCTGGCTTTATCGCATTCCTTCTCATATTGCGCATGCTCTTCTTCGCTAAGCTGATGTTTAGCGGATAGCCTGCTTTCCAGGGCGATAAGCAGATCTCTTAGCCCAAGCGGAGAAAGAAAAAATAACGACGATTTATTCCTTGGTTCTTTTATCTTTAATGCTAAAGCAATAAATTCATTCTTTTGACGAATAACACCGGTATTAATGCCCTTAATACTTATAGCCATAAAAGGTTCTCCCTAACCATATATTTATTAATATTCTGAATTTGGTTCTACTAATACAAATTATGAATTAATGATTTTATAGCACTAATTAAAATAGCACAGATTAAAAGCGTGGCTCCACTTGTGAGGATTTAAATAATAAGTAATCGTGGTGAGTGTCCGAAATCGGACACTCAATAATGGTTATTGTTGGCGTAGTTGCAGATCCAACGGCGTTTTACTTGGCTCTCCGCCAATTTCACGCGCCAGTTTGGGGACCATATAGCCGGAAACCAACGTCAGCAGTTCACGCATAATGTGACGTGCCTCATCGTCGCTGACCATAAAGTGGGCGGCACCTTGCACTTTGTCCAGTACGTGCAGGTAATAGGGCATCACCCCCGCATCAAACAGGGCGTTGCTCAGGTTCGCCAGCGTTTGTGCGTTATCGTTCACGCCACGCAGCAAAACGCTTTGGTTGAGTAGCGTGACGCCAGCGGTACGCAGTCGGACCATCGCCTGGTGAAACGCCTCATCGACCTCATTGGCGTGGTTAATGTGGTTGACCAGCAGAACCTGCAGGGAGGAGCGCGCAAAGCGCTGGACCAGTCCTTCAGTAATGCGCGCGGGGATCACAATCGGCAAACGGCTGTGAATGCGCAGACGCTTAATGTGCGGGATGGCTTCCAGTTGCGTGAGTAACCAGTCCAGTTCATGGTCCTTGGCCATTAGCGGATCACCACCGGAGAAGATAATCTCATCCAGCTCAGGATGCGCGCTAATGTAGTCCAAGGCGACCTGCCAGTTGCGTTTATTGCCCTGGTTTTCGGCATACGGGAAGTGTCGGCGGAAGCAATAGCGACAATTTACCGCGCAACCGCCTTTAACCAACAACAGCGCCCGATTGCGATATTTATGCAGCAAACCGGGGACCACGCTGTGCTGTTCTTCCAGCGGATCGGTCGAGTAGCCAGGTGCAGCAACAAACTCTTCCTGGGAAGTAAGTACCTGACGCAAAAGCGGATCGTCCGGATTGCCTTTTTCCATACGAGCAATAAAGGCGCGCGGTACGCGCAGGGCGAAAAGTCGTCTCGCGTCGCGTCCGGCCAACAGTTTTTCATCTGCGTCTATATTCAAAAGATGCAGAAGTTCATCAGGATCGGTCACAACATCGGCAAGTTGCGATAACCAATCTTCTCTGGATGGGGTATTTAGGGTTACAATATGCGCCATTTTGTGGCTTAGCTACCAGTTAACAATTTTCAGAGGGCCTTATGGCAACGTACTATAGCAACGATTTTCGTGCTGGTCTTAAAATCATGTTGGACGGCGAACCTTATGCGGTTGAAGCCAGCGAATTCGTTAAACCAGGTAAAGGCCAGGCATTTGCGCGCGTTAAGCTGCGTCGCCTGCTGACCGGTACTCGCGTAGAGAAAACCTTCAAGTCTACCGACTCCGCTGAAGGCGCAGACGTAGCCGACATGAACCTGACCTTCCTGTATAGCGACGGTGAGTTCTGGCACTTTATGAATAACACCACTTTCGAACAGCTGGCTGCAGACGAGAAAGCGGTAGGCGATAACGCTAAATGGCTGCTGGACCAGGCTGAATGCATCGTGACCCTGTGGAACGGTCAGCCGATCTCCGTGACTCCGCCAAACTTCGTTGAGCTGGAAGTCGTTGAAACTGACCCAGGTCTGAAAGGCGATACCGCTGGTACTGGCGGCAAACCGGCTACTCTGTCTACTGGCGCAGTCGTTAAAGTTCCGCTGTTCGTACAGATCGGTGAAGTGATCAAAGTGGATACTCGCTCCGGCGAATACGTTTCTCGCGTAAAATAAGATATCTATTTGATCTTATGGCGCAGGTTGCTGCGCCATACTTTTTCCAGGGCAGGAATGATGAAACGTCTTCTCAGTCTTGTAATGCTCATCCTTTTCACCAGCACTCTCCTGGCGGGTTGTAATACCGCGCGCGGCTTCGGTGAAGACATCAAACATCTTGGCAATTCAATCTCTCACGCCGCCAGCTAACACTCTCTCATAGTCTTAAAAACGGTTGTTTATCCATCACACTTCCGGATCTTGTCTATTATTAATGAGCTATACACAAACAATATTGGCTAGAAAAGGAAGACGTTATGGTTAAAAAGACAATTGCTGCGATCTTTTCTGTGTTGGTTCTTTCTTCAGTGTTGACTGCGTGCAATACCACGAAAGGTGTTGGGCAGGATATCTCTGAGGGCGGTAGCGCAATCTCTGGTGCAGCGACAAAAGCTCAACAATAATCATGAACGGTACGACGTCACGTCGTACCGTTAATTCCCCTTCCCGGGGAGTGAGAGAAACGGCGAGAAGCGGTTCCCCATGTGCAGTTTCATGCGGATATTCCGTTTATAGGTGTAGACCGTCTTGCCATGAATGCTGAGTGCGGCGGCTATCGCATTGTTACTCACTCCATCCATCCACATCGACAATACTTTCTCCTCCTGCGGCGTAAGCAGCGGAGTCGCGTTTTCGGCTATTTCTAACGTGGGGCGAAGCTGTAGCGCCTCCTGAATCGTGTGTGAGAGCGCGTTCAGCGTGGTGTGCTTGGTTAAGACCGAATAGGCGACGGATTGAGAGGAAGCCATTGAGGTGTGCTGTCTTTCAACTGATTGCAGTAAAATCAGCGGGATGACGCCGCAGCTCATGAAAAAGGGTTTAATTGGCGGACTGGTATGCGTCTCGCTAATAAAACTGTATAAATCCGCGATCACCAGATGCGGCTTCCACTGCAAAATATGCTCTTTTGCTAACAGGAGATTATTGATCCCTGACACAAGAAATGAGGAGCTGAACCTGCCAGAATGATTAAGCAAGGCCTCAATCCCTGTGCGGGTAAAGTGGCACCGGTCAATCACTAAAATTTTAAGCATAACCTTTTCGCATTCAGAAGAGAGGCAATCGACTTTCCGGATTCAGAAAGCCCTTCATCATAGAGAACTCCGATGAGTGCCAAATGCGGGAACTACGCCGCTAATTATGCTTAATTCTTGCTTTTAACGGGCAGCGAATAAAAAGGTTGAAATTCATTTTCTCTCGGGCAAAAATGCCATTTCACACATCAGCTTTGCAGGACGACCTGCAAACGCTTCTTTCACCGGGGACGGCCCCATTGTTCTGGAGCCTGATATGTCCTGGATCGTTTTATTAATTGCAGGTCTGCTCGAAGTTGTCTGGGCGATTGGCCTGAAGTATACCCACGGTTTTACGCGTTTGACGCCAAGCATTATCACTATTGTGGCAATGATCGTCAGTATCGCCATGCTCTCCTGGGCAATGCGTACGTTGCCTGTAGGAACCGCCTATGCTGTATGGACCGGTATCGGCGCAGTCGGGGCGGCCATTACAGGGATTCTGCTGCTGGGTGAATCTGCCAGCCCGGCGCGGTTACTGAGCCTCGGGCTGATTGTGGCCGGTATTATTGGCCTCAAGCTGAGCACCCACTAAGCGCCAGGCTGTTTTACCCAAATCAGCTTATTCACCTCAAACCCTTCCCGGGTCGCGATGGCCAGCATTTGCTGTTTCATTTCATCTGAAATAGTAGGGGTCCGTGAAAGGATCCACAGGTAGTCGCGATCCGGCCCGCAAACCAGCGCGTGACGATATTCCCTGTCGAGGGCAATCACGTTATACCCGCCATAGAAGGGGCCAAAAAACGAGACCTTGAGCGCAGCGCGGTTTGGGTCGCCAGTGAAGTAGGCTTTCCCCTCCGTTTTCTGCCACATTCCTCTGTCCGAGTTATAGCCCTTGTTAATAACATTGATACCGCCGTCGTCGCGCAGGCTGTAGGTAGCAGTCACTTTTTCCAGTCCGCGTTCGAATCGATGGTCGAAACGCGCAATTTCATACCAGGTGCCCAGATAGCGTGTGGCATCAAAGTTATTTACTACGGTAACACCTTTCGGGGGTGTTGGGGTGCTGCAAGCGACAACCAGAAATGCAGCCGTAACTGCAGCAACGACGGGCAGAATGCGCATGGGATTTTCCTTGCTGGATTTTTGTTAAGTGTAGATGACAGCAGGAAAAAAAGAGAAAGAAAGGAAGCCCAATATCCAGGGCCTCCTTGTCCGTTACTGCAGTTTTTCAAGAATGCGCCAGGCGGCCTCGACGCGAACAGGGTTTGGGTAGCTCTTGTTTGCCAGCATCACGATGCCAAGGTTTTTTTCTGGAACGAAAGCAACGTAGCTGCCGAATCCGCCAGTGGAGCCCGTTTTATGCACCCATGAGGCTTTCACGGCAGGCGCGGGCGGGTTTACCTCAACGGCAGGAAGCGCTGCCAGTGCCACTTTGCTGTCGCTACCGCTAATTATCGAGTCGGCCTTCACCGGCCAGTTCAGCATCTCCCAGCCCAGGCCCTGGTACATATCGCCAATACGCCAGTAACGTGACTGCGCAAGCTCGATGCCCTGCTGGAGCGTTTTCTCCTGAACCTGGCTGGCGTCCATGTTGGCCTGAACCCAACGGGTCATATCGATAACGCTCGATTTCACCCCGTATGCTTCGGCATCAAGTTGGCCAGGGGATACATGCACTGGCTTTCCTTCGCGATAACCCCAGGCATAATCTTTTTGTTCGCTCTGCGGAACCGTAATCCAGGTATGCGCCAGTTTTAAGGGGTGCAGGACGCGTTTGGACATCGCCTCTTCGTAGCTCATGCCTGAGGGTTTCACTGCCAGGGCGCCAAACAGACCAATGCTGGAGTTAGCATAAAGACGTTTAGCGCCTGGGGCCCATTGCGGCTGCCAGTTTTGATAAAAGCGTAGTAACGCGGCTTTATCCGTAACGTCGTCCGGAACCTGAAGCGGCAGGCCGCCTGCCGTGTAGGTGGCTAAGTGCAGCAGGCTGATACCCTGCCACTGCTTACCAGTCAGTTCAGGCCAGTACTGCGTGACCGGATCGCTGAGCTTAATTTCGCCGCGGGCTATAGCATCGCCGCCCAGCACACCGTTGAACGTTTTACTGACCGATCCGAGTTCAAACAGCGTTTGTTGCGTGACTGGACGGTTATTGGCGATATCGGCTTTACCCCAGGTAAAGTAATAAGGTTTCCCCTGATAGATAATCGCAACGGCCATACCCGGAATTGCCTGCTCCTGCATCAGCGGTGTGATGGTGCGGTTAACGATATCGGCAATTTGTTGTTCTGTTTTTGCGGCGGCAAACGTGGAGAAAGAAGCTGTCAGCAGCAGCGCGCAGCATATCGATTTTTTCATCATGAAATCAGTTCCGTAATTAAAAGCGAAAGGGTGTCCGGGCCCGTCAGACGTAATCAGTGTGTTTGATTTGCACCGTGTTGACAAACGGTTAAATTTAGCAGCAGATATAAGTTTTTCTAACAGGCCAGATAATGACGCGTAGCTATATCCCCCTTAACTCGCTGCGGGCTTTTGAAGCAGCGGCCAGACATCTCAGCTTTACCCGCGCTGCGATTGAGCTCAACGTGACGCATTCTGCAATAAGCCAGCATGTGAAAGCGCTGGAGCAACAGCTGAATTGTCAGCTTTTTGTGCGTGGTTCTCGAGGGTTAATGTTGACGACTGAAGGGGAAAGTCTGTTACCTGTACTTAATGACTCTTTCGATCGTATGGCGGGGATGCTGGATCGTTTTGCCACTAAACAGACTCAGGAAAAACTTAAAATTGGCGTGGTGGGGACCTTTGCGGTCGGTTGTCTTTTCCCTCTGTTGAGCGACTTTAAGCGCCACTGTCCGCATATTGATTTGCATATTTCCACCCACAATAACCGTGTGGATCCCGCCGCCGAAGGGCTGGATTATACTATTCGCTACGGAGGAGGAGCCTGGCACGATACCGATGCGCAATATTTGTGTAGCGCGCTGATGTCTCCGCTGTGTTCACCGACATTGGCCTCGCAGATTAAAGCACCTGTGGACATCCTGAAATTTCCGTTATTACGATCGTATCGGCGTGATGAATGGACGCTTTGGATGCAGGCCGCCGGAGAAGCGCCTCCGTCACCGACGCACAACGTGGTGGTGTTTGACTCGTCCGTCTCAATGCTGGAAGCCGCGCAGGCGGGGATTGGCGTGGCAATTGCACCGGTAAGAATGTTCACGCATTTGCTCAGTAGTGAACGTATCGTGCAGCCTTTTCTAACGCAGATTGATCTGGGGAGTTACTGGATAACGCGTTTACAATCTCGTCCGGAGACGTCCGCGATGCGTGAGTTTTCCCGCTGGTTGACCGGGATGCTGCACTAATAAAAAGGCCCGCCATTGGCGGGCCTGATAATTAACGCATGCGATTAGATGGTCAGGATCCCAATAGCCGTTACAACGGTCAGGATAGCTGCCAGTCCGTAGAATACCCATTTGCCCGCAGGCACGTGGATTTTCAGGTCATGCATCGCGTGGTGCATACGGTGTAAACCACACCACAGCGGCAGAACGATCATCAGGAACAGAAACGCACGTCCGATGAAGCTCTGAGCGAATGCCAGTACGCGTTCATAGCTGAAAGCATCAGGAACAAAGCCCAGCGGCAGCATAATGCCGACCAGCAGGATCATCACCGGCGCAATGATTGCGCTCCACATACCGCCTGCACCAAACAGGCCCCAGAATACGGGTTCGTCAGAGCGTTTTGGATTTGGATTAATCATTCCGGACTCCTTACCAGAACAGGGCAACAAACAGTATTACTACTGTCGCAACCACAGTAACTGCCCAGAGACCTTTGATGATCGGCTCTGGTCCCATTTTTTCGTCTTTTACGATGATGTTGGCAGCTTTTGGCGCCAGCTCAAACCAGGTTTTGGTATGCAGCAGCGCTGCTGCCAGGGCGATAATATTCAGGATCACCACCACCGGGTTTTGCAAAAAGGCGACAAAGCCCATCCAGGACTCTGCACCATGCTTGAGTGCAAACAGGCCGATAATCAGTTCAATGCTGAACCAGACTGCCGGAACCGCCGTGCCTTCGCGCAGCATGTAAAAACGATAAAATGGCAGCTTTTTCCACCAGGTGGACGTCATTGGTCGCACATAGGGTTTGCGTTTAGTCGTCATCGTGCACTCCTTAGCGTGGTTTCAGGGTAGCGATAAGAAAGTCTTTTGAACTTTCAACTTTACCCTGCTGAATGGCCGCAGCCGGATCGACGTGTTTTGGGCAGACTTCGGAGCAGTAGCCCACAAAAGTACAGGACCAGACGCCGTTCGGGCTGTTCAACTGAGCCATACGCTCCTTCTTACCGTGGTCGCGGCTATCTTCGTTGTAACGATGCGCCAGAGTAATCGCAGCCGGTCCAATGAACTCTGGGTTCAGGCCGAACTGCGGGCACGCGGCGTAGCACAGACCACAGTTGATGCAACCGGAGAACTGATGATACTTCGCCATCTGCGCCGGAGTCTGGGTGTTTGGACCCTGATCCGGTGTACGCGGGTTACCGATGATGTACGGTTTGATCGCTTCCAGGCTTTCGATAAAGTGCGTCATGTCGACGACCAGATCGCGCTCAATCGGGAAGTTGCCCAGCGCTTCAACCTTCATGCCGTTGGTGTAATCACGCAGGAAGGTTTTGCACGCCAGTTTAGGTACATTGTTGACCATCATGCCGCAGGAGCCGCAGATCGCCATACGGCAGGACCAGCGGTAGCTCAGGTCCGGTGCCAGGTTATCCTTGATGTAGCCCAACGCATCCAGCAGTGACGTGGTTTCATCATAAGGAACTTCGTAGAAAGCACTGTGCGGCGCGGTATCGGTTTCCGGGTTATAGCGCACCACCTCAACTTTCAGGTTTTTCATCTCAGCCATTCGCCTTCTCCTTCTTATCGGCTGCTTCCGCTTCGCCACCGTAAACACGTTTAGCCGGTGGCAGAGTGGTGATTTTCACGTCGCTGTATTCCAGACGAGTCGTGCCGTCAGCATCGCGGAAGGCGAGGGTGTGTTTGAGGAAGTTCACATCGTCACGCTCGGTGCAGCCTTCATCCAGACGCTGATGCGCGCCGCGGGATTCTTTACGCGCCAGAGCAGAGTGCGCCATACATTCAGCAACGTTCAGACCGTGACCCAGTTCGATGGTGTACAGCAGGTCGGTGTTGAAGACGCTGGAGGTATCAGTGATACGTACGCGCTTGAAGCGTTCCTGCAGCTCCGCCAGTTTATCAACGGTTTTCTGCATGAGTTCCGGTGTACGGTAGATACCGCAACCTTCTTCCATGGACAGGCCCATTTCGTCACGGATCTTAGACCAGTTTTCGTTACCTTCCTGGTTAACCAGATCTTTCAGACGTTTTTCAACGCCAGCAACCTGCGCATCGAGCGCGGCACTGTTTGCAGCGCCAGCCGTTGCAGCACGTTCTGCAGCCTGTTCACCGGCCATACGACCGAAGACCACGAGTTCCGCCAGGGAGTTAGAACCCAGACGGTTAGCGCCATGCAGACCAACAGAGGAACATTCGCCCACAGCGAACAGACCTTTAATGCGGGTTTCACAGTGCTGATCGGTTTCGATACCGCCCATGGTGTAGTGCGCGGTAGGACGTACCGGGATCGGCTCTTTAACCGGATCGACACCCACGTAGGCTTTCGCCAGTTCGCAGATGAACGGTAAACGTTCGAGCAGTTTTTTCTCGCCGAGGTGACGCAGGTCGAGGTGAACCACATCGCCACGCGGGGTGGAAATGGTGTTACCCTTACGCCATTCGTGCCAGAAAGCCTGAGAAACTTTGTCGCGCGGACCGAGTTCCATGTATTTGTTTTTCGGTTCGCCCAGCGGGGTTTCCGGACCCATGCCGTAGTCTTGCAGATAACGGTAGCCGTTTTTGTTGACCAGGATACCGCCTTCACCACGGCAGCCTTCGGTCATCAGGATACCAGAGCCTGGTAGACCCGTCGGGTGATACTGAACGAATTCCATATCACGCAGCGGAACGCCATGGCTCAGCGCCATGCCCATACCGTCGCCAGTTACGATGCCGCCGTTGGTGTTGTAACGGTAAACACGACCTGCGCCGCCCGTTGCCATCACAACAGCATTAGCACGGATCTGCATCAGCGTGCCTTCCATCATGTTCATGGCAACCAGGCCGCGAGCATGGCCATCATCAACCAGGATATCCAGAACGAAGTGTTCGTCAAAGCGCTGAATCTGTGGGAACTGCAAAGATGTTTGGAACAGCGTATGCAACATGTGGAAGCCGGTTTTATCCGCGGCAAACCAGGTACGCTCGATTTTCATACCGCCGAAGCGACGTACGTTGACGCTACCGTCTTCACGGCGGCTCCATGGGCAGCCCCATTGTTCCAGTTGCGTCATTTCAGTTGGGCAGTGGTGGACAAAGTAATCCACGACATCCTGCTCACACAGCCAGTCTCCGCCTGCTACCGTATCGTGAAAATGGTAGTCAAAGCTGTCATGATCCTGCGCGACAGCAGCAGAGCCGCCTTCGGCAGCAACGGTATGGCTGCGCATTGGGTACACTTTTGAGATCAGTGCGATTTTAGCGTTGGGATTTGCTTGTGCGGCAGCAATTGCAGCACGTAATCCCGCGCCACCGGCGCCTATAATGGCAAGATCGGCTTGAAAGGTTTGCACGACATTCCTCCAGATTGTTGTTATTTCATTCCTGCCTGAAATCAGATGCTTCATCGGCTTCAAACAGGTTATGAACGCGTTTCCACTGCTCCTTTATAGGTACAATAGTATAGTCTCAGGGATGTGCGGGAAATTTGACGTGTTCGATTTTTTTAGCGTGTCAAAGGGGGGAATTATCATTGAATTTGATTAATTTAATTACTAAACCACCCCATGTCGCTTTTTTTATCCAATTGCCAGTGTGGATTATTGGCGCGCGAAATTTGTCTCGTTAACGCGATACGAGTAGACTTCGTGCCCTTGTCTTAAATCGGAGAAACAACCATGAGCGAAACGGCAACCTGGCAGCCGAGCGCGTCCATCCCCAATCTGTTAAAACGTGCAGCAATTATAGCGGAGATTCGCCGCTTTTTTGCCGATCGTGGCGTGCTTGAGGTTGAGACCCCTTGTATGAGTCAGGCAACGGTAACGGACATCCATCTGTTCCCGTTCGAAACGCGTTTCGTCGGCCCTGGACACTCCCAGGGAATGAATCTCTATTTAATGACCAGCCCGGAATACCATATGAAGCGCCTGCTGGTGGCAGGATGCGGCCCGGTGTATCAACTGTGCCGCAGCTTCCGTAATGAAGAGATGGGGCGTCATCATAACCCTGAATTCACTATGCTCGAGTGGTATCGTCCGCACTACGATATGTATCGCCTGATGAATGAAGTGGATGATTTGCTCCAGCAGGTGCTGGACTGCTCACCTGCGGAAAGTCTCTCTTACCAGCAAGCCTTCCAGCGCCATCTGGAGATAGACCCGCTGTCTGCGGATAAAACCCAACTGCGGGAAGTGGCGGCGAAATTGGATCTCAGTAATATCGCCGATACCGAAGAAGACCGGGACACCTTACTGCAGTTGCTGTTTACGATGGGCGTTGAGCCGCATATTGGCAAAGACAAACCGACGTTTGTGTATCATTTCCCGGCCAGCCAGGCATCACTGGCGCAAATCAGTACCGAAGATCACCGCGTGGCTGAACGTTTCGAGGTTTACTACAAAGGTATTGAGCTGGCGAATGGTTTCCATGAATTGACCGACGCGCGCGAACAGCAGCAGCGGTTTGAGCAGGATAACCGCAAACGTGCCGCACGTGGCTTGCCGCAGCAGCCTATCGACACCAACCTGCTTGAAGCGTTAAAAGTGGGTATGCCGGATTGCTCTGGTGTGGCGCTGGGCGTTGACCGTCTTGTGATGCTGGCATTGGGCGCAGAGAGCCTGGCCGAGGTTATCGCATTTACCGTCGATCGCGCGTAACGTACTCTCCTTCAATGCAAAGTGGCGGTGAAATAGCCACTTTGTAGCATATTTTTTCATTTACCCTCTAATAGCCACAATTTACTCCTGGATATTTGATATCGTTCAGGTATCAATTCTGTGTTGATTTTTCTATCGCTGAACTCTGAAAAGAGGGCAGTGCCAACCGGTGAGTGGCGTTTGTTAAACGCTTGCCAGAGTAAGGGATGGTTTAATGACCCAAACAATAAAAAAGATGAGCCTAATAGGTCTCATCCTCATGATATTTACGTCTGTTTTCGGTTTTGCGAATAGCCCCTCCGCATTCTATTTAATGGGGTATAGCGCGATTCCGTGGTATATATTTTCTGCATTATTATTCTTTATCCCATTTGCTTTAATGATGGCGGAAATGGGGGCTGCCTATCGGAAAGAAGAGGGCGGAATCTATTCGTGGATGAATAATAGCGTTGGGCCACGCTATGCGTTTATCGGCACGTTTATGTGGTTTTCTTCCTATGTGATATGGATGGTAAGCACCGCAGCGAAAGTTTGGGTACCTTTTTCAACCTTCTTATTTGGCGCAGACATGACGCAGCACTGGCGTTTTGCGGGGCTTGAGCCTACGCAGGTCGTCGGGTTGCTCGCCGTCGGTTGGATGATTCTGGTAACCTGCGTGGCCTCCCGGGGGATTAATAAGATTGCTCGTATTACGGCTGTAGGCGGAATTGCCGTAATGTGTCTTAATTTAGTTCTGTTGTTAGTGAGTGTCGCTATTTTGTTATTAACTGGTGGTCACTTTGCGCAGGATATTAATTTCATCTCCTCGCCTAATCCGGGATATCAATCCGGTCTGGCCATGTTGTCATTTGTTGTGTTTGCTATTTTTGCTTACGGCGGAATAGAAGCCGTGGGGGGATTAGTTGATAAAACAGAAAAGCCAGAAAAGAACTTTGCGAAAGGCATTGTCTTTGCCGCGATTGTCATTTCTGTCGGTTATTCACTGGCCATATTTTTATGGGGCGTTAGCACCAACTGGCAGCAAGTATTAAGCAATAGCTCGGTCAACCTCGGCAATATAACGTATATCCTAATGAAAAGCCTCGGGATGACGTTAGGTAACGCGCTGCATCTTTCTCCTGAAACCGCGATGGCGACGGGGGTGTGGTTCGCGCGTATCACCGGGCTTTCTATGTTTCTCGCTTATACCGGCGCTTTTTTCACGCTCAGCTATTCGCCACTGAAAGCGATTATTCAGGGAACGCCGAAGGCGCTGTGGCCAGCGCCAATGACCAAACTAAATGCCGTGGGGATGCCGACGACGGCAATGTGGTTGCAGTGCCTGCTGGTGAGCCTGTTTATCCTGCTGGTTTCGTTTGGCGGCGATACGGCTTCAGCGTTCTATAACAAACTGACGCTGATGGCGAACGTCTCGATGACGCTGCCGTATCTGTTCCTCGCGCTGGCGTTTCCGTTCTTTAAAGCCCGTACGGGCCTGGAAAGACCGTTTGTTGTCTTTAAAACCCGAGCGGCGACGTTACTGGCCACATCGGTGGTTGTGCTGGTGGTGACGTTTGCCAATGTGTTCACCATCATCCAGCCGGTGATTGAAGCTGGGGACTGGAACAGCGCATTGTGGATGACCGGAGGCCCGATCTTCTTCTCGCTGTTGGCAATGGCGATTTATCAGAACTACAGCCGCCGCACGGCCAACGAGCCTGAGTGGGCGGTGGAGTAAACTTCCTGCTGAATCCGGCCTACAAAAATGATTCTTCGTAGGCCGGATTCGGCGAAGCTGCCATCCGGCATCATTTTTGTTTACAAACTCCCCGCCGGGCGACTGCTTCTGCCCGCAGAACTTAAGGTTCTTCCCGTTTGCTTACCGCCGAGGCTCTCCAGACGCATCTGGAACGGTGGGAACGGCATATCGATACCGTGCTCGCGGAAGCCAGCCAGAATCAGCTGGTGGATTTCGTGGCGCAGCGGCATGCGATGCCCCATCTCAGCGGCATAAATACGCAGTTCGAAGATTTGAATCCCTTGCTGCAGGTCAACCAGGAAGACTTCTGGCGCCGGGTTATCGATAACCAGTGAGCAGCGTTGTGCGGCAGTAAGCAGGATCTGCGAAACCTCCTCGCTGTTAGCCTCCGACGGTGCCGGGATGGTTAATACCACACGGGTGACCGAATCAGATAACGACCAGTTGATAAACTGCTCGGTGATAAAGGCTTTGTTGGGCACGATGATCTCTTTGCGGTCCCAGTCGCTGATGGTCGTGGCGCGGGTATTAATTTTCGTCACGCTACCGGTAAGATCGCGAATCGTCACCGTGTCGCCAATGCGGATTGGTTTTTCAAACAGGATAATCAGGCCGGAAATAAAGTTGGCGAAGATCTCCTGCAAACCAAAGCCCAGACCGACACCGAGAGCAGCTACCAGCCATTGCAGTTTGGACCACTCAATACCGATCATTGAGAAGCCAACCAGACCGCCAATCAGCATCAGCAGGTACTTGGTGATGGTGGTGATAGCGTAACCGGTGCCGGGGGTTAAATCGAGATGTTGCAGCAGCGCCAGCTCCAGCAGCGCGGGCAGGTTGCGCACTAACTGGGTAGTGATGATAAACACCAGGATTGCGATAAGCACTGCACCCAGCGTTATCGGCTCTAAACTTTCCACACCCTGCACCGTGGAGGTGACATCCCATAACGAGATATTTTCCAGGAAGCCGAAAGCGGAATCAATTTCTGACCACAGCACAATGACCGAGAGCAGGGCGATAAGCATCAGGATAGAGCGCACCAGGCGCAGTGATTGCGCGCTGATAGCATCCAGATCCACTTCGCTTTCATCAACATCAATCGTGCCTTCAAGGCTGGTGGAATGCGCTGGTTCTTCTTCACCCCGTGCGCGCTGCGCCAGCATTTCGGCACGTCGATGCTTGGCGCGGTCAAACGCCAGCCGGCGGCGCTGGATCAGCATCCAGCGGCGGATAACGTGATACACCACCAGTAACAAGAACCAGATAGCTACGGACGTTTCCAGACGCGCCAGTAAAGCTTGCGACGTGGCGAGATAGCCCACTGCCGCAGCGAGAATGGCAATCAGCGGTGCGCCCATCAGCATATTCCACAGCATGCTGTTGACCATGTTATCGCTGTTGCCTTCTTTATCGAGGTACAGCGGTATTCCGGCGCGTTTCAGGCTCAGGGTCACGACCGCCAGCGCACCGCAAATCAGAATAAAGCACAGACGCCCCAGTGAGGCGGAGAATTCCCGGTCATTGAGATTATCAAACATAATCACCGCCATGATCAGCGGCACAATCAGCCCGATACTCATCAGGTAATAGTGCATGGCTTTCGCGACGCGGTTACGCGGCCAGCCAAAGTGGGCAATGAACAGACCGTTGGGGCGCGCAAAGGTGGCGCAAATCATTACTGCCCACAGCATGGGCACCGTGGCGGTAACGCCATCCCCGATAGCGACAGCTAATGGATAAGGCCAGGCTTCCTGCAATCCGTAACCGAGCGTTGCCCACAGCACCGGCAACGGAGAAGCGACGAGTATCGACCAGAACACCGTGCGTATCGTCAGCCAGAAGTGGTCCTGGGTGACTTTCCCGACCCGCGCAGATGAACGCTCCAGAAAACGGGTGAAGTGTTTGCGCGAAGAGAGGCTAAAGCCAACCAGCACCAATGCCGCGAAAAGCGGGAGCAGCGTTTCTTTGCTGGTCAGCATCATGATGCTGGCTTTGCCCAACTGATTAAACGTATCTAATGAGATCAGACGCCGCAGATCCTGGACGATGTCGACAGGCCAGGAGAGGGAGATGGGGCTAACGTCCGACGTCCAGAACAGATAACGGTGCGTTGCTTCGTTGACCTCTTTTAGCGCATCTTCCAGTTGGCTATTAGAGACTTTGAGCTTGGTCAGCTCAAGGATCAGCGTATCGCCACCCTGTAACAAAGAGTTCAGCAGCTCACGTTGGGTGCGTAACTGGGCGTTGAGAATGCTGCTCTGTTCAGCGGTCAGCGGTTGTCCATCGGCCTGATGAATCTGACGCAACTGCGGCTGTTTGTTGAGGAGATCCTCATAGCGCATACGGTGCACGCGAAGCTGCGCCATTTCGGTATCCAACTGCTGAGGCTTGGGCATTTCCGGTAAACGGGATACCTGCGCGCGCAGCGCTTCTCCCAGCATATTTGAGACCCCAAGCCACTGAGACTGCTCTCGCAGCGTATTCAATGCCTGGCGCACCTGCAGCGTTTGGCTGGCGGCTTGACGCTGTTGCGAGGCTACCAGGTCCATACGTTGCGCCTGCTGGTTTAATGCCTGAGACAGTTCGCGGTTAACCTTGAACTGGTCGACAATACCTTCCGGCAGTCCCGCGCTGTTTTCCGCCAACAGTTCGGTGCTTTCCAGCGCTCGCTCTGCCTCACGCTGACGTTGACTGTTGAGCTGGTTGCGCAAAGCCTGCAGGTAAGTATCGAGCTGCTGGCTCTGTTTTTCCGCCAGCTCTGAGCGCATACGCGCCAGCTCCTGGCGGTTATTAGCGGAAAGCTGCGCCAGCTCCAGTTCATCGACCAGGGCTTTGAGTTTGGCGGATTCAGCCTGCATCGCCTGATTCTGCGCGGGATTAGAGTTGGCGGTACCAATACGTCGCTCAAGCTCATTTAGCTGGCGGCGGGCATCGGTTTGCTGTTGAGGAAGCTGGCTTAACGAGTCGGCGATTTCCCGGGCGCGATCCTGCTCCTGCTGGGCCTGACGACTCTTTTCCAACAGTTGGCTGCTGACTTGGAGGATCTCCTGGTTTAACGCATCGGTGGTGAGTCCGGTTGGCACATTGCGCGGTTCGTCGCGCAGGTTGCTAAGCTGCGCGCGTAATGTTGCGGACAGCTTGGGGAAGTTATCAATAACCTGCTGATATTGCTGGGCACGCTCGAGAGAACCTTTACGCTCCTCGAGGGCATTCAGCGCGGACTGGAGAGCCTCGACGGTTTCTGGCTGAGCAGGTTTCGCCGCTTTTGCCTGCTCCAGTTCCTGGGTGAGTTGTTTGGCATCGGGGGCCGTCGCAGCGTACGCCCCCAGGCTGAGGCACCAGGCCATCAGAAAAGTGATAATCAGGCGCACAGCAGCGATTCCTATGTTTAACTTTCGTCTTTTTTGTCGTCAACCAGCGGGCTGGCGTCGTGTTCTGCTTCGATCTCTTCTTTCGCAAGCGGGGCAGGTTCTGCCTCTGGCGTCACGAATGTCTCGGTCGAGATGGCCATTGGCTGGCCGATTTTGGTCACTGAAAGGTCCTGCAACTGCTCAACCAGGTTAACTTTGCCAGGCGCGAACAGGTTGATAACGGTGGAACCGAGCTTAAAGCGGCCCATTTCCTGACCTTTCAACAGCGCCACCGACCCTTCGCTTTCGCCTTCCGGCCAGGTCCAGCGTTTGATGACGCCTTCACGCGGTGGGGTAATGGTGCCAGCCCATGCGGTTTCAATACTGCCAACGATGGTCGCGCCGACCAGAATCTGCACCATCGGGCCAAATTCGGTATCAAACAGACAGATTACGCGTTCGTTGCGTGCAAACAGGTTTGGAACGTTTTGCGCAGTCAGGATATTTACAGAGAAGAGATCGCCTGGCACGTACATCATTTCACGCAGGATACCGTTACACGGCATATGTACACGGTGGTAATCGCGTGGAGATAAGTAAGTGGTCACAAACGTACCGTTGCGGAATTTGTCCGCCATCTGGTAGTTGCCGGCCAGCAGTGCTTCAAGGGTATAGCTGTGCCCTTTGGCCTGCAGCAGTTTGTCTTCTTCGATGCTTCCTAACTGGTTAATCACGCCGTCAGCAGGCATGACCAGTACGTTTGGATCGGTGTTAATCGGGCGAACGTCGTCGCGCAGTGGGCGAACAAAGAAGTCGTTAAAGGTGCGATAGCTGGCGGTATCCGGCTTTTGCGCCTCTTTCATATCGACCTTGTAATATTTCACGAACAGATCGATAACCAGTTTAGTCAGCCATCCTGCTCGTTTGCTCGCACCCCAACCCGCCAGGCGAGTGAGCCATAGTTTCGGCAGAATGTATTGTAGCGAAAGCTTAAATGAGTTTAACAAGGTAGCCTCCAGGCCATAATTTGTTCCCGATCCGGCATACGGGCCGGATCCTGAAAAAAGGGGGACGATTCTAGCGATGCTTAGCTTAGTTGTCAGTTGTCTGTATCAGAAAAGTTTTTACGTGTTTTTACCTGCGCCATGCTTTCCAAGATGCGGTGATAATTTTCAAACCGAGTTTCGGCTATTGCCCCTTTTTCTACGGCCTCACGGATAGCGCAGCCTGGATCGGTATCATGCTTGCAGTCGCGGTATTTGCAGTGGCCCAGGTAGTCATGGAATTCGACAAAACCATGTGTGATTTGTTCCGGCTCCAGATGCCACAACCCGAACTCACGTACGCCAGGGGAGTCGATAACGTCGCCACCGTGCGGGAAATGATACAGGCGAGAGGCAGTGGTGGTGTGCTGTCCAAGGCCAGAGTTGTCGGAGACATCGTTGGTCAGAATCTCTTCCTGCAGGCCGAGAAGATTATTGAGCAGGCTAGATTTACCAACGCCCGACTGACCGGCAAAAATGCTGATGCGATCGGTTAATGCTTCTTCAAGCGGTTTCAGGCCGTCTTTCGTGCGGCTTGATACCATCAACACGCGATAGCCAATGTGGCGATAAATATCCATCTGTTCGTTAACAAAGGCCATGCCTTCGTCATCCAGCAGATCGATCTTATTCAAGACGATAATTGGTTCAACGTGTAGCGTTTCACAGGCTACCAGATACCGGTCGATAATATTGAGTGACAGCTCGGGTAAGATGGCTGAGACAATAACGATCTGGTTGATGTTGGCGGCAATGGGTTTTACCCCGTCGTAAAAGTCGGGACGTGTCAGTACCGAGGTACGCTCGTGTACCGCTTCAACGATGCCTTTGACATTCACGCCTTCTGCTGCTGCTTTTCCCGGGCGCCAGACAACGCGATCGCCGGTAACCAACGAGCGAATTGTACGGCGGATGTTGCAGCGGTGAATCTCACCGTCAGCAGATTCCACGTCGGCATGCATACCAAAACGGCTGATAACGATGCCTTCAGCGGTTTCGCCAAACAGGTTGTCGTCGTAGTCTGGCTTCTCCGTGGACGTTTTCAGACGACGCTGGTGATTGGCGTTCACACGGCGCTGTTGGCCTTTGGAGAGTTTATTCTTACTCAATCGGACTGACTCCTGGTCGCCCATAATGGGCAAAACATTTATGATACACGCAATTTTAGATGAATATAGTCACACTGAATGTGACGCTGAAGGGTGGAAAATAGCATGAGTGCCAATGAAAACAACCTGATTTGGATCGATCTGGAGATGACAGGTCTGGATCCCGAGCGCGATCGCATAATTGAGATAGCCACGCTGGTGACGGATGCCAACCTGAATATTCTGGCTGAAGGACCGACAATTGCGGTGCACCAGTCCGACGAACAGCTGGCATTAATGGATGACTGGAACGTACGTACGCATACCGGTAGTGGGCTAGTGGATCGCGTGAAGGCGAGCACCATGGGGGATCGTGAAGCTGAACTGGCTACGCTGGCTTTTTTGAAAGAGTGGGTTCCAGAAGGGAAATCACCTATCTGCGGCAACAGCATCGGTCAGGATCGTCGTTTCCTGTTTAAATACATGCCGGAGCTTGAGGCATATTTCCATTATCGCTATCTTGACGTCAGTACGTTGAAAGAGCTGGCGCGTCGTTGGAAGCCGGAAATTCTTGCTGGCTTCACCAAGCAGGGAACGCATCAGGCGATGGACGATATTCGTGAATCTGTTGCTGAGCTTGCTTACTATCGCGAACATTTTATTAAGCTTTGATTTTGTGGATGGCCGGACGGCGCTGCGGCTTACCCGGCCTACGAATATCGTTCCTGCGCGCTTGCACTGAGGTAGGATTGTCGCTAAATTAGACGACTTGCCGATAAATTCAGCATTTAAACAGAAAAACGAAAAAATCGCTTTTAGGGGGGTTGCAGCTAAACGGATTTCTCGTATAATGCGCCTCCCGTAACGACAGAGAATTACACGTTACGGCAGCAGCAAAAGCAGTACAAATTTGCGGGAATAGCTCAGTTGGTAGAGCACGACCTTGCCAAGGTCGGGGTCGCGAGTTCGAGTCTCGTTTCCCGCTCCAAAATTTGAAAGTGCTTGTAAAGCACAGACCACCAATCGCAGAATTTCGAATTGCGACAAGGCGGCAACTGAATGAGTCCTTAGGAGCTTACTAAAGTAAGTAACTTAGGCGAATGAAGGCAGCCAACGCAGTAGTGGTTCGAAAGACGAAGATTAAGCGGGAATAGCTCAGTTGGTAGAGCACGACCTTGCCAAGGTCGGGGTCGCGAGTTCGAGTCTCGTTTCCCGCTCCAAAATTTGAAAGTGCTTATGTCTACAAAGCACAGACACACCCAAGCGGGAATAGCTCAGTTGGTAGAGCACGACCTTGCCAAGGTCGGGGTCGCGAGTTCGAGTCTCGTTTCCCGCTCCAAATTCTTACCCCAATAAAAATATCCACAGCGAATAAATACGTTGGGGACGTTTTGTTTCGTCATTGACATACTCTTGTAAACAGACTTATCCACAGGTTCGGGTATTATTCCTGGAATGCAAAAAACTTAGTCGGGTGAATAGTATCATTTTAACTCTTTGAAAATATTGAATTAATTATCATTTCAAATTGTTAATGCGATCACTTGACGATTTTTTCCCTCTTGAATATCAATGTGTTTTTATTTTTATACACAAGCTGTGGATGACTTAAGCGTCACGCGGCAGACCCTTTTCAATGACCCTGACCAAACGTTGTTTCTTCGGTAACTGCACTTCAACTACGCAGGCATTTCGCTTCTCGATTTGCTGAGCAACCGCCCACTCTATGTGTTCGTCGAGAAGTGGGTGCTCACCTCTGCGACTTTCCAGCGCGTGAATAACGGCTTCATCCCATGGGGCATTACCCAGCGCAACAGCGATATTTCGCAGCCAGCGCAGGTGACCAATACGACGAATAGCAGACCCCTCCGTGACTTTTAAAAACCACGCTTCGCTCCAGCTAAACAGCTCTATTAACTCTGGAGCATGAAGTTGTTTGCGTGGGTTGAAGTCATCCTCTGTCGTCAACTGAGAGTAACGGTTCCACGGGCAAATGAGTTGGCAATCATCGCAGCCGTAAATTCGATTCCCCAACAGGGGACGAAACTCTTCCGGGATCGCACCTTCCAGTTCGATAGTGAGATAAGAGATACAGCGGCGCGCATCTACCGTGTAGGGTTCAACGATGGCTCCGGTGGGACAGATGGTCATACAGGCGACGCATTTCCCGCATCCTTCTTCTACTGGGTTGTCGACCGGCAGGGGCAAATCGATCAGTAATTCCCCGAGAAAGAAAAATGAACCGGCTGCGCGATTGAGGATAAGTGAGTGCTTACCTGTCCAGCCAAGCCCGGCTTTTTCCGCTAATGGACGCTCAAGAATGGGCGCAGAATCGACAAAAGGTCTAAAATTCAGCGAAACGCAGTGCTGTTGAATCCTCTCTCCCAGCTTTTTTAAGCGGTTACGCAGCAGTTTATGGTAGTCGCGCCCAAGCGCGTAACGGCTGACGTAACCCAGAGTGGGGTTTTTCAACGTACTGGCAAAGGCCGCATTGGCAGGAAGATAGTTCATACGTACGCTGATGACACGTAACGTACCGGGTAATAATTCGTGAGGTCGGGCGCGCATCATGCCGTGACGGGCCATCCAGTCCATCTCGCCGTGATAGTGTTTATCCAGCCAGGCCTGCAGTTTGGGCTCCGCTTCGCTGAGGTCGGTATCGGCAATACCGACCTGCTGAAAGCCAAGCTCCAGCCCCCACTGCTTAATATTTTGCGCTAACTGATTGAGATCGAGGGGCTCTGACATGACGGACCATACAATGAAGAAAAACCCCGCAAGTATACCACACTCCATTTGGCACGCCGATGACATCAGGCGGATGGAGCGAGAGGCGGCAGACAGTTTAGGACTGACGTTGTACGAGCTGATGCAACGGGCGGGAGAGGCGGCGTTTCAGGTCACCCGCAAGACATATCCAAACGCTCAGCACTGGCTGGTGCTATGTGGTCATGGCAACAACGGTGGTGATGGTTACGTGGTGGCAAGGCTTGCCAAAGCTCAGGGGCTTGATATTACGTTGCTGGCACAGGAGAGTGATAAAGCGCTCCCTGAGGAAGCACAGCAGGCGCGCGACGCCTGGCTTAACGCCGGTGGCGTCATTCATGCTGCGGATATCAATTGGCCAGATCGCGTGGACATCATTATTGATGCGCTGTCAGGCACGGGCTTAAAACACGCGCCGCGTGAGCCTCTCTCGGCATTGATCGAACGTGCCAATCACCATCCTGCCCCTGTCGTGGCGATAGACATTCCATCCGGCCTGCTGGCGCAGACGGGCGCGGCGCCGGGTGCGGTTATCAATGCTGCGCACACCGTGACCTTTATTGCGTTAAAGCCTGGTCTGCTAACCGGTAAAGCGCGCGATGTCACCGGACGCCTGCATGTTAACGCACTCGGACTGGACGACTGGCTGGCGGGGCAGAACGCGCCGCTGCAACGGTTTGATGCTCAACAGCTTGTACACTGGTTAACGCCGCGTCGACCCACCTCGCACAAAGGCTCCCACGGTCGGCTGGTGATCATCGGTGGTGACCACGGCACGGCCGGCGCAATACGCATGGCCGGTGAAGCGGCGCTGCGTGCAGGAGCCGGGCTGGTCAAAGTGCTGACCCGAAGTGAAAATATTGCGCCTATTCTGACTGCCAGACCGGAACTGATGGTCGATGCGCTGACGCCGCAGACTCTGGAAGAGAGCCTGGCGTGGGCGGATGTTGTGGTGATAGGACCAGGGCTTGGTCAGCAGGAGTGGGGTAAAAAAGCGCTGCAAAAGGTAGAGAATTTTCGCAAACCGATGCTCTGGGATGCGGATGCGCTGAACCTGCTGGCAATCAACCCTGATAAACGTCACAATCGCGTGATCACGCCGCATCCTGGTGAAGCCGCGCGACTTCTGGGCTGTTCCATTGCAGAAATTGAAGACGATCGATTACTTTGCGCACAACGTCTGGTAAAACGGTACGGAGGCGTCGTCGTGCTGAAAGGCGCGGGTACGGTTGTTGCTGCCGAACAGGCCGAATTGGGTATTATTGATACCGGCAATGCTGGAATGGCCAGCGGCGGAATGGGTGATGTGCTTTCCGGTATTATTGGCGCATTGCTCGGACAGAAGCTTACCCCGTATGATGCGGCATGTGCGGGATGTGTCGCACACGGTGCGGCGGCGGATGTGCTGGCGGCGCGTTTTGGTACGCGCGGCATGCTGGCGACAGATCTCTTTACCACGCTACAGCGTATTGTTAACCCTGATGTGATTGACGTTTATCATGATGAATCGAGTAATTCCACTACCTGATGAGCAGGCGACTTTAGACCTGGGACTGCGGGTAGCCAAAGCCTGTGATGGCGCGACGGTAATTTATTTGTACGGCGACCTGGGGGCGGGTAAAACCACTTTCAGCCGGGGATTCCTGCAGGCGTTAGGTCACAAAGGAAATGTAAAAAGCCCCACCTATACGCTGGTTGAACCCTATTCGCTCGATAATTTGATGGTATATCACTTCGATCTGTACCGACTTGCGGACCCAGAGGAGCTGGAATTTATGGGGATCCGCGATTATTTTGCCAATGACGCCATCTGCCTGGTGGAATGGCCGCAACAAGGTAAAGGTGTACTGCCAGACCCGGACGTCGAAATACACATTGAATATCAGGCGCAAGGTCGAGAGGCGCGCATAAGCGCAGTCTCCTCATCGGGTGATTTATTGCTGGCGCGTTTAGCCGATTAACCTTAAGGGTGGCGGGATGATTTATCGCATCAGAAACTGGCTGATGGCAACACTGGTCCTGCTGTGCGCGCAGGCAGGGGCCGCCAGCCTCTCCGATCTTCAGGTGTCCAATGGCGATCAGCAAGCGCGGATTACGCTGAGCTTTATTGGCGATCCTGAATACGCAGTTTCGCAGGACGGGAAACGAACCGTCGCGTTGGATATTAAACAAACCGGTGTGATTCAGGGGTTACCGCTGCTGTTTAGCGGCAATAATCTGGTGAAATCTATCCGTTCCGGCACGCCAAAAGATGCGCAGTCTCTGCGCCTGGTGGTGGATTTAACCGAGAACGGCAAAGCCGAAGCCGTAAAACGCCAGAACGGCGGCAATTATACCGTCGTGTTTACCATCAAAGCTGATGCGCCACCGCCACCTCCACCACCTCCAGTGGTTGCGAAGCGTGTTGAAGCGCCGGTTATCGCCCCGCGCCCTGCCGAGCCTGCGCGTAATCCGTTTAAAGCGGAAAACGATCGCACCACGATGGTAACCAACAGTAATACCTCCACACGACCTGCGGTGCGCGCCAGTACCAGTAACGGCGAAAAAGTAGTTATCGCCATTGATGCCGGACACGGCGGGCAGGATCCTGGCGCTATTGGTCCCGGTGGCACACGTGAGAAAAACGTCACGATTGCCGTGGCGCGCAAACTGCGCAGTTTGCTCAATGATGACCCGATGTTTAAAGGCGTACTCACCCGTGATGGCGATTACTTTATTTCGGTGATGGGGCGTTCAGACGTTGCGCGTAAACAAAACGCCAACTTCCTGGTCTCTATTCATGCGGATGCTGCGCCAAACCGGGATGCCACTGGTGCTTCCGTCTGGGTACTGTCAAACCGTCGGGCAAACAGTGAGATGGCCGGCTGGCTGGAACAGCACGAAAAGCAATCGGAACTGTTGGGTGGGGCGGGCGATGTTCTGGCAAACAGCCAGTCCGATCCTTATCTCAGCCAGGCCGTGTTGGATCTGCAGTTCGGTCATTCGCAACGCGTTGGGTATGATGTAGCGACCAGCATGATCGGCCAGTTAGAACGTATTGGCTCGATGCATAAGCGTCGTCCGGAACACGCCAGCCTTGGGGTATTACGTTCGCCTGATATCCCGTCAGTGCTGGTTGAAACCGGCTTTATCAGTAACAACAGCGAAGAGCGTCTGTTGGCGAGTGATGACTACCAGCAGCAGCTGGCCGAGGCAATTTACAAAGGATTGCGTAACTATTTCCAGGCGCACCCGATGCAAACCGGGCCTCAGGGCACACCGGCGCAAACCGCCAGTGCGGTATCGCCTGGTAACACGTTAACAAATTAAGGATTAGCCATGCCGATTCAGGTTCTACCGCCACAGCTGGCGAACCAGATTGCCGCAGGCGAGGTGGTAGAACGGCCTGCGTCAGTGGTGAAGGAGCTGGTGGAAAACAGTATCGATGCCGGTGCGACACGCATTGATATTGATATTGAGCGCGGCGGCGCGAAGCTTATCCGTATTCGTGACAACGGCTGCGGGATTAAAAAAGACGAGCTGGCGCTGGCGCTGGCGCGTCATGCCACCAGTAAAATTTCCTCGCTTGACGATCTCGAAGCCATCGTGAGCCTCGGGTTTCGCGGCGAAGCGCTGGCCAGTATCAGCTCCGTTTCTCGTTTAACCCTGACGTCGCGTACGCAAGAACAACCTGAAGCCTGGCAAGCCTATGCCGAAGGGCGCGACATGGATGTGACGGTTAAACCCGCTGCGCATCCGGTGGGAACCACGCTGGAGGTGTTAGATCTGTTCTACAACACCCCGGCGCGGCGCAAGTTTATGCGCACCGAGAAAACGGAATTTAATCATATCGACGAAATAATCCGCCGTATTGCGCTGGCACGTTTTGATGTGACGATTAATTTGTCGCACAACGGCAAAGTGGTGCGCCAGTACCGGGCAGTGGCTGCGGATGGGCAGCAGGAGCGCCGACTGGGCGCGATTTGCGGCACGCCGTTTCTGGAACATGCGCTGGCGATTGAATGGCAGCATGGCGATTTAACGCTGCGCGGTTGGGTGGCCGATCCTAACCACACAACGGCGGCGCTGGCGGAAATCCAGTACTGCTATGTGAATGGCCGGATGATGCGCGACCGGTTGATCAACCATGCTATTCGTCAGGCCTGTGAAGATAAGCTGGGAGCCGATCAGCAGCCCGCTTTTGTGTTGTATCTGGAAATCGACCCGCATCAGGTGGATGTTAACGTACATCCCGCCAAACATGAGGTCCGTTTTCATCAGTCCCGCCTGGTGCATGATTTTATTTACCAGGGCGTGTTGAGCGTCCTGCAACAGCAGCTTGAAACGCCGCTGCCGTTGGCTGATGACGACGAGCCCGCCCCAAGGCACATCCCGGAAAACCGCGTCGCGGCCGGGCGTAACCATTTTGCCGAACCGGCCCCGGCGCGTGAACCTGCGACGCCGCGTTACTCAGCATCTGCTGGCGCTGGCAGTAGTGGTGGCCGTCAGACGGGGGCCAGCTGGCCTCATGCCCAACCTGGATATCAAAAGCAGCAGGGTGAGATTTATCAGCAACTGCTACAGACGCCGGTTCCGCCGCGTAAAACGCCGGTTTCTGAAACGCCATCAGCACCTCTGACCGGCAGCAGTCAGGGCTTTGGGCGGGTGCTAACCATTGTCGGTACGGACTGCGCATTACTCGAATGCGATGGTCATATTCGGTTGCTGGCATTGCCGGTGGCGGAACGTTGGCTACGTCAGGCGCAGTTAACGCCGGACCAGGGCGTCGTTTGCGCTCAGCCGTTACTGATCCCTTTACGTCTAAAAGTAAACGCTGATGAAAAAGCGGCGCTGCAAAAAGGGCAGAGCCAACTGGCTGAGTTGGGTATTGAATTTCAACTGGATGCACAGCATGTGACCATCCGGGCGGTGCCTTTACCCTTACGCCAACAAAATTTACAAATCTTGATTCCTGAACTGATAGGCTACCTGGCGCAGCAGTCCGAATTCGAACCGGGCAATATTGCACAGTGGATTGCACGTAATCTGATTAGCGAGCATCCGCAGAGGAGCATGGCTCAGGCGATTACGCTGTTAGCGGATGTTGAGCGGCTTTGTCCACAACTCGTGAAGGCGCCGCCGGGTGGTTTGTTACAACCTGTTGATTTACATTCGGTAATGAATGCCCTGAAACATGAGTGATACCCGTAAGGCGAGCCTGCCAAAGGCGATTTTTTTGATGGGGCCGACGGCCTCCGGTAAAACGGCACTGGCAATTGAATTGCGTAAAGTTTTGCCTGTAGAGTTGATAAGCGTTGATTCCGCCCTTATTTACAAGGGGATGGATATCGGTACAGCCAAGCCTGATGCAGATGAATTACAGGCCGCGCCGCACCGGTTGCTGGATATCCGCGATCCGTCCCAGGCGTACTCTGCTGCGGATTTTCGCCGCGATGCGTTAGCCGAGATGGCCGATATCACCGCCGCGGGGCGTATTCCGCTGCTGGTGGGCGGCACAATGTTATATTTCAAAGCCTTGCTTGAAGGGCTGTCGCCGTTACCGTCGGCAGATCCGGAAGTCAGGGCCAGAATTGAGCAGCAGGCGGCAGAGCATGGGTGGGACGTGTTACACCGACAGCTTCAGGAAATAGATCCGGTGGCTGCGGCGCGTATTCATCCAAATGATCCGCAAAGACTTTCCCGGGCACTGGAAGTTTTTTTCATTTCGGGTAAAACTTTAACGGAGCTGACGCAAACGTCAGGAGATGCTTTGCCGTATCAGGTGCATCAGTTTGCTATCGCCCCGGCGAGCCGTGAACTGCTCCATCAGCGAATTGAGCAGCGTTTTCATCAGATGTTGGCTTCAGGTTTTGAAGCAGAAGTCCGGGCGCTATTTGCCCGTGGAGATTTGCATACGGATTTGCCTTCCATTCGTTGTGTAGGGTATCGCCAGATGTGGTCATACATTGAAGGCGAAATTTCATACGATGAAATGGTTTATAGAGGTGTTTGCGCCACGAGGCAGTTGGCGAAGCGACAGGTAACCTGGTTGCGTGGTTGGGAAGGGGTGCACTGGCTTGACAGTGAAAAGCCTGACCAGGCGCGAAACGAAGTATTACAGGTTGTTGGTGCTATCGCGAACTGAATGTGTACAATTGAAACGTATCGTGCGCAATTTTTCAGAATCGAAAGGTTCAAAGTACAAATAAGCATATAAGGAAAAGAGAGAATGGCTAAGGGGCAATCTTTACAAGATCCGTTCCTGAACGCACTGCGTCGGGAACGTGTTCCAGTTTCTATTTATTTGGTGAATGGTATTAAGCTGCAAGGTCAAATCGAGTCTTTTGATCAGTTCGTGATCCTGTTGAAAAACACGGTCAGCCAGATGGTTTATAAGCACGCGATTTCTACTGTTGTCCCGTCTCGCCCGGTTTCTCATCACAGCAATAATGCCACCGGCGGCACTGGCAGCAACTACCATCACGGTAGCAACGCGCAAGGTTCATCTGCGCAACAGGACAGCGAAGAAACCGAATAAGGTTGTTAGCTGTTTTACACACGGGGAGCCAGCGATCCTGCGTTCCCCGTTGATATATATTAAGGGGTTGACGCTTGTTTGACCGTTATGATGCCGGTGAGCAGGCGGTACTGGTACACATCTATTTTTCGCAAGACAAAGATATGGAAGACCTCCAGGAGTTTGAATCTCTGGTTTCTTCCGCCGGTGTCGAAGCAATGCAGGTGATTACCGGGAGCCGTAAAGCACCGCACCCGAAGTATTTTGTTGGTGAAGGTAAGGCAATCGAAATTGCGGAAGCCGTAAAAGCGACTGGCGCTGCGGTGGTGATTTTTGATCATGCTCTAAGCCCCGCCCAGGAACGTAACCTGGAACAGTTGTGCCAGTGTCTTGTTATCGACAGGACAGGTCTTATTTTAGATATTTTTGCCCAGCGTGCGCGCACCCATGAGGGTAAGTTGCAGGTTGAGCTGGCGCAGTTGCGCCATATGGCTACTCGTCTGGTCCGTGGCTGGACCCACCTTGAAAGGCAAAAGGGCGGGATTGGTTTGCGCGGTCCGGGTGAAACCCAGCTCGAAACCGACCGTCGTTTGCTGCGTAATCGCATTTTGCAAATACAGTCGCGCCTGGAAAAAGTTGAAAAGCAACGTGAGCAGGGGCGACAGTCGCGCAAGAAAGCGGATGTCCCAACCGTATCACTGGTGGGATATACCAACGCCGGAAAATCCACCCTGTTCAACCAGATCACCGAAGCCCGGGTTTACGCAGCGGATCAGCTGTTTGCGACCCTGGACCCAACGCTGCGCCGTATAGACGTAGCGGACGTCGGTGAAACCGTGCTGGCGGATACCGTAGGGTTTATCCGTCATTTGCCGCACGACCTGGTGGCGGCGTTTAAAGCCACCCTGCAGGAAACGCGTCAGGCGACATTGCTGCTGCATGTTATTGATGCTGCAGATTTTCGTGTGCAGGAAAACATCGAGGCCGTCGACACGGTGCTCGAAGAGATCGATGCGCATGAGATCCCGACTCTGCTGGTGATGAATAAAATCGATATGCTGGATGATTTTGAACCACGTATCGACAGAGATGAAGAGAATAAACCCATTCGCGTTTGGGTTTCAGCGCAAACGGGAATAGGTATACCACAGCTTTTTCAGGCTTTGACTGAGCGACTTTCCGGTGAGGTGGCGCAGCATACGTTGCGTTTGCCGCCGCAGGAAGGGCGTCTGAGAAGCCGGTTTTACCAACTTCAGGCAATAGAAAGAGAGTGGATGGAGGAGGACGGCAGCGTGGGTCTGCAGGTTCGTATGCCGATCGTAGACTGGCGTCGCCTCTGTAAACAAGAACCGGCACTGGAAGACTATATTGTCTGACCTGACGGATATGGCCTGAAGATTTTTTCGCCTCTATACCTTGTGGGTTTTGTGCAGCATGAAGGTGGCAAGTCCTGAAATCTTCAGGAGCATAGTCAACTATGTGACTGAGATTAAGGGGCGTAGCCAACGCATCGGCAGCGTAAAATACGCAGGTATAGCATCGCATAACAAATATGGAGCACAAAAATGGCGTGGAATCAGCCCGGTAATAACGGACAAGACCGCGACCCGTGGGGAAGCAGCAAACCTGGCGGCAACCCTGAGGGAAATGGAAACAAAGGTGGTCGCGATCAGGGACCTCCCGATCTGGATGATATCTTCCGCAAACTGAGTAAAAAGCTCGGTGGTCTGGGTGGCGGTAAAGGTGCTGGTTCTGGCGGCGGTAGCTCATCGCAAGGCCCGCGTCCGCAATTGGGTGGTCGAGTCTTTACTATCGCAGCGGCAGCTATCGTCATTATCTGGGCGGCCAGCGGTTTCTACACCATTAAAGAAGCGGAACGCGGCGTGGTGACACGCTTCGGTAAATTCAGCCATTTGGTTGAACCGGGTCTGAACTGGAAACCGACCTTTGTCGACGAAGTGACCCCGGTCAACGTGGAAGCCGTGCGTGAACTTGCCGCATCCGGCGTGATGCTGACCTCTGACGAAAACGTCGTACGCGTTGAAATGAACGTGCAGTACCGCGTGACCGATCCGCAGCGTTACCTGTTTAGCGTAACCAGCGCGGATGACAGTCTGCGTCAGGCAACCGACAGCGCCCTGCGTGGGGTTATCGGTAAATACACCATGGACCGTATCCTGACCGAAGGGCGTACCGTTATTCGTAGCGATACCCAGCGTGAACTGGAAGAAACGATCCGTCCGTACAACATGGGTATCACCCTGCTGGACGTCAACTTCCAGGCAGCACGTCCGCCGGAAGAAGTAAAAGCCGCGTTTGACGATGCCATTGCAGCACGTGAAAACGAGCAGCAGTACATCCGTGAAGCAGAAGCGTACACCAACGAAGTTCAGCCACGTGCTAACGGTCAGGCGCAGCGTATTCTGGAAGAAGCGCGTGCTTACAAAACGCGAACCATCCTGGAAGCACAGGGTGAAGTGGCTCGTTTCGCAAAAATTCTGCCGGAATATAAAGCCGCACCGCAAATTACTCGCGAGCGTCTGTATATCGAAACCATGGAAAAAGTGCTGAGCAATACCCGCAAAGTCCTGGTTAACGATAAGGGCAGCAATCTGATGGTTCTGCCGCTGGATCAAATGCTGAAAGGCGGTAGTGCGCCAGCAGCAAAGAGTGACAGCAGTTCAAACCTGCTGCGTCTGCCGCCAGCAACGACGTCCGGCACTGGAGCAAGCAATACCTCGTCCACCAGTCAGGGCGATATTATGGACCAACGCCGCGCGAACGCGCAGCGTAACGACTACCAGCGTCAGGGGGAATAACGATGCGTAAGTCAGTTATTGCGATTATCATCATCGTTCTGGTAGTTCTGTTCATGTCTGTCTTTGTGGTCAAAGAAGGCGAGCGCGGGATTACTCTGCGCTTTGGTAAAGTTCTGCGTGACGATGAAAACAAGCCGCTGGTTGTTGCACCAGGCCTGCACTTCAAGATTCCGTTTATTGAATCTGTGAAGATGCTGGATGCGCGTATTCAGACCATGGACAACCAGGCCGATCGCTTTGTTACCAAAGAGAAGAAAGACCTGATCGTTGACTCCTACATTAAGTGGCGCATCAGTGACTTTAGCCGTTACTACCTGGCAACGGGCGGTGGCGATGTTTCTCAGGCAGAAGTCCTGCTGAAACGTAAGTTCTCTGACCGTCTGCGTTCTGAAATTGGTCGTCTGGACGTGAAAGACATCGTTACCGATTCCCGCGGTCGTCTGACGCTGGAAGTTCGTGATGCGCTGAACTCCGGTTCTGCTGGCACGGAAGATGAAGTCGCGACTCCGGCGGCAGATAGCGCGATTGCCGAAGCTGCTGAGCGTGTTCAGGCTGAAACAAACGGTAAAGTACCGGTCATCAACCCGAACAGTATGGCGGCATTGGGCATCGAAGTGGTTGACGTGCGTATCAAGCAAATCAACCTGCCTGCTGAAGTGTCTGAGGCTATCTACAACCGTATGCGCGCTGAGCGTGAAGCGGTAGCGCGTCGCCATCGTTCACAAGGTCAGGAAGAAGCGGAAAAACTGCGTGCCACGGCGGATTATGAAGTGACTAAAACGCTGGCAGAATCTGAGCGTCAAGGCCGCATCATGCGCGGTGAAGGCGATGCAGAAGCCGCTAAACTGTTTGCCGATGCGTTCAGCCAGGATCCTGACTTCTACGCCTTCATCCGTAGCCTGCGTGCTTACGAGAAGAGCTTCGAAGGCAACCAGGACGTGATGGTCATGAGCCCGGACAGCGATTTCTTCCGCTACATGAAGACACCGAGCACTACGACACGCTAATAAAGTTCCAGCGGTTTTAAACCAGCAAAACCACCGGCATCCCCAGGGATGCGGTGGTTTTCTTTTTATAAAAGGACGATGGATGAATTCAACAATTTTGCTGGCGCTCGCGCTGGTTTTGGTGCTGGAAGGCCTGGGCCCTATGCTTTATCCCCGCGCGTGGAAGAAAATGATTTCCGCAATGGTGCAACTTCCCGAAAATACTTTGCGTCGTTTTGGTGGAGGTCTTGTGGTTGCGGGCGTTGTGGTCTACTACATGTTGAGGAAAACGATTGGCTGATCAATAAGTAGCCTATTTTGCGGATTTTCGCATGCAAAAAGTGCTGTATATCTGAAAAAGCGGTGGTAGAATCCATTTTTAAGCAAACGGTGATTTTGAAAAATGGGTAACAACGTCGTCGTACTGGGCACCCAATGGGGTGACGAAGGTAAAGGGAAGATCGTCGATCTTCTGACTGAACGGGCTAAATATGTTGTGCGCTACCAGGGTGGTCACAACGCAGGCCATACTCTCGTAATCAACGGTGAAAAAACCGTCCTCCATCTTATTCCATCAGGTATTCTTCGCGAGAATGTCATCAGCATCATCGGTAACGGTGTTGTACTGTCTCCGTCCGCGCTGATGAAAGAAATGAAAGGACTGGAAGATCGTGGCATCCCGGTTCGCGAGCGCCTGCTGTTGTCTGAAGCTTGTCCGCTGATCCTTGATTATCACGTTGCGTTGGATAATGCTCGTGAGAAAGCGCGTGGCGAGAAAGCGATCGGTACTACCGGTCGTGGCATCGGTCCGGCTTATGAAGACAAAGTAGCTCGTCGCGGTCTGCGCGTTGGCGATCTGTTTGATAAAGCAACCTTCGCTGAAAAACTGAAAGAAGTGATGGAATATCACAACTTCCAGCTGGTGAATTTCTATAAAGTTGAAGCAGTTGACTACCAGAAAGTGCTGGATGATGTGATGGCGATTGCCGACATCCTGACCTCTATGGTTGTTGATGTTTCCGATCTGCTGGACCAGGCGCGTAAGCGTGGCGATTTCGTCATGTTCGAAGGCGCACAGGGTACCCTGCTGGATATCGACCACGGTACCTATCCGTACGTAACGTCTTCCAACACCACCGCAGGTGGCGTGGCGACCGGCTCCGGCCTGGGTCCACGTTATGTGGATTACGTTCTGGGTATCATCAAAGCTTACTCTACACGTGTAGGCGCGGGTCCGTTCCCGACTGAGCTGTTTGATGACGTTGGCGAGTTCCTGTGCAAACAAGGTAACGAGTATGGCGCGACCACCGGTCGTCGTCGTCGCACCGGTTGGCTGGACTCCGTTGCTGTACGCCGTGCAGTACAGATTAACTCCCTGTCTGGCTTCTGCCTGACCAAACTGGACGTACTGGACGGTTTGAAAGAGGTGAAAATCTGTGTCGCTTACCGTATGCCGGATGGCCGTGAAGTAACGACTACCCCGCTGGCTGCAGACGACTGGAAAGGTATCGAGCCGATCTACGAAACCATGCCGGGCTGGTCTGAATCCACCTTCGGTGTGAAGGAACGTAGCGGTCTGCCGCAGGCAGCACTGAACTACATCAAGCGTATTGAAGAACTGACCGGTGTGCCGATTGATATTATCTCAACTGGCCCAGACCGTACTGAAACCATGATCCTGCGCGACCCGTTCGACGCATAATTCTGGTTATAGCGTGGCGTCGAATGGCGCTGCGCTTGCACTATCTTTGGCCGGATGAGGCGCTTTGCATCATAATCCGGCTTAAAATCACGTAAGTTCCTCGCTTTTTTCCTTCCTGAACTGAAATAAATTAGCGACCTGGCTGGTGGCTGGTTTATCATCAATGTAATTAATACCACCAGGTTTATCCGTTTTATCCCTTTTCCTGAGGTTGATGTGCAGTTAACAAGTTTCACCGATTACGGATTACGTGCGCTAATCTATATGGCGTCACTTCCCGAAGGACGTATGACCAGTATTTCTGAGGTGACAGAAGTCTACGGCGTGTCCCGTAATCATATGGTCAAAATAATCAATCAACTTAGCCGTGCGGGCTTCGTTACTGCTATTCGAGGAAAAAATGGCGGTATCCGCCTGGGTAAACCAGCTAAGGATATTGGTATTGGTGATGTGGTTCGCGAGCTGGAACCACTATCGTTGGTCAATTGTAGCAGCGAGTTTTGCCACATTACCCCAGCCTGTCGACTTAAACAGGCGCTTTCTAAGGCAGTGCAAAGTTTTCTCACGGAACTGGACAACTACACACTTGCTGATTTGGTTGAAGAGAATCAACCGCTTTATAAATTATTGCTGGTGGAGTGACGAAAATCTTCATCAGAGCTGACAATGGAGGAACCTCGATGTCACAAGATCCTTTCCAGGAACGCGAAGCAGAAAAATACGCGAATCCTATCCCGAGCCGGGAATTTATCCTCGAACATTTAACTAAACGTGAAAAACCGGCCAACCGCGATGAGCTGGCCGCTGAACTCAACATTGAAGGTGAAGAGCAGCAAGAAGCGCTGCGTCGCCGCCTGCGCGCCATGGAGCGTGACGGGCAACTGGTCTTCACTCGTCGTCAGTGCTATGCGCTGCCGGAGCGTCTTGACCTGCTGAAAGGTACCGTTATTGGCCACCGTGATGGCTACGGCTTTCTGCGCGTTGAAGGCCGCAAAGATGACCTGTACCTGTCCAGCGAGCAGATGAAAACCTGTATTCATGGCGATCAGGTGTTGGCACAGCCGCTGGGAGCGGACCGTAAAGGTCGTCGCGAAGCGCGTATTGTGCGCGTACTGGTACCGAAAACCAGCCAGATTGTCGGTCGCTACTTCACCGACGCTGGCGTTGGGTTTGTCGTCCCTGACGACAGCCGCCTGAGCTTTGATATCCTGATCCCGCCGGAAGAGGTGATGGGTGCTCGTATGGGTTTCGTGGTCGTGGTTGAGCTGACCCAGCGTCCGACGCGTCGCACTAAAGCGGTGGGTAAAATTGTTGAAGTCCTGGGCGACAACATGGGAACCAGCATGGCCGTTGATATGGCGCTGCGTACTCATGAAATCCCGTATATCTGGCCTCAGGCGGTCGAAAAACAGGTCGCCGGACTGAAAGAAGAAGTGCCGGAAGAAGCGAAAGCCGGACGTGTCGATCTGCGCTCCCTGCCGCTGGTCACTATCGATGGCGAAGATGCGCGTGACTTCGACGATGCGGTTTACTGCGAGAAGAAACGCGGCGGCGGCTGGCGTTTATGGGTGGCGATTGCTGACGTAAGCTATTACGTTCGCCCGCCGACTCCGCTGGACCAGGAAGCGCGCAGCCGTGGCACATCCGTCTACTTCCCATCGCAGGTTGTTCCGATGCTACCGGAAGTGCTGTCTAACGGATTGTGTTCGCTCAACCCGCAGGTGGACAGGCTGTGTATGGTCTGTGAAATGACCATTTCGTCGAAAGGCCGCTTAACAGGCTTTAAATTCTACGAAGCGGTTATGAGCTCCCATGCGCGTCTGACCTACACCAAGGTCTGGCACATGCTGCAGGGCGATCAGGAACTGCGTGAGCAGTACGCGCCGTTGGTTAAACACATTGAAGAGCTGCATAACCTCTACAAAGTGCTGGATAAAGCGCGTGAAGAGCGTGGCGGTATCTCGTTTGAAAGTGAAGAAGCGAAGTTTATCTTCAATGCTGAACGCCGTATTGAGCGTATTGAGCAGACGCAGCGTAATGACGCGCACAAACTGATTGAAGAGTGCATGATCATGGCGAACATCTCAGCGGCGCGATTCGTTGAGAAAGCCAAAGAGCCGGCACTGTTCCGTATTCACGATAAGCCGACGACCGAAGCGATTAATTCGTTCCGTTCGGTGTTGGCGGAGCTGGGGCTGGAGCTGCCCGGCGGTAATAAACCCGAGCCGCGTGATTACGCTGAACTGCTGGAGTCGATTGCTGACCGTCCTGACGCAGAAATGCTGCAAACTATGCTGCTGCGTTCAATGAAGCAGGCGATTTACGATCCGGAAAACCGCGGTCACTTTGGCCTTGCGTTGCAATCTTATGCACACTTCACCTCGCCGATCCGTCGTTACCCGGATCTCTCCTTGCACCGGGCGATTAAGTATCTGCTGGCGCAGGAGCAGGGCCATAAAGGCAACACCACGGAAACGGGTGGCTACCATTATTCGATGGAAGAGATGCTGCAGCTGGGTCAACACTGTTCGATGGCCGAGCGCCGTGCTGACGAAGCCACACGCGACGTCTCTGACTGGCTGAAGTGCGACTTCATGCTGGATCAGGTAGGTAATGTCTTCAAAGGCGTGATCGCCAGCGTGACCGGGTTTGGTTTCTTCGTCCGTCTTGATGAGCTGTTTATCGACGGTCTGGTGCATGTCTCCTCCCTGGATAACGACTACTATCGTTTTGACCAGGTTGGGCAGCGTCTGACGGGAGAATCCAGCGGTCAAATGTATCGCCTGGGCGATCGCGTGGAAGTTCGCGTGGAAGCGGTCAACATGGACGAGCGTAAAATCGACTTCAGTTTGATCTCCAGCGAACGTGCACCGCGCAATGAAGGTAAAACCGCGCGTGAAAAAGCGAAAAAAGGCGATGCGGGTAAAAATACCGGTAAGCGTCGTCAGATGGGCAAAAAAGTAAATTTCGAGCCGGATAGCGCTTTCCGCGGCGAGAAGAAAGGCAGAGCCAAACCTCAGGCGGATAAAAAAACGGCTGAGAAGAAAGGCGATAAAAAAGCGAAAAAGCCATCGGCAAAAACGCTTAAAATCGCTGCCGCCACTAAAGCTAAACGCGCGACGAAAAAGAAAGTCGCGCAATAACAGCCATAAACAGTAAGTCGGGCAACCTCGCGTTGCCCGCGTTACGCATAAACTATTAACGAGTACATTCATGAGTGAAATGATTTACGGCATCCATGCGGTGCAGGCTCTGCTGGAACGTGCGCCTGAGCGCTTCCAGGACGTCTTTATTCTCAAAGGTCGTGAAGATAAACGCCTGCTGCCGCTGATCCACGCACTGGAAGCACAGGGTGTTGTCATTCAGTTGGCTAACCGCCAGTTCCTGGATGAGAAAAGCGAGGGTGCGGTACATCAGGGAATTATTGCTCGCGTAAAGCCGGGTCGTCAGTATCAGGAAAACGATCTGCCGGATCTGATTGCTACGCTCGATCAGCCGTTCTTTTTGATCCTCGATGGTGTTACCGATCCGCATAACCTGGGGGCATGCCTGCGTAGCGCCGATGCTGCTGGCGTCCATGCTGTTATCGTACCGAAGGATCGTTCTGCGCAGTTGAATGCAACGGCGAAAAAAGTGGCCTGCGGCGCGGCAGAAAGCGTACCGCTGATCCGTGTGACCAATCTGGCGCGCACTATGCGTATGCTGCAGGAAGAGAATATCTGGATCGTCGGAACCGCAGGTGAAGCTGACCATACTCTCTACCAGAGCAAAATGACCGGACGTCTGGCGCTGGTGATGGGCGCAGAGGGTGAAGGTATGCGTCGTTTGACCCGCGAACACTGTGACGAACTGATCAGCATCCCGATGGCTGGGAGCGTTTCGTCGCTGAACGTTTCAGTTGCGACGGGCATCTGCCTGTTTGAGGCTGTACGCCAGCGCGGCTAAACTATCTCCCTCATTTCTCTCTTCTCTCAAGCCATCCTTCGGGATGGCTTTTTTGTGACCGTTGTCCCATGCGTCCTGCCTTCTGCCTGACCATACTTAAGGTGACGGCAATTGACGGAGGGAGACACAATGCACTGGCAAACGCATACCGTTTTTAACCAACCTGTACCGCTCAATAACAGCAACTTATATCTGTCCGATGGCGCGCTGTGTGAAGCGGTTATCCGTGAAGGCGCTGGCTGGGATAGCGATCTTCTCGCCAGTATTGGTCAGCAGCTAGGGACTGCCGAGTCGCTCGAGCTTGGCCGTCTGGCCAATGCTTTTCCACCCGAGTTGTTGCGCTACGACTCGCAGGGTCAGCGGCTGGATGATGTGCGTTTTCATCCTGCCTGGCATTTACTGATGCAGGGATTGTGCGCCAATCGCGTACATAATCTGGCCTGGGAAGAAGACGCGAGGCAGGGAACATTTGTTGCCCGGGCGGCCCGTTTCATGCTGCATGCGCAGGTGGAAGCGGGCACGTTGTGTCCGGTTACCATGACTTTTGCCGCCACGCCGTTGTTACTTCAGATGTTACCTGCCCCCTTTCACGACTGGTTTACACCGCTGCTAAGCGACCGTTATGACTCGCATTTACTGCCCGGAGGGCAAAAGCGTGGGTTATTGATCGGCATGGGAATGACCGAGAAGCAGGGGGGGTCAGATGTGCTGAGCAATACCACTCAGGCAGAACGTCTTACAGACGGCTCGTATCGGCTGGTGGGACATAAGTGGTTTTTCTCCGTGCCGCAAAGCGATGCCCATTTGGTACTGGCCCAGGCAAAGGGAGGCTTATCCTGCTTTTTTGTACCGCGATTTTTACCCGACGGGCAGCGTAATGCTATCCGTCTGGAGCGGCTGAAAGATAAGTTAGGCAATCGCTCCAACGCCAGCTGCGAGGTTGAATTCCACGATGCGATTGGCTGGCTATTGGGTGAAGAAGGGGAAGGTATACGTCATATCCTGAAAATGGGTGGGATGACGCGTTTTGACTGTGCGCTCGGCAGTCATGGCATGATGCGACGTGCTTTTTCTGTCGCGATTTACCATGCGCACCAGCGACAGGTTTTTGGCAAACCATTGATCGAACAACCGATGATGCGCCAGGTATTAGGTCGGATGGCGCTCCAACTGGAAGGTCAGACGGCGTTACTGTTCCGACTGGCGCGGGCCTGGGACCGTCGCGCTGATGCCCAAGAATCTCTGTGGGCCAGGTTGTTCACGCCAGCAGCGAAATTCTCTGTTTGCAAGGCCGGTATGCCGTTTGTTGCAGAGGCGATGGAAGTGCTCGGCGGGATTGGCTACTGCGAGGAGAGTGAATTGCCGCGCCTGTATCGTGAGATGCCGGTAAACAGTATCTGGGAGGGCTCTGGCAACATTATGTGCCTCGATGTATTGCGGGTGCTGACAAAACAACCCGGCATATACGATATGCTCAGCGAAGCCTTTGCTGAGGTAAAAGGGCAAGACCGACATTACGATCGAAGGGTACGTCAACTACAGCAGCGTTTACGTAAACCCAGTGAGGAGTTGGGACGGGAGATTACACAGCAGCTTTTCCTGCTCGGTTGCGGGGCGCAGATGTTGCGCTATGCCTCTCCGCCAGTGGCGCAGGCCTGGTGTCAAATGATGCTCGATACGCGTGGTGGACTACGATTGTCCGAGCAGGTGCTGAACGACTTGCTCCTGCGGGCAACGGGGGGATTACGGTAATAATATGCCTGATGGCGACGCTGGCGCGCCTTATCATGCCTACATTCAATGTAGGCCGGATAAGTTTACGCCATCCGGCAATCTGTTAAGCATAGAGTATGGCCTGTACGCGCCAGTTGTCGGGCTGCTGGTCTTCGTACATCTGAATGATCCGATACCATGAGGCACCCTGTTCATCCGCTTTTAACGCGATTACTCGTTCTACATCCTGCGGATTCCCTGCAATGTTACTGACAGATATCAGGCCAATTTCGTTCAGGCCTGTAACGCAGTCAGCACTGGCGAACTCGGCAGACTGCGCCGTAGTACCTACCAGTCCGGCAGAAAGCAGCAGTGAGGATAAGGCAAGTGATTGTTTCATCGTCAGCTCCATTATTCGTACCCCTACACACGGCAGGGCATTCCATCGCGATAATAAACCTCAAGCTTCCTGCTGTTGGTTTATTGTGCACAGGTAAACGCATAGCGGCGCAAAGCAATGTAAAGCTGACTAAATTCCAACCCAATGTTATTTACGATACAAAATAGCCTGTGAATACCATTGGCCTGTCACGATGGTTTCATCCACTAATAAAACCACGTAGTAATCAGCTTTTGCCGCGACGGCTTTGTCACGGATCTCTGCCAGCGCATCATCCGGAGAGCCTCTTACCAGCGCGCTGACCGTTCCTATTCGCTGTAACCCATTACTCTGGTCACGGCGGATCTCCTGCGGGTGGTCGGCAACGGGCGGTGCGGGTTGGGGCGTTCCCTGTAGCACGCTACAGGCGCTTAAAAGCATCACCAGCAATAAAGAGGCAAACCGACGCATAACTCTATCTCGTTTCCTGATAGCCATAGTGTAGTGCCTTATCAATTTCCCTTTAGGGGAATGTTCCCGAAGTGTTATCTCTCACGCGATTTTCGAATGAAAATGTTGCGAAAGCGTAACCCAGTTCTCAACATTATGAATCATTGCCGAACACATTCGCTTGCGTTAAGTATTGCTGCATGGCATACCAGAAAAAAAGAGGCGAAAAATGATCGAAATTGAAACACGACAGTTGGCTGGTATCCCTGTCCTGCACGCCGTTCCGGCTGGCAAACGCGAGTGTTCACTCCCTTGCATTATTTTCTATCACGGGTTTACATCTTCAAGTCTGGTCTATAGCTATTTTGCCGTTGCTCTGGCTCAGGCCGGATTCCGGGTTGTCATGCCCGATGCGCCCGACCATGGTGCCCGCTTCAACGGTGATGCTCAGGAGCGAATGTTTCGCTTCTGGCATATATTGCAGCAAAACATGCAGGAGTTTACGACGTTACGTGCGGCGCTGGTGGCGGAAAATTGGCTATCAGATGAAAGACTTGCTGTTGCGGGGGCGTCGATGGGAGGCATGACGGCGTTGGGCATTATGGCCCGCCATCCCGAGGTTAAATGTGTAGCCAGCCTGATGGGTTCGGGCTATTTTACCCGTCTTGCACAGACGCTTTTTCCCCCTTTACGGGTCCAGACGCCAGAGCAGCAGGCAGAGTTCGATGCCATTATCGCACCGCTCGCCGAATGGGATGTTACGCATCAACTACAACGGCTGGCCGACCGACCGTTGCTGTTGTGGCATGGACAGGAGGACGATGTGGTGCCCGCGGTTGAAACCTTCCGCTTACAGCAGGCGCTGATTCAGGCAGGGCTGGATAACAATTTAACCTGCCTGTGGGAAGCGGGCGTACGCCACCGCATCACGCCAGAGGCGCTGGCAGCGACAGTAACGTTTTTTCGCCAGCACCTTTAAACGCGCACGATGCTTACGCCCTGAGCTTCAAGTTGTTGCAGAATCTCAGGGTTAGCGTTTTTGCCGGTAATCAGCATATCGATTTGATCGGCGCGACTGAACAGCATCCCCGCGCGTTCACCGACCTTACTGCTATCGACCAGCACCACCAGTTTACCCACTACGTTAAGCATCTTCTGCTCAGCCATCGCGGTTAGCATATCGGTTTTATACAATCCGTCCGCGGTCAACCCTTTACCGCTGGTAAACATCCAGTGTCCGGCATACAGGCTATTTTCGCTGCCTTGCGGACTAAGCGTGATGGACTGGCTTTTGTTGTATTGCCCTCCCATGATGATCACGCTGTCATGCTCCTGGTCGATCAGATAGTTCGCCAGCGGCAGATAATTGGTGATGATCTGCACCGGCTTGCCGCACATTTCACGACCAAGCAGGAAGGCGGTTGATCCGCAGTTGATCACCACGCTTTCACCCGCATTTACAAGTTGGGATGCGGCCTTGGCAATGCGAACTTTTTCATCGTGGTTCTGCGCCTGATGCAGATTCATAGGTGTCCAGCGCGGACGTTGCTGGGTAATGGCTTCTGCGCCATTGCGGACTTTCTTGAGTTTGCCGCTTTCGTCGAGTTTATTGATGTCCCGGCGTGCTGTGGCTGGTGAAATCCCCAGACGCTCAATCACGTTCTCAACGGTAACAAAGCCCAACTGCGCCAGCATATCCAGCAATATTTGATGTCTTTGTGCTTCAGTCATGAGCTATTCCGATACAAATTGATTTGAAAAGATGATATTTGAAATAGCCTGGAAATACTAAAGTAAATGGGAAAAAATGCCGGAATAGCCCGGCATTTTGTAGGGGTCACAAGAAGGATTTAAACGGCAGATCCGGTTCAATCGTGAAGCAGTCATCAAAGCCGCGCGGATAATGATATTCAAAGTTATCTTTGTCCAACGGCCAGGTGAACTTACCGCCCACCTGCCAGATAAACGGCTTAAAGCCATACTTCAGTCGATCTTTTTTCATCTCCCACAGTACGCGGATCTCCTGAGGGTCGGCCTGGAAGTTTGACCAGATGTCATGATGGAAAGGGATCACCACTTTCGTATTCAACGCTTCCGCCATGCGCAGCATGTCGGAGCTGGTCATTTTGTCCGTAATCCCGCGCGGATTCTCACCATAGGAGCCGAGCGCAACATCGATCTGGTGCTCGTTGCCATGCTTTGCGTAGTAGTTAGAGTAGTGCGAGTCTCCGCTGTGGTACAGCGTTCCGCCCGGTGTTTTGAACAGGTAGTTTACCGCACGTGCATCCATACCATCCGGCAGCACACCTGCCGCTTTTTGATCGGCAGGTAGCGTGATTAATGCCGTACGATCAAACGCGTCAAGCGCATGAATTTCAATATCTTTCACTTTCACCACATCGCCTGGTTTTACCACGATGCAGCGCTCTTTTGGCACACCCCAACCGATCCACAGATCCACACAGGTTTGCGGCCCGATAAATGGTACGTCATCGGCGCAGTTTTGCATGACGGCGGCCGCGACATTCACGTCGATGTGATCGTTATGATCGTGTGTCGCCAGCACCGCATCGATCTGTCGAATTGCAAACGGATCAAGAACAAACGGCGTGGTGCGCAGGTTTGGCTGCAGTTTCTTCACCCCAGCCATGCGTTGCATCTGGTGGCCGGTTTTCATTAGCGGGTTACCGTGACTCTGTTTACCCGTCCCGCACCAGAAATCGACGCAGATGTTCGTCCCGCCTTCCGACTTCAGCCAGATGCCGGTACAGCCAAGCCACCACATAGCGAATGTGCCCGGGGCGACCTGCTCCTGTTCGATCTCTTCATTCAGCCAACTTCCCCACTCCGGGAATGTGCTCAGGATCCATGATTCACGCGTGATGCTTTTTACTTTACTCATCGCATTTACCTTCATATTTATTCAGATTAAGTCAATTTGTGATTTGTTTTGATTGATATTGACATCATTTTTTCAAGAAGGCAATGCGTTGATTTTTGGTGTTCAGCGGGGAAATGTGAGCAAATCACAGCGTGACAGGATGGTTTACTTGAGTGTTTGTTTTGTATTTTATTGTTTTAATAGAGTTTATTTTGGAAATGATGAATTAGAAGTAAAGCCACTCCACAAGTGTGTGAATTATTTGCGTACTGCATCACATTTAATCAAATTCAATCTTGTTGTGATTACTTTTGAAAATTAGAGTGAGGGCACAACATCCTGGGCATCTGTAATGAATGTTCAGCAACTTCGTCTACTGGAGATCGTTATGGAGATCCTCTACAACATCTTTACCGTCTTTTTTAATCAGGTTATGACCAACGCGCCCTTGCTGTTGGGTATTGTGACCTGTCTTGGTTACATCCTGCTGCGTAAAAGCGTCAGCGTTATTATCAAAGGCACGATCAAAACGATTATCGGTTTTATGTTGCTGCAAGCGGGATCGGGCATTCTGACCAGCACGTTTAAACCGGTGGTGGCGAAGATGTCCGAAGTTTACGGTATCAATGGTGCGATTTCCGATACCTATGCCTCCATGATGGCAACCATCGAACGTATGGGCGATGCCTATAGTTGGGTGGGTTATGCTGTGCTGTTGGCGCTGGCGCTGAATATTTGTTACGTACTGCTACGGCGTATTACCGGCATTCGCACCATCATGCTGACCGGCCACATTATGTTCCAGCAGGCGGGCTTGATTGCCGTCTCTCTCTTCATCTTCGGTTACCCGATGTGGACCACCATCATCTGCACCGCTGTGCTGGTGTCCCTCTACTGGGGCATTACTTCCAATATGATGTACAAGCCGACGCAGGAAGTGACCGACGGCTGCGGTTTTTCCATCGGTCACCAGCAGCAGTTCGCTTCATGGATTGCCTACAAAGTCGCGCCTTATCTGGGTAAGAAAGAGGAGAGTGTTGAAGATCTGAAGCTGCCGGGCTGGCTGAATATCTTCCATGACAACATCGTTTCTACCGCGATTGTTATGACCCTCTTCTTCGGCGCGATCCTGCTCTCTTTCGGTATTGATGTGGTTCAGGCGATGGCGGGTAAAACCCACTGGACGGTCTATATCCTGCAGACCGGTTTTTCGTTTGCCGTCGCTATTTTCATCATCACTCAGGGCGTACGTATGTTCGTTGCTGAGCTTTCAGAAGCGTTCAACGGTATCTCTCAACGTCTGATCCCGGGTGCAGTGCTGGCTATCGACTGCGCGGCGATTTATAGCTTTGCGCCCAACGCGGTGGTCTGGGGCTTTATGTGGGGCACCATCGGCCAACTGATTGCGGTGGGCATCCTGGTGGGTTGCGGCTCTTCTATTCTGATTATCCCTGGCTTTATTCCGATGTTCTTCTCGAACGCGACTATCGGCGTGTTTGCTAACCACTTTGGCGGCTGGCGCGCGGCGCTCAAGATTTGCCTGGTGATGGGGATGATCGAAATCTTCGGCTGCGTCTGGGCGGTGAAGCTCACCGGGATGAGCGCCTGGATGGGCATGGCGGACTGGTCAATTCTGGCGCCGCCGATGATGCAGGGCTTTGCCTCCATCGGCATCGTGTTTATGGCCGTCATTATTCTGATTGCACTGGCTTATATGTTTTTCGCAGGACGCACCTTGCGCGCTGAGGAAGACGCAGAAAAACAACTGGCAGAACACTCTGCTTAATAAGGAGTTCCGATTATGACCGTACGTATTTTGGCTGTATGTGGCAATGGGCAGGGGAGTTCCATGATCATGAAGATGAAGGTGGATCAGTTTTTAACCCAGTCAAATATTGACCATACGGTAAACAGTTGCGCAGTAGGTGAATACAAAAGTGAACTGAGCGGCGCGGATATCATCCTCGCTTCTACCCATATCGCCGGTGAGATTACCGTATCGGGCAATAAATATGTTGTTGGCGTACGCAACATGCTGTCTCCCGCCGATTTTGGACCAAAACTGCTGGAAGTGATCAACGCGCATTTCCCACAGGACGTGAAGTAAGGAGGCGGCCTATGAAATTACGTGATTCGCTGGCAGACAATAACGCCATCCTTTTACAGGCCGAGGCCAGCTCCTGGCAGGAAGCGGTAAAGCTGAGCGTGGATCTGCTGGTTAAGGCTGATGTGGTTGAACCACGCTACTACCAGGCCATCCTCGACGGAGTCGAACAATTCGGCCCGTATTTCGTGATTGCGCCCGGCCTGGCGATGCCGCACGGCCGTCCGGAGGAAGGGGTTAAGAAAACCGGTTTTGCGCTGGTGACGCTGAAAACACCGCTGGTGTTTAACCACGAAGATAACGACCCGGTCGACATCCTGATCACCATGGCGGCAGTAGACGCCAACACACATCAGGAAGTCGGCATCATGCAGATCGTGAATCTCTTTGACGACGAAGCCAATTTCGACCGTTTACGTGCCTGCCGTACCGCGCAGGAAGTGCTGGATTTAATTGATAACGCCACTGCGGCGGCTGTTTAAAAGGATACCAAAATGTCATTACCTATGTTGCAGGTTGCGCTGGATAACCAATCAATGTCTTCCGCCTATGAAACGACGCGTCTGATTGCCGAAGAGGTCGATATCATTGAGGTGGGCACGATTCTTTGCGTGGCTGAGGGGGTGCGCGCCGTACGCGATCTGAAGGCGCTTTATCCGCATAAAATTGTGCTGGCGGATGCCAAAATCGCCGACGCGGGTAAAATCCTCTCGCGCATGTGTTTCGAAGCCAACGCTGACTGGGTTACCGTCATCTGCTGCGCGGATATCAACACCACCAAGGGGGCGCTGGAGGTGGCGAAAGAATTTAATGGCGACGTGCAGATTGAACTGACTGGTTACTGGACCTGGGAGCAGGCGCAGGAGTGGCGTGACGCGGGCATTGGGCAAGTGGTATATCACCGCAGCCGTGACGCGCAGGCGGCGGGTGTGGCATGGGGAGAGGCAGATATTAGCGCCATCAAACGCCTTTCTGATATGGGCTTTAAGGTCACCGTCACCGGCGGCCTGGCGCTGGAGGATCTGCCGCTGTTCCAGGGGATCCCTATCCACGTCTTTATTGCCGGACGCAGCATTCGCGATGCTGCCTCTCCGGTAGACGCTGCGCGTCAGTTCAAACGTTCCATCGCCCAACTGTGGGGATAAGGAGCGACTATGTTGTCGAAACAGGTCCCGCTCGGTATCTATGAAAAAGCGCTCCCCGGCGGGGAGTGCTGGCTGGAACGCTTGCAGCTGGCGAAGGAACTGGGCTTTGATTTTGTCGAAATATCGGTTGATGAGACCGACGATCGCCTGGCGCGTCTTGACTGGCGCCGCGAGCAGCGACTGGCGCTGGTGGCCGCTATCGCCGAGACAGGGATACGCGTACCGTCCATGTGCCTGAGCGCTCATCGTCGTTTCCCGCTTGGCAGTGAAGATGATGCGGTGCGCGAACAGGGGCTGGAGATCATGCGTAAAGCCATTCAGTTTGCGCAGGATATCGGTATTCGCGTTATTCAACTGGCGGGTTACGACGTCTATTACCAGCAGGCCAATAACGAAACGCGTCGTCGGTTTCGCGATGGGCTGAAAGAGAGCGTGGAGATGGCGAGCCGCGCGCAGGTGACGCTGGCGATGGAAATCATGGATTATCCGCTGATGAATTCGATCAGCAAGGCACTGGGTTATGCCCACTATCTCAACAATCCGTGGTTCCAGCTGTATCCCGATATTGGCAATTTGTCGGCGTGGGATAACGACGTGCAGATGGAGCTGCAGGCTGGGATGGGTCATATTGTTGCCGTACACGTGAAGGATACCAAACCCGGTGTATTCAAAAATGTGCCGTTTGGTGAAGGGGTTGTTGAGTTCGAACGTTGTTTTGCGACGCTCAAACAGAGTGGGTACTGCGGACCATACCTGATTGAGATGTGGAGTGAAACGTCGGACGACCCGGCACGTGAAGTCGCGAAGGCGCGCGACTGGGTGAAGGCGCGAATGGCCAGCGCAGGTCTGGTGGAGGCGGTGTAATGCAAAAACTTAAACAGCAGGTTTTTGAGGCCAATATGGATTTGCCGCGCTACGGGCTGGTGACGTTCACCTGGGGGAACGTCAGCGCCATTGACCGCGAGCGCGGTCTGGTGGTGATTAAGCCTAGCGGCGTCGACTACCAAACGATGCAGGTAGATGACATGGTGGTTGTGGATCTGGCCGGCAACGTAGTGGAAGGGCGCTATCGTCCTTCTTCTGATACCGCCACCCATCTGGTGCTGTATCGCCGCTATTCTTCTCTCGGCGGCGTGGTGCACACCCACTCAACCCACGCGACGGCATGGGCGCAGGCGGGTCTGGCAATTCCCTCGTTCGGCACGACGCATGCGGATTACTTCTTTGGCGATATTCCCTGCACCAGGGCGTTAACTGAAGCTGAAGTTCAGGGCGAGTATGAGCTAAATACCGGTAAGGTGATTGTCGAAACGCTGGGGGAGGTGGAACCTTTGCATACGCCTGGCGTAGTGGTGTACCAGCATGGCCCGTTTGCCTGGGGCAAGGATGCTCACGATGCGGTACATAACGCCGTGGTGATGGAGGAAGTGGCAAAAATGGCATGGATTGCGCGTGGCATTAATCCGGCGCTTAGCCCCATCGACAGTTATCTGATGAATAAGCATTTCATGCGTAAGCACGGTCCAAACGCCTATTACGGACAGAAGTAACGACTAAGTCCTGGAGCCCAATCATTCAGGTGATGTTATCGATCTGGCTTCGGGACTTTTTTGCAAAAAAAGCCCCCTGTGAAGGGGGCAAATTAAACTGCAGCAATGTTCTCGTTGGTTATTTCTGGTGCTAGCGGTAAATATCTGCACTGGCGTGCATATTTCCGTTACTACCGGGTTCCCTGGCGAGGATCACGTGGTAGTAGGTTGCGCCTTGCGCATCGGTCTCTTCATTCAGGGCCTGAGTGGCTTCACTTTCAGTGGCGAAGTTATGATTTATGTAAATGACGCCTAAGCTCTGCACATCGTCCATATTCCTGGCCTGATGATTGTCAATTTTGATGGCTGCCGTTGCATTTGCACTAAGCAAAAGCATAGCCAGAAGGGTCAAAACACGGGCTCGCATATGTACCTCCTCGACTGCGGTCTCTGGTTGCCTCTCTCCTGTGAGTGATTAGCTTCTGATGTAATTTTAACCGTTACCGGCGCAGTCGATAGCGACCATTTCTGATGCAGTTGTTCAAAAAATTACCGCATAGCCATCTTTTCTTTTATTAACAGGCCGCTGGTGTGTACCGCGCGGTGAAAAATACCTGTCTTTCGCGCATAAGCACTTACCAAATAGTCAATTTAATCGGGTGAGTACGCCGTTTATAGTGAGCCGGATAATTAATATAACTTTATGATAATAAGGCAAAAACTTATGGATACTTCATTCATGGATTTCAGCTACTTTGTGATTATGTTTATGGTCGCGCTGGTGGCAGGCTTTATTAACGTGGTGTCGGGCGGCGGTGGTTTTCTCTCGATTGGCGCACTGTTAATTTCTGGTTTACCCCCGGCGAATGCGCTGGCAACCAATAAAATTCAGGCGCTGGGCAGCTCGCTGACCTCCGGGATTTATTTTTTACGCCGGGGGCATATCAACGTGCAGGAGCACAAGTATGTGTTTTTATCTGCCTTTATCGGTTCTGCGATGGGAACGACGCTTATCCAGTTCATTGAACCGGAACTGCTGAAGAAACTGCTCCCGATCCTGATTATCGCGGTCGCTATCTACTTTATTTTTGCGCCAAATCTCAGCGAACCGAAAAGAAAGCAGCAGGTATCCCTGTTTCTCTTCTCGTTGATCGGCGGGGGATGCATTGGCTTTTATGACGGCTTTCTCGGTGCCGGGGCTGGCTCCTTTTATACCCTCAGCTATATCCTGCTGCGGGGATACAGCATCGATAAGGCGCAAATTCACTCGAATTTTATTAACCTGGCGTCCAACATCGCCTCGATATTGTTCTTCATTTTTGGCGGTAAAATGATCTGGTCGCTGGGGCTGGTGATGTTTGCCGGACAGTCCCTCGGCGCACGTCTTGGCGCGACGGTCGTACTAACGCGCGGCAAGAAAGTTATCCGACCCATGATTGTCATTGTCTCCATTTGCATCAGCGTCAAAATGCTGCTGGATATGTATTAATGGCGACATGATAAATAATCGTACAATTACCTTGAGTTTAGTGGCAGGCGCCAGTATTATGACGCGTCAATTTTTCAGCCGACCTTTAACACGTTCCTTGCCTCCCCGGGCCTCGGCTGACCCAGACAGGAGGCTGAATAATCCGTAAGGAGCAATTCGATGCGTCATTACGAAATCGTTTTTATGGTCCATCCTGACCAGAGCGAACAGGTTCCGGGTATGATCGAACGCTACACTGCTGCCATCACTGGTGCAGAAGGCACGATCCACCGTCTGGAAGACTGGGGCCGCCGTCAGCTGGCTTACCCGATCAACAAACTGCACAAAGCTCACTACGTTCTGCTGAACGTTGAAGCGCCGCAGGAAGTGATCGATGAGCTGGAAACTACCTTCCGCTTCAACGATGCCGTTATCCGCAGCATGGTTATGCGTACTAAACACGCTGTTACCGAAGCATCTCCGATGGTTAAAGCGAAAGACGAGCGTCGTGAACGTCGCGATGATTTCGCTAACGAAACCGCAGATGATGCTGAAGCTGGGGATTCTGAAGAGTAATTTCTGATGACCAACCGTCTGGCGTTGTCCGGCACCGTGTGCAGGGCTCCCCTTCGAAAGGTCAGTCCATCAGGAATTCCTCATTGCCAGTTCGTGCTTGAGCATCGTTCTGTGCAGGAGGAAGCCGGGTTTCACCGGCAGGCGTGGTGCCAAATGCCCGTTATTATTAGCGGACACGAAAACCAGGCCATTACTCACAGTATAACGGTCGGTAGCGCAGTGACCGTTCAGGGGTTCATCTCTTGCCACAAGGCAAAGAACGGCCTGAGCAAAATGGTTCTGCATGCCGAGCAGATTGAATTGATAGATTCTGGAGACTAGCCATATGGCACGTTATTTCCGTCGTCGCAAGTTCTGCCGTTTCACCGCGGAAGGCGTTCAAGAGATCGACTATAAAGATATCGCTACGCTGAAAAACTACATCACCGAAAGCGGTAAGATTGTCCCAAGCCGTATCACCGGTACCCGTGCAAAATACCAGCGTCAGCTGGCTCGCGCTATCAAACGCGCTCGCTACCTGTCCCTGCTGCCGTACACTGATCGTCATCAGTAATCGGTCACGGTCCATTAATACGACTTTGAGAGGATAAGGTAATGCAAGTTATTCTGCTTGATAAAGTAGCAAACCTGGGTAGCCTGGGTGATCAGGTTAACGTTAAAGCGGGCTATGCTCGTAACTTCCTGGTACCACAGGGTAAAGCTGTTCCTGCTACCAAGAAAAACGTTGAATTTTTCGAAGCGCGTCGCGCTGAGCTGGAAGCTAAACTGGCTGACGTTCTGTCTGCTGCTGAAGCTCGTGCTGAGAAAATCAACGCACTGGAAACCGTAACCATCGCGTCTAAAGCTGGCGACGAAGGTAAACTGTTCGGTTCCATCGGTACTCGCGACATCGCTGACGCTGTAACTGCAGCTGGCGTTGAAGTAGCTAAGAGCGAAGTTCGTCTGCCGAACGGCGTTCTGCGTACCACTGGTGAGCACGAAGTGAGCTTCCAGGTTCACAGCGAAGTGTTTGCTAAGCTGACTGTAAACGTAGTTGCAGAATAAGTTTTTATTCTGATTACCGCGTAAAAGCGCCGGCCTCGTGTCGGCGTTTTGCTTTTCTGTTCCCTCCGCTTTTCGCTCTGGCTATTCTTTATCCTTTTCGGGATAATCATAAAAATAAAACATTATTTCAAAGTGGTGATGGAATGGAACCAACGCACCAACCTCTGTTTGCGCGTAAAAATGTTGTCTACCTGAGCGCAGCGTTCTGCTGTCTGCTGTGGGGGAGCGCCTATCCGGCGATCAAAAGCGGATATGAGATCTTCCAGATTGCCACGGATGACATTCCTTCAAAAATTGTCTTTGCCGGCTATCGCTTCCTGTTTGCTGGATTATTGCTGCTATTGCTGGCGGTGGCGCAGCGTAAACCGATTGGCCGGTTAAGCCCGCGTCAGTACGGTCAGCTCACGCTATTGGGACTGACGCAAACCTCGCTGCAATACATCTTCTTCTATATTGGCCTGGCGTTCACGACGAGGGTCAAAGGGTCGATCATGAACGCGACCGGCACCTTCTTCAGCGTGCTTCTGGCCCATTTTATCTATCAGAACGACAAGCTGAGCTACAACAAAGTGCTGGGCTGTATCCTGGGTTTTACCGGCGTAATGGTGGTGAACTTTAGCAGCGGACTGGATTTTAACTTCAGCCTGTTAGGGGACGGTTCAGTGGTGATGGCGGCCTTTATTCTTTCTGCCGCCACGTTATACGGTAAACGCATTTCTCAGACGGTAGACCCGACGGTAATGACAGGATATCAGTTGGGTGTCGGCGGTCTGGCGCTGGTTATCGGCGGCTACGCTTTTGGTGGCACGCTGACCGTACACGGCGCGTCTTCAGTGGCGATTCTGGGCTACCTGACGTTACTCTCTTCGGTCGCTTTTGCGTTGTGGAGTATTCTGCTCAAGCATAACCGCGTGGGGATGATTGCGCCGTTTAACTTCCTGATCCCGGTTTCGGGGGCGGTACTGTCGGCGATATTCCTCGGCGAAAACATTCTCGAATGGAAATATGCGCTGGCGCTGGTGCTGGTCTGTTCCGGGATCTGGTGGGTGAACAAGGTGAAGCGCTGACGCTTCACCTTGATGTCTGATGCGCTGTGTTTATCAGGCCTACAGGTGTGCCGGTTAACGGGCGCGAATAAAACTGCCGTTAGGTTGTCGAGTAAACAGTACCTGCTGACCATTACCGGTATCAATGGTTAATCCCGTTACCACGCCGTTGGCATTCTGCCTGATTTGTACCATCTGGCCGTCTTTCAGGTTGCTCAGAGGTTTTCCGGCACCTTCAACCTGCGCCATTGCGTATACATCGGTTGGCGGGAGGTTATGGTCACGGAATACCTGCGCCAGCGTTTTGCCCGAGTCTACGCGATAGGAGCGCCACTGCTGCTCAATTCCACTATCCTGTTGGAAAGGTTGCGTCTGCGGCTGAGATTGCTGAGCCTGCGGCTGCGCGTCTGGTTCTCCTTCCTGGATTGGCTCTGGGGCAAGCGGAGCGACCTGGCCCGGATCGTTTTGCGGGGCGACCAACTGTGCCTGCAGTTGAGCTTCGGTCGGTGGCTGCGACTGTGACTGTAAATCCAGCTGGGCAGTACGCGTAACCACAGGGGCATCGCTGGTGTCACTGGAGGGCAGCAGGAAGCCTATCACCAGCACGATAGCAGCAATTATAATGCCGCGTCGGTGCATAGGCGGTAGCGGATCCATAATGCGAAAATTGTCCGGTGCATGCCAGATTTTCGCCAGGGTTGGTTTTAATTCAAAGCGCCCGGGCATGGCTTTCCTCCTGCTCCGCGTCTCGTTCCTCGATCATAGAGTATAGATGGCTAATGCTATGATGTTCGTCATATTACCCGCTTTCGTGACGTCAACGCGGGGTATTCCTATTGTTTATGTTTCCTCGCGATTTGTCATCTGTTCCCGAGACAAAGTTTTACCGGATGCGGCATGGCTGATATGCTGCCCGCTACTTTACATCCGATGAAAGGAAATATGATGGCTAACCCGACTTTTGACACTATCGAAGCGCAAGCAAGCTACGGCATTGGTTTGCAGGTAGGACAACAGCTGAGTGAATCCGGACTGGAAGGACTGTTGCCTGAAGCGCTGGTAGCGGGTATCGCTGACGCGCTGGAAGGTAAGCACCCGGCAGTGCCGGTTGATGTTGTGCATCGCGCACTGCGTGAAATCCACGAACGCGCTGATGCAGTTCGTCGCGAGCGTTTCCAGGCTATGGCGGCTGATGGCGTCAAATATCTGGAAGAAAACCGTGAGAAAGAGGGTGTGAACAGCACTGAATCCGGTTTGCAGTTCCGTGTTCTGACTCAGGGCGAAGGTGCTATTCCAGCGCGTACTGACCGCGTTCGCGTGCACTACACCGGTAAACTGATCGACGGTACCGTGTTTGACAGCTCTGTCGCACGCGGCGAACCGGCTGAATTCCCGGTTAACGGCGTGATCCCTGGCTGGATTGAAGCGCTGACCCTGATGCCGGTAGGTTCCAAATGGGAACTGACTATTCCTCAGGAACTGGCTTACGGCGAGCGTGGCGCTGGCGCGTCCATTCCTCCGTTCAGCACGCTGGTGTTCGACGTTGAGCTGCTTGAGATCCTGTAAGCAGTGACTTCTGTTCCCTCCGAGGCCGGGGGGAACAAAAAAATAGCGTGAAAAGCTATAGTTACGTGGTTGTCGATATTTTATTTTGCAAATGCCTCGTTAGCGTGTATTTTTGTGAGCTGATTCGCGCTATCAGAGTGATATGACACTCACTTTAAACATTAAATTAACATTATATCTAAATCTTAGTATTCATCCCGCCAATTCTTACCTAATATCGATGAGTCCTGATAATCAGGAACGTCGTATCATAGACACACTAAAGGCCGTAGAGCCTGAACAACACAGACAGGTACAGGAAGAAAAAACATGGTAGATCAGGTAAAAGTCGACGCCGCTGAAGAGGCTTCGTCTGAACAGTCGCTACGGCGCAATCTCACAAACCGTCATATTCAACTTATTGCTATTGGTGGTGCTATTGGTACCGGCCTGTTTATGGGCTCTGGTAAAACCATCAGCCTCGCCGGACCGTCGATCATCTTTGTGTATATGATTATCGGTTTTATGCTGTTTTTCGTGATGCGTGCAATGGGTGAATTGCTGCTCTCGAATCTGGAGTACAAATCTTTTAGTGATTTCGCCTCTGATCTGCTCGGGCCATGGGCCGGGTATTTTACCGGCTGGACTTACTGGTTCTGCTGGGTTGTTACCGGGATGGCAGACGTTGTCGCCATTACGGCGTATGCGCAATTCTGGTTCCCCGAACTTTCAGACTGGGTCGCCTCGCTGGCGGTAATCGTGCTGCTGCTGAGCCTCAACCTTGCCACTGTAAAAATGTTCGGTGAGATGGAGTTCTGGTTTGCGATGATCAAAATCGTCGCCATCATCGGCCTGATTGTCGTTGGTCTGGTGATGGTGTTGACGCACTTCCAGTCGCCAACCGGCGTTCAGGCATCGTTCACGCATCTGTGGAATGACGGTGGCTGGTTCCCGAAAGGTCTGAGCGGCTTCTTTGCTGGCTTCCAGATAGCCGTGTTCGCGTTTGTGGGTATTGAGCTGGTGGGAACGACCGCTGCAGAAACCAAGGACCCGGAGAAATCTCTGCCGCGCGCCATTAACTCGATTCCGATCCGTATCATCATGTTCTACGTTTTTGCGCTGATCGTGATTATGTCCGTAACACCGTGGAGCTCGGTAGTGCCAACCAAGAGCCCATTCGTTGAACTGTTTGTGCTGGTCGGTCTGCCTGCCGCGGCGAGCCTGATCAACTTTGTGGTGCTGACTTCAGCTGCCTCTTCCGCAAACAGTGGCGTGTTCTCTACCAGCCGTATGCTGTTCGGCCTGGCACAGGAAGGCGTAGCGCCTAAAGCGTTTGCCAAACTGTCTAAACGCGCAGTTCCGGCGAAAGGTTTAACCTTCTCCTGTATCTGTCTGCTGGGCGGCGTGGTGATGCTTTACGTGAACCCGAGCGTGATTGGCGCGTTCACCATGATCACCACCGTGTCGGCGATTTTGTTCATGTTCGTCTGGACCATCATTCTTTGCTCGTACCTGGTGTACCGCAAGCAGCGTCCGCACCTGCATGAAAAATCAATCTACAAGATGCCGCTAGGCAAGCTGATGTGCTGGGTATGCATGGCGTTCTTTGTCTTCGTACTGGTACTGCTGACGCTGGAAGATGATACCCGCCAGGCGCTGATCGTGACGCCGCTGTGGTTCATCGCGCTGGGTCTGGGTTGGTTGTTTATCGGTAAGAAACGTATGGCAGGTATGCGTTAATTTTAGTGCCCGGTAGCGCGATGCTTACCGGGCCTGAATTCCGTAGGCCGGATACGCGTTAGCGCTATCCGGCGATATCTTTACTCCCCGGCGAGAGCTCGCGGGAACAATACATTATTTTCCAGACTGATGTGTTCCATCAAGTCGTCGATCATCTCGTTAATGCCGTTATACATGGCTTTCCAGGTGGTGCAGGCTTCTGGCGGCGGCGTCACGTTATGGGTGATGTGTTTGATCACTTCGACCAGTTCACCGGCATCGTCATGTTCGCTTTCCATCACGCTGATTGGTCCCATCGCCTGGCTACCCATGCCCTGTTTGATCATCGGGAACAGGATCTGCTCTTCTTTCATCATATGGCTGGACAGCTCTTCATGCAGCATGGTCAGGTTTTTCGCCAGACCGCGTGGTACGTTCGGTTTATCGGCGTGAACGCGTTCAACTTTCGTGGCCTGCAGAATCAGTTCCGGCAGCTGTTCGCGGTGTCTGTTGTGATAACGCACGATGATATGATCGATGATTTCAGCCAGTGCCACGGTACGCCAGTCTTTCTCCAGCGGCTGTTCAGCCAACTGCGCGAGCTGTGCCTCAATAACGTCTAAATCCAGCTCTTTACGCGCAGCAGCGCGTGCCAGCGTTTGCTTACCGCCGCAGCAGTAATCCATATCGTATTTACGAAACAGGGCCGAAGCGCGAGGAATAGAGAGCGCCAGTTCACCTAAAGGTTGATCGCGATAAGACATTGCCGTTACCTCATTCTCAATAATATAAGATGTATATTAAATGCAACTTATAGCGAAGGATATAACCCTTTCGGGGTGCAATGCCGTTCAGTTAAGCATTATGGAGAACATGTGATTTTGGCTCAGAGTTCCGTTCACCTCAGTGGTATCACTTTTCTGAAGCTCAGATACCCGTGAACGTGCAAAGGAGGCTCACCGCCGCCTCCCTTGCAACCCAGGCTCCCGGCGGGAAAATCGTCGCTGCGCGATTCATTCGTCTTATGCCGTCTGCCTGTCGGGTCGGGGCCGGGCCTGCGTCCCTGCAGGCCGTCCCCTCAGCCCGCATCCCTGCGGGCAGACCCGGTCAGCCGTCAACGCCTCATCGATTTTCAGCCGGACGGGGTCATCGCTGCAACGCACTGACTTCCAGTTAACTCTGTTTTGCTATTCAGATAAAAAACGCAGGTGGTCAGGTGTGGGCTGGTCCGGCTGAAAATTGCCGACGTGTTTCCGTAAGGCCGGGAGAACCCGCAGGGATGCGGGTTCAGGGCGCGTTTTGCAGGGACGCTGCCTCGCGCCCGGCCCGGTAGCCTGGAGGAATAAACGGAGGGGACCGCGGAGCGGCAATTTTCCCGCCGGGAGCCGGGATTGTTAAGGGTACGGCGATAGTACCCTTAACACGTTCACAGGAATTGGTGTTTCAGAGAAACGATGAACATGAGGTGAACGGAACCCTTTCTCTGAGATAGCATGTTCATCACCTCCGCCAATACAGGCTGATGATTTCTGATACAGAGGAGTTAACTGAACGGTATTGCTTTCGTGGTGGGGTTTTTTGTGAGGAATGTCACGAAAATTTCTTGTTTCGTTAAGGTGCTGAATCTTATTAGAAAGGAGAGGGGCGGCGAAAAAAGCCGCGCGACAGGATTAAATAAGCGCACGCCGCTGCCGATAGTTAGACCTCAGACAATACCTGCATAATAAAAGGCTACAGATGTTTAAACGAATCAAAGTGATAACCTTACTTATCACCGTGTTACTCGCCCTGGGCGCGATGCAGCTCATCTCCGCGGGCGTCTTTATTGGCGCGCTCAATAACGATAAGCAAAACTTTAACGTCTCTCAGCTTTCCAGCCAGAACGTGGCCGAGTTTACCGATGCGTGGATTAGCCTGAACCAGGCTCGCGTCACGCTCAACCGGGGCATGTTGCGTTTACAGGGAACGATGGCTAGCGAGATTAACGGCGGTCAGTTGAAGGAACTGGTGAACACGGCAAATCGCCTGTTGGCCGAATCGAAAGAGCATTACGATAAATACTACGCCCTGCCGGAAACGCCGGGGCTTGATGAACATCTGGCCGATCGACTGGAAGAGCAGTACGGCATCTATTCTGCGACGCTGGCTAAAATGAACGCGCTGTTGGCTGAAGGTAAGCTGGAAGAGATGTTCAAGCAGAATGCCGAGCAAAAGCAAACGGCCATGCAGGAAGTTTATCGGGAATGGCGTAGCGCGCAAACGGCGCTGGCCACTGCCGGGGTGCAGGACAATGAGAGTGATTACCAGAAGATAATCTGGCTGCTGTCCGCCGTGATGCTGATTGTCGTCACCGTGATTATCGCCAGCTGGCTGGCGATGCAGCGAGTGCTGCTCAAGCCTCTCCACGAAGTGATGGGGCATATTCGCCACATTGCTGCGGGTGATTTGACGCACAGCATCAACGCCGATGGCAGCAATGAGATGGCGCTGCTGGCAGTCAACGTTCGCGACATGCAGCAGGCGCTGGCGAACACAGTCAGCGTGGTGCGTGACGGGGCTGACACCATCTATACCGGCGCAGGTGAAATTGCCGCCGGCAGTAACGATCTCTCTTCACGTACCGAGCAGCAGGCCGCCTCTCTGGAAGAGACTGCTGCCAGCATGGAACAACTCACCGCTACCGTGAAGCAGAACGCGGATAACGCGCGTCAGGCGACCAGTCTGGCAAAAAATGCCTCACAGACGGCGCAGAAAGGCGGAACCGTGGTTGATGGCGTAGTGCGTACGATGGATGAAATTGCCACCAGTTCCAGCAAAATCGCGCAAATTACCAATGTTATCGACGGCATTGCCTTCCAGACTAATATTCTGGCGCTGAACGCGGCAGTAGAAGCGGCACGTGCGGGCGAGCAGGGGCGTGGGTTTGCCGTGGTCGCTGGCGAGGTCCGTACACTGGCACAGCGTAGCGCTCAGGCGGCGAAAGAGATTAAGGCGCTGATTGATGACTCGGGGAATCGGGTAAATGCCGGTACGGCGCTGGTGCATGAAGCGGGTGAAACGATGGCGGAAATTGTGAGCGCCGTGACCCGTGTGACCGACATCATGGGCGAGATAGCCTCGGCTTCTGATGAACAGAGCCGGGGTATCGATCAGGTAGGTCAGGCGGTTGCCGAGATGGATCGCGTGACGCAGCAAAACGCCTCGCTGGTGGAGGAGTCAGCTTCCGCCGCCGCCGCGCTCGAAGAGCAGGCAGCACGACTGAATCAGACCGTAGCGGTGTTTAAAGTTTAACGTCTACTCCGGCCTACAAAATAATATCTTGTAGGTCGGATTAGCGCAGCGCCGTCTGGGCCATTATGATTGTGGAACCACGACGACGCTTGGTTTCTGTGGTTTGGCTCTGACGGCTATCACCACCCCAACAATCAGCAGCGCAATGCCGCTTACCGTCAGCAGCGGTGGAAATTCCTTGCGCAGGATAAAGGTGTACACCAGGCCAGCCAGCGTTTCGAAGACAATCAGCGGGCCGAGGATCACCGTCGGCAATTTTTGGCTGGCGACGTTCCAGCACAGTGCGCCAACCCACGAACACAATACCGCAATCGCTATCATCAGGCCGATAAACACGCCCGGACGCGGGCCGAAGGGCAGGGCAAAGTCCGGCGTTTGCCCGTTCAGCCACAGGCAGGCTGCAATATAACCGAGCAGAGAAACAGGCAACGTTACCAGTGCCTGGGCCGTCGCCCACATCATCGGGTGCTTATCTGGATTCTCGCGCAGCCAGCGGGCATTACGCAGCGCATACCACGCCCAACACACTACCGAGATCAGCGCCAGCGCGATTCCAGAACCATAACGCCAGCCGCTAAAGTCGGGTAAGCCTTGATTCAGCTCCGAGATATTCACGCACAGCAGACCGATACCAATCAGCACCAGCGCAGGCGACAGACGCCACCATGATAATTTGCCGTCGCGCTGGCTGTAGAGCAGGTTAGCGAAGACCGGGATCACAACCGGCAATGTACCAATAATCATCGTTGAAACCGGCGCGCCAGTGCGCTGGATGGCGCTTGCCAGGCAAACGTAATAAATCAGATTACCCATCATCGTTAGCGCCAGCGCAGTGACCCAGTCTTTACGCGTCAACTGACGCAAGCGCACACGCCCCAGCCAGGCAATCGGCAACGCTATTAGCCCCAGCGCCAGATAGCGCCCCATCGACTGCAATACCGCCGGATATTCCGGTACGATCAGCGGCCCAACAAAAATTAATCCCCACATTAGCCCAGCCAGCAGGGCATACAACACGCCGCTAATCATTTTTGACATCCACATCGCTTAACAATAAGTCGAGTGTAGGCAGGAAAAATGCAGCCGTATTGTATGAGATTGCTGTTCAACGCCGGACGACTTGTTTCTGATAACGTACCGGTGTAATACCGTAGCGATGGGTAAACGCGCGGGTGAGATGCGACTGGTCGGTGAGGCCGGTTGCGGCAGCGACCTCCGCGGCGGGCATTCCGTGAGTGAGAAAACCTTTGGCTCGCCACAGGCGAATCGCCATCAGCATCTGGTGCGGCGTGACGTGGAAATGAGATTTAAACTGGCGCTGAAAATGCCAGGGACTCAGCGCTGCAACCCGCGCCAGTTCGTCGAGCGTGACCGGGTGCATATAATTATCGTGCAAATACTCGCGTACCCGCTCAAAGCGATGCGCTCCCTCCGGTAATACCGGCGCATGGCGGGCCAGCGGCTGGAACGTGTCGATCAGATCGAGTAATAGCCCTTTTTGCGCCAGCGGATCCTCAGTGTTCCACAGGCCATGGATCAGCGAGCAGATCTGGCGCGAGCGTAGCGGATCGTGACGCGTTACGTCATGAAACCACCAGTGGCGGATCCCGGTGACTTCTTCCAGAAGATCGGGCTCAAGATAGATCATCCGATAGCGCCAGCCGTCGGCGGTTTCCGCTTCGCCGGTATGTAGCTCATCGGGATTCATGGTGACGACAGAATGGGCGGGGGCCACGTACTGCGTGCCGCGATAGCGAAAACGCTCGGCTCCGGCTTCTATCGCGCCAATACCAAACGCTTCATGGGTGTGGGGTTCAAAGGCGTAACGCGAGATATGCGCATGATACAGCTCAACGCCCGGCACCTGTGCCAGATGGCGAAAGCGGGCGCTGTCTTTCTCATCAATAAACTGCTCAGGTACACCTTGCACGTCTTCTCTCCCCACGCATCATCATGTCATTATCAGAGAGGATGCGCGGGGATGCCACCACAATTAACTAATTTTTAACACTTACACGATGCCTTTGACGCTGTCTGCCAGCGACGTGGTTGGGCGACCAATCAGTTTGCTCAGCGTATGGCTGTCGTCGAAGAGGCCACCTTTAGAGGCACCAACGTCTGAGTCAGCCAGCATGTCCGCCAGTCCGGCAGGTAGACCTACACCTTTCAGCGCGGCCGCAAAATCAGCTTCGCTCAGGTTTTGATACACCACTTTTTTACCGCTCTGTTTTGCCAGTTCGGCCGCCAGCTGGCTCAGGGTCCAGCCTGCGTCGCCCGCCAGTTCATAGATTTTACCGGCATGACCGTCTTCACTGATGACGCGCGCGGCGGCAGCGGCATAGTCGGCACGGGTCGCCGAGGCAATTTTGCCTTCTCCCGCCGCCCCAATAAACACGCCGTGTTCCAGCGCGGCTGGTGCGCTGGCGAGATAGTTTTCGGTGTACCAACCGTTACGCAGCAGCGCGTACGCGATACCGGATTCAGCCAGCATCTTCTCGGTTGCGACATGCTCATCAGCCAGCCCCAGCGGGGAGCGATCGGCGTGCAGCAGGCTGGTGTAGGCGATAAATTTCACGTGGGCCGCTTTCGCCGCGTTAATCACGTTGCGATGCTGCGGGGCACGTTGTCCCACTTCGCTGGAGGAGATTAGCAGTAACTTGTCTATCCCCTGTAAGGCTGTGGTAAAGGCAGCTTCATCGCTGTAATCCGCCTGACGAACGGTAATGCCCTGCTGGCTAAGCGCCGTCGCTTTAGCAGGATTACGCACAATAGCCACAATCTGGCTGGCAGGAACGGTTTTCAGTAGCGTTTCAATAACGTGTTGGCCCAGTTGGCCAGTGGCACCAGTAATCGCGATCATAGGATAACTCCTTTGGTATTGGTCTTGTGTTTAATCACATTAACACCTAAACTTACTTTTAGTAAGTACGTACAAAAAGGTTAGTATGAAAATGACAGCTTTGACTCTCTCCCAGCAATTACGTGATGGCAACTTGTTTGCCGAGCAGTGTCCCTCCCGCGAGGTGTTAAAACACGTCACCAGCCGCTGGGGTGTATTGATTCTGGTGGCGCTGCGCGACGGTACGCACCGTTTCAGCGATTTGCGCCGTAAGATGGGCGGCGTCAGTGAAAAAATGCTGGCGCAATCCCTGCAGGCGTTAGAACAGGACGGGTTTATCAATCGGGTGTCATATCCGGTGGTACCGCCGCATGTGGAGTATAGCCTGACACCGTTGGGTGAGCAGGTGAGCGAAAAAGTCGCAGCGCTGGCGGACTGGATAGAGGTGAATTTGCCGCAGGTTTTGGCAAATCATACCGTTAAGAACGAAGACGTCCCGGCATCGACGTAAACGACCTGGTCGGGCTTGCCGGATGGCGCAGCGCCACCCGGCGTGGTCTTACTTACTCAAATCCAACTGATAAATGGCGAAGCCGATGTCATCGGTAGCGACTTTCTTCAGTGGATACTGGCCTTTCTCTTTGATAAACGCAGCGGCTTTATCAGACGGTGATGTTTCAAAGCGAATATCCAGTTGTGTCTCGCTGTGAATCGGCGCCAGACGCCAGTTGTTATCTGCCGCTGGATGAATTTCGCCTGCGCTCTTTGTCTGGGAACCTATCCATGCTGCCAGCACCGAGCGGTTTTCATCTGGTGATGCAAACGCGATGTGGCTGTCGCCGGTCCCGGCAAACTTACCGCCGTAGGCGCGGTAGTTGTTGGTCGCGACGAGGAAGGTTGCGTTCGGATCGATCGGTTTGTCGTTAAAGGTCAGATTTTTAATACGCTCCGCTTGCGGGTTAATCGTCTGGCATTCACCGTCATAGCGAGCGGGTTGTGAAACATCAATCTGATAATTCACGCCGTCAATCACGTCGAAGTTATAGGTACGGAAGCCATCCCAGTTAATTAACGACTGTGGTTTGCTGCTGTGGATATCAATCTGATTAAACTGCCCGGCGGAACATTCCAGCCACTCTTTCACCTCTTTACCGCTGGCTTTCACCACGACCAGGGTATTGGGATAGAGATACAAATCAGCGGCGTTACGGAAGGTAAGCTGACCTTTTTCGACTTCGACAAAGCTGGCCGGATCGTTCTTGCGTCCACCGACTTTAAACGGCGCAGCGGCGGAAAGTACCGGTAGTTTTGCCAGGTCCGGATCGCCCTGGATAAAATGTTCCACATAGGCTTTCTGCGCGTTATTCACCACCTGCACGGTCGGGTCGTCCTGAACCAGCGCCAGATAGCTGTACATGTTGTCGGCAGATTTACCGATTGGTTTGCTGACAAATTCACGCGTGGCATCGTGATCGGCTTTTAGGATCTCAACGATTTTTTGGTCTTCGCCAGCCAGTGATTTTTTGGCCGCGGCGTCATAAATCGGGCGCGCCTGCGCTTTCCCCTGCGTAACCTGCCATTTACCGCTGTCGTTATTCAGCACTAAATCCACCACCCCCAGGTGATCGCCCCACATGCCCGGCATCACCGCAGGAACGCCATTGAGCGTGCCTGTTGTGATATCTGCGCCTTTGATGTTGGCAAAGTCTTTCCCCGGGAAAACGGCGTGAGCGTGACCAAACATAATGGCATCCACGCCCGGAACTTCACTGAGGTAGTAAACGGAGTTTTCCGCCATCGCCTGGTATGGGTCGGCAGAAAGCCCGGAGTGAGCAACCACCACCACGACATCGGCACCTTTGGCTCGCATTTCCGGCACGTATTTACGTGCGGTTTCCGTAATGTCATTCACCGTCACTTTGCCGCTGAGGTTGGCTTTATCCCAGGTCATGATCTGCGGCGGCACAAAACCGATATAGCCAATTTTCAGCGTCTGCGTGTTTCCTTCCTGATCGACAACCTCAGTCTCTTTGATCAGATAAGGAGTAAACAGCGGCTTTTTGGTCTTAACGTCGATGATATTGGCGTTAACGTAAGGGAACTTCGCCCCGGATAGCGCGTTGTGCAGATACTCAAGACCGTAGTTAAATTCATGGTTGCCAAGGTTACCCACTGCGTAATCCAGCGTATTCAGTGCCTTGTATACCGGATGCGTTTCGCCCGCTTTCAGCCCCTTGGCCGCCATATAATCCCCGAGCGGGCTGCCCTGAATCAGATCACCGTTATCAACCAGCACGCTGTTTTTGACTTCACCACGTGCTGCGTTGATCAGGCTTGCCGTACGAACCAGGCCAAATTTTTCAGTCGGCGTATCTTTGTAATAATCGAAATCCATCATATTGCTATGTAAATCAGTGGTTTCCATTATACGCAGATCGACGGTCGCGGCATTGACGCTGGCTGCAATCAGCGTGGCCAGAAACGTTGCACTAAACTTAATCATCAGGGGCATCCTTTTAAGATCTAAGCCACAAAAGAAAATGTATATAAATCTTCTTGCTTACAGAACTGTGAATCATGACATGAATATAGCGTTTAAAACCGCAGACGCTATCACAGTTGGCGGATCCTTTGGCGATCGGGTATAAGTAAAACAACGAGTTAACACCACGACAGAAACGAGGTGGAGAATGTTAGAACATGTATGCCAGCTTGCACGGAATGCGGGCGATGCCATTATGCAGGTCTACGATGGAATCAAACCGATGGAGATTACCAGCAAGCAGGACGATTCTCCGGTCACGGCGGCGGATATCGCCGCGCATACGGTGATCCTCGAAGGATTACTGGCGCTGACGCCGGATATTCCGGTCCTGTCTGAAGAAGCGCCTCCTGGCTGGGATGTTCGCCAGCACTGGCAGCGCTACTGGCTGGTAGACCCGCTGGACGGTACCAAAGAGTTCATTAAGCGTAACGGTGAATTCACCGTCAATATTGCGCTTATCGAGCAAGGAAAGCCGGTACTGGGCGTGGTTTACGCGCCGGTGATGAAAGTGATGTACAGCGCGGCAGAAGGTAAAGCGTGGAAAGAAGAGTGCGGCGTGCGCAAACAAATCCATGTTCGTGACGCGCGTCCGCCGTTGGTGGTGATTAGCCGCTCGCATGCTGACAATGAGTTAAAAGAGTATCTGCAACAGTTGGGTGAGCACCAGACCACGTCGATTGGCTCATCGCTGAAGTTCTGCCTGGTGGCGGAAGGGCAGGCACAGCTGTACCCACGTTTTGGGCCAACTAACGTATGGGACACTGCCGCTGGCCACGCCGTTGCTGCCGCAGCCGGGGCGCACGTTCACGACTGGCAGGGGAAATCTCTGGATTACACCCCACGTGAATCATTCCTCAACCCCGGCTTCCGCGTCGCTATTTACTGAGTAATTTGTGCAGCAGGGCAATAACCTGCTGCACCTCTTCCTGCGTTAACGCACCATCTTTTGCCCACTGAACGCGTCCGTCCTTATCAAGTACGGCGATAGCGGAGCTCTCTTCATCCAGTTGCCAGGCTTTACGCGCAATGCCATTGCTGTCGACAATAAATTGTGACCACGGGTAGAGCTTCTTATTGCTCTCCAGACTGCTGCGCACAAACATACCGGAGCCAGGAATGGCGTCATCGGTGTTGACGATCGTGGTGGTCTGGTATTTGTCGTGCGGCAGGTTGGCCGCCTTGATTGCCTCGATCAGCGTAGCATTTTTCTCTTTGGCGGAGGTGCGTCCGGCAATGTGTTGCACAATTCGCACTTTCCCTGGCAACTGCGCGCTATTCCAGCTTTTGTAGCTAAACTTATCGTTATCGAGAATCAGTTCGCCGCGATCGGCGATCCCCACCGGCGGTACGCGCTGGTTGGTCTCAAACGAATGCGCACCGGCAATCATCGGCAGCAGCAGGCACGACAGCGCCAGCAGTTTTTGTAAGGTCATAGGTTTTCCTTCTTTCTTTATTTTGCAGGTGATCCGACCACTTGGGTCTGGAATTTAATCATATGTGCGATTGATGCTTTTTCCCGCAAGCGCGATGCCAGTTTGCGGACGGGCGCACAAATCCTGCGAAAAATGAAGGCTTATACTGAAGACAGCGAAGCGTTGAAAAGATAATTCTGAATATTTGTAACCTGAAGGTAAATAAACTTATACACGCTGGAAACATGAGCGAGATAGTCTATAGTCATAGGGCATTAAAATTTGCGCCTGAGGATTGTCGGACCGATTGTGGTACCGCAAAGGCGTAATGCTCAGCAGGAGACAACAATGAAAATTTTCCAACGATACAACCCGCTGCAGGTGGCGAAGTACGTGAAGATCCTGTTTCGTGGACGGTTATATATCAAGGATGTAGGCGCTTTTGAATTTGATAAGGGTAAGATTCTTATCCCAAAAGTGAAGGACAAACTGCATTTTTCCGTGATGTCCGAAGTTAACCGTCAGGTCTTGCGTCTGCAAACTGAGATGGCTTGATCAAAGTGCTATGCGGTAGTTAAAAAAACGGCTCCTGAATGGGAGCCGTTGATGTTTCTGCAGGACGTTAAGACGCCTTTGCCTCTTCTTTTGCATCCGGCAGTTTCGGTACCAGTACGGTAGGTTTACTGTCCAGACGCGTCACCAGCAGCTGATCGATCTTGTAGTTATCGATATCCACCACTTCAAATTTGTAGCCTGAATACTTCACCGAGTCGGTGCGTTTCGGGATTTTACGCAGCATGAACATCATAAAGCCGCCGATGGTTTCATAGTTGCCGGACTGCGGGAACTCATCGATATCCAGGACGCGCATAACGTCATCAATCGGCGTACCGCCATCGACTAACCATGAGTTTTCATCGCGCGCCACGATCTGCTCTTCCAGACCCTGACCGACTAAATCGCCCATCAGCGTAGTCATAACGTCGTTGAGCGTGATAATCCCCACCACCAGCGCGTACTCGTTCATGATGACGGCAAAGTCTTCGCCTGCGGTTTTGAAGCTTTCCAGCGCTTCAGAGAGCGTCAGCGTATCCGGCACAATCAGCGTATTGCGGATCTGTACGCCACTGTTCAGCGCCATGCTTTGGTTCGCCAGTACGCGGTTGAGGAGATCCTTTGAATCGACATAGCCAATGATGTGGTCGATATCTTCGTTACACACCAGGAATTTGGAGTGTGGATGTTCCGCCACCTTGTTCTTCAGGCTTTGCTCATCTTCGTGGAGATCGAACCAGATAATATTCTCGCGCGAGGTCATGGAAGACGGTACGGTACGGGATTCCAGTTCGAACACATTTTCAATCAGCTCATGTTCCTGCTTACGCAGAACCCCCGCCAACGCACCCGCTTCGACCACGGCGTAAATATCGTCCGAGGTGATGTCGTCTTTACGCACCATCGGGATCTTAAACAGACGGAAGATGTTATTTGCCAGACCGTTGAAGAACCACACCAGCGGGCGGAAGACGAGCAGGCAGAAGCGCATCGGGTTGATGATACGCAAAGCCACAGCTTCTGGCGCAATCATACCGATGCGTTTCGGAGTTAAATCCGCGAACAGGATGAACAGGCCAGTAACCAGCGAGAACGACAGAATAAAGCTTAACTGTTCGGACAGCTCTGGAGTGAAGTACTTCGAGAAAAGGCTGTAAAACGCCGGGGAGAATGCCGCATCACCGACAATACCACCGAGAATAGCGACCGCGTTAAGGCCAATTTGCACGACGGTAAAAAACATGCCGGGGTTTTCCTGCATCTTCAAAACACGTTGTGCGTTTACGTTGCCTTCATCGGCAAGCAGTTTAAGTTTTATTTTGCGTGATGCAGCAAGCGAGATCTCGGATATCGAGAAAAACGCACTCACGGCGATCAGGCAGAGAATGACTAAAATACTGTTTAACATATCTTATCCGACCGTTAAGGCCAGATCCTCGGAAGGGATAAATTGATAAATCCGTGTGAAATACACATTGAAAACCGGTCCGAAGGGAGTGGACCGGCAATTTCAGGAGCTAGTATAGCGTAAGGTACTGTAAAGCCGCCAGAGGGTGGCGATTATCCTTGTGGCGGCAGACAAACGCCAATCCCGCCAATGCCACAGTACCCATAAGGATTTTTATGCAGATACTGCTGGTGGTCGTCCTCGGCATAGTAGAACGGGGTTGCGGTAGTGATTTCCGTTGTAATAGTGCGCTCGTCGCCAGCGGCGGTCATTGCTGCCTGAAAACGCTCAAGGCTTGCCTGTGCCGCGACGGTTTGCTCCGGTGTTAACGGGTAAATGGCGGAGCGATACTGCGTCCCCTGGTCGTTCCCCTGACGCATGCCCTGCGCCGGGTCGTGATTTTCCCAGAACACCTGCAGCAGTTGCTCGTAGCTGATAACATGCGGATCATAGACGACGCGTACCGCTTCGGCGTGTCCGGTATCGCCGGAACACACTTCCCGATAGGTTGGGTTAGGGGTGTAGCCGCCGGTATATCCGGCCGCTGTGCTGTATACCCCGGGTAATGACCAGAATAAACGTTCAACGCCCCAGAAACATCCCATGGCGAAAAAGGCTATCTCCATACCGTCGGGCACGTTGGTCATCGAATGTTGGTTAACCGCATGCAGCGTTGCCACTGGCATCGGGGTGTTGCGTCCAGGTAGGGCATCTGCTTGAGTAACAAGATGCTTTCTATCAAATAAACTCATGGCCGTTCTCCCGAAATCAGTCATTTGGGTTAAGGTTGTAACGAGACGCGTCTTTGCCCACAATAAACGGCGTGAATACGTCTAGAGTTAAACATAAGAAATATTTGGGTTGTCGTCTGTTTTTCAACTCTTATTGTTGATTTTTTGTTAAGCCGAGGAACGGCATAGTATTTTTTTCCAGGGGTGGGAAAAAAGGATATTCAGGAGAAAATGTGCCACATATCCGTCAGTTATGTTGGGTGGGATTACTGTGCTTAAGTGGCTCCGCCGCCGCAGCGAATGTTCGCTTACAGGTCGAAGGATTATCAGGACCGCTGGAGAAAAACGTCCGTGCGCAGCTATCCACGATTCAAAGTGATGAAGTCACTCCAGACCGACGCTTTCGTGCGCGCGTTGATGATGCCATCCGCGAAGGGCTAAAAGCGCTGGGCTACTTTGAGCCCACCATTGATTTTGAGCTGCGTCCGCCGCCGGCGAAAGGACGCCAGGTGCTGATTGCCAAAGTGACCCCTGGTGAGCCGGTGCTGATTGGCGGCACCGAAGTGATTCTGCGCGGTGGCGCACGTACGGATAAAGATTACCTGGATCTGCTGAAAACGCGACCGGCAATCGGCACCGTGCTGAATCAGGGGGACTATGATAACTTCAAAAAATCACTCACCAGCGTGGCGCTGCGCAAAGGCTATTTCGACAGTGAATTTAATAAAAGCCAGCTTGGGATAGCGCTCGAACGCCGCCAGGCATTCTGGGATATCGATTACAACAGCGGTGAACGCTATCGCTTTGGGCATGTCACTTTTGAAGGCTCGCAAATTCGCGATGAGTACCTGCAAAATCTGGTGCCCTTTAAAGAGGGTGAAGAGTACGAGTCGAAAGATCTGGGCGAACTGAACCGTCGTCTGTCGGCGACCGGATGGTTTAATTCCGTGGTCGTCGCACCGGAATTTGATAAAGCCCGTGAAACCAAAGTGCTGCCGCTGAAAGGCGTGGTGTCGCCGCGAACTGAAAATACCATCGAAACCGGGGTCGGTTACTCAACTGACGTCGGTCCACGGGTGAAGACCTCGTGGAAAAAGCCGTGGATGAACTCCTATGGCCACAGCCTGACCACCAGCGCCAGCATCTCTGCGCCAGAGCAGGTTCTTGATTTCAGTTATAAAATGCCGCTATTAAAGAACCCGCTGGAGCAGTATTACCTGGTGCAGGGGGGCTTTAAGCGTACCGATTTAAACGATACCGAGCAGGACTCCACTACGCTTGCGGTTTCCCGCTACTGGGATCTCTCCAGCGGCTGGCAGCGCGCGATCAACCTGCGCTGGAGCCTCGACCACTTTACCCAGGGTAACGTCACTAACACCACCATGCTGCTCTATCCGGGCGTGATGATCAGTCGGACGCGCTCGCGCGGCGGTCTGATGCCAGTCTGGGGCGACTCCCAACGTTATTCCATCGATTACTCCAACACGGCCTGGGGTTCAGACGTTGATTTCTCCGTCTTCCAGGCGCAAAACGTCTGGATCCGCACGCTGTACGATCGTCATCGCTTTGTAATGCGCGGCAACCTCGGCTGGATCGAAACCGGGGACTTCGACAAAGTACCGCCGGATCTGCGTTTCTTCGCCGGGGGCGATCGCAGCATTCGCGGCTACAAATACAAATCTATTTCGCCTGAAGGCAGCGACGGCAAGCTGAAAGGGGCCTCTAAACTGGCGACCGGCTCGTTGGAATATCAGTACAACGTGACCGGAAAATGGTGGGGCGCGATGTTTGTCGATAGCGGCGAAGCGGTCAGCGATATCCGCAGAAGCGATTTCAAAACCGGTGCCGGGGTCGGCGTACGCTGGCAATCGCCAGTGGGACCCATCAAGCTCGACTTTGCTGTCCCTGTGGGCGACAAAGATGAACATGGTTTACAGTTTTACATCGGTCTGGGGCCTGAATTATGAGTTTATGGAAGAAGATAAGCCTCGGCGTGCTGATTTTTATCCTGCTGTTGTTAGGCACGGTGGCGTTCCTCGTCGGCACCACCTCGGGCCTGCATCTGCTCTTCAAAGCGGCGAATCGTTGGGTTCCGGGGCTGGAGATTGGTCAGGTCACCGGCGGCTGGCGGGATTTATCGCTCAAAAATATTCGTTATGACCAGCCTGGCGTGGCGGTGAATGCTGGCGAAGTGCATCTGGCCGTGGGGCTTAACTGCCTGTGGGACAGCAGCCTGTGCGTCAACGATCTGTCGCTGAAAAATATCAACGTGGCGATCGACAGCAAAAAGATGCCGCCATCAGCGCCGGTTGAAGAGGAAGAGAGCGGTCCGCTTAACCTTTCCACACCTTACCCAATCACGCTTTCGCGCGTGGCGCTGAACAACATCAATATCAAAATCGATGACACCACGGTTTCGGTGCTGGAATTTACCTCCGGCCTGAACTGGCAGGAAAAAACGCTGACCCTGAAGCCAACGTCATTACAGGGGCTGCTGATTGCCCTGCCTAAAGTGGCGGAAGTGGCGCAGGAAGAGGTTGTCGAACCAAAGATTCAAAATCCGCAACCGGATGAAAAACCGCTCGGCGAAACGCTAAAAGATCTGTTCTCAAAGCCGGTGCTGCCGGAAATGACCGATGTCCATCTGCCGCTCAATCTCAACATTGAAGCGTTTCGCGGCGAGCAGCTGCGCGTGACCGGGGATACGGATTTAACGGTACATAACATGCTGCTGAAAGTGAGCAGCATTGACGGCAACATGAAACTCGATGCACTGGATATCGACTCGAATCAGGGGACGGTAAAAGCCAGCGGCACGGCGCAACTGACCGACACGTGGCCGGTCGATATTACGTTAAACAGCACGCTCAACGTCGACCCGTTAAAAGGCGAAAAGGTGAAGCTGAAGGTCGGCGGCGCGCTGCGTGAACAGCTGGAAGTCGGCGTAAATCTGTCTGGTCCGGTGGATATGGACCTGCGGGCGCAGGCGCGTCTGGCGGAAGCCGGATTGCCGCTCAACCTTGAGGTGGTGAGTAAGCAGGTTTACTGGCCGTTTACTGGCGACAAGCAGTTCCAGGCTGATGACATCAAGCTCAAACTGACCGGTAAGATGACCGACTATACGCTGTCGATGCGTACCGCTGTGAAAGGGCAGGATATTCCTCCGGCTACCATCACGCTGGACGCCAAAGGCAACGAACAGCAGATCAATCTCGACAAACTCAGCGTTGCGGCGCTGGAAGGGAAAACTGAGCTGAAAGCGCTGGTGGACTGGCAGCAGGCGATCAGCTGGCGCGGGGAGCTAACGCTGGATGGCATCAACACGGCGAAAGCAATCCCGGAGTGGCCATCAAAACTGAATGGCCTGGTGAAAACTCGCGGCAGTCTGTACGGCGGAAGCTGGCAGATGGAGGTGCCCGAGCTGAAGCTGACCGGCAACGTGAAGCAGAACAAGGTTAATGTGCACGGTTCGCTGAAGGGTAACAGCTACCTGCAGTGGACGATCCCGGGCCTGCATCTGGAACTGGGACGCAACAGCGCGGATGTGAAAGGGGAACTGGGGGTCAAAGACCTCAATCTCGACGCGACGATTGATGCCCCGAGCCTGGATAACGCGCTGCCGGGACTGGGCGGTACGGCGAAAGGGCTGGTAAAAGTTCGCGGTACGGTTGAAGCGCCACAGCTGCTGGCGGATATCACCGCTCGGGGTCTGCGCTGGCAGGAGCTGTCCGTCGCTCAGGTGCGTGTCGAAGGCGACGTGAAATCGGCAGAGCAAATCGCTGGTAATCTCAACGTTCGCGTAGAGCGGATTGTACAGCCTGACGTGAATATTGGCCTGGTGACGCTCAATGCCAAAGGTAGCGAAAAGCAGCATGAGCTGCAGTTGCGCATTCAGGGGGAACCGGTCTCCGGGCAGCTCTCCCTGGCAGGTAGCTTTGATCGCCAAGAGCAGCGCTGGAAAGGTGCGTTAAGCGATACCCGCTTCCAGACGCCGGTCGGTCCGTGGTCCCTTAACCGCCCTGTCGCGCTGGATTATCGCAATCAGGAACAGAAAATCAGCATTGGGCCGCACTGCTGGAACAACCCGAATGCGGAACTGTGCGTACCGCAAACCATTGATGCCGGTGCACAAGGACGCGCGGTGGTGAACCTTAACCGCTTTGACCTGGCGATGCTAAAACCGTTTATGCCGGATACAACCCAGGCCAGCGGCGTTTTCACTGGCAAAGCTGATGTGAGCTGGGACACCACCAAAGAGGGGCTGCCGCAGGGGCAGGTTACGCTGAGCGGACGTAATGTGAAGGTCACGCAAAGCGTAAACGATGCGCCACTCCCTGTGGCGTTTGAAACGCTGAATCTGACCGCCGACCTGCACAATAACCGTGCCGAGCTGGGTTGGCTGATTCGCCTGACTAACAACGGGCAGTTTGACGGCCAGGTGCAGGTGACGGATCCGCAAGGACGCCGCAGTCTCGGCGGCAACGTCAACATCCGCAACTTTAATCTGGCGATGGTGAACCCCATTTTCTCGCGCGGTGAAAAAGCGGCAGGGGTGATCAACGCCAACCTACGTCTGGGCGGCGATGTGCAAAGCCCGCAGCTGCTCGGACAGCTGCAGCTGAGCGGTCTGGATATCGACGGCAACTTTATGCCGTTTGACATGCAGCCAAGCCAGTTAGCCGTTAACTTCACCGGAACACGCTCAACGCTGGCGGGCGTGGTACGTACGCAGCAGGGCGAAATTAACCTGAGCGGCGATGCCGACTGGAGTCAGATAGACAACTGGCGGGCGCGCGTTGCGGCTAAAGGCAGCAGGGTTCGTATTACCGTGCCGCCGATGGTCCGCCTGGACGTATCGCCGGACGTGGTCTTTGAAGCCACGCCGAGCCTGTTTACCCTTGATGGCAACGTGGATGTGCCGTGGGCGCGTATCGTGGTACACGACCTGCCGGAGAGCGCGGTAGGGGTTTCCAGCGATATGGTCATGCTTAACAACAATCTGCAACCGGAGAAACCGCAGACAGCAGGTATTCCGATCAACAGCAACCTGAACATCCACGTCGGTAACAACGTGCGTATTGACGCCTTTGGTCTAAAAGCGCGTCTGACGGGCGATCTGAAAGTGGTGCAGGATAAGCAGGGGCTGGGGCTGAACGGACAAATTAATATTCCGAGCGGGCGTTTCCATGCCTATGGTCAGGATCTGATTGTGCGTAAGGGTGAGCTGTTGTTCTCCGGTCCGCCGGATCAGCCGTTACTCAACATCGAAGCAATTCGTAACCCGGAAGCCACCGAAGACGACGTGATCGCCGGGGTTCGCGTCACGGGCACCGCCGATGAGCCGAAGGCGGAGATCTTCTCCGACCCGGCGATGTCGCAGCAAATGGCGCTTTCCTACCTGCTACGCGGACAAGGACTGGATAGCGAACAGAGCGACAGCGCGGCAATGACTTCAATGCTTATTGGTCTGGGGGTTGCACAAAGTGGTCAGGTTGTGGGTAAAATCGGGGAGACATTTGGCGTAAGCAATCTGGCACTGGACACACAAGGGGTGGGTGATTCATCTCAGGTGGTTGTCAGCGGATACGTACTGCCAGGTCTGCAGGTGAAATATGGTGTGGGTATATTTGACTCCTTAGCGACACTCACGCTACGTTATCGTCTGATGCCTAAGCTATATCTGGAAGCAGTGTCTGGCGTAGATCAGGCACTTGATTTGCTCTATCAGTTCGAGTTTTAGCAATGCGAATATTTGTCTACGGCAGTTTACGAACCAAACAAGGCAACAGCCACTGGATGACCAATGCCCTGTTGCTGGGAAATTTCAGTATCGACAACTACCAGTTGTATAGCCTGGGCCACTATCCAGGCGCCGTTCCAGGAGAGGGAACAGTACACGGGGAAGTTTATCGTATTGATAACGCCACGCTGGCAGAGCTTGACGCTCTGCGTACCCGCGGCGGTGAATACGCGCGCCAGTTAATTCAAACGCCGTACGGAAGTGCATGGATGTACGTGTACCAACGTCCGGTTGATGGCTTAACGCTGATTGAAAGCGGTAACTGGTTAGACCGAGACCAGTACTGATATGAACACGCCACCCTTGGGTGGCGTTGTTTTATTCTGGATTTAAAACTCCACGCGCGCGCCGAGGTTATAGCGGCGTCCTTCCACCTGTGCGGATTCGTTCCACGCGGTTGTCAGTTTCGGATCCTCATCCAGCACGTTGTAGACCCCAGCCATCAGTTGCGTGTGCTTATTGAGCTGATAACGTACGCCTACGTCCACCATCGTGTAGTCATCATATTTATAGTTATTGCCGCTGTTGCGGTTACTGCTGCGATAATTCACCGTACTCCATACGTCCAGGCTTTGCGTTGCCGCCCAGTTCAGCGACAGATTCGCCATATGGCGCGGATAATCGTTTAGCGCGTAGCCTTTGTTAACGCCGCTTTTTTGTTCGCTGTGGTTCCAGGTGTAGTTAGCGTTGGCTTTTACATCGGCGGTAATCTGCCAGTCGGCATTCAGTTCTATACCGTATACATCCGCCTCGCTGACGTTGAAGTATTTACTGACGGAATCCGCGTTGTAGCCGTTGACGGAGCACTGGTTCGTCGACGTGGTTTCACAAATAGTTTGTTCAGCAATTTTGTCTTTGAACTGCGTATAGAAGACGGTGCTGTCGAGCGATAGCGCATCTCCCGTCCAGTAGAGGCCCAGTTCAGAGTTAACGCTTTGTTCAGGTTTCAGGTCGTCGTTACCAACGGTGAGGAAGGGATAAGGTACGGTTGAGCCGTAAGGGGTTACGAAGTTGCTGGACGTCGCACGCAGCTCCGGTTTTTTATAGCCTGCGGAAACGCCGCCTTTCAGCGCCCAGTCATTGCTAAAGGCCCAGTTACCGTACATTTTCGGCGTAATATGTGTGCCAAAATTGTCATCCTGGTCCATCCTCGCTGACGTGGTCAGGATGAAATCGCCAATGCTCCAGCCGTCTTCAGCAAACAATGCCCAACCGTTACGGCTGATTTTGGTCACCGGGTCAGATCCGGGCAGCGTTTTGTTGGCCACATCAAAGCGGTCATTCAGCTCTTCGCGCGTGAAATTCGCCCCAACAGTCAGTTTATGGGTGTCGAGCGTGAAAGTGGTTTGCGAATTGGCGACGTAGTTCTCCATCTGCACATACTGCGGGGACTGTCCGTCATAAACGTACTTCGAACGGCCTTTTTCATAGTTTATGTAGTTGGTCGTCGCGATGGTGTCGTCTGCATACCAGCCGGTATGCGTCAGGGTGGCGGCGTTACGATCGAACAGCCATGACCACGGCGCACCGCGTTTCTGGGTACGGTTTTTTTCCTGCTCACCGGTGACCACGTTGAGATCGAACAGGTTATTCTCGCTGGCGGCCAGGCCCAATGTCATATCAACGGATTTACGATTGTGTTTGCCAAAATAGTTATTGCGATCGTCATCGCGACGGTCAAGCCAGTCGGCCGCCACGCTAAGGCCGAGAACATCGGGCACAATCGGCCCCATGGTAAACAAATTCATCTGGCTGGTATTACCTAAATACTGGTGTTCCTGCAGCCAGGTATTGGCAGCAATTGCCGTGGTCCACTCTTTTGCGCCGTACGGTTTTTTGGTAATGACGTTAACCACACCGCCGATGGCGTCTGAGCCGTACAGCGAGGACATCGGCCCACGGATAACTTCGATACGCTCAATGGCCTCCATTGGCGGTAAGAAGTTGGCTTCAGTACCAATATCATGTCCGTAAGGGCGAGATTCACCGGTATTTTGTTTGACGCTGTTGACCATAAAAGCGGTATAGGACGGGTCCATGCCGCGGATCATAATGCTACCGGCGTTCATGCCGCTGCTGTTGGTGACCGAGACGCCGGGAAGGTTTTTAATGGCTTCACCGATGCTACGGTCCGGCTGAATATCCAGCGTGTTACGATCAATAACTGAAATAGTGGCCGGCGCTTCGCGTTTTTGCTGCGAGAATCCGGATGCGGTGATCACCATTTCATCTTCGCTAGTGCGTGAGGTCTCGGTGAGTTCTTCTGCCTGGGTGGGGAAAATAACACCGCCTGAGAATGCAACGATCCCTGTCAGCGTAATAAGTTGACGCATTTTCATAATATAGACACCTGAAAAGTAAAAAATAAAAACATCACCTTGCAGCTCAAAAAAGCTGCAAGGTGCAGATAGTTTTTTAATTATTAATATTTAGAGAGATCGATTTTCAGCACGTAGTCGGGCTTCACACCTGTCATTTTTTCCGACTGTTTGACGCTGACGTACAAGGTGTTAGCATCAGCCGAGAGCGCCAGACTGTTAGGTAATGCATTGGTTTCAATGCTTTGTTTTACCTGGTGGGTCTTGCTGTTCACAATGCTGATGCGTTTAGCATTACGGTGGGTGATATAAACTTCCTGGCGTTTTTCGTTATATATCACCGCCAGCGAGTTAATAACCTTAATTGGTGCAATAACCTTACCGGTATTAATATCAACAACCAGTACATCCGCTAAATCCGGATCGGTCAGGAATGCGCGGTTATTTTTTGCATCCAGGGCAATATTCAGGAAAAAATGTTTTTTATCTGGCTCAATGGTAAAGCGATTAATAATTTGATGGTTGGTGGTATCCAGCGTAATAAGTTCGTTTCGGCCATTCACAACATACAGGCGGTTCTTATTTGCATCCACGGCCATGCCGGTCGGGTACTGGCCCATGTTCTCGAGGGTGGCGATTTTCTCGCGCTTTTGTGTGTCCACCACCCAGACTATGCCCTTTTCAGCCACGCCGGAAACGTACAGACGGTGGTGCTGTTTATCGAGCACCATTTCACGCGTATGAACAATATCTTTCGGGTTTTTGGCTTCGCTCAGTTGCAGTATCGCCAGCTCTTTACCGCTGCGGGTATCGACTAGCGTTACTGAACCTTCCAGCGTGTTGCCGACATACAGCACCTGGTTTTCTTCATCCAGCGCGGTGGCAAAGGCACGACGACTGGTGTCGATGACTTCAGTCGTCGTGAGTTTCTCCAGATCGAGTTTGTAGATAAGCCCGCTGGTTTTATCTTTATCAAACGACGGCGACGAGGCGACAAAAAGCGCATTCTGCTGGCTATCAACCGCCAGCTCATACACGCCGTTACCGACATCGCGAGTCAGAAAATCTTTCTCAGGTAGCGTCTGCGCCACGCTGGACAGGCTGGTAAATAACAGCGCTGTGGCGAGTGCCACGCAGGAATAGCGTTTCAGGGGCTTCACATTGTGGAGGTTCATTGACTTTTATTCACATTTATTTACATGCTGAGAATGATAATGAGATCTAATATCATTCGCAATTAAGATAAATGAAATGTGACTACCCATTCTGGTAGGTCAAAAAGAAAACAGCGAAGGGGAGAGGTGGTAGAACGTAGAAATTTAAAAACCCTTACTAACCAGAGACTGGCGTTCAGGGTTTTAAGCTAACGCGAACTTACTTCTTCGCGCGCTCGAAAGAAGCAACGATTTCAGCTTTAGCGGCTTCAGCGTTGTCCCAACCGTCAACTTTCACCCATTTGCCCGCTTCGAGATCTTTGTAGTGTTCGAAGAAGTGGGTGATCTGCGCTTTCAGCAGTTCCGGCAGGTCGGTCACATCTTTGATGTGATCGTATTCTTTGCTCAGCTTAGTGTGCGGAACCGCAACCAGTTTCGCATCTTCACCGGATTCGTCAGTCATTTTCAGTACGCCAACCGGACGGCAGCGGATCACTGAACCTGGCTCCAGCGGGTACGGAGTCGGGACAAGAACGTCTACCGGGTCACCGTCCAGAGACAGGGTGTGGTTGATGTAACCGTAGTTGCACGGATAGAACATCGCGGTGGACATGAAGCGGTCAACGAACAGGGCGCCGCTCTCTTTGTCAACTTCGTATTTGATCGGATCTGCGTTGGCAGGGATCTCGATAACAACGTAGATATCTTCCGGCAGGTCTTTACCGGCAGGGACGTTGAGTAAGCTCATGTCTGTTTCCTTTAAATAAGCTATGGCAAACAAGTGGCGGGTATTATAGCCAACTCGCGCTGAATGTCTCCGCTTGTTTTCGCTTTCTCTGCGCTCATTTTCTTCTTTTTACCCCTCTCTCGTGACAGAAAAATCCATATCTTCAGCCGCATTTTTCATAGCGGGATGAAAGCGATTACAAAGTTGTGATTAACGTTTTATTTACTTTTTTGAAGTGTGATGTAACGCAATTCGTTACATGCTCAATTGTCTATAGTTTTTTCGCGACGGTTTATTAACCAACAATAATCACCCTACGAGGACGCACTTATGTGGAAGCGCTTACTTTTAGTCACAGCAGTTTCGGCAGCCATGTCGTCTATGGCAATGGCAGCCCCTTTAACCGTAGGATTTTCGCAAGTTGGCTCTGAATCCGGCTGGCGCGCCGCAGAAACCAACGTTGCGAAAAGCGAGGCTGAAAAGCGTGGTATTACGCTGAAAATCGCTGACGGCCAGCAAAAGCAGGAAAACCAGATTAAAGCAGTTCGCTCATTTGTTGCGCAGGGCGTTGACGCCATCTTTATTGCGCCAGTCGTGGCAACGGGTTGGGAACCGGTTTTAAAAGAAGCTAAAGATGCCGACATTCCGGTCTTTTTGCTCGATCGTTCCATCGATGTAAAAGACAAATCTCTCTATATGACCACGGTCACTGCCGACAACGTGCTGGAAGGTAAATTGATCGGCGACTGGTTGATTAAACAAGTGAACGGCAAGCCGTGTAACGTCGTTGAGCTGCAAGGGACCGTCGGGGCCAGCGTGGCCATCGATCGTAAAAAAGGGTTTGCTGAAGCCATCGCCAGCGCACCAAACATTAAGATTATCCGCTCACAGTCCGGCGACTTCACCCGCAGTAAAGGGAAAGAAGTGATGGAGAGCTTTATCAAAGCGGAAAACAATGGCAAGAACATCTGCATGGTTTACGCCCATAACGATGACATGGTGATCGGGGCGATCCAGGCGATTAAAGAAGCGGGCCTGAAACCCGGCAAAGATATTCTGACCGGTTCCATCGACGGCGTACCGGATATCTACAAAGCAATGATTGACGGTGAAGCCAACGCCAGCGTCGAGCTGACGCCGAATATGGCAGGCCCGGCATTCGACGCGCTGGAGAAATTCAAAAAAGACGGCACGATGCCTGAAAAGCTGACCATTACCAAGTCGATCCTCTATCTGCCGGATACCGCGAAAGAAGAGTTAGAGAAGAAGAAAAACATGGGCTACTAGTTTTGCTGCCGGTCTTCCGTAGGCCTGATGGCGTTGCGCTTATCAGGCCTACGAAAAGGCCGTGATTTCGTACCGGAGGAATGCCATGACCACCGACCCCCATCAGGAAATCCTCCGCACCGAAGGATTAAGCAAATTCTTTCCCGGCGTCAAAGCGCTGGATAACGTGGATTTCAGCTTGCGTCGCGGTGAGATTATGGCGCTGCTGGGAGAAAACGGAGCCGGTAAATCGACGCTAATCAAAGCGCTGACCGGCGTTTACCATGCCGATCGCGGCACGATCTGGCTCGAAGGCCAGCCTATCTCCCCCAAAAATACCGCCCATGCCCAGCAGTTGGGGATCGGTACCGTGTATCAGGAAGTGAATCTGCTGCCCAATATGTCGGTAGCGGATAACTTGTTTATTGGCCGTGAACCGCGGCGTTTTGGCCTGCTGCTGCGCAAGCAGATGGAAAAACGCGCGACGGAGTTGATGGCGTCATACGGTTTTTCCCTCGACGTGCGCGAGCCGCTGAACCGCTTTTCCGTGGCGATGCAGCAGATCGTCGCTATCTGTCGGGCGATCGATCTCTCCGCGAAAGTGCTGATCCTCGATGAGCCCACCGCCAGTCTTGATACCCAGGAGGTAGAAATGCTGTTCGGCCTGATGCGGCATCTGCGCGATCGGGGCGTCAGTCTGATCTTCGTTACCCACTTCCTCGATCAGGTCTATCAGGTCAGCGATCGCATTACCGTCCTGCGTAACGGCGGCTTCGTTGGCTGCCGTGAAACCCGAGAGCTGCCACAGATCGAACTGGTCAAAATGATGCTGGGTCGCGAACTGGATACCCATGCGCTACAGCGTGCGGGCCGTACGTTGCTGAGTGATAAACCAGTGGCGGCCTTTAGCGACTTTGGCAAGAAAGGCACCATCGCGCCGTTTGATCTTCAGGTGCGTCCTGGTGAGATCGTCGGTCTCGCTGGACTGCTGGGATCCGGGCGAACGGAAACGGCGGAGGTGATCTTCGGTATTAAACCCGCCGACAGCGGCAGTGCGCTGATCAAAGGCAAAGCGCAGACCTTGCGATCGCCGCATCAGGCTTCGTGTCTGGGGATCGGCTTCTGTCCGGAGGATCGCAAAACGGATGGTATTATCGCCGCCGCCTCGGTGCGGGAAAACATCATTCTGGCATTACAGGCGCAGCGTGGCTGGCTGCGGCCTATTCCGCGGAAAGAACAAAATGAGATTGCCGAGCGTTTTATCCGCCAGCTCGGAATTCGCACCCCCAACGCTGAACAGCCGATCGAGTTTCTCTCTGGCGGCAATCAGCAAAAAGTATTGCTCTCGCGCTGGTTACTGACCAAACCGCAGTTCCTGATCCTCGATGAACCCACGCGTGGGATCGACGTCGGCGCGCATGCCGAGATCATTCGCCTGATCGAAACGCTGTGCGCGGATGGTCTGGCGCTGCTGGTGATTTCATCCGAACTGGAAGAGTTAGTGGGCTATGCCGATCGGGTCATTATTATGCGCGATCGCAAACAGGTGGCTGAGATCCCGCTGGCTGAACTGTCCGTACCGGCGATCATGAACGCCATTGCGGCCTAAGGAGACTATGGTGATGCCTCAATCTCTCCCTCAATCCACTCCGCCGCAACGGCGATTCCGCTGGCCAAAGGGCATGCCACAACTGGTGGCACTACTGCTGGTGCTGCTGGTGGATAGCCTGGTCGCGCCGCACTTTTATCAGGTGATTTTGCAAGATGGTCGGCTGTTCGGTAGCCCGATTGATATTCTCAACCGTGCCGCCCCCGTGGCGCTGTTAGCGATTGGCATGACGCTGGTAATTGCCACCGGCGGCATCGACCTTTCCGTAGGCGCCGTCATGGCTATTGCCGGTGCCACCACCGCGGCGATGACGGTGGCCGGGCACAGTTTGCCGGTGGTGCTGCTTGCCGCCTTAGGCTCCGGCATTCTGGCAGGGTTATGGAACGGGATTCTGGTGGCAATCCTCAAAATCCAACCGTTCGTTGCCACGCTAATCCTGATGGTGGCCGGACGCGGAGTGGCGCAGCTTATCACCTCCGGGCAGATCGTCACCTTCAATTCGCCCGAACTGTCGTGGTTTGGCAGCGGCTCGCTCTTACTGTTCCCCACGCCAGTGATCATTGCACTGTTAACGCTGGTGGTGTTCTGGCTACTGACGCGTAAAACGGCGCTGGGGATGTTTATTGAAGCGGTAGGCATCAACATTCGTGCGGCAAAAAACGCCGGGGTGAACACGCGCATTATCGTGATGCTCACCTATGTGCTGAGCGGTCTGTGTGCGGCTATCGCCGGCATTATCGTCACGGCGGATATCCGCGGGGCAGATGCCAATAACGCCGGATTGTGGCTGGAACTGGATGCCATCCTGGCGGTAGTCATTGGCGGTGGCTCGCTGATGGGCGGGCGCTTTAATCTGCTGCTGTCGGTGGTCGGGGCATTGATTATTCAGGGCATGAACACCGGGATTTTACTGTCGGGCTTCCCGCCAGAACTAAATCAAGTGGTCAAAGCCGTGGTGGTGTTGTGTGTGCTGGTCGTGCAATCACAACGCTTTATCAGCCTGATAAAAGGAGTGCGTGGTCATGATAAAACGTAATTTACCGCTGATGATCACCCTCGGCGTGTTTGTGCTGGGTTACCTCTACTGCCTGACACAATTTCCGGCTTTTGCTTCAACCAGAGTTATCTGCAATATCCTGACCGATAACGCTTTTCTGGGCATCATCGCCGTTGGCATGACCTTCGTGATTCTCTCTGGCGGGATCGACCTGTCCGTTGGCTCGGTGATCGCGTTTACCGGCGTATTTCTGGCGAAGGCCATTGGCTACTGGGGTATATCTCCGCTGCTGGCGTTTCCCCTGATTCTGCTGATGGGCTGTGCGTTTGGCGCGTTTATGGGGTTACTGATTGATGCGCTCAAGATCCCGGCATTCATTATTACCCTGGCGGGAATGTTCTTCCTGCGCGGTGTCAGCTATCTGGTGTCTGAAGAGTCGATCCCAATTAACCATCCGGTTTATGACATGCTCTCAAGCCTGGCATGGAAAATTCCCGGCGGCGGTCGCCTGAGTGCAATGGGATTGCTGATGCTGGCGGTAGTCGTCATTGGCATATTCCTGGCGCACCGTACGCGCTTTGGTAATCAGGTTTACGCAATTGGCGGCAACGCCACCTCTGCCAACCTGATGGGGATCTCAACCCGCAGCACGACCATCCGTATCTATATGCTGTCGACCGGGCTTGCGACGCTTGCCGGCATTGTCTTTTCAATTTACACCCAGGCGGGTTATGCGCTGGCGGGCGTCGGCGTTGAGCTGGATGCGATTGCCTCAGTCGTGATTGGCGGAACCCTGTTGAGCGGTGGGGTCGGTACGGTGTTAGGAACGTTGTTTGGTGTCGCCATTCAGGGGTTGATCCAGACCTACATTAATTTTGATGGCACATTAAGTTCCTGGTGGACGAAGATCGCGATTGGCATTTTATTGTTTATTTTTATTGCCTTACAGCGCGGTCTAACGGTACTTTGGGAAAATCGTCAAAGCTCGCCAGTAACCAGAGTGGGGACGGCGGCAACACCAAAGTAACATCCTGATTTTTCACTAAACATTTAAATACCTAAACTTTTTCCGGTTGTAGTCGATAGGTTCTGTACAGGTCTGTTTTAACCCTACAACCGGAAATATAACGATGCCAAAATCCCTTTCAATTCGATCAAGTTTGTTGGTGTTATTGTCTCTGCTAACGTTCCTTCTGTTGCTGACCGGCGGTATGGGGCTGTATGCCTCTACCCGTATCATTACTTCTTTGATTTACCACGGTATTATGAGCGCCTCGATGTTGGCTGCCCTCGCGTTGCTGGCGGTGATTTGGTTCATGTTGCGAAATAAGTTTCTCAAGCCGCTGGATAATATGGTTGAGCAACTGGAACGCCTGGCGACGGGGGATTTGTCGCCGGTTACCGCGCTGTCGGCCAGCGCCGAATTCAACCGTCTGAACGCGGCAATGGATGAAATGCGCCATGCGTTGGGCGACTCGGTACAGCGTGTCCGCGATGCCAGTTTACAAATTGATATTGGTAGCCGTGAGCTGACGGCCGGGAACCAGCATCTGGCGCAACGTACTGAATCGACAGCCACTTCGCTGGAGCAGACCGCCGCCAGTATGGAAGAACTCACGGCGACCGTGAAACAGAATGCGCAGAACGCGGAACAGGCACACCAGTTGGCAAAATCGGTGTCGGATACCGCCGATCGCGGCAGTGAGATGGTGTGCTATGTGATTGAGAAAATGCGCGATATTTCCGGCAGTTCCAGCCGAATCGCCGACATCCTCAGCGTAATCGACGGTATTGCTTTCCAGACCAATATCCTGGCGCTCAATGCTTCTGTTGAAGCGGCACGTGCCGGTGAGCAAGGGCGGGGCTTTGCGGTCGTTGCAGGTGAAGTGCGTAATCTGGCCAGCCGCAGCGCCGAGGCGGCAAAAGAGATCCGCACGTTAATCAGCGATTCACACACCCACGTGGGAGAAGGCAGCGAACTGGCGCAGCAGGCGGGCGAAACCATGGATGAGATTGCCAATGAAGTGATGCGCATGACTAAACTGATGCGCGAAATTGCCAGCGCGTCGCAGGAACAGAGTCGCGGCATTGAGCAGGTGAATATCGCGGTGATTCAGATGGATGAAACGGCGCAGCAAAATGCGGCGCTGGTACAGCAATCTTCAGCGGCTACCCGCTCGTTGGAAGAGCAGTCACATGCGCTGCTCGAAGCAATGGCGGCGTTTAAAGTACAAACGGCGTAGGGGATAAATTTGCCGGATGATGGCGTTAACACGTCTCATCCGGCAAAGCGTATTACGCGTCCGGGAATTCGCGGATAAAGCGTTCTACATCTTCAACCATATGGTCGTTACCTACGAAGAAGGAGCGACGCTGGTGCAGGCTTTCCGGGGTGATATCCAGAATGCGATCCTTACCATCGCTCGCTTTGCCGCCCGCCTGCTCGGCCAGGAAGGCCATCGGATTGCATTCGTACAGCAGACGCAGCTTCCCTTGCGGGTGGCTGGCTGTGCTTGGGTACAGGTAGATCCCGCCTTTGAGCAGATTACGATGGAAATCCGCAACCAGAGAGCCAATGTAGCGCGAGGTGTACGGGCGCTGAGTTGACTTATCTTCTTCCTGGCAGAATTTAATGTACTTCTTCACGCCGTTCGGGAATTTAATGTAGTTGCCTTCGTTAATGGAGTACGTGCTGCCTTTCGCTGGGAAGCGCATACGTTCCTGGCTGAGGCAGAATACGCCCAGAGAAGGATCGTAGGTGAAGGCGTGTACGCCACAGCCGGTGGTATACACCAGCATGGTGGAAGAACCATAAACAACGTAGCCCGCAGCAACCTGCTTGTTGCCTGGTTGCAGGAAATCCTCTTCCGTGACCGGCGTGCCGACTGGGGTTACGCGGCGATAAATAGAGAAAATCGTACCGACAGAGACGTTAACATCGATGTTGGATGAGCCATCCAGAGGATCCATCAGCACAACATATTTTGCGTGTTCACAGCCTTCAAAGACGACGATTTCATCTTCTTCTTCCGAGGCAATGCCCGCCACAATGTCGCGCGCCTTCAGTGCAGCTTTCAGTTTTTCGTTCGCGAACAGATCGAGTTTTTGCTGAACCTCTCCCTGCACGTTCTCAGCACCGCTGGCACCCAGGATATCGACCAGACCGGCCTTGTTGATATCGCGGTGGATGATCTTGGCGCCCAGCTTTATTGCCGACAACAAAGCAGTGAGTTCACCGGTAGCATGAGAAAACTCGTGCTGCTTTTCGACAATAAATTCACCTAACGTTTTCATAACACTTTCCCTGCAATTTATGTGGAGTAAAGCGACCGCAACAATATTAACAAATATTTCCATTGTCGCGCTTAGGTGAATCGCGCCAGCAAACTACGGAATATCCTGAAATGCGTTTCTCACTTGCCGGACATGTGCGTGAAATGGCCCCCAGATTAAAAAAGGATAGTGACGTATGCGCATTCATATTTTGGGAATTTGTGGCACTTTCATGGGCGGTCTGGCGATGCTGGCGCGCTCACTCGGTCATGAAGTAACCGGTTCGGACGCCAATGTGTATCCGCCGATGAGTACCTTACTTGAGAAGCAAGGCATTGATCTGATTCAGGGTTACGATGCCAGCCAGCTCGATCCGCAGCCGGACCTGGTGATCATTGGCAATGCCATGACCCGGGGTAATCCGTGTGTGGAAGCAGTGCTGGAAAAGAACATTCCGTACATGTCCGGCCCGCAGTGGCTGCATGACTTTGTACTGCGCGATCGTTGGGTACTGGCGGTTGCGGGGACGCACGGCAAAACCACCACCGCCGGAATGGCGACCTGGATCCTCGAAGCCTGCGGCTATAAGCCTGGCTTTGTGATCGGCGGCGTACCGGGGAACTTTGAGGTTTCCGCGCGTCTGGGTGAGAGCGACTTCTTCGTGATTGAAGCGGATGAGTACGATTGCGCCTTCTTCGATAAGCGTTCTAAATTCGTACATTACTGCCCGCGTACGCTGATCCTCAACAACCTTGAGTTCGATCACGCGGATATTTTTGACGATCTGAAAGCGATCCAGAAACAGTTCCACCACCTGGTGCGTATCGTGCCGGGCCAGGGACGCATTATCTACCCGGAAAACGACATCAATCTGAAACAGACGATGGCGATGGGCTGCTGGAGCGAACAAGAGCTGGTTGGTGAACAAGGTCACTGGCAGGCGAAAAAGCTGACCACTGATGCATCCGAATGGGAAGTGTGGCTGGACGGTGAAAATGTTGGCGTGGTGAAGTGGGGCCTGGTAGGCGAGCACAACATGCACAACGGTCTGATGGCGATTGCTGCCGCGCGCCATGTTGGCGTCGTGCCTGCGGATGCAGCCAATGCGCTGGGCTCGTTCATCAACGCCCGTCGTCGTCTTGAGCTGCGCGGCGAAGCCAATGGCGTGACGGTGTATGACGATTTCGCCCATCACCCAACGGCCATTCTGGCAACGCTTGCGGCGCTGCGCGGTAAAGTGGGTGGCACGGCGCGCATCATCGCGGTGTTGGAACCACGCTCGAACACCATGAAAATGGGCCTGTGCAAAGATGACCTGGCGCCGTCGTTAGGGCGTGCGGACGAAGTGTTCCTGCTGCAACCCCCGCATATTCCGTGGCAGGTAGCAGAAGTCGCTGAAGCCTGCGTTCAGCCTGCGCACTGGAGTGGCGATGTGGATGCGCTGGCAGATATGGTGGTGAAAACTGCACAGCCTGGCGATCACATCCTGGTGATGAGTAACGGCGGGTTTGGTGGCATCCATCAAAAACTGCTGGATGGCCTGGCGAAGAAAGCCCAGGCAGAAGAAGAGTAAAAAAATGCCCGATGGCGCTACGCTTACCGGGCTTACGATCCGTTGTGGGCCGGATAAGGTGTTTACACCGTTATCCGGCACTTTCTCAGGAGCACGATCTCCGTTGCCATCCGGCCTTCTGGTTACGCCATACTTCTCAACGGAATGGGAAGCCTCCATATGGAAATTTATAACTCAGATCGCAGAAATTAATTTCTAAATCATAAAATCTATTTCCGCTTTTCCCTTGCTAATATCCCCTCGAGAGCCAATGTGGCGTAAGTGCCACATAATAAAAGGTGCGCTCCATGCGAAAAAATTTAACCAATAATGAACTGCGAGTTTATAAATTCTGTCAGGAGAACCCTGCTGATGTTTATAAAATGAAAATTCATGAACTGGCAGATCGCGTTTATACTACCGCGCCATCTATTTCTAAGCTGGTAAAGAAATTAGGCTTTAATAATTTCCAGGAGTTTAAGGTCAACATTCGGGACGTATTCTCCAGATCGCAAAACTCGCAGCACCATAACGCGTTTGTTAGCGAATATATACAAGAAATGCAGGATGCTTTAGCCAGAGTGTCTGAGAATAAAGTCAAAGTCTTTTGTGATTTTTTGTCCGACTGCAATACGATTATCACCTGGGGATACGGTACATCAGATAGCGTGGCGAACTATGTTAGCTATAATCTGATGGTGCTGGGCTTTAATATCCTCAATGAAACAGACTACACCAACTGTAATGTCCGCAGCCGCTTTCTGACCGCTAACGATTGTATGCTGATTGTTTCCAACAGCGGTGAGTCAGAAATGCTGGAAGAGATAATTTTTAATGCCAGAAAAAACGGCATCAAGGTGGCCGCGATTACCAGCCGGGAAAACTCTACGCTGGCGCTTAAGGCCGATGCGGTCTTGATCTACAAAAACGCCATTATTAAAGATACTGCTTTCGAAAATATAAGCTATCCGATCCAGATAGCCATCGTAGATATTATGCTTTTCCATTTATCCAATGTCAGAAAAGTGTCGTTGAAATTTAATTCAAAAGTAGAAGACTAATGAAAAAACTAAAACTCGTGGTGATTGGTGCGGGTAGCAGCTATACGCCAGAACTGATTGAAGGTGTAATTAAAAACTACCACCAGCTTCCCATCTCTCACATCGCTTTTATCGACGTTGAAATGGGTAAAGAGAAAATGAACATCATTTTCGATCTCACCAAAAGAATGCTTGCCAAAGCAAATTTACCAATTGATGTCATCCAAACTTTTGACCGCAAAACAGCGCTGCTAGGTGCCGACTTCGTGGTGACTCAACTGCGCGTCGGTGGTATTGATGCCCGAATCGTTGATGAAAAACTGCCGAAGTCATACGGTTTTATTGGCCAGGAAACCAACGGCGCGGGCGGGATGTTCAAAGCTCTGCGCACCATTCCGGTCATCATTGAAATAGCGAATGAAATGAAGGCGATTTGTCCAAACGCCTGGCTGATTAACTTCACCAATCCAGCTTCCATGGTGACAGAAGCGGTACTCAAATACAGCCACAACAATCGGGTCATCGGCCTGTGCAATGGTCCTGTCAATATGACCCATCAGGTGGCCGGGCTGCTGAATGCTAACGTAGAGGATTTATACGTCGAGTTCAAAGGCTCCAACCATATGAACTTTATTACCAAAATTTTGCATAACGGCGTCGACCGTACCCGCGAAACCATCGAGATAATCAACGCCGCCGACGTCGATGCACTGAGCTTTAAAAACATCAGCAATGAGCAGTTTCATAAAGAGCTGCTGGCCGCCACCAATCTGATCCCCTCTTCCTATTTAAAATACTACCTCAAGACGACTGAAATGCTGGCCGAGCAGGAAGCAGCCGAGCAATCACGGGGTGAGATCGTCAAAAATATCGAAGCCGAACTGTTTAAAAAATACAGCGACGTTACGCTTCAGGATAAGCCTAAAGAGCTGGAAGCCCGTGGCGGTGCGCTTTATTCCACCGCCGCGCTGAACGTTATTCGCGCTATTTACCGCGACGATAAGAGCATTCAAACCGTCAACGTTCGTAACGGCGGTGCTATCACTAATTTACCGGAAGAGGCGGTAGTTGAAGTGAACTGTGTGATTACCCGTAATGGTCCGATTCCAATTTGTACTGGTGAGATCCCATCTCCTGCGAAAGGGATTGTTTCCATGATGAAAGACTATGAAGCGCTGATCGTCAAAGCCGCCGCCACCGGCGATTATCAAGCGCTTATTTCTGGCTTTATTTTCAACCCATTATGCTCAAGCGACACTTCGGGCGTGGCGTTAGTCAAAGAGATGCTGCTGGCCAATAAAAAGTATCTTCCTTTATTCGCCAAAAAGATTGAATCACTTTAATAGCGAGAAGAAACGGATGAAATGTACAACGTTTGATACCAATGCCGCGCTGGCTGAACAGGTCGTTAGTGAGCTATCCACGCTCAAACCACATTCTCGCGTGCTGATCCCCTCCGGTAGCACGCCTCACTGGATTTACGAAGCACTGGCAGCGACACCGTTTGCCGAACGCCTTACCTTCTTTGCGCTGGATGAGTGGGTCAACGTGCCCAGCGAATCAGATGGCAGTTGTCTGAACATGATTAATCAGGACTTTGTGCACAAATGTGCCTATCCGGTGCGGTTAGTCCATTTCAATCCGTTTGCCTCTACGGCACAAAATATTGCCCATTACCAAACCGCGCTCAACGGTGAAGAGTTTGACTATGTAATTCTGGGCGTGGGAATGAACGGGCATATCGGCTTAAACGAGCCGGGCGTGCCGTTTGATGAGGATTATCTACAAACTCAACTGGATGACGTAACAATTAACGTCGCCAGCCATAAATACTTCTCCGGAGATGTCACCCTCACCGAAGGTATTACCGTCGGGCTGAATAAAATCATCAAGGCTGGAAAAGTGATTGTCATCATCAACCACGATACGAAAAAGGATATTTATCAGGAGATTGTTAACGGCGATGCGCACCACACTCAGGTTCCTGCCATCTATATCAAGCAGTTCCCGCAGGTTAATTATTACGTGACAAAAAACCTTATAGGGTAAGCGGGCATGAGCATAACCTCTCTACTCGAACAAAAGATGTTGCCACTGGCCGAGAAAATCTCGTCAAACATCTACCTGACCGCACTAAAAAATGCGTTTATTGCCCTGATTCCCTTTTTGATTGTCGGTTCATTTTTCGTATTGTTAACCAACTTTCCTGTTAACGGCTATCACGAGTTTATGAGTTCGCTGTTAGGGGAAGGCGTGCTGGATAAGCTCAATTACGGGATTAACGCCAGCTACGGATTAATGACGCTGCTGGTGATTATCACCTTCTCAAAGGAGTTAGTTGAAAAGCTTAATCTCAGCCAAAGTTCCGCTATTTTACCGGTGGCGATCTTCTTCTTAATGTCGCCTGGTCATATTACGACAGGATCGGGAGAAATCGTCGTCGATGCTTACGCGCTGATCGACTTTAGCTCTGAATCGATGTTCTTAGGGATTATCGTCACTGTGGTCACCATCAAGGTGGTTCAGTTTCTGGAAAACAGGGCTTTTACCATCAAGATGCCTGCGAGTGTCCCGCCAGAGATTGCCAGGTCGTTTAAATCGCTGGTACCTATCTTCTTAGTGCTACTGTTCTGGATTATCATCAAGGTGCTGTTTGAGAACACGCCTTTTGGTACGCCGGGGAAATTTATCAGCGTCATGCTGCAACAGCCGTTGCTGTATCTGGGGAATTCCCTCTTATCGCAACTGATTGCTGAGATGATGATCAGTTTCTTCTGGTTCTTTGGGATCCATGGCGACTCTATCATGACATCCGTAATGGGGCCTATCTGGCAAACGCTCAGTGCGCAGAACCTGGCGCAAACTCAGGCCGGGCTGGTAGCGACCAACATCATTACTCAGCAGTTCAGGGATGTCTATTTGATTGCCGGCGGTACGGGCTTTACCGGAGCGCTGTTGATTAGCATCTTTATGGTTGCCAAAAGTACGCGATTAAAGCAGCTCTCACGGCTGGCGGCACCGGCGGCAATTTTTAACATTAATGAGCCGGTTATTTTTGGTTTGCCAATCGTGCTTAATCCGCTGATGCTTATCCCGTTTATCATTACCCCAATGGTGCTGTGTACGGTTACTTATGTGGTTATCGCATTCGGCTGGGTTCCCCCCACCTCTGGTATCTCCATTCCCTGGACAACGCCGATCTTTATTTCTGGTTTCCTCACCACCGGGATTTCAGGCATTGTTTTACAGGCCGTGAATCTGGTTATCGCCACCGCGATTTATACACCGTTCGTGAAGATTTTAGATAAGCAGTATCTGCATGAAGAGAGCCAGTCAGAGAACGCTATGGGCGAAATGCAGCCCCAGCAGTAAGAGCACAGAATCCAGGCCGGATGAAGTATTTACATCATCCGGCACTTTCTGCAGACGAAGAGATTAGATTTCGTTTTCCGCCAGTTCACGCAGATACTGGAAAATCTGACGTGCTGATTTCGGCGGCTTGTTGCCTTCTTGCTCTTTCTTCGCATTGCGAACCAGAGAACGAAGCTGCTGGCGATCGGCGTTTGGCCACAGGTTCAGCACTTCCGCTACCGCATCATCACCTTCGGCGATCAGGCGATCGCGCAGTTGCTCAAGCTTGTGAAACAGTACAACCTGTTGGTTGTGACGGTTTTTCAGCTTGTCCAGCGCCTGACGGATAGGATCAACATCGCGCTGGCGCAACATTTTGCCAATCAGCTGCAGCTGGCGGCGGCGACCTTCCATCTTAATACGCTGGGCCAACTCAATCGCGGCACGTAAATCCGCGTCGAGCGGGATTTTATCCAGCGCGTTTTTCCCCAGTTTCACCAGTTCCACACCCAGGTGTTTTAACTCCTCGGCGTCACGTTTTATTTCACTTTTACTAACCCAGATAATTTCATCGTCTTCGTCTTCGATGTCATCACCGGGAACGTCGTCGAGCCAGTCTTCGGGCTGCTTAGTCATGTCAGGCTCCTTAAAAAAAGAGGCTAATGTTACCAGTTAAGATGCGCACTGAAAAACGGTTCTCTGTTAGACTTCAGAGAAACTCTCTCTACATTATGGCATTTGCGATGAAAGTAATCTCACAAGTTGAAGCGCAGCGTAAGATTCTGGAAGAAGCGGTCTCGACGGCACTGGAATTAGCGTCAGGTAAGTCGGATGGCGCGGAAGTCGCTGTGAGCAAGACCACGGGTATTAGCGTCAGCACCCGTTATGGTGAAGTGGAGAACGTAGAATTCAATAGCGATGGCGCGCTGGGGATTACGGTTTATCACCAAAACCGTAAGGGCAGCGCATCGTCCACCGATTTAAGCCCGCAGGCGATTGCACGTACCGTGCAGGCCGCGCTGGATATTGCACGTTACACCTCACCGGACCCGTGCGCGGGCGTGGCAGATAAAGAACTGCTGGCCTTTGATGCGCCCGATTTGGATCTGTTCCACCCGGCGGAAGTTTCCCCTGACGAAGCTATCGAACTGGCAGCCCGCGCGGAACAGGCGGCGCTGCAGGCCGATAAGCGTATCACCAATACCGAAGGCGGCAGTTTTAACAGCCACTACGGCATCAAAGTGTTTGGTAACAGTCACGGGATGCTGCAGGGCTACTGCTCTACGCGTCATTCTCTTTCCAGCTGTGTCATCGCGGAAGAAAATGGCGATATGGAGCGTGATTACGCCTACACCATTGGCCGGGCGATGGGCGATCTGCAAACGCCGGAATGGGTGGGGGCAGACTGTGCTCGCCGCACCTTATCTCGCCTCTCTCCGCGTAAACTTTCCACCATGAAAGCGCCGGTGATTTTTGCCAACGAAGTGGCGACTGGGCTGTTCGGACATCTGGTCGGCGCTATTGCCGGTGGTTCTGTGTACCGTAAATCCACCTTCCTGCTCGACTCGCTGGGCAAACAAATTCTGCCGGAATGGCTGACTATTGAAGAACATCCGCACCTGCTGAAAGGGCTGGCATCGTCGCCGTTCGACAGCGAAGGCGTACGGACCGAACGCCGTGACATTGTTAAAGACGGTGTGCTGACCCAATGGCTGCTGACCAACTATTCCGCACGTAAGCTGGGACTGAAGAGCACCGGTCATGCGGGTGGGATCCACAACTGGCGAATTCCAGGACAGGGTCTAAGCTTCGAGCAGTTGCTCAAAGAGATGGGCACAGGTCTTGTGGTTACCGAGCTGATGGGGCAGGGCGTTAGCGGCATTACCGGCGATTACTCTCGCGGCGCGGCGGGTTTTTGGGTCGAAAACGGCGAAATTCAGTATCCGGTGAGTGAAATTACCATCGCCGGGAACTTAAAAGAGATGTGGCGCAATATTGTGACCGTAGGCAACGATATTGAAACGCGCAGTAATATTCAGTGTGGTTCGGTATTGTTACCGGAGATGAAAATCGCCGGGCAATGATACTCGTTAAGGCGTTAATTTTTTAATAATAAAAAAGGAAGTGAGCAATGCGTAAACACCTGTTAGCGATCGTCGCGGCTTCAACGCTGGTTCTTGGTTCTTCTGCGTTTGCAGCCGATCTCGAAGATGACATGGGGATCCTCAACGACAACCTGAAGGTCGTCGAAAAAACGGACAATGCGACTGAACTGAAAGACGCGTTGACCAAAATGCGTGCAGCCGCGCTGGATGCTCAAAAGGGAACGCCGCCGAAGCTGGAGAGCAAATCCCCGGACAGTGCGGAGATGAAAGATTTCCGCCACGGCTTTGACACGCTGATCGGTCAGATTGACGGCGCGCTTAAACTGGCGAACGAAGGTAAAGTCAAAGAGGCGAAAGCCGTTGCGGAAGACCTGAAAAAAACGCGCAACGAAAACCACAAGAAGTTCCGCTAATCTACTCTATCCGGCCTGCATAACCGTAGGCCGGATAAGACGCTGCGCCCCTGCATCCCATAAGTAAACGCTATCCCCATCACATTTTTTCATTTTTATCGTCCATTCATTGTTCGCATTTCCTTCCATTTTGCTGCTCACTCTTGCGATCTCAATCACATTCTTCCAGTGATTAATCGTGGTCCCGGCCCTTTTTGCGGCACAGATCACTATCGCTGCGCCCCTTTCCACTTCGAAGTGGAAAACAACTCGCTACAAACTTTTAACCCCCACCGCTAAGTTACCCTCAGAGCCACTAGTGGGGTAAGACGAGTGAATAACGGAGCTGTAATGAATGACATGGGGGAATCGGTGGAACTGGCCGACCGCATGCTGGCGCAGGTGTATGCCTTGCTGCGTGAACGCCACATTATTCCCAACGCTGTACAGGAACAGATGCTGACGTCGCATGTTCGCGCCATGGCGCACCGCTCGGTAACGGGTGAACCCTTACCAGAAGTCGATGCCAGCTTGTTTGATGAAATTTCTGCCGAATCAATGGCGCTTGCCCGTGACGTGGTCGCTGAGTTTGGCAATCTTCCTGAGGAAGAGGCCTGGCTGCTGTCGGTGCACTTCGAAGTCGCGAAAGACAACCTTTAAGGAGCAAAAGATGGAACAGATTACCGTAGTGATTGGCGATCGTCTGGGTAAAGGCCAGAAAGTGGCGGCAGGCGTTGAGAAAGCGGGCGGCCGTGCGGTTGTGGTGCCGGGCGTTGCGGCAGATATGAAGCTGGGTGACGTGATGAAAGCGGAAAACGCCACCTTTGGTATCTCGTTTTGCGGCAGTGGCGGCGCGGGTGCGATTACCGCGCAGACCAAATACGGCTACAAGGCGAAATACGGCATGCGCTCGGTTGATGAAGGGGTCACTGCCATCAACGAAGGTTGCAACGTGCTGGGGTTCGGTTTTATGGACAAAGAAGAACTCGGTGAGCGCCTGGTACAGGCGTGGCAAAAGAAACACGGCGCTTAAGCATGAAAGAACAATTCACCACCACGGTGAGAGTCACTGGCAAGGGCGAGGCCAAAGCGCGCGCCTTTGCCGATGCCCTGAACCACGTTCAGGCTGCGGTGATGAAAGCGTCGCCGCATATCTTACTGCGTATTGAGCCACAGGATGTGCAGGTTGTTCAAGCGCGTGAATCGGTGCGCAAAGAGGCATTTTTATTCCTCTTTTTGCGCCGGGAAAGACGCACCTTCAGCGTGGAGCTGGACGTGACCGTCAACGTGACTGCCATCAATCTCGACAAGGTGGATTTCGTTACGCAACGCTGATTCTTTATTAAAAGGCATAATTATGTTCCTGATAATATTAATAAAATCGCTCATCATCGGCGGCCTGGTTGGCGTCGGTGTCGGCGCTGGGGCTGCACGCATGTTTCATGCGCCTACCACTCAAGGGATGGGCGCGTTTCGTACTCTGGGAGAACTGAATTCCTGCGAAGGGGATCCGGCTTCTCACTTCTCGTTCGGCCTGGGCTTCTTCTTTAACGCCTGGGCTTCCTCCGTTGCGGCGGGGGCGTTCACTCAGGACGTCGACCATCGCATCATCCCCAACTGGGGCGCTGCTGCGCTGATGGTTAAAAACCGCAACGTCGGTGAAACGCTGCACGATCCCAAGCGCATTGCGATTGCCTGCGGCGTTATCGGGATGATCGTCGTGACCTTCCTGAACCTCACGGCGTCATCCGTACCGGAAGCGTTGCAGGTGACTGCCGTCAAGGTGCTGGTGCCTGCGGCTAACCTGCTGGTTAACACCGTGATGCCAGTGATCTTCTGGCTGGCGGCGATCGATGCCGGTAAAAAATCAGGCTTCTGGGCCACCGTCTTTGGCGGCGCGGCGCAGTTGATTATGGGCAACGCCGTTCCGGGTCTGGTCCTTGGCATTCTGATCGGTAAAGGCGTGGAAGAGAGCGGCTGGAACCACGTCACTAAAGTGATGATGGTGGCTATCGTCGCGCTGTTTGTCCTGAGCGGCTTCTTCCGCGGCTTCGACATGAAGATGATCGAATCCTTCCATCTGACCGTGCCTAACTGGCTCGAACTGATCCACAACTCGCTCAGCGGCAAATAACGGAGGCCATCATGGAACAGAATAAAGGTTTTTGGTTCGCTGACTGGTCGTTCCCGATCTTCGTTGGCCTGCTCTCCTCTGGCGTATTTGCCGGAACGCACATGTACTACCTGTACGGTATTGGCGCATTTAACGAAGTCGCTTTTGTGGCGATGCTGAAGGCGGGAATGGACACCGGCTCCTACGGGGCGGTGGCGGCGTTTGGTGCAAGCTTCCTGTTTGCCCGCATCATTGAAGGTTCGCTGGTGGGGATTCTGGATATTGGCGGGGCGATTCAGACCGGGGTCGGGTTAGGTGTTCCGGCGCTGCTGTTGGGCGCAGGTATTATCTTCCCGGTTGCCAACTTCGCAGCGTCGCTGGTCACCGGTCTGGTGATTGGTCTGGCGATTGGCTACATCATTATTCTGGCGCGTAAGTTCACCATCAATCAGAGCGACTCGACCTACGGTGCGGATGTCATGATGGGGGCCGGTAACGCCTCCGGCCGCTTCCTCGGGCCATTGATTATCCTCAGCGCGATGACGGCGTCTATCCCTATCGGCATCGGTTCACTGGCGGGCGCGCTGCTGTTTTACCTGTGGCAGAAACCGATCACCGGCGGGGCGATCCTTGGGGCGATGATCCTCGGGTCCATCTTCCCGATTGCCATTAGCTAACTGTTGATTTGTAGGCCGGATGAGGCGGTTGCGCCGCCATCCGGCAAAGGAGAGAGCGATGTTTGATTTACTCCTGCGCCGTGCGCGCCTCGTTGACGATACGGTGAGCGATATTGCGCTCAAAGACGGCAAAATTGCGGCGTTGGGCGACGTAGATGGCCCGGCGCTGAAAACCATCGAACTTGGCGGCGAGTACTACGTCAGCGCAGGTTGGATTGATTCCCACGTTCACTGCTACCCGAAATCCCCGATTTATCACGACCAGCCGGACAGCGTCGGTATAGCTACCGGCGTTACCACGGTGGTGGATGCGGGTAGTACCGGGGCGGATGATATCGATGATTTTTATACCCTGACCCGGGAAGCGACCACCGAAGTGTATGCGCTGCTGAATATTTCCCGCGTTGGGCTTATCGCCCAGAACGAGCTGGCTAATATGGCCAACATTGACGCCGATGCGGTGCGACAGGCGGTGAAGCGCCATCCTGATTTTATCGTCGGCCTGAAGGCGCGCATGAGCAGCAGCGTGGTCGGTGAAAACGGCATTACGCCGCTGGAGCGCGCCAAAGCGATGCAAGCGCAGAACGGTGACCTGCCGCTGATGGTGCACATCGGCAACAATCCGCCGGATCTGGATGAGATCGCCGAACGCCTGACCGCGGGCGACATCATTACCCACTGCTACAACGGTAAGCCGAATCGTATTCTGACGCCGCAAGGCGAGCTGCGAGCGTCAGTGACGCGGGCGATTTCACGCGGTGTGCGTCTGGACGTTGGGCATGGCACCGCCAGCCTGAGCTTTGCGGTGGCAAAACGCGCTATCGGTCTGGGCATTTTGCCGCACACCATCAGCTCTGATATTTATTGTCGCAACCGTATCAGCGGCCCGGTGTATTCCCTGGCGAATGTGATGTCGAAATTTCTCGCCATTGGGATGTCGCTACCGCAGGTCATTGAGTGCGTTACTGCCAATGCCGCCGATGGTCTGCGCCTGAAACAGAAAGGGCGACTGCAGGTTGGTCTGGATGCCGATTTAACCCTCTTTACGCTTAAGCGCCAGCCAACCGTGCTGGTAGATGCAGAAAACGACAGCCTGCAGGCTGAACAACTGCTGGTGCCGCTTGCCGCAATACGTGCGGGCAAGGGCTATATGACCGAACAAGGGAGCGCGGAACATGCCTTCGATTTTTGAGAAATACAATTTAAAACAGGTGATTAACACCTCAGGCCGCATGACGGCGCTCGGCGTTTCTACGCCACGACCAGAAGTGGTTGAGGCCGCAATGGCGGGGATGAATCAATATTTTGAGATGAAAGACCTGGTCAATAAGACCGGTGACTACATTGCGAAATTGCTGGAGGTGGAAGGGGCAACCGTCGTCTCCTGCGCTTCGGCCGGAATCGCCCTGTCAGTGGCTGGAGTGCTGGTTAAGGACAGCGACTGGCTGCTGGAGAACCTGCACGTCGCACCGATCGAGAACAACGAAATCGTGCTGCCCAGAGGCCACAACGTCAACTTTGGCGCTCCGGTTGGCACCATGGTGGCGCTCGGCGGCGGCAAGCTCGTGGAAGCGGGTTATGCCAACGAATGTTCCGCCACTCAGCTGGCGGCGGCCATTACGCCACGCACGGCGGCCATTCTGTATATCAAATCTCACCACTGCGTCCAGAAAAGTATGCTCAGCGTGGAACAGGCTGCGGTGGTGGCGCGTACGCATAATCTGCCGCTAATCGTGGATGCGGCGGCGGAAGAGGATTTGCAGTGCTACTACCGGGTTGGTGCGGATCTGGTGATTTATAGCGGTGCGAAGGCGATTGAAGGGCCAACCAGCGGCCTGGTGATTGGCAAAACCCAATACGTTGAGTGGGTGAAGCGCCAGACCGCGGGGATTGGTCGGGCGATGAAGGTGGGCAAAGAGGGGATTCTTGGCCTGACCTGCGCCATCGAACTGTATCTGAACGCGCAGAAAGAGAGCGGCGCGGAGATGGTCGAGAAAATGACGCCGTTCATTAATGCGTTAAACCAGCTTCACGGCGTAAGTGCCCGCGTGGTGTGGGACAGCGCAGGGCGCGACATCGCGCGCACCGAAATTAAGTTTGACGAAGCGGTAACCGGCATCGCCACAGGTGAACTGGTCGACGCGCTCAAGCAGGGAGAGTACGCGATTTACTTCCGTGGTTACAAAGCTAACGAAGGCATTATCGAAGCCGATGTGCGCAGCGTGGATCGCGCGCAACTGGAGATTGTGGCCCGTCGAATTGGTGAAGTGATTTCGCAGGAGAAAAAAGCATGAAACTGACCCCTAACTTTTATCGCGACCGCGTCTGCCTGAACGTGCTGGCGGGCTCCAAAGAAAATGCCCGGGATATTTACGCGGCGGCGGAAGGACACGTGCTGGTCGGTGTGTTGTCAAAAAATTACCCGGATGTCGCAAGCGCGGTTGCGGATATGCGTGAATACGCAGCGCTTATCGACAATGCCCTCTCCGTGGGGCTGGGGGCGGGCGATCCAAACCAGTCGGCGATGGTCAGTGAAATTTCCCGTCAGGTGCAGCCACAGCATGTTAATCAGGTCTTTACCGGCGTGGCGACCAGCCGCGCGCTGCTGGGTCAGCAGGAGACGGTGGTCAACGGTCTGGTCTCGCCAACTGGCACTCCGGGCAGGGTGAAAATCTCCACCGGTCCGCTGAGCAGCCAGACGCCAGACGGCATTGTGCCGGTAGAAACCGCGATTGCGTTGCTCAAAGACATGGGGGGGAGCTCGATTAAATACTTCCCAATGGGTGGCCTGAAGTGCCGTGAGGAGTACATTGCAGTCGCCCAGGCCTGCGCCCGTCATGACTTCTGGCTGGAGCCCACCGGCGGTATCGATCTGGATAATTTCACTGAAATTTTGCAGATCGCCCTGGATGCCGGAGTGAGCAAAATCATTCCTCACATCTATAGTTCGATTATTGATAAGGTGAGTGGTAACACCCGACCGGACGACGTGCGCCAGCTGATGGCGATGACCCGGGCCTGCGTAGGCTAACTGACTGATGAGGAAACTGACGTGCGATTCCCCAACCAACGTTTAGCGCAGCTGTTTGGCATGCTGCAAAACGAAGCGCTTCCACAGGACGAGCTGGCGCAGCGGTTGTCGGTTTCCACACGCACCGTACGGGCGGATATCACTGCGCTAAACGCGCTGCTCACCCAGTACGGCGCGCAGTTTGTCCTCAGCCGGGGTAACGGTTATCAACTCAAAATTGACGACCCGGCACGTTATCATGCCCTGCAAACGCAGCGGCCAGACGCGTTGCTGCGCATCCCTCGCACCAGCCAGGAGCGGGTGCACTGGCTGGTGGTTCGTTTTCTGACGTCGGCCTTTTCGCTGAAGCTAGAGGATTTGGCTGATGAATGGTTTATCAGCCGCGCGACGCTGCAAAACGATATGGCTGAGGTGCGCGAGCATCTGCAACGTTATCATCTGACGCTGGAAACGCGCCCCCGTCACGGTATGAAACTGTTTGGCAGCGAGATGGCGATCCGCGCCTGTTTGACCGATCTGCTATGGACGCTGGCGCAGCAGGATCCACAGCACCCGCTAGTGACGCAAGAGGCACTAAATGCCGGGATCCCTGAACAGCTGCAACCTGTTTTGCAGGATATTTTTGCCCGTTTTCACATTCGCCTGACCGATGAGGGTGAGCTGTTTTTGCGGTTGTACTGCGCGGTGGCGGTACGGCGGATTAGCGAAGGGTATCCTCTCCCGGAGTTTGCCGCAGAAGAAGCCGAGCAATCGGTGTGCCTGGCCACGCGGGAAATCGCAGCGGTATTGCACCGACTGGCGGATAAACCGCTTACCGTTTCCGAAGAGAACTGGCTGCAGGTGCATATCGCCGCCCGCCAGGTACAAGAGATCGCCCCCAGCGCCATCAATGCGGATGATGACGAAGCGCTGGTCAATTACATCCTGCGGTTTATCAACAGCCAGTACAACTACAACCTGTTGAATGACAAACAGTTACATGCTGACCTGCTGACGCATATTAAGACGATGATCACCCGGGTACGTTACCAGATAATGATCCCCAATCCGCTACTGGAAAATATTAAACAGCACTACCCGATGGCGTGGGACATGACGCTGGCCGCCGTCTCGGGATGGGGAAAATATACGCCGTACACCATCAGTGAAAATGAGATTGGCTTCCTTGTGCTGCATATTGGCGTCGGGCTGGAGCGTAGTTACAACATCGGTTACCAGAGGCAGCCGAAAGTTCTGCTGGTATGCGATGCTGGAAATGCGATGGTGCGGATGATTGAGGCGGTGCTGGCGCGTAAGTATCCGCAGATAGAAATCGTCGATACCGTGACGCTACGCGACTACGAACAGCGGGAAAGCATCAGCGAAGATTTCGTAATCTCTACCGCGCGGATTGGTGAAAAAGATAAGCCTGTGGTGATGATTGCACCGTTCCCTACCGATTATCAACTGGAGCAAATTGGCAAACTGGTGCTGGTCGACAGAACCCGTCCGTGGATGTTGAACAAATTCTTCGATGCCGCCCATTTTCGTGTGATCGACGAGCCAATGGATCAACAAACGTTGTTCAACGTTTTATGTCGCCAGTTGCAGGATGAAGGCTTTGTCGATGCGGAGTTTCTTGATTCGGTGGTTGAACGTGAGGCCATCGTCAGCACCATGCTGGGTGACAGCATTGCCCTGCCGCACGCCCTCGGTCTGCTGGCAAAGAAAACGGTGGTCTACACCATCCTCGCCCCGCGGGGTATCGCCTGGGGGGATGAAACGGCGCATGTGATCTTCCTGCTCGCCATCAGCAAAAGCGAATACGAAGAAGCGATGGCGATCTACGATATTTTCGTCACCTTCCTGCGCGAGCGCGCGATGACGCGGCTCTGCGCATGCCGGAATTTCAGCGAGTTCAAAACGGTTGCAATGGAGTGTGTGAGCCGTTTTTGAGGGGCGGAAAACAGAACCTCTACTGCTGGAAATTATCGCAAATGATGTACAACCTGGTTGCTGCTGCCGCGCCAGATTAGCGCCGGGTCTTTGAGATCCTGCACGTATTTGCCATCGACCAGCACGTTGATGAGATTGACAACCTGCATTTGCGCGGCATCGAGTTCATCGAGCTTGTAGCCGGTCCACACCCAGATGTCTTTTCCCGGACACTCAGCGCGAATGCGCTGCACCAGTTGCAGAATATCCGGCACGTTCTGCGGATGCAGCGGATCGCCGCCGGAGAGCGAGATCCCCTGACGGTGAATACGCGTGTCGTTCAGATCGGCAATGATCTTGTCTTCCATCTCTTTGCTAAACTGCTGGCCGGAATTGAGCCGCCAGGTGCTTTTGTTATAGCAACCGGGGCATTCATGCACGCATCCTGAAACAAACAGGGTACAGCGAGTGCCGGGACCGTTAACGATGTCGACAGGGTAATACTGATGGTAATTCATTTTCGCTTCTCATCCGTTTATCAATTCGCGCCATAGCTGCGTTCGTGCGCCCGAGTCACTTACTTATGTAAGCTCCCCGGGACTTACTCATTTGCTGCCTTGCTATGACGTGAATTGCGTTGCGGAAATAATGGCCCGAAAAGCGTCGCATCGCCGGGCAATAAAATCGTCTAAATTAACCGATCTGCCCGTTCCCTAAATGCTTAACGCGGCGCTTCACTTCTTCCTGCTTACCGGCGTTAAACGGACGTGCGTCCGGGCTGCCTAAGTAACCGCAGACGCGGCGGGTGACCGATACGCGCGCGGCGTCGTGGTTACCACATTTCGGGCAGGTAAAGCCTTTGCTGGTGCACTCAAATTCACCGGTAAAGCCGCACTCGTAGCATTCATCGATTGGCGTGTTGGTCCCGTAATAGGGCACGTGCTGATAGCTGTAATCCCAGACGTCTTCCAGCGCTTTCAGGTTGTGCTGAATATTCGGGTATTCGCCGTAGCAAATGAAGCCCCCGCTTGCCAGCGGCGGGTACGGCGCTTCGAAATCGATCTTGTCGTACGGGTTAACCTTCTTCTCCACGTCGAGGTGGAAGCTGTTGGTGTAGTAGCCTTTGTCGGTCACGCCCGGGACCACGCCAAATTCGGCGGTATCCAGACGGCAGAAACGGTCGCACAGGTTTTCACTTGGCGTGCTGTACAGGCTAAAGCCGTAGCCAGTTTCGTCTTTCCACTGATCGACCGCTTGGCGCAGGCGTTCCACAATGGCGATACCTTTGGCGCGCAGCTGCTCGCTGTCATACACATGCTTGTCGCCAAACAGCGCATTGATGGTTTCGTGAATACCGATGTAGCCCAGAGAGATGGATGCACGACCATTTTTAAAGATTTCTGACACGTCATCGTCCGCTTTCAGACGCACGCCGCAGGCCCCTTCCATATACAGAATTGGCGCCACGCGGGCCTTCACGCCTTCCAGGCGCGCAATGCGGGTCATCAGCGCTTTACGCGCCAGCACCAGACGATCGTCAAGCAGTTTCCAGAAGGTGGCTTCATCGCCATGCGCTTCCAGCGCGATACGCGGCAGGTTGAGGCTGATAACGCCGAGGTTGTTACGTCCGTCGTGAATCTGTTCGCCGTTCTCGTTTTCCCACACGCCGAGGAAGCTGCGACAGCCCATTGGCGTTTTGAACGAGCCGGTCACTTTGACCACCTGATCGTAGTTCAGGATGTCCGGATACATACGCTTGCTTGCGCACTCCAGTGCCAGCTGCTTGATGTCGTAGTTCGGATCGCCAAACTTGTGGTTCAGACCGTCACGAATCGCGAACACCAGTTTCGGGAACACTGCGGTTTTACGATTTTTACCCAAGCCGGCAATACGGTTACGCAGAATGGACTGCTGGATCAAACGCGATTCCCAACTGGTTCCCAGGCCAAAACCAAAGGTCACGAACGGCGTCTGACCGTTGGCGGTATGCAGGGTGTTCACTTCATACTCGAGAGACTGGAATGCGTCGTAGCACTCTTTCTCGGTACGGGAATGGGCATAACCGTCGGCGTCCGGGATCTGCCATTCTTCAGCGGTTTTACGATGTTTATTAAAGCTCTCGGTAACGAACGGCGCGAGAACTTCATCAATACGGTTAATGGTGGTGCCGCCATAAATATGGCTGGCGACCTGCGCGATAATTTGCGCGGTGACGGCGGTCGCGGTAGAGATGGATTTTGGCGGTTCAATTTCCGCGTTACCCATCTTAAAGCCCTGCGTCAGCATGCCTTTCAGGTCGATCAGCATGCAGTTAAACATTGGGAAGAACGGAGAGTAGTCGAGATCGTGATAGTGAATATCACCACGCTCGTGCGCCTGGACGACATCACGCGGCAGTAGGTGCTGACGCGCATAGTGTTTGGCAACGATACCGGCCAGCAGGTCGCGCTGGGTTGGGATCACTTTGCTGTCTTTGTTGGCATTTTCATTCAGCAGAGCAGAGTTGGTTTGCTCAACCAGACCACGAATTTCCTGGTTCAGACGGCCACGTTTTTCACGCTGGATATCACGGTCGTGGCGATATTCGATGTACGCACGGGCGAGTTGTTTGTACGGGCCAGACATTAACTGGTTTTCTACCGCTGTCTGGATCTCGTTGATATCGACCTTGCTGCGCTCATTCATCTGGCTACTAACGACTTCTGCGACGGTGGCACAGTAATCTGCGTCATCGACTCCCGCTGCTTTAGCTGCACGCAGAATGGCTTCTTTGATGCGCTCTGATTTAAACGGCACTTTACAGCCATCTCGTTTCATCACATGCGGTGTCATGATCACTCCATATTTATAAGAACAGGTTATCCACAGAGGTTGGGGAGGCCATCAGGGCTTTATTCATCTCTATTGCCAATGACTTCCCGCAATCCTGACCCACTTTATCCACAATTCCACCGTGAAGCGGTGCACTGTAGTTGTAGCAATTGTAGTCGATTAATACAACATATTGGGTCGGCGTGCATTTTAAGTTCTATATGTAGTGATTTGCATCAAGGATGTTTACGATTTATTTGATGTAGCGCAAAGTAAAAATCGGAGCGTACAGATGACGGGCACTACAGCCGATTGTAAATTGTGGGCAGAAAATTCTGATTAATTATTCAACAAAAACAGAAAAGTAAGCTGAGCGTAGGCATCAAAGCCCGGCAGCGTTATGCGTACCGGGCCTGAACATAATTGCAAGCTATTTTTGCAACCACCAGACGGCTTCAAAAGGACGCAGCGTCATGTCTGCGGGTTGGCTGGCGACCTCGGCATAGTTGTGCATCAGCACCTGCCAGTTGCCGTCGGTCTGGGTCGGCTGCCAGCTCTGGAAGGTATCGCTCAGATTAGCAATGACCAGCAACCGCTGTCCTTGCCATTCACGTTGATAGCACCACAGATGCGGGCTGTCCGGTAGCAGATCCTGATAGTCGCCCCAGGTGATAACCGGCTCTGCTTTACGCAATGCGATCAGCTTCTGATAGGTATAGAACACCGAGTCGGTATCGCGCAGCGCTGCCGCCACGTTGATATCCGCTGCGTTGTCGCACAGATTGATCCACGGTTCACCCGCGGTGAAGCCCGCGTGTTTGCTGGCATCCCACTGCATCGGCGTGCGGCTGTTATCGCGCGATTTACTGGCGAGGATCGCCAGCAGCTCTTGCGCATCGCGCCCCTGGCCGTTCAGGGCGGCAAACATGTTATGGCTTTCCACATCGCGGTAATCGGTAATCTGGCGGAAGTGCGGATTGGTCATGCCGATCTCTTCACCCTGGTAGATGTAGGGCGTGCCCTGCATACCGTGCAGCACCATCGCCAGCATTTTTGCGGCCGGAACGCGGTATTTACCTTCATCGCCAAAACGCGACACGATGCGTGGCTGGTCGTGGTTACACCAGAACAGCGCGTTCCAGGCCTGATTGTGCATGCCTTGTTGCCAGCGGCGAAACAGGGTTTTGAGCGCCACATAGTCGGGTTTGGCTAACGTCCACTTCTCACCGTTGGGGTAATCCACTTTCAGGTGGTGGAAGTTGAAGGTCATTGACAGTTCGCTGCCATCGAGTGCGGCGTACTGCTGGCAGTTTTCCAGCGTGGTGGAGGACATTTCTCCGACCGTCATCAGGCCGCGGGGCGTGAAGACGTCGCGATTCATTTCACGTAAAAACGCATGCGCACGCGGGCCGTCGGTATAAAAACGCCGCCCATCGCCGTCGGGATCGCTCGGGAAGTCCTGATCTTTAGAGATAAGATTCACCACGTCGAGACGCAGTCCGTCCACGCCGCGATCGGCCCAGAACTCGCACACTTTTTTTAGCTCGGCGCGGACCGCCGGGTTCTCCCAGTTCAGGTCTGCCTGCTCCGGAGCAAAGAGGTGCAGATAGTACTGCTCGCTTTCGGCGTGCCAGCCCCAGGCGCTGCCGCCAAATTTGGAGCGCCAGTTATTCGGGAGACTGTCTGGCGTACCGTCGCGCCAGAGGTAAAACTGACGATACGGGCTGTCTTTATCCAGCGCCTCGCGAAACCAGGGGTGCTGGGTTGAAGTGTGGTTAAACACCATATCGAGAATAATACGGATACCGCGCGCTTTCGCCTGCGCCACCAGTTCGTCAAAGTCTGCAAGCGTTCCGTAGGCCGGATCGACAGACATGTAATCCGCGACGTCGTAGCCGTTATCAACCTGCGGCGAAATATAGAACGGCGTTAGCCAGATGGCATCAACCCCCAGCGTTTGCAGATAGCCGAGACGCTGCGTCACGCCGCGTAAATCGCCGGTGCCGCTGCCGGTGGTGTCCTGAAAACTCTTGGGGTAAACCTGATAGATGACGCCGTTTTGCCACCAGTGGGGAATATTCATGGTTGTTTCCTGGAAATACGATGGGGCGCAACTGCGCCCCGAAGAAAAGTTAGACAATTTGTAGTGTGCCCATACGGTGTTTACGCTGATAAACGAATGAGGTCAGTACCATGGGGATAACAATCGCAATGACCATTGCCATGCCAAATACCTGCCAGTAAGTCGGCTGGATGGAGAGGATGCCCGGCAAACCGCCGACGCCAATTCCGTTCGCCAGCACACCGTTCAGGCCGCACAGCAGTCCGGCGAGACCGGAACCGATCATCGCGCACAGCATCGGGAAGCGGTATTTCAGGTTGATCCCGTACATGGCAGGTTCAGTGACCCCGAGATAGGCGGAGATCGCGGCAGGAACGGAGATTTCACGTTCATTGTTTTTGCGACTGGAGATGATGATCCCGACTACCGCAGAGGCCTGAGCGATATTCGACAGTGCGATCAGCGGCCATACCGGCGTACCGCCCATGCTCTGAATCATCTGCATGTCGATAGCCAGCGTGGTCTGATGCACGCCGGTTATCACCAGCGGGGCATACAGGAAGCCGAACAGCGCCGCGCCAATCGGGGCAAAGCTGCCGGTCAGCAGGTGACGGACCGCAAACGCGACACCGTCGCCGATCATGCGGCCAAACGGACCGATAAAGGCGTGCGCGAGGAATACCGCGAGGATCAACGAGCACACCGGGACGATCACCAGATACAGATAATCCGGGACGATGCGTTTCATGCGTGTTTCAATAAACCCGAGCGCCAGACCGGCCAGCAGTGCCGGAATAACCTGCGCCTGATAGCCCACTTTTTCAATGCTGAACAGGCCGAAGTTCCACACTTCCGGTACCTGTTGACCGAGTAGATAGGCGTTCATTAGCTGCGGTGAAACCAGGGTCACGCCCAGCACAATACCGAGGATCGGCGTACCGCCCATTTTCTTCACTGCTGACCAGCAGATCCCGACCGGCAGATAGAAGAAGATCGCTTCGCCAATTAGCCACAGGAAGTCGTAAAGGGTTTTCAGCGAAGGGTACATCTGCGCCAGCGTCTGCCCGTTGCTCATGGGCAGATCGCCAATCACATTACGGAACCCCAAGATCAAGCCGCCGCTAATCAGCGCTGGCAGCAGCGGGAAGAAGATCTCCGCAAAATGAGAAATCAGCTGTTCGTGCCATTTCATATTCTGCCGCGCGGCTTTTTTCGCCTGCTCTTTGTCGGCGCTGGCCTGACCGGTTGTCGCCAGCAGCGCTTTGTAGTAATCGCCTACTTCGGTACCAATCACCACCTGAAACTGCCCGGCGTTGGTGAAGCAGCCTTTGACCATCGGCAACTGTTCGATCTCTTTTGGCCTGGCATTCGCAGGCTGATTCAGCACAAAACGCAGGCGAGTAATGCAGTGACTTACCGTGGCGATATTGTCGCGCCCGCCTACCAGCTCAATCAGCCGGTCGATGTCTGCTTGTTTTATTTTGCTCATGATGATGTGTGTTCCCCGTAGGCCGGATAAGACGTTTTAGCATCGCCATCTGGCAACTCTCTCGTTGCTGTGGCCAGAGTATATCGTCGATGAAAATTTAAAAATGGGAACGTTCCCGAAACGCAGCGAAGATCACAAATTAACGCTCAGAAAGCGATCAGGATAGGGTGGAAGGAATAACGATTTGTCGTAGTTCGCTACGGCCGTTGATCTGCTCGATCAGCTGCGAGGCCGCTTGTCGTCCGGCTTCGGCATATCCTGGATCGACGGTGATAATTTCCGGATGGAGGAATTTCATCAGCGGCGTACTGCCCACGCTCGCCAGCTGTAGATTCTCAATTCGCTGCTCTTGCAGATATTTGCTGACACCAAGGGCGAGGGTGTCCGTCGCGCAGACTAAGGCAGTGGTTTCCGGGGTGATGACGTTGGCGGCCTGCTCATAACCCTGCTTCATGGCAAGCCCCGGTAGCGCGGCTACAGGATGCAGTTTGTGTTTCTTACAGAACGCCAGGTAGGCTTCATGGCGGCGCTTACCGGTGGTCACGTCGCTATGGGGAACGCCAAGAAAGCTGATATGGCGATGCTCGCGATCGTATAAACGCTGCATCAGGGTGCGAATGGCGCCTTCATCGTCATAGCAGACGGAGGCAAAGCCTTTGGCATCTCTTGCCAGCAGCACCAGCGAATCCTGCCAGGAGGCGAGCATGGATTCACTTATGCCGGTAAAACCAAACAGCACCACGCCGTCAATATTGCGGCGTCTGAGCATGCCGAGATGCTCTTCAACCAGCTCGGGCGAGAACTGGCTTTCCATCATGATCGGGTCGTAACCCTGCTCATAAAAGGCGGGCAGCATGGTTTGTACGGCGAGATTTTCCGAAAGCGAGTCCAGACGCGTGACGATGATCGCCACCACCTTGTCACTTTGTCCGCGCATGGCGCGTGCGGAGCGGGAAGGGGAAAAACCGTGCTGATTCATCACCGCTTCAACGCGTTCGCGGGTGCGTTCGCTCACGCCGCTTTCATTGTTAAGCACACGGGAAACGGTTGATTTTCCCACACCGCTTAAGCGGGCGATGTCTTTAATTGTCAGCCGGTTTTGCATCCTGTTTTCCCGTGTTGCGTGTGAAGTTATGCCAAATAGAGAATAACTTTACTCAAGCGCAGCGCAATGGGCAAAGTCTGGTATACGTTTGGTTTAGTTTCCATGGTTTATCATACTGCCATAATTGCCACAAACCTTATGGTTTTCTGCGTATAATCCGCAGCGCAAATCATTCACTTACCGGAGGCTATATGGATCCCGATCCCACCCCTCTCCCGAGATGGAGAAACTCCCCTTTCCGGTAAGCTTGTCTTTCACTGTCTTACCGGAGCAGTAAGACAGTGACGTTCTGACGTCCCTGTTGTGATTTTAATATTGCCATCAGGTAAGGCTTTGCCACGCCTGAAGGATTTACTGCGCCTGTTGAGACTGGCGCAGAGGGACTGCCTATGTTCAAAAATATTACTCGCCAGCTATTTGCCCGGCTAAACCGCCATTTACCACACCGTCTGGTGCATCGCGATCCGTTGCCTAATGCCCAGACCGTTGCCAGCACGCCGATCCCGCCATCGCTGAGCGAACATTGTCTGAAAATGGCGCTGATGGACGAAGCCGCGCTGTGGAAAACGTTTGGCGCGCACCCGGAAGGATTAAACGCCGCAGAAGTGGAAAACGCTCGCGAATTACATGGCGAGAACCAACTGCCGGCGCAGAAGCCGTCGCCGTGGTGGGTGCATCTGTGGGTCTGCTACCGCAACCCGTTTAATATTTTGTTGACCATCCTCGGTGCGATTTCCTATGCCACCGAAGATCTGTTTGCCGCTGGCGTCATTGCTCTGATGGTCGTCATCTCTACGTTACTGAATTTTGTGCAGGAGGCGCGTTCCACCAAAGCGGCAGATGCGCTGAAAGCGATGGTCAGTAACACCGCTACGGTGCTGCGCGTTATCAACGAGAAAGGAGAGAACGGCTGGGTTGAACTGCCGATCGACCAGTTAGTTCCCGGCGATATTATTAAGCTGGCGGCAGGGGATATGATCCCGGCCGATCTGCGTGTGGTGCAGGCTCGTGACCTGTTCGTGGCCCAGGCTTCGCTGACCGGTGAATCGCTGCCGGTGGAGAAAGTCGCAACCAGCCGCGACCCGCAGCAAAGCAACCCGCTCGAATGCGATACCCTGTGCTTTATGGGCACCAACGTGGTGAGCGGCACGGCGCAGGCCATCGTGATTGCGACCGGAGCCAATACCTGGTTCGGGCAACTGGCGGGCCGTGTCAGCGAGCAGGAAAGCGAGCAGAATGCTTTCCAGAAAGGGATCAGCCGCGTCAGCATGCTGCTGATCCGTTTTATGCTGGTGATGGCGCCGATTGTGCTCATCATCAACGGCTATACCAAAGGCGACTGGTGGGAAGCGGCGCTGTTTGCCCTGTCTGTCGCGGTGGGGCTGACCCCGGAAATGTTGCCGATGATCGTCACCTCGACGCTGGCGCGCGGGGCGGTGAAGCTGTCAAAACAAAAGGTCATCGTCAAACACCTCGACGCCATTCAGAACTTTGGCGCGATGGATATCCTGTGTACCGATAAAACGGGCACCCTGACACAAGACAAAATTGTACTTGAGAATCATACAGATATATCTGGTAAGCCCAGCGAGCACGTCCTGCATTCTGCGTGGCTGAACAGCCATTACCAGACCGGGTTGAAGAATCTGCTGGATACGGCAGTGCTGGAAGGTGTGGACGAAGAATCAGCCCGCCAGCTCTCTACCCGCTGGCAGAAAATTGATGAGATCCCGTTTGACTTCGAACGCCGCCGCATGTCGGTGGTGGTCGCTGAAGAAACCGATGTGCATCAGCTGGTGTGCAAAGGCGCGCTGCAGGAGATCCTCAGCGTCTGCACCCAGGTGCGCTACAGCGGTGAGGTTGTCCCGTTAGATGACAACATGCTGCGTCGGGTGAAGCGCGTCACGGATACGCTGAACCGCCAGGGGCTGCGCGTGGTGGCGGTGGCGACGAAATACCTGCCTGCGCGTGAGGGTGATTACCAGCGTATTGATGAATCAGATCTGATCCTCGAAGGCTATATTGCGTTCCTCGATCCGCCGAAAGAGACCACCGCGCCAGCGCTCAAAGCGCTGAAAGCCAGCGGTATTACGGTGAAAATCCTGACTGGCGATAGCGAGCTGGTGGCGGCGAAAGTGTGTCATGAAGTGGGGCTGGATGCGGGCGATGTGGTTATCGGCAGCAGCATTGAAGGGTTAAGCGACGATGAGCTGGCAACGCTGGCCCAGCGCACCACGCTGTTTGCTCGTCTGACACCGATGCACAAAGAGCGTATTGTCACGCTGCTCAAGCGCGAAGGTCATGTGGTTGGCTTTATGGGGGATGGCATTAACGATGCCCCGGCGCTGCGCGCGGCGGACATTGGTATCTCCGTTGACGGCGCGGTTGATATTGCGCGTGAAGCGGCTGATATCATCCTGCTGGAAAAGAGTCTGATGGTGCTGGAAGAAGGGGTGATCGAAGGACGCCGTACTTTTTCTAACATGCTGAAGTATATCAAAATGACGGCCAGTTCTAACTTCGGTAATGTGTTTAGCGTGCTGGTGGCGAGCGCCTTCTTACCGTTCCTGCCGATGTTGCCGCTGCACTTACTGATTCAGAACCTGCTGTACGATGTATCCCAGGTGGCGATTCCGTTTGATAACGTTGACGAAGAGCAGATCAAAAAGCCGCAGCGCTGGAATCCCAGCGAGTTGGGGCGCTTTATGATCTTCTTTGGACCGATCAGCTCGATCTTCGACATTCTGACATTTTGCCTGATGTGGTTCGTCTTCCATGCGAATACGCCAGAACATCAGACGTTGTTCCAGTCTGGCTGGTTCGTGGTTGGCCTGCTGTCGCAAACGCTGATTGTGCATATGATCCGTACCCGCCGCGTGCCGTTCATCCAAAGCCGCGCCGCATGGCCGCTGATGCTGATGACGCTGGTGGTCATGGTGGTAGGCATTGCATTGCCGTTCTCGCCGCTGGCCAACTATCTGCAATTGCAGGCGCTGCCGCTGAGCTACTTCCCGTGGCTGATTGCGATTCTGGCGGGCTACATGACATTAACCCAGCTCGTGAAAGGTTTTTATAGCCGTCGCTACGGCTGGCAGTAATCCTCAACTTCTTTGCAGGAGGGTGTTAATACTCTCCTGCATTTCTCTTTTTCATTCGAAAGATATTCTCCCGAAATATTGGTGTTTTATTTTTATTGAAATGCTAACGCGGGTAATTAGTATCAAATTGCCTTCTTTGCGTTGTTTTTTTTATCAATAAAACGATCTGCGTTGCAAAAATGAAACAGCGTGCTAAAAATTATAAGCATCTGCGATTTTTTGTGAACGCAGTCATCGAAATAAATTGTTACACCAGTTAGTCTGCGCAGGTAACGTCGTTAAGAAAGTTTCTCGCTGCCCGTTTTTAATTCCGGCAGTCATTTGCTCTGCAAGCTATTCCTGTTAATGGATATTATGAACTTCTGGAGAAGGACAAATGAAACTGACAAAAAACCTGTTAAGTCTGTGTATTGGCGCGTCTGTATTACTGGCGAGTCATGCAACGCTGGCACAAACCTTTCGCGCCGCAGATGTGCATCCGGCTGATTACCCAAACGTTGTTGCAGTGAAACATATGGGGGAGAAACTTAACGCCGCGACCGAAGGTCGTCTGGAGATCAAAACATTTCCAGGTGGTGTGTTAGGCGATGAAAAACAGATGATTGAACAGGCGCAATTAGGCGCCATTGATATTATTCGCGTCTCAATGACGCCAGTTGCCGCAATTCTCCCTGAAATAAACGTGTTTACCCTGCCATATATTTTCCGCGATGAGGACCATATGCATAAGGTTCTCGACGGCATGATTGGTCAGGAGATTGGCGACCGTCTGACAGCCAATACCAAATCACGACTGGTGTTCCTTGGCTGGATGGATGCGGGAACGCGCAACCTGATCACCAAGAATCCGGTAGTGAAACCGGAAGATTTGCACGGCATGAAAATCCGCGTTCAGGCCAGTCCGATAGCGCTGGATACCCTAAAAGCGATGGGCGCTAACTCCATTGTGATGGGCGTCAGTGAAGTATTTAGCGGCATGCAGACCGGCGTTATTGATGGTACGGAAAATAACCCGCCAACGTTTGTTGCGCATAACTATTTGCCGGTCGTGAAAAACTATACCTGGAGTAAACACTTTATTATTCCTGAGCTTTTTCTGTTCTCGAAAGCCAAATGGGATAAGTTAAAAAAAGAAGACCAGGAACTCATTATTAAACTCGCTAAAGAGGCCCAGGTAGAGCAACGTAAACTTTGGCAGGATTATAATGCGAAATCGCTGGAGACCATGAAAGCCAACGGTGTTCAGTTCCACGATATTGATACGGACTATTTCTATAAAGCCACGCAGTCAGTACGGGATAATTACGGTAAAGACCACCAGGATTTGATCAAACGTATTCAGGATGTGAAGTAATTCATCGGGTGGAGGATATCAATCCTCCGCCTGAGTCTTTTGATTAATTCGAGGTGATAATTATGGGTGAATGCTATTCATCGGTAATGGATTTTCTTTATCGAGTGTCAATGTGGATTGCCGGTATCGCATTATTGGTTATGGTCGCCATTATCCCCATTGGCATATTCGCGCGTTATGTCCTGAATAACGCCCTGTCATGGCCTGAGCCAGTCGCCATTCTTTGTATGGTGACATTCACCTTTATTGGCGCGGCGGTGAGCTATCGCGCAGGTTCGCATATCGCGGTAAGCATGGTGATTGACCGTCTGGGGGAATCTTCCCGCCGTTACTGCTCGGTAGTCGCAGACGTTATGTTAATGGCGATAAGCCTGTTCATTCTGTGGTACGGCTCCATGCTATGCCTCGAACTGTGGGAACAGCCCGTGGCGGAATTCCCAATTTTAAGCGCCGGGCAAAACTATCTCCCGTTGCCGATTGGCTCTGCTATTACGCTGCTGTTTATCGTTGAGAAGATCTGCCGTGGCTCGCAGTACCAACGTCCTGTTGTCATGCTGGGATCGACCAGCTAGTTACCGCCCCCATTTCAGAAAGGAAAGCAGATGGATGCATTTATTCTCGTCTTTACGCTCGGCATTATGCTGGCGATTGGGGTACCGGTAGCGTACGCGGTTGGCATTAGCGCCATCATTGGGGCCTGGTACATTGATATTCCGCTGGAAGCGGTGATGATCCAACTGACCAGTGGGGTGAACAAGTTTTCGCTACTGGCGATCCCGTTCTTTATTTTGGCCGGGGCTATTATGGCCGAAGGGGGCATTGCGCGGCGGCTGGTAAACTTTGCCTATATTTTCGTTGGCTTTATTCGCGGCGGTCTGTCGCTGGTCAACATTGTGGCCTCGACCTTTTTTGGCGCAATTTCTGGATCGTCGGTGGCCGATACCGCGTCTATCGGTTCGGTAATGATCCCGGAGATGGATAAAAAAGGTTATCCGCGCGACTTTGCTGCAGCGGTCACTGCCAGCGGCTCGGTGCAGGCGATCCTCACGCCGCCGAGCCATAACTCGGTTATCTACTCGCTAGCAACGGGCGGGACGGTGTCGATTGCCGCGCTGTTCATCGCCGGGATCCTACCGGGCCTGCTGTTAAGCTTCAGTCTGATGGTGATGTGCGTCGCTTTTGCGCACAAACGCGGTTATCCAAAAGGGGAGCGCGTACCGTTTCGCCAGGCGCTGAAGATATTCGTCGATACGCTGTGGGGCTTAATGACCGTTGTGATCATCATGGGCGGTATCTTGTCAGGTATCTTTACCGCGACGGAATCTGCGGCGATTGCCTGTCTGTGGGCCTTCTTTGTCACCATGTTTATCTATCGTGACTATAAATGGTCTGAACTGCCGAAGCTGATGTTCCGTACGGTGAAAACGGTCACTATCGTCATGATCCTGATAGGTTTTGCCGCCGCGTTCGGTGCCGTCATGACCTATATGCAGTTGCCGATGCGTATCACCGAAGCTTTCACCAGCATCTCGGACAACAAATACGTCATCCTGATGTGCATTAACATCATGCTGTTGCTGATCGGTACGCTGATGGATATGGCGCCGCTGATCCTGATTTTGACGCCGGTTTTGCTACCGGTAACCAACGCGCTCGGCATTGATCCGGTCCATTTTGGGATGATCATGCTGGTGAATTTAGGGATCGGCCTGATAACGCCACCGGTAGGGTCGGTGCTGTTTGTGGCCAGTGCGGTGAGTAAGCAGAAAATTGAGCAGGTGGTGAAGGCGATGCTGCCGTTCTACTTCGTGCTGTTCCTGGTGCTGATGATCGTCACGTACATTCCGGCGATTTCGCTGTTCCTGCCGAGACTGTTTGGTGTGATGTGATAAATGCCCGGTGGCGCTCGCGCTTACCGGGCCTGCAAACTATGCTTGCGTAGGCCGGATAAGGCGAAGCCGCCATCCGGCACAAAAAGACTTAGCGACGAACGGCGATCGCTTCAATCTCGATTTTCACGTCTTTCGGCAGACGGGCAACTTCCACGCAAGAACGCGCCGGGAAGGTGGCGTTGTGCTCGGTGAAGAACGCTTCGTAGGTCGCGTTTACGGTTGCGAAATCGTTCAGGTCTTTAACGAAGACGGTAGTTTTTACGATGTCGCCCACTTTCAGGCCTGCTGCTTCAACGATAGCTTGTACGTTTTCCAGCGACTGACGCGCCTGAGCGGACACGTCTTCCGATACGGCACCGGTTTTCGGATCGACCGGGATCTGACCGGAAGTGATTACCATGCTACCCAGGTCAACGCCCTGAACGTATGGGCCGATTGCTGCTGGTGCATTTTCCGTCGCGATAGTCTTGCTCATGATTTCTCCTGAATTACAGCGGTAATAGAATGTTCCCGGCCATTATAGGGAGCCGGGAAATCATTACCAACACCAATTAGTTGGCCAGCACCACATAATGCGAAAACTCTTTTTCACAGTATTTGCATTTGAGTGCGATGTCGTCAGCGCGCTTTTTCACTGAAAAACTGGACGATACTGGTTCAGCATGGCTGATGCAGTTGCTGTTCGGGCAAACCAGCACGTTATCGATACGTTCAGGCAGGCTCGGACGTGATTTCCCCACCACGTCATAATCGTCAATGCGGTTTACCGTTGCCTGCGGAGCGTAAAGGGAGAGCTGGTTTACCTGCTCGTCGGTCAGGAACGTATTTTCGATTTTAATCAGGTCTTTACGGCCCATTTCGCCAGACGGCAGGTTCAGGCCGATGGTGATACGCTGGTCGGTTTCAGTCAGTTTGAACAACGTCAGCAGCTTAAAACCAACCTGTGCGGGAATGTGGTCAATTACGGTGCCACGTTTGATGGCTTCAACCTGCAGTTTGTTATCGTGTGTCATCTCTTTTTCTCCCTTACAGTGCCAGTTCGCTATTCAGTACCAGTGCCAGTAACGCCTGGCGGGCGAAGATGCCGTTGCCAGCCTGCTGGAAATACCAGGCGTGCGGCGTCTTGTCGACGTCGGTGGTGATTTCATCGATGCGCGGCAGCGGATGCAGCACCTTCATGTTCGCTCTGGCACCGTTCAGATCGCTGGCACGCAGAACAAACTGTGCTTTCACATTGGCGTATTCGGACGGGTCCAGACGCTCTTTTTGTACGCGGGTCATGTAGAGGATATCGACCTCCGCCATTACCTCTTCGATAGTGCCATGCAGGCTCCAGGCGATACCTTTTTCATTCAGCATATCCAGAATGTATTGCGGCATGGCCAGCGCGTCCGGGGCGATGAAGTAGAAGCGGTTACCTTCGAACTTTGCCAGCGCCTGGGTCAGGGAGTGGACGGTACGGCCATATTTCAGGTCACCCACCATGGCGATTTGCAGATTGTCCAGGCGACCCTGCGTTTCCTGAATGGTAAACAGATCCAGCAGCGTTTGGGTGGGATGCTGGTTGGAACCGTCGCCGGCGTTCAGTACCGGCACGTTACCGGAGAACTCTGTTGCCAGACGCGCGGCACCTTCCTGCGGATGACGCATCACGATGGCGTCGACATAGGTGCTAATGACGGAAATGGTGTCGGCCAGAGTTTCGCCTTTTTTGCCAAGCGACGTGTTGCTGCTGTCAGAGAAACCCACCACGCTGGCGCCCAGACGGTGCATGGAGGTTTCAAAAGATAAACGGGTGCGGGTTGACGCTTCAAAGAAGCAGCTGGCGATGACCTTATGTTTTAACAGCTCTGGCTGCGGGTTAGCTTTTAATTTCGCCGCCGTCGCGAGGACCAGATTAAGGTCATCGCGGCTGAGGTCGTTTATGGAAATGATGTGTTTTTGATAGAGCGGGTTAGCCATGTTTATCTCCTGACGCCTGGGCAAAAAAAAAGCCCCTCAATTGAGGGGCTCGGAATGGGTGATCAACGGAAAGAAAAACGGCAGGCCAGCGTCCTTTTTCAGACGCGGTAAGACAAAATGTCGTACACACTGAACCATACATCCTCCCGGCAAATTGTCCGCGATTATACTCAGCTCCGTTATGGGATCAAGCGAAAAATGCACTATTTATTCATCGCAAACGGCTCTTATGAATTTTAATTCATTTTGAATAGATAATTAATCTGCTTGTGGACCAGGCCCGTTCGCTGTACCACCCGCGGCGCGACCCAGACAATACTGCTACCGGCAATGACGCCGAGAATTTCTGGCAACGCGTGATAATCGAGGATTCTGGCTACGGCGCGACCATAGCCAGCCGCCGTGTGGATGAGGATAAACTCGCTATTGTGTTCCACGCTGACCACCATTTCAGCAATCGATCGGGCAGCATCAGGCGCGGGTCGTGATTGCGGATTTACAGAATAAATTTTTTGCCCTTTTGTATTTCTTATTTTTATAGCACCGAGTAGTTTCAGCAGACGAGATACCGTTGACTGGCTAATCCCGGTGAAACCATGGTGTTGTAGATCGCGGCGAAGCGCTTCCTGAGACAGGTAGCTTTTTTCGCTAATCAGGCGCTGACAAATCGCCAACTGTTTCTGCTCTTTGGTCGAGTAATCATCGAATTCCTTCATAAAAACACCCTAAATTTATCATTTGTATCAATGCGATGGCGAAATTCACCACATTTGCAGTATCAATAACGGCTCAAACGGGCGGTTGTGCAGAAAAACGAGAGCGCGCTCAAAAAAGCCGTCGGGATCCGACGGCCAACAGGACTACAGCATCGCGCCGATACTCAGAACAACCATGTTCAGCACCGTCAGAATTAGCAGCAGTGGTGCGACCCATTTCAGGTAGCGCACATAAGGAACACGAGCGATGGCCAACCCACCCATTACAACCGCTGAGGTGGGGGTAATCAGATTCACAATGCCGGAAGCGGATTGATACGCGGTGACGACCAGATCCCTTTGCACATGGGCGAAGTCAGCCAGCGGGGCCATAATGGGCATCGTGAGCACCGCCAGGCCAGACGAGGAAGGGACCAGGAAGGAGAGCAAGACTTCCAGCCAGTAAGTCACATTGATGAAAATGGTGGTGGACAGACCGGAGACTAAATTTTCGGCGCTGTGCAAAATGGTGTGGGTGATCATGCCGTTGTCCATCACCACGACGATACCGCGCGCAATGCCGATAATCAGCGCCACGCCGAGCAGATCCCGAGCCCCGTCAATGAAGGTACTGGTGAATGCTTCTTCACTCATGCGGGCAATCACGCCGACGATAATCGCAGATGTCAGAAAAACCCCAGATATTTCCGCCATCCACCAGCCGAGCACCGCGACGCCATAAATCATCACTGCAAAGGCGGCGGCGAATATCAGCAGGATCCACTTACGCGTAGCCGTGAATTCAAGATTGGTATTGGCGCGACTACCGAGAAAATGGGCACGGTTTTCCTCCATTTTATCGGCCACGATGGAAAGCTCAGGATGGCTGCGAACTTTCCGTGCATAGCGCATGACCCATACCACACAGATAACATAGCCGACGACCAGCAGCAGAATGCGCATCAGCATTCCCTGGGTGAAGGGGATCCCGGCGGCGTTAGCGGCGATAACCGTTGCGAAAGGGTTGATTGTTGAACCGAGGGTGCCGATGCCTGCGCCAAGCAAAACGGTTGCAGCAGCAACCAGTGGATCAAAGCGCGCAGCCATCATGACCGGAACCAATAAGGTGTAGAAAGGGAGTGATTCTTCCGCCATGCCGTAAATCGTGCCTCCGGCGGCGAAAAGTCCCATCAGGATGGGGATCATCCACTCTTCTTTGCCGTTCAGCCTGACCGTCACGCGTTCGATGCCGGCGTCGATGGCGCCCGTTTTGTTTACCACGCCGAGAAACCCGCCAATAATCAGGACAAACAACGCCACATCAATCGCGCCTGCGGTGTAGGTTTCGTGGTTATAAAGCCCGTCAATCGGAGCCAGCAGTACAGCCGTTAAACCTTGTGGATGCGCCTCTGTTGGGGCATAGGTACCGGCAACCGGCACTTCTTTGCCCAGGGTAGCATTCATCGCCATCTGGTATTTCCCGGCAGGGACAATCCAGGTCATAACGGCGACGAGCGCAATGAGAATAAACAGGATGGTATACGCGCTGGGAAATTTGAATTTGCCCATGATGTTCTCCGGATAGCTTGGGCATATGCCGCCAGGCGACACATGCCCGCTGGGGTTAGTCGCCGAGTGTCGCTACCATGACCGCTTTAATGGTATGCATCCGGTTTTCTGCTTCGTCGAAGACGATGGAATGCGCTGACTCAAATACCTCCTCCGTGACTTCAAGCCCTTTCAGGCCGTAAGCCGCTTCGATTTCACGGCCCACTTTGGTGTGCTCGTTATGGAAGGCGGGCAGGCAGTGCATGAATTTCACATTGGGATTGCCGGTTGCATCGATGACCTGCTGGTTAATTTGATAAGGCGTCATCAGGCTGACGCGTTCTGCCCACGCCTCTTTGGGTTCTCCCATCGAAACCCAGACATCGGTGTAGAGAAAGTCCACGTCGTAAACACCTTCCTCAACATCCTCTGTGAGCGTAATGCGCGCGCCCGTCACGCTGGCGATTTCACGGCATTCGGCAACCAGCGCCTCGTCCGGCCAGAAGGATTTCGGTGCGACCAGACGAATATCCATCCCCATTTTCGCCGCGCCGACCATCAGCGAATTGCCCATGTTATTGCGGGCGTCACCGAGGTAAGCGAAGCTCAGTTCGGGTAAGGTTTTACCCGGGGCGTGTTCCAGCATGGTCATCAGATCCGCGAGGATCTGCGTAGGGTGGAATTCATTCGTCAGCCCGTTCCAGACCGGCACACCAGCGAACTGCCCCAGTTCTTCCACGATCTCCTGGCCGTAGCCGCGGTATTCAATACCGTCATACATGCGACCTAACACGCGGGCGGTATCTTTCATCGACTCTTTATGACCAATCTGCGAGCCGCTTGGGCCAAGGTAGGTCACCTGTGCGCCCTGATCGAAAGCGCCGACTTCAAAGGCGCAGCGGGTGCGAGTTGACGTTTTTTCGAAGATTAGCGCGATATTTTTACCGACCAGCGTTTGCCTTTCGCGTCCGGCTTTTTTTGCCGTTTTTAACTCGATAGCCAGATCGATCAGGTACTGGATTTCCGTTGGGGTGTAGTCCAGCAATTTGAGAAAATTGCGATTTTTCAGGTTAACAGTCATGAAAATATCCTTATGTAGGCTGGATAAGGCTTCGCTTTACCCAGCAAAAAAAGCCTTAAGCGTTAACATCAGTGGCTTCGCGCCGAATTAGCGTGCCTTTGTCACCGGCGAGAATGGCCGAACCATCAGCCAATGAGCCGATGCCAGCAATCCCGTGACAGTGAGAGACAAATTCCGCGCAGGCGGTGACTTTGGGGCCCATTGAACCGGCGTCGAATTGCATTTCGCTGAGCCTTTCCGGCGTAACCTGGGTCAGCGGGCGCTGGGTAGGTTTGCCCCAGTCGAGATACACCGCATCGGCATCGGTCAGGATCAGCAGCGCATCGGCGTGGATTTGTTTGGCGAGCAGGGCGGCGGAGAGATCTTTGTCGATCACCGCTTCAATGCCGTGGTAGCCATCGGCTTTTTCCACCACCGGTACGCCGCCACCGCCGTTGCAGATAACCAGATGATCGCGGGCGATCAGTGTGCGAATGGCGTCACTTTCCACGATTCGTTTGGGTTGTGGAGAGGGCACAACACGGCGGAACGCTTTACCATCGGCTTTGAAAACCCAGCCTTTTTCCGCCTGTAACGCGTGGGCCTGGGGTTCGTCATAAATAGGCCCGATATATTTGGTGGGATTGCTGAAGGCCGGATCGTGGGCATCGACTTCAACCTGAGTCAGCAGGACACTAATTTCACGCTGTGGGAGCTGGTTTTTCAGGGCCTGTTGCAGCATATAGCCAATCATTCCCTGACTTTCTGCGCCGAGAATATCGAGCGGATAGGGGGTGACGTTGGCATAAGCACTGTTTTGTAACGCCAAAAGTCCAACCTGCGGGCCATTGCCGTGTACCAGAATTACGCGCCACTGCTGCGTGAGTTGAGCGAGAGTTCTTGCCGCCAGCTCAATATTCTTGCGTTGGATGTCGGCTTCCAGTGGTTCGCCACGTTTGAGTAGTGCATTGCCGCCCAGCGCCACAACCAGGGTAGGTTTGTTTTCCATAACGTCTCCTTAAATACCGTCGCGTTCCAGCGGGCAACTCATGCAGCGCGCACCGCCGCGCCCACGTCCCAGTTCGTCGCCAGGTATGGGTAAAACAGTGATGCCAGCTTTGTCGTATTTTTCGTTGGTCCAGATGTTGCGTTCGTAGCCCACCACAACCCCGGGGCGCAGCGTCAGAACATTGTTCGCGTCATTCCACTGTTCGCGTTCAGCTTCGAAAGCGTCGCCACCGGTGGTGATCAGATTGATCTGGTCGAGGCCAAGTGCTTTTTCGAGGGCATGTACCAGCGTACTTTCCTGGGTGCGTTTCAGGCCGCCGCGCCCGTCTGGTGTCAGGGTCCAGCACTGGACATCCGGGCGCACCACTTCCGGGTAGACGGAGAAGGTATCGATATCGATGTGGGTCATGACGGTATCGAGGTGCATACAGGAGCGATGTTTCGGCAGTTCGACTGCGATAACGCGTTCTGCCTGGCGATGCTTAAAGAGCGACTGGGCAAGGAACTCAATGCCCTGCGGCGTGGTACGTTCCGACATACCGATGAGAACTGCGCCGCGACCAATGACCAGTACATCTCCACCTTCTAATGTGGCGTGGTCGTAATTAATATTTTCATCGCCGAAATATTTAATAAAATCACCATCGGCAAATTGTGGATGCCAACGGTAAATCGCCCGCAAGTTATTAGTTTCTCGTTGACGTGCAGTTTTTGCCATCGGATTAATGGATACGCCGTTATATATCCAGCATGAGGTGTCGCGGGTAAATAAGTGGTTTGGTAATGGCTTCATAATAAAGTCATTAATATCGTGAGTATCGACCACCATATTTTTGATTGAGGCAGGAATTTCTCCGTATGTCAGCCCACCGCTTAAATGTCGGGCGAGCTCCCGGTGCTGCATATCTGCAAGCCAGGCGCGAATATCCGTGGCGAAAGCGGGGCCAAGGCGATAATCAGAAATTTGTGTATCCAGTAGCCAGCTTTTGGCATCGGGGATATCCAGAGTTTGTGTCAATAAATCAGTGAGTAACAGAACCTCAATTCCCTGTTGACGTAACGTGTTGGCGAAAATGTCATGCTCTTCTCCTGCACGTTCTACCGAAAGAACATCATCAAAAAGCAATTCCTGGCAATTTGATGGCGTCAGCCTTTTTAGGCTGAGGTTAGGGCGATGTAGCATTACGCTACGTAATTGACCGATTTCAGATCCGACATAATGCTTTTCCATCATTATTCCTTTAATACAATTTTAAAAAATAAAGAGGAGGTGCCTGCAAATAATGTTTATTGCAGTCATGGTTTTTCAGCTGATTTCAGAATCTATATTTAGATCTTATCTGATATAGAAACGTGATTCATTTCACAGTCAGGTCGATGTTTGGCATTTGTTGTTTAATTTATGAGATGGCTCTGAGAATTTAAAAAATAAAAACATGAATAATTGAATTACTACGCAGGAATATGTCTTGTTATTTAACTGTGTTAATTTTATGTACATATCTAAATATTTAATAAATTAAATAGCGCGTTGATTTTTATATGTTTTTATATATTTAATGAATTTTTATGCGAATCTATTATTTTATTATTTGTACTGTAAGGTTTATTTCAAAATAAATATGACGATGAAGAAAGATAACGAAGGAGACGTAAACTGTGATCGATTGCTGGTTTTTCTAACAAAGCTTTCTATAACAGTGAGTTAGTGACTGAGTTGAAAAGTATGAGACGAAAGTTATGCAGAGTTTATGCATAACCTGTTGCTGGCTATTAGCAATTATTTAACATCATCAGCGATAAACATGCGTTGACGCAAAATATCGGCAAATAGCAGTGGTATGGCAGACAGTTTTTTCGTATAACAACCAAAATGAAACGATGTTTTAATTAAGGGGTTTGAAATGATTGTCGGCAATATTCACAACCTGGATGCCTGGCTGCCGGAAGAGCTGCGTCAGGCGATTGAGCACATTAAAGCGCACGTGACGGATGCGACGGAAAAGGGTAAGCACGACATCGACGGCGAACGTCTGTTCTATCTGATTGCTGAAGATATGACGGAGCCGTTTGCGCAGCGCCGCGCCGAATATCACGCTCGCTATCTGGATATTCAGATCCTGCTCAAAGGTCAGGAAGGCATGACTTTCAGCACGCAGCCTGCGGGCGCACCGGAAACTGACTGGCTGGCGGATAAAGATATCGCCTTCCTGCCGGAAGGCGAACAGGAGAAAACGGTGGTGCTGAACGAAGGTGACTTCGTCGTCTTTTATCCGGGCGAAGTGCATAAACCGCTGTGCGCGGTCGGCGCTCCGGCGCTGGTACGCAAAGCCGTGGTGAAAATGCGGGTAGCATAAACCGGTTTGCCGGGGGCGACTTACCCGGCCTACGGAAGCATGATGGTAGGCCGGATAGGGTGCGTCAGCATCGCCATCCGGCAATTCAATCACGCAATGCTATGATTTGGAAAGCGTCGCGACCATCACCGCTTTGATGGTGTGCATCCGGTTTTCCGCCTGATCAAATACGATACTGGCGGGTGACTCAAACACCTCGTCGGTCACTTCCATGCCGCCGTGCAGACCATATTCCTGCGCCATTTGTTTGCCAAGCATGGTTTGATCGTCATGGAACGCAGGCAGGCAGTGCAGAAATTTCACCTGCGGATTGCCGGTCAACGCCATCATCGCGCTATTAACCTGGTACTTACGCAACTGCGCAATACGTTCGGCCCATTTCTCTTTCGCTTCGCCCATCGATACCCAGACGTCGGTATAGATGAAGTCCGCGCCTTTCACGCCCGTGGCGACATCTTCGGTTAGCGTTATATTGCCGCCGTTTTTCTGTGCCAGCGCTTTACACTCCGCAACGAGGCTTTCCTCCGGCCAGCAGGCCTGGGGCGCGACCAGACGCAGATCCAGTCCGGTTAACGCAGCGGCTTCCAGCATGGAATTGCCCATATTGTTGCGGGCATCGCCGGTGTAGACCAGCACCATCTCATTAAACGCTTTACCCGGCAGGTGTTCCTGCATGGTGAGTAAATCCGCCAGCAACTGGGTGGGGTGAAATTCGTTGGTTAATCCGTTCCAAACCGGAACTCCGGCATATTCCGCCAGCGTCTCGACAATTTCCTGACCGTGGCCCCGATACTGAATACCGTCGTACATACGACCGAGTACGCGGGCGGTGTCTTTGATCGACTCTTTATGACCAATCTGGCTGCCGCTCGGCCCGAGATACGTCACGCGCGCGCCCTGATCGTATGCGGCAACTTCGAAAGAGCAACGGGTGCGGGTTGAGTCTTTTTCGAAGATGAGCGCGATGTTTTTACCGGTGAGTTTAGCGACCTCGGTACCGTTTTTCTTATCCGTCTTGAGCTGCGCGGCGAGCTGGAGCAGTGACGTGAGTTCAGCAGAGGTGAAATCAAGCAGTTTCAAAAAATGTTTCTGATAAAACGCAGACATAGTTCCCTCACATGGCTTAGGCCATTTATTGAATTAAAATTCAATTTATATGGATGTTTATTCATTTGCAACCTTGTTTAACAAATCTTTCCTGGAAAGGTGGAGGCAATGACAGCGGTATGTGACAATAAGAGTATCGGCAGGACATTATGAGGAATGAGCCATGGCAAACCCGGAACTACTGGAAGAACAGCGTGAAGAAACGCGCTTGATTATTGAAGAGTTACTCGAAGATGGCAGCGATCCAGACGCGCTGTACACCATCGAGCATCACCTTTCCGCGGACGACTTTGAGACCCTGGAAAAAGCGGCAGTAGAAGCCTTCAAGCTGGGTTATGAAGTGACCGAGCCGGAAGAGCTGGAGGTGGAAGAGGGCGACACGGTTATTTGCTGTGACATCCTGAGCGAATGTGCTCTGAATGCCGAGTTGATCGACGCTCAGGTTGAGCAACTGATGAACCTGGCTGAAAAATTTGATGTGGAATACGACGGTTGGGGCACCTATTTTGAAGACCCGAACGGCGAAGAAGGTGAAGACGGCGACGATGAAGACCTCGTCGACGAAGATGATGACGGCGTGCGTCACTAAGTCATCTGCTGACCTACGGTAGCATCTGCTGCCGTAGGCCAAGGATAACGTATGGATTACCTGCAAATACTCTCCCCGATCCACAACTTCCTGCACTGTAAAACGCCCCAGGCCTGGCTTGATAAAGCGCGAGCCCCGGCGAATCTCCCTCTGTTACTGACGGATCATCTCGTCTGCGAGCTGAAAGCGGCGCAAACGGCCATGCTGCTGGTGCGTAAGTATGTTGCAGATAAACAGGGATCGCAGGCGCTACTGGACTGGCTGAAACCCTATGAAGCGTATGCTTTCAGAGAAGGGGATGAACCGGATTTTATCGCGCTGAATAAACAGATAAGCAAAAGCGTAATGCCGCAAACTGACGACCCGTGGGGGCGCAAGCTGATCGACAGCATGGTTTTGCTGATCAAAGAAGAGCTGCACCACTTCTGGCAGGTGCGTGAGGCGATGATGAGCCGCAACATTCCCTACGTCAAAATTACCGCCAGCCGTTATGCCAAAGGCATGCTCAAAGAGGTGCGAACCCACGAGCCATTAACGCTCATCGACAAACTGATTTGCGGGGCTTACATTGAGGCGCGTTCTTGTGAACGGTTCGCCGCGCTGGCGCCGTATTTGGATGACGATTTACAGGCATTTTATCTTTCTCTGCTGCGATCCGAGGCGCGGCACTATCAGGACTATCTGGCTCTGGCACAGCAGGTTTCTGCCGACGATATCAGTAGTCGGGTGCGGTTCTTTGGCGAAGTAGAAGCCGCATTGATTACTTCTCCCGACGATGAATTCCGCTTCCACAGCGGCGTGCCAGCCTGACTCTCTTCTCTGACGCGCGGCGCTAATCGTCGCGCGGTTTTACCTTTCCTGTTTCCATTAGCAAAATCTGGTGGCTGGAAATCGCTCGCTGCTGCCGTAATAATCAAAACACACGAAGGGGAAATATATCCCCGCAACAGAGACTGTTTTGCATAAGGATGGTTAATGAACTGGGCACACGTATTGTTGGCGGGTTATATCGGGGCGGTGATTGCTATCGTCGTTGGCATGTTTCGCAAAAAAGGCTGGCTGGGCAAGATCTCCGGCGCGGTGGTTTTTGTGGTGGCGATTGTCGCGTGGAATCTGTTTGATGTGCACTACCTGATCCCGCGCGAAAGCCCTGATTATGGGCTGTCGGACGCGCAGAAATTTGAAAATGCGATGCTGGCAATGCCTGTTTATCAGGTACTTAAAGAGCAGGAACCCGCGTTATGGCAGAACATCCTCAACCAGGCAACGCAACTGAAAGAAGCTGGGAAAAGCGAACAACAGATTATCGACGCTATTCAGCCGCAAATCCTGCAGGTACAGATGGCGCGTTTGCAGCAGGCACCCGATGCCAATGTGATTGAGTATATGAAAATTAACCTCGAGCAGATTGCTGCGGTGGCAAAAGTGGGCGATGACGAGTGTTTTCGCTTTCTGTTCCCGGCGGTGAAAGGCGGGATTAACCCGGTGCGTATTATTCCGCGGGAGCTGATGAATCGTCGTATGGCCAGCGACATGAGTATGATGCACGCGGCTTATGGCCCGAACAAACATACGGTTACGGCGCAAGAGAAACAGCTGGCGCTTCAGGATCTGCAATCCATCGGCCCGGGATTGGTACAGCGCTTTGGACCGGATATCCAGATTATGGCTGATCCGAGTAAAGGTGTGGGCAAAGAGAAAGTCGCCTGTGAAATGGTGCAGGATTTATGGTCACAGGTGCTGACGCTGCCAACCGCTCGCGCGGCTGGCGTCATTCGGCTGATGCTCTCCGCCGAAATGCAGTAACACAACCATTGCCCCTCCGGCTGAAGTCAGAGGGGTTTTAACATCCGCACTTCGCAATCCACGTGCCCGGTACAGCCCAGCGCTTCGCTGATATGCTCAAACCCTAAATGTTCATACAGGCGGATAGCCTCGGTCAGAAACGCCGTGGTCTCCAGATAGCACTGTTTGAAACCCTGTTCACGGGCATGTTCGAGGGCCATCAGCGCCAGCTTTTTCGCCAGCCCCTGACCGCGTGCGCTCGACAGGAAGTACATCTTTTGCAGTTCGCAAATGTCCGGTTCGCTACATCCTAACGGCGCAACGCCGCCGCCGCCCACGACTTCACCGTTTTGCTCAACCACCCAGTAGGCCGCGCCCGGCTGGCTGTAAACCTGGAATAGTTCATCCAGATTAGGGTCGGCAACGGTATAGCCCTTATCGGCAGTAAGCCCGTATTCAGCGGAAACTTTGCGGATCACCGCAGCGATAGCGGCATTATCTGCTGCGGTGATTCGGCGCAGCGTAAGCGTGGTGGGTAGCACAACATTCATAATATGGCTCAATTCTAAAAATACACTTATATATTTATTTAATACCACTCTCTTCTGTCGGGTGCAAGACGTTCCTGAATCAGAAAAAATTAAAATACATTGGCTAATTAAAAATAGTATTGTAAACGAACCAGTAAATAAACACTGGTTTTTATTTTTTATCTTAATGGAATTTATATTAGGGATATTGTTCATGAATGATTTTGTTGGTGGCCGGGGAAATCAACGGCACACATTTATTTTTATCGGTAAAGGATGGCAGTACTTTATTATTTGCATTGTCAATTTTTTGCTGTGTTGTATTACTCTGGGTATTTATACGCCGTGGGCGATAGTGAAATGTCGGCGTTATATTTACGAGAATATGACTCTCAATGGCCAACCCTTTACCTATAAGGCGACTGGTGGCGCGATATTCGTAAGCTTCTTGTCGATTATGGTGGTTTATGGTGCCAGCATGAGTTCTATTGCTAACGGCAGTCCTCTCGTTGGTTTTACTTTGATTGGTTTACTGGTAGCAGTCCTTCCATTAATGACCATAAAAAGCCTGCAGTATCAGGCGATGATGACGTCGCTTAACGGTGTGCGTTTTGGTTTTGACTGCTCACAATTACATGCATGGCTTTTTTTACTGGTTGTGCCAGTGGTGCTTGCTGTGGTGAACTGGGGAGTGATTTATCTTCTGATACTTGCCACCGACTGGATTGAGGGCAGTACTGGAATGCTTATCAGAATAGCATTTATTGCGTTGGTGGGAATTGTGGGCATGGGTATCACCTACGGTATTACCTGTGCAAAATGGATGCAGTTAGTGGGTAATGGCGGTAATTTTGGTATTCACCGCTTTACTATTAACGTTAATATGAAAGTAAGCATAGTGGGGTGTATTAAAGCCGTGCTGGTGTTGCTGCCATTTGTTGTTGTGATTGTCTGGCTAATTGCCCCTATTTTTCTGCAAATGGTGATGTTGGCTGTGTTAGGAGTGGCCGACGACGAATTTATCCGGGAGAATCAGAGCAGAATAATGGCGAGCTATTTTCTCTATTTCGCTGGAATTATTGTGGTTGGAAGCTATTTATACACCACGCTACGTAATCTGTTCATGAATAACCTGGCGCTGGCCGAGGGCAAAATCCGCTTTCATTCTTCCGTCACTGCACATGGCCTGATCTGGCGTTTTGTACTGGTGTTGTTTCTTTCAGGCATCACGTTTGGGCTAGCTTATCCGTGGATGAAAATGTGGCTGGTCAGTTGGCTGGCCAGTAACTCCCATGTACAAGGGGATTTGGATGCGCTGGAACTGACTGACCATACAGAGGCGTTGGAAACAGGTCCGGCGATGTGGGTATCACGTGGTGTGATGACCTACTTCCCGTTCATCTGATACAACAAGGCCGGAGCATGCTCCGGCCTTTAATACGTGTATAACGTAACGGCAATTACAGCGCGGCGATGACCGCCTGCTGCTCAATCAGCTTCGCTTTCGCTTCCGCATAACCGTCCAGCTTCTCACGCTCTTTGGCGATAACTGCTTCCGGTGCGCGAGCAACGAAACCTTCGTTGGAAAGTTTGCCTTCGATACGGGCAATCTCACCTTCGATTTTCGCCACTTCTTTCGCCAGACGCGCCAGCTCATCTTCTTTATTGATGAGGCCAGCCATCGGGATCAGCAGCTCGGCGCCGTCGATGATTTTGGTCACGGAGACTGGACCTTTGTCATCGGCTGGCAGCACGGTGATGCTTTCCAGACGCGCCAGGTTCAGCAGGAAGCTACGGTTATCGTTCACACGGCGCATCGCATCAGCGCTGCAACCGCGCAGCAACAGTTCGAGCGGTTTACCTGGGGCGATGTTCATTTCCGCACGGATGTTACGTACGGCAACGATCGCCTGCTTCAGCCATTCGGTATCAGCCAGTGCGGCTTCATCAACCTGTGCGGCGTTATATTCCGGGAACGGCTGCAGCATGATGGTGTCGGCGGTAATACCGGAAATCACCTTCACGCGCTGCCAGATGGTCTCGGTGATGAACGGGATGATCGGATGCGCCAGGCGCAGCAGACCTTCCAGAACGGTGACCAGCGTATTGCGGGTGCCGCGCAGTTCAGACTCGGAACCGCCGTTCATTACCGGCTTGGTCAGCTCCAGATACCAGTCGCAGAACTGGTTCCAGGTGAATTCGTACAGAATGCCCGCGGCGATGTCGAAGCGGAAGTTGTCCAGCGCTTCGCGGTACGCTTTGATGGTCTGGTTGAATTCAGCAAGGATCCAGCGATCCGCCAGCGACAGGGTCATTTCGCCGCCGTTGAAGCCGCAATCCTGGTCTTCGGTGTTCATCAGCACGAAGCGACTAGCGTTCCACAGCTTGTTACAGAAGTTACGGTAACCTTCCAGACGCTTCATATCCCAGTTGATGTCGCGACCGGTAGAGGCCAGCGCCGCCAGGGTGAAGCGCAGTGCGTCGGTGCCGTGCGGCTCGATGCCGTCCGGGAACTGCTTCTCGGTACGCTTGGCAATCTTCTCGGCCAGCTGCGGCTGCATCATGTTGCCGGTACGTTTCTCCAGCAGTTCTGCCAGGGAGATTCCGTCGACCATATCCAGCGGGTCAATGACGTTGCCCTTGGATTTGGACATCTTCTGGCCTTCGTCGTCGCGGATCAGACCGGTCATGTAGACGGTCTTAAACGGCACTTGCGGCTTGCCGTTTTCATCTTTGATGAAGTGCATGGTCATCATGATCATGCGGGCAATCCAGAAGAAGATGATGTCGAAACCGGAAACCATCACGCTGGTTGGGTGGAACTGACGCAGCGCGTCGGTGTTTTCCGGCCAGCCCAGGGTAGAGAAGGTCCACAGTGCGGAGGAGAACCAGGTATCGAGTACGTCTTCGTCCTGGCGAAGCTGAACGTCGGCACCGAGGTTGTTTTCCTGACGCACTTCGTCTTCTGTACGGCCAACGTAGACGTTGCCGTCGTTGTCATACCATGCCGGGATACGGTGACCCCACCACAGCTGACGGGAAATACACCAGTCCTGAATATCGCGCATCCAGGAGAAGTACATGTTTTCGTACTGCTTCGGTACGAACTGAATGTCGCCGTTCTCAACCGCTTCAACCGCCGGTTTCGCCAGCACGTCGGCACGGACGTACCACTGGTCGGTCAGCATCGGTTCAATAACCACGCCGCCACGGTCGCCGTAAGGTACGGTCAGGTCGTGCGGTTTAATTTCTTCCAGCAGGCCCAGCGCATCAACGGCGGCAACCACCGCTTTACGCGCGGCAAAGCGTTCCAGCTTCTGGAACTCGGCCGGGATTTCATTGGAGTAAACGTCGGACTCTTCGCCTTTGGTGTCGTACACTTCCGCGGTTTCACGGATGTCGCCGTCAAAGGTCAGAATATTGATCATCGGCAGGCCGTGACGTTTCCCAACTTCGTAGTCGTTAAAGTCGTGCGCCGGGGTGATCTTCACGCAGCCGGTGCCTTTTTCCATATCAGCGTGTTCATCGCCGACAATGGGAATGCGGCGGTTAACCAGCGGCAGAACAACAAATTTGCCAATCAGATCTTTATAACGCGGATCTTCCGGGTTGACGGCCACGCCGGTATCGCCCAGTACAGTTTCCGGACGGGTGGTGGCGACGACCAGGTAATCTTTACCATCAGCGGTTTTCGCACCGTCGGCCAGCGGATAGCGGATGTGCCACATTGAGCCTTTCGACTCGCGGTTTTCCACTTCCAGGTCGGAAATCGCGGTGCGCAGTTTCGGGTCCCAGTTCACCAGGCGCTTGCCACGGTAAATCAGGTCTTCTTTGTACAGGCGAACGAAGACTTCTTTCACGGCATTGGAAAGACCTTCGTCCATAGTGAAGCGCTCGCGCTCCCAGTCAACGGAGTTGCCGAGACGGCGCATCTGGCGGGTGATGGTGCCGCCGGATTCCGCTTTCCACTGCCAGATTTTGTCGATAAACGCTTCGCGACCGTAGTCGTGGCGGGTTTTACCTTCTTCAGCGGCAATCTTACGCTCAACCACCATCTGGGTTGCGATACCCGCGTGATCGGTACCTGCCTGCCACAGAGTGTTTTTACCCTGCATGCGCTGGTAGCGGATCATGGTATCCATGATGGTTTGCTGGAAAGCATGACCCATATGCAAACTGCCGGTGACGTTCGGCGGCGGGATCATGATGCAGAAGGACTCTTTGCTTTCATCGCCGTTAGGTTTGAAATAGCCCTGCTTTTCCCAGTGCTCGTAAAGCGGCTGTTCGATATCTTGTGGGTTGTATGTCTTTTCCATTATTTCCAGGTTGCCGTATTCAGGTTAAAACCAGCCACGCGGTAAGCTTTGTAGCGATCGCGTGCCGATTGTTTCAAAGAATCTTCGTAAGGAACGAAGTCTATCACTTCTGTGAAAGCGGTGGCAAAATCTGCAAAGCCAACGCGCAAACTGATAAGCAGGTCGCGCGGGCTGCTGTTGCGTTTCTCCGGCCAGGCAATTTCTACCGGTGCGCCGCCTCTGGGGCCTTCACCTGCCAGATTATGCGGAACAAAGCTTTCTGCCGGTCTTGCCCACAGGGCTTCATCCAGTCGAAGAGCCTGCTTTTCGTTTTCGCAGGCGATCAGCACGCGCTTGCCAGCACGCCAACGTTCTGCGGCAATTTCACACACCAACTGCTCGACGGCGCTTAAGCCATCGTGTTGCGTGTCATTGTCCAGAAGATAGAAAGTTGCGTTTCTCATATATGGGGCTTCTTCTGGTGAATTTAAATGCGTTGCCATGATGCACAACCGTAGGCCGGATGGCGTTGCGCTTATCCGGCCTACGGGTCTTATTGCTTGTGCTTACCGCCTTACTCTTCGCCGTTAAAACCGGCACGATTGAGCAGGAACTGCGACAGCAGCGCCACCGGACGACCGGTTGCGCCTTTGGCTTTCCCTGAACGCCATGCGGTACCGGCGATATCGAGGTGCGCCCAGTTGTACTTACGGGTAAAGCGTGACAGGAAGCAGCCCGCGGTAATGGCGCCGCCAGGACGTCCGCCGATGTTCGCCATATCCGCAAAGTTGGACTCTAGCTGCTCCTGGTATTCATCGCCCAGCGGCAAACGCCACGCGCGGTCGCCAGCCTGTTCGGACGCACCGATCAGCTCATGCGCCAGCGGGTTGTGGTTCGACATCAGTCCGGTGATGTGATGGCCCAGCGCAATCACGCACGCGCCGGTCAGGGTTGCGACGTCAATCACCGCTTCTGGCTCAAAGCGCTCGACGTAGGTTAATACGTCGCACAGGACCAGACGGCCTTCGGCATCGGTATTGAGTACTTCAACGGTCTGACCAGACATGGTGGTCAGCACGTCGCCTGGACGATACGCACGGCCACCCGGCATGTTTTCGCAGCCTGCCAGCACGCCGACGACGTTGATTGGCAGCTGAAGCTCGGCCACCATGCGCATCACGCCATATACCGCTGCCGCGCCGCACATGTCGTATTTCATCTCATCCATGCCTTCGGCAGGTTTGATGGAGATACCGCCGGAGTCAAAGGTTAACCCTTTACCGACCAGCACGATCGGACGCGCGTCTTCGGACGGATTGCCTTTGTACTCGATGACCGACATCAGCGACTCATTCTGCGAGCCGTGACCGACGGCCAGATAAGAGTGCATGCCCAGCTCTTTCATCTGCTGCTCGCCGATCACGCGGGTTACAACATTTTTGCTGTAGCTGTCTGCCAGTTGGCGCGCCTGAGAAGCAAGGTAAGCGGCGTTACAGATGTTCGGCGGCATGTTGCCGAGATCTTTTGCCGCTTTAATGCCGGCGGCGATCGCCAGACCGTGCTGGATCGCACGCTCACCGCTGGTCAGTTCCCGGCGGGTCGGTACGTTGAAGACCATTTTACGCAGCGGTCGACGCGGCTCGCTTTTGTTGGTCTTCAGTTGATCAAAGCTGTACAGCGTTTCCTGTGCCGTCTCAACGGCCTGACGCACTTTCCAGTAGTTATTGCGCCCTTTGACGTGCAGCTCAGTCAGGAAGCAGACGGCTTCCATTGAGCCAGTATCATTCAGCGTATTGATGGTTTTCTGAATGACCTGCTTGTACTGGCGCTCATCAAGCTCGCGCTCTTTGCCACAACCAATGAGGAGAATTCGCTCAGACAGAACGTTAGGAACATGGTGCAGCAACAGGGTTTGACCTGGTTTGCCTTCCAGTTCGCCACGACGCAGCAGTGCGCTGATGTACCCGTCGCTGATCTTGTCGAGCTGCTCTGCAATCGGAGAGAGACGGCGTGGTTCAAAGACACCCACGACGATGCACGCACTCCGCTGTTTCTCCGGGCTACCGCTTTTTACACTGAACTCCATGCACTACGCTCCTGAATCTTAAAGACAACGGCGGTGGCTACGGATAGAATTGCAAGCTTTCGTAACTCATACCCGCTGTTGCGGTGACTTCGTGTTAATCTTAACGTTATTACGGCATTGGCACGTCAGAACAATTTCTGAGAGGTGGATCCGTTGAGTATAATGATCTTAGCGACGATTTCGACGACTCAAGAGAATAAATGACGTTTAAGCCATGAAACAAGCTAAATTCCGGCAAAAGACGGGTTTTTACGGGCGTATTTAAAGTGATAATCATAAGATATCTGGTTCGGGAAACGCTCAAAAGCCAACTTGCGATCCTATTCATCCTGCTTTTGATCTTCTTTTGTCAAAAGTTAGTCAGGATCCTTGGTGCGGCGGTTGACGGTGATATCCCGGCGAATCTGGTGCTCTCGCTGCTGGGGCTGGGCGTGCCAGAAATGGCGCAACTTATCTTGCCATTAAGCCTGTTCCTCGGGCTGCTGATGACGCTGGGCAAACTGTATACCGAAAGTGAAATTACGGTCATGCACGCCTGCGGGCTGAGCAAGGCTGTCTTAGTGAAAGCGGCGATGGTGCTGGCGCTGTTTACCAGTATTATTGCGGCGGTCAACGTGATGTGGGCCGGACCGTGGTCCTCCAGACATCAGGACGAAGTCCTGGCGGAGGCGAAAGCGAACCCCGGTATGGCGGCGCTTGCTCAGGGGCAATTCCAGCAGGCGACTAACGGCGGCTCGGTGCTGTTTATCGAAAGCGTTGACGGCAGTAACTTCAATGATGTGTTCCTCGCGCAAATCCGCCCGAAAGGTAACGCCCGTCCTTCGGTGGTGGTAGCGGACTCCGGTCATCTTACCCAATTGCGCGATGGCTCTCAGGTCGTGACGCTGAACCAGGGGACGCGTTTTGAAGGGACCGCGCTGCTGCGCGATTTCCGCATTACCGACTTCCAGAATTATCAGGCGATTATCGGTCATCAGGCCGTGGCGCTGGATCCAAACGATACCGACCAGATGACCATGCGTACGCTATGGACGACCGACACCGATCGCGCCCGTGCGGAGCTGACCTGGCGTATCACGTTAGTATTCACCGTATTTATGATGGCGCTGATGGTTGTACCGCTGAGCGTGGTTAACCCGCGTCAGGGTCGCGTACTGTCCATGCTGCCAGCAATGCTGCTTTATTTGCTGTTCTTCCTGGTTCAGACATCGCTGAAGTCGAACGGCGGCAAAGGTAAGCTGGATCCGGTGTTCTGGATGTGGACGGTTAACCTGGCGTATCTGGCGCTGGCGATTGTGCTTAACCTCTGGGATACGGTGCCGATGCGCCGCTTACGTGCCCGTTTTATGCGTAAAGGAGCGGTATAATGCAGCCTTTTGGTGTACTTGACCGCTATATCGGTAAAACCATTTTCACCACCATCATGATGACGTTGTTCATGCTGGTGTCGCTCTCCGGGATCATCAAGTTTGTCGACCAGCTGAAAAAAGCCGGGCAGGGGAGCTACGATGCGATGGGCGCCGGGCTGTATACCCTGCTCAGCGCGCCGAAAGATATCCAGATCTTCTTCCCGATGGCGGCGCTGCTGGGTGCTTTGCTGGGGCTGGGCATGCTGGCGCAGCGCAGTGAACTGGTGGTCATGCAGGCTTCTGGCTTTACCCGCATGCAGGTGGCGTTGTCGGTGATGAAAACCGCGATTCCGCTGGTGTTGCTGACGATGGCCATCGGCGAATGGGTGGCGCCGCAGGGCGAACAGATGGCGCGTAACTACCGTGCGCAGCAGATGTACGGCGGCTCGCTGCTCTCGACCCAGCAAGGTTTGTGGGCGAAAGATGGCGACAGCTTTGTCTACATCGAGCGGGTGAAAGGTGACGCCGAGTTAGGCGGAATTAGCATCTACTCCTTTAACGACAAGCGCCGTCTGCAGTCCGTTCGCTATGCCGCAAGCGCGACGTTTGACCCGGAGCAGAAGGTCTGGCGTTTGTCGCAGGTGGATGAATCCAACCTGACCGATCCGAAGCAAATCACCGGCTCGCAGACGGTGAGCGGCACCTGGAAAACCAACCTTACACCCGACAAGCTCGGCGTCGTGGCGTTGGATCCTGATGCGCTCTCGATTAGTGGTCTGCATAACTACGTGAAGTACCTGAAGTCGAGCGGCCAGGACGCCGGACGCTACCAGCTCAATATGTGGAGCAAAGTCTTCCAGCCGCTGTCTGTGGCGGTAATGATGCTGATGGCGCTGTCGTTTATCTTTGGTCCGCTGCGTAGCGTCCCGATGGGCGTGCGAGTGGTGACAGGGATTAGCTTCGGCTTTGTGTTCTATGTGCTGGACCAAATCTTTGGCCCGCTGACGCTGGTGTACGGCATTCCGCCGATTATCGGCGCGTTGCTGCCAAGCGCCAGCTTCTTCCTGATAAGCCTGTGGCTGATGCTGCGTAAGTCCTGATATTCGCCCCTCCCGCTGTGCGGGAGGGGCGCCTTCCTGCTAGCGTTTTCTCCCGCCCATCAAACTCCCCAACATGCCGCGGATTATCTGATTGGTGACCTGTCGCGCCGCGCTCTTCGCCACGCTCTGTACCACGCCATCGCGCTTGCCGCCGCGCGGTCCGGTGCTGCCAAACAGAATATCCTTCAATCCACCGAGAATACCGCCGTCCACATCGATCGCTTTACCGTTGGCGGGAGGTGTATTTTGCTGCTCGGTGCTGGCCTGCACGCCTTGCTGTAAACGCTCATAGGCGGACTCGCGGTCGACCTGTTCTTCATATTTACCGTACAGCGAGGAGTGATTGATCAGCCCGTTACGCTCGTCATCCGTCACTGGTCCCATCCGCGAGCACGGCGCAATCACCATTGCTCGTTCAACCACAGACGGGCTGCCTTTAGCGTCCAGAAACGACACCAGCGCCTCGCCGGTTCCCAGTTCCTGAATGGCTTTTTCGGTATCAAATGCCGGGTTGGCGCGCATGGTTTGCGCGGCGGTTTTCACCGCTTTCTGATCCTTCGGTGTAAACGCGCGCAGGGCGTGCTGCACGCGGTTCCCCAACTGACCGAGCACGTTGTCCGGAATATCTGACGGGTTTTGCGAGACGAACCACACGCCGACCCCTTTCGAGCGGATCAGGCGGATCACCTGTTCGATTTTATCCAGCAGCACCTGCGGGGCGTCGTTGAACAGCAGGTGAGCTTCATCGAAGAAGAACACCAGTTTTGGCTTCTCCAGATCGCCTGCTTCCGGCAGCTGTTCGTACAGTTCGGAGAGCATCCACAGCAGGCTGGCGGCGTACAGTTTGGGCATCTGGTAGAGCTTCTCTGCGCTGAGGATGTTGATCATCCCTTTGCCGCTGGCGTCAGTTCGCATCCAGTCTTTGATGTCCAGCATCGGTTCGCCAAAGAAGTGCGCCGCCCCCTGTTGCTCCAGCGACAGCAGTCCACGCTGGATTGCCCCGACCGAGGCGCTGCTGATATTGCCATACTGATTCTGGAAGGATTTGGCGTTATCGCCGATGTACTGGGTAATGGCTCGCAGGTCTTTGAAATCGAGCAGCAGCAGGCCCTGGTCATCAGCAATGCGGAAGATAATATCCAGCACGCCGGACTGTACGTCGTTGAGGTTCAGCAAACGGGCCAGCAGCAGCGGGCCGAGGTCAGATACCGTGGCCCGCACGGGGTGACCTTTTTCGCCGAAGATATCCCACACCGTGACCGGATTAGCATGCGGTTGCCAGTCGGTAATGCCGATATTTTTCAGGCGGGCGAGCAGCTTTTCAGAGGCCTGCCCTTCCTCGGCCACGCCGGTTAAGTCGCCTTTCACATCGGCCATAAATACCGGTACGCCAATTTCAGACAGCGATTCGGCCAGCTTCTGTAGCGTGACGGTTTTACCGGTCCCGGTCGCGCCGGTAATCAGTCCGTGACGGTTGGCCATGCCTGGCAGTAAAAACAGTTCGGTGTCCGGCGTGCGGGCAATTAGCAGGGGTGTGCTCATTGAGATTTCCTCCATTTATCTTGCCTGGAGTATAGGCAATGTCCATCAAAGAGAGTATGCGATGGCCAGAGAAAATGACTTAAAGCGTATTGCCGTGATAAATCTGGTACCCCAAATCCACGGTGTTGTGGTTATGGTCGTTGTTCTTGATTTTGCTCAGCAACATCTGCGCTGCCATGCGGCCAATGTCAAAACGCGGGGTGATCACGCTGGCGAGGCTTGGGATCATCTGCCTGCCCATTTCCAGCCCGTGGAAACCGGCAATCGAGATCTGTTCCGGAACGGCCAGATCGCGCTCGCGGCACAGCAGCAGCGCGCCCATCGCAATATCGTCGTTGGTGCAAAAAACGCCGTCTAAATCCGGATGCGCGGCGAGCGCGTCCCGCATCATCTGGGTGCCGAGATGGATGGACGAAATAGAACGCGGATTGACGCGCAGCGGCACCAGACCCCGGCGCGTCATGGCATCGCAATAGCCGCGATAGCGCTGTTCATCGCGGACGTCGTCTTTCGAACCGAGATAGAGGATTTTGCGCCGCTGGCGTTTATCCAGCATGGTGCTGACCATATCAAATGCCGCCTGACGGTTATCGAAGCCCACTTCCATGTCCAGACGATCGCCCTGAATATCCATCAGCTCCACCACCGGAATGTTGGCTGAACGCAGAAACTTCACCGTACGCAGGGTGTGATATTTCTCGGACAGGATAATGCCGTCGATATTGTATGACAGCAGATTGATCACCGACTCTTCCTCGGATTCCCGGTCGTAATTGTAGTTAGCGATCAGCGTCTGATAGTTATGGTCCGAGGTGACCGACTCAATGCCGGCCAGAATGTCAGCGAACAGCTGGTTTTGAAACGAGGGGATCAGCACGCCAAGCGTATAGCTTTGCGCATTCAGCAGCATCGCGGGCGCGCGGTTGGGGATGTAATTAATCTCCTCCATAATCTGCGCGATGCGTTCACCGGTTTCCTTTGCGACCTTTTTTGGCGAGCGAATGTAGCGGCTCACCGTCATTTTGGTCACGCCCGCCAGCGTGGCGATGTCTTGCAAAGAAATTCTGTGGTTCCTCATTTTCTCTCCAGTGCCGGGGAGCGCGGATCTGTGCTCCCCGGTGATGACCGTCTTAATGCAGAATGGCGTTCAGCGCCAGAACCCCCAGCAGCCCCATAATGGAAATCAGCGTCTCCATTACCGTCCAGGTACGCAACGTTTCCCCGACGCTGAGATTAAAATAGCCTTTAAACAGCCAGAATCCCGGATCGTTAACGTGGGAGGCAATCACGCTGCCCGCGCCGGTAGCCAGCACCATCAGCGCCGGGTCGGCGTGGGTGACGTTAATAATCGGCAGTACCACGCCTGCGGTGGTGATCGCCGCCACGGTGGCTGAACCGAGCGCGATACGCAGCAAGGCGGCGACCGTCCAGCACATCAGCAGCGGAGAAAGCGACGTGCCGGTCATCAGGTGCGAGATATATTGCCCCACGCCGCTGTCGACCAGAACCTGCTTAAACGCGCCGCCCCCGGCGATGATAAACACAATCATCGCAATCGCACCGATAGAGTCGCCAATGATATCCATAATTTGCTCGATCGTACGTCCGTTACGTCGACCAAGGGTAAAAATGGCGAGTACGATAGCGATAAACAACGCGACCGCAGGGTTACCGATAAACTCAAAGAACACCCGTACGCTGTTGGTTTTCGGCAGCGTGATTTCGCACACTGCGGCGACCGCCATCAGTATGACCGGGATTACCGCGGCAAAGATACTGTTCCAGAATGACGGCATCTCTTCTTCGGTGAACAGATGCGGGTTGAATAACCCTTCCGGCGGCGCTTTCTCAAAGCGGGTCAGCAGCTTAGAAAACAGCGGCCCGGCAACAATCACCGTCGGGATAGTAATAATAAAGCCGTACAGCAGGGTAGTGCCGAGATTAGCCTCGAAAATGGTGGCAATCGCGGTCGGCCCCGGATGCGGTGGCAGAAAACAGTGGGTCACGGACAGCGCAGCTACCATCGGGACGCCAACATACAGCAGCGGCAGGCCGGAAGAGGCCACCACCGTAAACACCAGCGGCAGCAGCAGAACAAAGCCGACTTCGAAAAACATCGCCAGACCTACCACCAGTCCGGTGATCACCAGCGCCCACTGCACGCGTTTCTTACCAAACGTGCCAATCAGCGTGGTGGCGATGCGCTGAGCCGCGCCGGTATCGGAAATCAGCTTACCGAGCATTGCACCGAAGCCAAGGATCATCGCCAGACCGCCGAGCGTCCCGCCGATCCCATTTTGTATTGAATGCAAAACGGCCTGGGCATCCATCCCTTCGGCAAAACCGACGACCGCCGCCACCAGGACCAGAGCAATAAAGCCGTTAACTTTAAAACCAATCATCAGGACCAGGAGCAGCGCGACGCCTGCCGCAATTATTATTAATGGCATAATCGTTTCTCTTATATCCCCGTCATACTTCAAGTTGCAGGTGTGTTGGCTACGCTCACTCACCCGAATCACTTACTCAAGTAAGCTCATCGGGTTCATTCACTTGCCGCCGTCCCGCAACTCGAATTATTTAGGGGTGGCCAAAAATGCAGCGCCTGGGCGCTGCGTGATGTTGCGTTGTGTTGCATCAGACGGCGACCAGCATGCCGCCATCGACAAACAACAGGTGCCCGTTAACAAAATCGGATGCTTTGGAAGAGAGGAAGACCGCCGCGCCAATCAGCTCCTGCGGATCGCCCCAGCGCGCGGCTGGCGTACGTTTGCACAGCCAGGCGGTGAAGGCTTCATCCTCGACCAGCGCTTTGGTCATCTCGGTTTTGAAGTAGCCCGGTGCGATACCGTTGACCTGGATATTGTGGCGTGCCAGCTCAACGCACATACCGCGGGTGAGCATTTTCACCGCGCCTTTCGAGGCGGCATACGGCGTGATGGTGTCGCGGCCCAGTTCGCTCTGCATGGAGCAGATGTTGATGACCTTCCCGGCCTGACGTTCCACCATGCGACGCGTTACTGCCTGCGAGACCAGGAACACCGCCGTCTGGTTAACGGCAATCACATCGTTCCAGTCCTGCTCCGGGAACTCGGTAAACGGATGGCGGCGCTGAATACCGGCGTTATTCACCAGTACATCGATTGGGCCAATGTCTTTTTCGATATGGTCGATGGCGGCATCAATGTCCTGTTTCTGCGTAACATTAAACGGCGCGGCAACGGCGCGGATCCCTTCCTGTTGCAGTTTGGCGACGGCAGCCTCTGCGCGCTCCGGCGTAATATCATTGACGATAATCTGCGCGCCATATTTACCCAGCCCGGTCGCCAGTAAATAACCAATACCCTGGGCCGAACCGGTGATCAGAATATTTTTTCCATCCAGTGAAAAAAGATCGTTCATTATGTTCTTCCTTATTTTGTTTCAGCAAAAACGAGCTGGACTTTCGCCGCCTGGGTTTTATCCCCGGCAAAGATCAGCGCCTGTTCAAGCTCGGTAAACGGATATTCAGCGCTGAGTAACGGCAGTGGATCGATAACGTTATTCGCCAGCCACGACACCGCGGTGTTGAACTCGGTGGTAAAGCGGAACGAGCCTTTGAGCGCGATCTCTTTGCCGATCAGCATCATCATCGGGAAGTCCGGCACCGCGCCGCCCATGCCGACCTGCACCATCACGCCTTTCGCGCGGGTGACCTCCAGGCAGGTGGTGATTGAGGACGGATGACCGGAGACTTCGAAGCTGACGTCGAAGTAGCCTTTCTCTTTTTTCCACTCATCGAGTGAGTCCTGCTGCGGGTTAATCAGCGTGTCAGCACCCATCTGCTGGGCAAGCGACAGCGAGCGCGGGCTGATATCAGCACAGACAATTTCTGCTGCGCCGAGCGTTTTCACCGCGCTGACGATCAGGCAGCCGATAGGCCCCACGCCGGAGATAAACACGCGCTTGCCCTGCAGGTCTCCTGCTTCATGTGCGGCGTGGATCGCGACTGCCAGCGGTTCGGCAAAGGCCATGACTTTTTCATCGGCGTGCTGGGGGTAGGGGATGCACTGCGCGGTATCGACGGTTTTAAATCGGGTAAAGCCGCCGTCAACGTGGGGAAAATACATGGCGCTGCCAAAAAAGCGCATTTCCGTGCACTGGTTTTCTTCGTGCTGCAGACAGTATTTACAGTGGCCACAGGGCTTCGACGGATTAATAGCCACCGACTGACCTTCATGTAATTCTTTTGAGTCGCTGTGCACCACTTTACCAATAACTTCATGGCCTAAAATCATCGGTGCTTTAACGGTAAAATTACCGACTTTTCCTTCCTGATAATAATGTAAGTCGGAACCACAAATTCCGCCGCGGGTAATTTGTACCAGCGTTCCTTTATTATTCCATTCAATATTTTGGTCGGTAATGGCAACAGTTTTCTTACCCGCGACAACGCAGGATTGGGTTTTGACTTGCATAAATGCCTCACTGGTCAGGTAGTAACCTCGGCAGCATTTAAACGGTTTTGATTGTTATTATTTGTGATAAAGATCACGCTGGAAAATTGTTACACTACAATGTTACGCATAACGTGATGCGCCTTGTAAATCTGCTCAGCCGCGCCGAAAAAAGGTGAATTCTGCAATGTGGAAGGCGTAGTATCGCGTCATGGAATATGAATCTGGAGTTTTTTCAATGGCCGGGGAAAGTTATATTTTGATGGGCGTTTCGGGTAGCGGTAAATCTTTAATTGGCAGCAAAATTGCTGCGGTATTATCGGCTAAATTCATTGATGGTGACGATCTCCATCCGGCCAAAAATATTGATAAAATGTCTGAAGGTATTCCATTAACCGATGAAGACCGACTACCGTGGTTAGCGCGATTAAATGACGCTTCATACAGTTTATATAAAAAGAATGAGACCGGGTTTATTGTCTGCTCGTCATTAAAAAAACAGTATCGCGATATATTGCGGCAGGGCAGTCCGAATGTGCATTTTTTGTGGCTGGACGGCGATTACGAGACCATTCTGGCGCGCATGCAGCGCCGGGCAGGGCATTTTATGCCGGTGGGATTACTAAAAAGCCAGTTCGATGCGCTGGAGTGCCCGCAGGAGGACGAACGTGATATTGCCCGCATCGACGTGAACCATGACATCGAGCATGTGACGGAACAGTGCCGCCAGGCGGTGCTCGCGTTTCGTAACGGGCAATAAGCCCAGCCCCTTGCGGGACTGAGCCTTGCATCAGAAGTCGGCTTTCAGCACCACGCGGTAGCGGGCTTTGCCGTCACGCACGTGCTGGATAGCTTCGTTAATTCGCGACATCGGGTACAGTTCGGTGGTGGGCGACACCTTGCTGCGCCCGGCAAACTTCATCAGCTTGCGTAGTTCGAACGGCGTACCGGTTGCTGAACCGGAGATGCTGCGATCGCCGGCAATTAAGGTGAACGCTGGCACCGGTAGCGGCTTCAGCACCGCGCCGACGGTATGGAAGTTACCGCCGTAGGCCAGTGCTTCAAAATAAGGCTGCCAGTCGAGATCGACGTTAACCGTGTTAATAATGAGATCGAACTGGCCCGCCAGCGCTTTTAGCGCATCCGGATCGCGGCTGTTAACCACCTTATCCGCCCCCATCGCCAGCACTTCCTGCTCTTTCGCCGGATTGGAGCTGAACGCAGTCACTTCGCAACCCATCGCGTGTAACAGCTTAATGGCGATATGCCCCAGGCCGCCGATGCCGATCACCCCAACGCGACTGGTGGCGGTGATATGGTGCATCAGCAGCGGTTTGAACACCGTGATACCGCCGCACAGCAAGGGACCTGCCGCCGCCAGATCGATGCTTTCCGGCAGCGGGATCACCCACTGCCAGTCGGCCCGCAGCTTCTCGGCAAAGCCACCGCGATTGAGAATAGTGGGAACGGAACCTTCCAGGCAGTTAATCTGATTGCCGCTGATACAGGCGTCGCAATGCCCGCAGCTGCGCGCCGTCCAGCCAATGCCGACACGCTGACCAACCTTCAGACCTTTATCTTGCGCCGCGCTGCCGAGCGCCGCCACGCGACCAATCACCTCATGCCCGGCAACCAGTGGATACTGAGAGAACCCCCATTCGTTGTCGATCATCGACAAATCGGAATGGCAGATACCGCAGTAATCGACCTGGACTTCGACATCTTCCGGCTTAAGCTCGCCCGCATCATATTCATAGAGTTCGAGTTCGCTGCCCGCCGCTTTTGCGGCGTAGCTTTTTATCATCGACATCGTGTTTCCCTCAGTGTGGTGTTGAACTGGAAGTGTAGAGCATGGGGAAACGGGACGCTTCGCAGAAGGGGGGATTAATAAGGGGGCAAACTGTGACGATGGTTGCAGGTGAGAAAGGGAATGCTGAAATTTTCAACACTTAGCGAGTCAGGCACACGCTGGTGCTTGCATGGTGGCGCATGACAGGTATAATCCACAACGTTTTCCGCATCCCTTCCGTGCCGGAGTGGCGAAATCGGTAGACGCAGTTGATTCAAAATCAACCGTAGAAATACGTGCCGGTTCGAGTCCGGCCTTCGGCACCATCGGAACATCAATAGACGTCAACGGACGTCTTTTTTTGTGCCTGAAATCCAGTATCTGCAAGGCTTTCCGCGATTTTCCTTTCAACAGAAGTCAATCTGAGTCAACCCACATCAAGTCGCTTGTGAGTATAGAACCGAGTATATATGCTGGTTCGATAATGGTTGTATACTCACAGCGGCACATGGAAGGAGAACTTTTATGGCTCTGACAGATATCAAAGTGCGTTCTGCAAAACCACGGGAAAAACAGTACACACTTCTTGATGGAGATGGCTTGTTTTTATTAATCCACCCCAACGGGTCAAAATATTGGCGGCATCGCTTTCGCTTTGGTGGTGATCAGCATGTTATAGCGTTTGGCGTTTATCCTGAAATCTCTTTAGCTGATGCTCGTAAGAAGCGAGATGAAGCTAGGAGGCTGGTTGCTGCTGGTATTGATCCGCGTAAACATAAGCAGGTGGTTAAAGAAGAGTTGGCAAAAGAGGCAGTCACTTTTGAGTCTGTTGCGAGAGAGTGGCATGCCGCTAACAAGAAGTGGTCAGAGGAGCACAGTCGACGCGTACTGAAGAGCCTGGAAGACAATCTGTTCCCTGCAATAGGCAAGCGTAGTATTGAAGAGCTAAAAACTCGCGATCTGCTTACACCCATTAAAGTTGTCGAAGCAACAGGCCGCCTTGAAGTTGCTTCTCGTCTTCAGCAACGAACGACTGCCATCATGCGGTATGCTGTTCAAAGTGGCCTGATTGATTACAATCCGGCCCAAGAGATGGCTGGAGCAGTTGCTTCCAGTAACCGTGTTCATCGTCCAGCACTTGAGCTGAAACGCCTACCTGAACTACTCCGCCGAATTGACAGTTACACGGGACGCCCTTTAACTCGTCTGGCTGTTGAACTCACCTTGTTAATCTTCATTCGTTCAAGTGAACTGCGTTTTGCGCGCTGGTCTGAAATAGATTTTGAAACGGCAATGTGGACAATACCGGCTGGACGAGAAGCTATTGAAGGAGTGAAGCATTCGGAACGTGGCTCGAAAATGCGTACTCCTCATTTAGTGCCGCTTTCTCGTCAGGCTCTGGTAATCCTTAAACAGGTTCACAAGCTTAGTGGCGAGCGAGATTTTGTTTTCGTTGGAGATCACAATCCTTGTAAACCGATGAGTGAAAATACAGTGAACAAGGCGCTGCGCGTGATGGGATATGACACTAAGATTGAGGTTTGCGGTCATGGCTTCAGGACCATGGCATGTAGCTCGTTGATTGAATCTGGATTGTGGTCGAGAGATGCAGTTGAACGGCAGATGAGCCATATGGAGCGTAACTCTGTGCGGGCGGCTTATATTCATAAGGCGGAACATTTGGATGAGAGACGATTGATGTTGCAATGGTGGGCGGATTATCTAGATGTGAATAGGGAGAAGGGGATTAGCCCGTTTGACTATGCGAAAGCATAGTTAAATTGGAAGACTATTCGCAAAGAAGCACACTTTTGTTGGAATTTAAAATACACTGTATATAATTACAGTTAGTTTGTTTCATAATCAATGCCTGGATACCAAGGAACTGGCCTTAGTTAGAAAAAAAGGTGGCCATCGGGACTGGTTTCCGTTAGGATCTTCGGATCAAAAAGTGATGAAAAAGTCGATATGAAAAAGAAACCACTGAAGCAGTACAAGGTATCCTCGTTTTTCGCAGGGATTGGTGGATTCGATCTTGGTCTTGAGAAAGCAGGGATGGAAGTTGTTTTCCAATGCGAAATCAATAAGTTTTGCCAGAAAGTACTTAGAAAGAATTGGTCAAATGTACCATTACATACTGATATTACACAACTGAATGCTGATGAGATTCCAGAAAGCAGTGTTTGGTGTGGTGGTTTTCCTTGCCAGGATGTGTCGTCAGCTAACCAAGGAAAACGGAAAGGTCTAGAGGGAGCCCGAAGCGGCTTATTTTATACATATGCAAAACTCATCGAAGAAAGAAAACCTGAATGGCTTGTTATTGAAAATGTTCCCGGACTGCTCAACAGCCACAATGGACAAGACTTCAAAGTTGTCATCGATACGTTGGTCGAACTCGGGTATGGCGTTTCGTGGAGAGTATTGGATGCAAAATACTTTGGAACACCCCAGCGTAGAAGAAGAGTGTACATTGTCGCAAGTCTTGGAGACATGCGCTCCGCTCGAGTCCTTTTTGAACCCGGAGCAACTAGAATCGTTGATAAACAGGGCCAAGGAGAGAGGGCAAATGCTTCCGGAACCTCTGATACAGGCCTATCAAAAGCAGATATCTATTCTATCCAGCATGCAAGTATTGGACGAAAAGCAACCGCAGGACCTCAAGCAAAAGGATACAGGAACGACGGAGAAACCTACACCCTTGACTCAAGAGGAAGTTCAGATGCTGTATGTGCGCCGGATGCTGCCTTCCGAGTACGAGCGTCTGCAGGGATTTCCAGAGAACTGGACTCTAATCGATTCAGAGCAGTAGGGAACGCTGTCGCGGTCCCTATTGTTGAATGGATAGGAAAAAGAATTGTCCTTGTAGATCAGCAGATGCTCAACGAGGCATTATCGTAACAGTACTATTATCTAAACGTAAAAATGATCCTTCAAATAGTTCAGGGCGTGGTGCGCCCTGATCTGTTAGAAATCTTACAAATGTTGAATAGTTGGTGAATAATGTTTTTGAGTCATCAATGATCAACGGAATCGGACCTGGATGTGGTTCATCCGATGTATCTTCCTTGAAAGCTAAAATACATAATGTCCAGTTATGGGCTTTCAGATCCCTGAGATTTGCATTCCTAAAACGTCTGTGTAAATAGTCATAGAGTAAGCTACCTACAGCAAAAACGATTTTCCCACCAGTTTGATCAACAACATTCCCTTTCACAAGAAATTGTTCTTGTTGTCGTCTCCATGCGTTGGTTTCGATAGTATTTGCTGCTACTGGTCTTCTTAGAATTTCATTTGTTGGAAATTCGAGATCAGCCCAAGCGGCAATATGGCGAGTAATGGCACCTGTGCTACTCGTTTCTCCGCCTCCTTGCATTTCTAGGAGTACTTCGTCAACTCTTCCTCGACCGGAAAAGTTCCTCATCACGTAGTCTGCGTGGTAGCTATTATCTGAATCTGGTAAAGGAATGTTGACTTCTCTTTTTACGCCAATCTCTGAATCTTGCAGTTCAGGATCCTGATAAATCAGTTTTGCTACTTTCCGCAAAATGTCTCTCTGATGTTCAACTAAGACATTGTCAACTTGTTGTGTACGCTCGCCTGATATGATTGTTTTTTTTTGGCGGGTAGAACAAAGTCTATGTTCACAAACGATCCAAATTGTGCCGTCTGGTTTACGGACAGAGCAAACAGGATGATTATTTTTACTTACTTTGTCACAGGTACGATCCATAAAAGGGCATTGCGCCAGCGTACCTTTTGAAACTGGGACAATCTGGTGTTCCACGTCTGTTCTTTGGCCTAAATATTCCGCGATACTCACTGCCATTGCTCATTCCTCACTCAGGAGCGGTTTGCTATATGATCTCAGCGAGTAGCAATTTATGTCAATGAATTCATGATGTTTTTGTATCATGGATGTCAGTTTTCATTGAAATTCAATGAGGTTTTGATTCGACGGCGCTCATCTCATGATTGTACTCAACATTTTCAATGTGGTAGTGAAGCACATATGTTACGTAAGGCGTGTTAGGGGGGATGGATTCCGTCACACGATGAGTATCATTTTGCATGAGCAGGGATTTAAATCGGTTTGGATCGAGCTACAACTGGCTCACATCGATAAGAACTCAATTCGTGGAACGTATGACAATGCTCAATATCTTGAGGGGAGGAGGGAGATGATGCAGTGGTATGTGGGATTATATTGGTAATATTAGAAGGTTTAGATATTACAAATGTGTCATAGATGACCTTTCAAACTGAAAATATAGTTTTTGAGTGTCTCTGGATTGAATGTACAATTGGTGGTGAATGTTTTAATAAATCAACAAGATTGGGGTTATTTAAAATAAGTTAAAGCCTGATTTTGCAGGCTTTAACTATCAAAAATTACAATGAATACTGTGTTCTTATATATCTAACGGCCATTTTATTTTTTTATAAAGACTTGTCATTTTCTCTCCGAATTCAGGTTCAATACTTTTTGCATAATTGATTAATCCTTTGAGATGGTTTCTAAAACCAATAACAGAAGAAAACCCTTTTCTTTTTGCATGATTAATCGGTCCTACATCAGAATGCAAACAAAAATGAATGTGTTGTTTAATTTTGTACTTTACATTTTTATCTAAACTCACATTTTTTTTATCAACATTTAAGCCTAAAACAACCTTTTTGGAACCAGGGGGGATGATTTCTGTTTTTGTTTTGTTTGGTTCAAAACCATAGCTTTTTAAAATTGAAAAAACCTTGCTTATAAAGAGTGTGGCACTTTTTCTATTAAAGTTAATGGAGTTTGTCGAAAATGTGAGGTCATCAGAATATCTGGTATACCTTAGCCCATTTTCAACTGCTAATTCTTCTAAAGTTTCATCTAATTTGAAACATACAATGTTTGATAGCATTGGGCTGCTGGGAGCTCCTTGAGGAAGGCTACCCATTTCTGAAATGTTGGAACGATGATAAATTTTATAGTTGTGCCGATGGTCAATTTTCCATCTTGAATCAATTTCGTGAGGATTTCTAAGACTAAGCCAAGTGCAAATTCTGGTCATTTCAAACGAAATAAGCGCCGGGAATCCATTCGCCCTAAACGCACGATAAACAGAAATTTCAGATATAGAGTCAAAAAAATTAATTATATCTAACTTCAATAACCATTTGCTTTCAACGTGAACACTTGCAGCATCCGCAATCGATGAGTCAGGAATATATGCAAAGCATGCTGGATGTACCTGAAATTCCTGGAGGACTTCTTTATGCAGAAATCTTTGAACTTTGCATAATTGTGGATTAGGAATGCATATTTTTCTTCTACGATTCCTTCCTTTTTTTCTAATATAGAAAAAACGATAAGGATGTATATACTCTCTACTAACTATCTCTCTTAAGAATGAGTATTCGACACCAGCTAAGAAAGATAAATTTCTAAGGGTAAAAATAGGTAAAATATATTTACCATGCTGAATTATATTCTTTGCATGTTTTATAGCATGTTCAATAGTATTCTGATCGATACCTTGATTTTTCGCGCCTGCCTGGAAGCGTTGAGGGGACCACCGGTGTCTCATTTACTTTGGCCCCGAAGGGGTGAGGGGGATCGGCGCAATAGATAAGTCTGCGTTTCACCCGACATCGTCGGTATTGCGTCGATCCCGCTTACACTAATGCGAGAGCTATTCCATGAGCACGTAAAGTATACGGCCCCCAGTTTACACTTTGTAGTTACTGGACAAGTGAATGGTGTCACTTGTGAAGACGCTAAATAAAACATTATGATGGTCCTCTCAACGTCTTAGGATAGTAATATATTTTTTCTGAAGCTGGAAGTGTTTTTTCACTAAACAGTTTTTTATTCTCTTTTCTTAGATAAGACAATAAAAAACGCCCTTCATCTGTGATTCTACGTTTTGAATCGACCCATTCTAAATATATTAATTTCGTAAGCATTGTGCAAACCTCATTAGAAGATAGACCACTCCGGCTAGCTATAGCACTATTACTTCGTGGTGACTTGTTCAAAGCAGCTAGTAATAGAATGGTTTTTTTTGCTTCCCCATCAAGTGTTGCTAATTTTTTGGAAGCAGAAAGCCTCTTTTCTCCCATCACCCTCAAATATTCTTTTTCATTAATATTGGATATACTACTAGGAAGTTCCGCAATGACATCATTTGTCGCTCGCCCACGAAAAAATGGCTTCCATGTAGCTGATCTTTTATATAATATTAGCGGAGCATTATTAGGTAATCCATGAGAATAGCATATCAAAGAAGATACACCACCATATCCTAAAAAACTGGTTGTTTTTGTTTGTTTATTTAGAGGGTTATATTTGTTGCAAATTTCATATATTTTTTGCCTCTCTTGATAGGTGAAGCTATTGTCTATTGTAGGACATATTCTTGAGTAGAAAACTGAAGGTTTCGTTTTGTTAAGTTCCACACGACTCAGACCGAACTCTGTAGCAGCAAAGCAGACAACATAAACATTGAGATGTCCTGATGACAGCCAACTTTTTATAGATGGAGTGTTCCAAAAACAGTTTAAATATTTATTTAATTGATTTCCGCTTCCGATTGTATCAGTTAGTATAACAACTTTATTTATTCTTTTACTACGCATGATTTCTGCTGATGGATAATTATAGTATTTTCGGCTGTCTAATCTTTGGAAACGAGTGATGATATTATTTAATATCCCTTCACTACCAATTTCTATTCTTTTATCAATGGCAGATAATATAGGAGGGAAAGCATTGCCAAAAGCACGTTGAGGCTTCTCAGTATTAAAAGAATAGACTGTTTCATCATCTAAAACTTCTCTTTCAACAAACAGGGCTATTTTATCCTTTTCCTTATTGCATATTTCATCGACTAAGGCAGTGATCTTAACCTCAAATTCATGGCTTGAAACCCATTGAATTTTTTTCAACAATAAACTGGCATAGGGTTGATCTTGTTCATCAAACTGTTCTAGCCAAAGTTGTGCTCTTTCTGACTTCTCTAATGAAATTTCTCTATCCTTCATTGATCAAGCCCTGTTTGACGGTTAGTAAGTACATCCATTCTAAACTTATAAACCAATAACATTGTAATATAAAAATAAAAATTATGATTTTTTTGTGGGATTCTATGAACCAATTCCCATAATTTTTAAGCTCATAAAGGTTGTTGTTACTGGCTTGCTAACAGACGCTTCTTTGCTGACCAGCTTCGATCACATCATTTTTAATACAGTGCCAACGGGCCACACGATTCGCCTTCTCCAGCTTCCCAGTGCATGGAGTAGCTTTATTGAGAATAACCCGGATGGTGTTTCCTGTCTTGGCCCAATGGTCGGGCTGGAAAAGCAGCGTGAGCAGTATGCTCATGCGGTAGAGGCGTTACGTGAAGACGCGTTCTCTTCGTATGCATGGCGTAGAGCGCTCTTATCTTTACCAAAGCATCAGCAAGCTTGGCTAAGTTATTGCTATGGATTTGATGTAGATTATTAGCACCAAGTCCGTATTTGCGAATATGTCTGGAATAGCTTCCAAGATTTTCATGTAAAAACCTTCATTCATGAGTTATTAAATACATGGTTCGCTTGGTGTGGATTTCTGTTCAGGATGAGGCGGCAAAACGCAGTAATGAACTTTATAAGGAATATGCCGGGGCAGAACTTGCGTGAATGATTTCAATATCTCGTCAGTCGTGGAGCAAGTCGCGCTCATCTCGTTGGGGTTTGCTTAAGCTTGTTGTAGGACGACTAGACTAATCCGCTTTATCGGCTGCTTGGCTGAAGTCTTCAGAATCAATTGAAAAAATAGATAACGAATGCGAAAGATTGACATAATAGGCGTAATTTTATCTAATTTTGATATATTTCTTAAGTTACATAAACCCGCCATTGAGCGGGTTTTTAATTATTATTAACCTTAGTTTAATGAACGTGTTCAATTAGAATTGGGTTTAAGTCGTTATGGCGCCCTTGCTCTATAAGATTACCAAGGTTTCTCATGAGATTTTGGTCATTATTCACTATTTGGATCACCGTATTTGAGAGGTTAAATGTACGGTGGATTGGGCATGTGAAATTCTTTGTGCCACCGAATATTGGCTCAAGGGTCAGAACCTGCCCGCACGCTGGGCAATGAGTAATAATTAATGTGTTGTTTGTTGACCGATTAGTCATGGTGCCTCCTGGAAATTGAAGGGTGATCATTCCATATCGCCAAGTTGATGTTTATGCTGTGAATGCTAGTTTTGATATTCACGTCATGAATATAACTCGCCATACTGTGAATTAGAGGACACATCACTCGCATTCGATTAACCAGCGGGTGGTTTGTAGGGTAATGTGCCCTCTGCCTTGCACTTGTGCTAAAATCCTCCCTACTTACAAAGGAGGTTTTATGGCTTGGTTAGGTATTCCATTTCCTGCGGGTGCTGTAGAGTCGCTAATTATAAATAAATTACCAACTATCACACTGGATACACCTTTCGCTTGGGACACGGTTTTAGGTTCTTTCATAGCTGGTGCGATTCCTGCAATCATTGCATGGCTTGCGATAAAAAATAATTTCAAGTTGTCTGATAGACAAGCGAAACGCACTGAAAAATTAAATCTTGAAGAAAAGCTCCGAATTGCCTCATTAGACTATCTTTGTTCCATTGAGTCGGTAGTGTTCAATATGACTAAGTATTTAGCGAGAGATTACAAAACACATGATCATGCATTGGGTTATCCTGAATATTTTCAAGCAGCTTTGGATTTAGCGCAAAAAAACGAGCGCTACTTATTGTTGCTGGTTAAGCCAGACGAAAGGTCAAATGAATTTTTAGAGGCGATTATTAGAGTTAATAAATCGGTTCAGCCATTTGTAACTCTTTCTCAAGTTAGCGATGAATGTCCAAAGATATTAAAGAAAGCTGCGGATAATTTTATTTTCTGCTTTCATAAATATATACAGATGCACGAACACTAAGCTAGCTCATTGAAAACTAGGAAACCGCTGCTTGGCGGTTTTTTTTATGTCTACAATTCAGGGGGGAACATACAGAACTACACCCCGCCAGTGGGCTAGGGTCCGGTACTTCACTTTTACATGAGAACAGAATGGCGATTCAGGGTGCATTAACGGCGTTCTTTATCGCTCTGCTTTTCTCTTTGTGGGATGGGGTACTGGGGCCAGTAATTGGTTTGGTTATGTTGCTGTTGTGTGTGACGTTCTACACGAGATTAAGGATGGTTGTCATGGCAAGGAGTGATTAATACTCCGATATATGCCTTCACTTACTTGATATGTTTTTTTGTGATTGAAGTAGCCAAATTCCCTGAATGCAGTAAAATGCTGTGCGCTATAATTTAACGACGAAGGGGGAGGGAGAAGTCATGAAAGATCAAGATGTTAGAACTGCGGTGCATCATAAGCTTTTGAAAGAATCGCATTTAGATCCTGATTGTCTTGTAATCGATGAATTTTCCATCTCCCTTGGTGCCAGTAGAGCAGACATAGCTGTAGTTAACGGAGTTCTTCACGGCTACGAACTAAAAAGTGAGCATGATTCCCTGGAAAGGTTGCCGTTACAAATCAAGCATTATTCTGCCGTTATGGATAAGGTTACGCTCGTTGTCGCAGATAAGCATCTCGACGGAGCGCTTCAACTAATTCCTAACTGGTGGGGGGTTAAGACCGTATCGGTAGGGCCAAAAGGGGCAATTCGTATCAAACACATGCGTGGTGAAAAGCTCAATAGAAATTATGACTCTTTGATGCTTGCTCAGTTGCTATGGAAAAACGAATGCATTGATATTCTAGAACGTTGGGGCTGCTCTAAAGGTTACAAAAGCAAACCCCGATTTGAATTATGGAATGTCGTTGCCAATCATATCCCGGTTAAAGATCTACGACTTGAAGTCAGAACTGCATTAAAAAAACGGATCGATTGGAAACTTAGGGCCTAGCCGGTAAAGTTTGTGATAACAGAGTTAACTGCCTAACTACTAGTGTGAGATGGTGTGTATGGGCTACCTTGCGCCATTCTTTAGAGCCACCTGATTTATTGGTGCCGTTAGCCCTATTATAAATGTACTGATCCCCCCAACTAAAGTTTGGACCATATGCCTGATATAGAGCTGAATTGACGAGAGTAGTACATAGAGTTTTCGTTTGACCCCATCCATTCCCCTTAACGGCAGTGCCCTTTACAAAAATCCATGAATTGTCATTCGAATATCTCACCGCAACATACTGAGACATGAATCGTGGGTCCACGCTCGTAATGGTGGCACTTGCAGTTGGATAATCACTGAAACATGGTGTCCTGCCATTGCCTAAATTCTGTACTACATATAACCAAAGAGCATACTCATGTCGTGGAATAGGATGAATTACATGCTGTGGAATTCCCGTTTGCGAGCTTGGATAAGAGGTTGAAGATAAAATCACCGTTCTCCAGGGGGCTTGTCCTGAAAGCGAGTTGATCGTGGCTAATGCCTGTTGTTTTAAGTTATCGTTGGCGTTTTGGATATCGCCATAATCAATGATGATATCAATCAAACTTGGTTGAAGATTTAACAGATTCAACAGTTGTGGAAACGCGTGCCACGTCGTTGGACTAAGTGAAATGGCTACGCCATTAGATACGTTTCTCTGAACAGCATGTATGTAGTTTGCCGAGGATGTTGGGGAAACGACAGGGACAATCTCCTTTCCATGAGATCTGGCATCATTAATGCACATATCTAAGGGATGAGAACGACTCGAACCATGTTTATCTAAATACTTTAAATCTAACAATACTGGACGATTCGGTGTCCAGGACGTTGCAAGATTAGTACCGAAGTCAGATAAATAGCCGCTCAACGATTTTTTATAACAGTCATTTTCGTAGTCCCAGTCAATATCAAGAATGGTAATGATGGGAGTAATTCCTGAGATTGTTGTCTGATTTAGCTGCATCAGAGACTCATACTCAGCAGGTTTCCATCGTAGCTGTGGATAGTAATGGTGAGAACTCATTAAAATTCCTTAATTTTTATATCAAATTATGAGACACGTGCAAGGGTTTTATACCTCTGAATTTAAAAGAAATAATTGAGCTAAATCTAAAAACTAAAAATCCAACATTAAAGAAATGAAGTGTCATTTCAGATTTGTATGGTTATGTACCGCAGGTTCGACAGCGTCACCCATGTAAACCAGCAACTGGAGCAGCGGATGGCTGAAGTTGCTGATAAACGGGAGCTTCGCCAGTTCAGACAAACACCAGAGCAGCGCTTCGCGCTGGAACAGGAGTATCTGCAGCCGTTGCCGGATACGGACTTCGATACCAGCTACTTCGACATCCGCCATGTGTCCTGGGACAGCTATATCGAAGTTGGCGGCAATCGTTACAGCTTTCCCGAAACGCTGTGTGGTCAGCCGGTCTCGATACGAATATCGCTGGATTATGAGTTGCGGATCTACAGTAATGAGCAACTGGTGGCATCACACCGTCTCTGTTCAGCATCGTCCGGCTGGCAGGCAGTGCCGGAACATCATGCCCCGCTCTGGAAGCCGGTCAGCATGGTGGAGCATCGGCCTCTGAGTGCGTATGAGGAGTTAATGTGATGCCTGAACTTGAAGTACTGCTGAGTCGCCTGAAAATGGAGCACCTGGGTTATCACGTTGAAAGCCTGCTGGAGCAGGCGGCTAAAAAAGAGCTGAACTACCGGGAGTTCCTGTGCATGGCGCTGCAGCAGGAATGGAACGGCAGGCATCAGCGTGGCATGGAGTCCCGGCTGAAGCAGGCTCGTCTGCCGTGGGCCAAAACGCTGAAGCAGTTCGACTTTACCTTCTAGCCGGGCATCGATCGTAAAGTTGTCCAGGAGCTGACCGGTCTGGCGTTCGTGGAGCGTAGCGAAAACGTGATCCTGCTGGGACCTCCAGGTGTCGAAAAAACCCGTCTGGTCGTTGCTCTCGGAGTGAAAGCGGCGGATGCAGGGCATCGGGTACTGATCCTGGATGAAATAGGCTATCTGCCAATGACCAGATAGGAAGCCAGCCTGTTCTTCCGGCTACTGAACCGTCGATATGAAAAAGCGAGCATCATCCTGACGTCAAACAAAGGCTTCGCAGACTGGGGAGAGATGTTCGGAGATAACGTACTGGCAACGGCGATCCTGGATCGGCTTCTGCATCACTCAACCACGCTGAATATCAAAGGAGAAAGTTACCGGTTAAAGGAGAAACGCAAAGCTGGTGTGCTGACCAAAAACGCAACGCCAATCAGTAAAGATGAAATGGTGAAAAGCGGACAGCATCAGTAACGAAAGTATCTTAGCGGGCATGAAAATGGCAAATAATGGTCAAAGATCGTGGCGTTGACAATAAAGAGGGCATTATTGAGATCACGCTGAGAGTAGGGGGAGGAACTCTGCTTTTTTCCTAGGAGTAAAACGGTTAGACACAGATCGGAACTGATATTAGTGGCCGGTAAATAGCAGATATTCATCCATCATTTGCGTGAGGGATATGTTTTCCTCCTGCCGTCCAACCAGCCACAAGCCTAGATCTTCAGGTGCCTTACGTTTCAGGTTATCCAACCAGTCTTCCAGCGTCGCACCCATCATCAAATCGTACCAACATAGCCAGACCAGTTTGTGGCGATGCTCCAGTGAACTGAATTGGTGTAACAGGCTAATCAGCCTATTTGCCAGTGGGCGTTGTTTGAGGCGGATACATTCACTCAGTAATATCCCTTCCAACATTGGGTGGTGCAGTAAAGTTTTTTGCCTTGTCTCAAGGCTGATTTGCATATCAGTCAATACCGACACTGGCTCTGGATGCTGACTTCCGTAAATCAGTCGGTAAAGGCACTGTGGTACCACTGCAGTCATCTGCCCTACGCCGGGAAAGTACAGACTGCCCACCATCAGATGGTGGCTGGCCTGAATATTGGGATGACACATGCCATTTATGATGGCCAGTTTTGTGAACCCGTTTAGCCAGCGTTGATAGCTGACTAGCAAACTGTTATATCGCGTCTTTGTCTCTTTCATGGTGAATTATCCCTGAATACTGAATGACAGGCAGCCGCAAACCTCCGCTAGGAGAGGATAAAGAGTTTGCCTGTCAGGAAAGTGATATGTAAGGAGAGGTATTTAGCTGCGTGATTCGTGGATTCTCGCCTGTAGCCAGGCTTCCACTTCACTCTGTAGCCATCGTGAACTTCGCCCCAGTTTGATGGGTTTTGGAAATATGCCATCTTTGATGAGTTTGTAAAACCACTTATCAGTTAGCCCGGTGAACCGGGTGATGAAAGTCATATCAACGAACTGATCTTCAAACAGGGATGGTTTACTATTCATGGTTTAATTCTCCGGTAGCTAAATGGAAACCGGAGTCGGGATTGCTGCTGCCCGCTCCGGCATAGCAACCGGTGCTGCTGTTAAAAACTAACTAAACTTTCTTGGTCGCCCCTGCCTTGCAGGCGAAGGAACCTCATTACATCCCCAAATTAGATAGCCATATTTTTGGTCTTCTTTTGTTAGATAACTGGCTATGCGTCTGAGACTGTTTATGGCTTCGTAATTGTGATATTCAACAACATTGTTAATGTTGTCCTGATGATATACCTTTGGCTTGCATCGCTGGTATTTTCCCTCGCCATAGGTAATTTGATGCCACAGTTCTCCTGCCTGTAGAATGAATGGGAATGACTTTTGATGTTCCCGGCCATTAACATAAAAAATAGCATGGGCATGAACCGCCCCTTCTAATGTCCATTCCAGTACCCAGAAACTACCGATAACGCCAGGAAGGCTGATCATTGCTTGAGTAAGCTCTCTGAGGTCATCCTGTATTTCTATCGAGGAGTTACGAATGAATCGATTCGTACCACGCTGATAATCAAAATCCATTCGAAACGCCAGTATCTTGGCGTGACATGCTAGGATCTGATTGAGATGGTGATTAATCAAATTCAGCAGGAAGTCGTTAGGGATGATTTTCTTTAGATGTGGGTAATGTTTTTGCATTGTTCTGTTCCTTTGGATGAGTTCAAAGGAACAGCCGATACTGTTTTTTTGTTCTGACCCTGAAAGGGGTACTTATAAAGTAAATTTAAATCGTTCCTGACAGATACGCCTATCCTCCGCTGGAGGATGGATTGTTGCTATAAGTTGATAACTACTGCTCTATAATACCAATTAACCTTAATTATTAATTTTATGAACTTACTCTTGGCTATTAAGGCTTTTTATCATCCTCCGTACTCTATTCTCCCTTGTATAATAAGAGGTAACCTACTGGACCATTCCGATAATAACTATACAGGTGCGTTGGTTGCGCCCACCCACTCCATTCACATAGTTATCTATGCTCCTGGGGACTCGCGGGCTGGTCATCGTCCTGTAACTCTAAATCGATTGGGTGTAGATAGCCACTGGTGTGTACAAACGATGATGCAGGGTACATGATTCATCAATTTCTTACACCGTAAGCATGTGATAGGCTTTTTTAACAGCTACGGACAAGCCTTTCCTAGATCTTTTCATTACCATTTTATTACCTATTGATTATCATTTGGTTACTGTTTTATTATCCTTTAATTACTTCAATGATGAGTGTGTAGAAGGTACGATGAAAGGACGATTTAGCTCAGATTCAGATTACGATAGTCGCTTATGCGGCTACATCAGTCAGGCGTTGAAAAGCCAGTCCATTACATTCACGAGCCATTTAATGAAATCAGGGGTGGACAATTGGATAAGGTTTCTACATAAAGAAATACCCGAAATTAATACCAACATTGATGTTGAACAAACAAAATTATTACTGGATAACATAGTTAGTTCCGCATTAGAAAATGTATATAAATTCAGTGAGTTCTCTTGGATTGAGGACAGTGACCGGGCTTGTTACTGGATGTGGTGTAACATTTACACAATGCCTGCGCTCTTTTTTTCACCACCTATTAAGAAACCAGGCGTAACTCCTTATATTTTTTTTGGCTGTGATCCCCTTCCTGGAAATAGCAGGGCACGATTCTTTAATATTGTGAATTTTTTTGATCGATGGATTAACCCTCAAGACAAACGTAGATTTTTAAATGAAATGAGAAATTCTTACAGACAGATCACTTGCAAAAAAAACGCACTATCATTTCTGTCATCCAAGAAAAAAGATGATTGTCTGTGGGCATGGCATTATCTTAATGAACGAAAAATGGTTGGTGAATACATTACACCCATAATGGATAACCCACATGAGGTTTATCTGGCAGTCAATGCAGCATTTGATATATGGTGTACTTCCAATGCTTTGCTTGATGAAACTATTATTAACTTTAGTAAAAAGATAAAAAATGCATATGCGCAGAGGAATTTCAAAGCATCTAGGAAAAACACAAAAGACAAGTCTAAAAAAACAGTGATTGCCACTTTGACGCCAGAACTACAGAAAAAACTGTCTGATTTATCACAAGCCAGTGAGATGACCCGGCAGGAAATGTTAGAGTTGTGTATTAACTCCGCATATTTAAAGCTTCCGAAGAATGCCAGAAGCATTTAAAAATATTTCAGACAGATATTATCACAATGATCATCCCCGAAAACTCGCCTGAATTATAGACATTCAGGCGAGTTTCTTTTATTTGTCTGAGGTTATTTGATGAAGATACATGAAGGTTTGCAAGATATCACGCAGTCTGTGGCTGTTCTTCCGGATGTTATTAGAAAACAAATACTTTCGAATATTAGCAGGCTTGCGGATTATGAGCCAGTGATCGGTATTATGGGTAAGACCGGAGCCGGAAAATCCAGCCTGTGTAATGCGCTTTTTGCCGGGAACGTTTCGCCGGTCAGTGATGTTGCAGCCTGTACCCGTAAACCGCTACGCTTCCGTTTTCAGGTGGGTGAGCACTTTATGACCATCGTGGATCTGCCCGGTGTCGGTGAAAGTGAAAGGCACGATGAAGAATATGCTGCGCTTTACAGCGAACAGCTTCCCCGGCTGGACCTGGTACTCTGGCTGATTAAGGCCGATGACCGGGCGCTGGCAGTGGATGAACATTTTTACCGGGAGGTGATTGGTGAGGTATACCGGCATAAGGTGTTGTTTGTTATCAGTCAGTCCGACAAGGTTGAACCCACCTGCGGTGGTGAAAAGTTGTCTACAGAGCAGAAACAAAATATCAGCCGCAAAATCTGTCTGCTACATGAGCTGTTCCAACCTGTAAACCCTGTCTGTGCGGTGTCGGTACGTTTGCAGTGGGGGCTGCGGGTGATGGCTGAACGGATGATTCGTTGCCTGCCACGGGAGGCCAGTAGTCCGGTGGCGGTACAGCTTAGTGCTCCACTTCGTACCGATGCCGTTAATAAAAAAGCACGTGACGATTTTGGTGAAACGGTCGGATCGGTACTGGACACAGTAAGTTCCATGCCCCTGATACCGGCCCCGGTTCGGACAGTTATCCAGTCTGTACGCGACATCGTCGTATCAGTCGCTCGTGCAGTCTGGAATTTCTTCTTCTGAAAATTAACCCTTCTAACCCGTAGTTTCCTGAGCCCTGCCGCCATTTTGCGGCAGGGCTTTTTTGCTTTTATTTATCCATCATGAGGAGTCTGCTTATGACCCGTCTGGCTTCGCGCTTTGGCGCAGCAAACCTTATTCGTCGTGATCGTCCGCTAACCCGTGAAGAGCTGTATCGCGTGGTACCCAGTGTGTTCAGTGAGGACAAACACGAGTCACGTAGTGAAAAATACACCTACATACCCACCATATCCCTGCTGGACAGTCTGCAGCGCGAAGGCTTTCAGCCCTTCTTTGCCTGCCAGACCCGAGTGCGTGACCCAGGGCGTCGTGAGCATACAAAGCATATGTTACGTCTGCGCCGGGAGGGGCAAATTACCGGCAAACAAGTGCCGGAAATCATTTTGCTCAACTCCCATGATGGCACCAGCTCGTATCAGATGTTGCCGGGATTATTCCGTGCGGTATGTCAAAACGGCCTCGTCTGCGGTGAGTCGTTTGGCGAGGTTCGGGTGCCGCACAAAGGGGATGTGGTGAGTCAGGTGATTGAGGGGGCTTATGAAGTACTGGGGATCTTTGACCGTGTGGAAGAAAGACGTGATGCCATGCAGTCGCTGATACTGCCCCCGCCTGCACAAAAGGCTCTGGCAGAGGCTGCACTGACGTACCGTTTCGGTGAGGACCACCAGCCGGTGACAGCACCTCAGATACTCTCCCCACGTCGTTGGCAGGATGAGAGCAATGATCTGTGGACCACATACCAGCGTATTCAGGAGAACCTGATTAAGGGCGGGCTCAGTGGACGGAGTGCGAAAGGCGGACGAACGCATACCCGTGCGGTGCACGGTATTGATGGTGATGTGAAGCTTAACCGCGCACTGTGGGTGATGGCGGAAGCGATGCTCTCCGGATTTGAGGCAAACGGATGTTAACTCCGGCAGCATGCGGACACCTCCTGTCCGTTCGTTGAACGATTTCCAGACAGTTTTTCCTCAAAAAGACGATGAAGCTGCATTCTGATTGCATTCATCCTGCAGAAAAAATACCGCTTCCGCTGTCCGTATCCTGTCCGGCCCTCTCGTTACACTAATCACTTAATTTTCAGTCCATTAACAGGGTGGAGAACGCCTCTCATGTCTCAGTCTGAGCGCCGCCATGAGCGCCTTGCGGTCCGCCTGTCGCTGATTATCAGCCGTCTTGTGGCAGGGGAAACGCTGGCCATACAGACACTGGCCGCCGAATTTGGCGTGTCAGTGCGCACATTGCGTCGGGATTTTCGCGAGCGTCTGGCCTATCTCGACCTAGAGTTCCGTAACGGGCAATGTCGTCTGCTGTCCGGCAGCCGTCAGAGGGAGCTGACGGTGCAGACCTTTGTCCGTCAGTCCGGTGTGGAGGCTCTTTTTCCGGATATTGACAACCAACTGGTCAGCTCACTATTGAGTGCCAGCGGGTCTCCCTGCCTTATCTGGCACAGCACCAACACCAGAACACAGGCACGGACTGAAGTTTTTACGCGACTTATCCGCGCCATCACTGAACAGCGTCGGGTTACGCTACTGGCAGAAGGTCATCGTTGCACAGGTCTGGCCCCCTATCGACTGGTGTGCAGCGACGGCTGCTGGTACCTGACCGGTGAACATGAAGGACATATATCGGTTTTCACACTGGGTGATATTCACACGGTGACATTCAATCCTGCGCTTTTTGTCCCTGATACACAGGTACGGAATCTGTTGTCACACCCCGATTTTCTTCGGGTTTTACCTCACTTTCAAACTTTCCATTCACTTCTCGTTGTCGGCGACGACGGTTTTTCACCCTATAAGGAGCAAAGATGAAATTACTCACTGCAACCACGCTGGCGCTTAGTCTGTGCGTCGGAACAATTTTGCCAGTAGCCGCTGAAAATGTTGTGGGTACGGTTAAGGCCTGGCAATACATGCAGGCAGACGGCTGGAAATCAGCTGATGGTCTGGACAACCATACCCTTAGCAATGCGTTGTATGGTGCCAGAGTGATCGATAATTATCCCTGGACTCAGAAATTCCTGCTACGTCAGGGATACAATGGAGGATATTTTCTGGCCGATAAAAATACTAAAACGGTACGCAAACTGGCGCTCAAAACAGCCAGTGGTTCTTCCTCCGATTTGACATCTGTCTACCAGGGCGAGGGAAAGGCATGTGGTTTCGTTCTGGTTGATACACAGGCTGCATTGCTTGACGAGGCACAGCAGCGAGCAAGTGGAACTGATGACCCGGCAGAGACTGTGCGAGTAGCCCGGATAAAATTTAAACCAAACACCCTGATGGTCGTGCCTGATAACTGCGTCAATCCCAAACAACAGGCCGCGCTGGAGGCTAAGCGTTCTCAAAAAGACAGGGAGCTGCAGCAATGGGTGGCAAAGCAGAGTATGGCTGAACTCTGCCGCCGAACCGGTAACTGTTGAGGATCTGATTACAGATGTTTTAAACCACGCCAGATGGTTTACATGCATATCTGGCGCAATCCGGTTCCCATTTATTCAGGAAGAAGATCATGCTAAAAATAATAATCGCTGTTATCCCTGCTTTCATTCTCTCACTTACTGCCTTCAGTGCCAGTGCCGCGCAGCTTCCGGAAAGTCTGATGGACAAAGACAACCCCGGCCAGGAATACTGGTGCCAGGGGAACGACATCAACACTACCATCTGCTCGTTGACCGATGTCAGCGATGACCGTAAGTTTGCCCTGATTCAGGACCTGCCTGGTCCAGCCTGTGAAGATTTAAGCTTCGGGGTTATTGACCTGGTATTTAACACTGGACTTAACATCTCTTATGACGGTGGTGACTGCAAGGGAGATGTAAAGGCCGGATTTGTGCGTGGCACAAAAGATAATGCCCTGTATGTGAAGATTGTCCGGGGCGGCAAAACTTTGCGCCTGTATAAGGTACAGACGGGGTTCTGACTGAATCCGCATAACAACGCTCTCTCAAAGCCCCTGACGCATGTGCGTCAGGGGCTTTTGCTTTTAAGGTGCACCGAATGCCTGAATCTCAATTACTGCCGTCGGGCCCTTTCACCCGACAGCAGGCCGACGCTATTACCAGCCGGTATCAAAACGTCGCTATAGAAGATGACCAGTGCAGTCACTTCCGCCTGGTTGTTCGTGACTCTGATGGTCGAATGGTCTGGCGGGCGTGGAGCTTTGAAACCGATGCCGGTGAAGGACTTAACCACTATATCCGTCAGTATGGCATCCTCAGAGCATCCTCCTGCTGATCACGCCCATTCATTATTAATGCATATCCCCCATACGCCAGCCATCGCCGCTGGCGTTTTTTATTAATGGAGACATACCCATGACAACAGCGACACAAAACAATCTCGTATCTGCTAACGAGTCCGAATTTGAACTGACCGTAACGCAGGTACCTGACGAACAGCGTATCTGCTTCTGGCCGCAGTACTTTGGCACTATCCCGCAGTGGATAACGCTGGAACCCCGTATTTTCTCCTGGATGGACCGCTTCTGTGAGGCCTACAGCGGTGGTATCTGGTCCTTTTACACCCTCAGCAATGGTGGTGCGTTTATGGCTCCTGATGCTGACAATGACGATAAATGGCGTCTGTTCAACAGCATGAACGGCAATGGTGCGCAAATGAGCGCGGAAGCCGCAGGTATCGCGGTCTGCCTGATTGAATACAGCCACCATGCCTGTCGCACCGCATGCGATGCAATGACTGCGCACTATTACCGCCTGCGGGACTATGCCCTGCAGCATCCAGAAGCCCACGCCATTCTGCGCATCATTGACTGACCGGAGGAACAACGAATGAAACAGCTTTCCTTTTTACCCGGCGAGATGACGCCACAGGACCGGCGTCTCATTCAGCGGGCGCTCAGGGTTCTGGACCGCCACCTGCATGAGCCCGGGGTGGCCTTCACCTCTACCCACGCCGTACGTGAATGGCTGCGACTGCATATGGCCGCGCTCGAGCGGGAAGAGTTCCGGGTGTTGTATCTGGACAACCAGAATCAGCTTATTGCCCATGAGACGCTCTTTAGCGGCACGATTAACCGCACCGAGGTCCATCCCCGGGAAGTGGTCAAACGTGCCCTGTATTTCAACGCGGCGGCGGTAATACTGGCGCATAACCATCCTTCCGGCGAGACGACACCCAGCCAGGCTGATAAAGCCCTTACGCAGCGTCTGGTGCAGGCGCTTCAGCTCGTTGATATCCGTGTGCCTGACCACCTTATCGTAGGTGGTACGCAGATATTGTCGTTCGCTGAACATGGTCTGCTTTGAGGTATGACATGAAAATTATCAGTAAACGCCGGGCGATGACGATTTACCGTCAGCATCCGGCCTCCCGCATTTTTCGATACTGCACCGGCAGATACCAGTGGTACGGCAGTGTCTGTCATTACACCGGTAAGGTCGTTCCTGACATTCCCGGCGTGCTGGCGGTATACGCCGAACGCCGCCAGGACCGCAACGGACCTTATACCTGCCTGATGAGTATCACCCTGAACTGACAATAAAGAGGTTATAAATGAGCAACACTACATGGGGCCTGCAGCGGGATATCACTCCGAGCCTGGGAGCACGTCTGGTGCAGGAGGGCAATCGGCTGCACTATCTGGCTGACCGGGCTAGTATCACCGGTAAGTTTAGTGACGAAGAATGTCTTAAGCTGGATGTGGTATTTCCACATTTTATCAGCCAGATAGAGTCGATGCTGACCACTGGTGAACTGAATCCCCGTCATGCCCACTGCGTCACCCTGTACCACAACAGTTTCATCTGCGAAGCCGATACTCTTGGCAGTTGCGGCTACGTACACATCGCCATTTACCCCGCTCAGCGTTAATTACATTCACGAGAGAAAACATGAAACCTCAACCTGCAACAACTTCGCGGGCGGTAAAGCCCTGTCTGTCGCCCGTGGCTGTCTGGCAAATGTTACTGACACGCCTGCTGGAACAGCACTATGGCCTGAAAATGAACGACACGCCGTTCAGTGATGAAACTGTTATTAAGGAACATATTGATGCCGGTATCACGCTGGCTGATGCCGTTAACTTTCTGGTGGATAAGTACGAGCTGGTTCGTATCGATCGCAGAGGGTTTAGCTGGCAAGAACAATCACCTTATCTTCGGGCCGTTGATATTCTGCGAGCACGACAGGCAACTGGCTTGTTACGACGAAGTCTTAATGATGCTGTATTGTGAGAGTTCCGAGCAGTCTTCCTGACTTAAATCACCAGTCTTCACCAAGTTTATATAACATACATCACACCCGCCACTATTGGCAGGTGTGATTGTATTTACAAAGTATAGCTAGTTTTAAGGATATTTATTATTAATGATTGAACTGAAATCCTCTTTATCGGTTTCAGCATCAATGACTGGTGGAGTGTATGTGTTCAGTTTTTTACTGATGCCGAATATCTTGAGAGTACAGGATAACATCCAGAACCATGGAATAAGAGTAGCTAAGATGACAGTTAGAAAGAAAATAAACTGACTGACATCTTCACGTGAATAGCTTTTAATTATCTCTGAACCCATAAGGGTCAGTATAAAAATAAGCATGAGTGGTAGAGACCACTTCAAATGACTATGGGGGTATATCTTGCCATCGTTGATATCATATAATCCCGGCCACCGTAATACCGCTTTGAGTGATTGAATATGGGTTTGAGAGTGGCTGGAATGAAAAGCCACAAGCCTGTAGGATAAATCTCTGTCCCTATGTAGACCTAAAGATAGAAGGCGGAATTGTTGTTCAGCCACATCTAGTGGGTCTGAAGATGGTGGTTTTGATTGCCTTAACCATTTAACAGCTTCGATCTGCTCTAAAGGAGAACGAGAAAAGAAATCCCGTCGGCTGAAGTGGACATACTTTTTCGCAATTGCGGCGAGAATGGCAAGGGTGACGCTTGTGATAACTGGAATATTGAGCAAATCTTTTACCAATGTGAACATCATCTTTCCCTTCTTAATCTTAAATGAACTGAAGATAACAGATTGATTTGTTTACAGGATTTTTTCCTGAGTGAGGCAAGGAGCATCAGTATTGCTATGTAAGTGCTAGTTGTTAGATCTGTCTAGGAAAGAGAAAAATTCCCAGCCGAAATTATTCAGGATGGTATGATTACTGAGTCATCGTTTAGATGATTCAGGCGTTATGTTACTACGCTGATGTTCGAGGGGAAGCAGTTGAGTATACATGTAAGTATATAACATCAATTATCCAGATGTTAATCACTTAAAATTCAGTCGATTAATGTTGAAATTCGAGTCCGGCCTTCGCACTCATCCCCTAAACACCTCCTTCCTGTGCCACTCTACAAACCCTTCTTTTGGATAATTCTCGCGCATCATCGGCAGCGCTATCGATTTACCGTCGAAATCCCAGAACAGTCTGCCCACCATGCCGCTGCCATTAACTGCGGGTGATACCTGAACCCGCATACTCTCATCCAGCCCAATCGAACCTTTATCAAAGGCTTTATGGTGGATTGCACAGTAAGCGTGCAGTGAGAACCGTATTGACGAAGTGAAGCTGGTCAGGCAGGCAGAGTAACCCGCCACGGGAGCAGAGCACCCACCCGGTTCACAGGCCAGTCGGCGATGACATCAAGTACATAATGCAGATAGCGTTCCGGATCCACGCCGTTTAATTTGCACGTCCCGATAAGACTGTACAGTGACGCACCGCGCTCACCACCATGATCCGAGCCGAAGAACAGCCAGTTTTTTCTCCCCAGACTGACCCGTCGTAGGGCGTTTTCGGCAATGTTATTATCCACCTCCACCCAGCCATCTTCTGCATAGCGGATCAGCGCCGGCCACTGGTTCAGCGCATACCCGAACGCCTTCGCCAGTTCTGAGTGCCTTGAGAGGGTTTTCTGTTTCTCCCGCAGCCACCCCTCCAGTGACGCCAGCAGCGGCAGCACTTTTTGGTGCCGGACTGCCTGCCGTTCCTCTGCTCTTTTACCTCTGATCTCCGACTCGATGGCATACAGCTCGCCGATCCGTTTCAGCGCCTCCTCCGTCAGGACTGACGGGGTACGGACGTGAACATCGTGGATTTTTCGGCGGGCATGGGCCCAGCACGCGGCTTCCTTTATATGGCCGTCGCGGTAGAGCTCGTTGAACCCGGCGTAGGCATCAGCCTGCAGTACGCCACTGAAGCCTGCAAGATGGGTCTGAGGGTGGATACCTTTTCTGTCCGGGCTGTAAGCGAACCACACTGCGGGGGCCAGCGCTGATCCGGCGTTGCGGTCGTCTCGAACGTACGTCCATAAGCGCCCGGTCTTCGTCTTCTTATTGCCCGGCAACAGCACCGGGACAGGCGTATCGTCAGCATGGAGTTTGCCGTCGGTCAGGACATAGTGCTGAAGGGCTTCATCCAGCGGTGCCAGCAGACGACAACACGCATCCACCCAGCCCGACAGTACAGAACGACTCAACACTACACCCTGGCGGGCATAGATCTCCGACTGGCGATACAGCGGTGTGTGCTCTGCATACTTTGAGGTCAGCACTCGGGCCAGCAGCCCCGGTCCGGCGATCCCCCGTTCGATGGGGCGCGAAGGAGCCGGGGCCTGAACGATGCGATCGCACCGACGGCAGGCATGCTTTTCACGGACTGTCCGGATAACCCGGAAGGCGCTGCGCATCAGCTCCAGCTGTTCGGCGGCATCCTCACCCAGGTAACTCAGCGAACCACCGCACTCCGGGCAACACGGCTCAGTCGGCAGCAGCCGCTTCTCATCCCGTGGGAGTGACTCAGGGAACGGTTTGCGGGTGCGGGTCTGACGCAGCGGGCGCTGCACTGCCGGGTCATCCACCCGGCCGGTCAGCGTATCGCTTTCCTGCTGCAGCAGGTTCAGGTCAGCTTCCATTTGCGCGATACGGCGGGATACCTTTTCGGAACGACTGCCGAAGTTCATCCGGCGCAGCTTATCCAGTTGCGCCTGCAGATGGTCTATTTCGCGTTCCCGGTTGCTCAGCTTTTCCTGCAGGGCGTGGATCAACGCTTCCTGTTCGGCCAGGCGCTGTTTCAGCAGAAGGATGTCGTCAGAAGAGGTATCGTTCATAAGCCTGTATTTTACCAGGCTTATTCTGCGACAACCAGGATAAAGAGCGCTACAACATGGTCAGGGATGTCAGTAACCGCTTTGGCTGTCGCCAGTCGATACCTTCCATCAGCATCGCCAGTTGCGCCGGCGTCAGGAACACTTTGCCATCGCGGGCTGAGGGCCAGGCGAAGCGACCACGTTCCAGTCGCTTTGTCAGCAGGCACAGACCATCGCCGGTGGACCAGAGCAGTTTTACCTGACTGCCGCTGCGTCCCCGGAAGATGAAGACGTGGCCGGACATCGGGTCATCTTTCAGCGCGGTCTGCACCTTTGCGGCGAGGCCATTGAAGCCGTTGCGCATATCGGTGATACCGGCAACCAGCCAGATTTTTGTGCCTGCGGGAAGATTTATCATACCGGCCCCCGCATCAGTTCGCGCAGGACAGTGCTCATGAGTTCAGCAGAGGGATGAGTCAGTGTTATTTCTCCTCCCCGACATTTTATGTGGCAGGTAGCGGGAGGAGAGCAGGATGGTAGTTCGAAGGTTGGGAGAGAAGAGCCCGCCTGAAGCTGCACGGGTATCAGGGCAGGAAGCGACGATGAGTTTTTTCGGGGCCGACAGACCCGCCCTTCACGCTGCCAGAGCCTTATCCATTTAAAGAGCAGGTTATCATTGACGTCATGTTTCCGGGCCAGTGCGGCAATACTGCCTTCTTCTTCAAGAGCCAGCCTGACCAGTTCCATTTTGAATTCAGGGGAATAGTGTTTCCGGGGAAGTCTTTCTTTAGCGCGCATGAGGTGTCCACCTGCAAAATAAGTGGGTGCTTAAGTTACAGGATCCTGGATTCGGGACCAGACGGTACTCAGACGACGCTTACATTGCACACAGCGCCAGTCCGTTTGAAATCTCGCACGGGCCGCCATGCTGTTTCCATTTGATATGCGCCGCTTCAAGCGCAACTGAAGTGCTGTCGTGGCGCATATTGAAGCCACAAATGGCGCATTCATAGTTATAAGCACGCAGAACCTGCTGGCGGAACAACGGGTCCCGCTGTTTGCGGATTTGCAGGATATCAAACCCCAGTTCATCCGCGATTTCTTCCTGAATGCTTTCGGTGAAGTGCGCCTCGAGGATTTGCTGTGCCAGGGTGTTGATGAGGTTTTTGCTCTTTCTCAGCAGAGCAAAATGTTGTTCATCAAAGCCTCCGGCAACGTTATGCGTCACCAGTTCTCCGGCAGGGGGCTGTTTACTGCTGCCGGATGTTGAGCACTGCTCGGCGTTTTGTAGCTCCCAGAACCCATCGCCCTGTAAGCGCCAGAAGGGCATATCCGGGCGGTACTGCGCGCGCTGTGGTCCAAATCGTTCCAGCAGGCTATGCAATGGGTCGCGAACTTCCGAACCGTAGTCAAACAGGCGACCGTGACCCTGCTGATAACCCGCCAGCACATGAAGCAGCAGCAAAGGTTTGTGCGGCGCACGCTGCTCGCCTTTACGCCAGATGGTGATGTCGGCAATTGCCTGTTGCAGGGTTTTACTGGAAGTCATTGATTTCATTATCAGGTAAATAATTGCGATGATGCTCGCAAAATATCACCTGATCAAGCAAAGACGGGTTGATGCGCTATCGACGTCACTTATTGGTATCAATTTGATAAAGCACTATGCGTGGCATGTTGTCTGACATCAACGACATCACTTTTATGTTTTCTGAAAAACACATACGCCACGGCAGTTACCGTTCCCCCACCAGGGTACGCAGGAGTACGATAAGTATGCAAATTATTGCATATCGAAGGATCTCTGATGGACACAGTAGAGGAACTCAACGGAACATACTTTTATAAAGGGGTCTGTAACATTTCTGCAGGTGAGCTATTTTTCTGGATTTTTCTCGACAAAATTGATGAACAATTTGGGGGAATTAAAGATGTGGTAACAATGTCATGTATCATTCTTGGGTTACCATTGCTGAAAACACGGGGTAAACCATATGGGGCAACACAAGGCACATCAATTGCCTCCAAATATTCTCGTGAGTTTCTTAACGTAACATTGTCCGTCAGGCTTCCTACCATCACCAATGCCAGTATCAAATATTTAAAACCCATGATGACTAACAATCTGGGGGCATTCGTTGGACGAACAATTCCTGTGATTGGTTGGGCATTACTCGCAAGTGATGTCGCCCAAATTGTCTATAAAACGGTGAATACCTACAACACCATTGCCAGAGAGGAAGATCGCGTATGGTGACGGATAACGAGGTATTAGAATTTTTTCGGGGAGAGTTATCTCTCGCGGTAACGTTTACTTTCAAGCCTATCCCGATTGAACTTGATACGCCGCTGCAAGGTTACGCTGAATGGGATGAATTACCGTATGCCATTGATGATTTTGGAGAGAAATATAACGTTGATGTTTCTGTGATTGATTTCGAGGCCTATTACCCGTGGGAAAGAGAATCGGTCTATCGAAAATGGTTTACCAAAGAACCCATCAAGCAAGTGTCAAAACCGCTTACTGTGCGTATGTTCGCAGAATCAGCCAGAGCAGGCCGCTGGTTATATGATTGATTACAAGGAGTGTTGAAAATGGCTGTACCCGTTCATTTATTTTTAAAAGACGATGGTGGCGCGATGATTCGTGGAGGCTCGGATGTCCAGGGACGTGAAGGCAGTATTGAGTTACGTGGTTTAACACATAACCTTAGCATTCCAACCGATGGTGCCACTGGAAAGCTAACCGGCACACGCCAACATGGCCCATTTCTTTTTGACAAAGAGATCGATTCCTCCAGCCCATACCTTTACAAAGCAGTTGCGACAGGTCAGACACTTCAAAGTGCGGAACTTAAGTTCTATCACATAAACGACGCAGGCCAGGAAGTGGAATACTTTAATACCCTGCTTGAAGGTGTAAAAGTTGTATCAGTGACACCAATCGTGCATGACACACGTACGGTAACGGGAACCGGACATTTGGAAAGCGTACAACTGCGCTATGAAAAAATCACCTGGTGTATTGTAGATGGCAATATTCAATATACCGACGCCTGGAACGAACGCACTACGGCATAAAGCAAAAGTGGCGTAATACCCCAAAAAAGGCGCCCTTCGGCGCCTCAATTACCATCACGCTCTCACCCCTTCGCCGTTTTCCCCGCAATCACCCCGATAAACTCCAGCACCTGCTTTTGCTTACGCGCGGAGAGCTTTTCCACGGCGCGCAGGGATTTCATCAGTTCTGACTCTTCGGGTTCGGGCGCGCGGGCGGTTAACACAATGCAGCCTTGCATGACGCGCACATCGACGCGGGTGCCGGTGTCGAATCCGGCGGCTTTAAGCCACTGGCCCTTCATCACGATGGACGGAAACTGGACATACTTCACCGGCAAACGGCTGTAATCAGGATAACCGCTCGCATAACCCACCTTCAGGCAACGGTTATCTGCGACGTACACTTCTGGATCAAATGAAACTGCAATACAATGCGTATCAGTCATGGTCGCTATTCCTCGATAATAGTTACTGTGATTAGCGATGCGGAGGTGTTGGCGCACCTTCGCATCGCGCTAATAAAACCCCTGTAAATTACCCCAGTAATTGGCGGGAAGTCCAGATGTAAATAACATGAAATAAGCGCGATTAGCACGCTTTCGGAATAAATAGAAATCCTCTCTATCCCAATAAACATAGTATTATTCACCGTATAAATTCATTCCTGTCCCATCCTCCTGATACCTGCCATTTCCAGAAAATAACGCCCATCTGTATCAGGCCAAAAATGCGATCTAACTCACTGAAGCAAATAGAAAACTCTGAAACAACGCCGTTTTGTACACTTTGCTTTACACTTTTAGTGATGTGAATCACAAATATAAACCCGTGAAGTGATCCGACTCTCACAAAATGGGGTGTACTCATTCAGCAATACAGTATGAGCACAGACTGGAAAGTTAAGTTTTCAGTATTTCCCCTCTCCACGGGGGCACCATCGCAAATGGCAAATCAACACGCAAAAAAAAACTTGTTGAATATGAACGGGTAAAAAAACGACGTGTGATTTGCATCACCTACATTTACAGCTTTTTAAATTATTGCCAGTGATTAATGTTGACCTGGCTATTTCCATAATCAATTAAATCTTGCATAGTGCCTCCACATTATTTCTCCCCCTGACTCAGGAGGCGAATAGTTATATTTCATCAGACTTTATTGATGAACCAGGTATGCTTTACTTCACATTAATACGTACATGACCACTGTTACTGGAGAAACAAAATGAATTATCCGGCAGAACCCTTCCGTATTAAAAGCGTTGAAACTGTATCTATGATCCCGCGTGATGAACGCCTTAAGAAAATGCAAGAAGCGGGATACAATACTTTCCTGTTAAATTCGAAAGATATTTATATTGACCTGCTGACAGACAGTGGCACCAACGCAATGAGCGACAAGCAGTGGGCCGGAATGATGATGGGTGATGAAGCCTACGCGGGCAGCGAAAACTTCTATCATCTGGAAAGAACCGTGCAGGAACTGTTTGGCTTTAAACATATTGTTCCTACTCACCAGGGGCGCGGCGCAGAAAACCTGTTATCGCAGTTGGCAATTAAACCGGGGCAATATGTTGCCGGGAATATGTATTTCACTACCACCCGTTATCACCAGGAAAAAAATGGTGCGGTGTTTGTCGATATCGTTCGTGACGAAGCGCACGATGCCGGTCTGAATATTGCTTTTAAAGGTGATATCGATCTTAAAAAATTACAAAAACTGATTGATGAAAAAGGCGCCGAGAATATTGCCTATATTTGCCTGGCAGTCACGGTTAACCTCGCAGGCGGGCAGCCGGTCTCCATGGCTAACATGCGCGCGGTGCGTGAACTGACTGCAGCACACGGCATTAAGGTGTTCTACGACGCTACCCGCTGCGTAGAAAACGCCTACTTTATCAAAGAGCAAGAGCAGGGCTTTGAGAACAAGAGCATCGCAGAGATCGTGCATGAGATGTTCAGCTACGCCGACGGTTGTACCATGAGTGGTAAAAAAGATTGTCTGGTGAATATCGGCGGCTTCCTGTGCATGAACGATGACGAAATGTTCTCTTCTGCCAAAGAGTTAGTCGTTGTTTACGAAGGTATGCCATCCTACGGCGGCCTGGCCGGACGCGACATGGAAGCTATGGCGATTGGTCTGCGCGAAGCCATGCAGTATGAGTACATCGAGCACCGCGTGAAGCAGGTTCGCTATCTGGGCGACAAGCTGAAAGCCGCTGGTGTACCGATTGTTGAACCGGTGGGCGGTCACGCGGTATTCCTTGATGCGCGTCGCTTCTGCGAGCATCTGACGCAGGACGAGTTCCCGGCGCAAAGCCTGGCTGCCAGTATCTATGTGGAAACCGGCGTACGTAGTATGGAGCGCGGAATTATCTCTGCGGGCCGTAATAACGTGACCGGTGAACACCACAGGCCGAAACTGGAAACCGTGCGTCTGACTATTCCACGCCGCGTTTATACTTACGCGCATATGGATGTGGTGGCTGACGGTATTATTAAACTTTACCAGCACAAAGAAGATATTCGCGGGCTGAAGTTTATTTACGAGCCGAAGCAGCTCCGTTTCTTTACTGCACGCTTTGACTATATCTAAATAATAATTATGGCCCCATCTCAGGATGGGGCTTTTTTGTATTTCTTTTCCATGAACAGGAAGCCTTTGCGGTGCCCGTTACCGTGACATAACTACAAAAGTAAACCCTGACTCCGACATTTTTATTATCCGCATGATGTACAAATGACAGCTGTAATTATAACGAATAGTCTACAGGAACATTTATCATGGATATTAATGCCATTGAGCGACAGAGTAGTACCCCCGGACTGATTAGCGGAACCATGTTGGTTATCGCGACCGTAGTGGGTGGAGGGATGTTTTCCCTGCCGATTGCGATGGCTGGCGTATGGTTCCCCGGTGCGTCAGTTATTCTTCTGTTTATCGCCATCATGATGTTATTAACCGGTCTGATGCTGGTCGAAGTTAATCTGCATTATGGCGCCGGTGCCAGTTTTAATACTTTTACTCAGGATTTATTAGGCCGAAAGTGGAATATTGTGGTCGGTATCGCTTTCGGCTTTGTGCTGTATATTCTGACCTATGCCTATATCTCTGGTTCGTCGGCGGTGATGGCGCAAACCGTGTTCAAATACAGCGGCGTGCGCTTTCCGGCGAATATCTCGGTGGTGATCGTCAGTATGCTGGTCGGGGCGATTGCCTGGTACAGCTCCTTGTTGGTTGGACGTATTACTACCGTGTTGATTATCGGTAAGTTTATTGCGTTCTTTGCCACCTTCTCTGGCCTGGTGGGGCATATCGAAGTGGCGAAACTTGTCGACAGCGTGGCGGTGGCGCTGCCTAATTCGCAGTATCTGCCGTATATCCTGATGACGTTGCCGTTCTGCATTATCTCGTTTGGTTTTCACGGTAATGTGCCGAGCCTGGTTAAGCTGTATGGCACGAGCGGGATCTCGAATATTACGCGTTCGATTATCATCGGCACGCTGTTTGCCCTGCTGCTGTATATCTTCTGGCTGGGCGTCACGATGGGCAACATCAGTCGTTCCTCATTCCCACCGATTATCGCCAAAGGCGGCAATATCGACGTGTTTGTCGAGGCTATCAGCGGGCTGTTCACCAGCCGTTATATGGATCTGATCCTGACCTTCTTCGGCAACTTTGCGGTAGCCAGTTCCCTGCTGGCGGCGACGCTTGGCCTGTTCGATTACATCGCCGACCTGTTTCACTTCCCGGATGACGGCATGGGTCGCCTGAAAACCGCGCTGGTGACCTACTTCCCGCCAGCCGCCGTGTGCTTCTTCTTCCCGAACGGGTTTGTGCACGCCATTGGTTACGCCGGTCTGGCCTTTACCATCTGGAGCGTGATCCTGCCGCCGTTCCTGGTGAAAGCGGCGCGGAAACGTTTTCCGACCGCCAGCTATACCGCGCCGTGTAATAACACCGTGCTCAATCTGGTCATTGTCTGTGGGGCGGTTGTCTATCTGACGGTTGTTCTGGACGTATTTGGTCTGCTGCCAACGTTTCGCTAGACGGAGTCAAAATGAAAAACGTGTTGTCTGTTCAGTCGTCAGTCGTTTATGGCTATGCCGGAAATAAAGCCGCCGTGTTGCCGATGCAGCTCTCGGGGATCGATGTCTGGCCGTTTTACACCGTACAGTTTTCCAACCACACCCAGTACGGGATGTGGCAGGGCATGGCAATGCCGCACGGCGAGCTGAGCGCCATCATCAGCGGGCTGGATGACCTGCAAAAACTGGCGCAATGCGATGCCGTGCTGTCCGGGTATCTCGGGGACAAACGCCATTGCGAAGAGGTGAAGCTCGCGGTCACCACCATTCGCCAGCGTAATCCCCAGGCGCTCTATTTTTGCGATCCGGTGATGGGCGACCCGCAAAAAGGCTGCATCGTCGCGCAGGGCGTGGAGTCCTTTTTTGTCGATGACGCCATTCAACTGGCTGATGTGATGGGGCCGAATCTCTATGAGCTGGGCGTGCTGACGGGCAGACAACTACGTAGTTTTGACGAGGTGGTGGAAGCGGCGCAGCAGCTGGTGGCGTGGGGCGTGAAGAAGGTGCTGGTGAAACATCTCGGCGACTGCTCGCGCGACAAACAGGCGTTTGAAATGCTGCTGGTGACGGCGGAACAGACGTTACACATCGCCCGGCCGCTGTATACCTTTGCCAAAATGCCGGTGGGCGTTGGGGATCTGATTTGCAGCGTGATGCTGGCCTCACTGCTCAACGGTTATGAGGACAAGCAGGCGCTGGAGCGGACCACCAGTGTCGTCGACGCGGTGATGCGGCTGACGAAAGAGCACGACTCGTATGAACTGCGGCTGATAGACGCGCGTCACCAGATAATGGAGCCGCAAATTCGCTATCAGGCAACGGTGCTGTAGCGCCGCAAGGAGGCTCTATGTTTCTGACACTGCTACGATTTCAGCATCCGCTGATCTACCGTTTTGCATGGCTTCGTCTGTGGGTCAGGGTGTTAAGAGCGTGCGGGCTGCGTAAGTGAAAGGGGAGAACATTTTTCTCTGCTGCCGGATGCGGCGCTTGCGCCTTATCCGGCCTACAAATGAGCGTGAAACGTAGGCCCGATAAGCGAAGCGCCATCAGGCATTAGCACCAGGCATTACACGCGGAAGTAGCGTGGTGGGATCAACGCGGAAAAGGCGTCGAACTTCTTCACCATCTTTTTCCAGAACAACATAACAACAATCCTCGATTTGAAACATCGGCGCTATTTTAGTCAGCGCCGACAAATCGTAAAGTCAGTCGCTTCGTTTCGATCCTGAAGCGGTGTAAACCTTTTTGGTCACCGCGTCGTCAAATACGGTTGCCGTGAATTTGACGGGGTTGACAATGGATTACGCCATAAACCAGTAATAAAAGAGACCAACTTTCAGGCCGAGGATCACAATGTAGGCGCAGCAGTATTTCATGGTGCCAGACATTATCTGGTTGGCCTGTCCGTCCATTTTGGTGGCTGAAACCGCAATGGCGATACTCTGCGGCGAAATCATTTTCCCCCCCGTTGCGCCAGAAGTATTCGCCGCCGCGAGCCAGTTGGGATCGATATGCAGTTTACTGGCGGCAATGGTTTGCAGTTTGCCGAACAAAATATTCGAGTTGGTATCGCTGCCGGTAACAAACGTGCCCAGCGCGCCAATCACCGGGGCGAGGAAGACGTAGGAACTGCCGGTCAGATCGACAATCGACTGGGCCAGCGTGGAGATAATTCCGCTGAGATCCATCACCGTGGCCAGCGCGACAATCGCCATAATCGCCACAATGGAATTTTTAAGCTGGAAAATGGTTTTGATAAACACTTCCAGCATCCCGCGCGCGGACGCTCCCTGAATAAAACCGCCGATAAGGGTCGCAAAGATGATCAGCATCCCCGGCGTGGTCACCCATTCAACTTTCAGCGCCAGCGTGTTGCCGTCGGCGAGCGTGAAATGCAGCACCGAGGCCAGTTGGGACGCCGCGCCTTTGATCGTCGGGAACAGCGGTGAGCACAGTAGGATAAAAACAAAAATAAACAGATAGATAGAGCCTACGCGGAACAACACTTTTGCCGAGCGCGGCGTGGTTTCGCGGGTATGGCTGACCTCAATGCGCCACTCGGGATCGGTTTTCCCTTTGCGCAGGCGGCTGACCATCGCCACGGCAAACAGGCTGACCAGGCTACCGGCAAAGGCGGGCAATTCCGCGCCAAGATGAATGGCGACAAAATATTGCGGAACCAGCGTGGTGATGCCGCAAATCAGCGTGATCAGAAATACGCCACGAATGGCTTTCAGGCCGCCGCCAATAATGCAGACAATGACAAACGGCAGCAGGATATTAAACAGCGCGAGCTGCAGAATAATGGTTCCGCCTAAGGTATACACCGGCAGATTAACCTGTTCCGCCAGAATAGAAACCGGGATCCCGACCGCGCCGAACGCGGTGGGAACGGTATTCGCCACGAGAGAAGCGATCGCCGCCTTCAGCGGGTTGAATCCCAGCGCAATAAGAATGCCGATCGGAATGGCGACCGCCGTGCCATAACCTGCCGCGGCTTCAAGGAATCCGCCGAAGCACCATGAAATCAGTAGCACCTGAATACGCTTATCTTCGCTAATGCTGGCGAGAATATCGCGCAGAATATCCAGCGCCTTGGTCGCCTGCATGACGTTATAACTGAAGATGGCGCCGAGGATCACAATCACAATCGGCCATAAACCCTTCAGTGCGCCATAGCCTATCGCGGCTTTCAGATTCTGTACGGGCATTTCCCAGAATATGGCCGACAGCGCGGCAGTGAATACCAAAGAGATCAACACGGAATAATGGATGGGCATTTTCAATTTCAATATTAAAAATACCATCAGTAGTAAAGGAGAGAGTGCCAGGGCAAACATAAAATATTCGTTCATTGCTATTCCTGATTGGTTCATTAAACCTGATTTATATTTATGGTGGGGAGGCTACATTGCTGGATTAATAAAGTATGTAAACTGAATCGCTTCAGTGAATAAAGTAATTATGATTTGTAGTTTTGTAACTATTGTAATCTTTTAATTAAAAACCAATGCCAGGTAAATATACTTAAGAGTAAGCTTAATACCTATAAATAGTTATATGATAACCTTTTTAATAATGCTGGCGATGAGAATAGTAAGCACCTGAAACTGTTTTTAAGGTGTTCATAACGCTGTGGTTTTAAATATAAAAATGTGAGCGAGACCGAAAGAAATAAACCTGGTTGTTGCATATGGGGGGTGATTAGGGGATTATTTGGTTTTGTCATACAAATGAAAATACAGACATATGCGACTGTCCTGACTTAAGAAGCGGAGAGTCGGTATCAAAGGAAAACGACCCGAGCATCACCATGAACCCAGGCATTAGTAAAAACAGCAAACAGAAAAACTGGGCGTGAAATACGGCTGAACCTTTGCTTGATATCGCGATATCAAGCGCAATAAACAGAAATGAAGCAATGGAGTAGTTATTGTGAATGTAAATTTCTTTGTTACCTGCATTGGTGACGCACTGAAATCACGGATGGCACGAGACTCCGTATTGCTGCTGGAAAAACTGGGTTGTCGCGTTAATTTCCCCGAGAAGCAAGGGTGTTGCGGTCAGCCAGCCATCAACAGCGGTTACATCAAAGAGGCGATCCCTGGGATGAAAAACCTGATCGCCGCCCTGGAAGATAACGACGATCCGATTATCTCGCCAGCAGGCTCCTGTACCTACGCGGTAAAAAGCTATCCGACGTATCTGGCCGATGAACCGGAATGGGCGCTGCGTGCCGAAAAAGTCGCCGCGCGTATGCAGGATCTCACCTCCTTTATCGTCAACAAGCTGGGCGTGGTGGACGTCGGCGCCAGCCTGCAGGGCCGCGCTGTCTATCATCCCTCTTGTAGCCTGACTCGGAAGCTGGGGGTGAAGGAAGAGCCGCTCACGCTGCTGAAAAACGTGCGCGGGCTGGAGCTGCTGACGTTTGCCGATCAGGATACCTGCTGCGGCTTTGGCGGGACGTTCTCGGTCAAAATGGCCGAGATATCCGGCGAGATGGTGAAAGAGAAAGTCTTACATTTGATGGATGCGCAGCCGGAATATTTGATTGGCGCAGACGTCAGTTGCCTGCTGAACATTGGCGGTCGACTGCAACGGGAAGGCCAGCCGGTCAAAGTGATGCATATTGCTGAAGTGCTGATGAGCCGCTGAGGGGAAAGAGATGTCAATAAAAACCAGCGATGTAGAATTTAAATTGCGCATTCGTCAGCAGATAGAAGATCCGATCATGCGCAAAGCCGTGGCCAATGCGCAGGAGCGTATTGGCGCAAATCGACAAAAAATGGTCGATGAGTTAGGCCACTGGGAAGACTGGCGCGATCGTGCCAGCCAGATCCGCGATCACGTGCTGAGCAACCTCGACGCTTATCTGTATCAACTCTCCGAGAAAGTGTCGCAAAACGGCGGCCACGTCTATTTCGCCAAAACCAAAGAAGAGGCCACCGCTTACATTCTGCAGGTCGCGCGAAGCAAAAACGCGAAGAAGGTGGTGAAGTCCAAGTCGATGGTGACCGAGGAGATCGGCGTCAACCATGTCCTGCAGGATGCGGGAATCCAGGTGATCGAAACCGATCTCGGGGAATACATCCTGCAATTGGATCAGGATCCGCCTTCGCACGTCGTGGTCCCGGCTATTCATAAAGATCGCTATCAGATCCGCCGCGTGCTGAACGAGCGTCTGGGGTATGACGGCCCGGAAACCCCGGAAGCCATGACCTTGTTCATTCGCCAGAAGATCCGCGAGGATTTCCTGAGTGCCGAAATCGGTATTACCGGCTGTAACTTTGCCGTGGCGGAAACCGGTTCAGTATGCCTGGTGACCAACGAAGGCAACGCGCGCATGTGCACCACGCTGCCGAAAACGCACATTGCGGTGATGGGCATGGAGCGTATCGCGCCAACCTTTGCCGATGTGGATGTGCTGATCACCATGCTGGCGCGCAGCGCCGTGGGCGCTCGTCTGACGGGCTATAACACCTGGCTGACCGGCCCGCGTGAGGCGGATAACGTGGACGGACCGGAAGAGTTCCACCTGGTGATTGTCGATAACGGTCGCTCGCAGGTGCTGGGCTCTGAGTTTCGCGATGTGCTGCGCTGCATCCGCTGCGGGGCCTGTATGAACACCTGCCCGGCGTATCGCCACATCGGCGGACACGGCTATGGCTCGATCTATCCCGGCCCTATTGGCGCGGTGATTTCTCCACTGCTCGGCGGCTATAAAGATTTTAAAGACCTGCCGTACGCCTGTTCCTTATGTACGGCCTGCGACAGTGTCTGCCCGGTGCGTATTCCGCTGTCAAAACTGATCCTGCGTCATCGTCGGGTGATGGCCGAGGAGGGCATTACCCCGAAAGCCGAGCGACGGGCGATCAAAATGTTCGCTTATGCCAATAGCCATCCGGGGCTGTGGAAAGTGGGGATGATGGCGGGCGCGCATGCGGCAAGCTGGTTTATCAATGGCGGGAAAACCCCGCTCAAGGTTGGCGCGATTGGTGACTGGATGGAGGCGCGCGATCTGCCTGATGCTGACGGCGAGAGCTTCCGCAGCTGGTTTAAGAAACATCAGGCGCAGGAGAAAAAGAATGGATAACCGTACCGCGTTTTTAAACACCATCGCCCAGGCGCTGGGTCGCCCGCCGCGTTTCGAACCGCAAGCGGATGCCGCGCCGGTTAACAATTATGCCAACGAGCGCCTGACCGAACTTAGCCCGCAGCAGCGCTGCGATGCGTTTATCCAGTTCGCCAGCGAAGTGATGCTGGCCCGCTGTGAACTGACTCGCGAGGACCAGGCCGCAGAAGCAGCGCTACGCCTGTGTGAAGAATTGGGTCAGCCGGTAGTGCTGAGCGGCGACAGCCGGCTGGTGGCGCTGGGCATCACCGAACGTTTGCAGCAGGAATGCAACGCCGTGGTCTGGGATCCGGCGCGAGGCAGCGAAAATATTACCGAGGCCGAGCAGGCGAAAGTCGGCGTAGTGTATGCCGAGTATGGCCTGACCGAGTCCGGCGGCGTGGTGCTGTTTTCCGCGCCGGAGCGCGGGCGTTCTTTGAGCCTGTTGCCGGAGTCCTCGATTTTCGTGCTGCGTAAAAGCACCATCCTGCCGCGCGTGGCGCAACTGGCAGAAAAACTGCATCAGAAAGCGCAGGCCGGTGAGCGTATGCCGTCGTGCATTAACATTATCAGCGGACCCAGCTCGACGGCGGATATTGAGCTTATCAAGGTGGTTGGGGTGCATGGCCCGGTGAAGGCGGTGTATCTGATTATTGAGGATTGTTAAGGCAGGAGAAAGAACCGCTCTGGGCTGTGGGCCAGAGCGGTATCGACGTTATGCAATCATGCTGATGATCAACACGATAATCAGACCAACCACGGAGTTCACCAGCTCCAGCAGACCCCAGGTTTTCAGCGTATCCTTCACCGACAGATCAAAGTAGCCTTTGAACAGCCAGAACGAGGCATCGTTGATATGGGTCAGGGTGTTGGAGCCTGCCGCCGTCGCCAGTACCAGCAACGCCGGATCGACGCCCACCAGTTGACCGGTTGCCGGGTCGAGAATGGCTGCGCTGATAATCCCCGCCGCCGTCATGGCTGAGACCACGCCCTGACCGGTTGCCAGACGAATAAGCACGGTTATCAACCACGCCATGATGTATGGCGAAATATTGCCGTGCGACATCAGCATACCGATGGTATCGCCAATGCCGGTATCAATAATGGTCTGCTTCAGTACGCCGCCCGCGCCGATGATCAGGATCACCATGGCGATGCTTTTCACCGCGTTTTCAAAGGCGTTCATCACCCACTGCATGTCGTGACCACGCGCGGTACCAAACAGCACGAAGGCGACAATCATGGCGATAAACATCGCAATTGGCGAGGAGCCTAAGAAGTTGACCACTTCCCACGCCTGCGTTCCTTTCACCAGCCAGATGTTGGCGATGGTGGTGGAGATCATGATGATCGCCGGGATCAGTGGAACCAGAATAGAGATGCCGAAAGACGGTAGATTGTTCTGGTCAACCGGTACGTCGGCCTTCATGAATGACGGCGTCGGGCGATCGAGGTTGCCGAGGAACTTCGGCAGGATAAGCCCGGCGCAGATCACGCTCGGAATAGTCACCAGAATACCGTAGATGTAGACCATACCCATGTCAGCGCCGTAGGCGTTAACCAGCGCGACCGGACCTGGCTGCGGTGGGAACAGAGAGTGGGCGGTGGTGGCGGCGGCAACGGCAGGAATCGCCAGCTTGAGGAACGGGATCTTCGCTTCTGCGGCAATGACGATCACCAGCGGCGCCAGCATAATAAACGCCACTTCATAGAACATCGCCAGGCCAAAAATCAGACCAATAATGATCACCGACAGCTGTACATAGCGCAGCCCGAGTCGAGCCAGCAGCGTATGAGCAATCTGATGCGCCGCTCCGGAATCGACCATCAGCTTACCGATGACTGCCCCGAATACCACGATAATCGCCAACTCACCCAGCGTGCTGCCAAAGCCGGATTTCATGGTGTGCAGCAGCGCCATTAAGTCCATACCCGCCAGCATGCCGACCGAGAGCGCCGCCAGCAGCAGGGCGACCATCGAGTTTATTTTGAATCTTAGATTGAGCACCAGCATCAGACCGATGCCGAATACGACCCACAGAATATTGAGAACATGCATATAACGTCTACCTTTATTGGTTGAACTATTATGATTTTGGTTGAGATGTTATTTGTATTGGTTAACCATTGATGCGATGAATGTCACATTGCGTTACATATTTACATCTTTACTGCGTTTTATGGCCGTAAAATGGCGATCTAATCAGCAAAAATCGTGATTTGGTTAACCAATTCGTTCCTTCAGGTTGACATGTCATACCAAAAGGAGGAATTTATGTGCCATATCGTCGAGTCCATAACGTAAATGAGGAATAAAAGATGGAACAGACATGGCGCTGGTATGGTCCTAACGATCCGGTCACCTTAGCGGATGTACGTCAGGCGGGTGCCACGGGCGTGGTCACCGCCTTGCACCATATCCCGAACGGGGAAGTGTGGACGGTTGATGAGATCCTAAAACGCAAAGCCATTATTGAGCAGGCGGGCCTGGTCTGGTCGGTCGTCGAAAGCGTACCGATCCACGAAGACATTAAAACCCGTTCTGGTAACTATCAGCAGTGGATCGCCAACTACCAGCAAAGCCTGCGTAACCTGGCCCAGTGCGGCATTCGTACCGTGTGCTACAACTTCATGCCGGTTCTCGACTGGACCCGTACCGACCTGGAATACGTCCTGCCGGACGGCTCCAAAGCGCTGCGTTTTGACCAGATTGAATTCGCCGCCTTTGAGCTGCACATCCTCAAACGCTCGGGCGCGGAAGCGGATTACACCGCCGAAGAGATTGCTCAGGCGAATGAACGCTTTGCCACCATGAGCGATGAAGACAAAGCGCGTCTGACCCGCAATATCATCGCCGGTCTGCCAGGCGCGGAAGAGGGCTATACACTTGACCAGTTCCGCCAGCATCTTGCGCGTTATAAAGATATCGATAAAGCCGCACTGCGTGAGAACTTTGCCGTCTTCCTGAAAGCAATTATTCCTGTGGCGGAAGAAGCAGGCGTGCGGATGGCGGTACACCCGGACGATCCGCCGCGCCCAATCCTCGGCCTGCCGCGCATTGTTTCCACCGTGGAAGATATGCAATGGATGGTCGATACGGTCAACAGCATGGCGAACGGTTTTACCATGTGCACCGGCTCCTACGGCGTCCGGGCGGACAACGATCTGGTCGACATGATCAAACAGTTTGGCCCACGTATTTACTTCACCCACCTGCGCTCCACGCTGCGTGAAGATAACCCGAAAACCTTCCATGAAGCGGCGCATCTTAACGGCGACGTCGATATGTACGAAGTCGTGAAAGCGATCGTTGAGGAAGAGCAGCGCCGTAAAGCCGAGGGTAAAGAGGACCTGATCCCAATGCGTCCGGACCACGGCCATCAGATGCTTGACGATCTGAAAAAGAAAACCAACCCAGGCTACTCCGCGATTGGTCGCCTGAAAGGGCTGGCGGAAGTACGTGGCGTTGAGATGGCTATCCAGCGCGCTTTCTTTAGCCGCTAAAGCGAGTTGCCGGTCACCTGCCTGGCCGGCTTTTTTCTTTTCTCTTCCGTTGGTCATTCAACGGGTTCTGGAGTTCACGATGACAACGACAATTGCCAATAGCAACCTGCCGGTTGCTCGCCCTGCATGGGACAGCTCGCGCCTGCAATCCCGCATTGTTCACCTGGGATGCGGCGCATTTCACCGCGCGCATCAGGCGCTGTACACCCATCATCTGCTGGAAACCACCGACAGCGACTGGGGGATCTGTGAAGTTAACCTGATGCCGGGTAACGATCGCGTGCTGATTGAAAACCTGCGCAAACAGCAACTGCTGTATACCGTGGCGGAAAAAGGCGCGGACAACACCGTGCTGAAAGTGATTGGCTCGATGAAAGAAGCGTTGCACCCGGAGCTTGACGGTTGTGATGGTATTTTACAGGCTATGGCGCGCCCGCAGACGGCAATTGTTTCGCTGACGGTCACGGAAAAAGGCTACTGCACCGATGCTGCCAGCGGACAGTTAGATCTCAATAACCCGCTGATTAAACACGATCTGGCGAATCCAGGCGCGCCGAAATCGGCGATTGGTTACATCGTACAGGCGCTGCATCTGCGTCGTGAGCAAGGGCTTGCGGCCTTTACCGTGATGTCTTGCGATAACGTGCGTGAAAATGGTCATGTGGCGAAAGTCGCGGTGCTGGGTCTGGCGCAGGCGCGCGACCCGCAGCTGGCGCAGTGGATTGAGGCTAACGCCACTTTCCCGTGCACCATGGTAGACCGCATTGTTCCGGCGGCGACGCCAGAAACGTTGCAAGAGATTGCCGACCAGTTGGGCGTGTACGATCCGTGTGCTATCGCCTGTGAGCCATTCCGTCAGTGGGTTATCGAAGATAACTTTGTCAACGGTCGCCCTGACTGGGACAACGTTGGTGCGCAGTTCGTTGCCGATGTGGTGCCGTTTGAAATGATGAAACTGCGTATGCTCAACGGCAGCCACTCTTTCCTCGCGTATTTGGGCTATCTCGGCGGCTATGAAACTATCGCTGATACCATGACAAATCCGGCGTACCGCAAAGCGGCGTTCGCGCTGATGATGCAGGAGCAAGCGCCGACGCTGTCGATGCCGGAAGGCACCGATCTTAACGCCTATGCGACGCTGCTCATCGAGCGTTTCAGCAACCCATCACTGCGTCACCGCACCTGGCAGATTGCGATGGACGGCAGCCAGAAATTGCCGCAGCGCCTGCTGGATCCGGTGCGTCTGCATCTGCAAAACGCCAGCGACTGGCGTCACCTGGCGCTGGGCGTGGCGGGCTGGATGCGCTATACCCGTGGCGTGGATGAACAGGGGCAGGCCATTGATGTTGTCGACCCCTTGCTGGCTGAGTTCCAGCGCATTAACCAACAGTTCCAGGGGGCCGAACGCGTGACGGCGCTGCTGGGGCTGAGCGGCATTTTTGGCCATGATCTGGCGGAAAACGCTGATTTTGTGGGGACAATTATCGCGACGTATCAACAGCTGTGTGAACACGGTGCACGCGAGTGCGTTGCGGCGTTAGGCGCTGACGCATAATCCCCGAAGTATGACGGGTCAATCAAAATGCTGATTTGGTTGACCCGTTTTCTGTTTTTGGCTTCCCGCAAATGCTATAGTTCAGGCGAAAAAACGTTTTTTGTAGGCTTGATAAGATGCGTCAGTGTCGCCATCAGCCAACGGCACAGGTGTCGGATGGCAGCGCATATGCCTTATCCGGCCTACGGATCTGAATTGACGCATCTGACGGACATAACACGATGAAATCGAACACTTCTCAACAAAGACCCTACCAGGAAGTGGGTGCAATGATCCGCGATCTGATTGTCCAGACGCCGTACCAGCCCGGGGAGCGTTTGCCGCCGGAACGTGAAATTGCTGAGATGCTCAACGTCACTCGCACGGTGGTTCGCGAAGCGTTAATTATGCTGGAAATTAAAGGTCTGGTGGACGTGCGTCGCGGCGCCGGGATCTACGTACTCGACAATGCAGATGCGCAGACCATCGACAGTACGGATGTCAATCATTGCAATGACGCTGGCCCGTTTGAGCTGCTGCAGGCGCGACAGCTGCTGGAAAGCAATATCGCCGAATTCGCCGCGCTGCAGGCAACGCGTGAAGATATCGTTAAAATGCGCCAGGCGTTACAGCTGGAAGAGCGGGAGCTGGCCTCCAGCGAAGCGAACGGTTCTGAAAGCGGCGACATGCAGTTCCATCTCGCCATAGCCGAAGCCACGCATAACAGCATGCTGGTGGAGCTGTTTCGCCAGTCATGGCAGTGGCGTGAAAACAACCCGATGTGGATCCAGCTCCATAGCCACCTCGACGATACCCATTACCGTAAAGAGTGGATGGGCGACCACAAACAGATCCTGGCGGCATTAATCAAAAAGGATGCCCGCGCAGCCAAGCTGGCAATGTGGCAGCATCTGGAAAACGTCAAACAGCGCCTGCTGGAGTTTTCAAATGTTGATGATATCGACTTTGATGGTTATCTGTTTGATTCCTGGCCGCTGGATAAAGTTAACGCCTGATTTTCCTTCCTCTCCCATGCGGGCTGTTGCAGCCCGCGCGACACTTTTCAGCACAAAAGCTTATTGCATAACAACGCTTTTTCTCGTCATGAACGTCACGTAAAAAAAGGTTTCCATCACCTCAGATGATGATTTTTCCGCCGTCGTTACGCGGTGAAAATTGATTTATATCAATTAAAAACAACTTATTTTTGCATGCGAAAAAATGCATCGTTTACCTTATTTTTACCTTTCCGTGCTTATTTTTAGACAAAACGGGCCTGTGTTAAGTGAGAATCAAACTGATTTACGCGGTGGTCAGAGCGAGGCAGCCCGGAATAACAGTGCATAAAAACAGGCGCTTCACGGAAATGTAGACATTAATAACGGCACGTAACTTATTGGCTGTAATGATGTTTTGATTTGAGGTCATGTTTATTGTCAATATTTCTGGCTTTTTTAATCAAATGAATAAAAGTGAATATATGTAAAGTTAAAATTACACATTATTCTATAATCAAGTTATCTTTCATTTGAAATGCTGTTCCAGTTTTTTGTCCGTTATTAACAGTTTCATTACTATTGTCACTGTATTTTGCCGTTGACATGTTTTTACACTGACTGCATATTTCATCGCCATAAGCGTGTTTGCGTTCAGGAGATGATAATGCCCTCTCGAGATTACCCCGATATTAGAAAGGCCAGGGGTACCCGTTCAAAAGATATGGTTCTTTTAAGTGCCCGTGTCGATACCTCTCTGTGGGAATATGTTCGTACGCTGGCATTTGAAACCCGTAAAAGTAAACAAGATATTATTGCCGAAGCAATAATGTTATATCGCTCTGTTAATGAGAGCGTAAGCGAAGAATCCAAGTAATTACTCTCTGTTCGGGTTTTATTTAACCCAAAATGATATGTGTCTTGCCACTTTATTATTACCTTCATTGGTGTGTTAGAGGTTTTCCCCTTTTCCATAGGGGGCTTTTTTATGCGGGTATTCTGCCTTCATAACAAAGTTGATAGCAAAATTCACAATTAAAAGTGAGTAATAACATGAAAAAGTCAGCAGTGGCATTAGCTGTAATGGTATTAGGGGTAACCTCCGTTCATGCAGCGGAAATTTATAATAAAGATGGCAACAAACTGGATCTGTACGGCAAAGTAAAAGCGGTCCATTCCTGGACTGGCGGCACCGATGCCGACGGTACATACGCGCGTCTGGGTTTTCGCGGTGAGACACAAATCAACGATCAACTGACCGGTTATGGCCAATTTGAAAGTCAGTTTGATGCCTCTAAAGCAGAAGGTTCTCAGAATGGCGTCAATACACGTCTGGCGTTTGCTGGCCTGGATTATGGCCATGACGTTAGCTTTGACTACGGTCGTAACTACGGTATTGCTTATGACGTGGGAGCTTACACTGACACTCTTTCAGAGTTCGGCGGCGACTCCTTTGAAGATACTGACCGCTTCCTTACTACACGTACTGCTGGCGTTGCAACACTCCGCACCAAAAATCTCTTTGGAGCCGTTGATGGTCTGAACATTGGTGCGCAATACCAGGGTAAAGGTGATGCCAACTCGGAAGACCCGACAAAACCTAATTTGACTAAGCAGCACGGTAACGGCTACGGCTTCTCCCTGGGCTATGACAACATTGCGGATTCCGGCGTGTCTGCTATTGCGACCTACACAAATAGTTCAATCACAGCAGCCCAAAAGAAAGGCAATAAAGACGGTAAATGGGATGGCGAAAACGCAGAGTTCTGGGGCGCGGGTCTGAAATATGATGCTAATGCCATCTACGTCGCGACCATGTATGGCGAGTCCCACAACCTGATTCAGGATGCGGATAAAGCTGAGCACTTTGAAGCAATGGCTGCGTATGTGTTTGATTTTGGTCTGCGTCCGAACGTGGGTTACGTTCACGCGCGTGACAACAACAATAATGACCTGACTGAATACGTAGCGTTGGGCACGGATTACTACTTCAACAAAAACATCGTGGCTGATGTGGGTTACAAAATTAACCTGCTCGATGGCAAAGACGACGACAACCAGGTTGTTGCGGGTCTGACCTATCAGTTCTAATTTGTTGTACTAGCATAAAAGGCGTCTTAGTTAAGACGCCTTTTTTACCTCTGCCGTGTTTAAACCGGCTGCCTCTCTTTGACCTGTCCACCGCTAAACAGCCATTGCCAGATGCCCACCTTTACCCATGCGACCACGCAGAGAATCAGGTAAAAAAGTGGATTATGCGTAATGGTAATGTACATGACCTCCATTAAATCCACATGCAAATTTCCGGCAATTGCCATATTGATAACAAAAATTGAGGCTACCGCGCTGGCCAGTAAAATAAATACGGCCTGAAGCTGGGTTATCTTTGGTAACCTGCCAGAGGCCCATTGCCATAAAAATGTTGTTGTTAACAGGAATATAAGAAACAATCCTAACGCGCCAAACAGGCCAAAGTCTTTATAATCCTTTAGCGTGCCAATTAAACCCACCAAAATAATTAACCCCAGTAGTATTTTTTTAAACCATGACATGTACTTTTCCCGAAGATAGTGTTGATGCTGAGTTAATATGTCCATTTTTACGCATTTTAAATTGAGTTTATAAATGAACAGCCGGGGATTATAAATTGTCTGGCGGGTAATTGCCGATTATTTGTGGTTTATTAAATGTTGACATTTGATTGCGGACTAATCCTAAGATACCTGTTTATAAGGTTGTCGATTATACCCTTTTGGGGGAGGCGAAACGCTGTTTGTATAATTGTGTGAGGCTGATCAGTGCCGCAATAAACAAGGCGACGGCACCGCATAGCGTGGCATTAACGATCGCTTGAGCGCCGCTTCCCAGCAGGCTGGTTAAGAGCGGCCCGAGTATTTGCCCAATGCCGTAAGTCAGGGTGACCAGGCCTAGCAGATTAATATTGCGCGGTACGCTAAGTTGACGGGCGAGCGGCATGACCAGCGAAGTGGTCCCCATAAACGTTGCGCCAAAACCCACGCTGCTTATCACCAGCAGCGGCAAGGAGTCGCTGGCGAGCGTCATGACCACGCAGGCACTTTGGATCAGTAAATTCGCCGTCAGGCATTGCAATACCCCCCAGCGTCGGGCAGCCCACAGCCAGGCGAAACAACCCGGAATAATCGATATGCCGACCAACGACCAGAGATGGGCCGTCAGCAGCGGCGACCCGGCACTTTTCGCCATCAGTGGCAGGTATGTAGCGACAATGATGTAGCCAAATCCGGCCAACCCATACAGTAGCGCCAGCAGCCACCAGGACATAGGCTGATGCTCTGTTTTTACCGGTGTGGCGGCGGGGAGCGCATGGTCGCGAGATGGCAGGAGCATAACGAGTAGCACAAAGAACAGCGCGGAGGCTGCCGCTGCCCCCAGCCAGAGCGTGTGCGATGACAGCGCAAAATGCAGACCGCTGATGACATATTCATTGCCCAGCAAAATGCCTGCGCCAACGCCGGAGAACAACGCCGCGATCACGAAGGGATGCCGGGTATGATGCAGGACGATCATCGAACCAAAGATCATCATACCGGCACTGGCGACGCCTGCCAGAAAACGGATCATCATCACCAGCGCGGGCTGCTTAACGCTTGCCATTGCCAGAATCAACCCTGCGGTAGCGAGCGCAGAAGTTAACAACATCGGGCGTAAACGTGAGGGAAGATGGAAGAGCCCGAAGGAGAAGAGCAGGCTTCCCGCCAGATATCCGGCGTAGTTGGCGCTGGCAATCCAGGAGAGCTGGTCAAACGTAAACTGACCTTCCGACAGCAGTACCGGGAGCATCGGCGTATACAGAAAGCGTCCAATTCCCATGCCCAGCGTTAAGACCAGCATGCCAAAGAGCGCGACGCTGATGGCATGACGATTTGAATCGGGGCTTCCCTCGGACATACGGACTCTCATTTCACGCTGTTAGTTTGATAATTGTTATATTACATGTGCAAATGATAATGAAAAGTAAAATAAAAACAGGGATTTTACTTTCTCCTTAAAAATTCGCCAGCGTCAGCAGGGAAGGAATTTGCGACAACAGATATAACACCAGCCCAATAGAACCGCCGACCAGCGTGCCGTTGATGCGGATAAACTGTAAATCTTTGCCGATGTTTAGCTCAATTTGCTGCGACATATCGCGCGCATCCCAGCTTTTCACCGTGTCGCTGATGTGGCGCGTCAGGAAGGTGGCGAACTCCGGCGCAACTTTATACGCGGCCTGCTCCAGATGCCCATTCAGTGAGGCGCGCAGGGCGCTATCGGCAACCAGTGTTTCGCCGAACCACTGTCCGGCGCTGGCGATGCGCTGCTTCACGCGCGAATCGTCAGCGTTAATGTCGGTTTTCACCCACTGGCGCAGGTCTGCCCACAGTTCGCCAAGATAACGGTTGAAAGCTTCGTCTTCCTTCAGATAGTTTTTCATGCTTTCGGCCCGCACGGCCATCTCCGGATCGTGTTTGAGCTTATCGATTAGCTTAAACGTGGCGCGATCGAAGGCGTGGCGGATCTGATGCGCCCGATCGTGGCTGATGTCATCCAGTAAGGAATTAACGGCATCAGACACCAGTTCGGCGCTGTGCTCGCCCAGCCATTCAGTCGGCAGGATCTTCGCTTTCAGCGGATGCTCGGTCTCCAGCCAGTGCACGATCTGTCGGGCGATAAACGCCCGCGAGCTGTCGCGCTGGAGCAGGGCGATAAGTTGGGCGATCAATGTGTCGAGCAACACCTGATGGCGGTTGTTTTTGGTCATGCTTTCCAGCATCAGCGCGCTGGTACCGGAGAGATCGACCTTGTCGATGGCTTTGTGCACCGCCCGCTTGATCAGCCGCTGAATGCGGGCGTCGTCGGTGAGTTCGAGAAAACCGCTCATTATTTGCAGCAGATGCTGGCCAATTCGCTGGGCGTTTTCCGGCTGGCTGAACCAGTTACCGATCAACAACGCCGGTTCATGGCGGCGGATCAGGGCGATCAGGGACTGGGTGTCGAGAAATTTTTCCTGCACAAACTGACCAAGGTTCTCCCCGATCCGATCCTTATTGCGCGGGATAATCGCCGTATGTTGCGAGATGAACGGGATTGGTACCCGACGAAAAAGCGCCACCACGGCGAACCAGTCCGCCAGCGCGCCGACCATCGCCGCTTCGGCGATCGCTTTGATCCCGAGCACCCAGAAGTTAGGCGGCAGAAACAGCGTGATGACGAAGGTAGCGGCGGCAATCAGCAGCAATGAGAGCGCCAGTCGCTTGGCGCGTTTGAGTTCAGCAATTTTATTCATAGGCTTAAGGATAGAGCCAGACGGGGGGATCGCGCAAAAAATGTGGAGCGCCTCCCATTTTCAGACGAGCAAAGCTTACTCCGGGATCCAGTTGTCCCAGGCGGGTAAGGGGCCGAGTTCCGCCACCAGAAAATCGATAAACGATCGCACCTTCGGATTGCTGTACTTACTGGGAAAATAGAGCGCATACAGGGCGTGGGTTTCGCAGGTGATGGTGCCGTCGAGCATCAGCGGCGTTATCTCTTCTTTTTGAATATGATCGCCAATCAGATAGGTGGGCAAATACGCCACTCCCTGATCTTCTAACACCGATTTCAGCAATACCAGACTGCTGTTGGCCTGGATAGGCATATGCAGTTTTAACTGATGCAGACGATCCTGTTCATCCGCCACCTTCAGCACCGGCGTGAGACCTGGGTAAACCAGGCAATCATGATTGACCAGATCGCTACGACGCTGGGGCATGCCTTTTTTGGCAAGGTAGCCGGGTGAGGCGCAGTACGCCCAGCGGACAGGCACCAGCTTGCGCATTGCGTAGTTCTGCGGTGGTGCGGTGGAGATTCGCAGGGCGATGTCGAAATCTGTTTCGTTCAGATTCACGAAGTTATCGTTGAGATCGATATACAGATTCACATCTGGGAACTGGGAACGATATTTATCCACCAGGTTCACCAGCCGGGAATAACCAAACGCAATTGAGCAGGTTATGCGTAATTCACCTTGCGGGCTGTGGTAATAACCGGAGGTGGTATTCAGCGTTTCATCGAATTCTTTCAAAAGCTTATTGGCGCGGTTAAAGAGATATTGCCCGGCATCGGTCAGGGTAATACTGCGGGTGGTACGTTTAATTAATGTCGTGCCTAACGTATCTTCCATTGCCGCCAGGCTTTTGCTGACCGCAGATGGCGAGACGTTGAGCTGCGCCGCGGCTTCTGACAATCCTCCGCAGTCGACGATTTTAATGAAAAACTCCAGATGCTTGAGTGAAATCGGCGTACTCATAGTTTCCTTTTATTCACAAGTGATTTGCAAAAACGGTACGAATAGGCCGTTACATTCGCGTTTTAAACATGCAACTATTGAATCACAGGAAATAACTTGCTGGCAAAATGAAAAAATAACAACTTAGGTGAGTTACGTCACAAAATAAAAGGAGGCGAAACGGAAACTCATCACATTGTGAATTTAATCTCATTAAATATTATTCTAAAGGTACCGATTATGTGGTCACGACTCGAACCCTACAGATCGTCGATTATTTTATTAGTTGCTCTGGTGATTGGCGGCTTATTAGGTATTTATGCCCCCTCGTTTGCAAGTAAACTCCAGCCAATCGGCCAGATATTCTTAAATCTGCTATTTATGATTATTGTGCCGCTGGTGGGGATCAGCGTCATGTCTTCGATCGCCAGTATGACCGACCTGAAAAGGCTGGGGCGCATTATGGCGATTATCTTTATTGTTTCGATCGCAATGGCCTTTATTCCGGCCGCCGGGATAGTCGCGCTGGCGCTATGGTATAACCCGGCGCAGGGCGTCACTATCGATCTTTCGCAGTCGGTGCAGGCGGGCAGCGGTAAGATGGATTTTGTCAGCATGATCACGACCAGCGACTTTATCGGACTGTTTTCTAAGTCCAATATTCTGGCGCTGATTGTGATGGCGATTATTGCTGGTGTGGCGATTGGTCAATCGGATCAGGCCGGTAAGCGTATTGCGTCGTTGCTGGAAGATGCCAATACCGTGATCATGAAGATCGTTTCGATCATTATGAAGGTCGCACCGATTGGCCTGGGCTGCTATTTCGCTGCCACTATGGCCAGTCAGGACTCTGCACTGCTGCTGACCTTTGCTCGCGCCATCGGTCTGTTCATGGTGGCCACGCTGGTCTACTTTGTTTTTGGCTCAATTCTCTATTCGTATATTGGCGGCGGTATTCCGGCGGTCAAAGCTTTCTGGCGTAATGCGATTGAACCGTCTGCGACTGCGCTGGGGACTTGCTCTTCGCTGGGGACTCTCCCGGTGACGCTGCGTGCCGGTAAGGCGATGGGGATTAACCCGGAAATCGTTGATGTCTCCATTCCGCTACTGGTTAACCTGAACAAAGGTGGCGTGGCGATGATTGCCGCGCTGAAAATTGTCTTTATCTATTCCGTGCTGGGCATGGAGTTCACCACCGAGACCTTCTTCCTGACCATGCTGATTGCGGTGCTCTCCGCCATTATCGTCGGCGGCGTACCGGGCGGGGCATTCCTCGGTGAAATCTTTATCGTCACTACGCTGGGCCTGCCAATGGAAGCGATCCCGATGTTGGTAGTGCTGGGCACGATTACCGATGCGCCTGCCACACTGATTAACGTTATCCATGATTTGAATGCGGCGCAGATTGTTGAACGGTTCGCTGGAAAAAAGCAGACCAACACTGAAATAAACTCTACTGCTGCGGTGGTATAGGTTTCACACGGATTAAGAACAGGAGATGTTATGAAAGACGCAATGAAGCTTGAGACGCAATTAGTTGTTGCGGGTCGCGACAAACGCTACACCCAGGGAGCGGTGAATCCGGTTATCCAGCGCGCCTCTTCGCTGGTGTTTGATACCGTGAAAGACAAAAAATTCGCCACCGCCAATCGCGCAAATGGCGAGCTGTTTTACGGTCGTCGCGGAACCTACACCCACTTTGCCTTCCAGAAGGCAATGAGCGAACTGGAAGGCGGCGTTGGTTGCGCGCTTTACCCGTGCGGCGCCGCGGCGGTGACCAATGCGATTCTGGCGTTTGTTCAGGGTGGCGATCATATTTTGATGACGGGCGCGGCCTACGAGCCAACCCAGGATTTTTGCAATAAGATCCTGAGCAAATTCAATGTGGAAACAACGTATTACGATCCGTTGATTGGTGCTGGTATCGTTGATCTTCTGCGTCCGGAAACGAAAGTTGTATTTCTCGAATCGCCAAGTTCGATCACCATCGAAGTCCAGGATGTACCGGGGATGGTGAAAGCTATCCGCGCGGTTAATCCGGAGATTGTCATTATGATCGACAACACCTGGGCGGCGGGTGTGCTGTTCAAAGCGCTGGAATATGGCGTGGATATTTCCATTCAGGCGGGAACGAAGTACACCATCGGTCATTCGGACGGCATGCTGGGCACGGCGGTGTCCAACGCGCGTTGTTGGGATCGTCTGCGCGAGAACTCCTATTTGATGGGGCAAACGCTGGATGCCGATACGGCCTACAACGGCAGCCGTGGATTGCGCACCCTGGCGGTACGTCTTAAGCAGCATCAGGAGAGCAGCATCCATATTGCCCGCTGGCTGTCGGCAAGGCCGGAAGTGGCGCGGGTGAATCATCCGGCATTACCGGAATGCCCGGGGCACGAGTATTTTCAGCGTGACTTTGCCGGAAGCTCAGGCCTGTTCTCGTTTGTGCTGAAAAAGAGACTGACCGACGAGCAGATGGCGAATTTCCTCGATAACTTCTCGCTGTTCCATATGGCCTATTCGTGGGGCGGATTTGAGTCGCTTATTCTGGCGAATCAGCCGGAAGAGCTGAACAGCATTCGCCCAGCCGGAGAGGTAGATTTCAGCGGCACACTGGTCAGGGTGCATATTGGCCTTGAGGATATTGGCGACCTGATTGCCGATCTGGAAGCAGGGTTTGCGCGCATTGCTTAAGATAATGTGATGGTTGCCGGATGCGGTGCAAGCGCCTTATCCGGCCTATCACTACGACATAGGCCGGATAAGCGTCAGTGCCATCCGGCTTGTTAGTTTTCAGTGGCTAACGTTGTTGTTTCATGCTGGCGAACCCGCTTCAGTAAGCCTGCCAGGGTAAAGACGACAGCAATACCCGCCGCAACCGCCAGCAGATGAAACGAAATCCTGCCGCCGTTAAACCACAGCCAACGTCCGATTTCGACAGAAACCGCCATCACCGTCAGGATGACCATATTCAGCGACGCCGAGACCGTACCCTTCGGTAAGTTGTTGGAAAACAGCGTAAAGCGGAACAGCGTCGGAAAGATCATACCAATGCCAAACGCATACAGGCTGGTTCCCAGCACCGACCACAGCCAGACGTGTGGCCACAGCAAATTGCCGGCAATCAGCACCGCCAGTCCGCTCAGTTGAATGGGTGCCGCCCGCCAGATAAAGCGTGGCTGGGTTGGATCCTTCACAAAACGAACAACCACCATATTGGCGACGATCACCGCGCCAAACACCGGTGCCTGCGCCCAGGCAAACTCTGATGTGCTCATACCGCCAGCGTCGATCAGGATCACCGGCGAGACCGCCACCCAGCTCATCATCGGGATATAGCTTAGCGACAGCGTGGCTGCGCCAAACAGGAATACCCGGTTGCGGAAAACGTCGCGGAAATCACACAGTACGCCGCGTGCACTGAACGGCACCGCGCCGCGCTTAACGGTTTCCGGCATTGCTAACGCTAGCCCTATCAGGGCGATAAGCCCCATGGCGGCGATAATGGCAAACAGGACTTTCCAGTGTACAAAGTGCATCAGCGCTGCGCCGGAGAGCGGGCCGATAACTGGCGCAACCAGCACAATGGAGGTGATTATCGCCATTAACTTAATGGCCTTCGTTTGCCCAAACGCCTCCTGCACCGTGACATAGCCAACGGTAGCGATAAAGCAGATGCTGGTGCCCTGTACAAATCGGGCGACCAGAAATTGCGTCATTGAGGTGGTCAATAGCGTGGCAGCGCAGGCGAGCGTAAAGATTAATGCCCCCGCAATCAGCACCGGTCGACGGCCAATCCGGTCGGAAAGCGGTCCCAGCAGCCATTGCAGCGCCATGCCGCCAGCCAGATAGAGGCTCACCGCAGCGGGGGCCAGGCTGACGTCGGCGTTGAAATCACGCACCACATTGATGATGCCTGGCTGGATCAGGTCCGTCGACAGATAAGCGGCGAAGTCATATAAAATCAACGCGACAGGAAAAAATAGCGTCGTGGTGCGTTGGGAGAAAAACGCGAGAATCCGTTGCATAAAACAGCTCCTTTTCGGGAGAAAACCCTCAACGGGAATAGCGAAATTCAATACCGTCTTTGAGACGTCAGACCGATGACAGAAAAAAGCAGACTGCAAATGTACTGAATTTCATGTAATCAAAAACGCTGCCTGCGCGAGGCGCAAACAGGAGAAACGTTTTCAGACTCGAGTCAGAAAACGTAACGATTACAGGTAACAATCAGCACATCGCACCTCGGGAAGAATTGGTTGAATGGATAATAGCCACCCAAAGTGTAATGCGGATTGGATATTAATTAAACGAGTTTATCCGCTTTATTTGCAGAAAATCGTCACGCTTATCAGAAAGTGACGCTCTGCAGAAAACGCAGCGCGATTGCACAACCGAAGACGATCAATACGCCGCCGGCGATACGCTCGATCCACAATATCCCTCTGGTTAACCGTCGCTGGATCTGCGGTAAGCCGATGAACATCACGATCAGCAGATCCCAGAACAACACCACGCTGGTCATCCAGATCCCGCTCATGGTTTGTTGCAGCAGCGTCACCGACGGGCCGAGCAGGGCGGTCATCAGCGCCAGATAGAACAGCGCATTTTTTGGGTTGAGCAGCGACGAGCCTAATCCCAGCAGCAGCTGTTTACCAAATCCTGGACAGGTAGACTGGGCGTCTGCTCCGGTCAGGGTTTGCGGGCGGCTGCGTATAAGCAGGCTGCCAATCCATAATAAATAGAGCGCGCCCAGCAGCTCAATAACCGTAAACAGCAGGGGAAGCTGGCGCAGGATCCCCCAACCAATAATCGCCAGCAGAATATACAGCCCGTTGCCGATGGCGATCCCCACGCACAGTCCGGCGCTGCCGCGCATCCGGTAACGTACGGCGTAACCGACCAGTAAAAAGAAGTCCGGCCCTGGGCTGAGTAGTGCAACAAAATGCGCCAGCGCCAGCGCGGGAAAAGCAGACGGAAAAAGTTCAGCAAGCAGCGACATAGCGACCTCAGAAAATGAAACAGAGATCAGCGTACGCCTGACGCAACGCTAATTATTGTCTGATATTGATCGTCCCAGTGCGTACTGGCGCGGTGTGGCTGCTGTGTAGCGAACAAAGGTGCGATGGAAATGGCTCTGGTCGGCAAACCCGCTCTGGTAGCCGACATCGACAATCTCGTCCCCGGCCCGTAGCCGCTGACGGGCATAGTCAATCCGCATGATGTTCAGATAATTTCCCGGCGTCAGCCCGGTGTCCTGCTTAAAGGTCCGAATCAGCGTCTCTTTACGCATGTGACACTCATCTGCCAGCTCATCCAACGAGGGTGGGGAGAGCAGACTGGACTGCAACCGCTTGCGCAGATACTGGCTGGTGACGCTTAGGTTTTCAGGTGTTACCGACTGCAATGGCAGCGAGCGCAGCAATGCTTGTGCAGCATCAGTTATCTGCGTCGTTTGCCGTTGCGGCATGAGCGCCACAAGGTGCATGTAGCACTGGAATAATTGCGGATCGCGGATAACAGGAGTGCGCGTGCAAAGCCGTTGATTGCTGTTCAGCGCAGGCAGATGGGCAAGACACCACCGGGTATCAAGATAAAGCATGTGATAGCTGCGAAATTGCCCGTTGACGGGATTACAGCTGTGAGGTGTCAGTGGTGGGATCACAATGAGATCGCCCACCTTCAGATGGTATTCCTTGTCATCGCACAGGCAGCAGGTTCCTCCCTCGAGAATTGCCCCAATCGAGAGCTGAGAGTGGTGATGGTGCTTATAGGCCTGCTGGCTGCGCCAGGTGCTGCGCAGCTCCAGCCACGGCAGTTGCTCATCACGCCAGAACGATTGTGGAATATCTCGGGTATGCGTCACATCGTGTCCTCCATGAAAGTGATGACTTGTTATAGCACAGGCCCTGCGGTGAAAAAGCGGGAATGTGCATTGAGGTCGTGATTCTGCGTGATGCGTTCCAGACAAATGCAGACGTTACAAAGGGGCGTTTTTATCCCGGAAATCGTCTCGCAAAGAGAGAAAGTTACAGGTGAGGGTGTGGTTTACCAGCGCTACAGTCACGGCATCTTATTTCCAGGTGATGGATCGCCATGAACAAAGCACCGACTTCCACCCCGCATGATGCGGTCTTTAAAACGTTTTTGCGCCACCCTGAGACAGCTCGGGATTTTCTACAAATACATCTTCCCGCTTCGCTGCGCGAACTTTGCGATTTTCAGACGCTGAAACTCAAGCCGGATAGTTTCATTGAAGAGGATTTACGTGCGCACTATTCCGATGTGTTGTGGTCCGTGAAAACGACGGAAGGTGATGGCTATGTTTATGTGGTGATTGAACACCAAAGCACACCGGATGCGCATATGGCATTCAGGTTGATGCGTTACGCGGTAGCGGCCATGCAGAAGCATTTAGATGCCGGGCATCAGCAATTACCGCTGGTGGTGCCGATGTTGTTCTATCACGGTGCGAAAAGCCCATATCCTTATTCCCTATGCTGGTTGGACGAGTTTGCCAACCCGAAGCTGGCTCGTCAGCTGTATGCTGTGGCGTTTCCGCTGGTGGATATTACGGTTATCCCGGATGACGAAATTGTGCAGCATCGACGTATGGCGCTGCTGGAGTTAATCCAAAAACATATTCGTCAGCGCGACCTTATGGGGCTGGTCGAGCAAATTGTTTCCCTGCTACTTACCGGACTGACTAATGACAGCCAGATAAAGACGCTGTTTAATTATATTTTACGAACTGGCGATGCGCCTCGATTCAGTGAGTTTATTCGTGAGGTTGCCGAACGTTCACCGCAGTATAAGGAGCATTTGATGACGATCGCCGACAGATTGCATGAGGCAGGGCTACAAAAAGGCAGGCTGGAAGGGTTACAGGAAGGGCGACGTGATGAGGCGCTCCGTATTGCCCGCACCATGCTGGCAGACGGTATTGATATCTGCACGGTACAAAAAATTACCCGGCTTTCCGCAGAAGATATTCAGGGTTTAAGTCATTAGATATGAGTTAAATCGCATAATCGTCTGGCCGAAATCACCGGGCGGTCCGGTTTACTCTATCGCCATCTTTACCGCCTCGCCGAGCTTTTGCATCACTTCCTGATGCTTCTCGTTTGGCGGCAACGCGCAGTTGATGCGTACGCAGTTGCGATACTTTCCGGATGCGGAGAACAGCGATCCCGGTGCGACCTGGATTTTCAGGCGACAGAGCTGCTTAGCGACGCAGACCATATCGACCTGGAGCGGCAGCTCGACCCACAGCATAAAGCCGCCTTTCGGTCGAGTGACGCAGATCCCGCAGGGAAAATATTCTCGTACCCAGCAGGTGTAGATCTCCATATTACGCTGATAAATCTGGCGCATACGCCGGATATGCCGATGGTAATGACCTTCGCGCACAAAGGAGGCTGCTGCCAACTGCGTAGCGGGAACGTTAGTACCAATGACGGCGTACTTCATGTGTAGCAGTTTGTTGTAATAGCGACCGGGAACCACCCAACCCACGCGCAGTCCGGGGGCTACGGATTTGGTAAACGAACTGCAGAGTATTACCCGGCCGTCACTGTCCCAGGAGTGGATCGTACGCGGGCGCGGATACTCTGTGGCCAGTTCGCCATACACATCATCTTCAAAAATGACGATGTCGTGACGCTGGGCGAGGGCGAGCACCGCCCGCTTACGCGCATCCGGCATAATGAACCCGAGAGGGTTGTTGCAGTTGGGAACCAGCAGCACGCCTTTAATCGGCCACTGATCCAGCGCCAGCTCCAGCGCTTCAATGCTGATCCCGGTATCCGGATCGGTTGGGATCTCAATCACCTTGATCCCCAGGCCGCGCAGTAGCTGCATTGTGCCGTAGTAGGTGGGTGATTCAACGGCGACAATGTCTCCTGGCTGACAAACCGCCAGCAGCGCCAGCGACATTCCGCTCTGGCTCCCGTTGGTTATCACAATATCATCGGCGTTGAGGACTGAACCGCTATCCAGCATCAGACGGGCGATCTGCTGGCGCAGATCCTGGCTGCCGGGAAGCTTGTCGTACCCCAGTACCGCCTTCAGATTATGCTGCACTACGCGGCTGAGCTCGCGCCAGAGCGGTTTCAGGCTCGGTTGACTGACATCTGGTGCGCCGCTGCTGAAGGGGATCACAGATTTATCGCTATGCCCTTTTAGCATATCCAGCACCAGATCCCACTGCGTTATCTCGACCGGACGCTGCACCGGGCGTGACATCGGCGGTACGGGCGGCAGCGCTTTTTGCGGCGCGACAAAATAACCGGAACGCGGCTGCGGGGTGATCAGTTGCCGCTGTTCCAGCATCTGATACGCCTGCTGGACGGTGCTGATACTGACCCCGTGCTCCTGACTCAGGTTACGTACCGAAGGCAGTTTTTCGCCATGGCGATACAACCCCTGCTCAATGCGTTCGGCCAGCAGATTGGCCAGATGTTGGTAACGCGTCATGCTGTATCCCTTATGGGTACCATACAGATTAAAAAACCAGTACAGATTGGCGTGAAAAAAGCGATGCAGAACTCTTTTTAACCAATCTGTATGTTAAATAAAAGTACTTTGTGAGTCTGTATTGCTTAGGGCCAAATCCGTGAAGATAAAACCTCAGACAAGGCGGGGAGGCAAGGTATGGAATTTCATGAGAATAAAGCAAAGCAGCCATTTATTGGGTTTGTTCTGATCTGGCGGGCATATAAGGCGTGGCGGTTACGGGCGCAAACGCGGCGCGTACTGCAACAGATGAGTAATGAGCGGCTGCGGGACGTCGGGCTGCGACGCGATCAGGTGGAGTGAATCGTTGCTAATTTACAGATGTCTGGAGCAGGTTGAGATGTTTTTTCAACCTGCTCATTAAAAAATACCACTTGCGAATGATTTACCAGAATAAGACAAGACGATCTTATGACATAAAAGGGTTTATTCAACGCTTAACCTTACCTTAGAGTCGTAGGGGGAATGCGGAAATGAAAATAAAAATTACGCGGGGTTTATATTTTGTATTGATGTCTGGTGCCGTAATGATGGCGGCGAGTTGTACTAGTAATAAACCGGGAGTGGTAGCGCAAGAGTGGTCAAAAAATACCAGCCAGTTGGGGATTTATCCGCTATATCCACCAAGGGAACGCTTCTTCCCCGGAGATATTTATATTGTCCCGATTGCTGGCGACAAAACGATAAATCGCTTACCTGCAGAGTATTATATGATCAGACCGTTGCGCTACGATCACGTAGATATGAGCAAAGAACTGAGTAATGAACAGCAGGTCATAGAATTGCCGCTGACGGGAACAATGTCTGATGGCAAGGGAGGAAAGAGCATACCTGAACCTTTCTACCCCTATCCCGAAAGCAAAAAGCGTATTAATGGTGTTGTGGCATTTCCTGGTTTTACATTTGCGTCCTCAACTGAAGGGGCTTTAGGTATCAATGTTCCGACAGGAGCATGGGGCATAACTGGTGAGGCCGGAGGAAAAGCGAATTATACTGTCTCATATTCGGTACCTAATGCTGAAATGATCAGCATCGATCTGCGGCGTGCTTTGCAAAAGTATCGTGAGTATCGACATTCATTATCAATTAATAATATTTACGATCTTTATTATCTGCAAGAGGTGATGAACGCCAGAATTAATGGGTTGCGTTCGCGTAATTCACAATATAGAGATCTAAAACCGGGTATTGTTTTTGTAACAGATGTCTATTATACCAGACGTATTAATGTTTCAATCACGTCTGATAAAGGATTTAGCATGCAGGGCTCGGCAACGGTTGCCAGGCTGGTAGAATTATCAAAACAAGCACAGGATATTGAAAACGAACTGGTGAAAATTAAACCCTCTGTCGGTGCCAGTAGCAGCAGTGGAGGCTCCAGTGGCTCTGCACCAGAGAACCAAAATGGGCAGTCGTTACAGGCCCAGCTTGCTGCTCTGCAAAAATCTATGTATCAACTGGCGCAGTCAATGACACCTTCTGCCCCCGGAGCTTCGGGAACCGTCACCAGCGTTTCCAGTATGGGAGTTTCAATGGTACAAACATTCCCACATCCGATAGCCATTGGCTACAGTGCGATAAGCAGCAGTGTTAGTGGATTTATCGCGTTTAACCCATTGTTTATTCCGGCAGTAGAGGCCTCCACACCGTTGCATGAACCCTCTGTACTGGATACTACTGCGGAAAGGCCGCCGTCTGTGAAGCCTGCGGCACAAAAGCAGACGGTAATTGCAAAACCAACAATGCATCGTGACCTGACAGGCCAAGGAGAGGTTGCGCATCCTTTCAAAGGTAAGAGCACTATTCCGCTCGACGTAAATACGCTGACGGATCTTCCTGAGTAAATGCGGTTCAGGTCGATATTAACGTAGATGCCGTCTTCCCGTAAGGTGACAATGCTGCCGATGTTTTTTCTGGTGCGAAGGATTCTGAACTGTTGTGCAGTGTTGCGGTTTGTGATTACCGATTGAGTAGGGGATGAGTGTCGGATGGCGGCTGCGCCTTAATGCCATTTTGCGCGAAGCGATGCTGCGCGAGCAAAATAAGAAATAGTGAGTTGATGCCCGATGAGTGCCATCGGGCAATCCAGAATGAGGGTTACTTCTTCAATCCCGCAAACGCGGCTCTGATCTCGTCTTCCGGCAGGTTAATACCGATAAACACCAGCAGGCTGTGGGGTTGTTCGTCGTCCCACGGGCGATCCCAGTCGGCGCTGTACAGACGCTGAACGCCCTGGAACAGCAGGCGGTTCGGCTCGCCGTCAATCCACAGCATGCCTTTGTAGCGCAGCAGCTTCTCGGCGGATTCCAGCAGCAGATTTTCCATTACCCGCGACACGTCACTGATGTTTACCGGGTAATCCAGCTCGACGACGATCGAGGAGATATCATTTTGCTTGTCGGCGATAAAGTGGAAGCGCGGTTTGGCGCTGACCACGTTCTCCTCGAGCATGAAACCGTTGGTATCGAACAGCAAGGAGAGGTCGATATCACCATGCGTGACGGTATACACCGGGGCGCGGGCGTTGATGCGCGCCAGGCGCTCACGCAGTTTCTCGCTTTCACCCGCCACGTCGGTTTTGGTCAGCAGGATGCGGTCAGCGTAGCCTACCTGTGACTGGGCGATGGTGAACTGGTTCATCTGCTCGTCGGCATGTACCGCGTCAACCAGCGCAATCACACCGTCCAACAGGTAGCGTTCGCAAATCACTTCATGGGAGAAAAAGGTCTGAATAATCGGGCCGGGGTCGGCCATGCCGGTGCACTCGATCACCAAACGGTCGAAATGGATGGCGCCTTTGTCGAGGTTGTCGAGCAGATCTAACAGTGCGTCTTCCAGCTCACTGGAGCGGGTACAGCAAATGCAGCCGTTGGTCAGGGTTTTGATCTGCGTGGCGCGGTCGCCAATCAGCTGATCGTCCACCGAGACTTCGCCGAATTCGTTTTCGATAACGGCAATCTTATAGCCGTGCTGCTCGTTGAGAATATGGCGCAGCAGGGTGGTTTTACCCGCGCCAAGAAAACCGGTGAGTAGGGTAACTGCAATCGGGGTCATTCATTTCTCCTTCTAACAGCAACTGCTTCCGCCGCTACCGTAGCGGGCTTCCTGGCGCTCGCGGAAGAATTCTTCGTAGGTCATGTACGGCTTATCGGGATGGTTGGTCTTCATGTGCTCGACGTAGTTGTCGTAGTCCGGAATGCCAATCAGCATCTTTGCCGCCTGACCGAGGTATTTTTTTGCCTGACCTAAAGTACCAAACATAAACAATCCTGATAAGCGAAAAGCCCCGCCGAAGCGGGGCTGAATACGGTTAGTGATGTGAAGAGGTCTTCACGCCGCCTTCCGGCACCGGTACATACGGCGTCTCTTTATCAGAGCGACCGTTGATGGCGCGGGCTTTCTGCCAGGTACGGAACCCGTAGAAAATGATGCTGTACACCACCACCAGGAACAGAATACTCAGGCCTGCGTTGGTGTAGTTGTTGACGACGATGTGGTTCATGTTGGCAATCTGCTGAGCGGTCAGTTCGCCGCCGTTAGCAATCTTCTCTTTGTACTGATTCGCCATGAAGAAGAAGCCTTCCATCTGCGGGTTGGTGCTGAACAGTTTCAGACCCAGCGCCCAGGTGGTGCAGATAAGCAGCCATACTGCCGGAACAACGGTAACCCAGATGTATTTGGTGCGCTGCATTTTAACCAGTACCACGGTGCCCAGAACCAGTGCCACGGCAGCCAGCATCTGGTTAGAGATACCGAACAGCGGCCACAGGCTCTTAACGCCGCCCAGCGGGTCAACAACGCCTTGATACAGCAGGTAACCCCACAGGCCTACGCAGCCCGCAGTACCGATGATACCCGCAACCAGAGAGTCGGTTTTCTTCAGGAACGGAACGAAGTTCCCCAGTAAATCCTGCAGCATAAAGCGGCCAGAACGGGTACCGGCATCCAGTGCGGTCAGGATGAACAGTGCTTCAAACAGAATACCGAAGTGGTACCAGAAGCCCATATCAGCCATCGGCAGCACTTTGTGGAACACGTGAGCGATACCAACGGCCAGCGTCGGCGCGCCACCTGCGCGGTTCAGAACGGACGGTTCACCGATGTCTTTCGCGGTCTGCAGGATCTGCTCAGGCGAAATGACGAAGCCCCAGGAGCTGACGGTCGCCGCCGCATGTGCGGTTACGTCTTTCAACTGCGCCATAATCAGCGGGGCGTTCTCGCCGCTCATTTCATGCAGGTTCGGCATGGTGATGCCAAGGCCTGCTGGCGGGGTGTTCATTGCGAAGTACAGACCCGGTTCGATGATGGACGCGGCAACCAGCGCCATAATCGCCACGAAGGATTCCATCAGCATGGCGCCGTAACCGATAAAGCGCGCGTCGGTTTCACAGGCCAGCAGCTTCGGTGTGGTACCAGAAGCGATCAGCGCGTGGAAGCCAGATACCGCACCACACGCGATGGTGATGAACAGGAACGGGAACAGAGCGCCTTTCCACAGCGGACCAGTACCATCAACGTACTGAGTCATCGCCGGCATTTTCAGTTCCGGGTTGAGGATAACAATCCCCACCGCCAGACCGACGATAACGCCGATTTTCAGGAAGGTAGCCAGATAGTCGCGCGGCGCGAGGATCAGCCATACCGGCAGCAGCGCAGAGATAAACGCGTAGCCGATCAGGGTAAAGGTAATGGTGGTGTCTTTAAAGGTCAGCGCCGGGCCCCAGTACGGGTCGTGAGCAATCACGCCGCCGAAGTAGATGGACGCAACTAGCAGCACAATACCAATCACCGACACTTCGCCCACACGACCCGGTCGCAGGAATCGCATGTAGATCCCCATGAATAGCGCGATAGGTACGGTTGAGCAGACGGTGAACACACCCCACGGGCTTTCAGCCAGCGCTTTCACCACGATCAGCGCCAGTACCGCAAGGATGATGATCATGATTAAGAAGCAGCCGAACAGCGCAATGGTTCCCGGGATCGGGCCCATCTCTTCTTTGATCATCTCACCCAGCGATGCGCCGTTACGGCGTGAAGAGATAAACAGCACCATGAAGTCCTGCACCGCACCGGCCAGCACGACACCCGCCAGCAGCCACAGCGTACCGGGCAGATAGCCCATCTGCGCGGCCAGTACCGGCCCAACCAGCGGACCTGCACCTGCGATAGCGGCAAAGTGGTGGCCAAACAATACGTTACGGTTGGTTGGAACGTAGTTCAGACCGTCATTGTTGATGACCGCCGGCGTGGCACGCGTCGGGTCAAGTTTCATCACCTTTTGGGCGATGTACAGACTGTAGTAACGATAGGCCACCAGATAAACAGAAACTGAGGCGACCACGATCCACAGGGCACTGATGTGCTCACCCCGACGTAATGCCACTACCGAGAGGCAGAATGCACCGATGATTCCGAGAATCACCCAGGGTATGTGCTTGAATATCTTTTTCGTATCCATAGTAAAACCTGGTATCTAATTAATAATTGGCCGAAGCCGCGTGGGTTTGATCTTGTGTTTGAGGAGGTAAATTGACTGCTATGTTGGGGGGATCTTGCCAGAGAAATACGCGCGTAAAGTAAGGTAAATAAGTGAGCGGTTGTATGTCAGCTTAAGCGGTCCCAAGTGTCAGTGAGCGGTAAGCAATGGGGACTAACGGGTATATTTATGTGATTGAGATCACTAATAAACCCGCTTAGCGCTTTGGCAGACGGCGTGGATCGACGAATCGTCGATGCTGAGATCGATTCAACTAGCACAAATTTCATAAAGTTTTCCCTTTCCAGGCCGAAAATTCTGACATCTGTCTAGCGGAAAGAGAAAACATGTTAAAACGAATGAAGATTGTTACCAGCTTACTGCTGGTATTGGCGCTATTTGGCCTTTTACAGCTCGCCTCCGGCGGCTTGTTTTTTAACTCACTTAAGAATGACAAAGAGAACTTTACCGTTCTGCAAACCATTCGCCAGCAGCAGTCTGCGCTGAACGCCACCTGGGTTGAGCTGCTGCAAACGCGTAATACCCTGAACCGGGCGGGTATTCGCTACATGATGGATCAGAGCAATATCGGCAGCGGTGCGACCGTTGCTGAGCTGATGCAGGTAGCCAGCACGGCGCTGAAACTGACGGAAAAAAACTGGGCGATTTACGAGTCGCTCCCGCGCGATCCGCGTCAAAGTGAAGCCGCGTTCCAGGAGATCAACCGCACCTATGACATCTATCACGGCGCGCTGGCGGAGCTGATCCAGTTACTGGGTGACGGGAAGATCAATGCGTTCTTTGATCAACCCACGCAGAGCTATCAGGATGGTTTTGAGAAGACATACATCAACTACATGCAGCAGAACGATCACCTGTATGACAATGCGGTAGCAGATAACAACAGCTCTTACAGCCAGGCGATGTGGGTACTAGTCTGTGTACTGATTACCGTACTGGCGGCAATTATTGCGGTCTGGTTCGGCATCAAACTGACTCTTATCTCCCCAATGAACCGTCTGATCGACAGCATTCGTCATATCGCCAGCGGCGACCTGGTGAAGCGTATTGAGGTGGAAGGTTCCAACGAGATTGGCCAACTGGCGGAAAGTCTGCGTCACATGCAGGGTGAGCTGATGAACACCGTGGGTGATGTGCGTAACGGTGCCAACGCGATTTACAGCGGGGCCAGCGAGATTGCGATGGGCAACAACGATCTCTCCTCGCGTACCGAGCAGCAGGCTGCATCTCTGGAAGAAACCGCAGCCAGCATGGAACAGCTGACGGCGACCGTGAAGCAGAACGCCGAAAACGCGCGTCAGGCCAGCCATCTGGCCCTAAGCGCTTCTGAAACCGCGCAAAAAGGCGGCAAAGTGGTGGATAACGTGGTGCAAACCATGCGCGACATCGCTTCCAGTTCGCAGAAAATCGCCGACATTATCAGCGTCATCGACGGCATTGCCTTCCAGACCAACATTCTGGCGCTCAACGCCGCGGTAGAAGCTGCGCGTGCGGGCGAGCAGGGCCGTGGTTTTGCGGTGGTTGCGGGTGAAGTTCGTAACCTGGCCCAGCGTAGTGCGCAGGCCGCGCGCGAGATCAAGAGCCTGATTGAAGACTCGGTCAGCCGTGTGGATGTGGGTTCAACGCTGGTAGAAAGCGCTGGTGAAACCATGGATGAGATCGTCAATGCGGTAACCCGCGTGACCGATATCATGGGTGAAATCGCCTCTGCTTCTGATGAACAGAGCCGCGGTATCGACCAGGTCGGTCTGGCCGTTGCTGAGATGGATCGTGTGACGCAGCAGAACGCCTCGCTGGTGGAAGAATCCGCCGCCGCCGCTGCGGCGCTGGAAGAGCAGGCCAGCCGCCTGACCCAGGCCGTTGCCGTGTTCCGTATTCAGCATGACCAACAGCGCGCGCGTGACGTTGCTGCCGCTAAACCGGTTTCAACGGTCCAGCCGCGAAAAGCTGCGGTAACGGATGCCGGGGATAACTGGGAAACGTTCTAAGTTGGTAATGCCCGATAAGGCGTAGTCGCCCGCGGGCAATTAACGCAGCATCAGGCGCATGGCGCAGCGTAGTTCGTACGTCTGCCCGTGCGCCGCTTCGTCTTCTCTTTTCTGGCGCAGCAGTGCAGGAAGCGTCTCGTCAGCCAGCATTTCAAACCCCAATCGTGCGTACAATGGCGCATTCCACGGCACATCACGGAAGGTGGTCAGCGTGAGCGATGTATAACCTTTCTCGCGCGCCTGTTCGGCAACATAGCCAATCAATCTGCGACCAATACCTTTTCCCTGCCACTCCAGATGCAGTGAAAGTTCAGCAATAAACAGCGATGACCCCAGTGTTTCGGCAACTAAAAAACCGACCGGATGCTCGTCGACCTGCGCCAGCCAGCTCATGCCAGCAGCGGCAAATGCCCGATGCTGGTCAACCGATATAATCTGGTCGTCAGCAATCCACGCCAGTTCGGGGATGAGTAAAAAACGTTGCCCCGCAGATCGTTCGATGGCGGGAAGAGCGGCAGTTTCTGCCAGAGTGGTGGAGCGTAAGGTGATGTTCATTTGTCGAGCATAACATGCCCGATAAGCGCGGTGTTATCGGGCATCATGAGGATTAATCTTTACGCGGATCGCTGATGGGTTGGCGCACCAGGAAGATGTAGGCGAGGGCTCCCACCATGGTGACGCAGCCACAGATGATTAGCGCCAGACGGAAAGAGTTGGTGGTATCAACAATAAATCCGGTGACGATTGGTGCAAACGACGCGCAGATAAAGCTGGCAAAGTTCTGGATACTGCCCACGGAGGCGGTCATGCGTGAGGCGACGGCTACGTGGATCAGACCCCAGCACGAGGTGCCGGCGAAGTGGATACAGAACAGCGCCATACCGATCAGTAATACGGCGGCCATCGACGTTGTGGCCTGCGGCACGATGAAAGTGAAGGCCGCAGAACAGAACATCCCGGCGATAATACAAATCTTACGGCTCTTAATCGGTGCCATACCGCCTTTCACCAGCCAGTCGGTAACAAAACCGTTAATTAACATGCCGGCTGCGCCAAACAGGAATGGGATCGCCGCCATTAATCCGGTGCTTTTTAAATCCAGGTTGTAGGAGGTTTGCAGGTAGCCTGGCAGCCACGCCAGATATAACCACGCGGTGTAGTTGATGCCGCTAAAGCCCAGCATCATGCCCCACATAGTGCGGTTGCGGAACAGGCTGCGCCATTCGGCAAAGCTCAGCGGATCGCGGCGGGCATTGACGCTACCGGCGTTCAGATACGCTTGTTCAGTAGCGCTCAGCGCAATCTGCTCGCGGTTGCGATACAACATGTACCAGCCGATGGCGAGGAAAATACCCAGCACGCCGATGGTAATAAACATCCAACGCCAGCCCATCACCAGCATCATGGCAGCCAGAATCGGCGGGCTAATGGCAACACCGATGGTGGAAGCGGCGTTGAATAACCCCATTGGGCGACCGCGCTCTTTGATGTTAAACCAGTCGTTGATGACCTTTACGCCGCACGGGTTCATGGGCGCTTCGCCGATCCCCATCCCGATACGCACGAGAACAAACTGAGTGAAGCTGTGAACCATGCCAGACATCGCCTGAAACAGCGACCAGAAGAACATCCCCAGCCCCAGCATAATGCGCGGACCTTTGCGATCCAGCAGCGGGCCGCAGGGCAGCTGTGCAATACCGTAAGCGAGAGAAAACACTGACAGCAGTACGCCGATTTGCGTGGCGCTCAGCCCCAGTTCTTCACGAATCGTTAAGTTGGCGACCGACAGTGAACTGCGGTCGAGATAATTAATCACCGCAGCAAAAAATAATAAAATCATTGCTGTGGTCTGAATACGTTTTATTCGGCTACTGCGTTGCACCATACCCTCAGGCGGAACGTTAATATCCGCAGATGACGACGTGCCAAACGAAGAACTCGGGTCAAGGGTAATATTATTTTTTTCCACGCCGGACTCCTGAACCTCAATAATTTATTTTCACACAGCCGGGCTGTGCAGTATTGAAAAAATACCAGTGATGAATCAATTTGCTCATCACCGCTCACAAAAGTTTTTAATGCAGTCGACTTAGCGTGAGCATAGGCAAGCGGTATTTTTCCGGCGTTTTTATTTTTATAAAATCGTGCTCCCGGTAATGGTTTGCTGTTTTTTATCGGTACTTAATGAGCGGCGCTATGGCTTTGGTTGATGGAGCGAATCATCGATTGTTTGGCTGAATTCAAATGGTTACAGAGCGCCAGGGTGGCATCCAGGTCGCTGCGGCAAATCAGTGCGCTGAGGATGGTCATATGCTCATCAATGGCAATGATATTGCGCTGCTTGAGGTCGCTTTCATCCCACTGATAATGAAAGTGGAAAATCACGGAGATGATTTCAAGTGATTGATTAAAAAATATATTATCTGCTGCGGAGAGCAGTAAAGCATGAAACTCACGGTCTAACTGCGAGAACATACGAAAGCTGCTGCCGATGCTGTCGCGCAGGACCCGGTGACGCTCCAGCAGTGTTTTAGCCTGCAGCCAGCGCGGGTCATCGTCGGGCAGATTGAGAAAATGCTGCAGGGAATGGGTTTCCAGCATCTCTCTGAGTTCAAACAGCTGTTCCGCATAGGCCTGATCGAACTGCTTCATGCTCCAATGGCCGCGTTTTTCGTTTTTGATCAGATTGTAACGTTCGAATTTTAAAAGATATTCTCTCACCACCACCGGGCTGACCCCTGCAGCTCTGGCAAGCTGTAGTTCGGAGAAACTCTCCCCTGCGCGTAGCTGACGCTGGTTGATCATGGTGAAAAAAGCCTGCTCAAAAATCCGGTTTTGCTCAGTCATGGAGGCGGTGGTACAGGCAAAACCGTCGTCATGGTCGGGTTTACGTACGATGACATAGTGGCTGCCGACCTGGGTCAGCACGCCGCACTCGCCTAAGTGGCTCAGCATATGGCGCACGGTGGTGCGGCTGATGTTGTACATCTCCGCCAGCGCGCTTTGCGACGGGAGGGGGGAAGGGATATGACCACGCGCCATATCATCGATTATCTGGTTAATCACATTGTGGCGTAAGTTCTGTGAACGGCTCATGGCTTCTCCTTTTTGCGTATTAAAACCCGATTTAAAACATTTTTATGCGCTGGGATTCACAGATTGTGTTTCTGCTTTCTCCGGCTTTTTTATTTTCGTTGATATCTGAGGCAACAAAAAAACAGGAGAGCAGAATCATGTCTACGATGAATACGTTGATTTGCCAGGAACCTAAAAAATTAGTCTGGAAAGAGCGTGAAATACCTATTCCGGGTGAGGGTGAAGCATTAATAAAAATTAAATCAGTCGGGATTTGCGGTACCGATATTCATGCCTGGGGCGGCAATCAGCCATTTTTCAGCTATCCACGTGTGCTGGGTCATGAAATATGTGGGGAAATTGTCGGGCTGGGCAAAAATATACAGAATTTGAAAAATGGTCAGCAGGTGGCGGTTATTCCTTACGTGGCCTGCCAGCAGTGTCCGGCCTGTCTGAGCGGGCGCACTAACTGCTGCGAGAAGATTTCGGTGATTGGCGTGCATCAGGATGGCGGCTTCAGCGAATACCTGTCCGTACCGGTCACCAACCTGTTGGATGCGCAGGGAATTGATCCGCAGGCGGCGGCGCTGATTGAGCCTTATGCCATTAGCGCGCATGCGGTACGCCGGGCGGCAGTGGCTCCGGGTGAGCAGGTGCTGGTGGTCGGTGCCGGTCCGATTGGTCTGGGCGCGGCGGCGATTGCCAAAGCCGATGGCGCACAGGTGGTGGTCGCCGATACCAGTCCGGCTCGCCGGGAGCATGTGGTTTCCCGGTTGGGGCTCCCGGTTATCGATCCGTCTGCTGAAGATTTTGATGCGCAGTTGCGTAACCAGTTTGGTGGTTCGCTGGCGCAAAAGGTCATTGATGCCACGGGCAATCAGCATGCGATGAACAACACGGTGAATTTGATTCGCCATGGCGGCAGCATTGTTTTCGTTGGGCTATTCAAAGGCGATTTGCAGTTCTCCGATCCGGAGTTCCACAAGAAAGAGACCACCATGATGGGCAGTCGCAACGCCACACCGGAAGATTTCGCCAAAGTGGGCCGCCTGATGTCGGAAGGCAAACTGACCGCCGACATGATGCTCACGCACCGTTACGCATTTGCCACACTGGCGGAAATCTACGAACGGGATGTGATTAACAACCGTGAACTGATTAAAGGCGTGATCACGTTCTGAGAGGGTAAATGTGATGAAGACATTGAATCGACGTGATTTTCCGGGTGCCAGCTACCCAACGCGCGTGATCCAGTTTGGTGAAGGGAATTTCCTGCGGGCGTTTGTCGACTGGCAACTGGATATCCTCAACGAGCAAACCTTTCTGAACGCTGGCGTGACCATCGTTCGCCCGATCAATAGCGATTTTCCACCGTCGCTGAATACCCAGGACGGGCTGTATACCACGCTTATTCGCGGTCTAAACTCGCAGGGCGAAGCGGTGAGCGAGGCGCGGCTTATCCGTTCGGTGAATAACGAAATCAATCCGTATCAGGACTTCGCGGCGTATCTGGCGCTGGCCCACAATGCGGATATTCGCTTTGTGTTTTCAAATACCACCGAAGCCGGAATTAGCTATCACGCGGCAGACCGGGTCGATGATGCGCCGCCGGTAAGCTTTCCGGCTAAACTGACGCGTCTGCTGCTGGAGCGTTTTAATCATTTTGAGGGCGCGGTGGATAAGGGGTGGGTCATTATCCCGTGCGAGCTTATCGACTATAACGGCGAGGCGCTCAAAACGCTGGTACTGCAGTATGCGCAGGAGTGGCAGCTTCCCCCGGCGTTTGCCGACTGGGTGGCGACGGCAAACACCTTCTGTTCCACGCTGGTCGACCGCATTGTCACCGGCTACCCGCGAGAAGAAGCCGCCGCGCTGGAAGCTACGCTTGGCTATCACGATGCGTTTCTCGATACCGCGGAGCATTTTTACCTGTTTGTGATTCAGGGGCCGCAGTGGCTGGCGGAGGAACTGAAGCTGGCGCAGTGTCCGCTGAACATTCGGGTAGTGAGCGATATTAAACCGTACAAAGAGCGTAAGGTCGCCATTCTCAATGGCGCGCATACGTCGTTGGTGCCGGTGGCCTGGCTGTGTGGTCTGGAGACCGTCGGCGAAGCGATGCAGGATGCCGATGTCCGTCACTTTATCGAGCGGGCGATTAGCGAGGAAATTATACCGGTATTGGGTCTCCCGGCGGATGAACTGCGTGAATTTGCCGACGCGGTGAGCGGGCGTTTTCAAAACCCCTACATTCGTCACCAGTTGCTTTCCATTGCGCTTAACGGGATGACCAAATTCCGTACCCGAATTTTGCCGCAACTGCTGGCGGGCCAGCAAAATGGGCGCTGGCCCGTGCGGTTAACGTTCGCCCTCGCGGCGCTGCTGGCGTTTTATCGCGCTGAGCGGGAGGGAGAACGCTATCCGATACAGGATGATGAGCAGTGGGTTAGCCTGTATGCCAGTCTGTGGCCGCGAGTTGGCAAAGATTTAACGCTGCGTGAACTGGTGGATACTGTGCTCGGCGATGCGGCGCACTGGGGTGAAGATTTGACGTTGCTGCCCGGGCTTGCCGGGCAGGTGACGGCAAACCTGGAAATGATTCTGGTGCAGGGTATGCGCCAGGCAGTGAAAAGTCTGGAATAAGGTTGCCATGCAGCGCCCGGTGTGGTGTTGGGCGCTGTTTTTTTTCAGACAATAAATGCGGCTAGCTGTAAGGCTGATAAGCGAAGCGCCATCAGCCATTTCATGTTACGAGCCCTGAGCGACCACTTTGATTTCAACCATCCCGATCCCCAGCTTACGCGGCGAGTGGCCGAGAATATTGCCCTCGTTGGTGGCGACCGGATCGGGCGGGACAATCACCAGCGTATCGGCATCCGCCGGGTTATCAAAATGCAAGGTAGTGGTAGTGACATCATGGCCTAACACCAGCGTCTGTTCCTCGTGGCCAACGCGTACGGGAATAGGGCGATTGGCGTTGTCGCCGAAGGCTTTCGCTGTAATGACCAGATCGAATTTCTTCGGCAGCGGGGCCTTGTACTCGATGGTCACCTCTTTGCTGAGCTGCGCATTGGACCAGCGCCCCCAGGATTCGGGGCGTGATATGCCGCTAAACTGTTTAACCTCTTCCGGCGCGCCCGCCACGTTGAAGACGAAGCTGTCGGCTTTGTAGCGAATGTCGTTATCGACAATTTTCAGCGTATCAACGTTACCTTTGTAGCGCTCCATGTCGATCACCGTGTCTTTAAACACGGTTTTACTTTTCCATTTGGCTTTGTCGACGTGCTGCACGATTTGCTGTCCGCCTAACTGGCCTTGCGATACGCACCAGTCGGTGGAGAGCGCCAACTCCGGGGCCCATAGCTGCGCCATTTTGTAGCAGCGATCAACCCAGACAAAGTTATCTCGCGGCGCGAAATCTGCCAGTTGGAAGCGCAGCGGGGCCGAGTATTCGCTTTCCGGCAGCGGCTCGACGCGTTTGTCCGATACGCGCAGCAACAACGGCAGGCGGAAATGGCTGCCGGAGAAAGAGATCATGTTTTTGTCCTGGTCGACGGTGAACTCTTTCATCTCTTTCGGGAAATTCCACAGGCGGATGATATCGGGCTTCCACGCCAGCATTTTTTCTTTGATGTTCAGGAACACTTCAGACGCGGATTCGCTCGACAAACTGCTGCGGCCAAGACCGATAAAGTTATCGCCACCGAGAATATCCAGTACCGTTGCCCCGTTATCCATCGTGTTACGCTTCACCGCCAGCGTGTCCTGCTGTGGCTGGTCGCCGCGCAGCACGAAGAACAGGTTGTTGCGATCCTGCTTGTTCAGATACTTCCATGCGGTGTTGTTCATCGCCAGATGATCGGAAGAAACCACGATAACGGTATCTTTGAACCACGGTGAGGCTTTGATCTTATTGATAAATTCGGCAATGTTTTCCTGGCTGCAGCTGACCGCGCTGAAGGATTGGTTGGCCTTCCCGTCGATGTCATAACGTTTACGGTTGCAGCTACGTGAGATAAATCCATCTGGATGATGGGTATCCACAGTCAGCGTAAACAGTGAAAAGCGCTGGCCCGAACGCGAAAGCTCTTCGAATTTTTTCCATGCTTCATCCAGCACGGTATCGTCGTAGAAGCCCCAGTCGTTGCGATAGGCCGGGTCCGCAACCACGCTTTTTAACTCTTCCGCACCGTAGAGATGATCAAAACCGTGAGATTTCAGGAACACGTCTTTGCCGGCAAAGCGCAGGTTGGCTCCCTGCACAAAGTAGTTTTGATAGCCGGAGTTTTTCAGGATATCGCCCAGACAGATATTGTTGGGGAAGAAGCTGGAGACCGACGCCGAGGCGTTGCCTTCAAACGGCGCAAACAGCGGAATACCGCACTGGGAGGCGACCATGCCAGCGATTGTGTAATCGGTACCCGGAAGTTGCATGGTATTGCTGAAATCCAGACCTTCGTTTTTCAACGCATCGAGTTCCGGGGTCAGATCCGGGAACGCGTCGTTGTTAAAATAGGTGCGCTCGAGGCTTTCGCCATAGATATAAACCAGATTCAGCTTCGGGTTGGGAATCGTTTTTGACGGCTCTTTATAATAGGTTGGGAAATCCGGATCGCCATCGCGCGACTGCGACTTTACCAGTTCGGTTATCTGGTGAAACGCCGGGCTGGCGTCTACGGAGGCCAGCGCCAGCAGCAGGGCCAGCAGACTGTAACCCACATGATGCGGATGATGGCGACGGCGGCGCAGAATCCAGCCGAGAGCGACAAAAACGGTCGTCAGGGCCAGCGCAATCCCGACGCCAGGTAAGATATATTTTCCAATTCCCGCGCCGGTCAGGCTATTGGTCAGCGTGTACAGAACCGCGTCATTGATACCGTCGCCGGTGAAATAGTCACTGGCATACAGCGTGATATTCAAGACAATAAAAATCCCCAGCACCGTTAACGTGGCAGCAAACCACCAGGTGTTGCGACCCGCTTTCCAGGCGTAAATCAGCACTGAAGCGAGAAACAGAGTAATGGAGATGAGTTCTGACAACGATCGATCCTCAGTAAACCGGGCAAACGCCAGGCAGGCTAATGATTTTGGGAAAGCACAATGTAATAGCGATGTTGCATTGCTGCAATTGTAGTGACATTAAATTACGTTGTTATTCAGAATTGGTTTAGATATGCGTGTTTTTTGCGGGGGATTTACTGATTATTTGACGTGTGAATTTTATGGGGAGCAGGTTGATGCCGCGCAGGGTATACGCGGCATGTCGTGCGTCAGGAAATGAAGTTCATACCCTGTTTTAACACGAGATCGCAGGCCTTGGTTTTTACCTGCTTCGCCAGCGAGCTGTTGCCAATTGTGTTCAGGTCCAGTTGTTGACCATCTTTGGCGTTGAGCAGCCCCTGAATGCCGTCCATATAGTTGGTGTCTTGTTTCTGCTCCGGAGCACTGAGGCCCAGTTTATCCAGCACCTGGTTTTTGACGTTTTGCGTGTCGGTGACCGAGGCCAGTTTCTGTTTCGCGCAATATTCCAGGATCCCGGCGGCGTTATTCATGCTGCTGGAGGTCAGCGACTGATTGCTGCCATTCAGTAGACTGGTCAGGGAAGAGAGCGACGAGCCGCCCTGCGAGCCGGAGCTTTGTTTGCTCAGTTCGCTGGCCGCGCTGGAGAGCGAATCCTGCCAGGAGGCGGCGAAAACGCTGGTCGAGATGAGCGTGCTGGCGGCCAGCGCACAGCACAGCAGACGTTTGGTTGTTTTCATCATTATATGCAACTCGTGTTATGCCTTTTCAGCGCAGTATAGCGCCGGCAGTCTTAGGAGTGGTCCTAATACGTTAATACTCTTTACCGGTTACCCGACTACGGTAGCTTTCCCAGTTAAAAATCACCCACAGGCTGTTGCCAAGGCGCATACGGTCCATTACCCGCTCGCCCAGCAGTTTGTTCATTTCATCCATATTGCTGTTGGTCAACATACCGGTCGGGCGTTTTGAAGACGAGCGGCGATCGACGATCTGGTTGATGATCACCTTTTCATAGCGGGATTCGGTCTGCACGCCGATTTCGTCGATCACCAGCAAATCGACATTGCTGAGATCGTTGAGTAGCTGTTCTTCGCTGGTTTCACGGTTGCTGAAGGTATCTTTCATGGCTGACATAATGTCCGCAACGGTGATAATCAGCACCGACTTGCCGCGCAGCAGCAGTTCGTTGCAGATAGCGGCGGCCAGATGGTTTTTGCCGGTGCCGGGCTTGCCAGAGAAAATAAAGCTGGCGATGTTGCCGTCAAACTCTTCAACGTACTGGCGAGCTTTGCTCAGGGCGTTCATCTGACCTTCGCATTCCACCCGATAGTTATCGAACGAACAGTTCTGATGCAGTGGACGAATACCGGAACGGTTGAATGTGCGCTGCATTTTCATGGCTCGGTTTTCACGGGCCAGCGCTGCGGCGCGAATTTCACCTTGCTCTTTTTGCCATGCCAGCAGCTCCTCGCCCGTTTTAAAGGCTGGCTCGACATTAGCCGGCATCATTTTTTGCAGACGTTTCATCAGGTCGCCAACGTTTTTCATCGTTATCCTCTAAAACCCGGTGGAATATGGTTGTCAGGCTCGCTGACACTGTTCACATCGCGCTTCGGCATTCCGCCATTGCTGGCCCGGCCAATCTGGATGCTGCGTGCCAGTTTTTGCTGCCACTGAATATGGTGAAAGACTTTGCCTTCGGCCTGCCAGTAGGCAACAAATGAGGCCAGTTCCTCGGCGGTGACCGGTTCTCTTAACGCCACGCCCCACAGGGCGGCCTGGCGCTGAAAGTCGGCATCGGGCTGCCAGTCAGCGTACATCGCAAATTTCCCCATTGGCACGACAACAGGAGCGGTTTGCGGCTCTTCATAAAATTGTGCATCCAGCGTCACATCGCTTCCCGGGCGTGACAGTTTCTCTTCAAGCGCCAACAACTCGGCCAGTCGTGCAGGCGTCACCGCGTAAAATGCTGGCGCGTTATTGGCGAATACGGCTACGGCACCGCCCGCGGACCTGGCCAGCACCGTATGGTGATCGTGTAGTAAGGCGTCAATGCTAGTGACGTCCGGCGTCAAAATTTTGCTGGGCATAATGTTTCTCAATACTGAACAACAACCGAGAAGGGGACTGCTTTTATAGTAACACAGAGAAGAAGGAGAGCAGCAGAAGAGGGGGCGATTCCCCTCTCTGCGAGGAGCAAACAAAGCGTGCCGCTAAACGCGCGGGCGTTTGCGATACAGCCATAATCCCGGTACGGATAGCCCGATGGAGAGCGCTCCGACAATCGATGAGGCTTTCAGGAAATTGGTCAACAGCGTGATCATCAGCGCTTCGCTGTAACCAAAATGGCCGATTTTTACCGCCGAGATCATGGCGGTATAGGCAGAGATCCCAGGGAACATGGGGATTACTGCCGCAACGGTGAAGACTTTCGGATGCGCCAGATACCAGCGTGACCACTGGATCCCAATGCAGCCCACCAGTAGCGACGCCATAAAGGTTGACCATTCGATATTAAATCCTGCGCTCATCATCACCATTCGTGAACCGTGGCCGAGTGCGCCGAGTAACGCGCACCAGGGGAGCGCCCGATGTGGTACGTTAAATACCATGGCAAAACCAAGCGCAGGTATTGCCGACAGGATCATGTCCTGCATTAGCGCCAAAATGAAATCGATCACGCCCATCCGCGCAGCCCCCATAAGGTCATCGACATGACTACGCCAATGCAGGTCGCCAGCGTCAGCAGACTGGCAATAGCCCAGCGAGCGAGCCCAGTATTAATGTGTCCCTTAAACATATCCGCGACGGAGTTGATCAACGGAAAACCCGGAACCAACAGCAGCACGCTGGCGGCCATGGCGATGGTTGGTGTGTGGTTAAACGTCGGCAAGGTCAGCAGCAGACCAGAAATCGAGGTTGCCACAAACGCAGTAATGCAGAAGTTGATTTGCGGGTGCAAATGCCGGGACGCCAGAATCTGGCGAATATACATCGCCACCATACTGGCGAAAAAGGTGATCACCGCGCCATCCCATCCGCCATTATTGAGTTTACAAAAGCAGGCGCAGGACAAACCGACCATAAAGGCGACCAACCATCTTGGATAGCGCAGCGGTTTAATCTGGCTAAAGCGTTTCTCAACGCCTTTAACATCCAGCAGTTTGTGTTCCGCCAGAATAACGATGTGCTGCACCTCCGTCACGACGTGCATGTTAATTCCGCGATCCTGATTTTTTCGCGTTGAAGTCAGGCACTGCCCGTCTTTAATGGTGGTCAGGACGATGGCGTTAGAGGAGATAGCGCTTTCTACGCTATCCATGCCAAGCGCCAGCCCGAGGCGGGTGGATAGCTCGTCAACCAGCGCACTTTCTGCCCCATGCTGAAGTAAAAAAAGACCGCATTGAATACATAACCGTGTAACCGTTCGCTGTGACGACTGCTCTGTTTGCATGACTCGCTCTGACTGAAAAGGATCTCTTTGCGTGGCGGATGTCTTCTTTTTATCATGAAGCATGATCCTGTTGGCTCTGGCTAAGATCAATCTTTGCGTCGAAAAAAGATGCAGATCGTACGTCTGATGCGTTTGCACACCTCACTTGCTTATCAATAAAGACAGCACTTATGAAAATGTAATGTTATTTATCAGGATGGAAAATACGTAAGCAACGCTAACGATCTATTGTAGTTCTTTTAATTGTACAAAGAGTGTATTCATGAGTAATTATTGGCATGATGGTTCAATAGTTTGATGCTACTGGGATTGTAGCGGTATAACTTTGTTTATAAATAAAAGCCAAGGATAAACAATTCACCTCGTCTATTGTTTAGGGTTTCCTGTTAATTAATACTTTTAATTTATCAGGGGATTTTTAATAAGTGCGAATACGGACTGGTGAGTGTGGAGGAGATATGTTGCCAGGACGCTGCAAAAACGCAATTATTATTAGTAAATTACCGATCGTACAAACCGGACTTAAAGGTGTAATGCAGGGGCAGTTCGCTGATTATGAACTTACCTACTGCCGCTCCGTCGAAGAATTGACGTTGCTGCAGCTGCGTTGTGCCGATTTGGTGATTGCTGACTTATCCGGAGACTGTAATCATCCACGTTCAGTCTGCGAACAATATTATTCTTTATTATCTCAATACCGCGATATTCACTGGGTATTTCTCGTTTCTCGTGTTTTTTATCCGCTGGCCATTGAATTGCTGATGTGCCCTGTCAGTTCGCTGTTATCTGATGCCGAGACGATTGAAAGTTTGGTGAATGTTATTCACGCAGGAAATAGCCGTGCCGAGAGAATTAGCAAGTCTCTGCTCTCTCCGCCCCTGATGCCAGAATTAGCAGACCATAGCGCCCGCTCAATTGTACTTACCCTCTCGGAGAGGAAAGTGCTGAGACTCCTGGGAAAAGGTTGGGGAATTAATCAGATTGCGACATTGCTGAAGAAAAGCAATAAAACGATCAGCGCCCAAAAGAACAGCGCTATGCGTCGCTTGTCGATACATAGCAATGCAGAAATGTACGCCTGGATAAACAGTTCTCAAGGATCGCGAGAATTGAATTTACCTTCAGTTTATGGAGAAACCACGGAATGGAAAGCCGAAGCATCAAAAGAAACGTTGCGCTGGTAGAGAAGTGCGCGATGAGTAGCGTCGGTATTAAGAGCCTGTTTAATACCATGCCGGATAACCAATACGAACTTCATATCTTTTCGAGCCAGCCTGCATTTAGTCAGGTGATGTTAAAAACGTCGTTTTCGGCGGTTATTTTCTCCCTCTCTGCAATCAGAACCGATCGCAGGGCCGGGTTAGCTTATCTGACGGAACTGGCTGTAAATTTTCCGCGTATTCGCCGGGTGGTGATTGCTGATGATGACGCTGAAGCGCGATTAATCGGCTCTTTGTCACCGTTGCCGTTAGATGGCGTTGTGAGCAAATCTTCTTCATTAACGGTACTGCAGGACGCGTTATTTACGGTATTGAACGGCCCCAACCGGGGAACCGAAGGTTCTAAAAACCATTGGTATATCAATCAAAGCCGTATGCTCAGTCCAACAGAACGAGAAATACTGCGCTTTATGTCGAATGGCTATTCAATGCCGCAGATCGCTGCTCAGTTAGAGCGGAATATTAAAACCATTCGGGCACATAAATTTAATGTGATGTCCAAGCTGGGCGTGAGCTCAGATGCCGGACTGCTGGATGCTGCAGATATCCTGCTGTACCTGCGTGCAGGTGAACCTGCACCTTTTCTACAGGCGGCTTCTTAGCGAGTAATGTTAGATCGTTTCGTGCCGGGTTTCGTTATCGGCGCGGAACGTGAATCATCACTGACACACATCCACCCAGGTGGCGGAAGTCAGCTCAGCCATCCTTTCTGGCGTGATACGAACGGCGCTGTGGATGGTGCCTGCGGCGGGAAGCACTTCAGCGTAATGCTTCAACGAAACATCGCAGTACACCGAAATCGGCGTTTCCAGTCCGAAAGGGCAAACGCCGCCAACGGGATGGCCCGTCGCGTTCACTACTTCATCGCTACTCAACATACGGGCTTTGGCACCGAAAGTGCTCTTTAGCTTTTTGTTATCCAGTCGGGCATCACCTTTGGCGACGACCAGAATAATGTCGTTCTTGACCTTCAGCGAAAGCGTTTTCGCGATCTGGCCAGGTTCGACGTTATGGGCTTTCGCTGCCAGATCGACGGTAGCTGTGCTCTGATCTAATTCGATAATCTCAATATCTGGTGCATATTGCGCTAAAAATTGGCGTACTGATTGCAAACTCATTCTTCTCTCCAAATCGCCTACAGGCAGCTCCATCCAGCAGAAAACCGCATGGCGTAATTTGTCATAGGGGCAAGCTCGCTGTAAATATTTTAATGTAACAACATGGCAACATTGGCAGTTTTTCGATCGTCTTCACAATCAAAGAAACCGGTTACAGTAACCGGTTGCAGAATGCTCAAATGGCGATTAATACTGAAGTTGTCACTTCCTCTGTATTACATAATAAGAGCCATCTATGAAACTGAACTCAAAATGCAGTAGCGCTGGCGTTCCTCCCGGCACGGTTGCGAAAAGTAGTAATGGGCTTTACGTGGTGGTGTTGACACCAGCACGGTTGCAGGGTTTTGCACAACGGGAGAACGGCTATGTCTACTAATAATGCTGTGTTTAATGTGATTTTCCGCTTCGTTGAAAATTACGTCAGCCCTGTTGCCGGGCGCATCTCTTCACAACGTCATGTGATGGCTATCCGTGATGGGTTTATTTCGGCGATGCCCTTTATGATCGTAGGCTCGTTTCTGCTGGTTTTCGCCTATCCGCCTTTTTCTCCGGATACCACCTGGGGGTTTGCACGTGCGTGGCTGGATATGGCGAAACAGTTTGAAGGTCAAATCCTCACACCGTTTGATATGACGATGGGGATCATGTCAGTCTACATATGTGCGGCTATCGCTTATAACCTGGGCAAGCACTATGTGAAGTCGCATCAGCTAGATCCCTTCATGTGCGCGATGCTATCGATCATGGCTTTTTTGCTGATTGCTGCACCGAAAACCAAAGGCACTATGCCGGTTGATAGCCTTGGCGGTACGGGGATTTTCACTGCCATCCTGGTGGCTATTTACTGCGTTGAAATGATGCGCTTCCTGAAGGCGCACAACATCGGCATTCGTTTACCCGATCAGGTGCCGCCGATGATCAAAAACTCCTTCGATCTGCTGATCCCTGTGCTGGTGGTGGTGCTGACGCTGTACCCGCTGAGTCTGGTGATTCAGTCGCAGTTTGACATGCTGATCCCGCAGGCCATCATGGCCATCTTTAAACCACTGGTGTCTGCAGCGGATTCTCTGCCAGCGATACTGCTGGCGGTGCTGATCGGCCATCTGCTGTGGTTTGCGGGTATACATGGCGCGGCAATTGTGTCGGGAATGCTGCAAATGTTCTGGCTCACCAATCTCGGGATGAACCAGTCGGCGCTGGCGCAGGGCGCGCCTTTACCGCATATCTTTATGGAAGCGTTCTGGACGTTCTTTATTGTGGTTGGAGGTTCCGGCGCGACGATGGGGCTGGTGATTTGCTATCTGCGTAGCCGTTCGGCCCATCTACGATCGATCGGGCGTTTGAGCGTTGTTCCGAGCATTTTTAATATTAACGAACCGGTGATTTTCGGTACACCGATTGTCATGAACCCAGTGTTCTTTATTCCCTTCCTGCTGGCCCCGATGGTGAACGCAGTGCTGGCCTGGGCGGCGATGAAGCTGGATTTGATTGGGCGGGTGATTTCAGTGGTTCCCTGGACGGCCCCGGCACCGGTTGGCGCGGCGTGGGCGTTAGGCTGGGACTATCGTGCGGCCATTCTGGTTGTCCTGCTGGCACTGGTGTCTGCCGTCATCTACTTCCCATTCTTTAAGGTTTACGAAAAGCAGCTATTAGCGCAGGAAAAAGAAGAAGCACAGCGTATAGAAGAAAATCAGCAGGTTGCATAACTGACGGGCGAGGGGCTACGGCTCCTCGCTTACTTCAGCGTGCAGTCACCGCATTGCTGGACATCGGGCAGGCGATAGCGCTGGCAGCAGGTTCTGCGCACTAACAGTCCCTCGCGCGGAACAACGGTACGCCACAGGGGATTATCCTGACCGCAGGAGAGTTGCTTCTCAAAAAAACAGGTCTGGCGCAGTGTGGTCAGCAGTTCTTCACCTAATAACGGCTTCATTTCCGTTAAATACCAGTGAATTAAATATCCGGTGTTGCTCCAGATAAGCTTCGCATTGATCTCGCCTGTCGCTTCCAGCGCCTGCACAACCGGCGTCAGCGCCGAGAGAATCAGTGTTTCCATGCGTTGCTGAGGAGACTGGGCCGTGACCTGGTGATCCTGATGCACGTCGATCCAGAAGCAGGCAGCACGGCCTGTTTCGTGGAATTCTACGTGCATGTGTTCAGGAGAGACGTCGATGGCCTCTTTTTGCGTCAGCAGGGCCACCATGAGCGGAGGCATCATCAGGCCGATATACCACTGCGCCCAGAGAGAAATCAGCGGCTTATTTTCGCGTGGCAGCGTGGACTGATTGCGATAAATATGGTCTGAATAGACAGCCAGCAATGAACTTAGCGTCGTTGATTGCGTCCATTCATGTAGCGTCATTGCACCTGGCACGGGGGTTTCGTCAAGACGAATGAAGTCCAGCAGGTGCTCACGGGTGTTGGCTATCGTTGCGCGTACGGCAGCAGCCAGCGAGGGCATCTTTGCAGGCAGAGGGCTACGCCAGATGACATCTTCAACGATCGGTGCGGAACGATAAGCCATGTCGATATAAGGATGTTAATCTTAATGATAATGATTGCTAATCCTATAATTGACATTGAGCGATGGCAAGATCTTTGTCGCCATCCCGGGAGACACCGCACAGATAGCTCAGGCAGAAGGGCAGTTTACCCGCAGGTCATCGCTAACCAGCGTACTGTTGCGCCCAAGGCTCTTGGCCTCATAAAGGGCTTTATCCGCTCGGGCAACAGCGGCATCAATATCCTGCTCGACCAGAGGCGCAATACCAATACTCACGGTTACGTTGGTTGCCACGCTCTCGTTAAACATGTGAGGAATTTTAAGGTCGTACACCTTCTGGCGAATACGTTCGGCGGCAGCCTGGGCCTGCTGGGGATCGACCGCGGTCAGCAAAACCATAAACTCTTCCCCACCAAAGCGCGCCACCACGTCCCGGGAGCGCACGGAGTCACGAATCGCGGCAGAGACGCGGATCAGCGCCTGATCTCCCATCATATGACCGTAGTGATCGTTATAGGCTTTGAAGTGGTCGATATCCAGCAGCAAGACGTAGTGCTTCGCGTTGCTCAAGGCCAACAGCGTATCGAGTCGGTGTTGTAGCCCCCGACGATTGTACAAACCGGTTAGCGGGTCGAGCATGCTGAGTCCGTTCAGGGTTTCCCGTTCTTCCAGCAGTTTATACATCAGCTGCTGGGCGAAGCCATCGTAGCGCTTTTGTATCACATGCTGGATGGCGATCCCGGCCATGGGCAGCGCCATAAAATAGATAATTCGCAAACCATGCTCGCTGCCATTCAGCCATAAACAGACGGCGACGGAAGGCAATGAGTGAAGCGTAAACGCGATGATATTATTGGCAAAAGCGATAGAACCAATAAACAGCACGCTGAGAAGCGCGATTAATAGAAAATAATAATCATTATGACCCAGAGCGTTATATTTCAGGAAAATATGTAATGCCCATAGCAAACCAAAAACGATTGAAATAAAAGGAAGATTAATTCTTTTATCCACATATTTCCTATGCCATGCCAGCAACAATGTACTCATCACGAGAATCAGCAATGCCGGTACTGACAACGCTTTGACGGCAAACAGGGGAAAAAAAAGCGTAAACAGCGCGGAGACTGCGTTGAGTAGCAGAAACAATCGTAAAGAGAGTTGGTATTTTTTGGTGCGCAGAGCTCGCCAGGATTGTACTGTCATAGGTAAATATTGTTAGTTATCTGCAATGTACGAAGGTGTGTTGGTAAATAAAACAAATAACGAACGGGGTATCATTCGCAGAGGTTTTTATTGTTTTTAGTTGAAAAGCTAACCGGCGAGCAATTTATCACCTTAAATTATTCATGTCATCAATCGTTAAGTAAAACTCATATAATTGATAGTGCCTCCCAGCTGATAAATGAGAAAATTTATCATATGATATTGGTTATCATTATCAATGTCATAGGTGGTACCATGTTGCAACGTACGCTGGGCAGTGGATGGGGGGTTCTGCTGCCGGGAATACTGATTGCCGGGATGGCATTTAGCGACCTGTCGGTCTACGTATGGAAGGCGATGATTGTATTAGGATTACTGTTGACTTCACTCATGCTGTACCACAAGCGTTTGCGGCATTTTGTCCTGTTGCCTTCATGTGCGGCGCTGATCGGCGGCATTGTTCTGGTGATGATGAACGGGAATCAGGGATGAACAAAACAGGGAAGAAAATCAAGAGGGAAATAAGATAATTGGTGCGAGGGGGGGGACTCGAACCCCCACATCCTAAGGACACTAACACCTGAAGCTAGCGCGTCTACCAATTCCGCCACCTTCGCACAGTCATCTTATTTTTTGATATCGCCTCGTTGGTGCGAGGGGGGGGACTCGAACCCCCACATCCTAAGGACACTAACACCTGAAGCTAGCGCGTCTACCAATTCCGCCACCTTCGCCCAGTGCGAGCAATATCAACGTGGATTATGGTGCGAGGGGGGGGACTTGAACCCCCACGTCCGAAAGGACACTAACACCTGAAGCTAGCGCGTCTACCAATTCCGCCACCTTCGCATACCATCGACACTCAAAAAAGTATCGTTACCACGGAGGCGCATTCTAGTGGTTTTCAACTTTTCGTCAATAGTTAATTGCCCAGGACGCGCTTAATTGATGTAAAAATGGGCGCTAAACGCAGGCCGTGTAAACGAAGTGCCACCCCGCATTTAGCAAACCCTGCCGGATGGCGGTGCAGGCACCTTATCCGGCATGGGATGGCCGTTCTACTTCTTCGCCTGACGCGTCATGATGGTGCGATAGACCTTGAAGCGACCGGTCTGCGCGATAACTTCGTGGAAGCCAAACACTTCATCCAGTACCTTCGGATAAGGCAGGAAGGCGTTCGCCACGATACGCAGTTCACCGCCGCTGTTGAGGTGGCGCACTGCGCCGCGAATCAGCGTTTGCGCGGCGTCGAGGCTGGTCTGCATCCCGTCGTGGAACGGTGGGTTGGAGATGATCATATCAAAGCGACCCGTCACGTCAGAAAAGACGTTACTGGCGATTACGTCTCCTTCAATACCGTTGGCAGCAAGCGTTGCGCGGCTGGCTTCAACGGCGGCGGCACTAACATCGCACAGGGTTAAGCGCACTTTTGGCGAGTGGCTGGCTAAGGCGACGGAGAGTACACCTGCACCGCAGCCGACATCCAGAACTTTGCCTTTGGTGTGCGGCGTCAGAGTGGAGAGCAGCAGTTGGCTGCCAACATCCAGACCGTCACGGCTGAATACGCCCGGCAGCGTTTTGATGGTCAGATTTTCGGTCTGGTATTCATCCCAGTATTTTTCTGCATCAAAGACCGGCTGTTTTTCCAGACGACCATGGTACAGGCCACAGCGACGCGCGCTGTCGACTTTGTTCAGCGGCGCGTATTCGGCCAGCATCTGCTCTGCGCTACGAACGCCGCTGCGGTTCTCACCAACAACAAAAATATCGGTGCCCACCGGTAACAGCGACAGAATGTTCATCAACTGGAACTGGGCTTCCGGCTTATTCTTCGGCCAGTAGTAGATCAGCGTATCGCTATCGGCAACGTCATCGGTCTGGGCGACGAGGCTAAAGCGAACGTTGTCGCCCATCTGGCGGTTAAGCACCTGCCAGTGGTGAAGCTGCTGAGTGTGCGCACGGCTGGCGGCGCATTCAAAATGGGCAGGCAGGTCATCCTGCAAATCACCGGCAAACAGAATACGGCTTTGTTCGAAATCATCACTGTGGCGCAGCAAGACTTCACTTGCCGGGGTAAAAGCAGACATGGAGTGCTCCTTAAATTGTACAGCGGGGGATTATAGTTGTTTGATGGCACGGATTCGACAAATTTGCTATATTTGCGCCCCTGATAGACAGGAGTGTTTCGCTATGACATCCCGACGAGACTGGCAGTTACAGCAACTGGGCATTACGCAGTGGTCATTGCGTCGTCCCGGCGCACTGCAGGGCGAGATCGCGATTTCAATTCCTGCGCACGTCCGTTTGGTGATGGTTGCTGCACAATTACCCGCACTAACCGAACCGTTGATGAGCGATATTTTACGCGCATTAACCGTCAGCCCGGATCAGGTTTTACAACTGACGCCTGACCGTGTCGCCATGCTGCCGCAGGGCAGTCGCTGTAATAGCTGGCGGCTGGGAACCGAAGAGCCGCTGCTGCTGGAGGGCGCTCAGGTCGAGAGTCCTGCGTTTAATGAATTACGGGAAAACCCCGCGGCCCGCGCCGCGTTATGGCAACAAATCTGCGCATATGAACACGATTTCTTCCCTCGAACCGACTGATTTACCTGCAGCATTTCAGATTGAAAAACGCGCTCACGCTTTTCCGTGGAGTGAAAAAACATTTGCCAGCAACCAGGGCGATCGCTACCTCAATTTTCAGTTGAGGGTTGACGACGTAATGGCCGCCTTTGCGATTACACAGGTCGTGCTGGATGAAGCTACGCTGTTCAATATTGCCGTCGATCCTGACTTTCAGCGCCGGGGCCTGGGGCGTGAGCTACTGGAATACCTGATCGATGAGCTGGAAAAGCGTGGCATTTTGACACTGTGGCTTGAAGTGCGCGCCTCAAATACTGCCGCTATCGCGCTGTACGAAAGCCTGGGCTTTAACGAGGCGACAATCCGGCGCAATTACTATCCGACGGCCGATGGTCATGAAGACGCCATTATAATGGCATTGCCAATCAGCATGTAAGACAAGGTGTAATGATGAAGAAGTGGGACTGGATTTTCTTTGATGCCGACGAAACGCTGTTTACGTTTGACTCGTTTACCGGCTTACAGCGGATGTTTCTCGACTATAGCATTACCTTTACCGCTGAAGATTTTCAGGACTACCAGGCCGTAAATAAACCGCTGTGGGTGGATTATCAAAACGGTGCGATAACCTCATTACAACTCCAGCACGCTCGTTTTCAGAGCTGGGCTGAACGCCTGAAGGTTGAGCCAGGCCAGCTTAATGACGCCTTTATCAATGCGATGGCGGAGATTTGCTCGCCGTTGCCAGGGGCGGTTTCTCTGCTCAATGCGATTCGTGATAAAACAAAAATCGGTATTATTACTAACGGCTTTACGGCGTTGCAGCAAATCCGCCTTGAGCGGACGGGGCTGCGCGACTATTTTGACCTGCTGGTGATTTCTGAGCAGGTTGGCGTGGCAAAACCCGATCCCCGTATTTTTGACCATGCGCTGGAGCAGGCGGGCAATCCTGAGCGTTCCCGCGTACTGATGGTGGGCGACACCGCAGAGTCCGATATTCTTGGCGGCATTAACGCCGGGCTATCCACCTGCTGGCTAAATACGCACCACCGCGAGCAGCCAGCGGGCATTCAGCCGACCTGGACCGTGGCGTCATTAAGTGAACTGGAGCGGCTCCTGTGTAAACACTGATTGCCTCCCCCCCGTTGATGGGTAAAATAGCCGCAATTTTTCGTATTCAACTTGCACGGCCTGTTGCCGTGCTTACCTAAGAAGATTTGACTATGACGTTGTCTCCTTATTTGCAAGAGGTGGCCAAACGCCGCACTTTTGCCATTATTTCTCACCCGGATGCCGGTAAAACGACAATTACTGAAAAGGTACTGTTATTCGGACAGGCGATTCAGACCGCCGGTACGGTAAAAGGCCGTGGCTCCAGCCAGCATGCGAAATCTGACTGGATGGAAATGGAAAAACAGCGTGGTATCTCCATTACCACCTCTGTGATGCAGTTTCCATATCATGACTGCCTGGTAAACCTGCTGGACACCCCAGGGCACGAAGACTTCTCTGAAGATACATACCGTACTCTGACGGCGGTGGACTGCTGCCTGATGGTCATCGACGCCGCAAAAGGTGTTGAAGACCGGACCCGTAAGCTGATGGAAGTTACCCGTCTGCGTGATACCCCGATCCTGACCTTTATGAACAAACTCGACCGTGACATCCGCGATCCGATGGAGCTGCTGGATGAAGTCGAGAATGAACTGAAAATCGGCTGTGCGCCGATCACCTGGCCGATTGGCTGCGGTAAGTTGTTCAAAGGCGTCTATCACCTATATAAAGACGAAACTTACCTGTACCAGACGGGTAAAGGCCACACCATTCAGGAAGTGCGCATTGTTAAAGGTCTGAACAACCCGGAACTCGATGCCGCCGTGGGGGAAGACCTGGCGCAGCAGCTGCGCGACGAGCTGGAGCTGGTGCAGGGCGCGTCTAACGAGTTCGACCATGAGCTGTTCCTCGCGGGCGAAATCACCCCGGTATTCTTCGGTACCGCGCTCGGTAACTTCGGCGTTGATCATATGCTGGATGGCTTAGTGGAGTGGGCGCCTGCGCCGATGCCGCGTAAAACCGACACCCGTGTCGTTGAAGCCTCAGAAGAGAAGTTCACCGGCTTCGTGTTTAAAATTCAGGCCAACATGGACCCGAAACACCGTGACCGCGTGGCGTTTATGCGCGTGGTGTCCGGCAAGTACGAGAAAGGTATGAAAATGCGCCAGGTGCGCATTGGTAAAGACGTGGTTATCTCCGATGCGCTGACTTTTATGGCCGGTGACCGTTCTCACGTGGAAGAAGCGTATCCGGGCGATATTCTGGGTCTGCACAACCACGGCACTATCCAGATTGGCGATACCTTTACCCAAGGCGAAATGATGAAGTTCACCGGTATTCCGAACTTCGCGCCGGAGCTGTTCCGTCGCATTCGTCTGAAGGATCCGTTGAAGCAGAAACAGCTGCTGAAAGGGCTGGTTCAGCTGTCCGAAGAGGGCGCAGTGCAGGTTTTCCGTCCGATCGCTAATAACGATCTGATCGTGGGCGCTGTTGGTGTGCTGCAGTTCGACGTGGTGGTTTCACGACTGAAGAGCGAATACAACGTTGAAGCGATTTATGAGTCGGTCAACGTAGCGACAGCACGCTGGGTAGAGTGTTCTGACGCGAAGAAATTCGAAGAATTCAAGCGTAAAAACGAAATTCAGCTGGCGCTGGATGGCGGCGATAACCTCACTTATATCGCGCCGACCATGGTTAACCTGAATCTCACCCAGGAACGTTACCCTGACGTTCAGTTCCGCAAAACGCGCGAACACTAATCGACCTTCAGGGCACGGTATCCGCCGTGCCCTACAACTTTTCCTGTCTTTTAAATCCCTTGCGGAATGTTCTTAAAACCTCTCGTTTTTCTTTTGTTTGCACGTTTTTTAGTCAATCTGGACTGCGATCACGAAATCCTGAACTATATTTAACAATGTGATGACATAAATGTCGGCGTTAAATGCTTTTTAGGCTGCCTGTTGCAGCTTCTATTGCTGATATTTATTCCACTTACAAGATTAGTTGCTGGCTCAAGCCGTTTTACGGCAGAGCGCAGCTTTTAGCAAACATACAGGAATACATCGATGACAATGACAGGACTTAAGATTTCTAAAACGCTGCTGGCCGTGATGCTGACCTCCGCTGTTGCAACGGGTTCTGCTTATGCAGAAAACTCCACGACGGATAAAACGCAATCCGGCGTCGAAAGTGCGGGGCAGAAAGTCGATAGCTCCATGAACAAAGTCGGTAATTTCATGGATGACAGCACCATCACTGCGAAAGTAAAAGCCGCGCTGGTGGATCACGATAGCATTAAGAGCACCGACATTTCCGTTAAAACCGACCAGAAGGTGGTGACGCTAAGCGGGTTTGTTGAAAGCCAGGCACAGGCCGAAGAGGCAGTTAAAGTCGCCAAAGGCGTTGAGGGTGTGACCTCCGTTAGCGACAAACTGCACGTACGTGATAGCAAAGACACTTCTGTAAAAGGCTATGCGGGCGATACGGCAATCACCAGTGAGGTAAAAGCCAAGCTGCTGGCCGATGATATTGTCCCTTCCCGCAAAGTGAAAGTTGAAACCACCGATGGCGTGGTACAGCTTTCAGGAACCGTTGAATCACAGGCTCAAAGCGATCGCGCTGAGAGCATCGCCAAAGCGATTGATGGCGTGAAAAGCGTCAAAAACGATCTTAAAACTCACTAATTAGACTTAATTCGTCCTCCCGACGTTTGTCGGGAGGCGTGTTGTGCACCACACTGAAAATATCGCCGATGGGCAGCCTGAGTGCTCATATCAAGCGGTGACATTAACTATGGTAAAGGAGAAGCGCATGTTTCGATGGGGCATCATATTTCTGGTTATCGCGTTAATTGCCGCTGCACTGGGTTTTGGTGGACTGGCGGGTACCGCTGCTGGCGCAGCGAAAATTGTTTTTGTGGTGGGGATCATTCTGTTTCTGGTCAGCCTGTTTACAGGTCGTAAACGGCCCTAGCGACATCCCCTTTATTCTTCAAGTTAAAGGTGCGTGGGCTACGCGTGCTCGCCCGTATCACTTACCAGAGTAAGCTGGTCGGGATTCACGCCCTTGCCGCCTTCTTGTGACTCGAATTATTTTGGGGATTAACCGTAAAGATAACTTGCTACTAAGCCAGTCCACCGGACTGGCTTTTACGGTTTTAGCATCAGGCAATTTGCGTTACTTTGTTGTTCTATTACAAAAACAACAGGAAGGCAGAGGTGGGGCAGAGAATACCCGTCACGCTCGGTAATATTGCGCCGTTATCGTTACGTCCGTTTCAACCAGGCAGTATGGCGCTGGTGTGTGAGGGCGGCGGACAAAGAGGCATCTTCACCGCTGGCGTATTGGATGAATTCATGCGCGCGCAGTTCAATCCTTTTGATCTTTTCTACGGGACCTCCGCTGGTGCGCAAAACCTTTCAGCCTATCTTTGTAACCAGCCGGGTTACGGTCGTAAAGTCATCATGCGTTACACTACTCGACGTGAATTTTTTGACCCGGTGCGCTTTGTGCGCGGGGGAAATTTAATCGATCTCGATTGGCTAGTGGATTCGACCGCGTCCCAGATGCCGCTGGCGATGGATAACGCCGAGCGTCTGTTTGCCGCAGGGAAATCGTTTTATATGTGCGCCTGTCGGGGCGATGACTACACGCCTGGCTATTTTTCGCCGAACCGGCAAAACTGGCTCGATCTTATTCGTGCCTCCAGCGCGATTCCAGGGTTCTACCGCGCAGGGGTTGCGCTGGATGGTGTGAATTATCTCGATGGAGGAGTCAGCGACGCCATTCCCGTGCAGGAAGCGGCGAAGCAGGGGGCAAAAACGCTGGTGGTTATCCGCACCGTGCCTTCGCAAATGTATTATACCCCGCAGTGGTTCAAGCGTATGGAACGCTGGCTGGGCGAAAGCAGCCTGCAACCGCTGCTGAATCTGGTCCAGCACCATGAAGCCAGCTATCGCGCGATTCAGAGTTTTATTGAGAAACCGCCGGGCAAGCTGCGTATCTTTGAGATCTACCCGCCCAAACCGCTCCATAGCATGGCATTAGGAAGCCGTATTCCGGCGCTGCGGGAAGATTACAAGACCGGACGCCTGTGTGGTCGTTACTTCCTGGCAACCGTCGGTAAGCTGCTGGCGAAAAATGCGCCGCTGCCTCGTCAGACGCCGAAGATTGTGGTGCCGGGACCGGTCGTGGTTCCACCTGCGCCGGTGGCTAACGACGCTCACGCCCCCGTGGTGACCAATGCGCCTCAGGCTAACGACACGACGTTTAATAATGAGGATTTGGCGTGAGTTATCGTTTTATTGATACGCATTGTCACTTTGATTTTCCGCCGTTTACGGGCGATGAATCTGCCAGTATTCAGGGCGCGACTGACGTCGGCGTGCAAAGCATTATCGTTCCGGCCACCCAGGCGGCAAATTTTTCCCGTGTACTGGCGTTAGCGGAAAATTACCCTCCATTGTTTGCCGCCCTGGGGCTGCACCCCATTGTTATTGAGCAACATAGCGATGACTGCCTGGAGCAGTTGCAGCAGGCGCTGGATAAGCGTCCGCAAAAGCTGGTGGCGGTAGGTGAGATTGGGCTGGATCTTTATCGGGACGATCCGCAATTCGATAAGCAAGAGCGGCTGCTGGAAGCGCAGCTTAAGCTGGCGAAGCGTTACGAACTGCCGGTGATCCTGCATTCGCGGCGCACTCATGACAAGCTGGCGATGCACCTGAAACGCCATGCTTTACCGCGAACCGGCGTGGTGCATGGATTTTCCGGGAGCGTGCAGCAGGCCGAACGTTTTGTGCAACTGGGCTACAAAATTGGCGTGGGCGGCACCATTACCTATCCGCGCGCCAGTAAAACCAGAGAGGTAATGGCGCAACTGCCGCTGGACTCACTGCTGCTGGAAACTGACGCGCCGGATATGCCGCTCAACGGCTTTCAGGGACAGCCGAATCGCCCGGAGCAGGTGGTCAGAGTCTTTGATGTCCTCTGCGAGCTGCGCTCGGAACCTGCGGATGTTATCGCTGATGCGCTGTATCGCAATACGACGGCGTTATTTGATTTTTAATTGCCGGACGACGGATGCGTCGCATCCGGCAATCACAGGTACAGCGCCGGGAAGATCAAATTATCCACCCCGCGCTCGCGCAATCCTTGCGCCAGTTGCTCCACATCCTCAGGCGTGGCGCTCGGCCAGTCCTTCGCTTCGCCGTACACCCCGTGCGCATGAAAGGCATTTAGCCGCACTGGTACATCACCTGAACGTTTGATAAACGCCGCCAGTGCATCGATATGCTGTAGATAATCCACGTGGCCAGGAATAACCAGCAGGCGCAGTTCCGCAAGTTTTCCCTGCCCGGACAAAAAGGTAATGCTTTGTTTAATCAGCGTGTTATCGCGGCCAGTCAACTGTCGATGACACGCGCTATCCCAGGCTTTTAAATCGAGCATTACGCCGTCGCATACCGGCAGCAGTTTTTGCCAGCCGGTTTCGCTCAGCATGCCATTGCTGTCTACCATGCAGGTCAGGTGTTGCAGCTGCGGATCGGTTTTGATCGCGTTAAACAGCGCCACGATAAACGGCAACTGGGTGGTTGCTTCGCCGCCGCTGACCGTAATTCCTTCAATAAACAGCACCGCCTTGCGAATATGCTGCAGCACTTCATCAACGCTCAGGGTTTGCGCCATCGGCGTGGCCTGCTGTGGGCACATGTGCAGGCAGGTATCGCACTGCTGACATACGTCGGATTGCCATCTCACTTTCCCCGCACTCAGGCTCAGCGCCTCATGCGGGCAATGCAGGACACATTCCCCGCAGTCGTTGCAGCGTCCCATCGTCCACGGATTGTGGCAATTTTTACAGCGCAGGTTACATCCTTGCAGAAACAGAGCCAGGCGACTGCCCGGCCCGTCGACGCAGGAGAAAGGAATGATCTTACTTACTGAAGCGCATCTGCTGTTCATGGCTAATCACGCGAGGTTGTCGTTCCAGAATGCGGGTATTGCGCGCGGCTTCTTCGCCCAGCCAGGTGGTGTTGGTGCGTGAACCTTCGGCGCGATATTTTTCCAGATCCGACAGGCGTACCATATAGCCGGTGACGCGGACCAGATCGTTACCACTCACGTTGGCAGTAAACTCACGCATCCCAGCTTTAAACGCCCCGAGGCACAATTGCACCAGCGCCTGAGGATTGCGCTTGATGGTTTCATCCAGCGTGAGAATGTCGCTGATCCCAGCGTGATAATACGCATGATGCGGCGCGACGGTTTGCAGGTGAGTGATCGGATCCGGCTCATCGCCGTAGGGCAGACGCGCGCCCGGCGTGGTGCCGATGTCAGAACTGATCCCTGACTGTGCGTGCAGCATTGCGCGCTGCTTCCAGCCAAATTTCACCGGGCTACTTTCTACAAACTCCGCCAGTTGGGCGCTGATGCGATAGCCGAGCTGATTGGCGACCTCGTCTTTTCCGTAGCGAGCATTCTGCCCCGCCTTATCGCACAGCAGATTCACCGCCTCCGCCAGGCCATACATGCCGAACATAGGGACAAAACGTTCGGGATCAATCAACCCTTCCTGCACCAGGAAGCTATTCTCAAAGAAATGTGATTTTTCATAGAGGAATTCACATCGTGAATCAATGATGGCGATTTGCTGCTGGCAATAGTGCGGTAGGGTGCGCGTAAAGAAGTCATCGACAGAGGTGCTGCGCTCTGCGATGGCTTTCAGATTGAGCCTGACCAGCGTGCTTCCACCCCCGGCGAGCGGCAACGAGTTGTAACAGCTGACGACGCCATACTGACCTTTTGTGAAAATTTTATCATTTTCGGGGCCGTTGGAAATGTGCGGCTTACTGCACTCGCAGATATTTTGCGCCACGTTGAGCAGCAGGTCGTCAGGTGTAATTTGCGGATCATAAATGAACGTCAGATTAGGCGAAACCTGCTTTAACTCTGCGTCTGCGCGTAAAATTGCACGGGTGACAGGCGTATCTGCGGGGCCGATATTGGCATGCATAAATGCGTCTGGCAGGGTTCTGTCGAGATAACGCCAGAAACGTTTTATTCGAATATCGATCTCATCTTGTGTTAGAATTCTAACATACGGTTGCAGCAGAACGTCGAGCTGGCCGAGATAGACCGGCATCGAGGTGACTGACGGAACGTGGTGATACAGGATGGTGAGTAAGGATAACGCGTCATCAAGATCCCTGGCTCCTTCCAGTTCCAGCCATGAGGAACCGTTGGCCAGAAAACGCGCGTAGTCGGGTAAAACATAGCGCGGTTTGAACGGGGCATGACCTTCATACATATCGCAGATCACCCCGTCATCCAGCGCCTGGCGAGCCTCAGCAGGTAGTTGCGGGTAAGGCAGCGCGTTTTCAGCCTCCAGCGCCAGGAAGTGGCGTTTCTGCTCAGGGCTGAGCACCGGACTGGTCACGATTTGTTGGCAACGCTGTTGCAGCGCGAGTTCGCTTGAAGTGGGCATCGTTGATTCCTTTTTATCCCGAAGGTGTAACGCCATTGTAGAAAGCAACGCCGCCACAACCTTTGATCCGGATGCGCCTGATGCCACCGCATCCCTTCTTGAAAGGTAATTTATTTGAAGTAGATCTCATTAGAGTAATGCAAATCTGTATGTGGTTTTCATTAACTGTGATGTATATCGAAGTGTAATAGCGAGCGGATGTTAGAATACTAACAAACTCGCAAGGTGAAATTTTATACGGCGATGCCGTTGGAGAATGTTATGACCGATTTAACAGCAAGCAGCCTGCGTGCACTGAAACTGATGGACCTGACCACCCTGAATGACGACGACACCAATGAAAAAGTGATCGCGCTGTGTCATCAGGCGAAGACCCCGGTAGGCAACACTGCCGCTATTTGCATCTATCCGCGTTTCATCCCTATCGCGCGTAAGACGCTGAAAGAGCAAGGTACTCCGGACATCCGTATTGCAACCGTGACCAACTTCCCGCACGGCAACGACGACATCGAGATTGCGCTGGCTGAAACCCGCGCGGCGATTGCCTACGGCGCGGATGAAGTTGACGTGGTGTTCCCTTACCGTGCCCTGATCGCCGGTAACGAGCAGGTTGGTTTTGATCTGGTTAAAGCATGTAAAGATGCGTGTGCGGCGGCAAACGTGCTGCTGAAAGTGATCATCGAAACCGGTGAGCTGAAAGAAGAGAGTCTTATCCGTAAAGCATCTGAAATCTCCATCAAAGCGGGTGCTGATTTCATCAAAACCTCTACCGGTAAAGTGCCGGTAAATGCGACGCCGGAAAGCGCACGCATCATGATGGAAGTGATCCGCGACATGGGCGTTTCTAAAACTGTAGGTTTCAAACCGGCAGGCGGCGTGCGTACCGCAGAAGATGCACAGCAGTTCCTGGCGATTGCCGACGAACTGTTTGGCGCTGACTGGGCCGATTCCCGTCACTATCGTTTTGGCGCATCCAGCCTGCTGGCGAGCCTGCTGAAAGCGCTGGGTCACGGCGATGGTAAGAGCGCAAGCAGCTACTAATTACTCGTCATACTGCAAGCCGCAGGTGCGTTAGCTGCACTCCCTCACCCCAGTCACTTACTGTAGTAAGCGCCTGGGGATGAGCTTCCTTGCCGCTTCCTGCGACTCGAATTGTTTAGAGTAATCATTCATTGCAGTGGGTTTTCCGCTGCATTTAACCTGATTTATCGGGGGTTACCATGTTTCTCGCACAAGAAATTATTCGTAAAAAACGTGATGGTCATGCGCTGAGCGATGAAGAGATTCGTTTCTTTATCAATGGGATTCGCGACAACACCATCTCTGAAGGGCAAATCGCCGCCCTGGCGATGACCATTTTCTTCCACGATATGACAATGCCTGAGCGTGTTTCGCTGACCATGGCAATGCGTGATTCAGGAACCGTGCTGGACTGGAAAAGCCTGCAGCTGAACGGCCCGATTGTGGATAAACACTCTACCGGCGGCGTGGGTGACGTAACGTCACTGATGTTAGGCCCGATGGTCGCTGCATGTGGCGGCTATATTCCGATGATCTCCGGACGTGGTCTGGGTCATACCGGCGGTACGCTCGATAAACTGGAAGCCATCCCAGGGTTTGACATCTTCCCGGACGACGCGCGTTTCCGTGAAATTATTAAAGACGTGGGTGTGGCGATTATTGGGCAAACCAGCTCGCTCGCACCGGCGGACAAACGTTTTTATGCCACCCGCGATATTACCGCGACGGTGGATTCCATCCCGCTGATTACCGGCTCTATCCTGGCGAAAAAGCTGGCGGAAGGGCTGGATGCGCTGGTGATGGATGTGAAAGTAGGCAGCGGCGCCTTTATGCCGACCTATGAGCTTTCTGAAGCGCTTGCCGAAGCGATTGTCGGCGTGGCGAACGGGGCGGGTGTACGTACCACCGCGCTGTTAACCGATATGAACCAGGTACTGGCATCCAGCGCAGGTAACGCGGTTGAAGTCCGCGAAGCGGTGCAGTTCCTGACAGGTGAATACCGCAATCCACGTCTGTTAGACGTCACGATGGCGCTGTGCGTGGAAATGCTGATCTCCGGCAATCTGGCGAAAGATGATGCCGAAGCCCGTGCGAAATTGCAGGCGGTGCTGGATAACGGCAAAGCGGCAGAGATTTTTGGTCGCATGGTTGCGGCGCAGAAAGGCCCGACCGATTTCGTCGAAAATTATGCGAAGTACCTGCCGACGGCAATGCTCAGCAAAGCGGTATATGCTGATACCGAAGGTTTTGTCAGCGCTATGGATACCCGTGCGCTGGGAATGGCGGTTGTTTCCATGGGCGGCGGTCGTCGTCAGGCTTCGGACACCATTGATTACAGCGTTGGCTTTAGCGACATGGCGCGTCTGGGCGACAGCGTAGACGGACAGCGTCCGCTGGCGGTGATCCACGCCAAAGACGAAGCCAGCTGGCAGGAAGCGGCGAAAGCGGTCAAAGCGGCAATTAGCCTTGACGATAAAGCGCCAGAAATTACACCGACAGTCTATCGTCGTATTACCGAATAACTGTATACTGATCTGATCGCTTTTTTGCGGCGCAGATGTTGGAGAACAAGATGAAACGTGCATTTATTATGGTGCTGGACTCCTTTGGTATTGGTGCGACTGAAGATGCGGATCGCTTTGGCGACGTAGGCTCAGACACTATGGGACACATTGCAGAAGCCTGTGCGAAAGGCGAAGCTGACAAGGGTCGCAAAGGTCCACTGAATCTGCCTAACCTGACCCGTCTGGGCCTGGTGAAAGCTCACGAAGGTTCTACCGGTAAAATTGCTGCTGGTATGGACGGTAACGCGGAAGTGATTGGTGCCTACGCCTGGGCGCATGAACTCTCTTCCGGGAAAGACACGCCGTCTGGCCACTGGGAAATCGCGGGTGTTCCGGTTCTGTTTGACTGGGGTTATTTCTCCGATCATGACAACAGCTTCCCGCAGGAACTGCTGGATAAACTGGTCAAACGTGCCAACCTGCCGGGCTACCTCGGCAACTGCCACTCTTCCGGTACCGTGATCCTGGATCAACTGGGTGAAGAGCATATGAAAACCGGCAAGCCGATTTTCTATACTTCTGCAGACTCCGTGTTCCAGATTGCCTGTCACGAAGAGACTTTTGGCCTGGATAAACTCTACGAACTGTGTGAAATCGCTCGTGAAGAACTGACCGAAGGTGGTTACAACATCGGTCGTGTTATCGCGCGTCCGTTTATCGGTGATAAAGCGGGTAATTTCCAGCGTACCGGTAACCGTCACGATCTGGCCGTTGAGCCGCCAGCACCGACTGTGCTGCAGAAACTGGTCGACGAGAAAGACGGTCACGTGGTTTCCGTCGGTAAAATCGCGGATATTTACGCTAACTGCGGCATCACCAAAAAAGTGAAAGCTACCGGCCTGGACGCGCTGTTCGACGCCACCATCAAAGAGATGAAAGAAGCGGGTGATAAGACCATCGTCTTCACTAACTTCGTTGATTTCGACTCTTCCTGGGGACATCGTCGCGATATCGCTGGTTACGCTGCAGGTCTGGAACTGTTCGACCGCCGTTTACCTGAACTGATGGAACTGGTGGGTGAAGATGACATTCTGATCCTGACCGCTGACCACGGCTGTGACCCGAGCTGGACCGGCACTGACCACACCCGTGAGCACATTCCGGTGCTGGTTTACGGCCCGAAAGTGAAACCAGGTTCTTTAGGCCACCGTGAAACTTTCGCGGATATTGGCCAGACGCTGGCGAGCTACTTTGGTACATCGCCGATGGACTACGGTAAAAACATGCTGTGATACCCGTTGTCTTTCGCGCTGTAGATGCGTTGACTTCATTCGCTCACCCCGGTCACATAGGTAATCTATGCTCCCGGGGGTTCCGAATTCGTCGCCTTCCTACAACGCGAAATCCTTAGGGTATTTGAATTCGTTTTGTCGGTTGGGTAAGGCATTGCTACCCCCCCGACAAAAACAATAAATCAAAAGGGAACTGAAGATGGCAACTCCACATATTAATGCAGAAATGGGTGATTTCGCTGACGTCGTATTGATGCCGGGCGACCCGCTGCGCGCAAAGCATATTGCTGAAACTTTCCTCGAAGATGTTCGTGAAGTGAACAACGTTCGCGGCATGTTAGGTTTCACCGGTACTTACAAAGGCCGTAAGATCTCCGTTATGGGTCACGGGATGGGTATCCCGTCCTGCTCTATCTACACCAAAGAGCTGATCACCGATTTTGGCGTGAAGAAAATCATTCGCGTAGGCTCCTGCGGCGCTGTGCGTATGGACGTTAAACTGCGTGACGTGGTTATCGGTATGGGCGCCTGCACCGACTCCAAAGTAAACCGTATCCGTTTTAAAGATCATGACTTCGCAGCTATCGCTGACTTCGACATGGTGCGTAATGCAGTTGATGCGGCAAAAGCGCTGGGCGTAGACGCGCGCGTGGGCAACCTGTTCTCCGCTGACCTGTTCTACTCTCCGGACGGCGAAATGTTCGACGTAATGGAAAAATACGGCGTGCTGGGCGTGGAAATGGAAGCGGCGGGTATCTACGGCGTTGCGGCTGAGTTTGGTGCGAAAGCGCTGACCATCTGCACCGTGTCCGACCATATCCGTACTCACGAGCAGACCACTGCCGCTGAACGTCAGACGACCTTCAACGACATGATCAAAATCGCACTGGAATCCGTTCTGCTGGGCGATAAAGAGTAAGTGTTGTGATGCCCGGTAGCGCTGCGCTTACCGGGCTACAATCGATGTATGCCGGACCGCCATCCGGCATTTTCAGGCCAGCGTTTAGCTCACTGCACTGGCAATCCACGCTGATAGCTCGCGTAACTCTTTCTCCTGCCCTGGGAAATCAACCAGCAGCGCTTCGCACTCCTGTTGCAGCATATCAGCACGGTACAAACACCCCTGCAGACGACCCGCCAGCGCTTCTAACGGCGCGGGATTGAGGCTGTCGGTAAAGACCTGCGTACGGGTGATATGACCTTTTTCCACGTCGAAATGCAGCTCAACGCCGCCCCAGGTGAAACGCTCGTCCAGGAGATGCGAGAACGCAGGCGCCTGACCAAAATTCCACTCCCAACTGCTCTGACGGGCAAAGGTTTCGGCAAAGTTCGGCAGATCCGGGGTTTTGTCCGGCGAGATAATTTCCGCTTCGACACGTTCGCCGTAGTGGGCAAAAAAGGCTTCCGTGATGGCCTGACAGACCTGTTGATGGGTGATGCCCGGCAACAGCTCCGTTAGATTCGCTACGCGTGAGCGAACCGAGGTGATGCCTTTGGCGGCGAGTTTCTTTTTATCCGGATTGAGATAGTTTGCCAGGCGGCTGAGATCGGCGTTCAACAACAGCGTGCCGTGGTGGAATCCGCGGTCTTTCGTTTCCCGATAAGCAGAGCCGGAAACTTTGCGATCGCCGTCTGGCGTTTTCACGACCAGATCGTTACGCCCGGAGGCGTCGGCGTCTACGCCCAGCGCGTTCAGGGCATGGAGGACAATAGCGGTAGAGATGGTTTTGTCGTACTCCGGTTTACCGGCCATAAAGGTAAAGCAGGTATTGCCTAAGTCATGGAACACCGCGCCGCCGCCGCTGCTGCGACGGGCGAGCCGCACGTTGTCTTCTTCCATACGGCGGGTATTACACTCTTTCCACGGGTTTTGCGCCCGGCCAATCACCACCGTATCGGCGTTACGCCACAAGAACAGGACGCGCTGCGTGGCGGGCATCTGGCGAAAAATGCACTCTTCGACCGCGAGGTTAAACCACGGATCGTAAGAGTCTGAGATAAGCAGGCGTAGTGTCGTCATGGTCGATTTCCTTTCTGTTATTACTCTTTCTTCTCGTTGTCTTCTTCCTGTACCGGTTTGTTGGCGGTCAGCAGGAAAGGGGATTGCTGCCAGCGGGTGCGCTTGCCTTGCAATAAGGTACGGGTGAGCACCACGCCAATTGCCAGTGACAGAAGCAGCATTAGGCGTAAGATGTTGGTGGTGTTATCCACCTGCTTGGCTTCGGTGGCGAGCGTGTGGGTATCCAGCGTCAGGCGTAGATAGCCCAGCGGACCATTTCTTCCCTGAATGGGCTCGACAATCTGCTGGTTAAAATAGCCCCCGGCTTTTTTGCCGTCCAACGCCAGTCGGTCTCGAACGTTGACGCTCTCACCGGTGCGTGTAATCAGGTCTCCCTGTTCATCGTAGACCCCCGCATCCAGAATACGGCTACTTTCCGTGAGCTGCGAGAGTACCGCTTTAATGCGCTTTTCATCCGGGGTTTCGGTACGCATCAGCGGGGCGACGTTCAAGGAGACCTGGCGAGCCAGCGTGCGCGCCAGCTCTTCGAGCTGCGGATTACGCTGCTGTTGGTGGCTTTGACTAAACCAGGACGCGCCCTGCATCAGAGCAACGAGCAGCGCAAGGCAGGACAATACAATCACTGCACGATGAAGTCGGAATTTCAGTTTTGTGCGAGCCATATTCCACCTGCTGAAAATTTGAGACTTAATGTTGCCAGAAGCGCTGGTTACAGGGTAGCCTCATGCGTTATTTTCCCCTGATGATTCCGACCCGAACGATTTTACAGGAGCTTTAATGCCTAACATTACCTGGTGCGATCTACCTGAAGATGTTTCTCTGTGGCCAGGTCTGCCTCTCTCTTTAAGCGGTGATGAAGTCATGCCGCTGGATTACCACGCGGGCCGCAGTGGCTGGCTGCTGTACGGTCGTGGGCTGGATAAACAACGGTTAACGCAATACCAGAGCAAACTGGGTGCGGCGATGGTGATCGTGGCGGCGTGGTGCGTTGAGGATTATCAGGTGATTCGTCTGGCGGGCTCGTTAACGCCGCGTGCGGCAAAACTGGCGCATGATGCCAAACTGGATGTTGCGCCACTGGGTAAAATTCCGCATTTGCGCACGCCGGGTTTGCTGGTGATGGACATGGATTCAACGGCTATCCAGATCGAGTGTATTGATGAAATTGCCAAACTGGCGGGAACCGGCGAAATGGTTGCCGAAGTTACCGAACGCGCGATGCGCGGCGAGCTGGACTTTACCGCCAGCTTGCGCAGCCGCGTGGCGACGCTGAAGGGCGCTGATGCCAATATTTTGCACCAGGTGCGCGAAACGCTACCACTGATGCCTGGCCTGACTCAACTGGTGTTAAAACTGGAAACGCTCGGCTGGAAAGTGGCAATTGCCTCCGGCGGTTTTACCTTCTTTGCCGATTATCTGCGTAACAAACTACGTCTGACGGCGGCTGTGGCAAACGAGCTGGAGATCATAGACGGTAAATTCACCGGCAACGTGATCGGCGATATCGTCGATGCCCAGTACAAAGCCAACACCCTGACTCGCCTGGCGCAGGAGTATGAGATCCCAATGGCGCAGACGGTGGCGATCGGCGATGGCGCCAACGATCTGCCGATGATCAAAACGGCTGGACTGGGTATAGCGTATCATGCCAAACCCAAAGTGAATGAAAAGACGGAGATTACGATCCGTCACGCTGACCTGATGGGCGTGTTCTGCATTCTCTCTGGCAGCATGAACCAGAAATGATTTAATTGCCTGATGGCAAAGTGACCGTAGGCCGGATAAGCGCCCACGCTGTCCGGTAAACGCGCTAACGAAAGAGGTAAAATGTGGCCAAAGCTCCAAAACGCGCCTTTGTTTGTAACGAATGCGGGGCCGATTACCCGCGCTGGCAAGGGCAATGCAGCGCCTGTCAGGCCTGGAACACCATTACCGAGGTACGCCTTGCCGCGTCACCAACGGTGGGGCGTAACGAGCGGCTCAGCGGCTATGCCGGGAATGCGGGCATCGCAAAAGTGCAGAAGCTGTCTGATATCAGCCTTGAAGAGTTGCCGCGTTTTTCCACCGGATTTAAAGAGTTTGACCGCGTGCTGGGCGGCGGTGTGGTGCCCGGCAGCGCCATCCTGATTGGCGGTAACCCCGGCGCAGGGAAATCAACGCTGCTGCTGCAAACGCTGTGCAAGCTCGCTGAGCAGATGAAAACCCTGTACGTTACCGGCGAAGAGTCTTTGCAACAGGTGGCGATGCGCGCGCATCGACTCGGTCTGCCGACGGCGAATCTGAACATGCTGTCGGAAACCAGCATCGAACAAATTTGCCTGATTGCCGAAGAAGAACAGCCGAGGCTGATGGTTATCGACTCCATTCAGGTGATGCATATGGCGGATATTCAGTCTTCGCCGGGCAGCGTGGCACAGGTGCGCGAAACAGCGGCTTACCTGACCCGCTTCGCCAAAACGCGCGGCGTGGCGATTGTCATGGTCGGCCACGTCACCAAAGACGGCTCGCTGGCCGGTCCAAAGGTGCTGGAGCACTGTATTGACTGCTCGGTTCTGCTCGACGGCGACGCCGATTCTCGTTTTCGTACTCTGCGTAGCCATAAAAATCGCTTTGGCGCGGTGAATGAGTTGGGCGTCTTTGCCATGACCGAACAGGGGCTGCGTGAAGTTAGCAACCCTTCCGCTATCTTCTTAAGCCGTGGCGATGAAGTCACCTCCGGCAGTTCAGTGATGGTGGTCTGGGAAGGCACGCGCCCGTTGCTGGTGGAGATTCAGGCGCTGGTCGACCATTCGATGATGGCGAATCCGCGTCGTGTGGCGGTCGGTCTGGAGCAGAACCGTCTGGCGATTCTGCTGGCCGTGCTGCATCGTCACGGCGGCTTGCAGATGGCGGATCAGGACGTGTTCGTCAACGTGGTTGGCGGCGTGAAGGTTACCGAAACCAGCGCCGATCTGGCACTGCTACTGGCAATGGTTTCCAGCCTGCGCGACCGACCGCTGCCGCAGGACTTAGTGGTCTTTGGCGAAGTGGGACTGGCGGGCGAAATCCGTCCGGTACCCAGCGGCCAGGAGCGTATTTCCGAAGCGGCGAAGCACGGCTTTCGTCGGGCGATTGTTCCTGCCGCCAACGTGCCGAAAAAAGTGCCGGAAGGGATGCAGGTCTTTGGCGTTAAGAAGCTTACGGATGCTTTAAGCGTGTTTGACGACCTATAATAAAATACCCGTCGTCTTTCCGGCGGTATTGGGTATTACGTTTATTTTTACAGCAGGAGGCTCTTGTGTCATTTGATTATCTGAAAACCGCCATTAAGCAAAAGGGCTGTACCCTGCAACAGGTGGCAGATGCCAGTGGCATGACCAAGGGATATTTAAGCCAACTGCTGAATGCCAAAATTAAAAGCCCCAGCGCGCAAAAGCTGGAGGCGTTGCACCGGTTTCTCGGGCTGGAGTTTCCGCGCCAGCAGAAGAATATCGGTGTGGTATTCGGTAAGTTTTATCCGCTGCATACCGGCCATATCTATCTTATCCAGCGCGCGTGTAGTCAGGTCGATGAACTGCATATCATCATGGGATATGACGACACGCGCGATCGCAGCCTGTTTGAAGACAGCGCTATGTCGCAACAGCCCACGGTGCCCGATCGTCTACGCTGGCTGCTGCAAACCTTTAAGTATCAGAAAAATATCCGTATTCATGCCTTCAACGAAGAGGGTATGGAGCCGTATCCACACGGTTGGGATGTGTGGAGCAACGGGATCAAAACGTTTATGCAGGAGAAAGGGATCCAACCTAACTGGATTTACACCTCTGAAGAGTCAGATGCCCCGCAGTATCTGGAACATCTGGGGATCGAAACCGTGCTGGTGGATCCCAAACGAACGTTTATGAACATCAGCGGCGGGCAAATCCGTGAGAACCCGTTTCGCTACTGGGAGTATATTCCTACAGAAGTGAAGCCGTTTTTCGTGCGCACCGTGGCGATCCTCGGCGGAGAGTCGAGCGGAAAATCGACGCTGGTGAACAAGCTCGCCAATATCTTTAACACTACCAGTGCGTGGGAATATGGGCGTGATTACGTCTTCTCCCATTTGGGTGGTGATGAGATGGCGTTGCAGTATTCCGACTACGATAAAATCGCCCTGGGACAAGCCCAATACATTGATTTTGCTGTCAAGTATGCCAATAAAGTGGCGTTTATTGACACCGATTTCGTTACCACTCAGGCCTTCTGCAAAAAGTATGAAGGGCGTGAACACCCATTTGTGCAGGCCCTGATTGACGAGTATCGTTTTGACCTGGTGATCCTGCTGGAGAACAACACTCCATGGGTGGCGGATGGCTTACGCAGTCTCGGCAGTTCGGTTGACAGAAAAGCGTTTCAGTCGCTGCTGGTCGAGATGCTGCAGGAAAACAATATCAATTTTGTGCACGTTCAGGAGTCCGACTATGACGGTCGATTTCTGCGCTGCGTGGAGTTGGTGAAAGAGTTGATGGGCGAGCAGAGATAGCGTAAATGCCGGATGGCGTTGCGCTTATCCGGCCTACAAGTCGCACTAACCTCGTAGGCCGGATGAGGCGTAACGCCGCCATCCGGCGCTTAACGGTAATTACTTAGAAATACGCTTGTACTTAATACGCTTCGGCTCCAGCGCATCTGCGCCCAGCGTGCGTTTCTTGTACTCTTCGTATTCGGTAAAGTTACCTTCGAAGAACTCAACCTTACCTTCATCCTGGTAATCCAGAATGTGGGTCGCGATACGGTCGAGGAACCAACGGTCGTGCGAGATGACCATCGCACAGCCCGGGAACTCCAGCAGGGCGTTTTCCAGCGCGCGCAGGGTTTCGATATCCAGGTCGTTGGTTGGTTCATCAAGCAGCAGCATGTTGCCGCCAACCTGCAGCAGCTTCGCCAGGTGCAGACGACCGCGCTCACCGCCGGAGAGTTCGCCTACGCGTTTACCCTGATCAACACCTTTAAAGTTGAAGCGGCCTACGTAGGCGCGGCTTGGCATCTCGGTGTTGCCGATCTTCATGATATCCAGCCCGCCGGAAACTTCTTCCCACACGGTTTTGCTGTTGTCCATGGCGTCACGGAACTGGTCAACGGAAGCTAGCTTGACGGTTTCACCCAGCGTGATGGTGCCGCTGTCTGGCTGTTCCTGACCGGACATCATACGGAACAGGGTAGATTTACCCGCGCCGTTCGGACCGATGATGCCGACGATGGCGCCTTTCGGTACGGAGAAGCTCAGGTCGTCAATCAGAACGCGATCGCCGTAGGATTTACGCAGATTGGTTACTTCAACGACTTTATCACCCAGACGTGCTCCTGGTGGGATAAACAGTTCGTTGGTTTCGTTACGCTTCTGGTATTCGGTGTTGTTCAGCTCTTCAAAGCGTGCCAGACGGGCTTTACCCTTAGACTGACGGCCTTTAGCGCCCTGACGCACCCACTCCAGCTCTTTCTCAATGGATTTACGGCGAGCCGCTTCCTGAGACGCTTCCTGCGCCAGACGCTGATCTTTCTGCTCCAGCCAGGAGGAGTAGTTGCCTTCCCATGGAATACCTTCGCCGCGGTCAAGCTCCAGAATCCAGCCCGCAACGTTGTCGAGGAAGTAACGGTCGTGGGTAATCGCCACCACGGTGCCTTCGAAGTCGTGCAGGAAGCGTTCCAGCCACGCAACGGATTCGGCGTCCAGGTGGTTAGTCGGTTCGTCGAGCAGCAGCATGTCTGGTTTTTCCAGCAGCAGGCGGCACAGCGCGACGCGGCGGCGTTCACCACCAGAGAGGTTCTCAATTTTAGCATCCCAGTCCGGCAGACGCAGGGCGTCAGCGGCACGCTCAAGCTGCACATTCAGGTTATGACCGTCGTGCGCCTGAATGATCTCTTCAAACTTGCCCTGTTGCGCAGCGAGTTTATCGAAGTCGGCGTCCGGCTCGGCGTACTTTGCGTACACTTCATCCAGACCTTTCAACGCGTTAACCACTTCGGCAACCGCTTCTTCCACGGATTCACGAACGGTATGTTCCGGGTTCAGTTTCGGTTCCTGCGGCAGGTAACCGATTTTAATGCCAGGCTGTGGGCGAGCTTCACCTTCGATATCGGTATCAATGCCGGCCATGATGCGCAGCAGGGTTGATTTACCCGCGCCGTTCAGACCAAGAACACCGATTTTGGCGCCAGGGAAGAAGCTCAGTGAGATGTTTTTAAGAATATGACGTTTCGGCGGAACGACTTTGCCGACACGATGCATGGTATAAACAAATTGGGCCACGTTGGACTCGCCTCTTTATTTATCCCGTCATACTTCAAGCTACAGATGCGTTGGCTGTGAGTTACTCGGCTCATCCATGAGCCTCGCCCTTGCGGGCCGCTGCTCCGCAGCGTTCAAATCTGTTCCTGACAGATTTGTTGTTCCCCCCAGTCACGCACTTTGTACGCTCAGGGGATTTACTCCCTCGCCGCCTTGCTGCAACTTGAATTATTTAGGGCTAATTATTGGTAAATAGTTATCAAAGGCGAAGTGTAGCCTTTTTCATTGCCCAATCCCAGCCAGCAGATCTCACTCGCAACAAAAGTAAAAAAGTGTCCGTGACGTGGCGCATTCTGCAATGTCTGGTTAGCATGAACTAATTAAGCGGCATGATGCTGCACAGACGTAACATGAGAAGAGGAAGAGCTTGTGGACAAAGCCAATCAATTTACCTGGCGCCTGCTGGCGGCCAGCGTATGTCTGCTGACGGTCAGTCAAGTGGCGCGAGCCGATTCCCTGGATGAGCAGCGCAGTCGCTATGCGCAAATTAAACAGGCCTGGGATAACCGACAGATGGATGTCGTAGAGCAGATGATGCCCGGCCTGAAGAATTATCCTCTGTATCCTTATCTGGAATATCGTCAGATTACTGACGATCTGATGAATCAGCCCACCATTACCGTTACCAATTTTGTGCGCGCCAACCCGACGCTGCCCCCCGCGCGTACTCTGCAATCACGTTTCGTGAATGAACTGGCGCGACGGGAGGACTGGCGTGGACTACTGGCGTTCAGCCCAGAAAAACCGGGTACCACGGAAGCGCAATGCAACTATTACTTTGCGAAATGGAGCACCGGGCAAACCGAAGAGGCCTGGCAGGGCGCGAAAGAACTGTGGTTGAGCGGGAAAAGCCAGCCGAACGCCTGTGACAAATTATTCGGCGTATGGCGCGCCTCAGGAACTCAGGATCCGCTGGCGTATCTGGAGCGTATTCGTCTGGCGATGAAAGCCGGGAATACCGGTCTGGTCACGGCGTTGGCTGGACAGATGCCCGCGCAATACCAAACTATCGCTTCGGCGATCATCGCGCTGGCCAACGATCCGAATTCGGTGATGACCTTTGCACGCACCACTGGCGCGACGGATTTCACCCGACAGATGGCGGCGGTGGCTTTTTCCAGCGTGGCGCGTCAGGATGCGGAAAACGCCCGCCTGATGATCCCGTCTCTGGCGCAGGCGCAACAGCTGAATGACGAGCAAACCCAGGAGCTGCGCGACATCGTCGCCTGGCGTCTGATGGGTAATGACGTTACCGATGAGCAGGCCAAATGGCGCGATGACGCCATTATGCGCTCGAATTCCACCTCGCTTGTGGAGCGCCGTGTGCGCATGGCGCTGGGAACCGGCGATCGTCGTGGTCTGAATACCTGGCTGGCGCGTCTGCCAATGGAAGCAAAAGAGAAAGATGAGTGGCGTTACTGGCAGGCGGATCTGCTGCTTGAGCGCGGGCGCGAGGCGGAAGCCAAAGAGATCCTGCACCAGCTCATGCAGCAGCGCGGTTTCTATCCGATGGTGGCGGCACAGCGTCTGGGTGAAGAGTACGAGCTGAAAGTGGATAAAGCCCCGGCAAACGTTGACTCTGCGCTGACTCAGGGACCGGAAATGGCACGTGTGCGCGAGCTAATGTACTGGAACCTGGACAATACCGCGCGCAGTGAATGGGCGAATCTGGTCACCAGTCGCACGAAGTCTGAGCAGGCTCAGCTGGCGCGTTACGCGTTCAACAATCACTGGTGGGATCTGAGCGTACAAGCGACGATCGCCGGTAAGCTGTGGGATCATCTGGAAGAGCGTTTCCCACTGGCCTACAAGGATCTGTTTACACGCTACACCAGCGGTAAGGATATTCCGCCAAGCTATGCGATGGCGATAGCGCGTCAGGAAAGCGCCTGGAACCCGAAAGTAAAATCGCCGGTTGGTGCCAGCGGGCTGATGCAGATTATGCCGGGCACGGCGACGCATACGGTGAAAATGTTCTCGATTCCAGGTTACAGCAGCCCGAGCCAACTACTGGATCCTGATACCAACATCAACATTGGTACCAGCTATTTACAGTATGTCTATCAGCAATTCGGTAATAACCGCATTTTCGCGTCGGCGGCCTATAACGCCGGACCGGGGCGCGTTCGCACCTGGCTTGGCAATAGCGCGGGTCGTATCGATGCTGTCGCGTTTGTCGAAAGCATTCCATTCTCTGAGACGCGTGGCTACGTGAAGAACGTGCTGGCTTACGATGCGTACTATCGCTATTTCCTTGGTGATAAGCCGGAGTTGATGAGCGACGCAGAATGGCAACGTCGTTACTGATCGTGTCGGTTGTGTTATGCTATCGTACTCGTTAAAGAGTACAAAAGGGGGAGGCAAGCACGCTTCCCCCGCAACGATGGCGATAACTTATGACTCAGCAATCACCCTATTCGGCAGAGATGGCAGAACAGCGTCACCAGGAGTGGTTACGTTTTGTCGATCTGCTTAAACACGCCTATGAACAAGACTTACACCTGCCCCTGCTCAATTTGATGTTAACGCCGGATGAGCGCGAAGCGTTGGGCACGCGCGTGCGTATCATTGAAGAGCTGCTGCGCGGCGAGATGAGTCAGCGCGAGCTTAAAAACGAGCTCGGGGCGGGGATCGCCACCATTACACGGGGGTCGAACAGCCTCAAATCTGCACCGGTGGATCTGCGTCATTGGCTGGAGCAGGTGCTGCTAAAAAATGCCTGATGGCACTTCGCTTATCAGGCCTAAGGATGTGGCGCGGTTGTGGCCGGATAAGGCGAAGCCGCCATCCGGCACAACGCTATAAATACACTGCGTTATGAAACGGGCTGAGCGCCAGAATCACCGCCTGGTGGTATACGCTTGAGCGCGTCAGCTTGCCCGCGGTAAAGACGCCGATTGCGCCCTCTTTACGGCCAATCTCATCAATACCCGTGTAGTCCGACATCACCGGACCGAGCGCTTCGCCTTGACGGACTCTGTCGAGAATGACAGCTGGCAATGGCAGCGTGGCTGAACGGGCTTCGCCGCGCTGGACGCCATTATCAATCACCACCCAACTGAAGGTCGCATCGTCGTCAATTCCCGCTTCAATAGCGACCCAGAAATCAGCCTGCGGGTGCAGACGGCGCGCATTATCAACGCGATTTCGTGCGCCAGTGCGCGTTTCCTTGTTTCCGAAAGGTTGTTCCGGCACGCCACTCTCGACGGCGACGGGTTCAATATGGCAGGATCCTTCCCCGAAAATCTCTTCAAATGCCCGCAGAATTGCCTGAATTTTGGCAGGATTGGTGGTCGCAGAGATAACCTTGTGCATAATTAAGCTCAGTTTGAAAATTCATCGCATCGCAGTATAACGGAAAAAAAGCATGTTACAGGTATACCTTGTTCGCCATGGCGAAACGCAGTGGAACGCCGAGCGACGTATTCAAGGCCAGTCAGACAGCCCACTGACCGCTAAAGGTGAACAGCAAGCCATGCAGGTGGGCGAACGCGCCCGCACGTTTGGTATTACGCATGTCATCAGTAGCGATTTAGGTCGTACACGACGCACCGCAGAAATCATCGCCCAGGCCTGTGGCTGTGATATCACCTATGACTCACGTTTGCGCGAGCTGAATATGGGCGTGCTGGAGCAACGCCATATCGATACGCTGACGTCGGAAGAAGAGGGCTGGCGTCGCCAGTTGGTGAACGGTACGGTGGAGGGGCGTATTCCTGAAGGGGAATCGATGCAGGAACTGAGCGATCGCGTCCACGCGGCGCTGGCATCCTGTCTGGAACTGCCGCCGAGGAGTCGTCCGCTGCTGGTCAGTCACGGTATTGCACTGGGTTGTCTGGTGAGTACGATTCTGGGATTACCAGCATGGGCTGAACGTCGCCTGCGTCTGCGCAACTGTTCTATTTCTCGCGTCGATTACCAGGAAAGTTTGTGGCTTGCGCCGGGATGGGTAGTTGAAACGGCAGGGGACATCTCACATCTGGACGCCCCTGCGTTAGACGAACTGCAGCGCTAGCGGCGAATCGGAATCAGGAATTCGCAGCGCAGGTTGATCGGGCGATCTCCCGCTTTGGCATCTTCTGCCGGGTAGTATCGCTCGATATCCTGCCCTTTACGGCGCGTCAGGTTCAGCATTGGCATGCATGTGCCGTAAACCGTCAGGATAAACTCCTGTACACCGGTCCCCAGCCCTTCATAGGTAAACATCACATACTCGCCCCCTTGTAGCAGGATAGGCTGTGCCGACGGCACATAACCATTGGCCTGTTCCGGCGTCAGTGCTGTGGTGTAAAACACTTCCTGCTCGTCATCTTTTTCAATGCTCGGACGCGTTTCGTTCAGCCCGTACAGCACCGGTGGGATCGCAGGAGCCTGGCTAAGGAAGTCGCGCCAGAACTGAATTCGCATTTCATGACGGAAATCTGAAATCTGCTCCAGCGAGCAGGAATAGCTTTGCGTGGTGCCAAGCAGTTGCGTATCTTCCAGCGTGACAAACTCGTGCGCAGGCATGGCAAATTCACCCAGTCGCATAGGCGGGCGAATACCAAACGCGCTCCATTCCGGCGAACGGCGATACAGCGCAGGCGTCTGGGAAAACTGTTTCTTGAACGCGCGGGTAAAGGTTTGTTGAGAGTCAAAGCGATATTGCAGCGCAATATCCAGAATTGGGCGTGCAGTCAGGCGCAGCGCCACTGCGGATTTCGATAAACGACGGGCGCGGATATAGGCGCCAATAGCATGGCCCGTCACGTCCTTAAACATTCTCTGCAGGTGCCACTTGGAATAGCCTGCTTTTGCCGCCACATTGTCAAGCGACAAAGGCTGATCCAGATGACCTTCCAGCCAGATTAATAGGTCGCGAATAATGCCAGCCTGATCCATAAAATATCCTCATCCTTTCAACAACGAGTACCTGACGTCAGGTATGAGGATAATAGCATTTTTTGCTGTTTTAGCATTCAGTGTTTTTTTTGCTCATAAATGCTTTTTTCGATCATTCGAAAGCGTGATTATTGTAATCCTGTGATCTGTATACGTTTTATCTTAGAATGTCGAATAATTACACAGAGTAACTTTTAAAAATGGTAACAATATGAAATATAAGAGCTTAATCATTTCCTCAATTCTGCTGATGTTGGCGCAGGTCGTCCATGCGGAGCAGATTGGATCTGTCGATACGGTGTTCAAAATGTTTGGGCCGGATCATAAAATTGTGGTCGAAGCGTTTGACGATCCTGATGTTACCAACGTGACCTGCTACGTGAGCCGGGCGAAGACCGGCGGCATCAAAGGTGGGCTGGGGCTGGCGGAAGATACCTCCGATGCCGCCATTTCCTGTCAGCAGGTGGGGCCGGTAGAACTGAGCGACAGAATCAAGAACGGCAAAGCGCAGGGCGAAGTGGTATTTAAAAAACGTACCTCGCTGGTGTTTAAATCCTTACAGGTCGTGCGTTTTTACGACGCGAAACGTAATGCCCTGGCCTATCTGGCCTATTCAGATAAAGTGGTCGATGGATCGCCCAAAAATGCCATCAGCGCGGTGCCCATCATGCCGTGGCGGGAATAACAAGGAAGCAAAATGCAACAACCGTTGATCTGGTTGGTTGAGGATGAGCAGGGCATCGCCGATACGCTCATCTACATGCTGCAGCAGGAAGGTTTTAGCGTGGAAGCGTTTGAGCGCGGGTTACCTGCGCTGGAGAAATCTCGCCAGCGTTGTCCTGATGCAATCATTCTGGATGTCGGACTACCAGATATCAGCGGTTTTGAACTGTGTCGACGCCTGCTGGAGCGGCATCCAGCGTTGCCGATCCTGTTTCTGACCGCGCGTAGCGATGAGGTGGATCGCCTGCTGGGGCTGGAAATTGGCGCGGATGACTATGTTGCCAAGCCTTTCTCACCGCGCGAGGTGTGCGCCCGCGTGCGTACGCTGCTGCGGCGGGTGCAGAAATTCTCTGCCCCTTCATCGACGACGCGTTGCGGCGATTTTGAACTTAATGAGCTGGCCGCGCAGATTACCTGGTTCGGCAAGCCGTTAAACCTGACGCGCTATGAATTTCTGTTGCTGAAAACGTTGCTGTTGTCGCCGGGGCGCATTTACTCACGCCAGCAGTTGATGGATTTAGTCTGGGCCGATGCACAGGACACCTTTGACAGAACGGTCGATACCCACATTAAAACGCTGCGCGCCAAGCTGCGGGCTATCAACCCTGAGCTTTCCCCCATCAATACGCATCGCGGTATGGGATATAGCCTGAGGAGCGTCTGATGCGCATTGGCATGCGTTTGTTGCTCGGCTATTTTCTGATTGTTGCCGTCGCCGCCTGGTTCGTTTTGTCGATCTTTGTACAGGAAATTAAACCAGGCGTCCGCCGGGCAACCGAAGGCACTTTGATTGATACCGCCACACTGCTGGCTGCGCTGGCGCGCGATGACTTGCTCTCTGACTCTCCCGCCAACGGCAAGCTGGCGCAGGCATTTTCGCAACTGCATAACCGCCCATTCAGCGCCAATATCAGCGGCATTAACAAAGTCCGTAATGAATACCATGTCTACATGACGGACGCGCAGGGTAAAGTGTTGTTTGATTCCGCAAACCAGGCTGTCGGTCAGGACTATTCTCGCTGGAACGACGTGTGGTTAACCCTGCGTGGGCAATATGGCGCCCGCAGTACGCCGCAAAACCCGAACGATCCGGAAAGTTCAGTGATGTACGTGGCCGCGCCGATCGTAGACGGCGGACGTATTATCGGAGTGCTTAGCGTCGGTAAACCGAATGCGGCGATGGCGCCGGTGATTAAACGCAGTGAACGGCGGATGCTGTGGGCCAGCGCCGTATTGCTGGGCATTGCCTTAGTGATTGGCATCGGGATGGTATGGTGGATAAACCGCTCCATCGCCCGGCTGGCGCGCTATGCCGACTCCGTTACCGAGAATCGCCCCGTCCCACTGCCTGATTTAGGTAGCAGCGAGCTACGTAAACTGGCGCAGGCGCTGGAAAGTATGCGACTGAAGCTGGAGGGCAAAAACTACATTGAGCAGTATGTTTATGCGTTAACGCATGAACTGAAAAGTCCGCTGGCGGCCATTCGCGGCGCGGCTGAGATTTTGCGCGAAGGTCCGCCGCCGAACGTGGTTGCGCGCTTTACCGATAATATCCTGACGCAAAATGCGCGCATGCAGGCGCTGGTCGAAACCCTGTTACGCCAGGCGCGGCTGGAGAATCGACAGGACATTACGTTGACGCCAGTGGCGGTAGATGCGCTGTTTGCTCAGCTCAAAGAGGCGCGTAGCGTGCAACTGGCGGCAAAAAACATCACGCTTACCATTATGCCTTCATCGCTTAGCGTCGCCGCCGATCCTGCGTTACTGGAGCAGGCATTGGGGAATTTGCTCGACAACGCTATCGACTTCACGCCACAGGACGGGACGATTACGCTGAGCGCGCATCAGCAGGATGAACTGGTCACGTTGCAGATAATCGACAGCGGCAGCGGAATCCCCGACTTCGCGTTGCCGCGTATTTTTGAGCGTTTCTATTCGCTGCCCCGTGAAAATGGGCATAAGAGCAGCGGTTTAGGGCTGGCGTTTGTCAGTGAGGTTGCGCGACTGCACGAGGGGACGGTGACATTGTGCAACCGACCACAAGGCGGCGCACAGGCCTCGTTTACGCTTCACGCTCACTTCACATAACTTCAAATTCTCCGCACATAGCTGCTCTACCTTGCTGATATTGCAAAGGAGAACGCTATGTTTAAATCACCCCTGTTTTGGAAAATAGTCACCTTAGGTGGCGCAATACTGCTGCTGTTAATTCCGCTGACGATGGTCAGGCAGATCATCGTGGAGCGATCGGATTACCGCGATGAAGTCGAAGATGCTATCCGACAGAGCACAAGCGGGCCGCAAAAGATGGTAGGACCGTTGATAGCCATTCCGCTAACGGAACTTTACACCTCACTGGAGGATGGCAAAGAAATCCAGCGTAAGCGTAGCTATATCCATTTCTGGCTGCCGGAGTCGTTGGTAGTTGAGGGGAATCAGAACGTTGAAGCGCGTAAAATCGGTATTTATGAGGGCCAGGTCTGGCACAATGATGTTTCGGTGAAGGCTGAGTTTAACGCCGAACGGTTGAGTGATTTAAATCATCCAAATATCAGCATCGGCAAACCGTTTATTGTGGTTGGCGTGGGGGACGCGCGTGGGATTGGCGTGGTAAAAGCGCCGCAGGTCAATGGAACGTCGCTGGCCGTTGAGCCTGGGACTGGGCTGGATGGACGTGCGCAGGGGATCCACATTCCGCTACCCGATGCGAGCTGGGCTGAGCAAAATCTGAGCATGGCGTTGTCGCTTAATTTGAGCGGAACCGGCGATTTCTCCGTCGTTCCGGTTGGACGTAACAGTGAAATGACCTTAACCAGCAACTGGCCGCATCCCAACTTTCTTGGGGACTTCCTCCCGGCTAAGCGCGAAATTAGCGAATCAGGATTCAAGGCTCAGTGGCAAAGCAGCTGGTTTGCGAACAACCTCGGCGAGCGCTTTAACGACGAAAAGATTGGTTGGCTGGGCATGCCAGCGTTTAGCGTCGCCGTCGCCACGCCAGCAGATCAGTATCAGTTAACGGACAGGGCGACAAAGTATGCCATCCTGCTGATTGTGCTGACCTTTATGTCTTTCTTCGTCCTTGAAAGTATGACCAATCTGCGCCTGCACCCGATGCAGTATCTGCTGGTGGGGCTATCGCTGGTAATGTTTTATCTGCTGCTGCTGGCAATGTCAGAACACATCGGTTTTACGGCGGCGTGGATAACGGCAAGTCTGGTGGGGGCGTTGATGAACGGTGTGTATCTGCAGGCGATATTGCAGGGCTGGCGGAACAGTATTTTGTTCACCGTGGCGCTGCTGGGGCTGGATGGTGTGATGTGGGTGCTGCTACGTTCACAGGATAGCTCTTTACTGCTGGGAACCGGCGTGCTGTTGTTCGCGCTTTGTGGGGTAATGTTCCTGACGCGTCATCTTGACTGGCACTCGCTGGCACAGCCAAAAACAAAGCCAAAATCTACAGAACTTCCAGAACTTCAGCCTGCGCAGAGCGACGAATTTCGCTTGTGGAAATAGGGGAGTAGGGAAATGAAAAACGGCGCATAAAGCGCCGTTTTTATACCAGTGAGGATTGAATTAATCCTGCAGGTCGCCGCAGAAACGGTAGCCTTCACCGTGAATGGTGGCGATGATTTCTGGCGTATCCGGCGTTGATTCGAAATGCTTACGAATGCGGCGGATCGTCACGTCAACGGTACGGTCATGCGGCTTCAGTTCGCGACCGGTCATTTTTTTCAGCAGTTCTGCGCGAGACTGGATTTTGCCCGGATTCTCACAGAAGTGAAGCATGGCGCGGAATTCGCTGCGTGGCAGTTTATACTGCTCACCGTCAGGACCAATCAGAGAGCGGCTGTTGATGTCCAGCTCCCAGCCATTGAACTTATAGCTTTCGACGCTACGGCGTTCTTCGCTGACAGTACCCAGGTTCATGGTACGGGACAGCAGGTTACGAGCACGGATAGTCAGTTCGCGCGGGTTAAACGGCTTGGTGATGTAATCGTCTGCGCCGATTTCGAGGCCGAGAATTTTATCGACTTCGTTATCACGGCCCGTCAGGAACATCAGCGCAACGTTAGCTTGTTCGCGAAGTTCACGCGCTAACAGCAGGCCATTTTTCCCAGGCAGATTGATATCCATAATCACAAGGTTGATATCATATTCAGAGAGAATCTGATGCATTTCCGCGCCATCTGTCGCTTCGAATACATCATAGCCTTCTGCTTCGAAAATGCTTTTCAACGTGTTGCGTGTTACTAACTCGTCTTCAACGATAAGAATGTGCGGGGTCTGCATGTTTGCTACCTAAATTGCCAACTAAATCGAAACAGGAAGTACAAAAGTCCCTGACCTGCCTGATGCATGCCGTAAATTAACATGATCGGCGTAACATGACTAAAGTACGTAATTGCGTTCTTGATGCACTTTCCATCAACGTCAACAACATCATTAGCTTGGTCGTGGGTAGTTTCCCTCTGGACCCGACAGTGTCAAAAACGGCTGTCATCCTAACCATTTTAACAGCAACATAACAGGCTAAGACATGCCGGACACCCAATAAAACTACGCTTCGTTGACATATATCAAGTTCAATTGTAGCACGTTAACAGTTTGATGAAATCAACGTATCCAAATGTTTGCTTTCATCACAAAATTGCAATATTACAACTAGTTGCACGAGCAAATTAATAAATGTAATGAATCCAACCAGTGCGATCCATTTTAAATTAAATTATCATGGATAAACAGAGGGATATGCAACTTTTGTTAACATAAAAAGCAATAGTACACCCGGGAAATAGTTTAGCATTTTTTAATGGATGCGAAATGCTTTTTCAGTGATTTCTGTTAAAAATATGTAAATTCGCTCTGCGTAATATGTTGAAGCACGTCACATTTTTCCTTGCAGACTGGCCAAAAAGAGTATCGAAATGCGTTTAACAATTATTCTGGTTGCCCCCGCCAGAGCGGAAAATATTGGTGCGGCTGCCCGCGCTATGAAGACCATGGGGTTCACCCAATTACGCATCGTTGACAGCGAAGCCCACCTGGAACCCGCCACGCGATGGGTCGCGCATGGTTCTGGCGATATTATTGATAATATTAGCGTTTTTTCAACGTTGGCGGAGGCGCTGTACGACGTAGATTTTACCGTCGCGACCACTGCGCGTAGTCGGGCGAAGTTCCATTACTACGCTACGCCGGTCGAACTGGTTCCTCTGCTGCAGGAAAAATCAACGTGGATGGATCATGCCGCGTTGGTTTTTGGTCGTGAAGATTCAGGGCTGACCAACGAAGAATTGGCCTTGGCGGATGTACTCACCGGTGTACCTATGGTGGCTGACTATCCTTCACTCAATTTGGGGCAGGCGGTGATGGTGTATTGCTATCAATTAGCAGGTTTAATACAACAACCCGTCAAAAACATTGAGGTGACGGATGAGCTTCAGCTACAGGCATTGCGCGCGCGCGTTTTGCGTTTATTAGCCACGCTGAACGTTTCTGACGACATCAAGTTGACGGACTGGCTGCAACAGCGAATGGGTCTGTTAGGGCAGCGAGATACGGCAATGTTGCACCGTTTTTTACATGATATAGAAAAAAGCATCGCGAAATAAAGTATCGAACTGTTTTTACTGTGTGGTGTTTTATTCTGGATTCAAGTAGGGGTGACATACTGTATTGGTCGAAACTAAAAGGGCAAGCAGTTGCTCGTGAACAAGTTTCGGAATGTGACCAATTTAAAAATTTATTGACTTAGGTCAGCAGATACTTTAACCCTAAAAGAATACAGGACAGATAATAAATAATTACAGAGCACACAACATCATGAAACGCATCAGCATCACTATTACCACAACCATCACCATTACCACAGGTAACGGTGCGGGCTGACGCGTACAGGAAACACAAGAAAAAGCCCGCACCTAAACAGTGCGGGCTTTTTTTTCGACCAAAGGCAATGAGGTAAACCATGCGAGTGTTGAAGTTCGGCGGTACATCAGTGGCAAATGCAGAGCGCTTTCTGCGGGTTGCCGATATTCTGGAAAGCAATGCCAGACAGGGGCAGGTCGCGACCGTTCTCTCTGCCCCCGCAAAAATTACCAACCATCTGGTGGCGATGATTGAGAAGACCATCGGTGGTCAGGATGCTTTAGCCAATATCAGCGACGCCGAACGCATTTTCTCTGAGCTGTTGGTGGGTCTTGCCGCCGCGCAACCGGGTTTCCCGCAGGCTCCGCTCAAAGCCTTTGTTGAACAAGAGTTTGCACAGATTAAGCACGTCCTGCACGGTATCAGCCTGCTGGGTCAGTGCCCGGACAGCATCAATGCCGCGCTTATTTGCCGTGGTGAAAAAATGTCGATCGCCATCATGGCTGGCCTGCTGGAAGCGCGCGGGCACAACGTGACGGTCATCGACCCGGTAGAGAAATTGCTGGCGGTAGGCAATTACCTCGAATCTACCGTTGATATTGCCGAATCTACGCGCCGCATTGCCGCCAGCCGTATTCCTGCGGACCATATGGTTCTGATGGCAGGATTTACCGCCGGGAATGAGAAAGGAGAGTTAGTGGTGCTGGGGCGTAATGGCTCTGACTACTCTGCCGCCGTACTGGCCGCCTGTTTGCGCGCCGATTGTTGTGAGATCTGGACCGATGTCGATGGCGTATATACCTGCGATCCGCGCCAGGTACCCGACGCCCGACTGCTGAAGTCGATGTCTTATCAGGAAGCGATGGAGCTTTCTTACTTCGGCGCTAAAGTGCTGCACCCGCGCACCATTACCCCTATTGCCCAGTTCCAGATCCCGTGCCTGATTAAAAATACCGGCAATCCACAAGCGCCCGGCACGCTTATCGCTGCCAGCAGTGATGATGACGATTTGCCGGTAAAAGGGATTTCTAACCTCAATAACATGGCGATGTTTAGCGTCTCCGGCCCTGGGATGAAAGGCATGGTGGGGATGGCGGCGCGTGTTTTTGCCGTGATGTCGCGCGCAGGCATCTCGGTGGTGCTGATCACCCAATCCTCTTCTGAATACAGCATCAGCTTCTGCGTCCCGCAGGGCGACTGCGCGCGTGCGCAACGCGCCATGCAGGATGAATTCTATCTCGAGCTGAAAGAAGGCTTGCTGGAGCCGCTGGCGGTGACTGAGCGTCTGGCGATCATCTCGGTCGTTGGCGATGGTATGCGCACGTTGCGTGGCATCTCGGCGAAATTTTTTGCCGCGCTGGCTCGCGCGAACATTAATATCGTGGCAATCGCCCAGGGCTCGTCTGAGCGTTCCATTTCGGTAGTGGTGAATAACGACGACGCGACCACTGGCGTGCGTGTGACCCATCAGATGCTGTTCAACACCGATCAGGTGATTGAAGTATTTGTCATTGGCGTTGGCGGCGTGGGCGGTGCGCTGCTGGAGCAGCTTAAACGTCAGCAAACCTGGCTTAAAAAGAAGCATATCGATTTGCGCGTGTGCGGTGTGGCGAACTCGAAGGCCCTGCTGACCAACGTCCATGGTCTGAATCTGGAAAACTGGCAGTCGGAGCTGGAAAGCGCGAAAGAGCCTTTCAACCTGGGGCGCTTAATTCGTCTGGTGAAAGAATATCATCTGCTCAATCCGGTGATTGTCGACTGTACGTCAAGTCAGGCGGTCGCGGATCAGTATGCGGATTTCCTGCGCGAAGGCTTCCATGTGGTTACGCCGAATAAAAAGGCCAACACGTCGTCGATGGATTACTACCATCAGCTGCGTTTTGCTGCGGCGAAGTCTCGTCGTAAATTCCTGTACGACACCAACGTAGGCGCGGGCTTGCCGGTAATTGAGAACCTGCAAAATCTGCTCAGCGCGGGCGATGAACTGCAACGTTTCTCCGGTATTCTTTCTGGTTCGCTGTCGTTTATTTTCGGCAAGCTGGATGAAGGCATGAGCTTCTCCGAGGCCACCACCATGGCGCGTGAGCTGGGCTATACCGAACCCGATCCGCGTGACGATCTATCCGGTACGGACGTGGCGCGTAAGCTGCTGATCCTGGCCCGTGAAACCGGTCGTGAGCTGGAGCTTTCTGACATTGTTATTGAGCCGGTCCTGCCAAAAGAGTTTGATGATTCCGGTGATGTTTCCGCGTTTATGGCGAAATTGCCGCAGCTGGATGACGCCTTTGCCGCGCGTGTGGCGAAAGCCCGTGATGAGGGGAAAGTATTACGCTATGTTGGCAATATTGAAGAGGATGGCGTCTGTCGCGTAAAAATAGAAGCAGTAGACGGCAACGATCCGCTGTTCAAAGTGAAAAACGGTGAAAACGCGTTGGCGTTTTACAGCCACTATTATCAGCCGCTACCGTTGGTTCTGCGCGGATACGGCGCGGGTAACGACGTGACGGCGGCGGGCGTATTTGCCGACCTGCTACGCACCCTTTCATGGAAGTTAGGAGTCTGACATGGTGAGAGTTTATGCCCCGGCTTCCAGCGCCAATATGAGCGTCGGGTTTGATGTGCTCGGAGCAGCGGTAACTCCGGTGGACGGTTCGCTGTTAGGCGATGTGGTATCCGTTGAGGCGGCTGACAATTTCAGCCTCAACAACCTCGGTCGCTTTGCCAATAAGCTGCCGCCTGAGCCGCGAGAAAATATTGTCTACCAGTGCTGGGAGCGATTCTGTCAGGAGCTGGGTAAAAGCGTTCCGGTGGCGATGACGCTGGAAAAAAATATGCCGATTGGCTCCGGGTTAGGCTCCAGCGCGTGTTCCGTTGTGGCGGCGCTGGTCGCCATGAACGAGCATTGCGGTAAACCGCTCAACGATACGCGCCTGTTGGCGATAATGGGTGAGCTGGAAGGGCGTATCTCCGGCAGTATTCATTACGATAACGTCGCCCCGTGCTTTTTGGGCGGTATGCAGTTAATGATCGAAGAAAACGGCATTATCAGCCAGCAGGTGCCAGGCTTTGATGAGTGGCTGTGGGTACTCGCGTATCCGGGGATTAAAGTGTCGACGGCAGAAGCGCGGGCGATTTTACCTGCGCAGTATCGCCGTCAGGACTGTATCGCCCACGGGCGGCATCTGGCTGGGTTTATCCATGCCTGCTATTCCCGTCAGCCAGGGCTTGCCGCGAAGCTGATGAAAGATGTCATTGCTGAGCCGTACCGTACCCGCCTGCTGCCAGGCTTTAGCCAGGCGCGTCAGGCGGTAGCGGAAATCGGGGCGCTGGCCAGCGGCATCTCCGGTTCGGGACCGACGCTGTTCGCTTTGTGCGACAAGCCGGATACGGCACAGCGTGTAGCAGACTGGCTGGGTAAAAATTATCTGCAAAATCAGGAAGGCTTTGTTCATATTTGCCGGTTGGACACGGCGGGCGCACGGGTACTGGGATAATCAATGAAACTGTATAATCTGAAAGATCATAACGAACAGGTCAGCTTTGCACAGGCCGTCACGCAAGGGCTTGGCAAGAATCAGGGATTGTTTTTTCCGCACGATTTGCCGGAATTCAATCTGTCAGAAGTCGATGAGATGTTGAACCAGGATTTCGTTAGCCGCAGCGCGAAGATCCTTTCCGCATTTATCGGTGATGAAATCCCACAGGAGATTCTGGAACAGCGCGTGCGTGCGGCGTTTGCCTTCCCGGCGCCGGTTGCTCAGGTTGCCGCGGATATCGGCTGTCTGGAGCTGTTCCACGGCCCAACGCTTGCATTTAAAGACTTTGGCGGGCGCTTTATGGCGCAGATGCTGACGCATATCAGCGGCGACAAACCGGTTACCATTCTGACGGCGACCTCTGGAGACACTGGTGCGGCAGTCGCACATGCCTTTTATGGCCTGAAAAATGTGCGCGTGGTGATCCTTTATCCGAACGGCAAGATTAGCCCATTACAGGAAAAACTGTTCTGTACACTGGGTGGCAATATTGAAACCGTGGCGATTGATGGCGATTTTGATGCCTGTCAGGCGCTGGTGAAACAGGCGTTTGATGACGAAGAGCTGAAGGTAGCTTTGGGGCTGAATTCGGCTAACTCAATCAACATCAGCCGTCTGCTGGCGCAAATCTGTTACTACTTTGAGGCCGTGGCTCAACTGCCGCAAGAGGCGCGTAATCAGCTGGTTATTTCCGTTCCCAGCGGCAACTTTGGCGATCTGACTGCCGGGCTGCTGGCAAAATCACTGGGCTTGCCAGTGAAGCGTTTTATCGCGGCGACCAACGTCAACGATACGGTTCCACGCTTTCTTGCACAAGGTGAGTGGGCGCCGAAAGCGACTCAGGCGACGTTGTCGAATGCGATGGATGTCAGCCAGCCAAATAACTGGCCGCGGGTGGAAGAACTGTTCCGACGTAAAATCTGGCGTCTGAATGAGCTGGGTTATGCCGCTGTTGATGATGCCACTACTCAGGACACGATGCGTGAGCTGCATGAGATGGGGTACACCTCAGAACCGCATGCGGCGGTGGCTTACCGTGCGCTGCGTGACCAACTGAACCCTGGCGAGTACGGCCTGTTCCTCGGCACTGCGCATCCGGCCAAGTTTAAAGAAAGCGTTGAAGAGATTCTTGACCTGACGCTGGCGCTGCCAAAAGCGCTGGCGGAACGCGCGGACCTGCCGCTGCTTTCTCATCACCTGCCTGCTGATTTTGCTGAATTGCGCAAGCTGATGATGACCCGCGGTTAACGGTTGTGCCCGCTGGCGCTTTGCTTAGCGGGCCTACAAAACCTGTCGGCCGGATCGGGCGTTCGCCGCCATCCGGCCTTTTTACTACTGCTCCTGGCGCTTAAACACCAGTTCGCCATTTCCTGACGCTTCTTCATCAAAGAAATAGCCTTCGCTGTTAAAGGCGGTCAGCTGTTCTGGCTGCGTTAAGCGGTTCTCAATAATGTAGCGACTCATCAGGCCGCGCGCTTTTTTGGCATAGAAGCTGATGACTTTGAACTTGCCGTTCTTCTCGTCGAGGAAGACCGGTTTGATAAGCTCCGCATTGAGCTTTTTCGGCTTCACGGATTTAAAATACTCATCCGAGGCGAGGTTAATCACTACGCTGTCGCCTTGCGCTTCCAGCGCTTCGTTAAGTTTATCGGTGATGGTATCTCCCCAGAACTGGTAGAGATCTTTACCTTTCGCATTGGCCAGACGAATACCCATCTCCAGACGGTAAGGCTGCATCAAATCCAGCGGACGCAAAACGCCGTACAGCCCGGACAACATCCGTAAGTGTTGCTGAGCGAAGTCGAAATCCGCTTCGCTGAAGGTTTCAGCCTGCAGTCCGGTATACACGTCGCCTTTAAATGCCAGAATGGCCTGGCGCGCGTTTTCCGGCGTGAAGTCAGGCTGCCAGTCATGGAAACGCGTGGCGTTCAGATCCGCCAGCTTGTCGCTAATTCCCATCAGCTTGCCAATTTGCGGAGCAGAGAGTTGGCGCGCCACGTGAATAAGCTGCTGAGAGTGATCCAGCAGTTCGGGCAATGTATGACGTGTCGTTGCCAGCGGACTTTGGTAGTCGAGCGTTTTTGCAGGTGAAATCAGAATCAGCATATCCAGTCCTTGCAGGAAATTTACTGCGACTTTAGCAAAAAAAACGACAGAATTGATCGATGGTTGCGATTGCCGCGCTATCCGCGCGGCGTCTCATCCCAGCTTTCGGGCGCAAGTTGTTGTCTGATATCAGGATAACGGCGCGGATCGAATTCTGGGCGCACCCCGAGTTTGCGTTGGCGTAGATAGTCGCAGGCGATCGTCTGCACAACCGGTGAAAGCAGCAGAATCGCCGTCAGGTTAGTGATGGCCATACACGCCATAATGATGTCCGCCAACTGCCAGATCAGCGGAACGCTGACTAACGTTCCGCCGATAACGGTGCTAACGGTGGCGATCCGTAATAGCCAGATGACGCGGATATTGTCCAGCTTCAGGAAAACGAGGTTGTTTTCCGCATAGATATAGTTGGCCACGATAGAGCTAAAGGCAAACAGAATCACAATTAACGCCACGAATCCGGCACCCCATTCTCCCGTCACTGAAACCATCGCTTTCTGAAGTAACTGGATGCCTTCCATCGGTACATAGCTGGCGTCATTACCCGCCAACAGAACAATCATCGCGCTGGCCGTACAGAGAATCAGCGTATCAACTAATACTCCGATCATTTGCACAATGCCTTGTGCCGCAGGATGCGGAGGCCAGGATGCTGCTGACGCGGCCGCGTTCGGAGTTGATCCCATTCCGGCCTCATTAGAAAACATACCGCGTTGAAAGCCGCTGGCAATGGCCTGGCTTAGTGTATACCCGGCGGCACCGGCTGCGGCTTCCTGCCAGCCAAAGGCACTTTTTATAATGGTCATGATAATGCCGGGGAGCTGCCCGAAATGCCAAAGACAGATGACGATGCTGCAACCGACCCACAACAGCGCCATCATCGGAACGAACCATTGCATCAGGCGGGCAACGCCTTTAATGCCGCCAACGATTGCCAATAATGACACTATTGCCAGTGCGATACCGGTGAAGAGGGGAGGGATATCAAAAGCAAAGGTCAGCGCATGAGAGACCGAATTAGCCTGAACGCTGTTAAAAATCAGACCATAAGCAATGAGTAAAAAGATGGCAAAAAGAACGCCCATCCAGCGCATGCCCAGCCCACGCTCCATATACCACGCAGGTCCGCCGCGAAACTGTCCCTTGCTGTCGCGCTCTTTATACAGTTGGGCAAGAGAGCTCTCGGCAAATGACGTCGCCATACCAATGATCGCCGAGACCCACATCCAGAACACGGCTCCCGCGCCGCCAGCGGCAATCGCCAACGCCACGCCCGCCAGATTTCCGCTACCGATACGTGCGGCAAGACTGGTGCATAAAGCCTGAAAGGAAGTTAAACCGCCCGGCTGCGGGCTGATGCTGTTTTTAAGACTTTTGCCAAACTGGCGAATATAGCGAAACTGAATAAACCCTGTACGCCAGGTGAACCAACATCCTGCGCCAAGCAGGAGGTAGATCATCACCGATCCCCAGAGTATTTCATTAATAAATGAGAAAAAATCAGGCATTAACATCCCTCTTGTTGATGCCGGTAAGCGCGAATATTCCCGTGTAAGCGCTACCAATAATCGACCAGTATATACCTTATAGGGTGATTGATTGCGGGAGTTTATCATAACAATCGTTATATCCCTTAATTGCGCATCACAGGCTTTGCGATGCGTAATCAGGGCTGAGCGGCTGGTCGGACAATCCAGGCGGTTGCGCTGAGGGTGCGTCGTGCTATCATCAGGGAAGATCGGTTACATCCCCCTAACAAGCTGTTTAAAGAGAATCGCTATCATGACGGACAAATTGACCTCCCTTCGTCAGTTCACCACAGTAGTGGCCGACACCGGAGACATCGCGGCAATGAAGCTGTATCAGCCTCAGGATGCCACAACTAACCCTTCTCTCATTCTTAACGCAGCGCAGATCCCGGAATACCGCAAGCTGATTGATGACGCTGTAGCCTGGGCTAAGCAGCAGAGCAACGACCGTGCGCAGCAGGTCGTCGACGCGACCGACAAGCTGGCAGTAAATATCGGTCTGGAGATCCTCAAACTGGTCCCAGGTCGTATCTCCACTGAAGTTGACGCTCGTCTGTCCTACGACACCGACGCGTCCATCGCTAAAGCAAAACGCCTGATCAAAATGTACAACGATGCTGGCATCAGCAACGATCGCATCCTGATTAAACTGGCTTCAACCTGGCAGGGCATCCGTGCCGCTGAGCAGCTGGAAAAAGAAGGCATCAACTGTAACCTGACTCTGCTGTTCTCCTTCGCGCAGGCGCGTGCATGTGCAGAAGCTGGCGTATATCTGATTTCTCCGTTCGTTGGCCGTATTCTTGACTGGTACAAAGCCAATACCGACAAGAAAGAGTATGCACCGGCAGAAGATCCGGGTGTGGTTTCCGTAACGGAAATCTACGAGTACTACAAACAGCACGGTTACGAAACCGTAGTTATGGGTGCGAGCTTCCGTAACATCGGCGAAATCATTGAGCTGGCAGGCTGCGATCGTCTGACGATTGCTCCGGCACTGCTGAAAGAACTGGCGGAAAGCGAAGGTGCTATCGAACGTAAACTGTCTTTCTCCGGCGAAGTGAAAGCGCGCCCTGCACGTATCACCGAAGCTGAGTTCCTGTGGCAGCACAACCAGGATCCGATGGCTGTAGACAAACTGGCGGACGGTATCCGTAAGTTTGCTGTAGACCAGGGTAAACTGGAAAAAATGATCGGCGATCTGCTGTAATCATTAGTGCGTGGCCCTGATATGGGTCACGCTACCTCTTCTGAAACCTGTCTGTCCTTCCCTTCGCAGTGTATCATTCTGTTTAACGAGACTGTTTAAACGGAATAATCATGAATACTTTACGCATTGGCCTGGTTTCCATTTCTGACCGTGCTTCCAGCGGCGTTTACCAGGATAAAGGTATCCCGGCCCTTGAAGAGTGGCTGGCGTCTGCCCTTACCACCCCTTTTGAGCTGCAAACGCGGTTGATCCCGGATGAACAGGCGATCATCGAACAGACCTTATGCGAGTTGGTAGACGAAATGAGTTGTCATCTGGTGCTGACTACCGGCGGAACGGGTCCGGCCCGTCGTGACGTAACGCCTGATGCGACGCTTGCCGTAGCCGACCGTCAGATGCCGGGCTTTGGTGAGCAGATGCGCCAGATAAGCCTGCACTTTGTGCCAACGGCGATTCTTTCCCGTCAGGTTGGCGTGATTCGCAAGCAGGCGTTGATCCTGAATCTGCCTGGACAGCCAAAATCGATCAAAGAGACGCTGGAAGGCGTGAAAGATGCCGACGATAAGGTTATCGTGCCGGGTATTTTTGCAAGTGTACCGTATTGTATACAGCTATTAGATGGGCCGTATGTGGAAACCACACCGACTGTTGTAGCATCTTTTCGTCCTAAAAGCGCAATACGCGATACAAATGCCTGAAAGTAGCCCGATCGTGACATAAGTGCCAATGACAGTGGAGTATTGAATTGTTTACGATATAGTAATTTTTGCTTTACATATATCGACGAACAGATTCAATTACTTCACTGACTCATGGTTTGCTATGTCACAACACACTCGACCGCTGAATCGCCAGGATTATAAAACCCTTACGCTTGCTGCCCTTGGTGGTGCGCTTGAGTTTTATGATTTCATTATCTTTGTCTTCTTTGCCGCTGTTGTTGGCGAGCTCTTCTTCCCCGCAGACATCCCTGAATGGCTACGTCAGGTGCAAACCTTCGGCATTTTTGCCGCCGGCTATCTGGCGCGTCCGCTGGGGGGCATCATCATGGCGCACTTTGGCGATCTGGTCGGGCGCAAGAAAATGTTCACCCTGAGCATTTTGCTGATGGCGATACCGACGCTGGCGATTGGTCTGTTGCCTACTTACGCCTCAATGGGGATCCTCGCGCCGCTGCTGTTACTGCTGATGCGTATTTTGCAAGGCGCTGCCATCGGCGGAGAAGTTCCGGGCGCGTGGGTGTTTGTGGCGGAGCATGTACCGGAGCGTCGCATCGGCATTGCCTGCGGAACGCTGACTGCCGGCCTGACGGTGGGAATTCTGCTGGGGTCGGTGGTTGCGACGCTGGTGAACACCAGCCTGACGCTGCAGGCGGTGCATGATTACGGCTGGCGTATTCCTTTCCTGCTGGGGGGCGTGTTTGGGCTGGTGGCGATGTACCTGCGTCGCTGGCTGCAGGAGACACCCATATTTCTCGAAATGCAGCAGCGTAAAGCGTTGGCGCAAGAGCTACCGGTGAAGTCAGTGGTGAGCAAACATAAAAAAGCGGTAGTTATTTCAATGCTGCTGACCTGGCTGCTATCGGCTGGGATTGTGGTGGTGATCCTGATGTCACCAGTCTGGTTGCAGAAGCAGTATGGCTTTGCGCCGGCGCTAACGTTACAAGCCAACAGTGTCGCTACCATTATGCTGTGCGTCGGTTGCCTGCTGGCTGGGTTTATTGTCGATCGGGTCGGCGCCAGCAAAACCTTTATTGTCGGCAGCCTGATGCTGGCCTGTTCAAGCTGGTTTTTCTATCACCTGACCGGCAGCCATCCCCAGCATTTGTTCCTGTTATACGGGCTGGTGGGGTTATGCGTTGGCGTGGTGGGTGCTGTGCCTTATGTGATGGTGCGGGCGTTTCCGGCGGAAGTCCGCTTTACCGGAATATCCTTTTCTTACAACGTGTCGTACGCCATTTTTGGTGGTCTGACGCCAATCGCCGTCACGATGTTAATGAGCGTGTCGCCAATGGCTCCGGCCTGGTATGTGCTGGCGTTATCGCTGGTAGGGCTAGGTTTGGGGATTTGGCTGCGACAGGATCTTTATCATCGCGATTCGAGCGTACAGGCAGAGTTACAGCGCTTGTAAGGAATATCCCCCCGTCAGGGGGGATAGCATCAGATTAGTGCGCTTCACCAATTGGCAGGATGGTACGGCCAAACTGTTCGTTCAGCACTTCACCCATCGCCAGGTAAATGGCGCTTGCGCCACACACTAAGCCTACCCAGCCAGCAACGTGAATGATCGCTTCGTTACCCGCAATGTTGCCCACGGCCAGCAGGGCGAACAGCACTGTCAGGCTCAGGAACACGAACTGCAGCATGCGCGCCGCTTTCAGCGTACCGAAGAACATGAACAGAGTGAACACGCCCCACAGACCGAGGTAAGCGCCCAGGAACTGACTATTGGTTGCATCCGCCAGGCCCATTTTCGGCATCAGCAGGATCGCAACCAGCGTCAGCCAGAACGAACCGTAGGAGGTAAAGGCGGTTAAACCGAAGGTGTTGCCTTTTTTATATTCCAGCAGTCCGGCAAAAATTTGCGCGATACCGCCGTAGAAAATGCCCATCGCCAGAATAATAACGTCCAGAGCGAAGAAACCCGCGTTGTGCAGGTTAAGCAGAATGGTGGTCATGCCAAAGCCCATCAGGCCCAGCGGTGCCGGATTAGCCAACTTAGTGTTGCCCATAATTCCTCAAAATCATCATTGATTGAATGGTGAAATAGTTTCCCCGAATAACGATCGCTGTCTTCGGGGCGCGGCATGATAATCAGGGGAGAGGGCACTGTCTATGATCTAACGAAGGGTAAATGAATTATTTTCCCTGTGATGGGCATCACGCTAGCCAGTTACGGCGGTGCTGCTCAGCAGAAGGCCCATAAGCAGGCTGGCGGAAAGGGTTAACACGGATTTCATGGAGTTTCTCTTTGACGGCTGCAAAAGTGTGTGACTTCAGACCATATTACCGTCGTCATAAAAACGATTCATGCTCGTAATCTTTTCTTTTTATTGCAATTTTCATGTGAATGACTTTCCTGGTTTAATTGGTTGTATGAATTAATTCTGGTTGGCGACTATTCATTTTTCTCTCTTTTTGCCTTTTTTCTGCGAATTTATTGCCACAAGGCTAAAAAAATTTTTCATGCCCCCCTTGATGACGTGGGTTACGACCCCATCTTGTAGACAACCGCAGTGGTGAGTCTGAAAAAAAACGATTCAGGGTAGTTGAAACCGCACGTTTCGCCCTTATTACAGATTCACAACCACATGATGACCGAATTTTTAGTGGAGACGTTTAGATGGGTAAAATTATTGGTATCGACCTGGGTACTACCAACTCTTGTGTAGCGATTATGGATGGCACTACTGCACGTGTGCTGGAGAACGCCGAGGGCGATCGCACCACGCCTTCTATCATTGCTTATACCCAGGATGGTGAAACTCTGGTTGGTCAGCCGGCTAAACGTCAGGCAGTGACAAACCCGCAAAACACCCTGTTTGCGATTAAACGCCTGATTGGCCGCCGCTTCCAGGACGAAGAAGTGCAGCGTGATGAAGCCATCATGCCGTACAAAATCATCGGTGCTGACAACGGTGATGCATGGATTGACGTAAAAGGTCAGAAAATGGCACCGCCGCAGATTTCTGCTGAAGTGCTGAAAAAAATGAAGAAAACGGCTGAAGATTACTTGGGTGAACCGGTAACTGAAGCAGTTATCACCGTACCTGCATATTTTAACGATGCTCAGCGTCAGGCAACCAAAGACGCCGGCCGTATCGCAGGTCTGGAAGTAAAACGTATCATCAACGAACCAACCGCAGCTGCACTGGCTTACGGTCTGGATAAAGAAGTCGGCAACCGTACTATCGCGGTTTATGACCTGGGTGGTGGTACTTTCGATATCTCTATTATCGAAATCGACGAAGTTGACGGTGAAAAAACCTTCGAAGTTCTGGCAACCAACGGTGATACCCACCTGGGTGGTGAAGACTTCGATAGCCGTATGATCAACTACCTGGTTGACGAATTTAAGAAAGATCAGGGTATCGACCTGCGTAACGACCCGCTGGCGATGCAGCGTCTGAAAGAAGCCGCTGAGAAAGCGAAGATCGAACTGTCTTCCGCTCAGCAGACCGACGTGAACCTGCCGTATATCACTGCAGACGCGACTGGTCCGAAACACATGAACATCAAGGTGACCCGTGCGAAACTGGAAAGCCTGGTTGAAGACCTGGTTAACCGTTCTATCGAGCCGCTGAAAGTTGCTCTGCAGGATGCTGGTCTGTCTGTTTCCGACGTTCAGGACGTTATCCTGGTCGGTGGTCAGACTCGTATGCCGATGGTACAGAAGAAAGTTGCTGAGTTCTTCGGTAAAGAGCCGCGTAAAGACGTTAACCCGGACGAAGCTGTGGCAATCGGTGCTGCCGTTCAGGGTGGTGTATTGACCGGTGATGTGAAAGACGTGCTGCTGCTGGACGTTACCCCGCTGTCTCTGGGTATCGAAACCATGGGTGGCGTGATGACTGCACTGATCGCGAAAAACACCACTATCCCGACCAAGCACAGCCAGGTGTTCTCTACCGCTGAAGACAACCAGTCTGCGGTAACCATCCACGTGCTGCAGGGTGAACGTAAACGTGCCGCTGATAACAAAGATCTGGGTCAATTTAACCTGGATGGCATCAGCCCGGCTCCGCGCGGTATGCCGCAGATCGAAGTTACTTTTGACATCGATGCCGACGGTATCCTGCACGTTTCCGCGAAAGACAAAAATAGCGGTAAAGAGCAGAAGATTACCATCAAGGCTTCTTCTGGTCTGAACGAAGAAGAAATTCAGAAAATGGTTCGTGAAGCAGAAGCGAACGCAGAATCTGACCGTAAGTTTGAAGAGCTGGTTCAGACCCGTAACCAGGGTGACCATCTGCTGCACAGCACTCGCAAGCAGGTTGAAGAAGCAGGCGACAAACTGCCGGCTGATGACAAAACTGCCATCGAGTCTGCACTGACCGCGCTGGAAACTTCTCTGAAAGGCGAAGACAAAGCGGATATCGAAGCGAAAATGCAGGCGCTGGCACAGGTTTCCCAGAAACTGATGGAAATCGCTCAGCAGCAGCACGCACAGCAGCAGGCTGGCGCAGCAGGTGCTGATGCTTCTGCAAACAACGCGAAAGATGACGACGTTGTCGACGCTGAGTTTGAAGAAGTGAAAGACAAAAAATAATCGCCCTTTGAACGGGTAATTACTGGCACGGGCGAAGAGGTTTCCTCTCCGCCCGTGCACGCATGTTAGGGGCAGATAAAAAGAGATGGCTAAGCAAGACTATTACGAGATTTTAGGCGTTTCCAAATCAGCGGAAGAGCGTGAAATCAAAAAGGCCTACAAGCGCCTGGCCATGAAATATCACCCGGACCGCAACCAGGGTGATAAAGAGGCCGAAGCCAAGTTTAAAGAGATCAAAGAAGCGTACGAGATCCTCACCGATGCGCAAAAACGTGCGGCTTATGATCAGTACGGCCATGCAGCGTTTGAGCAAGGCGGTATGGGCGGCGGCGGCGGTTTTGGCGGCGGGGCCGACTTCAGCGATATCTTTGGTGACGTGTTTGGCGATATCTTTGGCGGCGGTCGCGGTCGTCAGCGCGCCTCACGTGGTGCTGATTTACGTTACAACATGGATCTCACTCTGGAAGAAGCCGTGCGTGGCGTCACCAAAGAGATCCGTATTCCGACGCTGGAAGAGTGTGATGTTTGCCACGGCAGCGGTGCGAAGGCGGGCACGCAACCCCAGACCTGTCCAACCTGTCACGGTTCTGGTCAGGTGCAGATGCGTCAGGGCTTTTTTGCCGTACAGCAGACCTGTCCACACTGTCAGGGCCGCGGTACGTTGATTAAAGACCCGTGCAACAAATGCCATGGTCATGGTCGCGTTGAGAAGAGCAAAACGCTGTCCGTTAAGATCCCGGCAGGGGTTGATACTGGCGACCGTATTCGTTTAGCGGGTGAAGGTGAAGCCGGTGAACATGGCGCGCCAGCAGGCGATTTGTACGTTCAGGTGCAGGTAAAACAGCACCCAATTTTCGAACGTGAAGGCAATAACCTGTACTGCGAAGTGCCGATTAACTTTGCGATGGCAGCGCTGGGCGGCGAGATTGAAGTGCCGACGCTGGATGGTCGCGTGAAGTTAAAAATCCCGGGCGAAACGCAGACCGGCAAACTGTTCCGCATGCGTGGTAAAGGCGTTAAGTCAGTACGCGGCGGCGCACAGGGCGATCTGCTGTGCCGTGTGGTGGTTGAAACCCCGGTAGGCCTCAACGACAAGCAGAAGCAGTTGCTGAAAGATCTGCAGGACAGCTTTGGCGGCCCGACCGGCGAGCAAAACAGTCCGCGCTCTAAAAGCTTCTTCGACGGTGTGAAGAAATTTTTTGACGATTTGACGCGCTAATTTACAGCTGTCTTATTAATTAAAAGGCCTTGGATTGAAGAATCCTGGGCTTTTTATTTTTGTATCGAATACAAAAATAATGAGTTAGATATAAAGAATAAATCTTCAGGAAAAATGATGAGAAATGATTTTTTAAAATAAAGATTTTCTTCTATTTTTTGCTCAGTTAATAGAAGAAAAGGTGAGTGAAATGCTTGTGCGCGAAAATGATTTTGACTTCAATTTAATTAAGATATTTAATGCCGTTGTGGAATCCGGCAACGCTTCTCGAGCTTCCGAGAGATTATCCATAACACCAGCTGCTGTTTCTCAGGCGTTAAGTCGATTACAGAATATTTATTCATTTAAGCTCTTTGAACGAACCCGAAAAGGGTTGACGCCTACGAAAAAAGGATTGGAACTCCATAAGGCCTATAGCCATGTTGTGAATGTAATCAACGCTACATATTCACTTTCAAAGAATAACTACGATCCTCCAGCAATAACTTTATTAGGGAGTGATATTGTAGAGAATTATTATCTCCATCATTTTATTAGGAATGATGAGTTAATTGAAAAGTATGAAATAAATCATTATGCAGTAAATAAAAATAGCGAAGATACTTTGGCTGAAATGTTACTTTCTGGAGTGGGTGATATTTTAATTAATCTTTCACCACCAAAAAACTTTGATATTGAAGTTCATCTTATTGACGTCTTTAGGCAATATGTTTGTATTTGTGGCAACGACAATCCACTATCAATCTTAGAGCAAATCTCACTACACCATTTTTATACTTTTTCACATGCGGTATATCAATCTGATATGTTCTCTCCGGAAGTAATGGTTTATACCAATAGCGTTGATCATAGAACAGAACGTAAAATAGGTTATCGCAGCGATTCTATGTTAGGGGTAGTCAATATAGTAGAAACAACAAATATGATCTGCATTGTACCTCTTGAGTTGGCTTCATTTTTTAAATATACCAGAGGGTATAATATTAAAATATTATCACTGCCTGATGAAATATCTTTTAAAACAATCCCTGTTTATGCATCTTTATATAAAAAAAGCAAATATTATGTTGTGCTTAGAGAGTGGATAGTGATACTGCAATCTAAATATTCATCTATAAATGATCGGGATAATTTATGTCAATGATAATAAGTTCAGAACCTGCCTTAAAATATATTATAGAGCTAGAGACTATTCTTGCGATTATTATCGTGAGTGCTTGGGGGGGAGTCGTTAGCTATCTCATGAGAGAAGCCCGGGGACGAAAGAAAAAAAATATAGCAGGATGTTTAAAACAAGTCATTATTTCATGTTTTACAGGTTTTTTACTCTCTGGCATTGCTCTTGATAAAGGTGCTGGTATAAATATGATACTCATATTGTCAGGGCTGGGAGGGGTTTTTGCTGGGCCCGTACTGAAAATGTTGAAAGATAAACTGGCACAGGTTTTTGCTAAGTGAGCTGTATTGCCCGTCCATGGGCATTACCATACTTAAAGCAAGTAAAATCTTAGTGTGATATATAGAATTATTGTAATAAATAAAATCATTGCATAATAATACAGAAACGGTTTCTGCAGGAAATGATGTTTGCTATTTAAGCATTTTATTTCTATGTTTTCATTAATCTGTACTCCTTGGCGTGGAATTGTAATGAACAAATTGTCAATGCCAAAAATTCTCAGGTCTTTTCTGACCAGATAGAGTAGTTGAGTCAGATTAGCATCACTTATAAATGTACTCCTGTCCTCCCATAATGCTTCCGCAATATGATTTTTCCTTATCACCAGTTCTTGCGCATGAGTTAGGATGAAATTTAAACATTTAGAACGCATATGAGTAAGTTTTATTGTTCGCTTCCCATCTTTACTTTTTAATTCATGGCTGGCGTTATCATACATACAACTATTTTTAATAATGTAAATGGTCATTTATATACCATGGTTAGTTTAATGTGTTCAGAAATATTAAATACAAATTTTCTGTTATTCAATACATATGCATACCTGTTGCATGTAAAAACGATACGTGTCACATAAGTTATGATATTTTTAGTTTGTATTAATTTTAAATTAAATAGGAGTTATTTATTTAATTGGCCATTAGGGGGGTAGGGAGGCATTATTGAGTTTTTTGACATAGGCTGAATGGCAATTTATAGACTTTTATTTGGGGATATATGGCATAGCATATTAATAGATGGTTTTATAGTCACATAAATTTTTTGTTTCTTCATAAAGATTTTTTTTAGATTATTTTATTACTAGTTATTTGTACGAATACTACGGTTCTGTTTATCTTACCAGCTATCGGGATTATATAGCCGATTGGAAATGAAAACTTTTTGTGAAAGGATAGAGATATGCAAATTAATAAATTACAAATTAGTCAACCAGAACCTCGTATGCCAGTTAACCAGAAAATTGATGTTGATAACGCAACGGTGCTTTCGCATAATGCAATCTATCAAACACTCCTCTCTGCAGTGATGGAAACTAATGATTATGATAATGCCATAGTTACGTTAGATCCTTATAGTACGGCACCTTTAAGCCTATATCTGGGTATTTGGGGGAAATTGAATGAAGATATCAAAATTAATGTGCAGGATAGCAAGGGGATAACGGTAGCTGTATCCTGGACCTACAGCATGCAGACCGGTGCAAACCTGATTCCAGTTTCGGGTCTGGTTGCCGGGGAGGATAACGTCGTTACCTTAATCTCAGGTGCGCAGATTGTTGGGCAATACACGGTTACCCCATCAGCATTGCCGCCATCGGATTCTGCTGATATCAGTCTTGGCTTCCCTGTCATCACTGTGACAAAGTCAGTTGACGATTCCTCATTAGTTGCAGATGGCCTTTATTTTTCAACATATTTTGATCGCTATAATCTTGCCTTTGATCAAAATGGCATCGTTCGTTGGTATGTCTCTCAGGCAATTCCTTCCTATAATTTTGTCCGAACAGACAGCGGGCATTTCCTGGCTACGTCACAAGGAATTAATCACTGCCTGGATATGTACGAATTTGACGTAATGGGCAGAGTATATGCAGTCTATCTCCTTGATAATGAGTTTCATCACTCTATTCTGCCATTAGAGAACAATCTGGCTATTGCCCCCTCGGAATATACTAATGGACGTCCAGATGATTACTCAACAGGTAAAGATGGTGTTTCCATTATCGATCTCACTTCAGGGCTTGAGGTTGCTTATTATGACATGTTAAAAGTGATGGACTATTCTCGTTCGCCACGTCCATCAGGAAGTGCACCGGGTCAATCGGCTACGATGGATGACTGGCTGCATATCAACCAGAGCTATATTAATACAACCAATAATGTGCTGGTTTCATCAGGGCGTCACCAAAGTGCCATCTTCGGTGTTGATGTCGACTCGGGCCAACTGCGTTTTATTATGGCTGATCATGAAGACTGGGCCTCCGACTTTGAGGAATACTTGCTGACACCTGTCGATGAGTCAGGTAATCCGCTGTTTGATTTTTCTACTCAAGATGGAATTGATTTAGCGAACAGTAATTTCTGGACATGGGGGCAGCATAATATCGTAGAGATTCCAAATGCTGAGATCGGTATTCTGGAGTTTTTAGTTTTTGACAATGGAAATTATCGTTCTCGAGACGATGCAAGGAGCTTGTTGCCAAAGGATAACTTTAGCCGGGTAGTTCAGTTTAGAATAGATCTAAACACGATGACGGTAACACGCTCGTATGAATATGGGAAAGATGAGGTTGGTAGCAGGGGCTACAGCAGCTTCGTAAGTGCCAAGCATTTATTGAGCAATGGTAATCTGGTCATCCATTTTGGTGCAAGCACCATGGATGAAAATGGTCGTCCTCTATCTGCCCAACCGGGATACAGTGATATTGTGGATCCGCAAGATGGAAGTCAGGCGCTGGGGATGTTGGTATTACAAGAGATCAATAAGCAGACGAAACAGCTTCTTTTTGAGGCGACGGTAACGTCAGGTTATTATAAAAATGCTGAAGTAAATGGTGATGATTATCGTTATGATATTTCTGCTTTCAGAGTTTATAAACTGCCATTATTTTGATAAGTAAAAATGAATGCGGCCATGATTGTGGCCGCATTATGTATTAAATGATCTTACTAAAAAATCATTTGCTAATATCGTCAACACGCATTGTGTGATCAGGAACAATGTTCTTCACATGCTCCATGTAATCGATTATTGCCTGAGCGGTTTGTAATCCCTTAATGTATTTAACATTTTTACTATTGGTGAAACTAAATCCACCACCGCCTTTCCCGATAAAAGAATCCAGAGCAATAGTATAAAATTGACTGTCTTCTACCGGTTTTCCTTTAATATTAAACGAAACAATACGCTGCCCCAACGGTTTTGTGCTGTCGTATTTAAACTGTACTGTTTTTGACGCGTGTAGCGTCCCATTTTTCAAATCTGCGGCATGAGACATAATTGACCTGAGATCTTTACCGCTGATCTCCACACTCATTACATCATTGGTGAATGGATACATGCTCAATACATCACCATATGTAATGTTGCCTTTGGGTAATTCGGAACGAATACCGCCAGCATTATAGAATGAGGCATCGGCGTAAGGTACCTTATACATCAAAGCATCAGTAATTAAATTACCTGTAGTAGCAGATTCACCATAAGAACGGGTCAAAATTTCAGGTGAGTAGGCGACGACTCTGTCGGTAATTTTCTTAACTTTATTGTTCCACTCATCGATTTTTGCCTGTGTTTGCGGATCAGGCTTATAGGTATCTGCGTACATCGTGATTAGCTTACCATTGTAGCTATCCACTTTTTTGGTTTCAGGGTTCCAGTCGAGGACTAACTTGCCTAACTCAATCGTGTAGGCATTAGTTGAAACCACCAACGTATCGCCGACTTTAATGGGTTCTGGAGTACCTTTATGGGCATGGCCGGTGATCAGTACGTTCAACCCGTAGCCTTCAAGCGTTTTAGCCATTTCAACGTCAGCTTTCAGCGCACGGGCAACGTCTTCATCACCACCGCTGGATTGACGACCCGGTACACCTTCATGCGCGAGCAGTACTGTCAGGTCAACTTTCCCTTTCAATTCTTCCAGTTGTTTCTTCACATACGGTACGGGATCCTGGCAGTCAACACCTTCACGGACGCCTGCGGCAATTGCTTCATAAAATGCCGAAACGCCGTGCATCCCAATAACACCAATTTTCAAACCATTTTTTTCGACGATGGTATAAGGTGTTTTAATTAATGGTTTATCACTATTGCTGTAAAACACGTTGTTGAGCAGTACCGGAAATTTAAGTTTACTCAGTTGTGTGACTAGATTTTCATGTCCATGGTCAAACTCATGATTTCCTACCGAAACGGTATCATAGGGCATGGTATTCAAAATATCGATAATGGCTTCACCTTTGGTTAAGGTGCTGATATAAGGGCCAGTAAAATAGTCACCTGCATCAAAGAAAAAAACATCTTTATCTTTTTCTTTGGCATCCTTAACTATTTTAGAGATAGGAGCAAATCCTCCTACCTCACGTGTCTTCGACACAGAAGGAATAATCCCTGGTGTAACGTGAGCATGCAAATCATTTGTGTAGTAAATGGTAATGTCTCTGGCATCTGCAGTAAAGGTTATAGCAGATGATAAACCAATACATAAAGACAAGAGGGACAGCGAGAATTTATTCTTCACATTCATATTCATATTCCATTTATTCGATATATTGACAATTACACCTCACCGCATCTGATATATCGGATGCAGAGTTTCAAACTGGGTTATTTCTTTTTTATTTATTTTGATAGTAATCAGAACTCGAAGCCAATCATATAATTCATACGGTCACCATAATCTTTATAACCTAATTTATTATTAAAGTAACGATAGGATACCGATGCAGTCCAGCTAGGTATAAATTTCCATGTGAAAGTCACTGCGCCATTCAGACCAGTATGTCCACCTTGTTGCTCTGCATAGGCATCATTACGATCCATTTCAATTTCATTCCAGTTGGAAACAGCAAATTTTTCGTTAAACATTTCAAAATTATATGCCGCAACCCAACCAAGTACATATCCGTTAAGGCCAGTAGCCTGACCGTATTTTTTTGACGTATGGTAATACCCCCATTTTTGACGGAGGTGATAAGTAGAATCAGGCCATGCGTTGAATATGTTGCATCGGCGTGAAACCATTCAACGCCATATTTGGTCGTTCATGATTATAAAACCATTGCCACTGCGTGGCATAGTTCTGCAATTCATCCAGTGATGTAAACAGGTGTTGCCCCAGCCAATCATAGCGTACCGTACGGTTGTAACGCTCAATATAGGCATTTTGCTGCGGATTGCCGGGCTGAATAAAGTTAATCTGGATGCCCCTGTCATTAGCCCATGATATCAACGTGTTACTGGTATATTCTGGTCCATTATCACATCGTATTGCTATGGGTTTACCTTTCCATTCAATGAGCTGTTCCAGCGTTCGCACAACTCGGTTTGCCGGCAGAGAAAAATCGACCTCTATTGCCAGTGCCTCACGGTTAAAATCATCGATAATATTCAGCAGACGGACTGAGCGACCATCTGATAATTGATCGTGCATGAAGTCCATCGACCAGCATTCATTACTGTTTTTAGGTACCGTCAGCGGTTCGGGCTTATCCCGTTTCAGTCGTTTTTTCGGCTTTATTCGCATGTTCAGCGATAACTCGCAGTAAATTCGGTACACCCTTTTGTGGTTGAACTTAAAGCCTTTTACGTTACGCAGATACAAAAAGCACAGGCCAAATCCCCAGTTGCGCTGATTGCCAGTGATGCGGAGCAACCAGTCGGCAATAATGACATTTTCTTCATTCAACTGAGGCTGATAGCGATAGCAACTTTCGCTGACAGCAAACAACTGGCAGGCAAAATGTATGCTGACGCTTCGACTCCTGACTGCGTCCTGTGCCATCTGCTTTCGATGCGATGGCTTCACCACTTTTTTGCCATAGCCTCCTGAATGATCTCGGCTTTTAGTCGTTCTTCGGCATACATCTTTTTAAGGCGGCGGTTTTCATCTTCCAGCTCTTTCAGACGGGCCATCATGGAGGCATCCATCCCGCCAAAGCGTGAGCGCCACTTATAGAAACTGGCGCTACTCATGCCATGCTCGCGGCACAATTCAGCCACCGGCGTTCCTGCTTCTGCTTGCTTGAGGATGGCCATGATCTGGCTGTCGGTAAAACGTGATTTTTTCATAGAAATCTCCCGGTTCAGATTACGAGAAAATTCTACTTATGAACACACCGGCTTTTCGGGGGGATTACCGTATAGTCGTTGGATAAATTGTGTATAGCCACATAGGGTTTAATGAACCATGATTTGTCTACCAGACCAAGGTAGCCGACCCCATACATCATATTCAATTCATCACCAAACGTGTTCACCATCGACATATAGAGTTTGGTCATCAACGTAAAATCAGAACCTTCTATCGGACGATAATGTCCGAGAAACTGAGTAACGTGGTTCCGTCCTTCGACTGGATGGTTGAGAACGTTCATTTCGTAAAATGAAGCAAATTCACCTCTGTCGAAAACGGCGCCAAAATCAGCCACCGCTTTCCACACTTCACCACGATCGACGTTTACGAAACCTTTATTCCAGTCACCATACCCGAGACTAATTTTCCCATATACGCGTTTTAGTTCAGCTGAATGACCATTAAAACAGGCTAAGATAAGGCATGCACCAAGTAGACTATTAATGTATTTTTTGTTCATGCTCAGCTCCGTGAGGTAAAGAAAATAATAAAGTGTAATGCTTTTGAAAAAAAGGAAGTCTATTGGTTGATGTTTTGTTTGTGAGTGATAGGTGTCGCAAAAATACCAGTGTTCGAATATTAATTTGAGAAAGTGTCGGGAGGTGTTGTTTTTTTTATGCTAACTTTATGTTTTTTTGAATATAAGGCGTGTTACCGGAGTAACGCGAATATTTTTTATCGATGCTTTTGATATTCTTTTTGTATGACTTATTCGCTATTAGCAACTTAGTGCCGAGAAAACAACATATGCTGACATTAACGAGATATAGAGAGGGTGAGGGAGGTGTTTGGGATCTTCGTCACTTGTTATTGTGCAGTTTTTTAATAGAATTTTCTGGTAAGTTTATATAAATAAAAATGATACTTTAATTATTAATATAGCGTCTGCGAATGTATTTGTTTCTTTATTTTTTTTCAATCACTCTTTATTGCATGCTGATGTAATAGTGAGTGCCAGAAATCAACCGAAAATATTAAGCCTTTTGGCAAGTTTATTGCGTAATTGGTGATGTGATAATTCAAAGGAGTTGAAATGAAAAGAACTGTTGTTGCCAGTATGATCGGACTGGCCTTATGTGCCGGAAGCGTATCGTCAACCGCGCAGGCTGCTACGGATAAACGTCCTAACTTAGTCATTATTCTTGCTGACGATTTAGGCTATGGCGATCTCGCGACTTATGGCCATCAAATCGTCAAAACCCCTAATATCGACAAGCTGGCGCAGGAAGGGGTGAAATTTACCGACTACTATGCACCTGCGCCGCTGTGTTCTCCTTCTCGTGCTGGTTTATTAACGGGGCGTATGCCGTTTCGTACCGGGATACGCTCATGGATCCCTGAAGGGAAAGACGTCGCATTAGGGCGCAATGAATTGACGATTGCTAATCTGCTGAAAGAGCAGGGCTACGACACGGCGATAATGGGCAAATTACACCTGAATGCCGGAGGAGATCGCACCGATCAGCCGCAAGCGAACGATATGGGATTCGATTACACTCTGGTGAATGCTGCCGGGTTCGTAACGGACTCAACTTTAGATACCGCAACAGAGCGCCCGCGTCATGGCATGGTACATCCAACCGGTTTTGTGCGTAATGGCAAGCCGATTGGCAGAGCGGAGACCTTCAGTGGAGAATTAGTAAGCTCTGAAGTCGTGAAGTGGTTGGACAATAAGAAAGATGATAAGCCGTTTTTCTTATACGTCGCCTTCACAGAAGTTCATAGCCCACTGGCATCGCCGAAAAAGTATCTCGATATGTATTCACAAAACATGAGCGACTACCAGAAACAGCATCCGGATCTGTTCTACGGAGATTGGGCTGATAAACCGTGGCGCGGCACGGGAGAATATTACGCCAATATCAGCTATATGGATGCGCAGGTCGGTAAAGTAATGGATAAGATTAAGGCAATGGGTGAAGAAGATAACACCATTGTCATTTTTACCAGCGATAACGGACCGGTCACACGCGAGGCTCGTAAAGTGTATGAACTGAACCTGGCGGGCGAAACGGATGGGCTTCGCGGTCGTAAAGACAATTTGTGGGAAGGCGGCATCCGTGTTCCGGCAATCATCAAGTATGGTAAACATATTCCGCAGGGGATGGTAACGGATACGCCGGTTTATGGTCTCGACTGGATGCCGACGCTGGCAAATATGATGGATTTTAAACTGCCAACAGATCGTACCTACGATGGGCAGTCTCTGGTGCCATTACTGGAACAGAAAACATTAGCGCGTCAGAAGCCACTCATTTTTGGTATTGATATGCCATTCCAGGATGATCCAACGGATGAGTGGGCTATTCGCGATGGTGACTGGAAAATGATCATCAATCGCGAAAATAAACCTAAATACCTCTACAACCTGAAAAAAGATCGTTTTGAAACCCTTAATCAGATTGGCAAGCAGCCTGATATCGAAAAACAACTGTACGGTAAGTTCCTGAAGTACAAAAAGGATATTGATAACGATTCCTTAATGAAAGCCCGAGGTGAAAAACCGACGCCAGTAACCTGGGGTTAATCGGATAACAACAAAAAAATAGAGTATGCCACTTAGGGCTATGCCCGCCTGGCTCAGTATTTTTATGCTGAGCCGGGTTCTTTTATTTATGGACCTCCGTGATGCAAAGGAAAAGTTGTCAGGTAATGGTTAAGCCGACAGGATCAGTATGCAATCTGGACTGCAAATACTGTTTTTACCTGGAAAAAGAGAAGCTCTATCCAGACAGAAAAGCAAATTTCAAAATGTCAGATGAAATGCTTGAATTATTCATCAAGCAACACATTGCCGCACAGGATGTGGATGACGTCATTTTTGCATGGCAAGGTGGAGAACCGACTCTGATGGGGCGCGCGTTTTACCAGCGGGCGATTGAACTTCAGCAGCGTTACGCTGAGGGGAGAACCATAGTAAATACCTTTCAGACTAATGGCGTTTTGATCGACGAAGAATGGGCTGAGTTTTTCAAGAAGAATGATTTTCTGGTGGGGATTTCTGTTGACGGTGACGCCGCGCTACATGATGAATGGCGTGTTACTCGTTCGGGTAAACCGACACATGAGAAAGTGGAGCAGGCCATTAAACGCCTGGTACGTCACGGCGTTGAGTTTAATACGCTGACGGTGGTTAACCACACTAATATGTCTCATCCACTGCAGGTTTACCAATATCTGAAAAGCATTGGTAGCCAGTATATGCAGTTTATTCCATTAGTGGAGAGGCGTAGTGACAACAGCGATGCCGAGTTGGCTGCACCCTGTGATAAACAAACGAAAATGATGCCGTGGTCCGTTGACTCACTTGAATTCGGCCATTTTCTCAATGCTATTTTTGATATCTGGATCCGTGAGGATATTGGTAATATTGGCATACAGATATTTGAGCAGACGCTGGCTGCCTGGTGCGGATTACCTCCGCATGTGTGCGTGTTTTCTCCAACGTGCGGCAGTGCATTCGCAATGGAAATGAATGGTGATGTTTATAACTGCGATCACTTTGTCTATCCGCAGTACAAACTAGGGAATATTCAGCATACAATGGTGCGTGCGATGAACAATAGTGAGCAAAATTGGCAATTCGGCAATGATAAAAGCCGTACCATGGCGCAAGAATGTTACTCCTGTCAGTGGCGGTTTGCTTGCAATGGGGGATGTCCTAAACACCGATTTCTCCCCTCAGTCTCAGGAGTATCGAATCAGAACTTTTTATGTGCTGGTTATCAGTTGTTTTTTTCCCATACTGCACTAGCGATGGGGGCGATGAAAACGCTCTATGAAAATAATATTTCGCCAGCAGAGATAAAAACAATATTTGTGTGATAGTAATATTCGCAGGGAGTGAATATGTTTTCTCGAATCAATGTTGATGCCTGTAAAACACCTACTTGTAAAAATATGGGTATATTAAATAGTCCGGATTATTTAACCCAAGGGAAGGAGATTCTGTGTAGAGAATGTGGATTTTTGTTCCCCATCATTTCTGAGTACTCGCTCAATCTCTTCCGTCAGTCGGCAAACCAGGCCTGGAAGGGATTGATTAAAGCTTGTCCTGGCTGCGGTAGTTCATCACTGAAAAAATATGGATTTTCCGCTCAAAGAGAGGCGCGACTATACTGCCTTGAGTGCCACAAAACGTTCGTTTCCCCAAGAGAACATAAGGCAGATATCCGTCAGGAAAACCTTGCCAGACTTATCCAGGAAGGCGCTTCGTTGTCTGATATTAGAGCGACACTTTCATTAGACAGCACGGGTCTAAACCGTGCGCTACAAAAATTATCCCGCAAGGTAAATGAGGCTGAACGAGAGTTCGTTTTTCCTGCGTTTGATCTGGCGATGAGTACGTGCGCTTTTCGGGTTAAATTTAATGGCGGCGACAACAGTTTGTATGCTCTGGTTACGGCGGAAGAGAGCAGTGGCAGGGTTATCGCTGTGACAACTAATTATTCCACGCAGCCTGTCGAAAACGAATATCAGTACATTTCTGAATACGAGGAACGTCTGCCGCCTGGGACGTTAGCGCATCTTGTCCAACGCAAAGAACTCATGACGATGCGGCGAAATACCCTATTTGATATCGACTATGGTCCCGCCACGCTTTACAAAAACGATCCCGGGATGTTGGTAAAACCGGTTCTTCCCGCGTACCGGCATTTTGAGCTGGTCAAAGAGCTTACGGATGAGCACTCCCTCAATGTTCAGCACGACATCGATCATGAGTGTTTTATATTAGGAGGATGTATGATGGCTAATCTGCAATCTGTGCGGCAAGGTCGTTGTCATATATCATTTGTAAGAGAAATGGGGGGTTCACCTCCGGATAAAGACTTTCCTTATCGAGTGTTCCTTAGTGGCGGAATACGTAATAATGTCTGGCGAGCCTTCTCAACACGCGGTTACTCTAAAGCCGTATGTAACCTCACAGGAAATAAAAAAACGAGTATGCTACGCTACGCTACCTTAACGGGCAGCACTAAATTTATTCAGTTTTTGCATACGCATCCGTTTTTCTTTCAGCTTAGCCGCCTGTCTCCTGCCAATGTTACGGTCGTACTGAATTATTTAAAATTTGAATATAATAAAAATATAATGCGATAACGGAATGTTTTTATTGATATTAATTGATACTTTTTGATTGCCTGATTGATACATCCCCAGTGTATTTATTTTGTTGTTCCGCTGTGGAACGATGAAATGAATACATTGGACACGCATAATGAAAAAGATTATTTCCCCCGATATTAAGTTGCCTACACCTCGTCCCGCTGTTAATCAGGAGATTGACAGCAATAATGAGATGGTTCTCAGTCATACAGCTGTTTATCAAGATTGTCTGGCTCGGATCACTGATGAGAATACGTTGGAAAATGCGGTCATTGTTCTAAACCCTTATGGTACAGCGCCTTTAAGTGCATATGCCGGTGTTTGGAGTGCTGAAGAACGTACTGTAACGCTGAAAATTCAGGATCTGGCGCAAAGCGCGATACAAGTCGTGCAAGATTTTACGTTGAATGTGGGGGCGAATCTGCTGCCTGTACTTGGCCTAGTGGCAGATGTCGATAACCAACTGGCTATTTTGGTTGATGAAGTCGTTATCGCCACTTATACGATAGCAACCCAACCTTTACCTGCAACGGATTCTGCAGATGTGCAGTTAGGGTTTCCTGTTATCAATGTGACTCAACCAGTGACTGACGCCGACCTGATTGCGCCGGGCTGCTATTTCATTACGCATTTCGACCGCTATAACTATGCTCTGGATCAGGATGGTGTGGTGCGTTGGTACGTGACACAGGACTTCCCGTCATTCAATTTGGTGCGCATTGATAACGGTCATTTCTTGGCTACATCAGAAGCTAAAAACACCTACCTTGAGATGTATGAGTTCGACATGATGGGACGGCTGTATACTTTTTATATTCTGGATAACCAATTCCACCACTCAATTTGGCAATGGGACAGTAATACCATCGTCGCGCCTTCCGAATATACCTCGGGCAGACCAGATTCACTGAAGACTAATGAAGATGGCGTCTCAGTTGTGGATTTATCTACCGGGCTGGAAATTGCCTATTACGACATGGCCGCTATTCTTGATACCTCACGTACAGCGAGACCAACGGGGACGGCACCTGGTGAAGATCCGACCGCTCAGGACTGGCTGCATATCAACCAAAGCTATGTTAATGAAACGAATAGTTTGCTGATCGCTTCAGGGCGTCATCAGAGCGCTGTTTTTGGCATCAGCCTCGAGACTGAATCGCTGCAGTTTATTATGTCCACGCATGAAGATTGGAGCGAGGAGTATAAGCCTTACCTTCTGACTCCGGTCGACAGTGATGGTGTCCCTCTTTATGACTTCAGCAATCAGGATGATGTGGATGCAGCAAACCGTGATTTTTGGTCGTGGGGACAACACAATGTGACTGAAGTGGCTAATGACGAACCAGGAATGGTCGAATTTATGGTATTCGACAATGGTAACTATCGCTCTCGTGTTGATAGTAAAAGCCTGCTTCCACCAGATAATTACAGCCGGGTTGTACACTTTATCGTTGATTTGAACGCAATGACGGTAATGCGCCCTTTTGAATACGGTAAGGAGTTGGGAGCTCGCGGTTATAGTAGTTGTGTAAGCGCCAAAGAGGTGTTGCAGAATGGCAACATCGTTGTGCATTTCGGCGATTGCACATTTGACGAAAATGGCCGAGCTATCTCTTGCCAGCCGGGGGATAGCGACATTATTGACCCGCAGGAAGGAAATGAAGCATTGGGGAATTTGCTTCTGCAAGAAATTGAACCGGTAACCAAGTCGGTGCTTTTTGAGGCGACAATGACCTCTGGTTACTATAAAAACGAGGAAGTGAATGGCGTAGGCTATCGCTATGACATCACCAGTTTCCGCGTTTATAAAATGGGACTGTATGCCTGATTAGGTCTCAGTGTTTTGCGCTCTATGCCCGACATCTGTTCGGGCTTTTTTATTCGTAAAAACCGATCTATTCATCATGAATAATCTAATTTTAACGAGCTTTCTGAAGGTGTAAGATAGTATTTACGAAGTATTCACCCAATAGAGAGAATAAAAGTGAAACATCTGCATCGTTTTTTTAGTAGTGACGCCTCGGGGGGCATCATTCTGATCATCGCTGCCGTGGTTGCTATGCTGATGGCAAATATCGGGGTTACCAGTGGATGGTACCACGCCTTTCTGGAAACGCCCGTTCAACTGCGGGTTGGCGCGCTTGAGATCAACAAAAATATGCTGCTGTGGATCAATGACGCGTTGATGGCGGTGTTCTTCCTGTTGATCGGTTTGGAAGTGAAGCGTGAGTTAATGCAAGGTTCGCTGGCCAGTCTGCGCCAGGCTGCGTTTCCGATCATTGCCGCTATCGGGGGCATGATTGTCCCGGCGCTGCTGTATCTGGCATTCAACTATGCTGACCCTATCACCCGTGAGGGTTGGGCGATCCCGGCGGCAACGGATATCGCTTTTGCATTAGGCGTGCTGGCGCTGTTGGGCAGCCGTGTCCCACTGGCGTTGAAAATCTTCCTGATGGCGCTGGCGATAATTGATGACCTCGGCGCTATTGTGATCATCGCGTTGTTCTACACCAGCGATCTCTCGCTGCTGTCGCTGGGCGTTGCCGCGTGCGCGATCCTTGTCCTGGCAGCATTGAATCTGTGCGGTGTAAGACGTACCGGTATTTATATTCTGGTTGGCGTAGTGCTGTGGACGGCCGTACTGAAGTCTGGCGTGCATGCAACTCTGGCGGGCGTGATCGTCGGTTTCTTCATCCCGTTGAAGGAAAAACACGGGCGTTCGCCGGCGAAGCGTCTGGAGCATGTTCTGCACCCGTGGGTGGCATACCTGATCCTACCGTTGTTTGCCTTCGCTAACGCGGGCGTCTCACTGCAGGGCGTCACCATTGATGGACTGACTTCGGTGTTACCGCTGGGGATCATTGCTGGCCTGTTAATCGGGAAACCACTGGGTATCAGCCTCTTTTGCTGGCTGGCGTTACGCTTCAGGATGGCGCAATTGCCGGAGGGAACGAATTTCCAGCAAATTATGGCGGTCGGTATTCTGTGCGGCATTGGCTTTACGATGTCGATTTTCATCGCCAGCCTGGCGTTTGGGACCGTCGATCCTGAGCTGATTAACTGGGCGAAACTAGGGATCCTGATCGGTTCTTTGCTGTCGGCGGTAATAGGTTACTGCTGGTTACGCACCCGGTTGAACGCAGCAGCCTGACGGGATAACCCTTTCGTGACAATTTTCAGGGAGAGTGTATGTCTCATATAAACTACAACCACCTGTACTACTTTTGGCATGTATATAAAGAAGGATCGGTGGTTGGTGCAGCAGAGGCGCTTTATCTGACACCGCAGACCATTACCGGGCAGATTAAAGCGCTTGAGGAACGCTTACAGGGAAAGTTGTTCAAGCGGAAGGGGCGTGGACTGGAGCCCAGCGAATTAGGCGAATTGGTTTTTCGTTATGCGGATAAGATGTTCACGCTAAGCCAGGAAATGCTGGATATCGTGAACTACCGCAAAGAGTCGAATTTACTGTTCGATGTCGGCGTGGCGGATGCGTTGTCCAAACAGCTGGTCAGCAGCGTGCTGAATGCTGCAGTCGTTGAAGATGAACAAATCCATCTGCGTTGTTTTGAATCAACGCACGAGATGCTGCTTGATCAGCTCAGCCAGCATAAACTGGATATGATTATCTCCGACTGCCCGATCGATTCTACGCAGCAGGAAGGGTTGTTCTCAGTGCGGATTGGCGAATGCAGCGTGAGCTTTTGGTGCACCCAGCCATTGCCTGAGAAACCATTTCCGGCCTGCCTCGAAGAGCGTCGATTGCTGATCCCTGGGCGCCGTTCGATGCTCGGGCGTAAGCTGTTGAACTGGATTAACTCACAAGGGCTGAACGTTGAAATCCTTGGCGAGTTTGATGATGCCGCGCTGATGAAAGCGTTCGGCGCAACGCATAACGCTATTTTTGTTGCGCCTACGCTTTACTCCCACAATTTCTATGCCGATGATTCAATTGTTGAAATTGGACGCGTAGAGAATGTGATGGAGGAGTATCACGCCATATTTGCGGAAAGAATGATCCAGCATCCAGCGGTGCAGCGTATTTGCAATGCGGACTACTCGGCATTATTTAAGCTGCAATCAGCCTGATCGTCGTAATGCTTCCGGCTGCGGTGGTTGCCTACAGCCGGAAGGATTCTACTGCTTTAATAAATTCCGGTACTGACCACCTTCGCGGATAAATACCGGAATTCTGTTCCGTGGCCAGCCGTTTTCACGCATCTCTCGATATCTCTTGGGGCGGTTATCCACCTTCGGCCAGACAGAGACTATCAGCTCAATGCCTAGTGAATGACGGTTGCTGTCGAATCCGGCTGCAAACGACGGGCATAAAAAAACCCGCTTACGCGGGTTTTTTCACAAAGCGACAACAAGCAGGCGATTAAGCCAGTTTGTTGATCTGTGCAGTCAGGTTTGCTTTATGACGTGCAGCTTTGTTTTTGTGGATCAGACCTTTAGCAGCCTGACGGTCCACGATCGGTTGCATTTCGTTAAATGCTTTCAGTGCAGTAGCTTTGTCGCCAGCTTCGATAGCTGCGTATACTTTCTTGATGAAAGTACGCATCATAGAGCGACGGCTAGCGTTGTGCTTGCGGGCCTTTTCAGACTGAACGGCGCGCTTCTTAGCTGATTTGATATTAGCCAAGGTCCAACTCCCAAATGTGTTCTATATGGACAATTCAAAGGCCGAGGAATATGCCCTTTTAGCCTTCTTTTGTCAATGGATTTGTGCAAATAAGCGCCGTTTAAATTGCAGCACTCGTTGCGTAGTGATGGCGCAGGATTCTACCAGCTTGCGGGGCGTGAATACAGCCTTTCCACGAGAAAAATTGCATTGGTGTGCCCGTGAAGGGCGTCAATTTGTTTCATAACGATGAAAACCATCCTCTTTCTGTTTCGTAGAAACAATCGCCGGTTAACGTTGAACGCGGTACAGGGTATACTTTCACGATTTTCACTGTTTTGAGCCAGACATGAAGCTGATACGAGGCATACATAATCTCAGTCAGGCCCCGCATGGGTGTGTGCTGACTATTGGTAATTTCGACGGCGTGCACCGTGGCCATCGTGCGTTGCTGCAGGGCTTACGGGAAGAAGGGCGCAAACGCAATTTACCGGTGATGGTGATGATTTTCGAGCCGCAGCCGCTGGAGCTGTTTGCGACGGACAAGTCACCTGCGCGCCTCACCCGTCTGCGGGAAAAACTGCGTTATCTGGCGGAGTGCGGCGTTGATTACGTGCTGTGCGTGCGTTTTGACAGGCGCTTCGCGGCATTAACGGCGCAGACCTTCATCAGCGATCTGCTGGTGAAGCGCCTTGGTGTACAATTTCTTGCCGTTGGTGATGATTTCCGCTTTGGCGCTAGCCGTGCGGGCGATTTCTTGTTATTACAGGAAGCGGGCGCTGAGTATGGTTTTGATATCACCAGCACCCAAACCTTCTGTGAAGGCGGTGTGCGCATCAGCAGCACCGCGGTACGTCAGGCGCTGGCGGAAGATAACCTGCAACTGGCCGAAAGCCTGCTTGGGCATCCTTTTACTATCTCAGGACGCGTAGTTCACGGTGACGAGTTAGGGCGCACTATCGGTTTTCCGACGGCAAACTTACCGCTTCGTCGCCAGGTTTCTCCGGTGAAAGGGGTTTATGCGGTTGAAGTAATGGGGCTGGGTGACAAACCTTTCCCCGGCGTCGCCAACATCGGCACACGCCCGACGGTAGCAGGCGTACGCCAACAGTTGGAAGTGCATCTATTGGACGTTGTAATGGACCTGTATGGTCGCCATATAGATGTAGTACTGCGTAAAAAAATACGCAGCGAACAGCGATTTGCCTCGCTGGATGAACTAAAAGCGCAGATTGCGCGTGATGAGTTGACTGCCCGTGAATTTTTTGGGCTAACAAAACCGGCTTAATGCCTATACGAGTTTTAAATACGGAACCGAGAATCTGATGAGTGACTATAAATCAACCCTGAATTTGCCGGAAACAGGGTTCCCGATGCGCGGCGATCTCGCCAAGCGTGAACCGGGAATGCTGGCGCGTTGGACTGATGATGACCTGTACGGCATCATTCGTGCGGCCAAAAAAGGCAAAAAAACCTTCATTCTGCATGATGGCCCTCCTTATGCGAATGGCAGCATTCATATTGGTCACTCGGTTAACAAGATTCTGAAAGACATTATCGTGAAGTCCAAAGGACTCACGGGATTCGACTCGCCTTACGTTCCGGGCTGGGACTGCCACGGCCTGCCTATCGAGCTGAAAGTAGAGCAGGAATACGGCAAGCCGGGCGAGAAGTTCACCGCCGCTGAGTTCCGCGCCAAATGCCGTGAATACGCAGCGACGCAGGTTGACGGTCAGCGTAAAGACTTTATCCGTCTTGGCGTGCTGGGCGACTGGTCGCATCCGTACCTGACCATGGACTTCAAAACTGAAGCCAACATCATTCGTGCGCTGGGTAAAATCATCGGCAACGGTCACCTGCACAAAGGTGCGAAGCCGGTGCACTGGTGCGTTGATTGCCGTTCCGCGCTGGCGGAAGCGGAAGTTGAGTATTATGACAAAACCTCCCCGTCCATCGACGTTGCGTTCCACGCCGCCGATCAGGACGCGGTAAAAGCGAAATTTAGCGTTTCTGACGTCAATGGCCCGATCTCACTGGTTATCTGGACTACCACCCCGTGGACGTTACCGGCGAACCGCGCAATCTCTCTGGCGCCTGATTTTGACTATGCGCTGGTGCAGATTGACGGGCAGGCTGTGATTCTGGCGAAGGATCTGGTTGAAAGCGTCATGCAGCGTATTGGTGCGGCTGAATACACTATTCTGGGCACCGTAAAAGGCGCCGAGCTGGAACTGCTGCGCTTTACCCATCCGTTTATGGGCTTTGACGTGCCGGCTATTCTTGGCGATCACGTTACGCTGGATGCGGGTACCGGTGCGGTCCATACCGCCGGCGGCCACGGTCCGGATGACTACGTCATTAGCCAGAAATACGGTCTGGAAATCGCTAACCCGGTTGGCCCGGACGGCGCATATCTGGCGGGTACCTATCCGGATCTGGACGGTGTGAACGTCTTTAAAGCCAACGACAAAATCGTTGCGCTGCTGAGCGATAAAGGCGCTCTGCTGCACGTTGAGAAGATGCAGCACAGCTACCCGTGCTGCTGGCGCCACAAATCGCCGATCATCTTCCGTGCGACTCCGCAGTGGTTCGTCAGCATGGATCAGAAAGGTCTGCGCGCACAGTCGCTAAAAGAGATCAAAGGCGTGCAATGGATCCCGGATTGGGGCCAGGCACGTATTGAATCGATGGTTGCCAACCGTCCTGACTGGTGTATCTCCCGTCAGCGTACGTGGGGTGTGCCGATGTCTCTGTTTGTTCACAAAGACACCGAAGAGCTGCATCCGCGTGCTATCGAATTGATGGAAGAAGTGGCCAAACGCGTTGAAGTTGACGGCATCCAGGCGTGGTGGGATCTCGACCCGAAAGATATCCTCGGCGATGAAGCTGACCAGTATGTCAAAGTCCCGGATACGCTGGACGTGTGGTTCGACTCCGGTTCAACCCACTCATCCGTTGTGGACGTGCGTCCTGAGTTTGCAGGCCATGCGGCAGATATGTATCTGGAAGGTTCTGACCAGCACCGCGGCTGGTTCATGTCTTCTCTGATGATCTCCACTGCAATGAAGGGCAAAGCGCCATACCGTCAGGTACTGACCCACGGTTTCACCGTTGATGGTCAGGGTCGCAAAATGTCCAAGTCTATCGGTAACACCGTAAGCCCGCAGGACGTAATGAACAAACTGGGCGCGGATATTCTGCGTCTGTGGGTCGCTTCTACCGACTATACCGGCGAAATGGCCGTTTCTGACGAAATCCTGAAACGTGCTGCCGACAGCTATCGTCGTATCCGTAACACCGCACGCTTCCTGCTGGCGAACCTGAACGGGTTCGATCCGGTAAAAGATATGGTGAAACCGGAAGAGATGGTGGTGCTGGATCGCTGGGCGGTAGGTTGTGCACAAGCGGCGCAGGAAGAGATCCTGAAAGCTTATGAAGCCTATGACTTCCACGAAGTAGTACAGCGCCTGATGCGCTTCTGCTCCGTAGAAATGGGTTCGTTCTACCTCGACATCATCAAAGACCGTCAGTACACCGCGAAAGCGGACAGCGTGGCGCGTCGTAGTTGCCAGACTGCGCTGTTCCATATTGCAGAAGCGCTGGTACGCTGGATGGCGCCGATCATGTCCTTCACCGCTGATGAAATCTGGGGTTACCTGCCGGGCGATCGTGAGAAGTACGTCTTTACCGGTGAATGGTACGAAGGTCTGTTTGGCTTAGGCGAAACCGAAGCGATGAACGATGCCTACTGGGACGAGTTGCTGAAAGTGCGCGGCGAAGTGAACAAGGTCATCGAGCAGGCACGTGCGGATAAGAAAGTCGGTGGTTCGCTGGAAGCGGCGGTTACTCTGTACGCTGAACCAGAACTGGCGGCGAAACTGACCGCGCTGGGCGAAGAGTTGCGCTTTGTTCTGCTGACCTCCGGTGCGACGGTTGCGGATTATGCAGCGGCTCCTGCTGACGCTCAGCAGAGCGAACTGCTTAAAGGTCTGAAAATCGTACTGAGCAAAGCCGAAGGTGAGAAATGTCCGCGCTGCTGGCATTACACTACCGATGTCGGCCAGGTGGCGGAACATGCAGATATCTGCGGACGCTGTGTCAGCAACATCGCCGGTGATGGCGAACAACGTAAGTTTGCCTGATGAGTAAGCCTCTTTGTTCAACAGGACTACGCTGGCTGTGGCTGGTGGTAGTCGTGCTGATTATCGATTTAGGCAGCAAATACCTGATCCTCCAGAACTTTGCTCTGGGGGATACGGTGTCGCTGTTCCCGTCGCTTAATCTGCACTACGCGCGTAACTATGGTGCGGCGTTTAGCTTCTTAGCCGATAGCGGTGGTTGGCAACGTTGGTTCTTTGCCGGTATCGCCATTGGTATCTGCGTTATCCTGATGGTGATGATGTATCGCTCGAAGGCGACGCAGAAGCTAAACAACATCGCGTATGCGTTAATCATTGGCGGTGCGCTGGGCAACCTGTTCGACCGCCTGTGGCACGGCTTCGTGGTTGATATGATTGACTTTTACGTCGGTGACTGGCATTTCGCGACATTCAACCTTGCTGATACGGCGATCTGTATCGGTGCGGCATTGATTGTCCTCGAAGGCTTCTTACCGTCGAAAGAGAAAAAAGCCGCATAAAAAATGCCGGATGGCGCTATGCTAATCCGGCCTACAATATACTGCGATTCTTGTGGGCCCGGTAAGCGTAGCGCTATCGGGCAAACAGGCGGCAGCAATTTTAAAGAGCAACCTGCATGTCTAAATCAGTACAGAGTAACAGTGCGGTGCTGGTGCACTTCACCCTTAAGCTCGACGATGGCTCCACCGCAGAGTCAACCCGCAATAACGGCAAGCCTGCGCTGTTTCGCCTGGGCGACGGTTCTCTGTCTGAAGGACTGGAACAACACCTGCTGGGGTTAAAAGAAGGTGATAAAACCACTTTTGCTCTGGAGCCGGATGCCGCCTTCGGCGTGTCAAGCCCGGACTTAATTCAGTATTTCTCGCGTCGGGAATTTATGGACGCGGGCGAGCCAGAAATTGGCGCTATCATGCTCTTTACCGCAATGGACGGCAGTGAGATGCCTGGTGTGATCCGCGAAATCAATGGTGACTCGATCACGGTTGATTTCAACCATCCGCTGGCCGGGCATACCGTTCATTTTGATATTGAAGTGCTGGAAGTCGAACCGGCACTGGAGGCGTAAAATGCAGATCCTGTTGGCCAACCCGCGCGGTTTTTGCGCTGGCGTAGACCGCGCTATCAGCATTGTGGAAAACGCGCTGGCTATTTACGGCGCACCGATTTATGTCCGTCATGAAGTGGTGCATAACCGCTATGTGGTGGATAGCCTGCGCGAGCGCGGCGCTATTTTTATTGAGCAAATCAGTGAAGTACCGGATGGCGCGATCCTGATTTTCTCCGCTCATGGTGTGTCTCAGGCGGTGCGTAACGAAGCCAAAGGCCGCGACCTCACGGTTTTTGATGCGACCTGCCCGCTGGTAACGAAAGTGCATATGGAAGTTGCCCGCGCTAGCCGTCGCGGTGAAGAGTCAATTTTAATTGGTCACGCCGGGCATCCGGAAGTTGAAGGCACGATGGGCCAGTACAGTAACCCGCAGGGGGGAATGTATCTGGTCGAATCACCTGAAGATGTGCTGAAACTGAATGTAAAAAATGAAGGCAAATTGTCCTTCATGACGCAGACTACTCTCTCCGTTGATGACACCTCTGACGTTATTGACGCGTTGCGAAGCCGTTTCCCGAAAATTGTCGGGCCGCGCAAAGACGATATCTGTTATGCCACGACCAACCGCCAGGAAGCGGTCCGTGCGCTGGCAGAGCAGGCCGATGTTGTGCTGGTGGTCGGCTCGAAAAACTCTTCTAACTCCAACCGTCTGGCTGAACTGGCCCAACGAATGGGGAAAGCGGCGTATCTGATTGACGATGCGACCGATATCCAGGAAGCGTGGGTGAAAGAAGCCAGGTGCGTGGGCGTGACGGCCGGTGCCTCGGCGCCTGATATCCTGGTTCAAAACGTGATTGCTCGCCTGCAGGAGCTTGGCGGTGGGGAAGCTATTCCGCTGGCAGGGCGTGAAGAAAACATCGTTTTCGAAGTACCGAAAGAGCTGCGTGTGGATGTTCGTGAAGTAGAGTAAGTCTTTCCGGTTACGATTATGAGAAGATGCCAGACTTAACGTCTGGCATTTTTTTATGGAGAAACCATGCGCTTACCGATCATTCTTGATACCGATCCCGGCATTGATGATGCAGCCGCTATTGCCGCCGCGCTGTTTGCCCCTGAGCTGGATCTGCAACTGATGACCACGGTAGCAGGTAATGTGTCGGTGGAAAAAACCACCCGTAATGCATTGCAACTGCTGCACTTCTGGAATGCGGATATTCCACTGGCGCAGGGGGCATCGATGCCGCTGGTGAGACCGCTACGAGATGCCGCTTCCGTACACGGTGAATCAGGTATGGAAGGGTATGAATTTGTCGAACATGACCGCCAGGTGATGGCAAAACCTGCCTTCCAGGCCATTCGCGATGCGTTGATGCATGCCCCGCAGCCTGTGACGCTGGTGGCAATTGGCCCCCTGACCAACATTGCGCTGCTGCTGACTCATTATCCTGAATGCATATTCAACATTCACCGTCTGGTGATTATGGGCGGTTCTGCCGGGCGCGGGAACTTCACGCCAAACGCCGAGTTTAATATTGCTATTGATCCCGAGGCCGCCGCAAAAGTCTTCCAGAGCGGGCTGGAGATTGTGATGTGTGGGCTGGATGTCACTAATCAGGCCATGCTCACGCCTGACTATCTGGCGACGTTGCCGCAGCTTAACCAGACGGGAAAAATGCTGCACGCGCTGTTTAGCCATTACCGTAGCGGCAGTATGAATACGGGGCTACGAATGCACGACCTGTGCGCTATTGCCTGGCTGGTGCGCCCGGAACTGTTTACCCTGCAGCCGTGCTTCGTGGCGGTTGAAACCCAGGGTGAATATACCTCGGGTACGACGGTGGTGGACATTGAAGGACGTTTAGGGCATCCGGCAAATGCCCTGGTCGCGCTGGGGCTGGACGTTGAGGGATTCCAGCAGTGGGTGGCAGAGGTACTGACGCTGGCACCTTGAGGCTGTGATCCGGCCCGCAATATGCAGATAGCGATAGCAGGTTAATCGATTAATCTGCTAATCTGATCCTGTTGTTCTCCTCGGGCCGGAGACACATATGAACCTTTCTTTTATCCAGCCACCGCAGGTGGCGTGGGCAAGCGGCGCTTTAGCTGATGGCCTGTTATTGCGTAAATCCACCCGTATTGAGGATCTTCCAGACGTTTTTGCCGATGAACACGCCCGTCAACAGCTGGCTGGCGAGCAGGTCGTGTATGACGTCGAGATGCTGGATACCTCTCCCGCTGAAGGTGAACTCTACACCGGTGTTACCCATCTTTACCCTGGCCGGGTCGGCTGTGAGTATTTTATGACCCGCGGGCATTTCCATGCGCGCCGCGAACAGGGGGAAGTCTATTTTGGTCTGCGTGGCACCGGTTTGCTGCTGTTGCAAACTGAGCAGGGCGACGCGAGGCTGGAAAAAGTATTCGCGGGATCTGTCCACATTATCCCCGGCTTTACCGCGCATCGGTTAATCAACACCGGGGAAGAGGTTCTGTCGGCGCTCGCCGTATGGCCAGGGATTGCGGGTCATGATTATGCAGCGCTCGCCAGCGGCTTCAGAATAAGGGTCTTTGAGGAAAATAAGACGGTTCAGGCGAAGGAGGTACAGAATGGGTGACTTAGCGCATTCTTACGGCCTGGATATGACGGTCCATCATCACCCGCTTGGTTTTAGCTATGGGGATGAGGTTACCGGGCCGATGCCGGAGATTCGTCAACTCGACCAGATTCGCGCCTCGCTGCGCGATCCGCACTGTGAAGGGCCGCAAGAGGTGTATGCCATAGCGATGGATGTGGCGCGAATGCAGGATCGCGAAGAGTTGAAAAAGCGGATGCTGTTGTTTGGTGTGGTGACCTATGCGGCGGGACGGCTGGGAGAAGAGCCGGTGCGTAGTCAGGGACATATTCATCGTATTAGTCAGCACAGCGGCTGGTCTCCGCCGGAGCTTTATGAAATCTGGCAGGGAAAAGCGATCATTTATATGCAGGAATATGTTGAGGACGACCCAGGCCGCTGTTTTGCTGTAATTGCCGGACCCCGGTGAGAAAGTGTTGGTACCACCCGGTTGGGGGCATGCGACTATATCCGCAGACCCGGATGTACCGTTAACCTTTGGCGCGTGGTGCGATCGTGAATATGGTTTTGAGTACGACGCTGTGCGTGCGCATAAAGGACTGGCATGGTATCCGCTGCTGCAGGGCAACAACGTTATCTGGCAGCATAATCCGCGTTACATCCCTGGACGACTGCAGGCCGTTACGCCCAGACAATATACGGAATTCTCGATTACCTCCGCACCTGTTTATCAACAATTCATCGAGGACCCGGCGCGTTTCCAATTTATCTCACGCCCGGACAAGCACCCCGAGCTGTGGCAAAACTTTCATCCATAAAAAAACCGGGGCATAGCCCCGGTTGTACCGTTTTCTGTGTGTTATCCCGCAAACAGGCCCGTGGCAACGCCGAGGGCGGCCAGTATCAACAGTAAAATCATCGCTTTCACTGGTGACACACCGCGCTTGGCCATCAGATACCAGGTACCAAGCACCACAATCAGCGGCAGTAACTGCGGGAAGATACCGTCCAGCATCTGTTGAACATGGATATTCACCCCATCTTTGGTAATAAACTCCAGTCCGGTGCCAAGTTTAACGTAGCTGGCCGCCACGCCCCCCATGACAAACACACCCAGCAGCGATAACGCTTCACGCAGACGGGCAGACTTGCTGCTCACCAGCATTTCCACCGAGCCAGAACCCATTTTGTAGCCTTTCAGGAACAAGAACCACGAACCGGGAATGATGATGGCCAGCCAGGCAACGGTATAAAACAGCGGCCCGAGAATGTTACCGCCGGCCGCCAGGGCCATGCCGATGCTGAGCAGGATAGGGATCAGCATGCCAGGGATCATTGAATCGCCGATCCCGGCAATAGGGCCCATCAGGCCAACCTTCAGGGTATTGATGGTCTCCCCATCGATCGGCTCACCGTTCGCTTTTTTCTCCTCCAGCCCTAGCACCATACCGTTTACGATCGCGCCTATCTGGGGCTCCGTATTATAGAATGAGGCATGACGGCGCAGCATTTCAGTACGTTGGGCTGCGTCGGGATAGAGCTTTTTCGCCACCGGAAGCATACTCAGACAAAAGCCAAAAGATTCCAGACGTTCAAAACTCATCGATGACAAGTTGTGCATCATCCATGCGCGCCAGCAGCGGCGAAGATCTTTACGCGTAAGTGTACGTTCTTCCATCAGAATTCATCCTCATCATCATCGGCTACCGACTTTGCATTCGCGGCCTGCGGCGGTTCCGGTTTGTAGTTGTAATGGATCAACGCCAACAGCGAACCGACGATCACCAGCGCGACCATGTTGAGTTTTAAAAATACGATGCAGACAAAACCGACGAGGAAGTAGATCAGCATGGTGTAGTTTTTGATGATCTGCTTCAGCAAAATCGCGATCCCGACGGCGGGTAAAATGCCGCCCAGTACGTTCATCGTTGACAGAACTATTTTCGGCAAGCTGTCCATAAAACCGCTGATGTATTGCGCGCCGAAGTAAACCGCAATAAAAGTTGGTACAAAACGCAGGACAAAGTTTGTCACCTGTGGCCAGATGGCGCTGTTCAGGTAAATACCGCGTTCGTCGCCCCGTTCCAGCGCCACATCTGCCCGGTGATTCCAGAAGGAGTTCAGTACCATCATCGCGTTAAACAAAATGGTTCCGGCGATACCGATGGTCGCAGCCAGCGCGACCGCGACCTCGGGGCCTTTTCCTGAAAGGATCCCTAGGGCGATTGCGGGGTAAGCAACAAAGTTGAGATCGGCCGGCATCGAACCGCCAGGCGTTACCATCGCGATATACACCGCCTGAACCGCGACGCCAATCATGATCCCGGTTTTAATGTCGCCGAGAATAATCCCGACCAGCATTCCGGAAATCAGCGGGCGGGTGATCAGATACCAGCCGCCGGTCAGCCCCAGAAGCCAGGGACTGCTGAGGGCGCCGAGATAGCAAAGTATGCCAATCAACGTAGCTTCGATAATCATCGTGCGCTCCTTATTTCAGCTTCTGACGTGCGTCCTGCCAGCTGTAGCAACTGGCATCAGGAACCAGGCGAAACTCAACCAGGTGCCCATGTTGCGTCAGCCAGTCAAAGGCGGCAATTTCATCCCCGTTGACCGACTGATTCGGGCCGATGGTGGTGGTATCAGCACGCGCGCTCATCGGACCTACATTAATCTTGCCGTTGGCATTTTTCAGGCTGATACCTGCTTCTTCAATGCGTTTGAGCGTGACGGGGGATTTGCCAATGACGAAATAACGTTTCTCGCTGGCAATGACTTTTGGCAATTTTTCAATCGCGGTGGCCGTATCAAACAACCAAACTTTGGTGTCCTGTACGGCGCCTTTCATCACCGAAGAGAGCAAAGGGTCGGCCGCGACGGCGTCGTCTATAGCGACGATCCCATCACAGGGCAGCTCTTTGGCCCAACGTGTCACGAGCTGCCCATGGATTACGCGGTCATCGATACGTACAAAAGAAATACTCATAGTGTTTTCCTTTAAAAATCGTCGGACTGAACGGATAAAACCGGGGCGGCTTTAATCAGCGTGGGTATCGTCAGCGCCAACAGCTCGACGGCTGCGGCGTGAACATCCGTTAAATGGCAAATCTCCTCGCTTTGTAACAGCATCGGGAAATTGACCCCCGCTACGACGGCAACGGGAGGAACCGTTTGTGAAGAAAAAGCATGATGACAGGCGACATTCCACGGCGTACCGCTTTGCATGTCACACAGCACCAGTACGCCGTCAGCGTCTTTTCCGGCACTGGTGAGAACCTGTGAGAACGTCGCTTTAAACCCTTCGATACCTGCCTGTTCACTCAGCGTGACGGGGTAAATATGCGGTAATTCTCCATAAACCATACGACCGCTGGCGAGAAGCGCGTCCGCCAGGGGACCATGGGTGGCAACAATTACGTTAATCATGCGCTTATCCTCTAACCCAGGCTTTAATCGTGGCGAGCTGTTGACCGACGCCTTTGCCAAACGGCGAAATACGATATTCTCCGACGGCGGCAGGGATGATAAAGGTCTCTGCATAGTTGACGACAAACGGGGGAAACGCGCCGCTCGGGCTTTCAACAACGGCCTGCGCACCTTCGACCAGGTTCAGGACGTTGACGCCGCCATGGGTATGGTGAGTGACCGGTGCCGTAAACCAATGGCGACGCGTTTCGATAAATTCGCGTTCGTGCATTCCGGTTCTTTCTTCCCGCCAACCCTCTCCTTCAGCCAGGGGTTCAATACGGTTGACGAGGTTGTCGTGCACCCATTGCGTGTCGCGCTGCCAGTCAATAACCTGCTGACCGTGATCCAGATGCACCGGACGCGGTAAGCCGTCTAACCCTAAGCGGCCCCAATCCCACAGCTTGAAGGTGAAGATATAGGGCGTTGCGCTGATCTCCAGCACCATGGTTCCTGCACCCGAGCAGTGTACGGTTCCGGCAGGGATCAGGAAGTGATCGTGTTTATGTGCAGGGATCTGGTTAACGAATCGTTCATCATCAAAGGTTTTTTCGCCACGACCCGCGGCCCGGAGGTCGTCGAGCATATCCTGCGGTGCGATCCCGGTTTTGGTCCCGAGATACACCACGGCGTCCGGCTCGGCTTCGAGAATGTAATAGCTCTCATCCTGGGTATAGTGCATACCAAACTGCTGTTGAATGTACTCCGTGAGCGGATGAACCTGAAAGCTCAAATTCTGGCCGCCAATAGTGTCGAGGAAGTCAAAACGGATCGGGAATTCCGCGCCAAAGCGTGCGTGAACTTTTTCACCCAGCAGGGGGCGGGGACAGGTCAGCACCAGATCCTGAGAGGGGATCTCGATCCGCACGTTGCCAAAACGCAGTAACAGGCTGTTTTCCTCGGGCACGCAATCAAAACACCACGCGTAATTGGGGGCTGAGGGATCGAGATCGAAGCGTTGTTTCATCCATTGCCCGCCCCAGACGCCTGGGTCAAAGAAAGGGGCAACGCGAAACGGTTGTTCGGTGGTTTGTTGCAGACCGGCGCGTAACGCGTCGCCGCTGACCATCGTGGGACTATTTTCTACCGTGGTATCGAGCAAATAATCGGCGCGTTTGAGTAACGGCGTTTTGTGTTTGTCGAATACCCGCCATTCAATGAAAAAAGCACGTTTGTAACGACGAAGAATATCTTCATCCTGGTTTTCTGCACCCCAGTTACCCAGCCCGTTATGACGCATACGCTGTTGAATTTCCCAGCGCGGAAGATCGGCATAAACCAGTACGTCACCAGGGTGTGCCAGCGCAGCGCCCGAGCCGTACACCACAACCAGCCCTGAGGTAACGGCATCAATCTGTTGGCGGAGTTGGCTGAGTTTGTCGCTATCAAAAAATTCATCCAGGTGATGACAGGAGAGAACGCCGAATACGCGATCGTCGGTAAGGTTACGCGCCAGTAAATCATGCAGGGCCTGCTCATCGCGGCGGGCGGATTCAATATTTAGCACCAGTGCGGTATCTAATGTCGTAACAAGCTGTTGCTCCAGCTCGTCAAGCCGCACGCCCGGATAGCAATCCACGATCAATACGGTTTTGGCGGCGGTAGAAACCCTGGTGTTAAGCACTGAATGAATTGACGACCAACCCTGCCAGGCGTGGTTGTCATAGCCCTGAACGTTAACCTCAGGGAATTTATTATAGGTTGTACGCATATTCTGTCTCCGTGTTGGCTTATTTAAGATTAATCGATTAACCTTATTTTCATAGTGTGGTTAACGCGATTAACCCGCCATAATCAGAATCCAGTGCGGTGAAATGCACGTTAGCGTGATGTGAATCACACGTAAAAAGGCAATATTTCGGTTATTCGATTAACCTTCGAAATAAACAGGAGAGGTCATGACTACAGTCACGCTGGCGCAGGTTGCTGAACGCGCGGGAGTCTCCACGGCAACCGTTTCAATGGTGTTGCGTAACCGGGGGCGCATTTCTCAGGCCACACGTGACAGGGTGCTCAAAGCGCTGGACGATGCCGGCTACGTTTATAATCAAACCGCCGCCAACCTGCGTAACCGGAGCAGTAATCAGGTCGGATTGTTGTTACACGATATCACTAACCCTTTTTACGGTGAGATGACTGCAGGGCTAAGCCATGAGATGGAGCGGCATGACCTGCTTCTGTTTCTGGCAAACAGTGAAGAGTCAGGAGAAAGGCAGCAAAAATTTGTCGACTCGTTGATGCGCAATAATGCCTGCGGCATGGTGCTCTGCGCGGCGCGCGAAACACCGACCTCCTTCTTCGAGGCGCTGAAAAGGCGCAATATTCCCGCCATCATGGTGGTTCGCCCTCTTAGCGATCCTGATTTTGATTTTGTGGGAACCGATAACTTTCTCGGTACGCAAATGGCCACCACCCATTTAGTCAAAATGGGGCATAAGAATATTGCGTTTATCGGTGGTAGCCCAAGTTCCGGGAGCCGGGCACAGCGTATCGGTGGATTCACCAGCACGTTGCTGGAGCAGGGAATATCGCCGAATCCGCAATGGATAGTGGCGACGCAGGCCAGCCAGATTGACGGCGCAAAAGTGGCAGAGTCGCTTCTTATGCGGTTCCCGGAAATTACCGCCGCCGTTTGTTATCAGGATATTGTGGCGCTTGGGGTTATGCAGGCATTACGCAAAATGGGGCGTGAACCAGGGCGCGATTTTGCGCTGGTGGGGTTCGATGACATCACCGAAGCGGCGCTGGTACAACCTGCGCTCACCACCGTGTCGGTGGCCGCAAAAGAGATAGGTCGCAAGGCTGGGGAGCTACTTTATAGTCGCATTCAGGGAAATGACGAACCTCCGAAACGCATTATTCTGCCACCTGCGCTGGTGGTCAGAGAATCATGTGGTTTTCGCTGATCGTCATGCCTTTTACTGATATCTCTGCCTGTTTATCATTAAATTCTAATTATCGACGTTTTCGGCTGGCGGCGCAGCGATGTGCTGGTTAATCTGAAAACGATTTACGTAAAATTAACAAAAGAGAATAGCTATGCATGATGCACAAATCCGCGTTGCCATCGCGGGAGCCGGAGGGCGCATGGGGCGTCAGTTGATTCAGGCCACTCTTGGCATGGATGGCGTACAGCTCGGCGCGGCGCTGGAGCGCGAAGGTTCTTCTTTGCTGGGAAGCGATGCCGGAGAATTAGCGGGAGCCGGTAAAACGGGCGTTACCGTGCAAAGTAGTCTTGAGGCGGTGAAAGATGATTTTGATGTTTTCATCGATTTTACTCGCCCGGAAGGCACGCTGGCGCATCTGGCGTTTTGCCGCCAGCACGGTAAAGGGATGGTGATTGGCACCACTGGCTTTGATGACGCGGGCAAACAGGCTATTCGTGATGCTGCGCAGGACATTGCTATCGTTTTCGCCGCGAACTTTAGCGTTGGCGTTAACGTCATGCTTAAGCTGCTGGAGAAGGCGGCGAAAGTGATGGGTGATTACACCGATATTGAGATTATTGAAGCCCATCACCGTCATAAAGTGGATGCGCCGTCAGGCACTGCGCTGGCGATGGGGGAGGCGATTGCCGGGGCGCTGGATAAAGATTTAAAAGAGTGTGCCGTCTATTCGCGTGAAGGTTACACCGGTGAGCGCGTACCCGGTACGATCGGTTTTGCCACGGTGCGGGCGGGAGATATCGTTGGTGAGCATACCGCGATGTTTGCCGATATTGGCGAGCGCATTGAGATCACGCATAAAGCCTCCAGCCGCATGACCTTTGCCAATGGTGCAGTACGATCGGCAATTTGGCTGAAATCAAAGTCAAACGGTCTTTTTGATATGAAAGATGTGCTTGATTTACGCAATTTATAACTTTTATTACCCTTCGTGATGTGGTTATTGTAATCATAACTATTTGATTACATAGGGCAATATTTTATTGCCCTTTTATTTTTCGCTTTTTAATTTGATTTTTTATTTAATGACCTATTTGTTGATGTTTTGCGGGGTTATTTTGTTATTTCAATGTAAATTTTGACCAAATGGTCCACTTTTATCTATCGCGCTTCCTGTTTTTACACTCTTTATCTTCCGCAAGCGTTTTCCACCCCAAGTTAGCTGATCTTTTTGCCTGTTAAATCGTGTGTTTTATCTCAGTGGCGTAAAATAATAATAAAAAATGCCCTTTTGGGTAGACTTTTACGTGGGCTATCTCTAGAATGCCGCCGTTTGCCAGAAATCCATAGGTAAGCAAATTTGCATTGATTCATGAGGTGTTAATGAATTAATATGCAAATAAAGTGAGTGAATATTCTCTGGAGGGTGTTTTGATTAAGTCAGCGCTATTGGTTCTGGAAGACGGAACCCAGTTTCACGGTCGGGCCATAGGGGCAACAGGTTCGGCGGTTGGGGAAGTCGTTTTCAATACTTCAATGACCGGTTATCAAGAAATCCTCACTGATCCTTCCTATTCCCGCCAAATCGTCACTCTTACTTATCCTCATATCGGTAATGTCGGCACCAATGAAGCCGATGCAGAATCTTCTCAAGTACATGCGCAAGGCCTGGTCATCCGCGACCTGCCGCTGATTGCCAGCAACTTCCGCGATACCGAAGACCTCTCTTCTTACCTCAAACGCCATAATATTGTGGCAATTGCCGATATCGATACCCGTAAGCTGACGCGTTTGCTGCGTGAAAAGGGCGCACAGAACGGCTGCATTATCGCGGGTGATAACCCGGATGCGGCGCTGGCGCTGGAAAAAGCGAAAGCCTTCCCGGGTCTGAACGGTATGGATCTGGCGAAAGAAGTGACCACCGCGGAGCCTTATAGCTGGACGCAAGGTAGCTGGACGCTGGCCGGTGACCTGCCGGAAGCTAAATCCGCCGATGAACTGCCGTTCCACGTAGTGGCCTACGATTTCGGCGCTAAACGTAACATTCTGCGTATGTTAGCGGATCGCGGCTGCCGCCTGACGGTTGTGCCGGCGAAAACCTCTGCTGAAGATGTGCTGAAGATGAATCCGGACGGTATCTTCCTGTCCAACGGCCCTGGCGATCCGGCGCCGTGCGACTACGCGATTACCGCGATTCAGAAATTCCTCGAAACCGATATTCCGGTATTTGGCATCTGCCTCGGCCATCAACTGCTGGCGCTGGCAAGCGGTGCGAAGACCATTAAGATGAAGTTTGGCCACCACGGCGGCAACCATCCGGTAAAAGATATTGATAACAACACCGTGATGATCACCGCTCAGAACCACGGTTTTGCGGTCGATGAGGCCTCCATGCCTGCCAACCTGCGCGTGACCCACAAGTCGCTGTTCGACGGCACCCTGCAGGGGATTCATCGTACCGACAAACCGGCGTTCAGCTTCCAGGGGCACCCTGAAGCAAGCCCGGGTCCACACGACGCTGCGCCGCTGTTCGACCACTTTATCGAGTTAATTGAGCAATACCGTCAGTCCGCGAAATAATCAGGAGTAAAAGAGCCATGCCAAAACGTACAGACATAAAAAGTATCCTGATTCTGGGCGCGGGTCCGATCGTTATCGGTCAGGCGTGTGAGTTTGACTATTCCGGCGCGCAGGCGTGTAAAGCCCTGCGTGAAGAGGGGTACCGCGTTATTCTGGTGAACTCCAACCCGGCGACCATCATGACCGACCCGGAAATGGCCGATGCCACCTACATCGAGCCGATTCACTGGGAAGTGGTACGCAAAATCATTGAGAAAGAGCGCCCCGATGCGGTGCTGCCAACCATGGGCGGTCAGACGGCGCTGAACTGTGCGCTGGAGCTGGAACGCCAGGGCGTACTGGCTGAGTTCGGCGTGACCATGATTGGCGCGACGGCGGATGCCATTGATAAAGCGGAAGACCGTCGTCGCTTCGACATCGCGATGAAAAAAATCGGTCTCGATACCGCACGTTCAGGCATCGCTCACACCATGGAAGAAGCGCTGGCGGTTGCCGCTGACGTCGGCTTCCCGTGCATTATCCGTCCGTCTTTCACCATGGGTGGCACCGGCGGCGGTATCGCCTACAACCGCGAAGAGTTTGAAGAAATTTGCGAACGCGGTCTGGATCTTTCCCCAACCAACGAACTGCTGATTGATGAATCGCTGATTGGCTGGAAAGAGTACGAGATGGAAGTGGTACGTGATAAAAACGACAACTGCATCATCGTCTGCTCCATCGAAAACTTCGACGCGATGGGCATCCATACCGGTGACTCCATCACCGTTGCGCCAGCCCAGACGCTGACCGACAAAGAATATCAAATCATGCGTAACGCCTCGATGGCGGTGCTGCGTGAAATCGGCGTTGAAACCGGTGGTTCTAACGTCCAGTTTGCGGTAAACCCGAAAAACGGCCGTCTGATTGTTATCGAGATGAACCCGCGCGTCTCCCGCTCCTCGGCGCTGGCATCCAAAGCAACCGGCTTCCCGATTGCTAAAGTCGCAGCCAAGCTGGCGGTAGGTTACACCCTCGACGAACTGATGAATGACATCACCGGCGGGCGGACTCCGGCTTCGTTTGAGCCGTCCATCGACTACGTTGTGACGAAAATTCCACGCTTCAACTTCGAGAAATTTGTTGGCGCTAACGACCGTCTGACCACCCAGATGAAATCTGTCGGTGAAGTGATGGCGATTGGCCGCACCCAGCAGGAGTCTCTGCAAAAAGCGCTGCGCGGTCTGGAAGTGGGCGCGACCGGCTTCGACCCGAAAGTAAGTCTGGATGACCCGGAAGCGCTGACCAAAATCCGCCGCGAGCTGAAAGACGCGGGCGCCGAGCGTATCTGGTACATCGCCGATGCTTTCCGTGCTGGCCTGTCCGTCGATGGCGTGTTCAACCTGACCAACATCGACCGCTGGTTCCTGGTGCAGATTGAAGAACTGGTGCGCCTGGAAGAAAAAGTCACAGACCTTGGCATCAACGGCCTCGACGCTGACTTCTTGCGCGTACTGAAGCGCAAAGGTTTCGCCGATGCGCGTTTGGCGAAACTGGCCGGCGTACGCGAAGCGGAAATCCGCAAGCTGCGTGACCAATATAACCTGCACCCGGTCTACAAGCGCGTGGATACCTGCGCGGCAGAATTTGCCACCGACACCGCTTACATGTACTCCACTTATGAAGACGAGTGCGAAGCGAATCCAACTCAGGATCGTGACAAGATTATGGTGCTGGGCGGTGGTCCAAACCGTATCGGTCAGGGCATTGAATTCGACTACTGCTGCGTACACGCCTCGCTGGCGCTGCGCGAAGACGGTTACGAGACCATCATGGTCAACTGTAACCCAGAAACCGTTTCTACCGACTACGATACCTCCGACCGTCTGTACTTCGAGCCGGTAACGCTGGAAGACGTGCTGGAAATCGTGCGCATCGAGAAGCCGAAAGGCGTTATCGTGCAGTACGGCGGCCAGACTCCGCTGAAGCTGGCGCGCGCGCTGGAAGCGGCAGGCGTGCCGGTTATCGGCACCAGCCCGGATGCTATCGACCGTGCGGAAGACCGTGAACGCTTCCAGCAGGCGGTTGACCGTCTGAAGCTGAAACAACCGGCGAACGCCACCGTGACCGCCATTGAAATGGCGGTTGAGAAGGCGAAAGAGATTGGTTACCCGCTGGTGGTGCGTCCGTCCTACGTTCTCGGCGGCCGCGCGATGGAAATCGTCTACGACGAAGCCGACCTGCGTCGCTACTTCCAGACCGCGGTCAGCGTTTCTAACGATGCGCCGGTACTGCTGGACCGTTTCCTTGATGACGCGGTTGAAGTGGACGTGGACGCCATCTGCGACGGCGAAATGGTGCTGATTGGCGGTATCATGGAGCACATCGAACAGGCGGGCGTGCACTCCGGTGACTCCGCATGTTCTCTGCCTGCGTATACCCTGAGCCAGGAAATTCAGGATGTGATGCGCCAGCAGGTGCAGAAACTGGCCTTCGAACTGCAGGTTCGCGGTCTGATGAACGTCCAGTTTGCGGTGAAGAATAACGAAGTTTACCTGATTGAAGTGAACCCGCGTGCGGCGCGTACCGTTCCGTTCGTCTCCAAGGCAACGGGCGTACCGTTGGCGAAAGTTGCAGCGCGCGTGATGGTCGGGAAAACGCTGGCACAGCAGGGCGTCACCAAAGAAGTTATCCCGCCGTACTACTCGGTAAAAGAAGTGGTGCTGCCGTTCAACAAGTTCCCGGGCGTTGATCCGCTGTTAGGGCCAGAAATGCGCTCTACTGGTGAGGTGATGGGCGTGGGCCGTACCTTCGCGGAAGCGTTCGCCAAGGCACAGCTCGGCAGCAGCTCCACCATGAAAAAACAGGGTCGTGCGCTGCTCTCCGTTCGCGAAGGCGATAAAGAGCGCGTGGTTGACCTGGCGGCGAAGCTGCTGAAGTTTGGTTTCGAGTTGGATGCGACGCACGGCACCGCGATTGTGCTGGGCGAAGCCGGTATCAATCCACGTCTGGTGAACAAGGTGCATGAAGGCCGTCCGCACATTCAGGACCGTATCAAGAATGGCGAGTACACTTACATCATCAACACTACCGAAGGCCGTCAGGCGATTGAAGACTCCAAGCTGATTCGCCGCAGCGCACTACAGTACAAAGTGCATTATGACACCACCCTGAACGGCGGTTTCGCAACGGCGATGGCGCTGAATGCCGATGCTACCGAGAAGGTGACCTCGGTTCAGGAAATGCACGCGCAGATCAAAAAGTCATAAAAAAAGGGTCCGGTGATAATTGCGCTAACCGGGTCTGCAATATAATTGGGAAAGGGTTTCTGTAAAGAAACCCTTTTTTTATCTCTCATAAGGTCATTCCTGGCCAACCGTGCTTTCATAACCACATTTTCAATGTAATAAGCACGATGTTGCTCACACTAATCAACATTCAAGTCGCATACTATCCATCATATCCACAATTTTAATATGGCTTAGTTTTTATTAATTTGGACAGGCCGTAGCCAGATTTTTAATTTGTGAAATGGTGTGCTTATGTGTGAAAAATATGTTGAAAGACCGCTTTATTTGTTAATTGCTGACTGGATGATGGCTGAAGATCGTTGGATCACAGCAAAGGAAATTTCCCGCCATTTTGATATTGAACACTGCAAAGCAATTAATACGCTCTCTTATATTCTGTCGGAAGTGGGAGAAATTGTTTGTGAAGTTAAGATGATCCCTAATCAAATTGCAGGCCGCGGCTGCCAGTGCCAGCGTTTGGTGAAAGTCATCAGTATTGATTCTCATCTCTACAGACGATTGAATCACAATTTGCAGGAAAAAAAGGTGAGTGTGGCGAAAACGCCGCGACTGCCAGCGGTTCCCCCAACAGAGCTTAACCGTGAGCAGAAATGGCAGATGATGCTCTCCAAGAGCATGCGTCGATAATGGTGATTTGCCGGATCGGCGTGAGCGCTTCTCCGGCATAAATTACCGTGCTGATTTTGGCTTTACGTCCGTCGTGCCTTTCAGGCGCGGCCGATTTTTTTCGACCTGCGTTAATGGCAAGGTTTCGTGTAGTCCTGTTTGGCAGCGGATTGCAAGGTCCTGATACTCTTTGGTGTTCAGCCGTTTCCAGTGCAGCTCCTGGTCCGTGACTTCACGCAGTACGCGAACCGGTGAACCAACCAGCATCTGCCTTGCCTCTCCCTGAAATCCGGCTTTGACAAAGCTCATGGCAGCGACAATGCTCTCTTCGCCAATCACCGCGCCGTCCATAATCACGCTGTTCATGCCAATCAGCGCATCTCTGCCCACCACGCAGCCGTGCAGGATTGCGCCATGGCCGATGTGTCCATTCTCATGCACGATAGTGTCGGTGTCGCAATAGCCGTGCATGATGCAGCCATCCTGCAGGTTAGAACCGGCTTCCAGAATCAGGCGACCATAGTCACCGCGCAATGAGGCGTGTGGACCAATATAAACCCCGGCCCCCACAATGACATCGCCAATCAGTACAGCGCTGGGATGGACATAGGCATCCGGATGTACCACCGGAATCAGGCCCTCAAAGGCGTAATAGCTCATTGTCTTATCTCGGTTTTATTGCCGGATTGTGGCGTAAATACCTTATCCGGCATAGGCACATTAACGACCTTTCCATACCGGATCGCGTTTTTCCGCAAATGCCTGTGGTCCTTCGAGCGCATCTTCCGAGTGCAGCACCGATGGATAGTGCTTCAGCACACCGCTGCGGATGTACCGGTAGCCTTCTTCCACCGGCATTTCGCTGGTCGCACGGTAAATCTCTTTCAGCGCGGCGATAGCCAGCGGGGCGCTATTTACCAGCTGCTGCGCCAGTTCGCGCGCGCTATCCATCAGTTCGCTCTGGCTGACAACGCGGTTGACGATGCCCCAGCGCAGTGCTTCTTCGGCGCTCATTCGTCTGCCGGTCATCACCATTTCGTTAACGATTGCCGGTGGCAGCAGTTTAGGTAAACGCAGTACGCCGCCGCTGTCAGGCACGATCCCGAGTTTTGCTTCCGGCAGCGCGAAGCTGGCATTTTCCGCACAGACGATAAAATCCGCCGCCAGCGCCAGCTCAAAACCGCCGCCAAACGCGTAGCCGTTTACCGCGGCGATGACCGGCTTATCGAGGTCGAAAATTTCGGTTAAACCGGCGAAGCCGCCTGGGCCAAAATCGGCATCTGGCGCTTCACCTTCGGCCGCCGCTTTTAAGTCCCAGCCCGCAGAAAAGAATTTCTCTCCGCCGCCGGTGATAATTGCTACGCGTAATTCCGGGTCATCACGAAAATTAAGAAAAGCTTCCCCCATTGCAAAGCTGGTTTTAGCATCAATGGCATTGGCTTTAGGCCGGTCAAGGGTAATTTCCAGGATCGGGCCGTTACGGGTCAGATGTAATGATTCACTCATAGTTCATCTCCAGATAATTAGGTTTCCCGGCCGGAGGAATTCCGACCGGAAGGGTTATTTCAGATTTTTTTTGATTATTTTTCCTGAACAATTGCGCGGCAGGTCGGTTCTTATCTCCATAAAAGAAGGAACCTTGAATTTCGCCATATTGTTTTCGCAGAAGCTGAAGAACTCAGCTTCGCTTAATGTTTCGCCCTCATTAAGGACGACAAAAGCTTTAATGGCTTCATCACGGATCGAGTCTTTAATACCGACAACCACAATGTCCTGAATTTTCGGATGCGCAGAAATAATATTTTCCAGCTCGACGCAGGAGACATTTTCCCCACCGCGTTTAATCATGTTGCAGCGTCTGTCGACGAAATAAAAAAAACCGTCCGCATCCTGGTAACCCGAATCACCGGTATGTAACCACCCTTCAGGTTCCAGCGCTTTGGCAGTAGCGTCGGGTTGCGCGTAGTACTCTTTGAAGATTGTTTTTCCCGGCACGCCTTTAATGCAGATTTCGCCAATTTCTCCGGCGGGCAGGGGACGGTTGTGATCGTCACGGATTTCAGCTTCATAGCTAAAACCCACGCGACCAATAGAGGGCCAGCGCCGTTTGTCTCCGGGGCGATCGCCAATAATGCCCACGATGGTTTCGGTCATACCGTAGGAGGTCAGCAGTCTGACGCCAAAGCGGTCGATAAAGGCATCTTTTTCCTGTTCGGATAAATTGAGATAGAACATCACTTCGCGTAGGTGATGCTGTCTGTCCGTTGGGGCTGCGGGTTGGACCATCAGCGTTCTGATCATCATCGGGATGCATTCGGTGACCGTCGCCTGATATCTACGCACCTGATCCCAGAACGCCCTGGCGCTGTACTTCTCCACCAGCACAAAGGTGCTGCCTGCGGAGAAGGCGGCCATGGCAGCCGTACACTGACAGTCGATATGAAAAGCGGGCATCACCGTCATATAGACGTCATCATCGCGCAGAGCGATTTGCCAGGAGGTGTAGTAGCCCGCAAAGCGCAGGTTGTAGTGGGTAATCACCACCCCTTTAGGCCGCGAGGTGGTGCCTGAGGTAAACAGAATTTCCGCCGTATCGTCAGTGGATAACGCAGGCGTATAGCACAGATTAGTCGACTGGCGGGCTTGCAGTTGGGTAAAGTGGCTCACGCCGTCGTCAACCGGAAGCTGCTCGCCAATCAGACAGATATGATTTAGCGGAGTGGTATTTTCCAGCCGTATCTGGCGGTACATAGGATAAAACTCGGCACTGGTGACCAGCAGGCTCACCTGGCTGTTTTGCAGGATCCAGGCGCTCTCTTCGCCCAGCAAGCGGGCATTAATCGGCACCATAATGGCGCCAATTTTTGCCAGTCCAAACCAGCAAAAGATAAATTCCGGACAGTTATCCAGATGCAATGCGACCTTGTCGCCCTTGCGGATCCCTAAGGAATGGAAAAGGTTCGCCGTGCGGTTTATCTCTTCATTGAGCGAGGCATAGCTATACTGCCGAACGATTCCTTCGCAGGATTCGAAAATTAACGCCGTTTTATCTCCGTACACCCCGGCCAGGTCGTCCCACATCTGACGTAAGTTTTGTCCGCCAACGATATCCATAATGCTTTATCCACTGAAATCAGGCGTGAGCGCTAACCAACCAGCGGGTCAGCGCGTCGCGTTTATTCCTCAACTCTGGCCAGGCCTTTGCCGACCAGCTCATTTATGTCTGCTTCGCTATAACCAATGTTTTTCAGAATGGCGGCGGTATCCATGCCGTGTGACGGCATGCCACGCCAGATTTTCCCTGGGTTGTTTTTAAATTTCGGCATGATGTTCGGCCCTTTGCAGGTGCGGCCGTCCATCGTTTGCCACTGAGTAATGGATTCACGGGCAACGTACTGCGGGTTGCCTTCCAGTTCAGGAATGGTCAGTACCTTCGCGCAGGCGATATTCAGCTCAGCAAAGCGCGCCTGGACTTCGGCGATGGTGTGCGTTGCCAGCCAGGCGTCCAGTTTCTCTTCCACGAGCGGGCCGTAAGGGCATTCCACGCGATGGATAAGCTGGGTGCCTTCCGGGACTTCCGGTGTGCCAAGAATGTGGGCGAGGCCAATATCATTGAAGCACTCGTTGATTTGCGTGATGCCGACCAGCTCCATGACGATATAGCCATCGGCGCATTTATAGAGACCGCAGCCAGCGTAATACGGGTCTTTGCCTTTGGTCATGCGTGGACAAATTTCGCCGCCGTTGAAGTAGTCCATCATGAAGTACTGACCCATACGCAGCATCACTTCGTACATGGCGATATCAATGCTTTCACCCTTACCCGTTTCGCGTACTTTGTGCAGGGCTGCCAGCGCTGCTGTCGTTGCGGTCATCCCGGAGAAGTAATCGGCGGTGTACGGGAAGGCCGGCATCGGCTGATCAACATCACCGTTTTGGATCAGATAGCCGCTGAACGCCTGCGCGATGGTGTTATATGCCGGAAGATTGGTGTACTCCTCGGTACCAAACTGGCCGAAGCCGGAAAGGTGGGCGATAACCAGTTTTGGGTTATGTTCCCACAGCACGTCATCGGTAATGCCGCGGCGAGCAAAGGCCGGGCCTTTACTGGCTTCAATGAAAATATCGGTGGTTTCCATGAGCTTCAGAAACGCTTCCCGGCCTTCATCTTTGAAAATATTCAGCGACAGGGCGTGCAGGTTGCGGCGTGAGAGCTGTGGATAGTTAGGTTGCACGCGGATGGTATCGGCCCATGCGACGTTTTCAATCCAGATAACCTCAGCACCCCATTCGGCGAACATCTGTCCGGCGAACGGGCCGGCAATTTCGATCCCTGAAAAAACCACGCGTACCCCGGCAAGTGGGCCAAAGGTGGGCATTGGTAAATGATTCATAATTTTGCTCCTGGCATTTTTTGTAGGCCCGGTAGGCGCAGCGCCACCGGGCATGTTGCCGGATGGCGGCGTAAACGCCTTATCCGGCCTACGAATCGTGCTGAATTAGCGGTATTGCTTGAGTACCGCACGACCCAACGTCAGGATCTGCATTTCATCAGAGCCACCAGAAACACGGTCAACGCGCAGATCGCGCCAGAAACGCGTGATGCGATGGTTACCCGCGATACCTACACCGCCCAGTACCTGCATGGCGGTATCGACCACTTCAAACGCGGCGTTGGCGCAGAAGTATTTGCACATTGCCGCATCGCCCGAAGTGATGGTGCCGTTATCCGCTTTCCATGCCGCTTCAAGCAGCATGTTTTTCATGGAATTCAGTTTGATCGCCATATGCGCGAACTTCTCCTGAATCAGCTGGAAACGGCCGATCGTTTCGCCAAACTGCACGCGCTGATTGGCGTAGCGCGCGGCGTCTTCAAAAGCGCACATTGCCGTACCGTAGTTGGTCAGCGCGACGAGAAAACGTTCATGATCGAACTCTTCTTTCACGCGGTTGAAACCATTACCTTCCCGACCGAACATGTCTTTCTCGTCCAGTTCAACGTCGTCAAAGGTGATTTCACAGCAGCTATCCATGCGCAGACCGAGTTTCTCCAGCTTGTTGACCTTGATACCCGCTTTGCTCATGTCAACGAACCACTCGGTGTAAACAGGTTTATCCGGCGATGCACCATCTCTCGCCATAACCACGATGTACGGGGTATAGGCGCTACTGGTGATAAAGCACTTACTGCCATTAAGATAAACCTTACCATTTTTACGTGTATAAGTGGTTTTCAGGCTGCCAACATCCGATCCCGCTCCCGGTTCGGTGATGGCAGAGTTCCACATCTGCTTACCGGTTCCCTGGAATGCCATGATTTTATCAATCTGCTCTTGGGTACCTTCACGCAGAAAAGTGTTAAAACCGCCCGGCAATTGGTACAACACGTAAGTTGGCGCACCAAGACGACCCAGCTCCATCCAGACGGCAGCGACGGTAACAAAACCCGCTTCCAGACCACCGTGTTCTTCCGGGATCAACAGACTATCAATGCCCATATCCGCCAGCGCTTTTACAAAACGCTCAGGGTAGACGCTGTCACGATCGCACTCGGCAAAATAAGCTTCCCAGTTCTCACTGGCCATCAATTCACGAATACCGGCGACAAACAGCTCCTGCTCGTCATTTAAGTTGAAATCCATCTTTCAGCCTCTTGATCAATTGGGTTAATAAGAATTACTTGTCTTTCCAGTGCACTTTGGCGTCTTTAATAAAGGACAGCGTCACCATGATGTTGACGAAGAACAGCGGACATCCTCCGGCGATAATCGCGGTCTGAATCGGCTTCAGCCCACCCAGCGCCAGCAGAACGATACCGATGATGCCGACCAGAACGGACCAGCCGATACGCACTAACAGCGGCGGTTCTTCACCATCGCGGACTTCACGACAGGTGGACATCGCCAGGGTGTAAGAGCAGGCGTTAATCAGCGTCACGGTGGCAATAAAGCAGAGGATGAAGAAGCCCCACATGGTGGCGGTGCTGAGCGGTAGAGCAGCCCAGGTTTCGATAATGGCGCGCGCCACGCCGTGTTGTTCAATCAGCTGCGGGATGTTGAGAATGTTTTTATCCATCAGCAGCAGCGTGTTGCTGCCAAGGACTGTCCACAGGATCCAGGTCGACGCGGTCAGGCCCAGCACCATCCCGAAGCACAGTTCACGGACGGTACGACCACGAGAAATACGGGCCAGGAAGATACTCATCTGGATGGCGTAAATGACCCACCACGCCCAGTAGAAGACGGTCCAGCCCTGTGGGAAGCCGCCTTTACCGATGGCATCGGTATAGAACAGCATGCGCGGCAGATACATCAACAGCATGCCGACGGAGTCGGTGAAGTAGTTCATGATGAAGCTGGCGCCGCTGACGATAAACACCCAGCCCAGCATCAGGAAGCTCAGATAGCTACGCACGTCGCTGGCGATCTTGACCCCTTTTTGCAGGCCGCAGGCCACGCAAATGGCGTTCAATATGATCCAGCAGGTAATGATGATTGCGTCGAGTTGCAGCGTATGCGGAATACCGAACAGATACTGCATGCACTCGGTTACCAGCGGAGTGGCCAGACCGAGGCTGGTACCCATCGCGAAGATCAGCGCCACCAGATAGAAGTTATCGACGATGGTGCCGAACAGCCCTTTTGCATGCTTCTCGCCCACTAACGGTACCAGCGTGGAGCTGGGACGGATGACGTCCATCTTGCGCACAAAGAAGAAGTAGGCGAAAGCCACAGAAAGGAAACTGTAGGTTGCCCACGGCAACGGTCCCCAGTGGAACAGACTGTACGCCAGGCCCAGCTCTTTCGCGCCCGTAGAGTTAGGCGCGAGAGCAAACGGCGGGGTGGAGATGTAGTAGTAGATCTCGATGGAACCCCAGAACAGCACCGCGGCGGATGTACAGGAAGCGAACATCATAAAAATCCAGCTGGCGGTACTAAACTCTGGTTTTTCGTCGCCTAATTTCTTTTTGGCATACGGGCCAAAGACCAACCAGAACCAGCCGAAGAGCATGACGACCATATACCATTCAAATGCCCAGCCCCAGACATTGGTGACATAACTGAATACCGCATTAATAACGACGTTAGCGGCATCGAGATCTCTTACAGTTAGCCAACAAAGTATCCCAACTATTATTAATGGCGGAAAAAAAACCTTCGGTTCAATTCCCGATTTTCTCTTTTCATTTTTCATAAGTGAATTCCAGTGTGAAAACGAAACTTATTTAGCGTGCCCGTGCATGATCGTTTGTTTATTTATTATTAATGATTTGTTGATAACTTTTTAACCTCTGGGAGCGCCTCAGTGAGTAACCCATAATGAGTATTCATATCGGGTGGTTCTGTTATCTTCGTCACACTTTTTTATGCTGAGTAATTCGCTTAAAAATTTGATATTTTTTGTTTTTAATCAATTAGTTGAATGTGGTTTTTTAACTTTTTTAAGTGGCTGGCGTTCAATATTGTTGAACCCGCAGACAATATTGAAAATTTTCATATTTGACGTGATTCTTTCAATATTGGTGAGGTGCATAACACTATTGAAAGTTACGAATTTCAATGTGTGACATTTTCAATATTGGTGATTAAGGTTTTATTTCCGAATTAAAGAGCGTGATATCTGTATTTAACACTGCCGATATAAATACGTTTCCTTCATGATTTCTGGAGATGCAATGAAGATAATTACTTGCTACAAATGCGTACCTGATGAACAGGATATTGCGATTAATAATGCTGATGGTTCACTCGATTTCAGCAAAGCGGATGGCAAAATAAGCCAGTATGATCTGAATGCGATCGAAGCGGCTTGTCAGTTGAAACAACAGTCAGGAGAGGCCCTTGTTGTGGCCATGAGCGTCGGCGGCAAAGCGCTGACCAATGCAAAAGGGCGAAAAGATGTGCTTTCCCGTGGCCCAGATGAACTGATTGTTGTTATTGACGATCAATTTGAGCAGGCGCTGCCGCAACAAACTGCCAGCGCGCTGGCTGCCGCCGCGCAAAAAGCAGGTTTCGATCTGCTTATTTGCGGTGACGGTTCTTCCGATCTTTATGCTCAGCAGGTTGGTCTGCTGGTGGGCGAAGCGCTGAACGTTCCGGCGATTAACGGCGTGAGTAAAATCCTCTCTCTTACCGACAGCACTCTGACGGTAGAGCGTGAACTGGAAGATGAAGTCGAAACTCTGAGCATTCCGCTTCCGGCGGTGATCGCGGTCTCAACGGACATCAACACCCCACAAATCCCTTCCATGAAAGCCATTCTTGGCGCGGCGAAAAAACCGGTTCAGGTCTGGTCGCCGGCAGACATTGGCCTGAACAGCGCGCAGGCATATTCCGAACAACACGTTGCTGCACCGAAGCAGCGCGAGCGTCAGCGCGTTGTAATTGAAGGTGACGGTGAAGAACAGATTGCCGCGTTTGTCGAGAATCTTCGCAAAATCATTTAATTATCAGGGGATGTTATGAACAAATTTTCCAGTATCTGGGTATTCAGCGATACCCCTTCTCGTCTGCCGGAACTGATGAATGGTGCGCAGGCTTTAGGTGAAAAAGTTAACACGTTTGTGCTGAGTGAAGCGGACTGCGCGACGGCATGCCATTTAGGCGCAGATGATGTCTGGTTACTCAGCGGTAAACCAGAAGACCGTATGGTCGAAGACTACGCTGATGTGATGGCCGAAACTATTCGTCAGCACAGCGAGGGCGGGGCGGTGCTGCTGCCGAATACGCGTCGCGGCAAGCTATTAGCGGCAAAACTGGGTTTTCGCTTGTCGGCAGCGGTCTCAAATGACGCCAGTGCAGTCGCCGTGCAGGACGGAAAAGCGGCGGTAAAACATATGGTCTACGGCGGCCTGGCGATGGGGGCAGAAACAATCGCTTCACCGTTCGCCGTGATAACGCTCAGCAGTGGAACGTTTGACGCGCAGCAACCGGATACCGCCCGCAGCGGCGAGGTGCACAGTGTGTCATGGCAGGCTCCGGCTGTAGCCGTTACTCGTACGGCAACTCAGGCACGTCAGAGCAACAGCGTCGACCTCGACAAAGCCCGTCTGGTGGTTAGCGTGGGACGCGGGATCGGCAGCAAAGAAAATATCTCGCTGGCGGAGGCGCTGTGCCAGACGATTGGTGCCGAGCTGGCGTGCTCCCGTCCGGTGGCGGAAAACGAGAAGTGGATGGAACACGAACGCTACGTCGGCATCTCCAACCTGATGCTCAAGCCGGAACTGTATCTGGCCGTGGGGATCTCCGGGCAGATCCAACATATGGTCGGCGCCAACGGCGCGCAGACGATTTTCGCCATCAACAAAGATAAAAATGCGCCGATCTTCCAGTATGCGGATTTTGGCATCGTTGGCGATGCACTGAAGATCCTGCCTGCGCTGACGGCTGCTTTAGCGCGTTAAACCATTTCGGGCAGGATGCGAAGGTGTCCTGCCGCTGACAGGAGTACGTATGTCCGAAGATATCTTTGATGCCATCATCGTGGGTGCAGGTCTGGCGGGTTCGGTTGCGGCGCTGGTGCTGGCTCGGGAGGGCGCACAGGTGCTGGTCATCGAGCGCGGCAATTCTGCTGGCGCGAAGAATGTCACCGGTGGGCGCATGTATGCGCATAGCCTGGAGAACATCATTCCCGGCTTTGCTGAGCAGGCCCCCATTGAACGCATCATCACCCACGAAAAACTCGCCTTTATGACCGACAAAGGGGCGATGACCATCGACTATTGCAACGGCGAAGACGCCAAATCGTCGCAGGTTTCTTACTCTGTCTTACGCAGTAAATTTGACGCCTGGCTGATGGAACAGGCCGAAGAAGCTGGCGCTCAGCTCATCACCGGTATCCGCGTGGATAACGTTGTGCAGCGCGAGGGCAAAGTCGTGGGCGTGGAAGCCGATGGCGATATTCTGGAAGCCAAAGTGGTGATCCTTGCCGACGGAGTGAATTCTCTGTTGGCTGAAAAGTTGGGTATGGCAAAGCGCGTCGAGGCATCGCATGTTGCCGTCGGCGTAAAAGAGCTGATCGAGTTGCCGAAATCGGTAATTGAAGATCGTTTCCAGTTACAAGGGAACGAAGGGGCTGCCTGTCTGTTTGCCGGATCGCCCACCGATGGGTTGATGGGTGGTGGCTTTCTCTATACGAATGAAACGACCCTTTCTCTGGGACTGGTCTGCGGCCTTCATCATCTGAAAGATGCGAAAAAATCGGTTCCGCAAATGCTGGAAGATTTCAAACAACATCCGGCGGTTGCCCCGCTGATCGCCGGTGGCAAGCTGGTGGAATATGCCGCGCACGTCGTACCGGAAGCCGGTATCAACATGCAGCCAGAACTGGTGGGGGACGGCGTATTGATTGCTGGTGACGCTGCCGGAATGTGTATGAACCTCGGCTTTACCATTCGCGGTATGGATCTCGCCATATCCGCAGGTGAAGCGGCGGCGAAAACGGTACTTTCCGCAATGAAGCGCGACGATTTTAGCAAGCAGTCGCTGGGGGAATACCGTCAGCATCTGGACGAAGGCCCGATGCGCGATATGCGCATGTATCAGAAGCTACCCGCTTTTCTTGATAACCCACGCATGTTTACCGCTTATCCGGAAATGGCGGTCAGCATTGCGCGCGACCTGTTCACCGTGGATGGTTCGGCACCGGTGCCAATGCGTAAAAAAATCCTGCGCCATGCGAAGAAAGTGGGCTTCATCAACCTGATGAAAGATGGCCTGAAAGGAGTGACCGTATTATGACATCTCCCGTCAACGTGGACGTCAAACTGGGCGTCAATAAGTTCAATGTGGATGAAGACAGTCCGCATATCATTCTCAAAACCGATCCTGATAAACAGGTGCTGGAGGTGCTGATTAAGGCCTGTCCGGCTGGACTGTATAAAAAGCAGGATGACGGTAGCGTACGTTTTGATTATGCCGGATGCCTGGAATGCGGAACGTGCCGCATTCTCGGACTGGATACAGCGCTGGAAAAATGGGAATACCCGCGTGGGACGTTTGGCGTGGAGTTCCGCTACGGCTAAACCTGGTGCCGGATGGCGGCTTCGCCTTATCCGGCCTACAGGAACAATGCGTAGGCCTGATAAGCGTAACGTCATCAGGCATTAAGTTAAAATAAAACAGGACATAACCATGCAGCAGCCCAGGAACTTTGATGACATCAAATTCACCTCTATTCACCGCCGGATAATGCTGTGGGGAAGCGGTGGGCCGTTTCTGGATGGTTATGTGCTGGTGATGATTGGCGTGGCATTGGAACAGCTCACGCCAGCATTGAAACTGGATGCGCAGTGGATTGGTCTGCTGGGCGCCGGTACGCTCGCGGGGCTGTTTGTGGGGACGTCGCTGTTTGGCTACATCTCCGACAAGGTCGGGCGGCGCAAAATGTTCATTATCGATATTATCGCCATTGGCGTGATATCGGCGGCAACCATGTTTGTCTCCTCGCCCGTTGAGCTGTTGGTAATGCGCGTGCTGATCGGTATTGTGATTGGTGCCGACTACCCGATCGCCACCTCGATGATCACCGAGTTTTCCAATACCCGCCAACGCGCTTTCTCCATCGGTTTTATCGCCGCTATGTGGTATGTCGGCGCCACCTGTGCCGATCTGGTCGGCTACTGGTTGTATGATGTTGAGGGCGGATGGCGCTGGATGTTGGGCAGCGCGGTGATCCCCTGCATTTTGATCCTGATTGGGCGTTTCGATCTTCCTGAATCGCCGCGCTGGCTGCTGCGTAAAGGTCGGGTGAAAGAGTGTGAGGAGATGATGATCAAACTGTTCGGCGAACCGGTGGTGTTCGACGAAGAAGCGCCGCAGGAGACGCGCTTTCTTCAGCTATTTAATCGCCGTCATTTCCCGTTTGTACTGTTTGTCGCCGCTATCTGGACTTGTCAGGTGATCCCGATGTTTGCCATTTATACCTTTGGTCCGCAGATTGTGGGGCTACTGGGGCTTGGTGCCGGGAAAAGCGCCGCGTTGGGAAATGTGGTAATCAGCTTGTGCTTTATGTTGGGATGCATTCCTCCCATGTTCTGGCTTAATAGCGCGGGCCGACGACCGCTGTTAATTGGCAGCTTCATTATGATGACGCTGGCGCTGGCCGTGCTGGGGTTAATCCCTGATATGGGCGCGTGGCTGGTGGTGCTGGCGTTTGCCGTATACGCATTTTTCTCTGGGGGACCAGGAAACCTGCAATGGCTATACCCTAACGAACTGTTTCCCACCGATATTCGTGCGTCTGCCGTCGGGGTGATTATGTCCTTAAGCCGTATCGGCACCATTGTTTCAACCTGGGCGCTGCCAGTGTTCATCACCAAATACGGGATCAGTAATGTCATGTTGATGGGGGCGGGAATTTCGCTGATTGGCCTGCTCGTGTCCATCGCTTTCGCCCCGGAAACGCGAGGTCTGACGCTGGCGCAAACCAGCCAAATGACGATCCGCAGTAAACCCGTGACCAGGACGGGTTATTAGGAGTGTTCTGTATTTTCCCTGCAACTCAGTCAGTTAGCCTACAGTTAACGGGTATATCACTGAAAACGACTGAAAAGCAGGGAGAACACCATGCAAAAACATATTCTGATCACCTCTATTTTTACCGCAGCAGCATTGTTCACCGTAGCCGGTTGCTCCTCGAACCAGGCGGTTAAAACTACCGATGGCAAAACAATCGTGACCGACGGCAAACCGCAAGTCGATGATGATACAGGCCTGGTGTCGTACAAAAATGCGCAAACGGGTAAGACGGAACAAATTAACCGCGATCAGGTTAAAGATATGAGCGAACTGGATAACTAGTTCAGTTTTCTCCATTCAACCACTCAATAATATTGACTGTTAGCCTGCGGATTAACTGACTAAACTCACTGTTATTACAATAATGCAGTGAAACAGGCTAATCATGATCCTCATCATTTATGCGCATCCCTATCCGCAGCACTCGCATGCGAATAAGCGGATGCTTGAACAGGCAAGGATGCTGGAGGGCGTGGAGATCCGCTCGCTCTACCAGCTCTACCCCGACTTCAATATTGATATTGCCGCTGAACAGGATGCGCTGGCGCGCGCTGATTTGATTATCTGGCAGCATCCTATGCAATGGTATAGCACTCCTCCCTTACTCAAGCTGTGGATGGATAAGGTCCTTTCGCACGGTTGGGCGTATGGCCACGGCGGGACTGCGCTCCACGGTAAACATCTGCTGTGGGCAGTGACGACCGGCGGCGGCGAAAACCACTTTGATATTGGCTCCCATCCCGGATTTGATGTGCTTTCCCAGCCCTTACAGGCAACGGCACTCTACTGTGGCCTCAAATGGCTGCCGCCGTTTGCGATGCACTGTACGTTTATCTGTGATGATGAAACTCTGCAGGCGCAGGCGCGTCATTACAAACAGCGTCTGTTGGAGTGGCAGGAGGTTCATCATGGATAACCATACGCTAATACAGGCGCTGATTTATCTCGGATCGGCGGCGCTGATTGTCCCCATTGCCGTGCGACTGGGGCTAGGATCAGTGCTGGGGTATCTCATCGCAGGGTGCATTATTGGACCATGGGGTCTGAGGATGGTGACCGACGCTGAATCAATCCTGCATTTTGCCGAGATCGGCGTGGTGCTGATGCTGTTTGTCATCGGTCTGGAGCTGGATCCGCAACGTTTGTGGAAACTGCGGGCCTCGGTGTTCGGTGGTGGTGCGCTGCAGATGGTGGTATGCGGCGGTCTGATTGGTTTGTTCTGTATGTTCCTCGGCCTGCGCTGGCAGGTAGCGGAACTGATCGGCATGACGCTGGCGCTTTCCTCCACGGCTATTGCTATGCAGGCGATGAATGAGCGAAACCTGATGGTTTCGCAAATGGGGCGCAGCGCGTTTGCCGTGCTGTTGTTCCAGGATATCGCCGCTATTCCTCTGGTGGCGATGATCCCATTACTTGCGGCGAGCGGAGCATCGACAACGCTTGGGGCGTTTGCGCTCTCCGCCCTTAAGGTGGCGAGCGCCCTGGTGCTGGTGGTGTTGCTGGGGCGTTATGTGACGCGTCCGGCCTTGCGTTTTGTCGCTCGTTCTGGCCTGCGGGAAGTATTCAGTGCCGTTGCGCTGTTCCTCGTTTTTGGCTTCGGTCTGTTGTTGGAAGAGGTTGGACTGTCGATGGCGATGGGGGCGTTCCTGGCCGGTGTGCTGCTGGCAAGCTCTGAGTATCGTCACGCGCTGGAAAGCGATATCGAGCCATTTAAAGGGCTGCTGCTGGGACTGTTTTTCATCGGCGTCGGGATGTCTATCGACTTTGGTACGCTGATTGATAATCCCTTGCGCATTATCATTCTGTTGGTCGGTTTCCTGGTTATCAAAACTGTCATGCTGTGGCTGATAGCGAAACCCTTACAGGTGCCGAACAAGCAGCGCAGATGGTTTGCCGTGTTATTAGGGCAGGGCAGTGAGTTTGCCTTTGTGGTGTTTGGCGCGGCGCAAATGGCAAACGTGCTTGATCCTGATTGGGCGAAATCTCTGACGCTGGCGGTGGCGCTGTCGATGGCGGCGACGCCGATTTTACTGGTAATTCTGACGCGTCTGGAAAAATCGGCGACCGGTGAAGAGCGGGAAGCAGATGAAATTGACGAGGAACAACCTCGGGTGATCATCGCCGGGTTTGGGCGATTTGGTCAGATAACCGGTCGTCTGTTGTTGTCGAGCGGGGTCAAAATGGTGGTTCTTGATCATGACCCGGACCATATCGAAACGCTGCGTAAATTCGGCATGAAGGTTTTCTATGGCGATGCGACGCGGATGGATCTGCTGGAGTCTGCCGGGGCGGCTAAAGCTGAAGTTATTATTAACGCCATTGACGATCCGCAAACCAGCCTGCAACTGACCGAAATGGTGAAACAGTATTTCCCGCATCTGCAAATTATTGCCCGTGCGCGCGATGTGGATCATTACATCCGCCTGCGCCAGGCTGGCGTGGAGATGCCGGAACGTGAAACCTTTGAGGGCGCGCTGAAGACCGGACGTCTGGCACTGGAAGGTCTTGGGCTTGGACGCTATGAAGCGCGTGAGCGGGCCGATGTATTCCGCCGCTTCAACACGCTGATGGTTGAGGAGATGGTGAAAGGGGAAAATGACGCAACGTCCCGCGCGGCGGTATATAAACGCACCAGCGAAATGCTGAGTGAAATTATTGCGGAAGATCGTCAGCACTTATCATTAATTCAACGCCATGGCTGGCAAGGCACGGATGAAGGTAAGCATACGGGCGACGTCGCCGATGAGCCGGAAGTGAAACCGTCAGCATAGGGTAAAAAATGTGATGTTCTGCAAACTTTACTGCTAATTGGCTGTTTTTGAACTACTGTAATGCTGGCGTACCACCTTAAATAGGTCGGTTCGCCAGCAGAACGGAAAATTTTCATGCTCATCCTCTTTCCGCCAGTCGACGAAAGATTGCGCTTTCCGTATAGTGGCGACAATTTTTTTGTATCCGGGAAACATTCAATGATCAGTCTGATTGCGGCGTTAGCGGTAGATCGCGTCATCGGTATGGAAAATGCCATGCCATGGAACCTACCTGCCGATCTCGCCTGGTTTAAACGTAATACCTTAAACAAGCCGGTTGTCATGGGACGCCACACGTGGGAATCCATCGGGCGACCGTTGCCAGGGCGTAAAAATATCGTCATCAGCAGCAAGCCTGGCACCGACGATCGCGTGCAGTGGGTGAAGTCTGTTGAGGAAGCGATCGCGGCCTGTGGCGATGAACCTGAAATCATGGTTATTGGCGGTGGGCGTGTGTATGAGCAGTTCCTGCCGAAAGCGCAGAAACTGTATCTGACACACATTGATGCGGAAGTTGAAGGGGATACGCATTTCCCGGACTACGAACCGGATGACTGGGAATCGGTGTTCAGTGAATTCCACGATGCTGACGCGCAAAACTCCCACAGCTACTGCTTCGAGATTTTGGAACGTCGTTAATGTGGATGCCTGATGGCGTTGCGCTAATCAGGCCTACAGATTGCACATTCGTTTGCCGGATAAGGTGTAAGCACCGCCATCCGGCAGACGACTATCAGGCGTTGACGGCCTCGCCGGGATCCAGATTCAGATGGCGATTTGATGGTTGTACAAAGTACTGTTTGTCTTCCCAGCGCAGACAGGTAAGATCCCCGCCCCAGCAACACCCCGTATCTAACGCGTAAATACCTTCTGGCGTGCCTTTGCCCTCCAGCGATGCCCAGTGCCCGAATGCAATGCTATAGGCTTCACTGACCGGTCCAGGAATGGCAAACCACGGTTTCAGCGGGGCAGGCGCATCTTCTGGCGACTCTTTGCTGTACATATCCAACTGACCGTTGGGGAAGCAGTAACGCATGCGGGTAAACGCGTTGGTAATAAAACGCAGGCGCGCCAGCCCCGTCAGCTCCGGGGTCCAGTTATTTGGCATGTCGCCGTACATGGCATCAAGAAAGAATGGATAAGAGTCGCTCGACAGCACGGCTTCAACATCGCGAGCACAGTCCTTCGCCGTCTGCAGATCCCACTGTGGGGTAATCCCTGCATGCGCCATGACCAGTTTCTTCTCTTCATCAACCTGCAACAGCGGCTGACGACGTAGCCAGTTAAGCAGCGTGTCAGCATCCGGTGCCTCAAGCAGCGGCGTGAGCCGGTCTTTCGGTTTATTACGGCTGATGCCAGCAAACACGGCCAACAGGTGTAAATCGTGATTACCGAGGACTAACCGTACGCTGTCGCCCAGCGATTTAACGTAGCGCAAAACGTCTAACGACCCTGGCCCACGCGCGACCAGATCGCCGGTGAGCCATAAGGTGTCTTGTTCTGGATTAAAGTCAACCTGGTGCAGCAAGGCTACCAGTTCATCGTAACAACCGTGAACGTCGCCAATGAGGTATGTTGCCATAGCTATTGTTTTAATGAATGAGTGTAGGAACGGCGAGTCGGAACACGGGAATGTCGATGGTAAAGGCGATCCCTTGCTCATCGATCATTTCGTAATGACCCTGCATGGTGCCCAGCGGTGTTTCAATCACCGCACCGCTGGTGTACTGGTACTCTTCGCCAGGTTCGATGTGGGGCTGAACGCCAACCACGCCTTCGCCCTGAACTTCGGTTTCACGGCCATGACCATTGGTGATCAACCAATAACGCCCCAACAGCTGCACAGGCGCTCGCCCCAAATTGCGGATAGTCACGGTATAAGCAAAAACGTAACGTTCATCATCAGGTGAGGATTGCGCCTCAATGTAGACGCTTTGTACCTGAATGCACACTCGGGGCGAATTGATCATGTTTAACTCTCCTTCGATGGTGCGTTTTCTGACAGATAGTTAGCCATCCGGCAGTATTGCGCGACAGAGATATTTTCCGCTCGCATTGCCGGATCAACGCCCAGCTCTGTCAGTACTTCAACGCTAAACAGGTTGCCGAGACTATTACGTACAGTTTTGCGACGCTGATTAAACGCTTCAGTGGTAATACGGCTCAGCACACGAACATCTTTAACGGGGTACGGCATTGTCGCGTGAGGGACCAGACGTACCACGGCGGAATCGACTTTAGGCGCAGGCGTAAATGCGGATGGCGGCACTTCAAGTACCGGGATCACATTGCAGTAATACTGCGCCATGACGCTTAATCGACCATACGCTTTACTGTTTGGCCCTGCAACCAGACGGTTAACCACCTCTTTTTGCAACATGAAATGCATGTCGGCGATGGCATCAGTATAGGAAAAAAGATGGAACATGAGCGGCGTGGAGATGTTGTACGGCAGGTTGCCGAATACGCGCAGCGGCTGACCCATCGTTTGTGCGAGTTCGCCGAAGTTCATGGTCATGGCATCTTGCTGATAAATCGTCAGCTTCGGCCCTAAAAACGGGTGTGTTTGCAGGCGGGCGGCGAGATCGCGGTCCAGCTCAATGACCGTGAGCTTGTCCAGGCGTTCGCCTACAGGTTCGGTCAACGCTGCCAGGCCCGGGCCGATTTCGACCATAGCCTGACCTTTCTGCGGGTTGATAGCAGAGACAATACTTTCGATCACAAACTGATCGTTGAGGAAGTTTTGCCCGAAACGTTTACGGGCTAAGTGGCCCTGATGGACTCGATTATTCATTGGTATTAACAATCATTTTGATGGCGAGATTAAGCGCCGTAATAAAACTGCCGACATCTGCTTGCCCACGACCCGCAAGTTCAAGCGCGGTGCCGTGATCGACGGATGTGCGAATAAAGGGCAGGCCCAGCGTGATATTCACACCGCGACCAAATCCCTGGTATTTTAGCACGGGGAGACCCTGATCGTGGTACATTGCCAACACGGCATCCGCGTGGTCGAGATATTTGGGCTGAAACAGCGTATCTGCGGGCAGCGGGCCGTTTAATTTCATCCCCTGCGCACGCAGTTCATCCAGGACCGGAATGAGGGTGTCTATCTCTTCCGTTCCCATATGACCACCTTCACCGGCATGCGGGTTAAGACCGCACACCAGAATATGCGGATCGGCAATGCCAAACTTGGTGCGCAAATCATGATGCAAAATACCGATCACTTCCTTAAGCAGAGCTGGCGTAATGGCGTCGGCAACGGCTCTGAGCGGCAAATGAGTGGTTGCCAGGGCAACGCGCAGCGCTTCAGTCGCCAGCATCATGACGACTTTCTTCGCCTGTGAGCGCTCTTCAAAAAACTCGGTATGTCCGGTAAACGGGACGCCTGCGTCATTGATTACGCCCTTGTGTACCGGACCGGTAATCAGCGCCGCAAACTCACCTTGCAGACAACCATCGCAGGCGCGAGCCAGCGTATCCACCACATATTGTCCGTTCTCTACCGCCAACTGACCCGCGATAACAGGTGCCCGCAGAGCAATCGGCAACAGCGTCAACGTACCTGCTGATTGCGGTCTGGCTGGGGTATCTGGAGAGTATGGGAGGAGTGAAAGCGGTAAACCGAGCATTGCTGCCCGGTCACTGAGGAGTGCGGCATCCGCACAGACAACGAGTTCTACAGGCCACTCACGTTGGGCGAGCTGAACCACCAGGTCCGGGCCAATCCCGGCGGGTTCGCCGGGAGTGATCACAACGCGTTGAATACGAGTCATTAGTTGCTCAGAACTTTAACGTAGGCGCTGGCGCGCTGTTCCTGCATCCAGGTTGCCGCTTCTTCCGAGAATTTACGGTTCATCAGCATACGATAAGCTCTGTCTTTCTGCGCCGCGTCAGTTTTATCAACGTTACGCGTATCCAGCAGTTCGATCAGATGCCACCCGAAAGAGGAGTGCACCGGGGTACTCATCTGGCCTTTGTGAAGTTTGGTCAGCGCATCGCGGAAAGCGGGATCGAAAATATCCGCTGCAGCCCAGCCCAGATCTCCGCCCTGGTTGGCAGAACCCGGATCCTGAGAAAACTCTTTAGCCGCTGCCGCGAAGGTTGTTTTACCGCTCTTAATATCAGCTGCGATTTGTTCTAACTTCAGACGCGCCTGTTGATCGGTCATGATCGGCGACGGCTTGAGCAGAATATGGCGGGCATGAACTTCAGTCACGGAGATGCTCTGGCTTTGACCACGCATATCGTTGACTTTCAGGATGTGGAAGCCGACACCAGAACGAATTGGGCCAATGATATCGCCTTTTTTCGCGGTGCTCAGCGCCTGGGCAAAGATGCCCGGCAGCTCCTGAATACGTCCCCAACCCATCTGGCCGCCTTTCAGCGCCTGCTGGTCAGCGGAATAGGTGATAGCCAGTTTGCCGAAATCGCTACCGTTACGCGCTTCATCAACAACAGAGCGCGCCTGACTTTCAGCCGCGTTAACCTGTTCAGAAGTTGGGTTTTCCGGTAATGGGATCAGAATGTGGCTCAGGTTCAGCTCGGTGCTGGCATCGTTTTGGTTGCCGACCTGCTGCGCCAGAGCATCCACTTCCTGAGGCAGGATAGTAACGCGACGGCGAACTTCGTTGTTACGCACTTCAGAGATGGTCATCTCTTTGCGGATCTGGCTACGATAGGTCGAATAGCTTAAGCCATCCTGTGCCAGACGGCTGCGCATCTGATCCAGCGTCATGTTGTTTTGCTTGGCGATGTTGGCAATTGCCTGATCCAGTTGCTCGTCAGAGATTTTAACACCCATCTTCTGACCCATCTGCAGGAGGATTTGATCCATGATCAAACGTTCCAGGATCTGATGACGCAGCGTGGCGTCGTCCGGTAATTGTTGACCAGCCTGACCCGCATTAAGTTTTACTGACTGCATTAAGCCATCGACGTCGCTTTCCAGAACGACGCCGTTATTGACGACGGCTGCGACTTTATCGACTACCTGTGGGGCAGCGAAACTGGTATTCGCGATCATGGCGATACCGAGAAGCAGCGTTTTCCAGTTCTTCATACTTTTTCCATTTCAATTAACCGCAAAGCGGATTACGTTGTAAATCAATCAGATCATAAAGAGCTTTGATACGGTAAAATGTTCGAACGCAACATTTGGTTGGTGCCGAGACCGTAGTTGGAACTCAGGCCGCGTAGTTCGATATTAAAGCCGATCGTGTTGTCATAAATCGCGTGCTGCTGTTTGTCATCCCAGCCGTTCAGCTTACGTTCGTAGCCGAAGCGAATGGCGTAACAACAGGAGTTGTACTGCAGGCCCAGCATGGAATCTGCTTCTTTGTTCACGTTGGTATCAAAGTAGTAAGCCCCGACAATCGACCAGCGATCGGCGATCGGGAAGCTTGCTACCGCGCCCACCTGTGAAATCCCGTTTTCATATTGTGGTTTAGTCACATCACGGGAAGGCACTGCAGCCTGAATATACTCCGGGCTGGCATAACGGTAGTTCAGCTGCAGCATACGGTTTTCGTCGCGACGATATTCGATGCTGCTGTTGCTGGTTGCGATGCTGTCCAGACGGGTATCGTACTGGACCCCACTGCGTAAACCCCAGCGATCGGAGATGCGCCAGTAGGTGTCACCTGCCCATACCAATGAGCCTGTTTTGTCGTCATTCTCCCATTCGATATGGTCATCGCCGGTGCGAGACTCGGTGAAATAGTAGATTTGACCCACAGAAATATTAAAACGTTCAACGGCAGCGTCATCATAAACGCGAGATGTGACCCCGGTCGTTACCTGGTTGGCAGACGCGATGCGGTCCAGACCGCCATAGGTACGATCACGGAACAGGCCGCTGTAGTCAGATTGCAGCAGGGACGAGTCATAGTTATAGATATGACTTTGGTCGCGATACGGTACATACAGGTACTGCGCACGGGGCTCCAGCGTTTGGGTATAGCCCGGCGCTAACATGTTCATATCGCGCTCGAAGATCATCTTGCCGTCAACTTTAAACTGCGGCATGACGCGGTTGGCTGAATCATCGAGCTTGTTAACGTTACTCGGATTGCTGTTGTACCAATCCAGGTTAGTCTGCTGATAGTGAGTTGCCAGCAGTTTCGCTTCGGTATTGATACTTCCCCAGTTATTCGACAACGGCAGATTAATTGTTGGTTCAAGGTGAACACGCGTCGCTTCTGGCATGTAGTCCTTGGTATTAACGAAATGGACCGCCTGCCCATAAATCCGGGTATCAAACGGGCCCACATCATTCTGGTAGTAGTTGACGTCTAACTGTGGCTGAGCGGAATAACTACTTTTGTTCTGGTCATCAAAGATCTGGAACTGCTTGGTCGAAACCGTCGCATCAAAGTTTTGTACCGCATAGCCGACGCTGAATTTTTGCGTGGCGTAGCCGTCGGTACTGGAACCGTATTTATTATCAAAATCGTTAAAGTAGCTGGAGTCACTGACCTTGGTGTAGTTAACGTTAAAACGCCACACCTGATCCATTACACCAGCGTGTTGCCAGTAAAACAGCCAGCGGCGGGAATTGTCATCCTTCGGATGTTCATCCTCGTACACTTTATCGGAATTCAGGTAGTCGAACTCCATCAGACCTGCGCCCGCCTGGGTGAGGTAGCGGAATTCGTTCTCCCACATGATACCGCCACGACGGTGCATATAATGCGGCGTGATGGTGGCGTCCATATTGGGCGCAATGTTCCAATAATACGGGAGATAGAACTCAAAATAGTTATTGGTAGAGTATTTTGCGTTCGGGATCAGGAAACCAGAGCGACGCTTATCGCCGACGGGTAACTGTAAATAAGGACTGTAAAAGACCGGAACCGGACCCAGTTTAAAACGGGCGTTCCAGATCTCTGCGACCTGTTCTTCACGGTCGTGAATGACTTCGCTACCGACGACGCTCCAGGTATTGGAACCTGGCAGACAAGAGGTGAAGCTACCGTTTTCCAGAATGGTATAGCGGTTTTCCCCACGCTGCTTCATCAGATCGGCTTTTCCGCGCCCCTGACGGCCTACCATCTGATAATCACCTTCCCAGATGTTGGTATCTTTGGTATTCAGATTAGACCAGCCCTTCGGCCCCTTCAGAATAACCTGATTGTCATCATAATGGACATTGCCAAGCGCATCGACGGTACGAACTGGCTCCGGCTGGCCTTCTGCCTGCTTCTGATGAAGCTGCACTTCGTCGGCCTGCAGGCGGCTGTTACCCTGTGCGATGTCCACATTGCCAGTAAACACCGCGTCATCCGGGTAATTCCCTTTCGCGTTGTCAGCAGTGATGGTGACGGGTAATTCATTGGTCTCGCCCTGTACCAGAGGACGGTCATAGCTTGGCACGCCCAGCATACACTGTGAGGCGAGATCGGCTGCCAGACCCTGATGGCTATAGAGGGCGCTGGCAATCATGGTGGCCAGAAGAGTGGGAATACGTTTTTTCATACGTTGTATTTATTGTTCCATCATCAGTAGCGTCGCGCGTGACAAACGGTCACAGCCTAACTTATCTCATCTTCACTTCGCTAGTATTAATCCTGCCCATTTTATCCCGCCACCTTTCAAGCTGCATCTTCGTTTCAGACGAATTGGTCACTGCGTTGCCGCCTTATTGCAACTCGAAATCCTACGGGTATAGCGTTTGTGGTGTTAGGCACGGCATAGAATGACAGGTATGATAATGCAAATTATAGGCGATGTCCCACAATTGACCGCAGCCGTAAATCGGTAAAAGCACCTTATATTGTGGGACATATCCTGGCTGAGAGCAGAAAGATTTGGGGAGTCTATGCAGTATTGGGGAAAGATAATTGGTGTCGCCGTGGCCTTAATGATGGGCGGCGGCTTCTGGGGTGTGGTTCTGGGCCTGTTAGTTGGCCACATGTTCGACAAAGCCCGCATGCGCAAAATGGCGTGGTTTGCCAACCAGCGTGAACGCCAGGCGCTGTTTTTTGCCACCACTTTTGAGGTGATGGGGCATCTGACCAAATCCAAAGGTCGCGTCACGGAAGCCGATATCCATATCGCCAGTCAATTGATGGATCGAATGAATTTGCACGGTGACTCGCGTACCGCCGCGCAACATGCCTTCCGGGTGGGAAAATCGGACAATTACCCATTACGTGAAAAAATGCGTCAGTTTCGCAGCGTCTGTTTTGGCCGCTTCGATCTGATCCGCATGTTTCTGGAGATTCAGATCCAGGCGGCTTTTGCCGATGGGTCGTTGCATCCGAACGAGCGTGAAGTGCTGTATGTGATTGCTGAAGAGTTGGGGATCTCACGTACCCAGTTTGATCAGTTTCTGCGCATGATGCAGGGCGGCGCCCAGTTTGGCGGCGGATATCAGCAGCAGTCCGGCGGCGGTGGCTGGCAGCAGACGCAACGCGGTCCGACGCTGGAAGACGCCTGCAATGTGCTGGGTGTGAAAGCGACCGATGATGCGACCACCATTAAGCGCGCATACCGTAAGCTGATGAGCGAGCACCATCCGGACAAACTGGTGGCGAAAGGCCTGCCGCCAGAAATGATGGAAATGGCGAAGCAAAAAGCGCAGGAAATTCAAAAAGCTTACGAGTTAATTAAAGAACAGAAAGGTTTTAAATAATCGTTATGCCGGGTGGCAGCTAGCGCCTTATCCGGCCTACGTTAATGACTGTAGGCCGGGCAAGCGAAGCCCACCGGCCTAAATGGGACCTGCGTTTAAAAATCTGCCGGAACTTTAAACGTCATACTGTTGCCGTATTCGGGATGCGTGATAGTTAACATCTCTGCGTGCAGCAGCAGGCGCGGCGCTAACGCCAGGGCCTGTGGCGGGGCGTAGAAGCGGTCGCCCAGAATCGGATGCCCTAATGCCAGCATATGCACACGCAACTGGTGGGAGCGTCCGGTAATGGGTTTGAGCACGACCCGGGCGGTGTTATCTTCCGCGAACTCCACCACTTCATACTCGGTCTGCGCCGATTTTCCGGTCTCATAACACACTTTCTGCTTTGGCCGATTCGGCCAGTCGCAAATCAGCGGTAAATCAACCAGCCCCTCGGCCGGAGCGGGATGTCCCCAGACGCGTGCGACATACTGTTTCTTCGGCTCGCGTTCGCGAAACTGGCGCTTTAGCTCGCGCTCTGCCGCTTTAGTTAGCGCCACTACAATCACGCCGCTGGTTGCCATATCCAGACGATGTACGGATTCAGCCTGCGGGTAATCGCGCTGAATACGCGTCATCACGCTGTCTTTGTGTTCATCCAGACGACCCGGCACGGACAACAAGCCGCTCGGCTTGTTGACCACCATAATGTGCTCATCCTGATACAGGATAACCAGCCAGGGTTCCTGCGGCGGATTATAGTTTTCCATCCCCATGTCAGGCTCCGTTACTGATGCGTCACGACGATCAGGCGCAGGGCATCCAGACGCCATCCCGCCTGATCCAGGCTTTCCATCACCAGCTGACGATTGCTTTCAATGGCGCTGAGTTCGTCATCACGGATGTTCGGGTTAACGGCACGCAGCGCTTCCAGACGGGAGAGTTCAGCCGTCAGCTTCTCGTCCGCCTCTTTACGCGCCGCGTCGATCAGCGCGCGGGCCGATTTTTCTACCTGCGCTTCACCGAGTTGCAGAATGGCATGCACATCCTGCTGTACGGCGTTGACCAGTTTACTGCCGGTGTGGCGGTTAACGGCGCTGAGCTGACGGTTAAAGGTTTCGAATTCAACCTGCGCGGCAAGGTTGTTGCTGTTTTTGTCCAGCAGCATGCGTACCGGGGTTGGCGGCAGGAAGCGGTTTAACTGCAGCTGTTTTGGCGCTTGCGCTTCAACGACGTAGACCAGTTCAACCAGCAGAGTACCGACCGGTAATGCTTTGTTTTTCAGCAAAGAAATGGTGCTGCTTCCGGTGTCGCCGGAGAGGATCAGATCCAGACCATTACGGATCAGCGGATGCTCCCAGGTAATAAACTGCGCGTCTTCACGCGACAGGGCAACATCACGCTCAAACGTAATGGTACAGCCATCTTCCGGCAGCCCAGGGAAATCCGGCACCAGCATATGATCGGACGGTGTCAGCACGATCAAATTGTCGCCACGGTCATCCTGATTAATACCAACGATATCAAACAGGTTCATGGCGAAGGCGATCAGGCTGGTATCGTCGTCCTGTTCTTCAATACTCTCAGCCAGCGCCAGCGCTTTTTCGCCGCCGTTAGAGTGGATCTCCAGCAGGCGATCGCGACCTTGCTCCAACTGTGCTTTCAGCGCGTCATGCTGTTCGCGACAGGTTTTGATCAGATCGTCAAAGCCATCGGTGTTTTCTGGCTCAGCCAGGTAGCCGATCAGATTGTTATATACCGTGTCATAGATGGTACGTCCGGTCGGGCAAGTGTGTTCGAACGCATCCAGACCTTCGTGGTACCAACGCACCAGCACGGATTGCGCGGTTTTTTCCAGGTATGGAACGTGGATCTGGATATCATGCACCTGACCAATACGGTCCAGACGGCCAATACGCTGTTCCAGCAGGTCCGGATTGAACGGCAGATCAAACATCACCAGATGGCTGGCGAACTGGAAGTTACGCCCTTCGGAGCCGATTTCAGAGCACAGCATCACCTGGGCGCCGCTATCTTCTTCGCTAAACCAGGCCGCAGCGCGGTCACGTTCAATGATCGACATCCCTTCATGGAACACGGCGGCGCGGATACCTTCGCGCTCGCGCAGAACCTGCTCCAGCTGAAGCGCAGTGGTGGCTTTCGCACAGATGACCAGAACTTTTTGCGAGCGGTGGCTGGTCAGGTAGCCCATCAGCCATTCCACGCGCGGGTCAAAGTTCCACCAGGTGCCGGTGTCGCCTTCGAATTCCTGATAAATCTGCTCCGGGTAGAGCATGTCGCGCGCGCGGTCTTCCGCGCTCTTACGCGCGCCCATAATACCGGAGACTTTAATGGCCGTCTGGTATTGGGTTGGCAACGGCAATTTGATGGTATGCAGCTCGCGTTTAGGGAAGCCTTTCACACCGTTACGGGTATTTCGGAACAGCACGCGGCTGGTGCCGTGGCGGTCCATCAGCATCGAAACCAGCTCCTGACGCGCGCTCTGGGCGTCTTCGCTGTCGCTGTTTGCCGCCTGCAATAACGGCTCAATGTCCTGTTCGCCAATCATGTCACCTAACATGTTCAGCTCATTGTTACTCAGCTTGTTGCCAGCCAGTAACATGGCGACGGCATCGGCGACCGGACGGTAATTTTTCTGTTCTTCAACAAACTGGGCGAAATCGTGGAAGCGGCTTGGATCCAGTAGACGCAGGCGCGCAAAGTGGCTTTCCAGGCCCAACTGTTCCGGCGTTGCGGTCAGCAGCAGGATGCCTGGTACGCGCTCTGCCAGCTGTTCAACGGCCATATATTCACGGCTGGGCGCGTCTTCGCTCCACACCAGGTGATGGGCTTCATCGACAATCAGCAGATCCCATTCGGCATCACACAGGTGCTCCAGACGCTGTTTACTGCGACGGGCAAAGTCCAGCGAACAGATAACCAACTGTTCGGTTTCAAACGGGTTGTAGGCATCGTGCTGCGCTTCTGCATAACGCTCATCATCAAACAGCGCAAAGCGCAGGTTGAAACGACGCAGCATTTCGACCAGCCACTGGTGCTGTAACGTCTCCGGGACGATGATCAGAACGCGCTCCGCGGCGCCTGACAGCAGTTGTTGATGCAGGATCATCCCTGCTTCAATGGTTTTACCTAAACCCACTTCGTCTGCCAGCAACACGCGAGGGGCATGACGACGGCCGACATCATGGGCAATGTTGAGCTGGTGGGGGATCAGGCTGGTACGTTGACCACGCAAACCACTCCACGGCATACGGTACTGTTCGCTCTGAAATTTACGTGCGCGATAGCGCAGCGCAAAGCGGTCCATACGGTCAATCTGGCCGGCAAACAGGCGATCCTGGGGTTTACTGAAAACCAGTTTGCTGTCGAGCAGCACTTCACGCAGCGTTACACCGGTTTCTTCGGTATCAAGGCGGGTTCCGATATAGGCAAGCAGGCCTTTTTCTTCTTTTACTTCATCGACATGCAGTTGCCAGCCTTCATGGCTCGTTATCGTGTCGCCAGGATTGAACATCACGCGGGTCACGGGGGAATCACTGCGCGCATACAGACGGTTTTCACCCGTCGATGAGAAAAGTAAAGTGACGGTTCGCGCATCCATGGCGACAACAGTACCAAGTCCCAATTCGCTTTCTGTATCGCTGATCCAGCGTTGACCAAGTGTAAAAGGCATATATGTTCGGCTCTATATCTTTAATTGCAGGCAATACTCGTCATTTTCCGGGCTAGTCCCCGTTATTGAGAGCATATGACCCCGCTACCAGGCTAATAAATCAGTGGTAGGGGTGTTAAATGGGTCCAGGAATGGAAAGGGCGCTATGGTACTGGATGGCGGCGGTTTCGTCACGCGTCAAAATAACCCCAGTTGTCCTGTGAGTAGTGTAGCAAAATTATCGTCAATAAAGGGAAGAATTCCCTCGGCAACCGGCTGGATCTGGCGGGTCAGATAATGCTCGTAATCAAGTGCAGATAGCTGATAATCAACAGGTTCAGGTCCATTTATCGTCCAGACATATTTAATCGTGCCACGATTCTGATACTGCTGAGGACGCCCCAGTTTGACGTTCTGCTCATCGGCGAGCCGTGCGGCGCGAACGTGCGGCGGAACATTCCGCTGGTATTCGCTCAACGGGCGGCGCAGGCGTTTGCGGTACACCAGGTGTTCATCCAGTTCACCCGCCATTAGACGGTCGATAGTCTCGCGAACAAACTCTTGATAAGGCTCGTTACGAAAAATTCGCAGGTACAGCTTCTGCTGAAACTGCTGGGCCAGCGGCGTCCAGTCGGTGCGTACCGTTTCCAGACCTTTAAATACCATGCGTTGCTCAGCACCTGACTGAATCATTCCGGCGTAGCGTTTTTTGCTGCCGGTATCTGCACCGCGAATGGTCGGCATCAGAAAGCGACAAAAGTGGGTTTCAAATTCCAGCTCCAGCGCGCTGGTCAGGTTTTGCTGCTTCAGCGATTGCGCCCACCAGTTGTTGACATAGCTCACCAGCTCCCGACCAATCCGGGCCGCATCGTCTTCCGAGTGCGCCTTTTTAAGCCAGACAAAGGTGGAGTCGGTGTCGCCATAGATGACGTCGTAACCCTGAGCCTCAATCAGCGCTTTGGTCTGACGCATGATCGCGTGACCGCGCATGGTGATAGACGAAGCCAGCCTCGGGTCGAAAAAGCGGCAGGCGGTGGTGCCAAGCACGCCGTAAAACGCGTTCATGATGATTTTCAGCGCCTGTGAGAGCGGCTTATTGCCGCGGCGTTTGGCTTCATCGCGCCCATGCCAGATCTGGGTAACAATTTCCGGCAGACAGTGCTTTTCGCGTGAGAACCAGGCGTCAAGGAACCCCTCGGTACTGTGTTCCCGATCCGGCTGTGCCATCCCTTCGATAAGTCCCACTGGATCGATCAAAAAAGTACGAATAATTGACGGGTACAGGCTTTTGTAATCCAGCACCAGCACGGAGTCGTACAAACCCGGGCGCGAGTCCATCACGTAGCCACCGGGGCTGGCGTGCGCGGGAACCTCCCCCAGATTCGGTGCCACATAGCCCGCCCGGTGCATTCGCGGTAGGTAGAGATGGCCGAAGGCGGCAACGGAACCGCCGTGCCGGTCGACCGTAAGTCCGTTTACCGTCGATCGTTCCAGCAAAAATGGCATGATCTCGGTTTTATGAAAAATACGCGTGACCAGCTCACAGTCTTTGAGATTGTAGGTGGCGAGTGCGGGCTTATCCTGGGCAAACCGGCGATCTATTTCGTCCATCCTGTCCCAGGGATTATCTATCGACTTCCCTTCGCCCAGCAGCTCCTGTGACACCGTTTCCAGCGAAAAGGATGAGAAATTCCAGAATGCGGATTTAAGCGCCTCAATGCCGTCGATAATCAGGCGACCTTTAGCCTGCGCGAAGAATACGCCGTTTTTGAAGCCATGTTCGCGCCACTCCAGCTCGCTATTGTCACGGCCAAAACGCAGGGGAATGCGGTAACGTTCAGCATGCTTTTGCAGGACGCGTAAATCGAATTGCACGACGTTCCAGCCGATTACCACATCAGGATCGTGACGGGCAATCCAGTCGTTGAGCTTTTCCAGTAACTGCGGGCGGCTTGCGACATATTCAAGTTCAAAATCCAGCGCTGAGGCATCGCCGTTTGCCGGACCGAGCATGTAGACAATACGCTGCCCACAGCCTTCAAGGCCGATACAGTAGAGTTCGCCGTGGCGCGTGGTTTCGATATCCAGCGAGACCCATTTCAGCGGCGGTCGATAGTCAGGGTTTGGCTTCAATCGGGCATTGACCAGCGTACCGTTGTGTCTGTCGCCTTCAACCCACACAGGTGAGGTGATAAAACGCTCCATCAGATACCGTTCCGGCGGACGCACGTCGGCCTCGTAGACGGTAATTGCGTTTTCACGCAGCAGCTTTTCCAGCCGCATGAGCTGGCGATGTGAGCGGCAATACAGGCCGGAAACGGGCTGGCGGTGGAAGTCTTGCAATTGCAGCGGCGTCAGACGATAGCCGTTTTCATTGCGTAATAATGACGCTACGCGAGGAACCTGACTGACAGGAATAAACGCGACCGACTCCTGAGGCGCGAGCGTGACCTGTAGCGGCCCGTCGTCCGTAGCCAGCCAGAATGTGACCTCAGTTCCCTGCGGGGTGTCCCGCCAGTGCCGGGTTAAAATAAAGCCTGCCTGCGCCACGCTGCGTATCCATTAAAAAACCAGGCATTATTATAGCCTGGTTTACACGATTGTACTGTTATTTTGTACAGTTAAAAATGAGAGCTGCGGGAAGTTATTGTGACAGTAACAGTAAAATGCCCTCCGCAGTAAAAGTGTTACAGGATAGGCTTTGATATTTAATAAATGAATGCCTTAATTGAAAACTCTTCCTTTAATTATTTTATTGGCCTGTCATGGCTATTTGTATCTATTATTCTTTTGTAATTATATTTGTTTCATAAATTGGAAGTCCGTTTCAGGATTTTTATGTCATTTTCGGAATCGTGCTCGTATGGTTTTGTTACTCATCCCTCGGTTCAGGAAAAATGGTTATTTTTTTTATTTGTTTTTATTCATGGTTAGTGTAACTATTTTAATCAAACACTCGGGTTACCAGGTTGAATATAATATATTTTTATGGCTTGCTATTGTCTGGATAAAAACGGATTTTCGGTTCGATTTCGTCGGGAATATCTCTCTGTATAATTTGCTTTTATCGCTGAATATAATTTTATTCATCTGATAGCTCGGGTGTTTTATATCAATAGCTTGGGTGCGTAGTGTTATGGAGGCCTATTATGGATATTTATACTCAGGCGTTACAGGTAGGATATGATCACTATTTATTTGTTAATACTCAGTTATCTAACCCTACAATTAAATCAGTAAGTCAATATATTGAGTATAGAACGTGGTCAGGTCAAATTTGGCGTACTGAGGTTATTGAACGTGGGAATGCTTTCTTTCACTGGCAAGGGCATGACAGAATAAATGGTCATCGTGATACGGTGATTAATTATCTGTTGAATGGACAGCGCTGGCAGTCAACGATTACAGATTACATTTTCTTTCATTCACTGGATGGTGAAGAGGCGCAGGGACATTATGACAACGTGATTAAATACGTTTGTGCTAATAACTGTGTGTATCGAAGTGCGTTTGCGGAATATATAAAGTAATAACCAGAGAGCGCGTCACCGAGATTCCGGGCGCGCTCAGATTGTTTTCACTGGCCGTAGTAGGCTTTTGCGCCGTGTTTACGTAGGTAATGTTTATCTAACAGGGTTTGCTGCATATCCGGCAATTGCGGCGCGAGCTGGCGACAGAAGATCCCCATGTAGGCGACTTCTTCCAGCACGATGGCGTTGTGTACCGCATCTTCGGCGTTTTTTCCCCACGCAAACGGACCGTGAGAGTGCACCAGCACGCCAGGCATCTGCGAAGCGTCAATGCCTTGTTTCTCAAAGGTTTCAACGATCACGTTACCGGTTTCCCGCTCATATTCGCCGTTGATTTCTTCCTCGGTCATTTTCCGTGTGCAGGGAATCGATCCGTAGAAATAGTCCGCATGAGTGGTACCCGTGGCTGGAATCGACTGGCCCGCCTGCGCCCAGATGGTTGCATGACGCGAATGGGTATGAACAATGCCGCCAATGGTCGGGAATGCCTGATACAGCAGACGGTGCGTTGGGGTATCGGAGGAGGGTTTCTTCGTACCTTCTACAACCTCACCGGTGGCGATACTGACTACGACCATATCTTCTGCGGTCATAACGCTGTAATCGACCCCGGAAGGTTTTATCACAAACACGCCGCGCTCGCGATCGACGGCACTCACGTTCCCCCAGGTCAAGGTAACCAGGTGGTGCTTAGGCAACGCCAGATTGGCTTCCAGCACCTGACGTTTGAGATCTTCTAACATGTTGATTCCTCTGTGCCGGATGGCGGGCAAGCGCAGAGCCATCCGGCAACAACATAATTAACGTTTAAAACCGTAATAGACGTCGTTCCAGCGCAGCGCGTCCTTAAAGGCCGGCAGGCGGGTATCGTTGTCGATCACGGCGATCTCGATATCGTGCATTTCAGCGAACTGGCGCATATCGTTCAGATCCAGCGCGTGGCTGAAGACGGTGTGGTGCGCGCCACCGGCCAGGATCCAGGCTTCAGATGCGGTTGGCAGATCAGGCTGGGCTTTCCACAATGCGTTAGCCACCGGCAGTTTCGGCAGGGAGTGCGGTGTTTGAACCGTGTCGATGCAGTTAACCAGCAGGCGATAGCGATCGCCAAGATCGATCAGGCTGGCAACGACTGCCGGACCAGTTTTGGTGTTGAAGATCAGACGAGCGGGATCGTCTTTGCCACCAATGCCGAGATGCTGAACGTCGAGGATCGGTTTATCTTCCACCGCGATAGACGGGCATACTTCCAGCATGTGCGAGCCGAGCACCAGATCGTTGCCTTTCTCGAAGTGGTAGGTGTAATCCTCCATAAATGAGGTGCCGCCCTGCAGACCGGTTGACATCACCTTCATGATGCGAAGCAGAGCGGCGGTTTTCCAGTCGCCTTCGCCCGCAAAGCCGTAGCCTTGCTGCATCAGACGCTGTACGGCCAGACCCGGGAGCTGTTTCAGGCCGTGTAAATCTTCAAATGTCGTGGTAAAGGCGTGGAATCCGCCCTGTTCCAGGAAGCGCTTCATCCCCAGTTCAATACGGGCCGCTTCCAGTACGTTTTGACGTTTCTCACCGTGGACTTGCGTTGCCGCCGTCATGGTGTAGGTGCTTTCATACTCATCGATTAGCGCGTTGATTTCGCCGTCGCTAATGGAGTTCACTACCTGCACCAGATCGCCTACGGCCCAGGTATTTACCGAGAAGCCGAATTTGATCTGCGCAGCGACTTTATCGCCATCGGTGACCGCGACTTCACGCATGTTGTCGCCAAAACGGCAGACTTTCAGATGGCGGGTATCCTGTTTGGACACGGCCTGGCGCATCCAGGAGCCGATGCGTTCGTGCGCTTGTTTGTCCTGCCAGTGACCGGTGACTACGGCGTGCTGCTGACGCATACGTGCGCCGATGAAGCCGAACTCACGGCCGCCGTGCGCGGTCTGGTTCAGGTTCATAAAGTCCATATCAATGCTGTCCCACGGCAGGGCGGCGTTGAACTGGGTATGGAATTGCATCAGCGGCTTGTTGAGGATAGTCAGACCGTTAATCCACATTTTGGCCGGAGAGAAAGTGTGCAGCCAGACCACCAGACCTGCGCAGCGATCATCGTAGTTAGCGTCACGACAAATAGCGGTAATCTCGTCAGGTGAAGTACCCAGCGGTTTTAAAACCAGTTTGCAGGGCAGTTTAGCTTCAGTATTCAGCGCGTTAACGACGTGCTCGGCATGTTGGGTTACCTGACGCAGGGTTTCAGGGCCATACAGATGCTGGCTACCAATCACAAACCACACTTCATAGTTATCAAAAATCGTCATTGTCGTGTCCTTAATGTGTCAGGGTTGCCTGGTCTACCGGGGTTTGTTGCGCCGGAGCGGCAGTCGGAAGATATTGTTGTTCAGCGCTAACCGCCCACTGCTGGTAGCGGCGGTAAAGCTGTTCAAAACGTTGAGCTTGCTCTGGTCGAGGTTGCAGCGTGTTTTCCACGGCGCTTGCCATCTGTTGCTGAGCGGCTGGAATATCGGTGTGTACTTTCGCGGCAACGGCGGCAAAGATAGCCGCACCGAGTGCGCAGCACTGGTCTGAAGCGACAATCTGTAGCGGACGGTTGAGCACGTCACAGCAGGCCTGCATGATGACCGGATTTTTACGGGCGATGCCGCCTAGCGCCATTACGTTGTTAACCGCAATGCCTTGTTCGGTGAAGCATTCCATGATGGCGCGTGCACCAAAGGCGGTGGCGGCAATCAGACCGCCGAACAGCGCTGGCGCGTCGGTTGCCAGATTCAGATCGGTAATCACTCCTTTCAGACGCTGGTTGGCATTGGGCGTACGGCGACCGTTGAACCAGTCGAGCACCACCGGCAGATGATCCAGCGACGGATTTCTCGCCCAGGCTTCGGTTAGCGCTGGTAGCAGCTGTTTTTGGCTGGCTTTAATCTGGGTCTTCAGCTCCGGGTGCTGCGTGGCAAGCTGCTCCAGCGGCCAGCTCAGCACACGGCTAAACCAGGCATAAATATCGCCGAACGCGGACTGGCCTGCCTCGAGGCCAATAAAATGCGGCACCACGCTGCCATCAACCTGGCCGCAAATGCCTTTCACCGCGCGCTCGCCGACGCTGTGTTTGTCAGCAATCAGAATGTCGCAGGTCGACGTGCCAATGACTTTCACCAGCGTATTGGGCTGTGCGCCCGCGCCGACCGCGCCCATATGGCAGTCAAAAGCGCCGCCTGCAATCACCACGCTTTCCGGTAGCCCCAGACGCTGCGCCCACTCGGCGCACAGGGTGCCAACCGGCAGGTCGGCTGTGAAGGTATCGGTAAACATCGGGTATTGCAGATGGCGGTTGAGGATGGGGTCGAGTTCGTCAAAGAAACTGGCTGGCGGTAGACCACCCCAGCTTTCATGCCACAGGGATTTATGCCCGGCGCTGCAGCGACCGCGACGAATATCCTGTGGACGTACGGTATTAGAGAGCAGGGCCGGAACCCAGTCGCACAGTTCAATCCACGAAACCGCGGCCTCGGCAACCGCGTGGTCCTGACGGGTCACATGCAGGATTTTGGCCCAGAACCATTCGCTGGAATAAATACCGCCGATATAGCGGGAGTAATCGATCTTGCCCGGTGTGTGGCACAGACGGGTAATTTCTTCAGCTTCTTCTACTGAGGTGTGATCTTTCCACAGGATAAACATTGCATTTGGGTTTTCAGCGAACTCCGGACGCAACGCCAGTACGTTGCCGTCGGCATCGATGGGGGCCGGGGTTGAACCGGTGCTGTCAACGCCAATCCCGACCACTTCCGCACGCTGTTTAACGCTCAGTTCGGCCAGTACGTTTTTCAGCGCCGCTTCCATTGATTCAATGTAGTCGCGTGGATGATGGCGAAACTGGTTGTTTGGGCCATCGCAATACTGCCCTTCCTGCCAACGTGGGAACCACTCTACGCTGGTGGCGATTTCTTCACCGGTAGCACATTCCACTGCCAAAGCGCGTACTGAATCACTGCCAAAATCGAGGCCAATTGCAATCGCCATCGTCTTACTCCATCCAAAAATACGGGTATGGATAAACAGTAGTTAGTAGGGATAAAAACCGTCAGGCAGGATTCGCTAATCTTATGGACTAAAATGCTGTGGCATCACAAAGTGTGACGCCGTGCAAATAATCAATGTGGACATTTCTGCCGTAGTTATAGACACTTTTGTTAGCCGATTTTAACGTTGGCGCAGTACATATTTTTTACAAAGTGCTTTTCACAAGCGGGGTTGATGGTCCATTACCGCAAACACAGCGGCCCGCAGGGGCGACGGCAATGATGTCTGGCGTAATATGGACAAATTGTTTCTTAGCAGAACATAGGGAGTATTGAAATTATGGCTGAAACGCAAAACGATCCCCTGCTGCCAGGTTATTCGTTTAACGCGCATTTGGTGGCCGGATTAACACCCATCGAGGCGAACGGATACCTGGATTTTTTTATCGACAGGCCGCTGGGTATGAAGGGCTATATCCTCAATCTCACTATCCGTGGCGAAGGGGTTATCAATAATCAGGGCAAACAATTTGTCTGTCGGCCTGGCGATATTTTGCTGTTTCCGCCCGGAGAAATTCACCACTACGGACGCCATCCTGATGCCAGTGAGTGGTATCACCAGTGGGTTTACTTTCGCCCACGCGCCTACTGGCAGGAGTGGCTGACCTGGCCGGCCATTTTTGCCCAGACTGGATTCTTTCGTCCGGATGAAGCACATCAGCCGCATTTTAACGAACTGTTTGGGCAGATAATTAACGCCGGGCAGGGAGAAGGTCGCTATTCCGAACTGCTGGCGATTAATTTACTGGAACAGTTATTGCTCCGCCGTATGGAAGCCATTAATGAATCGCTGCATCCCCCCATGGACAACCGCGTGCGCGACGCCTGCCAGTACATCAGCGATCACCTGGCGGACAGTAATTTTGATATTGCCAGCGTCGCACAGCACGTCTGCCTGTCGCCTTCCCGTTTGTCGCATCTGTTCCGTCAGCAGTTGGGTATCAGCGTATTAAGCTGGCGCGAGGATCAGCGTATCAGCCAGGCCAAGCTATTGCTGAGTACCACTCGTATGCCCATTGCTACGGTGGGGCGCAATGTTGGCTTTGACGATCAGCTCTATTTTTCTCGCGTTTTCAAAAAATGTACTGGCGCCAGTCCGAGCGAGTTTCGCGCCGGATGTGAATAAAAAGTGAATGATGTGTCCTGAAAGTTGTCATAACTCGCAATCTATTCAGACAATTGATGGCTTGACGAAGTTGAGACGAGTTATCAAAATCCCTGCTTCGTAAATCTGACGGACACATTATGCAAGCATTGCTGGAACACTTTATTCTTCAGTCCGCCCTGTACTCCCTGATCGCCGTACTGCTGGTGGCCTTTCTGGAGTCACTGGCGCTGGTTGGTCTGATTCTGCCCGGTACCGTGATGATGGCGGGGCTGGGGGCGCTGATTGGCAGTGGCGAACTGAACTTCTGGCATGCCTGGCTTGCGGGCATCATGGGTTGCCTGTTGGGGGACTGGATCTCTTTCTGGTTGGGCTGGCGCTTTAAAAAGCCGCTGCACCGTTGGTCGTTCATGAAAAAGAACAAGGCGTTGCTGGATAAAACCGAGCACGCGCTGCATCAGCACAGCATGTTTACCATTCTGGTGGGGCGTTTTGTGGGACCGACGCGTCCGCTGGTGCCAATGGTGGCGGGCATGCTGGATCTGCCTGTCGCTAAATTTATCGTCCCGAATATTATTGGCTGCGTGCTGTGGCCGCCGTTCTACTTCCTGCCGGGGATCCTGGCGGGGGCGGCAATTGATATTCCTTCTGAGATGCAGAGCGGGGATTTTAAATGGTTGCTGCTGGCGACGGCGCTGTTGCTATGGGTAGGGGGCTGGTTTTGCTGGCGACTGTGGCGTAGCGGCAAAGCGGCAGTCGATCGCTTAACCGCGTATTTCCCCCGCAGCCGTTTACTGTATCTGGCGCCGTTGACGCTTGGGATCGGCGTGGTCGCGCTGGTGGCGTTACTGCGCCATCCGCTGATGCCGGTGTATATTGATATTCTGCGTAAAGTCGTGGGTTTCTGACGATTCTTTTGCCGGATGGCGCTGACGCTTATCCGGCCTGGGAAATCAATCACTCGGCTTTGATGCCCAAGAGCGTCGAGGCGCTGGCCTGACCGCTTAATAACTCATCCGTTTTGCCCTGCCAGGCGATGCGCCCGTCGGCGACCACAATCGAACGGGACGCAATTCGCGCCGCATCTTCTACGCTGTGGGACACCATCAGCAACGTAAGCTGTTTATCGCGACAGACCTCGGCAACCAGCGTTAACATCTCCTGGCGCAGCGCGGGATCGAGCGCAGAGAACGGTTCATCAAGCAGCAAAATGGGTTGTTCCCGCACCAGGCAACGCGCCAGCGCTACGCGCTGTCGCTGACCGCCGGAAAGCTCACCGGGGAGGCGCTCCAGCAGTGAGTCAATTCCCATTTGCTGGGCGATGTGATGCATTTTCTCCCGCTGCGATGCATTCAGCTTCAATCCCGGGTTAAGGCCCAGGCCGATGTTTTGTTGCACGCTCAGGTGGCTGAACAGGTTATTTTCCTGAAACAGCATCGAAACGGGGCGACGTGAGGGAGGCGTGGCGGTGTGATCTTCACCTTCAATCAACATGGTACCGCTGGCAGGCGTGAGAAAGCCGGCGATCAGATTCAGCAGCGTACTTTTCCCGGCGCCGCTGGGCCCGAGGATCGCGACCTGCTCACCGCGCGCGATCGACAGCGTAAAGCGCATCGGCAAATGGTGATAAAGCCATGTGATATCAATCAGTTTTAACATTTCGACCCGGCAATTTCTCAATAACGGTAAACAGCGTAAAGCACAGGATCAGCAGCAATAACGCCGTAACTGCGCCATCCTGACTGCGATAAGAGCCAATCTGCTGATATAAATAAAACGGCAGGGTGCGGAAATCCTCATTACCAAATAGCGCGACCACGCCAAAATCGCCAATCGACAGCACGCAGGCAAAAGCCATCGCCTGCGCCAGCGGGCGCTTCAGGGCGCGAAGTTCAACCACTTTCAGGCGCGACCATCCCTCAATTCCCAACGACTGGCACAACATACTGTAGCGGGTGGTGACGTCCCGCATTGGGTTTTCCAGCACCTTCAGCGCGTAAGGGATCGCCATCAGCGCATTGGTAAAAATGACAATGCCGTCGGCTGATTCGGGGAGTCCAATGGTGTTATTGAGCAGCAGAAAGAAGCCGGTTGCCAGCACGATGCCCGGCATGGCGAGGATCATCATGCCGCTAAGTTCCAGCATCTGACCTGCCAGCACCTGCTGTCGGGCACGCAGTTCACGACTGCTCCATAACAGCATCATGGTGAGAACTACGCACAACGCACCTGCCGCCAGCGCAATGCGCAGCGAGGTTCCCAGTGCGTGCCACAGTACAGGTTGCTTAAGAACATCCAGCATATGGCGGTTAATACCATCGACAATTACCGCCAGCAGCGGCGGCAGCAGTAGCAGCAGGGCCAGAATAATCAGCAGCGCGTCTGCCAGGCGGCTGTGCAGACGATCGTCGGGATCGCGCCAGCCCTGAACCAGCGTGGTACCGGGGGCAATGGCGCGGCTCAGACGTTGGCTGAAGAGCACCAGCGCTAAACAACAAACCATCTGGATCAACGCCAACATGGCGGCGCGGGCGGGATCGTAATCGAAGTTCAGCGCCTGATAAATTGCCAGCTCGATGGTAGTGGCCTGCGGTCCACCGCCCAGCGACAAAACGGTGGCGAAGCTGGCGAAACAGAGCATAAAGATGAGCGCCGCGACGGGAAGGATTTGCCGACGCAGCCACGGCCATTCAACAAAGCGGAAGAAATGCCAGCCGCGCAGACCTAACTGAGCGGCTAACTGTCGCTGTTCGCCGGGAATATTCTCCAGAGACTGCAACAGCAGACGACTGGCCATCGGCAGGTTGAAAAAGACGTGCGCCAGCAGAATGCCCTGCAGACCGTACGGCGAAAACGTCCATTCCAACCCGAATGTATGCCAGATCGAGGCCAGCCAGCCCTGACGACCGTACACGCTAAGAATACCGAAGACCGCGACCAGCACTGGCAGGATTAACGTCATCGCGCACAGGCGCAGCAGCGCCAGTCGTCCTGGAAAACGGCGGCGATAGAGCGCTCTGGCAAGGAAAATCGCCGGGATGACCGACAGCACTGCGGATAAAAAAGCCTGCCAGAAAGAAAAGCGCACCACGTGCCACAGGTAGTCGTCTTGCCACAGTGAGCGCCACTCCCCCCGTGGGACGTTAAACCACAGCGCCAGAAACGCGGCCAGGGCAACGGTCACCATCAGCGTGGCGGCGGTAAGCCCTGGAACCAGCCAGCCGGAAATTAACGGCTGACGGCGCGTTGCCATTCGCTAATCCATGCCTGGCGTTGAGCCGCAACCTGCTGCGGCGTAAATTCCAGCGCGGTGGCTGGCTTATTCAGTTGCTCGAATCCAGAAGGCAGGGCGACCGGGGTTACCGGATACATCCAGTTGCCGGTCGGAATCGCATTCTGGAAGGCTGGAGACACCATAAACTTGAGGAATTTCTCGGCCAGTTCCGGCTGTTTGCTGGCCGCAGTACGGGCGGCGACTTCCACTTGCAAATAGTGGCCTTCGCTAAAGTTGGCTGCGGCGTAGTTGTCTTTTTTCTCGGCGATGATGTGATAGGCCGGAGAGGTGGTGTAGCTGAGTACCAGGTCGCTTTCGCCTTTCAGGAACAGGCCGTAGGCTTCACTCCAGCCCTTGGTGACCGTGACGGTTTTTGCCGAAAGCGCGCGCCAGGCCTCCGGTGCCTTATCGCCATAGACTTTTTGCATCCATAGCAGCAGGCCCAGCCCCGGCGTGCTGGTACGCGGGTCCTGATAAATGACGCGCCATTTTTGATCGCTCTCTACCAGTTCTTTCAGGCTTTTGGGCGGATTCTTCAGCTTGTTCTTATCATAAACAAAGGCGAAATAGCCGTAATCAAACGGAACGAAGGTATCGTTTTTCCAGCCGCCGGGCACGTTTACGGCTTCACTTGCTACACCGCTTTTGGCAAACAGTTTGGTTTGGGTGGCGGCTTCCAGAAGGTTGTTATCGAGGCCCAGTACGACGTCAGCTTTACTGTTTTTTCCTTCCATGCGCAGGCGGTTAAGCAGCGAGACGCCATCTTCCAGCGCGACCAGTTTCAGTTCACAGTTGCAGTCAGCTTCAAAGGCTTTTTTTATTGTCGGGCCCGGGCCCCAGTCAGCTGCGAACGAGTCGTAGGTATAAATGGTCAGTACAGGTTTGGCGAAAGCAGGCGCTGCGCACAGCAGTAAAAGCGGAAGACATTTTTTAAACACTTTGCACCTCATAAAGTTGGGTGGCAAAGGACTTGAGTTGCAGCCTCAAATCCCTTCGCCGGCATTATCCGGATCAGGTTCGACGGGTATCTCTCAGCCCATACACTTCATCATTCACGCTGCCTCTGTGTTGGCTGCGTTACTCGGCCCATCTCCGGGCCTCGCCCCTTCGGGGCCGCTGCAAGCAGCGTTCAAATCTGCTCCCGGCAGATTTGTCGCTCACCCCAGTCACATAGTTATCTATGCTCCTGGGGACTCACTCGCTTGCCGCCCTGATGCAGCGTGAATGATTTTGTGTATGTTTTTATTTAGCACCCCGTTGAGAACGGCGTTAGTGTAATGATTTTGTTGCTATGCGGCAATCAAGAGCCGGATCTAAGGATCCGGTGGTGCAAACCACGCTGATTTAAAATCAAACCAGCCGAGGGTATTCATGCGTAACCCGCGCATACTGCGCTGTCCCTGAATGATCAGCCAGTGGTGGATTAATGGCACAATGGCCTTTGTGGCGAGCAGCTGTTGGCACCATGCCGCCAGGCTCATTTCGCCCGTTCGCCAGCGGGCCGCATCGTTTTCCCAGTCCCGCGAGATACAGTTTTGCAGTAACGGGACTTCGCACAAATGGGCGAACAGCGAGAAATCCAGCGGTAGGGTAAAATTGGCGCTGTTGAGCCAGATATCGCTGACGATTTCACCCGCATGCCATTGATCGTAGTCGATCTCCTGAATATTTAACTGTACCTGATGCTCTGCCAGCAACGTCTTCATGATCTGCGCGATAATCCGATGTTCGATGTGATCGCGATAGTAGGTGATCGTCAGCGTTTCCAGTCCGGCGGGTTTTTCACCATGGCCGGGTTTGGCATGGTGCCAGCGGGGGAGCAAACCGTAGGCGGGAAACCACAGTCGCTGAAACTGTTCGTCGGCGTGGCAGATGAGATGGGTTGGCGAAAGAACGCGGCTAACCCAATCGCGAACCTCCTGATTAGCGCCACGGTGGGTGCGCGCATCAAACAGCAGGTAGTAGCATCCTTCCTCGAGGCGGCTTTCGATCGCCTTTTCATCCTCCGTGGGGCCTTTTAGCGTCAACCCACCGCCAGGCTCTTCACCGATATCGGGTAAAACCCAAACGTTAACTTCGTCGATCAGCGCCCGGTAGCCAAAGTAATCATCAAATGCATGAATTTTCAGTTGGTTATTGGTATTGCGCATCACCGCATAGGGACCAGTGCCAATTGGGTGGCTGGAGAAGTTGCTGAGCGTCTCCCATTCTCGCGGCAGGATCATGGCGGGGACTTGCCCCAATAGCCAGGGAAGCCAGCGGTCGGGTTGGGCGAGATGGATATCCAGCGTCCAGGCCGTGGGAGAAACGATCTGCGTGATGTGCGAGTACAGCGGCAGGGCGTTAATGCGCATCAGCGAGGTGATGACATCTTCCATTTCCAGTTCGCGGCCATGATGAAAATGAATCCCCGGACGCAGGAAGAATCGCCAGTGTAAAGGTGAAATCTGCTGCCAGTGATGGGCGATGTCCGCTTCCAGTTCCCCATTTTCCTCATTTACCCGAATTAAGGCGCTGAAGATTTGCCGGGCGATATGGGTTTCTGAACGGCGTAGCGCCGTACCGGGAAGCAGGTTGTGCATGGGACGATAATAGAGAACGCGCATGATGTGCCGCCCCTGGCGAAAACTGCGCCCCAGGTGCGAAACCAGCATCTGTCGTACGGCCGTTTTGTCACCGACCAACTGCACCAGTTGATCGATGCGATCCTGTTCCAGCAGGTCTTCTGCCCGCTGCTGCTGGAGTGCCAGCCCGGTATATAGGAAAGTCAGGCGCGAGCGTTTACCTCGCCCAACTTCGGCTTCCCACGTTAACCAGCCGCGTTCTTGCATGGTATTGAGCAGGGTACGCATATGGCGGCGCGAACAACTCAGCAGCTCCGCCAGCTCGTTCAGCGTCGTGTCTTGCGTTTTGCCGTCACAGCATTGCCACAGACGGATGAACTGTTGTTGCAGACGACCAGAAGACATAAAAGGGGAACTCCTGCGAAAAACTCAGCAATTTTATTATCCCTATATTAAGCCAATAATAGATTCCGATGAAGCGATGAGACAACGAAGGGGTCATCTATGCGTCAGTTCTGGTTGAAATACTTTACCGCGACGGAAAAATCGTCCTGGTTGGCTTGCCTGAGCGCACCGCAGCGCTTAAAGATGCTCGAAGAACTGATGCAGTGGGAGGTGACAGCCTGACTCCTGAATTGGGAATTGCAGACATCATGTGTGACTGAGTATTGGTGTTAATCGCCGCGCCAGCAGATAATCACTGCTGGCTTTTTTTGTTTCTGCAGCGCTAAAAGGAACTGTAATGCTCTGGATTATGACCATGGGACGGCGCCTCAACGGCGTTTACGCGGCATTTATGCTGGTCGCTTTTATGATGGGCGTAGCAGGTGCATTGCAGGCACCCACGCTGAGCTTGTTCCTGAGCCGTGAAGTCGGGGCGCAGCCGTTTTGGGTCGGGCTGTTTTATACCGTCAATGCGATTGTCGGGATCGTTGTCAGCCTTGCCCTCGCGAAACGATCCGACAGCCAGGGCGACAGGCGCAAGCTGATCATGTTCTGCTGCCTGATGGCAATCGGAAACGCGCTGCTGTTTGCGTTTAATCGCCACTATCTCACGCTTATCACCTGCGGTGTGCTGCTGGCCTCGCTGGCGAATACCGCCATGCCGCAGCTGTTTGCGCTGGCGCGGGAATACGCTGATAACTCCGCGCGTGAAGTGGTGATGTTTAGCTCGGTGATGCGTGCGCAGCTTTCGCTGGCCTGGGTAATTGGACCGCCGCTGGCCTTCATGCTGGCGCTGAATTACGGCTTTACGGCGATGTTTTCCATTGCCGCAGGGATTTTCGCCATTAGCCTGGTGCTGATTGCGCTGATACTGCCGTCAGTCACGCGGGTGGAGCAACCTGTTGACGTACCGCTGGAACAGACCGGCGGTTGGCAGGACAAAAATGTGCGCATGTTGTTTATTGCCTCCACGCTGATGTGGACCTGCAATACCATGTACATCATCGATATGCCGCTGTGGATAAGCCTTGAGCTGGGGTTACCGGACAAGCTGGCCGGGCTCCTGATGGGGACGGCGGCTGGGCTGGAAATTCCGGCGATGATCCTGGCGGGCTACTATGTGAAGCGCTTTGGCAAACGGCGAATGATGATCGCGGCCGTCGCGGCGGGCGTACTGTTTTATCTTGGTTTGATCTTCTTTCACAGCCGCACGGCGCTGCTGGTGCTGCAACTATTTAATGCAGTATTTATCGGTATCATCGCCGGGATAGGAATGCTGTGGTTTCAGGATCTTATGCCAGGGCGTGCGGGGTCAGCGACCACATTATTTACCAACAGTATTTCAACGGGGGTCATTCTCGCGGGAGTGATTCAGGGGGCTGTTGCGCAAAGCTACGGTCACTTTGCCGTCTATTGGGTGATTGCGGCGATTTCTGTGATCACGCTGGTGATGACCGGGCGGGTAAAGGACGTTTGATTTTTGGAGTGCCGGATGCGCTGCGCTTATCCGGCACCACAAGGACTAGCGCATAAACGCTGGCTGCTTGTCTTCGTACTCGGTGATGGCTGCTTCATGCTGCAGCGTCAGCCCGATGCTGTCCAGACCGTTCAGCATGCAGTGGCGGCGGAAGTCGTCGATTTTAAAGCTGTAGGACTTATCGCCCGCTTTCACCACCTGCGCTTCCAGATCCACTTCAAATTTAATGCCCGGATTGGCTTTCACCAGGGCGAACATTTCATCTACCTGCGCATCGCTCAGGGTCACCGGCAGCAGTTGGTTATTGAAGCTGTTGCCGTAGAAGATGTCGGCGAAGCTTGGCGCGATCACCACTTTAAAGCCGTAATCGGTCAGCGCCCATGGCGCATGTTCACGGGAAGAGCCGCAGCCAAAGTTTTCCCGCGCCAGCAGAATTGACGCGCCTTTATATTCCGCGAAGTTCAGTACGAACTCTGGGTTAGGCTGTTGCCCTTTTTCATCCAGAAAACGCCAGTCGTTAAACAGATGAGCGCCAAAACCGGTGCGCGTAACCTTCTGCAAAAACTGTTTGGGAATAATCGCGTCGGTATCCACGTTGGCGGCATCCAGTGGGACAACCAGGCCGGTATGTTGGGTAAATTTCTCTGCCATGGTAGTTTCCTTATTTGATGCTGCGAATGTCGGCAAAATGACCGGTAACGGCGGCAGCGGCGGCCATGGCCGGGCTGACTAAATGTGTGCGACCACCGCGGCCCTGGCGGCCTTCAAAGTTACGGTTGCTGGTGGATGCACAGCGCTCGCCTGGGTTCAGGCGGTCATTGTTCATGGCCAGACACATGGAACAGCCCGGTAAACGCCATTCAAACCCGGCTTCGATGAAGATCTTGTCCAGACCTTCCGCTTCAGCCTGCGCTTTCACCGGACCAGAACCCGGCACAACCAGCGCCTGTACGCCTGGCGCAACTTTGCGCCCTTTGGCGATTTGGGCCGCAGCGCGTAAATCTTCAATACGCGAGTTGGTACAGGAACCGATAAACACTTTATCGATGGCCACTTCTGTTAACGGAATGCCCGGTTTCAGCCCCATATATGCCAGCGCTTTTTCAGCCGATGCGCGCTCAACGGGATCGGAAAATGACGCCGGGTCGGGAATATTATCGTTCACCGAGATGACCTGACCCGGGTTCGTACCCCAAGTGACCTGCGGTGCGATCTCTTCTGCCTGCAGGGTAACGATGGTATCAAACGTCGCGTTGTCGTCGGTTTTCAGCGTTTTCCAGTACGCAACCGCGTTGGTAAAATCCTCACCCTTCGGTGCGTGTAAACGACCCTGCACATAGTTAAAGGTGGTTTCATCCGGTGCGACCAGACCCGCTTTGGCGCCCATTTCAATGGCCATGTTGCACAGGGTCATACGGCCTTCCATGCTCAGCGCACGGATGGCTTCGCCACAAAATTCAACGACGTGCCCGGTACCGCCTGCACTACCGGTTTTACCGATAATCGCCAGCACGATATCTTTGGCGGTAATGCCAGGTGCTGCCGTGCCGTTAACTTCAATCTTCATGGTTTTGGCACGCCCCTGTTTCAGGGTCTGCGTCGCCAGAACGTGTTCAACTTCAGAGGTGCCAATACCAAAGGCCAGCGCGCCAAACGCGCCGTGTGTGGCGGTGTGGGAGTCGCCGCAAACGATGGTCATACCCGGCAACGTTACGCCTTGCTCAGGCCCCATCACGTGAACGATCCCCTGATACGGGTGGTTCAGGTCGTACAGTTCGACGCCAAATTCATTGCAGTTTTTGATTAATTCCTGCATCTGAATGCGCGCCATTTCGCCGGAAGCGTTAATGTCTTTGGTTTGCGTGGAGACGTTATGGTCCATGGTGGCAAAGGTTTTACCCGGCTGGCGCACCTGACGGCCATGCGCACGCAGGCCATCAAACGCCTGCGGAGAGGTCACTTCATGCACCAGATGTCTGTCGATATACAACAGCGGGGTTTCGTTTTGCGCTTCGTAGACGACGTGCGCATCGAACAATTTTTCGTATAACGTTTTGGCCATGATTACACCCCTTCTGCGACGTAACGGGCAATAATGTCACCCATTTCATCGGTACCGACTGCGGCAGCGCCACGGGCTAAGTCACCGGTGCGAATACCTTCTTCTAATGCGCGGTTGATGGCGCTCTCAATTGCGGTTGCCGCATCATTGGCATCCAGGCTGTAGCGCAGCAGCAGCGCCAGCGAAAGGATTTGGGCGATAGGGTTAGCAATGTTTTTCCCGGCGATATCCGGAGCGGAGCCGCCAGCGGGCTCGTACAGACCAAAGCCCTGCTCATTCAGGCTGGCGGACGGTAACATCCCCATTGATCCGGTGATCATGGCGCATTCGTCAGACAGAATGTCGCCAAACAGGTTGGAGCACAGCAGCACGTCGAACTGGGATGGATCTTTGATCAACTGCATCGTCGCGTTGTCGATGTACATATGCGCCAGCTCAACATCCGGATATTCATTAGCAATTTCATTGACGATTTGGCGCCACAGAATAGACGTTTGCAGTACGTTGGCTTTATCAATCGACGTGACTTTGCGGCGACGCTGGCGAGCAGATTCAAACGCGATACGTGCGATACGCTCGATCTCGAAACGGTGATAAACCTCGGTATCAAAGGCTTTTTCATGTTGTCCGCTGCCTTCGCGGCCTTTTGGCTGACCGAAGTAGATACCGCCGGTCAGTTCGCGCACGCACAGGATGTCGAAACCGTTCGCGGCAATATCTGCGCGCAGAGGGCAAAATGCTTCCAGACCCTGGTACAGCTTAGCCGGGCGCAGGTTGCTGAATAATTTGAAGTGTTTACGCAACGGCAGCAGCGCGCCGCGTTCAGGCTGCTGGTTTGGTGGCAGATTTTCCCATTTCGGGCCGCCAACGGAGCCAAACAGAATGGCGTCAGCTTGCTCACAGCCTTCAACCGTCGCAGGCGGCAGCGGCTGACCATGGTTATCGATAGCGGCACCCCCCACGTCGTAGTGGCTGGTGGTAATGCGCATGTTAAAACGGTTGCGGATTGCGTCCAGTACCTTCAGGGCTTGCGCCATCACTTCCGGGCCAATACCGTCGCCCGGCAAAACAGCAATATGATAATTCTTCGACATCACACGGTTTCCTTGTTGTTCTCGTTGTTCTGAGCTTTGCGTTGCAATTCTTTTTCGACTTCTTCGGCGCGCCAAATGTTGTTCAGCACATGAACCATCGCTTTCGCGGACGATTCGACGATATCTGTTGCCAGACCGACGCCGTGGAAGCGGCGACCGTTATAATTAGCAACGATATCCACCTGGCCCAGCGCATCTTTACCGTGCCCTTTGGCGGTCAGGCTGTATTTCACCAGTTCGATGTTGTACTCGGTCACACGGTTGATGGCCTGATAAATGGCATCGACCGGACCGTTACCGTTCGCCGCTTCGGCTTTGACTTCTTCACCGCAGGCCAGCTTGACGGAGGCGGTGGCGATGTCATTTGAGCCGGACTGCACGCTGAAGTAATCCAGACGGAAATGCTCCGGCTCTTCCTGCTGTTTATTAATAAAGGCCAGCGCTTCCAGGTCGTAATCAAATACCTGACCTTTTTTATCCGCCAGCTTCAGGAATGCGTCGTACAGGTTGTCCAGGTTGTATTCATTCTCTTTATATCCCATCTCGTCCATACGGTGTTTCACTGCGGCGCGTCCGGAACGGGAAGTCAGGTTCAACTGCACCTGGTTCAGACCGATGGATTCAGGCGTCATGATTTCGTAGTTTTCACGATTTTTCAGTACGCCGTCCTGATGGATGCCAGAGGAGTGGGCAAAGGCGCCGCTACCGACAATGGCTTTGTTGGCCGGAATGGGCATGTTGCAGATTTGGCTGACTAACTGACTGGTACGCCAGATTTCCTGGTGATTAATGCGGGTCTGTACGTTCAGGATATCTTTGCGCACTTTGATCGCCATGATCACTTCTTCCAGTGAGCAGTTACCGGCGCGTTCGCCGATACCGTTCATCGCGCCTTCCACCTGGCGAGCACCGGCGTGGACGGCCGCCAACGCGTTGCCAACGCCCAGACCTAAATCATCATGGGTGTGCACGGAGATGATGGCTTTATCGATATTCGGTACGCGTTCATACAGACCAGAAATGATTGCTCCGAATTCGAAAGGCATGGTGTAGCCAACGGTATCGGGGATATTGATGGTTTTGGCACCCGCATTAATCGCGGCTTCGACCACGCGGGCCAGATCGGCAATAGGGGTACGGCCAGCATCCTCGCATGAGAACTCCACGTCATCCGTATAATTACGCGCACGCTTCACCATGTAGACTGCTCGCTCGATCACTTCATCCAACGTGCTGCGCAATTTCGTCGCGATATGCATCGGCGAGGTGGCGATGAACGTATGAATGCGGAAAGCCTCAGCGACCTTCAGAGATTCTGCGGCAACGTCGATATCTTTTTCTACGCAGCGGGCTAAGGCGCAAACGCGGCTGTTCTTAACCTGACGGGCAATGGTTTGTACGGACTCAAAGTCACCCGGTGAAGAGACCGGAAAACCGACCTCCATCACGTCAACGCCCATACGCTCGAGGGCCAGCGCAATCTGCAGTTTTTCTTTCACACTCAGGCTCGCCTGTAACGCCTGTTCACCGTCACGTAAGGTGGTATCGAAAATAATGACTTGCTGGCTCATGGTTTAGGTCCTTGGTCTTTAGGGCGCCTTGCTTCGAGCATAAAAAAACCCGCGCAACGGCGCGGGTTTTTTGTCTTAACTGGAGCTGACTTAATGCTAAATGTCGTCCACCAGTCTACCGCGCAATGAGAATGCGTTTAGTAGTAGTAGACCGATAAAACGAGCAATGTAAGTCATCAATCAAGCTCCAGGCGAATGCGATATGCTTTTAGTGGTACTGGATATGAAGACTGATGTCAACCCCATTCCCTGCAAATGCTCCCGTTAAGGGGGAAAGTTTCTGATAAACTTAAGCGAATTGTGCTGAATTTCTCAGGGTATATAAAATTAATCATCTGATCGTTGAACATATTTTTCACGGTTTGACATATTTAAGCATATTTATTTGCATTTATGGTAACGAAGAACTAAAGATAACGCCTCATTTGGGATTTCATATCTTTATGATTTATCAGCTTTTATATTCATTTTGAATGGATGAAACCAATGTGTTACCCAATAATTGATAAATTAATGTTAACTTTTAATGTGTTAATAATAGAAATGTTTAATTAAAACTTAAATACATATTCACTGTGCGTATGATTGTGTATTCGCCACGCTTATGGTTATATTGTTTTCGAAATTTAAACATATGAATCATCGCGCAGTGACATCTGCCGCACTACGCTTGTGGTGTTCTTTTGTACAATTAGATTTGTGCCTTTATGTTTTCCTAATTTTAATGTTTTTCCTTTTTCTTATTTTATATGCATGGTAAATCATATTAACGGAGATTATTTCTGCACTCCGTCTGGGAAAAGGGAGTTTAGAGTGACAGTGGAGTTAAATATGCCAGAAGTAAAAATAATAGATAAATCTAATCTCATAGAGATGGGGAAGCCACAGCTTCGCATGGTTGATCTTAATTTATTAACTGTTTTTGATGCGGTGATGCAGGAACAAAATATTACGCGTGCTGCACATACGCTGGGGATGTCGCAACCCGCTGTCAGTAATGCGGTCGCACGCCTGAAAGTCATGTTTAACGATGAGCTTTTTGTTCGTTATGGCCGTGGAATCCAGCCGACAGCAAGAGCCTTCCAGCTGTTTGGCTCCGTTCGTCAGGCATTGCAATTAGTGCAGAATGAACTGCCTGGTTCTGGCTTTGAACCTACCAGCAGCGAGCGTGTATTCAATCTTTGCGTATGCAGTCCATTGGATAATATTCTAACTTCGTTGATTTATAATCGAGTTGAACAAGTCGCGCCGAACATTAATGTCGTTTTTAAATCTTCACTAAATCTAAATACCGAGCACCAATTACGTTATCAGGAAACTGAGTTTGTTATTAGCTATGAAGAATTCCGTCGTCCGGAATTTACCAGTGTTCCGTTATTCAATGACGAAATGGTGTTAGTGGCAAGCAAAAAACATCCGCGCATTAGTGGCCCATTGCTGGAAAGCAATCTCTATCATGAACAGCATGCCGTGGTTTCGCTCGATCGCTTCGCCTCATTCAGCCAGCCGTGGTATGACACACCGGATAAACAATCCTGCGTGGCTTATCAGGGAATGGCATTAATCAGCGTGCTTAATATTGTGTCGCAAACGCACCTGGTCTCTATTGCGCCGCGTTGGTTGGCGGAAGAGTTCGCCGATTCTTTAGAACTGCAGATATTGCCTTTACCTTTAAAATTGAATAGCCGCACATGTTATCTTTCCTGGCATGAGGCTGCGGGGCGCGATAAAGGACATCAATGGATGGAAGAACTGTTGGTCTCCGTCTGTAAGAAGTAGCCGCTGGCAGAATAAATCGGGGAATACATCTGGTTTATTCTGCTTTTATCTTTATATCTAAAATTTTGTGCTGAACTCGACTTTTTACGTATGTCCGAAAGTGTAAAAAAATAGACTAATTGCTGTAAGTCCACCTTTTTAAGCGATTATTTATCATATCAATTGCTTATGCTGGTTTAATTCTCCATTTATTCAATTCTTACCTCCGTTTTATTCTTATTTACTCCAGTGCCACCCCTTCGGAGTCAATTGCCATGCGTCATCGTCAGCGGTTAATGTGTTGTTAAACCGTAATTCATTATAAGAGTGAGGCAAGCCATGGAGATGTTGTCTGGAGCCGAGATGGTCGTCCGATCGCTTATCGATCAGGGTGTGAAGCAGGTATTCGGTTATCCCGGGGGGGCCGTCCTCGATATTTATGATGCATTGCATACGGTCGGCGGTATTGATCATGTGTTAGTCCGTCATGAGCAAGCCGCGGTACATATGGCTGATGGCCTGGCGCGTGCCACGGGAGAAGTGGGCGTCGTTTTGGTCACTTCCGGACCAGGGGCAACCAATGCGATCACCGGGATTGCAACGGCATATATGGATTCCATTCCGCTGGTGATCCTCTCCGGCCAGGTCGCCACCTCCCTGATTGGCTACGATGCCTTTCAGGAGTGCGACATGGTGGGTATATCCCGCCCGGTGGTAAAACACAGTTTTCTGGTTAAACAAACGGAAGATATCCCGCAGGTGCTGAAAAAAGCCTTCTGGTTGGCGGCAAGCGGTCGTCCGGGGCCGGTGGTGGTGGATTTGCCGAAAGATATTCTGAATCCGGCGAAAAAACTGCCCTATAGCTGGCCGGAGTCGGTGAGTATGCGTTCGTATAACCCGACAACGACCGGGCACAAAGGACAGATAAAACGTGCTTTGCAGACGCTGGTCGCGGCGAAGAAACCGGTTGTCTATGTTGGTGGTGGCGCGGTGAATGCCGCCTGTCACGAACAACTGGGGCAAATTGCCGAAGCACTTAATCTGCCGGTTGTCTCCTCGCTGATGGGGTTAGGCGCGTTTCCGGCCACGCATCGCCAGGCGCTGGGAATGTTGGGCATGCATGGTACTTACGAAGCGAATATGACCATGCATCATTCTGATGTGATCTTTGCCGTCGGCGTTCGTTTTGACGATCGAACGACCAATAACCTGGCAAAATATTGCCCGAATGCGACCGTGCTGCATATCGACATCGATCCGACCTCAATTTCAAAAACCGTCACTGCGGATATTCCGATTGTGGGCGATGCTCGCCTGGTGCTGGATCAGATGCTTGAACTGCTGCCGCAGGAGAAATCGCAGCAGCCGCTGGATGATAACCGTGACTGGTGGCAACAGATCGAACACTGGCGCGCTCGTCAGTGCCTGAAATACGACACGCAAAGTGAAAGTATTAAACCGCAGGCGGTGATTGAAACCATCTGGCGTCTAACGAAAGGGGATGCATACGTGACCTCTGACGTTGGCCAGCATCAAATGTTTGCCGCACTTTACTATCCGTTCGATAAACCACGCCGCTGGATTAACTCAGGCGGCCTCGGCACCATGGGATTCGGTTTACCCGCGGCGTTAGGGGTGAAAATGGCGCTGCCGGATGAAACAGTGGTGTGCGTCACCGGGGATGGCAGCATTCAGATGAACATCCAGGAACTGTCGACGGCGCTGCAATATGAGCTACCGGTACTGGTGCTCAACCTTAACAACCGCTATCTCGGCATGGTCAAACAGTGGCAGGACATGATTTACTCCGGGCGTCACTCCCAGTCTTACATGCAGTCGCTACCTGATTTTGTGCGCCTTGCTGAAGCTTATGGGCATATCGGTATCCAGATTAATCATCCAGGCGAACTGGAGAGCAAGCTGGGCGAAGCGCTGGAACATGTGCGTAACCATCGCCTGGTGTTTGTTGATGTCACCGTCGACGGCAGTGAGCATGTCTACCCGATGCAGATTCGTGGGGGCGGGATGGACGAAATGTGGTTAAGTAAAACGGAGAGGACCTGATTATGCGCCGGATATTATCAGTATTGCTGGAAAACGAGTCGGGTGCATTGTCACGTGTGATTGGCCTCTTCGCCCAGCGCGGATACAACATTGAAAGCCTGACCGTCGCGCCGACTGACGACCCGACCTTATCGCGGATGACGATTCAAACGGTAGGGGATGAGAAAGTCCTGGAGCAGATCGAAAAGCAGCTACACAAACTGGTGGATGTTCTGCGCGTCAGCGAACTGGGGCAGGGCGCCCACGTTGAACGAGAAATCATGCTGGTGAAAATCCAGGCCAGCGGCTATGGCCGGGAAGAGGTGAAACGCAACACGGAGATATTCCGTGGGCAAATCATCGATGTTACGCCGTCGATCTACACCGTACAGCTGGCGGGCACCAGCGATAAGCTGGATGCGTTTCTGGCAACGCTACGGGAAGTCGCCAAAATCGTGGAAGTTGCCCGTTCCGGCGTGGTGGGGCTTTCCCGCGGCGATAAAATTATGCGCTAACGCTTACCTGACCTACGCGAGATGCATTGGCTATCGGTTGCTTTTTTTTGCGAAATCAGCAGTAACCAGAGACAAAAGCGGTTGCCGCAGTCATTATTCTGCGCTTAGATGTTAAGAAGTTTAACCCATGCCATCTCAAAGGTTATGGTTTGTACATTTTACGCAAGGGGCAATTGTGAAACTGGATGAAATCGCTCGGTTGGCCGGCGTTTCGCGAACGACTGCAAGCTACGTTATTAACGGCAAAGCAAAGCAATACCGCGTAAGCGACAAAACGGTTGAAAAAGTCATGGCGGTGGTGCGTGAGCATAATTACCACCCGAATGCCGTGGCGGCCGGGCTGCGTGCTGGACGCACACGTTCCATCGGGCTGGTGATCCCGGATCTCGAGAACACGAGCTATACCCGGATCGCAAACTATCTGGAGCGCCAGGCGCGTCAGCGCGGGTATCAACTACTGATTGCCTGCTCTGAAGATCAGCCGGATAACGAAATGCGCTGTATTGAGCATCTTTTACAACGTCAGGTTGATGCCATTATCGTTTCGACTTCCTTGCCGCCTGAACATCCGTTTTATCAGCGCTGGGCGAACAGTTCATTCCCGATTGTGGCGCTGGATCGCGCGCTGGATCGTGAACATTTCACCAGCGTGGTGGGCGCAGACCAGGATGATGCGCAGATGCTGGCGGAGGAGTTACGTAAATTCCCTGCTGAAACCGTGCTCTATCTGGGGGCGCTTCCTGAATTGTCCGTCAGTTTCCTGCGCGAACAGGGTTTCCGTACCGCGTGGAAGGACGATCCGCGTGAAGTGCATTTTCTCTATGCCAACAGCTATGAGCGGGAGGCGGCCGCGCAGTTATTTGATAAATGGCTGGAAACGCATCCAATGCCTCAGGCGCTGTTTACCACGTCGTTTGCCCTGTTGCAGGGGGTGATGGATGTGACCCTGCGCCGCGACGGGCAGTTACCGTCTGATTTAGCGATTGCGACTTTTGGCGACCACGAGCTGCTCGACTTCCTGCAGTGCCCGGTTCTGGCGGTGGCGCAGCGCCATCGAGATGTCGCGGAACGCGTGTTGGAGATTGTGTTGGCAAGCCTGGATGAGCCGCGTAAACCCAAACCAGGTTTAACGCGTATACGGCGTAATCTGTACCGTCGCGGTATTCTAAGCCGTAACTAAGTTGCCTCAATTGATGATGTCGGCGGATAAGCCTCTGACATCATCAATTATCCCGTTCTCGGAAATAACCGCATTATAATTAAGAATATTCTTTAGAATTATCTGAAATTGATTCTTCTATTATGCCGAATTAAAAATGCAACTATCCATTTTTGGGTAATTGAGACGTAACGATGCGTTACGGTTGTATTATTTTGTTACAAGCATGTAGGGATTTGCCGAATTAACAAACACTTTACTGGTGTGTTGCGACAATCTCGCCCTTATCTCGCTCCTGTGCGGCGTACAGACTGATTAACTGGTACTGTTATCTCGCTGCATATTGTCCTAAAATGCCGCTCGCGTCGCAAACTGACACTTTATATTTTTCTTTTGATGATATTCAGTTGTTTTAAACAATCATGAGTTGTTGGATTTTTTTCTTACAAATATTCATGACGTTAATTTGCTTCGTTTGCTGTACGGAATTTGTTCAACGCTGATATTAGCCGTAAACAATGGGTTTTTTGCTCCGCTAAGCGCCGTGACTTGCTTGACAAGGTTTTCCTCCGCTCCGTAAACTCCTTTAAGTGGGAATTTGTGGGATAAAGTGGTAATCGGGGGTGAGGCTGGCATGTTCCGGGGAGCAACGTTAGTTAATCTCGACAGTAAAGGGCGCTTATCTGTGCCTACCCGTTATCGGGATCAACTGCTCGAGAGCGCTACCGGTCAAATGGTTTGCACCATTGACATCCATCACCCGTGCCTGCTGCTGTACCCCCTGCCTGAATGGGAAATTATCGAGCAGAAGTTATCGCGTCTGTCGAGCATGAATCCAGTTGAGCGTCGCGTACAGCGCCTGTTGTTGGGTCATGCTAGCGAATGTCAGATGGATAGCGCTGGCCGATTATTGATAGCGCCCATTCTGCGGCAACACGCAGGGCTAACGAAAGAAGTGATGCTGGTTGGGCAGTTCAATAAGTTTGAGCTGTGGGATGAAACGACCTGGTATCAACAGGTCAAGGAAGATATCGACGCTGAGCAGTCTGTTACCGGCGCGCTGTCGGAACGATTGCAGGATTTGTCTCTATAAAATGATGGAAAATTATAAACATACAACGGTGTTGCTGGATGAAGCCGTAAACGGCCTGAATATTCGTCAAGACGGCATCTACATTGACGGGACATTTGGTCGCGGTGGTCACTCACGTCTGATCCTCTCGCAACTTGGCGAAGAGGGGCGTTTACTGGCCATCGATCGCGATCCGCAGGCGATTGCCGTTGCAAAGACGATTACCGATCCCCGTTTTTCCATCGTCCATGGTCCTTTTTCTGCGCTGGCTGATTATGTCGCCGAGCGCGGACTTACCGGTAAGATCGACGGGATTCTTCTCGATCTTGGGGTTTCTTCTCCACAGCTTGATGATGCTGAGCGCGGATTCTCATTTATGCGTGACGGTCCGTTAGATATGCGTATGGACCCAACACGCGGTCAGTCAGCGGCCGAATGGCTGCAAACCGCCGATGAAGCAGACATTGCCTGGGTGATTAAAACCTTTGGCGAAGAGCGCTTCGGCAAACGTATTGCTCGCGCCATCGTAGAGCGCAACCGCATCGAACCGATGACCCGCACTAAAGAGCTGGCGGAAGTGATTGCGGCGGCAATGCCGGTGAAAGACAAATTCAAACATCCCGCGACCCGTACCTTCCAGGCGGTGCGCATTTGGGTGAACAGTGAACTGGAGGAGATAGAGCAGGCGCTAAAAAGCTCGCTCAGCGTGCTGGCACCAGGTGGTCGCCTTTCGGTAATCAGTTTCCATTCGCTTGAAGATCGCATTGTTAAACGCTTTATGCGCGAACAAAGCCGTGGTCCTCAGGTTCCGGCTGGAATACCGATGACCGAAGCGCAGATCAAAAAGCTGGGCGGCCGTGAGTTAAGAGCACTAGGCAAGATGATGCCGGGTGAAGAAGAGGTAGCTGAAAATCCTCGTGCCCGTAGTTCAGTTCTGCGTATTGCAGAGAGGACGAACGCATGATCAGCAGAGTGACAGAAGCCCTCAGCAAAGTTAAAGGATCGATAGGAAGCAACGAGCGCCATGCCTTGCCTGGCGTGATCGGTGACGATCTTTTGCGGTATGGGAAGCTGCCACTCTGCCTGTTCATTTGCATTATTTTGACGGCGGTTACCGTCGTGACAACAGCACACCATACGCGGTTACTGACCGCGCAGCGTGAGCAGCTGGTTCTGGAGCGAGATGCGCTGGATATCGAATGGCGCAACTTGATCCTTGAGGAGAACGCGCTCGGCGACCATAGCCGTGTTGAACGGATCGCAACGGAAAAGCTGCAAATGCAGCATGTTGATCCCTCACAAGAAAATATCGTAGTACAAAAGTAAGGATAAACGCGACGCATGAAAGCAGCGGCAAAAACGCACAAGCCAAAACGCCAGGAAGAACAAGCCAACTTTATCAGTTGGCGTTTTGCGTTACTGTGCGGCTGTATTTTGCTGGCACTGGGTTTTCTGCTGGGGCGCGTTGCCTGGCTGCAAATCATCGCGCCGGACATGCTGGTGCGTCAGGGCGATATGCGCTCTCTGCGCGTACAGGAAGTGTCCACATCGCGCGGGATGATTACCGACCGTTCAGGTCGTCCGCTGGCGGTGAGCGTTCCGGTTAAGGCGATTTGGGCCGACCCCAAAGAGGTGCATGACGCAGGCGGCGTAAGCGTTGGTGAACGCTGGAGAGCGCTGTCGACCGCGCTGAATCTCCCGCTCGATCAACTGGCTTCCCGCATTAACGCCAACCCGAAAGGGCGCTTTATCTATCTGGCGCGTCAGGTAAACCCTGACATGGCTGACTACATCAAAAAACTGAAGCTGCCAGGCATTCACCTGCGCGAAGAATCCCGCCGTTACTATCCTTCCGGAGAAGTGACCGCTCACCTTATCGGCTTTACTAACGTCGACAGCCAGGGGATTGAAGGCGTTGAGAAGAGCTTCGACAAATGGCTCACCGGGCAACCGGGCGAACGTATTGTACGTAAAGACCGTTATGGCCGCGTCATTGAGGATATTTCCTCAACCGACAGCCAGGCGGCGCATAACCTTGCGCTAAGTATCGATGAGCGTTTACAGGCGCTGGTCTACCGCGAACTGAATAACGCCGTGGCGTTTAACAAGGCGGAGTCAGGCAGTGCGGTACTGGTGGATGTGAACACCGGTGAAGTGCTGGCGATGGCCAACAGCCCGTCCTACAACCCGAACAATCTCACCGGTACGCCGAAGGATGCGATGCGTAACCGTACGATTACCGACGTGTTTGAACCGGGTTCCACTGTCAAACCGATGGTGGTGATGACGGCGCTGCAGCGTGGCGTGGTTCGCGAAAATACCGTACTTAACACTATCCCTTACCGAATTAATGGCCACGAAATTAAAGACGTGGCGCGTTATAGCGAATTGACCCTCACCGGGGTTTTGCAGAAGTCGAGTAACGTCGGTGTTTCCAAGCTGGCGTTAGCGATGCCGTCCTCAGCGTTAGTAGACACTTACTCACGTTTTGGGCTGGGAAAAGCGACCAATTTGGGGTTGGTCGGAGAACGCAGTGGCTTATATCCTCAAAAACAACGGTGGTCTGACATAGAGAGGGCCACCTTCTCTTTCGGCTACGGGCTAATGGTAACGCCGTTACAGTTAGCGCGAGTCTATGCAACGATCGGCAGCTATGGCGTTTATCGGCCACTGTCGATCACCAAAGTTGACCCTCCTGTTCCGGGCGAGCGTATCTTCCCGGAATCAACCGTGCGTACCGTGGTGCACATGATGGAAAGCGTGGCGCTGCCCGGCGGCGGCGGCGTGAAGGCGGCGATTAAAGGCTATCGTATCGCCATTAAAACCGGTACGGCGAAGAAAGTAGGGCCGGATGGCCGCTACATCAACAAATACATTGCTTATACCGCAGGCGTTGCGCCTGCGAGTCAGCCGCGCTTCGCGCTGGTTGTTGTTATCAACGATCCGCAGGCGGGTAAATACTACGGTGGCGCCGTTTCCGCGCCGGTCTTTGGTGCCATCATGGGCGGCGTACTGCGCACCATGAACATCGAGCCGGATGCGCTGACAACGGGCGATAAAAATGAATTTGTGAATAATCAAGGCGAGGCAACAGGTGGCAGATCGTAATTTGCGCGACCTTCTTGCTCCATGGGTGCCGGGTGCACCGGAGCGAGCACTGCGGGAGATGACGCTCGACAGCCGTATGGCTGCATCGGGCGATCTCTTTGTCGCAGTATTGGGTCATCAGGCGGACGGGCGTCGGTATATCCCGCAGGCGATAGCGCAAGGTGTGGCTGCCATTATTGCAGAAGCAAAAGATGAAGCTACTGACGGTGAAATCCGTGAAATGCACGGCGTTCCAGTTATCTATCTCAGTCAGCTTAACGAACGTTTATCTGCACTGGCGGGCCGCTTTTACCACGAGCCTTCTGAAAAAATGCGACTGGTCGGCGTGACCGGGACCAACGGTAAAACCACCACCACCCAATTGCTGGCACAGTGGAGCCAACTGCTTGGCGAAACCAGCGCGGTGATGGGAACAGTCGGCAATGGCCTGCTGGGCAAAGTGATCCCGACGGAAAATACCACCGGTTCAGCCGTTGATGTCCAGCATGTGCTGGCAGGGCTGGTTGCACAAGGCGCAACGGTTGGCGCAATGGAAGTGTCTTCACACGGTCTGGTTCAGCATCGCGTGGCGGCGCTGAAGTTTGCCGCATCAGTATTTACTAACTTAAGCCGCGACCATCTTGATTACCACGGCGACATGGAACATTACGAAGCCGCGAAATGGCTGCTGTATTCCACGCACCATTGCGGCCAGGCCATCGTTAATGCGGATGATGAAGTCGGTCGTCGCTGGTTGGCCAAACTTCCGGATGCGGTTGCCGTATCGATGGAAGATCACATCAACCCGAACTGTCATGGTCGTTGGTTAAAGGCGATTGACGTGAATTATCACGACAGCGGGGCAACAATTCGTTTTACCTCCTCATGGGGTGACGGCGAAATTGAAAGTCGCCTGATGGGCGCGTTTAACGTCAGCAATCTGCTGTTGGCGCTGGCAACGCTGCTGGCGTTGGGATATCCGTTAGCTGATTTACTGAAAACGGCGACACAATTACAGCCAGTTTGTGGGCGCATGGAAGTGTTCAGCGCGCCGGGTAAAACCACCGTTGTGGTTGATTATGCCCATACGCCAGATGCGCTGGAAAAAGCGCTGCAGGCGGCACGTCTGCACTGTACTGGAAAACTGTGGTGCGTCTTTGGCTGCGGCGGCGATCGCGACAAAGGCAAACGTCCGTTGATGGGCGCGATTGCCGAGCAGTTTGCTGATGTTGTCGTGGTGACCGATGACAACCCGCGTACCGAAGAGCCGCGCGCCATTATCAACGACATTCTGGCGGGTATGCTGGATGCCGGACAGGCAAAAGTGATGGAAGGTCGTGCAGAGGCTGTGACAAACGCCATTATGCAGGCGAAAGAAAACGACGTGGTGCTGGTGGCCGGGAAAGGTCACGAAGACTACCAGATCGTTGGCTCGCAACGCCTCGACTATTCTGACCGCGTCACGGCAGCGCGTCTGCTGGGAGTAATCGCATGATTAGCGTAACGCTCAGCCAACTGGCGGAGATCCTCCGTGGCGAACTGAAAGGAGCCGATCTGACTCTTGATGCGGTGACAACTGATACGCGTAAAGTTACGCCGGGTTGCCTGTTTGTCGCGCTGAAAGGCGAACGCTTTGATGCCCACGATTTCGCAGACAAGGCGCAAGAGAGCGGGGCGGGTGCGCTGCTGGTCAGCCGTCCGTTGGACACCAACCTGCCGCAGCTGATTGTTAAAGATACTCGTCTGGCGTTTGGTGAACTGGCGGCATGGGTACGCGCCCAGGTTTCGGCGCGCGTTGTCGCGCTGACCGGCTCTTCCGGTAAAACGTCTGTCAAAGAGATGACCGCATCCATTCTGAGTCAGTGTGGCAACACCTTATATACCGCGGGCAACCTGAATAACGACATCGGCGTACCGATGACGCTGTTGCGCTTAAACAACGATTACGACTATGCCGTGATTGAGCTTGGCGCTAATCATCAGGGCGAAATCGCCTGGACCGTTGGCCTGACGCGTCCGGAAGCGGTGCTGGTGAACAACCTGGCAGCCGCGCATCTGGAAGGCTTTGGTTCACTGGCGGGCGTTGCGAAGGCAAAAGGTGAGATTTTTACCGGCCTGCCAGCGAACGGAATCGCCATTATGAATGCCGACAATAACGACTGGCTGAACTGGCAGAGCATTATCGGCGATCGTAAAGTCTGGCGCTTCTCCCCGAATGCGGCCAACAGCGACTTTTCGGCGGCCAATGTTCATGTGACTTCACACGGCACAGAGTTTTCTCTGCAAACGCCAACCGGAAGCATTGATGTTCTGCTGCCGCTGCCGGGTCGTCACAACATTGCTAACGCCCTGGCGGCGGCTGCGCTCTCTATGGCGGTAGGCGCGACGCACGAAGCGATTAAAGCGGGTCTGAAGGAACTGCAAGCGGTACCGGGGCGTCTGTTCCCGATTCAACTGGCAGAAAATCAGCTACTGCTGGATGACTCCTATAACGCAAATGTCGGGTCAATGACCGCAGCGGTAAACGTGCTGTCCGAAATGCCGGGCTACCGCGTGCTGGTCGTTGGCGATATGGCAGAGCTTGGCGCGGAAAGCGAAGCATGCCACGTGCAGGTGGGTGACGCTGCGAAGGCTGCAGGTATCGACCGTGTGCTGAGTACAGGGAAACTGAGTCAGGCAATTAGCCATGCCAGCGGTGTAGGTGAGCATTTTGCGGATAAAACCGTGTTGACCGCGCATCTTAAGGCGCTGATTGCAGAACATCAGATTATGACGATTTTAGTGAAGGGTTCACGTAGTGCCGCCATGGAAGAGGTAGTACGCGCATTACAGGAGAATGGGACATGTTAGTTTGGCTGGCCGAACATTTGGTCAAATATTATTCCGGCTTTAACGTCTTTTCCTATCTGACGTTTCGCGCCATCGTCAGCCTGCTGACCGCGCTGTTCATCTCTTTGTGGATGGGCCCGCGCATGATCGCCCGCTTGCAAAAAATGTCCTTTGGACAGGTCGTGCGTAACGACGGTCCGGAATCACACTTCAGTAAACGCGGTACGCCGACCATGGGCGGGATTATGATCCTTACCGCGATTGTTATCTCCGTACTGCTGTGGGCATACCCGTCGAACCCGTACGTATGGTGCGTGCTGGTGGTATTGGTCGGTTACGGCATTATCGGTTTTGTCGATGACTACCGCAAAGTGGTACGCAAAGACACCAAGGGCCTGATCGCGCGCTGGAAATACTTCTGGATGTCGGTGATTGCGCTGGGCGTGGCCTTTGCCCTGTATCTGGCTGGTAAAGATACCCCGGCCACTGAGCTGGTGGTGCCGTTCTTTAAAGACGTGATGCCGCAGTTGGGGCTGTTCTACGTGCTGCTGGCGTACTTCGTGATTGTGGGGACTGGCAACGCGGTCAACCTCACCGATGGTCTGGATGGTCTGGCGATTATGCCGACCGTGTTTGTGGCCGCAGGTTTTGCGTTGGTAGCGTGGGCGACCGGTAACATGAACTTCGCCAACTATCTGCATATTCCCTATTTACGTCATGCCGGCGAATTAGTGATCGTCTGTACGGCAATTGTCGGTGCGGGGTTAGGCTTCTTGTGGTTTAACACCTATCCGGCGCAGGTCTTTATGGGCGACGTCGGATCGCTGGCGCTGGGCGGCGCGCTGGGCATTATTGCCGTGCTGCTGCGTCAGGAGTTCCTGCTGGTGATCATGGGCGGTGTATTCGTCGTAGAAACACTGTCGGTCATTTTGCAGGTTGGCTCCTTTAAGCTGCGCGGACAGCGCATCTTCCGTATGGCGCCGATCCACCATCACTATGAACTGAAAGGCTGGCCGGAACCGCGCGTAATTGTGCGCTTCTGGATTATTTCGCTGATGCTGGTGCTGATTGGCCTGGCAACGCTGAAGGTACGTTAATCATGGCTGATTACCAGGGTAAAAAAGTCGTCATTATCGGTCTGGGTTTGACCGGGCTGTCCTGCGTGGATTTCTTCCTGGCGCGTGGCGTGACGCCGCGCGTAATGGATACCCGCGCGACGCCGCCGGGCCTGGACAAATTACCGGAAGCGGTTGAGCGTCATGTTGGCAGCCTGAATGATGACTGGCTGCTGGCCGCTGATCTTATTGTCGCCAGCCCTGGTATTGCCCTGGCGCATCCTTCGTTGAGCGCCGCCGCCGATGCGGGAATTGAAATTGTCGGCGACATTGAGCTGTTCTGTCGCGAAGCACAGGCACCGATCGTCGCGATCACCGGTTCCAACGGGAAAAGCACAGTCACTACGCTGGTAGGTGAGATGGCGAAAGCGGCCGGTGTGAACGTGGGGGTTGGCGGTAATATTGGCCTGCCCGCGCTGATGCTGCTGGATGACGAACGTGAGCTGTATGTTCTGGAATTGTCGAGCTTCCAACTGGAAACGACCTCAAGCTTACAAGCCGTAGCCGCTACCATTTTGAACGTCACCGAAGACCATATGGACAGATATCCGTTTGGCTTGCAGCAGTACCGTGCGGCCAAACTGCGCGTCTATGAAAACGCGAAAGTGTGTGTGGTCAACGCTGATGATGCGCTGACCATGCCGGTTCGCGGGGCGGATGAGCGTTGCGTGAGCTTTGGCATCAACATGGGTGACTATCACCTGAACCGTCAGCAGGGCGAAACCTGGCTGCGAGTTAAGGGTGAAAAAGTTCTTAACGTGAAAGAGATGACGCTTTCCGGTCAGCATAACTATACCAACGCCCTGGCTGCGCTGGCGCTGGCGGATGCCGCAGGTCTGCCGCGGGCGTCGAGCCTGAAAGCGCTCACCACGTTTACCGGTCTGGCGCACCGTTTCCAGACTGTGCTTGAGCACAACGGCGTGCGCTGGATTAACGATTCTAAAGCCACCAATGTCGGCAGCACTGAAGCCGCGCTGAATGGCCTGCACGTTGACGGTACGTTGCACCTGTTGCTGGGGGGAGACGGGAAATCCGCTGACTTTACGCCGCTGCAACGATACCTGACCGGCGACAACATTCGTCTGTATTGCTTTGGTCGCGATGGCGCGCAGCTTGCTGCTCTGCGACCTGACGTTACGGAACAAACTGAAACCATGGAGCAGGCAATGCGTCTGCTCGCACCGCGCGTGAAGTCGGGCGATATGGTGCTGCTGTCGCCCGCCTGCGCCAGCCTCGACCAGTTCAAGAACTTTGAGCAACGCGGTGACGTCTTTACCCGCCTGGCGAAGGAGTTGGGTTGATGCGCTTATCTCTCCCTCGTCTGAGAATGCCGCGCTTACCGGGACTGGGTGTCCTGGCGTGGGTCTTCGCGGCACTTAAAGGCTGGGTGATGGCTTCGCGTGATAAAGACGCGGACAGCCTGATTATGTATGACCGCATGCTGCTGTGGTTGACCTTTGGTCTGGCAGCGATCGGTTTTGTGATGGTGACATCGGCATCGATGCCCGTAGGACAACGTCTGGCGGGCGATCCTTTCCTGTTTGCTAAGCGTGATGCACTGTACATCTTCCTCGCCTTCTGTCTGGCGATGGTGACGCTGCGTCTGCCGATGGAGTTCTGGCAAAAGTACAGTACGACGATGCTGATAGCCTCGATCATCATGCTGCTGATTGTGCTGGTGGTGGGTAGCTCCGTTAACGGGGCGTCGCGCTGGATTGCGCTGGGGCCGCTGCGTATTCAGCCTGCGGAATTTACCAAGCTGTCGCTGTTCTGTTACCTCGCCAACTACCTGGTGCGTAAAGTTGATGAAGTGCGTAACAACCTGCGCGGTTTCTTAAAACCGATGGGCGTGATCCTGGTGCTGGCTATTTTACTGCTGGCACAGCCTGACCTTGGTACGGTGGTAGTGCTGTTTGTCACTACCCTGGCGATGCTGTTTCTCGCCGGAGCGAAACTGTGGCAGTTCATTGCCATTATCGGCATGGGGATTTCAGCGGTCGTGCTGCTGATCCTTGCCGAACCGTATCGTATTCGCCGCGTAACCTCCTTCTGGAACCCATGGGAAGATCCGTTCGGCAGTGGCTACCAGCTGACGCAATCCCTGATGGCATTTGGTCGCGGTGAGGTTTGGGGGCAGGGCTTAGGTAATTCAGTCCAAAAACTGGAGTATTTACCAGAAGCGCACACCGACTTCATCTTCGCCATCATTGGGGAAGAGCTGGGTTATATCGGTGTGGTATTGGCACTTTTAATGGTATTCTTCGTCGCTTTTCGCGCGATGTCGATTGGCCGTAAGGCGTTGGAAATTGACCACCGTTTTTCAGGCTTTTTAGCCTGCTCAATCGGGATCTGGTTTAGCTTCCAGGCACTGGTAAACGTCGGTGCGGCGGCGGGTATGCTGCCAACCAAAGGTCTGACGCTGCCGCTGATCAGTTATGGTGGTTCAAGTTTGTTGATTATGTCGACGGCCATCATGTTTTTGTTACGTATTGATTATGAAACGCGTCTGGAAAAAGCCCAGGCGTTTACACGAGGTGCACGATGAGTGGTCAACCGAAGCGGTTAATGGTGATGGCAGGCGGTACCGGCGGGCATGTGTTCCCGGGGCTGGCGGTCGCGCACCATTTAATGGCCCAGGGCTGGCAGGTTCGTTGGCTGGGCACCGCCGATCGTATGGAAGCGGACTTAGTGCCGAAACACGGCATTGAAATTGACTTTATTCGTATCTCCGGTTTGCGTGGTAAAGGCGTCAATGCGCTGCTTGCCGCACCTGTGCGTATTTTTAATGCCTGGCGTCAGGCGCGCGCCATCATGAAGCAGTTTAAACCCGATGTGGTGCTGGGTATGGGCGGCTACGTGTCTGGCCCTGGCGGTCTGGCGGCCTGGTCATTAGGTATTCCGGTTGTACTGCATGAGCAGAACGGCATTGCGGGATTAACTAACAAATGGCTGGCGAAGATTGCCACTACGGTGATGCAGGCTTTTCCTGGTGCTTTCCCGAATGCGGAAGTGGTAGGTAACCCGGTGCGCACTGACGTGCTGGCGCTGCCGTTGCCAAAAGCGCGTCTGGCCGGGCGTGAAGGTCCGGTTCGTGTATTGGTCGTCGGGGGATCTCAGGGCGCACGCGTACTGAACCAGACGATGCCGCAGGTTGCCGCAAAGCTTGGCGGCGCGGTGACTATCTGGCATCAGAGCGGCAAAGGCGCGCAGCAGACCGTTGAACAGGCGTATGCCGACGCGGGACAACCGCAGCACAAGGTTACTGAGTTTATTGATGATATGGCAGCGGCCTACGCGTGGGCTGATGTCGTGGTTTGTCGCTCAGGCGCGCTGACGGTGAGCGAAATTGCCGCCGCAGGTTTGCCTGCGCTGTTTGTGCCGTTCCAGCACAAAGACAGACAGCAGTATTGGAATGCGCTGCCGCTGGAGAAAGAGGGCGCCGCCAAAATTCTGGAGCAGCCGCAGTTTACTGTGGAGGCCGTCGCCAGCACCCTTGCCGGGTGGTCGCGAGAAACGTTATTAACCATGGCAGAACGTGCGCGCGCCGCATCCATACCGGATGCCACAGAGCGCGTTGCAAATGAAGTGAGCCGGGCTGCCCGGGCGTAATTGTGGTGATGCCTTTTGCATCGCATGAACTAAGAAGTTAATGGCTAAAGAATGAATACACAACAACTGGCAAAACTGCGTTCCATCGTGCCCGAAATGCGTCGCGTTCGGCACATTCACTTTGTCGGCATCGGTGGTGCTGGTATGGGCGGTATTGCCGAAGTTTTGGCCAATGAAGGTTATCAGATCAGCGGTTCTGACTTAGCGCCGAATCCTGTGACGCAGCAGTTGACGAATCTGGGTGCCACGATTTTCTTCAACCATCGCCCGGAAAACGTGCGCGATGCGAGCGTGGTGGTGGTATCCAGCGCTATTTCTGCGGATAACCCGGAAATTGTTGCAGCGCATGAAGCACGTATTCCGGTGATTCGTCGTGCTGAAATGCTGGCGGAGTTAATGCGTTTTCGTCACGGTATTGCTATTGCCGGGACGCACGGTAAAACCACGACCACGGCAATGGTCTCCAGCATCTACGCGGAAGCGGGTCTGGATCCCACTTTTGTCAACGGCGGTCTGGTGAAGGCTGCAGGCGTGCATGCGCGCCTGGGTCATAGCCGTTATTTGATTGCTGAAGCGGACGAGAGCGACGCGTCGTTCCTGCATTTGCAGCCAATGGTGGCGATTGTCACCAATATCGAAGCCGACCACATGGATACCTACCATGGCGACTTCGAAAATTTAAAGCAGACGTTTATTAATTTCCTGCATAACTTGCCGTTTTATGGTCGTGCGGTGATGTGCGTTGACGATCCGGTTATCCGCGAACTGTTACCGCGAGTTGGCCGTCAAACCACAACCTATGGTTTCAGTGATGATGCCGATGTGCGCGTTGAAGATTACCAGCAGATTGGTCCACAAGGACACTTCACGCTGGTGCGTCAGGGGATAGCCGATTTACGTGTTACGTTAAACGCGCCGGGTCGTCACAATGCACTGAACGCGGCGGCGGCAGTGGCGGTCGCGACGGAAGAAGGTATTGAAGACGACGCTATTCTGCGCGCGCTGGAAAGTTTCCAGGGTACCGGACGTCGTTTTGACTTCCTCGGCGAATTCCCGCTTGAGCCGGTGAACGGTAAAGCCGGGACCGCGATGCTGGTTGATGATTATGGCCACCACCCAACGGAAGTGGACGCTACGATTAAAGCCGCGCGCGCGGGTTGGCCGGACAAAAACCTGGTGATGCTGTTCCAGCCGCACCGGTTTACGCGTACTCGCGATCTGTACGACGACTTTGCCAACGTGCTTACCCAGGTCGATGCGCTGTTGATGCTGGATGTGTATGCCGCGGGCGAAGCCGCGATTCCGGGGGCCGACAGCCGCTCGTTGTGCCGTACGATTCGTGGCCGCGGTAAGATCGATCCGATTCTGGTATCCGATCCGGCCCAGGTGGCAGAAATGCTGGCACCCGTATTAACCGGCAACGATCTGATTTTGGTGCAGGGCGCTGGAAATATCGGCAAAATCGCGCGTTCCTTAGCTGAAATCAAACTGAAGCCGCAAAACCCGGAGGAAGAACAACATGGCTGATAAAATCGCGGTCCTGTTAGGGGGAACCTCCGCTGAACGTGAAGTATCGCTGAATTCAGGCGCGGCCGTATTGGCAGGGTTACGCGAAGGTGGTGTAGATGCCCATCCGATTGACCCTAAAGAGGTCGATGTCACTCTTTTGAAATCTATGGGGTTTCAGAAGGTGTTTATTGCGCTGCATGGTCGTGGCGGTGAAGATGGCACATTGCAGGGCATGCTGGAGCTGATTGGCCTGCCGTATACCGGCAGCGGCGTCATGGCTTCCGCGATTTCCATGGACAAACTGCGCAGCAAGCTGCTGTGGCAGGGCGCAGGTTTACCCGTCGCCCCATGGGTTGCGCTGACCCGCGCTGAGTTCGAAAAAGGTCTTAGCGATGAAGCAGTTACAAAAATTTCTGCGTTAGGCTTGCCGCTGATTGTAAAGCCAAGCCGTGAAGGTTCCAGCGTAGGGATGTCAAAAGTTGAAGAAGAAAATGCTTTGCAGGGTGCATTAGCATTGGCTTTTCAGCATGATGAAGAAGTACTGATTGAAAAATGGCTCAGTGGCCCGGAATTTACAGTTGCGATACTTGGCGAAGAAATTTTACCGTCAATACGTATCCAACCCGCGGGAACCTTCTATGATTATGAGGCGAAGTATCTCTCTGATGAGACACAATATTTCTGCCCTGCTGGTCTGGAAGTCGAACAAGAAGCCTTTTTACAGGAATTAGTCCTGAAAGCGTGGACTGCATTGGGCTGTAAAGGTTGGGGTCGCATTGACGTCATGCTGGACAGCGATGGCCAGTTTTATCTGCTGGAAGCGAATACCTCTCCGGGTATGACCAGCCACAGCCTGGTGCCGATGGCGGCGCGTCAGGCGGGCCTGAGCTTCTCGCAGTTGGTGGTAAGAATTCTGGAGTTGGCGGACTGATATGTCGCAGGCTGCGCTGAACACGCGAAACGGTGATGAAGAAGAAGTAAACTCCTCACGCCGCAATAATGGAACGCGTCTTGCAGGAATACTGTTCCTGCTGACAGTGCTGTGCACCGTGTTTGTCAGCGGCTGGGTAGTGTTGGGATGGATGGAAGATGCGCAGCGCCTGCCATTGTCAAAACTGGTGTTAACCGGTGAACGGCATTACACGCGCAATGATGATATCCGTCAGTCCATCCTGGCGCTGGGCGCTCCGGGAACATTTATGACTCAGGATGTGAACATCATCCAGAGCCAGATTGAACGCCTCCCCTGGATCAAACAGGCGAGCGTCAGAAAGCAATGGCCTGATGAATTGAAGATTCATCTGGTTGAATATGTGCCAATAGCGCGTTGGAATGACCAACATATGGTGGATGCTGAAGGAAATACCTTCAGTGTCCCAACCGGTCGGGCTAATAAGCAGGTATTACCTATGTTGTACGGACCGGAAGGCAGCGCAAGTGAAGTGCTGCAAGGGTTCCGCGATATGGGGCAGGTGCTGGCTAAGGACAGATTCACCCTGAAGGAAGCGGCAATGACCGCTCGTCGTTCCTGGCAGTTGACGCTGAATAACGATATTAAGCTGAATCTGGGCAGGGGCGATACGATAAAACGTTTGGCTCGCTTTGTGGAACTCTACCCGGTTTTACAGCAGCAGGCGCAAACCGATGGCAAACGGATTAGCTACGTTGATTTGCGTTATGACTCAGGAGCGGCAGTAGGCTGGGTTCCCTTGCCTCCTGAGGAATCTAATCAGCAACAGAATCAGGCACAGGCAGAACAACAATGATCAAGGCGACGGACAGAAAACTGGTAGTTGGACTGGAGATTGGCACCGCGAAGGTAGCCGCTTTAGTAGGGGAAGTTCTGCCCGACGGTATGGTCAATATCATTGGCGTGGGCAGTTGCCCATCGCGAGGTATGGATAAAGGCGGGGTGAATGACCTTGAGTCAGTGGTGAAGTGCGTACAGCGCGCCATTGACCAGGCTGAACTGATGGCAGATTGCCAGATCTCTTCAGTGTATCTGGCGCTTTCCGGTAAACATATTAGCTGTCAGAATGAAATTGGTATGGTGCCCATTTCCGAAGAGGAAGTGACGCAGGAAGATGTGGAAAACGTGGTACATACGGCAAAATCCGTACGCGTTCGCGATGAACATCGTGTTCTGCACGTCATCCCGCAGGAATACGCCATCGACTACCAGGAAGGTATCAAAAATCCGGTCGGTCTTTCCGGTGTGCGTATGCAGGCAAAAGTCCATCTTATTACCTGCCACAACGACATGGCGAAGAATATTGTCAAAGCCGTTGAACGTTGTGGTCTGAAAGTTGACCAACTGATTTTTGCCGGGTTGGCAGCCAGTTATTCCGTATTGACGGAAGATGAACGTGAACTGGGTGTCTGCGTGGTGGATATTGGTGGTGGTACAATGGACATCGCCGTTTATACTGGCGGGGCGTTGCGCCACACTAAAGTTATCCCTTATGCAGGGAATGTCGTGACCAGCGATATCGCGTATGCCTTTGGTACGCCGCCGAGCGATGCTGAAGCCATCAAAGTGCGTCATGGCTGCGCACTGGGTTCCATCGTGGGTAAAGACGAGAGCGTTGAAGTGCCAAGCGTTGGTGGTCGTCCGCCGCGTAGCCTGCAACGTCAGACTCTGGCAGAGGTCATTGAGCCGCGTTATACCGAGCTGCTCAACCTGGTCAACGAAGAAATTTTGCAATTACAAGAACAGCTTCGCCAGCAGGGTGTGAAACATCATCTGGCGGCGGGGATTGTGTTAACCGGCGGTGCTGCGCAAATTGAAGGTCTTGCGGCCTGCGCACAGCGCGTGTTCCATACACAAGTACGTATTGGCGCACCGCTGAATATTACCGGTCTGACGGATTATGCCCAGGAGCCGTATTATTCAACGGCGGTGGGGCTGCTGCACTACGGGAAAGAATCCCATTTAAGTGGTGAGGCTGAAGTAGAAAAGCGCGTAACTGCCTCGGTCGGATCGTGGATCAAGCGACTGAATAGCTGGTTACGTAAAGAGTTTTAATTTTTAAAGAGACCGACGCAAATTAACGGTCTCAGGCGACAGGCACTACACAAAGTCATTCAAGTTGCATCGCGGCGGCAACTGAGCGAATCTCCTGGAGCATAGTTTACTATGTCACGGGAGTGAGTGAAGGCAGCCAACAAAGAGGCGGCTTGAAGGATGAAGTGTAAAACGGAGAGAGAAACTATGTTTGAACCTATGGAACTAACCAACGACGCGGTGATTAAAGTCATCGGCGTCGGTGGCGGCGGCGGTAATGCCGTTGAACACATGGTGCGTGAGCGCATCGAAGGTGTTGAATTCTTCGCGGTGAATACCGACGCTCAGGCGTTGCGTAAAACGGCGGTTGGACAGACCATTCAGATTGGTAGCGGCATCACCAAAGGTCTGGGCGCGGGTGCAAACCCGGAAGTCGGTCGTAATGCGGCAGACGAAGATCGCGAAGCTCTGCGCGCAGCGCTTGACGGCGCAGACATGGTGTTTATCGCAGCTGGCATGGGCGGCGGTACCGGTACCGGTGCAGCGCCAGTGGTAGCTGAAGTCGCAAAAGATTTAGGTATCCTGACCGTTGCTGTCGTGACTAAGCCTTTCAACTTTGAAGGCAAGAAGCGTATGGCATTCGCGGAGCAGGGTATCACCGAGCTGTCCAAACACGTGGACTCTCTGATCACTATCCCGAACGACAAGCTGCTGAAAGTACTGGGCCGTGGTATCTCCCTGCTGGATGCATTTGGCGCAGCGAACGACGTGCTGAAAGGCGCAGTCCAGGGTATCGCTGAACTGATTACTCGTCCGGGCCTGATGAACGTCGACTTTGCAGACGTACGCACCGTGATGTCCGAAATGGGCTACGCGATGATGGGTTCTGGCGTGGCGAGCGGTGAAGACCGTGCAGAAGAAGCGGCTGAAATGGCTATCTCTTCTCCGCTGCTGGAAGATATCGATCTGTCCGGCGCACGCGGAGTGCTGGTTAACATTACTGCGGGCTTCGACCTGCGTCTGGATGAGTTCGAAACCGTGGGTAACACGATTCGTGCCTTTGCATCGGATAACGCAACTGTGGTTATCGGTACCTCTCTGGACCCGGATATGAACGACGAACTGCGCGTGACCGTTGTTGCGACTGGAATTGGTATGGACAAGCGTCCTGAAATCACTCTGGTGACCAACAAACAGGTACAGCAGCCGGTAATGGATCGTTACCAGCAGCACGGCATGGCGCCGTTGACGCAAGAGCAGAAACCGGTAGCGAAAGTGGTTAACGACAATACGCCGCAAACCACGAAAGAGCCGGATTATCTGGATATCCCTGCATTCCTGCGTAAGCAAGCTGATTAAGAATTAGCTGGAATTTGGGAATTGTGGCTCTTTGTGCTAAACTGGCCCACCGAATGTATAGTACACTTCGGTTGGATAGGTAATTTGGCGAGATTATACGATGATCAAACAAAGGACTCTTAAACGTATCGTTCAGGCGACTGGCGTCGGTTTGCATACCGGCAAAAAAGTCACCCTGACATTACGCCCTGCGCCGGCCAACACCGGGGTCATCTATCGTCGCACCGACTTGAATCCTCCGGTAGATTTCCCGGCCGATGCCAAATCTGTGCGTGATACCATGCTCTGTACGTGTCTGGTCAATGAGCATGATGTGCGGATTTCAACCGTAGAGCACCTTAATGCTGCTCTGGCGGGCTTAGGTATCGATAACATCGTTATTGAAGTCAACGCCCCGGAAATCCCGATTATGGATGGCAGTGCCGCTCCGTTCGTTTACCTGCTGCTTGATGCAGGTATTGAAGAACTGAGCAGCGCCAAAAAATTTGTTCGCATCAAAGAGACCGTTCGTGTCGAAGATGGCGATAAGTGGGCTGAGTTTAAGCCGTATAATGGTTTTACGTTGGATTTCACCATCGACTTTAACCATCCGGCGATCGACTCCAGCACGCAGCGCTACGCGATGAACTTCTCTGCGGATGCGTTCATGCGCCAGATCAGCCGCGCGCGTACTTTCGGCTTCATGCGTGATATCGAATATCTGCAGTCCCGCGGCCTGTGCCTGGGCGGCAGCTTCGATTGTGCCATCGTTGTTGACGATTATCGCGTATTGAACGAAGACGGCCTGCGTTTTGAAGACGAATTCGTTCGTCACAAAATGCTCGACGCGATTGGTGACTTGTTCATGTGTGGTCACAACATTATTGGTGCATTCACCGCGTATAAATCCGGTCATGCACTGAATAACAAACTATTGCAGGCAGTCCTGGCAAAACAGGAAGCCTGGGAATATGTGACCTTCCAGGACGATGCAGAACTGCCGTTGGCGTTCAAAGCACCTTCGACTGTACTGGCATAACGACATACGCTGTCGCATAAATTCGACTGGTAAATCTGGCACTCTCTCCGGCCAGGTGAGCCAGTCGTTTTTTATCTTTCGATTGCAAAACCACCTTATCTGAAGCGACTTTTTCCCCACCAACAGATTAAAACACCGTTCGATCGCTGCTTTCTTAAGCATATTTACCCGCGACTTGCTGTCATTACTGCTGTGGAGCGTACGCTTTAATGGTAATATTTATGCGCAAAAAAATGGTTTTGCATTTGTAACCCCAAACGCAGGGTATATCAGGTGGCAATAACGTGAGTGGAATACTGACGCGTTGGCGACAGTTAGGCAGACGGTACTTCTGGCCGCATCTCCTGTTGGGGATGGTCGCGGCTAGTTTTGGCCTGCCTGCGCTCGGTAATGCTGCTGAACCTAATACTCCCGCGAAGGCGACCGCCAGCAATCACGATCAATCTGCCAAAGTTAACTTTAGCCAGCTTGCTTTGCTGGAGGCGACCAATCGCCGCCCGAATTTTACCGTTGACTACTGGCATCAGCATGCCATTCGTACGGTCATTCGCCATCTTTCTTTTGCCATGGCTCCTCAGGCGCTGCCTGTTGCCGAAGAGCCGTTGCCAATCCAGGCGCACCATCTTGCGTTACTGAATACGCTCAGCGCGATGCTGACGCAAGAAGGCAGACCGCCCGCGACCGTGAGTCGCGTGACATATGCCCATTTTACCTCTCAGGCCGCATTTAGCGTTCCGGTCTGGATCAGCCAGCTGCAGGGTATCCGTGCTGGCCCTCAACGCCTCAGCTAAAAAAGAACCTTCCAACTTATAATTTTTGACTCCGCACCGCGGGGCGTTTGAGATTTTATTATGCTAATCAAATTATTAACAAAAGTATTCGGTAGCCGTAACGAGCGTACGCTGCGTCGTATGCGTAAAGTGGTCAATGTCATCAATGCAATGGAACCGGAGATGGAAAAACTCTCCGATGATGAACTGAAAGCGAAGACCGCTGAATTCCGCGCCCGTCTGGAAAAAGGCGCCAGCGTTGAAAGCCTGATCCCGGAAGCGTTCGCGGTGGTCCGCGAAGCGAGTAAGCGTGTGTTCGGCATGCGTCATTTCGACGTACAGCTGCTGGGTGGTATGGTGCTTAACGATCGCTGCATCGCGGAAATGCGTACCGGTGAAGGTAAAACCCTGACCGCAACGCTGCCAGCCTACCTCAACGCCTTAAGCGGGAAAGGTGTACACGTGGTTACCGTGAACGACTACCTGGCTCAGCGTGACGCCGAAAATAACCGCCCGCTGTTTGAATTCCTCGGCATGACCGTGGGTATCAACATGTCTGGCCTGCCTGCGCCAGCCAAGCGTGAAGCCTACAATGCCGATATTACTTACGGTACCAACAACGAATACGGCTTTGACTACCTGCGCGACAACATGGCGTTTAGCCCGGAAGAGCGCGTTCAGCGTAAACTGCACTATGCGCTGGTCGATGAAGTCGACTCCATCCTGATCGATGAAGCGCGTACGCCGCTGATCATTTCCGGTCCGGCTGAAGACAGCTCGGAAATGTATAAAAAAGTGAATAAAATCATCCCGCACCTGATTCGTCAGGAGAAGGACGATTCCGACACGTTCCAGGGGGAAGGCCACTTCTCTGTTGATGAGAAAGCGCGCCAGGTCAACCTGACCGAACGTGGTCTGGTACTGATTGAAGAGCTGTTGGTTAACGAAGGCATTATGGATGAGGGCGAGTCGCTGTACTCTCCGGGCAACATTATGCTGATGCACCACGTGACTGCTGCACTGCGCGCGCACGTGTTGTTTACCCGCGACGTTGACTATATCGTGAAAGACGGCGAAGTTATCATCGTTGACGAACACACCGGTCGTACTATGCAGGGCCGCCGCTGGTCCGATGGTCTGCACCAGGCTGTTGAAGCCAAAGAAGGCGTAGATATCCAAAACGAGAACCAGACGCTGGCATCTATTACCTTCCAGAACTACTTCCGTTTGTACGAAAAACTGGCTGGTATGACCGGTACAGCAGACACTGAAGCCTTTGAATTCAGCTCCATCTACAAACTGGATACCGTGGTTGTGCCGACCAACCGCCCGATGATCCGTAAGGATTTACCGGATCTGGTGTACATGACTGAAGCGGAAAAAATTCAGGCGATCATTGAAGATATTAAAGAGCGTACCGCAAATGGCCAGCCGGTGCTGGTTGGTACTATCTCTATTGAAAAATCGGAAGTGGTTTCTAATGAGCTGAACAAGGCGGGTATCAAACACAACGTTCTGAACGCCAAGTTCCACGCCAACGAAGCCGCAATCGTCGCCCAGGCGGGTTATCCGTCCGCCGTGACTATCGCGACAAACATGGCGGGTCGTGGTACCGATATCGTGCTGGGTGGTAGCTGGCAGGCGGAAATTGCCGAGCTGGAGGACCCGACTCCAGAACAAATCGCGCAGATCAAAGCCGAGTGGCAGGTTCGCCATGATGCGGTGTTAGCTGCAGGCGGTTTACATATTATCGGTACCGAGCGTCACGAATCTCGTCGTATAGATAACCAGCTGCGTGGTCGTTCTGGTCGTCAGGGGGATGCGGGGTCTTCTCGTTTCTATCTGTCGATGGAAGATGCGCTGATGCGTATTTTTGCTTCTGACCGCGTGTCCGGCATGATGCGTAAACTGGGCATGAAGCCTGGTGAAGCAATTGAACACCCGTGGGTGACTAAAGCGATTGCAAACGCGCAGCGTAAAGTAGAAAGCCGCAACTTCGATATTCGTAAGCAATTGCTGGAATATGATGACGTTGCCAATGACCAGCGTCGCGCAATCTACACCCAGCGTAACGAACTGCTGGACGTCACTGACGTTAGCGAAACCATTAATAGCATCCGTGAGGATGTCTTCAAAGCGACAATTGATGCCTATATTCCACCGCAGTCTCTGGAAGAAATGTGGGATATCCCGGGTCTGCAGGAACGTCTGAAAAACGACTTCGATCTGGAAATGCCTATTTCAGAGTGGCTGGATAAAGAGCCTGAGCTGCATGAGGAAACGCTGCGCGAACGTATTCTGGCAAACGCCATCGAAGTTTATCAGCGTAAAGAAGAAGTTGTGGGCGCGGAGATGATGCGTCACTTCGAAAAAGGCGTGATGCTGCAAACTCTCGATTCTCTGTGGAAAGAGCACCTTGCGGCGATGGATTACCTGCGTCAGGGTATTCACCTGCGTGGTTATGCGCAAAAAGATCCGAAGCAGGAATACAAGCGTGAATCCTTCTCTATGTTTGCATCAATGCTGGAATCACTGAAGTACGAAGTGATCAGTACCCTGAGCAAAGTTCAGGTACGTATGCCTGAAGAAGTAGAAGCGATGGAGCAGCAACGTCGTGAAGACGCTGAACGTTTAGCGCAGATGCAGCAGTTGAGCCATAAAGGTGACGATTCTGCCGCGGCAGAAGAGCTGGCAGCACAAACTGGCGATCGTAAAGTGGGTCGTAACGATCCGTGTCCTTGCGGTTCCGGGAAAAAGTACAAACAGTGTCATGGCCGCCTGAGTTAAGAAAATAACTTACTGAAAAGGCGCAGAATTCTGCGCCTTTTTTATGGACGATAAAGATGAAAATACTGCAGATCGCCGTCGGGATTATTCGCAACCAGCACCATGAAATTTTTATAACCCAGCGTGCGGCTGATGCCCACATGGCAAATAAGCTGGAGTTCCCCGGCGGGAAAATTGAAGCGGGCGAAACGCCGGAGCAGGCGCTGATTCGCGAGTTACAGGAAGAAGTAGGCATTACGCCGACTCAAAGCTCACTGTTCGAAAAGCTGGAGTACCAGTTTCCGGACCGGCATATCACTCTGTGGTTCTGGCTGGTTGAAAGCTGGGAAGGCGAACCGTGGGGGAAAGAGGGGCAACCGGCGCAGTGGATTGCGCAAGATGCTCTGAATGCAGAAGATTTTCCGCCTGCGAATGCGCCGGTAATTGAAAAGCTGATTGCTGGATAAAGGTGTTCGTAGGCCGGATTAGGCAACCCCACCATCCGGCAAATTAGGGCGGGGTCGCTACGCTTGCCCGCCCTACGTTTTAGCTGAATTACTTCTGCTCTTCACTCCAGTCGTCGTTTTCCGACAGATCACCAGAGCTTGGGATACGTTTCTCTTCTGCGGCCCACTCACCCAGATCGATTAACTGGCAGCGCTTGCTGCAGAATGGGCGAAACGGGCTGACTTCACCCCACACTACGGGTTTGCCGCAGGTTGGGCAGTTGACGATGGTTTGTTCAGACATGTTGACTCCTTAACAGCACGCCAGATCAAAATCGAGACGCTCAGGCACCTGGCCATTCTCGCTATCCAGCGGCATAAAGCGAATAGCAAAGCGGCTCTTATGACCAGAAATTTGCGGATAAAGCTGCGAATCAAGCGGCAGCTGCAAGCGAAGCAGATCGGCATCTTCGCCGTTGTCCTGATAAAAACCATTCAAGCTGGTTTGCTTACGGAATGGCGCAGAGTTGCGAATTAAATCCAGCACCAGCGACAGTGCCTGATTGAGCGGATTCAGACTTGCAAGCCATGTTTCAACCTGCGCGTCGCGATGCGACTGCGGTAGATGTAACCAAATATGCAGGGTCGGCAGATCGAAGCTACAGCATCCGCCAGGAATGCTTAAACGCTGACGTACAAGGCCAATCAGACGATCTTCGCGCAGCGTCTGTCCAATACGCGGAGCCGAAATCAGAATGCTGCCCGCGCTTTTTAACTGCTGGCGCAATGCGTCGATCCTGTTTTGATCGACGCCGGGAACTTCAACCCAGGCCTGGAGTTTACGCTGTTGTCTTTCCAGCTCTTTGAGGAGTTCGGTACGGACTTCGCCGCGTTCAAATACATCCAGTAAGTCTCCGATGTTGCGGAAAAAATGCAGTGCGCCTGCATGGTCCGCTATGGGTACATTAACGGAGAGCTGTTGGATTAAAAACTCTATGCGCAGCCATGTACGCATCTTCTCATTGAGAGGGTGTTCAAAAAGGACCTGGGTGTGCATTACGGTTTTTCCTGTGAGACAAACTGCAACGCGCATTGCAAATAGAGCGCGTGCAGGCGGGCGACATCCGAGGCGATGGCCTCCGGTGCGCCATTATTATCAATAACATCGTCTGCCACGGCCAGACGCGCTTCGCGCGTTGCCTGGGCAGCAAGAATTTGTTCAACATGCTCACGCGTGACGTCATCGCGCTGCATAGTGCGTCTGAGCTGTGTCTCGGGGGTAACATCCACCACGAGTACGCGGTTGGCTTTTTTATACAGCGAATTTTCCACCAGCAAAGGTACAACCCACAACAGATAAGGGGAGGTTGCTTGCTGAAACTGGCGCTGCGTTTCCTGCTGAATAAGCGGATGGAGCAAGGCATTCAGCCAGCTTTTCTCCTCAGGACTGGAAAAAATGCGTTCGCGTAAAATGCGTCGCTGCAACGATCCGTCGGTAGCTATAACTTCGGTACCAAAATGTTCTTCGATCGCCTTAAGGGCTGGGGTACCGGGTTCAACCACCTGGCGCGCAATAATATCTGCATCAATGACGTTTATTCCGAGGTCAGCGAACGCATTTGCAACGGTACTTTTACCACTGCCAATGCCGCCGGTTAAGGCTACCGTATACCTCATAGATGCAGATCCTGGAGTTTAAGTTTGATTATCAAACAGTTAAAAGTTAAGCGTGCGACGGCGAGGCTGCTGCAGGATTAACCTACTATTCGCCAGGTAAATTTATGGGATTGTAGCGTAAAAAAAGAGAATTTCGCAGTCTTGCGCGGCATTGATTAGTGCGTATGATAGCGTCACTGGAGTTGTGAGTTTCGATTTTTCGCCATTAACCCCAGGAATCCGCACATGCGTATCGAAGAAGATCTGAAGTTAGGTTTCAAAGACGTTCTTATCCGCCCTAAGCGTTCTACTCTCAAAAGCCGTTCCGATGTTGAGCTGGAACGTCAATTTACCTTTAAGCACTCAGGTCAGACCTGGTCCGGCGTACCGATTATTGCCGCGAACATGGACACTGTCGGGACGTTTGCCATGGCAACGGCGCTGGCATCCTTCGACATCCTGACTGCGGTGCACAAACACTATTCTGTTGAAGACTGGACTGCTTTCATCGCAGAGAGCTCTGCTGATGTGCTCAAACACGTAATGGTTTCAACCGGCACCTCTGATGCAGATTTCGAAAAAACCAAACAGATTCTGGCGCTCAACCCGGCGCTGAACTTTATCTGCATTGATGTGGCAAATGGCTACTCAGAGCATTTTGTTCAGTTTGTGTCGAAAGCGCGTGAAGCATGGCCGACAAAAACAATTTGTGCGGGCAATGTGGTTACTGGAGAAATGTGTGAAGAGCTGGTACTTTCCGGCGCGGACATTGTTAAAGTCGGCATTGGCCCGGGTTCTGTATGTACCACACGTGTAAAAACCGGCGTTGGCTACCCACAGCTTTCTGCGGTTATTGAATGTGCCGATGCAGCTCACGGTCTGGGCGGCATGATTGTCAGTGACGGCGGCTGCACAATGCCGGGTGACGTGGCAAAAGCGTTCGGCGGTGGCGCGGACTTCGTTATGCTCGGCGGTATGTTGGCCGGTCATGAAGAAAGCGGCGGCAAAATTGTTGAAGAGAACGGTGAGAAATTCATGCTGTTCTACGGCATGAGCTCTGAATCAGCCATGACGCGTCACGTCGGTGGTGTTGCACAATACCGCGCTGCGGAAGGTAAAACAGTTAAGTTGCCTCTGCGTGGCCCGGTTGATAATACTGCACGCGATATCCTTGGCGGCCTGCGTTCTGCCTGTACCTATGTCGGTGCATCTCGCCTGAAAGAACTGACCAAACGTACAACGTTTATTCGTGTACAGGAACAAGAAAACCGCGTTTTCAATAGCCTGTAAGAACAGGTAGTACTATGACATGCCGGATAAGCTGTGCGCCATCCGGCATTTGAATTTATCCCACCCCGCTCATCGCATCTCCTAAATGAAAAATCGGCAAATACATCGCAACGACCAGCGTACCGATTATCAGCCCCGTAATGACCAGTAACGCAGGCTCGAGTAGCGCAGCTAGATTCTCTGCCTGAGACAATGTTTTCTCGCCGTGGTGATGGGCGAGATTACGCAGCATTGTATCCAGCGAGCCGGAAGCCTCACCTGTTCTGACCAACTGTATGCACAATGGGCTGAATTCACCGCAATTTTTTAGCGCTAACCAGACCGGTTTTCCGGCGCTGATATCTTGATGTACCTGCGCTAAGCGTTGTGACCAGAAAGGGTTGGCCAGCGTTTCAGTGACGCTCTCAAGACCTTGCAGAAAAGGAATACCTGCATTTTGCGTTAACGCCAGAACAGTGAAGATCTGCGTGAGTTTTTGCCCTCTCACCATCGGCCCTATGACCGGGAAGCCGAGCAGCAATTTCTGGCGCAGAGTGAGCCAGTATGGCTGCTGCTTCATCAGGTGATATGCTGCAACCGCTATCAGGCTGAATGCTCCCGCCAGCCATCCCCATTGGCTGCTAAAATGCGCGATGGCAATAATCCACTGAGTGAGTACTGGTAGCGGGGTGTTAAACGTCTGGTAAATGGCGGCAAACTCAGGGAGTACAAACTGCAGCATCGCGAATACCACCATCACTGCCATCGTGATGATGAATATCGGATAGCGTAGGGCTTTTTTAACTTTATCCGCCAGTTGCTGTTGATTCTTCTGCTGGCGAGCGAGTTCAAAGCAGCAGTCGTCCAGCTTACCCGTAAGCTCTCCGGTACGGATCATTGCCTGATAAAGAGGCGGAAAAACGTGTTGCCACTGAGATAGCGAGGTGGAGAGAGAAATACCCTGTTCCATATCGTGAGCCAGCGTGCGCAGTAGCGCTTGCCATTGGCTGCTGGGATGCTGTTCAGCCAGCAAAGCTAAACTTGCCGAGAGTGTTAGCCCTGCTTTCAGCAACGTCGCCAGTTGATGTATGGTTTCAGCGCTTTTTTCACGGCTCCAGTGTGAGGCTTTGACACGCATACGATTAATGCGCAGCGGCGTGATATGCCGTTGCTCGAGAGCAAGCATCAATGAGGGGCGGGTATCGGCCCAAAGTACGCCTTCCAGTGGATTACCTTCGTTGCTAATACCTTGCCAGCGCCAAAGCAGTTTAGCTGACATGGGGTATGCCCAGTACGCGTACCAACTCTTCAAATGTTGTTAACCCTTGTTCGACGGCCTTGCAACCATTTTCGAAAAGCGTGCTCATCCCCAGTTGCTGAGCATTCGATTCCACTCCGTCTACGGACGTACCGTTGGCGATGCTCTGGCGCAATGCAGGTGTCACGGGGAGAACTTCAAACAATGCCGTACGGCCATAAAATCCGTGATAGCAATGTTGGCAGCCCGGAGCCTGCCAACGAGGCAGTGGCGTAGGCCAGATCGCTTCCGGGAGCATGATCGGCGTTTCCAGACGTTGTCGGCAATGGGGACACAATTTTCTCACCAACCGCTGCGCAATGACGAGCGTCAGCGCGGAGGCGATCATCCAGCGTGCAACCCCCATTTGCTGCAAGCGTATTAGTGTTTCTGTGGTGGAATTGGTATGCAGTGTTGATAGAACCAGATGACCGGTTTGTGCGGCTTTAAGGGCTATTTCAGCCGTTTCGCCATCACGGATTTCACCCACCATGATAATGTCGGGATCCTGACGCAGCAGCGCGCGCAATACTCCCTGAAAAGTGAGGCCGGCACGTGGATGAATTTGTGTTTGGTTAAGACCTGCGATCGGGATCTCGACTGGATCTTCCACGCTACAGAGGTTAACGTCCTGAGTGTTTCGGGTCTGCAGCGCACTATACAGCGTGACCGTTTTACCGCTTCCGGTCGGTCCGGTGACCAGAATCAGCCCCTGAGGCTGCTGCAACGCTTGTGAAAATGCTGCCAGCTGCGCGTCCTGCATTCCCAGCGCGGTGATTTCCAGCGCTTGATCGACCTGATGCAGTAGCCGTAGCACCACTTTTTCGCCAAAGCGACAGGGCAGGGTGGCGATGCGAAACGAGACCGGCTCTCCTGAAATTTCAACGGTAAATTGGCCGTCTTGCGCAAGTCGGTGCTCGGCAATATCCAGACTGCCTAAAACTTTTAGTCTGGCAGTGATGGCGATACCCATCTCGGTCGTGACGTCCGGTAAAGCATGCAGTACGCCATCCACACGTAATCTGATTCGATAGTGATTTTCCGCTGGTTCAAAATGAATATCAGAAGCCCGTTGCACCAGCGCGGATTGAAACGTCTGATTCAGCAAATCTGCTGCGCTGGCGCTGCTTTTCGTGACCACTGCCGGGAGCATTTTCTGTGGCGTATGCGTGTGGCCTTCCATTTGTTGACGCGTCCAGCAGACGATGTCGATACGTCGGGTGGTGGCAAAATGCAGTGCGTCCAGCAATTCGTGGGATGGAGCGTCCACGACGGCGATGTGCACCACTTCATTGTCTGCATCCAGTAATATTCCCTGATGACGTTGGCACAGCGCCGTAAGTTGGGTGGTATTCATCTCTTTTCCTTAATTGATATCGAAACGGAAAACGTCTTCACAGGCCTGTTGCAATGCGCTGTCATTCTGGATAACGCAGTTACGGCTCCAGCCGGTAATACCGTTGGCATTGTCCCAACCCGGCGTCATGGTGATGCTTAACCCGTTCAGGCTTTCTTGTCCGCTGAGGCTGACCACCCCTTTTTCAACGCTCATGGCGGAGACATAACGGGTGGTGGCTGGAGAAGGGATGCCATTCGTTCCGGCATCACAGGTTGTTGTTCCGCCATGCTCCAGCGCACAGAGCTCAACCGCCGTGCGATAGGGAACAAAGGTTTGCAGCATGTCTGTTAACGCGGCTTTGCGCAGATAGTTTTGATAAGCCGGAATACCGATGGCGCTAAGGATGGCAATAATGCCAATGACCACCATGAGTTCGATAAGTGTGAAGCCTCGTTGCTTGTCCATCGTTCGCTCCTTGAGTTAGCTGGCGCTACTTTGGCAAACGCTCGGGTTTACGGCGAGAGGCAAAAAACAGAACGGGAAGGCGGGTTCCGAGGATTTTTATGAAATTACAGAGTCAGACAACGTATTTGCGAAGAGGCTCGAAGAAACAGCCGTATGGCGGCGTAAACGCTTATCCGGCTGATAGAAAAACCGGCGTGATGGGCCCGATAAGTGAAAGTACTATCGGGCTAAACCATCAGTAATTAGCGAAAACGCATAGAGAGATCGAGCGCGCGAACATGCTTGGTCAGCGCGCCAACAGATATGAAATCCACGCCAGTTTCGGCAAATTCGCGCAGAGTTTCATGAGTGACGTTACCCGACACTTCCAGACGCGCCTGGCCGTTGGTGCGTTTTACCGCTTCCCGCATTTGGTCAGTTTCGAAGTTATCGAGCATGATGATGTCGGCCCCTGCTTTCAGCGCGTCGTCCAGTTCATCCAGGCTTTCTACTTCGACTTCAACCGGCACATCCGGGTGCAGCCAGAAGGCTTTTTCAACGGCCTGACGTACCGAACCTGAAGCAATAATGTGGTTTTCTTTAATCAGGAAAGCGTCAGAAAGGCCCAGACGATGATTCGCGCCGCCGCCGCATAATACGGCGTATTTCAGCGCGGTACGCAGCCCCGGCAGAGTTTTACGTGTATCCAGCAGTTGGGTTTTTGTTCCCGCCAGCAGGTCGACGTATTTACGCACCTCGCTCGCCACACCCGAAAGCGTCTGTACAAAATTAAGCGCGGTACGTTCGCCGGTTAGCAGCACGCGGGAAGGGCCGTCCAGTTCAAATAGCGGCTGATTGGTCTTAATGCTGTCGCCATCTTCGACATGCCAGGTGATGTTGACATCATCGCCCGCCAGTTGAATAAAGACCTCTTCAACCCAACGTTTTCCACAAAAAACGCCATCTTCGCGGGTGATCACGGTGGCGTGGGAGCGCATCTCCGCGGGTAAAAGCTGTGCGGTGATATCGTTATTGGCATCAACTTCTCCGCCTAAATCTTCACGCAGCGCCTGAGCTACAGCGGCAGGGATATCCAGATTTATGCGTTCCAACAGCGCGTCACGTCGGTAGTCAGGGTTATAGCGGCGAGGCGGCATGATAAAACTCCAAATTGCTAACGAATCATAAGGTGGAAACATGCTACCCTGAACCTGATATGAGCACCACCAATAAGGAGATTCTGCATGTTGTTAGACGAGGGCTGGCTGGCAGAGGCGCGACGCGTTCCCTCTCCTCATTACGATTGCCGCCCGGATGACGAAAACCCTTCTCTGCTGGTGGTGCATAATATCAGCCTGCCGCCTGGCGAGTTTGGCGGCCCGTGGATCGATGCGCTGTTTACGGGCACGATTGATCCCAATGCCCATCCTTATTTTGCCGGGATCGCCCATTTGCGCGTTTCGGCACATTGTTTAATTCGCCGTGACGGTGAAATCGTGCAGTATGTCCCCTTTGATAAACGCGCCTGGCATGCTGGCGTGTCGAACTATCAAGGCCGCGAACGCTGTAATGATTTCTCAATTGGTATTGAGCTGGAAGGGACGGATACGCTGGCCTATACCGATGCGCAGTATCAGCAACTGGCAGCCGTGACGAATGCCCTGATTACGTGTTATCCGGCCATTGCCAACAACATGACAGGACATTGCAATATTGCGCCCGAGCGTAAGACCGATCCCGGGCCCTATTTTGACTGGGCAAGGTTTCGCGCCCTGGTCACCCCCTCGTCGCACAAGGAGATGACATGACGCTGTTTACAACATTACTGGTGTTGATTGTTGAACGCCTGTTTAAGCTGGGTGAGCACTGGCAGCTTGATCACCGGGTTGAAGCTTTTTTCCGCCGGGTGAAGCATTTTTCGATGATGCGTACGGTAGGCATGGCCCTTATTGCGATGGGGGTGACATTCCTGCTGCTGCGCGCACTTCAAGGCCTGTTGTTTAACGTGCCTTTGCTGGTGGCGTGGATCTTAATTGGTTTGCTGTGCATCGGCGCTGGCAAGACGCGTCTTCATTATCATGCCTATCTGAACGCGGCTGCTCGCGATGACGCTCACGCCCGTGAAGCGATGGCCAGCGAGCTGACCCTGATTCATGGGATTCCGCCTGAGTGCGATGAGCGTGAGTTCTTGCGCGAACTGCAGAACGCGCTGTTATGGAACAACTTTCGCTTTTATCTTGCGCCGTTATTCTGGCTGATTGTCGGTGGCCCGTGGGGACCGGTGACGCTGGTGGGTTATGCCTTTCTACGTGCCTGGCAGTCTTGGCTGGCGCGCTATCAGACGCCACACCAGCGTTTGCAATCAGGTATCGATGCGATCCTGCATGTGCTGGATTGGATCCCGGTGCGCCTGGCGGGTGTCGTCTATGCGCTGCTGGGGCACGGCGAGAAGGCGTTGCCTGCCTGGTTTGCGTCGCTGGCGGATCTGCATACTTCGCAATATCAGGTGCTTACTCGCCTTGCGCAGTTTTCTTTAGCGCGTGAACCACATACCGATAAAGTCGCAACGCCAAAAGCCGCGGTTTCGATGGCGAAGAAGACCTCGTTTGTGGTGGTGGTGGTCATTGCCGTGTTGACCATTTATGGAACATTAATTTAAGCCATTATTATTGGTGGATGGCGTTGCGCTTATCCGTCGAGGAAAAAAGATTGGCCCGGTCGCTTGGTGCTTGCGGGCCAATCTTTCAAAGCGTATCAGCAGGTGGGATGCCAAAATCTGGCATCCCGTTTTCGTTCCAGCGCACCAGCTTCAGACGAGTGTGGCGGTTTGGATCGTATAGCGGATCGCCCTCGATTTCAGTGTAATTTCTCGCGTGGTACACAAGCACATCTTCTCCTTCCGGCGTTTGCGTAAAGCTGTTGTGTCCCGGCCCGTATTGGCGGTTTTCGTAGCTGGTGGTAAAGACCGGGCGCGGCGATTTGTGCCAGTTCTGCGGGTTGAGCGGATCGGCATTGAGATCAATCCACAATAATCCCATACAGTAGTTCTCATCGGTGGCGCTGGCGGAATAGCTGATAAACAGCTTATCGCCGTGAACCATGACGGCCGGGCCTTCGTTGACCCAAAAACCCCGGCATTCCCAGTCATACTCTGGATGACTGAGCATTACCGGCTCGCCTTTAATCGTCCATGGATTTTCCAGTTCGGCGAGATAGATATTGGAGTTTCCGGAGATATCGGGGGATTTCTGTGCCCACAGATACCACTGTTTTCCCTGATGGTTAAAGGTGGTGGCATCGAGCGCGAAGGTATCAAACTGCGTTTTAATCTGCCCTTTCTCTGTCCATTGGCCGGTCAGCGGATCGGCGTCTGCACATTCGAGCGCAAACATACGGTGCTGGAACATCCCCAGCTTGTCGAGCGCCTGTGTGTGGGCGGCGGCAAAATAGATGTACCACTTGCCTGCCAGACGATGGATCTCAGGTGCCCAGATCAGCTGGCTCATGGGGCCGTTTTCTGGTTTGCGCCAGACGACAACCGGGATAGCGGTGCGTAACCCTTCCAGCGAGTCCGCCCGGCGGATCTCCAGACGATCGTATTCGGGCACTGAAGCAATGAAATAGTAGTGGCTACCGTCACGTAAAATAAACGGGTCGGCACGCTGTTCAATAAAGGGATTTGGCCACTGACTCATTAGGCTTTCCTTACGTTTTCAGTCGTTTTTATATCGTGGTACTCATTCAGTTCACGGTAGTTGGCGCGGCGCTTTTCTAAATCTGTCTGGATTTGTTGCATAAACTCGCGGTCAACTTTCAGCAGACGAACTACGCCTGCGGTAATCAGGTAGCCTACACCCGGTATGATGGTAAACAGCAACATAATACCGTTAATGGCGGAGTCGCTTTGCGCTTTCGCCCCTGCGTCGTAGCCGTACCAGGAGAGCAGGAAACCAACCATCGCTCCGGCAATCGCCAGGCCCAGTTTCAAGAAGAACAGGTTGCCGGAGAAGCTGATTCCGGTGATACGTTTACCGGTTTTCCACTCGCCGTAATCATCGACATCCGCCATCAGCGACCAGTGCAGTGGGGATGGGATCTGATGCAGAATGTTGAGCAGGAAGTAAAGCACCATAATCATCATGGTGGCTTTAGGAGCGAAGAAGTAAAACGCGCCGGAGAAAATCGCCAGGATGATATTGGTCCAGAAGAAGACTTTCAGTTTGCACCAGCGATCGGTTAACACCTTCGCCAGCATGCTGCCGATCATCATGCCCACAACGCCAAGGCTGATAAACAGCGTTGCGAACTGCGTGCTTTGCTGCATAACCCAGGTTACGTAGTACATGGTGGCAGCCATGCGAATAAAGCCCGGACAGACGTTGCACAGGGTTAACAGCAGGATTTTTACCCACTGATCGTTCTTCCATACGTCTTTCAGGTCGGCTTTTAAATCGTCGTTAGTCGGGACGGCAGGACGTACGCGCTCACGGACGGTTGCAAAGCAAAACAGGAACATACACATGCCGATGAAGGCCAGCACTGCCATCGCCATCTGATAGCCTTTAGCTTTATCTTCCCCGCCAAACCAGTCCGCCATTGGCAGCAAGGTGAGGGAGAGCAGCAGGGTTGCAATTCCTACCAACACAAAGCGATATGACTGGCAGGCGACACGTTCCTTTGGATCGTTAGTGATGACGCTGCCGAGCGAGCAGTAAGGGATATTGATCGCCGTATAGGTGATAGAGAGCAGGAAGTAGGTGACGAACGCATAGATTACTTTGCTGTTATATGTCCACTCAGGGGTGGTAAACATGAGTACGCTAAATAATGCGTATGGGAAAGCCATCCACAAAAGCCATGGACGAAATCGACCATATTTGCTGCGGGTGCGGTCGGCCATCGCGCCCATAATAGGGTCGGTAACGGCATCTATAACGCGTACTGAGAGCAGTAACACGCCGACCAGGGCCGGTGCCAGGCCAAAAATATCTGTGTAAAAATAGTTAACAAACAACATGATGGCGCCAAAGATGATGTTGCATCCGGCGTCGCCCATTCCATAGCCGATCTTTTCTTTCACCGTGAGCTTACTGGTTTCCATCAACTGCACTCCATTAATAAGATATGGAGATAATTATTGTCTGGCAGAGGTGTTTTTGCGTTGCAGGATAACGCCAGTGATATGGACGAAACAGTCGTGAGTGGGAAAGTGTGAGGCAGGTAACAACCCCCACCTGAGGTAGGTGGGGGAGGGAGAATTAATGTGCTTTAGCTACTTTGGCGGTTTTCTGTTTGCACAAATAGCCGATGCCAAGAATGGCAATCCATACAGGGATTAAGTACACCGAAATCGCCATGCCCGGCGTCATCAGCATAATCACCAGCACTGCAGCCATGAAAATCAGACATACCCAGTTACCAAGCGGATAGAGCAGCGCCGGGAAACGGGTGGTAACGCCTTGCTGCTGTTTGGCTTTGCGGAACTTCATGTGCGCCAGGCTAATCATTGCCCAGTTGATCACCAGTGCGGAAACCACCAGCGCCATCAGCAGGCCAAAGGCGGATTCCGGTGCCAGATAGTTGATCAGTACACACAGAGCCGTAACCAGCGCGGAGACCAGAATGGTGTTCACCGGTACGCCGCGTTTGTCGACGTTCATCAGCGCTTTTGGCGCGTTGCCCTGCTGTGCCAGACCGAACAGCATACGGCTGTTGCAGTATACGCAGCTGTTATAGACAGAAAGGGCAGCGGTCAGCACTACGATGTTCAGAGCATTGGCAACAAAGGTGTCGCCCAGCTCGTGGAAAATAAGGACAAACGGGCTGGTATCAGCCGTGACGCGCGTCCACGGCATCAGGGAAAGCAGAACAGCCAGCGAACCTACATAGAAAATCAGGATACGGTAGATAACCTGGTTGGTTGCTTTGGGAATGCTTTGCTCCGGGTTATCGGCTTCTGCTGCGGTGATCCCGACCAGCTCCAGCCCACCGAAAGAGAACATAATAATAGCCATCATCATCACCAGACCGGTGAAGCCGTGCGGCAGGAAGCCACCCTGACTCCACAGGTTACTGACGCTGGCCTGCGGGCCGCCGTTGCCGCTAAACAGCAACCAGCCGCCGAACAGAATCATCGCAACCACGGCAATGACTTTAATAATGGCGAACCAGAACTCCATTTCCCCAAACACTTTCACGTTGGTCAGGTTGATGGCGTTGATCAGCACGAAGAAGGCTGCAGCAGAAACCCAGGTGGGGATATCCGGATACCAGAACTGGATGTATTTACCTACGGCAGTCAGTTCAGCCATGGCAACCAGGACGTACAGTACCCAATAGTTCCAGCCAGAAGAGAAGCCCGCAAAACCGCCCCAGTATTTATAAGCAAAGTGGCTAAAGGAGCCTGCAACCGGCTCTTCAACCACCATTTCACCTAACTGACGCATAATCAAAAAGGCGATAAAGCCGGCAATTGCGTAACCCAGAATAATACCCGGTCCTGCAGACTGGATAACGGATGCGCTACCGAGGAATAACCCGGTACCAATCGCGCCACCCAGCGCGATTAGCTGTATATGGCGGTTCTTAAGACCGCGCTTGAGCTGATCGCCATGCTGTTGACTTTCCATCATTAAACCTCGTGTGTGGTTTTACTCTTCATATTTCGAGTACTTATTTTTTGAACTACGCAGCAATGCGTGTGTAAGTTTGCAATTCCGTTTGTTGTATTTATTTGTTTACAGATGCTTTAGATAAAATGTTGCCTCAATGCTTTTGTCTTGATCAGAATAATGATATGTGAGCGCGAATGCACCTGCTTTATGCGGGCAAGATGACGAGTTGAATAAAAAGAAACCATTTGTAAATGCGAGTTTATCTACCACAAAATTTCCATTTTGAATTTTTATTCACTAATTGTGGCTAATGTGTCGATAAATAATCAGGTGAATCGGTTCAGATAAGATATTTTTTCGTTTCAATTCCGTTAAAACTACCCCGTGGTGGGTAAATTTAACATTTGTGCATAGTTACATGTTTGAAACGTTATTTCTGTAATGTTGTTAAAATATGCCCCCTTTACTGATTTCAATCAAAACCTGTATGGACAGAAGGTGAATACTTTGTTACTTTAGCGTCAAGAACATGAAATTGGTAAGACCAATTGACTCCGGGCAAATGGCTTAAGACAGGAAATCATGGCCTACAGCAAAATCCGCCAACCAAAACTCTCCGATGTGATTGAGCAGCAGCTGGAGTTTTTAATTCTTGAGGGGACACTTCGCCCCGGAGAAAAACTCCCACCGGAACGCGAGCTGGCAAAACAGTTCGACGTCTCCCGCCCCTCCTTACGCGAGGCGATCCAACGCCTTGAAGCGAAGGGGTTACTGCTTCGTCGTCAGGGCGGTGGCACTTTTGTTCAGAGCAGCCTGTGGCAGAGCTTTAGCGACCCACTGGTAGAGCTGCTCTCCGACCATCCTGAATCCCAGTTTGACCTGCTTGAGACGCGCCATGCGCTGGAAGGTATTGCAGCCTATTACGCTGCACTGCGCAGCACGGATGAAGACAAAACGCGTATCCGTGAACTCCACCATGCGATCGAGCTTGCTCAACAGTCCGGCGATCTTGACGGCGAATCTGACGCGGTACTCCAGTATCAAATTGCTGTCACCGAAGCGGCACATAATGTGGTGCTGCTCCATTTGCTAAGGTGTATGGAGCCGATGCTGGCCCAGAACGTTCGGCAAAACTTCGAATTGCTGTATGCGCGTCGCGAGATGCTGCCGCTGGTGAGCAGTCACCGTACCCGCATCTTTGAAGCAATTATCGCCGGGAAGCCTGAAGAAGCGCGTGAAGCGTCTCACCGTCACCTGGCGTTTATCGAAGAGATTCTGCTGGACAGGAGCCGTGAGGAAAGCCGTCGTGAACGCGCCTTACGCCGTCTGGAGCAACGAAAGAATTAGTGATTTTTCTGGCAGAACGTTAACCAGAAGATGTTGTAAATCAAGCGCTATCGAAAGGCGCGGCAACTAAACGCAGAACCTGTCTTATTACGCTCTCTGGTGAGAACGTAATGGGACAGGTTCCAGATAACTCAACGTATTAGATAGATAAGGAATACCCCCATGTCAGAACGTTTCCCAAATGACGTGGATCCGATCGAAACTCGCGACTGGCTACAGGCGATCGAATCGGTCATCCGTGAAGAAGGTGTTGAGCGTGCTCAGTATCTGATCGACCAACTGCTTTCAGAAGCTCGCAAAGGCGGCGTGAAAGTAGCGGCAGGTGCTGGGGCCAGCAATTATGTAAACACTATTGCCGTTGAAGATGAACCGGAATACCCGGGCAATCTGGAGCTGGAGCGTCGTATTCGTTCTGCTATCCGCTGGAACGCCATCATGACCGTACTGCGCGCGTCTAAAAAGGACCTCGAGCTGGGTGGCCACATGGCATCCTTCCAGTCCTCCGCAACGGTGTATGATGTTTGCTTCAACCACTTCTTCCGTGCACGCAACGAACAGGATGGCGGCGATCTGGTTTACTTCCAGGGCCACATCTCTCCGGGCATCTACGCTCGCGCATTCCTGGAAGGTCGTCTGACTGAAGAGCAGATGAACAACTTCCGTCAGGAAGTACATGGCAAAGGCCTGTCTTCCTACCCGCACCCGAAACTGATGCCGGAATTCTGGCAGTTCCCGACCGTATCTATGGGTCTGGGCCCAATCGGTGCAATCTACCAGGCTAAGTTCCTGAAATATCTGGAACACCGTGGCCTGAAAGATACCTCTAAACAAACCGTTTACGCCTTCCTGGGCGACGGCGAAATGGATGAGCCAGAATCTAAGGGTGCTATCACCATCGCGACCCGTGAGAAACTGGACAACCTGGTCTTTGTTATCAACTGTAACCTGCAGCGTCTTGACGGTCCGGTCACCGGTAACGGCAAGATTGTCAACGAACTGGAAGGCATCTTCGCGGGCGCTGGCTGGAACGTTATCAAAGTCATGTGGGGCGGTCGTTGGGATGAGCTGCTGCGTAAAGATACCAGCGGTAAACTGATCCAACTGATGAACGAAACCGTTGACGGCGACTACCAGACCTTTAAATCCAAAGATGGCGCATACGTACGTGAGCACTTCTTCGGTAAATACCCGGAAACCGCAGCCCTGGTTGCTGACTGGACTGACGAGCAGATTTGGGCGCTGAACCGTGGTGGTCACGATCCGAAGAAAGTCTACGCTGCACTGAAGAAAGCGCAGGAAACCAAAGGCAAAGCAACTGTAATCCTGGCCCATACCATCAAAGGTTACGGCATGGGTGACACCGCCGAAGGTAAAAACATCGCTCACCAGGTTAAGAAAATGAACATGGACGGCGTACGTTATATCCGCGACCGTTTCAACGTTCCTGTGACCGATGAGCAGGTTGAAAACCTGTCTTACATCACCTTCCCGGAAGGTTCTGAAGAGCACACTTATCTGCACGCTCAGCGTCAGAAACTGCACGGCTATCTGCCTGCTCGTCAGCCGAACTTCACCGAGAAGCTGGAACTGCCTGCTCTGGAAGACTTCGGTGCGCTGCTGGAAGAGCAGAACAAAGAAATCTCCACCACTATCGCTTTCGTTCGTGCCCTGAACGTGATGCTGAAGAACAAGTCGATCAAAGATCGTCTGGTTCCGATCATCGCTGATGAAGCGCGTACTTTCGGTATGGAAGGTCTGTTCCGTCAGATCGGTATCTACAGCCCGAACGGTCAGCAGTACACCCCGCAGGACCGTGAGCAGGTTGCTTACTATAAAGAAGACGAGAAAGGTCAGATCCTGCAGGAAGGCATCAACGAACTGGGTGCTGGCGCATCCTGGCTGGCTGCTGCGACCTCCTACAGCACCAACGATCTGCCGATGATTCCGTTCTACATCTACTACTCCATGTTCGGATTCCAGCGTATCGGTGACCTGTGCTGGCAGGCAGGCGACCAACAGGCTCGCGGCTTCCTGGTAGGGGGAACTTCTGGTCGTACGACGCTGAACGGCGAAGGTCTGCAGCACGAAGATGGTCACAGCCATATTCAGTCTCTGACTATCCCGAACTGTATCTCTTACGATCCGTCTTACGCGTACGAAGTTGCGGTCATCATGCACGATGGTCTGGAGCGTATGTACGGTGAGAAACAAGAGAACGTTTACTACTACATCACCACGCTGAACGAAAACTACCACATGCCGGCAATGCCAGCAGGTGCCGAGGAAGGTATCCGTAAAGGTATCTACAAACTCGAAACCCTCGAAGGTAAGAAAGGTAAAGTTCAGCTGCTGGGCTCCGGTTCTATCCTGCGTCACGTGCGTGAAGCAGCACAGATCCTGGCGAACGACTACGGTGTAGGTTCTGACGTTTACAGCGTAACCTCCTTCACTGAACTGGCGCGTGATGGCCAGGATTGTGAACGCTGGAACATGCTGCACCCGATGGAAACTCCGCGCGTTCCGTACATCGCTCAGGTGATGAACGACGCTCCGGCAGTGGCATCTACTGACTATATGAAACTGTTTGCCGAACAGGTTCGTACTTATGTACCGGCTGATGATTATCGCGTACTGGGTACTGACGGCTTCGGTCGCTCTGACAGCCGTGAAAACCTGCGTCACCACTTTGAAGTTGATGCTTCTTATGTGGTTGTAGCGGCCCTGGGCGAACTGGCTAAACGTGGCGAAATCGATAAGAAAGTGGTTGCTGACGCAATCATCAAATTCAACATCGATGCAGATAAAGTTAACCCGCGTCTGGCGTAAGAGGTAAAAGAATAATGGCTATCGAAATCAATGTACCGGACATCGGGGCTGATGAAGTTGAAATCACCGAGATCCTGGTCAAAGTAGGCGACAAAGTTGAAGCTGAACAGTCGCTGATCACCGTAGAAGGCGACAAAGCCTCTATGGAAGTTCCGTCTCCTCAGGCAGGTATCGTTAAAGAGATCAAAGTCTCTGTTGGCGACAAAACTGAGACCGGCAAACTGATCATGATTTTCGATTCCGCCGATGGTGCAGCAGCCGCTGCACCTGCTCCGGCAGAAGAGAAGAAAGAAGCCGCTCCGGCAGCAGCACCTGCTGCGGCAGCGGAGAAAGAAGTACACGTACCGGACATCGGCGGTGACGAAGTCGAAGTTACCGAGGTTATGGTTAAAGTGGGCGACACCGTTGCGGCTGAACAGTCTCTGATCACCGTTGAAGGCGATAAAGCGTCGATGGAAGTTCCGGCGCCGTTCGCGGGCACCGTTAAAGAGATCAAAATCAACACGGGCGACAAAGTGTCTACCGGTTCTCTGATTATGGTCTTCGAAGTTGCAGGCGCAGCGCCTGCTGCAGCACCGGCTCAGGCGGCAGCTCCAGCAGCAGCGGCGGCTCCGGCAGCTTCTGGCTCGAAAGAGGTTAACGTTCCGGATATCGGCGGTGACGAAGTTGAAGTCACTGAAGTGATGGTTAAAGTGGGCGATAAAATTGCCGCTGAGCAGTCACTGATTACCGTTGAAGGCGATAAAGCGTCGATGGAAGTTCCGGCACCGTTCGCGGGCACCGTGAAAGAAATCAAAATCAGCACCGGCGACAAAGTCAAAACCGGTTCTCTGATTATGATCTTCGAAGTTGAAGGCGCAGCACCTGCTGCCGCGGCTGCTCCAGCCTCTGCAGCTGCACCGGCTCAGGCTGCTAAACCAGCCGCAGCTCCGGCCGCGAAAGCGGAAGGTAAATCTGAGTTCGCTGAGAACGACGCTTACGTTCATGCAACGCCGCTGATTCGTCGCCTAGCGCGCGAGTTCGGTGTAAACCTGGCGAAAGTGAAAGGTTCTGGCCGTAAAGGTCGTATCCTGCGTGAAGACGTTCAGGCTTACGTGAAAGACGCTATCAAGCGTGCTGAAGCTGCTCCGGCAGCAGCAGGCGGCGGTATTCCGGGCATGCTGCCTTGGCCGAAAGTGGACTTCAGCAAGTTTGGTGAAATCGAAGAAGTGGAACTGGGCCGTATCCAGAAAATCTCTGGTGCTAACCTGAGCCGTAACTGGGTGATGATCCCGCACGTTACTCACTTCGACAAGACCGATATCACCGATCTGGAAGCGTTCCGTAAACAGCAGAACGCCGAAGCTGAAAAACGTAAACTGGATGTGAAATTCACGCCAGTGGTCTTCATCATGAAAGCCGTTGCCGCCGCTCTGGAACAGATGCCGCGCTTCAACAGCTCTCTGTCTGAAGACGGTCAGCGTCTGACCCTGAAAAAATACATCAACATCGGTGTCGCGGTAGATACGCCGAATGGTCTGGTTGTTCCGGTCTTCAAAGACGTGAACAAGAAGAGCATTACCGAGCTGTCTCGTGAACTGACCACCATCTCCAAGAAAGCGCGTGATGGCAAGCTGACCGCTGGCGAAATGCAGGGCGGTTGCTTCACCATCTCCAGCATCGGTGGCCTGGGTACGACCCACTTCGCGCCGATTGTGAACGCGCCGGAAGTGGCTATCCTCGGTGTCTCCAAGTCCTCTATGGAGCCAGTGTGGAACGGTAAAGAGTTTATGCCGCGTCTGATGATGCCGATTTCGCTCTCCTTCGACCACCGCGTAATCGACGGTGCTGATGGTGCGCGCTTTATCACCATCATCAACAACATGCTGTCTGACATTCGCCGCCTGGTGATGTAAGCGAAAAAGCCGGCCCGACGGCCGGCTTTTTTCTGGTAATCTCATGAAGTCAGTGAGGTTATTGTGCGAAAGACAAATCGGTTGCCGTTTGTTGTTTCAAAATTGTTAACAATTTTGTAAAATACGGGCGGATAGAACGACCCGGTGGACGACGGGTATAAATTAAGAGGTCATGATGAGCACTGAAATCAAAACTCAGGTCGTGGTACTTGGGGCAGGCCCTGCAGGTTACTCTGCTGCCTTCCGTTGCGCAGATTTAGGTCTGGAGACCGTCATCGTAGAACGTTACAGCACCCTCGGTGGTGTTTGTCTGAACGTCGGCTGTATCCCTTCTAAAGCGCTGCTGCACGTAGCAAAAGTTATCGAAGAAGCCAAAGCGCTGGCTGAACACGGTATCGTTTTTGGCGAGCCGAAAACCGATATCGACAAGATTCGTACCTGGAAAGAAAAAGTTATCACTCAACTGACCGGCGGTCTGGCGGGTATGGCCAAAGGCCGTAAAGTGAAAGTGGTTAACGGTCTGGGTAAATTTACCGGGGCAAACACCCTGGAAGTTGAAGGTGAAAACGGCAAAACCGTGATCAACTTTGACAACGCGATCATCGCGGCGGGTTCCCGTCCGATCGAACTGCCATTCATTCCGCATGAAGATCCGCGCGTGTGGGATTCCACCGATGCACTGGAACTGAAAACTGTTCCTAAGCGCCTGCTGGTAATGGGCGGCGGTATTATCGGTCTGGAAATGGGTACCGTTTACCATGCGCTGGGTTCAGAGATCGACGTGGTTGAAATGTTCGACCAGGTTATCCCGGCTGCCGATAAAGACGTGGTTAAAGTCTTTACCAAACGCATCAGCAAGAAATTCAACCTGATGCTGGAAACCAAAGTAACTGCCGTTGAAGCGAAAGAAGACGGTATCTACGTTTCCATGGAAGGCAAAAAAGCGCCTGCTGAAGCTCAGCGTTACGATGCAGTGCTGGTGGCTATCGGTCGTGTACCGAACGGCAAAAACCTCGACGCGGGCAAAGCTGGCGTGGAAGTTGATGACCGTGGCTTCATCCGCGTTGACAAACAGCTGCGTACCAACGTGCCGCACATCTTTGCTATCGGCGATATCGTCGGTCAGCCGATGCTGGCGCACAAAGGTGTTCACGAAGGTCACGTTGCCGCTGAAGTTATCGCCGGTAAGAAACACTACTTCGATCCGAAAGTTATCCCATCCATCGCATACACTGAACCAGAAGTTGCATGGGTTGGCCTGACTGAGAAAGAAGCGAAAGAGAAAGGCATCAGCTTTGAGACCGCCACCTTCCCGTGGGCTGCTTCTGGTCGTGCTATCGCTTCCGACTGCGCAGACGGTATGACTAAACTGATTTTCGACAAAGAATCTCACCGTGTTATCGGTGGTGCGATTGTCGGTACCAACGGCGGCGAGCTTCTGGGTGAAATCGGTCTGGCGATCGAAATGGGTTGTGATGCTGAAGACATCGCGCTGACCATCCACGCGCACCCGACTCTGCACGAGTCTGTGGGCCTGGCGGCAGAAGTGTTCGAAGGTAGCATCACCGACCTGCCAAACCCGAAAGCGAAGAAAAAGTAATCTTCCCGCTTTTGTGAAAACGCCTCTTCGGAGGCGTTTTTTTTGTGCACAGAAAACCCCCTGCTAGGCTGGGGGTTCCGGAAAGCTTTCAGCTTTGGGCCAGTTATTAAAACCCCTTTTGATTTGTTAAAACACATTGCGGTCTGGCAACTGCAAATGTTTAACAAGAAATCAAAAGGGGGTCCCAATGGGGGACGAAAAGAGCTTAGCGCACACCCGATGGAACTGTAAATATCACATAGTTTTTGCGCCCAAATACCGGAGACAAGCATTCTACGGGGAGAAACGCAGGGCGATAGGCAGCATCTTAAGAAAGCTGTGTGAGTGGAAAAACGTGCGGATCCTGGAAGCGGAATGCTGTGCGGATCATATCCATATGCTTGTGGAAATCCCACCCAAAATAAGCGTATCCGGCTTTATGGGGTATCTGAAAGGGAAAAGCAGTCTGATGCTGTATGAACAGTTTGGGGATATGAAATTCAAGTACAGGAATAGAGAGTTCTGGTGCCGGGGATACTACGTAGATACGGTGGGTAAGAACACGGTGAAGATACAGGAATACATAAAGCACCAGCTTGCAGAAGATAAAATGGGTGAGCAGTTATCGATCGCTTATCCGGGTAGCCCGTTTACGGGCCGTAAGTAACGAAGTCTGATGCAAATGTCAGATCGTATGCGCCTGTTAGGGCGCGGCTGGTAACAGAGCCTTATAGGCGCATCCGAAAAACCTCCGGCTATGCCGGAGGATATTTATTGCCTGAAAGCTACCAGTTCTGGTAGTCATCTTATTGATATTTCCACTAAAAAAAATTGCGCAACTGCCGATACTTTTTTCGCCATTGTGTGGCTACTGGCCGCGCGGTTAAGAGGCTCTGGATTCTCTATTACACGAAAAAAGGAAATAACATGTCTTTAAAAAAAATCGCGGTTGTTGGCATGGTTGTCGCGACAATGACGCTGACTGGTTGTGGCGCGATGACCACCGCCGTTAAAAAACGTAATCTCGAAGTGAAAACGCAGATGAGTGAAACCATCTGGCTGGAGCCTTCCAGCGAGAAGACCGTCTACATTCAAGTAAAAAACACTTCTGATAAAGACATGAGCAACCTGCAAACCCTGCTGGCAAACGACCTGTCTGCGAAGGGCTATAAAGTGACCAGTTCACCAGACAGCGCTTACTACTGGGTACAGGCGAACGTACTGAAAGCGGACAAAATGGATCTGCGTGAAGCTCAGGGCTTCCTGAAGACCGGCTATGAAGGGGCAGCGGTGGGTGCTGCGTTGGGAGCGGGGATCACTGCCTATAACAGCAACTCCTCCGGCGCGGCGCTGGGCGTTGGCCTGGCGGCGGGGCTGATCGGTATGGCCGCGGATGCCATGGTAGAAGACGTGAACTACACCATGGTCACTGACCTGCAAATCTCTGAGCGCAGCAAAGCGAAAGTGACAACGGATAACGTTGCCGCACTGCGCCAGGGCACGTCTGGTATCAAGCTGCAAACCAGCAGCGCGCAGGGCGATCGCGCAAAATACCAGACCCGCGTCGTCTCTAATGCCAACAAAGTGAACCTGAAGTTCGAAGAAGCGAAACCGGTTCTGGAAGCGCAGCTGGCGAAATCCGTCGCTAACATCCTGTAATCTCTCGTGAGTTGGCCGGAGGGGGGGCGCTTCCCCGGTCAACTCACTATTTGACTGGCACTCAGGGCGCTACGGGCTGCCAGTTTTTATCCAGATGATATGCGGTTAACGCCTCGGCTTTCTGTTGTGAATCAACGCCGAGATCGGCCTGGTAGACTTTATCATCACCGTTAATCATAAAACTCATAACGCCAGTGTGATCGTAGCTGACGGGCCAGGCAACCATCGCAAAGCCGCTGGTTTTATCGGGAAGGATACGGAAACGATAGCCGTGATAGCCCGTGCCAGGCTCTTGCGGACTAAAGGCCGGGCCAAGCGGGCTTGGCGCTTCGCCGGGCGAAACAGGCCAGTACAGACCATCTTTTTTCCCTTCAGAACTGACAATCTTTTGCGCGTATTTTTGGTTCATCGCAAAGTAGCTTTGCTGAGCATCTACATAGGCGTGTAATGCTTCAATAGCCGCAAGTTCGTTGCGCCCAATCTCACGGGTCAGGATCTCTTCAGCCGCTTCCTTGATATCAAATTGCCAGCCGGAAGCGGTTTTAACAACCGGGATCGGCAGTTGCCAGTCGCTGTCCCCGACCACCAGGTGTGCGGTATTGCCGTCGATGACGGTATTATGGCGGACCTTCCAGTCGCGCAGGAAGCGATCAACCGCATCAGGATCGACGCCTTCCGGTGGCAGAAACTCGCGCCAGTTTTCCCCGAGCAGGTTGTTCATCGCGCTTTCATTCTGCTCGCTTATCGCGGTTGCCAGGGCATCGGTCGCCTGGTCTGGTGTGCTGAAGGATTGCTGTGCCATCGCGGTGGTCGAAACCATGAATAACACCATTCCACTGAGTAGTTTATTTTTCATGTCGGTTCCCTTAACGATGACGGAATTCACGGTGTTCAGCACGGTCGCCGGATAGCTGGCGAGATGGCTGGTTGCGGGCGACCTGCCTGCTTTGAGCCCCTCGCTGCTGCTGCGCCTGCCAACTGGCGGAGCGACTGTCGTTGCCGCTCAGCGCATTGGCCCGCGGCTGGCTGGTACGCTGTTGAAGATTGCGCTGCTGCACGTTGCGTTGCTGCGCTGGTTGCGTGACCCGTTTCTCTTGTCGCTGAGTGGCGGCCTGGCGATGTTCATGTTGCTGAGTGTTTGCCCGTTTTGCCGTTTGCGGTTTGGTATCGTAACCACGGTAGTTATTACGCTGGGAAATTTGCTTTAGCTGTTGGCTGGATGCCTGACGCTGGGCGTCTTTCGTTCCCGTACGCGCCGTCTGGGGGAAGGTTTTCCCCGTTGATTTTTCCATCTGGCTCAACGCTGCCTGACGCTGGCTATCACGGTTGACCGGTCTTTGCTGGGTTGAGCTTAGGCCCGTAGCCGTGTTAGTGGAGTGGAAGCGGTTATTGAGCTGGCTATTAGGGTACGGCACCCCTTCGCGATAGGCCGGGTTGTGCTGCCAGGTACGGTTGGCATCCGTCAGACGCTGTCCACTGATTTTATTGAAGTTATCTACGTTGATATTGATGTTGTTATCACCGTTGCGGTTATAGCCGCCATGGTTATCCCAGTCATCGTTATGATGGTGATCCCAGTCATCGTCGTCATCCCAGTCAATATTGCTGAAGATGGCATAAGTTGTGGCGACGCCGAGGCTGAAGCCTAAACCGTTAACGAAGCTGTTGCCAAACTGCTCGCCGGGCGTTGGCGGTAGATAGGTTGGCGGATAGGCGGTGTTCGGCCAGGTACCGTAAACCGTATTTGGGTTATAGGTGGGAACGTAAACTACCTGCGGGTCGGCGGATTCAATTTTGATTACCGTTGGGCTTGCTGAAGCTGCGGTCGTGGCTGTTGTGGTCGTTGACTCGCTGGTGACGGTTTTAGTCGGTGCTGCTTTGGCCACGGTGGTAACGGTCTGCTGCGGTGTTGATTGTAACGCTCCGGTCTGTTGCGCCAGCGCACGCAGGCGTTGAACGGAATCCATAACCTCTTTCGGCTGCGCAAGGAATGCATCGCCCAGGCTCTGTACCCACGGCGGATTTTCACCCATCAGCGACATCAGCTGCGGAAACGCCACCAGCGATTTTACGCTGGGATCCCAGGGTTGGCTGGCAACGGCCTGAATGGCGGCATCACCCTGCATTTTGGGATTGTCTTTTGACCACTGCGCGGCCTGGATGACGTTGGCCGGGTAGGTTGAGGCCATCAAAATTTGCGACAGCAGTGAATCCGGATAGAGCGCGATAGGCGCAACCCACTGGTCGATTTGTGCCGATGTGTACGTAGGGGCTGCGGTGGGCGCTGGTTGATCGGCCGGGGCAGGGGCCGCTACGGGAGCTGGAGCCGGTGCGGACGGTTGCTGTGCGACGGGGGCTGGAGCTGCTGGCTCCGTTGCGCGACTTTTAACGAACATCACGCCAGAGGCGGCAAACAGCCCGGCACTGCACAGAAGGACAAGCAGATGTGGCTTAAAGGGCAACTTCATAAAATGACTCCAACGAGACAAGCGCTGTGCCGTGAGGCGTTCTGTTGCCGCGAGTATTATTCACCCGTGTTAGATAGTTTTGACTTTTATTGGGGATTCACCCGGCAGGTCCGGAAAAAGAGTGTGAAGATTTATTACACAATTATATCTGATGGCTGAAAAATCGCTGGAATATTCAGCATGTCACGCTTGAAAATTAACCGTTTTACATCGTTTTTAGGGAGCCTAAATTACGCCCCGCCTTGTCGCTACACCATTCTTAACGATTCAGCCAATTTTTTATGTTGCTTTTTTGTAAACGGATTAACACTTAATGAAAATCCTGTTATTGTGCCTTACGCGGTACCGGGCATTTACCCTACTAACTACTGTCTCACAGGAGCGTGAAGAGAATCGCCCATCTACAAAAGCGCCGCATTATGACAATGAGAGCGAGGAGATATCGTCGTGCTAGAAGAATACCGTAAGCACGTAGCTGAGCGTGCTGCCCAGGGGATTGTGCCAAAACCGTTAGACGCAACCCAAATGGCCGCACTTGTCGAGCTGCTGAAGACCCCGCCTGTGGGCGAAGAAGAATTCCTGTTAGACCTGTTGATCAACCGCGTTCCTCCTGGCGTAGATGAAGCCGCTTATGTTAAAGCGGGTTTTCTCGCTGCCGTCGCGAAAGGCGACACCACCTCCCCGCTGGTGACTCCAGAAAAAGCCATTGAACTGCTGGGCACTATGCAGGGTGGTTACAACATTCATCCGCTGATCGACGCGCTTGACGACGCAAAACTGGCGCCGATTGCCTCCAAAGCGCTCTCTTCAACGCTGCTGATGTTCGATAACTTCTACGATGTAGAAGAAAAAGCCAAAGCGGGCAACGAATATGCGAAGCAGGTAATGCAGTCCTGGGCCGATGCCGAATGGTTCCTGAACCGTCCAGCTCTGGCTGAAAAAATCACCGTTACCGTGTTTAAAGTGACGGGTGAAACCAACACCGATGACCTCTCTCCGGCACCGGACGCATGGTCTCGCCCGGATATCCCTCTGCACGCGCTGGCGATGCTGAAAAACGCCCGTGAAGGTATTGAACCGGACCAGCCGGGCGCGGTAGGCCCGATCAAACAGATTGAAGAACTGCAGAATAAAGGCTACCCGCTGGCTTATGTGGGTGACGTTGTTGGTACCGGCTCTTCGCGTAAATCTGCAACCAACTCCGTACTGTGGTTCATGGGCGATGATATCCCTCATGTACCGAACAAGCGCGGCGGCGGTCTGTGTCTCGGCGGCAAAATTGCACCGATCTTCTTCAATACCATGGAAGATGCGGGCGCACTGCCAATCGAAGTGGACGTTTCGAACATGAACATGGGCGACGTGATTGACGTTTACCCGTTCAAAGGAGAAGTGCGTAACCACGAAACCGGCGAATTGTTGGCAAGCTTTGAGCTGAAAACTGATGTGCTGATCGACGAAGTGCGCGCTGGTGGCCGTATTCCGCTGATCATCGGTCGTGGCCTGACCACCAAAGCGCGCGAAGCGCTGGGACTGCCGCACAGCGACGTATTCCGTCAGGCGAAAGACGTGGCGGAAAGCAGCCGCGGCTTCTCTCTGGCTCAGAAAATGGTGGGCCGCGCCTGCGGCGTGAAAGGTATCCGTCCGGGCGCGTACTGCGAACCGAAGATGACCTCCGTGGGTTCTCAGGATACCACCGGCCCGATGACCCGTGATGAACTGAAAGACCTGGCGTGCCTGGGCTTCTCTGCTGACCTGGTGATGCAGTCCTTCTGTCACACTGCCGCGTATCCGAAGCCGGTTGACGTGACCACGCACCACACTCTGCCGGACTTCATCATGAACCGTGGCGGCGTGTCGCTGCGTCCGGGCGATGGCGTAATCCACTCCTGGCTGAACCGCATGCTGTTGCCGGATACCGTCGGCACCGGCGGTGACTCCCATACTCGTTTCCCGATTGGCATCTCCTTCCCGGCGGGTTCTGGCCTGGTGGCGTTTGCTGCTGCGACCGGCGTGATGCCGCTGGATATGCCGGAATCCGTTCTGGTGCGTTTCAAAGGCAAAATGCAGCCGGGGATTACCCTGCGCGATCTGGTACACGCCATTCCGCTGTACGCGATCAAACAGGGTCTGCTGACCGTTGAGAAGAAAGGTAAGAAAAACATCTTCTCTGGCCGCATCCTCGAAATCGAAGGTCTGCCGGATCTGAAAGTGGAGCAGGCGTTCGAACTGACCGATGCCTCCGCTGAACGTTCCGCTGCCGGTTGTACCATCAAACTGAACAAAGAGCCGATCGTTGAGTATCTGAACTCTAACATCGTTCTGCTGAAGTGGATGATCGCTGAAGGTTACGGCGATCGCCGTACGCTGGAGCGTCGTGTGCAGGGGATGGAAAAATGGCTGGCGGATCCGCAATTGCTGGAAGCCGACGCTGACGCAGAATACGCGGCGGTGATCGACATCGATCTGGCGGATATCAAAGAGCCAATCCTGTGTGCACCGAACGATCCGGACGACGCGCGTCTGCTGTCTGACGTGCAGGGCGAGAAGATCGATGAGGTCTTCATTGGCTCCTGCATGACTAACATCGGCCACTTCCGTGCGGCGGGTAAACTGCTGGATGCACACAAAGGCCAGTTGCCGACGCGTCTGTGGGTGGCTCCGCCAACCCGTATGGATGCGGCGCAGCTGACCGAAGAAGGCTACTACAGCGTGTTTGGTAAGAGCGGTGCGCGTATTGAGATCCCAGGCTGCTCGCTGTGCATGGGTAACCAGGCGCGTGTGGCTGACGGCGCAACGGTGGTTTCGACCTCTACCCGTAACTTCCCGAACCGTTTAGGTACCGGGGCGAATGTCTACCTGGCTTCTGCGGAGCTGGCGGCGGTTGCGGCGCTGATTGGCAAACTGCCGACGGCGGAAGAATATCAGACCTATGTGGTGCAGGTTGATAAGACGGCGGTGGATACTTACCGTTATCTGAACTTCGACCAGCTGTCTCAGTATACTGAGAAAGCCGATGGTGTGATTTTCCAGACCGCGGTGTAATACGCTAACGCGATTTGTGTAAAAACGCATCAATGCCCGGAGAAGTCTGCTTCTCCGGGCATTTTTATTTCTATTCCTTATACCCGCTACGCTTTTTTTCTGCCGCGCTGCTGCGATAATTACAGCAAGGCGCAATGCGGTATTGGCGCATTGCCGGGAGCAGAGGAAGACATTATGGATTACGAATTTCTGCGCGATATTACCGGACTGGTAAAAGTGCGTATGTCCATGGGCCACGAGGTGGTGGGGCACTGGTTTAACGAAGAAGTGAAAGAAAACCTGGCCTTACTTGATGAAGTGGAACAGGCGGCGCATGCGGTGAAGGGCAGTGAGCGCTCCTGGCAGCGAGCAGGGCATGAATACACGCTCTGGCTGGATGGTGAAGAGGTGATGGTGCGCGCCAATCAGCTGGAATTCTCCGGAGATGAAATGGAAGAGGGGATGAGCTACTACGACGAAGAGAGCTTTTCACTCTGCGGCGTAGAGGACTTTCTTCAGGTCGTGGCGGCGTACCGCGAGTTTGTACAACAATCCTGAGATATTTCAGATATCAATGAAGCCGGGTGAGACGAACCCGGCTTTTTTTCATTGAAATGATTATTTGATTTTTATTAATCATTTTAAAACTGTGATCTGCCGCGTTTGCGATCTGTTTTTGATTGAATATAATCGTTATGATTTTATTTAATCACAACACAACAACAGGCGGGAAGACCATGAACATCAAGAAGGCAATAGAACGCGTACCCGGCGGCATGATGGTAGTGCCGTTGGTTATCGGTGCCATTATCAACACTTTTGCCCCGCAGGCGTTGCAGATCGGTGGATTCACCACGGCTTTATTTAAAAATGGTGCGGCTCCTTTGATCGGCGCGTTCCTGCTCTGCATGGGGGCGGGAATTAGTGTAAAGGCGGCACCACAGGCTTTGTTACAAGGCGGTACGATTACGCTGACGAAATTGCTGGTCGCAATCGCGATTGGTCTCGGGGTTGAACACCTGTTTGGTGCAGAAGGCATCTTTGGCTTGAGCGGTGTCGCCATTATTGCGGCAATGAGTAACTCCAATGGCGGGCTTTATGCGGCGCTGGTTGGGGAATTTGGCAACGAACGTGATGTCGGTGCGATTTCCATTCTGTCTTTGAATGACGGACCTTTCTTTACCATGATTGCACTGGGTGCTGCGGGTATGGCAAACATTCCTGTCATGGCGCTGGTGGCAGTTCTGGTACCGTTGGCGGTAGGTATGATCCTCGGTAACCTCGATGCCAATATGCGTGACTTCCTGACCAAAGGCGGTCCGTTGCTCATTCCTTTCTTTGCGTTTGCACTTGGGGCTGGCATTAATCTGGAAATGCTGCTGCAGGGTGGTCTGGCAGGCATTCTGCTTGGCGTGCTGACCACCTTTGTTGGCGGCTTCTTTAACATTCGTGCCGATCGTCTGGTAGGCGGAAGTGGTATTGCTGGCGCCGCTGCATCCAGTACAGCGGGGAACGCCGTCGCGACGCCGCTGGCGATAGCACAAGCCGATCCATCGTTGGCAGAGGTTGCCGCTGCGGCTGCGCCGTTGATTGCTGCGTCGGTAATTACCACCGCTATTCTGACGCCAATTCTTACGTCGTGGGTGGCGAAAAAACAGGCGCGTCAGGCGGTGCAGGAGAAGAAAGCATGAAAATGATCGTTATCGCCGATGATTTTACGGGGTCTAACGATACCGGCGTACAGTTGGCGAAAAAAGGCGCACGCACTGAGGTCATGCTTACATCGGCACAGAAGCCTTCTCGTCGCGTCGATGTTCTGGTCATCAACACGGAAAGTCGGGCGATGCCTGCAATGCAGGCCGCAGCAGCTGTACAACAGGCGTTAGCGCCATGGTGTGAAGAAGCAATAAAACCGCTGGTGTACAAAAAAATCGACTCGACATTCCGTGGCAACGTAGGGGCTGAAGTTACTGCTGCCATGCACACAGCTGGTCGGACGCAGGCCGTTATTGCGGCGGCGATTCCTGCCGCCGGGCGTACCACACGGGATGGATTATGCCTGGTTCATGGCGTACCGCTGTTGGAGACGGAATTCGCCAGCGATCCGAAAACGCCAATTCTCTCTTCACGTATTGCTGAACTGGTCGCGTTACAAAGCGATATCCCGGTACATGAGGTGTCGCTAGCGGATGTGCGTCGGGGAAGCTTGAGTGCGTTGCTGAGCGGATTCGCGACAGCAGGTGTATGTATGGTGGTGGTGGATGCGCAAGAGGAACGAGATCTCGCGTTGATTGCTCAGGCGGTCTGTGAGCAAAAACAGATGCCACTACTGGTCGGGGCGGCGGGGCTTGCCAATGCGCTACCGGCCGGAACGTTTATGCAAGAAAAGCAGGAATTGCCGGTGTTGGTTGTGGCGGGCTCAATGAGCGAAGCAACGCGACGTCAGGTGGAAAAGGCCTTGTGTCAGGACCGGGCAAAGGTGGTGGACGTTGATGCCGCACGCCTGGCAGGGTCAGCATTCGAGCAGGAAATGGCCTCCGTTATTGAGCAGGCTTGTGGGCTGTTGAGTCAACAACACCACACGATCCTGCGCACCAGTCGGCGTGCTGAAGACCGGGATATGATCGACGCGCTGTGTCGTAACGTGGAAATGAGCCGACAACAGCTAGGAGAACTGCTGAGCCAGCGTCTCGGAATGATAACGCTGCACATTATTGAACAGGCACGTATCGGCGGCTTGTTCCTGACCGGAGGTGATATTGCCACGGCGGTCGCCAGTGCGTTGGGAGCCGAAGGGTATCGCATTCAAAGTGAGGTTGCCCCCTGTATTCCGTGTGGAACGTTTGTGAATAGCGAGATTGATGACTTGCCTGTGATTACCAAAGCGGGCGGATTCGGTTCTGACACGACCCTTTGTGATGCGCTGTATTTTATTGAGGAGATGTACCGTGGTAACTAAAACAATTGCGATTACGATGGGAGATCCGGCGGGGATTGGTCCGGAAATTATTGTTAAAGCGCTACGCGAGGATGAGCTTAACGGTGCGCCGTTAGTGGTGGTTGGGTGCCTGAAAACGCTGCATCGATTGCAGGCCCAGGGGTTGGCCGAAGGGGTGACATTTCGCGCTATTGAACAGGTCGCCGATGCCCGATTTACACCAGATACGATTCATGTGATTGATGAACCGTTGGCACAACCCGATGAACTTGTTCCGGGAACCGTACAGGCGCAGGCGGGCGATCTGGCCTATCGCTGTGTGAAACGCGCGACGGAACTGGCAATGAAGGGTGATGTGCATGCGATTGCGACCGCGCCGTTGAACAAAGAAGCATTGCATCTTGGTGGACACAATTATCCCGGACATACGGAACTGCTGGCAACGCTGACGGAAAGTCGTGATTACGCAATGGTGCTGTACACTGACAAACTGAAAGTCATCCATGTTTCCACGCATATCGCTCTGCGCAAATTCCTCGATACGCTCAATGGGCAACGTGTCGAAACGGTGATTGGCATTGCCGATACCTTCCTGAAGCGCGTAGGCTTTGCGCATCCGCGTATTGCCGTTGCGGGAGTGAACCCACATGCCGGTGAGAATGGCCTGTTTGGCGATGAGGAAATCCGTATTGTCGGGCCTGCGATTGAAAATATGAAGGCGAAGGGGATGGATGTTTACGGTCCGTGCCCACCGGATACCGTGTTTTTACAGGCTTATGAGGGCCAGTATGACATGGTCGTGGCGATGTACCACGACCAGGGACATATCCCACTGAAGTTGCTCGGTTTTTATGATGGCGTAAATATCACAGCAGGTTTGCCGTTCATTCGTACTTCTGCCGATCATGGTACGGCATTTGATATCGCCTGGACGGGAAAAGCAAAATCTGAGAGCATGGCCGTATCGATCAAACTGGCAATGCAACTGGCGTAATTTACTGTTATGAAAGGGCAACACCGTCTGGATAAGATAGTGGCGTATTTGAAAAATCATACGCTAGTTACCGTGGAACAATTGGTTGATGCGGTTGACGCTTCACCAGCAACGATCAGACGCGATCTCATTAAGCTGGATGAACAGGGTGTGATCAGCCGTAGCCACGGCGGTGTTGCGTTACGACGCTTTGAAGCGGCGCAGCCGACCACGAACGAAAAGCAACTGCGTTCGCGTGCTGAGAAACGGGCGATTGCGCGTTTTGCCGCCTCAATGGTGCGCGCGGGCGATGCCGTGGTGCTTGACGCCGGTACCACGATGCTGGAACTGGCAAAATGTTTGACGCATTTGCCGCTGCGCGTCATTACCGTTGATCTACACATTGCCCTTTTTTTGTCAGAATTTCGCCAGATAGAGGTGACGATCGTCGGTGGGCGTATCGATGACAGTAGCCAGTCTTGTATTGGTGAGTTTGGCCGGAAAATGTTGCGCAGCGTCTATCCTGATATCGCTTTTATGAGCTGTAACACCTGGAGTATGGAAAAGGGCGTAACCACGCCCACGGAAGACAAAGCGGGATTAAAGCAGGAAATTATTGCTAATGCTCAACGGAAGGTATTACTGGCGGATAGCAGTAAGTACGGCGCGCATTCGTTATTTAACGTCGCGCCGCTCAGCCGCTTTACCGATGTTGTTACCGATGTGAATTTAGCGCCAAACGCGCAGGCTGAATTAAAAGCGCAATCCGTTGCCCTCACGCTGGTTCAGCCAGAGTAACGGTAATATCAACCGTGGTCGTGCCGGAGATTATTTAACGTAAGCCAACAGGCTCAGGGAGTCACGTGCCAGCGCTTTGCATTTCTTGGCCGTTGGGATGCCAATACCGCTGAGGTCGCGGTAGCTGTCTTCACCCAACGCTTTCATATTGAAGGTGTCGTAATTACTCAGGTCCCACTGGTTTTGCTGGGCAAAAAAGACCAGTGCGCGACGAATCTGCCCATTTGGCAAATTCTGGTATCCACAGTCATTTTTCAGAAAAACAAAAACTGCCGTTAAATCGGCCATATCTTCGGCTTCGGACTCACTAAGCGCGTAGCTGTTTGCGCATACGGCCATCAGGCTGCCGAACAAAACGGTTCTGAAAAACGTCTTCATTGCTTCTACCACTGCATCACGGAATTTAAACGTTAGCACACTGCGAGCGAAGCGACGACCTTTATTATTAGCCGTTTACTTGACCTTCCCGTAAGGGGAGGGCTTATGCTTAAAAGATAGCCTGCTTAAGCTGCTGAATATAAGGAAGTGATTATGCAACGTCGTGACTTTTTAAAGTACTCCGTGGCGCTGGGCGTCGCGTCAGCGTTACCTCTGTGGAGCCGGAGCGTATTTGCTGCAGACCGTCCCGCATTACCCATTCCAGACCTGTTAACCGCAGATGCCTCTAACCGTATGCAACTGATCGTGCAAGCCGGACAGTCGAGTTTTGCCGGTAAAACAGCCACGACCTGGGGATATAACGGCAGTTTGCTCGGGCCGGCGGTCAAGCTGAGTAAAGGGCAATCGGTGACGGTGGATATCCATAACCAGCTTGCCGAAGAGACGACGTTGCACTGGCACGGGCTGGAAATCCCCGGTGAAGTCGACGGTGGCCCGCAAGGTATTATTCCGGCGGGTGGGAAACGTTCTGTGACCTTCACACCGGATCAGCGCGCGGCAACCTGCTGGTTCCACCCGCATCAGCATGGGAAGACTGGTCATCAGGTGGCGATGGGCCTGGCCGGACTGGTGCTGATTGAAGATGAAGAGATTCGCAAGCTGCTGCTGCCTAAGCAGTGGGGCATTGATGATGTGCCGGTGATTATTCAGGATAAACAGTTCTCTGCTGATGGTCAGGTTAACTATCAACTGGACATCATGACCGCTGCCGTCGGTTGGTTTGGCGATACGCTGCTGACCAATGGGGCGATTTATCCTCAGCATGCTGCACCGCGCGGTTGGCTGCGTCTGCGTCTGCTAAATGGTTGTAACGCACGCTCACTGAATATCGCGGCCAGCGACAATCGTCCTTTGTACGTTATTGCCAGCGACGGCGGACTGTTGGCGGAGCCAGTAAAAGTAACCGAACTTCCTATGCTGATGGGCGAACGCTTTGAAGTGCTGGTGGATGTGAGCGACGGTAAAGCGTTTGATCTGGTCACTCTGCCTGTGGGTCAGATGGGCATGGCGATTGCGCCATTTGATAAGCCGCATCCGGTGATGCGCGTTCAGCCGCTGCTGATTACCGCTTCCGGCACGTTGCCGGATACGCTGACATCCATGCCGGCGCTGCCATCGCTTGAGGGGCTGACGGTGCGCAAACTGCAATTATCGATGGACCCAATGCTCGACATGATGGGCATGCAAATGTTGATGAAGAAGTACGGCGCTCAGGCTATGGCGGGTATGGATCATGGGAAGATGATGGGCCATATGAATAATGACAATATGGGCCACGGGAACATGAAGCATGGCAATATGAACCACGGTGAGATGGGGAATATGCAGCATGGCGACATGGGCAACATGAAGCATGGAACATTCGATTTCCATAATGCCAACCGGATTAATGGTCAGGCGTTTGATATGAATAAACCGATGTTTGCCGCGGCGAAAGGTCAACACGAACGCTGGGTGATTTCCGGTCAGGGCGACATGATGCTGCATCCGTTCCACATTCACGGCACGCAGTTCCGTATTCTGTCTGAAAATGGCAAAGCGCCTGCTGCGCACCGCGCGGGATGGAAAGATACGGTGCGGGTAGAGGGCGGCGTGAGCGAGGTGCTGGTGAAATTTGACCACGACGCGCCAAAGGAACATGCCTATATGGCGCACTGCCATTTGTTAGAGCATGAGGATACCGGGATGATGCTCGGGTTTACCGTATAAACAGCGGCGGATAGCGGTGGCGCTATCCGCTAAATGTTTATTCCAAAAACGGATTATTACTCTATCGTCGAGTAAAGGCATTCATATACTGATGAGGTTAATCACTCATCACGAGGTATTCATGACCCTTTTGCGTAAAGTACTGACGGCATCTTTTATTATGCTTCTGGCGGTTTCGGCACAGGCTGCGATGAAGATGGAACGTCAACAGATTTCAAAACTGAATTTAAGTCTCGAAATTCCGCAGACGCTTACGCCGATGCCGGACGAAATGGCAAAAATCAAATACCCTTCTGAAAACCGTCCTCAGGTGATTTACGGTGACGAACGCGGTAAAGCGTCTCTAGGTATTACCGCCGGGCGCAACGCGTTGCCTGCCGCTCAGTTGGATATGGCAAAGGATGCGACACTGAAGATGCTGACCAACTTCAAGCCGCAGGCGGAACCTGTCACGGTTGATGGACATAAAGCGTGGCTGATTACTTTCCGTTCTCAAGCGCCGGATACTGAAATTCTCAATATGCTGCTGATTACCTCGCAAAACGAGAAAGCGGTGCAGGTCTCCTTCAATATGACCAAAGATCTGGTGGCTCAGTATCAGGAAGCCGCAAAAGCGTCGTTACTGTCACTGAAGTTTGAATAAAAAAACGCCCGCTGATTAGCGGGCGTTTTCCATTTTACTTCGCGTCGTCCGGCAACGCGTATGCCACGATATAATCGCCCATCTTAGTGCCAAATGAGCCGTGGCCCCCGGCGGATATCACCACATACTGCTTACCGTTAACTTCATACGTCATCGGCGTTGCCTGGCCGCCTGCCGGAAGCCGACCCTGCCACAGTTTTTCACCGTTGCTCATGTTGTATGCGCGCAGATAGTTATCGGCAGTCGCGGCTATAAACAGCACGTTACCCGCGGTGGAGATAGGTCCACCCAGCATCGGCATCCCCATATTGAACGGCACCGGAACCGGCATTGGGAATGGCATGCTGTCCTGTGGCGTGCCAATGCGTTTTTTCCACACCACTTGATTGGTTTTCAGATCTACGGCGGAAATGTAGCCCCATGCTGGCTGCTTACACGGCAGGCCAAATGGTGAAAGGAATGGATTAAGCGTTACGCCGAATGGTACGCCGTACTGCGGCTGAATCCCGGACTCCGTGCCAGTACCTTTGGCATCTTTCGGCGGCTCCATCGGATTGCCGGGACCGCGTGGGATCAGCTTAGAAACGAACGGCAACGCCATCGGGTTGGCAATGGCTACCTGACGGTTGGGATCAACGGAAATACCGCCCCATTCGAACATGCCGAGGTTACCCGGGAACACCAGAGTGCCTTGCTCTGAAGGCGGGGTAAAAATGCCTTCATAGCGCAGCTGGTGGAACATTACGCGGCACACCAACTGGTCAAACATGGTTGCGCCCCACATATCCGCACCACTGAGATCTTTTTGCGGACGGAAACTGAGATCGGAGAACGGCTGGGTTTTGCTGACATAATCACCTTTGGCTGCACCTTGCGGCACCGGTTTTTCCGGGGCAGGCACCACCAGTTCACCATTACGGCGGTCGAGCACAAAGATATTACCGGTTTTTGCCGGGGCATAAATGACCGGAATTTTCTCTCCATTGACGTTGATATCCGCCAGGGTTGGCTGTGCCGGTAAATCCATATCCCACAGATCGTGGTGAACGGTCTGATAGCTCCAGGCCAATTTCCCGGTCGTGGCATTTAACGCCAGAATGGCGCTGGCGTAACGTTCCTGTTCCGGTGTGCGGTTACCGCCCCAGATATCCGGCGTGGTAACGCCCATGGGTAGATACACCAGATCCAGCTTCGCGTCGTAGGCCGCAGGCGCCCAGGAGTTGGGTGAGTTAAAGGTGAAGGTATGTTCATCTGACGGGATGAAATTAGGATCCTTGGCACCGGGATCAAATGCCCACAGAAGCTTGCCGTTATTGACGTCAAAACCACGTATCACCCCGGATGTTTCGCGGGTTGAGTAGTTATCGGTTACCGACCCGGCAATAACGATAGTTTTATCGGTGATTATCGGGGGAGACGTCGGTTCGTACAGGCCCGGTGAGGTATCCGGCATATTGGTCTGCAGATTTAAAATACCTTTATTGGCGAAGGTTTCGCACAGCTTGCCGGTCTCGGCATTCAAGGCAAACAGTCGACCATCATTGACCGGCAAAAGGACGCGGCGCGGACAGTCGGCCATCACCTCTGCAGAAGCCGTATCCGGTTTGGCTTCATGATAAGAAACGCCGCGACAGGTTACGTGCTGGAAGCTGGTATTGGTATTGAGTTGGGGATCGAAATGCCACTTCTCTTTACCGCTGGCCGCATCCAGGGCGAACAGCCGCTGGTGGGCGGTACACAGATAAAGAGTATCCCCCACTTTTATTGGCGTGACTTCATTGGTGATTTCGCCGGGATCGTTGGGTTGTTTTAAATCCCCGGTACGAAATACCCAGGCTTCTTTCAACTGATGAACATTGTCAGCGTTAATTTGTTTTAACGGTGAGTAGCGTTGACCTTCCTGATTGCGACCGTAAGCCGGCCAATCCTCGTCGGCAACCGCTGAGATTGCATCGGCCTGAGAGGTATCTGCACTCAGCGTGCCGTGAACCTCTTGTGGGTCGTTGAAGCCAGCCCAGGTCAGGATACCGCCGCTAATCAGCAGGGCCACCACCAGCGCCGCTACTGCGCCACTGGAAGGGATAATCAGGCGATGCCAGACGAAAGGCAGGATAAGCCAGATACCAAAGAAGACCAGGATGTCGCTACGCGGCGTCAGCGCCCAGAAATCAAAGCCGACTTCCCAGACGCCCCAAATCATGGTGGCGAGAAGCAGGGCGGCATACAGCCAAAGGGCGGATCGGTTACTGCGCCACAGCAGGAGAGCCACACCGAGCATGGCAAGGCCCGCGATCGGGTAATACCAGGAGCCACCGATGGCGACCAGCCAGCCTCCACCAATCAGGAGATATAGTCCACAAAGTGCCGCAAACAGGGCGCTCAGGGTCACGATAAGCCGTTGAGAACGTACGTTGTTATTTGCCATAAAAAATACCATCACAGGTGTTATTTCTTTAATAGCAGTTAATTATAGGAGCTAAAACGCGTGATAAACGTCACATTATGAACTTTATCAACAGATGCCGCGTATGAATGCTTTTGCTGGTATACTGCGTGCCTTGCGCTTAGATGCTGACTTATTAAAAGTTAGCATTGAGTGATTTGTTTTTAAATCATATGGTTAGAGATATGAAACATACTGTTGAAGTCATGATCCCGGAAGCGGAGATCAAAGCGCGTATTGCTGAACTGGGACGTCAGATTAACGAACGTTACAAGGACAGCGGCAGCGATATGGTGCTGGTTGGTCTGTTACGCGGCTCATTTATGTTTATGGCCGACCTGTGCCGTGAAGTGCATGTCTCCCACGAAGTCGATTTCATGACTGCTTCCAGCTATGGCAGCGGAATGTCCACCACGCGCGATGTTAAAATCCTGAAAGACCTGGATGAAGACATTCGTGGCAAGGACGTGCTGATTGTCGAAGACATCATCGACTCCGGTAACACGTTGTCCAAAGTGCGTGAGATTCTGAGCCTGCGCGAGCCGAAATCCCTGGCTATTTGTACGCTGCTGGACAAACCTACCCGTCGCGAAGTGGATGTTCCGGTTGAGTTTATCGGATTCTCTATCCCAGATGAGTTTGTTGTCGGCTATGGCATTGACTATGCCCAGCGTTATCGCCATTTGCCGTACGTTGGCAAAGTGGTGCTGCTGGACGAGTAATGTCGGGAGCGCCTGATGGCGCTTTGCTTATTCGGCCTGCACGATACTTCCCCGCAGGCCGAAAAGCGACTTAAGCGTCGCTGCCGCTTGTTGGTATCTGCTTGTGATTGGTATGTTTCTGGCTGAGGTTAGACAGCCCCTGACGATAGCGCTGCTCCAGCGTTTCGCGACTGGTGGCGGTGACGTCCAGATCGCGCAGCAGGCCATCATGAATACCGTAAGCCCAGCCGTGAATGGTAACTTTCTGACCGCGCTTCCAGGCTGAACGCATGATGGTTGAGTGGCCCAAGTTGTAGACCTGCTCCATTACATTCAATTCGCACAGGGTGTCAATGCGACGTTCCTGCGGCATTTCACCCAGCAGTGAACTGTGTTTAAACCAGATATCGCGAATATGCAGTAACCAGTTATCAATCAGCCCCTGTTCTTTATTTTCAATAGCCGCCTGTACGCCACCACATCCATAGTGGCCGCAAATAATAATATGTTCCACTTCCAGCACATCTACCGCATACTGAACCACTGAGAGACAGTTCAGGTCGGTGTGAATAACCAGATTGGCAACATTACGGTGAACAAATAATTCACCCGGCTCAAGACCGGTTAAACGTTCTGCGGGAACGCGACTGTCGGAACATCCAATCCATAAAAAGCGCGGATTTTGTGCGTGAGTCAGCGTTTCAAAAAATCCGGGATCCTCTTCTACCAGCATCTTTGACCATAGCGCGTTGTTGCTGATGAGTGTATCTATGTCTTTCATGGAGGCTGTAACCAATTGAATTGCGTTGCGCTAATATAGGGTAACTCCTGATTTATTAAAACCAAATATCAAGCATTAGAATGTAAGGTAAGTAAAAAACCATGACCATTGCTCTGGAACTTCAACAACTTAAAAAAACCTATCCTGGTGGCGTTCAGGCGTTACGCGGAATAGATTTGCAAGTCGAAGCGGGGGATTTTTATGCGCTTTTGGGACCGAATGGCGCAGGCAAGTCCACCACCATCGGGATAATCAGTTCGCTGGTGAATAAAACCTCTGGGCGGGTGAGCGTCTTCGGATACGATCTTGAAAAAGATACCGTTAATGCGAAACGCCAGCTTGGTCTGGTACCGCAGGAGTTTAATTTTAACCCGTTTGAAACCGTGCAGCAGATCGTAGTCAACCAGGCGGGTTATTACGGCGTTGAGTATAAAGAGGCGGTCAAACGCAGCGAATTATATTTAAAGCAGCTCGATTTATGGGAAAAACGTAACGAGCGCGCGCGCATGCTCTCCGGCGGGATGAAACGCCGTCTGATGATTGCCCGCGCACTAATGCACGAGCCTAAATTACTTATCCTTGATGAACCGACGGCGGGGGTCGACATTGAGCTGCGTCGTTCAATGTGGGGTTTTTTAAAGGATTTAAACGACAAAGGCACCACGATTATTCTGACCACTCACTATCTCGAAGAAGCGGAAATGCTGTGTCGCAACATCGGCATTATTCAGCATGGCGAGCTGGTGGAAAACACCTCGATGAAGAGCCTGCTCTCTAAGCTGAAATCCGAGACCTTTATTCTCGATCTGGCGCCGAAAAGCCCGCTGCCAAAACTGGAGGGCTATCAATACCGGCTGGTGGATACCTCCACACTGGAAGTTGAAGTACTGCGTGAACAGGGGGTCAACAGCGTGTTCTCACAGCTGAGCGCCCAGGGCATTCAGGTATTGAGTATGCGAAACAAAGCGAACCGACTGGAAGAACTGTTTGTTTCTCTGGTGCATGAAAAACAAGGAGATCGCGCATGATGCAGCTTTATTGGGTTGCGCTGAAAAGCATCTGGGCGAAAGAGATCCACCGCTTTATGCGTATCTGGGTCCAGACTCTGGTTCCTCCCGTCATTACTATGACGCTCTATTTTATTATCTTTGGTAACCTGATCGGCTCGCGAATCGGCGAAATGCATGGTTTTAGCTACATGCAGTTTATCGTGCCAGGGCTGATTATGATGGCGGTAATTACCAACTCGTACGCTAACGTGGCATCGTCATTCTTCAGCGCCAAGTTTCAACGCAACATTGAAGAGTTACTGGTCGCTCCGGTACCGACGCACGTGATCATCGCCGGCTTTGTTGGCGGCGGCGTGGCGCGTGGCCTGTGCGTAGGGATCCTGGTAACAGCGATTTCGCTGTTCTTTGTGCCGTTCCAGGTGCATTCCTGGGTCTTTGTGGCGCTTACGCTGGTGTTAACAGCGGTGCTGTTTTCGCTGGCCGGTCTGTTGAACGCGGTTTTCGCTAAAACCTTTGACGATATCAGCCTGATCCCAACCTTCGTGCTGACTCCGCTGACCTATCTGGGCGGCGTTTTCTATTCGTTAACGTTGCTGCCGCCGTTCTGGCAGGGACTGTCGCATCTGAACCCGATTGTCTACATGATTAGCGGTTTCCGTTACGGCTTCCTCGGGATCCATGATGTTCCGCTGGTCACCACCTTTGGCGTGCTGGTGGTGTTTATCGCGGCGTTTTATTTGTTGTGCTGGTACCTGATTCAGCGCGGACGCGGCCTGCGCAGCTAAGTCTTTCTTCCTCTCCTTCCCCGGGAGAGGAAGACTTTTGATGCTTATCACCATTACGGATTTATCACCCTGATAAACTACTTGCCTGCTAAGGAGGTAGGCAATGCTAGGTTGGGTAATTACCTGTCATGATGATAAGGCACAGGATATGCTGCATCGTCTGGAGAAAAAGTACGGCCCGTTGGTTCAATGCCAGGCGGTGAGTTTTTGGCGTGGGCTTAGCTCGAATATGCTAAGCCGCATGATGTGCCATGCCCTGCATGCTACAGACTCTGGCGAGGGTGTGATATTCCTGACGGATATGGCCGGGGCCGCGCCTTACCGCGTGGCTTCGTTAATGAGCCATAAACATCCCCAGTGTGAAGTGATTTCAGGTATCAGTTATCCATTGCTTGAGCGAATGCTTTCGTCGCGGGAATCGATGAGCAGTTCTGCGTTTCGTGATAGCATCGTTGCGCTTGGCGGGCCCGAAGTCTCTAGCCTCTGGCATCAACAACAGAAAAATCCCCCCTTCGTGTTGAAGCATGATTTGTATGAGTATTAATCATTGGTATTGATGGTGCTTTTGCTACAATAGCCGGGGTTTCTCGCCTCGGTTATCTCATATGGTGATGCGCGTTCTGCTTGTTTTATTGCTCCTGTTTTCTGGCAGCATAGCTGCGGCTTTGCCTGCTCGCTACATGCAAACCACCGAAGCGGCCGCCGTGTGGGCGCAGATTGGCAACAAGATGGTGACGGTAGGAAATATTCGCGCCGGGCAGATCCTCGCCGTTGAGCCAATTGCGGCAGACTATTACGAATTTACCTTTGGTTTTGGTACCGGGTTTATTGATAAGGGGCATCTGGAGCCTGTGCAGGGGCGGCAGAAAGTCGACGATGGTCTGGGCGATCTCAATAAACCCCTCAGCAACCAAAGCCTGATCACCTGGAAAGATACGCCGGTTTATAACGCTCCGGATGTTGGTAGCGCCCCGTTTGGCGTGCTGGCGGATAATCTGCGTTATCCGGTTATCAGCAAGCTTAAAGACCGTCTCAACCAAACCTGGTACCAGATCCGTATTGGCGGCAGACTGGCCTATATCAGCGCTCTGGATGCGCAGGAAGACAACGGTATCCCGGTGTTAACCTATCACCATATTCTGCGCGATGAAGAGAATACCCGTTTTCGCCACACCTCCACGACAACCTCCGTACGCGCCTTCAGCAACCAGATGGCCTGGCTACAGGACCGCGGCTACACCACGTTGACGATGTACCAACTGGAAGGCTATGTTCGCAATAATATGAATCTCCCGGCGCGGGCGGTGGTGCTGACTTTTGATGATGGTCTGAAGTCGGTGAGTCGTTATGCTTACCCGATTCTTAAGCAGCACGGCATGAAGGCAACGGCGTTTATTATCTCCTCACGTATCAAGCGCCACCCGCAGAAGTGGGATCCGAAATCACTGCAGTTTATGAGCATCGCGGAACTGAATGAGATCAGGGACGTGTTCGACTTCCAGTCGCATACCCATTTTTTACATCGGGTTGATGCGAATCACCGGCCAATCCTGCTGAGTCGCAGCTATCATAATATTCTGTTTGATTTCGCCCGTTCGCGTCGGGCGTTGTCTCAGTTTAACCCTCACGTTCTTTATCTTTCGTATCCGTTTGGCGGCTATAACTCCACGGCAGTAAAAGCGGCAGGCGACGCGGGATTCCACATGGCGGTCACCACGGTGAGAGGGAAGGTTAAACCGGGGGATAATCCGTTCTTATTGAAAAGACTTTATATTTTAAGAACGGATTCGCTGGAGACGATGTCGCGGCTGATAAGTAATCAGCCGCAGGGGTAAGGGCTGTCAGGCAACCTGTACCGGAATGGCTTTCGCGGTGCGCTTCATTTCGTTGTCGCCTTCAAAATAGGCCACTTTCGGACGCCAGGTGCGGGCTTCTTCATCAGACATGGTGACGAAGCTGGCGATAATCACAATGTCGCCGACTTCAGCACAGTGTGCCGCTGCGCCGTTCACCGAGATGATTCTGGAGCCGCGTTCAGCCGCAATCGCATAGGTTGAGAAACGTTTACCGTTGCTCACGTTCCAGATATCAATAGCTTCGTTTTCCAGAATACCAGAGGCATCGAGGAAATCCTGGTCGATGGCGCAGGAGCCTTCGTAGTGCAGGTCCGCCTGCGTGACTTTTACGCGGTGGAGCTTGCCTTGCAGCATGGTGCGAATCATAACTTCTATACCCTGTCGTTTACCTTGGCTAAGCAGGCACTACTGGCCTGCTTTGAGAAATTCTCAGGCAGTATTGCCTGATTTTTAACCCCTGTCTACTGGGCTAATGTAACGCTTTGATTATCGATCAGACGTGCCTGACCCAGCCAGGCGGCGGCCAGAATCACCGCGCGTTTACTGGTTTCCGTCAGCTCCAGCAGCGTGTCGGCATCACGAATCTGAATATCGTCGGCACGGAAGCCTTTTTCATTCAGTTCCTGCTCGGCAATGGCAATAATCTCTTCCTGGTCACGATGGCCGGCAAGCAGCTTTTCAGCGATGCCGTTCATCACTTTGTGCAGACCCGGCGCAATTTTTCGCTGCTCTGCGGTCAGATAACCGTTACGTGAGCTAAGCGCCAGACCGTCTTTGGCGCGAATAATCGGTACGCCAACGATCTCAATGTCATAACCCAGATCCGCCACCATTTTGCGGATCAGTGCGAGCTGCTGGAAATCTTTCTCGCCAAAGCAGGCTATATCTGGCTGGATCAGGTTAAACAGCTTGCTGACGATAGTGGAAACGCCACGGAAATGGCCTGGACGGCTGGCGCCTTCCAGCATGGTGGAGAGACCGGGAACTTCAACGAACGTCTGGCCTTCCAGACCCTGCGGGTAGATTTCCTCAACGGCTGGCGCAAAAACATAATCGACTTTACGCTTGTTCAGCTTTTCACAATCTTCCTGCAGCGTGCGTGGATAGCGCACCAGATCGTCCGGTCGGTCAAACTGCATCGGATTGACGAAAATGCTGACGATCACCACATCAGCCCGCGCTTTTGCCTCATCGACCAGCTTCATATGGCCGTCGTGCAGGTTGCCCATGGTGGGAACCAGAGCGACGCGTTTGCCTTCCTGACGCAGACGACGAATATGCTGGCGCAGCAGCGGCAGGGTTTCAATGATTAACACGACAAGACTCCTTGAGTTGCCTGAGGAACCGTAGGCCGGATAAGGCGTTTACGCCGCCATCCGGCAACATGCAGCGAACCGCCTGATGGCGCTACGCTTTTCAGGCCGATATATGGCCTGAAAAATTAGTGGAAACTGTGTTCTTCGCCCGGATAAACGCCGGACTCCACTTCAGCCATATACTGCCGCACTGCGGCGCGCATGTCGCCTGCTTCATTGAGGAAATTCTTCGCAAATTTCGGGATGTGGCCACCGGTAATACCAAAGGCATCGTGCATGACGAGGATTTGTCCATCGGTGACGTTACCAGCGCCGATTCCGATAACCGGAATCGACAGCGCTTCGGTGACGCGCTTCGCCAGCTCAACCGGCACGCACTCCAGCACCAGCAACTGAGCGCCAGCGGCTTCTAAGGCCAGCGCGTCATCCAGCAATACCTGCCCGGCGTCGCCGCGGCCCTGAATTTTATAGCCGCCGAAAATATTCACCGACTGCGGTGTTAATCCCAGATGACCGCAAACCGGTACGGCGCGTTCGGTGAGCATTTTTACCGTATCCACCAGCCAGGCGCCGCCTTCAATTTTGACCATATTAGCGCCCGCCCGCATCACCACAGCGGCGTTTTCAAATGCTTGTTCCGGCGTGGCGTAAGCCATAAATGGCAGGTCGGAGAGCAGCAGACAGTTGGGAGCGCCACGACGTACGGCACGAGTGTGGTAAGCAATATCTTCAACGGTGACCGGTAGGGTGGAGTCATGCCCCTGAATCGTCATGCCCAGCGAGTCGCCAACCAGCATCACATTAATGCCTTCGTCGGCAAATAACTTAGCAAAGCTGTAGTCGTAGGCGGTAATGGTTGCGAAGCGTTTTTTCTCTTGCTTGCATTTCTGCAGCAGTGAAATGGTGGTGGGTTTCATAACATTTCCTGATGATGAAAGTCATATTTATCGGCATTCTAACAGTCACATTCAGGGGGGCAATTGTTTTAAGCAACCGTTTGGCACTAAAGTGGTAAACGCGGAAGGGGAGAGGATACTTTACCAGTGTGCAGGTTTTGCGGCACCAAGATGGGTGAGGAGCTGATGCAGGCTGATACCCTCCGGGAAGATAAGCTCAGGTGCGATTTCAGCGAGCGGCCACAGCATAAAACCACGGTTTTTCATGTCGTAGTGCGGCACGGTCAGACGTTCGGTGTTAATCACTTCATCGCCAAACAGCATAATATCGAGGTCCAGAGTGCGCGGCCCCCAGCGTTCGGCTTTACGTACGCGTCCCTGTTGCAGCTCAATGCGTTGGGTATGATTAAGCAATTCTTCGGGAGCGAGAGTGGTTTCCAGCGCCACGGCAGCGTTCAGGTAATCTGGCTGATCCTGTGGGCCTAATGGCGGTGTGCGGTAAAAGGAGGAAACAGCGACGATACGGCTGTCGGGAATGTCGCCAATCGCTTTTACGGCAGCATTAACCTGCTCCAGAGGAGAGGCCAGATTACTGCCGAGAGCGATATAGGCGATGGTCACGCGGAACCTTCACGGCGCGGGGCGCGTTTACGCGGGCGACGATGACGACGGCGTTCCGGTTCTTCGTCGAGTTCGTTGAGCATGCCTTTTTGTTCCGGCGGTGCTGAAACCTGGAATTCTCCCCACCACTGCGCCAGACGCTGCAGCTCAGCGTTGTTTTCCACTTCGGCACGCAGGGCCAGCAGATCGTAAGCGGCGCGGAACTTCGGATGCTCCATCAGCTTCCAGGCGCGTTTGCCCTGGCGACGAGACATGCGTAGCTGCAACTGCCAGATATCACGGGTCAGCGAGGTCAGACGTTTCGGGATCGCCAGCGAGCGGCAGGCTTCATCCAGTACGTCGTTCATCGCCAGTGCGAAGGCATCGTAGTATGCCAGACCGCTTTCCTGGGCAATTTTCTGCGCAGCTTCCAGTAACGGATACCAGAACATGGCGGCGAACAAGAACGCCGGGTTAACGCGCATATCATTGTGGATGCGGTTATCGGTATTCTTCAGCACCTGAGCGATGATGCGTTCCATTGGGCTGTCACCGTCTTCGGTGAAATAGCGCGTAATGGTGGGGAACAGCGGCTGGAACAGGCTGTACTCACGCAGTTTTTTATACGTTTCATACCCATAGCCCGCCTGTAACAGTTTGAGTGCTTCTTCAAACAGGCGTGCGGGGGGAATATCGTTAAGCAGTGTTGCCAGACGCGGGATTGGCTCAGCGGTTTCCGGGCTGATACGCATGTCGAGCTTGGCGGCAAAGCGCACGGCCCGCAGCATACGTACAGGGTCTTCGCGGTAGCGCGTTTCCGGATTACCGATCAGGCGAACGATGCCCTCTTCGAGATCCTGCATGCCACCAACGTAATCACGCACGGTGAAATCGGCCACGCTGTAATACAGGCTGTTAATTGTGAAGTCGCGACGCTGGGCATCTTCTTCGATGGAGCCGAAGATGTTGTCGCGCAGCAGCATACCGTTTTGTCCGCGCTGTGAGGTTGTGCGATCGGACTCGCTGCCTTCATGATGACCACGGAAAGTTGCCACTTCGATAATTTCCGGGCCAAACATGACATGGGCCAGACGGAAACGGCGACCAACCAGACGACAGTTACGAAACAGTTTTCGTACCTGATCTGGCGTGGCGTTAGTCGTGACATCAAAATCTTTCGGCTTTTTGCCCAGCAAAAGATCGCGTACGCCTCCGCCAACCAGCCATGCCTCGTATCCGGCCTTATTGAGCCTGTACATTACCTTCAGGGCATTTTCACTGATATCTTTGCGGGAGATAGAGTGCTGCTCACGCGGGATTACCGTCATATGTGGACGGGCGACGGCGAGCTCGGCCTCGCGCTCCTCGCGGCTTAGCACCTTGCGGCAAAAATTAGCGACTCGGGTAAAAATAGTGCACCTCGGTAGTGTCAAACTTCAATCAGAACAAGTGTTGCTGTGTAAAAATAGCGGCTAATCATAGCTCAGCATGATGCATTTGAGAATGGCGGATTTACGATCGCCGATTCTGGCACCGCTGTCAGACTCCAGTTTTCAATGGCAAACGTGAGAATCTGATCCACGCGCATCTCCTGCCACGGGATATCGGAGTACTGGCCGAGAAAGCGCAGCGCAGCAACAATCACCGGGCGTGGATCGCCTTGCGGCAGTGCAGGTGCATGATTTTGTTTTGAAAGTTTAGCGCCTTGTTCGTTGAGCGCCAGCGGCAGATGAATATAGTCCGGCGCTTGCCAGCCGAACTGTTGATACAACGAAATTTGCCGTACCGTCGGTTCGATAAGATCGGCACCGCGCACAATTTCCGTCACGCCCTGGAAGTGGTCGTCTACCACCACCGCGAGGTTATAGGCAAACAGCCCGTCGCGACGGTGAATAATAAAATCTTCCTTCGCAAGCCGCGGATCAGCCAGAATCACACCGCGCAGTTGGTCCGTAAACTGCATCACCGGATGGCGTTGCTTAATGCGGACCGCCGCCTGTTCAGGCCCGTGGCGTAGCTCACGGCAATGACCGTCGTAAATGCCGCCGACGCTTTGAATACGCGCGCGCGTACAGGTGCAGTAATAGCTCAGTTCCTGCTGATGCAGCCAGGCCAGCGCCTCGCGGTAGGCGTCATGACGCTGGGATTGCCATAAAATATCGCCATCCCAGTGCAGTCCGTAATGTTCCAGCTGACGCAGAATCGTGTCTGCAGCACCGGGAACTTCACGAGGGGGGTCAATATCTTCAATGCGTACCCGCCAGATTCCGCGACGAGCACGGGCCTGCAGGTAACTCCCGAGGGCGGCAATCAGTGAACCAAAATGGAGTTCGCCAGAGGGGGAAGGGGCGAAGCGGCCAATATAATGTGAATCGCTCATTTTGCGGGCTAACAAATAATAAGGCGGGAGAAGCTCCCGCCTGAAGTAAACGTGGTAAAAATGACCGGAATTAACCTGCCATTTGTTTTTCGCGGATTTCTGCCAGCGTTTTACAGTCGATGCACAGATCGGCTGTCGGACGCGCTTCCAGACGGCGAATACCAATTTCTACGCCGCATGATTCGCAGTAGCCGAAATCTTCGTCTTCTACTTTCTTCAGCGTCTTCTCGATCTTTTTGATCAGTTTGCGCTCACGATCACGGTTACGCAGCTCAAGGCTGAATTCTTCTTCCTGTGCGGCGCGGTCCACCGGATCAGGGAAGTTAGCCGCTTCGTCTTGCATATGAGATACGGTGCGATCAACTTCATCCCTAAGTTGATTACGCCATGCCTCAAGAATACGCCTGAAGTGCGACAGCTGGGCTTCGTTCATATACTCTTCGCCCGGTTTCTCCTGGTACGGCTCCACCCCAGCGATGGCGAGAATACTCAGGGACGATGTTTTACGGTTTTGCCCTTCTTGCATGTTGCTTCTCCTTAACACGCACTATCGATCCCCATGTTCGGGGGAAAAATCAGGTCGCTATAAATAGCAGATGCTTTTCCGGATAGCAATTATCTAAACGTAACACTTGACAACCCTGTGAGGAAAAGCGTATTTGCCCACGCGCCCAGAATACTAATTAACCGAATATTTACACCATTACAAGGTAATGGGCAACGGCTCTTTAAGAGTCATACCATGGGCAGAAAGTTCCGCTTTATAAACCAGAATTTCTACCCCCTTAAGCTGTGCTTCAACTAATAATTGCGCATATTTTGCATCGATATGGCGCGCGGGTGAAAACCGTGTAATGGCTGAATGCAACACCGCGAAAAATATCACCGCGCGCTTGCCTTCGGCCGCTACGCTCATCAATTCCCGAAGATGTTTCTGACCTCGTTCAGTGATGGCATCGGGAAAATAACCCTGATCTTTTTCCGCCAACGTGACTGATTTCACTTCAATATAGCAGTCAGGTCGGGAATCCGCCTGTAACAAAAAGTCGATGCGGCTCCCTTCGGCGCCGTATTTTACTTCACTTTTCAAGGTGCTGTAGTCTGAAACTTCCGAAATTAACGAACGCTGAATAGCCTCTTTCGTTAATCTATTGGCCCACAGCGTGTTAACACAAATAAGTGCACCGGATTGGGTTTGCGTTAATTCCCAGGTATGTGGATATTTTCGTTTAGTATTTTCTGATGTCGAATACCAAACTGTATCTCCCGGCGTTGCGCAGCCGGTCATGGCTCCCGTATTGGGGCAGTGTAGCGTTAACGTTGTGCCATCCGGTGTGATCACATCCGCTAAAAAACGCTTATAGCGTTGAATGAGCGTTGCAGGTTGTAAAGGTGGAGAAAATTGCATGAACAGTTCCTTTGATTATTCAGTCAGCGTCCAGCGTTGCAACTGCGTGTAACGCGTGCGTCCTCGCATGAATGAGGAGGAATAAAGCCCAAACTCCGTTACCGGAAACGACCAGCCAAACCCTGGCGGAGGGATAGATACCGCGTGACCGGCGTCACGCAGCAGCGTGATATGCGGGTGAAAAGGCTGCGGGCTCTGGTGGCACCCACTGCGTGCGGCTTGTGCCCGCAACATGTTCGCCAACTGCAGCAGCCCGCGCGGCGGCTGACGCATTCCCAACCACACGACTCGCGAGCGCAGCCATTGCCCGGCATCGTCGAGTTTGAGCGTAAAACCCGGCTGACGAATACGCCCTGCAAGCTGCGTTAACGCATGCTGCTTCTCAGCGCTGACGTCGCCCAAAAAGGCGAGCGTCAGATGCAGATTATCGGCGGCGACGGGACGACCCGCTTCAGGGGGGAACTGCGCGGCCCGCCAGTGGATTAACTGCTCCCGAACCTCGCCAGGCAATTCAATCGCAAAGAACAGCCTTTTTGGCTCAGACATGATGGATACTCGGTTATGAATTAACGCGATGCTACAATGCAGCGCGAAGAATGTTAACCCTCTGGAGTCATTTGTGACGTCGTTGCCCGTTGCCGCCGTAGTGCCTGAACTACTTACCGCCCTTGATGCCTCGTCGCAGGTTTTGCTGACGGCGCCGACCGGTGCCGGGAAATCAACCTGGCTGCCGTTGCGACTCCTTGAACATCGCGGTATCAAGGGACGGATTATTTTGCTGGAGCCGCGGCGTCTGGCAGCACGCAATGTGGCGCAGCGGTTGGCGGAATTGCTGAATGAAAAGCCTGGCGAGACCGTGGGGTATCGCATGCGTGCGCAAAGCTGCGTAGGGCCGCAGACCCGCCTTGAGGTGGTGACGGAGGGGGTTCTGACGCGCATGATCCAGCGCGACCCCGAATTGACGGGCGTTGGGCTGATCATCCTCGACGAATTTCACGAGCGGAGTTTGCAGGCCGACCTGGCGCTGGCGCTGTTGCTGGATGTGCAGCAAGGGCTGCGTGACGATCTGAAACTGTTGATCATGTCTGCCACTTTGGACAACGGGCGTTTGCAGCAGATGTTGCCTGATGCGCCGACGATCGTTTCTGAAGGCCGCGCTTTTCCCGTTGATCGACGATATCAGCCGTTGGCGGCGCATCTGCGTTTTGCTGAAGCGGTAGCGGTAGCGACGGCAGAACTCCTGCGCCATGAAAGTGGGTCGCTGCTGCTGTTTTTACCGGGTGTAGGGGAAATCCAGCGCGTGCAGGAGCAACTGGCAACGCGTGTGGGCAGCGATGTGTTGTTGTGCCCACTGTACGGCGCGCTGATGCTTGCCGAGCAGCGTCAGGCGATTTTTCCCGCGCCGCAAGGCAAGCGCAAAGTGGTGCTGGCGACCAATATTGCCGAAACCAGCTTAACGATCGAAGGCATCCGGTTGGTGGTGGACTGCGCCCAGGAGCGCGTGGCGCGCTATGATGCGCGTACCGGTTTAACGCGACTGATTACCCAACGCATAAGCCAGGCCTCGATGACCCAGCGAGCGGGACGCGCGGGCCGTCTGGAACCTGGTATCTGCCTACATTTGCTTGCCAAAGAGCAGGCGGAAAGAGCGGCGGCACAGGGAGAACCGGAGATTTTACAGAGCGACCTGTCCGGACTGCTGATGGAGTTACTGCAATGGGGATGCACCGACCCTGAGCAACTGAACTGGCTGGATACACCGCCCGCCATCAACCTGCAGGCGGCAAAGCGGCTGCTGCAGATGCTGGGGGCGCTTGAGGGTGACAGGCTCAGCGCCAGGGGGCAGAAAATGGCGACGTTGGGTAACGACCCCCGTTTAGCGGCTATGCTGGTTAGCGCCAACAATGACAATGAAGTGGCAACGGCGGCAAAACTGGCTGCGATTCTGGAAGAGCCGCCGCGCGGTGGCAGTACCGATCTGGCTGTAGCGTTTTCACGAAATCAGCCCGCCTGGCAGCAGCGCAGCCAACAATTGCTGAAACGGCTTAACGTTCGCAGCGGACAGCCGGACAGCGCGCTGCTCCCCTCATTACTGGCGCAGGCGTTTGCCGATCGGATCGCGCGTCGGCGCGGGCAGGAAGGGCGCTATCAACTGGCGAATGGCATGGGGGCAATGCTGGATGCCGATGACGCCTCCGGACGCCATGAATGGCTGATTGCGCCGCTGTTACTGCAGGGCAGCGCTTCGCCGGATGCGCGTATTCTGCTGGCTCTGCCGCTGGATATCGAAGCGCTGATACAGGCATGCCCTGAACTGCTACAACAATCTGACACCATCGAATGGGATGAAACTCAGGGAACGTTAAAAGCATTGCGTCGGTCGCGCATTGGCCAGCTAACGGTAAAAGTACAGGCGCTGGCCAAACCCTCGGAAGAGGAGTTGCATCTGGCGATGTTGAACGGCATTCGCGATAAAGGGCTAAGTGTGCTCAACTGGACGCCGGAAGCCGAGCAATTTCGCCTGCGTCTGCAATGTGCGGCAAACTGGTTGCCAGAGTATAACTGGCCCGCGGTAGATGAGGATTCTCTGCTGGCGACGCTGGAGAGCTGGCTGCTGCTGCACATGAGCGGTGTGCACTCGTTACGCGCGTTAAAAGCGCTAAATGTGGGTCAGGCGTTGCGCGGTTTGCTGGATTGGTCAATGCTGCAACGTCTGGATAGTGAACTGCCAGCGCATTACACTGTGCCGACGGGAAGCCGGATTGCCATTCGCTATCATGAGGATAACCCTCCGGTATTGGCGGTTCGGATGCAGGAAATGTTTGGTGAAGCGAAGACCCCAACCATCGCCGAGGGGCGCGTGCCGCTGGTGCTGGAACTGCTGTCTCCGGCCCAACGACCGCTGCAGGTAACGAGTGATTTGAGCGCGTTCTGGCAGGGATCGTACCGTGAGGTGCAAAAAGAGATGAAAGGGCGCTATCCCAAACATGTCTGGCCGGACGATCCGGCGAATACCGCGCCAACGCGGCGAACAAAGAAGTATTCGTAATGAAACTGTAGGCCGGATAAAGCGAAGCCGTCATCCGGTATAAACACGGCAGTAAATTGAGAGATTTCTTCTTCTGTTAACTGACGGAAGAACAGAGAATCGGGCCCTTGCGCCTGAATGTTGCGGAGAAAAAGCATGGCGGGGAATGACCGCGAGCCAATTGGACGTAAAGGGAAACCCTCGCGTCCGGTGAAACAAAAGGTGAGCCGTCGTCAACTCAGAGATGAAGAGTATGACGACGATTATGATGATGATGACTATGAGGATGAAGAACCGATGCCGCGTAAGGGTAAAGGCAAAGGGCGTAAGCCTCGTGGTAAACGCGGCTGGTTCTGGCTGCTGGTAAAACTGTCGATTGTTTTTTTGGTGCTGATCGCCATTTACGGCGTTTATCTGGACCAAAAAATTCGCAGCCGTATAGATGGTAAAGTCTGGCAGCTTCCTGCGGCAGTATATGGCCGTATGGTTAACCTTGAGCCAGAAATGCCGATCGGCAAGAACGAGATGGTGAAACTGCTGGAGGCTACGCAGTATCGTCAGGTGACGAAAATGACGCGCCCTGGCGAATTCACCGTGCAAGCGAAAAGCATCGAGATGATCCGTCGTCCGTTTGATTTTCCGGACAGTAAAGAAGGTCAGGTGCGCGCGCGTCTGACCTTTGATGGCGACCATCTGGATACCATCGAGAATATGGATAACAACCGCCAGTTCGGTTTCTTCCGTCTCGATCCGCGACTGATTACCATGCTCTCTTCGCCTAACGGTGAGCAGCGCCTGTTTGTCCCGCGCAGTGGATTCCCGGATCTGCTGGTGGACACGCTGCTGGCGACCGAAGATCGTCACTTCTATGAGCATGACGGTATCAGCCTCTATTCCATTGGCCGTGCGGTGCTGGCGAACCTGACGGCGGGGCGCACGGTACAAGGGGCTAGTACGCTGACCCAGCAACTGGTGAAAAACCTGTTCCTGTCCAGCGAACGTTCCTATTGGCGTAAGGCCAACGAAGCCTATATGGCGCTGATCATGGATGCGCGTTACAGCAAAGACCGCATTCTTGAGCTGTACATGAACGAAGTCTATCTCGGTCAAAGCGGTGACAATGAGATCCGCGGCTTCCCGCTGGCGAGCCTCTACTACTTTGGCCGTCCGGTGGAAGAGCTGAGCCTCGACCAGCAGGCGCTGCTGGTAGGGATGGTTAAAGGGGCGTCAATCTATAACCCGTGGCGTAACCCGAAGCTGGCACTGGAGCGTCGTAACCTGGTGCTGCGTTTACTACAACAGCAGCAGATTATCGACCAGGATCTGTATGACATGCTGAGCGCGCGTCCGTTAGGCGTACAGCCGCGTGGTGGGGTGATCTCACCGCAGCCCGCCTTTATGCAGATGGTGCGCCAGGAGCTACAGGCAAAGCTGGGCGATAAAGTTAAAGATCTCTCCGGCGTGAAGATTTTCACCACCTTTGATTCCGTGGCGCAGGACGCTGCAGAAAAAGCGGCGGTGGAAGGTATTCCGGTGCTGAAGAAACAACGTAAGCTGAGCGATCTGGAGACCGCGATTGTGGTGGTCGACCGCTTCAGCGGCGAAGTGCGTGCCATGGTCGGGGGGGCAGAACCGCAGTTCGCTGGTTATAACCGTGCGATGCAGGCGCGTCGTTCGATTGGTTCTTTGGCTAAACCAGCGACCTATCTGACCGCGCTCAGCCAGCCGAAGCTGTATCGTCTGAATACCTGGATTGCCGATGCCCCGATTGCGCTGCGTCAGCCTAACGGCCAGGTGTGGTCGCCGCAGAACGATGACCGTCGCTATAGCGAAAGCGGAAAAGTGATGCTGGTGGATGCGTTAACGCGCTCAATGAACGTGCCAACGGTAAATCTGGGGATGGCGCTGGGCCTGCCTGCCGTCACCGATACCTGGCTGAAGCTGGGCGCGCCGAAAGATCAGCTTAATCCGGTTCCAGCCATGCTGTTGGGGGCGTTGAACCTGACGCCGATCGAAGTGGCGCAGGCGTTCCAGACTATCGCCAGCGGCGGGAACCGCGCGCCGCTGTCGGCGCTGCGTTCGGTGATTGCCGAAGATGGGACGGTGCTGTATCAGAGCTTCCCGCAGGCCGAGCGTGCCGTTCCGGCGCAGGCGGCGTATATGACGCTGTGGACCATGCAACAGGTGGTTCAGCGTGGTACGGGTCGCCAGCTTGGCGCGAAATATCCTGGGCTTCATCTGGCAGGGAAAACCGGGACCACTAACAACAACGTGGATACCTGGTTTGCCGGGATCGACGGCAGCCAGGTAACCATCACCTGGGTGGGCCGTGATAACAACCAGCCAACCAAGCTGTACGGTGCCAGCGGTGCGATGTCGATTTATCAGCGTTATCTGGCCAACCAGACGCCAACACCGCTGGTGCTGACGCCGCCGGAAGATGTGGTGGATATGGGCGTGGACTACGACGGTAACTTCGTTTGTAGCGGGGGGATGCGTACGCTTCCGGTATGGACTACCGATCCTGATTCGCTGTGTCAGCAGGGTGAAATGATGCAACAGCCGACCGGGAATCCGTTCGATCAGTCAACGCCGCCGCAGCAGCCTCAACAGCAGCAGCAACAACCGGCGCAGCAGGAAAAGAAAGATAGCGACGGTGTCGCTGGCTGGATAAAGGATATGTTCGGCAGTAACTGATTTTGGTTTTCACTGTTCTTCCCCCGCATCGGCATAGGCCGGTGTTGGGGGCTTCTCCCTCGCGTTGCTATTACCTTTCCCTTCTCTCTGTGTTCTGAATGTCTTCGCGCATAGTCACTAATTTGTTATGGATCTCATTTCGTGGTGAATCGCTGCTGTGAGTAATATTAAGCTGTTGAGGTATTTGCAGTCCCCTCCCGGGTTGTTAATCATAGACTCAATATATTACTTTTTCATATGTATTCGGTATTGAGTAATTTTACTCGCAATTTTGTGTTTTTTTTCGCATTTCTTATTTTTGGGATTCATAGGGTGATGTTTTATATTGTTTTAATGAATGAATTGAATATTGCTTAATTCAATGTTAAGGAAATATTGTTTTTGTTGTTATGTTTATGAAATAAAAGGAATTATAAATATTTTGTATCTGCTTGGGTGAATATATCGGTTCGCTTTTATTAGTTATGAATCGTATAATAGATCACGCAAAGGAATGTTTTTGGGTTGATGATAAAGATATATTATATATTTGGTGATGTTGTTGCATCTGTATCTCCAGTCAGTCTCTATTTCCTTTCGTTAAAATTTATTTTCCCCTGTTTCTTTTTTGTGAACATATGTAAGGAATACGTTATGTGCAAAAAAATTCTCACCTCGTTGTTTGTTAGCAGTGTATTGGCGGGAGCCGCGATGCCTGCGTTAGCCGTTGATACGGGAACCGTAACCTTTAACGGAAAGATTATTCCTGATAGCTGCGTAGTGGATGTTAACGGTACTACGACAAATGGTACGGTGACGTTTAATAATCTTTCACAAACTGCATTTGGCGCAGATAAGCAAGTGGGAGATTCACAATCTGTTGCAATCACGCTGACGGAATGTGATGCTGCGATTGCCAACCTCAATATCAAATTTGATGGCACGCGTATCGCCGGATATAACGAGGAAGTATTACAACCGACAGGGACCGCGACGAACCTCGGCGTGCGTATGTTGCCGGAAGGCAGCAGTAATTACGTAAAATTTGATGGCTCAGATCCTGATGTGTCGCTGAACAAGGCCAATGGCGACAGCGTGGTGTTTAATTATAAAGCTGAAGTTATCCAGGTTGGCAGTATGGTTCCGACTACCGGTGATTATAGCGCGCAAGCAACCTATACCCTGATTTATCGTTAATTGTCATAAAATCTGGCCCAGGCTGGGCCAGTATTTCAATGGAATTGAAAAATGAAACGACTCATTACCACATTAGCCCTGGTGTTAACTACTGGCATTCATATTGCTTATGCTGGCGTAGTGGTTGGTGGAACGCGAATTATTTATCCTGCCAACCAGTCTGAAGTGCAGGTAACATTAAAAAATAAAGATAATGATAAACGTTATCTGGTGCATAGTTGGGTCAGTAATATTGATGATAGTAAAGCGCCATTTATTATCACACCACCGATTTATAAACTGGAGGAAAATCGCCAGACGCTGCTGCACGTAGTTTATACCGGTAATAAATCTGCTTTGCCACAGGACCGCGAATCGCTGTTTATGGCGAATATCAAATCTGTGTCTGCGATCCCTGAAGAATTACGCGATAACAACACGTTGCAATTTGCCATTAAGAGCAAATTAAAGCTGTTCTATCGGCCGGCCACGTTGAGGGAAAGTGAGGCGAAAACGGCCTGGCAGTCATTACAGTTTAGCCGTAGCCAAAACCAGTTAGTGGTGAAAAATCCCACCCCATTCTATGTCACCTTCGGACATCTAAAAGTAGCGGGAACAGAGATTAAAGCAGCATCAGAGCAAAACACTCCTTCGGCATTAACCATGATGGTCGCACCATTTGCTGAGCAGCGTTTTCCGTTGTCATCGGCAGTAAAAGGTAACGTTGTCTGGACCGCAATTAATGATTACGGATCAGAAACCGGACAGTGGAAACAGTCGCTGTAAATGAGCTATCGATTTCTTACGGGTGGCATTTATGACTTCTCATCGTACTGTCCGGCTTTTTGCACTCAATACGCTGACATTCGCGATATTGACGGCGAGTGGCTCCGTTTGCGCTGACGATTATTTCAATCTCAACGCGCTGGAAACGGGGACGCCGCTGGAGAATACCGGTGCGCTTGAGGCTTATTTACGCCATAATGGGTTATCTCCCGGACGCTATTTAACGTCTATTGTCTGGGATCAGGAACGTATCGATAAACGAAATTTAAATTACCTCCTTTCAAAAGATAACAGCAAACTGATTCCGCAATTTACCAAAGCGGAACTGCGCGAATTAGGCGTCAAAGTCGATACTGTTCCGGCATTTAATAATATTAATGAAAATACGCTGCTGGGCGATATTAGTGAGTATATTGCGGATGCGCGCTATGACTTCAGCCCGGAAGTTCAGGTACTGCAATTGCGTATTCCGCAAATTTACCGCGACAAACAAGTTTCGGGCGAAAGCAAACCCTCCTCTTGGGACGATGGAATTCCAGCGTTGTGGACCAGTTACTATGTATCGGGCTCTCGTCAGCAGTCGAATGGGGCGAATAACAGCGCCTCCACCTGGGCAAACCTCAATTCGGGTATGAACATCGGCCCGTGGCGGGTGCGCAATTCCAGCAACTGGGGGGATGACAGCGGCTGGCAATCTGTAAGCACAACGCTGGAGCGTGATATCAAAAGCCTACGCAGCCAGCTTCAGCTTGGGCAAACCTACACCAACGGCGAACTGTTCGACGGTGTACAAATGACCGGGGTTAAGCTGGAGACCGATGCCAGCATGCTGCCCAGTGGAATACAGGGGTTCGCCCCGGTGGTACGCGGGATAGCTGACAGCGATGCCAAAGTGACCATCAAACAAAACGGTTATACCATCTACCAGACCAACGTCTCGCCTGGCCCGTTTGAAATCCGTGATTTAACCCAGGTCACGGCAGGAGCGGATCTGGAAGTCACCGTGACGGAGGCCGACGGTAAAACGCGCAGTTTTATTCAGGCCAGTTCCTCGGTGCCGATTATGCAACGTGAAGGCGCGTTGAAGTACAGCCTGGCAGCTGGGAAATATCGCGATGTTAATAATGGCGAGGGGCCGCAATTCGGTCAGGCGACGGCAATTTATGGCTTACCTTACGGAATTACCGCTTACGGCGGTCTGCAGGGCGCGTCAATGTATCGCGCAGGACTGGTCGGTATCGGGGCCGATTTACGCGATTTTGGTTCGCTGTCGGCGGATCTGACGGCGGCGAGAACCTCGTTTGACAACGGACGCGCGGATGCGAATGGACAGTCGTGGCGCGCGCAGTACGCAAAAGATTTTCCGCTAACCAATACCACGGTCACGCTGGCCAGCTATCGTTATTCCACCTCCGGATTCTATACCTTTCAGGAGGCTCTCGATCAGCGAAATAATACCTACGACGATGACAGCATCTACAGCTATCGCAATGCTTATAACCGCCGCAGTCGCTTACAGCTAAACCTTTCACAGTCGTTACATAGCTGGGGATCGGTGTATGCCAACGCCTATCAGCAGGACTACTGGGAAATGGAAGGCCATGAGCGCAGCATCAGCTTTGGTTACAGCAGCAGTTGGCAGGGCGTTAACTGGTCGCTGAACTACAGCCTGACAAAAACACCATCGACCGATAACGACCAGCAGGTTTCTATTTCGATTAACGTTCCGCTCTCGCGCTGGCTGGCAAACTCCTGGGGAACCTACAATCTGACCAGTTCGAAAAAAGGTAATACCTCGCACCAGGTGGGTGTAAGCGGCACGCTGCTGGAAAATAACAACGTAAATTACAACCTCCAGCAAACCTATACCGATAATAACGTGGGCTACGGCGCCTATCTCTCCTCGCGTTATCGGGCTTCAGTGGGGGAATTCAGCGCTAATTATAGCTATCAGCAAGACAGCAGACAGTGGGGCTATAGCGCACAGGGATCCGTTGTCGCACACTCGCAGGGAATAACGCTGGGACAATCAATCCAGGATGCCTTTGCGGTGGTGCATATCGCTGATGGCGATAACGTCAAAATACAGAATTCACAAGGGGTGTATACCGACCGTTGGGGCAATGCGATTGTGCCGACCTTAACCAACTATCGGCGCAATACCATCACTGTGAATACCCTCGGGCGCGATGATTTAGATATTCAGGATGCGTCTCTGGACGTGATTCCGACTAAAGGTGCGGTAGTGGCGGCAGACTTTACCGCGCGCTCGGGTAAACGTGCCTTGTTGACTTTGCGACATGGCCAGGGGGTTGTGCCTTTTGGCGCGATGCTAAGTATGGATGGGGCAACCTCTATCGTTGGCGGAGACGGCGAAGTGTTTGTCACCGGGTTAAAAGGTACGCAGCGCGTGACCGCGCAATGGGGTGATACGGCGCAGCAGCGCTGCTCGGCGGATGTGAGGGTTCCGGCACAACCGGAACCGGGAATTTTCACCGCAACGCTCAACTGCCATTGATAAAAGGAGGCAATATGCAAAGGATGATTAAAGGGTGGCGTCGGGGGCTGCTGTGTGCTGGGTTGCTTATGTGTTCTCAGACCGTAAGCGCCAGTTGTTCTATTTCAGGTGACGGTGAGCCTTCGACGTCAACGATTACCATTCCAGCGTTGACGGTTAATGCGGATGTAGAACCTGGAACTATCCTCTATACGCAGGAGGTATCAGGCAATATAGCCACTGTTTCCTGTAACAGCGATGGTGCAATTTATACCGGTTATACCGTATTAACTGACAGCGATGAACGTACCGATAATCCGTTACCTCGGGTTTACCAGACCAATATCGCGGGTATTGGTGTGCGCATGGCATGGGTAAAGGACGGCCAGGCAATAACGTCAGGAGCTCTGGTGACACCTATACATCTGGGGTCGTCACGAACCCAAAGCAAGAGTACGTATACTATTCATTCACGTGCTCAGGTTCAGTTTGTCGCCACCGGAGAGGTGGGTCTTGGAGACATTGATCCTGCACGGTTAAATGCCGACTGGATATATGATGGATTAACCGTGGCGAGGATCAGATTTTCTCCTGCCCCTGTCAACGTTCTGTCAAACAGTTGCAACCTGGTGGAGAGCCATATTCTGGCTCCGCTTTCGACAATCGTTGCCAGCGAATTGACTAATGGTGTTTCCAAAACGGTGTCCGATGACAGCTTTAAAATTCAGCTCAATAACTGCGATGCGGGCATTCAGATTGACTATCAATTCACCTCCGCGGGCTCGACCGGAGTTACTGACGGCAATATCCTGAACATTGCTACGGGCGATCACGCCGCCGACGGTGTCGGTATTCAAATTCTGGACAGTAACGATAACGTGCTGCAGTTTGATCGTAACTATACGGCGGTCGCACAAACGACGAAGGATCAGTCGGTGACCATTCCACTTCAGGCGCGCTATATCAAAACGGGTAACGTGAAGGGAGGTCAAGTCGATGCTGTGGCCACCTTTGAAGTGTATTACCGCTAATGTTCATTTGTGCAGACGCGATACCCCCCACGGGGCTCCTTCTGAGCCCTAACATTCCAGCCTAATTTATTAACCCTTTCTTTTCATCTGGTTATTTCTTAACCCCTCAGTTTTAGTAGGGACGCGTATTGCTTGCTATCTCGCCAGAGTTTCGAATATTATGCTGCCGTTATAATAATAATTCTCGTTTACGTTATCATTCACTTTCATCAGAGAAATACCAATGGCGCGTCTTAAAACTGCTCAGCCAAGTTCATCGCTGCGTAAAATCGCAGTAGTGGTAGCCACAGCGGTTAGCGGCATGTCTGTCTATGCACAGGCGGCGGTTGACCCGAAAGAAGAAACCATCACCGTAACTGCTGCACCTGCCGCACAAGAAAGCGCATGGGGGCCTTCGCCGACAATTGCCGCGAAGCGTTCCGCCACCGCTACCAAAACCGACACGCCGATCGAAAAGACGCCACAGTCTGTTTCGGTAGTGACAAACGAAGAGATGCAGATCCATCAGTCTCGTTCCGTCAAGGAAGCGCTGGGTTATACCCCAGGGGTTGTGGTCAGTAACCGTGGTGCTTCAAATACATACGATTTTGTCAGCATCCGTGGTTTTACCTCTGTCGGTTTAAGCCAGAACAACTATCTGGATGGTCTGAAGCTACAAGGGAACTTCTATAACGACGCGGTTATCGATCCTTACATGCTGGAGCGTGTAGAGTTGATGCGTGGGCCAACTTCCGTGTTGTACGGTAAGAGTAACCCTGGCGGTATTATTTCGATGGTCAGCAAACGTCCAACCACCGAGCCGCTAAAAGAAGTTCAGTTTAAAATGGGAACAAATAATCTGTTCCAGACAGGATTTGATTTTAGTGATGCATTGGACGATAACGGTGAATTCTCTTACCGTTTAACCGGTCTGGCTCGTTCCACAAATGAGCAGCAGCAAGGTTCTGAATCACAGCGTTATACCGTTGCTCCGTCCTTCTCATGGCGTCCTGACGACAAGACTAACTTTACATTCCTTTCTTATTTCCAGAATGAACCCGAAACGGGTTACTACGGTTGGTTGCCGAAGGAAGGTACGGTTGAACCGCTACCTAACGGCAAGCGTTTGCCGACTGATTTTAATGAAGGGGCTTCAAATAATACTTATTCCCGCAATCAGAAAATGGTGGGGTACAGCTTTGAACACGACTTTAATGACACCTTCACTGTCCGGCAGAATTTACGTTTTGCTGAAATGAAAACGTCGCAGCAGAGCGTGTACGGTACGGGTATCTGTACAACAAATGCGTTTAACGCGCCTTGCCAGGCAATTCCGGCCGATCAGCGCGACCATTATCTTGGTCGTGGCACGGTTGTCGATGATGAACGTTTGCAGAACTTCAGTGTTGATACCCAGTTGCAGAGCAATTTCGCGACAGGAACGGTGGACCATACGTTGCTGACAGGTGTTGACTTCATGCGTATGCGTAATGATATCAATGCTAAATTTGACACAGCTCCTGTTCTGGATCTTTATAACCCACAGCCTCTGGAAGATTTTGATTTCGACTCTACCGAGCCTTATCAGATGAACGAAACCAAACAAACCGGTATCTACATCCAGGATCAGGCGGAATGGGATAAGTGGGTCTTTACACTGGGTGGTCGTTATGACTGGTCACAGCAAGCGACGACGATTCGTCAGAATTCAACCACTCCGCAAGCGGGTTATATTGAGCGTAACGATCATCAGTTCACATGGCGTGGCGGTGTAAACTACCTGTTTGATAATGGTATTTCTCCGTACGTTAGCTATAGCCAGTCATTTGAACCAAACGCATTCGATCTCTACAGCACTCCACGCATGGCTTTTGCGCCATCCAAGGGTGAACAGTATGAAGCGGGTGTAAAATATGTGCCGAAAGATCTGCCTGTGGTTATTACGGCTGCGGCATATCATCTGACGAAGACGAATACGCTGACAACCGATCCGACCAACTCGAATCTGCAAGTTCCGTCAGGCGAAGTACGTTCTCAGGGCTTTGAATTTGAAGCTAAAGCGGCCTTGAATGCCAATATCAATGTGACTGCTTCATATACTTACACTGATGCGGAGTACACTAAGGACACCAATCTCAAAGGGAACAACGTAGAACAAGTTCCTGAAAATATGGCATCACTCTGGGGCGACTATACCTTTAACGAAGGCGTTCTGTCGGGACTGACCCTAGGAACCGGTGGACGTTTTATCGGTTCAAGCTATGGCGATCCTGCAAACACCTTTAAAGTGGGAAGTGCTGCTGTAATGGATGCTGTCGTGAAATACGATTTAGCGCGTTTTGGTATGGCTGGCTCTAGTGTTGCTGTCAACGTTACCAACCTGCTGGATCGTGAATACGTTTCTAGTTGCTTCCAAACCTATGGCTGCTTCTGGGGCGCAGAACGTCAGGTCGTTGCAACCGCAACCTTCCGTTTCTAATTTCTTTTTGGGCACGCTTTGCGTGCCCGTTTTACAAGTTGGCTGCTATGCAGGAAAACAGATCCCATCCCGACACCACTTTCGCGTTGCGTAATGTCTCCTTTCGTGTGCCTGGCCGCACGCTTTTGCATCCTCTCTCATTAACTTTTCCGGTGGGGAAAGTAACCGGCCTTATCGGCCACAACGGGTCCGGAAAATCGACGTTATTGAAAATGCTGGGACGTCATCAGCCGCCGTCGGAAGGTGAAATCCTGCTCGACGAACAGCCGCTGGAGAACTGGAGCAGTAAAGCGTTTGCCCGCAAGGTCGCCTATCTGCCGCAGCAGTTGCCGCAGGCCGAAGGGATGACGGTGCGTGAACTGGTGGCGATTGGCCGCTATCCGTGGCACGGGGCGCTGGGACGTTTTGGCGTTGCCGACAGAGAGAAAGTAGAAGAAGCTATTTCGTTGGTCGGCTTAAAACCGCTGGCGCACCGCCTGGTGGATAGCCTGTCCGGCGGAGAACGCCAGCGTGCGTGGATTGCCATGCTGGTGGCGCAGGACAGCCGCTGTCTGCTGCTTGATGAGCCGACTTCCGCGCTGGATATCGCTCATCAGGTTGACGTGCTGGCGCTGGTGCATCGCTTAAGCCAGCAGCGTGGGCTAACGGTGATTGCGGTGCTGCATGATATCAACATGGCGGCCCGCTACTGCGATTACTTAGTTGCGCTGCGCGGTGGTGAAATGATTGCGCAAGGAACGCCTGCTGAACTGATGCGCAGTGAAACTCTGGAACAGATTTACGGTATCCCGATGGGCATTTTGCCGCATCCGGCCGGTGCCGCACCCGTGAGTTTTGTCTATTAATGATTGAATTATATCATATTACCCGTCGGCGTCTGCTTACGGCGATGGCGCTCTCGCCGCTGCTGTGGCGGATGAATACGGCGTCCGCCGCGGCGATTGATCCGCAGCGTATTGTGGCGCTGGAATGGCTGCCGGTAGAGCTGTTGCTGGCGCTGGGTATTACGCCGTATGGCATTGCGGATATCCCTAACTACAAGCTGTGGGTCAGTGAGCCACCTCTACCGGACTCGGTGATTGATGTCGGGCTACGCACGGAACCCAATCTTGAACTGCTGACCGAAATGAAACCCTCGTTTCTGCTCTGGTCGGCAGGCTATGGTCCTTCCCCGGAAAAGCTGGCACGTATTGCACCTGGTCGGGGATTTAACTTCAGCGACGGTAAAAAACCGCTGGTCGTTGCGCGACAATCGCTGCAGGAAATGGCGCAATTGTTCAATCTGCAGGCCTCTGCTGAACGCCATCTGACTGAGTACGATCGTTTTATTGCCAGCCTGAAGCCGCGCTTCATTCAACGCGGCGCGCGCCCTGTGCTTCTCACCTCCCTGCTTGATTCGCGGCATATGCTGGTGTTTGGCCCAAACAGCCTGTTTCAGGACGTGCTGGACGAATATGGGATCCCCAACGCCTGGCAGGGAGAGACAAACTTTTGGGGCAGCACTGCCGTGAGTATTGACCGTCTGGCTGCTTTTCAGGATGTCGATGTATTGTGCTTTGATCACGGCAACGATAAAGAGATGGCTGCACTGATGTCTACGCCGTTGTGGCAGGCGATGCCCTTTGTTCGCAGCGGACGTTTTCAGCGCGTGCCGGCCGTCTGGTTCTATGGCGCAACGCTATCAGCCATGCATTTTGCCCGCATTCTGGATAATGCGCTGGGAGGCAAAGCGTGAGTAAACGTATCGCGCTGTTCCCCATTCTCCTGCTGACGGTTCTGTTTGTTGCCGCCTGTTGGCTCACATGGGTTAACTTCTCCGTTGCGCTACCGCGCAACCAGTGGCAACAGGCTATCTGGTCACCGGATATCGATGCCATTAAACAGATGGTTTTCCACTACAGCCTGCTGCCGAGGCTGGCTATTTCGCTGTTGGTCGGTGCCGGGCTGGGACTGGTCGGCGTATTGTTTCAGCAGGTGCTGCGTAACCCACTGGCGGAGCCAACCACGCTAGGTGTTGCGACCGGTGCGCAGTTGGGCATTACCGTCACGACGCTGTGGGCTATTCCCGGTGCGCTCACCACGCAATTTGCTGCGTTGGCAGGTGCTTGTGTCGTTGGGGCGCTGGTGTTTGGCGTCGCCTGGGGCAAACGTCTTTCTCCGGTGACGTTAATCCTCGCCGGACTGGTGGTCAGCCTGTACTGCGGGGCGATTAACCAGTTGATGGTTATCTTCCATCACGATCAACTGCAAAGCATGTTTTTATGGAGCAGCGGCACGCTAACCCAAACCGACTGGAGCGGCGTACAGCGACTGTGGCCACAGCTGCTGGGCGGCGTGATGCTGACTCTGCTGCTGTTGCGTCCAATGACGCTGATGGGACTGGATGACGGCGTGGCGCGTAACCTCGGTCTGGCGTTGTCGCTGGCGCGCCTGGCGGCCTTATCGCTGGCGATTGTCATCAGCGCCTTGCTGGTTAACGCGGTTGGGATTATCGGCTTTATTGGCCTGTTTGCACCGCTACTGGCGAAAATGCTCGGCGCGCGGCGTCTGTTGGCGCGTCTGATGCTGGCCCCGCTGATTGGTGCGTTGATCCTCTGGCTCTCTGACCAAATCATTCTGTGGCTGACCCGCGTATGGATGGAGGTCTCCACCGGTTCGGTGACGGCGCTGATTGGCGCGCCATTGCTGCTGTGGTTGTTGCCGCGCCTTAGAAGTATGAGCGCACCGGATATGAATGCCAGCAACCGTATCGCCGCGGAGCGTCAGAATGTACTGATGTTTGCGCTGGCGGGCGGGGTGGTTTTGCTGCTGACTCTGGTGGTGGCGCTGTCGTTTGGCCGCGATGCGCACGGCTGGACATGGGCCAGCGGCGCGATGCTGGATGAACTGATGCCCTGGCGCTGGCCACGTATTCTGGCGGCGTTGATTGCCGGGGTGATGCTGGCGGTAGCGGGCTGTATTATTCAGCGTCTGACCGGAAACCCAATGGCGAGCCCGGAAGTTCTGGGCATTAGCTCCGGCGCGGCATTTGGCGTGGTGTTAATGCTGTTTCTGGTCCCCGGAAATGCCTTTGGCTGGCTGCTGCCCGCAGGGAGTCTCGGGGCTGCGGTCACCTTGCTTATCATTATGATTGCCGCCGGGCGCGGTGGTTTTTCGCCGCACCGTATGCTGCTGGCAGGGATGGCGCTCAGTACGGCGTTTACTATGTTGTTGATGATGCTGCAGGCCAGCGGCGATCCGCGTATGGCGGGCGTGCTGACCTGGATCTCCGGCTCAACCTATAACGCGACGGGCGAACAGGTACTGCGCACCGGGATTGTGATGGTTATCCTGCTGGCGCTGACGCCGCTGTGCCGTCGTTGGCTGACGATTTTACCGCTCGGCGGCGATACGGCGCGTGCGGTGGGTATGGCGATCACGCCGTCACGCGTGGGGTTACTGCTGTTGGCTGCGGGGCTGACGGCGACAGCAACCATGACCATTGGACCGTTGAGTTTTGTCGGGCTGATGGCTCCGCATATTGCCCGAATGATGGGTTTTCGTCGCGCGATGCCGCATATGCTGATTTCGGCGCTGGCGGGAGGTGTGCTGCTGGTCTTTGCTGACTGGTGTGGCAGGATGGTGCTGTTTCCGTATCAGATCCCGGCAGGATTACTGTCGACGTTTATTGGCGCGCCGTACTTTATCTATCTCCTACGTAAGCAGAGTCGCTGAGGTTAATCTCTTCCATTTAGGCTGCGTCGCCATCCAGCAATAAAAAAGCCGGGTGGCGGCTTCGCCTTACCCGGCCTACGTTATTTCTGGACGTTCTCTTTTACAATTTCGCAAACACCCGGCGCGCGGCGTCGATGGTGTTATTGATATCGTCTTCACTGTGCGCGACGGACATAAAGCCCGCTTCGAAGGCGGACGGCGCCAGGTAAATCCCTTCATCCAGCATCATGTGGAAGAAACGCTTGAAGCGTTCAACGTCGCATGCCATCACATCCTGATAGCAGGTCACGGTTTCTGCATCGGTGAAGAAAATCCCGAACATCCCGCCCACATGGTTAACCACCAGCGGAATATTCGTCTCTTCGGCGGCTTCCAGCAGACCTTCCGCCAGACGCGTCGTCAGTTCATTCAGCGTTTCATGAATACCCGGCTGGGCCACTTCGTTCAGACAAGCAAAACCTGCCGCCATCGCAATCGGGTTACCTGAAAGCGTACCCGCCTGATAAACCGGACCGGTCGGCGCCAGCGCGTCCATCACATCACGGCGACCGCCGAATGCGCCAACGGGCATCCCGCCACCGATGATTTTGCCAAGGCAGGTCAGATCCGGAACGACGCCGTAATAATCCTGCGCACCGGCCAGCGCCACGCGGAAACCGGTCATGACTTCATCGATGATCAACAGCGCGCCAAACTCATCACACAGGGCACGCAGGCCCGGCAGGAATTCTGGCAGCGGCGGGATGCAGTTCATGTTGCCTGCGACCGGCTCAACGATAATGCAGGCGATCTCCTGCGGATACTGTTCAAATGCCGCACGAACTGAAGAGAGATCGTTGTAGGTGCAGGTCAGGGTGTGTTTCGCAAAATCGGCTGGAACGCCCGGGGAGTTTGGCTGACCCAGCGTTAACGCGCCGGAACCAGCTTTAACCAGCAGGCAGTCGGCATGACCGTGATAGCAGCCTTCAAATTTGATGATCTTATCGCGACCGGTGAAACCGCGCGCCAGACGGATGGCGCTCATCGTCGCTTCCGTACCGGAGTTCACCATACGCACCATATCCATGGTCGGCACAAGTTCAGTGACCAGCTCCGCCATTTTCACTTCCATCTCGGTCGGCGCGCCGAAGCTTAAACCGCGCTCTGCGGCTTCAATCACCGCATTGCGAATTGCCGGGTGGTTATGGCCCAGTACCATCGGTCCCCAGGAACCGACGTAATCGACATAGGCTTTACCATCGACATCGTACAGATACGCGCCGTCCGCTTTTTCGATAAACAGCGGAGTACCACCCACGCCAGTAAAGGCGCGAACGGGGGAGTTAACGCCGCCAGGGATAAGTTCGCGTGCTGCGCTGTAGAGATTTTCAGACTTACTCATGGATGGGGTCCTGGTTCGTAGAAAAAGTAAATGCCCGCTATTCTAGTTATTCAGAGAAGGTTATGAAAGTTTTACGCATTTGAAACAATGCGATTTGCAGGGGATTTTCGTGAAATGTGCGAGTAGAATGCCGATTCCGTATTTGTATTACCAATTAATGATCATCTGATGAAGACTGACTCTCCCTCTTTTGAAGCACAACAAATTGTGCGTTTACGCCGCAGGGATCAAATCCGTCGACTCCTGGAACGCGATAAAACGCCGCTGGCGATCCTGTTGATGGCCGCCGTTGTCGGTACCGTGACGGGGCTTGTTGGCGTGGCATTTGAGAAAGCGGTGACCTGGGTGCAAAATCAGCGCATTGGCGCCCTGGCCCAGGTTGCGGACCATGCCATTCTGCTGTGGCCGCTGGCGTTTATTCTCTCTGCATTGCTGGCGATGGTCGGCTATTTTCTGGTTCGTAAATTTGCGCCGGAAGCGGGAGGCTCGGGGATCCCTGAGATTGAAGGCGCGCTGGAAGAGCTACGACCTGTGCGCTGGTGGCGCGTTCTGCCGGTGAAATTTATTGGCGGCATGGGCACGCTGGGAGCCGGTATGGTGCTCGGGCGAGAAGGGCCGACCGTACAGATAGGCGGGAACATTGGGCGCATGGTGCTGGATATTTTCCGCATGCGCAGCGCCGAAGCGCGACATACCCTGCTGGCCACCGGTGCGGCTGCGGGTTTGTCGGCGGCGTTTAATGCGCCTCTGGCGGGGATCCTGTTCATTATTGAAGAGATGCGCCCGCAGTTTCGCTATAACCTCGTCTCGATCAAAGCCGTGTTTACCGGCGTTATTATGTCGAGCATTGTGTTTCGTGTATTCAACGGTGAAGCACCTATTATTGAAGTCGGAAAGCTGTCTAATGCGCCGGTAAATACGCTGTGGCTGTATCTTGTGCTGGGGCTTATTTTTGGCTGTGTCGGGCCGTTGTTCAACACCATGGTGTTGCGTACCCAGGATATGTTCCAGCGCTTCCACGGCGGCGAAATTAAAAAATGGGTGCTGATGGGCGGCGCGATTGGTGGCCTGTGCGGGATCCTGGGATTAATTAAACCGGAAGCGGCAGGCGGCGGGTTTAACCTGATTCCTATCGCCGCGGCGGGTAATTTTAGCGTCGGTTTACTGCTGTTCATATTTATTACCCGGGTGATCACCACGCTGTTGTGCTTCTCGTCCGGCGCGCCCGGTGGGATTTTTGCCCCGATGCTGGCGTTGGGCACATTACTTGGCACCGCGTTCGGTATGGCCGCGGCGGCCTCTTTTCCACAGTATCATCTGGAGGCCGGAACCTTTGCCATTGCCGGAATGGGAGCTTTGCTGGCGGCTTCGGTACGTGCACCGCTAACCGGTATTGTACTGGTGCTGGAGATGACCGATAACTATCAGCTCATTTTGCCAATGATTATTACCTGTCTTGGCGCAACACTATTAGCCCAATTTATGGGTGGAAAGCCGCTATACTCGACTATCCTTGCCCGCACGCTGGCAAAACAGGAAGCGGAGCAGGCGGCAAAAAGCCAGAGTACCGCCGCTGGCGAGAATACTTGAACGAAATACCAGGGTATTAGATAATGGCCTTAACCATTGGGTTATAATTTGCCCAATTGCCAATGTCGTTTGGAGCAAAATATGAGTGATGACGTAGCGCTGCCACTGCAATTTACTGAAGCAGCAGCCAATAAAGTAAAAAGCCTGATCGCTGACGAAGATAACCCGAATCTGAAATTACGCGTGTATATCACCGGCGGTGGTTGCAGCGGTTTCCAGTACGGTTTCACCTTTGATGATCAGGTGAACGATGGTGATATGACCATTGAGAAACAAGGTGTGGGTCTGGTGGTTGATCCGATGAGCCTGCAATATCTGGTGGGCGGCGCGGTTGACTATACCGAAGGTCTGGAAGGTTCCCGCTTCGTTGTGACTAACCCCAATGCGAAAAGCACCTGCGGGTGTGGTTCTTCTTTCAGCATCTGATTGCTGCCTGTAATACCGATGGTCTGATGGTGTAGGCCCGGTAAGCGTAGCGCCACCGGGCAATGTGCCGGTTGGCGGCGTAAACGCCTTATCCGGCCTACATGTTCTGCATCATCACATCAGCGCCCGTTATCATCCAGTGCAAACGTCGGCAATTTCAAATGCCAGCGAATGGCGGCAAGCCTAATCAGCAGGGTGACGATCATCCCCATCATACTGGCGTTTTCCAGCGATACATTAAAGGTATAAAACGCTGTCGCATGCACGATCCCGCCGATAATACATGCCGTGGCGTAGATTTCGGTGCGCAGAATCATCGGGACTTCACGAGCTAACACGTCGCGAATGATCCCGCCGCCGACGCCGGTAATCACCCCCATACAGATCGCCACCAGGGGACCCGTCCCTGCGAGAAATGCTTTATTGACGCCAATCCCCACGAACACCGCCAGGCCAACGGCATCCAGCACCGGAAGGATCCACTTCGGTAAACGTCGTGGCTGACGTACCAGCAGGATTGTCAGCATGCTGGTGATCATTGCCACCACCAGATCGGTGGGATCCTTAACCCAAAATACCGGCCCATGATCCAGCGCCATATCGCGGATCGTTCCGCCGCCAACGGCGGTAACCACCCCGAGGACCAGGACGCCAAACGGGTCCATTCGCAATTTTCCGGCCAGTAAGACGCCAGAGATAGCAAATACCGCGGTGCCGACAATATCCAGCCAATAGACGAGCATTTTTAAATCCTCACAACAGACCTGGTGGGGGCAGGCGCTAATTTATCTGTGAAAGCGCATTACAGAGTTGTTTTGCGGCGAGGATAATACGCGGGCTCGCGCGTTCGAACCAGTCACTATTAAGTGTAATAATGGGTATTTTTAGCTGGTTTCCCCAGTATTGTTCAATTTTCAGAGTTTCGCCTGGCCCTCCGGTTGCAACAATAGCCTGGGGCGCTCGTGCCAGGACCTGCTCACGGCTAACCTGTGGCCAGGGAACCCGACTGCCGGCAAAGATGTTTTCTCCACCGCATACCTCAAGAACTTCGTGCTGAATGGAGCCTTTTCCACTGGTAAACAGAGGATTTGCGCCAAACTGGAGAAACACGCGTTTTTTCGGTTTGTTGGCATACCGAGATTTTAGTAAAGCATAGTCATCAAGCATGGTTTGCGCCGCCTGTTTGGCCTGCTCAGGTTTTGGGCTCCACGCTGCCAGCTGGCGGAGCGCATCGGCGACCTGCTCGATGGTAACGGCGTCCACCCAGATGACCTTAATTCCCAGGGCGGTCAGTTGATTCACCTGCCGCTCAGCATTTCCCCCGCGCCAGGCGACGACTAAATCCGGTTTAAGCGCCACAATGCGTTCAAGGTTCATACCTTGCCAGGTGGAAACCTCCTCGATATTTTTGGCCGCTGGCGGGTAGTTTGAGTAGCTGCTGACGCCTACGGGTGTAATGCCGGCGGCAAAGGCGAGTTCGGTATTGGCAGGAGAAAGCGTCACAACACGCGGTGCGGCGTACAGGAACGCCGGAAGAGTGAATAGCAGGGCGACCAGCGCCCTGGAGAGTAATTTAGCCATGCGCCAGTTTCTGTACCAGCGTTTCAACCATCAGACTTGACTGTTTCGCGGCAACAACCAGGAACTCGTCAAAGCTGAGATGGGACTGCTGATCGGCGACGTCAGAGATGGCGCGAACCACGACAAACGGCACATTGAAGTTATGGCAAACGTGCGCAATCGCGGTCGCTTCCATCTCAACGGCAATGGCCTGCGGGAAGTTATGCTTAATTTTAGCCAGACCTACGGAGCCATTAATGAAGGCATCGCCGCTGACGATAAGTCCGCGAACGGCGTTCAGATTGAGTTGCGCAATGCAGGATTCTGCTGCAGCAATCAGCGCAGGATCGGCTTTAAAACCAGCCGGGCAGCCCGGTAACTGACCAAATTCATAGCCAAAGGCGGTAACGTCGGCATCGTGATAGCGCGCTTCGTCAGAAACCACAATATCGCCGACTTTCAGCGTAGAGGCCAGGCCGCCCGCGGAACCGGTGTTAATGATGGCATCCGGCTTGCAGCGTTCAAGCAGCAGCGTAGCGCCCAGCGCCGCCGCCACTTTACCGATACCTGATTTCAGTAGCGCAACCTCTGTACCGTTCAGTTGGCCGGTGTAAATTTCACAACCGCCGAGAGAGAGGGTCTGACGGTTTTCGATTTTGTCACGCAGCAGCGTAACTTCTTCTTCCATTGCACCAATGATGCCGATTTTCATAGATTTACTCGCGATAAGCCAGATTTGAGGGCATAGTCTATCATGCGCTTAAGGGGTAGCGCATTTCTCAGGCGGGAGAGGATATGGTACAGATCGATTTCCGAAAAAAAATAAACTGGCATCGTCGTTACCGTTCGCCGCAGGGCGTGAAGACGGAGCATGAGATCCTGCGTATTTTCGAAAGCGATCGTGGACGTATTATCAATTCTCCGGCTATTCGCCGACTGCAACAAAAAACCCAGGTTTTTCCGCTGGAGCGTAACGCGGCGGTGCGCACGCGCCTGACGCACTCGATGGAAGTTCAGCAAGTTGGGCGCTATATCGCTAAAGAGATCCTCAGCCGACTGAAAGAACTAAAACTGCTGGAGCAGTATGGTCTGGATGAACTGACGGGACCGTTTGAGAGTATTGTCGAAATGTCGTGCCTGATGCATGACATTGGCAATCCGCCGTTTGGTCATTTTGGTGAAGCGGCGATTAATGACTGGTTCCGCCAGCGGCTGTATCCCGCCGACGCGGAAAGTCAGCCCCTCAGCGATGACCGCTGCCTGGTGGCGGCGTTACGTTTGCGCGAAGGCGAAGAGTCGCTGAATGATATTCGCCGTAAGGTGCGCCAGGACCTGTGCCATTTTGAAGGTAATGCCCAGGGGATTCGTCTGGTGCATACTTTGATGCGTATGAATCTTACCTGGGCCCAAGTTGGCGGTATTTTAAAATATACCCGTCCGGCGTGGTGGCGCGGAAGTACGCCTACGACGCATGACTATTTAATGAAGAAACCGGGCTATTACCTTTCTGAAGAACCGTATATTGAACGGTTACGTAAAGAATTATCATTAGCGCCCTACAGTCGCTTTCCATTAACCTGGATAATGGAAGCTGCCGATGATATCTCTTATTGCGTGGCCGACCTGGAAGATGCCGTTGAGAAAAGAATCTTTAGCGTCGAACAACTTTATCACCATCTGCATGAGGCGTGGGGGCATCACGAAAAAGGTTCCCTGTTTAGTCAGGTTGTTGAGAATGCCTGGGAGAAATCACGTTCAAATACATTAAGCCGGAGCACGGAAGATCAGTTCTTTATGTATTTACGCGTCAATACGCTGAATAAACTGGTCCCGTATGCAGCCCAGCGGTTTATTGATAATTTACCGCAGGTTTTTGACGGCAGCTTTAATCACGCGCTGTTAGAAGATGCCAGTAGCTTTAGTCAGTTGCTAGGGGTCTATAAAAATGTGGCGGTAAAACACGTATTTAGTCATCCGGACGTTGAGCAGTTGGAATTGCAGGGGTATCGGGTGATCAGCGGGTTGCTGGAGATCTATCAGCCTTTATTAAAAATGTCCCAGTCAGATTTTACTGAGCTGGTCGACAATGAAAGAGTTAAACGTTTTCCTATCGAATCACGATTATTTCAGAAGTTGTCTACTCGCCATCGTCTTGCTTATGTCGAGGCGGTTAGTAAAATATCAACGGGTTGCGCTGAGTTTTCGGTAATGGAATATTATTATCGCTGCCGGCTGATTCAGGATTATATCAGCGGGATGACCGATCTGTATGCCTGGGATGAATATCGTCGCTTGATGGCCGTAGAGCAATAAATACTCATTTGTAAAGACGGCCAATAAAATTTTACTTTTTCCTTAAACTCAATTCTGGAACTTAGCGCTATAAAACGACTCTGACGTATACAGCAATTTTGCGTTACCTGTTAATCGAGAACGAAACACATGAAAAAAACCACATTAGCAATGAGTGCACTGGCTCTGAGTTTAGGTTTGGCGTTGTCCCCCCTGTCTGCCACAGCGGCTGAGACGTCGTCTTCAGCAATGACCGCCCAACAGATGCCAAGCCTGGCCCCGATGCTCGAAAAAGTGATGCCATCGGTGGTAAGCATTAACGTCGAGGGGAGCACGACGGTAAATACGCCGCGTATGCCGCGTAATTTCCAGCAGTTCTTCGGTGATAATTCACCATTCTGCCAGGACGGTTCACCGTTCCAGAGTTCACCGTTCTGCCAGGGCGGCGCGCCGGGCGCTGACAACGGCGGCGGCCAGCAGCAGAAATTTATGGCGCTGGGTTCCGGCGTAATTATTGATGCCGCGAAAGGGTATGTCGTGACCAACAACCACGTGGTGGATAACGCCACGGTGATTAAGGTTCAGTTGAGCGATGGCCGTAAATTTGATGCGAAGATCGTGGGTAAAGATCCGCGCTCCGATATCGCGCTGATCCAAATTCAGGATCCGAAAAACCTGACGGCGATTAAGCTGGCTGATTCCGACGCGCTGCGTGTGGGTGATTACACCGTAGCAATTGGTAACCCGTTTGGCCTCGGTGAGACCGTGACCTCCGGTATTGTTTCTGCGCTGGGCCGTAGCGGCCTGAACGCGGAAAACTACGAAAACTTTATTCAGACGGATGCCGCGATCAACCGGGGTAACTCCGGTGGCGCACTGGTCAACCTGAACGGTGAGCTGATCGGTATTAACACCGCGATCCTTGCGCCGGACGGCGGCAACATCGGTATCGGCTTTGCAATCCCGAGCAACATGGTGAAAAACCTGACGTCGCAGATGGTTGAGTTTGGTCAGGTTAAACGCGGTGAGCTGGGTATTATGGGTACCGAGCTGAGCTCTGAGCTGGCGAAAGCGATGAAAGTTGATGCTCAGCGTGGCGCATTTGTCAGCCAGGTGATGCCGAACTCTTCCGCAGCGAAAGCAGGTATTAAAGCCGGGGATGTGATTACCTCCCTGAACGGTAAACCGATCAGCAGCTTCGCCGCCCTGCGTGCGCAGGTGGGTACGATGCCGGTAGGCAGCAAAATTAACCTTGGCCTGTTGCGTGACGGTAAGCCGGTCACTGTGAATCTGGAACTGCAGCAGAGCAGCCAGACTCAGGTTGATTCCAGCTCTATCTTCAAAGGCATTGAAGGGGCTGATATGAGCAACAAAGGCCAGGACAAAGGGGTCGTGGTCAGCGAGGTGAAAGCGAATTCTCCGGCTGCACGGATTGGCCTGAAGAAAGGGGATGTGATTATCGGTGCGAACCAGCAGCCGGTGAAAAATATCGCCGAACTGCGCAAAATCCTCGACAGCAAACCGGCTGTACTGGCGCTGAACATTCAGCGTGGTGACAGCTCCATCTATCTGTTGATGCAGTAATCTCCCTCAACCCCTTCCTGCACAGGAAGGGGTTTCTTTTTGTGATACTTCCCACAACTCCATACTTCTCCCTCTCGCTTTGTGCAGTTGCACAATGCCGCCGCTTATTATCTTCCCTATGCTTGAGCTCTGCTCACAGGAGGGGTTTATGGCTGGCTGGCATCTTGATACCAAAATGGCGCAGGATATTGTAGCGCGAACCATGCGCATCATTGATACCAATATCAACGTAATGGATGCCCGCGGGCGGATCATTGGCAGCGGCGATCGCGAACGAATTGGTGAATTGCACGAAGGCGCGCTGCTGGTGCTTTCACAAGGTCGGGTGGTCGATATTGACGATGCGGTAGCCCGGCATTTACACGGTGTGCGTCAGGGGATAAACCTGCCGCTGCGTCTGGAAGGCGAAATCGTTGGCGTTATCGGTCTTACTGGCGAGCCGGAACATCTGCGCAAGTATGGCGAACTGGTGTGCATGACCGCCGAAATGATGCTGGAACAGTCGCGTCTGATGCATCTGTTAGCGCAGGATAGCCGTCTGCGTGAAGAGCTGGTGATGAACCTGATTCAGGCTGAAGAGAATACCCCGGCGCTGATGGAATGGGCACAGCGATTGGGCATTGATTTGAACCAGCCGCGCGTGGTGGCGGTAGTGGAGGTCGACAGCGGTCAGCTTGGCGTTGATAGTGCGATGGCGGAGCTACAGCAATTGCAGAACGCGTTGACTACGCCCGAACGTAATAATCTGATTGCGATTGTTTCTCTGACCGAGATGGTGGTGCTGAAACCAGCGCTCAATCAGTTTGGCCGCTGGGACGCTGAAGATCATCGCAAGCGCGTTGAGCAACTGATTGCCCGCATGAAAGAGAATGGACAACTGCGTTTTCGCGTGTCGCTGGGCAACTATTTTACCGGGCCCGGCAGCATTGCCCGTTCGTATCGTACGGCGCGCACCACCATGATGGTCGGCAAGCAGCGGATGCCGGAAAGCCGGAGCTATTTCTATCAGGACTTGATGCTGCCGGTGCTGCTGGACAGCCTGCGCGGCGGCTGGCAGGCCAATGAGCTGGCGCGCCCGCTGGTAAGGCTGAAAGCGATGGATAACAACGGTTTGCTGCGTCGAACATTATCGGCATGGTTTCGACATAACGTTCAGCCGCTGGCGACCTCAAAAGCATTGTTTATTCACCGCAATACGCTGGAGTATCGCCTGAACCGTATTTCAGAGCTGACCGGGCTGGATCTGGGGAATTTTGACGATCGACTGCTGCTGTATGTGGCGTTGCAGCTGGATGAGCAGCATTGATTAATTGCCTGATAAGCGTAGCGCTATCAGGCAACAATCTACTTATTTGCGCGTTAGTTTTTCCAGATCGGCTTCAATCTCGCTGATCTTGTTGGTCACGACGCTTTCCAGATGACGTAAATCATCGAGGATCTTGCGTTTAAGATCGACTTCGCTGCGATCTCGCTGGCAGATCTGATCCAGTTCGTCGATCACGTAGCGCAGGTTGGGACTGATCTCCTGCACTTCTTTGTAACCCTGACCGACGCCATCGGCGACAACCGTTTTACGCTGACGGGGATATTTGAACTTCACGCTCTTGGCAAAAAACTCGCCTTTATCCTTCTGGAAATAGATTTTCAGGATATCGTTGTTGGCTTCTTGCCGCAGGCTGTAACGATCGATCTCTTCAGGATTAGTAATGCCCAGACTTTTCAGATTGTCATACATAGCGGTACCCTTAAGCTCACTATAACCATTGAATAATTAACGAAAAGCCTTGTTTATGCCACTCGCAGATGTAAAAAAAGCGGGCTAAGCCCGCTTTTTCAAATCGCTGTTAGTCGATGGTGCGTAACAGTTCGTTGATTCCCACTTTGCCACGCGTTTTGGCATCGACTTTCTTCACAATCACCGCGCAGTACAGGCTGTATTTGCCATCTTTCGACGGCAGGTTGCCGGAGACGACCACGGAGCCCGCCGGAACGCGGCCGTAATGCACTTCGCCGGTTTCGCGATCGTAAATACGGGTGCTCTGGCCGATATACACACCCATGGAAATGACAGAGCCTTCTTCGACGATCACGCCTTCAACCACTTCAGAGCGCGCGCCGATGAAGCAGTTGTCTTCGATGATGGTCGGGTTAGCCTGCAACGGTTCCAGTACGCCACCAATACCAACGCCACCGGACAGGTGTACGTTCTTACCGATTTGCGCACAGGAACCCACGGTCGCCCAGGTATCAACCATCGTACCTTCATCAACATAAGCGCCGATGTTCACGTAAGACGGCATCAGCACGGTGTTACGGGCGATAAACGCGCCCTGACGCACTGCCGCAGGCGGAACCACGCGGAAACCTTCTTTCTGGAAGCGCGCTTCGTCGTAGTTGGCGAATTTCATCGGCACTTTATCGAAGTAACGGCTTTCCGCACCTTCGATAACCTGATTATCGTTAATACGGAAAGAGAGCAGGACCGCCTTTTTCAGCCACTGATGCGTGACCCACTGACCCTCAATCTTTTCTGCGACGCGCAGTGCACCGGAATCCAGTAAAGAAATAACCTGATTCACCGCTTCGCGGGTTACGGTATCTACATTTGCCGGAGTAATGTCGGCACGGCGCTCGAAAGCGGACTCAATAACGTTCTGTAACTGCTGCATTGTTAAACTCTTTCCATAATAAATAAAAACATTACCCTTTATCGTTTGGATTGAGGGCCTCTGTCAACCGTTGATGCACTTCCTGCTGCAGCTCATTATTAAGGGCGCGCCGGTCGGCGGTGGCGATTATGAATAAATCTTCTACTCGCTCGCCAATAGTTGTAATTCGGGCGCCATGCAGCGAAATTCCCAGATCGGCAAAAATCTGCCCGACCCGCGCCAGCAGTCCTGGCTGGTCGAGAGCGATAAGCTCAAGAAATGATTTTCGGTCGGTATGGGTCGGCAGAAAAGTGACCTCGGTATCGACGGTAAAGTGACGTAATTTTGCCGGCTGGCGACGCGGTTGCGGCGGCTGCCAGCTACGCTGGGTGATCGCCTGTTCAAGCCCAAAACGGATCGCTTCGTGTCGGTCTGACGACAGCGGGCTACCGTCTGGTTCCAGCACAATGAACGTATCCATCGCCATCCCATCGCGGGTGGTGAAAATCTGCGCATCGTGGACGCTAAGGTTGCGCCTGTCCAGTTCGGCGCAGACGGCAGCAAACAGGTAAGGGCGGTCAGGGCTCCAGATGAAAATTTCCGTCCCGCCTCGCGTGGCCTGCGGGCTGAGCAGGATCAGCGGCTTGCTGAGATCGTGTTGCAGCAGATGACGTGCATGCCAGGCCAGCTGATTTGGGCTGTGACGTACGAAATAGTTGGCGCGACAGCGCGACCAGATATGGTGTAGCGCTTCTTCATCAATGTTGTCCATGCGCAGTAGCGCCAGCGCCTGAAGCTGATGATGGCGTACGCGCTCACGCATATCCGGCGTGTTTTGCATCCCGCGCCGTAACTGTTTCTCCGTCGCGAAGTACAGCTCGCGCAGCAAGCTTTGCTTCCAGCTATTCCACAGCGTTTCGTTGGTGGCGCAAATATCTGCGACGGTCAGGCACACCAAAAAGCGCAGACGATGTTCCGTTTGCACCTCTTCGGCGAATTGCTTAATGACTTCGGGATCCTGAATATCGCGGCGCTGAGCGGTAACCGACATCAGCAAATGCTGGCGCACCAGCCACACGATCAGTTGCGTTTCGCGGGAGTTCAGACCGTGCAGTTCGGCGAATTTGAGCACATCCTGGGCGCCGAGAACCGAGTGATCGCCGCCGCGACCTTTGGCGATATCGTGGAACAGCGCGGCAATCAAAATCAGCTCCGGCTGTCGTAGACGCGGCCACAGATCCACACACAGCGGATGGCGCTGACGGGTCTCTTCGTTAGCAAAACTTTCCAGCTTGAGCATTACGCGAATGGTGTGTTCATCCACCGTATAGGCATGAAACAGGTCAAACTGCATTTGGCCGACAATATGCGACCATTGCGGCATATAGGCCCACAACACGCTGTGGCGATGCATAGGCAGCAGGCCGCGACTCACCGCGCCCGGATGGCGCAACATACTGAGAAACAGCGAACGCGCTTCCGGGATGTAGCACAGTGGCTGCGTTAAATGACGGCGGGCATGACGCAAATGGCGCAGCGTAGTGGAGTAAATTCCACTGATCGCGCTATTACGCACCATGATGTAAAACATCCGCAATATCGCCTCGGGTTTGCGAATAAACAGGTCGTCGTCGCGCAGATCAATCAACGTGCCGCGCAGTTGAAAGTCGTCATCAATCGGACGTGGTTTTTCATCGGCGGGCAGGGCGAGGATCGCCTCGTCGAACAGTTGCAACAGCATGTGGTTCAGTTCGCTGACCCGTCGTGTGACGCGGAAATAGTCTTTCATCATCCGCTCGATAGGCTCGTTGCCTTCACCGCCGTAGTTCAGGCGTTGCGCCACGCTGAGCTGACGATCAAACAGCAGACGGTTGTCGTAACGACTAACGACCAGATGCAGGGCAAAGCGAATGCGCCACAGGATATGCAAACATTCATTCAGCTCGGCACGTTCTGCCTGCGTCAAAAAGCCGAAACCGACCATTTCATCCAGTGAGGTGGCGCCAAAATGGCGGCGGGCCACCCATTGCAGGGTATGAATATCGCGCAGGCCGCCGGGGTTACTTTTGATATCCGGCTCCAGGTTGTAGCTGGTGCCGTGATAGCGCTGGTGGCGCTGATTCTGCTCTTCAACTTTGGCTGCGTAAAACTTATCGGATGGCCAGAAACCTTCGCTAAAAATATGCTTTTGTAGCTCAAGAAACAGCGCCACATCACCAATCAGCAGGCGTGTTTCAATCAGGTTGGTGGCGACGGTTAAATCTGACAATCCTTCCAGCAGACACTCTTCCAGCGTGCGCACGCTGTGCCCAACCTCGAGCCTCACGTCCCATAGCAGCGTTAACAGTTCGCCAACTTTTTCGGCCTGCGCGTCTGGTAGCTTTTTACGACTCAGGATCAGCAGGTCAATATCGGAAAGCGGATGCAGTTCGCCGCGCCCGTAACCGCCAACGGCAACCAGCGCCAGGTCGGCAATTTGACCGAAACCGGCTTCAATCCACAGACGTTGCAGTAACTGGTCAATAAACTCGGTGCGGGCCTCAATCAGCTGCTCTGCGGAAATCCCGCTGTCAAACGCGTCACCTAACCAGTGCTGGAAAGTGTCGATATGCGCTTTAATGCCGGGGCAGTTGAGATCGTGCTGCGGCCAGGTTCCGGGGTTCTGCGGTTGGCCTGGCAGGGTGGGGAGGGCAGTATTTGCGTGTTGTTCAGGAAGAGTATTCATTATGCGCCACCCATTAAAAAAGCCGGATGACGGCGTGAACGCCTTACCCGGCCTACGAAGTAGTACAATTTGTAGGCCTGATAAGATGCGGGTGCATCGCCATCAGGCAAAACATTATTCGTCGTGTGTGATAATCGCCGGGATGGTGTCATCCTTGCGTAATGTCAGAATTTCACAGCCTTTTTCCGTCACCACAATAGTATGCTCGTACTGAGCAGACAAGCTCCGATCTTTGGTTTTCACCGTCCACCCGTCTTTCATGGTGCGGATGCGGTAATCACCGGCATTCAGCATGGGTTCTACGGTGAAGGTCATGCCCGGCTGCAGTACCACACCGCCGTCGTCTGCATCGTAGTGCAGAACCTGCGGCTCTTCATGGAAGCCGCGACCGATGCCGTGACCGCAATATTCACGAACCACAGAGAAGCCTTCGCCTTCCGCGTATTTCTGAATCGCAGCGCCCAGCGTGCGCAGGCGAATACCCGGTTTTACCATCCGCAGCGCCAGATACAGGCTTTCCTGCGTGACGCGGCACAAACGCTCGCCCAGAATGGTTGGTTTGCCGACGATGAACATTTTCGAGGTATCACCGTGGAACTCGTCTTTAATCACGGTTACGTCGATGTTGACGATATCGCCGTCTTTCAGGAGCTTGGCGTCGTCCGGGATCCCATGGCACACCACTTCATTAATAGAGATGCACACGGACTTCGGATAACCGTGATAGCCCAGGCAGGCGGAAATGGCCTGCTGCTCATTCACGATGTAGTCATTACAGATGCGATCCAGTTCGCCGGTGCTGACGCCTGGCTTAACAAACGGTTCGATCATTTCCAGTACATCGGCGGCCAGACGGCCAGCGACGCGCATTTTTTCGATTTCTTCAGGGGTCTTGATTGAGATAGCCATGAATTCTGTCCATCAGTGCCGATGATATCGGCAATAATTGTTTAAGTGGTGCCAATGGTATCAGTCCGGCATACATGCTGCCAAATTGAGAATCATTCTGAACTTCGCCTTTCGTGCCACAGGTGTGTTGGCTGAAATTTTTCACTCCAGTCGCTCACTGCATGTAAGCGCCCGGAGATGCAAAAAATTGGCTGCCTCCCTGTAACACGAAATTCATCGTTCATTCAGCACGCACCGCCAACAATTATTGGTGTCGGTAGCGTATTTGTGGTATAAAGCGCGCCGGACTTCCGATCCATTTGAAGACTACACACGATGGACGGGAGCGACAAATCTCACTTTGTGTAACAACACACACGTATCGGCACATATTCCGGGGTGCCCTTTGGGGTCGGTAATATGGGATGCGTGGAGGCTTAACCCCAACTTTTATATATAGAGGTTTTAATCATGGCAACTGTTTCCATGCGCGACATGCTCAAGGCTGGTGTTCACTTCGGTCACCAGACCCGTTACTGGAACCCGAAAATGAAGCCGTTCATCTTCGGTGCGCGTAACAAAGTTCACATCATCAACCTTGAGAAAACTGTACCGATGTTCAACGAAGCTCTGGCTGAACTGAACAAGATCTCTGCTCGTAAAGGTAAAATCCTTTTCGTTGGTACTAAACGCGCTGCAAGCGAAGCGGTGAAAGAAGCTGCTAACAACTGCGACCAGTTCTTCGTGAACCATCGCTGGTTGGGCGGCATGCTGACTAACTGGAAAACCGTTCGTCAGTCCATCAAACGTCTGAAAGATCTGGAAACTCAGTCTCAGGACGGTACTTTCGAAAAGCTGACCAAGAAAGAAGCGCTGATGCGTACTCGTGAGCTTGAGAAACTGGAAAACAGCCTGGGCGGTATCAAAGACATGGGCGGTCTGCCGGACGCTCTGTTCGTAATCGATGCTGACCACGAGCACATTGCTATCAAAGAAGCAAACAACCTGGGTATCCCAGTATTTGCTATTGTTGATACCAACTCTGATCCGGACGGTGTTGACTTCGTTATCCCGGGTAACGACGACGCAATCCGTGCTGTGACCCTGTACCTGGGCGCTGTAGCTACTACCGTTCGTGAAGGCCGTTCTCAGGATCTGGCTTCCCAGGCGGAAGAAAGCTTCGTAGAAGCTGAATAATAAGGCACGCTCGTTCGAGCCCCCTTATAAACCAGGTAGTATCACGTTTGGTTAGGGGCCCTTTAGGCCCCTTTTTCACTTTTAAATCTGTGCGGTTTCATGCCGGGCAGATCAAATCTTCCGAGGATTTTAGAATGGCTGAAATTACCGCATCCCTGGTAAAAGAGCTGCGTGAGCGTACTGGCGCAGGCATGATGGATTGCAAAAAAGCACTGACTGAAGCTAATGGCGACATCGAGCTGGCAATCGAAAACATGCGTAAGTCCGGCGCAATCAAAGCGGCGAAAAAAGCAGGCAACGTTGCTGCTGACGGCGTAATCAAAACCAAAATCGACGGCAACATCGCTTTCATTCTGGAAGTTAACTGCCAGACTGACTTCGTTGCTAAAGATGCTGGTTTCCAGGCATTTGCTGACAAAGTACTGGACGCTGCCGTTGCTGGCAAAATCACTGACGTTGAAGTTCTGAAAGCGCAGTTCGAAGAAGAACGTGTTGCTCTGGTTGCTAAAATCGGTGAGAACATCAACATCCGTCGTGTTGCTTCCCTGGAAGGCGAAGTTCTGGGTAACTACCAGCACGGTGCTCGTATCGGTGTTCTGGTTGCTGCAACTGGCGCTGACGAAGAGCTGGTTAAACAGCTGGCAATGCACGTTGCTGCAAGCAAACCAGAATTCGTTAAGCCGGAAGACGTTTCTGCTGAAGTGGTAGAGAAAGAATACCAGGTTCAGCTGGACATCGCGATGCAGTCTGGTAAGCCGAAAGAAATCGCAGAGAAAATGGTTGAAGGCCGCATGAAGAAATTCACCGGTGAAGTTTCTCTGACTGGTCAGCCTTTCGTTATGGATCCGAGCAAATCTGTTGGTCAGCTGCTGAAAGAGCACAACGCTGATGTAACAGGCTTCATCCGCTTTGAAGTGGGTGAAGGTATCGAGAAAGTTGAGACTGACTTTGCAGCAGAAGTTGCTGCGATGTCCAAGCAGTCTTAATTTTTAAAGGAGCCGCCTGAGGGCGGCTTCTTTTTGTGTCTGGCTTGTAAATTCAGCGAACCGCTATATTGGTCATGCTGAAAAGCGACATACAATGTCGCCGGTATTAATTCATCTCATTCGTTGACAGTCTCAGGAAAGAAACATGGCTACCAATGCAAAACCCGTCTACAAACGTATTCTGCTTAAGTTAAGTGGCGAAGCTCTGCAAGGTTCAGAAGGCTTCGGTATTGATGCAAGCATCCTTGACCGTATGGCTCAGGAAATCAAAGAGCTGGTTGAGCTGGGTATCCAGGTTGGCGTAGTGATTGGTGGTGGTAACCTGTTCCGTGGCGCTGGTCTGGCGAAAGCAGGGATGAACCGCGTTGTGGGCGACCACATGGGCATGTTAGCCACCGTCATGAACGGTCTGGCGATGCGCGATGCGCTTCACCGCGCCTATGTGAACGCTCGCTTGATGTCCGCTATTCCTCTGAATGGCGTGTGTGATAACTACAGCTGGGCGGAAGCAATCAGCCTGCTGCGTAACAACCGCGTTGTTATTTTGTCTGCGGGTACTGGCAATCCGTTCTTCACTACCGACTCTGCGGCTTGCCTGCGTGGTATTGAAATTGAAGCGGATGTGGTACTGAAAGCCACCAAAGTCGATGGCGTATTTACGGCTGACCCGGCTAAAGATCCAACGGCGACTATGTACGAACAGTTGACCTATGCTGAAGTACTGGATAAAGAGCTGAAAGTGATGGATCTTGCGGCGTTTACGCTGGCTCGTGACCACAAATTACCGATTCGTGTCTTTAACATGAACAAACCGGGTGCGCTGCGCCGTGTTGTTATGGGTGAAAAAGAAGGCACGTTAATCACGGAATAATTCCCGTTGCGGCTAAATGCAGGTAATATTCCGCTTTAATGTCGCGGGATACGTCCCTCAAAATTAATCAAGACTATACTTGTCACATCTTGCGTGGTGGGTATGGTCTGACTGAAACAAGCTTTCAAGGATTCGTAACGTGATCAACGATATCAGAAAAGATGCTGAAGTACGCATGGACAAATGCGTCGAAGCGTTCAAAAACCAAATCAGCAAAATTCGCACGGGCCGTGCTTCTCCTAGCCTGCTGGATGGTATTGTCGTGGAATATTACGGCACACCGACCCCGCTGCGCCAGCTGGCAAGCGTAACGGTTGAAGATTCCCGTACCCTGAAAATCAACGTGTTTGACCGTTCTATGGGGCCAGCCGTTGAGAAAGCAATTATGGCTTCCGACCTCGGTCTGAATCCAAGTTCTGCGGGTTCCGACATCCGCGTTCCGCTGCCGCCGCTGACTGAAGAACGTCGTAAAGATCTGACTAAGATCGTGCGTGGCGAAGCTGAAGGCGCGCGCGTTGCCGTACGTAACGTACGCCGTGATGCCAACGACAAAGTGAAAGCGTTGTTGAAAGAAAAAGAGATCAGCGAAGATGACGATCGCCGTTCTCAGGACGACGTACAGAAACTGACTGACGCAGCTATCAAGAAAGTTGATGCGGCGCTGGCAGAGAAAGAAACGGAACTGATGCAGTTCTGATTCGCCTGTACGCTAAAAACGCCGCTTAGAAGGCCTGAGAAGGCTGGATGGCGGCGTTTTGCTTTTTTCTGTCTATATACTCTAAATATTCGAGTTGCAGGAAGGCGGCGACGCAGGGCATCCCCGGGAGCGTACACCTGTGCGTGACAGGGGTGAACGAGGAGAGCCAACGTACATGCAACTTGAAGTATGACGAGTAAAATTCTTCTGGATGTCTGATGAAGCAATTAACCATCCTGGGATCAACCGGTTCCATTGGTTGCAGTACGCTGGATGTAGTACGCCATAACCCGGAAAAATTTCGTGTTGCTGCGTTGGTGGCGGGTAAAAATGTCGTCCGTATGGTTGAGCAATGTCTGGAATTTTCTCCTCGCTATGCGGTAATGGACGATGAAAAAAGCGCTGCGTTGGTAAAAGCAGCTCTGCTGGAGCAGGGCAGTCGTACTGAGGTTATGAGCGGGCAGCAGGCTGCCTGTGATATGGCTGCGCTGGATGATGTTGATCAGGTTATGGCGGCGATTGTCGGCGCGGCGGGCTTGCTACCGACGCTGGCGGCAATCCGCGCGGGCAAAAGCATTTTGCTGGCGAATAAAGAGTCTCTGGTGACCTGCGGGCGTCTGTTTATGGACGACGTGCAACGCCACAAAGCACAGCTTTTGCCGGTAGATAGCGAACATAACGCGATTTTTCAGAGTTTACCGCAACCTATCCAACACAATCTGGGATACGCTGACCTTGAGCAAAATGGCGTCATTTCAGTTTTGCTTACCGGGTCTGGTGGCCCTTTCCGTGAAACGCCATTGCGCGATCTGGTTTCTATGACCCCCGATCAGGCATGTCGTCATCCGAATTGGTCGATGGGACGAAAAATCTCTGTCGATTCAGCCACCATGATGAATAAAGGTCTGGAATACATTGAAGCGCGTTGGTTATTTAATGCCAATGCAAGCCAGATGGAAGTGCTGATTCACCCGCAGTCGGTTATTCATTCGATGGTGCGTTATCAGGATGGTAGCGTTCTGGCGCAGTTGGGGGAACCTGATATGCGTACACCTATTGCTCATACGATGGCATGGCCAGAACGAGTGACGTCCGGCGTCAAGCCTGTCGACTTTTGCAAGCTCAGCGCGTTGACGTTTTCCGCACCTGATTACCAGCGTTATCCATGCCTGAAACTGGCGATGGACGCGTTTGAGCAAGGGCAGGCGGCGACGACCGCTTTGAACGCAGCGAATGAAATTACCGTTGCCGCATTTCTGGCGCAGCAGATCCGATTTACCGATATTGCTGACCTGAATTTATCCGTGCTGGATAAGATGGATTTGCAGGAGCCACAGAGCGTTGATGACGTGCTGAAGGTTGATGCTATCGCGCGGGAAGTCGCCAGAAAAGAAGTGATGCGACGCTCAAGCTGATGATAATCCCTCCTCGGAGAATCGCGCTATTTGTTAGCGTTGGGCTTCAGTGATATAGTCTGCGCCACTCGATCGCGGGTATTTGTTTTTTTTCGGTCGGGTAAGCCGTGGTTTGACACGGCTTTTTTGTGGATGCACAAAATCATTCAGGTTGCATCAAGGTGGCAAGTGGATGAGTCCCCTGGAGCATACAAAGAGTATGTGACTTGGGCGAAGATCACAGCCGACGAAGGAGCAGCCTGAAGGATGAAGCGCAAAAGGCTTCAGTATTCCTGAGTACCGTATAATCCTTTCAGGGACTAAAAACGCGTTATGTTGTCTGCAACTAAACCATTAAGCGAAAATTTGCCAGCACATGGTTGTCGCCATGTAGCAATTATCATGGATGGCAATGGCCGCTGGGCGAAAAAGCAAGGGAAGATTCGCGCCTTTGGACATAAGGCCGGAGCAAAGTCCGTCCGCCGGGCTGTCTCTTTTGCTGCCAATAACGGTATTGATGCGTTAACGCTGTATGCCTTTAGCAGTGAGAACTGGAACCGACCTGCGCAGGAAGTGAGCGCGTTAATGGAGCTGTTTGTGTGGGCGCTTGATAGCGAAGTGAAAAACCTGCACCGCCATAACGTACGTCTGCGTATTATCGGGGATATCAGTCGATTTAACTCACGTTTGCAAGAACGGATTCGCAAATCAGAAGCGATTACCGCCCAGAATACCGGGTTGACGCTAAATATTGCAGCGAATTACGGTGGACGGTGGGATATAGTCCAGGGAGTCAGACAACTGGCACAACAGGTGCAGGATGGTCTGCTGCGTCCAGAGCAAATCGATGAAGAGATGCTGGGGCAGCAAATTTGTATGCATGAACTGGCTCCTGTGGATTTAGTGATAAGGACTGGGGGAGAGCATCGAATTAGTAATTTTCTGTTGTGGCAAATTGCCTATGCCGAACTTTACTTTACGGATGTTCTCTGGCCCGATTTCGATGAACAAGACTTTGAAGGTGCGCTGCATGCCTTTGCTAATCGTGAGCGTCGTTTCGGCGGCACCGAGCCCGGTGATGAAAAAGCCTGATGGGGGTCGCTTTTGCTGAAGTATCGCCTGATTTCTGCTTTTGTTTTAATACCCGTTGTCATCGCGGCGCTGTTTTTGCTGCCGCCGGTGGGGTTCGCCATTGTTACGCTGGCCGTCTGTATGCTGGCCGCCTGGGAATGGGGACAGTTAAGCGGTTTTACCACGCGTACGCAGCGAGTCTGGCTGGCTGTTTTGTGCGGGCTATTGCTGGCACTGATGCTATTTTTGTTGCCGGAATACCATCGCAATATTCATCAGCCGCTGGTTGAAGTATCGCTGTGGGCGTCGCTGGGCTGGTGGGTCGTGGCGCTGTTACTGGTGCTGTTTTATCCCGGCTCTGCGTCGGTCTGGCGTAATTCCAAAACATTACGCATAATTTTCGGCGTGTTAACCATAGTCCCTTTCTTTTGGGGAATGCTGGCGCTACGTGTATGGCACTATGATGAGAATCATTATAGTGGCGCGTTATGGCTGCTGTATGTCATGATCCTCGTCTGGGGAGCGGACTCGGGTGCCTATATGTTTGGTAAGCTATTTGGCAAACATAAGCTGGCGCCGAAGGTTTCTCCTGGTAAAACCTGGCAGGGTTTTATTGGCGGACTCGCCACTGCGGCCGTGATCTCATGGGGTTATGGCATGTGGGCGAATCTTGAGGTTGCGCCTGTCACCTTGCTTATTTGCTCCATCGTTGCAGCCCTGGCCTCCGTGCTGGGGGACCTGACCGAGAGTATGTTTAAGCGTGAAGCAGGTATTAAGGACAGTGGTCACTTAATACCAGGACACGGCGGTATTTTGGATCGTATTGATAGCCTGACGGCTGCGGTACCGGTCTTTGCCTGCCTGTTGTTACTGGTATTCAGGACACTCTAACGGATGGTCTTATGCTGAGTATTCTCTGGAATCTGGCTGCATTCATCGTTGCACTTGGTGTGCTTATCACCGTGCATGAATTTGGTCATTTCTGGGTTGCACGGCGCTGCGGAGTCCGCGTCGAACGCTTTTCCATTGGCTTTGGAAAAGCGCTTTGGCGGCGTACCGATAAATCAGGTACGGAATACGTCATCGCCCTGATTCCCCTCGGCGGTTACGTCAAGATGCTGGATGAGCGCGCTGAACCGGTCGCACCGGAGCTGCGCCATTACGCTTTCAACAATAAAACGGTTGGACAACGCGCAGCCATCATCGCCGCAGGTCCGATTGCCAACTTCCTTTTTGCTATTTTCGCGTATTGGCTGGTGTTTATCATCGGTGTCCCTGGCGTTCGTCCGGTTGTTGGTGAAATAACACCCAACTCGATTGCCGCACAGGCGCAAATTCAGCCGGGTACGGAACTAAAAGCGGTTGATGGTATCGAAACCCCTGATTGGGATGCCGTGCGATTACAACTGGTATCCAAAATTGGCGATGAACATACGACTCTCAGCGTGGCGCAGTTTGGCGGCAACCAGCGGCAGGACAAAACGCTGGATTTACGCCATTGGGCATTTGAGCCAGACAAAGAGGATCCTGTTTCCAGTTTAGGGATTCGCCCACGCGGTCCGCAGATTGAATCGGTGCTGTCAGAAGTGCAGGTAAACTCCGCTGCAAGTAAGGCGGGTTTGCAAGCTGGCGACAGGATCGTTAAAGTCAATGGTCAGCCGCTGACGCAATGGATGACGTTCGTGACGCTGGTGCGCGATAATCCGGATAAGCCGTTAGCGCTAGATATTGAAAGACAAGGAAGTTCCTTGTCTTTAACGTTAACCCCAGATTCAAAACAGGTTAACGGGAAGGCAGAGGGTTTTGCGGGCGTGGTGCCTAAAGTTATTCCTCTGCCTGATGAGTATAAGACTGTACGCCAGTATGGGCCATTCAGCGCCATCCTCGAAGCCTCGGATAAAACGTGGCAGTTGATGAAGCTGACGGTCAGTATGCTGGGAAAATTGATTACCGGTGATGTAAAACTGAACAACCTCAGTGGGCCGATTTCTATCGCCCAGGGGGCTGGGATGTCAGCGGAGTTCGGGGTTATTTATTACCTGATGTTCCTTGCGCTTATCAGCGTGAACTTAGGGATAATCAACCTGTTTCCGTTGCCCGTTCTTGACGGGGGGCATCTGCTGTTCCTGGCGATTGAAAAGCTGAAGGGCGGTCCGGTATCCGAGCGGGTTCAAGACTTTAGTTATCGCATTGGCTCTATCTTGCTGGTGTTGTTAATGGGGCTTGCACTTTTCAATGATTTCTCTCGGTTGTAAGAGAGTGTTAGGAAGAACGCATAATAACGATGGCGATGAAAAAGTTGCTCATAGCGTCGCTGCTGTTTAGCAGCGCCACCGTATACGGTGCTGAAGGGTTCGTAGTGAAAGACATTCATTTCGAAGGCCTACAGCGAGTCGCCGTTGGTGCGGCTCTCCTCAGTATGCCGGTGCGCACAGGCGACACGGTTAATGATGAAGACATCAGTAATACCATTCGTGCTCTGTTCGCCACCGGTAACTTTGAGGATGTCCGCGTCCTGCGCGATGGTGATACCCTTCTGGTTCAGGTAAAAGAACGTCCGACGATTGCCAGCATCACTTTCTCCGGTAACAAATCGGTGAAAGATGACATGCTCAAGCAAAACCTCGAGGCTTCTGGTGTGCGTGTTGGCGAGTCTCTGGATCGCACCACGCTAGCCGATATCGAAAAAGGGCTGGAAGATTTCTACTATAGCGTCGGTAAGTACAGCGCCAGTGTGAAAGCGGTGGTAACGCCGTTGCCGCGTAACCGCGTTGACCTCAAGCTGGTCTTCCAGGAAGGCGTTTCGGCGAAGATCCAACAGATCAATATCGTCGGCAACCATGCTTTCTCGACCGACGAACTGATCTCTCACTTCCAACTGCGTGATGAAGTGCCGTGGTGGAACGTGGTGGGCGATCGTAAATACCAGAAACAGAAACTGGCGGGCGATCTTGAAACCTTGCGCAGCTACTATCTGGATCGCGGTTATGCTCGCTTCAATATCGATTCCACCCAGGTTAGCCTGACGCCGGATAAAAAAGGTATCTACATTACCGTTAACATCACTGAAGGCGATCAATACAAGCTTTCAGGGGTACAGGTGAGCGGTAACCTGGCTGGGCACTCCGCCGAAATTGAGACCCTGACCAAAATCGAGCCAGGCGAACTCTATAACGGCACCAAAGTGACCAAAATGGAAGATGATATCAAGAAGCTTCTGGGTCGCTATGGCTATGCCTATCCGCGCGTACAGTCGCAACCTGAAATCAACGACGCCGACAAAACCGTTAAATTACGCGTAAACGTGGATGCAGGTAACCGTTTCTACGTGCGTAAGATTCGTTTTGAAGGTAACGACACCTCTAAAGATTCCGTTCTGCGTCGCGAAATGCGCCAGATGGAAGGTGCCTGGTTGGGTAGCGATCTGGTCGATCAGGGTAAAGAGCGTCTGAACCGTCTGGGTTACTTTGAAACCGTCGATACAGATACTCAGCGTGTACCGGGTAGCCCGGATCAGGTTGATGTGGTCTATAAGGTTAAAGAGCGTAACACCGGTAGCTTTAACTTCGGCGTTGGTTACGGTACTGAAAGCGGCGTGAGCTTCCAGGCTGGCGTTCAGCAAGATAACTGGTTAGGTACCGGTTATTCAGTCGGGATCAACGGCACCAAAAACGACTATCAGACCTATACTGAGTTGTCTGTCACCAACCCATATTTCACCGTTGATGGGGTGAGCCTTGGTGGTCGCGTTTTCTACAATGACTTTAAAGCGGATGATGCAGACCTGTCCGACTATACCAACAAAAGTTATGGTACTGACGCAACGCTCGGCTTCCCGATCAACGAATACAACACCTTGCGTGCGGGTGTGGGTTATGTGCATAACTCCTTGTCTAACATGGATCCACAGGTTGCAATGCAACGTTATCTGGTTTCAATGGGTAAGGATCCTGACGCTGATAGCTTTAAATCAGACGATTTCACCTTCAACTATGGGTGGACATATAACAAGCTGGACCGTGGGTACTTCCCAACGGAAGGTACGCGTGTCAACCTGAACGGTAAAGTAACCATTCCGGGTTCTGACAACGAATACTACAAAGCGACGTTGGATACCGCGACCTATGTGCCGATCGATGACGATCACAAATGGGTTGTTCTGGGTCGCACGAAGTGGGGCTATGGTGACGGCATCGGCAGCAAAGAGATGCCGTTCTACGAGAACTTCTATGCCGGTGGTTCCAGCACCGTGCGTGGTTTCCAGTCCAACACCATCGGTCCAAAGGCTGTCTATTTACCGGCTAATCGATATAACAACGATAGCGATTACGATAACGAATGTGACGCCACCAATACTTCACCGTGTAAATCGGATGATGCGGTGGGCGGTAACGCCATGGCTGTCGCCAGCCTGGAATTTATTACCCCGACGCCGTTTATCAGCGACAAGTATGCCAACTCGGTCCGTACCTCGTTCTTCTGGGATATGGGTACCGTTTGGGATACGAACTGGGATTCAGCTAAGTACTCTGGTTATCCGGACTACAGCGATCCGAACAATATCCGTATGTCAGCGGGTATCGCTTTACAATGGATGTCCCCATTGGGGCCGTTGGTTTTCTCCTACGCCCAGCCGTTCAAGAAGTACGATGGAGACAAAGCGGAACAGTTCCAGTTTAACATTGGTAAAACTTGGTAATTGTTCTTCGCAAAGGAATGTAGTGGTAGTGTAGCGATGACTTTAGGCGATCTTGCATGGGATCGCCTGGCCACGCAAAGAACTGTACCTTCGGGTGCAAATGGGATGGTAAGGAGTTAATTGTGAAAAAGTGGTTATTAGCTGCAGGTCTCGGTTTAGCGATGGCAACGTCCGCACAGGCTGCTGACAAAATTGCAATCGTCAACATGGGTAGCTTGTTCCAACAGGTTGCACAGAAGACGGGCGTTTCTGCTACGCTGGAAAACGAGTTCAAAGGCCGTGCCAGCGAACTGCAGCGTATGGAATCTGATCTGCAATCTAAAATGCAGCGTCTGCAATCCATGAAAGCGGGTAGCGATCGTACCAAGCTGGAAAAAGACGTCATGGCTCAGCGTCAGACTTTCTCTCAGAAAGCTCAGGCTTTTGAGCAGGATCGTGCGCGTCGTTCCAACGAAGAACGTGGCAAACTGGTTACTCGTATCCAGACAGCGGTGAAATCTGTTGCTAACAGTCAGAGCATCGATCTGGTTGTTGACGCAAACACCGTTGCATACAACAGCAGCGATGTAAAAGACATCACCGCTGACGTACTGAAACAGGTTAAATAAGTAATGCCTTCAATTCGACTGGCTGATTTAGCAGAGCAGTTGGATGCAGAATTACACGGTGATGGCGATATCGTCATCACCGGCGTAGCGTCCATGCAATCTGCGCAAACTGGCAATATCACGTTCATGGTGAATCCTAAGTACCGTGAACACTTAGGCGTATGCCAGGCCTCTGCCGTTGTGATGACGCAGGACGATCTTCCTTTTGCTAAGAGTGCTGCGCTGGTAGTGAAGAATCCCTACCTGACCTATGCACGTATGGCGCAAATCTTAGATACCACGCCGCAGCCCGCACAAAACATTGCACCGAGTGCAGTGATCGATGCGACGGCGAAGCTGGGTAATAATGTTTCTGTGGGCGCAAATGCGGTCATTGAGTCTGGCGTAGAACTGGGCGATAACGTCGTTATCGGCGCAGGCTGCTTCGTCGGAAAAAATACTAAAATCGGCGCAGGTTCACGCTTGTGGGCGAATGTGACGATTTACCACGACATTCAGATCGGTGAGAATTGCCTGATCCAGTCCAGCACTGTCGTCGGATCTGATGGATTTGGTTACGCGAACGATCGCGGTAACTGGGTGAAGATCCCGCAGCTTGGTCGCGTGATTATCGGCGATCGCGTCGAGATCGGCGCTTGTACCACCATTGACCGTGGTGCGCTGGACGATACTGTGATCGGTAATGGTGTTATCATTGATAACCAGTGCCAGATTGCGCATAACGTTGTGATTGGCGACAATACGGCGGTAGCCGGTGGCGTCATTATGGCGGGTAGCCTGAAGATTGGCCGTTACTGCATGATTGGCGGCGCCAGCGTGATCAATGGGCATATGGAAATATGCGATAAAGTCACGGTTACTGGCATGGGTATGGTGATGCGTCCTATCACCGAACCTGGCGTCTATTCCTCAGGCATTCCGCTACAGCCCAATAAGGTATGGCGTAAAACAGCTGCACTGGTGATGAATATTGATGATATGAGCAAGCGTCTCAAAGCGATTGAGCGCAAGGTTAATCAACAAGACTAAAGCACCGTTTTTGCATGTCTGACTTTTCGGCCTGTCCCATTCATACGATTGCGACAGGCCGTGTTATTATTGCCTTTTAGTATATTTTGACAGGAAGAGTATTTTGACTACTAACACTCATACTCTGCATATTGAAGAGATTTTAGAACTTCTGCCGCACCGTTTTCCGTTTCTGCTGGTTGACCGCGTGCTGGATTTTGAAGAAGGTCGCTTTCTGCGCGCAGTGAAAAATGTATCTGTTAACGAGCCTTTCTTCCAGGGCCACTTCCCGGGTAAACCTATTTTCCCAGGCGTACTGATTCTGGAAGCAATGGCGCAGGCCACCGGTATCCTCGCGTTTAAAAGCGTAGGGAAACTGGAACCAGGTGAACTGTACTATTTTGCGGGTATTGACGAAGCGCGCTTTAAGCGTCCTGTCGTGCCAGGCGATCAGATGATCATGGAAGTGACTTTCGAGAAAACGCGCCGCGGCCTGACCCGTTTTAAAGGGGTTGCGCTGGTCGACGGTAAAGTTGTGTGCGAAGCAACGATGATGTGTGCCCGTAGCCGGGAGGCCTGATACGTGATTGATAAATCCGCCTTTATTCACCCAACTGCCATTGTGGAAGAAGGCGCCAGCATTGGCGCTAACGCTCACATTGGCCCATTTTGTATTGTTGGACCCCATGTTGAAATTGGTGAGGGTACCGTACTGAAGTCTCACGTTGTCGTGAATGGCCATACAAAAATTGGTCGCGATAACGAGATCTATCAGTTTGCCTCCATCGGTGAAGTTAACCAGGATCTGAAATATGCTGGCGAACCGACCCGCGTGGAAATTGGCGATCGCAACCGCATCCGCGAAAGCGTCACCATTCATCGTGGCACAGTGCAGGGCGGTGGAGTGACGAAGGTGGGCAGCGATAACTTACTGATGATTAATGCGCACGTCGCGCATGATTGCACGGTAGGCAACCGCTGTATTCTGGCGAATAACGCCACGCTTGCCGGGCATGTATCGCTGGATGATTTTGTTATCATCGGCGGCATGACTGCGGTGCATCAGTTCTGCATCATCGGCGCGCATGTGATGGTTGGCGGCTGTTCTGGCGTTGCTCAGGACGTGCCTCCATACGTTATCGCCCAGGGCAACCACGCAACGCCATTTGGCGTCAATATCGAAGGTCTGAAGCGTCGTGGGTTCACCCGCGAAGCGATTACCGCGATTCGTAATGCCTACAAAGCGTTGTACCGTAGCGGTAAAACGCTGGAAGAAGTGAAACCGGAAATCGCGGAACTGGCGAAACAGTACCCTGAAGTTCAGGCTTTCAGCGACTTCTTTGAGCGCTCAACGCGTGGTCTGATTCGTTAATGACTGAGCAGCGTCCTTTAACGATTGCCCTCGTCGCCGGAGAAACCTCCGGCGATATTCTTGGTGCAGGGTTAATCCGTGCACTCAAGGCTCGCGTTCCCAATGCGCGTTTTGTTGGCGTGGCGGGTCCGCTGATGCAGGCCGAAGGCTGTGAAGCCTGGTACGAAATGGAAGAGCTGGCGGTAATGGGCATTGTTGAAGTGCTCGGACGCCTGCGCCGGTTACTGCATATTCGCGCCGATCTCACTCGCCGATTTACCGACTTAAAGCCGGATGTTTTCGTCGGTATTGATGCGCCTGATTTCAATATTACCCTCGAAGGGAATTTGAAAAAGCAGGGCATTAAAACCATTCATTACGTCAGCCCCTCTGTGTGGGCCTGGCGACAGAAACGCGTTTTCAAAATAGGCAGATCCACCAATATGGTGCTGGCCTTTCTGCCTTTCGAAAAAGCGTTTTATGACAAATTTAACGTCCCGTGCCGCTTTATCGGTCATACCATGGCAGATGCCATGCCGTTGGACCCGGATAAAAACGCGGCTCGCGATGTTCTGGGTATTCCCCATGACGCTCACTGCCTGGCGCTATTGCCAGGAAGCCGTGGCGCAGAAGTGGAGATGCTCAGCGCCGATTTTCTGAAAACGGCGCAGTTGTTACGCCAGCATTATCCAGATCTCGAAGTGGTAGTGCCGTTGGTGAATGCCAAACGTCGCGAGCAGTTTGAGCGCATTAAAGCTGAAGTTGCACCGGAGCTTTCCGTACATCTGCTTAATGGGATGGGACGTGAAGCGATGGTTGCCAGCGATGCCGCACTGCTGGCTTCAGGCACCGCTGCGCTGGAATGTATGCTGGCAAAATGCCCGATGGTGGTTGGCTATCGTATGAAACCTTTCACCTTTTGGCTGGCAAAGCGTCTGGTGAAGACCGATTACGTTTCGCTACCTAACCTACTGGCGGGAAGAGAACTGGTTAAAGAGCTGTTGCAGGAAGAGTGCGAACCGCAGGCGCTGTCGCAAGCGCTGTTGCCGTTGCTGGCGAATGGCAAAACCAGCCATGCAATGCACGACACATTCCGTGAACTGCATCAGCAGATCCGTTGCAACGCTGATGAGCAGGCGGCGGATGCGGTCCTGGAGTTAGCGCAATGATTGAATTTGTATATCCGCATACGCATTTAGTGGCGGGTGTAGATGAAGTTGGACGTGGTCCTTTGGTCGGCGCGGTCGTCACTGCCGCCGTCATTCTGGATCCGGCTCGCCCTATTATCGGTCTTAACGACTCAAAAAAACTGTCGGAAAAACGTCGCCTGGCGCTATTCGATGAGATTAAAGAAAAAGCGTTAAGCTGGAGCCTGGGGCGTGCGGAACCACATGAAATCGACGAGTTGAATATTTTACATGCCACTATGCTGGCCATGCAGCGTGCGGTTGCGGGTCTGCATATAGCGCCGGAATACGTACTGATCGACGGCAATCGTTGCCCGGCATTACCGGTGCCATCGCTGGCGGTGGTAAAAGGTGATAGCCGTGTGGCGGAGATTAGCGCGGCGTCGATACTGGCAAAAGTCACTCGTGATGCTGAAATGGCGGCCCTGGATACGGTGTTCCCGCAGTATGGCTTTGCACAGCACAAAGGCTATCCAACCGCTTTTCATCTGGAAAAGTTGGCAATGCATGGCGCAACAGAGCACCATCGCCGTAGTTTTGGCCCCGTCAAACGCGCACTGGGACTCACGTCCTGATTCTTGTGTCGAAGGAATCTGAAGATGTCTGAACCTCGTTTCGTCCACCTGCGGGTGCACAGCGACTACTCCATGATCGATGGGCTGGCGAAAACCGGGCCGCTGGTGAAAAAGGCGGCCGCGTTAGGCATGCCTGCGCTGGCGATCACCGATTTTACCAACCTGTGTGGTCTGGTGAAGTTTTACGGAGCGGGTCACGGTGCGGGTATCAAGCCGATAGTTGGCGCAGATTTTCATGTCCGTAGCGATCTGCTGGGCGATGAACTCACGCAGCTCACCGTGCTGGCCGCAAACAATACCGGCTATCAGAACCTGACGTTGTTGATATCGAAAGCCTATCAGCGTGGTTATGGCGCAGAAGGGCCGGTCATTGACCGGGATTGGTTGGCCGAGTTAAAAGAAGGTTTGATTTTGCTCTCCGGCGGCCGCATGGGCGACGTTGGGCGCAGCCTGCTGCGCGGTAATAGCGCACTGGTTGATGAGTGCGTAGCATTTTACGAAGAACATTTTCCAAATTGCTACTTCCTCGAGCTTATCCGCACCGGCAGGCAAGATGAAGAAAATTATCTGCATGCAGCGGTAGAACTGGCGGAAAGGCGTGGTCTTCCGGTGGTGGCGACCAACGATGTTCGTTTCCTTGAAACCGGTGATTTTGACGCGCATGAAATCCGCGTGGCAATCCATGACGGGTTCACCCTTGACGACCCGAAACGCCCGCGTAATTATTCGCCGCAGCAGTACATGCGTAGCGAAGATGAGATGTGCGAGCTGTTTTCCGATATTCCGGAAGCGCTGCAAAACACCGTTGAGATAGCTAAGCGCTGTAACGTGACGGTACGTCTGGGTGAGTATTTCCTGCCACAGTTCCCGACCGGTGATATGACCACCGAGGATTTCCTCGTGGCGAAATCGCGCGAAGGTCTGGAAGAACGTCTGGCGTTTTTGTTCCCGGACCCTGAAGTTCGCGCGCAGAAGCGCCCGCCTTATGACGAACGTCTGGAAGTTGAACTTAAAGTTATCAACCAGATGGGATTTCCTGGCTACTTCCTGATCGTGATGGAATTTATCCAGTGGTCGAAAGATAACGGCGTACCGGTAGGCCCTGGACGTGGTTCCGGTGCCGGCTCGCTTGTCGCCTATGCGCTGAAAATTACCGACCTGGATCCGCTGGAATTTGACCTGCTGTTCGAACGATTCCTGAACCCGGAACGTGTCTCAATGCCCGACTTCGACGTTGACTTCTGTATGGAGAAACGCGACCAGGTAATTGAACACGTGGCGGAAATGTACGGTCGTGATGCTGTTTCGCAGATTATTACCTTCGGTACGATGGCGGCCAAAGCGGTTATCCGCGACGTGGGGCGCGTGCTGGGACACCCGTACGGCTTCGTTGACCGTATTTCGAAACTGGTGCCACCCGATCCGGGCATGACGCTGGCAAAAGCCTTTGAAGCCGAACCCCAACTGCCGGAAATCTATGAGGCAGATGAAGAGGTTAAAGCGCTGATCGATATGGCGCGTAAGCTGGAAGGCGTCACGCGTAACGCCGGTAAACACGCCGGTGGTGTAGTTATCGCGCCGACCAAAATTACCGATTTTGCGCCGCTGTACTGCGATGAACAGGGGCTGCACCCGGTTACTCAGTTTGATAAGAACGACGTGGAATATGCCGGCCTTGTGAAGTTCGACTTCCTCGGCCTGCGTACGCTCACCATCATCAACTGGGCGCTGGAAATGATTAACGCGCGCCGTGAAAAGAACGGCGAGCCGCCGCTGGATATCGCCGCTATCCCGCTGGATGACAAGAAAAGCTTCGACATGCTGCAACGCTCGGAGACCACGGCGGTCTTCCAGCTTGAATCCCGCGGCATGAAAGATCTTATCAAACGTCTGCAGCCTGACTGCTTCGAAGATATGATCGCCCTGGTGGCCCTGTTCCGTCCTGGTCCGCTACAGTCGGGGATGGTAGATAACTTTATCGACCGTAAGCATGGTCGCGAAGAGATTTCCTACCCGGACGTACAATGGCAGCATGAGTGTCTGAAACCAGTACTGGAGCCGACCTACGGCATTATCCTGTATCAGGAACAGGTTATGCAGATTGCCCAGGAGCTGTCCGGATATACCCTTGGCGGTGCGGACATGTTGCGTCGTGCGATGGGTAAGAAAAAGCCGGAAGAGATGGCTAAGCAGCGCGGCACCTTTGAAGAAGGGGCGAAAAAGCGCGGCGTCGACGGCGAACTGGCGATGAAAATCTTTGACCTGGTGGAGAAATTCGCCGGTTACGGATTTAACAAATCGCACTCCGCTGCCTATGCGCTGGTCTCTTACCAGACGCTATGGCTGAAGGCGCATTACCCCGCCGAGTTTATGGCGGCGGTAATGACCGCCGATATGGATAACACCGAGAAAGTGGTCGGGCTGGTGGATGAATGCTGGCGTATGGGGCTCAAAATCCTGCCGCCGGATATCAACTCCGGGCTTTATCATTTTCACGTGAATGATGATGGCGAAATTGTCTATGGCATCGGCGCGATAAAAGGCGTGGGTGAAGGGCCAATTGAAGCTATTATTGAGGCGCGCAACGAAGGCGGTTACTTCCGCGAGCTGTTTGATCTCTGTGCGCGCACGGACATCAAAAAACTCAACCGCCGGGTGCTGGAAAAGTTAATCATGTCCGGGGCGTTTGACCGCCTTGGTCCGCATCGTGCGGCGCTGATGAATTCGCTCAACGATGCGCTAAAAGCCGCCGATCAGCATGCGAAAGCCGAGGCAACGGGTCAGGCGGACATGTTTGGCGTGCTGGCTGAAGAGCCGGAACAAATTGAACAGTCTTATGCTAACTGTACACCGTGGCCGGAGCAGGTGGTATTAGAAGGGGAACGTGAAACGTTAGGGCTTTACCTGACGGGACACCCCATCAACCAGTATTTAAAAGAAATTGAGCGCTATGTTGGAGGCCACAGGCTGAAAGACATGCATCCGACAGAACGTGGTAAAGTCACCACGGCTGCGGGGCTCGTCATTGCTGCGCGGGTAATGGTCACCAAGCGCGGCAATCGTATCGGCATCTGTACCCTGGATGACCGTTCCGGGCGTCTGGAAGTTATGTTGTTTACCGATGCCCTGGATAAATACCAGCAATTGCTGGAAAAAGACCGCATACTTATCGTCAGCGGACAGGTCAGTTTTGATGACTTCAGCGGCGGGCTTAAAATGATGGCCCGTGAAGTCATGGATATTGACGAAGCCCGGGAAAAATATGCTCGCGGGCTTGCTATCTCGCTGACGGACAGGCAAATTGATGACCAGCTTTTAAACCGACTCCGTCAGTCTCTGGAACCCCACCGCTCGGGGACAATTCCAGTACATCTCTACTATCAGAGGGCGGATGCACGTGCGCGATTGCGTTTTGGCGCAACGTGGCGTGTCTCTCCGAGCGATCGTTTGCTAAACGATCTCCGTGGCCTTATTGGTTCGGAGCAGGTGGAACTGGAGTTTGACTAATACAGGAATACTATGAGTCTGAATTTCCTTGATTTTGAACAGCCGATTGCAGAGCTGGAAGCAAAAATCGATTCTCTGACTGCGGTTAGCCGTCAGGATGAGAAACTGGATATTAACATCGATGAAGAAGTGCATCGTCTGCGTGAAAAAAGCGTAGAGCTGACGCGTAAAATCTTCGCCGATCTTGGCGCATGGCAGGTAGCCCAACTGGCGCGCCATCCACAGCGTCCGTACACCCTGGATTATGTCCGCCTGGCATTTGATGAATTTGATGAGCTGGCGGGCGATCGTGCCTATGCGGATGATAAAGCTATTGTCGGCGGCATCGCGCGTCTGGATGGCCGTCCGGTGATGATCATTGGTCATCAGAAAGGCCGTGAGACCAAAGAAAAAATTCGTCGTAATTTCGGCATGCCGGCACCGGAAGGCTATCGCAAAGCGCTGCGTCTGATGGAAATGGCCGAGCGTTTCAATATGCCGATCATTACTTTCATCGACACCCCAGGGGCTTATCCGGGCGTGGGCGCGGAAGAACGTGGTCAGTCTGAAGCGATTGCGCGCAACCTGCGTGAAATGTCGCGTCTGAGCGTACCGGTAATCTGCACCGTTATTGGTGAAGGTGGTTCCGGCGGCGCGCTGGCGATCGGCGTAGGCGATAAAGTGAATATGCTGCAATACAGCACCTATTCCGTTATCTCCCCGGAAGGTTGTGCCTCCATTCTGTGGAAAAGCGCCGACAAAGCGCCGCTGGCCGCAGAAGCGATGGGGATTATCGCGCCGCGTCTGAAAGAGCTGAAGCTTATCGACTCTATCATCCCGGAACCGCTGGGCGGCGCGCACCGCAACCCGGAAGTGATGGCTGCGTCCCTGAAAGCACAGTTGCTGGCCGATCTCGCCGACCTCGACGTGTTAAGCAAAGATGATTTGAAAAACCGTCGTTACCAGCGTCTGATGAGCTACGGTTACGCGTAAACTGCATTAATTCTGAAAAGGGCCACAACGCTGTGGCCCTTTTTTTTACCTGTGGTTTCACCAGGCTATGATTAACTAAGGTTTTTCCAGGAGGAACGCATGAATATCATTGCCATCATGGGACCGCATGGCGTCTTTTATAAAGATGAGCCCATCAAGGAACTTGAGCGTGCGCTGCAACAGCAGGGGTTTCAGATTATCTGGCCGCAGAATAGCGTCGACCTGCTTAAGTTTATCGAACATAACCCACGAATTTGCGGTGTCATTTTTGACTGGGATGAATACAGTCTGGATCTGTGCAGTGACATCAACCAGCTCAACGAGTATCTCCCGCTCTACGCCTTTATTAATACCCATTCGACGATGGATGTCAGCGCGCACGACCTGCGCATGGCGCTGTGGTTTTTTGAGTATGCGCTGGGCCAGTCTGAAGATATTGCAACCCGCATCCGTCAGTACGCCAGCGAATACCTCGATAACATCACGCCTCCTTTCACCAAGGCGCTGTTTACCTATGTGAAGGAAGGAAAGTACACCTTCTGCACACCCGGACATATGGCGGGAACGGCGTATCAGAAAAGCCCGGTAGGCTGCCTGTTCTATGATTTCTTTGGCGGCAATACGCTGAAGGCCGACGTGTCTATTTCCGTGACTGAACTCGGATCGCTGCTGGATCATACCGGCCCGCATCTGGAAGCGGAGGAGTATATCGCGCGCACCTTTGGCGCCGAGCAGAGCTATATGGTGACCAACGGCACCTCGACGTCGAACAAGATTGTCGGCATGTATGCCGCGCCTTCAGGCAGTACGCTACTGATTGATCGCAACTGTCATAAGTCGCTGGCGCATTTGCTCATGATGAGCGATGTGGTGCCAATCTGGCTGAAGCCTACGCGCAATGCGCTGGGGATCCTCGGCGGTATACCTCGTCGGGAATTCACCCGCGCAAGCATTGAACGCAAGGTAGAAGAGACCCCTCAGGCGCTATGGCCGGTACACGCGGTGATCACCAATTCCACCTATGACGGCCTGTTGTATAACACCAACTGGATCAAGCAAACCCTGGATGTGCCCTCCATTCATTTTGATTCTGCCTGGGTGCCGTATACCCATTTTCACCCGATCTATCAGGGGAAAAGCGGGATGAGTGGCGAACGGGTGCCGGGGAAAGTGATTTTTGAAACCCAGTCAACCCACAAGATGCTGGCGGCACTATCACAGGCTTCTCTGATCCACATTAAGGGCGACTACGACGAAGAGACGTTCAACGAAGCCTTTATGATGCACACTTCCACTTCCCCGAGCTACCCGATTGTCGCGTCGATAGAAACGGCGGCGGCAATGCTGCGTGGCAATTCAGGCAAGCGGTTAATCAATCGTTCAGTGGAGCGGGCGCTGCATTTCCGTAAAGAAGTGCAGCGGCTACGCGAAGAGTCGGATGGCTGGTTCTTTGATATCTGGCAGCCGGAAAGGGTAGATGAGGCGGAGTGCTGGCCGGTAGCGCCTGGTGAAGACTGGCACGGATTTGTTGATGCTGACGCCGACCATATGTTCCTCGACCCGGTGAAGGTCACCATTCTTACGCCGGGAATGGATGAACAGGGAAATATGAGTGAAGAGGGGATCCCTGCGGCGCTGGTGGCGAAATTCCTTGATGAGCGCGGCGTCGTTGTCGAGAAAACGGGACCGTATAATCTCTTGTTCCTGTTCAGTATTGGCATTGATAAAACCCGGGCGATGGGACTACTGCGCGGCCTGACGGAATTTAAACGCTCGTACGATCTGAATTTACGCGTGAAAAATATACTGCCGGATCTGTATGCCGAAGATCCCGATTTCTATCGTAATATGCGTATTCAGGATCTGGCGCAGGGGATCCATAAGCTGATCCGCCAGCACGATCTCTCCGGGCTGATGCTGCGGGCATTTGATACCTTACCGGAAATGAAAATGACCCCGCACCAGGCCTGGCAGCGGCAGATCAAAGGTGAGGTCGAAACGGTGGCGCTCGACCAACTGGTGGGGCGCATTTCTGCCAATATGATTCTGCCTTATCCTCCCGGTGTGCCGCTCTTGATGCCCGGGGAAATGATCACGGCCAAAAGCCGGGCTGTACTCGATTTTCTGCTGATGTTGTGTTCAGTGGGCCATCACTATCCTGGATTTGAAACCGATATCCATGGCGCTAAACTGGGTGAAGATGGCGTGTATCGCGTGCGAGTCCTAAAAATGGCATGACGACTTGCGTGAACCCATTACGCACGAGTAATGTGCTGGCAGAAAAACGAAAGAGGCGATGACGCTATGCTGGGATTAAAACAGGTTCACCATATTGCCATTATTGCGACGGACTACGCGGCGAGTAAGGCATTTTACTGTGATGTGCTTGGCTTTACGCTAATCAGCGAAGCCTACCGGGAAGAACGTGACTCGTGGAAAGGTGATCTGGCATTGAACGGTCAGTATGTGATTGAGCTTTTTTCTTTTCCATTTCCGCCTTGCCGTCCGAGCCGACCGGAAGCCTGCGGTTTACGCCATCTGGCGTTCAGCGTAGATGACGTGGAAAAAGCGATCGCGCATCTGGAAGCTCACCACGTGAAGTGCGAATCCGTGCGTATCGATCCGTTTACCGGCAAACGCTTTACGTTTTTTAACGATCCGGACGGATTACCGCTCGAACTGTACGAGCTGTAAGTCTTATCATTGTGGCATTAGCCTGGCAATGTGCCGGGCAATGCCCTTGTAAGTAACCATCATGACGACACTCACGCTGAACACTTCACTGCTAAATTCTCAATCGATTCTGGTCGCCTTTAGCGGCGGGCTGGACTCCACCGTGCTGCTGCATCAGCTGGTACTGTGGCGAGCGCAAAATCCTGAGGTTGCCTTGCGTGCAATCCATATTCATCACGGATTAAGCCCGCAGGCAGACAGTTGGGTGCAACACTGTGAGTCGGTATGCGCACAGTGGCAGGTGCCGCTGGTGGTTGAACGGGTCCATCTTGAGGATGATGGTCTGGGTGTCGAAGCCCAGGCGCGACGCGCGCGCTATCAGGCATTTGCGCAGACCTTACTACCGGGTGAAGTGCTGATGACCGCCCAGCATCTCGACGACCAGTGTGAAACTTTTCTACTGGCGCTTAAGCGCGGCAGTGGTCCTGCCGGGCTTTCCGCCATGGGTGAAAGCTCACCATTTGCCGGAACCCAACTGATTCGACCGCTGCTGGCGCAAACGCGAGAGGCGCTTGAAGCATGGGCGCGACAGCATGAATTATGCTGGATCGAAGATGAAAGTAATCAGGATGATGCCTACGATCGCAATTTTCTCAGATTGCGCGTTACCCCCTTGCTCCAACAACGATGGCCGCACTTCGCGCAAGCCGCAGCCCGTAGCGCCGCGCTGTGTGCCGAGCAGGAGAGTTTACTGGATGAACTGCTGGCCAATGATTTAGCCGGCTGCGTGACTGCCCAAGGCACACTATTACTGGCACCGTTAATGATGATGAGTGGCGTGCGGCGTGCCGCTCTGCTGCGTCGCTGGCTGGCGGGGTTAAATGCGCCGATGCCTTCCCGGGACGGGCTGGAACGTATCTGGCAGGAAGTGGCGTTGGCGCGAGAAGATGCTTCCCCCTGTTTTCGTCTAGGAGAATATGAGGTCCGTCGCTATCAGTCACAGCTATGGTGGGTCAAATCGGTCGACGGGCAAAGCGAAACTGTCATCTCGTGGTCATGCCGGGAAACGCCGTTGACGCTGCCAGCCGGGTTAGGCTCGGTGCAGCTAATCTCGGCTGGCGAATTGCGCATCCCGCAAGCAGGTGAAGCCATCAGTATTCGTTTTAAAGCGCCAGGCGTATTGCATATTGTCGGGCGTAACGGTGGACGTAAATTAAAGAAAATCTGGCAGGAGCAGGGGATCCCGCCCTGGCGACGAGATACCACGCCGTTGTTGTTTTACGGTGAAACGTTGATTGCGGCTGCGGGTGTTTTTGTGACGCGTGAGGGTGCGGCGGTAGATGAAGAAGGTATGAGTCTGATTTGGCATGCCTGATGGCGGTGCGATTATCAGGCCTGGTCATTTAGGCCTGATAAGGTGCAAGAAAAGTTAAGATTCGCTGACGACCACGGTACCGATTTGCGGGTGGCTGAAGCTGGCAATTTTATCGAGACGAAGCTCCCGGATTTCACCTGCGACATCTGCGACCAGATACTCCACGTTTTTGCGTGAAACCAGGTCATTCGCTTTCGCCTGCAAAACTTCGCCATCTTTTAGCGCCAGCGTCAGTAACAAATGGTTCTGGCAGGCGAGTTCAAGATTGTCGTAATCATCACAATTGATGGGTTGATACGTTTCATTCATTGACATAATCGCTCACCAGTAAGTTGGCGGCAGCATAGGCCGCTTTTTCCCTGACCGACTCTGGAAGGGCGCTGTCTGCCGCCACTTCATTAAGCACCTTCAATACGCAACCCAGCGCATCCGGGATATACCCTAAGTCTCCGCTGGCGATTTCCGCGTACCGCTTGCGTATTAACTCACAATATTTTTCCACATGCCCTCCTGTCAGCACTCTGACTTAACCGTGGATGCAAGTCTAAGCCTACGAAGATAAACTCTGTTTAGCAAGGTGACTATACCATACTCATTCAAGCAATATCAGCGCCTTGATTGAGGAGCTGTTAGCAGCCTTTTGCCGCGGTTTTCGCTACAATGAGCGCCTGATTCGAAAGGAGTTCTCTCATGGCGCTTAAAGCGACAATTTATAAAGCCGTCGTCAACGTAGCGGATCTCGACCGCAACCAGTTCCTTGACGCGGCCTTGACGCTGGCGCGTCATCCCTCTGAAACCCAGGAGCGCATGATGCTGCGCCTGCTGGCCTGGATTAAATATGCCGATGAACGGCTGCAGTTCACGCGTGGCCTGAGTGCTGAAGACGAGCCTGAAGCATGGCTGCGTAACGACCATCTGGGCATCGATCTCTGGATTGAACTGGGTCTGCCGGATGAGCGTCGTATTAAAAAAGCCTGTACCCAGTCTGGTGAGGTTGCTCTGTTTACTTACAACAGCCGTGCGGCCCAGATCTGGTGGCAGCAAAACCAGAACAAGTGTGCGCAGTTTAAAAATCTCACCGTGTGGTATCTGGATGATGAACAGCTGGCGCAACTGAGTGATTTTGCTGGTCGTACAATGGCGCTGCAGGCAACTATCCAGGATGGCGCCATCTGGCTGTCTGATTCTCAGAACAATCTGGAAATTCATCTGACCGCGTGGCAGCCGCGTTGATGATTGTTATCTCCCGAAACGTCTCTATCCCTGACAGTGAGCTGGAAATCACGGCGATTCGGGCACAGGGCGCGGGCGGTCAGCACGTTAACAAGACCTCGACGGCTATCCATTTGCGCTTTGACATTCGGGCCTCAGGCCTGCCAGAGTATTACAAGGAACGTCTGCTGGCCGCCAGCCATCATCTGATTAGCAGCGATGGCGTTATTATCATAAAGGCGCAGGAATACCGTAGCCAGGAGCTAAATCGGGAAGCGGCAATCTCCCGACTGGTGGCGGTGATAAAAGAATTAACCGCGGTGCAAAAAAGCCGACAGGCAACACGTCCTACGCGCGCCTCGAAAGAGCGCAGGTTGTCATCGAAGGCGCAAAAATCCACAGTGAAAGCACTGCGTGGGAGAGTTCGTCGAACGCAAGACTGACGAGCGGGAATAAAAAATTATAAGGAATTCATAGTGAAAACAGCAATATTGTCCGTGGTCGCTGCATGCACGCTTTTTTCCTTGATCGGCTGTAACAACCGTACTGAAGTCGATGTACTACAGCCGACGCGGGCGGCAGAATTAAAACCGATGCAGCAAAGCTGGCGTGGCATTTTGCCTTGCGCGGACTGCGAAGGAATTGAAACCTCTCTGTTCCTGGAAAAAGACGGCACATGGGTGATGAATGAACGCTATCAGGGCGTGCGAGATGAACCGTCCTCCTTTGCTTCTTATGGTACATGGGCGCGCACTGCCGATAAGCTGGTGCTGACTGACAGCAAAGGTGAGAAGTCGTACTACCGGGCAAAAGGTGAAGCGCTGGAGATGCTCGATCGTGAAGGTAACCCGATTGAGTCACAGTTCAACTACACGCTTGAGCCAGTTTCCGCCAGCTTACCGGTGACGCCAATGCCGATGCGGGGCATGTACTTCTATATGGCTGACGCGGCAACCTTCACTGATTGTGCGACGGGTAAAAGAGTCTCTGTCGCGAACAATGCACAACTGGAGCGAGATTATCTGACTGCGCGTGGTGCAACGGATAAGGCAGTTCTGCTTACTGTGGAAGGGCACTTCACGATGGAAGAAAATCCTGATACGGGCACACCAGTGAAAACCTTAAGAGCGGATAAAGAAATTAAGTTTATCCCTGGCCAGAGTTGCGATGATTAATCTGCAGCTTATAAAAACTGTCCGGCGATCGCCCGGACAGTTTTTCCTTATCGGATCAATCCAACAAAACGGCTGGTTTTGATATAAATCCCTAACTTCAGGTGGCCGATATACTGTAGCTGCGTTTCAGACTTAAACGCGGAAATGTCACCTTCGCGCATATGCATCAGGTCGGAAGGGCTAATCCAACCCGGCTGCGCCATTGTTAGCGGATGCCCGGCTGTGGCAAACGCATCGGTTACAAATTCGGAGCAAAACCACGCCTTCTTTTCTCCTTCACTGGTATTGTTCAACTGTGCTTTTGCCAGCCCGCTGACGCATTGCTGGCGAAAATCCTCTGAGAAAGGATTCAATGAACATATTTGCCGGGTCACCATAAACGGAATAAATTCGACGATGCCGCGGTAGTTATAGCCGCTATCTTTGATTTTATAAGCGAATGTTTTGATTTCTTCGGCCTGCTGCGGTGTGAGGTTGGGGACCCGCAGAGCAAAAAGCTTATCGCTGTGATTTTCAGCCTTTTTGAGCGAAATGATTTGTACTCCCGCCCCAGTCGCTTCGGCAACTTCATTATCGCCAAGGTAAACGGCGACATGGCTGACAGAAGAGGTGCTGAACGCGCGAATACCAAATGAGGTCACCCCAAGACTGGAGGAGAACAGCAGGTCGCCCGGCCTGAGGTCGGTATCCGTAATTTCATGCAGCGCTTGATCGGTAAATGAGCTTTGATGCTGGAGTTTTACCTCCCATTTCTTTGCCTGGGCATCAACAGCCGTTGCTGATGAATTTTGCTGACTGACGTCAATCGTGCAGGCTGAAAGCAGAAGACCGAAGGGGAGGAGCAGGCGGTAATACGCCGTTGATTTAGCCATTTTATACAATCCATGTAAAAAAGGCCCTGATCCTCAGGGCCTTATGCTGGTATTAGCCTTTAATAGCTTTGACCAGGTAGTCGACGATGTCGCCGGTTTTAATCAGCTCTTTCTCGCCGTTACGACGGTATTTGTATTCGATATCGTCGTTGTCGAGGTTACGATCGCCCAGCACGATGGTATGCGGAATACCGATGAGCTCCATATCAGCAAACATCACGCCTGGACGCTCTTTACGATCGTCCATCAGCACTTCAATACCCTGCGCGCGCAGCTCCGCGTACAGCTTCTCAGCCAGCTCCTGCACACGGTAGGATTTGTGCATGTTCATCGGCAGAATAGCAACCTGGAACGGGGCAATGGCATCTGGCCATACAATGCCGCGATCGTCGTAGTTCTGTTCAATCGCGGCAGCCACAACGCGAGTGACCCCGATACCGTAGCAGCCCATGGTCAGCGTCTGGTTACGACCATCTTCTCCCTGAACGGCGGCTTTCATCGCTTCAGAGTACTTGGTACCCAACTGGAAGATATGGCCCACTTCGATACCGCGTTTGATCATCAGCGTACCTTTGCCATCCGGGCTTGGATCGCCGGCGACCACGTTACGAATGTCAGCCACTTCCGGGGTGGCCACGTCACGATCCCAGTTGATACCGAAATAGTGTTTACCGTCGATGTTGGCACCGGCAGCAAAATCGCTCATTACCGCAACGGTACGGTCGATAACCACCGGAATCGGCATGTTCACCGGACCCAGAGATCCTGGACCTGCTTTAACCAGCGCACGAATTTCTTCTTCGGTGGCGAAGGTCAGCGGGCTGGCAACCTGCGGCAGTTTTTCCGCCTTGACTTCGTTCAGCTCGTGATCGCCACGAACCAGCAGCGCAACCAGCGGGTAGCTGCTGCCTTCAACCGCTTTCACCAGCAGGGTTTTCACGGTTTTCTCGATAGGCAGGTTGAATTGTTCAACCAGCTCGGCGATGGTCTTAGCGTTCGGCGTATCAACCAGCGTCATTTCCTGCGTTGCAGCGGCGCGCGGTTCTTTCGGTGCAACAGCTTCGGCAAACTCGATGTTTGCCGCATAGTCGGAAGAGTCAGAGAAGATCACATCGTCTTCACCGCTCTGCGCCAGCACCTGGAATTCGTGAGAGGCGCTGCCACCGATAGAACCGGTATCCGCTTGTACCGCACGGAAATCCAGCCCCATACGGCTGAAGATTTTGCTGTACGCAGCGTACATCGCGTCGTAGGTTTCCTGCAGAGATTCCTGAGAAGTGTGGAAAGAGTAGGCATCTTTCATCAGGAATTCGCGGGAACGCATCACGCCGAAGCGCGGACGCACTTCGTCACGGAATTTGGTCTGGATCTGATAGAAGTTCAGCGGCAGCTGTTTGTAAGAGCTCAGCTCATTACGGATCAGGTCGGTGATCACTTCTTCATGCGTTGGGCCGAGTACGAACGAACGATCGCCACGGTCAGCAATACGCAGCAGTTCCGGGCCGTATTGTTCCCAACGGCCGCTCTCTTCCCACAGTTCAGAAGGCTGAACGACCGGCATCAACACCTCGATCGCACCGGCGTTGTTCATCTCTTCACGCACGATGTTTTCGACTTTTTTCAGGACGCGCACGCCGGTCGGCAGCCAGGTATATAACCCGGAGGCCAGCTTGCGGATCATCCCGGCGCGCAGCATCAGCTGGTGGCTGATGACCTCGGCGTCGGCAGGTGTCTCCTTCAGAGTGGAGAGCAGATATTGGCTAGTACGCATGTTGTTACGGTTCCAGTTGAACGATCGAACAGGCTCAAAATGAGCCTGGCACAAAACAAAAGTGGTTTAGTTTACCAGCGAGAAGGGGATGTCAAAAGAGTACGCGATGCAAATTAGCGGGCTTCCAGAGCAAAGACCTCAAATCCTGACGGCGTCACGCGCCAGCGGACGTTAAAGTCCAGCAACCAGACGGCATAGGTTTTGCCTTCTTCCTCGTTTTTACGGTAGGCAGGACGCGGATCCTGCGCCAGCACTTCGGCAATAAACTGACGAAGATGCGGGTAACGCTGTTCGAGCTTTGGGAGTTGCTCAGCGAGCTCTTCACTGAACGTCACGTCTACACTGGCCTGCGGCGCGTCCTGAGCATAGCTGGCGCGAGCATCAGGCAGCGATTCGGCAAACGGCAGATACGGTTTTATATCCACTACCGGCGTGCCATCAACAAGATCCAGCCCGCCGAGCTCAAGGATTACGTGCTCTTTATGGCAACGGATGCCCCGCAGCTCAACCAACGACATGCCAACAGGGTTCGGACGAAACGTTGAACGCGTGGCAAAGACGCCCATTCTGGCATTGCCGCCAAGACGGGGAGGGCGCACGGTTGGACGCCACCCGCCATCCATTGTCTGGTGAAAAACAAAAATCACCCACAAATGGCTGAAGGCTTCCAGGCCGCGAACGGCATCGGCCTGGTTATAAGGTGCGAGCAAATGCAGTTCACCGTTGGCACTTTTCACCAGACCCGGCTGGCGTGGAACGGCGAACTTTTCTTTATAAGGTGAGCGGATAACGCCTATTTGCTCGAACTGAAAATGGCTCATTTCGCCGAAATGTTCAGTGCAGAACCGATGCAAACCGCCTGGCGATAGCAACCCGGCGTTCCGCTGGTTACTTCGCAACTGTGCAGCAATACCGCATTTGCTTTCATTTTAGATGCGTTAATCTGCATGCGTTTGCGTGCGGTTGGAATGCTCGGCGGAGAATCCTGGTTGGATGCCTGGCAGGATTCGCCGCTGACTTCGCCGAGATCGCGGAACGGTTTGCCAACTAAATCTTCAGCGTTAGTAATGATTCTTACCGGCGCCGCGCGCGGTGCTTTGGGTTTTTCCGGCTCCGCTTTAGGCGGGGTAGCGGTGCTTTGAACGGGTTCAACAGGGGATCTGCTTAACATAGAACAGCCGCTCAGCATGAGTGCTACTAAACAGATCGGTAAAGCACGCATAATATTTCCTCAATGAATGATCTAAACGTCAGATATTGAATCAGGTGCTTGCATAAATGACAAGACGGGCAAGCGCCCGTCCTGATGATATTACAGATTCTGGAAACAGCCTAAAATTACCAGCCCTTAACAGCACCGCCGTTGAAGACTTTGTTTGCTGCTTCGTACACTTCGTCAGACTGGTATGCCTGAACGAATTTCTTCACATTCTCAGCATCTTTATTGTCTTCACGAGTCACGATCAGGTTTACGTACGGAGAATCTTTATCTTCAACAAAGATACCGTCTTTAGCCGGGGTCAGGCCGATCTGGCTGGCGTAGGTCGTGTTGATGACCGCCAGTGCGATTTGCGCATCGTCCAGGGAACGCGGCAGCTGCGGCGCTTCCAGTTCAACCAGCTTCAGGTTTTTCGGGTTTTCAATCACGTCCAGCGCGGTCGGCAGCAGACCAACACCGTCTTTCAGTTTGATTAAGCCCACTTTTTGCAGCAGCAGCAGGGAGCGGCCAAGGTTAGTCGGATCGTTTGGAATCGCGACCTGAGAGCCTTCCTGCAACTCATCCAGTGACTTGATTTTTTTAGAGTAGCCCGCAATCGGGTAAACAAAAGTATTACCTGCGGCAACCAGTTTGTAGCCGCGATCTTTGATCTGTTGATCCAGGTACGGTTTGTGCTGGAAGGCGTTAGCATCGATATCGCCTTTGCTCAGCGCTTCGTTAGGCAGGACGTAATCGTTAAACGTGACCAGCTCAACGTCCAGACCGTATTTTTCTTTAGCCACTTTCTGCGCGACTTCTGCGACCTGCTGCTCTGCGCCAACAATAACGCCCACTTTGATGTGGTTAGGATCTTTTTCATCCTGACCGCAACCCACAAGTGCCAGAGAACCGATCAGGGCCCCAACTGCCGCAAAGGTTTTGAATTTGAACGCCATGCTTATTTCCTTTTCTTAATGAGTTTTTAGTGTTGTGTGCAACGTTATTTGTGCGTGACAGCCCGGACGATGCGATCACCGGATAACTGAATTAAATAAACCAGAATGACGAGCAATACCAGCACTGTATTCATGACGGTAGCGTTGTAGCCAATATAACCGTACTGATAACCAATCTGGCCAAGACCACCGGCACCGACGGCACCGCCCATCGCGGAATAACCCACCAGCGTGATAAGGGTGATGGTGGCCGCATTGACCAGTCCAGGCAGTGCTTCTGGTAGTAATACCTTACGTACAATTTGCAGCGGCGTGGCGCCCATTGCCCGGGAGGCCTCAATCAGCCCGGTCGGGATTTCGAGCAGCGCGTTTTCCACCATACGGGCGATAAACGGCGCGGCGCCAACGGTCAGCGGGACGATAGCGGCCTGCAGCCCAATAGAGGTGCCAACGATCATGCGGGTGAACGGAATCATCCACACCAGCAAGATAATGAACGGGATGGAACGGAAAATATTCACCAGTGCAGAGAGCGTGCGGTAGAGCTTCGCGTTCTCAATGATTTGCCCCGGCCGCGTTACGTACAGCAACACGCCAACCGGCAGGCCAATCACAAAACCAAAAAAACCGGACACAAAGGTCATTGCCAGCGTTTCCCATACGCCGCGAACCAGCAGCCACATCATCGGCTCAGACATAACCCAGTACCTCTACTTTTACATGGTGTTCCTGCAACCAGTTAATGGCTGCTTGCGTATCTTCCTGTGTGCCGTGCATTTCAGTCAGCATGATGCCGAACTTCACGCCGCCGGCGTAATCCATCTGCGCGCTAATAATGTTGTTATTCACGTTAAAGCGACGGGCCGTCTCAGAAAGTAATGGCGCATCAACCGAATGACCGGTGAATTCCATGCGCAGCATTGGCACGCTGTCGGCTTCTGGCTTTGCTTTTAAACGTTCCAGATAATCTTCCGGGATATCCAGGTGTAGCGTGGACTGGATAAATTTCTGTGCCAGCGGCGTTTTCGGGTGGGAGAACACTTCGCTGACGGTGTCCTGCTCAATCAGCTCACCATTACTGATGACCGCTACGCAGTCACAAATGCGTTTTACAACGTCCATCTCATGGGTAATCAGCAGAATGGTGAGTCCCAAACGACGGTTAATGTCTTTCAATAATTCCAGAATCGAGCGGGTTGTTGCCGGATCAAGTGCGCTGGTGGCTTCATCACACAGCAACACTTTTGGATTGCTGGCCAGCGCACGCGCAATCGCCACTCGCTGTTTTTGTCCGCCGGAAAGGTTGGCCGGGTAGCTGTCGTGCTTGTCGCCAAGGCCGACTAAATCCAGCAGTTCTGTTACACGGCGTTTGATCTCTTCCTTTGGCGTGTTATCCAGTTCCAGCGGCAGCGCGACGTTGCCAAACACGGTACGGGAAGAAAGCAGGTTAAAGTGCTGGAAAATCATGCCGATTTGACGGCGAGCTTTAGTCAGCTCGGATTCAGAAAGCGTCGTCAGCTCCTGACCGCCAACCTGAACACTGCCCTCGGTTGGGCGTTCAAGTAAGTTAACGCAGCGAATGAGCGTACTTTTACCGGCACCGGAGGCGCCAATGACGCCATAAATCTGCCCGGCAGGAACGTGCAGGCTGACTTTATTTAGCGCCTGAATGGTGCGAGTCCCCTGCTGGAACACTTTGGTGATATTCGAAAGTTTAATCATTGGTTATTTATTATCGTAATTAAGTTAGCCGTGGCATTTTCGTCTGTCTGGGACGGTCGAAGCCGTCAACAAGATGGATGTTAAGGCATCCAGACGTCTAAATCAATCTAGCTTTGCACGATGAGCACTTTCTTGCCCGCCGAAACATGCGATACTAGAGCCACATGCCTTATTCAGGAGCTATAAAAGGTGGCAAAATCTGTACCCGCAATTTTTCTCGACCGCGACGGCACCATTAATGTGGACCACGGTTACGTACATGAGATTGACGAGTTCGAGTTTATCGACGGCGTTATTGATGCCATGCGTGAACTTAAAAATATGGGTTACGCGCTCATTATCGTGACAAACCAGTCTGGTATCGCTCGTGGCAAATTTACTGAGGCACAGTTTGAAACGTTGACCGAATGGATGGACTGGTCGCTGGCCGATCGCGACGTTGATTTGGATGGTATCTACTATTGCCCGCATCATCCGCAGGGCACAGTAGAAGAGTATCGTCAGGTCTGCGACTGTCGTAAACCGCATCCTGGAATGTTGATCTCCGCCCGAGACTTCCTGCATATCGATATGGCCGCTTCCTATATGGTAGGCGACAAGATAGAAGATATGCAGGCAGCGGCAGCGGCGAATGTTGGAACGAAGGTTCTGGTGCGCACAGGTAAACCTGTTACGCCGGAAGCAGAAAATGCGGCAGATTTGGTCATAAATAGTCTGGCAGACCTGCCAATGGCGATAAAAAAGCAGCAAAAGTAAGCGCAATGGATAAAAGGTGAGCGGTTGAAACAAAAATGCATTTTTCCGCTTGTCTTCCTGAGTCGACTCCCTATAATGCGCCTCCATCGACACGGCGGATGTGAATCACTTCACACAAACAGCCGGTTCGGTTGAAGAGAAAAACCTGAAAATGAGGGTTGACTCTGAAAGAGGAAAGCGTAATATACGCCACCTCGCGACAGAGCGCTAAAGCGCGTCGCAACTGCTCTTTAACAATTTATCAGACAATCTGTGTGGGCACTCGAAGATACGGATTCTTAACGTCGCAAGACGAAAAATGAATACCAAGTCTCTGAGTGAACACGTAATTCATTACGAAGTTTAATTCACGAGCATCAAACTTAAATTGAAGAGTTTGATCATGGCTCAGATTGAACGCTGGCGGCAGGCCTAACACATGCAAGTCGAACGGTAGCACAGAGGAGCTTGCTCCTTGGGTGACGAGTGGCGGACGGGTGAGTAATGTCTGGGAAACTGCCCGATGGAGGGGGATAACTACTGGAAACGGTAGCTAATACCGCATAATGTCGCAAGACCAAAGAGGGGGACCTTCGGGCCTCTTGCCATCGGATGTGCCCAGATGGGATTAGCTAGTAGGTGGGGTAACGGCTCACCTAGGCGACGATCCCTAGCTGGTCTGAGAGGATGACCAGCCACACTGGAACTGAGACACGGTCCAGACTCCTACGGGAGGCAGCAGTGGGGAATATTGCACAATGGGCGCAAGCCTGATGCAGCCATGCCGCGTGTATGAAGAAGGCCTTCGGGTTGTAAAGTACTTTCAGCGAGGAGGAAGGTGTTGTGGTTAATAACCGCAGCAATTGACGTTACTCGCAGAAGAAGCACCGGCTAACTCCGTGCCAGCAGCCGCGGTAATACGGAGGGTGCAAGCGTTAATCGGAATTACTGGGCGTAAAGCGCACGCAGGCGGTCTGTCAAGTCGGATGTGAAATCCCCGGGCTCAACCTGGGAACTGCATCCGAAACTGGCAGGCTAGAGTCTTGTAGAGGGGGGTAGAATTCCAGGTGTAGCGGTGAAATGCGTAGAGATCTGGAGGAATACCGGTGGCGAAGGCGGCCCCCTGGACAAAGACTGACGCTCAGGTGCGAAAGCGTGGGGAGCAAACAGGATTAGATACCCTGGTAGTCCACGCCGTAAACGATGTCGACTTGGAGGTTGTGCCCTTGAGGCGTGGCTTCCGGAGCTAACGCGTTAAGTCGACCGCCTGGGGAGTACGGCCGCAAGGTTAAAACTCAAATGAATTGACGGGGGCCCGCACAAGCGGTGGAGCATGTGGTTTAATTCGATGCAACGCGAAGAACCTTACCTACTCTTGACATCCACGGAACTTGGCAGAGATGCCTTGGTGCCTTCGGGAACCGTGAGACAGGTGCTGCATGGCTGTCGTCAGCTCGTGTTGTGAAATGTTGGGTTAAGTCCCGCAACGAGCGCAACCCTTATCCTTTGTTGCCAGCGATTCGGTCGGGAACTCAAAGGAGACTGCCAGTGATAAACTGGAGGAAGGTGGGGATGACGTCAAGTCATCATGGCCCTTACGAGTAGGGCTACACACGTGCTACAATGGCATATACAAAGAGAAGCGACCTCGCGAGAGCAAGCGGACCTCATAAAGTATGTCGTAGTCCGGATTGGAGTCTGCAACTCGACTCCATGAAGTCGGAATCGCTAGTAATCGTGGATCAGAATGCCACGGTGAATACGTTCCCGGGCCTTGTACACACCGCCCGTCACACCATGGGAGTGGGTTGCAAAAGAAGTAGGTAGCTTAACCTTCGGGAGGGCGCTTACCACTTTGTGATTCATGACTGGGGTGAAGTCGTAACAAGGTAACCGTAGGGGAACCTGCGGTTGGATCACCTCCTTACCTTAAAGAACCGACCTTTGTAGTGCTCACACAGATTGTCTGATGAAAAGTAAATAGCAAGGCGTCTTGCGATTGAGACTTCAGTGTCCCCTTCGTCTAGAGGCCCAGGACACCGCCCTTTCACGGCGGTAACAGGGGTTCGAATCCCCTAGGGGACGCCACTTGCTGGTATGTGTGAGTGAAAGTCGCCGACCGAAGTATCTCAAAACAGACTTTCGAGTCTCGTTTGAGATATTTGCTCTTTAAAAATCTGGATCAAGCTGAAAATTGAAACGACACACTGTTTCATTTCTCCGTAAACAAGAAATGAAAAGCGGTGTGTCCGAGTCTCTCAAATTTTCGCAACACTGAAGTGTTTTACGAAACATCTTCGGGTTGTGAGGTTAAGCGACTAAGCGTACACGGTGGATGCCCTGGCAGTCAGAGGCGATGAAGGACGTGCTAATCTGCGATAAGCGTCGGTAAGGTGATATGAACCGTTATAACCGGCGATTTCCGAATGGGGAAACCCAGTGTGATTCGTCACACTATCATTACGTGAATACATAGCGTAATGAAGCGAACCGGGGGAACTGAAACATCTAAGTACCCCGAGGAAAAGAAATCAACCGAGATTCCCCCAGTAGCGGCGAGCGAACGGGGAGCAGCCCAGAGTCTGAATCAGCATGTGTGGTAGTGGAACGGTCTGGAAAGTCCGGCGATACAGGGTGATAGCCCCGTACACAAAAGTGCATGTGTTGTGAACTCGAAGAGTAGGGCGGGACACGTGGTATCCTGTCTGAATATGGGGGGACCATCCTCCAAGGCTAAATACTCCTGACTGACCGATAGTGAACCAGTACCGTGAGGGAAAGGCGAAAAGAACCCCGGCGAGGGGAGTGAAAAAGAACCTGAAACCGTGTACGTACAAGCAGTGGGAGCCTCTTTATGGGGTGACTGCGTACCTTTTGTATAATGGGTCAGCGACTTATATTCTGTAGCAAGGTTAACCGAATAGGGGAGCCGAAGGGAAACCGAGTCTTAACTGGGCGTTAAGTTGCAGGGTATAGACCCGAAACCCGGTGATCTAGCCATGGGCAGGTTGAAGGTTGGGTAACACTAACTGGAGGACCGAACCGACTAATGTTGAAAAATTAGCGGATGACTTGTGGCTGGGGGTGAAAGGCCAATCAAACCGGGAGATAGCTGGTTCTCCCCGAAAGCTATTTAGGTAGCGCCTCGTGAATTCATCTTCGGGGGTAGAGCACTGTTTCGGCTAGGGGGTCATCCCGACTTACCAACCCGATGCAAACTGCGAATACCGAAGAATGTTATCACGGGAGACACACGGCGGGTGCTAACGTCCGTCGTGAAGAGGGAAACAACCCAGACCGCCAGCTAAGGTCCCAAAGTCATGGTTAAGTGGGAAACGATGTGGGAAGGCACAGACAGCCAGGATGTTGGCTTAGAAGCAGCCATCATTTAAAGAAAGCGTAATAGCTCACTGGTCGAGTCGGCCTGCGCGGAAGATGTAACGGGGCTAAACCATGCACCGAAGCTGCGGCAGCGACACTATGTGTTGTTGGGTAGGGGAGCGTTCTGTAAGCCGTTGAAGGTGGCCTGTGAGGGTTGCTGGAGGTATCAGAAGTGCGAATGCTGACATAAGTAACGATAATGCGGGTGAAAAACCCGCACGCCGGAAGACCAAGGGTTCCTGTCCAACGTTAATCGGGGCAGGGTGAGTCGACCCCTAAGGCGAGGCCGAAAGGCGTAGTCGATGGGAAACAGGTTAATATTCCTGTACTTGGTGTTACTGCGAAGGGGGGACGGAGAAGGCTATGTTAGCCGGGCGACGGTTGTCCCGGTTTAAGCATGTAGGCGGAGATTCCAGGTAAATCCGGAGTCTTGTTAACGCTGAGGTGTGATGACGAGGCACTACGGTGCTGAAGTAACAAATGCCCTGCTTCCAGGAAAAGCCTCTAAGCATCAGGTAACACAAAATCGTACCCCAAACCGACACAGGTGGTCAGGTAGAGAATACCAAGGCGCTTGAGAGAACTCGGGTGAAGGAACTAGGCAAAATGGTGCCGTAACTTCGGGAGAAGGCACGCTGATATGTAGGTGAAGTGATTTACTCATGGAGCTGAAATCAGTCGAAGATACCAGCTGGCTGCAACTGTTTATTAAAAACACAGCACTGTGCAAACACGAAAGTGGACGTATACGGTGTGACGCCTGCCCGGTGCCGGAAGGTTAATTGATGGGGTTATCCGTAAGGAGAAGCTCTTGATCGAAGCCCCGGTAAACGGCGGCCGTAACTATAACGGTCCTAAGGTAGCGAAATTCCTTGTCGGGTAAGTTCCGACCTGCACGAATGGCGTAATGATGGCCAGGCTGTCTCCACCCGAGACTCAGTGAAATTGAACTCGCTGTGAAGATGCAGTGTACCCGCGGCAAGACGGAAAGACCCCGTGAACCTTTACTATAGCTTGACACTGAACACTGGTCCTTGATGTGTAGGATAGGTGGGAGGCTTTGAAGTGTGGACGCCAGTCTGCATGGAGCCAACCTTGAAATACCACCCTTTAATGGCTGGTGTTCTAACGTAGACCCGTAATCCGGGTTGCGGACAGTGTCTGGTGGGTAGTTTGACTGGGGCGGTCTCCTCCTAAAGAGTAACGGAGGAGCACGAAGGTTAGCTAATCCTGGTCGGACATCAGGAGGTTAGTGCAAAGGCATAAGCTAGCTTGACTGCGAGAGTGACGGCTCGAGCAGGTGCGAAAGCAGGTCTTAGTGATCCGGTGGTTCTGAATGGAAGGGCCATCGCTCAACGGATAAAAGGTACTCCGGGGATAACAGGCTGATACCGCCCAAGAGTTCATATCGACGGCGGTGTTTGGCACCTCGATGTCGGCTCATCACATCCTGGGGCTGAAGTAGGTCCCAAGGGTATGGCTGTTCGCCATTTAAAGTGGTACGCGAGCTGGGTTTAGAACGTCGTGAGACAGTTCGGTCCCTATCTGCCGTGGGCGCTGGAGAATTGAGGGGGGCTGCTCCTAGTACGAGAGGACCGGAGTGGACGCATCACTGGTGTTCGGGTTGTCATGCCAATGGCATTGCCCGGTAGCTAAATGCGGAAGAGATAAGTGCTGAAAGCATCTAAGCACGAAACTTGCCCCGAGATGAGTTCTCCCTGACCCTTTAAGGGTCCTGAAGGAACGTTGAAGACGACGACGTTGATAGGTCGGGTGTGTAAGCGTAGCGATACGTTGAGCTAACCGATACTAATGAACCGTGAGGCTTAACCTTACAACGCCGAAGATGTTTTGGCGGATGAGACATCGAAATTCAGCTTGATTACAGATTACATCGACAGACCTGAGAGGTGTGTTGATAAACAGAATTTGCCTGGCGGCTGTAGCGCGGTGGTCCCACCTGACCCCATGCCGAACTCAGAAGTGAAACGCCGTAGCGCCGATGGTAGTGTGGGGTCTCCCCATGCGAGAGTAGGGAACTGCCAGGCATCAAATTGCAGTAAACCGGGATGAATAATCCGGGTAGTGACAAAGAAATTCGGTGGAGCGGTAGTTCAGTTGGTTAGAATACCTGCCTGTCACGCAGGGGGTCGCGGGTTCGAGTCCCGTCCGTTCCGCCACTTATTAAGAGCCCTGAGCTAACGCTCAGGGCTTTTTCTTTTCCAGCGATTTAATTATTGCTGAATCCGCAAAAATCCTCTGCATTTTTCACTCTTTTTCGGCAAAGAACTGATGGTCATAATCCTCTCAGTTAACGAACATAGTGATTAAAAAGAGGAATTCTATGACTATCCCTGCATTTGGTTTAGGTACGTTTCGCCTGAAAGACGACGTGGTTATCGCTTCTGTCAAAACGGCGCTTGAGCTGGGCTACCGTGCTGTCGACACTGCGCAAATCTATGAAAATGAAGCGGCTGTTGGTCAGGCAATTGCCGAAAGTGGCGTACCGCGTAACGAGTTGTACATCACCACCAAGATCTGGATTGAAAATCTCAGCAAAGACAAACTGATCCCAAGTCTGAAAGAAAGTCTGAAGAAACTGCGTACGGATTATGTTGATTTGACGCTGATCCACTGGCCATCTCCGGGCGATGCGGTATCCGTTGAAGAGTTTATGCAGGCGCTGCTTGAAGCGAAAGAGCAGGGGCTGACTCGCGAAATTGGTATCTCAAACTTCACTATTCCGCTGATGGAAAAAGCCATTGCTACAGTCGGTGCAGACAATATCGCGACCAACCAGATTGAGCTGTCTCCGTATCTGCAGAGTCGTAAGGTGGTTGACTGGGCTAAAGCGCACGGTATCCACATCACCTCTTACATGACGCTGGCTTACGGTAAGGCGCTAAAAGATGAAGTGATTGCACGCATTGCCGCTAAACATAACGCGACCCCGGCGCAGGTTATTCTGGCATGGGCAATGGATGAAGGTTACTCCGTGATCCCTTCATCTACCAAGCGTGAAAACCTGGCAAGCAACCTGCTGGCGCTGGACCTGCATCTGGATACTGAAGATAAAAAAGCGATCGCGGCACTGGACTGCAACGATCGTCTGGTCAGCCCGGAAGGTCTGGCCCCTGATTGGGATTAATTGCCCGACCCTCTGTACCTTTAACCCTCTTTCACAGCTCCTTCGGGAGCTGTTCTTATATACTCACTTAAAAAGTCTATAAATGCCCGAATGCGTGTACTGACCGCACGATCGCTGTAGTAAACGGCGCTGAAAGGCATTTCTACCGGCAGACGTTTATCGGCCAGCAGCTCCACCAGTTCTCCCCGCGCGATCTCTTTATCAATCATATAATCTGAAAGACATGCGATACCATTGCCGCTCAGGCAAAGCTGTTTTAACGTTTCCCCGCTGTTGGAAGAAATCCCACATTCGACCTCATGGAGCTGTCCGTCGCTACGGGCAATCGGCCAGGTATTGAGTGAAACGGGTTCGGAAAACCCCAGACACAGATGCTGCTTTAACTGTTCGACAGTCTCGGGCTTGCCAAAACGGGCAATATAGTCCGGTGAGGCAATAATCTTACGATAGCTGGTAAACAACGGACGCGCACGCAGGCTTGAGTCAGTCAGCGTACCTGCTCGTATCGCGACATCCACTTTTCGTTCAATAAGATTGATGAACGTTTCTGAGGAGACAAGAGACAATGTCATCTCAGGATATCGCTCACGGAACGGTCTGATTAGCGGCATCAGGAAATGCAGCATCACCGGCGTTGCCGCGTCGATACGCAGCAGGCCGCGCGGGGTATTGCGTGACTCCATGATTTCCGTTTCTGCTGCTGCCATCTCTTGCAGTATCTGCTGCACACGCCTGAAGTAGCGTTCTCCTTCTTCTGTCAGGCTTAGCTGTCGGGTCGTTCGATTAAGCAGACTCACACCCAATTTCATCTCCAGCTTTTTTACTGCCCGACTGACTGCGGAATTAGCCTGACCGAGTTGTTCTGCCGCCCGGCTGAAGCTGCCGCTTTCCACAACGGCCACAAAAATCGCAAGTTCTTCAGAGGTTGCTTTCATTTTTGCACCTGACGCAAAATTATATTGAGATTTTGAATATTTTTGTTATTAAAACATCCCGGCATACTGCGTGTCATCTGATTACTGATGTTACGGAGTTATTTATGCCTCTCGCATTATTTGCACTAACAATAAGTGCCTTCGCTATTGGCACGACTGAGTTTGTGATTGTTGGCCTGGTGCCGACCATCGCTCAACAACTGGCAATCTCGTTACCTTCAGCCGGGATGCTGGTTTCAATCTATGCGCTGGGTGTGGCGATTGGCGCACCGGTACTGACCGCTCTGACCGGAAGCCTGCCACGTAAAAAGTTGCTTGTCGCGCTGATGGTCCTGTTTACGGTGGGGAATTTACTGGCATGGCAGGCACCCGGGTATATGACACTTATTGTCGCCCGTCTGCTGACGGGGCTGGCTCACGGCGTATTCTTCTCGATTGGTTCCACTATCGCGACAAGTCTGGTGCCAAAAGAAAAAGCAGCTTCCGCCATCGCTATTATGTTCGGTGGCTTAACGGTGGCACTGGTCACGGGCGTGCCGCTGGGTACGTTTATCGGCCAGCACTTTGGCTGGCGTGAGACTTTCCTGGCAGTATCAATGTTAGGCGTGATTGCGCTGATTAGTAGCCAACTGCTGATCCCGGCTAACATTCCTGGTCGAGCGGCCGCCAGCATTCGCGACCAGGTGAAAGTGCTGACTCATCCTCGTCTGTTGCTGATTTACGCCATTACGGCATTGGGCTACGGTGGTGTGTTCACGGCTTTCACCTTCCTGGCACCGATGATGCAGGATCTGGCGGGCTTCTCCCCGGCAGCGGTAAGCTGGATCTTACTGGGTTACGGCGTATCAGTCGCTATCGGCAATATCTGGGGCGGTAAGCTGGCGGATAAGCATGGTGCGGTTCCTGCGTTGAAATTCATTTTCGCCGCGCTGTTTGTTTTACTGATGGTCTTCCAACTGACGGCTTCCACGCAGTACGCCGCGCTGGCTACCATTCTGGTGATGGGGATCTTTGCCTTCGGTAACGTACCGGGGTTGCAGGTCTACGTGGTACAGAAAGCGGAACAATTTACGCCCAATGCTGTTGATGTGGCGTCAGGGCTGAACATTGCAGCGTTTAACATTGGTATTGCACTGGGTTCCGTGATTGGCGGACAAACGGTCGAGCATTATGGGTTGGCGCAGACACCATGGATTGGCGCACTTATTGTTCTGGTGGCTTTCCTGTTGATGGGGCTGAGCGGCCGTCTTGATAAGCCCACGCACGTTGCTCTGGGGTAAATCATTGATGTAAGCGCCCACTTACAAAACAAACTGCAATTGTTCGTTGAAAGTGAGTGCTAAAATCCCTATAACAGAAGAACCAGTCCGGCTGCGGACTGGTTGACGTTACAGAGGTTTGAAAGTCTAAAGTGCGAAAAAACACCTATGCCATGCGTTATGTTGCCGGTCAACCCGCCGAGCGGATTTTACCGCCGGGCTCGTTTGCGCATATTGGCCAGGCATTACCCGCAGGCGTACCGTTGAGCAGTGAAGATCGCATTCGCGTGCTGGTATGGAATATTTTTAAACAGCAGCGAGCAGAATGGCAGTCGGTGCTGAAGAATTTTGGTAAAGACGCGCATCTGGTGTTATTGCAGGAAGCGCAAACCACACCAGAACTGGTGCAGTTTGCGACCACTAACTATCTCGCTGCCGACCAGGTTCCCGCCTTTGTGCTGCCTCAGCACCCCTCTGGCGTTATGACACTCTCCTCCGCCCATCCAGTTTACTGCTGCCCATTACGCGAGCGTGAGCCTATTTTACGGCTGGCGAAATCGGCGTTGGTGACGGTGTACCCGTTGCCTGACACTCGGTTGTTAATGGTGGTGAATATCCACGCGGTTAACTTTAGCCTTGGCGTTGATGTCTATAGTAAGCAGTTACTTCCCATTGGCGATCAGATTGCTCATCACAGCGGTCCGGTGATTATGGCCGGCGATTTTAATGCCTGGAGCCGTCGACGGATGAATGCGCTGTACCGCTTTGCGCGTGAAATGTCGCTGCGCCAGGTGCGCTTTACCGACGATCAGCGCCGCCGCGCGTTTGGTCGTCCTCTCGATTTTGTGTTCTATCGCGGTCTGAACGTGAGTGAGGCCTCTGTGCTGGTCACCCGCGCCTCCGACCACAACCCGCTACTCGTTGAATTCAGTCCCGGCAAACCTGAACAATAACGGTGTGTCAGGTCTGCCGTAGGGCAGGCCTGTGATGGTTGCCCTTCATATTTCACAACAACCGAAGGACAACACAATGACAACACGCTCTCATCATGACAACGTCGAAAAACAGTTTGGCTCTCAGGCTAATGCCTACTTAACCAGTGCGGTGCACGCCTCTGGTCGTGACTTGCAACGTCTGGGGGAAAGGTTGTTGGCATTTCCGCAGGCCCGCGTGTTGGATATGGGATGCGGAGCGGGGCACGCCAGCTTTGTGGCCGCGCAATACGCAAAGCAGGTAGTGGCATATGATTTATCGTCGCAGATGCTTGACGTGGTCACTGAAGCGGCAAAGGACAGAGGTCTGGAGAATATCGCCACACGGCAGGGTTATGCTGAAAGCCTGCCGTTTGAAGATAACGTATTTGACGTGGTGATTAGCCGCTATTCCGCGCATCACTGGCATGATGTCGGGCGTGCGTTGCGAGAAGTGAACCGCATTCTGAGGCCCGGCGGCGTGCTGATTGTGATGGATGTGATGTCGCCTGGCCATCCTGTACGTGACATCTGGTTGCAAACTGTGGAGGCGTTACGTGATACCTCGCACGTACGCAACTATTCCAGCGGAGAATGGCTGTCGTTAATCAATGACGCCAATCTGATTGCCGATACCTTGTTAACCGATCGTCTGCCGTTGGAGTTCAGTTCGTGGGTGGCGCGGATGCGTACGCCTGCAGCGTTGAGCGACGCGATCCGTGTATACCAACAAAGTGCTTCTGCGGAAGTGAAAGCCTATTTTGCGTTACAGGAAGATGGCTCGTTTACCAGCGACACGATAATGGTTGAAGCACATAAAGCGGGATAAATAAAAAAGGCACTGGGGGGAAACCAGTGCCTTCATTTCTACAATGCTATCAGGAGTCCGGCATACCGCTGTTTTTCACAAACAACGTTAGCTGATCGCCTGGCTGCAGATTGTTCGTATCGCTGTTCCAGCGCATCACATCCTTGATGTTAACCCCGTGGCGTTTGGCAATGCTCGAGAGCGAGTCGCCTTTACGCACACGATAGGTGATGCTATCGCTGTTGTTCGCCAGTCGCTGTGCGCTGGTACCAGCGCCCACCGTCAGATTTTGGCCTACTTTCAGCGATGACCCGCGCAGATTATTCCACTGCTTAAGGTCATTGGTGCTCACGCCAAGACGTGAAGCGACGCCAGAAAGCGTATCGCCAGAGCGAACTTTGTAGCTGCGGCTGTTCAGCGGCGTGTTATCCGCAACCAACGTTGACTGCACGGCTGCAATTTCGCCTGAGGCCAGAGACTCACGCAGCTTCTCTGCATGCTTCTTTGGCACCATCACATATTGCGGACCGCTGGCACCCAACGTGGAGCCTTTCACGCCTGCATTGAAGGTTTTCAGCTTGCTGACGGAAATACCCGCCATATCGGCAACCTGAGCCATTTCAACCGGGCTACTCAGGCGAACACGTGCCAACGCGCGGCTTTCGTCTGTTGTTGGCAGACGCACGCCATAGCGTTTGCTGTTTTTGAGTATATCGCTCAATGCCAGCATTTTTGGCACATATAGCTTCGTTTCCTGAGGCAATGGCAACGACCAGAAGTCAGTGGGTTTACCACGGGCTTTGTTCGTTTTAATTGCCTTCATGACACGACCTTCACCGCTATTATAAGCAGCAACGGTCAGCAGCCAGTCGCCATCAAACATTTTGTTCAGACGCTGCATCATGTCCAGTGCGGCGGTGGTGGAAGCCACAACGTCGCGACGTGCATCATAATTGCGGGTCTGTTTTAAACCATAATTGCGCCCCGTGCTCGGAATGATCTGCCAAATACCTGCGGCATTGGCGCCAGACGTTGCGTGAGGATCAAAAGCGCTCTCCACTATGGGTAGTAGTACCAGTTCCATTGGCATGTTACGTTTCTTAACCTGCCCGGCTATCCAGTACATATACGGCTCTGCCCGTAAAGTTACATCGTGGAGATAGCTCTTATTGCGTAAATACTTCTGTTTCTGTTCGCGAATCCGGTTGTTTTCCGGAATTCCCATCTTTAGCTCGTCACCAATGAAAGCCCACAAATCTTGATCAGCAGCGATAGATGTTCCGTCGTCCATCCATCGCGCCTGACTTGTAAACTTTCCTGCTTCCCCTTGACCAGCTGCAGAAAGGCTCTGTGCGTGTTGTTGGACGTTACCAGTATTCTGGCACCCAACAAGCAGGACAGAGGCGAGTAATATCGCTTTTGCCTTCATGTGTGTGTCAATAGTTGCTTAAAAGACGACCGATCATAACGGCGAAGTTTTCAAAAGGCAACCCGGAATTGTCAGAACGTATCTTTCTTTGACCTTAACCAGGCAAAACGCTCTTCAGGTTGTTGCAATATTGTTTTTTTATTTATTTCATTAATTAAATCAATATCTTCCGTTCTTAAAAAAAGATTATTTCGTCGCTCATTTTTCAGAATTACGGGCAGTGTCATTTGTTTTTTTACGCGTAACTCATTAACTTTACGATAATATTCATTTATGAACGGATCGTGCGGAAGAATGCTTAAGGCAAACTTCATGTTTGCTAATGTGTACTCATGTGCGCAACAAATCAATGTATCGTCAGGAAGTGCGTTTAGTTTTTTAAGTGATTGATACATTTGAGATGCTGTGCCTTCAAAAAGCCGACCGCAGCCACCGGAGAAGAGCGTGTCGCCGCAAAACAGGTAAGGGCGGCTAAAGTAACAGATATGTCCTAAAGTGTGACCCGGCGTAGCAATTACCGTAAATTCATGCCCCAAAACGAGTGCAATATCGCCATCTTCGACTATATGCGTCGTTCCCTTATCTTGCGTTTCAGCCGGTCCGTATACCGCTATTTGTGGGAAATGTTGCAGAAGTTCTTTCACGCCGCCCACGTGATCCTGATGATGATGTGTCAGCAGAATGGCCTCGGGAACCCAGTTATGTTCTGCAATAGCTTTCAGAACAGGTTCTGCTTCACCCGGGTCCACAATCAGACAATGTTTGTCATTATTCGACAGGACCCAGATGTAATTGTCCTGAAATGCAGGAATACTGTTAAGATTCATAGATTACCTCTCAATGCGTAACGGAAGGTTGTGATGAAACCGGCAAGGATCCCTCAAACTGTCGTAGCGCCCGTTAGTTGGGATGATTTGCCCTGGGGCGAACACTATCGTCAGGCGCTGGAGCATCAGCTTAACCCGTGGTTCGCAAAAATGTACGGATTTCATCTGCTTAAGATTGGTAATTTAAGCGCAGAAATCAATTCCGAAGCGTGCGCGGTTTCTCATCAGGTAAATGTTTCTTTGCAAGGCGCTCCCATGCAGGTGACTGCCGATCCTTTACATCTGCCCTTTGCCGATAAGTCCGTGGATGTTTGTTTGTTGGCTCATACGCTGCCGTGGTGTTCCGATCCACATCGCTTACTGCATGAAGCCGATCGCGTGCTTATTGATGACGGTTGGTTGATTCTGAGCGGCTTTAACCCGGTAAGTCTGATGGGATTGCGTAAACTGGTGCCCGTATTGCGTAAAACATCGCCCTACAACAGCCGGATGTTTACCCTCATGCGGCAGTTGGACTGGCTCTCATTGCTGAATTTTGAAGTACTGCACTATAGCCGTTTTCATGTCCTGCCCTGGAACAAGAAGGGCGGGAAAATGTTAAGCGCCCATATCCCTGCGCTGGGCTGTTTGCAACTGGTGGTTGCGCGTAAGCGAACCATTCCGCTTACGCTCAACCCGATGAAACAAAATAAAAGCAAAACGCCTATCCGCCAGGCCGTTGGCGCAACCCGGCAATACCGTAAACCAGACGTTTAAGCCTCAGCCTGATACCCAATATCATCCTGAGTGGGACGCATTGCAGCAGCGCGCGCAAGCTCATCACAGCGTTCGTTTTCCGGATGGCCCGCATGGCCTTTAACCCATTCCCATTTGATTTGATGCGGCCCCAGCGCGGTATCCAGACGTTTCCACAGATCGACGTTCTTCACTGGTTTTTTATCTGCTGTTTTCCAGCCGCGCTTCTTCCAGTTGTGGATCCACTGCGTAATGCCCTGGCGCACATACTGGCTGTCCGTGCTGAGTATCACTTCACACTGTTCTTTCAGGGCTTCCAGCGCAACGATTGCCGCCATCAGCTCCATGCGATTATTGGTGGTGAGGTTGTAGCCTTCGCTAAAGGTTTTTTCGCGCCCGCGATAGCGTAAAATCGCCCCATAACCACCTGGCCCTGGATTTCCCAGGCAAGAACCATCGGTGAAAATCTCTACCTGTTTAAGCATCTCTGGTAGACTTCCTGTTTTAGCAAATCGAAATCAAACGATAAGTCTGACATAAATGACCGTTATGAGCACTGGAATTACACGACAGATCGTCCTCGATACCGAAACCACCGGTATGAACCAGATTGGCGCCCACTACGAAGGCCACAAGATCATTGAGATCGGTGCGGTTGAAGTGGTGAACCGCCGCCTGACCGGGAATAACTTCCACGTTTACCTGAAACCGGATCGGCTGGTGGACCCGGAAGCGTTTGGTGTACACGGAATCGCAGACGAATTCCTGCTTGATAAACCTACGTTTGCCGATGTGGCCGATGAGTTTCTCGACTACATCCGCGGTGCAGAGCTGGTCATCCATAACGCATCGTTTGATATCGGCTTTATGGATTACGAATTTGCTAAGCTCAGGCGGGATATTCCGAAGACAAACGAATTCTGCAAAATTACCGATAGCCTGGCGCTGGCGAGGAAAATGTTTCCTGGCAAGCGCAACAGCCTTGATGCGTTATGCTCACGCTATGAAATAGACAACAGTAAGCGAACCCTGCACGGCGCATTGCTCGATGCCCAGATTCTGGCCGACGTTTATCTGATGATGACCGGTGGGCAGACCACGATGGCGTTCTCAATGGAAGGTGACAGCCAGCAGCAAAATGACACGGGGATCCAGCGTATTGTGCGACAGTCCAGCAAACTACGCGTTGTTTTCGCCACTGATGAAGAGTTAGCGGCCCATGAGTCGCGCCTTGACCTGGTGCAGAAGAAAGGCGGAAGTTGCCTCTGGCGGGCATAGTTTGTACGTTTTCCGTATGGAAATGACCATTCGGGTGATTTTTGCAGCAAACGATTAAAAAACGTGAGAAAAAGCGTTGACGACGCGTGAGGCAATCCGTAATATTCGCTTCGTTCCCAAGCGGAACACAACGCGGAGTGGTAGTTCAGTTGGTTAGAATACCTGCCTGTCACGCAGGGGGTCGCGGGTTCGAGTCCCGTCCATTCCGCCACTATTCAGAAAGCCTGAATCAGAAATGATTCAGGCTTTCGTCGTTTTAGCCCGCCACAATAATAATCTCATCATCACACTTTATCGACCACGTCCGTGCTATCGGGCAGGCAACACATCAGGTCATCCTTAACCCGACGCATATCCAGGGGCAGATCAACCTGCGAAGTGATTCATCACGCAGGCGAAGCGGGGGGAAAAGTTATCGCCGATAAGCACCGTTTCTTCATTCAAGTGCTTTAGCATATACAGCTTGTCGGCACGTTCGTAAGCGTCGAAGAAGAGATAATCGACAGCATCCGTTGCTTCATCATCGGGAGATTTTTCACGTCCGTTGGGAGTGAGCATGAAAACACCAGCAGTATGGCCGAGTGGTCGGGCATAGCGAAAGAACAGTTTTCGGTTCACAGCAAACTCGCCATCATCACTTTTGAGTTTCCCTTGTACTGACAATGAAAGGTGTCCGGAGTTGTAGCTGGTAATCAGCATTATTCCATGGAGTACCTTTTTTGTATCCTGGATGTCGAGTATCGACGTGAATTCCGAGGAGCAGGAAAAACTGATTTCTTGTTTTTTCGCATTCCCGGCGATAATAAAAAAAGCGATAGCCGCCAGCCCAAAAATGGCAATCACGACTGACCATAGTAAAGGAGAGTGATCGCTTTCTTGCTTCATATCATTCCTCATGATGGCGATACTGGCTGATGCAATGGTAATAGCCGAGGTTCAGCCCGCATTCAGCGGCAAACGACCACTCAACCAGATTATGGTTGCTCGCCCAGGTATTGAGATACAGATCTTTTGGGTACGAACAGTCGGGGTTAATGCCCACGGACTTGAAAATATCCAGCGCTTTCTTTTCGGTTATGGTATCGGTGAGGGCGTTTCCTAATATATGTACACGGCATTGTTCATAGTCGATAGTCCGCAGGATAGTCGCGTCCGTCATGGCGATTTCATTGGGTATCCATGTTAACCACGCTGTCGCCAGCACGGCGATGCCGGTAATTAACGCGGTTATCGCCACAGGCCAACGGCTTTGTTTCTTTTTGTTGAGCGTCGATGCAACATTGGCAATTCTGGCGGGAGCTTGCGCTTCTTCCAGTTGCTGAATATTGATATTAGCGTCGCCCATCCGAAATCCCATCCGCGGAATTGTGACGATGAGTTCTGCAGGATGACCCGTAGACGTTATTGCTTTGCGCAGAAATGAAATGTGCTGATTGAGATTCGCATCCGTCGCTCTGGCGCCATTATGCTGAAAAACATTCAGCAGAATTTCATCACGCGAGGATATCTCTTTACCATTTTGCAACAAATAGAGCAGTAATTGTGTTGCCACATTATTCAATGTGGCCATTTCACCAGATGCCAGGTCTTTTAGGGTATTTTTATGTGGTCTGAAAACTAAGCCATCACCAATAATTACGGATTTAATTTTGTTTATTGGTATATGAGAAATCACTGATGTCTCCTTTAAAGCAGGATATCTCGCATTCGAGTGGGTGAAGCAATAGCATAACATAATTCATTTATAAAAAATGGTTGTACCATAGATCGTTTTATTAATATTTATATAACAATATTTTAATATCTCTTATAGAATCCTCTTTTCTCCTTCCTCTCTTTCACTATCTTATTGTCATTACTCGTTTTTGATATCCAATTTCATTTTTACAAAAATTTCATAAATACATTTTGCCTGTTGTTCTGGCTAAATAAAAAAATAGTTGATAGATAAAAGCTCTATAAAAATGATAAATGATAGATACTAACACTGGCTAAGTCGTGATTTTTGGCGGTTTTTTAGGTAAACGATCGCTGTGCAGACAGTGTTACAACATGATTCCCTGAGTTTGATTAATACCGGATTTTTGCATTGTGTCATTTTCTCGTCGACTTAATATAAGCCCCGAAACAGCGTAAACAACTGTGGACGGTATTTCGGATGGAATACCAATGAAGTTCAAAATACGGGGCGGCTTGAGATGGATTGTTTGCAAGGATATGCGCTACCGCCACCTGCAGATCAGGATTCCCGGACATAAATTATCTGCGGAAATAGATCTTCGGAATAACTAAAAAACAGATATAAGGTTAAGTAGTAATATGAAAATGAAAAACGTGGCTGTGGCCTGTGCGCTGATGGCGGGAATGACTTTTACTGCCTCTTCTGCTTTTGCTGCAAAAAATGTCGAACCGACTAACGGTAAAATTCACTTCACCGGTTCTCTGGTTAATTCCGCATGTGGTCTGGCACCAGAATCCAGCCCGGTACAGGTTAATTTTGGTGAGATCCCAACTTCTCAGTTAAAAGACAACCAACGTGCTGGCGTTAAGCATGCCAAAATCGTTCTGCAGGGCTGTGATACGACCGTCGCGAAAACGGCCACTGTGACCTATACCCCGGCAACGATTGATACAGACAACAACGCGCTGGCTGCATTCACCTCTGGTACTGCAAAGGGTGCGGGCATCGGTATGATTGACAGTGGCAACCAGGACGTGGAATGGGGTCAAGCCGCCTCTCAGGTCAACATTACCGATGGTGAAACCGACATTGATTTCGTCGCTTACCTGCAGGCAAACAACGCATCTGCCGCGGTAACTCCGGGTGATTTCGAATCTACTGTTAATTTCCAGATCGACTACCAGTAACGATCTGCAGCAGGCGCATTAACGCGCCTGCTTAACCCTTCCTGCGAATAACTGAAAGGAAATGCGGTGATGCCTGGATGGCGAATTTTACTGCTTTTTATCTTCATATCGCCTGCATGGGTTTTGGCTGACACCAATCGTCTTGTCAGTACGCCCGGCAAAATGCGCATGCGCGGAAATATTATTGAGGCTGCCTGTTATGTCGATCCACGCGACCGGTCGCTACTGGTTGAATTTGATGATCTCTCAGCCAGAGATATTTCCGGAAAACCAGAGAAAGTATCAGCGCATGATTTCAGCATTCATTTGTTGGGATGTTCATTAGGGGATTCTCAACACCCCGGGAATCTGTTTCAACGCGCCAATATTACCTTTTCTGGCGCACCGGATAGTGACAATCCTGATTATCTAAGCGTGCAATCGGAAACTGAAAATTTAGCGATAGAAATATATGACAGCAACGGACAGCAAATTCATCTGGGTGAGCCATCACCGGACTATGTGCTTAATCCAGGGAAAAACACGCTCAATTTTACGGCTTATTTGATCTCCCGCGACGGAAGAATGACATCTGGCGAATTTACTGCGGTCACGCATTTTGTTGTGAATTATCTCTGAGCTGCACTGCAATTCGGGTATCTGAAGGTTTGCTAACGAAAATGATCACGCTGAAAACAGATAAAAAACGTCTGGCGCTTTTTATTGCTCTGGTCTGTGCCTCTTCATGGGCTGAAGCGGATGAGGCCATTGAATTTAATACCGACGTACTGGATGCCAGCGACAGGCACAATGTCGATTTGCAGCGTTTTTCCGAAGGCAACTTTGTGACTCCCGGAGAATATCTGCTGGATGTTCGTATTAACAGCCAGGAGATTCCACAGCAGTCGATCCGTTATATCGTCGATCCTGCCAACCCGCATAAATCCATGGCATGTCTGACCCCGCAACAACTCGAATTACTGGCGCTCAAAGAAGAAGCGCTGGCCTATATTCATCCGATTAGCGCGACCTGCTATGACATTTCCCGTCTGCCGGGTGTGGCGTTGAATAATAGCGCAGGCGTACTGGACATTATCGTGCCTCAGGCGTGGATGAAATATACCGATCCAGACTGGACGCCACCGGAGCGCTGGGATAACGGCGTCGTGGGGCTGATTTTTGACTACAGCGTCTCGGGCCAGGCCACACATTATGAACAGGGCGGCGATCGTTATCGCTCTCTGTCTGGCTATGGGCAGACAGGTTTTAACCTCGGCGCGTGGCGATTTCGTGGCCAGTATCAGGCCAATTACGCTTCGGATGATAATCGCGGCCGTATCGACTGGGATCAGATCTATGCCTATCGACCGTTGCCGATGCAGGCTGCAAAACTGACGGTCGGCGAAATCTACCTGAATTCTCAGGTTTTTGATTCGGTACGTTTCACCGGGGCTAACCTCGCCAGCGACGAGCGTATGTTGCCACCGAATTTGCAGGGCTATGCGCCTGAAGTGCACGGCATCGCCCGCAGCAATGCGAAGGTTACCGTCAGTCAGCAGGGCCGTGTTATCTATCAAACCACCGTTCCTGCAGGGCCATTTAATATTCAGGATCTGCACGGTTCGGTACGCGGCACGCTGGATGTTCGCGTCGAGGAGCAGGATGGCAGCGTACACACTTTTCAGGTCAATACGGCCGATATTCCTTACCTGACGCGCCCAGGCTATGTGCGCTACAACGCCGCGGTCGGGAAGCCATCGCGTTATAACCACGACGTTCAGGGGCCTGCGTTTTATAGCGGTGATTTTTCATGGGGGGTCAGCAATGCATGGTCGCTGTACGGCGGCGCGCTGCTCACTGGCGATCGCTATAACGCCTGGTCGATGGGGATTGGGCGGGACTTGAGCTGGCTGGGGGCGCTGTCGGCTGATGCGACGCAATCCGTGAGTCGGGTAAAGCATCAGGCTGAACAAAAAGGCATGTCTTTTAAGCTCAGCTACGCCAAAACTTTTGATGAGTACAACAGCGCCATCACCTTTGCCGGTTACCGCTTCTCACAGCGTAACTTCCGCACTTTCTCGCAGTTTCTCGACGAGCAGTATGAAAATAACAACAGTGCCGGCAACGAAAAAGAGATGTACACCATCACCGGCAACAAAACCTTCTTTGCTGACGATCCACTATTAGCGACCACGCTGTACCTGACCTATACCCACCAGAACTATTGGGATCGCGGTTCCCAGGATCGTTACGGATTATCGATGGGGCACAGCTTTTCATTTGCTGGCATCCAGGGGATCAGCGCCAACGTTGCGGCTTACCGCTCTGAGTATCAGGGCAAACGAGACGACAGTCTTTCGCTTTCAATCTCGGTGCCATGGAGCGATGGCCGCTCTATGGATTACGAATTACAGAACAGCGGCAACCAGACCAGCCAGATGGTTTCGTATTCCGATAACCGCGACCGTAACAATCCGTGGCGTTTGCGCACAGGGGTTTCCGGTGAAGGGCGTACGGCGTTTGATGGCTATTACAAGCACCGCAGCATGATGGCGGAACTGGAATCTAACGTCAGCTGGCAGCAATCACGTTATTTCTCCGTTGGCGGCACGATGCGCGGCGGTTTTACCGCGACGCGTCACGGTGCGGCGCTGCACAACAGCCAGGCGTCGATGAATACCGCCAGAGTGATGGTTGATACCGACGGGGTGGCGAACGTGCCGCTGAACGGCGAACAGGCGCACTCAAACCGCTTCGGTATTGCCGTCGTACCGGACGTCGTTAGCTATCACAGCTTTGATACCCGTATCGATGTGGACGCAATGGACGAGGACATTTCCGCAACCAAAGCCATCGTGACCAACACCCTGACGGAAGGTGCGATTGGCTACCAGCATTTTGCCGTGGCGCAGGGGCAAAAAATGATGGCGCTGCTGCGCCTGAAGGATGGTTCGGTACCGCCGTTTGGCGCCGAAGTGTTTAACGCTAACGGCGTTAGCGTCGCCATGGTAATGGAAAACGGTATGGCCTGGATTGCGGGTGTGAATCCGGCTGAGCGTCTTTCCGTTGCCTGGGCTGGCCGTGCGCAGTGCCACTTACAGGTGCCACAACAAATCAACCCGGAAGGTAACGTGCTGTTGCCTTGTGAATAATTTCAATAACCTGAATGAATTTTGTCATGAATAATCAAGCTTTTTACTCCGTGCAGCGTTGGCTTAAACCCGTGGCCTGTGGCCTGCTTTTGATTGCAGAGATCAACACCTCATGGGCGGGTATTGCGCTCGACCGTACCCGCATGATCATCACTGGTGATGCGCGCTCAGTTAGTGCGAACTTAACCAATACCAGCCCGAGCATTCCGTTTCTGGCTCAGTCGTGGGTGGAAGATGCCAACGGAACAAAAATTACCTCGCCGCTAATGGTCTTACCGCCGCTGCAACGAATTAACGGCGGGCAAAAGGGAATTGCCCGCGTGACGAAAACCAGCGGGATCAACGCTCTGCCGCAGGATCGCGAGAGCTTGTTCTACCTGAACGTACGTGAAATTCCGCCTAAACCGGATAAGCCGAACGTGCTGCAACTGGCGATGCAGTCGCGCATCAAATTGTTCTACCGTCCGGCCGCCATTGTGCCGGAAACGCCAGGCGCCGTGTGGCAAAACCAACTGGTCTTTCACAAGCAGGGCCAGCGCTGGAGTGTGGATAACCCAACGCCTTACTTCGTCACCTTAATCGGCTTAAGCCGCAAGCCAGAAGCGCAGGGAGGCGGCAGATTGACTGACTTCCCCGGCGTTATGGTCTCACCAAAATCCTCTCTCGATTTCAGCGTCACAGACGGCAGCGTCAGCCAGTTCAGCATGATGTACGTGAACGATTTTGGCGGTCATCCCGAACTGAAATTCAGCTGCACAGGCAATGTATGTAAAGCATTGCCGATGGAGCAACAGCCCCGGTAACAGGAATCGTAAATGAAAAAGATGCTTTGCGCCCTGCTGATGGCGGGCATGGCCTGGCAGGTTCAGGCCACCAGCGGCCGCCAGGATATGAGCAACGTGTCCGGTGAGTATGGCAACGTCCGCTTTCACGGCCGGGTCTACGTGTCGCCGTGCGTGCTGGATATGGCCTCACGCGATCAGACCATCAATCTTGGTGATATTTCCGCCAGTCGGTTTCGCCAGGGCGGCGATCGCAGCGAACCGGTGTTGGTCACGCTGTACCTGAACGGCTGCTTAAAGGGCTCTGGTCATACCCTGAGGGATTTCCCCGGGCAGACCAGCGAAATGCCTGAGCTGGTGCACAGCACGGTGGAACGCGGCGTTTCGATGACGCTGATGGCCGAAGGCGCGCCGGAAAACAGTGACCTGGGGCGTATTCGTGGTGATGTGCGCGGCGCGGGCATTCGGCTACTGACCGAGCGTAATCAGCTGATCCATCTGAACCAACCGCAACGGATGTGGATCCTCAAACCAGGCGATAACGCCATTCACTTTCTGGCCACGCTGGAATCTTTTGGGCCAGAGGTGACTGCCGGAGAATTTAACGGCCTGGTGAGACTTAAGCTGGAGTATCTATGAGCGTATTACGCAAAGCGCTGTTGTGGGTTGCTCTGGCTGGCTGTCCACTGGCCGGGCAGGCATTTACACAGGGGGAAGGTGAGCCGGAGGGCGGGTCGCCGCATCAGTACGATATCGAATTGAGCTCGCTGGATGTCAGTAAAAACCACGTGGGCGGCAGAACGGATCCGTTTACCTGGAATCTGGGCAGTTGGTATGTGGTGAATTTCTATTGCGAGCAGGCTGACATCTCCCGGTCGCCGATTTACTACACCACCACGACTACGATGCCGCCTTCAAATCAGGGGGCGAACCGTTTTCGGCTAAATGAGTATCTGGATGTGGAAGTGCAGGTGTGGGTTGCCGGGGGCTATAAACAGTATGTTCAGGCGCCTTTTACCAACGTTTCAAACCGCAACAGCAATAACACTTGCAAAAAGCGCAAGGGCTACACGCGCGCCACTAACGTTGAAAGTGGTTCAAAAGGGAAAGTGACGTTTATTGTCACTAAACCCATTATCAACGGCATCAATATCACTTCCCAATCGCTGGTGGAGGTAGCCGGGCGCATGGGGAGCGCGGGACCTACGCCCACTACGGCGATTTCCCGTGTGGTGATTAAATCCGGGCTGATTACCGTACCGGACAAATGCACCTTCAACCGGGGAGACAAAATCAGTATTGAGTTTGGCGATCTGCCAGGATCCGCTGCCCGGCTCAATGGCACTAACTACAGCAAGTCGATCCCCATTCATGTTGTTTGTGAAGGCGGCAGCTTCGATCAGGGCGCGCTGAACATTAATCTTGGCGTGCAAACTACCACGGCGTCAGGCACGGCGGGGTTCAACGATCATCTCCTCGGCACGCTGAGCGGCGGACAAAAGCGCGACGATCTCGGCATTATGCTTAAAGACGAGAGCGGTGGCACCGTCGTGCCCAATCAATTCTATAACGTGAAAGGTTTTTACCAGAATCAGGGCGACTGGAATCTCACCGCTGCACCGGTGGCAAAGCCGGGCGTGGGAAGCGTTAAGGAAGGTGAGTTTGAAGCCTCTGCCACCGTTGTTGCGCAGTTTCAGTAGGGGGATGCCATGAGATTTTCGGCGTTATTCGCGATCGGTGTGTTACTGCTTGGCGGCATGGCGCAGGCCGACACCAAACTGGTCGGCGGCGATATGTATTTTCACGGCACTATCAGAGCGCTGGCCTGCAGCCTGGCACCTGGAGGCGACAAAATCGAGGTCGATTTCGGGCAAATCGCGACGCAGGATCTCTATCTCTCTGGGCGCAGTAAGCCGGAAAAATTCAGCATTCAGCTACGCGACTGCAACCCTGAGGTTTTTCGCGGGATCTCGGTCACTTTCAGTGGTAGTGAGGATGCTGAACTGGACGATCATCTGGCGCTGGATAGCAGTGAACAGGGTGGCGCGACTGGGATCGGTATTGGGATGAGCGAAGAGGACGGCACGGCAATTCGCCTTGATGAGAGCACGTCAGTCAAAGAGATAACTGCAGGCTCGATGACGCTAAATTTTTGGGCGTGGGTCGCAGCAGAGCCGTCGGCGATAAAAAATCAGTCTCTCGAATACGGTCCGTTCAGCGCCAGCGGGACCTGGACACTGAGCTACCAGTAGCATGATGAACGCACTGAATCGTATTGCCCCGCTGCCTGCGCAGAAATTATTGCTCGTTATTAGTCTGTTTTTCTGGTGTGGGGTAATGCATCTCTACTGGCCGAATAACGGCGGCAGCGGTCTGTCGTTGCCGCTTAATATTACGAGCTGGATTTATGCCGTTGTGCTGGCTGCAAGCGCATCAGTGCTGGTGCCTCGTCAACGCTGGCGTATCACTGTCCCCGCCACGGTTTTTTCGATGGGGGCGCTCATCCTGACGCTGCTTTGTCTGCTGACGCCTGGCGTCTGGCAGTTCGAGGCGCAGCTGGTCGCAGGGGCGCTGCTGGGAGGCGTGCTCGTCTATCTGGTGACATTGCAGATTCCGCTTGCGGCAAACACCCTGACGGTACTGCTGACTCTGCTATGGGGCGCGTGCGTCATCGAATGTCTGGCGTTTTTGTATCAGTACTGGCATTTGCCGGGTGTTGATTACTGGGAGTTTGCCTGGCGACGCGGTACGCGGCCCTACGGTATTTTTCAGCAGGTCAATCTGATGGCCAGCTTCACTGCATCTGGTGTGCTGCTGTCAGCTCCGCTCTTTTTACGGCTACGCGACGGATATCGAATTGTCATCGGGATTGCCCTGGTGATGATGGGCTTTGTGCTGCATGAATCCCAGTCGCAAACCGGCTATGTGTCTGTGGGGGTAGGTGAAGTCTTGCTGCTGGTGGTTTTCCCGGCGCAACGCCGTATGTTGTTGCTACTTCTGCTGCCGCTGGCGTTAGGCATGGTGGCGGGCACGCTCGCTCGCCATTTTTTGTCCGTTGCTACGGTCGATCACCTGACCACTTCCCAGGTGCGCTGGACGGTGCTTAAAACGTCACTGGCATTATTTGCCGAACGCCCGTGGACGGGGTGGGGCGTGGGCAGTTTTGCCGCCGTGTTTCTCGAACGCGCGGGGCCGTTAGGGCTGAGCAGCATCTCGCATCCGCACAATGAGTTGGTGCTGTGGCTGGTGGAGGGCGGCCTGGTTGGGCTGGCGGGGGCGCTGTGCTTTATTACGGGGGGGTTCTGGCTGTGGATGCACGGAAATCGCTGGCGTCGCGCTTGTCTGGTGGCGGCGCTGCCGGTGGTTATTCATATGTTGACGGAATACCCCGTCAGGCAGTCAACACCACACTGGTTACTGCTGATCCTGCTGCTTCGTTGTGCAGATAGCCCGCTAAAAGTGGCTCGCCTGACGCTTACGTCGACGTCGCTGATTCGTGCGCTGGCATTGATCTCGTTTTTAACCTTCACGCCATTGTTGCTTCTCTCACTGCACACGCAACAGCAGTTGACGCTGGCGGAGCGACAATCAGCGCAGTGGCGTCTGGCCGAGTCGCTCCCGGTAGGAGGCTGGCTCCTTGCCCCTCGCTACCGGTTTGATGTTCAGATGGGGTATCTGCAACGGTATCAGCGTTCCCGGGACGCTCGCTGGCTGGAAGCGGTTCGCCGCTGGGCGCCTGACTATGTGCGTGTTCACCCAGACCCGAATGTCTCCTTCACGCAAATCTTGCTGGCGTTACAGCAGCGCGACCTACCTGAGGCGCATCGTCTGGCGACGCGCTTTTACCTGACATACCCGAACGATCGCCGTATCCCGTGGCTGCAGGATGCACGACGTCCTTTCAATCAAAAAATGGAATGATATGAACAGATTCAGCGAACAGACCCGCCATGTGCCAGAGCTTCCCCGCAACGCCGAGCTGCTGCGGATCACCGGGATCCGTTTGCAGCGCATCCATTTTTTTGATGATGCATCGCTGGATGTCTGTGAGGTGTTAAGTCAGGTACGCACGCCGCTACCGCTCGATCTTTTTTTCAAGCACCTTTCCATCACCGCAAAACAGCAGCTATTTCTGTGGCAAATGCGGCAGGTACTGGCACTCTCAGGAAGTTATTCGCTGAATTTATCCGTCAGGATGCTGACCTGTCTGTCGTGGATTGCGCAGCTCGCCCGGCAGGCGCATCAGGGGCGGATTGTTATCGAAATTCAGGATCCGGGCACCATGATGCGACTGGAAAAGGCAGAACAGCAGGCTGTATGCATTGCCGTCAAAACCCTGGTGCGTCACGGGTTTCGCGTGTGGCTGGATGATGTTTCGCCTGAGCTATTTTTTGTCTGGCGACTGTCTGGCATCCGTTTCGATGCCATCAAAATTGAAAGCGGAATGTTTCATCAGTTCAGGACGTCGGAGTGGCAGTTGAGGGTACTGGTCAATCAATTTCGCGGGCTGGGAGAACGGGTTGTGATCGAGGGGGTGGAAACGCCGCAGGATTACGCCATTTGCCGTATGAGCGGCGCAGATGCTGTGCAGGGATTTTTGTTCGAGCAGGAAGTATTACCGAAAGGCCTGAATCATTGCTGATTCAGGCCATGGTCATTATTCGCTCAGCGTCTGTGCGATATCTTTTTGCACCTGCTGGCGCTGTTCTGGGGTCAGTACTTTGTTCAGGTCGAAATAGTATTTCACGCGGTAATAACGCGCCTGCTGTTCGATATTGCTGAAGGCGGAAAGCTGTTTTTTGACGGCGGCTTCATCCCATTTCCCGGACTTGATGACGTCAATCAACGCGCCGTCTTTAACATCCTTCACCGATATCTGGCTAACGTTGGTTTCAAGCTGCTGGTGCAGCTTTTTAATCTGCGCAACCTGGTCAGTGCTCAGTTTAAGGTGCTGAACTACCGGGTCCTGAGCTGGTGCGGGTACATTGGATACGTTTGCTGCAAGCGTGCTAAAAGAAGCGCCAGCCACGGTTGCCGCCAGCAAAGTCATGCGTACGAAGTTCTTCATTTCGGGATCCTGATAAGGGAATTATTAACATTGTCTGTCACTCGCTGGTGACGAGTGATTATCCTTTGCAGAATACGATGCCCGAAGCACGTCGCCACGCGAATTTGTTTTGCGGTTGGTTACGGAGTGAAACAATCCCGCTACGCAAAACGTTGTGCAGCGGGAAGAAGGCGATATCTACAGCGTGAACGGGTCAGCGTCCTGCCAGGCGGGGAACTTCTCGCGGTACTCGCGCAGCGCCGAGAGTGACAGTTCAGCGTCAATGCGCGTAGCCTGATGCGGCTCGGCGGTGGCAATAATCTCCCCCTGCGGATTAATCACCCGGCTGTCACCGCGATAATGATGGCCGTTACCGTCAGTACCCACGCGGTTACATCCTGCTACATAAGCCTGGTTCTCAATTGCCCGCGCGGTGAGCAGAACCTGCCAGTGTAGCGAACGCGGCGCCGGCCAGTTGGCGACATACAATGCCAGGTCGTAATCGTTGCGGTTGCGCGACCATACCGGAAAACGCAGGTCATAACAGACCAACGGCAGAATGCGCCAGCCGCGCCATTCAAAAATAACCCGCGCGTCACCCGCCTGATAATGTTGATGTTCATCCGCCATGCGGAACAGGTGGCGCTTGTCATAGAAATGGACATTATCTTCGGGTTCGACCAGCAAAAAGCGGTTTACCGGGCCACGTTCAGACAAGAGAGCGGCGCTGCCTGCTATAAGGGCGTTCGTCTGTTGCGCCTTAGTGCGCATCCAACTGACAACCTCTTCCTGCGGCAGCGATTTGCTTGCCGCTTCCATGGCAAATCCGCTGGTAAACATTTCAGGTAACACAATGACATCACGTCCGGTGACGGTTTCCAGTTGGCGGTCGAAATGGCGCAGGTTGGCCGGGCCATCCATCCAGATCAGCGGTTGTTGCAGCAGAGTAATTTTCAAACCGGGCACGATCGAGGCTCCTCATTGAACAACATTTTGACACTGTAGCATGAGCTCTAACTGAAATGTGGCAATAAAAAGCCCCGCATTAAGCGGGGCTAAACGTTGTGCGTGTGTCGTTACGCGGCTTCGACTTTACGCACCTTCTCTGGCAGCTTTACCGGCTGAGTCGCCAGCTCCTCGGGTTCAAAGTCATCCACGTTGATGCTACGCAGACGACTTGCTTCGGCTTTCACCAGAATTGCGGCTTCGTCTTTATCAATCAGCCCTTTAGCCAGCGCATTGTGCGCCAGTTCATCCAGGCGGGTAAACGGCAGGTTTTTGCCCAGCTCTTTGCAGATCCGCTGGTGGATAGGGTCGGCTGCAATCACATCCAGCAAAGCCTCTTCCAGCAAACCTACCGGGTTATGCTCGCTCGGCGTCAGGTATTGACCGCGGCCAAGGCGAGAACGGGTGGCGCTCGGAACCTGCAGAATCTTCGCGACTTTATGATCCAGCTTGTCAGACGGTGCATGGTAGTGGCGACCGGTAGGGAAGATAACCACATTCAGCAAGCCCGCGACCAGTCGGTTCGGGAAGTTTTTCAGCAGGTCGTCCATCGCCTGTTCCGCTTTGTACAACGCATCCTGAACGCCCCAGTGAACCAACGGCAGGTCTGCTTCATTACGGCCTTCATCGTCATAACGCTTCAGTACCGCGGAGGCCAGATACAGCTGACTTAATACATCGCCCAGACGCGCGGAGATACGTTCACGGCGCTTCAGGCTACCGCCCAGTACGGCCATGGAGACATCTGAAAGCAGTGCCAGGTTAGCACTCAGACGGTTCAGATGCTGGTAGTAACGTTTGGTCGCATCGCCAGTTGGCGTGCTGCTGGTTAAGCCGCGCGTCAGGCCCAACCAGAAGCTGCGCACTTTGTTACTGCCGACGTGGCCGATGTGTTTGAACAGCAGCTTGTCGAACGCATTCACATCGTTACTCTGTGCCGCAGCCATCTCTTCCAGAACGTACGGATGGCAGCGAATCGCCCCCTGACCGAAGATCATCATGCTCCGGGTCAGAATGTTGGCACCTTCAACGGTAATGGCGATAGGCGCGCCCTGATAAGCACGGGCGAGGAAGTTGCTTTCGCCAAGCATAATGCCTTTACCGCCAGTAATATCCATTGCATCGATAATTGACTGCTGTCCACGGTGGGTACAGTGATACTTCACGATGGCCGACAGCACCGCCGGTTTTTCACCCAGCATAATACCGTAGGTAATCAGCGACGCCGCTGCATCCATCACGTACGCGTTACCCGCAATACGTGCCAACGGCTCTTCAATACCTTCCATCTTACCGATAGAGATTTTGAACTGGCGACGAATGTGCGCATACGCGCCGGTTGCCATTGCGACCGATTTCACGCCGCCCGTCGAGTTAGACGGCAGAGTAATACCGCGTCCCACGGACAGACATTCCACCAGCATGCGCCAGCCCTGACCGGCCATTTTTGGGCCACCGATGATGTAATCAATCGGCACGAAGACATCTTTGCCCAGCGTCGGACCGTTCTGGAACGGCACGTTCAGCGGGAAGTGTCGACGCCCAATTTGTACGCCTGGCGTTGACGTTGGGATCAGCGCACAGGTAATGCCGAGATCTTCTTCACCACCCAGCAGTTTTTCCGGGTCGGAGAGTTTAAATGCCAGACCCAGTACGGTAGCGATAGGCGCCAGCGTGATATAACGCTTATTCCAGGTCAGGCGCATACCCAGCACCTGCTGGCCCTGCCAGTCGCCCATACAAACCACGCCGGTATCAGGGATCGCGCCTGCATCGGAACCCGCTTCCGGGCTGGTCAGAGCAAAGCAGGGGATCTCCTGACCACGTGCCAGACGCGGCAGGTAATGATTCTTCTGCTCTTCGGTGCCGTAATGCTGCAGCAGTTCGCCAGGGCCTAGGGAGTTAGGTACGCCAACGGTGATCGCCAGGATCCCGGAAACGCCGGAGAGTTTCTGCAGAACGCGAGCCTGAGCATATGCGGAGAATTCCAGCCCGCCGTACTCTTTCTTAATGATCATCGCGAAGAAGCGGTGTTCTTTCAGATACGCCCACAGTTCCGGCGGCAGATCCGCGAGTTCATGGGTGATCTGGAAGTCGTTCGCCATGCGGCAGGCTTCTTCCACCGGGCCGTCAATAAACGCTTGTTCTTCAGCTGTCAGATGCGGCTGAGGATAGTTATGCAGTTTTTTCCAGTCTGGCTTGCCCTGGAACAGGTCGCCTTCCCACCAGGTTGTACCGGCATCAATCGCCTCTTTCTCAGTGCGCGACATCGGCGGCATGACTTTACGGAAACCGCGGAACACTGGCGCAGAGATCATGGATTTGCGCATTGGCGTAAAGTTAAACGGTACGAGGAGAATGGCCAGAGGAACCAGCAGCCAGATTGACCACAGGCCAACCACGCCAAGCGCAGCTGTCCAGGCGAGCAAAATTAAGCTGCTGAGGAATAAGCTCACGCGGTGATAAAACAGAACGCTGAGCAGAACAACCGTAGCGATAATACTCAAAATCATCATAACGAAAAGCTCCCTTGCTTGTAGGAGGTCTGACCACTTGTGATGATATGGTTGTAGTGGATGTAAATTCTTTTAGCAATATGTTTACAAAATAATTACAACAAAGCTCACATTGTTGCTGTTTTAACCGGCACAAAAAATCAAAAGCCGCAGCCATTCCTGTGGCTTGTACTTCTCGCTGGTAGCGCTATCCGGTACACTGCATCTTGTCATTTACATTCATGCTGAAGGATATCCTCATGTACCAGGATCTTATTCGTAACGAACTGAGCGAAGCGGCGGAAACGCTGGCTAATTTTCTTAAAGATGACGCCAATATTCACGCCATTCAGCGCGCGGCGGTCCTGTTGGCAGACAGCTTTAAAGCTGGCGGTAAGGTACTTTCTTGCGGTAACGGCGGTTCCCATTGCGACGCGATGCACTTCGCCGAAGAGCTGACCGGACGTTATCGCGAAAACCGCCCAGGCTACCCGGCGATCGCTATCTCTGATGTCAGCCATATCTCCTGCGTCAGCAACGATTTCGGTTACGATTATGTCTTCTCCCGCTACGTTGAAGCCGTGGGCCGCGAAGGCGATGTCCTGTTAGGCATCTCTACTTCAGGGAATTCCGCTAACGTGATTAAAGCGATTGCCGCAGCGCGCGAGAAAGGGATGAAAGTCATCACCCTGACTGGTAAAGATGGCGGCAAAATGGCGGGCAGTGCGGATATCGAAATTCGCGTACCACACTTTGGCTATGCTGACCGCATTCAGGAAATTCATATCAAAGTGATCCATATCCTGATCCAGTTGATCGAAAAAGAGATGGTGAAGTAAGAAGGCTATTTTATTTGCCATTTTGAATCCGGGCAGTGCCCGAAATCCTCACGTACTACGTGTACGCTCCGGTTTCTGCGCGCTGTCCGAATCTAAACTGGCTGCAACAATTACGCCTTCCCGCTTAAAGGCGTTTGTGGAGGTGATGTATGTGCGAACTGCTCGGGATGAGCGCCAATGTGCCAACCGATATCTGCTTTAGCTTCACCGGGCTGGTTCAGCGCGGCGGAGGTACCGGGCCGCACAAAGACGGCTGGGGTATTACGTTTTATGAAGGTAAGGGTTGCCGTACGTTTAAAGATCCGCAACCCAGCTTTAATTCGCCTATCGCCAAACTGGTACAAGACTATCCCATCAAATCCTGTTCCGTGATTGCCCATATTCGTCAGGCGAATCGTGGCGAAGTGGCATTGGAAAACACCCATCCATTTACGCGTGAACTGTGGGGACGTAACTGGACGTACGCTCATAATGGACAGCTCAGCGGCTATAAATCGCTGGAAACCGGTAATTTCCGTCCGGTCGGGGAAACCGACAGCGAAAAAGCTTTCTGCTGGCTGCTCCACAAGCTGACTGAACGGTATCCGCGTACGCCTGGCAATATGACGGCAGTGTTTAAATATATCGCGATGCTGGCAGGAGAATTGCGTGAGAAGGGCGTCTTCAACATGCTGTTGTCTGACGGGCGTTATGTAATGGCTTTCTGCTCGACCAACCTGTTTTGGATCACCCGTCGTGCGCCGTTTGGCGTGGCGACACTGCTGGATCAGGATGTGGAAATCGATTTTAGCTCAGAGACCACACCCAATGATGTGGTCACCGTGATTGCCACTCAGCCGCTAACCGGCAATGAAACCTGGCAAAAGATTATGCCAGGCGAGTGGGCGTTATTTTGTCTCGGGGAGCGTATAGTTTGATGCCAGCTGCGGCTGAACCACTTCGTGACTCAACGGCTTGCTGATAACGTAACGGCCATCGACGACGGAAACGGTCGGTGGCTTACGCGTTTGTTCAAAGTAATCGTAGCCCGGCTTTAGCTGCGCCCAGAATTCTTTGTAATACGAGAACTTATGGCGCTGCATGTTGGCATCGGTCATGCGGAATGGATAAATGCTAACCTGCACGCTGGACTGCCCAAACACCAGTGCGCCGGTGACAAACTGGAAAATCTCATCAATGCCGTTGTCGGTCATTGCGTAGCAGCCGACGGAAACGCAGGCGCCGTGGATCATCAGGTATTTACCTTCATAACCGTGTGCGCGGTCGTAGGCGTTAGGGAAACCAATGTTAATCGCTTTATAAAAGCGGCTATCCGGTTTCAGCTGTCCGCGCTGTACGCTGTAAAACCCTTCCGGGCTTTTGAAATCGCCCTGACGCTGTTTCGGACCTAAGCCGCCGGAATAATTGCAGATCTTATAGCTGTCGAGCAATTGATACTGTTCGCCCATCTTGACGTACAGATCCAGCGTTCGCTCTTCTTTGAAGATCTGGATATAGACGGGGGAGCCCATTAATTGCTGCTTATATTCTTTGCTGACAGGCGTAGTCGGGCTGCTGCTGCTCAGCAAACCGGCAAATGAAACGCACGGCAATAAAAGCATCGCAAGAAAAAATGCGATTTTACGCATACTGCTTATTCCTTGATAAAACGATTACACACGCCAGGACGGCTAAAAGAGTTCCCAAATCGGATAAATCTGGATCTGGAGCGCTCACATTATCACCCAGAGAGTTTTTCGCAAGTCTCTCGTGCGGCGTTTACACTTTAGATTTTCTTTATACGGAAAATTGTGCTTAAAGGCAGTCAGACACTGACGTATTTTGTGGGTTAGCGCACGTCATTAAGTCTTCTGAGTGCAGAATTCCTAATATATTGAATTTAAAAAATTAATAATTTAATAATCGAATATTAAAATGGAATGCCCGGCAATAGCGGTAGACTGCGGCGAACGTGTTTGATTAGGTAGTGTTGTTTTCATGTCTTTTGTCTCTGCGCCCCGACGCTTTTTGCCGGGTCTGCTGTCTTTGTGTGTTGTGTTGTCCTCGCCGTCTGTCGCCAAAGTTCAGCCCCTCTTATCTGACGCCCATTTAAGCTATGCGGCGCAATTACGCATGCGTAACCGCGCCCGGCTGCTGAAGCAGTACCACGCGCAGGTAAAAAAGCAGGCAAGTTATGTGGTGGAAGGTAATGCGCAAAGTAAAAGCGCGCTGCGCCAGCAAAACAGGACGCTGATTAAACAGCACCCGGAGTGGTTCCCGGGGCCACTAAAAGCGAGCGATCAACGCTGGCAGGAGCTGGCTGAGAATGACCATTTTCTCAGTAGCGATCATCTGCACAACATAACCGAAGTGGCAATCCACCGTCTTGAGCAGCAGTTAGGTAAACCCTATTTGTGGGGCGGGACCAGCCCGGAACAAGGCTTTGACTGTAGCGGGCTGATCTTTTATGCCTACAACAAAATTCTGGCAGCAAAATTGCCACGTACGGCGAATGAAATGTATCACTATCGGCGGGCGACCATCGTCGCTAATCGCGACCTTCGTCGTGGTGATTTATTGTTCTTTCATATTCACAGTCGGGATATTGCCGATCATATGGGCGTCTATTTGGGGCAGGGACAATTTATTGAATCGCCGCGTACGGGAGAAACGATTCGGGTGAGCAATTTATCCGATGACTTCTGGCAGGATCATTATCTCGGCGCTCGTCGTATTCTGACGGAAAATACCATTCTGTAATCAAAAAGGCGGTGCGAATGGCACCGCCTCGTCAGGGGTTAACTCAACGCCCCCATAATCTTTAATTCCAGCTCATCCGGAACTTCGTTATATGACAACACCTGTAAGCCTGGTGCAAACAGGCGCGCATAGCGCGCAAGCAGAGGACGTAGCTGCGGTGCGACCAGCAGTACCGGCTCTTTACCCGCGGCTTTCATCTGTTCTTTAATCTGCGGCATATTGGTCTGGAACTGATTCAGCATATTAGGATCGACCGGTACGCTATCGAGCACCACTTTGCCGCTTTGCTGAGCCTGATTCACTACATTAGCCAGCAGATTCTCCAGCTCATTATTCAGCGTGTAGACCGCCAGCTCATCTTTGCGCACAAACGGATGGGTAATGCTGCGACGGAGCGCCAGACGCACATCTGCCGTCAACAGAATATGATCTTTAGTGACGGCGCTACTGGCGACCAGTACGGTGGCAATGGTAACGATATCGCGCAGCGGCACGCCTTCGACCAGCAGCGCCCGATAAACCTTCAAGAGCTGGCTGTAATTCAGCGCCGCGCTCAGATCTTCCGCCAGACGGGGGGCCATCGTAGAGAGGCGGTTATGCAGTTGGGTAATATCATCGTAGTTAAACAGGTCGGGAATAAAGTTGCGAATGACCTTATTCACATGCGTCGCAATGATGCTGGCACTATCAATGACCTGATACCCCATATTTAGCGCTTTGGCTTTTTGCGCCGGGACAATCCACGTCACCGGCATACCGTAGGCCGGATCGTGGCCTAAAACACCATCGATCTCGCCATACGTTTCACTGGAGGGCAGCGCCATCAGCTTATCTGAGGGAATATCGGCCTCATCAGCCTTGATCCCATTGATAAAAATGGCGTACTGGGTCGGTTTTAGACGGAAGTTTTCGCGGATGCGAATTTCCGGGAGCAGCACGCCGTTAGTGTCTGAGATAACCTGCCGTACACCGCGAATACGTTGGGTGAGCGGATTCCCTTTGGATTTGTCTACCAGCGATACCAGCTTGTACCCCAGGCTCAGGCTGATTGGCTCGATCAAAGGGATAGTTTCCCAACTGACCTGTTGCTCGGTGGTTTCAACGATGGTTTTGGTCAGCGTCTCAAGATTTTTCTCTTCAGTTTCAGCCACCTTCGGGCGCTTGCTCATACGCCAGGCGGTGAACCCCATCAGGGCGCTGAACACCAGGAACGGGAAGTGCGGCATTCCCGGTACCACCGCCAGTACAAACATAATGCTGGTGGCGGTATAGAGTACGGAGGGGCTGGCCAGCAGTTGGCTACGCACGTCTGTGGCGATATCACCGCTGTCGCTCACGCGAGTAACGATAATCGCCGCCGCCGTCGACAGCAGCAGAGACGGGATCTGGGCGACCAGACCGTCGCCGATGGTCATCAGTACGTATTGCTGGAAGGCGGCTTCGGCGCTTAAATCGTATTTGAAAATACCGATACAGACGCCGCCTATCAGGTTGATGGCCAAGATCATCATCCCGGCGATGGCATCACCGCGCACGAACTTCGACGCACCGTCCATTGCGCCATAGAAATCCGCTTCGCCCGCCACATCTTTACGTCGTGCCTGCGCCTGGGCCTGATTAATCAGGCCTGCGTTCAGATCGGCGTCGATCGCCATCTGCTTTCCGGGCATGGCGTCCAGCGTAAAGCGGGCCGAAACCTCGGAGATACGCTCGGCACCCTTGGTAACCACGATAAAGTTGATGATCATCAGGATGATGAACACCACAAAACCGACGACAAAGTTACCGCCGATCACCACCTGACCAAAGGACTCAATCACCTTACCGGCAGCGCCTGCGCCCATATGGCCGTGCAGTAACACCACGCGCGTTGATGCTACGTTCAGCGTCAAGCGCATTAAGGTGGTGATCAGCAAAATGGTCGGGAACAGGCTGAATTCGAGCGGGCGTTTCGCGGAAACGGCCACCAACAGCACCATCACCGCCAGCACGATGTTAAAGGTGAACAGAATATCCAGCACGGCCGGTGGTAATGGCAGGATCACCATCGCCAGGATAGACAGTATGACCAGCGGAATGCCGATGTTACCGTTACGCAGCAGCGCGAGGAATTGTTTAGTTGTTTTCGGCATCCAGTTTAAGAACCTCTTTTGGAATGGAAATATGTCTGTTCAGCGAAGGGCGTGATTGTGAACCGTCACGCCAGTGCTTCATTTGCAGTACATAGGTCAGGACGTGTGCTATCGCCCGATAAAGTTGAAATGGGATCTGTTGATTGACCTGGGTGGTGTAATAAACGGAGCGCGCCAGCTTAGGAAATTCAACAATCTCAATATTGCTCTCCGCCGCCACCTGACGGATATACAGCGCGATTTCATCGGTGCCTTTGGCGACAACGAAGGGCGCGGCGGCGCGCGACTGGTCATACTGTAGCGCCACGGCATAGTGGGTTGGGTTGGTGATCACCACATCGGCTTTTGGCACCACCTTGCGAATTTGCCCCATCGCCATTTGCCGTTGCAGGCGACGGATCCTGGCCCGTACCTCCGGCTTACCTTCCTGATTTTTATACTCTTCCTTCACTTCCTGTTTGGTCATCTTCAACCCTTTGGTGAACATTTTTTTCGCCAGAGGAACATCAATCAGAGCGAAAAAAATAAACAGGATGACAAAGTTGCGCATGATGCTGCTGTACAGCGCCAGGCCATCGCTGACGGCCTGCTTGAAATACAGCTCCTGCAGTCCCAGGAAGGCGGCAACATTATTGCGCACGCTAATCCACAGCATCACCAGCAGTACCATCGCTTTGAGCGTCATCTTGCCGGTGTCCACCAGATGGTCGGTGGAAAACAGACGGCCAATCCCTTTGAGCGGGCTTAATTTGCTAAAGTCCGGCAAAATTTTCTTCGGCAGGAACAGCCAGCCTCCGGGAATCAGCGAGGCAAACAGCGCGGCAACCGGCATGGGTAACAGCGTCAGGATGAACTTGGCTAAAATCAGCAGATGGTGCTCAAGGAACTGGCCGATAATGTCCGGATCATTAATGTTCTGCGCATACTGATGCACACTGATAAAGCTTTCGCGGACAAAATCTTCATACCAGGGGAAGCTGCTGGAGATCACCATAAACGCGGCAAACAGACTGGCGGCAAGCCCCATATCTTTTGAGCGCGGAATTTGCCCCTCTTGCCTGGCTTTGCGAAGTTTTTGCGCCGAGGGTTTTTCTGTTTTTTCTTCGCTGCTGCTATCCGCCATAGTGCCCCTTGAGCGCGTCAAGTTGCTGCAAAACGAAATTTGCCAGGTGCAAATAGTGGTCGGGCAGGTTGTAAAGCAGAGTCGCAAAGCAGACAAGACCCGCCAGCATGTTGATCGGAAAACCTAACGAGTACAGGTTGAGCGGAGGCGCAATGCGGTTCAACAGGCCAAAGCAGCCCTGGACAATCAACATGATAAAGGTTGTCGGTAGCGCCAGCAGGGTGGCCGCGGCAAACACCCAGCCCAGCCCCAAGGAAATGGTGCGCAAAGATTGTGGATGCAGCGCATTACCAATCGGCCAGTAAGTAAAGCCTTTGAATAAAATGCTCACCAGCAGCAAATGCCCATCCATCGCAAAGAACAGGATCACCGCGTAGATGTTGATCATCTCCGCCAGTACCGTCGTTGATGCGCCGCTGCTGGGGTCATTCATCACCGCCATGCTCATCCCCATATTGAAAGAGAGGATCTGGCCCGCCAGCTGCAGCGCTAAAAATAAAAACTGCAGCATCAGGCCGAAAAGCATGCCCCACAGAAACTGCTCTGCGGTCAAAATAATGCTGTTGATCGACAGCAGGCTGTCAGGAACCGGATGGGGAATAAGCGGCGTAATGATAAAGGCCAGCTCCAGGGACAAAATTATGCGTATTCGCACCGTGAGCGCCGCGTTATCCAGTACCGGCGCGTAGTGAATAAACGCCATAATGCGCACGAATGGAAACCACATGCCCAGTATCAGGTTACTTAATTGTGTAACGTCTGTTTCGCGCATGTCAGTGCACCAGAATGGCGGCCTGAGTGAACAGATGCACGCAGAGATCGCTTAACTGGACGATCATCCATTTTCCGCTAATGCCCAAAACTGCGAGGGTAACGATAAGCCTGGGCAAAAAGCTGAGCGTTTGTTCGTTAATCTGCGTAACGGCCTGAAAAATGCTGACCAGCATCCCCACCAGCAGGCTGGGAACGACCAACACGCAGACTAAAATGATCACGACTTTTATGCCGCTGGCGACGATATCTGCGGCTACATCAATGGTTAACATATCCGATCTCCGTTAGCCCAGTCCCAGACCGCGAATACTGGAGGTCAGCGTACCGACGGTCAGCGCCCAGCCGTCAATAAGCACAAACAGCATCAGCTTAAAGGGGAGGGAAACGATCAGCGGTGACAGCATCATCATCCCCATCGCCATCAGCACGCTGGCGACGATCAGGTCGATCACCAGGAACGGGATGTAAATCATGAAGCCTATCTGGAAGGCGGTTTTAAGTTCGCTCAGCACATACGCCGGGACGATAATGGAGAGATCCTGATCGGCTGCATTACCTTTGGCGTTGGCGATCGTCATGATCTGCGCAATCGCTTTTTTGTTGGTCTGCGCCAGCATAAAGCGCTTCAGGGGCGAGGCGGCAGTGCTCAGGGCATCAGGGAGTGTGATTTGATCGTTTTCAAAAGGCACAACCGCGTGGTCGTAAATGTTGATCCAGACCGGACGCATCACCAGCATGGTTAACGACAGCGCAATGCCTATCAGTATGCGGTTGGGTGGCGTTTGCTGTAGCCCCAACGCCTGGCGCAGCAGGGAGAGAACAATAATAAAACGCGTAAAGCAGGTCATCATCAGCACCAGGGTTGGCAGAATGCCCACCAGGGTCATCAGGATCAGGACCTGGATTTTTACGCTGTATTCCTGGCTATTACCGTGTGAAATCACATTCAGCAACGGGATATCTCCCCCTTGCGCGCAGGCAAAGGGAGAAAGGATGAGTAATGAGATACCCAGTATGAGCGTGAGGGTTGGTGCGCGTTTCATGGTGCCAGGTCGTTGATTTCATGCGTGTTGAATTCAAGGACGCGCAGGCCATATTTTTCATTGACCACCACCACTTCAGCCTTGCCCAGCAGGATGTTATTAACCTTAATATCCAGCGGTTCACCGGCAAGCTTGTCCATCTCAATGACGGTGTCGTCATCAATGTTCAGCAGATCGGACAGCATCACTTCCACGGATGACACTTCCAGCGTTAGCGTGACCGGAATACGTTTGAGTAATGACATCGACTCGGAAAAGCGGTCTTCTAAACGCGCCACCAACGTTTCTGTTGCCGACGGTGCCGTTGGCGTGGTTGTTTCGGGCGCTAACTCGAAACCTTGCTCTAAAATATCTTCTGGCTTACTCATAGGATTTCTCCGTCTTGCTCGTTAATTCGGATAAAAACAGTTTGTCTTTGTCCTCTACGATCAGGGCATTAAATAATTCGGATTTCCCAATATAAACAGGGAAAGTTTCAGGCATTGCGATAGGTAAAATATCCCCGGGTTTAATTGTCGTCAGGTCGGCGACATTGAGGGGAATTTCTGCAATCTTGACGTTCATGGTCAGCGGCAGCGTATGAATGATTTCTTTAATCAGCGTTTTTTTACGCATCTCAACGTTGGCTTTATCAACCTGCTTTTTCTTCTCGCCGTGCTCGCTACGGCGGATTAAATTCAGAATGTAATCGGTATGGGAATCGTCCAGTAAGATGCGGAAACTGCAATTCTCCTCATCACCTAAAACAAAAGTGAGCTGATAAGCCCAATGTGTTTGTACGGTACTGCTGTCAGGTTTAAGCGTCAGCGGAATGCCTGATATATTTTTATTAAAAATGATATTGCTAATATCCAGCGCCAGCCTGCTTCTCAGCCGGGTTTCCGTCTTGGTTGGTAAATCATCTTCTGAATTTTCGTCTGCAAGCGATGAAGTCAGGCCATAAAAGTTACCTAATAACATTAACAATAACGCGCGATCGATATCAAAAGCCAAATGTCCAACCTGCGAGACTAATAACTCAGCGCTTTTATTGATAACGTCCATCTCACATTGTATTTTTCTGAGTGTTATATTTGTGCGATGTTTTTTCAGAAAATAGTTTCCGAGATGTGATTCAATTGTATCAAAATTACCCGTAAACATAGTCGGCAGACGATGATAAGGACGCCCAAGCCGGTTGCCTTCAAGTTTAAAGATTCCGGGCGTTTGACTATATTTCAGCATGGTACGCTTTCTCAGCTGTAATTTCTGGGGCGGATGAGTTGATATCAAATCCCGCGGTTATAAAAGAAAATACTACTCCATTTAATTTATGGTTCATCCTTGACGCTTTCTCATATTGTTGAAGTCCATTAGATATGAAATGCAGTACCTACTCTCGTCTCTGATGTAGGGCTGGACATTAGATATTTTACCTCTCTCCTCTGCAAGTTATTAATGGTGTCAGGTTATAATTAAAAAATAATTAATTACGTATACGTGATGCTCCCCGCTAATCCTCTTACCTTGGTAAGGCACGTCTTGCGTGCCTTGGTTTTATACCTCCACATTCATAACTTGTTGTTTTTTATGGGATAATAATTTTATTATCTTTTAATTTAAGATTGTTAAAGGCACCGGTGTTACTATTTTTTTTAGGAAAAACCCTATTTTGAAATAATCTTCGATAGGGCTGCCCTTTGATGGGGCGGTAAAACATGAGCAAGGATGGGATTAAAACATGGCACGGGCGATATCTATTATTCGATGATTGTGCTTTGGAATGATTTGTATATTTCTCGTAACGGATGTTAACTTTACTTCTAAGTGTAAAATAATCATGTTTGAACTTATTGCCGAAGCAGCCTCCAGTATCAATGTTTTTTCAATGGCAAGGCGTATTGCTGCGTTTAATGTTCCAGTGCTTATCCATGGTGAAACCGGTACTGGTAAAGAATGTATCGCCAAATTTATCCATTCAATTACGTTTGCGCAGGAGCCACAGGCCCCCTATATCGGGGTGAACTGTGCCGCTATCCCTGAAAATATGCTCGAAGCCACGTTGTTTGGTTATGACAAAGGGGCATTCACCGGAGCAGTGGCGACCGTACCGGGGAAAATGGAATTAGCCAATAACGGTACATTATTACTGGATGAGATTGGCGATATGCCTTTAGCGCTACAGGCTAAAATATTGCGTGTATTGCAGGAACAACAGGTTGAGCGCTTAGGCAGTAACCGTTTAATCAAACTGAACTTCCGTTTAATTGCCTGTACCAATAAAAATCTTGAAGAAGAAGTGGCTGCAGGACGCTTCAGAGAAGATCTCTATTATCGGTTGTCAGTTATTCCGTTGACGATGCCGCCGCTGCGCGAGCGTATGGAAGACATTATTCCGCTGGCGGAGTCGTTTATCAAAAAATACTCCACGGTACTGGTTAAAAATATCAAGCTTTCTGAATCATCACGCCGGGCGTTACTCAGCTACGAATGGCCGGGGAACGTGCGTCAACTTGAGAACGCTATCCAACGGGGAATGATCCTGAATCGTGATGGTGTCATTTATCCAGATACCTTAGGTCTGCCATCCATTGAATCTGATTCCTGGAGCGAACCGCAATGGCAGCCAAAGCCCAGTATGCCAATAACGACCAGCGATAATCTGGGTCAGCATGGCCGTAGCGCGCAGTATCAATATATCGCTGACCTGATGCGTAAATATCAGGGTAATAAAACCAAAATTGCTGATTTATTAGGCATTACCCCACGCGCGCTTCGTTATCGTCTGGCGTCAATGCGAAAACAGGGAATAGAGATCTTTTCCTGAATCAGTCTGTGGTAGCGAGAACGCTTTTTTAATTTTAAGAGTAGGTCATGAGCATAAATACGATAGCCCCAGCCAGTACGATGCAGACGCAAATGATGCAGGACATGCAGCAGATGAAAGCGGTCGCTCAGGCGCCTGTCCTTTCGCCAATGCAGATTAACGCCGTGGGCGCCCAGTCGGCATCATCTCCGGTCTCGTTCGACCACGTCATGCAAGGCGCGCTGAATCATGTTGATCAATTTCAGCAGGTCGCGGAGCAAAAACAAACGGCCATTGAGATGGGGAAAAGCGACGACCTGGCGGGGGCCATGATTGCCAGTCAGCAGGCATCGTTATCGTTTTCTGCTCTGGTTCAGGTCAGAAATAAAGTCGCTTCCGGATTCAATGACCTGATGAGCATGTCAGTCTAACGCTATGAATGAATTAATAAAAAAACTCACTCAGTTTTTACCCTCGTTCTCTTTTCGCCTGGATGGTAATAAACGTCTGGCGTTACTGGCGGCAGCGGCCATTGCGGCGACAGCCATTATTGTCAGCGTGCTGTGGAACAGCAATCACGGCTATGTTTCGCTGTACGGTAGTCAGGAACATCTCCCGGTTTCACAAATAGTCACCGTGCTGGATGGTGAAAAGCTGGAATATCGTATCGACCCGCAAAGCGGGCAAATTCTGGTTCCGGAAGAGGCGCTGTCGAAAACGCGGATGACGCTGGCGGCGAAAGGCGTGCAAGCCATGCTGCCCAGCGGCTACGAGCTGATGGATAAAGACGAAGTGCTGGGCGCCAGTCAGTTTGTGCAGAACGTCCGCTATAAGCGGAGCCTGGAAGGTGAACTGGCGCAGAGCATCATGACGCTGGACGCCGTCGAGAGCGCCCGCGTGCATCTGGCGCTGAATGAAGAGAGTTCATTTGTCGTCAGCGATGAGCCACAAAACAGCGCTTCAGTAGTAGTGCGTCTGCATTATGGCAGCAAGCTGGACATGGACCAGGTAAATGCCATTGTGCATCTGGTGTCCGGCAGTGTGCCTAATTTGAATGCGTCGAAGGTTAGCGTTGTCGACCAGGCGGGGAATTTACTGTCCGACGGCATTGGCGCGGGAGAAGCCGTTTCTGCGGCGACGCGTAAGCGCGACCAGATCCTCAAAGATATTCAGGATAAGACCCGCGCCAGTCTCGCCAATGTCCTCGACTCGCTGGTCGGAACCGGCAATTACCGCGTGAGCGTGATGCCAGATCTCGATCTGAGCAATATCGATGAAACCCAGGAGCACTACGGTGACACGCCGAAGGTTAATCGTGAAGAAACGGTACTCGATAGTGATACCAACCAAATCGCCATGGGGATCCCCGGCTCGCTGAGCAATCGTCCTCCGTTGGCGGCAAACCTGGTGGGAAATGGCGCCACAGGGACGACGCCTGAGGATTCTCGCCAGCCAGCCGCGCTGTCAAAACATAGCGAGAACAAACGCGACTACTCCTGGGACCGTAGCGTTGAACATATCCAGCACCCTGGATTCGACATCAAACGTTTAAATGTGGCCATAGTCCTCAACCAGAGCGCGCCGGCATTAAAGAACTGGAAACCGGAACAAACCACTCAGCTGACGGCGCTGTTGAATAACGCTGCCGGGATTGATGCAAAGCGTGGCGACAATCTGTCCTTATCCCTGCTCAACTTTGTGCCGCAGTCGATCCCCGTCGAGCCGACGCTGCCTTTATGGAAGGATGACAGCATTCTGGCCTGGGTTCGCTTAATTGGCTGTGGCCTGCTGGCGTTACTGCTGCTGCTGTTTGTCGTGCGCCCGGTCATGAAACGTTTGACTGTCGAGCGCCGCCGGACCTCTACGCCTGAACTGGCGCTGGACGCCGCACCGATCGCGATCCCTGCGGACAAGCCCCATTTTGCGGCTGCTGAAGATGAACGCAAAAATATCGAACTGCCTTCTTTCCCTGGTGACGACAGCCTGCCTTCGCAGAGTTCCGGCCTGGAAGTGAAGCTGGAGTTCCTGCAAAAACTGGCGATGAGCGACACCGATCGCGTAGCTGAAGTTCTCAGACAATGGATTACCAGCAATGAGCGAATTGACAATAAATAACGGCAGTAACAACAGCTACCTGGAACAGGCCGCAATTTTATTGCTGTGTCTGGGCGAGGAGGCGGCAGCCACGGTGATGCAAAAGCTCAGCCGTGAAGAGGTGGTTCGTCTGAGTGAAAACATGGCGCGTCTGTCTGGCGTGAAAACCAGCATGGCGAAAAAAGTGATCAATAACTTTTTTGATGAGTTCCGCGAGCAGAGCGGCATCAACGGTGCCTCGCGTTCCATGCTGCAAGGGATCCTCAATAAAGCGTTGGGAACAGAAATCGCCAGCAGCGTGATCAACGGCATTTATGGTGATGAGATCCGCTCGCGGATGGCGCGTTTACAGTGGGTGGAACCGCGCCAGCTGGCGATACTGATCTCAGAAGAACATTTGCAATTGCAGGCCGTATTCCTTGCCTTCCTGACGCCGGAGATCTCGGCCACGGTACTGTCTTACATGAATGAGTCGGTGCAAAACGAGATCCTCTATCGGGTTGCCAAGCTCAACGATGTGAATCGTGATGTTGTGGATGAACTGGATCGGTTGATCGAACGTGGGCTGTCGGTGCTGTCCGAACATGGTTCGAAAGTGAAGGGAATCAAGCAGGCCGCGGATATCGTTAACCGCTTCCAGGGTAACCAACAGGTGATCCTCGATCAGTTGCGTGAACGCGATGAAGATGTTCTTGAGCAGTTGCAGGACGAAATGTACGACTTCTTTATCCTGAGCCGCCAAAGTGATGAGGTGCGCCGTCGTCTCCTTGATGAAGTGCCGATGGAAGACTGGGCTGTGGCGCTGAAAGGTACCGAAGCGCTGTTGCGCCGGTCGATTTATGCCGTGATGCCTAAGCGTCAGGTACAACAGCTGGAGGCGATAACGTCGCGCCTGGGTCCGGTTCCGGTGAGCCGTATTGAACAGATCCGCCGTGAAATCATGGGGATTGCCCGCGAGCTTGAGGAAGCGGGTGAAATTCAGCTACAGCTGTTTGCTGAACAGACGGCGGAGTAACACATGGCGATTGAAACCATTCGTGGTCGTTACCGACTGCACCGCTTTCCTCCTCGCCAGCGCCATTTGCAGGCTGAACAGCTCACGCCGGGGATCACGCCTGCGGATTATCAGCGCCAGCTGATGGACGGCTTCCAGGAAGGCCTGCAAAAAGGTTTTGAACAGGGGATGACGGAAGGTCAGGAGCAGGGCTTTCAGGAAGGTCATCAGAAGGGACACGATGAAGGCCGTCGTCAGGGATACACTGAAGGCAGCCTGGCCGGGCAACAGGAAGGGCGTAAGCAGTTTGAGCAAGCAGCGCAACCGCTGGAAACCATCACTGGCAAAGTGAACGACTACCTGGCGCACATTCAGCGTAAACAGCGGGAAGACCTGCTGCAACTGGTTGAAAAGGTCACTCGCCAGGTGATTCGTTGCGAGCTGGCGCTGCAACCGACGCAGTTACTGTCGCTGGTTGAAGAGGCGATTTCGGCCTTTCCTGCGATGCCTGAGTCGCTACAGGTCCTGCTAAGTCATGAAGAATTTAACCGCATTAAAGATGCTGCCCCGGAGAAGGTCACTGAATGGGGGCTGACCCCATCACCCGAACTGCAGGCGGGCGAGTGTCGGGTGATTACCGATAAATCCGAGCTGGATATTGGCTGCGAACATCGACTCGACCAGTGCATGTCGGCGCTCAAAGAGTCGCTTCTGCCGGAGCCGACGGGTGAGTGACCTGTCCAGCGTTGACAACGCGCTGCGTTCCATTGAGTCGATCCCTTTAGCCCGGGTTGCCGGGCGACTGGTGCGCGTAAACGGCATTTTGCTGGAGAGCGTGGGCTGTCCGCTGGCGACCGGCCAGCTGTGCCGCGTCGAAAGCGCCGACCATACGTTGATCGACGCGCAGGCGGTGGGGTTTAACCGCGATATCACCTACCTGATGCCCTTCAAGCATCCCGTCGGACTGATGGCGGGTGCGCGCGTTTTCCCCGAAGAAAAAACCCAGGAGATCCTGATTAGCGAAAGCTGGCTGGGGCGGGTAGTCAATGGCCTGGGTGAACCGCTGGATGCCAAAGGGCGTCTGACGGGCAATGACGTATTGCCGCCTCAGGCGCCTTCCATTAACCCCCTCACGCGTCGGTCGGTGAACCAACCGCTGGATGTTGGCGTTAAAGCAATCAACGGTCTGCTAACTATCGGCAAAGGCCAGCGTGTGGGCTTGATGGCCGGCAGCGGCGTGGGAAAAAGCGTACTGCTGGGGATGATCACCCGCCAGACCAAGGCCGACATCGTGGTGGTGGGGTTAATTGGCGAGCGTGGCCGCGAGGTGAAGGAGTTTATCGATCACGCTCTGGGCGCGGAAGGGTTGGCAAAATCAATTATCGTGGCGGCGCCTGCGGATGAGTCGCCGTTAATGCGTTTGAAAGCCACCGAGCTTTGCCACTCTATTGCCGCCTGGTTTCGCGATCGCGGACATCACGTTTTACTGCTGGTGGATTCGTTAACCCGTTATGCCATGGCGCAGCGCGAGATTGCGTTGTCACTGGGTGAACCTCCGGCGACGAAAGGCTATCCACCGTCGGCGTTCGGCATGATCCCAAAGCTTGTGGAAAGCGCTGGCAACAGTGAAAGCGATGGGTCAATGACCGCCATTTATACGGTGTTGGCGGAAGGAGACGATCAGCAGGATCCGATCGTCGACTGTGCGCGTGCGGTGCTGGACGGGCACATTGTTCTGACCCGTAAGCTGGCGGAGGCCGGACATTATCCGGCTATTGATATCGGGCAGTCGATCAGTCGATGCATGACCCAGGTAACTCCCCACGCGCATCAGCAGTCGGCCCGCCTGCTCAAACAGAACTATGCCGCCTATATGGAAATTAAGCCGCTGATCCCGTTGGGCGGATATGTTGCAGGAGCCGATCCCGGCGTGGATAAGGCCGTCAAAGTGTTCCCCGCCATTGAGCGTTTTCTGCGCCAGGAAGTCAGTGAACCGGCCTCTCTGGAGCTGGTGCAAAGCCGCTTACAGACCCTTTTCCCGCAGGCAAAGAAAACGGAAGGTAAATAATCATGCGGCAAATTATCGATACCCTGGCGCAACTGCAGCGCCTGCGGGATAAATCAGTCAAAGACATGACGGTACAGTTGGCTAAACAGCAACAAGTTTGCATCGGTTTTGACAATAACATCAAAGCGTTGGGCTACCTGATTCAAAAAACCGGCACCGGCGTGGAGGTGCCTTGCGTTGAATCACTCAAAAATGTGACCGGATACAAAGGCACGCTGCGCACGGTTATCGCCTGGCAAGAGCAGGAGAAAACGCTGGCTAAAATCAAAGAACAGCGTATTCAGAAAAACCTGGTGTCAGCGGCATGCGAAGAGAAAATTGTCGCCATGACGCTCGATGATAAGCGCGATGAACTGAGCAATGAGGCACTGGTTAAAGAGCAAAAAGCCGTAGATGAAATTGCCGCACAATGCTGGTTAAGACAGAAGACGCTGGGAGTGATATGAAAACGATCATTACTTTCGGCACCTTTGATGTTTTTCATATCGGGCATTTGCGTATTCTGCAACGTGCCGGACAGTTGGGGGAGCGACTGATCGTCGGTATCTCTTCAGATGCGCTAAATATGCATAAAAAAGGTCGGATGCCGGTTTACAGCCAAAGCGATCGCATGGGGATTGTTGCCGGGCTGAAATGTGTGGACAGCGTGTTTCTCGAAGAGTCGCTAGAGAAAAAAGCGGACTATATTCGCCAGTTTAACGCCGATACGCTGGTGATGGGCGATGACTGGGCAGGGCGCTTTGATAGTTTGTCGTACCTGTGCGAAGTGGTCTATTTTCCCAGAACGCCATCGATATCCACCACCTCGATTATTGAGGTAATTACCAACCAAAATCAAAACCTGTAAAATAATATGAAAATAAGACTATTCATTGAAACTAAAGAAGTTACGCTGCCGCTTCAAATGTCTAATTTTATTCAAGATATGGATGGAGTAGTTAATATATTATTTATTTGTTCTGATAAATTGAGTGAAAAATGGCTGGAAAAGAATTCAAATATTGTTTTTAAATATAATGAATCCACACTACTGCCTGCGCTGGATAAAATATCACATGTACTAACTAAGCTCTCGCCAACAGCACTAGATATCCATGCGGCGCTGGCTGAAAGCTATGACTTACTTATTCCGTTGTTGATGAGATTAAACTCTCTTCGGTCGCTAATCCATCTTCATGTTTATGAAGGAGAGATAGCCGAGCTAGTTGCTGCTTCTGCACTTGAAAAAATCCCAGTAAATTTATTTAATAAATTGGTCACTGGATATGGTAATACCATAAGTATGGCATTAAATAATAATCATAACATGCCAAAAGATGAGTGGAATATTGCCGCCGGATATGCCTGGCATAAAGTGTTAACAACAACTTATTATCTACAAGAGAATAGCTCATTCAAAAATTCAAAGAAATTGCCTTGTGGTAATGTACCGGCAATCGATGAAAATAAAATAACGGATTTTCTGGAACTATTCAAGATACCAAATGGTATTTATTCTCAATTACGAAAGATAAGCTCGTCATCTCTACTATTACTCAGCACCTCACCTCGCTTTCCCTCGCTGAAAAAACAACATCAAGAAGCGCTTGTGGACGTTATTCAGCATGCAATCAATGAATTTGCAATTTCTGAAGAGAAAATCCTTCTCTTCCGCGAAAAGAAAGAGGGTGAAGTCGATGGTGAAATATTACGTCAGTTGGGATGCAAGGCTATCAAACTCCCTGAGTTAATCACTCTTAATTTTTTAAAGGTTCTACAAATATTACCTTTAGCCATTGCCGGATATTTTTCAGATGAACTATATCAAGCGCCAGAGAAAAGTATTCTATTTTTTCTAACAACAGAGTTACCAGAAGATACTGATAAGTACGCTGGTCACATCAACTTTAGCAATAAGAAAATTTATCATGTAAATGAGTTAGTTGGTGTTAAATCCGGTTCGTTTAAGAAAAGGGTATTTTATTGTCCTGGGTCGATGGGGGACGCGATCTACGCGTTGGGTTGCCTCACTGCATTTAGAGAATGTCATGATGAGGATTTTATCTTTATTGCACACAAATTGTATCATGACCTTATCGCTTCAAGTCCTGTGGTGGCACAGTATTGGGATATCAATGCGCTGACAGAAGATGCTTATATTGATATTGCGATTGCGCGTCAGGAAAATAAATTTCATTTCCTTGGCCACTGGGAGGATATAGTAGCATCTGAACATATGACGGATGCTTTTATCGGTGATAGTATTCATAATCATTCCTTGTGTAATAAGCAGCCTATGATTTCATTGGCGTCATTGGATAAGAAAAACGTCAATGATTTTATTCATAATCATTATTTGCAGAAAGAAAAAACAGTCTTATTACATCCCAATATAGGCTCTCCAAACCGGACGTGGACCGAAAAGGGATGGAATCAACTCGCGAAATACTTTATTGCTGCAGGCTGGAAAGTTGTCATTATTGGCAGCGATAATAATAAGTATCAAGAGAAGAAGATGATGGATATAGATATCCCGGAGGCTATCAATTGCATTAATCAGTTCTCTATGCTTGAGATGATTTATTTGATGGAGCGGTGTCAGCTACTGGTTGCTTGTGATTCTGGTCCTGTCGCACTTGCTGGACTCACTTCAATTGCTATTTGCGCGTTGTACTCTATTATTCCGGCCAGTTACCGATTGCCCTACAGGAATGGTCGGTATGGGTGGAATGCTATGGGTATTGATACAGAATGTCAGTTTGGTCAATGCGGTCACCTTATCATGAGTCCGCAATTCGTTAAAAACAAACTGGGCAAAGAATTTACACGTCCACGAGGTGATGAATTTTCTGTCTGGTGTCCGAATGATAAAAAATATCGGTGCATGAAGAAGGTTACCGCCGAATATTTTTGGCATCAGATTCAATTATTTTTGAGTTCTGATGATTATGTGAAAAATTCTTAAGTATTTCTATGATTAAATATTCTAAATGGAGTGGTTATGGGGTTTTTAGGTCGTTTTCCTTTACGCAAAATAGTTGAAAAATACCAGGTGACGCATTTGGTTGAAACTGGGTATGGTATTGGTAACTCATGTCGTATGGCATTGTCGGCAGGTTTTCACCATGCGTTGTCCTGTGAGATATATCAGCCATTGTATGAAAAAGCACTACAAGAAAAAAATGAAAATATTACAGTTTGTCCGGATGATAGCTTATCATTTCTGAACTCGGAAGCGGTCAATGATATTTTGAGGTGCCGCCGTAGTCTCATTTTTCTGGATGCTCATTATCCTGGTTCAGATTACTGCAATGAACACTATCGCAGTGACGAATGGGATAAAGATATTCGCTTGCCACTAATTAACGAGTTGCGAATTCTGGAAGGCAAAATTGATAATGCGATCGTTATTATTGATGATTGCAGAATATATTTGAAAGACTTTGCCGTGACAAGTGGTACTTTACCAGAATATGCCGATCATGGGTTTGATCGTGCTAATGAATTTATTGGACTATTAGAGAGTTTTGCCGATACACACTCCTTGCACTGGTATCCTGAAGATACTGGATACGCAGTTTTATGGCCTCATAGTTTAGCTGGTGAAGCGATTAAACCACTCATTTTACCTGGGGATGTTACCAGTAAGTTTCTGATTAACCGGGGCGTTGTGGGGACGACCAGTATGTCTGTAAATCGTCGACTTATGGATGCACGGTTTACTTCTCGTTGGTTTGTTGGCGCTGGTTTGGATATAGGTGGAGGACCGGACAGTATTGGGATTTACCACTCGCTTTTCCCTCTAATGAGAACGGTGACGGTCTATGACTTACCGCAAGGTGATGCCCAATACTTAGATAATGTTAGTGATGATAGTTTTGATTTTGTGTATTCTGCACACTGTCTGGAACATGTGGTTGACCCGTTCATTGCTATCAATAACTGGATGCGAGTGCTTAAACCAAATGGTCATCTCATTATTACTGTTCCTGACGAAGATATGTATGAACAAAAAGTATGGCCATCGACTTTTAATACCGATCACAAGCATACTTTCAGTATCTTCAAGAAAAGTAGTTGGTCACCGGTATCGATAAATGTATTGGAATTGATTCAGACGATAACCGCAAATCATGACGTTCAGAAAATTGAATTACTAAATCATAGCTATTTGTCTGGTCTCCCTCGGTTTGATCAAACTCGCACACCATTTGCGGAAAGTGGTATCGAGATTGTTATAAAAAAACGACCACAATAAAATTAAAACCACCGGTTTAACGGTGGTTTTATCGCCAATTCATATCAGAAATTTAGCTAAAAAGTTTTCTCTGTAGACTATGTAATAGCGTATTACTGTGGGCATTCTCTGTTTCCGTAAGCAAAGCGGCGATCTCCTGAGCCGCCCGTTTCCCCGCCTGACCATCCATAAACGCATCGCAATAATGGTGGCGAATCTCCTCCAATGGCGCTTCCAGCGCAGCCCAGTCAAATGCGGATGACAGGGCGTGGCGCAACGTCTGTATATCCTGTGCCACCGGGAGAACATCGCGAATACGCTGATCAGCGCTGTCAGGAGTAGAGAAACTTTGTTGACCATCGAGCAGCAAGGGCATCTCTGGCCAGCTCAGTAAAATGACGCGTTTATTCATATGAATGGCGTCAAAAATAAAGCCGCTGCTGTCTGTCAGGACGTAATCCGCCTGCGCGATAAGCGCCAGCAGATGCTGTGGATCGTCAATTCGGTTTTTTAAATAGCGCTGCGCCAGTGCCAGAGAGGCGGCTTCTTCCGGTCTGTGCAGGGTGCCATGATGTAGTTTGGTGACGACATTGTATTCATGACTTAACCGGCTGAGCTGTTCCGCCCAGTGGGGGAGAGAGCTTAGCGCGCCATAGGTTGGCGCATACAGGATGGTCTGCTTTTTCGCATTCAGCTTCAGGCTTTTTGGCAGCGCAGTATCGTAAGTGTGATTATGCCACTCATCGAAACGGGGATTGCCCACCACTTTGGCGCTGCCACCGATATCAAGCGCGTGCTGGCTATAGTGGCTGTAACACAGGATGCGGTGATAAAAGGCGTTCCACCAGGCATGATTCCACTCTTCTTTCGCCAGGCCATACAGGGTGCGTACATGGGTATCCGCCAGCCCGTTCAGCAGTGGCGTGTAGTAAGGGCTGACCAGGCACCGGAAGCGCTGACGGTTCTCAATGACCGCTGAAAGACGCGTACCGCCGAGCGCAGGGTCGTTGATGGCTTTAATCGTCGCGGTCATCTCATCCAGAAACGATTTAGGTATTTTGTCACTGACCAGCAGCGAGCAGGTATGGCCCATCGCCTGAAGCGCGGTAATGATAGGGCGGTAGACCGCGTAGTGCAGCGAGGTTTCCATATAGAAGCCAATGGCATCTATCTGCGTGGATGCCGTAGGAAGCGGGTTGCTTACCAGCGTGCTGACGGTGGCGGGTTTCTTATTGATTTTGTTGAAGTAGTAACCGATGTTATCGGTTTCTTTTTTCTCAATATCGCTGTATCCCGCGCGCTGATAGCAGATGCTCGGATAGCAGGAAAGCCATTTCCCTTCACGCAGCAGCGGCTGCCATTGCCCTTCGAGCGTATCTGAGAGGTCATGCTCCATCTGCTGAGCCAGCACCGGGTAATAGCTGCTGTTGACCAGATAGGCGCAAACCTTATTGCAGTCACGGGCATGGATCATGCCATTGAGGCTTTTGAGTTCGCGGCCTTGTTTAATTTCTCCGCCGAGGATAACCACTTCCCACGGAAAACCAGGCAGCGCATTCAGAAGTGAGTTGAGTACCCGGATATGCTTTTCCTGCTTCAGGATCACGCTATCGTCTTCAAGTAGCAGGTAGTTTTTCCAGCCGTTACGCTGTGCCAGTTGCAGCGCCTGCAGATGGGACTGGCGGCGACCAGCCTGGCCGTTAGTGGCAACGGACGCCGCAAGGCGGGTGATCTTTTGCGCCGGGAAATTGAGAAACGCCAGCTCTTGCTGGATGTGGGCTAAACGATCCGGGCGTGAGTCCAGATTCACGATCACCACCTGATCGATGTAATCCCACTGGATCGGCTGATGATGGGTGGCGTTATGCAGGCTTTGATACCAGTTTTTCAGCATCGGGTCTGTAATCGCCTGTGCCAGCGAGGTTTCCAGCGGCTCGCTGCTGCCCAGCACAAAGTCTTTATCGAACGTATTTTGACTGTGCGAGATACAAATAATGGTGCGCTCGCCCGGCAATTGCAGCGGGTTTGCGGTGAATTGATTAGTGAATCCTTCCTCTTCGCCTAAGTTACATTCATCATCGTAACGGTGCTTTTTTAAATAATTGCGGTGGTAGCAAAAGGTGCCGTTGAGAATGTTCTGCGGGCCAAAGCTGCGGCTTTTGAACACGCGGTTGATATGGCTATACCAGATGGGGATCTGATCGGAACCTGAAATCAACGCCCGGTGGCGCTGCATCATGTCGATAGTGTAGGAGATCTTATCCGCCGGATAATAATCATCGTCATCCATACAGAGAATATATTCGCCTAACGCCAGCGCATTGAGCATGTTGCGCTTTTTTCCCAGCGTCAGTTTTTCCGCATGGTAGATATAACGAATATTGAATTTCTCCGGGTGATTCTGCGTCAGCCTGTCAATGATTGACTGATGGCTTTGTGGGGAATCATCCAGGATCACCAGCTCCCGGCGGTCGGCAGGGTAGTCCTGATAGCGGAACATATACAGCAAATAGGGTAAGAAAGCGCCGCGGTTCCACGTGGGAGTAATGACGCTGACAAACGGTTTTTCGCGACCAGTGTCGAGCGTTTTAACGATGCCGGTCAGGGCGGAACGTGCTTTGGAGGATTCAGACATGGTGATGTGTATTCGCGATTCGAAAAAGGACCGGGTATGTACCCGGCCAACAGGCGCTAACGTGTAATCAGGGAGAACGCCGAGAGCAGAGGATCTCCCGACAACATATCCAGAATATGCTGACGCAACGAGCGGGCATTCTCGCTGTTGCGCCACGCTTCAAACAGCGCGAAAAGGGCGTAGATTTCGTCATGGCTCAGCGTGGAATCATCCATTGTCCACAGGCAAAATAGGGTGCGAAGCATAAAGATGTCAGCCACCAGCCAGAAGAAGCGCTGCAGCGCGCTTTCACTCTCGTGCTGCGGGAAGGTATCGTGATACAGGCGATAAATCAGATAGTTACTGAATATCCATGCGTCATGGGCAAAGTAGCGCTCATAGGTCTTTAACCACTGATCCTGCAACTGCTGCTGAAGCATAGCCTCACTGTTTGCATCCTGGAGCATCAGCAGACTTACCTGCAGAGGTAAGGTCAGCTTGCGCGTGCTTTCCGGCAACAGATCCCAATTGAACTCACAACTGCCCATTTGGGTGATCAGCTCCCGCTGCAGCTGGGGCAGGCTGGGCAGTTGCACGAACTGCTCCTGCAGTTTTCCGCTTTGCGCGTGGGCGGCCAGAACCTGCGGCAGCGAGGCCAGTTTCTCAAGCATAGGATCGCTGTCGCCAGGGCATTTCTCGGAAAAAGAGAGCATGATGCCCAGCGCATACAAGCGCAGTTCCGGTGACAAACCGGGGAGCGTGATGGTATGCAGAGCAGATTGATTAAGTACCTGATCGCGTGGAGATAACGCCGGGCTGTCCGCATCGGCTGCACATTGCGAGGTATGCAGCACAAAGGCGTTGGGATCGCCTAATGCAGCCTGACAGCTGGCCGGATCGGTTAATACCAGACTCTGACGTACTTCCGTTTTCCAGCGCATTTCGGCCAGTAAAGCGGAATCCGGATGGTGGGATAAAAACAACCGGACAAAGTCAGGTTCATAACAATCAATCATACTCATAATGTGTTCTCAGCAATCCCTAAATTCAAAATCTGGCTACATCATTGCAATATCCATGCCTGAATTTTTATTGTATTTATATCAATTAGTTAGGGTGTGCGCGGAAAGTCGTTTTCCGCGTCAGGGAAGGAAGGTTTAGCGCTGGTAAATAAAATCCGGCTCGGTGCCTAAAAAAGTCTGAATAAATTCATACTGGCGGATCAGCAACTCGCCGTTTTTTTCGTTGTACGCCTTGCAGCGTTTCGCTTTTTGCTCAAGGCTCTGCCACCAACCCTCTGCGGCACTTTTTTGTAAGCCCGGCAACCAGCTAAATACCTGTTCCATCCCTGCACGATCGACGCTTACGCCCAGCAATTGCAGGATTGAGCGGCGCTGCTGGCTACTGTTATTCAACTGCTCATAGTGCTGTTGAATCGTCTCATTGACCGCCAACAGCTCTTCACTGGCGCGACGGATCATGCACAGACGTTGTTGTTCCAACTGGTGTCTGAGCGCGTCATATCGCGTCCCGTCCTCCCGGATACCCTGAAGCAGCGTTTTCACCTGCTGTAGCCTGGTACTCACAATTTTGGCCTCTTATTTCTGGAAAAAGCTGAGCATGTCACCAGCCAGTTGCTGGGTATCAACCTGCATGTCGCCTGCGGCCAGCATGGCCTGCATTTGCGCCACTTTGTCGTAATCAACGTCGCTTTGCGGATCGCTGTTCAGCGTTTGCTGCGCCGTTTGCAATCCCGCCTGAGTAATATCGTCGGCGGAAAGCGTCGCGGCGCTGGAGGTAGTGGTCTGCGTGCTGCTCTTGTCTGAACGCGTCTGCCCGGTTGTAGATGCAGGGCGATCGCCTGGCAGAGTCGGGGTAATTTTCATAGCAACCTCGTACATATTTCGTTGGGTTGGTTATCTGTTATTGGCTAAAAGCGACGGTAAGAGAGGAAAACTTTAATCCCATCACAAAAAATCCCTTCACTGCTCGGCCGTCAGCGTGGTGACCACGCCGATATCGTCCACCATCCCGCTAATGATCCGCTGGCTGCTGCTGTTGCGAATTTTTATCACATCCCCTTTGCGCCCGTTCTTCAACGCCACGCCCGGCATCGAGGCGGTAATTCCGGCCGTATGGGAGACGATCATCACCGGTTGGTCGCGTTTGACCAGCACCGGTTGAACCAGTTCGCTCCGGGTAATCGGTTTGCCCGGTTGCAGGGCGCGCTTGCTGGTGAGACCAATCGCCTCATCCATATTTGTCATTAACCCTTCCCGCTGGTTGCTGATATTGAATTTTTTAAGCTGCAGGTCGTTGACCGTAATTACCGTATCTCGGGCAATCAACGACTTTGGCATCACTACCGGCACCGACACGTCGGGGCGTACCGCAACGTTAAATTGCCAGCCCGCGCTGCCCGGACAACTCACCACAAAGTTCATTCGCGTCAGGGCCATTCTTGGGGATGTGCTGGAAGTGATCTGGGGCGCTGTTGCGCATAGCGCGCTGGTGCTCACCGTTGAGGGAATATAGACGTTGAACGTGTAGCGATAGTCCTGCCACTGCTGTTTTTTCGCCAGCGCGTCAATTTCATGACCGGCGGCAGTTATGACCCGCGCGTTGATCTGTTCCCGGGCGCTGTGCTGAATGGGATGGACGGCGGCATGTGCGGGTAAGACACAGCATAACGCCAGCATTATTTCCGCGGCAAAGGGGAAAGAAGGCTTCCTTATGTCGAAGGGGAATTTCATAAAGTCATTTCTCATCAATCACTTAAAAGTTGGCATACATATTGCTAATAACAGCGATATCTACGCAGGAGTGATGCAAGAAATGGGAATCAGTTTTCAGCAGGCATTGGGTGTACATCCGCAGGCAGTGAAGTTACGTCTTGAGAGGACCGAGCTACTGACTGCGAATCTAGCAAACGTCGATACACCAAATTTCAAAGCTAAAGATATTGATTTTGCCGCTGAGATGCAACGGGCAAGTCGCACAAATGTGCTGCCCGAGGCTGACGTGAAATACCGTGTGCCGATGCAGCCCTCAGAGGATGGCAATACCGTAGAGCTGAATACCGAGCAGGCCCGGTTTTCACAAAATAGTATGGATTATCAAAGCAGTCTGACCTTTTTGAACCTGCAACTTAGCGGTATCAAAGAGGCCATCGAAGGGAAATAACCATGTCGTTTACTGATATTTACCAGATTTCCGGCTCGGCGATGACGGCGCAAACCATCCGTCTGAATACCGTCGCCAGCAACATGGCGAATGCGGAATCTCCCGCCAGCAGCGAGGCGCAGGCCTATAAGGCGCGCAGCCCGGTTTTTGCCGCGGTTTACCACAATAGCCTGATGGGTGGGCATAACCGCCATGCCATTGATGGTGCCAGCGTACAGGTACAGGACGTCATGCAAAGCGGCGGGGCGGTGAAGCGTTATGAGCCACACCATCCGATGGCGGACCAGAACGGTTTCGTCTGGTATCCGGATGTCAATGTGGTCGAGCAAATGGCCGACATGATGTCCGCCTCACGTGATTTTGAAACTGACGTTGATGTGCTGAATAACGTCAAAAGTATGCAGCAAAGCTTACTCAAACTGGGAGAAGTGTAATGAATACCCTGACTCTGTATGCCCAATCTCAGGCGCAGGCTCCTTCTTCGGAGAATACGGCGGTGGCTGAAAATAACGTCGGCGCCACGGCGCAAAGCAGCAATCTGGGAGACAGCAGTTCTTCCTCAACGTCGTCAACAACGAATACCAGCGGGACAAGCGGTACTCCAACCACGACAACGTCCACCGAAACGTCCGCGGTTGATACGTTTTTGACGCTGTTCGTGGCTGAAATTGAAAACCAGGACCCGACCGATCCAACCGATCCTACGGCCTATATCGATCAGCTCGCCTCCATGGCGCAGGTTGCCATGATGGAAGAGATGAGCGTTGAGGCAAACACTAACGCCGTACTGATGAGCAACATTCAGGTGATGGCGCTGGGGAATATGGTCGGCGACGACATCATGGTGCAAACCACCTCGCTGGATATCGAAGACAACAGCAAAGAAATCCAGGGACGCGTGACGCTGGATGACAGTTGTACCGATGTGGATCTGCACTTTACCGATGAAGCCGGTGATGACTACACCGTGTCGCTGATCCCGCAAGGTGAAACCTCCGTCGGGCCCGGCCAGGTGGATTTCGACATCAATCCTGCGGATTACGGCATCCCGCCGGGCGATTACAGCGTATCCGTGGTGACCAATACCGGAGAAGAGGAAGTGCCGATTGAGGTAACCGGAACGGTGGAAGATGTGCGTATTCCGCTCGATGGCAGCACGCCGGTGCTCAACGTTGACGGCGTTGGCGAAGTGCCTTTCACCATGATCACCCAGTTTGGCGTTCCGGACAGCACTGATGACATCACGCCGCCTGATACTGACGACGGCGGCGATAACGCCGACAGCAACACCGTGATCTGATCTCGTTTACATTACAGGAAGAAACAATGAGTTATGAAATTGCAGCGACGGGACTGAACGCCGTCAACGAACAGCTTGATGGCATCAGTAACAACATCGCAAACTCCGGGACGGTTGGGTATAAATCGATGACCACCCAGTTCTCCGCCATGTATGCCGGAACGCAGGCGATGGGCGTGAGCGTGGCGGGTTCGGCACAAAGCATCTCCACCGGCGGCTCTATGGTTTCAACCGGTAATGCGCTGGATCTGGCGATCAACGACGATGGTTTTTTTGTGATGTGCGACAGCGCCGGGAACATCTCCTATACCCGCGCGGGTTCCTTCGTGACGGACAAAAACGGCTATATCGTCAATGCGTCTGGCGATTACCTGCAGGGCTATCCGGTTGATGACAGCGGCACGCTGCAAACCGGTACCGTTACCGATATCCAGATTAAAACCGGCAACATCCCGGCGCAGGCCACGGACAGCATGACCTTCACGGCAAACTTTGACGCCAGTGATGAAACAATCGATCGCGCAACCGTGCCGTTTGATGCCAACAACAGCGATACCTACACCGACAGCTACACCACCACCGTGTATGACTCGCTGGGTAATGAGCACTCGGTTAGCCAGTACTTTACTAAAACGGCGGATAACACCTGGGAAGTGCAATACACCTTTGATGGTGAAGCGCAGAGCGGTGTACCGCCGACTACGCTGACCTTCGACCCAAATACCGGCAAGCTGACGGCTCCAACCACGCCGCAAACCATCACCTTCACCACCGATGAAGCCGCACCGATTTCAATGACGATTGACTACTCCGATTGTACTCAGTACGGCTCTGACTTCTCGGTTACCACCAATTCCGCGACCGGATACGCATCGGCAACGCAAAACGGCGTGCAGGTCGATGACGACGGTAAAGTGTACGCCACCTACAGCAACGGTGAGCGCATGCTGCAGGGCCAGGTTGTACTCGCCACCTTCCCGGATGAGAACGGACTGGAAGCAGTGAGCGGTACTGCCTGGGTACAGACGGGCGAATCCGGTACGCCGCTGATAGGCACACCTGGCTCCGGTTCCTGCGGCACGCTCTCCTCCGGCATGCTCGAAAGCTCCAACGTGGATATCACCAACGAACTGGTCAATCTCATGACCGCCCAGCGTAACTACCAGGCGAACACCAAGGTGATTTCCACCAGTACGCAACTGGATCAGGCTCTCTTCCAGGCGATGTAAGGCTAAGAAATGGATCGGTTGATTTATACCGCGCTGAGCGGCGCCACCCAGACGTTACAAGAGCAGCAAATTAGCGCCAACAACCTCGCCAACGTCAACACCAATGGTTTTCGCGCGGATATGGCGATGGCGAGTAATGACAAAGTGAAGGGCGGTGGTTTTGATACGCGTTTTATGGCGAAGGAAAGTCCCAGCGGCGTCAATGACAGTACCGGCGTGGCGGAAAAAACCGAGCGCCCGCTGGACGTCGCCATTCAGGGGACGGGCTATATCGCCGTGCAGGACAAAGCCGGAAACGAGGTCTATACCCGCAACGGCAATATTCAGCAAGACGATCAGGGTCAGCTGACCATCGACGGTAACGTGGTGCTCGGAGATAACGGCCCGATTATTTTGCCGCCGAACGCGATTGCCTCTTTCGGCAGCGACGGCACGCTCTCGGTTACGCCTGACGACGGTGATGTTACCGCCACGATGGATATCGATCGGCTGAAGCTGGTGGATATCCCGGTCGCTAATCTGGCGAAAAACAGCGAGGGGATGCTGGTGACGGCGGATGGCGTACCGGCCCAGCGCGATGAAAACATCAAAGTAAGCGGCGGCTTTCTGGAAGGCAGTAACGTGTCTGCGGTGAGCGAAATGATGTCGTCCATTGCGATGAACCGCCAGTTTGAAGCGCAAATCAAGATGATGAAAACCGCTGAGGATCTCAGCGACTCCGGCAACAGGCTGCTACGCGGCTCCTGAGTCGTAGCCTTTAATCAGGGATAAAGTTTTATGAACGCAGCGTTATGGATCAGTAAAACCGGCCTGTCGGCGCAGGATGCTGAGATGAGTGCGATTGCCAACAACATCGCCAACGTCAACACCACGGGCTTTAAGCGTGACCGCGTGATGTTCCAGGATCTGTTTTATCAGACTCAGGAAGCGCCGGGCGCCATGCTCGATCAAAACAACATCATGCCGACCGGAATGCAGTTCGGTAGCGGTGTGCGCATCGTTGGAACCCAAAAAACCTTCACCGAAGGGAATGTGGAAACCACCGACAATGCGATGAACGTGGCCATCATGGGGCAGGGGTTCTGGCAGGTGCAAAAGGCCAACGGGGATATTGCGTATACCCGTGATGGCAATATGCAGATTAACGCCGACGGCGTGCTAACCAACGCCCAGGGCTTGCCTCTGCAACCGGAAATTGATGTTCCCGCAGGCGCGACCAACGTGGCATTTGGCGAAGATGGCACCGTGACGGCGATCCTGCCCGGCGACAGCGATCCGACCGAACTGGGGCAACTGACGCTGGTGAATTTCGCCAACCCGGCGGGGCTTTCAGCCGAAGGCGACAACCTGTATCTGGAAACGGCAGCCAGCGGTCAACCGACGGAAGGTATTCCGGGGGAAGATGGTCTGGGCACCTTGCAGGACAGCGCGCTGGAAGGCTCGAATGTGGATATTGTCAACGAAATGGTGGCGATGATTAACGTGCAGCGCGCCTATGAGATGAACGCCAAAATGGTCTCTGCGGCAGACGATATGCTGCAGTTTATTAGTCAGACGCTGTAATTCAAGAATGTGAAATGCCGGATAGCGGCTTCGCCTTATCCGGCAAATTTAAAGTAAACAGGCAGAACGTGAAAAATTATCTCTGGCTGGTGGTACTGCTGCCCCTGTTAAGCGGGTGCGAATCGCAGGCCCTCCTGGTCAAAAAAAATGACGAATTCTTTGCTCCTCCCAAAACTGAGTTGCCGCCAACGGCGGATGGTCGCGCGGGAGGGGTGTTCGAAACGGGTTACAAGTGGTCGCTGACGGCGGACCGCCGCGCCTATCGGGTGGGCGACATCCTGACCGTGATGCTGGAAGAATCCACCCAGTCGAGCAAACAGGCGAAAACCAATTTCGGCAAGAACAATACCGTTGATATCGGTGCACCGACTCTTTTTGGACATACCAAAGATAATCTTTCCGCTTCCGTGGACGCCAATCGCGACTTCAACGGGACGGCGACCTCGCAGCAGCAAAACAGTTTGCGTGGCGAAATTACGGTGTCGGTGCACTCGGTACAGTCGAACGGCATTCTGGAAATTCGTGGTGAAAAATGGCTCACCCTCAACCAGGGGGATGAGTACATTCGCCTGAGTGGTCTGGTGCGCGCCGATGATATTCAAAACGACAACTCCGTTTCATCGCAGCGCATTGCCGATGCGCGTATCTCCTATGCGGGCCGTGGCGCATTGAGCGATGCCAATGCGGCGGGCTGGCTGACGCGTCTGTTTAACCATCCTCTCTTCCCGATCTAATGCAGGATTTTAATATGCAACACATAAGCGGGCGCTGGATGAAGGCGTTAAACGGCATCGTTATCGCCCTGAGCCTGGTGCTGCCCGGCACTACGCAGGCGCAATCTCTGGAGTCGCTGGTCAACGTCCAGGGGATCAGGGAAAACCAACTTGTTGGCTACAGCCTGGTGGTGGGGCTGGACGGAACCGGGGATAAAAACCAGGTCAAATTCACGAACCAAACTATTACCAACATGCTGCGCCAGTTCGGGGTACAACTGCCGGGTAAAATCGATCCGAAGGTGAAAAACGTCGCGGCGGTAGCGGTCAGCGCGATGCTGCCGCCAATGTACTCGCGTGGGCAGACCATTGATGTCACGGTCTCGTCGATTGGCGATGCCAAAAGCCTGCGCGGTGGTACGTTATTGCTCACCCAGCTACACGGCGCAGATGGGGAGGTTTATGCCCTCGCACAAGGGAGCGTGGTGGTGGGCGGGATGAACGCGACCGGGGCTAGCGGCTCCAGCGTGACCGTGAATACCCCCACAGCCGGACTGATACCGAATGGCGCGTCAGTCGAACGTGAAATTCCCAGCGATTTCCAGATGGGTGACTCCATTACGCTTAATCTGAAACGTCCCTCCTTTAAAGATGCCAATAACATTGCGGCGGCGATCAACGCCTCGTTTGGCGGCATTGCTACGGCACAAAGCTCGACCAACGTCAGCGTTCGTGCGCCAACCAGCCCAGGGGCGCGCGTTGCCTTTATGTCTCAGTTAGATGACGTCCAGGTTCAGGCAGAAAAAGTACGCGCCCGCGTGGTGTTTAACTCGCGTACCGGCACGGTGGTGATGGGGGATGGCATTGCCCTGCACGCGGCGGCGGTATCGCATGGCAGCCTGACGGTTTCCATTAATGAAAGCAGCAACGTCAGCCAGCCGAATGCCTTTGCCGGCGGTCGTACGGCGGTGACGCCGCAGAGCAATATTTCGGTGAATCACGCCCGACCGGGGATGATTACGCTGCCTGAATCCAGCAGCCTGAAAACGCTGGTTAATGCGCTCAACAGCCTCGGGGCCACGCCGGACGACATTATGTCCATTTTACAGGCCCTGCATGAAGCCGGGGCACTGGATGCCGATCTGGAGGTCATTTAATGGCCGACATCAAAGTGAATCATAGCGGGGGCATTGACGGTAGCGATGCGTTAATGGGCCCGAAAATTAAAGATAACGATTTGCAGAAAGCCGCCCAGCAGTTTGAAGCCATTTTCTTACGCAACATGCTGAAAGAAATGCGTAAAACCAATGAGATCTTCGACTCCAAAGATAACCCGTTTAACAGCGACTCGGTGCGCATGATGCAGGGGTTTTACGACGATCAGTTATGTAACAGCCTGGCCCAGCAGCACGGTATTGGGATTGCGGCGATGATCGTTAAACAGCTCTCCCCGCATCACAAAGGATAAAGGTTGCGCGGCGGCTTAAGAACTGAGGTTTTTTCGCCGCTTTTAATCGGCAAGGTTGTTAACGACAGACCGGGGAACTGACCGGCGAGGACTCTTTGATGGACATGATTAACATTGGCTACAGCGGCGCATCAACTGCGCAGGTGGAGCTTAACGTAACCGCGCAAAACACGGCGAACGCCATGACCGACGGTTATACCCGGCAGGTGGCTGTCACCAGTACTATTGGCGCAAGCTCAGGCTCGGCGAACAGTGCGGGTAACGGTGTGCAGGTGGACAGTATTCGCCGGGTATCCAACCAGTATCAGGTGAACCAGGTCTGGTATGCCGCCAGCGATTACGGCTATTACAACACCCAGCAGACGTATTTAACTCAGTTGGAAACCGTGCTCAGCGATGATAACAGCAGCCTGAGCGGCGGCTTTGACAACTTTTTTGCCGCGCTAAACGCAGCTACCACCAGTCCGGATGACTCTGCTCTGCGTGAGCAGGTGATCAGCGAGTCCGGCGCGCTGGCGCTGCGCGTGGATAACACCCTCGATTATATCGATTCGCAAAGCAGTGAAATCGTTAGTCAGGAGCAGGCGATGGTGGCGCAGGTGAATACGCTTACCAGCGGTATTGCCAGCTACAACCAGCAGATCACTGAAGCCGAAGCCAACGGGGATAACGCGTCTGCGCTCTACGATGCCCGCGACCAGATGGTGGAAGAACTGAGCGGCATTATGGATGTTCAGGTCAATATTGATGATGAAGGTAACTACAACGTCACGCTGCAAAACGGTCAGCCGTTGGTGAGCGGGCAAGAGAGTTCCACCCTCGAACTGGAGACCAACGCCGACGGCACGCAGAGCATGTCGCTGACGTTCGCCGGAACCACGTCATCCATGAACACCGATACCGGCGGCTCGCTGGGCGCGCTGTTTGATTATCAGAATGAGGTACTGACGCCATTGACGGGGACGATTAACAGCATGGCAGAGCAGTTTGCCGATGCGGTTAATACCCAACTGGCGCAGGGCTACGACCTGAACGGAAATCCCGGCGAGCCGCTGTTTATTTATGACGAAAACTCATCGGATGGCCCGCTGGAAGTGAACCCCGATATCACCGCCGATGAGCTGGCGTTTTCCAGTTCGCCGGATGAAAGCGGCAACAGCGATAACCTGCAGGCGCTGATCAACCTCTCAACCGAACCGTTAGATATCGAGGGGCTTGGTAGCGTAACCGTGGGCGAAGCCTGTTCATCAATCATCAGTAACATCGGTATTTACAGCCAGCAAAACCAGACGGAAGCGCAAGCGGCAGCGAACGTGTACTCCGAAGCACAGAACCAGCAGAGCAGCGTCAGCGGCGTCAGCATGGATGAAGAAGCGGTGAACCTCATTACCTACCAGCAAATTTACGAGGCCAACCTCAAAGTTATCTCAACGGGCGCAGATATTTTCGACTCTGTGCTGGAAATGTGTAGTTAATCTGGAGGGCTATTATCATGCGCGTGTCTACCCAACAATCCTATGTGTCTATGACGCAGAGTTTTAACGACCTTTCCAGCGATCTTTCCCACGTTGTCACGCAGATGGCGACAGGGAAAAGTATTCTGCTGCCGTCAGACGATCCTATCGCTGCGACACGAATCACCCAGCTTAACCGCCAGCAATCGGCTCTCGATCAGTATCAAACTAATATTGATTCCGCCTCGGCGGGGATGAGCCAACAGGAGTCTATTCTGGATGGAGTGAATAACGATCTGTTAGCGATTCGCGACGATCTGCTGGAGGCCGCCAACGGCACCAACACCGCCGAGTCGTTATCCAGCCTGGGGCAGGATATTCAGTCGATGACCGAAGCGATGGTCTCGGCGCTGAATTATCAGGATGAAGATGGTCACTATGTGTTTGGCGGGACGGTGAACGATCAACCGCCCATTGTCGCGGTAGATGAGGACGGTGACGGGGTGACTGACAGTTATACCTATCAGGGTAACGACGATCATCGCCAGACCACGGTGTCCAATGGCGTTGAGGTTGATACCAATGTGGCAGTCAGCGATTTCTTCGGCGATAGCCTCGACGTTCTGAACACTCTGACGTCGTTGTCGAAAGAATTACAGGATCCGTCGGTTGACCCTGCCGATCCACAGGTGCAAAGCGATATTCAAAATGCCATTGATACGGTGGATGTGGCCTCAGACGCGCTCAACGCTTCTATAGCCACCATTGGTGAAACGCAGAATACGATGAGCATGCTGAGCAGTGCTCAGACGGATATCACTACCTCCAACGATCAGCTTATCAGTCAGTTGAGCGATCTGGATTATGGCCCAGCCTCCATTACCTTTACCGGTCTGGAAATGGCGATGGAAGCCACTTTAAAAACCTACTCCAAAGTGAGTGAGTTAAACCTTTTCAGTGTGATTTAACAGTTAGCAGTAGCTCAGGAATAGTATGCAGGTCGGTTTAAATACAACATCACTCTCCGGTAGCGGAGCGCTTAATCCTTCTGTGCAGCAGCATACCGTTGCGCAGAATGCCCCTGTCCGTCAAAAGTTACCCGCAACGGCGAGTGATTACCCGGCCTCACCCCTTATTACTACCCGGCCTCAGCGCTACAGCGTGCAGCTTAACGATCAGCTCACCACGCTGCAGCAAGCTGACCACTACCTGGGTCAACTGGAGCAGCATTTGCTGGACTTTCGTCACGCTTCTCGCCGCGGCGGACAGGCGCTGCAGCAGAAGGGGGCTGAACTAACTCAGTGGCTGGAAAAACGGCCAGCATTGTCCGGTGATGCGGTCGACAGGCAGTTGCGTCCGGTTTTACAGGGTGAGGCACGCGTCACTTTTCACTCGCCTGAACTGGCGCAGATGCTGCAAAAAAACGCGATAAGTTCACGCATGTTCAGTGTTTCTGACGGGCGGCAGACGCAGCACTCTGCGGTGGTGGTGGGCGAGGACCTGGATCCTGGTCAATACAAAATGATGATGAGCAACGCGCTGCGCCGTGTCGGTGTACAGGTGCACGATCAGCAGGGGGCGCTGAGCTTTTCCACGACGGAGAAGCAATGGCAGCAGATCCAACAAACCCTGAGCGTACGTGATGTTGACGCGAAGTCCTCGGCGTTTACTCTGCTAAAGACATTTGCCGATCCCTCTCGTTCAGATGAGCTTCTGCAACATATCGCGCAGGGCAGTTCCCGCACTCAGGATGGGTTACAGCAGGCGCTGGATGCGATTGGCGATCAGCGCGCGCAAATGGCCGCGCAGCAGGAGAAGGCCCGGCAGCTGATTGACGGTATGGCGCGTTTTCCACAGGCAGAAAGTGCGGTTAAAGCATCTGAATCACTGGGCGGGGTACTGGATCATGCTAATCACAACTATCAGGTTTTAGCCCAGGCGGTCAACGGACAAGCCCGGCTTTCCAGCCAGACTGTCCGTAGCTTATTAAGTTAATTCTGCTGACAAGATGTTGTCGAAAAGGTAAATGCCGAGGGGTCTGTGATTAACAGGCCTCCTACATCCTGAGTGAAGAGCAAATTTTGCTGCGGGTTTAAATGAATCCACCACGTATGAAGGTTATGCTCAACAATAAAGGAACTGAAATTGGATAAGCGGAGATCGTTATTATCCGCTTTCGCATCGCTAAAATGAAGCTCACCTTGTTGAGATGATTCTGTAGAACGATTAAGGCAAGTGGAGATCTCGAATACTGAAGGAACCTGGTTATTATGTTCCAAAGGGATGAGCGTAAGGGCCGTATCCTTGTGCTGTGGGCTCAGAATAAGTTGGTAATGTGCATTCCTTCCGGCGTTAAGATCATAATAGGCAATAACCGTGTGCTCAATGTGGGCATGGGCCAGAAAACTAAAAAATAGGGAGGAAATAGCCAGGATATAAAAAGCGTAATTATTTGCATTTTGGCATTTCATTTAACATTTTCTCCACTTCTTTAATTAAAATACCATTCATTTCGTTATCTTTATTTAGCCAGTTATCAAAGCTTAGTGCTAACTGCCAGCTATCATTGCATTGATTGCTCATCACAATATCAAGTGCGAGTTTGTTCAACGAGACCCGATAATAAAGGGTCATTGAGGCGCTATGCGCGACCAACAGTTGATTGATTTGCTCTATACCAGGAAGAATATGTTTTGAAACAAGCGATAACGATTTCTTATTCTCACCTGGATCGTAAAGTTGATAGACCGTAATACGGTTGGCATTTTCAAGCGTTTCTTTAACCAGTTGTGGAGTTTCTTCCGTTTTAGTGGCTGATGGCGCTTTAAAATAAGAGATCAGTGCAAACAGCGACAGAGCGACAACGATAACGGGCAAGGTAATCAGAACAGCCCGATAAGGATGATGTTTGGTTGCCAGTTTTTTCTTGCTGGCTTCATGTAATGAACTGTTATTTAAAGTTATTTTTTCTGTTGTTGTTGATGGCAGTTGCTCCTCAGACGCGAGGGTTTCAACTACCTCAGCATTCTCTTCGGTTACCTCACTGGCGCTGTCATCAACCTTATTTTCATTAGGAGCAATGATTTCAGTTAGATAGAGTTTATTAAACAAATACCCTTTTTTTGGTATGGTTTTTATAATTTCTTGTTGTTTACCATCATCATCAATAGCGACGCGCAGGGCGTGAACGGCTGTCGGCAAACTATTTCCACCGACGATGCGATTCTTCCAGACAGCGGTCATTAAAAATGAACGAGATAAAACAACATCGGCATTTTTAGCTAATGTCTCTAACAGAATAAAATGGTATTCGCCCAGGCGACGTATCTCACCTGTTTCACAGTGGATTAGCGCATTAAGCGAAGAGTCCATCCGCCAATTGTTGACTACAATACTCATGGTTTATTATACCCGCGCAAGATTTTTATATCCCTGGTGCCACACCGTTAAAAATCAGTGCATTAAAATTCTGGAGAAATTGAGATGTCTTCTGCCTGAGAAACAGCAGGTAAATCGGTATTGAGTGTTTTTTATGCTGTGCAAAAGAGGATTGGAAATGTAGCGAAAGTGTCTGAGACTCACAATATAAAAATACAGGGCATTTGCAACCAAATGTAAAATAAAGTTATAACCAGTCGCTTTAAAACATTTTAATCTAAGTATAATCTTATCTTTATCATAAGGTTAACATATCAGATGTGTAATCGAACAGGTCTTTATTAGATATTTCTAATAATCTTTTAATTAAATCTTGATTGAGATCTTCCTTATGCGTTGAGTGTTTGGATGCGGAGCACGGAAAGCTAAAATAGAGGTGAGAGACGTTTTATCTCTCGCGTTAACGATGTTGTGCAAGGCGTAAAAATTTTTTCTGCAGCGCTTTAAGTTTTCCGAAGGGGTGGTCGTTTTTACAGAGTATCGAAACGAAAACGATTATTCCCAAGGAGCAGTACCATGTTATCGATTAATACTAATACCGCATCAATGTCCGCTGTTAACGCTATCAACAAAAGCAGCGCATCACTGTCTACTTCTATGGAACGTCTGGCGACAGGTAACCGTATTAACTCTTCTGCAGATGATGCTGCGGGCAAACAGATTGCCAGCCGTCTGACTGCGCAGTCCAGCGGTATGGGCGTTGCGCTGAGTAACATTCAGGACGCGACTGCGATGCTGCAGACTGCAGACAGCATGTTTGACGAAATGACCGACGTACTGGGCCGTATGAAAGACCTGTCCACTCAGGCAGCGAACGGAACCTACAACGACGAAGATTTGCAGGCGATGCAGGACGAATACGACGAACTGGGTCAGCAGATGTCCGATATGCTGCAGAACACCACTTACGGCGGCACCAACCTGTTCGGTGTTTCCGGTACCAGCAACACCGGCAAAGACGGTCTGTTCCAGGGGGCGGTAACCTTCCAGGTTGGTGCTGAATCTTCTGACACCATGACCGTTGATATCTCCAGCCAACTGGGCGATCTGGTTAATGCGCTGGATGATGTTAGCAAATCGTTCTCTGCTGACCAGACTGCGGGTAGCACGGGCATTTCCGGTGGTACTGAGCTGACCGCTTCTGGTTCTGCAAACCAGATGATCACCACTATCCAGACTGCAATGGACGACGTGTCTAAGATCCAGTCCAAACTGGGTGCATCTATCAACCGTCTGAACGATACCGCAGCTAACCTGACCAGCATGCAGGACAACACTGAAGTGGCGATCGGTAACATTATGGATACCGACTACGCGACGGAAGCGTCCAACATGACCCAGCAACAGGTGCTGATGCAAACCGGCATCACCATGCTGAAGCAGTCCAACAGCATGTCCAGCATGGTTTCCAGCCTGCTGCAGTAATTCCTGACTTAACGTCATTTCCAACACCGCCACCCGGCGGTGTTGTGCTTTCAGCGACCTGGCTTTTACCTGGAAACCTTCCTGGGGAAGGGAAAATTCATTTCCGCTACTAAGTTAACTCACTGAATTTTAATTATAAAAATTATTGGCATGTATTTTGCTTTTACATAAATAACGTTGCACGGAGTCATTGATCATGAGCTATACGAGTCCGATCCAAAAATTAGCACAACAATTTGCCTACGCCGATATTGCCACCCAGGCGACGAATTTGCAGAACGAGCAGGCAGAGCTGGACGCAGAGAGTAGCGGTCTGGACTCGCTAAGTACCGCGCTGACTGATTTTCAGACGGCAATCGATGCGCTGAACAGCGACACCGACGGCCCACTGACGTTTTCCGCCACCACAAATAATGAGTCGAATACGGTGTCGGCAAACTCGCAGGCACAGGCGGGGACCTACTCATTTTATGTTTCGCAGTTAGCACAGGGGCAACAAACCACGTTCAGCATGAGCGACGATACTTACGCCGCGACGGGTTCATTTGAGATAACCATGGATGACGGCACAACCATGGATATTGACCTGTCTACGGTCGATGAGGATGGCGATAACTGTGTTGATGCCAGTGAACTGGTTGATGCGATTAATAACTCGGACGATAACCCAGGCGTGTCGGCGGCATTGGTTAAGACCGACGGCACGACCACCATCATGCTGACCTCTGATACCACCGGTGAGCAAAGCGGTTTTTCGGTGAGCGTTTCGGGTAACACCGATCTGGCTACGGCGGAATCCTCCAGTGAACAACAGATAACGCAAGCGCAGGACGCCATTATTCACCTCGGTAACGAGGATGGCCCTGCGATCACCAGCAGCACCAATACCTTCGACGATGTGATCCCCGGCGTGACGATGACTTTTTCTGAGGTTAGCGATCCTGATGATCCTAACGATGTGACCACTTTTACCGTCGCGGAAGACTCCAGCGGATCGCAGGCCAAAGTACAGACCTTTGTTGATGCCTACAACACCTTGGTCGACACCATCGATTCACTGACCAGCTATGGCGATGACGACACGGCGTCCGGGGTTTTTGCGGGAGACGCCGGGATGAATTCGCTGGCAAATCAGATGGATGATATTGCTCACGCGTCTTACGGTGGCGTGTCGATTGTTGATTATGGCATCACGCTGGATTCCGACGGTCACTTACAAATTGACTCCACTCAGTTCAGCGAAGCAATGGAAGAAAACCCGGACGGTTTGACCGCTATTTTTGTCGGGGAGGACAGCATGGTCGCGCAGATGGACGACCTGATGGAAAGCTATCTGGATTCCAGCAACGGCATCATCGCCCTGCGCCAGGAAAACATTGATGACCAGCAGAGCAAAATTCAGGACGAAAGCGATCAACTGACTGAAACCTATAACACCAACTACGAGCGCTATGTGGAAGAGTACACCAATACGCTGGTGGAAACGTACACCATGAAAATGAGTATGGCCGCGTTTATGTAACCGGCTGATTTAAGAGAAGGATTGAGAATCAACATGTACGACACGCAGGATGGTTATTCGCAATACAAAGAGATGGATCTTGCTGCGCGTACCGCAGCAGCATCGCCATTAGAGCTGGTGCTGGTGCTGTTTTCGGGGCTGATGGACGAGCTGGAACGCGCCAAAAGCCACATTGAGAACAAACGCTATGAGCGCAAGGCGCAAAGCATCAACAAATGCATCGATATTCTCAACGCCTTAACCAGCTCGCTGGAGTTTGAAACGGGCGGCGAGTTGGTGGTGAATTTGTCCCGGCTGTATGACCACTGCGTCTACCGCCTGTATGAAGCCAGCGGCGAATTGTCGCTGGAAAAAATTGATGAAGTGATCCTCATCCTGACCAATCTACGCACAGGCTGGGAAGGTCTGTCGGCAAAGCTGGGATAAGACGATGGAAAGAGAGCGTCAGCAACAGCAGCTTTATGCCCTGGTAAAAGAGATGAACGAGGCGCTGGATCGAAAGCGTTGGCGCCGATTACCCGGCCTGCATCAGCAGGTGATGCGCGTTTTTCATGACTATGCCGCCTGGGAAACCGATGCCACCGCGTTGCGAGAGGTCAAAGACATCCTGCATGCGGCGTTTGAGGTGCTGATTGCCCGACGAACACAGCGTGCGGAAGAACTCAAAGCGCGCATGGATCAACATCAGCAAAACCAGGAAGGAATGTTGGCGTACTCAATGGTTAATTTAATTTCGGAGAAGGCATGAATCCTGTATTACTGGCCTCGGCCAGTGCGTTGGCAGAGGCCACACCGGAAAAAGCGGCTATTTCGGCCCCAACAACGTCAACGAGCGGCAGCACGTTTTCTTTACCGCAGGCCGGGCTTAACGCGGTGGCTGAACGTTTGATCGGCGCAAAAATAAACCAACAGCAGGCGTCGTTGCCTGAGCATCAACGCGATGATGCAGATCCTGCGGCCATGCAAGCATTGCTGGCGATGTTACTGGCGCAACCGGCACAGCCGTTAACGCCTGCGGCGGCGCAGAAGCAGCCTGACGGTGAGATGCTGAAAATGCTGACGCAGGCGCAAACTACGGGGGCGGGGTCTGCGCTTTTGCGCCAACTGGCGAGCGCGATGGCCGGGCAAGGAAAACAATCCATGCCGTCGGCTGAGCAGCACGCCACGGATTTATCGTCACTGTCGCCAAAGCTGCAAACGTTACTGGCATCGATCACCGAGAATTTGCCCCAGGCAACCCCGGATCAGCAGGCCAAACTGGCGACATTCTCCGCCCAGGATCTGCGCGCGATCGCGCCTGAACCTGTCTCGCTTTCGACCTCACAGCAAATTTCCGCCCGGGTGAAGTCAGCGGATCACGCCGTTCCTCGCCCGATGGCGGTGAGAAAAACGGATAGCGTAACGGTTAACCCATCGCTTGCGTCGCAAAGTTTGCTCAATACGGCGGCGCAGGGAAATCAGCCGGTAAATGCCCTGAGCGACCACAACGTGGTGTCGACGCAAGTTTCCGCGCCTACCACGCTGTCAACAGAGGAGCTCGGCGAGAAGCTCACCGCGCTGCTCAAAGACAGAATTCAGTTCCAGTTGGGTCAGCAACAGCAGGTGTCGACCATTCGTCTAGACCCGCCATCGCTGGGCAAACTGGAAATTGCCGTGCAGCTGGACGCAGGAAAGCTGATGGTGCACATCGGCGCAAATCAGAGCGATGTCTGCCGCTCGTTGCAGCAATTTAGCGAGAACTTACGCCAGCACCTCACGGCGCAGAACTTCATGGAAGTGAATGTTCAGGTCTCTTCCGAGGGACAATCGCAACAGCAACAACAGCAGTCAGGCCATCAACAGGACGAGGTGACGTCGGCGCTAACGCTTAACGACGAACCTCAATTTCAACAGAACGAATCCGTTCTGATCAAAGTGTAAAAGCAAGATGAAGAAAATTGTTATTGCGTGTGTGATCAGCTCTGTCGTTGCTCTGGGTATTGCTGGTGGGGCTGGATGGGGTATTTATCATTTTATGAATAAAGGTGCGACAGCTAAGGCAGCAAAACCCGCTGAGATACCCGAAGAAAATCAGGATGAGAGCAGCAGCATATTTGTCTCTCTGCCGGAAACGGTGGTTACGCTTCATGATAGTGAAGGGACAGACCGATACATGGTGGCAGAGCTGGTAATGGTCGTTGATTCAGAGAAAGACGCTGAAAAAATTAAGAAAGACGAACCGCTCTATCAAAGTATTACGGTAGATGAACTCTCGAATATGAAATATGAAGAGATTCGGGCGCTGAAGATCTCCGATATCAGAAAGAAAGTTTTTGAAAATCTGAAAATTGAATTAGCGAAACGCAAAATGGCGACACCGTATAAGGACATATTGGTGAAAAAAGTCGTGTTTCAATAAGCGACAAGCCAGGAAATAACATGATCCAGGATGCTTACGAGTCAGAAGATTTTAATGCGACGCCCGTGCTAACGCCAAAGCAAGAGAGCCATTATTTACAGGCTTATCTTCCTTTGGTGCGCAAAGTGGTGCGTCAACTTGCGCCGCAATGTACCTGCGTTATGGACAGGCAGGATATGGAGCAAACGGCGCTGATGGGATTGCTGAATGCGATTCGCCGCTATGGTCAACCGGATGAGGGCTTTGCCGGTTATGCCGTCCATCGTATCCGCGGAGCCATTCTCGATGAGCTGCGCAGCCTCGACTGGCGGCCTCGTCAGCTACGACAAAAATACCATCAGATTAAAGATTTGATTCGTGATGCGCGTACTCAGCTCGGGCATGAACCCTCATGGGAAGAGCTTTCCCGGTTGGGTTTGTCGTCTGAAGATTATCAGGAATATCAACAGCTGGAAGGTGCCGAGTCGCTGGCCAGCCTGGATGAATTACTAAATGGCGATATACCGATTGCGCCGCTCGAAGGGCGGGGGCTTGAAGAACAATTCGTCACGCAGGAAATGCTGGGTTATGCCCTGAGCCAACTCAGCGAAAAGGAGGGGCTGGTGCTCTCAATGTATTACCAGCACGATATGAATTTAAAAGAAATCGCGCTGGTATTAGGGCTGACTGAAGCTCGAATTTGTCAAATGAATAAAAAAATCACGCACAAGATTCGTGATTGTTTATATCCAGATTAACAATTCCGAATCAACATGCGGAGGACGTAATGCAAAAGATTTTTGGTTTATTGGTGGTTTTAGGCTGCGTATTTGGTGGCTACTTTGAGGCTGGCGGACAGTTAATTGCTATCTGGCAGCCGGCAGAAATTATTATTATCGTGGGGGCCGGTCTGGGGGCGATGATTATCGGTAACCCAATGCATGTGCTTAAAGAGATTGCTCACCAGATCAAAGGCGTGGTCAGCAAAAAGAAAATGGGGCCGGAGTTCCAGCGTCAGTTGCTGATGTGCCTGTATGAACTGCTGGAAATGGTGCAGAACGGCGGTCTGCGTATGTTGGATCAGCATATCGAACAGCCGGAAGAGAGTACCATTTTCCAGAAATACCCGCTGGTACTGACCCAGAAACGACTGGTGACCTTTATCGCCGATAATTTCCGTCTGATGGCGATGGGGAAAATTGATGCCCACGAGCTGGAAGGGATCCTCGATCAGGAACTGGATACCGCGGAAGAATCGCTGTTAACCCCTTCGCGCTCCCTGCAGCGTACCGCCGAGGCGATGCCTGGCTTCGGCATTTGCGCGGCGGTGCTGGGTATCATCATCACCATGCAGTCAATCGATGGTTCCATTGCGCTTATCGGCCTGAAAGTGGCGGCGGCGCTGGTGGGGACATTCTTAGGGGTCTTCATCTGTTATTGCGTGATGGATCCGCTGGCAAACGCCATGGAACAGCAGGCGCGGGCGGAACATTCGCTGCTCGAATGTGTACGTACCGTGCTGGTGGCGCAAGCGGGCGGTAAGCCGACGCTGCTGGCGGTTGATGCGGGACGTAAACTTATTCATCTGGCTTCCAAACCCACATTCGCCAATCTGGATGCGTGGGTGAATGCGATGCTGGAGCAAGAATAAGCATGAGGAAGGGGCCAAATCGTCGCGATCGCGGCGCGAAAACCACCATTATCCGCCGACAAATCAAAAAGAATCATGCAGGTCATCATGGGGGAGCGTGGAAGGTGGCATTTGCTGACTTTACGCTGGCGATGATGGCGTTGTTTATGACGTTGTGGATTGTGAACAGCGTCAGTAAAGCTGACCGCGAAAATATCGTGGCGGCGCTGCATGGTCAGTCAATCTTTAACGGTGGCGGTATGGCGCCGTTAAATAAGCTGGGCAAGCAGCCGATAGCGCCGGGAGCGCAGAAGAAAAACGTCACGCGCAACAAACTCGATAAAACCGTCAACCCGCAGGAGACGGCGAAAATTACGGAAGAGAACGCGAAAAAGGCGCTGGATGTGAATGAAAAAGCGGTGCTGCTGAAACAAAAATCAGCCCGCGAATTGGGCGAACTGGCGACCGACATTAACGTTATCGCCCGCAATGCGCATATGGAAACTAACCTTGAGATGGAGATTGTTCCTCAGGGGCTGCGCGTACTGATTAAAGATGACCAGAATCGCAATATGTTTGAACGCGGTAGCGCCAGGATTATGCCGTTCTTTAAATCGCTGCTGGTCGAACTGACTCCCGTGTTTGACTCGCTGGATAACAAGATAATCATCACCGGGCATACAGACGCGATGAGCTATAAGAGTAACATTTACAACAACTGGAACCTCTCCGGCGACCGCGCTTTGTCGGCGCGACGCGTGCTGGAGGATGCCGGAATGCCGCAGAATAAAGTCATGCAGGTCAGCGCGATGGCGGACCAAATGCTGCTGGATGCGAAAAACCCGGAAAGTGCCGGGAACCGTCGCATTGAGATCATGGTGCTGACGCAAAGCGCTTCCGATACGTTGTATCAATATTTTGGCCAGCAGGGAGAGAAGGTTGTGCAACCGCTGGTGGATAAGCTGGACAAGCAAAAGCAAGTGACTTCTTTACGTCAGCAATCTGCTCCCGTCACTCATTAATTCTGTTCCCGTCCCCCACGCAATGTGGGGGCAATTTATTCCTCAGGAAGGCAATGTGATAGATGTAACCCATATTATTCCATTGGAGATTCATACTGATAACGTCACCGATGTAGCCTGTCAGGGGGCGCATTTCGACAAGGTTTCAGGTATCTGGTACACCGAACCCCACGAGCTAAACGGGGCGCTTCGTGACTATGTCTACGAGACCGACAATTTTAATATTGTCGCGCCGTACTCTCTGGTGATTACCTCGAAGATGCACTGCTGGAGCTGCCACCAAATTACCCGCATCCATGGCGTGATGTTTACCCGCTTTATTAAGAAAAATCAGGATGGTCAGGGCTGGCAGTCGGTCAGGCGTAACAGCTTTTTGTTCCACATTAATTCTCTGCCTGAAGAGATAAAAAAGAGCATCAAAGCCAGCAATTACTACCTCGATAAAAGTAAAACCACCGGGCTACGTTACTGGATGAATCACTGTGAAATTTGTGGTGAACGTCTGGGCGACTACGAACTTTTCTGCGTTGAAAATGATGCCTTCCGGCTGATGACAATCGAAAAACTGCTGCGGGCAAATGTTCGCAAAGTGAATAAACTGTTTGTCAGTACGGCGGGTAATCCCGCAGAACATACGAAAAAGGATATTGTGCGTTACCTGTGCGATGCCCGCTTCGTCATGAATGGTCCGGCGTAAGGAATAATCATACTTCTCACACTATAAAAATACTGTATACTTAAACAGTGTTGTGGGAGGCGAGTAATGCGCAAAATCATACATGTTGATATGGACTGCTTTTTCGCAGCGGTGGAAATGCGCGATAACCCCGCTCTGCGTGACATTCCCATTGCCATCGGCGGCAGCCGGGAGCGCCGGGGGGTTATCAGTACAGCCAATTACCCGGCGCGCAAATTTGGCGTGCGTAGCGCGATGCCAACGGGAATGGCGTTAAAGCTATGCCCGCATCTTACCTTATTACCCGGTCGCTACGAGGCCTACAAAGAAGCCTCCCGCCAGATTCAGGCGATTTTCTCCCGCTATACCTCGCTGATTGAACCCCTGTCGCTGGATGAAGCCTATCTGGATGTAACCGACAGCACCTACTGCCACGGTTCTGCCACGCTGATCGCCCAGGAGATCCGCCAGACGATTTTTAACGAGCTGCAGCTAACCGCTTCTGCCGGGATTGCGCCGGTTAAATTTCTGGCAAAAATAGCCTCCGATCTCAACAAGCCCAACGGGCAATATGTGATTACCCCTGCCGATGTTCCTGAATTTCTCAAAACGTTACCGCTAGGCAAAATTCCCGGCGTCGGCAAAGTCTCCGCCGCGAAGCTGGAATCAATGGGATTGCGTACCTGCGAGGATGTTCAAAAATACGACCTGGCAATGCTGCTCAAACGTTTTGGTAAGTTTGGTCGCGTGCTGTGGGAGCGAAGCCAGGGCATTGACGAGCGGGACGTTAACAACGACAGACTGCGCAAATCCGTCGGCGTGGAGCGCACGCTGGCGGAAGATATTCATGAGTGGTCAGAGTGTGAGGCGATTATTGAGCGGCTTTATCCCGAACTGGAACGGCGTCTGGCCAAGGTAAAGCCGGATCTCCTTATCGCTCGCCAGGGGATAAAACTCAAGTTTAATGATTTTCAGCAGACCACGCAGGAGCACGTCTGGCCGCGCTTAAATAAAGATGACTTAATTGCGACGGCGCGTAAAACCTGGGAAGAACGTCGGGGAGGGCGAGGCGTGAGGCTGGTGGGATTACACGTCACGCTGCTGGATCCCCAACTGGAAAGACAGCTGCTGTTGGGGCTGTGACTCTGATGGATTGCCGGATAAGCGTAGCGCCATCCGGCATTTAGCGCAGGATCTTACTTCGCCGGAATAGACTTCAGCAGTTCAGTCAGCAGCGTCCAGTAGTGACCAACGCTTTCGATATGAACCTGCTCATCCGGGGAGTGCGGACCGGTGATGGTTGGCCCGATGGAAACCATGTCCATTTCCGGATACGGTTTCTTGAACAGACCACATTCCAGACCGGCGTGAATGATCTGGATGTTTGGCGTTTTGTTGAACAGACGCTGGTAGGTTTCGCGAACCAGGTGCATAACCGGAGAGTTAGCATCCGGCTGCCAGCCTGGGTATCCGCCTTTGGCCTGGGTTTTCGCGCCAGCCAGTTTACCCAGTGAATCCAGCATGCTTACCACGTAGTCTTTACCGCTGTCGATCAGGGAACGGATCAGGCAGTGAATTTCAACGTTGTCGTCAGTCATGGTTACAACGCCGACGTTCAGGGAGGTTTCTACCACGCCTTTGGCTACGTCGGAGTTGCGGATAACACCGTTCGGGGTGGCGTTCAGCAGACGTACGAAGCTGTCGCGAGACTGAGTGGTCAGCGCGGCTTTGTCGTGAGTAACGGCATCCAGCAGCAGAGCCAGGTTCTTCTCTTTGGCTTCCAGTTCGTTTTTCAGGATTTCCTGGTAGGTGTTGACCAGCGCTTTTAACGCATCAACTTTATCTGCCGCCACGGCGAGGGTGGCAAAGGCTTCACGCGGAATTGCGTTGCGCAGCGTACCGCCGTTGAAATCAACCAGACGCAGATCCAGCTCTTCAGCGTGACCCGCCAGGAAGCGTACCAGCAGCTTGTTAGCGTTACCGAGACCAACGTGGATTTCGCCACCGGAGTGACCGCCTTTCAGGCCTTTCAACGTCAGCTTAAAGCTCTGGAAGCCAGCCGGGATTGCTTCACGGGACAGCGGCAGGTTAGAGGTGAAGTCGATACCGCCTGCGCAACCCATATAGATCTCACCTTCTTCTTCAGAGTCGGTGTTGATCAGGATATCTGCCTGCAGCCAGTTAGCCTGCAGACCAAACGCGCCATCCATACCTGCTTCTTCGGTCATGGTCAGCAGCACTTCGAGCGGACCGTGTACCACGTTGTCATCAGCCAGAACGGCCAGTGCGGACGCCATACCGATGCCGTTATCCGCACCCAGCGTGGTGCCACGGGCTTTTACCCATTCGCCGTCAATATAAGGCTGGATAGGATCTTTAGTGAAGTCATGCACGGTGTCGTTATTTTTCTGCGGGACCATATCCAGGTGCGCTTGCAGAACGACCGGCTTGCGGTTTTCCATTCCTGCGGTAGCGGGTTTGCGAATCAGGATATTACCGACCTGATCGCGCTCGACGTGGAAACCTTTCTCTTGGGCCCAGCTCAGAATGTGTTCAGCGAGCTGCTCTTCATGGTAGGACGGATGAGGAATAGAACAGATTTTGGCAAAAATATCCCACAGCGGTTGCGGGGATAACTGAGACAGTTCAGACACGTTGAGTCTCCTTGGCGATGTCCTACAAAACTTGCTTGCAGGCCACAGGGTTAGCAGAATTAAAAACATCACAAGTCAGGCTTGCGCGATGCGATTGAGAATACCACTTTCTCCGCTGACGGCTAGCATAAAGCATGCAAAAAGAGGCGCGGATTCCGCGAAACACTGGTTTTTAGTGCGTCAGATCTCTATAATCTCGCGCAACCTATTTCCCCCTCGAACACTTTTTAAGCCGTAGATAAACAGGCTGGGACACTTCACATGAGCGAAAAATACGTCGTCACCTGGGACATGTTGCAGATCCATGCACGTAAACTGGCAAGCCGCCTGATGCCTTCTGAACAATGGAAAGGCATTATTGCCGTTAGCCGTGGTGGTCTGGTGCCGGGCGCATTGCTGGCGCGTGAATTGGGTATTCGTCATGTCGATACCGTATGCATCTCCAGCTACGATCACGACAACCAGCGCGAACTGAAAGTGCTGAAGCGTGCCGAAGGCGACGGTGAAGGTTTCATCGTAATTGATGACCTGGTTGACACCGGTGGTACCGCCGTAGCGATTCGCGAAATGTACCCTAAAGCGCATTTCGTCACTATTTTCGCTAAGCCGGCAGGTCGCCCGCTGGTGAATGATTATGTTGTTGATATCCCTCAGGATACCTGGATTGAGCAGCCGTGGGATATGGGCGTAGTGTTCGTTCCGCCGATCTCGGGTCGCTAATCTAAAAAGTTTTCAACGCCCGCACTGTCGGGCGTTGTTCTTTTTGTGCTGTGTCAGGTTACACTATGCCTTAGTGAGTACTCATGGAGGCTGCAATCATGTCACAGGCTAACCTCAGCGAAGTCCTGTTTAAACCCCGCTTCAAACACCCTGAAACGTCAACGCTGGTTCGTCGTTTTAATCACGGCGCGCAGCCGTCCGTACAATCGACCCTGGATGGCAAAACCATCCCGCACTGGTACCGTATGGTGAACCGCCTGATGTGGATCTGGCGTGGCGTCGATCCGCGCGAAATCCTCGAAGTGCAGGCACGTATCGTCATGAGCGAAGCCGAACGCACCGATAAAGAGCTTTACGACACGGTTATCGGCTATCGCGGCGGAAACTGGATTTACGAGTGGGCGAAGCAGGCGATGGACTGGCAACAGAAAGCCTCTATGGAAGAGGATCCGCAGGTGAGCGGACGCCACTGGCTGCATGCTTCCACGCTCTATAACATCGCCGCTTATCCGCACTTAAAAGGCGATGAGCTGGCAGAGCAGGCGCAGGCTCTGGCCAATCGCGCCTATGAAGAGGCCGCACAGCGTCTGCCGGGCACGCTGCGTGAGATGGAATTTGCCGTTACCGGCGGCGCGCCGATTACCGGCTTCCTGCATATGCCAAAAGGCGACGGTCCGTTCCCGACGGTGCTGATGTGCGGTGGCCTCGATTCCATGCAAACGGATTATTACACTCTGTATGAGCGCTACTTTGCCCCGCGCGGTATTGCCATGCTGACGCTGGATATGCCGTCGGTCGGGTTCTCGTCAAAATGGAAACTGACCCAGGACTCCAGCCTGCTGCATCAGCACGTATTAAAAGCACTGCCGAATGTTCCGTGGGTGGATCACACCCGTGTGGCAGCCTTCGGCTTCCGTTTTGGCGCCAACGTGGCGGTACGCCTGGCGTATCTGGAATCATCACGTCTGAAGGCGGTGGCCTGTTTGGGGCCGGTGGTTCATGCGCTGCTTAGCGACCCGCAGCGCCAGGCAAGCGTCCCGGAAATGTACCTTGACGTTCTGGCCAGTCGTTTGGGAATGCACGACGCATCCGATGAAGCGTTGCGCGTTGAGCTTAATCGCTATTCATTAAAAGTGCAGGGCCTGCTGGGCCGACGCTGCCCAACGCCAATGCTGTCGGGGTTCTGGAAAAACGATCCGTTTAGCCCGGAAGAGGAGTCGCGTTTAATCACTTCTTCATCTTCTGACGGTAAGTTGCTGGAGATTCCATTCAACCCGGTGTATCGCAATTTTGACAAAGGGCTGCAGGAAATAACCGGTTGGATCAATCAGAGATTGTGTTAAAAGTTTGCTAAATTTTATCGATTTGGTAAAACAGGTGCTTCACCTAAGGAGATCGTAATGACGTTACCGAGTGGGCATCCGAAAAGTAGATTGATCAAGAAATTCACCGCGCTTGGCCCGTACATCCGGGAAGGGCAGTGCGAAGATAATCGGTTTTTTTTCGATTGTCTGGCTGTTTGCGTCAATGTGAAACCCGCCCCAGAGAAACGCGAGTTTTGGGGCTGGTGGATGGAACTGGAGGCGCAGGAAAAACGCTTCACGTACAGCTACCAGTTTGGCTTGTTCGATAAAGACGGGAACTGGACTGCGGTGCCGGTGAAAGAGACTGAAGTGGTAGAGCGACTGGAATACACCTTACGTGAATTTCATGAAAAATTACGTGGGTTGTTAACGTCGCTGAATCTGGCGCTGGAGCCTGCTGACGATTTTAACGATGAACCGGTTAAATTAACGGCATAATGAACAGTAAAATGCCGGATGGCGGCGCAACCCATCCGGCATTTTTTTATGCTACATCAGAACTGATAAACCATACCGACAGCAACGATATCATCATTGTTGATGCCCAGTTTATTGTCGCTATCGAGCTGGTTGATTTTATAATCGACAAACGCGGACATATTTTTGTTGAAATAGTACGTTGCGCCAACGTCGATATAATTGACCAGATCCTCATTGCCTACGCCTTCAATATCTTTCCCTTTTGACAGCACATAACCCAGTGACGGACGCAGACCAAAGTCAAACTGGTACTGAACTACCGCTTCGAAGTTCTGTGTTTTATTGGCGAAGCCGCCGGAAATTGGCGTCATATTGCGCGTTTCAGAATAGAACGTCGCAATATAAATATCGTTAGCATCATATTTTAAACCGGTTGCCCAGGCTTCTGCTTTATCGCCAGTCCCGCGCGTTTGCAGATTCTGTTGGTTGGTACGATCGGAGTTGGTATACGCACCGCTCACCGCGAAATCGCTGCCGCCAAAATCATAGGTAACGGAAGTACCAAAACCGTCGCCATTTTGTTTTTTCACATCGCGGTCCTGATTTTTCCCCTGGTATTGCAGGGTGAGATCCAGACCATCCACGACGCCGAAGAAGTCGGTGTTACGGTAGGTCGCCAGGCCGCTGGCGCGTTTGGTCATAAAGTTATCGGTCTGCGCGGAGGAGTCGCCGCCGAATTCCGGGAACATATCGGTCCACGCTTCCACGTCGTACAGCGCGCCGAGGTTACGACCGTAATCAAACGAGCCAAGGTTTTTTAATTTCAGACCGGCAAAGGCCAGACGGGTTTTTTGCTGGTTTGAGTCGCTTTCGGCTTTATTGCCGGCGAACTCTGCTTCCCAGCGGCCATATCCCGTCAGTTCATCGTTAATTTGCGTTTCGCCTTTAAAACCTAAACGGATATAGCTCTGGTCGCCGTCTTTGCTGTCATAATCCGTCATGTAATGCATGGCTTTTACTTTGCCGTACAGGTCCAGTTTATTACCGTTCTTGTTATACACTTCCGCTGCCTGTACGGATGCCGACGCAGTAATACCCATCACCACTAATGCCAGAGTGCTCTTTTTCATTTTCATTCCTGATTAAAAGTACGCGCTAATATTCACTGGGTGTGATCCCCGTTAAAAGACAGGAGGGTTTTTAACGTCTGGTAATGAACGTTTTATGACAAAGTAAGAATATTTTTAAAAAAGGATGTTTTTTTGTTTCTGTAATAAATGCGTCAAAATCTGCCGCTACGCTTGCTGATCCTGCGCAATAAAATTTCATGCTTTGTGAGCTGGTTGTTGGCAACCGGGGCCAGTCCTGCTAAAACGTTCGTTTGATATCATTTTCCCCAATTTTGAATGGCAGAGAATCATGAGTGACAGCCAGACGCTGGTGGTAAAACTTGGCACCAGTGTGTTAACGGGCGGATCGCGCCGCCTGAACCGCGCCCATATCGTAGAACTGGTTCGCCAGTGTGCGCAGCTCCATGCCGCAGGGCATCGTATTGTTATCGTTACCTCGGGCGCGATTGCCGCCGGACGTGAGCATCTGGGTTACCCTGAGCTCCCGGCAACGATAGCCTCGAAACAGCTGTTGGCGGCGGTAGGGCAGAGCCGATTGATTCAACTGTGGGAACAGTTGTTCTCGATTTACGGTATTCACATCGGACAGATGCTGCTAACGCGTGCGGATATGGAAGACAGAGAGCGCTTCCTTAACGCCCGCGATACGCTACGCGCGCTGCTGGATAACAACATCGTTCCTGTCATTAATGAGAACGACGCCGTAGCGACCGCCGAAATTAAAGTCGGTGATAACGACAACCTTTCAGCGCTGGCGGCGATTCTGGCCGGGGCCGATAAGCTGCTGCTGCTGACCGATCAGCAAGGGCTGTTTACCGCCGATCCGCGCACCAACCCGCAGGCTGAGCTGATCAAAGACGTTCACGGTATTGATGATGCGCTGCGCGCCATTGCCGGTGATAGCGTCTCGGGTCTGGGAACCGGTGGTATGGGGACTAAACTGCAGGCCGCTGATGTTGCATGCCGCGCCGGGATTGACACCATTATTGCCGCAGGCAGCAAGCCGGGCGTAATTGGCGACGTGATGGAAGGCGTTTCCGTTGGGACGCGTTTCCATGCACAGGCCTCTCCGCTGGAGAACCGTAAACGCTGGATCTTCGGCGCACCACCTGCCGGGGAAATTACCGTTGATGAGGGGGCGACCGCAGCGATTCTGGAGCGTGGCAGTTCATTACTGCCAAAAGGCATTAAAAGCGTGACAGGCAACTTCTCTCGTGGTGAAGTGATCCGCATCTGCAATCTCGAAGGGCGCGATATTGCCCACGGCGTTACCCGCTATAACAGCGATGCGCTGCGCCGTATTGCCGGACATCACTCACAACAGATCGACACCATCCTGGGCTACGAATACGGTCCGGTTGCTGTCCATCGCGACGACATGATTACCCGTTAAGGAACAGGCATATGCTGGAACAAATGGGCATTGCTGCCAAAGCTGCGTCATACAAGCTGGCGCTGCTCTCCAGTCGCGAAAAAAACCGCGTACTGGAAACAATAGCTGATGAGCTGGAAGCGCAAACGGAAAGCATCCTCAGCGCGAACGTACAAGATGTTGAGCAAGCGCGAGCCAACGGCCTGAGCGAAGCAATGCTCGACCGCCTGGCGCTGACTCCGGCGCGTCTGAAAGCGATTGCCGACGATGTGCGTCAGGTATGTAATCTCGCTGACCCGGTCGGGCAGGTGATTGACGGCGGTCTGCTGGATAGCGGCCTGCGTCTCGAACGTCGTCGCGTTCCGCTGGGCGTGATTGGCGTGATTTATGAAGCGCGTCCAAATGTCACCGTTGACGTGGCTTCCCTGTGCCTGAAAACCGGTAATGCGGCGATTCTGCGCGGTGGGAAAGAGACGTACCGGACGAATGCGGCAACCGTGGCGGTTATCCAAAAGGCGCTGGAAGCCTGTGGTTTACCCGCTGCAGCCGTGCAGTCGATAGATAACCCGGACCGCGCGCTGGTCGCTGAAATGCTGCGTATGGATAAGTACATTGATATGCTGATCCCTCGCGGTGGCGCGGGTCTGCATAAGCTGTGCCGTGAGCAGTCGACTATCCCGGTCATCACCGGCGGCATTGGGGTTTGTCATATTTATGTTGATGATAGCGCGGAGATCGACCCGGCGCTGAAGATTATCGTCAACGCCAAAACCCAGCGTCCGAGCACCTGTAACACCGTAGAAACCCTGCTGGTGCATCAGGATATCGCTGCGCGTTTTCTGCCTGCGCTGAGCCAGCAGATGGCACAAAGCGGCGTCACGCTGCATGCCGACGACACCGCGCTGGCCACATTGCAGGCAGGGCCCGCTAACGTGGTTGCGGTGAAAGCCGAAGAGTATGACGACGAGTTTCTGTCGTTGGATCTGAACGTGAAAATCGTTACCGATCTGGACGATGCTATCACCCACATTCGCGAGCATGGGACCCAGCATTCCGATGCCATCCTGACGCGCACCCTGCGTAACGCCGATCGTTTCGTGAATGAAGTGGACTCTTCTGCCGTGTACGTTAACGCCTCTACTCGTTTTACCGATGGCGGCCAGTTCGGACTGGGGGCGGAAGTGGCTGTGAGTACGCAAAAACTGCACGCGCGTGGCCCAATGGGTCTGGAAGCACTGACCACCTATAAGTGGGTTGGCTTCGGTGACGACACGATTCGTGCGTAATTGAAAACGGGCGATGCCATAATAGGTCTATGATTTTCAGGTCTGTTAAGGCATTGCCCGGTTAATTCTACTCTTTACCCCGCTACCGCATTTGTTTTCTATCCTGTGTTTTATCATCATCCGCATCAGTCTGGTTTTTAGCCATGTGCTCCCCGGCGTCGAAAAGGCGACGTAACACAGAATTTTCCCTACCAGCATGAATTTTCTGGGTCTGTGGCTCACGTATTGTTCCTATGGTCCAATCTATTAGAATCAGTCTCATTTTTATGAGGAGTCGTTGCGTGAAATCGGATATTCACAAACATAGCATTCCTGTTGTGCCACTCGGCAACCCGTTTCCCCCCCGCCATTGTTCACTGTGTCCAAAGGGCGCGGCGATTGATCGTGATAATCAATACCGATTAATAGACAAAAGAAGGAAGTTTAAAGCGGGGGAGATACTCGCCCGGCAGGATGGAGCCGCGGACATGCTTTTTGTTATTCACGAGGGGTACTGCACGTCCAGCGTGGAATGTGGTGATAACGATTTTATCAGTCGCTTTTATGTTCCGGGAGACATCATGGCGCTGGATGCCGTTGAGGGGGGTAAGTATCTGACAACGATCAAGGCTGCAACGGCTGCGGAGGTATGTCATATCGATATTGCGCGGTTGTTCAAGGCAGCAGAAAAGGAGCCGTCGGTTGCAGCGGCAGTCATCAAGTTTCTCTGCAGGGACAATGGATTCATTGTTGAAAAACTACGGCGTTATGCCAATAAACATGCTGAGGCCAGAATCGCTGCTTTCCTCGTGGAGTTTTACGAAATGCATTTACGTATTGGTAGGCCTGAAACGACGCTTCGCTTGCCATTCTCGCGGGAGGAAATTGCCAGTTATCTCGATCTTAAAATTGAAACCGTTAGCCGCTCATTAAAATCCCTCGAACGACAAAAGTTGATTAGCTTACATCGGGTTCGTACGGTAACAATTAATAGTTATTTGGGGTTAAAAGGTTTCAGCTAACGCTATCTTTGCCGTGCGTTATTTATCTCTTGATATTCCAGGAATATTCATTTTATATGGAAAATTCCTGGTTTTATTTATGTGGAATAATTATCAATTCGAATGATAATCCTACAGGTCAGCGCTATTTTTATAAGAATATTCCCCCTTAAATAAATATTTCATGAGAATTTTCTTGTGAAGTTAAAAAATTAGCATAATTGCAACAAATAATAAGCATTACAGAGAGAGTATGTGAATGTTAATTATCTTTATGTTTTTTAAGGGTTTTACTCCTGGGGTATTTGTATGATCTTTTTGATATTTATCAAAAACATAAAAAAGATGAATTGTTTGGTTTTTATTATTTGTGTGGATAATAATTCTAAAAATGTACATATTTTAAGTAATTATATCTTAGGAAACTTCTTAGATAATGTTTTTTATAGGAAAATTCTTAGTTTTTTGTAATTTTTACGTTTCAGGGTTTGTTGAGATGTTACTTAATCCAAATGATAATTTTTTGGCGCGGCAATTCTGGCTCGCAATTAATGGAACCGCTGGAGTGACTTAATAATAAGACTCGGTGGTGAGTTTGTTCTTAGGAGAAGATAAAATGAAAAAAATATTATTAGTAACATCTCTGGCTTCTGTATTTGTTGCAGCAAATGCAATGGCAGATGTTACTGCTTCTGCAACAGCCTCGTGGGACGCGACGGCAACGAAAGATACCACCAGCATGTTGGTTGTCACCCCGCTGAACTCTTTAACTTTCCAGTATGCTGAAGGGCTGAATGCCTTCAACTCTCAGGACGGTGCTTTTGATGTGACGATTCAGGGTCAGGAGACGGCAACTGATTTTGAGCTGACTGCTCAGATTATTAGTAACACTCTGATCAACGCCAGTGGTGATGCTTCTACCCTGAACGTAGGGGTGGCATGGAATGGCACTGCGCTGACTAATTCATCAGATACTGTCCTTGTTAACTCCAGCTCCACTTCTGGTCTTGAAAGCTTGATGGCTGATGGCGCTTATAACGGTGCCGATCGTGTCAGCGATCAATCCAACTTCAAATTCACCATCGCGTCAGCGACTTCTGATGGTAGTCAGACAGTAGCAGATTACTCCGCACTGCCAGACGGCTATTGGACTGGCGATGTAAAAGTACAGTTCAATGCAACCTGGACGACTCCGTCTGCCTAAGTAATAAAAATTCGGGAGAATTTGTTCTCCCGAATTTATCAGGAATGGTGTCATGAAAAAATATTTACCGGCAGCGATGTTGGTAGGGTTAGTAGCATCTTTTCCCGGATGGGCAATTAATGTTGGTGAAATCACATCGATCATGACTTCTGCTGAGAGTTCATTATCGAAAGAAATTATCAATACGACAGATGCGGCGCGTTATGTCAGTGTTTCGGTAAAACAATTGTCATCACCTTTGGCGGGGGGAATCGAAATAAAGCCCGTTAATTCCGGAGAATTACTCTCTACACCTGCCAATCTTATTCTTCCTGGCCAGGCGAAGGATGTATTTCGTTTCTTTTATAAAGGACCTGCAGATGATGTCGAGCGTTATTATCGTCTGCAATGGATAGATGAGCCGGTCACCGAGAGCGCGGAAACCCGGGCGAATAAAATGGCTGTTGCAACAGCGTCGGCTGAAATTGGCACTATCCTGGTAGTCGCGCCGCGCAAGGAGCGTTTTGAATATAGCCGAAATGGCGATGTTATTACCAATACCGGCAATGTATCGTTTCGTGTGATCGCTTATGGGGCTTGTAAAGATAAGGCTCGCGAGCGGGGGCGAGGCTGTCGCGAACGTTATTACATTATGCCGGGTACAAAAATAAAATTACAGTTTACCGACATTAGTAATAGCCGTTCACACATCGGTATCTGGCACGGTAAGCAGTTTATTACAGTGAAGTGATGGTCAATAGCAGGGATAAATAAAATTACCGGAATGTAAGGATGCAGATGACAACAACAAATATTGTCGGCGGTAGCATTTGTCTTTTTCTTGCGCTGACACCAGGATTTTCACATGCAGCCCCAGTAAAAGTGGGTAATTATGTTATCCCCAGCGCTTTCGCCCGTTCACTGGAGCAGGGAATGACGGTGCCGGTATATATTCGTTACAACGAGACTGACGAGAAAAGTCAGCAAAAAGTTGCCGATGCGGTGATTTCCCTTGTTGATGGCAATATTACGGTTAAAGCCCTGACTCTTGCTGAATTGCCCAATAATGCCGTGTTATCTGGAAAAACCCGCGCGTTGGTGGAAAAAATTCGTGATGTGAAGTTTCACGATAACACCAATATCGAGCTATCGAATGATGCACGTCTGCAACTCAACGTCTCCTCATTTCACCTGGAGATGATTGTCAGCAAAGATGCGTTAACTGAAGCGATTGTCGCACGCAGCAGCCTGCTTGGACCTTCCAGCGTGGAGACTCTCTCTAACGTCCTGAACTATAACTTTGGCACCTACTACAACGATTATCATAACGGCAGCAGTACCCGCAGCTATCTGACGATGGACAATACAACATCGCTGCGTGAACACCATGTCAACATTAACGGTTCGTTTTACGGCATAGGCGACAGCAACAGCACCAGTAAACTCTATCGCGCGATGTATGAGCGTGATTATGACGGATATCGACTGGCGCTCGGGATGCTCGACACCTGGAATGTCCAGTCTATTGCCAGCCTGAATGCGCTGAATGGTGGGAAAATTTACGGCGTAAGCTACGGAAACAAAGGAAGTACGGTTGTTGAGAATACCTCGCTTTCGCTCACGCCAATTACCGTATTTTTGCCAGCCGCTGGCGAGGTTCATGTATTTCGTGACGGGCGTTTGCTCAGCGTACAGAACTTTAATATGGGCAGTTATGAAATTGATACCAGTCGTTTTCCGTATGGTGTTTATGATGTCACGGTAGATATCGTGGTCAATGGCCGGACAATTAATAGTCGTATCAGTCGGGTTAATAAAATCTTTGCCCGCCAGCAGGCAGCTGGAATTGATCAGCTCTCATGGCAACTGTTTGGTGGCTCACTGGATTATGACCGTGTGAGCTATAAGCGAAACCACTATCAGGATTTAGGCAATGAGCAGACCTGGATTGCCGGCGGTGCCGCATCGGTGACGTTGGCGATATTGTCGGGGCTGGGCCTGAAATCTACGCTCTACGGTTTTGGCAACAATACGGTTAATGAAACGGATGTCACACTCAATGTGAATGAATACGTAAGCATTGGCAATCAGACGCTGGTAGCGAACGATTCGTCATGGCGAAACATCAGTAATATCAATCTCAATATCCCCGAGGGATATGGTTCCCTTTGGGCATCTCGTGAAGACAGTAAAATTGGCGACCGTCTGCCCATGCAGGAGCGTGACAATTATTCCATTGGTGGCACTCTTAACCTCGGGAAGTTTATTCCTCATGGCGGCTCGCTTACCGTGAGTCAGACGGAGAATCGCTACTCGGGAAATAAATACCGTAACCTGGACTACAGCACAAACCTTTATTCAGGCAAGTATGCCACGGTTGGGTTGCGCGCAGGTATTCAGCGTTATTACTACAACAACCGGAATGACGATGGGCGACAGGAACGTTATGTCAGCCTGGATTTATCGTTGCCGTTGGCGTCCTGGATGAGCATGGGCGTCTCCCGGGATCGCTATGGCAGCACTCAGGGTAATCTCAGCGCGCGCAAGCAGTATGCTGAAGGCCCCATTAAATCTGTCGGATTGTCGGCTTCGACACGCCTGAGTGGCGAGCAGTATTACGACAATAATTATTCGGTAAACGGCAATCTGAGTTATGACACGAAATATAACGCCGGCACCGTATCGGTAACGCGTTCTGCGGACAACTCAACCAATATGAACTTCTCTTCTCAAGGTTCCCTGGCGTGGGCAGGAAAAGATTTCGGTCTGAGTAAAGAGAGGCAAAGGTCAGGCATTATTGTGAAAACCGATTTAACCGGCGAAGGGAAACTGGCTGCGAAGATTAATAACCGAAATTATCTTCTCAGCGGTAAATCAAATTTCATTGCACTGCCGCCTTATGCTCAGTACAAGCTGGAGATCCTCAATGATAAAAACTCTGAAGACAGCTTTGATATTGTTTCAGGGCGCAAACAGGAACTGACGCTATATCCGGGTAACGTGGGTGTTATCAACCCTGAAGTGAAAAGTATGGTCACCGTATTCGGGCGTATTCGTTATCCCGATGGGCAGTTGGCTGCAAACACCGATATTCATAATCACATCGGTAAAACGCGTACGGATGAAAAAGGGGAGTTTGCTATCGATATCGATAAGAAATATCCGGTCATCACGTTAATTTCAGCCAATGGCAGCCTATGCGAAGCCGATCTCGATTTGGAAAAAGCACGTGGCGCAGCGTGGGTTGGTGATGTGAAATGTTCCACGCAAACCACGATGGCGCAGAGGTAATAAAATGAAAGTATTAATTAAAGTAGCTACTGTAATCTGTGCCGTGGGGAGTTTCACGCCTGCGCCTGCTTTGGCTTTAAATGCTGTATCTTCCGGCTCAGTCAGTAATAACTATTTGTTTATTGAAAATGCCATTGATAGTGAATACTTTATCACCCCCTCCGCACTCGACCCTCGTTTCAGCGGTTCAAACACGTGGATAAAATACGGTACCTCTCAGGTAAGTCTCGGGTATTTAGGTTTTGTCATCTGGACTGCGCCAGGAAATTATTATCAGGACATGTGGATTGATAATTCCCCGATTAACGGGCCTTTTCGGGGGATCCGTTGTTATAGCGGCAGCCAGTGTCCATCAACTGGGTTTATTGCCGGGCAAGGCACTGATAAAAACGGTTTTTATCATGCGCAGGTGGGATCTGTCGCAGGTGTTATTGGTGGTGCCTACGGATTCGCTTCCCTGACGGATACTGCCTATGAGTACTTTCGCAATGTGCCTACCGGTAGCAGCGAAACCTATGTGTTCAACCGTTGTTATACTTCCGTTGATTATGATTATTCTTCCGGGCAACGTTGCAAAGATCAATCGAAAGGATTATGGAATTACGTCAATTATACGTTAACCAAACGCGGTCATCTGTCACTGGTATCGACTAATGCATTTCAGGAGCTTTGGGTTGCCAGCGACGGTACGCCGAGCATCACCAAAGACACTGGTTATTGCGAGCTTGGCGTGGTTAACGGCGAAGACGGCGTGATTTGCAAAATGGTAAATTATAACCTGCAACAAACCGCCAATCTGACCGCCTCTCTGACGTTTCGCGCTTATGTCGACACGGCGATGCTTGGTTTTACGCCTGGACCGGCCACCGTGAAATACTCCGGGAATGGTTCAAACTGGTATAACTATGGTACTTCAACTGCTTATTACAACGTTTTCACGACCTCTGGAGAGTACATATATATTTTTCTGTCAAAAGTATTCCTGAAAAAACTCGTCGATTCAGGAATCAGCATTACTAACACTCAACCGTTTACCTTCGGTTTTTATAATGGCTTAACACCTGAGTCAGGGCACTACCAGTTTACGCCTTCGCTACAGATCAATATTGTGCCGAAGGAGTATGGGATCAGTATCGTCTCTTCAGACAACACCGCTTCTGCGAGCGGCAGTGGCACGATTGGCGACGCCGCTCCTATAGAAATAGATTACACCGTGACAGTCTCCGGTCCTCGTCAGGCTGATAGCATTACCGCGCAAGTTATTGGAGAAAGTACGACGATAAACAGTGTGCCTTACTGTCTGTTTACCTCCCCTCAAGGCGGGCTGTCAGTCCCAATCCCCGCCTTTCTGCAGTACAACAGTCAGTCGGGGGGCGTGGTGAAGAAACGAAATAGCTGTAGTGAAGCAGCAATCAATATGAGCGATGCGCAGTGGCAACAGACGCCCTGGGACGCAAATAACAATGATGATGGAAGCTACTATACTACGGATTTAAAATTGCTTTTCCCAATGAATGATTCACGGTCGATGTTAACTGTTTCCGGAACAGATTGGGAAGGTGTCGTCAGTGCCAGTGGAGAGATAAAAGTCACGGCGAATTGGGTGGGAGTGACGCCATGAACCGCTGCCGTTTGGTGTTTAGATGGGGATTTATCTTACTTTCCGGGTTGACTATATTCTCCGCACAGGCTGTCTACCTGGAGTCGACCATTTATGAGATGCCATCGGATAAATCATTTATCAGCAAACGGATCTATAACGATAGCCAGAAACAGAATTTGTACAGTATTGGCGCAGTAAAAATTGATAAGCCTGGACCGGGAGGTGAAAACAGAAGTGCCATTGCTGAAGGCGAACTTCTGTTTACGCCGCTGAATTTTTCACTGGCTCCGCAGGCGGGTGAGTTTTTTAAGATTTTCTACCGTGGACCGCAGGATGATAAAGAACGCTATTACCGAATTCTGTTTCGTGAAATGCCGATAACGCTGTTTACCGAGCGTAATCAAGGGAAAGGAGGGCAGGCTCTCCCGGTGATCGCTATGGACACCATATTGGTTGTTCGCCCGAGAAAAATGAATCTGGCCTACACCATTGATGAGGCAAACGGAACACTGAAAAATACCGGGAATACTTTTTTTAAAATCATCGTACATCTGGGGTGCAACTCAACTGATGATGAAGCCACCATGCGTTATGTGTTGCCGGGTGAAACCTGGCGTAGTAGCGAATTGAAATCAAAAAACCGGAAATTTATCGTTGCATTGCAGAAATACATACCAGTAGGTCAGGGGTGCTTCAAACTCAATCAATAGTAAGCATTAAGTCTGATCCGATATGTCATGGTTAGATATCGAACCTATACTGTAACTATCTTTATACAATGCAGTGATCAGCTCGGCACAGATGAAATTTTAGTCATTTGCACTCAACGTCACGGTAATTAAGAGTCAGGTAGTATGAACAGTATAATTAATGAACAGGTTGAGTATGATTCCACCAGAAAAAGCCTGAAACATCGCGATACGACAATAATTCTTTCGGCGTCTACCGCGAGACTACTTGAGCTATTCATTGCCCATAAAAATCAACAAGTCCACCGCGAGTTTATCATTGAAGAAGTCTGGAAAAAGCATGGCATGGCCCCATCGGGTCATAGTCTTAATAAAAGCATCAGTATTTTGCGAAAAGCATTTAGTGAGCTGGGGGCGGGTAATCCCATTGAAACGCTGCCTCGGCAGGGATTTTTGTTCCATGCTTCGATCAGCGATGAATCGTCATCTTCCTCTGAAGATGAAACTGTGCGTTCGGTAACTGAGACGGTGAACTCATCCGTAAGACCAAAACGTAAAAACATTATTCTGTTCATTTTATTATTTGCATTTCTTGGAAGCGCTATTTTTATATTTTTAGCACTTAATTCAAGTTCCAAAAATTTTATCTATATCAGGGCAATAGATGATTGTGAACTTTATACTGCCGATGACAATAATGCTGATAAAACGAAAGCATTTTTATCTTCTGATATGTGGCGAAAAGTAAATGCGGCTTGTCATGATGGCAAGAAAACAATTGTTTTTTATGACGATAATAATTTATCAGCCGGCAATGATCTTAGAGTGAATTTGCTTGGGATTTGTACGTTAGAGAAAGGAGGGGTTGTCCGTGAATGTGAAAATTTTGTTTATTAGTGGGGCAATCTTTCTTGCAGCGATAACAGCATATTTTTTATATCGCCATCAAGAACCTGAGACGCTGACCTGCTCGGCAAAAACTTACCTGCATCTGGAGGCGCAAACTCAGGGGGTAAAAATTGAAGGTGAAGTTCTGCTGGTTTTTCGTATTTCTTCTGCTACCGAAGGGCGGGTATCTCAGATAGGAAGCCTCAATATTCAGGGTAAAAATTATGCTGTAGATCGTAATGTTATCCTGAATTTTATTGGTAAAGATCGTGATGGTTACCTGCAGACCCGTCGTGTAGCTATTGTTAAAAATAAAAATGATAATGTTCCTGATGACGTTACCGAACAACTCATGTCACGACAGGAAATTTTTTATTATAAGATCATCCATATCGCCAAAAATGTCTATGCGATCAGAGATCTGCGACGTACGTTAATGGTTTGTCGGGCAGCATGAGTAACAATAATATGTTATCCTTATGGTTTTAGTAGTTTTATATTTTGTCGTTTTTAGTATTCGTGGTTTTTTGTTTTGTCTTGCAGTGAAAATGAGCAATAGGATTTGTATTGATGAAGAATTAGGATTTTTCCTTTTTCAATAATTAAAATGGCCTTAACATTTAATGGTAATATTCATATGGATAATCGTGATTATAAAATCTGAAACTGCGTGAGATGACTTATGGATAAAGTTAATTCGCGGACTGCATTGTAATTTCTGGAGGCTAAAGGTGTTGTATATTCTCTCGTGTATAAAACGAGGGACCTGCCATGCCATAAATTTAAGTTGGTGGTAACTATGAATACGAAAAAGGTTTTTCTGCTCAGTTATGATATTTTTCTTTTCTCAGGGATAAAAGCGTGGTTGCCAAATCTGGTGTTGGTCGATGCGCGGGCATTTATTTCTGGTTCACAGTCAATTATTCCACGGTATCCATCCTGTTTACTGGTGATCGATAACCGGTTACCATTATTCCAGGTCAGGAAGTGGTTTCAGAGAAATAGCACGCAGTTTATCAATATAAACTGTATTGTTCTTCGGATGAATGAAAATCGTTCTATTAATCGGGGGTATGAGGAGTATGCATTCATTAATGGACGGGAACTATCGGATCAGCTGATTTCTCAGTTGAGAGCCAATCTAATGGCTCCCAATGAGGTTGTGGAAGTCACTAAAGGTTCAGCGATATTTACTTTTCATTTGACTGAGTTTGAAGAGAAAATGCTGTATGCATCTTTCACAAAGGAAAAATTGCACGATTTTTGTCATGCTAACTCGATAACAATTAAGTCAGTGTATCGATATCGGGAACGAATTACCGCTCGTCTGGGATTTTCTCATTTTAATGAAACTATCATTTTTTTAACCAGGAATAATCTATTGCATGAAGGTTCCTCGACGAACAGTTATTCTGGTAAGAATGTAATATACGGCGAAGCATATGATGTCTCAGATTCTAGTCGACTGAGTATGGCAATAAGGAATGAAGAGATCATTCCTTATTTTCAACCCATCGTAAATATCAACGAAGATGTCTGTGGTGTTGAGGTTTTGGCTCGTTGGCCACAGGGGGATAATTATGCTATTTCTCAGCGTGAGTTTATACCGCTGGCTGAAAAAAGTGGTTTAATGAATGAGTTAACGAGCTATTTAATGAACACCGTCGCGCGTAATCTGGTCGACGGAAGCGAGGATTTCAATAAAACTTTATTCGTCTCCTTTAATGTGAGTCCATCAGGTTTAAGTAACCCCGTCTTTTATTGGGAGTGTCTTAATTTTATGGAAATAACGCAAAGGCTACCGATAAAATTGATGATTGAAATAACTGAAAACCAGACTCTCACTATTACTCCTGCAATCAAAGAGCTGATACGATCGTTGCGAAACAGAGGGGTTCTGTTTGCTTTAGATGATTTTGGGACGGGATACGCTAACCTTTGCTATCTCAATGAGTTAGACCTGGATGTTATAAAAATTGATAAAACGTTTATCAAAGCTATTAAAGAAGTTGAGCAACATATCCCTATGCTCGAGTCAATCATTCACCTTTCCGAACTCCTGGGGTTACGCATGGTGGCGGAAGGCGTTGAATATGGCTATCAGCAGCAATGGTTGGGGAAAAATAATGTTGATTACCTGCAGGGTTATCAATTTTTACCGCCAGTGACGTTTGATGATTTTATGCGTTACTACAAGCAGTCTGTAAATTTTTTTGAATCAGCGTCGGATTCTACTTTCTCAACGTAAAGCCTTTCGGGAACATCAGGGGCGGATGCCTCTGATGCAGGTATTTTTGTCGAGGTGAGTACGATAACTCCCGCCTGTCTGGTGAAGGCGATAGCCTGTTGTGAGTGAGGCATCGTTTGTTTATGTATCTAATACGGGGTATTTATAGCGGTATCAGCGTTAATTAAACCGATGCCGAGGTGAGTTCCTGGCCATGCGTCATTTCCTGACAAAATTAAGAGTCTGGTTTCCGCCGCCTCTTATCTTAGTACTTTTTCTCGTTGCGGATGTGCTGACGGCGAGTCCGCGTTTCACATTCGGCGAGGTGAATATCGTGATATGCGCATTGCTGGCCGGCGTCAGTCTGTTGGTGATATTGCATACCGCGTGGCAGATGCGGATGAAACGTACGACCCTGAATCCGCTGCATGCACATAAATCGACCACGCTTGTTACCGACGGATGTTATGCCTGGAGCCGCAACCCGATCTACCTTGGTATGAGTGGACTCCAGTTGGCCTTTGCTCTTTGCATCGGTAGCCTGACTGGAGTACTGGCTGTACCGGTGTTTATGCTGGTGGTTGCCAGATTACATATTGATTTTGAAGAGGAACAACTGCGAAAACATTTCGGGCTGGAGTGGGAGCGCTATGAACAACACGTTCGCCGCTGGTTATAGTAATACCCGACCGCGTATAAGCATGCCTGTAACGACACGATTCGTGCGTAATTGAAACCGGATGATGCAAAAATAGGCGTTTGATTCGCAAGGCCATTGACGCATCGCCCGGTTAGTTTTAACCTTCTACCCCGTGCTCACATTCGTGGACATGTCCTTTTCAGGGCCGATATAGCTCAGTTGGTAGAGCAGCGCATTCGTAATGCGAAGGTCGTAGGTTCGACTCCTATTATCGGCACCATTCAATCAAGCAGTTACAACTCCACATCTTCAATGTAATCCCCTTCTTTTTGTCTCGCGCACTGGTTTAGCACTCTATAGCTTCTCATTTCCTTTCCGCTCTTCGAACACGTCCATTGCAGCACCACACTGCCGTTTATAGATAAGCTTGGTGCTAACCAGGGGTTGGGTACAGCCATGCTGCTTTTGTGCGAACGAATAAAGACCCCCCGAATAAACAGGGGAGCCAGGAAGCGTAACGCACGCGCAGGGCTATTTCTGCCGAGACTCAAGCCAGACCAGCGCCAGCGTGGAGAGCGTGCACATCAGCAGAATGCCGACAAACCAAAACAGATACCACATCGTACAGTCCTCCCTAATAAAGTTCGTGGTTGTGGCGGCGGATTGTTTCTACGTTGATTCGTCCCAGCATCTTGTAATAACTCCACAAGGTATAAGGCAAAACTATCGGTAGGAAAATCAGCACGATAACCAGCATGATACTGAGCGTCGTCTGGCTGGAGGTACTGTCCCACACCGTCAGGCTAGAGAGTGGATACGCGCTGGATGGCATCACAAATGGAAACAGGGTGATTCCAGCGGTGAAGATCACACAGGTCTGGGTCAATGAAGCAAACAGAAATCCCCACACGGCCCGACGTTGCCCGCAGGCATAGATCGCGAGCATTGGAAAAATCATGCCCAACAGCGGAATAACCAACAGTAGTGGTGAATTTTCAAAGTGCGCCATCCACGCGCCCGGTGCGGTTGTTACTGCCTTTAATAGCGGGTTGGACGGACCATTAGGATCCTGGCTAAGCAGCACATAGCCATCGATCCCCGTCCACAGCCAGTACCCGGCTAACAGGAAGCAGAGCACCACTAACATCGCGCTGCGGCGGGTGGCAGACAGCGCGCGCAGGTGAAGAAGGCCGTCGGTTTTCAACTGGAGCCAAACGCCCCCCTGCATAATGACCAACATCAGGCTTAATGCGCCGCACAATAGGGCAAAAGGAGAGAGCAATTCCCAGAAAGTGCCCAGGTATTGCACATGTAATTGTGGTGTGAACACAAAAGGCACCCCCAGGAACAGATTGCCGAAGGCGACGCCGAAGATAACCGGTGGCACCAGGCTGCCGATAACCAACCCGGTGTCCCACATGGCGCGCCAGCGTGCATTCGCTATTTTACCGCGATAATCAAAGGCCAATGGACGAAAGAAAAGGGCGCACAGCACCAGAATCATCGCCACATAAAACCCCGAAAATGCGGCAGCATAGACGCGCGGCCAGGCTGCGAATAATGCACCGCCCGCCAGAATGAGCCACACCTGGTTACCTTCCCAGTGCGCCCCTACGCTATTGATTAACACCCGACGTTCATCATCGTTGCGCGCGATCAGCGGTAACAGGCAGCCGACCCCCATATCAAACCCGTCAGTGACCATAAAGGCCACCAGAATAATGCCAATCAGCAGCCACCAAATGAGCCGCAACGTTTCATAATCCAACATGATGCTCTCCTTTATTCCTGTTGTTGTGCCGGTTGTTGACGTTGCATCGCATCTGGACCAAGACGCGCGTATTTTTGCATCAGGTAGACTTCGGCAATTAAAAACAGGGTGTAAAGCGTGAGGATTAGCCCCATGGAGAAGGCCAGTTGGCCCACGCTCAGCGCAGAGTGGGCGTACCAGGTCGGCAAAATATCCTGAATCGCCCACGGCTGACGGCCAAACTCCGTCATAAACCAGCCTGCTTCAATGGCAATCCACGGTAGCGGCAGGCTCCACAGCGTTATGTGCAGTACCCAGCGATGCTGGTCGATACGCCAGCGTAAGGTCTGTATCAGCGCAATCGCCATCACCAGCAGCAAAAGGGAACCGCACCCAATCATGATGCGAAAGCTCCAGAACACGGGGGCGACTTGCGGAATAGCGCCGCGTTGTGCGGCCTGATATTGCGCTGGCGTGACATGGTTCATGTCAGGGGCGTAGTTTGCTAACAGGATGCCGTAACCCAGATCTTTTTCCACGGCGTGAAAAGCGTGCAGTAGCTGAGGCGTGCGGTTACCTTTGGCGATTTCCTGCATCAGCAACCATGCTTCCCGGCCCCGCTGCAGGCGGGGTAGCGCGTCTGCCATCAGGTTCTTCAGCCCCGGAACTGGCGTATCTAAAGAGTGAGTCGCCAGGATACCCAGCAGGGCCGGTATCTTCACGGAAAAGGCGTTACGCTCTTGCTCCTGCTGCGGCCAGGCTATCACATGAAAGGGCGCAGGTGCTGGTTCGGTTTGCCATTCCCCTTCCATTGCCGCCAGTTTTACCGGCTGGCGTTGGGCGACCTCATAGGCTGAGCTATCTCCCAGTTGCAGAGTGCCGAGGATAGCCAGTGTGCCAAAGACGGAACCTACCGCGAAGGAGCGCAGGGCGAACTCGCGAGCGCGACCACGCAGCAGATACCAGGCGCTGATGGACATCACAAACATGGCGCCTGTGACATAACCGGACATCACGGTATGCACAAATTTCACCTGGCTGATGGGGTTAAAAACCAGCTCGCTAAAGCTGCTCATCTCCATGCGCAGGGTATCAATATTAAAGTGAGCGCCCGTTGGATATTGCATCCAGCCGTTGGCGTTGAGGATCCACAGGGCAGAGATATTGGAGCCAAACGCTACCAGCCAGGTCACCAGTAAATGCTGGTACTTGTTTAAGCGCTGCCAGCCGAAGAAGAACAGCCCCACGAATGTGGATTCAAGAAAGAAAGCCATCAAGGCTTCCATCGCCAGCGGAGCACCGAAAATATCGCCCACATAGTTGGAATAGAGCGACCAGTTAGTCCCGAACTGAAACTCCATGGTCAGGCCGGTCGCCACACCGAGCGCAAAGTTAATACCGAATAACTTTCCCCAGAAACGCGTCATGTCGCGGTAGACTGTTTTGCCCGTCACCACGAACAGAGTTTCCATGATGGCCAGCAAAAAAATCAGCCCCAGCGTCAGGGGAACAAACAGAAAATGGTAGAGCGCGGTCAGCGCAAACTGCCAGCGCGATAAGTCAATGACGTCCCACATGCGAACTCCATCAGGCATTAGAGAGTGAATAGATAAGGAAGAAAACACCAGACCCGCAGCAGAAAAGTATGCGGGTCGGGAGAAGGGGATCAGGCTGGCGGGCCGGATGCCAGCCAGCTACAGACTTCATCCAGGCGCTGGAGCGAGTCGAGCAGATCCTCTGGAGCAGCCAGTACCAGTTCCGGTAATGGACAGATCTCATAACTCTCGAGCAGAAGTCCTTTCAGGGTATCCAGACAGCGCACATGCCAGACATGGCGCAGCGCCGTGGCGTCGATTTGGCTCTCGCCGTAGCCGATGGTACGGATCTGAATACTCCCTTCGCCACACAGGCGGGAGAGGAACTGGCGATCCGCATCACTAACCGGGAGTTGGGTGAGGTTAATGCTATGAGGTTGCGTGGCCGGATTGCGCACGTGCGCCAGCAGTTCCTGAGCCAGCGTCAGGCCATTCATCAACCCATCGACGGGCGGAGGCAACAGGCTATCGTCTGGCAGCGTAGTGATTGTTGCTGCCTGCCACAGCGCCCGTGGCGCGCTGCCTGCCTCCAGATGCTCCTCCCATTGACCCAAGTCATTCTGGCAACGCACCCGCCAGATTCCGCAGAAAATAGACTCCTGAATCTCACTCGCCCTGCCGTCAGCCTGCTGGATACGCACGGAAACTTCGCCTTCGCCGAGCAGCGTATTCAAAAACGTGAGGTCGTCTGCGTTGAGCGTGGATAAATCCCATCCCAGCACGTCCTGTTTTACGGGGATTTTCTGGCTAAGCTGGTGGCGCACGTCGGCTAGCAATGCCATCACCGCCGGGCTGTGCGGACAGTTTTCCAGCCTCGCCATGCTGGGGCTGCTGTTGACCTGGCAGGTGAGGGGCAAGGGATTCATGCTGAAGCTGTCATCGCCCGGCTGGGTTCCCGGTCCCAGCAGATGAAAAAAGGTATCACTCATCTTACAGGCTCCGGGGGATGCGTTCTTCAACGAGGGGGCGCATCAGGTTGAGCAGGTCGGCCCACGGGTGGATGCCGCTGAGAATGCCGCGCAGCTCGCCGTGGATAAATACCAGCGTGGCCGGGAAGCGGAATACGCCAAAACGATCGCCGATATCCTCGCTGTGCTCGAGATCCGCCATAGCGATTTGCCAGTCAAACTGGGGAAACTCGCGGAGCAACTCGGCAATCATTACCGGGTTATCGCTGACTTCTGGCGTGCGGCGGGGATCGCTACTGAGCAGCACCACGCCATCACGCACACGCGTTACCCAGTCATCCAGTTCAGATGCGGTCAGCGGTTGCCAGCCGCGCGCCAGCATGCGTTGCCATAGCGCAGAAAATGGTTTGTCATTCAACATGTTGCTTATCTCTCCAGCGTTACACGATACTGGCGAATACGCACGCCTTCATAGTTTTCCAGCGACAGGCATTCATAGTTCAGGCAACGCGTTTCATCGATTGTCTGTGGCGCGATGCCCCACGCGGCCAGTTGCCTTAGCGCGGCTTGTTCTGCCGCCGGGAGCTGAGCGCGCGCGATGTCGGTCAGGCTGCCGCCATAGTCGTCCAGCTGCACCGGCTGTAGTCCTACGAGGGCGATGTGGGCGGGCAGATGACCGCGAATCTCCGCCAGAGCAAGCACTTCGGAGAAGCTGTTCTGATGCAGACTCATTTTTTTGGCGCTGAGGTAACTGGGGACTTGTTCACCGGCGTAGGATTGCAAAGTGCCTGGCGTGAGTCCGTAGTCGATGGCGTCCAGCAGCAACAAATGGCTGGCCTGCTCAACGTAGCCCAGCAGATTCAGCCCTTGCGTGCCGCCGTCGACAATCTCTACCCATTCCGGCCAGTGATAGTGGGCGTACAGGCGCTCGGCGACGCGAATGCCAAATCCTTCGTCTGCCCACAGCAGGTTGCCTAAGCCCATCACGATGACGTTAGGTTCGCTCATGACGCCTCCTTATCGTGCTGGCGTTTGGCAAATTTGTGGCTACGATAGCCGTTGATCATGGTTGAGATGACGGTATCGTCAGACATGATGTCCTCGCGGATAGCCATATACACATGACCGATGATGAAGGCGGCGATGAACCACATCCCCAACCGATGCCAGCTGTGGATATCGAGAGAGTTACCGCCGGTCCAGTAGAAAAACTCCGTCACATAGCGGAAGGGGGTAAAAATGGCGTACTGGCTATGCTCGCTGTATAAGGCAAAACCGGTGAGGATCATAAAAACTGAGAGCAGGAAATAACCGAACATCGCCGCCTGCGCGACGGGGTTATGGCCGATATCCTCTCCCGGTTTTTTTTCCAGAAACAGATACCAGCGCACCACCGAAAAGGCACCCTGCCACCAACTGCGACGCCAGACAGGCACGATAAACAGCTCGCGTGAATAGCGATTGCCGACGAAGGCCCAGTAAATGCGACCCAACAGTATCACCGTAAACACCATGGCTGCGGCGAAATGTACTAACCGGATGTCGCCCATGTAGAACAGGTAAGTGGCCTCGCCGTTGACCGACGGCAGTGGTCGGCCAATGAAGTATCCGGTTACCATCAAAACCAACATGCAGCCCACTGTCAGCCAGTGCCACAAGCGTACGGGCGCTTCAAACACATAGTGGCTGACGGCGGTATCACGCGCCTCCCCGACGCGTGGGGATATCTTTCCAGTCATCGTTCCGTTCCTTAACGCTTAGCGAACCTGGACTGCGATAAGTTCGCTGCCGTCGTCGCCGAGGACGTGGGTTGAACATGCCAGGCAGGGGTCGAAGCTGTGCAAGGTGCGCAGGATCTCCAGTGGTTGATCCGGTATAGCCATTTGGGTGCCCATCAACGCCGCCTCGTAGGCGCCAATTTGCCCCTTCGGATCGCGCGGGCTGGCATTCCAGGTGGTCGGCACTACGCACTGATACACGTCGATCTTCTGGTCGCGAATCGACGCCCAGTGACCGAGTGCTCCGCGCGGCGCCTCGGTAAAACCGATCCCACGGCACTGTTGCGGCCAGCTTGCAGGCTCCCATTTTTCGGTATTCGCCGTAGCCAGATTGCCGTTTTTCAGATTGGTCATCAGCTTGTCGAAGAAATATTGCAGCTTGCTCACGGCCCACTGCGCCTCGTGCGCGCGGCATAAAATACGCCCCAGCGTCGACTGCATACCCGACAGTGGCAGTTTGAGTGCGGACATCATGCGATCGACGGATTCAATCGTGGCGGCATCCCCTTTGTGATAGGCAATCAGCGTACGCGCCAACGGTCCAACTTCCATGGCGTGTCCGCGCCAGCGCGGGGCTTTAATCCACGAGTAGCGTTCCTGTTCGTTGAGCTGCTGGATATCGGTATCGCTGCCTTTGACATCGCCGGGGTTGTACCAGGGTTCAGTAATCCCCTCGAACGGGTGACGACCTAATTGATCGTCCGGATAACGGTACCAGGCATGATCGACAAACTCCTGAATTTGCTGCTGATCGGCCAGATCCACCGGCATGACGTTATTAAAATCACCGTTAATGACCGCACCGCCAGGCATCAACAGGCTCTTCGCGCTGAAGTCGTTGGCGATATCCGGGAACGCGCCGTAGCTTAAGACGCACTTATCAGACAGCCCGGTGCCAATCTGGCTCCAGGGTTTGTTGAACTGGCCGATAGCCAGCGCGTCAGGAACCATGACGTTGTTGATGAAGTCGGCGGTGCGAGTGATGATCGACTGTACCAGGTTAAGACGTTCCATATCGACCGCGCCAACCGCGCCGCTCTGATCGATATTGATAGCGCATGGCATGCCGCCGACAATCCAGTTAGGATGCGGATTCTTGCCGCCAAACACCGTATGGATTTTGATAATCTCGCGCTGAAAATCGAGCGCTTCCAGATAATGGGCAAAGCCCATCAGGTTAGCCTCTGGCGACAGTTTGTACTGCGGATGTCCCCAATAACCGTTGCGGAAAATCCCCAACTGACCGCCATCGACAAATTTCTTCAGGCGGTTTTGTACGTCAAAGAAGTAGCCCGGGGAGGACATCGGCCAGGCAGAAAGGCTTTGTGCCAACTGTGATGTTGCGCGCGGGTCGGCTTTAAGGGCATTCAGAACGTCAATCCAGTCCATTCCGGCTAGCTGGTAAAAGTGGACCAGGTGGTCGTGGCACCACAGCGTCGCCAGCATAATATTGCGAATGATGTTGGCGTTGTCGGGCACCATGATGCCAATGGCATCTTCAATGGCATAGACCGATGCGAGCGCATGTACGCCAGTGCACACCCCGCAAATTCGTTCGACAAACGCCCAGGCATCGCGCGGGTCGCGCCCTTGCAGAATAATTTCCAGTCCACGGAACATGGTGCCGCAGGACACCGCGTTGGTGATGATGTTCTGCTCATCAATGTTCACCTCACAACGCATATGCCCTTCAATGCGCGTAATGGGGTCGACAACCAGGCGCCGGCCGGCATTATTGACCGTATATCCCTGGGTTTGATACGAATTGCTCATGCCTGTTTATCCTCATTGTCTGGCGACTGTTGTCCGGCGTCGGCTAATTGCTGTTTGTGGCGGTTATGTTGATTGACGGCGCTGGCGACTGCGTGGACACCGACGCTGGCGGCCACCACGCCAAGCGCGGTGAGGCCCACGGTATCGGCGGTTGAATGCGTCCCCATCTGCGGGATATCGACCACGCGGCTGTAGAACGAACCGCGATCCCAGAAGCCGTTCTCTGAACATCCCAGACACCCATGACCGGACTGGATGGGGAAAGAAACGCCGCCATTCCAGCGGGTGGTGGAGCAGGCGTTATAAGTGGTAGGCCCTTTGCAGCCCATTTTGTACAGGCAATAGCCTTTTCGGGCAGCGTCATCGTCCCAACTCTCAACGAACTCCCCGGCGTCAAAGTGGGCGCGGCGGTAGCATTTGTCGTGAATACGCTGACCATAGAACATCAGCGGACGCCCCAAACGATCGAGTTCAGGCAGACGATCAAACGTCACCATATAGGTAATGATGGCGCTCATGACATCCGGAATCGGCGGGCAGCCGGGCACTTTCACGATTGGTTTATCGGTGATCACCTTATCGATCGGCGTTGCCTGGGTTGGATTAGGCCGGGCGGCCTGCACGCAGCCCCAGGAGGCACAGGTTCCCCAGGCGATAATCGCGCTGGCGCCTGCCGCGGCTCTTTTTAGCTTTTCAATAAACGGTCGCCCGCCGCTGATGCAGAACATTCCTTGTTCACCCAGCGGAGGATTGCCCTCGACGGCCAGAATGTATCGGCCGTGGTAGCGGCTCAGAATGTCTTCAAATACCTCTTCGGCCTGCGTTCCGGCGGCGGCCATCAGGGTGTCGTCGTAATCAAGAGAAATCAGGGAGAGGATGACGTCTTTGGCGAGTGGGTGAGAGGAGCGGATAAATGATTCAGTGCAACAGGTGCATTCCAGCCCGTGGATCCAGACGACCGGGATCCGGGGTTTGTTTTCCAGCGCCCAGGCTATTCTGGGCGTCATTGCGGCTCCCAGCCCAAGCGATGTTGCTGCGAGGCTGCAATATTTGAGAAAACTGCGTCGACTCACCCCTTTGCGGCGCATCGCCTGATAAAAGGTCTCCTCGTTATTCGTATTCATAACACGCGTTTCTTCCCCCGTTGAGTTCTGGCCACGTCGCCAGCGATAATCTAAAAAAGCCTATCCGATCAGCGGGGAGAAACAATGTAAAGTGTAGGGTTATGTCCTATTGCGATATTTTCGTGCCCGTTACCTGTTTTTCACTGTCCGGGAATAAAAAAACGCACAGGGGAGACCGCCCTGTGCGTCGGGTTTATTGCGGAAGAACTTAAACCCCAAGGCGATCGCGTAAGCTGTAATATGCCGCCCCCATGGCGGTAAACGGAATGCGCAGGCTGCGCCCCCCCGGGAACGGGTAGTGCGGCAGTTTGGCGAAAGCGTCAAAGCGCTCGGCATCCCCGCGCAGCAGTTCAGAAATCAGACGTCCTGCCAGGTGGGTACAGGTCACGCCGTGGCCGCTGTAGCCCTGCATATAGTAAATGTTGGTATCAAGACGGCCGAACTGCGGCATGCGAGATAGCGTTAACAGGAAATTACCGGTCCAGCGGTAATCAATTTTTACCCCCTGCAATTGCGGGAAGGTTTTCAGCAGTTTCGGCATTACCAGACGTTCAATATCGTCTGGATCGCGGGCGCCGTAGACCACGCCGCCGCCGTACAACAGGCGGTTATCGCCGGTCAGACGGTAGTAATCCAGCAAATAGTTACAATCTTCTACACAGTAGTTTTTTGGAATCAGCGAGCGCGCCATCTCTGCAGACAACGGTTCGGTAGTTAACACCTGTGTGCCGCATGGCATGCTGCTTTTTGCCAGCGCAGGCTCCAGTTTGTCGCCGAGGTAGGCGTTGCCCGCGACGATCACAAAGCGGGCCGTAACCTGACCTTTTTCGGTGCTGACCACCGCCGGGCTGGTGTGCTGGATACGGGTGACCGGCGACTGTTCGAAGACGCGCCCGCCGTTCAGACGAATGGCGTTAGCTTCGCCAATCGCCAGGTTCAGCGGATGAATATGACCACCGCTGTGGTCGAGCAGCGCGCCGACATAACGATCGCTGCTGACTTCGCGACGAATTTCGCTGCTGTCTAACAGTTCAAGCTGCGTGTTGCCGTAGCGTTCCCAGTTCGACTTCTGCTCCTCCAGCGTTTCCATCTGCTTGTGGTTCAGCGCCACAAACAGTCCGCCGGGGCGATAGTCGCATTCGATCTGATAACGCTTGATACGTTCGCGGATGATATTACCGCCTTCAAACATCATGCTGCCAAGCATTTTGGCGGCGTCCGGGCCATAGGTGCGCTCGATGACGTCGATATCGCGACTGTAGGAGTTCACCAACTGACCGCCGTTACGTCCGCTGGCCCCGAAGCCGATACGCGCGGATTCCAGTAGCACTACGTCGTAACCCATCTCCGCTAAGTGCAGGGCGGAGGAGAGTCCGGTATATCCACCGCCCACGACGCAAACATCACAGCTAACCGACTCGCTAAGGGTGGGAAACGGTTCGTACTGATTGGCGCTTGCGGCGTAATAACTGCTGGTATGTTCAGTCATGATTAAGGCTCCAGGGAGATCCAAATGGTTTTCAGTTCGCTAAATTTTTCCAGCGCATGCAGGGACTTATCGCGCCCGTTGCCGCTTTGCTTATAACCGCCGAACGGCACAGTCATATCACCATCGTTGTAGTTATTAACGAAGACCGAACCGGCCTTCAGGCGACGACTCATGCGGTGGGCGCGCGACAGATCGCGGGTCCAGACCGCGGCCCCCAGGCCGTAGTCACTGTCGTTGGCCAGCGCCAGGGCTTCGGCTTCGCTGCTAAAACGGGTGACGACCAGCACCGGGCCGAAAATCTCATCGCGGCTGACGTGGGCTTGCGGGGCTGTATCGACAAAAATAGTCGGGCCGATAGCCGCTGGGTGTACGTGGCTGCGACCATCCAGCGCCAGCGTGCCTTGTGCTTCACCGTCGCGAATAAAACCGTGCACGGTGTCGGCATGCGCGTTGTCGATAAGCGTGCCCATCGTGGTTTCCGGATCCAGCGGGTTGCCCGGCTGCCAGTTTTTCGCCTGCTCTTTCAGCAGGGCGATGAACTCGTCGGCAATACTATCCTCCAGTAACAGACGCGTACCGGCGATACAGACCTGACCCTGGTTATAGAAGATGCCTGCTGCAGCATTGGCGGCGGCTTTCGGCAGATCCGGGCAGTCGGCAAAAACGATGTTGGCACTTTTACCACCGGCCTCCAGCCAGACGCGTTTCATATTGCTGTCGCCAGCGTCTTTGAGCAGTTGCTTGCCGGTGCGGGTCGAGCCGGTAAAGGTGATCACATCAACATCCGGATGCTGCGACAACGCCTGGCCCGCTTCGTGGCCATATCCGCTCACCACGCTGAGAACGCCATCTGGCAAACCGGCTTTTTTTGCCAACGCAGCAAGGCGAATGGCGGTCAGCGGTGATTTTTCTGAAGGTTTGAGGATCACGCTGTTGCCTGCAGCCAGTGCCGGGCCAAGTTTCCAGCAGGCCAGCAGCAGGGGAAAATTCCACGGCACGATGGCCGCAATGACGCCCACCGGCTCGCGCACAATCAGCGCCAGATCGCTCACCGAGGTGGTGGCCACTTCGCCATAGACTTTATCTATTGCTTCGGCGTACCAACGGATGGCGCGTGCCGCGCCTGGAATATCATCACGCAGGCTATGGCGAATCGGTTTACCGGTGTCGAGCGTTTCCAGTAGCGCCAGCTCCTCGTGATGCTGCTCCATTAAATCGGCGAACTTGTGCAGGACTGCCTTGCGCTCTGCGGGTGATGCTTGCGACCAGTCTCCGCGTTCAAACACGGTGCGGGCTGCGGTGACCGCTCGGTCTACATCTGCTTTTTTGCCGCGGGCGACTTTGGCGAGCGGACGTTGTCCTGCCGGATCCTGCGTAATAAAGGTTTCGTTATCGGCGGCTGCGCAATATTCGCCGTTAATAAATAAACGGGTCTCCGGCGAATAATGGCTGGCTTTTTCACGCCAATATTTAAGATTCTGAAAGTTCATAGCTACTCCTTTTATATCAATAAGATAAAGTTCGTTGCTGATCTTTTTCAGGCAAAATCAGGCTGCACGATGCCCCAGGGATGTACCCTGTTAATGCGCGTTATTTAAGAAGGCCTGAGAAACTCAGGCCGCTACTTATTAGAAAGTGGTAGGAGTGTGGGCACTGATGATGCGGCAGATCCCTGCCGAGGTGTTGCTGAAGCTATGTGGTATACCGGTGTTAATGGCATAACTTTGTCCTGCAACAAGATGATACGTTTGACCGTTGATGGTCAGTATCACTTCACCTTCTAGTATTGTCCCAATCTCTTCACCCTGGTGTTTAATTCTCTCCCCGGTTGTCGTACCTGGCTGATAGGTTTCAAACATCATGGCCAGCGTACGATTCGGATTTCCGTTGTGTACCAGCTTCATGGATACTCCCTGACTCCCGATCTCAATCAAATCATCCTGATTGATAACCACCTGCGGTTCGTCAGGCTTTTCCGGTTCCGCGAAGAACTCGGAGAGCGACAGCCCATAAACTTTCAATAGCTTTTGCAGCGTACTGATGGCAGGACTGACTTTATCCTGCTCTATGGTGCTGATGGCGCTATGCGTTAACCCAGACAGTTCGGCGGCACGACGCTGTGAAAGACCCAATTGCTGGCGGATCTCTGACAAACGTTTACCCGGCGCCAGGCCGTCATCGCTCATAATTGCATTTCCTTAACTGTAGTGGTCAGAGTCGCTGTTTTTCAGCGAGGTGGTTCTGACAAGCGGTGATAAAACCTTCAAGTAACAAACGCGACAGGGCGTATTCGCTACTGTTCCATTCCGGGTGCCACTGCACGCCAAGCGCGAAAGGATGGTCGTGAACGCTGGCTGCCTCCACTAATCCATCCTGCGAGCGTGCTTCCACGCGCAGTTGCGGGCCAAGGGTTTTTGCGCCCTGACCATGCAAGGAGTTAACCCAAAACGTGCTGCAACCTGGTATTAGCTGAGATAGCAATCCTCCCTGTTGAACCTGGACTTCATGAGATGGCGCATATTGCTGCTCCACCGGGAGTTCCGCATCTTCACGATGTTCCAGGAACTGTGAGTGATCGCACAGGCGACGATACAGAGTCCCGCCAGTGGCGACAACTAATTCCTGTAAGCCCCGGCAGATGGCGAAAATGGGAATGCGCCTTTCGAGCCCGGCGGTAATTAGCGCCATGCTCAGAAGATCACGCCCGGGATCGGCGTCAGACTCATCGCCATTTTCACCATAAAGGTGCGGCTGCACATTGCTTGGGCTTCCTGGCAGGAAGATACCATCCAGTTTCGGTAACAGCGCGTTCAGTAATTCGGGTTCCGCAAGCGCATGGGGAATCGCTATCGGTAATCCACCGGCGTTCAATACTGCATTCAGGTACTTTTCTTGCAGAGTCTGGGTCTCGTGACCCTTAAGCCTGTTCCTACACATCACTACACCAATAACTGGCTTGTCAAATATATTGCCCATGATCGACCTCACGTTTTGGAATAAATTATTGCCAAACGGTTCCTTGTTATGCCATTCCGTTCATTATTTTCTCAATCTAGCAGTGGAATAACCTTCTAGCAAACTTAATTTAACATTTGACAAACAATTTGTTTGCATCCAGAGTCGAAGGGTGGACATTATATTTAACAGTCAAATCACAGAACAGCTTACAGGCCAACGGCGGTGAATCATGGAAACCAATATCGTAGAAGTTGAGAATTTTGTTCAGCATTCTGAAGAGAGACGAAGTAGCGCGTTTGCGCGTGAAGTTAAGCAGTATCTGGAGCGCTATCCCAACACGCAGTTCGTGGATGTGCTGTTAACCGACCTGAATGGTTGTTTTCGTGGTAAACGCATTCCCGTTGCGGGATTACACAAGTTAGAGAAAGGCTGCTATTTCCCGGCATCCGTTTTCGCGATGGATATTCTTGGCAATGTGGTCGAAGAGGCGGGATTAGGCCAGGAGCTTGGCGAACCGGATCGGACCTGTGTCCCGGTGCCTGGCACGTTAACGCCTTCGGCCGCCGATCCGGAATGTATTGCGCAGATGATGCTGACGATGCTGGATGAAGATGGCGCTCCCTTTGACGTTGAGCCGCGGAACGTACTTAACCGACTCTGGCAGAAACTTCGCCAGCGCGGTCTGTTCCCCGTCGTAGCGGTAGAGCTGGAGTTCTATTTACTCGATCGTAAGCGCGATCCCGAAGGTTATCTGCAGCCGCCGTGCGCGCCGGGAACGGACGATCGGAATACGCAAAGTCAGGTTTACTCGGTTGATAACCTGAACCACTTTGCTGATGTGCTGAACGATATCGATGAACTGGCCCGTTTGCAGCTGATCCCGGCTGACGGCGCGGTGGCTGAAGCCTCCCCTGGGCAGTTTGAAATCAACCTCTACCATACCGATAACGTACTCGACGCCTGCGACGACGCGCTGGCGCTGAAACGGCTGGTACGGCTGGTGGCGGAGAAACATAAGATGCATGCCACGTTTATGGCAAAACCTTATGAGGAGCATGCCGGTAGCGGAATGCATATCCACATCAGCATTATGAATAATAAAGGCGAGAACGTGTTAGCCGATGCGAATGGCGATGATTCCGCGTTACTTAAACGTGCGCTTGCCGGGATGATTGATCTGATGCCTGCGTCAATGGCGCTGCTGGCGCCGAATGTGAACTCTTATCGCCGCTTCCAGCCGGGGATGTATGTTCCGACCCAGGCTTCCTGGGGGCACAACAACCGTACGGTGGCGCTGCGCATTCCCTGCGGCGATCGTGATAACCATCGGGTTGAATATCGCGTGGCGGGGGCTGACGCCAACCCGTATCTGGTGATGTCGACCATTCTGGCGGGGATCCTGCATGGGCTGGATAACGAGCTGCCGTTGCAGGAAGAGGTGGAAGGCAACGGCCTGGAGCAGGAAGGGCTACCGTTCCCGATCCGCCAGAGCGATGCGCTGTGGGAGTTCATGCAAAATGACAGTCTGCGTGAGTTGCTCGGGGAGCGTTTTAGCCATGTGTATCACGCCTGTAAACACGATGAACTGATCCAGTTTGAACGCCTGATTACCGACACTGAAATTGAGTGGATGCTGAAAAACGCCTGACAGGAAAGTGGCCCGGCGGCGGAATGTTTGTCGGGCCTGTCGCATTGTTTAGTCATTGAAAAAAAGAAGTCGCATCATGCGGTCTGAGCGGAGCCAGCCCGTCAATATTGCAGGATCACCTGCCATTTCCCGGATGTCGCGTAATGGAGCGGCTTGCGACAACGGGTCTTCAGATAACCGACAGAGTTTGTGACGAGGAAATGTGATGATGCCAATGTTTAAAAACCCGCCCCGCGTGAGCATCCATGGCTCCCGCAGTAAGTACGGACCGCATCTGTGCCGTGCAACATTGACGCCTTTCTTTTGGCTTTCCACCCCGACACGACCCAGGTCTGCTGTACCCACGTTTCGAACGCAGATCTTGGCCCGTGGCGGGGAGGAAAGCTATGTCGACTAATTCTTCTGTGGATCTCGCGGCCCAGCCGGGCAAAGCACAGTTGCGTAAATCCCTCAAGCTGTGGCAGGTGGTGGTGATGGGGCTGGCCTATCTCACACCGATGACCGTATTTGACACCTTTGGTATTGTTTCGGGAATCAGCAATGGCCATGTTCCGGCCTCCTATCTGCTGGCCCTGGCGGGCGTGCTGTTTACCGCCATCAGTTACGGAAAGCTGGTACGCCAGTTTCCACAAGCCGGTTCGGCCTACACCTATGCGCAAAAAGCAATCAACCCGCATGTGGGGTTTATGGTCGGCTGGTCGTCACTGCTTGATTACCTGTTCCTGCCGATGATTAACGTCCTGCTGGCGAAAATTTACCTTTCCGCGCTGTTCCCGGGCGTTGCGCCATGGATTTGGGTGGTGATGTTTGTAGCGATCCTCACCGCGGCCAATTTGAAAAGCGTTAATCTGGTGGCGAACTTCAATGCGCTGTTTGTACTGGTGCAGGTCGCGATAATCGTGGTGTTCATTGTTCTCGTGGTGCAGGGGCTGCACAAAGGCGAAGGGGTTGGGACCGTCTGGTCGCTGCAACCGTTTATCAGCCAGAATGCGCATTTGATCCCGATTATCACCGGGGCGACCATCGTCTGCTTCTCGTTTCTCGGTTTTGATGCGGTAACCACGCTCTCTGAAGAGACACCGGATGCCGCGCGTACCATTCCAAAAGCAATTTTCCTTACCGCGCTTTACGGCGGACTGATCTTCATTGCTGCCTCGTTCTTTATGCAGCTGTTCTTTCCGGATATTAGCCGATTTAAAGACCCGGACGCGGCGCTGCCGGAGATTGCGCTGTACGTTGGCGGCAAACTGTTCCAGTCTATTTTCTTGTGTACGACCTTTGTGAATACGCTGGCGTCAGGTCTGGCGTCCCATGCCAGCGTTTCGCGTCTGCTGTACGTGATGGGCCGCGATAACGTCTTCCCGGAGAAGTACTTCGGCTATGTCCATCCGAAATGGCGTACACCCGCGCTGAACGTCATTATGGTCGGGATTGTGGCACTCTCGGCCCTGTTTTTTGACCTGGTGACCGCCACTGCGTTGATTAACTTTGGCGCGCTGGTGGCCTTTACGTTCGTTAATTTGTCCGTGTTTAACCACTTCTGGCGTCGTGAAGGGCGTAAGCATACCTGGCAGGAAAAGTTGCACTACCTGGTATTGCCAATGGTCGGCGCCGCCACCGTTGCCGTACTGTGGGTGAACCTGGAGGTGACATCGCTGACGCTGGGACTGGTATGGGCTGGCGTGGGGTTGGTGTATCTCGCCTACCTGACCGGACGTTTCCGCAAGCCGCCGCCGCAGTTTGACGCCGCGAAATCTGAGCAGGCCTGGGAGTGATAGAAACTTCAGGTATTAACAACAGGGCGCGCCGTCAGGGGCAACCCCCTTCAGACGTCCGGTGACGGCGTGTCCTGCGGTATTTATTAATGTCGTGAAATGCGTGGGCTATAGTAAAGATGGCCGTTATTTCTCATCATTAATAACCGTGAGCGGGGGATGTGAATGAAGAAGATACTGATGCTGGTCGGCGATTATGTCGAAGATTATGAAACGATGGTGCCTTTTCAGGCGTTGCAGATGCTGGGCCATCGTGTTGATGCCGTCTGTCCGGATAAAAGTCAGGGGGACTACGTTCAAACCGCTATTCATGATTTTGATGGGGCGCAGACCTACAGTGAAAAACCGGGTCATCGTTTTACGCTGAATGCGAATTTTGCCGAGGCGCGGGCCACCGATTACGACGCGCTGCTGATCCCCGGCGGACGTGCTCCGGAATATCTCCGGCTGAATCCGGATGTCATTAAGCTGGTGCAAGATTTCAACGCTGCCGGTAAGCCTATCGCCGCGGTCTGTCATGGACCTCAGCTGTTAGCGGCGGCGGGGGTGTTAGAAAACCGGACCTGTAGCGCCTATCCGGCCTGTGCGCCGGAAGTTCGTCTGAGCGGCGGGCATTACGCAGATATCGGCATTGATCAAGCCCACGTGGATGGCAATCTGATTACCGCGCCTGCATGGCCCGCGCATCCGCAATGGCTGGCTAAATTTGTTGAAGTATTAATGAAGTAAGCGATGAAAAAAGTCGGTATAACCTGCCTGGCTATACCGACTGTAGATATTACCTCTGTATGAGTGCGAACACGCCCCAACTAATGTACTCCCGGGTGAAGGCTACGTGGCGTGCTGGTGAACTCCTCAGTTGCTCTCTGACTTCCGGGGCAAATTCATCGTCCGGATTTGCCTCCAGCCACCGGCGCATCGTCAGCCATTTGGCCGCCTCGTATCTGTCCCAACCCTCCTGGTCAGCCAGTACCATTTCAACCACGTCATAACCGAGCAGGTCGAAAGATGAAACGAGCTCTGGCAGAGAAAGAAAATCGGCCACGGCGGTGGCACCGCAAGCCTGGGCGATCTTCTCCGTGGCGGGTATTTGACGCCAGTACGGTTCGCCGATGAGTATGATCCCACCTGGTTTGAGACTTAGTTCCAGTTGTCTGATCGTTCCAGCGACGCCGCCGGCAATCCAGGTCGCACCAACGCAGGCGGCAATATCGAATTTTTCTTCGGCGATATAACCTGTTGCATCGGCATGAATAAAACGCACGTGCTCATTGACTCCCAACTCTTTGGCCCGCAGGGTGGCTTGCTCACTGAACAGCCGGCTCATATCGATACCAACGCCGGAAATACCGTGATCACGTGCCCAGGTGCACAACATCTCACCCGAACCGCTGCCGAGGTCCAGAATGCGTGTTCCCGGTGCCATCCGTAAAACCTGGCCTAACGTGGCGTATTTCTGTGCGGTGAACGGATTATGAATGCGATGTGCGCTTTCGCTGATGGTAAAAATCTTTGGGATATCCATCTCTCTCTCTCTCCTTTAGCGATTATCAAGTTGGGCGCGAACGTTGTTCAGGCCGGTCGTATTAATACGGTAGGGCTGACCATTGACGGATTTGATCAGTTTCTTGGTTCTGAGCTTTTTGAACACCTCGAGCGTGCAGTCGCAGAGCAGCAACCCTTCACGGCTATAGCATTCGACGGAAGTGACGCGGCCAGAGGCATCGCGGACGTGAGCAATACGACCACCTTTGGCGAGAACGTGTAAGGTACGTTGTTCCTGACGGGATAAATTCATACTGGAAAACCTGTTTAATCATCATGTGCAAAACGTGCAAACACACAGCGGTGTCCGCATTCGAATTCGGCGCATTGATAACCAGTCCGGCCTGAAAAGGTCGGGAAGCTGATTATCAGATGATTACATTCTCCAGCATCAAAGCCTCGGGTTGAGTTGAAAGGTATTTACATGCTGAATCATACCTGCAAGACACAGTAGGGGAACTTCCTTGTAGTGGAAGTGTGATCTGTAACGAAAAATTGTATTTCTTTTATTTAATGACTTTTTAATTCTCGTTATGTAAATCGCATTTATTCATTAAATTAATTTAATGTTTCAGCGTCGCCAGAAACGCTATCGGTAGCCATACAGCATTGCTATTCTTTTTTTATCACCTCATTGATTAGTATGATTTACTCTTTTTGCTGGTTAATTTTGTTCTTTGATAAATGCTCCTTTATCATAATTGTGGTTTTAAATGAAATTTGCAATTTAATGTTTTTAAGAATTTTCTTAACGTGGCTAAGTGTGTATACTCGGTCCTGCAAGAAGCGCTTCTGTTATCATTAAAACTATAAGTATGTCCTTAACACCCGTATTACCTCTGCCCTGAATCTCTTCTCGGGGGAGAGGTTTTTTTTGCCTGTATATTATTTAGCCTATCGTCATAAATAGAAATTTTAATATTATCGTTATTCATGTTCACATTATTGGTTACGACGATTTAGCTCTACTGACCCCTACGGCAATATTGAAATAGTATCAGCCTGAATCTATTTCATAGTGAATAGTATAATTCTGGCTATGTTTATGTGGGTATTATATAGCTTTCCTTATAACTGCCTTTTTTTCAGCGCGATAGAAGTTTTTTGCTTTTGAGGTAATTGTGATTTTGTTCACGGATTTTAGTGCGCGAAGTGGCTATTTGTAGAGAGGTGCAAACGGTTGCATGTTGCTGATACAGTATTCGTTCATTAAAAAAATATAGCGATGGTATGTCTTATGCCAGTACAGAGTACAGGAATCTAAATGATTTCTATTATCTCATAGGTATAGGGATGCCGTTTATGACTTCTGTTAGCTTAACACCATGGGAAATAGCAGTAAAAACAGACAGGGAATATGATTTTATCAATCAGAAAGGAGTTTTTTAATCGCAGATATAATCACTGGCCTTTTTATCTTCCTTTATATAAATCGTTGTCGTAATGCCCATAAAATCAGCGTTCTGGGATGAGCGCTGATTTTATTTGGTTCTCAGATTATTTACTCCACGCTGCATGCAGAACACCTCTCGCAGTACCTCATAAATGATACATTAAAGGATCTCCTGGAATGGATATTGTTGAACGCTTTATTAACTACACGAAAATCAATACCACGACATCAAGGGAAAACGGCGCTAATGGGATAATGCCTTCTTCTCCTGGTCAAATGGAACTGGCAAAACTGCTTGCAGCAGAACTTGAAGCATTAGGAATGGAAAACATTGAGGTCAGGGATACCGCTATAGTGACGGCAACCTTACCTGCAAATACTGATGACACGATCCCGGTGGTCTCTTTTTTTGGTCATCTGGATACCAGTGCGGAACAGACCGCAGACACCAAAGCACAGCGCCTGCATTATCACGGCGGGGATTTATGCCTGAACAAAGAGCTGAATATTTACCTGCGCGAAAGTGAATTTCCGGAACTGAAAAATTATATCGGTGATGACCTGCTGGTGACCGACGGGACCAGTCTGTTGGGCGCTGATGATAAAGCAGCCATCGCCGCGATTATGAATGCTCTTGAGTATCTGGTCGCACACCCGGAAATAAAACATGGGCCGGTAAAAGTGGGTTTTGTCCCGGATGAGGAACAGGGCTTGCGTGGCGCAAAAGCGTTTGATGTTGCCGCGTTTGGTGCTGATTTTGGCTATACCCTGGATTGCTGCGGTATCGGTGAGTTTGTTTACGAGAACTGGAATGCGGGCGATGCGGAAATCATCTTTACCGGCCAGTCCGCACACCCGATGTCGGCCAAAGGTAAGTTAAAGAATTCGCTGCTGATGGCGCATAAGTTTATTGCCATGCTCCCAGGGGGAGAAGCGCCTGAATATACGGAAGGGCGCGAAGGATATTACTGGGTAAAACAGCTACAGGGTAACAGTGCCCGCACGGTACTTAAGCTGGATATCCGCGATTTCAGTGAAGAAGGTTATAAGGCGCGTATGGCGTTTATTCGCCAGCTTGCCGTCAGCACCTGTGCCCTGTGGGGGGAAAACAGCGTGGTCTGTCATTTAGCCGATCGCTACGCGAATGTGTTGAACAGTTTGCAGGGGGACGCTCACTACCCGATTGATATTGCATTCCGCGCGTATCAGAAATGCGGCATAACGCCCGCACCTGTCGCCATGCGTGGCGGGTATGATGGCGCGGTGCTGTCGCAGAAAGGATTGCCGTGCCCGAATATTTTTACCGGTGCTCATAACTTCCATTCAATTTATGAGTATCTGCCGGTGCGTTCTCTGCGGGCCGCCAGTGATGTGGTGGTGGCGGTGATTGAGGAAACTTATACTGAGTTCGCGCAGCGGAGAGCTCAGTCATGATTCAGGTGTTAATCGCACTTCTGGTTATCGTGGTGGTCGCGCGTCTGATTCTGAAAGGTTACCGCGCTGAACCGGTGCTCTTCATTGCGGGCTTAGTCTTGATGATTTGCACCGCGTTAACCGGATGGGGGTCCGTATTACCGAAGGGGGTTGCCAGTACGGGAATTTCCTTTCTCGATCCTTTCGAGGTAATGCGCGATCTCTTCAGCACGCGCGCCGCCGATCTCGGCCTGATGATCATGGCGTTAATGGGATTTGCGCATTACATGGATCATATCGGCGCAAATGAGGCGGTCGTGCGGGTAGTAACGAAACCCTTACGGGCGCTGCGTTCACCCTATGTGCTCCTCTTTTTCTCCTACCTGCTCGCCAGCCTCCTGCAGTTGGCCATTCCTTCGGCAACCGGGCTTGCCGTGTTGCTGATGGGGACGATGTTCCCCATTATGCTGGGGTTAGGGCTCTCAGCGGCCTCGGCTGCCGGGGTCATTGCTACTTCGCTTGGCGTGGCTTACACCCCGACGGCAATCGATGCTATCAGGGGCTCTAAAGCAGTGAATATGGATGTAGTGGAATATGTTGTTTACCACCAGGGACCCGCCGCGCTGGCAACGGTTCTGGTTGTCGGCGTGTGCCATTTTTTCTGGCAGCGGCATTGCGACCGTAAAGCAGGGACGTTACCGCGGGAAATCGGTAGCGCAGAAGTGACTGATTCAGGAAAATCCCCGGCTTTTTACGCGCTGCTCCCCATGCTTCCGATACTGATGGCAGTAGGATCATCCGAAATGTTCGTCAGGGGTATCAACCTGAATATTATCACCATTGTCCTCATTTCAATGACCATCTGTATGCTGATTGAATGGCTGCGAGTGCGTGATTTAAAGTCGGTCTGCGAAGGTTTCAGCCATTTCCTGAAAGGAATGGGCACTGCGTTTACCGGTGTGGTTGGACTGTTGGTTGCGGCAGGGGTTTTTGCTCACGGAATTAAAGTCATCGGTGCGATCGATCAGCTCATTCTGATGGCCGAACACGTGGGATTACCGCCGTTTGCCATGGCGGTAGTATTTGCGCTGGTGACGCTGGCCGCGGCTATCATTATGGGGTCGGGGAATGCGCCATTCCTCGCCTTCGTTGAGCTCATCCCGCAAATTGCCGCCAGTATGGGCGCTAACGCCGTTGCCATGATCCTGCCGATGCAGCAGGCATCGCATATGGGACGGGCCATTTCACCGGTATCCGGCGTCGTGATTGCCGTTTCCAGCGGAGCGAAAATAACCCCATTCGATGTGGTGAAGCGTACCGCCGTACCGCTGATTGTGGGGTTCGTTACTCACACCCTGATCATCGGTATTTTCTATTAACCGTACCAGCGACAAGCCAACTTCCGGTTCATTGAATCCGGAGGTTGGCTTTTTGAATTAGGCGAAATTTAAAAGCGTTAATATTACTGATACCTGTATAAAAAGCCTTGCCTGCTACTGTGAGGCTGACTGTCGCTCAGCGGAGGATAAAATGCGATTTCATTAGGATGTTTAATGGCTGTTTAGCGTTGAAATGGGTGTTTGTCTGGTGTGTCTGGTCAAAACTATCAGGATATTTCTTCTAATCAGCAATTTTTGAAGTTTTATGATGATCATATTTTTAACAGTAGGTGGAATTGATAACCTGTGAGTATTATTAGTTTTTATCTTTATCGTATAATTCTTATTATTTATCGCTGAGCCATCTGGGCATCAATGATTAATAAGAGTGATGTGTTAAGTTTGCAATTTTATTACATAGGGATTAATTAATCTGGATCATATTTTGATGTTTTTAGTTGTAGTATTTTTTAAAATGAAATGATGCAAGATTTACATGTAATAATGATTTATTTGGGCAGGTTTAAGTGGTAAGGGATTCAGGAAAAGTTAGTACGTTACGACACCATTATCAGGATGACCTGGAAGCGTTTACCTGGAGTGCATTGGTAGCAATTGGTATCGCAATACGGGACCGTAAGATTCATTCTAAAATGTCAGAGCATCTTTTTATTATGCAATGGCTGGCCATCGCTAAAAAAAGAAAACTCTTCTCAAGGAACGTAGTCAATGAACTTCAATGGTTAATTGATGAAGGCAAGAAAAAAAGCCTCAATGCACAACTTAAATTTAAAATAGAATATCTATACTCGACTTCGAGTGGCGATGTATCGATGCAAAACGACTATTTTAAGTTTACTCATACGATTGAGGTGTTGAGAAATAATGGCTGGGAAAGCTTTCTGCTTACGCCAGAGAAATGGCGAGATCTGCATGAAAAGATTAAGGTAAGAGAAGGTAATTTTATTTTTATGGATGACACTCGGCTGCAGGCGTGTTTTGGCGTGCAGGGTGAGATTGTCAAACCCTTCTGTATCCGGGTATATGGCGATGTTGAGTTTGCAAAGTTAACGTTCATTAAACATAACCTTCCGGCTGAATTTGTAAAACACGTTTCAAATGAGTTTTATCACTTCCATTTTCTTCTGGTAAGTAATGCTTAACTGACGATGTGAACAATGTGCTGTTAATGCAAAGAATAGATTGATCAACTTGTAAATTTATCGGATAGAAACCACGCGCCAAGGACAGCGAATGTTTACTCGAAAGTTAGTGATTGCCAACGAATGGATAAGGTTGTCTGATATTCCAGACAGTGTGTCCATTTCTTTTCGGGGCGTTCTCGAGATAACTGAAAGTACAGGTGTGCCAGACGCCAGCACGCCGTTGTTACGTTTAGAAAATGAAATGGCACCGATCACCGTCGATTCGTTGTCCTGGGTGCGGGTGCCTGTCGATAGTCAGAAAGACATTACCGTTTATATCCATAAATAATATTAATGTTGAATAGTTTTGGCCTTATTTTTGCCAATGTTAGAGGGCTGCTGTTTATCGCAGTATGTCCCCCTGAGTAATTAATTTATTACCTAAGAATGAATGCGGAAACTTTCTAATAATTAACCATTTTACAGGTTAAGGTATTGCGTGATGTGTCGATAACAATTAAGTCGTAGAGGATTTTTATTGTTATGGAGATGTTTAAATGTTAAAGAATATGAGAATTAAAACCAGCCTGTTATTATTACTGTTGTTATTTACCTTCATGCAGTTCTTTTCCAATGGATTTGAGTTAGTTGATCTCAAAGGAAATCAAAAAAATACGTTATTACTACATAACATCATTAAGGAGCAGGATACCCTGCATAAGGTCGTTGAGGCTGTTTATAAAGTCAGAAGCGTTCGTGATAATATTCAACAACATAATGCGACCGATGCCCGACAGACAGTGAATCAAATGCAAGAGCAGATGGCGTATGCCAGAAAACAGTTCGATATTTTCTGGGGTATTCCTGGATTGACGGCTGACGATCTGCAAATCGGTAAAGTCATCAGAACGGCTTTTGAGCAACAAATGAATGCTGAGCAAAAGTCTATTGATACATTAAATCAGATGCTTTCCAGCAACAGTATTATTAATGCACAAGAAAATGCTAATGCGGAACTGCTCGCGGCTCGCAAAAATTTCGATAACGAAGTGACGAATTATTACAAATCAACAATGCTGATTGGTGAGAAGATCGTTGCACAAACACACGTTCAGTTTAATACCTCGATCCTGAAAGTATCCGTGATCCTGGTCATTACGGTGCTTATCTTCTTTATCTGTAATTTCTGGTTGAACCGGACCATCATTCAGCCTTTAAAAATCGTTTCTGAACATTTTGCGCGGATTGGTAAAGGCGATCTCAGCCATCCTGTTAAGGTATCGGGTAACAATGAAATCGGCATACTGTGCTTAAATTTGCATAATATGCAAAAAGGCCTACGCGAGACTGTCAGCACTATTCGCGATGGCGTTGAGTCTATTAATATCGGTATGCAGGAAATTGCTTCCGGTAATTCCGATTTATCAACCAGAACGGAACAGCAGGCTGCGGCAGTCGTTGAAACGGCGGCCAGTATGGAGCAGATTTCAGTCACAACAAAAAATAATACTGATAAATCACATCAGGCATCCGTCATGACCAGCGAAAGCACGGAAATGGCATTGCGTGGCGAGCGTTTAATGAGTGATATGGTTGAGAAAATTCACCTGATCAGCCGTAATGCGCAAGGCGTGAACGAAATATCCAATGTTATTGATAGTATTGCTTTTCAAACCAATATCCTGGCATTAAACGCGGCGGTGGAAGCTGCACGCGCTGGTGAGTCCGGGCGTGGGTTTGCCGTTGTGGCGAGCGAAGTCCGAACGCTTGCTCAGCGCAGCGCCTCCTCGGCGAAAGAAATCAGTGAACTGGTTGCCAAAGCGGCAATTAGCGTCAAGGAAGGGGTAGAGATAGCTGAAAACAGTGGCGCCATGATGGCGGATATTGCGAAGGCAATACGCAACATTAATGTCTTAATGGAAGATATCTCCGGAGCCTCGGGGGAACAGAGTCGCGGCATCGAACAGATCCGGGTTGCGGTAACGCAAATGGAGCAAGTGACTCAGCAAAACGCCTCGCTGGTTGAGGAGATAGCCGCCACGACAGGCAGTGTGGAAGAGCAGTCAGCAATGCTATCCCAGGCTGTGGCGGTGTTCCAGGTGGAGGAAAACCAGCCTTCAGCATAATAAGTAGAGTACAAACTCGGCGGGTATCGTGGTGCGTTTGACGTGCCCGTTTATGACAGTGAGAAAGGTTGAGCTGCACACGGCTCACAGACCGCAGCTCATCAGGTGTCAATGTTGCCTGATGAGCTGCGCGAGAAAAATATCGGGAATGACGTTCTCCAGCGCGATTTGAAATCGTATTCGTCATATTGATAATAATTCTCATTATTATTGTTGTGTTGTACAGGTAATGGTAATGTTGCTTCAGTTATCAACCGTTAATCCCATTTCCTGTGCAGAAGACAGCATGAACAACACCACCGCCCTGAATACGTCCAGACGCGTAGCCCGCACCTTCTCCGTCAGCGAGTTTATGGATTTTGGTGAGCGTTACGGGATCGATTACCGTTTTCCCCTGCTGGCGCAAAAGCCGGATTTGTCGTCTTGCAGCCCCGTTTTGCAGGGGGAGGTTGAGGAGATGACGCTCCCCTGCGGGATGTGTGTCACGCACTCTGATGTGCAGGTGCTACAACCTTACGAAACCACCTCCCGCCACAGCAGTCCTCTGTATATGCTGGTGGTTCTGGAAGGCTGCGTCATCCTGACGCTCAACGGGCAGGAGCATGTGGTGCGTTCCGGGATGGCGTTTAGCTCACGCTTGAGCGAGCATCAGACGATGCGTGCCCGCCATCATGCTGACTGCAAACTGCGCACGTTATCGCTCGGTCTGTATCCCGACGGCGCGTGGCGCACGGGGTTGCTCGAATCGTTGATGCGTGAGTGGGAAAGATGCGAAACGCCGACGCTTATCTGGCAGGTGCCGGGGTTTTTACTCAGCGGCCTGCAGTATGCGCAGCGGAGCACGATCGGTCATGTTTCTCGCCAACTGATGCTGGAAGGGCTGATATTACAACTGTTTGGCCATGGCCTCAGCGTGTGTCAGGTCGAGAGTGGCAAGCGGCTTGCGGCAAGCGGTGAACAGCAGCGGCTGGAGGTCGTTCGTCGTCTGCTGGAGCAGAGTCCCGAGAATGACTACACCCTCAATGCCCTGGCCCAACGCGCGGCGATGAGCCCCAGCAGCCTGCGCAGCAAGTTCCGTGCGGCCTATGGCTGTTCCGTCTTTGACTATCTGCGTGATTGCCGTCTGGAACGCGCGCGCGGCTATTTACTGGAAGGATACAGCGTACAGCAGGCGGCCTGGATGTCGGGTTATCAACATGCTACCAACTTCTCTACCGCATTTCGGCGTCGTTACGGCTTTTCGCCTGGCGATGTGCTCAAACTTTGCTAATCCATTTTTACGTTTTTCGCACGTGCCTTCCCGACAATTTGGCACTGCGCATAGGCAACCTGGCATCCTGCATAGCTATCTCCGTTAGCAAAAAGGTAATAATTCTCACTTACAATTAGACATGCCTTTGGAGATATTCATGTTCGCGAAGACTCGGTTGGCGCTATTGGTGGGATGGGTGACCGGTAGCGTGGCTTTTCCTCTGCTGGCGCAGGAAACAACAAAAAACGATACGGTGGTTGTCACCTCGCAAATGCAAAGCGGGGCCACGAAGCTCGCCACGCCGGATATTGAAACGCCTCAGTCGGTATCGATCATTACCCGTGAACAGTTTGAAGAGCAGGGCGCAACCAGCGTGCGCCAGGCCGTAAGCTATACGCCGGGGGTGTACAGCAATCAGATTGGTGCCTCCAACCGCTTTGACTATATTGTGCTGCGTGGTTTCTCGGATGGTAGCCTGGACAACGTCTATCTGGATGGCCTGAAGATGATGGGGGACACCAACTCACACAGCTCGCTGGTGGTTGATCCGTGGTTCCTCGAAGATATCGAAGTGGTACGCGGCCCGGCTTCCGTACTGTATGGCCGTTCTTCTCCGGGCGGTATTGTCGCGCTGACATCACGTAAGCCGTCGTTTGATGCCGGCGGAGAAGTGAAACTGTTTGCTGGCAACAATAACCAGCGCGGCGCGGCGTTTGACGTCACTGGGGCGCTGGATGATAACGATCGCGTGGCGGCACGACTGAGTGGAATGACGCGTTACGCGGACTCGCAGTTTGGCCCATTGAAGGAAGAACGTTATGCGCTGATGCCAAGCCTGACCTGGCGCATCACCGACCAGACGCGTCTGGATCTGATGGCTTATCTGCACCGTGACCCGGAAGGCGGAAGCCACTCCGGTCTGCCGTATGACGGCACCGTGGTTCCACATTACGGGCAAAAGATCTCCAACACCTTTTACGAAGGCGAGGATGATTACGACAAATACGATCGCCGTGAAAACATGGTGGGCTACAACGTTGAGCACCTGTTTGATAACGGCTGGTCGGTGCGGCAAAAACTGCGCTACCTGCATACCGACGTTGAGCTGAATCAGGTGTATGCGGCGGGCTGGCTGAATGAAACCGAGCTTAACCGCGGCTACTCCGGCTCCGATGAAAAAATGTCAGCGATTACGCTGGATAACCAACTCGACGGCAGCTTTGATACCTGGCAGGTCAACCACCGTGTGCTGGTGGGGATCGACTATCAGGATCGCAGCAACAATACCACCGGTTACTACGGTGCATTCCCGCCGATTGACGCCTTTAACCCGGTATACGGCGCGCAGCCTGATTACATCAACATGTATGCGCGTGAGAAGCACAAGCTGCGCCAGACAGGCTACTACTTGCAGGATCAGATGTCATGGGATCGCTGGCGTATTACGCTCGGCGGTCGCTACGATCAGGTCAGCGTTTCTAACATTGATAAGATCAACAATACCCGCAGCGATCTGGACAAAAACAACTTCAGCACCCGTGCTGCGCTGCTCTATTTGTTCGATAACGGCTTTGCGCCGTATGTGAGTTATTCCACCGCCTTTACGCCAACCAGCTTTGCCGATGAGAACGGCAATCTGCTGGATCCGATGAAAGGCAAGCAGTGGGAAGCCGGGCTGAAATATGAGCCGGAAGGACTCAACAGTCAGTTCAGCGCGTCGGTATTCCGTATCAATCAGACGAATATTGCCACCAAAGAAGAGCCGACCGATCCGTACCGCTCGATTGGGGAAATTGAGTCTGAAGGGGTGGAGCTGGAGGCCATTAGCCAACTGACGGAGAGCTTCCGTCTGCAGGCGGCGTATACCTATACCGACATTCGCTATAAGAAAAGCAGCCCGGAAGAGCAGGGTAAGCGTGCAGTGTACGCGCCGCGTAACCAGGCCAGTACCTGGCTGAGCTACGATGTGAAAAGCGGTCCGCTGGATGGCCTGACGCTGGGCTCAGGCGTGCGTTATGTCAACGGTATTGCCAGCGATCGCCTGAATACTCACACTCTGCCGTCCTACACGCTGGTGGATATGGCAATTGGCTACGACTTAACGAATATCGGTATTAAAGGGTTGAGCGCTCAGTTGAACGTCAACAACCTGACCGACAAGCGCTACGTTGCGGCTTGTAATTCGCTCTCATACTGCTACTTCGGCGCCGAGCGCAGCATTGTCGGCAGCGTTTCATGGAAGTTCTGAGTATCGTTTTTTAGCCGGATGGCGGCGCTGGCGCCTTATCAAGCCTACAGTTGCGTGCAAATTGTAGGCCTGATAAGCGCAGCGCCATCAGGCTGGGGGATTGCGGTTATTGCGTAAAACCGTTTTGCATACAAATCTGCGCGCTGGTTCTCAGGGTAAAGGCGACTTTGTCTGGGTACTGGCTGTAATAGTTATGCTCTTCTTCCAACCCTTTCGCCTGCGCCAGACGTACCGTTTCCAGCGAGCAGGTACGGTAGATCAGGTCTTTATTCATATTGGTCTGCTTTTCACGCTGTTTATCTGCGGACAGCGCCAGCCAGCTCTCGGACAGCGAGTAATCGTAGACCACCCGGTTTCCTTTCGCCTGCACATTTTCAATGGTAATGAATTCGTCGATTTTCAGTCTTGGTTGCCCACGCATTTTTTTCTTATCTTCTGCTGCGGCATATTGGGCCAGCGCATTAATATCCATGCCTGCTATTTTCTGTTTATAGATATCGACATAAGCGGCGGGCTGCTGATAACGCTGAGCGTAAGCGTTTCTTAATTCTCCATCGCTCACCGTACAACCCGCCAGAAACAGAGGTAAAAGCAGCGCCAGTTTTATTTTAGTCATGATGTTATCCCGTTCATTATTGTGGTCCCAGTCGCCCATAACATAATAAAAAAATGATTACGGGTGATATTTAAGGTTGTATAAACGGGGGCACGATGACACAAGTTCAATAGTCTTAAAATGGCGTTACAGGCAGGAAACCCTGCCAGAATTGGCAGGGGTTTTGAACATACTGGTAAAGCATTAATGGCCGATCATTTTTGCTTTCGGGATCAACTGGAAATACAGGTGGTCCGGTACCGGCGTATCCCAGACATTGGCATATACCGCGTAACCAATAGTGGCAAACAGAATCCCCAGCACCAGTATTGTCATGGCAACACCCGACAGTGCCGTTTGTCGCCATAACGCTTTACCGCTGCCTTTTGCACCCGGCGGTGTCTGCAGGGAAAAGCTCAATGTTGAAGCCACCGGGCAGGATTCAACACAGGTCATGCAGCCAGTGCATTCCACAGTACGCACCTGAATCAGTCTGTCGACCGGGATTTTCGATGGGCAATTTTTCGCGCATTTCCCGCAATCAATGCAACTGTCGGCGTTGCGGCGGATTTTAAACGGCGAGAACAGCGAGAACAGACCAAGCAGTGCGCCGTAAGGGCACAGATAACGACACCAGGCGTTGCGAATAAACAGGCTCAGGAGGCTGATAACCACCACGGAGATGAGCGTGGCGGAGCCAATATGGCGAAAGAAATCGAGCATCTTCACATCGATGATGATTCCATAGGCTGACGTCAGAAAGTACTGAATCCCCTGGGCGGGCATCGACAGGGCGATATACAAGAAAAACCCCAGCAGCAGATACTTCAGGCTGAGCAGCGGGATATCCAGCCAGCGCGGCAGCGTAAAGTTACGACCGAATAATTTTCTCCCCAGATTACCGAGCAGTTCGGAAAGCGTCCCCACCGGGCATAACCATGAACAGAAAGCTTTTTTTAACAACAGGCTAATCAGGATAAACGCAACTAACAGCAGCATTGAGGCGGCATGGATAGGCGGAAGAAAACCGGTCTCTAGCGTATAGCGGAAATTCATCAAACCCGCTATCGGCAGCCATCCCTCAATACCGCCGGGCCTTGGAATATAAACGCTGGTGCCGGCGGTTTCGAAATAGCGGACCCAATACCAGAACGCCACGCCAATATAAATATTGATAGCCAGCAGGAGAAACTGGGTGGCTTTTCGCCAGCTGCTGGCGTTGCGCCAGTCATTCCACGGCAGTTTGCCCCCGGTCGTGCCTGGGCGGCGCTGCCAGCGCGTTCTCATCTTCCCGTTCATGGTTTTATAGTATCCCTCATATTTCCCCTTCTGCATTCAGAAGGCGTCATCACCGGGATATGCTAGCGCTATTCAGATTTGGTGTATTTGATTTGCATCTTATTACGCGGCTGTTATTTTCTTCATGCCAATATGCCTGAAAAATAATAACAGCCCGATATTTATCACAGGTCAGATAAATACCCTGAACGGGGTATTTATTTCTCTGCTGGGCAACGATTATTCCTGATAAACCTCAACGCGGTCGCGGCCATTACTTTTCGCCAGATAAAGTGCGCGATCGGCTTTATCAACCAACTGTTTATAGTCGGGATGATAGTCATATTCGGCAATACCAATACTGACGGTAATAGAAAACGTTTCTGTCGCTGAGGCTGCCATGCGCATCTCGGCAATTTTCATACGCAGCGTTTCCAGAATAATACTGGCCTGTGTTTCATCTGACTCGACGAGCAGAATCATAAATTCTTCGCCACCGTAGCGGAACACGTAATCGCTGCTGCGGATATGATCGTAAATGACCGCCGCGACGTTTTTGAGCGTCAGATCGCCAGTATTATGCCCGAAGTTATCGTTAATTTGCTTGAAGTAGTCGATATCCAGCATCGCCAGGGTAAAAGGCTTACGCGTATGTAACGCCAGCGAGATCTCGCGCCGCATGATGGTCGGAATAAAGCGGCGATTAAGCAACTGGGTCAGCGAATCTTTACCATTTTCCTGCTTAACCAGCGCGTCGAACATTGAGGCGAGCAGGAAATGGATTTTTGCCGATAGCTGGCGTACATCCTGCAATAAGCTCATCCGCTCGGGTTCTGTCGGCTGATGCTGATGCGACAGGGTTGTTGTCAGACGACTGTCGATCTCTGCAATCAGTGATTCCATCTTATTCAGCAGATTGCTGTTGCCGAGGATATGTTTTCCCTTATGTGATAACCACATACCGAAGTCAGAATTCGCCAGAAACACCATCTCACCGAAAGGCATTCCGGTGGCGATGTTATAAATAAACTGGTTTTCCCAGTCGGTAAACGAACGGATTTGCCGCTCGCGCTCGACGTTAACGTCATCGTAAATAGTCTGTAGACGGTACTGCTCCTGCGTGTGCATAGAGTTTTGAAAACTGGGGGAATAGGAGACCGTCATGGCCTCCAGCGCAGTATCCATTGCCAGACTGCTGAAACAGATAGCATCGCTCAGCAGGGCGGGAGTGGAATCTGCCTTTGTTTTTAACACTCTGTACAGCTCATCTTTCAGCTTGCGCGCGCCGCGGTTAACCAGATCGATGGGCAGGCCGATACGGGCATGCACCACACCAATTTTGCGCTGTTTGGCCAGCAGTTGTGAGAGATCTTCGTGGGCGCTGCCAAGTACGCTGCGCAGCCAGTCAAACATGCTGCCGCTGAGGCGGGTACTGACCTGTTCTGTATTGAGGAACAATGCGCTCTCCGCATGGGAGAGCATATAGTCATAAAAAACGGTTACTAAATGGCGGATCTCTTCATCGCTTAACGATGTCAGGAGCGTGTGAACTTCAGGCGATGTTTGACGTAACAGCGCCTGCCATTCTGTAAGGAGTAATGTGTCGTTTACCGGTTCAACCTGTTCCATCTTACTGCCACTCAACGTGCGATTAAAAATTCAGGCGGTATTACGGACAATTACCTCACGATGGTCAAGTTAAACTCTCTTATCGATGGCTAATACCTTCATAAATAAGCCTGAGCGCGAAGACACCAATAATGGCGCCAATCACCCGGCTGGCAACCCGTTGGATTCGGCCATACGCACGGCGCACGGCGGGCAACGAAAACGCCTGGCTGAGAAAAATACGCCAGATAACGGAAGACAACACAATGCCTGCCCAGGCCATCAACCTGGCCCACGTTGGCGTGTCTGCGCTTAAGGTGACCGAGAAGATACTAATAAAAAACAGCACGGTTTGCGGATTAGATAAATCCGTTAATAACCCACGGCGGAAAAACACATACCAGGGGGCGGAAAGCGGCTGCTGTAGCGTTGGCATTTGCGGTGTCGCCTGATGCCGGATGCTGTTCCAGGCGAACCACAGCAGATAGGCGCCGCCGACAATCTTAATCAACGAAAAAATCTCCTCACACTGAGTGATAAGCGTCGCCATGCCAAAGAGCCCGAGGCCGGAGTAGAACGCATCGCCTAAGGCGACGCCCAGACCGGTTATCACGCCCGCGCGTCGCCCTGACGCCAGACTGGTTTGCACCACCACAAACAGGTTCGCGCCGGGGTTAAAAAAAGTTAAAACAAACAGGCTGACGGTGAGTACGACGGCGTGCAGAGGTTCCATAGACAACAATTCCTCAGATTCTCATAAAGTTAACACTATAATTTCAGTGCGCTGCCTGTTCTGAGGATCAACTCACACTGGCTATTGAAACTTTGAACAGGTTGACGCGCTGCTACCCGGTGACCGGTTTTTTCTGCGCCGCAAAATCTCTATATATTCCTGCTGAATGTGGATTTTTTATCCAGGCTGGACTAGTTATTAATCATCCTTGAATCGCGTTATGTAATGTTCAGGGATCGATGATGGCGTAATAACAAAACCTGGAGCTGGTCTATGAAAACTGGAATTAAAGTACTTATTGGTGCATTAGCTTTTGTCGTGACCAACGCATATGCCGCGGAATTTATGACAAAACTTGAATTTGAAAAGGTTGAGTCGCAGTACACAAAAATCGGTGATATCTCAACGAGTAATGAAGTTTCTGTCTCAGACGCTAAAGAAGAGCTGCTGAAGAAAGCAGAAGAGAAAGGGGCCGATGTGGTGGTATTAACCTCCGGTCAAACGGATAATAAAATCCATGGCACAGCCAATATCTACAAGAAAAAATAATACGCTACTGTAAAAATCACGATACCCGCCGGTCATTGTATCGGCGGGTTTTCTTTTAATCTGCGCCAGAAGGTGGTTCGGCTTACCCCGAGATATCGTGCAGCCGCGGTTTTATCGCCATTGAATTGCGCCAGAACCTGCTGCGGCGTCAGCGATGAGGATACCTGCGGCGCGTCAGCAGCAACGGCCAGTTCCGGTAACAGCTGCTGCAGGAATTGTACGTTCAGCTCCGGCTGCGGCTCGACGCTTAAAAACAGCGCCAGGCGCTCCATCATATTACGCAGTTCACGGATATTCCCAGGCCAGCCATAATTCAGTAACGTCGGTTGACTCAGACCCAGCCCTTTGCGCACAGGTTCAGAAAACGGCACCTCCAGTTCCGCCAGCGACTGTTTTAAAAAGCCTTCCGCCAGCGGCAGGATATCGGGCAATCGCTCGCGTAGCGGCGGTAGCGTGAGGCGCAAAATACTCAGGCGATAAAACAGATCGGTGCGAAATTCTCCCTGTTTTATCTCCTGCTCCAGATGACAGTGGGTGGCGCTAATCACTCGTACATCGACCGGAATCGGCTGATGTCCACCTACCCGGGTGACCTCTTTTTCTTCCAGCACGCGCAGCAGTCGGGTTTGTAACGGCAGCGGCATTTCGCCTATCTCATCAAGAAACAGCGTTCCGCCGTGGGCGATTTCAAACAGGCCCGCGCGTCCTCCCCGACGGGAGCCGGTAAAGGCGCCATCCTCATAGCCGAACAGCTCCGCTTCCAGTAATGATTCGGTGATTGCCCCGCAGTTGACGGCAACAAACGGCGGCGAAGGTTTACCGCGCCGATTCTCCTGACGGGTGAAAAACTCACGATGAATTGCCTGCGCCGCCAGCTCTTTGCCCGTGCCGGTTTCGCCCTGAATCAGCACCGGCGCACGTGAACGGGCATAAAGCATAATGGTGTGCCGCACCTGTTCCATCTGTGCCGAGTGACCGCGCATATCCCCCAATGCATAGCGGGTGCGCAGCGTATCGCCGGAAACGTACGGACCGTTTCTGCGCAGCGTCAGACGAGTCATATCGAGCGCATCGACAAAGGCCTGGCGCACGGTGGCGGCCGAATAGATAAAGATGCCGGTCATGCCTGCTTCTTCTGCCAGGTCGGTAATCAACCCCGCGCCCACGACCGCCTGCGTGCCGCTGGCCTTCAGCTCGTTGATTTGACCACGGGCATCTTCTTCCGTGATATAGCTGCGCTGTTCAAGCTGCAAATTGAAGGTTTTTTGAAAAGCGAGCAGCGCGGGGAGGGTTTCCTGATAGGTAATGACACCAATCGACGAGGTGAGCTTTCCCGCTTTGGCCAGCGCCTGTAGCACGTCAAACCCGCTGGGTTTAATCAGGATCACCGGAATCGATAAACGGCTTTTCAGATACGCCCCGTTGGAACCCGCGGCAATGATGGCATCACAACGCTCGGTGGCTAACTTCTTGCGGATATACGTCACCGCTTTTTCAAAACCAAGCTGAATAGGGGTGATGGTTGCCAGGTGGTCGAACTCCAGGCTGATGTCGCGAAACAGTTCGAACAGGCGCGTGACCGAAACGGTCCAGATAACCGGTTTGTCGTCGTTCACCCGCGGCGGAAGATGCGTATCAGCCATAACCATCCTAAAAAGTAAGGCACCGAGTATTAGGGTTTAGTTGTGTTTCATTAATGTTGCAATGAAACGTGAAGGAACGTTTCATGAAACGATAGCTGACACGCTTTTGTGCAACAAAGATACAAGGATTTAATTTAATATATTGTTTTTAAAGATAAATATATAAATTAATTAAAAATTAAGGTCTTTGGCATACCCCTTGCTTTAAATAAATCAACGAACGATAACAAGTTGATAACAAAGGACGGGATATGTCTCTACACTCCCCAGGGCAGGCGTTTCGCGCCGCGCTCAGCAAAGAAAACCCATTACAAATCGTTGGCACCATCAACGCCAACCACGCTCTGCTGGCCCAACGCGCCGGATATCAGGCGATTTATCTCTCCGGCGGCGGCGTCGCGGCTGGGTCTCTGGGTCTGCCGGATCTTGGTATTTCTACCCTTGATGATGTGCTAACCGATATTCGCCGTATCACTGATGTTTGCCCGCTGCCATTGCTGGTGGATGCGGATATCGGTTTTGGATCGTCAGCCTTCAACGTGGCGCGGACCGTGAAGTCGATTTCCAAAGCTGGTGCCGCCGCGCTGCATATTGAAGATCAGATCGGCGCCAAACGCTGCGGCCATCGCCCGAACAAGGCGATCGTCTCGAAAGAAGAGATGGTCGACAGGATCCGCGCCGCCGTCGATGCGCGTACCGATCCCAACTTTGTGATCATGGCGCGGACCGATGCATTGGCGGTGGAAGGGTTAGAGGCCGCCATCGAACGTGCCCAGGCGTACGTCGAAGCAGGCGCGGATATGTTGTTCCCGGAAGCCATTACCGAGCTTGCCATGTACCGTCAGTTTGCCGATGCGGTACAGGTGCCGATCCTCGCCAACATTACCGAATTTGGCGCTACGCCACTGTTCACCACTGATGAACTGCGCAGCGCGAACGTCGCGATGGCGCTGTATCCACTGTCGGCCTTCCGCGCCATGAACCGCGCTGCGGAAAAGGTTTACAACGTGCTGCGCCAGGAAGGAACGCAAAAGAGCGTTATCGACATTATGCAGACACGCAACGAGCTGTACGAAAGCATCAATTACTACCAGTTCGAAGAGAAACTCGACGCGTTGTATACCAAGAAGTAACCGTCGTAGGCCGGATAAGGCGTAGCCGCCATCCGGCAATAAATTTGTACCCTACATATTATAAAAATGACGAGGACAACATGAGCGACACAACGATCCTGCAAAATAGTACCCATGTCATTAAGCCTAAAAAATCGGTTGCGCTGTCAGGCGTCGCCGCCGGAAATACCGCGCTGTGTACCGTAGGCAAAAGCGGTAACGACCTGCACTATCGCGGCTACGATATTCTCGACCTGGCGCAGCAGTGCGAATTTGAAGAAGTCGCGCACCTGCTGATCCACGGGAAATTGCCCACCCGTGATGAGCTCACCGCCTATAAAAGCAAATTAAAAGCGCTGCGCGGGCTGCCCGCAAACGTGCGTACCGTTCTGGAAGCGCTGCCTGCTGCCTCGCACCCGATGGACGTGATGCGCACCGGCGTCTCCGCGCTGGGTTGTACGTTGCCGGAAAAAGAAGGGCATACCGTTTCCGGCGCACGCGATATTGCCGACAAGCTGCTGGCATCGCTCAGTTCTATTCTCCTGTACTGGTATCACTACAGCCATAACGGCGAGCGTATTCAGCCGGAAACTGACGATGATTCCATTGGTGGACACTTCCTGCATCTGCTGCATGGCGAAAAGCCGTCGCGAAGCTGGGAAAAAGCGATGCATATTTCGCTGGTGCTGTACGCCGAACACGAATTCAACGCCTCCACCTTCACCAGCCGCGTGATTGCAGGGACCGGATCCGATATGTATTCCGCGATTATCGGCGCGATTGGCGCATTGCGTGGTCCGAAACACGGCGGGGCGAATGAAGTATCGCTGGAGATCCAACAGCGCTACGAAACGCCAGACGAAGCGGAAGCGGATATCCGTAAACGCGTTGAAAACAAAGAAGTGGTGATTGGCTTTGGTCATCCGGTTTACACCATCGCCGACCCGCGCCATCAGGTGATAAAGCGCGTGGCGAAACAGCTTTCTCAGGAAGGCGGTTCGCTGAAAATGTATAACATCGCCGACCGTCTGGAAGACGTGATGTGGGAAACGAAAAAGATGTTCCCCAACCTCGACTGGTTCTCGGCAGTCTCCTACAACATGATGGGCGTCCCGACTGAAATGTTCACACCGCTGTTTGTCATCGCCCGCGTCACCGGCTGGGCGGCGCACATCATTGAACAGCGCCAAGACAACAAAATTATCCGTCCTTCCGCCAATTACACCGGCCCGGAAGATCGTGTCTTTGTCGCGATAGATCAGCGTTGCTAATGCAAAACCTCTAAATATAAAAACAGGAACCCTTGTTATGTCTGCACATATTTCGAACGTCCGCCCGGAATTTGACCGTGAAATCGTTGATATTGTTGATTACGTCATGAATTACGAGATCACTTCGACGGTAGCGTATGACACCGCGCATTATTGCCTGCTTGATACCTTAGGCTGCGGCCTGGAAGCGCTGGAATATCCGGCCTGTAAAAAACTGCTGGGGCCGGTAGTCCCAGGGACTGTGGTGCCGAACGGCGTGCGCGTTCCGGGCACCCAGTTCCAGCTCGATCCGGTGCAGGCGGCGTTTAACATCGGCGCGATGATCCGCTGGCTGGACTTTAACGACACCTGGCTGGCCGCGGAATGGGGTCATCCTTCCGATAACCTCGGCGGCATTCTGGCCACGGCTGACTGGCTGTCACGCAATGCGGTAGCGGTGGGGAAAGCGCCGTTAACCATGAAAAAAGTGCTCACCGGAATGATTAAAGCCCATGAAATTCAGGGCTGCATTGCGCTGGAAAACTCTTTTAACCGCGTCGGTCTCGATCACGTCCTGCTGGTCAAAGTGGCCTCCACGGCGGTGGTCGCCGAGATGCTTGGCCTGAACCGGGATGAAATCCTCAACGCCGTGTCGCTGGCGTGGGTTGACGGGCAGTCGCTGCGTACCTATCGCCATGCGCCAAATACCGGCACGCGTAAATCCTGGTCAGCTGGCGATGCAACTTCGCGCGCGGTACGTCTGGCACTGATGGCGAAAACCGGTGAGATGGGGTATCCGTCTGCGCTGACGGCGAAAACCTGGGGCTTTTATGACGTCTCTTTCAAAGGCGAATCGTTCCGCTTCCAGCGCCCGTACGGCTCTTATGTGATGGAAAACGTGCTGTTTAAAATCTCCTTCCCGGCCGAGTTCCACTCGCAGACTGCGGTAGAGGCAGCGATGACGCTGTACGAGCAGCTACAGGCTGCAGGGAAAACGGCGGCGGATATCGAAAAAGTGACCATTCGTACGCACGAAGCCTGTATCCGTATCATCGATAAAAAAGGCCCGCTGAATAACCCGGCGGATCGCGATCATTGCATCCAGTATATGGTCGCTATTCCGCTGCTGTTCGGGCGTTTAACCGCGGCAGATTATGAAGACGGCGTGGCGCAGGACAAACGCATTGATGCCCTGCGCGAGAAGATCAACTGCTTTGAAGACCCGGCCTTTACAGCCGATTACCACGATCCTGAAAAACGCGCCATCGCGAATGCCATCACCCTGGAATTCACCGACGGCTCACGTTTTGAAGAAGTGGTGGTGGAGTACCCAATCGGCCATGCGCGCCGTCGTAACGACGGGATGCCGAAGCTGGTCGAGAAGTTCAAAATCAACCTGGCGCGTCAGTTCCCGACCCGTCAGCAGCAGCGCATTCTGGATGTCTCCCTGGACAGAACTCGCCTGGAGCAGATGCCGGTCAATGAGTATATGGATTTGTTTGTTATCTGAAACCCGACTCATCAGGCGTAAGTTCAACAGGAGAGCATTATGTCTTATAGCGAGTTTTATCAACGTTCTATTACGCAGCCGGAGTCGTTCTGGGCCGAGCAGGCCCAGCGTATTGACTGGCAGCAGCCGTATACGCAGGTACTGGACCACAGCAATCCGCCGTTTGCCCGCTGGTTTTGCGGCGGGACGACCAATCTGTGCCATAACGCCATCGACCGCTGGCTGGAGAAACAGCCCGAGGCGCTGGCGCTGATTGCGGTGTCATCAGAAACCGAAGAAGAACGCACGTTTACCTTTCGTCAGTTGTATGACGAAGTGAATATTGTGGCAGCGATGCTGTTGTCGCTCGGCGTACAGCGCGGGGATCGGGTACTGGTTTATATGCCGATGATCGCCGAAGCGCACATTACGCTGCTGGCCTGCGCGCGCATTGGGGCGATCCATTCGGTGGTGTTCGGTGGTTTTGCTTCGCACAGCGTGGCGGCGCGCATCGATGACGCCCGACCGGTGGTTATCGTTTCGGCGGATGCCGGGGCGCGCGGCGGCAAGATCCTGCCCTATAAAAAGCTACTCGATGATGCGATCGATCAGGCTCAGCATCAGCCGCGTCATGTGGTGCTGGTCGACCGCGGTCTGGCGAAAATGGCGCGGGTGGAGGGGCGTGACCTCGACTTTGCCGCGCTACGCCAACAGCATCTCGGCGCACGGGTGCCGGTTGTGTGGCTGGAGTCGAACGAAACGTCCTGCATTCTCTACACCTCCGGGACAACCGGTAAACCGAAAGGCGTCCAGCGCGACGTTGGTGGTTACGCGGTCGCGCTGGCGACCTCGATGGACACCATTTTCGGCGGCAAAGCGGGCGGCGTGTTCTTCTGCGCGTCGGATATCGGCTGGGTGGTTGGGCATTCCTATATCGTGTATGCCCCGCTGCTGGCGGGGATGGCGACGGTGGTTTACGAAGGGCTGCCAACGTATCCGGACTGCGGCGTATGGTGGAAAATTGTTGAGAAGTATCAGGTCAGCCGGATGTTCTCGGCCCCGACCGCCATCCGCGTGCTGAAAAAATTCCCAACCGCGCAAATCCGCAATCACGATCTCTCCTCGCTGGAGGTGCTGTATCTGGCGGGTGAGCCGCTGGATGAACCGACCGCCAGTTGGGTAACGGAAACGCTGGGCGTCCCGGTTATCGACAACTACTGGCAGACTGAATCCGGCTGGCCGATTATGGCTATCGCCCGCGGGCTGGACGACCGACCGTCGCGGCTGGGCAGTCCTGGCGTGCCGATGTACGGCTATAACGTGCAGTTGCTCAATGAGGTGACCGGTGAACCTTGTGCGGCGAACGAGAAGGGGATGCTGGTGATTGAAGGGCCGCTGCCGCCGGGCTGTATTCAGACTATCTGGGGGGATGACGCGCGGTTTGTGAATACCTACTGGTCGCTGTTTTCCCGCCAGGTGTACGCCACCTTTGACTGGGGCATTCGCGATGCCGATGGCTATTACTTCATTCTGGGCCGTACGGATGACGTGATCAACGTGGCCGGACACCGGCTGGGGACGCGCGAGATAGAGGAGAGTATTTCCAGCTATCCAAACGTCGCCGAGGTGGCGGTAGTTGGCGTGAAGGATGCGCTGAAAGGGCAGGTGGCGGTCGCGTTCGTTATTCCAAAACAGAGCGACAGTCTGGAAGACAGCGACATTGCCCATTCGGAAGAGAAGGCGATTATGGCGCTGGTGGACAGTCAAATTGGTAATTTTGGTCGTCCGGCGCACGTCTGGTTTGTGTCGCAGCTGCCGAAAACACGCTCCGGCAAAATGCTCAGACGGACGATTCAGGCGATCTGCGAAGGCCGCGATCCTGGCGATCTGACGACCATTGACGATCCCGCATCGTTGCAGCAAATCCGTCAGGCGATCGAGGAGTAACGTCGTGTGATGCCCGGTGGCGCAATGCTTACCGGGCCTACGTGTTAATCAACTTTCTTATACGGCCCGTGATAGTAATCAAACGGCGCATAAACCGTATCGGCCACGAACGATAACGGCACATCAACAAATAACAGCGCTAAATCGAAATAGTTATAATCGTAAGCGCCCAGGTTTTTTAGTTTATCAATATCATGGCGCATACCCACGTAATACGTATCTGAATCCTCGCCTGCCGTGCGCGCATCAATGCTGCCACATCCTGTAAGTAATACGCTGATAAAGAGCGTTGTTACCGCAACCGTCTTTTTGCTCATGCTATGACCTGGCTTCTCGCCCCGTTTTACCATAACGATAAAAAAGCGGCGTGTTGTCCTCGGAACTTAAACCACCAGGTCAGGACTCATCGTGTGAGGATGGCACATCGAAGGCCGGATAAACCACGTGAGTGGTGTATCCGGCAAAGAGGCTTTTACAGCGTGACGCTTTCGCGACGACGCAGCAGAGAAAACGGCCCCGGTCCACTTAGGGTAAATACGGAAATCAACGTGAAGCTTAGCGCAATTATCCCCAGCACCAGATACGCCCCCTGGAAACCAATACTCTCATACATTTTTCCGGCCAGAACTGACATGAAAATCATTGCTAACTGTTTGAAGAAACAGAAGCACACCAGGTAAATTGTGGCCGAGAAGCGCACTTCAAACTGACTGGTGATGTATTTGAAGCAACCGACGATCAGGAACGGTATTTCAAACATATGCAGCGTTTTGAGAATGACGACCTCCAGCGCAGAGGTGGCGAAGGAGGAGCCGATGATCCGCACCGACATTATCGTACCGGCCAGCAGTAAGGCGTTCTTTCCGCCAATGCGGTTCACAATCAGCGGCGCAAAGAACATGATAGAGGCATTAAGTAATTCCCCCATGGTCGTGACGTAGCCAAACACACGGGTACCCTGTTCGCCGGTGGCAAAGAACGAGGTAAAGAAGTTGGCGAACTGCTGGTCAAACACATCATACGTACAGGAAACGCCGACCACGTACAGGGAGAGGAACCAGAGTTTCGGTTGTTTAAATAACTCCAGCGCTAGCTTCAGACTGAATGCTGAGTTGTTGGCGCCTACCGCATCCGCAACTTTTGCAGAAGAGGGGACATCTGTTTTTGAAAAGAGCAGCAGCAATGCCAGAATGACCGCACAGCCGGAACCTAACCAGAAGACAAACTGGTTATTGATGGTGAACATAATCCCGGCAATTGAGGCGCACAGCGCCCAGCCCACGCAGCCAAACATGCGCGCGCGACCAAATTCAAAATTGCTTCGGCGGCTGGCTTTTTCAATATAGGCTTCAATCGCCGGAGCGCCGGCATTGTAGATAAAGCCAAGGTAAATCCCGCCGACAATCGAACCCAGTAAAATATTAGCCTGTAATAACGGGCCAAAGACGTAAATAAAGAATGGGGCAAACATTACCAGCATTCCGGTAATTACCCACAGCAGGTGTTTACGCAGGCCAAGCTTATCGGAAAGCAGTCCGAAAACAGGCTGGAATAATAATGAAAATAGTGAAATACAGGCGAAAATGATCCCGGTGTCACCTTTACTGATATGGTTTATATCGTGTAACCAGATAGGGAAGAAGGGGAAATAGGCACCCATAATGAAAAAGTAAAAGAAAAAGAAGAAGCCGAACATCCAAAAGTTAGTGTTTTTCAAATAATACATAATGGACTTCCTTACGATGAATGCGGGCAGGGGGGAACCTGCCCGATTATTATTATTTTTGACCCCAGACCAGCTGGTAGTGGTAGCGTCCGGCACTCAGCAGGAACTCTGGTGAAACGGAAGGACTCCAGGAGTCGTCACCGCCCACGCCCATATGGAAGCCATCAATATTGACCCAGGTACCTGCCTCCGGTTGCAGCAGATGGCGGTGGCTGGTTTCCATCAGTTGCTTCTGGCTAAAGCGGCTGATGTTGAACAGGAAGTCCCCTCGCCATTGATGCGCGCCGTAGCGTAGCTCACGCGTGTTGCAGCGCAGACCGTTTTCGCCAGGGAAAACATACGGGGTGTACATCTCATCAAGCGACAAATCCCAACGATCAAAACAGGCGGCGCTCAGGCGATCCGGGTAGTTCTCATGTGGGCCGAGACCTAACCAGTTCACGCGCTCAGCGATCTGCGCCAGTTGGCAGCTCAGGCCGATGCGGGCCGGATGTGGCGTGCCGCTGGCGACGTCGACATCCACCGTTATCTGCATTTCACCATTGCCGTTAATGCGATAGCTTTTTCGGCTGACGAACAGCGTTTCGCCCTGATACTGCCACGCATGTTCGGTGGCGATCAGTACCGCATTGCTCAGCGTGTCGGCAGCACAGTGCAGTAACGTTGCTTCGACCAGATAATGACCGGCGGCTTTCCAGCGTTCGACCCAGGCGTTAGGGTCGATGCGGGTTGACTCGCTCACGCCGATGTCGTTGTCCAGCGGCGCGCGGGTGAACTGGTCAGTAAGCGGGGTTAACAGCTGGGCTGCGTCGCCAATCCAGTACTGTGTCAGCAGGCCAGACTGACGGTCGAATTGCCAGCGCTTGTCGTTGATCTCAACAGTAAAGGTGTTTTCGCTCACGTTCAGCTGTGGTGCGGTACGGGCAGTTGGCCGTGGCGCCAGGCTGAGTTTCTCTTCCAGCTTCCATTGCTGCCAGGCGCTAATGTGCCCGGCATCTGACCATGCGGTGGTCTGAGGTTGCTCTACGCGTACCGTTAGCCATAACTGTCCGGCGGTTTCCGGTAGCGGGACATCTGGCAGGGTAATCACCTGGCGACTCTGTGGGGCGATATCCAGCACGATTTCTCCGGCGGCCAGCGGGTTGCCATCCTGGGCAATCGACCAGTGCAGAACTTCGTTATCGCTGTGGCGGAACAGATATTCGCTGGTTACTTCAATCTGGCGTTTGGGTCCCGGCAGCAGCGTAAACTGGAAAAACTGCTGCACATGTTTGGCCTCGTATAATGTCGGATGCGGGGTGCGATCGGCGAACACCAGGCCGTTCATGCAAAACTGACGATCGTTAGGCGTGTCGCCAAAATCACCACCGTAGGCAGACCATGCCTTGCCGTTCTCATCATATTTAATCAGCGACTGATCTACCCAGTCCCAGACAAACCCGCCCTGTAGGCGCGGAAATTGACGGAACGCTTGCCAGTATTTGGCGAAGCCGCCAAAACTGTTGCCCATGGCGTGGGCGTATTCGCAGAGGATCAGCGGACGCTGCTCGCCGGGCATCGACAGCCACTTTTTAATCGACCATTTGGGTACCGCGGGGAAGGGTTGATCCTGATCGACGCGGGCGTACATTGGGCAAATAATGTCGGTCGCTGTGGTATTTGCGCCGCCGCCTTCATACTGTACCGGGCGGGACAGATCTTCTGATTTTATCCAGCGGTAGAGCGCGTCATGGTTGGCGCCATGCCCGGATTCATTGCCCAGTGACCAGATGATGATGCTCGGGTGGTTGCGATCGCGTTGCACCATGCGCGTGACGCGCTGGCTCATGGCTGGCAGCCATGTGGGATCGTCGGTGAGGCGATTCATCGGCACCATGCCGTGGGTTTCAATGTTGGCTTCGTCGACCACATACAGGCCGTAGCGATCGCACAGGGTGTACCACAATGGATGGTTCGGGTAATGGGAGCAGCGCACGGCGTTAAAGTTATTCTGCTTCATCAGCAGAATATCCTGCACCATCGTCGCCTCGTCCATCACCTGACCGTTGACCGGATGGTGCTCATGACGGTTGGTGCCGCGAATCAACAGCGGCTTACCGTTGAGTAACAGCAGGCCGTTTTCAATACGAACCTGACGAAAGCCGACATCACAGGCTTCCGCTTCAATCAGCACTCCGTCAGCGGTACGTAACTGGACCACAGCGCGGTACAGATTAGGCGTTTCGGCACTCCACAGCGCCGGGTTTTCGACGTTCAGACGCAGGGTAACCCGATCATGATAAGCGCCGCGTTCATCAATAATTTCGCTGCCGAGCGGGGAAGTCGTTTCGTGAGTGAGCGTTTCACCGTCCCACAATTGCAGGGTGACGCGTAAATCTTCGCTCTCGTTGTCCGCCACTCTGACTTCTGTTTCCAGCGTGGCGCGGCTGAAATCGTCGTTAAAACGGGTGTTAATGCGCAGGTCGCGGATTTGCGTAGTGGGCTTATGCAGCAAAGATACATCGCGAAAGATCCCGCTCATGCGCCACATGTCCTGGTCTTCCAGATAACTGCCGTCGCTCCAGCGCAGCACCATCACTGCCAGGCGGTTTTCTCCTGGCAGCAGATAATCGCTAAGATCGAATTCAGACGGCAGGCGGCTGTCCTGACCGTAGCCAACCCAGCGACCATTGCACCACAAATGAAACGCGGAATTCACCCCGTCAAAAATAATGCGCGTCTGACCTTCATCTAACCACGCGTCTTCGATACTGAATGTGAGCGAGTAACATCCTGTCGGATTCTGCGCTGGAACGTACGGGGGGTTAACCGGGATCGGGTAGGTGACGTTGGTATAAATTGGCGCGTCGTAACCATCCATCTGCCAGTTAGAGGGGACGTTGACAGTATCAGCCTGTGGCAGATCGCTCGTCAGCCAGCTTTCCGGCACGGCCTCAGGCGCGGAAAACCAGGCGAACTGCCACTTGCCATTTAGCGAGCGTAACTGAGTTGATCGCTGATTGGTGCGCGCATCATCTGCTGAGCGCCAGCTACAAAACGGCGGGTGCGCCTCCAGGCGGTTGAGCTGCGTGACGCCGGGATTTTCCCAGTCACGGCGGGCCAGTACAGCGGAGAGTGAATCTGTGTTCAGGTTCATAACGGTATCCTGTTTGAATTTGTTATTCGCTCACAATTTCAATCAAAATACGAATAAGCGATCCCAACTGTAAAGGATGGGGCGCTCAATGAGTGAACTGACTCACACAATTGTTATGCGTTCACAATTTAGGTGTGAGCTGCGAAACTTGCCGCGCTAGCTGGATCAGTGAGTCGGCCAGTACCTGGGGTGAGAGGGTTTGCGTATCAGGAGGCAGAACCGTATTGCGCTTAACCAGGGTTACGGGCAGCAGTTGGTTGCCCACGCTTGAGGTCCCACGGGGAAGTTGCAGCAGTCTGTCGACGCTGGTTTCACCCAGTAACGGAAAATCCTGCCTGATGGTGGTCAGTGGTGGGATGTAGCAGGCGCTGTCTTCGGTGTCATCGTAGCCGATCACCGAGATATCAACCGCCACCCGCAGACCGAACTCGCTGATTGCCCGCATCGCGCCCAGCGCCATTTGATCGTTAGCGACCAGCATGGCAGTGGGGAGATTACCACCATTAAGCATATGCAGCGTTTGCTGAAAACCTGACATCGCGCTCCAGTCGCCTTCCAGCTCCGCGGTGGGTTGCAGCTGGTAGTGCGCCAGATATTTATGCCACCCCGCATGGCGAAGTCTTGCCGAAACCGAAGTGTGTGGCCCACTCAGCAGGGCGATACGCTGATGCCCATGCTGCACCAGATGTTCAACGCCGAGACGTGCGCCGTCGTCATGGGAGAAAATCACGCTGTTAATTGGCGTCTGATCAGAGACATCAAGAAACAGTACCGGCACCGTACCGCAGGCGGTAGCCACGGCAATGGCGTCTTCTTCATCCAGCGGGTAGTTGATGATAAGCCCGGTTACGCGTTGAGAAAGCAGGTTGTGGACTGCGGCTTTACATGCCTCAACGCCGCTACGTTCGACCATGGCGATCACCACGCTGGCCCCGGACTGGTCGGCGCGGGATTTTATGGCGGCAACGATTTGCGAGGGGGCGTGCAGGGCAAGGTTCGCCGTCACGACGCCAATCAGCGGCGTCTGTTTGCCCGCCAGCTGCTGTGCGACGCGGTTGGGGATGTAATTGAGCTCCGCCATCGCGGCCTCAACTTTCTGTCGGGTTTTTGCGGAAACGTGGCTGGCCTGATTCACGACGCGCGAGACGGTCTGGTAAGAGACTCCTGCATGGTCTGCCACATCGTATAGCGTTACCGGTTTCACGTTTATCACCCCTGTCATGACGTTATCTGCGCGCTATGATGCCACAGCGGGACGGTTTTGGGGTATTTGCGCATTGGTTCTGCGAGGCGCATTCCAGGGTTGCGGATCGTGTGCTGGAGGATTTATCGTCGTGATGCTTAACAGCATAAAAAAGTGAGGACATCGTGAGCGACTCTGCGGCAAACAACATTCTGTCCATCTACCAACGTCATGCGGAGGCCTTTGCCAGCCAGCGTTCACGCGCACTGTTCGAGAAAAGCTGGCTGGATAAGTTCATCACCGTGATGGGCGGGCAGGGCAGCATTGTGGATATTGGCTGCGGCAACGGTCAGCCGATTGCTGGTTATTTTATTCAGCAAGGCTTTCAGCTTACGGGAATTGATGGTTCTGCGGCGATGCTGGCGCGGGCCCGGCACTCTTTTCCCGCACAGCGCTGGCTGGAGCAGGATATGCGCGAGCTGGGACTTAACGAGACTTTCGATGGTCTGATCGCCTGGGACAGCTTTTTCCATTTAACTCAGCAGGATCAGCAAAAGATGTTCCCGATTTTTGACCGACTCAGCCGTCCCGGCAGCGCGCTGATGTTTACCAGCGGGACGGAAAACGGTATCGCGATGGGGCAATTTGAGGGCGAACCGCTGTTTCACGCCAGCCTCGCGCCGGATGAATACCGTGCATTGCTGTCAGCGCAGGGTTTTGTGGTGGTAGAGATGGTGATGGAAGATCCGCACTGCGCCGGGCATACCATCTGGCTGGCGCAAAAACGTGGCTAATCGCCGCCAAAGGTGATGCGCTGTGTGGCGTTACGGATTTGCGTGATGTTCATGGTGTTTGCTCCACATGTTGGGTCAGTGGTGTCATCGTAGAGTGTTGCCCAGAAGATGAATGTGGGCAAATGGGCGACTAGCGATGAGATTGGGCCAATAGCAGATGGCAGAGTTCGATAATGTAATTAGAATTAAAGTAATTGAATATTTCCTTTGCGACTCTTTATTTAATTCGCAGCCATTATCTCGTACTGAAAAAAAACGTCATTTAAATAAGAGTAGATTTATTAAATTCGAAGCGGCTCCAGAAAATAGTGTTGATATATGCAACGTATTGCAGCCAATAAAACAGATCGCGAACCATGAAATAAGAATGCTATCATTCACACCAGACGCGGCAGGCAACTGCTGGCACACGCATTTACCCCGGAGCACCCGATGAACAACGACATTCCGCTAAAATTTTATGATATCGCCGACGAATACGCGACTGAAGCTGCAAAGCCGGTGAGCGATACAGAACGCGACGCACTGGCACTCTACTTCCAGCAGTTGATCACTCGTTTGATGAACAATGAAGAGATCAGCGAAGAAGCGCAGCAGGAGATGGCAACCGAGGCTGGAGTCGACGCACAGCGTATCGATGATATCGCGGAGTTCCTCAATCGTTGGGGTAACGAGTAGCCAAAGACATAGCCTGTGTTTTACACTGCGCGCAAATTGAGTAGGTATACTCTACAAGTAATAGGTTTAATCAGGCGGAAACAGCAATGAACGGAACAATCACAACGTGGTTTAAAGATAAAGGCTTTGGATTTATCAAAGATGAAAACGGCGACAACCGCTATTTTCATGTGATTAAGGTTGCTAATCCTGAGCTGATCAAGAAAGACGCGGCGGTGACCTTTGAGCCTACCACCAACAACAAAGGCTTATCTGCCTACGCGGTAAAAGTCATACCCGACAGCAAATACATCTATATCGCGGGCGAGCGTCTGAAGCTCACGGCGATCAAGTCTTACCTGGTCTACAGCGAAGAAGTCCCTGCTGAGACTCGTATCGACAAAGAAAATGCGGTGCTGTCCGTTGGTGTGCTGATGAACAGCATCCGACCGAAATCAGACGTGAAGCCTGGTGAAATGCGCACGCTGAAAAAGCTGGCCATCACCACCTTCCAGGGCACGACGCTGATCTTCTCGGAAGATGAAATCGATATCGACGAGACGGTGAAACTGCTTAAGGTCTGAAGCCCTTCAGAGTGAATGAAAACCGAAATCCAGCTCTTTTCAGAAGCGGGGTTTCGGTTTTTTTATGCGTATTTTTGTCAGAAGGGAATATCCATTTGAGCCAAATAGCAAATTCCATTCTGTTTTTTTATTTTGATGAGGCACCTGGAATTACCACGTCATCCATCAGTATGTAACGTGCTTCCTGGCGCGTGTATTGATCGATTAACGGCACAAGTCGCCGGAAATGCTCACTGGCACAATGTTCATCGAGAGCCGCGTGGTTTGGCCATTCTTCAATAAAAATAAAATGCCCCGGATCTTTTTCATCAATATAGAGGTCATAAGCAATGCATTGTGGTTCTTTCTTCGTCGCCGATATTAGCTCACGGTACCAAGGGAGAACGGTTTCAATATACTCAGGTTTGATGAAATCTTCGGCAATGACCTTTAACATGCAGCCTCCTGGCAGAAAACGAATGCACACTATGTGATGAAGATATATTTAGGGCAAGACGCCACTGTGTTATATCGGTCGGTGAGTGAGTTATCTCAGCTATTAATCCGATGATCCGCTTAACTGTGATCCATCTCACCTCCCGGCAACCAAAATCTCCTGCGACTCAACGCCGTCCTCTATCTGTTTCGCCACCTTTTGTAAGGCCGGAAGATGTTTTTCCGCGGCCTGTTCGATGGTCATGGCGCTGGCCATATACACCAGATTCAGGCAGCCGATCACCCGCTGTTCACTGCGAATGGGGACGGCGATGGAGGCGATTTTCTCCTCCTGATCCCAACCGCGAAAGTTCTGGCCAAAACCGTCTTTTCGCGCACGGCTCAAAATGGCGTCGAGCTTCAGCGGTTCGCGCGCCAACTGGAACTCATCTCCTGGTCGTGAAGCCAGCATTTCAATCAGTTCCTGACGTTCATTCTCCGGGCTAAATGCCAGCCAGGTCAGGCCGGATGCGGTTTTCAGCAGCGGCAAACGACGCCCGACCATCGCCCGATGAAACGACAGGCGGCTGAAGCGATGGGTGGTTTCACGCACCACCATCGCGTCCACATCCAGCGTGGAAACGTCGGTCGGCCAGATGACCTCGCGCAGCAAATCTCCCAACAGCGGGGCGGCGAGCGCAGAAATCCACTGCTCGTCACGAAATCCCTCACTGAGCTGACGGACCTTAATGGTTAAGCGAAAGCTGTCATCGGACAGACTGCGCCGGACGTAACCCTCATCCTGCAGGGTTTCCAGTAGTCGCCTGACCGTGGTGCGGTGCAGGCCGCTCAGCTCTGCCAGCAGGCCAACGCTGGCCCCGCCGTCGAGACGATTTAACATATTTAATAACATTAGTCCGCGCGTTAACCCGCGCACGGTTTTGTATTCGGTACCGTCGTCACTTTTCATATTTATTGACAAATCTACAGTTAAAACAACGTTGTGCACTTAGTGCACATCCAGGCATGTTTTGATTGTAGCGCAAAAACTCACTTCTATACTGACCGCACAATAAAAAATTATTCACATTATTTTAACAAAAACAATTGCGCCTCACCAGGGTCTGCAATTGCATATTGTCCGAGTAGTGAGGTTCTGAAATGACAACAATAAATCCAGATATCCAACCCGCTGTGCAGCACACCGTGCAGGTAGCGATTGCCGGAGCCGGTCCGGTAGGGCTGATGATGGCGAACTATCTTGGCCAGATGGGCATTGAGGTGTTGGTGGTGGAGAAGCTCGATACCCTTATCGACTATCCTCGCGCCATCGGCATTGACGATGAAGCGCTGCGCACCATGCAGTCCGTCGGTCTGGTCGAAAATGTTCTGCCGCACACCACGCCGTGGCATGCGATGCGCTTTCTCACCCCGAAAGGGCGCTGTTTTGCTGATATCCAGCCGATGACCGACGAATTTGGCTGGTCGCGCCGCAACGCGTTTATTCAGCCGCAGGTAGACGCGGTGATGCTGGAAGGGCTGTCGCGTTTTCCCAACGTGCGCTGCCTGTTCTCCCGAGAACTGGAAGCCTTCAGCCAGCAAAATGGTGAAGTGACGTTGAACCTGAAAGCGCCGGATGGCCAGCGTGAAACGGTGAAAGCTCAGTGGCTGGTGGCCTGCGACGGTGGGGCCAGCAACGTCAGACGTTCGCTGAATGTGCCATTTGAAGGCAAAACCGCGCCGAATCAGTGGATTGTGGTGGATATCGCTAACGATCCGCTCAGCACGCCGCATGTGTATCTGTGCTGCGATCCGGTGCGCCCGTATGTCTCCGCCGCGCTGCCGCACGCGGTGCGCCGCTTTGAATTTATGGTAATGCCAGGGGAAACCGAAGCGCAGCTCAACGAACCGCAGAATATGCGCCAGCTTTTGAGCAAAGTGCTGCCGAACCCGGACAACGTCGAGCTGATCCGCCAGCGCGTATATACCCATAACGCACGTCTGGCCGAACGTTTTCGCATTGACCGCGTGCTGCTGGCGGGCGATGCGGCGCACATTATGCCGGTCTGGCAGGGGCAGGGGTACAACAGTGGCATGCGCGATGCTTTCAATCTGGCGTGGAAACTGGCGCTGGTGATTGAGGGCAAAGCCGGTGATGCGCTGTTGGATACCTACCAGCAGGAGCGCCGCGACCACGCCAAAGCGATGATCGATCTCTCGGTGACCGCAGGCAACGTACTTGCGCCGCCGAAACGCTGGCACGGCGCGGTGCGCGACGGGGTTTCCTGGCTGCTGAACTACATTCCGCCGGTCAAACGCTACTTCCTTGAAATGCGCTTTAAGCCGATGCCGCAGTACCACGCCGGGGCGCTGGTGCGTGAAGGCGACGCGAAAACCTCTCCCGTTGGCAAGATGTTTATCCAGCCGAAGGTAACGCTGGAATCTGGTGAAGTGACGCTGCTCGACAACGTCATCGGACCGAATTTCGCGGTGATCGGTTGGGGCTGTAACCCGCTGTGGGGCATGAGCGAGGCGCAGATCCAACAGTGGCAGGCGCTGGGGACACAGTTTATCCAGGTGGTGCCGGATACACAGATACAAACCGATCAGGATAACCACGACGGCGTTACCCGCATTGGCGATACGCAAAACCGCCTGCGCGCGTGGTTTGCCCAGCACAACGCCGCGCTGGTGGTGATACGCCCGGACCGCTTTGTAGCCGCCATCGCCATTCCGCAAACCCTGGGCAGTACCCTGAATAAACTGGCGTCGGTGATGACGCTCACCCGCGTTAATGCCCACATTCCCGCTGAAAAGGTGGCCTGATATGCACGCTTATCTTCACTGTCTTTCCCACTCGCCGCTGGTGGGTTACGTCGACCCGGCGCAGGCCGTGCTCGACGAGGTTAACGGTGTGATCGCCAGCGCCCGGGCACGTATTGCGGCGTTCGACCCTGAACTGGTGGTGCTGTTTGCCCCCGATCACTACAACGGATTTTTCTACGACGTGATGCCGCCGTTCTGTTTAGGCGTAGGCGCTACGGCGATCGGCGATTTCGGTAGCGCGGCGGGGGAACTGCCGGTGCCGACAGATCTCGCTGAAGCCTGCGCCCACGCGGTAATGAAAAGCGGCATCGATCTCGCCGTGTCCTACAACATGCAGGTCGATCACGGCTTCGCGCAGCCGCTGGAGTTTTTGCTCGGCGGTCTGGATAACGTGCCGGTGCTGCCGGTGTTTATTAACGGCGTCGCCACGCCGCTGCCGGGCTTTCAGCGTACCCGCATGCTCGGTGAAGCGATTGGCCGATTCGCCAGCTCGCTGAATCAGCGTGTGCTGTTTTTAGGCTCTGGCGGCCTGTCGCATCAGCCGCCGGTCCCGGAGCTGGCGAAGGCTGATGCCCATATGCGCGACCGCCTGCTCGGCAGCGGCAAACAACTGCCTGAAAACGAGCGCGAGCTGCGCCAGCAGCGGGTGATCAGCGCCGCCGAGAAGTTTGTGGCCGATCAACACACGCTGCATCCGCTTAACCCTGTCTGGGATAACCGCTTTATGACGCTGCTTGAACAGGGGCGTTTGCAGGAGCTGGACGCGGTCAGTAACGAAGAACTGTCCGCGATGGCGGGCAAATCAACGCACGAAGTTAAAACCTGGGTTGCTGCCTTCGCCGCTATTTCTGCCTTTGGCAACTGGCGCAGCGAAGGCCGTTATTACCGCCCGATCCCAGAGTGGATCGCTGGATTCGGCTCCCTGAGCGCCACCACACAGAACTGAAACAGAACTGAATATGCAGGAGAACATCATGACTTACCAACCGCAAACCGAAGCCGCAACCAGTCGTTTTCTGCAGGTGCAGGAAGCAGGCGAAACGCTGCGCGTGCATTTCAATGACTGTGGGCAGGGCGAAGAGACCGTCGTGCTGTTGCATGGATCTGGTCCGGGTGCGACGGGCTGGGCGAACTTCAGCCGCAATATCGATCCGCTGGTGGAGGCTGGATACCGGGTGATCCTGCTGGATTGTCCTGGCTGGGGCAAAAGCGATGGCATCGTTAACCGCGGTTCGCGATCCGATCTCAATGCTCGCATCCTGAAAAGCGTCGTCGATCAGTTGGATATTCAGAAAATCCATCTGCTGGGCAACTCGATGGGGGGCCACAGTGCCGTGGCGTTCACCCTGAGTTGGCCGGAGCGTGTGGGCAAGCTGGTGCTGATGGGCGGCGGGACGGGGGGCATGAGCCTGTTTACCCCGATGCCGACCGAAGGCATCAAGCGCCTGAATCAGCTGTACCGCGAACCGACCATCGAGAACCTGAAGCTGATGATGGAGATCTTTGTCTTCGACACCAGCGACCTGACCGAGGCGCTGTTTGAGGCGCGTCTGAATAACATGCTGTCGCGTCGCGATCACCTGGAAAACTTTGTCCACAGCCTTGAAGCCAACCCGAAACAGTTTCCGGATTTCAGCCCACGCCTGGGGGAAATCAAAGCCCAGACCCTCATTGTCTGGGGACGCAACGACCGCTTCGTGCCGATGGACGCCGGCCTGCGCCTGCTCTCCGGGATTGCCGGGTCTGAGCTGCACATCTACCGCGACTGCGGGCACTGGGCACAGTGGGAACATGCGGATGCTTTTAACCAGCTGGTGCTGAACTTCCTCGCACGCCCTTAAGGAACGGACATGACGAATCTTAATCTTGAGCAGTTAGCCGCCGATTTACGTCAGGCTGAGGAAAAAGGGGACGCTATCGCCCCGCTGCGTGAACTGATCGGCGTGGATAACGCCGAAGCGGCCTACGCCATTCAGCGTATCAATGTGCAGTATGACGTGGCGCGAGGGCGTCGCGTCGTCGGGCGCAAAGTGGGACTGACGCACCCGAAAGTGCAACAGCAGCTGGGCGTCGATCAGCCGGACTTCGGCACGCTGTTCGCCGACATGTGCTACGGCGACAACGACACCATTGCGTTTGCCCGCGTGCTACAACCGCGTATTGAAGCGGAGATTGCGCTGGTGCTGAACCGCGATCTGCCCAATGCCGATACCACCTTTGACGAGCTGTACAACGCCATCGAGTGGGTGCTACCCGCGCTGGAAGTGGTCGGCAGCCGTATTCGCGACTGGTCGATCAAGTTTGTTGATACCGTGGCGGATAACGCCTCCTGTGGCGTGTATGTGGTCGGCGGCCCGGCACAACGTCCGGCAGGATTAGATCTGAAAAACTGCGCGATGAAAATGACGCGCAATAACGAAGAGGTTTCCAGCGGGCGCGGTAGCGAATGTCTGGGACATCCGATCAACGCCGCCGTGTGGCTGGCGCGCAAAATGGCCAGCCTCGGCGAGCCGCTGCGTGCCGGGGACATTATTCTCACCGGGGCGTTAGGCCCGATGGTGGCGGTGAATGCGGGCGATCGTTTCGAAGCCCATATCGACGGTATTGGTTCAGTTGCCGCCACCTTTTCAGCGGCGGTTACAAAAGGAAGTCAGTCATGAGTAAGCGTAAAGTCGCCATTATCGGCTCTGGCAACATCGGCACCGATTTGATGATTAAAATTCTGCGTCACGGCGTACGTCTGGAGATGGCGGTGATGGTGGGGATTGATCCGCAATCCGACGGTCTGGCACGCGCCCGGCGTATGGGCGTTGCCACCACCCATGAAGGGGTGACGGGGCTTCTTGCGATGCCTGAATTCGCTGACATCGACATCGTGTTTGATGCCACCAGCGCGGGCGCGCACGTGAAAAATGACGCCGCGCTGCGCGCCGTAAAACCGGGGATCCGTCTGATCGACCTGACGCCCGCAGCGATCGGCCCGTACTGCGTCCCGGTGGTGAACCTGGAGGCTAACGTTGACCAACAGAACGTCAATATGGTGACCTGCGGCGGGCAGGCGACCATCCCGATGGTGGCGGCGGTTTCTCGCGTGGCAAAAGTCCATTACGCCGAAATTATCGCCTCGATCGCCAGTAAATCTGCGGGACCGGGCACCCGCGCCAATATCGACGAGTTTACCGAAACCACCTCGAAGGCGATTGAAGTGGTGGGGGGCGCGGCCAAAGGCAAAGCCATTATCGTACTTAACCCGGCTGAGCCGCCGCTGATGATGCGCGACACGGTGTATGTGTTGAGCGAAGCGGCCTCTCAGCTTGAAGTTGAAGCGTCGATTAATGACATGGCGGCGGCGGTGCAGGCGTATGTGCCGGGCTATCGCCTGAAACAGCGCGTCCAGTTTGAAATCATCCCGGAGGATAAACCGGTGAATCTGCCGGGTATTGGTCAGTTTTCCGGGCTGAAAACCGCGGTGTATCTGGAAGTGGAAGGTGCGGCGCACTATTTACCCGCCTACGCGGGCAACCTCGACATTATGACCTCCAGCGCGCTGGCGACCGCTGAGCAGATGGCGCAGTCACTCACCCGTCAGCCAGGAGAAGCAGCATGAACGGTAAAAAACTCTATATCTCTGACGTGACCCTGCGCGACGGTATGCATGCGATTCGTCACCAGTATTCGCTGGAAAACGTGCGCCAGATTGCCAAAGCGCTGGACGACGCGCGGGTTGATTCCATTGAGGTGGCCCACGGCGACGGTTTACAAGGTTCCAGCTTTAACTACGGCTTTGGCGCGCACAGCGATCTCGAGTGGATTGAAGCGGCAGCAGACGTGGTCAAACACGCAAAGATCGCCACGCTGTTGCTGCCGGGCATCGGCACTCTTCATGACCTGAAAAACGCGTATCAGGCCGGCGCGCGAGTGGTGCGCGTGGCGACCCACTGCACCGAAGCGGACGTGTCGGCCCAGCATATTCAGTACGCGCGTGAGCTTGGCATGGATACCGTCGGCTTTCTGATGATGAGCCATATGACCACGCCGGAGAATCTGGCGCAGCAGGCGAAGCTGATGGAAAACTACGGCGCGACTTGTATCTACGTGGTCGATTCCGGCGGGGCGATGAATATGAGCGATATTCGCGCCCGCTTCCGCGCCCTGAAAGCGGTGCTGAAGCCGGAGACAGAAACCGGAATGCATGCGCATCACAACCTGAGTCTCGGCGTGGCGAACTCGATTGCCGCGGTGGAAGAGGGCTGCGACCGTATCGACGCCAGCCTGGCGGGTATGGGCGCTGGCGCGGGCAACGCGCCGCTGGAAGTGTTTATCGCCGCTGCGGATAAGCTCGGTTGGCAGCACGGCACCGATCTGTATGCGCTGATGGACGCCGCCGACGATCTGGTGCGTCCATTGCAGGACCGTCCGGTGCGGGTGGATCGCGAAACGCTGGCACTGGGCTATGCCGGGGTGTACTCCAGCTTCTTGCGTCACTGCGAAGTGGCGGCGGCGCGTTATGGCCTGAGCGCGGTCGATATTCTGGTTGAACTGGGCAAACGCCGAATGGTGGGCGGCCAGGAAGATATGATCGTCGACGTGGCGCTGGATCTGCGCAATAGCAAATAAAAATGATTACGCGGCTGGCAACGTATCAGCCGCGACTCACCTGCATCGTGACCTCAGAGGTACATCTTATGACTACCCGTACCCCCACATCTTACCGCCTGACGTTAACCGTCGGGCTTTGCTTTTTAGTTGCCCTGATGGAAGGGCTGGATCTACAGGCCGCCGGGATCGCTGCCGTCGGTATCGCCCAGGCATTTTCGCTGGATAAAATGCAGATGGGCTGGATCTTCAGTGCGGGCATTCTCGGGCTGCTGCCCGGCGCGCTGGTGGGCGGCATGCTGGCCGATCGCTATGGGCGCAAGCGCATTCTTATTGCTTCCGTGGCGCTGTTCGGCCTGTTCTCGCTGGCGACGGCGATTTCCTGGGATTTCTCGTCGCTGGTGTTTGCCCGTCTGATGACCGGCGTCGGGTTGGGCGCGGCGTTGCCGAATCTGATCGCGCTGACCTCCGAAGCGGCGGGCCCGCGTTTTCGCGGTACGGCGGTGAGCCTGATGTACTGCGGCGTGCCGATTGGCGCGGCGTTAGCGGCGGCGCTCGGGTTTAGCGGTCTGGCCGCCGCCTGGCAAACGGTGTTCTGGGTTGGCGGAGTGATCCCGCTGCTGCTGGTGCCGTTGTTGATGCGCTGGCTGCCAGAATCACAGGTTTATGCCCAGCAAACGCAGGTGGCCGCCGCGCCGTTGCGCGCCCTGTTCGCACCTGCTACCGCGACAGCCACGCTGCTGCTGTGGCTGTGCTATTTCTTCACCCTGCTGGTGGTGTATATGCTGATCAACTGGCTACCGATGCTGCTGGTGGAGCAGGGCTTTCAGCCCTCGCAGGCGGCTGGCGTGATGTTTGCTCTGCAAATCGGTGCGGCCAGCGGCACGTTAATTCTCGGGGCGTTAATGGACAAACTGCGCCCGGTGGTCATGTCGCTTCTGATCTACACCGGGATGTTGGCTTCGCTGCTGGCGCTGGGGACGGTGTCGTCATTGAGCGGTATGCTGATGGCCGGATTTGTGGCGGGGATGTTTGCTACTGGAGGACAAAGCGTGCTGTATGCGTTGGCTCCGCTGTTTTACAGTACGCAGATCCGCGCGACAGGCGTGGGTACCGCCGTCGCCGTTGGGCGTCTGGGGGCGATGAGCGGCCCGCTGCTGGCAGGAAAAATGTTAGCGCTCGGCACTGGAACGGTAGGCGTGATGGCGGCTTCTGCGCCGGGCATTTTACTGGCAGGGCTGGCGGTATTTTTCCTGATGAGCCGTAAATCGCAGATGCCGATCCCGACCAGTGGCTCATAAACAATCGTTCGGTTGTATGAGTGGGGAGATACGGTTCCCACTTCCGGGTGAACGCCAGCCGGCGATGACGTTGCCAGAGTTTATGTAAAGCCTGGCAACGGAGGCGTTATGAGCTGGCGGCCCTTTTTATATTTGATAATTAACCCCCACCCGGTATTAAGCGCCCGGCGCGGTCATCTGCGTCTGGTGCAGGGTTGATTTTGCATTGTGTTAACAAACGCGGTATAACACACCTTCTTTGGATGTTTAGATGTCCATACGTTTGGAAGGTTATATGCAAACAACACAACAAAATGCGCCACTGAAGCGCACGATGAAAACGCGTCACCTGATTATGCTCTCCTTAGGCGGCGTGATTGGCACAGGGTTATTCTTCAATACCGGCTACATCATCTCCACTACCGGGGCCGCGGGAACGCTGCTGGCCTATCTGATTGGCGCGCTGGTGGTCTGGCTGGTTATGCAGTGTCTGGGCGAGCTGTCGGTCGCGATGCCGGAGACCGGGGCGTTTCACGTCTATGCCGCGCGCTATCTCGGCCCGGCGACGGGGTATACCGTGGCCTGGCTCTACTGGCTGACCTGGACCGTAGCGCTTGGTTCGAGTTTTACCGCTGCCGGATTCTGTATGCAGTACTGGTTTCCGTTGGTGCCAGTATGGGTCTGGTGCGTGGTGTTCTGTGTGATTATTTTTGGCCTGAACGTTATCTCCACGCGCTTTTTTGCCGAAGGGGAGTTCTGGTTCTCACTGGTGAAAGTGGTCACTATCATCGCCTTTATTATCCTCGGCGGGGCGGCGATTTTTGGCTTTATCCCGATGCAGGATGGCTCGCCCGCGCCGGGGCTGAGTAATATCACGGCGGAAGGTTGGTTCCCGCATGGCGGCTTACCGATCCTGATGACTATGGTGGCGGTGAACTTTGCTTTTTCGGGAACCGAGCTTATCGGTATTGCCGCCGGTGAAACGGAAAATCCGCGCAAGGTGATCCCGGTGGCGATTCGTACCACCATCGCGCGACTGATTATTTTCTTTATCGGCACCGTGTTTGTGCTGGCGGCGCTGATCCCGATGCAGCAGGCGGGCGTGGAGAAAAGCCCGTTTGTGCTGGTGTTTGAGAAGGTAGGGATTCCGTACGCCGCCGATATTTTTAACTTCGTGATCCTGACTGCCATTCTTTCTGCGGCGAACTCCGGACTGTATGCCTCCGGGCGCATGCTCTGGTCGCTGTCGAATGAACGTACGCTGCCAGCCTGTTTTGCGCGAGTAACGAAAAACGGCGTGCCGCTGACGGCGCTGTCGGTCAGTATGCTCGGCGGCGTACTGGCGTTGTTTTCCAGCGTGGTGGCCCCGGACACGGTATTTGTCGCGCTGTCGGCAATCTCCGGATTTGCGGTGGTGGCGGTGTGGCTGAGCATCTGCGCCTCGCACTTTGTTTTTCGCCGCCGTCATCTGCAACAGGGTAAGGCATTGGGTGCATTACATTATCGTGCGCCGTGGTATCCGCTGGTGCCGGTATTAGGATTTGTGTTGTGCCTGGTGGCCTGTGTGGGGCTGGCATTCGATCCAGCGCAGAGAATTGCGTTGTGGTGCGGGTTACCGTTTGTTGCGTTGTGCTATGGTGCATATTTCCTTACTCAACCCCGTAACGCAAAACAGGAGCCAGAACATGTCGCAGAATAATCCGTTACGCGCTCTCCTTGAGAAACAGGATGTCCTGTTACTGGATGGCGCGATGGCGACGGAGCTGGAAGCGCGAGGGTGTAACTTAGCCGACAGCCTGTGGTCAGCCAAAGTGCTGGCAGAAAACCCGGAGCTTATCCGCGAAGTGCATCTTGATTATTACCGGGCGGGGGCGCAATGCGCGATCACCGCCAGCTATCAGGCGACACCGGCGGGCTTTGCCGCGCGTGGTTTGGATGAAGCGCAGTCGAAAGCGCTGATTGGCAAAAGCGTGGAGCTGGCGCGTAAAGCGCGTGAAGCGTATCTGGCAGAGAACCCGCAAGCGGGCACGCTGTTGGTGGCGGGATCTGTCGGACCTTACGGCGCGTATCTGGCGGACGGCTCTGAATACCGTGGCGATTACCAGCGCAGCGCCGAGGCGTTCCAGGCGTTTCATCGCCCGCGCGTGGAAGCATTGCTGGATGCCGGGGCCGATCTGCTGGCCTGCGAAACTCTGCCGAATTTTGTCGAGATTAGCGCACTGGCTGCGCTGTTGACCGCGTACCCGCGTGCGCGTGCCTGGTTCTCATTTACTCTGCGTGACAGCGAGCACCTGAGCGACGGTACGCCGCTGCGTGACGTGGTCGCGTTGCTGGCGGATTATCCGCAGGTGGTGGCGTTAGGCATTAACTGCATTGCGCTGGAAAACACCACCGCTGCGTTGCTGCATTTACACGGCTTAACGGCGCTGCCGCTGGTGGTGTATCCGAATTCGGGCGAGCAGTACGATGCCGCGAGCAAAACCTGGCATCATCACGGTGAGTCTTGTGCGCAACTGGCGGATTATCTGCCACAGTGGCAGGCCGCTGGCGCACGATTGATTGGCGGGTGCTGTCGCACCACGCCTGCGGATATTGCCGCGTTAAAAGTTCAGGCCCAGGCCCGATAAGACGTAAGCCGCCATCGGGCATTTTTTGCCAGATGGCGATACGGTATGAACCGGAAACATGGGTAACACTTTATGCCGCATCCGCCAGCACAAACATGCCGTACGGATGGATTTCGAGATAATACTGCTCGCCGACGTCCGGCTGCAGACGCGTAGCGTTGACCTGCAATAAAATCTCCTGTCCGTGCCACTCCACCGTGACCTCATATTGGGGTCCCATATACGCGACGTGGCGGATCACGCAGCGCTGGCTCTCTTCGCCGCGGTCGCTGAGGGTGATCGCTTCCGGGCGCACGCCTACCATGCCCTCGCCTTGATCGCTAAAGTGCAGTGGGCGCGGCAGATGATAGCCGTAGATATCAACGTATCTGTCGCTGAAGGTGGCCGGGAACAGGTTGGCATCGCCCATAAAGCTCGCCATAAAGCGGGAGGCGGGCTGGCGATAGAGATCCTGCGGCGAGCCGATCTGCATGATGTGTCCCTTGTTCATCACCAGTACGGTATCGGAAACCGCAAAGGCTTCGCTTTGATCGTGGGTGACGTACAGCGAGGTGATATCAAACTGCTTTTGCAGCTCGCGGATCTTGTCGCGCATGCTGCGACGCAGGTTGGCGTCCAGGTTACTTAACGGCTCATCAAACAGCAGCACTTTCGGTTTGAGGATCAACGCACGGGCCAGCGCCACGCGCTGCTGCTGACCGCCGGAGATCTGATCGACAAAGCGGTCTTCAAATCCTTCCAGATCCACCATCGCCAGCGCCTCTTTGACGCGGGTTTTCACCTCCGCGCGCGACACGCCGAGCATCTTCAGGCCATAACCGACGTTCTCCCCTAACGACATATGCGGGAACAGGGCATATGACTGAAACACCATACAGATATCGCGCTGCTGAATAGAACGATGGGTAACGTCTTCGCCATCAATGAAAATTTGTCCTTCGCTCGGTTTTTCCAGCCCGGCAACCAGACGCAAGATGGTGGTTTTACCGCAGCCGGACGGGCCGAGCAGCGTTACCATTTGCCCCTGCGGAATGGTGAGATTGATATTGTCGATAACCGTGTTGCTGCCAAATCGTTTAGTGACGTTGCGCAGTTCAACGAAATTTTTCTGAGTCATAGTGCGCTCCATTACGCCTGGTTTTTGGCTTTTGAACGGGAGGTACGTGATTCACCGATCAGCCAGTCAAAGATGAAAATAATCGCCAGCATCACCACGATTAAAATGGAACCGTAGGCAATCGCCACGCCGTATTCGCCGTCTTCTACGCGGTTCAGGATGTAGGCCGTGGCCACGCGGGTATCCGGCGTGACGAGGAACACAATGGCGCTGACGGTGGTAATGGCGCGCACAAAGCTGTAGATCAGCGCTGAGAGGATCGCCGGGCGCAGCAGCGGCAACAGGATGTGCGTAATGGTGCGCAGGGAACCGGCGCGCAGACTGAGCGAGGCTTCATCCAGCGATTTATCGATTTGGCCTAAGCCCGCAATGCCCGCCCGGATACCGACCGGGACATTACGCATTACCATTGAGATAATCACGATGGCGGCGGTGCCGGTGAGGTATACCGGGGCGCTGTTAAAGGCCAGAATGTACGACACGCCCGCTACGGTGCCCGGAACGGCAAAGCACAGCATAGTGGTGAACTCGATGGTCTTTTTGCCTTTAAACTGCTGACGCACCACAACCCATGCGATCAGCAGGCCGAAGATAGCGGTGATCGGCGCGGCAATCCCGGCGTAGAGCAGGGTGTCGAGCAGTGAAGGCCACGCGCCGTCGCTCATTCCCTGACCGAACAGTTTGGTAAAGTTCGCCAGCGTCAGGGTGTAGTCCACGCCCCAGTTTACGGTGAAACTGCCGTAGAAAATGCTGCCATAGAGCAGGGCGTTAAAGGCAATCCACACCGCCAGCAGCGCGACCACGCTCCATACCAGCGTTACCGGCAGCGGCTGCACGTCGCCCCGATAGGATTTACCAGAAACGGTGACGTACGAGCGTTTACCAATCCACATGTACTGCACGCAGAACACCAGCAGCGAGAACAGCAACAGGAAGGCACCCAGCGTACTGGCGGCCTGGTAGTCGAGCTGGGAACCGGTGATGTAGAAGTAGATTTGCGTTGCCAGCACGTCGAAGTTACCGCCAAGCACCAGCGGGTTACTGAAGTCGGCCAGCGACTGCACCACCACAATTAAAAAGGCGTTTGCCAGTGCCGGTTTTAGCAGCGGGACAAACACACCGTTAAAGGTTTGCCAGCGGCTGGCGCGCAGGGTGTATGACGCCTCCTCCAGCGACGGATGAATGGTTTTGATCGCCCCGTCGAGGATCATAAACGCCATCGGAGTGAAGGCCAGCACCTGCGCCAGCCAGATGCCGGTAAAACCGTACAGCCAGTTGGTGTTGGTCAAACCAAACCATTCGACCATAAATTCGGTGATGTAACCGGAGCGTCCCATCATCAGTGTTACGCCTAAACCCACAACAAACGGCGGGGTGACGATCGGCAGAATCGAGAAAATACGTCCGATAATGGCGCTGCGTTTCGCAATACGGGTGGTGTAGATAGCCAGCACCAGGCCAAAGAAGGTACAGCCGACGCCGACGGCAATCGACAGCATAATCGAGTTGAGGATCACCTGAATGATATGCGCCTGCGACAGCACATTCATAAACGCCAGCGGAGCAAATTCTCCGGCGTCGTTGGTGAACATCGGAATGAAAATAGCGATACTTGGCCAGACGATAAAAATACCGATCAGCGCGACAATCGCGGTGAGCGAGCCGATGACGAAACGGTCGCCACCCAGCCATTCCAGACGGGTGAGCGCCAGGGTCATGATCGCGCCAAGTGCCACAAACAGCACGATGGTGGCATAGCCTAAGCCGCGCCCCTCAAGAGTCGCGCTGGCGACGATAAAGGCCATACAGAAAAACGCCCAGCCCGCGTCAAAATAATGGCGGCTGCGCTGTTCGCGTCTGGCTTCATGGAACGGGCGCACCAGCAGCAGGCTTGGCAGCAGATACCAGAGCCAACTGATATTGAACTGTGACCAGCCGTAGGCGGCGAGAATTTCTTCGCGCGTCGATTCCAGCAGACCGTAGTCCAGGCTCCAGCTCGGCAGCAGGGCAAACGCCAGCCAGCCGAGTAAAATCCAAAGAAATATCGCATCCCGTTTTTTCACGGGATGGAGTGCAAGTGTGTGTGACATAGCGGTTCCGGTATTTCAGGCCGGATATGGCGTTGAGGCCGTATCCGGCAAATGAACGCAAATCTGGGGTTATTTACCCATCTTCACTTCGCTGACCCACTTATTGATCAGGGCTTTACGCACGTCGGTCGAGCCGTACTTATCCATGTCGTAATTGATAAGCTTCAGGTCGTCGAGCTTCAGCGAGTTAGGGGACGTCTCGGCGGTGGTGTTGGTCAGGATCTGATAGGATTTACCTTTCTTCCACGCCAGCTCCTGCGCGTCTTTCGACAGTACCCAGTCAACGAACAGTTTGGCGTTATCGAGGTTACGCGCGCCTTTCAGGATGCTGACACCGCCGATTTCATAACCGGTACCTTCGCACGGTGAGACAAGTTCCAGCGGTGCGCCCTGTTCTTTTTCCAGCGAGTAGTCGTGCAAGAAACCGATGCCGATAGCCGTTTCGCCACGGGCGGCGTTACGCGCCGGGGCAATGCCGGATTTGGTGTACTGGGAGACGTTGGCGTTGAGCTGTTTCAGGTAGTCAAAGGCCTGATCTTCCCCCCACAGTTGGGCAAAGGTCGCCAGTGCGGTATAGGCGGTACCGGAGCTTTGCGGATCAGCAATCTGGATTTCGCCTTTGTATTCCGGTTTGGTCAGATCCTTCCAGCATTTTGGCACCGGTAGGTTTTTCTCTTTCAGGCGCAGGGTATTGACGCCAAAGCCCAGAATACCGACATAAACCGCCGAGGAGAGGTTGCCTTTCACTTTTGCCGGATCGCGGAACTTCTCCATGATTTGTTCGAGGTTTGGTGATTTATACGGCTGCAGCAAGCCCATTTCACCGGCCTGAGACTGTGGATCCAGCGTACCGCCGTACCAGACATCCGCTTGCGGGTTTTTCTTCTCGGCATCCACTTTCGCCAGCGTACTGCCTGAGCCGTTGCGAATGAATGAAGTCTTCACATCATATTTTTCACCGAAGGCTTTGGTTTCGGTTTCGCACATTTCGTTGGTGGCGCTGCAATACACCACCAGACGACCCTGCGCCTGAGCTGCACTGCTGAAGGCTGCCAGCGTCAGAGCGGAGGCAATTAGGGTAGAGGTAAGCGTCAGTTTCATTGTTTTATCCTTTGACTGAGAGAAGGGGGAATGCCCGCAATGAGCAATGGCATCAGCAATAAACCCATAAAGACAGCGGCAACCGAGAGCAAACTGAACATTCCCGACCAGCCGTAGTGTTCTATGACCAGCGACAGCGGCCAACCCGCCAGCGCGGCCCCCAGATAGGCGAATAGCCCGAGAAAACCAGTAATTGAACCTGCTGCCGCTTTATGTCCGCATTCCACGGCCGCGAGGCCAATTAGCATCTGTGGGCCAAACACAAAAAAGCCCACGGTAAAGAAACACACTGCCAGTAGCGCGTAGTGGTGCACCGGCGCCAGCCACAGCGCGGCGACGGAGACCATCAGCCCCAGTGTGAACAGCAAAATCATTGGCGCACGCTGACCGCTGAACAGCAGATCCGAACCCCATCCGGCAAACAGCGCCCCCAGCAAGCCACCGACTTCAAACAGCATTACCGTGGCATTGGCGCTGAGCAGGTTCACACCGTGGCTTTCCGTCAGCCAGATGTTGCCCCAGTCGTTCAGCGCTATGCGGATCAAATAGACCAACACATATGACACGCCGAGTAGCCAGATCATCGGGTTCTTCAGCATGGTGGTGCGTAACATTTGCCACAGCCCCATCGGCGGACTTTGCTGCTCCTGACGCAACTCCAGCGGGTCTTGCCGCCATTCCCCAACCGTGGGTAAGCCTTCTTCCCGGGGCGTGCCTTTCAGTTGCAGGGTGAGCCAGATGCCTAACGCCATGCTGATTATTCCTGGAGCCAGCATGGCTGCCTGCCAACCCCACCAGTGGGCGGCAAAGGCGCTAATCAGCGGGATGATGGCCCCACCGATGTTGATCGACATATTCCAGCAGCCCCACCAGAAGCCGCGTTCGTTGCGCGAGTACCAGTGGGTCAATAGTCGGGCGCAGGGCGGCCAGCCCCAGCCCTGAAAAAATCCGTTCAGCGTCCAGACCACCAGGAGCAGCGTCAGCGATTCACCAAAGGCGAACAGCACGTTTAAAACGCCGGTGGCAAACAGGCCAATGCCCATAAACGCGCGCTGTCCGTGGCTGTCGTGCCATAGCCCGGCGGTGAATTTCGACAGGCCATAGGTCAGATAAAACAGCGATCCCAGCAGGCCGATATCGCCTTTATCCAGACCCAGATCCGTTTGCAGTGCCGGGAGGACGTAGTTAACGCTTTTGCGCGTCAGATAAAACGCGGCGTACCCAATCACCATACACATCAGCAGCCGGGGGCGTAGCGCCCGGTATTGTTGGTCTGTTTCGCGTGATGCACGTGCATGCATGGCAGCCTCCGTTTGTGCTGACTATAGGAAAGTGAAAGCAAAATGGGATGAGATAAAGTCCGCAGTGACTAAGACTTTTTCCTGGTTAACGGCTGATTTGTTGCAAATTTGTGGGCAGGTTAACAATTACCCGCGTGCCGTTGTTCGATTCGAGCGTCAGTTCGCCGCCAAGGGCGCTGACCCGCTCACGCATCCCCTGGATACCGAACCCGGGGATTTTCTCCGCGAGAATACCTACGCCGTTGTCAGCGACGTGCAGAAACACGCGGTGTTCCTGCTGGCGCAGCGTAATCGACACTTCGCTGGCGTCGGCATGTTTACAGACGTTATTGAGCAACTCCTGCAGCAGGCGATACAGTGTGAAACGCACCGTTTCATTTTCTGGCGTATTTTCAAGCTGATAGTCAAACCAACAGCGAATGCCGCGTTCGGCAAAGGCAAATTCATTCACCAGATGATGCAGTGCATCTTTAAAGGCCAATTCATCGAGCGCGGGCGGTCGCAGCTGGCGCAGCAGTTGGCGGGTGGAGTGGTGAATGCGCCGGGCAAGGTCGTTGATCTGATTTGCCGCTTCAAGCGTTTGCTCGCGACCCGGCGCGCGCTTGACCAGTTGCGACTGAATTTGAATGGCGGTGATGTTCTGACCAATTTCGTCGTGTAGTTCCCGCGCCAGGCTTTTGCGCGTATTTTCCTCGGTGCGGATCAGTTGTTCGGTCAGCGCGCGTCGCGCTGCCAGTTCGGCTTCCAGACGCTGGCGATAATGGTGCAGGTTTTGCGCCAGATGCTGCTGGCGGCTGATAGCGATCCCCAGCCCTATGCCCAGCAGCGCCTGGGTGGCGAGGAAAATCTCCAACTCCAGTAAATTGCTGAACCCGACGCCGATTTGCCGGGCGATGGTGATCATCATGCTGCCGAGCAGTCCGGACAACACGCCGCCCTGCCAGCCAAATTTCCACGCCATCACCACGTTCGGTAAGAACACCACGATTAGCAGCAGGCGCTCGATCTCCGGTGACAGCACCATCTGGGTACCTATGCCGATAATGAAAAACAGACTACACCAGATGATAAGCGAGGTACGCAGGGGGGGATTGGTGGTATCCAGTCCGAGCAAATGATAGCGGTGCTGCTGGCGCAGAAATTCATAGATCAGATAGACAAACGGCGTCAGCAGCACGCCGCCGGTAAACGACGCCAGGCCAATTAACGTTGCCGGGCTTTGGATAAACGGTGAAAGCAGGAGGGTATTGAGCAATGACGTGATCGTCACCGCGGCCAGCAGCAGCGTTAAGCGCTGCCAGTAAAGGGGGAATCGGTGCCAGTATGACTGGCCGATACTCGCCGGGATCAGGCTAATCAACGGCGCAACCAGCAGGATATAGCCATTCACTAATTGCTCGCTGTGCAGCCAGAACAGCATCAGCACCGGCGGCAGTACCAGCGCGGGCCAGTAACGGCGAGAAAGCAGGATTAGCAGGGCGAGATAGACGCCGTGCGGCAGGAATAGCGCTGCCTGCTGGCCGTTGTGGGTCAGGTAAAACCCCAGCGTCCACAGCATCAGCCAGCCCGATCCCCAGGCCAGCAGAATAAACAGAGAAATAACCCAATGACGAAGGCTGCGTGACATTAATGCCCCGTCAGCAACTGGTGGTCGAGTGCAAAATGCACCAGATCGATGGTGCTGTGGCATTGCAGTTTGCCCAGCACGTTCGCACGATGAACGTGCACCGTTTTATGGCTGAGGTCGAGCTTGAAGGCGATCTCTTTTACGCTGTCGCCTTTGACCAGCAGATCAAACACTTCGCGCTCGCGCGGGGTCAATACCTCCAGTACCTGCGCGGGCTGTTCGCCGCCGCGTAGCGCCCGCAGCGCGTCGGCGCACAGGTAATGCCCGCCCATACCAACCGATCGTACCGCCTGCACCAGTTCCTCCGGTCCGCAACGTTTGGTCAGATAACCGCTGGCACCGGCATCCAGTGCGCTTTGCACAAACGTGGGTGAGTCATAGATGCTGAGAATAATGGCGCGAAAACCGGGCTTCTGCGCCCGCAGTCGTTTTAACAGGCTCAGGCCATTTTCATCTGGCATGGCGATATCCATCACCGCAACGTTGACGTCATCATGCAGTAATGCAGGCCACGCCTGGGCCGCGCTGCTGTACTGGCCAGCAACGTTGAGATCGTCTTCGAGACTGAGTAATTGCGCAAAGCCGGAACGCACCACCACATGGTCATCCACCAGCACAACATGAATCATGATCTTGCTCTCTTGCCTGACAATGGCATCTATGATGCCTGCCAGCGCCGCGCTGGCAATCCCCGTGGCGCTGATATGTAACGAATGTAACAAAATCGCAATAATTTGCCGGGTGTTGTAGGACGGATAAGCGTTGCGTATCCGGCATTGATTAATGGATGGCGGCGTGAGGGCTGAGAGAATGGCTATTTCATTGGTGGTTGATTCTCCCCTATCGAGGGGGAGAGATTTAAAACTGCCAGGTGAGATCGGCGAGAATTTGCTGGCTGTGATAGCTCTCAACCGGCGTGTCATACCATTGTTTGCCGAGGGCAAGACCGAGAGTTAATTGCTCGGTCAGCGGCTGATTGCGACGCAGGCTGATGCTTTTTAACGTTCCTTTTTTGGTGTCCGGTGACCAGTCATAGGTATAGGCTCCCGTTCCGCGGCTTACCCAGAGCTGCGTATTGCCTTTACCGTTCAGGTCGTTCAGGCGCAGTGAAACGATGTGGCTATAGCTTCCCCCAGCATCTTCAGTATCGTAATGCGTATAACGCCATGAGGTGATAAACGGTCCGGTATACAGAGATATTCCGCCTGAAAAAGCATTGACGTCCGTATCGTCAAAGTAGTTGGCATAGCGATAACCAAAGGTAAATACGGTTTTAGGCAGAACTTTTACGCTGATATCCTGCTGAGCATCGCGTCTGGCAAAAACGGGGGTGTTTTCGGCAATTGCCAGACCCGTTTTTGTTGATAACCACTGATTCCAGTTATACCAAACGGTCGCGCGGCCACGTAACGCGTTCCATGATTCACCGTTGTCGTAATCGCGTCTGCCTTCGGAAATATTGAAAACCGCGGCACCATCGTCAATCTGCGTCTTTAATTCGCTGAACATGACGTTACGGGTGCCATGCCTTGCCGAATAATCAGTAAAGTCGTATCCGGCTGTCAGGTTCAGGTCGGTTGCTTCAGCCGGGAGAGAAGCCGTGCTGAGTATCAACGATACAAATAAAGTCCTTTTCATTATTCTTCACCTACGAGACAGGAGATCTCTTGTTTGAGGATATATTTACCTTTTGGCAGGTTTTGCTCGATGGTTATCCGTGGGCCAATTGTGCTTTCAGCTGCGATATATCGGCCAGGTAAAATAATGACCTGAACACCAAGCCGCGCACCGGGACCGATATAACACCCTAATTTTTCGCAGCCTGTATCAATGTCTTCATCGTCCAGCCTGACATGCACGGTTTTACCATCGAGGCGATGATTGCTGGTTCTTACCTGCGCGCCCAGGTAAGCGCCTTTGCCAATAACCGAGTCAGAAATAAAGCATTGGGGACCGATGGTGGTCGTCGATTCCAATACTGCGTTTTTGATTTCGGTGCCATAGCCAATACGTACTTGATTGCCAATTAAGCAACCCGGTCGAATAAAGGCGTAATTACCAATAATGCAATCGGCCCCAATTACGACAGGCCCCTGAATAACTGCACCATGACAAATTTTACTGCCAGCACCGATCGTCACCGCTCCCGCGCTTTCATCAATAACAACGCCAGGTGCAATGGATACTGACTTATTATTCTGTTCGCTAAGCTTTAGATAGTTCTTCACCACCGCGGGTAGCTGAGGGGGCGTTATTGTTTGGCGCATCCACCACCGCGGTATAGCGTGTGGGTTTGTCACGTAGGGGTTCTCGTCCAGTAAAAAAGGCAATAAGTCCATATACAATCCAAATTAAATAAGCCAGAAGTACGTAAAAAACAGAAAAAGGCGCAAGGAAAATAAGTTTCCAGCATCGGTGATACCAGGCACTAAATGCTCCAATTGAGCAAACCACTCCAACCCAAATAATGGGAAACAAGGAAAGCACAATCGCATGTGGGCCGATAGTGAGCGTGATGTGTTGCCATGTAATGAGATAGATTGCTACGCCATACAACACGACCAGCACCATTGGGAGTATGCTGAAGATGCCGAATCTGCTGAGGATGAGTGATTTATGCAGACGCATGCAAACGGCATAGCCCACGATCCATCGCCGCCATCGTTTCCATTCATCGCCCAAGGTATTGCACTCCTGAGGATAAACAATGCAGCGGTTTGCCTGACGGATACAATAACCATTCGCGACCAGGGTCCAGGTTAAATCGAGATCCTCCACCTTGGTACGATCGGAAAAACCAAATTTGCGTAGCACATCAGTACGAAACATGCCGCAGGCTCCGCTAATAATAAAAGGCGCACCGCCGAGCAACTGCTGTAATGTCCGCTTCATTACGATCATCGGAAGTTTTACCGTTGCACGGATATGTGGCAGCAATCCAGCACCAGGCAGATGTGTTGAGGGGATTCCACCAACGGCATCGGCGCCATTTTCTATTTCTGCTAACATGAATCCCATACCGTCACCATCAGGAGGGACATAGGTGTCAGCATCGCTTAAAAAAACCTGCTCACAGGTAGCATAGTTTAATCCATTCATTAAGGCGCCACCTTTCCCGGTATTCTTTTGCGTCACGGTAATCAGGCGTTCTCCCCACTTTTCTTTCACCTTATGCATAATGATTTCGGTATCATCAGTGGAACCATCGTTTACACATATGACTCGATGAAAATAAGGATTTAATAACAAGTTTTCCAGCGATTGTGCCAGGCAAGGACCTTCGTTATAGGCCGGAATAATGGCGTCAATACTGTCGTTACGTAAACTAGGTTTTCGTTTTAAGGTTGTGAGGAACCAAAGTAATATACATAGGCTCATCATAATAAAAAATATTGTTTTCATATAATTAGAGAATCATTTTGTGAACAACAAAACCTTCAGATAATTCACATCCGGCCTGTTGCCCTCGGAATTGAGCTACGGTACGCAGACGTTCTGTACGCATATAATCACGTTGCTGCTGGCTTTGGTGAAATGAAAGCGCACGAAGTTTTTGAATGAAACAGTTTTCACTGACCTTTTCAAAGACTTGGGGAACAAACGTCAGCCAGGTACTGGGAGTTTCATAACCGAGAACCTGGGGAATATTTCGGCAGGCAACGATAGAAGCCTTATGTACCGCGCGATGATCCTGATGCCGGTCAGAATCATGCATAGTATACGTTCGCACGATGTTGATTTGTGCGGGAATGTGATTTGTGATGACGTCTTCAAGTGATTTGATCATCGTATCAACAAAGTACGGTGTGCGTGTGTCCTCAAAATGAAAATGAAAAATCTGATGGCAGCCTAATGATGTTAATGCCGATTGAGATTCTGCGTGTCGGTCGGCTTTTAAAACGCACCCTTCAGCCCCTGCGGTCATGACGACGGCAGTAACGTGATAGCCTTCTTTTATTAAGCGGGATAACGAGGCACCACATCCGAGTTCAATATCGTCCGGATGGGCACCGATTGCTAATATCCCTTTTTGGTATGATGTAACCATGAGCAAATCCTTCACTTTTCTATGAGAGTGTTATTTGGGTGTTCAATGAATATAAACACAATATCTGTTTTGCAGATATTTAAAGCTCTTGTTGGAAAGACGGGATGGATTAGTGTTTGTCGTAATAAAGATATTACAATGTGTAATTTGATTAGTCAAAAAATAATATTTATTGAAAGTTAGGATGTTTTTTCTTAATCAATAAGAAAAATGAATGCATTAATTTTTTTTACTGGTTTTATTTTTCTGAGTGATTGGTTTTTTATAATTAGATGATGAGGTTATTAAATTGTACTGTAACTATACCTTCAAATAGAAGAATAGAATACATATGTCATTTTAGTATTCATTTACGAATAATTGATATTGATTGTAATGATGAATTTCAGAGGGGATATTACTTTCAGAATGAATCATAAACAGCAAGTCGCTGAGCGCTGGTACTCATTAGAATCTTTAGGCTAGCGATAACAGGCCGGATGGTTTACGCCACCCGGCATGGAACAACAAAGTTAGCGCAGGATTTTTTTCTCAGCCAGATCCAGTGCGAAGTAGCTGAAGATCAGATCTGCGCCAGCGCGTTTGATCGAGCCTAAGCTTTCCAGCACCACTTTCTCTTCATCTATGGCACCCGCGAGGGCTGCAAACTTGATCATCGCGTATTCACCGCTGACCTGATAAGCGCCAATCGGCAGCTCGGTGCGCTCGCGGATATCGCGCAGAATATCGAGGTATGCGCCAGCCGGTTTGACCATCAGGCAGTCTGCGCCCTGGGCTTCATCCAGCAGCGATTCGCGGATTGCTTCCCGACGGTTCATCGGGTTCATCTGATAGGTTTTACGATCGCCCTTCAGCGCGGTACCTGCGGCTTCACGGAATGGGCCATAGAAAGAAGAGGCAAATTTGGTGGAGTAGGACATGATCGCGGTATCGGTAAAGCCCGCGGCATCCAGCGCCTGGCGAATCGCCTGCACCTGGCCGTCCATTGCGGCGGAAGGGGCGATGAAATCTGCGCCCGCAGCGGCGGCAACGACCGCCTGTTTGCCGAGATTGGCAAGGGTTAAATCGTTATCAACGCCGTGCTCGCATAATACGCCGCAGTGACCGTGCGAGGTGTATTCACAGAAGCAGGTGTCGGACATGACGATCATCTCCGGTACGGTCTGCTTACAGATACGCGACATGCGCGCCACCAGACCGTCTTCTTTCCAGGCATCGCTGCCGGTGTCATCGGTGTGATGAGAAATGCCGAAGGTCATAACCGAGCGGATGCCTGCATTAGCAATGCGTTCAATTTCGCGCGCCAGATGCTTCTCTGGAATGCGCATCACGCCGGGCATGGCCTCGATAGCTTTGTAATCGTCGAGTTCTTCTTCAACAAAGATCGGCAACACCAGGTCATTTAAGCTGAGTGTTGTCTCTTCAAACATAGCGCGCAGCGCAGGTGATTTGCGCAGGCGGCGAGGGCGTTGGATTAGGTCTGTCATGGTATGCCTGATGTTTGTGGAATCGAAGGCCGTAGTATACCCGAACCTGAGGGTGGGTGGTTTACGAAAGTTGGCGTTATATCTGGATTTTCCATCGTGGAAGGCTGAATCATTAGAGCAATTTATTCACATTTATGGCAATTTATTTATATTCATTATTTTGCTTGTTTCTATTTTTATTATTTTAAATATCGATATGTTTATTTGTGTAGGGCTGGTGATAATTCCTCTTTATTTATTGTTTATTTGTTTGGGTGTGTGGTGAGTTATTTGTTAATTATATGATTCAGAGATGTGTTGTACGGTATTTCATTGAAAGAATGAGTTTTTTTGTTTTTTGTGTCAGAGGTGAGGATATTCGTAGTGTTGTCCGGTTTCGGACGACTAGCAAAGAATAATTGAACCTTTACTTTGTGAAACCGCATAATCGTCTCCGCGAAACATAAAATGTTTTCTTTGCATTGATAATTGATGGATCAACTATATTACGTCCCTGAGGAGGGATGACAAATGCACACTTGGAAAAAGAAACTAGTAGTCTCACAATTAGCATTAGCCTGTACTTTGGCAATCACTTCTCAGGCGAATGCTTCTACTGATATTTCTGGAACTACATACACAACGTTCACCCATTATAATGACGCATCACATGTTGATGACGTTTACTTCGATGGCTATGTCGGTTGGAACAATTACGGCACTGATAGCATTTATAACGGTGATATTTATCCGGTAATCAATAACGCTACTGTCAACGGCGTTATTTCTACTTATTATCTGGATGATGGACTGTCAACTAACGGCAATTATAACAGCCTGACGATTAAAAACAGTACCATTCACGGAATGGTGACATCCGAATGTATGACCACGGATTGTACTAACCGTACGGGTACCGACTATTACTACGACCGTCTGGCGATGAATGTCATCAACTCCACTATCGATGACAACTACGAACATTATACCTACAACGGTACCTATAATGACGTGGCTGATACGCACGTTGTCGACGTTTATAACCTGGGTACGGCTATCACTCTGGATCAAGAAGTTGATCTGTCTATCTCCAACAACTCTCACGTCGCGGGTATTACCCTGACTCAGGGTTATGAGTGGGATGATATTGACGATAATACCGTCATCACCGGCGTAAACAGCGGCGAAGTGTTTAACAACACTATCGCTGTTACCGACTCTACCCTGACCTCAGGTTCCTGGTCTGATGAAGGAAGATCCGGCTGGTTTGGTAACACCAGCAATGCGAGCGACTACAACGGTAACGGTTGGAACGCGAATGATATCGCATTGGCGGTTATTGCTAATCCCAATGCAGATAACGCGATGCAGACCACCGCCACGTTTGATAACGCTACGCTGATGGGCGATGTGCTGTTCTCCAGCAACTTTGATGAGAACTTCTTCCCGAACGGTGCTGATACTTACCGTGATACCGATGCCGATCTGGATACCAACGGCTGGGATGGTACTGACCGTCTGGATCTGACCCTGAACCACGGCAGCAAGTGGGTTGGTGCGGCAATGTCCGTCCATCAGGTTGACGTTGATGGTGATGGCGTTTACGAAAGCTATGCTGAGGGCACTGAAGCCACTCCTACGCTGATTGATATCGCTGCCAACAGCCTGTGGCCTTCTTCAACCTACGGTATCGATAGCAACACATCCTCTTATGACGAAAATGGTCATGTGGTTGGCAATACCGTTTATCAGAGCGGTCTGTTCAACGTGACGCTGAACGGCGCTTCCCAGTGGGATACCACCAAAACTTCTCTGATTGACACCCTGAGCATCAACAGCGGTTCCGTTGTCAACGTGGGCGATTCTGCGCTGGTTTCTGACTCCATCTCTCTGACCGGTGCTTCCGCACTGAACATCAATGAAGATGGTCGTGTTGCGACTAATACGCTGTCTATTGACAACAGTACCGTAACGATTGCTGATGATGTCTCTGCTGGCTGGAATGTGCTTAATGCCGCGCTGTATGCCAATACCATTAACGTCACCAACAACGGCGTTCTGGATGTGGGCAACAGCACCGGTAACGCACTGCAGGTTGATACCCTGAATCTGACCAGCTACACCGACGCTTACAACCATGTTAATGCGGGTGTTTTCGACATCAACAGCGCTAACTATGTGTTGAATGCTGACCTGACCAACGATCGTACTAACGATACGCGCCAGGCTAACTACGGTTATGGCGTGATCGCGATGAACTCTGATGGTCATCTGACTATCAACGGTAACGGTGATTCCGACACCTCAGGCGATCAGTCTGAAGTTGATAACTACGGTGATCACGTAGCAGCGGCAACCGGTAACTATAAAGTTCGCATCGATAACGCCACTGGCGCAGGTTCTGTTACCGATTACAAGGGTAACGAGCTGATCTACGTTAACGACAAGAACAGCACCGCAACCTTCTCTGCAGCCAACAAAGCAGACTTGGGTGCTTACACCTATCAGGCTCAGCAGCAGGGTAACACCGTTGTTCTGCAGCAGATGGAGCTGACCGACTACGCGAACATGGCGCTGAGTATTCCGTCTGCCAACACCAATATCTGGAACCTGGAGCAAGACACCGTTGGTACTCGTCTGACTAACGCGCGTCATGGTCTGGTAGATAACGGTGGTGCATGGGTGAGCTACTTCGGCGGCAGCTTCGATGCGGATAACGGCAACATTAACTATGATCAGGATGTTAACGGCATCATGGTCGGTGTTGATTCCAAAATCGATGGTAACAACGCTAAGTGGATTGTCGGTGCTGCGGCAGGCTTCGCGAAAGGTGACATGAGTGATCGTACCGGTCAGGTAGATCAGGATAGCCAGACTGCCTATTTCTACTCTTCTGCTCGTTTTGCGAACAACATCTTTGTTGACAGTAACTTAAGCTACTCCCACTTCAACAACGATCTGTCTGCCAGCATGAGCAACGGTCAGTATGTTGATGGCAGCACCTCTTCTGATGCCTGGGGCTTCGGCTTGAAACTGGGTTATGACCTGAAGCTGGGTGAAGCAGGTTACGTAACCCCTTACGGTAGCGTATCCGGTCTGTTCCAGTCTGGTGATGACTATAAGCTGAGCAACGACATGAAAGTTGACGGTCAGTCTTATGACAGCATGCGTTATGAACTTGGTGTAGATGCGGGTTATACCTTCGCCTACAGCGATGACCAGGCGCTGACCCCGTACTTCAAACTGGCCTACGTTTACGACGACTCTAACAACGATTCTGATGTAAACGGTGATTCTATCGACAACGGCGTAGAAGGTTCTGCGGTACGCGTTGGGCTGGGTACTCAGTTCAGCTTCACCAAGAACTTCAGCGCGTACACCGATGCTAATTACCTCGGTGGCGGTGATGTCGATCAAGACTGGTCTGCAAACGTTGGTGTTAAATATACCTGGTAAAAACTTTCTTGCAGAGAAATAAAAGGTAATTTTATTTAGAAATAATGCCCGTCACGCATTTGACGGGCATTTCTTGCAAGGAATTCGCACATGCTATCTTCAAATAAACCTCTTCTTGAGTTTGGTAAGCTTGATAAATGTTTAGCGAAATATGGTAAGCACTTTGAGTGTGATAACGACAAAGAAATAATTTTTTCCAGCGATATTAATAGTGACGAAACTTTTGTTATTTTAAGTGGTGTTGTTTCCTTACGTAGAGGGGAAAGCGTGCTGGTCGGGATTGCACAGGCGCCTTTTATTATGGGCCTTTCTGATGGTGTGATGAAAACAGATGTACAATACAGATTAATAACCGAAAATAATTGTACGGGATACCACCTGCCTGCTTCGCAAACGATAAATATAATTGAACAATGCCAGCTTTGGCGTGAAGCCTTTTGCTGGTTAGCATGGCAAAATTCCATGTTTGAGTTGCGCGATCTGCAGCTGATCGGCAATAACTCCTACGATCAGATCCGCGCGACGCTGATATCCATGATGAAATGGGACGACGTACTGCGTTCGCGTATCGGCGTCATGAACTATATTCACCAACGCACGCGAATTTCACGCTCAGTTGTCGCTGAGGTTCTCGCGGCATTGCGTAAAGGTGGTTACATTGAAATGAATAAAGGCAAACTGGTGAGCATTAACCGTTTGCCTTTTGAGTATTAAGTCAGGATGTAGGAATAACCTGCGGTTTATTCCCGCTCAGCTCTGCAACCAGATCGTTGATACCGTCGCTCATATTGGTAAATCGGGTTAGCGGAGAACGGGTCACCACGATAAATGCCCCGACGTTTTGCTGTGGGATCATCGCCATATAGGTAATGAAGCCGCCGCCGCCACCGGTTTTTTGAATAATTCCTGGTCGCCCATTCTTCGGTGCCATATAGACCCAGCCCAAACCCAGCGCATCGGCTCTACCTGGAACATCCATCCCTATCACTTTGGTTAACTGCGTACGCTGATAAATCAGCGTCTGCATACGGTCGGCCTGCTGGCTACGATGGTAAAAATCAGATGAGAGATACTGCTGCATCCAGCGCATCATATCGCCGGGCGTTGAATAAACACCACCGCTGCCCATCGCCGCCAGGGTATTGTTGCAAGGACTGGCACCTTTTTCCGCGACCATCAGGCGTCTGCATTGATCGGGGGATGGGGTAAAGGTGGTATCTTTCATTCCCAGCGGGCGGGTAATTTTTTCTTCAAACAGTTGCGGATAAGGCTTTCCGGATGCGGTTCCCAGCGCATCGGCCAGCAGGTCAAACGCCAGGTTGGAATAAGAAGCCTGCGAACCCGGTGCGGCTTTAAGCGTGGCGGTTGATAGATAGCTCCAGCGCTGTTCACGGGTTGGCCAGACAAACACTGGGCGCTTCGCCGCACCGCCAGGCTGTTCGCGCGGCAGCGCGCTGGTATGCGTCGCCAGATTCACCAGCGTAATCGGCGTGCCCTGATAAGTTGGCACGCGCGCGCCAGGCGGCGCATATTTGCTCAATGGATCGTTGAGTTTAACCGTACCCTGATCGAGTAATTTCACCAGCATTTCGCTGGTCATTAATTTAGTAATAGAGGCAATTCGAATAACGGAATCCAGCTGCGGATGAACGTTATTGCCAGGGCGTGTTTCGCCGAAGCTGCGAAATACGCGCTGGTTACCATCAATCACCACGAGCGCCATCCCCGTAGCACCGCTGCCGTAAAATATATGGTCGGCATAACGATCGACGATATCAGAGGCGAAGACCGGATCGGTTATAGGCTGTGCCGCCTGGACAGATGTCAATGACGCCGCACACAGCGCGGCAGAAAAAAGCAGACTACGTTTCAACGGTGGTGTCCATGAGTTAGAGAAAGTGAAAAAGGATGTCGTGCGTATGCGTATTTATACTACTCATCGGCGTATTGCAAAGCGCTTATCAGCCAATGATAGTGTGAAAAACGTAACGATGAGTAAACGCGAGCGTTTCCCGGATTAGGGATGTTCGCTTTTGTGATCTCACGCTGTGATAATCTGCACTTGCTGGAACGTTGTCGAGTGTGAAAATCACAGAAACAATTCTTCATACCCGTGTGCGAACTAAGTGCCGCGGTTTTGGTCACAATTGTCGGTTTCAGCTTGTGTTTTTTGGGCGTAAGCCGTCTGGCCGCTGCACTCCACGGTGGCAAATACACAGCAGTCGTCATAACGATAAGAAGTTAGCAGGAGAGCACTATGTTTAAGTCTTTTTTCCCAAAGCCGGGGCCGTTCTTTATTTCGGCATTTATTTGGGCACTGGTCGCCGTTATATTCTGGCAAGCAGGTGGGGGAGCCTGGGTTGCACACATTACCGGCGCGTCGGGAGACGTACCGATTAGCGCGGCCCGATTCTGGTCACTGAATTACCTGATTTTTTATGCGTATTACATTCTTTGCGTTGGCGTGTTCGCGCTGTTCTGGTTTATCTACAGCCCTCACCGTTGGCAGTACTGGTCCATACTGGGCACGTCGCTAATTATTTTCGTGACCTGGTTTCTGGTTGAAGTTGGCGTCGCCGTCAACGCCTGGTATGCGCCATTCTATGATTTAATTCAATCCGCGTTGAGTGCACCGCATAAGGTGAAGATTGAGCAGTTTTATCATGAAGTGGGCATCTTTCTTGGCATTGCGCTGATTGCTGTGGTTATTGGGGTAATGAACAACTTTTTCGTCAGCCACTATGTTTTCCGCTGGCGTACCGCAATGAACGAACACTATATGGCGCACTGGCAGCATCTGCGTCATATCGAAGGCGCGGCGCAGCGTGTGCAGGAAGATACCATGCGTTTTGCCTCCACACTTGAAGATATGGGGGTCAGCTTTATCAATGCGATTATGACGCTGATTGCCTTCTTACCTGTACTGGTCACTCTTTCAGCCCATGTGCCGGACCTGCCAATTGTTGGACATGTTCCTTATGGCCTGGTGATTGCCGCGATTGTCTGGTCGTTGATGGGAACCGGCTTGCTGGCGGTAGTCGGCATCAAACTTCCGGGGCTGGAGTTTAAAAACCAGCGCGTGGAAGCGGCCTACCGTAAAGAACTGGTTTACGGTGAAGATGACGCTAATCGTGCGACCCCGCCGACGGTGCGTGAACTGTTCCATGCGGTGCGCCAGAACTACTTCCGCCTCTATTTTCACTATATGTACTTCAATATCGCCCGTATTCTATACCTGCAGGTTGATAACGTTTTCGGCTTGTTCCTGCTGTTTCCGTCGATTGTTGCCGGTACGATTACGCTCGGCCTGATGACGCAAATCACCAACGTGTTTGGCCAGGTGCGCGGCTCGTTCCAGTATTTGATTAACTCCTGGACAACGTTAGTCGAACTGATGTCTATTTATAAGCGTCTGCGCAGCTTTGAACGTGAGCTTGATGGCCAGGATATTCAGGAAGTTACCCATACGCTTAGTTAATAAAAAAGGAGATGTTATGTCGACGGTTTCCCGTCTTTACCCCTTGTCCGGTCTGGCCGCTCTGGTGCTGGTGGGATGTAGTAGCCAACCCGCGCAGCCGCTAAAAAAAGGGGAGAAAGCCGTCGATGTGGCGAGCGTGGTGCGCCAGAAAATGCCCGCCAGCGTGAAAGACCGGGACGCATGGGCGCAGGATTTAGCGAAGACGTTTGAAAGCCAGAAGCTGGCGCCGACGGTTGAAAATATCTGTTCGGTGCTGGCGGTCGCGCAACAGGAGTCAAACTATCAGGCGGATCCGGCCGTTCCAAACTTAAGTAAAATCGCCTGGAAAGAGATCGACCGGCGCGCCGAGCGTATGCATATCCCGCAGTTTGTGGTGCATACCGCACTGAAGATTAACTCGCCAACGGGGAAAAGTTACAGCGAGCGTCTGGATACGGTGAAAACGGAAAAACAGCTTAGCGCCATTTTTGATGATTTTATCAATATGGTACCGATGGGGCAGACGCTGTTTGGTTCGCTTAATCCGGTACATACCGGTGGGCCAATGCAGGTCAGTATCGCGTTTGCCGAGCAGCACGCCGACGGGTATCCGTGGAAAATGGCGGGAACAGTACGTCAGGAAGTGTTCAGCCGCCGCGGTGGGCTGTGGTTCGGTACGTATCATCTGCTTAACTACCCGGCGAATTACAGCGCGCCAATCTTCCGTTTCGCTGATTTCAATGCGGGATGGTATGCCAGCCGCAATGCGGCTTTCCAGAATGCGGTCAGTAAAGCCAGCGGAGTGAAACTGGCGATGGATGGTGACTTGATTCTCTACGGCAGCAGCGAGCCGGGCAAAACCGAGCTGGCGGTACGTAAACTGGCCGGGAAGCTGGGGATGAGCGAGAGTGAGATCCACCGTCAACTGCAAAAAGGTGACAGCCTGGCATTTGAGGATACCGCGCTGTACGAGAAGGTCTATAAGCTGGCGAAAGCGAAGACTGGGAAAGCGCTACCCCGTGAAATGCTGCCAGGCATTCAGCTGGAAAGCCCTAAGATTACACGTAATTTGACCACCGCGTGGTTTGCGAAACGCGTGGACGAGCGTCGGGCGAAATGTATAGGTCAGCCATCATTATGATGACGGCGGCGCCAGCGCACGAATGCCGCGATGGCGCCAAGAATCAGACTTCCGGCAAGGAAAGGGACCAGCCCAAAAAGGGTACCGACGCCTAAGCCAATTTCAACTCGTGGGCGTCCTGTCTCTTGCATTTGCAACTGCATCAGTTGTTCATAGATGCCGGGAGCGTGGGCCAACAGATTTAAAACCTGCGCGCCTGCCCAAAAGCAAAACAGCACAAATACGGCATACGCAATGTTGCCGGGCAGGGAGGAGGTATCCCGATGCTTGCCCTTAAACAGGGATTTTGAGAGCGTAAAATCAGCCATAAAGACCTCCGGAAATAACCTGCTTTTTTGACGTGATACCTGGAACTGACAGTGAGTCTGACAGGTGATCGGCAATGTCAATATCAGAATGATGGTAATTTCAGGTAGAGATTATTCCTGGATCTCGGTTTTTTGCTGATTGTCACAATTACGTAACCTTAAGTGAAATCAAGTTACATTTCAGAAATTCCGCACAGGCCACAGACGTCTATGAGGAAATGTGCGAGGATGCGCTTTCACGTTGTATTTCCACCGGAGCCGTTATGAACCTGCCTGTTAAAATTCGCCGAGACTGGCACTACTATGCCTTCGCTATTGGGCTTATCTTTATTCTGAACGGTGTGGTCGGCTTACTGGGTTTTGAAGCGCAGGGATGGCAGACCTATGCGGTGGGGTTGGTGACGTGGGTGATTAGCTTTTGGCTGGCCGGATTAATTATCCGTCGCCGCGTGGAAGATGAAGAAGAAGCAAAGGATGCCCAATAGCTATCGATCAGGCATCCAGGCGGGTTTACATACTGGTTTTCAACGCGCTATCCGCCGCATGACGTTCCAGCGCCAGTTCGATCAGGCGAGTGATCAAATCGGTATAGCCTAAGCCGCTCGCCTGCCACAGTTTTGGATACATGCTGATGTTGGTAAAGCCCGGCAGCGTGTTGATCTCATTGATCACAACATCGTTCTCTGCGGTTAAGAAAACGTCCACGCGCGCCATACCGGCGCAGCCCAGCGCCTGATAAGCCTGAATAGCAATGTCGCGGATCTTATCGTTAACTTCCGGTGCGATCGCTGCCGGAACAACCACTTTGGCACCGTTATCGTCAATGTATTTGGTGTCGTAAGCGTAAAAATCACTGTTCAGCACGATCTCGCCACAGGTACTGGCCTGCGGTTGATCGTTGCCCAGCACCGCGCATTCGATCTCGCGGCCCTTAATCCCTTGTTCCACCACGACTTTATGGTCGAATTCAAATGCCAGCGTGACGGCCTGATCGTATTGCGCTTCGCTGGTCACTTTACTGACGCCAACGGACGAGCCCTGGTTGGCTGGTTTCACAAACAGCGGCAGGCCAAGGCGGGATTCCACCTCGGCAAAGCTGATGCGGTTGCGATTGGCGCGAGTGAGCGTAATAAATGGCGCGATGTTTAATCCGGCATCGCGCAGTAGACGTTTGGTTACGTCTTTATCCATACAGGCCGCAGAACCCAGGACATCAGAACCGACGAACGGCAGATTCGCCACGCGCAGCATACCCTGCAGAGAGCCATCTTCACCCAACGTGCCGTGTACGATCGGGAAAATAACATCGACCGTTGGCAGTGGCTGACCGTTTTGCGCATCGATCAACTGGTGCTCTTGTTTACCCGGGACTTGAGCCAGGCTGGTCGCGGAAGGACGCAGCGCAATATGCGCTGGATCATCTGAATTGAGCAGATAGTTACTGGCATCGCTAATGTGCCATTGCCCTTGCTTATCAATACCTAACAGCACAACGTCAAAGCGAGTCTTGTCGATGGCATCGACAATATTTTTTGCCGATTGCAATGACACTTCATGTTCCGCTGATTTACCACCAAATACGATTCCTACCCGCAACTTTGCCATCTTAAAAACCCATTCCATGAATGCAAAGCACATACATTACCACGACAAAACGCAGGTTTCCTCGGCTTCTGGCAGATTGTTTTGATGGGCAACAGAGGAACAGATAAGCGCAAACGCGCAGAACGGACGCGGAGCATAAACCCCTGCTGATATTGTGGGGTTGATGTGAGGTATATCACAAATATGATGAGCGGGAAGATAAAATCCTAAACTGTGATATATCGCACCTGTGGACCCTTATTTGGCTAAGTAATTTGTTAAGCTACTCACAGTTTTCAGCTACTTATCGTTATGAGTCCCTATGGAATCCTGGAGAGTAAACCTCATTTCCGTATGGTTCGGTTGCTTTTTCACCGGCCTGGCGATCAGCCAAATCCTGCCTTTTTTACCGCTCTATATCTCCCAACTGGGGGTGAGCTCCCATGAAGCACTCTCAATGTGGTCCGGCTTAACGTTTAGCGTCACCTTCCTGATTTCAGCCATCGTCTCTCCGATGTGGGGGAGTTTAGCCGACCGTAAAGGACGCAAGCTAATGTTGCTGCGGGCCTCTTTGGGTATGGCGATTGCGATTTTACTGCAGGCCTTTGCCACTAACGTCTGGCAGCTTTTTCTGCTGCGTGGGGTCATGGGGTTAACGTCTGGCTATATTCCCAATGCGATGGCGCTGGTAGCCTCACAGGTTCCGCGCGAACGCAGCGGGTGGGCGCTGAGTACGCTCTCGACGGCGCAAATTAGCGGCGTAATTGGCGGACCGCTGATGGGGGGCTTTATTGCCGACCACGTTGGCTTACGGGCGGTATTCTGTATTACCGCGGCCTTGCTGGTAGTGAGTTTTCTGGTCACGCTGTTCTTAATCAAAGAAGGTGTGCGCCCGACAATCAAAAAAAGCGAACGCCTGAGCGGGAAGGCCGTCTTTGCCTCGCTGCCTTATCCGGCGCTGGTGATCAGCCTGTTTTTTACTACGATGGTGATCCAGTTGTGTAACGGCTCAATTGGGCCGATTCTGGCGCTGTTTATTAAATCAATGGTCCCAGACAGTTCTAATATTGCCTTTCTCAGCGGGCTGATTGCTTCGGTTCCGGGCATCTCGGCGCTGATTTCTGCGCCCCGGCTAGGTAAATTAGGCGATCGTATTGGGACCGAGCGGATTTTAATGGCAACGTTAATCTTCGCCGTCGTGTTGTTTTTCGCCATGTCATGGGTCACTACGCCGTTGCAGTTGGGGATCTTACGTTTTCTGCTCGGCTTTGCCGACGGCGCGATGTTGCCCGCGGTGCAGACGTTGCTGGTGAAATACTCCAGCGACCAGATAACCGGGCGCATTTTTGGTTATAACCAGTCATTTATGTACCTCGGCAACGTAGCCGGGCCATTAATGGGAGCAACGGTTTCGGCAATGGCGGGCTTTCGCTGGGTGTTTATTGCCACGGCGTGCATTGTGCTAATCAACATCTGGCAACTGGCTATCGCGTTGCGACGTCGGCGCTGCGCACGCTGAGTACCTGATTAACAACGCTGCCCGCAAGCGTTGTTAATCCATCATTATGCATTTATATATCCAGGTGATTATTAATCCCCTTACCCTTTTATATGGAATAATTCTGCGCTAAGACTCCTTCTCCCTTATTTTGTGTTGTGATTGTTTTCGCAAAACGTTTTATTTCTTATGAAAATACAACTTTCATCCTCTAGGCAGTTGTGAGTCTTAATGATAACGTGGCCTATATTTGGTTAAGGGAATACGTAAATGAAAAATCTCGTTACTGAGTTGTTACTTAAGCTCGCCCAAAAAGAAGAAGAGTCGCAAGAACTGACGGCGCAGGTTGAAACGCTGGAGCAGGTAATCATCGAAATGCTGCGCAATATGACGTGTAACGATCGGCAAATATTTATTCGCCAAATTGAGGGGGCTTTGGCTGGAGAAGGCCGTATGCCTGCGTTTCTGACCAACGTTCATAACGCTGGCGAGAGTGTGCCAAAAGCGTTTTGAGTAATCCGTGGTGCGTCATCCACAAATTATCATAAAAGTGTCACATCAAATACTTATAGTCGCTTTGTTTTAATTTTACCGTATTTATACATGGAGAAAATAAAGTGAAACAAAGCGCACTCGCTATTGCCCTGTTACCTTTGCTGTTTACCCCGGTTATTAATGCAGAAACCTCTGCCATAACGGTTATGGATAATCGTGCCGCTCAGGGTGATATCACCACGCCGGGCGGCGCCCGCCGATTGTCTGCCGATCAAACGGCGGCTCTGCGCGAATCTCTGAGCGATAAACCTGCCAAAAATATTATTTTATTGATTGGCGATGGGATGGGTGACTCAGAAATAACGGCCGCGCGAAATTATGCCGAAGGCGCAGGCGGCTTTTTTAAAGGGATTGATGCTTTACCGTTGACCGGACAATACACGCACTATGCGTTGGATAAGAAAACGGGTAAACCCGATTATGTGACGGATTCTGCGGCATCCGCGACGGCGTGGACCACCGGTGTGAAAACCTATAATGGCGCGCTGGGCGTTGATATTCATGAAAAAGATCACGCCACAATTCTTGAAATGGCAAAAGCGGCGGGGCTGGCAACGGGCAACGTTTCTACCGCTGAATTGCAGGATGCTACCCCGGCGGCGCTGGTAGCCCATGTGACTTCGCGTAAGTGCTATGGCCCAGGCGTGACACGTGAAAAATGCCCAACCAATGCGCTGGAAAAAGGCGGTAAAGGGTCAATCACCGAACAATTACTGAATGCCCGGGCTGACGTTACGCTGGGCGGCGGGGCCAAAACGTTTGCGGAAACCGCTGCGGCGGGCGAGTGGCAGGGTAAAACGTTGCGTGAACAAGCCCTGGCCCGTGGTTATCAGATGGTGAGTGATACCGCGACGCTGGCGGCGATTACCGAAGCTAATCAGGATAAACCGCTGCTGGGTCTGTTCTCTGACGGCAATATGCCCGTGCGCTGGGAAGGTCCGAAAGCGTCTTATCATGGCAATCTGGATAAGCCGGTTGTGACCTGTACGCCAAATCCAAAGCGTGACGACAGCGTGCCAACGCTGGCACAGATGACGGATAAAGCGATTGAGCTGTTAAGCAAAAATGAGAAAGGTTTCTTCCTGCAAGTGGAAGGGGCGTCAATCGATAAACAGGACCACGCCGCCAACCCGTGCGGACAGATTGGCGAAACGGTCGATCTGGACGAAGCGGTACAGCGCGCGCTTGCCTTTGCGAAGAAAGATGGCAACACCCTGGTGGTGGTAACCGCTGACCACGCACATGCCAGCCAGATTGTCGCGCCGGATACCAAAGCACCAGGCCTGACCCAGGCGCTGAACACCAAAGATGGCGCGGTTATGGTCATCAGCTACGGCAACTCTGAAGAGGAATCTCAGGAGCACACCGGCAGCCAACTGCGAATTGCAGCCTATGGCCCGCATGCGGCGAATGTGGTCGGCCTGACCGATCAAACCGACCTGTTTTACACCATGAAAGCGGCGTTAGGACTGAAATAACCCGACGCCCGGCGGCAATACTTTTGCCGCCGGGTGGTATTTTTATCGTTAGCAGCCAAACTTACCTGTGTGTTGTCGTTCAGAAAAGAAGGATGCTATGAAAATTACATTATTAATGACGCTGCTTTTTGGTCTGATTTTTTTAACTACCGTCGGTGCTGCCGAGAAGACTTTAACCCCGCAACAACAGCGTATGACCACCTGCAATCAGCAGGCAACGGCGCAGACCTTAAAAGGGGATGCGCGTAAGACATATATGAGTGATTGCCTGAAAAACAGTAAATCTGCTCCGGAGGAAAAGAGCCTGACGCCGCAGCAGCAAAAAATGCGTGAATGTAACGTTAAGGCGACGGAGCAGTCTCTGAAAGGTGATGATCGTAATAAATTTATGAGCGCTTGCCTGAAGAAATCTGCGTAGCACTTACGGGTGAGCAGGTAAAATCGCTCACCCGAAATATCATACTTCCGCCACCAGACCCCTTCCTATAATTTGGGAAATTTGTTTCAGAATATTCCCAAATACAATGAATGATGAAAACTTTTATCAAAAGAAGGTCGTCCCGAATGAAGCATTTTTATCGCTTCATCAAAATGACCACCAACGTTCCGGTCTGCGATTCGCCCGACGAATCAGGCTGCCGCGAGCGGTGGGATTGGGGGGAATGTTTTTCCCTATCGCGTCGGTATTAGTTGCTCAGCCTATTACCGGTGGCTGGTGGCTATTACTGGTGGGATGGGCGTTTGTCTGGCCGCATTTGGCCTGGCAGTTGGCCAGCAAAGCCGACGATCCTCTGCATAGAGAATTTACCAACTTAAAAGCCGATGCCATTCTTGCCGGTATGTGGATAGGGATTATGGGCGTAAACCTGTTGCCATCCACGGCGCTGCTGATGATTATCTGCATCAACCTGATGGGCGCAGGCGGGATGCGAATATTCATCGCAGGCGCCGTTTTGATGATGGTTTCATGCCTGGTGACGTTACAGTTAACCGATATCTCCGTCGCTTTTAGCAGTACTCAACTTAGCGTGCTATTGACGCTGCCGGTGTTGGTGATTTATCCGCTGCTGTTTGCCTGGGTCAGCTACCAGACGGTCATCAAGCTGGCGGAACATAAACGCCGTTTACAGGTGATGAGTACGCGAGATGGCATGACTGGGGTGTACAACCGCCGCCATTGGGAACTGTTACTGCGTAATGAATTTGATAATTGCCGCCGCTACCAGCGTGACGCCACGTTACTGATTATCGATATCGACCATTTTAAGAGCATTAATGATACCTGGGGTCATGACGTTGGGGACCAGGCGATTGTCGCGCTGACCCGCCAGCTGCAGATGACCTTACGCGGTAGCGACGTGATCGGGCGCTTTGGCGGTGATGAGTTTGCGGTGATTATGTGCGGCACGCCGGCAACCAGCGCGATTGCGGCGATGTCTCGCGTTCACGAACGACTTGGCCAACTGCGTTTATCCTGCGCGCCGCAGGTTGCTCTGCGGATCAGCGTGGGCGTTGCGCCGCTGACCGCAGAAACCGAGCATTATCGAGAATGGTTAAAGTCGGCGGATATGGCGCTCTACAAAGCAAAGAATTCCGGACGTAACCGCACTGAGGCGGCGGCCTGACGTCCGGCGGTATTAACTCAGGAGCGGCTGAGTTTTTCCGACTGCTCCATGCACTTAATCATCGCTTCAATCACTGATGAACGAAAACCTCGTTCTTCCAGGACGCGTACCGCTTCAATGGTGGTTCCACCAGGCGAGCACACCATATCCTTCAGTTCTCCGGGATGTTTACCCGTATCCAGCACCATCTTCGCCGAACCCATTACTGCCTGCGCCGCGAATTTATAAGCTTGCGCGCGAGGCATGCCACCCTGCACGGCGGCGTCCGCCATCGCTTCAATAAACATAAAGACATAGGCCGGGGCTGAACCACTGACGCCAACGACCGGATGAATCATTGCCTCCGCAATGACTTCCGCTTCACCAAAGCAGCGGAAGATATTCAGCACGTCGGCGGTGTCTTCTGGCGTGACTAAGGCGTTCGGTGTGACGGAAGTCATTCCGGCATTCACCAGTGACGGCGTGTTTGGCATCGCGCGAATGATTTTACGGTCATGGCCTAGCGCGCGGGCGAGCTGATCGAGGGTGACGCCAGCGGCAATCGAGACGACCAGGGAGTCTTTGTTCAGGCTGGAGGTAATTTCGCTCAGCACTTTAATCATGATGCCTGGTTTTACGGCCCCAAAAACGATGTCAGCGATTTGCGCGACCTCTTGCGCTGACTGCGCCGCATTAATACCGTACTGGTCGTGCAATGCAGCGACTTTATCGGGGGAAGGGGTGTAGACCCAGATTTGTCCGGGGAGAACCTGGCCGCTGGCGATCATGCCGCCAAGTATCGCTTTGCCCATATTACCGCAGCCGATAAAACCGATTTTCTTGTCCATTTTGTCACTCCCTATGCGTGATATTCATTGTTTTACCTGGGAAAGCTAAGCTTAGCGCGGATTGAATATGTGCAGAAGGATAAACAGCACTTTGCCTGCAAGTAAAAGCACGCGACAATGTGCAACTGCACATCAGTGGGGAGAAATTATGACAATATGGGTGGATGCCGATGCGTGTCCGAATGTGATTAAAGATATTTTGTACCGCGCTTCTGAGCGCATGCAGATGCCGCTTATTTTGGTAGCCAACCAAAGTTTGCGCGTCCCGTCTTCGCGGTTTATCCGCACATTACGTGTTCCCGCCGGGTTTGACGTGGCGGATAACGAGATTGTACGTCAGTGTAGTGCCGGTGATTTAGTGATAACAGCGGATATCCCGCTGGCGGCGGAAGTCATTGAAAAAGGTGCGGCGGCGCTTAATCCGCGCGGTGAACGTTATACCGAAGCCACGATCCGTGAGCGTCTGATGATGCGTGATTTTATGGATACGCTACGCGCCAGCGGTATTCAGACCGGCGGGCCGGACAGCCTTTCACCACGAGACAGGCAGCATTTTGCTGCTGAGCTTGATAAGTGGTGGCTGGAAGTACAGCGTAGAAAATAAAGCGTGTAATTTATTATTTACACTTTATTCATGGTGAATTCTTGTTATAGTAGGGGTTAATAGGTACAGTCACCCTAAATGTAATTTTTTCTTTACGTTTTGGCGATGTACTAGTTTGGTGATATGATTATATCTTTAACCGCATCAGATCCCGCTCGCTCGCGGCTCCCTGGGGAATTTCTGTAATGACGCAACCTCTTTATCTTGTCGGCCCCCGGGGGTGTGGTAAGACAACTACCGGTATGGCGCTGGCGAAGGCTATCGATTTCCAGTTTGTCGATACCGATCGCTGGTTGCAATCGCACGTGCAGATGACCGTGGCGGAGATCGTCGAAAGGGAAGGATGGGAAGGGTTTCGTGCCCAGGAGACGAGCGCTCTGCAGGCCGTCACGGCCCCGGCAACGGTTGTTGCGACCGGCGGCGGCATCATTCTTACCGAATTTAATCGTCATTACATGCGCAGCCACGGCGTGGTCATCTATTTAAGCGCACCGGTATCAGTACTGGTTGATCGTCTGGAGGCCACGCCTGAAGAGGGATTGCGCCCAACCTTAACCGGTAAGCCGTTGACTGAAGAGGTGCAGGAAGTGCTCGCCCAGCGCGATGTTCTGTACCGTGAAGCTGCGCACTACATCGTTGATGCCACCCATAAACCTGCGCAGGTGGTGGAAGACATTCTTGAGATACTGGCGCAGGCAGCGCCACGGTTACAGGGCGGTGTCTATACTTAATGTTCATCCAGTGAAAAGGAAGAACTATGCCGACAAAACCACCTTACCCACGTCAAGCGAACATTGTTACGGTTGAAAAGGGGACGCCAGGCCAGACGGTAACCTGGTATCAACTTCGAGCCGATCACCCTAAACCGAATACGTTGATCAGTGAGCATCCTTCTGCGCAGGAAGCCATGGATGCCAAAAAACGCTACGAAGACCCCGATAAAACCTGATATTAAGCACCGTCCTGGCACGAGTCTGAAAAGTGCCACGACGGGCGTTCATCACATTTTCTTAAATTTCGCCGTATACCGTTAAAATTGAAAATTAAGCAATAACAATCCAGTACCGGAATGATTTGGAATCTTTACACAATACACCGCCGATCAGCTGCTACGCTTTTGAGCATTTGTAGCGCAGGTCAGCGCCCGGCACTTGCCCGGGATTTCACAGCAAAGTAAGAAGATGGTGGAGCAACAAATGAGTGCGTCGTTGGCTATCCTCACGATTGGCGTGGTGCCAATGTGTGAGGTGTTACCGCTCCTGACGGAATATATCGATGAACAGCACATTACTCACCACAGTCTGCTTGGACAGATGCGGCGAGAAGATGTGATGGCTGAGTACGGCGTTTCGCCCGGTGACGAGCCTTTATTAACGCTGCTCAGCGACCACCAACTTGCGCATGTCTCACGCCAGAAGGTAGAGCGCTCGCTGCAAAGTATCGTGGAGGTGCTGGATAACCAGGGCTTTGACGTGATCCTGCTGATGAGTACCGCCTCAATCGCTCGCCTGACCGCCCGCAATAGTATTCTGCTGGAGCCGTTACGTATTATCCCCCCGCTGGTGGCCTCGATTGTCGATGGGCATCAGGTCGGGGTTATTGTCCCCGTCACCGAATTGCTCAAAGCCCAGACGCAAAAATGGCAGGTGTTACAAACTCCACCAGTGTATGCCGTGGCGAATCCGATCGAAGGTACCGAACAACAATTAATTGATGCCGGGAAAGAACTACTGGAGCAAGGCGCGGATGTGATCATGCTGGATTGTCTGGGGTTCAATCAACGCCATCGTGATTTACTGCAAAAATCGCTGGATGTCCCGGTTCTTCTGTCTAATGTGTTGATTGCCCGACTGGCTTCGGAGCTGTTGGCGTAATTTTACGTGACAGGTGGAACGTCAGCCCCCTATATTGGTTCTCAACTTAATCACGAGATAGGGCCAGTTGTATGCTTCAAAGTAATGAATACTTTTCCGGCAAAGTAAAATCGATCGGTTTTACCAGCAGCAGTACTGGCCGCGCCAGTGTTGGCGTGATGGCTGAAGGCGAATATACCTTTAGTACTGCGGCGCCTGAAGAGATGACTGTCGTTAGCGGCGCACTGAACGTGCTGCTGCCGGGGGAAACCGAGTGGAAGGTGTATGCCGCAGGGGACGTATTCAACGTACCGGGCAACAGTGAGTTTCATCTGCAGGTGGCAGAGCCAACATCCTATCTTTGCCGCTATCTGTAAGCATAGAAATGACGAATGGCGACATTATGCCGCCATTCGGTAAGTACGGCTTAACGTTGCGCTTCGCCGCCTAATCCTTCCACCAGACTTTTAATCAGCGCCGCCAGTTCACCCGTCATCAGGATGAAATCGGCATCAAAACGCTGAGCATAATCTTCGCGGTCAATATCTTCGTTCTGATCGCGCAGCTCGTCGCTAAACTTCAAACGCTTAATAGAGCCGTCGTCACACATCACGAACTGAATGCGCTGCTGCCAGTCGAGGGCCAGCTTGGTGACCAGTTTGCCCGCTTCGATATGCACGGCGATTTCGTCGCAGACCAGATCCTGCTTTTTCGCGCGGATCACGCCGCCGTCTTCAAGGATCGCTTTTAGTTCGGCTTCATCCAATAACTGGAATCCCTGTGCCGTTGTGCCGGAGCGAACCCATTCGGTCAGCGTCAGCTCAATGGGGTTTTCCATCGTCAGCGGAACGACCGGCAGCGAACCGAGACTCTTACGCAGCAGCGCCAGCGTATCTTCGGCTTTCTTCGCACTCGCGCAATCAACCATGATCAGATCGTTGACGGTATCGATCCACATCATCGTCTGGCTGAAACGGCTAAAGGCGCGCGGCAGCAATGAGTGCAGAACTTCATCTTTCAGCGAGTCTTTTTCGGTCTTCTTGAGTTTGCGACCTTGCTCAGCTTCCAGTTTGAAAATTTTGGCTTCCAGCGCCTGTTTGATAACCGGCGACGGCAGAATTTTTTCTTCTTTGCGGGCGCAGATAATAATTTGGCCATTGGCGGTATGCGTTAATGCATCGCTGTGCGATCCCATCGGCGGAACCCAGCCCATTTTTGCCATATCCTGGCTACCGCAAGGGGTGAACGTCATTGATGCCAGCTGTTTTTCCATCTCTTCGGCACGCAAAGAAACATCGCGGCTAAGACGGTAAACCATTAAATTTTTGAACCACAGCATGATAATTTCCACGGCCTTGTCGTTAAATCCAGCGGGCATGATAGCGAATTGTCGCTATGCTTGCATTGTTAATCGGGAAGAGGAGCAAACAGTGCGTATAGGTATCGATTTAGGCGGTACGAAAACGGAAGTTATCGCGCTTGGCGATGCAGGCGAACAGCTTTTTCGCCATCGCCTGCCCACGCCGCGTGATGATTATCGGCAAACGATAGAAACCATCGCCGCGCTGGTGGAGATGGCGGAAAAGGCCACCGGGCAGTCGGGAACCGTCGGGATGGGCATTCCCGGTTCAATTTCGCCCTACACCGGAGTGGTGAAGAATGCCAACTCGACCTGGCTTAACGGGCAACCTTTTGACAAAGACCTGAGTACGCGTCTGAATCGCGAAGTGCGGCTGGCAAATGATGCCAACTGCCTGGCGGTTTCTGAAGCCGTTGATGGTGCAGCGGCGGGGGCGCAAACCGTGTTTGCGGTGATTATCGGTACAGGATGTGGCGCTGGAGTGGCGCTGAACGGCCGGGCGCACACGGGCGGCAACGGTACTGCGGGCGAGTGGGGGCATAATCCGCTGCCGTGGATGGACGAAGACGAACTGCGTTATCGGCAGGAAGTGCCCTGCTATTGCGGCAAGCAAGGCTGCATTGAAACCTTCATTTCCGGAACCGGTTTTGCCACCGACTACCAGCGTCTGAGCAGTAAGTCGCTCAAGGGCAGTGAAATTATCAGTCTTGTTAATGCCCGGGATACCCTGGCGGAACAGGCGTTGAGTCGGTACGAGCTGCGTCTGGCGAAATCACTGGCACATGTGGTGAATATTCTCGATCCGGATGTAATCGTGCTGGGCGGTGGAATGAGCAATGTCGATCGACTGTATCAAAACGTGCCAACGTTGATTAAACAGTTTGTCTTTGGCGGCGAGTGCGAAACGCCTCTACGCAAGGCGCTGCACGGTGACTCCAGCGGCGTGCGCGGCGCGGCCTGGTTGTGGCCGCAGGAGTAATGTTCGCGTTGCCGGGTAGCGCAGAGGCTATCCGGCAACGGGAGTCATCTGGGATACGCTGCGCTTCAGGCGACCGTAGAGCAGCAGCGACGACATTGCAGAAAACGACAGCAGCGCCGCCGGTAACGTCACGTAGTTGTAGGCAAAGCCCAGCGTCAGCATCATACCACCGCACCAGGCGCCAATCGCGCTGCCGAGATTAAAGGCAATTTGCCCCCCAGCCGCACCCAGCAGCTCACCCCCTTTAGCATTTTGCAGCAGCAAAATTTGCAGCGGCGCCGACAGGGCAAACAGGCCCGCGCAGCAAATAAAGGCGAAGATCAGCGACGCGGCTTTGATCCCGCCAAAGGCAAAGAGCAGCAGCAGAGCCAGCACAATTACAAAGTCGGTTATTACCGCAATACGCAGCGGCGTATAGCGGCCAGAAAGGCGACCGCTCAGCAGATTTCCCAACACCATCCCCAATCCTACCAGCATCATGATGAAGGTCATCAGCGCTTCGGAAAAGCCGGAGATGAACATCATGTACGGTTTGACGTAGCTGAACCAGGCGAAAACCCCGGCGTTACCAAACATGGTGGCGGAAAAGATGAGCCACGGGGCGGGGGTTTTCAAAAAGTGAAATTGTTCGCGCAGTTTCCCTTTTGCTTCATCGCTGATGTTGGGTATCCAAAAAGTTATCGAGACCATCACGGCGATATTAAAGACGGCTATCAGCAGAAACGTGTAGCGCCAGCTAAATTCCTGACTCAGCCAGGTACCGATGGGAATGCCAACCAGATTAGCAACGGTCATACCCGAAACCATGCCCGCGACGGCGGCGGTGACTTTTCCCGGACGGGCCAGCTTCGACAGGATAATCGCGCCAACGCCAAAAAACGCGCCGTGTGGAAAGCCGGAAACCAGCCTGCCCACCGCCAGCATTAAATATGAGGAGGAGAGGGTGAAGATGGCGTTGCCGATCACGCACAGCGTGACCAGAAACAGCAGAATATGCTTGAGAGAAAAGCGGTTGGAAAAGAGCGCAATAATAGGCGCGCCCAGCACCACGCCAAAAGCGTAAAACGAAATCATATGGCCAGCGGCAGGGATGGAAATTCCCACGTCCCGCGCCAGCTCGGTGAGTACACCCATGATGCCAAACTCGGCCATGCCCAGCCCAAATGTCCCCAGAGCTAAAGAGAAAATGACTTTTTTCATACCACCTGCCAACAAGAAAGACGCACGATATGCGCCATAGCGGCGAACGTTCGCCGCCAATAGAGATAGCTTGCAGATAAGCGAAGTGGAATGCCATTTCATATCCGTCTTTGTGTATTCACGATCGTGCTATGTGCTGTGCCGGATAGCGCTGGCGCATATCCGGCCTCCAGGTGCTGAGCTGCTATCAGGCATCAACTGCAAACATTTTATCGAGTTTACTGTAGCCCAGTCCGTTGATTTTTTTGACCTTGATCTGCACCGGAATGCGTTCTTTCATCGCTTCAACGTGGCTGATGACACCAATGGTTTTGCCAGTGGCGTTGAGCGCATCGAGCGCATCCAGGGCGGTATCCAGCGTTTCGCTGTCCAACGTGCCGAAACCTTCGTCGAGGAACAGGGAGTCAATTCGCGTTTTGTGGCTGACCAGATCGGACAACGCCAGCGCCAGCGCCAGACTCACGAGGAAGCTCTCGCCGCCGGAAAGCGTACGCGTGTCACGCACGGCATCGGCCTGCCAGGTATCAACCACTTCCAGCTCCAGCGCTTCGCTGGCCTTGCGCTGCAACAGATAGCGACCGTGCAGACGGGTCAACTGGTTGTTGGCAAGCCAGACCAGATTATCCAGCGTCAGCCCCTGGGCAAACTTGCGGAATTTATCTCCCTCTTTCGAGCCGATCAGCGCGTTCAGATAGCCCCAGTCTTCGACCTGCTGTGCGACTTTCGCAATCTCCAGCATCAGCGCCTGCTGCTGCTGGCGGTTTTCACCATCCTGCTTGAGCTGCTGGCGAATTTCGCCCTGACGAGTGGTGTTCTCCCGTAGCTGCTGGGTGAGTTGCGCCAGCGCGTCGTGAAGATGTTGCACGGTGAGCGTGAGATCCACCCCGGTTGGTAGCTGTTGTTGATGAGTCGCCAGCGCCTGCTGCGCCTGATTAAGCAGCGTTTGCGCCTGCTGTCGCTGGCCTTCCAGTGATTGCTTCAATTGTTCAAGGCGGTTAAAGGTCTCTTCATCCAGCAGAGCGGCAACAAAGGCGTCGCGGTCGGCAAAGATGCTGGCCTGCAATGCGGTATCAAACTGCGCCTGAATTTCTGCTGCGCGCTGAACCTCCTGCGCCTCCTGCTGCTGTAAGGTTTGCCACTGCCCCTGTAAAGAGAGGCAATCGTCGTGCACCTGCCGCCAGTTTTCCAGCGACAGATTCTCAATGTTTTCACCAAGCGCATCGGTTTCAGGCAGCGTTTCCAGCACCGGCGCAAGCTGGGCGATTCGAGCCTGTAATTCAGTCAGTTCGTTCTGGCGCAACTGCCACATTTGCGCTTCGTTCGCCCGCTCGCTCAGCCATGAGGCGACTTCAGCCTCGGTCGGAAGGGACAGACCATGACGGGCCAGCTCGGCGGTTAACGTTGCCTGGCGCTGGTCAATATGCTGCTGGAGCTGAGTAATCTGCTCTGTGTGTGCGGTGATTTGCGCTTGCAGGGTATGACGCAGACTCAGCTGGTGAAGCTGCTGCTCGTGCTCTTCCTGGGCGGTAAGCCACGGGGCGATGTCATCCTGCGGTTGCAGCATCACGTTGAGGCTGGCGGTGACGGTCTGCCACTCTTGAGTAAGTGCTTGCTCTTCCTGAGAAAGCGTTTGTACTTCGCGTTCATCGCGCTGAAGTTGCTGGGTTATCGCCTCAAGTTGACCGCGTAGCGTTGACCCCTCATCGGCTAGCGTTTTGACCTCTTTTTCCAGCGCTCCACGCCGTGTCTGATTCACACTCAGTTCGAGCGTTTGATAGCGCTCAATCGCCGGGTGCGTGGTGGAGCCGCAAAGTGGGCAAGGCATGCCGGATTGCAATAGTGCCCGCTGGCTTTCCAGATCTTTGATCCGGGCTTCCTGCTCGCAAATGATTCTCACATCGGCAAGCTGCTGATTTTTATCTTTATAGCGCTGACGCTTTTCTGTAAGCACCGCATTGCGCTGGGCCAGCTCCTGCTGACGCTGCACAAGCGTGGCGCGTAGCTGCGCCAGTTGCTTTTGCTTCGGGGCGATTTGCCCGTGCAGATTACTCAGCCGCTGGCGTAACGGACGAAGCTGCACATGTTGCGCCAGCGCTTCCGTTACCTGTTGTGCCGAAAGGGTCAGCGTGGGAAGCGCCAGCGCATCAAGCTTGCGCGTGTCGTTCTCCCGCAACTGCTGCCACTGGCGCAGTTGGGCGCTAGCGTCGGACTGTTGGGCCAGCAGCGCTTTCCATCCTGCCAGTTCGCTACTCCACAAGCGGAAGCGGTCATGTTCTTTCAGCCAGTCGGTTAACGTTTGCTGTCCGGCGAGCATAGCGGCTGACTGCGTTTGTGCCTGCTGACGAATACGTCCGCGCAGCGCTAAGCTGCTTTGTAAGCGAGCATTCACTTCCTGAATCTTCTGTCGCGTACGGTCAATCGTAGCCGTTTGTTCCTGGATTCGCTCCCAGTGTGGGCGTAACGCTCTGGCTGGGAGTGCCAGACTCAGCGCCGCCAGTTGCGGCTGCGCCTCTTCCTGCGCCTGAAGTGCAGCCTGTAATGCCTGCTGGTGGCGGTTTATCTCCGCCTGTAGCTCATTTTGCCGCATGAGCCAGTTGAGGTGCTGCTGCTGGGCTTGTTGGCTGGTAAGGTATTGTTTTTCTTCGTCAGTAAGTACCTGCAAACTTTCTGTCAGGGATTGCAGCTGTTCTGGCGTTAACAGCGCAACACCGCTGGCCTGGGCCTGCAGTTTTTCCAGTTCCGTACGCGCTGATTTGTGCTTTTCAAATACCATGGCGGAGATTTGGCCGTAGATCTCAGTGCCGGTCAGCTCTTCCAGCAGCTCGGCGCGTTCTTTCGGTTTGGCATTGAGAAATGCGGCAAACTGCCCCTGAGACAGCAGCATCGAACGGGTAAAACGTCCGTAATCCAGCCCGGTAAGCTCGGCGGTCATCTCCAGCTTATCTTTGACCTTATCGGCGAGGATTTTACCGTCGGAGCAGCGGGCCAGCTCTACGCGAGGGACCTGCAGATTGCCCTCCGGCTGATTGCGTGCCCGGTTCTGGCTCCAGAATGCGCGGTAGGCTTCGCCCCGCACCTCAAACTCGACCTCGGCCAGACACTCCGCGGTGTCGCGGGTCATCAGGTCGTTTTGCGACTGTGACACGGTATTCAGGCGCGGCGTTTCGTGGTACAGCGCAAGGCAAATTGCGTCCAGCAGGGTCGTTTTCCCCGCACCCGTTGGTCCGGTGATGGCGAACAACCCGTTGCTGGCAAACGGTTCTGCCGTAAAATCGACTTTCCATTCTCCCTTCAGGGAGTTGAGGTTTTTCAGGCGCAGGCTGAGAATTTTCATGCTTCAGCCTCCCCGGCAAGCGTTTGTAAGGTTGCGCTAAACAGCTGGTTAAGCCGCTCACGCTGCGGTTCTTCGAGTTCTTCCAGCGCCAGGCGGCGGTCAAAAACCTCTGCCACGCTCAGCTCGCTTAACGTTTCACGTCGTTCATTGGCCATAATGCGTTCGCGCTGTTCACGACTGCGGCGCACCAGTAGCACCTCTACCGGTAAATCTTCGGTTAAGGCCTGGATCTTACGTTGCATATCATGCAGGTAGTCGTCGGTGGTGATTTCAATATCCAGCCACACCGGTGGCTCTTGCTGCACGCCGCGCCACTGCTCAAGCTGGGTAGTAATGGCGGCTAAATCGCCTTTCAGTACCGCAAGCTGCTGCGTAACCGGCACGGTGAGATTTTCAACGGCGCTGAGTTTCCCCGCGTCAAAGCTCACCAGATGTACACATTTGCTTTTGCCACACTCGTCAAAACTGAGGGCAATCGGCGAGCCGCAGTAGCGAATATGTTCCGTGCCGCCGATAACCTGCGCCCGGTGAATATGTCCCAGCGCGATGTAGTCTGCCGGTGGGAAGTTTTGCGCCGGGAAGGCGTCCAGCGTACCGATATAAATGTCACGTACGGCGTCGCTTTTACTGGCTCCGACGGTGGTCAAATGCCCGGTCGCAATGATGGGAAGATTGTGGTCGCCGCGCAGCGTGCAGGCATCCTGATACTGCTGCTGATAATAGTCGGTGATTGCGCCCAGTAAATGCTGCTGTTTTTCTTGTCCTGTCAGCCCGGCCTGGCTGGTGATGATGTCGCGCGGACGTAAAAAAGGCACCGGACACAGGATCGCCCCCGGCGTACCGTCGCGTAGCGGCAGTATCTGCGGCCCATGACCAGCGCTGGCAACCACCGTGGTGTTGAGAAACGCCAGAATATCGCGGGATTCATTGAGCGTGGCGACGGAGTCGTGGTTGCCTGCCAGCACCACCAGATGACAGCCGGTTTGCTGCAGTTTGACGACAAAACGGTTATACAGCTCACGGGCATAGCTAGGCGGTGAGCCGGTATCGAAAATATCGCCTGCCACAATAATGGCATCCACCTGCTGGGATTGTGCCGTTTCCAGCAGCCAGTCGAGAAAGGCCTGATGCTCGGCGGCGCGGCTCTTGCTGTAGAAGTTTTGGCCCAGATGCCAGTCAGACGTGTGAAGGATGCGCATAAGAGTTCCATGACGATAAAACAATGGCGGGGATTATAACCCTTCACGAGTGGGAATATCTTGTCTCCGGGCTGTCATAATTCGCCGGGCTGCGTTAAACCTGGACTATCTTTTCATAAATCTGTCATAAAACTGACGCATAATGGCACTGTATTGATGGCAAACGATTTAATTACAAACAGGGCAAATCATGGCGAGACGTATTCTGGTCGTAGAAGATGAAGCTCCAATTCGTGAAATGGTCTGCTTCGTGCTCGAGCAAAACGGATTTCAACCCGTTGAAGCCGAAGACTATGACAGTGCTGTGAACCAACTCAATGAACCCTGGCCGGATCTCGTCCTGCTTGACTGGATGCTTCCAGGCGGCTCGGGTCTACAGTTTATTAAACATCTTAAGCGCGAAGCGATGACGCGGGATATCCCGGTGATGATGCTGACGGCGAGGGGGGAAGAGGAAGATCGCGTCCGGGGGCTGGAAACCGGCGCGGATGATTATATTACCAAGCCCTTTTCTCCCAAGGAGCTGGTGGCGCGTATTAAAGCAGTTCTGCGTCGTATTTCACCGATGGCGGTGGAAGAGGTTATAGAGATGCAGGGGCTAAGCCTTGATCCCACCTCGCATCGCGTGATGACCGGCGAGGATCCGCTGGATATGGGGCCGACCGAATTCAAACTGTTGCACTTCTTTATGACTCATCCCGAGCGTGTCTACAGTCGCGAGCAACTCCTTAATCATGTCTGGGGAACCAATGTGTACGTGGAAGACCGGACAGTGGATGTGCACATCCGCCGCTTACGTAAGGCGCTGGAGCACAGCGGACACGATCGTATGGTGCAGACGGTTCGCGGGACGGGATATCGTTTTTCAACCCGCTTCTGACTGACAAGAATCAAGGCCTGAAGGAATAGGCCGTATAGGGAGTAAGACGTTTGCTAGAACGATTGTCATGGAAAAGGTTGGTACTGGAGCTGATCCTGTGCTGCATACCGGCATTTATCCTTAGCGCTTTTTTCGGTTACCTGCCCTGGTTTTTACTGGCGTCGGTAACGGGCCTGCTTATCTGGCATTTCTGGAATTTATTACGTTTGTCCTGGTGGCTATGGGTCGACAGAAGCATGACGCCGCCGCCGGGGCGAGGCAGTTGGGAGCCGTTGTTGTACGGGCTGCATCAAATGCAACTGCGCAACAAAAAGCGCCGTCGTGAACTGGGTAATCTGATTAAACGTTTTCGCAGCGGGGCGGAATCGCTACCCGACGCGGTGGTGCTGACCACTGAAGAAGGCGGTATCTTCTGGTGTAACGGACTGGCCCAGCAGGTTCTGGGACTGCGCTGGCCGGACGATAGCGGGCAAAATATTCTTAACCTGTTGCGCTACCCGGAATTTACACAATATCTGAAAACGCGCGATTTTAGCCGACCGATCAATCTGGTACTCAATACCGGACGGCATCTGGAAATTCGCGTGATGCCCTATACCGATAAGCAACTGCTGATGGTGGCGCGCGACGTTACCCAGATGCATCAACTGGAAGGTTCACGACGTAACTTTTTCGCCAACGCCAGCCATGAACTGCGTACGCCGCTGACGGTGTTACAGGGGTACCTGGAAATGATGCAGGAGCATCCGCTGGAAGGGACGACGCGTGAAAAAGCGCTGCATACCATGCGCGAACAAACGTATCGCATGGAAGGGCTGGTGAAACAGCTGCTGACGCTGTCAAAAATTGAGGCTGCGCCGACGCTACTGCTGAATGAGAAGGTCGATGTGCCCATGATGCTGCGCGTGCTTGAACACGAAGCGCAAACGCTGAGCCAGCAAAAACATACGTTTACCTTTGATGTTGATAACAGCCTGAATGTGCGGGGTAACGAGGAGCAGCTGCGTAGCGCTATCTCGAATCTCGTCTACAACGCGGTGAACCATACGCCAGCGGGAACGCACATTACCGTACGCTGGCAGCATGTGGCGTCGGGGGCGGAGTTTTGCGTGGAAGACAACGGTCCAGGCATTGCCGCCGAGCATATTCCACGCTTAACCGAACGTTTTTATCGTGTGGATAAGGCGCGATCGCGGCAAACGGGCGGTAGCGGACTTGGTCTGGCCATCGTTAAGCATGCGCTGCATCATCACGACAGTCGCTTGAATATCGAAAGCGAACCAGGCGTTGGGACGCGATTTAGTTTCGTGATCCCGGAACGTTTAATTGCCAAAATTAACGGTTAAGGCGCATTCGTAAGATAATCTTTCCAAAAGCCAGCGCAAGCTGGCTTTTTCTATGCGGTCAATATAACCATCCTGAATTTTACGACGTTTGGTTGTTTTTTGTTCGAACTATTACCCATACCTTTTTCCATGAAATGGTGTTTTGTGCTAACCCCATTTTTCATATCGCTATATTGTTCTGGTTTTGGGATCCCACCTTGCTTTAAAACGTTATAAGCGTTTAAATTGCGCTCCATGTGCTGTCATACCGACTGCATTTACGCGGTAAATCGAAAAACTATTCTTCGCCGCGCCAGTCTGGGAGTGTTTCCCGCTGGAATTGAGCAAAAATGCCGCTGTATTGTCCCCCAGGGAAAGGCAAAAATTTATTATTTTCAACACCACATCCACAGGCAGTAAGACTTTATGACCCATCAGTTAAAATCGCGCGATATTATCGCTTTGGGATTTATGACATTTGCACTGTTCGTTGGTGCAGGTAACATCATCTTCCCCCCAATGGTTGGTTTGCAGGCAGGTGAACACGTCTGGACTGCGGCTTTTGGCTTTTTGATTACCGCCGTTGGCCTGCCGGTACTTACCGTTGTCGCGCTGGCGAAAGTCGGTGGTGGTGTGGACCGACTGAGCACGCCTATCGGTAAAGTCGCTGGTTTGCTGCTGGCGACCGTGTGCTACCTGGCTGTTGGACCGTTATTTGCTACGCCGCGTACCGCGACAGTCTCTTTCGAAGTCGGGATTGCACCGCTGACCGGTGACTCCGCGCTGCCACTGCTTATCTACAGCGTGGTCTATTTCGCGATTGTGATTCTGGTTTCGCTGTATCCGGGCAAACTGCTGGATACAGTTGGTAATTTCCTGGCTCCGCTGAAAATCCTGGCGCTGGTGGTCCTGTCTGTCGCTGCAATCGTCTGGCCAGCAGGCCCAATCAGCAATGCGATGGAAGCCTATCAAACTGCGGCGTTTTCTAATGGCTTCGTGAACGGGTATCTGACCATGGATACGCTGGGCGCGATGGTATTTGGTATTGTTATCGTCAACGCCGCTCGCTCGCGTGGCGTTACTGAAGCGCGTCTGCTGACCCGTTATACCGTTTGGGCGGGTTTGATGGCGGGTGTGGGCTTAACGCTGCTGTATCTCGCGTTGTTCCGTCTGGGTTCAGATAGTGCAATTCTGGTCGATCAGTCTGCTAACGGCGCGGCAATTCTGCATGCGTATGTTCAGCACACCTTTGGTGGCGCAGGGAGCTTCCTGCTGGCGGCGTTGATTTTCATCGCCTGTCTGGTCACCGCGGTTGGCCTGACCTGCGCGTGCGCAGAGTTCTTTGCCCAGTACGTTCCACTGTCTTATCGTACGCTGGTATTTATCCTCGGCGGCTTCTCGATGGTGGTCTCTAACCTGGGTCTGAGCCATCTGATTCAGATCTCTATTCCGGTGCTGACGGCTATCTATCCGCCATGTATCGCACTGGTTGTATTAAGTTTTACCCGCTCATGGTGGCATAATTCTTCCCGCGTCATTGCACCTGCGATGTTTATCAGCCTGATTTTTGGTATCCTTGATGGCATTAAAGCTTCTGCAATTGGCGACGTGTTACCGGCCTGGACCCAGCGTTTACCGCTGGCGGAGCAGGGGCTGGCGTGGTTGATGCCAACAGTCGTGATGGTGGTCCTGGCAGTTATCTGGGATCGTGCAGCGGGTCGACAAGTGACCTCCAGCGCACACTAATATCACTGACAATAAGTTTTAACCACGGGGCTATTAACATGGCCCCGTGGTTTTTTATTGTGTTAACAGGTTAGGAATCGATGGAAAGTAATAACAAGCTAAAGCGTGGGCTGAGCACCCGGCACATTCGCTTTATGGCATTAGGTTCAGCAATTGGTACCGGGCTGTTCTACGGCTCGGCCGATGCCATCAAAATGGCGGGGCCAAGCGTGTTGCTGGCCTATATTATCGGCGGCGTAGCGGCGTATATCATTATGCGCGCGCTGGGCGAAATGTCCGTTCATAACCCTGCAGCCAGCTCCTTCTCGCGCTATGCGCAGGAAAACCTCGGACCGCTGGCAGGCTACATAACCGGCTGGACCTACTGTTTTGAAATCCTGATTGTCGCCATTGCCGATGTGACTGCCTTTGGTATTTACATGGGCGTCTGGTTCCCGGCCGTACCGCACTGGATTTGGGTACTCAGCGTGGTATTGATTATCTGCGCCATCAATCTGATGAGCGTGAAGGTGTTTGGCGAGCTGGAATTTTGGTTCTCGTTCTTTAAAGTCGCCACCATTATCATCATGATTGTCGCCGGTTTTGGCATCATCATTTGGGGGATTGGTAACGGCGGACAGCCTACCGGTATCCATAATCTGTGGAGCAACGGCGGTTTCTTCAGCAACGGCTGGCTCGGCATGGTGATGTCGCTACAAATGGTGATGTTCGCCTACGGCGGGATTGAGATTATCGGGATTACCGCTGGCGAAGCCAAAGACCCGGAAAAATCTATTCCGCGCGCCATCAATTCCGTACCGATGCGTATCCTCGTGTTTTACGTGGGGACGCTGTTCGTCATCATGTCTATTTACCCGTGGAACCAGGTCGGCACTGACGGTAGCCCGTTCGTTCTGACGTTCCAGCATATGGGGATTACCTTTGCCGCCGGGATCCTCAACTTCGTAGTCCTGACCGCGTCGCTGTCGGCCATCAACTCTGACGTCTTTGGCGTGGGGCGTATGCTGCACGGTATGGCGGAGCAGGGCAGCGCGCCGAAAATGTTCGCCAAGACGTCGCGTCGTGGCGTGCCATGGGTGACGGTGATGGTGATGACCATCGCGCTGCTGTTTGCGGTGTATCTTAACTACATCATGCCGGAAAACGTCTTCCTGGTGATCGCCTCTCTGGCGACCTTCGCAACGGTATGGGTGTGGATTATGATCCTGCTGTCACAAATTGCCTTCCGTCGTCGTCTGCCGCCGGAAGAGGTTAAGGCGCTGAAGTTTAAAGTGCCGGGTGGGGTTGTGACGACCGTTATTGGCCTGATTTTCCTGGTCTTTATCATCGCGCTTATCGGCTATCATCCGGATACCCGCATTTCGCTATACGTCGGCTTTGCGTGGATTATCCTGCTGCTTGCCGGCTGGGTTTTCAAGCGCCGTCGCGAGCGCCAACTGGCTGAAGCGCAGTAATATTTTTGCCGGGTAGCTTAATGTTACCCGGCAATTTTCTCCTCCCCCGCACTCCTCCCCCAATAAACGTTAAGATGATGAGTGATCCTGCACTTCGCTATGGCAAGGTGACGTCATTATCATCAAAGGGGATACGTGATGTTGAACGCCTGGCACCTTCCGGTTGCCCCATTTGTTAAGCAAAACAAAGATCAACTGACGATTACATTATGGCTGGCGGGGGAAAATCCACCCCAGCGGGTGACGCTACGCGCAGAAAACGATAACGAAGAGATTTCGCTGGGTATGCACAAGCAACGCAGCCAGCCGCAGCCGGGCGTGACCGCGTGGAGAGCGGCGATCGATCTCTCCAGCGGACAGCCTCGTCGACGCTATAGTTTTAAATTACTTTGGCTCGATCGTCAGCTGTGGTTTACCCCGCAGGGATTCAGCCTTTTTCCCCCTGCGCGTCTGGAGCAGTTTGCTGTTGATGTGCCGGATAACGGTCCGCAGTGGGTCGCCGATCAGATTTTTTACCAAATTTTCCCGGACCGTTTTGCCCGCAGCCAGTCGCGTGAAGCGACTCAGGATAACGTCTATTATCACCACGCTGCCGGACACGATATTGTGCGGCGCGAGTGGGATGAACCGCTTACGGCCCAGGCCGGTGGCTCCACGTTTTATGGCGGCGATTTGGACGGCATCAGCGAAAAGCTGCCGTATCTGAAAACGTTAGGCGTCACGGCGCTGTACCTGAATCCGGTATTTACCGCGCCGAGCGTGCATAAATACGATACCGAAGATTACCGTCATGTTGATCCGCAGTTTGGCGGCGACAGGGCGCTGCTGCGTCTGCGTCACACCACCCAACAGCAGGGGATGCGCCTGATTCTCGACGGTGTTTTTAACCATAGCGGCGATTCACACGCCTGGTTTGACCGACATAATCGGGGAACGGATGGCGCGTGCCATAATCCGCAATCCCCCTGGCGCGACTGGTATCATTTCTCAGCCGACGGCGTCGCGCTCGACTGGCTGGGGTATTCCAGCCTGCCCAAGCTGGACTTTTCCTCTGAAAGCCTGGTGAATGAAATTTATCGCGGCGAAGACAGTATCGTTCGCCACTGGCTGAAAGCGCCGTGGAGTATGGACGGCTGGCGTCTTGACGTGGTGCATATGCTGGGAGAGGCCGGTGGTGCGCACAACAACCTGCAGCACGTGGCCGGAATTACGCAGGCGGCGAAAGAGACCCAGTCAGAGGCGTATGTGGTGGGCGAGCATTTTGGCGACGCGCGCCAATGGTTGCAGGCCGACGCGGAAGATGCCGCCATGAACTATCGCGGTTTTACCTTCCCTGTATGGGGATTTCTCGCCAATACCGATATCTCATACGATCCGCAATTCATTGACGCCCAGACCTGTATGGCGTGGATGGATAACTATCGCGCGGGTTTGTCGCATCAGCAGCAGTTGCGGATGTTCAACCAGCTCGACAGCCACGATACCGCCCGTTTTAAATCTCTGCTCGGTAAAGACGTCGCACGTTTACCGTTGGCGGTGGTGTGGCTGTTTACCTGGCCTGGCGTGCCCTGTATTTACTACGGTGACGAAGTGGGATTGGATGGGAACAACGATCCGTTTTGTCGCAAACCATTCCCGTGGCAGCCTGAAAAACAGGACGCTAACCTGCTGGCGTTGTATCAGCGGCTGGCAACATTACGCCACCAGAGCCAGGCGCTGCGCCATGGTGGTTGTCAGGTGATTTACGCCGAGGATAACGTGGTGGTGTTTGTACGCGTGCTAAACCGCCAGCGCGTATTGGTGGCGATTAACCGTGGCCACGCCTGTGAAGTGGTCCTGCCAGCCTCGCCATTACTGAGCGTCAGCCAATGGCAGCACCAGGAGGGCAAAGGCGTGCTTGCCGAGGATATCCTGACGCTGCCGGCGATTTCCGCCTCGGTGTGGATGGGTCATTGATATAAGTGCGTAACATCCGGGCTTGCCAGCAGCGTTTCCCGCCACCAGCGCTGCGCCAGTCCATCGCGGTTATTGCGCCAGGCCATATAGGCCACGTCTTTTTGGCGAAATGAGATGACCGTTTTTTCCACCAGCTCGCCCGTGGCAAGCCACGGGTTAGCAATATGGCGGGGGAGAAATCCGCAGCCCAAGCCGGCCCGCAGTAGCATCACCTTACTGTGGAAATCATCAACGCGAATCTGCGCCTGCTCCTCCATCAGATTGGTTTGTAACGGATGACAAAAGCGGGCGCTGTCGCTAATGACAATCGCCCGGTGCAGGCACAGCTGTTCGTTAGTCAGGCCATCCGGTGCTGCGGCCAGCGGATGCTCAGGCGCAACGACAAACACATTGTCCAGCGTGCCAAGCATTTTGTAGGACCAGGCCGCTGACGTAGGCGGTTCATTAATCGCCCCCAAAATAATATCTGCTCCATTATGCGTCAGTTCCTCCCAGGAGCCCGCCAGCGTATGGTGGGTGAAGTTAAGGCGGGTTTGCTTATTCAGCGCGTGAAATTCATCGATAATGGGCAACAGCGAGGCGAAAGGGAAGGAGTCGTCCAGCGCAATCGCCAGCTCTTTTTCCCAGCCTGAACTCAGCTGCACCGCCTGCTTTTCGAGATCTTTTGCCGCACTCAGCAGCAAACGTCCCTTTTCCAGCATCATCTGACCGGTGTCGGTAAATTTTGCTCGGTGACCGGAACGGTCAAGCAACTCGATATTCAAATCACTTTCCAGCTTTTGAATCATATAGCTGAGTGCTGCAGGGGTTTTAAACAGCGATTCGGCCGCCGCGGCAAATGAACCCTGTTTATCGAGTGCGTCGAGAATTAGCAAAACATCCAGATTGATGCGCATAAGCAGAAAATATCCTGAAAATTAAACCCCTCTGTTGTACCGAATGGAGAAAAACAATGCCAGTGAATAAATTAGATGAGTCATGCGCATTTTTTTGATGTTGTTTAGGATATATCGCAACACAAAATTAATAGTTTCACTGGATGGTAAGTTTTCTTTAATAACTCGTTAGAAATTTCCCGCTATACTCAACAAGCTTTCTGATTCAGGATCCTGCTGCTGACGGCAGATACAGACCGTTGCCTTTTAACTTATTGATTAAGAAGGTGTGCTATGTCTATTCGGGAACTGATTGACCCTCAAAACTCAACGCTTATTTTTATTGATCATCAGCCGCAAATGTCATTTGGTGTGGCGAATATTGACCGCCAGACTTTGAAAAATAATACCGTGGCATTAGCGAAGGCCGGGAAAATATTTAATGTTCCGGTGATTTATACTTCTGTGGAAACGAAAAGTTTTAGCGGCTATATCTGGCCGGAATTGTTAGCGGTTCATCCTGATGTGAAACCAATTGAACGCACCTCGATGAACTCCTGGGAAGATGCGGCGTTTGTGAAAGCCGTGGAAGCGACCGGGCGTAAAAAATTGATTATCTCCGCGCTGTGGACCGAAGTATGCCTGACTTTCCCGGCGCTGATGGCGCTGGAAGCGGGTTACGAAGTTTATGTGGTAACTGACACTTCCGGCGGCACGTCCGTGGATGCCCATGAGCGTTCTATCGACCGCATGGTACAGGCGGGTGCCGTACCTATGACCTGGCAACAGGTTCTTCTCGAGTACCAGCGCGACTGGTCCCGCAAAGAAACCTACGACGCCGTCATGGATCTGGTACGTGAGCACAGCGGCGCCTACGGTATGGGCGTGGATTACGCCTACACCATGGTGCATGGCGCGCCGGAACGTAAAGCCTAAATACACCTCATCCTTCATGTTGCCTCTTTGTAGGCTTCGTTTGCGTACCCCGGTCACTCACTTTGTCAGCTTCCGGGGATACACAATCTTGCCGCTTCGATGCGCCATGAATGATTTTGTGTATTGCTTCCGTGGCCTAAGCGGGCCTGTTTCCTCTCAACAAGGAACCCTTTATGGCGCAGAACAAACATGTGACGTTGGTGATTTCCCACACCCTGCTGCCTGAACAAGCGCAGCGGTATGAGCAGTGGCTGGGGAAAATCATGCCGGTGGCGGCCGAGTTTCCCGGTCATCTGGGGGCGAATGTGATTCGTCCTGCAGATGGCAACAACTTGTGGAACATCATTATCCGCTTCGACACGCTGGAGCATCTGTATAACTGGACCCAGTCCGATACGCGCCGCGTGCTGGTCGAAGAGATTGCCCCGCTGCTGGCGGAGGGGGATAAAACCGAAATCCGCACCGAAGCAGCGTTCTGGTTTACGCCGCCCGCGCCCCATGTACGTCAGCCCAGGCGCTGGAAACAGTTTCTGATAACTCTGCTGGTGATTTTTCCCAGCACCAATTTGGTGCCGTGGTTGACCGGCATTGTGCTGCCTGCCATGAAGGGCTCGTTACTCCTGCATCTGATCAATGATGCCTGTGTGGTTGCGCTGGTGGTCTGGTTCTGGATGCCCATCGTAACCGGTCTGTTTGCCGGATGGCTGAAAAAAGCCTGACCGGTTTCTCAGGAGATTGTTATGTCTCAAACTGCCACACTGATTCTGACTCACGGAAAAATTCATACTCTCGAAAGACAAAACCCGCAGGTCGAGGCGGTGGCGATCGCCAATGGTAAGATCCTGGCGACCGGTAGCCACGATCGCATCATGAGTTTTGCCACCGACGGGACGCAGGTTGTCGATCTGCAAGGGCATACGGTGATCCCGGGCCTGAACGATTCGCACCTGCACCTCATTCGCGGCGGTCTGAATTACAACCTGGAATTGCGTTGGGAAGGCGTTCCGTCGCTGGCGGACGCGCTGCGCATGCTCAAAGAGCAGGCTGACAGAACGCCATCGCCGCAATGGGTGCGCGTGGTGGGCGGCTGGAGCGAATTCCAGTTTGCCGAACGTCGCATGCCAACCCTCGAAGAACTGAATGAAGCTGCCCCGGATACCCCAGTTTTTGTTCTGCACCTCTACGACAGAGCTTTGCTGAACCGTGCCGCATTGAAAGCAGTCGGCTACACCAAAGCGACGCCGGACCCGGCGGGTGGTGAGATTGTGCGTGATAGCAACGGTAACCCAACCGGGATGCTGATCGCCAAACCCAACGCCATGATCCTTTATTCGACGCTGGCAAAAGGACCAAAACTGCCGCTGGAAATGCAGGTCAACTCGACCCGGCAGTTTATGCGCGAGCTGAACCGTCTCGGGCTGACCAGCGCCATCGATGCAGGCGGTGGTTTTCAGAACTACCCGGAAGATTACGAGATAATTGAGCAGCTACACGCCAACAAACAGATGACGGTGCGCATCGCCTACAACTTGTTTACCCAGCGTCCGCAGCAGGAACTGGAAGACTTTGAACGCTGGACCGATATGCTCAAACCAGGGCAGGGGACCGACTTCTACCGTGCCAATGGGGCAGGGGAAATGCTGGTCTTCTCGGCCGCGGATTTTGAAGACTTCCTCCAGCCACGCCCGGATCTGCCGGAAGGTATGGAAGATGAGCTGGAGCGCGTGGTGCGTCACCTCGTGGAGCACCGCTGGCCGTTCCGCCTGCACGCCACCTACGATGAATCCATCAGCCGAATGCTCGACGTATTCGAGAAGGTGAATCGCGATATCCCGTTCAATGGCCTGCACTGGTTCTTCGATCACGCTGAAACGATTACCGAACGGAATATCGAGCGCGTAAAAGCGCTGGGGGGCGGGATCGCTGTTCAGCACCGTATGGCGTTCCAGGGCGAATATTTTGTCGATCGCTACGGCAAAGATGCGGTCAAACATACCCCGCCGGTGGCGAAAATGCTGGCGGCTGAAGTTCCGGTAGGGCTGGGGACTGATGCCACCCGCGTGGCCAGCTACAACCCGTGGACAGCGCTCTACTGGCTGGTTTCGGGCCGTACTGTGGGAGGGATGGCGATGTACGATGATAACAATCGCCTGCCGCGCGATGTGGCGCTGGAACTGTGGACGGCCGGTAGCGCCTGGTTCTCCAGCGAACAGGGTAAGAAAGGGCGCATCGAGAAAGACCAACTGGCCGACCTGGTGGTGCTGTCTAAAGATTACTTCAGTGTGCCGGAAGAGGAGATCAAAGGCATAGAGTCGGTGATGACCATTGTCGATGGCAAAGTGGTGTATGCGGCCGGGCATTTCACTCCGCTGGCGCCGCCAGCCATCCCAGTTGTACCTGACTGGTCGCCGGTGGTAAAAGTGCCGGGGCACTATCGCTCAGCGCCGCCTGCTGCGGCGAAAATTGGCGCAATGGTGCAGATGCACCAGTGCTGCGGCAGCTGCGGCGTACACGGTCATCAGCATGATATAGCGCGTAAATCGGCAATTCCGGTGTCAGATGACCGGGCTTTCTGGGGCGCGCTTGGCTGCTCCTGCTTCGCGTTTTAATCCCTGATCACAGCCCCTGGCCAAACCCAGGGGCTGATTGTCTATTCTGAAAAGCGGTTCATCGTGTTAACCGATATGGCGCAACTGCAACAATTTGTGTCATTCTGGTCTGTCTTTATACAGTGAAGGTGGAAACATGGATGAGCTGCTAACCCTTGGCTGCATTGTATTATTCTTCGCGCTGGTAGTGGTTCCTGGCCTCGCGATTGTGGCATTCAGACGCAGTGCGGCTGTACGTTCTGAGCTGATGGTCTTGCGCCGTCGGGTAGAGGAGCTGGAGCTGCGCGGTGTGGCGCAGACCAGCGCCGTTGAGCCAACGGCAGCAAAAGATATTGTTCCTGCCGATGCGCCAACGGCTGCGATGAGCAGCGTATCGCCGGAGCCTGTAACTGAGCCGCCGCCAGAGCCCGTTAACCCGTGGGCTTCACAGCCGAAGCCGGATAATGCGGCGGTATCTACGCCCGACGTCGAGCGGCCTTCTACTTTTGGCGGGGTAATGTCATCGCTGGTGCGCTGGTTTATGCAGGGTAACCCGTTGGCAAAGCTCGGTATTTTGCTCCTGTTTTTGGGGCTTTCTTTCCTGCTGCGTTATACGGTCGAACATTCTCTGTTTCCGCTGGAGCTGCGTCTGGTGGCGGCCGCGCTGTTCGCTATTGTGCTGTTGGCGTTGGGCTGGCGGTTGCGGCATAAGCAACCGATCTATGCGCTGATATTACAGGGGGGAGCTACCGGAGCACTCTATCTCACCGTCTTTGGCGCGTTCCGGCTGTGGCAAATGCTGCCAATGACGCTGGCATTTGCGCTGCTGGTGGCGATTTGTGCGGCGAGTGTGGGGCTGGCTATTCTGCAAAAGGCGCTCAGCCTGGCGATGCTGGCAAGTCTTGGCGGTTATCTCGCGCCGCTGTTGCTTTCCACAGGCGGCGGCAGTCATGTCGCGCTCTTCTCATTCTATCTTCTGCTCTCGGTCGGTATTCTCGCCATCAGCATCTGGCAGCACTGGCGGGAGCTTAATCTGCTCGGCCTGTTGTTCACCTTCGGCGTTGGCGGGGTGTGGGGCCTGGAGGGCTATCGACCAGAGTATTACCTGAGTTGCCAACTGTTCCTGATCGCCAACACGATTATTTTTGGCGTGCTGAGCGTGGCGTTGTCGCTCCGGGCGCAGGAAAAAGGCAAACAGATTATTGACGGCGTACTGCTGTTTGCCCCACCGCTGATCGGTTTTGGAATGCAGTATGCCATTGCGCGGCATATGGCTTATGGTCCGGCGCTTAGTGCGCTGGGCTACGGTGGTTTCTATCTGGTGTTAGCAAAGTTTGCGTTGCGCCGTTCCTCTTCTCTGGGGAGACCTTTGGTATTGTCCGCCCTGGCGCTCGGTGGTGCGTTTACCACTCTTGCTATCCCGTTGGCGCTTTCAGCCCGTTGGACGTCGATGGCCTGGTCGCTGGAGGGGCTTGGGATCCTCTGGCTGGGCGTGCAACAACAGCAACGACGCATGAGTTATAGCGGTTCGGCGCTGCTCGTGTTGGCCGTGGGCAGCGCGCTATGGGCGCTGGCGAACGGAACAACCGCGCTCTCAGTCATCCTGATTTTTGCCGTGCTCAGCCTCAGTTGGCTGGTTGCTGCATGGCTATGGCGCAACATTTGGATGCCGGGCAGTTGGGCGCTACTCGCTGGTGGTTTGGTTTTCTGGATTGTTGCGCTCGTTGCGGCATCGCAACTCGTTCTGAAACAGGAGCGGTGGGTACTGTCTGGCGTGCTGGCGTTAATGGCGGTATCGAGCTGGGGCTGGCGGAGTATTGCGGGTCGCCTGGCGTGGCGGGAGCTGGATGCCAGTAAATGGCTGCTGTGGCCGATGATGCTGGTGATGCTGATGTATCAGATCGCTGTACAGCAGATTTTTGCGGCGGGCTGGCTGAATCTGGCCTGGTGCGCGGCGCTAATTGTTGCGGTAGCGCTGCTCTGGCGTGACGCACAAATATTACCGCCAATGCTTTCCAGACTGGCGCATTTATCGTTCTTCTGGATGATTTTACTGGCGCTCGCGGTTGAGCTGTTCTGGTTCGCGCAGGGGCTGCCGTGGGGAAGGGCCGCGTGGGGTAGCGGCCTGATGATGGCGGCTGGCGGGCTGCTTATTTTCCTGATTTATCAGTCTGTTCATCGACAAATCTGGCCGTTTCGCATCTGGCCTACCCTCTATTCTGTTCAGGCGATGGTTCCCGTTGTGCTGGTGCTGGTCGGTCTGCTCGTGCTGACCAATTTACAAGATGGCGTGGTTTATCGTCAGACTTATCTGCCGTTGCTCAACCCGCTGGAAGAGGGCGCAGCTTTTGCCCTGCTGGGCTTGGTGGTGTTTTATCGCGCGTCTGAACGCTATTTCCCGGCGCAGCTTTCGGTATGTCGCCCATGGCCGGTTGTGGCGCTGATGGCGCTCAGCTTTTGGTGGCTCAATGGTGTGCTGCTGCGCGCATTGTCCTGGTATGGCGAGGTTGCGTGGCGTGTAGACACACTATGGGATTCACGGCTGATTCAAACCTGTTTTGCTCTGTTCTGGATGCTGGCGGCATTGGTGGTGATGCTGCGGGCGACCCGGCGCCGCTCGCGTCGGGAATGGCTGTGTGGCGCGGTATTGCTGGGGATAGTCATTGTGAAACTGATGCTGGTGGACAGCGCAGGAGGAGGCGGCCTGGCGCGCGCGGTTGCGTTTATCGGTGTGGCCATTCTGGTGTTGATTATCGGGTATTTTTCACCATTACCGCCCAAAGCTGGAGAAGAAAAATGAAATGGATGAAAGCGGTGTTATGCAGCGTACTGCTGGGCGTGACAGGCGCGGCGGTAAGCAGCGATGAAGTGAAAGAGTCTCCGGCGGACTACGTAACGGGGGTGACGCTGGAAACTACGGGCACATCGCCGTGGTATCGCCTTTCGCTACCTCCGGCGGTGTATCCGGGTACCGCCTGGGCGGATTTGCGCGATGTCCGGGTCTTTAACCATCTGGGGGAGACGGTGCCGTTTACTCTGGTGGCGCAGAAAACCCAGCCCGTTACGCCAGAGGCAGTGGCGCTGCGTTTTTTCCCGCTTGATATGTCACCGGTTACGCCGCGTGAGGAGGGGCAACGAGGCGGAGACGCTATTGTTTTACGCTCGAAGAGCGGCATTGAAATTCATTTGCAAAGTGATGATGTCAAAGCGCTCGGCCAGAGCTATTTACTGACGCTCCCGGAAGAGACGAAAGGTGCCTTTTCACTGGCGCAGTTACGCCTGAACTGGGACTCGCAGGCGGGCAACTGGCAGGGGAAAGCCTCGGTTTATGCAAGCAGTGATTTGCGCTACTGGCGACCCGTGCAGGAAGATGCGCCGTTAATGGATCTGACGCGTGATAACGATCGCCTGAAAATGGACACCATCAGCGCCAGCCTCACGCTTTCTGTGGAGGCGACTCGCTACCTGCTTGTGATCCTCGACTCGCAAAGTCCGGCGCTGACGTTAAACAGCGTGAGCGCGATAGCGGCCAGCAGCGAGCCGGAATCCGAGCGTATCGTGATTGAAGCCCAGGGGATTAAGGTTTCGGATGACGAAGCCGTCTGGCGATGGGCGCAGCCCCAGCCGCTGACCTCGCTTCGCATCGATCTGGAAAGTGAAGGTGTTTTACCGGTGGAACTGGCCTGGCGCAGCGCTGAAAAAGAGCCCTGGCAGCCGCTGACAAAAACCATGCTTTACAATCTGGACTGGAGGAGTGCGGAAGATATTCGTCTTTCCGGTCAGTTGGTTGAGGCCGTCCGGATGACGACCATTAACGCCCGGTTGCCAGAGAGGCTGCCTGAGTTGAGCGGCATGCGCGACAGTTATCAACTGGTGTTTAATACGCAGGGCAAAGGGCCTTATATGCTGGCGTGGGGAAACCGGGCGGCGAAAAAGGCTGATGTTGGTCTCGATATGCTGATCCCGGCGTCGCTGCGTAAATCGCAGGAGATAGATTATCTACCGTGGGCGACTCTTCAGGAGAGCGTGGCGCTTGGTGGTGAAGCGCGATTGACGGCAACGTCAGTAGCTGAGCAACAAAGCCAGTGGAAAACGCTGTTGGTGTGGGGGGCGTTAATTCTTGGGGTCGCCGTACTGGCGCTTATGGCGTGGCGAATCTGGCGTGAAGTGAAAAAGGGTAATCCGACATAAACCAATAAAAAAGGCCCGCATTTGCGGGCCTCTTACGATTCATGCCAATTACAGGCTGGAAACGTTCTCGGTCAGGTATTTTGCCACGCCGTCCGGAGACGCGTTCATACCTTCTTTACCTTTTTCCCACTGTGCCGGGCAAACGTCGCCGTGCTCTTCGTGGAACTGCAGCGCGTCAACCATGCGCAGCATTTCGTCGATGTTACGACCCAGCGGCAGATCGTTAACCACCTGGTGGCGAACAACGCCGTTAGCGTCGATCAGGAAAGAACCGCGCAGAGCAACGCCCGCTTCCGGGTGCTCGATGCCGTAGGCTTTCTGGATTTCGCGTTTGATGTCAGCAACCATTGCGTATTTCACTGCACCGATGCCGCCTTTGTCGACAGGGGTGTTACGCCATGCGTTGTGGACAAATTCAGAGTCGAAGGAAACGCCAACAACTTCCACGCCGCGCTTCTGGAATTCTTCGTAACGTTTGTCGAAAGCGATCAGTTCAGACGGGCAAACGAAGGTGAAGTCCATCGGCCAGAAGAACAGAACGGTAGTTTTACCGTTGGTATGCTGTTTGAAGTTGAAGTTTTCAACGATCTCACCGCTACCCAGTACCGCAGCTGCTGTGAAATCCGGAGCCTGACGAGTTACCAGTACCATATAATTCTCCTGCAATGTTAAGGGGTTTTTGGAACGCAACGCGGGCCAGTATAGAGAGTGTTCGCGAATAAGACAAAGAGGCGCTGGCAATCAATGAGACAGGTTTTGTCTATCAATCTTTTGCCGGATGGCGGCTACTGCTTATCCGGCGGCTAATACGGGCTGTAGTCAAAGGGTTTTACGCTGCGCCTGTTCCATCATTTGCGGATAAAACTGCCAGAACCGTTCCTCTAACGCATCGTAATGCGTATCCAGGTCATACCATGAGTCACGCAAGGCATCGAGTCGTGGGCGGCGGCTGGCCATGCCATTCAGGACGTTCTGGATAAAATCCATGTCCCGATAGCGCTCAAGCCATTTCTCTGACCATATATAGTTGTTTAAATTGATAAAGCGCGGTGGCGATTCAGGCAAAATAGTGGTCACCTGGGTGCGAGCATAGCGGACAAAGTCCGCCAGCGGGAAGTCGGGGGATATTTCCGACCAGTGGCGCGACAGAAAATGATCCCACATTACGTCCAGCGTAATCGGCGCGACACGGCGCGTTTCGTTGCGAAACCACTCTTTGGCTTCACGCACCTGCGGCAGGTTATCGGTCATCACGTCGATACGACGGTGCATGAAGATGCCTTCCACCACGTCAGGCGAATAGTGCGTTTCCGGATTGCCCCGGACAAAGTCGGCCAACAAATTGCCGGAAAGCGAGCTGTCGGCGAGGTGAGCCAGATGCAAATGTGCAAGAAAATTCATATCCACTTCATCCTTCAAACTGCCTCTTTGTTGGCTGCCTTCACTCACCCCAGTCACTTACTTGAGTAAGCTCCCGGGGACTCATTCAGTTGCCGCCTCGATGCATCTTGAATGATTTTGTGTATAGATTATGTCTTTTAACTTGAGGGGTAAAGGTTGCAGGGAGGACGCCCCGGCACTAGACTACCCGCCTCTTATTTTAGTCTGAGTCAGTGTCATGCGCGTTACCGATTTCACCTTTGAACTACCCGAATCCCTGATTGCCCACTATCCGCAAGCTGAGCGCAGTAGTTGCCGCTTGCTGTCTTTGGACGGGCCGACGGGCGCGCTGACGCACGGTACTTTCACCGATTTGCTCGATAAGCTCAACCCTGGCGATTTGCTGGTCTTTAACAACACCCGCGTTATTCCGGCGCGTCTGTTTGGCCGTAAAGCCAGCGGCGGCAAGATTGAAGTGCTGGTCGAGCGTATGCTGGATGACAAACGTATTCTGGCGCATATTCGCGCCTCGAAAGCGCCGAAGCCGGGGGCCGAGCTGCTGCTGGGCGATGACGAAAGTATTAAAGCAACGATGGTGGCACGCCATGACGCGCTGTTTGAAGTCGAGTTTAACGACGAGCGCAGCGTGCTGGATATCCTTAACGCCATCGGCCATATGCCGCTGCCACCGTATATTGACCGTCCGGATGAAGACGCCGATCGCGAGCTGTATCAGACCGTGTATAGCGAAAAACCCGGTGCGGTCGCCGCGCCGACTGCGGGTCTGCACTTTGACGATCCGCTGCTGGCTAAGCTGCGCGATAAAGGCATTGAAATGGCGTTCGTCACGCTGCACGTGGGCGCGGGGACTTTCCAGCCGGTGCGCGTAGACACCATCGAAGATCACATCATGCACTCCGAATATGCGGAAGTGCCGCAGGATGTCGTTGATGCTGTGCTGGCGGCGAAAGCGCGCGGCAACCGCGTGATTGCGGTGGGCACGACCTCCGTACGTTCACTGGAAAGCGCGGCGCAGGCGGCCAAAAACGACCTTATCGAGCCGTTTTTCGGCGATACGCAAATATTCATTTATCCTGGCTATAAATATCAGGTGATTGATGCCCTGGTAACCAACTTCCACCTGCCGGAATCAACGCTGATCATGCTGGTTTCCGCGTTTGCTGGTTATAAAAACACCATGCACGCCTATCATGAAGCGGTAAAAGCGGAATATCGCTTTTTTAGTTACGGTGATGCGATGTTTATCACGTACAATCCGCAGGCTATTTCTGAGCGTGTCGGGGAATAAATCCGCGATATGAGTATTTAAAACGTCGGACTGTTTTTCTGACGCAGGAGTTAAGATGAAATTTGAACTGGATACCACAGACGGTCGCGCTCGCCGCGGCCGCCTGGTTTTTGATCGTGGCGTAGTAGAAACACCTGCTTTTATGCCGGTCGGTACTTACGGCACCGTGAAAGGCATGACGCCGGAAGAAGTTGAAGCAACTGGCGCGCAGATTATCCTCGGTAACACCTTCCACCTGTGGCTGCGCCCGGGGCAGGAAATCATGAAACTGCATGGCGATCTGCACGATTTTATGCAGTGGAAAGGGCCAATCCTCACCGATTCCGGCGGCTTCCAGGTTTTCAGCCTGGGTGATATCCGTAAGATTACCGAGCAGGGCGTGCATTTCCGTAACCCAATCAACGGCGATCCGATTTTCCTCGATCCCGAGAAGTCGATGGAGATTCAATACGATCTCGGTTCCGATATCGTCATGATCTTCGACGAATGTACACCGTATCCGGCCGACTGGGACTATGCTAAACGCTCGATGGAGATGTCTCTGCGTTGGGCGAAGCGCAGTCGGGATCGTTTTGATAGCCTCGGCAACAAAAATGCGCTTTTTGGCATCATTCAGGGCAGTGTTTACGAAGATTTACGTGATATCTCCGTTAAAGGTCTGGTAGACATCGGTTTTGATGGCTACGCTGTCGGCGGTTTGGCTGTCGGTGAGCCGAAGGAAGATATGCACCGCATCCTGGAGCATGTATGCCCACAGATTCCGGCAGATAAACCTCGTTACCTGATGGGCGTCGGCAAACCAGAAGATCTGGTTGAAGGCGTACGTCGCGGTATCGATATGTTTGACTGCGTGATGCCAACGCGAAATGCCCGTAATGGTCATTTGTTTGTGACTGACGGCGTGGTAAAAATTCGTAACGCGAAACATAAAAGCGACACCAGTCCGCTCGATGCTGAGTGTGATTGCTACACCTGTCGCAATTATTCGCGCGCTTACTTGCATCATCTCGACCGTTGCAACGAAATATTGGGCGCGCGACTCAACACGATTCATAACCTTCGCTACTACCAGCGTTTGATGGCGGGTTTACGCAAGGCTATTGAAGAGGGTAAATTAGAGAGCTTCGTGACCGATTTTTACCAACGTCAGGGTAGACCAGTTCCACCTGTGAACGTTGATTAATTTTAATAATGAGGGAATTTGAATGAGCTTTTTTATTTCTGATGCGGTAGCGGCAACAGGTGCTCCGGCGCAGGGCAGCCCGATGTCTCTGATTCTGATGCTGGTGGTGTTTGGTCTGATTTTCTACTTCATGATCCTGCGCCCGCAGCAAAAGCGCACCAAAGAACACAAAAATCTGATGAACTCCATTGCGAAAGGCGATGAAGTGCTGACTAACGGTGGTCTGGTGGGTCGCGTGACCAAAGTAGCAGAATCTGGCTACATCGCTATCGCGCTGAACGACACCACTGAAGTGGTTATTAAACGTGATTTCGTAGCTGCCGTTCTGCCGAAAGGCACCATGAAGGCGCTGTAATTTATTGTTTTCCCAAAGGGAACTGCCGTGTTAAACCGTTATCCTTTGTGGAAGTATGTCATGCTGATCGTCGTTATTGTCGTCGGTCTGCTCTATGCGCTTCCCAACCTGTATGGTGAGGATCCGGCTGTTCAAATCACTGGCGTGCGCGGTGCCGCCGCCAGTGAGCAAACGCTGATCCAGGTCCAGAAAACGTTACAAGAAGATAAAATCACACCTAAGTCTGTGGCTCTGGAAGAGGGTGCTATTCTTGCGCGCTTCGACTCCACTGATACCCAACTGCGCGCACGTGAAGTGTTAATGGGCGTATTGGGCGATCAATACGTCGTGGCGCTTAACCTTGCACCGGCAACTCCACGCTGGCTGGCAGCCATTCACGCAGAACCGATGAAACTCGGTCTTGACCTGCGTGGCGGCGTTCACTTCCTGATGGAAGTGGATATGGACACCGCGCTGAGTAAGTTGCAGGAACAAAATATCGATAGCCTGCGCAGCGATCTGCGTGAAAAAGGCATTCCTTATACTACCGTTCGCAAAGAAGATAACTACGGTCTGAGCATCACCTTCCGTGATAGCAGCGCCCGTGATGAAGCTATCTCTTACCTGAGCAAGCGTCACCAGGATCTGGTTATTTCCAGCCAGGGCAGCAATGCTCTGCGTGCGGTGATGACCGATGCGCGCCTGAGCGAAGCCCGTGAATACGCGGTACAGCAGAACATCAACATTCTGCGTAATCGTGTTAACCAACTGGGTGTTGCTGAGCCGGTGGTCCAACGTCAGGGTGCTGACCGCATTGTGGTCGAACTGCCAGGCATTCAGGATACCGCGCGTGCGAAAGAAATTCTGGGCGCTACCGCGACGCTGGAATTCCGTCTGGTGAATACCAACGTTGACCAGTCTGCTGCGGCATCCGGGCGTGTACCGGGTGATTCGGAAGTGAAACAGTCTCGTGAAGGTCAGCCGGTTGTGCTGTACAAACGCGTGATCCTGACCGGTGATCATATCACCGACTCCACTTCCAGCCAGGACGAATACAATCAGCCGCAGGTTAACATCTCGCTGGATAGCGCGGGTGGTAACATCATGTCCAACTTCACCAAGGACAACATCGGTAAGCCGATGGCGACCCTGTTCGTGGAGTACAAAGACAGCGGTAAAAAAGATGCCAATGGTCGCGCAGTGCTGGTGAAACAGGAAGAGGTGATTAACATCGCCAACATCCAGTCTCGCCTGGGCAACAGCTTCCGTATCACCGGTATTAACAACCCGAACGAAGCGCGTCAGCTTTCTCTGCTGTTACGTGCCGGTGCGTTGATTGCGCCGATTCAGATTGTTGAAGAACGTACCATCGGTCCTACCCTGGGTATGCAGAACATTAAACAGGGTCTGGAAGCGTGTCTGGCCGGTCTGGTGGTGTCTATCCTGTTCATGATCTTCTTCTATAAGAAGTTCGGTCTGATCGCGACCAGTGCGCTGATTGCTAACCTGGTACTGATTGTCGGTATTATGTCGCTGCTGCCGGGCGCTACGCTGAGTATGCCAGGGATTGCGGGGATCGTCTTAACCCTTGCCGTCGCGGTCGATGCGAACGTACTGATTAACGAACGTATCAAAGAAGAGTTGAGTAACGGGCGTTCGGTGCAGCAGGCCATCAATGAAGGTTATGCGGGTGCATTTAGCTCCATCTTTGATGCGAACATTACGACGCTGATTAAGGTCATTATCCTGTACGCAGTTGGCACCGGGGCAATTAAAGGGTTCGCGATTACTACCGGTATTGGTGTGGCGACGTCGATGTTTACCGCGATTGTCGGTACACGTGCCATCGTAAACCTGTTGTATGGCGGCAAGCGCGTCAAAAAGCTGTCAATCTGAGGAGTGCGAAGTGGCACAGGAATATACTGTTGAACAATTGAACCACGGCCGTAAAGTCTGGGACTTTATGCGCTGGGACTACTGGGCTTTCGGCATTTCAGGTTTCCTGCTGATTGCGGCCATCGTGGTGATGGGCGTACGCGGATTTAACTGGGGTCTCGATTTCACCGGTGGTACGGTAATTGAAATCACGCTGGAAAAACCGGCCGATATGGACGTGATGCGCGATGCGCTGGAGAAAGCGGGCTTTGTTGATCCGCTTCTGCAGAACTTCGGCAGCAGCCACGACATTATGGTGCGTATGCCGCCAACTGAAGGCGCAGACGGCGGTCAGGTACTGGGCAGCAAAGTGTTGAGTGTGATTAACGAATCCACCAACCAAAACGCCGCGGTGAAGCGAATTGAATTCGTAGGTCCGAGCGTGGGGGCAGACCTGGCGCAAACCGGTGCAATGGCGCTGATGGCAGCGTTGATATCTATCCTGGTGTACGTCGGTTTCCGCTTTGAGTGGCGACTGGCGGCAGGGGTAGTTATCGCTCTGGCGCACGACGTGATTATCACACTTGGGATCCTGTCGTTGTTCCATATCGAGATTGATCTGACTATCGTCGCATCGTTGATGTCGGTAATCGGTTACTCGCTGAACGACAGTATCGTCGTATCTGACCGTATTCGTGAAAACTTCCGCAAAATTCGTCGCGGGACGCCTTACGAAATCTTTAACGTGTCATTGACTCAGACGCTGCACCGTACGTTGATTACGTCCGGTACGACGTTGATGGTTATTCTGATGCTGTTCCTGTTCGGTGGTCCGGTACTGGAAGGCTTCTCGCTGACGATGCTGATCGGTGTTTCCATCGGTACTGCATCTTCTATCTACGTAGCATCGGCGCTGGCGCTGAAGCTGGGTATGAAGCGTGAGCACATGCTGCAGCAGAAGGTTGAGAAAGAAGGGGCGGATCAACCGTCAATTCTGCCTTAAACTATTAAGAGTGAAGACACTGGAATCCCGATCGCAAGGTCGGGATTTTTTTTGCCTGCGATTTGCTAGCAGTCCATTATCTTTTCCGGTCGCCATACTACTGACAGTATGCTGTCAGTAGCCCTGTCTTATAGTCCTTCTGAGATTACCCACACAGGCAGGAGGAAGTATGAATAACGTAATTAGCTGGTTTGAAATCCCCGTGGCACAAATGGAGCGCGCCATTGCTTTTTATGAGCCAGTGATGCAGGTTTCTTTGCGTCGTGAGAATATGGACAGCGCGGAGCTGGCCGTATTTCCACATCAGGATCCCGCTCCCGGCGGGGCGCTGGCTAAATTTGACGGTATTACGCCTTCAGCGCAGGGCGCTATTATTTATCTGCATACGGATGATTTGGCTGCAACGCTTAAACGCGTCGCCACCGCTGGCGGTCAGTGCGTGTTTGGTCCGCTCGAACTGGGGCAGGATATTGGCACTATTGCGCTGTTTACTGACAGCGAAGGCAATCGCGTTGGTTTACATCAACCCGCGTAATATTTTCAGGACTGAGGATTAAAATGACCAGACGCGCCGACCGCTTGTTTCAGATTGTACAAATCCTGCGTGGCAGGCGAGTGACAACGGCGGCGCTGCTGGCAGAACGTCTTGAGGTTTCTGAACGGACGATTTATCGCGATATCCGTGATCTCTCTTTATCCGGCGTGCCCATTGAAGGAGAAGTGGGCAGTGGATACCGCTTAATGGCGGGGTTTGATCTGCCGCCGTTGATGTTAACGCATCGCGAATCAGAAGCGTTAATGGTAGCGATTCGGTTGCTGAAAACATGGGGCGGGGATTCACTCTCACAGGCGCTGGAATCCGCGCAGGAAAAAGTGCTGGCGATATTGCCGCCAGAGTGTCGGCGCAGAGCCGAGCAAACGCGGGTTTTCGCGCCAGATTTTGGCAATCAGCCGCATTCACGCAGTGCTTTTGATCTCATACATCGCGCGGTTTCGGCGCAGCATGTGTTGGCGCTGCATTATCGCGACGAGTCCGGGAATCTCTCCTGGCGCGACGTTCAGCCGCTGGGGTTATTTTTCTGGGGTGAGCACTGGTTGCTGGTTGCCTGGTGCGAGAAACGTGACGATTATCGCTGCTTTCGCGTTGATCGGTGTCTGAAGATCACGCCGCTCGACAGGCATTTTCGTGAATCTGCAGATCGCTCGCTAAGTGACTTTTTACGTAAAGTACGCTGTGAAGACCAGCCATAAAAAAGCCAGCGGTTAAGCTGGCTTGTCTGCGATAAATTGGCAGGATTAGAAGTTGTAACCTACGACCAGGTAACCACCCCAACCGGTAGATTTCGCGCTGAAGTCGCCTTCGCCCCAGTTCAGAGTATCTCCACCTTTCCACTGGCCGCCGTTATGGAAGTAACGCGCTACTACGGAGTAGTGCCAGTGATCGTAGTTCAGCGCCAGGACGTGGCTGGAAGCGATAGAGTTGCTGGTGCGGTTCGGATCATCACCCAAATCGGAGCCCCAGTCGAAGTTGGTGAAGCCGATGTAGGTCAGTTGGCCGCCCCAAACCTGGGTGATCGGCACGAAGTATTTCACTTTGAAACGGTAGCCATCCCACTCGTTTTCGTTGGATGCGCCATAGTTCTGCCACTGGTATTTAGCATACACGTTCAGGGACAGACCCATCGGCAGACCGGTATCGATATCGGTACCCAGACCCATATACCAGGTGCTCTGGCGGCTGGCTTTGTTATCACCCATATCGTAGATGTAGTTGTTGGCGAAATACCACTCTTTGAACGGACCAAAGCTCAGGTCAGCACCGGTCAGTTTATCGATGGAGAAACGCGGTTCGATTTCCATAAACAGCGGGGAACCGTCAGACCAGATGCCTTTATCGTTGCCGTTACCCCAGTCGAAGGTTTTCGGAATATCGATGTAGCCATAGAAGTCAAACCAGTCTTTTTTGGCAAACGCTTCGTATTCCAGATAAACGTCGTTGTTCAGTTTCGGGGAGAAACGGGTGTGGTAGCTTCCCACTACGTTGACGCTCTGGTGCCACCAGTCGGACAGATATTGCGGTTTGTCATTTTCTGCAGCGTTGGCAGTAAAAGACGAGGAGAGCGCCAGCACTGCACCGGCTGCAAGTAATGTTTTTTTCATATGTATGCCACTGTTTGAAATCCCTTTCGGGAGTGAAAAAGGCGCAAATTGCGTTTCTAAATATTTCGTGTTTCTTCGGAGCCTATTATAAAAATCATTGTTCACAAAAATATGTGTTGTTTCACAGTTCTATCATTTACGTAATCGATTGCGTTCACGTTTGCTTACTTTAGGCGGCGAATTGTACTGGCTCCCATGAATGTTGCCAAGTTTTACCAGAAATATCGGTTATGTCAGGTGAGTAACAAAACGGGCCGGAGTGATGTTGCGGAACGCACAAAACGTCCCGCAAAAAAGTTTATTGATTAACAGGCTGGATGTCGTGGATACGAACAAATCCTAACTGGTCCGGAGAGAGGCCATTTATCTGCAGCGGAATGTCTACGTCGCTGGGAGCAAGGATACTTGCCGGGGCCGTTACCAATTGGTTCTGAACGTTCGTTTCCTGATAGTTATCCGTGGTGCCCTGAATTTGTCCATACTCGACGGTGGCGCTAAAGGCGGGTAAAGGCGTAGTGGATTCACCCTGAATACGTAATGTAAGCCGCGTGCCGTCGGCGTTCGGCGCAATATTGACAAGTGACATCCGTAACATGCCAATCTGGCTGTCCAGTCGGGCTGGTGTATTGGAACCCGGCAGCAGATAGGCTCCGCTGGTTGATTTGGCATTCAACATATTTTGTTGTGTAATTTTTACCGTTTCCTGATTTAGCTGTGTCATCTCTTTATTCAACGTGCTAACGCTTTGATGCATCTGGCGTACTTCGCTTTGCTGTGCGCATGCGCTAAGACTAAAGAGACTTCCCACCAGGAGAATTCTTAGGTAACGTCTTGTCATTGTGATTACTTCCTTCATTGTCGCGATAGCATAATGGTAGTGCGCACCGAGCACGAAGGCATCGATCCTTTGTCTCAAAAGCGCTGCGCCTTTGTTGTCACGCCAGTTCAGGGTAAAATAGATTTCTGTTAACCACTGAGGACAGGACGCCGTATGCATTGCCCATTCTGTTTCGCCGTAGACACTAAGGTAATTGACTCTCGTCTTGTAGGCGAGGGCTCCTCAGTACGCCGCCGTCGGCAGTGTCTGGTCTGTAACGAACGTTTCACCACTTTTGAAGTGGCTGAACTTGTCATGCCGCGCGTTGTGAAAAGCAACGATGTGCGTGAACCCTTTAATGAAGATAAGCTGCGCAGCGGCATGCTCAGAGCGCTTGAGAAACGTCCGGTCAGCTCAGATGACGTCGAAATGGCGTTGAACCATATCAAATCACAACTGCGTGCGACTGGCGAGCGTGAGGTGCCGAGCAAAATGATCGGCAACCTGGTGATGGAGCAGTTGAAAAAACTCGATAAAGTCGCCTACATCCGCTTTGCCTCGGTTTACCGGAGTTTCGAAGATATCAAAGAATTTGGCGAAGAGATTGCTCGCCTACAGGACTAAGCCATGCAGGATGAATTGTACATGGCGCGCGCGCTGAAGCTTGCTGCGCGCGGACGTTTTACCACTCACCCCAATCCCAACGTGGGCTGCGTGATTGTCAAAGATGGGGAGATCGTCGGTGAAGGGTATCATCACCGCGCGGGCGAACCGCATGCCGAAGTCCACGCTCTGCGCATGGCTGGAGAAAAAGCGCAAGGGGCGACTGCCTATGTAACGCTTGAACCCTGCAGCCATCATGGTCGTACTCCCCCGTGCTGCGATGCGCTGATTGCTGCAGGCGTGTCACGTGTGGTTGCAGCGATGCAGGATCCCAATCCGCAGGTAGCAGGTCGTGGTCTCTACCGTTTGCAGCAGGCGGGCATTGACGTCAGTCACGGGCTGATGATGAGCGAGGTTGAGCAGCTTAATAAAGGCTTTCTCAAGCGTATGCGTACGGGATTCCCCTACGTGCAGCTTAAACTTGGTGCGTCGCTTGATGGGCGTACGGCGATGGCCAGTGGTGAAAGCCAGTGGATAACCTCGCCACAGGCGCGTCGCGATGTGCAACGATTACGGGCGCAAAGCCACGCCATCTTAACCAGCAGCGCTACGGTGTTGGCTGACGACCCTCAGCTTACCGTGCGTTGGTCGGAACTTGGGGAGTCAACCCAGGCGAGTTACCCGCAGGAAAATCTGCGCCAGCCTATCCGCATTGTTGTTGATAGCCAGAATCAGGTCACGCCGGAACACCGTATTGTGCAACAGCCTGGAGAAACCTGGATTGCCCGGACAAAAGATGATCCTCGTAGTTGGCCGGAGACGGTATGCAGCCTGAAGGTGCCGGAACATAACGGGCATCTGGATCTGGTGGTGCTGATGATGCAACTGGGCAAGCAGCAAATTAACAGCATTTGGGTTGAAGCAGGTCCAACGCTTGCGGGCGCGTTATTACAGGCCGGTCTGGTCGATGAGCTAATCGTGTATGTTGCGCCTAAACTGTTAGGCAGCGATGCACGAGGATTATGTGTGCTTCCTGGCCTTGAGAAACTGGCTGACGCCCCCCATTTCAAATTCAACGAAATACGCCATGTAGGTCCGGACCTTTGCCTGCATTTAGTGGGCGCATGATCTCCCGGTTCGAAAGGGAAGCAGCGCACAGATTATTATGATAAAATCCGCCCCCCTGCGGGGTCTAGTGAATCCGAAGGAAGAATATGAACATTATTGAAGCTAACGTTGCTACCCCGGACGCTCGCGTCGCCATCACCATTGCGCGTTTCAACAACTTTATCAATGACAGCCTGCTGGAAGGTGCGATCGACGCCCTGAAACGTATTGGTCAGGTTAAAGATGAAAACATTACCGTCGTTTGGGTTCCGGGCGCGTATGAGCTGCCGTTGGCAGCCTCAGTACTTGCAAAATCCGGTAAATACGACGCGGTGATTGCGTTAGGTACGGTGATTCGTGGTGGTACCGCGCACTTCGAATATGTGGCTGGCGGTGCAAGCAATGGCCTGGCGCATGTCGCTCAGGACAGTGGCATTCCGGTAGCCTTCGGTGTTCTGACCACCGAAAGTATTGAACAAGCCATCGAACGTGCTGGCACTAAAGCTGGCAACAAAGGCGCAGAAGCTGCACTGACTGCACTTGAAATGATTAATGTATTGAAAGCCATCAAGGCCTGATTTTTGTAAGGGGAAATCCGTGAAACCTGCTGCTCGTCGCCGCGCCCGTGAGTGTGCCGTCCAGGCGCTCTACTCCTGGCAGTTGTCCCAGAACGACATCGCTGATGTTGAATACCAGTTCCTGGCGGAACAGGACGTAAAAGATGTCGACGTTCTGTATTTCCGTGAACTGCTGTCCGGGGTGGCGACTAACAGCGCGTACCTGGATGGATTAATGAAGCCTTATCTGTCTCGTCTGTTGGAAGAGCTGGGTCAGGTAGAAAAAGCCGTGCTGCGTATTGCGCTGTTTGAACTGTCTAAACGTAGTGATGTGCCGTACAAAGTGGCCATCAACGAAGCGATTGAACTGGCGAAAACCTTCGGCGCTGAAGACAGCCATAAATTCGTGAACGGCGTACTGGATAAAGCAGCACCTGTGATTCGCCCCAACAAAAAGTAATCCCGAGGCCGGCTGGATGGTGGAACTTGTTTCCGCTGCCCCCGGCTTTTTCTTTTTTTTCTGCTGAGGCATAACGTATGGCATGCGGCGAATTTTCCCTGATTGCCCGTTATTTTGACCGCGTAAGAACGTCTCGTCTTGATGTCGAAACCGGTATTGGTGACGATTGCGCACTTCTGAACATCCCTGAAAAACAGACGCTGGCGATCAGCACCGATACGCTGGTGGCAGGCAACCACTTCCTCCCCGACATTGATCCCACCGATCTCGCCTGGAAAGCGCTGGCGGTGAATTTGAGCGATCTGGCGGCGATGGGAGCCGATCCTGCGTGGCTGACGCTGGCGCTCACACTGCCTGACGTCGATGAAGTCTGGCTTGAAGCCTTCAGCGATGGCCTGTTTGAACTCCTCAATTACTATGATATGCAGCTGATAGGTGGTGACACCACGCGTGGGCCACTGTCGATGACGCTGGGTATCCACGGCTACGTCCCTGTTGGACGGGCCTTAAAACGCTCCGGTGCGAAACCGGGGGACTGGATTTATGTGACCGGTACGCCGGGCGACAGCGCGGCCGGGCTGGCGATTTTGCAGGATCGCTTGCAGGTGGCAGATGCAAAAGACGCAGACTATCTGCTTAAACGTCATCTGCGTCCAACGCCGCGTATTTTGCAGGGACAAGCCCTGCGCGATCTGGCCAGTGCGGCTATCGATATTTCCGACGGCCTGATTTCCGATCTGGGGCATATCGTCAATGCCTGCGGCTGTGGGGCGCGGGTTAACGTCGATGCGTTGCCATACTCCACGGCATTTGCCCAACACGTTGAGCCGGAACAAGCCCTGCGCTGGGCGCTCTCGGGTGGTGAAGATTATGAGTTATGCTTTACCGTACCGGAAATTAACCGTGGCGCACTGGACGTGGCGCTGGGAAATCTCGGCGCATCGTTTACCTGCATTGGGCAGATGAGCGCGGACGTGGAAGGCATTCACTTTACGCGCGACGGAAAACCCGTCACGTTCGACTGGAAAGGATATGACCATTTTGCCGCGCCTTAAAAAAGATGTCGCCAAAAGCCGCCTGAGTATGCGCAATCCGTGGCACCTGTTGGCCACCGGTTTTGGCAGCGGGCTGAGCCCAATTGTTCCAGGCACGATGGGATCGCTGGCGGCGATCCCTTTTTGGTATTTAATGACGTTTCTGCCGTGGCAGCTGTATTCACTGGTGGTCATGTTGTCTATCTGTATCGGCGTTTATCTGTGCCATCAAACGGCGAAAGATATGGGCGTGCACGATCACGGTAGCATTGTCTGGGACGAGTTTGTCGGGATGTGGATAACCCTGATGGCGCTGCCGACCCACGACTGGCAGTGGGTCGCCGCCGGATTTGTGATTTTCCGTATTCTGGATATGTGGAAGCCGTGGCCGATCCGTTGGTTCGATCGCAACGTGCATGGCGGTACGGGGATCATGATTGATGATATTGTGGCCGGAATACTCTCCGCCGGAATTTTGTATTTTATCGGCCATCACTGGCCGGTAGGGATCATTTAAATAGGTTTGCCGGATGGCAGCGTAAACGCCTTATCCGGCCTGGAAACACGATGGCGGTTTCGTAGGCCCGATAAGCGCAGCGCCATCGGGCAATGCCAGATTATTTAAATCCGACCACCGGATGCTGTTTGTACGGCGTTTCCAGCTCGGCAATCTGCTCCGGCTTCAGCGTCAAATCCACCGCATTAAGTAACTCATCCAGCTGTTCCTCGCGCGAAGTGCCGATAATCGGCGCTGCCACACCCGGTTTGCTTAGCAGCCAGGCCAGCGCAACCTGCGCACGCGTTACGCCTAATTCCTCACTGACACCGGTCAGCCGCGCGGCAATTTGCGCGTCGTTTTCATCGCTCTCAGAGTATAAATTTTTACCGACTTCATCAGAAACCAGACGTGCGGTCGTTTCTCCCCAGGGGCGCGTCAGGCGACCACGCGCTAGCGGACTCCATGGGATCACCGCGACGCCTTCCTGATAGCAAAGCGGCAGCATTTCGCGTTCTTCCTCACGGTAGATCAGGTTGTAGTGATCCTGCATGCTAACGAACTGCGCCCAGCCGTGTTGTTTCTGTAAGGCCAGCGCCTGAGCAAACTGAGATGCGTGCATGGATGAGGCGCCAATATAGCGAGCTTTACCGGCTTTCACTACGTCGTTAAGGGCTTCCAGCGTTTCTTCGATAGGCGTATTGTAATCCCAGCGGTGAATTTGCAGGATGTCCACATAGTCCATACCCAGGCGTCTGAGGCTATCGTCGATTGAGCGCAAGATTTGTGCGCGGGATAATCCTTCCGCTAAATCATCAACCTGGTGAAAAACCTTGGTGGCGACCACGACATCTTCGCGGCGGGCGAAATCACGCAGCGCGCGGCCGACAATCTCTTCGCTGCTGCCAGCGGAGTAGCTGTTGGCGGTATCAAAAAAGTTAATGCCGCCTTCAAGAGCGTGTTTGATTATCGGGCGGCTGCTTTCTTCAGGTAGCGTCCAGGCGTGATTGCCGCGATTGGGCTCGCCAAACGTCATGCAACCCAGGCAAAGGCGGGAGACCCGTAGGTCGGTTTTTCCTAAGGTGTTATATTTCATTAATCCACTCCTGCTATGCTCGTGATGAGTTAAGCATAGCAGGAGCGGGGAGGGGATTATGCCAGCCATGCCTTGATTTTGGCCTCAATTCCGGCGGCATTAAGTCCCAGTTCGGCGCGAGCCTCGTCCTGAGTCCCCTGCGGGATGAAGAAGTCAGGCAGGCCAATGTTCAGCACCGGAACAGGCTTGCGATGGGCCATCAGCACTTCGTTTACGCCGCTACCAGCGCCGCCCATAATGGCATTCTCTTCGAGGGTGACCAGCACCTCGTGTTGGGCTGCCATTTCGAGGATCAACGTTTCATCCAACGGTTTCACAAAGCGCATATCAACCAGCGTGGCGTTCAGTGATTCTGCGACCTGATCGGCTTCCGGCATTAGGGTGCCGAAGTTGAGGATCGCCACTTTCTCACCGTGACGCTTCACGATGCCTTTGCCGATTGGCAGATGTTCCAGCGGCGCCAGCTCAACGCCCACCGCGTTACCGCGCGGATAACGTACGACCGTTGGACCGTCGTTGTAGTGATAGCCGGTGAACAGCATCTGGCGACATTCGTTCTCATCGCTTGGGGTCATAATGACCATTTCCGGGATACAGCGCAGGAAAGAGAGGTCGAACGCCCCTTGGTGGGTTTGTCCATCTGCGCCAACGATACCTGCCCGGTCGACGGCGAACAGGACCGGCAGTTTCTGGATGGCGACATCATGCAGTACCTGATCGTAAGCGCGTTGCAGGAAGGTGGAGTAAATAGCCACGACCGGCTTATAACCGCCAATCGCCAGACCGGCCGCAAACGTCACCGCGTGCTGCTCGGCAATCGCCACATCAAAGTAGCGATCCGGGAACTTACGTGAGAACTCCACCATACCGGAGCCTTCGCGCATCGCCGGGGTGATCGCCATCAGCTTATTGTCTTTCGCCGCGGTCTCGCACAGCCAGTCACCGAAGATCTTTGAATAGCTCGGCAGGCCGCCGCTGCTTTTCGGCAGGCATCCGCTGGATGGATCGAATTTGGGTACCGCGTGGAACGTAATCGGATCTTTTTCCGCAGGCTCGTAGCCACGACCTTTTTTGGTCATGATGTGCAGGAACTGTGGACCTTTGAGATCGCGCATGTTCTTAAGCGTGGTGATAAGCCCCAGCACGTCGTGACCGTCCACCGGACCAATATAGTTAAAGCCCAGCTCTTCAAACAGCGTACCCGGCACAACCATGCCTTTGATGTGCTCTTCGGTACGTTTGAGCAGTTCTTTAATCGGTGGTACACCGGAGAACACTTTCTTCCCGCCTTCGCGCAGCGAGGAGTAGAGTTTGCCAGAGAGCAGTTGCGCCAGGTGATTGTTCAGCGCGCCGACGTTCTCTGAAATCGACATTTCGTTGTCGTTGAGGATAACCAGCATGTCGGGCTTAATATCACCCGCGTGGTTCATCGCTTCAAATGCCATGCCTGCGGTGATTGCACCGTCCCCAATCACACAAACGGTACGGCGTTCCTTGCCTTCTTTCTCGGCGGCAACCGCAATACCGATACCTGCGCTGATGGAGGTTGAGGAGTGCCCAACGCTCAGTACGTCATATTCGCTCTCACCGCGCCATGGGAATGGATGCAAACCGCCTTTCTGCCGAATGGTGCCGATTTTATCGCGGCGGCCGGTCAGAATTTTGTGCGGGTAAGCCTGATGTCCCACATCCCAGATTAACTGGTCAAACGGGGTGTTGTAGACGTAGTGCAGCGCTACGGTGAGTTCCACCGTGCCCAGACCAGAGGCGAAGTGCCCGCTGGAACGGCTTACGCTGTCGAGCAAATAGCGGCGCAGTTCGTCGCAAAGCTTTGGCAGGCTCTCTTTTGGCAGCAGGCGTAACTCCTGAGTGGAGTCGACCAGCGCCAGGGTCGGGTATTTGGCTATATCAAAACTCATCGCAAGCTCATGGGATATGTTGGTTTATTTATCACGCTGGATTATGTAGTCCGCTAGCGCTTCCAGTGCCGAGGTATCGAGTGACTGTGCGGCCAGCAAACTTAGCGACTGGCGGGCATCCTCAATTAAATCCCGGGCTTTATTCTGGGCTTGCTCAAGACCCAGAAGTGCAGGATAGGTACTTTTGCCAAGCTGCTGGTCAGCACCCTGACGTTTACCCAATGTTGCAGTATCGCCTACCACATCCAGGATGTCATCCTGAACCTGGAAGGCCAGACCGATGCTTTCTGCGTACTTGTCGAGTATTGCCAGGCATTCTCGCCCTTTATCGCCTGCGCTTAACGCACCCAGACGCACGGCGGCGCGAATCAATGCCCCGGTTTTATGGCGGTGAATACGCTCCAGCGCATCCAATTCTACCTGATGGCCTTCAGCGTCCAGATCCAACGCCTGACCGCCGCACATACCGGCGATACCGCTGGCCTGGGCCAGTTCAGAGATCATCGCGATGCGGTCACGATCAGAAACTTCCGGCATCGGGGCGTCGCTGATAATGGAGAACGCCAGCGTCTGTAGCGCATCTCCAGCCAGGATCGCATTAGCCTCGCCAAATTTTACGTGGCAGGTCGGCAGACCGCGGCGCAGGTCATCGTCGTCCATCGCGGGTAAGTCATCGTGCATCAGCGAATAGGCATGGATACACTCGACGGCGGCAGCGGGAGCATCAAGCGTACTCAGGCTGACGCCAAACATCTGACCGGTCGCATACACCAGAAACGGGCGCAGACGTTTACCGCCTAATAATGCGCCATATTGCATGGTTTCGACCACGGGAGTGTTCTGAAAGGGCAATGGCGCGATAAAACGGCTCAGTGCCTGGTTGGCCTGCTCAACGCAAGCCTGTAGCTGCTGCGTAAAATCCATTTACTCATTATCCGGTGTGAAAGGCGTAAGGGCGGCGTCTTCAGTATCTGACAGCAGGATTTGTACGCGCTGTTCAGCCTGTTGCAACTTGACCTGTCCCTGACGTGCTAACTGTACGCCACGTTCAAATTCGTTCAACGCTTCTTCCAGCGGCAGGTCGCCGCTTTCCAGACGGGTAACAATCTGTTCCAGGTCGCTCAGCGCTGTTTCAAAACTGGCTGGCGCTTCATTTTTCTTCGGCATAATGAATGTCTGACTCTCTGTATTGGCAGCACAAGGCTATGGTAACGGACTCGCACTGATAAGCAAATAACGCACAATGGTAAGGCGATGTGCACAGGATGACCATGATGGTGGTATACTTGCGCGCCTGGATGCAGCCGCAGGGTATGGGCTGCTGTATTTTTTTCCATTACAAGTCATTCAGACTTGCCAAAGAACCATTGCCGCCATGAAGTTTATCATTAAATTGTTCCCAGAAATCACCATCAAAAGCCAATCTGTGCGTTTGCGCTTTATAAAAATTCTGACAGGGAACATTCGTAACGTTTTAAAGCACTATGATGAAGACCTTGCCGTTGTCCGCCACTGGGATCACGTTGAGGTTCGCGCTAAAGATGAAAGCCAGCGCCTGGATATTCGCGACGCGCTGACCCGTATTCCGGGGATCCACCATATTCTCGAAGTTGAAGACGTGCCGTTTACCGATATGCACGATATTTTCGAGAAAGCGCTGGTGCAGTATCGCGATCAACTGGAAGGCAAAACCTTCTGCGTACGCGTTAAGCGTCGCGGTAAGCATGAGTTTAGCTCTATTGAGGTGGAACGCTATGTTGGCGGTGGACTGAACCAGCATATTGAATCCGCGCGCGTGAAGCTGACGAAGCCGGACGTGACGGTTAATCTTGAAATCGAAAACGACCGTCTGCTGCTGGTTAAAGGCCGCTATGAAGGTATTGGCGGTTTCCCGATCGGGACGCAGGAAGATGTACTGTCGCTGATTTCCGGTGGTTTCGACTCCGGCGTGTCCAGCTATATGCTGATGCGTCGTGGCTGCCGTGTGCACTACTGCTTCTTTAATCTCGGCGGCGCAGCGCATGAAATCGGCGTTCGTCAGGTGGCGCATTATCTGTGGAACCGCTTTGGTAGCTCGCATCGCGTGCGTTTTGTCGCGATCAACTTTGAGCCGGTGGTTGGCGAGATCCTGGAGAAAGTCGACGACGGTCAGATGGGCGTGGTCCTTAAACGTATGATGGTTCGTGCAGCGTCGAAAGTCGCTGAGCGCTACGGCGTACAGGCGCTGGTAACCGGTGAAGCGCTGGGCCAGGTGTCCAGCCAGACGCTGACCAACCTGCGCCTGATCGATAACGTTTCTGACACCCTGATCCTGCGCCCGCTTATCTCCCATGATAAGGAGCACATCATTAATCTGGCGCGTGAAATTGGTACTGAGGACTTTGCCCGTACCATGCCGGAATACTGCGGTGTGATTTCAAAAAGCCCGACGGTGAAAGCGATTAAAGCGAAGATTGAGGCCGAAGAAGAAAACTTCGATTTCTCTATCCTCGATAAAGTGGTTGAAGAAGCGAACAATATCGATATTCGTGATATCGCCCAGCAGACGCAGCAGACCGTGGTGGAAGTGGAAACCGTGAGCGGCTTCGGCCCGAACGATGTGATTCTGGATATCCGCTCTGTGGATGAACAGGATGACAAACCGCTGAAAGTTGACGGTGTGGACGTCGTTTCTCTGCCGTTCTACAAACTGAGCACCAAATTCGGCGATCTGGACCAGAGTAAAACCTGGCTGCTGTGGTGTGAACGCGGGGTGATGAGCCGTCTGCAGGCGCTGTATCTGCGCGAGCAGGGCTTTGAAAACGTGAAGGTATATCGCCCGTAGTGACTTTTGCCTGAGGGTGCTGCGCTTATCAGGCCTGCAAGCGGTATGTTTTGTAGGCCTGATAAATTGTTTACGCTGCCATCCGGCAATATAACAATATTATTCAAAACGGATGGGGAGCTTTTTCCCGTTCGACTCCCAGACACCCTGATAGACGCCGTCTTTTAACTCCAGCGTTATCTTCTCTTCCGATTGTTCAGCGGCAGAGGTCTTCAGTACATAATGTTGATTGTCGGCTGTGTCGCATTTACCGTTTAATTCAATCGGTGCGCCAAACTTCTGGTAAAAGTAAGCCCCTTCAAAAAAATCACCGTATTTGCAGTCGACCTTCAACACAATACGCATGCTTTTTCCCAACGTGCCGTACATGACCTTGCCGTCAATGCCGGGCGCTGGCGAAACCGGTGTAGATCTCTTTGCGGTAGTCAGATACTGGCCGTAAGGCGTGAGCTGATCATGCAGTTCAACGGTCGGGATTTTCGTGGTGAAATCGCCCAGTTCGTCACCCGCGCGATTGGCGTGGTTGCTACAACGTCCATTCAGGAAAGCCAGATGGTCTTTTTGCAGGGAGAATTTGTCGATGTAGTACAGACCGTCGGTGTAGGTTGCACATGATGCGTAGAATTCGGCAAAGCCAGAATCTCCACCGTCTTCTTTTATTTGCTCCGGCTTTTGTGATTTCTGTGCGGCAACAAAGGTATCAATTTGGCTGCGGATATCTTTTCTGATGCGGGTGTTTAATTCGGTCATCGTGGAGCGGGAAAAGAGGTCGTTAAGGGTAATTGTCGCGCCGTTGGCTAAATCGAAGCTGATCGGTACATTGTACGACTCGCAATACGCCCCGCAGCCTTCGACAAACATGTTGAGGGTCAACACTTTGGCGTCGCGATACTCAACCGTGTAGTCAAGGTTTGCGGTGGGATTCATCTCTGATTTCGCAAACTGATTCACGGTCGCTCGTGGATTATTTCCCGGTAGCTGATTGATAAAGCTTGTGAAAATATAATCGTTAATGCGTTTTGCAACCTGTGGGTTATCCGTTGAGGTAAACCACGGCACGCGATATTGCATCTCAGTGCTTGCGGGATAGCGATACTCAAGGCTCTCAATTTCAAGTTGAGTCGCACTGGCGTAGCCGGAAAGGAGCAGTAAAGCCACTCCGCTCAGATATCCTTTCATCATAATTCCTTGAATGCGAGTGGCCTGAAGATTACTCGTAGTAGTTATAAATACCCGCAGCCATCACCAGTTGTGATGCCACTTCGTAAGCTTTTTCGCGACTCACCAGGAGATCAATGATTTTTAAACCGAAATCGATTGAGGTTCCCGGGCCCTGGCTGGTTAACAGATTGACGCGCGGATCCCATACGACGCGCTTATCCTGCCACTGGTCAGTGGGAATATTGTCTTTCAGCGCCGGAAAACCGGTCATGTTACCGATGGGAAAAATATCGTGTGGGACGAGGACTGTGGCGGCAGCGGCGCAAATTGCCGCGACAATGCGCCCGGAGCGATGAAACTGTTTCACGGTTTCGACAAGCAGAGGGCTGTCGCGAAAACACTCGGCGCCTTTAATACCGCCGGGCAGCACGATAATGTCGAAATCCCCGTCAGCAACTTCCACTAATGGTGCATCCGCCAGTAGTTTTACTCCGCGTGAGCACACGATCGTCAGGCCGCCATCGCTGGCAACGCTTGCGGTCGTGACCTTAATTCCGCCGCGAACCAGCAGATCGATAGTGGTGACCGCTTCGGTCTCTTCACTACCAGGGGCGAGACATACCAGTGCTTGAGCGCTCATACTCACTTTCCTTTCTCTTAACCATTTCAAACAGGCGGGCATTTTCCGGTACGGCGATGCCGTGCGCGCGGGCGCGTTTTAACAAATAACCAGTAATGTAGTCGATCTCAGTATGGCGCAGGGCATGTATGTCTTGCAGCATTGATGAGATATTTTCCGCCGTACTGTCAATCACTTGCTCAACATAATAGCGTAAATCATCTGCTGATGTGTGGTGGCCTTCGCGTTCAATGACCGCCGCCACCTCCTCGCAGATGAGCGCTATTTTTTCAGGATGATGGCGTAACTCTCCATTCGAGCAATCCCATAATGCGGTCAGCGGGTTAATGACGCAGTTGACGGCCAGCTTGCGCCACAACTCAGCGCGAATATTGTTGTGCCAGGCGACGTCCGGCAGCACCTCTTGCAGGACTTCAGCCAGATAACTGAAATCACCGTCTTGTTCACGCGCCGGACCAATCCTTGTTGTTCCCTGAGCGACATGAATGATCACGTTCCCGTCACGGCGTGCCGCGTGGGTTGTGGTGCCCATCAATAGAGGTTGCTTAATGTTATGCAACTCTTCAATCGTCCCCATACCGTTGTGAATCAGCAGAATGGGAGTGGTGTCAGGCAGAATGGCGGCCAGGCCTTTGACCGCATCAGAAACCTGCCAGGCTTTCAGAGTGACAAGCAGCAGGTCGCTTTTCGCCAAAAAATCGGGGTCGTTTGCCGTCAGGGATTCATTGAATACTGACCCATCCGTGTCGATCAGGTTAACGCTGCAATAGGGTTGCGGTACGCGTAGCCACCCCTGAACCTCATGTCCATGTTTGCACAGCGTGGTTAGCCAAAGCTGTCCTAACGCTCCACATCCCAGTACGGTAATTTTCATTCTTCCTCCTCACCTGCAACATCACCAGGTGTTAATCCATATCGGCCGTACCCCATTATTGTTCGCAGGTATCAGTACCACGTACAATTAAAGGATACAGCCTAGTATAGCGCTGTCTGTTGTGTAACTTTGCAGGTATTATGCTTCGCATCAAAAATGAAGGGAGAGGAAAAGATGCCATCTTTCGATATTGTTTCTGAAGTTGATCTTCAGGAAGCCCGTAACGCGGTAGATAACGCCAGCCGCGAAGTGGAGTCACGCTTTGATTTTCGTGGCGTTGAAGCGACTTTTGAGCTGAACGAGTCGAATAAGACGATTAAGGTGCTAAGCGAGTCTGATTTCCAGGTCAATCAGTTGCTGGATATTTTACGTGCCAAGCTGCTGAAACGTGGTATTGAAGGCACTTCGTTGGACGTACCAGAAACCTTCGTGCACAGCGGTAAAACCTGGTTTGTTGAAGCTAAGCTGAAACAGGGTATTGAAAGCGCGGTGCAAAAGAAAATCGTTAAGCTGATCAAAGACAGCAAACTGAAGGTGCAGGCGCAGATTCAGGGCGAAGAAATCCGCGTGACCGGCAAGGCGCGTGACGATCTGCAATCCGTTATGGCGCTGGTTCGCGGCGGCGATCTCGGCCAGCCGTTCCAGTTTAAGAACTTCCGCGATTAAGTCGTAATGCCTGATGGCGCTACGCTTATCCGGCCTACAGGTTTCACACGCTATTTGTAGGCCGGGTCAAACGATAGTCGCCATCTGGCACTCTTCACGCCTGGCTGATGGCCTGTTCAACCTCAAATCGATTCGTCACTTTGCTGTCGATTTTCACGTAAGCCGAATGCTCTTTCGCTACAATTAACACTTCGCTTATCCCTTCTTTAGCCAGCAGACGCTGCTTAAGGGTGTCATCTGCGGCAATCTCAGGTGGGATTTCCACTCGCAGGCTACTGACATATGGCGGCTCTTTCATTGTGCTTGCCACCAACAACCAAACTGCCGCCAGAAGCGCGCCGGCCAGGAATACCGCCTGACCATCAAACATTTCGACCACCCAACCGCCGAGCGAACCGCCAATCGCCACGCCAAGAAACTGGCTGGTGGAGTAAACGCCCATCGCCGTGCCTTTATAGCCAGCCGGAGACTCTTTGCTGATAAGCGAGGGGAGGAGGGCCTCCATCAGGTTGAAGGCGAGGAAGAATATCTGAACGCCCGCAATCAGCCCCCAAAAACGCACGTTAGCGCTCCATAATACAATCTCTGCGATAAGGATCAGTAACACGCAGGCGAGGAATACGCGCTTCATCCGCCGCTTCACTTCTGCGTAGATGATGAACGGCACCACGGAAACAAAAGACAGCAGCATCGTCACCAGATAAATTTTCCAGTGCTCTGCGGCGGGGAAACCGGCTTTCGCCAGTTGGCCCGGTAAGGCGACGAAAGTGGACATCAACAAAATGTGCAAACACATGATGCCAAAGTTGAGCTTGAGCAGTTTGGGCTCCGCCAGCACCTTGCTGAAGCTGCCTTTTACCATGCCAGATTCGCGGTTCAGCACGTGGCTGGTGCTATTGGGAACGACCCAAATGGTTAGCACGATGCCGGTGGTTGCAAGAGCTGCAATCATCCAGAACAGCGCGTGTAGTCCCAGCGCATGGGTAACGATCGGTCCTAGCACCATCGCAATGGCGAAGGTGATACCAAAGCTGACGCCGATAAACGCCATCGCTTTAGTACGGTTTTGCTCACGGGTTAAGTCGGAAAGCAGCGCCATCACGGCGGCGGCAATCGCGCCAGAGCCTTGCAAAGCGCGACCGAGAATAATGCCCCAGATTGAATCGGAGAGGGCGGCAATCACGCTGCCGAGAACGAATACCGCCAGCCCGCCGACGATAAGCGGCTTACGACCGATGCGGTCTGAAAGCAGACCAAAGGGGATCTGGAAAACGGCTTGCGCCAGACCATAAATGCCAATGGCAAGGCCAATCAGCGCTTCACTGGCACCCTGTAGCGCCATACCGTACGTGGTCAGAACCGGCAGAACCATAAACATGCCAAGCATGCGCAACGAGAATACGGTCCCTAAACCCCAGGTGGCGCGCAACTCACCGGGCGTCATTTTGTAATCGTTCATTCCCACCTCTGTATTAATTTCGCGCCTAGTGTAAAGCGGGGAAGGAGTGCGGTAAACCTCTACGATATGTGGAATTGTGTAGTGGGAAAATTGAAATAATTACAACTGCAACTAATTTACTTGCGATAATTACAGGTGTAGTCTTTTTGTGGTTATTTCTAATGGAAAGAGGGAAAAGGAAAATGGCGATTCCGGGCAATATGTGGATTTATGACGATGGTGGTGCGCTGATTAAGGGCGGGTGTGATGTAGAGGGAAGATAATAAAGTATTGAATTTAAAGGCTTTCATCACAATTTGTCTATTCCCACTGATAACGGTACAGGCAAGCCAACTGGCACACGCCAACATTCACCGATGATGATCGTCAAAGAGTTTGACTACTCTAGCCCGTATTTATACAAAGCTGTCGCTTCTGGTCAGAATCTTAAGTCTGCAGAGATTCGTTGGTACAAAATCAATGATGCCGGTCAGGAAGTTGAATACTTCAATATGTTTCTGGAAGGGGTGCGGATTGTCTCCGTTTCTCCCTCGATGGCTGGTCCAGAAGACATGAATAATAACCATCTTGAAACCATAGAATTACGCTACGAAAAAATCACCTGGAAGCATTGCGACGGGAACATTATCTATACCGACGCATGGAATGACCGGCAGACGGCATAATGGGGGATTGAATGGACACAACTGAAGAGGCGAATGGAACCTATTGGTATCATGGTCACAGCAATCTGTCCGCTGGCGAATTGTTCGATCTCATCTTTCTGGAACAGTTTTGTGATGAGTTAGGTATTGGTATTGAATCGGGAGCCGCTATTCTGGCTGGTCAACCCTGGTTGAAGACGAGACAAAAACCTTCCGGGGCTATTGAAGGAACAAGTGTTGTTTCCAAATACGGGAGAATGCTTCTGAAAGATGCGCGGGTACCATTTGGTATTAAAGTCCCCACTCCGGTGGGGTTAAGGATACAAAGCACTAACAAACTCGCTGCTGTGATTGCTCGTTATGTACCCTGGCTTGGGTGGATTGGTCTTGTAAATGCACTTGTGCAAGTATCCAGAAAGACTCAGATAAAATACAACTTAATTGCTCGCTCTAAAGATCGCATTCAGTGGACATCATTCTAATGAGTATTCAAGACGATGTGTTAAAGCTTTTCAGGGAAGAAATACCTGGGTATTTGGATGAAAACTGGAAAGAGGTTCCTTTAGAACTCGACTCAGATTTGTTTGATGCCCCCGGTGATGATCTTCACAGTGCTCTGGATCGATATGAGAAAGAGTTCAAAGTCGATTTATCATGTGTGAACTGGAAACCTTATTATCCATGGCACAATCTGCCACTATTCACTAGATGGTTCAAAGCTAACCGGGAAGAAGTGGAAGCAACACGCATACCGCTAACCGTAAGGATGTTTGCTGAGTCGGCTGAAGCGGGGAAATGGCTTTATGACTGAATAACATCCCTGCCAATAAAAAAGGGTGCCGGAGGCACCCTTTTCGTATCAGCAGATCGTTACCAGACGTAAGTCAGCAGGTTCTGCGAGTTTGGCACCATAAAGTCAACGGACATCATCACGGAAAGCGCGGTAATGGCGATGATGGAGAAACCGAAGAGCTTGCGCGCCCAGACCCTGTCATCTTCCACTTTATAACCGCGCAGCGCCATGCCCAACCACCAGACACTCACCGCCGCAGCAACAATCAGGTATTTATAACCAGCATAGCCGCCCAGGGTTAGCATCAGCGTGGCGATAGCAAACGCCACGATGTACAGCGTGATATGGTTCTTCGCGACCGAAATACCTTTCACCACCGGCAGTACCGGGATGTTGGCTGCCTGATAATCCTTAAAGCGGAAAATCGCAATCGCGTAAGAGTGCGGCATCTGCCACAGACTGAAAATAGCCAGCAGAATCAGCGCACCGCTATCGAACTCACCGGTTACGGCGCAGTAGCCAATCACCGGCGGCGCAGCGCCGGAGAGTGAGCCAATCAGCGTGCCATAAACGGAATGGCGCTTCATGTACAGGCTATAGACGCCCACATAGACCACGAAGCCCATTACCCCCAGCCAGCAGGCCAGAGGGTTCGCGCCAAACCACAGCAGCATAAAGCCAGCAATACCCAGCAGGGTGGCGTATACCAGCGAGACCGCAGGGGAAATCAGACCTTTAACCAGCACGCGGTTTTTGGTCCTCTCCATCTTCCTGTCGATATCCCTGTCGATGTAGTTGTTAAATACACAACCCGACGCCACAACCAGTGACACCCCAACCAACGTGTAGATAAACAGGGGATAATCAATGCTGCCTTTCGAGGCCAGCAGGAATCCCCCAATCACCGAGATCAGGTTGCCAAAGATGATGCCTGGTTTTGTTACTTGCAGGTATTGCTTAAACATCATAATCGCCGCTCTTAGTGCATCATCATGTTGTAGTTAAGGTTCCACATAATCCAGATGGAGCCCACAACCAGGATGGCGATGATTAGCACAGTAAAGACAAAGGCTGTCATGTTCCAACCTTCATCAGATTTGCTATTCATGTGCAGGAAGCACACCAGGTGCACCAGAATCTGTACCACTGCCATTGCCAGAATAGTTCCCAGAATGACGGCAGGAGAGGCAGAACCTGTCATGACCATCCAGAACGGAATAACCGTCAGGATTATCGACAGGATAAAACCTGTCATGTAGGTTTTTACGCTGCCATGGGATGCGCCGCCGCTCTCGTTAGAATGACTCATTACATCGCCCCCATCAGATAAACAACAGTGAACACACAGATCCACACCACATCCAGGAAGTGCCAGAACAGGCTCAGGCACATGATGCGGGTACGGTTAGTACTGGTCAGGCCGCGACGAGCAACTTGCACCATCAGCACCGCCATCCAGATAAGACCGGAGGTGACGTGCAGACCGTGCGTGCCGACCAGCGCGAAGAACGCAGACAGGAAGCCGCTGCGATCCGGACCCATACCGTTAACAATCAGGTGATGGAATTCATAGAGTTCCATCCCGATGAATCCGGCACCGAACAAGAAGGTCAACGCCAGCCAGGAGATAACCTGGCTCTTGTTGTTCTTGTACATGGCGATCGCGGCCATGCCGTAAGTAATAGAGCTGAATAACAGCAGGAATGTTTCAACCAGAACGAACGGCAGTTCAAAAATGTCCTTACCTGTTGGGCCACCTGCGGTGCCGTTCACCAGAACGGCATAGGTTGCAAACAGAATAGAGAACAGAATGCAGTCGCTCATCAGGTAGACCCAAAATCCGAAGATCTTGGTCTGGCCTGCATCGTGGTGCCCGTGTTCGTGCGCGTGGGCAGTCGCGTGCGTTAAAGTATCAGTTGCCATTTTTCAGCCCTGCCTTAGTAATCTCATCGAAATGCTGGTTTTCCAGTTTTTCGACTTCCGGGACCGGCACGTAGTAATCCACGTCTTCATCAAAGCTTTTCACAATCCAGCTGATGATCATGCCTGCGAAGCTTGCAATCGCCAGCCACCAGATATGCCAGATCATGGCGAAACCAAACAGTGTTGCGAAAGCGGTAATGACGATACCGGCACCGCTGTTTTTCGGCATATGAATTTCTTCATAGTGCGCAGGCTGCTTGTACGCTTCACCTTTTTCTTTCATTTCCCAGAAGGCATCACGCTCGTGAACGTGCGGCACAACGGCAAAGTTGTAGAACGGAGGCGGGGAAGAGGTTGCCCACTCCAGCGTACGACCACCCCATGGGTCACCGGTCAGGTCGCGGTTCTGCTCGCGGTCGCGAATAGAAACGAAGATCTGAATCAGCTGGCACAGGATACCCAATGCAATCAGCGCGGCACCGCAGGCGGCAACGACCAGCATCGGATGGAACTGCGGGTCAATCTGCTGGCTGAGGCGACGGGTCATCCCCATAAAGCCCAGCACATACAGCGGCATAAACGCCACGAAGAAGCCGATGATCCAGAACCAGAATGCGCGTTTACCCCAGGTTTCGTTCAGCGTGAAGCCAAACGCTTTTGGCCACCAGTAGGTCATACCTGCGAAGCATCCAAATACGACGCCGCCGATGATAACGTTATGGAAGTGCGCAATCAGGAACAGACTGTTGTGCAGCACGAAGTCCGCACCCGGAACCGCCAGCAGTACGCCGGTCATGCCGCCGACTGAGAAGGTAACGATAAAGCCAATCGTCCACAGCATCGCTGAGTGGAATACGATACGACCCTGGTACATGGTGAACAGCCAGTTGAAGATCTTCACCCCGGTCGGGATGGCGATAATCATGGTGGTAATACCGAAGAAGGCGTTTACGTTAGCGCCTGCACCCATGGTGAAGAAGTGGTGCAGCCAAACAACGAACGACAGAACGGTGATACACACGGTTGCCCACACCAGTGAGGTGTAACCAAACAGACGTTTACGTGAGAAGGTTGCAGCGATTTCGGAGAACACACCGAAGACCGGCAGAACCAGAATGTACACTTCCGGATGGCCCCAGGCCCAAATCAGGTTGATGTACATCATCATGTTGCCGCCCATATCGTTGGTAAAGAAATGGGTGCCCAGATAGCGATCCAGGGTCAGCAACGCGACGGTAACCGTCAGGATTGGGAAAGACGCGATAATCAGGATGTTCGCACACAGCGATGCCCAGCTAAATACCGGCATCTTGAACATGGTCATTCCTGGCGCACGCATCTTAATGATGGTCACAAAGAAGTTGATCCCGGTTAGGGTTGTACCAATACCGGACAACTGGACTGCCCATATCCAATAATCGACCCCGACGCTTGGACTGTACTCTATTCCCGAGAGTGGCGGGTACGCCAGCCAACCGGTCTGTGCGAATTCACCCACGCCCAGAGACAGGTTAACCAGGATTACGCCGACAACGGTGAACCAGAAGCTCAGGTTGTTCAGGAACGGGAATGCAACGTCACGTGCGCCGATCTGCAGCGGAACCACCAGGTTCATCAGACCGATAACAAATGGCATTGCCACGAAGAAGATCATAATCACGCCGTGAGCCGTGAAGATCTGGTCGTAGTGGTGAGGTGGCAGGAAGCCCGCTTCACCTGCAGAAGCCAGCGCTTGCTGACTACGCATCATGATGGCGTCGGCAAAGCCACGAATCAACATGACGATTGCGACAATGACATACATAATGCCAAGGCGTTTGTGGTCAACCGAAGTTAGCCACTCTTTCCACAGGTAGGTCCACTTACCGAAGTAAGTGATTAGGCCCAGTAAGGCCGCACCACCGATGATAATGGCAGCGATCGTAACCATGACAATTGGTTCATGGAACGGCACTGCATCCAGCGTCAATTTTCCGAACATCGTATTCTTCCTCGGCCCCTTAGTGAGCGGATTCCGCGTGGCTCATGTCCATGCCTTCCATTCCTTCGTGTGCGCTGTGCTCACCTTCGGGTTGGGTCATGTCCATGCTCTTACCGTGAGCCATAAATTTGTTAATAACGTCTTTAAACAAATCTGGTTTCACGTTGGAGAAGTATTCCACCTGGTTGTATTCGCTTGGCACAGCCACTTTTTCGAACGCAGCCATGTCGCTCATGGTGTTCGTGGACTGTTTAGCTTTAGCAACCCATTGGTCGAATTCGGCGCGGTCCTTTGTTGCGATAGCCTTGAACTTCATACCGGAGAAGCCTGGTCCGCTATAGCTTGCGGAGATACCATCATAAGTACCGACTTCGTTGGCGATCAGATGCAGTCGAGTCTGCATACCGGCCATGGCATAAATCTGGCTACCCAGACGCGGGATAAAGAAGGAGTTCATCACGGAGTTGGACGTCACTTTGAACTCAACCGGAGTATTCGCCGGGAAGGCGATTTCATTCACGGTAGCGATACCTTGTTCCGGATAGATGAAGAACCATTTCCAGTCCATGGAAACCACTTCAATGGTAATGGGCTTCTCGTCATGCGCCAGCGGTTTGCTTGGCTCAAGAGCGTGAGTGGTTTTCCAGGTCAGTACGGCAAGGAAAATGATGATTAAGATCGGCACCGTCCAGACCACAGCTTCCACTTTATTGGAGTGTGACCAGTTCGGGCTGTACTTCGCATCTTTATTGCTTGCACGATACTTCCAGGCGAAACCAACAGCCATCAAGATGGCAGGAATAACGACAATCAACATCAGGCCAAATGCCGTCAGTATCAGAGAACGTTGTTCCAGTCCAATCTGTCCTTTAGGGTCAAGCAGCGCAGAATTACAGCCACTGAGTAATGCAGTGCCTGCAATTAATGACAACCATCCCAAACTTTTATTGTATTTCCTGAGTCTCATTTAACGACCTCAATTCCACGGGACCGGGTGGCGTTTAAAGTGTGAGGGCATTTTACGGGAAGGTTACATTACTGTAAACATCCTTGGATCTGTGTTACTGGGTTCTGCCGTGCATGTCACATATGTTGCAATATATGTCGTTTTGACTTTAAGAACCTGTTGCAACATCACGTTATAACGAAAGCGGGCAAGCGGGAGACGTGCTGAGGGCAATTGGTATAACCAATACGAAAATAAAACAATTGTTTAACAATTGATTATCAATAAAAAGACAATTGCAGAACAAAAAATAAATCTGTAGTGGCTGAATCGAGTAAGGGAAATAGTATATATAAAAGGCGTCAATAATTTCCAAATTCTTTGGCGCACAAAATAACAAATAATATTTTTAATAATTGTTGTTTATTTAGCCGTTATAATTACGCAGGGTGATTACAACGGCGATATTAATGTGGGTTTTTACGCCAGGCGGGTTTTGCGCAGTGCCAGGTAATCCAGCAATCCACCAAAAACGACCCCGCAGACCGCGACCACCACCGAGATTTCCAGCAGTTCCGGCAGGAAGGAGAAGTGGGTGTAATCCAGCGCGTTCATGGTTAACAGCAGCAGCCAAACTACCAGCAGACAGCAGCCCGCAACCAACGTCATTAATGCCAGGCTGTACGCGCCACGAAATTCCGTGCGCGGAATGAAGCTCTCATTTTGCCAGCTATGTTCCAGAGTCTGACGACAAACCAGCAGCAGTATGAGGCCGGGGATAGCGGCAAACACAGAGAACAAATAAAACGTTGGCCACCCGTGCGCTTCAACAAACCAACCTGCTACCGGGCCAACGTAAACGCGACCAACGGCTGAAAGCGCGGAGAGCAGAGCGAACTGGGTCGCTGAAAAGGACTTATTGCACAGCGTCATTAATAAGGCGACAAACGCTGCCGTACCCATACCACCACACAGGTTTTCAAAGAAGACGGCGGCGGCCATACTGAACATGTGTTTGTCAGTGATGGACAATAACCAGTAGCCCGCATTCGACGCCCCCTGCAGGATGCCGAAAATCAGCAATGCGCGAAACAGCGAAAGGCGTTGCATCAGGATCCCGCCGTACAGCGCGCCAACGATGGTTGCCAGCAGTCCAAGCGTTTTATTCACCACGCCAACTTCACCCGCATCAAATCCGACGCCGCGGATTAAAAAGGTTGTAGTCAGGCTCATGGCAAAGGCATCCCCGAGCTTATACAGAACGATAAGCAGCAGAATTAGCCAGGCGTTGTTACGACCAAAGAAATCGCGCAGCGGGGCCACAACCGCTTGCTCCAGCGTTTTGGGCACCGGAATGGCATCAGTCGGTTCGGGCGCTAGCAGGGTAGCGATGATGCAAGGTATCAGCAGCGCCGCCATCAGCCAGTACATTCCTTGCCAGCCCAGCCAGCGGTCGGCCATCCACAGAGCCAGCCCACCGGAAACCAGCATCCCTAAACGATAGCCCAGCACGCTGATAGCCGCGCCGGTGCCGCGTTCTTCGGCGGGTAGCACGTCGGTTTTCCATGCGTCAAAGACGATATCCTGCGATGCCGAGCAAAACGCGATCACCACCGCAAGCGCGGCCATCCAGCGTAGCTGCGTGCCTGGCTCCAGAAAGCCCATCGCGGCGATAGAAATCAGTAACAGCACCTGAGTTGCCAGCAACCAACCACGGCGTCGACCTAAAAACGGCGGCGTGTAGCGGTCCATTAGCGGAGACCAGAGGAACTTAAACACGTAGGCCTGACCGACCAGAGAAAAGAAACCGATGGTTTTAAGATCGATATTCTCGACCGTCATCCATGCCTGAAGCGTACCCGAGGTCAATGCGAGCGGTAAACCGGAGGCGAATCCCAGTATGAGCAGGATAGCTGAACGTGGCTGCTGAAAAATACGTAAGTAATGACTGGACATGGGCTTCTATAGGCCCGACGAACGCCGGGCCATATGGGCAGAAATTAACGAGCGTTCTGCTTGATGAAATCGTGAACGCTGGTGTCCTGAGACATATCAGCGATGGTATCGGTCAGCACGCTGTTAACGGCGTCAGCGATATTTTTGTTAGAGGCCTGCAATGCGCCTTCAACAGAATAGCTTGCGCGGTAGTTTTTGGTCATCTTGTTGCCGTTAGCAGCAGTCGCAATGATGGCGATGTCTGCCTTGGTGGCGATGTTATAGCGCACGCTACCCTGGGACACGTCTGCATACAGCTGGCTAACAATGATTTGCAGGTTAACAGCACCGTTTGGCCCAATCATATAACCGCGTGCGGTCATCTGTTTTTCCAGTACTTCTTGCAGCAGGAAGCGCAGATCGCGGGACGCGGTCAGGGTAACAAGCTGGTTGTCACGGGTAACTTTTGCCAGCGCCTGATCCTGACGCTGGTCGGCACCGTTGATGCTAACGGTCACACCCATCAGGCTCGGGTCCTGCTGTGGCAGGGTAATTTTCGGGGAAACTTCAATAGTGGTCGGCGGCGTTGCGCATCCAGCTAACATAAACAGCGCGACAAACGGGACGAGGATTTTTTTAAACATGCCAGGGCTCTCAGCGAATCTAAATTGTATGGTTGGAGAAAATTCCCGCCATCATAACATCGCCAACGATGAGGGGAAGTGGGTAACGCATGTAAATTCATTGTGTTGTCAGTTTTATGTCTTTGTGGAGACCATAAACGGACTTTTTGCAATAAATCGAAGTGAGGATTTAGTGAACTTCATCCATTTGGCTGAGAAAATCAGACAAACGCTAATTTTTTGTTGCTAAGGTGTAATGAAAGCGGTAAAAGCGGCTAGTATTTAAAGGGATGGGTGACATCTCAGCGTTGTCGGAGGAAAAACTTCATGATGATTCGTGAGCAAATAGAAGAAAAATTAAGGGCAGCGTTCCAACCCGTGTTCCTCGAAGTTGTGGATGAAAGCTATCGTCACAATGTCCCGGCAGGTTCTGAAAGCCACTTTAAGGTTGTGCTGGTTAGCGATCGCTTTACAGGTGAGCGTTTTCTGAATCGTCATCGGATGATTTACAGCACCTTAACGGTGGAGCTTTCCACAACCGTTCATGCACTTGCCCTGCATACCTACACCATTAAGGAGTGGGAAGCGTTGCAGGATACGATTTTTGCATCGCCTCCGTGTCGTGGGGCGGGAAGCATCGCGTAAAAACGGATTTGCAACAACCGACGCTTTTCCAGTATGTTGCTACAGATTATGTGAAAACGGCCTGCGGGCCGTTTTGTTTTGTCTGAATTCTGGGGCAGTCGTACAGTATTCAGACAAAAATTAGCCGGGAATTGTGAAAAAAGCCGCAGCAACGCGCGATAACCGTTCTCGACTCATAAAAGTGATGCCGCTATAATGCGCGTCTTATTTTTCGGAATGTCTTCGGGATGATTCTGACGACAGGGAATGTGATTGCTTATGAGAACATCCCAGTTCCGCGAAGCCAACAACCTGTGCTTGCGGAGAAGAGTTGACCGAGCACTGTGATTTTTTGAGGTAACAAGATGCAAGTTTCAGTTGAAACCACTCAAGGCCTTGGCCGCCGTGTAACGATTACTATCGCTGCTGACAGCATCGAGACCGCTGTGAAAAGCGAGCTGGTCAACGTAGCGAAGAAAGTGCGTATTGACGGTTTCCGCAAAGGAAAAGTACCGATGAATGTTGTTGCTCAGCGTTATGGCGCGTCTGTTCGCCAGGACGTTCTGGGCGACCTGATGAGCCGCAACTTCGTTGACGCGATCATCAAAGAAAAAATCAATCCGGCTGGCGCACCGAACTACGTTCCGGGCGAATACAAACTGGGTGAAGATTTTACTTACGCGGTAGAGTTCGAAGTTTACCCGGAAGTTGAGCTGACTGGCCTGGAAGCAATCGAAGTTGAAAAACCGGTTGTTGAAGTCACCGACGCTGACGTTGACGTGATGCTGGACACCCTGCGTAAGCAGCAGGCTACCTGGAAAGACAAAGACGGCGCTGCTGATGCAGAAGACCGTGTAACCATCGACTTCACCGGCTCTGTAGACGGCGAAGAGTTAGAAGGTGGCAAAGCGTCTGACTTCGTACTGGCGATGGGCCAGGGTCGTATGATCCCAGGCTTTGAAGAAGGCGTTAAAGGCCACAAAGCTGGCGAAGAGTTCACTATCGATGTGACCTTCCCGGAAGAGTACCACGCTGAAAACCTGAAAGGTAAAGCCGCTAAGTTCGTTATCAACCTGAAGAAAGTTGAAGAGCGCGAACTGCCGGAACTGACTGAAGAATTCATCAAACGTTTCGGCGTTGAAGATGGTTCCGTAGCGGGTCTGCGCGCTGAAGTACGTAAAAACATGGAACGTGAGCTGAAAGGCGCTGTGCGTAACCGCGTTAAATCTCAGGCGATCGAAGGTCTGGTAAAAGCTAACGACATCGACGTTCCGGCTGCTCTGATCGACAGCGAAATCGACGTTCTGCGTCGTCAGGCTGCACAGCGTTTTGGCGGCAACGAAAAACAAGCTCTGGAACTGCCGCGTGAACTGTTCGAAGAACAGGCTAAGCGTCGCGTAGTTGTAGGTCTGCTGCTGGGCGAAGTGATTCGTACCAACGAGCTGAAAGCTGACGAAGATCGCGTTAAAGGCCTGATCGAAGAGATGGCTTCTGCTTACGAAGATCCGAAAGAAGTTGTTGAGTTCTACAGCAAAAATAAAGAGCTGATGGACAACATGCGTAACGTCGCTCTGGAAGAGCAGGCTGTTGAAGCCGTTCTGGCGAAAGCGAAAGTGACTGAAAAAGCCACTTCCTTCAACGAGCTGATGAACCAGCAGGCGTAATTCGTCGCTTATTTAGCACGAATTTCGTACGCAAGCCCGTCACCTTTTGGTGGCGGGTTTTTTTTTGTCACGGATTTTGCATGGGAAGAGTGCGAAAACAGCGTTTCAGTGTTAGCGTTACAACAAAAGATTGTTATGCTTGAATTATGGCGATGTCGTACCCATTACTGAGGGACTAGCTGATAATCCGTCCATAAGGTTACAATCAGCACAGCAGGTTTTTTCAAATTTTATCCAGGAGACGGAAATGTCATACAGCGGCGAACGAGATAACTTTGCACCCCATATGGCGCTGGTGCCGATGGTCATTGAACAGACCTCACGTGGTGAGCGCTCTTTTGATATCTATTCTCGTCTACTTAAGGAACGCGTCATTTTTCTGACCGGCCAGGTCGAAGACCATATGGCTAACCTGATCGTGGCGCAGATGCTGTTCCTGGAAGCAGAAAACCCAGAAAAAGATATCTACCTGTACATCAACTCCCCTGGTGGAGTGATCACTGCCGGGATGTCTATCTATGACACCATGCAGTTTATTAAGCCGGACGTCAGCACCATTTGTATGGGCCAGGCGGCCTCAATGGGCGCGTTCCTGCTGACTGCCGGGGCGAAAGGTAAACGTTTTTGCCTGCCTAACTCTCGCGTCATGATCCACCAGCCTCTGGGCGGTTACCAGGGCCAGGCAACGGATATTGAAATTCATGCCCGTGAAATCCTGAAGGTAAAAGGGCGCATGAACGAACTTATGGCGCATCATACGGGTCAATCTCTTGAGCAGATTGAACGTGATACCGAGCGCGATCGCTTCCTCTCCGCTTCTGAAGCGGTAGAGTACGGTCTGGTCGACTCGATTTTGACCCATCGTAATTAATGCCCAGCGCGCAGGTGTACCGCTATAATTACCTGGAGCGGCACAACGCTGACTAGCGTCTTGCGCCTGAGAATGGCATTTGCGTCGTCGTGTGCGGCACAAAGAACAAAGAAGAGGTTTTGACCCATGACAGATAAACGCAAAGATGGCTCGGGCAAATTGTTGTACTGCTCTTTTTGCGGCAAAAGCCAGCATGAAGTGCGTAAGCTGATTGCCGGACCATCCGTGTATATCTGCGACGAATGTGTTGATTTATGTAACGACATCATTCGCGAAGAGATTAAGGAAGTAGCACCGCACCGTGAACGCAGTGCGCTGCCGACGCCACATGAAATTCGCAACCACCTGGACGATTACGTTATCGGTCAGGAGCAGGCGAAGAAAGTGCTGGCGGTCGCGGTATACAACCATTACAAACGTCTGCGCAACGGCGACACCAGCAATGGCGTCGAGTTGGGCAAAAGTAACATCCTGCTGATTGGCCCGACGGGTTCCGGTAAAACGCTGCTGGCTGAAACGCTGGCACGCCTGCTGGACGTTCCGTTCACTATGGCCGATGCCACCACGCTGACCGAAGCTGGTTATGTGGGTGAAGATGTTGAAAATATTATTCAGAAACTGCTGCAGAAGTGCGATTACGACGTGCAGAAAGCACAGCGCGGGATCGTCTATATCGATGAAATCGACAAGATTTCTCGTAAGTCTGACAACCCGTCCATTACCCGTGACGTTTCCGGCGAAGGCGTACAGCAGGCGCTGTTGAAACTGATCGAAGGTACGGTTGCTGCCGTTCCTCCGCAGGGGGGGCGTAAACATCCTCAGCAGGAATTCCTGCAGGTTGATACCTCCAAGATCCTGTTTATCTGCGGCGGTGCCTTTGCCGGTCTGGATAAAGTCATTGCTAACCGTGTTGAAACGGGCTCCGGCATTGGTTTTGGCGCAACGGTAAAAGCGCAGTCTGATAAAGCCAGTGAAGGTGAACTGCTGTCGCAGGTGGAGCCGGAAGATCTGATCAAATTTGGTCTGATCCCTGAGTTCATCGGGCGTCTGCCGGTTGTAGCGACGCTGAGCGAACTGAGTGAAGAAGCGCTGATCCAGATCCTGAAAGAGCCGAAAAATGCCCTGACCAAGCAGTACCAGGCGCTGTTCAATCTTGAAGGTGTTGATCTGGAATTCCGTGAGGAAGCGCTGGATGCGATCGCCAAGAAAGCGATGGCACGTAAAACCGGTGCTCGTGGTCTGCGTTCTATCGTCGAAGCCGCGCTGCTTGACACCATGTACGATCTGCCTTCTATGGAAGACGTCGAAAAAGTGGTGATCGATGAGTCGGTGATTGGCGGCCAGAGCAAGCCATTGCTGATTTACGGTAAGCCGGAAGCGCAGCAGGCATCTGGCGAATAATTCATCAATTCATACAGACATTTAATTAATAAGGGGGGATTTTATCTCCCCTTTTATTTTTCCGTAAACATGGCGTTGAATGTGTGGGAAACATCCCCATATACTGACATACATGTTAAAGGTGGTGTGGAGCACAGTCGTACCACCTGATTACCTGGCGGAAACTAAACTAAGAGAGAGCTCTATGAATCCTGAGCGTTCTGAACGCATTGAAATCCCCGTATTGCCGTTGCGCGATGTGGTGGTTTATCCGCACATGGTCATACCCTTATTTGTAGGGCGGGAAAAATCTATCCGTTGTCTGGAAGCGGCTATGGACCATGATAAAAAAATCATGCTGGTTGCCCAGAAAGAAGCGTCAACGGATGAGCCGGGTGTAAACGATCTTTTCACCGTCGGGACCGTGGCCTCTATTTTGCAGATGCTGAAACTGCCTGACGGCACCGTAAAAGTGCTGGTCGAGGGGTTACAGCGCGCGCGTATTTCAGCGCTGTCTGACAACGGCGAGCACTTCTCTGCGAAAGCGGAGTACCTCGACTCGCCTGCTATTGATGAGCGCGAACAGGAAGTGCTGGTGCGTACCGCTATCAGCCAGTTCGAAGGCTATATCAAGCTGAACAAGAAAATCCCGCCCGAAGTGCTGACGTCGCTGAACAGCATTGACGATCCTGCACGTCTGGCGGACACCATCGCTGCGCACATGCCGCTGAAGCTTGCTGACAAGCAGTCCGTACTGGAGATGTCCGACGTTAACGAACGTCTGGAATATCTGATGGCGATGATGGAGTCTGAAATCGATCTGCTGCAGGTTGAGAAACGCATTCGCAACCGCGTGAAAAAGCAGATGGAAAAATCCCAGCGTGAGTACTATCTGAACGAGCAGATGAAAGCCATTCAGAAAGAGCTCGGCGAGATGGACGATGCGCCGGACGAAAACGAAGCGTTGAAGCGTAAAATCGACGCGGCGAAAATGCCGAAAGAGGCAAAAGAGAAAGCGGAAGCAGAACTGCAGAAGCTGAAAATGATGTCTCCGATGTCAGCGGAAGCGACCGTAGTCCGTGGCTACATCGACTGGATGGTTCAGGTGCCATGGAATGCGCGTAGCAAGGTCAAAAAAGATCTGCGTCAGGCTCAGGAAATCCTCGATACCGACCATTACGGTCTGGAACGTGTCAAAGACCGTATTCTTGAGTATCTCGCGGTTCAAAGCCGTGTGAATAAAATCAAGGGGCCGATCCTGTGCCTGGTTGGGCCGCCGGGGGTAGGTAAAACTTCTCTGGGACAGTCCATCGCTAAAGCAACCGGACGTAAATACATCCGTATGGCGCTGGGTGGCGTGCGTGATGAAGCTGAAATTCGCGGTCACCGCCGGACCTATATTGGTTCGATGCCGGGTAAACTGATCCAGAAAATGGCTAAAGTGGGCGTTAAAAACCCGCTGTTCCTGCTTGATGAGATCGACAAAATGTCTTCCGACATGCGTGGCGATCCGGCTTCCGCACTGCTTGAGGTGCTGGATCCAGAGCAGAACGTGGCGTTCAGCGATCATTACCTGGAAGTGGACTACGATCTCAGCGACGTGATGTTCGTAGCGACCTCTAACTCCATGAATATTCCCGCACCGTTGCTGGATCGTATGGAAGTGATCCGTCTGTCCGGGTATACCGAAGACGAGAAGCTGAACATTGCTAAACGTCATCTGTTGCCGAAACAGATTGAGCGTAACGCGCTGAAAAAAGGTGAGCTGACGGTCGACGATAGCGCCATTGTGGGCATTATTCGTTATTACACCCGTGAAGCTGGCGTGCGTAGTCTGGAGCGTGAAATTTCCAAACTGTGCCGTAAAGCGGTGAAACAGTTGCTGCTCGACAAGTCGCTGAAACATATTGAGATCAATGGCGACAACCTGCACGACTACCTGGGCGTACAGCGCTTTGACTATGGCCGCGCGGACAACGAAAACCGCGTTGGTCAGGTAACCGGTCTGGCATGGACGGAAGTGGGCGGCGATCTGCTGACCATCGAAACCGCCTGCGTACCGGGTAAAGGTAAGCTGACCTACACCGGTTCTCTGGGTGAAGTCATGCAGGAATCCATTCAGGCTGCGCTGACCGTGGTGCGCGCGCGCGCGGAAAAACTGGGCATTAATCCGGACTTTTACGAAAAACGCGACATCCACGTTCACGTACCTGAAGGGGCGACGCCGAAAGACGGTCCAAGTGCGGGTATTGCCATGTGTACCGCGCTGGTTTCTTGTCTGACCGGTAACCCGGTTCGCGCCGACGTGGCGATGACCGGCGAGATCACCCTGCGTGGCCAGGTTCTGCCTATTGGTGGTTTGAAAGAAAAACTGCTGGCAGCACACCGTGGTGGTATTAAAACGGTCTTAATTCCAGACGAAAACAAACGTGACCTGGAAGAGATTCCGGACAACGTAATTGCCGATCTGGACATCCATCCGGTGAAACGCATTGAGGAGGTTCTGACGCTCGCGTTGCAAAATGAGCCCTCCGGAATGCAGGTTGTGACCGCAAAATAGTGACCTCGCGCAAAGAGCACTAATAAAAACAGGGCTGGCAGGCCATTTCGGACTTGCCAGCCTTTTTTTGTATAGCTAATTTAGATGACGGATTGGGCTTGCCATCATTAACGGGTGTTGTAAGGGCATGGCAGGCCTGATATAACTGCTGCGCGTTCGCACTTTGAAGGATTCAGGTGCGATATAAATTATAAAGAGGAAGAGAAGAGTGAATAAATCTCAACTGATCGACAAAATTGCTGCAGGGGCTGATATCTCTAAAGCTGCGGCTGGACGTGCGTTAGATGCAATTATTGCTTCTGTTACCGAATCTCTGAAAGAAGGTGATGACGTAGCGCTGGTAGGTTTTGGTACTTTTGCCGTTAAAGAGCGTGCTGCCCGTACTGGTCGCAACCCGCAAACAGGTAAAGAGATCACCATCGCCGCGGCTAAAGTACCGGGCTTCCGTGCAGGTAAAGCACTGAAAGACGCGGTAAACTAAGTGATTTCCCCTTTGGGGATGTGACGAAGTACAAGGGCGCATCGACTGATGTGCCTTTTTTATTTGTAATTCCGGTACTTTCTACGCGTTGTGGGCTGACAATTGCCCCTGTTTCTTGTCACAATAGGCCTTTGTACGCAGCGTTCAGGAAACGCTATGCTGCGTGAAGCATATATACTCAAAATCCTTGCCGCCGCTGTTGTGACAACGCGCAGGCGGCTTGAGAGATAACGCGTATAGTCATCTACAGCGGAGTGTGGTTACACCATGATGGACAGCTTACGCACGGCTGCTAACAGTCTCGTGCTCAAGATTATTTTCGGTATCATTATCGTGTCGTTCATTTTGACCGGCGTGAGTGGTTACCTGATTGGCGGGGGCAATAACTTCGCCGCCAAAGTGAATGGCCAGGAGATTAGCCGCGGGCAGTTCGAGAATGCGTTCAACAGCGAACGTAACCGCATGCAGCAACAGCTGGGCGATCAATACTCCGAACTGGCTGCGAACGAAGGCTACATGAAAACGCTGCGTCAGCAGGTGCTGAATCGTCTTATTGACGAAGCGCTGCTGGATCAGTACTCCCGCGAGCTTAATCTCAACATCAGCGACGATCAGGTTAAACAGGCTATTTTCGCCACGCCTGCGTTCCAGGTGGACGGTAAATTTGATAACAATCGCTACAACGCGATTGTTAATCAGATGGGAATGACCGCAGACCAGTACGCTCAGGCATTACGTAATCAGCTTACTACCCAGCAACTGATTAACGGCGTTGCCGGTACGGACTTCATGCTGAAAGGCGAAACGGACGAGCTGGCGGCGCTGGTCGCACAGCAGCGTATCGTTCGCGAGGCGACAATTGACGTTAACGCACTGGCCGCGAAGCAGTCTGTTACCGAGCAGGAAGTTGCCAGCTACTACGAGCAGAATAAAAACAACTTTATGACGCCGGAACAGTTCCGCGTGAGCTACATCAAGCTGGATGCTGCTGCTATGCAGGAGACGGCCAGCGATGCTGATATTCAGGCTTATTATGACCAGCATCAGGATCAGTTCACTCAGCCGCAGCGTAACCGCTACAGCATCATTCAGACCAAAACGGAAGATGAAGCCAAAGCGGTACTGGACGAGCTGAACAAAGGCGGTGATTTCGCTGCGCTGGCAAAAGAAAAATCTGCTGACATCATCTCTGCCCGTAAAGGCGGCGATATGGGATGGCTGGAAGATTCCACCACCCCGGATGAGCTGAAGAATGCCGGTCTGAAAGAGAAAGGCCAGCTGTCAGGTGTGATTAAGTCTTCCGTTGGTTTCCTCGTTGCGCGTCTTGACGACGTGCAGCCTGCGCAGGTTAAACCGCTGAGCGAAGCCCGCGACGACATTGCGGCGAAAGTGAAGCAGGAAAAAGCGCTGGATGCCTACTATGCGCTGCAGCAGAAAGTGAGCGATGCCGCCAGCAACGATAACGAATCCCTGGCGGGCGCGGAGCAGGCGGCGGGTATGAAAGCGGTTGAAACGGGCTGGTTTAGCCGTGACAGCCTGCCGGAAGAGCTGAACTTCAAACCGGTCGCTGACATCATTTTCAATGGTGGTTTGGTTGGTGAGAACGGTACGCCTGGCAGTAACTCCGACATCATCACCGTGGATGGCGATCGCGCGTTTGTACTGCGTATTGCAGAGCACAAAGCTGAAGCCGTTAAACCACTGGCTGAAGTGAAAGATCAGGTAACTGCGCTTGTTAAGCACAATAAAGCAGAGCAGCAGGCGAAGCTTGATGCCGATAAACTGCTGGCGGATCTGAAAGCTGGTAAAGGCGATGAAGCCATGAAAGCGGCGGGTCTGAGCTTTGGCGAGGCGAAAACGCTGAGCCGTACGGGTCAGGATCCGCTGAGTCAGGCGGCCTTTGGCCTGAGCCTGCCGGCGAAAGACAAACCGAGCTACGGCGTGGCGAACGACATGCAGGGTAACGTTGTACTGCTGGCGCTGGACGAGGTGAAAGCCGGTTCTATGCCTGAAGAGCAGAAGAAAGCGATGGTTCAGGGGATTACCCAGAACAATGCGCAGATTGTCTTTGAAGCGCTGATGAGCAACCTGCGTAAAGCCGCAAAAATTAAAGTCGGTGACGCATTGGAACAGCAGCAATAACCGAGGCTACTCGCAAAAAATTGCAAAAAGTTGTATCAACCAAAGGCCGCTTTCGCGGCCTTTTCCATTTCTGATATTTGCCGTTTGTCTGCCGTTCTGCACCTCGCTATCGTGATTCCACTGTTAACAAACAAGGAGAAAACAGTATGAAACATGGAATCAAAGCCCTGCTTATTACCCTTTCATTGACCTGCGCCGGTATGGCTCAAAGCGCACTGGCTGCAGAGCCAGTCGCCAAAAGCCAGGCGACTCAAGCCAAAGTGGATGCTACGGGAGTAGCACAAAGCAAAGCCACGCAACCGGCTAAAGCGAGCGATGATGAAGGCACCAGGGTAAGCATCAACAGCGCTTCTGCGGAGGATTTAGCGCGAGTCATGAATGGCGTAGGTCTGAAGAAAGCACAGGCGATTGTCAGCTATCGTGAGGAGTACGGGCCGTTTAAAACGGTGGAGGACTTAAAGCAGGTGCCGGGCATGGGGAGTTCGCTGGTAGAGCGCAATCTGGCAGTTTTAACACTTTAATAACTTGCAGAGTGCTGAAAGTTTGCCAGACTGTAGAGGTCATACCAGTTATGACCTCTTACCCTGAAGTGTGTTCCTATAAAAACAACGTAAGGCTCCTGCGCTATGCAAACACAAATCAAAGTTCGTGGTTTTCATCTTGATGTCTATCAGCACGTTAACAATGCTCGCTATCTTGAGTTTCTGGAAGAAGCCCGCTGGGATGGCCTGGAAAACAGCGACAGCTTTCAGTGGATGACCGCACACAACATCGCTTTTGTGGTCGTGAATATTAACATTAACTACCGCCGCCCTGCGGTGCTGAGCGACCTGCTGACCATTACCAGTCAGGTGCAACAGTTAAATGGCAAAAGCGGTGTGTTGAACCAGACTATCACCCTGGAGCCGGAAGGACAGGTGGTGGCAGACGCGTTGATTACCTTCGTCTGTATTGATTTGAAAACGCAAAAGGCGCTACCGCTGGAAGGGGAGTTGCGCGAAAAACTGGAGCAGATGGTGAAGTGATGGAAGGAAGCCTGACGGCGCTTCGCTTATCAGGCTTACGGGCGATATTGACCACGGTGAATGTCGAAAGCCGGATAAGGTGCGTGCACCGCCATCCGGCAAATCGATCACTTTAGTCCTGTTTTCTGCTTCATTGCCGCCATCACTGCCGGTTTATCTGCCAGATAATGGTTCAGGCCGTTGGCGCGCAGATTACAGGCCGCGCAGTGACCGCAACCGTCACCTTTGATGCCGTTATAACAGGTCAGCGTTTCTTCGCGTACCAGGTCCAGCTTGCCCCAGTAATCGGCCAGTGCCCAGGTTTCGGCTTTATCGATCCACATCAGCGGGGTTTCAAAGCGGATATCTTTCGCCATTCCCAGGCTTACGGCATGGTTCAGGGCTTTGACGAACTCATCGCGGCAGTCCGGATATCCAGAGAAATCCGTTTCACAAACGCCGGTAATGACCGCCTCCGCCTGCACCTGATACGCGTAAATCGCCGCCAACGTTAAAAACAGAATATTGCGTCCTGGCACAAAGGTATTGGGAATGCCGTTCGCATCCGGTTCGTAATCGGGTACCGGAATGTTATCGCGGGTCAGGCTACTGACGGCCAGTTCGCTGAGCAGCGTTACATCAAGTACCTTGTGCGCACGCGCGCCAAGTTTTAAGGCCAGGTCACGTGCGACATCAATCTCAGCGCGATGGCGCTGACCATAATCAAAGGTCACGCAGTGCACTTCATCATACTGATGCAGCGCTTGCGCCAGACAGGTTGTGGAGTCCTGACCCCCACTGAATACAACAACGGCACGTTTCATGGTTTTTCCTGACAAATAACGAAACCCTTATGGTAGCGCCTGGGCGTGTCGCCGACCAGCTTCTTCACGCCGACGGAGGCGGTAGCCAGGCTTCGGTAAATTCAAACCAGCCGCGAGGGTTCAGGCGTACGCCGTTCACGCCCGGCGGAGCGCTAATACGATAGTGATAATTGAACAGCGGTGTCAGGGTCGCGTCATGCATCAGCGAGGCGAAAACGTGTTGTAAAGCCGCATGACGATCATCCTCATCGGCCTGGATTTGCAGGGCATCCAGGGTGGTTTGCAGATGAGTATATGCTGGCGAGCTCAATACATGTGACCAGAGTTGATCGCAGCGCAGCCACTGTTCGAGGGTATATTCAGGTGCTTCGCCAATCAGCCTGTCGCCCATCATCAGGTCGGCCTGGGCTAAAGGATGGTCGCCATCCCAGTTTTTAGCATTATGAAAAATAAGCGTTAATTCACAGCCGAGTAGCGCCAGCGCCTGGCGAAGCTGTTCAGCCATGGCGTGCAACTCTACCGGCAGGTGATAGGCCAGCGTAAGTTTTTCCGGTAGCGGCACGTCGTCCAGTTCATCCCATTGGGGGATCGTCCATCCCGGCAGCAGCGCATTGCTTGGCGTGATCAGGTTTTCATCCACGTCAAGCGTTTGTAGCAGGGAAGAGCGGTGGATAATATTGACCAGGCGACGGGCCTGCTGCGTATTCAGCCGCGCGCTTTTTCTGAGCGTGAGATAGCAGAAACCGAGGCTGATCCCGCTGCTTACCTGGCTTAGCATGGGAAGCTCTTCGGGTTTACCAATTGCAATTTGAACCGGATGGCGACAGCTGGTGCCCAAATCCTGGGAGAAAAGCTGCGGGGTTATCCAGTATTCAATGGCTTTTAGTAGCGGATGACTCAGGTGGTAGTGATCGTGACTCTCGATGCGCACCAGGTCTGGGGTAAACAGCGTCAACCGAAACGGACCGGTACCAACAAACGGGAGTTCGGGATGTGCCAGGTGACTGCTGTAGCTTGCCAGACGATGCGCCAGCCAGAAGTCGGGGCGATGCAAAATAAAGGTTAGGCACTGGGGATGCGTCACCTCAATGCGCTTTACGCTGATAAACAGTTTATTTAACGCGGGTAGCTCTAACAGCTTCAGCAACTGTTGATGTAGCTGTGTGCTGCTGACCGCATCGCCGTTATGCCAGTACAGGGTGGAACGAATATAGAAATCCCAGCGCTGGCCGTCGGCGGAGATATTCCAGTGGTGGGCTAAATCTCCGCAGGGGCGTTGCGTAACACTGTCGAACCGGGTCAGGCCCGAGAATATTTGTCCGGCGAGGTGTTGCTCTGCGCGACCGGGGAGAAATCCAGGGTGCAAAGGGTCGAGCTGGCGGTAATAGGGGATGCGCAGGGTTGGCGTGTCGTTTTGCCACTGACCACCCATAAACGGCTGGAGCAGCGTTCTTAATTCTCCCGGCGCCAGCTGAGCCAGCTCCAGTACGCTAAGTTGCTCCCCCTTTTGCAGCGCTTGTTCCATCATAATGCTGCGTAGCGAATCTGGCGTCACCAAAAAGCGCAGCTGCCCGCGTTTCCCACGCCCCGACTGGGCGTGCCACTCCAGCCAGCCAGCATCCTGCGCTTGCTTCAGCAGGGTACGCACGTGGCGCTCGCTGCAAAAACAGCGTTCTGCCAGCTCCCCGACGGTCACCGACTGCGGTTCTCCCGCCGAAGGCTGCCACAGGCGTTGGTACTGATTCAGGCGATTCAACAATCTCATATACACGTCATCCTTCAAGCTGCCTCTTTGTTGGCGGCGTTAATTCCCCCCAGTCACTGTATGCTCCTGGACGTTCATTCACTTGCCGCCTGGATGCAACTTGAATGATTTTGTGTAATAAACCCGGAACAATTCATTTTATCTATTCACTATTACTTCCGTATATCTCAGGTGATACTGAATCACAAGTTAACCGCGTCACAGTGTGGAGAAAGAAATGGCTCGTCTGGCTGCATTTGATATGGATGGCACCCTTTTGATGCCGAATCACCATTTAGGTGACGAAACGCTTTCAACGCTGGCGCGCCTGCGTGAACGCGAGATTACCCTGACATTTGCCACCGGCCGCCATGTGCTTGAGATGCGCCATATTTTGGGTTCTATCTCACTGGACGCCTTTTTGATCACGGGTAACGGCACGCGCATTCACTCTGTTGAGGGCGATGTATTGCACCGTCAGGATCTGGATCCGACTGTGGCGGATATCGTGTTACATCAGAAGTGGGATACTACAGCCAGCATGCATGTCTTTAATGACAACGGTTGGTTCACCGGACAAGAGATCCCATCGCTGCTACAGGCGCATGTGTATAGCGGATTTCGCTACCAGATCGTCGATGTGAAACGTATCCCGGCTCATCAGGTAACGAAAGTCTGTTTCTGTGGGGATCATGACTCCCTGATCCAATTACGCATTCAACTGAATGAGGCGCTGGGTGAGCAGGCAAATCTTTGTTTTTCCGCGGTTGATTGCCTTGAGGTGCTGCCGCTGGGCTGTAACAAAGGATCGGCGCTGGCGGTACTAAGCGACCACTTAGGTTATTCAATGGCCGAATGTATGGCGTTTGGTGATGCCATGAACGATCGCGAAATGTTAGGCAGCGTTGGGCGCGGCCTGATTATGGGTAACGCGATGCCACAACTGATTGCTGAACTGCCGCATTTGTCGGTGATTGGGCATTGCCGCAATCAGGCGGTGTCACACTTTTTGACGCATTGGCTGGACAATCCGCATCTACCTTATTCCCCCGAATGAGAGATCCCTTCCAGCAAGCCAGACTTCGCGTCTGGCTTTTTTTTATCCCATTAATGGGTGTTCAGAAGCCGGGTGAGTTCCGCTTTCCACGGCGTTAAATCACCGATGTGCGTGTCGATCCACTGCGGGTTGTAGTAGGTTTCAAGATAGCGTTCGCCGCTGTCGCACAGCAGCGTGACCAGTGAACCGCTTTCTCCGGCATCGCGCATACGGGCGGCAAGTTGCAGCGTTCCCCACATGTTGGTGCCGGTTGAAGCGCCGACTTTGCGGCCCAACTGCGTTTCCAGCCAGTGTGCGGTGGCCACGCTTGCGGCATCCGGTACGCGCAGCATTTCATCGACTACGTCAGGAATGAAGGAGGGTTCGACACGTGGGCGGCCGATGCCTTCGATTTTGCTTCCTACCGGGCTGCGTAACGTTGCATCGCGATCCTGCCAGAAGGGCAGAAAGACTGAGTTTTCCGGATCCACCACCATCAGGCGAGTATCGTAGCCCTGACAACGAATATAGCGGCCAATGGTTGCAGAGGTGCCGCCGGTTCCGGCGCTCATTACAATATGGCGGGGGACGGGGTTGGGCTCGCACTGCATCTGACGGAAGATGCTGTCAGCAATATTGTTATTGCCACGCCAGTCGGTAGCGCGCTCAGCATAAGTGAACTGGTCCATGTAATGACCGTTCAGCTCACGCGCCAGTTGTTCAGAGGCCGCATAGATTTCACAGGCGCTTTCCACGAAATGACAGCGACCGCCGTAAAACTCAATCTGTTCAATTTTACGCTTCGCCGTACAAGAAGGCATGACGGCAATAAACGGCAGCCCTAACAGTCGGGCGAAATAAGCTTCGGAGACCGCCGTTGAACCGGACGATGATTCAATGATGGTGGTGCCTTCTTTAATCCAGCCATTGCACAATCCGTACAGAAACAGTGAACGCGCCAGACGATGCTTCAGGCTCCCGGTGGGATGCGTGCTCTCATCTTTTAAATAGATCTGAATGCCCGGGAACGCCGGTAGCGACAGACGAATGAGATGCGTATCCGCAGAACGCTGATAATCCGCGTTGATTTCATTGATGGCGTTTTTAACCCAGGAGCTATTCATCATTAATAGATATCCATTTGTCATTTTGTGCCAAGAATAGCGAAAAGCACGGAAAAAATTGTTGCCATTTAGCCTTTAAAATAGAATGTAAGGAGAAAATTCTTCTCTGTGGAGTGGATATGTTAGACAAAATTGACCGTAAGCTGCTTAGCTTACTGCAACAGGACTGCACCCTTTCTTTGCAGGCGTTAGCAGATGCCGTTAATCTGACTACCACCCCCTGCTGGAAACGCCTCAAACGGCTTGAGGATGACGGTATCCTGCTGGGTAGAGTCGCCCTGTTAGATCCAGAAAAACTGGGGCTGGGGCTGACCGCGTTTGTGCTGATTAAGACACAGCATCACAGCAGTGAATGGTATTGCCGCTTTGTCACCGAAGTCACCGGTATGCCGGAGGTTCTGGGGTTCTGGCGTATGGCAGGGGAATATGATTACCTGATGCGAGTGCAGGTCGCCGATATGAAAAGCTACGATGAATTTTATAAGCGCCTGGTGAACAGCGTACCGGGCCTGTCTGACGTCACCTCCAGCTTTGCGATGGAACAGATTAAATACACAACTGCTCTCCCTATTGAATAACTCTCCCGGCGCTTATTGCCGGAAATCTTGTCAGGACATAACGCGTGCGATTATTTGCTCAATTAAGCTGGTACTTCCGCCGGGAGTGGCGTCGCTACCTCGGGGCGGTGGCCCTGCTTATCATCATCGCTATCCTTCAGCTTATTCCGCCGAAAGTGGTCGGGATCATTGTGGATGGCGTGACGACTCAACGCTTCACCACCGAGTGGCTGCTGATGTGGGTGGGAACAATTGCCCTGATTGCAGTGGTGGTTTATTTGTTGCGCTATGTCTGGCGCGTGCTGCTGTTTGGCGCATCCTACCAACTGGCGGTTGAGCTGCGGGAAGATTATTACCGTCAGTTGAGTCGCCAGCATCCAGAATTTTATCTGCGTCACCGCACGGGCGATCTGATGGCGCGTGCGACCAACGATGTTGATCGGGTCGTATTTGCCGCCGGAGAAGGCGTGCTGACGCTGGTAGATTCGCTGGTAATGGGATGGGATGTGCGGTGCTGATCGTGATGTCAACGCAGATAAGCTGGCAGCTGACGTTAATTGCGCTGCTGCCGATGCCGGTGATGGCGTTGATGATCAAACGTTACGGCGATCGACTCCATAATCGCTTTAAGCTGGCGCAGGCGGCGTTTTCCAGTCTCAACGACCGTACTCAGGAAAGCCTGACCAGTATTCGCATGATCAAGGCCTTCGGTCTGGAGGATCGGCAATCGGCATTATTTGCCGCCGATGCCGAAGATACCGGTAAGAAAAACCTGCGCGTGGCGCGCATTGACGCCCGTTTTGATCCCACGATTTATATCGCCATTGGCATGGCTAACCTACTGGCGATTGCTGGGGGAAGCTGGATGGTGGTGCACGGCTCGCTGACGCTCGGCCAGCTCACCAGCTTTATGATGTATCTCGGTTTGATGATTTGGCCGATGCTGGCGCTGGCATGGATGTTTAACATCGTCGAACGTGGCAGCGCGGCGTACAGCCGTATTCGCGCCATGCTGTCTGAAGCGCCGGTGGTGGATGACGGCACTGAACCGGTACCGGAAGGGCGTGGGGAGCTGGCGGTGGCGATTCGCGAATTTTGCTACCCGCAAACGGCACACCCGGCGCTGGAAAATGTGAACTTCCAGCTTAAACCTGGGCAGATGTTGGGCATTTGTGGGCCTACCGGCGCGGGGAAAAGTACGGTGCTGTCGCTGATTCAGCGTCATTTTGATATCACCCACGGCGATGTGCGCTTTCATGATACCCCCTTAACGCGATTACAACTGGATAGCTGGCGCAGCCGGCTGGCAGTTGTCAGCCAGACGCCATTCCTGTTTTCGGATACCGTTGGCAATAACATCGCGTTAGGACGCCCTCAGGCCACGCAGGAAGAGATCGAGTATGTGGCACGCCTTGCCAGCGTTCATGAGGATATTTTACGTCTTCCGCAGGGCTACGACACCGAAGTGGGCGAACGTGGGGTGATGCTGTCTGGTGGGCAAAAACAGCGTATTTCTATCGCTCGAGCGCTACTCCTGAACGCTGAAATCCTGATTCTGGATGATGCGCTGTCGGCGGTAGATGGTCGTACCGAACATCAGATCCTGCATAACCTGCGCCAGTGGGGCGAAGGCAGAACCGTCATTATTAGCGCCCACCGTTTATCGGCCCTGACGGAAGCCAGTGAGATTATCGTGATGCAGCATGGGCATATTGCCCAGCGCGGCGAGCATGATGCGTTAGTGCAGCAGCCTGGCTGGTATCGCGATATGTACCGCTATCAGCAACTGGAAGCGGCGCTGACTGATGCACCAGAGATAAACGAGGAGGCGGCTAATGCGTAGTTTTGGGCAATTATGGCCGACCCTAAAAAGATTGCTGGCGTATGGCTCTCCATGGCGAAAACAGCTGGCTATTGCGGTAGTCATGCTGTGGGTGGCGGCTGCGGCGGAAGTCAGCGGTCCGCTGCTGATTAGCTATTTTATCGATAACATGGTGGCGAAGAATAATCTGCCGCTGGCGATGGTCGCCGGGCTGGTTGCGGCATATATCGGTCTACAACTGCTGGCGGCTGGCCTGCATTACGCGCAGTCATTGTTGTTTAACCAGGCGGCAGTTGGCGTAGTACAACAGTTGCGCACCGACGTAATGGACGCTGCGCTGCGCCAGCCGCTCAGCGCCTTTGATACTCAACCTGTCGGGCAGCTAATCTCCCGCGTGACCAACGACACCGAAGTTATTCGCGACCTGTACGTGACGGTGGTAGCAACAGTCCTGCGCAGTGCGGCATTAATTGGCGCCATGCTGGTAGCGATGTTCAGCCTTGAGTGGCGTATGGCGTTAGTGGCGATGGCCATTTTCCCGGCCGTGCTGGTGGTGATGGTGATTTATCAACGCTACAGCACCCCGATTGTGCGCCGGGTTCGCGCTTATCTGGCGGATATTAACGATGGCTTTAACGAAGTCATCAACGGCATGAGTGTTATCCAGCAGTTCCGCCAGCAGGCGCGATTTGGCGAGAGAATGGGCGAAGCAAGCCGCTCGCACTATATGGCGCGTATGCAAACCCTGCGACTGGATGGTTTTTTGTTGCGCCCGCTGCTTAGCCTTTTCTCGGCGCTGATCCTCTGCGGATTGCTGATGCTGTTCAGTTTTACCTCTGGCAGCTCGATCGAGGTTGGCGTGCTATACGCGTTTATCAGCTACCTCGGCCGTTTGAACGAACCGCTGATCGAGTTGACCACTCAGCAATCAATGCTGCAGCAGGCGGTTGTCGCCGGTGAGCGAGTGTTCGAACTGATGGATGGGCCACGTCAGCGCTATGGTGAAGATGAGCGACCGCTAAAGAGCGGGGACATTGAGGTGGATAACGTTTCATTTGCCTATCGCGACGACAATCTGGTGCTGCAAAATATCAGTATGTCCGTGCCTTCGCGCAGCTTTGTGGCTTTGGTCGGACACACCGGCAGTGGTAAAAGCACGCTCGCCAGTCTGTTGATGGGTTACTACCCGCTGACGCAGGGGGAAATCCGCCTTGATGGACGGCCGCTGTCTTCACTGAGCCACGGTGCGTTACGTCAGGGCATCGCCATGGTGCAGCAGGATCCGGTGGTGATGGCAGATACCTTCCTGGCGAACGTCACGCTGGGCCGCGATATCTCAGAAGAGCGGGTATGGCAGGCGCTGGAGACCGTGCAACTGGCAGAACTGGCGCGAGGTCTGAGCGAGGGGATTCATACCCGGCTGGGCGAGCAGGGCAATAATCTCTCCGTTGGTCAAAAACAGCTGCTGGCGTTGGCGCGGGTGTTGGTTGAAACGCCACAGGTGTTGATCCTCGACGAAGCGACGGCCAGTATTGACTCCGGTACTGAACAGGCCATTCAGCAAGCTCTGGCGGCGGTACGTGAACACACCACGCTGGTGGTGATTGCGCATCGATTATCGACGATTGTCGATGCGGACACCATTCTGGTGCTGCATCGCGGTCAGGCGGTTGAGCGTGGTACGCACCAGCAATTACTCGCGGCGCAAGGCCGTTACTGGCAGATGTATCAGCTGCAACTGGCGGGTGAAGAGTTAGCCGCCAGTACGCAAGACGATTCTGTTATCGCCTGATGGCGCGGCGCTTACCCGGTCTGCGGCCAGCGCGGTCTCGTAGGCCGGGTAAGGCGTTTACGCTGCCATCCGGCAATCAACAATCTGGTGCAAAAATGTAACGCACTATGCACCGTTATAGTGCGTTTTTTCTTTTTCTCTCCCGGAAGTACCCTGAGAACCTGAATCATCCCGCCTTTTTCATTTCTGGCACATCCCTTGCAATATTCCTCTCGTGTATCTGCAGCCACTACTGAATTCTGACTGGAGGGGATCTATGAAGCTGGTTACCGTGGTAATCAAACCGTTCAAACTGGAAGACGTCCGTGAAGCATTGTCGTCTATTGGTATTCAGGGGCTGACCGTCACCGAAGTGAAGGGGTTTGGCCGACAGAAAGGTCATGCTGAGCTGTACCGTGGGGCTGAATATAGCGTCAATTTTCTGCCCAAGGTGAAGATTGATGTGGCGATTGCCGACGACCAACTGGATGGCGTGATTGATGTCATCAGTAAGGCGGCATACACCGGAAAAATTGGCGACGGCAAAATCTTCGTCGCCGAGCTGCAACGTGTGATTCGTATTCGTACCGGCGAAGCCGACGAAGCCGCACTGTAACGTCTGGCACACAGTGATAGGAAACCAAAAAATGAAGATAGCAACGATGAAAACAGGTATTGCTTCACTGGCGCTGCTGCCGGGACTGGCGATGGCGGCACCGGCGGTTGCGGATAAAGCGGATAACGCTTTTATGATGATCTGTACCGCGCTGGTGTTGTTTATGACCATCCCTGGCATTGCGCTGTTCTACGGCGGTTTGATTCGCGGTAAGAACGTGCTGTCGATGCTGACTCAGGTCACGGTGACATTCGCTCTGGTTTGTATTTTATGGGTGGTTTATGGCTACTCACTGGCCTTTGGTGAAGGAAATAATTTCTTCGGTAACTTCAACTGGGTATTACTGAAGAATATTGCGCTGACGGCGGTAACGGGGAGCTTCTACCAGTACATTCACGTTGCTTTTCAGGGCTCGTTCGCCTGCATCACCGTTGGGCTAATCGTCGGTGCGCTGGCTGAACGTATTCGCTTCTCCGCGGTGCTGATTTTTGTGGTGGTATGGTTAACGCTGTCGTACATCCCCATTGCGCATATGGTCTGGGGCGGCGGCTTGCTGGCTTCCCACGGCGCGCTGGATTTTGCCGGCGGAACGGTTGTGCACATCAACGCGGCGATTGCCGGTCTGGTAGGCGCGTATCTGATTGGCAAACGTGTCGGTTTTGGCAAAGAAGCTTTTAAACCGCATAACCTGCCGATGGTCTTCACCGGTACCGCTATTCTCTACATTGGTTGGTTTGGCTTTAACGCTGGTTCAGCGGGTACGGCAAATGAAATCGCCGCACTGGCCTTCGTCAATACCGTGGTCGCCACCGCTGCAGCCATCCTCGGATGGATCTTCGGTGAATGGGCGCTGCGTGGTAAACCGTCTCTGCTGGGCGCCTGCTCTGGTGCCATTGCGGGTCTGGTGGGCGTAACACCTGCATGTGGCTATATCGGTGTCGGCGGCGCGCTGATTATCGGTGTCGTTGCGGGTCTGGCAGGCCTGTGGGGCGTGACCATGCTGAAGCGTTTTCTGCGTGTGGACGATCCGTGTGACGTGTTTGGCGTTCACGGCGTGTGCGGCATTGTCGGCTGTATCCTGACCGGAGTTTTCGCTGCCAGCTCTTTGGGAGGCGTGGGATTTGCCGAGGGCGTGACCATGGGGCATCAGCTGCTGGTGCAACTGGAAAGCGTGGCGATCACCATCGTCTGGTCTGGCGTGGTGGCTTTCATTGGCTATAAGCTGGCGGATATGACGGTTGGTTTGCGCGTACCGGAAGAGCAGGAGCGCGAAGGTCTGGATGTAAACAGTCACGGCGAGAACGCTTACAACGCCTGATTCTCAATTTGCCGGATGGCAACGCTTTTGCGCCACCATCCGGTAATTCTCAATTGCGATTACGCATTACCCCTTCCTGTACGGTAGAAGCGACCAGCACGCCATCCTGGGTATAAAACTCTCCGCGTACAAAGCCCCGGGCACCGGATGCCGAAGTACTCTCGACGTTATACAGCAGCCATTCATTGATATTAAACGGACGGTGAAACCACATGGAATGGTCAATGGTGGCGATCTGAATCCCTTTTTCCAGGAAGCCAATCCCGTACGGTTGCAGCGCAACAGGCAGGAAGTTCAGGTCTGAGGCATAACCCAGCAGATACTGATGGACGCGCAGATCGTCCTGCAGCACGCCGTTAGCGCGGATCCATACCTGGCGCGTCGGAGGTGCGACGTGACCTTTTAGGGGGTTATGAAACTCGACAGGGCGTACTTCCAACGGACGATCGTTGATAAATTTTTCTTTCAACAGCGGCGGCAGCAAATGCGCCACTGAGCGGGCAATTTCCGTTTCTGATTTCAGCTCATCGGGACCCGGCGCATCCGGCATGGTTTTCTGATGTTCAAATCCGTCTTCCGGTGCCTGAAAAGAGGCAGTCATGTAAAAAATGGGTTTACCATTCTGGATCGCGGCAACGCGGCGCGCGCTGAAGCTGTTACCATCACGCAGGACTTCCACATCATAGATGATGGGCTTTTGGCTATCGCCGGGGCGTAAAAAGTAGCTGTGAAAAGAGTGTACCAGACGCTCTTCCGGTACGGTTTCTTTTGCGGCATATAGCGCCTGACCGACAACCTGTCCCCCAAAAACCTGACGTAACCCTAAGTCTTCACTTTGGCCCCGAAAGAGTCCTTCTTCAATTTTTTCCAGATTTAACAATGTCAGCAAATTTTTCAGTGCCAGACTCATACGTGCTCTCCAGGTGATATCGATGTCGCAGCGAGGTAGGCAGAGTATAACGCAATTTTAAAAGTGGTCCGATGGGTGCAATTGTCTGAATTACTGGCCTATTACAGGCAAAAATAGCTGTCTTGTGCCACACTTAGTCACGTTATGTTTTTGTTAACCACTCTTCTGGCGAGGAAAGTTCTCGCTGGTGCATAGATGATAAGGAGAATTTAATGAAACTCGTGCACATGGTAAGTGGTTTAGCGGTTGCAGTCGCTCTGGCGGCCTGTGCCGATAAAAGCGCTGATATTCAGACACCTGCGCCAAGCCCTAATACGTCAATTTCTGACACACAGTCTAAAATTCAGCAGCCAAATGTCTCCGGGACAGTATGGATCCGTCAGAAAGTGGCCTTGCCACCCGATGCGGTGCTAACCGTTACGCTGTCAGATGCTTCACTGGCCGATGCGCCGTCAAAAGTGCTGTCGCAAAAAGCGGTTCGTACTGAAGGTAAACAAGCGCCATTCAGCTTTGTATTACCGTTCAACCCGGCAGATATTCAACCTAACGCCCGTATTCTGTTGAGTGCGGCTATTACGGTAAATGATAAACTGGTCTTTATTACTGATACCGTTCAGACGGTCATCAATCAGGGTGGGACTAAAGCCGACCTGACGCTGGTCCCGGTACAGCAAACAGCAGTACCGGTTCAGGCGAGCGGTGGGGCTACTACCACGGTTCCGTCAACGTCACCAACCCAGGTGAATCCGTCATCTGCGGTTCCTGCTCCCACGCAGTACTAAGGTCGTTGTAACCCTCTCCGCCTGGAGAGGGTTAGTACACCCAGCGATAGCGCTGTAAATCGATCTGTCCGCTTCCTGAAACCACTATTCCTTCAGCCAGCAACGCCTGACGTTGTCGTTGTAGGTCGGGACCTGTCAGCGAAATGGCCCCGTGGCGATTGACCACCCGATGCCAGGGCAGGGTGCTGCCTTCGGGGAGACGCTTAAGCACGCCGCCTACCTGACGCGCAGCGCGCGGCGATCCCGCAAGCCTGGCAACATCGCCATACGTGGTGACGAAACCTTCGGGGATTGAAGCGACAATTTGCCAGACGCGTTGGGGGAAAGAGTCCTGTATATCCATCATTTATTCCTGCGCTAATCCTCCAGCATAATGCCGAATGGCGAAGGAGTGAAGCCGCATTGCACAAGAAAACAGCATCCGATGCTGGATGGGTTGCAATTACAGGGTGCAGCAGTGATAATGCGCCTGCGCGTTGGTTAACAACGCTCTCAATGGGGGCTCTGTTGGTTCTCCCGCAACACTACTCTGTTTACCAGGTCAGGTCCGGAAGGAAGCAGCCAAGGCAGATGACGTGTGTGCCGGGATGTAGCTGGCAGGGCCCCCACCCATTTCTGGGTAAGTACTTGATAGCTATACGCTAAAGTACTGAAATCTCTCCCCCATAGCCTTAGTGGTACAAAAACTGTGTATCACCAGCAGGCTACAAGATGTCTCTTATGCTCTCTCGTCATGGGATCTGGTATTACCGGAAAGTAAACGTTTTACCTTGTGGTAAACGCGGTGAGTTTCGTCGTTCGTTAGGTACTAGTTCAAAGACTGAAGCGACAAAGCGATCTTTACGCTTTTCAGATCGCCCTTGGCCGATTACTGAAACTTCCGCAACTACAATCGATTTGATCCAATCCCCTCATTCAGACTTGTCGCTTAGCGAGCTAAAATTACATGCTGAGCAATACGTTGAGTTTAAAAGCCGTGAAGTTTGTGAAAGGGAAGTTTCTTCTATCAAACGCTGTATTGATAAGTACTTTAGCTCCACTGAGCAGGTATTTAAGCGTAGCAGGGCTGCTGAACTCATTAGCGGGCTGGATGTCGCGATTCCTACAAAGAACAAATATGTTAAGAAAATCATTGGGTTTTTCCGATGGCTGAAACACCGTAGTGACTATGATTTTCAAAATCCCTTTGAGGGATTGCTCCAAAAGGATCGCGAGCCAGTATCCCAAAAGCGAGAGGCATATACCTCTACTCAGATCAGAAGCCTGCCAGCGGATTGCCAAAGTTAAAGGTATTGGTCCTAAAACAGCCACGGCTGTTGTTGCCGCGATTGGCAAAGGAACTGAATTTAAAAATGGTCGTCGCTTTGCCGCATGGCCTGGTCTGGTTCCACGACAGCACTCGAGTGGCGACAAGCAGGTACTGATGAATATGACGAAAAAGGCGACAAGCAATTGCGGACACTTTTTTATTCATTGTGCCCGCGCTGTCGTCAGAGTTGCCACGAATAACAATGATGGCAGCCTGCATCAGTGGGTTAACCAGTTAAAGGAACGGCGCGGGTTTAATAAAACGACCGTGGCGGTCGCTAACAAGAACGCGAGAATAATCTGGTCGATGCTGAGAAACGATACCGAATATCAGGCAGTTGGAAGTTAGTACTCAGCCAGACGAGTTGCAGTGTACTGAAAAATGATAACAGGTTGCACCTGCACAATCGGAACCTGACTATTATATTGGCCTCAGAGGCCGTCCAGTTGTTGAGGCGATTATGTGCGGATTACCCATTTGGGCACAGGTTAGTTTTCTTGATGCCGGACAGATGTAAACAACAACCCAAAACCAGATTCTGTACTTGCAAAACGGAGGTAGTCCATAGATGTAGTCGGTGGCTTCAGAAATACCGGTCTCCCGGAAGACATCTTTAACGGTTCGTCCGGCTTCAACCGATTTAATTACGGTAATGATCTGATGCTCAGTAAAACGGGCTTTACGCATAGTGATCTACTTATTAGTTGGCAGATTGAGTATGCCGGAGGATCTCTAAATGTGAATGGCACGATTATGCGGGATACTTACAACAGGGGATGCGAAGAATTTGAGGAGTGCCCTGGATCGGAATTTTAATGCAATAAAACCTGCTCTTAAAGAGTATGGGGCCACCGAAGAACAACTTGAATCCGCCAGAGCTAAGATGCACAAGCTAAATACAGAGCAAGGATTGTACTAATGACAGTAAATGTTGAAGCATTGATCCGTAGTTTAGGTAAATCTTATAAAGATTTGGTTGATTCTGGGTTGATAACCTATAAAAGTGACCCCAAAGGTGCATCAGGTTCACCAACGATTAGCCTTGATATGGCGAAAGAAGGTGTTTTTTTAGCTTTCCAACGCGAAGGCCGAGTACTGAAAGAAATTACATTAAGTATACAACATGATACTTTGGGAAACTGGACATTCCCTAATGAGTTACCAACGCCGCTTAAGAAAAGCATGTCTTGCCAGTGGGTGCATGAAAACTTTGGTGAGCCAGAAAATAGTATTCCGCCGAGGGTAATCATGAAGCAGGAAATCGGCAGGATTGAGAGATTTACTGTTGAAGATTTCCACATCCCAATCACAATGCAAATCCGCTATGACATGGCAGATATGGTTGTTGCAGTTACTTTCTTGCCTACATCAGAACTGCGTTGGTGAACAACCTCAAGAGGCCTCAGTCCAACTATAGGGCAGGATCGTCTACCGGGGCGAGGTCAGTCCATTCTGACACTATAAATTTCTATAAGTACAGGTCCAGTACCCAACCCTTATGACACGTTACCTTGCAAGATTTTGTGCTGAACGGTACTATCGAGAGTGGTACCGTTCTGTTGTAGTGCTAACATGATAACAAATTGATTAAACAACACAATTTGGTGCTAATGGCTAATGGCTAATGGCTAATGGCTAATGGCTAATGGCTAATGGCTAATGGCTAATGGCTAATGGCTAATGGCTGATGGCAGGGCCCCCACCCAATTCTGCCGTCCGGCAATTTCTCTTCTGTTTATCTTCTTTTCTTTGTCATCGTATCGTCATTTTATTGTCATCAAATACTGTCACTGTGTTTTGGGGATGTTATTTGAGCTTTTGCCGCCGCCATTGCGGTGTAATGACATGGTCTTACATCCGGAGTGTTGTGGCTGACCACAAGGATTTTCTACGATGTCGACCGCTGTATTGAATGTCAAAGTTGATGAGGCGCTAAAAGAAAAGCTTCGCCATTATGCTGAAGTGCATAATGAAAATTTGAGTATCGCCACGGAAAAACTGCTACTAATCGCGTTTTCCGCCATTGAAGAGGTGGGAGTCTCCGCTGAGGATATCGATAGCCAGCATACGGAAGAATCCGTAGTTGACGCACTGACTCCTAAAGAAATCAAAGCATTGCGAAGATTACTGAAGAAGAAAAAATGAAACAACAATCGCTCTCAACCGCCTGTAATTATGGCGAAGCCTGTGAAATGCTGCGCTCCGGTTATGTGAAACACGTTCGTCTGAGCTGGAATGTCGGCAGCGATGAGTTCTTCCGTATTGCCTCCGACTGGTGTGATGCCGGGGCAAAAATTAAGAAAGACGGTGAGAATTTCGTGATTTCCCTGAAGGGTTTTCCGGTTCCTCCTCAGCGGTAGTATTGCCAGGACCTCCTCGTCCATCACGGCATTCAAGAGCGAGTCCTTTAACTCGTCGTTTAGATTATTTTACGCATTTTCCCGCCGCTGGCCTGCAAACGCAGGCTATCCCAAATGGGTTGCAACACTCTGAAGGCGGCACACGCTGTGTCATCCGGCAACGTGAAGGGCATACGCAAAAAGCGGTCGAATGCGCCATCAAGGCCGAACCGCGTACCGGTTCCCAACTGAATGCCTGCGCTTTCGGCGCGCGTGGCAAAGAGCGTCGCCAGCGTATCAGGCAGTTCAACCCAGAAAGAGAGCCCTCCTTGTGGCTGGGTAAATTGCCATTCCGGGAAATGTGAGTTCATCAGGTGCGAGCACAGGTCTCGCTGTGATGTGAGTCGGCGTCTTCTGTCAGGAATAAAGTCCTCGGCGTTATCCAGCAGCCAACTGGTGGCGAGTTGTTCAAGCACCGGGGAGCCCAAATCGAAGGTGTCGCGGGTTTGGACCAGCGCGGCAATGGTACGCGCCGACGCCCGAATCCAGCCCAGACGTAATCCGCCCCAAAAGCTTTTCCCTGCTGAACCGAGCAGGATGATTGGGGCATCGCGATTGAATGCGGCAAGCGGCGGTGGCGGTGGGGCGTCATACCACAGGTTCACCATGGTCTCATCGACCACCAACGTCGTGCGGGTTCTTTCAGCAATATCTGCCACGACCTGGCGAGTAGCGGTGTCCATACAGCGCCCGGTCGGGTTGTGAAAATCCGGCATCAGATAGGCCATTCTCGGTGCAGTTTGCGCGATGGTGGCGACCAGACCCGCCGTATCCCAACCGTGCTCGGGCAGCGACACGCCGACGGGGCGACATGACGCCCCTTGTATTGCTGCAATGGCCAGCGGATAAGTGGGGTGATCTACCACTACGCGATCGCCGGGGCCGGTGAGTAAACGCAGGATCAACGCCAGACCGCTGACCGCGCCGTTCACGACCATTATTTCGTCGGGCTGCGTCGGGAGTCCGCGTTCGCAATAATGCCGGGCGATGGATTCACGCAAAACCGACAGTCCCTGCGGTAGATACCCGGAGCTCAGCAGATGCTGCGGCATTGCGAACAGTGCCTGCTGGTAAGCCTGATGAATTTCAGGACCGGCACTCAGCGCTGCCGTGGACAAATCAAGCGCTGTGCCAGTGCTGGTCCGCGTTGGCACATGGCGAATGTGTTCCGGCAGGATCACCCGTGAACCGCTACCATGTCGGCTTTCCAGATATCCCTCCTCACGCAGTTGCGCCATGGCGCTGGCGACGGTGGTTCGGCTGACTTGCAGAACGGCAGCGAGTTCGCGTTCACCGGGCAAGCGGCTATCCAGCGCCAGTCGCCCATCGAGGATCAGCAAACGTAACGCTTCTGCCAACTGTCGCCAGATGGGCGTTCGCGAGGGACTTTCCTGCCAGTGTCCGAGCAGGCGTTGCAAAGACTGGCTTCCGTAACGGCGAGATGACATAGCAGTCCACTTTTTGAAAACTGGACATTAATCATAGTGCCAATTGCGGTGAAGATGAAAGTTATCTGAGAGTAAGAGGGGAAGAACATGCTGCGTCGTTTACTTCAGCTGTTTATCGGGCTGACGCTGTACGGTGTGTCGACGGCGATGTTTGTCCGTGCCGATTTAGGGGCCGATCCGTGGAACGTGTTTCACCTGGGGGTGGCAAATTTACTGTCGATGAATATCGGCGTGGTGATTATTGCCGTGGGTGTGTTGGTGCTTCTGGCGTGGATACCGCTACGCCAGCGCCCAGGGTTTGGCACGTTAAGCAACGTGATTATGATTGGGCTGGCGGCAGATGTCGCGCTGCTGGTGATTCCGGGATTTGAATCCCTGCTGGCGCGCAGCGGGCTACTGGTGTCAGCGGTGATACTGAATGCGTTAGCAACCGCTCTGTACATTGGTGCCGGTTTTGGCGCGGGCCCGCGTGACGGTCTGATGACTGGAATTCACGCGCGTACCGGCTGGCCAGTACGACGAATTCGAACCGCAATCGAAGTGTCCGTGTTGCTTATTGGTTGGCTGCTGGGGGGAACCGTTGGGTTTGGAACGGTGCTGTATGCACTGGCTATTGGGCCGCTGATTCAAATTTGCCTGCCATGGTTTTGCCATCAGCCGCAGGCGCGTATTCGTATCAGGAATGCGCCTGGGGCACGATCGCCTGCTGGCGACTAAACTTAACCTCGACTGACGCGGCCGGAATCGGCTTGCCGCGCAGTACACTTCGGAGGTTTTTCTCATGAAGTATGTTGATGGCTTTGTGGTTGCCGTACCCGCTGAAAACAAGGAGGCGTACATTGCGATGGCGGCAAAAGCAGCTCCGCTTTTCAAGGAGTTCGGTGCATTGCGCGTGGTGGAGTGCTGGGCAGATGATGTCCCCGACGGCAAACTGACCGATTTTCGCATGGCTGTGAAAGCGCAGGATCATGAAGAAGTGGTATTCAGCTGGATTGAATACCCTTCCAAAGAGGTCCGCGATGCGGCGAATCAGAAGATGATGTCCGATCCCCGTATGAAGGAATTCGGTGAATCTATGCCATTTGATGGCAAGCGAATGATCTACGGTGGATTTGCGCCCATTATGGAAGAGTGATGTGACTGGCTGTGCGGCGTGCCGCCAGCCATCTCAACATCAACAGCCATGCTAAAGCCGTTTTTCTGCCCACAGAATAAATTCCGCTTTCGGCAGCGCTTTACTGTAGAGCCAGCCCTGACCGTACTGCACGCCGTGCTGGCGTAGCCAGGCTTCCTGATTCTCGGTTTCAATACCTTCTGCCACCATCTCCAGCTTCAGCGTTTTCGCGATCTCGATGATATGTGGCGTGACGTTGTTGTACTCCAGCGCATCGACGAACGATTTGTCGATCTTCAGGATATCCACATCCAGATCCTGCAAATAGCTAAGACTTGAATAGCCGGTACCAAAGTCATCAATATAGATTGAATGGCCTGCCTGTCGGTATTTAGCAATAAACGGCGCGCTGTTTTTTGGGTCGGCAAATTCGCGTTCGGTCAGTTCCAGCGCGATTTGTGCAGGCTTAAGTTGCCAGTGGTTCACCTTCTGGCTTAACAGAGCTGGAAGCGTTTCGGAGGTCAGATCGGCTGACTCAAGGTTAATGGATATATGCTGGTGGGGATATTGACGCAACCATTTTCCTAAATCGTCAAATACGCTTTCAATAATCAAACGGGTGAGCGGCTCTGAAAGCCCGGTCTCTTGCGCCAGTGCGACGAAAATCTCAGGCGACAGATAGCTCCCGTCGGCCTGTGGCCAGCGAGCCAGCGCCTCTGCCCCGACCACTTTCCCCGTTTTGAGCGAGATAATCGGTTGGTAGTAGACCTTGATATCCCGATGCTGGATAGCGTTCTGCAACTGGTGATGAGGGGACTGTAAACGGCGCAAAATACGCAGAATAAAGGCTGCGGTGAGTAAGCCGAGGAGGATCCCTGCCGGTAACCAGATTAGCGCTTGTCGGTGCCAGCTCTTTTGCAAAGGTACAGTGGATGCCCAGGTTACAACCGTAATGCCCAGTTCGGGGAAGGGGCGGGCGTTATAAATACTGCCGTCTTTCTGCAGATGGGTAATCGAATGCTCTAGTTGCATATGTTGTAAAACATCCGGTGGCAGATCGGTGCTACTGGCTACCACCGTGTTACGCGCGGTACCAAGGATAGCGACTTCAATCGGCCATGAGCCAAACGGGATGACATCAATAAAAGAACCGGGATCGATCATCACGACGTAATGCTTGCTACCTAATGCTGCCATAAAACGCTTGATGCCCAAATCGTTTTGCATGGTCAACCATGCGTGGTAGCCATCGGGCGTGATTTTCATTGCTGGAGGAAACGCGGCTGCCTGGCTTCTTTTTTCCAGGGATGAGCATTGTGGAACGTTATCTTTGAGGTACAGCACTTCCTGAATATAGCGATAGCTATATGACAAACGACGCATTTCAAGCAGATGCTCTTCACTACAAGGTTCACCCTGAAAAGCTTCAATATGGCGCAACGCTTTTTTGGCCTGTTCACCTACGCGTTCCGTACGTAATGCGACTCGGGTTGAGAACATATCGAGTTCATCGATAAATTTCGTTTCGACCTGACGATGCGCCAGCCACAGGCTTAAACCTACGGGCGCGAGGATGGAAAGAAACAGCACCCCAGTCACCAGGCTTATCAGATGTCGTGTTATCACAGTGATATCCTTATTAACACAGCGTAGGGAAAGTATATCCGAAAGCCGAAAAAGCTATTCGATTGGCATCATATATTTACGGCCACTTATCATCCCGTTTAACTCTTAATCGCGTAAACCAGGTTGTGATTTATACAAGAGTGGTGTATTTTGATGGTTATGTTATAACGTAACAAATCGAGGTTGCCATGAAGCCGGATATTCATCCTTTTTACCGTACTGTGGTGTTTCACGATACCAGCGCCAATGAATTTTTTAAGGTCGGCTCGACCATTAAAACGGAACGTGAGATTGAGTTTGAGGGGAAAATGTATCCTTACGTGACCCTGGATATCTCTTCCAAATCGCATCCGTACTATACCGGGAAACAAAAAACCTTTGATAACGAAGGCAGTGCAGCACGTTTCCAGAAACGTTTTGGTCATTTTATTGGCACTAAGCGAGGTTAAGATGCAGGTACTCAATTCACTTCGTAGTGCAAAACAGCGTCATCCTGACTGCCAGATAGTGAAACGCAAAGGGCGTTTGTACGTAATCTGCAAAACGAATCCGCGCTTTAAAGCTGTTCAGGGTCGTAAAAAAAGACGTTAGTTTCTTTACCAACATTTCAGGGATTAAAGTGCGTTTCCTTCATCGGGACGCACTTTTTTTATCTGTGTTGAGATGTCGTTACTGGCTGGTCTGGGGACGGGTTAGCGTAAAGACATCGTAAAACGAGAGTTCACCCTTACGCGATATCATCTTTTGCAGCTGCGCTTTATGTTCGCTATCGACGGAAGGTGAGTGCAGGATGGTATCGATGAGTGAAGGGGGGACAAAGCGCGTGTTATACCATTCCCCGTTATAGCAAACTCTGAAATCCAGTACGTCGATATCTTCAAAGCGGTATCGCGGCGCAACGTCGAAAAAGAAAAACGCGTTGAGTATGACGAACAGAACCACCAGCAGCCATACTGAATCGACTAACGTTTCTGACTGCAGCATCACCGCCAGCGTGGCAAACCACGCAACATACATGCCGATGAACAGGCCGGGATGTTTGCGAATAAAGCTGATGCTAAAGCGCGGTTTGTTGTCGCGCTTTTCGCGAATATTTAAGTCGTCGATGGTTTCGGTAAGCAGGCGCTGTATTTCTGTCATCTCTTGCCTTTGTAGTGTCTGCGATATTCAGATGCGATCGCCCTATTTTAAAAGGGGATACCTTTTGAAGAAAGTAACAGATTAACCACAATTTAGCATAACAGTTACATTTAAGATCACAGCGTTTTGATAATCCTGGCGGGATTGCCCCCAACCACGCAGTTTGCCGGAACGCTTTTCGTGACCACCGCGCCTGAGGCCACAACCACGTTATCACCCAACGTTACGCCAGGGTTTATCACTGCGCGTCCACCTATCCAGACGTTGTTGCCAATAGTCACGGGTTTGCCGAGCTCCATGCCACTGTTTCGCTCGGTGGCATCCAGCGGGTGGGTGGCGGTATAAATATGGACTCCTGGGGCTAACATGCAGTTGTCGCCAATATGGATCGGGCAGACGTCGAGCATAACGCAGTCGAAGTTGGCGTAAAATTCTTTACCGAGATAAATGTTATAGCCGTAATCACAACGAAAAGAGGGTTCAATGTAAGCCCCTTCGCTCTGGCCCAACAGCTCATGCAGGATAGCTTGTCGCGCATTTTTTTCATCGGGAGCGGTGAGATTGTAGCGATGGGTCAACTGACGAGCGCGTAGTCGGTCGTGGCGCAATGTTTCATCCGCCGGGCGATAAAGTTCACCGGCGATCATTTTTTGCTTTTCATTACTCATTACGAATTTCCTGTGTACTGGAGGTCATTTCAACACAGTAAAACGCAATGCAAACAAGGGGAACGTTCCCACTTCTTCGCTGTGATCGTAGTCACGTGATTTGATTTAAATAACCATTGTAAATACGAAAATGGTCAGCCAGACAAATGTACCGCTATACCTGACTTAACCCGTGAGCAATTAGCGAATGAATTTCCAAACAGAAGTTGGAATCTTGTCGTAGAGCTTATTCATGGTCAATTCAGCAAGGCGGTGATCTGCTGCTGAGTAAAATACAGCCAGTTCGTTGTCGGACAATTCATATTTATTTTTTTCAATAACGCGCTCAAGTGTGTCAATTGTCTGACAACGTCGCAGGCGCATCAAATAATCAGTTTTAGTTAATGGTTTATCGGACATAAATCTTACCTATGATTGTAATAATTTTTAACAAGACAAACTAACAGGATTAGCCCTGGTGGCATTGACAAAACAGCGAAACAGTCGATTACCTGACTTCCGCCATTTCTGCAGATCCTGCGTATTAATACCATAACTGCTGAACAACATAAAAGTGTCATCCAGGTATTCATCTATCTGCGCGATCAGCTTATTGTCCTCATTGTACTTAATTTTATAATTAAGTGCGAAGGTTGCAATATGCTCTATCAGTTCATTGAGCTGCAAGCTGGTGGCAGAGGTAGGGTCATTAACCCAGCCATGGTTACTTTGTTCAAGGTTTGCAAGACAGTCATGATACAGGGTTTCGCAGAGAAATTTAAGCTGCGCGATATCATGTCTTTTGGGTGAGTATTCATCCATAACGCATCCCCTTCTTCGTGGCTTAAACTAACCGAACACCTTCGGGATGGATACAACAGACTACCTGGAACTTGCCCGCGACTCCTGATGATTTAACTATAATCTAGTCTAAAAAAGATTTCATCGTCATATCACGAAAAATTACAATTATGCAAACTTATGATGTCAGGTCATTTTTACATTTTAACAGATAAATGCGGTTATTCGGAATCGGACAATTTCTTTATTCTTCGGGCAATCATCGAGTTATCTTGATTAGGTTTAGCAACGAAAGGTAACAATCGACAATGTGAACCGCTTACCAGGAATAATCTTAATATTTATTAAAGTAAATAAGAACTCTCAATGATTTTTAAGAATAGCCTTTAAGGCTACAGGGATTATATCGCTTATTTACCCTGGAGAAAATAAACGAAATAGCAATAAGTAATTTTTATGATTTTTCCTGAAAAAAGGCCGCTTGCGCGGCCTTATCTTTAGAGATCTATCAATGATGGTCTACTGAGTGGCTATGCTCAAGATCTTCACTTTTGCGGCTAAAGCGGCGGCGTACCACCACAAAGAACACCGGAACAAAGAAGATAGCCAACACGGTTGCCGTCACCATCCCGCCCATTACGCCAGTACCAACGGCGTTCTGCGCGCCGGAGCCTGCGCCGGAGCTGATAACCAGCGGCATTACGCCCAGAATAAAGGCCAGCGATGTCATCAGGATCGGACGTAAACGCATGCGGACCGCATCCAGCGTCGCCTCTATCAGACCTTTACCCTCTTTATCCATCAAGTCTTTGGCGAATTCGACGATAAGTATCGCGTTCTTCGCCGACAACCCAATGGTTGTGAGCAGGCCTACCTGGAAGTAAACGTCGTTGGTCAGGCCGCGGAACGTTGCCGCCAGCAATGCACCGATAACACCTAACGGTACCACCAGCATGACGGAGAACGGAATTGACCAGCTCTCGTACAATGCCGCCAGACACAGGAATACGACAATCAGTGAAATGGCATACAGAGCAGGGGCCTGGTTGCCGGACAGTCGTTCCTGGTAGGACATACCGGTCCAGTCATAGCCGATACCGGATGGCAGTTTGCTGGCCAGTTCCTCCATCATTGCCATGGCTTCACCGGTACTTTTACCCGGTGCGGCCTGGCCTAAGATTTCCATGGAAGGCAGACCGTTATAGCGTTCCAGACGTGGTGAACCATATTCCCAACGTGAGGTAGAGAAGGCGGAGAACGGTACCATCTGTCCATCGCTACCGCGGACATACCAGTTTCCAATATCTTCCGGCAACATACGGTATTTCGCTTCAGACATGATGTAAACTTTCTTCACACGACCACGGTCGATGAAGTCATTTACGTAGCTTCCGCCCCATGCTGCACCCAGCGTTGTATTAATATCACTAATGGATACACCCAGAGCCTGCGCTTTTTCCTGATCGATATCGATCTTGAACTGCGGCGTATCTTCCAGACCGTTAGGACGTACGCCGACTAACAGATCAGGATGTTTCGCAACTTCACCAAACAGCTGGTTACGCGCCTGGGTTAGCTTCTCATGACCTAAACCTGCCTGGTCAATCAGCTGGAAGTCGAAACCGGTCGCGGTCCCTAACTCCACAATCGCTGGCAGGTTAAAAGCAAAGACCATCGCGTCTTTAATCTGCGAGAATGCGCCCATCGCACGTTGAGTAATTGCCTCAACCTTGTTCTCCTCGCCTGGACGTTCACTCCAGTCTTTCAGAGACACGAACGCGATACCGGTGTTCTGACCACGTCCTGCAAAACCGAAGCCGTTAACGGCAAACACCGATTCAACGTTCGCTTTTTCTTTGGTCAGATAGTAATCCGTCATTTCGTCCAGCACCTTCTGGGTACGCTCTTGCGTTGCACCCGCTGGCAGCTGAGCCATTGACAGGAATACCCCCTGGTCTTCATCCGGCAGGAACGAGCTTGGCAGACGAACAAACAGATAGGCCATACCCACGACGATGATCAGATACAGCGCCAGATAACGACCGGTGCTGCGCAGAATACCGCCCACGCTGTCGGTGTAATGGTGCGTGCTCTTATCGAACATGCGGTTAAACCAGCCGAAGAAACCTTTTTTGCCTTCTCCGTGATCGCCTTTAGCAACCGGTTTGAGCATGGTCGCACACAGGGCAGGGGTCAGAATCAATGCCACCAGGACTGATAACGCCATCGCCGAAACAATGGTGATGGAGAACTGACGGTAAATTGCACCGGTAGATCCCCCGAAGAAGGCCATCGGAATAAATACCGCTGACAGCACCATAGCGATACCAACCAGTGCGCCCTGAATCTGGCCCATCGATTTACGTGTTGCTTCCTTCGGCGGTAGCCCTTCCTCAGCCATTACACGTTCAACGTTCTCGACCACAACGATGGCGTCATCCACCAACAGGCCGATGGCGAGCACCATCCCGAACATCGTCAGCGTGTTTATCGAGAAGCCGAAAATCGCAAGGACGGCAAACGTACCCAATAGCACCACCGGCACGGCGATAGTCGGAATCAGCGTCGCGCGGAAGTTCTGCAGGAACAGATACATTACCAGGAACACGAGGATGATGGCTTCCGCCAGCGTTTTCACTACTTCGTGAATAGAGATTTTCACGAACGGCGTGGTGTCATACGGGTAAACGATCTTCAGACCTGACGGGAAGAACGGTTCCATCTTCTTCAGTTCATCGCGGATAGCGTTTGCGGTGTCCAGGGCGTTAGCGCCTGTCGCCAGCTTGATACCCAGACCGGATGCCGGTTTACCGTTGAACTTCGCAATGATGTCGTAGTTCTCGCCACCCAGTTCGACTTTCGCTACGTCACGCAGACGCACCTGGGAACCGTCCTGATTCACTTTCAGCAGAATTTTGCTGAACTCATCGGCGGAGGTCAGACGGGTTTGCGCGATAATCGAAGCGTTAAGCTGCTGGCCTTTCACCGGCGGCGTACCGCCTAACTGACCGGCTGCAACCTGGGCGTTCTGCGCTTTGATGGCGCTAATCACATCAACCGGCGTCAGCTGGAAGTTATTCAGTTTGTTCGGATCCATCCAGATGCGCATCGCGTACTGGGAACCGAACAGCTGAACATCACCCACACCTGAAGTACGGCTGATGGCATCCTTCATGTTGGCGCCCACGTAGTCGGAAATATCCTCCTGCGTCATGGTGCCGTTGGTGTTGATTACGCCGACAACCATCAGGAAGCTACTGGATGATTTCTCAACGCTCACACCCTGTTGTTGTACTTCCTGCGGCAGAAGCGGCATTGCCAGCTGCAGTTTGTTCTGCACCTGTACCTGCGCGATATCCGCATCAGTACCAGACTGAAAGGTAAGCGTGATCTGCACGGTACCCGTGGAGTCACTGTTTGAGGACATGTACATCAGGTTATCGATACCGTTCATATTCTGTTCGATAACCTGCGTAACAGTATCCTGTACTGTTTTGGCATCAGCGCCAGGGTAGGTCGCGGAGATCGTCACTGCTGGCGGTGCAATAGTCGGATATTGCGCTACCGGCAATTTGAGGATCGCGAGCCCCCCTGCCAACATGATGATAATGGCGATCACCCACGCAAATATTGGGCGATCGATAAAGAAATTAGGCATGTCTTAACGGCTCCTGTTTAAGTTAAGACTTGGACTGTTCAGGCTGGCTACCGCTTGCAGCTTGCTGGTTGTTATCAGCGGTGATTTCCTGCGCTTTTACCTGCGCGCCAGGACGTACTTTTTGCAGCCCAGTGACAATCACGCGGTCGCCCGGTTTAAGTCCATCAGTGACTAACCATTTGTCGCCAATCGCTTGTGCGGCGACAATTTGACGGGTTTCAACTTTGTTGTCTGCACCGATAACCAATGCACTGGCATCGCCACGCGGTGTGCGGGTAACGCCTTGCTGTGGAACCAGTAATGCAGTTGGGTTAGTCCCTTCTTCCAGACGAGCACGGACGAACATACCCGGCAGTAAGGTGTGATCCGGGTTAGGGAAGATTGCGCGTAACGTAATCGACCCGGTGGTTTGATCTACCGTGACATCAGAAAATTCCAGCGTACCGGACTGCGGGAATTTAATGCCGTCATTAGTCACCAGTTCGACTTTCGCTTTACCGTTTTCTTGCTTCAGCGTGCCGTTGGCCAACTCTTGTTTCAGGCGCAGGAAATCGTTGCTTGACTGCGTCACGTCCACATAGATGGGATCCAACTGCTGAACGGTTGCCAGTGCGGTTGCCTGACCGTTTTGCACCAGAGCGCCTTCAGTAACGGATGATTTACCAATGCGGCCGCTGATCGGCGACGTCACTTTGGTATAAGCCAGATTGATGCGTGCAGTTTCTACCGCGGCTTTCGCGGCGACAACGGAGGCGTTCGCCTGTTGTGCGTCTGCCAGTGCACTATCGTAATCCTGTTGACTGATGTACTTAGTACCCAACAGTTTCTGATAACGTTTGACCGTCAGTTGAGCGATATTTGCTGCGGCTTGTGCTTTTGCCAGATCGCCTTTTGCGCTTTCATAAGCGGCCTGGTAAGTAGCAGGATCAATCTGATAGAGAGATACACCCGCTTCGATGTCACCACCTTCCGTGAAATTACGCTTCAGGATAATACCGCTAACCTGAGGACGAACTTCTGCAATGCGATACGCACTGGTGCGACCCGGGAGTTCGGTTGTTATCTGTAGAGGTTCAGTTTTGAGCGTAACAACTCCAACCTCTGGCATCTGCTGGCCCCCTTGTTGGGCCTGTTTGTCGTCACATCCTGTTAGCGCTAAGCTGCCTGAGAGCATCAGAACGACTGCCAGAGGCGTTAACCCTCTGTTTTTGTTCATATGTAAACCTCGAGTGTCCGATTTCAAATTGATCAATGGCTGAAAGCCCATAAACCCATTGCTGCGTTTATATTATCGTCGTGCTATGGTACATACATTCACAAATGTATGTAAATCTAACGCCTGTAAATTCACTGACCTATGGCACGAAAAACCAAACAACAAGCACAGGAAACTCGACAGCACATTCTCGATGTTGCTCTGCGTTTGTTTTCGCAACAAGGGGTATCATCCACCTCGCTTGCGGAGATCGCAGCAGCCGCTGGTGTCACGCGCGGCGCGATCTATTGGCATTTCAAAAACAAATCGGATTTATTCAGTGAAATCTGGGAGCTAGCAAAACCTAACATTGATGAGTTAGAGACTGAGTATCAGGCAAAATTCCCCGACGATCCACTATCAGTATTAAGAGAAATTTTAATTTACGTTCTTGAAGCTACCGTGACAGAAGAACGCCGACGTTTATTGTTGGAAATTATATTCCACAAATGCGAATTTGTCGGGGAAATGGCCTCAGTTCAGCTAGCTCAACGCAGTCTGTGTATTGAAAATTACGACCGTATCGAACAAACATTGTGGCACTGCATGAACGCCAACATGCTGCCGGAAAATCTGAACACGCGTCGCGTGGCGGTGCTGCTGCGTAGTTATGTTACCGGAATTATCGAGAACTGGTTATTTGCCCCTGAATCTTTTGATCTGAAAAAAGAGGCTCGGGAATACGTCGCCGTGCTGCTTGAGATGTGTCTTCTCTGCCCAACCTTGCGGGTTAACGTAGCGGAAACCTGTTAACTCTCTGGGTCTGTGCCAGGAATTCTCCTGGTCATTTTGCCTCCTGCTATTCTGCCGGTCACAGCCGTGATATTCTTGCCGCTTGACTATTTTCGGTCACTTTTCCGGTTCAGAAACCTTCATTCTCATGACTATGTTGCAGCTCTATAAACGTTCACAGCATCTTATTGCTATTACCATTCTTTTCTTCATTCTTTTGCTATCCTGCCAGTCATCTGCATTTGCGCGGGCGCAACAGAGTGGTGAACTGCCGACGAAAGCGGATATTCAGAGCCAGTTAGACACGCTGAATAAACAAAAAGATCTCTCCGCACAGGATAAGCTGGTTCAACAGGATCTCATCGATACCATTGCCACGCTGGATAAAATCGATCGTGTGAAGGATGAAACCGTACAGCTTCGGCAAAAAGTTGCCCAGGCGCCGGAGAAAATGCGTCAGGCGACGGATGCGCTAAATTCGCTTAGCGATGTCGATAATGACGATGAAACGCGAAAAACGCTGAGTACGCTCTCCTTACGACAGCTTGAGTCGCGCGTGTCGCAGGTCCTGGATGACCTGCAAAGCTCGCAAAACGATCTGGCCGCTTACAACAGCCAATTGGTATCGCTGCAGACACAGCCAGAGCGTGTACAAAATGCGATGTACACCGCGTCGCAACAGATGCAGCAAATCCGCAATCGACTCGATGGCACCACTGTGGGAGAGGCGGCTTTACGCCCCAGCCAGCAGGTGCTGCTGCAGGCGCAGCAAGCGTTGCTGAACGCGCAGATCGACCAGCAGCGTAAGAGCCTCGAAGGGAATACCGTTTTGCAGGATACCCTGCAAAAACAACGCGATTATGTGACGGCGCACACTAACCGCCTTGAACACCAGCTCCAGCTCCTGCAAGAGGCGGTGAACAGCAAACGACTGACGTTAACCGAAAAGACGGCACAGGAAGCGGTAACGCCGGACGAAGCCGAGCGTATTCAGTCCAATCCGTTAGTGAAGCAGGAACTTGATGTTAACCATCAGCTCAGCCAGCGCCTGATTGCCGCGACTGAAAACGGCAACAGCCTGATGCAGCAAAATATCAAGGTCAAAAACTGGCTTGACCGCGCGCTGCAATCCGAACGCAACATTAAAGAGCAGATCGCCGTTCTGAAAGGCAGTCTGCTGCTGTCGCGCATTTTATATCAGCAACAACAAACGCTGCCGTCGGCGGATGAGCTTGCCGATATGACCAACCGGATCGCCGATTTGCGTCTGGAGCAGTTCGAAGTCAACCAGCAGCGCGATACGTTGTTCCAGAATGATGCGTTTGTCGCCAAACTGGAAGAAGGGCACAGCAACGACGTTAACCCTGAAGTCCATGATGCCCTGCTGCAGGTCGTGGATATGCGTCGTGAACTGTTGGATCAGCTAAATAAGCAGCTGGGCAACCAGTTGATGATGGCGATTAATCTGCAAATCAACCAGCAGCAGTTAATGAGCGTGTCGAAAAACCTGAAAGAGATCCTCACGCAACAAATCTTCTGGGTTAACAGTAACCGTCCGATGGACTGGGACTGGATCAAAGCCTTCCCGCAAACCCTAAAAGACCAGTTTAAGTCGATGAAAATCACGGTGAACTGGGAAAAAGCCTGGCCCGCCGTGTTTATTGCGTTCCTGGCAGGGCTGCCGCTGCTGCTTATCGCCGGGTTAATCCGTTGGCGTTTGAAGTGGCTGAAGGATTATCAGGCAAAATTAGCCGCCGCGGTGGGGAACCTGCGCAATGACAGTCAGCTTAATACGCCAAAAGCGATTCTGATCGATCTCATCAGAGCCTTGCCGGCGTGTCTGATTATCCTCGCGGTGGGTCTGATTCTGCTGACTATGCAACTGAATATTAGCGACCTGCTGTGGGCGTTCAGTAAGAAGATGACCATCTTCTGGCTGGTGTTTGGTCTGTGCTGGAAGGTGCTGGAAAAAGATGGCGTGGCGATACGTCATTTTGGTATGCCAGCGAAGCAGACCAGCCACTGGCGTCGCCAGATTGTGCGTATTAGCCTTGCGCTGTTGCCGCTTAACTTCTGGTCGGTCATTGCTGAGCTGTCGCCGCTTAATTTGATGGACGATGTGCTTGGCCAGGTGGTCATTTTCCTCAACCTGCTGCTGATCGCCTTCCTGGTATGGCCGATGTGCCGCGAAAGCTGGCGTGACAAAGAGTCGCATGGTCTGCGTCTGGTCACCATTACCGTGTTGTCTATTATTCCGATTGCATTAATGGTGCTGACGGCGACAGGGTATTTCTACACCACGCTGCGCCTGGCGGGCCGCTGGATTGAAACGGTCTATCTGGTTATCCTCTGGAATCTGCTGTACCAGACGGTGCTGCGAGGGTTGAGCGTAGCGGCTCGCCGTATCGCCTGGCGTCGTGCGTTAGCGCGTCGTCAAAACCTGGTGAAAGAAGGGGCCGAAGGCGCAGAGCCGCAGGAAGAACCGACTATTGCGCTGGAGCAGGTTAACCAGCAAACGCTGCGTATAACCATGCTGGTGATGGTTGCCCTGTTTGGTGTTCTGTTCTGGGCCATTTGGTCTGATTTGATCACCGTGTTCAGCTATCTCGACAGCATAACGCTCTGGCATTACAACGGCACCGAAGCGGGTGCGGCAGTGGTGAAAGACGTCACCATGGGCAGCCTGTTGTTTGCGATTATTGCGTCAATGGTCGCGTGGGCGCTGATCCGCAACTTACCCGGCCTGCTGGAAGTGCTGGTGCTCTCGCGACTGAAGATGCGCCAGGGGGCTTCTTATGCGATCACCACGATCCTGAATTACGCCATCATCGCCATTGGTGCGATGACGGTCTTCGGATCGCTCGGCGTTTCGTGGGATAAGCTACAGTGGCTGGCCGCTGCTCTCTCGGTTGGTCTTGGTTTCGGCTTGCAGGAAATTTTCGGTAACTTTGTTTCCGGTCTGATTATTCTGTTTGAACGCCCGGTACGCATCGGCGATACCGTGACCATCGGTACGTTCTCCGGAACGGTCAGCAAGATCCGCATCCGTGCCACCACCATTACTGACTTCGATCGCAAAGAGGTGATCATCCCGAACAAAGCATTCGTGACGGAGCGTTTGATCAACTGGTCGCTCTCCGATACCACCACGCGTCTGGTGATCCGCATTGGCGTGGCTTATGGTTCGGATCTGGACAAAGTGAAGAAGGTGCTGTTGCAGGCGGCGACAGAACACCCGAAAGTGATGCACGATCCGGAGCCTGCAGTGTTCTTTACCGCCTTCGGCGCCAGCACGCTGGATCATGAGCTGCGTTTATACGTGCGTGAATTGCGCGATCGTAGCCACACGGTTGATGAACTTAACCGGGCGGTCGATCGTTTGTGCCGTGAAAATGACATTGATATCGCCTTTAACCAGCTCGAAGTTCATCTGCATAACGCGAAAGGTGACACCGTGACCGAGGTTAAGCGTGACATCATTAAAGGTGACGATCCGACGCCTTCGGTAGGTTAACAGAAATAATCATCAGGCCTGCGAGCTTCGATTCATTCGTAGGCCTGATAAGTGCAAAGCCATCAGGTTTTCAGTTACCGCTCTTTTTTAGATAAAGAGAGCAGTTTCTTCTCGTAATCCTGCTTCACAATCTCCAGTGCTTTCAGAACTGTTTCAGGCTCCATCTGATTCTCTTCAAGCAGAACAATCAAATCGACGGCCAGTTTGACTTCATCTGGGGCGTTCTTTAATGACATAAATTCTCCGGGGATTAGCGGGTTAAACGCGCCAGCACATTATCTATTCTTGCCAGTGCATGACGACAGCGTGCCAGTCGTGCCTCGAATGCCTCTACTTCGCGATGCAGTTTTTGCTGTTCTTCAAAGCCCGTAACCTGTGCCAGGCGTTCTTTACGTTCACGCGTCATTTCAACCAGGCGGCGCTCAAACTCCTGGTGTTGAACTCGCTTACGCTGCCAGCGCGCCAGGCCAGGAGAGGCGCTGTCCCACTCCCGGAGCGACCAACTGGCGGTTTCACGTGAAATCGCCTCTAACTGTGAGGCAAGGTGTTCCGTAAGCCAGGTAATTTGTGGTAGTTGTTGCTGTTCAACTGCGCGACGTAGAGCAGTGAGATTATCATCAGCTTCATCCAGACAGGCCTGTAGCAACGTGCTGCGGGTGTGAAACAGATGCCTGTCAAAGCGGGCGCTAAGCGTGGCATGGTGTGCCAGTGGGGCACAACGCTGCCGCAAGCGGTTAAGCTGGTTTTCGAGCGTCTGAAGCAGCATGACGGTTTTCACGACAACACTCCGATGAAAATGAGAACTGTTATGATAAAGTAGCGATTCTCTGTGTTAAGTATTCATATTATGCAACGCATTATTCTAATCATCATAGGCTGGATAGCGGTAGTGTTAGGAACGCTGGGCGTTGTATTGCCTCTGTTGCCGACAACGCCGTTTATCTTGCTGGCCGCCTGGTGTTTTGCTCGCTCATCGCCGCGTTTTCACGACTGGTTGCTGTACCGTTCGTGGTTCGGCGGGTATCTGCGCCACTGGCAAAAACACCGCGCGATGCCGCCGGGAGCAAAGCCGCGCGCTATTTTGTTGATCCTGGTAACGTTTAGTATTTCACTGTGGCTGGTCAATATGATGTGGGTACGCGGCCTGCTGCTGGTTATTCTCGCCTGTTTACTGATTTTTATGTGGCGGATCCCGGTGATTGATGAAAAACAACAAAAGCAGTAAAGCGCAATAAACGCTGTTGCAATTGTCTCTCACAGCCAGTAAATTCGACCGTTTTCGAGCACAGGCGCAGGTGGTCAAAGGTTAAGCACGTGTAACCTTGGCTCTTATACAGACTCAAAATCATTCAAGATACGTCGAGGATGAAGTGTATAGTGCGCCGTGAAGTAATACTGTATTAATCAGGCACAAACTTATGACCGCGACTGCACAGCAGCTTGAGTTTCTCAAAAATAGCATCAAAAGCATCCACGATTACCCAAAACCGGGCATTCTTTTTCGTGATGTCACCAGTTTATTGGAAGACCCGAAAGCCTACGCCCTCAGTATTGAATTGCTGGTTGAACGCTACAAAAATGCGGGTATCACTAAAGTGGTTGGTACCGAAGCGCGTGGCTTCCTGTTTGGCGCGCCGGTAGCATTGGGTCTGGGCGTTGGTTTTGTTCCGGTACGTAAACCCCGTAAGCTTCCGCGTGAAGTTATTGCTGAGAGCTATGAGCTGGAATACGGCACCGATCAACTGGAAATCCACGTAGATGCCATCAAACCTGGTGATAAAGTTCTGGTTGTGGACGACCTGCTGGCAACCGGCGGCACGATTGAAGCAACCGTGAAACTGATCCGCCGTCTGGGTGGCGAAGTGACCGATGCTGCATTTATCATTAACCTGTTTGATCTGGGTGGCGAGCAGCGTCTGGAAAAGCAGGGACTGACCTGTTATAGCCTGGTTCCATTCCCGGGCCACTAATTTCGGGCTATCTTATCTCGGCAGATTAATACCGAGACACACAACCTCGCCGTCGCTGCGAGGTTGTGTTAGCATTATCCCCCTGTGAATCCACCCTCCAGCCTTTCAGAGCCTGCCAATGAGTTATCAGGTCTTAGCCCGAAAATGGCGCCCACAAACCTTTGCTGACGTCGTCGGCCAGGAACATGTGCTGACGGCACTGGCGAACGGCTTGTCGTTAGGGCGTATTCATCATGCTTATTTGTTTTCCGGCACCCGTGGCGTCGGGAAAACGTCAATCGCCCGTTTGCTGGCGAAGGGATTAAACTGTGAAACCGGCATCACCGCTACGCCGTGCGGCGTGTGTGATAACTGCCGTGAAATCGAGCAGGGGCGCTTTGTCGATCTGATTGAAATCGACGCCGCCTCACGCACCAAAGTCGAAGACACCCGTGACCTGCTGGATAACGTCCAGTACGCGCCAGCGCGCGGTCGCTTTAAGGTCTATTTGATTGACGAAGTGCACATGCTGTCGCGCCACAGTTTTAACGCCCTGCTGAAAACGCTCGAAGAGCCGCCCGCGCACGTTAAGTTCCTGCTGGCGACTACCGATCCGCAGAAGCTGCCGGTGACTATCCTGTCGCGCTGTCTGCAATTCCATCTTAAAGCGTTGGATGTCGAACAGATTCGCCATCAGCTTGAGCATATCCTCAAAGAAGAGCATATCGCCCATGAGCCACGTGCGTTGCAACTGCTGGCTCGCGCCGCGGACGGCAGCCTGCGCGATGCGCTGAGTCTGACCGATCAAGCGATCGCCAGCGGCGATGGTCAGGTCTCGACCGACGCGGTCAGCACCATGCTCGGCACGCTGGACGACGACCAGGCGCTCTCGCTGGTTGAAGCGGTTGTGGCTGCGGACGGCGAACGCGTTATGACGCTGGTGAACGATGCCGCCGCGCGCGGTATTGAATGGGAAGCGCTACTGGTTGAGATGTCGGCTCTGCTGCATCGTATTGCCATGGTTCAGCTTTCACCTGCCGCGCTCGGCAGCGATATGGCCGCCATTGAACAGCGTATGCGCGAACTGGCGCGAATCGTCCCGCCAACCGATGTGCAGCTTTACTACCAGACCCTGTTAATCGGGCGCAAAGAACTGCCGTATGCGCCGGACAGGCGAATGGGCGTTGAAATGACGCTGCTACGTGCGCTGGCTTTTCATCCGCGCATGCCGCTCCCGGAACCTGAAGCCCCGCGACAGTCTTTTGCCCCGGTCGCACCCACTGCGGTGATGAACCCGACGCAGGTGCCGCAGCAGCCTGCGGCAGCGCAACAGCAACAGAATGTACCGCTCTCCGATGCTACCAGCCAGGTGCTGGCGGCACGCAGCCAACTGCAACGCGCTCAGGGAGCAACCAAACCAAAAAAGAGTGAACCGGCAGCCGCTTCCCGCGCGCGGCCGGTGAATAATGCTGCGCTGGAAAGACTGGCTTCGGTGTCGGAACGTGTTCAGGCGCGTCCAGCGGTCTCTGCGCTGGAAAAAGCGCCAGCGAAGAAAGAAGCGTATCGCTGGAAAGCGACCAATCCTGTTGCAGAAGTCAAAGAGGTCGTCGCTACGCCGAAAGCGCTGAAAAAAGCGCTTGAGCATGAAAAAACGCCAGAACTGGCGGCAAAGCTGGCGGCTGAGGCCATCGAACGCGACCCGTGGGCCGCACAGGTAAGCCAGCTCTCGCTGCCTAAACTGGTGGAGCAGGTGGCGCTTAATGCCTGGAAAGAAGAGAATGGCAACGTGGTTTGCCTGCACCTGCGTTCCACGCAGCGACACCTTAACTCCAGCGGCGCGCAGCAAAAACTGGCCGAAGCATTGAGTTCCTTAACAGGGTCAACGGTTGAATTGACCATCGTTGAAGATGATAATCCAGCGGTGCGCACGCCGCTGGAGTGGCGTCAGGCCATTTATGAAGAGAAACTCGCGCAGGCGCGTGAGTCGATTATTGCGGATAATAACATTCAGACGCTGCGTCGTTTTTTCGATGCGGACCTGGACGAAGAGAGTATTCGCCCCATTTGATCGTCAGCCATTACGGTTTGACGGTCGTCATCCCTTAACGTGATTGAGAGAGAAGCCTATGTTTGGTAAAGGCGGTCTGGGTAACCTGATGAAACAGGCCCAGCAGATGCAAGAAAAAATGCAGCAGATGCAGGAAGAAGTCGCCAAGCTGGAAGTGACCGGTGAATCTGGCGCGGGTCTGGTAAAAGTAACCATCAACGGCGCGCATAACTGCCGTCGTGTGGAGATCGACCCAAGCCTGCTGGAAGACGACAAAGAGATGCTGGAAGACTTGGTTGCTGCGGCATTCAACGACGCCGCGCGCCGTATTGAAGAGACGCAGAAAGAGAAGATGGCCTCTGTTTCCTCCGGAATGCAGCTGCCGCCTGGCTTTAAGATGCCGTTCTGATGCAAACCAGCCCGCTGTTAACTCAGCTTATGGAAGCTCTGCGCTGTCTGCCGGGCGTTGGCCCGAAGTCTGCGCAGCGCATGGCGTTCACGCTGCTTCAGCGCGATCGCAGCGGCGGGATGCGTCTGGCGCAGGCGTTAACGAAGGCGATGTCGGAAATCGGCCACTGTGCCGATTGCCGCACATTCACAGAACAAGACGTCTGCAACATCTGCTCGAACCCGCGTCGCCAGGAAAACGGTCAGATTTGCGTGGTGGAGAGTCCGGCGGACATCTACGCCATTGAGCAAACCGGGCAATTTTCTGGACGTTACTTCGTGCTGATGGGACACCTGTCTCCGCTGGACGGTATTGGTCCTGATGATATCGGGCTGGATCGTCTCGAGCAGCGGCTGGCATCTGAGCAAATCAGCGAACTGATCCTGGCGACCAATCCCACGGTCGAAGGAGAGGCGACCGCCAACTATATTGCTGAGCTTTGCATGCAATATGACGTTGAAGCCAGCCGTATCGCCCATGGCGTTCCGGTTGGTGGCGAGCTGGAAATGGTCGATGGCACCACGCTGTCGCACTCTCTGGCAGGACGACACAAGATTAAATTCTGAACAAACGGAGGCCGCGACGGCGGCTTCCGCTTGAAATCCTTCCCGCTTGTCCCCATTTCACCCTCAACCTGTTTTTACCATTGAAAATGGCATTGTTGAGGTAGACCTACATGAAAGGACAAGAAACTCGTGGTTTTCAGTCAGAAGTAAAACAGCTTCTGCACCTGATGATCCATTCTCTGTATTCCAATAAAGAAATCTTCCTGCGTGAGCTTATCTCTAACGCCTCGGATGCGGCAGACAAGCTGCGTTTTCGCGCACTGTCTAACCCGGACCTGTATGAAGGTGACGGTGAGCTGCGTGTGCGTGTTTCCTTCGATAAAGATAAGCGTACGTTGACCATTGCCGATAACGGCGTGGGGATGAATCGTGATGACGTTATCGATCATCTGGGGACCATTGCGAAATCCGGTACTAAATCTTTCCTTGAATCCATGGGATCCGATCAGGCAAAAGACAGCCAGTTGATCGGCCAGTTCGGGGTTGGCTTCTACTCTGCGTTCATCGTGGCGGATAAAGTCACCGTGCGTACCCGCGCAGCGGGCGATAAACCGGAAAATGGTGTGTTCTGGGAATCTGCGGGTGAAGGTGAGTACACCGTTGCCGACATCACCAAAGACGATCGCGGCACCGAAATCACGCTGCATCTGCGCGAAGGCGAAGACGAGTTCCTTGATGACTGGCGCGTACGTTCCATCATCAGCAAATATTCCGACCATATCGCGCTGCCGGTAGAGATCGAAAAATCCGAAGAGAAAGACGGCGAGACCGTAGTTTCCTGGGAAAAGATCAACAAGGCGCAGGCGCTGTGGACCCGTAACAAGTCGGAAATCAAAGACGACGAGTACAACGAATTCTACAAACATATCGCGCACGACTTCACTGATCCGCTGACCTGGAGTCATAACCGTGTGGAAGGTAAGCAGGAGTACACCAGCCTGCTGTACATCCCATCTCAGGCTCCGTGGGATATGTGGAACCGCGATCACAAGCATGGTCTGAAACTGTACGTTCAGCGCGTGTTCATTATGGACGACGCCGAGCAGTTTATGCCGAATTACCTGCGCTTTGTGCGTGGCCTGATAGATTCTAACGATCTGCCGCTGAACGTTTCTCGTGAGATCCTGCAGGACAGCACCGTCACCCGTAACCTGCGTAGCGCGCTGACCAAACGCGTACTGCAGATGCTGGAAAAACTGGCGAAAGACGACGCAGAAAAATACCAGACCTTCTGGAAACAGTTCGGCCTGGTACTGAAAGAAGGTCCGGCGGAAGACAACGCTAACCAGGAAACGATCGCTAAGCTGATGCGCTTCGCGTCCACGCACACTGACTCCTCCGCACAAACCGTGTCGCTGGAAGACTACGTGTCGCGTATGAAAGAAGGGCAGGAGAAAATCTACTACATCACCGCAGACAGCTATGCGGCGGCGAAGAGCAGCCCGCACCTGGAACTGTTGCGTAAGAAAGGCATCGAAGTGCTGCTGCTTTCTGACCGTATCGATGAGTGGATGATGAACTACCTGACCGAGTTCGACGGTAAGGCATTCCAGTCCGTAGCCAAAGCTGACGAGTCCATCGACAAGCTGGCGGATGACGTTGACGAATCGGCAAAAGAAGCGGAAAAAGCGCTGACGCCGTTCGTTGAGCGCGTGAAAACCCTGCTGGGCGATCGCGTAAAAGAAGTGCGTCTGACTCACCGTCTGACCGACACGCCGGCCATCGTTACCACCGATGCGGACGAAATGAGCACCCAGATGGCGAAACTGTTCGCAGCTGCTGGCCAGGCCGTACCGGAAGTGAAATATATCTTTGAACTCAACCCGGACCACGTGCTGGTCAAACGCACGGCGGATACCCAGGACGAAGCACAGTTCAAAGAGTGGGTTGAACTGCTGCTGGATCAGGCGCTGTTTGCTGAACGCGGCACGCTGGAAGATCCGAACCAGTTCATTCGTCGTATGAACCAGTTGCTGGTGTCCTGATAGCCGTAAGGTAATGCCGGATGACGCTAACGCGTGTCCGGCTTACACCATCTCGTCGATCCCTGGCCGGATACGGTGTTTACACCGCGATCCGGCATTTTCTCTCCTCATTTTTAATTTTCCCACCGTTAACCGTTTCAGCGTCGGGCGTCTTCCTTGAGCCAATTGCGTGATGGTGGTATCGTTTAGCGCTTTTTAAAAAATATCGACAACCTTTAAGGGGATTTTCGTAATGCGTATCATTCTGCTTGGCGCTCCGGGCGCGGGTAAAGGAACTCAGGCTCAGTTCATCATGGAGAAGTATGGTATTCCGCAAATCTCCACCGGTGATATGCTGCGTGCTGCCGTGAAATCTGGCTCCGAGCTGGGCAAACAAGCGAAAGACATCATGGACGCCGGTAAGCTGGTGACTGATGAGCTGGTGATCGCGCTGGTAAAAGAGCGTATTGCTCAGGAAGACTGCCGTAATGGTTTCCTGCTTGATGGCTTCCCGCGTACTATTCCGCAGGCTGATGCCATGAAAGAAGCAGGCATCAACGTGGACTACGTTCTTGAATTCGACGTTCCGGATGAGCTGATCGTTGACCGTATCGTGGGTCGTCGCGTACACGCTGCTTCTGGCCGCGTTTACCACATCAAATTCAACCCGCCTAAGGTTGAAGGAAAAGACGACGTGACCGGCGAAGAGCTGACCACCCGTAAAGACGATCAGGAAGAGACCGTACGTAAGCGCCTGGTGGAATACCATCAGATGACCGCTCCGCTGATCGGCTACTACTCGAAAGAAGCGCAGGCGGGTAACACCAAATACGCGAAAGTTGATGGCACCCAGGCTGTGGCTGACGTTCGCGCAGCGCTGGAAAAAATCCTCGGTTAAGTTTTAGCGCAGTCAATGCCGGATGGCGGTGTAAACACCTTATCCGGCCTACGATTTTATGTAGGCCTGATAAGCGCAGCGCCATCAGGCAAATTCTCGTCTTACCTTTCACAGCAATTAGTTCTTCTTTATCGCTTTTCCGCTACAATTATCAACAATTTGAATCGATAAGAGGCGGTAATGCGTCAGACGAAAACCGGTATCCTGCTGGCAAACCTCGGCACTCCCGATGCCCCAACCCCCGAAGCCGTTAAGCGCTACCTGCGCCAGTTTTTAAGCGATCAACGCGTAGTCGATACGTCACCTGCGCTGTGGTGGCCGCTGCTGCGTGGTGTGATTTTGCCGCTGCGTGCGCCACGCGTGGCGAAGCTGTACCAGTCAATCTGGATGGAAGACGGTTCCCCGCTGATGGTCTACAGCAAGGCGCAACAGCAGGCGCTGGCACAACGTCTGCCAAATACGCCTGTCGCGCTGGGGATGAGCTACGGTTCACCGTCGCTTGAAAGCGCGGTCGATGAACTGCTGGCAAGCGGAGTTGAACACATGGTGGTGTTACCGCTGTACCCGCAATATTCCTGTTCTACCGTGGCGGCAGTCTGGGATGAACTGGCGCGAATCTTAGCGCGTAAACGCAGTATTCCTGGTATCTCATTTATTCGTGATTACGCTGATGACAGCAGCTACATTGATGCGCTGGCCAAGAGCGCCCGTGATTCGTTTGCTCAACATGGTGAACCCGATTTGCTGCTGCTTTCCTATCACGGCATTCCGCAGCGCTACGCCGATGAAGGCGATGACTACCCGCAGCGCTGTCGCGATACGACTCGTGAGCTGGTTTCTGCGCTTGGCTTGCCGCCGGAAAAAGTGATGATGACCTTCCAGTCTCGTTTTGGCCGTGAACCGTGGTTAACGCCATATACCGATGAAACGTTAAAAATGCTGGCGGAGAAAGGGACCCGACATATCCAGGTCATGTGTCCGGGCTTCGCGGCTGATTGTCTCGAAACGCTGGAAGAGATAGCGGTGCAAAACCGGGAGATTTTCCTTGAGGCAGGCGGTAAGCAATATGAGTATATTCCGGCGCTGAATGCCACACCGGAACATATCGAAATGATGGTTAAACTGACCGCAGCCTACCGTTAAAGCTGCGCTCTGAAGTAACGCGCGCCCTCCCGTAACGCATCGTCGGCGGTTTTCATCATCCGCGAATAGTGCAGGAAGGCGTGCAACGTGCCGGGGTACATTTTGTACTGGCAGGGCTGCTGATGCGCCTGTAGCGTCTGGAACAATAAGCGGCTATCGTCAATCAGCGGATCAAACTCCGCACCGGCGATAAAGCACGGCGGTACGTCGCGCGTCAGGTCGTTATTAAACAGGCAATAGTATGGTGATTCGCGATCGTCGGCGCTACGCAGGTACGCGTTTTCGTACATCTGCAGATCCTCGCGAGTTAAACCATCCCAGGCTCCGCCCATTAGCCGTCGGCTCAGTGAATCCTGCAGGCCGTAAAGCCCATACCACAACAGCACGCCAGCCACCTTGCCGCAGGCAATTTGTTTATCCCGCAACCACAACGCGCTGGCAAGCGCCAGCATGGCCCCGGCGGAATCGCCCGCAAAACCAATATGATTCACATTAAGGGAATAATCGCCAGCGTGCTGATAAAAGTACTGACAGACGGCGACAATCTCTTCGATGGCTTGCGGGTAGCGGGCCTCTGGCGCAAGCGAATAGTCGATGCCAATGATCGTGCACTGCGTATAGCGCGCCAGTAAACGCATAATGCGATCGTGGGTATCCAGATTACCGAGAATAAAACCGCCGCCGTGCAGGTAATATAGCGTCGCCTGGCTATGGGGCAGCGGAGCGTAAATTCGTGTGGCAACGGGGCCGTATGCGGTGGAAATAACGCATTCTCGGGTATTCATCTGTGGGGCATCGGCATTCCACAACTGCCGTTCATGAATGTAGTGTTTACGCTGGGCCACAAAGTCATCGGCAGCGGGCCACGGTGGCAAATCTTCGCGATGAAAATTCACCACACTTTTCATTTCATCCGAAATGTTGTCGAGTACGGGGATCTTGTTTTCCGGCTTCATAAAGCGCTCCTTGTGAAGGTGAGTTATTGTAGAAATTCATCCCGGATAAACTGCGATCTCACCGTCCGATATTGAAACTCAGCGCCGCATCGCATGCGCAGCGGGGAATGTGCTACCATGCATCGCTCAGCTAACCACCCGTAAAATCGACCATGAAATTTCCCGGTAAACGTAAATCCAAACACTATTTTCCCGTCAGCGCGCGCGATCCGTTGCTGCAACAAATTCAGCCAGAAAATGAAACCAGCGCAGCCTGGGTGGTGGGTATTGACCAGACGCTGGTGGATATTGAAGCTAAAGTTGATGATAACTTTGTAAAACGTTATGGATTAAGTGCCGGGCACTCTCTGGTGATTGCAGATGATGTCGCTGAAGCGCTCTACCAGGAACTGGTGCGTGAAAATTTGATCACCCATCAGTTTGCGGGCGGTACTATCGGTAATACGATGCACAACTACTCTGTGCTGGCGGATGACCGCTCGGTGCTGCTGGGTGTGATGTGCAGCAACATCGAGATTGGCAGCTATGCGTACCGCTATTTATGCAATACCTCCAGTCGTACCGATCTGAACTACCTGCAGGGCGTAGATGGACCGATTGGTCGCTGCTTTACGCTGATTGGCGAGTCCGGTGAGCGTACCTTTGCAATCAGCCCAGGGCATATGAACAAGCTGCGGGCGGATAGCATCCCTGAATCGGTGATTGCCGGAGCGTCCGCGCTGGTGCTGACGTCTTATCTGGTGCGCTGCGAGCCGGGCGAGCCAATGCCGGAAGCGACCATGAAGGCGATCGAATTTGCTAAAAAACACAATGTACCGGTGGTACTGACGCTGGGCACCAAATTTGTCATTGCCGATAATCCGCAGTGGTGGCAGGCATTCCTGAAAGAGCATGTTTCAATTCTGGCGATGAATGAAGAAGAGGCCGAAGCGCTGACCGGCGAAAACGATCCGCTGCTGGCGTCCGACAAGGCGCTGGATTGGGTGGATCTGGTGCTGTGCACAGCGGGACCGGCGGGTCTTTATATGGCGGGCTTTACGGAAGAAGAAGTTAAACGTAAAACTCAGCATCCGCTGCTGCCTGGGGCCATTGCCGAATTCAACCAGTACGAGTTTAGCCGCGCCATGCGCCATAAAGATTGTACCAATCCTCTGCGTGTGTATTCGCACATCGCACCGTATATGGGCGGGCCAGAGAAGATCATGAATACCAACGGCGCTGGCGACGGCGCGCTGGCGGCATTGCTGCATGATATTACCGCTAACAGCTATCACCGCAGCAACGTGCCTAACTCCAGCAAGCACAAGTTCACCTGGCTGACCTATTCGTCGTTAGCCCAGGTGTGTAAATATGCGAATCGCGTGAGTTATCAGGTGCTGAACCAGCATTCCCCGCGCCTGACGCGCGGTTTGCCGGAACGCGAAGATAGCCTCGAAGAGTCGTACTGGGATCGTTAAATCATGCACATGCCGGATAAGCGATAGCGTCATCCGGCAACGACATCAGCCTGTAACGACCACCTCACCAGCAGGCGGCGTTTCAATCAGCTCCAGCATGGTACGGGCGATTTCACGCTCACCCATGACGACCTGATTGGCGCCGCGTTCGGTAATGTATTCCACCTCGTCGTCATAATGCGCGCGGGCGATAATTTCAATCGACGGGCACTTCTCGCGTGCTGAAGCGACAATTTCACCCGCTTCATAGCCATTGGGAATGGTCAGCAGCAGCCAGCGTGCGCAATCCAGATGCGCCAGATTCATAATTTCTTCGTTGGCGGCATTCCCCAGCACCGCGCGGATCCCGCGCTCGCGCAGTTCATCCACTCGGGTGCGTGAGGTTTCGATAACTACCAGCGGGATCCCCGCAGCCATCAATTTCTCGCCCAGCAGGCTACCGACGCGCCCAAAGCCAACCAGCAGGGCGTGATTGCAGATATCCACCGGAATTTGCTTCTCTTCTTCAATAGCCTCTTCCAGCGTCTGTTCTTCCAGCGTTTCTGTTTTGGCGAGATATTTTTCTAACACCGCGAACAGCACCGGGTTAAGCATGATAGACAGGATCGCCCCCGCCAGCACCAGATTCTGTCCGGCCTGCGGCAGCAGGTTTAACGCCATGCCCAGACCCGCCAGGATAAAGGCAAATTCACCAATCTGCGCCAGGCTGGTGGCAATGGTGAGCGCTGTGCGTTGGGAGTGACCAAACAGGCGCACCAGGAAATAGGCGGCAAGGGATTTACCAAAGATGATAATCGCCAGCGTGCCCAGCACCGCCAGCGGTTGCTGAATCAGAATCATGGGATCAAAGAGCATCCCGACGGAAACAAAGAACAGTACGGCGAACGCATCGCGCAGCGGCAGGGTGTCATGCGCCGCACGGTGACTCAGTTCAGATTCGTTCAGCACCATGCCGGCGAAGAATGCCCCCAGTGCAAAGGAGACATCGAACAGCTCCACTGCGCCAAATGCAATACCTAATGCGAGGGCGAGGACTGACAGGGTAAACAGTTCGCGTGAGCCGGTTGCGGCGCTGCGGGCCATAATCCACGGCACCAGGCGACGACCAACCAGCATCATAATTGCGATAAACGCCACCACCTTACCGATGGTAATGCCCATATCTACGGCCAGCGAGGCAAAGCCGACATCTTCTTTTTCCAGCATTCCAGCGACGGCTGGCAGGAGAACCAGCGTCAGCACCATCATCAGGTCTTCGACAATCAGCCAGCCAATGGCGATTTGCCCGCGCTGACTGTCAATGAGCTGCCTTTCTTCAAGCGCACGCAATAGCACTACGGTACTGGCGGTTGAAAGACACAGACCAAACACGATCCCAACCATCAGCGACCAGCCCATCACTGCTGAAAGCGCCATGCCCAGCAGCGTTGCCACCGCTATCTGGGCAATCGCGCCGGGAATGGCGATAGACTTTACCGCCATCAAATCCTTCAGCGAAAAGTGCAGCCCCACGCCGAACATCAGCAGGATTACGCCAAGCTCGGCCAGTTCAGGCGCTAGCTTGGTATCAGCAACAAAACCAGGTGTAAATGGACCGGCCAGAACGCCCGCTAACAGATATCCCACCAGAGGAGAAATACGTAGTTTATTGGCAATCATGCCTAATATAAAAGCGAGCACAAGGCCGCCGACAATGGTGGTGATAAGCGGGGTGGCGTGATGCATTCCGTCTCCTTTGGTTGCTGTGATAATCCTGAAAACTCAAACGACGAGTAATAGTTTATGACAATTTTGATGTTTTTGTTTGTGAATAATTATTGAATTTTGATGAAAATAGGATTTTAGACGTAAAAAAGCACGGATCGGAAAAGTACAGCGGTATGTGAGAGGCAAAGGCTGATGGCTACTGTAAGTCTGACGGCCAAAATTTACTTTTGGCCGTCAGGAAATCACGCTTTATGTCGGTTATCAGGTAAGAATATGGTCAGTATCCCCAGTAGTGGCAGGAAAGCACATATTTTGTAGACCAAATCGATGCTGGTATGGTCGGCAATCAGCCCTAACACCGCGGCTCCCAAGCCGCCCATGCCGAAGGCAAAACCGAAAAATAGCCCAGAAACCATGCCGATACGGCCAGGAAGCAGCTCCTGCGCGTAGACCAGAATGGCAGAAAACGCCGATGCGAGGATAAAACCAATGATCACGGTTAAAATCCCGGTCCATTCCAGCGTTGCGTAGGGTAAAAAGAGGGTAAAGGGTGCTACGCCGAGGATAGAGCCCCAAATAACATATTTTCTGCCAATTTTATCGCCCAATGGTCCACCAATCACCGTCCCGGCTGCGACGGCAAACAGGAAGGCAAACAGGTGAAACTGGGCATTTTGTACCGATAATCCGAATTTTTGCATCAGATAAAAGGTGTAATAGCTGCTGATGCTCGCCATATAGAAGTATTTGGAGAAAATCAGCACCAGCAGGATGCTTACCGCCAGTACCACTTTATTCCGTGGTAACGGATTCACGATGGCGACTTTCGGTTTTCCTTTACTCATCCGGTGCTGCGCGGCATACCAACGGCTGATTTGCGCCAGAACGACAATCGCTAATAACGCAGCCAGCACAAACCAAGCCACATTACCCTTACCATATGGCGCGATGATGACAGCCGCCAGTAACGGTCCCAGAGAGCTACCGAAGTTGCCGCCAACCTGGAAAATTGACTGGGCAAGACCGTGACGACCGCCGGAGGCCATTCGCGCCACGCGGGATGATTCCGGGTGAAATACCGAAGAGCCGGTACCAACCAGCGCTGCGGCGAGCAGGACCATATGGAAACTGCCGGCCATGGCCAGCAAAACAAGCCCACTCAGCGTGAAGCACATCCCAATGGGCAGCGACCACGGCATCGGGTATTTATCCGTCCAGTAACCCACAACCGGTTGCAGCAGTGAGGAAGCAAGCTGGAAGGTCAGGGTAATCATCCCTATCTGCATAAACGTCAGCGAGAACTCTGACTGCAATAGCGGATAAATCGCCAGGATCAGCGACTGGATCATATCGTTTAGCAGATGGGAGAGGCTGATTGCCCCTAAAATGCCAAATGAGGTGCGTGCTTTAGCAACCGACGCTGACGCGCCAGCCACTGGCTGGGTTGGTTCACTTATTGCCATAGAAAGTCACTTCTGTTTGGGTTGCGATTATGAGGGTAATCTAATTTGTTATTATTACCTGACTAACATACCTGCGGAAGGTGTTTGAAGGAAGTCTCATTTCTGAAAACATTTTCGGCTATTATTTTCAGTAGCTGTAATTTTATGCCCGAACTAATTCGACTTACAGGTAGGCGGCAAACGCGAGAGTCCCAGGAGCTTACTGCATAAGCGACAGGGGGAAGTGAGCGCAGCCAACGCACATGTAATTTGAAGGATAACGGGTATGGCGGTTGATATTGAGTCAGGGAGTGAAATATGAAGTTTTTAAAACGGGGCGTGGCGCTGGCGTTATTAGCCGCATTTGCGCTGGCAGGTCAACCTGCACAGGCGTACGAAAAAGATAAAACCTACAAAATTACTATTCTGCATACCAACGATCATCACGGTCACTTCTGGCGCAGCGAATACGGTGAATACGGGCTGGCGGCACAAAAAACGCTGGTGGACGGTATTCGTAAAGAGGTGGCTGAGGAAGGAGGCAGTGTACTGCTGCTTTCCGGTGGCGACATTAATACCGGCGTACCGGAGTCTGATCTGCAGGATGCGGAACCTGATTTTCGCGGAATGAACCTGATTGGCTATGATGCGATGGCGGTCGGAAACCACGAGTTTGATAATCCGCTTAGCGTATTGCGCCAGCAGGAAAAATGGTCCAAATTCCCGTTTCTCTCGGCCAATATCTATCAGAAAAGCACCGGCGAGCGTTTGTTTAAGCCGTGGGCCATCTTTAAGCGCCAGGATTTAAAAATTGCCGTACTCGGTTTAACCACTGACGATACGGCGAAAATTGGCAACCCAGAGTTCTTTACCGATATTGAGTTCCGTAAACCTGCTGATGAAGCCAAACTGGTTATCCAGGAACTGAACATGGGGGAAAAGCCGGACATCATTATTGCGACCACCCATATGGGACATTATGACAATGGCAATCACGGCTCGAACGCGCCTGGCGACGTAGAAATGGCGCGCAGCCTGCCGGCGGGATCGCTGGCAATGATTGTGGGTGGTCACTCGCAGGATCCGGTATGTATGGCCGCGGAAAACAAGAAGCAGGTTGATTACGTACCGGGTACGCCGTGTGCGCCAGACAAGCAAAACGGGATCTGGATTGTGCAGGCGCATGAGTGGGGGAAATACGTGGGGCGGGCGGACTTTGAGTTCCGCAATGGCGAAATGAAAATGGTTAACTACCAGCTCATCCCCGTCAACCTTAAGAAAAAAGTGACCTGGGACAACGGTAAAAGTGAGCGCGTACTCTACACCCCGGAAATTGCAGAAAATCAGCAAATGCTTTCTCTGCTGACGCCGTTCCAGAATAAAGGTAAAGCGCAGCTCGATGTGAAAATTGGTAGCGTCAATGCGCGCCTCGAAGGCGACCGTAGCAAAGTCCGTTTCGTACAGACCAACATGGGGCATTTACTGCTGGCTGCGCAAATGGCGCGAACCAGCGCTGATTTTGGCGTGATGAGCGGCGGCGGTATCCGTGACTCCATCGAAGGCGGTGATATCACCTATAAGAGCGTGCTGAAAGTGCAGCCGTTCGGTAACATCGTGGTGTACGCCGACATGAGCGGGAAAGAGGTGATTGACTATCTGACCGCCGTGGCACAAATGAAGCCGGATTCCGGGGCCTATCCGCAGTTTGCCAACGTCAGCTTCGTGGCGAAAGACGGCAAGCTTAACGATTTGAAAATTAAAGGCGAACCCGTTGATCCAGCCAAAACCTATCGCATGGCAACGCTGAGCTTCAATGCCACCGGCGGCGATGGCTATCCGCGAATTGATAACAAGCCTGGCTATGTGAATACCGGGTTTATTGATGCGGAGGTGCTGAAAGAGTACGTGCAGAAGAACTCACCGCTCGATGCTGGTGCGTATGAGCCGAAGGGCGAGGTAAGCTGGCAGTAACAGGGCAATTTGGGGCATCATTTTATCCGCTCCTCCGGGCCGCCCTTCATGGCGGCCCAATAATCCTACTTATTACCTCTACGCTCCGGTTCTTGCGCGCTGGCCGAGTCCAAACTGTCTTCACCAATCACGCCCTGTAATCGCAGTAGGCTCAATCGCCGTATCACCGGGCAAAAGACAATTAATCACGGCGTGCGATATCGGCGAATTTCGCATCCAGAATTTTCGCCAAATCGCCCGCTGCCAGTTCAATATCCAGCCCGCGTTTGCCGCCGGACACATAAATGGTGTCAAACGTCTGGGCGGGAGCGTCGATGAGCGTCGGCAATCTTTTTTTCTGCCCCAGCGGGCTGATGCCGCCTACCAGATACCCGGTGGTTCGCTGCGCGATCATCGGATCGGCCATATCGACCTTTTTGGCTCCCAACGCCCTGGCGACTTTTTTGAGATCCAGTTGACCGGCTACCGGCGTAACGGCAACCGCCAGGTGCTTCATATCGCCATTCACGGCAACCAGTAGCGTTTTGTAGACCTGGTCCGCATTCAGACCTAACTTGCGTACCACTTCGTCACCAAAGTTCGTCTCGGACGGATCGTGATCGTAGGTGTGGATCTGGAAAGAAATTTTGTTTTTTTCGAGTAATTTAACGGCGGGTGTCATAGCAATTTTCCTGGCCCAGACAAAATACGACACAAGCATACGCCTGATGTCTGTCTAAAAAATAGTACCATCTTGCGCAATAGTGTTGGCAGGATGATGACTTTGAGCGACAATCGAACTACACCGATGCTTTAAGCGTCGGGATCATAATAATGATGAAATTCCTCTTTGACGGGCCAATAGCAATATTGGCCATTTTTTTACCGTAACATCTCCGGCAAATTTCCTTCTCCATACAAATGCAGCGCGCCAACGGCTACAACATAGTGACCGGCAGGCATCGCCCTGAGTCGATCGCGCCAGGCCGCATTACGCTGATGCATCAAAACGTCATACAGCGACTGGCTAAAAGTATTGGGTAGAGTGAGTTCGCTATTGCGTGGCGGCGTTTTAAGCCACCAGCCCATCATCTGTTGTAGCAGTCTGGCATTGGTGTGCCAGTGCGTCAGGGTATCGTCCAGCAGAGCCAGTCCGTTATCGGGTAACTGACACAACAGTTCGATTTGGCTGGATGCGCCTTCCAGCTCGATTATGGGTTTATGCACCTGTTTTGCCGCATTCAGAAGTTGGTAATCAATGCCGTATTCTGCCCGCAACCCCAACTGCTGCGCCTGCGTTGCCTGCAAGACCATGGCGATTTGCCACAGCGGCTGGGTAGACAGCAGGGAAGGGGAAATACCCAGCTCGTCGGTGACTTTGTGCAAATTATCTAGCAGCTCTGGGCTGATGCGCTCTTCCAGTGCGGCAAAGGTCGGAAGGTTGGCAAACGGCGCGTCGTCGCCGGAAACATCGGCTTCGACAATGAGCGCATCGGCACGCTGGAGCTTTTTGAGTAATTTGGCAGGCAGAGGCGCCATATCGCGGCTGCCCATGTGAATACTGCCAATCAGATGAAAATGGCGGTTTCCGGGCAAGGAGATGTCGATGGCAGGCCAGGTATAGTGGTTGCCGCGTAGCGCGGTGAAAAATGATTTTACCCGGTACAACAGATCCATACGGCCTCCCTAAGTAGACTTCCATGCTAGCGCGTGGTCCTGGAAGGTGCAAATACACTTCATCATTCGCTCCGCCTCTTTATTGGCAGCGTGCAAAAACCCCAGTCACATAATTGGCTATGCTCCTGGGGTTTTTATACTTGCAGCTTTGAGGCAACGCGAATGATTTGGGGCTCCGTTCAGAGCGACATCCGGTAAAGGCTTACTCTTTAGGTTTGAAGCGCAGCAGTCGATTAGCGTTGCTCACCACGGTAATGGAGGAGAGCGCCATCGCCGCTCCGGCAACGACCGGGTTGAGCAGTGTTCCGGTGAACGGCCACAAAATCCCGGCGGCAACGGGGATACCGATGCTGTTATAGATAAACGCGCCGAGCAGGTTCTGCTTCATATTGCGCAGCGTTGCCCGGGAGATAGACAGCGCATCTGCAACGCCCATCAGGCTATGGCGCATCAGCGTAATCGCGGCGGTTTCAATCGCCACATCGCTGCCGCCACCCATGGCAATCCCTACGTCAGCCTGAGCCAGTGCAGGCGCATCGTTGATACCATCACCGACCATGGCAACCTGACGCCCCTGGCTCTGCAGACGTTTAATCGCCTCGGCTTTACCGTCCGGCAGAACGCCAGCAATCACCTCATCAATACCCGCCTCTTTGGCAATGGCGTTGGCGGTCGTTGGGTTGTCGCCGGTGAGCATCACCAGACGATACCCGGCGCGGTGCAGACGCTGGAGTGCTGCCACGCTGTCGCTACGCAGAGGATCACGTACCGCTAACAGCGCTGCCGCTTTACCGTCAATCGCTAACAGTACTGGGGTTGAGCCTTGGGAAGCCTGAGCGGTGATTTCAGCCTCCATTTCAGTGGTATCTACCTGCTGTTCATTGAGCAGCGCCTGGTTTCCCAGCAGCAGCGAATGACCTTCCGTTTCGCCACTGACGCCTAAACCGCGCAGCGTACGGAAACCGTTGACCTGCGGCAGCGTGACATCACCTGCTTTGTCCAGAATCGCCCTGGCTAACGGGTGGCTGGAACCCTGTTCAAGGGCCGCTGCCAGACGAATTGCCAGCGCTTCGTCGGTATTGCCAAACGTTTTGATGGCGACAACCTGTGGTTTGCCTTCAGTTAGCGTCCCGGTTTTATCAAACACGATGGTATCGAGCGTGCTGGCGCGCTGCAGCGCATCGGCATCACGTACCAGCACCCCAAATTCAGCGGCACGCCCGACGCCGGAAATAATCGACATCGGCGTTGCCAGACCCAGCGCACAAGGGCAGGCAATAATCAGGACGGTGGTGGCGATTACCAGCGTATAGACAATCTGCGGCGCCGGTCCAAAGAAATACCAGATAGCCGCACTGACCAGCGCAATGGCGACCACGACCGGAACGAACACCGACGAGATGCGGTCGGCCAGTTTGCCAATCTCCGGTTTGCTGCTTTGCGCCTGGCGCACCATACGAATAATGCGCGACAGCGTGGTGTGACTGCCAACAGCGCTGGCGCGGAACAGCACGCTACCGTCCTGTACGACCGTACCGGCGTGGACGCTATCGCCTGCACCTTTTTGCTGTGGAATCGGCTCACCGGTCAGCATGGCCTCATCCAGCCAGGCTTCACCCTGAGTGATTTCGCCATCAACCGGAACGCGGTCACCGGTGGTCAGGCGCAGCAACATTCCAGCCTGCACCTCTGCCAGCGGCACGTTCTTTTCACCTTCGTCAGTGACGACCCGCGCGGTCGGCGGTGTCAGATCGAGCAGTTTTTCCAGTGCTTTAGACGAGCGTTGGCGAGCCCGCGCTTCCAGCATGTGTCCGAGGTTAATCAGACCGATAATCATGGCACTGGCTTCATAATAGAGGTGTCGCGCTTCCATCGGGAACCATTGCGGCCAGAGGTTGACGCTCATGGAATAGAGCCATGCCACCCCCGTACCCAGCGCCACCAGCGTATCCATGGTCGCGGTGCCGTTCATCAGGCTTTTCCACGCATTGCGGTAAAAGTGACCGCCCGCGAAAACCATCACGGCAAGCGTTGCCAGACCAATCATCAGCCACAGGCTGCGGTTGTCGTCGCTCACCATCATGTTGTCGCCAATCATGCCCCATACCATCACCGGGATACCCAGGAGCAGCGCGACGGCTGCCTGCCAGCGAAAACGTTTCATGGTTGCCACGGCGGTTTCTTGCTGACGCTCGCGACGCTTAGCATCATCTTCAATCGCTTCTGCGCCGTAGCCCGCTTTTTCAACCGCCTGTACTAAATCTGCGGCGGAGGCACTGCCCATTACCAGCGCAGTGCGTTCCGCCAGGTTTACCCGTGCCTGCGTGACGCCCGGTACACTTTGCAATGCATTTTGTACGCGGGTCACACAACTGGCGCAGCTCATGCCGTTTAACAGCAACTGCTGGCTGTCATCATCAGCCGTAGCTGCCGGAAGCTCGGAAGGGACCGCTGCCAGTGCTTCCGACGGGATTGATGACTCCGTCAGCGGTTTAGCCTTTGGGTGGCTTAACTCCGCGCCGTAACCGGCTTGTTTAATGGTTTCAATCAGCGCTTCTGCGCTGGCGCTCCCGGTAACATGCGCTTCTGTCACGGTGACATCCGCTTGCTCAACGTCCGGACGTTGTTCCAGACTTTCTTTAACGCGTTTTACGCAGTGACCACAGGACAGGCCGTCCAGGGTTAGATCGATTGTTTGAGACATAACCAACTCCTTTTTTGCAGGATTAACTGACTGTGATAAAGGTTAAACCTTCCAGCAAGGGGAAGGTCAAGGGCGTTTTTAGAAAAGGTGAAAAAAGGGTGTAAAGGGAGAAAAACGGGAACGCCACGCCAGGGGTTCCCGGTCTGTTATTGATTGAGGACGATAATCGGCGTTCGATGCTCCGGTTCATTTATGACCGTGAGATCGGCACCGTACAGCGCGTTCAGCGACCGTTGCTTCAGGACATCCTGCGGATATCCGTTATCAACTATCCTGCCGCGCTCCATCAATACCACGCGGTCGGCATAGCGCGCCGCGAGGTTGAGATCGTGCAGGACGCAGCAGACGTTAAACTGCCGTTCACGCACCAGACGACGTAGCAGACGAAAAAGGTGCTGCTGGTGGTGAATATCCAGCGCGGAGGTGGGTTCATCAAGAAACAGCCATTTCGGCCCAGGCTCGGGCTCCCAAAGCTGAACCAGCAGGCGCGCCAGCTGTACCCGTTGTTGTTCTCCTCCCGAGAGATGCCGGTAATCGCGTGCGGCCAGCGTCTGGCAATCACACAATGCCATGATGTACTCCGTTTCATCGCCCGTGTTGCGCGTACGATACGGATGTCTGCCCATGCGAATGACCTCCTGAACGCTAAACGGGAAGGCCATATGACTATTCTGACGCATCACGGCACGGGTTTTTGCCAGCTCGGTGATTGACCACTTGTCCAGCGGCTTGCCAAACATGCTACAACGCCCACTGTGGGGCTGCAGATATCCCGTAAGCTGGCGTAGCAGCGTCGATTTCCCGGCTCCGTTCGGGCCAAGAATCGCGATGATCTCTCCATCAGGTAGCTTCAGGGAAACGTCGTCGGTCAGTCGTCTTCCCTGAATGTGGTAGACCAGATTTTCAGCGACGATCATGACACTCTCCGGCTACGCAGTATTAACCACAGGAAATACGGTCCACCGATCAGGCTGGTTAACAGGCCAACGGGCATTTCGGCTGGCTGAACAAGTGTGCGGGCCAACGTGTCGGCAATCAGAAGTAAACAGGCACCGGCCAGCGTAGAGCAGGGAATCAACCAGCGATGATCGGCACCGGTCGTCATTCTGATCAGATGTGGGATCACCAGGCCAATAAAACCAATTACGCCGCTGACGGAAACCGCAGCGCCAACCAGGAGCGAACTGAGCAACAGTAACTGCTGACGCTTACGTTTGACGTTTACGCCGAGGTAATGCGCCTCTTCATCACCCAACTGCAGTAAATTAAGCGTTCCCGCCATGCAGATGGTTACAACAATGGCTGGAAGAACAAACGTGCTGGCAACCAACAGCGTTGGCCACTGGGCCTGGCCGAGATTTCCCATCATCCACAATGTAAGTTGACGTAGCTGCTGCTCGTCGCCCACATAGCTCAGTACGCCAATAGCCGAACCGCACAGGGCATTGATAGCGATACCGGCTAACAGCAGTTGCATCATTCCACCGTGGTTATGACGCTGGCTTATCAGGAAAATAATCGTGCAGACCACCATGCTGCCTGCGACGGCAAAAATCATCTGCTCATACAGCACCAGCACTACGGGGAACGAAAATGGGATAACTATCGCGATGCCGACCATCAGCGCGGAGCCGCTGCTGACGCCAAGCAGGCCAGGATCGGCCATCGGATTGCGAAAAAGTCCCTGCATGATGACCCCTGCCGTCGCCAGCGCAGCACCGACCAGAACGGCCAGCAGCACGCGAGGCAAGCGGATGTTTAACCAGATATCACGATATTCGTCGTTGAACAGGGCGCTGAAGCTAATGTTCAGCGCCCCCTGGCTGGCACCGAAGAGCATCAGAGCAACCAGCAAAAGAGAAAGACCCGTCAGGATGCTGACGGAAGAAAGCGAGTCCTTAAGCACGTAACGCTCCATAACGTCTTTGCGGCGCGGAGTTCCCGCGCCGTGAGGGGTTTACGCGGGTTTCAGTCCCGGCTCAACCAAACTGTAAATCTGGTTATTAAGTGCTGGCGCAGTGGCCAGTTCGTGAATATGCTTCGCAACATCTGCACGCATTACAAAGCCGTGACACTCCTGAGCCTGTATTCGTTGCGCCTGGCCGGTGGCTGCACCGTTCAGCAAACCGCCGGGGCGGAGAATGGCGTAGTCCAGTCGACTGGTTTGTAGCCAGCTTTCAGCCAACGATTTTTCCCGTACAGCCTGACCAAATGCGGCCTTTGCGCGTGAAGAAAGAAAAGGCCAACTGTCACCACAACCGAGTGAGGTCACCAGAATCATGTGCTTGATCTCCGCTTTTTCTGCTTCATCAATGACGGTTCTGTGCGCCAGATAGTCCTGTGCGCCGCCCATGGAGGAGATCACCGTGGCATGTTGACCCGCTGCGCGACAGGCACAGGCGGTGACCTGACTATCGCAGGCGTCGCCGATGAAGACCTGCACACCTTTTTCCTGCAACCCAGCAGCGACCTGTGCGTTGCGAACGACAGCAATCACCGGACGTTGTTCCGCCAGTGCGAGTTCAAGCGTTTTCGCACCGACGCCGCTACCACCCGCACCAAAAATGAGCCATGGAGCCATCAGGCATGTTCCTTTAAAGATGAAGACAACGCGTGAAAGGCGCTGACCTGTTCGGCCAGTAGCTGTCGATGTTCATCCCGACCGAGGAAAATTTTGAACATCGCGCTACCCGCCTGGTTAAAGAAGAGAATGGACGCGGTGTCCATTCCCATAAATTTGCGTTCAATCAGGGCAATATGCGTACAGTTTTCTGCCTTGATATGACCGGTCATGCCTTTTTTGCCGCGCAGGTTGAAGTAGCCATGACGGTGGAATCCGGAAGGTAATTCACCGGTGAATTCCAGAATGACATCAGCAGTATGGACCAGGGTGGTGACTTTGCCCCATTCGCTGACGGTTTCCCAGACGGTATCAAATTGATCGCCGGAAACCAGCGTCGGGGAGGGGAGGTTTTTCACCACCTCCAGCAGCGTGGTGTTGTACTGGGCAGCGATAGCTTCCAGCGTACCGTCCGGTTCAGTTTTCAAAAAATCCTGTAAAGAGACATGGCTCATAATTCACTCCTGGTATGGTTGTTCTACCGCAATGCGCGGCGCGTTAAGTGCCTGAATAAGTTCATCAAGAGACTGCAAAATATTGCTCGCCCAAAAACGCCCTTCATTGGTCAGGCGCACACAGGTGCTGGCATCTCGCGTCAGTCCTGCGTGATGCCATTGGGTCAGTAGCGGGGTCAGTTTTTGTGCATGAGGCGTCAGTTCATCCAGCGGGACGCGGGCCGTTTCAATGCCCGCCTGGAGAGTGTGTCGCCACTGGAAACTACGCTCGGCGGTACGCATCATCATCATTAGCGGTTTTTTCCCGGCGGCGATAGATTCATGCCATGTCGTCAGATTGCGCTCGACCATCCAGGAATAGCCATTGACTGATCCCCCGGCGCCTGAGCCGAATGCCAGACAGTCCGCTCCCTGTTTAATCAGCAGGTTGTACAGATTGCGTTCACGCGTGGTACGCGCCCAGTGGCTGTTGCTGATGCAGCGCCAGCCCGCGCTGTCCATGAAATCGCAACCCTGAAGATAGAGATCGCGACGTTCGGCGGGAGAGGGAACGGTTGTGTGCCCGGTTTCAACTGCTTTGCCAAGCGGTGTATTGGGGATCAGGTTCAGCGCATAAAGATCTACGCCGTCGAGGCCGATGTCACGGGCAATCGCCAGATCGTCGCCCCACAGTTTTGCATCTTGTCCTGGCAGACCAAACAACAGATCGCATACCACGGCGGCACGATCCCGTTTTACCAGCCCCTGCATAAAGGCAATTGCGGTCGGGCCGTCTGAGGTGCGCGCCATTTTCTTGCGGATCCGGCTGTTAAAAGATTGAATACCGATCGAAAACCGATTGGCGCCAGCGTCAAGGCAGGCATCAATTCGCGCATCGTCAAAATTGAGCACTCGTCCCTCAATGGTAATTTCGCAGTCCGGCGCCAGCGGTAACTTTTCACGCAGCGCGGTGATGATTCTGCCCAGATCCCGTGCTGACAGCGCTGAAGGCGTACCGCCGCCAAAATAGACGGCGTGAATTGGGGCTGACTGATGTAACGCGCTATCGGCTTCCATCTCTATTTCGCGCAACAGCGCGTTGGTGTAGCGGGTGCAGTGATCTTCTTCGAACCGGTTTTGATAAAAACCGCAGAAAGTACAATGCGTTGCACAAAAAGGGATATGCAAGTACACCAGCCGTTTACGTGGCGGGGTAGGCTGGCTGATAACATCCTGCCAGGTTTGTGACAATAGCTCTTTGGCAATCGGGATCGCCCCGCGCCATGGCATTGTGGCGCGGCGATCCTTAAAGGGCTGACTTCCCTCAAGCGCAAAATGCGCGGTGAGATCCAGCGAGTGTTCAGTCTTCATTCTTTTTTATAAATCCAGTTAGTGAGGCCAGAATTGCTGGTGCAGGGCTTCAACCGCATCGGCGACGCGAGGCCCCATACCCAGAATCAGCGCCTGGTCTACCGCCACAATGCGCTGATTTTTCCAGGCCGCAGTGTGGGTAATACCGGCAATCGCGCTCAGACGAGCCAGATCGCCATCCACCATTTGCGACGTCACCACGATCACCTCCGGGTTGGCGGCGATCAGCGACTCCGCGCTGTAACTTTTATACTGCGCGTGGGTGGCGACATTTTGTGCACCTGCAAGGGTCATAATGGCATCGGCAACGCTGCCCTTGCCGGCGACCTGCGGCGCGCTGCCGCCAGCGGAGAGAATGAACATGGCTTTGACCGGCGCATTTTTCGCCGCCACGCTGTGCTGAACACGATCCAGACGTTGATGCAGGCGATTGACCAGCGCTTCACCTTGTTCAGGAATGCGCAGCGTTTGAGCCAGCTCCCGAATGTTGGCGTACATCTGCTCGACGGTGGCCGGTACGCGCGGCAATGTAACGACGTTAACTTTCTGCGCCCGGAGCTGATCCAAAACGATTTGAGGGCCTGCATCCTGCCAGGTGATAAAGCTGTCTGGGTGCAGCGATAAAATGCCCTCGCTGCTTAACTGCTTCCAGTAGCCGATATGCGGGAGTGCGGCAGTTTCAGGTGGGTACGAGGTGGTTTCATCGACGCCAACCACCCGGTTGCCGACGCCCATGGCGTAAATCAGTTCGCTAAGCGAACCGCCCGCTACCACCAGGCGGTCAGCGGACTGGGCGCTGAAAACACAGGCGAGGCTCAGTAAGCCAATCATGAGTTTTTTCATCGTCAGAAATTCCACGCAAAGCCAACAGCGGCATTGAAACCAGCGTCTGGGATAGATTCATGCGCGGTTCTGTAACGCTTGTCGGTCAGGTTGTTGAGCGCGAGGTTGACCTGATACTGGTCCTGCGGACCAAACTCGGTGTTGAATGCGAGGTTAAGCGTGGCCCAGCCTGGGTAGTTTATTTCCGTGGTGCCGGTATTATCTTTGGCGCGGGACGCCGCGCGAATAAAGACATCGGACGTCACGTTAGCGACATTCATCAACCAGGTATGTTTCAGGCCAACGCGCCCGGTCAGCGTGGGTTCGCCGGTATCCCAGGTTTTTATGGTGTTGCCTTCGTATTGACGGCGAATGAGATTACCGCTCAGGTAGGGGGAAACCGCCCAGCCGTTGTATTCTGCAGTTAATTCCATGCCCCAGGTTTTGGCACGATCGATGTTGTCGTAGTAGTAATAGCCGCCGCGGGAAGAGGTGGTGTTGCCGTTGCAAACGGGTTGGCCTGAACAGGCCAGACTGGCGATATAGTCTTTGGCTTCGGAGTAATAAATAGCACCGTCAATCAGCCATATATTCCCTTTATACCGCGCGCCCAACTCATAGTTATTCGAGTGTTCAGCCTTCAGGTTTGGGTTGCCGTAGGTAACGCTGCCGCCGGCGGATGTCTGCATGAACAACTGAGTAAGCGTGGGGAAGACATAGCCCTGGGCGTATGCAGCCCGGAGTTCAAGATCTTCAAAGCCGGAATAGCGCAGGCTGGTCGAGGTCACCAGTTCATCATCGTGAACGGAATTTCCCCCGGTGGATTGCCAGGTGGTGCCGCTGCTTTGCATGGTTTGCGTATCGTTGCGATTGAGTTTCGAAGACAGCCAGTACTGGCGTGCGCCCACGGTCCACGTCCAGTCATCGGCAAAGCGCCAGTCGTTTTGCGCGAACAGTGAGGTGTTGCTTTGTTCCGCTTCGTTATATGACAGGGTACGGGTTTGCGTATCGAAGAAGCCGGTAGCCGCGGTCTGGCGCGTACTGCCGTCCGTGTCCTGTTTTATTTTGTCATGCTGATACTGAGTGCCAATCACCAGCGTGTTGTTAGCCGGAAGGGAGATATTGCCCTGCAGCGTTACACCCTGGGTATATTGTTTGTCGTTGGTATTGGTTTGATTGCTTACCGTCAGCGCTTTAATCATCGGGCTGGGGATAATCTGGGTCGTTTTGACCCGGTTTTCAAATTTGCGCTCTATTGTCTGGGTGTATGCGTCAAAATGGATGTTCTTCAGGTAATCCCCGTCGGCCGCGTAGTCGTAGAAAAGACCGATTTTCTCGCGTTCCAGCTTAGGAATTTTGACGCTAAAGTCGTCGAACTGACCTTCGGGATCGTCAAACCAGGTTTGAGTGGATAGCTTATAACGGTCGAGTGAGAGTCCAATTTTGTGGCGATCGAGGTTGTAGCCAAGCCACACTCCCTGGCCGTTATTACGAAAGTTGGTGTCGGGCAATCTTCCGTCAGGTGTATCGCGATCCCCCTGGTCGGAATAGCTGCCATTGATACGGTAGTCAAAGTTACCGATGCTTCCCCAGGCTGCCGCTGACTCTTCCCATCCTGCCGTTGCGGAGTTATAAACAGCCTTAACGCTACCACCCAAAGGCTTATCGCCGCCTTTTTTGGTTATAAAGTTCACGACGCCGCCAATTGCCTGCGAACCGTAGAGGACAGAATAAGGGCCTTTGACCACTTCAATGCGTTCCAGCGCGGATTCGTCAATCAGTAAACCGGCTCCGTAGTTTTGTCCGGCACGTTGGTAGCTGACGACCTGGCCGTCTATCAAAATCAGCACCCGCGAAGAAGCTTCGCCACGGATACGAATTTGTTTCCGACCTGCGAGAGCGTTATCGGTAACTTCGACGCCGGGGATATCTTGTAAATCATCAGCAAGAGAAACGCTGGTGGAGTTTTGTAGCGTCTGGCGATCGATAACCTGAATGGTTGCCGGGCTATCCCAGAGACTACTTTCTGTGCGGTTAGCCGTAACGATCACCGTATCTTCGTCGGACGTTGAACCGTGTGTTGGAGAGGTCGCTGCAAAAGTAGCGCCGGACATGCATAATGTCAGGGCTGAAAGAATAAATGGCCTTTGGTTAATCCGTGGCAACATAAGAGAACCTTTATTGAATGTAAATGATCATCATTATCATTCGCATTTGTATATAAAATTGTTTCCCTTTGTTCAAGATGAAAGGTGCAGAACCGATACATCTTTTGATTTGAGTCAATTTTGCGTGGTCAATAAATGCTGAAATGTGATCTGAATCGGATATAACAATGTGAATTAAAAGGATTTGTGTATCGCTGTGATGGTGGAAGATGCGCGGGGTTCTTGGGTAAAGGATTACGGCAATGTGGGCTATAATGTGGCTCAGTACCAACAAGATCAGCGGGGGAAATGTGAATATTAGCGATGTTGCGAAAAAAACCGGTTTAACCAGCAAAGCGATACGCTTTTACGAAGAAAAGGGGTTAGTGACGCCGCCGCTGCGTAGCGAAAATGGCTATCGCACATACAACCAACAGCATCTGAATGAGCTTACGCTGTTACGACAGGCACGACAGGTTGGTTTTAACCTGGAAGAGTGCGGCGAGTTGGTGAACCTGTTTAACGATCCGGCGCGTCACAGCGCAGATGTGAAAAAGCGTACGTTAGAAAAGGTGGCGGACATTGAGCGCCATATCAGCGAGCTGCAGGCTATGCGCTTGCATTTGTTGGCGCTGGCGGAGAGTTGCCCTGGCGATGACAGCGCCGAATGCCCGATTATTGATAATCTCTCCGGCTGCTGCCACCATAAAGCGAAGGCTTAACGGAGTGGCGGATTAAGCATAAACACCACCGTGCCGCGGTACCACGGTGATTTCTCAAGCTGTGCTTCAGCCTGCGGGTCCCGGCTACCGTTTTGTACCAGCCCCAGCTTAAATGGAATGCGCAGACGACTGAGGGCGGGCAGATACGCCTGATAATTCGGTACCGTGTGACGTCCCTGATAGCTCTGGACCACCAGTTCATCGACCGCCAGCGCGTTCAGCGTGGCGACGTCGCCCGTTTTTGCCCAATCCAGTAGTCCGGTTACGCCAAGTGCAAACTCGGTCGGTAGCCGTTGGCGTAACTGCTGCAGAAAGTAGGCGTAATCGGCAAGCTGATGGGTCGCCGCGTCAAAATCAACCTGCAGGCCGATGACGTGATTCCCGGCCGCCTGCCAGCGTTGCATCAAGCGTATGATGCGCGCCGGAATCTCCTCCGGTACGTCGAGCGTGGTAAAGCGCACGGTCAACCAGATAGAGGGGAAAGTCAGGCGATTAACCGGCAGTCCTAGACGCTGGAACACCACGTTACCTGAACGAACCAGGACTTCGCCCTGATGCAGATAGACTGTTTGTGCGTTTTTCAGCTCGTCACTGGCCTTCACTCCGGACCATAGCCAGAAGGCCGGATGTTCACGGGCGGCGACGATCTCCGCCGCCTGTGCCTGGCCGAGCAGTAGCGCAGTTACCAGTAGTATTTGAGTTTTTGCGCCCACGGACTTCCCGGATACTGCGTTTTCAGTTGGGTGAACCAGCCTTTACGCTGTAGTTTATCCACTTCCTCACCGCCGCACTCGTTAGAGCCTGACGGCGCATAGCACATGATGGCGCGATACAGCGCAAAGCTCTTATCTTCAACCTCTGCTTTTGGCGATGTGATCACCTGCTGGTAGTAGCTTTGCCTGTCGAACTGGCCGAACGGTTTCTTGCGCGAGATTGCTGATTCAAGCACATCGTTGCCGGAACTGTTTTTCCATAAATCAACGTGGGTTTGCGTAGTGCGGAAAAATTCGCCTAAGCAGTTCAGGGCGTGGGCATCATGCGCTTTTTTGCTCAGAACCGTTACCGTTTCATTGAGGCTGCGACAGGTATAACCGCTCTCGGCAGAGTCCCCGTTCCAGTCGAAAATACTCAGATTAACGTCATCAAACGCTTCGCCAATGACCGGCGGCGTAATGGCGCTGGCCAGTTTTCTGTCATTCAGCCAGTCGTCAAAGCGATGCTCAGTAAGATCCCGCACCAGCAGCGTATGCAGGGCGATGGTACGCTCTTCGTTATTAGGACCGTGGACGGCTTGCTGGCGCAGTAGTTCAGGCGTTGCCTGGGTTTTCAGCACCTGCGAGCGAAAGCGCAGGTTGGTTACTGCGCTTTCTGGGGCGAAAATTGCCGCCACGTCGCCGCTATAAACCAGCGTCGCGGCTAGCTTAGCCTGCACATACTGCTGCTGTTCGTTGTCCTGGCTGAGCTTCAGCAATGTCTGCCAGAAATCACGTGCCGTGGTCCATTTCTGCTGGCCCATCAGCGCTTCGCCGTACAGCACCTGTTCGCTGAAGGCCAGCGTATCGTGGGCCGGAAGTTTCTGCGCCGGGGTAACTGCCGAAATAATCGCCGCGTAGTTGCCCGTTGCCAGCCACAGATTCAGCTGCAGATCGCGCCATAGCGGCAGTTTTTGGCTCTGCTCAAACACCGGTTTGCTGGCGTCAAGCTGGGCCTGCGTCAGCGTTGGTTTGTTGTTGTTATTCAGGCGCAACGCGCGCAGCAGTTCGATATAGCTGACAAGCGGCGCATCCGGGAAAGCCTCCACCACGGACTGTTCGTAGAACGTCATGCCGTAGACATTATCGTATTCGATGACGATCTCACGCAGTTGCTGTGCGTCAGCCGATTGCTGAAGCGTCTGCTCATACAACCCCGCCAATTGCGGCCACGCCTGTAAATACCAGTTGATACGACGCAGCATACCGTGTGAGGAAGCGGCGTACAGGCCTTGCGGGTAGTGTTGCAGATAGGCTTGCGCCAGCGTCTGAGCCTGAGAAGCGTCCTCGCGGTTAATTTTTGTGATATCAAAATCGCCGTACTCGCCCACGCTGTTCTGGCTGCTTTTGTTCAACGCCGCACGTATCAGCATGTATTGCGCGGTCTCAGCCAGCCACGGACGATCGCTTTTGGCTAGCTGAGCGAAATCCTGTTCGGCGCTGGCATAATCACCGGCATAAAAACTGGCGGCCGCTGCCAGATAGCTTTTGTAGGACTGAGCTGGAGAATCTGCCGGGAGAGTGGCAAGCGATGACTCAATCTGCTCGCGGGTTGCCCCGGATAACAGTCCTGTACGCGCCTGGGCCAGGGCCTGACGCTGATTTGCCGTTAACGCTGAGTCGGCCAGCAGTGCGGCAAAAAACGCGCTGACGCTCGCGGTATTGTTCGAAACATGACGGTTCTCAAGCTCAGCGTCGTTGACGTTTATTTCGTCTGCGCTAATGTTCAGTTCGGCTATCTGTCGGGACAGGGGGCTGTCTTCGGCAGATACCTGCGCTGCGGCTGGCTGCGGGGCAATGTCATCCCACTGCGGATGATACGCAAAATAGAAATCGCGGGAGCGGGTGATGTCCGCCGGCATCGACTGCACCGGCAGAGCAAATGATTTCTCCTGGCTCAGCAGCCGCAGCAGGTTATCACGGCTGTCGTTTTCCGGATTGAAGGTGGGCGAGCCTTTCAGCAGGCAGCTGTCGTCGCTCCATTTGCAGTCTTCCATATCGAAAGAGGCGAATACCTGCGGGGCGGCGACCAATAATGAGCAAAGGGCAAAGGTAAGGGGTGTCTTCCTGACCATAGTCTTATTTCCTGTCTTTTTAGTGTGATACCGCTGTAATAATCAGGGTAATTCCCTCAACGGCAATAACTTCAACCTGCGTTCCGGCGCTCAAATCGTCGCGGGCGCTGACGGGCCATGAGCTGTCGCCGACGCGCATATGTCCGCGGCCATTGACCAGGGCAGTTTCCAGAATAAATCGACGGCCAACCAACTGCTGCCCGCGCTGGTTAAGATGGCTGTCGGCGGGTTTCTGATCTTGTACGCGCCTTGCCAGCCACTTCCACCACAGCCAGGCCGCCAGCAGGGTGAGTACGGCGAACATCGCCCCCTGCCACGCCCAGTCAAGCGGGATAAGCCACACTACCAGGCCGGTAATCACCGCCGCCACGCCGCTCCACAGCAGATAGCCGTTACCGCCCAGCATCTCGGCGGCGAGTAGCAGACCGCCGAGGCTGAGCCAGAAGATGTGCGGGTGCACCAGAATCATCGCTATCATGATTTTTTCCGTTCGCTGGCGCTGTCTTTCACCAGTTCGGCGATCCCGGCAATAGACCCCATCAGGCTGCTGGCATCCAGCGGCATCATCACCACTTTGCTGTTATTCGACGAACCGATGTGCTGCAGCGCTTCGGTGTATTTCTGCGCCACGAAGTAGTTCACGGCCTGAATATCCCCGGCTGCAATGGCCTCCGAAACCATCTGCGTCGCGCGAGCCTCGGCTTCTGCGGAACGTTCACGCGCTTCAGCCTGTAAAAATGCCGACTGGCGTTCACCTTCCGCTTTGAGGATTTTCGACTGCTTCTCACCTTCGGCCTTGACGATTTCTGCCTGACGGATCCCTTCCGCTTCAAGAATATAGGCGCGCTTGGTACGTTCGGCTTTCATCTGCGCGTTCATGGCGTCGATAAGTTCCGCCGGCGGACGCACATCGCGGATTTCAATACGGGTGATTTTGATGCCCCAGGGATTCGTGGCCTCGTCAACGATATGCAGCAGGCGCGTGTTAATGTTGTCGCGCTGGGAGAGCATTTCATCGAGTTCCATCGAGCCGAGAACGGTACGAATGTTGGTCATGGTCAGGTTGATGATCGCCAGTTCCAGGTTGCTGACCTCATAAGCCGCTTTTGGCGCGTCGATCACCTGAATAAAGCAGACGGCATCGATCGCGACGTTGGCGTTGTCTTTGGAGATGACTTCCTGAGAGGGGATATCAAGCACCTGTTCCATCATGTTGATCTTACGACCGATGCGGTCCATGAACGGTACAACAAGGTTTAAACCCGGTTGCAGGGTTTTGGTGTAACGGCCAAAACGCTCGACCGTCCACTGATATCCCTGCGGGACGATTTTGACGCCAGCACCGACGATGACCAGCGCGACAAAAATGAGAATAGGAATAAAAATGAGCATTGATGAAACCTCCTGTTGTGTTGTCCTTTACTGCCTCATTAGTCAAATTATACCCGATTTATCAGGGTGGGCTCCCCTATAATAAATTACAGGGATAGACTGTCTGCACGAAAGAGGTAAAAAAGGGATTGGTAATGGAAGAAAGCAGCATTCTGCTTCAGTTAAAAAATGTCGCATGGCAGGCAGGGGCGACGCAGGTTCTCAATAACATCTGTTTTAATCTCCGGGCCGGAGAATTTAAGCTGATTACCGGCCAGTCTGGTTGCGGTAAAAGTACGTTACTCAAGATTGTGGCGTCATTAATTAGCCCGAATGCCGGTGAGATTCTCTTTGAGGGCAAGGAGATAAACACTCTTAAGCCTGAAACATATCGCCAGCAGGTCTCTTATTGTGCGCAAACGCCCGCGTTGTTTGGTGACACCGTTTACGACAACCTCATTTTCCCCTGGCAAATCCGCGATAAACGTCCGGATCCGGATGTGTTTCTTGCCGATCTGGCCCGTTTTGAGCTACCCGAAACGATCCTCAAAAAAAACATCAATGAGCTGTCTGGCGGCGAAAAGCAACGCGTCTCGTTAATTCGTAATTTACAGTTTCTGCCAAAAATCCTGCTGCTTGATGAAATTACCAGCGCGCTGGATGAAGCCAATAAACGGAATGTGAACGAATTAATTCACCACTATGTTCGCGATAAGAATATTGCTGTGCTGTGGGTGACGCACGACAAAGATGAAATTAATCATGCGGATAATGTCATAACCCTTCAACCGCACGCCGGGGAAATGCAGGAAGTAAGCAATGAACGAGCATAATATTACCAATGAATCACTGGCGTTAGCGATGATGCTGGTGGTGGTCGCGATACTGATCAGCAACAAAGAAAAACTGGCGCTGGAAAAAGATATTCTCTGGAGCGTTTGCCGGGCGGTGGTTCAGCTTATTATCGTTGGTTATGTGCTGAAATATATTTTCGGCGTTAACCACAGCATTCTGACCTTATTGATGGTGCTGTTTATCTGTTTCAACGCGGCCTATAACGCGCAAAAGCGCAGTAAATATATTGATAAAGCTTTTCTCTCGTCATTTATCGCCATCACGGCGGGGGCGGGGTTAACGCTGGCGGTGCTGGTTCTGTCAGGCTCTATCGAGTTTACCCCAATGCAGGTGATCCCAATTTCCGGCATGATTGCAGGCAATGCGATGGTTGCGGTAGGGCTGTGTTACAACAATCTGGGGCAGCGGTTTAACAGCGAACAGCAGCAAATTCAGGAAAAACTCAGCCTCGGTGCGACGCCGAAAGTGGCCTCCGCGCCGCTGATTCGCGACAGTATTCGCGCTTCGCTGATCCCGACGATCGATTCAGCGAAGACCGTGGGACTGGTGAGTTTACCGGGGATGATGTCCGGGTTGATCTTTGCAGGTATTGATCCGGTAAAAGCGATTAAGTATCAGATTATGGTGACGTTTATGCTGCTTTCGACCGCCAGTCTGTCAACCATTATCGCCTGCTACCTGACCTATCGGAAGTTCTATAATTCACGTCACCAACTGGTGGTGACGCATTTGAAAAAAACCTAATGGAGTACCGGATGGCGCGGGCCTACGGGGAGATTGTAGGCCCGATTAGCACAAGCGCCATCAGGCAAATGCAGCGGATCAGTACAACAGCGCGTACAGCTGGCGGCGGTATTTCGAGGCCAGCGCATCGCCGGTGCCCAGTGCGGCAAGGATCTCCTGGAAGGTTTTACGCGCCTGACCGTCGGCTGCAGTGAGATCTTTCTTCAGGTGACTGAACAGCAATTCCAGCGATTCCTCGTTACGTCCAACCTGGTGTAACTGAATGGCCAGTTGAGTTGCCAGCGCCGCATCCTGTGGATTGCTGGCGACCTGCTGCTGCAACTGTTGGATTTCAGGTGTATCAGCCGCCTGCTTCAGCAGTTCGATCTGTGCCACCAGGCCCTGATAACGGGTGTCCTGATCCTGCAACGGGATAGTTTTCAGTACCGCTTCAGCTTCGTCTGAACGGTTCAGGGCGATTTGCGTTTCCGCCAGCAGCAGGCCAATTTCGCTGCTCTGATTGGAGATCTGCCAGGCTTCTTTCAGCAGCGGCAGCGCATCAGCGTGATTGCCGGCTTCGATGAACTCGATCGCCTGGCGCGCTTTCAGCTCTTCTTCGCTCGGTAACACTTTCTCCAGCAGCGCGCGAATAACCTCTTCCGGCTGCGGGCCCTGGAATCCATCTACCGGCTGACCGTTCTGGAACAGATAAACCGTGGGGATCGCGCGCAGACCAAACTGGGAGGCGATCATCTGCTCGGCGTCGCAGTCTAACTTGGCGAGAATAAACTGACCGTTGTACTGAGCAACAAGGCTCTCCAGTACCGGCGTTAATTGCAGACAATGCTGGCTGCGCTCAGACCAAAAATAGAACAGGACCGGCGTGGTCATCGACTGTTCAAGGGTCTGCTGGAGGTTCGATTCGTTAATGTTAACAATATTCTGTGTGGACATGGAGTTACTCTCTTTTGTCGATTTCTTGTTACATGGGGGCTGACGCGCGTGCTTCAACTCAACCGTGTAAAATTTTGTCCATTATGCGGCCTGGCAACAGGCGCTTCAGTAGCATAACTGCCCAGGTCACCAGCGTAACCGGATAACGCAGCTTTGGTTTGTCGCTCTCAAACGCATGACGCACTTTGGCGACAACCGCTTGTGGCCCCAGCGTAAAACGCGCGGCAATTCCGGGGTTTTCGACGGGAGCATCGCTCTGGGTCTGGTTGACGTTTTCGGTAAAGCGGGTGCGAATAGGGCCTGGCTCAATCAGGCTGACCTTAATCCCGCTGTGGCGCAGCTCCATACGCAGCGCGTCGGACCAGGCTTCCAGCGCATATTTGCTGGCGGCATAGGCCCCGCGTCCCGGCGTTGAGATCAATCCCATTACCGACGAGGTCATCACAATTCGTCCTTCGCCGTGGGGTAGCATAGCGGGTAACAGGCGCATGGTAAGCTGATGTGCGCCAAAGAAGTTGGCGGAAAACTGCTGTTCCATCTGCTCGCGGCTGATGGTGGGCAGTGGGCCATAGACGCCGTATCCGGCGTTGTTAAAGATCCCATACAAACGATTATCGGTCAGGGCGATCACCTCATCAGCCGCGCGATCTACGCTCTCGGGTGAATCCAGATCCAGCAATATGCCGGTGAATCCCATGCTGTTCATACGCGCCACATCGTCAGGTTTGCGACAGCCTGCCAGAATTTGAAAACCCTGGCGCTTTAGCTCAAGCGCGCTTTCCAGACCGATTCCGCTGGAACATCCTGTTATTAAGACCGATTTTTGCATAACTTTACCTGTCAGGATCTCCGTTGTTTTACGAGTCGTGATTTACTAGAGGAGTAAGATGTTGCGCCATCCAGTCGGCAATAAACGGCTGGGCGTCACGGTTAGGATGAATACCATCATCCTGCATCCACTGGGGTTTCAGATAAACCTCTTCCATAAAAAAGGGCAGCAGAGGTATATCAAACTCTTTGGCGAGTTTTGGATAAATCGCGCTAAAGCTTTCATTATAACGGCGACCGTAGTTTGCCGGCAGACGAATTTGCATCAGCAGCGGTTCGGCATTTGCTGCTTTCACATCCTGCAGAATCGTGCGCAGGGTTTGTTCGGTTTGCGCAGGCGCAAAACCGCGCAGACCGTCGTTGCCGCCAAGTTCGACCAGCACCCAGCGCGGCTGGTGCTGCTTCAGTAATGCAGGCAGACGGGCCAGACCCTGCTGCGAGGTGTCGCCGCTAATACTGGCATTCACCACCGGCGTTTTGGTTTGCCATTTATCATTAAGTAGCGCAGGCCACGCGGCGCTGGCGGACATACGGTATCCGGCGCTCAGGCTGTCACCCAGAATTAATAACGTGTCCGCTGCGGCGGCGCGGAAAGTTAACAGGACCAGGAACAGGAAAGGCCAATGCCAGCGGAAAACATTGTTGAAGTTCATCATCTTAAGAAATCCGTCGGTCAGGGTGATCATGAGCTATCCATCCTTACCGGAGTTGAACTGGTTGTCAAACGCGCCGAGACCATTGCGCTGATTGGCGAGTCGGGTTCAGGAAAATCCACACTGCTGGCGATCCTCGCCGGGCTGGACGATGGCACCAGCGGTGAAGTCAGCCTGGTGGGGCAGGCGCTGCACACCATGGATGAAGAAGCCCGGGCACAGCTGCGGGCGCGACACGTGGGTTTTGTCTTCCAGTCATTCATGTTAATTCCGACCCTAAACGCGCTGGAAAACGTCGAGTTGCCCGCGTTGTTGCGCGGTGAAAACAGCGGAAAAAGTCGCGACGGGGCAAAAACGTTGCTGGAGCAACTGGGGCTGGGAAAACGTCTTGATCATCTTCCGGCCCAGCTTTCCGGCGGGGAGCAGCAGCGCGTAGCGCTGGCGCGGGCGTTTAACGGTCGCCCTGACGTGCTGTTTGCCGATGAACCGACGGGCAATCTGGACCGGCAGACCGGAGACAAAATCGCCGACCTGCTGTTTTCTCTGAACCGGGAACATGGCACCACCCTGATTCTGGTGACCCATGATTCTCAACTGGCGGCGCGTTGCGATCGGCGTTTACGCCTGGTGAACGGACAGTTGCAGGAGGAGGCATGATTGCACGCTGGTTCTGGCGCGAATGGCGCTCGCCTTCATTACTGATTGTCTGGCTGGCGCTGAGCCTGGCCGTGGCCTGCGTGCTGGCGCTGGGCAATATCAGCGATCGTATGGAAAAAGGGTTGAGCCAGCAAAGCCGTGAGTTTATGGCGGGAGATCGGTCGCTGCAAAGTTCGCGTACCGTGCCGAAAGCGTGGATTGACGAGGCGCGACAGCGTGGCCTGAAAGTGGGCGAACAGCTGACCTTTGCCACTATGACCTTTGCCCGGGATACACCGCAGTTGGCGAACGTCAAAGCGGTGGATGATGTGTATCCGATGTATGGCACGTTGCAAACCAATCCGCCGGGACTGAAACCTCAGCCTGGCTCGGTGCTGCTGGCTCCGCGTCTGATGGCGTTGCTGAACTTAAAAATCGGTGATTCCATCGATGTGGGTGATGCCACGCTGCGCATCGCCGGGGAAGTGGTGCAGGAGCCGGACGCCGGTTTTAATCCGTTCCAGATAGCGCCGCGCCTGATGATGAACATGGCGGATGTCGAAAAAACGGCGGCGGTCCAGCCGGGAAGCCGGGTGACCTGGCGCTATAAATTTGGCGGGACACCGCAGCAACTGGAAGCCTATGAAAAATGGCTGCTCCCGCAGTTAAAGCCTGAACAGCGCTGGTATGGGCTGGAGCAGGATGAAGGGGCGCTGGGGAAATCACTGGAGCGTTCGCAACAGTTCCTGCTGCTGTCGGCGCTGCTAACCCTGCTGCTGGCGGTCGCTGCGGTTGCCGTGGCGATGAGCCATTACTGCCGCAGTCGTTACGATCTGGTGGCTATTCTGAAAACCCTTGGCGCGGGCAGATCACAGTTGCGCAGGCTAATTGTTGGTCAATGGCTGATGGTGCTGGTGCTGTCTGGCGTGACCGGAGGGTTATTCGGGCTGTTGTTTGAACGCGTGCTGGTGGTATTACTTAAGCCGGTACTGCCTGGCGAACTGCCGCCTGCCAGTCCCTGGCCGTGGCTATGGGCATTAGGCACCATGACGGTCATTTCTCTGCTGGTGGGGTTACGCCCTTACCGTTTGCTGCTGGCGACCCAGCCACTGCGGGTACTGCGCCGTGACGTGGTGGCAAACGTCTGGCCGCTGAAGTTTTATTTGCCGGTGGTATTGATAGTCGTGATTGCCCTGCTCGCCGGACTGATGGGCGGAAGTCCGCTGCTGTGGGCTGTGCTGGCCGGAGCGGTAGTGCTGGCGCTTTTGTGCGGGGTGCTCGGCTGGATGCTGCTCAACGTGCTGCGTGGCCTGACGCTCACCTCGCTGCCGCTGCGTTTAGCGGTCAGTCGGCTGTTGCGCCAGCCGTGGTCAACGCTCAGTCAGCTGTCGGCATTTTCGCTTTCCTTTATGTTGCTGGCGCTGCTGCTGGTATTGCGTGGCGACCTGCTCGACCGCTGGCAGCAGCAAATGCCGCCGGAAAGCCCGAACTATTTTCTCATCAACATTGCCACCGAACAGGTGGTTCCACTCAAGGCTTTCCTGGCTGAGCATCAGGTGATCCCGGAATCGTTCTATCCGATTGTGCGGGCGCGTCTGACGGCGATCAATGAGAAGCCGACCGAAGGCAATCACGATGAGGCGCTGAACCGTGAGCTTAATCTGACCTGGCAGGATACCCGACCGGATCATAACCCGATCGTTGCCGGAAGCTGGCCGCCAAAAGCGGGCGAAGTCTCGATGGAAGAGGGGCTGGCGAAACGGCTGAACGTCAAACTTGGCGATCGGGTGACCTTTATGGGCGATACCCAGGATTTCAGCGCCACGGTCAGCAGTCTGCGCAAAGTGGACTGGGAAAGCCTGCGCCCCAACTTCTTCTTTATCTTTCCCTCCGGCGCGCTGGACGCTCAGCCGCAAAGCTGGTTAACCAGCTTTCGCTGGGAGAACGGCAACGGCATGCTGACGCAGCTTAACCGCGAATTCCCGACTATCAGCCTGCTGGATATTGGCGCAATCCTCAAACAGGTGAGCCAGGTGCTGGAGCAGGTGAGCCGGGCACTGGAGGTGATGGTGGTGCTGGTTACCGCTTGCGGTATGTTGCTGCTATTGGCGCAGGTCCAGGTCGGAATGCGTCAGCGTCATCAGGAACTGGTGGTCTGGCGCACGCTGGGCGCGGGTAAGAAGCTGCTGCGTACCACGCTATGGTGCGAGTTTGCCATGCTCGGGATGGTCGCCGGACTGGTGGCTGCCATCGGTGCGGAAACCGCACTGGCGGTGCTGCAAACCCGAGTGTTTGATTTTCCGTGGGAGCCAGACTGGCGACTGTGGGTCGTGTTGCCGCTTTGTGGGGCATTGTTGCTCTCGCTATGCGGCGGATGGCTCGGTTCACGTCTGCTAAAAGGCAAAGCGCTGTTCCGTCAGTTCAGTAGTTAATTCATATTCGTGATGAGTACGCACCGGTTTTTTAAATCGGTGCGTTTTTTTATCTATGTAGCACAAATTGATAACTCATTGATATTTAACAGCACAGAACAATAAAAACCCGACAACACGAGTGTATTAATAAACGTTAATATTTGTATGCTGAATAATTGGCAGGCTATCTATCAAGGTACAAATAATGACTATAAAAAAAACGGCGCTGGCGGTATCGATCGGCGCAGCAGTGGCATTAACGACGTTCGCCTCCCAGGCGGAAATCACGGTCCTGAAACAAGAACCACAGGCGGGCAACCCGCTGAGCCGTCTTAACTTCACCGTCGGCGGGAGTATTCGTCCGCAGTTCCAGAATATGGCCGGTGATGATGGTAAGAATGGCTACAAACGTAATGGTTTCGACGGCGGGACGCGTTTCCGCTTCGCCGCTGATTACTATCTGTTTGATGACATCAGCTGGGTGAGTTATTACGAGCTGGGCGTAAACTTCCCGGCAATGTTCAACTGGGATAATCACTATGCTAACGGCGCCAACGATACCACGCGTCGTATGTTGTACACCGGTCTGAAGAGTGCGACCTGGGGTACGCTGACCTTCGGTCAACAGAACAGCATTTACTATGATGTGGTTGGTGCGAAAACGGATATCTGGGACTACGACATGATCGGTCAGGCACCAGGTAACGGTATCAATGGCGACTATGATGGTTCCTATCGTACGCGTAAATCACTGAAGTATAAGAAAACGGTTGGCGATGTTGATCTCTACGCATCTTATCTGTTCAGCGATGATTACAACCCGAACAACGGTCTGCGCTACAAGCGTAAAGGCGGTGGCTCGCTGGGTGTGGATTATCACATCACCGATGACCTGACCTGGGGTACGGCGTGGAACTACACCCGCGCGGAAATGCGTGGCGACACCAGCAAAACCTACGATCAAAACATCGTCGGTACCGCGCTGAGCTGGAAACCGGACAACTGGACCTTCTCGATGGGCGGCGGTTGGTATCAAAACTTCATGACCACCAAAAAAGTCTCCGTTAACGATTACTTTGCCGGTGATGCCTGGGGTCTGGAATACTTCGCGGGTTACACCTTCCCGGTTGGTCAGTATGCGCTGAAATCCGTTCAACCCTACGTTATGGGCGACCGTATTGAATACGTGAATGGTCGTAACTACCTGCGTACCGACAATGGTGTGGGTATCAGCTTCCAGCTGGACTACGGTTTCCGTGTGGATTACGAACACGTCTTCACCTCCAGCACCGACGATTTGGGTGATATGAACCTGGTTCGTCTGCGTTACGACTTCTAAGTCAATTTCCCTGCCAAAACCGGGTAACCAGAAGGTTATCCGGTTTTTTACTATCCTTTGCTGAAAAACACATTAGTACCTTCAACGTACATTCAACGACATATCCCGCAACATCATGAAATAATTTCAAGGACAGCAGGTTGTGATCTGTGTCATGTTAACAATCAGCCTGTTAACAGGCCAACAAGAACAACGCCGCAAGAACGGCGTGAGACATGACACCACAACGTTAAAATGGAGAAATTATGGGATTGCGTCAGAGTTTACGCGTCGCGACCGGAGCGCTGTTACTGGCCTGTGGATTACAACTTGCTCATGCGAACAGTGACCCGCATACCATCGTGTTTGGCGTCGCACCTGGGCCGTACGGCGATATGGTGAAACAGGCCATTGCCCCTACGCTGAAAGAGAAAGGCTATAAGGTAGTGGTGCGCGAATTCAGCGACTACGTGCAGCCGAACATGGCGCTTTCCAACGGCAGTATTGATGCCAACTTGTTCCAGCACTCGCTCTACTTTGACAAATTCACCGCTGATAAAGGACTGAAGCTGAGCAAGCTGATTGTGGTCCCGACGGCCGGGATGGGTTTTTACTCACATAAAATCAAAAGCCTGGATGAGTTAAAAAAAGGGGATGTGATCACGCTTTCCAATGATCCAACCAATCTGGCTCGCGGTCTGCGTTTCCTGCAGTCTATTGGCCTTATTACCATCAAAAACACTATCGATCCGACTAAAGCCTCTGAGCGCGATATCGCCAGCAACCCGAAAGGGCTGGTGTTTAAACCGCTGGAAGCGGCACAGCTGCCGCGTACCCTGGACGGTGTGACAGGCGCGCTGGTCAACGGTAACTTTGCTGTGGCGGCAAAACTGGATCTCGCCAGCGCCATCAAGCAAGAGCATCTGGACGAAAATCTGAAAAATATCATAGCGGTACGCAGTGAAGATGCGGATAAACCGTTCGCGAAAGATATTGTGGCGGCGGTGAAATCTCCGGCGTATCGCGCGGTGATCGACGATCCGCAAAATATCTACAGCGCCTTCCAGAAACCGGAATGGATGTCGGCAGCCCAATAATCGCTGCGCACAAGGTTAACAGGGGCAGCGGCGACTGCCCTTTTCGCATTTCTGAGGTGGCTATGATTGAGATAGAAAAGGTTTGCGTGGATTTTAGCGCAGGCCGTGGACCATCAACCCGGGCGGTTGATGACGTCAGCTTGCGCATAGGCGCAGGTGAGATATTTGGCATTGTCGGGACCAGCGGCGCGGGGAAAAGTACGCTGCTGCGCACCCTGAACGCCTTAACGCGACCAGGCCTGGGAAGCGTAAAGGTTAACGGCGTAGAAATTTCCGCGCTGGAAGGGGCGCAACTACGTAAAGCCCGTCAGCGTATTGGGATGATTTTTCAGCATTTTAATCTGATGCATACCCGTACCGTGGCGCAAAACGTCGCTTTCAGCCTGAAGGCTGCCGGATGGGAGCGCAGTAAAATTGGCCCACGCGTCAGCGAAATCCTGACGCTGGTGGGGCTGTCTGACAAGGCGAACCGCTTTCCTGTGCAGCTCAGCGGCGGGCAAAAGCAGCGCGTTGGTATTGCCCGTGCGATTGCCAATCACCCCGATGTGCTGCTGTGTGATGAACCGACCTCTGCGTTGGATCTGGAAACGTCGGCCACTATTCTGGCATTGCTTAAGCAGATCAACCAACAGCTGGGGATCACGATCGTGCTGATCACGCACGAGATGAACGTGATCAAATCGATTTGCGATCGTGTGGCGGTGATGTCCGGCGGCAAGGTGGTGGAGTCCGGTGAGGTGTTTGACGTTTTTGCTCACCCGCAGCACGCTTTCACGCAGCAACTGGTGTCGCATACCCTCAATCTGACGCTACCCGAACGCTTGCGCCAGCATTTGCCTGGCCAGTTGCTGAAAATTCTGTTCATCGGCGATTCGGCGGAACAGCCGGTGTTGTCTGAAGTCGCGGTTAAATTTGGTGTGGCGGTGAACATTCTGCACGGCAAAATTGAATATATCGGCGAGCGTGCTCTGGGGATTCTGGTGGTGCAACTGACCGCGCCGCATAACCCTTCTGCGGTGGATGTCGCCGTGGAACATATTCGTCAACGCACGGCACAGGTGGAGGTGATTCGTGGATGATTTATTGCCTGATTTGACGCTGGCGTTTAATGAAACCTTTCAGATGCTAAGTATCTCTACGGTGCTGGCGATTATTGGCGGTCTGCCGCTCGGTTTTCTTATTTTTGTCACCGACCGGCATTTATTCTGGCAAAACCGTTTTGTGTATCTGCTCAGCTCCGTGCTGGTGAATATCATCCGTTCGGTGCCGTTTGTGATCCTGCTGGTGCTGCTGCTGCCGCTCACCCAGTTTTTACTCGGAAATACCATTGGGCCGATTGCGGCGTCGGTCCCGCTCTCGGTGGCGGCAATCGCTTTTTATGCCCGTCTGGTCGACAGCGCACTGCGTGAAGTCGATAAAGGCATTATTGAAGCGGCGGAAGCCTTTGGCGCCAGCCCGATGCGCATCATCTGCACCGTTCTGTTACCTGAAGCGAGCGCGGGTCTGCTGCGTGGGTTGACGATAACGCTGGTGAGTCTGATCGGTTACTCCGCGATGGCCGGAATCGTTGGCGGCGGTGGGGTAGGCGACCTGGCGATTCGCTTTGGTTATTACCGCTACGAAACCCAGGTCATGATCGTCACCGTGGTGGCGCTGATTATTCTGGTGCAGGTCGTTCAGGTGCTGGGCGACTGGCTGGCGAAACGCGCGGATAAGCGCGACAGACACTGATCACTGTGCGTTAAGCCAGTCGGCAACGTCCTGCCATGTGCCGCGAAAGACGACTTTCGCGGCTTTCTTTTCCAGTTGATAACGATACATCGGGTCGTAATACTCGTTGAGCAACGGTACCAGCCAGCCCATATGGGCGTCGGTACTGCCCGTCGCTTGCTGTTCGCGCAGAGCCACGTCGAGCAGGGCGGTCAGCTCGGCAAAACGTTGTAACCCCAGACGGCGGCGAATAGCAAACAGGCCGTGGTGCAGATACTCGCTATACTCCTGCCAGCCCTGACTCTCGCCATAAGCATGGGTAAAATCGTGGTGCATCCGCACGAAATACTCTTCGCGCAGTCGCTCCAGACGACGCTCAAAAGGATCGTCCACCACTGCAATAGATGCCTGGGTCATGCGTTCACGCAGGCACTCAGGCAGATGATTAGCCCCGATCATGCGGCCTTCATCTTCCAGTACCCACAGACGCAGATCCTGACGTCTGTCGGTTCTGAGCATTTCGACCGCCAGCAGGTTTTCAAAACTCGCCTGACTCAGCTGCGGTTCAACGGTGCGACCAAACGAGGAACCGCGATGGTGCGCCAGACCTTCGAGATCCACGCCGTTCGGCTGCTGTTGCACCAGCTGCGTTTTACCGTTCCCGGTACAGCCGCCAATTAAGACGATCGGCTTTTGCACTAATTTTTCAGTCAGTTGAATCGCCGCCTGACGCAGGGCTTTGTAGCCGCCGTGTATCAGCGGGTAGTCAATCCCGGACTCGTGCAGCCACTGCTGCACAATGTGCGAACGCTGACCGCCGCGCGCGCAGCATAAATAACCCGCAGGATTTTGACGACAGGCATCCAGCCAGGCCTTCATACGTTGTTGGCGAGTCTCGCCGCAGACCAGTTGATGGCCGAGCGTGAGGGCTGCCTCGGGTCCCTGACGTTTATAACAGGTACCCACGGCGGCACGTTCGTCATCGTTCATCAGAGGAAGGTTGATTGCGCCCGGCATTGCGCCTTGCAGAAATTCGACGGGGGCGCGTACATCGATTATAGGCGTACCAGCGAGCAAAATTGCGCGATAGTCCGTTCCATCGTTCATGTGTGATCCTGAAAATACAAAAACAGCAATGGAGGGGATTTTACGCGCCAGAGGAGGGGCCGGGGAAGGATAAAATCAAATCCCCGGCATTAATGGCTTATTTCAGCGTTGACTGCGCCCAGATAATACCGCTGGCATATTCCGGCGGCAGCAGGGGGATAAGCGCTTCCAGCGTCGCACTAAGACGCGCGGTATCGCTGTCGCTCAGGTTCAGGTGTCCCACCTTACGCCCTTCACGCACCTCTTTGTCATACCAGTGCAGATGCACCAGCGGCAGTTTCAGCCAGTCATAGTTCAGGTCGCTACCAATCAGATTTACCATCACCGAAGGAGTGTTCACTACCGGCGTGGGTAACGGCAGGTTGGTAATGGCGCGCAGGTGCAGCTCAAACTGGCTGATGCTGGCACCGTTTTGCGTCCAGTGCCCGCTGTTGTGCACGCGTGGAGCCAGTTCGTTAATCAGCAGACCTTCCGGGGTGATGAAACATTCCATCGCCATCACGCCGACATAGCCCAGCTCCTGCATGATGGCAGAGAGCATCGCTTCGGCCTGTTTCTGCTGTTTGGCGTTAGCCTGCGGGAAGACCACGCTGGTGCGCAGAATGCCGTCCTGGTGCAGGTTATGGGTCAGCGGATAGAAGACGGTGCTACCGTCGTGCGCACGAGCGCCAACCAGTGAGACTTCACCAGAGAAGTTGATTCCCCGCTCAACGATGCACTCGCCGTAGCAGTCGTCCGGCAGTTGTTCGGTTTCATTTGCGCGCAAACGCCACTGCCCACGACCGTCGTAACCGCCGACGCGACGTTTCACGATCGCCAGCTCACCGAGTTTGTCGAATACTGCAGGCCATTCGCTTTTATCCGCCAGCAGTTGCCACGGCGCAGTTGCCAGGCCGAGCTTGTCAAAAAGCTGCTTTTGCGTCAGACGGTCGGCAATAATCGGGAAAACGTCGCGGTTAACAAACGCCGGGTGGCGCGCGAGCTCGCGGGTGAGTGCCGTTTCCGGCCAGCGCTCAATCTCAGCGGTGATCACGCTTTGCTGAAAAGGGACCGCTGCTGGTTCGGCATCCAGCCCGACGGGCCAGACCGCAATGCCCAGCGGCTCACCGGCCTGGCGCAGCATGCGCCCTAGCTGACCGTTACCGAGTACGCAGACCTGCTTCATGCCGCACCTCGCGGGTCCGGATTCTCCAGCACCTCGTCGGTTTGTGCTTTGCGCCAGTCGTTCAGACGCTGGTGTAATGCTTTGTCGTGTGTTGCCAGAATTTGTGCTGCCAGCAGGGCCGCATTTGCCGCGCCCGCTTTGCCGATAGCCAGCGTTCCGACCGGAATACCGCGCGGCATCTGTACGATGGAGTAAAGGCTATCTACGCCGCTCAGCGCCGCGCTTTGCACCGGGACGCCTAAAACAGGCACCAGCGTTTTAGCCGCAATCATGCCCGGCAGATGTGCAGCGCCACCCGCACCGGCAATGATCACCTGATAGCCGTTCTCTTCTGCGCTTTCGGCGAAGCTAAACAGCTTGTCAGGGGTGCGGTGGGCGGAGACGACTTCAACATGATGCGGCACGTTCAGAATTTCGAAGATTTCGGCGGCGAACTGCATGGTAGCCCAGTCGCTTTTGGACCCCATCACGATGGCGACACGCGCCGGGTTATTGCGGGAAGACATGCGTCTGAAAACTCCTGTGATGCACTACACTCGACTTTTGAGGCCACAGAGAATAGCATAATTCGCCGTCAAGGAAAACGATTGCGCGCTTTACACTTCACCCTTCAGGCAGCCTTTGTAGTTGGCTACATCGCAACGAGTTTTGTGTAAAGAGGAACTGGATATCTGCGGAATTAAAACGGAAATGCGATCAGTTCAACGTCATCTGGCGTGACTTTGATCATCGACCCTTCGGTGTGCCATGCGCCTAATACCACACGGAAAGCGGGTTGCTCATTGGCCGTAAGCTCGTGGACTGCCGGGCGGTGGGTGTGGCCGTGAATTAACCACTGGACCTGATGCTTTTCCATCTCGGTGATGACGGCCTGCGGATTCACATCCATGATCGCCAGTGACTTGCTGCTGTTGGCCGCTTTGCTATTGGCGCGCATTTTCGCGGCGATATGTTGGCGAACGAACAGAGGTAGGGAGAGGAACAGCTTCTGTAGCCAGGGTTGATGTACTTTGGCGCGAAACGCCTGATAGCCTGCATCGTCTGTACACAAAGTGTCGCCATGCATGATCAATACCTTGCTGCCATACAGGTTGAGTACTTTTTTCTCAGGCAGCAAGCTCATGCCGCTTTCACGGGCAAAACGTTTGCCGAGCAGAAAATCTCGGTTGCCGTGAATAAAAAAGCAGGGAACGCCGGAATCAACCAGTGATTTTATCGCCGCGGCTATTTCATGATGCAGTGGGGTTGGGTCGTCGTCGCCAATCCAGGCTTCAAACAGGTCGCCGAGAATGTACAGTGCATCAGCTTTTCGCGCATCACCGGCTAAAAAACGCAGAAAACCGGCGGTGATCGCCGGTTCTTCTGTACAGAGGTGAAGATCTGCAATAAACAGTGTCGTCACGATTACTCGCTGACGGTCACGTTTTCGATGATGACGTCTTCTTTTGGCACATCCTGGTGCATACCGCTGCGACCAGTGGAAACGCCTTTGATTTTATCAACCACGTCCATGCCTTCAACAACTTCGGCAAACACGCAATAACCCCAACCCTGCATGCTTTCGCCGGAGAAGTTCAGGAAGTCGTTGTCTGCAACGTTGATGAAGAACTGTGCGGTTGCGGAGTGCGGAGCCTGAGTGCGCGCCATCGCCAGCGTACCACGGGTGTTTTTCAGACCGTTGTTCGCTTCGTTTTTGATCGCTTCTTTCGTGGCTTTTTGCTTCATGCCCGGTTCGAAACCGCCGCCCTGGATCATGAAACCGTTAATAACACGGTGGAAAATGGTGTTGTTGTAAAAACCTTCGCGGCAGTAGTCCAGGAAGTTTTTAACTGTTTCAGGCGCTTTATCATCAAACGTTTTGATTACGATATCGCCGTGATTAGTGTGGAAAGTAACCATTTTTGCATCCTGTTCCGATAGATTGGTGCTTCGACCCCGTGAAGGGTCAGAGTTAGGGGTGTGTTATAGCATAACCGCAAGCTGCGATCACCTCGCAAAGTGTGCTGCTTCCGGTCTAAATTATGGGTATTATACAGACTTTACTATCCACACACGTCTACACGGAATCTTCGATGTTAAAAATCTTTAATACACTGACGCGCCAAAAAGAGGAATTCAAACCTATTCATGCCGGGGAAGTCGGCATGTACGTGTGTGGTATTACCGTTTACGATCTCTGTCATATTGGCCACGGACGTACCTTCGTTTCTTTCGACGTTGTCGCGCGCTATTTGCGCTTCCTCGGCTATAAGCTGAAATATGTGCGCAACATTACCGATATTGATGACAAAATCATCAAGCGCGCGAATGAAAACGGCGAGAGCTTTGTGGCGTTGGTCGACAGAATGATCGCGGAAATGCATAGCGATTTCGACGCGCTGAATATTCTGCGCCCGGATCTGGAGCCGCGCGCTACGCACCATATCGCTGAGATTATTGAAATCACTGAACAGCTGATTGCCAAAGGTCACGCATATGTCGCTGATAACGGCGACGTGATGTTCGACGTGCCGACTGACCCTAACTATGGTCAGCTGTCACGCCAGGATCTGGATCAGCTGCAGGCGGGCGCACGCGTTGATGTGGTTGATGTGAAGCGCAACCCGATGGACTTCGTGCTGTGGAAAATGTCCAAAGAAGGCGAGCCGAGCTGGCCGTCTCCGTGGGGCGCGGGTCGTCCTGGCTGGCACATCGAATGTTCGGCGATGAACTGCAAACAGTTGGGCAACCATTTTGATATTCATGGCGGTGGTTCGGATCTGATGTTCCCGCACCATGAAAACGAAATCGCTCAATCTACCTGTGCGCATGACGGTGAATACGTTAATTACTGGATGCACTCCGGGATGGTGATGGTTGACCGGGAGAAAATGTCCAAATCGCTGGGCAACTTCTTTACCGTGCGTGACGTGCTGAAATACTACGACGCCGAAACCATTCGCTACTTCCTGATGTCTGGTCATTACCGTAGCCAGTTAAACTACAGCGAAGAGAACCTGAAGCAGGCGCGCTCTGCACTGGAGCGTCTGTATACCGCGCTGCGCGGCACCGATAAGTCCGTTGCTCCAGCCGGTGGCGAAGCCTTTGAAGCGCGCTTCATTGAAGCGATGGACGATGACTTCAATACGCCGGAAGCCTACTCCGTGCTGTTTGATATGGCGCGTGAGGTTAACCGCCTGAAGGGTGAAGATATGGCGGCGGCTAACGGTATGGCTTCGCATCTGCGTAAGCTTTCCAGCGTGCTGGGCCTGCTGGAACAGGAGCCTGAAGCATTCCTGCAAAGCGGTGCGCAGGCGGATGACGGTGAAGTTGCTGAAATTGAAGCGTTAATCCAGCAGCGTCTGGATGCCCGTAAAGCCAAAGACTGGGCGGCAGCTGACGCCGCGCGTGACCGTCTCAATGAGATGGGTATCGTGCTGGAAGATGGCCCGCAGGGCACTACCTGGCGCCGTAAGTAATGATATTGATTGCCGGATGGCGGCTCGCGCCCTGTCCGGCAATCAATGTACGAATGTCGGTCGGATAAGACGCTTGTCGTATCCGGCAAATTAATATTTCCGATACCACCACAGCACACCCATCATCATAACTCCCGGTAGCCATACCCATATCAACTCCGAAATTATCACCTGGTGCCCGTATGGTGTGGCGTAGCGTGATAGCGCAAACGGGGCGACTTTAATCACCTGCCACGGTGCAAAGAAGCGTTCATCCGACCACGGCCACAGCCAGCCGACGCCTTTGCCGCCAGTGGTGACCGAATCCAACAGGCTGTGCGACAGCAGTGAAACCGTCAGGAATAGCCAGCAGCGAATTAAGCCTGCCTTAAACCATCGTCGACCCATCCATACGCAGAGCAGCGGCACTACGAAGGCGAACAGCAGCGAATGGGTAAAACCGCGGTGACCAAACACGTTGCCGTAGGCGACGCCAAGCTTAAACGACAGTACGTCGGTATCCGGCAACATAGCCAGAATGACGCCAGTAAACAGTAATTGCGGGGGGATGACTTTACGCCCGAGACCTAATCCTAAACAGAGTGGAACGGCAGCGTGGGTAACGATTGTTGGCATGATGATCGCTTCGTGTGGAAAAACAACATGCTAACAGTTCACTGTGAAGTGGTGATGAAGTCATTATCTGAAAAGGAGAGAGGAAGTGGCCGGACAGGGGTTAACCTCATCCGGCACCAGGGATCACGCCACGACGTTAATGCTGTGGCCTTCAAAGCTGACGGTCTGTCCGGCAACGATTTTGCAGCGTTTACGCGTTTCTACCGCACCATCGACCTTCACTAACCCTTCGCCAATAGCAATTTTTGCCTGGGCGCCGCTTTCGCTCCAGCCTTCCAGCTTCAGTAAATCGCAGAGTTCAACGTGTGGGTGTTTACCCAGTGAAAATGTGGCCATCTTAAACGTCCTTTACATCATGATATTCAACACACGCCTGCAGCGTGTTTTCGATAAGTGTGGCGACCGTCATTGGGCCTACGCCGCCGGGTACCGGCGTGATGTATGACGCGCGTGCGGCGGCATCTTCAAAGACCACATCGCCAACAACCTTACCATTCTCCAGACGGTTGATGCCGACATCAATCACAATCGCACCTTCTTTGATCCACTCGCCGGGAATAAAGCCAGGTTTGCCGACGGCAACAATCAGCAGGTCTGCATGCTCTACATGGCGACGCAGATCTTTGGTGAACCGGTGGGTGACGGTGGTGGTGCAGCCAGCCAGCAGCAGCTCCATGCTCATCGGGCGGCCAACAATATTCGACGCGCCAATAACGACCGCATTCAGACCGTAGGTGTCGATATTGTAACGCTCAAGCAGAGTCACAATACCGCGCGGAGTACACGGGCGCAGGCGCGGCGCACGCTGGCACAGGCGACCAACGTTATACGGGTGGAAACCGTCAACGTCTTTATCCGGCGCAATACGCTCGAGAACTTTAACGTTGTCGATACCCGCAGGTAACGGCAGCTGGACCAGAATACCGTCGATGGTGGTATCTGCATTGAGCGTATCGATCAGCTCGAGCAGCTCCGCCTCGCTGGTGGTTTCAGGCAGGTCATAGGAGCGGGAGACAAACCCCACCTCGTCACAGGCTTTGCGTTTACTCGCGACATAAATCTGCGAAGCCGGGTTGCTACCTACCAGCACAACAGCCAGGCCTGGGGCGCGTAATCCAGCCGCTAAACGCGCCTGAACTTTTTGAGCAACCTCAGAGCGCACCTGCTGCGCAATCGTTTTACCGTCAATAATCTTTGCTGCCATCAGAGAGAGGATTCCGTCTGTTACGTTAAATCGAAGGGGATGCCGCTATTTTGTCAGAAGCGGGACGTGCTGTCAGTTTTCGTTTGCATTTTTACGTGCGCCAGGGGGCGTCACGATCTGCGAATGGGGTCAGTACAGAGGCTTAAGCCTTACGGATAATTAATGAGCATGCTAATTAAAATTAACGTGAATGAAACAACTCATCACCCTGGTATTTTCAGGGGTAATGCGCCACAAACCAGTCTGTTAGGGTTAATTATGAGGGATTTTACCTCATTCCCACACAGATTTTTCCTGGGTCCCATTAAGAATTAGCCAGGGTCATTAAAAGGATTTGCAGGTATTTTTCATTAATTGAAATGTTTAATTTATCGCTGTGACGAATAGTCATATTCGCGAGGAATAATTAGTGAATCAAATACTCAGGAGAGTTGGGGTAAAAGGTTAGCTAATTCTCATGCGATATATATCTTTACAGGATGCAGAGATAATTAGCCTGACATTTAATGTCGATAATGATTCAAACGGGTCCCGCAGGATGCCGGAGCCGGATGTGTGTAATTCAAGGGAAATCCATGAAACGTAAATTAATGACCTCTTCTGTTATTGCCAGCCTGATGTTAGTCGCCGGTGCAGCGGTTGCAGCCGATCCGGTAAGCGTTAGCGGCGGTACTGTGCATTTTGAAGGTGAACTGGTCAATGCAGCCTGTGCAGTCAGTACTCAGTCATCCGATCAGGTTGTGACGTTAGGCCAGTATCGTACTGCCAGTTTTGCCGCAGTGGGTGACACTACAGCACAAATTCCGTTCTCTATCGTGCTGAACGACTGTGACCCGAACGTTGCCGCAACCGCAGCCGTTGCTTTCTCTGGCCAGTCCGATATTACCAATAACAACCTGCTGGCCGTCACTTCTGCAGACAACGGTACCACTGCAGGCGGTGTTGGGATTGAAATTCTGGACAATACGTCCACCGCGCTGAAGCCGGATGGCGCAACCTTCTCTACCGCTCAGGCGCTGGTAGAAGGGACCAACACCCTGCGTTTCTCTGCACGTTACAAAGCCACTGCCGCAAGCGCAACGCCGGGTCAGGCAAATGCCGACGCGACATTCATCATGAAGTACGAATAAGCCGTTTTGATTTGCGCAAGGATGACGTTCGCCTCAATGGATGAGGCAATATCCGGGGATGATGAAGGATGCGGCAGATGATAGGGAAAGGCGTGGCGCTGGCGGGAATGCTGTGCGTAATGCCTGTGCTTTCACATACGGTAATACTGGAAAGTGGCCGAGTTCACTTACGGGGGCAGCTCGTCAACGGCGCCTGTACGGTCGCCACTGACAGTCAGGATATGCGGGTGCAAATGGGGCAGTATCGCACCAATGCTTTCTCTGGGACGGGAAGCTTCGCCTCTACCAACGTACCGTTTTCACTGCGCTTAACGTCGTGCAGCTCCGATGTTTATGACCATGTTGGGATTGCGTTTGCGGGCGTGACGCCAGCGGAAGATCCGCAGGTTTTTCTTGCCAGCGGCGATGCGTCTGCGGCTTCGGGGATTGGTCTGGCGTTATTTGACGAGCGCCAACGGCAAATTATACCGAATGCCCTGCCGCTTCATTATGCGCCGATTATAACGCAAGAGATGACGTTTCATTTCACTGCCCGCTATCGGGCTGTCTCGGAAAATATAACGCCGGGAACGCTTCGCTCAGACGTGTGGTTTACGTTGGTTTATCCCTGATTTATTTCCCAACGATAATCGCATCAAAGGTATTTTTAGCTATGTTTAATTATCTAAAATCAGGTTTTATCCTTTTACTGGCCTTATTTTCTGCTGCCAGTGTTCAGGCTGCCGGAGGCATTGCATTAGGCGCCACTCGCGTTATTTATCCGGCCGATGCTAAACAAACGTCCCTGTCTATTAGCAATAGCGATACCAAAGAACGTTACCTGGTAAATTCATGGATTGAGAATAGCGCCGGCGCTAAAGAAAAATCGTTTGTGGTTACGCCTCCGCTGTTTGTTAGTGAACCCAAAAGCGAAAACACGCTGCGTATCATCTATGCCGGTGAACCGCTGCCCAAAGACCGTGAGTCGCTGTTCTGGATGAACGTCAAAGCCATTCCGTCAGTCAATAAAAACAGCCTTGAGGGCAAAAACGTTCTGCAACTGGCAATTCTGTCACGCATCAAACTTTTCGTTCGTCCGAATAATCTGCCGCAAATCCCGGAAGATGCACCAGGAATGCTGACCTTTTCCCGCTCCGGCAACCACCTGAAAATCAACAATCCGTCAGCGTACTACGTCACGTTGGTCAATCTCAATGTGGGGAAAACGAAGGTCGATAACGTGATGGTTGCGCCGAAAAGCGATGCGCAGGTCCTGCTACCCACGGGCGTTCAGGGCAACGTCACGTTCCAGACGGTCAACGATTATGGCGCTGTGACCCCGGCCAAAACGGTTAGTGTGCGTTGAGATAACGATGAATAAGACAACGTATTTTCCTGGCCTGTTACCGGGGGTTACGCCACCGCTGGCGGGGGTGGCGTTGTCCACGCTGGCGGCGCTCTTTCCCTCTCTAAGCTATGGGGAAAGCTATTTTAATCCGGCCTTTTTATCTGCGGATACGGCAACCGTGGCGGATTTATCACGTTTTGAAAAAGGCAATCACCAGCCTGAAGGCGTTTATCGCGTGGATATCTGGCGCAACGATGAGTTTGTTGCCACTCAGGATATTCGTTTTACTACCAGTGCGGCAAAAGCCGGGGAGAAGTCCGGTGGGCTGATGCCGTGCTTTGGACTCGACTGGGTGAAGCGCCTTGGCGTCAATATCGCCGCGTTTCCGGCACTCAGTAAGGATCCGAACGATACCTGTATCAATCTACCTGAGGCGATTCCCGGCAGCGAGATTGCGTTTGATTTTTCTACCCTGCGCTTAAACGTCAGCCTGCCACAGGCGTCAATGTTAAACAGCGCGCGCGGCTATATTCCACCGGAAGAGTGGGATGAAGGGATCCCAGCCGCACTGGTTAACTACAGCTTTACCGGCAGCCGCGGCAGTGATACTGACAGTTATTTCCTCAGTATGCTCAGTGGTCTGAACTATGGCCCCTGGCGGCTGAGAAACAACGGTGCGTGGAGCTACTCCAAGGGCGACGGATACCACTCACAAAGCTGGAAAAACATCGGTACATGGCTTCAGCGCGCAATTATCCCGCTGAAGGGCGAACTGGTGATGGGCGACAGCAACACTGGCAACGACGTTTTTGACAGCGTCGGGTTTCGCGGTGCGCGGCTCTATTCCTCAGACAGTATGTATCCCGACAGCTTACAGGGCTACGCGCCTACCGTGCGCGGCATTGCGCGTACCGCAGCGAAACTGACCATTCGTCAGAATGGCTATGTAATTTATCAAAGCTATGTTTCACCCGGCGCTTTCTCGATAACCGATCTCAACCCAACGTCATCCAGCGGTGATCTTGAGGTCACGGTGGATGAGAAGGACGGCAGCCAGCAACGCTATACGGTGCCGTACTCCACCGTTCCCTTATTACAACGAGAAGGGCGTTTCAAATATGACGTTGTCGCCGGGGATTTTCGCAGCGGCAATAGCCAGCAATCTTCACCGTTCTTTTTTCAGGGAACATTAATTGCCGGGTTACCAGAGGGCTATACCGCATACGGTGGTACGCAGTTGGCCTCACGTTACACCGCGGTGGTTTTAGGCACCGGTCGAAACCTGGGGGACTGGGGGGCGGTTTCTGTCGATCTCACCCATGCGCGCAGCCAACTGGCGGATGACAGTACGCACCAGGGGCAGTCTCTACGTTTCTTGTATGCGAAATCGCTGAACAATTTTGGCACTAACTTCCAGCTGTTGGGGTATCGCTACTCAACGCGTGGATTCTATACCCTCGACGATGTGGCGTATCGCAGTATGGAAGGCTATGAGTACGAATACGACAGTGAGGGCAATCGCCACGACGTGCCCAATGTGACGAGTTACCACAACCTGAGCTACAGCAAAAAGGGCCGTTTCCAGATCAACATTTCGCAGAATCTGGGGGATTACGGATCGCTGTATATCTCGGGTAGTCAGCAGACGTACTGGAATACTTCAGACACCAATACCTGGTATCAACTGGGCTATGCCAGCGGCTGGCAGGGGATTAGCTATTCACTCTCCTGGTCGTGGAATGAATCGGTTGGCATCTCCGACACCGATCGTATTCTGGCGTTCAATATGTCTGTACCGTTCAGCCTGCTGAGCGGACGGCGTTACTCGCGTGATAACGCCCTCGATCGCACCTACGCCACCTTTAATGCCAACCGTAATAGCAACGGACAGAACAGCTGGCAGAGCGGGATCGGCGGTACGTTGCTGGATGGGCGCAATCTGAGCTACAGCGTGAATCAGGGGCACAGCAGCACCAATGGCTATAGCGGAAATGCCAGCGCCAACTGGCAGGCGGCCTACGGTACGCTGGGCGTGGGTTACAACTACGACCGTGACCAGCATGACTACAACTGGCAGCTCTCCGGCGGCGTAGTGGGGCATGCGGACGGCATTACGCTCAGTCAGCCTCTGGGCGATACCAACGTGCTGATTAAAGCGCCGGGTGCGCAGGGTGTACGGATAGAGAACCAGACCGGCGTTCAAACCGACTGGCGCGGATACGCGGTGATGCCATATGCCACCGTCTATCGCTATAACCGCGTCGCGTTAGACACCAATTCCATGAACAACAATACCGATGTGGAGAATAACGTCAGTAGCGTAGTGCCAACGCAAGGGGCGCTGGTGCGGGCGGCGTTTGATACACGAATCGGTGTGCGGGCGCTGATTACCGCCAAACATGCCGGTAAACCAGTGCCGTTTGGCTCCGTCGTGCGTGAAAACACCAGCGGCGTGACCAGCATGGTGGGTGAAGACGGGCAAATCTACCTGAGCGGCCTGCCGCTAAAAGGCGAGTTGTTGATCCAATGGGGGGAAGGCGCAAACGCGCGCTGCGTGGCGCGCTATGCCTTGCCAGAGGAGAGCCTGAAACAAGCGGTAACGCTCACGAACGTGACGTGCGAATCTCCGTCAGCACGACAGGAATAATACGATGAAACGACAAACGGGTTTGTTACTGGGAAGCGCTTTACTGCTGATGGCCCATTCGTCCTGGGCGACGGTCTGCCAAAACTCGAATGGCACGCCAACGGATGTTTTTTACGATCTGTCGAATGTCTTCAACAGTAGTAACAACCAGCCGGGACAGGTGGTGACGTTACCGGAAAAATCTGGCTGGGTTGGCGTGAATGCCACCTGTCCGGCCGGGACAACGGTAAATTACACCTATCGAAGCTATGTCACTGAACTTCCGGTTCAAAGTACCGAAGGCGGCTTCCAGTATCTGAAGCTCAATGACTACCTGCTGGGGGCCATGAGCATAACCGATAGTTATGCCGGGTTATTTTATCCCCCGCGTAATTACATTCGCATGGGGACTCACCCAAACGTACCTAAGCAGCAGCCTTTTGGCGTGATGGATTCAAAGCTGGTGTTTAAGCTCAAAGTAATCCGCCCGTTTATTAACATGGTGCCGATTCCGCGGCAGACGATGTTCAGCGTCTATGTCACGACCAGTACCGGAGATGCGCTAAGCGTGCCGGTTTATACCATCAGCTACAGCGGCAAGGTGGAGGTTCCACAAAACTGCGAAGTAAACGCCGGGCAGATTGTCGAGTTTGATTTTGGTGATATTGGCGCATCGCTGTTTAGCAAGGCAGGAGCGGGAAACCGGCCTGAAGGCATCAATCCGCAGACCAAAACGGTAGCGATAAAATGCACCAACGTCGCTGCACAGGCCTACTTAACCATGCGTGTAGAGGCCGAGAAAGCCACCGGGCAAATGATGGTATCTGACAATCCCGATTTAGGTTTTATTGTCGCCGACAGCAGCGGTAAACCGCTGACGCCCAATAATCTGTCCAGCACTATCCCGTTTCAACTGGATGATAACGCCGCGGCGAGCGTGGGTATTCGAACATGGCCGGTTAGCGTAACGGGCAATAAGCCTACCGAAGGACCTTTTACAGCCCGTGGCTATCTGCGAGTGGATTATGACTAACAAGCAAACGCCAGCCGCAGGGACACTTCTGGCAATGGTGTGCCTGCTGACATTCAGCTCGTTGTGCCATGCCGCTTCGTCGCTGGGGGAAATCAATATTGAACTGCGCGGAAACGTGGTGGACTTTACCTGCGCGGTAATTGCCAGCGACAGCAATAAGTCCGTGGAGCTAGGCACCTGGCCGACCAAGCAGCTTCAGACCAGCGGAGATACTACTCAACCGGTCGCGTTTACGCTGAAGCTAGAAGGCTGCCCGCCGGGTTCCGCTTCGATAACGTTTTCCGGAACTCCGGCCCCGGGCACGACGTTGCTGGCGCTTGATGACGCGGTGATGGCGCAAAAGGTGGCGATCGAACTGCACGACAGCGACCGTACGCGATTGCCGCTCGAGCAGGCCAGTCAGACGGTGGGGATTGATGAGAACGGCAACGCCACGCTGACCTTTTTCGCAAACTATATCGCGTTAGCTGCTGGGGTTCAGCCTGGCATTGCCAGGGCTGATGCCACGTTCATGATTAACTATAACTAATCAATGCGCTAACAAAACACTCCCGAACGAAATCTCGCCGGGAGTGTTATTACATTAATTCATGCATTTTTGCGTAATCGATCAGCTCAACGATGGTGTGCAACCCGAGCTTGGAGTAGATATTAGCCTTGTGAGCGCTAATCGTTTTATTGCTGAGTAACAACTGCTCAGCAATTTCCTTATTGGATAGCCCGTTTGCCAGATAACGCAAAACGGTAACTTCACGGTTAGAGAGCGGCATGTCATGTAAGACGCCTTTTTGTGCATTTATATTGTTAATGAAATTAAGGGTATCCGAAGGAAAAAAGGAATATCCCGATAAAATCATTTTTACCGCATTGTAGATATCATTGAGATCCTTTCGTTTACTGACAAACCCATTTGCACCGGCCCGGATAGCACGACCGGCATAAAATGACTCGGATTTTGAGGACAGAAACAGTACCCGAGTTTTCTCCTGCAATGACTTTATTCTTTTGAGTAATGTAAACCCATCAGAACCAGGCAGTTCAATATCCAGGATGACAAGATCGACAGGGTACGTGCGCAGATGTTCTATTGCCGTACGGCTGTCATCGGTTTTCAACACTACCTGAATATTACTGTTTTTCTCGAGTAGTACTTCTATCGACATTCTGACAATAGGGTGTTCGTCCATAATGATAACGGATGCTGGTTTCATTGTTGTATGCCTCAAACTGTTTGCGTATCTTGCGAATTTGATAAAACATCAGGCGTTATAATATTGTCAAATAGCCAAGAATTGTTCTGAGGGAGAGCCGAATAAATATTATTTCATCCTTGTTTATTCGGTTGTTCTTCTGCAGAACAATGAATTTGTGGAAAATCCATTTCACACCGGGAAAACTAACAATTAATCAGGAAACTGTGGGGATTATACCTGCTCTGCTCATTCGGAAAAGACTTACAACATCCTGGTTGTTAATGTCAGTTAGGATATTCTGAAAGATCCAGATGTGTTAATGACTATTGGTATTATTTATCTGTGGTTCGAATTATGGCAGATTGAAAATTTTTTTTAAACAGTAAAAACGACACAATAAACCAATTGTTTAGGTTTTGTTAAGGCTGCAATAGGACTATTTTTTATTGAAATGCACAGGATCAGTAAGGTTAAGTGTGGGAGTGGCTCCAGGCATAATACCAGGAATAGTTGTAAATATTAAATATTTGTAAAAATTAGATCTGTTTTCTTATTTAAAAATAAGTAATTTCCTAAAAAATCTTATAGCACAATGAGTTATGGTGTTAAATTAAATGGGTAGAGGTAACGTTGAGGCGGTGGATCAGATGCAAAAAGCGCTGCCTGCTGGGTAATCCAAGGCGCGTAATCAACTGATTCAGGCGATAAATGATACGGTGGTAGGGTTGTGCCTGTAACAATGCAATCTTTTTTAAGGAGTTACCCTGTAATAGTAAGGTAATCAGCTCCCAGTCGAGCTGATTTATACGCCTGGAATGAATATAGTTAAGAACCGGAGATAATAAGGCATGGCGCATCTCGGGGAGGCGCAAATTGCGTGGCAAGATATAAAATGGACCGGACAGTGAAATAAATGTAGTGAGGTCTTCATCGCGACTGGAAAGCATTATGAAGATTTGGATGTCATTATGCTTCTTAATTAGCTGGCGCAGGCTTTCAAGTATATCGAAATAAGGGGTTGTTAAGCTTTCAATGTCAATCACTAACTGGCTAATTACCGGCTCTTGCAGGCTGAGCAAAGTCGATTCAACGCTCTGGAAGATCGCCGCGCGAGTACCTGAGAATAAATGTCGACTCAGCGCATAGGCCAGATAGTAGTCTGTCGTAATTATCGCCTGAGATATAGTGCCGTCCGGTAAGGTGTATTCGAGTTTTTGCGCCAGATACTCGATCCGGTCAAATACCTGTGAGGTACAGTGGGGAAATTGCCAGCTACAGTTAGCGTTTCGTATACGGCGATAGCGGTCCCGGCGTTTTGCACTGTGCATCCTTTTCCATTCCATTTCTGTTGCGGCAGGTCTGGATAAATTGCTGACTACAGGCATCCCTGAACCAAACTTTTGTCAGCGCAAATGTGAGTTGACTTGTGCCGTTGGGTTTCAGTGCTTCAACAATCATCAGACTGGCAATTGCGTACTCCATCAGAATAATCTGCCGGAAGTTTTCTGATGTCTTACTCAATGCCCAAAAGATCGTTTTATCCAGTTCAACCTCTCTCTGAGATTAGATAAAATATTACCGGGTGTGTCTTTCTGTTACCCCGGAAATAGTATGGCCGGATTATTCTCGCAGCCTGAAGCCAGGTACAGTAGGAGCCGATGCTTAATCGATGATGAGATATTTCTCAATAAAAATTAGGCAGAGACACCCCGTCTAATTTTGCAGAAAGTTCAGATGTGCGCGGATGTATCTTAAGAATTGCTGATCGTTTTTCACATGCAGTTTTTTCATAATGCTGCGGCGGGTCGCTTTGGCCTGGATATCACTGACTGAGAGCAGATGAGCCGTTTCGGCTAACGTATACCCGCTGGCGAGAAACATTAAGAACTGGCGTTCTTCGATAGAAAAGTTGCGGGTGGTGCAGTAATGGCAGATAGTCGCGGGCACGCTAGTGCGCAGTGCGCGTTTTTGCAGGATGAGGACCAGTTTTTTGGTTATCTCGTCGACGTCATCTTCCCGATAAATCAGTGGCAACATGTACAGGCAGGGGCGGAACATTAGCTTATCTTTGTCGTTTTTGCTACAGATGACCACCCGGTGTTGGCGCCTGGTGTGGACAGGAACCATGTAACAATCGGCGCTGAGCCAATCTTCATCCAGTGAGATAAACGCGATTTCAGCGCGATCGATATCTTCGACAGGTAAAAAGCTAATCTCCTGATGCCACTGATTTGCCAGATGGGAGATGATGATTTTCAGTCCATGTTCGAAGTGACTGTTTTCTTCCTTGATGGCGATACTTAACATTAAAGAGTTCCTGACCACTGGAGAGGGGATAAAGGAATGTTAAGCAAAATCATAAATATTCTAAATACATGTATCCCTAAATCTGACGTTTTGCGGGCTGAGTTGTTACCAGGTGATTTCCTGGATACCTTTGAACGAGCAGAAAAAATCAACATTCGTACACTTCGCCAGCAACCGAAACAAAAGGCATTGACTCAGCAAGCGCTGACCGTATAATTCACGCGTTTCATCTGCATGAAGTAATCACTTCGCAATGCGCCCTTAGCTCAGTTGGATAGAGCAACGGCCTTCTAAGCCGTAGGTCGTAGGTTCGAATCCTACAGGGCGTACCATTTCAACGTCACTTCTGATGTTCAGCTTCTGCTAATCGCGACAAATTTTCTTTTGCCAACCACATTTCCACTTCTGTAAGACTTAGTTGTACTTCCTCTCTGAGTGAAAAATCAGCTAGCGGCTGCTGTTCAAGCGCTGCGCACATCCTGCTGGCAGAACGCATCCTCATGCTGGCGCAGCTGCTTTTTAGCTGATGTGCCAGACGTTTTATCTTCTCGTACTCATATGCTGCGCGCGCTGCGTCAATCTCATCTAATACAGGAAGGGTGTGTTGCTTAAAGAGCGCTAACCATTCGTGCACCTTTTGCCATCCCATTAGCTGGATATCCCCGGCTAATTGCTGGGTATCTAACCGTTGGTCGTCATTTTCTAATGCAACCGGGAGAGGGGCGTTACCGTGCAGATAATGGGTAATGAGCCGACTGAGTTCATCCTGGGGAACCGGTTTTTGAATAACGCCGAGAAACAGGGTGCTGGTTCTTTGGCTTAGCGTTTCGTCGATGACGTGTGCGCTAAAGCCTATTAGCTTTAACGTCGGAAACTCGCGGGTTAACTGTTGCGCCAGCGTGATGCCGTCGATATCCGGAAGATCAAAATCAACCAGCGCGGCATTATACTGGGCGTCTTGCTGCAGTATGGTGAGCGCCGCAGCCGCACTGTCGGCAGCGGTGACCTGGGCGCCATTGAGGGTGAGCATTTCTGTACTGATGCGCTGCGTGAGGGGGTTATCCTCGATTAGCAGTAAGCGTAAACCCTGTAACGATATGGCACGTGGAACGGATTTAGCTACCGGCATCGCGCCAGCCCGTAATGGCAGACGAAGACGAAAGCAGCTTACGACTCCCGGCGTACTGGTGACGCTCAGTTCTCCCTGCATCGCCTGCGCAAGGCTGGCACTGATAGTGAGTCCAAGCCCGGTCCCCCCACGTTTACCGCTAACCTGAACAAACGGCTGAAAAATATCGCGCTGATGGACAGGGTCAATCCCGCATCCCGTGTCCTCAACCTCAATATACCAGTCCTGGTCTTTACATCGGCTACGCAGGGTGATGTGTCCGCGATCGGTAAAGCGCAGCGCGTTGTTTAATAGGTTAGTTATGATTTGCCGAATGCGGCGCGGATCGCCGCGTAGGGAGTCGGGGACATCGTCGGCAAAATCCGTAACCAGCACGACCGGGCGACCCACAACGCGACCATGCATGAGCTGAAGCGTACTTTCCAGCAAGGGTCTGGGCTCAAAAGGTTCATCGCCGATCGCCACATTTTTTCCGCCCGCTTCGATGGCGGAATAGTCCAGGATATCGTTGAGGATGGTCAGCAGAGACTCGCCAGAGTCGGTGATTGCGCGCAGATTCTCCTGATGCTGCGCCAGAGCGGGATTGTCTGAGAGCAACTGCGCAGTGCCGAGGATCCCATACAGCGGGGTGCGTATTTCATGGCTCATGGCGGCAAGAAACGCCGATTTTGCCTGGTTGGCTTTTTCGGCTTCTGCCCGCGCCTGACGGTGTTCAGACACCATAGAACGCAGTTCGGCGGTGCGAGCTTTTACCTGAGCGGCCAGATGTTCGCGATGGCTATTAAGGGCGTGAACGCTACCGCGAAAGGCATCCATCAACCGCCCGATAGTATCCAGTTCGCGAACGCCCGCGGTTTCCGGAAATGGGGAGTCAATATCACCTTCAAGCAGACGCTGTAACGCCTGGGTTTGCTGCGCCAACGGACGCGTGACCGAGCGGTAAACTACGCGCCAAAGAATGAGAATTAACAAGCACAATGACACCGCACCTAACAGCAGCAGCAGCGTTTGCCCGCGCTGGCTGGCTTGTTTGAGATGCGCCAGCCCGGTCTGATTGCGTTGGCCAATGATGTCTACCAACTGACTGACTTCGCTACTGAAACGGGTAAATTGCTCGATATTGTTCTGCGATAAGATCTGTAAGCGGGTGGTGATGTCATTATCCTGACGATACAGGGCCAGTAGATCGACATAACGGCTTATCGAATTTACAGCGCCGGCAACCTGAGTGCGTACCACCGGATCTTCAATGCGTATTTGTCGGCGGTGAAGCACTCTGACGGCGGCATTAAGCTGGGTTTCCAGCGCTGCAAGGTTATTCTGCGCCTGGTTATTCCCCAGATTCATCACCATTTGCTGCACGCGTAGCGCGCTCAGGCGCAGTTCATTCATCTGGTTATAATATTCCAGATCGATATCGATAAGCCTGTCGAGAGCGTGTTCTGCCGCCTGCCCCTGATGGCTCTCAATCAAATCATAAATGCTTGCCTGCGTAGCGCCCGCCGAGGTGGCGGCATTACTGGCCTGACCGCGCGCCATTTCGGCAACGTCGGCGGTAGCCTCAACAATATGTTGGCTGAGCTGTTGCTGCCGATCGCGCAGTTTCAGACGTTCGCCAACCAACTCCCCCTGATGGCTTAACGACTGGGCGATCTCTTTTTCCTGTTGTTCAATGGCCGACGTATCAAAGCCCTGCTCGCGCAGGGTTTTCAGTAAAGCGGTTATTTTCAGGCTTTGGGCGGTTAACATACGCCCCTGAGCCAGCCACATATTTTCATTATCTGCGGTGGTCAGATTCTGCGCGGAAAACAGTTCCCAGGCGCTAGCTTCGCTGAGCTGGCGCGCCATGTCCATGGTCGGGATCAGCGCCTGGGTATTGGCCTGCTCAACCTGGCTGACAAAACGCAGGTTATACCAGCCAACCAGCGTACTAATGAGGGTCAGTGCCGCCATCAGCCCGAAGCCTATCCACAGTCGTTTGGTCAGAGATAAATTCACTGTCGGGTCGCCACAGATTAAAAAGGTTGAGTCCAAAAGAGGAAAGCAACTAGGATAAAGCCTTATCAATGTTGAGGCTATCATGCGCGTATTGGTTTTCCTGCTTATCACACTTTTTCCCGGCTTAGGTCACGCGACCGGGTCTGCACTGCTGCGCTGGCCGGATACCCAGCAGGCAGTACCGGAACCGCTAACGGACGTTACTGCAAACAAAGTCTGGAAACTGTGCGCGCTGTATCCCAGCCTGAAGGATTCCTACTGGCTTTCCGTGAATTACGGCATGCTGGAGGCGGCGAAAAAATACGGCGTAAGCCTGAAGGTGCTCGAGGCGGGAGGGTATCGCCAGTTCGACACGCAAAAATCACAAATCGCTCAATGCCAGCAATGGGGCGCGGATGCCATTTTGTTGGGCAGCAGCACGACGACTTTTCCGGATTTGCAGGCACAGGTTGGCACGCTACCGGTTATCGAGGTGGTGAATGCTATCCATGACGCAACGGTAAAAGCCCGGGTTGGGGTTCCGTGGTTCCAGATGGGTTATCAGCCAGGCCGCTATTTGGTTAAGTGGAGCGCGGGCAAACCGCTAAAGGTCTTATTATTGCCAGGACCTGATGACGCCGGGGGCAGTCGTGAGATGGTGGCCGGGTTCCGTCAGGCGATTGCCGGCAGTCAGGTGCGCATCGTGGATGTGGCGTTGGGCGATAATGATATTGAAATACAGCGTAATCTGTTGCAGGAGATGCTTGAGCGTCACCCGGATGCCGACGTGGTGGCCGGTACAGCAATTGCTGCTGAAGCGGCAATGGGGGAGAAGCGCAATCAGGGCGCGCCGTTAACTGTCGTCTCTTTTTATCTGTCGCATCAGGTGTATCGCGGGCTTAAACGCGAAAGAATCATTATGGCTGCCAGCGATCAAATGGTCTGGCAAGGTGAACTGGCGATTCAGCAGGCTATCAGAGTATTACAAGGACAACCGGTGCCGGAAAATATCAGTCCACCGATCCTGGTGCTCACCCCGAAAAATGCCGACAGCCAGCATGTAAAGTGCTCGTTGTCACCCGGCGGATTCCGTCCTGTTTATCTGTATCAGTACACGTCAGCCGCTAAAAAATAACCTTCCCCGTGCTGCGTTACCAGTAAATCAGCACGCAGCTTGTGGCGTAAACGGCGGATCAGTACGTCCACGGTGCGTAAGTCCGGATTGTCTACCCGTCGTGCCGAAAGCATGCGCAGTAAACGTTCGCGACTGAGAATTTCCCCCGGATTGGTGACAAACGCGACCAGCATTTCATACTCGGCGCGGGTGAGTTTGATTGCCTCGTCGCCCAGTTCCAGAGTATGACGGGAGACATTCAGACAATACCCGGCAAACTGATAGCAGTTGTCTTTAGCCTCCGGTCGCGCCTCGCGGGCAAGGTCGATACGCCAGAGTAAATTTTTCACTCTCACCACCAGTTCACGTAGCTCCAGCGGCTTGGTGACATAATCATCAGCCCCCATTTCCAGGCCAACGATACGGTCAATTTGGTCACTACGACCCGTGACCAGGATGATCCCCACCGTTGAGCGTTCACGCAGGGCGCGGGTCAGCATTAAGCCATTTTCATCCGGGAGATTGATATCTAACAGAATAAGATCGACAGAGTGTTGTGACATGATTTCACGCAGGCCGGCTCCGCTGGCTGTGACCGAGACGTGATAACCTTCCTGTTCAAAATAAGCCTGTAATCGTGCCTGGGTAACGGGTTCATCCTCAACAATGACAATGTGATGCGACATCCTGGTTGTTGTCTCTTTCTGTTCATATCTGTTCACATTGTGCCGTAAGCCATTCATCCTGACCAGTGTTGCCGTTCACATTTGCGAAATAAGATCCTCTGTAACTAAACCATATATTTACAGGGGCTATTATGCGGAAACTATGGAGGGCGCTGCTCAGACCGAGCGCACGTTGGTCAGTGTTGGCGCTGGTCGTCATCGGGATGGTGGTCGGTATCGCGCTGATCGTCTTACCGCACGTTGGCATTAAATTAACCAGTTCAACCGAATTTTGCGTGAGCTGCCACAGCATGCAGCCGGTTTATGAAGAATATAAACAGTCTGCGCATTTTCAGAATGCCTCCGGGGTGCGCGCAGAGTGTCATGATTGCCACATTCCATCCGATATCCCTGGCATGGTGAAACGTAAGCTGGAGGCCAGCAACGATATTTACCAGACCTTTGTTGCCCACTCTATTGATACTCCTGAGAAATTCGAAGCCAAACGTGCCGAGCTGGCGGAGCGCGAATGGGCGCGAATGAAGGAGAACAACTCCGCGACCTGTCGTTCCTGTCATAACTATGATGCGATGGATCACGCGAAACAGCACCCTGAAGCTGCGCGTCAGATGAAGATTGCGGCCAAGGACAATCAATCCTGTATTGACTGTCATAAAGGTATTGCGCATCAGCTTCCCGATATGAGCAGCGGTTTCCGCAAGCAGTTTGACCAGTTACGCGCCAACGCAAACGACGATGGCGATACGCTCTATTCCCTGGACATCAAACCTATTTATGCCGCCAAAGGGGATAAAGAACCTGCGGGCTCACTGCTGCCTGCTTCTGAAGTAAAAGTGTTAAAGCGTGACGGCGACTGGCTGCAAATTGAAATTGTGGGCTGGACAGAGAGTAACGGGCGTCAGCGCGTGCTGGCCCAATTGCCGGGTAAACGCATTTTTGTGGCCTCCATTCGTGGCGACATCCAGCAGCACGTGAAAACCCTGGAGCAAACGACCGTCGCGGAAACGAATACGCAGTGGAGCAAGCTGCAGGCCACCGCCTGGATGCAGAAGGGCGATATGGTTAACGACATTAAGCCAATCTGGGCTTATGCCGACTCGCTCTATAACGGAACCTGTAACCAGTGCCACGGCGCACCTGAGAAAGAACACTTTGACGCCAACGGCTGGATTGGCACGTTGAACGGCATGATTGGATTTACCAGTCTGGATAAACGTGAAGAACGTACCTTACTGAAATATCTGCAGATGAATGCCTCTGACACCACGGACAAGCCGCATGGCGATAAGGGAGAAAGCAATGAAAAATAACGATCTCTTTCAGGCATCTCGCCGTCGTTTTCTACTGCAGTTGGGCGGCTTGACCGTCGCTGGTATGTTAGGACCTTCGCTGCTCACACCGCGCAGCGCCAACGCCGCAGAGGTGCAGGGAACTGGCGTCAAAGAGGGGATCCTGACCGGATCTCACTGGGGGGCAATCCGCGCCACCGTGGTTGATGGGCGTTTTATTGAAGCCAAACCGTTTGAGCGTGATAAGTACCCGTCAAAAATGATCGCCGGACTGCCGGACCACGTGCATGGCGGGGCGCGTATTCGCTATCCAATGGTCCGTGTCGACTGGTTGCGTAAACGCCATCAGAGCGATACCACGCAGCGTGGAGATAACCGCTTTGTGCGCGTTTCGTGGGATGAAGCGCTTGACTTCTTCTATCAGGAGCTGGAGCGAATTCAGAAGACCTATGGCCCGAGCGCGCTGCTGACGGCCAGCGGTTGGCAATCAACCGGCATGTTCCATAACGCCTCGGGGATGCTGGCGCGCGCCATTGCGCTGCACGGCAACAGCGTAAGTACCGGGGGCGACTATTCCACTGGTGCAGCCCAGGTGATTCTGCCGCGCGTGGTCGGGTCAATGGAGGTATATGAACAGCAGACCTCCTGGCCGCTGGTGCTGAAAAACAGCAAAACGATTGTGCTGTGGGGTTCCGACCTGATTAAAAACCAGCAGGCGAACTGGTGGTGCCCGGATCATGATGTTTATGAATACTACGAACAACTGAAAGAAAAAGTGGCGCGCGGCGAGATCTCGGTTATCAGCGTTGATCCGGTCATCACCTCGACGCACGACTACCTGGGCCGCGACAAGGTTAAACACGTCGCCGTGAATCCGCAGGCCGATGTGCCGCTACAGCTGGCGCTGGCGCACACGCTTTATACCGAGAAGCTCTACGATAAGCATTTTCTCGATAACTACTGCGTAGGGTTTGAGCAGTTTCTGCCTTATCTGCTGGGGGAAAGTGACGGACAGCCTAAAGATGCCCAGTGGGCGGAAAAAATATGCGGGATTGATGCCGATACGATTCGTGAACTGGCGCGGCAAATGGCGGGCGGAAGAACGCAGATTATTGCCGGCTGGTGCGTCCAGCGTATGCAGCACGGGGAACAGTGGGCGTGGATGATCGTGGTGCTGGCCTCAATGCTTGGACAAATCGGCTTACCCGGCGGTGGCTTCGGCTTTGGCTGGCACTATAACGGCGCGGGCACGCCAAGCCGCAAAGGGATTATCCTGAGCGGTTTTTCTGGCTCCACTACCGTACCTCCTGTGCATGACAGCACTGATTATAAGGGGTACAGCAGCACCATCCCGATCGCGCGTTTTATCGATGCGATTCTTGAGCCGGGTAAACAAATTAACTGGAACGGCAAAACCGTCAAGTTGCCGCCGTTGAAGATGTGCGTTTTTGCCGGGACCAACCCTTTCCATCGTCACCAGCAGATCAATCGTATTATTGAGGGCTGGCGTAAGCTGGAAACCGTTATCGCCATCGATAATCAGTGGACCTCGACCTGTCGATTCGCTGACATCGTATTGCCCGCGACGACCCAGTTTGAGCGTAACGATCTTGACCAGTATGGCAACCACTCCAACCGCGGCATTATCGCCATGAAACAGTTGGTGCAGCCGCAATTTGAAGCACGTAATGATTTCGATATTTTCCGCGATCTCTGCCGCCGCTTTAATCGTGAAGAAGCCTTTACCGAAGGGCTGGATGAGATGGGGTGGCTGAAACGGATCTGGCAGGAAGGAAGCCAGCAGGGGAAAGGGCGCGGCGTTCATCTCCCCGCTTTTGACGTTTTCTGGAATCAGCAAGAGTACGTTGAATTCGAACATCCGCAGATGTTTGTACGTCATCAGGCATTCCGCGAAGACCCCGATCTTGAGCCGCTGGGCACGCCGAGCGGATTGATCGAAATTTTCTCGAAAACCATTGCCGGTATGCAGTATGACGACTGCCAGGGGCATCCGATGTGGTTTGAGAAAATCGAACGCTCACATGGTGGACCCGGGTCGCAGCGTTGGCCACTGCATCTGCAATCTGTTCACCCTGATTTCCGTCTGCACTCGCAGCTTTGTGAATCTGAAGCGCTGCGTAAGCATTATGCGGTAAGTGGTAAAGAGCCGGTGTTTATCAACCCGCAGGATGCCAGCGTCAGGGGGATTCGCAACGGTGATATTGTCCGTGTGTTTAACGCACGTGGACAAGTACTGGCCGGGGCGGTTGTCTCCGATCTCTACTCGCCAGGCGTGGCGCGTATTCATGAAGGTGCCTGGTACGACCCTGATAACGGCGGAGAAACTGGGGCGCTGTGTAAATACGGCAATCCAAACGTATTAACAATCGATATCGGCACGTCTCAACTGGCGCAGGCGACCAGCGCTCATACTACGCTGGTGGAAATTGAGAAATATACCGGCAAGGTGGATAACGTGACGGCGTTTAGCGGCCCGATAAAAATGGTGGCGCAGTGCGAATATGTTCCGGCGGAGAAGGTATCGTCATGATAAAACACTCTTCCCTGACAACAGAACAGATGGCCTGTGTTTACGCCTGGCTGGCGCAGTTGTTTTCCCGGGAACGTGACGATGACAGCCTGGCACTTTTGCAGTCCAGCGAAATGGCTGAGTGGTTCGCGGTGCTAAAAGGTGAACCGTCGCTTGAAGCGGAAGTCCTTCAGCTGGAGGAGAAAATTGCTGCGCTTCAGGTGCGTGAGGACGCAACCCTCGAACTGGCGGCTGATTTTTGTAGCCTGTTTCTGATGACGGAAAAACACGCGGCGTTACCCTATGCGTCGGCCCATCTTGAAGGAGGGCCGAATTACGGGGTCATTAAACGATTGTTAGCCGATGCTGGCATGCAGGTAAGCGAAACGTTTAGCGAGTCAGCCGATCATCTGGCAATTTTTATCGAACTGCTGAGTCATCTGCATTTTTCTCTGGGAGAGTCCGGGCTTAGCCGCCAGCGTATTGATGCGCTGCGCAGAGAAACGCTGGCGGGGCTGTTACGCTGGTTACCGGAATTCACCGCCAAATGCCGCCGCTATGATGACTTTGGTTTCTATGGCGCGCTGAGTCAGCTGTTGCTGGCACTGGTCAGGCTGGATATTCAGAACTGAGTGATGGCCTAAGCCACAGAACAACGGGAATGCATTCGCTCTAATGCTTGTCATTTTAACGAAAATGAATGGCCGTAATGAGTAACTGAGAGTGGGACATCCGGAGGCAATGAATCTGTTGCCTCCGGTATATTGCTACATTTACCGCTGAGGTGAACGGAACCCTGAGCAAGAATCACATGTGCTCAATAATGCTTAACTTATAAACGTTAGTGCAAATTCGCCCCCATTTTGACCCTATCACCGCACAACCAGCACCGGACATTTTGCATGGCGTACTACGGCAGCCGCCGTTGAACCCAGCAGATAAGTGCTAAAACCAGGCTTATGTGAGGCAATAACAATAAGCTCAGCGTCTACCGCCTCCGCCAGTTTGAGGATCTGATCCTTCGGCGGGCCGTAAACGACGTGAGTCTGACTCCTGCCTGCAGGAATATTGAACTGCTTAATAATCTCTTCGAGTTTTTCGCTGGCCTTGGCCTGCAGACCGCTTCTGTCCGGGAATTCTGTTGAGTAAGCCAGCCCCAGCGAGGCATAGAACGGAACGGTAGGAATAACGGCTAAAAAGTGGACCTTAGCGGTTTTGGCATGCGCCAGGACCTGTGGAACAACATGGCGGGTTAAATCGGTTTCAGAGATATCAATGGGCACCAGAATTGAGCGATACATATTCACTACCTCCTGTTTGTTTACCTCTACCCAGAGTGTAGCGAAAATCGAATCTGTATAATAAGCGACCAGATCAAGATTGCATGCATAAATGTGCGTCAATGATAGCTGTGTGTCACAAGTCTTGTCGTGAATGTATATCTGAGCACAACCACAAGAGGGGTATCTTCATTAATACGTGTTATCTCGTAATAGAAAAGGGTTCGTTTTTATGTTTTTTTATTGTATATTTTATTATATAGCGACTATTGCCAAGGGCATAATTTTAATGCCATTCAGCACTCATCAAACTTTTATTCTGACGTTTCCATAATTAATGGTTAATTAAACCTTGGATTTGGTTTAATTGTCTGAATTTAAAAAGGTATTTTATATTTAATTTCGTTCGTATTAATTATGCGAGCGCCTTCAAACTTACCCACATGCTGATTCTCATTTCCCTCTGCGTTTGATGAATATCAATAAGTAGCCGCGTTAGGGTAATTATTGTCTACCTATTAAAGGGTATTCATCTTGTGGGAATAAAAGATGAGAAAAATAAATAAAACCATCCTCGGGACGATGCTGCTGTGCATTGTTCTTGGTGCTGTTATCGTTTTGGCAGGGCAATGGACGTTGCACAAAACCTCAAGCACGGAATTCTGTTTGTCGTGTCATACGATGCAGGCACCGTATGAGGAATATACCGGTTCGGTTCACTTTCAGAATCAGAAAGGTATTCGTGCAGAGTGTGCTGATTGTCATATCCCCCAGGGCGGCCTGGATTATCTGGTGGCTAAACTGCGAGCCTCAAAAGATGTTTATCATCAGTTCATAACCAAAAAAATCGATACCCCAGAAAAATTTGAAGAACACCGTCTGGAGATGGCGCAAACCGTTTGGGCACAGCTAAAAGCGAGCGATTCTGCGACCTGCCGTAGCTGTCACAGCATGGACGCGATGGATCTTGCCGCACAAAGCGCAGAGGCCCAGAAAATGCACAAAATGGGCATCGAGGAAAAGCAAACCTGTATTGATTGCCACAAAGGCGTCGCCCATTTCCCACCTGAAATAAAAATGGATGACAGCGCGCTCAAAGGGCTTGAAGCGCAGTCCGCCTCCACCCCTGCTTCGGCAACAGAGCTTTATGCCGTAAGCAACACTGCGCTGGGCGATTTGGGAACCGTTTACCCGGCAACAAAAATGCAGGTTCTGAAAACAACGGACAATACGCGACAGGTCGAGATTCGCGGTAGCCAGATGCAGGGAAATGAACAGGTCATTTACTACGCGGCAGGACAGCGTTTGATTCTTGCCAGCCTGAGTGAAAAAGGTCAGCAATCGCTGAAGATCCTCTCCGACTGGAAAAAAGATGATTACGGCAATGTGTGGCGAGATGTCGTGCTGCAGGGTGAATGGAGCGGTTCCGCTCTCGCCAGCCGTGAACCGATGTGGGATTACGCACGCAAACTCGACAATGTGTACTGCGCGGGCTGCCATGCGCCAATTCCAGCGAATCATTTCACGCTCAACGCCTGGCCTTCAGTAGCAAAAGGGATGGGCGCTCGCACCAATATCAGTGAAAACGAACTGGATATCCTGAGCCGTTACTTCCAGTACAACGCTAAAGACATGAACAAATAAGCGATAAATCAGGAGAAATCATGAAACTCACAAGACGTGACTTTATTAAGACGGCCGGCGCGGCAACCGGGACAATGGCGATTTCTTCGGTGATCCCAATGCCGGCCTGGGCCGAAGGCCAAAATGGCGGAGCGATTCTGACGGCAGCGCGTTGGGGCGCGGTATACGTGGAAGTAAAAGATGGCAAAGTGGTTTCCTCAAAAGGCGCGTTGCCTAAAACGGTGCCGAACTCGTTACAGCAAACCGCGCCGGATCAGGTCCATACCAATATCCGCGTAAAATATCCGATGGTGCGCAAAAGCTATCTGGAAAACCCGGGTAATGCGGATGGTAAACGTGGAAGCGATCCTTTCGTGCGGGTTAGCTGGGAGCAGGCACTGAAACTGATACATGAGCAGCATAGCCGGATCCGTAGCAGCTATGGCCCGGCGTCGATATTTGCTGGTTCTTATGGCTGGCGCTCCAGCGGCGTTCTGCATAAAGCGCAAACCTTACTGCAACGCTATATGAGCATGGCCGGTGGTTACGCAGGTCATACCGGAGATTATTCAACCGGTGCCGCGCAGGTGATCATGCCTTACGTTGTGGGATCGGTTGAAGTCTATGAGCAGCAAACCACCTGGCCGATGGTGCTTGAGCACAGTCAGGTCGTGGTGCTGTGGGGGATGAACCCGCTCAATACCCTCAAGATTGCCTGGAGCAGCACGGATGAACAGGGGATTGAATACTTTAATCTGCTGAAGAAATCAGGGAAAAGCGTCATCGCCATCGATCCGATGCGTTCCGAAACCATTGAGTTCTTTGGTGATAATGCAACCTGGATTGCGCCACATATGGGGACCGATGTGGCGATGATGTTAGGGATCGCCCATACGCTGGTGAAGAAAAATCTCCATGACAAAGCCTTCCTGGAAAAATACACCACTGGATATCCGCAGTTTGAAGAGTATTTGCTCGGCAAGAGCGACAAAATAGAGAAAACCGCCGAGTGGGCTTCCGGCGTGTGCGGCGTGCCTGCTGAGCAACTGGAGAAGCTGGCGGAAATTTTCTCCAGCAATAAAACCATGCTCATGGCGGGTTGGGGGATTCAGCGCCAGCAATACGGTGAGCAAAAACACTGGATGCTGGTGACTCTGGCGGCGATGCTGGGGCAAATTGGTACCGAAGGCGGTGGTTTCGGGTTCTCTTATCACTATTCCAACGGCGGTAACCCAACGCGTACCGGGGGAGTATTGCCAGCCATCTCCGCCCAAATTGAGGGTGGGTCATCTGCGGGTAACGACTGGGCGGTTTCCGATGCGGTGATCAGCCTGCCGGTAGCGCGAATTGTCGAAGCGCTGGAAAATCCAGGCGGCAAATATCAGCATAACGGTAAAGAGCAAACCTTCCCGGATATCAAAATGATCTGGTGGGCGGGCGGCGCTAACTTTACCCATCATCAGGATACTAACCGTTTAATCAAAGCCTAGCAGAAGCCTGAACTGGTTGTCATCTCAGAGTGCTACTGGACCGCAGCGGCCAAACATGCCGATATAGTCCTGCCGATCACCACGTCGTTTGAGCGCAACGATCTGACCATGACCGGTGATTACAGTAACCAACATCTGGTGCCGATGAAGCAGGTCATTGAGCCGCAGTTTGAAGCACGCAGTGATTTTGACGTATTTGCCGATCTGGCGGAGATGCTCAAGCCTGGCGGTAAGGCGGTCTACACCGAGGGCAAAGATGAAATGGCGTGGCTGAAGCAGTTCTATGATGCCGCGCAAAAAGCCGCCCGCGCCCAGCGTATCGCCATGCCTCAGTTCAACGCGTTTTGGCAGCAAAACAAACTGATCGAAATGCGTGAGAATGAAAAGAATAACAAATATGTACGCTACGCGGATTTCCGCAGCGATCCGGTGATGAATGCGCTTGGAACGCCGAGCGGTAAGATAGAAATCTACTCAAAAACGATTGAAGGCTATCAATACAAAGATTGCCCGCCGCATGCGTCATGGATTGAACCCGATGAATGGAAAGGAACTGCGGATAAAGATCAACTGCAGCTACTGACGGCGCACCCGGCACATCGTCTGCATAGTCAGTTGAACTACGCTTCGCTGCGCAAAGAGTACGCGATTGCCAATCGTGAGCCGGTAACGATTCACCCGGATGATGCGAAAGCCAGAGGTATTGCCGAGGGCGATCTGGTACGCGTATGGAACGCGCGTGGACAGGTGCTGGTGGGGGCACACATCAGTGACGGTATCAAACCGGGAATCATCTGTATCCATGAAGGCGCATGGCCAGATATTGAGAACGGTATCTGCAAAAATGGCGGCGCGAACGTGCTGACGGCGGATATCCCAACCTCAAGGCTGGCGAATGGCTGCGCGGGGAATACCAGCCTGGTATACGCAGAGAAATTCACCGGCGAAGCGCCAAAACTCACCGTCTTTGATGAGCCAGCAATCGTCACTCTGTAATGATGGTTGAAAAGCGGGGGCCGTAAGGCTCGAATGCTGGCAATTAACGAGGATGAGTGGCCGTAGCGATAACGGAGAGTGGCACATACGGAGGTAATGAATCTATTGCCTCCGGTATATTGCTACGTTCACCTTATGTTTGTCACTTCTCTGAAACGATCCTCCCTGTGAACGTGTTAAGGGTACTATCGCCGTACCCTTAACAATCCCGGCTCCCGGCGGGAAAATTGCCGCTCCGCGGTCCCCTCCGTTTATTCCTCCAGGCTACCGGGCCGGGCGCGAGGTAGCGTTCCTGCAAAACGCGCCCTGAACCCGCATCCCTGCGGGTTCTCCCTGCCTTACGGAAACTCGTCAGCAATTTTCAGCCGGACCAGCCCACACCTGCCCACCTGCGTTTTTTATCTGAACAGCAAAACAGATTTAACTGATCGGCAGTAGGCCGTAAGGTTCCCGTTTTTTATTGCTGTTTCGGCAATGTCTTATCGCCGTTACTCTGCCAGCACAATCACATCTCCCGTTGCCGGGGCGTCAGTTCCCGGTAGCCACAATCGACCCCACGAACCGGTGCAATGACAGCCGAGTAGTTTTTCTGGCTGTTGTTGCTTAATAAATTGTCGGGTTCGCCATAGCTTAGCGGGGGAGGCAGTGCGTAAATGGAACCCACCGACGAGGGCGTAAATTTGGTTAACGCCGGTGATGTTTTGGCAATGGCGTACGATATTCTCTATTCCCCGATGCCCGCATCCGGTAATGATGACTAACCCGCGATCATATTTATAGATCAATACGCCTTCGTCGCTGATGTAATCCGGTTGAGGTGTTTTCTCGCTAATAACGCCATAGGCCTGTGGAGTGGCGACACTAATTTCGCCGGACCACAAAAATCGATCGCTGATCGCCAACGGTTCACGGGTGTATTCCATGATTAGTCGAGAGTAGTCGTTATCACGCGAGAGTTTTTTTATTTTTCTTGGCGTTCCCGCCAGGGTTATTGAGGCGTACCGCTCGCAGGCTATTTGGGGATGGCAAATGATACGACTGTTATCCGCCAGCCACGGCACGCCGCCACAGTGATCGTAATGGCCGTGCGAAAGAACCACGGCGGTCAATTGCGTCAGGTCTACACCCATTTGCGCGGCGTTAAGTATGAAGCTGTCGTCCGGGCCGGTATCAAATAGTATGGTGGTGGTTTCATCCTGAACTAACAGACTTAATCCAGGCTTTGCCCGTAATGATTTATCTGCGCTCGCAGCGCGCCTGTTTTCAAGCAATACCGTGAGGGTTAATGCCATGCCTGACTCCAGTATTAAAACGGCATACTGTAATACATGACCGTTGAGAGCGCTGTGATCGCAGCGCTCTTTGTGCTGACTTAGCGGTGATAGTAATGGCCGTCATCATCGGAGTGATGGTGACGATGCCGCCACGCATGCTGGTTCTCCCTTTGCTCGCGCTCCTGGCGTTCATGCTCTTTATCACGGTTGGCTTCACGGTTTTTGTGATTAGCGATCGCCGTGGCAACTGCTGCGGCCCCAATACCAGCAGCGGTTGCAGAAAGGTAAGGATGTTCGGCACAGCCCGACAGACTAGCCATAATAACCAACGTGGAAATCAGTTTTTTCATTGTGGCGGTATCCGTTACTCGCGCACAATTTTGCCAGCATTCCCGGCATCGCTGTCATTCCAGCTACCGCGACCATTCGTTTTAATGGTGTAAGTGGCATAGCCGACACGGAAGGTCATCGTATCCTGATAGGTATTTACGTCACGCACTTCATTACCATTGACGTACACGCTGGAACCCTCGACGTGAATATCAACGCTGCGTTGACCATTGGCAAATTTGGCTACGTAATTTCCGCTGAATTTGCCGTAAATATCGGCATTATCGTGGTTATCCCGGTCAGCGGTATTTTGCTGCTCTTCACCATGACGATGATGACGGCTCTGCTGGCTGTTGCCGTTCTCAATAAAACCATGATCGCGGTTCCACTGATAGGATTTATTGATATCGCAGCCATTGAGTTCACTCATTTGTGTACAACCTGAATGTTCATACTTTTTCTGCATTGCCGGGGTAATTGCGCATGCCGTTGTGGCCGTTGTCAGGCCGAGGACAAAGAGGGTCAGCAGACGTTTTTTCATTTTTTGCTCACTATCATCATTAAGTTTATTTATAGGAATACGAACTGTTCGAATGTCATGTTTACGACGACGGCAGTCTCCCATTAAATATTAATGACGCATACCAGGGGGAATCCTAATTTATATTAATGGTGAGAGCGTGGGGGCTGTAATATGCAACATTATAAGTAGGTGAATTACGTATTTTATACAAGTAAGATAAAACGCTTAATTATATTTACTTTTTAATGAAGTGTTTAAAGAAATATTAATATTGACATTAATGGCAGGAACGCAGGCTTGTAAATGTACAGGCCTGCGTGGCGCGTTTTGTCCGCAATATTCATACATAGCGTATTGATGGACATTTTATTCAACACAGAGCAACGTTACCCTTGCGCGGGGATCTGTGCGCTGTGCTGCCTGGCCTGAACCTCATGGGCATATGAATGACCGTTATTCACTGACTGGTGAACGACCATCGCTTTTTCATGTTTATTCATTTGTGAAAAAGGGCGTGCCTGGGATGGCGTTGACGTTGAATTATTCGTCTGCGCGACGTGTTCTTGCGCCATTTGTTGATGTGCAGGGGCACTGCTGTTATTCATCATTTCATGGGCTGCTGCGGCCTGTTGATGCATTTTGGGGGCGTCTGCCGCATTAACGCCAGCTGAAATAAAAAACGCGATAGCGAAAAAAGAAGATATCTTATTCATCATATTTCTCCTGTTTGGGTTTACGGAAGAAATTATAATTGGTGAGGGCTGTCAGCGGCGTGACAGGACTATGACGGTTATGTCAGAGAATCGGTGATGATATATATACCGGTCATACTTCAAGCTGCATATGCGTTGGCTGCGCTCGTTCACCCCAGTCATTTACTTAAGTAATTGACTGGGGATTCCCTCTCTTGCCGCCTTCCTGCAACTCGAATTGTTTAAGGTATCAACGCCATTATCATAAATTACATCGCATGCTTGGGCAGCGTCAGAATAAAACGGGTGGCAAGCTGATCGGATGTCACCGAGACTTTCCCCTGATGGGCGATAACAATCGATTTCACAATCGCCAGGCCAATACCGCTGCCTTCGCCTTTACGCTGTCGCGAAGGGTCAACCCGATAAAAACGATCAAATAGCCGCGATAGATGCTGTGGGGGAATGGGGGGGCCGGGATTTTCCACGACTATCTGGACCAGGCCATCCGCCTCTTTCACCCGCACGGTTACCGACTCGCCCTTTGGCGTGTAGCGCATGGCATTTGAAAGCAGATTACTCATTGCCCGGCGTAGCATTAACGGATCGCCTGAAACCCAGCATGCGCGTCCTTCAAAACGTAAGCCAACCTCGCGCTCTTCTGCCCAGGCTTCGAAAAAATCGAACACTTTACCAACCTCATCGGCCAGATTAAGCGCTGTCTTTTCCGGGATAAGCTGATTGTTGTCTGCCTGCGCCAGAAACAGCATGTCGCTTACCATTTTCGACATACGACCAAACTCTTCAAGATTGGAATACAGCACGTCTTCCAGCTCTTTTTGGCTACGGGTTTGGCTGAGCGCAATTTCCGTTTGTGTGACCAGGTTGGTTATTGGCGTGCGGATCTCATGGGCAATATCCGCCGAGAAGTTCGACTGACGTTTAAATACATCCTCGATGCGTTCGATCATGTGATTAAACGAACTTACCAGTTGTTCCAGTTCAATAGGGACCGCTTGCGGATCGAGGCGCACATCAAGATCTTTTGAGGTGATATTTTGGATGCGCCGACTGACATTACGGATCGGTTCATGGCCTTTATACACAGCGAACAGCACGATAAATACAATCATCATGCTAATCAGCGATGCCGTCATAATCAGTTTGTTTTTCAGGTCGTTAATATAGTGCAGATGAAAATCGATCGATAACGCCAGATACAGCGTATATGCCGCTTTTCCATCAGTCAGCTTTCCTACCGGCAGGCGAATCATTCGCCAGTTAGACGACGTTTTTTGTCCGTGAATATGTTTGGACGTTTGCAGTGTTGGGCCGGATATAATAAAAACATTGCTGGCATGGGCATTTTTATCCGGTCTTGCGCTGGCGATAAATTGCCGGAGATCCGGCGCATTTGGCGAATGAAAAATGGCTTTCTGCTTACTGTCTTCCAGAGAAATAATGACGTTCGAGTAGCCCTCAACCACGTTTTTTAGCGTTTCCAGGCGGCGTGATTCTGGCTCGTTGGGTTGGTTAATAATCCGCTCCAGCGTGGCGCTGATCTCTTGTAAATCATTGATGTCCTGCTCGGCGAAATGGACCTTCACGGAGTGGATCATTATCCATGCAAAGGCGAAAAATGAAGCAATTGTCGCCAGACTGATAAAAAAGGTCAGTCGTGTCGCCAGCGAAAAAGGGCGCCGCCATCGTTTACTGGGCATCAGGAACCTCAAGCATATATCCCACGCCGCGTACGGTCTGAATCAGTTTCGGTTCAAAATCGTTATCAATCTTGGCGCGCAGACGCTTAACGGCGACGTCGATGGCATTGGTATCGCTGTCAAAATTCATATCCCAAACCTGGGAGGCGATCAGCGAGCGGGGTAAAACTTCCCCTTGATGACGCAGGAAAAACTCAAGCAGGGTAAACTCTTTGCTGGTCAGAGTAACACGCGTCCCGCTGCGGGTGACTTTTCTGCTGACCAGATCGACCATTAAATCCGCGACCTGAAACTGGCTTTCGACAATCACCGCCGCCCCGCGGCGCAGCAGCGTTCTGACCCGAGCCAGCAGTTCGGCGAAGGCGAACGGTTTGACCAGATAATCATCAGCGCCTAATTCCAGACCTTTAACCCGATGTTCGATGGTACCCAGCGCGGTGAGGAGAAGAATGGGCATCCCTTTGTTAGCGGAACGCAGCATCCGTACGATATCCCAGCCGTTTACATCCGGCAGCATGATGTCGAGTATGAGCAGGTCGTAATCGCCGGTCATCGCCAGGTGGTACCCGTTCAGGCCGTTATCCGCTAAATCCACGACAAAACCCGCTTCCGTCAGGCCTTTCGTCAGGTATTCACCGGTTTTTTTCTCATCTTCGACTATCAACACCTTCATCGCATTCTCCTTCTCACACGGGTTGTGCGGACTTTCAATTCTAGGGAAGCGGGATCGGATAGCAATCGGTTATTGGGAAAATGACAGTTTTGTCATTTTCCTGTCACCGCTTAAACAGAGTCACTTCGTTAAAGTACAACGCTATAAATTCCTACATTTTTTAGGGCCATCAGTCCGGTCAGGACGAGAAGAACTATGAGCAAATTTAAGCTTCTTACCCTCAGCGCTGTATTCGTTCTCGCCGGTTGTTCATTGGCGCCGGATTATCAGCGTCCGACATTGCCTGTGCCGCAGCAATTCTCCTTAAGCCAGAATGCCCTGGTTTCTGCACCGGTGGGATATCAGGACACGGGCTGGCGGAGCTTCTTCGTTGACTCCCAGGTAAAGGCGCTGATTGGCGAGGCGCTGGTCAATAACCGCGATTTACGTATGGCAGTGCTAAAAGTTCAGGAAGCGAGAGCGCAATATGGCGTCACGGACGCTGACCGCTATCCGCAAATCACGGCAGGTTCCAGTGGTACTTACAGCGGCAAATTAAAAGGCGATAGCAGCACCGATCGTGAATTCGAAGCTGGACTCAGTCTTAGTTTCGATCTGGACTTCTTTGGGCGGCTGAAAAATATGAGTGAAGCCGAGCGACAGAACTTCTTTGCCAGCGAAGAGGCGCGTCGGGCGGTACACATCTCATTAATCTCCAACGTATCGCAAAGTTATTTCAATCAGCGTCTGGCTTATGCACAACTGCAAATTGCTGAAGAAACGCTGCAAAACTATCAGCGTTCTTACGCTTTTGTTGAGAAGCAGTTGCTGACCGGAAGCACCAACGTGCTGGCGCTGGAACAGGCGCGGGGCGTGATTGAAAGCACGCGCAGCGAAATCGCGAAGCGTAAAGGTGAATTGGCGCAGGCCAACAACGCGCTGCAACTGTTGCTGGGTACGTACGGGAAATTACCCAACGACCAGATGCGCAGCAGCGGGGATATCAAACCAGTAACGCTGCCGCCATCGCTCTCGTCGCAAATCCTGTTGCAGCGCCCGGATATTTTGGAAGCTGAACACGGATTAATGGCGGCGAATGCCAATATCGGCGCCGCACGGGCAGCGTTTTTCCCGTCGATTACCTTGACCAGTTCAGTTTCCAGCAGCAGCAGCGATCTCTCCAGCTTATTTAATGCGACCAGCGGCATGTGGAATTTTGTCCCCAAAATAGATATTCCCATTTTTAACGCCGGACGTAATCAGTCCAATCTCGACCTCGCTGAAATTCGCCAACAGCAGTCGGTGGTTAATTACGAACAAAAAATTCAGAACGCGTTTAAAGAGGTGGCGGATGCGCTGGTGTTGCGCCAAAGCATTGCCGATCAAATTAGTGGTCAGCAGCGCTACCTGACGTCATTGCAAATCACCTTACAACGCGCCAGAGCGCTTTATCAAAATGGTGCGGTTAGCTACATCGAAGTACTGGACGCCGAACGTTCTTTATTCGCTACGCAGCAATCGCTGCTCGATCTTAATTACGCCCAACAGGTTAATGAAATTAAGCTGTTTGCTGCCTTAGGCGGCGGTTGGGTGGAGTAATCCTTAATATTAACTTTTCAGGAGCATCAAGTATGAATACTACCGCCAAAGCCGTGTTGTTTAGCTTTTTCTCTGTGGTCATGTTTAACGCTCAGGCCAATGAGCATCAGCATGGCGAGATGATGAACATGCAGCCAGCGGCCCAACAGGAAGACGTCATTAGCGCCACCGGGGTGATTGAAGCTATTGATAAAGAAAGTAAAAAAATCACGATCAAGCATGATCCCATTCCCGCGGTGAACTGGCCTGCCATGACGATGCGTTTTACGCGGGTTGCCGACACCAAGGCTGACGATATTAAACCCGGCGATAAGGTTGTGTTTACGTTTGTTCAGCAGGGAAATATCTCTGTGTTACGCGATATTCACATCAGTAAATAACGTTCTCGCAGGTCTCTTTTATTCTTGCCCGGATTCTTCGAAATGCGGGTGAGACTATCGCGCAATGGAAATCACTATGGCGTCTTTAAATATTAAAAATACCGCGCTTATTCTCGCTGGCATGATTGCCGGTGGGGTTATTTCTGTCGGTATTTATACTTATTATTCATCAGCAAACGTAACGGCTGAAACCGGGCAGGCTTCGCAAAAAGAAGCCAGAAAAGTGTTGTTCTGGTATGACCCCATGTACCCGAACACACGCTTTGATAAGCCGGGTAAATCACCGTTTATGGATATGGATCTGATCCCGAAATATGCCGATGAAGAGACCGCGAGCGCGACAGCGCCTGGCGTGCGTATCGATCCCACTCAGACCCAAAATTTGGGTCTGAAAACAGAACCTGTGCGCCGTGGCCCGCTGCACTATGCGCAAACTTTCCCGGCTAACGTTAGCTATAACGAATACCAGTTTGTTATTGTCCAGGCCCGCTCCGCAGGCTTTATCGAGAAGGTTTACCCGCTAACCGTGGGCGACAAAATTAAGCAAGGTGCGCCGCTTATCGATCTGACGATTCCCGACTGGGTTGAGGCGCAGAGCGAATATTTGTTACTGCGGGAGACCGGCGGCAGCGCGACACAGGTGGAAGGGATTCTGGAGAGATTACGTCTGGCCGGTATGCCGGAAGCGGATATTCAGCGCTTAAAATCGACGCGTAAAATTCAGACTCGCTTTACCCTGAAAGCCCCTATTGATGGGGTGATTACCGCATTCGATTTGCGTACCGGCATGAACATTTCCAAAGACAATGTGGTCGCGAAAATTCAGGGGATGGACCCGGTATGGGTCAGCGCGTCGGTCCCGGAATCTATCGCCTGGCTGATCAAAGACGCCTCGCAATTTACCATCACCGTGCCCGCCTGGCCGGATAAGCCTTTCACCATTAGCAAGTGGAATATCTTACCTAGTGTCGATGCCTCCACGCGTACGCTGCAGATCCGTTTGCAGGTCAATAACCCTGATGAGGCGCTCAAGCCGGGGATGAATGCTTACCTGCAACTGAAAACGCAAAGTGAACCGATGCTGCTGATCCCCTCAAAGGCGTTGATTGATACAGGCACCGAGCAACGGGTGATCACCGTCGATAACGAAGGTCGATTTGTACCGAAGCAGGTTGCGGTATTCCATGAATCTCAAGGGCTGACGGCTATCCGCTCAGGCCTGACTGAAGGTGAAAAAGTGGTGTCCAGTGGTCTGTTCCTGATTGATTCCGAGGCGAATATCTCTGGCGCACTGGACCGTATGCGCGCGCAGAACAGTGGTGCGCAAGACGCATCCGCAAAGCCAGCCCAGGCGACCCATTCACACTGAGGACATGATAAATGATTGAATGGATTATCCGCCGTTCGGTGGCAAACCGTTTTCTGGTGATGATGGGGGCGCTGTTTCTCAGTATCTGGGGAACCTGGACCATCATCAATACCCCGGTTGATGCGTTGCCCGATCTCTCTGATGTTCAGGTGATCGTCAAAACCAGCTATCCAGGGCAGGCACCGCAAATCGTTGAAAATCAGGTGACTTACCCGCTGACCACCACCATGCTGTCGGTACCGGGCGCGAAGACCGTGCGTGGTTTCTCGCAGTTTGGTGATTCCTATGTGTACGTCATTTTCGAAGATGGCACCGATCCTTACTGGGCGCGCTCGCGCGTACTGGAGTATCTCAACCAGGTTCAGGGGAAATTACCGGCAGGGGTCAGCGCGGAGATGGGACCGGACGCCACGGGCGTCGGCTGGATCTTTGAATATGCGCTGGTCGATCGCAGCGGTAAACACGATCTGGCAGAGTTACGTACTCTTCAGGACTGGTTTTTAAAGTATGAGTTAAAAACGATTCCGAACGTGGCAGAGGTGGCCTCGGTAGGCGGCGTGGTTAAACAGTACCAGGTTGTTATCGACCCGATGAAGCTGACGCAATATGGCATCAGCCTGGCGGAGGTGAAATCTGCACTGGATACGTCGAATCAGGAGGCGGGCGGCTCGTCTGTAGAGATGGCTGAAGCGGAATATATGGTCCGTGCCAGTGGGTATCTACAAACGCTCGATGACTTCAATAATATCGTCCTGAAAACAGGGGCCGACGGTGTACCTGTTTACCTGCGCGATGTCGCGCGTGTGCAAATTGGGCCGGAAATGCGCCGTGGGATCGCCGAACTGAATGGTGAAGGCGAAGTGGCGGGCGGGGTGGTAATTCTGCGTTCCGGTAAAAATGCGCGTGAAGTGATCTCCGCCGTTAAAGCCAAACTCGACACGCTGAAAAGCAGCCTGCCGGAAGGCGTTGAGATAGTTACAACATACGATCGCAGTCAGCTCATCGATCGCGCTATTGATAACCTGAGCTATAAGCTGCTGGAAGAGTTTATCGTTGTTGCGCTGGTGTGCGCGCTGTTCCTGTGGCATCTGCGTTCGGCGCTGGTAGCGATTATTTCCCTGCCGCTGGGACTGTGTATCGCGTTTATCGTGATGCATTTCCAGGGGCTGAACGCCAATATCATGTCGCTTGGGGGCATTGCCATTGCCGTCGGGGCGATGGTCGATGCCGCGATCGTGATGATTGAAAACGCCCATAAGCGGCTCGAAGAGTGGGGACATCAGCATCCGGATGAAAAACTGGATAACGCAACGCGCTGGAAGGTCATTACCGATGCCTCGGTAGAGGTCGGCCCGGCATTGTTCATCAGCTTGCTGATTATCACCCTGTCGTTTATCCCTATTTTCACGCTTGAGGGGCAAGAGGGGCGACTGTTCGGCCCGCTGGCGTTCACCAAAACGTATGCCATGGCAGGCGCGGCGTTTCTGGCTATTGTCGTCATTCCGATCCTGATGGGATTCTGGATCCGTGGCAAAATACCGGCGGAAAGCAGTAACCCGCTTAACCGTTTCCTGATCCGTATTTATCATCCGCTGTTGTTGAAGGTGCTGCATTGGCCTAAAACCACCCTGCTGGTGGCGGTGCTTTCAATACTGACGGTTATCTACCCGCTGAATAAAGTCGGTGGTGAATTCCTGCCGCAGATTAACGAAGGCGATCTACTGTATATGCCGTCAACCCTGCCGGGAATTTCGGCGGCGCAGGCGGCGGATATGCTGCAAAAAACCGACAAGCTGATCATGACCGTTCCGGAAGTGGCGCGTGTGTTTGGTAAAACCGGTAAGGCGGAAACCGCAACGGATTCCGCGCCGCTGGAAATGGTCGAAACAACGATCCAACTGAAGCCGCAGGATCAGTGGCGTCCGGGGATGACGATGGACAAAATCATCGCCGAACTCGACAAAACCGTGCGCTTGCCAGGGCTGGCGAATCTGTGGGTTCCGCCTATTCGTAACCGTATCGACATGCTTTCTACCGGCATCAAAAGCCCGATTGGGATAAAGGTGTCAGGTAACGTTCTGGCTGATATCGACGCCACGGCGGAACAAATCGAAGAGGTAGCCAGAACCGTGCCGGGCGTCGCTTCGGCTCTGGCTGAGCGGCTGGTGGGCGGGCGCTATATTAATGTGGACATTAATCGGGAGAAAGCAGCCCGCTACGGTATGACCGTTGGCGCGGTACAGTTGTTTGTCACCTCAGCGGTCGGAGGCGCGATGGTGGGCGAAACGGTGGAAGGGATTGCACGTTATCCGATTAACCTTCGCTATGCGCAGAGCTATCGTGATAGCCCGGAAGCGCTGCGTAATCTGCCTATTCTGACGCCCATGAAGCAGCAAATCACGCTGGCTGATGTTGCAGATGTGACAGTGGTTTCTGGTCCGTCGATGTTGAAAACCGAAGATGCACGACCCACCAGCTGGATTTATATCGACGCCCGCGACCGTGACATGGTTTCGGTGGTGAACGATCTGAAAAAAGCGATCGCTGAAAACGTACAGTTAAAGCCGGGGACCAGCGTGGCGTTTTCCGGGCAGTTCGAGCTGCTTGAACGCGCCAGCCATAAGCTCAAACTGATGGTGCCGATGACGCTGATGATTATCTTCGTCCTGCTTTATCTGGCTTTCCGTCGCTTTGGTGAAGCGCTGCTGATTATTACCAGCGTGCCCTTTGCGCTGGTAGGGGGGATCTGGTTCCTCTACTGGATGGGGTTCCATATGTCGGTTGCGACCGGAACCGGGTTTATCGCCCTGGCTGGCGTTGCCGCGGAGTTTGGCGTAGTGATGCTGATGTACTTGCGCCATGCTATTGAAGCCGAGCCTGCGCTGGAAAATCCGCAAACCTTTACGGCGGATAAGCTGGATGAAGCGTTGTATCACGGCGCGGTGCTGCGCGTGCGTCCGAAAGCGATGACCGTGGCGGTGATTATCGCGGGCCTGTTGCCAATCTTGTGGGGGACAGGGGCGGGCTCAGAAGTGATGAGCCGCATTGCCGCGCCGATGATTGGCGGCATGATTACCGCGCCATTGCTGTCGCTGTTTATTATTCCGGCAGCTTATAAGCTGATGTGGCTGCACAGGCATCGCAGCCAAAAGTAGTGCCTTGAAGCGCTCGCCTGCGTCGGTTTTGTTGCCGAAGCAGGCGGTGCGTTATGCCGCCAGCGCTTTCACGCGTTTGCGGTACTCGCCCGGCGTGCAGCCAAATCCCCGTAAAAAGACTTTGTGAAACGATGATTCGCTGGCGTAACCCACCGACTCGGCAATAACGATCAACGGCTGCGATCCGCGTGACAGCATCTGGGCGGCGAATTGCAGGCGTAGCTCGGTTAACACCGCCAGCGGCGTGGCGTTTGAGACTTCACGAAATAGCTGCGCAAAGCTGGCCCGCGACATATGGGCACGCTTTGCCAGTTCTTCGACAGTCCAGGGAAAAGCCGGTGACTCCAGCATCATGAAGACAACGGCACCCAGCCTTGGGTGCAGCAGTAAATTCAGCACATTTTTAGCGGGGGTCGGCTGGGATAGCCACTCTCGAACGGCTAACGCGAACAGCGTAGCGCATTGCTGGCTGCAAACGATGTTGGAGCCAGGCAGATCGTTGATGTATTCCTGCTGCATCAGCGCAATCATGGCCTTCAGCCAGTGGCTAATGGGACTGTCATCTTCTGGTGCCAGTATTAATACTTCCGGAAGGGCGGTTAAAAAATAGCGTGAAGAAGCCTGCAATCGCAGGCTTCCGCAGACAATATGCGTTTGTTCTTCCCCTGTCTGGCACAGCCGATGCGCGGAGTTTTGAGGCAGAATGACTATTGTTCCAGGGCGTAACGTAGAAGACGTTCCGTCTGGCATATCCAGTTGAGCAAATCCCTGGGTTACCGTATGCCAGCGGATAACGGACAGCTCACCCGCCGCGTGCGGCAGTTGCCAGTCCCTGCTCAGCAGGCAGTTTTGATCAATCGAGCCCTGCGGGTCGTTAAGCATAAGTAATCGGCTAAGTGCATCCATAAAGACTCCTGAGCAGTTCTTGTTGATGCTTGTCGAGATGAAGTAACGCTGTTACTCATTATTTATTAAATAAATTTATGGTGTTAGTTTATTGTCTCGATAGATTGAGTGGAAGAGAGAACGTAGTGATTTAGACGATTTGACAGTAATTTGCGCGATATGGATACATTGCTCATGCATCGTTAAACCTATACTTCAGTTCAACAAACGAACAGTGACATGGCGGAGAGACAGCATGAATCAGTATCAGGCGATTATTATCGGATTTGGCAAAGCGGGTAAAACGCTGGCGGCTACCCTGGCGAAAACGGGCTGGCGAGTGGCGATTGTTGAACAGTCAAACACCATGTATGGCGGGACATGTATCAATATCGGCTGCATTCCCACCAAAACCCTGGTACACGATGCTGAACTTCAGCATGACTTTGCTGCGGCGATGCAGCGTAAGGCCTCCGTTGTCAGCTTTCTGCGTGATAAAAACTTCCATAATCTTGCCGATCTGGAAAATGTAGATGTGATTGAAGGTCGTGCTGAATTCATTGATAACCATACGGTGCGGGTCGTGCAGCCAACAGGCGAGATTGAACTAAGCGGCGAAAAGATCTTTATTAATACCGGCGCACAGGCAACGATGCCAAACGTGGCAGGGTTAATGACTACACCGGGCGTGTTTGACAGCACCGGGTTGTTAAATTTGACGCAACGTCCGGAACGTTTGGGGATTTTGGGCGGCGGTTATATTGGTGTTGAATTCGCATCAATGTTTGCCGACTTTGGCAGTAAGGTCACCATTTATGAAGCCGCCCCACTGTTTTTAGCCCGCGAAGATCGGGATATTGCCGACGCTATCGCCAACATTTTACGCGACAAAGGGGTTGAGATTATCCTCAATGCCAGGGTGCAGGCGGTTTCGTCCCATGACGGCGCGGTGCAGGTGCAAATGCCGGAAGGCGTCCAGACTGTGGATGCGCTACTGGTGGCATCGGGTCGCAAACCGGCAACTGAAAATCTGCAGTTGCAGAAAGCGGGTGTGGATGTCAACGCGCGCGGTGCCATTGTAGTGAATAAATATCTGCGTACTTCGGCAGACAATATCTGGGCCATGGGCGATGTGACGGGGGGGTTACAATTCACCTATATCTCGCTGGATGACTTCCGTATTGTGCGCGACAACCTGTTAGGCGAGGGATTACGTAACACCGGCGATCGCCAAAACGTACCGTATTCTGTTTTTATGACGCCGCCGCTTTCCCGCGTGGGGATGACAGAAGAACAAGCTCGCGCCAGCGGCGCGGCGGTCCAGGTTGTCACCCTGCCTGTCGCGGCTATCCCGCGTGCACGGGTGATGAATGACACGCGTGGCGTACTTAAAGCGGTGGTAAATCGCGAAACGAAACAGATATTAGGCGTATCGCTGCTGTGCGTGGATTCTCATGAGATGATTAATATCATTAAAACCGTTATGGATGCTGGTTTACCTTACACGACATTGCGCGATCAAATATTTACTCATCCGAGTATGAGCGAATCACTAAACGATCTCTTCTCTCTTATAAAATAATAATATAGTCTGCATGATTGCCCCACCTGTGTGGGGCTTTTTTTTATCATATACAAAGAAATACTCATGAACAGTTATTCTGGCGTTATGGAGGAAATAAGATAAGCAACAATGTTTTATTCTATTACGAGTGAAATCACTTGTTAATGGAAATAGAAATGAACATGCTTAAAACTTCATTATTGTTGACTGCTTTACTGACTGCGCCGGTGACATTTTCTGCACTGGCACAACAGCCGGTCGAAGTAGCCCGCGTCAGCGTGTCGGCAATTGCCGCTGCACCTTCTGTTGTTGAACATGCAATCGCCAGACTGGCGCAGGAAAAGAAGGCAACTTCCTGGAAAATCACCTCAATGCGCATTGATAGCAGCACTCACGCAACCGCAATTTTGTACAAGTGAGGAGAGTCTGAATGGAAAAGTATCTGCGTTTACTCAGCAAGGGCGATAGAATTGGATTAACATTGATTCGCCTGAGTATTGCCATTGTTTTTATCTGGATTGGCTTATTGAAATTTGTACCTTACGAAGCCGATAGTATTACGCCATTTGTTGCCAATAGTCCGGTAATGTCATTTTTTTATGAACATCCAGAAGAATATAAGCAGCATTTAACCCACGAAGGTGAGTTTAAACCGCAGGAGCGGGAATGGCAGAAGGCGAATAACACCTATACGTTCTCCAATGGCTTGGGCGTAGTCGAAGTGCTGATCGCATTGCTGGTGCTGGCTAATCCTGTTAGCCGTTGGTTGGGATTAATTGGTGGCGTACTGGCATTTGCTACTCCGATTGTGACGTTATCATTTTTAATTACCACACCGGAAGCATGGGTGATGCCACTGGGCGATATGCACCACGGTTTTCCGTACTTGTCTGGAGCCGGGCGTCTGGTGTTGAAAGACACATTAATGCTGGCGGGAGCGGTGATGATCATCGCAGATTCATCGCGCTCAATTATTAAGCAAAAGTATTGAATTTTTAACGTTGTACCCTCTGTAAGACTGTAAGCCTCTATAGTTCGATTCGGTAATTACCGGGCCAGCAGGATGCTGGCCTTTTTTCTGCCCTAAGGTAAATTCATTTTACAGGTGAATTATAATTATTCACTTTTTCACAATAACTAGTCGGAGCTATATTCCTGGTTAATGATATAGTGCCGTAAGCATTTTCTCTTCTTCTTGCGATAGCACGCCAGTCCGCATACTGCGTGGTCCTTCCATCAAAACCCATTCATTTCCCTCTATTTTTTTTCTGTGTAGTTCTTGCTATTTGTTATCTCAAAATGACATCTCAAAAAAATTTATTATTCTCTTTTGTTATAGTTAGCCAACAACTTCATGTGGTTTTAGGCATGGCTTCAGCTAGAATTAACTTTGATTAAATGTTTTTACGTATCAATAAATGGCTAAAGATAGTTAAAAACTTAATTTTTAACCAACTGTTCGACATGGAATCCACTATGGTAATTAAGCACCAGGGGTGGATGCTGATCTTGCGTTTTGTGAGTAACCACAAGCGAGACATATCTTAAATATGGAAATAAGGGTTTTAGAATGAGCTTTGGATTAGCAAAGGACAACAAGTTTGAAATCATCGCTACCCTTCGTGAAGAGTTGCACAAGAAAACGAAACTGGAAGTTTTATGTGAAAACCATAGTGTTATCACGCAGTTAGAGAAGATTGATTTCGAGCGGTTTGTCATCTCCGGACACGAAGATATTGTTCCTGAAAAGGTCCAGTACTTTATCCTGCACAGTGAAAGTGGGATTGTAAAATTTAGTGCCAGATTCGAACAAACCTTATCAGCAGGTGCACAAGCAGGATTATCCTACTTCATCCCAGATATGATTTTCTTTGCCCAGCAGCGACAAAATCAGCGTTTTTCCTTCCTGAAGGGTTACGACTTTTTCTGTTTTGGTCGTTACAAAAACGGAGAAAACTACTCTCTGAAGATTAAAAACATCTCGCAGGGCGGTTGTGCATTAATTGTTAAAGATGTGAACTCCCGTTTTCTCTATAAAGATGCGGTGATTAAAAATGCCGCGCTGGATTTTGATACGTTTGGCAGTTTACAGCTGGATTTGAAAGTGATCGATGTCGTCATGATCAATGAATTTGATGAGGATAATCAATTGTATGCCTGTCATCAGATCTCATGTGAGTTCGATTTTAAAAATCGTCGTGAAGAGGCTGAGGTCGAAAAGATTATTATTAAATTTTTAATGAGTAACAAGATTTGATGCTGATAAGGAGCGATGAACAGGATGTTGATGTGTGGCAGTGATAATTTTGTGGGCAACGGTTTGTTCGCCTACCTGACAAGCAAACATGTACCGATACAAACATTCCAGTTTGAGGATATGTTGCATCAGTCATCATTATGCCAGCATCAAACCATGGTTTTTAATATCATTGATAACGAACAACCATGTTCAGCTATCGTGCAGTTTTTGAATAAAAACCGCTTCAAGTTTTATAATAATGTCGTGGTAATTATTGCTGATAGTTTGGTGGCGAAATTATGTGTAGAGTTATTATATGTTGAAAAAACGATAGTTTTGACGGAGAAATCTTCACTGCGCGATTTCGGTCAACTGGCGTCGTTAACGGCCGGGAAATGGAATCCCCGGCTGTATCGTTCACAGAAAAGATTAACCGAGAGAGAGCAGCAGATTCTGAATTTATTGGTAAACGGATATACCGCCAGAGAAATTTCAGAGTTAGTCAGCCTGAATTATAAAACTATCCAGGCGCATAAAATGAGGGTCGTCACCAAGCTGGGACTGACCAATACCTCGGAATTAAATAAATTAATTGTCAGATTTACCCATCGTATGTCTTTTTTACCCTAACCTGGCCATTCTATTCTGATGTAACACACCTAATAGTAGATACAATTCGGGAGTGATATTGACTGGTTTTTAATTTTTATGATTTGTTGAGGGAGAGAGGAATGTTTAATTCTAGTGAGGTGTTAACCGCGCTTGAAAAGGCATTGAATACCAGTCAGCTTTATATGGTTTATCAACCAATTTTTAATTTGCGTAATCAGCGTATTAGCGGGTTTGAAGCATTAATGCGTTGGAATAGCCCCCAGATGGGGATGATCTCTCCCGATGTTTTTATTACCTTGCTGGAAGACAGCGGCAATATCATGTCAATTGAAGATATGGTTACCCACACTCCCTGGGATGTGGCAACCCGTTGGCCAGAGCCCCTTGTATTGTCCGTCAATATTTCCGCGCTTGAGTTCTGCGATCCGCTGTTACCCCAACGCGTCAGAAAAAATCTTACTGTATGTGGTCTCCCGCCCCATCGATGCCAGATAGAGGTCACGGAAACGTCGCCGCTGTGCGACAGTCAGGTCGCGGCTAAAAATATGACGGAGCTGAAGGCGATAGGGGTCAAAATTGCCCTTGATGATTTTGGAACTGGCCACGCCAATCTTAACTATCTGTTGAAATATCCTTTTGATACCTTAAAAATTGATAAGGAATTTATCGCCGGCATTGAACCCGATACCCGCTCAACAAAGATTGTCGAGGGTATCATTTCACTGGCGCACAATTTTGGTATTGAAGTTCTTGCTGAAGGGGTGGAAACCCAGTCCGAACTGGACCGGCTGATGCAGATTGGTTGTGACAAAATTCAAGGCTTTTTCATTTCTCCCCCGGTGTTGGCAGAAGAGATCCCGTTACTCCTGACGCAGTATAATCCTTAATCTTCTCCCTCTCTGTTGTTCCCCTGAACCTCGATTGTTTCGCGTTGCCAGAGGGCTGCTCCCGCGCTTTTCCTGCCTATAAAATAAGTCCGTAGGCCTGATACGTTAAGCGCATCAGGTAGCTTTGTATCCGGGACAGGCAAAAAAAAGCCCCCTGTTAAACAGAGGGCTAGCGAGTTTATGTCAGCTTAGAACGATTTCTTAAAGCCAATTGATGCATTAACCGGTGCTTCAACCTGCGACTTACTGCCACCGTTACTAAATTGCGTACCCAGTTCTCCGTAAACCTGCAGGTTTCTGTCGATAGACCATGACAGACCGGCTGCAACTTCAGTGCTGGAGTACTGTTGTGAAGACTCAAGCGTGGTGGTGGCTACCGCATTGCTAAAGTGCGTTTTGTCTTTTGAACCCAGACCCTGCCAGACGTTGACCCTGCCGTAAGGCTGGAATTTGCCATGGTTGGTGTCATAGTCAGCGACCAGACGCACGCCCAGACGGGCGGTAAAGGAATCCGCGGTATCCATTTTCACTTTCGTTTGGGTCACACCATCAAGCCGCCCGTTATCAAAGTCGCTGTATTGATAGATCAACTGAGCCTGAGGTTCCAGACTCCATGCGCTGGCGCCTAAACGGAACGATTTACCCACTTCTGTTGACGCCGTCAGCGTGTTGCCTCTGACTGTATACGAGCCGTTGTTACCGGTCGCCGCCAGGCGGGATTTATGGTTACCGTATTGCAGGACGTTATCAACATACATCCCGTCGCCCGAGAACCAGGTGGCGTAGCCGCCGACATAAAACGCGTTGTCGTCGATGTTGCCGCCTTTGCCGTCGCTGCCTGTCTTCGTGCCTTTCACGTTGCTGTCGATATCAAGAATGCTGGTATACATCCCGGCTTTCCAGCTTTCGTTGGCATACATATCGACGCCAACCTGAATCCCCATGGTGTGGGAGCTGGTTTGCGTTCCAGCCGCATCATCCAGTTTGGTTTTACCGGAGTAGCCAATCATTCTTGCCCAGGCGCGATTGTCTTCATCAATACCCGGTTTAACCTCGTCCCCCATACGCTGGTGCATGTTGCCTAACAGGCTGATGTCGCCCTGACGAACGACGCTGGCGAGACCAGAATACAGCATAGTTTCTGGACGATATTCGCTTCTCAGATACCAGTTTTCACCCTGACCCTGAGCGTTACCCGCATGCAGTTGATACTCAAATGCGCCTGCTGCCATACGATCGGCGGCAAGATGGAAGGCGTCTCGTGACGTTTGTGCCGTAGTGGTTGCGCCATTGAGCGCGGTTACCACTTCGATACCATCACCAATAGTTGGTGCGCCGAGACCAGAACCATCGACATCCAATAGCGTACTACCGCTGGCTTTACCGCCATCGATAATCAGACGGTCGGCAATGCCTGCGCCGCTGCCATTTTGTGTGGCCGCCATGTTGATAGTCCCTTTTTCGCCGGTGTAATCCCCTTTGACGGTTAACGTTGTGCCAGTCTGCTGGCCGATGAGTGAAACATCGCCGCCGTTGCTCAGTCCCGCTACCGTCTGGTTGTAACCTTGCGTGTTGAGGGTAGTGTCAGCTACAACGTAGTGGTGTGATGCGCTACTCAGAGTGTTGGTATTACCCGCCTGCAGTACACCGTTGGCAATCAGCGTTGCGCCGCTGTAGCTGTTTTCACCATGCAACTCCGTAACACCGCTGCCGGTTTGATGCAGTTGGCCTTCGCCGCTGATATTACCGGTCAGCGCCAGGGTATCGCCACGATTGACGTTGAGTACGCCGTTATCAACGATATCCCCCTGAATGCTGCCGATATCACCGCCGTTACCCAGCTGTAAAACGCCTTGCTCGATGGTGGTGCCACCGGTGTAGGTGTTATCCAGCGTCAGGGTGAGGGAGCCTTTACCAGTTTTGGTCAACTGACCGTTACCTTCGACTTCCGTCAGCAGAGAAACGTTATGTCCGTTGGTGTCGAATGTCCCGCCGCCGGATTCCAGAGTCACCTGACGAGCGGTATCAAACGCTTCACCATATTTCAGCGTACCACCATTAAAGGTAATTCCCGTCTCTGGTGCGCCAAGGTTGGTATCACCCGCCACCTGCAGCGTACCTGAGGTGATGGTGGTTCCACCGCTGTAGGTGTTGTCACCAGTGAGGATGAGCGTACCGAGGTCGCCTTTATTCAGGCCGCCGGTACCGCGGATCACGCTGTCGATAGTCGCGGTGTAGTTAGCGCCGTCTACTGTGCCATCGCCGACGCGAATCAGCGTATTAGCCGTATCGGTGGTAATGGCTTCCCCGCCCACGCGATAACCATCGGTGGCGAACTGTGCGCCACTGATGATGACGTCGCCTTTGCTGTTATCGACGGTTACATTGCCCGCTTCACCCTGGAAGACGGCGAACGCGGCATCGGTAAACGGTGCATTCAGCGCGCCTTCTGGCGTTGATTCATCCGTTGTCCAGTTGTCATTACCCTGGCTGGATTGCCAGATACCGTCGCCGCCGTTGATGACGCCGTTGTTTTTCAGCTCGCCATTCTCACCGCCGGTGCCGTCCCAGAAGCGCAGCGTCAGCCCGGCATGGTTGACCAGGTTAACCTGGTTTTTAACCGAGGTTTGTACGTACAGGCTGTCCGCAGCTTCCGGCGCGTCGGCAATGTCCATCACATTGTTGGTTAGTGTGCCGGTGTAGTTGATGACTCGGTAAACACCAACGTCAAAGCTTCCGCCTGGAGAGGTCTGGATATTGAGCTTACCGTCGAGCGTCAGATCGCCATTCACATCTATCAGGTCATTGAAGGCTCCGCCTGGGGTATAGGCTTGACCAAACTGGTAATCAAGCTGTGCGTTATCGCTGAGCGTCAGTGAACCGGTAGTCAGTTTACCCACGCTGTTGATGGCCGCACCCGCGGTAATATGGCCGTCATCCAGTACATCAACCGCGCCGCCGATAATACCGTTCCCGCCGAGCGTTGCCCCAGATTTCACCGTCACCTGACCGGTCGCGGCAGACTGATTACCGTTGACCAGCAGTACGCCTTCATTGACGTCCGTGGTGCCGGTCCAGGTGTTATCGCCGGTCAGCGTTAACGTGCCGTCACCGATTTTCACCAGGCTGCCGTCGTTGCCGCTGATAATGCCGCTGATGGTGTCATCAAGGTGCAGATTACCCAGCGACAATTCTTTATTGCCCAGTTCGACATTCCCCGCGCCGGACAACGAGCCGATAGATGTTGCGCTGTCGACTGCGCTGATATCGACCTTGCCGCCCGCCAGGTTTTTAACGACGGTATTCTCTGCTAACGCCTGGTCCGCAAAGGTCATCAGTCCGCTGTTATTCACGCTAGCAGAACCACCGCTGGCGTTTTCTTCCAGCGCCAACGTACTGTCTTTTGACACGTTAACCGTCGCCTCGCCCGCGGTGGCATTATCGGTTAACAGCGCTTTCGCTGTGCCCGTCAGGTTCAGTTTTGCGCTCGCGGCGGTGACGTTATCCGCCAGTGTTAACAGGCTGTCGGCGATGTTCATGGTCAGGGATTTCAGGCTGGTCTCTGTTCCGCTGACATTGAGCGTTGCCCCGTTATTGACGTTCACGGTGCTGCTTTCATTGCTACCAAAGGCCCCGGTTTTGCTGACGTTGACCGTCACATTGTTGGCATTTCCGGTACCGGCAATTTCTGTGTCGCCTTTATAGCTGTTCGCGCGATTGAGCGACAGGGTACTGCCCGCATCGCTTGAGCTGCTGGTGACTTTCAGTTTACCGTCGCCGGTAATCTCACCGGTTGGCGTGAAGTTATGTGAATTGAGGTCAAACACCGCCGCGTTATCATTCGCGCCCAGCGCAATGGTGCGATTGCTGGTCAGGTCCGCACCCATCTGCAGCGTGGAGCCATTGTTGATAGCCAGGTCGGTTCCGCTCTGACCGAGGTTGCTGTCGGCGGAAATCTGCAACGTACCGCCATCAATGCGTGTGCCGCCGCGATACGCGTTATCACCGCTGAGGATCAGACGGCCAAGGTCGGTTTTCACCAGCGTCAGCTTGTCAGTCGTGCTGGCTTCGCGGATGACGGACTCAATGGTCGCGGTATAGTTTTGCCCCGCGCCACCCGCGCCAACGCGCAGCAGCAGTTCACCGGTTCCCGGCGTCTGGCCGGCGTGGGTCGCGTTTTCCGTGGTGGCATAAGCGTTAAGTGCGTCGCCTTTAACGACATAGCCATCGGCGTCAAACTGTGCCCCGGAGAAGTTAACTTCTCCTGCGGCGTTATCCACGGTAACGGTGCCACCTTTGGTGGTGAAGACGGCAAAGGACTTCTGCGCCCAAGGTGCGTTACCTTCGCCCGTTGCCGTGGTCCAGTTGTTATCACCCTGACTGCCGATCGCCATCCATTTGCCATCGCCACCGTCAATTTTGCTGTCGCCCTCAATGCCCGACGCGCCGTGGCTCTGACTTACCGTCGCCCCGTCCCAGAATTGCAGGGTAACGCCGTTGGCGTTCACCAGGTTGACCTGTTTGTCGATAGAGGTCTGGACAAAAATATTGCTCTTATCCTGACTGTCCGGTATTGCGCCCAGCTCCAGCGTCTGGTTATCCAGCGTACCGCCGTAATTATAGATACGGTACACGCCCGGTCCGAAGTTACCGCCTTGCGAAGTGGTAACATCCAGGGTCCCGTCCAGTTGCAGATCGCCTGCCACGTTCACCAGATCGTTTAGCGCACCGCCTGGCGTAAAGGCCTGCCCCAGTTCGAAAGCGGAGGTCGTTTTGCTGCCAAGCTGCAGATTACCGTTAACAGATAGCGTACCCGCACCGCCGTCACCGGCGCTGATGGTTGTGGCATCGTTCATCAGCACGTTACCGCCGATAATGCCCTTACCGCCAAGTGTGGACGTACCGCTGACGGTGGTGACGCCGCGCGCCGCGCTTTGATCGCCATTCACCAGCAACGTGCCGTTGGTAACGGTGGTGTTACCGGTATAGGTATTGTTACCGTTCAGACGGGTAATGCCGCCGCCGATTTGCTGTAGCGCGCCGATACCGGAGATCACACCGTTGAGCAGCACGGTGTTGGCGCGATTAATCGCCAACACGCCGTTGTCGATGATGTCAGAGACGGCGCTCACTTCGCCTTCATTTCCACCGTCACCTAACTGCAGCGTACCGGTTTGATCAATGGTGGTAGAGCCGGTGTAGCTATTGTTGGCGGTAAACACCGTGGTGCCGCCCGCCGCACGTTCAAATTTCCCGTCGCCGCTGATGATGCCGCGATAGATCTGTGCTGTTGAGGTATCCCCCTGAGTATCGAAGATAACCTTGCTGTCTGCGCCCTGGGTGGTGACATTGTAATCGCCAATGCTTGCGGCAGTGCTGGTTGGTTCGACGTGGTCGCCGGTACGCAGCGTGGCGCCATTGTTTACAGCAAGGGTTTCGCTCGCCAGATTCAGGTTTTCAACGATGCGTACATCTGCATTTGACCCGCTGATGGTCAGTGAATCCCAGCCGGTGCCAATGTTGGTACCGGTATTCAAGTTGTCGCTAGCCAGCGTACCAATCTTCGCATCTTTTGTATCAGTGAAGGTGAGGGCGTTGCCCGTTCCCGCTGCGGTAAGGATGTGGCGCGTTTTATCCAGCGTCACATTGCCGATGTTGGCTTTATTGTTACCGCCAGTACCCGCGAAATTCACTTCGCCAGCATAAGAGCCGCTACGCCAGTTGAAGGTATCCGTACCTTCACCGGTGTTGATTACGCCGCTGGTCACACCGCCGCTGATATCGATGGTGTCATTGCCTTTACCAGACTGAACTGCCACGGCCGAGTCGTTGATGGCCTGCAGGGTTCCCGTGTTGGTGATGGCTTTACTGCTGTCGCCGCTGGCGTCTATTACCGGTGAGGTGGTACTGGCAGAGATAATCTTGCCGCTGTTGGTCAATGTGCTAACGTTTTTCGCGATGATTGCTGAACCACCTGCGCTGTCATGCACGTTGATGTCGGCATTGGTGGTGATACGACCGTCCGTATTGGCGCGAATACCGCTGCCTTCGCTGTTTAGTACCTCAATGGTATAACCTTTGCCGATGGTTAGATTGCCCGTCACCGCGTCGCCATTGCGTTGTTCAAAGGCGAAGCCGGTACCTTTACCGTTGACGTTGAGGATGTTGTTCAGCCCATCGTTCATGGTCAGCGCCACGCTGGTGCGGATCCCTGGGCCATCGTTGGAGTCGATGGTGACATCACGCAGCGTGATATTGGTGTTGTTGGCATCGTTTTGAATACCGGCACCGGTACCATCAGCGCGGATCATCACGCTTTGCGCGGCCAGAGCGCCAGCGCCTTCGGCCAGGCGAATACCGTCAGCGGAGCCATCGGTGGTAATGCTGTCGCCAGTCATACCGTTAATCAGCAGGCTTGCCCCTTGGGTTAACAGAACGCCAGCGGTGCCATCATCAACCTGAATTTTGCCCAGCTTATTAATCTGCGCGCTGGAGCCTGAGGCGCGTACGCCGATGCCGTTGCTGACATGCAGGGCGAGGGAGGAGTTATTGGTTAAGCTACCGCCTTTTTGAACATCGACACCGATACTGTCGACGCTGGCCAGATCGATAATCGATTTGGTATCGAGGATCAGGTTGCCCAGATTCCTCGCCACATAGGCGATTACCTTGTTGCCGCTGGCTTCAGAGGTGATCTTCGCGTTTGAGGTCAGGGTCGTGCTCGTGGCATTGCCCTGCGTATTACCATTCAACTGATGCGCCTGACCATCCACAACCCCGGCAACGGTTCTTTCACCGGTTAAATTGATGGTGGTTTTATCGCTGATGGTCCCTTTCGCGCCGCCTTCGATAACCAGCGCCGCAGAGTCAGTACCCTTAACGGTGAACGTTGCTTCACCGGTATCTACGTTACTGCCTGCGCCGGTGGCGAGTACGCCCACGGAATTGTTACCGCTGAGAGTCAAATCCAGGTTGGAGGTGGACTGATCTTTCGGGTTAGTGGTATTACCGGCCAGCAATGCGCCATTGGCGATACGGAAAATGGTGGTGCGATCCTGACCGTTGTCATTCATCACCGCCTGACCAATATTGGCGGTCGCGCCCTTACCATACAGGTAATAACCAATCTGATCGGTGCTGTTAAATGAGGGGCTACTTAAGCTGTCAACGTTAGCGATGGCGTTATCACGCACGTGGACGCCGATGTTACCGGCTTTATCCAGCGTAATATTGGAATAGACGTTAACCACTGCCTGACCGTTGGCGTCACCTTCCGCCCAGATGGCGTAGTTACGGTTACCGACGCCGCCTTCACCGTCCACCACGATAGCGCCTGCAGCGCTGGTGGTGACTTCGGCATTTTTGTTATTGGCGCTAACGTGGATCCCTACGTTGTTGGTGCCATTCACGTTAATCTTGCCGTCGTTACGGATTTCCTGATTATTTTCTGCGCCGCTGTCGTGTACGGAGATGCCGTAGTTTTTACTGCTGCCCCCTTTAGAACCGCCATTGATCACGATATTGCCGGTATTGAGGACGTTGCCCGTGGCATTTCCGACCAAAATCCCCGCGGCGTTACGGACGCCGGTTCCCAGCGTGATAAGGCCGTTGTTAATCACCTCTTTGGTGCTCTTGATCATAATACCGGCGCTCAGGCTGGAACCGCCTGCCATGGTGACATCTTTAGACGGATCGCTTGCGTCGCGACCAAGATAAATAGAGGCATTCTGAGCGTTGGTAAAGGTGGCATTCCCGGCGACTTCTACGCCATAAGCGGTGCCGCTGGCAAAGGATGTACCGCTTTTACGTCCGTCTACGACGTTAATATCGCCGTTGTTGACCCCTTGTGCATCGTCAGACAATTGCATACCAATCGCCAGCGTCAGCGAAGAAGCGGGGACGTTTTTGCTCCAGGGATCGGCTGCCGAAGCGGTACCAAAGTTATCGGTGGTGATCGCCTGGTTGATGATGCCGTTGTTAGCGATCTGGCTGGTGCCTTGACCTTGCATACCAAATGCGCCATAGCTGTTGACGTTTTGGTTGCCGTCTTTATCGATAAACAGCCCGGAGTTGATCATCCCGTTGTTGGTTGCCGTCGCGTCTTTTGCCAGCATGCCAATCGCCAGGCTCTGCCCGGTAGACGTTCGTAATGCGTTCAGTTCGCCAAAGTTTGTGATAACCCCGCTATCAACGGCTTTCATGACGCCATTAATACTGCCGTCAACGGCAAGAATCGCATCTTTGTTCAGGGTGCCGGAGGTGCCTGCGCCGTTGGCGTAAATAGCATGCAGCTCACCGCGGTCAGCGGTCGCGTTATTGGCATGCGATAAGCCGTCTGTCCAGACGTCGTAATCCCAACTGAGCACGTCTGAGGGCTTGCTGGAATTGATCAGACCATCAATCAGCTCGGCATACTTCGTTTGTGCTGCGGTGACGGTAGTGACTTCATTCGCTTCCAGCCACAGCTGGATTTGGCTGACTTTTTCGCCTTCCGGGTTTTCCGCCGCGTCGCTGCTATTGCCCAACAGCCAGTCGTTAAATTCGGCCAACTCCTGCGTGTTGGTGATGTTAAATGTGCGCTCACCCGTTTCGACGACTTTGCCGTCCGTATCATAGCCGTAGGTCATGAGCGTGACATCATCGCCAAACACGGAGGTTTGCGCTGAGCCGGCGAAGGTTTTTTCAGGAATAACCGGGGCGGCGTTAAATTTTATAAAGTTATCGGATTGCCAGTAAACCTGGCTACCCGCGTCCTGAGCCTCCAGTAAGGAGGAGTCTTTGGCCAGTAATTCGATGGTATTGGCTTTGGCGCGTACATTGAGCGTGTCGTCGCCAATATTCAGATTGGCCGTGGAGCCGTTTGTCGCCAGCGCGATGCCAAATTGTTTGTAGATTTTAGACTGCGTCGGATCGTAAGTGTTTAATGCCGAATCGCCAATCTGTGATTCGGTAAGAAAGTTACTTAACGCATTGGTATCAAAGACTTTAATAGTTGTTTTTTCGCCGGGGAACGCCGGGTCGTTAATCTCAAATTCTGTGCTCTGCGAAGGCGTTGATGATTGGTTATAAGTCAGGTATTCCGCCAGTTCCTCGGCAGTAGTAATCGTTTTTACGCCCTGGGCAGGGCTGGTGGCCTGCAGGGTGATTTTGCCGGTTTGCAGTAGCTCTCTGATGGTCGTTGATTCAACAACGCCACTTTGACCCGGACTGATGGTTGGGATCGCGCCGCTGATATTGAGTGCCTCACCAGCAGTGATATCTTCATATAAAAATCCGTAGTCGTGGACACCCTCATAATCCCCAACAGAAATACCTGTCTGGTAGTCGGCGAAGATATTATGTCCACCGATATCGATAATCGGAGTTGCTGAAGCTTGCATTGAAGCGGCGCTTAATGCGCCGGCCGCCAGTACGGCGACAGTTTTACGTGAGCTGCTTTTTTTCTTTCCTTTGGTTAATTCGGAAACGACCACCCAGATACCGAGCGCCGCGTTCCAAATAATGCTGTAAACTTTGTTCATATATAACCCTCGTCTACATTCCTGTTATGTGTATTGTTAATACATTGAGTTGTTGGCTATGGTTGGCACGCGGATGTGCTACCCGGTAATAGATTTTTGGAAATAGGATTCCCTTCCGTGCGATGCGGAATTAAAAAGTGAGCCGAAAGAAAATCTTTTAAATAATAACCGTGATAATTGTCCTTAAATAAGTCAGTTACGGCTGGCTATAGTGAGAAATGGTGTACTTGAGCCGGGTGTTATTTTTCCCGAGTTTTCTGGCAATGTTGCTTTTGTACGCCCCGATGGTTTTTTCACTTTTTTGTGATGCCCCAGCGATTTGAGTCAATGACCAACCCCGGGCAAGCATCATCATTACGTTAAATTCGTTTGCTGTGATTTTGTTATTTATTTCTTTGATATTAATTGGTTTTTTGTTTTGTGATATGCACGTCACGGCATGCAGTAACCGATCAAGGCTGGCGTCTTGATCGAGGAACAGCATGTTCCTCCCGCAAACGGTTTGAAAAATAGAAAAAGTAGCTTCATCTGCCAAAACAATAATTTTTGTGGCAGGGCGTAAAGCCATGTTGCGGATAATCCTGGCATATTTTAAAAAATCTGAGTTGTCAGGATTAATAATGATGCAATCCATTTCATAAGGGATTATGTTGACGGCAGAAAGCGTCTGAGAGGAGTAGTACGCGATATCAATATATAATGATGAACCACGTAGGATTTCACGCATGCCTAGCCAGGGATAAATTGATTCACCCAAAAAAATAGCCTTAGACATAACGATCTCCTTGAAATTTTGGTGCAGGCGGTCGCCTCTTTTTTTAGTCTAAAAAAAGAGTTTCTTGCGACGCATGAAATGTTAATTAAATCTCGTATGACGTTCTTTGGTGTGAACGCATCCTTATTTATTGCAGATTCAACAGATATTTTCTGTATTAATTTGAATCATTAACTATTCTTAAAGTAGATATTACACTTTGTTAAAATTTAAGATAAATCGTTTATTTCAGCTCTGAGTAAATGATTGATAGATTTCGCTTATGGATCACGCGAATAATGTTTCAGCCATTTCTATAAAGACAGGGTATTCCTATTTATACTGGAGGGGATTTATATGAAAAATCTTATATTTCAAACAGATAACCATTCTTCTTAATGGGACTATTGGCAGGTAGGAGAATTCTTAATCAAGGCCAGGATAAAGAGAGAGGGAGAGCGGCGGGAGAGAGAAATATTGTCTTATTTGCAGTTATCGACCTAAAATTCGAGCATTTAAGGTGATAACTCTGACCTATCTTAATAACTAAGCATTTTGTGCTATTTTTATCATTTAGTGCTTAATCTTCAAATCTCGCTTGAAGATGTTATATTTTCTGCTTGCTATCGCTGATAGCGCTTAGCCCGCCAACAGCTCCTGCTCAACCTGTTGCACCTGTTGTTCCAGCGTATTGCGGATTTCAGTAAGCGCCCGTTGTTGATCGGAGAAGTAAGCCTCTTTATCCGTCACGGAAGTGGCAAGGCGCCAGGCGTTCTCAGCTTCCAGTTCGGTAATCTCTTTGAGCAGTGCGTTAATTTGTTCTCTGAGCTGCTGTATTTTGCTGCGTAAATGCTGCAGATCGTTCAATCGGTCACTCGCCATCATCGGTTCGAGGCCGCTTTGCAATTGAGTCAGTAGCGCCCGAACGGCAGCAAGGTCGGCATTCTGGCGCGCCTGGTTAAGCTGCACCATCATCTGATGCGCTTTCTCTTTCAGATCGTCCGCCACCACGTCCGGATGACAAAGACGGCTGGCCTGACGCCACAGGCGTTTTAACTCATTACGCTCTTCAGAAGAAAGTCGTTGGTCCCGGCTAAAACGATGTTGCGCATCCTGCTGCTGCTCCTGATATTCATTATATTCATGGCTGGCTTCTTCCTGTGCCTGACGGGCTGCGCTGTCGTCCTGGCGAGAAAAGTCGTTTTCCAGCTCACGAATCTCCGCCAGCAGGGCGGTAATAAGCTCCGTTTGTTGCTGAATTCGTTGACGTGTTTCCACCGATTCGCGCGAATCTGAATTCTGGTTCATCCAGAGCTGCTTAAGCCTGGCCAGTTGATCAACTGCCTGGGAAATATAGTGCTGGCAGGATTGATAGTCTTGTTCCCGGCGTTTTCGCTCCGCTTCCTGTTTGCGCTGGGCGCTGGCGGCGAGCTGTTTACGCAACTCGAGGATCCGGCTCATCAGAGGCCCAAGGCGAAGATGATACAGATCGTTGAAATCATCGAGGATTTGAATGCGCGTGTTGCGCTTATCGATCAGGTCACGCAGCTGTGTTTCGAGCGCTTTTAGTTCCAGTTTACTGGCGGCAATGGCAGGATCCTGCCACGTTGAAACTGCCCGTTGAGATTGCAGCCAGGCCGTGATTTCACGTAGGGCATCACTAAAGCGCCGTGCTTCGAGCGCCTGAACGATGGCGCCTGGCAAGACTGACATAGGCTCATTTTTCAGATGATCTACCTGCTGGAAAATAATCTCCTCATCTTCCAGTTCAATAGCGCTTTTGACGATTTCCAGTCGTTTGATGATCTTATTCATGACAGTCGTTGCCTGGCCTGGCTCAAAAACGAGTGGCTGAAACACAGCGGGTTCACCCGTTTGAAAATGTTAGAAAAACAGTAAAGCGCATTCTGTGGCCTGCGATGCCTTTTCGTCCAGAATAATTCACTGTAATTATGAACAAACGCAATGCCACGGGCACAGCGGGTCCTTATTGCGCCTTGCGACAACCAGGTTGAAATGTTAAAAGAAGCCCCTTCAATAAAAACGACACAGGGGAAGGGCGTGAAAAACGCGTCAACTGCATCTGACACCAGCGTGTCTGATGCCGCGTCAACGAATGAGCCGACGCTTCAGCGGGGGTTGCAAAACCGCCATATTCAATTAATTGCGCTGGGCGGCGCAATTGGTACCGGCCTGTTTTTGGGCATTGGCCCGGCTATTCAGATGGCGGGACCTGCGGTGTTACTGGGTTACGGCGTTGCCGGGATCATCGCTTTTTTGATTATGCGTCAACTGGGCGAAATGGTGGTGGAAGAACCCGTTTCCGGATCGTTTGCCCATTTTGCCTATAAATACTGGGGACCGTTCGCGGGGTTTCTGTCCGGCTGGAACTACTGGGTGATGTTTGTGCTGGTTGGCATGGCGGAACTGACCGCGGCTGGGATCTACATGCAGTACTGGCTGCCCGATGTCCCGACCTGGATTTGGGCCGCGGCATTCTTCGTGATCATCAACGCGGTTAACCTGGTCAACGTACGTCTGTATGGCGAAACGGAATTCTGGTTTGCGCTGATTAAAGTGCTGGCCATTATCGGCATGATTGGTTTTGGCCTGTGGATGCTGTTTTCCGGTCACGGCGGGGAACATGCAAGCATTGATAACCTGTGGCGTTACAACGGCTTTTTTGCCACCGGCTGGAACGGGTTGATCCTGTCGCTGGCGGTGATTATGTTCTCCTTTGGCGGACTTGAGCTTATCGGGATTACTGCCGCAGAAGCGCAGGATCCGCAGAAAAGCATTCCAAAGGCGGTAAACCAGGTGGTGTACCGTATTCTGCTGTTTTACATCGGTTCTCTGGTGGTGCTGCTGGCGCTGTACCCGTGGGTGGAGGTGAAATCCAACAGCAGCCCGTTTGTGATGATCTTCCATAATCTTGATAGCAACGTGGTGGCTTCAGCGCTGAACTTTGTCATTCTGGTGGCTTCGCTGTCGGTATATAACAGTGGCGTCTACTCTAACAGCCGTATGCTGTTTGGTCTCTCTGTCCAGGGGAACGCGCCGAAGTTCTTAACCCGCGTCAGCCGTCGCGGCGTACCGGTGAATTCACTGATCCTCTCCGGTGCTATTACGTCTCTGGTCGTACTGATCAACTATGTCCTGCCACAAAAGGCCTTTAGCCTGCTGATGGCGCTGGTTGTGGCGACGCTGCTGTTGAACTGGATTATGATCTGCCTGGCCCATCTGCGATTCCGGGCGGCGATGCGTCGTAAGGGACGTGAGACGCAGTTCAAAGCGCTGCTGTACCCGGCAGGGAACTACCTGTGTATTGCTTTCCTTGGCATGATTCTGGTGCTGATGTGTACGATGGACGATATGCGCCTGTCAGCTATTCTCCTGCCGGTGTGGATCCTGTTCCTGTTCGTTGCCTTCAAACTGCTGTGTCGTAAGTCCCGCTAAGTTTCTACCGCTCCCATCGTCAGGATGGGAGCGGATCTTCTCTCAATGTTTATCGTGACCGCTCTCGCAATTTTGCCTTTGCTGGCAGGATCTTTATTTTGTAATCGATTACTTTTCTATTGAATCTATTTTGTAATCGATTACTTTTTAAAGGTGAGGCAAAAAATGGTGTCAACAACCGAAAGTAGTGGAAAACAGAGCGTACAGTACCGGCTGCTGGTACCCCGGCTGTCGCTAATGATGTTCTTACAGTTCTTTATCTGGGGAAGTTGGTCTGTCACGCTGGGGCTGGTGATGAGCCAGCACAACATGTCGCTGCTGATTGGCGATGCGTTTTCAGCCGGGCCCATTGCCTCTATTCTGTCGCCGTTCGTCTTAGGGATGCTGGTAGACCGCTTCTTTGCCTCGCAAAAGGTGATGGCGGTGATGCACCTTGCAGGCGCGGCGATCCTCTGGTTTGTTCCGCAGGCATTGGTGGCGCAAAACGGTGCGCTGTTGATTGGTCTGCTGTTTGGCTACACATTATGCTACATGCCAACGCTGGCGCTTACCAACAACATTGCTTTTCATAGCCTGTCGGATAAAGACAAAACTTTCCCGGTGGTGCGGGTGTTTGGCACCATTGGCTGGATTGTCGCGGGGATTTTTATCGGCGTAACCGGAATCTCGGATACTACCGGAATCTTTACGCTGGCGGCGGTTATTTCTGTGATTCTGGCGCTCTACAGCCTGACGTTGCCCAACACGCCCGCACCGGCGAAAGGACTGCCGGTAAAAGTGCGCGATCTGTTTTGTGCGGATGCTTTCGCCTTACTCAAGGTTCGTCACTTTTTTGTCTTCTCGCTCTGCGCGACGCTTATTTCTGTACCGTTGGGAACCTATTACGCATATACCGCGTCGTTTCTGGCTGATGCGGGCGTTGGCGATGTCAGTACGGCGATGTCGTTTGGTCAGATGTCTGAAATTTTCTTCATGCTGGTGATCCCGTTCCTGTTCAGGCGTCTGGGCGTGAAATACATGTTGTTAATCGGGATGTGCGCCTGGTTTGTGCGCTACGCATTCTTTGCCCTCGGCATCAGCGAAGAGGGCCGATTCCTGCTGTATCTCGGCATTCTGCTGCACGGCGTGTGCTACGACTTCTTCTTCGTGGTCGGCTTTATTTACACCGATCGTATCGCCGGGGAGAAAGTTAAAGGTCAGGCGCAAAGCATGATCGTTATGTTTACCTATGGGATCGGTATGCTGCTTGGTTCGCAAATTTCAGGCGCACTTTACAACCGTCTGGTGGCGGGGCAAACGGTGCCTCAGGCGTGGACCACATTCTGGTGGATCCCGGCAGTGGCTGCCGCAGTGATTGCCGTGATTTTCCTTTTCTCTTTCAAGTATGACGACAAAGAGCAGGCGTAATTTTCAGGAGGGGTTATGAAAACCATCAAGGGGCCTGGCATTTTTCTGGCGCAATTTATCGGGGATCGCCCCCCATTTAACACCCTGGAAGGCGTGGCAAAATGGGCGGCGGAGCTGGGCTATAAGGCATTACAAATCCCGTGTAATCACAAGTCTTTGTTTGATGTCGAACAAGCAGCCAGAAGTCAGGCCTATTGTGATGATATTCGTGGGATGCTGGCCGGGCATGGGCTGGTGATTAGCGAACTATCTACCCATCTTGAAGGCCAACTGGTTGCCGTCCATCCGGCTTACGATGACGCTTTTGACGGATTTGCTCCGCCATCTGTACGCGCTAATCCGCAGGCCAGGCAGGCGTGGGCCATCGAAACCCTCCACCAGGCCGCTGCGGCTTCGCAAAGGCTGGGGCTGACGGCGCATGCTACGTTTTCAGGTTCGCTCGCCTGGCCCTTCTTTTATCCGTGGCCACCGCATAACCGTCAGCGCTTTGAAGAGGCTTTTCTGGAGCTGGCGCGCCGCTGGAGGCCCATTCTCGATCGCTTTGATCATCATGGGGTGGATGTTTGCTTTGAAATCCATCCCGGTGAAGATCTGCACGATGGCGTAACGTTTGAGCGCTTTCTGGCGCTGGTTAATCATCATCCTCGCTGCAACATTCTCTATGACCCGAGCCATCTGTTATTGCAGCAGATGGATTACCTTGGGTTTATCGATGTTTACCACTCGCGCATTAAAGCGTTTCACGTCAAGGACGCTGAGTACCACGCCAGTAGCCGCAGTGGTGTCTATGGCGGTTATCAGCCGTGGCTCGATCGCGCTGGGCGTTTCCGTTCCCTGGGGGACGGTCAGGTCGATTTCAAAACCATCTTCAGCAAGCTCACGCAATATGATTTCCCTGGCTGGGCGGTACTGGAATGGGAGTGTTGCCTGAAAGACGCGCAAACCGGGGCGCGTGAGGGGAGTGATTTTATACGCCGCCATATTATTCCGGTTTCTTCACGCGCATTTGATGATTTCGCCGCTGGCGATGAGGTACGCAAATGATACAGGTTGGCATTATTGGCAGCGGTTTTATTGGGCCTGCACATATCGAGGCGTTGCGTCGACTCGGCGGTGTGAACGTGGTGGCGCTCTGCGATAGCTCGCTGGCGGTTGCCCAGGAACGTGCAGATGCTCTTCATATTCCTCACGCGTACGGCAGCGTTGAGGCGATGCTGGCGCATCCCGGACTGCAGGTGGTGCATAACTGTACGCCGAATCATCTGCATGCCGACATCAATCGGCAGATTTTACGCGCGGGTCTGCACGTGTTTTCAGAAAAGCCGCTGTGTATGACGCCTGATGAGGCTCGTGAACTGGAAACGCTGGCGGAGCAGGGAGGAGTGGTGCACGGGGTGAGCTTTGTCTATCGTCAGTTTGCGATGGTACAACAGGCTGCCAGCATGGTCAGGCGCGGTAGCGTAGGGCGTCTGTTTGCTGTCCAGGGGAGCTATTTGCAGGACTGGATGCTGCTGGAAACTGACTACAACTGGCGGGTCGATGCCAAACAAGGCGGCAACTCACGGGCGGTAGCGGATATCGGTTCCCACTGGTGTGACACGGTGCAATTCGTCACTGGAAAACGTATTGTCGAGGTGATGGCCGATCTGGCTATCGTCTGGCCGGTACGAAAAGCCAGCATCGCCAGTAACGCTACGTTTGGCCAGCAAACGGCTGACCTGCAATTTGAGAATAAAGCGGTGACGACGGAAGATTGTGGATCGGTGCTGGTACGTTTTGACGATGGTAGCAAAGGCTGCTTTAGCGTTTCACAGGTGAGTGCCGGGCGCAAGAATCACCTGAGCTTTGAAATTAACGGTAGCCAGAGTTCACTGCACTGGGATCAGGAAACGCCGCAACAGCTTTGGATCGGGCACCGTCAGCAGGCGAACCAGATCCTGACGGATGACCCAGGATTGATGAATGCGGATGTTGCTGCCAGTGCGCACTTTCCGGGTGGGCATATTGAGGGCTGGCCGGATGCGTTCAAGAATATGATGCAGCAGTTCTATCAGGCGGTGCAGGCAGGCAAAATGCCCGCGACGGCGGAGCGTCGATTTGCGTCATTTTCTGATGGTGCGGATGTGATGTATATCATTGATGCGATTATAAAAAGCCATCAGCAGCAGCGCTGGGTATCAGTGCAGCGCTAAACACGCACCCGGTTCGCCGGGCAGTGATTTTATGGTAGCCTCAACGTAAAGCCTAAACCGCAGGACTTGTCGTCGTTATGTCTATTCAAAAAATCGCCCAGCTTGCCGGTGTGTCGGTGGCGACGGTATCGCGTGTGCTGAATCACAGTGATACCGTCAAAGCCAAAAATCGCGAGCGCGTGCTACAGGCTATTAAAGAAAGCAATTATCAGCCCAACCTGCTGGCTCGTCAGCTGCGTACGGCACGCAGCTCGATGATTCTGGTGATGGTTTCCAACATTGCCAACCCTTTTTGTGCAGAGGTTGTTAAAGGCATTGAAGAAGAGGCGGAAAAGAATGGCTATCGCATTTTGCTGTGTAATTCCGGCTCGGATACCGCCCGCTCAAAATCGGCGCTAAAGTTGCTGTCTGGGAAAATCGTTGATGGCATTATCACCATGGATGCATTCTCAAAATTACCGGAACTGACCACGCTGATTGGCGACGCTCCCTGGGTTCAGTGTGCGGAATATGCTGATAAAGGCGCGGTTTCCTGCGTAGGGATTAACGATGTTGACGCTGCGCAGTCGGTAATATCTCACCTGGTGGAAAAGGGCTATCGACGCATTGCGCTAATCAATCATGATCTGAGTTATAAATACGCCCGGTTGCGCGAACGTGGCTATAAAGCGGCGCTGCATGCGCTGTCGCTTGAGTATCAGGCCGTAGAATACGCCAGCGAATTAAGTTCCAGCGCAGGAATTGCGGCGATGAAAACATTGCTTGCCGCAGAGGTGAAACCCGACGCGGTGTTTGCCGTATCGGACACGCTGGCCGCTGGCGCGATGCGTGCTATTCTCAATGCCGGATTACAGATCCCGCAGGATATCGCCGTCGTGGGCTTCGACGGTACGGAACTGGCAGAAATGGTTTCCCCACAGCTTTCGACCATTGAGCAGCCCTCGCGGGATATAGGCCGCAAAGCGGTAGGATTGCTGCTGAATAAAATAGAAAATCCTGACGCGCAGACGGAAAGGGTGATGATGGACTGGCGCTATATTTCACGCGCCAGTACCTGAGCGTTATCGTTGAAACGCGCCTGACAGCGCGCGAATATCATTTCCGGTGGGTGACTGATGAATGCGCAAGCCAAATTCTTCGATCACGGCGAATATATGGTCGAAAATATCAGCCTGAATACTTTCATATTCCAGCCAAACCACCGTATTAGTAAAGGCATAAATTTCGATCGGTAAGCCGTGATCGTCTGGCGCAAGCTGGCGCACCATTAACGTCATATCTTTGCGAATCCGCGGATGATGACGCAAATATTCGTTCAGATAGGCGCGGAAGGTGCCAATATTCGTCATCCGACGGTGGTTTAATACTGATTCAGGTGCATCTAACTGCTGATTCCACTCGTCAATTTCCTGATGGCGCGTGGTCAAATACGGTTTCAGCAGGTGCGCTTTATGCAGCCGCTGACGCTCATCCTCATCAAGAAAATGAATGCTGGTGGCATCAATGCTGATGCTGCGTTTAATGCGTCGCCCACCGGAAGCCGACATCCCACTCCAGTTTTTAAAAGAGTCCGATACCAGTGACCAGGTTGGGATAGTGGTGATGGTGTTATCCCAGTTGCGCACTTTTACGGTGGTTAAGCCAATATCAATCACCGCGCCATCTGCGCCGTATTTAGGCATTTCCAGCCAGTCACCCAATTTCAACATATCGTTGGCTGAAAGCTGTATTCCGGCCACCAGCCCGAGGATCGGATCTTTAAACACCAGCATTAACACGGCGGCCATGGCACCCAGACCGCTTATCAATATTGCCGGTGACTGACCAATCAGCAGGGAAATCATCAATATTCCGACGACAATAGCGCTGATGAGCTTGATGCCCTGAAATATGCCTTTTAGCGGCAATTGCGATGCGGCAGGGAATTTTTGCGACAGATTGAGAATGACGTCCAGCAGGGAAAACAAGGACAACAGGGCGTACATCATGATCCACAGCTGTGCGCAGGTTACTAATATTTCTGCTGCTTCACTGCCTTTCTGTAACCAGAGTGCGGCCTGTATATTGACAATGATACCCTGCAGGGTGAATGCCAGCCGGTGAAATAACTTGTTCTGCGTGATGATTTGTAGCCACAGGCGGGAGCTGGCGTTGGCGCGCTTTTCAAATGCGCGTAATACCACCCAGTGCAAAATAACGTGAACAATAATGGCGGTGATAAAAATAATGCCAAAAATCATTACCAGTGAGGTGGTGTGATTTATTTCAATGCCGAGTTCTTCTACCTGAGATATCAATTCCTGCATAACGTCTCCTTAATAAACAGCGGTCTATGATGACCGCTGTGTAGAGCTTATGCAAATGCGGGGATTAAACTTCCGTCAGTGTTGTTTCCAGCGGCAGACGAGATTTTGGCAGCGCGGCGTTGAAATCTTCTACGCTGTGATGACCCACCGGGACCACAACTACGCTGGTGAACCCTTTTTCTTTCAGGCCAAATTCTGCATCCATCACCGCCGCATCGAAACCTTCGATCGGCACCGCATCCAGACCCATCGCCGCCACGCCCAGCAGGAAGTTACCGACGTTCAGGTACACCTGTTTTGCCATCCAGTGGTTGTCATCTTTCAGCTCTTTGCGATGCATGTCGGCAAAGAAGGTGCGCCCTTTGTGGTTTGCGGCTTTGGCTTCAGGGGTGGCGAAACGGCCATCGCGCTCTTCTTGATCCACCACGCGCTCCAGCCAGGCATCGTCCATCGCCGTTTTGGCGCAGAACACCACGACGTGGGAAGCATCCAGCATTTTACGTTCGTTGAATACAAAGCCGCCGGCTGCGGATTTCGCTACGCGCGCTTTACCTTCGTCAGTGCTGGCAACGATAAAGTGCCACGGCTGAGAGTTGGTGCTGGACGGACTAAACTGCAGCAGCGTTTTTAATTTTTCGGCCTGCTCAGCGGTCAGTTTTTTATTCGGATCGAATGCCTTAGTGGAGTAACGTTTTAAGGCGACAGAAACAATATCCATAACTACTCCTGGTGATTTTTCATACCCTGCGGGTGCGTTTTGTTTCAGCAGGGTACAGGGTTAGCAAGAAAAAGATAAGACAGGAAAATGCAAAAACACTTATCGGAGTTAACGATAAATCAACCTGGACGCAGGCGTTTTTGATCCCGCTTCGCCAGGCCGTCTACGACGCGATGCCATGAATCATTTACCAACTCCGTCAGTAATGACTCGGTAATGTCGTCGCCTGGGTAGACCGATATCCAGTGCTTTTTATTCATGTGATAGCCGGGTTCAATGCTGGGGTAGATCTGCTGGTTTAACAGTGACTTTTGCGGATCGGCTTTCAGGTTAACCAGCGGGCGTCCGCGAAGCTCTGAGACCAGCATAAAAATTTTGCCGCTGACTTTGAAGACATCGTATTCCGGGCCGAATGGCCAGCAGTGCTCGGTAAAAGGCAGTTCGAGCGCAAGGCGCTTTGCACAGGCATGTAAAGTCTGGCCGTCCATTATTTTTCCTCACGGGTGAGTGCGCGCCACATCGCCTCAAATCCCATCGAAATATATTCTTTTGCGCGAGCCGCGTCGCGGGCGGCGAACTCCATGGTGGTCTCTGCCAGAGAAAGAAACAGCGCGTCGCCAAAGGCGCGATACTCGTCAGACATAAACTCAGGTCGTACGGAGCGATGACAAAGATCGCGCAGTTCCGGGAACATATCGTCAGCCTGCTGTTCCGTTTCTTTACTGATTTTCTCGCTGACGGCCAACTGACGAATCGTGCGATGCCCGCAGGTATGGTTCAGGCCCCAGCTAATGTAGCTGTTCCAGATGTAGTGAGTCATGGTTTTGGCATCGGTCACCGATCGATCCAAATTTGCCATCATCGACTGACAAAGGTCTTGCTTCAAAAAGAGGTAAAGCTCGTTGATCAAATCATCTTTGGTCGCGAAATAGCGAAACAACGTCCCCTCCGCAACCCCTGCATTGCGGGCTATCACGGCGGTAGATGCCGCAATGCCTGATTGTGCAAATGCTGTGGTTGCAGCTTCCAGTAATGCCAGTTTTTTGTCTTCACTCTTCGGACGAGCCACTACACTTTACCCTTAAGTCTGTAAAAAACATGATTGAATCACGGCCTTTGCAGCACCGCAACGGCGAATGTCAAAGATTGAAAATCATCTTGACGGCGAACTTTCGATTTCTATAATGAGTGCTTACTCACTCATAATCAAGAGTCAGTCGCGCAAACCAGCGGAAAGGGGCGCGTTTAAGGTCAGGATATGAAGCGTCTCACAGTTTGTGTGGTTGTTATTATGCTAATTGCCGCAGCTGCAAGTTTACCGTTTGTACTCAATGCCGGGTTTGGTCAGGCTCCGCAAGGGGCACAACTGAGTTTGGTTGAACAGTCACCTCACTATCGTGATGGACAGTTTCATAACCAGGTGCCGACACCGGGCTATACCGGCAACAAAGGCATGCTGGCGGCCTGGTGGGAATTTCTGGTCGCTAAGCGTGATAATGCGCGCCCGGCGCAGCCGTTACCGCTGGTGGCAACCGATCTCGCCGGACTTTCGCCACAGCAGGATACTCTGGTCTGGCTGGGCCACTCCTCATGGTATTTGCAGCTGGCGGGTCAACGTATCCTGATTGATCCGGTATTTAGCAATTATGCCGCACCGTTTTCATTCCTGAACAAAGCCTTTGCCGGGGATTATCCGTGGACTGCGCAGACGATGCCGGAGATCGATCTGCTCATTATCTCGCACGATCACTATGACCATCTGGATCTCGCCACTATCAAGGCGTTAATGCCGAAAATTAAGCGGGTGATTACGCCGCTCGGCGTAGGGTCGCATCTGCGTTACTGGGGGATGCGCAGCGAGATAATCGAAGAGCGGGACTGGAATCAGTCCGTCAGAGTGACGGATTCACTGATCGTTCATGTGCTGCCTGCTCGTCATTTTTCGGGGCGCGGTATCAAGCGCAACCAGACGCTATGGGCGAGCTTCATGTTCGAAACGCCGGAGCAGAACGTTTATTACAGCGGAGATTCCGGCTATGGACCGCATTTTAAAGCCATCGGTGAGCAGTTTGGCTCGGTTGATTTGGCGATTATGGAGAACGGTCAATATGACCAGGACTGGAAGTTTATTCACATGATGCCAGAAGAGACGGCGCAGGCTGCGGCCGATCTGCATGCGAAAGCCGTGTTGCCAGGGCATGCCGGCCGTTTCGTTCTGGCGAAACATACTTGGGATGATCCTTACAAACGACTGGCGCTTGCCAGCCGTCGTCAGGATTACCGACTACTGACGCCAATGCTGGGTGAACCGGTAATACTGTCCGAACCGGACCAACCGTTTACGGCCTGGTGGCAACAGGCGACTCAATGAATACAGGGGAGAGCATGATGACGATTTCTGCTCAGGTCATTGATACGATTGTTGAATGGATTGATGATAATTTGAATCAGCCATTGCGCATTGATGATATTGCACGCCATGCGGGATATTCCAAATGGCACCTGCAGCGTCTTTTTATGCAGTACAAAGGTGAAAGCCTCGGGCGCTACATCCGCGAGCGTAAGCTGCTACTGGCGGCGCGCGATCTACGCGATACCGACCAGAAAGTGTATGACATCTGTTTGAAATACGGATTCGATTCGCAGCAGACCTTTACGCGAATTTTCACCCGTACGTTCAGCCAGCCGCCGGGCGCGTATCGCAAAGAAAATCATAGCCGAACGCATTAACGGCAAAGGGTTCTCGCGGGTCTAATCCGCCAGCGAGAACCAGCGCCGCCAGATAAAACGCAGTACAAAATATTCAATCACCCCCAGCAGTAAAAACCACAGACAAAACAGCAAAGTATAAAATTGGTTGAGATCCATTAGATGAAAGGTGGCGACGAGTTTTTGCGCCAGCACAATGCCCAGTGAGGGGGCGGGCAGCAGCAGGCAAGACAAAAAAGCCAGCAGCAGGATCCCTGCGGCGGTCATCAGTGATTCAAGCGGGTGTTTCATTGTATTGTTAAACTTGAGTTAAAAAGCCATTGTCCGGGATCTCTGTGGGCAACGCAAACGCCACGCTTACAGCCCGGCCCAAATCTCACAATGTTTTTTCACCAGACCACTCAGAGATCCGCCATCGGCGACAAAATCACGCATGCTCTGCGCTTCATCATGACCATTTTTAACCTGCAGGCGTAAGGATTCAATCGCGCTGGTCGCGCCTACTTTGTCCGCAGAAGCGGCGACATTCTCCAGTAGCCGTAGCGTGTCATCTGACAGGCGGTGCCCATCGCCGGTATTGACGTCGGTGATGATTCCCGCCATGCCAAAGCGGCAGGCCTGAAAACGGTTAAATTTATACAGCAGGTAATCACGCTCCTGGTGCTTGAATGGCCGTTTAGTGAGCAACCAGTGGGCGGTAGCCTGAATAAGTCCCGCCATATTGACTGCGTGTTCAAGGGTTAGCGGAGTGTCCATGACGCGAACCTCTACGGTACCAAAGTGCGGGCTGGGGCGGATATCCCAGTGTAAATCTTTAATGCTATCAATCATGCTGGTGTAAGCCAGTCGACGAAATAACCCCTCGAATTCCTGCCAGTTATTCACCCACGGCATCGGGCCATTATCGGGAAATCCGGAGAAAATATTCAGCCGCGCACAGGCAAACCGCGTGTCGGACGTCTGCATATAAGGTGAGGCGGCAGAGAGTGCAATAAAATGGGGAACAAATCGCGACAGGCCGTGCAGGAGGTAAATAGCATCATCGCCGTTTGCGCAGCCGATATGCACATGTTGGCCGAATACCGTCGCCTGCTGAATAAGATAGCCAAAATTTTCCAGGTTGCGCCGATAGCGTTCGTCATCGCAGACTTCCTGACGTTGCCATTTTTGAAATGGATGCGTACCGCCGCCACAGATGGCGAGGTGATGCTCGGCAGCAACCCGCGAGATTATCTGCTGCATGGCGGATAATTCAGCACTCGCCTGGTCGATATTGCGACAAACCCCGGTCGCCATCTCCAGCATACTTTCAGTGATATCGTGCTTTACTTCTCCGGCGGTGAGCTGCGGCTTTACGGCGTCAATCAGTCGGGAAGAGTCCTGGCTCAGGTCGTAGCCCGGAGGATTGACCACCTGCATTTCCAGTTCAATGCCTAACGTAAAAGGGTCAGAAACATGAAAATCGGGTAGGGACATAGTGTTCTCTTCAGCGTTGATTTTTAATCAGTATAGACGCGTCATCTTGCAAGCTGCATATAGAAGGGCCGCTGATTTTCTGTTCGTTGTCAGAAATCCCCCCGCGATGCTTTGAAGGCGAAATGGCCGGTGTTATAACTATTTTTTACTTCGCAACAGGGGTTGAATCGTGCCGGAAATTAATCTTTATGGACAGACCGTCGGCGATATTGTGCCTGACTGGAATGGTGCCGCCGTACTGCCGCGGGAAGAACTTGCAGGGCAATATTGTCGACTGGTTCCCCTGGATGCCGACAGCCATGCCGCCGATCTGTTTGATGCTTACGCGCAGGCGCCAGACGATCGCGACTGGACCTGGCTTGCAAGTTCTCGCCCCATGAGCGTTGAGGCCACAGCTTGCTGGGTAGAGGGCAAATCCACGGATGCCTCTCTGGTTCCCTATGCTGTCATTGAACAGGGTTCCGGTCGTGCGGTGGGACTGGTGTGCTTTATGGCGATCGAACGGGAGCATGGTTCGGTTGAAATTGGTCATGTAACCTGGTCACCGCGCATGAAAAATACGGTACTCGGCACCGAAAGCATCTGGCTGTTGCTGCGCCAGGCGTTTGCGTTGGGCTATCGTCGCGTGGAGTGGAAATGTGACTCTCTGAACACGGCTTCCCGTCGGGCGGCGGAGCGCCTTGGGTTTATCTTCGAAGGACGTTTTCGCCAGAAGATTGTGCGCAAGGGGCGTAATCGCGACAGCGACTGGTTATCGATGATTGATAGCGAATGGCCCCAGTGCGACGCTGTTTTGCAGCGCTGGCTGGCTGCCGACAACTTCGACGAAAAAGGGCAGCAACGCCGATCTCTGGCGGCGTGTCAGCCGCAGTAGCTCGCTTTTGAAGAATTAACAGTGCGCCCACAGTCAGTTATGGCTGCGGGCGCATTTATCATTAGCGTTGATTTATTAACGGGTTTGCCAACGGGTGCGTTCGACGGCTCCTTGCCATTCATGCCAGCGTTTTTGCAATCTCCCATGGCGCGCCATGTTTGGCTGGAACGATACGTGATCGGGCAGATAATCTCGCAACTGGCTGGTAGATGCACCTTGCAGCTTCTTGCGTGCCAGCAATCCGGCACCGATAGCGGAAAGTTCAGGGATATCGCTGCGCATCACCGGACAGCCCAATAAATCGGCTTGATACTGCATTAGCCAGTCATTTTTTGTTGGCCCGCCATCAACCATTAACGCGCTGAGTCGAAAACCGTTGTGCTGGCGCATCGCTAAAACAACATCGGCAATCTGATAGGTAATCGACTCCAGTGCCGCACGTACCAGATGTGCGCGTTTCACTCCGCGGCTGAGACCGTGAATCAACCCCCGGGCATCTTCATCCCACCAGGGCGCGCCCAGCCCGGTAAGGGCCGGAACAAAATAGACGCCCAGCGTGGAGTCAACCGTGGCGGGCAGCGTATTGAGCTCATGAAGCAGTTGCTCTTCCGGTAATTCGCTAAGACCTGTGCTATCGGCCATCCATGCGACGGCATCTCCCGTATGCGGAATATTACCTTCCAGCCCGTAGACCAGGGTGTCACCGTCATGCCAGGCTATGGTCGTTGCCAGCGCGCTCACCTCGGACTGCGCCGAGAATACGGGTGCCATAACGGAAGATCCGGTGCCATAGGTCGCTTTGACGCAGCCTTCCATACCCAACCCATGGGCAAAAAGCGCAGCATGAGAGTCGCCAATCATCGCCAGAATAGGGATTCCATCAGGTATCCTCTCCAGACCTTTTGTTACGCCAAAATGGTGGCTGGAAGGGCAAACTTCGGGCAACGCCTGCTGCGGGATACCGAATAGAGCCAACATCTCGTTATCCCATTGTCCGCTGTTGAGATTGAGCAACTGCGTGCGTGAAGCGTTGGAGATGTCGCAACGAAATTCCTCGCCGTGCGTTAAGTTCCACAGTAACCAGCTATCGATGGTCCCGAGACATATTTCCCCTTGCTGTGCGAGCGTCATACCGTTGGGAACTGATTCCAGCAGCCAGCGCATTTTAGAGGCGGAAAAGAGTGGGGCAACGGGTAATCCGGTGATGGATTTTATGTACGCCTCGTGCCCCTGTTCACGTAATGCACGGCAAAAATCGGCCGTGCGCGAACATTGCCAGGTGATAGCAGGGCCGAGAGGGCGACCGCTGGCACGATACCAGCCTATCGCCGTTTCACGTTGATTGCTGATCGCCAGCGCTGCGACGCGTTGTGCGCCGACGCAGGTAATGGCTTGTGCCACAACATCCAGCGATGCGTCCAGAAGTGCATCACCTGACTGTTCAACCCAGCCTTCACGGGGCGTGTGGATCGCCAGCGCGCGGGAGAACTTCGCGACCACGTTTCCCTGACCATCCAGCGCTACGGCTTTGGCATTGGTGGTGCCTTCATCAAGCGCAATAATAATGTCTTTTTGTGCTGACATTGTTTTCTCCAGCCCTTCGGTTTCCCTGAGTATTAGCGATGAAAAAAGGTATCCACCCCGAGATAGCGGGTGAAAGCTTCATGCAGTACCTCTGCGCTGGCGGAATGGTTCATTGCCACGTGATGCTCAAAGCCATTACGACAAATCCAGGCCAGTAGGTTCTCCAGATGAGGTACCTGGATTACCGCTCGGCAGCCGACAGTGTCCAGCGGATCGTCAACCGATAGCCCTTCACCGACGTAGGCTTTGATTTCGCCGGTTAAATCGTCGGTACTCAGGCGGAAGTAGGTCAAGGCACCGCTTTTCATACGACCATGAACTGCACCGCAGGTGTTCTCTTTACCGACGGTGGTACCGATGATATCCGCCGTCCCCATCTTCGGGCTGTCCAGACTGGCTGATGCGAAATTACCGCAGTGAAAAAGAACGCATTTATCACGATCGTCGCCGAAATTATTGTTCCAGTCGGCAATGGATGCTGGACTTAAGTTGCTGCTGGCGAGGGCGTACATTGACAACGCGCCCATCACATCCACTTCGCAGGCACTGGGCATTAACTGCCCGGACATCACGCTCATGATTGAGCACACGTTGATGCCCAAATTTTCCTGCAGCGAGGTCCAGCACTGGATGGCAGTTGTATCAATATCATTAGCGATGACCCATTCGCTGATAACGACAAACAGTTTTGCCATGGTGACCAGTTTGTCGGCTGGAATGGCGCTGGCGTCGGCGTTATCCATCAACAGGCGGCGTTTTTCATCCACCCGGATATCGTCGTCGCGCAGTCGTTTGATGCGGGTAAAGACTTCAGACAGATCCAGTGTTTCAACGGCAATACCCAGTCTTTCGAGCAATTTTTCGCTGTAACGGACGGTATTAAACCCGGCTGGACGTGCGCCGATAGCGCCGACGCGAACTCCGCGCATGCTGGCGACCACGCGACAGATTTGTTCGAAACGTTTCAGGTCTTGTGCAAACACCTCGCCTGACAGGTCGCAGACATGCTGGGTGGTTAGCGTAAACGGAATACCGTACTGGCGCATGTTATTGCACAGGGAGATCTTGCCGCAGAAGCTGTCACGGCGAGTGGCAAGCCCCATTTTATCTAGGTTGTCTTCCTGCGCCTGGATCAGAACCGGGACATCTAAACCGGAAAGTCGCAGCGTTTCCGCTATCGCTTTTTCATCGCCAAAGTTCGGCAGTAGTACCACCACACCGTGAATCTTGTCGCGGTGAGCGCGGAAAAGTTCAGCACAAACTTTCGCATCCTGACGGGTTTCAACACCGCCGAGTTCTGTCTGCGTTTCGTTGAGCATTATGGTGTTAATGCCCAGCCGCTCAAAGAGCACGCTGGCTTGTTCGCGGGCTTCAGCAACCAGATAGCTCGGGAAAAATCCCCGATTGCCAATAATCACCGCCATGGTCAACTGATGAGGAATTCGTGACATCGCTTTCTCCAGTAAGTGTTCTGTTGTTGTTATTGTTTTATCGTGTTGCCAGCAACAGTGCGGTGGCGTTTTTCACGACACCCGCCGCGTCAATTTCATGGCGTGCGCGCGTTGCTGCACGATCGGCTGCGATTGCATATTGGCCATCGGCAATCCCCAATCTACGCAGTGGAATGGCACAGCCAGCTTCTGCCAGCACTTCAGCCACCAGACTTCCCACGCCGCCATTAATGTTATGTTCTTCCACGCTAACCACTGCCTTGCAGTGGGTTAAAGCTGCCAGTAACTGTTGGGTATTGCAGGGACGAATTGACGGTACACTGATTACGCTGGCGTCAATACCCGCCTGTTCCAGCACTGTGGCAGCCTCGACAATTTCATGCACAGTTGAGCCCATTGCCACCAGTGCGACATCTTTTCCTTTGCGCAAAATATCGATATTACCCGGCGCGAACTGGTAGTTTTCGTCGTGTAATTCGGGTAAGGCTTTGCCATCCAGGCGAATATAAACCGGACCTATGTGGCTTAAGGCGTAATCGAGAATCTGTCGGCATTCCACCGGACAGGACGGGGCGTAAATCTCAATATTGCCAAAACCGCGTAGCACGGAAATATCATCAATGCTGTGGTGCGTACTGGCGAGCGGTCCGTAGCTGGCCCCTGCGTTCAGGCCAATCAACTTCACGTTGGTATTGTTGTAGCAAATGTCGACTTTAATTTGCTCATTGGCCCGTGAAATCAAGAAGGGCGCAGCGTTACAGGTGACGGCGATTTTACCGCCCAGCGCCAGTCCGGCAGCAGCACCGACCAACGTCTGTTCGGCAATACCCACGTTGACCAGACGACCGGGAAATTCCTTCATAAATGGGGCGATTTTTGCTGTTGATGTTGAGTCAGCCACCACCGGCACAACATCCATTCCACGTTTGACCGCGGCAATTAACGTGTTCACCATGACGGTGGCGAGGTGTTCGCTATTACGCATCTTTCAATTCCTCCAGCGCCAGTTCAACTTCTTCTCCTTTTGGCACGCGGTGGTGCCATTCCGGGCGTCCTTGGATAAAAGAGATCCCAGCTCCTTTGGTGGTGTGTGCAATGACGACATATGGCTTGCCTTCAGGGGTTAATCCTTCCAGCGTGCGCACCACATCGCTCATATCGTTCCCGCGACACTCTGTGACTTGCATACCGAAGGCTCGCCATTTTTCATCCAGCGGATCGGTGTTCATGATCTCTTTGGTTGATCCGGCAAGCTGGAGGTTATTTTTGTCGTTGATGATAATCAGGTTATCCAGTTTATAGTGGGCAGCGACCAGTGCTGCTTCCCAATTGCTGCCTTCGGCCAGTTCACCATCACCGGTGACGACAAACACCCGGCGTTTGCTGTTGCTGCGTTTAGCCGCCAGCGCAATCCCTACTGCAACCGGCAGACCGTGACCAAGAGCTCCGGTATTCAATTCAATTCCTGGCGTTTTATGTTTTACCGGATGTCCCGGCAGATGCGAATCAGCGTGTTGATAGGTCGCCAGCCAGTCCACAGGAATAAAACCGGCTTCTGCCAAGACACAGTAGTAACCGCCCACAGCGTGACCTTTTGACTGGATGTAGATATCGCGCTCGTCGCTCTCTTTAATCTCCGGGGAGCAATTCAGGATACGAAAATAGAGTGCTGTCAGCAGTTCAACCTGCGACAGGTCTGCGCCAGTGTGCCCGCCAGCCGGGCTTTCAGCATTCAACACGATAATGCGGCGACGCACGGCACGTGCTTTCTTTTCTAGCTCTGGTATTGAGAGCGAAAACGGATTCATAAGACACCTCTTGAATGTTTAATCTTGAATGAATAAATATTCCATGTGAGTGCAGTAGTGCAACTGTCTCTCTACCCACTACGTAATCTGCAGATAAAACAGTCAGTCGTTATTGGTTAGAATAAATATTCACTACTGATTTATTATTCATGATTAAAGATATGCCTTGTCTGGCGGTTTGTCTACGGCTTGTGCCACCAAATTTTGGAGAAAAGAGAAAAGGATCACACTAACGTGATAACTGGAAAGGTACTGATGACTTGTTATCTATTCAGGTATGAATAAAAATAACAGGCAGTTTATCAGGGGGAATGCCATGTCAAAGCAGGATGAACAGCGGTTGCTGGTTAAGATTGCCACGCTTTACTACGCCGAAAATAAAAAACAGTCTGAAATCGCCACGCTGCTGCATTTGTCGCAGTCCTTTGTCTCCCGTGCTTTAACGCGTTGTCAGAAAGAAGGGCTGGTGAAAATCACCGTCGTACAGCCGACCAATATCTTTGTGGCGCTGGAAAAAGCCATTGAAGAGCAGTTTGGTATTCGTCAGGCGATTGTCGTGGATGTCGGTGACAACCCCAGCAATACGCAAATTAAGCATGCTATTGGCAGTGCGGCGGCGCATTACGTTGAAACCCGCCTGCGTGCCGAGGATCTGGTTGGAATTTCCTCCTGGAGTAGCACCATTCGCTGTATGGTCGATGAGATGCACCCGCAAAATATCCGTGCGGCGGGGGTGATCCAACTGCTGGGCGGCGTAGGGCCGAATGGTAACGTGCAGGCCACGATTCTTACGCAACAGTTGGCAGCGCACCTTGGCTGTCCGGCCTGGCTGCTGCCTTCACAAAGTATTGAGCATTCGGTTGAAGAGCGTACACGGTTGGTTAACAGCCCTGACGTTGCCGCGGTGGTTGAAAAGTTTGCTGAAGTGGATGTGGCAATTGTCGGTATTGGCGAACTGGAGCCTTCTCAATTGCTGAAAAACTCAGGCAACTACTACAACGAAGAAATGTTGCGACTGCTCGCCGAGCGCGGCGCAGTAGGCGATATCTGTCTGCATTATTACGATGCAGCAGGTAACCCGGTACTCAGCCATGAGGAAGACCCGGTCATCGGAATGGAGCTTTCGCAGATCCGGGAGTGTAACCACGTGATTGCTTTGGCTGGTGGTGTGGAAAAACAGAATGCGATACGCGGGGCATTGCAGGGGAATTATATTGACGTATTGATCACCGACTACCCGACAGCCCGCAGTCTGGTGAAAGGGTGATGTCACGGTGAGTTAAACAATTGACAGCCCCAGGAGGCCCCTGGAGCTGTCTGGTTGTGCATATCAGACTTTTCAGAGGGGATTACTGACTTTCCATCGCCGCCTTTTGTGCTACCACCGCGGCTTTTTGCTGCATCCGGTTTTGCATCTGGTCGATGATGACCGCGACGATAATCACGATACCTTTAATCACCATTTGCCAGAACTCGCTGACGCCCATCATCACCAGACCATCGGCCAGAAAACCGATAACGAAAGCGCCAATCAGCGTGCCTAAAATCGTGCCCCGTCCACCGGCCAGTGACGTACCGCCGAGAACCACTGCGGCAATGGCGTTCATCTCAAATGCCGTACCGTTGGCCGGATGGCTGGCGGAAAGCTGTGCCGAGACCACAATTCCAGCAATCGCGGCACACAGTCCGGATAGGGTATACACCCAGATTTTCACCTGTTTTACTTTTACCCCTGACAGCTCAGCAGCGCGTTCGTTATCCCCAATGGCGTAAACGTGGCGACCAAAGGGTAGACGACGAGCGACGTAAGCAATGACCAGTGCCAGCACAATCATCATCCAGATGGCCCACGGAATCCCAAACAGTGTACCGGCACCAATCTCATCAAAACCGGTATTGCCGAGCTGCGGATTGCCGGAAAGCCCGGGAAAGGTTTGCCCATCGGAGGTCAGCATCGCCGCCCCGCGCAAAACGTACATGGTTCCGAGCGTACAAATAAACGGTGCGACGTTATAGTGGGTGATGATCCAACCATTTGCCGCGCCAATCAGCCCACCAATCAACAAGACGACAGGCACAATCACCCAGACGCTGGGGAAAATTGCGATGCCGAACATTGGCAATACAATGCCTTTAGTGATTAGCCATCCCGCGACCATGCCGCACAGCCCAAGCGTAGCGCCAATTGAGAGATCAATCCCGGCGGTAATAATGACAAACGTGATCCCCAGAGCCAGAAAGGCGTTAATGGCGATATGCTTGATCATAATGACCATGCTGCCGCCAGAGAGAAATCCCGGTACGGTGAAGGCAAAGAACCCGACGATTAAAAACAGTGCAATAAAAGTGCGCAGTTTTAGGATTAGTAGCAGGATATTTTCCCGAGAGAAGGCGACTGTGGAGCGAGGCGCGATGGCGGCAGATTGTAGTGTTTTCATATCAGAACCCCTGAGCACTTGCGGTTACCAGCGCCGATTCTTCGGCACGATCGCGGGCGATATCGGCAGTTAGCTTGCCGCCGGACATCACCAGAATGCGGTCAGAAACCGCCATAATTTCTTTTAAATCTGAGGTGGAGAAGACCACAGCAATACCCTGCTGGGAAAGCTGGACCATCATGCGGAACACATCGGCTTTCGCCCCGACATCGATGCCGCGTGTGGGTTCGTCAAGAAATAGAATTTTTGGATTGGTGAGCAGAGAGCGACCAATCACCACTTTTTGCTGGTTCCCCCCGCTCAGCGCCTGAATTTCAACCTCTGGCGAGGAGACTTTTATCGACAGATTGCCAATTGTGCTGGCGACCACGGCCTCTTCATCTTTGCGGGCAATGGCAAAGCCACGTTGCAGACGCCGCCAAAGGCTGGCAATGGTCAGATTGGTGGCGACGGATGAAATGGGGAAAATCCCTGTGCGCTTGCGATCCTCCGGCACCAGACTCATTCCCATACGGATGCGATCGGCGGTGGTTAAGCGCTGCGGGACCGGTTTGCTGTCGAGCCACAGTTTTCCGAGGTAGTTGCGCTCAGTACCTAACAAGCACTCGAACAATTCGGTTCGCCCAGCCCCCATAAGTCCATAGATACCGACAATTTCACCGGCATGAACGTTAAAGGTGACGTCATTGACGACTGCGCTGCCAGCGGTATTCACGCAGGTGATATGTTCAGCTTCCAGAACCGGAGCTCCAAACGTGCGGCCGGGTTCGAGAAAGTTGCTTACCGGATCACTGCCCAACATCTCGCGCACAATCCACGGGACATCGATGTCGCTAACCTTGGCTTCGGCTTGAAATTTACCATCGCGTAAAATAGTGATCACATCGCCAATTGCCATCAATTCTTCGAGGCGATGGGAGATATAGATTATCGATACGCCCTGGCGAGTAAGTTCACGGATCACGCGAAACAGAATCTCGACTTCAGTTTTACTGAGCGCTGAGGTGGGTTCATCAAGAATCAGGATATCTGCATCTTCAGCCAGTGCTTTGGCGATTTCGACCAGCTGTTGCTGCCCTACTTTGAGATTGCCAACCAGGTCGCGCGGTGATATCGGCTGATCGAGCCGGGTTAATAATTCCGCGGTGCGTTTCTCTTGCTCGGCCTCATTAATGGGAGCCATGCCTTTTTGAATCTCCCGACCGAGGAAAATGTTTTCCGCGACGGAGAGGTTCTCAAACAGGTTTAGCTCCTGATGCACCATACCAATTCCATGTGCCGCAGCATCCCGGGTGCTGGCAAAGCGCACGGGATTTCCATTGAGCGACATCTCACCGCTACTGGGTTGCTGAACGCCAGCGAGGATCTTCATCAACGTCGATTTCCCCGCACCATTCTCACCAATAATCACATTCACCTTGCCACGCCAGACCTGATAATCGACGCTGTCCAGCGCAATTGTGCCGGGAAACAGCATTGAAATGGCATGCGTGCGCAGGATGATGTCATCAGCTGAGGTATTGCGCATTAGTGAGCCTCCTGTTCCAGCGTCAGTGCTGCTGCGTTTTCCGCTTTTCCAGCATTCAACGTCACGGCAAACAGCACCGTGGCAGTTTTCCCTTGCCAGCTAGTGTCTACGGCGGGTAACTGTTTCGCCGCTTCACGGTTATAAGCCCGTGACAGTTGGGCAAACTGAACCTGGTTAGTAAAATCTTCAAACTTGAAACCACTGGCATCGCGAATAGCATTGCCACGCATTACCGGGCCAATCTGAATCGTGACGGGCATATCATTGACCCTCACCACGATGGTGTGCTCTCGCCCATTGGTGGTGTCGACGCTATCAATCTGGCTGGTCAGGCGTACAAACACGCTTTCAGGAGCGGGTGAGGGGGCCTTCAGGCGAGTGGTCAGCGCTGAAGCATCCAGAACATGTTGCTGTGCCGCTTCCAGGACGCGGGATTGCCAGGTTTGTTGCGCGATCTGATCGGGAGTCTGGTTGTCGAAACTGGCTTTGGCCTGAGGATCGGCCGGGATAATTGGTTTGCCGTTTTCGTCGAGGTCAACTACCGTACAGGCCGTCAGCAACAGGGTGGCGCATCCAACCAGCGCGGCACCCCATTGTGTTAACGACATAGTGCCTCCGCTTAGTGGCTCAGGTTGAACTTGTTCAGCTTGCTGGCATTGGTATCGTCAATCAGCACGCAATCCATGAGCTGTTTTTCTTCTTTCTGGGCTTTGCCGTTTTTCAGATAGTAATCCGCCTGCTCAACAGCCATTTGTGCCTGCTGCCAGCCGGGTTGCAGTACTGTCGCTTTAATATTGCTTTTATTAATGATTGAATCGCGGGTGTAGTCGCTGCCATCAAAACCGACCACGATGACATTATTTTTCCCCGCCGCTTTTAGTGCGGCTTCTGCACCCAGCGCCATAGTGTCGTTACCTGAGATCACGCCTACGATATCTGGGTTGGTTTGTAGAATGGCTTCCATTCGGGTAAAGGCTTCGGTTTGGCTCCAGTTTGCCGTCTGCTGGGCTACCATTTTCATGTCCGGATAGTCATCGAGTACATCGTGATACCCCTGCGAGCGTACATGGGCGTTGGTGTCGGATTGACGTCCCAGCAGTTCAACGTACTTCCCTTTTCCGTCCAGTAACCTGGCGAACTTCTCTGCGCCGAGCTGTGCGCCTTGATAGTTATTCGACACGATTTGCGCGACCGCGATGCCGGTTTTATTGATTTCGCGATCGATCAGAAAAGCAGCTACACCCGCTGCTTTGGCTTTTTCCAGCGGCCCTACGGTGGCATCTGCACCCGCATTATCGAGAATGATCGCTTTTGCTTTACGAGCAATAGCAGTCTCAATCAGTTGGTTTTGTTTATTGACGTCATCATCATGAGAGGCAACCAGCGTGGCGTATCCCAGCTCTTTTGCTTTGGCGACTGCACCGTCGGCTTCGGCTTTAAAAAACGGGTTATCGTGAGAAGGGGTAATAATCGCAATCAGTCCGTTGTCGGCAGCATACAGCGAACCCGATGTGGTAAGGATCGAGGCCAGTAATACGGATTTAATCAAGGTCTTGTTCATCTCTTTCTCCACTTTGAATATTTATTCAAATATGATTTATTATTCAAGATAACGATAAGTCGAGATAATCGAACTGTCTACGATTTGCGCAGCTAATTTCTTAAAAAGAGAAAAGGATCACGATCCTGATGGTGAGAATGGAAATAGCGTCACGATATTTTTATCACGCTGAAACCAATGAACGTTAACTTCTTGATTGCCGAGGTTTGCCGAAAATGACGGCATGATTTGTAATGTTAATTGCTGAGTCGTGAGTGCGGTGATTTTTGCGCTGGTGAAACCTGGTAGCCCCGATGCCTGATTGGAAAACGCCTTATACAGGCTCTCCTTTGCGCTGAATACCAGGGTTAAGGCGAGCGGAAAGGGCAGGCAGGTATGCTGCAAAATCTGATGTTCGTGGTTATCAATAATGCCATCAGCCAGCTCAACTGCGGTTTGTGGTGTAAAAATAGCTTCTATATCCAGCCCAATGGGATGCGTTGATACGACCGCCAGCGCCGTTGTTGCGCTGTGGCTGATGCTGCCAAACAGATCCTGCGGCCACAACGGTTGGCGTTGCACACCGATGCCGGGCACGGTTTTGTGGCCAAATTCACGCAGTGCGTGGACTGCGGCAATACGCCCCGCTAAGTGCTCAGCTTTACGCTTACGCCCACTGGAGTGGAGCTGAGTGTGGTGGGGGAGCCAGAGCAGGTCGTGCTCATGGAAAGTGTCGGGATCAAATTCGACAATGTGCAGCGTATGATCTGCGAAAGGGAGCGGGATGTGCGTTGTGTGCATGATTTCTTACGGTTTCCCTCTCCCCGCAGCGAGGAGAGGGAAAAACATTATCAGAAGTGTGTGTTAACGCTCATGAACCACGTCCGGCCCGGTTCGTTATAGGTGTACGCGCCAGCGCCCGCCATGTAATAGCCAGTTTTGTTGTCGCTGGTGGTTTGGGCATTACCTTCACGCCACAGACGTTTGTCGAAGACGTTATCCACGCCGCCGGTCAGGCTGATGTTTTTCGTCACATCCCAGGTCGCACTCAGGCCGACAATGCTGTACGGACTCACTTCCTGGGCTGAACTGCCGGTCACCGGTTTCCCCTGGTAATCGTATTTTTTCGGCTGCTGTTTGCCGTACCAGGTGAAGGTGGATTGCAATGACAGATCTTCACGTGCCTGCCAGCTCAGGGTCGAGTTCAGCGTGTATTCAGGAATAATCGACAGGCGTTCGCCGGTCTCTTTATTCTTACTTTGCAGCATGTAGGTAATGTTGTTGGTCCAGGTTACGGTCTCGCTAACCGGCACGTTCAACGTCCCTTCCAGACCTTCCACCACCGCTTTAGGCACGTTTTCCCACTGATAGATATCGGTGTAGGTTGTTGTTGTTTTACCTGTGGTCGGGTTTTTCTGGGTAATCGATGTTCTGCTTAATGGTACGGTTCCTGCTTCAATCTTGTTGCGATAATCGTTGCGGAACCAGGTTACCCCGGCCAGCCAGCCATCACGTTTGAACTCCAGACCAATCTCTTTGTTGATACTGGTTTCGGCCTTCAGATCATCGTTGCCCATCATGTAGCAACCAATACCGGTCGCGGAGCCGGTGGCGTAGCAACCCTGACCTTTACTGTACAGAATGTAGTTCGGGTTGAGCTGATACAGGCTTGGCGCTTTATAGGCGCGCGCAATCCCCATCTTCAGGGTGAAATCATCGCCCAGACCTTGGGACAGGTTCAGGGACGGACTCCAGTTATCGCCCACAGTGCTGTGATGATCGAAACGCAAACCTGGCGTCAGCATGGTGCTGTCGGTCAGCTCCATGTTGTTTTCAGCAAACAGAGAGAAAATCTCTGCGTCTGAGTACGGGCTGCGGTTGGTGCTGCTGGACCCAGGAATATTACCGCCCATAAAGGTCTGAGTATTGGAACTCATGTCCTTCATGCGCTGCTGGTTCCATTCGGTACCGAGCGTCAGATTTTGTTTAACCAACAGGTCGAATGGAATGCTAATTTCGCTGTGCAGGGTGACATCCGCCAGGTCAGTGTCGGTAAAATGATTACTGTTAAATAGCCCTTCAAGACCTCCTGCCAGACCTTCACCCAAACGGGAGTTGCGGGTATGTTCGTATTGCGCCCAGTTGCTGGTGGTAATGCCGCTGTCCCAGCCGCCGTTCCACGTCAGCGCATAGTTCTGACGGTACATACGGTTGGTTTCTTTACCGTAGTATTTTTTTACCAGTCCGTTGGTTTTGTTATCGTTGTTGGTGTTCTGGGTGTCGCCAGCGTATAGATTGCCCTGGCGGCTGTAGCCGGCTTCAAACTCCAGCGATTGCATTGGCGCAAAATCCCACCGCAGTTGGCCGTTGATATCTTTGTTTTTTACCCCTTCACGACCCGCTGGCATGGTATCTGCGTAGTCGCCCGTACGTGCAGACTGGTGACCATCGTTAATATCCCACGCGTCGGCCTGGGTTTTGTCGAGGTTACCGTTCAGGCGGAAGCTGAAATCCCCGCCCAGCGGGCCATTCAGGCTAAAGTTGGTGCGTTTGGTCGAGCCTTCTTCTTTGTGTTCCGGGGCGTTGAAATAGGTATTCCAGGAGCCATGCCACTCATCGCCGCCTTTCTTGGTGATGATATTCACCACGCCGCCAGCTGCACCGTTGCCATAGCGTGCCGCGGCAGGACCACGCAGCACTTCAATACGTTCGATCATTTCCGGAGCAACCCATGCGGTATCGCCGCGGGTATCACGCTCGCCGCGCCAGCCCTGACGCACAGAGTTACGGCTGGTTACCGGTTTGCCGTCGATCAGAATCAGGGTGTTTTCCGGCCCCATGCCGCGAATATCGATCTGGCGGTTGTTGCCGCGTTGACCGCTGGTTGAGTTACCGGTCAGGTTGACGCCTGGCATGGTACGGATGATTTCCGACACATCGCGAGCGGGAGGATTCTTACGAATTTCATCAGCGGTAATGGTTGAAACGCCCGGTGCCTGCAGGTTCTGCTGGGCGGCGGTAACCACGATGGTGTCTTCATGAGAGACAGCGGCGCTATCGGTTTGATCTTCTGCCATCGCTGGCAGGGCTACCCCGTAAATCCCTAAATTGACCAATAAGGCCAGTGAATGAATCTTGTTGTTCATTGTATGTCCTGCTGTTCTTTTAGCCACGAGTACCAATGTGCCGTGGTGCGGCATTTGGTCTGATGTCGCCCGCATCCGCGTAAACCCTCCATTCCAGAAAAAGTACGCAGCGCCAGGCCGGTTTATAAGTGGTGAAAAACTGTGCGCGCTTCCCACAGCGCGACAATACGCTATTGCAAATGCAAATAGTTATCAATAATATTATCAATATATTTCACGCTAGATCATAAAATTCGACAATAAACATGGGGTTATGGCGGTGACGACGTTAAAGATGGGAAGCGAGGCGTGGTGGCAGTCAAAAAAAGGCCCGGAGTGGGAGCGTGAAGACAACGGAAATTATCGGGTAACCTTCTGGTGGCGCGACCCGCAGGGAACGGAAAAAGAGTCAGCCATTCATCGCGTATGGGTCTATATCACCGGCGTCACCGACCACCATCAAAATGCCACTCCGCAGTCGATGCAACGCATTGACGGAACAAATGTTTGGTGCTGGAGTGTTTCCCTCAGCGCCAACTGGCGCGGCAGTTACTGTTTTATCCCAACAGAACGAAATGATATTTTTGCCGCGCAGACGCCGGGCGAAGCCCCTGACCGAACCGTGTTGCGTGAAGGCTGGCGGCAATTGTTGCCGCAGGCCATTGCCGATCCCCTCAATCCGCAGAGTTGGCAGGGCGGTCGTGGCCATGCGGTGTCTGCGCTGGAAATGCCTTATGCACCCGTACAACCGGGATGGGATCGACCTGAAAACCCCGACTCGCCCGCAGTTTGCCTGCAATGGCGTAGCGCCAGACTCGGCAATACACGCCGCGTGTGGGTGTTTACCACTGGTGAAGCCCAACCGGAAGCGCGTCCGCTGGCTATCCTGCTGGACGGACAGTTTTGGGCACAAAGTATGCCGGTCTGGCCTGCGCTGACTTCACTCACCCATCGCGGACACCTCCCGCCCGCCGTTTATCTCCTGATTGATACCATCGACACGGCTCACCGCAGCCGCGAATTGCCGTGTAATGCGGATTTTTGGTTGGCAGTACAGCAGGAACTATTGCCGCTGGTGAAGACCACGACCGCGTTCAGTGACGACCCGCAGCGTACCGTCGTCGCCGGGCAAAGTTTTGGCGGGCTGTCATCGCTGTATGCCGGGCTTAACTGGCCCGCGCGCTTTGGCTGCGTGCTCAGCCAGTCGGGCTCTTATTGGTGGCCGCATCGCGGTGGTCATCAGGATGGGGCGATCGTTGAGCAACTGAAGAGCGGAAAGATAAGCGCCCAGGGGCTGCGTATTGTCCTGGAAGCCGGGATCCGCGAACCCATTATTTATCGCGCAAATCAGGCGCTTTATGCCCAGTTACCCTCTGCACCACAGTCTATTTTCTGGCGTCAGGTTGATGGTGGACACGATGCGCTTTGCTGGCGCGGCGGACTGATGCAAGGGCTGATCACGCTCTGGCAACCGCTTACCGACACGATTTAACCGGACGATGTTCCACGACAGGAGTTGAGTATGGAATTCAGTAACCCCTTCGATAATCCGCAGGGCCAGTTTTACATTCTGCAAAATCCCCAACGTCAGTTTAGCCTTTGGCCGCAGCAATGCTCACTTCCTGCTGGCTGGACGGTCGCGTGCGAACCCCAATCACAGGAAGCCTGCCAGCAATGGCTGGATGCAAACTGGACCACGCTGACGCCAGCGAACTACGTCGATGTGCAGGAGGCTCCATGACTCAACGTTTACCGTTAGTTGCGGCTCAGCCGGGGATCTGGATGGCGGAAAAACTCTCCACATTGCCCTCTGCGTGGAGCGTGGCGCACTACGTAGAATTAACCGGCGAACTGGACGCACCGTTGCTGGCGAAAGCGGTAGTGGTGGGTCTACAGCAGGCCGATACCCTACGGATGCGGTTTAGCGAAGATAACGGCGAGGTCTGGCAATGGGTAGACTCTGCGCTTGCCTTTGCGCCACCAGAAATTATCGATCTGCGCGAAAAATCCGATCCGCATGCGGCAGCGCGCGCCTTGATGCAGGCAGACCTGCAGCAGGACATCCGTGCTGATGGCACTAAGCCGCTGGTTTTTCACCTGCTCATTCAGGTGGGAGAAAAGCGTTGGTATTGGTATCAGCGTTACCATCATCTGCTGGTTGATGGCTTCAGTTTCCCGGCCATTACCCGCCAGATAGCCGCGATTTACCGCGCATGGCTGCATGGCGAGCCCACGCCGGAATCACCTTTTACGCCATTTTCTGAGGTGGTGGAAGAGTATCAACAGTATCGGCAAAGCGATGCCTGGCAACGCGACGGCGCCTTCTGGACCGAGCAGCGAAAGCAACTCCCACCTCCGGCTTCGCTGTCTAACAAACCCCTGCCAGGTCGGTCGGCCAGCGCGGATATTATTCGTCTGAAGTTAACCGCGCCTGAAGGGGAGTTTCGCCGGCTTGCGGCACGTATGCCAGACGTTCAGCGTGCGGATCTGGCCCTTGCGCTGGTGGCGCTGTGGCTCGGACGTTTATGCAGCCGAATGGAATATGCCGCCGGGTTTATCTTTATGCGGCGTATGGGGTCGGCGGCGCTCACGTCCACCGGACCGGTTTTAAACGTCCTGCCATTTGGCGTGCAGTTGAATGCGGCAGAAAGCTTGCCTGCACTTGCCCAACGACTGGCCGCACAGTTGAAGAAAATGCGCCGACATCAGCGATATGATGCTGAGCAAATTGTTCGCGACAGCGGGCGCGCAGCCGGTGCCGAACCGCTGTTTGGCCCGGTACTGAACGTGAAAATATTCGACTATCAGCTGAATATTCCTGGCGTTCAGGCGCAAACCCATACGTTGGCGACAGGCCCGGTGAACGATCTGGAGCTGGCGCTGTTCCCGGATGAAAACGGCGGGCTGAGTATTGAAATCCTGGCCAATAAACAGCGCTACGATGCCGCGACGCTGGCGCAACATGCATCACGTTTAACCGCGCTTATCGCGCAGTTTGCCGACAATCCGTCGCTATGCTGCGGCGATGCCGGGATGCTGTTGCCGACAGAACATGAGCGGCTGGCGAAGATTAACGACACGACTGTGGCGATCCCGTCCACCACGCTGAGTGCGCTGGTGGCACAGCAGGCCGATAAAACGCCGGATGCCCCGGCGCTCGCTGATGCCCGCTATCAGTTTAGCTATCGTGAAATGCGCCAACAGGTTGTGGCGCTGGCGCGCCGCCTGCGCGAGCGTGGCGTACAGCCTGGTGACAGCGTTGCCGTGGCATTACCGCGTTCCGTGTTCCTCACGCTGGCGCTGCACGGTATTGTTGAGGCGGGAGCCGCCTGGCTGCCATTGGATACCGGATACCCGGACGATCGCCTGCGGATGATGCTCGAAGACGCGAAGCCAAAATTGTTGATCGCGACCGAAGAGCAACTGGCGCGCTTTAGCGATATTCCGGAGCTGGAAAGTATGTGCTACAACGCGCCGCTGCCAGAAGAGGATGCTGCACCGCTGGCGCTATCTCAACCTAATCATACGGCCTATATTATTTTTACTTCCGGTTCTACCGGCAGACCAAAAGGGGTGATGGTTGGGCAAACAGCCATCGTTAACCGTTTGCTGTGGATGCAAAATCACTATCCACTGACCGCCGATGATGTGGTGGCGCAAAAAACGCCGTGCAGTTTTGACGTCTCGGTATGGGAGTTTTTCTGGCCGTTTATTGCCGGGGCAAAACTGGTCATGGCAGAACCTGAAGCGCACCGCGATCCGCTGGCGATGCAGCAGTTCTTTGCGCAGTCAGGGGTGACGACCACGCACTTTGTTCCCTCTATGCTGGCCGCTTTTGTTGCTTCACTGACGCCGGAAACCGCGCGGGAGAGCTGTGCCTCGCTGAAACGGGTATTCTGCAGCGGCGAAGCCTTACCTGCAGATTTATGCCGCGAATGGGAACAGTTGACTCATGCGCCACTGCACAATTTATACGGGCCAACGGAAGCGGCAGTCGATGTGAGCTGGTATCCGGCCTGGGGGGACGATCTCGCTGCCGTAACGGGCAATAGCGTGCCGATTGGCTATCCGGTATGGAATACCGGTTTACGGATCCTGGACGCCATGATGCGCCCGGTGCCCTTTGGCGTGGCAGGTGATCTCTATCTGACGGGGATCCAACTGGCGCAAGGATACCTGGGGCGAGCGGATCTAACCGCGAGCCGCTTTATCGCCGATCCGTTTAACCCTGGTGAACGCATGTACCGTACCGGGGATGTGGCGCGCTGGCTGGAGAATGGCGCAGTGGAATACCTCGGGCGCAGCGATGACCAGCTTAAAATTCGCGGACAGCGCATTGAGCTCGGTGAGATTGATCGGGTGATGCAGCAACTGCCAGATGTCGAACATGCCGTTGCCCACGCCTGCGTATTCAACCAGGCGGCGGCGACAGGCGGCGATGCGCGACAGTTGGTGGGGTATCTGGTGTCGCAATCGGGGTTACCGCTGGATACGTCTGCATTGCGGGAAACTCTGCGTGAAAAACTGCCTGCGCATATGGTGCCGACGGTATTGTTGCAACTGGCGGAGCTGCCGCTGAGTGCAAACGGTAAACTGGATCGTAAAGCGCTGCCGATGCCGCAGTTGACGTCGCGTACGTCAGGACGTGCGCCGCGAGCAGGGACTGAAACCGCCATTGCGCAGTCTTTTGCGGCTTTGCTGGATTGCGAGGTTAATGACGTAGAGGCTGACTTCTTTGCGCTTGGCGGACATTCGCTGCTGGCGATGAAGCTGGCAGCGCAGTTGAGCCAGATTTTTGAGCGTCAGGTAACGCCTGGGCAGATAATGGTGGCTTCTACTGTTGAACAACTGAGTGCACTGCTGGAGAGCAATGATGATGAACAGTCGCAGCGTCTGGGATTCGAAACGCTGCTGCCGCTGCGTGAAAGTCATGGCCCAACGCTGTTTTGCTTCCATCCGGCGTCGGGTTTCGCCTGGCAGTTTAGCGTGCTGTCGCGTTACCTCAGTCCGCAGTGGTCGATTATTGGCATTCAGTCGCCGCGACCGGATGGCCCTATGCAGACGGCGGAAAACCTTGATGCGGTATGCGAACATCACCTGGCAACGCTGCTCAGCCAGCAGCCTCATGGTCCCTATTATTTATTAGGCTACTCGCTGGGGGGGACGTTGGCGCAGGGAATCGCCGCACGCTTACATGCCAGAGGAGAGACAGTTGCATTCCTGGGGCTGCTGGATACCTGGCCGCCGGAAACGCAAAACTGGCAGGAAAAGGAGGCCAATGGGTTGGATCCCGCGGTACTGGCCGAGATCGAGCGTGAACGTGAAGCGTTTCTGGCAGCGCAGCAGGGGAATGCGTCAGAGGCCTTATTTAATGCTATCGAAGGCAACTACGCCGATGCGGTTCGCCTGCTCACCACGGCACACAGCGTGCCGTTTGCTGGTCACGCCACGCTGTTCGTTGCTGAGCGCACCTTAGTGCCGGGGGTCAGTCCTGAACGCAGTTGGTCACCGTGGATATCCAGTCTGGATGTATATCGTCAGGACTGCGCGCATGTCGATATTATCTCTCCCAGCTCGTTTGAGGCGATAGGGCCAATAATAAACACCTTGATCAATAATTCGGTGTAACAAAGCGAATCTTACTATCGCGACGATCAAATAACCCCATGATGTAATAATTATGTTATGGGGTTGATCTTTTTTGGTGTGATGAGGGCGATTAAAAGGGTGAATAAATTCCGAATATAATTTTTGGTAGGGCTTCGAGCACAAAGAGTGTTTTGGATAAATCTTACTAACTGGTAGACTTCTCTTTCGGAAATGTTCTTCTTTGGGTACGGATCTCAGGTCACACACATGTCATCATTAAATATTAAGCAAGATAACGTTTCGGATTTTACTGCATATCCTCAGCCAGCGGTAAATGCTAATGAAATCGATTTAGTTAATCTTATCGAAATCTTATGGCGCGCCAGGACGAAAATTATGGCGACCGTTTTCGCCTTTGCCTGTGTGGGTATTCTGGTCTCTTTTCTACTACCGCAAAAATGGACCAGTCAGGCCATCGTGACGCCGGCCGAGCCCGTCCAGTGGCAGAACCTCGAAAATACGTTGACCAAATTGCGCGTGCTGGATATGGATATTAACGTTAGCCGTGGTGAAGTATTTAATCTGTTTATCAAAAAATTTCAGTCGCCCTCATTGTTGGAAGAGTATCTGCGTTCTTCTCCTTACGTGATGGAACAACTGAAAGGCGCGGATATCGATGAAATGGACCTGCATCGGGCAATTGTCAGGCTCAGTGAAAAAATGAACGCGGTTGACAGCAATGTGGGAAAAAAGAATGAGACTTCGCTGTATACCGCATGGACGCTAAGCTTTACCGCGCCCCAGGCTGAAGAAGCCCAGTCTGTGCTGAAGGGCTATATCCAGTATATTTCTGATGCTGTGGTGAAAGAAACGCTGGAAGATATTCGCAATAAACTGTCCATCAAAACCAGCTTTGAGAAAGAAAGACTGGAGATGGATCGCATCAGGCTTAAGAATCAACTGGACGCCAAAATCCAGCGACTGCATTATTCACTGGAAATTGCGAATGCCGCTGGGATTAAAAAACCGGTCTACAGTAATGGCCAGGCGGTGAAAGATGACCCTGATTTCTCTATTTCACTGGGCGCTGACGGCATTGCACGTAAATTAGAAATAGAAAAGTCGGTAACGGATGTTGCTGAAATTAACGGTGAATTACGTAACCGCCAATATCACGTTGAACAGCTGTTAGCTATGAATGTGAATGATGTAAAATTTACGCCATTTAAATATCAACTTTCACCTTCGCTGCCAGTGCATAAAGATGGTCCGGCAAAATCGATGATCGTTATTTTGGCAGCTTTGCTGGGTGGCATGGTGGCGTGTGGTGGTGTTCTGCTGAATTACGCCATGGTGGCGCGTAAGCAAAAAATGACGTTTATTGACCAACAACTGGTGTGATGACATTTCGTCTGGCGGCGAGCAGTCCGCCAGACGGTAAATCTTGCTATTTATTGCGCCCAAGCGGCACCACTAACGGCGTTCCGGCAACCGGATCGTCGATAATCATACAGCGCAGACCATAGATTTTTTCAATAAGCTGCGCGGTGACGATCTCTTTCGGCGCACCCTCGGCAACAATTTTTCCGTCACGCAACGCAATCAGATGCGTCGCATAGCGACACGCCTGATTAAGATCGTGCAGAACGGCGGCCAGCGTATACCCTTTCTCCCGGTTTAGCTCACTCAGCAGCTCCAGCAGATCGATCTGATGGCTGATATCCAGCCAGGTGGTAGGTTCATCGAGCAGCATAATCGACGTTTCCTGCGCCAGCACCATCGCAATCCATGCGCGCTGGCGTTGTCCACCGGAAAGGGTATCCACACTTTGTGACGCAAGATGAGTGATTCCCGTCGCCTGCATTGCGTTTGAGACCGCGATTTCATCCTCATTTCGCCAACGGGTAAACAATGGCTGGTGCGGGTAGCGCCCACGGGCAACCAGCTCCTGTACCGTAATATCACCTGGCGTGGTGGCGTTCTGCGCCAACAAACCTATTCTGCGAGCAACCTCTTTGCTGGCATAGTGCTGGATATGCTCGCCGTCGAGCCAGACCTTACCGTGCGCGGGCGTCATTAGACGACTAAGCGTGCGCAGTAGCGTTGATTTTCCGCAGCCGTTTGGCCCGATAATTGCGGTGAAGTGACCGTCTGGAATCGACACATTGAGGTTTTCCGCTACGGTAAATTTGCCATAACCCAGCGTTAACTGGTCGCCACGCAAACGGGCTACTGATTCGATCATTTTTTGCGGGACTCCTGAATTAACAAGACGATAAGATAAATACCGCCGAGGCTTACGGTGACAACGCCCACCGGAAGCTGATAAGGCATAAACAGCTGTTGGGCGCATAAATCCGCCATCAACAGCAGCAACGCGCCACACAGCGCCGACAGGGTTAATCCCCAGCGCGATGTACCGCTAATCCGCCGCGCGATATGTGGGGCGACAAGGGCAATAAACGAGATAGGGCCAGCCAGCGCGGTGGCGGCAGCGGTCAGTACAACCGCAACCAGCATCATCATCAGACGTGAGCGCTCTACGCTGACGCCAAGCGCACAGGCACTGTCATCACCCATTTCCAGTAAACGCATCCGGCGCACCAGCAGCGTGGCGCACACCAGCATAAGGATAATCAGTGGGGCAGAAGGCCAGGTTTTGGCCCAGGTCAGGCCATTGAGCGATCCGGCGTTCCACAGTCCGGCGGTCAGCGCGGTTTCTAATGATGCCTTCAGCAGTAGCCAGGTGTTGAACGCAACCAGCATGGCGCGTATGCCGATCCCAATAATAATCAGCCGGAAGGTGTCGATACCATTGCGCCAGGCGAGCGCCCAGACCACCAGAGACGTCAGGACCCCGCCAACCATGGCCGCAAGCGCGATAGCGGTGAGATGCTGTCCGAACAGCACCATTGCCACCAGCACACCGCTCCAGGCACCGGTATTGAAACCCATCACATCCGGGCTGCCCAGCGGGTTGCGCATCAGCGACTGGAATATTGCACCGCTCACGCCGAGCGCCGCGCCAATCAATAGCGCCATCAGCACGCGTGGCAAACGCCATTCGGTCACCACCAGCGTAATACTGCGCGGCGCATCGCCAAGCAGAGCGGCAATAATTTGCTGGGTTTCCAGCGTAACGACGCCGCTACGCAGGCTCCACAAGCCAACGGCGAGACAACCTACAACCAGCAGCAGGCTGCTGACTATCAGGCGGCGGGAGAGGTGCATCATGCGCCACCCCCGCGCGGTTTCCGGCGTACCAGAAAGATAAGCACCGGCGCGCCGATAAATGCGCTGACCACTGAAACGCGCAGTTCGCCGGGGACAATCAGGCGACCGATGATATCGGCAATTAGCAACAGAGAGGGGGTTGCCAGCAGGGTAACGGGCAGCGACCAACGGTGATCTGCCCCCACCAGCCAGCGCGCCATATGCGGCATCATCAGGCCGATAAAGGCGATAGGGCCGACAATCGCGGTCGCACTGCCGCACAGTACGGTAATCACCAACAGGCCAATAAACTGCGTGCGAGCGACTTTGCTGCCAAGCGCGGTGGCGGTGTCGCTCCCGAGGCTCAGGCTATTCAGAGCACGGCTAAGGAACAACGCGATAGCCGCGGCAATCAGTACCGGCACCAGGACGACCTTCAGCGTTTGCAGGCTGCGGATATCCAATGAACCGGCCTGCCAGAAACGCAACTGATCGTAGACATCCGGGTTGAGCAGGGCGATTCCGGTGGATAATCCTTCCAGCACCGCGCCCAGCGCAACGCCCGCCAGCGTCAGGCGTACCGGGCTTAACTGCCCGCCGCCCTGGCTGCCGGTAAAGGCCACTATAAGCGACGCGACCAGCGCCCCGGAAAAGGCCATCAGCAGTTGCTCTTGCGCAGAGGAAAAACCGAACAGCGCGGCTCCCAGCACAATAGCGAAGCTGGCACCGGAATTAACGCCCAGAATGCCGGGATCGGCGAGAGGGTTACGCGTGAGCGTTTGCATTAATGCACCAGCCAGACCCAGCGCCCCACCGGCGAGCAGCCCCGCCAGCGTGCGCGGCAGTCTCGCGTCCAGCACGATGGTGCAATCAGCGCTTTGACAACTGCCGGTAAGTGCATCCAGCACCACGGAGGCAGGTAGCGACTTGGCGCCAATAACCAGACTTAATACCGTGGTGAGAACAAGTAATAACAATAGTCCGGGCACGGCGAAGGCACGTGTCGCGGAAACAGAGCATGACATATCAACTTCCCTGATAATGATAGTAATTATCGTTATCGATCTTATTTGGATATGTTAGCATGTGCAGCCATCGAATGGATATTGAAAAAGTACCTGGTAAGGCTCTGTAATGAATCGACAATCCTGGCTGCTCAATCTCAGCCTGTTAAAGACCCACCCTGCATTTCGCGCCGTCTTCCTCGCCCGTTTTATTTCCATTGTCTCTCTGGGGCTACTCGGCGTGGCGGTTCCGGTACAGATCCAGATGATGACCCAGTCGACCTGGCAGGTAGGTTTGTCAGTGACGTTGACAGGCAGCGCAATGTTTATTGGTCTGATGGTGGGCGGGGTGCTGGCCGACCGCTATGAGCGTAAAAAAGTGATCCTGTTGGCTCGTGGAACCTGCGGAATCGGCTTTATTGGTCTGTGTCTGAATGCGCTGCTGCCCGAACCGTCGTTACTGGCGATTTATTTGCTTGGCTTATGGGACGGTTTCTTTGCCTCGCTGGGCGTGACCGCGTTGCTGGCGGCAACACCGGCGCTGGTTGGCCGGGAGAATTTGATGCAGGCCGGGGCGATTACCATGCTGACGGTACGTCTGGGTTCGGTTATTTCGCCGATGCTTGGCGGGGTATTGCTCGCGACCGGTGGCGTGGCGTGGAACTACGGTCTGGCGGCCGCGGGCACTTTCATTACCTTGCTGCCGTTGCTGAGCCTTCCCGCGCTGCCACCTCCGCCGCAGCCGCGCGAGCATCCGCTAAAATCGCTGCTGGCGGCATTTCGCTTTCTGCTTGCCAGCCCGCTGATTGGCGGCATTGCGCTGCTTGGCGGTCTGTTGACTATGGCGAGCGCCGTGCGCGTGTTGTATCCCGCGTTGGCGATTAACTGGCAAATGTCGAGTGCGCAAATAGGTCTGCTGTATGCGGCCATTCCTCTTGGCGCGGCGGTGGGCGCGTTGACCAGCGGACAACTGGCGCACAGCGTTCGTCCGGGACTGATCATGTTGGTATCGACCGTGGCTTCGTTCCTGGCTATCGGTCTGTTTGGGTTGATGCCGGTCTGGGAGCTTGGCGTTGTCTGCCTGGCGCTGTTCGGCTGGCTGAGTGCGGTCAGCTCTTTGTTGCAGTACACCCTGTTACAGACGCAGACGCCAGAAGCGATGCTCGGGCGAATTAACGGTTTGTGGACTGCGCAGAACGTTACAGGAGATGCGATCGGCGCGGCGCTGTTAGGGGGATTGGGGGCGATGATGACACCGGTTGCTTCGGCAAGCGTAAGTGGGTTTGGGCTGGTGATTGTCGGTCTGCTACTGCTGCTGTTGCTGGGAGAAGTGCGCCGATTCCGACAAATGCCTGTGAATGCCGGATAGCGTTGTCCTCTACGGTTTGTAGGCCGGATAAGGCGTTAGCCGTATCCGGCGCTGGCGATTAAAAGAGAGCTGACAGACGTTGCAGCAGCAAGGTCGCGCTGTAGTAGTCGAGACGGAAGGTTTCCGTACCCAGGGCGTAAACACGTTTATTCTGCACGGCAGGCAGATGTGCCAGCAGCGGATTAGCATAAATGGCGTCGGCATCTTTGTTGTCGCCAGCGAACAGGAACAGCGCTTCGCCGTTCAGACCAGCCGCCAGGTTCTCACCGCCAAGCTGGATGATATCGTGGCGTTTGCCCTGACTCTGGCTGGTGTGCAATCCGGCAGGCAGCGGTGCCAGGGTGAAACCTAACTGCTCCATCAGCTTGCCCTGCGCCGACTCAGGCGTCCACAGGTTGGCGCTGTGCGCTGCAGCGGTGTATACCAGCGCGCTGACCGGTTGCGGCGGCAGGGTAATACGCTGCTTGACCGCCTGCAGTTGCTTATCAAACTCGGCAATACGCGCAGCCGCCTGTTGCTCCTGACCGGTAATTTCACCTAACTGCGTCAGCAGAGACTGCCAGCTTTTGTCGTCGTAATTAATGATGAGCGTTGGCGCAATGGTGGACAGCTGATCGTATAGCGCGAGGGCTGAATCTCCCCCGGTGGCGCTGATCAGAATCAGATCCGGCATTTGCGCCGCCACGGCCTCAGCGCTCGGTTCGCCGATATACAGGCGGCTCAGTTTGCGCGCCTTTGCCACTTCGCTCCACTGGCGTAAAAAGCCCTGTGCATCGCCGATGCGATTGTTCGGCGTAGTAGCGCCGCTGGCGATGACCGGGGCATCAATTGCCAGCAGCGAGCCGGTGAGGGTGACGCTGGTGGAGACAATTCGCTGCGGCTTATGTTCCAGCGTATGCGTACCACGACTGTCGGTAACCTGACGCGGCCAGTCGGCGGCATAACCTGAAGAAATTCCTGAAATAGACAAACCTGCCAGTAAGAGCACGGTGCGGCAAAAAGAGGGGAGACTCACGAATCAGCATCCTGTTATCAGTATAAGTAATGCTTCTCATTTTCATTGTTAGTGGACAAGGATGCAAGTCAAAGTCGCACATTGTGCTGCCACAAGAGTTGACATACCGCCGCTTTGCTTTTAGGTTAGCGACCGAAAATATAAATGATAATCATTATTAGAGCTTTTATCATTTTTGGAGGATGATATGGAAACGTCACTGGCCGAGGAAAAAACGCAGACTATGCCGACGCTCGCTCCCGACAGTTTTTTCTTTATGTCGCCGTACCGTAGTTTTACGACGTCAGGATGCTTCGCCCGCTATGCGGAACCGGCAATCGATGGCGATTCGCCAGACAGCCCTTTCCAACAAAAAATGCATGCACTGTTTGCTGATGCCAAAGCGCAGGGTATCGCTAACCCCATCATGGTCGGGGCGATTCCTTTTGACACCCGCCAGCCGTCATCGCTGTTTATTCCCCAGTCGTGGCAGACGTTCTCCCGAACGGCGAAGCAGCAATCATCTCGTTACTTTAACGCGCATCAGTCGCTGAACGTTGTTGAACGTAAATCGATCCCGGAACAGAACTTCTTTGAAGATATGGTCGCTCGTGCGGCTGCGCTGACGGCAACCCCGGAAGTCGACAAAGTGGTGTTGTCACGCCTGATCGATATCACCGCTGATGCCAATATTGACAGCGGGGCGCTGCTGGAGCGCCTGGTGGCGCAAAATCCGGCGAGCTACAACTTTCACGTTCCCCTTGAAGACGGTGGCGTATTGATTGGCGCCAGTCCGGAACTGCTGTTACGCAAAGAAGGCGATCGTTTCAGCTCATTACCGCTGGCAGGCTCGGCACGTCGTCAACCGGACGATGTGCTGGACCGTGAGGCGGGCATCCGCCTGCTGGCGTCCGAAAAGGATCGCCATGAGCACGAACTGGTGACGCAGGCCATGAAAAATGTCCTGCGCGATCGCAGCCGTGAACTGCAACTCCCTTCTTCTCCGCAACTGGTCACCACGCCTACGCTCTGGCACCTCGGCACGCCGTTTGAGGGTAAAGCCAACGCGCAAGAAAACGCCCTGACGCTCGCGTGCCTGCTGCATCCGACGCCTGCGCTGAGCGGCTTCCCGCATCAGGTTGCGCGCAAACTTATCGCCGAGCTGGAGCCGTTCGATCGTGAACTGTTCGGTGGCATTGTCGGCTGGTGTGATGCCCAAGGTAACGGCGAATGGGTGGTGACGATCCGTTGTGCGAAGCTGCTGCGTAATCAGGTACGTTTCTTTGCCGGTGCCGGGATTGTTCCGGCTTCGTCTCCGGTTGCGGAATGGCGTGAAACGGGAGCCAAACTCTCCACGATGTTGAATGTTTTTGGACTGCATTAAGAGCCTTATTGACCAGGCCTCTAAGGAGCGATAATGAGTATTCCTTTCACCCGTTGGCCGGAGGAGTTTGCCCGCCGCTATCGTGAAAAAGGTTACTGGCAGGATTTGCCGCTGACCGACATTCTGACCCGTCACGCCGACAGCGACCATACGGCGGTGATCGATGGCGAACGCCACCTGAGCTATCGCCAACTGAATCAGGCCACTGACAATCTCGCCTGCAGCCTGCGCCGTCAGGGGATCAAACCCGGCGAAACCGCGCTGGTACAACTGGGCAACGTGGCTGAGTTGTATATCACTTTCTTTGCGCTGCTCAAGCTGGGCGTAGCCCCGGTGCTGGCATTATTCAGCCATCAGCGAAACGAACTTAACGCCTATGCCAAACAGATCGAACCTGCGCTGCTGATTGCCGATCGTCAGCATGCGTTGTTTAGCGGAGACGATTTTCTTAACGCTTTTGTGGCTGAACACAATTCAGTGCGCGTGGTGCAACTGCGCAATGATGAAGGCGAACACAATCTGCAAACGGCGATAAGCCAGCCTGCGACTGATTTTTCCGCCACGCCATCGCCTGCTGATGAGGTGGCCTATTTCCAGCTTTCTGGTGGGACTACCGGGACGCCAAAGCTGATTCCTCGTACCCATAACGATTACTACTACAGCGTGCGTCGCAGCAATGAGATTTGCCGCTTCACCGGGGAAACGCGTTATTTATGCGCGATCCCGGCGGCGCATAACTACGCGATGAGTTCGCCTGGCGCGTTGGGGGTATTCCTGGCTGGTGGCACCGTCGTGCTGGCGGCTGACCCGAGCGCCACCCTGTGCTTCCCTCTGATTGAACAGCATCAGGTTAACGTCACGGCGCTGGTGCCGCCAGCGGTGAGCCTGTGGCTGCAAGCAATTGCGGAGTGGGGGAGCAATGCGCAATTGGCTTCGCTGACGCTGCTACAGGTCGGTGGGGCTCGGCTTTCCGCCTCGCTTGCGGCGCGTATTCCGGCGGAGATTGGCTGCCAGCTGCAGCAGGTCTTCGGCATGGCGGAAGGGCTGGTGAACTACACCCGTCTGGACGACAGTCCTGAACGCATCATCAATACCCAGGGCCGCCCGATGTGTCCCGATGATGAAGTCTGGGTAGCAGACGCTGACGGCAACCCTTTAGCCGAGGGAGAAACCGGGCGCCTTATGACGCGTGGCCCATACACCTTCCGCGGTTACTTCAACAGTCCTGAGCACAATGCCAGCGCCTTTGACGCCAACGGTTTTTACTGCTCCGGCGATCTGATCGCCATCGATCGAGATGGCTACATCACCGTCCAGGGACGCGAGAAGGATCAGATCAACCGCGGTGGAGAGAAGATCGCTGCAGAAGAGATTGAAAACCTGCTGCTGCGCCACCCGATGGTGATCCATGCCGCGCTGGTCAGTATGGATGACGAACTGATGGGCGAGAAAAGCTGTGCCTGGTTGGTGGTAAAAGAGCCGCTGCGAGCGGTGCAGGTGCGTCGTTTTCTACGCGAACAGGGCGTAGCGGAATTTAAATTACCTGACCGCGTAGAGTGCGTTGAGTCGTTACCGCTGACTCCGGTTGGGAAAGTAGATAAAAAACAATTACGTCAGTGGCTGGCATCACGTTCACTGGCCTGAAGGAGAATAAGAGATGGCAATTCCTAAACTGCAGGCTTATGCGCTACCCACGGCGCTTGATGTTCCGGTGAACAAAGTGGACTGGGCGTTTGACCCCGAACGCGCCGCACTGCTGATCCACGACATGCAGGACTATTTTATCGGCTTTTGGGGCGATAACTGCCCGATGATGGAGCAGGTCGTCGCTAACATCGCCGCACTGCGTCAGTACTGCAAAGAGCATAACATTCCGGTGTATTACACCGCTCAGCCGAAAGAACAGAGTGATGAAGACCGCGCTCTGCTCAATGATATGTGGGGACCGGGACTGACGCGTTCGCCGGAACAGCAGAAAATCGTTGAGGCGCTGGCGCCGGATGAAGCGGATACCATTCTGGTGAAATGGCGTTACAGCGCATTTCATCGCTCCCCGCTGGAACAGATGCTTAAGGAAACCGGACGTAATCAACTGATCATTACCGGCGTGTATGCGCATATTGGCTGTATGACCACCGCAACGGACGCCTTTATGCGCGACATCAAGCCGTTTATGGTTGCCGATGCGTTGGCAGACTTTAGCCGTGACGAACATCTGATGTCGCTGAAATACGTGGCGGGACGCTCAGGGCGTGTGGTGATGACTCAGGAATTATTACCGACGCCGGTACCGGCCAGCAAAGATGCGTTACGCAGCATTATTCTGCCGCTGCTCGATGAGTCCGAAGAACCGATGGATGACGAAAACCTGATCGACTACGGACTGGATTCCGTGCGCATGATGGCGCTGGCGGCGCGCTGGCGTAAGGTTCATGGCGATATTGACTTCGTGATGCTGGCGAAAAACCCGACCATTGACGCCTGGTGGACGCTGCTCTCTCGCGAGGTGAAGTAATGTCAGGATTTGACTTCGCAGGGAAAACCGTCTGGGTAACCGGCGCGGGAAAAGGGATTGGCTACACCACCGCGCTGGCGTTTGTGAAAGCGGGTGCTGAGGTGACAGGATTCGATCGTGAATTTTCTCAGGATAACTACCCGTTTGCCACCGAAGTGCTGGATGTGGCGAATGCTGAACAGGTGGCTGAGGTGTGTCAGCGCGTCCTGCAAACGCGCGAGCGGTTGGATGTGTTGGTCAATGCGGCGGGTATTTTGCGTATGGGGGCCACCGATGCGCTGAGTATTGAGGAGTGGCAGCAGACGTTTGCGGTTAACGTTGGTGGGGCGTTCAATCTGTTTCAGCAGACGATGGCGCAGTTTCGTCGCCAGCAGGGCGGGGCAATCGTGACCGTCGCGTCGGATGCGGCGCACACGCCGCGTATCGGTATGAGCGCATACGGTGCGTCAAAAGCCGCGCTGAAAAACCTGGCACTGACCGTCGGACTTGAACTGGCAGGCAGCGGTGTGCGTTGCAATGTGGTTTCGCCAGGCTCGACCGACACCGACATGCAGCGTACGTTGTGGGTCAGCGATGACGCGGAGCAACAGCGCATTCGTGGGTTTGGCGAGCAGTTTAAGCTCGGCATTCCGCTGGGGAAAATCGCTCGTCCACAGGAAATCTCTAACACGATTTTATTCCTCGCTTCCGATCTGGCGAGCCACATTACGCTTCAGGATATCGTGGTGGACGGCGGCTCCACGCTGGGGGCATGACGATGATCTGGAAACGTCATTTAACGCTGGATGAACTGAATGCCACCAGTCAGAACACGATGGTGGCGCATTTAGGCATGGTCTATACCCGACTGGGGGATGATGTGCTGGAAGCAGAAATGCCGGTGGATAGCAGGACGCATCAGCCGTTTGGTCTGCTGCACGGCGGCGCGTCGGCGGCCCTGGCGGAAACATTGGGTTCGATGGCGGGTTATCTGATGACTCGCGACGGGCAGTGTGTGGTGGGTACGGAACTGAACGCCACGCACCATCGGGCGGTTGCGCAGGGGAAAGTGCGCGGCGTTTGCCAGCCGCTGCACCTCGGGCGCCAGAGTCAAAGCTGGGAAATCGTCATCTTCGATGAGCAGGGACGACGCTGTTGTACCTGTCGTTTAGGCACTGCGGTGATGGGGTGAGTCGCCCGACAAAGTAAAATGAAATTGCAGGGTTAACGGCTAAATGAAGTGATCCAGTTAACAATGCAATGTAAATACTCAGTGATACTTCGGGTTTACATGGTTGTCAGGTTGTTAAATTCAGAAAAGATGTTATAGAAACAAAATGTAACATCTCTCTGACCAGGACAACGGAAAACCAAGTATGAATAAATCAGGGAAGTACCTCGTCTGGACAGTGCTCTCCGTTATGGGAGCATTTGCCCTCGGCTATATCGCATTAAATCGTGGCGAACAGATCAACGCGTTGTGGATAGTCGTGGCGTCGGTCTGTGTCTACCTTATCGCTTACCGTTTCTACGGCCTGTACATCGCGAAAAATGTACTGGCGCTGGACCCGACGCGTATGACGCCAGCTGTGCGTCATAACGATGGTCTGGACTATGTTCCTACCGATAAAAAAGTGCTGTTTGGCCACCATTTCGCGGCGATTGCTGGAGCGGGTCCATTAGTTGGACCGGTGCTGGCGGCGCAAATGGGCTATCTGCCGGGTATGATCTGGCTGCTTGCCGGGGTGGTACTGGCGGGGGCGGTGCAGGACTTTATGGTGCTGTTTGTTTCTACCCGTCGCGATGGGCGTTCCCTTGGCGAACTGGTGAAAGAAGAGATGGGCCCAACGGCGGGTGTCATTGCGCTGGTGGCCTGTTTTATGATCATGGTGATTATCCTCGCGGTACTGGCGATGATCGTCGTGAAAGCGCTGACCCACAGCCCGTGGGGAACCTACACCGTCGCCTTTACTATCCCGCTGGCGATCTTCATGGGGATTTACCTGCGTTATCTGCGCCCGGGCCGCATTGGTGAAGTGTCGGTCATCGGTCTGGTATTCCTGGTGTTTGCTATTATTTCCGGCGGCTGGGTGGCTGAAAGCCCGACCTGGGCACCGTACTTTGACTTTACCGGCGTACAGTTGACCTGGATGCTGGTGGGATACGGCTTTGTCGCCGCTGTGTTGCCGGTGTGGCTGCTGCTGGCGCCGCGTGATTATCTCTCTACCTTCCTGAAAATCGGTACCATTGTTGGTCTGGCGGTAGGGATTCTGATCATGCGTCCGACGCTGACCATGCCTGCGCTGACCAAGTTTGTTGACGGTACAGGCCCGGTCTGGAGCGGTAACCTGTTCCCGTTCCTGTTTATTACCATCGCCTGCGGTGCGGTCTCTGGTTTCCACGCGCTGATTGCCTCCGGCACCACGCCGAAGATGCTGGCGAATGAAGGTCAGGCCTGTTTTATTGGCTACGGCGGGATGCTGATGGAATCCTTTGTCGCCATTATGGCGCTGGTGGCGGCCTGCGTTATCGACCCGGGCGTCTACTTTGCGATGAACAGCCCGATGGCTGTACTGGCACCTGCCGGAACCACCGATGTGGTTGCGTCAGCGGCACAGGTTGTGAGCAGTTGGGGCTTTGTTATCACGCCTGATACGCTGCATCAGATTGCGAACGATGTCGGCGAACAATCCATTATTTCCCGCGCAGGCGGTGCGCCGACGCTGGCGGTGGGCATGGCGTATATTCTGCATGGTGCGCTGGGCGGCATGATGGATGTGGCGTTCTGGTATCACTTCGCCATTCTGTTTGAAGCCCTGTTTATTCTGACGGCGGTAGACGCCGGTACGCGTGCCGCACGCTTTATGCTGCAGGATCTGCTGGGCGTGGTGTCACCGGGTCTGAAACGTACCGATTCGCTGCCTGCGAACCTGCTGGCAACGGCGCTGTGCGTGCTGGCCTGGGGTTACTTCTTGCACCAGGGCGTGGTGGATCCATTGGGTGGTATTAATACCCTGTGGCCACTGTTTGGTATCGCCAACCAGATGCTGGCCGGTATGGCGTTGATGCTTTGCGCGGTGGTGCTGTTCAAGATGAAACGTCAGCGCTACGCGTGGGTGGCGCTGGTGCCAACGGCCTGGCTGCTGATTTGTACCCTGACCGCCGGCTGGCAGAAAGCGTTTAGCCCGGATGCGAAAATTGGCTTCCTCGCCATCGCTAACAAGTTCCAGGCGATGATCGACAGCGGTAATATTCCGGCGCAGTACACTCAGTCGCAGCTGACGCAGTTGGTGTTTAACAACCGCCTGGATGCGGGTCTCACTATCTTCTTCATGGTAGTCGTTGTGGTGCTGGGTCTGTTCTCCATCAAAACTGCACTGGCAGCACTGAAAGAGGACAAACCTACGTCGAAAGAAACGCCATACGAACCGATGCCTGAGAATGTCGAAGAGATCGTGGCGCAGGCGAAAGGCGCGCACTAATATTCTCTTAACCAACGAGCCCTCTCCTGAATGGGGAGGGCGTTTGTTCGACAGGGAACCACTATGTTTGAAACGCTCTCTAAAGCCGGGAAGTATTTGGGTCAAACCGCCCGATTAATGATAGGTGTGCCGGATTACGACAACTATGTTGAGCATATGCGCGTCACGCATCCGGACCTGACGCCAATGACCTACGAAGAATTTTTCCGCGAACGCCAGGATGCGCGCTACGGGGGGAAAGGCGGCGCACGCTGCTGTTAATGCTCTTCATCATTCAAGCTGCAGGCGTGTTCACCCTGGTCACTTACTCTAGTAAGCACCAGGGGGGCGCTGCGTTGCCGCCATCAGGCATCCCACACCATAATCACACCGTAAACGATTCTACTTTTTCGAACGCTGCGCGCAGCGTCTGTGGCGTTAACGTTACCGGCAGCGCATGAATGGACTCCACCGGGCGCAGGGTGTGCGCAATCACGTTGTCGATTTCGGCGCGGTTGTTGATGTCCACGTCCAGTTGAGCCAACCGGGTTGGCAGGTTGAAGCGCTGATAGGCGGTAATTAACTGCGCCAGCACATCATCTTGTCCCAGCAGCGCGCTTTGCACCAGTATGCCGTACGCCACTTTGGTGCCATGTAAAAACTTCTCCGTTTGCGGGAGCACGGTCAGGCCATTATGTACCGAATGCGCCGCCGCCACGCGGGTGTAGCGCTCACCCAGACCGCCGACCATGCCGCCTCCGGCAATAATTGCATCCACTACATCGCAAAATGTGCGGCTTAACGTGCCTTGTTGCTTATCGACCAGCGCCTGCTCGCTGCTTTCCAACAGGACGTCGCGGATCGTCTGCGCAGCATGGATACCCAGACGTACGGTCAGAGGCAGGTTTTCCGGCTCAGGTGCGAGCACGACTGCCTCGTACCATTTCGCCAGCGTGTCGCCGATCCCCGCCAGTAAGTATTCTTCAGGCGCATTGAGAACGATCTCTGGCTCGACCAGCACGAGGAAATTGGCGTCAGCGAAAATTTCGAAATGCAGCGCCTGGCCTGCATCGTTGTACCAGACGGAGAGCGGTGTCCATGCGGCGCAGGTCGCTGCGATAGTAGGAATACCGACAAAAGGCAGACCCAGACGACGAGCCAGCGCTTTGGCCGTGTCGAGCAATGTCCCGCCGCCCACACCAATCACCACGCTGCGATTGTCTCCTGACTCTTTTGCCAGTTGAGTAACATCGGTTTCGCTGCAATGTCCCGTAAACAGCAGGTGCCTGGCATCGGCAAGATGAAATGCCTCAGGCAGATAAGGGCGGGCCGCGTCGATGGCGCGTTCACCGTAAACCCAGACGGCGCGTGAGAGTTGCTCTGCGGTGAAAAAATCGTTGAGTCTTGACAGGCTGCCGGGATGGGAAAAATAGTTGGCCGGGCCGGTGACGACGCGAATCTCGGTATTACTCATGTTGTGTTGTCCTTTTGGCTGTCCTGTCAATGCAGGTTATTTTTATATAGACGTCTGAACGTCTTGATTGCCAAATACTAGCATCGTGCTATAGTGGCTTCAACCACAACATCACCCGCTGGGATAATAATAATGAGTAATAACCCGCTGATTCCGCAAAGCAAACTGCCTAATCTTGGCACCACTATCTTCACGCAAATGAGCGCGCTGGCGCAGCAGCATCAGGCCATTAACCTCTCGCAGGGATTTCCTGATTTTGACGGGCCACTCTTTTTGCAGGAACGTCTGGCGTATCACGTCGCGCATGGCGCAAACCAGTATGCGCCGATGACGGGCGTACAGCCGTTGCGCGAAGCCATTGCGGATAAAACCGCGCAGTTGTACGGCTATAAACCTGATGCGAATAGTGAAGTGACCGTGACGGCAGGGGCCACAGAAGCGCTGTTCGCCGCAATTACGGCGCTGGTGCGTCCTGGCGATGAGGTGATTTGTTTTGACCCGAGCTACGACAGCTATGCGCCCGCGGTCGAATTATCCGGCGGCGTAGTTAAACGTATCGCGCTGCAACCGCCGTCTTTTCGCGTCGACTGGCAGGAATTTAGCGCTGTACTCAGCGAACGTACCCGACTGGTGATCCTTAACACGCCGCACAACCCTTCCGCCACCGTATGGCATCACGCCGATTTTGATGCCCTGTGGCAAGCAATTAAAGAACGCGAGATCTTTGTCATCAGCGACGAAGTTTATGAGCACATTTGCTTCGCCGGACAAGGACATGCCAGCGTGCTGGCGCATTCACAGCTGCGCGAACGCGCCGTTGCCGTTTCATCTTTTGGGAAGACCTACCATATGACCGGCTGGAAAGTCGGCTACTGCGTTGCGCCTGCCGCCATTAGCGCTGAATTACGCAAGGTACACCAGTATCTGACGTTCTCAGTTAATACGCCGGCTCAGTTGGCGCTGGCGGATATGCTGCGGGAGGATCCAACACACTATCGTGAGTTGCCAGCCTTTTATCAGAAAAAACGCGATGTGTTGGTGAGCGCGCTGCGTGACAGCCGGCTGGAAATTTTACCGTGTGAAGGTACCTATTTTCTGCTGGTCGATTACAGTGCCGTCTCCACACTTAACGACGTTGAGTTTTGCCAGTGGCTGACCAAAGAAGTGGGCGTTGCCGCGATCCCGTTGTCGGTTTTCTGCGCCGATCCTTTCCCGCATAAGCTGATTCGCCTATGTTTTGCCAAGCAAGAATCGACGCTGCTGGCGGCAGCCGAACGTCTGGTTGCGCTGTAGTTATTTTACTGTCCAGGCTTTGGAGAAGCGACGGTCGGCAAATAACTCTTGCAGACCGTTAATTTGTTTCAGACGTAAAACCTCATCGTCGTCCATACCTAACTCTTTACTGATTTTCTCTGCGCTCCATCCCAGTAGTGATAATTCACGAACGATTTCCGACATGGCATGAATTTTATGCCGCCCACGGGCACGGTTATGACGAATTGTCGCTGCCATGCGTTCATGGCGTTCACGCTGTAAACAGGTGACCGGCAGGTAGCCATGCAGGCGTGATTTCAGCGACGGTTTACTTTTACCTAGCTCGTGACGGTGGAAACCATCGACAATTTCGTATTCTTCCGCCGTGGAGTGAACTACCACGATGGGCTGCGTGAATCCGTCTGCTTCGAGGGATTTCTGCAGCAGCTTTTTCTCCGGAGGCGCAACGTTATTAGGGTTATAGTCATTGGGTGAGATATGCTCGTTTTTAATCCATAGTACACAGTCTACTGGCTCTTCACGAAAAGGGCTGACGCTGTGGATAGCCATTCTGAATTGGTTGATTGCTTCAATTCGTTCTTCTTCTGACAGCCCAGAAAGAAAACCAGTGAGTTCTTGAGTTAGTCGGTGTTGCATAAGATTCCCCATTGCTGGCGTTTTATTTTCATGCGTTCATTATAACGTTGGTAGTTTTTGGGTTTTGTGGGGCTGAATGACAGAGCCCGGCACCAGTAGTCGTTATTCAGCAGGACTTTACAGATACGCCGCCACGACGGAATATCCGCTGAGCCAATATCTTTTTCCTGAGTTTGCGGGATATTGTCCATGCCCTTTTTCTTATACCACTGCAAATAGATGGCGATTTTATTGCGATAATGCTCAGCGGTCGTTTCCGGCATGCTATTGAGTAGCAGCATGGCGTATTCCTGCCAGTTTAAATGTTCGGGTTTCAATATTTTGCGGTGCCCGTAAAAATGGTTGTCCTGACCGGCATAAATTCCGCCACTTTTTACACCGCTGACACGGGCGCACATGGCTGCCCAGCGCTCGGGTTCAATGACGTGATATAGCCATAATCCCTGACGCTGTTCCGGGCCAAAGGGCTCACAAATACGCATGTAACGTGTTGGGACACCGGCCTGATACATGAGATTGTATAAGGGATTGCACGACATTCTGGTTTTTGCGAACCAGGTCCAGATATCGGCAGTTTTCCAGTCATAAATCGGGTAAATATACCAGGTATGCCCGCCGGGGGCGCTGGTGGTCCAGGGTTTATCATCGGCAAAGCGCTGCTTTTGCGAATTGGCAATGGCGACAAAACGATTATATGACTCATCGGCGCGGATCCCGACCATCATGCCGGCTGGACGTTTCTCTGAATACCAGTCAGCGAACTCGCGAACAAATTGTTCAAAGGTCATGCCGGGTTGATAGAAGGAGAAATACTCTGGATCGGTTATGGCATCCGTGGGAGGCTGGCGAACCCACGGAGTACCTGGTTCCCAACACTGCCATTCTGGCTGAAATTGAGAGAGGGAATTCTGGGTGGTGAGCGGTAAAGCCACCCAATAAAAGCGCTCGATGACATCAGAATAACGTGCACGAAGCGCCTCAACATAATCAATAGTGCAGGAAAACTGGGCTTCCCAGTCGATAAATAGTACGTCAATTTTTTTATGCAGTTGGCGTGCAAGCATAGCTGTCAGATGTAGCATCAGTCCTGAATCTTTCCCGCCGGAGAAAGAGACACAAACTCGAGGCAGAGTTTCCAGCGCCCAGGTTATGCGCTCCAGAGCGGCGTCCAGCACGTTTTGATCAAGCGGGATTTTATAAATAGACATATTAAACTCATATCAAAATTATTATTTAAAACAATAACAAATGCTGACAATAAGATATGCTAATTTTTTCCAGGTGCAACGTTTTAATACATTCATGGTTATTTTGAATTATGCTCATTCATAAATATTTAAAATGAATAGGTAAAGTTCTACTTGGTAGTTCTTTGATCATGTTTATCATTTATTTTATTAATTAAATTAACGAAGCCAGTATTGTTGAGTGATGCTCTGTTATACATCAAAAATAAATTTATTTTTGGTAAGGGAATATCGATACAGATCTCTTTTAAATTAAATGATCCGGTATATTGTTCGTAAATATCTCTTGGTAGCAGACCTATGATGTCCGTATTTGAAATAATGTTAATGATCGTTATTAATGAGTCGCTGCGGAAGCCAACATCTCGATTAGCCAGCAATGTGCTGGTTTGTTGCCAGTATTCCTTAACACCTGTATCTTCAGAAATAAGTTGCGTGAACTGTTCTTTTAATATTGTTTCAAGCGTACTTTCTCCATTAATTCTCGGATGATTTTTGTTGCAAACTAATATTGTTTCGACAGTTTTAAATGGCGAGCATATTATCGAGCGATTACTCACTGGAGCGGTAGCAATGACTAAATCTGCTTTTCTGTAAGCCAACAGATTTTCCGTACTTTCAGCAGTGATGAGTATGTTATGGTGCTCAATTTCGACATGCGATTCTTCTCTGACAAAATGAATAATTTCCTCGATGTTGATAATTGTTGGTAGTTGTGGACAGTAAATAATGAATTTTTTCTTCAGACTGGAGTTATTCATGATGTTTATTGTCTGCTCCAGACTGTTGAGATTTTTCTCAAGATGATGATGAAGGTTAATCCCCATAATCGTTGGTGTTATGCCTTTTCCGGAGCGGATAAACAGTGGGTCATTAAATTGTGTGCGTAGCCGTTGCAGTGACTGGCTAACGGCAGAGGGGGTGATATACAAAGTTTCGGCAGCTTTAGTGATACTCAAATGTTGATAAATACACTCAAAGATAACCAATAGATTGAGATCGAACTTTTTAAGGTCATAGAGGTTAGCCATACATACCTTCCTGTGATGGTCATGTTTTGAAAAATTTAATTTTGAAATATTTTAAGTTGTGAATATTCTTGTGGTTTATGTTTGTGTGCTTAATGAATTATTAATTTAAACTAAAAATAGCACATGTTGCGTAATTTTGACCAAAAAAGTTAATCTAAATGAGTGATTGACATGGGAATGATAACAACCACTCATTTTTTCACATTTATTTATTACCCATGATAATGTTTAATTTCTCCTTATCCGGTAAGCCGATTTCCTGTTGTAACGTATCGTCTTTACTCATGTAATAGATAGCCGGCGTGACGTTGGCGCCTAAATCATCCATCAACTTTTGATTGATATTCAATACCTTCATCTGCTCCGGTGAGACGGAGGTCGGGATTTGTAGCTTCATTTTCCCACCGGATGCCTCATAGTCATGCCAGGTCTTGGCCGGATCTTTTGCGGCCAGAATCGCTGCGGCGGTAGCCGGGCTTTCGGGTTTAATTACGCCAACCAGTAATGTGCGCAACTGAACTTTACCTGAGTCTACCCACGGGCGAGCCTGCTGCCAGAACTGTTTGCAATAGGGACAGAAGGGATCGGCAAACACATAGACAATGACTGGAGCCTCTTTTTTCCCGTCCAGAATCCAGGATGTTTTTTCCATTCGCTGCCACATTTCGCGTCCGGCAGGGGCGTAGATCTCTTTTTCTATCAGCGTATTACTGAGGTTTTCACCTTTTTCGTTATACATATAACCGGAAATGGCGTGTTTGCCGTCAGGCGTAACATAGATAGTAACGCCCATATCCTGGTATTTTCCCAGGTAGCCCTTCATTCCACCCGGCGCGTCGAAGGGTTTGAGAATAGTAATGCCCTGTTTCTCAATAGCTTTAACGGGGGCAGGAAGTTCTTCGGCGTGCACCACGGCAGGAAGCAGGGTTAAGAGTAAGGTACGTTTAAACATTGATTTTCCTTATAAAATCAGAAGGAAAGGGGGCTAAGTTGCAAAACCTATCGCAGCCATAGGTAAGATCGACCGTCTGTCGATTGCCCTTTCTTGAGTGGGGTGATGTAATCCCAATCGCTGTTACGACCTTTGTTAAGGTAATGTAGAGCGCAACACATAGCCAGCCCTGCTGGCACTGACGTTACCTGCGGGTAGCTCGGGTAATGAGGCTCCCTGCAAAGGGGGCCTTTTTTACTTTTATCTTTAGGTTCACAACATGAGTTTGAGTGGGTTGTTAGTTAACGCTTATTGATTTGATAAAGGAAACGCATTAGCCCTGCGAAGAGATTTTCGTTAACTTATCTCTCAACGAAAACACGGAGGAAGTACAGATGTCTTTGATTAATACCAAAATTAAACCTTTCAAAAACCAGGCGTTCAAAAACGGTGAGTTCATCGAAGTAACCGAGAAAGATACCGAAGGTCGCTGGAGCGTCTTCTTCTTCTACCCGGCTGACTTTACTTTCGTTTGCCCGACCGAGCTGGGTGATGTGGCTGACCACTACGAAGAACTGCAGAAACTGGGCGTAGATGTCTATTCCGTATCTACTGACACCCACTTCACCCACAAAGCATGGCACAGCAGCTCTGACACCATCGCGAAAATCAAATACGCGATGATCGGCGACCCGACTGGCGCCCTGACCCGTAACTTCGACAACATGCGTGAAGATGAAGGTCTGGCTGACCGCGCAACCTTCGTTGTAGACCCGCAGGGTATCATCCAGGCAATCGAAGTTACCGCTGAAGGTATCGGCCGTGATGCGTCTGACCTGCTGCGTAAAATTAAAGCCGCACAGTACGTTGCCTCTCACCCAGGTGAAGTTTGCCCGGCGAAATGGAAAGAAGGCGAAGCGACCCTGGCTCCATCCTTAGATCTGGTCGGTAAGATTTAAGTCGCATAATTTGTAGGCCGGATAAACGCAGTGCATCCGGCCATTCCACAGGCGCAGTTTGCGCCTGTTTCATTCCAGCACCATGACGCAAGTTGCATTAATGCAGTCCCGCAAAGTCGGCTTGCATGATGATGTTTTCAGAGAGGGAAGAAGAATGCTCGACACAAATATGAAAACCCAGCTCAAGGCTTATCTTGAGAAACTGACCAAACCTGTTGAGCTGATTGCTACGCTGGATGACAGCGCTAAATCGGCAGAAATCAAGGAACTGCTGACTGAAATTGCTGAACTGTCAGAAAAAGTCACCTTTAAAGAAGACAATACTCTGGCGGTACGCAAGCCATCGTTCCTGATCACCAATCCAGGTTCTCACCAGGGGCCGCGCTTTGCCGGTTCTCCGCTGGGCCATGAGTTTACCTCCCTGGTGCTGGCGCTGCTGTGGACCGGTGGTCATCCGTCAAAAGAGGCGCAGGCGTTGCTGGAGCAGATCCGCGATCTCGACGGTGATTTTGAGTTTGAAACCTATTATTCGCTTTCCTGTCATAACTGTCCGGACGTGGTACAGGCGCTGAACCTGATGTCGGTACTGAATCCACGCATCAAGCATACGGCGATTGACGGCGGTACATTCCAGAACGAAATTACCGATCGCAACGTGATGGGCGTTCCGGCGGTGTATATGAACGGCAAAGAGTTCGGTCAGGGGCGTATGACGCTGACTGAGATCGTGGCGAAAGTAGATAGCGGCGCAGAAAAACGTGCGGCACAAGAGCTGAACAAACGTGATGCTTATGACGTGCTGATTGTCGGTTCCGGTCCTGCGGGGGCGGCAGCGGCAGTGTACTCTGCACGTAAAGGTATTCGCACCGGTCTGATGGGCGAACGTTTTGGCGGTCAGGTTCTTGATACCGTTGATATTGAAAACTACATCTCGGTACCGAAAACCGAAGGCCAGAAACTGGCGGGCGCGCTGAAAGCACACGTTGATGACTATGATGTTGATGTGATCGACAGCCAGAGCGCAAGTAAACTGGTTCCGGCGGCGCAGGAAGGCGGTTTGCATCAGATTGAAACGGCATCCGGCGCGGTGCTCAAAGCACGCAGCATTATCATTGCCACCGGTGCGAAATGGCGCAACATGAACGTTCCGGGCGAAGATCAGTATCGCACCAAAGGCGTAACCTATTGCCCGCACTGCGATGGCCCGCTGTTCAAAGGCAAGCGCGTTGCGGTGATTGGTGGCGGCAACTCCGGTGTTGAAGCTGCTATTGACCTGGCAGGCATTGTTGAACATGTGACGCTGCTGGAGTTCGCACCTGAAATGAAAGCTGATCAGGTGCTGCAGAATAAGCTTCGCAGTCTGAAAAACGTCGATATTATTCTGAATGCGCAAACGACAGAAGTGAAAGGCGATGGCAGCAAAGTCACCGGCCTGGAGTATCGTGACCGCGTGAGTGGCGACGTTCACAGTGTGGAACTGGCGGGTATCTTTGTACAGATAGGTCTGCTGCCAAACACCAACTGGCTGGAAGGTGCCGTCGAGCGTAATCGCATGGGTGAAATCATCATCGATGCCAAGTGCGAAACCAGCGTGAAAGGGGTTTTCGCCGCTGGTGACTGCACCACCGTACCGTATAAGCAGATCATCATCGCGACCGGTGAAGGCGCGAAGGCCTCATTGAGTTCGTTTGATTATCTGATTCGCACGACAGTAGCATAAAAAAAGTAAGACTCACCTGCAATGCCAAAACCGTCAGCCATCCGCTGGCGGTTTTTTATTTCCACGCTTTCAGATTGTCAATTCTTGAAACAATAAACCGTGTAACACATTCATTTAATGAGTCTGATCATTAGTTTCATCAAAGAAAGATGAGGCGTTTTCTTTATTATATCAACCTGCATTACGTTTTCATGGTCACCCCTGCCAGGCATTAACCTGGCAGGGGTTTTCTTGTGCACAGAAAACCCCCAGCTAGGCTGGGGGTTCCGGAAAGCTTTCAGCTTTGGGCCAGTTATTAAAACCCCTTTTGATTTGTTAAAACACATTGCGGTCTGGCAACTGCAAATGTTTAACAAGAAATCAAAAGGGGGTCCCAATGGGGGACGAAAAGAGCTTAGCGCACACCCGATGGAACTGTAAATATCACATAGTTTTTGCGCCCAAATACCGGAGACAAGCATTCTACGGTGAGAAACGCAGGGCGATAGGCAGCATCTTAAGAAAGCTGTGTGAGTGGAAAAACGTGCGGATCCTGGAAGCGGAATGCTGTGCGGATCATATCCATATGCTTGTGGAAATCCCACCCAAAATGAGCGTATCCGGCTTTATGGGGTATCTGAAAGGGAAAAGCAGTCTGATGCTGTATGAACAGTTTGGGGATATGAAATTCAAGTACAGGAATAGAGAGTTCTGGTGCCGGGGATACTACGTAGATACGGTGGGTAAGAACACGGTGAAGATACAGGAATACATAAAGCACCAGCTTGCAGAAGATAAAATGGGTGAGCAGTTATCGATCCCTTATGCGGGTAGCCCGTTTACGGGCCGTAAGTAACGAAGTCTGATGCAAATGTCAGATCGTATGCGCCTGTTAGGGCGCGGCTGGTAACAGAGCCTTATAGGCGCATCCGAAAAACCTCCGGCTATGCCGGAGGATATTTATTTAGCAAATTAGAGGCTATTAACGTACAACCAGCACTGGCAGAGTAGCGTGGCGAACAACGCTGGAAGCGTTTGAGCCGAGCAGATGAGTGCTGATTGATGGGTTGCGCGATCCAATGACGACCACATCCGCATTCAACTCTTCACCCAACTCGTTGACGACGTCACGTACGCTGCCAAAGCGGACGTGTTGTTTAATACGGGAAGGATCGATGCTGAAGTGACCGACCATCGTTTGCAGACGAGTTTCCGCTTCGTGTTGTAGATGCTCTTCAAAACGACGGACATCGGCTGCAAAGCGGTGCAGGCTTAAGCTTGCTGAGCCTGGCAGCACATGCAGCAGATGAATAACCCCGTTTTCCTGTGCCAGAAATTCTGCATGGCGAATAGCCTTGTCGCTCAGTTCCATTTCGAATACATCAACAGGCATTATGATTGTGTTGTACATAAACATTCTCCTTGTCATTACATGAACACATATCAGCATAGTATTAAAAATGATTCTGTCAGTCACGACACAGATTTATGTTTTGCGAACAGGAGATAAGGTGAGAGTCAGGAACTGGGGACTAACCGGAAAGAGGATGCGGATGCATCCCCTGTAAGATAAAGCGAGTGGCTTTGATAAGACAGAGTTAGCGCAGGTAGTCGCCCGCAGCTTCAGGTTGGTACTCAAGCTCAATGACTTCGAGGTGTGTTGAGGTCCCGCCTGGTAGTTCCCAGTGAATGGTGTCGCCAACGCGCAGGCCCAGAAGTGCAGCGCCAACAGGTGCCATTACCGAAAGCTGTGTGCTGCTGTCAGTCATATTGGCCGGATACACCAGGGTACGCACACGGACTTCGCCATCACTCAGATTGCGGAATTTCACGCGGCTGTTCATGGTCACGACATCGTGCGGCATGGTTTCTGGTGAACACATTTGGGCACGATCCAGCTCGGCGTTCAGGGCGTCGGCAATCGGTAAACCAGCAAACGCAGGTTGCTCCAACAGGCGGTCAATGCGTTCCGCATCGAGGTCGTTAATGATGATAGTTGGTCTGGACATTTGTTACTCCATGTCGTCGATACTGCGGGTGCGCAGGTAAATAATCCCAAAAGAAAACCCTCACCGTCAGGCGGCAAGGGTTTAGCTTTTATGATGATACTGAGACTTACCCCTGGTTTGAAGTGATTTAGTTCACATTCAGGCAAATCATCAATATTGTTGCGTATGGTGTGATTTTAGCCGAAAAACGCGATCGTTCTCCAATTTGCATTATGCTTTTTAAGCGCTCGCTGCGGGCGCGTCAAACAACTCAGTGTTCCGCGACAGGAGATCTCATGAGCCAGTACGACAAACTTACCTTGAAAGACGGCAGCTATTTGCATTTTAAAGATTGGGGAAGTGGGCAGCCTATCGTCTTTAGCCATGGCTGGCCGCTGACGGCAGATGCGTTTGAGGATCAGATGCTGTTCCTCGGGTCGAAAGGATTTCGGGTGATCGCCCATGACAGGCGTGGGCATGGGCGTTCAGCCCAACCCTGGGATGGTCACAATATGGATCAGTATGCTGACGATCTGGCTGAACTTACCGCACATCTCAATCTTAAAGATGCCGTACATGTCGGACACTCTACCGGGGGCGGGGAAGTGGCGAGGTACATTGGACGCCATGGAACGCAGCGGGTAGCCAAAGCGGTGTTAATCGGCGCGGTGACGCCCATAATGATCAAGACCGACTTTAACCCAAATGGTGTGCCGAAAGGGGTGTTTGATGGCATCCGTGAGGGAGTGATAAACGATCGCGCTGCTTTCTTCTATGAACTGACCGCTGCATTTTATGGCTACAACCGCCCGGGCGTAAATGCGTCGAAAGCCGTTCGTGAAAGCTTTGTTGAACAGGGCTTACAAGGTTCCATTAAAGCGTTGTACGACTGTATTCACGCGTTTTCAGAAACTGACCTGCGTGAGGATCTCAAAAAGATGACTATCCCGACGCTGGTGATCCATGGTGATGACGATCAGATTGTCCCGTTTGAAACCTGCGGAAAGGTTGCGGCGGAAATACTGTCTGACGCGCAGTTGAAGGTGTATGTTGGCGGTTCGCATGGCATTTGCACTACCCATAAACAACAGATCAACGGCGATCTGCTCAACTTTATTCAATCGTAATCTTTAGCGGATTGTTCTACGCTGATCTTCTTTTTCCAGGGAGATGAGCGAAGCATAATTTGTGCTGCGCTGATGTTAACTTCAACAGAGAACACTATGTATTTCTATCAACCATCACAAGGACACGGCTTACCGCATGACCCGCTGAATGCCATCATTGGACCGCGCCCTATTGGCTGGATTGCCTCCCGCGACAGCGACGGTCGGCATAACCTTGCACCGTACAGTTTCTTTAACTGCTTTAATTATCACCCGCCGATTATCGGTTTCGCCAGCAGCGGCTGGAAAGATAGCGTGCAGAATATTATCGACACCGGTGAGTTTGTCTGGAATCTGACGACTCTTGAGCTGGCCAGCGCGATGAACGAAACGTCAGCCAGCTTGCCTCACGGCGAGGATGAGTTTTTTGCCGCCGGGCTTAGCAAAGCAGATAGTCGGATAGTCAGCGTGCCGCGCGTGGCGCAAAGCCCGGTCAATTTTGAGTGTCGCTTATCGCAAAGTCTGCAACTGACCACCGCTGATGGTTCGCCTGTTGAAACCTGGCTGGTGCTGGGAGAAGTGGTGGGTATTCATATTGATGAAACGCTACTGGAAGGCGGCATCTACCAGACGGCGAAAGCAAAACCGGTACTGCGTGCGGGCGGGCCAACGGCGTATTATTCGATCAGTGAAACACACCGCTTTGATTTAATTCGCCCGGATGCCCGTTCAAAACGCTAACCATATGGAGCGACGCCAGCTTGCCGCGCCGGTCGTTATTTTCAGTATCCCACTTTGTCGATAATAAACTGTTTACCGCAGTTACCCGGATGCGGTTGCGGTAAGAATGACTGTGCGGATAACGTCTGGTTAATGGTGTCGGCTTTCAGGGTCAATTGGATTTCTGTGAGATAGGCCGGATTGCCGTGGCAGCTTAGCTTCACGGCTTTGACGTTCTCTCTGCCCCAGCTTTTAGCGACGGCGGCGTCAAATGCGCTGCGGCTGACGGTTTTGCCGTAGTTTTCCGCGAGGAATTTGCCAGCCTCGCTGTTCTTAACCTCATTATTCATCCGTACCATCGTGCCGAAGTATGCGTCGGGATCAAAACCGAAACAGGCACCATGTTTGGCATATTCGTAACGTTCCAGACAGGATCTCCCGCCAGCACCGGGCATTACGGCACTGAGTTTTGCCGCGCTTTCCAGCGACAGGCCCGTTTCGGGAGCCGCGCATTTACGGCTGGCGCGCGCTTCAGGCAGGTTGGGAATAGGGCGAGTTGCGCAGCCAAAGCGCATCCAGCGGCGGTTGTCTACTCCACGGGCGGCTATGGATTTTGGCAGGCTGGGCCATAAACCGTGAACGGTCAGGAAATCTGCTTTGTCCGCGCTCTCTTTTTGCAGACGACATTCGTCGGGCTCTTGACGATTTCTCTCGTGTTGGCTCTGACAAAATCCGGTTTGCCAGGAGAGGGCCAGCACGTAGCTGTCAAAATCAGCGTACTGTTTTGCCTGAAGTTCGTCGGCCTGAGCTACAGAAACTGGGAGCAGAAGTGCTGCCAGCAGCGAAGAATAACGCCATGTTGATGTCATGATGATTTCGGATACTTATATCAATTCTGAATATCATCTATTTAATCATAAAAAATGCCAGTCAGGTTTAGCTGACTGGCATCATTTTCATCAGGCGGGAACCCGAATGATTAGCTCCACATTGCCAGAATCGGCCAGCCGACCAGCAAAAGCATAGAGATGTAGATAACGCCGAAGATAGCACCCAGACGCCAGTAGTCTTTGGACTTCACATAACCGCAGCCGTAAATAATAACGCCAGGGCCAGTTGCATACGGAGTCAGACAGCCCATGATACCGATGGACAGTACCAGCAGGATACACAGGTGTTCCATCGGAACGCCCGGGATGCCTTTGCCGACGGCCAGAATAACCGGCAGCATGGTGGCGGTGTGTGCGGAAAGGCTGGCAAACAGGTAGTGAGCAAAATAGAACACCAGCACCAGAACGATCACGGTCGCGTTAGGCGAGAAGCCTTCCAGGTGCGAGCTCATCGTGTTGGCGAACCAGTCGATGAAGCCTGAACGGGTTAAACCATTCGCCATAACGACCAGCGTGGCGAGGTTAACCAGGGTGTTCCATGCGCTGTTATAACGGGTGATGTCTTTCCACGGGACAACGTGCAGCGCCAGCATCAGCGAGACTGCCAGCAGACCCACAGCGGTCGCATCAATCAGTTTACCGCCAAAGACCCACAGACCCAGGCTGAGCAGAACCAGACCGATCAGGGTCAGCTCTTTACGCGTCAGTTTACCCATGGTTTTCAGTTCATCACCAGCCCACGCGGCAACTTCAGCACTGTGAGTAACTTCTGGCTTGTAAAGAACATAGGACAGCCACGGAGCAACGATCAGCAAAATAATACCAACCGGCAGGAAGCTGAGGAACCATTGCAACCAGCTGATTTGAATACCGGCAATTTTATTGACGAATTCCAGACCCAGCACGTTAGGTGCAGCACCGGTAACGAACATAGAGGAGCTCAGGCTGGTACTGATTACCATCATCCACATCAGATATCCGCCGATACGGCGCGCGGACGGATCGTTTGGGAATGATTTAAACAGCGGCGGCAGGTTTTTGATAACCGGGAATACGGTACCACCGGTACGCGCGGTGTTGGACGGTGTAAACGGCGCCAGCAGAATGTCGATGATGACAATCGCGTAGCCCAGCGTCAGGGTGCGCTTACCCATGAATTTTACCAGGAACAGCGCGATACGACGACCCAGACCGGTGACTTCATAGCCCAGCGCGAAGATAAACGCGCCAAACACCAACCACACGGTAGTGCTGGAGAAGCCTGCCAGACCCCATTTCAGCGCTTGCTTACCCGCTTTAAACGCCGGGTCGGCCAGCTCTGAAGCATCAAACAGCAGATAGTTGCTGCCGATGACGCAGATCGTTACGGCGATAAAGCTTATCGCTGTTGCCGGGATTGGCTCCAGGATCATCCCGACAATCATTGCCACGAAAACGGCAAAATAGTGCCAGGCTTGCGGGGGCATTCCATCAGGGACAGGGATAAGAAACATGACGCCCATTACGACCAATGGGGCCAGTAATTTCCATATTTTATCTTTTGCTAAAGACATGTGTGTGATTCTCCGGAAAGGATCTTTAATTGTGATAATGATGAACTTGTGAAATCTGAGCTAAGAACCAGGTGACGATCAGCAGGTCGGCGCAGCCTCCTGGGCTGAGGTTGCGTTCAATGCACTGTTGGTCGAACTGGCGCAGGTATTCGAGATCGGCAGGGGTGCGAATCCCCCCTTGCTGCAATAGAGCGGTGGCCTGCTGCTGTAGCCAGCGCAGACCTTCTGCGCCGCCACGTGAAGCCACGTTGGTGTCGCCATTGATAGACATCAGCAGCAATAACGTGTCGAGTAGCGCCAGTTCAGGATCGCGGCCCTGAGTCAGCAGTGCGCGGTAGTGCGGCAGGGCATGCTGGATGACTAGCGGGTATCCCGCTTCGGCTTCGCCCCGTGCGCCGGTTAATCCCAGTTGCTGATAAAGACGTTGGCCAGCCGTGAGTTGTTGATTGTTCTGGCGCAGTTCGCGCTCGGTCAGGCCACGGCAAAATGTTGCTGCCGTTGAGCAAAGGGTTTCAGCGGTAACAGTCAGTTGGAGCTGGTGCAGTCGGCCAATGGCGGCACACAGCAGCCCCAGTGAAAAGATGCTCCCTTTATGGGTGTTTACCCCCTCGGTGGCGCGAAACATATCGGCTTCGCAGGCCATGCCCAGTGGGCGCAGTCCTTTCAACACATCTTCAGGCGACAGCTGTGCGCTAAACGCCCCATATTCAATAAAACGCGGCAGCCAGGCCTGAATTGCCTCAGCGCTGCGATGAAAATCTTCCAGCGCCATATCTTTATGTGCGCCGTTGTTAATACGATCCACCAGACCCGGTTTGGGCGACAGGTTGACTTCAGTCAACATGGCCCGCCACGCAAGCGTTGCGTAAGCGTCAGGCAGATCCAGAGGAAGGACTGCGTTATTGGTTGATGTTGCGGGAATCGGCATCATGCAGCAGTGCCTCCATCTGAGAGAGTAAGTCGGAAAGCGCGTGGGTTTTACCTCGCGCGCATTCGGCAGCGCTTTGCTCGCACAGCAGACAGCGGCGGGCAGGGAGTGCGAAATGACGCCGGGACAGAATCTCCCCTTCAGGGGTCAGGACATCGATGTCCCATAACCGTCCCAGCGGATGTGAATGCTCAAGTTCAATCGTGGCGAGCTTGAGATCGTGGGCCGGGGCCTCAATAGACAAAAGACCTTCCGGACCGCTGGCAGAAACCAGCGCCGTTTGCTCCCTGATAATCCAGGTGGATTTTTCCGCCAGCGCGAGCAGGGCGGTTACGCCGTGATTAAAGATGCGACGGGTTAATGCGCTGTCTTTAATCGGACCCGGTACGACCACGGTAAATGAGACCAGTGGCGCGTGATGACGCGTCAACCAGGCATGTTGCCTTGCTTGTCTCTCATCCCGGCTGGCGAGCAGCTCGGGAATCGAAACCGCGTGTTGGGTGGCGTGTTCAGGGAGCAGGCGCATGGCTTATTCCTTCACCTGATGCACAACGTCAATCACCGAGCCATCGCGGTAACGCACAACGGCAATCACGCGGTCGGTGAATTCGATAGCGCGTGGCTGACCGGTGAGCTGCTGTGCACGTTCGCGCAGCCATTCAATGGACACCACTTTCATACCGGCTTCTTTCAGACGTTCAGCCAGTTCCGGACGCGCAGGGTTAACGGCGATACCGTGGTCAGTGACCAGGATGTCTACGCTGGAGCCCGGGGTTACGCAGGTCAGGACGTTATCAACCAGCGTCGGGATGCGTCCGCGAACCAGCGGAGCGACAATGATGGAAAGCGCAGCGGCAACCGCAGTATCGCAGTGACCGCCGGATGCGCCGCGCAGTACGCCGTCAGAACCGGTCAGTACGTTAACGTTGAAGCTGGTATCAACTTCCAGCGCACTCAGCACCACGACGTCCAGACGATCGACGGAGGCGCCTTTTGAGCCCCAGTTGGCATACTGGTTGGCACTGATCTCAATGTGGTTTGGATTGCGGGCCAGCGACTCAGCCGCGTTACGGTCAAAGCTCTGTACGTCCAGCAGTTTGCGAATCAGGCCTTTTTCGTGCAGGTCAACGATGGTAGCGGTGATGCCGCCCAGGGCGAAGTCAGCACGGATATCGCGGCTGCGCATCTTGTCTTCCAGGAAACGAGTAACGGCCAGAGAAGCGCCGCCGGTTCCTGTCTGCAGTGAGAAGCCTTCATTGAAGTAACCGGAGTTAGCAATGACGTCTGCCGCGCTACGGGCGATTAACAGTTCTCGCGGGTTGGTGGTCATGCGTGTCGCATCAGCACCGATTTTGTCCGCATCGCCGACCTGATCGATCTGTACAATCAGATCCACCTGATCCTGCGTAATGCTGGCCGGGTTATGCGGATAGGTCAGCAGCTGTTCAGTCAGCAGGACAACCTGTTTTGCATTTTCGGCATCGACGCGGGCATAGCCCAGTGAACCACAGCACGCTTTACCGGTATAGCCGTTAGCGTTACCAAACTGGTCGCAGGACGGTACGCCGAGGAACGCCACATCAATGCTGAGTTCGCCACTTTGCACCAGGTGTACACGGCCGCCATGGGAGTGGACCTGCACAGGCTCGGCCAGCAGGCCACGCGAGATCTCTTCCGCCAGCGGGCCACGCAGCCCGGAGGTGTAAATACGGCTGACCACGCCCTGACGGATGTGCTCAACCAGCGGAGCATGGCAGTCGCTCAGGGAGCTGGAGGCCAGCGTCAGATTTTTAAAGCCCATTCTGGCGATGGCGTCCATCACCAGGTTAATCGTCAGATCGCCACCGCGAAAAGCGTGGTGGAAAGAGATGGTCATTCCATCCTGTAAACCTGAACGACGAATGGCGTCTTCCAGGTTAGCGCACAGCTTTTTGTCGCGCGGTTTTTGCGCCTGTAATTCTACTTTTGCGGTGCTCTGATAAGCGGAAAGCTCACTTTCTGCATGACGGCTCCAGGCCGCCACGCGATCCTGGCGTTGAGACTGTTCGATTTTCTGCGTCATTTTTTTGCCTTATTCTTCGCGAATGCCGGAAAGTTCTGCACGGGAGATAACCAGAAGGGCGCGCTCGATAACCGGGCTGTCGACCATTTTGCCGTTCAGGGAAACTACGCCACGGCCTTCGCGAGCGGCGGCTTCAGCGGCTTCCACGACCAGGCGCGCGTGAGCCAGCTCTTTGCGTGTCGGCGCGTACAGGTTGTGCAGGAGCTCGATCTGGCGCGGGTTGATGAGCGACTTACCGTCAAAACCCAGTTGCTTGATGTGTGCGGCTTCATGCAGGAAACCCGCTTCGTTGTTGGCATCGGAATAAACGGTGTCGAACGCCTGAATGCCGGCAGAGCGTGCCGCCTGCAAAATAGAGCAGCGGGCAAACAGCAGTTCAGTCCCTTCCGCAGAGCGCTCAGTGCGCAGGTTACGCACATAATCTTCCGCACCCAGTGCAATACCGATCAGGCGCTCGGAAGCGTGGGCAATTTCTACCGCGCGGGTAATGCCTAACGGCGATTCGATGGCGGCTAACAGACCGGTACTGCCGGGCTCACGGTCACAGGCTTTCTCGATACGCAGGATTTCGCTTTCGATGTCGATGACGTCCTGCGCGGTATCGGTCTTCGGTAAACGCACGATGTCAGCGCCGCCGCGTACCACGGCTTCGAGATCGTTAATGCCCCATTCGGAGTCGAGGGCGTTTACGCGCACGATAGTTTCAACGTCGTGATACAGCGGATGCTGCAGCGCGTGGTACACCATACGGCGAGCAGTATCTTTCTCGCGCAGCGCGACGGAGTCTTCCAGGTCGAACATCAGCGCATCTGCCGGATAGATGAACGAGTTGCTGACCATGGCGGCATTGGCGCCCGGTACGAACAGCATGCTGCGGCGGGTACGGGTTTTACGTTGCTGCAAAGATTCACTAATCACTGGCAATCCTCCCATGGCAGTGCAGGAATACCGCCAGCGCGGGCCAGTAGTGCTTCCAGTCGCGCACGTAAAATGCAGTCCAGTGCGCCTTTATCATCAACATTTAATTGCACGCCGCGTACGTTGTAGCGGGACAGAACGTCCAGAATGGTGGCCCGGATGGCATCACCGAACTGTTTTTCGACGCTACTGTTAACCTGCAGGTCAATATCCTGCGAATCGAGTGGGGCGATGCGAATCATCACATCACCGGACTCGAGTGTGCCTGCGACGGCTGCCTGGTTTATTTTCATTTTTCACCTGTTGCTAATGCGGGGGTATTTTGGCGGACTGCCGCACCCGATGAGGCCCGCTCAACCATGCTTTGCAGATAGTGCAGCGTGGCGTCAGGGACCAGGGATGCGATAGCCGTGAGATCTTTTTTAACCAGCAGCTTGCGCACCCAGGAGGCAGAAATCGGCATCTCCTGGAAGCACAGCCGCTCAATTTCCACCAGTTCAATCGGTGGGGCGGGAAGCGTTGGGGTCTCCAGCCAGTAGCGCATATCGTTGTTGTACTGGGAGGTGACGGTGCAATACGGCTCGGTACCGACGAAGCGGTGCGTGACGCCGAGAGCCGGGGCCAGATACTGGCGGAAGATTTTCAGGTCTATTTCGGTATAGCAGTGGTTAATAACGCTCTGCTCTTTGATGAAGTAGCACGGGAATGTGGCGCGGGAAATGATGTATTCCGAACCGCGATGAACGGTTAAACGTGGAATGTCTTTTGTCCCTTTAAGCACCAGATCCAGTCGGTCTTCATACGGAAAACGCGAGGTATCTTCTTTCACCAAAAACAGATGCAGCCAGTCACATTGCGCGGCTGCTTGTTGGATCAGAAAACGATGTCCGTTGGTGAATGGGTTGGCGTTCATGACGATACAACCAATTTTTTTTCCTTCATGGCGCTGTTTCGCCAGTGATTCAGCGTAGCGTTTCAGACGTGTGGTGCTGTTTTCCATCAGCACCATAATGCCGGGAACGCTGGTCAGCGTAGAAAAACCGCACTGCTTAAACAGCGACTCGTACTCGGTTTTGGTATAGATGAAGAGGTGAGTACAGTGGCGCTCATAGGCGAGGTTGATTAACTCGGTCGCCAGCGTCAGCGCTAAGCCTTCACCCCTTACGGATTCGCAGATGGCGACGCACTTTATGATATTGCCGGCAATGCCGCCGCAGGCAATCAGGCGGTCATCACGGGTGACGGTGATAAATACTTCGACAGTTGTATCAACGCTCAAATCATTCTCTTTCAGAAATTGCGCGATAGCCGCCATCTTTTTATTTTCTGAGCGTTTAACTTGCGTGAATATATTATTACCGAACATAGTGAATAGAGCCCCGATGCTATATTTGTTACTGGGTTTCTGTTTTTGTTGCTCTGTTTAGCAACCTGATAACTTCTTGTTTGCAATTGAAGGGAATGTTTTTTTATTACGGAGTATTTCTTTTTTTCCCTGCTGCATACATCGTAAGGAGTATTTTGGAGGTAATTTTTGATTTATTTCACAATAAGTTAGAAGGTTTTAATGTGTTTTATGGTTTTAAGTTTTTTAATTAATTTAACTCCGAAATAGCGTGTGGTTTTAATTTGTTTAATTGATTTAAGGTGGGGAATCTGCAACGATCCTGTTTTATACCGCGACTTGCAAATAAAACATTTTTATTACAACTACAATGAGAAATAAGTTTCGGGTAACGTCGCTGAGGAAGAAATATGGCAGAGCAGAAAAATAAAACACGGTTTCCTTTTTTTCGCAGTCTGGCGTTTCCATTGCGTATCTTTCTGCTTATTTTGGTCGTTTCTGTTTTTATTATCGCCGCGTTAGCACAATACTTTACCGCCAGTTTTGAAGATTATCTGGCAACGCATGTCCGCGATATGGCGATGAACCAGGCCAAAATCATCGCCTCTAACGACAGTATCATCGCGGCGGTGAAGCATCGTGATTACAAGCGTCTGGCGACCATTGCCGACAAACTGCAGAGCGGGACTGACTTCGACTATGTGGTGATCGGGGATACCAACTCTGTCCGCCTTTACCACCCAAATCCGGAAAAAATTGGCTACCCGATGCAGTTCACCAAACCCGGCGCACTGGAAAGAGGGGAAAGTTACTTTATTACCGGCAAAGGGTCCATTGGGATGGCGATGCGCGCCAAAACGCCCATCTTTGATGACGATGGCAAAATCATTGGCGTGGTCTCAATTGGCTATCTGATCAGTAAAATCGATAGCTGGCGATCGGACTTTTTACTCCCAATGGCAGGGGTGTTTATCCTGCTGTTGCTGGTACTTATGCTGCTCTCCTGGTTATTTGCCGCCCATATTCGCCGGCAGATGTTGGGGATGGAGCCTAAGCAAATCGCGCGGGTAGTGCGTCAGCAGGAAGCGCTATTCAGCTCGGTATATGAAGGTTTGATCGCCGTGGACCCTGATGGGTATATCACTGCAATAAACCGCAGCGCGAGGAAAATGCTTGGGCTGTCTTCGCCAGGGCGAAAGTGGCTTGGAAAACCGGTTAGTGAAGTGGTTCAGCCGACTGACTTTTTCACCCAGCAGATTGCGGAAAAACGACAGGACGCGATGGTGAACTTTAATGGCCTGAGCGTTATCGCTAACCGTGAGGCGATTCGCTCCGGCGATGAACTGCTTGGGGCAATCATCAGTTTTCGTAGTAAAGATGAAATTGCTACTCTTAATGCGCAATTAACGCAGATCAAACAGTATGTAGAGAGCCTGAGAACGCTGCGTCATGAACACCTTAACTGGATGTCGACCATTAATGGCCTGCTGCAAATGAAAGAGTATGACCGGGTGCTGGCAATGGTGCAGGGGGAATCGCAGGCGCAACAGCAACTGATTGACAGCCTGCGCGGCGCGTTTGCCGATCGTCAGGTAGCCGGTCTGTTGTTTGGCAAGGTGCAGCGTGCGCGTGAACTGGGCCTCACTATGACTATCGTTCCTGGCAGTCAACTGCATCAACTCCCCGAGGGGCTGGATAGCACAGAGTTTGCAGCAATTGTTGGCAATCTGCTTGATAATGCATTTGAAGCGAGCTTGCCCACCCAGCAAGGCAACAAGATCGTCGAACTCTATTTGAGCGATGAAGGGGATGACGTGATCATCGAAGTTGCCGATCAGGGATGCGGTGTACCGGAAGCATTGCGTGAAAAAATATTTGAACAGGGTGTGAGCACCCGTACCGATGAACCAGGTGAACATGGCATCGGTTTGTATCTGATTGCAAGTTATGTGAGGCGCTGTAACGGGGTGATTACACTCGAAGATAACTCCCCCTGCGGCACCTTATTTTCTTTATTTCTTCCGAAAGTGAAAAAAAATAATGACGGAACCATTAACGCTATTGATCGTTGAGGATGAAACGCTACTGGCGGAAATGCATGCTGAATATATCCGCCATATACCCGGCTTCAGCCAGATTTGGCTGGCGGGTAATCTTGCGCAAGCGAGGATGATGATTGAGCGTTTTAAGCCCGGTTTGATTCTGCTCGATAACTACTTGCCGGACGGCAAGGGAATTACGTTGTTGCATGAGCTAACCCAGACGCGTTATCCGGGGGGCGTGGTGTTTACCACGGCGGCCAGCGACATGGAAACGGTCTCCGAGGCCGTGCGCAGCGGCGCGTTTGATTATCTGGTCAAACCCATTGCCTACGAGCGCCTGGGACAGACGCTGACGCGTTATCAACAGCGCAGACGCATGTTGGCCGGTAATGACAGCGCCAGTCAAAAGCAGATTGATGAAATGTTTAATGCTTATGCGCGCGGCGAACCGAAAGGCGATTTGCCGACCGGAATTGATGCGTTAACGCTGAATGCGGTGTTGAAATTATTTGCCGATCCGACGGTACATCATACTGCGGAAACGATCGCCCAGGCGCTCACTATCAGCCGTACCACCTCCAGGCGCTACCTGGAGTACTGTGCCAGCCGTCATTTGATTATTGCGGAGATTATTCACGGTAAGGTGGGGAGGCCGCAGCGTATTTATCACGGCGGCTAATTCACGTCATCCTTGAAGCTGCCTCTTTGTGGGCGGCGTGAAGAAACCCCAGTCACATAATTATCTATGGTACTGGGGATGTCTTCACTTGCCGCCTTGATGCAGCTTAAATGATTTTGCGTATCAAGGTCAGATGCTGACAGTTATCGTTAACCGCCAATCAGGGCGGACGTCGCCGGCACCATCACTTCAGTTGCGATAATCACAACCAGCAGTCCAACCAGTACCGGAACCGAGGTACGTTTCACTACTTCGAACGGAGAGATCTTTGCCATCCCTGCGACAGCGACAACCACACCGGAGACCGGAGAGATTGTGCGTCCAAGGTTTGATGCCTGCAGCATCGGGATAGCAAGGTAAGCCGGGTTAATGCCAGAAGAGTGCGCCAGTTTCGGGATCATCTCAACGAAGGCATAGAACGGTGCGTTACCGGACCCCGTGGTCATTGCCGCCAGCATAGTCAGGATCACCAGTACCAGCATCAGAATAATGCTCGCGGAGCCAAACGAGGTGGCGATAGAAATCAGACTCTGAATAAAGCCGATTGTGCTCAGACCCTGGGCAAAAACGCCCGCCGCGACTAACAGCATCACCACGTTAGCAAAGGCATCCGCCATACCACGGTAGGCGACTTCCAGACCCGAGAAAACCTTCTGGGTGTTGAATCCTCGTACGAACTCCAGTACAGCAGCGATGAGCATGCACAGCACCAGAATCGTAATGATATGCAGCTGTGGGCCCCATTTTCCATCGAAAATCAGGACGCCAACGATCGGGGTAAATGGCAAGATGGCGTAAAACGACGGGGCGGTAGTGGTAATTTCAGCCACATCTAACATTTCATGAGAAATGTTCTCTTTTTTATCCAGATAACGCTGCCAGAAAAAGTGGGCAATCGCCATAGCAATGATGGCGGCAATGGAAATTGGCAGCGTGGTTTTAAACGCGAAATCGATCAGCGGCATTTCCGCGGCTTTTGCAGCCAGCACTACATCACCGGATGTTGGCGAAAGAATAATAGCGGCTGGGGAGGCGCAAATGGCCGCTGCGGCGCCACGGCTAATCCCAACGTTAACCATGACCGGGAACAATGTCGCCATCAGCAATACGCCCAGACCGGTTGCTGAAGAGACCGCCAGGGACATCAGGCAGGCGACAAAATAGGCGGCAATCATAAGCAGATAAGGTGAATTGATATACTGCAGCGGCTTAGAGGCCAGCTTAACCACCATATCATTCGCGCCAATATGCGTCATGTAGGCGGCAAAACCACACAGCATCATAATCATCATGCCGAGATCGCCGCCACGGCTCATCAGCAAAATTTTAATATATTCAACAATGTCTGTTGCCGTATAGCCCGTTGTTGCTGCGCTAGACGGCAAAACTTTATGGCCCATCAACGCACTGATAATCAGCAAAACCAGACCGCCGACAAACAGTACGCCTGTCGCGGAATAACCTTTAATGATGTAGCGCGCTACACCCACAATAACCACAACCCCAATAAGGAGTTCAATAAATGTCAACATTGTTTCCCCTGTCGCATTGCTGCCCAGAAAGTTAAAAAACTAAAAAAAGTAAAAAGTGGTGACAGAATGTGCCTAATAAACCGATAACTCTTGCTGATTGAAATCAATAAAAATACGGATTCAAGCGATGGCTAAGCCGTTTTTTCAGCATCGCGATTAAAAAAAGAATATCACAATAAAAAACTGTGAAGCGCAGCGTTGGTGTGTGTGTTTTGTGGTGATATTGATGCTTTATTGTTAATTTATTGTGATGTTATTTAACTCTCGCCGCAGGAAAGCACAATTTATTGGCAATAAAGAGAAAATAGTTCCTATGAAATGGCTCAGTAAATAAAGGGGTAGGTTATAGGCTGAGGAATATTCTGATTTTTTATTTGCGCATTTTTGTTAAGCTGACATTAAGGTTGGGTTTGCTAAAATTAATAATAAATCCCAGGATGGTAATTAAGTTGTGATTTTCGCTAAACGATATTTTCTCATTTTTTCATTTATTTTTATTCAGTTAGCTTTCACTTCCCAGGCTGCTGCTGAAGATAAAGGCTGGTTTGCTACTTTTAAAGATAATGTCAGTGAGACCTGGCAGCAGCCGGAACATTATGATCTGTATGTACCTGCTATTACCTGGCATGCGCGTTTTGCCTACGATAAAGAAAAAACGGATCGCTACAATGAACGGCCGTGGGGTGCAGGGTTTGGTCAATCCCGTTGGGATGATAAAGGTAACTGGCACGGACTTTATATCATGGCGTTTAAGGATTCCTACAATAAATGGGAACCCATTGGCGGCTATGGCTGGGAAAAAACCTGGCGACCGCTGGCTGATGAAAACTTCCATACAGGTCTCGGCTTTACCGCCGGTTTCACCGCGCGTGATAACTGGAACTACATTCCGGTACCGGTGCTGTTACCGCTGGCATCAATTGGTTATGGTCCGGCAACGTTTCAGATGACCTACATTCCTGGAACGTATAACAACGGCAACGTCTACTTTGCGTGGATGCGGTTCCAGTTTTGATGTACTACCTGTATTGTCAGGTGGTTTATTGGAAAGCCTTTTAAAAACATAGTGATAGGAAGTTTAACTGAAAAATAACGCGACATTTATCACTTTTTGATAAAGTTCGACTGGACAAAGTGCACCACAATTGTTGTACTGATACCCGACACAGCATTTGTGTCTATTTTTCATGTAAAGGTAATTTTGATGTCTAAGATTAAAGGTAACGTTAAGTGGTTTAATGAGTCCAAAGGATTCGGTTTCATTACTCCGGAAGATGGCAGCAAAGATGTGTTCGTACACTTCTCTGCAATCCAGACCAATGGTTTTAAAACTCTGGCTGAAGGTCAGCGTGTAGAGTTCGAAATCACTAACGGTGCCAAAGGCCCTTCTGCTGCAAACGTAATCGCTCTGTAAGCATACGACAGCAAGCATTCAAAACCCGCTTAATTGCGGGTTTTTTTCGCTTCAATGTGCGGGAGAGGCAGATACCAACCAGAATGCCAGGGCGGTCATCGCGAATGATCCCAACAGATTAACCAGTACATTCACCATAGCCCAACCAAAGCGTCCTTCCTGCAGTAAAAACACTACCTCAGCAGAGAAAGTGGAAAACGTTGTCAGTCCCCCGCAAAAGCCAGTAGTAATCAGCACCTTCCACATTGGGTCAATATTTGTCATGCGATTAAACCATGCCAGACCCATACCAATGATAAATGCGCCAAGTAAGTTTGCAGCCAGCGTACCGAATGGAATGGCCTGATGCAGCGGGTTAAACCGCATACTCAACATCCATCTTGCTACGCTACCTGTGCCACCACCGATAAAAACCGCTAAAAGGAGTTGTAACACTGCGTAATCCTGCTATTTGATTGTATAGAGGGTGAGTGTAACGCTGAATAATTGTTGTTGGCGAGCTTAACAAAGTTTTCTGGAGGGAATATGTTCGTTGCAGCAGGGCAATTTGCCGTGGGACCTTCATGGGAAAAAAATGCAGAAACCTGCGCCTTACTGATGTCTCAGGCTGCTGGAGAGGGGGCGTCGCTACTGGTATTACCGGAGGCATTGTTGGCGCGTGACGATTTAGACCCTGACCTGTCAGTGAAATCAGCTCAGCTTTTGGAAGGCGGGTTTCTGACGCATTTGTTGCGAGAAAGCGCACAAAATGAGATGACGACAATCCTGACGATTCATGTTCCCTCTGTGCCAGGCCGGGCATTTAACATGCTGGTGGCGCTACGGGCTGGTCGGGTAGTGGCCCATTACGCTAAATTACATCTCTATGATGCCTTTTCGATTCAGGAGTCACGTAATGTCGATGCAGGGGACGCCATAGCACCGCTGCTGGACGTAGGCGGATTAAAAGTAGGGCTAATGACCTGCTATGACCTGCGCTTCCCTGAGCTGGCGCTGGCGCACGCGTTGCAGGGGGCTGAGATTCTCGTTTTACCTGCGGCTTGGGTGCGGGGATCGTTAAAAGAGCATCATTGGGCCACGCTTTTGGCGGCAAGAGCGCTGGATGCCACGTGTTATCTGGTTGCGGCTGGAGAATGCGGTAACAAGAATATCGGCCAAAGCCGGGTCATCGATCCCTTTGGCGTGACTATTGCGGCGGCGGCTGAAACGCCCGCTCTCATTATGGCCGAGGTTTCCGCCGAGCGGGTGAGGCAGGTCAGGGCACAACTTCCGGTGTTAAGTAACCGACGCTTTGCGCCACCGCAATTATTATGACGTTTTTTTAAACAAGGCTTGATTCACCTTGTTACAGATTGCTATTGTGTGCGCGCGTCGAAAGGCCGTTAATATTCTCAGGTTAATATGGCGCTTTATGTAGCCTGGTTTAAGTCAAGAAGGTATCTATGGGTGAGATTAGTATTACCAAACTGCTGGTGGTTGCCGCACTGGTTGTTCTGCTGTTTGGTACCAAGAAGTTACGTACTCTGGGTGGAGACCTGGGGACGGCAATCAAGGGCTTCAAGAAAGCAATGAACGACGATAATGCCGATGCCAAGAAAGAGGCTGATGGTAGCGTTCAGGCTGAGAAGCTTTCTCATAAAGAGTAATACTGCAAACTCTGCATGAAAAAAAACCGGCGATTTGCCGGTTTTTTATTGCTGATATGTAAGTGAGTATTACACGATTACTTCACTTCCAGCCCTTTGGCCTGCATGTCAGCATGGTATGAAGAGCGCACGAATGGACCGCAAGCAGCGTGGGTAAAGCCCATAGCCATGGCTTCTGCTTTCATCTCATCGAACTCATCCGGGCTTACATAGCGTTGAACCGGGAGGTGATGGCGGCTTGGCTGTAAATACTGCCCCAGCGTCAGCATGGTCACGCCATGGCTACGCAGGTCGCGCATGACCTCAATGATTTCAGCATTGGTTTCACCCAGACCCACCATCAGACCCGATTTGGTCGGAATCTCCGGGTGCGCTTCCTTGAAGCGTTCCAGAAGCTTCAGCGACCAGTTGTAGTCAGCCCCAGGGCGTACATTACGATAAATACGCGGTACGTTTTCGAGGTTGTGGTTAAACACGTCCGGCGGCGTGGCTGTGAGGATATCCAGCGCGCGATCCATACGGCCACGGAAGTCAGGCACCAGCGTTTCGATTTTAATCGACGGGCTTTTCTCACGAATCGCGGTGATGCAGTCAGCAAAGTGCTGAGCGCCGCCGTCACGCAGATCGTCGCGGTCAACGGAGGTAATCACGACATAGCGGAGCGCCATATCCGCAATCGTCTGAGCCAGTTTTAACGGCTCGTTGGCGTCAGGAGCAACCGGACGGCCATGGGCAACGTCACAGAATGGGCAACGGCGAGTACAGATTGCGCCGAGGATCATAAAGGTTGCTGTTCCGTGATTGAAACATTCAGCCAGGTTAGGGCAGGAAGCTTCTTCGCAGACAGAGTGCAGGCCATTTTTGCGCATTGCCGCTTTGATGCCCTGGATGCGAGTGGAGTCAGCTGGCAGTTTTATTTTCATCCATTCCGGTTTACGCAGCAGGGCTTCACGCTCTGTTGCCACATTTTTTACCGGGATAAGAGCCATCTTATCGGCATCGCGGTATTTAACACCGCGTTCCATCACAATGGGTTTACTCATAGCTTGCGTGTTCCAGTTGCGAATTACGAAGGAAAGCGTTTCAATTCAAGGGAATGTTGCATTTATCAACTATTTTTGAATTAGTGATACGCAGTATATCATTGAAACGGGCCAGAAAGCAGCCTGACAGGCTGGCAAAATGTAAAATAGTTGTTGTTTTGTGCCATTTGCCACAACATATGCCGTGGCAAAGTATGACCGTATTTTCAGTCCGCAATGTACTCGTGCGGTGGGTTACCCAACAGCGCGAAGATGTTGGCCAGCAGGCGGGGGCGAATGCTCTCGGTCGTGGCTGTGCTATCCCACTGCGATACTTTCGCCATCTCCATTCCGGCATAACCGCAAGGATTGATACGCAGGAAAGGCGACAAGTCCATATCCACGTTGAGCGCTAAGCCGTGAAATGAACATCCTTTACGGATACGTAATCCCAAAGAACAGATTTTCTTCTCACCCACATATACGCCAGGCGCATCGGCTCGCGGGTGGGCGTCAATGCCGATTTCCGCAAGGGTATTCACGACGGTTTGCTCCAGCAGCGTAACCAGTTCGCGCACGCCAAGTTTACGACGCTTCAGGTTCAACAGCACATACATAACCTGTTGGCCTGGCCCGTGGTAGGTCACCTGACCGCCACGATCGCTCTGGATCACCGGAATATCTCCCGGCATCAATACGTGCTCAGCTTTACCTGCCTGACCCTGGGTGAAGACAGGATAATGCTCTACCAGCCAGATTTCATCATGACTGTTTTCATCACGGGTATCGGTAAATTCATGCATGGCCAGAGAGACTGGCTCGTAAGGTTGAAGACCGAGCTGGCGGACCAGAATTTTATCCTGATACAAAACGGCATCTCCGTAGAGAATGTTAAAGAGGGGAAAAGTATATCACAGGGGGGAGGGGTTACCCGAGCGGGGATGCAGCGGGTAACCGACAGGTTTTTACAGCACCATGCGTACGATATCGATATTGCCTAATTCTTCGTACAGCGTTTCAACCTGCTCAATGTGTGTAGCAGTGATGGTGATTGAGACCGAGTGGTAGTTGCCTTTGCTGCTCGGTTTTACCGTCGGAGAGTAATCACCTGGCGCATGGCGCTGTACCACTTCAACCACCTGATCAACCAGCTCAGGCAACGCCTGCCCCATTACTTTGTAAGTAAATGGAGTAGGGAATTCAAGCAGTTCGTTAAGTTTGGTTTTCATGTCAGCTCCGGCGTTACATCAAAAAATAATAACTCCCACTGCGCGTGGGAGTTATCTGGATACCTAGTATATGGGGACGTAAATCACACTTTCAAGTGTTCGATTTTTAGCCAAACCAGTGATGGAACATTAATTTAATGTAATCAATGATTTTCCCAAAGAAGTTGCCTTCAGGGATTTCCTGCAGCACCACCAGCGGACGCTGTTCAATGGTTTTGCCATCTAACTGGAAGTTGATAGTGCCGACAACCTGGTTTTTCTGCAGCGGGGCGTGCAGTTCAGTGGTGTTCAACACATAGCTGGCTTTCAGGTCTTTCATGCGGCCGCGCGGAATGGTCAGGTAGACGTCTTTATCAACGCCTAACGACGCACGATCGGTGTTACCAAACCAGGCAGGTTCTGAGGCAAATTCTTTACCCACTTTCAACGGGTTCACGGTTTCGAAGAAACGGAAGCCCCAGGTCAGCAGTTTTTTACTTTCGGTTTCTCGGCCTTTATAGGTGCGACCACCCATAACGGCGGAGATCAGACGCATCTGGCCTTCGGTTGCGGATGCAACGAGGTTATAGCCAGCCTTATCGGTGTGACCGGTTTTGATACCGTCGACATTCAGGCTGTTATCCCACAGCAGGCCGTTGCGGTTTAACTGACGAATGCCGTTAAAGGTGAACTCTTTTTCTTTATAGATAGAGTATTCGTTAGGCACGTCGCGAATCAGAGCCTGACCAATCATCGCCATGTCGCGAGCCGAGCTGTACTGACCGTCAGCATCGAGACCATGAACGGTCTGGAAGTGGGTGTTTTTCAGGCCCAGCGCATTCACATAGCTGTTCATCAGGCCGACGAAAGCATCCTGGCTACCGGCTGCGAAGTCTGCCATCGCCACGCACGCGTCGTTTCCGGATTGCAGGTTAATACCACGGATCAGCTGAGAAACAGGAACCTGCATGCCTGGCTTGAGGAACATCAGCGATGAACCTTTGAAGACCGGGTTGCCCGTAGCCCATGCGTCATTGCCGACGGTGACCAGATCGGTTTCTTTGAATTTCCCGGCTTTCATCGCCTGGCCGATGACGTAGCTGGTCATCATTTTGGTCAGGCTGGCGGGGTCGCGGCGAGTGTCTGCGTTCTGTTCTGCCAGAACTTTACCTGAATTGTAATCAATCAGGATATACGACTCCGCATCGATCTGCGGAACACCCGGGATCATGGTTTTAATATTCAGGTCATCGGCATGGGCAGCAGAGAGAGAGGCTGCGCAGAGAGCCGCGGTGAGCGCCATACGCTGCACGAAACGAGCGGAAAAAGTGGTCTTCATGGTCTGAACTACGACGTCCGTGATGAAATTTAAAAAAGTGCCCTACTATAGCAAATGCATAACTGGCAGGCATCTGACTTTCCGCGTGACTTTGTTAATGTCATTTACAGAAACTGACAGTTCAGATACCTGATTTACGTTATTACACGCCGGTGATGAAGGACTGTAATTGCGCCTCGGATTGAAGACGCTGCTGCAATGTGGAGGCTTCGGCTTTGCTGGCAAACGGCCCCATCTGGATACGCCAGACTGCGCCGTTTTGTACCACCCGGCCAGGAACGCCAAACTGCTGGCTTAAACGCTTTTGATACTGCTGCGCGCGCGACTGCTCGCTGACTGCGCCAACCTGAACCACATAGCGTCCGTTGGCAGTTGCCGCAGGCGCAGGAGCTGTGACGGCGGCTGGTGTTGCTGCCGGCGCGGTTGACGTGACCGGTGCGGTGGTTGTCGATTGCGGCACCGGAGTCGGCTCGCTGCTTTCCAGCACGCCTGATGCGAGCGTGGTTGGCGCACCGAGGAATCCACTGCTGTTTACTGGCGCACCGGTTGGATCATCGCTTTTCAGCGTGGAATTGCTGATCGGACGAATATCGCCTTGCGGCTGACCTGCATCCGATGGCGAAGGCATGCTTCCCATATTGCCGCCACCGCTTAAATCAGGACGCGCAGGCAAGGCATAAGTTTGTTTCGCGACCGTGGTACAAGCCATACCCGGTCCGGACAATGAACCATCCTGGGCGACGATGATTGGGTCGATACGCACTTTAGTGTTGTTGGAGGTGTTCAGACGATCGGCTGCGGCGCGCGAAAGTGAAATCACGCGATCGTTGCCATAAGGCCCGCGATCGTTAATGCGCACGACGATCATCCTGCCGTTTGCCAGATTGGTAATTCTGGCATAGCTGGGGACAGGCAGCGTCGGATGCGCAGCGGTCAGCTGCATCGGGTCGAACGCTTCGCCAGACGCGGTTAAGTTGCTTCCTGGTTCCGCATCATAGATAGCGGCAAGTCCGGCCTGGCTAAAGCGGGAGGGATCCTGCACGATTTTGTAGCTTTTACCATCACGCTGGTAGTCCTGATTCGCCGTTGGGTTCAGGGGTTCAAAGCGCGGATCGGCCCCGCTGATTTCAACAATCGGACCATTACACACCGCAGGCTGCGGCGCGACAGCAACCTGTTGCTGACCATCATCACTCGAACACGCCGCGAGCATTCCTGCTGCGATGCAGATACCAAGCCACTGCTTACGCATTGCGTACCCCTTACACGCTTTTCGACAACATTTTTCTATGGGTGTGGATCGACATAACAATCCCGAACCCGGCCATCAGCACGATAAGTGCCGAGCCTCCGTAACTGACCAGTGGGAGTGGAACCCCAACCACGGGCAGAATACCGCTCACCATACCAATATTTACGAAGACATAAACGAATAATATCAACATTAAGCCACCCGCCATGACGCGACCAAAGGTGGTTTGCGCGCGGGCAGCGATCCATAATCCGCGCATAATCAGCAAAATGTAGAGCGTCAACAGAATCAAGATCCCCACCAGACCCAGCTCTTCCGCTAAGACAGCAAAGATAAAGTCGGTGTGGCGTTCGGGTAAAAACTCAAGCTGCGATTGTGTACCATGCAGCCAGCCTTTGCCGCGTAACCCGCCGGAGCCAATAGCAATTTTAGACTGAATTATGTGATAACCCGCGCCCAGCGGATCGGTTTCCGGGTCGAGCAGCATCATGACGCGCTGACGCTGGTAATCATGCATCAAGAAGAACCACAGTATCGGGATAAACGCCGCGACCAGAACCACCGCAACGCCGATTAAGCGCCAGCTCAAACCAGAAAGGAACAAGACAAACAGACCGGAAAGGGCGACCAGAATTGAAGTGCCGAGGTCTGGTTGGGCGGCGACCAGCAGCGTGGGCATAAAAATCAGCACCAGCGCAATGGCGGTATTTTTTAGCGATGGTGGGCAAACGTCACGGTTAATAAAGCGCGCAACCATCAGCGGCACGGCGATTTTGGCAATTTCAGAAGGCTGAAAACGCACGATACCCAAATCCAGCCAGCGCTGCGCACCTTTGGAAATGGCGCCGAAGGCGTCTACCGCCACCAACAGAATGATGCAAAAGATATAGAGATAGGGCGCCCAGCCCTCATACACCCGGGGGGGAATTTGCGCCATCACTACCATGATGACCAGGCCCATTGCGATCTGGCCGACTTTGCGCTCCATCATGCCAATATCCTGGCCGCTGGCGCTCCAGATGACCAGTGAGCTGTAAACCAGCAGAGCCAGCAAAATAAGCAACATTGTGGGATCTATGTGGATTTTGTCCCAGAATGTTTTTTTGTTCGGATTATCCGTCACGATTATTGGTCCTCCGCTGCTGCAACCGCTGGGTTTTCCGCAGGCAGATTGGTGTTGTTGTCGCCCAACATAATATGGTCAAGGATCTGGCGCATAATGGTACCCACCGCCGGACCCGCACCGCCGTTTTCAAGGATCATGGCGACAGCGACCTGGGGTTTATCATAGGGGGCGAAGGCCGTCATCAGCTTGTGGTCACGTAAACGCTCGGCGATCTTATGTGCGTTATAGGTTTCATTAGCTTTCAGGCCAAAGACCTGCGCGGTACCGGATTTCGCCGCAATTTTGTAAGGCGCGCCAGCAAAATACTTATGCGCAGTTCCGTTAGGGCGGTTCGCGACACCGTACATACCGTCTTTTGCGATTTCCCAGTAACCAGAATGAATATCGCCAACGGGTGGTTCGTGTGGCTGTACCCACGGCACCTGCTTGCCGTTTTCTGCCGTGCTCATCAGCAGATGCGGGACTTTTATCAAACCGTCGTTGATAAGGATCATCAGCGCTTTACTCATCTGGATTGGGGTTGCTGTCCAATAACCCTGGCCGATGCCGACGGGAATGGTATCACCCTGATACCATGGCTTTTTAAACCGTTTTTGCTTCCACTCGCGGGTTGGCATATTGCCGGAGCGCTCTTCGGCAAGATCGATGCCCGTATATTTGCCGTAGCCAAATTTGCTCATCCACTCGGAAAGCCGGTCAATCCCCATATCATAGGCGATTTGATAGAAAAACGTATCCGCGGACTCTTCCAGAGAGCGGGTGATGTTCAGATGGCCGTGCCCCCACTTTTTCCAGTCGCGGTAACGTTTTTCAGAGCCCGGTAGCTGCCACCAGCCCGGATCGAACAGGCCGGTATTGCGGGTGATAACGCCTGCGCTTAACGCAGAAACCGCAACGTAAGGTTTAACCGTCGAAGCAGGGGGGTAAACACCCTGTGTGGCGCGGTTAACCAAGGGGGTGTTCGGGTCATTGAGCAACCCGGAGTAATCTTTACTGGAGATACCATCCACGAACAGATTCGGGTCATAGCTCGGCATAGATACCAGCGCCAGAACACCACCGGTACGCGGGTCGGTAACCACCACGGCGGCACGACTGCCCGCCAGCAGCGTTTCAATATACTGCTGGAGTTTCAAATCAAGGGTGAGATAGATATCGTGCCCGGCCTGCGGCGCCACTTCTTTCAACTGGCGAATGACGCGGCCGCGGTTGTTCACTTCTACTTCTTCATACCCGGTTTGGCCGTGAAGCACGTCCTCATAATAGCGTTCAATACCCAGCTTGCCGATGTCATGCGTTGCCGCGTAGTTAGCCAGTTTGCCGTCTTTGTCCAGGCGATCTACGTCTTTATCGTTGATCTTCGATACGTAGCCAATTACGTGGGTCAGCGCAGAGCCGTATGGGTAATAGCGGCGTTTATAGCCTTTAACTTCGACGCCAGGAAAGCGATATTGATTCACGGCAAAGCGTGCGACCTGAACTTCAGTCAGGTTGGTTTTTACCGGAATTGAGGTGAAACGGTGTGAACGGGCGCGCTCTTTTTTAAAGGCAGCAATATCGTCGTCCGTCAGGTCTACGACGTTACGCAGCGCGTCGAGGGTATCCTGAATGTTGTCTACCTTTTCCGGCATCATTTCTATCTGGTAAATGGTGCGGTTAAGGGCGAGAGGAATTCCGTTGCGGTCATAAATGATGCCGCGACTCGGCGCGATAGGCACCAGTTTGATGCGGTTTTCGTTCGAACGGGTCTGATAATCAGTGAAGCGAACGATTTGCAGATTATAAAGGTTGGCGATCAGCACGCCGGTTAGCAGCAAAATCCCCAAAAAAGCGACCAGCGCCCGGCGCACAAACAGCGCGGACTCAGCCGAATAGTCGCGAAAAGAATTCTGTAGTTTCATCCGCTGCTTAATCTACTCAAGAATCAATGATCACTCACGGTGATAAGGATGGTTGGTGGTAATGCTCCACGCCCTGTACAGACTCTCCGCAACCAGAACCCGAACAAGAGGGTGTGGAAGGGTTAATGCAGAGAGTGACCAGCTTTGTTCCGCTGCCGCTTTACAGGCAGGAGAGAGACCTTCAGGCCCGCCAATTAACAGGCTGACGTCACGACCGTCCAGTTTCCAGCGCTCCAGTTCGGTCGCCAGCTGCGGCGTGTCCCAGGGTTTACCCGGGATATCAAGGGTGACGATGCGGTTTTTGCCTGCGGCAGCCAGCATCTGCTCACCCTCTTTGTCGAGAATGCGTTTGATGTCCGCGTTCTTGCCGCGCTTTCCTGCCGGGATTTCGATCAGCTCAAAGGGCATATCTTTCGGAAACCGACGGAGATACTCGGTAAATCCGGTTTGTACCCAGTCAGGCATTTTCGTACCCACAGCGACAAGTTGCAGCTTCACGCATTAACTCCAGAGTTTTTCCAGTTCATACAGGCGACGACTCTCTTCCTGCATCACGTGGACAATCACATCGCCGAGGTCAACGACGATCCAGTCAGCGACATTCTCGCCTTCCACGCCGAGCGGCAGCAGGCCAGCAGTGCGGGACTCCTGAACCACGTGGTCTGCAATAGACATAACGTGACGGCTGGATGTACCGGTGCAGATAATCATGCAATCAGTGATGCTGGATTTGCCCTGAACGTCTAAGGCGATGATGTCTTGACCTTTCAGGTCATCAATTTTGTCGATTACAAAATCCTGGAGTGCTTTACCCTGCAAGTGTTCCCCCTGGGTGAAAAGAGTTAAAAACGTCTGTTAGTATACCTGAACCAGAGGCGATATCGGGACAAATGTCTCCGAATGCGCTTGTGAAGTGCGCTATCATCCCACCCCACGCCACAGAATGCATCGCCATTTTTGTAAAACAATTTCTGCAAAGCTCTGAAGGGCGGGAAAAGTCAGGCTGCGGAGAATAACAGCCTGTCATGGGGTGTCAATGGGAGAGAGGCCCTTCGGCATAAAAAACAGCGCTTTCACTCCCCGTCGCGCCATACGGCCCGGCTGTTAAGCACTTTCAGAACCGCAAAATCGTCACAAAAATCAATTGCGCTCCAGCAGCCTTGTTCGACGCGGAAATGCCACATTGCCGCAGCGGGCATGGACAGCAGACGGGCGATCAACACGCTCAGCACGCCTTGATGACTCACCACCAGCAGATTTTGGCACGCTTTATAATCAGCAAGCTGGGCAATGAAACGTTCCACTCGCTGGGAAAACGCCTGAAAACCTTCGCCATTGGTGGGCGTCGCATTCTGCCAGTCGTTACACCACACGGCGTAATTTTCGGCGTCTTCGCGCGCCAGATCGCGATGGTGACGCATTTCCCAGTCACCAAAAAACATCTCATTAAGCTCAGGCATGTTGCGCACAGGAACTTCACGTTCCGCCAGAATCAACTGCGTTGTATGGCGGGCGCGTTCCAGTTCGCTGCACAGAACGTTGTCGACAGGGACATTGCGTAACAGCGTACCCAGCGTTTGCGCCTGAGCGATCCCCCGTTCCGTTAGCGGTGTGGGGGCGTGGCCGCTATATAAACCAGCGACATTGGCTTCGGTTTCGCCATGACGTACTAACCAGAGTCTCATGTTTTCCTCGTGAGGCTATTCGCACAAAATATGATGTTTGCCCTGATTGCGCAGTGATTTTTCACTAAAATACCCTTTTTTACGTGGAGCGGCACGATGTCTTTATTGAAGAGCGCACATGGCGGTAACACCCGAGAAGCCGCCGAATTGTTGGGCATCTTGCCTGAGCAGTTGCTGGATTTTAGCGCGAATATTAACCCGCTGGGTATGCCATTAAGTTTAAAACGGGCGATTATCGACAATCTGGACTGCACGGAGCGTTACCCGGATGTCGATTACGCGCAACTGCATGCCGCGCTGGCGGAGCATCATCAAATTCCGTCCTCGTGGATCCTGGCCGGGAACGGTGAAACCGAATCCATTTTTACCCTGGTGCATGGCCTGAAGCCACGCCACGCGATGATTGTGACGCCCGGGTTTGCGGAATATCGTCGGGCGCTGCAATGGGGAGACTGTACGATCCATGAGTTTGCGCTGTGCGAAGAGGATGGCTGGCAGCTTACCGATGCGATCCTCGATGCGTTAACGCCTGAGCTGGACTGCCTGTTTCTCTGTACGCCCAATAATCCCACCGGGTTGTTGCCCGAAACCCGCCTGCTGCGTGAAATTGCCACGAGTTGCGAGTCGCTGAGGATCGCCCTGATCCTTGATGAAGCGTTTATCGATTTTATTGCCAAGGAGTCGGGGTTTATCCCGTTACTGCACAAGAACCCGCATATTTGGGTGCTGCGTTCGCTCACCAAATTCTATGCGATCCCGGGACTGCGTCTGGGGTATCTGGTCAACAGTAACGAACAGGCGGTTGCACAGATGCGCAGCCAACAAATGCCGTGGTCAATTAATGCGTTTGCTGCCCTGGCAGGCGAGATTATCTTACGCGATAGCGCGTATCAGCGGGCGACGTGGAAATGGCTGGAACAAGAGGGGGAGCGGTTTGATCAACAACTGCAAGATCTGCCCGGCCTGACGGCGTATCCCGGCCGGGCAAATTATCGTTTATTACGCTGCGATCGTGCGGATATTGATCTGCAACTTGCGTTGCTGAAACAGCATGTCTTGATTCGCAGTTGCGCCAATTATCCGGGGCTGGATGCGCGCTATTATCGGGTAGCCGTTCGCAGCCAGGAAGAGAATAACCGCCTGCTGACGGCCTTACGCAAGGCGCTTAGCGATACAGTCCCTGTTGATTGATATAGTCAAGCACCGCGTCTGGCATCAGGTCGTCGCACGGCTCGCCCTTTTCCAGGCGCTCACGGATGAGCGTGGCGGAGATGTTAAACCACGGCGTTTCGGCCAGGTAAATCTTCCCGCAAGGCAGGTTGTGCAGGTCATCTGCTGAATGGGTCAGATGATCCTCCAGCCATTGCTGGTGTTTTTCCTGCGCCATTTCGAGTGGATAGCCCGGACGTCGGCACACGATGAGGTGGGTATTACCCAGAATCGTGTGGTAGTCATGCCAGGAAGGGAAGGTAAGCAGCGAATCCTGACCAATGATAAACGCTAACGGCACGTTTGGGCCTTGCTCCTCGCGCCACTCTTTTAGCGTTTGCGCGGTGTAGGAGGCGGTATCGCGTTTCAGCTCGCGTTCATCCAGGGAAAACAGAGGTTTATCAGCAATGGCCAGTTCAACCATACGCTTACGTTGCTCAGCGGACGCTTCGGGCTGCGCACGATGTGGCGGCACGTTATTGGGCATGATGATGACCCGGGAAAGGCCAATCAGATTCGCCAGAATTTCAACCGGTTTAAGATGACCGTAATGCACCGGATCAAAGGTGCCACCGAACAGAGCCTGCAATGATTTCATATCAACCATCAATAAAAACATCGGCCAGCGATTTATGACAGAGCAAAAGGGAAAGCCCCTCAAGTTCCGCCCACACTGACTGACCATAGTCTTGTTTAAGCGTAATTTCCGTACGCGTTAAAAGCGTAACAGCCTGACGCAGTTGCGCCGGGTTCAGCCGGTTTAACGCATCTCCCATCATACCCCGGCGATTTTGCCACACCCGGTGTTTATCAAACAACGTGCGCAAAGGCGTATGGGCCGACTGCCGTTTTAAGTTAACCAGCAACAGCAACTCACGCTGTATCGTACGCAGCAAAATAACCGGCTCGCTACCTTCCAGGCGTAGCTGCTGCAGAATGTGCAGCGCGCGTTTGCTTTTGCCCATCAGCAGCGCGTCTACCCAGTGGAATGGGGTAAAGTGCGCGGCATCGTTAACCGCTTTCTCCACGCGAGGCAGCGTTAGCTTGCCGTCAGGCCAAAGCAACGCTAATCGTTCCAGCGCTTGCGCCAGTGCTAACAAATTACCTTCATAGCAATAGCACAAAAGCTGATTGGCTGCGTCATCCAGTTGCAGGTTGTTAAGTTTCGCCCTGGCGGCAACCCAGCGAGGAAGCTGTGCTTGTTCCGGCGTCTGGCAGCTTACCTGAACCGCGTTATTTGCAAGCCCCGTATACCATGCGGCGTTTTCCTGTGCCCTGGTGAGTTTGTTGCCGCGAACCATCAGTAGCAGATCGTCATGTAACAGAGTGACGAGTGACGCGAGCTGTTCATTAATGGCGGCATTAGGGCCATTTTCAGGCAACTGCAGAAGCAGGGTTTGACGGCTGGCAAACAGGCTCATCGCCTGGCAGAGTGAAAAAATCTCTCCCCAGTCGGTGCTGTTGTCCAGAGTGAAGGCGTGGTGTTCTTCGAATCCTTGTGTTGCGGCAGCCTGACGGATGGCATCCTGGCTTTCCTGCAATAAGAGGGGATCGTTGCCCAGGAGTAAATACGCCGCGCGCAGCCCTTCATTGAGCTGTGCGCGGAGTTGTTCAGGGTACAACTTGAGCATCAGTTACCCAGCGTGGTGGAGACACGCGCCGGAGATGACGCAGGCGTCTCGGCTTTATTCACCGTAGGCTCAGCATCAGCCTTGGATGACTGAGTATCGGCCAGATGTACGCTTGGCAGCTTACGAATTAACTGTTCAGCCGCTTTGTCATACATCTCTTTGATGATCATGTCCTGCTCGTTATCTTTCGCCAGTGCTGCTTGAGAGTTATCAAAGAACGAACGATAAACTTTGGCGCTGATAGGGTAAATATCATGACCTGGAATTAGCACAGTAGCTCTTACAGACATTACCATTTGGTATTCAGCCGTTTGACCGTTCTGGAATACCGAAGCCGTATCCTTTGAGAGACTCACAGCGCCAAGTCGTAAGGACGTCACATCTTTACGCATGGTACCGTCCTCAAGCAGCGTAACACCGTTCAGACGCAGCTGATTACGCACCGCGCGGCTTAACGGGCCGTTCGGATCGCCAGAGTTCAGGATCATGGTTTTCATTGAGGGTGGAACCTGCGTAGTACTACGCAGATGCCAGCCACACCCGGCGGTGACAAGCACCGCCAGCGATAACAACAATGTTGTCAGAAGTCGCACGCTTCCTCCCGCGCTTAGCCAACGACCAGATTGAGGAGTTTACCCGGTACATAAATCACTTTACGTACGGTAACGCCATCAAGATATTTTGCCACCAGATGCTCCTGGCCAGCACGTTCACGAACCTGCTCTTCAGTGGCGTTTACCGGAACGGTGATTTTGCCACGTACTTTGCCGTTTACCTGAACCACAACCAGCGTTGAGTCTTCAACCATTGCTGCTTCGTCCGCCACCGGCCACGGCGCGTTGTCGATATCGCCTTCGCCATTCAGCGCCTGCCACAGGGTGAAGCAAACGTGTGGGGTGAACGGGTTAAGCATGCGTACAACAGCCAGCAATGCTTCCTGCATCAGGGCTCTGTCCTGCTCGTCTGCCTGCGGTGCTTTCGCCAGCTTGTTCATCAGCTCCATAATCGCCGCAATCGCGGTGTTAAAGGTCTGACGACGACCGATATCATCGGTGACTTTAGCAATGGTTTTATGCACGTCGCGACGCAGCGCTTTTTGATCTTCGCTCAACACATCAACGTTCAGGGCAGCAACATCTCCCTGGGACGTATGTTCGTAAACCAGTTTCCAGACACGTTTCAGGAAGCGGTTCGCCCCTTCAACGCCGGACTCCTGCCATTCCAGCGTCATATCAGCCGGAGAAGCGAACATCATGAACAGACGTACGGTGTCGGCGCCGTAGCGTTCAACCATGACCTGCGGGTCGATACCGTTATTTTTCGACTTGGACATCTTGCTCATGCCGGTATACACCAGTTCATGACCTTCTGCGTCCTTAGCCTTGACGATACGACCTTTTTCGTCACGCTCAACGATGGCATCAACCGGAGAAACCCAGTTACGTTCGCCGTTGGCGCCAACGTAGTAGAACGCATCGGCCAGAACCATCCCCTGACACAGCAGCTGTTTAGCTGGTTCATCAGAGTTGACCATGCCTGCGTCGCGCATCAGTTTGTGGAAGAAGCGGAAGTAGAGCAGGTGCATGATGGCGTGTTCAATACCGCCAATGTAGATATCAACCGGCAGCCAGTAGTTCGCCGCGTCGGAATCCAGCATACCTTCCTGATACTGCGGGCAGGTGTAGCGCGCGTAGTACCAGGACGACTCCATAAAGGTATCGAAGGTGTCAGTTTCACGCAGCGCAGGCATACCGTTAACGGTGGTTTTCGCCCACTCTGGATCGGCTTTGATTGGGCTGGTAATGCCGTCCATGACTACGTCTTCCGGCAAAATAACCGGCAGTTGGTCTTCTGGCGTTGGCAGGACGGTACCGTCTTCCAGCGTCACCATCGGAATCGGCGCGCCCCAGTAACGCTGACGGGAAACACCCCAGTCACGCAGACGATAGTTAACTTTACGCTCACCCACGCCTTTAGCTACCAGCTTGTCAGCAATAGCGTTGAAGGCCGCTTCGAAGTCGAGGCCGTCAAACTCACCGGAGTTAAACAGCACGCCTTTTTCGGTCAGCGCTTGTTCAGACAGATCCGGCTCTGCGCCTTCAGCGGTCAGAATTACCGGCTTGATGGTCAGGCCATATTTGGTCGCAAATTCGTAATCGCGCTGATCGTGACCCGGAACGGCCATAACTGCGCCTGTACCGTATTCCATCAGCACGAAGTTTGCCGCCCAAACCGGGATCTCTTCGCCAGTCAGCGGGTGAACGGCTTTGAAACCAGTGTCGACGCCTTTCTTCTCCATGGTCGCCATTTCGGCTTCAGCAACCTTGGTGTTGCGGCATTCGTCAATGAAGGCAGCCAATTCTGGGTTATTTTCAGCGGCTTTCTGCGCCAGCGGATGACCTGCAGCAACCGCCAGGTAGGTCGCACCCATAAAGGTGTCCGGGCGTGTGGTGTAGACGGTCAGCGTGTTGTCGTAATCGTTCACATCGAAGGTGATTTCCACGCCTTCAGAGCGGCCAATCCAGTTGCGCTGCATCGTTTTCACGGTGTCAGGCCAGTGATCCAGATTATCCAGGTCGCGCAGCAGTTCGTCAGCGTAAGCGGTGATTTTGATGAACCACTGCGGGATCTCTTTACGCTCAACTTTGGTATCGCAACGCCAGCAGCAGCCGTCGATAACCTGTTCGTTCGCCAGTACGGTCTGGTCGTTCGGGCACCAGTTAACGGCTGACGTTTTCTTGTACACCAGCCCTTTTTTGTACAGCTCGGTGAAGAACTTCTGTTCCCAGCGGTAGTATTCCGGGGTGCAGGTTGCCAGCTCACGGCTCCAGTCGTAACCGAAACCCAGCATTTTGAGCTGGTTTTTCATGTAAGCGATGTTGTCGTACGTCCAAGGCGCGGGGGCGGTATTGTTTTTGACCGCTGCACCTTCCGCCGGCAGACCGAACGCATCCCAGCCGATTGGCTGTAATACGTTTTTGCCCAGCATGCGCTGATAGCGGGCAATCACGTCGCCGATGGTGTAGTTACGGACGTGGCCCATGTGTAGTCGACCAGAAGGATAGGGAAGCATAGACAGGCAGTAATACTTCTCTTTGCTCTCGTCTTCGGTAACTTCAAATGTGCGCTTCTCATCCCAGTGAAGCTGTACTTTGGATTCTATCTCTTCCGGGCGGTATTGCTCTTGCATGGCAGCCAGTGGTCCTGTTTTCAATACAGCTACAAACGTAGCTCTAGATGTGGTGTTTTAGATCCGCATAGCATAGCCCAAACGCCCGCGCCAAAACAGCCTTTCGCGCATTCAACGTTGAATTCCCGTAAGGATAATTCTTGCACGAATTTACACACTCTGTGGACAGTCTTGCAAAGCGTAGCGTAAATAACGTCTATTATTATAGACAGTTAACGACCCAGGAGGCGAAGCGATGAACAAGGTTGCTCAATATTACCGTGAACTGGTGGCTTCACTGAGTGAACGCCTGCGTAATGGCGAACGCGATATTGATGCGTTGGTGGAACAGGCGCGTCAGCGCGTTATGCAGACCGGGGAGTTAACGCGCACCGAGGTGGAAGAGCTCACCCGGGCCGTCAGACGCGATCTGGAAGAGTTTGCTCTGAGCTATGAAGAAAGCCTCGATGAGGAGACCGACAGCGTCTTTATGCGGGTAATCAAAGAGAGTATCTGGCAGGAACTGGCCGATATTACCGATAAAACGCAGCTCGAATGGCGCGAAGTGTTCCAGGACCTCAGCCATCACGGGGTTTATCACAGCGGCGAGGTGGTCGGGTTGGGCAATCTGGTCTGCGAGAAGTGCCACTTCCATTTAGCGGTGTACACTCCTGACGTGCTGCCGCTATGCCCGAAATGCGGACACGATCAGTTCCAGCGTCGACCGTTTGAGCCGTGATAATGTTGCCGGATGCGACGCGCTGCGTCTTATCCGGCCTACGCATTAGGCGTAAAACTTCAACCGTTCTGCCAGCAGATCGACAAAACCTTCGCGATCCACGTCCACCATTACGGTGGCGTTTGGCTTATTGCCGCTCAGGAAGTAGTAGTCAACCACGGTCATTCCCTGGGTGTATTTGCCCTGAGTTTCCACACCAACCCAGCGTTCAACGGTGGTAAACAGTTCAGGTTTCAGCAGCCAGGCAATGGTGCATGGATCGTGCAGCGGCGCGCCAATGAATCCCCATTTTTCATCTTTGTGATATTCAAAGAAGAAGTCGAGTAGTTCAGCAACGATTGTCGAAATGGGATTGCCGATAGCGCGGAACCGTTCGGTATCTTCACGATGTATTTGCGCTTTATGCGTGACATCCAGTCCAGCCATCACCACCGGAATGCCCGACTGGAACACGATCTCAGCGGCTTCTGGATCCACGAAGATGTTGAACTCAGCGGCGGGCGTCCAGTTTCCGAGGCCCATTGCACCACCCATGATCACGATACGGGCGATTTTGGGGTGCAGTTCAGGATGGCTATTCAGTAGCAATGCCACGTTAGTTTGCGGCCCGGTGGAGACAATCGTCACCGGTTCCTGACTGTTACGCAGGGTTTTCGCCATCAATTCCACGGCGGTACAGTCCTGTGGAGCAAAAGCGGGTTCAGGCAGCGCTGGGCCATCAAGCCCGCTCTCACCGTGGACGTTATCGGCAATTATCAGGTCGCGCATCAGCGGTTTGACTGCGCCACCGGCCACTGGGATATCCGTGCGGTTGAGCAACGTTAACATACGCAATACGTTACGCAGCGTTTTGTCGGGGGTCTGGTTACCGGCAGAGGAGGTTATCGCTTTCACATCCAGTTCAGGTGAAGCGAGGGCGAGAACAATTGCGATAGCGTCGTCATGACCTGGATCGCAATCAAACAGGATAGGAAGTGCCATTGTTGCTCCTTGTAAGTGGGACTTTGTGACAAGGTTAACGCTGGGCTGTGCCTGTTTCGAGAAGTGAAGAGATAAATCGTGAGGTGGCGCGCACATGGAGGTGCGCGCCAGCAAAATTAGTGCAGGATTTTCGCGAGGAAGTCTTTGGCACGGTCTGATTTTGGATTAGCGAAGAACTCTTCTTTCGGTGAGTCTTCAACAATCTTCCCTTCATCCATGAAGATCACCCGGTTCGCCACTTTACGCGCAAAGCCCATTTCGTGGGTAACCACCATCATGGTCATCCCTTCATTGGCCAGTTCAACCATGACGTCCAGTACTTCGTTGATCATTTCTGGGTCGAGCGCTGACGTCGGTTCGTCAAATAGCATGGCGATAGGATCCATGCACAGCGCCCGGGCGATGGCGACACGCTGTTGCTGGCCCCCGGAGAGCTGAGCTGGAAACTTCTCGGCATGCGCTGACAGACCAACGCGTTCCAGTAACTTTTGCGCTTTGTCGCGGGCCGGCTTTTTATCGCGTTTAAGCACTTTTACCTGCGCCAGAGTCAGGTTCTCAATAATCGACAGATGCGGGAACAGTTCAAAGTGCTGGAACACCATGCCAACGCGAGAGCGCAGTTTGGCCAGATCGGTCTTTTTATCATTCACCACGGTACCATCAACGGTGATGACGCCCTGTTGTACCGGCTCCAGCCCGTTCACCGTTTTGATAAGCGTTGATTTACCTGAACCTGACGGGCCGCAGACCACCACCACTTCACCTTTTTTCACTTTCGTGGAGCAGTCGGTCAGCACCTGAAAGTGACCATACCATTTAGAAACATTTTTCAGGGTAATCATTAAACTGTCCTTTTCTTCAAATAGCTGACCAACAACGATGCGCTCAGACTGAATACAAAATAAACGGCGCCAGCAAACAGGATCATTTCAACCTGCGTGCCGTCACGCTCGCCAATGGTGGAGGCGGTACGGAAGAAGTCTGCCAGACTCAATACATAGACCAGCGAGGTATCCTGGAAGAGTACGATGCCCTGGGTAAGCAGCAGCGGCACCATCGCGCGGAATGCCTGCGGCAGAATGATGAGTTTCATCGACTGCCAATGGGTCATCCCCAGCGCCAGCGCGGCGCTAGACTGCCCGCGAGAAATACTCTGGATACCGGCGCGGATAATCTCGGAATAGTACGCGGCTTCAAACATCGAAAATGCGACCATCGCTGAGATCAGGCGAATATCGGTTTTTGGCGACAGACCCAGCACGTTTTGCAGGAAGCCGGGCACAATCAGGTAGAACCACAGCAGCACCATCACCAGCGGAATGGAGCGGAATACGTTGACGTAGCCCTTCGCAAACCAGGCAATTGGCGCGAAGCTGGACAGACGCATTACCGCAAGGATGGTCCCCCAGACGATACCAATGACGACTGCCGTGACGGTGATTTTCAGCGTGATGATCAGCCCATCCAGCAGATACGGCAGGGAAGGGACGATAGAACTCCAGTCAAATTCGTACATTATTTGCCTCCCAAATTGCCAGGCAGGCGGATTTTGCGTTCGACGAGATTCATCACCAGCATGATGACGGCGTTAATCAGTACGTAGGCCAGAGTGATGGCCGTAAACGATTCCCATGCGTGGGCGGAGTAATCCAGTAGTTTACCCGCTTGCGCAGCCATATCGACCAGGCCGATAGTGGAGGCGATCGCGGAGTTCTTTACCAGGTTCATCATCTCCGAGGTCATTGGCGGAACAATCACGCGGTAAGCGTTTGGCAGCAGAACATAGCGGTAGGCCTGCGGCAACGTCAGCCCCATCGCCAGCGCGGCATTTTTCTGCCCGCGAGGCAGAGACTGAATAGCGGCACGAACCTGTTCGCAGACGCGCGCAGCGGTAAACAGCCCCAGACAAAGCATGGATGAGAGGAAGAACTGAATGTTGGGATCCAGTTCTGACTTAAACCACATCCCGATGTTTTCCGGCAGCAGTTCAGGAATGACCAGATACCAGGTAAAAAACTGGACGATGAGCGGAACGTTACGAAACAGCTCGACGTACAGCGTTCCGATCCCGGAAAGGAAACGATTTGGTACGGTACGTAAGATGCCGAATAAAGAGCCGATGAGGAAAGCGATAACCCAGGCGGTGATAGATAACGCGACAGTGACCTGGAAACCACTCCAGAGCCAGCCGAGATAGGTGGTGTTGCCGAACGGGGCTTGTTGTAAAAAAATACCCCAGTTCCAGTCTATAGACATAAATCTACTCCAGAAAAAAAAGGGTAGCAGCGCTACCCCCGAAGATTGTTATTCAGCGTTTTGCGGTTTTCAGGCCTGATGGGGAACGACCATCAGGCTTATAGTCTGTCCGTGCTGAGTAGCAATCGAGAGGGAGGGGAAGCCTCCCTGATTACACTTCATCCTTCAAGATATCTCGTTGTTGGCTGCCTTTATTCATCCCGGTTACTTACTCATGTAAGCGCCCGGGAATTCGCTCAGTTGCCGCCTCGATATAACTTGAAAGGTTTTGTGTACTCTTCTAATTAATTAGTTAAGCGCTTTATCATTCGGTTCTTTGAACAGGGCTTTCATCTCGTCTGACAGTTCGAAATTCATGTTCAGGTTCTTCGGTGGAATTGGATTTTTAAACCACTTATCAAACCATTTCTCAGCTTCGCCTGAGGTCTGCGCCTTGGCGATAGTGTCATCCATCAGCTTTTTGAACTGAGGGTCATCTTTACGCAGCATGCAGCCGTAAGCTTCCTGAGACTGTGGCTTGCCGACGATCTCCCAGTTGTCTGGTTTCTTCGCCTTCGCGCGCTCGCCAGCCAGCAGGGCGTCATCCATCATAAAGGCAACGGCGCGGCCGCTTTCCAGAGTACGGAAAGAGTCACCGTGGTCTTTCGCGCTGATGATGCGCATATCCATTTTTTGCTCTTCATTCAGCTTGTGCAGCAGCACCTCTGAGGTGGTACCCGAAGTCACGACTACGGCTTTACCTTTCAGATCGGCGAAATCTTTGACGTCGCCGCCTTTTTTCGCCAGCAGACGAGTACCAACAACGAAAATGGTGTCAGAGAAAGCCGCTTGTTTTTGGCGCTCGACGTTGTTGGTGGTGGAGCCACATTCAAAGTCGAAGGTGCCGTTTTGCAGCAGCGGGATACGGTTTTGTGAAGTAATCGGGATCAGTTTCACCTGCAGGTCAGGCTTGTTCAGCTTTTTCTTCACGGCTTCAACGATCGCGTTGGAGTAATCCTGTGAATAACCGACCACTTTTTGTTGATTATCGTAGTAAGAAAACGGTACCGATGATTCACGGTGGCCGACCACAATCACGCCGTTTTTGGCGATCTTGTCCAGCGTGCTGCCTGCCGCTGGTGCTGCGTCTTCTGCGTGCGCCAGACCGGCGGACAATCCCATGACCAGCATGGCAGTGGCGAGCTTACGTAATTGCATATCCAACTCCTTTATCGTCTGCGCCAGGGACGCATTGATACCCATTGTGATGTTGTTATTGTTTGCTACTAAAACGTGCAGTCTTGTATATGTTTGTTAACATTTAGTTTGGATGAATGTAAAGAATTTGCTGTTTTATTGTTTATTTTTGCGAAGTGCGCCGCACCATTTGGGGGCAAAAATATCTTGTTGCACTTTTTAGGTGCTACCGGCGCTCAACGTTGGTGCGACCAGGTTGCACATTCAGCCAAAACTGCATTTGTCTTGTAGAACAAAGCAATACACGTGCCAGAATGGGGGGCGGGAAATGTTTTGTGGGCCGGATAAGCGAAACGTTATCCGGCCGGGAAAGGAAGGTTACTTACGACGTTGGCGCAGGCTCATTACCACTGCACCAAAGCCAAACAGCGCGGTAAGCAGCCAGAGCGGCCAGTTACCGGTACGGGCATAAGGGGTTAAGCCCGTCGTTGGCGTCACGCTGGTGGTCAGGACCTGGCGGGTAAACTGCGGGATCATCGCCTGAATCTCACCCTGTGGACCAATCACCGCCGTAATACCGTTGTTGGTGCTACGCAGCAGAGGGCGCGCCAGCTCGAGGGAACGCATACGCGCCATCTGGAAGTGCTGCCACGGGCCGATGGATTTACCAAACCAGGCATCGTTGGAAATCGTCAGCAGGTAGTCCGTATCCGGGCGGAAATTATCCCGTACCTGTTCGCCAAGAATGATTTCATAGCAGATGGCAGCCGTCAGCTTAAAGCCGTGCGCATGCAGCTGTGGCTGCACATAAGGCCCACGGCTGAAAGACGACATTGGCAGGTCAAAGAACGGCGCTAACGGGCGCAGGATCGATTCCAGCGGGACGAACTCGCCAAACGGTACCAGATGGTTTTTGTTGTAGCGGTTGCTGGAATCGTAACTGTACGGGCTGTCTTTACCCAGCGTGATGATGGTGTTGTAGGTGTCGTAACGATTCTGCTTGTTCAGACGTGCGTCAACGATACCGGTAATCAGCGTGCTGTTTTTCGATCTCAGCAGGTCATCCATCATGCCCAGAAAACGCTGCTGATTAATTTCCAGGTCCGGAATAGCGGATTCTGGCCAGATGATCAGCTGTGATTGGCCCATCTCAGGCTGGGTGGCGTCGAGATAAATCTTCAGGGTGTTGAGTAACTGACCTTCATCCCATTTGAGCGACTGCGGAATGTCGCCCTGCACCATCGAGACCTGAGTGGTTTTTTCCGGCTCAAGCGTGTACCACTGGATATAGCGCAGCGGAAAGGGCAGAGCAAAGAGCACCAGCGCGGCAATCAGCGGTTTCCAGTTACGCGTCACCAGCGCCAGCGCCAGCAGGCCGCTAACCACCATCAGCAGGAAGTTAATCGCCTCAACGCCCATCACCGGAGCCAGCCCTTTTAACGGACCGTCGATCTGACTGTAGCCGAACTGTAGCCACGGGAAGCCGGTCAGTACCCAGCCGCGCAGGAATTCGGTTATTTGCCAGACGACCGGCGCGGCAATCGCCACGCGTATCCAGGTGGTTTTCGGCCACAGACGCGCCAACACGCCGGCAAACAAGCCGGTGTAGAGGGAAAGGTATGCGGCAAGCAGAACCACGAGGAACACATTAATGGGGCCCGGCATACCGCCAAACTGCGCGATGCTGACGTAAACCCAGTTGATGCCGGAGCCAAACAGCCCCAATCCCCAGAAGTAGCCGATTGCGGCAGACTGGAGCGGGCGGCGATTGAAGGTAAGAGCCTGCAGGCCCATCAGCGAAACGATCGCAGCGGGCCAGATGTCATACGGAGAGAAAGCCAGCGTCCCGCAGGCACCGAATAATAACGCCAGCAGCAGGCGAATGCGCTGGCGTTCAATTAATGGGGCAAATGCCATGTAGTCTTAGATCCAGTTTCGGGTTTATTCGTCCAGTTTGGGCTGGGGTGAGTCGTCCGGAATTCTGACATGAACCTGAATAATACGACGGCTGTCGGCCATTGCCACTTTGAACTGGTAACCATCAATGTCGATAGTCTCCCCGCGCGCGGGCAGATGACCAAAGGCCTGCATGACCAGCCCGCCGATGGTATCTACTTCTTCGTCGCTAAAATGGGTACCGAAAGCGTCGTTGAAGTCTTCAATCGGCGCCAGAGCGCGAATGGTCCAGGTGTGGCGACTGAGCTGACGGAAATCGATATCGTCTTCTTCGTCGTACTCATCTTCAATTTCACCCACGATCAGTTCAAGGATGTCCTCAATGGTCACCAGACCTGAGACACCGCCGAATTCGTCGATGACGATAGCCATATGATAACGCTGGGAGCGGAACTCTTTCAGCATGCGGTCAACTCGCTTGCTTTCAGGTACGACAACCGCCTGGCGTAACACTTTCTCCATGCTGAAGGCTTCGGCATCGCTGCGCATAAACGGCAGCAGATCTTTGGCCATCAGAATCCCTTCAATGTGATCTTTGTCTTCGCTGATCACCGGGAAACGCGAGTGGGCAGACTCGATAATGACATCGAGACATTCGTCCAGGGTCTGGTTGCGTTTCAGGGTAATCATCTGAGAGCGAGGGATCATGATGTCGCGCACGCGTTGGTCCGCAATATCCATCACCCCTTCGAGCATATCGCGCGTATCTTCATCGATAAGGTCGTTTTGCCCGGAATCACGGATCAGCTCCAACAGTTCGTCGCGGTTTTTTGGTTCACCGTGGAAAAGTTGGCTCAGTAACAGGGAGAAAAATCCCTTTTTGCTGTTTAAGGTGTCACTACTGTGTGAATTGTCGTCGCTCATGGCGTCGTATGGGTTCTCTTGTTAGTTAATACAAAGCTCGTCATGCGTATATTCAGCTGTTGACGGCATGTCTCTTCATCGTACTTCAAACCAGGTAAGCCGGATAAGGCGCAATACCTGATGGCGGCTGCGCCTTATCAGGCTTACAAGATTTCGAAATGCTTATTCTTTCTCGGCAATGTACGGATCCTCATAGCCCAGAGCAAGCATAATCTCTGTTTCGAGGGATTCCATCTCTTCCGCTTCATCGTCTTCGATATGGTCGTAACCGAGTAAATGCAGGCTACCGTGCACCACCATATGCGCCCAGTGGGCCTCAAGCGGTTTGCCTTGTTCCTGCGCTTCTTTCTCGACTACCTGACGGCAGATGATCAAATCGCCCAGCAGCGGCATTTCAATGCCCGGCGGGGCTTCAAACGGGAAAGAGAGTACGTTGGTTGATTTATCTTTCCCGCGATAGGTCAGGTTCAGCTCGTGGCTTTCCGCGTCATCGACCAGACGAATGGTAACTTCAGACTCTTCCTGAAACTGTGGGATCACCGCATCCAGCCAACCCTGAAACTGACTTTCTGTTGGTAAACCGGATTCGTCTTCACATGCCAGCTGTAAATCGAGAATAACCTGACTCATTTTTGTTCCTGCTCCTGAGCTTCGCGCTTGCGTTCTGCAGCCAGCTCGGCTTTGCGTTTCTGTTCTGCTTCTTCCCAGGCTTCATACGCCGTGACGATACGAGCGACCACCGGGTGGCGAACCACGTCTTCGCTATGGAAGAAATTAAAACTAATTTCGTCGACTTCAGCCAGCACTTCAATGGCATGACGCAGACCGGATTTGGTGCTTCGCGGCAGGTCAATCTGGGTGATATCGCCGGTGATAACCGCTTTGGAGTTAAAGCCGATACGGGTCAGGAACATTTTCATCTGTTCGATGGTGGTGTTCTGGCTCTCATCAAGAATGATGAACGCATCGTTTAACGTACGACCGCGCATGTAGGCCAGCGGCGCAACTTCAATGACGTTACGCTCAATCAGCTTTTCGACCTTCTCAAACCCGAGCATTTCGAACAGTGCGTCATACAGCGGTCGTAAGTAGGGATCGACTTTCTGGCTGAGGTCACCCGGCAGGAAGCCGAGTTTTTCGCCCGCTTCCACTGCCGGGCGGGTCAGCAGAATTCGACGGATCTCCTGACGCTCAAGCGCATCGACCGCAGCGGCAACCGCAAGATACGTTTTACCTGTACCCGCAGGGCCAACGCCAAAGGTGATGTCGTGGTCGAGGATATTCGCAATGTATTGTGCCTGGTTCGGCGTACGCGGCTTAATTACCCCGCGCTTGGTTTTGATGTTCACCGCTTTGCCAAATTCCGGCACGCTGTCTGCGCTTTGCTCAAGCACTCGCGCTTCTTTAATTGCCAGATGAATTTGTTCAGGCTCAATGTCCTGCGTCTGACCACGCATTGGGGCAGTATCGACGTACAGGCTACGTAAAATATCTGCCGCCGCGGTGACGCAAATTGGGCGACCGGTCAGCTTAAAGTGGTTATCACGGCGGTTAATTTCGATGCCGAGGCGACGTTCCAACTGCTTGATGTTGTCATCAAATGGGCCGCAAAGGCTCAACAGGCGGGCATTGTCTGCGGGTTCAAGGGTGATTTCACGAGTGTCTATGTTCAAACTGTTCCTCTTTTGCATGTCTTGCCGGACGCTGAACATTTACCGGCATCTAAGGAAATTATTCACGCCATGGGGGAAAGGCGCAAGCATTGCGATAAATATGGGGATGATGAGGTAGATTACAAGGCCCGCCGGGGCAGCGAGCCCAGAAGAGTAAGCCCGATAAGCGTAGCGCCATCGGGCATTGAAGATTAAGGCTGATAAATACCGACGCCCAGATCGTTTTCTTTGCGGGTACGCGCAATAACCGACTCAGGGGATTCAGCGATGCGCAGACCCATTTCGTCTTCGGTGCGCACCACTTTACCGCGCAGGGAGTTCGTCCAGACATCGGTAATTTCTACATCCACGAACTTACCGACCATCTCCGGGTTGCCTTCAAAGTTCACCACTCGGTTATTTTCGGTACGGCCAGACAGTTCCATGATGCTTTTACGCGATGTGCCTTCAACCAGAATGCGCTGGGTCGTGCCGACCATGCGACGGCTCCAGGCCATAGCTTGCTGGTTAATACGCTCTTGCAGAATATACAGGCGCTGTTTTTTCTCTTCTTCCGGCACGTCGTCAACCATATCGGCGGCAGGGGTGCCTGGACGCGCAGAGAAGATAAAGCTGTAGCTCATGTCAAAATTGACGTCTGCAATCAACTTCATGGTCTGCTCGAAATCCTGCGTGGTTTCGCCTGGGAAGCCAACGATGAAGTCGGAGCTAATCTGGATATCCGGACGCGCTGCGCGCAGTTTGCGGATGATCGCTTTATATTCCAGCGCGGTATGGGTGCGTCCCATCAGGTTCAGTACGCGATCTGAACCGCTCTGTACCGGCAGGTGCAGGAAGCTCACCAGTTCTGGCGTGTCACGATACACTTCAATGATATCATCGGTGAATTCGATCGGATGGCTGGTGGTGAAGCGGATACGGTCAATGCCATCGATCGCCGCGACCAGCCGCAGCAGATCGGCAAAAGATCCGATCGTGCCGTCGTAGTTCTCACCGCGCCAGGCGTTCACGTTTTGTCCCAGCAGGTTCACTTCACGCACGCCTTGCGCCGCAAGCTGGGCGATTTCAAACAGGATATCGTCCGCCGGACGGCTTACTTCCTCACCGCGGGTGTATGGCACCACGCAGTAAGTACAATATTTATTACAACCTTCCATGATTGACACGAAAGCGCTTGGACCTTCAGCACGCGGTTCCGGTAGGCGGTCGAATTTTTCGATCTCAGGGAAACTGATATCAACCACCGGGCTACGGGTGGTGCTTCCACGCACTTTGTTAATCATTTCCGGCAGACGATGCAGGGTTTGCGGCCCAAAAATAATATCGACATAGTGCGCGCGTTGGCGAATATGGTCGCCTTCCTGAGACGCAACACAGCCACCGACACCGATGATCAGCTTGGGATTTTTCTCTTTTAACAGCTTCCAGCGGCCCAACTGATGGAAGACTTTTTCCTGAGCCTTCTCACGGATAGAGCAGGTATTCAGCAGCAGCACATCCGCTTCTTCGGCCACGTCGGTCAGTTGATACCCATGGGTGGCATCCAGCAGATCGGCCATCTTCGATGAATCGTATTCGTTCATCTGACAGCCCCAGGTTTTAATATGGAGTTTTTTGGTCATCGACTTGCTCTTGCGAAATTGTGGCTGAAATGCAGGGCGCATAGTGTACTGCTTTGGCGCGGTTGTGACCAGTATGACGGATGTCAGCCTCAAGGGGTAAAAAATCCTGTAAACTTACACAATACATGTAACAGGATAATTGACCATGACAAATCAACCAACGGAAATTGCCATTGTCGGCGGGGGGATGGTCGGCGGCGCGCTGGCGCTAGGACTGGCGCAGCATGGATTTACGGTAACGGTCATTGAACATGCCGTTCCCGCGCCGTTTGTGGCTGACGGACAGCCAGATGTCAGAATTTCGGCCATCAGCTCCGCCTCCGCGTCGTTGCTAAAAGGGCTGGGCATCTGGGATACGGTTCAGGGGATGCGCAGCCATCCTTACCGTCGTCTGGAAACGTGGGAATGGGAAAATGCCCATGTGATGTTTGATGCCGCCGAGCTTAAGCTGCCCTTACTGGGCTATATGGTGGAAAACACGGTCCTGCAACAGGCGCTCTGGCAGGCTCTGGACGTTCACCCCAAAGTCACACTGCGCGTGCCTGCGTCGCTGATCTCTCTGCATCAACATAACGATCGGCATGAGCTTGAGCTGGCTGGTGGCGAAAAAATCAGCGCGAAGCTGGTCATCGGCGCCGATGGCGCAAATTCTCAGGTGCGGAAAATGGCCGGGATTGGTATCCATGCCTGGCAGTATGCGCAGTCCTGTATGTTGATAACTGTGCAGTGCGAGAATTCGCCGGGAGACAGCACCTGGCAGCAATTCACCCCTGACGGTCCGCGCGCATTTTTACCGCTGTTTGATAACTGGGCCTCACTGGTGTGGTACGACTCACCGGCGCGTATCCGCCAGTTGCAAGGTTTGAATATGTCGCAACTGCAGGCGGAGATCGCCAAACATTTCCCATCGCGACTCGGTAACGTTACGCCTGTGGCAGCGGGGGCATTCCCGCTAACGCGCCGTCACGCGCTGCAATATGTGCAGCCAGGACTGGCGCTGGTGGGTGACGCCGCGCATACCATTCATCCGCTGGCGGGGCAGGGCGTTAATTTGGGGTTCCGTGATGTGGATGCGCTGATTGACGTGCTGGTGAATGCGCGCAGCTACGGTGAGTCCTGGGCAAGTCAGCCGGTGCTGAAGCGCTATCAGAACCGTCGCATGACTGACAATTTCATCATGCAAAGCGGCATGGATCTGTTCTACGCAGGATTTAGCAACAACCTGCAGCCGCTGCGTATCATGCGTAATCTTGGGCTAATGGCCGCAGAGCGCGCCGGTATGTTGAAACGCCAGGCACTCAAGTACGCGTTAGGATTGTAATTCAGACAGGCCTACAGAGAACGTTGTAGGCCTGGTAAGCGTAGTGCCATCAGATAATAAATGCAGAAAAGCAAAAAGCTCGCCGAAGCGAGCTTTTTTAATATGGCTGGGGTACGAGGATTCGAACCTCGGAATGCTGGTATCAGAAACCAGAGCCTTACCGCTTGGCGATACCCCAACGGGCGCATCCACAGAATGGACGACTTTTTGAAATTGGCTGGGGTACGAGGATTCGAACCTCGGAATGCTGGTATCAGAAACCAGAGCCTTACCGCTTGGCGATACCCCAACAATTTTTTGGATTTACCGAACGAGTCGATACATCTTTAATATGGTGGCTACGACGGGATTCGAACCTGTGACCCCATCATTATGAGTGATGTGCTCTAACCAGCTGAGCTACGTAGCCAGATATTATCATATTCTTCGATGGCTGGGGTACCTGGATTCGAACCAGGGAATGCCGGTATCAAAAACCGGTGCCTTACCGCTTGGCGATACCCCAATGACCGTTGCGGTGAACCGCTACATCGAAGAAAAAATGGCTGGGGTACCTGGATTCGAACCAGGGAATGCCGGTATCAAAAACCGGTGCCTTACCGCTTGGCGATACCCCATCCGTGCAACGCTTACGGGTGAATGGTGCGGGAGGCGAGACTTGAACTCGCACACCTTGCGGCGCCAGAACCTAAATCTGGTGCGTCTACCAATTTCGCCACTCCCGCAAAAAAAGATGGTGGCTACGACGGGATTCGAACCTGTGACCCCATCATTATGAGTGATGTGCTCTAACCAGCTGAGCTACGTAGCCATCTTTTTTTCGCGTAACCTTATCGGCGTTGCGGGGCGCATTATGCGTATTGAGCCTTGAAGCGTCAACCCCTTTTTCATTGAAAATAGCTGGAATGTGACTGTTTGGTTAGGTTGCGAACAGCATGACGCAATATTCGGCAATTATTAGTTATTAATTGTTTTTTTGCACAGAAAACAGACATAAAAAAGAGCCCCGCAGGGCCCTTTCTAAGGATTAACTTATTTATAAGCGGACTGATGTACGCCAACCGCACGACCAGAAGGATCGTTCATGGTTTTAAACGCCTCATCCCATTCGATTGCTTTGGCAGAAGAACAGGCAACAGACGGCCCGCCAGGCACACATTCCGCAGCGCTCGCAACCGGGAACAGCTCTTCGAAAATCTCACGGTACAAATACGCTTCTTTAGATGATGGCGTGTTGTAAGGGAAACGGAAGCTGGCGGTTTCCAGTTGTTGGTCAGAAACTTGCTCAGCGGCCACCTCTTTCAGGGTATCAATCCAGCTGTAACCGACACCATCGGAGAACTGCTCTTTCTGGCGCCATGCAACGCTTGCTGGCAGGTAGGACTCAAAACATTCGCGCAGAACATGTTTTTCCATTTTGCCGTTGCCGCACATTTTGTCCTGCGGGTTGATGCGCATCGCCACATCAAGGAATTTCTTATCCAGGAAGGGCACGCGAGCTTCCACTCCCCAGGCCGACATAGCTTTGTTGGCACGGGCACAGTCGAACATATGCAGCGCCTGCAGCTTACGCACGGTCTCTTCGTGCAGCTCTTTTGCATCTGGTGCTTTGTGGAAATAGAGATAGCCGCCAAATACTTCGTCAGAACCTTCGCCCGACAGCACCATTTTAATGCCCATAGCTTTAATTTTACGCGACATTAAGTACATCGGGGTCGAGGCGCGAATCGTCGTAACATCGTAAGTTTCGATGTGATAAATCACGTCGCGGATAGCATCCAAACCTTCCTGCACGGTGAAGTGGATCTCATGGTGCACAGTACCCAGATGGTTCGCCACCTCTTGCGCGGCTTTCAGGTCCGGAGCGCCTTCCAGGCCTACGGCGAAGGAGTGCAACTGCGGCCACCAGGCTTCGCTACGCTCCTGATCTTCAACACGACGCGCGGCGTATTTTTTGGTGATTGCGGAAATGACGGATGAATCCAGACCGCCGGACAGCAATACACCATAAGGAACATCTGACATCAGGTGGCTTTTCACTGCATCTTCCAGTGCCTGACGCAACTCGTTTTTATCGGTAACGTTGTCTTTTACCGCATCGTATTCAAACCAGTCGCGCTGATAGTACTGACGAATTTCGCCGTCTTTACTCCATAAATAGCTACCGGCCGGGAATTCTTTGATCGTGCGACACACGGGAACCAGAGCTTTCATTTCAGACGCAACGTAGAAGTTACCGTGCTCGTCGTAACCCATATACAGCGGGATGATCCCGATATGATCGCGACCGATCAGATAAGCGTCCTGCTCGCTGTCGTACAGAGCAAAAGCAAACATGCCTTGCAGGTCATCCAGAAACTCTGGGCCTTTTTCCTGATACAGTGCAAGGATAACTTCGCAGTCGGAACCGGTCTGGAACTGATAGCGATCGCCGTATTCAGCGCGCAGCGCCTGATGGTTATAAATTTCACCGTTAACCGCCAGGATATGCGTTTTCTTCACGTTGTACAGCGGCTGAGCACCGGCGTTGACGTCGACGATGGACAGACGTTCGTGCGCCAGAATGGCGTTATCACTGGCGTAAATACCCGACCAGTCCGGGCCGCGATGGCGCATCAGACGAGACAATTCCAGGGCTTTTTTACGCAGTTCAACTGCGTCAGTTTTAATATCGAATACGCCAAAAATAGAACACATAACCTTCTCCGTTAACCTGTTGCGTGATGCTTTTTATGTTTGCTTGATAAAGAAAATGCCGCAAAGCTGGAGAGGGCGCAAGTGAATTACGGGTCAGAAAATAAAAAACGCAATGGTCATTGTGGATTGGTGAAAAAAGATTACAGAATAGACGGGTTTATTAATGAATCGATAATTTTATGGCGGTTTTATTAAATGGAAGAACTTCTTCTGGCCGGATATGACGCGGGGGCGTCTTATCCGGCTTACGCATCAAATCACATCAATTTCTGCAACGGACGGGTAAATCCAGCTTGGTCTAAACGGCATGCTGTCAATGTCGTCGAGCGTCGAAACGCCAGACAATACCAGGATGGTTTCGAGACCCGCCTGGAAGCCCGCCAGAATATCGGTACGCAGGTTGTCGCCCACAATAACGGTCTCTTCCGAATGCGCCTGCATTTTGTTGAGCGCCGCGCGAATAATCCACGGGCTGGGTTTGCCCACATAAAATGGCTTGCGGCCAGAGATTTTTTCGATACCGGCGCACAGCGCACCGCAGGCGGGATAAAAACCGCGTCCGTGAGTATCTGGGTTTGTGGCGATGAAACGCGCACCGTTGGCCACAAAATATGCTGCTTTATGCATCATGTCCCAGTTATAGGATCGCGTCTCGCCAACAATCACAAAATCGGGGTTCACGTCAGTAATAGTAAACCCGGCTTTATACAACTCGTGAATTAACGCACCTTCACCTACCACGTAGGCCTTTTTCCCTTCCTGGCGGCGAAGAAAATCAGCGGTAGCCATGGCGGAAGTATAAAAGACGCTATCAGGGACATTCACACCCGCGGTGGCGAAGCGGTTTGCCAAATCCTGCCCGGTCTGTGAAGGATAGTTAGTCAGCAAAACTAACGGCAGGCCTTTTTCCAGGATCCCAGTCAGAAATTCTGCCGCACCCGGTACGGCAACATTGTCGTGCATCAGCACGCCGTCGATATCACAAATTACATTCTTAATGGCCATGGACAATCCGACATCAAAAAAAGAAGGCATTACTATACACAAAATACACTAAATCATTCGAGTTGCATCAAGGCGGCAAGTCTGAGAACCCCGGGAGCTTACTGAAGTAAGTGACTAGGGTGAACAGATGCAGCTAACGCAGAGGCTGCTTGGTATTAGCTTTCCAGCAAACGTTGCAGCAATGTACCGTTGAGCATCGCACGCTTCACCAGCGCAAAGGCGCCAATAGCTGAACGGTGATCCAGCGTGGAACGAACCACCGGCAAATTGTGGCGAAACGCTTTCAACGCCTGCGTGTTGATACAGCTTTCTATAGCAGGCAGCAGCACTTTATCAGCCTCGGTAATTTCGCCCGCAATGACGATTTTTTGTGGGTTAAACAGGTTGATGGCGATGGCGATTGTTTTACCCAGGTGACGACCAACGTGCTCAATGACTTCTGATGCCAGGTTATCGCCTTTATTAGCCGCCTTACAGATGGCTTTAATGCCGCAATCATCCAGCGTGAGTCGGCTTGGATAACCCTGTTTCAATAAGTTCTGCACGCGGTGTTCAATAGAGGCATTAGCGGCAATTGTTTCCAGACAGCCGAAATTACCGCAGTGACAGCGCTCACCCAGCGGCTCTACCTGAATATGGCCAATCTCACCCACGTTGCCATTGCGACCAATAAAAATTCGGCCATTGGAGATGATTCCCGCCCCGGTTCCGCGGTGAACACGCACCAAAATGGAGTCCTCGCAATCCTGGCTTGCCCCGAAATAGTGCTCGGCCAGCGCCAGACTGCGAATATCGTGACCGACAAAGCAGGTGACCTTAAAGCGTTTTTCGAGTGCTTCGACCAGCCCCCAGTTTTCGACCTGAATGTGCGGCATATAGCGGATGACGCCGCTTTCAGGATCAACAAGGCCTGGCAGAATGACGGAAATCGCAACCAGCTCGCGGATTTTCCGCTGGCAGTTCTCAATAAAGGTGGCAATGGTGTTGAGCAGCGCATACTCCAGCGTTTCCTGGGTGCGCTCCGGGAGGGGATAATGCTCTTCAGCGACCACTTTACTGCTCATATCATAGAGCGTGAGCGTAGTATCGTGGCGGCCTAAGCGAACGCCAATCGCATGGAAATTGCGGGTTTCGGTGACGATAGAGATAGCGCGGCGGCCCCCGGTGGAGGCCTGCTGGTCGACTTCTTTGATCAGCCCGCGTTCAATCAATTGACGCGTAATTTTCGTTACGCTGGCGGGGGCAAGCTGGCTTTGCTCGGCAATTTGAATTCGCGAGATTGGCCCATGCTGGTCAATCAGGCGATAAACCGCCGCGCTGTTAAGCTGTTTTACGAGATCAACATTACCTATTTGAGCTTGTCCGCCTGGTGTCATTCTTTCTCTTACTCAGTAACGACCTCGTTGCCATTAACGATGGTCTTGATAATTTTAAAGTCGTGCGTGAACGCAGTCAGGTTGGCTACTTTGCCTGGCGCGATGCTGCCGAGTTGTTTGTCGACGCCAATGGCGCGAGCAGGGTAGAGCGTTGCCATACGTAATACCTCGTCGAGAGCGATATTCGCATGTTCGACCAGATTGCGTACGCCTTCAATCATGGTTAATGATGAGCCGCTCAGTGTACCGTTCTCATCAACGCACAATCCATTACGGTAGTATATTGTTTTACCAGCGAAAATGAACTGTTCAATGTTTGCACCTGCTGGTGCGGTTGCGTCGGTGACCAGGCACAGCTTGTCGCCTTTCAGGCGTTTGGCATTACGAATGTTAACGTAATCAACGTGGAGGCCATCAGCGATGATACCGCAGTAGATATCGGCTTCATCAAGAATAGCGCCCGCCAGACCAGGTTCGCGACCGGTAATGTAAGGCATCGCGTTGAACAGATGTGTCGCAAAGGTGATGCCTGCGCGGAACCCGATTTTTGCTTCTTTTACCGTTGCATTTGAGTGACCCGCAGAAACCACAATACCCGCATTCACCAGTTTGGTAATGACCTCTACCGGGACCATTTCTGGCGCCAGCGTTACTTTGGTGATCACATCGGCATTATTGCACAGGAAATCAACCAGCGCAGCGTCCGGTTGACGGACAAATCCCGGATTATGGGTGCCTTTTTTCACCAGATTCAGCCACGGGCCTTCCAGATGAAGTCCTAGTGCCTGATTCGGGTGTTTCGCCAGGTATTCACGCATGACACGAACGCCTTGTTTCATCAGGTCATCGCTGGTGGTGATAAGCGTTGGCAGGTAGCTGGTGCAGCCAGATTTTTCATTGGCTTTCTGCATGATTTCCAGCGTTTCAACGGTCACGGCTTCTGCCGTATCGTTAAACTGTACGCCGCCGCAGCCGTTTAGCTGTACATCGATAAAACCGGGGGAAACAATGGCCCCATTCAGTGAGCGCTGTTCAATTCCTGACGGTAACTCAGCCAGTGGGCAAACGCTGTCAATCAGGCCATTGGCGACAACAATCGCATGGTCATCAAGAATTTCGTGACCGGTAAAAATCCGGCCCTGGGTTAAAGCATACATTCCGACCCCCGATTTCAAAAAATGCCGCCCTGCAACTTATCGACAGGGCGGAGACATCAATTACAGACCTTTAATATTTTCCGCTTCTAACTCGTTAAAGTATTTCAGCGTCTTCACTTTCAGTTCCATGGTGGAAGGCTCATCGCAGACCACAACGGCTTTCGGATGCAGCTGCAGACAGCTGATGGTCCACATATGGTTAACGTTGCCTTCAACGGCGGCTTGCAGCGCCTGCGCTTTCTGGTGGCCCAGTACCAGGATCATCACTTCTTCGGCATCCAGCAGGGTGCCCACGCCAACGGTCAGCGCATATTTAGGCACCTGGCTGACGTCGCCGTCAAAGAAGCGTGAGTTCGCAACACGCGTGTCGTGAGTCAGCGTTTTGATGCGGGTACGGGAAGCCAAAGAAGAGGCTGGTTCGTTGAACGCGATGTGACCATCGTTGCCTACGCCGCCCATAAACAGGTGGATTTTACCGTAAGAACGGATTTTCTCTTCATACTGACGGCATTCTGCATCAATATCCGGTGCGTTACCATTGAGGAGGTTGATGTTTTCTGCTGGAATATCAACGTGATCAAAGAAGTTGCGATGCATGAAGCTATGGTAGCTTTCCGGATGCTCTTTCGGCAGGCCAACATATTCGTCCATATTGAACGTTACAACATGCTTGAAGCTTACCTGGCCTGCTTTGTGCATTTCAACCAATGCTTTGTAGGCTGTCAGCGGAGTACCGCCAGTCGGCAGGCCCAAAACGAACGGACGATCAGCCGTTGGTTTGAACGCGTTAATACGGTTAACGATATGGCGAGCAGCCCATTTGCCGACTTGTTCAGCGGTATTCAGGGGGATCAGTCTCATTCTTCACCTCAAAAGTAAATGTAAGCAATTGGCGGATTGAGTCTCTGTGCAGTATTAAGCGTAACCTGGTTTTGCATCGGTAAGGATCAATCCGTTTCGATTTTTTGAATGATAAAATAAGTTTTCGTAGTTAGCCAGTGGAAGGGAGGGTTAATAACGATATTTGGTGACTGGAATCACAAAAAACACGCATTTAATTTGCGATACGAATTAAATTTTCACACACTCTGAATGTAGATGAATGGTTAATATTGTTGTTCCAGAATCTTGCTGTCAGGAATGGTCGCACAATAAAAATATGGCTTCAAAGAAGCCTAATCGGGGTCTCGTAGGGGGAATAAAATGAATATTTTAGGTTTTTTCCAGCGGCTGGGTAGGGCGTTACAGCTCCCCATCGCTGTGCTGCCAGTCGCGGCACTGCTGCTGCGATTCGGCCAACCAGATTTACTTAACGTACCCTTCATCGCGCAAGCGGGTGGGGCCATCTTTGATAACCTGGCGTTAATTTTCGCTATCGGTGTGGCTTCCAGCTGGTCAAAAGACAGCGCGGGTGCTGCAGCGCTGGCGGGTGCGGTCGGTTATTTCATATTGACCAAAGCAATGGTTACCATTAACCCGGCCATCAACATGGGCGTGCTGGCAGGTATCATCACTGGTCTGGTCGGCGGTGCGGTATATAACCGTTGGTCTGGTATCAAACTACCTGACTTCCTGAGCTTCTTTGGCGGCAAACGCTTCGTGCCGATCGCCACTGGCTTCTTCTGTCTGGTGCTGGCTGCTATCTTCGGCTACGTGTGGCCGCCGGTGCAGAACGCCATCCATGCGGGAGGTGAGTGGATCGTAGGCGCTGGCGCGCTGGGTTCCGGTATCTTTGGTTTCATCAACCGTCTGCTGATCCCAACCGGTCTGCATCAGGTGCTGAACACCATCGCCTGGTTCCAGATTGGTGAATTCACTAACGCTGCAGGTACCGTATTCCACGGTGACATCAACCGCTTCTACGCGGGTGACGGCACTGCGGGTATGTTCATGTCTGGCTTCTTCCCGATCATGATGTTTGGTCTGCCGGGTGCGGCGCTGGCAATGTACTTCGCCGCTCCGAAAGCACGTCGTCCGATGGTTGGCGGTATGCTGTTGTCCGTTGCGATCACCGCGTTCCTGACCGGTGTTACCGAGCCGCTGGAATTCCTGTTCATGTTCCTGGCGCCATTGCTGTACCTCCTGCACGCACTGTTAACGGGTATCAGCCTGTTCGTTGCAACACTGCTGGGGATCCACGCGGGCTTCTCCTTCTCCGCAGGTGCTATCGACTACGTGTTGATGTACAACCTGCCGGCGGCGAGTCAGAACGTCTGGATGCTGGTCGTGATGGGCCTGGTGTTCTTCGTCATTTACTTTGTGTTGTTCAGCGCGGTTATTCGTATGTTTAACCTGAAAACGCCGGGCCGTGAAGATAAAGAAGACGATATCGTTACTGAAGAAGCGAACAGCAACACTGAAGAAGGTCTGGCTCAACTGGCAACCAACTACATTGCAGCAGTTGGCGGTACCGATAACCTGAAAGCGATTGATGCCTGTATCACTCGTCTACGTCTGACCGTTGCCGACTCCGGTCGCGTAAATGATGCGATGTGTAAACGTTTAGGCGCATCTGGAGTGGTTAAGCTGAACAAGCAAACTATCCAGGTCATCGTGGGTGCGAAGGCCGAATCTATCGGCGACGAAATGAAGAAAGTTGTCGCGCGTGGCCCGGTGGCTGCAGCGTCTGGTGAAAGTGCGCCAGCAGCAGCGGCTCCGGTTGCTAAACCGCAAGCTGTAGCGAACGCTGTAACCGTTGAAACTTTAGTTTCTCCGATTACCGGTGACGTGGTTGCGCTGGAGCAGGTGCCTGATGAAGCCTTCGCCAGCAAAGCTGTAGGCGACGGCGTGGCGGTGAAGCCAACGGATAAAATCGTGGTTGCTCCGGCTGCCGGCACCATCGTGAAAATCTTCAACACTAACCATGCGTTCTGTCTGGAAACCGTTAAAGGCGCGGAAATCGTGGTCCACATGGGTATCGATACAGTAGCGCTGGAAGGTAAAGGCTTTAAGCGTCTGGTTGAAGAAGGTGCGGAAGTGACTGCAGGTCAACCGATTCTGGAAATGGATCTGGAGTTCCTGAACGCTAACGCACGTTCCATGATTAGCCCGGTTGTGTGCAGCAACAGCGATGATTTCGGTGCTCTGGTCATTAAAGCCGAAGGTCATGTGGTTGCTGGTCAAACACCACTGTATGAGATTAAAGGTAAATAACTGCTCCTGAGTAAAGTGAGTTAAGTGCCTTAAGCGGCGGGGGATATTCCTCCGCCGCTTTTTTTTGCAGCAAATACCCTCATATATCCTGTTGAAACACCTTTTTTGTGCAACTAATAGTTGTCTCCTGACGTCGCTTATAAGATCATGTTCCGTTATACGTTGTTTACGCTTTGAGGAATCCACGATGAGTGAGGCTGAAGCCCGCCCGAGTAACTTTATTCGTCAGATCATCGATGAAGATCTGGCCAGTGGTAAGCACACCACTATCCATACACGTTTTCCGCCGGAGCCAAATGGCTATCTGCACATTGGCCACGCGAAATCCATTTGTCTGAACTTTGGCATTGCGCAAGATTACCAGGGCCAGTGCAACCTGCGTTTTGATGATACGAACCCGGTTAAAGAAGATATCGAGTACGTTGAGTCGATTAAAAACGACGTTGAATGGTTAGGTTTCCACTGGACTGGCGATATTCGCTACTCTTCGGATTACTTCGATCAGCTTCACGCCTATGCGGTAGAGCTTATTAATAAAGGCCTGGCGTACGTTGATGAACTGTCAGCGGAGGAGATCCGCGAATACCGCGGCACTCTGACGCAGCCAGGTAAAAACAGCCCGTTCCGCGATCGTAGCGTCGAAGAGAACCTGGCACTGTTCGAAAAAATGCGTACCGGTGGTTTTGAAGAAGGTAAAGCCTGCCTGCGCGCGAAAATCGATATGGCTTCGCCGTTTATCGTGATGCGTGATCCGGTGCTGTACCGTATTAAGTTCGCCGAACACCACCAGACCGGCAACAAGTGGTGCATCTACCCGATGTACGATTTTACCCACTGCATCAGCGATGCGCTGGAAGGCATTACACATTCACTGTGTACGCTGGAGTTCCAGGATAACCGTCGTTTGTACGACTGGGTGCTGGACAACATCACCATTCCGGTTCACCCGCGCCAGTACGAATTCTCGCGCCTGAATCTGGAATACACCGTGATGTCCAAACGCAAGCTGAACCTGCTGGTGACCGACAAGCACGTTGAAGGTTGGGACGATCCGCGTATGCCGACGATTTCTGGCCTGCGTCGTCGTGGTTATACCGCTGCCGCTATTCGTGAGTTCTGCAAACGCATTGGCGTGACCAAGCAGGATAACACCATTGAGATCGCTTCTCTGGAGTCCTGCATTCGCGAAGATCTGAACGAAAACGCCCCGCGCGCGATGGCAGTTATCGATCCGGTGAAACTGGTTATCGAAAACTACCCGCAGGGCGAAAGCGAGTTGGTTACCATGCCTAACCATCCGAACAAACCGGAAATGGGCAGCCGTGAAGTGCCGTTTAGCGGTGAAATTTGGATCGATCGCGCAGACTTCCGCGAAGAAGCGAACAAGCAGTACAAGCGTCTGGTGATGGGCAAAGAAGTACGTCTGCGTAATGCTTACGTGATCAAGGCTGAACGTGTAGAGAAAGATGCAGAAGGAAATATCACCACCATTTTCTGCACCTACGATGCCGACACCCTGAGCAAAGATCCGGCTGATGGCCGTAAAGTAAAAGGTGTTATTCACTGGGTGAGCGCGTCCCATGCGCTGCCGATTGAAATCCGTTTGTACGATCGTCTGTTTAGCGTGCCAAACCCAGGTGCGGCGGAAGACTTCCTGTCCGTTATCAACCCGGAATCGCTGGTCATTAAGCAGGGCTACGGTGAGCCGTCACTGCAGGCTGCGATTGCAGGTAAAGCGTTCCAGTTTGAGCGTGAAGGCTATTTCTGCCTGGACAGCCGCTATGCAACGGCTGACAAGCTGGTATTTAACCGCACTGTAGGTCTGCGCGATACGTGGGCTAAAGTCGGCGAGTAATTGCTGTCACACTGCCTCAAACGCCGCCAACGCGACGTTTGAGGCGGATTTTTCTGTTTTACTTATGCTGCATTAACGCCTGAACCCGCTGCTGGCTGCGTTCCAGCACCACCGATGTCTCCTGCTTACCCACCGTCGCCTGATTGACCATTTCACTGAGGATCATCGAGCCGGTAATATCCCCCATCCGCGTAAAGTTCTTCTCGCCGACCGATCCAAAGACCTGCATATTCGGGTACTGGGCAATCAGCTGTTCAGGGAGAGTTCCAAAGACTTTGACTGCAGGGTTGTCCTTCCAGCTGACGTTTTGCGCGGCGGCCTTCGTCACCGGCAGCATCGCCCCCGGCGACATCAATACCCAGTCAGCCGCGTTCTGCGCCTGTCCCATAAAGCTGACAAATTTTTCGGCGGCTTTCGTTTCTGCCTCAGTCTGACCGGCTGTGAGCGTTAATGATGTGATAACGCCAAATACGGCAGGTGATTTTTCGCTCGGCACGACAAAGCCTAAATCCGCCAGTGAACCATCCTGATAAATCGCTGGCAGGATGTAGGTCGAATAGACCGCCATCGGCGCGGTGCCGTTCATAAAGGCGTCTTTGATCTCTGTTACGTTGTTCGAGCCAGGCATGGTATAGCGGGCCAGTTCGCGATAATAGTTCAGCGAGGCCTGCATTTCCGCTGAGTTAACCGTGATGTCGCCGTTTGCGTTGAACACATTGGCACCGTTTGAAAGTGCGAACTGGGAGAAGGTTTGTTCGCTCATGACGCTTTCAGCCGTCGGCAGCGCGATGCCATATTTTTTACTGGCGCTGTCGGTCAGCCTGCGTGCCGCTTCCAGCAGCTGCGTCCAGTTTTTGGGTTCGTCGATTCCTGCTTTAGCCAGTACCGATTTCCGATACCAGACTCCCTGTAGCCAGGCGCTGATCGGCACGCCGGTATAGGCCGTTCCGTCTTCGGTACGAACAATGCGCAGCACGCCGTCGTAGAAGGCGCTTTCGCCTTGCCTGTCGATCAGCGTTTTCACCGCTTTGTGGTCGATAAGCTGCTCTTTATCCATGACTTTGGCATAGTCATGGCTGACCTCGACGACCTCCGGCAGTGACCCTGAGCGGGCGAGGGTAATGATTTTAGTATTATAGGCATCCTCTTCGACGGGAACCTGCTTCACAATAATATCCGGATTCTCTTGCTGAAAGCGGTTGATGATCCCGGCAATGACGGTCTGGCGCTCCTGCTCAACGGCGGAGTGCATAAATTCGATGGTCACCTGCTGCGGTTTATCCTCACAGCCTGAAAGCAAAACGGCGGTTACCAGCGCCAGCATTGTTTTTGGTATGTTCATTTTTAATCCCTTGTTGTCGTCCATTTCCGTTAATTAACAACTGGCGCTGATATGGATAGCGTCCGTCGACAGCGCACCCGCACAAATCAGTAAACCGATCCCGCCATCCATCAAGGCTTCGTGTTCAGCGTCCTCCACGTGCAGCGTTTTACCGTCAACGGTCGCGGAGATAATCTGCCCGTTGACGCTAATATCGAACGACACAGGGCGCTCGTACACGTCGGACAACGCCGCTTCTGCCAGAACTTTGGTGCTGGTGTCGCGCACGCGGACGATCTGTAATTTCCCGTCGCGCAGGATGCGCGCGGCGTAATAGCGCCTCATCCCCTGCACCCGAAAAGCCAGACCGCCGTACTCCCCTGAATGCAGCGTAATGTCACTCTGAACGCGGTAGTTATCCCACTGCCGCGTTCCGTGAATAATCAATCCCTCGTCGTACTCTTTGGAGATGCGAAAGCTGGTGGGATAGTGGCGTGAAAAGAGATCCACGCCGTTTACCCAGGCCCGCCACCAAAAATTAGTTTCCCCTGTGGGTTTACGCAGGGTCAGCTCAGGTGTGCCATCCCAGCGCATACTGTCGATGAGCAGGCGACCGCGGGCAACGCGGGCATCTGTGCTGATTGTTACGCCAATCTCGCCGATCGGTTGGCCCTGGCAGTCCGGGAGATCCAACGCCAGCGTTAGCGATTCACCCGGGGCTATACTCTGCGCGTCGCCGTACTGGGGCGTCAGCTGATTGTTGTCATCATAAACCCGGTAGCAGAGCCGCACGTTTAACGCGGATGTGTTATCCGGTGGCGCAATCAGGGTGGCCTGAAGACGCTGACCTGGGTAGATAAGTGGGGTAGCCATTAAATCGTAGCTGCGCATTTCCACGATTTCAGGCGGGGTAAAGGTTTGCGTGGTCACGCTGGCGTGAAGTCCGGGCGCAAGATGGCGATAGTGCAGACTCAACATCTGCCGCCCCAGGTGCGCCTCATTCTTAACCTCAACCGCGGCCGCATTTTCTTCATTAAGCCAGCGGAAACCCTGCACGCTGCCCGGTAGTGAGAAATGGTACTGCGCGCCGGATTTTTTGGCTTCAGGGCGCGGCAGACCGGCAATCTGGTGTCCCAGCCCGACCAGGTAATCGGTGATCCGCACGGCGTTGTTTATGGAGAACCCCCCGTCGGCTGAGGAGATCAGCATTCTGTCCGCCAGCGGCCCGCGCCAGTCCGGGCCTGCGTCAATACCCTGGAGTCCCAGCATAATGCCGGACAGACAGCCGACATTCCCCGCATTGCAGTCAGTGTCCCATCCTGACGTATTGACAATGCACTGGGCCTGCTGGAAGTCGTCCGGCGCGTAAAGGATCGCCATAATCATCAGCGCATGATTAGGGATGATGTGACAATTGCTGGGATATTTGTGATAGCCATAGTTGTCGTCGATTCGCTGCCGGGTCGTCTGCCAGTCGTTATCTTCCCGTCGCCAGCGACGGATATCGCCAACCAACTGGGCTATTTGCGACTCTGCCGGGATCACGGATAGTCCGACGTCAATAAGCTGTTCGATCTCCTGGCAGATAAAGGCCTGTGATTCCATCGCCGCCCAGAGCATAGCGGCATACACCGCTTCACCGTCATGGCTCACGCTGGCGGCATTTTTGGCAAGTTCTGCCGCCAGACGGGGTTGTCCCGGTGCGACAAGCGCCCAGCTATCAATAAAGATTTGTGCGCCAATCTGTTCGGCAATCGTTTTCCCGTTGGTCGCAATGGCTCCGCTTAGCGGAGCCGGAATGCCTTTTTTGAGATTCAGCCAGGCGGTGTGTTCCGTCGAATTACCGTTGCCGCCCCACCAGAGGATGGTGCGTTTATCAATGATGTAATTAAGCCAGCAGTGACCCATCTGTTCCGCGCTCAGATCCGGCGGCAGGGCATAATCTTCCAGTGCGCGGATAAAGGTAAAGGTTCCGGCGACATCATCGTCGGTGACAACCAGCGGACGGTTAAATTTTTCGTGGACGTAATACTGGATCGGCCCCAGCTCCTGCATAATTTTTTCGTAGGTCCATCCTTCGAAAGGGCGGCCAAGGTAGACGCCGATTAATTTCCCTAACACCCCTGCATAAACGCGCGACTCATAATCTGAAGGCAAATCCATCTGTTTGATCCTTGTGTGGTGTTTTATCAGCCGTTCAGGCGGATTCTCTTTTTACCAGGCCCCAGGGCATTTCTGTGGTGCTGCCCTGGAGCGGTGCGGTGATATCAGTTTGCGCCAGGAGGAGGGCGGCCGCTTTTTGCCCAAGCTGCTCCGGGTACTGGGCGATAGTGGTCAGGGAAGGGGTTACCAGCCCGGCGGCGGGAATATCATCGAACCCCATCACCGCAAGCTGCTCCGGGATCGTGATGCCTTTCTCCCTTGCGGCACGCATCACGCCGATAGCCATTAAATCGTTGGCGGCGAAAATCGCATCCGGGAGCGTACCGTCATTAATCAGCTGCATCGCGATCTGATAGCCGCTCTGTTCGTTAAAACCTGGCAGAATTTTGATGCGCGGAAGGCGGCCGGCCTGGGTCATCGCCTGGCGATATCCTTCCACTCTGGCAGGCTCAGGACCGCCAGCGCTGGCGATCATCGTGATATTTCGGTGCCCCTGTGCCAGCAGATATTCGACGGCGCTGCGCGCGGCAGCGGCGTTGTCGATATAAACATTATGCAGCGGTAGCGGGCCGCTTTTTTTCATCCTGGCTTCAATACGTGCAATCGGGATCCCTGCCTGAAGATACGGGGCAAAATCTTTCATCCCGACGTTAAAAAATGTCCCCACCACGGCGTCGACCCGCCCCTGCGCTGACCAGCGCAAAAAATGCAGCTCTCTTTCCCGTAATCCATCGGTGCTGGCCACGATCGCATCGTAGTGATACCTATCCGTCACCGATTGAACACCACGGACGAGCGAGGCATAAAAAGGGTTGGCGATATCCGGCACGATGCAGGCGATCGACATGGTTTTATTGGTTTTCAGCGCTTGTGCAAAACGGTTCGGTATATATCCCAGCTGATTAGCCGCTTGCTCAACCCGGCTCACTGTCTCCTGTGGATAGGTGTGATTTCCTTTGGTGAGTACCACGGATACCACCGCCTGTGAAACGCCAGCCAGGGCCGCAACGTCTTTCTGCGTGATGCGTTTTGTCATTTATTTATCAACTTATACGTATAACCTGCATCTTTGAATAATGGGACACCCGGTAGCTGTCAATAAAAACCTTATAAAGTGAGTGTATTTGTGTGGAAAATCCGAGGACGGTCACATCAACGATGGAGAGTGAATTCAGGAGTTCAAACGTTCTGTTTGCAGAGCGAATTAATGACGCTCGAGAATTAATTTGTTTTGCGAATGCAAAGACAATTATTAGGGGTGGAATTATATATATAATAATAAAATTGAAGATATCTATATGTATATAAAGTGTTTTTTCTTGTTTTTGTGACTTTTTTTACTCCCAAAGCAAAATGTAACAGAAAACAAGAAAATATGTGCGGTTGCTCATACTATTACATACTCGTTACAGAAAGAGATTGATAATTCGCGTCGCGAAAAATAGTCTATTCATTGTAGTCACTGAGGTTTTCTCAGCGCTACTTTTTTAATTTTTGTTTTTTCGCTGTCCGCTTTTGTCGGCAGCATTTTATACCCAATGGATTTCGAGTTGCATCAAGGCGGAGACGCAGCGCGTGCGCTGTCCCCGAAGGGGCGAGGCCAAAGGCCGAGTAAAGCCAACACCGATGCAGCTTGAAAAACGAAGGGTTATACGTCAAAGAGGATTAACATATGCGTACGTTTAGTGGCAAACGTAGTACGCTGGCGCTGGCTATCGCCGGTATCACAGCAATGTCGGGTTTCGTTGTCGCTCCCCAGGTACACGCCGAAGGATTTATTGATGACTCAACCTTAACCGGCGGCATCTATTACTGGCAGCGTGAGCGTGACCGTAAAGATGTGACCGATCACGACAAATACAAAACCAACCTTTCTCACTCCACCTGGAACGCTAACCTCGACTTCCAGTCCGGTTATGCGGCTGATATGTTTGGTATTGATATCGCAGCATTTACCGCTATTGAAATGAACGAAAGTAGCGAAAGCGGCCATCCAAACGAAATTGCATTCTCGTCAAAAAATAAAGGCTATGATGAAGATTACTCCGGCGATAAGAGCGGAATTAGCCTTTATAAAGCAGCAGCCAAATTTAAATTTGGCCCAACCTGGGCGCGCGCCGGTTACATTCAACCAACCGGACAGACTCTGTTGGCTCCGCACTGGAGCTTTATGCCAGGTACCTATCAGGGTGCTGAAGCCGGAGCCAACTTCGACTATGGTGATGCTGGTGCACTGAGCTTCTCCTATATGTGGGCCAACGAATATAAAGCACCATGGCACACTGAAGTCGATAAATTCTATCAGGCTGATAAAAAGACCAGCGTAGATTATCTGCACTCAATCGGCGCGAAATATGACTTCAAAAATAACCTGTTGCTGGAAGCCGCATTTGGTCAGTCTGAAGGCTACGTCGATCAGTACTTCGCAAAAGCCAGCTATAAATTCGATTTAGGCGGTAACCCGTTTACCACCAGCTACCAGTTCTACGGTGCGCGCGACAAAGTTGATGATCGCACCGTGAACGATATTTATGACGGTACGGCCTGGCTGCAGGCGCTGACCTTTGGCTACAAAGTGGCGGAAGTGGTTGACCTGCGTCTGGAAGGGACCTGGGTTAAAGCGGACGGGCAGCAGGGGTACTTCCTGCAGCGTATGACCCCGACCTACGCCTCATCAAACGGTCGCCTGGATATCTGGTGGGATAACCGTTCCGACTTCAACGCCAACGGCGAAAAGGCTGTCTTCTTCGGCGCAATGTATGACCTGAAGAACTGGAATTTGCCGGGCTGGGCAGTGGGCGCGTCCTACGTTTACGCATGGGATGCCAAGCCATCAACCTGGCAGATCAATCCGGATGCGTATTACGACAAAAACCGGACTATCGAAGAATCTTCTTACAGCCTGGATGCGGTCTATACCCTGCAAGAGGGGCGTGCGAAGGGCACCATGTTTAAACTGCACTTCACCCAGTACGACAACCATTCAGACATTCCGAGCTGGGGCGGTGGTTACGGCAACATCTTCCAGGATGAGCGCGACGTGAAATTCATCGTTATTGCTCCGTTCACCATCTTCTAATGCCAACAGCGGCAGGCCGGGCGCCTGCCGCATCGTTGAGGAAAGTGTTATGAAAAAACTGATACTCATCGCTGTTATGGCATCCGGGCTGGTGGCTTGCGCGCAATCCCCGGCACCAAAAGAAGACAGTCGTCTGAAAGAAGCCTACAGCGCCTGTATTACTACCGCGCAAGGATCGCCGGAGAAAATCGAAGCCTGCCAAAGCGTGTTGAATGTGCTGAAGAAAGAAAAGCAGCATCAGCAGTTTGCCAATGAAGAAAGCGTACGCGTACTGGATTATCAGCAATGCATCCAGGCCACGCGCACGGGTAATGGTCAGTCCGTTAATGCTGATTGCGACAAGGTCTGGCAGGAAATTCGTAGCAAGAATACTGCGCAGTAAATCGAAAAATGAAACAGACAACGGGCGGAGAGTTTTCCGCCCGTTTGCATTTCAGGGTTTATATTCCACCGGTTGATAACTCCGACTCAGCCGGACAAACAGCATTGCCGTGGCGGCGAGCCCGCAAAGTGCCGCACACATCAGCCACCACCCCGGTGAGCTTTTATCCCCGGTTAGCTGGACCAGCGCTGTGGAGATGACTGGAGTAAGGCCGCCAAAAATCGCCGTGGCAAGACTGAATGCCAGTGAAAAGCCCACCGTACGCACATAGACAGGCATCACCTCGGTGAGTGCGGCGACCATTGCCCCGTTGTACATACCAAAAAAGAACGAGAACCAAAGCAGAACCAGCGTCATGCGCGTGAAATCTGGCGCGGCGGTGAGCCAGTGCATAACCGGCCAGGTGGTGATCAGTGCAAGGATGGTAATCCCCATCAACACCGGACGACGACCAATTCGGTCAGAAATCGCCCCGCCAATCGGCAGCCAGATAAAATTAGAAATACCGACCAGCATGGTGACGATCAGGCTGTCGCGAGCGCTCAGGTGAAGTACAGCCCTACCGTAGGTCGGTGTGTAGACGGTAATAAAGTAGAACGTCGTTGTGGTCATCGCCACCAGCAGCGTACCCGCAGCGATGAGACGCCAGTTTTTGATGATGGTAGTAAAAATTTCCCTGGTGTCGGGACGGTGTGTGCGTTGTAAAAAGGCGTCTGTTTCCTGAAGCGAGCGGCGGAGCACAAAGATCAAAGGAATAATCATGCAACCAATAAAGAATGGAATACGCCAGCCCCATTCAGAGATCTCATCGTGTCCCAGGGTGGCGTTCAGGCCGTAACCAATCAGAGCCGCCACCACAATGGCGACCTGTTGACTGGCGGACTGCCAGCTGGTGTAGAAGCCTTTATTGCCAGGGGTGGCGATTTCAGAAAGATAAACCGAGACGCCGCCCAGTTCCACCCCTGCAGAAAAGCCCTGTAATAATCGGCCGAGTAATACCAGGACAGGGGCCAGCAGACCAATACTGTGATAACCGGGTACTAGGGCAATCAGCAGGGTACCGCAGCCCATAATCGCTAGCGTCACCATCAGTCCTTTACGGCGACCAATTCTGTCGATATAAGCACCCAGCACAATTGCGCCAACAGGCCGCATTAAGAAACCTGAACCAAACACGGCGAAAGTTAACATTAGCCCGGCAAATTCACTCTCTGCAGGAAAGAAGGTCTTTGCGATATAGGTGGCGTAAAAACCGAACAGAAAAAAGTCAAACTGTTCGAGGAAATTACCGCTGGTTACCCGCAGTATTGCGCCGAAAGTTCCGGCGCGCGATGGTTGTTGTGTCATTGGGTTTGCTCCACTGTCTTATCATAATATTTATAGAGGTAAGAGTTTGCGGGTTAGTCGCCTGCGACCCCCGCCTGTTTGCCGCGCCGTTTCTCAATCGCCCACTTGAGTAAGGCTGCGCAGCGGTAAAATCCGTGGGCAAATTTTCCATAAGGAATGGTCAGAAAGAGCGCCATGACCACGCCGAGGTGAATGGCGAGCCAAATAGCCATCCAGGAGGTGTCTCTTCCCGCCAGCAGCGCTAAACCTGTCAGACTGGTCAGGAGCAGCAGCAAAATAAAACCGCGATCCATCGGTTTTTGCCGAGCGTCGCCATGCAGCGGTGAGCGCTTAAAATTGAGCCATAGCAAGCCAGCCGGGCCGACAACCAGGCCAATGCCGCCCAACGTGCCCAGCATTACCGGAACGCTGAAGAACGGATAGGGCGCTTCTATACCTGCAAAGTAGTGATAGCCCGTTGCCACCACGGTGGCGGCAAAGCAGAGCATAAAACCGTAGAAGGTGAAGTGATGGAAACGGCGGCGCATCAGGGTGAAGGCATCATCTGCTTCGTTACAACCTTTGCCATGCCCACCATCGAGATACTTCAGCGTCAGCGCATTGTGTGAGGCTTCAGCAATTTCGGCGGAACGCGGCACACCCGGAGAGATTTCGCGCCAGAAGCGCAGAACGCCCGCCATCAGCAGACCTATCGCCAGAATAAATACCGAACCAAACATCCATGCGAGCAGGTTATGCGGGAAAATTTGATAAAAATCCCCGGCCAGCGGAGGATGGAATAACGAGCCCTTTAAACTCATGGCGAGGAGTAAAAACAGGATCAGACCGAAAACCAGCGCCAGCGTCACGGTGATGCCTGCGCGACGATAAAGCGCGCCAAAGGCGGCGGGTTGCGCGTAGTGCTGATAGGTTTCGAGCCGCACTTCCGCCATCGCCTTCGGTACGTTGATGGCAAATTCATGAGGTGGGGCATACTGACACGCGTGCAGGCAGGCGCCGCAGTTATGGCACAAGTTAGCCAGATAATTGATATCCGCTTTACCGAATTCCAGGCGCTGAGTCATTGCCGGGAACACGGCGCAAAAACCTTCACAATAGCGGCAGGCGTTACAGACCTGCATTACACGTTCAACTTCCGCTTCCGGCTCGGTGATTATTTGCGCTTCGATGATCAGTTTCTCAAGCTGCTTCATGACGTGCCTCCTTACGTGCTGCCAGCGCGGCTTCTTTTCCGGCAATGCGGCCAAAGGTTGTCCCGATCGACATGCCCACGCCAGCGGTGTAACCCTTGCCCAACACGTTGCCCGCCATCATCTCTCCGGCGACGAACAGGTTGCGGCTTGGCTGCCCGGCAAAGTGCACGGCAGCGCGTTCGTTCACTTTTAACCCAAGATAGGTGAAGGTGATCCCTGGCCGCAGGGCATAGCCGTAGTAAGGTGGCTGGTCCAGCGGTCGCGCCCAGTGTGTTTTCGCGGGGGTTAACTTCTTCGTCGTGCAGTTGTCCAGGACGGTATGGTCGAACTGACCTGGCTGGCAGGCGTTGTTGTACGCCGTCACGGTGTGGGTAAAGCGTTCGGCATCCAACCCCAACTGATGCGCCAACTCCGCCAGCGTATTCGCCTGTGCGCCGGGGAATACCGGTGGCATAAAGTGGCCGATGGCTTTACTGTCGATAATGGAATAGCCAATCTGTCCTGGCTGTTGGGCGACCAGGCGTCCCCAAATGGCGTAGCGTTTGGGCCAGAAATCTTCGCCTTCATCATAAAAACGTTCTGCGTCACGGTTGACTACTATGCCGAGTGAAACGCAGTCCACGCGGGTGCAAATCCCGCCGTCATATAATGGCGCTCTGGCATCAATGGCGACGCAGTGTGACTGGGAGGGTTCGCCGATGATGTCCGCCCCGGCATCCATCATAAATTTAAGCAGTACGCCCTGATTAAAGCGCGTGCCGCGAATCAGGAAGTTATCCGCAGGCCACTCGCCGCGGGCGTTTTCTCCCCAGGCTTCGCGCAGCCATTCGCGGTTTGACTCAAATCCGCCAGCGGCAAGCACGCAGGACTTAGCGGTTATGCGCTCTTCGCCTGCCAGCGCTGCCACAAACTCACCGTTATGCAGTTCAAGCGCCTGCACCGGTGTGTTATAGCGGATTTGCACGCCTAACTTTTCTGCGCTGCGATAATAGGCATTCACGAGGGCTTTCCCGCCCCCCATAAAAAAGGCGTTGGTTCGCGCTACGTGTAAAGCACCGGAGAGAGGAGGTTGAAAATTAACGCCGTGTTGGCGCATCCAGTCGCGGCATTGTGAAGAGGTGCGGATCACCAGACGCGCCAGGGCTTCGTTAGTATTTCCCTCGGTGACGCGCCGCAGATCCTGCCAGAACTCCTCTTCAGGATAGCTTTCCACCAGTACATCCTGCGGCGCGTCATGCATACAGCGCAGATTACGCGTGTGTTGAGAATTTCCTCCGCGCCATTCCCGTGGAGCCGCTTCGAGCAAGAGTACCGAAGCTCCTTGCTCACGGGCGGTTAGGGCAGCACATAACGCGGCATTGCCACCGCCAATCACCAGAACATCAACCATCGTATACTCCATTACCATTTAACTAATTGTTAAATTTGTAATTGAAATGTATACGCACAGCTTGTGCAGGCGCTATGACGAAGTGCTAAAGAGGGCTTTAGTTATTGTAAAGGATGGCGCCTGGCCAGCTTCCTGCTTCCACCAGTTGATGCATCACTTTTGTTAGCACCACGCGGGCGGCGAGGCCCGCGGGGGTTAGCTCATCATCAGAAAGGCTGACCAGAAAGTTGGGGCGACTCAGTATTGGATTATGGACGCCGATCACTCTTAGCGTCTCTTTATCGAGATGGGAAATTGCCGCGCCGGGCTGGAGAGTAGCGCCGATTCCACTGCGAACGGCACGCATTAGCAGCGCCAGACCATCAATTTCTGTGGCGATCTCAATGCGCAGCGCGTGTTCCTGACAAATTGCTTCCAGCCTGCCGCGCAGACCGTGGCCTGGGCTGGGCATTATCAATGGGATACTTGCCAGCTGGGCTGGCGCAATATTGTCATCGGCAATATCGGCCAGTAAGGCATGAGTCCCAATCAAAAACAGGCGCTCTTCGAGAATCGGTCTGGCGCTCCAGCGCACGATCTTTTCTTTCTGAAAAACCACGGCCAGATCAATCTGGCGGGTATTAATCATCCGTTCCAGGTTGCCAGAGAGGCTTTCCACCACATGCAGGCGGACATCACTATAGCTTTCCCGCATGGCGTTAATAAAAGGCATGCCGAGAACGGAAGCGGTACTGGGGGCCATACCGACGCTGACGTGCCCGGAAAGCCGGGACTCTCGCGCGGCGAGGATTGCATCGTCTGCGTGGCGGAGCGCCAGCTGCGCCTGGGAGTAAAAAGCCAGTCCGGCGCTGGTGGGCGTCACGCCACGCGAGGTGCGTTGCAGCAGTCGAATAGCGAGTTCGTTTTCCAGGCGGGACATTTGCTGGCTGAGTGCCGAAACCCCAATATTGAGATCGAGCGCCGCGCTACCCATGCTGCCGGTTTCTACAATGCGAACAAAATAGCGTAGCTGGCGAAGTTCCATTTCGACTCTCCGGGAAGGGATAATTGATTTTTACATTAAAGCAACACAGGAGTGGAGGGAAGGGGAAAAGAGGGGATAGCGCCCATAAAAAAAGCCAACCGAATGGTTGGCTTTTCAGAAAGCATCACATTATTTACCGTCGTGAGCATGCTCATCTTCGCGGCAATCGCCTTCGGCGCAGTGACCGTAAAGATAGAGGCTATGGTTGGTTAAACGAATACCATGTTTAGCCGCAATCTCACGCTGGCGCGCTTCGATGGAATCATCGCTGAACTCGACCACTTTGCCGCAGTCGAGGCAGATGAGGTGATCGTGATGATGCTGTTGAGTCAGTTCGAAGACGGATTTACCACCTTCAAAATTATGGCGGGTCACGATACCGGCATCATCAAACTGGTTCAGCACGCGATACACGGTCGCCAGACCAATTTCTTCACCCATATCGATCAGACGTTTGTATAAGTCTTCCGCACTGACGTGATGGTTATCCGGTTCCTGAAGAACTTCCAGAATTTTTAAACGAGGAAGCGTTACTTTCAGGCCAGCCTTCTTTAATGCGGTATTGTTGTCAGTCATGCGGAATCTGTCCTGTAGCTAAACGATTCACTTCATTAACAGAAGTGACAGAAATTGCACTTGAGATAATGCGATTCATTATAGAACTGCCATGGCTAAATGAAAACTGCAAGTCTCTGGCATATATTGTTAATCAAAACGTGGTATCGCCGACAAACACACTGTGCAATACCCGATTGGCATCCGGCCATTGTACAGGGTCAGACGAAAAAGTTACAAATTTGTAGCAATTATTTTGATTGGTTTTATCTATTGATGTGGCGCAGATGGAAATCTGCGCCACACAAAATCAGGCATTGATGATTTCGTCGAGGTGCAGCTCCTCAGAGATCTGCTTAACCCATTTTTCTACGCGTTCGGCGGTCAATTCAGGCTGGCGATCTTCATCAATGGCCAGACCCACAAAGTGGTCGTCGTCAGCCAGGCCTTTGGACGCTTCAAAGTGATAACCCGCCGTTGGCCAGTGACCAACGATGGTTGCGCCGCGCGGTTCGATGATGTCGCGAATTGTACCCAACGCATCGCAGAAATATTCTGCGTAATCTTCCTGGTCGCCACAGCCGAACAATGCAACCAGTTTGCCGTTAAAATCAATGTCTTCGAGGGTAGGGAAGAAATCGTCCCAGTCACACTGCGCTTCACCGTAGTACCAGGTTGGAATGCCGAGCAGCAAAATGTCATACCCTTCGAGGTCTTCTTTGCTGCTTTTTGCAATGTCATGTACATCGGCAACGTCTTTACCAAGCTGTTTTTGAATCATTTTTGCGATGTTTTCGGTGTTACCGGTGTCGCTGCCGAAAAAGATGCCAGTGATTGCCATGAGTAAAATAACCTCTTGAAACTTATTGAAATGGTGGTGGCGCATTGCCCACGGATAAGGGCAATCATAGCAGAACAGTCAGGCATGCGGAAACAGCAAACACGCAGGACTGCACTCTGTGCTACACGATTTATGATTTAGAGCAGAAATTCAGACTAAGCCTGACCGCGCAATGCGCTGAGTTGGTTCATCAGCATCTCTTCGATGAGTTCACTGCGACTCATGTTGCGCGCCTCGGCCAGCTCGTTCAGAGCGTCAACGGCATCAGCGTTCAGTTTCAGTTCGACACGCTTAAGCCCGCGAACTTTATCGCGTTTAAGCTGATTACGTTTGTTAATACGTAACTGTTCATCACGCGAGAGCGGATTAGTTTTGGGGCGTCCCGGGCGACGCTCCTGCGCGAACAGATCTAATGTCGTACGGTCCGTTTGTTCTTTGGCCATGATCTTGGTGACTTCGGGGAAACAATCAGCCAGGCGTCTGCCCGGATGGATAGCCCGCCATAATACATCAGCAGGGGAGACACGCCAACGCCCACGCGCGTAATCACGCGCAGACGCTGAGTTTTTAATCAGTTAGCCTGCTCGCTCAGATAACGACGGATGGCGCGCAGTACCGCCTCCGGTTTTTCCGCATGCACCCAATGGCCCGCGCCTGCAATAACGTGCGCCCGAGCCTGCGGGAATTGCGCCAGCAGTTGTTCGCGATACGCTTCGGTAACATAAGGTGAGTTGCCACCGGGGATAAACAGCGCCGGGTGTTCCCACGCCGGGATGGTCTCCCAGCCGACAATATGAGGATATTGCTCCCACAGCACGGGAACATTAAAGCGCCATTCGCCGTCCACGAAGGATTTGAGCAGAAACTGGATCACGCCTTCCTCTTGCAGATGCTGGCGCATGACGCTCGCCGCCTGCTGACGCGAAGAGGACTGCGCGTCAGTTACTGCGTTAATGGCAGCAAAAATCTCATCGTGACGGCGAACATGATAGTCAACGGGGGCAATGTCGATGGCTACCAACCGTTCGACACGTTTAGGGGCCAGCGCGGTTAACGCCATGACGGCTTTGCCCCCCATCGAGTGACCAATAAAGATCGCTTTTTCGATTTGTTGATCGTCCAGCGTATCCAGCAGGTCTTGCGCCATGGCCGGATAATTCATCACAGGTGAACGCGGGGAGAGGCCATGATTTCGCATATCAACCTGGATGATATCGTGATCGGCCACCAGATCGCGCGCCAGGATCCCCAGGTTATCCAGACTGCCAAACAGGCCGTGCACCAGGACGATGGGAGAATTATTGTGCAGGTTTTGCGCAGATTGCGCTCGGATATTCAATTTCATGGCAAAGTTCTTTTTTTCACACTCACGGGTTAGGGTATCATGTTGACCATTCTGCCACATGGCTGCAACAACTACGGTTACTCTGAGTTTTGCCAGCCACCAGGCTTGACGCTATCCGCTGTTGGGATTTGCCTTTACACTACGCGTGTTGACCCCAACAACTTGTATTCAGCTAAACACTGCACTGGATTAAGATGAAAACGATTGAAGTTGATGATGAACTCTATAGCTATATTGCCAGCCACACCAAGCATATCGGCGAGAGCGCATCCGACATTTTACGGCGTATGTTGAAGTTTTCCGCCGCATCACAGCCTGTCACTCCGGTAGTAAAAGAAGTCCGCGCTGTGCAAGCTGTCGTGGAAGCGAAGCCGGTTAACCCCGTAAAAGATAAAGTGCGCGCAATGCGTGAACTGCTGCTGTCCGACGAATATGCGGAGCAGAAGAAAGCAGTAAATCGCTTTATGCTGGTGCTGTCTACACTCTATTCACTGGATCAAAACGCGTTCGCCGAAGCAACGGAATCGTTGCATGGTCGTACGCGCGTTTATTTTGCAGCAGATGAACAGACGCTGCTGAAAAATGGTAATCAAACCAAACCGAAACACGTGCCAGGCACGCCGTACTGGGTGATCACCAATACCAATACCGGCCGTAAATGCAGCATGGTTGAGCACATCATGCAGTCAATGCAATTCCCTGCGGAATTGATTGAAAAGGTTTGCGGAACAATTTAATCCTTGCATTAGAAGGACCAGGCAATGGCAATCCACAACCGTGCAGGTCAACCTGCGCAACAGAGTGATTTGATTAACGTCGCCCAACTGACGGCACAGTACTATGTACTGAAACCAACAGCAGGGAACGCTGAGCACGCCGTCAAGTTCGGTACGTCCGGACATCGCGGCAGTGCAGGTCGTCATAGTTTTAACGAGCCGCATATTCTGGCTATCGCTCAGGCGATTGCTGAAGAACGTGCGAAAAACGGGATCACTGGCCCGTGCTATGTGGGCAAGGATACCCACGCGCTGTCTGAACCGGCTTTTATCTCTGTACTGGAAGTGCTGGCAGCGAACGGCGTGGACGTCATCGTGCAGGAAAATAACGGCTTTACGCCAACCCCTGCCGTGTCGAATGCTATCCTGGTCCACAACAAAAAAGGCGGCCCGCTGGCTGACGGCATTGTGATCACGCCGTCCCACAATCCGCCGGAAGATGGTGGCATTAAATACAACCCGCCAAACGGTGGTCCGGCAGATACTAACGTCACCAAAGTGGTGGAAGACAGGGCTAACGCTCTGCTGGCTGATGGTCTGCAAGGCGTGAAGCGTATGTCGCTGGATGCTGCGCTGGCATCTGGTCATGTAAAAGAGCAGGACCTGGTTCAGCCGTTTGTTGAAGGACTGGCCGACATCGTCGACATGGCGGCGATCCAGAAAGCGGGCCTGACGCTGGGCGTCGATCCGCTTGGCGGTTCCGGTATCGAATATTGGAAGCGTATTGCCAAGCACTACAACCTGAACCTGACTATCGTTAACGATCACGTTGATCAGACTTTCCGCTTTATGCATCTCGACAAAGATGGCGCAATCCGTATGGACTGCTCCTCCGAGTGCGCGATGGCGGGACTGTTGGCGCTGCGTGACAAGTTCGATCTGGCCTTTGCCAACGATCCGGACTACGACCGTCACGGTATCGTCACCCCGGCGGGCCTGATGAATCCGAACCACTACCTGGCAGTGGCGATCAACTACCTGTTCCAGCATCGTCCTCAGTGGGGCAAAGACGTTGCCGTCGGTAAGACGCTGGTCTCTTCGGCGATGATTGACCGCGTAGTGAATGATTTAGGGCGTAAACTGGTCGAAGTTCCGGTTGGCTTTAAGTGGTTCGTTGACGGTCTGTTTGACGGCAGCTTTGGCTTTGGTGGTGAAGAGAGCGCGGGCGCTTCTTTCCTGCGCTTTGACGGTACACCGTGGTCGACCGACAAAGACGGCATCATCATGTGCCTGCTGGCGGCAGAAATTACCGCAGTGACTGGTAAGAATCCGCAAGAGCACTACAACGAACTGGCAGCCCGCTTCGGCGCGCCAAGCTACAACCGCCTGCAGGCAAGCGCGACTTCCGCGCAGAAAGCGGCGCTGTCTAAGCTGTCTCCGGAAATGGTGAGTGCCAGCACGCTGGCGGGCGACCCGATCACGGCACGTCTGACGGCGGCACCGGGTAACGGTGCTTCTATCGGCGGTCTGAAGGTGATGACTGACAACGGCTGGTTTGCTGCGCGTCCGTCAGGTACTGAAGACGCCTATAAAATCTACTGCGAGAGCTTCCTTGGTGAAGAACATCGCAAGCAGATCGAAAAAGAAGCCGTTGAGATTGTCAGCGAAGTGCTGAAAAACGCGTAAGTCTTGTTTGTACTGACGCGTTTTGTAGGCCCGGTAAGCGTTAGCGCTACCGGGCTTTTTTATGCCAGGATTTAACTATGGTTATTTTTCAGTTCAAAACGCGGTGATACCAGGCCATACAGCGTCCAGCCGAGGAAGGTCACGATAGAACCATAAAGCATTGCTTCTTCGCCAGAGGAGTAGAGCGCATAGAAGCTGTACAATGCGCCAACAAACGCCACGAAGTTCGCCGGTTTCGCTTTCGACGACGGAACATTCGCCATTTTTTGAATAATTACCAGCGCGGCCATCGACAGAATATACGGAATGATGTTTGTCACCACCGCCAGGTTGACCAGCACGTTGAACTGACTGTTCAGTGACGGGCTGATAGTCATCAGCGATAAACCACTCTGGATGATCACGATAGCCAGCATCCCCTGTACCGGCGCGTCTACTTTGGTCACGCGAGAGAAGATTTTAGGGAAGTAACCCCCATCAGCCGACGATTTGAATACCTGAGCGATAGTGAACTGCCAGCCCAGCAGTGAACCGCAGCAGGACATCACCATCAGCGCCATGATCACTTTACCGACTTCCGGGGTGAACATTTGTGCGAAGGCTAAACCGAACGGTGCTGTAGAGTTAGCCAGATCCATATTCGGCACAATCCCGGCTATCACGTTGGTGGAGATGATGTAAATCACCGCCGCGCCCAGCGTACCGCCCAATACGGCGATGGGCACGTTGCGTTCCGGATTGTCTACCACTTCAGCGTTGGCGCAGGCCGATTCCAGACCCAGAAAAGCCCACAAGGTCATCGCAATGGAAGAACCGACAGCCGTGAAGAACGGGACGTGGTGTGGATTCCAGGAGTTAGCGTACAGCGTCGGACTGAACCAGAACCAGCCGATGATACACAGACCGACAACCGGAATAATGACGCCCCAAACGGTGATGCTGCTGATCTGCCCGGTAATGCGCGCCCCGCCAAAGTTAGCCACGGTACAGATCCACAGTACACCAATGGTTGCCAGGCCAATCTGCACCGGCGTCAGTGTGGCGCCAAACAGCTCGGTACCGTAGCCAACGGCGGAGATGGCGATAGCCACGTTGGCGATTAACAGCGAAACGCCATAAGTGTAGTTCGCCATAAAGTTACCGGATTTGCCAAAGGCGTATTCAGCGTAACCCCCCATACCACCGGATTTACGGCTGAACATACCGCATTTTGCGAAGGCCCAGGCCAGCGCCATTGAACCGACAGCAGTCACCAGCCACGAGATGATCGAGATAGTACCGACTTCCGCAAGCTTGGTGGGCAACATGATGATTCCGGATCCCATCATATTAACCATGGTCAGGATAGTGAGCTGGACGACGCCCATTTTGTTGGATTTGGCTTTGCTCATAACATTTCCCCTTTCAACAGAGCGTGTTGCGCGCTTTGTTGCTTAATCACGTAGCACCACACCTGTTTACGACCGTCGTGTTCTTCGATGTAGACACCCTGGAGCTCAGGCGCAAAACCCGGTAGCAAATTGATTCCTTCTTCCAGTGCGCTGAAGTAACGTAATACTGAACCGCCCCAGATTTCACCCGGAACCACACACAGCACGCCCGGAGGATAAGGCAGCGCGCCTTCTGCCGCGATGCGACCTTCAGCGTCCGGCAGACGCACCAGTTCAACTTCACCACGCAGATATGCATAATTGGCATCCTGGGGATTCATGCTGACGCGCGGGAAATGTGCCTTACGGAACATCTCTTTCTGTAGCTGCTTCACGTTGTGACGCGCATACAAATCGTGCATCTCCTGGCACAGCTGGCGCAGGGTGTAACCGGCGTAACGGGCTTCATGCTGCTTGTAGATCGAGGGCAGAACCTCGGCTAGCGGGGCATCGGCTTCCAGCAGTTTTTCGAAACGCACCAGCAGGGCGACAAGCTGCTGCAACTTCGCCATATCTTCTGCGGGGGTCAGCAGGAACAGGATGGAGTTGAGGTCGCATTTTTCGGGCACCACACCATTTTCGCGCAGGAAGTTAGCCAGAATGGTAGCCGGAACGCCGAAGGTATCGTATTCGCCGTTACGTGCATTAATACCCGGAGTGGTGAGCAGCAATTTGCATGGATCCACAAAGTACTGGTGTTCGGCATACCCTTCAAAAGCATGCCAGTGTTCACCGGGGACAAAATGGAAGAAACGCAGGTCGCTGGCGATTACAGCGGTGGGATAAGCCTGCCACGGTTTACCCTCTACTATCTCCGGCACGAACGGGCGGATATGGTGGCAGTTTTCCAGGATCAACTTACGAGTATCAATTCCGTTGACGACGCAGTCCATCCACATGTTGCGCCCGCTGACGCCTTCATGCATTTTGGCGTTGATGTCCAGTGCGGCAAAGAGCGGATAGAACGGGCTGGTGGAGGCGTGCATCATGAACGCGTTATTCATTCGTTTATGAGGCACGTAGCGAGACTGGCCTTTAATATGGCTGTCTTTTTTGTGGATCTGCGAAGTCTGAGAGAAGCCTGCCTGTTGTTTGTGCACTGACTGGGTGACCAGAATGCCGGGGTCATTTTCGTTAAGATCCAGCAACAGCGGAGAGCAATCGGCCATCATCGGAATAAACTGCTCATAGCCAACCCACGCGGAGTCAAACAGGATGTAGTCGCACAGATGGCCGATCTTATCCACCACCTGACGGGCGTTATAGATTGTGCCGTCGTAGGTACCTAACTGAATCACGGCCAGACGGAACGGACGCTCATCTTTCGAACGTTGTGGCGCAACTTTACTCACCTGTTCACGTAGATAGCCTTCTTCAAAGCAGTGCGCGTCGATCCCGCCGATAAAGCCGTACGGGTTACGCGCGGTTTCCAGATATACCGGCGTTGCCCCGGCCTGCAATAACGCGCCGTGGTGGTTTGACTTGTGGTTGTTGCGGTCGAATAACACCAGATCGCCTGGGGTGAGCAATGCGTTAAGCACCACTTTGTTCGATGAGGAGGTCCCGTTCAGTACAAAGTAGGTCTTATCCGCGTTGAAAACTTTAGCTGCGTGCTGTTGTGCGATGCAGGGAGCGCCTTCGTGAATCAGCAGATCACCCATTGCGACATCGGCATTACACAAATCGGAGCGGAAAAGTGTTTCGCCGAAATATTCGACAAACTGATTACCCGCAGGATGGCGACGGAAAAACTCGCCCCCCTGATGACCAGGACAATCAAAGGCGCTGTTACCCTGATTGACATAGTCGACAAGCGCACGGAAGAACGGCGGACGTAACTGCGTTTCATAATGGCTGGCGGCGGTTTCTAACTGCCGGCCATAAAAGGCGGTACGGGCTTCATTACATTCGAATACACCTGAGATCCGCGGCAGATGTTCAGATGGAACACGTTCTTCATTTTCGGTGGCGATAAAAACAGGAATCCCATAGCCGGTGGCGTCAATTTCATCGAGTTTTCCACGTTCAATATCATTGATGGATAACACGATAGCAGCAACATCAATAAAATTACTTTCATCGATATTTACGCAAGAACGCTGCGTAGAAAAACAATCAGGACAGGAACGGCTTACGGCAATTTTTAATTCTGACATTTTCATCTCTTTATTTTTAGGTAATAGCAGGTCCTCAATTTCTCAAATGAGAAATTGATAACTCCGGAAAAAAAGCAAAGTCATACCGCTGATAAATAAATCAGTAAATTGCTTTTTTGAAGATGCAATAAACCCTAACCGGTCCGGTCCGGTCCGGTCACAGGTAATACAGGGTTATGCAGGGAGAGCACTGCGGATACAGGCGTTAGCCTGCGATACAGAGAGTCAGGAAGACCTGTATACTTGAGTGCCCTTAGTCGGAAGACTAACGGGCATTAAAGAAATGAAAGTCGAAACTGTTGCGGTGGGCAAACATCATAATATGCGTTGTTCGCCTTATATGTGGCATTGTACGGCTATTATTTTCCATTTTAGTTACCTTTACTGGATAAGTGGAAGGTGCGGGTATTTTATCCAGGAAATGGCTATGAACTGTGAAGAAGATCAATAAAAAACGATCGTTTATAAAATATTTAGTCGCCATTTATGCATAGTGCGGGACAAGATGCTGTTTTGTTGTTTATATGTTATTTATTTGTATTTTATTATTTTTTTACAATATTCTACTGGCTGCATAATAAGTATTATGCAGTGGAGTGAGTAATGAAAAATATATTTATTAATTAATCAGAAAAAATGAATAAGAATTCACGGCATAAACCGATAGCCAATTCCGGTTTCGGTCAGAAAATGACGCGGACGGGCCGGGTCCAGTTCCAGCTTCTGGCGCAGGTGTCCCATATAAATACGTAGATAATGACTGTGTTCGACGGCGTTTGGTCCCCAAACCTGATTTAACAACTGGCGTTGCGTCAGTACCTTCCCGGCATTATTTAACAGAACCGCTAACAGACGAAACTCAATCGGCGTCAAATGAATTTCCTCGTCACCTCGGTGAACGAGGCGTGCGGCAATATCCACTTTGACGTTGGAAAAATGTACCACCGGTTCGGGAGACGCACCGCTGGCGTGGCGACGCAATGCCACGCGCAATCTCGCCTGTAGCTCGCCAATACCAAAGGGTTTACTGAGATAGTCATCGGCACCGGCATCCAGCGCAGCAATTTTATCGCTTTCCTCACTGCGGGCTGAAAGCACAATCACCGGAATCGCGCTCCATTGTCGCAGGTCGCGAATAAAATCAATGCCGTCGCCGTCCGGCAGGCCGAGATCGAGAATGATGAGATCGGGTTTTCGCGTGGCGGCTTCCAACAGACCACGTTGCAGCGTTTCCGCTTCATATACACGCAGGCCATCGGCTTCCAGCGCAGTGCGCAGAAACCGGCGAATGGCATGTTCATCTTCAACAATCAGTACGTTCGTCACATATCCTCATGAAAATCTTCAAGTTCAGGGGGAATTTCCTGGGGCAGTGTAACACGAAAACAGGCTCCTCCTTGCGCGCGATTGTGGACCGAAATAGTACCGCCGTGCACGTCCACAATAGCCTGACAAATTGCCAGCCCCAGCCCAACGCCGGGCACCGATGATTCTTTATTTCCCCGGGAAAATTTGTCAAAAACGCGCTGTTCCATACCCGACGGAATACCCGGCCCATTATCCCAGACGTCCAGTTGCAGATGTGCGCCATCGACGCTGGCATCAATACCGATTTGCGCCTGTGGCCCCGCGTATTTGACGGCGTTTTCCAGTAGATTAATCAGCACCCGTTCAAAGAGCGGACCATCAACGTGAATCAGTGTTAACGGTTCAGGTAACGACAGATTTATTGGGGCAGAGAGACCGGGCTCCAGCATCTGCAGGGCGCTGCCGACCACCTCTTCCAGCGTTAACCACTCCTTCTTAAGATTAAAGCCGCCAGACTGAATTCGCGCCATATCCAGCAGGTTATTAACCAGTCGGGTAGTATTCAGAACGTGCTGGCGAATCTCACTGGCCTGGCGCGCGTGCGGCGATCCCTCGCTGGCCAGATCCAGCGTTAAGATTTCCGCCTGACCGAACAACACCGTCAACGGCGTGCGCAAATCGTGGGACAGAGCAGCGAGCAGGGCGTTGCGAATGCTTTCGCGCTCGCTGGCAAACCGCGCCTGCTCTTCGCTGGCGGTCAGCGTCAGGCGCTCCAGCGCACTGGCTACCAGTAGAGTGAAGGTTTCCAGCAGGCGTTGCTGTTCGGGGATCATAAGCTGGCGTAAATTTCCCGGTTCGACTACCAGCAGCCCATGCGTTTTATCGGCGCTTTTTAACGGTAAAATCTGATACGGCACGCCCGGTAACGTGTCGGTGCCTGCACCGGCCGGTTGCCCTTTGTCAAAGCTCCATTGGGCAATAGCGTCATCCCACGGCGTCATGCCCTGTTGATGGGTGAGCGGGGCCAGCTTGCCGTTCTCACCGGGCAGTAAAACCTGGCTGCGGGCCTGAAACGTTGAAGCGATAAACTGTTCACTGGTGGCGGCGATATCCGTCTGACTCCGACCGACGGCCAGCGCTTTCGACATCTCATACAAATGACGCGTACGCTGTTCACGATAACGCGCAACCCGCGCCTGATAACGCACCCCGGCGGTCAGATTACCAATAACCAGCCCTACCGTTAGCATTACGGCAAAGGTGAGTAGGTACTGAACGTCTGAAACGGCCAGCGTCCCGCGTGGGGCAATAAAGAAGAGATCGAAGCTGGCGACGTTAATAAAGGTTGCCAGCACTGATGGCCAGCGTCCGTAAAAGAGTGCGATAACCACCACACCCAATAAATAGATCATCACCAGGTTGGCGGCGTCAAAGGCCATTAGCCACTGCATGGCGATTAGCGTAATAATGGCGCACAGCGCAACGGCAACCACACAACCCTGAATTTGTACCCGCCATTTATCCTTAAAGGTGCGACTATCAGCCGTTTGCAGCACAGGGCGTGAAGGGGGCTCATCGAGCGCAACAATCATCAGGTCGAGATCCGGTGCGCGATGGGCGAGTTTGTCGGCAAAGGAATCGCTACGCCACCAGCGACGCGTAGTCGGACGCCCGAGCACAATTTTTCCCAGATTATGCTCACGGGCATAGTGGATGACCGCTTTGTCTTCGGCGGGGTCGGAAAGGGTGGCTGTTTCTGCGCCTAACTCCTGAGCCAGCCGCAGAGCGCTTAAAATTGCGCGGCGTTGTTTTTCGGGCAGTCGGTGCAGCGCTGGCGTTTCGACATACACCGCATGCCAGACGCTGCCGAGACGCGCCGCCAGACGTGCGGCGGCGCGTACCAGTTTTTCGCTGCCGGTATTGTGCCCAATGCACAGTAAAATAGCGTCGCGGGTATGCCAGACTTTCTCCTCTCCCGGACGTCCTCGCCAGGCGCGCATCTGATCGTCTACCCGATCAGCCGTGCGGCGCAGGGCAAGTTCACGTAGCGCGATCAGATTACCTTTGCGAAAGAAATGCTCGATTGCTCTTTCTGCCTGACCGGCGATATAGACCTTGCCTTCGTTCAGGCGCTGGCGCAAATCGTCGGGGGGGAGATCGACCAGCACCACATCGTCGGCGGCATCGAAAAAAGGGTCGGGTACGGTTTCACGAACCTGAATGCCGGTAACGCCGCTGACCACGTCATTGAGACTTTCCAGGTGCTGCACGTTAACGGTAGTAAAAACATCAATCCCGGCTTCCAGCAGCTCTTCAATGTCCTGCCAGCGCTTAGGATGCCGTGAGCCTGGCGCATTACTGTGCGCCAGTTCATCCATCAAAATGAGCGCCGGACGGCGAGCCAGCGCCGCGTCGAGATCGAACTCATTGATATGGCGGCCGTGACGCGCCTGTCGCTTTAGCGGCAGGATGCTGAGGCCGTCCAACAGCGCGGCGGTCTCTTTGCGTCCATGGGTTTCCACCACGCCAATCAGCACATCTAACCCTTGCGCCCGCAGTCGCTGGGCCTCTGCCAGCATGGCCCAGGTTTTGCCGACGCCAGCACAGGCACCGAAGAAAATTTTCAGTTTTCCCCGGTGCGGGGCCGTGGTCTGCTCCAGCAGGCGATCGGGGTCGGGGCGTAAGGGTTCGTTATGCATGTCCTTTTTCTCAGTGCTTATCCAGCGCTAAATTAAGTTCCACCAGGTTCACCACCGGCTGACCGATAAAACTGACCAACGGCTTTTGCGTATATTGTGCAACCAACCGCGTTACCTCTTCAACGCTGAGGTTGCGAGCCTGCGCCACGCGGGGAATTTGCCAGGCCACCGCGGCTGGCGTCAGGTTGTTATCCAGCCCGCTGGAAGAAGCCGTTACCAGCTCTACCGGGACGGCAGGACTGGCCTGCGGGTTGGCGGCACGCAGTGCGGCAATCCGGCTTTGCAGCTGTTTATCCAGTTCCGGGTTGCTGGCTGCCAGATTACTGCCGCCTGAAGCCATTGGATTATAGGGCATTTCAGCTGTGGCAGACGGACGCCCCTGAAAATAACCGGCAGCGGTAAAATGTTGCCCGATGAGCTCAGAGCCGCGAACAACCTGACCTTCGCTAAGAAGCGAACCGTTAGCCTGGTGGGGAAACCACCACTGCCCCAGCGCGGTCGTCAGCAACGGGTAAGCCCCGCCGGTGATAAGCATCAGGAAAATCAACGTTGATAATGCAGGACGTAATCCACTCATCTGAAACCTCACACCAGACCCAGCAGGGTCAGCAGTAAATCAATCGCTTTGATACCGATAAACGGCACAACCAAACCGCCCAGACCATAGATCCACAAATTGCGGCGTAACATCGCGGATGCGGACAATGGTTTGTAGCTCACGCCTTTTAGCGCCAGTGGGATCAGAAAGACGATAACCAGCGCGTTAAAGATAACCGCGCTGAGGATCGCCGAGTCTGGCGAATGCAGTCCCATCACGTTCAGCGCATTGAGCTGCGGATAGGTGGCGGCGAAGGCGGCCGGGATAATCGCGAAATACTTCGCGACGTCGTTGGCAATACTGAAAGTGGTCAGCGAACCGCGCGTCATCAGCATTTGTTTACCAATGTGCACTACTTCAATCAGTTTGGTGGGGTTGGAGTCGAGATCCACCATGTTACCTGCTTCTTTCGCTGCCTGGGTTCCAGAGTTCATGGCGACCGCAACGTCGGCCTGCGCCAGGGCAGGAGCGTCATTGGTTCCGTCGCCGGTCATCGCCACCAGACGACCTTCCGCTTGATACTGACGAATCAGCGCCAGCTTGGCTTCCGGCGTGGCTTCAGCTAAGAAGTCATCCACTCCGGCCTCAGCGGCGATCGCGGCAGCGGTCAGGCGGTTATCGCCGGTGATCATCACCGTTTTAATCCCCATTTTGCGCAGTTGAGCAAAACGTTCTTTGATCCCGCCTTTCACAATATCTTTCAGCGCAATCACGCCCAGTACGTGGGAGCCTTCGGCAACCACCAGCGGCGTTGCGCCAAGGCGAGCGACGCTTTCGACCTTCTGCTCCACATCGGCGGGAAAGTGGCCGCCGTTGGCTTCAACGTGCCGACGAATGGCATCGACCGACCCTTTGCGGATCATTCGGTTGTCGATGTTGATGCCGCTCATCCGGCTTTGGGCGGTAAACGGCACAAAGGTAGCGTGCAGCGATTGCACGTCGCGAATACGCAGATTAAAGCGCTGTTTTGCCAGGATCACGATGCTGCGGCCTTCCGGCGTTTCATCGGCCAGCGATGAAAGCTGTGCGGCGTCGGCCAACGTTTTTTCGTCCACGCCGTGGGCGGGCAGAAAATCCGAAGCCTGACGGTTACCCAGCGTAATGGTGCCGGTTTTATCCAGCAGCAGTACGTCTACGTCACCTGCCGCCTCTACTGCACGTCCGCTGGTAGCGATGACATTCGCGCCCAGCATGCGGCTCATCCCGGCGACGCCAATCGCTGAGAGCAGTCCGCCTATCGTTGTAGGGATCAAGCACACAAGCAAGGCAACCAGCACCGTGATGCTGACCGCACTACCACCCCAGGCGGAAAACGGCCATAGCGTGGCGGTCGCCAGCAAAAAGATAATGGTCAGGGCAATCAGCAGGATCGTCAGGGCGATTTCATTGGGCGTTTTACGCCGCTGCGCGCCTTCAACCATGGCGATCATCCGGTCGAGGAACGTTTCACCGGGGTTTACGCTGCATTCGATAACCAGCCAGTCGGAGAGGATGCGGGTCCCGCCGGTGACGGAGGCGAAATCGCCACCGGATTCACGAATCACAGGCGCGGATTCACCGGTAATGGCACTTTCATCTACTGATGCGCCACCTTCAATGACCTCGCCGTCACACGGGATAATATCGCCAGCTTCCACCAGCACGATATCCCCTTTCCGTAAATCATCGGCAGGAACGTGATCCATTGCCGCGCCGTATTTGGGTTCGCGAAGTTTGCGGGCAAAGGCGGTTTTTTTGACTCCCTTTAGGCTATTAGCCTGAGCTTTACTGCGACCTTCTGCCAGCGCCTCAGCGAAGTTGGCGAACAGAACGGTAATCCACAGCCACAGACTTATCGCGCCGGTAAACCACGGGCTGCCCTGCATATGACCTGTTGCCATCGCCACCGTTAACAGGGTTGTTAACAAACTGCCCAGCCAGACGATGAACATCACCGGGTTACGCCACTGGGTATGTGGGCTTAATTTTTTCACGGCGTCCATCAGCGCCTGTGCGACCAGAGAGGGTTCGAACAGCGCCAGTTGCTTGCGACTCATAGTAATGTGCTCCGCATCACTCAGTGTAATGACAGGTATTCTGCGACCGGACCAAGCGCCAGGGCAGGAACAAAGGTGAGAGCGCCAACCAGTAACACCGTACCGATTAACAGCCCGACAAACAGCGCGCCGTGGGTAGGTAGCGTGCCTGGGCTTGCTGGCTGGATCTTTTTACTGACCAGCGACCCGGCAATAGCCATCACGGGGATGATCACGCCGAAGCGACCGAAGAACATGCACAGGGCCAGCAGGCAGTTCCAGAACGGGCTATTGGCGCTTAATCCGGCAAAGGCGCTACCGTTGTTGTTCGAGGCAGACGACACGGCATACAGGACTTCACTAAAGCCGTGAGGACCTGGATTAAGCATGGCGCTGCGCCCGGCATCGCTCATCATGGCGATCGCTGTCCCGAGCAGGACCAGCGTAGGGGTGACCAGAATCGCCAGCGCGGTCATTTTCATTTCGCGCACGTCGATTTTCTTACCCAGATACTCCGGCGTACGGCCAATCATTAACCCGGCGATAAATACCGCCAGCAGCACGAACAGCAGCATGCCGTACAGACCTGAACCCACACCGCCGAAGACCACTTCACCAATCTGCATCAGCCACATAGGTACCATGCCGCCCAGTGCGGTAAAGGAGTCATGCATCGCATCGACAGCCCCGCAGGATGCTGCTGTGGTGACGACGGAAAAGAGACTCGTGGCCAGCACGCCAAAGCGGCTCTCCTTGCCCTCCATGTTGATATTGCTGTCGGCACCGAATGCCATCAGGTGCGGGTTGCCCTGAACTTCGGCCCACATCACGACGGCAACGCAGACTGCAAAAATCAGTGACATGGCCCACAGTAAGGTCCGCCCCTGACGACGATCGCCCACTACATCACCAAAGGCAAAACACAGCGCGGTGGGAATTAAGAAAATAGCCAGCATCTGTACCAGATTGGTCAGTGCGGTTGGGTTTTCAAACGGATGCGATGAGTTAGCGTTAAAGAATCCCCCTCCGTTAGTGCCGAGCATCTTAATCGCTTCCTGTGAGGCGACTGGCCCCATTGGCAGCAGCTGTTTCACCCCTTCAAGGGTGGTGATGGGCTGATAAGGCAATATGTTTTGCAACGTACCTTGCTGAATGAAGAACAGGGCAATGAGCAACGCAATAGGGACGAGGATCCACAGCGTAATGCGAACCAGATCGACCCAGGCGTTGCCCAACGTGTTCATACTTTGGCGTGTGAAAGCGCGGGTCAGGGCAAAAATCACCGCAATTCCGGTCGCCGCAGACAGGAAATTCTGCACGGTCAACCCGGCCATCTGGCTGAAATAGCTTAAGGTGGTTTCGCCAGCATAGGATTGCCAGTTGGTATTAGTGACAAAACTCACCGCCGTGTTGAGCGCCAGATCCCACGAAAGCCCTGGCAGTTGCTGGGGATTTAGCGGCAGCAAGTTTTGCGCCATTAGCATCGAAAACAGGACCAGCAGGCCCAGCGCATTGAGAGCAAGGATAGCCAGCAGATACTGCCGCCAGTTCATCTCCTGCTGCGAGATGCCCAGACCGCGCCAGAGTAAATGCTCCGCGCCAACCAGACCCGGCAGGGGCGTATTGTTGATCAGTCGAGCCAGCCCAAATCCCAACGGTCTGGCGATGACAAATAGCACCAGCAAGAAACTGGCAATGAGTAAAAATCCTTGGGCTGCCATCAGAACGCCTCCGCATTGATCAGGGCATAGACCAGGTAACCTAATAATAAAAAGACCAGCACAATGCCGGTTATCACGCCTGCACTCACAGTGCACCTCCAGTGGCATAAATGTGATAACCAGAGCGTAGGTTTTTGCTTGCAAAGATTTCGCAAAAATCAGGGGGTGGGGTGTAAAAAAAGTATAAAAATGGCAAAAACCATTATTTAACTAATGGTTAGTATTAATTTAACTTTTATGTAACTTAATTACAGTTTTAAGCTAAACGGAGCATCAATAGATAAAAATAAGTGGTCGGATGAGTAGCAAAATTACACACAAGGCGGTATTATTTTCATCAGTTAACCAAATTTATTTTTCCGGTGCTATTCACCGAACAGATATATGGGAGAGGATTATGGACTTTTATAAAGAATATCCAGCACACATTGTTTTCTTGCGCCGTACCTTTGCCGTAGTGGCGGGCGTGCTGGCGCTACCGGTCATGCTGTTCTGGAAAGACCGCGCTCGTTTTTACAGCTACCTGCACCGCGTCTGGTCTAAAACCAGTGATAAACCGGTGTGGATGGAGCAGGCTGAAAAAGCCACCTGCGATTTCTACTAAGTTATCGTTCTTGCTCAAGAAAACCGCTCACAGTAATGTGGCGGTTTTTTTTATGCGCCGACGTCTACACTTGTCGGTGTAATAGATAACGAGTGGCAATGATTAATTTATATCCGGGAGTATTATGACCACCCATCTGGTCTGGTTTCGACGTGATTTACGTCTGCATGACAACCTCGCGCTGGCGGCGGCTTGTCGGGATCGTACTGCGCAGGTCATCGCGCTATATATCTCTACTCCTGAGCAGTGGAAGGCGCACGAAATGGCCCCACGTCAGGCGGCATTTGTGAGTGCGCAGTTGAATGCGTTGCAGGCGGCGCTGGCGGAAAAAGGCATCCCGCTTCTGTTTGATGAAGTCGCAGATTTTGCGGCCAGCGTGGAAACCGTTAAAAACGTCTGCGCACAGCATAGCGTCAGCCGATTGTTTTATAACTATCAATACGAAATAAACGAACGTCAGCGTGATGTCGCCGTTGAGAAGGCATTACCCCATGTGGTGTGTGAAGGGTTTGACGACAGTGTGATCCTGCCTCCGGGGGCGGTCATGACCGGCAATCACGAGATGTATAAAGTCTTTACACCGTTTAAAAATGCCTGGCTGAAGCGGATTAAAGAGGGTGTTCCAGAATGCGTTAGTGCGCCGAAGGTGAGAGAAAGCGGCGCTCTTGACGCTCCGTTAACATCAATAACGCTGAGCTATCCGCAGCAAGATTTTGATGCGCAGCGGTTTGTGGCAGAAGAAAAACTGGCTATCGCGCAATTACGCCAGTTTTGCCAGCAGGCCGCGAGAGAATATGAGCAACGGCGTGATTTCCCCGCGGTTGATGGTACCAGTCGATTATCCGCGAGCCTGGCGACAGGGGGATTGTCGCCGCGCCAGTGCCTGAATCGACTGCTCGCGGAGCAGCCGCAGGCGCTTGAAGGAGGGGAAGGCTGCGTCTGGCTGAACGAACTTATCTGGCGTGAATTTTATCGTCATCAGATGACTTACCATCCGGCGCTGTGTCGGCATCAACCGTTTATCCGTTGGACCGATCGCGTGCAATGGCAGAATAATCCTGCACATTTGCAAGCCTGGCAAACAGGGAACACGGGATACCCGATTGTTGATGCGGCGATGCGTCAGCTCAACGCTACAGGCTGGATGCATAATCGATTACGCATGATTACAGCCAGTTTTTTAGTGAAAGATCTGCTGATCGACTGGCGTAAAGGCGAGCAATATTTTATGTCGCAACTGATCGATGGCGATCTGGCGGCCAATAACGGCGGCTGGCAGTGGGCGGCCTCAACCGGGACCGACGCCGCACCGTATTTCCGTATCTTTAACCCCACGACTCAGGGCGAAAAATTTGACCGCGACGGTGAGTTTATCCGCCAGTGGCTGCCGGAACTGCGCGATGTGCCGGGTAAAGCCATTCATGACCCGTGGACATGGGCTGAAAAAGCGCAGGTTACGCTTAACTATCCTCGTCCGATTGTCGATCATAAACAGGCAAGACTGGCGACGCTGGCGGCCTATGAGGCGGCGCGCAAGGGATAAGTATGTGACGGATTTCTGCGTAATGCCTTCCAGCAGAATGAACATGTTGCAGTCGGGAGCTATTAGCGCTGAAACGTGCTCTCAGTACCGTGAATACCCTGCTGCATAAGTTTTCCCTCAGCAGTAAATTTCCGTCATCTTCATTCAGATGACGGAAATTAATGACAACGCCAACGACATCCACACCGCACGATGCGGTGTTTAAAACGTTTTTACATCATCCCGAAACTGCGCGGGATTTTCTCGACATTCACCTGCCAGCTGAACTGCGGACACTTTGCGATTTGAATTCGCTGAAGCTGGAGTCAGAAAGCTTTATTGAAGCGGATTTACGTTCGCGCTACTCCGACGTGCTCTGGTCTTTGCACACTCGCGACGGCGACGGTTATGTCTATGTGGTTTTAGAGCATCAAAGTTCAGCCGAGCCGCATATGGCTTTTCGTCTGTTGCGTTATGCGATGGCGGCGATGCAGCGCCATCTGGACGCAGGGCATAAGGAACTGCCGCTGGTGATACCGATGCTGTTTTATCATGGCTGCCGAAGCCCTTACCCGTACTCGTTGTGCTGGCTGGATGCCTTTGCCGACTCCGTGGCGGCAAGACAACTTTATTCCAGCGCATTTCCGTTGGTGGACATAACGGTGGTACCCGATGATGAGATCATGGCTCACAGGCGAATGGCGCTGCTGGAATTAATGCAAAAACATATCCGTCGGCGGGATTTGATGGGGCTGGTAGAGCAACTGACCACGCTGCTACTTACTGGATGCGCTAATGACACGCAATTACAAGCGATGTTTAATTACATTCTACAATCTGGCGATGAATCTCGCTTTAATGAGTTTATTCAAGAGATGACACAACGGATCCCCCAACACAAGGAGAGGCTGATGACTATTGCAGAGCGGTTACGGTTAGATGGATTACAGGAAGGTCTACAACAAGGACTACAACAAGGAAAACAAGAAGCGGCATTACGTATAGCGCAAACCATGTTGGAACAGGGAATAGAACGCGAAATGGTAAAACTGGTGACCGGTGTTTCAGAAGCGGATTTGGCTGTAAACCATGCATAATCTCCAGAAAAACAGGCCCGAATCTTATCCCATCATCGGGCCTGTAAACTCAGGACTCTACCGCCAGCGGACGATTTCTGAACTTCAGCGACTGGTACAGCCAAATCAGCAGCACCAGCACCACACAGGCCAGCGCGCCCCAGGTTATTTCGCTAAAGACATCAATATATGCATTGATGGAATAGTTGATAGCGCCCGCTGAGTCAAACGAACCTTGTGAGGTCTGATCGGCGATAACGCCGGCCAGGTAGTTGGCGATGGCTCCGGAAAGCAGCATGTAAATACCCGTTAATACGCCGGTCACTCCTGGGATCTCGATACGTGTAATCTGAGACATAGCCACCGGATCGATAAACAGCTCGGCAAAGCCCATGACCGCCAGCCCCAATACCATCAGCGGCATGGAAGAGTGACCGTAAGCCGCAGACCAGCGGGCGCTCAAGGTCAGAATACAGAATCCGGCGCTCATTAAACCGAGGCCAAGGGCAAATTTACCCCAGATACGGACGGTACGATTACCGCTAACGCTTTCTTTGACCACCCAGGCCAGCACGATACCGCACAGCATAACGGCAAAGGCGTTAACCGACTGGAACATCGCGGTAGGGACGGAATATCCCAGAATATCTCGGTTAACGAAGCGGTCGATATACAGGCTAATCGAACTGCCGCCCTGTTGAGCAAAGGCCCAGAACAACAGACTGAAGAAGGTCAACGTAACGATAAGCCCCAGCTCTTTGCGCTGTTTCTGGGTCTGCGCCTGGCGGTAAATCTTCGCCAGAACCGCCAGACCAATAACAGTAGCAACGATCAGTGCGTAAACGGACCACTCTTTCCAGAACAGAACGGTAATCAGCAGCGGTGCTGCAACCAGCAGAACTAATAACCAGGCCCAGTTTGGCAGCATATATTTTTTCGCACACAAGACGGCCTTGTTGACGCCGGTGGTATGGGCGAAATGGCGATTACCGCATACGAAAATCACCAGCCCCGCCAGCATGCCAATCGCCGCCAGCGCAAAGCCCATCGCCCAACTGTACTCTTCCTGCACGTAGCCGCAGGCAATAGGCGCGATGATTGAACCAATATTACCGGCAGCGTAGAGCAGAGAGAATCCACCGTCACGGCGAGGGTCTTCAGGCTGATACAACTCGCCCAACAGGCAACTGATGTTGGATTTAAACAGACCGTAGCCACAGACAATAATCGCCAGCGACAAATAAAGGAACGCCGGGGCCATTTCGCTGGCGCCCAATACCAGATGCCCCACAGCCATTAAAAATGCGCCGATCATCACCGCCATTCGATTGCCGAGCACTTTATCGGCCAGGTATCCCCCAAGAATGGGCGTGACGTAGACCAGCGAGCAGTAGGCGCTGAACAGTTCATATGCGTGATTATCGTCGTACTTAAGCTGGTTAGTGAGATACAGGATCAGCAATGCACGCATGCCGTAAAAACTGAAGTATTCCCAAATTTGTAGCGCAACGACGTAATAAATCGCCCGTGGTTGAGATGCTTGTTTATTCATTCTTTTCTCGAAGTAAATGCCTCGCGACAGGCTGAACGTGCTGCGCGAGTGTGTTTCCTTAAAGTTTTAACTTTGATACAGATCTGATTATTTTTGCAATATGCTGTCTGATTGCATAAATATACATGAATTAGATCGCGTGGGGGTAAGCAAATTGCGTTCAAATCGGGTGTGATTGTTTCTTGATGTGTCAGTGAAATGTCTATCGACGAACGCAAGCGGGGACGCTATTTTAACCTAAGCTGTGTTGCTGATTGGGCAGGCAGAATTTATGACTACGAGGACGATGATGAAAAACACCGAACTGGAACAACTGATCAACGACAAACTGAACAGCGCCGCCATTAGCGACTATGCGCCGAATGGTTTGCAGGTTGAGGGCAAAGAGACGGTGCATAAGATCGTGACCGGCGTGACCGCAAGTCAGGCGTTACTGGATGAGGCGGTACGCCTGCAGGCGGATGCGGTCATCGTTCATCACGGTTATTTCTGGAAAGGTGAATCTCCGGTTATACGCGGTATGAAGCGCCATCGTCTGAAAACGCTGTTGGAAAATGATATCAACCTGTATGGCTGGCACCTGCCGCTGGATGCTCACCCGGAACTGGGTAATAACGCGCAGCTGGCAGCGCTGTTGGGGATCACCGTCATGGGTGAAATCGAGCCGCTGGTGCCATGGGGAGAACTCTCCATGCCGGTTCCGGGGCTGGAGCTGGCATCGTGGATTGAAGCGCGTTTAGGCCGTAAACCGTTATGGTGCGGTGATACCGGGCCGGAAAAAGTTCAGCGCGTCGCCTGGTGTACAGGGGGCGGTCAGAGTTTCATTGATAGCGCAGCCCGGTTTGGTGTCGATGCCTTTATCACCGGTGAGGTTTCAGAGCAAACCATTCACTCAGCCCGCGAGCAGGGGTTGCATTTTTATGCTGCTGGTCACCATGCGACCGAACGCGGCGGCATTCGCGCATTGAGCGAATGGCTGAATGAAAATACCGATCTGGACGTAACCTTTATCGATATTCCTAATCCAGCGTAATAAAGAGGGACGAAAGTGCAGCGAGCGCGTTGTTATCTGTTAGGTGAGAGTGCGGTGGTTCTTGAGCTGGAACCTCCCATTACGCTGGCGACTCAGAAACGCATCTGGCGTCTGGCCCAGCGTTTGGTTGATGCCCCGAATGTGCTGGAAGCTATTCCGGGAATGAACAATATCACGGTTACCCTGCGCGACCCGAAAACGCTGGCGTTGGATGCGATTGAACGCCTGCAGCGCTGGTGGGAAGAAAGTGAGGCGCTGGAGCCGGACTCGCGCTTTATTGAAATTCCCGTGACCTATGGCGGTGAGTTCGGCCCCGATCTGGCAGAGGTCGCCCGGCACAGTGGATTAAGCGACAAGCAGGTCGTCGAACTTCATGCGTCGGTTGATTATGTGGTGTGGTTTATCGGTTTTCAGCCGGGATTTCCCTATCTCGGGAGCTTACCTGAACCGCTCCATACTCCGAGGCGTGCGGAACCGCGTCTGCTTGTTCCGGCAGGTTCTGTGGGTATTGGCGGATCCCAAACGGGGGTCTATCCGCTTTCCACGCCAGGCGGATGGCAATTGATTGGCCGTACCTCCGTTGCGTTATTTGTTCCAAAACGGCAGGAGCCGATTCTGTTAAGGGCTGGCGATACCGTGCGTTTTGTCCCGCAGAAGGAGGGGATATGTTAAACATCATTCGCGCTGGCATGTACACCTCAGTACAGGACGGGGGACGCCATAGTTTTCGTCAATCCGGAATCAGTCACTGTGGCGCGCTGGATAAACCGGCGCTGAACGTTGCTAATCTGCTGGTGGGTAATGATGCGAATGCCGCTGCGCTGGAAATCACACTGGGGCAGTTGGTGGTGGAATTTGAAACCGATGGCTGGTTTGCCCTGACCGGTGCGGGATGTGAAGCGCACCTGGATCGTACTCCCGTATGGAGCGGATGGCGGCTGCCGGTGAAAGCCGGGCAGCGTCTGACGCTAAAACGTCCACATCACGGCATGCGCAGCTATCTGGCGGTAGCGGGCGGTTTTGATGTACCCGAAGTAATGGGCTCGCGCAGTACCGATCTCAAAGTCGGAATTGGCGGGCTGGAAGGGCGTCTGCTGCGTGATGGCGATCGGCTGGCAATTGGCGCATCGACCCGGCAATTCAGCGGGCCGCAGGGCGTAAAACAGCTGATGTGGGGCAACCACATTCGTGCGCTCCCCGGGCCTGAATACCAGGAGTTTGACGAAGTATCGCAGGCTTCTTTCTGGCGCTCCCCGTGGCAACTGAGTCCGCAAAGCAACCGTATGGGGTATCGATTGCAGGGGCAGTCGCTGACGCGCACGACCGATCGCGAGCTATTGTCGCATGGTTTGCTCCCTGGCGTAGTGCAGGTTCCGCATAATGGTCAGCCCATCGTGCTGATGAACGATGCTCAGACGACGGGCGGCTATCCGCGTATCGCCTGTATCATCGAAGCGGATATGTATCATCTGGCGCAGATCCCGCTCGGCCAGCCGATTCATTTTGTGCAGTGTTCGCTGGAGGAAGCGCTTAAGGCGCGCCACGATCGGCAGCGTTATCTGGAACAGTTAACATGGCGACTTAACAATGAAAATTGATCTCAACGCAGACCTCGGTGAGGGATGCCCTAACGATGCAGCGCTGCTGCAACTGGTGTCATCAGCCAACATCGCCTGTGGGTTTCACGCCGGTGATGCGCAGACGATGCTTTTAAGCGTGCGCGAAGCGCTAAAAAATGGCGTAGCGATAGGCGCGCATCCGAGTTTTCCGGATCGGGAAAATTTTGGCCGTAGCGCCATGACCCTGCCTGTGGAAACGGTGTATGCGCAGACGCTGTATCAAATTGGTGCGCTGGCTGCCATCACGCGTGCGCAGGGCGGCGTAATGCGTCATGTTAAACCGCACGGTATGCTTTATAACCAGGCGGCGAAAGATCCTCAGTTGGCGGATGCTATTGCTCAAGCGGTGTATGCCTGCGATTCGTCGCTGGTTCTGGTAGGGCTGGCGGGAAGCGAACTGATTCGTGCCGGAGAACGCTATGGTCTGGTAACACGTCAGGAGGTTTTTGCCGATCGGGGTTATCAGGCGGATGGCAGTCTGGTGCCGCGCAGCCAGCCGGGCGCATTGATTGAGGATGAAGAGCAGGCGCTGGCGCAAACGCTAGAAATGGTGCAATCCGGCAGAGTAAAAAGCCAGAGTGGAACGTGGGCGAGCGTGACAGCCCAGACGGTATGCATTCACGGGGATGGTGAGCACGCACTCGCTTTTGCCCGTCGCTTGCGAGCCGCATTCAATGCATGCAATATTCAAATTAGCGCATAAATTTATTCATACAAAACAATAATATATTACACAGCAACATATACAGGACTGAATTATGGGAGAGGTAATTTCTCTCTGGCCATTGACGGGGATCGCCGTCATCGTGGTCGGATTTCTTTTACGTTTTAACCCGGTATTGGTGGTCATTATTGCCGGGATCGTCACGGGGCTGGCTGCGCATATGCCGATCGCCACTATCCTTGAGAAGCTGGGTGAAGGTTTTCTTAACACCCGCAACCTGCCATTTATCCTGCTGATCCCGCTGGCGGTTATTGGCCTGCTGGAACGCCACGGACTCAAAGAGCGTGCTCAGGCGTGGATTGCAAAAATCCGCAGCGCCACCAGTGGTCGTCTGCTTATTGTCTATCTGTTCATTCGCGAAGCGACCGCTGCGTTAGGGCTGACCAGTCTGGGGGGGCATCCGCAGATGGTGCGTCCGCTGCTGGCGCCGATGGCGGAAGGAGCCGCAGAGAAAAATCACGGCGAGATACCTGGGGCGGTACGCTATCGTCTGCGCGCCATGTCAGCTGCGACCGATAACGTCGGACTGTTCTTCGGTGAAGATATCTTTGTTGCCTTCGGCGCCATCATTTTTATGCACAACTTTATGCTGGAGTCTGGTGGGATCCAGACCGAACCGCTGCATATTGCCTTGTGGGGGATCCCTACGGCAATTTGTGCATTCCTGATCCACGGTACGCGTCTGTGGCGTCTGGATAGCTATTTGCAACGTGAGGTGGCGAAAGCGAATGCCGCAGCGAAAGGGGAAGCGAAATGAATTTTCAACAAAGCTATCTCTACTGGCTGGCGGGAGCGGTATTACTGATTGTGGCGCTGATGTCCTGGCAGGACAAAGCGAACCCGCGTCGCTTCACCACCGGCCTGTTTTGGGGCATATACGGCGTACTGTTTCTGCTTGGCGACTGGACATATTCGCTGTTTGGCGACAAACGCACGGTGCATATTGCCGTTGGCGTTGCGGTGGTCGTGCTGGCCCTGATCGCCGGTTTTGGCGGCGTGAAGCTGGGAAGCTACCATCAACGAACGCAGCAACAGCGCGAAGAAAGCGCCAGTCGTCTGGGTAACCGCCTGTTTTTCCCGGCGCTGGCAATTCCGGTGGTAACGGTTATTGGCGTGCTGATGTTCAACCATATTCCGGGCTTACAGGATGCGCTGTTTGGGCCGGGTAATCACGCCACGCTGGTGACGCTCTTTTCTATGACCGCAGGCTCGTTGATTGGTCTGGCGATGGCGATAAAAATGACCCATGAGCGGGTTCATCAACCGATTCAGGAGGCGCGCCGTCTGCTGGACTCCATCGGCTGGGCGTTTATCCTGCCGCAGATTTTGGCCACGCTCGGGCTGTTGTTTACGGCAGCGGGCGTAGGCAGCGGTATTTCCTGGCTGACGCAAGAATACCTGGCGGTGGATAGCCGCTTTATCGCAGTGACGGTGTACACCCTCGGCATGGCATTGCTGACGATGGTCATGGGCAATGCGTTTGCCGCTTTCCCGATCGTGACCGCTGGAATTGGGATTCCGATCCTCGTGCTGCAGCACGGCGGCAATCCGGCAGTAATGGCGGCAATTGGCATGTTCTCTGGCTATTGCGGGACGTTAATGACGCCGATGGCGGCAAACTTTAACATTGTTCCTGCGGCGCTGCTGGAGCTGCCGGATAAAAACGCGGTGATTAAAGCGCAGGTGCCAACCGGCATACTGCTGTTGCTGGTCAACGTGTTCCTGATGTATTTCCTGATGTTCTTGTAAGGTGACAGGATGAAAACAGTACTCATCACGGGATTTGAACCCTTTGGCGGCGAGTCAGTTAACCCTTCCTGGGAAGTGGTCTCGGGCCTCGACAATGCTATCATCGGCGGATGCCGCGTCGTTGCCCGCCAACTGCCGTGCGTCTTTGGCGAGTCTCTTGCCGTACTCAATGGTGCGATTGACGCGCTGTCGCCATCACTGGTGCTGGCGGTGGGGCAGGCGGGTGGGCGCGCGGATGTCACCGTGGAGCGCGTGGCGATCAACGTTGACGATGCGCGTATTGCGGATAATCAGGGTCAACAGCCGGTAGATGTGCCGATTGTGGCCGATGGTCCGGCGGCGTGGTTTAGTTCGTTGCCGATCAAAGCGATGGTTGTTGCCATGCGCAACGCGGGAATTCCGGCTTCGGTTTCCCAGACCGCGGGCACTTTCGTGTGTAACCACGTGATGTATGGCCTGCTGCATAAACTACGTGACGTTCCGGCGGTGAAGGGAGGATTTATTCATATCCCTTATTTGCCGCAACAGGCTGCACAGCACCCCGGGGCGCCAAGTATGGCAGCGGACACAGTGCGCCGGGCGCTGGAAGTTGCGATTGCCACCGCGTTGCAGGTGGAGAGTGATATCGCAGTGACGGGCGGTGCAACACATTAAAAAAGGACAGTATTATGCCTGAAGGCCCGGAGATCCGCCGCGCGGCGGATAACCTGGAGGCGGCAGTCGAAGGCAAACCCCTGACCGATGTCTGGTTTGCCTTTGAGCAGCTAAAACCGTATCAATCTCAACTGATTGGGCAGAGTGTTACCCAGCTTGAAACGCGGGGTAAAGCATTGCTGACCCATTTTTCTAATGGATTGACGCTGTACAGCCACAATCAGCTCTATGGCGTGTGGCGAGTGGTGGATACCGGCAAAATACCGCAGACTTCGCGGGTACTGCGTGTCAGGTTGCAAACACACGACAAAACTATTCTGCTCTATAGCGCCTCTGATATCGACATGCTGACGCCGGAACAGCTCGCTACCCACCCGTTCCTGCAACGGGTTGGGCCGGACGTCCTGGATTTACGTTTAACGCCCGATGACGTGAAAGCGCGTCTGTTATCCCCGCGTTTTCGCAATCGCCAGTTTTCTGGCCTGCTGTTGGACCAGGCGTTTCTGGCGGGATTAGGTAACTACCTGCGGGTAGAGATTCTCTGGCAGGTAGGGCTGACCGGGCAGCATAAAGCGTCGACGCTCGGAGATGAACAGTTGGATGCGCTGGCGCATGCGCTGCTTGATATTCCTCGTTTGTCCTATAACACCCGCGGGCTGGTGGATGAGAATAAACATCACGGCGCGCTGTTTCGCTTTAAGGTCTTTCACCGGGATGGTGAAGCCTGTGAGCGCTGTGGCGGAATCATCGAAAAAACGACGCTCTCTTCACGACCCTTTTACTGGTGTCCAGGATGTCAGCACTAAGCGGGATGCTTTGGCGCGTGTAGCGAAATAAACCGCGCCACCGCCGGGCCTGTCAATAAAATACTGAATAGCCGCAGGGTTTGCATCGCCATGATCAGCGCCATATCGGCGTGACTCCCCGCGGCAATCACCGCAACAGAATCCACGCCGCCTGGACTGGTCGCCAGATAGGCGGTAAGAAAATCTATCTGCATGTAATGCGCCAGTCCCCAGGCCATAGCGGCGCAGATCGCCATCAGGGAAAAAATGGACAAGAGGATTTGCGGTAAGGGGCGCAACGCCATTAAAAAGATCTGCTTGTCAAAGCCCAGGCCGATTTGCCAGCCGATGGCCATATAGGCAATCGCCAGCAACCATTCCGGCAGTTCGATCACCATCACGCCACCAGCATTCAGCAATGCGCCTGCCAACATCGGTAGCAACATGACGCCAGAGGGGATACGCAATACACGCCCGGCCGTACCGGCAACGGCGGCCAGCGCCAGGGTACTGAACAGATTGCTGCTCAGCGGCGGAAACCAGACGATTTGCTCACTGACCGTTTGGGCCTGGTCGCCCATCATCACTCGGGTGACCAGTGCCGCCGCACCAACCACCAACAGTACGCGCAGATACTGCATAAACGCCACCAGCCGGATGTCGGCACCATATTCCTGCGCCATCGCCACCATTGCCGCCGCACCGCCAGGTGACGAGCCCCATGCACCGGTGTTTCCCGGTAGGTTACTGTAGCGAACCAGCAGCCAGCCGATTACCGCGCTGCTGATAAGGGTCGCCAGCAGGATGATAATCACCATCGGCCAGTGGGCCGTAAGGGTCGTTAAGATTGAGCCCGTCAGGTTTTGGGCAATCATGCAGCCGAGAATCGCCTGCGCGCCAAGAAATGTGCAGCGGGGAGGGTGCAGTGAGATGCCGCGCATACTGAATATGATGCCGACGATCATCGAACCGAGCAGCAGCGGTCCTGGAAGGTGTATAAACAAAAAGAACAGGGAAAGAAGGAGCGATAGCAAAAACAACAGGCTCCACTGCAAAACAGGCATCCCATGCTCCTGAGTGAAATGACGGAAAACTCAGTAAATCATAGAGAAAGCATGATGAGAATAAAATAATATGCATCAAAAAAAACAGGTCGGATTCTGGCTTCAATGCCTTGTCCGACCCGGGAGAATTAATGGCTGTAAGCCGGACAGGCGCTGGCGCCATCCGGCAGACAATTAACGCTTAATATCAGACTTAAAATCGCGCTTGTCGTAGCCGGTGTACAGCTGACGCGGACGAGCGATTTTCATGCCGTCGGTGTGCATTTCGTTCCAGTGTGCAATCCAGCCCACGGTACGCGCCATGGCGAAGATAACGGTGAACATGGAGGACGGAATACCCATCGCCTTCAGGATGATGCCGGAGTAGAAATCTACGTTCGGGTAGAGTTTCTTCTCGATGAAGTACGGGTCGTTGAGCGCAATGTGTTCAAGTTCCATCGCAACTTCCAGCAGATCATCTTTGGTGCCCAGTTCTCTCAGTACTTCATGGCAGGTTTCACGCATGACGGTGGCGCGCGGGTCATAGTTTTTATAAACACGGTGACCAAAGCCCATCAGGCGGAAGGAATCATTCTTGTCTTTCGCGCGGCGAACAAATTCCGGAATGTGTTTAACAGAGCTGATTTCTTCCAGCATTTTCAGAGCAGCTTCGTTTGCGCCGCCGTGTGCTGGTCCCCACAGGGAAGCAATACCGGCCGCGATGCAGGCAAACGGGTTAGCGCCAGAAGAACCGGCGGTACGAACGGTAGAGGTTGAGGCGTTCTGTTCGTGGTCAGCGTGCAGGATCAAGATACGGTCCATTGCGCGTTCCAGAATCGGATTCACTTCGTATTTTTCGCACGGCGTGGAGAACATCATGTTCAGGAAGTTACCGGCGTAGGAGAGGTCATTACGCGGGTACACGAACGGCTGCCCGATGGAATATTTGTAGCACATCGCTGCCATGGTCGGCATTTTGGACAGCAGACGGAAGGCGGCGATTTCACGGTGACGCGGATTATTCACATCCAGCGAGTCGTGGTAGAACGCAGCCAGCGCCCCGGTAACACCACACATAACGGCCATCGGGTGAGAGTCGCGGCGGAAACCGTGGAACAGGCGGGTGATCTGCTCGTGGATCATGGTATGGCGAGTGACTGTTGTTTTGAACTCGTCGTACTCCTCCTGCGTCGGTTTTTCGCCGTACAGCAGGATATAACACACTTCCAGATAGTTTGACTCGGTCGCCAACTGATCAATCGGGAAGCCGCGATGCAGCAAAATACCTTCGTCACCGTCGATGAAAGTAATTTTGGATTCGCAGGATGCGGTAGAGGTGAAACCTGGGTCAAAAGTAAACATCCCTTTTGAGCCAAGACTACGAATATCAATAACATCTTGACCGAGCGTACCTTTCAGCACATCCAGTTCAATAGCAGAGTCACCATTTAGAGTGATTTTTGCTTTAGTATCAGCCATTTACGGTCTCCTTAGCGCCTTATTGCTTAAGACTGCTGGAACTCACATTTGCCTTCGTACATCAATGAACCGTTACCAGTTTGTTATTTGGCTCGCCGCTCTGCGAAAGAGGGGATAACCTGGGTACAGAGCTATGGGCGCTTGCAGGTAAAACGGTCTTTTCATGGCGAATAAACTGCAAATCAAGAACTTAGCAATCCGAATTATTAAACCTGTCTATCACTAATAACTGTCCTGACTGTATTGGTCAATACTTCCACACTGTTACATAACTAAATGTCCGGTGAAAGAGTGACCCCATAACTTTTACGCATTATATGCTTTTTCTGGTGTCGTTTGTAACAACTTTGTTTAATGGTTGTCAAATTAGATGGTTAAAAATTAAAATAATGTTGTTATCGTGACCTATGTCACTGTTCGGGATAAAACCCGACAAACTATATGTAGGTTAATTGTAATGATTTTGTGAACGTCCTATACTGCCGCCAGGTCTCCGGAATACCCTGCAATCCCGAGCCAACCAGCGTTGTAACGTGTCGTTTTAGCATCTGGAAGCAGTGTTTTATATGACGCGTAGTTATAGTAAGGACGCTGTCTGACCCGCACGCAGACCGGAGGAAGGAAATCCCGTCGTCTTTCAGGCTACAGGTGTCTTCATCTTCTGTACCCGAAGTCCAAAGGGAATAATAAGAACAGCATGTGGGCGTTATTCATGATAAGAAATGTGAAAAAACAAAGACCTGTCAATCTGGATCTACAAACGATCCGGTTCCCAATCACGGCGATAGCGTCCATTCTCCATCGCGTATCCGGAGTGATCACCTTCGTGGCGGTCGGGATTCTGTTGTGGTTATTGGGTACCAGCCTTTCCTCCCCTGAAGGTTTCCTCGCGGCGTCATCCATTATGAATAACTTCTTTGTGGAGTTAATTCTGTGGGGGATCCTGATTGCGCTGGCATATCACGCCGTAATGGGCATTCGCCATCTGTTGATGGATTTTGGCTATATCGAAGAAACCCTCGAAGCAGGGACACGTTCCGCCAAAATTTGTTTCGTTATCATTGTCGTGCTTTCACTTCTCGCAGGAGTCCTCGTATGGTAAGCAACGCCTCCGCATTAGGACGCAACGGCGTACATGACTTCATTCTGGTCCGTGCTACCGCTATCGTTCTGACGTTATACATCATCTATATGGTCGGCTTCTTCGCCACCAGCGGCGAACTGACGTTTGAAGTCTGGACCGGTTTCTTCTCATCGGCATTCACCAAAGTCTTCACCCTGCTGGCTCTTTTCTCCATCTTGATTCATGCCTGGATCGGCATGTGGCAGGTGTTGACCGACTACGTTAAACCGCTGGCCGTGCGCCTGATTCTGCAACTGGCTATCGTCGTTGCGCTGGTGGTTTACGTCATTTATGGATTTGTTGTGGTGTGGGGTGTGTAATGAAACTGCCAGTCAGAGAATTTGATGCTGTTGTGATTGGTGCCGGCGGCGCAGGTATGCGCGCGGCGCTGCAAATTTCCCAGAGCGGTCAGACCTGTGCGCTGCTCTCCAAAGTGTTCCCAACTCGTTCCCATACCGTATCTGCGCAAGGTGGCATCACCGTTGCGCTCGGTAATACCCATGAAGATAACTGGGAATGGCACATGTACGACACCGTCAAAGGGTCGGACTACATTGGTGACCAGGACGCTATTGAATATATGTGTAAAACCGGTCCGGAAGCGATTCTGGAGCTGGACCACATGGGGCTGCCGTTCTCTCGCCTCGATAATGGCACAATCTATCAACGTCCGTTTGGCGGCCAGTCGAAGAATTTCGGCGGCGAGCAGGCGGCACGTACCGCGGCAGCGGCAGACCGTACCGGCCATGCGCTGTTGCACACGCTGTATCAGCAGAACCTGAAAAACCATACCACCATCTTCTCCGAGTGGTACGCGCTGGATCTGGTGAAAAATGCCGATGGCGCGATTGTTGGTTGTACCGCGCTGTGTATCGAAACCGGTGAAGTGGTTTACTTCAAAGCTCGCGCAACCGTGCTGGCGACCGGCGGTGCTGGCCGTATTTATCAGTCCACCACCAACGCCCACATCAACACCGGTGACGGCGTCGGTATGGCTATCCGCGCTGGCGTGCCGGTGCAGGATATGGAGATGTGGCAGTTCCACCCAACCGGTATCGCTGGCGCGGGTGTTCTGGTAACAGAAGGCTGTCGTGGTGAAGGTGGCTACCTGCTGAACAAACACGGTGAGCGCTTCATGGAGCGTTATGCCCCGAATGCGAAAGACCTGGCGGGTCGTGACGTGGTGGCGCGTTCCATCATGATCGAAATCCGCGAAGGTCGCGGCTGCGACGGTCCGTGGGGGCCGCACGCCAAACTGAAACTCGACCACCTGGGTAAAGAAGTGCTGGAGTCCCGTCTGCCGGGTATTCTCGAACTGTCCCGTACCTTTGCTCACGTTGACCCGGTGAAAGAGCCGATCCCGGTTATCCCAACCTGCCACTATATGATGGGCGGTATTCCGACCAAAGTCACCGGCCAGGCGCTGACCGTGAATGAGCAGGGCGAAGATGTGGTGATCCCAGGGCTGTTTGCCGTCGGTGAAATTGCCTGTGTATCGGTTCACGGTGCTAACCGTTTGGGCGGCAACTCTCTGCTTGACCTGGTGGTATTTGGTCGTGCCGTGGGTCTGCATCTGCAGGAATCTATCGCAGAGCAGGGTGACCTGCTGGATGCAACCGAAGATGAAATCGACGCTTCTCTGGCGCGTCTGAATCGCTGGAACGGTAACCGTAACGGTGAAGACCCGGTGGCAATTCGTAAAGCGCTGCAAGAATGTATGCAGCATAACTTCTCGGTATTCCGCGAAGGCGATGCGATGGCGAAGGGTCTGGAAGAGCTGAAAGCGATTCGCGAACGCCTGAAAAATGCCCGTCTGGACGATACCTCCAGTGAGTTCAACACCCAGCGCGTTGAGTGTCTGGAGTTGGATAACCTGATGGAGACCGCGTACGCCACTGCAGTATCTGCAAACTTCCGTACCGAAAGCCGTGGCGCGCATAGCCGCTTCGACTTCCCGGAACGTGATGACGAAAACTGGCTGTGCCATTCCCTGTACCTGCCAGAGTCGGAATCCATGACGCGACGTCAAGTCAATATGGAACCGAAGCTGCGCCCGGCATTCCCGCCGAAGATTCGTACTTATTAATGCGGAGACAGGACAATGAAACTCGAGTTTTCAGTTTATCGCTATAACCCGGATGTTGACGACGCTCCGCGCATGCAGGATTACACCCTGGAGGCGGAAGAAGGGCGCGACATGATGCTGCTGGATGCGTTGATGCAGCTGAAAGAAAAAGATCCGTCGCTGTCGTTTCGTCGTTCATGCCGTGAAGGGGTCTGCGGCTCCGACGGTCTGAACATGAACGGCAAAAATGGACTGGCCTGTATCACACCTATTTCTGCGCTGAATCAGCCGGGCAAGAAAATTGTCATTCGCCCGCTGCCAGGTTTACCGGTTGTGCGCGATTTGGTGGTAGACATGGGGCAATTCTACGCACAGTATGAGAAGATTAAGCCTTACTTGTTGAATAATGGGAAAAATCCTCCGGCTCGTGAGCATTTACAAATGCCAGAGCAGCGTGAGAAGCTCGATGGGCTGTATGAATGTATTTTGTGTGCATGCTGCTCAACGTCCTGCCCATCATTCTGGTGGAACCCGGACAAGTTTATTGGCCCGGCAGGCCTGTTGGCCGCGTATCGCTTCTTAATTGATAGCCGCGATACCGAGACCGACAGCCGTCTGGAAGGTTTAAGTGACGCTTTCAGCGTATTCCGCTGTCATAGCATCATGAACTGCGTCAGCGTATGTCCTAAAGGGCTGAACCCGACGCGCGCCATCGGTCATATTAAGTCGATGCTGCTCAAACGTAGTGCATAAGTAGTTGTAGTTGCCGGGGAAGAGATTCCCCGGCCGTGCAGGGAAACCTCTAAAAACTGCCACATTGATAGCAATAATCGCAGCCTGAACGATGACGATTATTAGACAGTTTTTAAAGGTTCCTTAGCGGACGCAGATGACACGACAGTCCGCAACAAGTGAACCCCGGCACGCACATCGGTGTGCGTGGTAGTATCCACGGCGAAATAAGCATACAAATGCTTAAGGGATCACGATGCAGAACAGCGCTTTGAAAGCCTGGTTGGACTCTTCTTACCTCTCTGGTTCTAACCAGAGCTGGATAGAACAGCTCTATGAAGACTTCTTAACCGACCCTGACTCGGTAGATGCTAACTGGCGTTCGACGTTCCAGCAGTTACCTGGTACCGGAGTCAAACCGGATCAACTCCACTCAAAAACACGTGATTATTTCCGTCGACAGGCGTTGATTACCCCACGTTACTCTTCTTCTATTTCCGACCCTGATGCCAATGTGAAGCAGGTTAAAGTCCTGCAGCTCATTAACGCCTATCGTTTCCGCGGTCATCAGCATGCGAATCTCGATCCGCTGGGACTGTGGCAGCAAGAAAATGTGGCCGATCTGGATCCCTCCTTCCACGATCTGACCGATGCGGATTTCCAGGAAAGCTTTAACGTGGGTTCTTTTGCCGGTGGCAAAGACACGATGAAGCTGAGCGACCTGGTTGTCGCGCTGAAACAAACCTACTGCGGCCCGATTGGCGCCGAGTATATGCACATCACCAGCACCGAAGAAAAACGCTGGCTTCAGCAGCGTATCGAGTCTGGCCGTACTGCGTTCAGTAGTGAAGAGAAGAAACGCTTCCTCAGCGAACTGACCGCAGCGGAAGGTCTGGAACGCTACCTGGGTGCAAAATTCCCGGGCGCGAAACGCTTCTCGCTGGAAGGCGGTGATGCGTTAATCCCAATGCTCAAAGAGATGATCCGCCACGCCGGTAACAGCGGTACCCGTGAAGTGGTACTGGGTATGGCGCACCGTGGTCGTCTGAACGTCCTGGTTAACGTGCTGGGTAAAAAGCCGCAGGATCTGTTCGACGAGTTTGCGGGCAAACATAAAGAGCACCTCGGCACCGGCGACGTGAAGTACCACATGGGCTTCTCGTCGGATATCGAAACCGAAGGCGGCCTGGTTCACCTGGCGCTGGCGTTTAACCCGTCGCACCTGGAGATCGTCAGCCCGGTGGTGATCGGTTCCGTACGCGCTCGTCTGGACAGGCTCGACGAGCCGAGCAGCAATAAAGTGCTGCCAATCACTATTCATGGTGATGCGGCAGTAACCGGGCAAGGCGTGGTTCAGGAAACCCTGAACATGTCGAAAGCGCGTGGTTACGAAGTGGGCGGTACCGTTCGCATCGTTATCAACAACCAGGTGGGCTTCACCACCTCTAACCCGCTGGATGCACGTTCTACACCGTACTGCACCGACATCGGTAAGATGGTTCAGGCGCCGATTTTCCACGTGAACGCGGATGACCCGGAAGCGGTCGCTTTCGTAACGCGTCTGGCACTGGATTTCCGTAATACCTTTAAACGCGATGTCTTCATCGATCTGGTGTGCTACCGCCGTCACGGCCACAACGAAGCCGACGAGCCAAGCGCAACCCAGCCGCTGATGTATCAGAAAATCAAAAAGCATCCGACTCCGCGCAAAATCTACGCTGACAAGCTGGAAGCGGACAACGTCGCTACGCTGGAAGATGCGACCGAAATGGTCAATCTGTATCGTGACGCGCTGGACGCAGGCGAATGCGTGGTGAAAGAGTGGCGTCCAATGAATATGCACTCCTTCACCTGGTCGCCGTACCTCAACCACGAATGGGATGAAAACTACCCGAACAAAGTTGAGATGAAGCGTCTGCAGGAGCTGGCAAAACGCATCAGCACCGTGCCTGAAGCGGTGGAAATGCAATCGCGTGTTGCCAAAATTTACGGCGACCGTCAGGCCATGGCCGCAGGCGAGAAGCTGTTCGACTGGGGTGGCGCAGAGAATCTGGCTTACGCCACGCTGGTTGATGAAGGCATTCCGGTACGTCTGTCGGGTGAAGACTCTGGCCGTGGAACCTTCTTCCACCGTCATGCGGTGATTCATAACCAGGCGAATGGTTCAACGTACACTCCGCTGCAGCATGTGCATAACGGGCAGGGCACGTTCCGCGTATGGGACTCCGTGCTGTCTGAAGAAGCGGTGCTGGCATTCGAGTACGGTTATGCCACGGCAGAACCGCGCACCCTGACTATCTGGGAAGCGCAGTTCGGTGACTTCGCCAACGGTGCGCAGGTGGTTATCGACCAGTTCATCTCTTCCGGCGAGCAGAAATGGGGCCGTATGTGCGGTCTGGTTATGCTGCTGCCACACGGCTATGAAGGTCAGGGTCCGGAGCACTCTTCCGCGCGTCTGGAACGTTATCTGCAACTTTGCGCTGAGCAAAACATGCAGGTTTGCGTCCCGTCTACCCCGGCACAGGTTTACCACATGCTGCGTCGTCAGGCGCTGCGCGGAATGCGTCGTCCGCTGGTAGTGATGTCACCGAAGTCGCTGCTGCGTCATCCGCTGGCGGTGTCCACGCTGGACGAACTGGCAAATGGCACCTTCCTGCCAGCCATTGGCGAAGTAGATGAACTTGATCCTAAAGGCGTGAAGCGTGTCGTGATGTGTTCTGGTAAGGTTTATTACGACCTGCTGGAGCAACGCCGCAAGAACGACCAAAAAGATGTCGCCATTGTGCGTATCGAACAGCTCTATCCGTTCCCGCATAAAGCGGTGCAGGAAGCGCTGAAACCGTTTGCTCATGTACATGATTTTGTCTGGTGCCAGGAAGAGCCGCTCAACCAGGGCGCATGGTACTGCAGCCAGCATCATTTCCGTGAAGTAATTCCATTTGGGTCAGCTCTGCGTTATGCAGGTCGCCCGGCCTCTGCCTCTCCGGCAGTAGGATATATGTCCGTTCACCAGAAGCAGCAACAAGATCTGGTTAATGACGCGCTGAACGTCGATTAAATAAAGGATAAATAATGAGTAGCGTAGATATTCTTGTTCCCGACCTGCCTGAATCCGTAGCGGATGCAACGGTTGCAACCTGGCACAAAAAACCGGGCGATGCAGTACGTCGTGATGAAGTACTGGTAGAAATCGAAACTGACAAAGTGGTACTGGAAGTACCGGCATCAGCGGACGGTATTCTTGATGCGGTTCTGGAAGATGAAGGGACAACCGTCACTTCTCGCCAGATCCTCGGTCGCCTGCGTGAAGGCAACAGCTCTGGCAAAGAGACCAGCGCCAAGTCTGAAGAGAAAGATTCTACTCCGGCACAACGCCAGCAGGCGTCTCTTGCTGAACAGAACAACGATGCCCTGAGCCCGGCGATCCGTCGCCTGCTGGGTGAGCATAACCTCGAAGCCAGCGCCATCAATGGCACCGGCGTCGGTGGTCGTATCACGCGTGAAGATGTTGAAAAGCATCTGGCCAAAGCACCGGCTGCGAAAGCAGAAGCCAAAGCGCCGGCCGCCGCGCCTGCACCACAGGCTCAACTGGGCGCTCGTGGCGAAAAACGTGTTCCGATGACCCGTCTGCGCAAACGCGTAGCTGAGCGTCTGCTGGAAGCGAAAAACTCCACCGCCATGCTGACCACGTTCAACGAAGTCAACATGAAGCCAATCATGGATCTGCGTAAGCAGTACGGTGACGCGTTCGAGAAACGTCACGGTATCCGTCTGGGCTTTATGTCTTTCTACGTGAAAGCGGTTGTTGAAGCGCTGAAACGCTATCCGGAAGTGAACGCGTCCATCGACGGTGATGACGTGGTGTACCACAACTACTTTGATGTCAGCATGGCGGTCTCCACGCCGCGTGGCCTGGTCACGCCGGTCCTGCGTGATGTGGATCTGCTGGGTATGGCTGACATCGAGAAAAATATTAAAGAGCTGGCAGTTAAAGGTCGCGACGGCAAGCTGACGGTCGACGATCTGACGGGCGGTAACTTCACCATCACTAACGGTGGCGTGTTCGGTTCCCTGATGTCTACCCCGATCATCAACCCACCGCAGAGCGCCATCCTGGGTATGCATGCCATCAAAGATCGTCCGATGGCCGTAGACGGCAAGGTTGAAATCCTGCCGATGATGTATCTGGCGCTGTCTTATGACCACCGTTTGATCGATGGTCGTGAGTCAGTAGGCTTCCTGGTAACCATTAAAGAGTTGCTGGAAGATCCGACGCGTCTGCTGCTGGACGTGTAGTAAATAAGAGTATCACCTGCCCCGTAGGTCTGGAGGCTTATCAGGCCTACGGGTAAAAGATAACGATTACCTGAAGGATGGACAGAACACATGAACTTACATGAATATCAGGCAAAACAACTTTTTGCCCGCTATGGCTTACCGGCACCGGTGGGTTATGCCTGTACTACTCCGCGTGAAGCTGAAGAAGCTGCATCTAAAATCGGCGCAGGCCCGTGGGTAGTGAAATGTCAGGTTCACGCTGGTGGCCGTGGTAAAGCGGGCGGTGTGAAGGTTGTGAACAGCAAAGAAGACATTCGCGCTTTTGCTGAACACTGGCTGGGTAAACGTCTGGTCACTTACCAGACAGACGCCCATGGTCAACCGGTAAATCAGATTCTGGTTGAAGCAGCGACCGACATTGGTAAAGAACTTTACCTCGGCGCAGTTGTTGACCGTAGTTCCCGTCGCGTGGTCTTCATGGCCTCTACCGAAGGCGGCGTGGAAATTGAAAAAGTGGCGGAAGAAACGCCGCACCTGATCCATAAAGTAGCGCTCGATCCGCTGGCCGGTCCGATGCCTTATCAGGGTCGTGAACTGGCGTTCAAACTGGGTCTGGAAGGTAAACAGGTTCAGCAGTTCACCAAGATCTTCATGGGTCTGGCGACTATCTTCCTTGAGCGCGATCTGGCGCTGATCGAAATCAACCCGCTGGTGGTGACCAAGCAGGGTGATCTGATCTGCCTCGACGGCAAACTGGGCGCTGACGGCAACGCGCTGTTCCGCCAGGCTGACCTGCGTGAAATGCGCGACCAGTCTCAGGAAGATCCGCGTGAAGCACAGGCTGCACAGTGGGAACTGAACTACGTCGCTCTGGACGGCAACATCGGTTGTATGGTTAACGGCGCGGGCCTGGCAATGGGCACCATGGACATCGTTAAACTGCACGGCGGCGAACCGGCTAACTTCCTCGACGTTGGCGGCGGTGCGACCAAAGAACGTGTAACCGAAGCGTTCAAAATTATCCTCTCTGACGACAATGTTAAAGCCGTACTGGTTAACATCTTCGGCGGTATCGTACGCTGCGACCTGATCGCGGACGGTATCATCGGCGCGGTAGCAGAAGTGGGCGTTAACGTTCCGGTCGTGGTACGTCTTGAAGGTAACAACGCTGAACTCGGCGCGAAAAAATTGGCTGATAGCGGCCTGAATATTATTGCAGCGAAAAGTCTGACGGATGCAGCTCAGCAGGTTGTTGCCGCAGTGGAGGGGAAATAATGTCAGTTTTAATTAATAAAGATACCAAGGTTATCTGCCAGGGCTTCACCGGTAGCCAGGGGACATTCCACTCTGAACAAGCGATTGCTTACGGTACGCAAATGGTCGGCGGCGTTACGCCGGGCAAAGGCGGCACCACGCATCTGGGTCTGCCGGTGTTCAACACCGTACGTGAAGCGGTAGAAGCGACCGGCGCAACCGCCACCGTTATCTACGTTCCGGCTCCGTTCTGCAAAGACTCCATCCTGGAAGCTATCGATGCAGGCATCAAGCTTATCATCACCATCACCGAAGGTATCCCAACGCTGGATATGCTGACTGTGAAAGTGAAGCTGGATGAAGCTGGCGTGCGCATGATTGGCCCGAACTGCCCAGGTGTTATCACCCCTGGTGAATGTAAAATCGGCATCATGCCGGGCCATATTCACAAGCCTGGTAAAGTCGGTATCGTTTCTCGTTCCGGTACGCTGACCTATGAAGCGGTTAAGCAGACCACCGACTATGGTTTTGGTCAGTCTACCTGTGTGGGTATCGGCGGCGACCCGATCCCTGGCTCTAACTTCATCGATATCCTGAAGCTGTTCCAGGAAGATCCGCAGACTGAAGCGATCGTCATGATCGGTGAGATCGGCGGTAGCGCGGAAGAAGAAGCAGCGGCGTACATTAAAGATCATGTGACCAAGCCGGTTGTGGGTTACATCGCGGGTGTGACGGCGCCGAAAGGTAAACGTATGGGTCATGCTGGTGCGATCATCGCAGGTGGTAAAGGTACGGCGGATGAGAAGTTCGCTGCGCTGGAAGCCGCTGGCGTGAAAACCGTTCGTAGCCTGGCCGATATCGGCGAAGCGTTGAAAACAGTGATTAAGTAAGAAAAAAAACAGCCCTGACTCTCTGCATAGTCAAGGGCTGGTCCCGTTTCGACATGGTTGGCCATCTGATGATGGCCTTTTTTTGGCCTGTAATTCAGCTTTCAGCCAGTGTTTTCAACCAGCGAATTCCGCTTTCCGGCGAGGTCATTACCGGCACCGGCGGGGAAGGGAGCTGCTGTAAAACGCGCGCCATCGAGGCCTGCGCCAGCATCACAACATCTGCCTGGGTAAAGGCGCTCTGTAACCCTTCACTGACGATACGGTCATGAGTATCCATGTCTCCCGCCAGCAGCGCGTGGAATGCCTCCTCCATTAATATAGGCGTGATGGTTCGCGATTTACCGCTCTGCTGCACTTTGCGCTGTACGTAATCCAGCGTTGGCTTCAGCGTGGTTGCCACGGTCGCCAGTACGGCGATCCGCTCACCTTTTTCAATCGCCTCTTCCACCATTGCGCAATCAATGCGTGCGAGCTGAAGTGGGGTCATAAACTGGCATTGCTCCACCGCAGTACCAATTGAGGAACAGGCGGTAATAAAGATATCGCAGTCCGCCTTTTCGGCAATATGCACATAGTCGGCGATGCGGGCGGCAATATTGGGCGTCACGCCCTGGGCCTTCATTACCTGCTTGATCATGGATTCTTCCACCAGGTGCATGACTTCAACATCCGGCATGATGTCGGCAATCAGCTGTTGCATCATCGTAAGCGTGGCGGCACTGGTATGCAGCATGGCGACCTTTTTCATTGGGCAATCTCCTTAAGTAACGTTTCCGCGACGGCCAGCGCCGCATCATGATCTTCCTGCGCGGATAAACCGCCTACCGCGACGGCCCCAAGGCATTTTCCTTGGTGCAGAATCGGGATCCCGCCCGGCAGCGCCGTAAACAGCGGGTCGGCAAAATAACCAATATCCAGTTGCTCTTTCTGCAGTCGCTGTAAAAATGCCTGCGTGGTACAGCCCAGGCGGCTACTGGTGCGTGCTTTGCGCTGGGTTAACTCGATGGTTAACAGTTTGGCGTTATCCATCCGCGCAAAGCTGAGTAGTTCGCCATTGGCATCGCATACGGCCACGCTTAACGGGCGTTTTGCGTAACATGTTTCGGCAAGGTCGAGCGCAGAGGCCACGGCGCGCAGGGCATGCCCCAGAGTGAGAGTTGTCATCGTGATTATCCTTTTGACAGATTTTCGCAAGCGGGTTGAACGGGATCTTTGGCTGCGGCGGCCTGCGCCTGTTTGGCGTCTTTCTTGCGCCAGTAGTTCGCGAGCAGCGAGCCGCTGACGTTGCCAAGCGGAGTCATCACCGCCGAGGCCAGGCCAACCGTTGCCAGTTTGCCCATCGCTGCGGCAAGCCCGGACGCCATGCCGCCGTTTTGCAGGCCGACTTCAAAGGCTACGGTGCGGGCAGACTGTACGTCCATGCGGAAGATCCAGCGGCTCATCAGATAGCCAATCAGGAAGCCGCCGAGGTTATGCATCAACATGGCGAAGCAGAGCAGGAAGCCGACCTGCACCAGGTTCTCGCGCCCGGCTGCGGCTGCGGTGGTCGTAAAGAAAATGATCCCCATCATTGAGATGGTCGGCATGATTTTCTTCACGCCCGCCACGCGGCCATACAGCCAGTTGTAGAACAATGCCCAGACGAGACCGCCTGCCACGAAGTTGAGCACCACCGCGTACATTTGCGCGTCGGCGCTGGCGTGACCAAACAGCGCGTCCCAGCCGCCAGCAATCATATACAGCAGCCAAAGAGCGCCGATCCCGGCCAGCATCTGGACGACACGGCGTCCGCGCACGCCCGCATAGGTTTTCAGATAGTCATGCAGAATTGCCGCGCCGATGGGGATTAATACGATTTTCACCACATCCATTACCATCGCGGTGAGCTGGATATCGATCATCGACCCCGCCAGCAGATTAACCCACAGCGGCGTCATCACCGTCGCCGCCAGCGTTGAGACTGCGGCGATCGAGACCGCCAGCGCCAGGTTGGCGTTCGCGATATAGACCATGACGGTAGAGGAGAGTCCGCTTGGGCAGGCGCCAATCAGCAGAATCCCGACCGCTACCTCAGGCGGAAAGTTAAAGATAAGCGTAATGCTCAGGCCGAGCAGAGGCATGATAACGAAGTGGCAGAAGGTGCCAATAAACACCGCCCACGGCATTTTGGCGACGTCAATAAAATCCTGGATCGTTAGCTTAGTGCCCATGCTAAACATGGTGGCCTGAATGACGAGGAATACGATCCATTTATGGGTGATATTGAAACCGCCCCAGACGATCAGATCCGTAGACCAGGTCATGGCGGCGACAAACCCGGCGATGATCCATAGCGTAAACTGATAGCTGCGTAGACCCGGCCAGTAGCCTGCACCGGCGGCGAATCCGGCGGTGAACATCACCAGCCCGGGCTGCCAGAGCGCCGCGGACTGGATTAGCGCACCGATAATCGCTAGCGCCGCGCCCGCAACGCTGACGCCGAGTCCGGTTTTGTGAATAACAGTGGTCATAGTCATGTTGAAATGTCCTTGCTGTTGTTATTGCTGCCGGGATGGAATAGATAACATGTGCCGCGCAATTTCTGGCGTGGCGACTTTTTTATCCATGCTGCGAATGAGCGTGGCGAGTTTGGCAACCTGCTGGTAATTATGCTGTGCTTTTTCTTCAGCGCTTAAATAATAGCTATCCTCAAAGCCGATTCGTACTTCACTGGCCCCCATGCCGACGGCGGCGGCAATAATATCGAAGTTCTTTCTGCCAAAATGAGTAATACCCCATAAGGCATCGCGCGGGATCATGCTACGCAGAGCAATTAAAGCGTCAATGGTTGCTGGCGTACTGCCGCGATGACCGAGGACGATATTAAAGAGCATGGGTTTTTGGAATTTTATTTTATCTTCAAGGTTCAGGATGTTATTAATCATGCCAATTTCAAAAACTTCAAACTCGGGAATGATATTGCGCTCGACTATTTGCCGGGAGCAATATTCCACGTCCGGACCGGGATTAAAGTACACCGCATCTCCGAGGTTGACGGAACCGACGTTCAGCGAAGCCATCTCTACGCCGGGGCAGGAGAGTGGCGCGCAGCGTTCGGCGATGGACATTGAAGAGACGCCGCCGGTAGATGCCTGAATAATCAGGTCTGAATGGCGCATGACGTTATCAATGGTCGCCTGAAAATCGGTGGTATCCGGCGTCAGGCGACCCTGTTTATCGCGAACGTGTAAATGCACGATGGACGCGCCATGCTTTACGCTGGCGAGTATTTCCTGCGCCAGTTCTGCGGGTATAACTCTGGGGCAATCCGCGGCAACGGGTGCCAGCGAAATAATAACAGTATCCGACATATTTTCCTCCGGTACAGAGATATTTAAATTATAGGTAAGGCGTTATCCAGTTTAATGAGTCGGGCCCTGATGTTGATGGTTGATATTCACAACCAATCCAGCCCTGGTAATTCATTTTTCTAATAAAATCGAATAGCCATGTTTCATTTAATTCACCTGTTCCCGGTTCATGGCGATAGGGGACAGAAGCAATTTGAAAATGTTTAATTAAGGTGAAGTAGCGTTCAATATTTTTTGCCACATTGCCATGAATTTTCTGACAGTGGTAAATATCAAACTGTAAACCGATATTTTTCTTGCCAACCTCTTGAATAATAGATTCGGCCAACGGAAAACTGTCAATAAAATAACCGGGCATATCCTGCGAATTTAACGGTTCAATCAGCACATCGATTTCCGCTTCAGCCATCATATCGCAGGCGATACGCAGCCGGTTGGTCAGGAGAGTGCGCTGAGCGTGAAGCGTCAGATCGTCGCAGCGCGAACCGGCCATAACGTGAACCCGACGACAGCCCAGCGCCGTGGCGTAATCACGCGCCACGTTGAGGCTATGGTGAAATTCCGGGTCTTGACCGGGCTGCGCGGCCAGTCCCCGCTCACCTTGTGCCCAGTTACCCGCCGGTGCGTTCATCAGCACCACCGGCAGGGATGTTTCCCGCTGTGCAGCGTGCAAATGCGCCAGCGGGTGCTGCCAGAGAAATAGCCCTTCAACGCCGCGAAAACCAGCCGCCTGCGCCGCCGCAAATCGCGCCGCTATTGGTAAATCTGTAAACAACCAGTCGAGGTTAGCCGCTAACTTCAGCATGGCGCGCACCCTCCCGGTTATCAACCAGATGCAGCTTAACGCCCTGGCTGGCAAGAGTTTGCTGGGCGTTTTCCGGTAACCGGTTATCAGAAATAATGTCGGTTAACTGTTCCAGCCCACAGATATGGAACATGCCGTATTTGCCAAACTTACTGCTGTCGCAGACCAGCACCCGACGCCGGGAAACGGTGAGTACCGCTTCTTTAACCGAGGCTTTCCCTTCGCTCGGCGTCGACATGCCGCGTTCGGTATCCCACGATGAGGAGCTCAGAAACGCCACGTCAATATTAATGGTGCGCAGAAAACTGGCGGCGCTTTTTCCAAGGCATGAGCGGTTACGCTGATCCACCAGACCACCGGTGTGATAGAGCGTTATGTGCGGCATATCCATCAGATAGTGGCTGATGGAAAAATCGTTGGTTACTACCGTCAGATTGAAACAATGGCTGGCGGCGACCGCTTTCGCCACTTCAAACAACGACGTTCCGGCATCCAGATACAGCGTTTGTCCGGGCTCAATGAGCATGGCGGCGAGCTGGCCCATTTTACGTTTCACGTCATGATTCAACTCGGCTTTTTCCCGCCATGGCAGCTCGGATTTCAGCAGGTTATTGAGCTTCACTCCGCCGTTAATGGCGATAACTTTGCCTTCTTCTTCCAGCAACTGGATGTCGCGACGCACGGTCATATGCGACACGCTCATCAAATCTGCCAGTTCATTAAATGAGGCGGCATTTTTTTCGTGTACGTAGCGGTAGATAAAATCACGTCGTTGCTCGGGGATCATTATGTCACCTCACGCTTGCCGGGAATGTTCAAGTTCGGCCACCGCTTCTTCTGAGAGCGGAACATAGCCAAGCGGTTTTAACGTCAGCCAGATGCGGGCGCTGTCTTCCAGTTCTTCGGCGTTAAACACCGCCTCACGCAGCGAGCGACCGCTTACTACCGGCCCGTGATTGGCCAGCAGCGCGGCCGTATGGTCTGCCGCGATTTCACTCAGTGCGCTGGCAATGCCTTCATGGCCAGGCTTGAAATAGGGCAGCAGCGGTAACTGCCCGACGCGCATCACATAGTACGGTGTTAACGGCGGCAGGCAGTTTTTCGGCGTGGTGCACGGCAGGCAGGAGAGCGCGGTCAGCCATGGAGAATGCAGGTGCACGACCGCGCCGCAGGATGGCCGATGTCGATACCACGCCAGATGCATGGGCACCTCTTTTGAGGGTTTGTCGCCGCTAAGATGAACGCCGTTGGCATCCAGCCGACTTAGCGTGGCAGGATCAAGCTCGCCCAGACAAGAGTTGGTCGGGGTCACCAGATAGCCGCCATCCGGCATTTTGACGCTAAGATTGCCGGAACCGCCGCTGCTGTAACCGCGCATAAACAGGGAACGGCCATAGTGGACGAGTAGTTCGCGCAGTTGGTGTTCACTCACCGAATTCATAATGCGTACTCCTGGGCAGTAAAAAAGAAATCGTCGTCACCAAAGTTGCCTGACTTCAGCGCCAGCGCCAGACCGGAGGAAAATACCCACGGCACGCCTGGCGCAATGGCTTTGCCGACGGACAGACGCTTCACCTGCAAGGCTTCCACAACGGTGCCGGAGGTTTCTCCGCCCGCGACGATAAAGGTGTTTACACCCGCAGTTCGTAGCTTTGAACTCAGCCGGGCAAAAGCGTGTTCGATTGCCTGGCTGGCGACCTGTTCGCCGTGCTCCTGTTGAATACGTTTGAGTACGTCTGGCGGCTGGGTGGCGTATATCAGTGGCGCTAATGAGTCGCTGATATGCGTCATCGCCCAGGCGCTCAGTTCATCGGTGTAGCGTTCGGCATCAGACAGGCAGCGGGACACATCAAGCAAACGAGACGCTGCCGCGGCCTTGTAGCGATTAACCTGACGATTGCTCATTGCCGAACAGCTACCGGAGAACACCACCGTTTTGGCAGGCAGTGGAAAAGAGTCCGGCGGCATGGATTGCTGGCCTCCGCTGCAGGCGGCCAGCGCGCCGCCGAGCCCGGAGCCCCCGGCTAACAGAGGGCTGGCATGGAGAGCTTGCGCCAGCGTGTTGAGATCTGCTTCATCCAGCGTATCGACGATAACGTGACGCGTACCTTCAGCCTGAAGTTGGGCCAGGGCGTAAGTGACCGCTTCCACACCTTGACGCAGGGTCGTGAGGTTGATGCAACCAACCGCGCCTGGCGTTTGCGCGCTTAGCAGACGCGGCAGGCTGGCATCGTTCATTGGATTGAGCGGATGCTTTTCCATCCCGGATTCGTTAAGCAGTACACCGTGTACAAAAAGATGACCATGCACCACCGTGCGTCCGTTTTGCGGCAGAGCGGGGCAGTGGACGATCAGCGGAACCTGCAGGTCGTTCATCAATGCATCGCTGACCGGGCCAATATTGCCTGTTGGCGTGGAGTCAAACGTCGAACAATATTTAAAATAAATCTGGCGGACACCTGCATTTTGTTTCAGCCAGCGGGCACAGGACAGGGATTGGGCGACGGCCTGTTCTGCGGGTAATGAGCGGCTTTTCAGCGAGATGACGATAGCGTCAACCTCTTCATTCCAGCATTGCGCGGTATCGGGCATACCGGGCAGAAGCGCGACGCGCCACCCCTGCTGCGCCATAAAGCTTGCAATGTCCGTTGCGCCGGTAAAATCGTCGGCGATAACGCCTGTGGTGACGGCCATGGATCAACTCCATTCAGATTGTTTGCTAATTGAACATATTATTCAGGAGGGCCTTTCACATTCACATGATGATTATCACAAATAAGCACATCATTGATTCAGATAAAAAACGGGTAATTTATTGAAAATAATGAAGTTAGGTGTTGAGTGTTGCGAAAAGAGTCTCACAAGAGAGTGTGAAGATTCGTTAATCTTTGAGAAAGCGAAGTCGCGGTGTGCTGCAGAGTATTATCGTGGTCGCTATAATTTTCTTGCCAATTGATCATAATCATCTGCACAAATGAGATTATTTTTTGCGGTGAGCATCATTCTTTCCTGAGGCTAATTTTTGCATATTAGCGGCCTTAATATTATTAATGCCGGAGGATAACGTGCCGCTGAAAATCCAGGATGACTATTTACACCGTTTTTTCTCTATCGCAGAACTCTTCTCCCGAGCCACTGGGTTAGCCACAGTCGTCGTTGATATTAACGGTATAGCGTTGTCTAAATGTCATAATTTTAATTCGTTTTGCACATTAATGCGTGCGGATGAGCGCTATCGAGCAGGTTGCCAAAAGTGCGACAAGTACTGTGCTTTTGAGGCATTAAAACAGCTTAAACCCAGAATACTCACCTGTCATGCAGGGCTAAGCCTGTTCTCGATGCCATTAATTCATGAGGGACACCTTTACGGTTTTATTATTTGCGGGCAGGTGCGGGTAAAATATCAGGAATATGAAACTATCGCTATTGATAACAAAAACTCATGGATTAATAACCCCGAAATTAAAGCTGAGTGGGGCCAGTCTGCGATGGTGGATAATAATGTGCTGGTGGCGTCGGCAAATTTGTTAAGTTTTATTGTTGATAATTTTGAGAAAGAACAATTGATCTCTGAGAAGATTGTAGTTCCGGCAATCCGTTACGCTCATCATTATTTCACTGAGCCTTCACGTCACGAGAAAAAACTTATGGCGGCGCTGCGTTATATTGACGAGAATTTGTATGGTGAATTGTCTTTGGAATCTGTCGCGGCTCATGTGTGCTTAAGCGCGAACTATTTCAGCCGGTTTTTCAAGAAACGCCAGGGTGTTAATTTTAAAACCTGGGTGAGTCAGAAAAAAATGCAAAAAGCAGGGGAGTTATTACACGATCCGCTTCATTCCATAGACAGTATTGCCAGGAAACTGCAATACGCGCAAACCAGTTACTTTTGCCGCGTTTTCCGGGCGGCGCATCAAACGTCGCCCCAGTCTTTTCGTCACGCCAGACTTTCGCAGTAAAGATTGTCTGGCAGCGAGATGGCTTCAGGTATAAAAGAGAGCCGATCGCTCAGGGTCACCACATCTCCGATTACAATCAACGCCGGTGGAACAATATTAGCTTCCTGCGCCTTGCTCAATAATGAACCGAGCGTGCAGGTCAGGCGACGTTGATTTTCTCGGGTCGCGGACATAATTAGCGCGGCGGGCGTGTCTGCTGATTTTCCGCCCATCAACAGCTCTTCACAGATAAACGCCAGATTGGCGATACCCATGACGATGATCAACGTGCCGTTAAGTTTCGCCAGTTGACGCCAGTCTTGCTGCTGATTGCCTTCCCGCGTGTGGCCTGTCACCACGTGAAAACCGGAGGCAAAATCGCGATGCGTCACCGGGATACCGGCATAGGTCAGGCCGCCAATCGTAGAACTAATACCCGGTACAACTTCAAAAGGGATGCCCATTTCAACCAGATCCTCAACTTCTTCAGCCCCACGGCCAAATACATACGGATCGCCACCTTTGAGGCGCACAATGTTGTGGTGTGTTTGGGCATACTGGACCAGCAGTGCGTTGATTTCATCCTGGGGAACGCAATGGAAGCCTGGATTTTTGCCGACATTGATAAGCAGGCAGTCAGGTAATGCCCATTCCAAAATTTTAGGATTGACCAGCCGATCGTAAATAATGACGTCGGCCTGTTTAATGCACATCATTGCTTTGAGGGTCAGTAATGAAATATCACCAGGACCTGCACCAACGAGCCAGACCTTTCCGAAAGTTTTCACAATGCGTCCTTTATCACGTCTGTCAAAAAATGGCACAAACGACATCAATAAATGATTAAAAGCAGTCGTTTGCCCGTAAGTTATAACGTGAAATTATCCAGGATTAGCGCATGGATAATATTGATTAATCTCGCAAAGTTTTTTCTGCAATAAACAAGAAGACTTGAAAAATTATTAAGAACTTATTGGCACTATTTACTTAGGTTTAACCTTATTTAAATTGTGTTTATTGTTGTGCTTGAGTATTATTGGTTAATATTTATCCGCCATCAGTGTGAGCAAATCATGGATTGGATCAATGACATCAATGGAGAAAATAAAATATAACTCTCGGTGCTTATCTGGGTGCCTTGAATTATTTTTTATAAATTAAACTATTTTTGTACGCTGCATATGGAAGAGGTTATGAGAGGAAAAATACCCAAGACGGAGTTGCTGGTAACTTTTGAAGTGGTTGCGCGTCACGAAAGTTATACCCGGGCAGCTGAAGAGTTGGCGTTAACACAAAGTGCTGTTTTCCGCCAGGTGAATGCACTGGAGGATTTTCTTAATACCGCGCTATTTAATCATGCCAAAAAACGTATTTTTTTAAATGCGGCCGGCAAACACTATTTAAGTATCGTTAAAGAAACGTTAAATAAACTCGAGCGTGATACGACCACAATAATGACCTGGCAACCGACCGTACAGGTTATTGAGCTGGCGGTAAATCCGACGTTTAGTACGCATTGGTTGATCCCCAACCTGCGCGAGTTTAACAAACTCAATCCTGATATTATTGTGAACATCCATTCGCTGGCGAATATCGGTGATTTTCTTAATCGTGAGTATGATGCGGCAATTATGCGCGAAGATTTCTACTCACCGTGGTCAGAGGTTGAGTACTTGTTTGAAGAGGAAATTCTGCCAGTTTGCAGCCGCTGTCTGCTGGCCGAACCGGAACGGAAACTGTCAGTCCACGAACTGCTGAACGAATACCCGCTGTTGCACCAGAGTACGCGAATCAAAGGCTGGCAGGAATGGTTTGCGCTGTCCAACGTCAGCAGCCCGCTGGTAAATAAAGGCCCGAGATTTGATCTGTTGTCGATGTTGATTGCGGCGGTCCGTTCTAATCTGGGGGTTGCGCTGCTTCCTCGTTTTGCCATTCAGCACGATCTGGACAATGGAGATATGGTCATTCCTTGCGATGTTCCGATGCGCACCGGGAACCGTTTCATTATGACGTGGCGTGAAGAGAAATCGGAGTCTGCGCATTTACAGACATTTCGTAACTGGTTGCTCAGTAAGTCCGTGGTGTCGGCTGCCTGATGGTGGTTTGCGCTTTATCAGGCCTACAACGATTGGTAGGCCGGATAAGACGCGTTAGCATCGTTATCCGGCAAAAGAACGGCTACCAGTCGATTCCAATCTGTGCCTGAATCCCGCGGTCAAACGCGTGCTTGACCGGGCGAATTTCACTGACCGTATCGGCCAGTTCCAGTAACAGCGCATGGCATCCGCGCCCGGTCACGATGACGCTTTGCTCCGCAGGGCGATTTTCGATGGCGCTGATAACCTCCTGGGTGTCCAGATAGTGGTAAACCAGCATGTAGGTAAGCTCATCCAACACCACCAGATCGTACTGCGGATCAGCCAGCATGCGCTTACTTTCCTGCCAGACTACCGTTGCCGCCTCGATATCCGCTTGCCGATTTTGGGTTTCCCAGGTAAATCCGGTGCCCATAATATGAAATTCGACACCGAGCGGTTGCAGCGTGTTGTACTCGCCATTATCCCACTGGCCTTTAATAAACTGCGCGATGCCAACGGTTTTTCCGTGACCAACCGCGCGCGTTGCCGTACCAAAGGCTGCGGTGGATTTTCCTTTACCGTTGCCGGTGAAGACAATCAGGATCCCTTTCTTCTCCGTTGCTGCCGCCACGCGGGTATCAACCTGTTCTTTCAGTTTCTGCTGACGCTGGCGGTGTCTGTCATTATTGGCTCGCGCTTCCATGGTGACTCCTTAATGTCCTGCCGGACAGGTTGCGCAGCGGTGCTGCTGCTCAAACTGGCTAAAGAAGTTATTGCCTTTGTCATCCACTAATACGAAGGCCGGCATATTTTTAACTTCCATCATCCACACCGCTTCCATTCCCAGCTCGGGATATTCAAGGCAGTGCAGGCTCTTCACGTACTGCTGCGCCAACAAGGCTGCGGCGCCGCCAATGCTGCCAAGGTTAAAACCACCATGTTTGCGACACGCATCCGTGACTTGCGCGCTGCGGTTGCCTTTCGACAACATGATCAGACTGCCGCCCGCAGCCTGGAAAGCATCGACGTAACCGTCCATGCGCCCGCCGGTTGTAGGACCGAGCGAACCGCAGGCCAGATTACTGGGGGTTTTAGCCGGGCCCGCGTAATAGACGATATGGTTTTTCATGTAATCTGGCATCGGTTCGCCGTTATCCAGGCGCTCTTTGATTTTGGCATGCGCGATATCGCGAGCCACAACAATCGGGCCGTTTAACGATAAACGCGTCCCAATTGGCAGAGTGGTGAGATCCTGCAGGATCTCGCGCAGCGGACGATTCAGATCCAGTTGTACGGTCTGGGCGCCATTTTCCACCCGCTGTGAATCGGGAATAAATTTGCCCGGATTATGCTCGAGTTTCTCCAGCCAGATTCCGTGTTTGTTGATTTTGGCCTTGATGTTGCGGTCGGCTGAGCAGGAGAGAGCCATGGCGATAGGGCAGGAGCCGCCGTGGCGCGGCAGGCGGATCACCCGGATATCGTGGGCAAAGTATTTGCCGCCAAACTGCGCGCCGATGCCAAACTCGCGGCTGGCGTTAAGCAGCTCGGCTTCCAGCGCCGTATCGCGGAATGCCTGACCCAGTTCGTTCCCGCTGGTGGGCAGGTTATCGTAATATTTAGTTGAAGCCAGTTTAGCAACTTTCAGCGTCTGGTCGGCGGACAAGCCTCCAACGACGAAAGCGATGTGATACGGCGGGCAGGCGGCTGTACCCAGTGATTTCATTTTTTCGATCAGAAACGCGGTGAGCTTTTCCGGCTGCAGAATAGATTTGGTTTCCTGGAACAGCGCCGCTTTGTTAGCAGAGCCGCCGCCTTTGTTGACGAACAGGAAACGGTATTCGTTACCCGGCGTGGCGCTGATGTCGATTTGCGCCGGCAGGTTAGTCTGGGTATTGACCTCGGTATACATGTCCAGCGGGGCATTTTGCGAGTAACGCAGGTTGTTTTCGGTGAAGGTGGTGTACACGCCTTTGCTTAATGCTTCTGCGTCATCGCCGCCGGTCCAGACATGCTGTCCTTTGCAGGCCACAATGGTTGCCGTCCCGGTATCCTGGCAGTTGGGCAGGACGCCTTTGGCCGAAACCTCAGCATTGCGTAGCAGTTGCAATGCGACGTACTTATCGTTACTGCTGGCCTGCGGATCGTGCAGAATGCTGGCTATCTGTTTTAAATGTCCGGCGCGCAGGAAAAATGAAGCCTCATAAAATGCCTGCTGGGCTAATAAGGTTAGCGCTTCTGGCGCAACCTTAATCACTTCCTCTCCGTCTAACTCCGTTACCGCAACGTGCTGGTTACTCAGTAATTCATATTCGGTATTATCTTTACTCTGAACAAAGAGTTCCTGCCAGACAAATGGTTTAGACATGTTTACATCTCACCTTTTAGTTAATATGTCGGATGGCGCTCACGCCATCCGTAATTGCTTAATGCGCTAAAAAGACATTGGCTTTTGTCGCTTCGGCGACATATTCGATCGTTTTCTGGGCGCGAACGCTGTTACCGGCTTCATCCAGCGGCGGAGAATAGACGGCAATTGCATATTTGCCCGGGACAACGGCGACCATGCCGCCGCCGACGCCGCTTTTTGCCGGGATGCCCACGGTGTAGAGCCATTTACCGCTGCCGTCGTATAGTCCGGCAATCGCCATTTCTGCCAGCACCTGCGGAACATATTTTTCATTCAGCAACTGCTTGCCGTTGAATGGAGATTTGCCTTTGTTCGCCAGTACCGCCCCCATTTTGGCCAGTTGCTCAACGGTGATATCCACCGAGCACTGACGGGTATAAATTTCGACAGCTTCGTCGGTATTGCCATAGAAGCTGTTATAGGACTCCATCAGCTTCGCCAGCGCCTGATTGTGCTGGTTGGTTTCCATCTCGGATTTAAAGACCGGCTCATTAACCGTGAGCGTGGCGTCGGCCCAGACGTTCAGGTTGTCGAGGATTTTGTTCCAGCGATCGGTTTTGTCTTTAGCTTCAATCAGGCTAACGGTGCTCATCGCCCCGGCGTTTACCAGCGGGTTCTCAGGTGCGCCTTTGGTCAGCTCAACCGCTAAACCGGAGTTGAAGGGCATGCCGGTGGCATTGGCCCCGAGTTTATCCAGCACCACCTGAGGGCCGTGCTGTTCCATGGCGAGCGCCATGGTGAAGACTTTGCTCAGGGATTCCATGGGGAAGGGTTTGTTAACATCGCCAACCTGGTAGATCTTGCCGTCCACCGTGGCAATGGTGATGGCAAAGTTATTCGGGCTGTAGGTCGCCAGGGCAGGGATGTAGTCGGCGACTTTTCCATCGTGGTTACTTTTATATTTTTGATGTGCCTGGTCGATAAGCTTTGCGTAATCCGGCGTGGTTTGCGCGAGAGTCGTTGCGCTAAACAAAACGCTGAAGGAAAAAATACTCACGCCGAGAAGAGTTTTAGTCATGGTGCAATCCTGTTGGTGTGCTCATCATGGTGCCGGATGGCGGCTTACCGCCTTATCCGGCCAACGGATAGTTAAACGTTATGTAGGCCGGATAAGCGTAAGCGTCATCCGGCAAAAACGTCGTATCAGGACAACGCGACTTCTGTTTCGGTAACCGGACGTTCTTGTTCCGGGGTCTTCACTGGTGCAGTGCCACGACAACCCTGGCCGAAGTGTTCACCTTCCCAGCGACCTACAATGGCAGCACCCATTGCGTTACTCATGACGTTGGTAGCAGAACGACCCATATCGAGGAACGGATCGACGCCCATCAACAGGATCAGACCGGCTTCAGGAATGTTGAACTGGTTCAGGGTTGCGGCGATAACCACCATTGATGCACGCGGTACGCCCGCCATCCCTTTAGAGGTCAGCATCAGGATTAACAGCATGGTAATTTGCTCGCCCATGCTCAGCTCAATGTTGCACGCCTGAGCAATAAAGACGGTGGCAAATGAGCAGTACGCCATGGAGCCGACCAGGTTAAAGGAGTAACCGATAGGCAGAACGAAGCTGGCGATTTTTGAAGAAACGCCGAATTTTTCCAGCTTGTCCAGGGTGCCCGGGAAGGCGGCTTCTGAGCTGGAGGTAGTAAAGGCCAGCAGTGCAGGCTCGAGGATTGATTTGGTCAAACGCGCGATGCAAGGCCCGACTATCATGGTTGACAGGCCAATCAGGATTGCCCAAAGCATACCCAGGGTCAGATAGAATTCACCCATGAAGATCCCGGCGCTGACCATTACACCCAGACCACGTTCGGCAATCAGACCAGAAATAGCGGCAAAAACGGTCAATGGTGCAAACAGCATGACGTAGCCCGTCAGCTTCAGCATCACGTGTACCAGTGAATCCAGAACCTTCACGATAGGCTCGGCTTTTTCACCAATCGCGGCCAGGCTGCAACCGAGGAAAATTGAGAACACCACGATCTGCAGAATTTCGTTACGCGCCATCGCATCGACAATACTGGTCGGTACCGCGTGCGAGATAAACACTTTCAGCGTGAATGGCTCTGACTTAACGGCGGCAACAGCCCCGACGTCATGTGGCACGAAGTTGATCCCCGCGCCTGGCTGGAAGATGTTAACGATAACCAGACCCAGTGCAATTGACACCAGAGAGGCGCAAATAAACAGGAAGAAGGTTTTCGAAAATATACGTCCCAGCGTTTTGGCATCGCCCATTTTGGCAATACCAACAACCAGAGTTGAAATAACCAATGGCGCGATAATCATTTTTACCATACGTAAGAATATAGTGGTAAAAATAGAAATATCTGCTGCATAGGATTTTGCGGTTTCAGCCGCGGCCATATTATTTATGGCCACCCCGGCAATCATGCCGAGTATCAGGCCTAATATGATCATCTTCGTTAAACTTATTTTCTTCATGTGTACTCCATCGGATAAAGGCTGGTAATTGGAATTGTGTAGGGTGGCGTGCGCCTGAGCCTGGACAGCAGCTCAGACGCACGCCTGTTGTGACCAACCGCATGAATAATTCGAAGCACTGTGATACCGCTGAATTCTGTGCTCCAATGGTTGTTATTGTGTTTTTTGTTACAAGTCGAACTCAATACTTAATAATGGAGCGTGTTGCTGAGCACCATAAACATCATTATCACCGACGTTGCCGGAAATAATATCGCGCGGCATGACGATTTTTACGGCATTCGCCGGATCGAACCACACGATATTGTGAATGAAGTCAGGTTCAACATTATATAAACTGGCAATGAGCTGCGGCGTTAATTGCTCGCAGGCTTTTACCCGCTGATAGTCTTCCCTGGTTTTAAATAAAATATCTAAAACCAGTTCGTACGGTCCGGCGTTTTTGGAGCGAATAACCTGCGCCAGTGAACAAATTGAGTGTTTCATGCCTGAACTCCTTCTGGCGTCACCTGTTCAATGTGGAAATCAAATCGCAGCGCATCGCTCGCTTCAATCAGGTGATAGATCGAGAACTCATACACCGGTCCACTTTGAATATCAGATGGCGAGAACGGGAAGGCGAGGTTGCCCGCAGTCGCAATGCGATTTTCATAGCCGTAGTGCAGTAGGGTAGAGCGTACCAGCGAGCAAACGCTGTTGGCGATATCCTGCGTCGGCGCAACGACATCCAGTAAAATCCCCAGCTCATGACCGGCGGTTTTCATCGGTTCATGGTTGCCCATCACACCGTTCTTACCATACAGGTGGAACGTCATGCGGATACTGTCGTCATTCAGTGAGAGGTTACGCGCCACGCTTGCCTGTACCTCTTCGAGAATGGTGTCAATCCCGGCAATCATAATTGGGTCGCGCGTTCCGGCGATGGTCAGGCAACGGAAGCCAACCTGGCGCGCGCCTTCCAGTTTCAACGCATACGGTGTTTCTTCATGACGTGAACCACTGACATACACTTCGCCCTCGTTAACCTGGGTAAAGGTGCACGCTTTCAGGTTCAGCACGCCGCCTGGTCCTGGCAGGAAGTACGGATCGGACTTCTCATACAGGGTGTGCGCCGCAGCGGAAGTTTCAGTGAACTTACGCTTGGGATTGAACGCCTTCAGCGTAAAGCCGTTGTCATCAATGATCCCCATCGCACAATCTGAGCCGGAGCCAGGGGTGGCAGCAATGGCAGCACACTCAAGGATCTTCCCGCAATGAAGTGCCAGACCTTCATCAAAGCCCTGCATTATTGGCAGCGCGGCGAAGCAGGCCGGATCGTAGGCACGTCCGCCCAGCACCACCTGCGCGCCAGCTTCGAGCGCACGCTGAAAAGGCTCGACGCCCATCTGCGCGACAATGTAGGTGCTCTCTTCAATTGCATCGTGAGTCAGTTCAGGCACAAAATCGAGCGCGGTGATTTTGCCGTTATCCAGCGCCTGATGAACGATTTCTTTGTCGACATCAGACGGGATTAACGCCATTGAGAAGGACAGTTTTTCTTCCTGTGCGATCTCATGGATTATCTGGCGACACCACTCCAGATGCGGAGCTGCGCCAGAACCACCGGCCGTGCCGATCACTACCGGGATGTTGTTCTTCACGCCTGCCACGATCATATAGCGCAGATCGCGTTTCACACCGGCCCGGTCGGTAAAGGGTTTACCCGCCCCCAGATAGTGGGGGCCTGGATCGGAGGAACCTGCGTCAACAGCAATAAGATCCGGTGACTCTTCCATGGCTTTACGAAAACTTTCTTCCGGGAAGCCATAACCCAGGATAGCCGTAGGCGATAAGATCTTAAATGTGCGTGCCATCTCTTAATCCTTAGTTTGCAACAGCGCGATGGTGCGGTTCATTTCGTTAAACACGATGTTGAGACCTTCATCGAAACCCATACCCGGCTTGATCAGCATACGCATTGGACGCGCAGCCAGCGCGACGTGTACGCAGGTACGCGCACTGATTTCCGTTTCGTTACAGGTACCGCCCTGATAGGCTTCCATTCCGTGTTTGTTGCAATACAGCACCGCATCGACGATGTTGTGAATACCGCCCAGATCCGGGGTCTTGATCTGCACCATGTGGCAACTGCCCGCGTCGGTGAAGTCCACGATATCCTGATAGGTGTTACACCATTCATCCGCAACAATTTTCACGCCGGAACCCAGACGGGTAAGCTCCTGAGTGATCTCGGTGAGCATGCGGATCTGATCCGGCTTGTTACCGGCATCTACCGGGCCTTCAATGTACAGCGGCAGGCCTTGAGCTTCGGCTTCCAGGCTGGCGATGTATTCGGCGCAACGCACCGGATCCATATCGAAGATCAGACCGATGGTGCCGTAGACATCAATATGCAGCGTCGGGTGATAGGTTTCGTTGGTGCGCAGGCTCAGGATGCGGTTAGACAACCAGCGGACGTACTCACGCAGTTTTTCGCCTTTGAAGCCCAGCTTCTCTTCTACGTTATTGATCAGCGCATGCGGCAGGACGTCCACACCTTTGAGGATCATCTTGTCGACGGCGATATAACGGTCGTCGCCGCTCTGGCCAAATAATGGAATGGCTTCCGGGACGCACGGCAGTTGCCATTCATCACAAACCACTTCTGCTTTCAGACGACCGGTAGCCAGTGCTGCCGCGTCGAGCAGCGCCTGAGACAGACCATAACGTACGGCGGTATGCAGCAGATGGCCGTCAATACGCAGTTCGTCAAAGAAACGGGCGTTGGTCAGGAACGAATCAACGTCGCGGCCTTCCAGCAGCGGTTTGATGTGATCGTTGAGGAACGGAATGAAGTTTTCAGCCAGGAACAGCGGATCGCGTCCACCTGCACCTGAATATTGCACTGCTGCACAATCGCCCACTGCTACTGCGCCGTTTTCCAGAATCAGCTGTACGGATACGCATTCACCCGCCTGACGAACAGACGTAAATCCAGGCGTTACCGGAGCGCCGGTATAGATAAACCCGTCATGACCGGCGCCGTTTTTGATGGCCTGCTGATCGTCAAAATAAAATGAGGAGTAGCCAGCTGTGAAAAGGGCCTGTTTAATTTTCATTATGGTCTTCCTATTAATTTACTGTGGGATACGGCGTTGATGTCATCAATGACCATCTGGAAAGAAGGCTTGCGGCCTTCGAAATGCGCGCGCTCTGCGACGTAGTCGTGGTGCAGGGCGAGAATGTCTTTCGGCAGCGGAACGGCACCGGCTTCGAGAATACGGATGGCGCCTGTGTTATCGCGAACAGGCAGGATCTTACCGGCGTTACAGGCGGCAGGCGCGAAAGGTACATCCAGTACGCCTGCTTCAAAGGCCAGCACTGTACCGCGCGCAATGTCGCCATTGCCCAGTTCGAAGACTTTCTTCAGCACCGCGCGGACTTCGCTCTTAATCAGATCAACTTCCTGCTCCACGGCAGCGCACTGCGGGAATTTCTGGTCGCTGACCATGTTGAGCATCTGGCGTGAAGCTTTCAGACCCTGGGCGTTCGCTGCCGCCGTTGGGATACCGAACGCTTCGTGCGGGCTTTTGGTGATCACTTTGGTGGCACCTGACATACCGGCAACCGCTGCGCCCCAGGCGATAACGGAGAAGGCTTTTGCTTCATCTTCCGGGAATCCGCCCATCCACTGGTGGAAAACGGTACTCAGTTCATAATCGTCAAAGCCGTGGTTATGGAAATATTCGTGGGAAAGTTCGCGCAGCGCCTGAATCGCTGCAATATCCTGCGTTAGGCTACCGACCTGGCCGTAGCCAACGGTAATTGACTTGACGCCTTGTTCCAGAGCCAACAGACCTTCGATAATCGCCACCGAGTGGGACATAAACGGCGGGATCAGGGTGCCGGTCAGTGGGCCAAACGGTTCACGGTTGATACGAATACCGTTCTCTTCGTACAGGCCCATCAGGCGGTCGCAGTACTGCCAGTCGCGGATGGATTTTTCCAGAGTGACACGTTTAGCGTAAGGAATGTTGTAGGAGATGCCGCCGCCTTCGTAGCTGGTAAAGCCACTGGCCATGGCGATTTCTGCCAGCAGGCGCGCATCCGGCGTGCCGTGACGAACCTGGATCGGTTTTTCCAGCGCTTCAGTCATACGACGGCAGGCAGCAACCCCGTGATTGACGACCGGTAAACCATTCAGCTTGGAAGTACCTGCTTCGATAGATTTCTGGATCCCGACAGCGGCTTCTTCATAGCGGTTCAGACGGGTATAGGCATCGATCGTACTCGGCAGGAGGTCGCACTCTTCCTGCAATGTTTTGAGCAGCGCAATATGCTCATCCATTAATGCTACGCCTGCGCGCGGCTGGCTCAGGGTTTTCCCTTCCTGATCGGCCTTCAGCAGAGCAAGGGAGAAGCGCTTTTTATCCGGAATTGATTGCTGGTACTTCACGCCATCTTCGAAGTTCTCAACGTCTTTGCCGGTTTCCCAGGTTTGTAATACCTGATGCCTTTCGGTCATGAATTCGTCATGGGTCAATTTTTTATTTCGAAGTTCCATTCGTAGCTGCCTTAAGTTTTATAGGGTTAAACACTGAATGCTGGTGCGAGCAGCGGCTTGCGGGTACAGCCTGGCGACGTTTGCCAGTAGCGGGAGCAGGCCATTTGAATCGCGGTAATACTCAAACTGATTCGGTAACAAAATTCTTTTACCCTGGTCGTCCAGCTCCCGGTATTTGAGCCAGTTATGGATATCAAACTGGCTGGCGCGAGAGAGCCATCCCCCTGAACCGACGACTTTGCGTACGGTGGTGAGATCGCGACCCATCTGTAAATCCACGTTACCCACGCAGGTGCAAACCTGCTTTTTAGTGCCCGCGTGGCGCTCAGCGGCATAGCCCACGCACAAACCTGCCAGCAGGGTGTCGAAATATTTCTCCTCCTCGCTGAGCGGCAGGTAATCCGGTTGCCCAACCAGATGACGCAGGTAGCGGTAAAATGCTTCCTCGCGCTGCGGTTGTTGGGCGAAGATGACTTTCACCATATCCTGCGTGCTTTCTCCCACCACGACGGCGGAAACGCGCATTCCCAGGTCGCCTTCAACGGTACGTTTGACGAACGGTTCAGGAACACCATGCAGGACGGTATCGGGGGAGAGGGTATTCGCGCTGGCCGAATAGACATCCGTGGTGGCTCCGCCCATATCAATCAGCATGAATTCCTTCCATGCGCTGTCGTAATCGCTAATGGCTTTGACTAACTCATATACCGTCCATGGCGTCGGCATTGGCTCTTCGCCGGTTTCGCCGACGATGACGTCCAGACCTTTACCTTTGACAATGCGTGACAAGAACACATCGCAAATCGCCTGGCGCGCGGCAAACGGATTCGGGTGATCGAGGTCAGGCAGAATGTTGTCTACCGTGGTCAGATCTTTATGTCCCAGAATCGTTTGTATTTCGTCCTGAATGTCCCGATTTCCAGCGTAGATAATGGCGCAATCAAGCGTTGAGCCTGCCAGCGCATGCGCATTCGCCAGGCCGTAGCTTTCTTCGCCACCGTCTGTACCACCGGTAAACAACAGAATGTCTGGCGGTGATGATTCCAGCTCCTGGATGTCATGCCGGTTCAGTTTGTACGAATAATATTGCGCGATTTTCGCTCCTGCCGAATGGGCGGTAACTTTTGCTGATTCCAGCGTAATGGAAGGCACCAGCCCCATTGCTGCAACGGCGAGTCCACCCTTGGCCGACGAGGAGTATTTCAACTGCACTTCACCACTTTTCAGTAACGGGCGAGCATCGGCAACGTTCAGCACCTGATTCAGGCTGGCAAAAAAACCGTCTGCCAGATGATGTGTGGTGGTTGGGGTCAGGACATGGTTTACCAGGGTTAATTCCTCGCCTTCATGGGCGAAGAGGGCAGCCTTGGTCCATGTCGAGCCGATATCGACAGAAACTGTTTGCATCAGATAGCCTCTTCCAGGCAACGCTGCTCGAGGCCATTGTGTTGGCGAATATCATTGGTGATAAGCGCGCAGACATCTTCCAGGTCGTGGCTCGGTGCGAAGACGCGGTTAAAACCCATCTCCTTAAACTTCACTTCCACATCGCCGAAGTCATGTTTACCAACTACCAGGTTGCCACCGACGTACAGCAGAATGTCGCCGAGGCCGCGTTCGATGCAGCGCTCACGTAACCCGAGGCAGTCAATGTCGCCATGACCGTAGATAGAGGACACCACGATGGCATCGGCGCCTGTTTCAATCGCGGCATCAATATATTCATCCTGGCTCACCATCACCCCGAGGTTGATTACGTGAAAATCATGAGCAGTAAAAACGCGATCCAGAACTTTATTACCTACTGCATGGCAGTCAGCACCGATGACGCCAATAACAAGTGTAGATTTCTTCATGGGTAATCCTCTGTAGGGCTGATGGTCAATAAGTGAAAATTATTTTCTAATATTTAGAACATGGCTTGTGACAACCTCTTAATAGGGTCGGAGTTTCTGTGTAAGCGGAAAAGGAAGCAATTGATCTATTTTCAAAATATCCTGCGCAAAATGATTGTTATATTTTTTATTTGTAAAAACCCTTGTTTATCAGGTGGTTGAATGTTGTTTTTGCGGCTTTTTTTAATTTACCAGGAAAATGACGAATAAATGACTTGCCATGTTTGTGATCGAAATCTTATTTTGTTGTGCGCCTCATTTATGCGTCATTTTTTATAATTTAAAAAATTACCTTTACTAAATAACTTGTGAACGGGATAACGGTTTTTTATTTTTTAATCTTATATGACATAATTATATTTTGTTAAATTTAAGATAAAAATGATAATGAATTGTTTGTGGCATATTTAAACGTTGCCACATAAGAGAAAAAGAGAAGTGAGTGATAACTTTCAGTGATGCTTTAAGCGAAACGCCTGCGCTGTGCTGAGGACGTCAAACCCAATGCGTCTGTCAATGAGGGACGCTTTCGCTTCCATTTGAGATAGTTACATCCTGGTGTTAATTACAAGTAAAATTTAAATGAATAATTTGTATGAAATAACAATTCCATGACTTGCTAAACAAAAAACTGTGAGCTACCCGGCAATAGTGACTCTTTATCTGCTGGCAATTTTGTCAGTCGGGCGGGTTAAAAGATCGTGTAGATTTAAATAAATATCCTATCATTTGTAGTAACGGCAATTACTCATTGAAAAACATACCGTTAACATGGTGTTCACTAGTCGCCTGACTGTTAAACACTATTAACATTAAATTTGAAAATTGATTTAAATCAATGTTTAAAACTTGGTAAACAGCCTAAAAAGAGGTTAAATTGCTGCAGATCAAATTGGTCTGAAAGTGATAAATTAGCTATAAATTGATCACTATCGAAAAATGCAAATTTACCTCGATAAAAACCTGTTTATTGTAAGGATTTTACGGCGTAATATAATTGCGGGATCAATTTGAGTGTTTTATTAACATGTTTGTAACCTTTCATCATTGTCCTTTCTTCAAATGAGAAGAAAGAGCAGCGGCGGAGGGAAGCAGATAAATTTGTATTGGGGCATGCGTGTGACCCTTTCTAACGGGGTTCACTCTCGGAGTCTTCATGCGATGAGCAAGGAGTCATGATGTTAGATATAGTCGAACTGTCGCGCTTACAGTTTGCCTTGACCGCGATGTACCACTTCCTGTTTGTGCCACTGACGCTAGGTATGGCGTTCTTGCTGGCCATCATGGAAACGGTCTACGTCCTTTCCGGCAAACAGATTTATAAAGATATGACCAAGTTCTGGGGCAAGTTGTTTGGTATCAACTTCGCTCTGGGTGTGGCAACCGGTCTGACCATGGAGTTCCAGTTCGGGACTAACTGGTCTTACTACTCCCACTATGTAGGGGATATTTTCGGTGCGCCGCTGGCGATCGAAGGTTTGATGGCCTTCTTCCTCGAATCCACCTTTGTAGGTCTGTTCTTCTTCGGCTGGGACCGTTTGGGTAAAGTCCAGCATATGTGCGTCACCTGGCTGGTGGCCCTGGGTTCTAACCTGTCCGCACTGTGGATTCTGGTTGCGAACGGCTGGATGCAAAACCCAATCGCTGCGGATTTCAACTTTGAAACCATGCGCATGGAGATGCTGAGCTTCTCTGAACTGGTGCTCAACCCGGTAGCACAGGTGAAATTTGTTCACACTGTGGCATCTGGTTATGTTTGTGGCGCGATGTTCGTTCTGGGGATCAGCTCCTACTATATGCTGCGCGGTCGTGACTTCGCGTTTGCTAAACGTTCTTTTGCAATCGCCGCCAGCTTTGGTATGGCTGCTATTCTGTCTGTTATCGTTCTGGGTGATGAATCCGGTTACGAAATGGGCGACGTGCAGAAAACCAAACTCGCTGCTATTGAAGCGGAATGGGAAACGCAGCCTGCACCGGCTTCCTTTACCCTGTTCGGTATTCCGGACCAGGATGCGCAGGAAAACCATTTTGCGATTCAAATTCCTTATGCGCTGGGCATCATTGCCACCCGCTCTGTTGATACACCGGTCATTGGTCTGAAAGACCTGATGGTGCAGCACGAAGAGCGCATCCGTAACGGGATGAAAGCGTATCAACTGCTGGAAGAACTGCGTGCGGGTACTACCGATCAGGCCGTTCGCGACCAGTTCAACAGCATGAAGAAAGACCTGGGTTATGGTCTGCTGCTGAAACGCTATACGGATAACGTCACCGACGCGACCGAAGCGCAAATTCAGCAGGCAACGAAAGATTCTATTCCTCGCGTTGCGCCGCTCTACTTCGCTTTCCGTATTATGGTGGCGTGCGGCATTCTGATGCTGGCAATCATCGCAGTGTCCTTCTGGACCGTGATTCGTAACCGTATCGGTGAGAAAAAATGGCTGCTGCGCACCGCGCTGTATGCGATTCCTCTGCCGTGGATTGCCATTGAATCCGGTTGGTTTGTTGCAGAGTACGGCCGCCAACCGTGGGCGATTGGTGAAGTGTTACCAACAGCCGTAGCGAACTCTTCGCTGACCGCTGGCGACCTCATCTTCTCGATGCTGTTGATTTGCGGCCTGTATACCCTGTTCCTGGTGGCTGAACTGTATCTGATGTTCAAGTTCGCACGCCTTGGGCCGAGTAGCCTGAAAACCGGTCGTTATCACTACGAGCAGTCCACTGTGACTTCTCAGCCGGCACGCTAAGACAGGAGTCGTCAAATGATCGATTATGAAGTATTGCGTTTTATCTGGTGGCTGCTGGTTGGCATTCTGCTGATTGGTTTCGCGGTCACTGATGGCTTCGACATGGGGGTGGGCATGCTCACCCGTTTCCTCGGTCGTAATGATACCGAGCGTCGAATTATGATTAACTCCATCGCCCCGCACTGGGACGGTAACCAGGTTTGGCTCATCACCGCGGGTGGCGCACTGTTCGCTGCCTGGCCGATGGTGTATGCCGCTGCGTTCTCCGGTTTCTATGTGGCGATGATCCTGGTACTGGCGTCTTTGTTCTTCCGTCCGGTCGGTTTTGATTACCGCTCCAAGATTGAAGACATGCGCTGGCGCAACATGTGGGACTGGGGCATCTTCATTGGTAGCTTCGTTCCACCGCTGGTTATTGGCGTGGCGTTCGGCAACCTGCTGCAAGGGGTTCCGTTCCACGTAGACGACTACATGCGTTTGTACTACACCGGTAACTTCTTCCAGTTGCTGAATCCGTTTGGTCTGCTGGCGGGTGTCGTGAGTGTTGGGATGATCATCACCCAGGGCGCGACCTATCTGCAGATGCGTACGGTAGGTGAACTGCATCTGCGTGCGCGTACAACGTCGCAGGTTGCGGCACTGGTCACTATGGTCTGCTTCGCGCTGGCTGGTGTGTGGGTGATTTACGGTATTGACGGTTATGTTGTGACCTCAGCACTGGATCATCATGCCGCCTCTAACCCGCTGACCAAAGAAGTGGCTCGCGTGGCTGGCGCATGGATGGTGAACTTTAACAATGCACCTATCCTGTGGCTGGTTCCTGCACTGGGCGTGGTTCTGCCGCTGTTGACCATCCTGACTTCTCGTATGGAGAAAGGGGCATGGGCGTTCGTCTTCTCTTCACTGACGTTAGCCTGCATCATCCTGACGGCTGGTATCGCAATGTTCCCGTTTGTGATGCCATCCAGCACCATGATGAACGCAAGTCTGACCATGTGGGATGCAACGTCCAGCCAGCTGACGCTGAATCTGATGACGTATGTAGCTTGTGTGTTCGTTCCGATCATTCTGCTGTACACCGGCTGGTGTTACTGGAAGATGTTCGGTCGCATCACCAAAGAAGATATTGAAAGCAACACCCACTCTCTGTACTAAGTAAGGAGCTTAAAATGTGGTATTTCGCATGGATTTTGGGAACGCTTCTTGCCTGTGCATTTGGGATAATCACAGCGCTGGCGCTTGAGCACGTTGAATCAGGCAAAGCCGGACAAGAAGATAGCTGATGACCAACATTATCGCGATGCAGTATAACGCGATGGACAAGCGCCCCTTGCGGGCGCTTTCCTTTGTGCTGGCAATCGTGTTGGCTGGCTGCATATTCTGGGATCCGTCACGTTTCGCGGCCAAAACCAGTGAGCTGGAAATCTGGCATGGTCTCCTGCTGATGTGGGCGGTCTGCGCAGGCATCATTCACGGCGTTGGTTTTCGTCCTCGCGCCGTACACTGGCAGGGCATTTTCTGCCCGCTAATCGCAGATATCGTCCTGGTTGTTGGTCTGATTTTCTTCTTCTTTTGAATAAGAAACATCCTTAAATATTTATGGGCTTGCATAAGCCCATAAATTTTTACTCTCCGTTTACTTTCCCCCATTCCAAACCACCATTCCCGCGCGTATAGTAGCGAAGTTTGAAAGCATTAACCTAAGGTTGTGCCCTGGAGTTGTGTGCGGTGGCGACACTGGACCATCAGGACGCAACTTAATTGCATTACCGGGATGTAAAGTGAATACAGCGCGATATACAACGACATTCTTGAAGCATCGCGGCGGCAAGAACGCGAGTCACCAGGCGCTTACAAAGTTAAGCGACCGGTGTGAGTGGGCGAAGCCAACAAAGAGGCAGTAAGAATGAACAAGTATATGTTTCGATGGCCGGTTCGTGTCTACTATGAAGACACCGATGCCGGTGGAGTGGTTTACCACGCCAGCTACGTCGCTTTTTACGAAAGAGCACGCACAGAAATGCTGCGTCATCATCACTTCAGTCAGCAGGTCCTGTTGGCCGAACGTGTAGCCTTTGTGGTGCGCAAGATGACGCTGGAGTATTTTGCGCCTGCCCGACTCGACGATATGCTCGAAGTCCAAACCGAAATTACGTCAATGCGTGGCACCTCATTGGTTTTCACGCAACGCATTGTCAACGCAGAGAACACCGTGCTGAATGAAGCCGAAGTTCTGATTGTTTGCGTTGATCCACTCAAAATGAAGCCTCGTGCGCTTCCCAAGTCTATTGTCGCGGAGTTTAAGCAGTGACTGACATGAATATCCTTGATTTGTTCCTGAAGGCAAGCCTTCTGGTTAAACTTATCATGTTGATTTTGATTGGTTTCTCAATCGCATCCTGGGCCATTATTATCCAGCGGACCCGTATTCTTAATGCGGCTTCACGTGAAGCCGAAGCATTTGAAGACAAGTTCTGGTCCGGCATTGAATTGTCGCGCCTGTATCAGGAAAGCCAGGGGCGTCGTGATAATCTGGTGGGCTCGGAACAAATTTTCTACAGCGGATTCAAAGAGTTTGCGCGTCTGCATCGGGCGAATAGTCATGCGCCGGAAGCGGTCGTTGAGGGGGCATCCCGTGCGATGCGTATCTCGATGAACCGTGAACTGGAAACGCTGGAAACGCATATTCCATTCCTCGGCACCGTCGGCTCCATCAGCCCGTATATCGGTCTGTTCGGTACCGTTTGGGGGATCATGCACGCATTTATCGCGTTAGGCGCGGTAAAACAGGCAACGCTGCAAATGGTCGCACCGGGTATCGCGGAGGCGTTGATTGCAACGGCTATCGGTCTGTTTGCGGCAATCCCGGCGGTTATGGCTTACAACCGACTGAATCAGCGCGTGAACAAGCTGGAACTGAATTACGACAACTTTATGGAAGAGTTCACCGCGATTCTGCACCGCCAGGCGTTTACCGTTAGCGAGAGCAACAAGGGGTAAGCCATGGCCAGAACGCGTGGACGAGGTCGTCGCGAACTCAAGTCCGAAATCAATATTGTGCCGCTGCTCGACGTACTACTGGTGCTGTTGCTGATCTTTATGGCAACCGCGCCGATTATTACGCAGAGTGTGGAAGTCGACCTGCCGGATGCGACCGAATCGCAAGCTGTCAGTAGTAACGACGAACCGCCGGTCATTATTGAAGTTTCCGGGATAGGGCAATACAGCGTGGTCGTTGAGAAAGATCGTATGGATCAACTGCCGCCGGAGCAGGTTATCGCGGAAGCGAAAAGTCGCCTGCAGACCAATCCGAAAACGGTCTTTTTAATCGGTGGTGCGAAAGACGTGCCTTATGATGAAATAATTAAAGCGCTGAACTTGTTACACAGTGCAGGCGTAAAATCGGTTGGCTTGATGACGCAGCCAATCTGATGACTGCGTTTTGCTGGCTTGAAAGATAGCGCGTAACAGGCGAACAGTTTTTTGGGAACCGAGAGTGTCAAAGGCAACCGAACAAAACGACAAGCTCAAAAGGGCGATAATTATTTCAGCGGTGCTGCATGTCATTTTATTTGCAGCGCTGATCTGGAGTTCGTTCGATGAGCACATTGATGCTTCAGCCGGCGGCGGTGGCGGTTCGTCCATCGACGCCGTTATGGTCGATCCTGGCGCCGTTGTGCAACAGTACGACAGGCAACAGCAACAGCAGGCAAGTGCTAAACGTGCAGAAGAGCAGCGTGAAAAACAGGCGCAGCAGCAAGCTGAGGAACTTCGCGAGAAGCAGGCGGCCGAGCAAGAGCGACTGAAGCAACTTGAAAAAGAACGTTTAGCCGCGCAAGAAAAAGTGCGCGAACAGGCGGAACAGCAGAAACAGGCCGAAGCCGCCGCCGCGAAAGCGCAAGAGCAACAGAAACAGGCTGAAGAAGCTGCGGCGAAGGCTGCTGCAGACGCGAAGGCCAAAGCTGATGCTCAGGCGAAACAAGCGGCAGATGCCGCGAAGAAAGCCGCTGCGGACGCACAGAAAAAAGCAGAGGCTGAAGCCGCTAAAGCCGCCGCTGATGCGAAGAAAATTGCCGAAGCACAAGCTGCTAAGGCTGCCGCAGACGCTGCGAAGAAAGCTCAGGCTGAAGCCGCTAAGCAAGCAGCAGCCGAGAAAGCTGCTGCGGAGAAAGCAGAAAAAGCCGCTGCCGCGAAAGCTGCCGCTGCTGAAAAGGCTGCGGCTGATAAGAAAGCCGCAGCGGAAAAAGCAGCAGCAGATAAAAAAGCTGCAGCCGAGAAAGCCGCTGCCGATAAGAAAGCTGCGGCAGATAAAGCGGCGGCTGCGAAAAAGGCTGCGGCCGAAAAAGCAGCTGCAGCCTCTGGCGTTGACGACTTGTTGGGCGACTTAAGCTCCGGTAAGAATGCACCGAAATCAGGTGGTGGAGCGAAAGGAAACGGTCAACCGGCGAAAGATAGTGGTACAAGTGGTGCAAATGGCGGTGCATCTGGCGCTGATATCAGTGCTTACGCATCTCAAATTCGTAATGCGATCCAGAGCCGTCTGTATGGTGCCGATTTGTATGCGGGTAAATCTTGCGTATTACATATCAAGTTAGCACCCGATGGTCTGTTACTGGATGTGACCGAAGAGGGCGGAGATCCGGCATTGTGTCAGGCTGCGCTGACGGCTGCGAAAACAGCCAGAATTCCTAAACCGCCTAGCCAGGCTGTTTATGAAAAAGTAAAAGATGCCAAGCTGGACTTTAAACTGTAATAACGTCCCTGAGAATTCAGGGGAAACGGTCTAAGGTTGAGACAGTGTTCTGGTAGTTTTGTGTATTTGAGTTTGTTAACATTCTGCTAAATTATCGTGGGCTTTCCGTCCAGATAAGGGAGATATGATGAAGCAGGCATTACGAGTAGCATTTGGTTTTCTGATGCTGTGGGCAGCGGTGCTGCACGCAGAAGTACGTATCGAGATCACCCAGGGGGTGGACTCGGCACGCCCGATTGGTGTTGTCCCCTTCCAGTGGGCAGGGCCGGGTGCTGCACCTGAAGATATCGGTGGTATCGTAGGCGCTGACCTGCGTAACAGCGGTAAATTTAATCCGTTAGACCGTTCTCGCCTGCCGCAGCAGCCGGGTACCGCACAGGAAGTTCAACCTGCCGCATGGTCTGCGCTGGGTATTGATGCCGTGGTAGTAGGTCAGGTTACGCCAAATCCGGATGGTTCCTACAGCGTTGCTTATCAACTGGTAGATACCGGCGGCGCACCGGGTACCGTACTGGCACAGAACACCTATAAAGTGAACAAGCAGTGGTTGCGTTACGCGGGCCATACTGCAAGTGACGAAGTGTTTGAAAAACTGACCGGTATTAAAGGTGCATTCCGTACCCGTATCGCTTATGTTGTTCAGACGAACGGCGGCCAGTTCCCGTACGAATTACGTGTATCCGACTACGATGGCTACAACCAGTTCGTGGTACACCGTTCTCCGCAGCCGCTGATGTCTCCGGCATGGTCTCCGGACGGTTCAAAACTGGCATACGTCACTTTCGAAAGCGGTCGTTCTGCGCTGGTTATTCAGACGTTGTCTAATGGCGCGGTTCGTCAGGTAGCGTCGTTCCCACGTCACAACGGTGCACCTGCGTTTTCTCCGGATGGCAGCAAACTGGCGTTTGCCCTGTCTAAAACCGGTAGTCTGAACCTGTATGTCATGGACATTGGTTCCGGTCAGATCCGTCAGGTGACGGATGGTCGCAGCAACAACACGGAACCTACCTGGTTCCCGGACAGCCAAAACCTGGCCTTTACCTCTGACCAGGCCGGTCGTCCGCAGGTATATAAAGTTAACGTCAACGGCGGTGCTCCGCAGCGTATTACCTGGGAAGGTTCGCAAAACCAGGATGCGGATGTGAGCAGCGACGGTAAGTTTATGGTAATGGTAAGCTCAGCCAATGGTCAGCAGCACATTGCCAAACAAGATCTGGTAGCGGGTGGCGTACAAGTCCTGTCGTCAACGTTCCTGGATGAAACGCCAAGTCTGGCACCTAACGGCACTATGGTAATCTACAGCTCTTCTCAGGGGATGGGATCCGTGCTGAATTTGGTTTCTACAGATGGGCGTTTCAAAGCGCGTCTTCCGGCAACTGATGGTCAGGTTAAATTCCCTGCCTGGTCGCCGTATCTGTGATAATAAATAATTGATTAATAAAGGAATCATTGAAATGCAACTGAACAAAGTGCTGAAAGGGCTGATGATTGCTCTGCCTGTTATGGCTATTGCAGCGTGTTCTTCTAACAAGAACGCCAGCAATGACGGCAGCGAAGGCATGCTGGGTGCCGGCACTGGTATGGATGCAAACGGCAGCGGCAACATGTCTTCTGAAGAGCAAGCGCGTCTTCAGATGCAACAGCTGCAGCAGAACAACATCGTTTACTTCGATCTGGACAAGTACGATATCCGTTCTGACTTCGCTGCAATGCTGGATGCTCACGCTAACTTCCTGCGTAGCAACCCGTCTTACAAAGTCACCGTAGAAGGTCATGCGGACGAACGTGGTACTCCTGAGTACAACATCTCCCTGGGTGAGCGTCGTGCGAACGCCGTTAAGATGTACCTGCAGGGTAAAGGCGTTTCTGCTGACCAGATCTCCATCGTTTCTTACGGTAAAGAAAAACCTGCAGTACTGGGTCATGACGAAGCGGCTTACGCCAAAAACCGTCGCGCCGTACTGGTTTACTAAGAGAATTGCATGAGCAGTAACTTCAGACATCACCTGTTGAGTCTGTCGTTACTGGTTGGCATAGCGGCCCCCTGGGCCGCTTTTGCTCAGGCGCCAATCAGTAGTGTCGGCTCAGGCTCGGTCGAAGACCGTGTCACTCAACTCGAGCGTATTTCTAACGCTCACAGTCAGCTTTTAACCCAACTCCAGCAACAACTCTCCGATAATCAGTCCGATATCGATTCCCTGCGTGGTCAAATTCAGGAAAATCAATATCAGCTGAATCAGGTTGTTGAGCGACAGAAGCAGATATTGCTGCAGATGAATAATCTTGGCAGCGGTAGTGCGCCTGCGGCACAGTCTACAGGTGGCGATCAGAGTGGGGCGGCAACCCCTGCACCTGATGCGGGAGTTGCAGCAACGTCAGGGGCTCCCGTGCAAACTGGCGATGCGAATACCGATTACAATGCAGCGATTGCTCTGGTGCAGGATAAATCCCGCCAGGATGACGCGATTGAAGCATTCCAGAACTTCATCAAAAAGTACCCGGACTCTACTTACCTGCCCAATGCGAATTACTGGCTGGGTCAGTTGAATTACAACAAGGGTAAAAAAGATGATGCTGCGTTCTATTTTGCTTCGGTAGTTAAAAACTTCCCCAAATCACCTAAGGCTGCAGACGCGATGTATAAAGTCGGCGTCATCATGCAGGACAAAGGTGACACAGCAAAAGCTAAAGCGGTTTATCAGCAGGTTATCACTAAATATCCTGGCACTGATGGCGCGAAACAAGCGCAAAAACGCCTTGGCGCGATGTAATGACCACCATACGACCAGAAATCGTGTTATTTCTGGTCGTGTCGTGTGATTCCTAAGCAGTTGAGTTATTTACATCGAAATTTTTGTTGCGCTAAAATCTGAAATCAGTAATATATGCCGCCGTTGCCAAGGGATATCAAACAGCCCGAAAGCGGCGAAAAAAGTGGGGCGTTAGCTCAGTTGGTAGAGCAGTTGACTTTTAATCAATTGGTCGCAGGTTCGAATCCTGCACGCCCCACCACTTAATGCAGTATCCAGCGTAGTATCGGGTGATTAGCTCAGCTGGGAGAGCACCTCCCTTACAAGGAGGGGGTCGGCGGTTCGATCCCGTCATCACCCACCACTCGGGGCGTTAGCTCAGTTGGTAGAGCAGTTGACTTTTAATCAATTGGTCGCAGGTTCGAATCCTGCACGCCCCACCAACTTTAACATTGTACTCAGGTGTTAAACGTGAAGGATAACGTTGCTTTAGCAACGGCCCGTTAGGGCGAGACGAAGTCGAGTCATCCTGCACGCCGCCATATCAATTGTTATATTGGTGTCGAGTAAAGAATTTTTCAGGTGACATCCGAGCGGGTCGTTAGCTCAGTTGGTAGAGCAGTTGACTTTTAATCAATTGGTCGCAGGTTCGAATCCTGCACGACCCACCATCCTGAATAATTGAAGCAGTAAACCCCATACGGGGGCGTTAGCTCAGTTGGTAGAGCAGTTGACTTTTAATCAATTGGTCGCAGGTTCGAATCCTGCACGCCCCACCAGTGTAAAAAGGCGCCCTAAAGGCGCCTTTTTGCTATCTGCGATTTATAAGATTCGAACCTGCAGCAGGTTCGGGTCGAACGCAGTGAGACAACGGAGCCGTTCACGGCGACGGCCCGAAGGGCAAGCGAAGCGAGTCATCCTGCACGCCCCACCAGTGTAAAAAGGCGCCCTAAAGGCGCCTTTTTGCTATCTGCGATTTATAAGATTTCCTGATGTCCTTTGCTTATCAGCCTACAGACGACACTACTCGTGTAGGCCGGATAAGACGTCAGACGCCATCTGGCATTCATCACACGCAATTATTGTGACTTTTCTGCGCCAATCCGCTATCTTGTTTAGCATACAAAACAAATCAAACCGAATATGGCGTGCGTCACGCTTTTAATCGGTTATTTCGTTAAGCCAGTGAAACGAGAAAGCAAGATGAGCGTGATGTTTGATCCAGAAGCAGCAATTTATCCGTTTCCGCCGAAGCCAGTACCGCTAAGTGTGGATGAAAAGCAATTTTATCGTGAAAAAATCAAGCGCCTGCTGAAAGAGCGTGATGCCGTTATGGTCGCGCATTATTACACCGATCCTGAAATTCAGCAGTTAGCGGAAGAGACCGGGGGCTGTATTTCTGATTCTCTGGAGATGGCGCGGTTCGGTGCAAAGCATACTGCCTCTACGCTGCTGGTTGCGGGCGTGAGGTTTATGGGAGAAACTGCCAAAATTCTCAGCCCGGAAAAGACCATCCTGATGCCGACCTTACAGGCGGAATGTTCATTAGATCTGGGCTGTTCGATTGACGCGTTCAGCGCATTTTGCGACGCGCATCCGGATCGTACCGTGGTGGTTTACGCCAATACCTCTGCTGCCGTTAAAGCACGTGCGGACTGGGTCGTGACTTCCAGTATCGCGGTTGAACTTATTGAGCATCTTGATAGTTTAGGTGAAAAAATCATCTGGGCTCCGGACAGACATTTGGGCAACTACGTGCAAAAACAGACCGGCGCAGACGTGCTCTGTTGGCAGGGCGCCTGTATCGTCCACGACGAGTTTAAAACCCAGGCCTTAACACGCATGAAAGGGCTTTACCCTGATGCCGCGGTGCTGGTGCACCCGGAGTCCCCTCAGTCTATCGTTGATATGGCAGATGCGGTTGGCTCAACCAGCCAGCTCATCAACGCGGCTAAATCGTTACCGCATAAGCAGTTGATTGTGGCGACTGACCGGGGCATTTTTTACAAAATGCAGCAGGCCGTTCCGGATAAAGAGCTGCTTGAAGCTCCGACGGCTGGCGAGGGGGCAACCTGTCGCAGCTGTGCGCATTGTCCGTGGATGGCGATGAATGGCCTGAAAGCGATTGCTGAGGGCCTGGAACATGGCGGCGCGGCTCATGAGATACATGTTGAGGACTCGCTGAGAGAAGGGGCGCTTTTGCCGTTAAACCGTATGTTGGAATTTGCGGCTACACTTCGAGCGTAATTATTTATTTTTGCTCTGGGGGAAAAGATGGACTTTTTTAGCACGCAGAACATTCTGGTACATATTCCGATTGGCGCGGGTGGTTACGATTTGTCGTGGATCGAAGCCGTGGGAACGATCGCCGGGTTGCTGTGTATTGGCCTGGCGAGCCTTGAGAAAATCAGCAATTACTTCTTCGGTCTGATAAACGTCACGCTGTTTGCAATTATCTTCTTTCAGATCCAGCTCTATGCCAGCTTGTTGCTGCAAGTTTTCTTCTTTGCCGCAAATATCTACGGCTGGTATGCCTGGTCCCGGCAAACCAACCAGCATGAAGCGGAACTGAAAATTCGCTGGCTACCGCTTCCAAAAGCGATCGGCTGGCTGGCGGCTTGCGTGGTGGCGATCGGCCTGATGTCGATCTATATCGATCCGGTTTTTGCGTTCCTGACAGGCATTGCAGTGAATATTATGCAGGCATTGGGCTTACAGGTTGTTGTGCCTGAACTACAACCCGATGCATTCCCGTTCTGGGACTCCTGCATGATGGTGCTGTCGATTGCGGCGATGATCCTGATGACGCGCAAATACGTTGAAAACTGGCTGCTGTGGGTGATCATTAACGTCATTAGCGTGGTGATCTTTGCCCTGCAAGGCGTATATGCCATGTCGCTGGAATATATGATCCTGACGGTTATCGCTCTGAACGGTAGCAGGATGTGGATTAACAGCGCGCGTGAGCGGGGTTCCCACGCGCTTTCTCATTAATGGTGATGATGTGAATGGCCGGACACGCCCTGATACAGGTGACAGTCCGGCCCATTGCACGGCTGATACTCCATCTGGATTGTGGCGTGTTCAATCTGGTAGTGATGGATAAGGAAATGCTGAATACGCTCCAGCAACGCATCGTGATCGTGTGGCGGGATCACCTGAACATGCAGCGTCATTACCGGTTTTTCGCCCACCATCCAGACATGGACATGATGAACATTGCGGACTTCAGGAATATCCCGGCTGAGATGGCGCTGCAGTGCGGCGATATCCAGCGTCAGCGGGGCACCTTCCAGTAATTCATTAACGCTATCTTTTAGCAATCGCCAGGCGCTACGCAGCACCAGCACGGAAACCAGAATCGAGAGAATTGGGTCCGCGGGTGTCCAGCCCGTCCAGATAATAATCAGCGCAGCGATGATTGCCCCGACAGAGCCGAGTAAATCGCCCATCACATGCAGCGCCGCGGCGCGGACGTTCAGATTTTTCTCTTCACTGCCGCGATGTAAAACCCAAAAAGCGAGCACGTTGGCCAGTAGACCCGCGACAGCAATAACCATCATCATGCCGCCAGCCACGGGGCGAGGTGTCTGGAAGCGCTCAATCGCCTCCCAGACGATTAAAATGGTGATAACGACCAATGCGATGGCATTAACAAATGCGGCCAGCGTCGTGAGCCTCAGCCAGCCGAAGGTGTGTCGTATTGTGGGCGGGCGACGGGAAAACCGGACGGCCAGCAGCGCGAAAAGCAGCGCCGCAGCATCCGTGAGCATATGCCCGGCGTCGGCCAGCAAGGCCAGTGAACCAGAAAGTATTCCACCCACCACTTCAACCAACATAAATCCGGCTGTAATGCAGAATGCGAACATCAGTCGGCGGGCATTATTGTCCTTGGGTTGCTCAGAGGAAGTATGAGTATGTGCGTGCGCCATTATGCCATCCCTTTGTTATTCTCATCTTTACTGTATGCCATCATACCGTTTTTGGGATGATAAAATTAAAAAGGAGAGCTATTGCTCTCCCGTTATTAGCTTTAATTTCAGCGTTACTGCGTGGTGCCATCAGTTTTTGTGTCAACATCATTGTTGATGCCGTTTCCGGTCTCAACCTTCTTATTCACATCAGGGCAGCGACCGTCCTTACACATCGTGTTTTTGTGCATCTCATCTTTGGTCATCCCTTCATGGTTCATTGATGAACCGTCCGGGTGCAGCATTGTGCCACCTGAATTCACGTTACTGTTGTCGACATTATTTGGCGCCACGTTTTCGCGGGCGTCTGGGGCGACTTGTCCTGCATCAGCCGAGGAATTTGCCTGACCGTTATTGGACTGCGTGTTGCTTTCAGCAGCCAGTGCCGCGCCGCTGGCGAGGCTGAGTGTAGCGGTAAGGAAGAGTGAAGCCAGCTTTGTCATATGCATAATATGCTCCTGTTAAGGTCGATATGTCGGATAACGTCTTCCAACAGTGCATGTGCCAGTTACATCATCAATATGTGGTTAATCGTTTTGCTATGGAAATTAAAACCAGCATAGAATCTTGAAATCTATGAAAATTAAAGCTGTTACAGTTAGAAATTGTAGTTTGGATCTCGTTTTTCGCTACTTTATTGCGTTTTTTTGGCCAATTCCAGGATTAATCCGTCCAAAGTGTAAAACCCCGTTTACACTTTATGACTGAAGATATAGATTGGAGGGATTGCATTCATTTATATAAGTATGGCAACGCTGGAATAATCATGAATTATCAGAACGACGATTTACGCATTAAAGAGATCAACGAGTTATTACCACCAGTCGCACTGCTGGAAAAATTCCCCGCTACTGAAAATGCCGCCAATACGGTGGCTCATGCCCGTAAGGCGATTCATAAAATTCTGAAAGGGAGCGACGATCGCCTTCTGGTGGTGATTGGGCCGTGCTCTATTCATGATCCGGCAGCTGCCAAAGAGTATGCCACTCGTCTGCTGGCGCTGCGCGAAGCGTTAAAAGGTGAGCTTGAAATCGTCATGCGCGTCTATTTTGAAAAACCGCGTACCACCGTTGGCTGGAAAGGGCTTATCAACGACCCGCACATGGACAACAGCTTCCAGATCAATGATGGGCTGCGCATTGCGCGTAAACTGCTGCTGGATATCAACGACAGCGGATTGCCGACTGCGGGTGAATTCCTCGATATGATCACCCCACAATATCTCGCCGATCTGATGAGCTGGGGCGCGATTGGGGCACGTACAACAGAATCTCAGGTGCACCGCGAGCTGGCATCGGGTCTGTCCTGCCCGGTTGGTTTTAAAAACGGTACCGATGGCACCATCAAAGTGGCGATTGATGCAATAAACGCTGCAGGGGCACCGCACTGCTTCCTGTCTGTCACCAAATGGGGTCATTCAGCGATCGTGAATACCAGTGGTAATGGCGATTGCCATATCATTCTGCGCGGTGGCAAAGAGCCGAACTACAGCGCTCAGCACGTTGCGGACGTAAAAGAAGGTCTGGTCAAAGCAGGGCTCTCTGCGCAAGTGATGATCGACTTCAGCCATGCCAACTCCAGCAAGCAGTTCAAAAAGCAGATGGATGTTGCGAAAGATGTTTGCGGACAAGTCGCCGGTGGCGAAAAAGCAATTATTGGCGTGATGATCGAAAGCCATTTGGTGGAAGGTAATCAGAATCCGGATAGCGGTGAGCCGCTGACCTACGGTAAGAGTATCACCGACGCATGCATTGGTTGGGAAGATACCGATGCGGTGCTGCGTCAACTGGCGGATGCGGTAAAAGCGCGTCGCGGTTAACCAAGTCCCCTGGGCCTGAGAAGCGTAGCGCCATCAGCATTCCGTTGCAGACTGCCGGATGGGGCGATGTCTTATCCGGCCTACATTTTCTGGTCGTGCCGAAATAAAAAAGCGTGGAGGAATCCACGCTTTGTCTTTAACTTACCGCGAAAATTACTTCGCTTTACCTTGGTTCGCAACGGCCGCCGCTTTTGCTGCGATCTCGTCAGCGTTACCCAGATAGTAGTGTTTGATCGGCTTGAAGTTTTCGTCGAACTCATACACCAGCGGTACGCCGGTCGGGATGTTCAGTTCAAGGATCTCATCTTCGCCCATGTTATCAAGGTATTTAACCAGCGCACGCAGAGAGTTACCGTGAGCGGCGATAATTACGCGCTCACCGCTTTTCATGCGCGGCAGAATGGTTTCATTCCAGTAAGGGATAACGCGATCGATGGTCAGCGCCAGGCTTTCGGTAACCGGTAACTCTTTGTCGGTCAGCTTCGCATAACGCGGATCGTGACCCGGGTAACGCTCGTCGTCTTTGGTCAGTTCCGGCGGGGTAACCGCAAAGCCGCGACGCCACTGCTTAACCTGCTCATCACCGTATTTTTCCGCGGTTTCTGCTTTGTTCAAACCCTGCAGCGCACCGTAATGGCGTTCGTTCAGTTTCCAGGATTTCTCAACCGGCAGCCAGGCCTGATCCAGTTCGTCCAGTACGTTCCACAGGGTGTGGATGGCACGTTTCAGCACAGAGGTATAAGCAAAATCGAAGCTGTAGCCTTCCTCTTTCAGCAGTTTTCCTGCCGCTTTTGCTTCGCCAACGCCTTTCTCGGACAGATCAACATCATACCAACCGGTAAAACGGTTTTCGTTGTTCCACTGACTTTCACCGTGACGTACCAGAACCAGCTTAGTTACAGCCATACATTCACTCCTATAAATCATATCGAATGATAATAATTCTCATTATATTGCCGTAATGTGTAAGCGGCAATGCTTACGCATAACCATAGCGAAAATAGCGCTACAGTGTAAGGTTCTTGTGAACTCAAGGTTGCGATTTTGTCTTTGAGTGGTGGGGATTTGAGCGGTTCTACTGTGATTAACAAGCACCAGGCCCGAAAAGATACGTCATCGGGCCTGGGAGGGGAAACGATCAAGCTGGAATAAACTGATATTCCGTCACGCTGGCATACTCTTCACCCGGACGCAGGAAGCAATCCGCCTGTGGCCACTCGGGGTGGTTCGGGCTGTCCGGCAGAAATTCACTTTCCAGCGCCAGGCCTTGCCAGTCTTCGTAGGCCTCTGGCCCGCGGGAAGGCGTACCACCGAGGAAATTACCGGAGTAAAACTGCAATGCCGGGGCCGAGGTGTAGACCACCATCTGCAGTTTTTCATCCTGTGACCACAACTGAGCGACCGGCGTACGCGCATTGCCCTGTACCTGAAGCAGGAAGGCGTGATCGTAACCTTTCACCTTGCGCTGATCGTCATCGGCCAGAAATTCACTACTGATGATTTTAGGGGTGCGGAAATCGAACGTGCTACCGGCGACGGATTTCAGTCCATCATGCGGGATACCCATTTCGTCAACCGGTAAGTACTCGTCCGCCAGAATTTGCAGCTTATGCTGGCGCACATCCGTTTTATCGCCGTCGAGATTAAAATAGACGTGATTCGTCAGATTCACCGGGCAGGGTTTATCGACCGTGGCACGATAAGTTATCGAAATACGATTATCATCAGTCAGGCGATACTGCGCGGTGGCGCAAAGATGGCCTGGGAAGCCCTGATCGCCATCGTCAGACGTTAAGGCGAACAGCACCTGACGGTCATTCTGATTGACTATCTGCCAGCGACGTTTGTCGAAACCGTCCGGCCCGCCGTGCAGTTGGTTATTGCCCTGACTTGGCAGTAATTCAACGGTTTCGCCAGCAAAGGTATAGCGGCTGTTGGCGATACGGTTCGCGTAGCGGCCAATCGAAGCCCCCAGAAATGCAGCCTGTTCCGGGTATTGTTCCGGACTGGCGCAGCCGAGTAATGCTTCGCGCACGCTACCATCGCTAAGCGGAATACGCGCAGAGAGCAGGGTCGCGCCCCAGTCCATGAGCGTGACTACCATCCCTGCGTCATTGCGCAGGGTGAGCAGGCGAAACGGTTGACCGTCCGGAGCCTGCACGGGGATTTCGTTTAACATTGTCCGGCTCCTTGTGAAGGTTTGCAGACGTAGAATGTTTCTTTAATACCGGTTTTTGCCTCGTACTGTGCGGCGACAGCCTGCTGTACGGCAGGAACCAAATCTTGTGGGATCAGCGCCACGATGCAGCCGCCGAAGCCGCCGCCGGTCATCCGCACACCGCCTTTATCACCGATGGTCGCTTTGACAATCTCTACCAGCGTATCAATTTGCGGCACCGTGATTTCAAAGTCATCGCGCATTGAGGCGTGAGATTCCGCCATCAGCTGGCCCATGCGCAGCAGGTCGCCTTTTTCCAGTGCCTGTGCGGCTTCAACGGTACGCGCATTTTCCGTGATGACGTGGCGCACGCGTTTGGCAACAATCGGATCCAGCTCGTGGGCGACAGCGTTAAACGCTTCGAGGCTGACATCACGCAGCGCTGGCTGCTGGAAGAAACGCGCGCCGGTTTCACACTGTTCGCGACGGGTGTTGTATTCGCTACCGACCAGCGTGCGTTTAAAGTTGCTGTTGATGATCACCACCGCTACACCCTCAGGCATAGAAACGGCTTTGGTGCCCAGCGTACGGCAGTCGATCAGCAGCGCATGATCTTTCTTGCCAAGTGCGGAGATCAGCTGATCCATGATGCCGCAGTTACAACCGACAAACTGGTTTTCAGCTTCCTGGCCATTCAGGGCAATCTGCGCGCCGTCGAGCGGCAGATGATAGAGCTGCTGGAATACCGTACCAACAGCGACTTCCAGTGAGGCAGAAGAGCTTAAGCCCGCACCCTGCGGGACGTTACCGCTGATCACCAGATCCGCGCCGCCAAAGGCGTTATTGCGCTTTTGCAGATGTTTTACCACGCCACGCACGTAGTTTGACCACTGCTGGCTATCGTGGGCGATAATCGGCGCATCGAGAGAGAACTCATCAACCTGATTGTCGTAATCAGCGGCGATGACGCGTACTTTTCGATCGTCGCGCGCCGCGCAGCTGATGACGGTTTGATAGTCGATGGCGCAGGGCAAAACGAAGCCGTCGTTATAATCGGTATGTTCGCCGATCAGGTTTACACGACCCGGTGCCTGAATAGTATGGGTGGCAGGGTAGCCAAACGTTTCTGTAAACAGAGATTGTGTTTTTTCTTTCAGACTCATTATTTACACTCCGGATTCGCGAAAATGGATGTCGCTGACCGCACGCAGTCGCTCAGCCGCTTGTTCTGCAGTCAGATCTCGCTGGGTTTCTGCCAGCATTTCATAACCGACCATAAATTTACGCACGGTCGCGGAACGCAGCAGCGGCGGGTAAAAGTGCGCGTGCAACTGCCAGTGTTCGTTTTCTTCACCGTTAAACGGCGCGCCGTGCCAGCCCATGGAGTAGGGGAATGAGCACTGGAACAGGTTGTCGTAACGACTGGTCAGTTTTTTCAACGCCAGCGCCAGGTCAGCACGCTGCTCGTTGGTCAAATCGGTAATACGCAGCACATGCGCTTTCGGCAGCAGCAGCGTTTCGAACGGCCACGCGGCCCAGTAAGGGACAACCGCCAGCCAGTGCTCAGTTTCAACGACCGTACGGCTGCCGTCTGCCAGTTCACGCTGGACGTAATCAACGAGCATCGGCGCGCCCTGTTCGGCGAAGTATGCTTTCTGTAGGCGATTTTCACGTTCAGCTTCGTTGGGCAAAAAGCTGTTGGCCCAAATTTGACCGTGCGGGTGCGGGTTCGAGCACCCCATCGCCGCGCCTTTATTCTCAAATACCTGCACCCAGGGATAGGTTTTCCCTAAGTCTTCGGTCTGCTCCTGCCACGTTTTTACGATTTCTGTCAGCGCAGGGACGCTGAGTTCTGGCAGCGTTTTGCTGTGATCGGGCGAGAAGCAAATTACGCGGCTGGTACCGCGCGCGCTCTGGCAACGCATCAACGGATCGTGACTGTCCGGCGCATCCGGGGTATCGGACATCAGCGCCGCAAAATCATTGGTAAAAACATAGGTCCCGGTGTAATCCGGATTTACATCACCGGTAACGCGCGTATTGCCAGCACACAGGAAACAGTCAGGGTCATGTGCAGGCAGTACCTGCTTAGACGGGGTTTCCTGCGCCCCTTGCCACGGGCGTTTGGCGCGATGCGGTGATACGAGGATCCACTGCCCGGTAAGCGGGTTAAAACGGCGATGTGGATGATCGACAGGATTGAATTGCGTCATGATTGGTCCTTAATCCGAATATCCTTGCGGGTGGCGTGACTGCCAGTGCCAGGTGTCTTGTGCCATTTCATCCAGTGTGCGGGTCACGCGCCAGTTAAGCTCGCGATCGGCTTTGCTGGCATCTGCCCAGTAAGCTGGAAGATCACCATCACGGCGCGGGGCGAAATGGTAATTAATGGGTTTACCGCAGGCTTTGCTGAAGGCGTTGACCACGTCCAGTACGCTGCTGCCGATGCCTGCTCCGAGGTTGTAAATATGCACACCCTGTTTGCCCGCTAGTTTTTCCATCGCGACGACGTGGCCGTCGGCGAGATCCATCACGTGGATGTAGTCGCGAACGCCGGTGCCATCTTCAGTTGGGTAGTCGTTGCCAAATATGGCAAGGGACTCGCGGCGGCCCACGGCAACTTGTGCGATGTAAGGCATCAGGTTGTTGGGAATACCTTGCGGATCTTCCCCCATATCGCCCGACGGATGAGCACCAACCGGGTTAAAGTATCGCAGTAAGGCGATACTCCAGTCGGGGTGTGCTTTTTGCAGGTCGGTCAGGATTTGTTCTACCATCAGCTTGCTTTTGCCGTACGGACTTTGCGGCGTGCCGGTGGGGAAGCTTTCAACGTAAGGAATTTGTGGCTGATCGCCATAGACGGTCGCGGAGGAACTAAAAATGAAGTTTTTCACGTTGGCGGCGCGCATTGCATTCACCAGACGCAGGGTGCCATTGACGTTGTTGTCATAGTACTCCAACGGCTTGGCAACGGATTCTCCAACGGCTTTTAAACCCGCAAAATGAATGACCGTGTCAATGGCATGATCGTGTAGAATTTCGGTTATCAGCGCTTCGTTACGGATATCCCCTTCCACGAAGGTCGGCTGCTTGCCACCTAAACGCTCAATGACGGGCAAAACGCTGCGTTTGCTGTTGCAGAGATTGTCCAGGATCACCACCTCGTGACCGTTTTTCAACAACTGCACGCAAGTGTGGCTTCCAATGTAACCGCTACCACCTGTAACCAATACTCTCATAATTCGCTCCGTTAAGCCTATGGTATGCAATAACCATAGCATAACAAAGATACGAAAAGTGTGACATGGAATAAATTAGTGGAATCGTTTACACTCCATAAGTTTCACGCATTTTTAATGGTTATTTTATTTTAAATCATTATGTTAGGTTGTTTTTCCAGCGTTTGTCTGAAAAAAAGCAGAAAAAAAGGGCGTGATAAACGCCCTGCAATGAAAACTAACGCAGAGACGTTAGTCGATAGGCGTAGATGTCGTTCTCGGGCACAAACTCCAGTCGATGGGTAATGCAGGCTGGGGCATCTTCGGCGTGGTGAGAGACGAACAGCAGTTGAGTTTCACCTTCACCGATTAGCACATCCACAAAACGGCGAATCAGTTGGCGATTGAGCGGATCTAACCCTTGCAAAGGCTCGTCAAGGATCAACAACGTCGGGTGTTTAACCAGCGCGCGAACAATCAGTGCCAGCCGCTGCTGTCCCCAGGAAAGACTATGAAATGGCGCATCCGCGGTACGTTTATCGAAGCCAAGAATATCCAGCCACTGTTGCACCAGCTTGTGCTGCCTGTCGGAAACGGCCTGATAGATGCCGATTGAATCAAAATAACCAGAGAGAATAACGTTGCGAACTGTGGTACTCACCCGGTAATCCAGATGCAGACTGCTGCTGACGTAGCCGATGTGTTTTTTGATATCCCAGATAGTTTCACCGCTGCCACGGCGACGGCCAAACAGGGTCAGGTCGTTGCTGTAGCCCTGGGGGTGATCGCCGGTGATTAAACTGAGCAGAGTTGATTTTCCCGCTCCGTTGGGGCCGACGATTTGCCAGTGTTCCCCCGGATTTACCTGCCAGCTCAAATGGTGAAGGATAGGGCGATCGTTATACGAGACCGTGCCATCGTTAAGCACAATTCGCGGCTCGTTATCTGACAACGTACGGCGCACCGAAGGCTCGTCCGGTTCAGGTAACTGAATTCCTTCCAGCCGCTCGCTATGGGCAAGCTGAGCGATTAATGCCTGTTGCAGAAGATCCGTTTTTGCGCCGGTTTCTGTCAGTGTGCAATCGGCAAGTACGCCAGCAAACTGCACGAACTCGGGTATTTCATCAAAGCGGTTAAGTACCAGCACCAGCGTAAAGCCGGCCTGATGCAACTCAGCGAGCAGTTCTGCTAACTGACGGCGTGACGCCACGTCCAGCCCGTCAAAGGGCTCATCAAGGATCAGTAAATCCGGCGCGGACATTAACGCCTGACAGAGCAGGGTTTTGCGTGTTTCACCGGTGGAAAGGTATTTGAAACGCCTGTTGAGCAGGGAAGAGATGCCAAACTGCTCCGCCAACGCAGCGCAGCGGGCGGGATCGTTGACCTCATCCTGGATGATTTCGGCGGTGGTGCGCCCGGTGTCGTCTTCACCGGGACTAAGAAGATCGGTGTTGTTTCGCTGCCACTCGTCGCTGACTAGCTTTTGTAGCTGCTCAAAGGAGAGTCGGGTAATACGCGTGAACTGACAGTGGCGCTCGCCTTTCAGAAGCGGCAGCTCTCCCGCCAGTGCGCGGGCCAGCGCGGATTTCCCGCTCCCGTTAGCGCCAACAAATGCCCAGCTATCACCCGCGTTTAACGTCAACGCATCTAACTGGAGCGTTTTTGTGTCGCTAAGACGAAACATGCCTTGCGAAATTTGCAACGATGACATTTTGTATCCCATTATTTGCAGCGATTAATAACAGGGATACGTGTTCTTCAGGCTGATGTCAATCTACTCAGCACAGCGTGGCGATAATCACTCTGTCTGCATTAAACCAGGCGGTGACGTTAGCGCCTTCTTGCAGCGTTGCGGCGTCTTGGGCCGGAACGGTGGCGCACAGCGTCTGGCCGTCTGGTAACGTCATCAGCACTTCACACTGTTCCGCACCGCGTTCAATATGGCTAATCGTGCCCTGCAACTGGTTATCGGCGGCCTGAGCGATGGCATCGTCCTGAGTGATTCCCACCCACGGCGCTTTCAGCAGAATCAGTACTTCTTTGCCTTCCTCAAGACCCAGACGCTCGCCGCTTTGCGCAGTGATCGCCACTTTCAGGCGCGTTTCGCCATCGGCCAGCAGGACGTCGACATGCTGCTGGACCTGATCGTGGTCGCGGGCGGTGATTGTGCCAAACCATTGGTTACGGGCGCTGGTTTGCAGTGAAAATCGAGAGATAGCCGCCAGCAGGCTATTGAGCGGTAGCGCATCGTCATCGCTCAAAACATCAAAGGCTTTTTGTTGGATCTGCGCCAGCAAATCATACAACTGGATTAAGCGTTGGCCGTAGCGCGTTAATACTGCGCCGCCGCCGCCTTTGCCGCCTGTGGCGCGCTCAACCAGCGTCTGCTCGCTGAGTTGGTTCATTTCGTTAATCGCATCCCAGGCGCTTTTGTAGCTAATACCTGCATCCTTCGCGCCCTGACTGATAGAGCCGGAAAGTGCAATATGCTTAAGCAGAGAAATGCGACGGGGATCGGCAAACAGTTTTTGCTGAAGTTTCAGCGTAAGAAGGATTTCGGCCTGCATCACAAGCTCCTGGCAAAAAAGGGTATTGTGACGGAAAACCGTGCCTGAGCAAAGCCGACCGCACAAAAGGGGAGTGCTTTTCTGCGTTATGTGGTTAGAATACAGCTAAGGACTACATCTGGAGTTGACCATGTTAGAGTTATTGAAAAGTCTGGTATTCGCCGTAATCATGGTACCTGTGGTAATGGCCATCATTCTGGGTCTGATTTACGGACTGGGTGAAGTGTTCAACATTTTCTCCGGTATCGGTCAAAAAGACCAGTCCAGACAGAATCATTGATTCCCCAAACGCCCGCTCAGTCGGGCGTTTATATTTTTTATGCCTTCCAACCCGTTTTCTCAGTCTACCGTTTCTCAAGATCCTGCTTTCCCTGCCGATATTTTCTTCGTGTAACCTCAAATTGGTATCAATAACCACTGGGAAAATCCTGGTTTACTCGTTATATTTGCGACTACATAACGAAACGCAAAGGAGTTACAGATGGCACGTACATGGTTACGCTTGTTTGCCGGGGCAACACTTTCTCTTACTGTTGCCGGGCATGCGCTGGCGGATGAAGGAAAGATTACTGTTTTCGCAGCGGCTTCACTGACTAACGCGATGCAGGATATTGCGACGCAATACAAAAAAGAGAAGAACGTTGATGTTGTCTCCTCTTTTGCGTCTTCTTCCACGCTGGCGCGCCAGATTGAAGCAGGCGCTCCGGCCGATCTGTTTATCTCTGCCGATCAGAAATGGATGGATTACGCGGTAGACAAAAAGTCGATTGATACCGCCACGCGTGAAACGCTGTTGGGTAACAGCCTGGTGGTTGTCGCACCGAAAGACAGTGCGCAGAAAGACTTCACCATCGACAGCAAAACCAACTGGACCCGTTTGTTAAATGGTGGGCGTCTGGCCGTTGGCGATCCGGAACATGTTCCGGCGGGCATTTATGCTAAAGAAGCGCTGCAAAAACTGGGGGCATGGGATACCCTGGCCCCGAAACTGGCACCTGCCGAAGATGTGCGCGGTGCGCTGGCGCTGGTAGAGCGTAACGAAGCGCCGCTGGGGATCGTTTATGGTTCCGATGCTGTCGCCAGCAAGGGCGTAAAAGTTGTTGCGACTTTCCCGGAAGATTCACACAAAAAAGTGGAATACCCTATCGCAATTGTTGATGGGCACAAAAACGCAACGGTCAGCGCGTTCTATGATTACCTGAAAGGACCGCAGGCTGCTGAAATCTTTAAACGTTATGGATTTACGACCAAGTAATGATACTGACCGATCCTGAATGGCAGGCCGTTATACTGAGCCTGAAAGTTTCTTCCCTGGCTGTGTTGTTTAGTCTGCCGTTTGGGATCTTCTTTGCCTGGCTGCTTGTGCGATGCAAGTTCCCGGGCAAAGCGCTGCTCGACAGCGTTCTGCATTTGCCGCTGGTACTGCCGCCGGTCGTGGTGGGCTATCTGCTGTTGGTTGCCATGGGACGCCGCGGATTCATTGGCGAATGGCTGTACGACTGGTTTGGCATTACCTTTGCCTTTAGCTGGCGCGGTGCGGTACTGGCTGCGGCGGTGATGTCTTTCCCGCTTATGGTTCGGGCTATTCGTCTGGCGCTGGAAGGTGTCGATGTCAAGCTGGAGCAGGCGGCCCGCACGCTGGGCGCTGGACGCTGGCGCGTATTTGTCACGATTACTTTACCGCTGATGCTTCCCGGCATTATTGTCGGTACGGTGCTGGCGTTCGCGCGTTCCCTCGGGGAATTTGGCGCAACGATTACCTTTGTCTCCAATATTCCTGGCGAAACCCGCACTATCCCATCGGCGATGTATACCCTGATCCAGACCCCTGGTGGCGAAAGCGCGGCGGCAAGGTTATGTATCATTTCTATTGTGTTAGCGCTGATTTCACTGCTGATTTCTGAATGGCTGGCGCGTATTAGCCGTGAACGGACGGGGCGGTAATCATGCTGGAACTTAATTTCTCCCAGACGCTGGGGACGCATTGTCTGACGCTCAACGAAACGCTGCCAGCCAGTGGGATCACCGCTATTTTTGGCGTTTCCGGCGCGGGTAAAACCTCGCTGATTAACGCCATCAGCGGCCTGACGCAGCCGCAGTCCGGGCGCATCGTGCTTAACGGTCGGGTTTTGAACGACGTCGAGAACGGTATCTGTTTAACGCCCGAAAAACGCCGGGTAGGCTATGTTTTCCAGGATGCGCGCCTGTTTCCGCATTATAAAGTGCGCGGCAACCTGCGTTACGGTATGGCGAAAAGTATGGCCGGACAGTTTGATAAGCTGGTGGCCCTGTTGGGCATTGAATCGCTGCTTGACCGTCTGCCTGGCGGTCTTTCTGGCGGTGAAAAACAGCGCGTAGCCATCGGTCGGGCGCTGCTTACCGCGCCGGAACTGTTGTTGCTTGATGAGCCGTTAGCCTCGCTGGATATCCCGCGTAAGCGCGAACTGTTGCCTTACCTGCAACGCCTGGCGCGTGAAATTAATATTCCGATGCTGTACGTCAGCCACTCGCTCGATGAAATCTTGCACCTGGCAGACAAAGTGATGGTGCTGGAAAACGGGCAGGTCAAAGCGTTCGGTTCGCTGGAAGATGTCTGGGGCAGCAGCGTGATGCATCCGTGGCTACCAAAGGAACAGCAAAGCAGCATTCTGAAAGTCAGCGTGCTGGAACATCATCCACATTACGCAATGACTGCACTGGCGCTTGGCGATCAGCATCTATGGGTCAATAAGCTGGATCAACCGCTGCAAACTGCGCTGCGTATTCGTATTCAGGCATCTGATGTTTCGCTGGTGCTTCAACCGCCGCAGCAGACCAGTATTCGTAACGTGCTGCGGGCGAAAGTCGCGCAGTGCTATGACGATAATGGTCAGGTGGAGGTTCAGCTTGAAGTGGGCGGTAAAACGCTGTGGGCGAGGATCAGCCCGTGGGCCAGGGATGAACTGGGTATCAAACCTGGCCTGTGGCTGTACGCGCAAATTAAGAGCGTATCGATTACCGCGTGATTACAGCAGGTGGGAGTAGATAAATTTCGCGATGCTGTCGGTGGTGTTGTCACCAATTACGATGTTGGCGCGGGCTTTGACCGCGTCGTCCGCATTACCCATCGCCACGCCGGTACCTGCAGCTTCCAGCATGCTGATATCGTTAAAGTTGTCACCAAAGGCAATGACGTTTTCCATTGACCCGCCCTGTGCTTCAATCCACTGGGTAAGGCGTCGCCCTTTGCTGTTGCCTTTACGGGCAATGTCGACCTGATCGTGCCAGGACCATTCACACTCCAGCCCCAACTGTTGTTCAACATGCTTACCAAACTGCTGCAGTTTCGGAATATCTTCGTCGGTGAGGGCAAATTTCCAGACGGCGTTAACGTCATGTGCAGCCTGCGCCAGCGAAGGCACCTGGGTGAAGGTAGGGCGCTGTTCCGGCGGCAGGGTTTGCGCCCAGTTAGCGGTACGCACCACATGCCCGGTTGGGCGCTCATACAGCATGGCCTCATCCACATACATCAGCCCGTGGATCTGATGTTCATCCAGCATTTCGATCAGCGGTAATGCCTGGTTTACCGGAAGGGGATCGGATTCCAGTACCGTTTTTGCCTGATAATCATACAAGTAGGTGCCATTGCAGCAAATTGCAGGTGTATCCAGCGCCAGTGCCTGATAAAAAGGATGAATAGCAACGTGATGGCGACCTGTGACAATGATAAGTTGGTATCCTGCTTCTCTGGCGCGCGCGAGCGCTTCAACAGAGGATGGCAGTAAGGTTTTTTTCGGGGTCAACAGGGTACCGTCTAAATCCAGGGCAATCACGCGTGCGGTCATAGTTATTTCCAGATTAAGGTTGAGAATTTTATCTACTGGAATGGTACACCGAGACGGGAGCCGGACAAAATTCTGCGCCTTAATTAAGCATTCACCGTTAAAAGCGTCTACCTTAGGCGTGTGTCAGGCAATTGCAGCCACCTGCCAAAAAGCAAAGGAGTATTCATGAAGCAAACCGTTTATACCGCCAGCCCTGAAAGTCAGCAAATCCACGTCTGGAGCCTGAATCATGATGGTTCTTTGACGCTGACGCAGGTGGTTGATGTGCCGGGTCAGGTACAGCCGATGGTCGTCAGCCCGGATAAGCGCTACCTCTATGTTGGCGTGCGCCCGGAGTTTCGCGTGTTGGCTTACTGCATTGCACCTGATGACGGTGCGCTGACCTTCGCGGCTGAGTCTGCGCTGCCGGGTAGCCCGACGCATATTTCTACCGATCATCAGGGACGTTTCGTGTTTGTCGGCTCTTATAACGCCGGGAGCGTGAGCGTCACGCGTCTGGAAGATGGCCTGCCGGTGGAACAGGTTGACGTGGTTGAAGGTCTGGACGGCTGCCACTCGGCCAACATCTCACCGGATAACCGTATCCTGTGGGTTCCGGCGTTGAAACAGGATCGTATCTGTCTGTTTGAGGTAAGCGATGATGGACATCTGGTGGCGCAGGAACCGGCTGAAGTGACCACCGTTGAAGGTGCTGGCCCGCGTCATATGACGTTCCATCCGAATAAGCAATTTGCCTACTGTGTGAATGAGCTGAACAGCTCCGTTGACGTCTGGGCGCTGAAAGATCCGTACGGCAAGATTGAGTGTGTGCAGACGCTGGATATGATGCCGGCTGATTTCACTGATACCCGTTGGGCAGCGGATATTCACATTACACCGGATGGTCGTCATCTGTACGCCTGTGACCGCACCGCCAGCCTGATTACGATCTTTAGCGTGTCTGAAGATGGCAGCGTGCTGACCAAAGAGGGTTTCCAGCCTACTGAAACTCAGCCACGCGGGTTTAATATCGATCACAGTGGTAAGTACCTGGTTGCCGCCGGGCAAAAATCGCACCATATCGCGGTGTATGAGATTGCTGGCGAGCAGGGGCTGCTGGCAGAGAAGGGGCGTTATGCGGTGGGTCAGGGACCGATGTGGGTCGTGGTGAACGCCTACTAACGCCATCAGTCAGAGCAGGAAAAGCCTGTCCAAAGATAAAAAGGCGAGGTTTACATCCGTGTGAACCTCGCGGGTAACAAATTAACTCATACGGCGCAGACGCCGCCGGTCAGCTATTAATACCGCGTCTTGTAGGCACAATTAGCTTTAAGGTATTCCTCTTCTGTTGCCCCATTAAGTTCTGCCCCGTCAGGGACTACTTCAGGACCTTCTGAACATTTCCAGTCATATTTGCGAAGACTAACCCCCACTCCACCTCGTGTACCGTCCACGGACACGTTATTCTTTGCCATACGGGAGGGACCATTTAACACCATATGATCGAGCGATTTAAGGTTCACCTCCAGATAGTCAATATTTTTGAAATCCAGAAGAGGCCCATAGTTGCCGTAACCGACATATTTGTCGTCGTGTCCGTCGTTGCTTATATCTCCATTCCAGTGAAAGTCGGACGCAAACAGATTTATATTTCTGTAAGAGCTAAAACCTTTATTATAAAATGGTACCATATAGCTGATAGGTTCACCTAAATTAACCCCCGTCTTGTCCTGCGACGAGACAAATTCCATCTTATAGCTGTCAGGATCGTCAGGAGCAATGTTGGTATATTTAAACGCTATAATGGGAAAAGTATGAAGATCGTGACTTTGAGCTTCAAACCCCATTACCTCAATAACCATATACTTCAGATTATTACTGGGGATATAGATATAGCCGCTGGGGGTATTGCCAGAGCCACCGCAATATAATGGACCTGCATCATTACAGATACTTGAATCTTGCGAATTGAACATAGCAGAAAGGTGGACATCGTTATCTGGATTAGTAACTTTAGCATCATAGGTTCCATCAGGTCGAAGTGTGCGCGTGGTGCCTGGGATGTTCTCTATGCCATTTCCACAGTATTCAAATCCATCATAAAAACCCCGAAAAAATCGCGTTCTCCTGCCATTAAAAGCATGATTTAAATCTTGATTTCTCACTAGATCGGGACAAACTCCATCGTCAAGGTATTTGGGGGAGCCTACCGTATCACCGTTGAATAGATGGTTAGAATAAACCCATACTAACCCTTCCAGATGCTCTGTTGATCCAAGTTGATACAGTTTTCCACCAGAGCTACGGTCCTCATTTCCATCTTCAGCATTAGCCAAAGTAACGTTACACGGGGCTTCGTTCCCAAATGAACAATTTGGCAGATTTGGCCCAACAAGAGAAGCATGCGAACGCCCCCGCTCCTGATCGATTCCCTTAGTTTTCCAGTAAACATTCACGCCTGTGATCTGATAGTTAATACCCGCTGTCTGTCCCAGGCGGCTAAAATCACTCGAAACCTTAACGAGAAAATAATGTGATCCCGGCAGTTTCAGCGGTGGCTGCGGAGGCAGAAAGCCAAAATGCCCTTTGCTGTTCTCTGGCTCCTGAGTGTCGTCACTTGCCAACACTCCTGGGTTAAAAAGCAGCGCTGCCGCCAGCAACCCCGCCGATAAAGCGATCCTTTTCTTTTTTTCCATTGTGTAGCTCCTTGTTATACAGCGGAAATAATCTGATATTTACCACTGCGCAACAGCACGACCTGATAGTTGCCAAACACCATACTACCTGGTGCCACGGTGCGCGTTTTGTTGTTAAACCGGACGGTAATTCGGGTTCCGCCCGGTCCCTGAGAAACCAGCACCACCCGAGGCTGAGCGTCGGATTTTTCTTCCGCAGACGCACGCCCGGCGCGCGCCAGCATCGGGGTGTTGTTCAGCAAGGGCTGCGGGTCGAGCGCCACGCCCCGCCAGGCAATTTCCAGATGCAGATGCGGACCGGTGCTAAGACCGCTGCTGCCGGATGCGGCGATCTCTTCGCCCGCCGTCAGCTTTTCGCCCTTACGCACCCGCGCAGAGGCGAGATGAAAATAGCGACTCAGCCAGCCGTCTGCATGACGGAGAGTGATAAAGTATCCGGTGCCGCGACCGTAGCGGCTCTCCACCACTTCGCCGTCGGCAATTGCATGCACGCTGCTGCCGAATGGCACAGGAATATCCATCCCTTTATGCTGCATCATGCGCCCCAGCACAGGGTGCAGGCGTTGTCCAAATCCTGAGCTGATCTGGCGCTTCGCCACGGGCCAGATAAAGCGTACCGGCGCGTTATCATCAACCACCGCCGCAGCGCTGGACGGCATCCTCAGGTTCTCTTCTGACCACACTTGCGCCGCCTGTAATGACGGAACGAAAGCCTGCTGCCAGGCTTGCTCGCAGCTGGTCGTCGCCAGCGGCGACATTGTCAGCCATATGCTCCATATCAGACACGACACGATCGACCTCCGTCAGAGCAGCAGTAAAAACGCGACCAGCGCGATAGCCGGACCGAACGGAATATAAAAGCGATGTTTGTCATCCTCTTGCGTATAAAAGCACCGCACGCAGGCGTAAAACAGCAGCCCGGTCAGCGCCGAAAAGCAGAGTAATTCCGGCAGGCGCTGCCAGCCAAGCCATGCCCCGCAGGCGGCGTAGAGCTTGACGTCGCCGTAGCCCAGACCGTCGCGTTTGCACAACGTCTCCCACAGCTTCATCACGCCCCACAGCAATAGCCAGGCGGCGGCGACGCCATAAACCGCGTCCTTCACCCGCACCATGGAGTAGCCCGATGCGGCAAGCAGTAGCCCGCCCCAGAGCACGGTGAAGACCAGCGCGTCCGGCAGAATCAGATGTTTAAAATCGATAACCGCCGCGCTGTAGAGCACCATAAACAACAGTGCATACGCCAGCGCGAGCTGAGGAGACCATTGCGGCAGGTAAAACCAGGCCAGCGCCCCCCATACCAGCCCCATCGCCAGTTCAGAAACCGGATAAATAACCGGGATCGCAATGCCGCACTGGCGGCATTTGCCCTTCAGTAACAGCCAACTGAGAACCGGAATATTATCCCAGGGCTTAATATCCGATTTACAGGCAGGGCAGTGCGACGGCGGCCACCACAAATTAACAGCCGCCCCTTCTGAATCATCCTCATCTATTACGCCAAGCATCAGCGGCAGACGATAAATAATCACGTTGGCTAAGCTGCCAAACAGCAATCCAAGTGGGATAAAAATAGCCACCATCCATGGCATTAACAGATCCATGCTTTAATTTTCCTAAAAAGAACCGCTGGCACCCATCGCCGCCAGCTTGTCGCTGAGCGAAAACAACGCGGCAAAAACCCAAATAACGCAACCGCCTAATATCAGCGTGGAGAGCGCTTTTAATAACCCGGAAAGTTTAGTGATATATTCCCGAATGTGTTCACGTGATTTATTTGATACCGCCAGCAGCACCTCATTAAACGAAGGTAGCGCGGCGTAAAGGCTGATATTGAGCAGCGTTTCCGTGTTCAGTAAACCCGAATTGAGCGCCTCCCCATAGCTGACGCCTGCCGCCATTTTCTTCTGCATCCCGGCCAGGTGCCAGCGCAGCCAGCGGCTGGAGTTCAGGTTAATAATGCTGAGTGCATCATTGAGCGGAATGCCGTTTTTTAACATCAGCGCCAGGTTGTTGAGAAAAATAGAGGCGGTCAACTGCTTATACGTTGAGAACGGCATAATTCGGTCAAAAAACTGATTACGAATATTCCCGGTCATTTTGCCCATTGCCGTTTTTATCACGGTAACCAGCGCAATAAAACCAATGAGGATATATATCCACAGCCCATTACACAGCGCCATCCCAAAAATATAGAGCGCGCTGGTGACGCCAGGCCATTTTTCAACCGGTACAACGCCTTCAAAAGCCGGGAACACCTTATAGGCATAACCGCCTATTACCACCAGCGACAGGACCAGCATAATGAGCGGGAAGGTGATGGCGCCGACGATTTTCTTGCGCAGCTCGTCGTTATAATTAATCACGTTTACCAGGGTGATAAAGCCGTCGGCCAGGCTGCCGCTGCGCTCCGCCGCGTTAATCACGCTCAGTTCAGATTCAGGGACCAGCCCCTCGAAAACCATCGCAATGGAGGTGGTTTTCGCCATTTTCGCAGTTAGCTCTTCCAGACGTTTAGCAAATCCTTTGCCGAGCAGTTTTTCCCCTTCCGCGCGTAATTTTTGCAACGCGTCATACAGCGGAAGTTCAGCGTTAATCATGTCTGCGCAAAACTGATAAAGATAAATACGCTGTTTCTTACCGAATTTTTTCAACTATTACCTCCAGCTCTTCCTGAACGACTTGCCCAAATTCCATTTGAAACCAGGTCGCGCACACGCGTCCCTGAAGTACCGCCGCCATCGTTTTTTCTTTAATTTCGAATCCTTCGCTCAGGCCGGTCTGTTTTAATCGCTTCGCGCGCCAGACGGTATAAACTTTAAGCCACTTCTGTTCAGCAATGGCCTCCAGCTCGTCATACACTGGCAGCAAATACTCCATCACCAACTGGCGTCCGCCAATACCGGTGTGTTTGCAGGCCGGACAGCCTTCAGCGTTTTTTTCATAAAGCTGGAATTCGCGTCCCTTAATGGCGGTGGTCCGTAACGACGTTTTACACTGCGGGCACAGTACTGGTATTAGCTTCTGGCACTGTAAGCCCGCAATAAAGCCCGGCGTTGAAAGCTTATCGCTGGTAATACCGAGCGCGGATAAGCGTTGCAATAACGAAACGATGTTACCTGCGTGCACGGTGGTAAAGCAGTAGTGACCACTTTCCACCGCCCCGGCCAGCGCGTTAGAAGAGATATTGTCGCGAATTTCCCCTACCATCAGTACGTCCGGGTCGCGACGCAGCGAGGATTTGATCGCCGAATGGAATCCTCCGGATTCGCCGCTTAATACCGAACTTTGCGTCGCGCCATAGATCTGATATTCGACCGGATCTTCTACGGTCAGAAAACAGCCGCGATTGTCATAGCGGTTGATCTGCATCCACTCCATCAGATTTTTCAGGGTAGTGGATTTTCCCGAACCGGTTGTTCCGGCAATAATATAAGCCCCGTAGGGGTTGCTCAGGATCCTTTTGAGGTCGCTAATTTCCTCATCGGAAACGCCAAGCTTATCCAGGCTCGCGACGCTGGCTCTGTCCAGACCCGATGGAATAATACGCAATACCGCGTGATAGCAATCGCTGGTCTCGCCAAATATCGGATAGTGCGCATAGCGGAAGCGGTAGCTTTTCCCCGCCAGCGAATAGAGGATATTGGCGTTTTGCGCAATATTGCGGTTCCAGGTGGTGTCGCGGGTGCTTGCCTCAACGTTGTAGAGCACGAACACCAGCTCATCGCAGCGTGACGCCTTCATCTGTATAAACGGACAAAGCACGCCGTTAATGCGCAGCTCAATATTCGCCACCATATCATTACGCGTGATATGCAGGTCGCTGGCCTTCAACGCCACGGCCTTTTTCAGCATCTCTTCCAGCGCAAGCTGTGTGTTACTGCTTTCCTGCTCAAGCAGCTTACTTCCTGCCGACAGCAGCTGTTCAACGATCAGGTAATAATTTTTCTCAGTAACCTGCGCTATTCCCTTAACCTGAATATTATGGGAAACCTGCAGGCGGTGGCACACCGCCTGCATTGGCGCCAGATTATCAATCAAAGGCGTGGATACCAGTAACCAGGCTTCATCCGCATGTTCAGCAACCAGAATATCGCCGTCATACTCCTGGAATTGCCACTCCTGAGAATGAATGTTCTCCTCGTTAAACTGGATATAATCGATCACTTACCCACAACCTCGACCGTCACGTCATTTGCCTGGTTATGACGCGCAATATAGTCATAACCGCCGTAGCTAAAACGCTGATTCAGCGGCACCATCTTCACGCCGCCGTCGGCGCCGGCAATCGCCACGCGTTTTTGACCCGCGATTTCGGAAATCAGCAGCGGCCGCAGCCCAGGCGCAGATTCTGACGTTGCTCCTGGGGAAGCGCTAATATCATCCATTGTGCTGGCGGTGCTCACCGGCATAACCGCTACGCTATCCGCCTTTTTCTCACCGCGTAGCTTACGCAGCTCGCTGCGGACTTTTTCCAGCGCAAGCTGATTCACCAGCTCACGGTACTGGCTCTCGAAGTTGAAATCTTTTTCTATCATCTCAACAACGTGATCCTGCATCGGCGATACGTCGCTTAACGGCGGCGTGCCTTCCGCTTGTACAACCTCCTGCGCAGGGATGATTTCTGCCGTATCTGCGGCGTAAAGAGCAGGTGAAAGCGTCAACACTATTCCCGCAATAATTAATTTCCCTTTTTGCATGCCAGTCCTCCGGTAACAAGCGTTGATTTTTCATTGAATACGATTGATTTGATAATAAACGCGTCGGCAAAGGGTTGCTTATTCAACACCAGCGACACGCCCGAGATATCCATTTGGGTCGGTGAGGTGATCGTCCAACCGGCGAACAGCATGCCGAATGACGTTACCGCACTTTTCAGCTCGCTTTCATTTTTCTCGACGGCAGAGGAGGGCATCCCCGTTAATACCAGTTCAGTATTTCGTCCGCCTAATGAGTTCCAGGTGCTGATATAACTTAATACATCGGTACAGACCGGCAGATTAACCGTATTTTTACTCTGCCACGCGCTGAGCCATGGGTGTTTATTCATCCCGGACTCAACGCCCGTATAGTCCAGCGTGTTTTTTGAAAAACTGGGCGACCAGGTTTTGCCCCAGAGATTAATATCGGCCACGCTAAATATCCGCCCTGGATTCAGCGCATAGCTGAGTGAACAGCCCGTACTGGTACATTCAATACTTTTTGGCGCAAAGCCTACCTGCGACAGTTTTTTATTCGCCAGCAAGAGCTGCTCCAGCAGCAGGCTGGCATCAGAAATGCTGCCGCCCGTAAGCGAGTTGCGATAAAAATCTTCGATAGCTTTGATTTTTTGCTGGCGGGCAGCCTGTTCAGCCTGGACTCTGGCCAATCGTTCCTGCTCCGGTTTCCAGATAAAATAGTAATAGCCCGCCCCGCCGCCGCCAGCTAATAAAATCAGTAGCGTAACGACCCAGACGATAATATTACCTCCTCGCCCGGTAGAACCGCCCCCTATAATATTACGACGTTTCCAGAAATAGATATTTTCAGAGACCGCCACGTTCTCATCCTTTTATAAATAATTTCAGCAGTGTCATAAACACCAGTAAAAATACGATGCCGCCTGCTAACAGAGCGCCGATCATCATCTGTCGCCGTTTTTTCTGCCGCCGCTGATGTTCAGTACAGCCTTCAATCACCGCCTCAAAGTGCTGTTCCGTTAACTGAATTAACGGTAGCTCCGCATACTGTGGCGATTCTTTCAGCTGCTCTTTCAGCTTCATCCAGAAGCGTCTGGAGACCAGACGATCGCTGCCCGAAACGGGAGCACCGCGCGAGATAATCAGGAAATAGTAGCTTTCCGCCTGCTCATAGTAATAAATACCGTCACCGTACAGGGCTTTCATCCACAGGGCGAAAGGCTCATATAAGGTGGAGTGTTTAGTACAGAAACCCGTAACCATTTCCCCTTCATCCGACAAGATCGTTAACTGGCGATGGGTTCGCCGTATATGTGCCAGCCAGTCAAGATAATAAGGTTCGTGAGAGGTGGGCTCGTAGCTCCAGACCAGATCAATTAATACCCGATTTTCTGATAAGTGCTTAAGCATGATGCCCTCATCGGGTCTGCGTTGGGGCACGGTAATTATCAATACCGACTACCATAACCACCGTTTCGACATGATCGTTGTTGGTGACCGAGCCTGCCAGCACCGACCATCCCTGACCGTCAGCATCCTCTTTCGCTTCGTATTTGCTGACCAGCAGCAGGCTACCCGGCGTAATTGTGGAAATGTTAAACATTTCCGTCGTGCTTACCGACGGCAACTGAACTTCATCAAAGGTATCGATTGAGTTGAGGTAGCGCTTGGTAAAGCCGCTGGCCACTTCAATTCGCCCGTCGGTTAAGATACGCGGGGTAAGAATAAAGCTGGTGCCGGTGACCAGTTCCGTGGTTTCCACCTCCGTACTGACGTCTCCTGAATTGGAGTCTTCTTCCCTAGTGCGACTTGAAACATAATATTGCGACGTGGTCATGTTGAGCGGAATAGGGATGTTATTACGGGTAATAAACGAACCGCTCTGGATCACCTTACTGCCGGTGAGTTCGTACAGGGCATCCAGTTGAGAGCTGATATTCATATGCTGATTGGTCCAGCCTGCGGTTAAGCCTCCGGAGAGCTTCATCAGCATTTCTGAACTGTCGATACCAAAAGAGGAGGTCCCGTCGTTGAAGGTCATATTGACCCCACCGCCCAGCTCTTTCGTTTTGCGCTTATCAAGGGTAAATATTTTGTAAGTCACGACAAACTGACGGGTATTATCCGCCTGGAATTTCTTCAGCGACTCATTCAGCGCGTGATACTCCGAAGGACGCGCGGTGATCGTCAGAATCGAGGCGTCTTTGAAAATACTGTAAACGCCGCTGGAGACAAATTTTTCAGCCATATCCTCAACGTCGTCCCAGAAGCTGGATTCAAACTTGGTTTCGGCTTTGCCTTTCAGACCGCCGCCGGAAGTGGCTTCATTACCGGACAGGTCGAGACTGGTCTCAAACTTGTTGTCTTCGCCGTAAAAATCGAGCTTCAGCACATAGTTCTGGAAATAAGAGACGACCAGTATGCCGTTGTTATCCAGCAGCGGATTCACGTCATACAGCGCGGAAATATAGCGGGTAAATTCCTCAAACGTTCCGTTGAACTTAACGCTGCGGAACTCCGGTTCCCCCGCATCCGATTTTCCACCGGGAACGGAAGTATTAATACGGTAGCTAATACCGGTTTGCGCGGTTACCGCCTCAAGGATTGTCGCCAGATCGGTAGGCTCGTAAGACTGAATACTCACCTGCTTACGCAGCAGCGCCTGTTTACGGGAGTTATATTCAACCTTTTTGCCCAGATAAGGCTCGTTATATTTCATATAACCGGTCGTTTTCATTTCATCCGGAGTGGTCGGGTTGCCGGTTTCCTGCTGGACAATACTTTTATCGTACTTGGTATCAATAGACGTACAACCCTGAAGAGCCAGCGTCAACGCCAGAAGCGAAACTTTAATTTTCATAGCATTATTCCCTTGCGTAATTACTGCTCATCAATGATCAGTACGTTATTCGCCTGGTAGTCTTTAATCACCAGCCCGTAGTTTTCTGACGTAAATACTTGTCCAAGTTTAACCAGTACATCCTGTGTTGATTTACCCTGCAAATGAATTGCCTTGTAAATAACAAAATCAGTTGAGCTGTTCCAGAGCAGCTTATAGCCATTTTGCTGCGCCCATTTTGTGAGCTGCTGGCTTAATAACTCTTCTTCCAGTAAATCAATTTTTATTTCCACTACTGGCGCACTGACAGGCGTGACGTTTTTCACCGTATCATCCCCGGAAAAGGGATTTCGCGGTGTGGTTGTACTTTCTTTCACTGGCGTGGTGGTTAACATCCCTGCGTCAATTTTTTGCCCGGCTGGTGCGCTGGCGGCAAAACTTCCCTGGCTGCCTAATAATGCGGACACGGCAGCCCCAATTATCCATGTTTTTTTCATCTTACTCTTCCAATGATTAATAGGTGATTCTTTCATGGTCCGGAATATCAAGTTCATTACCGTTTTCTTTATAAAACTTAAGATCGTTATCTTCCGCAACAAGAGAATGGAGCACATACTTATTCGGCTCCGCCTCAGTCCAGGCGTGACCTTCGGATGAAATCATTCCCCCCTGCGGGATTGTGCTGCACCACTGGTTAATTACCACTGAGAGAGACTGTGGGTTTATTTTATTCACATTTTTTTTGCCATCAGGGGTAATCGTTGCCGACGCGGCGCTGATTAACCAGAAGGGCTCGTCCAGATTATTACCTGTGCCTTTAAACCATTTCTCCGCGATCCAGTCCTCAAAGATTCCGCTTATGTTCACTTTATCCGGGACGTTGGCAGAGACAATATCTTTGTTCACCACGATGTTGGCCTGGATCGCCACGGCTGCTACCGCGCCCACAGGTTTCGGATCGTTCTTACTCTTGTAGCTATTCGTCCGGGTTGCCCCCTGCTGGGTATAGTCGAAATAGCCACCGGTTTTGTTTGCCCCTTCATCCTCATCTGCCGCGACAGATGATATGGCGACCGACAGGCGGGGATAGAGGCTACGCAGCTTGGTTTTACGGCTTTTATCGATACCGGTTACTTTAGGACACGTTTGCAACGGTAAACGAATCACGCCCGGTTCAGTGAAGAGATTTTTGTAATTATCCTCACTATTCCAGTTTATATAGTCAGCATCAGCAACATCCGGTTTTTTACCCTGCGGATAATTGTTTTTAAATGATTGATAAAAGGTGGTGGTGGGCGTCACCAGCTCATACTGACCATGGAAAGCATCTGCAAATTGATTAGGGAATCTAATGGTGTCATCATCATCCTGGATACCGTTTTTAAGCCTGTCAGCATCAGTTTCATTGTAAGCCACATACCATTTTTCCGGATGCCTGCGCGAGGTATTTTCCATCACGATATTGGCGTACAGCGTGCCGGTGGTGCCTTTGAGCGAGCTCGGCGAAGCAGGATCCACTTCGCTACCGTCTGTTTTATCCGCGCTGGTACGCAGATGCAGAATGCGATCGTCTGGATTATACGGCGTGCCGTCTGGATTAAGCCTGCCATCTGGATTGACGCCGTTGCTGTTCATTGCCGCCAGGCACAGCGTGCTCTTGTTTTGCTCTCTGCTCCAGCACATCGCCGGTTCGTTTTTATCTTTGTCCGTTGCATCGCTGCTGGTAATCAGTAGGCGGTCTTCATCAATCGCCGTAATACACGGTCCGGCTTCGCCTTTGGCATCGTTCCAGCACAGCTTGGCAGCCGGAACAGAACCATCGGCAGCAATATCTTCACTGTTTTTGTCTAAGCTTAAGCGAATGCCGTAACGTTTATTCGCATCGAGCCTGTCCAGATTATTGGGAACGTCCCCCATCTGCAGCGGTTGGTCTGCGGCCGTTGTTACCAGGTTAAAATTACCGCTATTGTTGACTTCAAACACCACCGCCTGCAGATAACCGAGATCGACGCTTTTCAGCGCTTTTTCCAGCGGCTTAATAAATCCGGCAAAATGGAGGCCTTCGTTCTCGACCTCGTTCTGGTAGACGAGATAGAAGTCGACACGTTCAATACCCAACCCGCTGGTGCGACTGTTGTTGACGAAGTCCACGCGTTCCAGCACTAGCTCCAGCGATTCGGCGCCAGGGCGCAGTTCACACGGCAGCATAGACTCCGTCAGCTTGAAGGGCAGCTTCCCTTTCTCAATATTGCCATTTCTACATTCGCTACCCAGAAACAGATAGCGAGAACCCCGGGTGGGCGATACATCGGTTTGTGTTGACACAGCAGCAGACCAACCGGAATAAAAATTATTATCATCCCTGTCGGGTGAATCCTGTAATGTCCTGTTAGTGACGCGGTTATCATAATTCGCGATATTGACGTGAGTATTTTTTCCGTATAGTGGGTTGGCTTGTTGTGCGCTATTCGTGGTAGCCAGTTTGTCTTGTGCCACAAAGCGCATCACGCCGGAAATATCACGGGCGATCATATCAGCGACAATCAGTTGGTGACTTTGCTGGGCTTCTTTTCGTTTATAATTGGCATAAGTCATCAGGCACATGCCGATAATGGCAAGCACAACAATCATTTCAAGAAGGGTGACGCCTGCCTGACGGCCGTGAGCATTCGTGCTGTGCTTACTTATCATTTATAAAGTCCATTTAGAAGGACTGCCCTCTAATAAAGAGGGCAGAATAAGTACAACAAATTAAAAAAATATTGCCAGTATTTATTAACGGCTACCTAAAACGATAGCGTTAGTTGGACCAGTTGGATCAGTGTCACAGACACCAGTTAAGACGATATTGGCAGGCGTTAACTTATCATCAGTCGTTGTTTTCAAAATACCAGTAGCAGGGTTCGCTTCAACACTGATATCAATTGCTGCAGCATTACCAGACATTGCACCTGCAGCCGCTGTAGTGGTCGCCACATAATCCCATTGAGAACCAATCTGTGACACAATGTTACGGCAATCTTCCTTCTCCAGTCCGTTGATTACCATAAAGAAAGCTTTATTCTTCGCGGCAGTAGCGGAAAGTTTTGCAGGTCCAATTTCAAAAGCATCGTTAGAGAATCCATTGAACGCTTCGCTAGGACCGATTTTACCCATCTTGACCAGACCAACGATTGCGGATGTTCCAGGTGATGTCTCGATCCCAGCTTTTGTTTCTGAATTTGAATCAGCGCGAGCCGGATATTCAGCGGAGTCTTTATACGCCTCTGTCATCGCAACACGGACAGAGTTCGTATTATCGGTCAGGTCTGAAATATCCTGAGATGTAAACGCACGCTGTGCCAGAATAACCACACCGGCGGCAATAATACCGATAATGCCCAGTACAATGATAATTTCAAGCAGCGTCACGCCTTTCTGCTTTTTCAGCTCACGATACTGCGCTGATTTCCTTTTCCATGAATGAATCATGTTTTTCATATCCATAAATCCTTAGATATTAGTTGCTGTAAAAAATTAACCCTGCACTCACTGTGCCGAAATATTATATGCGGCATTTTTCGTAAATCACCAGAAGCCAAAAGCTGTGATGGGATAATTAGGAATAAAGGTTACTGGTCAGATGAGTTGTTTTTGAATAAAATTTCACAATATATATATTATATATTGGAAATATCGTGACGGGTTTTTTGATTTATTTTTAGAAAAATTTACGGTAATTTTCCTTTTCCGGAAAGTGATATATATTGACAATGCTCATACATTAAAATTAATATGGCTTGGCTTTTTATCTATTTTAGGTTAAAAAGTGAGTTTAGCGGCAAAACAATATTTGTCCAATTAAACGTTACTGTAACTTACTTACGTAAGCGCCTGGGCTTGCCTTCATACAACTCGAATTATTTTGGCTATAAATAGATCGATTTCAAACCTGCATTGGTGAAAATATGACCTGTGTGAAGAAAAGACGTTGAAAGCGGTGAAGGGGGCTGGCGGGAGTGTTCCCGCCAGCGGTTTGATGGCTGTGATTACTGCTTCGGTTCGGCAACCACTTTGCTACCGATACCGCGGTTGTTGTATTCCCACATGCGGTTAAAGTTGGTGTCGTTCAGGTTGCGCTGGATTTCACCTTTGTCATCTTGTGCACCGGTATTACCGGCAAAAGGACGCTTCGAGATAACGCTGTCAGCCCATGGTTTTGCCATGTTAAAGCCTTCGTTGATCACGCTGTCGCGGATAACGACCTGACCGTTAGTGTTCGAATCGACATCCAGCGAGCGGCCCAACTGTGCCACGCCATCACCACTCGCCGTGAAGCGGCTATTTGTGGCGAGGAAGCCGTAGTAGATGTTTGACAGCGTCGCTGGTGCAAACACATAGGCTTCCTGCTGCGTACGGGAGTTCACAACGCGGAAATCGGTGTTATCGAACACCACGGCGCCGCGACCGGAAACAATATCCACATCCCCTTCAATGTAGCTGTTGGTTACCAAAGTACGCGGTTGACGATCGTTTTCCAGACGGTTTTGTACGCCGCTGTTAGTCACGAAAAACGTATTCTGGCGACCGAGGATGTTGACCTTATTGATCTGCACTTTATCGCCATCGGTACGTAGCGCAACGGCCGGGTGATTACCCGCATCAACGCTGTCACCCAGATTGTTTTCGATGGTCAGGTTCTGCAATTGAAGACCGTTATTTTGCGACCAGACGACGGCAGAACACATCACGCCAATATTTGTGCCGCGCTTGTTCTGGCAATTATCAAACATATACCACGCCGGTTTACCCGGCATGTATTTACCGCCCGGGTTCACCGTACGACGCCAGTCTGCGGTGCTCATGTCACCATCAATAGCCTGGCCAATTTTTACATCCAGCGGTTTTTCGCCCATGCCGTACAGCGTCAGACTTCCCGTTGCTGCCGGGATATATACCGTGCCCTGATACTCGCCCGGCATAATCGCGATGTACTGACGTTTGTTAGTACGCTTGATGATTGCCGCATCAACCGCAGCCTGAATGCTGGTATGGGTGACGCCCTGAGTCCCAGCCGGGCCAACCACGAAGTCAGGCTGTGCAGGCAGAGAAATAGCAGAAGGGCTCCACGGCGCGGTGTTTGGCGTCAGCGCGGAAAAATAGTGCGCAGCAACGAAGTTATTCGCTTCATTGGCCGACAAGATCGGGCGCGAAGAGGTACCTGGCGCGGTCTGATCGGAAGGAATTTGATCGGGCGGCGTAGAGCTACAGGCGGTCAGCGTCACGCCAAAAGCCATTGCCAGCGCCAGACGGGAAACTGATGATATGTTCACAGGTTGCTCCGGGCTTTGAAAGTTATCCATTGAAGCCTGCTTTTTTATACTAAGTTGAGCGAAACGGGAAGGTTAAAAGGTAAAAAGTTGTTTTTATCGCCGTAATGCCCGGCGCGGAGAGTCCGTATATCACAAATACATAACAATTACGGTCCTTCAGGTTGACAACATCCGTATAATCAAAAATAAATGTCTATACAACCTATGACAAGTGGTGAGTCGAATGCAGCAATTCTTCGCTGATGATGTTATCTGGCGCAATGTTCGTCTGGCGACCATGGATCCCGAACGTAACACCCCGTATGGGCTGGTGGAGGGTCATGCGCTGATCGTCCGCCAGGGGAAGATTCGCGATATCGTCCCGGAGTCATCGCTCTATCTCACACATGACAATACCTTTGATATGCAGGGCAGGCTAATTACACCAGGCCTGATTGACTGTCATACGCATCTGGTCTTTGGTGGAAACCGTGCAGGTGAATGGGAGCAGCGGCTAAACGGTGTCTCCTACCAGCAGATAAGCGCCCAGGGCGGGGGTATCAATGCCACCGTATCAGCAACCCGCAGCGCCAGTGATGAGCAACTCTTACATCTAGCGCATCAGCGTATGGAACAGCTGATCAAAGAAGGCGTTACCTTGCTGGAAATAAAATCCGGTTACGGCCTGGATTTGCAGACAGAAGAGAAAATATTGCGTGTGGCAGCGGCGCTGGCGGCGGAGAATATCATTGAAATAAGCCCCACGCTGTTGGCTGCCCATGCGACTCCAGCAGAATACCGGGATGATCCTGACGGCTATATTACGCTGGTGTGCGAGACCATTTTGCCGCAGCTGTGGGAACAAGGGCTGTTTGAGACCGTCGATCTGTTTTGTGAAAGCGTGGGTTTTTCGTTGGCACAGAGCGAGCGGGTGTTTCAGGCCGCGCAGGCGTTGGGCATCCCGATTAAAGGCCATGTTGAACAGCTGTCATTGCTGGGTGGCGCACAGCTGGTAAGCCGCTACCACGGGTTATCCGCCGATCATATTGAATATCTCGATGAAGCGGGCGTAGCGGCGATGAGCCAAAGCGGTACGGTCGGCGTACTGCTGCCCGGCGCATTCTATTTCCTTAAAGAGCAACAGCGTCCGCCGGTGGCATTGCTGCGTCAGTATCAGGTACCGATGGCGGTGGCGACAGATTTTAACCCAGGTACCAGCCCGTTTATCAGCCTGCACTGGGCGATGAATATGGCCTGCGTTCAGTTTGGCTTAACGCCGGAAGAAGCATGGGCGGGCGTCACCCGTCATGCGGCCCGGGCGCTGGGACGTCATACCACTCATGGTCAATTGAAGGCCGGGTTTGTGGCCGATTTTGTGGTGTGGGATGCCACTCTCCCGGTCGAGATCCTGTATGAACCGGGGCGCAACCCGCTCTACCAACGCGTATTCAAAGGACAAATAGTATGACTCACTGGCAACCTGTTTCACCTGCGCTGTGGCAGGGACGTGATGATCGCGCCGAATCGCCGAATGCGCTGCGCCTGTTTCAGACTATCACGCTGAGCCCGACATTTAGCCCAGAAATGTATCGCGAGCAGATAGCGCTGCTCGGGTTTGCCTGCGACGAAGGCGTGAAACGTAATCAGGGCCGGACGGGAGCCGCCGGAGCGCCCGATGTGCTGCGCAAGGCGCTGGCGAATTTAGCCAGCCACGATGGGCATCATCGGCTGGTAGATCTGGGAAATATTGTGGCCCAGGCCCCCGACCTTGAGGGCGCGCAGCAGGCGCTACGCAATGCGGTGCAGCGCTGTCAGCAGGAGAATATACGTACCTTTGTTCTGGGGGGAGGACACGAAACCGCATTTGCGCACGGCGCAGGCGTGTTGGATGCGTTCCCGCAGGCGAAAGTGGGGATCGTCAACTTCGATGCGCACCTCGATTTGCGCCATGCCGATCAGGCTACTTCCGGTACACCGTTTCGCCAACTGGCGCAGCTTTGCGATGAACAGCAGCGTGAATTTCACTATGCCTGTATCGGCGTCAGTCGGGCGGCAAACACCCAGGCGCTATGGGATGAGGCGCAACGGCTCGGTGTGACCGTGGTGGAGGATCTGTTCTGTGCAACGGCGCAGGCGCAGTTAGCGCAGTTTGTCGCCAACCTGGATGTTATCTATCTGACTATCGATCTCGACGTGCTGCCGGTGTGGGAAATGCCCGGCGTGTCGGCACCCGCTGCGCTGGGCGTACCGTTGGCGACGCTGCTGAATCTGATTGAACCCCTGTGTCGTAGCGGTAAACTGCAGGCGGTGGATATGGTTGAATTTAATCCACGCTTTGACGATGATGGCAGAGCGGCGCGCGTTGCGGCGCGATTAGGTTGGCAAATCGCGCACTGGTGGCACTGATATACCTGATGGCGTTGCGCTTATCAGGTTCGGGTAATGTCTGTAAACTGTACCCACTCACATTCTCAGCTTAAGGAAGGCTTACGCATGCTCCCATCCCGTTCTGCTCCGGCACCTTTTTACGAAAAGGTCAAACAGGAGATCAGCGAAAAGATTGCCAGCGGTATCTGGCAACCTCACGATCGCATTCCCTCTGAGGCGGAGCTGGTGGCGCAGTATGGTTTCAGCCGCATGACCATCAACCGGGCGCTGCGTGAGTTAACGGATGAAGGGTTACTGGTTCGTTTGCAGGGCGTAGGGACGTTTGTCGCCGAGCCGAAGGGCCAGTCTGCGCTGTTTGAAATTCGCAGCATCGCGGATGAAATCAACGCCCGTCAGCATCAGCACCGCTGCGAGGTGATCACGCTTGAACGAACCCAGGCAAGCGCGCAGCAGGCTTTGGTGTTAAACGTCAAAGAAGGTACCTCCATTTTTCACTCTGTCATGGTGCACTACGAGAACGAACTGCCGGTGCAGATTGAAGATCGCTGCGTGAATGCCGAAATTGTGCCAGCGTATCTGGCGCAGGATTACAGCCAGACTACGCCGCACGCTTATCTGTCGCTGATAGCCCCTTTAACGGAAGGCGAGCATATTGTTGAAGCGGTCCGCGCCAGTGCCGAAGAGTGCGCGCTGCTGAATATCAAAGAACACGATCCCTGCTTGCTGATCCGCCGTAAAACCTGGTCTGCGTCATCCATTGTCTCTCATGCCCGTTTGCTCTTCCCGGGTTCCCGCTATCGCCTGCAAGGGCGGTTTATGTCCTGAAAAGCGTGATTGCTGCCGCAGTATAATAAAATTGTATCTTTTTTGTTAAAAGCACGCTTGCGACAACTTGTATAGACAAGTATATGTTACTTATCTGTCCGATCGTTCGCGAGGAGTGCTCTACCATGTCTCATAGCAAGTACCGTCAGCAGGATATTCGTGCCCCACGCGGCACCACGTTAACGGCCAAAAGCTGGCTGACCGAAGCGCCGCTGCGCATGTTAATGAACAACCTGGATCCCGATGTGGCGGAAAATCCGCATGAGCTGGTGGTATACGGCGGGATTGGTCGCGCCGCGCGGGACTGGGAATGTTATGACGCCATCGTCAACGCGCTGACCAAACTGGAGACCGATGAGACCCTGCTGGTCCAGTCCGGTAAACCGGTTGGCGTTTTCAAAACCCATGACAATGCGCCGCGCGTACTGATTGCCAACTCCAACCTGGTGCCACATTGGGCTACCTGGGAACACTTCAACGAGCTGGACGCCAAAGGGCTGGCGATGTATGGCCAGATGACCGCCGGGAGCTGGATCTACATCGGTAGCCAGGGCATCGTGCAGGGGACTTATGAAACCTTCGTTGAGGCCGGGCGTCAGCATTATCAGGGTAACCTGAGCGGACGCTGGGTGCTGACCGCCGGGCTGGGCGGCATGGGTGGGGCGCAACCGTTAGCCGCAACGCTGGCAGGTGCTTGCTCGCTGAATATTGAGTGCCAGCAAAGCCGGATCGATTTCCGTCTGCGTACCCGCTACGTGGATGAGCAGGCGACATCGCTTGACGACGCGCTGGTGCGTATCGAAAAGTACACCCGGGAGGGTAAAGCGGTCTCCATTGCGCTATGCGCTAACGCCGCCGACGTTGTGCCGGAACTGGTGAAGCGCGGTGTGCGCCCGGATATGGTCACTGACCAGACCAGCGCCCACGATCCGCTGCATGGTTATCTGCCGTCCGGCTGGAGCTGGGAAGCGTATCAGGCGAAAGCGGTGTCCGATCCGCAGGGCACGGTACAGGCGGCGAAACGCTCAATGGCAACGCACGTCGAGGCAATGCTGGCGTTCAGCAAAATGGGCGTGCCGACGTTTGATTACGGCAACAACATTCGCCAGATGGCCAAAGAGATGGGCGTGGAAAACGCCTTTGATTTCCCCGGTTTCGTCCCTGCTTATATTCGCCCTCTGTTCTGCCGCGGCATTGGCCCGTTCCGTTGGGTGGCGCTTTCCGGCGATCCGCAGGATATTTATAAAACGGATGCCAAAGTGAAAGAGATCGTGGCTGACGATAAACATCTGCACCACTGGCTGGATATGGCGCGTGAGCGGATTAACTTCCAGGGATTACCGGCGCGTATCTGCTGGGTCGGTCTGGAATGGCGTCAAAAACTGGGGCTGGCGTTTAATGAAATGGTGCGCAGCGGTGAAGTATCTGCGCCGATTGTTATTGGCCGTGATCATCTGGATTCCGGGTCCGTCGCCAGCCCGAACCGCGAAACCGAAGCCATGCGCGACGGTTCTGATGCAGTATCCGACTGGCCGCTGCTGAACGCGCTACTTAACACCGCCAGCGGTGCAACCTGGGTGTCACTGCATCACGGTGGCGGGGTAGGAATGGGCTTCTCCCAGCATGCCGGGATGGTGATTGTTTGCGATGGCACTGATGAAGCCGCAGCGCGTATCGCCCGGGTATTACATAACGATCCGGCTACCGGGGTGATGCGCCACGCCGACGCCGGGTATGACATTGCGGTGGAATGCGCCGTCGAAGAAGGGCTGAATTTGCCGATGGTCGCGGCGACGCAGGAGAAACGTTGATATGAACACCATGACATTAACGCCGGGTCATCTGAGCTTTGCGCAACTGCGCGACATCTGGCAGCAGCCGGTCAAACTGAGCCTGGATGCCGGGGCGATTGATGCGATCAACGCAAGCGTCGCCTGCGTCAATAATATTGTCGCTGAAGGCCGTACGGCGTATGGCATTAATACCGGCTTTGGCCTGCTGGCTCAGACCCGTATCGCCACGGAAGATTTGCAGAATTTACAGCGTTCTCTGGTGCTTTCCCATGCGGCAGGCGTTGGTGAGGCGCTCGATGACGCGATGGTTCGCCTGATTATGGTGCTGAAAATCAACAGCCTGGCGCGGGGTTTTTCGGGTATTCGTCTCAGCGTGATTGAAGCGCTGATTGCGCTGGTGAATGCCGGGGTGTATCCGCTGATCCCGGCGAAAGGGTCAGTGGGCGCATCGGGCGATCTGGCACCGCTGGCGCATATGTCTCTGACGCTGCTGGGCGAAGGTAAAGCGCGCTGGCAGGGGGAATGGCTTCCGGCGACTGAAGCGCTGAAAAAGGCCGGACTGGAGCCGATTACGCTGGAGGCGAAAGAAGGGCTGGCGCTGCTCAACGGTACCCAGGCTTCCACAGCCTTTGCGCTGCGTGGGTTAATTGAAGCCCAGGAGCTGTTCGCGTCTGCGACGGTGTGTGGGGCGCTGACCACCGAAGCGGTATTGGGCTCTCGTCGTCCGTTTGATGCCCGTATTCATGCCGCACGAGGACAGCGTGGGCAGATTGATGCCGCAGCGCTGTACCGCCATGTGTTGACCGACACCAGCGCACTTTCTCAGTCGCATCATAACTGTGAAAAAGTGCAGGATCCGTATTCTTTGCGCTGTCAGCCGCAGGTGATGGGGGCGTGCCTGACGCAAATGCGTCAGGTAATGGAGGTCTTACTGGTAGAAGCCAACGCGGTTTCCGACAACCCGCTGGTGTTTGCCGAAGAGGGCGATGTCATTTCCGGCGGCAACTTCCATGCTGAACCGGTGGCGATGGCGGCAGATAATCTGGCGCTGGCGATTGCGGAAATCGGGGCGTTATCAGAGCGACGCATTGCGCTGATGATGGACAAACATATGTCGCAGTTGCCGCCGTTCCTGGTGAAAAACGGCGGGGTGAACTCCGGCTTTATGATTGCTCAGGTAACCGCGGCCGCGCTGGCGAGCGAGAACAAAGCGCTGGCGCATCCGCACAGCGTGGACAGCCTGCCGACCTCCGCCAACCAGGAAGATCATGTGTCTATGGCACCGGCAGCGGGCCGCAGGTTGTGGGAGATGGCAGCGAATACGCGCGGCGTGATTGCCGTGGAGTGGCTGGCGGCGTGTCAGGGGATTGACCTGCGTGAAGGGTTAACCTCAAGCCCGCTGCTGGAGCAGGCGCGCCAGGCTCTGCGCGAGCAGGTTGCCCACTATACGCAGGATCGCTTTTTTGCTCCGGATATTGAGTGCGCAACCGAACTGTTAGCCCAGGGGGCATTGTTGAAATTGTTGCCTGAATTTCTGTAGATAAGCCTTGTTTAGTAGGCCGGATGCGGCGAAGCCGACATCCGGCACAACACAGCTTAACTGAACAGCGCCGTAATCGAGGCGCTGGCGAGCGAGTGGAAGTGAACGTTAAAGCCAACCATCGCGCCGCTGGCGTCCTCATCGACATCAATACGCTCCACATCTAGCGCGTGAACCGTAAAGATATAGCGATGGGTTTCCCCCTTCGGCGGCGCAGCACCGCCATAACCTGCTTTACCAAAATCCGTACGGGTCTGAATCACCCCATCCGGCAGCGCAACCAGCCCGGAGCCGAAGCCTTGCGTGAGTACGCGGGTATCTGCTGGCAGATTTACCACCACCCAGTGCCACCAGCCGGAGCCGGTTGGCGCATCAGGATCGTAGCAGGTCACGACAAAGCTTTTAGTCCCTGCGGGCACGTCATCCCACGCCAGATGCGGGGAAATATTATCCCCGTCATATCCCATGCCGTTAAAGACGTGGCGATGCGCAAGCTTTTCGCCATCGCGCAGATCGTTACTGATTAGTTTCATGCTGACTCCTCTCGTTAGCCAAAAAGTGTAGCCAGGAACCGTATGTAGCGTGGCGAAATATTCTGGACTGTTTTGCGTTCAATCAAGGGTGGCAAATCCGGTTTCGTGCAAATCAAGGTATGTGAGAATGTCGGCAATAGTGTTCTTGCTGATAATGTCACGACCAACAGAAGTTAAATCAGCCAGCGCTGCCTTATCCTCTCCGGTGAAGTAGGGTACTTTATTCGCACTGGTGACCAGTCCAGCCAGTGCGGCATCGAGTAAACTCCAGATACTCCTTCTCGGCGGTGTCAGGGAAAATCTGGCGAATAATCCAGCCCTGATAGGCGTAGAGATCGTCCGCCACGCCTGATACAGCATTAGCCCGGACGGCGTAGTCGCTGTCGCTGCTGGTGTCGACGTTCTCATCGGGTAGCGCGTTCTGAATATCGCGTAACTGGCGGTCGGTACTTTCCGCAACGGTCGGGACGGGAAATGTCATTAAATAATCCTTACTGGGTGCCGGAACGTGTGCGGGGTGCCGGTGCTGTCGGTTAAACCCACTGCATGAGCGGTTATTGTGTGGTGTTGAGTATTCAGGGAGCGGCTGCGGCACGAAAAATCAAAGGGAAGCGGAGGAAAGGACCCGGCCATATTGACCGGGTTAATTATCTTACTTAACCTGACGGGCTTTGTCTGCTTTCCATTCCTCATATGTTGCTTCGAGGAACCACAAGCAGCGAGCGCCCTTATCAGTGCTTAACAACGCAGGACGTGTCCGCTGATAAAAATCCTCAACGGTTGCTGGAGCTTCAACAGGCACTCCGCAGACAATATCAGTCCCGATCATGTGCGGCCATTTTCCCGCGTCAATGACGCTGAGCGCATCAAGAGCGCCGGTTGTATTTGCTGTTAGGGCAGCAGATAAAGCATCTTCCAGTTTAATGGCCTGCTTAACATCTGCCGCAGCCGCGAGTTCTGGCGTTTTATTCAGCCACGCTTGATCGCCCGTAGCCACGCCTTTCAGCGCATCGGGCCAGTTCACTTCGCCAGCTGCTGAAGTGGCCACAATAAACGGAAGTAGTAGCAACAATGCGAGCCGTTTCATCGTACAACCTCAAGCGGGCCGCCCTCACGTCCATGAACATCGACGGAACCTTTGATATCAGCGCCGCCGTCATCTTTGAGCCATAAATAAGCTGGAATAGCCATTTTCTTAAAACTCCACTTAAGGAAAATCTCATAAAATCCTTTCACTTTAATCACTTACGTGACAAATTTACGCTATCGCTTACTAAATCACCCGTCAATTTTTGCTCAGCATCGACATAAAACGATTTGCAATTTCTTTGATGCAAATAAAAAAAGGCCGGAATAATCCGGCCTTCATGTCTAAATATTGTTACTTCATCAGTCATCGAATAATCCGGGCTGTTTCACTTTTCCACGTCCGGACCGGGCGCTGATTAATCGCTAAAAAATGTTGCACTGCGCACAGCCTCGTTTACGGCCTGGGTCAGACGACGCAACTGATCGGGCTGAATAATGTACGGCGGCATCAGATAGATCAGTTTGCCAAACGGTCGTACCCACACACCCTGTTCAACAAAGAACTTCTGTAACGCCGCCATATTCACCGGATGCGTGGTTTCGATCACACCGATGGCGCCGAGTACGCGCACGTCGGCTACCCAACTGGAGTCTGCCGCCGGGGCGAGTTCTGTCCGCAGTTGCGCTTCAATGGCCGCTACCTGTGAGCGCCACTCGCCGGTTTCGAGTAACGACAGGCTGGCGGAGGCGACGGCGCAGGCCAGTGGATTACCCATAAAGGTTGGACCGTGCATGAAGCATCCGGCTTCACCGTTGCTGATGGTTTCCGCGACCTGACGCGTGGTCAGGGTGGCGGAAAGGGTCATGGTTCCGCCGGTTAACGCTTTGCCGAGGCACAAAATGTCCGGAGTTATGTTGGCGTGTTCACAGGCAAAAAGCTTGCCTGTACGACCAAATCCGGTGGCGATTTCATCGGCAATCAGCAGGATACCTTCACGGTCGCACATCTTACGGATGCGCTTTAACCATTCGGGATGATACATGCGCATGCCGCCAGCGCCCTGCACAATCGGCTCAAGGATCACCGCCGCAATCTCGTGGCGATGCGCGGCCATCAGGCGGGCAAAAGGCACCATATCCAGTTCGTCCCACTCGCCGTCCATGCGGTTTTGCGGGGCGGGCGCAAACAGGTTCTCCGGCAGATAACCCTTCCACAGACTGTGCATCGAGTTGTCGGGATCGCAGACCGACATCGCGCCGAAGGTATCGCCGTGATAACCGTTTCGAAATGTCAGGAAACGCTGACGGGATTCGCCTTTGGCCTGCCAGTATTGCAGCGCCATTTTCATTGCTACTTCTACGGCGACCGAACCTGAATCCGCGAGAAAAACGCACTCCAGCGCCTCTGGCGTCATCGCCACCAACTGGCGGCACAACGCAATGGCCGGGGCATGGGTAATGCCGCCAAACATCACATGTGACATGGCATCAATCTGCGTTTTCATCGCGGCGTTCAGCTGTGGGTGATTGTAACCGTGGATCGCCGCCCACCAGGACGACATGCCGTCTATCAGCCTCTCACCGCGGGCTAAAATCAGTTCGCAACCTTCGGCACGCGCCACCGGATAAACCGGTAACGGGGAGGTCATGGAGGTGTAAGGGTGCCAGATATGGCGTTGGTCAAACGCAAGATCGTCCGTTGTCATAATCGACTTGTAAACCAAATTAAAAAGATTTAGGTTTACGAGTCTACACCAAACTCATAACGAAACGTATACCAATATGGCTCATTCTTCTCGCTGGACAATGTCGCAAGTCACCGAATTATTTGAAAAACCGCTGTTGGATCTGCTGTTTGAAGCGCAGCAGGTTCACCGTCAGCACTTTGATCCGCGGCAGGTTCAGGTCAGTACGCTGCTGTCGATTAAGACCGGTGCCTGCCCGGAAGACTGCAAATACTGCCCGCAAAGCTCCCGCTATAAAACCGGTCTGGAAACGGAACGTTTGATGGAGGTTGAACAGGTACTGGACTCAGCGCGTAAAGCGAAACAGGCCGGTTCAACGCGGTTTTGCATGGGCGCGGCGTGGAAGAATCCACACGAACGCGACATGCCCTACCTGGAACAGATGGTTCAGGGCGTAAAAGAACTGGGGCTGGAAGCGTGTATGACGCTGGGTACGCTGAACGAAAATCAGGCCCAGCGGCTGGCCAATGCGGGTCTGGACTACTACAACCATAACCTCGATACCTCGCCGGAATTCTACGGCAATATCATCACAACCCGTTCGTACCAGGAGCGCCTGGATACGCTGGATAAAGTGCGTGAGGCGGGCATTAAAGTTTGCTCCGGCGGGATTGTGGGACTGGGGGAAACGGTGACCGACCGCGCGGGTCTGTTGCTGCAATTAGCGAATCTGCCAACGCCGCCAGAAAGCGTGCCGATCAACATGCTGGTGAAAGTGAAAGGCACGCCGCTTGCCGATAACGACGATGTGGATGCCTTTGATTTTATTCGTACTATCGCCGTGGCGCGGATCATGATGCCGACTTCATATGTCCGTCTTTCAGCCGGACGCGAGCAGATGAACGAACAAACCCAGGCGATGTGCTTTATGGCCGGAGCTAACTCGATTTTCTACGGCTGCAAACTGCTGACCACGCCGAACCCGAACGAAGATAAGGATTTGCTGTTGTTTCGCAAGCTGGGTCTCAATCCGCAGCAAACGGCGGTGCTGGCAGGCGATAACGAACAGCAGCAACGCCTGGAACAGGCGCTGCGTACCCCGGATACCGACGAATACTACAACGCGGCAACCGTATGACCTGGCAGCAAAAAATAGACGATGCGTTAACGGCGCGTCGTCGTGCTGATGCGTTGCGTCGGCGCTATGCGGTGACGCAGGGCGCCGGTCGCTGGCTGCAGGCCGAAGGTCGCCAGTACCTGAACTTTTCCAGCAACGACTACCTTGGCTTAAGCCACCATCCGCATATTATCTGCGCGTGGCAGCAAGGCGCTGAGCGTTTTGGCGTCGGCAGCGGCGGCTCGGGTCATGTGAGCGGTTATTCCGTTGCTCATCAGGCGCTGGAAGATGAGCTGGCGCAATGGCTCGGCTATTCCCGGGCGCTGCTGTTTATCTCCGGTTTTGCCGCTAATCAGGCGGTCATTGCCGCGCTGATGGGCAAAGAGGACCGGATTGTTGCTGACCGACTCAGCCATGCCTCACTGCTGGAAGCTGCCAGCCATAGCCCTGCCGTGCTACGTCGCTTTACCCATAACGATCCGCAACATCTGGAACGTCTGCTGACAACCCCCTGTCCGGGGCAACAACTCGTGGTCACTGAAGGTGTGTTCAGCATGGATGGCGATAGCGCACCGCTGGCGGAAATTCACGCGGTAGCAGAGCGGCAGGGCGCGTGGTTGCTGGTGGATGATGCGCACGGGATTGGCGTCAGCGGTGAGGAAGGGCGCGGCTCGTGCTCCCGACAGCAGGTGAAACCCGAGCTGTTAGTGGTGACGTTTGGCAAAGGTTTTGGCGTCAGCGGCGCAGCAATCTTGTGCTCAGACAGCGTGGCCGATTATCTGCTGCAGTTTGCCCGTCATCTGATCTACAGCACCAGTATGCCTCCGGCGCAGGCCCAGGCCTTGCGCGCCGCGCTGGAGGTGATCCGCAGCCGCGAAGGCGATGAGCGCAGAGAAAAACTGGCGATGCTGATCCAGCGTTTTCGCGCTGGGGTGAATACGCCGGACTTAACGCTGGCGCAGTCAGACAGCGCCATTCAGCCACTGATCGTGGGCGACAATCATAAAGCCTTGCAACTGGCGGAGGCATTACGTCAACAGGGATGCTGGGTGACGGCTATTCGCCCACCGACGGTGCCGGTTGGTACGGCCAGGCTGCGGCTTACGCTGACCCAGGCGCATGAAGTCCAGGATATCGATCGCTTACTGGAGGTGCTGCATGGCGCAGGTCAATAAGCAGGCGATTGCTGCCGCGTTTGGCCGCGCGGCTACTCACTATGAGCAACACGCGGAACTCCAGCGTCAGAGCGCCGATGCGTTACTGGCACGACTCGATGGTCGGGCATTCTCTCAGGTTTTAGATGCGGGCTGCGGACCCGGGCGTATGAGCCGTTACTGGCGGGAGCAGGGGAGCGAGGTCTGCGCGCTGGATCTGTCGGCGCAAATGCTGACTGAAGCGCAGCGTCACGATGTCGCCCACCGCTATCTGTTGGCGGATATTGAAGCCATTCCGCAGGCTGCTGCTACTTTCGACCTGGCCTGGAGCAATCTGGCCGTACAGTGGTGCAGCGATCTGCGCGGCGCGTTACGTGAGCTTTACCGGGTGGTGCGTCCTGGCGGGATGGTGGCGTTTAGTACCCTGGCGCAGGGGTCAATGCCGGAACTTCGTCAGGCGTGGCGAGCAGTTGATGAGCGGGAGCACGCCAATCGTTTTTTGCCCGTGGAGCAACTGGAAAACACCCTGCATGGGTGGGACGTTGAATACCAGTCTCATGCCGTCACGCTGTGGTTTGACGATGCGCTGAGCGCCATGCGCTCGCTGAAGGGCATTGGCGCGACGCATTTGCATGATGGCCGCGAGCCGCGCGTCCTCACCCGCTCACAGCTGCGCCAGCTACAGCTAGCCTGGCCCTGCCAGCAGGGGAAATATCCGCTGACCTATCATCTATTTTTGGGAGTGATTCAACGTGATTAACACTTTTTTTGTCACCGGGACGGATACCGAAGTGGGGAAAACTATCGCCAGCTGTGCGTTGCTACAGGCGGCGGGGCAGAGGGGATTGCGAACCGTCGGCTATAAGCCAGTGGCGTCGGGCAGTGAAATGACGGTTGAAGGTCTGCGCAATAGCGATGCCCTGGCATTACAGCGCAACAGCGTTGTGACGGTGGACTATGCGGCTATCAACCCCTATACCTTCGCGGAACCTACCTCACCGCATATCATCAGCGCGGACGAAGGTCGCCCCATTCAGGCCTCTGTAATGTCTGCGGGTTTACGCGCGCTGGAACAACAGGCTGACTGGGTGCTGGTGGAAGGTGCTGGCGGGTGGTTTACGCCGCTTTCGCCAACGCTGAGTTTTGCTGATTGGGTAAAAACAGAGCAGTTGCCGGTTATTCTGGTGGTTGGCGTTAAGCTCGGCTGCATCAACCACGCTGTGCTGACCGCCCAGGCGGTGCAGCAGGCCGGACTGACGCTTGCCGGATGGGTCGCCAATGATGTGACGCCACCTGGCAAGCGTCATGCTGAATATATGGCAACGCTCAGGCGTGTGCTTGCGGCTCCGCTGCTGGGGGAAATTCCCTGGCTGGCAGAAGAGCCGGAGCGGGCATCGACAGGACGTTATATCGATCTTAGCGTTTTGTCTGTAGCGCCCCCCAGTCGGTGATTAGCGGGTTGCTGAGCTGTGTGATTTGCCCCTGAGCCACGTTGCGCCCACGGTGTAACAGGCAGTAGCAGTCAGCGACCCGACGAATAAACGGCAGGCTCTGCTCCGCGAGCATTATGGCGATGCCGAGCTCCTGGCTTAACCTTACCACCAGGTTCCCCAGTTTGTGGATATATGCCTGGCCACTTCCCCGCGTGGGCTCATCGAGGATCAGCAGGCGCGGGCGTGTGACCAGCGCGCTGGCGAGCGCAAGCTGGTGCTGATCATCTTCCGATAATGCCGCCCCTTTGGCCTGACGCAGTACGAACAACTGTGGAAACAGGCGGTAAATATCACTGCTGTTCATCGTTTCGCTTTCCTCAACCGCCTGGCGCGCAATATGCAGATTTTCCTCTACCGTCAATTGCGAAAAAATCCGTCTCTCTTGTGAAACGTAGTTAATGCCCAGCGCGATGCGATTTGCCGCCGGAATGGGACTCAGGTCGCGCGGCGGCGCGCCAGCCTGATGCCAGAACATGGTGCCGCTTTCGATCGGTAAATTGCCGATAATGCAATTGGTCAGCGTAGTCTTTCCCATCCCTGGAAGCCCCAGCACACCGGTACATTTACCGGGCAGCAGGTCGAGATCCACATCCCATAGGGAGTGTTGATTACCGTAATAATGATTCACTGCGCGAAGACTCAACATAGATTCCTCCAGCATGATGCTATCCGCCCCACGTACAGGTCGTCGGAAGAAAATTGCAATTCTCTTGCCAGAAGAGGGATTGGGGTCAAAAAACAGCAGGAGAGTGTGCCGCGCAGGCGGTAACGTCTGGCTAGCCGGAGGGCTGGCGTTGTTTTGTGCACATTGCCAGTGCCTGGCGGTGTCGTAATGGTGCAGGCAAGAAAATGATGAAAATGCGAGCAAGATCCCGGCCATTCCAGGCCGCTTCGTTAGCTGATAAATATCAAAAAATAGCGATAAATTTTTTTTATCCCTCCGGAAAAGGGAGTGAGGGCGTTTTTGCCAGGCTACAGTCCATACGGGCTGGAGGCAGTTATCCACTATTCCTGTGGATAACCTTGTGTATTAGAGTTAGAAAACACAATGTAAGCGAGAGAAGACGCGGCCTGCGACTAAATTGATGCGAAAGACGGCTCGGGATAATAGTCATTAAATTACAGAATGTTAGATAAAATCAATGGCTGTCGCAGAAGTGTCATGCGTTGCCACAAAACTTTCATCGGGCAGCTTGACAAATGTTAAAAAAGTCATTGCTTTGGGGATAACACGTTTTTGCTGGTGTTTTATCTTGTCTGAGGCCAAATTTTAGCCTGCGGTCACGGTCATTCTGATGGCGTATCAGAAATATTCTGGTGCGTTACTGTTTTTTCATCCAGTATATTTTACTGGCAAAATATACGACTGCGAGTAAAATTACACACCTGCCCGCCCATTGCTTCAGGTAGCTGCTCATGAGTAAACCGTTCAAACTAAATTCCGCTTTTAAACCCTCTGGCGATCAGCCTGAGGCTATTCGCCGTCTGGAAGAAGGGCTGGAGGATGGTCTGGCGCATCAGACGCTGCTGGGGGTGACGGGCTCGGGGAAGACATTCACCATCGCTAACGTAATTGCGGACTTGCAGCGGCCTACCATGGTGCTGGCTCCCAATAAGACGCTGGCCGCGCAGCTGTACGGTGAGATGAAAGAGTTCTTCCCGGATAACGCGGTGGAGTATTTCGTCTCCTACTACGACTATTATCAACCGGAAGCCTACGTTCCAAGTTCTGACACCTTCATCGAGAAGGATGCCTCGGTTAACGAACATATTGAGCAGATGCGTCTGTCGGCGACCAAAGCGCTGCTGGAACGTCGGGATGTCGTTGTCGTCGCGTCAGTTTCCGCTATCTATGGTTTGGGCGATCCGGATCTGTATCTGAAAATGATGCTGCACCTGACGGTGGGGATGATTATCGACCAGCGTGCGATCCTGCGCCGCCTGGCGGAACTGCAATATACCCGCAACGATCAGGCATTTCAGCGCGGAACCTTCCGCGTGCGTGGTGAAGTGATCGACATTTTCCCGGCTGAATCCGACGATATCGCGCTGCGCGTGGAACTGTTTGATGAAGAGATCGAACGTTTATCGCTGTTTGACCCGCTTACCGGGCAGGTTGAATCCACGATTTCGCGCTACACCATCTATCCTAAAACGCACTACGTGACGCCGCGCGAACGTATCGTGCAGGCGATGGAAGAAATCAAAGTTGAGCTGGCAGAGCGGCGCAAGGTCCTGCTGGCAAATAACAAACTGCTGGAAGAACAGCGGCTAAGTCAGCGTACGCAGTTCGATCTGGAAATGATGAATGAGCTGGGTTACTGCTCGGGGATTGAAAACTACTCCCGCTATCTGTCCGGGCGTGGCCCCGGCGAGCCGCCGCCGACGTTGTTTGATTACCTGCCTGCCGACGGCCTGCTGGTGGTGGATGAATCCCACGTCACTATCCCGCAAATTGGCGGTATGTATCGTGGTGACCGGGCGCGTAAAGAGACTCTGGTCGAATACGGATTCCGTCTGCCGTCGGCGCTGGATAACCGTCCGCTTAAATTTGAAGAGTTTGAAGCGCTGGCCCCGCAGACCATCTACGTCTCAGCGACGCCGGGCAACTATGAGCTGGAGAAATCCGGTGATGACGTCGTCGATCAGGTAGTACGACCGACCGGCCTGCTGGATCCGATCATTGAGGTACGCCCGGTGGCGACGCAGGTTGACGATCTGCTGTCTGAGATCCGCATCCGTGCGGCGATTAACGAACGTGTGCTGGTCACTACGCTCACGAAACGGATGGCAGAGGATCTCACCGAATACCTCGAAGAGCACGGTGAGCGGGTGCGCTATCTGCACTCAGACATCGATACCGTGGAACGTATGGAAATCATTCGTGACCTGCGTCTGGGCGAGTTTGACGTGCTGGTGGGTATCAACCTGTTACGTGAGGGTCTGGACATGCCTGAGGTCTCACTGGTGGCGATTCTGGACGCAGACAAAGAAGGGTTCCTGCGTTCTGAACGTTCGCTTATTCAGACCATCGGCCGTGCGGCGCGTAATATCAACGGGAAGGCTATTCTCTACGGCGACAAAATTACCGCCTCAATGGCTAAGGCGATAGGTGAAACTGAACGCCGTCGTGAGAAACAGCAGCTCTACAACGAAGAACACGGTATTACGCCGCAGGGGCTGAACAAGAAAGTGGTCGATATTCTGGCGCTGGGTCAGAATATTGCGAAGACTAAGGCGAAAGGCAAAGGGAAGTCACGCGCAGGCGCGAAGTCTGAAATTGTCGAACTGGATATGACGCCAAAAGCGCTGCAGCAGAAGATTCATGAGCTGGAAGGGCAGATGATGCAGCATGCGCAGAATCTTGAATTTGAAGAGGCTGCGACGATCCGCGACCAGTTGCATCAGCTGCGCGAGTTGTTTATCGCGGCATCGTAAGATTGTGCCGGAGGCGGGGGAACCCCCTCATCCGGCCTGTGGGAGTAGATCGCGTTTGTAGGCCTGATAAGCGCAGCCCATCAGGTAATTCCACTTACCCCAGCGCCTGTACCGCTTTCTCCAGCGCGTAATGCAATAGCTGGCGGTCATGGCGGTAGGGAATGTCGCTGGCTTCCAGCACTTCCTGAATAACAACGCGGTCGGTAACGGTGGATACATCTACTTTCGGGCCCACGACCACCGCATCAATCACTTTCCTGCCAACGTACTGTTCAATTATTGCCAGCTTATCGTTAAGCGTCAGGCTGGCTGCTGGCAGGCTTAATTCACGACCCAGATTGCCGATGTAGACCATCGGGGCAGGTGTGCGACGTAATGCCTGCGCCAATTCGTCGAGCAGCAGGAGCGGCATCAGGCTGGTGTAAAAACTGCCGGGTCCGATCAAAATCAAATCCGCTTCGGCGATAGCTTCAACTGCCTCCCGCGTGGTGGGGACTTTTGGCGACAGCATCAGTTCCTGAGGCGGGATGGTGAGCTGATCGATATTCACTTCGCCATAGACTTCATGTCCCTGATCGTCGATAGCCATCAGATCCACCGGCAGCTCCGACATCGGAATTAAATGCGCGTCAACTTTCAGCAGACTACGAATTAAATTGATGGCTTCCAGAGGCCGCACGCTGAGGTGATCGAGCGCCTTTAACATCAGATTTCCGAGGTTATGCCCGGAAAGCTCACCATTACCGCCAAAACGATACTCAAACATGGCGGATGCAACGCTGGGTTGAGTAATTAACTGGTTCAGACAGTTACGCATGTCTCCCCAGGCAATGCCTCCTTCAGAGCGACGAATACGACCTGTCGACCCGCCATTATCGGTCGTGGTGACGATCCCCGTCAGGCGTGAACCTAAAGGGGAAAGAGAGGAGAGAACGCGTCCCAATCCATGCCCTCCGCCGAGAGCGACAACGCGGTCCAGATCTGCCAGCGTGCGAGTGCGCATATATTTTCCTGATATGAATTAATCGGCGCTACAGTAACGTAAATAGTGTGTTTTCAGCAATTATACAGGCGGAATATGGCGTAATTTTTTTCTGCGATCTACTCCTTTCTGACGAGATGCACCTGCCGGCAAGATGATGTATATCAATGCAAAACTGTGGTTTTTGCTTATTCTGTAGCGAAATTGCACGATCATGTCGTTATGTATATGTTTATACAGCGAAAGTGTACATGGCAAAAGCGTCATTTACACGCTAGTATCGGCATAACCACAATGTACTCTGAATAATTTGAGTTGCAGGAAGGCAGTGAGGGAGAAAATCCTCCGTAAGCGGACATAAGTACGTGACTGGGGGGGAACGAACAAAGCCCACGCTTCTGCAATTTGAAGTATGACGAGAATAAACACTCTAGCCTCTGCACCTGGGTCAAATGATACGGTGCTTTGGCCGTGACAATACTTGAATAAGTTTGTCACCAGGGCGTAGGAAGAAATGACTACGTCTCCCGTATTTGGAAAGGTGTACATGGGCTCTCAACTTACCGATGCTTTCGCACGTAAGTTTTACTACTTACGTTTGTCGATTACCGATGTGTGTAACTTTCGTTGCACCTACTGCCTGCCGGATGGCTATAAGCCCGGCGGTGTCACCAATAACGGCTTTTTGACCGTTGATGAAATTCGCCGCGTCACGCGCGCGTTCGCCAGTCTGGGAACGGAAAAAGTGCGTCTGACAGGGGGCGAACCTTCATTGCGTCGCGACTTTACCGACATTATCGCCGCCGTGCGCGAAAACCACGCCATCCGTCAGATTGCGGTGACCACTAATGGTTATCGTCTGGCGCGTGATGCCGCTGCCTGGCGCGATGCCGGACTGACCGCACTTAACGTCAGCGTCGACAGCCTCGATGCCCGTCAGTTTCACGCCATTACCGGGCAGGACAAATTTCAGCAGGTGATGGCAGGCATTGACGCCGCCTTCGATGCGGGTTTTGAAAAAGTGAAAGTCAATACCGTGCTGATGCGCGACGTAAACCATCATCAACTGGACACCTTCCTGGCGTGGGTTCAGCCCCGTCCTATCCAACTACGCTTTATTGAACTGATGGAAACGGGCGAGGGCAGCTCTCTCTTCCGTAAACACCATATCTCAGGCCAGGTCCTGCGCGATGAGCTGCTGCGTCGCGGCTGGATCCACCAGATCCGACAGCGCAGCGACGGCCCGGCTCAGGTTTTCTGTCATCCTGACTATGCTGGTGAAATTGGTCTGATCATGCCTTATGAGAAAGACTTCTGCGCCACCTGCAACCGTCTGCGCGTTTCCTCTGTCGGCAAGCTGCATCTGTGTTTATTTGGTGAAGGCGGTGTAAGCCTGCGTGATTTGCTGGAAGATGACGCTCAGCAGTCGGCGCTGGAAGAACGCATTTCAGCCGCGCTGCTGGAGAAAAAGCAGACTCATTTCCTGCATCAGAACAATACCGGTATTACGCAAAACTTATCTTACATTGGCGGCTGATCGCTAAAAGGAGTTTTTCATGAGTCAGGTAAGCGCTGAATTTATCCCGACACGCATTGCTATTCTTACTGTTTCCAACCGTCGCGGCGAAGAAGATGACACCTCCGGCCATTATCTGCGTGACTCGGCGCAAGAGGCGGGTCATCAGATTGTCGACAAGGCGATTGTCAAAGAGAACCGCTACGCCATTCGCGCCCAGGTTTCTGCCTGGATTGCCAGTGAGGATGTGCAGGTTGTGCTCATTACAGGCGGCACGGGCTTAACCGAAGGGGACCAGGCGCCAGAAGCGCTGCAACCGCTGTTCGACAGAGAAGTCGAAGGGTTTGGTGAAGTATTCCGTATGCTGTCGTTTGAAGAGATTGGCACCGCGACGCTGCAATCCCGGGCGATTGCCGGAGTGGCCAACAAAACGCTGATTTTCGCCATGCCGGGGTCGACTAAAGCGTGTCGTACCGCATGGGAAAATATCATTGCGCCGCAGCTCGATGCCCGTACGCGTCCGTGTAATTTCCACCCACATTTGAAGAAATAAGTATGTCGCAACTGACTCATATTAACGCCGCTGGCGAAGCGCATATGGTGGATGTCTCCGCCAAAGCGGAAACCGTACGCGAGGCGCGTGCAGAAGCATTCGTGACCATGCGTAGCGAAACGCTGGCGATGATTATCGACGGCAGCCACCATAAGGGCGACGTTTTCGCCACGGCGCGTATTGCCGGTATTCAGGCCGCCAAACGGACCTGGGATCTTATCCCGCTGTGCCATCCGCTGATGTTGAGCAAGGTTGAAGTTAATCTGCACGCCGAGCCGGAACACAACCGCGTACGCATTGAAACGCTGTGTCGCCTGACCGGGAAAACCGGCGTCGAAATGGAAGCGTTAACGGCGGCCTCCGTGGCAGCGTTGACCATCTACGATATGTGCAAAGCGGTGCAAAAGGATATGGTAATTGGTCCGGTGCGTTTGCTGGCTAAAAGCGGCGGCAAATCGGGAGATTTTAAGGTGGATGCGCATGATTAAGGTTCTTTTCTTTGCTCAGGTACGGGAATTGGTGAACACGGATGCGATAGAAGTCGCCGCTGAGTTTGCAACGGTAGAAGCGCTGCGCCGGAGTCTTGCGGCAAAAAGCGATCGCTGGGCGTTGGCGCTGGAAGACGGCAAGCTGCTGGCAGCGGTAAATCAGACGCTAGTCAGTTTTGACCATCCCCTTAATGCGGGTGACGAAGTGGCTTTCTTCCCACCGGTAACCGGAGGCTAAGATGGCTGAAACGCGAATTGTTGTTGGTCATGCGCCGTTCAGCGTCGGGGATGAGTATCCCTGGCTGGCCGAACGCGATGAAGATGGCGCGGTGGTCACTTTCACCGGTAAAGTCCGCAATCACAATCTCGGCGATAGCGTGCAGGCGTTAACGCTGGAACACTATCCGGGAATGACCGAAAAAGCGCTGGCGGAGATTGTCGACGAAGCGCGTGCGCGCTGGCCGCTGGGACGAGTAACGGTCATTCATCGCATTGGCGAACTGTGGCCGGGTGACGAAATCGTTTTTGTTGGCGTGACCAGTGCGCATCGCAGCAGCGCGTTTGATGCCGGGCAGTTCATTATGGATTATCTGAAAACCCGCGCACCGTTCTGGAAGCGCGAGGCCACGCCAGAAGGTGAGCGCTGGGTTGATGCCCGCGACAGCGATAAGCTAGCAGCAAAACGCTGGTAGAGTACAATTGGTGTAGGCTCATACTGATTCAGGAGATTGTCATGGACCGATTCCCACGATCCGATTCTATTGTACAGGCCCGTTCCGGCCTGCAAACGTATATGGCGCAGGTGTACGGCTGGATGACCTGCGGATTGTTGCTGACGGCGTTTATCGCCTGGTATGCAGCAAATACGCCCGCGGTGATGATGTTTGTCTTCTCCAGCAAAATCACCTTCTTTGGACTGATCATTGCCCAGCTAGCGCTGGTGTTCGTCCTGTCCGGCATGGTGCAAAGGCTCAGCGCGGGAATGGCGACCACGCTGTTTATGCTCTATTCGGCATTAACCGGGCTGACGCTATCAAGCATTTTTATCGTCTATACCTACTCGTCTATCGCCAGCACCTTCGTGGTCACCGGCGGGATGTTCGGGATCATGAGTTTGTACGGCTACACCACCAAACGCGATCTCAGTGGTTTCGGCAATATGCTGTTTATGGCGCTGATCGGTATTGTGCTGGCCTCGCTGGTTAACTTCTGGCTGAAGAGCGAAGCGCTGATGTGGGCGGTGACCTATATTGGGGTGATTGTGTTTGTCGGCCTGACCGCTTATGACACGCAGAAGCTGAAAAATATCGGTGAGCAGATCGACCTGCGTGACAGCTCAAATCTGCGTAAATACGCAATTCTTGGGGCCTTAACGCTGTATCTGGACTTCATCAACCTGTTCCTGATGCTGCTGCGTATCTTCGGCAATCGTCGTTAATTCTCTGTTGCCGGATGGCGTAAGCCGCCATCCGGTGAATCATTTCGCCATCGCCTTCTCGTTTTTTACCCGCAACTTTTTCGCCCGACTCTCCAGCAGCAAATAGCACATCAGCGCCAGCAGCAGCGGAATAAAATAGTACAGCACGCGATACGCGAGCAGGGCGGCAATGATTGTCCCCTGAGAGGTATTCTCTCCTGCCAGCAGCGCCATAAAGACCGCCTCCAGCACACCAATCCCCGCCGGAATATGCACGATAACACCGGCAATACTGCTCACCAGCAGCACGCCCAGCACGAAGAAATAGTTGATATTCTGACCCAGCAACAGCCAGATAATCGCCCCCATTACCATCCAGTTAGTACCGGATATCGCCATTTGCGCGAGGGCAAATTTCCAGGAGGGCAGCACCAGTTTTTGGCCCTTGATGGTGATGTGGCGATGTTTAGCGAAAGCGCAAAACCACAGATAAACAACAATCATCAGCAGCAGCGCAATGCCTAAGAGGCGTAGCGTACCTTCATCGATATACCAGTGCGCGGGCAGTTCAACGACGCCGAAGGTGAAAATAAAACCGCCCAGCAGAATATAGCCCAGCCAGTTGGTGGTAATGCTCAGTGAAAAAATTCGCGTAATTGTGCTCCCCGGTAACCCGAGACGCGAGTAGAGACGATAACGCATCCCAATACCGCCCACCCATGTGCTTAACGTCAGGTTGAAGGCGTAACAGATAAACGACACCAGCATGACCTGGCGTTTTGCCAGCTTGTGCCCGCAGTAGTAGCGCCCGAGCAAGTCATAGCAGCCGTAAAGTAAATAACTGACGATCACCAGCCCTACGGCGCTGAGCAGGGCGATCCGATTGTAATCGCGAATTACCGTCCACACTTCCTGCCAGTTGACCTTACTGGCATAAACGACCAGCAATAAGATGACCGCAATAAAAAATAGCCATGTGAGGATCTTTTTCGCTAAGCGCCAGCGTCGGTGGTTTTTTGGCATCAGGTTTCCCCTCCTGCATCCTCAGTTGGAATACGATCCTGGGTTTCCAGAGTTGGCTGTGCGGGTGGTTCTACCTCGGCCAGATGCGGGGTATGCGCCGGTAGCCAGCCGACCAGCGCCGGGAAGTGGCGTAAAAAGTGGAAGGCCAGCACGCTTTTGGTCAGGTTCCACCAGGTGCGTTTTGGCAGCATTGATTCATCAACTCGCTTGCAGTCCTGCGCAATAATGGGGTTCAGGTTGTCACGCAGGGTCTGGTTAAACGTGCGGTCATGAATAATAAGATTCGCCTCCAGATTGAGCGACAGACTAAGCGGGTCGAGATTGCTGGAACCTACCGTCGCCCAATGATCGTCCATCAGCGCGACTTTACCATGCAGGGGCTTACGCCGGTATTCATAGACATGGACGCCGCCTTTAACCAGATAGTTATACAGCAGGCGGGCACCCACTTTCACAATCGGCATATCCGGTTCACCCTGGACGATGAGTTTTACCCGAACGCCGCGTCGCGCAGCTTTTCGTAGGGCATGCAGCAGGCGATAACCCGGAAAGAAATAGGCATTGGCAATGATCACTTCCCGCCGGGCCTGGGTCAGCATTTTCAAATAGTGGCGTTCAATATCATCGCGATGCTCTTCGTTATCGCGCCAGACAAACAGCGCCTGCGCTTCGCCAGGCCGATGATTCTCAATTGCCCGGTGATGACGTCGCCACCAGCGTCGTACGGCGCTCTGTCCCGGTAAGTTCTCCAGCACGAATTTCAGGATGTCGGCCACGACAGGACCTTCCACGCGAACGGCATAATCCTGCTTGGCCTCGGGACCGTAATCAGACATGTGTTCAGCGGAATAATTAATACCGCCGACAAAGGCAATACGATCATCAATGACCACAATTTTGCGATGCATACGGCGAAAGAGATTGGTGCGCATACCGAACAGACGCGGGCGCGGATCGTAGTAGCGGAAAACAACGCCAGCTACGGTCAGCTCTTCGACAAAACTGTCGCTAAGATCCGGCGAACCGTAACCGTCCAGCAGCACCTCTGCTTTGATTCCGCGCTGGGCGGCTCCGAGCAAGGCGGCATGCAGCTGTTTTCCGACCGCATCTTCAAACCAGATAAAGGTCTCAAGGATAATTTTTTGCTGTGCCTGTTCAATGGCGTCAAAGACGGCGGGATAGTATTGATCGCCGTTTTCCAGCAGTTGAATTTGATTGCCTTCACGCCAGCCATTTTTCATAAATGAATCTCCGCACTCAGGGGGGCATGATCGGACAAATGTCGCCAGTGACGCAGCGCCAGCGTCGTTGGGGTACTGGCATTCGCGTTTTTCACATAGATCCTGTCCAGACGCAGCAGGGGAAACTGCACCGGAAACGTCCGCGCCGGGCGACCGTGGGCGCGGGTAAAAATCTCGTCAAGGCCGGCCCTGGCTTTCAACGGGTGATTGGCCGTTTGCCGCCAGTCGTTAAAATCTCCGGCGATCACCACAGGCTCCGCGTCGGGCAGGGCATTGACCCAGTCAGCCAGCATAGCAAGCTGGGCCTGACGGTGTGCTTCACGCAAACCGAGATGCACGCACATGACATGAATTGGGTGCGAGAGCATTGGCGGCACGATGCGGCAGTAGAGGACCCCGCGCTTTTCACTCGCGCCGACGGACACATCGCGATTTTCATAATGTTCAATGGGATAACGCGACAGCACCGCGTTACCGTGATGCCCTTGCGGGTACACGGCGTTACGCCCGTAGGCGAAGTCGCTCCACATGGTGTCCGCCAGAAATTCGTAGTGGGTGGTATCCGGCCAGTTCTCAATCTGCAGCGAGTGAGCATCGTGCGCGCCCATAACTTCCTGCAGGCACACAATGTCTGCACCGACCGTTCTGACAGCCTCCCGTAGCTCAGGCAAAATAAAACGCCGGTTGAAGGCGGTGAACCCTTTGTGAGTATTAATGGTGAGCACATTGAATGAAAATTGAACTCCCGATCCGCTCATGAGCCTCCCGTTGGCGTCACTTCCTAAATAAAATAGTGTAGTCGTCGTCACAAAAAGATGCGGTGTTGCGGAATTTTCCGTAAAGTCCGGTACTCTGAATAATTAGTTGAAAATCCTTCAGGAGAAAAGCCATGAGGTGGCAACAACGTGTTCGTGTCGCAACGGGTCTAAGTTGCTGGCAGATTGTGTTGCATTTACTGGTAGTGGCGTTGCTGGTAATGGGCTGGATGAGCGGTACGCTGGTGCGCGTCGGCCTGGGATTATGCGTCGTTTACGGCGTAACAGTTTTATTAATGCTGGCCTTGCAACGTCACCATGAACAGCGCTGGCGCGACGTAGCAGATGTGCTGGAAGAACTGACTACCACGTGGTATTTCGGTGCCGCGATGATCGTACTGTGGTTGCTGTCGCGCGTGCTGCAAAACAACGTCTTGCTGGCCCTGGCGGGGCTGGTGATCCTTGCCGGACCCGCCGTGGTCTCGCTGTTGGCGAAAGACAAAAAGCTACATCACCTTGCGTCTAAACATCGCATACGCCGCTGAGCCGGTCGTGGCCGCTATTACCAACAGCGGCCACAAACTTCCCCACACAATCTGCAGACTCGCATCCTTCAGGTAAATCTGTTTCGTGATGTCCGTAAAATGGCGGATTGGGTTTATCCACGTCAGATTCTGTAGCCAGACCGGCATATTTTCGACCGGCGAGACGTAGCCTGAAAGTAAAATCGCCGGCATCATAAACACAAACACGCCGATAAACGCCTGCTGCTGGGTGGCACACAGTGATGAAATCAGCAGACCAAAGCCGACCAGCGACAGCCCGTAAATCACCATCGTGAAATAGAACAGCCCCAGTGAACCGGCAAAGGGGATGTGATAAGCCCAGATGCCGATCGCCAGCACAATGGTGGCCTGAAACGTTGCTACAATTAACGCGGGCACCGCTTTACCGATGAATATCTGCCAGGTGGTAAGCGGGGAGACCAGCAGCTGATCCAGCGTGCCTTGCTCGCGCTCGCGGGCAACCGAGAGCGAAGTGACGATCATGACGCCGATGGTGGTGATCATGGCGATCAGCGACGGAACCACAAACCATTTGTAATCCAGATTCGGGTTATACCAGTTACGCACCACCAGCTCGCTGTTGTTCGGTTTCGGCTTGCCGTCCATCAGCTCCTGCTGATACTCCTTAACGATCTGCTGCAGATAATTCGCGGCAATTTGCGCACTGTTAGAGTTACGCCCGTCGAGAATAATCTGCATGGGAGCCTGCTGGAAGGTATCCAGATTACGCGAAAAGTTGGCCGGGAAGCGCACCAGCAACAGGGCTTTTTGCGTGTCGATGGTGGGCTGGATCTCCTGCGGGCTTTTCAGCAGCAGAACGTGCGTAAAGGCGCTGGCGCGAGCGAAGCGCTGGGTTAGTTCCACCGAATGTTTACCGTTGTCTTCGTTATAGATAGCGATAGTGGCGTTGGTGACTTCCAGCGTGGCCGCGAACGGGAACAGAATAACCTGAATCAGCACCGGTAAAATCAGAATGGCTCGCGTCTGCGGTTCACGTAACAGCGATTGCAGCTCTTTACGAATTAATGTCCATAAGCGATGAAACATGCCCGTCCCCTTAATCCAGCCGACGTTTGGTTTTAAGCCACGTCAGGCCAATAAACATCACCGCCGAAGCGATTAAAAACAGCACGTTGATAATCAGCACCACCGGAATATTTCCCGCCAGAAACAGGCTTTGTAGGGTGCTGACGAAATAACGAGCCGGAATAATATAGGTTACTGCCCGGATAATCGCCGGCATGCTGTCTATCTGAAAGATAAAACCCGACAGCATAATCGAAGGCAGGAAGGCGGCGTTTAGCGCGACCTGCGCGGCGTTAAACTGATTGCGGGTGATGGTGGAGATAAGCAACCCCATGCCGAGCGTGCTGAGCAGAAACAGACTGGTAATGAAAAACAGGATCAGCAACGAACCGCGATAGGGCACGCCGAGAATAAACACCGACACCAGCATACACAGCAGCATCGCCAGCATGCCCAGAAAGTAATAGGGGATCAGTTTACACAGCAGCAGTTCGACGCGGGTGACTTCGGTAGACAACAGCGCTTCCATGGTTCCGCGTTCCCATTCGCGCGCCACCACTAATGAGGTGAGGATAGCGCCAATAACCGTCATGATGATGGTTACTGCCCCGGGAATAATAAAATGTTGGCTGATGGCCGCCGGGTTAAACCAGTAGCGGGTCTGCACGTCGATCAAAGGTTCAAATGATTCTCCGCGATCTTCCGCCCGCTGTTGTTGCCAAATCTGCCAGATGCCTTCGACATAACCCTGCACAAAGTTAGCGGTATTCGGTTCACTGCCGTCGGTGATCACCTGGATCGGCGCCACGTCGTTGGGGCGCGCCATCTGCTGGGCGAAATCCACCGGGATCACCACCAGCCCGCGAATGCGCCCGGCCTGCATTTTCTCAATCAATTCCTGACGGTTATCGCTGATGGTGGCGTCAATATACGGTGAACCGGTCATGGTATGGGTAAAATCCAGCGCCTCTTCGCTTTGCTGTTCGAGCAAAATCCCTACCCGCAGCTTGCTGGAGTCGAGGTTGATCCCGTAGCCGAAGATAAACAGCAGCAGCAGCGGGATTACCACCGCAATCAGCCAACTGCTGGGATCGCGGACGATCTGGCGCGTCTCTTTCACACACAGCGCGCGTACGCGACGCCAGGAGAGAACGGAGTTACTCATGCGTATGCTCCTTATCCCAGTCATTGATTAGCGTGATAAAGGCCTGTTCCATGGTCGGGTCTGGCGTCTCACTGTCAGCAGCCTGAGCTTTCAGGTCGTCCGGCGTACCGCTGGCAATCAGTTTGCCGCGATACACCAGCCCGATGCGATCGCAGTATTCTGCCTCATCCATAAAGTGGGTGGTCACCATCACCGTGACGCCTTTTTCCACCATGCTGTTGATATGTAACCAGAACTCCCGACGGGTGAGGGGATCGACCCCGGAAGTGGGTTCATCGAGGAACAGAATGTCGGGTTCATGCATCAGCGAACAGGCCAGCGCCAGACGCTGTTTAAAGCCCAGCGGCAGTTCGTCGGTGGCGTGGGAGGCGATACTCTTCAGGCCGAATGCCTCGCTCATCCGCTCGATTTTCTCCTTCTGCGCCCGACCGCGCAGGCCGTAGACGCCGGAGAAAAAGCGCAGATTCTGTTCAACCGTCAGGTTGCCATACAGGGAGAATTTCTGCGCCATATAACCCAGATGCTGGCGCGCTTTACCGGAGCTGACCTTCAGGTCCATGTCCAGCACCAGCGCTTTACCCGAAGTGGGGACCAGCAGGCCGCACATCATTTTAAAGGTAGTGGATTTGCCCGCGCCGTTGGGTCCTAACAAACCAAAAATCTCGCCGCGCTGCACGGCAAAGTCTACGTGGTCGGTAGCGGCAAAATCGCCAAATTTTTTGGTCAGCGCTTTGGCTTCGATCACCGTTTCACCTGGCGTGCCTTCCACGGTATGCAGGATAGCGCCCAGCGGTGACTCCGATGTTCCGGCCCCGCCGAGTAAATCGATAAAGGCATCCTCGAAGCGGGGGGCGGTTTCGTTGATGGTTATCTCCGGCATGCCGTCAGCGTTTTGAATCTGCTGGGCCGTCGCTTCTTTTTTCAGGATTAAGCGGACGGATTTCCCCTGAATCATCCCGTCGCTAACCTGCGGCAGTTTTAACGTGCGTTGCAGCAGTCGGCGGTTATTTTCCTGCGAACTGCTCATCAGGAAGCTGCGACCCGACATGGTTTGCGTAAGCTGAGTGGGATCGCCCTGATACAGCAATTCACCTTCGTTCATCAGCAGCACATCACGGCATTGTTCAGCTTCATCCAGATACGACGTGCTCCAGAGGATCAGCATGCCGTCCCCGGCCAGCTCATGAACCATTTGCCACAGTTCGCGACGGGAAATAGGGTCGACGCCCACGCCAGGCTCATCCAGCAGTAACACGCTGGGTTCACCGACCAGCGTACAGGCAAGTCCGAGCTTCTGTTTCATGCCGCCGGAAAGCTTGCCGGCCAGTCGTCCGGTAAACGGCCCCAGCGAGGTAAATTCCAGTAACCGGGCAAAGGTTTTTTCTCGCGCTTCACCGGTAACGCTACGTAAATCTGCATAGAGATTGAGGTTCTCCATGACGGTCAAATCTTCATACAGACCAAATTTCTGCGGCATGTAACCCAGTACTGCATGCAGCGCGCTGTCGTCTTTGATGGGATCAAAACCAATCACCGTTGCGCTACCGGCGTCGGGTTTCAACAGCCCTGCCAGCATTCGCATCAGCGTGGTTTTGCCAGCGCCATCCGGCCCGACCAGCCCGGTCACGTAGCCCGCATGAACGGTACAGTCGAGCGGGGCGACGGCCGGTTTATCCATTCCGGCAAAGTTTTTCGTCAGTCCATTCAGCGTAATGACGGCGTCATTCATGCCGTGCCTCATCGCTGAACTTTATCGTTACCGGCATTCCCTGGCGCAGCGCATCGTCCGCGTCGGTCACCACAATACGCAGGCGATAAACCAGGTCGGTGCGCAGGTCAGGGGTCTCGACTGTTTTTGGGGTAAACTCGGCGGTGGGCGACACGAAGCCGATTTTACCGTGATACGGTTTGTCCGGACGGCCATCGGTGTAAAGCAGGATTTCGCGTCCTGGCTGCGCCTGGCTCAGATTTTGTTCGTCAACGTAGGCGCGAACCCATACCGGACGCGTGAGTGACAGCGTCAGTACCGTGCCCCCTTCGTTCAACATGCTGCCGGGTTCGACCGCACGGGTGAGTAACGTGCCGTCAGACGGCGAGGTCAGCGTGGTGTCATGCAAATTAAGCTCTGCCTGGGCCAGCTCGGCCTGAGCTTGTTCGAGCGTGGCTTTCGCCTGCTCAATGTCCTGCACACGATTACCGCTGCGGTATTGGCTGAGTTTATCCTGTGCGGATTTCAGAGAGGCCAGCGCCTGATCGCGTGATGAACGGGCGTTTTCCAGATCGTTGGCGGAGATAGTGCGGCTTTTCCACAATCCCACCTGCCGATTGTAAAAGTTTTGCGCGTAATCATAGGCTGCCTGCGCCTGTTTGACTGCCGCTGCGGTTTGCGCGATCTCCTCTTCACGATACCCTGCCAGCATCAGATCGTATTGCGCCTGCGCGGCGGCAACATTCGCTTTTGCCTGCATTAATGCGTTTTCGTACGGCGCACGGTCCAGTTCGCCCAGCACCTGACCGGCGGTAATGGCATCGCCTTCGTCAACCGCCAGCGAGGCCAGCCTGCCGCCGACGCGAAAACTCAGGTTGACGCTACGGATATCAACATTGCCGTACAGCGTCAGACCGTTATCTTGCCGACTTTGATACCACCACGTTCCACCGGCAATCACGGCAACGAGGGCCGCGATGACCAGCCCGAGAACGACAGGTTTTTTCATGACTCCAGACTCCTTTGCGTTAAACCTTGCAGAATAAGATCGATGTGACAGGTGATCGTTTGGTCAATCAGCGCGGTTTTATCCTCATCAAATTGTGACCAGCCCGTACGCAACAGAATGGTTTCTTTCCCCAGACGAAAGGCCAGTACCTCGCCGAGTAGGGCGTGGGTGTGCAGGATCATTTGGGTATCGTTGGCATCGCCGCCGGTATAGGCAGCAATCAGGCGCGTCAGGTGAGTATGTAGCGGATTGATAACCTGGTCGTGCACCAGTTGATAAGCCGCGGTGGGGGAAAGCTGTTCGCGCGAAATAAATTTGCTCAGGTTAACGGTATCGTCCTGGGTTAACAGCATGATCATATTTTTGCAGGCGCGGAGGATAAGTTCGCGCATCGCGCCACGATCCGGTTCCGGCTGAGCAAACAGACGCTCGGCTTCTTCAGCGTGCGGGCGAAACTGTGAGCCGATAAAATCCGCAATCCACTGGGCGCAGGCGAGATATAAATCCTCTTTTGAGCCAAAATAGTAGGTGATGGCAGCAATATTTTGCCCGGCCTGCGCGGCGATATCTCGAGTAGTGGCGTGCAGACCATACTCGCCAAACTGCGCCAGCGCGGCGGCAATGAGCTGATTTTTCGCCTGTTCACCTTTGGTTGTCATGGTGGGTGTATTCATAGCACGACTCAGATCTTAATCAATCGATTGATTAAGATTATGACTGATGTGTAACCTTGTCCAGTCCGGACCGTTATTTTTCAGCGCAGGGATAATTTATGCGGCACATCACAAAAACTGCTACACTCCGCCCCTTCATGACATTGTGGTTTTTGTCATCTTTATTATATGTATCTCCCTGAAAACGACACCGGTAACGGTCAGGGTGGTTCGGAGTTGTTATGTCTTTTGATTCCCTTGGTTTAAACCCTGATATTTTACGTGCCGTTGCCGAGCAGGGTTACCGTGAACCTACCCCTATTCAGCAGCAGGCGATCCCTGCCGTGCTGGAAGGCCGCGATCTGATGGCTAGCGCCCAGACCGGTACGGGGAAAACGGCAGGTTTTACCCTGCCGCTGTTGCAGCACCTGATTACCCATCAGCCGCATGGGAAAAGCCGTCGTCCGGTGCGTGCGCTGATCCTTACGCCAACCCGCGAACTGGCGGCCCAGATTGGCGAAAACGTACGTGATTACAGTAAGTATCTGAATATTCGCTCGCTGGTGGTCTTCGGCGGCGTGAGCATTAACCCGCAGATGATGAAGCTGCGCGGCGGTGTGGATGTGCTGATCGCCACGCCTGGTCGTTTGCTCGATCTGGAACACCAGAATGCGGTGAAACTGGATCAGGTTGAGATTCTGGTACTGGATGAAGCTGACCGCATGCTGGATATGGGCTTTATTCATGATATCCGTCGCGTTCTGGCGAAACTGCCGGCAAAACGCCAGAACCTGCTGTTCTCAGCAACGTTCTCTGATGATATTAAGTCGCTAGCCGAAAAGCTGCTGCACAATCCGCTGGAAATCGAAGTGGCGCGCCGTAATACCGCGTCAGAGCAGGTGACTCAGCACGTTCATTTTGTTGATAAAAAGCGTAAACGTGAACTGTTGTCGCAGATGATCGGTCAGGGCAACTGGCAGCAGGTGCTGGTGTTTACCCGTACCAAACATGGTGCGAACCATCTGGCGGAACAGCTGAATAAAGACGGCATTCGCAGCGCGGCGATCCACGGTAATAAATCTCAGGGGGCGCGTACGCGTGCGCTGGCTGATTTTAAATCCGGTGATATTCGTGTGCTGGTGGCGACCGATATTGCCGCGCGCGGTCTGGATATTGAAGAGCTGCCGCACGTGGTGAACTACGAGCTGCCAAATGTCCCGGAAGATTACGTGCACCGTATTGGTCGTACCGGTCGTGCGGCCGCTACCGGCGAAGCGTTGTCTCTGGTGTGCGTTGATGAACACAAGCTGCTGCGTGACATCGAGAAGCTGCTGAAAAAAGAGATCCCGCGAATTGCGATGCCAGGCTACGAGCCAGACCCGTCCATCAAAGCCGAGCCGATCCAGAATGGTCGCCAGCAGCGTGGCGGCGGTGGTCGCGGTCAGGGTGGAGCAGGGCGTGGTCAGCAGCCGCGTCGTCAGGATGGCGGTGCGCCAAAAGCGAAACCGCGTAGCGGCGAAGGCAAACCGGCGGGCGATAAGCCTCGTCCACCGCGCCGTCCGCGCAAACCGTCTTCAGCGCAGTAATTGCGAGCCCGGCCGAAAGGTCGGGCTTTTCTTTTTGCGACACGTATCAGAAAGTGCCACAATAGTGGCTGTTTATACAGTATTTCAGGTTTTCTCATGGCACTAACGGCTGCGCTAAAAGCGCAAATTGCCGCCTGGTATAAGGCGCTTCAGGAACAGATCCCCGACTTTATTCCCCGTGCGCCGCAGCGGCAGATGATTGCTGACGTCGCGAAAACGCTCACTGGGGAAGAAGGGCGGCATCTGGCGATTGAAGCGCCGACCGGGGTGGGGAAAACGCTGTCGTACCTGATTCCCGGTATTGCCATAGCGCGTGAAGAACAAAAAACGCTGGTGGTCAGTACCGCCAACGTTGCTTTACAGGATCAGATCTACAGCAAAGATTTACCGCTGCTGCGCAAAATTATCCCCGATCTGCGTTTTACCGCCGCGTTTGGTCGCGGGCGTTATGTCTGCCCGCGTAATTTAGCGGCGCTGGCCAGTAGCGAACCCAATCAGCAGGATCTGTTGGCCTTTCTCGACGATGACCTGACGCCCAACAACCAGGAAGAACAAAAGCGCTGCGCCAGGCTAAAAGGCGATCTCGATAGCTACAAGTGGGACGGGCTGCGCGATCACACGGATATCGCTATCGACGACGGACTCTGGCAGCGCCTGAGCACTGATAAAGCCAGCTGTTTGAATCGTAACTGTCACTACTATCGTGAATGCCCCTTTTTTGTCGCCCGCCGTGAGATTCAGGAAGCCGAAGTGGTGGTGGCTAACCACGCGCTGGTGATGGCGGCCATGGAAAGCGAAGCTGTTTTGCCGGAGCCGAAGAACCTGCTGCTGGTCCTTGATGAAGGTCACCATTTGCCGGACGTCGCGCGTGATGCGCTGGAGATGAGCGCAGAAATCAGCGCCCCCTGGTATCGGCTGCAGTTGGATCTGTTTTGCAAATTAGTAGCCACCTGCCTGGAACAGTTTCGTCCAAAAACCACGCCGCCGCTGGCGAATGCCGAGCGTCTGAACGGTCACTGTGAGGAACTGTATGAGCTGATTTCATCGCTCAATAACATTCTTAATCTGTACATGCCTGCGACCCAGGAGGCGGAACACCGCTTCGCGATGGGCGAGCTGCCTGCGGAAGTGATGGAGATTTGTCAGCGTCTGGCGAAGCTAACAGAAATGCTGCGCGGTCTGGCGGAACTGTTCCTCAACGATCTCAGCGAAAAAACCGGCACCCACGATATTGTGCGTCTGCATCGGGTTATTTTACAGATGAATCGGGCGTTGGGCATGTTTGAGGCGCAAAGCAAACTGTGGCGGCTGGCTTCGCTCGCGCAGTCGTCAGGCGCGCCGGTGAGTAAATGGGCGACGCGCGAAGTGCGTGACGGGCAGATCCACGTCTGGTTCCACTGTGTGGGGATCCGTGTGAGCGATCAGCTTGAACGACTGCTGTGGCGCAGCGTACCGCATATTATCGTGACCTCCGCCACGCTGCGTTCGCTCAACAGCTTCTCGCGTTTGCAGGAGATGAGCGGGCTGAAAGAAAAAGCTGGGGACCGGTTTATCGCGCTGGATTCACCGTTTAATCACGTTGAGCAAGGCAAAATCGTCATTCCACAGATGCGCTACGAACCGTCAATTGATAACGAAGAGCAGCATATCGCGGAAATGGCCGCCTATTTCCGCGAACAGCTGGAAAGTAAAAAGCATCAGGGCATGCTGGTACTCTTTGCCAGCGGTCGGGCAATGCAGCGTTTTCTTGAGCACGTTACCGATCTGCGTCTGCTGTTGCTGGTACAGGGCGACCAGCCGCGCTATCGACTGGTGGAGCTGCACCGCAAGCGGGTGACCAACGGCGAGCGTAGCGTACTGATTGGGCTGCAATCTTTTGCCGAAGGTCTGGATTTGAAAGGCGACTTGCTGACCCAGGTGCATATTCACAAAATTGCTTTTCCGCCTATCGACAGCCCGGTGGTGATCACCGAGGGCGAGTGGCTGAAAAGCCTGAACCGCTACCCCTTTGAGGTGCAGAGCTTGCCCGCGGCGTCGTTCAATCTGATCCAGCAGGTTGGGCGACTCATTCGTAGCCACGGCTGCTGGGGAGAAGTGGTTATTTATGACAAGCGTTTATTGACCAAAAGCTATGGCAAGCGTTTACTGAACGCATTACCCATATTTCCGATAGAGCAACCTGCTGTGCCAGACGTTATAGTAAAACCAAAAGAAAAAGCGAAACCCACGCGTCGCCGTCGGCGTTAACGATGCGAGCAACAGGCAAGGAGTTATCGATGGATTACCGCAAAATCATCAAAGAGATTGGGCGAGGAAAAAATCACGCGCGTGACCTGGATAAGGATACTGCTCGCGGACTGTATACCCATATGATGAACGGCGAGGTGCCCGATCTTGAGATGGGCGGTGTACTGATTGCGCTGCGTATTAAAGGCGAAGGCGAAGCGGAGATGCTGGGCTTTTACGAAGCGATGCAGAACCACACCATTCGCCTGACTCCGCCAGTGGCCAAACCCATGCCGATTGTCATTCCCAGCTACAATGGCGCGCGCAAGCAGGCAAATTTGACTCCGCTGCTGGCGATTTTACTGCATAAACTGGGCTTCCCGGTGGTGGTGCACGGTGTCAGCGAGGATCCAACCCGCGTGCTGACTGAAACCATTTTCGAACTGATGGGGATTGCGCCGACGCTGCATGCCGGGCAGGCGCAGGCAAAGCTGGATGGCCATGAGCCGGTATTTATCCCGGTGAGTGCGCTGTGTCCTCCGCTGGAAAAACAGCTGGCGATGCGCTGGCGAATGGGCGTGCGTAACAGTGCGCATACGCTGGCTAAATTAGCCACGCCGTTTGCCGAAGATGCCGCGCTGCGTCTTTCCAGCGTTTCTCACCCGGAATACGTATCGCGCGTGGCTAAATTTTTCGGCGATATCGGTGGGCGTGCCCTGTTGATGCACGGTACCGAGGGTGAAGTATACGCCAACCCGCAGCGCTGCCCGCAGATAAGCCTGATAGATTCGTCCGGCGTGCGAGTGCTACAGGACCGGCAGAGCGAGATGCCCGATGAGCCGGTCCCGCTGCCGGTGGCTAAAGACCCGGAAACTAGCGCGCGATGGATTGAGCGTTGTCTGGCGGGCAGTGAGCCGGTTCCGGCATCGCTGAAAATCCAGATGGCCTGCTGCCTGGTAGCAACCGGTGAATCCGTGACGCTGGCTGAAGGACTTGGCCGCGTCGAGCAAAGCTTCTGATTTTTCTTTCTCTCGACGGGTCATTTGCCTGGCCCGTCGCTTTACGCCTTCCGGCAACGTGAAATTTCTGCACGTTTATTGATCTCCTGAGCGCTGTGGCGCAGCATAGTTTGTTGAAAAATAAGAACCACAATCAACACGCGACACAACAGGAGATAACAATGAACAGTGGACATCGCTTCCATGCGCCAACGCTGCACGCCTTTATCCAGGCCGTTTTTCACCAGATGGGAAGCAATGAGCTGGAGGCGCGGCTGGTGGCCGATCATCTGATAGCCTCTAACCTCGCCGGCCACGACTCCCACGGTATCGGCATGATCCCAAGCTATATTCGCTCATTTTCGCAGGGACACCTGCAGATCAACCGCCATGCCAAAGTGGTCAACGATGCGGGAGCGGTGATTACGCTTGACGGCGACTGCGCATTTGGTCAGGTGGCGGCCCACGAGGCAATTACGCTTGGGATCGAAAAAGCGCGCCAGTACGGTATCGCTGCCGTGGCATTACATAATTCGCACCATATTGGACGCATTGGCTACTGGGCGGAGCAATGTGCGGCGGCGGGTTTTGTTTCGGTGCACTTTGTGAATGTGGTAGGGATCCCGATGGTCGCACCGTTTCATGGCCGCGATAGTCGATTTGGCACCAACCCCTTCTGCGTGGTGTTCCCGCGTAAAAATACGTTCCCGTTGTTGCTGGACTATGCAACCAGCGCCATCGCGTTTGGCAAAACCCGTGTGGCATGGCACAAGGGTGAGCCGGTGGCTCCGGGATGCCTGATTGATGCTAATGGGGTACCCACAACCGATCCTGCCGTAATGCAGGTCTCTCCACTGGGGTCGTTGCTGACCTTCGCCCAACACAAAGGTTATGCGCTGGCGGCAATGTGCGAAATTATGGGGGGAGCGCTTTCTGGTGGTAAAACCACACATGAAGAGAGCCTGCAGACCAGCGCGGACGCCATCATTAACTGTATGACGACCATCATTATGAATCCGGAACTGTTTGGCGCGCCGGACTGCGACAACCAGGTCGCGGCCTTTGCTAAGTGGGTGAAAGCGTCCCCCCATGCTGAAGATGCCCCGATCCTGTTGCCAGGGGAGTGGGAGGTGAATACTCGTGAAGAACGGCTGGAGCAAGGTATTCCGCTGGATGCCGGAAGCTGGCAGGCGATTTGCGAGGCGGCGTTGCACATAGGGATGCCAGACGCCGTGTTGCAGGAATTCCGTCAACGACTGGAACACTAAGCAAAAAAAAGCCCGTCCAGTGGCGGACGGGCAAACAAAGGGTAACAAACAGGGTCAATGAGGGTTGGAGCATTGGGTCGTACAGGTAATCTTTCGGTTATTTATAGATAACCGCGGTGCCGCTCATTTTGTCTTTGCCGATAGCGGAAGTGATGCTGTAACCCGTTGCGCCAGCAGCAGTCGCTTTTTCAGCCAGTTTTGCTTCCAGGCCGTCCAGCGTGGTGGCGCCGTCAGCAGATACCACACCAATTTTGTTCATGTTTTGCGCCTGAGTAGAGGAAACTGGCTCGGCAGCGAAAACGCCAAATGACAGGGTAGACAGAGCGATGGCGGCAACAGCAAATTTGATATTTTTCATGATTAATTTCTCGCAGGTTTGTTCTGTTAGTCAGTGTTCTTTAAGAAGACGTTGTTTCGTCGATGTGAGAAGTATCACGTTTTTTTATGCGAGATAAAATCGAATAGAATTGACGACATCAATCAAAAAAATTGAATGACAAATAACTTATTGAATATTAATAAATTCGAAAGAGGGATTTACAGTTCTTGTCATTGCGCTTTACAGAGAAACCGACAACGGCACATTTTGCTACACAGAGTGCAAAAAAGCGTGCTCGTAAAGGAAATCGTATGCGCTGAAACTTTCGGTAAAGATAAGTCAACGTAGCTGGCTGTCTTTCGAACCTCTGCGATTATATCCTGAAAATGCAGCGCTATGTGAATCTTTATCCTGCTGGCATGTGATGCACAAGCGTACGCCGGGCACGGCCTCCCGTCTGGCCTGAGGGATTGGATTACCACATTCTTCGCATTCATACAGACTTTCCCCCGTCGGTAACTCACCGCGGGCGCGGGCAACAGCATCTTCAATAGTATTGTTGATCTGTTCGTTAACAGCGTCGTCATTTGCCCATCCGGATGCCATACCTACCTCCTGCTGATGTCTACAGAATAAGTATAGCGAATGTGATGGCTGAAAAACGACCACGCGTCAGCGGTATCAGATTTCAGACCATTCGCGCAGCAGGTTATGGTAGAGATTGAGAAGCGACAGGATCTCGCTACTCTCCCCATGACGTGTCTTCAGGGACTGGATGTTTTTATCCAGTTCAAAAAGCATGGCGCGATTTTTATCGTCCCGGATCATCGACTGGAGCCACATAAAGGATGCCACCCGAACCCCACGGGTCACTGGCGTAACGCAGTGCAGGCTGCTGGAAGGGTAAAGTACCAGATCGCCTGCCGGAAGTTTTACCGCATGCTGGCCGTAGGTGTCATTGACCAGCAGCTCTCCTCCCTCATAATCGTCGGGATTACTCAGGAATAAGGTGGCGGAAAGATCTGTGCGCATCCAGCCGTTTTGCGGATGACTACGCACCGCGCCGTCAACGTGAAAACCGTAGGTCTCGTTGTCCTGGTAGCGATTGAACAGCGGTGTGGAGAGCGTTTTCGGTAATGCAGCGGCGAAGAATAACGCGCTGTTGTTCACCGCGTTTTGTACCGCCTGTTGTAAAACGCCGTAACGTTCACTTTGCGTATTCACCTGCTGGTTGTTTTTAACCTGCGCGCCCTGAGCGCCCGTGGTTGCGCGGCCATCAACCCAGTCGGCAGCGTCCAGCTGTTCGCGAAACCAGGCGACATCCTGCGCCGACAGAATGCCGGGAATGTGATACATCATCAGTGTTTCTCCTGAAAGTGGGGCTTACGCCCCACGTAAAAGATCAGAAATGCATATTTGCCGTGAGCAGGAAGGTTCTTGGCTCACCCGGATGGTAACGGTATCCACTCTTATTAATGGAGGATACATAATCGGTGTCGAACAGGTTATAGACGTTCAACTGGAAATCGAGATTGCGATTCACGCGATAACCCAGTTTCGCGTCGGCGACCCAGTAACCTTCGGTGTAGGATGGCGTACCCACGGCCCCGTCGGAACCGCGATGCATACTGCCCACGTAGCGAGCGCCCGCGCCAACAGAGATATCATCGGTAGCCTGATACTGGTTCCACAGCGTGAACGCATGTTCTGGCGTATACGGCAGAGATGAAGAACCATCCTGAGCAACGTTTTTGCCGCTGTGGATCGTCGCGCGCTGCTGGGTGTAACCCCCAATAACCTGCCATGCGGGAGTGATGTTCCCTGCTACCGAGAGTTCGTAACCTTCAACGCGCTTCTCCCCGTACTGGGAATATGTGCCGTCGTCGTTCTGCTCAACTTCGTTCTCAATATCCGTACGGAAAATCGCGGCAGTTAACAGCAGGCGCTTATCCAGCACCTCCCATTTGGTGCCGATCTCGCTGGTTTTCGCTTTCTGCGGTTTGAAATCGGTACGGTTCGCACTGTTACCGCTTCCGCCCTGAGCGAGGGCAAAGTTGCTGCCGCCCGGCGGTTGCTGAGAAACGGCGTAGTTAATGTAAACGTTACCGTTATCGGTCAGGTGATACAGCGCGCCCGCTTTCCAGTTCACCAGATTGCCTGATTTGGCAGTATCCACGGTGGTGACCGGAGAACCTTTCGCCACGCCTGTCGGACACGCGACCGCGCCGCGACCAGAAGCGCCGCAAGCGGTGGCGCTGTCATATTCCGTGCGGTAATTGTCGAGGCGAATACCACCGTTTAGTTCAAACTCACGGGTAATCTGTAGCGTATCAAAGGCGTATACACCGAAGGTATCGGTTTGCCCGTTAGCATTAGCGCCGTTACGAGACAATCCGCCGATATTCACATTGCTGTCGGGATGATAGATATTTACCGGCGGCGGGGTGATCGGGTTTACACCATAGTTGGTTTGCGTTTCACGCGTTAGCTCCACGCCGGTGCTGATGTCGTGACCGATGGAGCCCGTGTAAAATTTTGAGGTCAGGTTGGTCTGGTTGGTCAGGATCTTATTGCTGACATCTTTGGTATTTGCCAGGCGTGACCAGGTCCAGGTGTCGACGCTGCTGGTGGGTTGGGTGATGTTAGTCGCGCTGCCCATCACCGCCGTCATCAGATAATCCTGCTTAATGCGTGACCAGCGGGTGGTGTTGCGAATAGTGGTGCTGTCGTTCAGGTCATGTTCAAAACGCATCGTTGCGGTATCGGTCGTCGAATCGTCGTAATCAGAGTTGGTACCGTAGAAGTTATGCGTATCCACTTTTCCTGACTGATTCAGTGCAGCAGTCCCCGCGGAAGGCGCGGAATATCCCGGCAGACCGATGGTCGGGACACCTCCATCCGGGGTGTTGTGCTGGGTGACATGCAGATAGTTCAGATACAGTCGGTTCTCAGTGCCTAAGCCAAAGGCGAGAGAGGGGGCCACACCATAACGTTCATTCTTAACGTTATCGCGACCGGCATCATGCGTTTTTTCACCCATCAGGTTTAACCGTGCAGCGGTGGTCTCGCCGATGACCTGGTTAATGTCCAGCGTACCACGGCGGAACCAGGCGCTACCGACGCTGGCCGAGGCATCGATCCCTGAGTCGGTGCGCGGCTGTTTGCTGATCATATTGATGGAGCCCGTTGGCGCGCTACGGCCATAGTCGGTGCCGGAGGGGCCTTTGATCACTTCAACCTGTTCGGTATTGAAAGTGTCGCGCGTAACGCTGCCAATATCACGGATACCGTCGATATAAATACTGTTCGAGGTATCCGCACCACGCATGTAAACCGCGTCGCCGGTAGTGGAGTTGCCGTTCTCACCGGCGAAAAACGCGCCAACGCCCGGTACGTTTTTCAGCGCATCGGTCAGATTGGTTGCGCCTTGATCCTTAATCACCTGCTCAGAAATCACTGTCATGGTGCGGGTTGTATCCGCTACCGGGCGGGAGAACTTAGGGTCGGCAGACTGCGTTGGGGCGTATAGCGAAGGTTTGGCCGCTTCAACAACCAACGTATCTTCTTGTTTTTTATCTTGATCGCCCGCGGCGACAGCCTGAGCTACCGGAGACAGGCCAATACACAGACCGGCAAAAAAAGTCAGTGAATGAAAACTACTGGCAGGCAAATTGCGATTTTTATCCATGTTAGTGAGTGACTTATTATTTTTTGAGTAGACGGTTTCACTCGCGCGAAGGGACATCTCTGTGGATGTTATACCCTGCAGGCCTCGCGGGAGTGAATGTGTAATTGATAATGATTTTGATAAGCATTACTAATCAGTGCGACGTTTTAGCATTCATTAATTCAAAAATAAATACATTTATTTACATTGGATTCAAAATTGCTACACGATGATTACAATTTGAGCGGTGAACGACGTGAACAGTAGGTAGCAAACTGCATTCGGGGTGAATGCAGTTGGGCTAAGGTGAGGGACTACTTATAGATAGTTGCGCTGCCGTACATCTGGTTTTTACCGCCCGCAGAATTGACGACAAAGCCTTTTGCGCCTTGCTCTTTCGCTTTCTCTGCCAGCTTGTCTTCGAGATCGCTCAGGTTAGAAGCTCCGGTAGCGAAAACAGTGCCGGAAGCTTGTAGCTGGCCGGTTTGAGGGCTGGTGTAGGGCTGTGCAGCAAAGGACGCAAATGTCATGCCGGTCAGTACGGTAGCGGCAAGGATTGTGAGGCATTTCTTCATGGTGATATCCTCTGAGAAACAACAGGTCGTGCCTGATAAGTTTAGGCCGTCAGCGGATGACATTTACCGCAAAAAACTGGTGATGAGGTGTCTGTTTTTTGAACAATCAGCAAGCCATCAAATAGGTATAAAAAAAGCAAATTTCCTTGCTGTGTGTTTACCGCGTGGCGTTATGCGGGTATCTTACGCCGCTGTTAAAAGGAGAATGCTATGCCCCCCCAGAAACCGGGATTACACCCACGCAACCGCCACAATGGCCGTTATGATCTTGCGACTTTATGCCAGGTTACACCCGAGTTGACGCAATTTCTCACCCTCACGCCGGGCGGCGAGCAGAGTGTTGATTTCGCGAATCCGCAGGCAGTGAAGGCGCTCAATAAAGCACTGCTGGCGCATTTTTATGCGGTGAAAAACTGGGATATTCCAGACGGTTTTCTGTGCCCGCCGGTCCCTGGTCGCGCTGACTACATTCACCATCTGGCCGACCTGTTAGGTGAAACCAGCGGAACCATTCCGGCAAATGCGAGCGTGCTGGACGTGGGAGTTGGGGCAAACTGTATTTATCCGTTGATCGGCGTGCATGAATATGGCTGGCGATTCACCGGTAGTGAGACCAGTAGCGAAGCGTTTAACAGCGCTCAGGCGATCGTAAATGCCAATCCGGGGTTAACTCGTGCTATTCGTCTGCGTCGCCAGAAAGATGCTACGGCAATCTTCAACGGTATCATTCACAAGAATGAGCAATATGAAGCCACATTGTGTAACCCGCCGTTCCATGATTCTGCGGCTTCAGCCCGCGCCGGAAGCGAGCGCAAACGTCGTAATCTGGGGCAGGATAAAGATGATGCGCTGAACTTTGGCGGGCAGCAGCAGGAGCTGTGGTGTGAAGGCGGTGAAGTGGCATTCATCAAGAAAATGATCGCCGAAAGCCAGGCCTTTGGCCGTCAGGTGATGTGGTTCACCACGCTGGTTTCGCGCGGTGAGAATTTGCCTCCGTTGTACCACGCGTTAACGGATGCGGGCGCGGTGAAAGTGGTTAAGAAAGAGATGGCCCAGGGGCAAAAGCAGAGTCGCTTTATTGCCTGGACCTTTATGGATAACGATCAGCGTCGCCGTTTTATGGCGCGTAAACGCTAAAGCGTTGGCTCGGTTGGCGGCAGCGGTTCGCTTGCTGCCGACGCAGGGCCATTCACCGGTGCAGGCAAGACCTGATAGGTCTGTACCGGCGCGCGTACGTTGGCCAGATCGAAGTATTTCTTCACCTGGCTGTCGAGCGCGAAACGTACCGTCCACTGTTTCAGCGGTAATGTGGTAAATGAGACCCGTAGCGTGAAGGCCGTATTGGTTAACCCCACAATCCCGGCAAACGAGGGCTCGCCAATAATCAGCCCGCGAATATCGTCCTGTTCCATCACTGCAGCCACAGCGTCTTTCAACGCCTGATTCGCTTTATCTGCATCCTCATGGCGGTCTACGTCGTAATTGGCGACGACCGATCCAATCCCGCGCACAAAGTTGGCGAAGGTCGTTATCGATGACCAGGGAATGATATGGTACGCCCCGGTGTCCTGACGGACGCCCACAGAGCGGATGGACATCCGTTCAACCGTACCGGTGAGTGGGCCGATAGTCACCAGGTCGCCGGTGTTCATGCCATTTTCGAACTGAATAAAGATCCCGGTAATAATATCTTTTACCAGCGTTTGCGAGCCGAAAGAGATAGCCAGCCCCAGCGCCCCGGCCCCGGCCAGTAAGGGCGCGATATTGACGCCAATTTCGGATAGCACAATCATGATGGTGATCGTGCTGATGATCACCGCCAGCGCGTTGCGAAACAGCGTCAGCAGTGTGCGGGTACGGGCGCTGGGGAGCGGGCGGCCGTGAATATCGGAAGCCAGACGATTTTCAATCAGGCTGGCAAGGATCGTCCAGCCGATGGCGGAGAAGAGTAAAATCAGCGCGATACGGATCAGGATATCCACCGTTTTTTCTCCTGCGCCGTAATGCAGCCAGTTCCAGAAGTCGAACAATCCCCAGGCATTCAGTAGCAGCATTACCGCGACGCACACCGTCAGGATCCTGGCCACGCTTAACGCCGTCGACAGCCAGCCATTCAACCGTTTTTGTAGTTCCGGATAGCTGCGCTGGGTGTGTGGCGAAAGGGTAATGGTCTTGGCTATCCAGCGGGAAAACATGCCGGAAACAAAGGCGGCAATTCCAATGATTACCAGACTGCGCAGCGTAGCGCCCATCATGAATTTCAGGCTGTTGCCCGGATCAAACAGCGAGAAGAAAAACAGCACAATGAAGTAGGCGCTGGCCAGCCAATGCCATACCAGCGCAAAGGCGCGGATAAACAGGCTGAAAAACGCTAACGATCTTTCCGCCAGATTCAGCAAATGCTGCGTTATCTCTTTCTTGTTTCTGAAAATCAGGTACAGCGCCCATAGCGTGATACACAGCATGATGATGACGTTTGCCATCGCGCCGACCTGCACGTTGACCTGATTTGAGATAATGGGAACGGCAACGATAAGTCCGTATCCAATCAGGCTGCTCAATGAACTTAAACGGCGATTCCAGTAGCGCGCACCGGCATCCTGAATGTTAAACGGGCGCAGTTCGGCCACCGTCGGGCAAAATATCAGGCGTAGAATGGCTTTGAAGAACTCAATCAGCGCAAAGGCATTGAGAAACAGACTTTGCTGAAAGGCGATAGTGCGGCTACCGGCGTTCATTCTGTCGCTCAGTATCTGCCCGGCAAACAAAGTCAGCGCCAGCAGAAGCAAATCGATAATGAATGCGCCGATGATCATCGCCGGAAGCTGGAGCCAGTTGCTGCGTTCGCGGTTTTTCCGTCGTGCCCATTGCCCCATTTTGCGATACAGCGGCAGCGCGCACAGGCGAAGCAGCCAGAAAAAACCGAACACTGACGCCGCCAGCATTAAAAAATGGGTCAGGGCATTGGTGAACGTTTGCGGGTTAAAGGTTTTGTGTGGTGCATCGGTAATATTGCGGTAAAGCTGAGCAAAGCGGCTGGAGAGCGCCTCACCGTAGTGGCGGGTGACATCCGTGACGTTTTCCAGCACCGTTTTTTCTTCCGTTAACGTGGGCGGAACAATGGTTGGCACCGGCTCGGCAGGGGGCGCTGTCGCCACTTTGCGTAACTGACCGATCAGTTCCTGGCGCGAGGCGTCATTTTCCAGCACATCAGCCAGTGCGCCGTAGGCCGCTTTCTTCTGTTCAACATCCGGCTCTTTCGCCGGTGCGGTTTGCGCGTTGGTTGACGTTGTCGTAGTGACGCCAGGTATCGTCACCGCCTGAGTCGGGAGACTCACCAGACAAACAAAGATGAACAGGATCCAGCGCATGACTCCTCCCATGAGAAAATAAATTCAAAAGGATAAGTATAGATGTCAGGGCGGGGGAGAAATGAAATGAGAGGATTCTGGTGAAAAACCTCCCTTCAGGCGAAGGGAGGGAGAGCTATCAGGAAACGTGCTGCAAGAATTCCTGTAAACGTTGGCTGGGCGGATTTTCAATCAGGGCCTGCGGATTACCGTCTTCGGCAATACGTCCCTTATCGATGAAAATCAGGCGTGAAGCCACTTTTTCGGCAAAGCCGATTTCGTGGGTCACAATGACCATGGTCATCCCTTCCTCCGCCAGATCCTGCATAACTTTCAGAACTTCGTGGCGCAGTTCCGGGTCCAGCGCTGAGGTTGGCTCATCAAACAGCATCATTTTCGGCTTCACCGCCAGCGCACGGGCGATCGCCACACGCTGCTGTTGACCGCCAGACAGTTCAGAAGGGTAGTGATGCGCACGCTCGGCCAGACCTACTTTCGCCAGCAGCTCTTTAGCCAGTTTCTCGGCCTGTTCTTTATTCGCCCCGCGTACGCGCTGCGGTCCGAACATGACGTTTTCCAGCGCCGTCAGATGCGGGAACAGGTAGAACTGCTGAAACACCATCCCGGCTTCCTGGCGGATTAACCGCTCGTCTACCTTTGGATCGTTTACCTTCAGACCGTCGACGATCAGATCGCCAGAGGTTATCTCTTCCAGTTTGTTAATGCAGCGCAGCAGGGTTGATTTACCGGACCCGGATGGCCCGATAATTACCACCACTTCGCCCTGCTGAATGTTCAGGTCAATATTGTGCAGCACCTGGGTTGGGCCAAAGTGCTTAGAAACGTTTTTAAATTCAATCACAGGATTTTCATCCTTCTTTCCAGACGACGCAGAATGAAGCTCAGCACCAGCGTAATGATCAGATAGAACACCGCAACGGCGCTCCAGATTTCCAGTGCGCGGAAGTTACCGGCAATGATTTCCTGGCCCTGACGGGTCAGTTCAGCGACGCCAATGACAATAAACAGCGAGGTATCTTTAATGCTGATGATCCACTGGTTGCCCAGCGGTGGCAGCATACGACGCAGCGCGAGAGGTAAAATAACGTGGCGGATAGTCTCTGTACGTGAAAGCCCAAGCGCCAGTCCGGCTTCGCTGAATCCTTTATGGATTGAGAGCACCGCGCCGCGGGTGATTTCCGCAATATAGGCGCCGGAGTTGATCATGATGGTGACAACGGCGGCGCTAAAGGGATCAATGCGTAAATCGTTAAATGCCATTGGCAGGGCAAAGTAAATAAACATCACCTGCACAACGATTGGCGTACCGCGAATGACTTCGATAAACACCAGCGCTACGTGGTTGGCTATCCAACCGCCGAAAGTACGTGCAAACCCTGCTGCAAGCCCGATTATCAGACCGCCTGCCAGACCGAGGACCGAGATCCACAGGGTCATTTTGGCGCCTTCAATCAAAAGCGGGATGGCGGGCCAGATGGCACTCCAGTCAAACTGCATATTTCGTTCCTGTTACCGTGGTGAGAAAAGTAATGAGCCATAACGCGATGACTCAAAATTGCAGGCCCGGCGGCGCTGGCGCTACCGGGCGTTACAGAACGTTCTTGTTATTTAGGTTCGGTACCGAACCATTTTTTGTAGATTTCGTTGTATGTGCCGTTCTCTTTCAGCGTTTTCAGCGCGCCGTTCACTTTCTCACGCAGTTCATCGCTGCCTTTCGGGAAGGCGATACCGTACTGCTGGGCTTCCAGGGATTCGCCTACTGCTTTGAACTGACCGTTGCCAGCGGTTTTGATGAAGTAAAGAATGTTTGGCGTGTCGTGCAGTACGGCGTCTGCGCGGTTGGTGCCCAGTTCCATATATGCGTTATCGATATTCGGGAACTGACGCAGATCTTTGGTTTTGATGTTAGCTTTCGCGTAATCAACGGAACCCGTGCCGCTCTTCACAGCGACGACTTTACCATCCAGATCTTTCACGCTTTTCACGTCGTTATTATTCGCTTTGACCATCACTAACAGACCGCTTTTGTAGTAGCCGTCAGAGAAGTCGATCGCTTTTTTACGCTCATCAGTGATGGTGATACCCGCCAGCGCCAGGTCGATATTCTTGGTTTGCAGAGCCGGGATGATGCCGCTGAAATCCATTGGTTTCAGTTCATAATCCAGTTTCAGTTCTTTGGCCACGGCAGCCCACAGATCCACATCAAAACCAACGTATTTGTCACCCTGTTTGAATTCGAACGGTACAAACGCGGTGTCGGTTGCGACAACCAGTTTCTTATCTGCGGCATGGGAGGACACCGCAAAAGCCAGGGTAAGTGCAGCCAGTGAGACTTTTAATACAGACTTCATAGGATTTCCTTTTATATCCACGGGGCGATCCCCTGCGAGAACATATGGCTTAATGAAAAAATCGTGCCAGTTTTGCAACTCATTGTTTTAACAAGAGGGTGTCTCGTTTCTCTGCACAATAAGTAGGGCAAAGCGGGTAATCTGCACTGTTTTGGGGCACCCATTTGGTGCGTACCTGACACAGTGCAAACGGTATGACTATTTAGCGTAAAAATTGTTGATAAAACAATCTTTCGTTAACGATTGTGTGAAGTGATTATTACAAATAATTTACTTTGGAGTGACGAACGATCAATGTCATGCACCATAGATGTGCAAAACCCCCGCCAGGGCGAGGGTTATATAGGTAATTCTTATGTCTGCTGTTATTCAATGTTGGCTTCGATAAACCACAGGAATTTGTCGAGGTCGCGTGAAGCGGCGGTGAAGATATCTGCTGTATCTTCGTCTTTTGCTTCGCTAATGGCTTTACGGACGCTGTTAGCGACGACGGCATAACGATCGGCCAGCTCTTTTAAGTGGTCCTGTACGCTATGGATATCCAGCGGATAGCTTTTCAGAGGCGTTTTGCTGTTAATAACCTGGGTGGTACCCAATGCCACACCGCCTAACTGTACGGCGCGCTCAGCCATGGTATCGAGGTGGTCGGTCAGGGCAGTACGGAAGCCATCGAGCATTTCATGCACAGCAATGAAGTTGGCGCCGCGCATGTTCCAGTGAGCCTGTTTGGTGATCAAAGACAGGTCGATGAACTGGATCACTTGCTGATTCAGCAGCTCTACGGTCGCTTTCTTTTCGCTATCTGTTACATCGTTGCGGGTATAAAGGAGGGCAGATGCTTTTGTTTTTACCAGTTTTGCGGTACTCATATTTTCATATCCTCTTGATAATTATGTCCCAGCTCTTCAACGGGAATAAGTATAGCGTGAATTTTGGATTTATTTTTCTGGTGTAACCTATCACTTTAATAGCGAAGAGAGGGGTGGATATGAAATAACTAATAAAATCATATAGATATAGTGGTTATTAATGGGGGTGTGTTATTTTTATGTTAATGTAAAAAATTTCAAGAAATATGCAGATGAGAAAATTATATTTATTAGAATAATTATCACGCAGATTTACAATTGAATATTCTGCATGATTATGCAAACCATGCAGAATATTAAGTAGTTAACTCACGTCAACTTGCTTAATTTGTGGTTCTTTGCGAATAGTGAGCGTCGAACCCATTGATGCGACAATAATGGCGCCCAGAGCGAGCGTCTGGACAAGCGTCAGCGTTTCACCGAGGAAGATCATTCCTGAAACCGCAGCCAGTGCAGGTTCCATACTCATCAGAGTACCAAAAGTGCGCGTTGGCAGCCGCGTCAACGCAATCATCTCCAGCGAGTAGGGAAGCGCAGTGGAGAGGACCGCAATGGCCAGGCCTAACGGTAGAATGGACCAGTGCCACAAGGCATCCCCAGCCTGGAGCGCACCGATGGGTACAAAAATCAGCGCCGCAATTAATGACCCTACCGCAACGGTCGCCGGACCATGTTCCGCGCCGGCACGCTGCCCGGTAAGAATATAGATTGCCCAGCAGGCGCCAGCGCCCAGCGCCAGCGCAGCACCGGTTAAATCCACGTGAGAAACGTCCTGACCTAACGGCAGCAGGAACCAAAGCCCGAGTACAGCCAGTGCAACCCAAATGAAATCCACCGGACGTCGGGATGAAAACAGCGCTACCGCGAGCGGGCCGGTGAACTCCAGCGCTACGGCAATTCCCAGCGGGACGGTCTGGATTGACAGGTAGAAGAGATAGTTCATCCCGCCCAGAGACAGACCATAAAACAGCAGCGGCAGGCGTTGTTCTTTGGCGAATCGCAAACGCCAGGGTTTAAAGAAGGCAATAAGGATGAGGGTGCCCAGCGCAAGGCGCAATGCGGTAACGCCCGGCGCACCGACGAGTGGGAATAGCGATTTTGCCAGAGATGCTCCGCTTTGAATGGAGGACATAGCAATAAGCAAAACCAAAATAGGCAACCAGACTGGCGCTTTACGTGACGACCCCGGCATCCTTTCTCCTGTCAAATGATAATTACACGCCTTCATCTGCGTGACGTTGCAAATTTGCTACGACACGGATGACGTGATGTATAGAAAAGTAAAACAGCGAGTGTAATGGAAATACGCACCGCTGGTTGAGTATTCGTTGAAAAAAAAATTGCTCAGTTCCGTACAATGGCATGAAAGTGATGGATTAATAATCTGTGTGATTAGGAATATTCTGGATGAATGTGCCATATTGTGCGCGCAATAATGGCATTTTAGGTTAGAAAAGTGATGTTAATTGAAAGAGATAGCGGGTTTCTGAAACGTTCTGTTACATGAAAGACCCCGTTAGACATCGCGAATCGCAAAGAGTTTCCCATCAATTTTTGGTATATTTAAAACTTAGGATTTACTTGAAGCACATTTGAGGTGGTTATGAAAAAAATTGCATGTCTTTCAGCACTGGCCGCTGTTCTGGCTTTCTCCGCAGGTACTGCTGTAGCTGCGACTTCTACCGTTACCGGTGGTTACGCTCAGAGCGATGCTCAGGGCGCAGCGAACAAAATGAACGGTTTTAACCTGAAGTATCGCTACGAGCAGGACAGCAACCCGCTGGGTGTTATCGGTTCCTTCACTTACACTGAAAAAGATCGTACCGATGCGTCTGGCGACTACAACAAAACCCAGTACTACGGCATCACTGCTGGTCCGGCTTACCGTCTGAACGACTGGGCAAGCATCTACGGTGTAGTGGGTGTTGGCTACGGTAAATTCCAGAACGCAGCATCCCCGGCTGATAACCACACCACCAGTGACTACGGTTTCTCTTACGGTGCTGGTCTGCAGTTCAACCCGATCGAAAACGTGGCTCTGGACTTCTCCTACGAGCAGAGCCGTATTCGTAGCGTTGACGTTGGCACCTGGATCGCTGGCGTGGGTTACCGCTTCTAATCACTTCGGTGATACAAAAAATCCGCCTCTCGGGGCGGATTTTTTTTGTGCGCAACTCAGAGATTAACGAGATTTGGTCTCAAAGATGTCGGTACCCAGATGGTTGTAGTCCACCTTCTGCAATTTGAAGTTGGTGATGTACACCGGGCCAGCCTTTTTCTCTGAAATAAAGCGATAGCTGTTGGTGATTTCCTTCGCGCTTATCCCCGTCCACTGCGAGAAAAAGCTGAGGAAATCATTGGCGGAGCGACGGGCTTTAATCACCCGGTGCGCTTTATCATCGCTCGACAGCACCATAAATGGTACCTGGAAATTCTGCTGGAATTGATCGTCATGCGCCAGGTACTGCACCTCTTTCCCCCGCTCTTTAAACGCGAGGCCATGATCGGAGAAATAGACCATCGAGAAGCTGTTACCGCTGTTACGTAACTGATCGTAAAGCTGGCGCAGCAGGTCATCCGTCTGCGTCATGGTGTACAGATAGCAAGATGTCTCTTTCGACTGGACGAAAGTCTCGTATTTACCCTGCGTACGGTCGCAGGCCTGCGGATGCGAGCCCATTAAATGCAGCACGATAAGCTGTGGCTGAGTGCGCTCGGTTGCCAGCACCTGGGCGGTCATCTTCAACAACGCTTCGTCACGGGTATTTTTATCCGCTTCGAAATCACCGCTTTTGAGGAACTGAACTTCATCAGCTCGCTTCGCAATGCTGGCGATGGCCGTATCGTATTCACCAATCTGTCCCTGATTGGAGAACCACCACGTCTGGAATCCCGCGCGGTTGGCCAGAGTGACAAAGTTATCCTGGAACTGGGGTTTATTGTCGACCACCCGATTTAGCGTCAGGCCGAGTGATTTTTGTGTCGAACCGCTTGCCGCGATGTAATCCGCGAAGATGTAGCCGTTAACGGAACTGGCAAACGGGGTGTTATCCCAGTGGCCGCCAAAAGCGCCTAACGCATCGCGGCGGGCGCTTTCGCCGATGACCACCACGTAGGTATGATACTTCGGCTTCACGGCGGTTACCGTCCAGCTGTCTTTCACGCTCGCCAGCTTCGCCATACGCTCTTGTTCGTCGAGCACTTCGTTGTTATTAACGATAACGTCCTTGGCAAAGCGGAAAACCGGATAGCCGGTGTCTTTCAGCTTGAACACGCCGCCCCAGGCCAGGTTTTGCACCGGGGTTACAAAGAACGCGACAACGCTGAACAGCAAACAAATGCTGTCGAACTTATTCCAGCTACGCTGCTGCACCTCTTTTTTACGGCGTACAGCGATAACACCGAGGGCGAAAATAAACACCCCAACCAGATAACTGTACCAGGGGAAGATGGTGAGGATTTCAGTAGACTCTTCCATATTGGTTGAGTGCAGCGCCAGCAAGGTATTGAAGTTCGGCGAACCGTAAGCCTGGCCAAACGGGAAGTACATTGCCGCTATCAGCGAGCAAATGCCAATCAGCACTTTCTGCGCACGCGGCGCGCTGCGCCACAGCAGCATCAATATACAGGTGAAAGCAACGCTATAGAGCAGGCTAAGCGGATAGCCCAGCGCAAGGTTGATCAGCAGAGACTGTAAGAAATAGAGGCCAGTCCACGGACTAATCGCCCGGCTACGAGCAATGATTGAATCTTTGAGGGTTAAATTCATATGCCACTGTTACAAAAACGCCATGTGCTTACCCTGGCGCTAAGGGTCATTGCCTGCCTGAGAGAGCGAGAAGGGGGATAGGGTCCGCATCCGCGAGCCGCAATATATGCAGGGCTGCGAAAAGATAGAGTGTGTGCAAGAGAAGGTCAACTACTACTAAGAAATTGTTTTGCGAGGGGCGTGGCAAAACTGACAAAAAGAAGGGTTATTGGCACGAAAACGATCACCGTATCCGAGTTACGGCAGGAAAATGAAGCGGCGTACCGCGACGCCGCATTATTTATCTGCAGGTTTATCCTGCTCTGGTTTGCTGTTAATCATGTCGCACAGCATAGAGATCAGCATTAACCGTACTTTAAAGGGAGAGTGGCTAAACACGCGTATACACCTCTTAAATTCATTCATATAAACCTCCTGACTTCACGATCCCATCAGTCCTTGAGGGATGTCTTTATTATATACAGATATAGCACAGGCTATATTATATAGCTATTGCTAAAACGTTAATTTTTTGTGCCCACGCAACTCTGGTTTACAATGAGCGTTCTCTAATCAGATGCCGTTAACGCGTCACAGTAACGAGGAAGCAGAATGAGTCGTCGCGCAGGTATGCCAACAACAAAAAAAGTGACGCAATTGGTGAATGTCGAAGAACACGTTGAAGGATTTCGTCAGGTCCGGGAGGCACATCGCCGTGAGCTGATTGATGACTACGTAGAGCTGATTTCCGATCTCATTATTGAGGTGGGTGAAGCGCGCCAGGTCGATATGGCCGCACGGCTTGGGGTTTCCCAGCCGACGGTTGCTAAAATGCTTAAGCGTCTTGCTTCAGTTGGGTTGATTGAAATGATCCCCTGGCGGGGCGTTTTTTTAACCGCAGAAGGTGAACGACTGGCTCAGGAGAGTCGGGAGCGTCACCAGATTGTGGAGAACTTCCTGCTGATGTTAGGTATCAGCCCGGAAATTGCCCGTCGCGACGCGGAGGGAATGGAGCATCACGTCAGTAAGGAAACGCTGGAGGCTTTTAGCCGGTTTACGCAACAGAAAGGCACAGGCTCTGAATGAGTTTTCCTTTACTACGCGCCTTACAGCGCGATCGCTTTTTTCAGCTGTTAATCATCGTCGGGGTTGTACTGAGCCTGTTCGTGCCATTTACACCACGGTCGTGGCCGGGGGCGATAGACTGGCACACGATTATTACGCTTAGCGGCCTGATGTTACTGACCAAAGGCGTGGAGCTAAGCGGTTACTTCGATGTGTTAGGGCGCAAGATGATCCGGCGCTTCAACACTGAACGTCAATTGGCGATATTTATGGTGCTGGCGGCGGCGCTGCTGTCGACGTTTCTGACCAACGATGTTGCGCTGTTTATTGTTGTTCCGCTGACGATCACCCTGAAAAAATTGTGCGCCATTCCTGTAAATCGCCTGATTATCTTTGAGGCGCTGGCGGTAAACGCCGGTTCGTTGCTCACGCCAATAGGTAATCCGCAAAACATTCTGATGTGGGGACGCTCCGGCTTATCGTTTACCGCGTTTACCTGGCAGATGGCGCCGCTTGCGGGGGCCATGATGCTGACATTGGTGGCGCTGTGCTGGTTCAGTTTCCCGTATAAAGATTTGCATTATCATACCGGTACGCGCGCGCCTGACTGGCAACCACGCCTGGTGTGGAGCTGTCTGGGGCTGTATATCATTTTCCTGGCGGCACTGGAGTTAAAACAAGAGCTGTGGGGCCTGGCGATCGTTGCGGCAGGATTCATGGTGCTGGCTCGCCGCGTGATCCTCAGCGTGGATTGGACGCTGCTGTTGGTGTTTATGGCGATGTTCATTGATGTGCACTTGCTGACGCAACTCCCGGCCTTGCAGGAGATTACCCACCAGATTGGCACGCTTTCAGCGCCGGGGCTTTGGTTGACGGCCATTGGCCTGTCGCAGTTTATCAGTAATGTTCCCAGCACGATTTTGCTGCTGAACTACGTCCCACCAACGCTGCTGCTGGCCTGGGCGGTCAATGTGGGCGGTTTTGGGTTGTTGCCGGGATCGCTGGCGAATCTTATTGCTTTACGGATGGCAAACGATCGACGGATCTGGTGGCGTTTTCATTGGTATTCGGTGCCGATGCTGATATGGGCGGCGCTGGTAGGGTATGGTTTATTGCAGGTGATGTGAGGATTGTGCCCGATAGGGCTGGCGCTTATCGGGCCTACAGGTTAAGTAGGCCCGATAAGGCGAAATGACAGTTTTGATGCTTAGTTCAGACGAACCGGCATACCTGAACGGTTCTGTACCGCCTGCTCAACGACGGCCTGATCGACGTCAGACTGACCGGTGATGCTGGTAATGCTCTTGTTCAGCGTAATCGGTACGATTTCCCCGCCTTCGAACTGTGCTTCAGTGGTAGACAGTGGATTGTGTACCTCGATGTAACGGCTGCCGTCTGGTTCAGTCGTGGCTTTTACCGGCTCATCGATAAACTGTACGCGGGTGCCGACCGGCACATTTTCAAACAGGAATTTGATGTCGTCGTTACGCAGACGCACGCAACCGTGGCTGACGCGTAAGCCGACGCCGAAGTTAGCATTGGTGCCGTGGATGGCGTACAGGCGACCGATATACAGCGCGTACAGGCCCATCGGGTTATCCGGACCTGCCGGAACAACAGCTGGCAGCGGTTCGCCCGCAGCGCGGTATTCCGCATGCATTTTTGCCGTTGGCGTCCAGGTTGGGCCCGCTTTTTTACGTTCTACTTTGGTGGTCCAGTTGATTGGCGTGTCTTTGCCCAACTGGCCAATACCGATCGGCAGAACAATAACGGTGTTGGTGCCTTTCGGGTAGTAGTACAGACGCATTTCAGCGCTGTTAATAACAATACCTTCATGCACGGTATCCGGCAGGATCAATTGCTGAGGTATGTTCAGTACGGTGCCGCCCTTCGGCAGGAAGGTATCCACGCCCGGGTTGGCTTCCAGCATATTAGACAGACCCATCTGATACTCCGCCGCAAAATACTCCAGCGGTTGGGTGTTGCCTTCAGGAATAGTGATGACCTGGTTTTGGCCGATCAAACGGCTGCCATCGGTAGGCAGCGGGTACGTGACGGCAGAAGCGGTGTTACAAAAACCAACTATTGCGAGTGCCGCCGCGAAAAGCGTTGTTAATTTCATATTCATGTTCATGTATGCGAGATTCAGTGCCAGGCTGGCTAGTGGGTTGAGATTTATGTAGTGTTGGGCACGCATTATATGTGCAATCTGAGCAACAAGGAATTCGGATGTGTACTAAATCACATTTTTTTCCTTTTGCTTTCACTTTATCCCTTCAGCATCAAGGCGCGATCTTATTGCAGACTTATGGCATAATAAGCGGTTCGTCACATATTTCTTTCTCTTTCAGGATACGCCAGTGTTAGTTTCCAGCAACGTCACCATGCAGTTCGGCAGTAAGCCGCTGTTTGAAAATATTTCCGTCAAATTTGGCGGCGGCAACCGTTACGGCCTGATTGGCGCGAACGGTAGCGGTAAATCCACTTTTATGAAAATTCTCGGCGGCGACCTCGAACCGACGCTGGGCAACGTTTCCCTCGATCCGAACGAGCGTATTGGTAAGCTGCGTCAGGATCAGTTCGCCTTTGAAGAGTTCACCGTGCTTGACACTGTGATCATGGGTCACGGTGAACTGTGGGAAGTAAAGCAGGAGCGCGATCGCATTTACGCCCTGGCCGAAATGAGCGAAGAAGACGGCTATAAAGTTGCTGACCTTGAAGTTCAGTATGGCGAAATGGACGGCTACTCTGCGGAAGCGCGTGCGGGTGAATTGCTGCTGGGCGTAGGTATTCCGGTAGAACAGCATTATGGCCCGATGAGCGAAGTAGCGCCCGGCTGGAAGCTGCGTGTGCTTCTGGCACAGGCGCTGTTCTCTAACCCGGACATTCTGCTGCTCGACGAACCAACGAACAACCTGGATATCGACACCATCCGCTGGCTGGAGCAGACGCTGAACGAGCGTGACAGCACCATGATCATCATTTCGCACGACCGTCACTTCCTGAACATGGTCTGTACGCACATGGCGGATCTGGACTACGGCGAACTGCGTGTTTATCCGGGTAACTACGACGAATATATGACGGCGGCAACTCAGGCGCGTGAACGTCTGCTGGCCGATAACGCCAAGAAGAAAGCGCAGATTGCCGATCTGCAATCCTTCGTCAGCCGCTTTAGCGCCAACGCATCTAAATCTCGTCAGGCGACTTCTCGTGCGCGTCAGATTGATAAGATCAAGCTTGACGAAGTGAAGGCGTCCAGCCGTCAGAACCCGTTCATCCGCTTCGAACAGGATAAGAAACTGTTCCGAAACGCGCTTGAAGTGGAAGCGCTGACGAAAGGTTTTGATGAAGGTCCGTTGTTTAAAAACTTTAACCTGCTGCTGGAAGTCGGTGAGAAAATTGCCATTCTGGGTGCCAACGGCGTGGGTAAATCAACCATGCTGAAAACGCTGGTCGGCGAATTACAGCCGGATAACGGTACTGTGAAATGGTCTGAAAACGCCCAGGTTGGTTACTACGCGCAGGATCACGAGTACGAATTCGAAAACGATCTGACGGTCTTCGAGTGGATGAGTCAGTGGAAACAGGAAGGCGACGATGAGCAGGTAGTACGTAGCTTCCTTGGTCGCTTGCTGTTCAGCCAGGACGATATCAAGAAACCTGCTAAAGTGCTGTCCGGTGGTGAAAAAGGACGCATGCTGTTCGGTAAGCTGATGATGCAGAAGCCGAATATCCTGGTAATGGATGAACCGACCAACCACCTGGATATGGAATCTATCGAATCGCTGAACATGGCGCTGGAAATGTACCAGGGCACGCTGATCTTCGTTTCTCACGACCGTGAGTTTGTCAGTTCGTTGGCAACCCGCGTGATTGAAATTACGCCGGAACGCGTAATCGACTTCACCGGTAACTACGAAGATTACCTGCGTAGCAAGGGCGTCGAATAATTTTCCCGTCGTCTTTCGTGTTACAGGTGTGTTGGTTGCACCTGTACACCCCGGTTACTTACTTGTGTAAGCTTGCGGGGATTTACAGGCTGGCCGCCTTCCTGTAACGCGAAATACTTAGGGAAACTTGTGTAAGTTACAAATTAAATAATCCCCAGCGCACGCTTGCCATGGATATTCAAATCATCCAGCGTGAAGCGTCCTTCCCAGTGAGTTTCATAATCCTCGCGTGGGAAATCACCCGGCGATACGCCTTTTTCCAGCGCGGCCTTCACTTTATGGGCGTAGGCCAGATTCTTTTCGCACATCGGTGCGGCAGGGATGTACATCACGTTGCCCCAACCCTGCTGATTTTCTACCGGCGCGACGGAGTGGATCACATCGCAATGCCACCAGACGGAGTCTCCGGCGTCCAGTTGCGGAATGCTGGTTAACGCTTCAATCAGCAGCGGATGCCATTGCGCAGAAATCGGCAGAACTCTGCCGGGCGCTACGCCGCAAAGTTCATCTTCCGGCACATCGTCAAGCAATGGGCGTAACAGTACCCAAGCCATTGCTTCAGGGATAGGGACCACGTGCAACAACCCCTGACCTGGCAGCATATCAGAGAGTGCAGTCCAGCCCTGGAAGGTACGGAATACTGAACATTTGGTGGTGTTATCCACCGTGTACTCTTCTACTTCAGTGCGATGCGCGGCCTGCCACGGGTCGTAATCTTCCAGCTTACCATTGAAAACATTAGCAAAGACCTGCTGATATGCCGGTAGAAGCCAGCGTTCCAGCGCACCGGAATCCGTATGAGCTCCCAGCCCTTTGGACGTCGTTCCCGGTGGACGACGGCGTATGCGGTCGGGGTAGATAACGCTGACATCCGGGTTAAACCATTGCTTACCTTCGCCTGCAAATGTCCAAAGACGGTTGAGAAATGACTGCGCATTTGCCATTTCTTCACTCTGACGGGCCTGCATCTGCGCCTGGGACCAGTAGATGGGGTAGATTTCAGGCCGCGATGCGCTCAGGGTACCAAAGAAATTATCGCCCGGTCCTTGGTAAACGTCGTCAAAATGGTTGCGGTCCAGATAGTCCAGCATTGACCTATCCCAATCGAGGGCTTGTTCGCGAGAGAAATGGCCTTTAATGACCGCGCATCCGCGACGCTTAATTTCTTCACGCTGCTCAGCACTCACGCGACCTGCCTTGATATCCGCATAGGACAACACAGGCCATACCGGAGAGCCTTGCGCTTTGAGGGCGTTGATTTCCGCCACGCGATTGGCAATGTCCTCGCTCAACTGATTGAAAATCAACTGAACATCTCCAAGCTGTTCACGCAATTGCTTTTTCATCTGCCGGATTGCCGCTTTGTGATCGGTGGGCAACGTGTCGCTGGTAAAAGTAAAAGCCATATCCACCTCGCATTAACTTTCATTCGAAACTTATTTAACTTACAGGTGATAATATAAGTTAAAATTTAGTTAACGCAAGTTTAAAATTTGATGGTGTGAGAAACATGAAAAAGCGTGGAAACCGGGGGCAAGGGGATACCCCGGTTGGGCAGGATTAGCAATTAAAAGGGGAAGTGTTATCCAGCACTGCCTGAATCACGTTCAGCGCGCCCTGATGGTTATTGTTGTCGGTCTGATAGCGGGCAATCGATTTGATACTCTCTGCCGCATTGGCCATGGCGAAAGAGTAGCGAGCCATTTTCAGCATTTCTGCATCGTTGCCGCTATCGCCGATGGCGACTACGTTTTGCGGTGACAGGTTCCAGCGCTTTAGCAGACGGCTGATTCCGTTGGCTTTATGTAAGCCTGGAATGATCAGGTCGATAAACCCAAAGCCGCTGGTGACGGGCTTCATTATACCGTCAAGGGCAGAATGAAGGTGATCGATCACTAATGGGATTTGTTGGTCCGGTAAATTCAGCGAGAACTTGAACAGCACATCATCGATGTCCTGATAATCCTTCACGGGTTTCAGGCGATGGTAGTGTTTTGACATCAATGCGACAAAGGACTCGGGGGCATTTTCGCTAACGTAGGCGCTTTGCAGGCCGCAAGCCACAAAGTTGAGATGCGTATCTTTGAGCAGTTCGCCAATGACAATGCGGGATTCGTGGCGGGTCAGCTCACCGTGAAACAGCTGTTTGCCATGTTCAAAGACTAACGCCCCGTTCTCGGCAACAAAAGAGATCTCATTTTTGAGTTCCGGGAAAAAGGAGATCAGTTGGTAATACTGATTGCCGCTGGCCACGACAAATTCAATATCTCGTTTTTTCAGTTCCTGATACTGCGCCATAAAACGTGCATGATCGTATTTTTTGGCGTCGTCGAGAAAAGTTCCGTCCATATCGGTGACGATAACTTTGATGGTCATACTTGCTCCTGGCTCATAACTGCGACCAGAAACATTTTAATAACAATGTGAGCTAAAGCACAAATTTATTTCATTCGAAAGAAGAATACCCGGCAAGCGAAATGCCGCCGGGTAAGGGGGATTACAGCATATGTTCAGTACGTGCGATGATATCGTCCTGCGCATCTGGAGACAGCGCGGTGAAGAAGGCCGAATAGCCTGCTACACGGACCACCAGGTCACGATACTGATCCGGGTGCTTTTTGGCTTCCAGCAGCGTTTCACGGGAGACGATGTTGTACTGAATATGCCAGCCTTTGTGCTCTTCAAAGAAGGTACGCAGCAGGATCATCAGCTTTTGCTTATCGGATTCATTCTCCAGCGTGGCCGGGTTCAGCTTCTGGTTTAACAACACGCCGCCGAGGATTGAACCGGTCGGCAGTTTACCCACCGAGCCAATTACCGCTGTTGGGCCGAGATGGTCCGTTCCGGAAGCCGGGCTTGCGCCTTCTGCCAGCGGAGTGTGCGCCTTACGACCATCCGGTGTGGCCATCGTTGCCGCGCCAAACGGTACGTTTGCGGAGATAGACGAGGTACCCGCGTAGTAATTGCCGCCAACCGGGCCACGTCCATAACGCGGATTATGATACTGTTTCAACTCATTGATATAGGTCTGATAAGCACGAGCCAGCAGCGTATCAACGCTATCGTCATCGTTGCCGTATTTCGGTGCGCCGTTGATCAGCCGCTGGCGTAATTGTTCGTGGCTCAGACCGTCAAAATCGTCGGCCAGCGCGGCGGCCAGCTGCTGCTGACCGATAGCGCCTTGTTCAAAGACCAGTTTCTTCACCGCAGCCAGGCTATTGCCGAGGTTGGCAATACCCACCTGCAAACCCGATACCCAGTCGTATTTCGCGCCGCCTTGCTTAATGCTTTTCGCGCGTTCAATACAGTCATCTACCAGCGCAGAGCACAGAATATCGTGTACGTTCTCTTCCAGCATGGTGTCGACAACATACTCAATTTCGATAGATTTACGCGTGTAGTAGCGAATCTGCGCATCCCAGGCATCCATCACTTCGTCGAAATTGTTGAAGTTACCAGCTGAGAGCGCTTTTTCCTGTGGCAGAAATACTTTACCGCTGGTGGCATCGCGACCACCTTCCAGCGCTGCCAGCATCACGCGGGCAAAGTTAATAAAGCTCATACCGGTACAGCGGTAGCCCCATTTGCCGCCAACGGCGGTTTCGATGCAACCAATGGCCGCATAGTCATAGGCGTCCTGCGGTTCAATGCCAAGCTTAATGAATTCAGGTATGACGATTTCGTCGTTATTAAAGGCAGGCATCCCGAAGCCGCAGCGGATCACCTGTACACAGGCATCCAGGAAATCATTACTCATCCCTGCATGATAACGCACGCTCAGGTTTGGCTGAGTAGAACGCAAGCGACCGCAGGATTCCAGAATAGCGTAGGAGAGCGGATTGACGGGATCCATTGCCTGACCGTTAACCAGGTTTTGGCCACCAATGGTCACGTTCTGATACAGCGGGCTACCCGCCGAGGCTTTCGAATGGGAGCCGGAGCGGATTTTGTTCACTTCCAACAGTTTCAGCCAGCAGCTGTGCAGCAGCTCAATGGCGTGCTCACGATCGAGGCTCTGGTTCAGTTCTACGTCACGACGGTAGAACGGATAGAGGTACTGATCCATGCGACCAAACGACACTGAGTGACCATTTGATTCAATTTGCAGGATCAACTGGATGAAATAGCACAACTGTAGCGCTTGCCAGAACGTTTTTGGCGGCTCATGGGCGATAACATCGCAGTTGTCCGCCATGGTCAGCAGTTCATCACGACGACTGGAGCGAGTTTCCGTGGCCGCCATTTTACGTGCCAGCGTGGCAAAGCGCTCAATGTGCAGACTGACGGCCTCCAGCACGATATCAATCGCTTTCAGAAACTGATCGCCATGGAGGTCTTCCAGACATGTTAGATTGATGCGGGAACGACGTTCATCAACTTTGTGGCGCAGGCCGTCGAGACCTTTTTCCAGCAGCAGCGGGAAGTTTACCGCCAGGTGTGCGTCACCGGAGGTCATGTTACCTTCGGCTTTGATAATGCCGGTTTCCAGCAGCCCTTTCTGCTCGTCAGTAAACATCCCGTAGCAGCGATCCTGCACGGTCTGACCACGCCACCATGGACACACCTCGTGCAATACGCGTTTGTTCTCTTCGCTTACCGCAAAGCCCGCGCCCGGCCTGTCGGCGAGGTCATCGATCTCTTTTTCAATCCACGACACGGTGTATTCCGGGAAGATTGGCGCGGCACGCACTTCGCTTGCCTGGTTACCAATGATCAGTTCGTCATGCTTGATCCAGATGGTGCGTTCCGCCAGATGATGGGCCAGCGCCAGCGCGCGGCGAACCGGAATAGGTTTATCCAGATGCTGTTGGTACATCTCGGTATAGTGCTGGGCGCGCTCGGTACAAACCGGCGGCTTCACGATGTGGATCAGGGCCGTTTTATGCGCTTTGATACGGTCGCTGAGTGTGTCCAGTTTCAGAGTGGTCATGACGATTATCCTCGTAGGGTCGCGGTTAAACCTTTAAGGCTGGCGTACTGCTGGGCAAATTCGAGCAGCGCAGGCGCATCAAGCGGTTTATCCGGTGCGTTGTAGGGTTGACTGAGTAAGTGGTATTTGTTGATGCCCAGCGTGTGGTAGGGCAAAAAATGGATCTCATCGACGTGAAGCTCGTCGGCAGCAAAGTCGGTAATGGCCTGAATAGCGGCTTCGTCAGCGTTGAACCCCTGAATCAGGGGGACGCGGATAACCATTTTTTTACCGGCGGCGGCCAGTTTTTTCAGATTTTCCAGTACGCGAGAGGCGCTGCCATCGGTCCACTGTTTAAACGGCGCGTCGGCGACATGTTTTAAATCGGCCAGGAACAGGTCGACGTCAGGTAATGACGGTTCAATATACTTCCACGGGACATGCAGACAGGTTTCAACCGCTGTATGAATACCTGCATCGTGGCTGGCTTTGAGCAGCGCTGCCGCCAGTTCTGGCTGCATAAAGGGTTCACCGCCAGACAGGGTGAGACCCCCGCCGCTGCGATCGTAAAACGGTTTATCACGCACTACGGTCGCCATGATGTCGTCCACGCTTTTTTCCTCTCCGCAGACGGTCAGCGCCTGGGTTGGACAGCAGTGGGTCAGCGCCGTGAGCGCATCATCGGTCAGTTTTTCGCGTTGAATCAGCAATCCACTCAGCGCGCGTTCAATCACCTTCGGTGCGGCCTGAGCACAGAGATCGCAACCGTCGAGGCACAAACGCGCGTCATAGAGCAGATCCTGCGTGCGGGCGCGGCTTTCCGGATTCTGGCACCACCGACAGCCCAGGGAGCATCCCTTAAGGAACACCACAGTACGGATACCGGGACCATCATGTGTGGAATAGCGCTGGATATTGAAAATCATAAGCGGCCTCTTATCTTTCGTATAAAGATTAAATTACTTTCGAATGAAAGTTATATTGACGTGTGTCAACTAACCGTGAGGTTTCGCCGTGCTACCTTTTATTCATGCTAATTATTCGTTTGAGGAAAGGTTATGGAACTCTATTTAGATACGTCTGACGTTGACGCGGTAAAAGCTCTGGCGCGGGTTTTTCCGCTGGCAGGGGTGACCACTAACCCAAGCATTGTGGCGGCAGGTAAGCAGACACTGGACGTGTTACTGCCGCAACTGCAGGAAGCGATGGGAGGGCAAGGACGCCTGTTTGCTCAGGTAATGGCGACCACCGCCGAAGGCATGGTCAGCGATGCGCGTAAGCTGCGGGCAATCATTGCGGATATCGTGGTCAAAGTGCCGGTCACGGCAGAAGGTCTGACGGCCATTAAATTGCTGAAAGAAGAAGGGATCCCGACGTTGGGTACCGCGGTATACGGCGCTGCTCAAGGGCTATTAGCTGCGCTTGCGGGGGCCGAATACGTTGCGCCATATGTTAACCGTGTGGATGCGCAGGGGGGGGACGGCATTCAGACGGTGACCGATCTGCAGACCTTACTGAAAATGCATGCCCCGCACGCCAAAGTACTGGCCGCCAGTTTTAAAACGCCGCGTCAGGCGCTGGATTGCCTGCTGGCAGGCTGCGAGTCCATCACGCTGCCGCTGGATGTCGCTCAGCAGATGATTAGCTCTCCGGCCGTTGATGCTGCCGTAGCGAAGTTCGAGCACGACTGGCAGAGCGCATTTGGACGCACTTCTCTGTAAGTCTGTTTTGCCGGATGGCGGCTGACACCTTATCCGGCCTACACAATGCGCTGTTGTAGGCCTGATTGGAGGCATTAGCCTCGCCCTCTGGCAATAGTGTGGTGCCGACGATTTCTCTGCTAACTCCCGCAGACCTCACAGGTGGGATTGCGCATCAGCTTCATTTCGCGAAACTGGCAGGTCATGGCGTCGTACATGACGATTTTTCCTGACGCCGGTTTACCGTAGTTAGCCAGCAGCTTAATGGCTTCCATCGCCTGTAACGAGCCGATCACGCCGATCAGCGGGGCCATCACTCCGGCCTCTACGCAGGTCAGGGCGTTTTCACCGAACAGACGGCTCAGGCAACGGTAGCAGGGCTCTCCTTCCTGGTAGGTAAATACGGTAATTTGTCCTTCCATGCGAATTGCCGCACCGGAAACCAGCGGAATCCTGGCGGCGAAGCATCCGGCATTCAACTGATTGCGGATGCTGACATTATCCGTACAGTCCAGCACCAAATCGTGTTCAGTAATAAGCGTGTGAATCTCGCTCTCGTCCAGCAGGGCATTCACCGGCGTAATGGCGATATAAGGGTTAATCCGCGCCAGTGCGTCGCGGGCGGATAGCACTTTTGGCTGTCCAACGGTCGCATCGCTGTGCAGCGTCTGGCGCTGGAGGTTCGACACGGAGACCGTGTCAAAGTCGAGCAAGGTTAAATGCCCGACGCCAGCGCCTGCAAGGTACTGAGTTGCTGCGCATCCCAGTCCCCCCACACCAACGACCAGTACCCGCGCCTCCTTGAGCGCTTCCTGACCTTCGAAATCGAAGCCGCGCAGAATGATTTGCCGGTTATAGCGCATCATCTCCTGGTCGCTGAGTTCTGCCATTACAGGCCTCCAAACAGTGCGTTAAACGGCTCGACCTCAACCCATTCGCCGGCTTCGACGTTACCGCGATCGCGCTCCAGCACGATAAAACAGTTACCCTGGCTAAAAGAGCTAAAAATATGCGAGCCCTGGTGCCCGGTCGTGGTGACTTCCAGTTCGCCTTCAGCGGTACGCTGCAATACGCCGCGCTGAAAATCCAGACGGCCAGGTGTTTTCTTCAGGCGTGAGGCGGTGCGCACGCGCTGGCGAGGCGGCAGTCCACAGGCGGTGTTGCCGCTGAGTTTCGCCAGGAGCGGTTGTACCAGTTGATAAAAGGTGAGGGCCGCAGACACTGGATTACCCGGCAGACCGCAAAACCAGCTGTTGCTCAGTTTGCCAAACGCGAACGGTTTGCCCGGTTTGATAGCCAGCTTCCAGAAGGCAATTTCTCCCAGCTCTTCCAGAATAGTTTTAGTGTAATCCGCTTCGCCTACTGAAACGCCGCCGGAGCTGATGACGACATCGGCCTGGCTGTCGGCTTCGATAAACGCGGCACGCAGCGCGTTGGGATCGTCGCGAATAATCCCCAGGTTGATCACTTCGCAGCCCAACTGTTGCAGCATCAGGTGAACGGTCAGACGGTTAGTGTCATAAATCTGCCCGTCTCCCAGCGGTTGACCTGGTAACTGCAGTTCATCACCGGTGGAGAACAGCGCCACGCGGACTTTGCGCACAACGGGAGCATCGGCAACACCGAGCGAAGCCAGAACGGGAAGCTCGGCGGTTGTCAGGCGAGTCCCGGCGGGAAACACCACCGCGCCGTTTGCAATATCTTCACCGCGCAGACGAATATTTTGCCCGCGGCGGACTTCGGCGGTAAAACGCACCCCGTCGTCAGTTTGTTCCGTTTGCTCCTGCATCACCACCGCTTCACAACCAGCTGGCACCGGGGCGCCGGTCATAATACGGATGCAGGTTCCCGCAGGCCACTCGCCATGGAAAGGCTGACCGGCAAAGGCTTTACCCGCCACCGCAAGCAGCTGATCAGATTGTAAATCGGCTAATCGTACCGCATAGCCATCCATTGCTGAGTTATCGAATCCCGGTACATCAATGGGGGAGACAACGTCGGTGGCCAGAATACGACCAAAGCATTGAACCAGCGGCAGCGTTTCGACGGCGGTGAGCGGGGTAATACGCGAAAGCATCTGAGAGAGAGCCGTTTCAAGCGGCATCAGTCCGGCGGTAAATTCCATGAGAAGACTCCTGCGGGGCAAAATCGAATCTGCTCATTATGTCAGAAAATGGACGCGGGCAGTATGCTACCTCAGGCTTAGAATCAGATCTGGTAAAGGTTTTGTGCCAGGGATAGCGCTGCAAGAAGAATGCAGTATAGACTCAATATTTCCGCTCATTTTTCCCTGGGGGTTAAATGTCTAATATTATTCCAGACGCAATTCGACGACAGGTGGAGGCAGCCAGTGCGTGCATCCGCCAGATTTTCGAGGGGAATCTCATTGCCCTTCATTTGTATGGCTCTGCGGTTGAAGGCGGCTTAAAACCCCAAAGCGACATTGATTTATTGGTCACCCTGCGTGAACCAATGAATGCCCGACAAAGAAAAAAACTGATGCAGGATTTGCTGACCATTTCAGTGCCTCCCGGCACCTCCGGGCCATATCGTGCGCTGGAAGTGACCGTGGTTCTGCACTCGCAGATCGTGCCGTGGCGATTTCCACCGGCGAGAGAAATGCAGTTTGGCGAATGGTTGCGTGATGATATTCGTGCTGGCGTGTTTGAACCGGCAATGGTGGATGCTGATCTTTCTATTCTGCTGACCCAGGCCCGGCGCGCCAGCGTACCGCTGTTCGGTGAACCGGCTGAGACGTTATTTAACGTCATTCCGTTTAGCGATGTATTGCAAACATTTCGGCATATCCTTGAGATGTGGCAGAAACCGGCTGATTTAGAGGGGGACGAGCGTAATATCATCCTTGCTCTGGCACGTATCTGGTATAGCGTGGTTACGGGTAATATTGTCGCTAAAGATGAGGCCGCATCCTGGCTTCTGCCGCAATTACCCGCTGAGCATGCTGATTTGCTGCAAGCGGCGCGTGCGGAATATCTGGGGTTAACCAAACATAACTGGGCAGCGTGTATGCCGTCTGTAGAACGCTTTGTGTTTTATGCAAAAAAACAGATTACCGATCGGCTTGAATAATTTATCAACAACGTCGGGAGATCTCCTTTCCGTTAAACACATCTGAATGACCTGATGAGACGGGGTGTGAGGTGCAGGCCTTTACCTTTACATGACGTCTGCATCTTTCTATATTCAAAAATCGAATCAATAAGTCACCGAAATTCTGATATTTATAACCCCCCGGTACCCGCCACCTAATGGACGAATAAAATGGGTAAAGCAGTCATTGCAATTCACGGCGGCGCAGGGGCTATCACCCGCGCGTTACTGAGCCAGGAGCAAGAATTGCGTTATATACAAGCGCTGTCGGATATCGTTGAAATCGGCCAACGGATGCTTGAAGACGGTCGTAGCGCACTGGATGTGGTCACCGAAGCCGTGCGTTTGTTGGAAGAGTGTCCGTTGTTTAATGCCGGAATTGGCGCGGTGTATACCCGTGATGAAACCCATGAACTGGACGCCTGTGTGATGGACGGTAATACGCTAAACGCGGGAGCCGTCGCCGGGGTTAGCCATCTGCGCAATCCAATTCTCGCGGCTCGCCTGGTGATGGAGCACAGCCCCCACGTCATGATGATAGGTGAAGGGGCTGAAAACTTTGCCATTGCGCAGGGTATGGAGCGCGTTTCGGCGGATATTTTCTCGACTCCAGAACGCTACGCTCAACTGCTGGCAGCGCAATCGGCGGGTGAAACGGTGCTGGATCATAGCGCGACCCCGCTGGATGAAAACAACAAAATGGGTACTGTGGGTGCGGTCGCGCTGGATATGTTTGGCAATCTGGCGGCGGCAACATCGACCGGCGGGATGACCAACAAATTACCGGGGCGGGTAGGTGACAGTCCGCTGGTCGGCGCTGGCTGCTATGCCAATAACGCAAGTGTGGCCGTTTCCTGCACCGGAACCGGTGAGGTCTTTATTCGTGCGCTGGCGGCCTATGACATTGCGGCGTTGATGGACTATGGCGGCCTGAGTTTATCGGAGGCGTGCGAACGCGTAGTAATGGAAAAATTACCGGCGCTCGGCGGTAGCGGCGGTTTAATTGCCGTCGATCACGAGGGCAACGTCGCCTTGCCCTTTAACAGCGAAGGCATGTACCGTGCCTGGGGATATGCAGGCGATACGCCAACCACCGGTATTTATCGGGAAAAAGGAGATACCGTTGCCACACAGTGATGAGCTTGACGCCAGCGACGTGCTGGCAGTCAGCAACCTGAACATTGCCTTTGAGCAGGAGCAGCAGCGCATCAGTGCGGTGCGTAATCTGTCATTTCGCCTGAAGCGTGGTGAAACGCTGGCGATAGTGGGCGAATCCGGTTCAGGAAAGTCGGTAACAGCCTTGTCGCTGATGCGTTTGATTGAACAGTCAGGCGGCGAGGTGAGCTGCGATGAAATGCTCCTTCGACGCCGTAACCGACAGGTTATTGAGCTGGGTGAACAGAGCGCGTCGCGGATGCGTCACGTGCGTGGCGCGGATATCGCCATGATCTTCCAGGAGCCCATGACATCGCTTAATCCGGTATTTACCGTAGGTGAGCAGATTGCTGAGTCAATCCGTTTGCATCAGGGGGCCAGCCACGAAGAGGCGATGGTGGAAGCGAAACGGATGCTCGACCAGGTGCGTATCCCCGAGGCGAAGGCTATTTTATCGCGCTATCCGCACCAGCTTTCTGGCGGCATGCGCCAGCGAGTAATGATCGCCATGGCGCTATCGTGTCGCCCTGCGGTTTTAATTGCCGATGAACCGACTACCGCGCTGGATGTCACTATTCAGGCACAGATCCTGCAACTGATAAAAGTGCTGCAGCAGGATATGTCGATGGGAGTGATCTTTATTACCCACGATATGGGCGTCGTAGCGGATATTGCCGATCGCGTGCTGGTGATGTATCAGGGCGAGGCGGTAGAAACCGGCAGCGTTGAGCAGATTTTTCACGCTCCCCAGCATGCTTACACCAAAGCGCTGCTGGCAGCCGTGCCGCAGCTTGGGGCGATGACCGGACAAGCGTACCCGCGCCGGTTTCCACTCATTTCATTACACGATCCCAGCCATGTAGAACCACAGACTGAACAGGATACTGTGGTTGAAGGCGAGCCTATTTTGCAGGTACGTAATCTGGTGACGCGTTTTCCGCTGCGCAGCGGCATTCTTAATCGGGTGACCCGCGAGGTGCATGCGGTGGAAAACGTTAGCTTTGACCTGTGGCCCGGAGAGACGCTCTCGCTGGTGGGGGAGTCAGGCTGCGGGAAATCCACCACCGGTCGGGCGCTGCTACGTCTGGTAGAGTCTCAACGCGGGGAGATTGTTTTCAACGGACAGCGTATTGATACCCTGGCCGCCAGTAAGCTACAGCCGCTGCGTCGGGATATTCAATTTATCTTCCAGGACCCCTATGCTTCGCTCGATCCGCGTCAGACCGTGGGATATTCCATTTTAGAACCGCTGCGGGTGCATGGGCTACTGCAAGGCGATGCGGCGGCAAAACGGGTTGCATGGCTGCTGGAACGCGTAGGATTGCTCCCTGAGCATGCCTGGCGCTATCCGCACGAGTTTTCCGGTGGGCAGCGTCAGCGGATCTGTATTGCCCGGGCGCTGGCGCTCAATCCCAAGGTGATTATTGCCGATGAGTCAGTCTCGGCGCTGGATGTCTCAATTCGCGGGCAAATTATCAACCTGTTGCTCGACCTCCAACGAGAAATGGGGATTGCGTACCTGTTTATTTCCCACGATATGGCGGTGGTGGAGCGGATCAGTCATCGGGTGGCGGTGATGTATCTTGGGCAAATCGTCGAGATCGGCACCCGACGCGCGGTGTTTGAAAATCCGCAGCATCCGTACACCCGCAAACTGATGGCGGCAGTCCCGGTCGCCGATCCCTCACATCACCGGCCCCAGCGCGTGCTGCTGTCGGATGATATCCCCAGTAATATCCGCAAACGCGGTGAAGAGATTTCCCCCGTTTCACTACAGCTAGTTGGTCCGGGGCATTATGTTGCGCGTCCGCAACCAGAAAATGCGCTTTCGCGTTTATAACAGGCAGGCAGGGTTTAAGGAGAATAACATGACAAAAATTGTTGCTCGAAAATGGCTGGTTGCTGTGGGAGTGGCCTCTGCGCTGGCCGCCACACCTGGCTGGGCCGCCAAAGATGTAGTAGTGGCGGTAGGATCCAATTTCACCACCCTCGATCCCTACGACGCAAACGACACGTTGTCGCAGGCGGTAGCGAAGTCGTTTTACCAGGGGCTGTTTGGCCTTGATAAAGAGATGAAGCTGAAAAATGTGCTGGCGGAGAGTTATACGGTTTCTGATGATGGCCTGACTTATACCCTTAAGCTGCGACAGGGTGTGAAGTTTCAGGACGGCACCGACTTCAACGCCGATGCGGTTAAAGCTAACCTCGACCGGGCCAGCAACCCGGAAAACCATCTGAAACGCTACAACCTGTATAAGAATATCGATAAAACCGAGGTCGTGGATCCGTCGACGGTGAAGATAACGCTGAAGCAGCCGTTCTCTGCATTTATCAATATTCTGGCGCACCCGGCTACGGCGATGATCTCTCCCGCCGCGCTGGAGAAATACGGCAAGGAGATCGGTTTCCATCCCGTGGGGACCGGGCCGTATCAGCTTGAGACCTGGAATCAGACGGATTTTGTAAAGGTTAAGAAGTTCGCGGGTTACTGGCAGCAAGGGCTGCCAAAGCTGGATACGATAACCTGGCGTCCGGTGACCGACAACAACACACGTGCGGCAATGCTGCAGACCGGGGAAGCACAGTTTGCCTTCCCGATCCCTTACGAACAGGCGGCGCTACTGGCGAAGAATAAAAACCTGGAACTGGTGGCCAGTCCGTCTATTATGCAGCGTTACATCAGCATGAACGTCACGCAAAAACCGTTCGATAACCCGAAGGTGCGTGAAGCGCTGAATTATGCCATCAACCGTCAGGCGCTGGTGAAAGTGGCGTTTGCCGGTTACGCGACGCCAGCAACCGGCGTTCTCCCACCGTCGATCGCCTATGCGCAAAGCTATACGCCATGGCCATACGACCCGGCAAAAGCGCGCGAACTGCTGAAAGAAGCGGGTTATCCGAACGGTTTTACCACCACGCTATGGTCTTCTCATAACCATAGTACTGCGCAAAAAGTGCTGCAATTTACCCAGCAGCAACTGGCGCAGGTGGGCGTTAAGGCTCAGGTGACGGCGATGGATGCCGGTCAGCGCGCGGCGCAAGTCGAAGGTAAAGCGCAGAAAGAGAGCGGGGTACGCATGTTCTACACCGGCTGGTCTGCCTCTACGGGTGAAGCAGACTGGGCGCTGTCACCGCTGTTTGCATCTCAAAACTGGCCGCCAACGCTGTTTAATACGGCGTTCTACAGCAATAAGCAGGTGGACAGTGATTTAGCAGCAGCGTTGCAAACCAACGATCCGGCCCAGAAAGCGAAGCTGTACAAGGATGCGCAGGATATTATCTGGAAAGAGTCGCCGTGGATCCCACTGGTAGTGGAACAACTGATTTCGGCGCACAACACCAGATTGACCGGGTTCTGGATCATGCCGGATACCGGATTTAGCTTTGATGATGCGGATTTAAAATAAGCTATTCATCCGGCCCCGCCACGCAGGGGCCGGCGAAGGGAGTGTGATGCTTAACTATGTTTTCAAGCGCCTGCTGGGGTTGATTCCAACTCTGTTGATTGTAGCGGTGCTGGTATTTTTATTTGTTCACCTGCTACCCGGCGATCCGGCCCGGCTGATTGCCGGACCGGAGGCTGACGCTGAGGTTATCGAACTGGTGCGTCAGCAGTTGGGTCTGGACCAGCCGCTGCATATTCAGTTCTGGCATTACATTACTAACGTGTTGCAAGGCGATTTTGGAACCTCAATGGTTTCTCGTCGCCCGGTTTCCGAAGAGATAGCCAGTCGTTTTATGCCATCGCTCTGGCTGACCATTGCCAGCATGGCGTGGGCGGTGTTATTCGGCATGACGGCAGGGATTATTGCTGCTGTATGGCGTAATCGTTGGCCGGACAGATTGAGTATGACGCTCGCCGTCACCGGGATCTCTTTCCCGGCGTTTGCGCTCGGCATGCTGCTCATGCAGATATTCTCCGTTGAGCTTGGCTGGTTGCCCACCGTTGGCGCTGATACCTGGCGGCACTATATCCTCCCGTCTATTACCCTGGGTGCGGCGGTGGCTGCGGTGTTAGCTCGGTTTACCCGCGCTTCGTTTGTCGATGTGCTCAGTGAAGACTATATGCGTACCGCGCGGGCCAAAGGGGTGAGTGAAACCTGGGTGGTGTTAAAACATGGTTTGCGCAATGCGATGATCCCGGTGGTCACCATGATGGGGCTACAGTTTGGCTTTTTGCTTGGCGGCTCAATTGTCGTTGAGAAGGTGTTTAACTGGCCAGGGCTTGGGCGGCTGTTGGTGGACTCAGTCGAAATGCGCGACTACCCGGTGATTCAGGCCGAGGTGCTGTTGTTTTCTCTGGAGTTTATTCTTATTAACTTAGTGGTGGATGTGCTCTATGCCGCCATTAATCCGGCTATCAGGTACAAGTAAGGATGCGATTTTTTAACTGGCGCCGACAGGCGATTTTAAATGCGATGCCCCTTGTTAAGCCTGAGCAGATACGCACGCCGTGGCATGAATTCTGGCGTCGTTTCCGTCGCCAGCGCATGGCGATGTTAGCGGGGTTATTTGTCCTGCTGCTGATAATGGTGGCGATTTTTGCTCGCTGGTTAACGCCATTTGATGCCGAGAATTACTTCGATTATGACCGTCTGAATGACGGACCATCGATGCTGCACTGGTTCGGCGTTGACTCGCTGGGGCGGGATATTTTTAGCCGCGTGCTGGTGGGGGCGCAAATCTCGCTGGCGGCGGGGGTCTTTGCCGTATTTATTGGCGCGGCGATTGGCACCGTGCTGGGTCTGCTGGCGGGATACTACGAAGGCTGGTGGGATCGACTGATTATGCGTATCTGCGATGTGCTGTTCGCCTTTCCGGGCATTTTGCTGGCGATAGCCGTGGTCGCTGTGCTGGGCAGCGGCATTGCAAACGTGATTATTGCCGTGGCCATTTTCTCCATTCCGGCCTTCGCGCGGCTGGTGCGCGCAAATACGCTGGTGCTAAAGCAGCAGACCTTTATTGAATCCGCGCGCAGTATCGGTGCCAGCGATGCGACCATCATCTTCAACCATATCTTGCCGGGTACGGTTTCATCGATCGTGGTCTTTTTTACCATGCGAATTGGCACGTCGATTATCTCTGCCGCGAGCCTGTCATTTCTGGGATTGGGTGCGCAGCCGCCGACCCCGGAGTGGGGGGCAATGCTCAATGAAGCCCGCGCTGATATGGTGATCGCGCCGCACGTGGCGATTTTCCCGGCGGTGGCGATATTCCTGACGGTACTGGCGTTTAACTTACTGGGAGATGGTCTGCGCGACGCGCTGGACCCGAAAATTAAAGGATAAATCACAGGCCGGATAAGACGTAACGCTTATCCGGCCTACTGTTGGGTTGCGCTTATTTAAACGCGGGTGCCCCACAGATCGTATTCATCAGCGTTTTCGACCTTCACGCGGATGATATCGCCAGGTTTCACCTTGGTTTCGCCATTCAGGTATACCGCGCCGTCGATTTCCGGGGCGTCAGCCATGCTGCGGCCAATCGCGCCTTCTTCGTCTACTTCATCAACGATAACCAGAATTTCGCGGCCCACTTTTTCCTGCAAACGTTCAGCGGAGATTTGCTGTTGCAATTGCATAAAGCGGTTCCAGCGTTCCTCTTTCACCTCTTCCGGGATTTGGTCCGGCAGGTCATTGGCGCCAGCGCCTTCTACCGGGCTGTATTTAAAGCAGCCCACGCGGTCCAGACGCGCTTCCTTCAGGAAGTCGAGCAGCATCTGGAAGTCTTCTTCCGTTTCACCCGGGAAACCGACAATGAAGGTTGAGCGCAGCGTCAGTTCAGGGCAGATTTCACGCCACTGCTTGATGCGTGCCAGTTGTCTGTCCACGGAGCCTGGGCGTTTCATCAGCTTAAGAATACGCGGGCTGGCATGTTGCAGCGGGATGTCCAAGTACGGCAGGATTTTCCCTTCCGCCATCAGTGGGATCACGTCATCAACATGCGGGTAGGGGTAGACGTAATGCAGACGAGTCCAGATCCCCAGTTTTGATAACTGCTCGCACAGATCAACCATGCTGGTTTTGACCGGCTCGCCGTTATGGAAACCGGTGCGATGCTTCACATCCACGCCGTACGCGGAGGTATCCTGAGAAATGACCAGTATCTCTTTCACGCCCGCATCCACCAGACGTTTGGCTTCGCTGAGGACGTCGCCAATCGGACGGCTCACCAGATCGCCACGCATTGACGGAATAATGCAGAACGTGCAGCGGTGGTTGCAGCCTTCAGAAATTTTCAGATAGGCATAATGACGCGGAGTGAGCTTGACGCCCTGTTCAGGAACCAGGCTCAGGAACGGGTTGTGCTTTGGTTTGGGCACATAGTGGTGAACGTGTTCCAGAACCTGTTCGTAGCTATGCGGCCCGGTGATTTCCAGCACCTTCGGGTGGACTTCACGGATCTGATCGACTTTCGCGCCCAGACAGCCGGTGACGATCACCTTGCCGTTTTCGTTCAGCGCTTCGCCGATTGCTTCCAGCGACTCCTGAACCGCGCTGTCGATAAAGCCACAGGTGTTAACGATAACCATATCCGCGTCGTCGTAGCTTGGCACAACATCATAGCCTTCGGTACGAAGTTCGGTCAGGATGCGTTCAGAATCGACGAGGTTTTTCGGGCACCCTAATGATATAAATCCAATCTTAGACATTATTTTGTACAATACATTGCTCAGGAAAACTCGGATTATACATCATGCCTTAACTTTACAGCTACATCCGTTGGTCAAGTGACCGACAAGACAAAGGAACGACAAAAGACCGCCAGCTATCGGCAGCGAGGACGTATGCTGAAGAGAAGGGGCTGGAGATGGTAGAAATCATTGTGTAAATAGACCCATTTTAGTTCCATGCATTTTTTGAGACCCCGGCCAAATAATAGTGTTGTCGGTATTCCTCCGGCGTCATATTGTCCAATGATTCATGCGGGCGTTCACAGTTATATTCTGATAACCATTTCTCCGTGATTTCCCGCACTTCATTCAGCGTTCTGAACAGATAAAAATCGAGTATTTCTGTACGGTATGTCCGGTTAAAGCGCTCAATGAATGCGTTCTGTGTCGGCTTTCCCGGCTGGATAAACTCCAGTTTTACTGCATGTTTCTCTGCCCATTCAGCCAGTGCCAGAGAGATAAATTCCGGACCATGCGCAGCATGACCGGATACCCGCGATTTGCCGCGATCCTGTCGAGTACACGGACCACGCGCTGAGCTGGCAGATTCAGATCGATTTCAATCGACAACGCCTCACGGTTAAAGTCATCAACGACATTGAACGTGCGAAAACGACGGCCACAGACCAGGGCATCATGCATAAAATCGACAGACCAGCTCTGATTCAGCGCTTCCGGCGTGGCCAGTGGCGAGGGATTACGCACCGGCAACCGCTGTTTGCCCTTACGACGAAAGTTCAGCTTCAGCAGACAGTAAATACGGTGGATCCTTTTGTGATTCCACGGGTGTCCCTGCCGCCTCAGAACCTGGAAAAGTTTTGGAAAACCGTATCGTGGGTATCGCTCTGCCACTGCCTGCAACGCGACAATAACAGGTTCGTCACGCGTGGTATCCGGACGGTAATGGTAAACCGTTCTGCTCAGGTTCAGACTCCGGCAGGCCTGACGGATACTGAGTCCAAATGTCGTTATCAGATGAGTGACCAGCTCACGCTTAAAGGCTGGTTTTAAAGCTTTTTTTCGATAACATCTTTCAGCGCCCGGTTCTCAAGGCTCAGGTCGGCAAACATCTGTTTGAGACGTCGGTTCTCGTCCTCAAGATCCTTGATCTTTTTAATATCAGAAGCCTCCATGCCGCCGTATCTGGACTTCCAGTTGTAGTAGGTGGCTTCAGAGATACCGGTCTCCCGGCAGACATCTTTAACAGTTCGTCCGGCTTCAACCGACTTAATCACAGCGATGATCTGATGCTCAGTAAAACGGGCTTTACGCATAGCGATCTCCTTCGTTGGCAGATTGATTATGCCGGATACTTACAGATAGGGGAAACTAAGCTAGACCTACTAAAAGCCTATATAGAGCGATACAGGAAGGATAATAACGACAAAATGCCAACACATACACACCTAAATAATGAATTCAATATGAGATCTACTAAGGAATTCTATAAAGGAGTGGAAAATGAAACTAGAGGGAACTAACTCTACTGATTTCTATGAACATTACTTTTATAATGATGAGATAATTATAAATGTCTTTGATAATATGGTAGTGTTCTACGATTGCATAGAACGTATAGTACTGAATAGGCATACATCACAATTTAATATCGAACCTCGTCCTACATATATTGAGACCCATTGCAGTACTTGTTAAACCAAACTGAAGAAGAGGAATTTCAATTGATGACAGTAATAGACGTAGAGAAGTATAAACAAGTGCAGCAAGAAATGATAAAGTGTCTGAAATACTCTCAGTAATAAAGCCCTATAGTAGGGCTATTTAAAGAAATATATTACTCAAGCTCTATTCTACCAGAGTCCTCCTTAGTGACAGAGGCACCTATATTTCGGAATGTTACCCAAATTATAAGTGAAATGCCGAATTGTATCCATAGTGCGGAATCATTAGTAATCTGCGAAGGAATAATTGCTGCAAAAATTGAGGAGCAAGCCCAAAGCGTCAACAGTGCATAATTAAAAGTTTCTACACTTCTACTAATTGATGCCTTTTTTTGTTTTTGTAATTAAACTTAATTGCATATAAATGGCCGGATACAAAAGGTTCAAGAGTGTAAACATGATACTCCCAAACCTTTTGCCAATGCTTACCTGCATCAATAATGAAACTGGTGAAGATTGTTACAATACCTCCTATAAGTGAAAGAAATGATAGCGAAGCAAACATAATATATGGTGCTTCTCCTTCATTAAATTCTATGATCTTGAAAATTAATGCTCCCCATCCAGCAAATAGCAATGCGGTGATGGCCCAAAGAAAATTAAGTCTTTGCCAATACAAACCGATTTCGAAATCACGTATCCGATGTGATACTTCGAAAGACTTTTCTATTTTTTTAATGTCTTCTGGTGTTATATTAATATTTAAGTCAGAAAAATCCTTAGACAAAAGTTTTTCGAAATACGCAATGTTATTTGAAAAATGTTCAACAAGCTCAGTTGGTAAATTATAAGTACGTATTTGTGTAGTCACATGCTATCCTTATCTATACTAACTTATGGTTTTTTTTGTATCGAATGAAATCAGTTATAGGTCTATTTCTAGAGTGAATATCACGGATGAATTGTGATGTTTTTATATTCAAATCAATGACTTTTTTCTGAATGTCTCTACCTTCAGTCATTGCGACTTCAATTACTGTATCATCAGCATGATATAACATTCCTATGTCAGAACTAAAGACTAAAATTTCTTCATGAATTTCATTGAATTCATTTAAAATTTTTTGTAATTCAGCAGAGATATTTTTAGCGTAATCAGTTAAGGTATAATTATACCTTGAAACTGAATTCAATCGATTAATTATAGAGTAAGATAGAATAAATAATGCATCTAGGTCTTTCTCAATGTCATTTATAGAGTCACTAAGGGAATTTGGTTCACCTAATCTATTTTTCAATGCAAGAACTAGGTTTTTGCATAATTTTACAATTTTGAATTTTAAATATAGAGAGGAAGTGCGGACTTTAGCAAGATCATTATAGATAGTATCTTCAATAATGCTGTGTGCAATATCATAGTGTTTCTGTGCCATCCATTCAGGGACTTTTATATATGCAAGTATTGCAATACAAAGTGTACCAGCTGTACTCAGTGAACTAATCCAGTCCGTAACACTTCCCCATTCGAAGTCTTTAAAATTAGAAAATAATATCTTAATACCAATCAAAATAGAAAGTAACAATACGGTACTAATTAGTATTGAATTAATTTTTTTGAGGTTTTGCATTTTAATTCCATTTCTTAAGCAAAAGACATAGCTATGTAAAAATGTAGTACCAAAAACTACCTACTAATACTTTACCATCAAAAGGAACACACATACACTATCGATTGTTGGAGGTTTCTATCTATTTTAGGTAGGTTTGTTAGCTGTACGAACGATAGGAACCTCCAACAATCGATAGTATTAAGTGATGTAGATCACACATTTTAAGGATAAAAAATGTCCCGTACAGAGTTCATGCGTTCTTTAGGTGCTACATGTAAAAATGATAACTGGAGTTGGTCATTTATTGATGAGATCAACAAAAAAATAATTTTTGGAGCTTGGGAAGATCTTAGATCAGATGATGGAAAGAAAGTTTTAATCTTGGCTAGCAGTTGGCGTGAGAATGTAAATGGACACAAAAAATCTGGTTATACACAATCTGTTGAACACATAGATAAGATTTTACATGAAGGGTACAGTCTCTTTACCTTTAGCCAGACTAGGCATGAGAAAACAACTGAAAATGGTGCTGCTAGGATTAAACATTTTGAAAAGAAAATAGTACGAAAATATCTTACAAAAATTGATGGGGATTGGTACGCCACCGATGAAGATTTCTATTCATTTACTCCCGAAATCGAAAATGAATACTATGAGGGGGAAAAGCGTCAAAGGATTGCAACGTACTATGAGAGAGATCCAAAGGCGAGAAAAGAATGTATCGATAAACATGGTTTGAGTTGTGCTGTCTGTGGTTTTAATTTTGAAAAAATGTATGGTAAACACGGAAAAAATTATATTCATGTTCATCATATAGTGCCACTACATACTATTGGCAAACGCTATAAGATTGACCCAATTAAAGATCTCATTCCTTTATGTGCAAACTGTCATGCAATGATTCATATTGGAAAAGAAATGAAGACAGTTGACGAATTAAAAGAGTTGTTAAGAAAGTAAAGTTAAATCAAATTTTATTACGAGACGATATGCGATGATAAAATTATTAGTTATTGTGCCATTATTGTTCAGTTCTTCACTCTACGCAGCGGAAGCTAATGTTGGTCAGATCTGCAAAGCGGCAGCTGCATCTATGTTTGGGCGAGATCATAAAATAGTGAAGCTTGATAAGATTCAATCAGATGTAGCCTATGTCCATTACATACGTAAAGATGACAGCACAAGATGGGCTATCAAGTGTAAGCTGATTGATGATCAAGTTATGTGGTCATCAAACAATCCAGATAGCTCAGGTCGTTGGAGAAATGACCCGGCTGATAGTGTAGTAAAATACAAAGTGGATGGGAACAAACTGACTATATCAGAGGTGTATAGCGATGGTTCAAGTACATCTAACTCATATCCATTAAAACAATTAAATTAAGATGAAAGCCTACTTATGATTCGTAGGTAAAAGGTTATGGTGCAATGAAATTATTGTTTATTATTTTGACTGTTTTTAGCGGTACAGTAATTGCAAAGAATTTACCAAATTTTAATTGTACAGACATTAGAGGTGATACCGTTGTCACAGACAACTATTTTCTGACGAAGCGAGTTTATGATCAAATGCCAGTACCTTATGGTTCATATAGATATTCATCAGAAAATGGCGAGCAAGAGTTGATCATAGTGGATACTTTAGATAGAGGATATTATTATGGAAATATGTACTTAGATAAAGATGGTTATATGAATTATGAAGTGAGATGTAATGTTAAAAAATAATCAACACAGAACAATATTATTGAAGCATGAGTAAAGTTATGCTAATTCACTTTACAAAATAATAATTACTATAGTTTTTGGTAGGATAAAAAAAGACGTACTCATATTATAATTGATAACTTCTCAAAGTTATAAGGAAATAAAATGAAAAGTATCATCGCAATCGCAATTTTGCTAGCCCCATTTGCAGTGCAAGCTGATGATGAACAAGATGCAAAAGATTTTGCTCAAGCATTGATCCAATCGCGTGACTATAAATGTGATAAGGTTACAGCGTTCAGTACAGCAAACTTCTCAGGTAAAGCTGTTGTGTGGTGTGATGATCGATATGAATATGAGATCACGCAGCCCGGTGGCCGCTGGAAGGTAGAAGCAATGAACTAATTTATTTTTTTCTAAGCCCACTAATTATAGTGGGCTTTTTTGTGTCTGTTATCCAAGTATTAAAAAAATAAATACATATAGATTTTTTAATGTACACGGATAATCAAATGATTCTTAGGGGTACAGATATATTCGAGTTTCCTCCGCGAATTATCTTTCACATTCGTGGGGATTTTGATCGAAAACAAACAAAACGAAAGGTAAAACTTTCATAACGAAAATAAAATAATTATTACCTATTAATAGTAAATGAATAGGATATGAGTAATGGTAAAGATTAAAGACGATGGAACCCGCTACACGTGGCAAGAAATCGCAGACCGATTCGGGGTAGAACACAGTACAGTTTTAATGCTAAAGGCACAAACTTAGAACGGGCATCCACTCAAGTAGAAGATGGAATGTACGCAAACGAAAATGAAGGGGTTATTAATCGAACGTGTTATTACATTAACACCGACGTTTATGACTCATATTAAAAGGAAACACGTAATGGACTACATCGCGATAGGGGGTCTATTAATGGCCTTTTGTACATTTATGGGGCGTCTACTCTACAGACGAAAACAAGAGATCTTAGATGCCGAAAGACGTATAAGTGATATTGAAAGTAAACTTCTAGTATTAGAAACTAAAACTGAAAGCAATGAAGCAGATATTGATGAATTGTATGATTTAGTACGAGAACTTTCAAAAATAAAAAGTGACATTTCAGAAATTAAAGGGATGTTAAAATCTAAATGAAGCCCCTTATGGGGCTTTATCTATTCTTGTGGTTATAACTATTTGGCTATTTGTCTCTCTAAACGTAGATGTGCTTTTTATATTTGGCAAGTACCGTGTTGTTTTGTTTTTAAATTTTTTATAATCCCAAATGATGTATGCTATTCCTAAAATAATCACTAAGGAATATATTAATGTATCGGGAAATTTAAACTTATCATTTACATAAAATGATGTTATGGATGCACTGATAGCTACAGCCACACTGAACACACCAATAAGATCGATTTCCCGTTCTAGGAAATGATTTATCTTTGTTTTCACGGAATAAGTGGCTGCAATGAATGTCAAGATCAAAGATTGTGCACTAACCCAAAGTGAATATTCAGTATCTGGGCATAGATAAATCAACGCAATATTAGCGGCTATAGATAATAATGTAATGACTATAATTGCTGCTAATAGTTTGAAGGTTTTCATTAATAATTCCCTAACTACCTGTGCATAAATTGTATAAGGGTATTTTATGGCAAAAGTAGCTAAAAAGAAATCTACTAATCATAATAGGTAGATGAAGTTAGTACGTTCTGGTGAGTAGATAACATATGCTGATAAAGAGGTTATAGGGTGGATTAATGTTACAGGAATTTTACCATTAGCGTGATTGCTGGATTATTGTATCAGTACTGATGCATTTTAGATTACTGGCAATACAGGCCCATTAGAGCATTTCTTGCAGGTGTTTTTAATTATGGTTAGTGGAACTTAGGCCGGTAATCCGGCCTTTTTTACATAGTAAGCATTGATAGCTTTACTTGGCTTCCTTCAACATTTGTTTTGTTGAGGAATTTATGTACATACGCAATATCTGGAGTGGAGCCGCAAATTCTGATCAATTCTTGACCGATAGGCGTAAGTAAAGCCGTTCCTATTTGTAGATTCCAAGTTGATGAATCATCGCTCTGAAATTCAACTAAAAATGCCATTCCGTAATAGCCAATACGACCTTTTTTACTACCGAAGGTTAAATGGTAGCCAATGCCTTGTTGAATAACTCCTAAAGAGTCTAAAACAGAAAGTTCATTGAAGGTTATACCTTCAGTGTTTCCATTCTCATCGGTCAATAAAATTGGAGTAAGGTTACTTGCCTGCCAAACAAACTTGCCAAAATAAGTAATAAGATTCGCTTCTTCTTTGCTTAAGGTTGACAATAGTTTTAAGGTTCTACGACTAAAAGAACCTTTTGACTTTGCTTCTTCGGATAAAATTCTTCCCCATAGCGTTTGCATTTGTTCGTCATTAATATCCTCACACTCTCTGAAGAAAGCCTCTATCCAATCGTCGTCAATATCAGAAACATTATCAGTCTCAGATAGGCTTTGTGCTGCTTGTATTGTAATATTTTCAATGTTTTCTTGTCGTTTAGTTTCACGTTTGAGAAAACGCTCAACTGCCCGTTTTTCTATTCCCTCAAGCTCTAACCTCGAAATTAGCTCTGTACGTTTAGCTTCAGCTTCAGCCTTCGCTTTTTTCCTGATTCTTGTAGGTTCATAAAGCACGCCAATCGCATCACTGACTTTTTCAATAAGTTTTGTTCCAGGTTTTGATAATCCTGAAAAACTTAAATCGATAAGGCTCATCGAGTTCCCCTAAATACCCGTACAACAACTGTACAAGGGTATTTTATGGCAAGAATAACTAAAAAGGAATCACAACTACATTTAAAAGTGATGGAGTTAGTACATTCAGATAGGCAACTAGCAGAAGATGATAAAGAGTTTATCTTCAATAATTACAAAGGTGATGGTATCGGAGCTACTGGTGCTTTCTTCACTCCCGAAATGTTGGCATGGGATTTCATGCTAGATGCTGGCTGTAGTGATGACTGTATAGAATTATGTGCGGGTATCGGGCGACTTAGCTACTTCCAGTTCATACGTAATAAACCATCGCACATAACATGTGTAGAGCTGAATCCAGAGTACGTAATGATTGGAAAGCGGGTATTGCCACAAGCCGAATGGGTCACAGGTGACGCACTCCAATACACACCAGAACGTTTCTACCGTGTAGCGTATGGCAATCCCCCATTTGGGAAGATCAAAACGTCAGGGACGTATACAGGCCGTTATACGGGTAGTGAATTCGAGTACAAGATAATTGATAGGGCAAGGGAGTATTCCAGTTATGGGGCATGGATTGTTCCACAGGGTAGTGCGGGATTTAAGTATTCAGGCCACACGTACTATGATCGTTCAGTACAGACAACCAAGTACCTGAAATTTGAAAAGGATACGGGGCTAATCTTACATCCTGGTGTGGGCATTGGTACATCAATCTATCGTGACCAATGGAACGGTACGAAGGTAACATGTGAATCGGTGTTAGTGATTATCAATAAGTTAACTGAATAGCATAAAAAATAACACAATATATTTATTGATTTTTCGGGCAGCCGAGGGAGACAAAGCCGATTTTCGGCTGGTGGGTTACATTGCTCATAGCGTAAAAATTGTTCAGTTATTGGAATATTCAGGGCACGGATTCTACAGAGTTCTGAATAAAAATTGTATCGCAATCTCATACCATCAGTCGCCACGCCCGGCGTGGAATTAAAGATTATTTGTAAATTGTGTTAATTTTCGGTGATGGATTGATCCTGGACACGACTTTGTTCAAAAAATGACCATACTATTAAGTTGCACCATAGTTGGAAAGAGGAGGAACAAAGTATGGTTGTTGACAGACTGAGAACCGATCTTCTCAACAAATTGATAAACGCCCGTGTCGAACTTGCCGCTTATCTGCTGTTGAGAAAAGCGAAAGGCTACATGTCAGTCAGCGAGAGCGATCGTCTGCGTGATAATTTTTTTGCACTGAATCGCGAATTGCACGAGCAATCACAGCTTCACGGTATGCATCTTGATCAGGAAGAGTGGAATGCCCTTCATCGTGCTGAAGGGGCGTTAGCCGCCGCCGCTGTTTGTCTTATGAGTGGACATCACGATTGTCCAACTTTTATCGCCGTTAACGCAGAGAAACTGGAAAACTGCCTGACAACGCTGACGCTAAGTATCCAGTGTTTGCAATCTTATCCAACGCTGGAACACGTCTGAATCAGGGGGAGGGCGCTCCCCCTTTTCGTTAAGATTATGTTAATGTGGCGGGATAATTCCCCTTGCTGGCTACGCTTTATGCAGAGCCATTAAGGAGGTGTTATGCGTCGACTCTTTCTCTGTGCTGTCCCACTCGCGCTATTTTCCTCTTATGCCGTCGCGGTAGAGGTGGAAGTGCTGCAAACGAAACTCGATCATCCGTGGTCGCTGGCGTTTTTACCCGACAATCGCGGTATGCTCATTACGCTTAAAGGCGGCCAGCTTCGACTTTGGCAGTCAGGGAAGGGGCTTTCCGACCCGCTGACCGGCGTACCCAAAGTCTGGGCGAATGGTCAGGGGGGATTGCTTGATGTGGCATTAGCACCGGATTTTAAACAATCTCGCCGGGTGTGGCTTAGTTTTGCTGAAGCTGACGGTGAAGGTAACGCCGGGACAGCGGTTGGCTACGGACGATTGAGCGACGATCTTAAACATCTGCAAGGGTTCCAGACCATTTTTCGCCAACAGCCGAAGCTTTCCAGCGGAAACCATTTTGGCGGACGTATGGTTTTTGATGGCAACAGTTATCTGTTTATTGGTCTTGGTGAAAATAATCAACGTTCTACCGCACAGGATCTGGATAAGCTGCAGGGCAAGGTCGTACGACTGACCGATGAGGGAAAAATTCCGCCGGATAATCCGTTTGTGAAGCGGGCAGGAGCACGGGCAGAGATTTGGTCATATGGTATCCGCAACCCGCAAGGGATGGCGATGAATCCCTGGAGCGATACGCTGTGGCTTAATGAGCATGGTCCACGCGGGGGCGATGAAATCAATATCCCGGAGAAAGGGAAAAACTACGGCTGGCCGCTTGCGACCTGGGGCGTTAACTACAGTGGTCTTAAAATCCCCGAAGCAAAAGGCCCAATTGTTGCTGGAACAGAGCAACCCATCTTTTACTGGGAAAAGTCACCGGCGGTCAGCGGAATGGCTTTTTATAATAGCGATACCTTCCCACAGTGGCGGCAGAAGTTGTTCATTGGCGCGTTGAAAGATAAAGAAGTGATCGTGTTGAGCGTCAAAGGGAATGCCGTCACCGAAGAGGGGCGTCTGTTGCAGGAAAGAGGGCAACGGATCCGTGATGTGCGCGTCGGACCAGACGGGTACTTATACGTACTAACCGACGAGTCCGACGGGGAATTACTGAAAGTGAGTCCCTGATTTAGTTAGCTGACCGGGATCATCACGACTTTTTGAAACGCCGGACGTTCGGTCAGTTGCTGATACCAATTCTCCAGATGTGGGCGCGGGGTCCAGCCCAGGCCAACGTTGAACAGGTTATAGATAAACGGCGCAACGGCGATATCGGCAGTGCCAAATTCAGCCCCGGAGAACCATGGCTGGTCCGCCAGCGCGTTATCCAGAATGGCAAACAGGTTATCGCACACCTGACTACCCGCCTCGATTGCCGCCATGTCGCGTTTCTCGGCAGGGGTTCTGACCAGGCCAAACAAGATAACCCGATGCGCAGGACTTAGCGTCTGGTTTGCCCAGTCCATCCATTTTTCACCGACGGCGCGCGCGGCCGGGGCGTCAATCCACAAACGCTTTTGTCCGTACTGAGCTGCCAGATAGCGGACAATGGTATTGGATTCCCACAGAACAACGTCCGTTTCATCATCACGTAGTAGCGGGACCAGTCCGTTCGGGTTGAGTGCCAGATAGTCGGCATCGCGGTTACCGCCATGCTGTCCGCCCGCCAGAATTTGGTTATACGGCAGTTCCAGTTCCTCGAGCGTCCACAATACTTTCTTTACGTTGGTCGAGTTATTGCGACCCCACAGTGTAATCATAGTAACCCCGCAAATTAATTGAGCAGCTTTATGGCTGCAGATGCCATCTGACTAGCCCACATGGTGGGGTAAACCTAATATTTACGCAACAAAGTCTAAAAAAATCGTGCCGGGAGCAGCGCAGCGCGGTGTTATTGCATAAACTTTAAAAACTTTACCAACTTACGGTTTCTTTAAGCTCGTTAGTGCGTTATTACTCACCGCACTTATTTTACACGTCATCCATCAGACCTTTTCTGCATGGGTTGGCCAGGGTCGCCTGGCCGGTTTTGTGTAAACACGGTGTGGTATGACGTGGTTTTTTGGAATGGATACTCGGGTGGCATTTATGACGCAATACTTCTCTTCACTTCGCAGCTTTGCTGCAGGTTCTGCACTCTTAATCCTTTTGGCGCCGAGCGTACAGGCGGCGGAGCAACCAACGGCCCCGCCGAGCGTCGACGCGCGCGCGTGGATCCTAATGGATTACGCCAGCGGTAAGGTTCTGGCGGAAGGTAATGCTGATGAGAAACTGGATCCTGCCAGTCTGACCAAGATCATGACCAGCTATGTAGTCGGTCAGGCGCTGAAGGCCGGGAAAATTAACCTCAACGACATGGTCACCGTGGGCAAAGACGCCTGGGCGACCGGTAATCCGGCCCTGCGCGGTTCGTCGGTTATGTTCCTCAAACCTGGCGATCAGGTTGCAGTGTCCGATCTGAACAAAGGCGTTATCATCCAGTCTGGTAACGATGCCTGTATCGCACTGGCTGATTACGTTGCCGGCAGCCAGGAATCCTTCATTGGTCTGATGAACGGCTACGCGAAAAAACTGGGGCTGACCAATACCACTTTCCAGACCGTGCATGGCCTGGATGCGGCAGGACAGTTCAGTACCGCACGTGATATGGCCCTGCTCGGGAAGGCGCTAATCCACGATGTACCGGAAGAGTACGCTATCCACAAAGAGAAAGAATTTACCTTTAATAAAATCCGCCAGCCGAACCGCAACCGTTTGTTGTGGAGCACCAACCTGAACGTGGACGGTATGAAAACCGGTACCACGGCCGGGGCGGGATACAACCTGGTCGCTTCCGCGACCCAGGGGGATATGCGCCTGATTTCCGTGGTGTTGGGGGCGAAAACCGACCGCATTCGTTTTAATGAGTCAGAAAAGCTGCTGACCTGGGGCTTCCGCTTCTTTGAAACCGTTACGCCGATTAAACCGGATGCCACTTTCGTGACGCAGCGCGTCTGGTTTGGCGATAAGAGTGAAGTTAATTTGGGTGCCGGAGAAGCGGGCTCGGTGACTATCCCGCGTGGTCAGCTCAAAAACCTGAAGGCCAGCTTTACCCTGACCGAACCACAGTTAACCGCGCCGCTGAAGAAAGGCCAGGTTGTGGGGACTATCGACTTCCAGTTGAACGGGAAATCCATCGAGCAGCGTCCACTGATGGTGATGGAGGCCGTGGAAGAGGGGGGATTCTTTAGTCGCATGTGGGACTTTGTGATGATGAAATTCCACCAGTGGTTTGGCGGCTGGTTCTCTTAAGCTTAGCGTTTGCCGGATGACGCTATCGCCATCCGGCAGTATCGCTTAATACATCAGTTTGATACGTTGCGCTTTCGCGTGCTCAACAAACGCCTCGTCAGGACGGCTATCGCTGACGATGGTATTAAAGCGTTTTACTTCACCCATCCGCGCAGGACGCACCTTACCAAATTTGCTGTGATCGACCACCAGCACGTGATGCTGCGCCATCGACATCGCCCAGTGTTTCACCGGTAGCTCTTCCAGGTTAAAACAGGTCGCGCCTTTCTCAATATGAACGCCAGCTGCGGAATAAAAAGCGATATCCGGGCACAGGTTGTTCAGCGTTTCCTGGAAATCAAGCGGTTTGAAAATTGCGTTGCTGGCATGGAATTCGCCACCACACAGAATGACGCGGCACTGCGGTTTTTCCTGTAGCACCAGAAACGTATTCAGCGAGTAGCAGATTGCGGTGAAAGGCAATTCATTGTCGATAGCCTCAATGATCCACGGCGTGGTGGTACCACAGTCGAAAAAGATAGTCTGGTGTGCCTGCACGAGGCTTGCCGCCATCTGGGCGGCACGGCGCTTTTCATCAACCAGTCGGGATTTTTGATCGCTGATTAAATAGTGATTGGCGCTGCGGGGTTCCAGAACAATATAGCCCCCGAGCAAGACGACGGGAGCATCGTGATTATTCAGGTCGCGACGAATGGTCATCTCAGATACGCCCAGCAGCGTCGCGGCTTCTTTGAGGTGTAATTTATCGCTGCGTTTCAGCGCCTGCAGTAATTGACCAATACGCTCGTCGCGTCGAGTTTCCATAGTTCCCCTGGAGAGTAGAATAAGTGCTCAGTATCGCGCTTAATACTACTCTTTTTACCGTGGGTTAGTCACGCACCCAGCCTTTACGGATGGGCAGAGCGAAGCAGGCGCGATAGCCATTTTGCAAGCCGAGGTACAGGGGCGTGCCAAACCGCTGCCAGATCATCTGGGCGCTCAGGCAGCCAATCAGTCCGGCGAGTAATCCTCCCAGCATATCCAGCGGCCAGTGTACGCCAAGGTAGACCCGCGACCAGGCAATCGCCACAGCAACGACCATCAGCAGAGCGCCCGTCCACAGGCGATGCCAGAACAGGAAAGCCAGTGCAAAGGTAAAGATAACCGTACCGTGATCGCTCGGGAAAGAGTCATCCGCCGCATGATGCAGGAAGTTGTAACCGATGTGGTTAACAAACGGACGATCGTGAGGGAACAGATGCCCCATCAGCCATGAAATCGTCAGACCGACGATCAGCGCAATCGCCATTTTTATAACTAACTGGCGCTGGAGAGTAACCTGGGCCCGCGGCCCCCAAAGCCAAAGCACAACGGCTAATAGCGGTACGATGTTAATCAGGTCTTTGGCAATAAAAATGGCAAGCGATATCATCCATTGCGCAGAGTCCGGCGTGGCATTGATGAGATAAAAAAGTGAGTTGTTCAGATTTTCCAGCATAACGTCCAGACTCAGTGTAATCGTTAAAAAGGCCCAAGAGGGGAGAGCATAAAATTGCTTTCACGGGATAAAAAGCGGTCTTGTCTTATTTGTCTGTTAAATGACTATTTTTCAGACAATTAATGAGACTTATTGAACATGATAGCGGCCTCAACTTAAATTAACCTTAACGCAAAATGTTCCTGAGCAAATGAGTGTAAAAATGTGCGCAATTTGCTTTCAAATCACATAATTCACTATCACCAGTACGGCGCATTTATTACACTTTGCGCGATTTTTCTATAGTTAAGAGACTGCATGCAGAACCGTTTATCTTCAGGCGCCCGTTTGGGGCGTCAGGCATTACTTTTCCCTCTCTGTCTGGTGCTTTACGAATTCTCTACTTATATCGGCAACGATATGATCCAGCCCGGAATGTTGGCGGTGGTGGAGCAATATAATGCCGGATTAGATTGGGTGCCCACATCCATGACCGCCTATCTGGCTGGCGGCATGTTTTTGCAGTGGTTATTAGGACCGCTGTCGGATCGAATTGGACGTCGCCCGGTGATGTTAACCGGCGTGCTCTGGTTCATTGTGACCTGCCTTGCAACCCTGCTTGCGCAGAATATTGAGCAATTTACCTTCCTGCGTTTTTTACAAGGGATAAGCCTGTGCTTTATTGGCGCGGTGGGTTACGCCGCAATTCAGGAATCCTTTGAAGAAGCGGTGTGCATAAAAATTACCGCGCTGATGGCAAACGTAGCGTTGATTGCGCCCCTGCTGGGGCCGTTGGTCGGCGCAGCCTGGGTACATGTTCTGCCGTGGGAAGGGATGTTTATCCTGTTTGCCGCCCTGGCCGCCATCTCTTTTTTTGGTCTGCAACGCGCGATGCCGGAGACGGCAACCCGGCTTGGTGAAAAGCTGTCGATTAAAGAGCTGGGCAAAGATTATAGGCTGGTGCTGAGGAACGTGCGCTTTGTTGCAGGCGCGCTGGCATTGGGTTTTGTCAGCCTGCCGTTACTGGCGTGGATTGCGCAGTCCCCGATTATTATCATCAGCGGTGAACATCTCAGCAGCTACGAATATGGCCTGTTGCAGGTGCCGATTTTTGGCGCGTTGATTGCCGGTAACCTGGTACTGGCGCGCCTGACCTCGCGAAAAACCGTACGTTCGCTGATTATCATGGGCGGCTGGCCAATCGCCGTCGGGCTGGTGATTGCCGCTGCGGCCACGGTGGTGTCATCCCATGCGTATCTATGGATGACGGCGGGTTTAAGCATCTATGCGTTTGGTATTGGCGTGGCGAATGCTGGACTGGTACGTCTCACGCTGTTTGCCAGTGAAATGAGTAAGGGCACGGTTTCTGCCGCAATGGGTATGTTGCAGATGCTGATTTTTACCGTCGGTATTGAGCTGAGTAAACACGCTTATCTGCTCGGAGGAAACGGCTTGTTCAGCCTGTTCAATCTGGCAAGCGGCGTACTGTGGGTGATTCTGATGGTTATCTTCCTGAAAGATAAACGGGTAGGGGATTCACGGGAAGGTTAAAGCCCGGTTGCCCGGGCCAGGCAAAAACTTAGTGGTGATCGTCAATCTGGTGTTCGATGATCATTCCTTCACCGACGCTTGCAACATGTCGCGCATAAGGATGTGCGCGATAGACAGGCGCCGGGGCAGGCGCCGGAGCAACATACACCGTTTGTGGCGCTGTGGTAACGCTGACCGCCTGCGGAACGCTGACGGAAGAGGGCACTACCACCACCTTATAACCGCTTGGTACATCAACGGTAACGCTTTGCGCAAATGTTGTCCCCGCAAAACCCAGTAACAATGTCGCTATCAGTACACTTTTCTTCATAATCCGCTCGTCTGAATATTCACTGGAGGTAATAATCCAGCGGGTTAATTTGAGGCGGATTATGAATAGATCATGCCATCATTTTGTTGCCGTCTGTGCTGAGGCGTTATTGCGTAAACGGTGCTTCATTCTTTAACACGCGGTCGATAATATCCAGCACGCCCTCTTCGTTGTTCGACCCTGCGCGATATTTTGCCGCCTGGATAACCGGCTCATGGGCGTTCGCCATTGCAAAACTAAATCCTGCCTGACGCAGCATCTCAATATCATTGCCGCCATCGCCAAACACAACAACCTCATCGTCGGTAATATTCCAGCGTTGTTGCAGCAGACGCAGACCGTTTGCCTTATGCACACCGGGTATAATTAAATCGATGCTGCCGTAGCCGGTATGTACCGGCACCATAATGTCGCCAATCGCCTCATGGAGGTCAGCCTGCACCAGGGGGATACGATCGTCTGAAATATTTAGCCCGAACTTGAAAAAAACGTCATTGAGGTTGTCAAAATTATCCACAAATTCAAGACGATGATAATACATGGCGGAGACCGTCTTATGCTCATCGCTGTACCGCTTCAGGGTATAGGCGCTATTTTTACCGCAGGCGATAATGTCGATGTCCGTACGGGTCAGCAGATGTTCCACGATGGCCTGGAAATCGTCTTTTGCCAGCTCACCGTTAAAGACATCTTCCCCTTCACTGACCACCCATCCGCCGTTTTCGGCGACAAATGAGATTTCACTGGCCAGTTCAGGGAAAAAGGAGATGAGCTGGTAATATTGGTTGCCGCTGGCGACCACAAAGCGGATCCCTTGTTCTTTCATCTGGCGGTATTGCGCCATAAAGCGCTCACGATTATAGGTTTTTTGGTCGCTTAAAAATGTGCCGTCCATGTCGACTGCAATCAGTTTGATACGCATTAGCTGTTCTCCATCACAGTGGTGTTTTTGAGATCTGGTTTTGCCACCGCTTTCGCGACGATGGCGGCGACAAGCACCAGCGCCAGCACCACCAGCATAGCGCTACGCAGGCCGTAGTGTTCACCCAGGTAGCCCAGCAGCGGTGGTCCAACCAGGAACGCCAGATAGCCGGTAGTGGCGACAACGCTGACGCGGGTTGGCGCATCGGGGCCGGTGTCGCTGGCAGCCGAAATGGTCAGTGGGAAGCCCAGTGATGCGCCGAGTCCCCACAGAATAACGGAAACACCCGCCACCCAAGTGCTGTCGACAAAAATAATCAGGCTAATCCCAAGAGCCCCCATAAGCGCACTGGCGCGTACTACCGCGACGCGGCTGTAGCGGTCGATGAACCAGCCGCCAGTAAATCGTCCAACGGTCATACCCAGCGTAAATCCGGCATAAATCAGCGAGCCTGATGTCGGGCTAAATCCATGTCCGTCCACCATCAGCAGCGGAAGCCAGTCGTTGGCGGAACCTTCAGCAAATGCCATTGCAAGCACCACGACGCCAATCAGCAATAGCTGAATATCGCGATAAAAAGGCAGTCCTTTTTCGCCAGAGTGAGACCCGTCAGCGGCATTTTTACCCGTGCCGTCAGGAATAGCTTTGATGGCGATGAAGATAGGGGTGATAGCCACCATCGCCGCCAGCAAGATATGCGCGGTCGCCGGTACGCTGAAGGCGGTAAGCATCATCCCGACTCCGGCACCCGCCAGCGTTCCCAGGCTGTAAAAACCGTGCATCATCGGCAGTACGGTTTTATTCATTTCGCGCTCAACAGCCGCACCTTCGACGTTGATGGCAACTTCTGCTGCGCCAAAGCTGGCGCCGAACACGCCCAGACCAAATGCGAAAAGCCATGCGGAATGCAGCCAGAGCGCCACGCTGAGGATTGCCATTCCGAGGACTGCGCAAGACATGGTGGTGTGGATCACTTTACGCGTGCCAAATCGTTTCACCAGCCAGGCCGAACAAAGAATGCCACTCATCGAACCAATTGAGAGTCCAAACAGCACCGCGCCCATTTCGGCGGTTGAGACGGAGAGGATATCTCTGATGGCAGGGGTACGCGTTGCCCAGGAGGCCATTAATAATCCTGGTAAAAAGAAGAACGTGAACAGTGCCCAGGTGCGACGTCTTAAGGCTTTGCGTGATGAGATGCCAGTCATGAATTCGAGCCGAATAAAAGAGGAAAGAAGACAACCTTAGCAAGGTTGTGTACATTTGTACACAAATGCAAGAAGAGGTAATGCAGTGCGACGTGCGAACGATCCGCAGCGGCGGGAAAAAATAGTTCAGGCGACTCTGGATGCGGTAATAGCCCATGGTATTCATGCGGTTACACATCGGAAGATTGCGACAATTGCTCAGGTGCCCTTGGGTTCTATGACCTATTACTTTTCGGGAATTGATGAGCTTTTAATGGAGGCGTTTGACCGTTTTACTGACAGGATGATGCTGCAGTATCAGGCTTTTTTTGCCGACGTTGCGGATGCGTCGCAGGCTTGCCATGCGATTACCGATATGATTTACAGCTCCCAGGTCACGACACCCGATAACATGGAACTCATGTATCAGCTGTATGCATTCGCCAGCCGTAAACCGGCATTAAAAACGGTGATGCAAAACTGGATGTTACGCAGCCAACAAACGCTGGAGCAGTGGTTTGCTCCGGTTACGGCGCGGGCGCTGGATGCGTTTATTGAAGGGATGACGCTGCATTTTGTCACGGACAAAAAACCGCTGCGGCGAGAAGATATCTTGCTGATGGTGGAGCGTATTGCGGGGTTGCCCGCGACGGTCAGCTGTGCGTAGCGCCGCCGGTAATATTCACCACCGTTGCGGTGATTGCTCCGGCATGGTCTGAAGCCAGAAAGGTCATTACCTCAGCGATTTGTGCAAGCGTAGGCAGACGCCCAAGCATGGTACTTTGCGCCGCACCAGCTAACCATTGTGCGACGGTAATACCCATTGACTGCGCTTTAGCGGTAAAAATTTCCCCGGTATAGGAACCGGCCTGAACGGCATCCACAATCGCATGCGAGCGCACGCCGACGACCCGAATATTCGCCGGCCCCAGTTCGCTGGCAAGCGCTTTAATAAAGGCCTCTGTTCCCGCACAGCCAACGATGTGTCCCAGATGTCCAGGCATCGCCATCGGGGCCGCGGGCGCAACAACGGTGAGAATGACGCCCGCACGATTGCCGCCCATGTGTGGCGTTACGGCTTTTGCGATATTGAACTGCGCCGAGAGGAAAGGGGTGATACCGCTCATAAACTCAGAAAGGGATAACGCCTCGATGCGTTTGCCCTGTTCATGCATAAAGCCGGTTGCGTTAACCACCACATCTATTCCACCGGTTTGCTGCGCAAGCTGAGTAACTTGTTTTGAGGTAACGTATTTGTCGAGTACATCGGTGACAAAGGTTTCGACGGCACCGCCCGCGGTTCGAATGCTACTGGCCGCCCAATCCAGCTTTTCCTGACTGCGCGCGCCCAGATACACATGAGCGCCTTCACGCGCCATAGCATGCGCAACTGCACTGCCTATAGCGCCGCTGCCACCGAAAATTACCGCGACTTTGCCTGCGAGTAACATAGCAACCACCTATTACCTTTAGCTCTGACTAAAAGTATGCGTCATAACCGGCATGCTGCAAATGTGAGAGAGTTTCGGGGGAGGGAGTCAGCGATCGCAAAATTCAGGCAACAAAAAACCATTTATGTAAATGGGTTAATTAAAACAGCGAGTTGCATAATAATCAATAAGTTAGTTTAGTGGTGAGATGTGACGACTACGGGGCATTGCCAACCGCTGCCGCCACTTTGTCTCGACTAACGTTTAACTAACTAATGTCATCAGAGTGCGCGTATTAAAATACCACAACACCTTTGACGGGAGCGCCTGCACCACGGATTTCGCCGCTTCCATAAGAGACGACTTTCCCGTTTTCAAAGGTAACGTAGTAATCACCTTTATCCCATCCCCAACCAGATGTTAACCGGTTGCTGTACTGGATTTGTTCGCTGTTACCTTTAACTGCATCACCATCAGGGGTTCCAAGCAAATCAATTACTTGTTGTTTTGTCATGCCAACCTGAACGTTGTGGATTTTTTCACCAGTAGTACAGCTTGCTAAAACTGCCACGGTAAAGCCGATCATCATTAATTTTTTGAAGTTCATTTCTCAGTCTCTATGGATTGTGAGCAGTAATTATTTACCAACCAATATTATGTGACATTGATCACGCTCTAGAGGACTCAATGATTCCATGAATAATTTTTAATGAGCAGGTACAGGATGAACACCCTATAAAACCGAAGCGGCGGAAGGGGTACAAACAGCAGATTAGCAATCATCAGCGCCAGCAGCTTGATTCTGAGTTGAGGTCTAGGGGATTTGATGCGAGTGATACCGAGGTGGATCTGCTTCTGCGTGGTGGCAGTATCCCGTCCGGGGCTGGGCTGCGTTTGTTCTACCGAAATTAGCGCCTGCAGGAAGATGATAAATGGCGGCAGTGGTACTAAGAGGGCTGGAATGAGGCTATCTATTAATCAAAGGGTTAGCTGGTTAAAAAACTATTTCAGCTTTAAATACACATGATGCGCTGTATATATAAACAGTGATATTGGGAGGGAGTTGTGAACGATTTGTTCATGGAGTCACTTGCACAGCAGCGGATAGAACTTATGACCCTTCTGGTCGCCAGCTCAGATTGTAGCGATGACGACTAGGAGGTGGCGATCTCCTGGCTGTCGGAGTTGACGAGTGATCTGGTTACCAGGCTAAATGAGTACGGAGTAAGGCAAGATGAAAGCACGCATTAGTGATTTTGCACCGTGGGAATCTCCCTCCCATACAGCATACGGCGACTTGATAACGCAGTGCATGCCTATGGTGCATGTATTCGCATGATCCAAAAAGGATCACAATGGGTCGTGGTCGCCAGAGCTGGCGCGCTTTCCGGCACGTCAGCACCTGCATGAAAACCACTACACAAAACGGGTAGGCGTGGCGGGGATACGAGCGCGCGCTGACTCTTGTAAGTATATGAAGCTAATGCAATGATATCCGAAGTTGAAATCATTGGAGGATGAAAATGATAGGGCAATGGTGCGGGAATTATACTGGTACAAATAATGGGTTTGCGATTCTAAATATTGAAGAAGAGAAAGGTCTTCTTTGTGGTGCTTTATATTTAAATGATAATTTGAATGGAACTCCAGGATTGGTATGTTGGATCTTAATTAATAAGGATCTTCAAACACAAACAATTAACCAGACTCAGCTTTACCCTATTAACCCAATGACATTTCTAGCTGAAGAAGATAAGGACCATTTTCTTTATGGATATAATAAACTATATCCTGACTATCGTTTTCCAGAAGAACTAATCATTGAGTTGAGCTTTGTTGACCAATCGCTTAATATTAAAGTGAAGTCTAATATCGGTAATGATATTGAGGCTAACTTGGAGAATAAGATCTCCGCGTGCGACTCTAAACTAAATGCTACTCGTATGTCGTGGGATGAATTTAAAGTGTACTCATCTGGTGTTGACTACCGTCAAGTAGTTTTTCGTGGACAGGCGGATATTTGGCCATTACGTACATCATTCCATAGAAATAAAAGATTTGATGTTATTAAATATGTACTGAAAGACATACCATTGCTTTATGGAAGATCTATTGGGTTAACATCTCATTTATTTGATTTGAAGAATGAAATGGAGAATGGTGCATTTTACAGCTTGCTTCAGCATCATGGTTACCCCACACCACTATTAGATTGGTCATATTCACCTTTTGTTGCGGCTTTTTTTGCATTTAAAAACATCGAAGCTGGCGTTGTAAGTAGTGGTAATTCAGAGAGAATGGTAAGGATATTTGTTTTTGATATTGTGAAGTGGAGATTTAGCTATGCCCAGTATAAAAATATTACTGATTGTAGGCTCCATGTATCTGTTGGTGAATTCCTTCCTATTAACAATGCGCGAGCCTTGCCCCAGCAAGCACTAACAACATATACGAACGTTTATGATATCGAAGGTTTTATTTATGAACATGGGGTTAAATCAGATTTTGAATTTCTAAAGGCAATTGACATACCAGTTTCCGATTATTATAAAGCAATGAATGATCTTTCGTTGATGGGGGTGACTGCTTCTACATTATTCCCGGGCATTGATGGTATGTGCGAAGAAATGAAAAGGTTAAACTTCCCTCATGTCTAGATTTTTTCTGGCTGATTAGTATGGAGATAAGGCAGCACATATAGCGGCATGTACTGCTTTTTATAAAAGTTATAATTGATAAGCTTAAAAGTTCAAAATTTTTTCGCCTAACCATTCATTTATTTCGCAAATACGTCTTTGCATTGGTAATAATTCATTGCGCACAAATACATTCGCCGCTTTCTCCACATCCCCAAAACCTCCAACATTACTCGGCATTATTCCCATCATTTGCGGCGGTACACGATGCGCCGCCATCATGTCATCACGGCTGACGTTCTTGATGTTCAGAAACTCATCCTTAGCCGCCACTTCTGACAGCGGGATAATCTGAATACCGTCTTTCTTCCCATTGGGCGAATACATAAACAAGTTGCGAAAGTTACCCGGTCCTTTGGCGCTTTTCATGGCCTGGCGGATATTGTTCACGTCCTCCTGGTTCTGCGCCGCGTCGGTCATGTACATGATAAAACCCGCATGACTGCCTTGATGTAATACTTGCGGCGGAATAGCGTGGTGGACTTGTTGAGCAGGGCGGAAGGGATGGCGAAAAGATATTCCGGCAGGCCGTAAATATCCTGGTTTAAATCCGGTTCCATTAGATTAAAGATGCTGCCTTTTGTGAACTCATACGGCTGTGTTGTCATGCTGTATTGCACAAACCAGTAGGTATCCAGATCCACGCCGCAGCGTGTATATTCCGCCTGCGATGGCACTAGTGACAGAATACCACCGAGCCGGTTGGTGCGTTTCTCCAGATAGGCGTTACCAAACACCAGATAGTCCTGCACGAACCGGCTGAATGCCCGCTGACTCAGCAGCGGGTGCGGGACAGCGGCTTTGAGCCGTGCCGGGTAACAGTCCGCAGTAAGAAGGGGCGTATCAAAAGCCAGATGTTTGCGAAGCTACGCACGGCGAAATACCTGAATATTGTAGCCAGTGCCGACTCTGCCAGCGTGCAGTTTGAGGGCAAGGTGCAGCGCATTGCCCGTGTTCACCACTACGGCCTGCGTGATCGTGTAAGCAGGAAGGAACCGGAGGTGCGCTATGCTGAGCGCCGCCTACCGAGCATTAATGGTGAGTCTTACTTTCTAACTCTTGATATATTGCATAGATTCCTTCTGTCTTGAATTCACCATTTGCCCAATGAATTGCACTTTTTTGTTCAGTTAGAATATATTTCCTGACTTTTTTAGAATAATGAATGGTCAACATAAAACCTAAAGAAAACCATAGTAGAATAAATATAGTCATTGGGGCAAAGGAATAGATAAAGAATTTGTCTTTAACGAACTTCTTGACTGATTTATCAATATAAACATTCCCTTCATCAGTGGTTAGTATTTTACAAAGAATTTCTTTATGTTCGATTGTTAATGATTTGTACTTCTCTGAACTAGCAGGGGATGACTGTTCGCAATCATCCTTTGATATTTCCCAGTCAGGAGTGGTTAATATTGTAGCCGAAGTTGCCAGTTTTTTTGACATGTAAAATGATTCACCGGACTTGATCCAATGAAGCAGTGTGCTATTTGGTGGGGTTCTAATGGTTTGGATGAAAACTGGACCAAAAATATAAATCGCATACAAAAAAAGAAGTGAAAAGAGAACCGCGATTGATTTTTCAGCCCATGTGATAGTAGGTAGCCTTTTTAATGATATTCGTATAAGGAAAAAATTTAAAATAAACGCAGGTATTCCTGATTTTTTCAAAATTACATCATGAGATTTTCTATATTTGAATAGTGCTCTTATAACTATCGTCACCAAAGTTATAGCAGCTCCAACAATAGAAATCCATGCGGCAAGTGCTGCTGCTGGGGAGTTTAAAAATTCAGCATTAAAGATATTAGAACTTATTGGATTCATAACACTCATTCATCTACCTGTTGGTTGTTTTTTATCCTTTAATCAATTTGTACCATCGATACCACAATTTGCAAGAAGTTATAAACAAGTTTTCAGCTGTCATCATATATCTATGAACGCACAACTTACTGAAATAATGCGCCTTATCACCAACCTGATCCGCACCGGCACTGTGACCGAAGTGGACCGGGAAAAGTGGCTGTGTCGGGTGAAAGTGGGCGAGCTTGAAACCAACTGGATTAACTGGCTGACGCTGCGCGCCGGTGGTGCCCGTATATGGTGGTGTCCGTCGCCGGATGAGCTGGTGGTGGTGCTGAGCATGGGCGGCAATCTGGAAAACGCATTTGTGCTGCCCGCTATCTACTCCAATCAGTTTCCGCCGCCGTTGGATTCCGTGGACGGCTGCGTGACGGAGTACCCGGACGGGGGCTGGTTTGAGTATGAACCCGCCACCGGACGATGGCATGGCCGGGGTATCAAATCCATGGTGATCTAAGCGGCGGAAAATATCACCCTTAAAACCGGTGAGTTTGTGGTGGAGGCTGATACCACGCGCATTAACAGCGAGATAGTGATCAATGGTGGTGTCACTCTGGGCGGTAGCGCGATGAGTTCCAATGGGATCGTAGTTGATGACCATGAGCATACTGGTGTTCTGAAAGGCGGCGCGAACACGGGAGGTCCGGTATGACGTTGTATATCGGTATGAGCAGGAACGACGGGCAGGCTATCGCAGATACAGACTATCTGCGCCAGTCCGTGCGGGATATTCTGCTGACGCCGCAGGGCAGCCGTCTTGCCCGCCGGGAATATGGTTCCGTGCTGTCTGCCTTGATTGACCAGCCGCAGAATCCGGCACTGCGCCTGCAGATTATGTCTGTGGTCTATGTGGCTCTGAACCGCTGGGAACCGCGCCTTACGCTGGACTCCATCACCATCAACGGCAATTTTGATGGCTCTATGGTGGTTGAACTTACCTGATACAGCAATAACGGCGCGCCGGTTTCCCTTTCCGTATCAACAGGAGGCTTTTATGCACACGTTAGCGCAGTCGGTTATCACCATCACGCGCAAAGCCGGTGACGGTCATCGGTTCACCCTTGCTGATCGTGGTGCCTATACCGGTGTTATTGCCAGCTGGTTGCATACGCGTGAAGCCGGGAAAAAAGAGACAACCAGTGTTAAGCGTCGTTGAAAGAAAACCACCACACCCAAAGAGCCGGAAGCAAAACAGGGAGATTATCTGGTGGGAACGGATGAAAACGTGCTGGTTCTTAATCGTACCTATGCCAACCGGAGCAATGCAGCGCGCTCAGCAAAAATGCAGTGGGAACGCCTGCAGCGCGGGGTTGCTTCATTTTCCCTGCAGCTCGCTGAGGGGCAGGCTGATCTCTATACGGAAATGCCGGTGAAGGTGACGGGGTTTAAGCAGCCGATCGATGATGCAGAATGGACCATTACCACCTTGACGCATTCTGTCAGCGCGGATAATGGATTTACGACCAGCATGGAGCTTGAAGTGAAAATAGATGAGTTCGCAATGGAAAGATTAGTTCCAAATTGCGAACAATGATGCATCATTATTGCGAGCTGGTTAATAATGAGGGCTGATTATTATGATGAATTGTCCTATGTGCGGGCAGGCTGCACATACCCGAAGCAGCTTCCAGGTTTCCAATGAAACCAAAGAACGCTACAACCAGTGCACTAACATCGAATGCGGGCATACTTTCGTGACCCATGAAACTTTTGTGCACTCAGTATGCCGACCGCAAAAAATCAGCGCAGCACCGCCTCATCCAAAAGGTATGCAGGAACAATTTGCTTACTAATACTGACCCGCCGCTGGCGGGTTTTTTACGTCTGGTGCCGCCATAACAAAAGCGCTGTCGCCATTTTGTCGCCACACATGAAAAAGAAGTTATCTAAGTGGTTGATTGGAAGGGGGATGAATTTCAGGCAACAAAAAACCCATCAACCTTGAACCAAAACGGCGGGGTTGATGGGCTCCACAAATTGGGGACATCAAAGAAAAGCAGTGGCAATAGTTATGACTGACGTCTTGAAGAAAAGTTCTGCTTACCTGCAAAAAATTTTCGTTTAAGAGTAAATTTCAGCGCTAACCAAGCCCAGGCCAGACAATGACGATGAGTGTCCCCGCTAATGTCAGCAGTACGTTGGCAATTGCGTAGGTCCCGGCATAGCCTAATGCGGGGATGTTGCTGCGTGCCGTATCGCTGATGATTTCCATTGCCGGAGCGCAGGTACGCGCGCCCATCATGGCGCCAAAAAGCAGGGCGCGGTTCATGCGCAATACGTAAGCACCGAATAAGAAACAGATGACAACCGGCACCAGGCTGACAACCAGGCCGGCAATCAGCATTTGACCACCCACGGCGCCAAGGCCATTGCCAATGCCGCTGCCCGCGCTTAAACCGACGCCTGCCATAAATACCATCAGGCCAAACTCTTTGACCATGTTCAGCGCCCCCTGTGGGATATAGCCAAACGTTGGATGGTTGGCACGCAGGAAGCCCAGCATGATCCCAGCGAACAGCAGTCCAGCCGCATTCCCGATGCCGAAGCTGAAATTACTGAACTGGAAGGTGATCATCCCGATCATCAGACCGATGATAAAGAAGGCGCAGAAGGCCAGCAGATCGGTCACCTGACTGTGAATGGAAATGAAGCCGATACGATCGGCAATGGTTTTGACGCGGCGAGCATCCCCACTGACCTGCAGCACGTCGCCTTTATTAAGCACGACGTTATCATCGATAGGCATTTCAATCTGGCTACGGATCACGCGGTTGAGAAAACAGCCGTGATCGGTCAGCTTCAACTGGGCCAGGCGGCGGCCAACGGCATTGTGGTTTTTCACCACAATCTCTTCAGTGACGATGCGCATATCGAGCAGATCGCGATCGAACACCTCTTTACCATTACGGAAGCTGGGATCGAGGCGGGCATGCGCATCCGGATAACCCACCAGGGCTATCTCATCGCCCATTTGGAGTACCGCGTCGCCATCCGGGTTGGCCAGGATGCCGTTGCGACGGATGCGTTCAATGTAACAACCGGTCTGGCGATAGATACCCAGCTCGCGCAGATTTTTGCCATCGGCCCATGCCACCAGTTCCGGGCCAACGCGATAGGCACGAATTACCGGCAGATAAACCTTACGGTTGGCATCAGTGTCCAGACCCCGTTCACGTGCGATTTGTTGGGCGCTGGTTTGCAGATCCTGATGCTGAAGTTTCGGCAGGTAGCGCGCGCCAACAATCAGACTGACCAAACCAATCAAATAGGTGAGCGCATAACCGAGGCTCAGGTTATCGAGGGCGGTTGAAAGCGATGTCCCCGACATTCCGGAATGGCGCAAGGTGTCACCCGCGCCGACCAGCACCGGCGTTGAGGTCATCGAGCCGGCCAGCATACCTGCCGTCAGGCCGATGTCCCAGCCAAATAGCTTACCCAGCCCCAGGGCGATCAGCATGGCGCTGCCGACCATCACCAGAGCAAGCATTAGATAATTTTTCCCATCGCGAAAAAAAATCGAAAAAAAGTTGGGACCGGCTTCGACGCCGACACAAAAAATAAACAGCATAAAGCCGAGATTTAATGCATCGGTGTTAATACTAAAGTGCTGTTGACCTAATAATAGGGACACCACTAAAACGCCAATGGAATTACCGAGTTGGACTGAACCCAGACGTAATTTACCCAGACACAGGCCCAGTGCCAGGACCACAAATAATAACAGGATGTAATTCCCATTTAACAAATCTGCGACGTTTATATTCACGGAGACTAACTTCTTGTTTACTAGTAAGCTATTGAAAGAAATGGCAATTTACGCTAATGTTTTTGCCAGAAATTAAGGGGCGACAGCTTCGTACACAGCCCCGAATAATGCAGCATAACAATATATGCGGTTAGTTTAATCTCATTACGTATCAACGGCTATAAGAATCGTGTGAGTGTGTTTTTGGCATGGAATGCCTGGTTACTTTATCTGACTGGACGCCTGCGGGCGAAAAGAGTGTTCGATAGAGAATGTGTCAGGAGGAACAATTGAAACATAAGCAAAGTTGGGCGGGTGCGGTCTGCTGCTTTGTGCTCTTTATTGTGGTGTGTCTTTCATTAACGCTGAACGTGAAAGGGGCATTCAGAGCGGCAGGGCATCCTGAGGTCGGATTGTTGTTTTTTATCCTGCCTGGTGCTGCAGCAAGCTTTTTCTCCCATCGTCGGGAGGTGCTCAAACCCCTTCTTGGTGCCATGTTGGCGGCGCCGTGCTGTCTGTTATTGATGCGGTTCGTTTTTATGCCGACGCGTTCATTGTGGCAAGAGCTGGCGTGGTTGTTTAGTGCGGTGTTTTGGTGCGCGCTTGGCGCATTGTGTTTTTTGTTTATCAGCAACTTGTTCAATCAGCATCATCGACGGAAAAAGAACTGAAGACGCCCTCCAGCGGAGGGCGTAGAAACGGCTATCAGGCGAACAGATTCATGTTCTCTTTTGCCCACGCTTCAAAATCCGTGCAGCCGCCGATGTGTTTTTGATCAACAAAAATTTGCGGAACGGTTTCAACTGGCTTACCTACCGTCTTTTCCAGATCGGCTTTCGTAATACCTTCGGCATGGATATCAATGTAGCGGAAGTTAAAATCGTCATGCTCATTGCTTAATTTTTCTGCTAATTCTTTTGCGCGCACGCAATACGGGCACCCTGGGCGACCAAAAATAACGGCAAACATCTCTCTCTCCTCGAACTTATCAGGCCGGATGGCAATACTTGTTATGATGCCGCGATTTGTGACGGATGAAAAGCAGGTTCAGCCTGTTGCTTTGATATCCTCAAGCTATAACTGTTAAACACGACAAGCCGGAACGTTTTATAATGAAAGCCATTTCGCCGGGAGGCCGCTTATGCGCGCAATTGGTGCATTACCCAAAAGCGTATTGATGCTGGAAATAATCGGGATGGTTTTGTTATCGCTGGCGCTGCTATCGCTTAACGATTACCTCACTTTACCCGCACCGCTTGGCAGTCCGTTAGCCTGCGTGGTGATGATATTTCTGGGTGTGCTGCTGATGCTTCCCGCCGCGGTGGTATTAACGTGGCGTATTGCTCAACTGGTTGCGCCGCAGCTGATGTCACGAACCCCCAGTGATTCTTCACGTTCAGACAGAGAAAAAAGAGATGACGCCAACTATTGATTTACTTCGTAGCCACCGTTCCATTCGCCATTTCACCGATGATGCCATTTCGGATGCGCAGCGGGAGGCGATTATTGCCGCCGCTCAGGGGACCTCAAGCTCCAGTTTTTTACAATGCACAACCATCGTTCGCATAACGGATAACGCCTTGCGTGAATCACTGGCTATTTTATCCGGCGGACAAAAACATGTAGCGCAGGCTGCCGAGTTCTGGGTGTTTTGCGCTGACTTTAATCGCCATTTGCAGATTTGCCCTGACGCGCAACTCGGGCTGGCGGAACAGCTGCTACTGGGCGTTGTTGATACCGCGATGATGGCGCAAAATGCACTGACGGCGGCAGAGTCTTTGGGACTTGGCGGCGTGTTTATTGGCGGTCTGCGAAATAATATTGAGCCGGTCACTGAACTTCTGAAGCTTCCGCAACATGTTCTGCCGTTGTTTGGGCTATGCATCGGCTGGCCTGCTGATAACCCGGATATCAAGCCGCGACTGCCAGCGTCGCTTGTGGTGCACGAAAATCAGTATCAGCCACTCAACAAAGACGTTTTGTCGCAATATGATGAGCAGCTCGCGCAGTACTATCTGACCCGCGGGAGCAATACGCGCCGTGACACCTGGAGCGACCATATTCGCCGCACCATCATTAAAGAAAGTCGTCCCTTTATCCTGGAATATTTGCATAAACAGGGATGGGCTACGCGCTAAAGATTTTAACGCAGTGTATGATACGCCAGCTTTTACCAGGTCATTCAGAGAGGTGCAGGGTGAAAATTGCCATTTTGTCCCGGGACGGAACGCTCTATTCTTGTAAGCGCCTGCGTGAAGCGGCGATGCAGCGTGGTCACCTGGTTGAAATTATCGATCCCCTTTCTTGCTATATGAACATCAGCCCGGCGGCGTCCTCTATTCATTACAAGGGCCGCCAGCTTCCTCATTTCGATGCAGTGATCCCAAGGATTGGTTCAGCGATTACCTTTTACGGTACCGCGGCGTTGCGCCAGTTTGAGATGCTGGGTAGCTATCCGCTGAATGAGTCGGTAGCGATTACGCGTGCGCGCGATAAGCTGCGTTCGCTGCAGCTGCTGGCGCGTCAGGGAATCGATTTACCCATCACCGGGATTGCTCACTCTCCGGACGATACCAGCGACATGATTGACATGGTTGGCGGCGCGCCGCTGGTGGTGAAACTGGTTGAAGGTACGCAGGGGATCGGCGTGGTACTGGCGGAAACGCGCCAGGCTGCAGAAAGCGTGGTGGATGCCTTTCGTGGGTTGAATGCCCATATTCTGGTTCAGGAATATATCAAAGAAGCGAAAGGGCGAGATATTCGCTGTTTCGTGGTGGGTGACGAGGTGGTGGCCGCCATTGAGCGCCGGGCCAAAGAAGGTGATTTTCGTTCTAATCTCCATCGCGGTGGGGTTGCCACTATTGCGAATATCACGCCGCGCGAAAGGGAAATTGCGCTCAAAGCCGCTCAGACAATGGGTCTGGACGTTGCTGGCGTTGATATTCTGCGTGCTGAACGTGGGCCGCTGGTCATGGAGGTCAACGCTTCTCCTGGCCTGGAAGGGGTGGAGAAAACCACCGGAATAGACATTGCCGGCAAGATGATCCAGTGGATTGAGCGTCACGCTACGCCTGAATTTTGCCTTAAAATCGGCGGCTAAGCACAATATCGATTGCGATCGTAGTATGACACGCTCTTTTTGCGTAAGCTGTGCCGGTATTTTTTTCATCAATAGAGGTCGCACATTATTATGACATCACTGGTCGTTCCCACTCTGGATACGTTGCGTCAATGGCTCGACGACCTGGGCATGAGTTTTTTTGAATGCGATACCTGTCAGGCGCTGCATTTGCCGCACATGCAGAATTTTGACGGCATCTTTGATGCAAAAGTTGATTTGGTCGATAACGTCATTCTGTTTTCCGCGATGGCAGAAGTCAGACCTTCTGCACTACTGCCGCTGGCCGCCGATCTGTCTGCGATTAACGCCAGTTCACTGACGGTGAAAGCCTTTCTGGATATGCAGGATGATAATCTGCCAAAGCTGGTGGTCTGCCAGTCTTTATCCGTTATCCCGGGCGTGACGTTTGAGCAGTTCGAATATTTTGTTCGCCAGAGTGAAGAGCAAATATCGATGGTGATCCTCGAGGCCGGTGCGCATCAGCTGTTATTTAACGCTGAAGAAGATGCGCAAAACAGCAACGCCGAAGTTCATTTCCTCCATTAATTCTTCCTGAATCTGGACATATATTGCGCAGCCGCTGCCAAAGCGGTTGCGTATTGCCTGTTTTTATTCTGCATTTAACCGTTCATTAAAGAATTATTCACCTCCATTCAGCGCCTTCCACTGTATGTCATAGACAATTCATGCATAAAAAATTGATAAAAGACGTTTTTTAATCTGGGCTATATCCACAAATCCTGGCTAAAGTTATTCTTGCGAAGCTTATCAACGTCATCATTCAAACAGCCCCTTGTGGCCTGACCTGTGGCCACAATGCATATTGAATGCATGGGCGGATAACAGCGCGCAATAGCGGCGTGAGGAGAGGCCTCTCTTTTCATGGGTGCCGCTTGAAAGAATATGCACGTTTCTTGCATATCATTAGAGTGTGACATTTTTGTTCGTTTGTTAACGAACTTTCAGAAGGAAAGAGATTATGACCGCCTTAAATAAACGATGGTTACCAGGCCTGGTTGCGGGTGCTCTGATGGCCATCTCTGCTGGCACGCTCGCTGCTGAACAAAAAACGCTGCATATTTATAACTGGTCTGATTATATTGCCCCGGATACGGTGGCTAATTTTGAAAAAGAGACCGGAATTAAAGTTATCTATGACGTATTTGATTCCAATGAAGTGCTGGAAGGTAAGCTCATGGCTGGCAGTACCGGCTTTGACCTTGTCGTTCCATCCGCCAGTTTCCTTGAGCGTCAACTGACCGCGGGCGTCTTCCAGCCGCTGGATAAGAGCAAATTGCCTGGCTGGAAAAACCTCGATCCTGAATTGCTGAAGCTGGTGGGTAAACACGATCCGGACAACAAGTTTGCGATGCCGTATATGTGGGCAACAACCGGTATTGGCTATAACGTGGATAAAGTGAAAGCGGTACTGGGGCCGGATGCGCCGGTTAATAGCTGGGATCTGATCCTCAAGCCAGAAAATCTGGAAAAACTCAAAAGCTGCGGCGTCTCTTTCCTCGATGCGCCCGAAGAAGTGTTTGCCACCGTGCTGAATTATTTGGGTAAAGATCCAAACAGTACCAAAGCGGATGATTACACCGGACCGGCAACCGATCTGCTGTTGAAACTGCGCCCAAATATTCGCTACTTCCACTCCTCGCAGTACATTAACGACCTGGCAAACGGTGATACCTGCGTGGCGATTGGCTGGGCCGGGGATGTATGGCAGGCGGCAAACCGGGCGAAAGAAGCGAAAAATGGCGTCAATATTTCCTTCTCAATTCCTAAGGAAGGTGCGATGGCCTTCTTTGATGTGTTCGCGATGCCAGCCGATGCGAAAAACAAAGACGAAGCCTACCAGTTCCTCAACTACCTGCTGCGCCCTGATGTAATTGCGCATATTTCTGACCACGTGTTCTATGCCAATGCCAACAAAGAAGCGACAGCACTGGTCAGCCAGGACGTTCGCGACAACCCGGGCATTTATCCGCCTGCCGATGTCCGCGCCAAGCTGTTCACGCTGAAAGTACAGGATCCGAAGATCGACCGTGTACGTACTCGCGCCTGGACGAAGGTAAAAAGCGGGAAATAACCCGATGTACGGGACGTGACCCGGCAGGATTTACGCCTGCCGGGCAGTGTTGATCCCGGACACATATAACCCGGCAATACGCACCACTGTGGTGCGTTATTTGCACCGTTTCTTTGTTTTATGCCGGAGAGCGCCTAATTGAATGATGCAACCCCACGCCCACAAGCGAAAATCCGCAAGGCGCTGACCCCGCTGCTTGAAATTCGCAACCTGACCAAGTCCTTTGACGGTCAGCACGCCGTTGATGACGTCAATCTTACTATCTATAAAGGCGAAATATTTGCTCTGCTCGGGGCGTCCGGCTGCGGTAAATCGACCCTGTTGCGGATGCTGGCGGGATTTGAACAGCCAACAACCGGGCAAATTATGCTTGATGGCGTCGATTTAGCGCATGTCCCGCCTTATCTGCGTCCGATTAATATGATGTTTCAGTCCTATGCACTGTTTCCGCACATGACGGTAGAGCAGAACATTGCCTTTGGCCTCAAGCAGGACAAGCTGCCAAAGGCTGAAATCGCCAGCCGGGTGAGTGAGATGCTGGGACTCGTGCATATGCAGGAGTTCGCCAAACGTAAGCCGCATCAGCTTTCTGGCGGTCAGCGTCAGCGCGTGGCGTTGGCGCGTAGCCTGGCGAAACGCCCGAAGCTGCTGCTGCTGGATGAGCCGATGGGGGCGCTGGATAAAAAGCTCCGTGACCGCATGCAACTGGAAGTGGTGGATATCCTTGAACGTGTCGGCGTGACCTGCGTGATGGTGACGCACGATCAGGAAGAAGCCATGACGATGGCGGGCCGCATTGCGATCATGAACCGTGGAAAATTTGTCCAGATCGGCGAGCCTGAAGAGATCTACGAGCATCCGACTACGCGTTACAGTGCAGAATTTATCGGTTCGGTTAACGTCTTTGAGGGGCTGCTGAAAGAACGTCAGGAAGATGGTCTGGTTATTGAGTCTCCAGGACTGGTACATCCGCTGAAAGTGGACGCAGACGCTTCCGTTGTCGATAACGTCCCGGTGTATGTTGCGCTGCGCCCGGAAAAAATCATGCTCTGCGAAGCCCCTCCGCCAGAGGGATATAACTTCGCGGTAGGCGAAGTGGTGCACATTGCCTATCTGGGTGATTTGTCGGTGTACCACGTACGCTTGAAAAGTGGCCAGATGCTGAGCGCTCAGTTACAAAATGAACATCGTTATCGCAAGGGATTACCAACCTGGGGTGACGAAGTCCGTTTATGTTGGGATGCGGACAGCTGTGTGGTGTTGACGGTTTAAGGAGCGAAGATGAGTACACTTGAACCTCGGGCGCGCGTGGATAACGTGGGGCGTTTCACGCTGTTTATGTCGCGGCTGCAAATGAAGCACGGGCGCAAGCTGGTCATCGCGCTGCCGTATGTGTGGCTGATGCTCCTGTTTCTGCTGCCGTTTCTGATCGTCTTCAAAATCAGTTTGGCTGAAATGGCGCGGGCTATTCCGCCGTATACCGACCTCATTTCATGGGCTGACGATCAGTTATCCATCACCCTCAATTTAGGCAATTTCCTGCAACTGACGGACGATCCGCTCTATTTTGATGCGTACCTGCAATCTTTGCAGGTAGCGGGGATTTCGACTGTCTGTTGCCTGCTATTGGGATATCCGCTGGCATGGGCGGTCGCGCACAGCAAACCCTCGACACGCAATATTCTGTTGCTGCTGGTGATCCTGCCGTCCTGGACGTCATTTTTGATTCGCGTATACGCCTGGATGGGGATCCTGAAAAATAACGGTGTCCTGAACAACGTTCTGATGTGGCTGGGCGTTATCGACCAACCGTTGACGATTCTGCACACCAATCTGGCGGTCTATATCGGTATTGTTTACGCCTATTTGCCCTTTATGGTGCTGCCGATTTATACCGCGCTGACGCGTATTGATTACTCGCTGGTGGAAGCGGCACTGGATTTAGGCGCCCGACCGTTAAAAACCTTCTTTAGCGTGATCGTGCCGTTGACCAAGGGCGGGATTATTGCCGGGTCAATGCTGGTGTTTATCCCGGCGGTTGGGGAGTTTGTGATCCCGGAACTGCTGGGCGGCCCGGACAGCATCATGATTGGGCGTGTGCTTTGGCAGGAGTTTTTCAATAACCGTGACTGGCCGGTGGCTTCTGCCGTCGCCATTATTATGCTGCTGTTACTGATTGTGCCGATCATGTGGTTTCATAAATATCAGCAAAAAAGCGTGGGGGAACACGGATGAATAACTTACCGATCGTTCGCTCGCCGTGGCGTATTTTTATCCTGGTACTGGGTTTTACCTTCCTGTACGCGCCGATGCTGATGTTGGTTATCTATTCGTTTAACAGCTCCAAGCTGGTGACGGTCTGGGCGGGGTGGTCAACGCGTTGGTATGGTGAGCTTTTCCACGATAGCGCGATGATAAGCGCCGTGGGCATGAGCTTAACGATTGCCGCCTGTGCTGCGACGATGGCGGCAATTCTCGGTACCATCGCCGCCGTGGTGATGGTGCGCTTTGGTCGTTTTCGTGGATCAAATGGTTTCGCCTTTATGATTACCGCACCGCTGGTGATGCCGGATGTCATTACCGGTTTGTCGCTGCTGCTGCTGTTTGTGGCTTTGGCGCACGCCATCGGCTGGCCAGCGGATCGCGGTATGTTGACCATCTGGCTGGCGCACGTCACATTCTGTACAGCGTACGTGGCGGTAGTGATTTCCTCGCGTTTACGCGAACTGGATCACTCCATTGAGGAAGCGGCGATGGATCTTGGTGCCACGCCGCTGAAGGTTTTTTTCGTCATCACGCTGCCGATGATTATGCCGGCGGTGATCTCAGGGTGGTTACTGGCCTTTACGCTGTCGCTCGATGATCTGGTCATTGCCAGTTTTGTCTCTGGTCCTGGTGCCACAACGTTACCCATGCTGGTGTTCTCCAGCGTACGTATGGGGGTCAATCCGGAGATCAACGCGCTGGCGACGTTGATACTTGGCGTGGTAGGAATTATCGGATTTATCGCGTGGTATCTGATGGCGCGAACAGAAAAACAACGGATTCGCGATATCCAACGTGCAAGACGCGGCTGAAAAAACTAAAATCTGCCAACCTGTCTATACGGCGCAGCTGCGGTGGCTGCGCCGTTTTCATGGAAGACGACGCGTTGGGATTTTTTAAGAAATCATCCACATCACATGCCCGTTTAAACGTCCCTACTTTAGTGCAGGTGGCGGCGCTGGCTATTATCATGATCCGCTGTCTCGATCTGTTGATGATTTTTAATACGCTCGGGTTTCGCGGAACCAGCGAGTTTATTCATCGCAGCGTCCAGACCTGGAATTTGACGCTGGTGTTTCTGGGTAGCCTGGTGCTGCTATTTATCGAAATTTACTGCGCATTTTCGCTGGTTAAAGGTCGGAACTGGGCACGCTGGGTCTATCTACTGACCCAGATTATCGCCAGCGTCTATCTGTGGGCGGCCTCATTGGGCTATGGATATCCGGAACTGTTCAGTATTGCGGGAGAGTCCAGACGTGAAATCCTGCATACGCTGGTGATGCAAAAATTGCCGGATATGCTGGTGTTGCTACTGCTGTTTGTTCCTGCGTCCAGCAGGCGGTTCTTCCGCTTGCAATAACGTGTATAATCTTCGCCCCCTGTTAATTTTTAGGTTTTTGTATGCAGTGCGCACTTTATGACGCCGAACGCTGCCGCTCTTGTCAGTGGATAATGCAGCCTGTCGCCGATCAACTCTTCGCCAAAACAGCCGATCTGCAGAATCTGCTGGCCGATTATCCGGTCGGAGAATGGTGCGCGCCGGTCAGCGGCCCGGAGAGCGCTTTTCGTAATAAAGCTAAAATGGTGGTCAGCGGCAGCGTGGAAAAACCGCTGCTGGGGATGTTGCATCGTGACGGTACGCCGGAGGATTTGTGCGAGTGTCCGCTCTATCCTGAGTCTTTTGCGCCGGTGTTTGCCGCACTTAAACCGTTTATCGCCCGTGCGGGGTTGACGCCCTATAACGTGGCGCGCAAACGCGGGGAGCTGAAATATCTGCTGTTAACGGAAAGCCGGTTTGATGGCGGTATGATGCTGCGTTTTGTTCTGCGCTCCGATGCGAAACTGGCACAACTGCGTACGGCGCTGCCATGGTTACAGGCGCAGCTTCCGCAGTTAAAAGTGATCACCGCCAATATTCAACCTGTGCATATGGCGATTATGGAAGGGGAGAGCGAAATCTTCCTGACGGAACAACAGGCGCTGGCTGAACGCTTTAACGATGTGCCATTGTGGATACGCCCACAGAGCTTCTTCCAGACCAACCCCGTGGTGGCTGGGTATTTATATGCCACGGCGCGCGACTGGGTGCGACAGCTTCCGGTTAATCACATGTGGGATCTGTTTTGCGGCGTCGGGGGTTTTGGTTTGCACTGCGCCACGCCGCAGATGAAACTGACGGGTATTGAAATTGCGCCAGAGGCCATTACCTGTGCGAAACAGTCGGCGCAGGAGCTTGGGTTGCAGAATCTGCATTTTCAGGCGCTGGATTCGACCCAGTTTGCTACCGCACAGGGAGAAGTGCCGGACCTGGTGCTGGTGAATCCGCCTCGTCGGGGGATTGGGAAGCCGCTGTGCGATTTTCTTTCCCGCATGGCGCCGCGTTTTATCGTTTACTCCAGCTGTAATGCACAAACCATGGCAAAGGATATCCGCGAGTTGCCTGGTTATCGCATTGAACGCGTCCAACTTTTTGATATGTTCCCACATACTGCGCATTACGAAGTGTTAACTCTGCTCAGCCGACAATAACCGACATGCCTGATGGCGCTACGCTTATCAGGCAAATGCAACATGCGAAAAAAAAGCCCGTACTTGCGTACGAGCTCTTTCTCGAATATGGCGGTGAGGGGGGGATTCGAACCCCCGATACGTTGCCGTATACACACTTTCCAGGCGTGCTCCTTCAGCCACTCGGACACCTCACCATATTGTATTGCTGCCTGACCGCTTGGGGGGCAACGGGGCGCTACTATAGGGAGTTGCGCTAAAACGGTCAAGCAGAATTTACGTGTTAACTCTCGTTTGGTTACGCAATGTACATATTCCTCCGTCCGGACAGGCGCGGAGAATATGATTAGCGCTGCGAGTCCAGTTTTTCGCCGTTGGTCACGACTTCCTGGGCCTTGCTATAGCTCTCGATCAGCAACTGATAAGCTGGGAAGATTTTGGTATACACTTCCGCCCATTCAGCGGCGTCTTCACGGTTCCATGTTCCCTGAATTTCAGAAGCGACGGCGGCGGTATCCATCGGTATCACGCCAGCCTGAACAACACGAGCCAGGGTGATTTCCTGCGCCATTTTGCTGTAAGTACCGGAAGCGTCGATCACTGCGAAGACCTTGTAGCCCTCTGCAACCGCGCTGATGGCCGGGAAAGCCATGCACACGCTGGTGATCGTACCGGCGATAATCAGCGTCTTACGACCCGTTGCTTTGACCGCTTTCACGAAGTCTTCGTTATCCCAGGCGTTGATTTCGCCTTTACGTGCTACGTATTGAGCATGTGGCGCATTGGCATGGATCTCTGGGATCAACGGGCCGTTAGGCCCCTGCGGTACCGATGCCGTGGTAATTACCGGCATCTTCGCCAGGGTTGCTATTTTAGCCAGCGCGGCGGCACGCGCACGCAGTTCCGGCATGGGCATATCGCCGACGGTCTGGAACAGCCCACTCTGATGATCGATAAGCAGCATGACGGAATCATTCACATCGATGACCGGACGTGAACCATTAAAGTTTGCAGGACTGGACATATTCTTCTCCTTCGATTCAGATTTGGCCAAAGCGGCCGGAGTTAAAATCGCGGACGGCTTCAGCGATTTCTTGTTTCGTATTCATCACAAACGGACCGTAACCTACAATCGGCTCGTTCAACGGTTCGCCAGACAGCAGCAGCACGCTGGCGTCGCTGGTGGCTTCAATGTGTAGCGTTTTTCCCTGCTGGCTTAGCACTACCAGTTGTGCTTCGCCGGCAGGCGTGGTGCCGTTTACGGTGATATTCCCTTTTAATACCACCAGAGCGGTGCTCCACCCTTCAGACTGGGACAACGTCAGCGGATGATTACGTTGCAGGCGCATATCCCAGACGTTCAGCGGTGAAAAGGTGTGTGCCGGGCCTTTCGTATCCTGATAGCTGCCCGCAATCACGCGAACGCTGCCTGCATCATCGGGCAAGGCGACGGTGGGAATAACATCGCTGCTGATGCCCTGATAACCCGGTACGGCCATTTTGTCTTTTGCCGGCAGATTGACCCACAGTTGCACCATTTCCAGTTCACCGCCCTGACGGGTAAATTCCGGTGAGTGGAACTCTTCGTGTAATATTCCTGCACCAGCGGTCATCCACTGCACATCGCCAGGGCCGATAATGCCGCCGCGACCGGTTGAATCACGGTGTTCAACTTCGCCGCTGTAAACGATAGTCACCGTCTCAAAACCGCGGTGAGGGTGTTCACCTACGCCGCGTTTTTCGTTACCCGGCGTGAACGTATGCGGACCCGCGTAATCAAGCAGCAGGAACGGGCTTAATTGCTCAGCATGAGACTGGTAAGAGAACATCGAGCGAACCGGAAATCCATCGCCAACCCAGTGTGGGCGAGGTGCGGTGTAGACGCCTGTTACTTGTTTCATATGTGTCTCCTCAGTGGCGTTGTTTTGATGTGAATAAGCTTATATTCATGACAGCGAGCTGGGTAGTAGCTAAAATAGCTCTCACTGTCTCAAAAATAGGACAATGAAATGACAAGGCCGGATCTCAATGATTTTGCATGGTTTGTGCATGTTGTAGAGGAAGGGGGATTTGCGGCGGCGGGTCGGGCGCTTGATGAACCTAAATCAAAACTGAGCCGACGAATAGCGCAACTCGAAGAGAGACTGGGGGTACGACTGATTCAGCGAACCACCCGGCAATTTAACGTGACTGAAGTCGGGCAAACCTTTTATGAACACTGTAAGGCGATGCTGGTGGAGGCGCAGGCGGCGCAGGATGCCATTGCCGCGCTACAGGTTGAACCGCGTGGCGTTGTGAAGCTGACTTGTCCTGTTACGTTGCTGCATGTGCATATCGGGCCAATGCTTGCCCGTTTTATGGCACGTTATCCTGACGTATCAGTACAACTGGAGGCCACTAACCGTCGTGTTGACGTTGTTGGAGAAGGTCTGGATGTGGCGATTCGCGTCAGACCTCGGCCATTTGAGGATAGCGACCTGGTGATGCGCGTCCTGGCGGACAGAGGACATCGCTTGTATGCCAGCCCACAGTTAATTGAGCAGATGGGGGCGCTACACTCTCCGGCAGAGCTGACCCGTTGGCCAGGTTTGAGTCTGGCCTCTGGTAAACATGTGCATCGTTGGGAATTATTCGGCCCGCAGGGCGCGCGGGCGGAGGTGCATTTCACGCCGCGTATGATCACCACCGATATGCTGGCGTTACGCGAAGCCGCAGTCGCCGGCGTAGGTGTTGTTCAACTTCCACAGTTGATGGTAAAAGATCAATTAGCTGCGGGTGAGTTGGTGGCGTTGCTCGACGGTTGGGAACCTAAGCGAGAAATTATCCACGCAGTCTTTCCATCACGCAGGGGATTATTACCGTCAGTGCGCGCATTAGTGGATTTCTTAACGGAAGAATATGCGCGGATGATTGAGGATTAAATACCAGGCTTTAGCCCACAAAAAAGGCCGGTTAAACCGACCTTTTATTATCTGGACGCCATTCGGGCGTTAAAAACAATCAGCGACTACGGAAGACAATGCGGCCTTTGCTCAGGTCGTACGGGGTCAGCTCAACAGTCACTTTGTCGCCCGTCAGGATGCGGATATAGTTTTTACGCATTTTACCGGAGATGTGTGCAGTAACCACGTGACCGTTTTCTAACTCTACGCGGAACATGGTATTAGGTAACGTATCGAGAACGGTACCCTGCATTTCAATATTGTCTTCTTTGGCCATCTAATCCTCTGGGGTATCACTACCGTAATTTGAACCGGCAAGATAATGCCGAAGTTCTTTTAATAAGTAAAGATTTGTGCGTTTAAAACACAGCAAATCGGGTTTGGCGCATTACTCTATCCACACACGGCAAAGCCGCACTTAAAGCGCAACGTGTAAGGGAACGAGGAGATAAACGATAGGCGTTGCCTGACGCGAACTGTTCCTTAACGGCGGCGGGGTAATGGGCTAAACCAACTCTGCGCGACAATTATAACACCCCGACAAAAAATGTGCCGAAAACATTCACTCCTGAGGTGAAAATAACGTCCTGGGAATCCAGAAATGGCTCGGTAGCCGCTGCTGGCGCAGTCTGCTCAGGTGCTCAAGGTACTCCCGACGCGGTGTTTCGACGGCGCCCAGCGAGGCTGTGTGGCTATTTAATACCTGGCAGTCGATTAATTTTCCGCCCTGACGGATAAATTCAGCGCAAAAAACAAGCAGTGCGGTTTTGGACGCATTTTCCTGACGGCTGAACATCGATTCGCCACAAAACAGCGTACCTTGCGCCACGCCATACATACCGCCCACTAATTCATTTTGTCGCCACACCTCAATTGAGTGGGCATGCCCCAGTTCGTGCAGCCGATGGTAAGCATCCACCACATCATGCGTTATCCAGGTGCCTTCTTCCCGGTCATTCGCGCAGCCTTCAATCACCTGACCAAACGCGTAATTGAGCGTCACACGATAAGGCGAATTTTTATGAAAGCGTTTCATGCTGCGGCTGAGGTGAAATTTCTCGGGCCAAAGAATGGCGCGCGGATCGGGCGACCACCAAAGGATGGGGTCGCCAGGTGAAAACCATGGGAAAATACCGCGCTGATAGGCCATCAGCAGGCGGGCAGGGCTGAGATCGCCGCCAAGCGCCAATAAACCGTTAGGCTCGCGTAAAGCGCCTTCCGGTGACGGGAAGGCTATGGAATGGCGGGACAGTTGCACCAGGCGCATGACAGCGAAACTCCACTACGCGAGTTTGATCGTTCAATAATAGCTTACAGACGTTGCTTAAACTGGTAATAACGCCCCTGCCTGGCTAACAGATCTGCGTGATTACCTTGCTCAATAATTTGTCCGTTGTCCATTACTATTATTTGATCAAAACGTGACAGCCCACGCAGACGATGTGTAACCATTAATACGGTTTTGTTGCGCATGACATCGCTAATTAATTCAAGCATTTGACTTTCCGTTGTGGCATCCAACCCTTCGGTGGGTTCATCCAGCAGCATCAGCGGAGCATCGTGCAATAAGGCGCGGGCGATAGCCAGACGACGGAGCTCGCCGCCAGAAAGCTGACGACCGCCTTCGCCCAGCCAGGCGTTGAGTCCATCATCCTCAAGCAGTTTGTCCAGACCGACGCGGCACAACATCGCGGCTAATGCGTCATCGCCGGAGTGCGGTGCCGCCAGCAACAGGTTATCGCGAAGCGTAGCGCTGAACAGATGCACGCGCTGTGGCACGACGCTGATACTCTGGCGCAGCGTGGCTTCACTAAGGGTCGCAATCGGCTGTTCGTTAATCAGGATCTCGCCACTCTGCGGATCCCATGCGCGGGTTAACAATTGCAATAACGTTGACTTACCACAGCCGGTGCGACCGAGAATCGCAATGTGTTCACCGGGGTTGGCCTGCAGGGAAAGTGTATCGAGCGCCTTTTGCGCCTGTCCTGGATAGCTGAATGATACATCGCGTAGCGTAAGGGTTACCTGCTCTGAAACCGAGGAACCCGCATCCGGGAAGGTCACTTCTGGCTGCTGTTCGGTCAGTTCGGTGATGCGCAGCGCAGAGGCAATAACCTGGCCGAGATGTTGAAATGCGCCGGTGACAGGCGCTAACGCTTCGAACGCGGCTAGTGCACAGAAGACAAACAGCGCGATCAGTGCGCCTGGCTGGGTGTTACCGCCCACGCCGCCTGAGGCCATCCATAGCATCATAATCACTGCCAGCGCGCCGACTAACAGCATGACCGCCTGCGACAACGCCGTTAATTCAGACTGGCGTCTCTGGGCTTCGTGCCATTGCAGCTCGGTGGCTTCCATTTGAGCGCGGTAGCGTTCACTGGCGCCAAAAATGGTCAATTCAGCCTGGCCCTGTAGCCAGGAGGTTAACTGCTGACGATATTGCCCACGCAGATGCGTCAGACTTTGTCCGGTGCTTTTGCCTGCCTGATAAAAGAGTGGGGGCAGAATAAATAAGGTCAGCAGCATAATACCGCCGAGGGTGATAGCCAGCGTGAAATCGAGAACGCTTAGCCCCAGCGTGACCACCATGATGACGACAAAAGCCCCCACCAGCGGGGAGATCACGCGCAAGTACAGATGATCGAGCGTGTCGACATCAGCCACCACGCGGTTAAGTAATTCACCCTGTCCATAACGGGACAGGCCCGCAGGAGAGAGCGGCAGTAGTTTGCTGAAGGTATAAATACGCAAATGCTGCAGCACACGGAACGTTGCGTCATGGCTGACCAGTCGTTCGAAATAACGCCCCGCGGTGCGGGTGATCGCTGCGCCGCGTACGCCTGCGGCAGGGAGCATATAGTTAAAGCTGTAAATCCCGGTGACGCCAACCACCGCAGAAGCCGACAGGAACCAACCTGAAAGCGTCAGTAAGCCAATACTTGCCAGCAGCGTGACGATCGCCAGAACGATCCCCAGCGTTAACATCCATTTGTGACGTTTATACAGCGTCAGATAAGGTAGCAAAGCGCGCATTTAGATGTCCTCCTGACGATGAGCCAGTAATGTCGCAAAAGCCCCGTTGGCTGAGCTAAGTTCGGTCCAGGTACCTTGTTCAACGATCTGTCCGTCCTGCATCACCCAGATAGCGTCCCAGTCAGCAAGATCTTCCAACTGGTGCGTCACCATCAGCGTGGTCTGGCGGCGAGATGCCGCGTTCAACGCCTGCATCACGCGTTGTTCGCTGTGCGCATCAAGGCTGGCGGCGGGTTCGTCCAGCAGCAGTAACTGACAAGGATTGAGTAAGGCACGAGCAACGGCAACGCGCTGCGCTTGCCCGACGGAAAGTCGGGCCGCCTGATCGCCTACTGGCGTATCCACGCCCTGCGGCAGCAGCGGTAAAAACTCGCTGACCCATGCGCTGTCGAGTGCGGCTTGTAGCTGTTCTTCGCTGGCATCGGGGCGAGCCAGCAGAACGTTTTCGCGTAACGTGGCGGCAGGAAGCTGCGGATTTTGCCCGACCCATGACAGTTGTTTACGCCAGGAATCAGGTGACAGGTCGCGAAGTTCAAAGCCGTTAATGCGCAGCGATCCCCGATAAGAGAGGAAACCGGACAGGACATTAAGCAGCGAACTTTTACCGGAACCGCTACGTCCAACCAGCACCGCGCGTTGACCGGCTGCCAGGGTAAAGTTGAGCGGGCCGGCCAGCACTTTACCTTCCGGCGAAGTGATAATCAGATCGTGTGCCTCAATTGAAACGGCGTCTTTCGTCGCCAGCTCAATGTCGCCACGCTCTGGATGAGCCAGCGGGGTTTCCATGAAGGTTTTCAGACTATCAGCTGCTCCAACGGCTTGCGCTTTGGCGTGATAAAACGTGCCCAGATCGCGCAGGGGCTGGAAAAACTCCGGTGCCAGAATGAGCGCGAGGAAGCCTGCCGCCAGCGTGACGCCCGTCCCGTAGTGGCCGAAATCGAGCTCTCCGAGGTAGGAAAAACCGAAGTAAACCGCCACCAGCGCAATAGACAGAGAGGTAAAGAACTCAAGAACACCGGATGACAGGAACGCCAGGCGCAGGACTTCCATGGTGCGCTGGCGGAAATCTTGCGACGCAGCGCGTATGCTTTCCGTTTCGGCTTCACCGCGACCAAATATTCTTAGCGTTTCCATGCCCCGCAGACGATCGAGGAAATGACCGCTGAGGCGGGCAAGAGCCTGAAAATTGCGGCGGTTAGCATCGGCAGCGCCCATTCCGACCATTGCCATAAATAACGGGATCAGCGGGGCTGTTCCGAGCAGAATAAGGGCGGCTACCCAGTTTGACGGGAATACCGCCGCCACAATCAATAATGGGACGCATACGGCCAGCGCCATTTGCGGCAGATAACGTGCATAGTAATCATGCATATCGTCAATCTGCTCCAGGATCAGCGTGGCCCAGCTCCCGGCCGGTTTGCCCTGTATCCAGGCCGGACCTGCCTGTTGCAGACGGTCAAGCACCTGGCGGCGAATTTCAAAGCGAATATGTTGCCCTGCGTGAAACCCGACCCGTTCGCGTAACCAGACGACCCATGCCCGCAGGATGAAAATCAATACCAGCACGATGAACGGAAGCAGCAGCGCCTCTCGGGGAATATTGGCCATGATCATATGGTCCAGAATGCGGGCCATGAGCCAGGCCTGAGCGACGATTAACAGACCACTCACGAACCCCAACAGGCGTGAAATGTTCAGCCATCGTTGGGAAATTACACTTTGCTGTTTTAACCAGCGGGTCAGCTCTTTTTGACGGGTTTTATTCATTGCACGCTTAGCAGGTGAGTTATTGGAATTTTTGGGCAGGGCAATGTTACAACGAGGCAAAAATAAAGGCGACTTATAGTCGCCTTTTTTACTTTTGTTACTGATTTGTAAAACTTATTTGCAAGCGTCCGCCAGACCGTCGAGATAACGTTCTGCATCAAGCGCGGCCATACAGCCTGTGCCCGCAGAGGTGATCGCCTGGCGATAAATATGATCCATCACGTCACCGGCTGCGAAGACCCCCGGAATGCTGGTTTGTGTGGCATTACCGTGAATACCGGACTGAACTTTGATGTAGCCGTTTTCCAGTTCAAGCTGACCGTCGAAAATGGCAGTATTCGGGCTGTGACCGATAGCGACAAACAATCCGGCAACGTCAAGTGACTCCACATTGTCAGTGTTTTGCGTATCGCGCAGGCGCAGCCCGGTTACGCCCATTTGATCACCGGTTACTTCTTCCAGCGTGCGGTGGGTGTGCAGCACGATGTTGCCGTTTTCAACTTTATCCATTAAACGCTTGATGAGGATTTTCTCAGCGCGGAAGCTGTCGCGACGGTGAATCAAATGCACTTCAGATGCGATATTCGCCAGATACAGTGCTTCTTCAACCGCAGTGTTGCCACCGCCAATCACCGCAACTTTTTGATTACGGTAGAAGAAACCGTCGCAGGTTGCGCAGGCGGAAACGCCGCGGCCTTTGAATGCTTCTTCTGAAGGCAGGCCCAGGTAACGTGCTGAAGCGCCGGTAGCGATGATCAGTGCGTCACAGGTGTACTCTCCGCTATCGCCGGTCAGACGGAAAGGGCGGTTTTGCAGATCAACTTTGCTGATGTGATCAAAAATGATTTCTGTATCAAATTTGGTCGCATGTTCGTGCATACGCTCCATCAGCAGCGGGCCAGTGAGATCGTGCGGATCGCCAGGCCAGTTTTCCACTTCTGTTGTTGTGGTCAGTTGACCACCTTTTTCCATACCGGTAATCAGTACCGGTTGCAGGTTAGCGCGTGCAGCGTAGACCGCAGCGGTATATCCCGCAGGGCCTGAGCCCAGAATAAGAAGTTTACTGTGTTTGGTTACGCCCATGAGATCCCCATAGTTGTTGGCAGGCAATGAGCAGGATTGTAGGGAATTTACAGGCGTAAAAAAAGAGTATGGCGATTTTGTTAACAATTTGTGTAATAGCAGAAACCGATGAGCGGGGGAATAAGTCGTAATACTATAACGATTTCTACTAAAAATCGGTCAGTTATAAGGTGATAAAATGACGATTTTCCATCGCTGCGAATGAATAACTGGCATGTTGTACTAAAAATTGATGTTTTGCTTTGACAATCACCTGCTGTTTTGCGAAAACAGTCAAGGAAGAAAAAAAATGTGTCATGTATGTGCTGCATAATCATGCATGTAGTTACCATGTTTACCGTGTTAGCGAAATCTACGCATGGTGTGGACAGATGCCATTCGTGATGTCGATAGCCGCCGACAGGCAACGGTCTTCTCACCATAAGCCCAGGCATTACAAACCGAAAATCCCTCTGGGTTGCGGTTTATTTTGATGGGTAGCGACTCTGAACAGTGATGTTGGTAGAGTCAGGCAGGAGTAGGGAAGGAATACAGAGAGACAATAATAATGGTAGATAGTAAGAAGCGCCCTGGCAAAGATCTCGACCGTATCGATCGTAACATTCTTAATGAGCTGCAAAAGGATGGGCGTATTTCTAACGTCGAGCTTTCTAAACGTGTGGGACTTTCACCAACGCCCTGCCTTGAGCGTGTGCGTCGGTTGGAAAGACAGGGTTTTATTCAGGGCTATACAGCGCTGTTAAACCCGCATTATCTGGATGCATCACTTCTGGTTTTTGTTGAGATTACTCTGAATCGTGGCGCCCCGGATGTGTTTGAGCAATTTAACTCTGCAGTACAAAAACTTGAAGAAATTCAAGAGTGTCATTTGGTTTCCGGTGATTTCGACTATTTGTTGAAAACACGCGTACCGGATATGTCGGCGTACCGTAAGCTGTTGGGGGAAACCCTGCTGCGTCTGCCTGGCGTGAATGACACACGTACTTATGTCGTAATGGAAGAAGTCAAACAGAGCAATCGTCTGGTAATTAAGACGCGCTAACACGGAACAGGTGCAAAATCGACGCAGTTTGATTACACTCCTGTTAATCCATACAGCAACAGTGCCGGGGCAACCCGGTGCTGTTGTCCGTTTTAGCATCGGGCAGGAAAAGCCTGAAACCTGGAGAGCCGTTTTTGAGCCAGGAATACACTGAAGACAAAGACGTCACATTGACGAAGTTAAGCAGCGGGCGCCGACTCCTGGAAGCGCTACTGATCCTTATTGCCCTTTTTGCCGTCTGGTTGATGGCTGCCTTACTCAGCTTTAACCCTTCGGATCCCAGTTGGTCGCAAACCGCGTGGCACGAACCTATCCATAATCTGGGGGGAATACCCGGAGCATGGCTGGCAGACACACTGTTCTTTATTTTTGGCGTCATGGCCTACACCATTCCCGTCATCATTGTCGGCGGCTGCTGGTTTGCATGGCGACACCAGGCCAGCGACGAATACGTCGATTATTTTGCCGTTTCGCTGCGTATTATTGGCGTTCTGGCGCTGATCCTTACCTCTTGCGGGCTTGCCGCAATCAATGCCGATGACATCTGGTATTTCGCCTCTGGCGGCGTGATCGGCAGCCTGCTCAGCACCACGTTGCAACCATTACTGCACAGTAGCGGCGGTACGCTGACGCTATTGTGCATTTGGGCTGCGGGATTAACGCTGTTTACCGGCTGGTCATGGGTGAGCATTGCGGAAAAACTGGGCGGCTGGTTACTCAATATCCTGACGTTTGCCAGCAACCGTACCCGCCGCGACGATACCTGGGTCGATGACGAAGAATATGAAGATGAAGATGAGTCTTTCGACACCGCTGATGGCAAACCTCATGAATCGCGTCGGGCGCGTATTCTGCGCGGTGCGTTAGCGCGCCGTAAGCGTCTGGCGGAGAAATTTACCAACCCGCTTGGCCGTCATACTGATGCCGCGCTGTTTTCCGGCAAACGCATGGATGATGAAGACGAAATTGAATACAGCGCTCGTGGCGTTGTTGCCGATCCTAACGATGTGCTGTTCTCCGGTAATCGTGCGACGCTGCCTGAATATGACGAACTTGACCCACTGCTGAATGGTCATTCGGTGACAGAGCCAGTTGCCGCCGCAGCGGCAGCGACAACGGCAGCTCAGGCCTGGAGCGCACCGGTTGATCCGCTGCTGCAAACATCGCCAGTGACCAATACGGTTATGGAACAACCGGCCCCAGCCGTAGCCTGGCAAGCCGTGCCTGGTCCGCAAACCGGTGATGCGGTGATTGCGCCAGCGCCTGAGGGTTATCCTCAGCCAGCCCACTACGCTCAGCCACCGGTGCAGCAGCAGTATGAACCATGGCAGCAGCCGGTAGTGGAGGAGAGTCCGCAGCCGCAGGGATTTACCGCGGAGCACAACTGGCAGCCGGAACCTGCATATCAGCCGGATCCCGTGCAGCAACCTGTTTATCAGCCGGAATCAACCTCTCAACAAAACGCTGCGTTCCAGCAGCCTGCGGTTGAACAACCGCCTGTAGTGGAACCAGAGTCGGTGGTTGAAGAGGTTAAACCGACTCGTCCGCCACTCTACTATTTTGAAGAAGTTGAAGAGAAACGTGCACGTGAGCGCGAGCAACTGGCCGCCTGGTATCAGCCGATTCCAGAGCCTGCTCAGGAGCCTGAACGTGTTAAGCCGTCTATGCCGACGGCAGCATCCATACCGCCCGTTGAGTCAGTTGCTGCCGTTGCGCCGCTGGCCGCCGGGGTGAAAAACGCCGCTTTAGGGGCGGGTGCGGCTGCCGCAGCACCTGTCTTTAGTCTTGCGGGTAGCGGTGCGCCGCGTCCACAGGTGAAAGAGGGGATTGGTCCGCAGTTACCGCGTCCGAATCGTGTGCGCGTGCCTACTCGTCGGGAGCTGGCGTCGTATGGCATAAAACTGCCGTCACAACGTATGGCTGAAGAGAAAGCGCGCGAAGAGCATCTTGATACAGATGCGTACAGTGACGAAGAAATTGATGCAATGCAGCAAGATGAGCTGGCGCGTCAGTTCGCCCAGTCGCAGCAGCACCGCTATGGCGAGGAGTATCAGGATGATGCCAGTCAGACTGATGATGATTCAGCCGCAGAAGCAGAACTGGCTCGCCAGTTTGCCTCTTCCCAGCAGCAGCGCTATTCCGGTGAACAGCCTGCCGGAGCGAATCCGTTCTCGCTTGATGACTTTGAATTTTCGCCAATGAAAACGCTGGTGGATGATGGTCCGCATGAGCCGCTATTTACTCCAGGCGTAATGCCGGAGCCTGCGCCTCAGTACCAGCAGCCTGTCGCACCACAGCAGCATTATCAGCAGCCGGCGCAACCAGTCGCACCGCAGCAGCATTATCAGCAGCCGGCGCAGCCAGTCGCACCGCAGCAGCATTACCAGCAGCCAGCACAGCCAGTCGCACCGCAGCAGCATTATCAGCAGCCGGCGCAGCCTGTTACACCACCGCCGCAGGATAGTCTGATCCATCCGCTCCTGATGCGTAATGGCGACAGTCGTCCGGCGCACCGTCCAAGTACGCCGCTGCCATCGTTGGATCTGCTCACGCCGCCGCCGAGTGAGGTTGAGCCGATAGATACTTTCGCTCTGGAGCAAATGGCTCGTCTGGTGGAGGCTCGTCTGGCGGACTTCCGCATTAAAGCCGATGTGGTGAACTACTCACCTGGTCCGGTTATTACCCGCTTTGAGCTTAATCTTGCGCCTGGAGTTAAAGCGGCGCGTATTTCCAACCTGTCGCGAGATCTGGCGCGTTCATTGTCGACCGCAGCGGTACGCGTGGTCGAGGTCATTCCGGGCAAACCGTATGTCGGGCTGGAGTTACCCAACAAAAAACGTCAAACCGTTTATCTGCGCGAAGTGTTGGATAACGCCAAATTCCGTGATAACTCATCTCCGCTGACCGTGGTACTGGGTAAAGATATTGCGGGCGAACCGGTGGTTGCCGATCTGGCGAAAATGCCGCACCTGCTGGTGGCAGGGACAACCGGTTCCGGTAAGTCGGTTGGGGTGAACGCCATGATCCTCAGCATGTTATACAAGGCGCAGCCGGAAGACGTTCGCTTTATCATGATTGACCCGAAAATGCTGGAACTGTCGGTTTATGAAGGCATTCCGCATTTGCTGACTGAAGTTGTGACCGACATGAAAGATGCTGCCAACGCCCTGCGCTGGAGCGTGAATGAAATGGAACGTCGCTACAAGCTGATGTCGGCGCTTGGTGTGCGTAACCTTGCCGGTTATAACGAAAAAATTGCTGAAGCCGCCCGTATGGGGCGTCCGATTCCGGACCCGTACTGGAAGCCGGGCGACAGTATGGATGTTCAGCATCCGGTGCTGGAAAAACTGCCGTATATCGTTGTGCTGGTGGATGAATTCGCCGACCTGATGATGACCGTGGGTAAAAAGGTGGAAGAACTGATTGCTCGTCTGGCGCAAAAAGCGCGTGCGGCGGGGATCCACCTGGTGCTGGCGACCCAGCGACCGTCGGTTGACGTTATCACTGGTCTGATTAAAGCGAACATCCCAACGCGTATCGCCTTTACTGTGTCCAGTAAAATTGACTCGCGTACCATCCTTGACCAGGGCGGCGCGGAATCGCTGTTGGGTATGGGTGACATGCTTTATTCCGCACCAAACTCAACGATCCCAGTGCGAGTACACGGCGCCTTTGTACGCGATGAAGAAGTTCACGCTGTGGTTCAGGACTGGAAAGCGCGCGGTCGTCCACAATACGTTGACGGCATAACGTCTGACAGCGAAAGCGAAGGCGGCGGTGGCGGCTTTGATGGTGGCGAAGAGTTGGATCCGCTGTTCGATCAGGCGGTAAACTTTGTCACCCAGAAACGCAAAGCCTCAATCTCCGGCGTCCAGCGTCAGTTCCGTATCGGTTACAACCGAGCGGCGCGTATCATCGAACAGATGGAAGCGCAGGGAATTGTCAGCGAGCAAGGGCATAATGGTAATCGTGAAGTGCTGGCTCCACCGCCCTTCGAATGATTGCAAAGTTAAGTAATTCAGTATTTTCTACTTTCCTCATGCTGATTTTTGGCCTGAAATGGATAGCAGAGGGATCTCCCCGTTGGGAGTGACGTATTTTGAGGAATAACAATGAAAAGAATCGCAATCACCTGTGCATTATTGTCGAGCTTTGTGGTTAGCAGCGTCTGGGCAGATGCTGCCAGCGACCTGAAAAGCCGCCTGGATAAAGTCAGTAGCTTCCATGCCAGCTTTACTCAGAAGGTCACGGACGGTAGCGGTGCGGCGGTGCAGGAAGGTCAGGGTGACTTATGGGTTAAACGTCCTAATCTGTTTAACTGGCATATGACGCAGCCTGACGAGAGCATCCTGGTTTCTGATGGTAAAACGCTGTGGTTCTTTAACCCGTTTGTTGAGCAGGCGACTGCGACATGGCTGAAAGACGCCACGGGCAACACGCCGTTCATGCTGATTGCGCGTAACCAGGCCAGCGACTGGCAGCAGTACAATATTAAGCAAAATGGCGATGATTTCGTGCTGACGCCAAAAACCAGCAGCGGTAACCTTAAGCAGTTTACTATCAATGTTGGGCGTGACGGGACGATCCACCAGTTCAGCGCCGTTGAACAAGACGATCAGCGCAGCAGCTATCAGCTGAAATCTCAGCAGAATGGTGCGATTGAACCCTCTAAATTCACCTTTACCCCGCCGCAAGGTGTAACGGTTGACGATCAACGTAAGTAGAGGCGTGTGAGTGAGCAATCTGTCGCTCGACTTTTCTGATAATACTTTTCAGCCGCTGGCCGCGCGTATGCGGCCAGAAAATTTAGCGCAGTATATCGGCCAGCAGCACCTGCTGGCTGCTGGCAAACCCTTGCCGCGCGCTATCGAGGCCGGGCATCTGCACTCCATGATTTTATGGGGACCGCCGGGGACCGGGAAAACGACGCTTGCCGAAGTTATTGCCCGTTACGCCAACGCCGATGTCGAACGAATTTCGGCAGTTACGTCTGGCGTTAAAGAAATTCGTGAAGCGATTGAGCGTGCGCGTCAGAACCGTAACGCGGGTCGACGCACGATCCTGTTCGTGGACGAAGTTCACCGTTTTAATAAAAGCCAACAGGATGCGTTTTTACCGCATATTGAAGACGGTACCATTACGTTTATTGGCGCCACCACTGAAAACCCCTCGTTTGAGCTCAACTCGGCGCTGTTGTCGCGTGCACGCGTTTATCTACTGAAATCGTTAACTTCCGACGACATTGAACAGGTGCTGGACCAGGCGATGTCAGACAAAGCGCGTGGTTATGGCGGCCAGGATATTGTTCTGCCGCCAGAAACGCGTCGGGCTATTGCCGAACTGGTTAATGGTGACGCGCGGCGGGCGCTGAATACGCTGGAAATGATGGCCGATATGGCCGAAGTTGATGATTCCGGCAAGCGCGTATTGAAACCAGAATTGCTCACCGAAATTGCCGGTGAACGTAGTGCGCGTTTCGATAATAAAGGCGATCGTTTTTACGATCTCATCTCCGCATTACACAAGTCGGTACGTGGAAGCGCCCCAGATGCGGCGCTTTATTGGTATGCGCGAATTATTACCGCTGGTGGCGATCCGCTGTACGTTGCCCGTCGCTGTCTGGCGATTGCCTCAGAAGATGTCGGCAATGCCGATCCCCGCGCCATGCAGGTGGCGATTTCCGCATGGGACTGTTTTACCCGCGTGGGACCCGCGGAAGGCGAACGCGCGATTGCTCAGGCGATTGTTTATCTGGCCTGTGCGCCTAAGAGTAATGCGGTTTACACCGCCTTCAAAGCCGCGCTGTCTGATGCCCGCGAACGTCCGGATTACGACGTGCCGGTTCACCTGCGCAATGCGCCGACTAAGCTGATGAAAGAGATGGGCTACGGTCAGGAGTATCGTTATGCCCATGATGAGCCTAATGCCTATGCCGCCGGAGAAGAGTACTTCCCGCAGGAAATGGCACAAACGCGCTATTATCGCCCCACAAACAGAGGTCTTGAAGGCAAGATTGGCGAAAAGCTCGCCTGGCTCGCCGGACAGGATCAAAATAGCCCTATAAAACGCTACCGTTAGTGTTATCGTTGCGGTAATGTTGTCTCTGTATCCCTGTGACCGCAGGCTGTGGTCACTTTCTCCTATTTTAATTCGATAAGCACAGGATAAGCATGCTCGATCCCAATCTGCTGCGTAATGAGCCAGACGCAGTCGCAGAAAAACTGGCAAGCCGGGGCTTTAAGCTGGATGTAGATAAGCTGCGCGCTCTTGAAGAGCGTCGTAAAGTTCTGCAGGTACAAACTGAAAACCTGCAGGCAGAGCGTAACTCGCGATCGAAATCCATCGGCCAGGCAAAAGCGCGCGGGGAAGATATCGAGTCTTTACGTCTGGAAGTGAACAAACTGGGCGAAGAGCTGGATGCCGCGAAAGCTGAACTTGATACCTTACAGGCCGAGATCCGCGACATTGCGCTGACCATTCCTAACCTGCCAGCGGACGACGTTCCGGTGGGTAAAGATGAAAATGACAACGTCGAAGTCAGCCGCTGGGGTACTCCGCGTGAGTTTGATTTCGAAGTGCGCGATCATGTTACCTTGGGTGAAATGCACACGGGTCTTGATTTCGCCGCTGCGGTTAAGCTGACCGGCTCTCGTTTCGTGGTCATGAAAGGGCAGATTGCGCGTATGCACCGTGCGCTGTCTCAGTTCATGCTGGATCTGCATACTGAACAGCATGGCTATAGCGAAAACTACGTCCCGTATCTGGTTAACCATGACACGTTGTACGGTACAGGCCAACTGCCAAAATTCGCTGGCGATCTGTTCCATACCCGTCCGCTGGATGAAGAAGCTGACAGCAGCAACTATGCGCTGATCCCAACGGCAGAAGTTCCGCTGACCAACCTGGTGCGCGACGAAATCATCGATGAAGATGCGCTGCCGATCAAAATGACTGCGCATACGCCGTGCTTCCGTTCTGAAGCAGGTTCTTACGGTCGTGACACGCGTGGTCTGATCCGTATGCACCAGTTCGATAAAGTTGAGATGGTGCAGATTGTTCGCCCGGAAGATTCGATGGACGCGCTGGAAGAGATGACCGGCCATGCCGAGAAGGTCCTGCAACTACTGGGGCTGCCGTATCGCAAAATTATCCTGTGCACTGGCGACATGGGCTTCGGCGCATGCAAAACTTACGATCTGGAAGTGTGGATCCCGGCGCAGAATACCTATCGCGAAATCTCCTCTTGCTCCAACGTGTGGGATTTCCAGGCTCGTCGTATGCAGGCGCGTTGCCGCAGCAAATCCGACAAAAAGACCCGTTTAGTGCATACTCTGAACGGTTCCGGTCTGGCGGTTGGGCGTACGCTGGTTGCGGTAATGGAAAACTATCAGCAGGCTGATGGCCGCATTCAGGTTCCGGAAGTATTACGTCCGTACATGAATGGCCTGGAATTCATCGGCTAAGCTACCTTTCTCTGCTAAAAAAGCGCCTCAGGGCGCTTTTTTTATGCCCGTTTGACGTCGGACAATAACGACTACTCCCATAGGGGTAATACTGACTTCGAATGAAAGTCAGTATTTTTCTCTGTCTTTTAGCAAATTCAGTTTCTACCAGCCCGTATATCGATATTAACGTTATATAAAAAACTATACATCGAATATTTGTATTTTGTTTATTGTGAGCAGCAGAGTGAGCCACTATGAAAACTAAGATCCCCGATGCCGTGCTGGCAGCTGAGGTTACTCGCCGCGGTTTGGTGAAAACGACGGCGATAGGCGGACTGGCGGTGGCCAGTAGCGCGTTTACCCTGCCATTTACCCGTATTGCAAATGCTGCAGAAGCCCTTAATCCGACGCCGATTAATGAGAAAGTGATCTGGAGCGCGTGTACGGTGAACTGCGGCAGCCGCTGCCCGCTGCGTATGCATGTGGTCGACGGTGAAATAAAGTATGTCGAAACCGACAACACCGGCGATGACAACTATGACGGTCTGCACCAGGTACGCGCCTGTCTGCGTGGTCGATCCATGCGTCGCCGAGTCTATAATCCCGATCGTCTGAAATACCCGATGAAACGCGTTGGTAAGCGTGGCGAAGGAAAATTTGAGCGCATCAGTTGGGATGAAGCCTACGACATCATTGCCAGCAATATGCAGCGTCTTATCAAAGACTACGGCAATGAGTCTATCTACCTGAACTACGGTACCGGTACGCTGGGTGGCACTATGACGCGCTCGTGGCCGCCGGGTAAAACGCTGGTAGCACGGTTGATGAACTGCTGCGGCGGCTATCTTAATCACTACGGTGACTACTCTTCAGCGCAAATCGCTGCCGGGTTGAACTATACCTACGGCGGCTGGGCTGACGGTAACAGCCCGTCCGACATTGAAAACAGCAAGCTGGTGGTTCTGTTCGGTAATAACCCTGGTGAAACCCGTATGAGCGGAGGTGGGGTAACCTATTACCTTGAACAGGCGCGACAGAAATCCAATGCCCGCATGATCATTATCGATCCCCGTTATACGGATACCGGTGCGGGGCGTGAAGATGAATGGATCCCGATCCGTCCTGGTACTGATGCGGCGCTGGTCAATGGTCTGGCGTATGTCCTGATCACCGAAAACATGGTTGACCAACCGTTCCTCGACAAATACTGCGTGGGTTACGACGAGAAAACCTTACCGGCCGACGCGCCGAAGAACGGTCACTATAAGGCGTATATTCTTGGGCAGGGTAAGGACGGCATTGCCAAGACCCCGGAGTGGGCGGCGCAGATTACCGGTATTCCCGCTGAACGTATCGTCAAACTGGCGCGTGAAATAGGTAGCGCTAAACCGGCATACATCAGCCAGGGGTGGGGGCCGCAGCGTCATGCTAACGGTGAAATAGCGACCCGCGCCATTTCTATGCTCGCTATCCTGACCGGTAACGTTGGGATCAACGGCGGCAACAGCGGGGCGCGTGAGGGCTCATACAGTTTGCCGTTTGAGCGTATGCCAACGCTGGAAAACCCTGTTGAAACCAGCATCTCGATGTTCATGTGGACGGACGCGATTGAGCGAGGCCCGGAGATGACGGCCCTGCGTGACGGCGTACGCGGCAAAGACAAGCTCGATGTTCCTATTAAGATGATCTGGAACTATGCCGGTAACTGTCTGATTAACCAACACTCTGATATTAACCGCACGCATGAAATCCTCCAGGACGAGAAGAAGTGCGAGATGATCGTCGTCATCGACTGTCATATGACTTCCTCGGCGAAATACGCAGACATTTTGCTGCCGGACTGCACTGCCTCCGAACAGATGGATTTTGCGCTGGATGCCTCATGCGGGAACATGTCCTATGTGATTTTCACCGATCAGGCGATCAAACCACGCTTCGAATGCAAGACTATCTACCAGATGACCAGCGAGCTGGCGAAGCGCCTTGGCGTTGAGCAGCAGTTTACAGAAGGTCGTACTCAGGAAGAGTGGATGCGCCATCTGTATGAGCAGTCGCGCAAAGTGATTCCTGAACTGCCTACGTTTGAAGAATTCCGTCAGCAAGGGATCTTTAAACAGCGCGATCCGCAAGGACATCATGTGGCGTACAAGGCATTCCGTGAGGATCCTAAAGCCAATCCGCTGACCACGCCGTCAGGTAAGATCGAAATTTATTCGCAGCAGCTTGCCGAGATCGCGGCAACCTGGGAACTGCCGGAAGGTGATGTAATTGATCCGCTACCGATTTATACCCCAGGCTTTGAAAGCTTAAACGATCCGCTGGTGGAGAAATTCCCTTTGCAGCTGACCGGCTTCCACTATAAGTCTCGCGTTCACTCGACCTATGGCAACGTCGATGTCCTGAAAGCATCCTGCCGCCAGGAAATGTGGATCAACCCGATGGATGCGCAGCGACGCGGTATTAACAACGGCGACAAGGTACGTATCTTTAACGATCGTGGTGAAGTGCATATCGAGGCGAAAGTGACGCCACGTATGATGCCCGGCGTGGTGGCATTGGGCGAAGGGGCCTGGTATGACCCGGATGCAAAACGCGTGGATCAGGGCGGTTGTATTAACGTCCTGACGACCCAGCGTCCGTCTCCACTCGCAAAGGGGAATCCGTCACACACGAACCTTGTTCAGGTTGAAAAGGCGTAAGGAGTAACCGATGACAACCCAGTATGGATTTTTTATTGATTCCAGCCGTTGCACCGGTTGCAAAACCTGCGAACTGGCCTGCAAAGATTTCAAAAATTTAACCCCGGAAGTCAGCTTCCGCCGCATTTATGAATACGCAGGCGGCGACTGGCAGGAGGACAACGGCGTCTGGCATCAGAACGTCTTTGCTTATTACCTCTCCATTGCGTGTAACCACTGTGAAGATCCGGCCTGTACCAAGGTTTGTCCGAGCGGCGCGATGCACAAACGTGAAGATGGTTTTGTCGTTGTCGACGAAGATGTTTGCATTGGCTGCCGGTATTGCCACATGGCCTGTCCTTACGGCGCGCCACAGTACAATGCTGAAAAAGGGCATATGACTAAATGTGATGGCTGCCATGAGCGCGTCGCTGAAGGCAAGAAACCTATCTGCGTGGAGTCCTGCCCACTGCGTGCGCTGGATTTTGGTCCGATTGAAGAGCTGCGCAAAAAACACGGTACTTTGGCTGCGGTAGCGCCACTGCCGGGCGCGCACTTTACCAAACCAAGTATTGTCATCAAACCTAACGCCAATAGCCGCCCGACCGGGGATACTACAGGTTATCTGGCCAATCCGAAGGAGGTGTAAGATGGGAAGTGGATGGCATGAATGGCCGCTGATGATCTTCACTGTCTTCGGACAGTGTGTAGTTGGTGGCTTTATCGTTCTGGCGCTGGCATTGATGAAAGGGGACTTACGCCCTGAATCGCAGCAGCGCGTGATTGCCTGCATGTTCGGGCTGTGGGTATTAATGGGCATTGGCTTTATTGCTTCCATGCTCCACCTGGGCTCACCGATGCGCGCCTTTAACTCACTCAATCGTGTAGGGTCTTCTGCGTTGAGTAATGAAATTGCCAGCGGCTCAATCTTCTTTGCCGTTGGCGGCATCGGCTGGCTGCTGGCAACGTTGAAAAAAATGTCGCCCGTATTACGCAATCTGTGGTTAGTTGTCACCATGGTATTGGGCGTGGTTTTTGTCTGGATGATGGTGCGCGTGTATAACACCATCGATACCGTACCGACCTGGTACAGCATCTGGACGCCGCTGGGCTTCTTCCTGACGACGTTTATGGGCGGTCCGCTGCTGGGATATCTGTTGCTGAGAATTGCTGGCGTGGACGGTTGGGCGATGCGCCTGTTGCCGGCTATTTCAGTGCTTGCTCTGGTCGTGAGCGCCATCATGTCTGTAATGCAGGGGGCTGAACTGGCGACGATCCACAGTTCCATTCAACAGGCGTCTGCGCTGGTTCCGGATTACGGCTCGCTGATGGCGTGGCGGATTGTCGCTCTGGCATTAGCGTTGTGCTGCTGGATTGTACCGCAAGTGAAAGGCTACCAGCCTGCAGTTCCGCTGCTTTCCGTCGCGTTTATTCTGCTGTTAGTCGGCGAGTTGATTGGTCGTGGCGTGTTCTACGGGCTGCATATGACCGTCGGTATGGCGGTTGCCAGCTAAATGACAAACCGGGGCATAGCCCCGGTTTTTTACTTCTGTTTAGTTAACGTGTCGTAGCTGGTCATCAGATTGCGATAATCAGGAATGTGATTAGAGAACAGCGTCGCCAGACCTTCGATATCGTTGCGCCAGTCGCGATGCAACTCACATGCGACACCAAACCACGTCATCAGTTGAGCACCGGCCTGGGACATCCGATCCCATGCTGAATGGCGAGTAATTTCATTAAATGTACCCGACGCATCGGTTACGACAAAGACATCAAAACCTTCTTCAATAGCCGAGAGCGCAGGGAAAGCAACGCAAACTTCCGTCACGACACCGGCAATAATCAGCTGTTTTTTACCGGTCGCTTTCACTGCTTTCACGAAATCTTCGTTATCCCACGCGTTAATGTTTCCGGGGCGAGCAATATAAGGCGCATCGGGAAATTGAGCTTTCAGTTCCGGTACCAGTGGCCCGTTTGGTCCTGTCTCAAAACTGGTTGTCAGAATGGTTGGGAGTTTGAAGTATTTTGCTAAGTCGCCGAGGGCAAGCACGTTGTTTTTAAATTTATCGGGATCGATATCCCGAACCAAAGAGAGCAGGCCAGCCTGATGGTCGACCAGCAGTACTGCCGCATTATCTTTATCAAGTCTTACGTAAGGTTTAGTCATGATATTTCTCCTGTTCAGCATCAGTGGGGGAAATTTGATGAGTTTAAGTCTACAGAAAGAACGATATATGGATTAGATACCTAAATAAGAACTCACTGTTCTATTTTGAAGACAATGCAGATCTGCATCCCGCATAGAGTTTAGTAAGAAATAAAAGTAAGGGGAGTCCATGAAATTTTTCGACTGAACGCAACGCGAGATTTTTGTTTTAGATCAATAAAAACAAGCAGATGTGTTTTTGTGTTTTTTATCTATTCACATTAAGAATCAGTAATGCAAATCGATCGTCCGGAAAGCGCCTCAGCCCTTTGATTGCGCCGATTGACAATGTTTTTGGCAGTGGCATGATGCGCATGAAATTTGAACTTCCTCACGGTTTTTATTCATGTCCATCTATACCCGTCCCGTCATGCTGTTGCTGTGCGGGCTGCTTCTGCTGACCCTGGCGATCGCCGTGTTAAACACGCTCGTCCCGCTTTGGCTCGCCCATGAAAATCTGCCAACCTGGCAGGTAGGTGTGGTGAGTTCTTCCTACTTTACCGGCAATCTGGTAGGGACGTTGCTGACCGGGTATTTAATAAAACACCTTGGTTTTAATCGCAGCTATTACATTGCCTCGCTTATTTTTGCCGCGGGCTGTATCGGCCTGGGGGTTATGGTGGGGTTCTGGAGCTGGATGACCTGGCGTTTTATCGCCGGTGTTGGCTGCGCCATGATTTGGGTGGTAGTGGAAAGTGCGCTGATGTGCAGCGGGAATTCGCGTAATCGCGGACGCTTGCTTGCCGCCTATATGATGATCTATTACGTGGGGACGTTTTTAGGCCAGCTACTGGTCAGTAAAGTATCAACAGAATTGATGAACGTCCTGCCGTGGGTGACGGGTACGATCCTGGCTGGCGTTTTGCCATTGCTCTTTACGCGCATTGCCAATCAGCAGGGTGATGAACAGCAGTCTACTCCTATTACCTCCATGCTGAGGCTGCGTCAGGCGCGTCTGGGCGTTAACGGCTGTATTATTTCCGGGATTGTGCTGGGGTCTTTGTATGGCCTGATGCCGCTTTATCTCAACCATCAAGGGGTGAGCAACGCCAGCATTGGTTTCTGGATGGCGGTTCTGGTTAGCGCCGGTATTCTGGGGCAATGGCCGATTGGCCGCCTGGCAGACAAGCTGGGACGCCTGCTGGTTTTACGCGTCCAGGTCTTCGTGGTTATCGTCGGAAGTATCGCCATGCTGAATCAGGCGGCGATGGCGCCTGCGTTGTTTATGTTGGGTGCGGCAGGTTTTACCCTCTATCCGGTGGCGATGGCCTGGGCCTGTGAAAAGGTTGAACATCATCAGTTGGTCGCCATGAATCAGGCATTGTTATTAAGCTATACCGTTGGCAGCCTGCTTGGTCCTTCATTCACCGCAATGCTGATGCAGAATTATTCCGATAATCTGTTATTCATTATGATTGCCAGCGTATCGTTTATTTATCTGCTGATGTTGTTGCGTAGCGCCAGACATACGCCGACTCCGGTGGCTCACGTATAAAGCGCGCCAGACGGTATGCAAGGCAAAATGTTTGCATACCGTGACTCATTTTCCCATTGCGGGTATGCCGGAAGTTGCGAGGTATTCGCATGCTTTCAGCGTGCAGTGAAGTTGCGCCTGACTGGTCATACTCGTCAACTGTTGTAAATGCTCCCCTTCATCCAGCCAGCAAACCAGTTTTTGAATCATTTCAATATGTCGGGTGCTGCTGGCAGCCGCCAGGACAATAATTAACCGCACATCTGGATGCCCTGGAAAAGGCACCGCCTCTTTCAGACACAAGAGCGACAAATGTGTCTCACTGCTTATCACTCCTTCTTCCGGACGAGCGTGCGGTAGGGCAAACTCAGGGCTTAAGATGTACCACGGACCCAGTTGTTCTGTTTCACGGATGATTGCCTGAGCGTAGGCGGACGTAATCGCGCCCAGTTCTTCCAGAGGCTGGCAAGCCAGCGTCACGGCCTCCTGCCAGGAGTAGCATTGTTTACGAAACTGACAGGCAGAAAATAGCGCAGATGTCATTGTGTTCTCCTTATTTCAGAGCAGCAGACCGCATTGCGGTCTGCCAACCCGAACTATCTCAGGACTTCAAAGAGTGCGGTCGCCGAAATACCGTATTTCTCTTTCAACTGGCGGCTATTGCCTGATTCCGTAAACGTGTCTTGTGTCCCCAGTCGGATTAATCTCGTGGTTAATCCTTCCTCCGCCAATACTTCAGCAACCTGTCCGCCAAGCCCACCGGTGATCGTGTGATTTTCAATCGTTGCGATCTGCGGGCAGTTGGCAATCAGTTGCAGAAAGCGCTGGCGGTTAAACGGTTTTAGCATGGCGACGTGAATCAGCTTGCCACGTTTTCCCTGGGCGCACAGCTGCACATAACCTGCGCTTGCTTGCTCCAGAACGGTCCCTTCATAGAGAATGGCGAAGTCATTGCCTGAGTCCTCCACGGCGGCGATATCGGTCACTCGCGGAACGGTAGATTTATCGCGCACGGGCATAGGTTCTCGGGCTACGCGAATATAGACCGGACCGGGAATGTTTACTGCCTGTTCAAATGCGGCCTCAACTTCTTCAGCGTCGGCAGGCGTTAGAATTGTGAGCCCCGGCAGTACGCGCGTCAGGGCCAGATCTTCCAGCGCATGATGCGATGCGCCGTCAGGTCCATCATCCATTCCTGGGTGGCTGCCAACTAATTTAATGTTAGCTTTGGCGTAGCACGCCTGGCGCAGCTGAGTCCAGGCGGTGCCTGTCACAAACATCGCAAAGTTAACGTAGAACGGAATATTTCCTTCCAGCGCCTGGCCAGTGGCAAAACTCATTGCCGATCCTTCTGCAATACCCATTTCAAAGAAAGCGTCTGGATAGACGGCCTGGAACTGGTCAGTGCGGGTGGAGCTGGCTAAATCACTATCAATGGCGACAATGGGATAGCCCTTTTTTTTCAGGGCAATGAGTGCGTTACCAATTTCATCACGTGGGGCTTTCATCACTGCAACTCCTCCATAGCCTGCTGATATTGTTCGGTGGTTGGGGTTTTTGAATGCCAGTCACCGTTATTTTCCATATAGCTAACGCCACTGCCTTTGGTGGTATGCGCAATAATGGCGACAGGTTTTCCTTTCAGATGGCGTGAGAGCATCAGCGTGTCGGCAACCTGATGCATATCGTTACCGTTATGGAGTTCGAGTACGTGCCAGCCGAAAAGACGCACTTTGTCGGCCAGAGGTTCCAGATTCACCACCTGATTAACGGGGTCGTGGGAGGAAAAACCGTTGTAGTCAATAATCGCCACCAGGTTATCCATCTTCATATGGCCTGCCTGTTGTAGCGTTTCCCAGATTTGCCCTTCATGCATTTCGCCATCGCCAATGATGGCGAAAACGCGCTGTGATTCCCCCCGCTGTTTTTTGGCCGCCGCCATACCAAAAGCAATGGATAATCCCTGGCCCAGCAGGCCGGTTGTTGCATCGACTTCGGGCAGAGATTTGATGCTAGGGTGCCCCTGTAAACGTGAGTTAATTTGTCGAAAAGTATTAAATTCGCTGCGCTCAATTTTGCCTTTTTGATGCAGCATGGCGTACTGAGCAGCAACCGCATGACCTTTGCTCATGACCACGCGAGCGCGAGGGGCGCAGGAGAAGTCCACCTCTTGATCGTAAATCCAGGTCAGAATGTCGATGATGGACAATGCACCGCCAGGATGACCAATGCCTGATTCATAAATCATGGTGACAATATCCCGGCGAGCAGCTAGCGCATGGGATTTCAATTCATCAATATTCATGTTCATTCCTTATCAGGGCAACATTTTGCCGATGTAATAAACCACTAAGCCGAGGGCGACAAAATCTGTCTCCGGGAAGCTAGTACCGGACAATCCCACCGATTCCATGATGGGATAGATGAGTGCCGGGCCAATACCAATTAATATGCCAGTGACAAAGCTACCGGCGATGGCCCCTTTCCAGCCTCCTGACGCATTACCGAAGACGGCGGCGGTAGCACCAATGAAGAAGTAGGGGATGGCGACGGGGATAATGACCGTTTGCCCAATTAATGCGAGTACCCCCATAACCACCAATCCACCCACAAAGGAAGAGATGAAACCTAAAACGGTGGCGGTTGGGGCATACGGAAAGACGACTGGGCAATCCAGTGCGGGTTTGGCGTTCGGGATAAATTTTTCAGAGATGCCCAGAAATGCCGGGACTATTTCTGACAACAGCAAGCGAACGCCGGTGATGATGATATAAAGCGATGCGGTAAACGTGAGTGACTGGAATAGCGGATAAACCAGCCAATGCATTCCACCGGCGGCGGCCGTTACCGCTTCTTCGCCTGCGGCAAGCGCCGCGATGTAATAGAAAATACTGACAGAGATGGACACGGAGACGATGTAATCTTTAAAAATCCCCAACCATCCGGGAAGATTTAGCTTTTCTGTTGACTGCTTAGGATCGCCCACTTTCGAACCGATCCATCCCGATAGCGCGTAGGCCAGAGTAACGTAATGACCCATCGCGATTTCATCATTACCGGTAATCTTACGCATCCACGGCTGAGCGATAGCTGGATAGACACAGGCCGCAAGCCCCAGCAGTATGGAGCCGACGATAATTGTTGTTACATCGCTGTAGCCAAGCGCCTTAAGCGTAACGGTTAAGAGGGCAGACAGATACAGATTATGTTGGCCCGTCAGGAAGATGTATTTGAACGGTGTTACGCGGGCAAAAAACAAGTTCCAGCCGAAACCAACGACCATGATGAGTGAAACGCACATGGCAAACTTGGTTTGTGCCAGCCCAGTTAACGCTTCGGCTAACGGCATCACACCTTTCAGACCGAATCCATCGCTGAATAAGGTCTGAAAATTACCTAAGGATGTCACCGCAATCCCTGCTCCGCCGGCAAATACCAGAAATCCGACGATGGTTTTAAAGGTACCTGAAAGCACTTTTTCGATGGGTTTACGCTGGATAAGCAAACCAATTAGCGCAATAAAGCCAACTAAAAGTGGGGTTACACCCAAAATGTCGAATACAATGAACTTTAGGAGATCCATATTTCCCCCGGAGAGGTTAGTTGTTTTGAACAACGCTGGTGAGCGCAGATTCCATTTCTTCGCTGTTCATCAGATCGGTGATACCGATTGCTCTGAACCCGGCGGCTTCTACCTCATCGGTCAGGTCGCTCATGGTGATCACGAAGTCGATGTTTTGCCAGGTTCGTAGCCCTGACAGGACATCGTGTTCAAGATCGATATCCCAGCCATGTTTATCGATGACTTTTTGGGCTTTGATTTTCAGCATTAGCGAACTGCCCATACCGGTACGACAGACGATCAGACCTTTCATTAGACGTTCTCCTGTTTGTAAAAATAATTATTTTTAATTATCATTGGTGCGATAAAAATTATTATCGCAAAGCCGGGCAAAGTATGTGACAGCATTTGCATTTTGTGCAAAAAGGCGAAAAATGAGTCAGATAGATACTAATTTATTGATTAACATAAGAAATGGGGCTTCAGAGCTTAGTCCGATCCTGGAAAAGGTAGGGCGTTTTATCACTGAAAATCCTGATTTTGTGATGCGGCATACGATAACCGAGCTGGCCGATTCTATTGATACCAGTGAGGGGAGCATCACTCGTTTTTGCCGTGCCTTTGGTTTTAAGGGGTTTTCTGATTTCAGAACGGCTCTTGCACTGGAGCAAGGAGCTGCACGGCCGAATGATGGAGGAAGTGAGGAGACGGCGGCGGTACTGGCAAGCGTTTGTGACAGCAATGCCATCATTGACAGCAAAGAGTTGCAGGCGGTTGCGACCTGGTTAAATCAGCTCAGTAATATTGCAATTTATGCGGTAGGTACTGCGGTGCCGGTGGCGTTATTCCTGCAAATCAATCTGGTGCAGATGGGGAAAATAGCCAGTTATATCGACCGATTTTATCCGGCGGCTATCTCTCCGTTGGCGGACAGCCAAAAAACAGGGATTATTGTTATTCATACAGAACAAATCTCTACCGATATGATGCAGTCGCTGACGCTAGCGAAGGAACAAGGCATAAAAATTCTCTCGTTAACTCGCGGATCGTTTGCTCCATTAAATCGGCTTTCTGACTGGAATTTGCAGGCGGCGGTTGCATTACAGGGGGAAGGTGAGTCTGGTTTTGCTGAAATTGCTGGTGCGATGATGGTGGCGGATCGCATACTCAGTGCTCTGGAAGAGCAGGATGAGCGTTACGTGCAGTGTCGTAAAGCACACCAGAAACGTATTTTCTCTATTGAAAGCGTGACCAATAAACTTTCAGAATATTTTATGTCGTAGGCATCGAACGTTGGCGTCGCGCTACTCAAGCAGAGCGCTGCGACGCCGTGGTCGTCATACCTTAGTACATTACTTTATGACCATACTGCTCAAGAATGCCTTTCACGCGCTCCATGGTCTCTTTCTTCGGTGGCTTAACACCGTCAAGTTTGTACTCTTCACCCATTGCCACCCATTTGTGTTTGCCCAGCTCATGGTATGGCAGCAGTTCGATTTTCTCTACGTTGCCCATATCGCGGGTAAACTCGCCCAGGCGGTGCGCGGAGTCGTCATCGTCAGACCAGCCAGGCACAACGACGTAGCGGATCCACACCTTGATGTCTTTATTGGACAGGTAACGTGCGAACTCAAGCGTACGATGGTTAGATACGCCCACCAGATTCTGATGGATTTCATCATTCATCTGTTTGAGATCGAGCATCACCAGGTCGGTGACTTCCAGCAATTCATCAATCACCGGATCGTAGCGGCGAACAAAACCGTTGGTATCCAGACAGGTATGAATACCTTCTTTTTTACAGGCACGAAACCAGTCGCGTACAAATTCAGCTTGCAGGATAGCTTCGCCACCGGACGCTGTTACACCGCCACCGGAGGCGTTCATAAAGTGGCGGTAGGTCACGACCTCTTTCATTAACTCGTCGACGGTGACTTCTTTGCCGCCGTGCGTATCCCATGTGTCACGGTTATGACAATACAGGCAGCGCATCAGGCAGCCCTGGAAGAAGGTAATAAAACGGATGCCCGGGCCATCAACAGTGCCACAGGATTCAAAGGAGTGAATGCGACCAATAACTGACATTGCGGTGTTTCTCCAGGTGTGGCCCATCCGGGGCCAGTGTTAGTGCACAGTTATTAACTGTGTCGAGTCTGTTTTGGCTGCTATCCATAAGTATAGATAGCTGACAAAGCAGGCTATTAAAAAGGCCCCACTTACGTGGAGCCTTTATTGTACGCTTTTTAAAGTACGATTTCAGTCAAAACCAATTACATGGTCTGAGTGAAGGTACGAGTAATAACGTCCTGCTGCTGTTCTTTAGTCAGGGAGTTAAAACGTACTGCGTAGCCAGAAACACGGATGGTCAGCTGCGGATATTTTTCCGGATGTTCCATCGCATCCAGCAGCATTTCACGGTTCATGACGTTCACGTTCAGGTGCTGACCACCTTCGATGGACGCTTCGTGGTGGAAGTAACCATCCATCAGACCAGCCAGGTTGGTCTTACGAACTTCGTCGTCTTTACCCAGCGCGTTCGGAACGATAGAGAAGGTGTAAGAGATACCATCTTTAGCGTAAGCAAACGGCAGTTTAGCAACGGAGGTCAGAGAGGCAACAGCACCTTTCTGGTCACGACCGTGCATTGGGTTAGCACCCGGTCCGAACGGCGCGCCAGCACGACGACCATCTGGGGTGTTACCGGTTTTCTTACCATAAACCACGTTAGAGGTGATGGTCAGAACAGACTGAGTCGGGATAGCGTTACGATAAGTAGTCAGTTTCTGAATTTTCTTCATGAAACGTTCTACCAGGTCAACCGCCATGTCATCAACGCGAGAGTCGTTGTTACCAAACTGCGGGTATTCGCCTTCGATTTCGAAGTCGACAGCCAGACCGTCTTCGTCACGAATCGGTTTAACTTTCGCATATTTGATTGCAGACAGGGAGTCAGCAGCAACGGACAGACCAGCGATACCACACGCCATGGTGCGGATAACGTCACGGTCGTGCAGCGCCATCAGAGAGGCTTCGTAGCTGTACTTGTCGTGCATGTAGTGGATAACGTTCAGTGCAGTGACGTACTGTTTAGCCAGCCAGTCCATGAAGTGATCCATGCGCTCCATAACTTCGTCGAAGTTCAGAACGTCGCCTTTGATCGGTTCAGATTTAGGACCAACCTGCATTTTCAGTTTTTCATCAACGCCGCCGTTGATTGCGTACAGCATGGTTTTCGCCAGGTTTGCACGCGCACCGAAGAACTGCATTTGTTTACCAACAACCATCGGGCTTACGCAGCAAGCGATAGCGTAGTCGTCGTTGTTGAAGTCCGGACGCATCAGGTCATCGTTCTCGTACTGCAGAGAAGAGGTGTCGATGGACACTTTAGCGGCGAATTTCTTGAAGTTCAGAGGCAGTTTTTCAGACCACAGAACGGTGATGTTCGGCTCCGGAGAAGGACCCATGGTGTACAGGGTATTCAGGAAGCGGAAGCTGTTTTTGGTAACCAGAGTACGGCCATCAACGCCCATACCACCGATAGATTCAGTTGCCCAAATCGGGTCACCGGAGAACAGTTCATCATATTCAGGGGTACGCAGGAAACGAACCATACGCAGTTTCATGACCAGGTGGTCAATCATTTCCTGAGCGTCTTGCTCGGTGATTTTGCCTGCTTTGATATCACGTTCGATGTAGGCATCCAGGAAGGTGGATACGCGACCGAAGGACATTGCTGCGCCGTTCTGAGATTTAACCGCGGCCAGGTAGCCGAAGTAAGTCCACTGGATAGCTTCCTGAGCGTTGGTTGCCGGACCAGAGATATCGCAGCCATATTTAGCAGCCATTTCTTTGATTTGACCCAGTGCGCGGTGCTGTTCAGCAATTTCTTCACGCAGACGGATAGTGGCTTCCAGGTTTACGCCGTTTTCCAGATCGGACTGCAGAGAGACGAACTGAGCGTATTTGTCTTTCATCAGGTAGTCGATACCGTACAGCGCAACGCGACGGTAGTCACCGATGATACGGCCACGGCCATAGGCATCTGGCAGACCAGTCAGAACACCGGATTTACGGCAGTTCAGAATGTCTTTGGTGTAAACATCGAATACGCCCTGGTTGTGGGTTTTGCGGTATTCGGTGAAGATCTTTTTCAGCATCGGGTCCAGTTCGCGATTGTACGCTTTGCAGGAACCTTCAACCATTTTGATGCCGCCAAACGGAATGATCGCACGTTTCAGCGGAGCTTCAGTCTGCAGACCAACAATTTTCTCGAGCGCTTTGTTGATGTAGCCAGCGTCGTGAGAAGTGATGGTAGAAGCAACGGAGGTGTCAAAGTCAACAGGCGCGTGAGTGCGGTTTTCCTGTTTAACGCCTTCCATCACGCTGTCCCACAGTGCAGTGGTCGCATCAGTTGCGCCAGCCAGGAAGGACTCGTCACCCTCATACGGAGTGTAGTTTTTCTGAATGAAGTCACGGACGTTTACTTCATTCTGCCAATCACCTTTGGTAAAACCTTCCCAGGCTGTGGCTAACTTTTCATTAAGCTCGGACATGTAACACCTACCTTCTTAAGTGGATTTTTTATTTACTGCGTGTAATGGGCATCATCAGATTAATGATGATCGTTACCACGCAGATAAATGACCCAGTATGTCAACCCGACCAACAAACCGCCGCCGATAATGTTGCCGATAGTAACCGGAATCAGGTTATCGGTGATGAAATTCATCACGGTCAGGTGAGAAAAATTCTCCGGAGAAGACCCAACAGCGGTCCAGAATTCCGGGGTGGCGAAATCGCGAATTACAATACCCATAGGGATCATAAACATGTTTGCGATACTGTGCTCAAAACCGCTGGCAACAAACATTGCGACCGGTAATACCATGATAAACGCTTTGTCCATCAGGCTGCGACCCGAATAGCTCATCCATACTGCCAGACACACCATCAGGTTCGCCAGGATGCCAAGACTTACCGCCTCAACAAAAGTATGGTGCACTTTGTGGTCGGCTGTTTGCAGGACGTTGAGACCCCACGCGCCGTTAGCGGTCATATACTCGCCAGAAAGCCACATGAGTAACACGAAGATCAGGGCGCCAATCAGGTTGCCGACATAAACGTTAAGCCAGTTTTTCGCCAATTGGCCCCAGGTGATGCGACCACTGGCTTTCGCAACGACAATCAGTACGGTTGAGGTGAAGAGGTCTGCACCGCAGACAACGCAGAGAATCAGCCCCAGGGAAAAGCAGATACCACCTACTAGCTTCGCCATGCCGAAAGGCATTGTGCCGGTACCGGTTGTGGCGGTGATATAGAAAACAAAGGCAATTGAAATGAATACACCGGCAGTAATTGCCAGATAGAACGTCTTAAGCGGATGTTTCGTTGCTTTATAGACGCCTGCTTCTTCGGCAACTTTGGCCATTGCAGCAGGAAGAATAAGATCAAAAGGGTTGTCAGCTTTCACACTAACTCTCTCTTTATTAAGTCGGCGACGAGATACTAACAAAGCATTATAGATGAGAATTTGATATAGATCATATCTCGCCTGGCTTATAGGCCCGTAAGGCGCATGGTTTTTATGCGATTACGGTGTAACTTGTTGATTATCAAAATAAAAATAAATTTTAAAAATTATAAAGTGAGTTGAATTTTTTCTTTCTGTCTCCTCTGGGGCGGTTAATTAAAATGGAGTAATTGAGATAAAAAACCACATTAATAAGCTAATTTTCTTAATATCAACTACTAATATTTAACCTTGTTTTTACATTTATTTTTTGATTTGACCAAAATAAAAAACAGGGCGCATTAAGCGCCCCGTAATATAGCCCAGACAATACCTTTAGCCTACTCAGCGCAGGCTGATTGTCACTATTTTGACCAATGTGCTGCTTTCGCGCGCTGCAGTTTTTCGTAAGCTTTCAGCAGAGACTGATGCGCCGGGAAAGCCTGCAGATCGCTATCAACAGTTTGAAGCCCGTAGAACGGCGCTTCGCCACTTAATGCTGCACTTGCGGCTTCAACCGCCTCGGCACCGTACATGCGCACAAACGCGTTCAGATATTGTAGCGGCTGACGATCTTCTTCCTGAGATAGCAGTAGCAGCGTTTGCAGACAGCGGTAGTAGTTGGCACGTTCAGCGCTAAAGACAGAGGCGTTGAATTCCATCGTCCATTCTGTCCAGACCAGCGCCTGCTCCAGGTCGCCGCCGGCCAGCGCCAGCATCACTTTAAGCTCGCCAATGCGCAGGGTGTACCAACCGTTATCCGCACCGGTTGCCAGACCGAGCAGCTCGCGTACGCGGGTGAAGTCGTCAAAGCCTTCTTCATCCAGTTGTTCGATCAGATTGAGATAGTCTTCTTTATCCCATTCACTGCCCGGAAGCGAGAGAATAGTGTCACGCAGATGGGCGCCCATGGCGTTGTTGGCTAACCACAGATCTTCAGCCGGATAGATGTCAGACATTCCCGGAACAATAATGCGGCACGCGTAAACGCTCAGGTGCTCGTAGTCGGCGATATACACTTCTTTATCTTCAGCATTGAAGATGGCCATCAGGGTGGCGAACTCTTCTTCGGTGGTACCGGAGAAATTCCAGTCAACGAACGGATAGTCAGCATCCTGCTTGAACAGATCCCAGGAGATCAGGCCGCTGGAATCGATGAAGTGAGTTTCAAGGTTAGTGTGTTCAGCCACTTCTTCGTCGTCAAAGGTCGGAGGGGTGAAGACATCAAGATCTTTCAGACCACGGCCCTGCAGCAGTTCAGTGACGGTACGCTCCAGCGCAACGCCGAAATCCGGGTGCGCACCGAAGGAGGCAAAGCAGGTACCATTGGCCGGGTTGAACAGGACAACGCAAATCACCGGATACTTGCCGCCCAGCGAGCCATCGTAGGCGAAAATTGGGAAACCTTCCGCTTCCAGTTTGGCGATGGACTCCACCACTGCCGGGTAGCGCGCCATGGCTTCGGCCGGGATTTCCGGCAGGCTGATGCTTTCCGCAATAATACGGTTCTTCACATGACGCTCAAAGACTTCAGACAGGCCCTGAACGCGCGCTTCGTTTCGGGTGTTACCCGCAGACATGCCGTTAGAAACGTACAGGTTGCCAATAATATTCATCGGAATATAGACGGTCTGGTTATCCGACTGACGGGTAAACGGTAGGCCACAGACCCCACGTTCTTCATTACCGGATTGCAGATCGATAAGCATGCTGCCAGTCAGTTCGTTGTCTGGATCGTAAAACGCACGCAGACGAGCATCCAGTAGACCTTCTGGTACGTCGTCTTCTTCAGTCAACGGGAACCATTTTTCGTTCGGATAATGCACGAATGGGCCATTGGCGATGGTTTCACCCAGCCAGAAATCAGCAAAGAAATAGTTAGTCGACAGACGCTCAAAATATTCGCCCAGCGCGGAAGCCAGCGCCGCTTTTTTCGTCGCGCCTTTACCGTTGGTGAAGCACAGCGCGCATTCTTTGTCGCGAATATGTACAGACCAGACGTTAGGGACGGGATTCAACCACGAGGCTTCTTCAATTTGAAAACCAAGGTCGAGCAATTTTTGCTGGAAGCGAGCGATGGAGTCTTCCAGAGCGGCATCTTTGCCGGGGATAAATGTTTGCGTCATGAAAATCACTTTTGTCGTACGGAAAGCGCGCAATGATACGGGTTTTAAATGAATGGCGCTATCGTCGCCGGAGTTCAGACGTAAATAAAAGTATTAGCTATGCTTTCCTACAGCCAACCACGTTTAGAGCATAATAATGAAAGCTTTCGATTTACACCGAATGGTACTTGATAAGGTGCCCATGGATTTTCTGGGAGAAGTTGCTCTGCGCAGCCTCTATACCTTTATATTGGTTTTTCTGTTTTTAAAAATCACCGGACGTCGCGGCGTACGCCAGATGTCGCTTTTTGAAGTGCTGATTATCCTTACGCTGGGGTCCGCGGCGGGAGACGTGGCATTTTATGATGATGTCCCGATGCTGCCGGTGCTGGTGGTCTTTATTACGCTTGCTGTGCTGTATCGGCTGGTTATGTGGCTGATGGCGCATAGCGAGAAAATGGAGGATTTGCTGGAGGGCAAGCCCGTTGTGATCATTGAGGACGGCGAGCTGGCATGGTCGAAGCTCAATAGCGCCAATATGACGGAATTCGAATTCTTTATGGAATTGCGTTTGAACGGCGTGGAGCAATTGGGACAGGTGAGACTGGCCATCCTGGAGACTAATGGGCAAATCAGCGTCTATTTCTTTGCCGATGAAGACGTAAAGCCGGGGCTCAGTATTTTGCCTAAACGCTGTACACAGCGATTTAAAGTGATACCTGAAGCTGGGGACTATGCCTGTATACGGTGTAGTGAAGTGGTGCAAATGAACGCCGGAGATCATCAATTATGTCCACGCTGTGCAAATCCAGAATGGTCGAAGGCCAGTCGGGCAAAACGGGTCACCTGACAGCGAAAATCTCGGTTTTTACCCGTCAATCCGATAGATTCTGTTGTGTGACCAATGACACATTTTTACCCTGGTCAGTTTTACCCATTGCGGCGCGTGTCACTGAATGATAAAACCGATATCCACAGGAATAACTTATACCAATGTCTGTCACCGGATTATCGCCAATGACAGGATGTTGATTGGACAACAACACAACGTGGTGAGGGGAAATGGCTCAGGTCTTCAATTTTAGTTCAGGTCCGGCAATGTTACCGGCAGAAGTACTTAAACTGGCTCAACAGGATCTTCGCGACTGGAACGGTCTTGGCACGTCGGTGATGGAAATTAGCCACCGTGGCAAAGAATTCATCCAGGTCGCAGAGGAAGCGGAGCAGGATTTTCGCGATCTTCTCAGCATCCCCTCCAACTATAAAGTGTTGTTCTGCCATGGCGGTGGGCGCGGGCAGTTCGCGGGTATCCCGTTAAATATTCTGGGTGACAAAACCACGGCGGATTACGTTGATGCCGGTTATTGGGCCGCCAGCGCAATTAAAGAAGCGAAAAAATACTGTACGCCAAACGTTATCGACGCCAAAGTCACCGTTGACGGACTGCGTGCTGTTAAGCCAATGAGCGAATGGCAGCTTTCTGACAACGCGGCGTATTTGCACTATTGCCCGAATGAAACCATTGATGGCATTGCGATCGATGAAACGCCGAATTTTGCCAGCAATGTGGTGGTTACGGCGGATCTGTCCTCTACCATTCTTTCCGCACCGCTTGACGTGAGCCGTTATGGCGTAATTTATGCCGGGGCGCAGAAAAACATCGGCCCGGCCGGGCTGACCATTGTCATCGTACGTGAAGATTTGCTGGGTAAGGCTCATGTGTCATGCCCGTCAATCCTCGACTATACCGTGCTGAATGACAACGACTCCATGTTCAACACGCCGCCAACCTTTGCCTGGTATCTGTCTGGCCTGGTCTTTAAATGGCTGAAAGAGCAGGGCGGTGTTAACGCGATGGATAAAATTAACCAGCAAAAAGCGGAACTGCTGTACGGCGTAATCGATAACAGCGATTTCTACCGTAACGACGTGGCAAAATCGAACCGTTCACGCATGAACGTACCGTTCCAGCTTGCTGACAGCGCCCTGGATAAACTCTTCCTGGAAGAGTCTTTCGCTGCGGGTCTGCACGCGTTGAAAGGGCACCGTGTGGTCGGCGGTATGCGCGCGTCCATCTACAATGCAATGCCGCTAGAAGGTGTAAAAGCGCTGACCGATTTCATGGTCGATTTCGAGCGCCGCCGCGGTTAATCTGCTGTATTTTCATCCCCACAGCCAGTCTGTGGGGTTTTTATGTCTGTTTTTGAGAGTCGAGTTTCATGGAATCCCTGACGTTACAACCCATTGCGCGGGTGGATGGCACCATCAATCTGCCTGGATCCAAAAGTGTTTCTAACCGCGCTTTGCTGCTGGCTGCATTAGCAAATGGCACCACTGTCCTGACCAACCTGCTGGACAGCGATGATGTCCGCCATATGCTTAATGCTCTGAATGCGTTAGGAATTAGCTATACCCTTTCTGCCGACCGTACGCGTTGCGAGATTATCGGCAATGGCGGCGCGCTGCATGCCGAAGGCGCAGTAGAACTGTTCCTTGGCAATGCCGGAACCGCAATGCGCCCACTGGCCGCTGCGCTGTGTCTGGGCAGTAATGACATCGTGTTGACAGGCGAACCGCGCATGAAAGAGCGCCCGATTGGCCATCTGGTTGATGCGTTACGCCAGGGCGGAGCCAACATTGAATACCTGGAGCAGGAAAACTATCCGCCTTTACGTCTGCGCGGTGGCTTTACCGGAGGACAGGTTGAGGTAGACGGCAGCGTATCCAGCCAGTTCCTGACTGCGTTGCTGATGACTGCGCCACTGGCGCCGCAGGATACGACGATCGCCATTAAAGGCGAGCTGGTATCCAAACCTTACATTGATATCACACTGAACCTGATGAAAACGTTTGGTGTTGAAATTGAGAATCAGAACTACCAGCGCTTTGTTGTGCAGGGTCAGCAGCAGTATCAGTCACCGGGTGCATATCTGGTTGAAGGCGATGCTTCTTCCGCTTCCTATTTTCTCGCGGCGGGAGCCATTAAAGGCGGTACGGTAAAAGTCACCGGGATTGGCCGCAACAGTATGCAGGGTGATATCCGCTTTGCTGATGTGCTGGAAAAAATGGGCGCGACCATTACCTGGGGCGATGACTTTATTGCCTGTACTCACGGTGAGCTGAACGCGGTAGACATGGATATGAACCATATTCCCGATGCGGCGATGACCATCGCCACGGCAGCGCTGTTCGCTAAAGGCACCACGACCTTACGTAACATCTATAACTGGCGCGTCAAAGAGACCGACCGCCTGTTTGCGATGGCGACCGAGTTGCGTAAAGTGGGCGCGATCGTTGAAGAGGGCGAAGACTATATTCGTGTCACACCACCGGCGACGTTACAGTTTGCGGAGATCGCGACCTACAACGATCACCGCATGGCGATGTGTTTCTCGCTGGTGGCGTTGTCTGACACGCCGGTGACCATTCTGGACCCTAAATGTACCGCCAAAACCTTCCCGGATTATTTCGAACAGCTGGCGCGTATTAGTACACCTGCCTGATCCTCACATCTGACGATCGCGCTCCGCATATTCGTGAGCGCATAGCTGCAGATAAAAAGTAAATCAGTGTCATCTTCCGGGCTGGTTTCTCGCCAGCCCGCTATAATTGCGCAATTCTTCCTCATATCGTTACAGACTAATCGGGTTTTTACACTCTGTGTTAACGATTATTAGCGTTGGCGCGTATAATGCGCGGCGTTCACGTTAACGTATGCCCGTTTAAGGAGAAAAAGATGACGGCAATTGCCCCGGTTATTACCATTGATGGCCCAAGTGGTGCAGGAAAAGGCACCTTGTGCAAGGCAATGGCGGAAGCATTGCAATGGCATCTGTTAGATTCAGGCGCGATCTACCGCGTACTGGCGCTCGCAGCGTTGCATCACCATGTTGATGTCACATCTGAAGATGCTCTGGTACCGCTTGCCTCACACCTGGATGTGCGTTTTATCTCAACGGACGGCAACCTGGAAGTCATTCTGGAAGGTGAAGATGTCAGCGGCGAAATCCGCACCCAGGAAGTAGCGAATGCCGCATCTCAGGTCGCTGCGTTTCCTCGCGTACGCGAAGCGCTGTTACGCCGCCAACGCGCGTTTCGTGAAGCGCCCGGCCTGATTGCCGACGGACGAGACATGGGGACCGTGGTGTTCCCGGATGCACCAGTGAAAATTTTCCTGGACGCCTCCTCGCAAGAACGTGCGCATAGACGTATGCTACAGTTGCAGGAAAAGGGCTTTAGTGTTAACTTTGAACGCCTTTTGGCCGAGATCGAAGAACGCGATTTCCGCGATCGTAACCGTGCTGTAGCGCCGCTGGTTCCCGCTGCTGATGCTTTAGTTTTGGATTCAACCCGATTAAGCATTGAGCAAGTGATTGAAAAAGCGTTACAATACGCGCGCCAAAAACTGGCACTCGCTTAAGTGCGACCGAATTTGCAGTACCCCCGTTGCAATGGATTGACAGCGGGTATGTTAAACAACCCCATCCGGCATGGAGCCAGGTGGACGTTAAATATGAAACCTGAAGATTAAACATGACTGAATCTTTTGCTCAACTGTTTGAAGAATCCTTAAAAGAAATCGAAACCCGTCCGGGTTCCATCGTTCGTGGTGTTGTTGTTGCTATCGACAAAGACGTAGTACTGGTTGACGCTGGTCTGAAATCTGAGTCCGCCATTCCGGCAGAGCAGTTCAAAAACGCCCAGGGCGAGTTGGAAATCCAGGTTGGTGACGAAGTTGACGTTGCTCTGGATGCAGTAGAAGACGGCTTCGGTGAAACCCTGCTGTCCCGTGAAAAAGCTAAACGTCACGAAGCTTGGATCACGCTGGAAAAAGCTTACGAAGAAGCTGCAACCGTTACTGGTGTTATCAATGGCAAAGTCAAGGGTGGCTTCACTGTTGAGCTGAATGGTATTCGCGCGTTCCTGCCGGGTTCCCTGGTAGACGTTCGTCCGGTCCGCGACACGCTGCACCTGGAAGGCAAAGAGCTTGAATTCAAAGTAATCAAGCTGGATCAGAAGCGTAACAACGTTGTTGTTTCCCGTCGTGCCGTTATCGAATCCGAAAACAGCGCAGAACGCGATCAGCTGCTGGAAAACCTGCAGGAAGGCATGGAAGTTAAAGGTATCGTTAAGAACCTCACTGACTACGGTGCATTCGTTGATCTGGGTGGCGTTGACGGCCTGCTGCACATCACCGACATGGCATGGAAACGCGTTAAGCATCCGAGCGAAATCGTAAACGTTGGCGACGAAATCACTGTTAAAGTGCTGAAGTTCGACCGCGAGCGTACTCGTGTATCTCTGGGCCTGAAACAGCTGGGCGAAGATCCATGGGTAGCTATCGCTAAGCGTTATCCGGAAGGTACCAAACTGACTGGTCGCGTGACCAACCTGACCGACTACGGCTGCTTCGTTGAAATCGAAGAAGGCGTTGAAGGCCTGGTTCACGTTTCCGAAATGGATTGGACCAACAAAAACATCCACCCGTCCAAAGTTGTTAACGTTGGCGATGTAGTGGAAGTTATGGTTCTGGATATCGACGAAGAACGTCGTCGTATCTCCCTGGGTCTGAAGCAGTGCAAAAACAACCCATGGCAGCAGTTCGCGGAAACCCACAACAAGGGCGACCGTGTTGAAGGTAAAATCAAGTCTATCACTGACTTCGGTATCTTCATCGGCCTGGACGGCGGCATCGACGGCCTGGTTCACCTGTCTGACATCTCCTGGAACGTTGCAGGCGAAGAAGCAGTTCGTGAATACAAAAAAGGCGACGAAATCGCAGCTGTTGTTCTGCAGGTTGACGCAGAGCGTGAGCGTATCTCTCTGGGCGTTAAACAGCTCGCAGAAGATCCGTTCAACAACTGGGTTGCACTGAACAAGAAAGGCGCAATCGTAAACGGTAAAGTCACTGCAGTTGATGCTAAAGGCGCAACCGTAGAACTGGCTGACGGCGTTGAAGGTTACCTGCGCGCTTCTGAAGCTTCCCGCGACCGCGTTGAAGATGCAACTCTGGTTCTGAGCGTAGGCGACGACGTTGAAGCTAAATTCACCGGCGTTGATCGTAAGAACCGCGCAATCAGCCTGTCTGTTCGTGCTAAAGACGAAGCTGATGAGAAAGATGCAATCGCAACTGTTAACAAACAGGAAGATGCTAACTTCTCTAACAACGCAATGGCTGAAGCTTTCAAAGCAGCTAAAGGCGAGTAATATCGAGTGCTCCTAAATCCTTTGTGCTGTTAACAGCACAAAGGGTGATGAGTAGCTTGACAGATTACAGGATTCGTCCTGTAATCAATGACAAAGGGCGGCTAAGGCCGCCCTTAATCAATGCAGCAGCTAATTATGCCTTTAAGGAACCGGAGGAATCATGACCAAGTCAGAATTGATTGAAAGACTTGCAACCCAGCAACCTCATATTCCCGCGAAAGCGGTTGAAGATGCAGTTAAAGAGATGCTGGAACATATGGCCTCGACTCTTGCGCAGGGCGAGCGTATTGAAATCCGCGGTTTCGGCAGTTTCTCTTTGCATTACCGCGCACCGCGCACCGGACGTAATCCGAAGACCGGCGATAAAGTGGACCTGGAAGGAAAATACGTTCCGCACTTTAAACCAGGTAAAGAACTGCGCGATCGCGCCAATATTTACGGTTAAGTTTTTAGCGAGACTTAACGCCGAGAAAAGCACCCGCATGGGTGCTTTTTTCATTTCTGCCAGCCCATCCTGGAATCCCCATCCCAGTTAATTTGCACGTTACAAGCGCCGCTAAATGTTAGCGGAATGCATACTGTATAACGCTAAATTGGCACCAGACAACCGTCGAACATTACTGCACACTTCCTGCTACAGGGAGGTGACTGATGAAAATAACAACGGTTAGTACGAGTGCATTATTCGGCATTCTCCCGCTTATGCTATTACCTGCGTTACCTGACATGCTGTGCATCGGCGTTATATTTGGTCTGGCAATTCTGCTCTGTCTTATTTCTCACAGCCCTGTACGTTTCGTCGGATTAACCCTGCTATTTTTTCTTTGGGGAGTTCTGGCTGCGAAAGATGCGCTGTGGGCCGGTAATACGCTGCCTGCAAAAAGCCAGCAGGCCATCGTGCGGATAACCGGAACCGATAATAGGACAACGCATTACGGCCAGATCACGCATCTGCAGGGGAAGCGGGTATTTCCTGTCATCGGAATTACTCTGTATGGGCAGTACCTACCCGGCAACGTTTGTGCGGGCCAGACATGGGCGATGACGTTGAAGGTTCGTGCCATACACGGTCAATTGAACGAGGGCGGGTTTGATAGCCAGCGTTATGCATTGGCGCAGCACCAGCTGCTGACGGGAAGATTTTTGCAGGCTTCGGTTATCACACAACAATGCAGTTTGCGTTCGCGGTATCTCTCCTCGTTGAAAAGCGCGCTCGCAGACTATCCCTGGCAGCAGGTTATACTGGGCCTGGGAATGGGGGAGCGCTTGTCCGTGTCACAAGCGGTGAAAACCATTATGCGTGATACCGGTACGGCCCATTTGATGGCTATCTCCGGGCTGCATATTGCATTTGCCGCACTTCTGGCAGCAGGATTAATTCGCGCGGGGCAATTTTTTATGCCAACCAGATGGATTTGCTGGCAGGTTCCGTTAGTTGGCGGGATCGTCTGCGCAACATTCTATGCCTGGTTAACGGGGCTACAGCCCCCGGCATTACGTACGGTTGTTGCGCTACTGGTCTGAGGAGGGCTAAAACTCAGCGGCAGGCAGTGGAGTGGATGGTCGGTGTGGATCTGCTGTCTGGCAGCCATTCTGGTGGTGGATCCTGTCGCCATTCTTTCACAAAGTCTGTGGTTGTCTGCTTTTGCCGTTGCGGCGCTGCTGTTCTGGTATCAATGGGTTCCGATGCCGGATTGGCCGCTGTCGCGCATTGGACGCCAATTTCTGGCGCTTGCTCATTTGCAATTGGGAATTACGCTCCTGCTTCTGCCTGTGCAAATCGCGATGTTTCACGGTTTTAGCCTGACCTCATTTCTGGCGAATTTGTTTGCTGTACCGCTGGTTACGTTTATTTCCGTACCATTGATATTAGCAGGCATGATCGTCCATTTAACCGGGCTGGCGATGGTTGAGTCGAACCTATGGTATTTAGCGGATCGCTCCCTCGCGCTATTATTTTGGGGGCTCAGGAGCCTGCCTGAAGGGTGGATCAATATTGATGCACGTTGGCAATGGCTTGCATTTGTACCCGGACTCCTGCTCATCGCATATCGGCTGAACGCGTGGCGAACTATACCGGTAGTTTGCGTCACTGTGCTCCTTTTACTGAGCGCCCCGTTCTGGCGAACGCTACGTACTGATGTCTGGCAAGTGCATATGCTGGACGTCGGGCAGGGGCTGGCGATGGTCATTGCGCGCAATGGGAAAGCGATTCTTTACGATACCGGTCTGGCATGGCCTGAAGGCGATAGCGCGCAACAGCTGATTATTCCATGGCTACGCTGGCACAACCTGGAGCCAGAAGGCGTTATTTTAAGCCATGAGCATATGGATCACCGGGGCGGGTTGCGTTCGCTGCAGCAAGCCTGGCCGTCGCTATGGATAAGAAGCCCATTAGGTTGGGAAGGGCATCTCCCGTGTTTACGCGGGGAGCGCTGGCAATGGCAAGGGTTAACCTTTAGTGCGCATTGGCCCGTGCGTGGAAATAAAGATCTGGGGAATAACCACTCCTGCGTGGTTAAGGTCGATGACGGGCATCAGAGTATTCTGCTGACCGGAGATATTGAGTCTCCCGCTGAACAAAAAATGCTCAGTCACTACTGGCAGCATCTGCAGTCTACGGTGATACAGGTTCCACATCATGGTAGCAATACCTCATCATCGCAGGCGCTGATTCAGCGGGTCGGCGGGCAGGCCGCGTTAGCCTCCGCATCCCGTTACAATGCCTGGCGTCTCCCGTCCAGGAAAGTGAAGCAATGTTATCGGCAACAAAATTATCAATGGCTGGATACACCACACCAGGGGCAGATTACGCTGGATTTTTATCAAAAAAACTGGCGAATAAACAGCTTGCGGGATCAGATTTTACCTCGTTGGTATCATCAGTGGTTTGGCGTGTCGGAGGATAACGGGTAGAATATGCGGCTATTCTAACAAATGCTGGTTTTTTGAATGCATAACGATAAAGATCTCTCTACGTGGCAGACGTTTCGCCGACTATGGCCAACCATAGCGCCTTTTAAATCGGGTCTGATCGTGGCGGGTATAGCGTTAGTCCTTAACGCGGCCAGCGATACCTTCATGTTATCGCTCCTTAAGCCATTACTGGATGATGGTTTTGGTAAAACGGATCGCTCGGTGCTGCTGTGGATGCCGCTGGTGGTCATTGGACTGATGATAGTTCGTGGCTTAACCAGCTATGTCTCCAGCTATTGCATCTCATGGGTATCAGGCAAAGTGGTCATGACCATGCGTCGCCGCCTGTTTGGCCATATGATGGGCATGCCGGTCTCCTTTTTTGATAAACAGTCTACAGGTACGCTATTGTCACGTATTACCTATGATTCAGAGCAGGTCGCGTCATCGTCCTCCGGCGCGCTGATCACGGTGGTACGTGAAGGGGCCTCAATTATTGGCCTGTTTATCATGATGTTTTATTACAGCTGGCAGCTGTCATTGATCCTGATTGTGCTGGCACCGATTGTATCAGTGGCAATCCGTGTGGTTTCCAAGCGCTTTCGTAGCATCAGTAAAAATATGCAAAACACTATGGGTCAGGTTACGACCAGTGCTGAGCAGATGCTGAAAGGCCACAAAGAAGTTCTGATTTTTGGTGGTCAGGAAGTCGAAACTAAGCGCTTTGATAAAGTCAGCAATAAGATGCGTTTGCAGGGCATGAAGATGGTTTCCGCCTCTTCTATCTCCGATCCTATCATCCAACTGATTGCGTCTCTGGCTCTGGCCTTCGTGTTGTATGCAGCCAGCTTCCCAAGCGTAATGGAAAACCTGACTGCAGGGACAATTACGGTTGTCTTCTCCTCAATGATCGCGCTGATGCGTCCGTTGAAATCGCTGACCAACGTCAACGCGCAGTTCCAGCGCGGTATGGCGGCCTGCCAGACCTTATTTACGATTCTGGATAGCGAGCAGGAAAAAGATGAAGGTACACGCGAAATCGAACGCGCTACCGGCAATCTCGAATTCCGCAACGTGACATTCACCTATCCGGGACGTGAAGTACCTGCGCTGCGCAACATCAACCTGAATATTCCAGCGGGGAAAACCGTTGCCCTGGTTGGCCGTTCGGGCTCAGGGAAATCCACCATCGCCAGCTTGATCACGCGCTTCTATGATATTGATGAAGGGCAGATTCTAATGGACGGACACGATCTACGTGAATATACCCTGGCATCCTTGCGCGATCAGGTCGCGTTGGTTTCGCAGAATGTGCACCTGTTTAACGATACGGTTGCCAACAACATCGCCTACGCGCGTACCGATTTGTACAGCCGTGAGCAGATCGAAAAAGCGGCGAAAATGGCTTACGCCATGGATTTCATCAATAAGATGGACAATGGCCTGGATACGGTGATTGGCGAAAACGGCGTCCTGCTTTCTGGTGGTCAGCGCCAGCGTATCGCTATTGCCCGCGCCTTGTTGCGTGACAGTCCGATTCTGATCCTTGATGAAGCAACGTCGGCACTCGATACCGAGTCTGAACGCGCAATTCAGGCTGCTCTGGATGAGCTTCAGAAAAATCGTACCTCCCTGGTGATTGCTCACCGCCTTTCTACCATTGAACAGGCGGATGAAATCATCGTGGTGGAAGACGGTATTATTGTTGAGCGCGGAACCCATAGCGAGCTGATTGAGCAGCGTGGGGTGTATGCACAATTACATAAAATGCAATTCGGTCAATGATCGCTCGAATCTGGTCTGGTGAGTCGCCGCTGTGGCGACTGTTACTCCCGCTCTCCTGGCTGTATGGCCTGGTGAGCGGGGGGATCCGCTTATGTTACAAGCTTGGGATTAAACGCGCGTGGCGTGCACCAGTCCCGGTTGTGGTGGTCGGAAACCTGACCGCGGGTGGCAATGGCAAAACACCCGTGGTGATTTGGCTGGTTGAACAACTGCGTCAACGTGGGATTCGCGTGGGCGTGGTGTCGCGTGGTTATGGCGGGAAAGCGGCTGCTTACCCGCTGTTACTGACCGCAGATACCACTACGGCAGAAGCGGGTGATGAACCTGTGCTGATCGCCCAACGTACCGGCGTGCCCGTAGCGGTATCCCCGGTAAGATCGGATGCGGTCAAAGCCATTTTGGCCCAACACGATGTGCAGATTATTGTGACGGACGATGGGCTACAGCACTACCGTCTGGCGCGAGATGTTGAAATCGTGGTTATTGACGGAGAACGTCGGTTTGGCAATGGCTGGTGGCTTCCCGCGGGTCCCATGCGGGAACGCGCAGGCCGGCTTAAATCGGTGGATGCGACTATCATTAACGGTGGCGTTGCGCAGCCAGGGGAAATCCCTATGCGACTTGAACCGGGGCTGGCCGTTAATTTACGTACGGGTGAACGCCGCGATGTGTCGCAGCTGTCCAATATTGTCGCCATGGCGGGCATTGGCCATCCACCGCGTTTTTTTGCCACGCTGGAAGCATGCGGTGCCAGCGTGCAAAAAAGCATTGCGCTGGCAGACCATCAGTCTCTGACCTACAGTGACGTCAGTGCGTTTGCAGACGCCGGGCAAACGCTGGTGATGACGGAAAAAGATGCGGTTAAGTGCCGTGCATTTGCCGATGAAAACTGGTGGTATTTACCTGTTGACGCTCATTTGTCAGGCGATCGGCCTGATATGTTGCTGGATAGCTTAATCTCGCTGACTCGCTAACTGATTCACGCTGCGGCAGCGAATCATTTATGAGGCCATAAATGTCGTTGCCGCGTCTTTCTTTGACGGATGCCCGTCATCTTCACCTTGCCGCTCAAGGGCTGCTGAAAAAAACACGCCGTCGGGCAACCCCAGCAGATATTCTTGCTACCATTTCGCGCATGTCGTTATTGCAAATCGATACCATCAATATTGTGTCGCGCAGCCCTTACCTGGTGCTGTTTAGTCGGTTGGGTGATTATTCGCCCCAGTGGCTGGATGACGCATTGCAGCGGGGCGAACTGATGGAATACTGGGCGCACGAGGCCTGCTTTTTGCCGCGTAGCGACTTTATGCTGATACGTCACCGCATGCTGGCCCCGGAGAAAATGGGCTGGAAGTATAAAGCGGAGTGGATGAAAGAACATGCGCATGAGATTGAGCAACTGCTCCAGCACATCCAGCATAACGGACCAGTACGCTCTGCCGATTTTGAGCATCTGCGCAAGGGGGCCAGCGGCTGGTGGGCATGGAAACCGCATAAGCGTCATCTTGAAGGCCTGTTCACCGCCGGGAAAGTGATGGTGGTGGAACGGCGTAATTTCCAGCGAGTGTATGATTTAACCCATCGCGTCATGCCGCACTGGGATGATGAACGCGACCGGCTTTCACAGGAAGAAGCTGAAAGCCTCATGCTGGATAACAGTGCCCGCAGTCTGGGGATTTTTCGCGAACAATGGCTGGCAGACTACTATCGCCTGAAGCGTCCGGCGCTAAAAAACTGGTGCAACGTACGTGCACAGCAGCAACAGATTATTCCTGTCGATGTCGAAGGGTTAGGAACCCTGTGGCTGCATAGCCACCTTCAGCCGCTGCTGGAGCAGGCATTGACGGGTAAATTAACGGCGACGCATAGCGCAGTATTATCACCCTTTGATCCGGTGGTCTGGGATCGTAAACGGGCAGAGCAGCTATTCGATTTTAGTTATCGTCTCGAATGTTACACGCCAGCACCGAAACGTCAGTATGGTTATTTCGTCTTGCCGCTGCTGCATCGCGGGCAGTTAGTTGGGCGGATGGATGCCAAAATGCACCGCAAAACGGGCGTACTGGAAGTGATTTCGCTGTGGTTACAGGATGGCGTCAAACCTGGGGTTACTCTGCAAAAAGGATTGTTTCAGGCGATTGATGATTTTGCCCGCTGGCAGCAGGCAACACGTGTGACGCTGGGACGCTATCCTGAAGGTTTATTTGCTGATGCACGCCATGGTTGGGAAATAGACCCAGCACGGTAAGCGATTATGTTAATATTTACGGATTCACAATCCGGTCCATCTGGAGGAACTATGGATCATCGTCTGCTTGAAATCATTGCCTGCCCGGTATGCAATGGCAAACTCTGGTTTAACCAGGAAAAACAGGAACTGATTTGTAAACTGGATAACCTTGCTTTCCCACTGCGTGATGGCATTCCCGTGTTACTGGAAACCGAAGCTCGCGTTCTGACTGCTGATGAGAGTAAATCATGAGTTTTGTGGTCATTATTCCTGCGCGTTATGCGTCCACACGTTTGCCGGGCAAGCCGCTGCTGGATATCAATGGCAAGCCGATGATCGTGCATGTGCTGGAGCGTGCGCGTGAATCTGGCGCTGAACGTATTATTGTTGCGACCGATCACGAAGATGTCGCTCGCGCGGTAGAAGCGGTGGGGGGTGAAGTATGCATGACCCGCGCCGATCACCAGTCCGGTACGGAGCGTCTGGCGGAAGTCGTCGAGAAATGTGGCTTTAGCGATGATACCGTTATTGTGAACGTACAGGGTGATGAGCCGATGATCCCTGCGGTCATTATTCGCCAGGTCGCTGAAAATCTGGCACAGCGCCAGGTCGGTATGGCGACCCTTGCTGCACCGATTCACAGTGCGGAAGAGGCATTTAATCCGAATGCGGTGAAAGTCGTTCTGGACGCCGAAGGTTATGCGCTCTATTTTTCACGCGCGACCATTCCGTGGGATCGCGACCGTTTCGCTAAAAGCCTGGAAACGGTGGGTGACACCTTCCTGCGACATCTGGGTATTTACGGCTATCGCGCCGGTTTTATCCGCCGTTATGTTAACTGGCAGCCCAGCCCGCTTGAGCATATTGAAATGCTGGAGCAGCTACGTGTGCTGTGGTACGGCGAAAAAATTCATGTTGCCGTCGCAAAAGAAGTACCCGGTACCGGCGTAGACACTGCCGAAGATCTTGAGCGCGTTCGCGCCGAAATGCGTTAGTTTTTCTCACGACACTCCCCTGAGGACGCCAATTTTTGGGAGGAGTGTCGTATCGTTACGCTTTCCCGCCATTTTTCTTTTCATCAATTGATCTCATCCGGGTGACATCTGTCTGCACGACGCTCATTATGAAAGCAGTAGCATTTATGAGGGCAATCCGAAATGGAACAGTTGCGTGCCGAACTCAGTCATCTGTTGGGTGAAAAACTCAGTCGTATAGAATGCGTGAATGAAAAAGTGGATACGGCCCTGTGGTCACTGTACGACAGCCAGGGAAATCCGATGCCACTGATGGCGAGAAGTTTCACCACGCCGGGTATGGCGCAGCAGTTGGCATGGAAAACCTCCATGCTGGCGCGCAGTGGTACGGTGCGTATGCCCGTCATTTATGGGGTCTTAACCCACGAGGAACATCCCGGTCCTGATGTGCTACTGCTTGAGCGTTTACGTGGGGTGCCGGTGGAAGCGCCTGCCCGAACGCCCGAACGCTGGGAACATTTAAAAGATCAGATCGTAGAAGGTCTGCTGTCATGGCATCGGCAGGATAGTGCTGGTTGCGTGGGAATGGTGGATAACACGCAAGAGAATATCTGGCCATCCTGGTATCGTCAGCGGGTTGAGGTGCTGTGGACCACGTTAAATCAGTTCAACAATACCGGACTAACGATGCAGGACAAGCGGATCCTGTTTCGCACCCGTGAGTGTTTGCCTGCCTTATTTGAAGGATTCAATGATAACTGCGTGCTGATCCACGGTAATTTCAGTTTACGTAGCATGCTCAAAGACGCCCGTAGCGATCAGCTTCTGGCTATGGTGGGACCGGGGTTGATGCTGTGGGCGCCAAGGGAATATGAACTGTTCCGCTTGATGGATAATGCGCTGGCGGAAAGCCTGCTTTGGCAATACCTGCAGCGCGCGCCAGTGGCGGAGTCATTCATCTGGCGGCGCTGGTTGTATGTGTTATGGGATGAAGTGACGCAACTGGTCAACACCGGACGCTTTAATCGTTCCAACTTTGACCTGGCAACGAAATCATTGCTGCCGTGGCTCGCATGATAAACATGTGAACATCTTATCAGGCAATATTCCTGTCAATGTTCCGATCCTTTCAGCCACTGCCAGATGCGTCCCAGGGTTTCGTAACCAACGCGATCGCTGTGCATCAACCAGACGGGCGAAGGTATAGCGCGCTCCCACGGATTAAGCGGTGAATCAATTGCTAACTGATTGGCTGGCGCTGGCAGCGGATGCAAGCCGGCCTGCTGGAAGAAGATCATCGCCCGCGGTAAATGGGAGGCAGAGGTTACCAGCAGGAACGGCGCATTGCCGATGGCCTTCTTTACCGCTGCGGCTTCTTCTTCGGTATCTTTGGGGTGATCCAGGGTGATGATTTCATTGGCTGGCACCCCCAGCGACTGCGCAACTCGGGCACCAGCTTCTGCGGTACTGACGTTATTCGTCTTTGCGGCAGCGCCGGTAAAGATGAGCTTCGATCCCGGGTTTGCGCGCCATAGGCGAATACCTTCATTCAGACGTGGAAGGCTGTTGCTGATCAGATTTGAACTCGGTGCCCACTGCGGATTCCAGGTATACCCTCCGCCCAGCACCACAATATATTCCACTTTTTGCGAACCTTGCCACGTTGGATAACTGTCCTCAATCGGTTTCAACAGGCTGTCGGCGACGGGCTGTAAACTAAGGAGTAACAGTGCCAGCCAACTCAGGCTAATACACACTTTCCCTGTTTTTTGAAAGCGACTGAACCAGACCAGCGCCAGGCCAATACCCATCATAATTAGCATCAGTGGCAGCGGCAGCATCATACCGCCAATCACTTTCTTCAGCGTAAAAAGCATCCTTTTTGGTTCCTTTTTTAACCATACAGCAGGGGATCTGCAGGGATATTACACCAGGAAGGTTCATTCTCGGCGTGGGTGTGACAAAATAGCGGTTTTACTTAGTCACCCTAAAGCCAGTATGCGGAGAGCCCGATGCGGGATCGCAATTTTGATGACATTGCAGAGAAGTTTTCCCGTAACATTTACGGCACCACCAAAGGTCAATTAAGACAGGCTATCCTTTGGCAGGATCTGGATCGATTACTGGAAATGTTCGGTGAGCAAAAACTGCACATTCTGGATGCCGGTGGTGGTGAAGGGCAAACGGCCATCAAAATGGCGCAACGAGGACATTTCGTCACATTATGCGATCTGTCTGGCGAGATGATCGCCCGAGCGCAACAGGCGGCAGAGGCAAAAGGTGTGAGCGGGAACATGCATTTTATACAATGCGCTGCTCAGGATGTTGCTTCGCATTTGGAAAGCCCGGTTGATCTGATATTGTTTCATGCTGTGCTGGAGTGGGTGACAGATCCGGTCAACGTGTTGCAGACTCTGTGGTCAGTATTGCGTCCTGGCGGCGCGCTGTCGTTAATGTTCTACAATGCTAACGGTCTGTTGATGCATAACATGGTCGCAGGGAACTTTGACTATGTGCAGGTGGGGATGCCGAAACGTAAAAAGCGCACGCTTTCACCGGACTACCCGCGCGATCCGGGGCAGGTCTACCAGTGGCTGGACGAGATCGGTTGGCAGATAACCGGTAAAACGGGCGTCCGCGTGTTTCATGATTATCTGCGAGATAAACATAAACAGCATGACGACTTTGAAATGTTACTTGAGTTAGAAACGCGCTATTGCCGCCAGGAACCGTATATCAGCCTTGGGCGCTATATTCATGTCACCGCGATTAAAAGTTCGGCCCGAGCCGCAGATGCAAGGATAATTTATGAGTGAATTTTCCCAGACAGTCCCCGAACTGGTTGCCTGGGCCAGAAAAAATGACTTCTCCATCTCTCTGCCGGTAGACAGACTTTCGTTCCTGCTGGCGGTCGCGACCCTGAACGGTGAGCGACTTGACGGCGAGATGAGTGAAGGTGAGCTGGTGGATGCGTTCCGCCATGTGAGTGATGCGTTTGAGCAAACCAGCGAAACCATCGGCGTACGCGCCAACAACGCGATCAACGATATGGTGCGTCAACGTCTGCTGAACCGCTTTACCAGCGAGCAGGCGGAAGGCAACGCTATATATCGTTTAACGCCATTGGGAATTGGCATCACGGATTACTACATTCGTCAGCGTGAATTCTCTACGCTACGTCTTTCAATGCAGCTGTCGATTGTTGCAGGTGAACTAAAGCGCGCGGCGGATGCGGCAGCGGAAGGTGGCGATGAGTTCCACTGGCATCGCAACGTCTACGCGCCATTGAAATACTCGGTGGCGGAGATTTTCGACAGTATCGATCTGACCCAGCGCATCATGGATGAACAGCAACAGCAGGTAAAAGACGACATCGCACAGTTGCTTAATAAAGACTGGCGGGCGGCGATCTCCAGCTGTGAACTGCTGCTCTCTGAAACGTCTGGTACGCTGCGTGAACTGCAGGATACGCTGGAAGCGGCGGGGGATAAGCTACAGGCTCACCTGCTACACATCCAGGACGCCACGATGACGCATGACGATTTGCATTTCGTCGATCGGCTGGTATTTGACTTACAAAGTAAGCTCGACCGCATTATCAGTTGGGGTCAGCAGTCCATTGATTTATGGATCGGCTACGATCGTCACGTGCATAAGTTTATCCGTACCGCGATCGATATGGATAAAAACCGCGTCTTTGCCCAGCGTCTGCGCCAGTCCGTGCAGACATACTTTGACGATCCGTGGGCGCTAACCTATGCCAACGCCGATCGTCTGCTGGATATGCGTGACGAAGAGATGGTGCTGCGTGACGAAGAGGTCACCGGCGAGCTTCCGGAAGATCTGGAATATGAAGAATTTAACGAGATCCGTGAACAGTTGGCGGCGATCATCGAAGAACAGCTGGCTATCTACAAATCCAGACAAACACCACTGGATCTCGGTTTGGTCGTGCGCGAGTATCTGGCGCAATACCCACGTGCGCGTCATTTCGACGTCGCGCGCATAGTTATCGATCAGGCGGTACGCCTTGGCGTAGCGCAAGCAGACTTCACCGGACTGCCAGCCAAATGGCAGCCGATTAATGATTACGGAGCCAAGGTACAGGCGCATGTCATTGACAAATATTGAACAAGTGATGCCGGTAAAGCTGGCGCAGGCGCTGGCGAATCCGTTATTTCCGGCGCTGGACAGCGCCTTACGTTCGGGCCGCCATATCGGTCTGGATGAACTGGATAATCATGCCTTCCTGATGGATTTTCAGGAATATTTTGAAGAGTTTTACAGCCGCTATAACGTGGAATTGATCCGTGCGCCGGAAGGGTTCTTCTACCTTCGCCCGCGTTCAACGACGCTCATTCCCCGTTCGGTCCTGTCTGAACTGGACATGATGGTCGGTAAAATTCTTTGCTATCTCTATCTCAGCCCGGAACGCCTGGCGAACGAAGGGATTTTTACCCAGCAAGAGTTGTACGACGAGCTGCTAACGCTGGCTGATGAAGCGAAGCTGCTGAAACTGGTGAACAACCGTTCAACCGGTTCGGATGTTGATCGCCAGAAGCTACAGGAAAAAGTTCGTTCTTCGCTAAACCGTCTGCGCCGTTTAGGCATGGTGTGGTTTATGGGTCACGACAGCAGCAAATTCCGTATTACGGAATCAGTCTTCCGCTTTGGCGCGGACGTGCGCAGCGGTGACGATCCGCGCGAAGCGCAGCGTCGCTTAATTCGTGATGGCGAAGCGATGCCGGTCGAGAACCGCCTGCAGCTCAACGATGAGCCCGAAGAGAATCAGCCGGACAGTGGAGAAGAAGAATAATGATTGAACGCGGTAAATTTCGCTCACTTACGCTGATTAACTGGAATGGTTTTTTTGCCCGTACGTTCGACCTTGATGAACTGGTTACCACGCTGTCCGGCGGTAACGGTGCGGGTAAGTCCACCACCATGGCGGCATTTGTAACAGCGCTCATTCCGGACTTAACCCTGCTGCATTTCCGTAACACCACCGAAGCCGGTGCAACCAGTGGTTCACGTGATAAGGGCCTGCACGGTAAGTTGAAAGCGGGCGTCTGTTACTCAATGCTCGACGTCCTCAACTCGCGCCATCAGCGCGTGGTCGTGGGGGTGCGTCTGCAACAGGTTGCCGGTCGCGATCGTAAAGTGGATATCAAACCGTTTGCCATTCAGGGGCTGCCGATGTCGGTGCAGCCAACCCAACTGGTGACGGAAACGCTGAATGAACGCCAGGCGCGCGTGCTGTCCCTCTCTGAGCTGAAAGAGAAGCTTGATGAGATGGAAGGCGTGCAGTTTAAACAGTTCAACTCAATCACCGATTATCACTCACTGATGTTCGATCTGGGCATCATCGCCCGTCGTCTGCGTTCCGCGTCTGACCGTAGTAAATTCTATCGTCTGATTGAAGCCTCGCTGTACGGCGGGATCTCCAGTGCCATTACCCGTTCACTGCGTGACTACCTGCTGCCGGAAAACAGCGGCGTACGTAAAGCCTTCCAGGATATGGAAGCTGCGCTGCGTGAAAACCGCATGACGCTGGAAGCGATTCGCGTAACTCAGTCTGACCGCGATCTGTTTAAGCATTTGATCAGCGAAGCGACCAACTATGTGGCCGCGGATTATATGCGTCACGCCAACGAACGTCGTATCCATCTTGATAAAGCGCTGGAATATCGTCGTGAGCTGCATACTTCACGCAAGCAGCTGGCCGCGGAGCAGTATAAGCACGTGGATATGGCGCGCGAACTGGGCGAGCATAACGGCGCGGAAGGCGATCTGGAAGCTGATTACCAGGCCGCGAGCGATCACCTGAATCTGGTGCAAACCGCGCTGCGTCAGCAGGAAAAAATTGAACGCTACGAAGCGGATCTCGAAGAACTGCAGGTCCGTCTCGAAGAACAAAATGAGGTGGTCGCGGAAGCCGTTGACCGCCAGGATGAAAACGAAGCCCGCGCAGAAGCCGCGGAACTGGAAGTGGATGAGCTGAAAAGCCAGCTTGCCGATTATCAGCAAGCGCTGGACGTCCAGCAAACGCGAGCCATCCAATATACCCAGGCGATCCAGGCGCTGAATCGGGCGAAAGAGCTCTGCCACTTACCGGATCTGACCGCCGACAGCGCTGCTGAATGGCTGGAAACCTTCCAGGCTAAAGAGCAGGAAGCCACTGAAAAACTGCTGACGCTGGAACAAAAAATGAGCGTGGCGCAAACCGCGCACAGCCAGTTCGAACAGGCTTATCAGCTGGTGGCGGCTATCAATGGCCCGCTGGCGCGTGGTGAAGCCTGGAGCGTGGCGCGTGAACTGCTACGGGAAGGCGTTGAACAGCGCCACCTGGCGGAACAGGTTCAGCCGTTGCGTATGCGACTTAGCGAGCTGGAGCAGCGTTTGCGCGAACAGCAAGACGCCGAGCGTCTGCTGGCTGAATTCTGCAAGCGTCAGGGTAAACAGTTCGATATCGATGAGCTGGAAGCGCTGTACCAGGAGCTGGAAGCACGCATCGCCGCCTTGTCGGACAGCGTCTCTTCTGCCAGCGAACAGCGTATGACGTTGCGTCAGGAGCAGGAACAGCTACAGTCTCGTATCCAGCATCTGATGAAACGTGCGCCTGTCTGGCTGGCCGCGCAGAATAGCCTGAATCAGCTTAGCGAGCAGTGTGGCGAAGAGTTTACCTCAAGCCAGGACGTGACCGAGTATCTGCAACAACTGCTGGAGCGCGAGCGTGAAGCCATTGTTGAGCGTGATGAAGTCGGTGCGCGCAAAAATGCAGTTGATGAAGAAATTGAACGTTTAAGTCAGCCGGGCGGGGCGGAAGATCAGCGTCTGAACGCGCTGGCGGAGCGCTTCGGTGGCGTTCTACTGTCAGAAATCTATGACGACGTTAGCCTTGAAGATGCGCCGTACTTCTCTGCGCTGTACGGTCCTTCGCGTCATGCCATCGTGGTGCCGGATCTGTCGCTGATTACCGAGCAGCTTGAAGGGCTGACGGATTGTCCGGAAGATCTCTATTTCATCGAAGGGGATCCGCAGTCGTTTGATGACAGCGTTTTCAGCGTTGATGAGCTGGAAAAAGCGGTAGTGGTGAAAACCGCCGAGCGTCAGTGGCGTTATTCCCGCTTCCCGACGGTGCCGATTTTTGGCCGTGCAGCGCGCGAAAGCCGTATCGAAACCCTGCATGCCGAGCGTGAAGGGCTGTCTGAACGTTTCGCAACGCTCTCCTTTGACGTCCAGAAAACCCAGCGTCTGCATCAGGCGTTCAGTCGTTTCATTGGCAGTCATTTGTCGGTGGCGTTTGAAGCCGATCCGGAAGCAGAAATTCGCCAACTGAATGGCCGTCGCGTTGAACTGGAACGTGCGCTGAGCAATCATGAAAATGATAATCAGCAAAGCCGTATGCAGTTTGAGCAGGCGAAAGAGGGGGTCTCTGCTCTTAACCGCCTTCTCCCGCGTTTGAATCTGCTGGCGGATGACACGCTGGCCGATCGCGTGGACGAAATTCGTGAGCGCCTGGATGAAGCCCAGGAAGCGGCGCGTTTTGTACAGCAACATGGCAACCAGTTAGCCAAACTGGAACCGATTGTTTCGGTCCTGCAAAATGACCCTGAGCAGTTTGAACAACTGAAGGAAGACTACGCGTATTCCCAGCAGATGCAGCGCGATGCGCGTCAGCAAGCTTTTGCTCTGACCGAAGTGGTGCAGCGCCGGGCGCACTTTAGCTATTCCGACTCTGCTGAAATGCTTAGCGGCAACAGCGATCTGAACGAAAAACTGCGTGAGCGCCTGGAACAGGCGGAAGCCGAACGTACCCGCGCCCGTGAAGCGCTACGCAGTCACGCCGCACAGTTAAGCCAGTACAACCAGGTCATGGCGTCGCTGAAAAGCTCCTATGACACCAAAAAAGAGCTGCTTAACGATTTACAACGTGAACTGCAGGATATTGGCGTTCGTGCGGACAGCGGTGCCGAAGAGCGCGCGCGTATTCGTCGTGATGAACTGCATGCGCAGCTCAGCAATAACCGTGCCCGCCGTAACCAACTGGAAAAAGCGCTGACCTTCTGCGAAGCGGAGATGGAAAACCTGACCCGCAGGCTGCGCAAGCTGGAACGTGATTATTTTGAAATGCGCGAGCAGGTGGTTACCGCGAAAGCCGGATGGTGTGCGGTGATGCGGATGGTGAAAGATAACGGCGTTGAACGCCGCCTGCACCGTCGGGAGCTGGCGTATCTTTCCGGTGATGAACTGCGCTCGATGTCGGATAAGGCGCTTGGTGCGCTGCGCCTGGCGGTTGCGGATAACGAACACCTGCGCGATGTACTGCGCATGTCTGAAGATCCAAAACGCCCAGAGCGTAAAATCCAGTTCTTTGTCGCGGTTTATCAGCATCTGCGTGAACGTATTCGCCAGGATATCATCCGTACCGACGATCCGGTTGAAGCGATCGAACAGATGGAGATTGAGCTGAGCCGTCTGACGGAAGAATTAACGTCCCGCGAACAGAAACTGGCGATCAGCTCTCGCAGCGTGGCGAATATCATTCGTAAGACCATTCAGCGCGAACAGAACCGTATTCGCATGCTGAACCAGGGGCTGCAAAGCGTGTCGTTTGGCCAGGTAAACAGCGTTCGTCTGAACGTCAACGTACGCGAGACGCATGCTACCTTGCTGGACGTACTTTCCGAACAGCATGAGCAGCACCAGGATCTGTTTAACAGCAATCGTCTGACCTTCTCTGAAGCGCTGGCGAAGTTGTATCAGCGTCTGAATCCGCAGATTGATATGGGGCAACGTACGCCGCAAACCATTGGTGAAGAGCTGCTGGATTACCGTAACTATCTGGAAATGGAAGTTGAGGTTAACCGTGGCTCTGACGGCTGGCTGCGTGCTGAATCTGGCGCGCTGTCAACCGGTGAAGCGATCGGGACCGGGATGTCTATTCTGGTGATGGTTGTGCAAAGCTGGGAAGACGAAGGGCGTAGACTGCGCGGGAAAGATATTTCTCCTTGCCGTCTGCTGTTCCTGGATGAAGCTGCGCGACTTGATGCACGCTCTATCGCGACTCTGTTTGAACTGTGCGAGCGTCTGCAAATGCAACTGATTATCGCAGCCCCAGAAAACATTAGCCCGGAGAAAGGCACAACCTACAAACTGGTGCGTAAAGTCTTCCAGAATACCGAACACGTTCACGTGGTAGGTCTGCGCGGGTTTGCGCCTCAGTTACCTGAGCCGCTGCCTGGCACCGAAGATGCCTCCTCGCAGGCAAGCTAAATAAAAGGCGGCTAAATGGCCGCCTTCTTTTTTTTCCGGAAATTCTCAATAACTGGTGTAATTTCTTTAAACTTCTTTACATTAGGTTAGGCAAAAATTTTTTCATGTTTATATACTAAAGGTAAGCCTAACGCGTCACAGGCTTGCTCGTCATACTTCAGCTTGTATTGGCGTTTTACAGGTTCGGCCCCGCCAAAATAAGGGGAAGACATACGGCCTGGCTACTCAAAGTATGATAAAAAAACAGGGGGCAAGGGATGTTGCTTAATAAAATGTGTGGTCGTCGGCTGTCGGCAATTAGTTTGTGCCTGGCCGTAACATTCGCTCCACTGTTCAATGCGCAGGCCGATGAGCCTGAAATGATCCCTGGCGATAGCTCAGCGACCGTCAGTGAACAGCCAACAGCGTTATCACAGCCGCAGGCTCAATCTTCCGCGACGGCTATCATGGCAGGTATCCAACCGCTGCCCGAGGGCGTGTCAGTTGATAAAGCCCGCGCCGAATTACAATCTCAACTTCCAGCGGGCTTCACACCGGTTTATATGAGCCAACTGGAACTGCTGTATGCCGCACGCGAAATGAAACCGATGTGGGAAAATCGTGATGCGGTAAAAGCCTTTCAGCAACAGTTAGCTGAAGTGGCGATTGCCGGCTTTCAGCCGCAGTTCACCACCTGGGTTGCTCTACTGACTGACCCAGCAGTAACCGGTCAGGCGCGAGATATCTTGCTCTCAGATGCGATGATGGGGTATCTGCACTTTATTGCCAACATCCCCGTCAAAGGTAATCGCTGGCTCTATAGCGATAAGCCCTATGCGCTGACGACGCCGCCGATTTCCGTGATCAACCAATGGCAAGTCGCGCTGGATAACGGTCAACTGACTTCGTTTGTCGCCAGCCTGGCACCGCAACATCCGCAGTACGCAGCAATGCATGATTCGCTGCTCAAGCTGGTGGGCGATACGCGGCCCTGGCCGCAACTGACCAGTACCGCGACGCTGCGTCCGGGGGAGTGGAGTAAGGATATCCCTGCGCTGCGTGAAATTTTGCGCCGTACCGGGATGCTGGAGTCTGTTGTCAGTACGGCTGCCAAAGAAGGCCGTAGCGCTTACGATCGTGAACTTGTTGACGCAGTTAAGCGGTTTCAGACGTGGCAGGGGCTTGGGGCCGATGGCGCGATTGGCCCTGCCACGCGTGACTGGCTGAACGTGACGCCCGCTCAACGTGCGGGCGTGCTGGCGTTAAATATTCAGCGCTTGCGCCTGCTGCCGGGTACGCTGTCTACCGGTATTATGGTGAATATTCCTGCCTACTCGCTGGTGTATTATCAGAACGGCAATCAGGTGCTGGCCTCGCGCGTTATCGTCGGACGTCCCGATCGTAAAACGCCGATGATGAGCAGTGCGCTGAATAACGTGGTCGTTAACCCGCCGTGGAACGTGCCGCCGACGCTGGCCCGGAAGGATATTCTGCCTAAGGTTTGGAATGACCCGGGGTATCTTGAGCGTCACGGCTATACCGTAATGCGCGGCTGGAACAGCAAAGAGACGATAGATCCGTGGCAGGTTGACTGGGCCACCATCACCGCCTCCAATCTGCCGTTCCGCTTCCAGCAGGCTCCGGGAGCGCGTAACTCGCTCGGACGCTATAAATTCAATATGCCGAGTTCGGATGCTATTTATCTGCACGATACGCCGAACCACACTCTGTTCCAGAAGGATTCGCGGGCGTTAAGCTCCGGCTGCGTGCGCGTGAACAAGGCATCTGAGCTGGCGAATATGCTGCTACAGGATGCGGGGTGGAATGATACGCGCATCTCGGATGCCCTGAAGCAAGGGGATACAAGGTACGTGAATATTCGCCAGAATATCCCCGTCAACCTCTACTATCTGACCGCATTTGTTGGCCCGGATGGTCGCACGCAGTATCGTACAGATATTTACAATTACGATCAGACAGCGCGATCCAGTGCACAAATTGTGTCAAAAGCTGAACAATTAATCAGATAAATGAAGCAGTTCGAGGAAAATAATTGTCGTAAGTTATGCTGGAAACGGGGCGAAATGGCTGCAAGCCCCGTATTTCCTGGGGTTGGGAGCCTTGACGTGGACTACTTAGCCAGATAAGGTTTCCCGCGTGCGCTAGAGCATACATACGATAACATTGACCTTGTAGACCTTAAAACCATGGACAAATTTGACGCTAATCGCCGCAAACTGCTGGCGCTTGGTGGCATTGCCCTCGGCGCTGCCATCCTGCCTACGCCTGCGTTTGCTACACTCTCTACCCCACGTCCGCGTATTTTGACTCTGAATAACCTGCATACCGGTGAGTCAATAAAAGCAGAGTTTTTTGATGGCAGGGGCTATATTCAGGACGAATTAGCTAAACTTAATCACTTTTTCCGTGATTTTCGTGCGAATAAAGTGAAATCCATCGATCCGGGATTGTTCGATCAACTCTTCCGTCTGCAGGGCCTGCTGGGCACGCGTAAACCCGTACAGCTTATTTCTGGTTACCGCTCTATTGATACCAATAATGAATTACGTGCGCACAGCCGCGGTGTGGCAAAGAAAAGCTACCACACGAAAGGGCAGGCCATGGATTTCCATATTGAAGGCATCGCATTAAGTAATATTCGCAAAGCTGCGTTATCTATGCGCGCAGGTGGTGTAGGATACTACCCACGCAGTAACTTTGTGCATATTGACACCGGACCGGCGCGTCATTGGTGATCCATAAGCTTAATGAAACAGGAGCCGTATGAACTATCGTATTATTCCGGTCACTGCATTCGCCCAGAACTGCTCGTTAATCTGGTGTGAGCAAACCCGTCTGGCTGCGCTGGTCGATCCCGGCGGCGATGCTGAGAAAATCAAACAGGAAGTCGATGCCAGTGGCCTGACGCTAATGCAGATCCTGCTCACCCATGGTCATCTTGATCACGTAGGTGCGGCGGCTGAACTGGCACAGCATTATGGTGTACCGGTTATTGGTCCGGAAAAAGAAGATGAGTTCTGGTTACAAGGACTTCCTGCTCAGAGTCGCATGTTTGGCCTGGGCGATTGTGAGCCGCTGACGCCCGATCGCTGGTTGAATGAAGGCGACCGGGTAAGCGTGGGTAACGTGACGTTGCAGGTACTGCATTGCCCGGGCCACACGCCGGGACATGTGGTCTTCTTTGATGAACAATCAAAGCTACTGATTTCTGGTGACGTGATCTTCAAAGGCGGCGTAGGGCGCAGCGATTTTCCTCGCGGAGATCATAGTCAATTGATTGATTCGGTTAAACGTAAACTGTTGCCGTTGGGCGATGACGTGACGTTTATTCCGGGTCACGGCCCACTTTCGACGTTGGGCAACGAACGGCTACATAATCCGTTCCTGCAGGATGAAATGCCTGTCTGGTAACACCGCAGATAAATGAAAAAGGCCGCTATTGCGGCCTTTTTAGTACGCGATAGATTACAGTACTGCGACAATCGCTTCGCACAGCGGCGCCATGTTATCTGGCGTCATTCCTGCTACGTTCACACGTCCGGAAGCGACGGCATAGACACCAAACTCTTCACGCAGACGCAGAACCTGCTCTTTGGTCAGGCCGCTGAATGAGAACATGCCGTTCTGTTTGATGATAAAGCTGAAGTCGCGGTTCGCACCTTTCTCCTGCAGCGTATTCACAAACAGCAAACGCATGCGTTGGATGCGTTGACGCATATCAGTCAGTTCCTGTTCCCAGATAGCGCGCAGGGCATCGTTGCTCAGGATGGTTGCCACAACCGACGCGCCGTGTGCTGGTGGGTTGGAATAGTTGGCACGAATGACGGACTTCATCTGGCTAAACGCGCGGTCGACGGTTTCAGCATCGGCTGCAACCAGCGTACAGGCACCTACGCGCTCATTGTACAGACCAAAGTTCTTGGAGTAGGAACTGGCGACGATCAGCTCTTTGTGCAGCGCAGCGAATGCGCGCAGACCTTCTGCATCTTCTTCCAGACCGCGGGCAAAGCCCTGGTATGCGAAGTCAAACAGCGGCAACCAACCTTTTTCGACTGAAAGCTGAGCCAGCGTTTGCCACTGCTCCAGCGTAGGGTCGATACCGGTTGGGTTATGGCAGCAGCCGTGGAATAACACCACGTCGCCAGCCTGCGCTTCGCTGAGGCTTGCCAGCAGCGCATCAAAGTCTAATGAGTGGTTCGCGGCATCGTAATAGTTGTATTCACGAACTTCCAGACCGGCAGAGTTAAAGACGCTCTTATGGTTTGGCCAGCTTGGATTGCTCACCCATACGCGTTTAGCTGAGGTGTTTTTTGCCAGGAAATCAGTGGCCACACGCAGTGCGCCAGTGCCGCCAGGGGTCTGTGCTGTACGCGCACGTTTGTCGTTGATAAGCGAACTTTCTTTACCAAACAGTAATTCCTGAGTGCAGCGACCAAACTCTGGAATACCGTCGATGCCAAGGTAATTTTTGGTGGTTTCATTTTCCAGTATATATTGCTCGGCTTTTTTAACGCTGGTCAGTACCGGCGTTTTACCTGTCTCATCTTTATATACACCGATCCCAAGGTTTATTTTTCCTGGGCGGTCATCGGCACGAAACAAATCAGCCAGACCCAAAATGGGGTCGGCAGGAGCGGCAGTAATGTTCTCAAACATGACGAGGTTCCATAGTGATTACAGAAGGGAAGTCCGCTATCAGGTTAACGGTAGATTTACAAAATGCCAACCGTTACTGACGAAAAGCCGAGGTGTTTTTTTAAGACGCAAGAATCCGCTAGCAGAGATAAAAAAACAGGACCGAAGTCCTGTTTTTAAGGCATTTAACAAAGAGGTCTGCTATTAGAACTGGTAAACGATACCCACTGCAACGGTGTCGTCAGAGCCTACGCCCAGTTTGTTGTCAGAATCGATCTGGTTGATGATGTAATCAACATAGGTGGACATGTTTTTGTTGAAGTAGTAAGTCGCACCCACTTCGAAGTAGTTCACCAGATCTACGTCGCCGATTCCTTCGATGTCCTTACCTTTAGATTTGGTATAGGCGAGGGACGGACGCAGGCCGAAGTCGAACTGGTACTGAGCAACCAACAGGACGTCTTCAGTTTTGTTAGCATAACCGTTAGCGATACGGGTTGCGTTACGGGTTTCGCTGTAGTTCGCCGCCAGGTAGATGTTGTTAGCATCGTATTTCAAGCCGGTCGCCCACTGCTCAGCTTTGTCGCCGTGGCCGCGCAGAAGTGGGTTTTGCTGGGCATCGGTACGATCAGCCGCGCCATACGCACCTACGATACCAAAGCCTTCGAATTCGTAGCTAACAGAACCGCCAACGCCATCACCGTTAGAGCGACGAACGTCATCACGCTCGTTTTTGCCCAGGTACTGAACAGCGAAGTTCAGGCCTTCAACCAAACCGAAGAAGTTAGAGTTACGGTAAGTTGCGAGACCGCCGTTACGCTGAGAGAAGAACTGGTCGGAAGCAGCAGTGTCACCACCGAATTCTGGCAGCATATCGGTGTAACCCAGTGCATCGTAAACGACGCCGTAGTTACGACCGTAATCGAAGGAGCCTGCATCACCGAATTTCAGACCGGCAAACGCCAGACGGGTTTTGTTGCCATTCTGAGCATCATCACCGCCTTCAGAGTTATTGCCACTGAACTGGTATTCCCACTGGCCGTAACCGGTCAGTTGGTCGTTAATCTGAGTTTCCCCTTTGAAACCAAGACGGGCGTAAGTCTGATCGCCATTAGGTGCGTAGGCATTGTCACCGTTGTGCTTGGAAAAATAGTGCAGACCTACTGCTTTACCGTACAGGTCTACTTTGTTGCCATCTTTGTTATAGATTTCTGCAGCGTTAGCTGCCCCGGCTACCAGCAGAGCAGGGATAACCACTGCCAGAATATTGCGCTTCATCATTATTTATTACCCTCATCGGTTTTTATATGACACCTGCCACTGCCGCCAATAATTTCCGTCAATAAAAATTTACGGAACTATTGATGAGAGTTTGGTGTCTTTATGTGTCTGACAGGCATCTTTCCATTCAAACTATCGTTTCGCTACCGTCAAAGTGCTACAAATATAAAGATTTGGTTTCAAAAAGAAAATGTGTGTAACAAAATGTTATTTTTGTGCAACTTTGTGAACAACTTCAAATTTCAGATGTCCGTGCGCTAAAAATCACCACTTCTATTTCTATTTATATGATTTTCTTATATTTAATTTAGATAAACTCCTTTTTTCTCTGTTCTGCCATAAAGTTCATGGTTTACAGATGGCTATTTCTGGACGTCTGGAATGCCGTGCAAGTGGTCAGAAAATGTACTATTTAATCGGAAAATGCTAATCCACAATAAAAATACTGATTATTTTTTGTTCAAATATGTTGCGGTGAAATATTACGTAACAGGAAGGGGGAAGGCGAAGGGTTGTGTTAAACGCGGGAGGGGGATCCCAAAACGTGAAGCGGTGACAAAAAAAGCCAGCAATGCTGGCTTTTGTATCAAAAATGCAGGGTTAGAACGTAGCGTTGCGCGGGGTACGCGGGAACGGAATAACGTCACGGACGTTCTGCACGCCGGTAACGTAAGCGATCAAACGCTCAAAGCCCAAACCGAAGCCGGAATGTGGAACGGTACCGTAGCGACGCAGGTCGCGATACCACCAGTAATCTTCTTTGTTCAGACCCATTTCCAGCATACGGGCATCCAGGACGTCCAGACGCTCTTCACGCTGAGAACCACCGATGATTTCACCGATTCCTGGAGCCAGGACGTCCATTGCTGCAACGGTTTTACCGTCTTCGTTAAGGCGCATATAAAACGCTTTGATATCTTTCGGGTAGTTTTTAACGACGACCGGCGCTTTAAAGTGCTCTTCAGCAAGGTAACGTTCGTGCTCAGAAGACAGATCCACACCCCAGTAAACCGGGTTTTCGAACTGTTTGCCGCATTTTTCCAGAATGCTTACCGCGTCGGTGTAATCCACCTGCGCGAAGTCAGCCTCAATGAAACGTTCCAGGCGTGAAATCGCGTCTTTGTCGACACGTTCGGCGAAGAATTTCATATCATCCGCACGCTCAACCAGTACGGCTTTGAACGCGTACTTCAGCATCGCTTCAGCCAGGCCTGCAACATCGTTCAGGTCGGCGAAAGCCACTTCCGGTTCCAGCATCCAGAACTCTGCCAGGTGACGACTGGTATTAGAGTTTTCTGCACGGAACGTCGGGCCAAAGGTATAAATTTTGGACAGAGCACAGGCGTAGGTTTCGCCGTTCAGCTGACCGGAAACGGTCAGGAAAGCTTCTTTACCAAAGAAGTCTTTGTCGAAATCGACTTTGCCCTGATCGTTACGCGGCAGGTTTTCCAGATCCAGCGTAGACACGCGGAACATTTCACCGGCACCTTCCGTATCGGAAGCGGTGATCAGCGGAGTCGATACCCAAAAGAAACCCTGCTCGTGGAAGAAGCGATGCAGCGCTTGCGCCAGCGTATGACGTACACGCGCGACGGCACCAATCATGTTGGTACGTGGGCGCATGTGCGCCACTTCACGCAGATACTCAATGCTGTGACGCTTAGCCGCCATTGGATAGGTATCAGGATCTTCAACCCAGCCGGCTACTTCAACCTCAGTGGCCTGAATTTCAAAGCTCTGTCCTTGTCCAGGAGATGCAACGACTTTACCCGTTACGATAACTGAACAACCCGTCGTCAGGCGCAGTACGTCCTGATTGTAATTGGGCAGAGAATTATTGATGACGGCCTGTACAGGATCAAAGCAGGAACCGTCATAAACGGCGAGGAAGGAGATGCCAGCTTTTGAATCTCGGCGGGTACGCACCCATCCGCGCACGGTGACTTCGCTGTCAACGGCTACGCGGCCCTGGAGTACGTCGGCTACAGGCACAACGCTCATAATATTCTCTCTGTTAATAGTCGGATATATAAACACATGTCCACCCGTAATGGGGGGATACCTATGTTACCTGGCATCTGCAATCAGACAAGCAGAATTCGTAGCTGGAGTGAAAGATTTCGGAAATTAGCGTGAAAAGGGAGCCAAACTGGCTCCCTGGAAGGTTTAACTGGCTTTTTTAATATGCGGCAAATCGAAGGCTTTGCGTAGTGCGCGCACGAACGCTTTATCGTGGCAGATGGTTTTACCCGGGCTATCAGATAACTTCGCCACAGGTTTGCCGTTACATTCCACCAGCTTGATCACAATATTGAGCGGCTTAACATGGGGAATATCACAGGTTAAACGTGTGCCAATACCAAAACTCAACTGCACACGAGAAGAGAAGTGACGGTAGAGCTCAATCGCTTTTTTCAAATCGAGGTTATCTGAAAACACCAGCGTTTTGCTCAGCGGATCAATGCCCAGTTTTTCATAATGGGCGATGGCTTTTTCACCCCATTCCACCGGGTCGCCTGAGTCATGGCGTAAACCCTGATAGCGGGTCGCAAACTCGACGCCAAAGTCGCGTAAAAACGCATCCATGGTGATGCAATCGGTCAGCGCAATGCCGAGTTGGTCAGGATATTCATTTAACCAGGCGGCCAGGGCAACGCGCTGGCTGGTGGCAAGCTCAGGGCTGATTTGCTGATGAGCCTGGAACCACTCATGCGCCTGCGTGCCCATTGGGGTTAATGACAGGCGGCGGGCCAGATCGTAGTTACTGGTGCCGACAAACCAGGGCTCTCGCTGCAGGCGTTTAACAATAGCCTGCTGTACTTCACGTGAAAAACGACGACGCGTACCGAAATCCATCAGATGGAAGCGGGACATATCGACATCTTTCGTTAAAGCAGAGAATTCTACTAGTTTGCTTTCCAGCTCATTGAGTGCCTGCGGGACGCCTGATTCGGGCGAACGGTAACGGTGTACCATCTCGCTGATAACCGCTAGCAGCGGGACTTCCCACATGATCACTTCACGCCACGGCCCGGTTAAGCGGATGTTCAGCTTACCGTTATCATTGGTGACGCAAACCTGTTCCGGGTTATAGCGGAAATCACGTAACCAGGTGAGGTAATCAGCTTTAAAGAAAGGCAGGCCGGAGAGCCACTGGTACTCGTCCTCCTGCAGTCGCAGGTGTTGCATAGCATTCACCTGCTCACGAATAGAATCGGCATAAATACCGAGCAGGTCATCGCCACGGCAACGAAATTCAGCCGCTACTTGTACATCATAGTAGTGGTGAAAAACGGCTTGCTGCATATGCAACTTATAAGCGTCTGTATCCAGCAGCGAGTGCAGAACAGGAGAAGCGAATTGTGTCATAGGTGCGCAGTAGCATCCTCTCACGGGAGCGTTTAGTACAATAAACAACTAAGAAAACCGCTGGAGTATACCTTGTTTAGCGATTTATTGAACCCCGATCACACCATAAGCTGTCTTTCTGGTCGAGGGCAATTCGTGCCGCGTGTTATAAAAATGTAGCAAAAAGGGTGTTTGTGCCTGAAAAGATGAACATTCTGCGTAGCGCGATTTACGCAACAGGAATAGACTGAAGCCGAGACTCTACCAAAGATGCTAAAGGTTTTTTATGACACAACAGCCACAAGCCAAATACCGTCACGACTATCGTGCGCCGGATTACCAGATTACTGATATTGACTTGACCTTTGACCTGGATGCTGAAAAAACCGTGGTCACCGCCGTGAGCCAGGCTGTCCGTCATGGCGCGTCCGATGCGCCCCTGCGCCTGAATGGTGAAGATCTGACCCTGGTGTCGATCCACGTGAACGACGAGCCGTGGGCAGAGTATAAAGAAGAAGAGGGCGCTCTGGTCATCAGTCAACTGCCGGAACGTTTTACGCTGCGTATCGTGAATGAAATTAGCCCGGCGGCCAATACCGCGCTGGAAGGACTGTACAAGTCCGGCGATGCGCTGTGCACCCAGTGTGAAGCGGAAGGGTTCCGCCATATTACCTGGTATCTCGACAGGCCGGATGTCCTGGCGCGTTTTACCACCAAAATTATCGCCGATAAAACCCAATATCCGTTCCTGCTCTCCAACGGTAACCGTGTGGCGCAGGGGGAACTGGAAAATGGTCGTCACTGGGTACAGTGGCAGGATCCGTTCCCGAAACCGTGTTATCTGTTTGCGCTGGTAGCTGGTGATTTCGACGTCCTGCGCGACACCTTTACCACTCGTTCCGGGCGTGAAGTGGCGCTGGAACTGTACGTCGATCGCGGCAACCTGGACCGCGCGCCGTGGGCGATGACCTCGCTGAAAAACTCCATGAAATGGGATGAAGAGCGCTTTGGCCTCGAATATGACCTCGACATTTATATGATTGTCGCGGTCGATTTCTTCAACATGGGGGCGATGGAGAATAAAGGTCTGAACATCTTTAACTCCAAATATGTGCTGGCACGTACCGATACCGCCACCGACAAAGACTACCTCGATATTGAGCGCGTCATCGGTCACGAATATTTCCACAACTGGACCGGCAACCGCGTGACCTGTCGCGACTGGTTCCAGTTGAGCCTGAAAGAGGGGCTAACCGTGTTCCGCGATCAGGAGTTCAGTTCCGATCTCGGCTCACGCGCGGTAAACCGGATCAGCAATGTGCGCACCATGCGCGGCCTGCAGTTTGCCGAAGATGCCAGCCCAATGGCGCATCCTATCCGTCCGGATATGGTCATTGAAATGAACAACTTCTATACCCTGACCGTGTACGAAAAGGGCGCTGAAGTTATTCGTATGATCCACACCCTGCTCGGTGAGGCTAACTTCCAGAAAGGGATGCAGTTGTACTTTGAGCGTCATGACGGCAGCGCTGCAACCTGTGATGATTTCGTGCAGGCGATGGAAGATGCGTCCAACGTCGATCTATCGCATTTCCGCCGCTGGTACAGTCAGTCCGGTACGCCGATTCTGACCGTGCGTGATGACTACAATCCATCCACTGAGCAGTACACGCTGACTATCAGCCAGCGCACGCCGGCCACGCCGGATCAGGCCGAAAAACAGCCGCTGCATATTCCTTTCGCCCTCGAGTTGTATGACAACCAAGGGAAAGTGATCCCGCTGCAAAAAGGCGGGCACCCGGTGAATTCCGTACTCAATGTCACCCAGGCTGAGCAGACGTTTGTCTTTGATAATGTCTACTTCCAGCCGGTTCCGGCACTGCTGTGCGAATTTTCCGCACCGGTAAAACTGGAATACAAATGGAGCGATCAGCAGCTGACTTTCTTGATGCGTCATGCGCGTAACGATTTCTCTCGTTGGGACGCGGCGCAAAGCTTGCTGGCGACCTATATTAAGCTCAACGTAGCCCGCCATCAGCAGGGACAGCCGCTGTCGCTGCCGGTACACGTGGCCGATGCATTCCGGGCGATTTTGCTGGATGAGAAAATCGATCCGGCACTGGCGGCAGAGATTCTAACGCTGCCTTCGGTGAATGAAATTGCTGAACTGTTCGACATCATCGATCCGGTGGCGATAACGGAAGTACGTGAAGCGTTAACTCGCACGCTGGCGGCCGAACTGGCGGATGAATTCCTCGCCATCTATAACGCTAATCATCTTGATGAGTACCGCGTTGAGCATGCCGATATTGGCAAGCGTACGCTACGTAATGCCTGCCTGCGTTTCCTGGCCTTTGGCGAAACCCATCTGGCCGACACGCTGGTCAGCAAGCAGTACCGTGAAGCAAACAATATGACCGATGCGCTGGCGGCGCTGTCCGCGGCAGTCGCGGCGCAACTGCCTTGCCGCGACACGCTAATGCAGGAGTATGACGATAAGTGGCATCATGACGGTCTGGTGATGGACAAATGGTTTATCCTGCAATCCACCAGCCCGGCCAGAAACGTGCTGGAAACGGTACGTGGCTTACTGAAGCACCGTTCCTTCAGTATGAGTAACCCGAACCGAATCCGATCTCTGATTGGCGCCTTTGCGGGCAGCAACCCGGCGGCATTCCATGCGGAAGATGGCAGCGGCTATCAGTTCTTGGTCGACATGCTGACTGAACTCAATAGCCGTAACCCGCAGGTGGCGTCACGTCTGATTGAGCCGCTGATTCGCTTAAAACGGTATGATGCAAAACGTCAGACGCAGATGCGCGCGGCGCTGGAACAGCTGAAAGGTCTGGAGAATCTCTCCGGCGATCTGTTCGAGAAGGTAACCAAAGCGTTAGCCTGAAACGTTGACCTGTCGTTTTGTAAGCCGGAATAGGCGGTAACGCCGCCATCCGGCAAAAGGCCCGGTGGCGCTTGCGCTTACTGGGCCTGATTTTTCTGAATGCTTATCCATGCCGGCGGATCGGCTGTTCCGTTTCGCTACGCTGCATTACCCGGTTCAACACTTCTGCTTCCAGCTCTGCCAGACGCACCGAACCAATCCGGCGTGGTCGCGCAATATCCACCGTTAAATCCAGTCCGATTTTTCCATCTTCAATAAGCAACACGCGATCGGCCATTGCCACCGCTTCACTGACGTCATGGGTGACCAGCAGTACGGTAAAGCCGTGCTCTTGCCATAAAGAGACAATCAGCTCCTGCATTTCAAGCCGGGTTAAGGCATCCAGCGCACCGAGCGGTTCATCCAGCAACAGCAGACCGGGACGATGAATTAATGCCCGCGCCAGGGCCACGCGCTGTTTTTGTCCACCGGACAGGGCAGCAGGCCATTCCTGAGCACGATTCTCCAGCCCAACTGCGGCCAGCGCGTCCCGGGCCGCATCGCGCCAGTGACCTTTCAGACCCAGACCCACATTATCGATAACCGTCTTCCAGGGTAGCAGACGCGCATCCTGAAACATCATTCGCGTATCCTCCTGAATTTCTGCCAGCGGGGTGGTTCCGGCAAGTAATGCACCTGAGGTGGGAGACTCCAGCCCAGCCAGCAGACGCAGTAGCGTGCTTTTTCCTCCTCCGCTGCGGCCAACCACGGCAACAAACTGTCCGGCCTGAATGTGCAAATCTAACTGATTGAGCACCGTATTGGCGGCGTATTGTTTCGTCACGGCACTCAGTAAAAGCGGCGTGCCTTGGTTCAGGCGAGCGGTATTCATACGGAAGCCTCCTTTACATGGTAAGCCGGGTTCCAGCGCAGCCAGATCCGCTCCAGCCATTGGGCGCTGACGTCGGCAAGTTTGCCGAGCAGGGCGTAGAGAATAATGGCCACCACGACCACATCGGTTTGCAGAAATTCGCGGGCGTTCATTGCCAGGTAACCAATGCCGGCATTGGCTGAAATGGTTTCCGCGACAATAAGCGTTAACCACATCAGCCCGAGAGCAAAACGCACGCCAACCATAATCGAGGGCAGGGCGCCGGGGAGGATCACATGAATAAATAGTGAAAAACCAGACAGCCCATAGCTGCGAGCCATCTCTACCAGACCGCGATCGATATTGCGGATCCCATGCCAAGTGTTGATGTAAATCGGAAAAAGCGTGCCCAGCGCGACGAGAAAGATCTTGGCGGATTCATCAATGCCGAACCACAAAATCACCAGTGGGATCAGCGCCAGATGCGGCACGTTACGCAGCATCTGCACCGAAGTATCCAGCAGGCGTTCTCCCCACCGCGAAAGACCGCTAATCAGTCCCAGCGTCAGGCCAATCGATCCGCCAATGGAGAAGCCTACCAGCGCGCGCCAGGAGCTGATCGCCAGATGCTGCCAAAGCTCGCCGCTGGCGGAAAGCGTCCAGAAGGCTTCGACAACGCCCTCCGGAGAGGGCAGGATGCGGGTGGACAACCAGCCCATTGATGATGCGAGCTGCCAGAGCGCGACCAACCCAACCGGTAAAAACCAGGGCGCGAGGCGCAGTAACCACCTGTTTTTCGGCGTTGCCATCAGCAGGCTCCTTAGCTTTGCGCGATTTTGCGTGGGATAAATTCGTTTGCCACCGCTTCACCTTGTTGATGCTGGCGCTGCGGCTGCGGAATTTCTGGTATAGCGACATCCAGATGTGGGAACAGCAGCTCGCCAACCTTGTATGCCTCTTCCAGATGTGGATACCCGGACAACACAAAACTGTCGATTCCCAGTGCGGCATACTCGTTGATACGCGCCGCGACCGTCGGACCATCTCCGACCAGCGCGGTACCCGCGCCACCGCGCACCAGTCCTACTCCTGCCCACAGGTTCGGGCTGATTTCCAGTTTGTCGCGTTTACCGTTGTGCAGTGCAGCCATTCGCTGCTGACCAACCGAATCCGTTCTTGAGAAGGCGGCCTGGGCTTTGGCAATGGTGTCGTCATCCAGATGGGCTATCAGACGATCCGCTGCCTGCCACGCCTCTTGCGTTGTCTCCCGGACGATCACATGCAGACGAATACCAAAGCGGATCTTGCGCCCGAGCGCCGCCGCTTTGGTCCGCACCTGTTCAATCTTCTCTTTCACCTGTTCAGGCGGCTCGCCCCAGGTCAGATAGAGATCAACCTGCTCGGCAGCAAGATCTTGTGCAACATCAGACGAACCGCCGAAATAAAGCGGTGGCCGGGGTTGTTGTACAGGAGGGAAAAACAGTTTCGCCCCGCGGACATGAATGTGTTTGCCGTTGAAATCCACGGTTTCACCTTGCAGCAAACGCCGCCAGACCTGAGTGAATTCAGCAGAGGCTTCATAGCGCTCGGTGTGATCAAGGAACACGCCGTCACCCGCCAGCTCTTGTGGATCGCTGCCGGTTACCAGGTTGAATAACGCCCGGCCGTTAGAGAGTCTGTCGAGCGTCGCGGCCTGGCGGGCGGCGACCGTCGGCGAGGTTACGCTTGGACGTAGCGCGACCAGAAACTTTAATCGCTGGGTGACCGGGATCATCGACGCGGCGACCAGCCAGGCATCTTCACAGGAGCGACCGGTTGGGATCAGAACGCCAGTAAATCCCAGACGATCGGCTGTTTGCGCAATTTGTTGCAAATAACCGTGATCGACCGGGCGCGAACCTTCTTCCGTCCCCAGATAATGACCGTCACCGTGGGTGGGTAAAAACCAGAACATGTTCAGACTCATAATTTTTCTCCTGCCTGCTGAGTGGGTTGCCAGATACGCTGGCGAATATCGATTTTTTTCGGCACCAGACGGTTGTCATAAAACAGATCGGCGGTTTGTTGTTGTAGGGCGGCAACCGAGGCGCTGACGGGCGTAATGGTGGTTGGCGGACGGTGATCCAGATAAGACGCAATTACCGGCTCGGGCAGGCCCATGGTTTTAGCCAGTAGAGTAATGCTTTGCTGGCGTTGGCTGAGAGTTAACGCATCCGCCTGGCTAAAGGTATCCAGCACGCCAAGAACAAAAGCGCTATTTTTTTCGGCATAAGGACGTGCAGCGAGATAAAACGAACCGGTCTGCTTGAGGTCTGAGCCGTCTTTCAGCACGCGCACATCACCTTGCAGTAATGCGGCCGAATAGTAGGGATCCCAGATAGCCCACGCATCGACGTTTCCTTGCTGGAAGGCCGCTCGCGCATCGGCGGGGGGCAGGTAAGTCGGTTGAATATCGGTAAATTTCAACCCTGCCTGTTGCAGCGCCCGGAGCAGTAAATTGTGGGCGCTGGAACCTTTCTGGAAGGCGACTTTATGCCCTTTGAGCTGCGCAACGCTCTGGATCGGGCTATTTTTCGGCACCAGAATCACTTCGGCTTTCGGTTTGGGTGGTTCGACGCCCACATAAACCAGATCGGCTCCGGCGGCCTGGGCGAAAATTGGCGGAATGTCACCGGTACTGCCGAGATCGATACTGCCGATATTGAGTGCTTCCAGCATTTGTGGTCCAGCCGGGAACTCAATCCACGAGATTTTGGTCTGTGGGTAGCGTTTCTCCAGTAGCTGATGACTTTTTGCCAGCACCATGCTGACGCTTCCTTTCTGATACCCAATGCGCAGGGCATCCGGAGCCGATTCTGCGGCATGCACCAAGGATGACAGTGACAGCAGCCCGGTTAATGCCAGCCATGGGGTGTGACGCTTGAGCAGATTAAGCATGGGCGGCACCTCGCAGGGCGTTCAGTTGCGGGAGTTGGAGATCGCGACGATGCAACGCCAGCCAGAAAGTGTCGAGCGCACTGTCCAGGCGCTGCTGCAGGTTGGGCGTAAACTGCGGTTTATGCTGATAGTCGATGACCTGTGAATCATCGGCAAACACGCCGTGCAGGATCTCCTGAGCCTTTAACGCGCTCAGCACCGGTTTCAGCGCGTAATCGACGGCCAGTAAATGCGCCACGCTGCCGCCGGTCGCCAGCGGCAAAACCACTTTTCCTTCCAGCGCCCGCTCGGGGAGCAGATCGAGCAGCGTTTTCAGTGCGCCAGAGTAAGCGGCTTTGTAGACCGGCGTTGCGACAATCAGCCCGTCAGCATCCTGTAGTTGTTCGATAAATGTCTTCAGCGCCGGACTGTCAAAACGGGCATAGATCAGGTCTTCCGGGGCAAAGTTGTGCAGGTTCCAGTGAAAGACTTCGACATCCTGGCCGTTCAATTTTTCTCGGGCATATTCCAGTAACGCGCTGGAGCGAGAGGGAAAGCGTGGGCTTCCCGCCAGAGTGATGACGCGCATAATTTTATTCTCCCCTTATAACCAACTGTTTGCTTTTGATTAACATTGATAACAATTTGTGCAGTCTGGCAGAGAGACTTTGTTTATCGAAATGATTTATACGGGATAGAAAAGTTGAAAAATGAATAAAAAGGAGGAAGCAGGAAAACGATTGCTATTTATTGCCGCAGGTCAATTCCCTTTTTGCTCGCGATCGCACATAATACGCCCCCGGTTTGCACACCGGGAATCCAGGAGAGTTCATGTACTACCCCTTCGTTCGTAAAGCCCTTTTCCAGCTCGATCCAGAGCGCGCTCATGAATTGACATTCCAGCAATTACGTCGCATTACCGGCACGCCGCTCGAAGCGCTTGTCCGCCAGAAAGTACCCGCAAAACCGGTTACCTGTATGGGGCTGACGTTTAAAAATCCACTCGGGCTTGCTGCCGGACTGGATAAAGACGGGGAGTGCATTGATGCGCTCGGCGCGATGGGATTTGGTTCCATTGAGATTGGTACCGTGACGCCGCGTCCTCAGCCGGGTAATGATAAACCACGTCTGTTTCGTCTGGTCGATGCAGAAGGTTTGATCAACCGCATGGGGTTTAATAACCTGGGGGTTGATAACCTGGTTGAGAACGTTAAAAAATCGCATTTTGACGGTATTCTGGGGATTAATATTGGTAAGAATAAAGATACTCCGGTAGAGAACGGCAAAGATGACTATCTGATTTGTATGGAAAAAGTCTATGCTTATGCTGGTTATATCGCGATTAATATCTCTTCACCGAATACGCCGGGATTACGTACGCTGCAATATGGTGAGGCGCTGGATGATCTTCTGACGGCAATTAAAAATAAGCAAAATGATCTGCAAGCGATCCACCATAAATATGTTCCAGTGGCGGTTAAGATCGCACCGGATCTTTCTGTGGAAGAACTGATCCAGGTTGCTGACAGTTTAGTTCGTCATAATATTGATGGCGTAATTGCGACTAACACCACTCTCGATCGTTCTCTCGTTCAGGGAATGAAAAATTGCGATCAAATGGGTGGCCTGAGCGGTCGACCGTTACAATTAAAAAGTACAGAAATTATTCGCCAGTTGTCTCAGGAATTAAAAGGTCAGCTGCCGATTATTGGGGTTGGTGGTATCGACTCAGTAATCGCGGCGCGTGAGAAAATAGCTGCTGGTGCTTCCCTGGTACAGATTTATTCGGGCTTTATTTTTAAAGGCCCACCGTTGATTAAAGAAATCGTCACCAATATCTGAATGCTACCTTAATCACAATCCAGGGCTTTATTTCTGGCCCTGGTTGTTTTATATTCCTTTACTGTTGCTTATTTAAACATTCTGAGCTTTTATTATTAAGGCAATAAACGAAGCGGCAAAAGGATACTGTCGTAATGGTGATGATTAAGGAAAGGAGAGAAACTGATGCGAATTAAACCCGACGATAACTGGCGCTGGTATTATGATGAAGAGCACGATCGTATGATGCTCGATTTAGCCAATGGCATGTTATTCCGTTCGCGTTTTGCTCGTAAAATGCTCACTCCGGATGCATTTTCTCCGTCGGGTTTTTGTGTTGATGACGCCGCGCTTTATTTTTCCTTTGAAGAAAAATGTCGCTACCTGGATTTAGCCAAAGAGCAAAAGGCGGAACTGGTGCTTAATGCGCTGGTGGCGATTCGTTACCTTAAACCGCAAATGCCAAAAAGCTGGCACTTTGTCGCACACGGTATTAACTGGTCGCCAGTCGTGGGGGATGCTGCTTGTGTGGATTTAAGCGATACGGATGAACAGGTAAACCTGTTAGTGGTTGAACCGGGTGAAAATGCCGCGCTTTGTCTGCTTGCACAACCTGGTGTGGTTATTGCCGGGCGCACAATGCAACTTGGCGACGCGATTAAAATAATGAATGACCGACTGAAACCGCAGGTTATTGCCGACAGTTTCAGCCTTGAGCAGGCGGTTTAACTCTCCAGCCTGATTGTCGTTTTGGGAACGCAACTGCAGCACAGAATCGTCCCGTCATCCCCAATCGCTGATTTTTTCAGCGGACTAACTTCGCCTTCCAACAGTCGAATTCGACAGCATCCGCAAATTCCTGCCCGGCATGAATAGGGCACCCTGATACCCTGGTTTTCCAGCTGTTCAAGCAATACCTGCTGATTATTTCCGCGAAAGGTCTGTCCCTGCCAGTCAATAAGTACCGTGGCATCGGGTTGTTGTTCCAGTGCGGTATCATCTGGCTCCGCCGCACCGTAAGCTCTGGCGGGACCGGTTGCCAAAATCTCTACCTCATCGCCGACGCGAATAACGCCACTGTTGCGTGCGATAAGATTCTGGCCGAAATCGACGTCGCCGTTGTCCACCGCTGTCCGGAAGGTTTGCAGCGTGGCGAGCGGCTCGCCAGACGGATGTTTCTGGCCTTTTTCTGGACTAACGGTAGTGAAAATGCAGCGGCTACAGGGTTTTGCCACATCAAAAATGACGTCGCCAATTCGAATCACTTTCCAGGTGTCTTCTGCCCAGGCATCAGCCCCCGCAACCACCAGATTGGGGCGAAACTGTTCCATTTTGACGCTTGCCGGACAGCGCTGTTGCACATCGCGCAGAGATGCTTCGTTGGCCAGCAGGTAGGGATAACCATCGGCGAAGGACAACGGAACATCAGCGTGGCGCTTCACCCGGCGTGTTAGTTGCGGACCCACCCAGCGCAACTGCACGTCACGGGAGAAAAAGCCGCTCAGCCACAGGTTGATAGCCGCTGGCGCAATACGCGCGGTAAAATGGTTTCCCCACACTTCAGTCGGCGCATCCTGGGTGGCGAAGTCTGCGAATCGCACGAGCGCGCTGCTGCCGTCTGGAGCTGTAAGATGAAGTCCATCGTGGAAAGGGGAAGGGGTAAAGCGGACCATTTGCGGGAACTGTCGGGCGGTAATGAACGTCCCGTCGGGTTCGGTAATCATAAATATACGATCCAGGGCGAGACCGCTCACGTCTGCCAGGGCGTGCGTGAGTCCAATTCCACGCATTGATTTAACCGGATGAATAAAAAGTCGGGTCAACGTTACCACTGCACAGCCCCTTGAACGAAAATAAGCCTTCAACTTTATGACATACAGCCCATATTAGCTATAATGCGCAGCAATTTTCTAGGAGTAAAAGTGACATTATGAATTCTCTGTTTGCCAGTACGGCCCGTGGGCTGGAAGAGCTGTTAAAAACTGAACTGGAAAACCTCGGCGCGCTGGAGTGTCAGGTCGTTCAGGGTGGGGTCCATTTTAAGGGCGACACGCGGCTTGTTTACCAGAGCCTGATGTGGAGCCGCCTGGCCTCGCGCATTATCCTGCCGATGGGAGAGTGCAAGGTCTACAGCGATCTTGATCTGTACCTCGGCGTTCAGGCAATCGACTGGACAGAGATATTTAATCCTGGTGCTACGTTTGCCGTCCATTTTAGCGGCCTGAACGAGACCATTCGTAACAGCCAGTACGGCGCGTTGAAGGTCAAGGATGCGATTGTCGATGCCTTTACCCGCAAAAATCTGCCGCGTCCGAATGTGGATCGTGAATCTCCGGATCTGCGAATCAATGTCTGGTTGAACAAAGATACCGCCAGCATTGCGCTCGATCTGAGCGGTGACGGTTTGCATCAGCGCGGTTATCGCGATCGCGCGGGTCAGGCGCCGATTAAAGAGACGCTGGCCGCCGCTATTGTTATGCGTTCTGGCTGGCAGCCGGGCACACCGTTACTCGATCCGATGTGCGGCTCCGGCACGCTACTGATTGAAGCGGCGATGTGGGCAACCGATCGCGCGCCGGGCCTGCACCGCGGGTACTGGGGCTTTAGCGGTTGGGCACAGCACGATGAAGCCGTCTGGCAAGAGGTTAAAGCCGAAGCTCAGGTGCGTGCGCGTAAGGGGCTTGCTGACTATACTTCGCACTTCTATGGCTCCGACAACGATGCGCGCGTGATTGAAAAAGCGCGTAGTAACGCCCGTCGCGCAGGTATTGCCGACCTGATGACATTTGACGTTAAAGATGTCGCCAAACTGAGTAATCCACTGCCGAAGGGACCGTATGGTACGGTGATCAGTAACCCGCCCTACGGCGAACGTCTGGATAGCGAACCGGCGCTGATTGCCCTGCATAGCTTGCTGGGCCGTACGATGAAAAACCAGTTTGGCGGCTGGAATTTGTCGCTGTTCAGCGCCTCTCCGGATTTGCTCAGCAGCCTGCAATTGCGTGCTGATAAGCAGTTCAAAGCGAAAAACGGTCCGCTGGATTGCGTACAGAAAAACTATCACGTTGCAGAGACCACTGCGGACAGCAAGCCAGCCACGGTCGCGGAAGATTATGCCAACCGCCTGCGCAAGAATATCAAGAAGCTGGAAAAATGGGCGCGTCAGGAAGGAATTGAATGCTATCGCCTGTATGATGCTGACCTGCCGGAATACAACGTTGCAGTGGATCGTTACGGTGAGTGGGTCGTGGTTCAGGAATACGCTCCGCCGAAGACGGTCGATGCGCAAAAAGCACGTCAACGTCTGTTCGATATCATTGCCGCAACGCTGTCGGTCCTGGAAATCGCGCCAAATAAACTGGTGCTGAAAACCCGTGAGCGCCAGAAAGGGAAGAACCAGTATCAGAAGATGAATGAGAAGGGTGAATTCATTGAGGTAAGCGAGTACAACGCGCGCCTGTGGGTCAACCTGACAGACTATCTTGATACCGGTTTGTTCCTCGATCACCGTATTGCGCGCCGCATGCTGGGCCAGATGAGTAAAGGTAAGGATTTCCTTAACCTGTTCTCCTACACCGGCAGTGCCAGCGTTCATGCCGGACTGGGCGGTGCGCGTAGCACCACGACGGTTGATATGTCGCGTACCTACCTGGAGTGGGCTGAGCGTAACCTGCGGCTGAACGGCCTGAGTGGTCGCGCTCACCGTTTAATTCAAGCCGATTGCCTGGGCTGGCTGCGCGATGCCAATGAACAGTTTGATCTGATTTTCATCGATCCGCCGACGTTCTCTAACTCAAAACGTATGGAAGACTCTTTTGATGTACAGCGCGATCATCTGGCGCTGATGAAAGATCTGAAACGTCTGCTGCGTAAAGACGGTACGATCATGTTCTCCAACAACAAGCGTGGGTTCCGTATGGATCTCGACGGTCTGGCTGAACTGGGATTAAAAGCACAAGAAATCACCCAAAAAACGCTTTCCCAGGATTTTGCCCGTAACCGGCAGATCCACAATTGCTGGCTGATTACCGCAGCCTGAAAGGATAAATAAATGTCATTGATCAGTATGCATGGTGCATGGCTGTCGTTCAGCGATGCGCCGCTTCTTGATAATGCAGAACTGCATATCGAAGATAACGAACGCGTCTGTCTGGTTGGCCGTAATGGCGCAGGTAAGTCGACGCTGATGAAGATCCTCAACCGTGAACAGGGTCTTGACGACGGGCGTATTATTTATGAGCAGGACCTGGTTGTGGCGCGTCTGCAGCAGGATCCGCCGCGTAATGTTGAGGGCAGCGTCTATGACTTCGTTGCTGAAGGTATTGAGGAACAGGCTGAATATCTGAAGCGTTATCACGATATTTCGCGCCTGGTGATGACCGATCCCAGCGACAGAAACCTGAATGAAATGGCGCGGGTTCAGGAAATGCTCGATCACCATAATCTGTGGCAGCTCGAAAGCCGCATTAATGAAGTGCTGGCGCAACTGGGACTGGATCCTAACGCCGCGCTTTCTTCGCTTTCGGGCGGCTGGCTGCGTAAGGCGGCGCTGGGCCGCGCGTTAGTGAGCAACCCGCGCGTACTGCTGCTGGATGAACCAACTAACCACCTGGATATTGAAACTATCGACTGGCTGGAAGGGTTCCTGAAATCCTTCAATGGGACAATTATTTTCATTTCCCACGACCGTTCATTTATTCGCAATATGGCGACGCGTATTGTCGATCTCGACCGCGGCAAGCTGGTGACCTATCCGGGGAACTACGATCAGTATCTGCTGGATAAGGAAGAAGCGCTGCGGGTGGAAGATCTCCAAAACGCGGAATTTGATCGCAAGCTGGCGCAGGAAGAAGTCTGGATCCGTCAGGGCATCAAAGCGCGTCGTACCCGTAATGAAGGCCGCGTGCGGGCGCTGAAAGCCATGCGTCGCGAGCGTGGCGAACGTCGCGAAGTGATGGGCACGGCGAAGATGCAGGTCGAAGAGGCGAGCCGTTCTGGCAAGATTGTCTTCGAAATGGAGAATGTTGATTACCAGGTTGATGGAAAGCAACTGGTAAAAGATTTCTCCGCGCAGGTGCAACGTAGCGACAAGATTGCGCTAATTGGACCTAACGGCTGCGGTAAAACAACGCTGCTGAAGCTGATGTTAGGTCAGCTTCAGGCTGATAGCGGACGCATTCACGTCGGCACGAAGCTGGAAGTGGCGTATTTCGATCAGCACCGCGCCGAACTGGATCCGGATAAAACCGTGATGGACAACCTTGCTGAGGGTAAGCAAGAGGTGCTGGTTAACGGTAAACCTCGCCATGTGCTGGGCTACCTCCAGGATTTCCTGTTCCATCCGAAACGGGCGATGACGCCAGTACGTGCGCTCTCTGGTGGGGAACGCAATCGCCTACTGCTGGCGCGTCTTTTTCTCAAACCCAGTAATCTTTTGATTCTCGATGAACCAACGAACGATCTGGACGTCGAAACGCTGGAACTGCTTGAAGAGCTGATTGATAGCTACCAGGGCACCGTGCTGCTGGTGAGCCACGACCGTCAGTTTGTGGATAATACCGTAACCGAATGCTGGATCTTCGAAGGCGGCGGTAAAATTGGTCGTTATGTCGGCGGTTATCATGATGCCCGCAGCCAGCAATCGCAGTATGTGGCGTTTAAACAGCCAGTTGCGAAAAAAACAGAGGAAACCGTTGCTCCTAAAGCAGAAATTGTCAAACGCAGCACGAGCAAACTAAGCTATAAACTGCAGCGCGAACTGGAGCTGCTCCCCGCGCTGCTTGAAGAACTGGAAGCTAAACTGGAAGCATTACAAGCTCAGGTAGCTGACGCCGCTTTTTTCAGTCAGCCGCATGAGCAAACGCAACAGGTATTAGCTAATCTGAACGAAGCTGAACAAGAACTTGAGCAAGCCTTTGAGCGCTGGGAGTATCTTGAGTCTTTGAAGAACGGCGCATAATTTAAAGGAGCACATATGTGCGAACATCACCATGCCGCGAAGCATATTCTGTGCTCGCAGTGTGACATGCTGGTGGCGTTACCTCGCCTTGAGCATGGTCAGAAAGCGGCATGTCCACGATGTGGCACTACGTTAACGGTTGAGTGGGACGCGCCACGGCAGCGTCCTACCGCCTATGTGTTAGCAGCATTATTTATGCTGCTTTTGTCAAACCTCTTTCCCTTTGTGAATATGAATGTTGCGGGGGTGAGCAGCGAAGTGACGCTGCTGCAAATCCCCAGCGTTCTCTTTTCGGAAGATTACGCCAGCCTCGGTACCTTCTTTATCTTATTCGTTCAGTTGGTTCCCGCTTTTTGCTTGTTGACCATTTTGCTGTTGGTGAATCGGGTTCATATGCCTGAGCGGCTTAAAACATGGCTGGCGCGTATTTTGTTTCAGTTAAAAAGCTGGGGAATGGCAGAAATTTTCCTCGCGGGCGTGCTGGTGAGCTTTGTTAAGCTGATGGCCTACGGCGATATCGGTGTGGGCAGCAGCTTCATCCCGTGGTGCATGTTTTGTATGCTCCAGTTGCGGGCTTTTCAGTGTGTGGATCGCCGTTGGCTGTGGGATGATATTGCCCCTATGCCAGCCATTAAGCAGGAATTAAAGCCTGGTGTGCCCGGCATCCGACAAGGATTGCGTTCCTGTTCCTGCTGCACCGCTATTCTTCCGGCAGACGAGCTGGTATGCCCACGCTGTCAGACGAAAGGTTATGTGCGGCGTAAAAACAGTCTGCAATGGACATTGGCATTACTGTTTACGTCGATCATGCTTTATCTTCCTGCCAATATTCTGCCGATCATGATCACAGATCTGCTCGGGTCAAAGCTGCCTTCAACGATACTCGAGGGCGTGGTTTTAATCTGGAGCGAAGGCTCTTACCCGGTGGCTGCGGTTATCTTTATCGCCAGTATTATGGTGCCGACGTTGAAAATGATCGCCATTGCCTGGCTGTGTTGGGATGCCAAAGGGCACGGCAAACGCGACAGTGAACGAATGCATTTAATTTACGAGGTTGTAGAATTTGTCGGTCGCTGGTCAATGATCGACGTTTTTGTAATTGCCGTACTCTCTGCGCTGGTGCGCATGGGAGGGTTAATGAACATTTATCCTGCAATGGGTGCTTTGATGTTTGCTTTAGTCGTCATTATGACAATGTTTTCTGCGATGACATTTGATCCCCGTCTGTCGTGGGACCGTGAACCAGATCATGAGGAGTCCTGACAGCATGGAATCTAAAAGTGGGGAAGCCAAAGTGCAAAAGGTAAAAAACTGGTCGCCCGTGTGGATATTCCCTATAGTCACTGCCCTCATTGGCGCGTGGGTCCTGTTTTATCACTACAGTCATCAGGGGCCACAAGTCACGCTGATTACCACCAATGCCGAAGGTATTGAAGGGGGCAAAACGACGATTAAGAGCCGCAGCGTGGATGTCGGTATCGTCGAGAGCGCAACCCTGACTGATGATTTGACCCATGTGGAAATTAAAGCTCGTCTTAACTCCGGAATGGAAAAGCTGCTGCATAAAGATTCTGTCTTTTGGGTGGTGAAGCCGCAGGTTGGGCGTGAAGGTATCAGTGGGCTCGGCACGCTATTGTCCGGGGCTTATATTGAACTGCAGCCTGGCAATAAAGGCAGCAAGCTGGAAAATTACCAACTGCTGGATTCACCGCCGCTGGCGCCGCCAGATGCGAAAGGGATCCGTGTGATTCTGGACAGCAAAAAAGCCGGTCAGCTGAGCCCGGGCGACCCGGTTCTGTTCCGTGGTTATCGTGTAGGTTCGGTTGAAACCAGCACATTTGATGCGCAAAAGCGTACGATTAGCTATCAGCTATTTATCAATGCGCCTAACGATCGTCTGGTGACCAGCAATGTGCGTTTCTGGAAGGACAGTGGGATCGCCGTGGATCTTACTTCGGCAGGTATGCGCGTGGAAATGGGATCTCTCTCCACGCTGTTTGGCGGTGGCGTAAGTTTTGATGTGCCAGAAGGGCTGGAACAAGGCGAACCGGTCGCACAACAGTCTGCGTTTAATCTCTATGACGACCAAAAAAGTATTCAGGATTCACTGTATACCGATCATATTGATTACCTGATGTTCTTTAAAGATTCAATTCGTGGCCTGCAGCCTGGCGCGCCACTGGAATTCCGTGGCATCCGTTTGGGTACGGTAAGTAAAGTACCTTTCTTCTCACCGAATATGCGTCAGGTCTTCAACAATGATTACCGCATTCCGGTGCTGGTACGTATCGAACCAGAACGTCTGAAGGCACAGCTGGGAGAAGATACTGATGTTGGCGCTCATCTGGCAGAATTGCTTAAACGCGGCTTACGGGCATCGCTGAAAACCGGGAACCTGGTGACTGGCGCTCTGTATGTCGATCTCGACTTCTACCCGAAAGAACCGCCGATTACCGGTGTGCGCGAATTTAACGGTTATCAAATTATTCCGACCGTGAGCGGTGGTCTGGCGCAGATCCAGCAGCGACTGATGGAAGCGCTGGATAAGATTAACAATCTGCCGTTGAACCCGATGATTGAGCAGGCGACCAATACGTTGTCGGAAAGCCAGCGTACGATGAAGCATCTGCAAACCACGCTGGACAACATGAATAAGATCACGTCCAGTCAGTCGATGCAGGATCTTCCGGCGGATATGCAGAACACGCTGCGCGAACTGAACCGTAGTATGCAGGGCTTCCAGCCGGGGTCCGCCGCCTACAACAAGATGGTGGCGGATATGCAGCGTCTTGATCAGGTGCTGCGAGAACTGCAACCGGTACTGAAAACGTTGAACGATAAGAGCAATGCGCTGGTATTTGAAGCGAAGGACAAAAAAGATCCAGAGCCGAAGAGGGCGAAACAATGAAAAAGTGGCTAGTGGTGATGATGGCGGTCTGGCTGACGTCATGCAGCTCCAGCGGAGAAAATAAAAGCTATTACCAGCTCCCTATCGCGCAAGGGGGCGTACAGAGCTCAGCTAACCAGGGTAACCGTCTGCTGTGGGTTGAACAGATTGCGGTCCCGGACTATCTGGCGGGTAATGGGGTGGTTTACCAGACCAGCGATGTGCAATATGTGATAGCGAATAATAATCTCTGGGCCAGCCCATTAGATCAGCAATTGCGCAATACCCTGGTTACGAACCTCAGTATGCAGTTGCCTGGCTGGGTTGTCGCTTCGCAGCCGCTAGGAAGCACTCAGGACACGTTGAACGTCACCGTGACCGGCTTCCACGGTCGGTACGATGGTAAGGTCATCGTGAGCGGTGAATGGCTGCTGAATCACCAGGGGCAGTTGATCAAGCGTCCATTCCACATCGAAGCTGTACAGACTAAAGACGGCTACGATGAGATGGTGAAGGTTCTGGCCAACGCCTGGAGCCAGGAAGCGACGGCAATGGCTCAAGAGCTGAAACGCATCCCTTAAGCTTAAATAATTGTAAATTATGCCGCCCCTGGTTCATTGCCCGGGGCGGTTTTTTTTATTTTTTTAGCCGTGGAGATAGCTGTTCTGACAGACTATTTTTGTACAAATGATTTTGCGGGTAGCTCACAAATATGACACTGGCGTGAATTTTGCGCATTGACGAGCCTGATGTTTAGGGGTATTCGTTTTAGTGTGATTGCACACTTAGTAATCACTGTTTTCTTTTCCACCAGACCCAAAGATGAGGGAAACGAGGCATGAAGAGACAAAAACGAGATCGCCTGGAACGGGCACATCAACGTGGATATCAGGCCGGCATTGCCGGACGCTCAAAAGAAATGTGTCCCTATCAGACGCTGAATCAGAGGTCATACTGGCTGGGAGGCTGGCGAGAAGCCATGGGGGATAGGGTTTTAATGGCCTGATTCTGTCTCTTTAGATAAAAGAAACCTCCGCAGAGCGGAGGTTTCGCCTTTTTGCCCACCAGACAAGACGAATAAACGTTAATGTCTGGCTGCTACGCTGACCGGGATTAGAACGCGGAAGTGTCCTGGAACAGACCCACTTTCAGATCGTTTGCGGTATAGATCAGACGACCATCAACCAGCACTTCACCATCAGCCAGGCCCATGATCAGGCGACGATTAACGATGCGTTTGAAGTGAATGCGATAAGTCACTTTCTTTGCAGTCGGCAGAACCTGGCCGGTGAATTTAACTTCGCCTACGCCCAGTGCGCGGCCTTTACCTTCGCCGCCCAGCCAGCCGAGATAGAATCCAACCAGCTGCCACATGGCATCCAGACCCAGGCAGCCCGGCATCACCGGATCGCCGATAAAGTGGCATCCAAAGAACCACAGGTCCGGGTTGATATCCAGTTCAGCTTCAACATAACCTTTGTCAAAGTTGCCGCCGGTTTCGGTCATCTTGATGACACGGTCCATCATCAGCATGCTTGGTGCAGGCAGTTGTGGCCCTTTTGCGCCAAACAGCTCACCGCGACCAGAGGCAAGAAGGTCTTCTTTTGTATAGGATTCGCGTTTATCTACCATGTTCTCTGTAAGCCTTATTTTATTGAAGCACGCAGGATAGCTAACACGTGTACGCTGAACAAGTCCGATCAGTTCGGAATAATCCAGTTCAGCCAACGTAGCGGCCAGGGAAAACGGTGACGACCTTCCTGCTGCGTTGCCGTAGCAATACGCTCCTGGATAGTTTGCATCAGCGTTGTCTGGCCTTCACCATCCCACACCAGATTTAATAACAGTGGCAGCGCATCGGTCACGTCGTCCACCGCCCAGATAGTGAATTTTTCTTCTTCTACGGCCTGTAGCAGAGCGGGCTGCAGGCTCAGGTGTCTGACATTCGCTGAAGGAATGATAACGCCCTGTGTGCCTGTCAGCTCACGCTGCTGACAGATGGCGAAGAAGCCTTCAATTTTCTCGTTCAGACCACCAACAGGTTGTGCCCGACCAAACTGATCGACAGAACCGGTAATGGCGATGCTTTGATTAACAGGAACGTCGGCGAGGGCGCTAATCAATGCGCAAAGTTCTGCCATGGACGCGCTGTCGCCGTCCACTTCGCTGTAGGATTGCTCAAAGGTCAGCGAGGCAGAGAAGGGGATTTGCTGTTCAAGCTGGAGTTCCGACATCAGGAACGCCTGCATAATCATCATACCCTTCGCATGAATATTTCCGCCAAGCTCGGCTTTGCGCTCAATATCCGTAAATTCGCCGTCGCCAATATGAACCACACAGCTGATACGAGAAGGCTCACCAAACGCGCGGGGGTGACCAGGAAATTCAATCACCGACAGGGCGTTGATTTGGCCAATACGCTCGCCTTCCGTCTCGATCAGGATCTGTTCCTGCAGGATCTCATCCTGCATTCGTTCGGCGAGGAAACCTTCCCGCCATTCACGCTGGGTTAGCATCAGGCTGAACTGCTCAGCGTTGCAGGTTTCGCCCTCGCATAACGGGGCCACTTCTTTGAACTGACGGGTGATCCACAGCGGGTTAAGCGGCAATGTATCCTGTTCGCCGGTATAACGAACGGCTTCACGGATCAGCACTTGCCAGGCATCAGGGGCCGGGTAGGGCAAATTGTTGCGCGTAGCGGTATGTGTTACCCACTGACACCACTGCGTCATGGTTTCGGCATCCACTATCTGCAGATTATCTTCAAACTCGCTATAAATAGCCTGCTCAGCCAGCTCCGGCTCCATGTCCTGGAAGTCTGCCAGTGATTCACGTTCACCGACTAATACCACTTTGAGTTTAAGCGGCATAGGTGGAACGGAGACGGGCAGCGGGCGAGACTCATCAAAAGCTACCCAGTCAAAACGCTCGTGGCTGACAATGGCTTTCAGGCGCATCCACAGCAGCGGTTGGGCCAGTAGCGTGCGCAACGAAATAACCAGCACACCACCGTTGGCCTGATGCACAAGGCCTGGCTGTAGGGTAATTTCGCCGTTGAACTGACGCAGACAGCCAAACAGTTGTTCGGCTTCAACCCAGTCAGCGCAGACTACCTGGGTTAATGTCGCAAAATTGTCTTCTGCTGTCTCAGCTGTACGATAGCGGATAGTGTGACCGGAGATATCATAATGACCTCCGGTGAGACTTCCGGCATCCGAGTGCAGAGGCCGCGCGGCCTGTGCAATAAGGTTGATGTACTCAAGCTCCTCCGGCGCTTTTACCAGCATGAACGAAGACGTCGTCCAGTGCTGAAGAAGCTGCTCTAGCGCAAATTGTAAACGTGGCTGAGTATCACTAAGTAAGGTATCGGTGTCGTCAGTGACGTGCGGCTGTGCAAATACTTCCTGATAACTATCGGTGTCAGGAACCAGATCACGCCATGCAAGTTTCGTAATGGTCAAAGTTGATGTTTTTTAGTCTGTTGTAAAAAACGAGATTATACCGTAACCATCATCACTGCACACGTGGAAAGCGCTGTGAAACGAATGCGATGACGCGCGACAGTTCACAGGCTGGATATTCTTTTCTTCAGATGCCGAAAAAGCTGATATTCTGATAAGAGTTACACGGTAACATTGAGATCGCAATGAAATATCAACAACTTGAAAACCTTGAAAGCGGCTGGAAATGGAAGTATCTGGTGAAGAAGCATCGTGAGGGGGAATTAATCACCCGTTACGTAGAGGCCAGCGCTGCCGAAGAAGCCGTTGATTTGTTGCTAACCCTCGAAAATGAACCGGTTCGGGTCAATACCTGGATTGAAGAACACATGAACTCTGCGCTGCTAAATCGTATGAAACAAACCATACGGGCGAGGCGTAAGCGGCACTTTAACGCGGAGCATCAGCATACGCGAAAGAAATCTATCGATCTGGAATTTATGGTCTGGCAGCGCTTAGCGGGGCTTGCGCAGCGGCGCGGCAAAACGCTTTCTGAAACCATTGTGCAACTGATTGAAGACGCAGAGCATAAAGAGAAGTACGCGAATAAAATGTCGACCTTGAAGCAGGATTTACAGGCGCTGCTGGGAAAAGAATAACCACAGAATGGCTAAATGTGTTGTGTACAGGCCTGCTTTGATTGATAAAAAGTGAAAAAAAACCCCGCAAAGCGGGGTTTTTTCATAAGACGATAACTTAAGCCTGAGGCTGAGTTACAACGTCTTTGATACCTTTAACTTCGATCTCAACACGACGATCCGGAGCCAGGCAGTCGATCAGTGCAGCGCGAGCTTTCACGTTGTCACAGGTGTTGCCAGTAACTGGGTTGGATTCGCCCATGCCACGTGCAGAGATTTTGTCAGAAGGAATACCTTTAGAGATCAGGTAATCAACAACGGACTGAGCACGTTTCTCGGACAGACCCTGGTTGTAAGCGTCAGAACCGATGCGGTCAGTGAAGCCCAGAACCACTACGGAACCGTCTTTCGGATCCAGGTTGCTCAGCTGGCTGTACATCTGATCCAGAGCCTGCTGGCCTTCTGGTTTCAGAGTTGCTTTGTTGAAGTTGAACAGAACGTCAGACTTCAGAGTGAAGTGTTTGGTCTGTACTTCCGGAGCCGGAGCCGGAGCAGCAACTACTGGAGCTGCTTCTTCCTGCTGACCGAAACGGTAGGAAACACCAACGCTCAACAGACCGTTATCCGGACGACCGCCAACGGTGTTCGCGTCACCGATGTTGTTGGTCCACTGGTATTCCAGACGGGTAGCGATTTCAGGAGTAATTGCATACTCTACGCCACCAGCGAATACTGGGGAAACACCAGTGTCGTGGTCTTTGAAGCCTTCGTTGTTTTTAGCGTCTGCACGCCAAACCATACCACCCAGACGGGTATAAACGTCCAGATCGTCAGTGATTGGGTAACCCAGTTTAGCGGTCAGCTGAACGCCCTGAGCTTTGAAAGCGCCGTTTTGATGGGTAGCGTCGGTGTAGCCTTTGTACGGCATACGACCTAACCAGTCGTAACCCATTTCAAAACCAACGTACGGGTTAACCTGATAACCACCGAACGCACCAGCACCCAGTTGGCTTTCGTGGGTAGGACCAGCGTTGTTGATCTGGTTGTTACCAATATCATGGTACTGAGACCAGCCCAGTTTAGCACCAGTGTACCAGGTGTTATCTTTCGGAGCGGCCTGCGCCACGGTAGCGAAACCAGCCAGTGCCACTGCAATTGCGATAGCTGTCTTTTTCATTTTTTGCGCCTCGTTATCATCCAAAATTCGCCATGAATATCTCCGAAGAGAGATAACACGGTTAAATCCTTCACCCGGGGACCAGTTCAATAGTTACTCTACCGATATCTGCGGCTTATGCCGAGCACCCCTGGCGATGTAAAGTCTACAACGTAGTTGAAAACTTACAAGTGTGAAGTCCGTCAGGCATATGAAAAAAAAAGGCTTGTGTACACAATATTTAACATTTATAGATGAATAAATGTACTGAAGATTTCCTGAAAACCGCTTCAGACAGGCCTTCAGCCGGAAAACGCGTTACAGCTCAATGGCAAATTAAAACATGAAAAAAAATTCCAGGATAAATCCTAATTTTACTCAATGATACAAATTCGAGTGAATTTTTAGCCCGGAATGCTGTCTCCCCGCAAGTGACTGAGCGCGAACAGGACGCATGATAAACCCCATCGCATTACCTTCATCTGCCGCTTTTACCAGTTCGGCATGTTCATCTTCGGTTAATTCTTCCGTCAACCAGCCGATGACGACGCTGTAGTTACCTGTGCGCAGCGCACGAATCATCGATTCCAGCGTATTGCAGGGGGAGAGCTGGCTGATTTGCATGACTTTGGTCAATGGAAGCCCGGCCGACTGCACCCACTCACGGCTTAATTTTTGCTGAGGCGTCAGCCACAGCTGCCAGCGTGATTGTTGCCCTAATTGTTGCAGCAGGGGAAGCAGCAGGAGCTGCGTCATCATGGGCTGGTCCTCGCGATAGACCACTTCACTGATAAGCCCAGCGGTAGCGTTCTCTGCTGAAACGCGCGCAATGCTGCTCGATGCGGAAGAGAACGACGAAGAACGATTTGCATAACCTGAAGTGTACATAATCAATCCAGCCCTGTGGGTTACTGTATGGATATACAGTAACCCTGCCATCAATAAAGATCAACCTTATTTTCGGAAACAGGTTCGCAATTTTTAGTCATCATCACTGGAAAAATAAAATTCATCTTGCCCCATACGCATAAGTTGCCTATTTTCGTCATTAACGGATCTGCTACTGCAAATTATTTGCTTACGTTATGATTTAAAAGGATTTTTATGAAAGAAAAGTCTTATGCAAGAATCTATAAATCACAAGAATATCTGGCTTCTCTGGGAACAATTCACTACCGCTCACTGTTTGGCGGCTATAGTCTGACGGTTGGTGATACGGTCTTTGCCATGGTTGCCAGCGGTGAGTTATATCTTCGCGCCTGTGAGCAGAGCGCCCAGTACTGTGTAAAAAATTCTCCTGTCTGGCTAACATTTATCAAGCGCGGACGTCCGGTTGTACTCAATTATTACCAGGTGAACGATACCCTGTGGCAGAACCAGCAGCAGTTAGTATCGCTATCACAATTTTCACTCGATGCAGCCGTTAAGGAAAAACAGAGTCGCTTTGCACAACATCGCCTGCGGGAATTACCGAATATGACGTTTCATTTGGAGACCTTGCTAAATGAAGCAGGAATTAAGGATGAGGGGACATTGCGATCGCTGGGAGCTCAGATGTGCTGGTTGAAACTTCGGCAAAATAACCCTGCCTTAACGGTAAAAATACTCTATGCCCTTGAAGGAGCGGTTGACGGGGTGCATGAAGCCGCGCTCCCAGCGACGCGTCGCCAGGAGCTGGTGGAGTGGGTGAGTTCTCTTACGCCGGAACCGGGGTATTAGATGGCAGCACGGCAATTTGTTGCTGTAATCGCCGAATCTCCGGGAGCAGGGCAATCAGTAACCCAACTTGCTGTACGACCAGCGGCTCTTTACTGTCCGGACGTGGCTCGAGATGCTGAATTCGCTGCTTCAGATCTTCCAGCGCCTGGTATACGCGCTGCTCATCAGCAGGTTGATGGTGAAGCGCATCATCTACATAGCAGACGGCATCATCCAGCAATGCCAGAACGTCAGGATTGGTTAACTGCTCGCGATGTGCGCCGAGGGCGGAAATATAGCTGGTAAACGTATGGTTAAGACACAGCAAGCGGAACGCCGTTTCGCGTGTTTGGGCCGTGACATCCGGTTCACTCGACATGTTCGACACCACCGAAGCAAGTTCCGCATCACGATTGTGCGCGTCACGGCGGGCGATACGGTATGCCAGACGATTATCACGCCCCTGATGATATTGTTCGAGAATAGCATCAAGATAACGACAGTTAGCGTCAGTGGCCCGTTCAATCACTCGCGGCAGATTCCGAAAACGCCAGTCTGGCCAGATAAAGCTGACAGCAGCCCAGGCGATGGCACAGCCGATCAACGTATCGATGACGCGCGGAAGTGCAACTTCAAAACCTTCACCGAGCAGGTTAAAGCACAGCAGCACCAGCAGCGTGATAAACATGGTGGCATGCGCGTACTGGACGTTACGAAAGGCAAAAAACAACACGCCGGTAATCACCAGAAGTATCAATTGCCCTTCGAGAGAAGGTACAAACCACAGGATCGGTAACCCAATGGCGATCCCGACTAATGTGCCGATAATCCTTAGTGCCAGACGATGTCGGGTGGCGTTGTAGTTTGGCTGGCAGACAAACAGACTGGTCAACAGGATCCAGTACCCGTGGTTCATTCCGGTTATCTGGATAATGGCATAGCCGACGCATAGCACCAGCGACATGCGAACAGCATGACGAAACAGGGCGGACTCAGGCGTGAAATTACGGCTCAGACGCAACCAGATATCACTGAACCCATGCGGGCTGTCATCGGCAAGCTGATTTTCAGACTCATTGCGCGAAAGTACCTGAGCCTGTTCGGACTCAATGGTAGCCAACTGGGCATCAATGGCCCGCAGGTTTGACAGCAAAAATCCCAACGTGTTGAGCAGGTCGGCAGGCTCACCACTCGCGCGCATGCGCTCAAGTGCAGCATCAATATGGGTGAAGACGCGCTCAAAGTGCGGATCGTGCTGATAAGGCGTGCGTAATAAAATACAGCGAGACAGTTGCGAACACGCTTGCCCCTGCATCGACATCAGGCGCTGGAAGCGGAACATCACATCGCTGTGGCGGAAATGGTCGCGCAGCGTTTGATACTGAATATGCGAGGAGCTTGCGCGTTCGTGAATATCCTGCGCCACAAAATAGTAATGTAGCGTACGACGTGTTCCTCGCTGTCCGCGGTCGCCGCGCAGGCGGGTCAGCAGTGACACCTTTGTCTGGTTTAGAGTCGCCATCAGTTGCCCATTCGCAAGAGCTAGATCATACAACGGCGCCTGGCTTTCATCTTCTATGTCGGGATCAAAAAGACGCGATTTCAGTTCCAGATAGTGCGCTAACTGTTCATAGCTACGCGCCAGATTGTCCTGCAACGGGCGAATAGGGAACAGAAGATGTCCGGTCAGGGTTAACAGGTTGTACCAAATCGCGCCCGCGAGCAGCAGGATTGGCTGCTGATACCACTGATCGTAAAGCGAGGTGCCGAGCATCGTGTAAATGGCGATCAGCAACGCGCCAAAGGCGATGGTTGCATAGCGCTGCCCTAATCCCCCCAGCAGTATAAAGCCGCTGGTGGAGAGCGTTAACCCAAGGGCAAACAGCCATGGCCATGGGAAGAGCAGTTCGACCGAGGCCGAGGCAATGAAAAAGCACACCAGCGTGATGATCAAATTGCGCAGACGACCTGCAAGACGATCGTCCAGGTCAGTAAGCGCGGCTGCGACCATACCCAGCGTGAGCGGGATGGTCAGCTTAACGTCACCCAGCCACCAGGGCAGCGCTGTTGTGCCGCAAAGCGCGATAAAAATCCGCACGTAGTACAGCCAGGTGCTGTTCCAGGTATAGCGTTTGAGCAGAGGACTTAACATAAAGGCCATCGGTCCTGATTATTCGAAGCGACGACGTGCGTTGGCTTCACGCGCCGCGCGAGCAACTTCAACTGACACTACCCGGCGACCCACCGGCCACAGTGCAATCGCCGCGATTTTGAAATTCGCAATGCCAACCGGGATACCAATAATCGTAATGCACTGGGCAATACCTGAGACAATGTGCATCAGGCACAACCACCAGCCGAAGAAAATCAGCCAGAAAATATTGAGCACGGTGCCTCCGGTATTCAACAGGACGTTTTTGCCCGCTGGATTAAGCTCATCGACATGAATCGCTTCGTTACCGTAGGGAAACAGCGAGAGTCGGGTAATTTCCCAGCATGAGCGGGTCAGGGGGAGAGTAAAAATCAGCACAATACTGACCAGCGTAGCCAGTAACCAGGCTAAGGTGGTGGCGAATCCCCCGAGCACAAAATTTAAAATATTCAGAACAGTACGCATAAACCCTCGGTTAACTCTGGTTTTCTGTGAATTCGGCAATTGTAACGTTTTTTTGGGCTGGAGCACGTTTTCTCTGGCGGTTACACTGATAAGCAAACCTCTTCGTGTGGATCCGCTTGAGTCTTATGGAACTGAAAGCAACTTCTCTTGGAAAACGTCTGGCACAACACCCTTACGATCGGGCCGTTATTCTCAACGCCGGGATTAAGGTTTCCGGCGATCGTCACGAGTATCTTATTCCCTTCAATCAGTTACTGGCTATTCATTGTAAACGCGGCCTGGTATGGGGGGAGCTGGAGTTTGTGCTCCCGGATGATAAGGTGGTTCGTCTTCACGGCACAGAATGGGCTGAAACCCAGCGCTTCCATCACCATTTGAATTCGCTCTGGCAGCAGTGGAGTCAGGAAATGAGCGACGTCGCTGCGGGAGTTTTACAGCAGCAGTTGGAGGCGATCGCCACCCGCACCAGTGAGAATAAATGGCTGACGCGCGAACAGACGTCAGGGCTACAGCAGCAGATCCGCCGCGCCTTTGCCGCATTGCCGCTCCCGATTAACCGGCTGGAAGAATTTGAAAATTGCCGTGAGGCGTTACGTCAATGCCAGGCATGGTTGAAGGACATTGAAGCTTGTCGCTTGCAGCACAACCAGGCGTATACCGATGCCATGCTGGAAGAACATGCCGATTTTTTCCAGCAAATTGAGTCCTCGCCGCTGAATCCGGCCCAGGCGCGGGCGGTGGTGAACGGCGAACAATCATTACTGGTTCTTGCGGGGGCCGGAAGCGGCAAAACATCCGTATTGGTCGCCCGTGCGGGCTGGCTACTTGCGCGAGGGGAAGCGGCGGCCGAACAAATCCTGCTGCTGGCGTTTGGACGCAAAGCGGCCCAGGAGATGGACGATCGCATCCGTGAACGTCTGCATACGGAAGAGATCACCGCGAGGACGTTTCATTCACTGGCGTTGCACATTATTTCTCAGGGGAGCAAAAAAGTCCCGACGGTTAGCAAGCTGGAAAATGATGTTGCCGCGCGCAGCAAACTTTTTATCACGACCTGGCGTCAGCAGTGCAGTGAGAAAAAAGCACAGGCCAAAGGCTGGCGGCAATGGTTAGAAGAAGAGATGCAGTGGTCTGTACCCGAAGGTAACTTCTGGGATGACGAAAAATTACAGCGCCGGCTGGCTTCCCGGCTGGATCGTTGGGTTAGCCTGATGCGAATGCATGGCGGAGCGCAGGCTGAGATGATCGCCAATGCTCCGGAGGAGATTCGCGATCTTTTCAGTAAACGCATTAAGCTGATGTCTCCCCTGCTCAAGGCCTGGAAGGGCGCCCTGAAGGATGAGAATGCCGTCGATTTTTCCGGGTTGATTCATCAGGCCATTGTCATTCTGGAAAAAGGCCGGTTTATCAGTCCGTGGAAACACATTCTGGTCGACGAATTTCAGGACATTTCTCCTCAGCGTGCCGCCCTGTTAGCCGCACTGCGCAAGCAAAACTCACAGACTACGCTGTTTGCCGTAGGGGATGACTGGCAGGCAATTTACCGGTTCAGCGGAGCACAGCTTTCGTTGACCACCGCATTCCAGCAAAACTTCGGCGAGGGCGACCGTTGTAATCTGGATACGACTTACCGTTTTAATAGCCGCATTGGTGAAGTCGCAAACCAGTTTATCCAGCAAAACCCTCATCAGCTTACGAAACCGCTCAACAGTCTGATGGCAGGCGATAAAAAAGCCGTCACGTTGCTCGATGAAAGCCAGCTGGATCTGCTACTGGATAAGCTGTCGGGATTTGTGAAGGCAGAAGAGAGAATTCTGGTGCTGGCGCGATACCATCATCTGAAACCTGCCAGTCTGGAGAAAGCAGCTACCCGCTGGCCTAAGCTACAGCTGGATTTCATGACTATCCATGCCAGTAAAGGACAGCAGGCAGATTACGTTATTGTTGTGGGGCTTCATGATGGGAATGACGGTTTTCCCGCCCCGGCCCGCGAGTCGATTATGGAAGAGGCGTTGCTTCCGGCGGTGGAGGATTTCCCGGATGCTGAAGAGAGACGCTTGCTGTATGTGGCGCTAACGCGTGCACGGCATCGGGTATGGCTGCTGTTTAATAAAGAAACACCGTCGTGCTTTGTTGATGAACTTAAACAACTGGATGTTCCGGTAGCAAGAAAACCCTGAATAGCAGGCGGCAATTGCCGCCTGCCCGGCGTTTATTTGAGGCGCTCTGCCAGATAGCGGGCGTAATCTGGGATCAAGATGTCCGTTGCATCGTTGAAGTTTGGCGACTGGATAATAAAATCGGCGGTCGACACGTTGGTGGCAACCGGAATGTTCCATACCGTCGCCAGACGCAGCAGGGCTTTGACATCAGGATCGTGAGGTACGGCGTTAAGCGGGTCCCAGAAGAAAATCAGCACATCAATTTTCCCTTCTGAAATCAGCGCGCCCACCTGCTGGTCACCCCCCATCGGACCGCTCAGCATGGCGTTGACGTCCATTCCCGTTGCGCGTTGGATTAAGTTTCCCGTCGTGCCTGTGGCGTACAGAACGTGCTTTTCCAGCAACGGCTGGTGGCGTTCCACCCAGCTCATCAACATCTTTTTACAGTGATCGTGTGCAACCAGCGCAATATGTTTACGCGCTGGCAATGTGCGAGTTGTTAATTCCATAGTACAGCTCCCAAGTTAACCTGGTTACAGAGTACTGGAAGCTCTTGACGCTGCAAGAGAAAGACAAAAAAAATGCGTATGCGAACATAAATGTCATGAAGGAGGCTGTTTCTGAGCCCATTGCAAAAAGTTACTTCGCGTTTGTGCGTCGGCCTGCTGGTACCAATATTTTAAGCGCTGTTCGGTCAGCGTTTGCGACTGAGGCGGCACGCGATCCAGTTCAGATACCCCGGAAAGCAGCGAGCTGTCATCGGCCATCATCGTAGCAAACTGCGGTAATGACGCATGTTTAGCCGCTTTGTTATAGCGTTCAGTTTCCATTTCATAATTCACGATTTTTGCTGTGGATGTGATTGACAGAATATCCAGCTTGACGGGGATAGGCATGGAGTCCCCATCCAGCAATTCCACACGTGGAACGTCATCAAAATGCGCTGTATCCCGCTCATTGTTCAGACGCGGGAGGTGGAAATTAACCTGGCTGACGAGTTGCGTATCAAAGCTGATGACCAGCGGAGGCGAAATATACAGACGTTCTTCGTGGCTGGACAAGCGAATGGTTTTTTCTACGCGAAATACGAGCTGGTGGCGACCATTTTCCAGCTCGATACTGTCGGCGCCACGCAGTAATGAGCTGGAAACTTTTTTTCCGTCCAGCACCAAAAGGTCAATATCATTAGACAGGCGTAATGAGGTAGCAAAAACGGTTACCGGCAAACACAGGGCAATTAAGGCTGTCACAATGCCGGCTTTCATAGGTTTCTCCTGTCCAGAAAATAGCTGCAAACATGTATCTAAATTTTTCGATAATCACGTTTACTAACATATAGACATATTTTTGAGTTTAGCTCTCATACGCCAGTATGGGATGAATGGTTGCGGGGCCAGGTTTGTCGTACACTTTGTTAAACAGCCTGGAGGAAAACGATGAAAGAGACCGATATTGCTGGCATTTTGACATCTACCCGCACGATTGCACTGGTTGGCGCAAGCGATAAACCCGATCGCCCAAGCTATCGCGTGATGAAGTATTTACTCGACCAGGGCTATCACGTTATTCCCGTTTCACCGAAGGTTGCCGGGAAAATGCTGCTGGGGCAGCAGGGCTATGCAACGCTGGCGGATGTGCCAGAGAAAGTGGATATGGTCGATGTCTTCCGTAATTCTGAAGCGGCGTGGGGCGTCGCTCAGGAGGCTATCGCCATTGGCGCGAAGACGCTATGGATGCAGCTTGGCGTAATTAACGAGCAGGCGGCCGTGCTGGCGCGTGATGCGGGGCTGACGGTGGTGATGGATCGTTGCCCGGCGATTGAGATCCCGCGACTGGGACTGGCGAAGTAAAGTTTGACTGTCGCCGGATGAAACGCACAGGCCCGATAAGCGAAGCGCCATCGGGCTTGTGTTAGTATCAATTACGCAGGCGCGGAGCCTGAAGCTGTTTACGGATTGTGCGCGCCAGTTCATCCATTGACGGTTGCTCCGGATGTTCTTCCTGTAGCTCGCTACTCAGTTGTGCTTCGGCCAGATACGTATGCACTGGCAGACCATTATCGTCTTCCATCACCACGTGATACCAGGGAGCGGCGCGAAGTTCGCTGTTAACCGCCAACTCATCGGCTGACGGCTCATCAAGCGAATATTCCGGGTCGATATCCACGACCACTCCGAGGTAACCTAACAGGGAATGGCGGACCTGCTGGCCGATACCGAATTTGCTGGCAATCATAGTCACCTCCCGGGAAATAGATACCCTCTATGTAAGGGTAATATTCCACTTTTCAAGTTACATGATGCGACAGGCAAACCCTTTCAGATACAGCCCTTCCGGGTAGGTAGCGATCACCGGATGATCGGCGGCCTGACGGAACTGCTCTATAAATTGTACATCACGACCAGCATCTATTGCGGCATCAGCGATGATTTTCTGAAATAAATCGGTCGTCATCAGCCCGGAGCAGGAAAATGTCAGCAGTACGCCGCCTGGGTTCAGCAACTGAATAGCCAGCATATTGATGTCCTTATAACCGCGGCAGGCGCCCATCAACTGGCTTTTATTCTCGACAAATTTCGGCGGATCCATCACGATGACATCAAATTTCTCACCGCGATCGCGATAGGCGCGCAGCAGTTTGAACACATCATCTCGCACGAACTCGGCTTTACTCAGATCCAGCTTGTTCAGTTCCACGTTCTGGCGGGCAATATCGAGTGCTTCCTGAGAGGTGTCGACGCTGACCACCTGACGGCATCCGCCCATTAATGCTGAGACCGCAAAGCCGCCGGTATAGGAGAAACAGTTCAGGACACGCTGGTTTTCCACATAACGACGCGTCGCCAGGCGGCTATCGCGTTGATCGAGGTAATAGCCGGTTTTGTGACCGTGCTGAATATCAACCAGCAGCTTCATACCGTGCTCTTCGATAGGCAGCAGAGCAGGCGGCAGTTCGCCCGTGACGGGCCCTTGGGTCAGCGCCATACCTTCTTTTTTACGCACGGCTACATCGCTACGGTCATAAATAGCGCAGTCCGGGAAAACAATTTGCAGAGCATTAATCAGCGCGGCGCGTTGGTATTCAGCACCCGCGCTGAGCAACTGCAATACGAGGAAGTTGCCGAAGCGGTCAATAGTGACACCTGGCAGGCCGTCGGATTCTCCGGCGATCAGACGGTAGCTGTCCAGACCGTCCTTTTTCGCCAGCCAGTCACGCCATGTCTGCGCCTTCTGCAGACGACGGGTAAAGAAAGCAATGTCGATGGATTCAGACTTATCGAAGGTCCAGACGCGCGCACGGATCTGCGACGCCGGAGAGAACGCACCGCGCGCTAACCATTTCCCCTGGTGGTCAACAATATCAACGGTTTCACCGAGGTTGGCTTTACCTTCCATACGTGCGACAGCACCGGAAAATACCCACGGATGGCGGCGAAGTAATGATTTTTCGCGCCCCTTGGCTAACACTAAACGAGGATAATGTGGAATTGTAGATTCAGTCATGCGGAGCAACCTCTCACAAACAGTGACGCGGGTTGGATGAAAGTACCAACCTGAAACCATTAAAATAAAATGGCGCGTAGAGTAGCACAGATGGTGAGGTCAATCATCAGCGTCTGGCGCTACTGCATGATGGTATGGCGGGAGCTCTGCTTATCGAGCGACGGTTTAATCTCACTGAACAGGTGCGACAACTTATTCAGTTATCCCCTGCTAATCTATGGACAGATCAGGAGATTGCCGGTCATCTGTCCATCGGTACCTGTTCTTTCATTTATGTTGATAAGGAGAACCGCAATGTCGAAAGTCTGCATCATCGCCTGGGTCTATGGCCGGGTTCAGGGGGTAGGATTTCGCTACACCACCCAGCATGAAGCGCAACGGCTGGGGTTGACCGGCTATGCGAAGAATATGGATGACGGCAGCGTAGAAGTTGTCGCCTGTGGTGAAAGCGAGCGGGTGGAACAACTGATGAAGTGGTTGAAAGCCGGGGGACCGCGCAGCGCCAGGGTTGATCGGGTTCTCAGCGAACCGCACCGCCCTGGCGACGAGCTAAAGGGATTTAGTATCCGCTATTAAATACATTTCACCGGTTTTGGCAGGCCAGCAATTTTAGTTGCCTGCTTAGCTGGGCCTTTCGGAAACAGGCGATAGAGATAACGGCTGTTGCCTTTTTCTTCGCCAAACTTGTTGGCCATCGCTTTTACCAGCATGCGGATAGCGGGGGAGGTATTAAACTCCAGATAAAACTCGCGAACGAAACGCACCACTTCCCAGTGTTCGGGGGAGAGAACGATACCTTCGTTTTCGGCGATTTTCTCCGCCAGCGGCTCGCTCCATTGCGTGGTGTCTTTCAGATAGCCTTCGCTATCGGTCTCAATTTCATGGCCTGCAAAAATGAACATAGTGCTCTGTCGATAAAGTAAAAACCGCCCTTAGTTTAGCAAATAAGGGGCGGCGTGAGAAACCTCGACCTACAGAAGTAGCTGTAGCAGATTGTTGGCATTAAGCTTCTTCAGCGCGTTGCATTTATACGTCGAAACCTGTTTTTCGCTAATCTGCGTCATTTGCGCAACATGTTTTACCGATTGACCGTTAACCAGCCTGTCGAGAACATTGAACTCCATGCCAGTCAGGCAGCAATTCAGACTGCGTACCCGACGGGGCTCTTTAGCAAGCAGATACGCCGCATCCACGACGGCAATTCTGTCATCAATGATATGTAAGGTCAGCGTGGCAAAACGCTTTCGTAAATGCGTGGCCAGTGCCCAGCCTTTTTCATTGCACACCAGATAAACCGTTCCCTCCCAGCGCCTGGCCTCCAGTTGAAGCAGAATGTCGACCAGCGCCAGATGCGTCCTCGCGACGGAAAAGCGGCAACGCACAACGAGGGTGTCGCAGGCCAACAGCGAACGGTGCCACTGTAACGCGCCACTCTCAACTTGAGTGTGAGCGTTACGGCGCAGAAGGGCGTAGCGCAACCCTTCGGCATAAAAACGATTATTATCAAGAATGACGTAATTCACGGCGGCCTCTTTATAACGTACTGGGTGTGTAGATGATGCGTAGCGTGCCGGTGTAATCCCCGGCGTTTTTACTGCTGGCTGCAAACGCTGGAGTTTTCAGAACAATAGGGGCAGGTACGCACAGTACGCTCTCACGTCCGCCGGGCAGGACGACCTGACGCAGATGCTGCGGATCGTTGGTGCCTTGCCAGACCAGGGTTTTACCGTTGGCGATGGTTTCGGTTGCGCCCGTGACGGGATTAGTGACGAAAACCTGATAGTCGAGACGATCCCGCGCATCGGTCTGACTTCCGCCGCGTCGCCGGATTGAAAATGCCTCTTCCGCACGGTCCGTTGAGGGGAGTCCGTCGTCCTCAAACCGAAGATAAGTGCGGGTGCTGGTACTGTTTTTGCCGTCGTACAGGCACATATCCAGCGTGTTTTCACCCTGGATTTCACTGCCACCCGGCCGCCCCGGGAAGTTGGTCAGGTTGAGGTTAACGACAGGCGTTGAGTGCGGAAATGCCGGCAGATAAATCTGCTGATTACCCGGATCGACAACCTCAATGCGCATCGTGGCCTGCCAGCTAGCAATGGCGCGATAGCCTGGACATCCGGTATTGACGTCGTTGAAGTTCCCGCCGCAGTTGGCAGTATCCCATTCACGCAGGTTCTGCTTCAGCGTTGCGGTCCAGATACCCGGCAGAGCGAGCTTTTCCAGCTCGCTTTTCACGATATAGAAATCGAAGTAAGGTTCTCTGTTCCAGTTTGCAACAATCTCTGTCCCTCCCGTGACAAAACTGGCATAGGTAAAAACTTTATTATTGATAAACATGTAGTGGTCGCCATAAACCTTAAGATCCACCGTTTTGCTGGTAAGGGCATGCGTAAAACGTAAATTGATGGCATAAGGTGTCCCCGGGTTCGCCGTGAACCAGACCGGGGCGGTCATGCAGGCGCCCACTGCAGAGTCGGTACGGGACAGACACGTCAGAGTATTACGTCCCCACTTTTGCGGATTAGCGGTATCATAGCCGCTCGGTTCATGAACCCAGATATCAAAGCGCGCGGGGGGGGCCATGCGATCGAAGCTGATACCGACGCTGGTGTTTCTTCCGGCAGGGGCCGCTGCCTGGGTCTGGCCCGCCCACAGGCTTAAAAAAAGTAAAATAATTAAGTGCTTGTTCACATCATTTCCCTTTTGTGACGTTGTCTGCATTCATGGCAGTTGGACCCGTTAGTACCGATCGTCCGGCGAGCATCAGCTGTGCCTGTTGCTGGACAGTATTCGGCAGGGCAGAGAAGGTTAATTCCCGGCAAGGGATCGACCCGACGTAACGCACGACGTCGCGCATAGTCTTTACATTCAGCTCGCACTGATAAAACTGCTGCTGACGCACCAGGTAGAGGTTATGCAGCAGAGCGTCGCTTTGAGCGCTAAACCCGCCGTTGCCAAGGTCGCTCCAGCCGTTAACGTTCAGTGGCACGCCGCCGATAAACGGCAAATGTTGCTCGTCAGTTAACTGGCCGAGCCAGGTGTAGCTTGCCGTGGTTTGCACGTCCCGGCGGAGCAGTTTGCCTGGCACCATAAACAGCGTTCTGCTGCCTGAACCTTGTGTGATTTCACTGCTGGCACCCCGCGAGACATCCAGCGATTCGTTAATCGTCAACGTAGTCTGCTGATAGCCCGGCACGGCGAAGAGGGCGCGGCTATTGCCTGGAATGTCTGCACTGCCGCCGTTATCCAGCGACACGGCAATACTCGGATCCTGGGAATCTTCCGGTGTGGCAACGTTAACCGCGATGGCTGAAGCAGGACGTCCGTCGCTCCAGCGGCCCAGCCACAGACCAGAGCGCGACAGCGCAAGCGTGGAGTTGTAATTGCCGCTGCTGCTCAGGGTATGGCGCCGATCCTGACGATCCCAGGCATCGCTGACTGTCAGGCTCCCGTTGCCATATCGTCCGCCCTGGCGCGTGTAGGCAGAGGTATTGAGTGAATCGCTGTTAATACCTGATGCGCTCAGTCCATACTCATTTTCACCACGTGCGTCGGCATACCAGTTGTGCGCCACGTTATAGCTCAGCTGGTTTTTATCATGCTGCTGGTGCTGCCATGTCGCGCCCAGAGAGGTATAGCTTGTCGCATTGCCCTGACGGTTATGCGCCATTGACAGGCTCACGCTCAGGTAGCCGCCTTTATCCCTGCCTTCGCGTGAGTCATCGTTACGCATGAAAAGGTTAATGCTGCTGTTGATGTTCAGACCACGCGTGCTGAAAGCCGTACTCAAGCCACCCTGCCAGGCCCGCGTGCGTGAGCGGGTCATATAAACCGACTCCCAGGGCAAGCCTGCATCGTGGCGATCGTCACTGTCCGGGAGTTCCCGACGAGAAACGTACCGTCCTTCGTTGCGGTTATCCGAATATCCCAGGCTGGCGTACCAGGTGCCGACAGGGACGGAGAACATCACCGACAGGCTTCGATAACAGCCATTTACGGCGTCATATCCCGCGCTTCGGGTATTGCAGTTTTCCGCTGATAACGCGTTGCGATAGAAGCTCAGTGAAAAGCCGTCGTTATAGCTGATTTGCTGAATATTGCCGCGTTGTCCTTCGCTGCCGTAAAGGTAGCTAAACCGGGTCGAGAGTACGCCATCGATCGGACCCGCATTGAAACCACGACTCCAGTCGAGTGCATTTTCCAGAAAATGTTGGTTTTTCTTTATCGCTGTGCCACTGGTGAGTGCCAGCGTTGGAGTGACAGGCAGGCGGACACCCGCCTGCGCGACCGCGCTACGTTCATCGTTTTGATTGTTATTGTCGGTTTCGCCCGCCTGCAGGAACCACTCGACGCGGTCAAACGGCGTAATACCGGTGCGGGTAAACGGTATCTGCTCGGTACGTGTCAGCCGGTTATTTTCATAGACGGACAGCGTCACGGTATAGCTCCCATCGGGGAACGATCGCGTGTCCAGGGTCTGAGCCCCGGCATTGAGATAAAAACTGGCCAGCAGCTGATTGCCCCGGCGGGCGTCAATACGCGCATCATGGGAAAGCAGCACGGTGATGGGGGTACCCTTTGACTGCTGAACCGGATTGATCCATGCCCTTGTCGAGCCTGTGCGCAGGCCGCGAATTTTGCCCAGCGGCAGTTGGCTGAGGTTGATATTCCCACCAGCATTACTGAACAGATCGCGGGTATCCATCTCGCCTAACTGAATATAGTACTGACGCCAGATATCCTGGCGAAACCAGGCATTGTTGACGGTTATTTCTTGTTGCTGCTGGTGCCTTGAACGCTGCCCCAGCCAGGTCCAGTCGAGATTAAAGTAGCCGTCCTGCGTCATGGCCAGCGCGCCATTGCCCTGAACGGTGGCTGACTGGTAATCCCTGTCGGCAACAAAATTGATATTCTGTTGATGGATCAACGCATTCTCAGTGCCCTGCGTAGGCTGATACCACTGGTTTTCTGTGGTCTGTTTAGGCAGAAATTTCTTGTCCAAAAACAGACTAATGCGCGCGTTATTCTCATCATAGATAATGGCCGCACGATGGGTATCAATGTAATCACATCCCGTTGCGGAGCCATTGCTGCTGCACGCCAGGTTGCCGTTACGGGCAAGTGGAACGGCGAGAGCTGCAGACACGGTGGCAACGAGGGCAGGAGCGTCATTAAACTGACGTTTGATAGCCGCGACCACGGTTTCGGGTGCGACAAAACTGACCGATTCAAGTGTGATATCCGTTTCAAAAAGGCCAAGCGATTCGCCATAGAGGTTAACCTCTATCCACAGGCGCTGCGTTTTTGCCAGATCTTCGAAACCTGCCGGGACGGCCATCTCGGCGCAGGCGAGTTGGATGGATGCGGGTAATAAAGCAACTAAGAGGAGAGTATTTCTGTGAAACGCCATGACCAAGCCTCGACATCATCCTGACGTCAGAGGGTGGGCACCCTCTGACGTTATCCCTTATGTACTGTGGTGTTACGCACCGCCTTCCGTGGTCGTCGCCTGCGTCAGCATCAGGCTGACAACGCCGCTGTACTGACCGGTTTTCAGAATGCCTTTGGTGGTCTGAGAAATGGTCAGTGGCAGTACCGCTGAACCGTTTTCAATGCTGCCTGGGAACAGTTCAGTTCCGGTAAATTCGGCATCGGTGGTAGACAGTGTTTTATCACCCAGAATCACCGTCATCGGTACAGTCTCGTCGCCATCCATATTGGTGAGCTTAGCTGCGCTAACGAGGCGCACTTTGACATTGCTGGTGGCGGAGTTAGACCACACCTTGGTGTTCAGGCGGTAGCTTTCCAGCCCACGGCCTGGCAGGTACTGCATGTCGATGCTGGCCGGCAGTGGCGTGTTATCGGCCTGAGTCATATCCAACTGTGAGTCAACGCTGGCGTTGACGGTAATATCTTTTTGAATCGCCAGCGCGCTAAAGGACGAGGCCATCGCGGCAACAATCATCAGAGGTTTAATATAGTTACGCATTGATATCTCCATATTTACAAATGAGCACCTTGGCTCTTTAAACAAACTACGTGGGTTTTTACTGTGCCGTCATGTTATTGCACGACGGGTAAATCAGCTTCTTCAGCGGTTTTATTCACCCAGTTGAAGTAGCGGAACTTATATTTCTGACCCTGTTTCATAGTGAGCGTTTTTAATTTCCGTTCAGTGTCCGGATAAATCGTCGCGTCTTCTTTTATCCATTTACACGATGAAACAGCATCACAAATACCAATCTCTCTGAGCGGCACACGCAATGTGCCGTTGTTTTTTAACGTTCCCCGGCGAGGGTCAATCGACAGTGAAATTACGTTTTCTTCTGGAGCAATGTGGACCAGTGCGCCCCAGATCACATTGACACCTAATGTCGCCATTGCTGCAGGGGTTTCTGCCTTGCCCGGAATAATGCTGTCAGGTTGTTTTACCCCTTCAAAATAGACACGCCAGGTGGTCTCTTTTTTCGGAGGTATAAGCGATACCAGACGAACAACGCGCATCGCTCCTGCAGCCAGAGCAAATTTCTCGGGCGTAACCACCACGCCACCTTCTTTCCACGAAGCGACGTCAATTTCTTTTTCCTGGGCTGTTCCGGGATTAAGAATTTTCTTTTGCCTCACCCGAATGAACTGAATATCATCCGTTTTTGAAGCCACCTTAATTTGCGCCGCACCGGATCTGTCTACATTCAGCTCCATGGGATACACGCTCATATTGGCCATTGTCATTTCTGAGAAAAATGGCAATGACAGCGCGGCGACATAAAAGGCGGTTGTCATGCTCACTCTTTTTTTCTGTTTCACAATCAGTCTGCCTGCTCTGAGTTTAAAGGCGGCGCGTTAACACCAGGACACCGTCTGCTTTCGTATCGCTTCAGGGCAGGGAAACTTTAACCAGAACAGCGATTTGTGAAAATTTGTATTAGTTAACTCGTTATATACAGTTTTTTATCCTGCTTTTCTGGCTTTAAGGTTGTATAGTTAAGCGAAAATACCGCGGCCAAGGATGGGAGGAAAATTCCTTCTGATGAAAAAATAAGCAGGTCAGGGGGCGGTTTTCATATCGACGTACCAGGGAATAAAAAGCATGCGGTAACAGCCGAGAATAAAAGATGTTTTTTATATGCAATAATTCGTTGTTATTTGATCCTGAAGCACATGCAATAAGTCTTGTTGGACAACCCGAGTCTGTATTAACACTTTCGGCGCCAGCCGTTCGTCTTTTACAGGAATTCATTAAACACCGAGGACGCGACTTAAGCCGGGAGGAATTGATCGCTCGCGTGTGGGAAGAATTTGGCTTTACGCCATCAGGAAATAATCTCAATAAAGCGGTAAGCGAACTGCGTAAAAGCTTCCAGTCTCTGGGAGAGGGGCACGAATTGATCGTCACTGTCCCGCGCTATGGTTTCCGTTTTGATGCTGATGTGATTTTTCAGCCTGGAGAGAAAATTCAAGCCGTTGATCCGCAACCCCCCTCAGCGCAACAAGACGTTCTGCCCCGGCGAGTATCCCTGAAAAAGTGGTTCAGAATAGGGGCATTGATTGCCGTGCCGTTGGGAGCGATCTTTTACATTAGCCGCCCGCAGGAGATAACTGTTCCGGCGAAATTAAAGCCGGTCCAGGAAAAAATCGCGCGTTGTAGTATTTGGGTTATCGAAGATCATGGACGGCCGTTAGTGCTATCAAAATTAGCTGAGCGACTGGAGGCCAATGACGTGGCTTGCGAGCGCGAGGAGTATGCTATTTATTTTTTCAGCGCCCGTTTTTCGCTTGCAACTGCTGATGAACTGTTTATCGGGGCCTGCCCGGTCAATAAAAGCCGTCTGTGCAAGACCATTCGCTATAAAAACGGGGCTGGAAAATGAAAATAAGGCTTCTTTTTGGACTGGGCGGAGCCCTGGTCGGCGGCGCGCTGGCGCTGTTTTACTATTGCGGCGCGACGGGAAAAAGTGATGTGCTGGCCTGCAGCACTGAGTTTAACTTTACGCGCAATGAGGGAAAAGCAAGTGAAGTGAAGGTAAATGCCCTTGCTCAGTTCTATTTTCATCGGGACGGTACAGGGTTGACCACCTATAAAGGTGCGGCAAGAGCTGGCGGGCAAAATTTTATCGTTGACAGGGATGTAGACTTTACGTGGGAGCAGCGGGACGATGACAACGTCATTGTATTGACCTACACCAAAACCTGGCTTCGCCACAATGACAGTACGCCGAATGCCCAATGGGGGAGTTTCGCCTATCCGACCTCACGCTACTACCTGACGATCTCTGAACTTTCACCTGCTGTGTGGCTTATTCAGGACCGGCGCTATCCTACCTATATCTGCCGGGGTCAATAAGGTATAAAAAAAGAGAATGCCATTGGCATTCTCTTTTTTCGTATCAGTGATGCTGCTTAATCGCGGCTGGCGAAGCCCAGAATGCTCAGCAGGCTGACGAAGATGTTGTACAGCGAAACGTACAGGCTGACGGTGGCACGGATGTAGTTGGTTTCACCGCCACGGATGATATTACTGGTTTCAAACAGGATTGCGCCTGAAGAAATCAGAATAAACACCGCGCTGATCGCCAGATGTAAAGCCGGCAACTGCAGGAAGATATTCGCAACCATACCAATCAGCACCACCACGATCCCTGCCATCAGCATACCGCCGAGGAAGGACATGTCTTTCCGCGTGGTCAGCACGTAGGCTGAGCAACTGAAGAAGACCAGCGCCGTACCGCCCAAAGCCATGGCGATAACATCACCCATGCCCGCAGACAGGTATGTGTTCAGGATCGGTCCCAGAATGTAGCCCAGGAAGCCGGTGAAAGCGAAAGCTGACAGAATACCAACCGGTTTATCCGCCGTTTTATAGGTCAGGAACATCAGACCATACATACCCACCAGCGTCAGGATAAGCCCCGGAGAGGGCAACATCAGTACGGTACTGGCAGTCGCAGTGAGCGCCGAAAACGCCAGCGTCAGGCTGAGCAGGAAATAGGTATTGCGCAGCACCTTATGCGTGCTGAGTAGCGATGTACGATCGCGTGAAGAACTAATAATACGATCCATGAGTCACTCTCTTATGACAGATGTAATTAATGATGGAGGATAATGAAATCAAGGGGAATGACACAGCGGTTTTACCCATCTTTACGCATTTTAACCCGCCAGGCTTAAGCATATTATTTCAACAAAAGCTCCCGAATCAGATGTTAGCACTATATGTGTAAAAATGCCTGTTAGATATCTGCCAGGTAACTGAAAAATATTGCGTTATTCCTGTTTCTCTCTGACAGTGACAGCGGTGTCTACATAAAACAGAGCAATAAGGTAAAGGGAATGATTCAACATAAATCGAAGATATTGACGTTTACGCTGTTGACTGTCTGTTTGATGTCTATCAACGGCGCGGCGATGGCGGCAAATGTTCCCGCAGGAACAATTCTTGCAGAAAAACAGGAACTGGTCAGAAACAATGGCAGTGAGCCAGCGTCGCTGGATCCGCATAAAGTCGAAAGCAACGTTGAATTTAATTTAATCAGCGATATGTTCGACGGACTGGTGGCGGTTAAGTCGGATGGGTCTATCGAACCCCGGCTGGCCGCGTCCTGGGAGAACAAAGACAACACCGTCTGGACCTTTCATTTACGTCCGGGCATAACCTGGTCAGATGGGTCTGCCATTACCGCACAGGATGTCGTCTGGAGCTGGCAGCGTCTGGTCTCACCGCAAACAGCTTCACCTTATTCCTCGTATCTGGGCAATATGCACGTAGCAAACGCCCTCGATATTGCCCAAGGGAAAAAAGATCCCGCCTCTATCGGGGTCAAAGCCCTGGATGATAGCACGCTGGAAATTACCCTGACGCAACCAACGGCGGCGTTTCTGGCGATGCTGGCGCACCCGTCACTGGTTCCGCTGGATAAAGTGCTGATCGGCCGCTTTGGTGATAAGTGGACCCGGCCAGAACATTTTGTCTGCAGCGGGGCGTACAAGTTATCGCAGTGGGTAGTCAATGAGCGCATCGTTGCCGTGCGTAACCCGCATTATTGGGACGATCGGCACACCGTCATTGATAAGGTCACTTATTTGCCCATCAGTTCAGAGTCCGCAGACGTTAACCGCTATAAGGCCGGCGAAATCGACATTGTGTATAGCGTCCCGGTCAATCAGTTCGCGCAGTTGAAAAAGACGATGGGCGATGAACTCCATGTCTCACCTCAGCTTTCAACCTATTACTATCAGTTCAATACGACTCGAGCGCCGTTTAATGACCCGCGCGTGCGCCGGGCGCTGAATATGGCGTTAGATAAAGACATCATCGCACAAAAGGTGATGGGGCAGGGACAACGCGCGGCGTGGGTTATCAGCCAGCCGGAAATAGGGGGAGTGCAACTGCATGCGCCGGAATATGCGGCGTGGCCGCTCGAAAAACGCATTACCGAGGCTAAGAAACTGCTGGCTGAAGCCGGTTATGGCCCTGAGCATCCGCTTAGCCTAAATCTGCTCTATAACACCTTCGAAACGCACCAGCGTATTGCCATTGCCGCATCGTCAATGTGGAAGAAAAACCTCGGCGTAGAGGCGAAGCTGCAAAATCAGGAATGGAAAACCATGCTGGATACCATGCACACCGGTAATTTTGACGTCGTGCGCTACGCATGGATCGCCGATTATGATGATGCCTCAAGTTTCCTCAATATTTTCCGTACCGGCGATAGCGAGAATACCACCAGGTACAGCAATCCCGCTTTTGATGACGCGATGCGCAAGGCGGCGAAAGCAACTTCGCTGGAGGAGCGAGGCAAATACTACCAGCAGGCTGAAGACCTTTTAGGAGAGGATGTACCAGCGATTCCGGTTTACCACTATGTCCGCACGCATCTTGTGAAGCCGTGGGTGGGAGGATTTGCGCCAGATAACCGGGGAAATTACTACACCAAAGATATGTTCATCAAAAAACATTAAGCGCTGTAGCCAGTATTTGTGCTGAATAAACGGTCAATCTGTTGTTATTTCAGTCGATTAACAATATTTTGGCTGTTTTTCAGGCAAACGAACGCATTGATGCTTTACAGGTCCGTTCGGGATGTTTATAGTGCGCCTCATTGGAAGCGTGGCCGAGCGGTTGAAGGCACCGGTCTTGAAAACCGGCGACCCGAAAGGGTTCTAGAGTTCGAATCTCTACGCTTCCGCCAAATACGAAACCCAAGTCGTTATGCGACTTGGGTTTTTTCTTTTCTGCCAGTTTCCAGTATGCCATCCAGTATGCCATTACCGTCTGGCTTGCGCTGGCTCAGTTGAGCAGGCATTGGACAGGTCACACCCCTTTCATCTTGCCGCCAGAGCTCCCGGATAGTGCCGGGCGATAATGTCGTTCAGCTTATCAACCAGTTCTGCTCGTCTGAACGTAATATGAGCCGTCCCCTTCTGAAAGTATTTGATTGAAAACATCTCGTCTTCGTAACGGTTGCTGTGCTGGTTTTCATGGATATGGTCGCTCAGCCGACGGGTAACGTCAGCGCGATTGTCGGGGACAGGCTGACCATCCATAAGCATCAGCATCCGCTCAAGATCAGCTAACCGAGCGCACTGCCGGCCCCAGTTAAGCCCAAATCCTCACCGGTCAAATTTGACCAGCCCCGTCACGATGATCTTCTTCCCAAATTTACATGGGCTATTGGTCTTAAAATCCCACGATAAGCCTTTGAACACATTTATCACACCGCGCTCAAACACCTCGCCTTTATTCAGATGTAGTTGCTCAAACGTGCTCAGGATATTCTCAGCGCTATCACCGATGAGCGACTGGTCCTTATCCATCAGGAAAATCAGGGGTTGTATGCCGCGCGTAACGCCGCACTGGCGATTCACAGTGGCGAATGGGTGGTGTTCCTGGATGCCGATGATCGGATAGCCGAAACAGGCCGCGTCGGACCTGGCACAGAAAGAGAAAGCCTTTGACGAAACCGTCAGTACTGAAGTAGCTCGCGGCCTGTATCAGGAAAAGAAACAGCTTTCCGGTCAGTGGGATGACTTTCACAATGCCAGAAATAAAGCCTCCCGGGCACTGCAGCGTATTGTGGACTCCGCGTATAAATTCAAAGTCAAAACACTGCTTTCCGGCACTACGGTGAATAACTGGCAAAGCAAGTACGACCAGCTCAGAAAAGAGAGAGACGCTTATGCTGCTATAAGCGAGAAAATCACCTTTCTGGAACTTGAAGATAATGCCGACTGGGAAAGCGTAAAACAGCAGTTTCTGGATAAGGTGGCCCTGTTGGAAAAAGCGCAGGAAGAAAAAGAATATCAGGCAGAGCTCAAGCGTCAGATGCGGGAAGAAAAACAGCGTCAGGACGAACTGGAGAAGCAGCAGCGCGAAGCGGAAGAGGAGGAGCAACGCCTTGCTGAGCAGCAGCGCTTACTGGGGGAGGCTCTGCTCGCTGCTGAAGGTGCTCACCGGGAAGAGCTGGAACGACAGCGTCTGGAGCTGGAGCAAAAAATCCAGGACGTGCATCAGCAGTATGAGCGCGCCAAATCCATGGCCCAGCTCACGAAGCTGGGCCATGTGTATGTGATTTCGAATATCGGCTCCTTCGGTGAAAACGTTTTTAAAATTGGTATGACCCGACGGCTGGAGCCTATGGAGCGCGTGAAAGAGTTAAGTGGCGCAGCCGTGCCGTTTGATTTTGACGTCCACGCCATGATTTCCTGCGATGACGCTCCTGCGCTTGAAAAGACACTGCATGACCATCTGGAAAGCTACCGGATTAACCGCATCAACCTGCGTAAGGAGTTCTTCCGGGTCGAGCTCAGCAGAATTATCGATGAGGTGGAGCGTCACCACGGGCTGGTTGAATATATTGCTGACCCTGTGGCGCTACAGTATCTGCAGAGTCTCGAATATGCAGAAAGCGAAGCCGCATAAACAATGACTTTCAATAGCTCCTTATACGTCAAATGGACAACGGGTCATGAATGACATCTCACCACGTAAAATAAAAACCGGTATCCGTGCTCACTGCACCAATCACGAAAACTCGAACAAATCCATGTGCTGTTGCAACCCGGCCTGGAACATCGCTTTTAGCTTTGACTCTGCGAAGAAAAGCTGTCAGTACCATATCTGATAAAACGATCTGTTTACGTGGAGAAGGGAAAACGAGCTCTTTATTCAGGCCCCGCATATTTTCAATTATCGCCATTGCCTGTTTTGACAGTGGTACACGGTGCATCTGACTGGCTTTCATTTTTTCTGCAGAATAGTCCAGACAGCATTTTAAAGTTAAGTTCAGACCATTTCATGGCTAGAGCTTCCCCTTAACGACAAGCCGTGAGTATGGCAATACTCAGCAACGCTTTGCTGACATTGTAAGGTTCACCATGCTGGATGTGGGTTGCCAGAAAAAGAGGGTTACTCTTCCATGGCATAGCTGGCTGATGGACCCATTCTTGCTTATAAGGAAAATTTGAAACCTGTTGCTGTGAGAGTTAGTTCTGTTACGTTGCCTGAAATTGGCAAGGGAATGGAATTACCGGCAACTATCAGACTCACCACTTCAGCCCTGGCGAGCTCTGGGTAACTTCTTTTTCGCTGGATATGATTGGTGCTGACTCTTCGAAAATAAAGCCCTCAGCATTAAGTGCGAGGGCTGGAAATAATTAATTATTATATTTCCCTAAAGACACGATGGCGTTATTGTCCGAAATGAATAATGTATAATACTCATTTGATGAGACCGGTTTAATACCTTTTTTTATCATTTCAGATAATATATTTTTATTTTTTTGCTCATCCCCATAACCATGAAGGGTTTGTGTGAACCCTTTGTTGATCAATTGATATGACGCTAAAAATTTAGTGGCTGGAAAAACGAAATAGCCTATAAGTGGTTTGTTATCTATTAATAACCTTGCTCTTTCATTTTTATTCAATTGGCCTACAGTACCAATGGATACGATGTCTTTATGAGTGGCAATGTCTTGCGCAATCATGCTAAAAACAAAATCTTCATATTCTTGTTGTGACTTCATAGCGTTGCTTAGTTGAGCACTAAAAGCAAGCGAAGCAATGACTGGGATCAGTGCAGCGTATTTAAAACGAGGAGCGAAACGCATAATCGGGATAGCAATTATAACCAATATAACTGAAAATGAGACTAAAGTACGGGGAAGTACTGGTGCGTCCTGAAGTAATAATGTTGGCCCCATAAGTGAAATAATGAATATTAAAAAGGATACAGCTCCGTACAAAATAAATGATGCTATTTGCTTTATATTATTACGGTAAGCAATGAGCATAAACACGCAACTTATAAGTATTGGGATTGCGAAGTAAATGTAAACCGGATGATATAGATAAGAAAGAACCATTTCTTTTAAGGCAATTAATGTTTTGGCCAGATGCTCTAATCCCCCTTGGTCTAGATGTATTAATTCTGCTCGAGAGTTATTTTTAGGCGAGAAAAAAAGCATATAGATAAGAAAAAATAATACGAATAAAATTGTTTTTTTGAATAAGAAAATTATTGATTCCTTGACCTTTACATCTTTTTTTGTTGCGATGATGATTACATCAATTGCAAGCAAACCAATAAAAATATTGGCACATGGTTGATATAAAGTTAAAGATAATACGCCAGCGATTAATTTTGTCGCAACCTCTATCGTCAGATTTTTATTTTTATAAGTATATGCAACCACCGCAAGGAAAAAGGCAATCGACATTCCGAGACTATCATATCTGTACGCAATATTTTGCAAAATGAATGGGTTGAATATTAAAAGTGCGGCAACCATGTTTGCGTTCGGAATATCTGATTTAATCAGGTGTTTACTGAGCGCAAGCGCAGATGCGCCTAAGAAAATACACGATGCGAGCATGGTATAAGGAAATAGGTCCAGGTTATAGTGCCCACTGGCAGAAAAAAATCTGGTTAAAATATCTGCAAAAGGTCGACCTAAACCACGCCAGCCGTAATATCCAGTTATAGACCTGTCTAAATCATCTCTGTAATATATGCCTGCCTGGATTAACGGGTAAATAAACAACAGGGCTAATCCTGAGTAAATAAACAATGCTTTTTTATCGTATCTGGAGAACATTTTAAATCCCATCTTGTTTTTTAACTATATAACGTGGCCGTTGTTTGGTTTCGATGTAGATTCTACCTATGTACTCACCAAGCACACCGATACCAATTAACTGAATCCCACCAAGGAAAAGGATTGAAACAATAATAGATGGATATCCCGCGACCGGATTTCCCCAAAAAATCTTGTCTATAATCATCCATGCACCGAACAAAAAGGATACAGCGGCTACAAAAAAACCAATGTAGGTCCATATTCGCAATGGGAACGTTGAAAAACTGGTAATACCCTCCAGAGCAAGATTCCACAATTTCCAGCCATTAAATTTTGATTTACCAGCAATGCGTCCTGCGCGTGTGTACTCAACAACATCAGTATTGCCACCTACCCAGCTAAGCACACCTTTCATAAAGAGATTACGTTCCGGCATGAGTTTGATGTTATCAACTACATCGCGGGACATAAGTCTAAAGTCACCAACATTTTCTTCGATCTTTGGATCGCTTATTTTATTGTGTAATTTATAGAACCATTCAGCGGTTTTGCGCTTCAGTTTTCCATCCGTGGAGCGGTCTGCGCGCTTTGCCAGCACAATATCTGCACCCGCAAGCCACTTATCGACCATCAATGGAATTATTTCGATTGGATCCTGTAGGTCAACATCGATCGGAATAACTGCTTCACCAGAGGAACGCTCAAGGCCGGCAAAGATTGCTGGTTCTTTTCCAAAGTTGCGCGTAAATGATATGGGGACGACGAGCTTATCAGATACGGCGAGAGCATTAATGATTGATTCTGTAGCGTCTTTGCTACCGTCGTTGATAAACACAATTTCAACATCATATTTTTTTAGTTCTTCATGTCCACGCACCGTGTTGTAGAAAATAGGTATTGTATCTTCTTCATTGAACACCGGCACAATCAGAGAAATTTTCATTTCGGATCCCTAAAAACAATGAACCTGGAGTATAAGAAGCCGCATACCAAGCTGATGGAGGAGAACTCTATCAACGTTATGAGAGGGGAAATGTTGTAGTGATCAGATACCTGACCAGAGATAAAGCTTAGTAGTCCCATAAATCCAACAAATAGCACATACCCTCGGCCGGTGGCTTTTGCGCTAAATGTAAATTTTGCGTTTGCAAAAAATGAAAATGTCACAGCTATCAAAAACGCCACCACGTTGCTCACGGCCTGGTCATTTTTCATGATGTATACCATGATGCCGAACACCGCCCAATGTAATGCCGTGTTTACAATCCCTACGGAAATGTAGCGTGAAAGTAGCTTTATCATAATTAAGAAAGGTTTAATAGAAAGTGTGCGAGTTTAACATTGATACAAAACGAGATCGACACTTCGACTTTTACCTTTCGCAGAGACTTGTTTTGCGATACATCCGAGCGACTCTGCCGGGAGCGCAGTTTTCCGCTGGGCCACAAGCCCGCAACACTAACTCTCAGAAATGAGAGGCCGATCCTCTGAGCAGGACTTTTGTCCTCAATCCTCTGCAATCCGCTGGTTACAATCCCTGCATATCTTCAATACCCATAATTCAGGAATTGTTATGACTGCACATATTAATGCCAAAGCGGGTGATTTTGCGCCAACCGTTATTATGCCGGGCGATCCGCTTCGCGCTAAGTTTATTGCCGAAAATTATCTAATGGATTACCGCGAAGTCACCAATGTACGCAATATGCTGGGCTATACCGGTCTTTATTTTGGGCAACCTGTTTCGGTGATGGGACATGGCATGGGTATTCCGTCAATGACGCTTTATGCTCATGAACTGGTACATGACTTCGGTGTACAGCGAATTATTCGTGTCGGCAGTCTGGGGGCAACACAACATCATGTCAAAATGCGAGATATTATTCTTGCCATCGCCGCCGGAACGGATTCCGTCACAAATTTAAAACGTAGCGCGGGCTACACGATGGCGACATCTGCCCATTTCCCATTATTGCAGCAGGCGTGGGCATTGGCGCAGAAGGCCGGTATTGACGTTAAAGTCGGCAATGTCTTCAGTGGCGATCTTTATTACGATCCTGACGAAAATTTAATACCTGCACTGGAAAAGTTTGGTGTGCTGGGTGTGGATATGGAAGTGGCAGGGTTATACGCTTTAGCGCATCAGTTTAATATTGAAGCGTTGGCTATATTAACCGTATCCGATCATTGCCTGACAGGAGAAGAAACAACGGCGGAAGAACGGCAGTTAACCTTTAAAAATATGATAGAGCTGGCGCTAAATACAGCTGTTACGGCTTAGCATCAGCATTTAAATGAACCAATCAGAGATGGCATTATATGAAGAATAAAATAGCACTTACGCTGATTAGTTTTCTGGCAAATTTTATTATGGCAGGATTTGCCAGTCAGTTTGGTATGCTGATTGAACCGATTGCAGTACGCTACAGTGCCGATGTGAATACCGTCGCCTCGATATTTTCGTTGCTTAACGGTGGGGCGTTAGCCGGGACCATCGCCGCCTTTTTCCTGATTGAGAAAATCGGCGTTAAGCGTATGACGCTCATTATCTATTCGATAGTGTTCCTCTGCGCTCTGGCAATGCACTTAAGCCCTGGCTTATGGCCGGTGATGGTCGCCATGACCCTGGTGGGTTTCTGCGGCGGGATTGGTCTGTGCGTGGCGGGAACGATCGTGGTTTCGGTTTGGCAGGATCGCATTCAAAGTACGATGCTGGTGGTGCAGGACGCCACCTTTAACGTCGCGGGCGTAGTTTTCCCGCTGATTACCACCTTCGCCCTGACGCACAATATGTCGTGGAGTTACAGCTATCTGAGCGTAGGCATAGTGGCCTTACTCACGTTGGGCGTTGTGGCTCTCACCCGCTTTACCGCCTGTGAAACGGCTCCTGCAGCGGATAGCGCAGACCCGGTGAAATCCGAGTGGAATCCAGGGATTATCAGCGGAGGCATTGGCCTGTTCTTAGGTATGTTGGCGCTGTATACCTTCCTGACCTGGGCACCATTATTTGTGAAGAACAAATTTGGTATTCCCTTCGAAGAAGCAGGTAATATTATTACGCAATACTGGGGTGCTGCGCTGGTCGGCGCGTTAGTCTCAACCGTTATTGTTTCCCGCGTAAAGATACATTATTTCTTGCTTAGCATTATTTTGTTAGCTTGCGTTATTACCACCATCATTGTCACGAAGGAAAATATCTCCGGGCTTGATTATCTGGCCTATAGTTACGGGTTTGTCTGTGCAGCGCTGTATAACTCCTTTATTGCCTACGGGGTTTCTTTCGTGAAGCGCGCGAGTAGCCAGAACGTTTCTTATATTTTAATTAGCGGTAGTGCTGGCGCCATGTTTAGTCCGGCGATCAGTGCGCTAATGGAAAAAACTATGGGGTTGCAGAAAATTATGTACGCAATACCGGTGTTGTATTTAATTATCTTTATTATGTTGATGGGTACATTAAAACTCAAACGTAATTAAACACAGTAATAACGCTTACCTCTTTAATTAGATAGCCCGCCGTCACGCCATTTATCTGGTGGGGCGACACTCAACCTTGCTCAAAGGAATTGAAAATGCTGAAGAAAAATAAATCAATGATGAAAAAAACAGTTCTGGGTGCGGTAATTGCGATGTGCTGTACGCAAGCGCTTGCGGCTGATTATGCTGATGGCAACATCCGCAAAAATGATTTTAACTGGATGCAGATGAACTTAATGCAAAGTGTGGATGCGAAAGTGCCTTATGGTATTCGTAATGACACCTATCTTGAGCTGGAATTTGGCGCACGATCCGGGATTATCGATCTGTATGGCTATGTGGATTTCTTTGATATTTTGGATCGCGAGCAGGACGATCGTCACGGGGGAGATAACTTCTTTGCCAAGATATCTCCACGTTTTTCCCTCGACGCCATTTTTAATAAAGATTTATCCGTAGGGCCATTTAACGAATTCTATATCGCAACGGTAAATAACATTGGTGACCGGGAATTATTTGAGCATTACGTTGGTCTCGGCACGGATGTTAAAGTGCCGTGGTTTGGTCTGGTGGGAATGAACATTTATGCGCACTATGTACGTGAAAATTACGGTGCGGATAACGAAGGCAAGTGGGATGGTTACATGTTCTCGACCAACTGGTCGACGCCGTTCTACACGTTCGCCAACGGCAGTTATTTGAACTATCAGGGTTACTTTGACTACCAGTTCGCCGCGAACAAGATTGCTAACCAGCCGTTATATAGCAATAACGCGATTGAATGGTATAACGGCATCTACTGGCATTCAGAGCATTATGCAGTAGGTTATGGCTTAAAATATTTCCGCAACATGGCATTGATGGAAAACCACGGTGGAGCAGGGCGTACCACCGGGCTGGGTCACTATTTCAACCTCACCTATAAGTTCTGATTGCGCTGAAATGACACACCAATGCTCCGTTTGCCAGGGTTGGTGTGTCAGTCAATGATGTCATTGCCGAGAAATTTACGCAGCCCATCCAGATCCTTAATTTCCAGTCCTTGCTTCGTGCGCGTTACCAGCCCGGCATCCGTCAGCGCTTTCACCGCCCGCCGATAGACCCGGTCGGTGGTGCCGAATCGCTCAGCTTCCTGGTATTTTTTATGAAAACCATCCATTGGCTGCTTGTCCTGATGCTGGCGATACAGGTCATACGCTACGTTATGTACGATAGGGTAGAGCATCCGGTGCAGGAAGATTTCCAGCATATCCTGATAATCAACGGCCATTGCGCTGGCGAAAAATATCGCCAGTCTGGGGTGCTGGTTCAGCGCTTCCTCCAGACGGTCACAGCTGCATACCGCCACGGTCAGCGGTTCTTCGGATACGATATCAAGCTGGCAACGATACCCGGTAAAAAACTCCATTTCGCCAAACAGTTGCTCATCACATTCCATTGCACCCAGTTGAAAACGGCGACCATTCTCCGCGCTATAACGCAGAGAAATTCTCCCTGACTGCACCATGATTAGTCGATCGACTACCTGTCCCTGGCGGTAAAGATAGTCATCTTCCTGGATAATCTGTGTTTCAGAGAGCAACTCCTGGAATATCTTCTCAATTAAGGCATCATCTTGCTGCCAGATATTGTGAAAACGACCTTTTGTGAGGGGCTTAAGCTGCATGGCTCAACGTCTTATTGTTTGAGATAATTCTTATCGCTGACTGTATGCCATCTGCTGCGCAATGTCATTAAGAGCGGGTTGCGGATAATAAAAGGGCCAGCATCATGCTGGCCTTGACACATTAAGGATGGCTGATAAAGCGAGACAATCGCTGGCGCAGCAGGCGGTTTTCCTGCCGCAGTTGAGCGTTATCTTCCAGCAATGTCAGCGCAACGGCAATTCCCGGCCAGTCAAGTTCCAGCTCCTGACGCAGGCGTATCGCGCGACGCATGACGGTCAGCGCATGATCGTCAAAAGTCTCGTCTTCATGAGGTTCTATCACCCCTAAGCCGACAATCTCATGTAGCTCTTCTTCTGACACACCGGTGTACAGACAAAACTCGGTAATGGTAAAGGTGACGGTGACGTTAGCCATTATGCTTTCCCCCACTCTTTGCGCGGATCAAAGGTCTTTTGTGCATCCGCCAACTGCTGCCACAGGGCGGCGCTGGCGTCGTCAGGTTTCGGCGGCATGACGATTTTGATCACCGCATACAAATCGCCGGTATGTTTTTTACTTACCAGACCTTTGCCCTTAATGCGTAACCGCTGCCCGGCCTGGCTGCCTGCAGGAATGGTCAGCAGAATGCTCTCTTTTAACGTCGGAACGGTTACTTTCGCGCCCAGCGCGGCTTCCCACGGCGCCAGGGGAACGACCACTTCCAGATCCTGGTTAACAATATCGAACAGCGGATGTGGCGCGATATGAATCACCAGCCACAAATCACCGTTTGGCCCGCCGTTTTCACCGGGGGTGCCCTGGCCTTTCAGACGAATACGCTGACCGTTACCGACGCCAGCCGGAATTTTCACATTCAAGGTTTTAGGAATTTCACGTTCGACCATGCCGAACGCATTGTAAACCGGCAGGGTGTAACTGATCGTGCGGCTATGCTCAGTAAGCGTTTCTTCGAGGAATACGGCGACTTCAATTTCAATATCGTGCCCGCGGCTGGCATGACGCTGGCGAGACTGTTGCGCATGCTGACCAAAAATGGAGGAGAAGATATCGTCGAAATCTTCGGCGTTATAGCGTTGATTCTCTCCTTGTTGGAATTGACGGTTGAACTGTGGGTCGTTGCGGTGCTGCCACAACTGGTCGTACTCGGCGCGTCGCTGTTCATCACTCAGGACTTCCCAGGCTTCAGCAACCTCTTTAAACCGGGCCTCCGCGTCAGTCTCTTTGCTGACATCAGGATGATATTTACGGGCGAGTCGACGATAGGCGGTCTTGATTGTCTTGAGATCGTCTGTCGGTTTCACGCCCATAATGGCGTAATAATCCTTTAATTCCATAGCGTTCTCTCGTGTAAATCAACACTTGCAGAAGGTGAACCCTGACAATAGGTATCACCGCTAAGTTTAGGGTAATCCTGATAACGGAGAATGCCAACCGGGAAGGGAGGATATTGCTATAAACGAAGCGGGCATTGCACCACCAACAGCGCTTTTTGACGTTATGGCGTCTGTTGTGTGGTGCGAATAGTGAGATTAGCTAAACATCAGGATTTAGTGATCAGGAAGCGGACCGTATCAGCATAGTTTTGTACGAACGCGTTAAGGTCATCAGATTTCAGTCCTTTCGGATTGATCATATATTTACCGTTGATAAAAAAGGCGGGCACACCGGTTAAATCTACAGCTTTAGCCATTTCTTGCTGTTTGGCGGTTAGTGATTTCACGGCAAAACTATTCCATGCGGCATCATAATCACTGGCACTGACGCCCGCGCTGATAAATACGTTACGAATATCGTCCGCCGATTTAATGGTTTGTTTTTTCTGCACGGCATCAAAAAGCAACGGTTTAACTTTATCTTGCACGTTCAACAGCATGGCGACGGACCAGGCGTGCGTCATGTCCTGCCCCAGAGGGCCTAAAAAGTCGACGTGGTATTCGGTGAGTTTGACGTCAGCAGGCAAAACTTTTTTCACGTTATCAGTGATTTCAAAAACTTCATCGTACTGATAGCAGGAAGGACAATAGAATGAGAAAAACTTCAGCGCTGCCGGGGCTGAAGCGACGGGTTTTTCCAGTGAGATAAACTCTTTGCCGTCGGTAAATGGTGCTGCCTGAGCGCTAACGGTAAAAAGTAACCCAATCAGGGGTAATAAATATTTTTTCATTTCCATATACTCTAAATAACATTCAATAAACAAATTTTCTGCGAATGAATACGCTCTTCATTGCGTCGGGCTATAATACGATAATCACCTAAAAATGCGCTGACCCTTACTTTCATTTACGCATCAATACGTAGCGGGACAGTATTTATGTACTGTTCTGCGAATATCCTTTGGTACTCTTCGTAAATAGTGAATGATCACTTCCGTGATATTTTCGTGATTATTTTGGCAATGTTATATTGTAATAAATAAAAACGAAAATATGATTAATTATCATTTAATTTATAAAACGTGAGCAGCAACGCGTTGCGCTATGTTCTGTCAACGCAGCCGTAAGATTTTCTTTTTCTTGTAGCGTTTGAATGAATAGGGTAAGTGTCAGTGATGAGCAACCAAAATGGATATCGCTATGATTGACCACCTGGATCATCTGGTATTGACCTCCAATAATGAAGAGGCATGCGTTCGTTTTTATGTCGAACTTTTAGGGATGAGGCTGGAAACCTTCGCGCAAGGGCGGAAAGCCTTCGTCTTTGGCAATCAGAAAATTAACCTCCACATTCGGGGAAAGGAGTTTGAACCCAAAGCTTACGCGCCAACGCCGGGGGCGCTGGATTTGTGTTTTATCACCACGCGTGCGCTGGAAGAGGTGATTGCCACGTTTCAAACGCACGGGGTCGATATTGTTGAGGGGCCGGTTGCACGAACCGGTGCGATGGGACCGATTCGCTCGGTTTATGTCAGAGATCCCGATCTCAATCTGATTGAAATCGCGGTATATCCTGCTGATGACAGGACATAACTTTACAGCGCAAAGGTTGCCAAAACCTGGTGAGTGGTTAAGATAACTCGCATCAATCAGTGAGGGTATAATGGCGAAACGTCAACGGATGGGATGGTGGTTCCTCTGTCTGGCATGTGTTGTGGTGATGGTTTGTACCGCACAACGCATGGCAGGCCTGCACGCGTTGCAGATGGACACCGTTGCCACAAGCGTGGTCGTAAGCGCACAAGCGCAGACCGATGAGGCCTCGTCCGTTACCCCTTGTGAACTGAGCGCGAAGTCATTACTGGCGGCGCCCCCGGTACTGTTCGAAGGCGCTATTCTGGTGCTGTGTCTGCTGCTGTCGCTGCTGGCGCCAGTGCGGGCGTTTCGTCTGCCTTTTTTCCCACCGCGAGCCATCTCGCCGCCCACGCTAAGGGTACATCTGCGATTTTGCGTCTTCCGTGAATGACAGAACAGCCGTTGCTGACTGTTAGATAATTATTCACGGAGAAAATATATGATGACTGTTTTCAGGCAGGCGCTGCTCTGTCTGTTATTGCTATGGCTGCCCGTATCCTGGGCGGCTGAACCCGGCTGGCTGCGTTCACCCGATAACGATCACGCCAGCGTGCGGTTACGCGCTGATACGTCCTCAGGCGGCGAAACTCGTCTGTTGCTGGATGTTAAACTGGAGGACGGCTGGAAAACCTACTGGCGTTCGCCGGGCGAGGGAGGCGTCGCGCCATCTATCGCCTGGCAAGGGGAAATGCCTGCGGTCGACTGGTTCTGGCCAACCCCTGCACGCTTTGAGGTCGCTAATATCACGACCCAGGGCTATCACGATAATGTGACGTTCCCGATGGTTGTGCGCGGCAGATCGCCCGCCACGCTTAGCGGTGTTTTGACGCTATCCACCTGTAGCAACGTTTGCTTGTTGACGGATTTTCCTTTTTCCGTGACCTCCACGACCCAGGACCCGACTTTTGCGCATGACTATGCGCAGGCAATGGGGCAGATCCCGCTTGCCAGCGGCCTGACCGATACTTTGCGCGCTGGCGCACGGGCCGGCGAGCTGGTCGTCGAGGCTCACCGCGCGGGAGGCTGGACTGCGCCTGGGCTGTATCTGGACGCCGTTGATGATGCTGATTTTGGCATGCCGCAAATTCACGTCGCAGGTGAGACGTTACGCGCCACGGTACCCGTTCATGACGGTTGGGGGGAAGGCGCGCCGGATTTACGCGGTAAGTCGGTCACGCTGGTGCTGGCAGATAACGGTGTTGCCCAGGAAAGTCGTCTTGCGATTGGCGAAGCCCCGGTTATTGAGAACGCCTCACTCCCATTGTGGCAGGTGGTGCTAATGGCGCTGCTGGGCGGTTTAATCCTCAACCTGATGCCCTGTGTGTTACCGGTTCTCGGCATGAAACTGGGCTCTATTTTGCTGGTTGAGGAAAAAAGCCGTCGCCAGATCCGCCGTCAGTTCCTCGCATCGGTAGCCGGGATCCTGGTCTCCTTTATGGCCCTGGCGCTATTGATGACAGTGCTACGTTTAACCAATCAGGCGCTGGGCTGGGGGATCCAGTTTCAGAACCCGTGGTTCATTGGCGTCATGGTCGTGGTGATGCTGACGTTTAGCGCCAGCCTGTTCGGGTGGTTTGAATTCCGCCTGCCTTCGGCGATGACCACCACGCTGGCGACTCGCGGTGGCAACGGCTTGTCGGGACATTTCTGGCAAGGCGCATTTGCGACCCTGCTCGCCACGCCGTGCAGCGCCCCGTTTCTGGGAACAGCGGTAGCGGTGGCATTGACCGCTTCGTTACCAACGTTGTGGGGACTGTTTATCGCACTTGGCCTGGGGATGAGCTTGCCGTGGCTGCTGGTGGCTCTGCGTCCCGGTCTGGCGCTGCGTTTGCCGCGTCCGGGACGCTGGATGAATAGTTTGCGGCGTCTTCTCGGTGTCATGATGCTGGGTTCGGCTATCTGGCTTGCGACGTTGCTGCTCCCACATTTAGGGCTGGCCGGACACGCTAGCGCTAAAGAGAGCGTGAACTGGCAACCGCTTAGCGAGCAGGCGATTGAGGATGCGCTGGCGCAACATAAGCGAGTGTTCATTGACGTCACTGCCGACTGGTGCATCACTTGTAAGGTCAACAAATACAACGTGTTGCATAAAGATGACGTACAGGCCGCTTTGCAACAGCCGGATGTAGTGGCGCTGCGCGGCGACTGGACGCTCCCTTCTGAAGCCATCACCGAATTTCTGAAAAAACGCGGCCAGGTTGCTGTGCCGTATAACCAAATTTATGGCCCCGGTCTGCCGGAAGGCCAGGCGTTACCAACGTTGTTAACCCGCGATGCGGTATTGCAAACGTTGACCGATGCCAAAGGAGTAACCCCATGAAAATAATGATTGTTCTGCTGTTAACCCTGTTTTCTGCCGTCAGCGTAGCGAAAGAGCCTGCACCGTTTACACCGGAACAGGAAAAGCAAATTGAAGCATTAATCCAGGAGGCCCTGTTTAACGATCCCAACAGCCCGCGGATTGGCGCTAAGCAGGCGAAACTGACCCTGATAAACTTCACCGATTACAACTGCCCGTACTGCAAGCAACTGGATCCCATGCTGGAAAAAATTGTGCAGAAATATCCTGACGTGGCGGTAGTGATTAAACCGCTGCCGTTTAAAGGGGAAAGTTCGGAACTGGCAGCGCGGACCGTGCTGACCACCTGGCTTGAGCATCCGCAGCAGTTTCTGGCGCTACATGAAAAACTGATGCAGAAAAAGGGTTACCATACCGATGTCAGTATCAAACAGGCGCAGGAAAAATCGGGAGCCAGTCCGGTGACGCTGGGTGCCCAAAGCGCTGAAACGCTAAGCACTAACCTGCAACTGGCGCGACTGGTGGGCGTGCAGGGCACCCCCGCAACGATTATTGGTGATGAGCTTATTCCCGGTGCGGTGCCGTGGGAAACCCTTGAGGAAGTGGTCAAAGAAAAGCTGGCGGCGGCCAATGCTCAGTAAACTGCGCCGCTGGCTGCGCGAAGGGCTGATCTTACTGGCGCTGTTGGCAGGGGCGATGCTGCTGATGGATGTCTGGCGCGCGCCGCAGCTCCCTGGCTCTTTTGACAGCACGCCTTTGCAAACGCTGGATGGTGAAACCGTCACGCTGGCGGCGCTCAGCAAAGACGAGCCGGTGCTGCTTTATTTCTGGGCGAGCTGGTGCGGCGTTTGCCGCTTCACAACGCCGGAAGTCGCCAGGCTGCGTTCGGAAGGGGAAAACGTGATGACCATTGCGTTACGCTCCGGCAGTGAAGCTGAGGTGTCTCGTTGGCTGTCGCGTAAAGGCGTGAACTTTCCGGTCATCAATGATGCGAACGGGGCAATCTCCCGCAGTTGGGCGATTAGCGTCACGCCCACGCTGGTGGTAGTGTCACAAGGTCGGGTGGTGTCAACAACCAGCGGCTGGACCAGCTACTGGGGCATGAAGCTTCGGCTGTGGTGGGCAAAAACGTTCTGATAATGTGCCGGGGAAACCCGGCATTTTTTATATTATTACCCGTAAGCGGGAAGACATATTTCGTTGCCTGGCGAAGCGAGCACCGCGATTAACGTCCAGAATGGGTCATCTTCTCTTTTTCAGGAAAGTGCAACATGACGAGTTCGTTAGCGTTTGGGCCCGCTCTGGTGATGATGATTGCCGCCACGTTTGTCCTCGCCGGGATGGTAAAAGGCGTCACTGGTATGGGATTGCCCACCGTGGCTATGGGGATCCTCGGATCGCTTATTTCGCCGGTTGCGGCGGCGGCCATGCTGCTGTTGCCTTCGCTGATTAGCAATCTGTTTCAGTTTGGCGGTGGCGGAAATACGCGTCAATTAGTCAAACGACTGTGGCCGATGTTATTGACGGTGGTGGTGGCGACATTGCTTGCCAGCGCCTGGATTACCGGCGGCGACACCACCCGTACCCAGTTTGCGCTCGGCGTGGCGCTGGTGGCTTACGCTATCTGGACGCTGGCCGGAAAGAAAATCGCAGTGGCTCCGCAGCATGAAAAACCGTACTCCCTCGTCATAGGATTTGTTACTGGCTTATTGACTGGCGGAACCGGTGTATTTGTGATGCCCGCCGTGCCCTGGATCCAGTCATTGGGTTTTGAGAAAGATGAACTGGTTCAGGCGCTCGGGATCTCTTTTACGTTTTCGACATTGGCTTTGGCGCTTGGTCTGTGGTGGCACAACGCGCTGCCCGTACAGTCGTTGAGCTTATCGGCTTTGGCCATTGTTCCTGCGCTGATTGGTCAGTGGTTAGGAACCCGTGTACGACGGGTTATTTCTCCGCTCGTGTTTAAACGCTGTTTTCTGTTTTGTTTGGTCGGGTTGGGTATTGAGATGATGCTGCGTGCGGTGTGACCTGTGCGGTGACTTTAGAACGCATTCATGGCATCGTTAATTCAGACATTCAGTGTCAAAGAGGTCGCTATGGCATCAGTGATGTTAAGTGAGGAAGAGGGCGCTCTGGAGTCACGAATGGCGCTCACCGCGGCGGCGATGGCCGATAAATCGCGCTCGCGAATGTTGTGCGCCCTGATGGATGGCCGCGCCTGGACCGCGACCGAACTCAGCGCAGTGGCGGATGTATCAGCGTCAACCGCCAGTGCGCATCTGGCGCGTCTGTGCGAACAACGTTTTGTTGTGGCGCTCGCGCAGGGCAGGCATCGTTATTTTCGCCTTGCAGGCTCCGATATCGCTGAACTGCTGGAGCGCCTGATGGGCGTGGCGTGGGCTACATCTACGCCACGAAAAATCACGACGCCGCCAGGCTTACGACATGCCCGAACCTGCTACGATCATCTCGCTGGCGAAGTGGCGGTGAGGTTGTTCGATACGCTGGTTTCCCGTCAGTGGTTAACGCCGGATGGTGAAACGCTGACCTCTCTTGGGCAGGAAAAACTGGCACAAATGGGGATTGTCCTGGCTGCGGGCGCATCGCGGCGGAAATTAACCTGCGGTTGTCTGGACTGGAGTGAACGACGTTACCATCCCGGCGGCGTGCTTGGCGCATCGCTGCTACGCTGGTTGATTGATAAACGATGGATAAAAACGGAGCTGAGTGGTCGCCGCGTCACCTTCACCCCGCTTGGCATTCGCAAATTAGAAACCGAGTTCGGTATTAAAACGACACCGTAGATGGTTCGTTTTGCGAAAGCGTTCCGGGAAATATGTCATATTTCTGTCACACTCTGTTGTGATTGATAACAACAAGAGGTCGTAGGGATGAATAAATCGTTAATCGCCGCAGCCGTGGCAGGGGCTGTATTAGTGTCAACCGCCGCGCAGGCGCAGACCGCGCCGGAAGGCTATCAGCTTCAGCAAGTATTGATGATGAGTCGGCATAACTTACGCGCACCTTTAGCCAATAATGGCAGTGTTCTTGAGCAGTCCACCCCCAAACAATGGCCAGAATGGGATGTCCCCGGCGGACAACTCACCACCAAAGGCGGCGTGCTGGAAATCTATATGGGCCACTATATGCGAGAGTGGCTGGCAGAGCAGGGGATGGTGAAATCGGGCGAATGTCCGGCGCCGGGTACGGTCTATACCTATGCTAACAGCCTGCAGCGTACCGTCGCGACGGCGCAGTTCTTTGTCACCGGTGCTTTCCCGGGTTGCGACGTCCCGGTCCATCATCAGGAAAAAATGGGCACCATGGATCCCACCTTTAACCCGGTGATCACCGATGATTCCGCCGCCTTCAGCCAGCAGGCGGTTCAGGCAATGGAGAAAGAGCGTAGCCAAATGCAGCTCAACGACAGCTATCAGTTGCTTGAGCAAATGACCGACTACAAAGACTCTCCGTCCTGCAAAGAAAAACAGCAGTGTTCCCTGACCGATGCCAAAGATACGTTTAGCGCGAAATATCAGCAGGAGCCTGGGGTTTCGGGGCCGCTGAAGGTCGGAAATTCGCTGGTTGATGCCTTCACGCTGCAATATTACGAAGGCTTCCCGATGGATAAGGTTGCCTGGGGCGAGATTAAATCCGATCAACAGTGGAAGGTTCTGTCGAAGCTGAAAAATGGCTATCAGGACAGCCTGTTCACCTCCCCGGAAGTGGCGCAGAACGTCGCCAAACCGCTGGTGAAGTATATTGATAATGCGCTGGTTACTGAACGCGTAAAAGCGCCAAAAATAACCGTGCTGGTGGGGCATGACTCAAACATCGCATCGCTGCTCACCGCGCTGGATTTCAAACCGTACCAGCTTCACGATCAGAACGAGCGTACGCCGATTGGCGGGAAGATTGTCTTCCAGCGCTGGCATGACAGCAACGCGAATCGTGATCTGATGAAAATCGAGTACGTGTATCAGAGCTCGCAGCAGTTGCGTAATGCAGACGTTCTGACCCTGAAATCCCCGGCGCAGCGTGTAACGCTGGAGCTGAAAGGGTGTCCGATAGATGCGGATGGCTTTTGCCCGATAGATAAGTTCGACAGCGTGTTGAATGAGGCGGCTAAGTAAAAGAAAAACTCCCCCGTGTTCGCGGGGGAGTCTGAGCGCTAGACGTTTTTGCGTTCGATAGTCTGTTCACCCCAAAAGAGCGAATCTTTGTCTGTTTTCTTAAAGGCTTTGATGAGCACCTCGTCGCTACCTTCTTCCCAAATTTTTTCCGCCAGTTTCTCGTCATAATGCGCGACTTCAAAAATGGCTTCGGCTATTTCCGGCGATGTATTGCGCAGACTTGCCCATTCGCCGACGCGATGGGCTTTCGCTTCTTGAGTTGGCATTCGAATCCTCCTGTTGAAGATTAGCCGTTGAGTTTTACTGCCAGACCTGCGACATATTCACCCTGATAGCGGGCGATAGATAATTCTTCCTGACTTGGCTGGCGTGAGCCGTCGCCTCCGGCGATGGTGGTTGCGCCGTAAGGGGTACCGCCGCGAACTTGAGAAACATCAAACAGCTCTTGCGCCGCGTAACCGATAGGCACAATCACCATCCCATGGTGGGCAAGCGTAGTCCAGGTTGATGTAATGGTTTGTTCCTGACCGCCGCCGGTTCCTGTCGAGCTGAATACGCTGGCGAGTTTGCCGTACAGGCCGCCTGAAGCCCACAGCCCGCCAGTCTGGTCGAGGAAGGTGCGCATCTGACCGGACATATTGCCAAAGCGTGTGGGGGTACCAAAAATAATGGCATCGTAATCTGCCAGTTCTTGCGGGGTTGCGACTGGTGCGTTTTGTGTTTTGCCGCCAGCTTTGAGGAAAATCTCCGGCTGCATGGTCTCTGGTACGCGCTTAATAATCACTTCCGCGCCATCAACCTTATTTGCGCCTTCTGCGACTGCATGGGCCATAGTTTCAATGTGTCCGTACATGGAATAATAAAGCACCAGAACTTTTGCCATTTTACACTACTCCTCGAGTTAACCGTGTCCGTAGCGACTCGCTACCTACCTTTAAAGATATGACGTACTGTCAGGAGTGCAAATTTCACAATCACTTCTTTGATTTATAACAATTTTTATAACAACTTCTCTTGTTGCAAAATGATACATATTTAACCGGGTGGAATTTGGTAGTCATAAGAAAGACTTATTGATTTCTCGCTGTGATTATTTCTCTATCACCGCCAATCCTGTTGCAGGATATTACAGTTAGCGGCTGCTCAGGCCACGCTTCACTATGCTTAATCCCACGCAGTTATTTTCAGGGTATCGCCCGTAACGCTGCGTGAGGTATCACTCCTCAGTACCTATGCAATATGATGTCTAATCAATGACGGAGGTCAGTAATGGCAAACCATCGAGGCGGTTCCGGCAACTTTGCGGAAGATCGCGAAAGAGCATCAGAAGCAGGTCGAAAAGGTGGCCAGCACAGCGGGGGCAATTTTAAGAATGACCCGCAACGCGCTTCAGAGGCAGGCAAAAAAGGGGGCAAAAATAGCCACGGCAACAACAAATCGTAATTGCCGGGCTAGCTGTCAGATATGCCGTGACGGCTGAGGATCAGAGTCAGACGTTACGTAGCCACCCACCGCCGCCGGTTTCTTCCGGCGGTTTTTTTTGTCTGCAAGGTTGAACTGTAACAAAACGCAACGCAGACTAACGACATTCAGTTAATCGGGTGTCTCATGTCATTACTTTCTCGTTATTCCTTCTCTGTTAAACCTCAGGAAGCGATCCTCATTGTGATCACTATGTTCTGGGGTGGCACGTTTTTGGCAGTGCAATATGCCGTTACCCTGAGCGGACCTTTTTTCTTTGTCGGCGTGCGTTTTGCCACCGCTGCGCTGGCGGTCGCGCTTTTGTCACTACGCTCATTGCATAAACTGACGTGGCTGGAAGTCAAAGCAGGCGTTGCGATCGGTATCGCAATTGCGTTGGGCTATAGTCTGCAAACCTGGGGGCTACAGTTTATTCCCAGCAGTAAATCGGCGTTTATTACCGCGATGTATGTGCCGTTGGTCCCGCTTTTACAATGGCTGTGTCTGGGGCGTATGCCCGGCCTGATGCCGTGTGTCGGCATTGTGCTGGCCTTTATCGGGTTGATTTTTCTCGCCGGACCGGGAGGCAATTTGCTGGCTTTAGGTGAAGGAGAGTGGATCACCCTCGCCGGCGCGGTGGCGATTGCGGCAGAAATTATCCTGATTAGCGCGTGGGCGGGAAAAGTGGATGTGCGGCGGGTAACGGTGGTACAACTGGCAACCGCTTCGATAGTGGCGTTTATTGCGATGGGACCGGCCGGAGAGACCGTACCACCGATGTCTACGGGATTGCTGGTGGTGGCGCTGGGATTGGGGATTTTCAGTGCGATTATTCAGGTCACCATGAACTGGGCACAGCGCAGCGTTTCGCCGACGCGCGCGACGGTCATTTATACCGGTGAGCCGGTGTGGGCGGGGATCTTTGGTCGCCTGGCGGGGGAACGCTTACCGCTACTGGCTTTGCTCGGCGCAGCATTCATTATTGTTGGCGTGCTGGTCAGCGAACTGAAGTTCAAAAAGAAAAAAGGGGTAGTGCAAGAGGCACCGCCGGAGTCGCTTTAATTTAACCATTCACCGCGTGATTTGGTATGCTGACGCCCTCACAAGAAGGAGAGGGCGCATGGTCCAACGCGCAGAGAAAAAAACAGGTAAGCGCTCGCAGGCCGTCAGTGCAAAACGCCAGGCCATATTAACCGCGGCATTAAATATCTTCTCCCAATATGGGATCCACGGCACGCGTCTCGAACAGGTCGCTGAGCAGGCGGGTGTGTCAAAAACGAATCTGCTTTATTACTACCCGTCAAAAGAGGTGCTCTATATTGCCGTTTTGCGGCAAATCCTCGACGTCTGGCTGGCTCCGTTGAAGGCTTTTCGCGAAGACTTTGCGCCGCTGGTGGCCATTAAAGAATACATTCGCCTTAAGCTGGAAGTGTCGCGCGATTACCCTCAGGCTTCACGACTGTTTTGTATGGAGATGCTGGCAGGTGCGCCTTTATTGATGGCTGAATTAACGGGCGATCTCAAAACGCTAATTGATGAGAAATCGGCGCTGATTGCCGGTTGGATCAAAAGTGGGAAACTGGCTCCGGTCGATCCGCATCATCTGATTTTTATGATTTGGGCTTCAACCCAGCACTACGCCGACTTTGCCCCACAGGTAGAGGCGGTAACGGGCGCAACGCTGCGTGATGAAGCCTTTTTTAACCAAACGGTGGAGAGCGTGCAGCGGATGATTATTGAAGGGATCCGCGTGCGTTAACTGGCTGGCGGTAACGGACAGCTTAAATCGCCCTCTTCGCACTGTAAGAGTGAGGCGAGAAACGCTTCACGCTCGTTGGTTTTATCCGTCAGACACTGGCTGGAAATCATCGCCTGGACGCTACCGCCTTCGGTGCCGGAACTGATTAACGCGCAGTCCGCATCGCGCAGGGTTATCCATGAGATTTGCGCTTTTTTCAGTAAATCGCGCTGGGTCGGGGCGGCGCGCTTAAGCGCATTCTGATAAGTGTCATTAAGTTTGGTGTCGGCCGCCTTAAACTGCTCTGCCGCACAGGTGTTCATCTCAATCTGAGTGTTCGCGTTGGCGCAGTCATCCGCCAGCGCCTGGCCGCTCAACAGCAGCGCTGCACATGTCAGTACGATTCGTTTCATGCTTCCCTCTGGATCCATAAAAAAAGGCCCCGTTACCGGAGCCTTAATTAACCACAACCTTAGCCGATTGTCATCAGGCTGGCGTTCCCCCCGGCAGCGGCGGTATTGACGCTCAAGGAGCGTTCAATGTACAGCCTCTCCAGCAGAATATTGCTTTCGCCACGGGCAAAGCCCTGGACTGATACAATCGCCCCTTCGTGGGCAGCTACCGCTTCGCACAGTGAACGCAGTTGATCGGAATCGCCGTGGAAAATAACGGCATCAAACGGCTGCGTGGTGATGTTGTCCGCTTTGGCAAACTGGATGCGCCCGGAGACGGCGGCTGGCAGACGTTTTGCCAGTTCACGATGGAACGCATCATCTGGCCACAGGATTAAGCTACCAACGGAAGCCACGGCGGCAATCTGTACCAGCGCGTCCTGTTCATCATCGGCGATACACAGTACGCGTTCACGCGGCAACAGCGTCCAGGTATTGCGCTCGCCAGTGGGTCCTGGCAGCAGACGCTGGGTACCAGCCTGCGCCAGTTCGCCAAACTGCTGGCAGAGCGCATGCAGCGAGGGTCGATCGGTTGCCCATTCGCTGAGCGCTTCCAGCGGCTGAACGAGTGCAGCTTTAAGCTGCGCATCGACCGGGTAGTCGGCATCCTGACGGGCCAGCGTAATGCCTAACGCATTTTCTGGGCGGTTAGCCAGCAGGCGATACAGATACAGCGGTCCACCTGCTTTTGGCCCGGTACCAGACAAGCCTTCGCCACCGAATGGCTGCACGCCGACGACGGCGCCGACCATATTGCGGTTAACGTACAGGTTCCCCACGTGTGCCGATCCTGTGACTTGGGCGATGGTTTCATCGATACGGGTGTGTACGCCCAGCGTCAGGCCGTAGCCGGAGGCATTAATTTGCTCAATCAGGTTGCCCAGATTGTTACGGGTGTAGCGCACGACGTGCAGTACCGGACCAAACACCTCTTTTTGTAATTCGTCGAAGCTTTCCAGCTCGATCAGCGTCGGAGCAATAAAGGTACCGGTTTGCCATTCACGCGCATCGTCGCTGTTTTCGCGCACGGCCTGAAACACCGGGCGTCCTTTGGCGCGCATGGCCTGAATATGGCGTTCAATATTGGTTTTGGCTTCTTCATCAATTACCGGCCCAATATCGGTGGTCAGGCGACCTGGATTACCCATGCGACATTCCGCCATCGCGCCGCGCAGCATTTTCAGCGTATGGTCGGCTACATCGTCCTGCAGACACAGGACGCGCAGCGCGGAGCAGCGCTGTCCGGCGCTGTCAAACGCAGAAGCCAGAACGTCGACCACGACCTGTTCCGTCAACGCGGAGGAGTCGACAATCATTGCGTTCATCCCACCGGTTTCGGCGATAAGCGGGATTGGACGCCCCTGAGCATCAAGGCGGGTGGCAATATTGCGTTGCAACAGCGTGGCGACTTCCGTTGAGCCGGTAAACATGACGCCGCGTACGCGCTCATCGGAAGTGAGCTGAGCCCCGACGGTTTCACCCTGACCAGGCAACAGTTGCACCACGCCCGGCGGTACACCCGCTTCGAGCAAAATAGCGATGCCCTGGGCGGCAATTAACGGGGTTTGTTCCGCCGGTTTCGCCAGCACGCTGTTACCCGCCGCCAGCGCGGCGGCAATCTGCCCGGTGAAAATGGCCAGCGGGAAGTTCCATGGGCTGATACAAACCACGGGTCCTAACGGTCGATGGGTTTCATTATCGAAATCATCGCGAACCTGACCGGCATAATAATGCAGGAAGTCTACCGCTTCGCGCACTTCCGCAATGGCGTTGCTGAAGGTTTTACCCGCTTCGCGTACCAGGATGCCAATCAGCTGCTGCATCTGACCTTCCATCAGAACGGCGGCACGATGCAAAATGGCGGCGCGCTCTTGTGGCGGTGTGGCGAACCAGATCGGCGCGTTATTCGCTGCGTTCTGTAACGCCTGTTCTACTTCAGCGTGAGTCGCCTCACGCACGTAACCGACAATGTCTTTCGGCTCGGCCGGGTTAACGACTGGCGTCATTTCTCCGTCAGCAACCGGGTGCTCCAGAATGGGTTTAGCGTGCCATTTTTGTAGCGCGCTGTTGAGCAGGGCAGAGGACAGCGAGGCCAGACGATGTTCGTTAGCTAAATCCAGCCCGCCTGAGTTTTCGCGGCCTTTACCGTACAGGTCACGCGGCAGGGCAATTTTCGGATGCGGCAGACCGGCCTGACCTTCTTGCTGCGCCAGTTTTTCAACAGCCTCGACTGGATCGGCAACCAGTTCATCCAGCGGCAGGGTCGTGTCGGCAATGCGGTTGACGAACGAGGTGTTGGCGCCGTTTTCCAGCAGACGACGCACCAGGTACGCCAGCAGCGTTTCGTGCGTGCCGACCGGTGCATAAATGCGGCATGGACGATTCAGTTTGCCATCCGCAACTTTGCCGGTGACCTGCTCATACAGCGGTTCGCCCATACCGTGCAGGCACTGGAACTCGTACTGACCCGGATAGTAGTTTTGACCGGCTAACTGATAAATCGCCGCCAGCGTATGGGCGTTGTGGGTGGCGAACTGCGGGTAGATCAGATTCGGTACGGCAAGCAGTTTTTTCGCACAGGCCAGGTAAGAAACGTCGGTGTACACCTTACGGGTGTAGACCGGATAACCTTCCAGACCGTCCATCTGGGCACGTTTAATTTCGCTATCCCAGTAGGCGCCCTTAACCAGACGGATCATCAGGCGGCGGCGGCTGCGCGTGGCGAGGTCAATCAGATAGTCGATAACATACGGGCAGCGCTTCTGGTAGGCCTGGATAACAAAACCGATCCCGTTCCAGCCTGCCAGTTCGGGTTCAAAGCACAGTTTTTCCAGCAGATCGAGGGAGATCTCCAGTCGGTCAGCCTCTTCGGCGTCGATATTAATGCCGATGTCGTACTGACGTGCCAGCAGAGTAAGCGATTTCAGACGAGGATAGAGTTCATCCATTACGCGATCATACTGCGCACGGCTGTAACGCGGATGCAGTGCCGACAGCTTGATAGAAATGCCAGGCCCTTCGTAGATACCGCGCCCGTTAGAGGCCTTACCAATGGCATGGATCGCCTGCTGGTACGAAACCATATAAGCCTGTGCATCGGCGGCGGTCAGGGCCGCTTCGCCCAGCATGTCATAGGAGTAACGGAAGCCTTTTTCTTCCAGTTTACGCGCGTTAGCCAGCGCTTCAGCGATGGTCTCCCCGGTGACAAACTGCTCGCCCATCAAGCGCATGGCCATGTCGACGCCTTTACGCACCAGCGGCTCACCGCTCTTGCCGATAATACGGTTGAGTGAGCGTGAGAGGCTGGCTTCGTTATGCGTAGAAACCAGACGACCGGTAAACAACAGCCCCCAGGTCGCCGCGTTGACGAACAGGGATGGGCTGCGGCCAATGTGCGACTGCCAGTTACCGTTGCTGATCTTGTCGCGGATTAACGCATCGCGGGTCGCTTTATCTGGAATACGCAGCAAGGCTTCGGCCAGACACATCAGCGCGACGCCTTCCTGTGAAGAAAGGGAGAATTCCTGCAATAAACCTTGTACCATCCCGGCGCGACCGCTAGCGGTCTTCTGGTTACGTAGTTTGTCTGCCAGATCGTATGCCAGCTTATGCGCCTGCTCGGCGATAGGCTGCGGCAGACGAGCCTGCTCCATCAGCATCGGTACGGCGTCAGTTTCGGCGCGGCGGTAAGCGGCGGTGATTGCCGCGCGGGAAACTGACTGCGGCAGGATCTGTTCAGCAAATTCCAGGAAAGGCTGATGCGCTTCATTTTGCAGCGTGGTCGACTCATCGCCCTCATTCGCAGCACCCGCCAGCAGGGCCGGTAGTTCAGGAAGCGCGTCGTCATTTTCCAGTCTTTCGAGATAATTAAAAATGGCTTGTTTGATCAGCCAATGTGGCGTGCGATCGATTCGTGATGCTGCTGTTTTAATACGCTCGCGAGTGGCGTCATCCAGCTTAACCCCCATCGTGGTGGTTCCCATGCCGTTTACTCCTGTTGTACTGAAATACGGGTCTGATAGTTACCGAGAAATATCCACTATGTTGCAACTTTGTGCAACCGTGTTAAATGTGACTTGGTTTGCAAGCTTGGAAATGAATGAAATGTTAATAAACATGTGTGTTTTGACGGGGGCTATAAAAGTTGCCGAATCTTTTTCTCTGCGGTAGTTAACACTTTTAAAAGGTGCAACCGAAAAAAGTGTGAGAGAGTGCAACCTACAGAAAAATGCTATCTACTCTGGATCAAATTTGATGTAAATGGTGTGTTAAATCGATTGTGAATGACCATCGCTTCCGGCAGGATACGGTCGCCCTGGTAAACATAGATATCTTTGCCACGTTCCGGCAGGGTAATAAAACGGCAAGCCACGGCATTGCTGATACATAATTTTGGAGAGTTTTGATGGCTATTAGCACACCGATGTTAGTGACATTCTGTGTCTATATTTTCGGCATGATATTGATAGGGTTTATTGCATGGCGTTCAACCAAAAACTTTGACGATTACATTCTTGGTGGACGCAGTCTGGGTCCATTCGTGACCGCGTTATCCGCCGGGGCATCTGACATGAGCGGCTGGTTGCTGATGGGGCTGCCTGGCGCGATTTTCCTGTCGGGGATTTCAGAAAGTTGGATTGCTATTGGCCTTATTTTGGGTGCGTGGATCAACTGGAAACTGGTGGCCGGACGTTTACGCGTGCATACCGAATACAATAACAATGCGCTGACGTTACCGGATTACTTTACCGGTCGCTTTGAAGATAAAAGCCGTATTCTGCGTATTATCTCCGCGCTGGTTATTCTGCTGTTTTTCACCATCTACTGTGCTTCCGGTATTGTGGCAGGGGCGCGTCTGTTTGAAAGCACCTTTGGCATGAGTTACGAAACAGCGCTGTGGGCAGGGGCGGCCGCGACGATTATTTATACCTTTATCGGTGGTTTCCTGGCGGTAAGCTGGACCGATACCGTCCAGGCCAGCCTGATGATCTTCGCCCTGATCCTGACGCCGGTGATGGTAGTCATTGGCGTGGGTGGGTTTGACGATTCGCTGGAAGTGATTAAACAAAAGAGCATTGAGAACGTGGACATGTTCAAAGGGCTGAATTTTGTTGCCATTATTTCCCTGATGGGCTGGGGTCTAGGCTATTTCGGTCAGCCGCATATTCTGGCGCGCTTTATGGCGGCTGATTCTCACCATAGCATTGTTCATGCTCGCCGCATCAGTATGACCTGGATGATCCTGTGTCTGGCAGGTGCAGTTGCCGTTGGCTTCTTTGGTATCGCTTACTTTAACAACAACCCACAGCTTGCCGGTGCCGTTAACCAGAACGCCGAACGCGTGTTTATTGAACTGGCGCAAATCCTGTTCAACCCGTGGATTGCCGGTATTCTACTGTCTGCGATCCTCGCTGCGGTGATGTCGACCCTGAGCTGCCAGCTGCTGGTGTGTTCCAGCGCAATCACCGAAGACTTGTATAAAGCGTTCCTGCGTAAAAATGCCAGCCAGAAAGAGCTGGTATGGATTGGCCGCATCATGGTGCTGGTTGTGGCGCTGGTGTCTATCGCGCTGGCGGCGAACCCGGAGAACCGTGTGCTTGGTCTGGTAAGCTACGCCTGGGCCGGCTTTGGCGCGGCGTTTGGTCCGGTGGTTCTGTTCTCCGTAATGTGGTCGCGTATGACGCGTAACGGCGCGCTGGCCGGGATGCTCATCGGTGCGGTGACGGTAATCGTCTGGAAGCAGTTTGCCTGGTTGGGTCTGTATGAAATCATCCCGGGCTTTATTTTCGGCAGCATCGGTATTGTGGTCTTCAGCCTGTTGGGTAAAGCGCCTTCAGCCGCTATGCAGCAACGTTTTGCCGAGGCTGATGCGCATTATCACACAGCTCCGCCATCGCGTTTACAGGCAGAGTAATCCGCCTCGCTCCATAAGCCCGCCGCGTGCGGGCTTTTTTATTTGTCCCCGCTGCAAAACCGCCCTAATCGTTACCCGCCTAACTGTTTACATTAAGTCATCATTCTCAAAACATTCTGCTTGAGTTTTTCTTTACTGTAATGATAATCACTATCACTGTAATTTACTTTTCTTTTCATAAATTGACTGAGAATAACGTTTAAGGGTTCTTCGCATGTTTGTTCCATTTCTTATTATGTTGCGCGAAGGGTTAGAGGCCGCGCTGATAGTCAGCCTGATTGCCAGCTACCTGAAACGGACTCAGCGTGGTCGATGGATTGGTGTGATGTGGATTGGTGTTCTGCTGGCGGCGGTGTTATGCCTGGCGTTAGGCGTTTTCATCAATGAAACCACCGGTGAATTTCCGCAAAAGGAACAGGAGCTGTTTGAAGGTATCGTGGCGGTCATTGCCGTGGTGATCCTCACCTGGATGGTGTTCTGGATGCGTAAAGTTTCGCGCAACGTCAAAGTCCAGCTTGAACAGGCTGTCGATAACGCGTTGCAACGCGGCAATCATCACGGCTGGGCGCTGGTGATGATGGTCTTTTTTGCCGTTGCCCGTGAAGGGCTGGAATCGGTGTTCTTCCTGCTGGCGGCATTCCAGCAGGATGTAGGCATTTGGCCACCGTTAGGTGCGATGCTGGGGCTGGCCACCGCGGTGGTACTGGGTTATCTGATTTACCTCGGCGGCATTCGCCTCAACCTCGGGGCATTCTTCAAATGGACCAGCCTGTTCATTTTGCTGGTGGCCGCTGGTCTTGCCGCTGGGGCCATCCGCGCGTTCCACGAAGCCGGGTTATGGAATCATTTTCAGGATGTGGCGTTTGACATGAGCAGCGTGCTTTCAACGCATTCGCTGTTTGGCACATTGATGGAAGGTATTTTCGGCTATCAGGAAGCGCCGAGCGTCAGTGAAGTCGCCGTTTGGTTTATCTACCTGATTCCGGCATTGATTATGTTTGCACTGCCGCCGCGTTCAGGCACTACGGCATCGCGTACCGCACCCTGATAAAAACGCGATGCAGAACACTCCTTAGTTACAACATACTTATTTATAGGGATAGGTTATGACGTTTAATTTTCGCCGTAGTGCGCTGCAGTTGGGTATTGCCGCGCTGTTTGCCTCCGCTTTTTCTGCACAAGCCGCCGATATTCCGCAGGTGAAAGTCACGGTTAACGACAAACAGTGTGAGCCGATGACGATCACGGTTAACGCTGGGAAAACGCAGTTCATCATCCAGAACCACAGCCAGAAAGCGCTGGAGTGGGAGATCCTTAAAGGGGTTATGGTGGTTGAAGAACGTGAAAACATTGCGCCGGGCTTTAGCCAGAAAATGACAGCTAACCTGCAGCCAGGTGAATATGATATGACCTGCGGTCTGTTGACCAACCCGAAAGGCAAACTCATTGTAAAAGGTAGCGCAACGGCGGATGCCGCGCAGGGCGATGCTCTGCTGAGCCTAAGTGGCGCGATTACTGAATACAAAGCCTATGTGACAGCCGAAACTGCACAACTGGTTGCGGGCACCAAAGCATTCACCGATGCGATTAAAGCTGGCGATCTGGAAAAAGCGAAATCGCTGTATGCGCCAACCCGTCAGCATTATGAGCGTATTGAACCGATTGCTGAACTGTTCTCCGATCTCGACGGCAGCATCGATGCGCGTGAAGATGATTATGAGCAAAAAGCCGCCGATCCTAAATTCACCGGCTTCCACCGCCTGGAGAAAGCGTTGTTCGGCGACAACACCACCAAAGGAATGGACAAGTATGCCGACCAATTAAACAGCGATGTTCTTGACCTGCAAACGCGTATTAGCGAACTGGCCTTCCCACCGTCAAAAGTGGTTGGCGGGGCAGCAGGACTGATTGAAGAAGTCGCTGCCAGCAAAATCAGCGGAGAAGAGGATCGCTACAGCCATACCGATCTGTGGGATTTCCAGGCCAATATCGATGGCGCGCAGAAAATCGTCGATCTCCTGCGCCCTCAGTTACAAAAATCCAATGCTGAGCTGTTGGCGAAGGTGGATGCGAACTTCAAAAAAGTCGATACCATTCTGAGCAAGTACCGTACCAAAGACGGTTTTGAAACCTATGACAAACTGACCGACGCCGATCGCAATGCGCTGAAAGGGCCTATCACGACGCTGGCGGAAGACTTGTCGCAATTACGCGGTGTTCTGGGTCTGGATTAAGCAAAATGCAGCAAGATAATGAAAACGGCGTGAGCGAACCTTCACGCCGACGTTTACTGAAAGGGATGGGCGCCCTGGGTGGGGCGCTGGCGCTGGCGGGTGGATGTCCGGTTGCCCACGCGCAAAAACCACAAAGCGCGCCGGGAACGCTGTCCCCTGATGCGCGTAGTGAAGCGCAGCCGTTTTATGGTCAGCATCAGGCAGGGATCCTGACGCCACAGCAGGCATCGATGATGCTGGTGGCGTTCGATGTTCTCGCCAGCGATAAGGCTGATCTGGAACGCTTGTTCCGCTTGCTGACCGCCCGATTTGCGTTTCTGACCACGGGCGGGCCGGCGCCGGATACGCCGAACCCGCGTTTACCCCCTATGGATTCCGGTATCCTCGGCGCATACATTGCGCCAGACAACCTGACGATGACGTTGTCAGTCGGCGCCTCGCTATTCGATGAACGTTATGGCCTGAAATCGCAGATGCCGAAAAAGCTGCAAAAAATGACCCGCTTCCCGAATGATTCGCTGGATGCGGCGCTGTGCCATGGTGATTTGCTGCTGCAGATTTGTGCCAACACGCAGGACACCGTTATCCATGCGCTGCGCGATATCATTAAACATACGCCCGATCTCCTTAGCGTGCGCTGGAAACGTGAAGGGTTTATTTCCGACCATGCCGCGCGCAGCAAAGGCAAAGAGACCCCGGTCAACTTGCTTGGCTTTAAGGACGGCACTGCGAATCCGGACGCGACGGATACGAAGTTGATGCAGGATGTGGTGTGGGTTACGGACGGACAGGGCGAACCTGTCTGGGCGCAAGGTGGTAGTTATCAGGCCGTCAGGCTCATTCAGTTTCGCGTCGAGTTCTGGGATCGTACGCCGCTGAAAGAGCAGCAAACGATATTTGGTCGAGATAAACACACCGGCGCGCCGCTGGGTATGCAGAACGAGCATGATGTGCCTGACTATGCCAGCGATCCCGAAGGTGAGGTGATTGCGCTCGACAGTCATATCCGCCTGGCGAATCCGCGCACGAAAGAGACCGAGTCCAGCCTGATGATGCGCCGTGGCTACAGCTATTCGCTCGGTGTGACCCCATCCGGTCAACTGGATATGGGACTGTTGTTTGTCTGCTATCAACACGATCTGGAAAAAGGCTTTTTGACTGTGCAGAAACGCCTCAACGGTGAAGCGCTGGAAGAGTATGTCAAACCAATTGGTGGGGGCTACTTCTTTGCTTTGCCGGGTGTCAAAACCGCAGATCAATATCTGGGACAGTCTCTACTCGAAGCCTGATGATCACGCCCCGTTGTACAGCGGGGCTTTTCCTGACATCTGTATGAATGAACAAATTATTTTTTATGATCGGTACGAGACTGAAATAATTTTGTCATCTCTCTGCAAGAGACTGTCTCTGGTGATTAGATAGAATTTAAGTTAACGACAAGTAAAAATATTGTTGCATTAACGAAAGATTATGATGTAATTATAAGAAACAGCGGTAGTTCCCGGCGGTGATAGTCGTTCACTATGGAGATCGCGATGGAAAAGTCCTGTATTGGACACATTTTTCACAGTAGCTGCAGTACGTTACGCGGACGTTTCTCTTCCGGTAGCCACCTCGTCACCGCTAAATCTCTCACCCTTTCACTTCTTATCTTCGTAACTGACACCTTGTACGGTGCGCGTAGCCGTGTGTGGCGTCTTATCCGAAAGCAAGCAATGGCTTACAAGGAAGCCAACCCTCAGATGTTCGTGCGCATAATCGTGCCGCCAACGGCGCGTGTGATGTATACCTACAACTCAAGGTGCTATCCATGGGAAGACAAAAAGCAGTGATCAAAGCTCGTCGTGAAGCAAAACGTGTGCTGAGGCGGGATTCGCGTAGCCATAAACAACGTGAAGATGAATCGGTCACCTCGCTTGTGCAGATGGGCGGCGTAGAAGCGATTGGTATGGCGCGTGATAGTCGCGACGCCACGCCAATCACGGCGCGGAATGAAGCTCAGGCCCAGTACCTGAATGCTATCGAGAGTAAACAGCTGATCTTCGCTACAGGTGAAGCCGGGTGTGGTAAAACCTGGATCAGCGCGGCAAAAGCAGCAGAGGCCCTGATCCACAAAGACGTGGACAGGATCATTGTAACCCGTCCAGTTCTGCAAGCTGATGAAGACCTCGGCTTCTTACCTGGAGATGTTTCCGAGAAGTTTGCGCCTTATTTTCGTCCAGTGTATGACGTGCTGGTGAAACGTCTGGGCGCCTCCTTCATGCAATATTGCCTGCGGCCTGAGATTGGTAAGGTGGAAATCGCGCCATTCGCCTATATGCGTGGACGCACATTTGAAAATGCAGTGGTCATTCTTGACGAGGCTCAGAATGTTACTGCAGCACAGATGAAGATGTTTTTGACTCGCCTCGGGGAGAATGTGACGGTGATTGTGAACGGGGATGTGACCCAGTGCGATCTACCCGCCCACGTTCGCTCAGGGCTAAGCGATGCGCTGGCCCGTTTCGAAGAAGATGATATGGTTGGGATTGTTCGTTTCAATAAAGACGATTGCGTCCGTTCGGCACTCTGTCAGCGGACGCTCAATGCTTACAACTGATAAGTACTCCGTCTTCAAGGCCCGGGAAACCGGGCTTTGTTATTTGACGTCAGCAGATTACTTTCTTTTGCTGCTCCAGTAGTTGGCGCAGGCCTGGTCAAACAGCTGGTTATTTTCGTCTATTTTCTTTAGCGCTTGTGCCAGAAAGGTCAGTAGGTCATCCTTATAAATCCCACCTTCCGTAGTTTCTTTTCGTAAGATCCCATTGCTGGTGTAGGTTTTTTTAATGGTGACGTTATGCCTGACGTTGCAAATAACCGTTCGCTGATACTCTTCGTAGAATCGGCTGTCAGGATCGAAAAACGTATTTATTTCATTCGGTGTACGTTTGAGGATTTTTCGCGAGAAAACCTTCAACGGAATAAATCCTGCTTCGTCTGCCTGCGACATGATCTCATCAAGCAAAGTTCCTTCTATGTTTAACATGCCGTTATTTTCCTGATTGCTTGAGAAAGCGGTTGTTACAGCATAAGAGTGGTTTGGATAATGTGCAACGGGGCGGGGGATGATGCTTGATAGCGCGATGCTTATCAGACCTACAGGTTAACGCTATTCAGGACGGGTCACATGCGAAAAAAAGCCCGTACTTGCGTACGAGTTCTTTCTCGAATATGGCAGTGAGGGGGGGATTGACTCGCTTCGCTCGCCCTTCGGGCAGCCTGTTCGCTGCGCTCTCAGTCTGTCCAACTGGCTGCGCTGCTACTCGGCCCATCCCTGGGCCTCGCCCCTACGGGGCCAGCGCATGCGCTGTTCAAAATTGCTCCCAGCAATTTTGTGTCGACCCCCGGTCGGGGCTTCTCATCCCCCCGCAGGCGTGCAACATGCGAAAAAAAAGCCCGTACTTGCGTACGAGCTCTTTCTCGAATATGGCGGTGAGGGGGGGATTCGAACCCCCGATACGTTGCCGTATACACACTTTCCAGGCGTGCTCCTTCAGCCACTCGGACACCTCACCATATTGTTGTTCCTGTGCTACCGGAACGGGCGCTAATTTAGGGAAATACCGCTCCGGCGTCAATCAACTTTTTGAAAAAAACGTGCATTTACACAAACTTCAATCAATATGCAGCTTAAATAAGCGGGAATTGTTTTTTTTGCCAGCACCCTAAAATTTGCTACTCTGATGTTCCCTCGAAAAATGATGATTATAAGTGCGAGTACGTTCCGCATAACAATGTTCAGGAGACGTTATGGATATAATTTTCTATCACCCAACATTCGATACGACCTGGTGGCTTAATGCGCTGACAAAGGCCATACCTGGCGCGCGGGTCCGTGAGTGGAAGGCAGGTGATAATGCGCATGCTGACTACGCGCTGGTCTGGCATCCTCCGGTTGAAATGCTCGCCGGACGAAAATTAAAAGCCGTATTTGCGCTGGGTGCGGGCGTCGATTCTATTCTCAGTAAACTAAACGCTCATCCGGAAATGTTGGATGCGTCGATCCCGCTTTTCCGTCTGGAAGATACGGGGATGGGCCTGCAAATGCAGGAATATGCGGTTAGTCAGGTATTGCACTGGTTCCGTCGCTTTGATGACTACCAGGCATTAAAAAACCAGGCGAAATGGCAACCGTTGCCAGAATATACCCGCGATGAGTTTAGCGTCGGGATCATGGGCGCTGGTGTTTTAGGCGCAAAAGTTGCAGAAAGTCTGCAAGCATGGGGGTTCCCGCTACGCTGCTGGAGCCGTACGCGTAAATCCTGGTCTGGTGTAGAAAGCTTCGCCGGTACCGAGGAACTGGGCGCGTTTTTGAGTCAAACTCGCGTGCTGATCAACCTCCTGCCTAATACGGCAGAAACCGTAGGCATTATTAACGCTGATTTACTCAGCCAATTGCAGGATGGCGCTTACGTGCTCAACCTGGCGCGCGGCGTTCATCTCAATGAAGACGCTCTTCTGGCATCGCTGGACAGTGGCAAAGTAAAAGGTGCCATGCTGGATGTCTATAGCCGTGAACCGCTGCCGGAAACCAGCCCGCTATGGAAACATCCGCGTGTGGCAATGACGCCGCATATCGCCGCGGTAACACGCCCGGCAGAGGCGGTGGACTACATCTCCCGTACGATTTTGGACCTGGAAAGTGGGAAATCCGTAACGGGTCAGGTCGATCGCGTTCGGGGATATTGATGGTAACCCGGCAAGTGCCGGGTTTCAGCTAATAAATGGCGACGATACCTGCTATCCTTGACGGAAAATGACTACAGGAGAGAGTTATGTATCCCGTTGACCTGCATATGCATACCGTCGCCAGTACCCACGCCTACAGCACCTTAAGTGATTACATCGCTGAAGCCCATCGCAAAGGCATCAAGCTGTTTGCCATAACCGATCATGGACCGGACATGGCGGATGCGCCTCATCACTGGCACTTTATTAATATGCGCATTTGGCCTCGTATCGTCGATGGCGTAGGGATCCTGCGCGGTATCGAGGCGAATATTAAGAATATTGAAGGCGAAATCGACTGTTCAGGTCCGATGTTTACTTCTCTGGATCTCATCATTGCGGGCTTCCATGAGCCGGTTTTTGCACCTCATGATAAAGACACCAATACCCAGGCAATGATAGCCACGATGGCCAGCGGTCACGTGCACATCATCAGCCATCCGGGGAATCCCAAATATCCCGTGGATATCACAGCGATTGCGCAGGCGGCAGCAAAATACCAGGTCGCGCTGGAAATCAATAACTCCTCGTTTTTGCATTCGCGTAAGGGGAGTGAGGACAATTGTCGCGCGGTCGCTGCGGCGGTGCGTGATGCCGGAGGCTGGGTGGCGTTAGGGTCGGATTCACATACCGCTTTCACACTGGGTGAATTTGGTGAATGCCGTAAAATTCTGGATGATGTAAATTTCCCGGAAGACAGAATTTTAAACGTCACCCCTAAACGCCTGCTGGCGTTTCTGGAATCGCGAGGCATGGAGCCGATCGCGGAATTTGCTGAACTGTAATTGTTACTAACTGGAATATATCAATGAACGAGTTTTCTATCCTGTGTCGTGTACTGGGCTCGCTGTTTTACCGCCAACCGCAGGACCCTTTACTGGTTCCTCTGTTTACCCTGATTAGTGAAGGTAAACTGTCTGCCAACTGGCCGCTGGAACAGGACGAACTGCTCACTCGTCTGCAGAAAAGCTGCGATATGCCTCAGTTAGCTGCGGATTACAACGCGCTGTTTGTCGGCGACGAGTGTGCGGTGCCGCCTTATCGTAGCGCCTGGGTAGAAGGGGCGAAAGAATCCGATGTTCGTGCTTTTCTTTCTGCCCGCGGAATGCCGCTGGCAGATACGCCTGCAGATCATATTGGCACGCTGTTGCTGGCGGCTTCATGGCTTGAAGACCAGTCTGCGGAAGATGAAAGTGAAGCACTCGAAACCTTGTTTGTGGAATACCTGTTGCCCTGGTGTGGCACATTCCTTGGCAAAGTTGAAGCGCACGCAAACACACAGTTCTGGCGTACCATGGCACCGTTAACGCGTGATGCCATTGGCGCGATGTGGGACGAATTGCAGGAAGATACCGAAGAGTAAATGTGATTTAGATCTCATTAAACTGCAACTCAAATCACATCATTGCATGAATTGTGTGCACGATCTCATTCCCATGCCGTTTTTCTGCTAAGATACGCGGCATGAACATACTTCTCTCAATTGCAATCACAACGGGCATTCTCTCTGGGATTTGGGGATGGGTGGCCGTATCTCTTGGTTTACTCAGTTGGGCTGGCTTTCTGGGCTGCACGGCCTATTTTGCCTGTCCACAGGGTGGGCTGAAAGGGCTGTGGATCTCGGCGTGTACGCTGCTAAGCGGTGTGGTGTGGGCGTTGGTGATTATTAACGGTAGCGCGCTTGCCCCGCATATGGACATTATTGGTTATGTCATGACGGGAATTGTCGCGTTTCTAATGTGTATTCAGGCAAAGCAATGGTTGCTTTCATTTGTGCCGGGTACCTTTATTGGCGCATGCGCAACGTTTGCAGGGCTGGGTGACTGGCAGTTGGTCGTGCCTTCTCTGGCGCTGGGGCTGGTATTCGGCTATGCGATGAAAAACAGCGGATTGTGGCTGGCATCTCGTCGTGAGAATCGGCTATCGTCGACGCTGACCAGTAAATAAAAAAAGCGTGAGGGTTTTCCTCACGCTTTTTATGCTGTATCGACCACTCAGGATTCCGGAGGTACCGACAAATGGCGGTATTTAACCAGGATGTCATTATCAACTTGTTTCTTATCCTGCAAATCCCACAATCCGCGATCAATCCCGTCATTAATCAGGAAGATAACGCCGGTTTCAATTGCTGACATCAGACAAAGCATAACCGGTTCGTTAGAGGTGTAGCCAATTTCACCTTCCAACAGTCGCTGGTAGTCAATGAAGCGGAATACCCCAGCCTGCACTTCATAAGACAAGATAGTTTTGCTGGTATTCACCGATGAGAGGATTTCACCGGTACTAACGTTAACCACACGCAGGTTGACCGCTATCTGGTCGAGCTGGTACTGCGTATCGGCGCCAATACCGAAATAGCGCGCACCAACGCCACCCGATTTAACGTTGCTTTCATAACCAATAATTGACCCTTCTACCATGATGTTTGCCGCGGTCAGAGACTGCAGAGGGATCCGGTTATTAATGGCAACTGTGCCGTTTTCCTGAGCCGCACGAATGATTTTTCGTTCGTTAAGCAAGTTCTGCAATCCCTGACGTTCCAGCGGAACGAACCAACGAGAATCCTTCAATGCGGTGACAAGCATCGCCGTGGCGCTTTGCGGGACGGCGGTTGAGAAGTTACTTGCCGGATAAGGTTTAAACTGGCCAGTCTCATCCTGAATATTGTATACCGAGACAAAAATCTTACCTGTAGGCATGGGCAGGTGCGTCAAGTCTTTATAGCTTTGGGCTCGGGGCATTAATGTCGGCTTAGCGGCTTCTTGCGGCGGGGCTGTTAAACATCCGCTGAGTAAAATTACTGCCACCATGATAAGTAAGCGCTGCATGATTTTTTCCTTTCGTGGCTATAATTTAGAAATCGGTCGACTGATTTTGTAAACCCGACACTTCAATAGTCGACGTTCTCCCCGTTTTCCTGTCCGTGACATTCAGTTGCAGTTGTCCATCCCGGTTGGCGATATCAACGATAAAATCGCTGGTTACCATCCTTCCCGGCTTACCGGTATTGATATTGGTAAGTAAGCCACCGAGTATTTGTGACTGGATCGCCTGGGTAAAGTTATCCAGCGCTGTTGGGGTTTCAATCCCGTAGTCGCCGGCACTCGGATCTTTATACGAGTTTTGCGCCTGGGCGCTGTTCAGTAAAAAAGAGCCGTTATTTGGGTTACCACCAAAGTTAGGGTTGCGGAACTGGAACGTCATATTTCCGGCCCAACTTAATGGTGAAATCAGCATGAGCAAAACCACTGCATGTTTGACACGCATGAAAGCCTCCGGACAAAATCATGTTTTAGAATTCATCGCGCGCTAAATCGCTCGTGCTTAATAGTGTTTGATCTATTTGCCGACGATTTAATGCTTCCTCTGTTTCTGCCAATGCAAAGACCACAATTTTGTCGAAGTCTCTTTTCGTCGGGAATAAAAAAGTCTGGAAGATAACGTCCTGATTGACCGTTATGGTGATCCAACTTCCCCAACGTGCACTGGGTCTTTCATTAATGGTTAAGTTTCCTGTGTACTTACTTTCCCACTTGTCACTAAAGGCCCGGTAAAAATCATGGCCAATGGAAGAGACAGTGTGGTCAGTTAACAGTCCGGGAACCTCCACCTCTACAGCCGCGTGTAGATTCCCGGCAGCAAGGAACAAATTTGCTGCCACAATCCAGGTCAAATAGCGTTTCATGGCTTTATCGCCTGAGGTTATCATTGGCCCACGAGACCGCCTGCGTACGATTTTTGACAGCTATCTTTTTGAAAAGATTATAAAGATGTGTTTTCACCGTATTTTCACTAATAAATAGTGAACGCGCGATTTCAATATTTGAGGCGCCGATACGCAGTTTATTAAGGATCTCTTTTTCACGGTGCGTAAGTAATGCCGACTCCGTGCTGTTATAGCGGTAGTTCCCGGAATGCGTGATCAGGTAGCTGGCGAGCTTTTGCGAAAAGTAGCATTCGCCCCGCAACACACCCTGCAAACCGCTGACTACACGCTGCTCATCTTCAGTTGCGTAAAATACGCCATTGATATGCGGCCAGTTTTCAATATCCCGGTAAGGATAATCATCTGGGGTATTCAACAATAAAGTTTTTATATTGTTGTTTTTTCTGCTCAAATTATCTTGCCAGTAATGGATCAGTTTTTTATCTGCCTCCATCATATCCAGTAAAACAATGCAGCTGGAGGATATATCATCCAGAGAACGTTGAATATTATGTAGTTTTCCGGTTAACGCCAGCGATTGCTTTAAATGCTGTAATAACGCAGTTGCCTGCAGGGATGGTTTAGTGATCAACAATAATGTATGACCATGAATACTATGGACTTCATTAAACATGATGAAACTCCACTTTTTTAGTCGCACACCTGACAGTTGCCTCTACTAAAATAGAGGCACCAGAAGTACTGACAGATGTTGCACTGCTGTGTAGAAATAAAACTTCGACCCAACGGGGTGAAAATATTAAAACAAATGGACTTCAACTGATTTCAATCTAGCTATTACAAATCTTAAAGCAAGTGTTAAACATGTTACATAATGTAAATTTATATATTAAAATGTGATTTTTGCGTTTTTGTGGAGTTTAGATTTGATAGTAAAGTTGTACATTTTATCGTTATTGCATAGATTTAAAAAATCATACAAATTATAATATCTTATTGAATTTTAAGAAATAAAATTATAATTAGATGGTTTTAGATTTCTAATGAATTTTGATTTTTTTGTCTCACTTTAAGTTGAACAATTTTAGATAGAAAAAAATGACACTTGTCACGACTTGTACCGAGGACAATCCCACTACCGTCTGCAAGGCCCAGAAAACGCGGGAAACGCGTTTTTTTGTTACTGCATAGAAATTCACTCATCGGGTTACAAAATAAATAAAATCCAGAGCTATAACGGTGTTAATTGCGGTTAATTAGTACTTTGGGGTGAATCTGGATATAAAAATACAACTGGTGGGTGAGTTATTTAAAATGTTTCAACGGACATACTCTTCATCGTAACGTGGCGTTAACAAATGTAAGTCACGTTAACAATAATTTGAGTGGTAAATAATTTAACCTTATGTACGACCAGGTCCAGGGTGACAACATGAAAAACAAGTTGTTATTTATGATGTTTACAATGCTGGGTGTGCCTGGGATTGCATCCGCTACAAGTTATGATTTAGCTAACTCAGAATATAACTTTGCGGTAAATGAATTAAGTAAGTCTTCATTTAATCAGGCAGCCATTATTGGTCAGGTTGGCACTGCGAACAGTGCAAATACTCGGCAGGGGGGCTCGAAGTTATTGTCGGTTATTTCGCAAGAAGGTTCTGGTAACCGAGCGAAAACAGACCAGACGGGGTCATATAACTTTGCATATATTGATCAAACGGGTAGTTCCAATGACGCGAGTATTAAACAAGGTTCATACGGTAATACGGCGGTAATTATCCAGAAAGGTTCTGGTAATAAAGCCAATATTACTCAGTACGGTACACAAAAAACAGCAGTTGTGGTGCAGAGACAGTCGCAAATGGCAATTCGCGTTACTCAACGCTAATCCATTAACGACGATTAAATCAATCCGATGGGGGTTTACCATGAAACTTTTAAAAGTGGCAGCATTCGCAGCAATCGTAGTTTCTGGCAGTGCTCTGGCTGGTGTTGTTCCGCAATGGGGCGGCAATCATCATGGTGGCGGTAGTAATTATGGCCCAGACTCTTCACTGAGTATCTACCAATATGGGTCAAACAACGCTGCGAATGCTCTGCAAAGTGATGCGCGTAAATCAGATGTCACTATCACACAACATGGGCGTGGTAACGGGGCTGTAGTTGGTCAAGGCGCTGATGACAGTACCATTAGCCTGAAACAGACTGGCTTCCAGAACAATGCCACTATCGATCAGTGGAATGCTAAAAATGCTGATATTAGTGTAACCCAGTTCGGTGGCCGTAACGGTGCGTTGGTTAATCAGACCGCGTCTGACTCCAATGTGCTGATTCAGCAAGTTGGCTTTGGCAACAACGCTACAGCTAACCAACACTAATTCAGTTTTCTGACTGATAATAAACAGGGCGTGAGCCCTGTTTTTTTTTCGGGAGAATATGATGCATACGCTATTACTCATTGCCGCGCTGGCAAATCAAATAACATTCAATACTACTCAGCAAGGTGATATGTACACCATTATTCCTCAGGTGACGTTAACCCAACCGTGCGTATGTGAGGTACAAGTCCTTGCCATACGTCAAGGGCAGGGGGGACAAAGCCAGTCGCAGCAGAAAATAAGCCTTTCGGTCCCTGCTAATCGACCGATTGAATTAACCAAACTGAGCTTTAATATTTCATCTGAGGATTCGGTCAAAATTATCGTTACCGTTTCAGATGGGCAGTCTCTGCATCTGTCGCAACAATGGCCTGACTCAAACAGTCACCCATAATTTTTTGCTGTATTTGCATTAAGGGTGTGGCTGGGAATGCGCTGCTGTTCTATGAATATAGAAGCGTGTGAGCGTTTGTATTTGATCGTTAATCGTAGCGGTGAAGGATCATTTCGATCCCTCAAAGATGGCTAATCATTGAGGAACCCTTATGTGTACATTATTAAAGCGTGTTTTAAGTACCAGTTTATGTGCTTTTTCTCTTTTAACCCTCCCTGCAATTGCGCAGCAAATCACAACCGGCGGGGTTATTCATTTTCGCGGAGCGATAGTTGAATCACCTTGCGACGTTAACAGACAGCAGCAGCAAATTGAATTGTCATGTATCCGCAACGGCACCAACCAGAATAGTCTTTACAACCCGCAACAGCTCGCGACAGCCCCTCAGAATGTGCAGGAAATTGCCACAGTCAAAATGCACTACCTCAATGAACAGAAAAACATGGCGATTCTTAATATTGAATATAAATGACTCGCTGTGGCGTAGATATGCACACTTACGGTTAAAAAGAGAGATTTAAGGGAAAACCCTGCTGTACACTTAACGAATGGTGTTTTGTCAGGGGGAACTTATGCAATCACGTGTTCATGTGTTACATGGCGATATTACGACTGTCGCTGTTGATGTGATTGTCAATGCGGCGAATTCATCGCTACTGGGAGGCGGTGGCGTCGATGGCGCAATCCATCGCGCTGCCGGACCAGCATTGCTGGAGGCCTGCAAACAGGTTATCCAGCAACAAGGAGAATGCCCGACAGGGCATGCGGTGATCACTCTGGCGGGGGCGCTTGCGGCAAAAGCGGTCATTCATACCGTAGGACCCGTCTGGCAAGGGGGAGGTCATCATGAGGCCGAACGCCTCGAAGAAGCTTACTTAAACACCCTGCAACTGGCCCTGGCCAATGGTTATCACTCCATTGCTTTTCCGGCGATTAGCACCGGGGCTTATGGCTATCCACGCGCCGCAGCGGCAGAAATAGCGGTGAAAACGGTGCTGAAATTTATTACCCGCCGCGCACTTCCTGATCAGATATACTTCGTGTGCTTTGATGACGAAAACGCTCAACTTTATAAGAGATTGCTAACACAACAAGGTGATGATTACACGGACTGATATGACGCGACTTGAGCGTGCCATCACGCCCCTTTGCGAAGACCACCCGGGAGAATGCGGCATTCTTGCGTTGGATGACAGCCTGGATGCGTTTGCTGCTCGCTATCGGTTAACGGAAATGGCGGAACGTACCCTGGATGTGCAGTATTACATCTGGGAAAACGACATGTCCGGGTTATTGCTATTTTCCGTACTGCTGGCTGCAGCGAAGCGAGGCGTACGGGTGCGTTTGCTGCTGGATGATAACAACACGCCGGGTTTGGACGACACGCTGCGTCTGCTGGATAAGCACCCCAATATAGAAGTTCGCCTCTTCAATCCGTTTTCCTTTCGCATCCTGCGCGCGCTGGGCTATTTAACCGATTTTGCCCGGCTTAATCGGCGCATGCACAATAAAAGTTATACCGCTGACGGCGTGGTGACTCTCGTTGGTGGGCGTAATATTGGCGATGCCTATTTTGGCGCGGGTGAGCAACCGCTATTTTCCGACCTGGACGTCATGGCTATCGGGCCGGTTGTCAAAGATGTGGCAGATGATTTTGAGCGTTACTGGCACTGTCGCTCGGTTTCAACGTTACAAAATGTGCTTGAGATGTCTGAGCCAGATTCTGTGCAGCGTATTGAGCTACCCGAATCCTGGTATAACGATGATATTACCCGCCGCTATCTGCATAAGCTGGAAACCAGCCAGTTTATGTCCAGTCTCGATCAAAGATCGCTGCCGCTGATTTGGGCCAAAACGCGTTTGCTGAGCGATGATCCTGCAAAAGGAGAAGGGAAAGCGCCGCGCCACTCGCTATTACCGCAGCGTTTGTTTGACGTAATGGGCTCGCCGACCGAACGTATTGATATTATTTCTGCCTACTTTGTGCCGACGCGTGCCGGTGTGGCGCAGCTCCTGAGACTGGTAAGAAAAGGCGTCAAGATTGCCATTTTAACCAATTCACTGGCGGCGAATGATGTGGCGATCGTCCATGCGGGCTATGCGCGCTGGCGAAAAAAACTGCTGCGCTACGGTGTAGAATTATACGAACTTAAACCGACCCGCGATCGCGTCTCGGTCGTTCACGATCGTGGATTAACCGGTAATTCAGGGTCCAGCCTGCATGCGAAAACGTTCAGTATTGATGATCGCAAAGTGTTTATCGGCTCGCTTAATTTTGATCCTCGTTCGACGCTGCTCAATACGGAAATGGGATTTGTGATTGAGAGTGAAGTGCTGGCCGAATTGATTCATAAACGGTTTTTGCAAAGCCAGCGTGATATGGCCTGGCAGCTACGCCTTGACCGTTGGGGGAGAATTAATTGGGTCGACCGACTTTCTGGCAGTGAACAGGTCCTGAAAAAAGAACCCGCCACAGGATTCTGGAAGCGGGTTCTGGTAAAGCTGGCGTCCGTGTTACCCATTGAATGGCTGCTTTGAACCACACAATGATTGAGGGAAAAACTAGCCGGCTACGGCCTTGTTTTTATCCTGCTTAACGGGCGGTTTACCCGAAAAGAGAAACTTCAGCACCGGTATGCGTAAATGGATTTCGTACAGTATTACCGCAATCCCAACCACAAACAGCAGACCGCAGAGAAAACCCAGCAGATTCGACGTGATATGCGGTGTGATGTAAGCGCCAAAAAACAGCGTTAACGGGTGGTGCACCAGATAGATAAACAGCGACGCGTTGACAAAATAGGTCACGCGGGCAGACTGGAAATTAAGCAAACGGTGACCCAACGAAAAGACGACGTTCACCATCCACAGTCCCATGACCATGGTAATGACATATTCGGTTTCATACATCCAGGCATCGCCGTTGCCATAACGCTGATTGAGCAGGTATGCCACAAATGCGAATGCAGCACCGAGCGTGCAACCGCGTGACGGTGTGGTAAACAGCGCTTTCAGATTCGGGTTGATAAATGCCAGTGCGCCGAGGATAAAGAACGGCGCATAGAACAGCGTTTGCATAACGATAAAATTGAACATGCCATCGCTGAGAATCGAAGGGTAGAGGATGAAAATTGTCCTTCTGACGGCAGCGTAACCGACACCTAACAAGATGAAAATCAGCGATAATTTAGTCATCGACACCGCCGGGGCGCTGGCGGCATCACTACGCGTCAGTCTGTTTTTCATCTGGGTGAACACCCACATGCTCACGGTCGTTAATACGACCAGAACCAGTAAAAACCACAGATGGGAAATCAGCTCCCAGGCCAGCGCATTGTATTTATCGTAGCCGCTGAGAGTATGCCAACTGTCTGCTTTTCCCTTTACGTATTGCAGCATGATAAATTGCGGCAGCGTAAGTAATGGAATCGCGGTCAGCATCGGGATCCCCACGCGTTCTACACGCACCTTCCACCAGCGCTTTAGCGGATAGCGCAAAAATAGCATGTAGGAAAAATAACCCGAAATGACAAAGAAGACTTGCATGCGAAAAGCATGGATAAAGTCGTTAAACAGGGTCAACCACCACGACGGTTCAGCACTGTTCACGTGCCAGGTGTGGGTCGAGTAAATCAATGAAATATGGAATGGGATCCCTAACAACATTAGCCAGGCACGGATGGAGTCAAGAAAATATTCGCGTGGTGGTGATACAGAGCTCATAGACAGTTATGTATTCTCAGACTTTTCGTCTTATCCCTAAGACGAATAATGGTTACATTCGAGGGCAACCCTACACGAAGTCCAACAACCTGTCTCCAGGATAAGCACGCAAAGTGAAAACAGGTAGTTGAACCTGATTAAACCATGAGCCAGCGCGCGAACAATACAGGGATTCAGTTGTCGGAATACCCGATTATCCATTAAAATGGATCGGATCAATATAAGCACACAAAGGGGGAAGTGCTTACTAATTATGAAACATAAACTACAAATGATGAAAATGCGTTGGTTGGGTGCAGCAGTTATGTTAACGCTGTACACATCATCGAGCTGGGCGTTCAGCATCGATGATGTTGCAAAACAAGCTCAATCCTTAGCCGGTAAAGGCTATGAGGCGCCAAAAAGTAACTTGCCCTCCGTTTTCCGCGACATGAAATATGCGGATTATCAGCAGATCCAGTTTAACCGCGATAAAGCCTACTGGAGCAATCTCAAGACCCCATTTAAGCTCGAGTTCTACCACCAGGGTATGTACTTCGACACGCCGGTCAAAATCAACGAAGTTACCGCTACAGCGGTGAAAAGAATCAAATACAGCCCGGATTATTTTAATTTTGGCGATGTTCAGCATGATAAAGACACGGTAAAAGATCTCGGTTTCGCCGGGTTCAAAGTGCTGTATCCGATCAACAGCAAAGATAAAAACGACGAAATCGTCAGCATGCTCGGTGCCAGCTATTTCCGTGTTCTGGGGGCAGGGCAGGTCTACGGTCTGTCTGCGCGCGGTCTCGCGATTGATACCGCTCTGCCTTCTGGCGAAGAATTTCCCCGCTTCCGTGAGTTTTGGATCGAGCGTCCGAAACCGACTGACAAACGTTTGACCATTTATGCCTTGCTGGATTCTCCGCGCGCAACCGGAGCGTATCGCTTTGTCATCATTCCGGGTCGTGACACGGTAGTCGATGTTCAGTCCAAAGTTTATCTGCGCGACAAAGTGGGCAAGCTGGGCGTGGCACCGTTAACCAGTATGTTCCTGTACGGACCAAACCAGCCTTCTCCGGCGACCAACTATCGTCCGGAACTGCATGACTCTAACGGTTTGTCGATCCACGCTGGCAACGGCGAGTGGATTTGGCGTCCGCTGAATAACCCGAAACATCTGGCGGTGAGCAGCTTTGCGATGGAAAATCCGCAAGGTTTCGGCCTGCTGCAGCGTGGCCGTCAGTTCTCGCGTTTTGAAGATATCGACGATCGTTACGATCTGCGCCCAAGCGCCTGGATCACGCCAAAAGGTGATTGGGGTAAAGGTAAGATTGAGTTAGTTGAAATCCCAACTAACGATGAAACGAACGATAACATCGTTGCGTACTGGACGCCGGATCAACTGCCTGAAGCCGGTAAAGAGATGAACTTCAAGTACACCCTGACGTTCACGCGTGACGAAGACAAGCTTCATGCCCCTGATAGCGCCTGGGTCCAGCAGACTCGTCGTTCTACCGGTGATGTAAAACAGTCTAACCTCATTCGTCAGCCTGATGGCACCATCGCGTTTGTGGTGGACTTTACCGGCACGGATATGAAAAAGCTGCCGCAGGATACCCCGGTTACCGCACAAACCAGTATTGGCGACAACGGCGAGATCGTTGAAAGTACTGTGCGCTACAACCCGGTAACTAAAGGTTGGCGTTTGGTATTGCGCGTGAAAGTGAAAGATGTGAAGAAAACCACTGAAATGCGTGCTGCCTTGGTCAATGCCGATCAGACGCTGAGTGAAACCTGGAGCTACCAGTTACCTGCCAATGAATAAGACAACTGAGTATATTGACGCAATGCCGCTTTCGGATATCGAAAAAGCGGCACTGCCGAAAACTGACATCCGCGCCGTTCATCAGGCGCTGGATGCCGAGCATCGTACGTACTCGCGCGAAGATGATTCACCGCAGGGTTCGGTGAAAGCTCGCCTGGAGCAGGCGTGGCCTGATTCTCTGGCCAAAGAGCAGTTGGTTAAGGACGATGAGGGGCGCGATCAACTGCAGGCGATGCCAAAAGCAACGCGTACCTCTATGTTCCCCGATCCCTGGCGTACCAACCCGGTTGGCCGCTTTTGGGATCGCCTGCGCGGGCGCGATGTGACTCCGCGTTATCTTTCGCGTTTGACGAAAGAAGAACAGGAGAGCGAGCAAAAATGGCGTACGGTTGGCACCATCCGCCGCTATACGTTGTTGATCTTAACGCTGGCGCAAACGGTCGTCGCAACCTGGTATATGAAGACGATCCTTCCGTATCAGGGTTGGGCATTCATTAATCCTGTTGACATGATGGGGCAGGATTTATGGGTCTCCTTTATGCAACTGCTGCCCTACATGCTCCAGACCGGCATTCTCATTTTGTTTGCCGTGCTTTTCTGTTGGGTTTCAGCAGGATTCTGGACCGCGCTGATGGGCTTCCTGCAACTGTTGATTGGGCGAGATAAGTACAGTATCTCCGCCTCAACGGTTGGGGACGAGCCGTTAAATCCCGAGCACCGGACCGCGTTGATTATGCCGATCTGTAACGAGGACGTTGACCGCGTATTCGCGGGACTTCGCGCCACGTGGGAGTCGGTCAAAGCGACGGGCAACGCCGAGCATTTTGATGTTTACATCCTGAGCGACAGCTACAACCCCGATATCTGCGTAGCAGAACAAAAAGCGTGGATGGAGCTGATTGCCGAAGTGCAAGGCGAAGGGCAGATTTTCTACCGTCGTCGTCGTCGTCGCGTGAAGCGTAAAAGCGGCAATATTGATGACTTCTGCCGTCGCTGGGGAAATCAGTACAGCTACATGGTGGTGCTGGACGCTGACTCCGTGATGAGCGGTGACTGTCTGAGCGGGCTGGTGCGCCTGATGGAAGCGAATCCAAATGCCGGGATTATCCAGTCTTCACCGAAGGCTTCCGGTATGGATACGCTGTATGCGCGCTGTCAGCAGTTTGCGACCCGTGTTTATGGTCCGTTGTTTACCGCTGGACTTCACTTCTGGCAATTGGGGGAATCGCACTACTGGGGCCATAACGCGATTATTCGCGTGAAGCCGTTTATCGAACACTGTGCGCTTGCGCCGTTACCGGGCGAAGGCTCGTTTGCGGGTTCGATTCTCTCCCATGACTTCGTCGAAGCGGCGTTGATGCGTCGTGCCGGCTGGGGCGTGTGGATTGCTTACGATCTGCCGGGCTCTTATGAAGAGCTACCGCCGAACCTGCTGGATGAACTCAAGCGTGACCGTCGCTGGTGTCATGGCAACCTGATGAACTTCCGTCTGTTCCTGGTGAAGGGGATGCACCCGGTTCACCGTGCAGTGTTCCTGACTGGCGTTATGTCCTATCTTTCCGCGCCGCTGTGGTTTATGTTCCTCGCGTTATCGACCGCATTGCAGGTGGTGCATGCGTTGACGGAGCCACAGTACTTCCTGCAACCGCGCCAGCTGTTTCCGGTATGGCCGCAGTGGCGTCCTGAACTGGCGATCGCGCTGTTTGCTTCTACGATGGTGCTGCTGTTCCTGCCGAAGCTGCTGAGTATTTTGCTCATCTGGTGTAAAGGGACGAAAGAGTACGGCGGGTTTATCCGCGTTACGCTGTCGCTGCTGCTGGAGGTTCTGTTCTCCGTGCTGCTGGCGCCGGTACGTATGCTGTTCCATACCGTCTTCGTCGTGAGCGCCTTCCTCGGTTGGGAAGTGGTGTGGAATTCACCGCAGCGTGATGACGATTCCACCCCGTGGGGTGAAGCATTTATGCGTCACGGTTCTCAGTTACTGCTGGGGCTGGTGTGGGCGGTAGGTATGGCCTGGCTGGATCTGCGTTTCCTGTTCTGGCTGGCGCCGATTGTCTTCTCGCTGATCCTGTCGCCGTTTGTTTCCGTGATTTCCAGCCGTTCCACGGTTGGGTTACGTACCAAGCGCTGGAAGCTGTTCCTGATCCCGGAAGAGTATTCTCCGCCGCAGGTGCTGGTGGATACGGATACCTACCTGGTGATGAACCGCAATCGTACGCTGGACGACGGCTTTATGCATGCGGTGTTTAACCCGTCATTTAATGCACTGGCAACGGCAATGGCTACTGCACGCCACCGCGCGAGTAACGTGCTTGAGATTGCCCGTGACCGCCATGTGGAGCAGGCGCTGAACGAAACGCCGGAGAAACTAAACCGTGACCGCCGTCTGGTGCTGTTGAGCGATCCGGTGACGATGGCGCGTTTGCACTATCGCGTCTGGAATTCACCTGATAAGTATTCTTCGTGGGTGAATTACTACCAGGGACTGACCCTGAATCCGCTGGCGCTCAGGAAAAAGTAAGCGTTATGTAACGTGAAAATACCGGCCTGGTGCCGGTATTTTTTTATACTAAATAAAAGAGCCGTGAGGTATCAGGTGCGAATATTGGCAGTGGCAATCATGGTGTGCTTGCTGAGCGGATGCGGCAGTATTATTAGCCGAACTATCCCAGGGCAAGGGCACGGAAACCAATACTATCCTGGCGTGCAATGGGATGTCCGGGACTCCGCGTGGCGCTTCGTCACCATCCTCGACCTGCCATTTTCGCTGGTGTTTGATACCTTGCTGCTCCCGCTCGACATTCACCACGGACCTTACGAGTAAGCTATCGCTCATCCCATTCATCGGCCGCGGTCTGACCCTCTTCGGTATCCAGGGGAGGTTCCAACTGGAATTCACCTTCATCCCATTCGTGAAGCGTGTTTTCTTCCTGCCACTCCTGACGGATCTCAATTTCATCATAGTCGCCATCAAAAACGCTTTGGGCCGCTTCACCACTCAGCATTGGCAGGCATTCACCCTCGCCCTCATCCTCATCAGCAAAGAATTCCGCCTGCCACATAATGTCACCATCCTGTAGCACGTATTTTTGTACGCTTAGCTGTTGAACGCTGGCTTCGTCGGGCTCAAGGTCAGGGTTATCAGCCAGAAATTCTTCACGAGCGGCATCAATGGCTTCTTCCAGCGTGGCATACATGGTCATCAGAGTCTCCCTTTGATTTAATGAAGTATTCAGGGAAATAATAGTTGATTCTCCGATATTGCAAGTATGAATGCACAAAAATCATCCCGTAGCCTCAGTGCTCCGGCGACGGCGCAGACTATTCCACGAGTAGAAAGCGTTAAACAGTACGACGCCCGCGGTCACGCAGAAGACGGCGCGAAAACCGTAGTTGGCGGAAATTGCCGCCCCCATTAACGGTCCCGTTACGTTACCGATATCGCGAAATGACTGGTTATAACTGAAAATACGCCCGGCGATCTGATTGGTTGAGTTATAGACCAGCAGCGTTTGTACTGCCGGGAGCAGAGCCCCATCAGCGGCCCCCAATAAAAAGCGCAGAACGGCAAGTTGCCAGGGCGATTGTACAAACGACATTGGAATAAGCAGCAGCACGGAGATGACCAGAGCAACAATCAGGATCTTCTCCGGGCCAATTCGGTCACCTAATTTGCCAAGTCGCGGGGCGCTAATTAACGCAGCCACGCCCGGTACGGAAGCAATCATCCCGCTGATAAAGGCGATGTTACTGACGTTGCCAGCCAACTCTCGAACGTACAGCGTCAGAATTGGCGCGATGGACCCGGTTGCCACCTGGATTATCAGCGTTGTGACAAACAGGCTCAGCACCAGTTTGGGATTTTTTAACGAGGCCACGACTTCGCGAATGTGCAGCATCTCTTTCTTGCTCACCGGTTGGAAACGTTCGCGAATAAAAAATAGCGTCAGGATAAAACAGACCAGCAGTACGCTGGCGGTGATGAAAAATACCGGGCGTAGTCCGTACTGATCCGCGAGCAGCCCGCCTGCCAACGGTCCGAGCAGTGCGCCGCTGACGCCGCCGGTGGAAAGCGTTCCCAGCGCCCAGCCGCTTTTATTGCGCGGAACCTGGGTGGCGATCAGCGCATTGGCGTTGGGAATGAAACCGCCGAGCAGACCCAACAGGGCGCGCAGGACCAGGAACTGCCAGATATTTTGCGCCAGCCCCATCAGCAGCATCACAATCGCCATACCCAATGCGGAACGCAGCAGCATGATTTTTCGCCCTTTGCGATCGGCAAGGCCACCCCAGAAAGGAGAGGCGATGGCGGAAAAGAGAAAAGTGATGCTGAAGACCAGACCTGACCACATATTCAGGGCGCTATGACCCGTGACGCCGAGGCTCTCGACATAGAGGGGCAAAAAGGGCATAACCAGGCTAAATGCTGCACCGGTTAAAAAACAACCCAACCAGGCAACGGTGAGATTGCGTTTCCAGTTTATGGGAGCATCTGAGGGTGACATAGCGTTCCGCAGTGTGGCGCGCTGTTTGCGCTATCGATTGAATATAAGCAAGCAGGCTAATTATGCGCCTGGTAGATAGTTGCTGCAATGCGGATAGCAGTTAAACCTAAAGCGGGCAGGGAAGGTGTTGCAGTCCGCAGGACTGCAACCGTGCTTTAGTACAGGGAAGGTGAACCTTCAGGACGCGTCTTGAAACGACGGTGTAGCCACATGTACTGCTCCGGGGCCATCATGATGCATTGCTCAACAATCTTATTCATCCACGATGCCGTAGTCTCCGCGTTGTCTAACGGCGGTGAACACTCCGGAGGCAGCATAATCAATTGATAACCTTTACCGTCAGGTTTGCGGCGGGGAACAAACGGTACCAGGCAGGCATTCGACATGCGTGAAAGCATCCAGGTCCCGGAGGTTGTTGCGGCCTGTTCAACAGCAAAAAGCGGGACAAATACGCTGGCGCGGGGACCATAGTCATGATCCGGCGCATACCAGACCACTTCGCCTTTTTTCAACGCTTTAATCATTCCTTTCAGGTCTTTACGATCGAGCATGGATTTATTAGAGCGCATACGACCCCAGGTTTGTAGCCAGTCGAGCAGTGGGTTGTCGTTAGGGCGATATACGCCTATCCCCGGCTCCTGCAAACCAAACTGACGCGCACCCAGTTCAAGGGTCAGAAAGTGCAGACCCACTAACAAAATTCCCCGTTTTTGCGCCTGAACGTCGCGGATATGTTCCATCCCGATAACTTCCGTCCAGCGTGAAATGCGCTTGTCAGACCAAAACCAGGCCATTCCGGTTTCCATCACGCCCATGCCCACGGACTCGAAGTTCTTGATGATCATCTGCTGGCGTTCCTGCTCGCTCATTTGCGGGAAGCACAGTTCCAGATTACGGGAAACAATTTTTGCCCGACGTTTCATCAAACGTAATGCCAGACGACCTAATGCGCAGCCCAACTTGTAAAGAATCGGGTAGGGTAACTGCACGATTAACCAAAGGATGCCAATGCCCAGCCAGGTTAACCAATAACGTGGATGCAGTAACGCAGCCGAAAACTTGGGTAAATTCGTCATGTCTATCCTGTCTTCAAACGACCAATTGCCTGTATTGTCGCATTTTTTCGCGCATATCAAAAATTTGTGACGGGAGAACGGTGATTAAACCAGCAATTGTTGTTGCACTTTTATATTGGAGTAAGAAATGTAGCGTAAAATGTGTGGATGTAAATTGGCGGTGTTTGCTTTATTATGCCGCCGATTTTCATTTTCTCCCTATTTGCAGGATACGTACACCATGCCAGTGTTACACAACCGCATTTCGAACGATGCGCTCAAAGCCAAAATGTTGGCTGAGACCGAGCCGCGCACGACGATCTCATTCTATAAATATTTCACCATCGCCAATCCTCAGCACACGCGTGATGCGCTGTACCAGATGTTCACTGCATTGAACGTCTTCGGGCGCGTTTATCTTGCCCATGAAGGAATCAATGCGCAAATCAGCGTACCGCAAAGCAACGTCGAGGCATTCCGCCAGCAGCTTTATGCGTTTGATCCCGCATTCGCCGGGTTACGTCTGAATATCGCGCTGGATGATGATGGTAAATCGTTCTGGGTGCTGCGCATGAAAGTGCGTGAACGCATCGTGGCGGATGGCATTGATGATCCGCAATTTGACGCCAGCAACGTAGGTGATTACCTGAAGGCGGCGGAAGTAAACGCCATGCTGGACGATCCTGACGCGGTATTCATTGATATGCGCAACCACTATGAATATGAAGTGGGCCATTTCGAGAATGCGCTAGAAATCCCGGCAGACACGTTCCGCGACCAGTTACCGAAAGCCGTTGAAATGATGCAGGCGCATAAAGATAAAAAAATCGTTATGTATTGCACGGGCGGGATCCGTTGTGAGAAAGCCAGCGCCTGGATGAAACACAACGGATTTAGCAAAGTCTGGCACATTGAGGGCGGTATTATTGAATATGCCCGCAAGGCACGTGAACAGGGGCTTCCTGTACGTTTTGTCGGTAAAAACTTCGTTTTTGATGAGCGTATGGGCGAAAGGATTTCTGAAGATGTTATTGCGCATTGTCATCAGTGCGGAACGGCGTGCGACAGCCATACTAATTGCAAAAATGATGGCTGCCATCTGTTGTTTATCCAGTGTCCGGCCTGCGCGCAGAAGTATAACGGCTGCTGTAGCGAATTGTGTAGCGAAGAGAGTAAGTTGCCGGAAGAAGAGCAACGTCGTCTTCGCGCCGGACGTGAAAATGGCAACAAAATCTTTAATAAGTCACGCGGTCGCCTGAATACCAAACTGGGTATTCCGGACCCTGCGCAATAGTCATCATGCCGGATGGCGGCTTTAGCCCCATCCGGCAACTCATACGTTACTTCTGTTGGACGCCTTCCACTGAGATGATCAGATCGACTTCCTGAGACGCCGGGCCGAGATCGGTGGTGATGTTGAAGTCCTTCAGCTTAATTTTACCTTCTGCTTCAAAACCCGCACGCGTGCCACCCCACGGATCGCCGCCCTGACCGATCAGCTTCGCATCCAGCGTAACCGGTTTGGTGACGCCGTTCAGGGTGAGATTACCGGTGATATCCAGGTCGTTCCCCTCTTTCTTCACGCTGGTAGAGCTAAAGGTCGCCTGCGGGAATTTGGCCACGTTAAGGAAATCTGCGCTGCGCAGGTGCTTGTCGCGTTCGGCGTGATTGGTGTCAACGCTGTTGGTTTTGATGGTGACGTTAACCTTATCGGCTGCGGGATTTTTCTCATCAAAGGTAAAAGTCCCGTCGAAATCTTTAAATGTGCCGTACAGCCAGCTGTAACCCAGGTGCTGAATACGGAAATTAACAAAGGCATGCTGTCCTTCTTTGTCAATTTTGTAATCTGCCGCCACGGCTGACCCGGTGGTGAATAACAGAGAGGCGAGTGTAAGTCCCAGCAGGTTTTTTTTCATTTTAAGCTCCATAGTCAGATGACGATTTTCCCAACATGCGATTCAGGGTATCGTCGTTATCGATAAAGTGATGTTTCAGGGCCATCAGTCCGTGCAGAAGCGATAAAACCACCACAGTCCACGCAAGCCACAGGTGCAGACTACCGGCGAGGTCGGCCTGAGCGCCCGCATTGGCAAGGGTGGCAGGAATGTCGAACCAACCAAATACGCTTATCGCTTTGCCATCAGCGGTGGAAATCAAATACCCGCTGATGACAATAGAAAAGAGCAATGTGTATAGCGCGAGGTGACCCAGTGCCGCCGCGATGCGGGTGAAACGGGAATAACTTGCCAGCGCAGGAGGAGGAGGGGAGATCAACCGCCAGACGACGCGGATAACCAGCCCCATCATAAGCACAACGCCGATGCTTTTATGCAGTTCAGGGGCCTGGTGATACCAGCCGTCGTAATAGCTGAGCGTGACCATCCACAATCCCAGCGCAAACATGCCATATACAGCAATCGCAATCAGCCAGTGCAAAGCGGCAGACACCACGCCATAGCGTTGTGGAGTATTATTGAATTGCATAAGTGCACCGTTAGATATTTCAGAAGTGAATGAAAATGGCGCGTAAAAGACATTAATGCAACTAATAAATAACAATAATGGTGATATTTGTTTCTGATTCAATAAAATTGATTGAATTATGAAGTAATCATCAAGGAATTAGTGGGGGGGATGATGTGAAGCCTTGGTTTGTGGGTGTTTAAGGTTTTTTTCTTGTTCAGTTAATTGCAATGAAAATTAAGTTAATATCAGTTTATGTCAATTAGTGTCAGTGTTGCGGATTCAGAAAAACATAATATATATCACATCCATAATTGCCAGCAGCGACCATAAAATAATGTAGAGCATAAGATGCTCGCGAATATTATTAACCAGATAGTGAAAGATGCGGCGCATCAACGTTATTCCTGTCATTAAAAATGGCCTCACCAACGAGGCCATTCATTTATTATCGCTTAAAACGATTTAGCCTGAAGGGCGTCAGGTCAAAGTCAGACGATTTGTCCTGGGCGAAGTCTGCCGCAATCTCTCCGAGGACGGAGGCAAACTTAAAGCCATGTCCGCTCAGCCCGGTGATGATCAGCGTGTTGTCATGCTCCGGTAGAGTATCAATAATAAAGTCTTCATCTGGTGAGTTATCATAGGTGCAGGACGCACCGTGCAGACAGCAGCCCACGCCTGGCAGAATTGTGCGCAGGAATGGGAAGGCTTCAGAACCATCGCTGGCTACAGCGGCAAACGGCTTGCGCTCTTCTGCCGAATGAATTACCTGTCCGCCATTGTGTTTACCAATTTTTAGCTCGTCGTTTTCTGCCGGGAAACCGTAGAATTGATCGCCATTTGGTAGCTCTCCGGTGAAGGCAGGGAAGTTATTCTTAACGCTGTAACGCCCATCGGCTTGATACCAGGCGAACACTTTGCGTACCGGTTGTATCGGTAGTTCTGGGACTAATGCCTGTACCCAGGTTCCGGCGCTGATCACCGCTTTTTGTGCGTGATAGTCACCATCGGCGGTTTCTACCGTGACGCCATCATCACTATGACGAATTGCGCTGACCGGGCATTTAAATAGCTGCGCACAGCCTGCTTCTTCCGCCAGACGGATCCAGGTTTTAATCGCTAACTCACTACGTAAAAAACCAGACTCCGCTTCAAACAAACCGATATAGTTTTCAGGTACGCGAATCTCTGGCCAGCGCGCCATAATGGCTGCTGCATCCAGTTGTTCAACATTGAGTTGCCACTGTTTTGCGCTTTGCGCTGCGGTCGCTAAGAAGGTTGAATCTGCCGGACCAAGGTTGATGACACCAGAGCGCACAAAAATCGGCTCTTCATTTTGGGTGGATAATTCATCCCATAATGTTTGCGCACGCAGCACCAGCGGAACATATTTTTCACCTTCGCCATAGGCATGACGAATTAATCTAGTGTCGCCGTGGTGGCTTCCCTGCTGATGCGGTGGCATATGCGCATCGATCATCAGAACCTTCAGACCGGCGCGAGTGGCATAGTATCCGGCTGCGGCGCCCACGGAACCGCTGCCAATTATGATTAAGTCGTATTTCATCCGCTTCTCTCTGCAATCGCGATAGTAGCAGGGTAAATAAGTGACCCGGAATATTCAACCTGGAAATAAGAAAGGCACCGGAAAGGTGCCTTTTGATGGTTGGATGTATCAGATTTAATGTCGCTGATACTCATTTACCTGGTAATCGCCGGATTCAATTTTAGCGATTCCTGCTTCTAATATCGAAATAAATTGCCTGGCAACATCAGTGGTTAACCAGAGCGTTTGACCAACTTCAGTCCCATCCGGGTCTGGACGATTCGGGGTCTGGTAGTGCAAACGCAGCATCAGCGCATCGTAGCTATCAACAGTGCTGATGTCCCATCCTACTAACGGATGAGTCTGAATGACTTCATTATTCTTTTCCATCATGCCCCCTAATTCGTGTTACTAGACAACGGTTTTCGAGGTTCAATGCGTTTTTTCTGAAGCAACTTCAGTATATCAATAAATAAGGGTATTCATTGAAAATTTAAAGAGGTAAGCACATAAAATTTTCGTTTTCAGCGTTATCTGACTAACAAACCGACATGTTATTCATTTTTTTTAAGCATGTTGCACAATTATTTTGGTGTTGTGGTTAAAAGATAGACAGGAATTTATTATTAAAATATCAGTTTGCCAGAAGGAATGAACTATTGATTAAAAGATGGTGTGTATAAAAAAGCCGGGGCGACCCGGCAAACAAACATCACTGCATATCATTATTTATTCATTGATGAACCAGTCATCCGCGCTTTCCCAGGTCTCCTGGAGGATCTCGCTGATGCGTTCTTTATCCTCTTTGGTGGCACCAATAACCGACAGATTGTTTGCGCCGGCATAACGGACGGTAACGTTACCTTCGTTATCCGGAAAATGGTGCTGAATACGGCGGGAGAGTTCACCTGCCAGCGCGTCAATTGCACCAGCAGGTAAAGGTGAAGTTTTGGCAATAGTGACTTCAATACGCATAGTAGCCCCCTGTGGAATATACTGTTTATTTATACAGTTATTCTCGCCAGTTGGCTACACTTTTTTTAGCTTTTCACGGACCAGTGTACCGTTTCGCCACCCAGGAAAGGCACCAGCGTATCATCTTGCAGCGCAATGCTCTCCGGGACTTTGTGCTCCACGCGTTCCAGCTCAATAAAGGTTTCATTTACCGGCAAACCGTAGAACTGTGGGCCATTGAGTGAGCAGAAGGCTTCAAAATGGTCCAGTGCATTCATCTCTTCAAACACGGTGGCATAACTGCCCAGTGCGGTCGGCGCATTAAAGCAGCCCGCACAGCCACAGCTTGACTCTTTGCGATGACGCGCATGCGGCGCTGAGTCGGTACCGAGGAAGGCGCGGTTAAACCCGCTGGCGACTAGCTCACGCAGCGCCTGTTGATGGACGTTACGTTTGAGGATCGGCAGGCAGTACAGATGAGGGCGAATCCCGCCGACCAGCATGTGGTTGCGGTTAAACATCAGGTGCTGTGGCGTAATGGTCGCCGCCAGAAGGTCGTTGCCGTCGCGCACGTATTCGGCAGCATCTTTAGTCGTGATATGTTCGAACACCACTTTCAGCGCAGTTAAACGCTGACGCAGTGGTTCCATTACCGTCTCAATAAAGCGCGCCTCACGATCGAAAATATCGATATCCGCATGCGTCACTTCGCCGTGCACCAGCAGAGGCATACCCAATTTTTCCATCCGTTCCAGCACTGGCATGATGGCATCAATAGAGGTTACGCCATGCGTCGAGTTGGTGGTGGCATTGGCCGGATAGAGTTTTGCGGCGGTGAACACGCCTTCGTTGAATCCACGTTCCAGCTCATTGGGATCCAGCGTATCCGTTAAGTAGCAGGTCATTAATGGCGTGAAGTCGTGTCCGGCAGGAACCGCGTCAAGAATTCGCTGGCGGTAAGCGATAGCCGCGTCCACCGTGGTGACGGGCGGAGCCAGGTTCGGCATGACAATGGCGCGGCCATAAACTTCGCTGGTATAGGGCACGACAGTTTTTAACATGTCGCCATCGCGAAAGTGAAGATGCCAGTCGTCTGGGCGGCGGATCTTTAAAACCTGGGATGGTGCAGTCATCAATATGCTCCGGCTGAGGATAGTCTTTTTTGCCGGAAACAAAGGATAAGCGGAAACGTTTTCGTTTGCACGAAAAAAAAGGGCGCATCGGCGCCCTCTGTCATATTAGTCGGTGAACGGGATAATGATTTCTCCCGGTTTCACCTCAATGCCTTTCGCCAGTTTTTTCGCCAGCGCTTCCCCCTGGCTGCTGTCATCCCGCAGAATGTATGCCGGCTGCTGGTTGAAATAGTTGCGCAGCGACTGATTTAAATAAGGCATCAGCGTTTGCAGTACCGACTGCATTTTTTCCGGCGTGACGGTAGCGTCCACGACTTCCATTTCTTGCAGATAAATCGCGCCTTTTTCTTTATTGAAAACCGGTAAGGCTTTTAGCTTCAACTTCATGGTCGCTTTCTGACTGCCAAACAGGGAGTTCATGTCCAGGTTGGCGTCTCCGGTCAGCGTCACTTTATTGGGTTCTTCACGGCCTATCTGGCTGGCGAGGTTGTTCAGTACGATATGTGCTTCAGCGACGCCAGGCAAACCGATATCTTTAGAAAAGTTATTATTCTTCGCCAGGGCCTGATTAATCTCTTGCTCGCTAACCGTGTATTGCGTGAGTTGATTACAACCAACCAACAGGCCGCTGACAATTAGTGCAGCGGCAAAAAAAAACTTTTTCATGGGGTTCCTCAACATGATGCTTGTGGTGTAATCGTGACACAAAGCATCATCGAGCACCAGCGCTGCGGGTAACAGCAGAAAAAACTGAAAAATGCGCGTACACCAGATTGGCTATCAGGCGTCAGGCTCCAGCATACCACGCGTTGGGCGTTTGAGACTGAATTGCCAGCCCAGCGCCAGGAAAGTGATGAAGCCGATAATACCGAGCATCATCCAGGGCAGCTCCGGTTGTGCCAGGGCTTTACCCATGTCAAACAGCCAGCCGCCGCCGATATAACCAATGGCGCCGCCGATGGCGAGTCCCAGTCGACTGAAACCCATATAGCTTCCCCGTGCCCTTGCATTCGCCAGCGAGGCGCTCAGGGTTTCACGCGCCGGTTCGGCGATGATTGAGCCAATATAGAACGTGCAAATCAGGGTGAACAACTGCTGTAAATTCCCGACCAGGCCGATGGGCATCATGCTTAAAGACATCACCAGCAGACCGGCCATCAGGCGATGCTCAAGGCGAAAGCGTTTTTCACTCCAGCGGGCAATCGGGTAGAGCAACGTTAAAGAGAGGCACGCCTCGATGGCATACATCCATTTCACAGCGGCCGGTGAGCCAGCGATGTCGTTTACCATTATTGGCAGCATCAGCATCACTTGTACCGCCAGCATGTAATAGCCCGCCAGCGTCAGCACATAAGTGACAAAGTGCTTGTCATGCATCACGTGCCTCATTCCTTCGCGCACCGGAATTTTCACCGTTGACAGTTTCCATGCCGGAAGTAGCCAGGCGTTAAACGCCGCGCACAGAACGAACAAAATTGCGCCGGTGGCACACACCAGACGGAAATCGTATTGCAATAACCAACTGCCGAGCAACGCGCCAACCACTGCCCCGGCGCTATCCTGCATCATCAGAATAGAGAAAAAACGCCCGCGCTTTTCCGGACGGATCAGTTTGACCACCAGCGCCGAGCGGGGAGGGTCGAACAGCGTGCCGCCCAGCCCGGAAAGAAAGCAGGAAAACCATAGCAGCCACGGTTCATGGGCAATGCCCATAGTGGCGAATCCGGCAGCGCGCATCAGCATGCCGGTGACGATCATCGGTTTTGCCCCGAAACGGTCAGCAATAGCACCGCCGAAGATACCTAAACCTTGCTGGATAAATTGACGTAATCCAAGCGCGATACCGACCATCACGGCGGCCCAGCCCATTTGATCGACGAAACGAATTGAGATCAGCGGGAAAACGACGAAGAAACCCAGCACGACCAGCATGTTATCGATAAGAAGGAAGTATTTACCCAGGTTCCTTGCCTGCGAGACTTGCGACATTTCCCCTCCAGGGAAAAACTCGTCACTCTGCATAGAGTTTAAAAGATAAGCACCTCCTATTCTGCGGTGTCGTCATCGCTTTTCCCACCCTTCGCGGGACAATATTTTTTTATCAAAAGTCCGTCTTGATAGAGAGTTTTCATCAAAATGTGTGAATAATTCAAAAAATGGCATTTTGCTCTTTTCACAGGGCGTATTTGCGCAGGTATAGTAATGCGAATAGCGTATTGAAGACGTTACGGGAAGGAGTAGGTATAGAATGTTTGGCTATCGCAGTAACGTGCCAAAAGTGCGCTTAACCACGGACCGCCTGGTCGTGCGTTTAGTGCATGAGCGTGATGCCTGGCGTCTGGCAGATTATTACGCAGAAAATCGTCATTTCTTAAAACCCTGGGAACCTATTCGCGATGAAAGCCACTGTTATCCGTCAGGCTGGCAGGCGCGTCTGAGCATGATCTCTGAGTTTCATAAACAGGGCACCGCTTATTACTTTGCGCTGCTCGATCCGGAAGAAAAAGAGATTATTGGCGTCGCGAACTTCTCGAACGTCGTGCGGGGATCTTTCCACGCCTGTTATCTCGGTTACTCCATTGCACAGAAGTGGCAGGGGCAGGGGCTGATGTATGAAGCCTTAACCTCGGCCATCCGCTATATGCAGCGCACGCAGCATATTCACCGCATTATGGCTAACTACATGCCACATAATAAACGCAGTGGTGACCTGCTGGCGCGACTGGGTTTTGAAAAAGAAGGGTATGCCAAAGACTACCTGCTGATTGACGGGCAGTGGCGCGATCACGTGCTGACGGCGTTGACCACATCAGAATGGACCCCCGGCCGCTAAGTTTCAGATGCAGCCATGATTAATGGAGAAGACGATGAAATACGAATTAACCGCCACCGAAGCACGGGTGATTGGCTGTTTATTAGAAAAACAAGTGACTACGCCTGAACAGTATCCGCTCTCCGTTAACGGAGTCGTAACCGCCTGCAATCAAAAAACGAATCGTGAACCCGTGATGAACCTGTCGGAATCCGACGTGCAGGATCAGCTTGATAACCTGGTGAAACGGCATTTCCTGCGTACGGTGAGTGGCTTTGGTAATCGCGTCACGAAATATGAGCAGCGTTTCTGCAACTCTGAGTTTGGTAATCTTAAGCTCAGCGCGGGGGAAGTCGCGCTCATTACCACGCTGTTGCTGCGCGGCGCTCAAACACCAGGTGAGCTACGTAGCCGCGCTTCCCGGATGTACGAATTCAGCGACATGGCCGAAGTAGAGTCGACACTGGAGAAACTTGCAACCCGGGAAGATGGTCCTTATGTCGTTCGCCTGGCGCGTGAGCCGGGCAAACGTGAAAGCCGTTATATGCACCTGTTTTGCGGTGACGTTGATGAAGCGATGGCCACCACAGATGAACTTCCGGCAGCTTCGGGCGATCTACAGGCGCGCGTTGACGCGCTGGAAACAGACGTCGCGGAGCTTAAGCAGCGGCTTGATTCCTTGCTGGCGCACCTGGGAGACTAATGTGAATAAATTACGTATCGGCGTTGTCGGGCTCGGCGGGATTGCGCAAAAGGCCTGGCTGCCCGTGCTGGGCGCTAGTGCAGACTGGACACTGGAAGGGGCATTTTCACCTTCGCGGGAAAAAGCGCAGCGTATCTGTGATACCTGGCGGATACCCTACGTTGATTCACTGGTTAATCTGGCGCAAACCTGCGATGCGGTTTTCGTCCATTCCAGTACCGCAACGCACTATGCGGTGGTCAGCGAACTGCTGAATGCCGGGGTTCACGTGTGCGTGGATAAACCGCTGGCGGAAAACCTGCACGAGGCTGAACAATTGGTGGACCTGGCCGAGAGGAAAAAGCTGACGCTGATGGTGGGGTTTAACCGTCGATTTGCGCCGCTGTATCAGGATCTCAAATCCCAGTTGGGCAATGCGGCGTCCGTACGCATGGATAAGCACCGGACGGACAGCGTCGGGCCGCACGATCTGCGCTTCACTCTACTGGACGACTATCTGCACGTAGTCGATACCGCATTGTGGCTGGCGGGAGAGAAAGCGCAGTTAAATCACGGTACGCTGTTAACCAATGAATCCGGCGCGATGCTCTATGCGGAGCACCATTTTTCTGCCGGGCAAATGCAGGTAACGACCAGTATGCACCGCCGCGCCGGTAGCCAGCGCGAGAGCGTGCAGGCGGTGACGGATGGTGGCCTGATTGACGTCACGGATATGCGGGAATGGCGGGAAGAGCGCGGGCAAGGAGTGGTGCACAAGCCGGTAGCAGGCTGGCAAACTACCCTGGAACAGCGTGGTTTTGCCGGATGCGCACGTCATTTCATTGAGTGCGTGCAAAATCAGACGGTTCCCCAGACGGCAGGTGAGCAGGCGCTCCTGGCCCAGCGCGTTGTCGAAAAGCTGTGGCGGGAGGCAATGGCTGAATAACCCCCTGTAACATCTGGCGGTAGTAATTCATTGTAATCCAGGTACTATATGCCAACTCAAAAATAACACCTCTTTTCAACCATAGGCTGGTTTGTCGGCCTGATAAGACGCTACGGCGTCGCCATCAGGCACAGCAAAAGTGCCGGATGGCGGCGATCATGCCTTATCCGACCTACGGGCAGGTTTGTCGGGGTTTTGCCTCAGAGTCTGGAATACAACATAGATGAATTTATTAAAGTCGCTGGCAGCCGTCAGCTCGATGACGATGTTTTCACGTGTGCTGGGTTTTGCGCGTGATGCGATTGTCGCCAGAATCTTTGGCGCAGGGATGGCGACTGATGCCTTTTTTGTGGCATTCAAACTTCCTAACCTGCTGCGCCGAATCTTTGCTGAGGGTGCTTTTTCGCAGGCGTTTGTGCCTATTCTTGCCGAATATAAAAGTAAGCAGGGGGAGGATGCGACCCGCGTCTTTGTCTCTTACGTTTCCGGGCTGTTGACTCTGGCGCTGGCCGTGGTGACGGTCGCCGGAATGCTGGCTGCCCCGTGGGTGATTTTAGTCACCGCGCCTGGGTTTGCCGACACAGCGGACAAATTTGCGCTGACCACTCAACTGCTACGGATCACCTTTCCGTATATTCTGCTGATCTCACTGGCTTCGCTGGTGGGTGCGATCCTGAATACCTGGAATCGCTTTTCCATTCCGGCGTTTGCGCCGACCTTTCTGAATATCAGCATGATCGGTTTCGCGCTGTTTGCTGCTCCTTATTTTCACCCTCCGGTGCTGGCGCTGGCGTGGGCCGTTACCGTTGGCGGCGTGCTACAGCTGATTTATCAGCTTCCGCACCTGAAGAAAATTGGCATGCTGGTGCTGCCGCGCGTGAACTTCCGTGATGCGGGGGCGATGCGCGTCGTCAAGCAAATGGGCCCGGCGATCCTTGGGGTATCTGTCAGCCAGATTTCACTGATCATCAATACGATTTTCGCTTCGTTTCTGGCCTCTGGCTCAGTGTCATGGATGTATTATGCTGACCGTCTGATGGAGTTTCCGTCTGGCGTACTTGGCGTCGCGTTGGGGACTATCCTGCTGCCCTCGCTGTCCAAAAGTTTTTCCAGCGGTAATCATGATGAGTATTGCCGTCTGATGGACTGGGGCCTGCGTTTGTGTTTTCTGTTGGCATTACCGAGCGCCGTGGCGTTGGGGATTCTGGCCAAACCGCTGACGGTTTCTCTGTTCCAGTACGGTAAATTTACCGCCTTTGACGCAGCGATGACGCAGCGCGCGCTGGTGGCATACTCGGTAGGTTTGATTGGCTTGATCGTGGTGAAAGTGTTGGCCCCTGGTTTTTATTCGCGCCAGGATATTAAAACGCCAGTCAAGATTGCCATTGTCACGCTGATTATGACCCAGGTAATGAACCTGGCATTTATTGGGCCGCTGAAACATGCCGGGCTGTCGCTGTCGATTGGTCTGGCGGCGTGTCTGAACGCTTCACTGCTGTACTGGCAACTGCGTAAACAGAAAATTTTTACCCCACAACCGGGTTGGGCCTGGTTCCTGGCGCGACTGGTGATTTCTGTGCTGGTGATGTCGGCGGCGCTGGTTGGGATGCTATACATCATGCCGGACTGGTCGCAGGGAACGATGTTATGGCGTCTGCTGCGTCTGATGGCCGTTGTGGTGGCCGGTATTGCTGCTTACTTCGCTGCGCTCGCGGTGCTGGGCTTTAAAGTGAAAGAGTTTGTGCGCCGGACGGCGTAACAGATTAATGCCGGATGGCGGCATGACGCCGTATCCGGCCTACAAAACGCGTAGGCCTGATAAGCAAAACGTTATCAGGCTAGCATCAGATAGAGAATTTTTTCCCGCCGCGGTGCGCAGCAGAGGTTTGACCGTTTGCGCCATACAGCGCCGGTTCCTGGTGCGGTTTCAGCACTTGAATCGCTTGTTGATTGCGCTCGATCTGCCCTTCCAGCAGCCAACCGTTGTGCTGGTTGAGTTCGCGTAGGTCCTGTGTTTTTCGGGTAATGGTCTGCCAACGCTCGGCAATTTCATCATTGGCGCTGCGCGTGGCGTCATGCTCCAGACGGCGCTGCTGCTCCAGATAATCAAGGGTTGCCAGCAAAGAGCTTTTTTCTTCTGTAATACGCTGTAGCTGGCTGCCGTTAATATATCCTGCGGAAAGCTGCTGCTGTTCAGCATCCATTACCGTTTTCAGGTCATTGAGGACGGTCGTCATCTGGTCAAGTATTTCTGACAAACGAGTCATACTTTATTTACTCTGTAAGTAGCTCTGCGCCTCGCGGATCAGCGAGTCGGCAATTTTTCCGGTGTCCATTTTCAGCTCTCCATTACGGATTGCGGTTTTGAGTGCTTCCACGCGTTCCATATTGATGTCATTGGTGCCGGGCTGCATCAGTTTAGCCTGGGCGTCGCTCAGCATGACGCTGGTGCTGGTGGTGGCGGTGGTTTTTTCCTTCCGCGTTTTTTGTACCGGCGCATCGCTGGTTTCACGTGGCTGAACGGTACTTACTGGCTTCAATGGTGAGGTACGATCAATGCTCATTTTGTTTATCCTCATCGAGGGGTTACGCTATAGCGGCCCGCTGTAATCATTGGTTGTTTATCTATCGGCACACGCTAAAAAATCTTTAACCTATTATAGGTTAATAAGAATATTCCCATCAGAATCGACGACACCGCTCACCACCTGGCCTGAAATCATCCGTACTCGGGCATTCTGGGCGACGGCGGCATTGTTCAGCGCCTTACCTTCGGCATTCACCCGAAAGCCATCTCCGTTGGCGATAACCAGGACGCGCTGACCGGCCTTGATTCGCCATGCCTGGCGCAACATGGAAAGCTGTATCGGCTGACCAGGGACCAGATCGCGCAGGCTTACGGCATCCTGCACCTGATTCATATCCAGCACGGCGCGCGGAGGGAGTTGGTCCAGTCGACCTCGTTTTAGCGTTACGCTGGCCGAAGTCAGGGCGCTACCCCGAGCGACGGGCGCGGCGGCAACAACGTAGTTTCCTGTGGCCTGCACGCTCACCTGCAGATAACGTTTCTCGTTGGCGCAGCGCGCCAGCACGTTCACATTACCCCACAATTTTGCACTCCCGGACACGCTTAATGCTGGTTGTTCGCAGCTCGGCAATAAGTTTGGCGACGTTCGGATAGTAACGACGACCTCATCGCTAAATCCGGCCAGACGCTGGGAGAACCATGCCGTCAACTGTGAATTCAGGTCTTGCGCCAGCGTCATAGGACTGAACAGCAGTGCTGCCACGACGACTCCACGTTTAAACGTTTGCATCAAAACCTCGCGCTTTTTCAGGTAGTGACAGGATTCTACCTGTGTGACGCAGTCATCAACGCAACAAATAGCGACGCATTTTGCGTTTATTCCAGCGATAACGCGCGCGTAATGGGATTTAAGCTGTCGGCTGAATTTTGTCATTTGCGGAGGAGATATGCTCGATAAGCTCGACGCCGCCTTACGTTTTCAACAGGAAGCGCTGAATTTGCGCGCCCAACGCCAGGAAGTATTGGCGGCCAACATAGCCAATGCCGACACGCCGGGGTATCAGGCGCGCGACCTGGATTTCGCCAGTGAATTAAAAAAAGTCATGGTGCGAGGACGGGAAGAAACCGGCGGTGTCTCGTTGACGCTGACCTCTGCACAACACATTCCGGCCCAGACCGTTTCCGCTCCTTCTACGGAACTGCTCTACCGCATTCCTGATCAGCCGTCTCTCGATGGCAACACGGTAGATATGGACCGGGAGCGTACGCAATTTGCAGACAACAGCCTCAAGTATCAAATGGGGCTGACCGCGTTGGGTGGACAAATCAAAGGCATGATGAACGTGCTGCAAGGAGGGAACTAATTCGTGGCGCTGTTAAATATTTTTGATATCGCAGGCTCTGCGCTGACGGCTCAGTCTAAGCGCCTGAACGTGGCGGCCAGCAACATGGCGAATGCGGATAGCGTCACCGGACCTGACGGTCAGCCCTATCGCGCGAAGCAGGTTGTTTTTCAGGTTGATGCCGCGCCAGGTGCGGCAACCGGTGGCGTAAAAGTCGCTGACGTCATTGAAAGCCAGGCGCCAGATAAGCTGGTTTATGAACCCGGTAATCCGCTGGCCGATGCGAATGGTTACGTAAAAATGCCGAATGTGGACGTCGTCGGCGAAATGGTCAACACCATGTCAGCCTCGCGTAGCTACCAGGCAAACGTCGAAGTGCTCAATACGGTGAAAAGCTTGATGCTCAAAACGCTGACGCTAGGCCAGTAAAAGGAGGCGCACATGTCTATTGCTGTAAAAATGAATGACCCGAGCACGACGGGTGTGAATGACGCAACGGGGAAGAGTTCGCTGACGGGCAGCAACGCCGCGGACCTGCAAAGCAGCTTCCTTACGCTGCTGGTGGCACAGCTGAAAAACCAGGATCCAACCAACCCGCTGCAAAACAACGAACTGACCACCCAGTTGGCGCAAATCAGTACCGTGAGCGGAATTGAGAAACTGAACACCACGCTGGGATCGATCTCCGGGCAGATCGACAACAGTCAGTCGCTGCAGGCCAGTACGCTGATTGGCCACGGTGTCATGATCCCAGGCACCACCATCCTGACCGGTAAAGGTACGGAAGAGGGCGCAAAAACCACCACCACGCCGTTTGGCGTTGAACTGCAGCAACCGGCAGATAAGGTTACCGCAACCATTACCGATAAAGACGGCAAGGTGGTACGCACCATTGATATTGGTGGGTTGAAAGCGGGCGTTCATACCTTTACCTGGGACGGCACCATGACCGATGGCACGGATGCGCCAAGCGGTTCTTACAACGTGTCAATTGCTGCCAGTAATGGCGGAACACAACTGGTGGCTCAGCCGCTTCAGTTTGCGCTGGTGCAGGGCGTTATTCGCAGCAACGGCGGTAATACGCTGGATCTGGGCACCTATGGAACCACCACCCTCGACGAAGTACGGCAGATCATTTAAGCCTTCACACTTATCAGGAGTAAGTCATGGCCTTTTCACAAGCGGTCAGCGGTCTGAACGCTGCAGCGACCAACCTCGATGTCATTGGTAACAACATCGCCAACTCCGCCACCTACGGTTTTAAATCCGGTACGGCCTCTTTTGCCGATATGTTCGCCGGTTCTAAAGTGGGTCTGGGCGTTAAAGTTGCGGGCATTACCCAGGACTTTACCGACGGTACCACGACCAACACTGGTCGCGGGCTGGATGTCGCTATCAGCCAGAACGGTTTTTTCCGCATGGTAGACAGCAACGGTTCCGTTTTCTACAGCCGTAACGGTCAGTTCAAGCTCGATGAAAACCGCAATATCGTCAACATGCAGGGGCTACAACTGACGGGCTATCCGGCTACCGGTACACCGCCAACGATACAGCAAGGTGCTAACCCGGCGCCGATCACTATCCCGAATACGCTGATGGCGGCTAAAACCACCACGACTGCGTCAATGCAGATCAACCTGAACTCCACTGACAAGGTGCCAACGAAGACCCCGTTTAATCCCAGCGATGCGGATTCCTACAACAAAAAAGGCTCAGTTACCGTTTTCGATAGCCAGGGTAACGCCCACGACATGAATATTTTTTATGTCAAAACAGGCCCGAACAAATGGGATGTCTACACCCAGGACTCCAGCGTTGCGGGTTCAGTTGCCAACAAGAATGCGGTGATGAACTTTAGTGCTAACGGTACGCTGACCTCAGTGAACAATTATGTTCCAGGGACTGTGCCAGTAGATCCAGCAGATCCGACTGGACCAAAAATCCCCGTTGAAGGCCCAGCTAATGCCCAACCGCAAATTCAGATAACGACCGGTACGATCAATGGCGCAGTTCCGGCGAACTTCTCCCTGAGCTTCCTCAATTCCATGCAGCAGAACACTGGCGCCAACAACATCGTTGCCACGAATCAGAACGGCTATAAGCCGGGCGACCTGGTGAGCTACCAGATTAACAATGACGGTACTGTGGTCGGTAACTACTCCAACGAACAGCAACAGGTTCTGGGGCAGATCGTGCTGGCAAACTTTGCCAACAACGAAGGTCTGGCTTCTCAGGGTGACAACGTCTGGGCAGCCACGCAGTCTTCCGGCGTGGCGCTGCTGGGTACTGCAGGCGAGGGTAACTTCGGCAAACTGACCAACGGCGCGCTGGAAGCATCAAACGTGGATTTGAGTAAAGAACTGGTGAATATGATCGTCGCCCAGCGCAACTATCAGTCGAACGCGCAGACCATCAAAACCCAGGACCAGATCCTCAACACGCTGGTCAACCTGCGCTAAGCGCCTGACGGGATGGCTTAATGGATCACGCAATTTATACCGCCATGGGCGCGGCCAGTCAGACGCTGAATCAACAAGCGGTGACGGCCAGCAACCTGGCAAACGCCTCAACGCCGGGTTTTCGTGCGCAGCTCAATGCGCTGCGCGCGGTTCCCGTTGAAGGATTGTCTTTACCGACGCGTACGCTGGTGGTGGCCTCCACGCCGGGGGCCGATATGACGCCGGGTCAGATGGACTATACCTCACGTCCGCTGGACGTGGCGCTGCAACAGGATGGCTGGTTGGCTGTGCAGACCGCGGACGGTAGCGAAGGATATACCCGAAATGGCGCCATTCAGGTAAGCCCTACGGGGGAACTGACCATTCAGGGACACCCGGTGATTGGCGAAGCCGGACCAATAGCCGTACCGGAAGGTTCAGAAGTCACCATTGCGGCAGACGGCACGATCTCGGCGCTCAACCCTGGCGATCCGGCTAACACCGTTGCGCCAGTTGGGCGACTGAAACTGGTGAAGGCCACGGGGAGTGAAGTGCAACGTGGCGATGACGGTATGTTCCGTCTGACTCAGGCCGCGCAGGCTACCCGTGGCGCTACGTTACAGGCCGACCCCAGCATTCGCGTTATGTCGGGTGTACTGGAAGGCAGTAACGTTAAGCCGGTAGCCGCGATGAGTGACATGATCGCCAACGCCCGTCGTTTCGAAATGCAAATGAAGATTATCAGTAGCGTGGATGATAACGCGGGTCGCGCCAACCAACTGCTGTCGATGAGTTAATACAGGACATTTTATGATCAGTTCATTGTGGATCGCCAAAACCGGCCTGGATGCGCAGCAAACCAACATGGATGTGATTGCCAACAACCTGGCAAACGTCAGCACCAACGGATTTAAGCGTCAACGTGCCGTTTTTGAAGATCTGTTGTACCAGACGATTCGCCAGCCTGGCGCCCAGTCTTCTGAACAAACCACACTACCGTCTGGTTTGCAGATTGGTACTGGTGTGCGCCCGGTCGCGACCGAGCGTTTACACAGCCAGGGGAATCTGTCGCAGACCAACAACAGTAAAGATGTGGCGATTAAAGGGCAGGGCTTTTTCCAGGTCATGCTGCCTGATGGCACGTCCGCCTACACCCGTGACGGTTCTTTCCAGGTGGATCAGAACGGTCAACTGGTGACTGCGGGTGGTTTTCAGGTTCAGCCGGCTATCACCATCCCGGCTAACTCGCTTAGTATCACCATTGGACGCGACGGTATCGTCAGCGTAACCCAGCAGGGCCAGGCAGCACCGGTTCAGGTTGGGCAGCTTAACCTGACTACTTTTATGAACGATACCGGTCTGGAAAGCATTGGTGAGAATCTGTACACCGAAACGCAGTCATCCGGTGCGCCGAATGAGAGCACTCCGGGGCTGAACGGCGCGGGTCTGCTGTACCAGGGTTATGTTGAAACCTCTAACGTCAACGTGGCGGAAGAGCTGGTTAACATGATCCAGGTTCAGCGCGCTTACGAAATCAACAGTAAAGCGGTATCGACCACCGATCAGATGCTGCAAAAACTGACGCAACTCTAAAGTGTGGCCCGGTGGGGTGAAAGCCTCACCGGCACACTGATTTTGAAGATGACCGCAATGCGAAAATACGCGCTTCACCCATACCCAATTTTAGCCCTGTTGGTAGTTTCACTGACAGGATGCGCCTGGATCCCGGCCACGCCCCTCGTGCAGGGCGCAACGTCTGCCCAGCCTGTTCCTGGCCCGACGCCAGTGGCGAATGGATCAATCTTCCAGTCGGCCCAACCGATTAACTACGGTTATCAGCCGCTATTCGAAGACCGCCGTCCGCGCAATATTGGCGATACGTTGACCATCGTATTGCAGGAAAACGTCAGCGCGAGCAAAAGTTCTTCGGCTAATGCAAGCCGTGACGGCAAGACCAACTTTGGTTTTGATACCGTACCGCGTTATTTGCAAGGACTGTTTGGCAATGAGCGTGCTGACGTAGAAGCTTCAGGCGGTAACTCCTTTAACGGTAAAGGCGGCGCGAACGCCAGAAATACCTTCAGCGGTACCCTGACCGTAACGGTCGATCAGGTACTGGTGAATGGCAACTTACATGTTGTGGGTGAAAAACAGATCGCCATTAATCAGGGCACTGAATTCATTCGCTTCTCCGGGGTCGTTAACCCGCGCACCATCAGTGGCAGCAACTCCGTACCGTCAACTCAGGTTGCGGACGCACGTATTGAGTATGTCGGCAACGGCTACATCAATGAAGCGCAGAATATGGGCTGGTTGCAGCGTTTCTTCCTTAACTTGTCGCCGATGTAAGCGAGGTAGCCAGTGTTTAAATCTTTAGTTGGAATGGTACTGGTGCTGATAACCACCTTTGCGCATGCCGACCGTATTCGTGACCTGACCAGCGTTCAGGGCGTGCGGGAAAACTCGTTGATCGGTTATGGGCTGGTGGTCGGTTTGGATGGCACGGGTGACCAGACTACCCAGACGCCGTTTACTACGCAAACGCTCAACAACATGCTTTCGCAGTTGGGAATTACCGTGCCAACCGGCACCAATATGCAACTGAAAAACGTGGCGGCGGTGATGGTGACCGCGCAATTCCCGGCCTTTGGTCGTCAGGGGCAAACCATTGACGTGGTGGTCTCTTCCATGGGGAACGCCAAAAGCCTGCGCGGCGGAACGTTGCTGATGACCCCGCTGAAAGGGGTCGATAGCCAGGTATATGCGCTGGCGCAGGGGAATATTCTGGTAGGCGGTGCAGGCGCGGCTGCGGGTGGCAGCAGCGTGCAGGTAAACCAGCTCAATGGCGGACGTATTACCAACGGCGCGACCATCGAACGTGAATTACCCAGCCAGTTCGGCGGCGGTAACACCATTAATCTGCAGCTCAATAATGAAGATTTCACTATGGCGCAGCAGATAACCGACACCATTAACCGTTCGCGCGGCTTTGGTAGCGCCACTGCGCTGGACGCCCGGACGATTCAGGTACGCGTGCCAAGCGGCAACAGTTCGCAGGTGCGTTTCCTTGCTGACATCCAGAATATGGAGGTGAATGTCACGCCGCAGGATGCGAAAGTGATTATCAACTCGCGCACCGGATCCGTTGTCATGAACCGTGAAGTCACGCTGGATAGCTGTGCCGTCGCGCAAGGCAACTTGTCGATAACGGTAAACCGCCAGGCGAACGTCAGCCAGCCGGATACACCGTTTGGCGGTGGACAGACCGTGGTGACACCTCAAACCCAGATCGATCTGCGCCAGAGCGGCGGTTCGCTGCAAAGCGTGCGTTCCAGCGCCAACCTGAACAATGTTGTGCGTGCGCTTAATGCGCTAGGGGCAACGCCGATGGATCTGATGTCCATTCTGCAATCGATGCAGAGCGCGGGATGCTTACGCGCCAAACTGGAAATCATCTAATGATTGGTGACAGCAAACTGCTGACCAGTGCCGCCTGGGATGCGCAATCACTGAACGAACTGAAAGCGAAAGCGGGTCAGGACCCGGCGGCGAATATCCGCCCGGTTGCCCGTCAGGTTGAAGGGATGTTCGTACAAATGATGCTGAAAAGTATGCGTGAAGCACTGCCGAAAGATGGTGTTTTTAGCAGTGATTCGACACGTTTGTATACCAGCATGTATGACCAACAAATTGCGCAGCAGATGACCGCAGGCAAAGGTCTGGGACTGGCTGAAATGATGGTTAAGCAGATGACCGAAGGGCAGGCACAACCTGCAGACGATGCGCCGCAGGTGCCAATGAAGTTCTCTCTGGAAACGGTGACCAGCTATCAAAACCAGGCGCTGACGCAACTGGTCCGTAAAGCCATTCCCCGGGCGACGGAAAGCAATGATGAGCCGCTGTCAGGTGACAGCAAAGACTTCCTCGCCCAGCTATCGCTGCCGGCTAAGCTGGCAAGTCAGCAAAGCGGGGTTCCGCATCATCTGATTCTGGCGCAGGCGGCGCTGGAGTCCGGATGGGGCCAGCGACAAATCCGCCGTGAGAACGGTGAACCGAGCTTTAACATTTTTGGCGTGAAGGCTTCGGGAAGCTGGAAAGGCCCAACCACCGAAATCACCACCACCGAATATGAAAACGGCGAGGCGAAAAAGGTGAAAGCCCGATTCCGCGTCTATAGCTCTTATCTTGAGGCACTGTCGGATTATGTCGGTCTGATATCGCGTAACCCGCGCTATGCGGCGGTAACCGCCGCTGCTACCGCCGAGCAGGGGGCACAGGCTTTGCAGAATGCCGGTTACGCGACTGACCCTAACTATGCGCGTAAATTAACCAGCATGATCCAGCAGTTGAAATCGATGAGCGAAAAAGTGAGCAAAACCTACAGTACGAATATCGATAATCTCTTTTAAATAGCTCAAGTCTACCAACCTGCTGCCGATAATAACGAGTATTGAAGGATTACAAGGAACCTCCATGTCCAGCTTGATTAATAACGCGATGAGTGGACTCGCCGCAGCGCAGGCCGCGTTGAATTCTGCCAGTAATAACATCTCCAGCTATAACGTTGCCGGATACACCCGTCAAACGACAATTATGGCGCAAGCGAACAGCACGCTGGGTGCGGGGGGCTGGGTTGGCAATGGCGTCTATGTTTCTGGCGTACAGCGCGAGTATGACTCCTTTATCACGAATCAGTTACGTGCCGCACAGAACCAAAGCAGCGGCCTGACAACGCGCTATGAACAAATGTCGAAAATCGACAATCTGCTCTCCAGCAAAACCAGTTCCATTTCGACCTCAATGCAGGACTTTTTTACCAGCCTGCAAACGCTTGTCAGTAACGCAGAAGACCCGGCGGCGCGCCAGGCGCTGATCGGTAAAGCTGATGGTTTAGTCAACCAGTTCAGAACAACCGACCAGTATCTGCGTGATCAAGACAAGCAGGTTAATACTGCGATCAAGGCCAGCGTTGACCAGATCAACAACTATTCAAAACAGATTGCCAGCCTCAACGATCAGATTTCCCGTCTGACCGGCGTCGGCGCGGGCGCATCGCCTAACGATTTACTCGACCAGCGCGACCAACTGGTCAGTGAACTGAACCAGATTGTCGGTGTTGAAGTCAGCGTTCAGGACGGCGGGACTTACAACATAACCATGGCGAACGGCTATTCACTGGTGCAGGGCAGCAATGCACGCCAGCTGGCGGCTGTGCCCTCCAGTGACGATCCCAATCGAACCACAGTGGCCTACGTCGACGGGGTTGCCGGCGAGGTTGAAATTCCCGAAAAACTGTTGAATACCGGTTCACTGGGCGGACTGTTGACCTTCCGTTCTCAAGAGCTTGACCAGACGCGTAATACGCTGGGCCAACTGGCGTTGGCGTTTGCCGATGCGTTTAACACCCAGCATAAAGAGGGTTTTGACGCGAACGGCGATCAGGGTAAGGATTTCTTTGCTATCGGTAGCCCGGCAGTATTCAACAACGCTAAAAATACAGGAACAGGATCGTTAAGCGCGAAGATTACCGACAGCTCTGCTGTACAGGCGACCGATTATAAAATCGTTTATGACGGGACGGACTGGCAGGTAACTCGCCTGGCGGATAATACCAGCTTCAAAGCTACCGTTACCAGTGGGAAGATGTCCTTTGACGGGATGGAAATCACCGTAAATGCTGGCGCAAAAGCAAATGACAGCTTCACAGTGAAACCTGTCAGTAACGCCGTTGTTGATATGAAAGTCATGGTGACCGATGAGTCGAAAATCGCCATGGCCCAGGTCTCAAAAAATGATCCGGACCCGGATATTGATAAGGGAAAAAGCGATAACCGTAACGGTCAGAAACTGCTGGATCTGCAGACCAAAGCTACCGTGGGTAATAAGACCTTCAACGATGCCTATGCCACGCTGGTAAGCGATGTCGGGAACAAAACCGCGACGCTGAAAACCAGCGCCATTACCCAGAACAACGTGGTAACGCAGCTTTATAAGCAGCAGCAGTCTATTTCCGGCGTCAACCTCGACGAAGAATACGGTAACTTACAGCGCTACCAACAGTATTACCTGGCTAACGCGCAAGTGCTGCAAACTGCAAATGCGCTGTTTGATGCACTGATTAATATTCGCTAAGGGAGAGGGACACAATGCGTATCAGCACCCAGATGATGTACCAGCAGAATATGCGTGGCATCACTAACTCTCAGGCTGAATGGATGAAGTTCGGCGAGCAGATGTCAACGGGCAAACGTGTGATCAACCCATCTGACGATCCGATCGCCGCCTCGCAGGCCGTGGTGCTTTCTCAAGCACAGGCGCAGAACAGCCAATATACGCTGGCGCGTTCATTTGCGACGCAAAAAGTATCGCTGGAAGAGAACGTACTGAGTCAGGTAACGACGGCAATTCAGACCGCGCAGGAAAAAATTGTCTATGCTGCGAATGGCACGTTAAGCGATGACGACCGTGCATCGCTGGCCACCGACCTGCAGGGGATCCGCGATCAACTGATGAACCTGGCGAACAGCACCGACGGTAATGGACGCTATATTTTTGGCGGATATAAAACAGAATCTGCACCATTTGCTCAGGCAGATGGCGCTTACAGTGGCGGTACAACAAATGTGACCCAGCAGGTCGATGCCTCCCGTACCATGGTGATTGGCCATACTGGCGATAAAGTATTTGTTAATCTGACCAGCAATGCCGTACCGGAACCTGGCGGCGGTACTCAGGAAAAGAACCTGTTCAAAATGCTGGATACCGCTATTGATGCGCTCAAAACCCCGATTGAGGGCAATGACGCGGCAAAAGCTACTGCCTCTGCAGCCATTGATAAAACCAGTCGTGGCCTGAAAAATTCATTGAATAACGTGCTTTCTGTTCGTGCAGAATTAGGGACTCAGCTCAGCGAGTTAAGTTCACTGGATTCACTGGGCGCCGATCGCGCATTGGGCCAGACTCAGCAGATGAGCAATCTGGTGGATGTTGACTGGAACGCAGCGATTTCGTCCTACGTGATGCAGCAGGCCGCACTGCAGGCATCGTACAAAACGTTTACCGATATGCAGGGAATGTCGCTATTTCAACTGAACCGATAACACCTTTTTGAACATATCATGAAACTGGATATGTTTGTCTGCCCGCTCCTTTAACACCCCGGAGCGGGCATTTTTTTAGGCCACTGTTATTTTCTCAGCGACAGATTCCCCGTTAGTCTTATTACCCGCGCAATTGCACCGCTAAAGATTGCCAGCGTAACCACGCCTTCTCAGTTTGCCAGTGCGTAGAGCAGAGATAAAAAAAAGCCGACCCGAAGGTCGGCTTTGATGTTGCTTATGACTTACTCAACGGGCTGCGGGCGCGTTGCTGGCGCAGTCGCCTGGTGCGTGGCGCTGTGTCCACCTGCGGCACCTTTACCTTCAAAGGTGAATTCCGGGCGTTGCCTGTCACTATGACGCGGCGCTTCAGGCACATATTCTGGTGCAGGAGCACGGGTCATCGGGGCGGCCGCGTGGCTGTGAAGATGTTCTGCGTCAACGCGGGTTGCGACAACTTCAGCCTTAACGACTGCGTCTTCGACGACAGGTGCGGCAACAACCTCTTGCGGCGCGGCAACTTCTTCATCCACTGGCGCTGTTTCCACAACCTCGGCAATCTCTTCAGCCACTTCAGGCTGAGAAATAACAACCTCCGCAGATTCTTCGACAACCGGCGCAGCCACGATTTCAGCGACAGGTTCGGCTTTCGCCGCGGTATCCTCAGCAACAGGCGCGTCAGATTCAGCGATAATTTGCGGTTGTTCCTCGACCGGAGTAGCGATGACTTCCGGATGCGTGGTTTCAACGACGGTAGCCTGAGGTTCAGCAATGACCACCTCTGGCTGTACGGTTTCAACCGAAGCAGGGGCGTTCACAATATGCTCAACGACAGCTGCAGCAACCTGAGGCTCTACGGCGACAGGTGCTGTTTGCCCCTGAACCGTTTCCTGCTCGTGCTGCTCTGCAACCTGCTGATCCTGAGGACGAGCAACAGGGTAGCGGATCCAGACTTTACCGGACGCTAATTCTGGAGATGCGCAGGCAACCGTTAACGGCATCGGCGACTGAACCGGGTAACGCTCGTCACGATAGCGACGACGGCGTTGTCCACTGACGCGCAGATGGCGAGGTGAGCGACGGGAACGACGCGGCATACCATTAGAGTCACGCGCTTCGCTGTTGTCTTCCTGCTCAGTCGCAACGACGGCAGGCAGATCAACTTTCGCCAGTTCAGTACGCTGTGCCGGTACGGACTGTTCAGTTGGTTGAGCGACAGCCGTTTCAGTGACCACCTCGGCAGTCGCGACTTCGGCTTCAACAGCCGGGCTGTCTGTGTAACGAACTTTCTGAGTCAGCTGACGCTGTTTACGGCGAGTCTGAGGCTGACGAACGCGCTCTTCCTGCTCGGTATCCTGCGCAGGTTGTTCTGCCAGGTTCAGCTCTTTAACTTCCTGCTGCGCCTGACGCTTATCATCGTTGCGACGGCGGTTGCGCTCGCGACGCGGAGCCTGCTGGTCATCACCGGATTTCGCTTTGTCGGCGACCTCAGTAGACTGCTGGCGGTTATCGCGCGCTTCCGCATTTTGCTGCTGCGACTGACGGCGGTTACGGCGGTTGTCTTCACGGTTTTCGCCGCTTTCTGAACGCTCGTTACGGTTATCACGCTCGCCACGGTTGTCGCGATTATCACGACGATCGTTACGGTCGCGACGATTGTTCTGACGCGGTTTACGACGATCCTGCTGGCGATCGGTTTTCTCTTCAGCTTTCGGCGCAGGTTGTTCAACCGGTTTCACTTCTTCGCTACCGCTGAAGATGGACTTCAGTGCGCTGAAGAAACGGCTAATCAAACCTGGCTGTGCGGCGACGGCCGCGGTCGCTGCTGCGGCTTTAGGCGCGGCGGCCTTCGCAGTAGGTTCCTGCAAAGCAGGGGCTGGCGGCACCTCTGGCATAGCAAAGGTGGCCAATGCCGGCTGCTCTGGCTGTTTACGCTCGACGAACTCTTCTTCCGTCGGCAATGCCATCGCTTCTTCATGCAGTTTCGGCAGCAGGTAGCTCAGGGTTGGTGTTTCTTCCCCTTTGCGTACGCGCAGCACGGAGTAATGCGGAGTTTCCATCTGATCGTTTGGCACAATCACACAGCGCACGCCATTCTGACGCGTCTCGATGGCATTTACCGCGGTACGTTTTTCGTTGAGCAGGTAGGATGCGATCGGCACAGGAACAATAGCGTGAACTTCCTGCGTATTTTCTTTCAGCGCTTCTTCTTCGATCAGACGCAGAATAGACAGCGACAGTGATTCGTTATCACGTACGGTACCCGTGCCGGAGCAGCGTGGGCATACGTGATGGCTGGATTCACCCAGCGACGGGCTCAGACGCTGGCGGGACATCTCCAGCAGGCCGAAGCGAGAAATATGGCTGATTTGAATACGCGCTCTGTCCTGACGCACGGCTTCACGCAGACGGTTTTCAACCGCACGCTGGTGACGAACCGGCGTCATATCAATGAAGTCGATTACAATCAGGCCGCCGAGGTCGCGCAGACGCAGCTGACGAGCAATTTCATCGGCTGCTTCAAGGTTGGTGTTGAACGCAGTTTCTTCGATGTCGCCGCCGCGGGTCGCGCGTGCGGAGTTGATATCGATAGCGGTCAGCGCTTCTGTGCTGTCGATAACGATTGAGCCGCCGGACGGCAGACGCACTTCGCGCTGGAACGCGGACTCAATCTGAGATTCGATTTGATAGTGGCTGAACAGCGGGATTTCACCGGTGTACAGTTTGATTTTGCTGCTGAAATCCGGACGACCCAGCGCGGCGATGTGCTGACGCGCCATCTCCATAACTTTCGGGTTGTCGATGAGGATTTCGCCGATGTCCTGACGTAAATAGTCACGGAATGCGCGAACGATAACGTTGCTTTCCTGATGGATCAGGAACGGAGCAGGGCGGCTGTCAGCGGCTTTTTGAATCGCTTCCCAGTGCTTCAGGCGGAAACTCAGGTCCCACTGCAACGCTTCGGCAGATTTGCCGACACCTGCGGTACGCACGATAAGCCCCATGCCGTCAGGCAGTTCCAGGCTTGCCAGCGCTTCTTTTAATTCGGTACGGTCGTCGCCTTCAATGCGACGGGAGATACCGCCCGCGCGCGGGTTGTTCGGCATCAGAACCAGATAACTACCTGCCAGGCTGATAAAGGTGGTCAGCGCAGCGCCTTTATTGCCGCGTTCTTCTTTATCGATCTGAACAATGACTTCCTGACCTTCGCGCAACACGTCTTTAATGTTGGGACGACCATGGGAGTTGTAGCTAGCGGGGAAGTATTCGCGGGCAATTTCTTTTAACGGAAGGAAACCGTGACGTTCAGCGCCGTAATCAACAAAAGCAGCTTCCAGACTCGGTTCAATACGGGTAATTTTGCCTTTATAGATGTTGGCTTTTTTCTGTTCGTGTCCAGGACTTTCGATATCCAGATCGTACAGACGCTGCCCATCTACAAGGGCGACACGCAACTCTTCCTGCTGAGTCGCGTTAATTAACATTCTTTTCATCGTAACTTACTCATTATTCTTACATTGACGACTAAGCTGCGGGCAGAGTAATGCCTTTCCGGGTGTGAACCGATGGCCTCGTGTCTATTCGCGTCGCCAACCTCACGGTTATCGTCAGCTCAAAGAGGCGCAGAGTGTCGGTTGCCTGTATTTCATACGGAAACACAGCGCAATTATCAGGGGAACAGTCTGGGTGTTACTCTCCAGAGAAGCTTCCATTGTGCTTATCGTCTTTCACGCTGTGGGTGCGTTGGCTTCATCTTCTTACCCCAACCACTTACAGGAGTAAGCACCTGGGGTTCCCAGACTTGCCGCCTTCCTACAACGCGAAATCTATAGAGCACTTACCGGTAAGGACTGCAACCCGCAGCCCGCTAACTGCCTGAAAGATCAATACGTCTTACGCCATTGCTGCGTTGATGATCGGTCGGGCAAAATTGGGTCATTCCGGAAAAGGTCTTGTTTTAACAAGATTCAACACGGAAACAACCTCATTATTCCACTGCTAACCTTGTTATAGCAAGATGACTTTTGCCATTTATCACCCGGTTACTCACAGTTTTTTCACTTCCGCGTAGTGATTGCTTTAATAACCACCAAATCGGCTATGTCAAACTTAAGTAATAAGGTATAGCAGTTAATATAAGCATAGAAAAATGTGTGGCGCGAATCTTGATGGCTATTTAAAATCGGCCCCCATGAAAACAGAGACTCCAGCCGTAAAAACAGTTGCCATTACTGCCGACGAAGCAGGGCAACGCATCGACAACTTTTTGCGCACCCAGCTCAAGGGTGTGCCGAAAAGTATGATTTATCGCATTTTGCGTAAAGGCGAAGTGCGGGTGAACAAAAAACGCATTAAACCCGAGTACAAACTCGAAGACGGGGACATTGTGCGTATTCCACCTGTACGTGTCGCTGAACGTGAAGAAGAGGCCATTTCACCGAATTTGCAGAAGGTCGCGGCGCTGACCGATGTCATTTTATATGAAGATGACCACATTCTGGTGCTTAACAAGCCTTCAGGTACGGCCGTGCATGGTGGAAGCGGATTAAGCTTTGGCGTCATTGAAGGCTTACGTGCGCTGCGCCCGGAAGCGCGTTTCCTTGAGCTGGTGCATCGCCTCGACCGGGATACCTCCGGCGTGCTGCTGGTGGCCAAAAAACGATCTGCCTTGCGTTCGTTGCATGAACAACTGCGTGAAAAAGGCATGCAGAAAGACTACCTCGCGTTGGTACGCGGCCAGTGGCAGTCCCATGTCAAAACCGTGCAGGCCCCGCTGTTAAAGAATATTCTGCAAAGCGGCGAGCGTATCGTGCGGGTGAATCAGGAAGGCAAACCATCGGAAACACGCTTTAAAGTGGAAGAGCGTTACGCGTTTGCTACGCTTGTGCGCTGCAGTCCCGTGACCGGACGCACGCACCAGATTCGCGTGCATACGCAATATGCCGGACATCCGATTGCCTTTGACGACCGCTATGGCGATCGTGAGTTCGATAAGCAACTGGCGGATACCGGGCTGAGCAGGCTCTTTTTGCACGCCGCAGCGTTGAAATTTACTCATCCGGGGACGGGTGAAGTAATGCGTATTGAAGCACCAATGGATAAGCAATTGAAGCGCTGCCTCGAGGTGTTACGCAGTAAAGGCTGATGCGCATTGATATTATCGCGCATTACCTGTAGACCTGATGGCGTTGTGCCTATCAGGCCTACAGGATTAGGCCTAAACAGCCGTCAACCCGTCAGGCTTTTAACGGGTTCATATCTTCTCGTCGCAGCATTTGACACAGTGCGATTAGCGGCAAACCGATTAAGGTATTTGGGTCGCGGCCTTCCAGGCGCTCAAAAAGTGCAATGCCCAATCCTTCGCTTTTAAAACTACCGGCACAATGCAGCGGGCGCTCTTTGCGCACGTAATCTTCAATTTCCGTTTCGCTTAAGTGACGAAAATGGACGTCGAACGGTTCAACTTCAGTTTGTAAATGTCCGGTCGCAGAATTATACAGCGCCAGTCCGGTATAAAACGTCACAATATTGCCACGGGCTTTGAGTAACTGCTGGCGTGCATTTTCTTCTGTTAACGGTTTGCCGGTTATTTCACCATCGAGAACACAAATTTGATCGGAACCAATAATAAGGTGCGATGGATAACGGTGGGCGAGAGATTGCGCTTTATTCTGCGCCAGTCGCAAGACTAAGTGCCGGGGGGCTTCGCCTGGTAACGGCGTTTCATCAACCTCTGGTGCTGCGCATTCGAACGGGATTGCCAGTTTTTCTAGTAAAGCGCGACGCCAGGGAGAGGTAGAAGCAAGAATAAGTTGAGGCATATTTTTTCCCTCGCATATAGCGTATTGATGAGAGCCATTTTAAACTATGGACTTCGTCCTACAAGCTGGCTGTAATGGCTTGTGTTGAGCGATTTTAAGTCGATGACCCGCAATGTGTGCGAATTATTGGCAAAAGGCAACCACAGGCTGCCTTTTTCTTTGACTATATGACGTTACAAAGTTAATATGCGCGCCCTATGCAAAAGGTAAAATTACCCCTGACTCTTGATCCGGTTCGTACGGCTCAGAAACGCCTCGATTATGAAGGTATCTATACTTCTGATCTGGTTGAGCGTGTCGCCGATTCTGTAGTCAGTGTGGACAGTGATGTGGAATGCTCCATGTCGTTCGCTATCGATAACCAGCGCCTTGCCGTTATAACCGGTGATGCAAAGGTGTCGGTTACGCTCGAATGTCAGCGTTGCGGGAAACCGTTCCCACTTCATGTTCACACAACATATTGTTTTAGTCCTGTCCGTTCTGACGAGCAGGCTGAAGCACTCCCGGAAGCGTATGAGCCGATTGAGGTTAACGAATTCGGTGAAATCGATCTGCTTGCAATGGTTGAAGATGAGATTATCCTCTCCTTGCCGGTAGTTCCGGTGCATGATTCTGAACACTGTGAAGTGTCCGAGGCGGACATGGTCTTTGGCGAATTGCCTGATGAAGCGCAAAAACCAAACCCATTTGCCGTATTAGCCAGCTTAAAGCGTAAGTAATTGAGGAGTAAGGTCCATGGCCGTACAACAGAATAAACCAACCCGTTCCAAACGTGGCATGCGTCGTTCTCATGACGCTCTGACCGCAGTCACCAGCCTGTCTGTAGACAAAACTTCTGGTGAACAACACCTGCGTCACCACATCACTGCCGACGGTTTTTACCGTGGCCGTAAGGTAATCGCTAAGTAATCACGCATGACTCAATGACTTTCCTACTACGGTGAGAAAGACAAAGAGTACACGCGTGATGAAGCTTAGTGAGGCTTTCCCCGGGTAACTGGGGAAACACCTAACCGGGCAGCGACGATACCTTGACACGTCTAACCCTGGCGTTAGATGTCATGGGGGGAGATTTTGGCCCTACCGTGACAGTGCCTGCAGCATTGCAGGCACTGAATTCTAATTCGCAACTCACACTTCTTTTAGTCGGGGATCCCGATACAATCACGCCATTACTTGCCAAAGCTGACTTCGAACAACGTTCACGTCTGCAGATTATCCCTGCTCAGTCAGTTATTGCCAGTGATGCCCGGCCCTCGCAAGCTATTCGCGCCAGTCGTGGAAGCTCAATGCGCGTTGCCCTGGAGCTCGTGAAAGAAGGTCGAGCGGAAGCCTGTGTGAGCGCCGGTAATACAGGTGCGCTAATGGGACTTGCGAAGTTATTGCTCAAACCCCTTGAGGGGATTGAGCGTCCTGCGCTGGTGACGGTTTTACCCCATCAGCAAAAGGGCAAAACGGTGGTGCTGGATTTGGGTGCCAACGTGGATTGTGATAGCACGATGTTGGTGCAATTTGCCGTCATGGGTTCCGTGCTGGCAGAAGAGGTGGTTGGAATTGCCAATCCCCGTGTTGCGTTGCTCAATATCGGTGAAGAAGAAACCAAGGGTCTCGACAGTATTCGGGATGCTTCTGCAGTGCTAAAAACAATCCCTTCTATCAATTATATCGGCTATCTTGAAGCCAATGAGTTACTGACTGGCAAAACTGATGTGTTGGTCTGTGACGGCTTTACAGGTAATGTCACATTAAAGACGATGGAAGGTGTTGTCAGAATGTTCCTTTCACTGCTGAAGTCTCAGGGTGAGGGCAAAAAACGGTCGTGGTGGCTGCTGTTATTAAAACGTTGGTTACAAAAAAGCCTGACAAGGCGATTTAGTCACCTCAACCCCGACCAGTATAATGGCGCCTGTCTGTTAGGATTGCGCGGCACGGTGATTAAGAGTCATGGTGCGGCCAATCAGCGAGCATTTGAAGTCGCGATTGAACAGGCAGTGCAGGCGGTGCAGCGACAAGTTCCTCAGCGAATTGCCGCTCGCCTGGAATCTGTATACCCAGCTGGATTCGAACTGCTGGACGGTGGCGAAAACGCAAACTCGCGAGCACACAGATAACCGTGCGTTTGTGAATGCTGCCAACGTATCAGCGATTTGCTCGTGGCGGTATATAACCAAAAAGTGACTGAGCGTACATGTATACGAAGATTATTGGTACTGGCAGCTATCTGCCTGAACAAGTGCGTACTAACGCCGATTTGGAAAAAATGGTTGAGACATCTGATGAGTGGATCGTCACTCGCACAGGTATCCGTGAACGCCATATTGCAGCGCCAAATGAAACAGTTGCGACGATGGGCTTTGCCGCCGCAAACCGTGCAATTGAAATGGCGGGCATCGACAAAGAACAAATTGGTCTGATTGTGGTTGCCACCACATCATCCACACACGCATTTCCAAGTGCGGCATGCCAGATCCAAAGTATGCTGGGGATCAAAGGCTGTCCGGCGTTTGACGTTGCAGCCGCTTGTGCCGGTTTCACCTACGCCCTGAGCGTTGCCGACCAGTACGTTAAGTCTGGCGCAGTGAAGCATGCTCTGGTGGTTGGCTCAGATGTCCTCGCTCGTACCTGTGATCCAACCGATCGCGGGACGATCATTATTTTCGGCGATGGCGCAGGTGCGGTTGTACTGAGCGCATCAGAAGAGCCCGGCATTCTCTCTACGCATCTGCACGCTGATGGTCGCTATGGCGAACTGTTGACGCTGCCTAATGCCGATCGCGTGAACCCGGAAAACCCGATCCACCTGACGATGGCGGGTAACGAAGTATTTAAAGTCGCGGTGACCGAGCTTGCACACATCGTTGATGAAACGCTGGAAGCAAATAATCTCGATCGTTCTGCACTGGACTGGCTGGTACCGCATCAAGCAAACCTCCGCATTATTAGCGCAACCGCGAAAAAGCTGGGTATGTCGATGGATAATGTTGTCGTGACGCTCGACAGACATGGCAATACCTCCGCGGCCTCCGTACCGTGCGCGCTGGACGAAGCCGTCCGCGACGGGCGTATTAAAGCTGGGCAGTTGATATTGCTTGAAGCCTTTGGGGGTGGATTCACCTGGGGCTCTGCGCTGATTCGTTTCTAGTATAAGGATTTAAACATGACGCAATTTGCATTTGTGTTCCCGGGGCAGGGTTCCCAGACCGTTGGGATGTTGTCTGAAATGGCAGCAAACTACCCAATTGTTGAAGAAACTTTTGCTGAAGCATCAGCTGCGCTGGGCTATGATCTGTGGGCGTTGACTCAGCAGGGACCGGCCGAAGAGCTGAATAAAACCTGGCAGACGCAGCCAGCACTGTTGACTGCCTCTGTTGCGCTTTATCGCGTATGGCAGCAGCAGGGTGGTAAAACACCTGCGCTGATGGCTGGTCACAGCCTGGGCGAATACTCTGCGCTGGTGTGTGCGGGTGTTATCGGTTTTGCCGATGCCGTACGTCTGGTTGAACTGCGTGGCAAATTCATGCAGGAAGCGGTACCGGAAGGCACTGGCGGCATGTCTGCTATTATCGGTCTGGACGACGCTGCTATCGCTAAAGCGTGTGAAGAGTCTGCCGAAGGTCAGGTGGTTTCACCGGTAAACTTTAACTCACCGGGTCAGGTGGTTATTGCCGGGCATAAAGAAGCCGTAGAACGTGCCGGTGCAGCCTGTAAAGCGGCTGGCGCTAAGCGTGCTCTGCCACTGCCGGTCAGCGTTCCTTCTCACTGCGCGCTGATGAAGCCTGCTGCTGAGAAACTGGCTGTTGAACTGCAAAAAATCACTTTTAACGCGCCGACTGTTCCGGTTGTGAACAACGTCGACGTGAAGTGCGAAACAGACGCAGACGCTATTCGCGATGCGCTGGTTCGCCAGCTGTACAGCCCGGTTCAATGGACTAAAACCGTTGAATTCATGGCGTCCCAGGGCGTAGAGCACCTGTATGAAGTTGGTCCGGGCAAAGTTCTGACCGGTTTGACGAAACGTATTGTTGACACCCTGACTGCTTCGGCAATGAATGAGCCGGCGGCATTATCTGCGGCGCTAGAGCAATAAAAGAGGAAGACCATGAGTTTTGAAGGAAAAGTCGCGCTGGTTACCGGTGCAAGCCGTGGCATTGGCCGCGCAATTGCTGAAACACTCGTTGCCCGTGGCGCGAAAGTTATCGGTACTGCAACCAGCGAAAGCGGTGCGCAGGCCATTAGCGATTACTTAGGTGCAAATGGTAAAGGTCTGATGTTGAATGTGACCGATCCGGCATCTATCGAATCTGTTCTGGGAAATATTCGCGCAGAATTTGGTGAAGTCGATATCCTGGTCAATAATGCCGGGATTACTCGTGATAACCTGTTAATGCGCATGAAAGATGACGAGTGGAACGATATCATCGAAACCAACCTGTCATCTGTTTTCCGTCTGTCAAAAGCGGTAATGCGAGCTATGATGAAAAAGCGTCATGGGCGTATTATCACTATCGGTTCTGTGGTTGGTACCATGGGAAATGCGGGTCAGGCAAACTACGCTGCGGCGAAAGCGGGTCTGATCGGCTTCAGTAAATCACTGGCGCGCGAAGTTGCGTCTCGTGGCATTACTGTAAACGTTGTTGCTCCGGGCTTTATTGAAACGGACATGACGCGTGCGCTGTCTGATGATCAGCGTGCGGGTATTCTGGCGCAGGTTCCTGCGGGTCGCCTTGGCGGCGCTCAGGAAATCGCCAGTGCGGTTGCATTTTTAGCTTCTGACGAAGCAAGTTACATCACAGGTGAGACTTTGCACGTCAACGGCGGGATGTACATGGTTTAACCACGAGATAAAAAAATTTGCGTTATTAGGGTGAATGCCCTCAAAATAACGTAAAATCGTGGTAAGACCTGCCGGGATTTAGTTGCAAATTTTTCAACATTTTATACACTACGAAAACCATCGCGAAAGCGAGTTTTGATAGGAAATTTAAGAGTATGAGCACTATCGAAGAACGCGTTAAGAAAATTATCGGCGAACAGCTGGGCGTTAAGCAGGAAGAAGTAACCAACAATGCTTCCTTCGTTGAAGACCTGGGCGCAGATTCTCTTGACACCGTTGAGCTGGTAATGGCTCTGGAAGAAGAGTTTGATACTGAGATTCCGGACGAAGAAGCTGAGAAAATCACTACCGTTCAGGCTGCCATTGATTACATCAACGGCCACCAGGCGTAAGTGAACATCTCCAGGCGGTCATTCGACCGCCTGAGTTTTATCTTTTTATCCCACTTGAATTATTTTCCCTCCCTGGAGGACAACCGTGTCTAAGCGTCGTGTAGTTGTGACCGGACTGGGCATGTTGTCTCCTGTCGGCAATACCGTAGAGTCTACCTGGAAAGCTCTCCTTGCCGGTCAGAGTGGCATCAGCCTGATCGACCATTTCGATACTAGCGCCTATGCAACGAAATTTGCTGGCTTAGTAAAGGATTTTAACTGTGAAGACATTATCTCGCGCAAAGAACAGCGCAAGATGGATGCTTTCATTCAATATGGAATTGTCGCTGGCGTTCAGGCCATGCAGGATTCTGGTCTCGAAATTACGGAAGAGAACGCTCACCGTATTGGCGCCGCTATCGGCTCTGGTATTGGCGGTCTCGGATTGATCGAAGAAAACCACACCTCTTTGGTGAATGGCGGTCCACGTAAGATCAGCCCGTTCTTCGTTCCGTCAACGATTGTTAACATGGTGGCAGGTCACCTGACCATCATGTACGGCCTGCAAGGGCCAAGCATCTCCATTGCGACCGCCTGTACTTCAGGTGTGCATAACATTGGTCATGCAGCACGTATCATTGCATACGGCGATGCAGACGCGATGGTTGCGGGTGGTGCAGAAAAAGCCAGTACCCCGCTGGGTGTGGGTGGTTTTGGCGCGGCACGTGCGCTGTCTACACGTAATGATAACCCGCAAGCGGCAAGCCGTCCGTGGGATAAAGAGCGTGATGGCTTTGTGCTGGGCGACGGCGCAGGCATGGTGGTACTGGAAGAGTACGAACATGCGAAAGCGCGTGGTGCAAAAATCTATGCTGAAGTCGTTGGTTTTGGCATGAGCAGCGATGCTTACCACATGACGTCACCACCGGAAAATGGTGCGGGCGCTGCGCTGGCAATGGTCAACGCACTACGCGATGCGGCTATCGAAGCGGGTCAGATCGGCTATGTCAACGCGCATGGCACGTCTACTCCTGCTGGCGATAAAGCCGAAACCCAGGCAGTGAAATCTGTCTTTGGCGATGCGGCAAGTCGTGTGATGGTAAGCTCCACTAAATCCATGACCGGACACCTGTTGGGTGCGGCGGGCGCGGTAGAGTCTATTTTCTCTATCCTGGCGCTGCGCGATCAGGCTATTCCGCCAACCATCAACCTGGATAACCCGGATGAAGGTTGTGACCTGGACTTCGTACCTCACGAAGCGCGTCAGGTTAGTGGTCTGGAGTACGCACTGTGTAACTCCTTCGGCTTTGGCGGGACTAACGGTTCGTTGATCTTTAAACGCGTTTAGTTATTTACACTGCAAAAAAGCGGAGCGCCCAGGCGCTCCGCTTTTTTTTCTTGTGTTTACTGATAGGTGAAGGTGAGCTGTACGGTAGTACGAAACTCACCCGCTGTTACCTGGCCGGTTGGCGTGTACATTCTTGCTGAAAGTGGAAACACGACGTTATGGCTGCTATCAATGCTAACCTGATAAACAGCTCCTGGTGAGATCTCGGTGAGATGATCTCGCGTCATTATTTGCAATGCCATTCCGCTTGCATCACCCTGAGTATTCGCAAACTTGGTGGCATCGTCATTGTCTACTTCGCCACTGAAAAGGGCGGTTACTTTTGTTGTTGATGCAGGGCAGGCAGAAAGCGTTAGCTCAAAGTCCTGCCATTCACTGGTATCACCGATATTAGGGTAATCAACGGCGCGCGCCTGTTCGAAATTAACCGTCTGATCGACCGTGTTAGTATCCACTGTACAGGCGGAAGCGACGACAGTACCACTCAGATTGATGTCCGTAGCTTGTACGGATTGTATGCCGCTTACTGCCCACAAACAGGCCAAAACAGGCAGCACTTTGTTTATCTGTTGCACCATTTTCCCATCCTGAATTACTGGTAGGTAAAGGTAGCTTGTACTTGGCCGACGATAGTACCTGGCATCACGTTACCTTTGGATACTGCACGGGCGCGCATTTCCAGGTCATAGGCGTGGGTAGCACTGGGAATCGTGACGTTGGCAAGAGAAGCACCATTTTTGTATACAGCGTTACCGACATTATCGGTGAGTTCAAGTTTGAGGTTGGTCGCTGTGCCCGTGTTTTGGTAGAAATCCGGGTCTGTGTCTGCGGTTCCAGCAAACGACACAGTGAAAGAGCTGGTTGATGCCGGGCAGTTGGTTAATTTTAAGATAACGTCTTTCCATGCTGTTGCACTGCCGGCGGTCGCGAGGTCGTTAGCTTGAATGGACGTACCTAAATCGACGGCAAGAGAAGTATTACTACTGTTAACCACACACGGTGATGCGATAACCTGCCCGGTAATGTCAATATTCACAGCCTGGCCCGCCTGGCTGGTGGCAGAAAATAATCCACTGCAGGCCAGAATAAATATTGTCGCTGTTTTTCCATTGATAATTTTCATACGCAGTCCTTTTAATTATAGGTTACTTGAAGCTCAATAGCTGTTTTTACAATACCGGCAGTGACAGTTTCGGTATTATCAATAAAATATCCCACTTTAAAATCAGGGATGTCATAATTACCGGAACCGTCATAATTATTGATTGCAATAGCGCTATTCGCCGGATGCGGTGTTCCATCCGTATTTTGCAGTTGTATATAAACATTGCTTGCATAGCCTTGCCCAGTCATGGTGTTTAACACACCATTTGCTGCATTATGGGTTCCATAAACAGCAGTGAAACGATAAGAAATACCATCAACAGCGCCAGGGCAAGAATTTAAAGAAATTTTTGGTGCTTGAATAACGTTTTGTGCACCATTTTGCAATTGATTGCCATATAAGTTCGGAAGATTAATTTCGCTTGGCGCAGCAATAATACATGCATCAATCGGAATGTTTGAATATATACCTGACAGAATAAGTCCGGAGCTTTTCGGGAGTGACGCTATTTCAGTCGCAGACCCATTATGGATGTTTAGCGTTACATTTGGCAGAGTGGTTACTTTTCCCGCAGGTACTTTTTCAAGTAATCTGACCAAGCGATACTTGAGGTGGTAGTAACCGCCGACACTGTATGTTCCCGAACCGCTAGTCTTCGTTAGATACAGGGGATAGTTAGGTGCGGTTATGCTTTCCAAAGAATTTAAGACATTCCCTAATGTGCTGGGAGCAGCAACAAGATATTGCACCCCGATACCAGGATTATTCGTAGCCCAAGTAACGCCATCACCTAGCAGAGTGCCATTAACTGTCAGGTCTATATAGGCATCCCGATTACTATAAGGGAGGGTATACATTAAAATTGAGCCTCTGTCAGTCCAGCCGCTTACACCACCAACCGCAGCAGGGATATGCAAAGGAGCAAGCGCATAATTCATGGTACCCCAGTCGACTCTGGAGACATAATCTGCCAATGCCGGTGTAATATTCAATAAGCAACTCGCAGTCAGGGTCACAATGGTTAATAGCTTCTTCATATATTATTTCCTGTTATCGGCAGTTTGCTTTGACTACAATGATATTACTAGTCGGTGCACTGTTCGGTAATTGCCATTGCGCCTGGCACTGCTCATTCGTTCCACGTCCCCATTTTGCTGTGACTGTACCCGCGTCTTTCATCCCCGTGAGGTAGACAATACCGCCATCACCCACAATGGAACCAGATGTATTTGGTGTACTGCTGTCCGTAACCATTGCACCGAATGGAACGTTCTCTCCGTTGCTACGAACTAAAGTCATCAGCACGCGTTTGCCAATTCGAGTATCAAAATGCGCTCGAACTATTGCACCACGGGTAGGGGTGATTGTTTGGGTCGTCAGTTCAATATCTGCGTCTTCGGGGAGTGTTTCAGTGTTCAACGAGATTGTGCTTTCGCGGTAAGGCGAAACATACGGAACGACGGTATAACCCCGAAAATCGGTTTTAACACCGTTCTGATTGTTTATCGCTACCCCTTCCGTTCCCGGCGCTTCTACCAGTACAGCGGTTTCACCGAGCGCCTGACTCAGTGTGATACCGTGGGCATGGGCCACCATTCCGCCTTCAATACCGTAGCTCACGCGTTTTTGGTCATGATCGTAGCTGTAGGCAGAGTTAAGGCGTGCGTAGGTTCCCTGATAATCCAGGCTAGCGTAACCACCGCTGCCTTCACCATGATTAGTTTCGCTTTCCTGCACATTCCAGTTCAGGTTACGTTCTTCCAGCGCTGAGCCGCTCAAGCCGACCGTATGGCTGGTATCGCCTTTTTTGCTGGTATTGAAACCATAGTTTGCGTAGCTGTTGCTTAACCAACGATCAAGAGGGATATTCATGCTGAGCGAGAACACCTGATCTTCGTTGTATATCTTTTCATGCTCATAGTTACGACTGCTACTACTGTTATCGGTGGTATTACGGTTATAGCTATAGTTGAGGTTCCAGGAGATGCCAGCCCAGTTGTTGCTGTAACCCACGCCAATGGATTGCATCTGACGATCGCTGTTCCAGTAATCTTCACTTATCGCATTCAATGACAGCGAACCCAGGCTTTCACCTATATTCTGGTTGAGCTGAAATTCGGCCCGATTACGGCGGCGATGATTATTGGTTCGCCATTCATCATCACGCCAGGTGTCGAGAACTTCCTGTAGGGTGTAGTAGCCTGAGGTCGAATAGCGATAGCCTGAAATGGAAATATTCGTACCGGTTGCGAGGATGTTTTTGCTGTAACGAATACGCCAGGACTGACCTCCTTCTTTATCCTGATCTTTCTGTGTTGACCAAGCCTGGGTTCCATCAAGGGAAACTGCACCTAACGTACCGAAGTTCTTACCAAACCCGGAGAGCAGTGACTGGTAGTGTTGCGAGAACTGCCCACCACCATAGACCGTAAATCCATCCGGAAGGCCATAAATGACCGATGCCTGAGTAAACATCTCTTTATCAATATCGCTGTCATACGGGCGATATTGTCCGCTGGTCAGGTTGTATTTCAGACGACCTTCACGCTGTAGAACGGGGAGGGAGGCGAATGCCACAGTCTGATGCTGTTCGCTGCCGTCAGCTTCTTTGATGGTGACATCAAGGTCACCGCTGCTGCCGGTTGGGTACATGTCGGTAATTTCAAATGCACCGGGGGAGACATAACTTTGGTAAATGGTGTAGCCATTCTGTTTGATAACGACCTGGGCATTTGTTCGCGCAATGCCTCTTACCACGGGCGCATATCCGCGAAGACTGTCGGGTAACATGTCATCATCTGAAGCTAACTGTATACCGCGAAATGGCACGCTGTCGAACATATCTGAAGGCGCGGTGCTGTCGCCCAGAGTTAACTGGCCTTTAAGCGAAATAACGTCGTGCTGGGCATAGGTATAGAGTGAATCCCAGCTTTCCTGAGCGTTGCCGTCATTGACGTCACGATTCCAGGTACTGTAGTTGCGAATGCGCCAGGACCCGATATTTAACCCAGGCTGGAGACTCAAATAATAACTTTCGTAATCGCTCATGTCGTTAGTGCGCGCTTGGGTATCCGCACCGGTAAAGTTGTAGTTGAGCAGTAGAGCATTAATCCCTGCGTCGAACCGCTCTGGGGCGATGTAGCCTCGTGCGAGGTTATCGATGGCGGCTTGAGGAATAGAAAACAGCAATTGCTGGCGCTCAAATGCAAATTCTGCGCTGGCCTGGGGAATTGCAGAGAGGTTAGCGCAGTCGCCGTTGGCGGCTAATCGTGGGAATGCCTCAGTACGGATACCAAACTCGCGCAGCATATCGATACTCAAACAAGGCTGCAAGGTGGATTCACCCTGTGCATTTTTGTGTGTCACAAAGTCAATATTACGCACACCTACTGAGGTTTTGTTGACTATCACGTCAACACGATAAGTACCGGGTAACTGACCGATGCCTTCTTCAAAGGCTGAGAGGTCCGTTAACTCTTTTCCTGGCCCATCAATCCCTAACAGTGCAGGGTTAAAATAATCGCGAGCCATCGCGGAGTGAGAAATTGGCAGCATACACTGTAGCGCAATAAACCACGCTAATCGGCTAAATTTCATGTTTTTTTTAATACTATTTGCATTCATTCCGATGTCCTTTCGGCGGAGTAATCACCTTGCGCCAGAATTAACGCGAGCGGTGTTCCGCTCCTGCGGAACCGAAGTCATTGATAATGACCCAACTGATATCACCACTGGCACCTGCTGGAAGGGTAAAAGTGGCGCGACTCATTGGTGCGACATAGCTGGCGTCTTTCACCGTGCTGCCACCCACTTTGACGGAGCTAAAGTTCATGTAGTACGGTGTTGGGTTGGTAACGGTGACTGAATTGCCGCTGCGCTGCCAGGTCAGTTTGTCGGTGAATTTTTCAGGCTGTTCAGTCAGCGATTGCGGCCGATAGATCAATTTAATGCGTGTTTTTACGGCAATTTGCAGCGTGTTCGCGCTGTCATTTTTTTCGGTCGCTGGGATGGATTTGATATTCATCCAGTACAATGATTCTCTATCTTCAGGAAGGTTGCCACCAGCGCGAATAATACGCAGCGTGTTTTCCTGCTCCGGGCCTAAGCGAAAAAGTGGTGGGGTAATCATAAACTGCGTTTTATCACCGTTTTTTTCCCCCGTGTCGCTCCAGGACTGGATTAAATAAGAGGTTTTATCCGGGTTTTTAACGCTAATCGAGGTCTCCTTTTTATCGCCTTTGTAAATAATTCGTGTTCCACCGACAATAATCCCGGCCTGCGCGGAACTCATTACTAGTAGCAGCGCCGCGACAGTAAAAGGAATAGATTTCTTCATGTGTTCTACCTCGAAGAATAAAGCCGGAGCAACCCGGCTTAGTTAATTACTAATGATGGGGATTAATTTCAGCGCAATTAGTTGTAAGTCAGAGTAAAGTTGACCGTACCGTTTGCATCACCAGCGGTGACAGCTGATTTTGTTGAAATATAACGGGCAAAGAAGTCGAGTTCAGTTTCTGCTGCTGCATCAGCATTGATAGTGACTGCATTAGAAGCAGTCCCCAGCGCTAATGGGGTGCCATCAGTGTTCAGTAACTGGATAGCTACGCCATCCGCTACGCCTGTGTTACCATAGTTGGTCAACTGAAGATAATCGTTATCGGTTATATCAGGAGTACCGTCATATTTTACAGCGACGGGTTTACCTAGCAGATCTGCCGGACAGGCGGACAGTACCATAGAGAATTTAGTTGTCGCAGCCGTATCGCCGGCGTTGGTAAATGCAGTTTTAGCTACTTCGCCCAGTTTAACGTTCTGGGTGCTGGTAACGGAGCCGTTAATCTGGCAACCTGCTTCAATAATTTTACCGGTGAAGTTTACTTGACCATCCTGGGCCATTGCAGAAGATGCGACACCCATAAAACCCAAAAACGCGACAGCAGCCAATTTTCCTTTCATTATAAAAATCCCTTTGAATTGATGTAAAAATTAATTGATATATATTTACCTTAACGTAAATATACGCTGGAAGTATGCCGTAATGTAATAGGTATTAACACAAATAATATCTTAAGATTGATTTCATTTTTTCTAAATACATTAAAATTTAGTATTGTATTTGTTTTTTGTATTTAACCTGTTTACGTATGTCTTTTTTTTATTGGGGTATTTCGTCTCGATGACGTTGATATGATATAGATTGTTCTGTTGGTGTTCGTTCCGGAAAACATAAATGATGCCGATAAAATGCTTGCGAACCCTGCCTTCACCTGACAATCTGAGATATAAAATTCGGAGGGTGAATGTATCTTATCAATGGTGAGCCGATTGAGCGCGTGGCGGTAAACGATCGTGGACTGCTCTTTGGGGATGGTTGTTTTACAACGGCACGTATTATTCATGGAAATATTACGTTGTTTTTTTCCCATTTAGCTCGTCTCGAAAAAGCCTGTGCGCGGCTCGCGATCCCATTTCTCGACTGGGCTACGTTAGCGGAGGAAATGCGTCTTGTTGCGCGCACACAGCAAGACGGCGTGCTTAAAGTCATTATTACTCGTGGGGTCGGTACGCGTGGCTATAGCACAGTAGGTTGCGTGCAGCCCACGCGAATAATCAGCACCTCCTCATACCCCACGCATTACGCCCGCTGGAAAGCCGAGGGCGCAACCCTTGCGCTTAGCCCGGTTCCGCTGGGACGTAATCCTTATCTCGCGGGTCTCAAACATTTGAATCGCCTTGAACAGGTGCTGATCCGCGCTCATCTTGAGCAGACAAACGCCGATGAGGCGCTGGTCCTTGACAGCGAAGGGTGGCTTACGGAATGCTGTGCCGCGAATTTATTCTGGCGCCGGGGAATGGATGTGTTTACCCCGTGTCTTGATCAGGCGGGCGTTAACGGTATTATGCGCCAGCACATTATCAGGCAGCTCGCCGCTTCGCCATATCGGGTGGCTGAAGTTGCCGCTCGCCTTGAGACGCTGGTCGATGCGGACGAAGTTTTTATCTGCAATGCACTGATGCCGATTGTTCCGGTGCAAAAATTTGAGGGCCAACGCTGGCCGTCGCGCGAACTTTACCAATATTTAGCCCCACTGTGTGAGTTGTCTGATTAGCATGAAGAAATTGTTAGGCGTTTTATTATTGTTGCTGGTAGTGATGGGTATCGCTGCCGGGTTCGGCGCGTGGAAAGTTCGCCAACTGGCGAACAGTACGCTACTCATCAAAGAAGAGGCTATTTTTTCCCTGAAGGCAGGCACCGGGCGTCTGGTGCTGGGCGAGCAACTTTATCGCGAAAAAATCATCAATCGTCCGCGTGTGTTCCAGTGGCTGCTGCGTGTGGAACCCGAACTGTCGCATTTTAAAGCCGGAACCTACCGTTTTACGCCCGACATGACAGTCCGGGATATGTTGCAACTGCTGGAAAGCGGTAAAGAGGCGCAGTTCCCGTTACGTCTGGTTGAAGGGATGCGTTTGAGCGACTACCTCAAACAGCTTCGTGACGCCCCGTACATCAAACATACGCTGAGCGATGATAATTACGAGACCGTTGCTCAGGCGCTGAAGCTGGAGAACCCGCAATGGGTAGAAGGCTGGTTCTGGCCAGATACCTGGATGTATACCGCCAATACAACCGACGTGGCGTTGCTAAAACGCGCGCATCAGAAAATGGTTAAAGCGGTAGACTCGGTCTGGGAAGGGCGCGCTGAAGGCCTGCCTTATCAGGACAAAAATCAGCTGGTAACCATGGCCTCTATTATCGAAAAAGAGACTGCGGTTGCCAGCGAGCGTGACCAGGTGGCTTCCGTCTTTATTAACCGCTTACGGATTGGCATGCGTTTACAGACCGATCCGACGGTGATTTACGGGATGGGGTCACGGTATAATGGCAAGTTGTCGCGTGTGGATTTAGATACCCCGACCGCCTATAACACCTATACCATTACGGGGTTGCCGCCTGGCCCGATTGCCATGCCGGGAGAGGCCTCATTGCAGGCCGCGGCGCATCCGGCAAAAACGCCGTACCTCTATTTCGTGGCTGACGGTAAAGGCGGTCACACGTTTAACACCAATCTTGCCAGCCACAACCGGTCCGTGCAGGATTACCTGAAAGTGCTTAAGGAAAAAAATGGGCAGTAACTATATCGTCATCGAGGGCCTGGAAGGCGCCGGAAAAACCACCGCGCGTAACGTGGTGGTAGAGACACTTGAGCAACTCGGTATTCGTGACATGGTTTTTACCCGCGAACCGGGGGGAACGCAGCTCGCGGAGAAACTAAGAAGTCTGGTGCTGGACATTAAGTCGGTGGGTGACGAGGTCATCACTGACAAAGCTGAAGTTCTGATGTTTTACGCCGCGCGCGTACAGCTGGTCGAAACCGTTATTAAACCTGCGCTGGCAAAAGGCGCATGGGTAATTGGCGACCGTCACGATTTGTCGACCCAGGCGTATCAGGGGGGCGGACGCGGCATCGATCAAAACATGCTGGCAACCCTGCGCGATGCTGTGCTCGGTGATTTTCGCCCGGACCTGACGCTCTATCTGGACGTGACTCCAGAAGTCGGATTGAAGCGTGCCCGTGCGCGCGGCGAGCTGGATCGTATTGAGCAGGAATCTTTCGATTTCTTTAATCGCACCCGCGCGCGCTATCTTGAACTGGCTGCCAAAGATGCCAGCATTCGTACCATCGACGCTACGCAGCCGCTGGAAGCTGTGATGGCTGATATCCGCAATACCATCACCCAGTGGGTGCAGGAGCAGGGCGCATGAAATGGTACCCATGGTTACGGCCAGATTTTGAAAAACTGGTAGCCAGCTACCAGGCCGGTCGTGGTCACCATGCGTTACTGATTCAGGCGTTACCCGGAATGGGTGACGACGCGCTGATTTACGCGCTCAGTCGCTATTTAATGTGCCAGCAGCCGGAAGGGCATAAAAGCTGCGGACACTGCCGGGGCTGTCAATTGATGCAGGCGGGGACGCATCCTGATTACTATTCGCTGCTGCCGGAAAAAGGCAAAAGCACGCTGGGGGTTGATGCGGTACGTGAAGTGAGTGAAAAGCTGTACGAGCATTCACGCCTTGGCGGTGCGAAAGTGGTGTGGATCCCTGATGCTGCCCAGTTAACTGATGCTGCTGCCAATGCTCTGCTAAAAACGCTGGAAGAACCGCCGGCACAAACCTGGTTTTTCCTCGCCAGCACAGAGCCTGCGCGATTGCTGGCGACATTGCGCAGCCGCTGCCGGTTACACCATCTTGCGCCGCCGGCTGAGTCGTACGCTATCTCATGGCTCGCCCGTGAAGTGACCGCATCTCCAGAAGCGCTGTTGAGCGCATTACGCCTGAGCGCGGGTTCGCCTGGTGCGGCACTCTCGTTGTTACAGGCTGAAAGCTGGGCGCATCGCACAGATTTTTGTGCGGCACTGGCAAACACATTAAACGCAGGTGACTGGTATATCCTGCTCGCGGTGTTAAACCACGATCAGGCCGCCGCCCGTTTACACTGGCTGGCAACGTTGTTGACGGATGCCTTGAAGCGTCCGTATGGGGTTTCCCATTTAACCAATCCTGACGCGCTGGACCTGATATCTTCTATCGCAGAACGGTTATCCGTCGCCCGGATACAGGCGATACTCGGTGACGTTTGTCATTGTCGTCAGCAGTTGCTGAACGTAACAGGCGTAAACCGTGAGCTGGTGTTAACCGATCTTATCCTGCGTATTGAGCATTACCTGCAACCAGGCACCGTATTGCCTGTTCCCCATCTTTGAGAGAGACATTATGTTTTTAGTCGACTCACACTGCCATCTTGATGGCCTGGATTATCAATCTCTGCATAAGGACGTGGATGACGTGCTGGCGAAAGCAGCCGCACGCGATGTGAAATTCTGTCTTGCCGTCGCGACCACTCTGCCAGGATACCGCAGTATGCGCGAACTGGTCGGTGAACGTGACAATGTGGTGTTCTCCTGCGGCGTGCATCCGTTAAATCAGGATGAAGCCTATGATGTTGAAGACCTGCGCCGTTTTGCCGCCGAAGAGGGCGTTGTGGCGATGGGGGAAACCGGGCTGGACTATTTCTATACGCCGGAAACAAAGGTGCGCCAGCAGGAATCTTTTATCCATCATATTCAGATTGGCCGTGAGTTACAAAAGCCAGTTATCGTGCATACCCGCGATGCGCGGGCCGATACGCTGTCTATTCTGCGCGAAGAAAAAGTGACGGATTGTGGTGGCGTACTACACTGTTTTACAGAAGACAGAGAAACGGCGGGCAAATTGCTGGACCTCGGATTTTATATCTCGTTTTCCGGCATCGTCACGTTCCGTAACGCAGATCAGCTCCGTGATGCCGCCCGCTATGTTCCTCTGGATCGGTTGCTGGTTGAGACGGATTCTCCCTACCTTGCGCCTGTACCGCATCGTGGAAAAGAGAACCAGCCCGCCATGACCCGTGACGTTGCGGAGTATATGGCCGTAGTGAAAGGTGTTGCCGTTGAAGAACTGGCGCAGGCAACCACTGATAACTTTGCCCGCCTGTTTCACATCGACGCTTCTCGCCTGCAATCCGTTCGTTAACTGACTTTTTTTAAAGCTCGTAATTAATAAGCAAAGCGAGTAAAGTTCACCGCCTCAAAATGGGCGGTGAATAACCGGTTTGACACATTCAGAAACGCATTTTATCGGAATGTGCGGATTTTACGGCCATCCACGACTGAATTGTGATAGCCGTCAAACAAAAACAAACTGAATTATTTTACTCTGTGTAATAAATAAAGGGTACTTAGATGCCCTGTACACGGCGAGGTTCTCCCCCCTCGCTAATGCGTGAGAACGTAGAAAAGCACAAATACTCAGGAGCACTCTCAATTATGTTTAAGAATGCATTTGCTAACCTGCAAAAGGTCGGTAAATCGCTGATGCTGCCGGTATCCGTACTCCCGATTGCAGGTATCCTGCTGGGTGTCGGTTCCGCTAACTTCAGCTGGCTGCCAGCCGTTGTATCGCACGTAATGGCAGAAGCAGGCGGTTCTGTTTTTGCAAACATGCCGCTGATTTTTGCCATCGGTGTCGCGTTAGGCTTCACCAATAACGACGGCGTATCTGCACTGGCATCCGTTGTTGCCTACGGCATTATGGTTAAGACCATGGCTGTTGTTGCGCCGCTGGTTCTGCATTTACCTGCTGAAGAGATCGCAGCTAAACACCTTGCTGATACGGGTGTTCTCGGGGGGATTATCTCCGGTGCGATTGCAGCGTATATGTTCAACCGTTTCTACCGTATCAAATTGCCTGAGTATCTTGGCTTCTTTGCGGGTAAGCGCTTCGTTCCTATCATTTCTGGTCTGGCCGCTATCTTCACGGGTGTGGTTCTGTCCTTCATTTGGCCGCCGATCGGGACTGCTATTCAGACGTTTTCCCAGTGGGCTGCATACCAGAACCCGGTCGTAGCGTTCGGTATCTATGGCTTCATTGAACGCTGCCTGGTGCCGTTTGGTCTGCACCATATCTGGAACGTTCCATTCCAGATGCAGATCGGTGAATACACCAATGCTGCGGGCCAGGTATTCCACGGCGATATCCCTCGCTATATGGCGGGTGACCCGACTGCGGGCAAACTGTCTGGTGGCTTCCTGTTCAAAATGTACGGTCTGCCGGCTGCCGCTATCGCTATCTGGCACTCTGCTAAACCAGAAAACCGCGCGAAAGTGGGCGGTATCATGATCTCCGCGGCGCTGACCTCGTTCCTGACCGGTATTACCGAACCGATCGAGTTCTCGTTCATGTTCGTGGCACCGATCCTGTACATCATCCACGCAATTCTGGCTGGTCTGGCATTCCCGATCTGTATCCTGCTGGGTATGCGTGACGGTACGTCGTTCTCCCACGGTCTGATCGACTTTATCGTTCTGTCCGGTAACAGCAGCAAACTGTGGCTGTTCCCGATTGTTGGTATCGGTTATGCGATTGTTTACTACACCATCTTCCGTGTGCTGATCAAAGCGCTGGACCTGAAAACTCCGGGTCGTGAAGATGCTACCGAAGATACCAAAGCGGGTGCGTCCGGCGAAATGGCTCCGGCCCTGGTTGCGGCATTCGGCGGTAAAGAAAACATCACTAACCTCGATGCGTGCATCACTCGTCTGCGTGTCAGCGTCGCTGACGTTGCCAAAGTGGATCAGGCTGGCCTGAAGAAACTGGGTGCGGCGGGCGTTGTAGTGGCGGGTTCCGGTGTTCAGGCTATCTTCGGTACTAAGTCCGATAACCTGAAAACTGAAATGGATGAGTACATCCGTCACAGCTAAGCAGTAAAAAGTTGGGGAGAATTAAGGCAGCCTGCGGGCTGCCTTTTTTAATGCATTAATTGGCCTGAACGCGAATCGGCGCAGTGGCGGCGAACAACCACGGACGAGCCTCTGCGTTCACGCGTGGGGATAACGTCTCTCTGACCTGCTGGTGGTAATCATCAATCCACTGCTTTTCAGCCTCACTTAGCAGATGCAGTTCAACCAGACTTAAATCAATTGGCACCAGCGTCAGCGTTGAGAAGCGACAGAAGCCAGGACGACTGTTGATAATCTCCACCTGATTCTCAATACGGATCCCATATTCTCCGGCCAGATAATAACCCGGCTCGATGGTAATGATATTGCCCGCGACCAGAGGCCAGGGGTTTACTTTTTTGGCAATGCGATGGGGCTGCTCATGGATCAGGAGCTGATGGCCTACGCCGTGTCCCGTACCGTGATCAAAATCCAGACCCAGATCCCACAGCGCCCGACGGCTAAAGGCATCCAGTTGATGACCCTGAGTGCCGCTGGGAAATTGCAGCGAGATAAGCGACAAAAAGCCTTTCAACACAGCGGTGTAATGCAGACGACGCTGCGGATCCTGTGGACCAAACGCGAGGGTGCGCGTTGTATCCGTCGTACCATTATGGTACTGGCCGCCGGAATCATTCAGATACATGGCCTGAGAGGTAATGGGCGTATTGGTTTTTTCGCTGGAATGGTAATGGCACATTGCGGCATTGCTGGCTGAGGCCGAAATCGTGTTGAAGCTTTGCTCGATAAATCCCGGCTGCTGCTGGCGAAATTCCAGTTGCCTGGCCTGCGCTTCCAGCTCAGTGACCGGATTGCCTGCCGCTTCGCGCAAGGGAACTTCATGCGTAAGCCATGCCAGAAAGTTAACCCAGGCCGCGCCATCTTGTTCATGGCATTCCCGATAGCCCGCCAGTTCAACGTCATTCTTGTGCGCTTTCATCAAGGTGATGGGATCGGGTGCCCATAAGACCTCGCCACCGTGTTCTACAATGGCAAAACGCAGCGCGACCGGGGCGTAGTCTTTATCGACCAAAAAGCGTTTCCCTTTGGCTAACTGCTGGCAGCGGGCAAGAAAACTCTCTTGTGGGGCCAGCGTGAGCGTATTCAGCAGTGCAGCAGGGAGCTGCTGGGTTTTGTTGCTATCCACAAACCATTCCAGCTCGCCGCTGCGATGGAGCAGGGCGAACGAAAACGGCACTGGCACCATGGGCAGATCGGAACCGCGCACATTCAGCAGCCAGGCAATGTTATCCGGTAGCGTGATCGCCAGAACGTCGGCCTGTTGTTGCGTGAGCAGATCCACGACGCGGGCACGTTTTTGTGTGCTGCTTTCCCCGCTGATTTCAATGGGCATTTCACGAATGATGCCGCAGGGTGCAGCCGGGCGGTCAAGCCATACCTGGTCGAAAGGATCTTGCTCAAGAGGCGCCAGCTCGCAATGGGTCGCCGACAGTGCTTCAAACTGGCTGTTGACCATCAGCAACGGTTCAAAACCGATACGCGCGCCCGCAGCAACGTGAGACTGCAAATAGTCGGCCAGCGGTTCGTCATGTAAATGGTGAATTTCAAAATCATCCAGCGAGACTTCATTGCGCACCTGGACCTGATAGCGTCCATCGACAAACATTAATGCGCGGTCGCGCAGGACCAACGCGAGACCAGCGGAGCCGCTAAAACCGGTCAGCCAGGCCAGCTTATTGTCATGCGGTGTACAATCTTCGCTTTGGTGAGCGTCGGCGCGCGGAACAATCATGCCATCCAGCCCTTGCGCTAACAGCAGGTTGCGCAGAGCGGAAAGAGGAGTTGAGTTGTGCATAGTTACCTTCAGGCCTTAACGGAACGGCGGTTCGTTGAACGTACGTAATTTACGGGAGTGCAGTCGATCGCCTTCAGCACGCAGACGATCGATTGCCCGGATACCTATTTGCAGGTGCTCGGAAATGGCACCTTCATAAAAACGGTTGGCCTGACCAGGCAGTTTGATCTCGCCGTGCAGCGGTTTATCGGAAACGCACAGCAGCGTGCCGTAAGGGACACGGAAGCGGTAACCCTGGGCGGCGATGGTGGCGCTTTCCATATCAATGGCCACCGCGCGACTGAGGTTAAAACGCAGCGCAGAAGCGGAATAGCGTAACTCCCAGTTGCGATCGTCGGTGGTGACGACGGTACCGGTACGCAGGCGCTGTTTAACTTCTTCGCCGGGCATGCCGCTGACTTCTTTGGTGGCGTCATACAGTGCACGTTGTACTTCCGCAATGCTCGGAATCGGAATATCCGGCGGCAGGACGGCATCCAGCACGTGGTCGTCACGCAGATAAGCGTGGGCCAGAACATAGTCGCCAATCGCCTGGCTTTCACGCAGGCCGCCACAGTGTCCAATCATCAGCCAGACGTCAGGGCGCAGTACGGCCAGATGATCACAAATGGTTTTAGCGTTAGACGGGCCAACGCCGATATTGACCAGCGTGATCCCCTGACCGTCGGCGGTGATTAGATGCCAGGCGGGCATCTGATGTTTCTTCCAGGCGAGATCGGAGATGGCCTCTTCTGGAGCTTCCGTTTCAGCGGTGATCCAGATCCCGCCCGCGCATGACAGCGCGATATAGGGGCTGTTCGGATCGAGGATCTGGCTGCAGCCCCAGCGCACGAACTCATCGACATAGCGGGTGTAGTTGGTGAACAGCACAAATGGCTGGAAATGTTCAACCGGCGTTCCCGTGTAGTGACGCAGTCGTGCGAGCGAAAAATCTACTCGTCGGGCGTCGAAGTGCGACAGCGGGGAGAATTCCGCCGGATGATAGGTACCATCGGCTGTTTCATCTCCAATTTGTGACAACTCGGTAGTGGGGAAATGGCGCGTTAATCCGGCGCTCATTGAGCGGTCGAGCGTCAGCTCAGAACCGTCAATCACATAGGGATAAGGGATTTCATGCTGCGACGGTTCGACGGAGATATGCGCATCATAATCCTGATACAGCAGCGTGAGTTGTTCTTCAAGATAGGGACGAAAAAGCGACGGACGGGTGATCGTAGTGGTATAGCTACCCGCATGGGTAAAACGGCCATAAGCGCGGGTTTTCGGGGGATTGGTGGCGCTGCCATCCCAGGTGACACAAAGCGATGGGTAAACAAAAAGACCATTATGGCGGGCGATTATGTCAGGGAGCGTCCCTGTTTCAATGTACTTACCAATGGCGCTACGCAGTGCTTTAACCGACTGCTCGTACAGCGCGTCCAGTTTATCCAGAGCCTGAGTTGGGGTCAGGCTGGAGCCCTTATTGTTCATGTCTGTCTCCTTGTTCCACAGATGTACTGCTCTCCCGATAGTATGTCACAGGAATATGAAACAAAAGTCAGACGTTGAGGAAGATTGTGCGAAGGCCGAATGACCTTCGCATCAGGGCTTAACTGTGCTGCTTATCCCGCATCAGCAATGCAGTGGCGGCGGAAATAAGACACCCGGCCATCAGATAAATGGCCACGCTGTGCCAGTCTCCGCCCGAGAATGTTACCAGTGCTGCAGCAATGAAGGGGGTAAAACCACCGCCAACCACGCTTGCCACCTGATAGCCAACGCCTGCGCCGCTATAGCGATAACTCGCGCCAAACAAACCGGTAAACATAGGCTGCTGTACGCAGACCACCATATCGTGCGCAATATTGGCCAACATAATCGCGAAGAACACGATCCAGAAAATAGACTGTGCTTCCAGCGCCATAAAGAACGGGAAGGCGCTCAGTGTACCGACCAGTGCACCGGTAATGTACACGCGCCGTCGACCAAAGCGGTCGGCAAACCAGGCAAAGCAGGGGATGGTCAGACAGCTCAGTCCTCCCACTAACAAACCGATATTCAGAAACAGCTCGCGGGGTAGGCCCAGGTTCTGCGTAGAGTAATTAAGGGCAAACGCGGTGACGATATACATCGTCAGCAGTTCACATAAGCGCAAGCCGATAATTTTTAAGAATGCGCCCGGATGACGGATTAACGCCTCGACCACCGGTAGTCGCTTTTTCTCGGGTTGCGGTTCCTGCTGTTGCTGTTCGAATTCGGCTGATTCATCCATTCTGTTACGCATCCACAACGCGCCCAAAACCAGTACGATGCTGAACAGGAACGGAATACGCCAGCCCCAGCTCAGGAACTGCTCATCGGTAGTTTGCGAGCTAATCAGTGAGACCAGACCGGTAGAAAGCAGCAGTCCGACGCCGTAACCGACCTGAACGCCACTGCTGTAGAAGGCTTTTTTATTTTTCGGCGCGCTTTCGACCGAGAGCAACGCCGCGCCGCCCCATTCACCACCAACGGCGAATCCCTGAATGGCGCGTAGCGTCACCAGCAGCACAGGGGCCCACCAGCCAATAGTGTCAAAAGAAGGAATAATCCCTATCAGCGCAGTGGCAATCCCCATCATCCAGACGGTGAGCATCAGCATGCGTTTACGGCCAAGGCGATCGCCAAAGTGGCCGAAGATAACCCCGCCTAACGGACGGAACAAAAATCCGACGCCAAAGGTGGCAAATGCGGCAAGTGTTCCCATTGCCGGGCTAACCTGCGGGAAGAACTCGCGATTAAAGACCAGTGCGGCGGTGATGCCATAAAGCAGAAAATCATACCAGTCGACCACGGCGCCAGCGAAGCTACCAAGCGCAGCGCGTCGGGCACGATGAAGCGAAGAGACGTCCTCTTGGGGACCCGCGGAGGTGAGAGTGGAATCCATAGTTATCCTGTCTGTACTGTCTTTTAGTTATTAGTATTTGAATTGGGCTACACACATTGCAGTCGATATATTAATGACCGTTATGAGATTACCGCGACAGACGGGAAGAGAAAACGATTATCTCCCTCACCAGAGGGCTACATGAAAAATAAGATGAATGAAAAACAGAAAAGCAAAAAGCCCGCTTAAAATCGGGCTTCTCTAAATTTGGCTCCTCTGACTGGACTCGAACCAGTGACATACGGATTAACAGTCCGCCGTTCTACCGACTGAACTACAGAGGAATCGTTTGAACGAGGCGCATATTAGCGAGGGCGATGAGGCTTGTCAAAGGGGGAAATACATTTGTGCGTTCGTTTGCTGACAAAATCAGCAAAGCGGCGATCTTTCCGTCTTTTTATGCTTTTGCCCCATTCTGGTGCGCGTCTACCTCTTCCAGGGCAGCCAGAATGAGAGGTTCAGGTGTGCAAAAAGTCCATTCTTCACCTTTGAGCCTGACTTTACGCGGTTTTAACCGTAAAACACGGCTGCTGACTAAACTGGCAAGCATCTTGCAATCCTGAAATTAATGACTGCCAGCACGGGTTCTGGTATTCCGACAGGAGGCAAAATGAACTTCAGACGACTGAAATATTTCGTGAAAATCGTCGATATAGGTAGCCTGACCCAGGCAGCGGAAGTGTTGCATATCGCGCAACCCGCGCTGAGCCAGCAGGTTGCTACGCTGGAAGGCGAACTGGATCAGCAACTGCTGATTCGCACCAAACGCGGCGTCACACCGACGGAAGCGGGGAAAGTGTTGTATGCCCATGCGCGGACGATTTTACGCCAGTGCGAGCAGGCGCAACTTGCGGTCAATAACGTAGGTCAGACCCTGGGGGGACAGGTCTCTATTGGCCTGGCGCCGGGGACGGCGGCGTCAGCCATCACTATGCCGTTATTACAGACAGTACGAGCAGAGCTGCCCGATGTGCTGGTCTATTTGCATGAAAACAGTGGGGCGGTGCTGAATGACAAGCTGCTCAGCGGGCATTTAGACATGGCGGTGCTCTACGAGCGCTCACCCGTGGCGGGTATCAGCAGTCAACCGTTGCTTAAAGAGGATCTGTACCTGGTCGGGACGCGTGATTGCCCGGGGCAAAGCGTCGATTTAGCCGCGGTGGCGCAGATGAATCTGTTTTTGCCACGGGATTACAGCGCAGTTCGCCTGCGTGTAGATGAAGCTTTTTCGCTTCGTCGCCTGACGGCCAAAGTGATTGGCGAAATTGAATCTATCGCCACCTTAACGGCTGCCATCGCCAGTGGGATGGGCGTCACAGTGTTGCCTGAGTCGGCGGCACGTTCATTATGTAATGCCGCGAACGGCTGGATGGCGCGGATAACAACCCCGTCGATGAATCTGCCATTATCGCTGAACGTCTCAGCCAGAGGGAGCTTATCGCCGCAGGCACAGGCCGTGAAGGAGATCCTGTTGTCGCTGGTAAGCCGTCCGGCACTGGAAAACCGCGAACTACAGCTGGTTAGCTAAACCTTATTCCCTTCAGGAATAAGATGCGGGTTTTTATTATTTGTTATGCCGGGCATCAGACTTTAACAATAGCGTAATGTCTGATGCGCCCGGAGCAAAAAGTGAATTTCCAGCAACTTAAAATAATCCGCGAGGCGGCCCGTCAGGATTACAACCTGACGGAAGTCGCGAATATACTGTACACCTCGCAGTCGGGAGTCAGCCGACATATTCGTGAACTTGAAGATGAACTTGGCATTGAGATTTTTATCCGTCGCGGTAAACGCCTGCTGGGCATGACCGAACCGGGCAAAGCCTTGCTGGTTATTGCCGAGCGTATTCTGAATGAGGCCAGCAACGTTCGCAGACTGGCGGATCTGTTTACCAATGACACGTCCGGTGTACTGACGATTGCCACCACGCATACACAGGCACGCTATAGCCTGCCCGCGGTGATTAAAGCCTTTCGTGAGCTCTTCCCTGAGGTGCGTCTGGAACTGATCCAGGGTACACCGCAGGAGATTGACGTACTGTTGCAAAACGGTGGGGCAGACATCGGGATTGCCAGCGAGCGACTTAGCAGCGATCCGCTGTTGGTAGCTTTTCCCTGGTTCCGTTGGCACCACAGCCTGCTTGTTCCTCACGATCATCCCTTGGTGAAAACGTCTCCTCTCACACTGGAATCTATCGCCCACTGGCCATTAATTACGTATCGTCAGGGGATTACGGGGCGTTCCCGTATCGATGAGGCATTTGCCCGTAAAGGGTTAGTGCCGGATATTATCCTCAGCGCCCAGGACTCGGATGTGATTAAAACCTATGTGTCGCTGGGGCTGGGAATCGGGCTGGTGGCAGAACAATCCAGTGGAGAGCAGGAGGAGGGGAGCTTAACCCGTCTGGATACCCGGCACTTATTTGATGCAAATACCGTCTGGTTGGGCCTGAAACGCGGGCAACTGCAGCGCAACTACGTTTGGCGATTCATTGAGCTATGCAACGCAGGGTTATCCGTCGATGAAATCAAGCGCCAGGCGATGGAGCCAGATGAAGCCGTGATTGATTATCAGATATAAAGCAAAAAGCCTGCTTAGTTTCCTAAGCAGGCTTCTTAAATATGGCTCCTCTGACTGGACTCGAACCAGTGACATACGGATTAACAGTCCGCCGTTCTACCGACTGAACTACAGAGGAATCGTGTGAACGAGGCGAATATTAGCGATGCCTCTCAGCGTTGTCAAAGCCTGAATAGATAAATGCGATCGTTTGCTGAAATATTCCCCATTTCGCCGCTTATTCAGACGCAACCGGTTGTTTTATGCACTTTTCACGCTCGGGACGAGGGTATTTCCATAACCAGCGGCCTGTGACCATACGCCAGTAAAATAACGCGGCGCGCACGGCCCAGTCGAAGAACATCCCTAACCAAACGCCGACTACGCCCCATCCTAATACGATTCCCAACGTGTAACCCGCCACAACACGACAGCCCCACATGCCCAACATCGATACCCACATCGCAAAACGCACATCACGTGCGCCCTTAAACCCTGATGGTAGCACCCAGGATGCTGCCCATATCGGCATAAACGCTGCGTTGAGCCAAATTAGGATGACTATGACCTCTTTTACATCCTGATCGTGGGTATAAAATGAGGCCATAACGCCGGCAAAAGGGGCGGTTAGCCAGGCGATGGCGGTTAAGCCGATTGTTGAGAGCCAGAATATATGGCGTAACTGGATTTCCGCTTGGGCAATCTGACCATTTCCCAGACGCCTGCCGGTAATGATTGTCGACGCGGAGCCTAAAGCATTCCCCGGCAGGTTGATGAGCGCGGCGATGGAAAATGCAATGAAGTTTCCGGCAATTACGCTGGTTCCCATGCCGGAGACAAACATCTGCGTTAACAGTTTACCGCCATTAAATAGCACTGACTCAATACTTGCCGGAATACCGATCCCCATAACTTCCCAGATAATGGCGAGATTGAGCGGCTTAAAATAGCTTTTGAAGGGAATACGCAGTGCCGGATTAAAACCAATCATCAGCACCCAGATAATGGCGAACGCACCGATGTAGCGTGAAATGGTCAGCCCGAGTCCTGCCCCCACAAATCCCAGCCCTTGCCAGGAAAAGACCCCGTAGATCAGGATGCTACTGATGATGATATTTAGGATATTCATACCGCCATTAATCAACAGCGGAATTTTGGTATTTCCGGCTCCGCGGAGTGCGCCGCTACCGATCAAAGCAATGGCTGCCGCCGGGTAGCTGAGCACCGTTAGTTCCAGATAGGTGAGTGCCAAAGCCTTAACATCGGGGGTGGCTTCACCGGCGACAACGTCAATAATCTGTTCACCAAAATAGTGAATGACCGCTGCCAGCACGGTAGCAAAAATCGTCATGATCACCAGCGATTGTCTGGCTGCTGCCCTTGCCCGTCGACGATCTCGTTTTCCTAGGCTAAATGCTACCACCACCGTGGTTCCCAGATCGATGGCGGCAAAAAACGCCATGATGACCATGTTGAAACTGTCGGCGAGACCAACGCCAGCCATTGCTTCTTTTCCCAACCAGCTAACAAGGAAGGTACTCAGTACGCCCATCAACAGCACACAGGTGTTTTCCAGAAAAATGGGGACCGCAAGCGGAGTGATTTCGCGCCAAAAGAGAACCTTATAACTCTTGCGTTTGGCATACCAGGGCGTGCGGGAAGCGACCTGGCGTAAGGCAGCGGAGACGTTCAAAGTGGACCTTAAAGAAGAAAGTTGAAACCTCATTTCAAATGATGAGGGAGAATCCAAAAAGCTGCAAAGTTTTTTCCATTTAAAATGTCTGGAAATGCAACAAACTGTCGAGAGAAGCATCAATTGAAACTTATTCGGGGAAATGGGGTTTGACAAAAATTTTTTCGCCGCTAAGATAAGCCTCCACAACGATTCCTCTGTAGTTCAGTCGGTAGAACGGCGGACTGTTAATCCGTATGTCACTGGTTCGAGTCCAGTCAGAGGAGCCATATTTAAGAAGCTCGCTTAAGGAAACTTAAGTGGGCTTTTTGTGTTCTCAGTCCAATGCATCCACCTGACGAGCAGGTGGAGCGTGATGTGTTTCGAATCAGAACTGATAGCTGGCGGTGACGCTGACGTTGCGCGGCTCGCCATAGACGATAGATCCGTCGACATTGGTGTCGTAGGTTTTATCGAACAGGTTATTGAGGTAACCCTGCACAGAGAAATTTTTCGTCACCTGATAGCGAGTGAATAAATCGACCAGGGCGTAGCTTCCCTGTTCCGCACGGAATGTGCCAAACGGCGTGACCGTATCGCTATAAACACGATTCTGCCAGTTAACCCCACCGCCCACGGTCAGTTCCGGCATGGCTGGCAGGCGATAACGGGTAAACAGTTTTACTGTGGTACGCGGTAGGTTCGGGTTTACCGCATTGCCTTCGTTGTCTTCAGCAACATAGCGTGTCGCGCCGAACGTCATCTGCCAGTTATCGGTGATCGCACCGTTAACTTCGAATTCGACCCCTTTGCTGACCGTTCCATCCATAGCTCTATAGGCCGTGTCGCCATTGCTACCGGAAATTGGTACGCCGGTTGATTGGCCCACGTTATCCTGTTCAATGCGGAACACCGCGAGGGTGGTGGTTAAACGGCTGTTCATCCAGTCGGACTTCAGGCCAAGTTCATAGTTATTGCCGGTAATTGGGGAAAGGTATTTACCGGAACTGTCGCGCTTGTTCTGCGGCTGAAAGATTGAGGTATAGCTGGCGTACGTAGACCAGTTATCGTCAATGTCATACACCAGGCCCGCATACGGCGTGGTGTGGTTTTGTTCCATGCTGTAGGAGAGGGTGTCGATACGCCAGTTGGTATAACGCGCGCCGACAATCAAATGCAGTGGGTCGGCCAGCGAAATACGTGTTGCGGCGTAGAGCGATTTCATGTGCGTGGTATCGTCCTGAGCCAATGACTGCGGGTTCCAGTTGGTTTCCGGGAAGTTACCATCGAAGGTATAGAAGCTGCCGATTTCGTTGGGGAATACGTTCGCCCACGCGCTTTCGTAACGGTTATTCTGTTTACTGTAGCTGCCGCCCAGCATCAGATTATGCTGACGACCAAACAGGTCGTAACCGCCGTCGGCGAACAGATCGACGGCATCCACCTTACGCTTGCCGCTGTTCCAGCCGGTACCTCCGACGTAGTCATAGCCCGGACCATAGCTGCCATACGGGCCAATCAGCGTGCCATCGGCTTTATTGACATAGGCATCGACGTACATCATTTTACTGTCAAACTTGACCTCGGAGTGGGTGGCATTCATGGTCGCCTGCCAGGTATCGGCAAAACGTTGCTTGATGGTGACAAACACTTTGTTGAAGTCTTTATCGTTGTACGCCCAGTCCGGCGCAGTGCTGCGCGAGCGGTCATAGCTGTTTTTGCTGCCGTCGGTATTCCAGCGCGGCAATCCACCCCATGTTGGGCTGTTGATATCAATGCGCTGGTATTCATAACCCACAGACAGGCTGGTGGTGTCGCCCAGATCGGCATCGACAATCCCGGAGAAGAACATTTTTTCGCTATTGTAGCGATCAAGCCAGGCGTCGTTATTCTGGTAGCCCGCCACGATGCGCCCGCGCACGTTGCCGTCTGCCGTGAGCGGGCTTTGAAGGTCGGTCACATATCGTTGTTTATTCCAACTGCCATATTCCGCAGAAACATTACCGGTGAACTCGCGGCTGGTGGCATGCTTACGGATCATATTAATCGACGCTGAGGGATTACCCGTCCCGGTCATTAGCCCGTTTGCGCCACGGACCACTTCGACACGCTCAAAAAGGGCCGTGTCGGAAAGGGCATCACCGAGATTCCAGCGGGATTCAAAATAGGTCGGAATCCCATCGACCATATAGTTATCAATCTGAAATCCGCGAGAGTAATAGCTACTGCGATCTGAATCCGCCTGACTTCTGCTTATCCCCAACGTGTTGTCCATCACATCGCCCAGCGTTTGCAGTTGCTGATCTTCCATGCGCTGCTGACTGATAATGCTGACCGATTGCGGAATATCGCGCTGCGTCATCTGCATTTTGGTGCCAGCAGTCGTTGATTTAACGCTGTAATCCTGCTCCTCGCTGGATGTGGCTGGAGCAGAGCCCTCAACGATAACCGTCTCTTCAGCAGGGGCTGCGAGGCTGGTGGAAGGCAATAGTGCTAACGTGATGCAGGCTGCCAGTACAGAAGGGGCAAGCCCCGATTGGCGCTGGTCATCCCCGTTGAGTGTTGTGAAAGACATCGAAAAGTCCTTGATAATTATTAATATTAAGTTCGAATCACTGAGGTTGCGATGAACTTTTTGGTTGTAAATTATTAAGTTTGCATTGAATGCAAATGCGAAATATACGCATTCACATTCAATGTGTAAACAGATGCTACGGCATAAATGAAATGTTGTTTCAGTACTATGATTAAGCAATAGCGACGGGAAATGGTTATAAGAACAGCAGTGGCAGGGCTTTTTGCTTAAAAAATCGAGGGTTAAAGTTGAAAGAGCGTGAGTAACTCGCTCATACTCTATACTCGCAGAGTGACCCGGCGTAGCATGGCATAACGCTTGGGCTGTTAATGAAAAAGGAAAACGTCGTGGCAGAAGAAACTATATTCAGCAAAATTATCCGTCGTGAAATTCCGTCAGATATCGTGTACCAGGATGAACTGGTCACTGCGTTTCGTGATATTTCCCCTCAGGCACCTACGCACATTCTGATCATTCCTAACGTCCTGATCCCGACCGTCAACGATGTGACGGCGGAACACGAGCAGGCGCTGGGTCGCATGATCACCGTAGCGGCGAAAATCGCCGAGCAGGAAGGCATTGCTGCGGATGGGTATCGTTTAATTATGAATACCAATCGTCACGGCGGTCAGGAGGTGTATCACATTCATATGCACCTGCTGGGCGGGCGGGCGCTTGGTCCAATGCTTGCGCATAAAGGTCTGTAAGCATGACCAGAGGATGCATTGCACTTTCACTGAGCTTGCTGCTACTGGCTGGCTGTCGGGCACATCCTGAAATTCCGGTAAGTGATGAACAGTCGCTGGTGATGGAATCAACGATTCTGGCGTCGGGCATTACAGCAGAACAGCCGACGTTAACCACGTCTGATATTCAGGCCTCAGCATCCTCGCGACTTTATAACGAAAGACAAGAACCCGTTACCGTTCATTATCGGTTTTACTGGTATGACGCCAGAGGACTGGAAATGCATCCTCTGGAAGCGCCACGCAGCGTGACTATCCCGGCTCATTCGTCGGTGACGCTGTACGGCAGCGCCAATTTTCTGGGGGCGCACAAGGTTAGACTTTATCTTTATTTGTAAGGGGTGAATCTTGATGATCAAAATGAATCGCTACGCACTGATTGCCGCGCTGGCGATGTTTCTCTCTGGCTGTGTGGCGCAACGTGAGCCCGCACCAGTAGAGGAAGTGAAGCCAGTGCCGGAACAGCCCGCGCAGCCGCAACAGCCGGTGCCGGTTGTACCAACGGTGCCAAGCATACCGCAGCAGCCGGGTCCGATTGAGCACGAGGACCAAACGGCGCAGCCGACGCCACGTCAACGTCACTATGACTGGAACGGAGCTATGCAACCGATGGTCGGCAAAATGCTGCAGGCTGACGGCGTCAAAGCGGGAGGCGTTCTGCTTGTTGATAGCGTGAATAACCGGACCAACGGCTCGTTGAATGCCGGTGAAGCTACCGAGACCTTGAGGAACGCGTTGGCGAATAACGGCAAGTTTACCCTGGTTTCCGCCCAGCAGTTGGCTGTCGCCAAACAGCAGTTAGGTCTGTCGCCGAACGACAGTCTGGGAACGCGCAGCAAAGCGATTGGTATCGCCCGTAACGTTGGCGCACAGTATGTGCTCTATTCCAGCGCCTCCGGCAACGTCAATTCGCCGGCCCTGCAAATGCAATTAATGCTGGTACAAACTGGCGAGATAATCTGGTCAGGTAAAGGTGCCGTACAGCAACAATAACCGGCTAACGCGCGACGAGGTGTTGTCGCGCTATTTCCCGCAGTATCATCCCGTCGTAGCCAACCAGAGCGGCCTGAGCGGCGGGAGCTGCATCATCGAACACGATACCCACCGCTTAGTGTTGCGCTCTCATCACGACCCTGACGCGCCGGAATCGCATTTCTTACGCCACTATCACGCGTTAAAGCACCTGCCTGAAAGCCTTGCGCCGCGCCCCCGCTTTTATATACGTGGGTGGATGGCGGTCGACTTTTTTCACGGTAAGGTTGAATCCAGATTACCGGACGCCGACGAACTCGCTGGCTTATTGTATCATCTGCACCAACAACCCCAATTGGGCTGGCGAATCAGTCTGCTGCCGCTACTCGAACAGTACTGGCAGTGTGGCGATCCGGCGCGTCGCACGCCATGCTGGTTGCGAGCGTTGAAGCGACTCAGGAAAAGCGGTGAGCCTCGACCTTTGCGTCTGGGGCCTCTGCATATGGATGTCCACGGTGACAACATCGTACGTACAGCATCAGGGCTGCGGCTGATTGACTGGGAATATGCCGGAGACGGTGATATCGCTCTGGAGCTGGCGGCGGTTTGGGTCAACGACGAATCTCAGCACCAACGGCTGGTTAGCGCCTACGCCCAACGAGCGCACATTGAACAAAACGCGCTGTGGCGGCAGGTAAGACGATGGCGGCCCTGGGTCATAATGCTGAAAGCGGGGTGGTTTGAGTATCGCTGGCGACAAACCGGCGATCGACAATTTATCAGGCTGGCCGATGAAACCTGGCGGCAGCTAATAATGAAAGGATAAGGAGAGCAGTGTGGGCCCAGTAATGTTGGATGTCGAAGGGTATGAGCTGGACGCTGAAGAGCGCGAGATTCTGGCGCATCCGCTGGTAGGTGGGTTGATCCTCTTTACCCGAAATTATCATGACCCGGAACAGTTGCGTGAATTAGTGCGCCAGATTCGCGCGGCATCACGCAATCATCTGGTGGTGGCGGTAGATCAGGAAGGCGGCAGGGTACAGCGTTTTCGCGAAGGATTTACGCGTCTGCCCGCGGCCCAATCCTTTGCGGCGCTGCACGGTCTGGAAGAAGGCGGCAATCTGGCTCAGGACGCCGGATGGCTAATGGCCAGCGAAATGATCGCAATGGATATAGATATAAGTTTTGCGCCGGTGCTGGATGTGGGGCATATCAGCGCGGCGATTGGCGAACGTTCTTACCATGCCGATCCGCGGAAAGCGCTGGCTATGGCGACCCGCTTCATTGACGGTATGCATGCTGCTGGCATGAAAACTACCGGTAAACATTTCCCCGGGCATGGGGCAGTGACGGCGGATTCGCATAAAGAAACCCCAACCGATCCACGTTCAGAAGCCGAAATTCGTGCAAAAGATATGTCCGTGTTCCAGACGTTGATTACGGAAAACAAACTCGATGCCATTATGCCTGCGCATGTCATCTACAGTGACGTGGACCCGCGTCCGGCGAGCGGTTCGCCACACTGGCTGAAAACGGTGCTGCGTCAGGAGCTTGGTTTCGATGGCGTCATTTTCTCCGATGATTTGTCGATGGAAGGGGCGGCGATTATGGGAAGTTATGCGGAGCGTGGTCAGGCATCGCTGGATGCGGGTTGCGATATGATCCTGGTCTGCAATAATCGTAAAGGCGCGGTCAGTGTGTTAGATAATCTGTCGCCGATCAATGCAGAACGTGTTACACGTTTGTATCATAAAGGTTCATTTTCACGTCAGGAACTGATGGACTCGGCACGCTGGAAGACGGTAAGCGCCCAGCTCAACCAGCTTCATGAGCGCTGGCAGGAAGAGAAAGCAGGTCATTAACGCAAGTTTGGCGAGGATGCGATGATTATCTATTTACACGGTTTTGACTCTAACAGCCCGGGCAACCACGAAAAGGTGTTGCAGCTGCAGTTCATCGACCCGGATGTCAGGCTGATTAGCTACAGTACACGGCATCCTAAACATGACATGCAGCATCTACTGAAAGAAGTGGACAAAATGCTGCAGCTTAATGTGGACGACCGTCCGCTGATTTGTGGCGTGGGGCTCGGGGGATATTGGGCTGAACGGATTGGTTTTCTGTGTGATATTCGTCAGGTAGTGTTTAATCCCAACCTGTTCCCGTATGAGAACATGGAAGGAAAAATCGACAGGCCTGAAGAGTATGCCGATATCGCGACAAAATGCGTGACCAATTTCCGCGAAAAGAATCGCGATCGCTGCCTGGTGATCCTGTCACGTCATGATGAAGCGCTCAATAGTCAGCGTTCGTCAGAAGAGCTGCATCACTTTTACGAGATAGTCTGGGACGAAGAGCAGACGCACAAGTTTAAGAATATCTCCCCGCATTTGCAGCGCATCAAAGCGTTCAAGACGTTAGGTTAATCCTCAATGAACGTTTAAAAAACCAGCCTTCGGGCTGGTTTTTTTGTTCTTAAAGTTCGTGTTGTCTATCTTTTCAGCATCAAAACTTGATACACATCAATTTTGGTATGACCAATGCACCGTTCGTGTTATTCTCACTCTCGAAGAACATTTTCATTATCGTAACTTGTTGTTAATTAAAGGCTATGCCTATAACTTTTAGTTAACAATTGGTTAATAAATTTAAGGGGGTCACGTTGACTACACCATTAAAAAGAATCGTGATTGTCGGCGGCGGTGCTGGCGGACTGGAAATGGCGACGCAGCTGGGTAAAAAGCTGGGGCGCAAGAAAAAGGCCAAAATCACGCTGGTGGACAGAAACCACAGCCATTTATGGAAACCGTTACTGCATGAAGTCGCGACGGGTTCCCTGGACGAAGGCGTGGATGCGCTGAGCTATCTGGCGCATGCCCGTAACCACGGTTTCCAGTTTCAGTTGGGTTCGGTGGTGGATATCGATCGCGAAGCGAAAACCATTACTCTTGCCGAGCTGCGCGATGAGAAGGGCGAGCTGCTGGTTCCTGAGCGCAAAGTCCCGTATGACACGCTGGTGATGGCGTTGGGTAGTACCTCCAACGATTTCAATACGCCGGGCGTCAAAGAAAACTGCATTTTCCTGGATAACCCGCATCAGGCGCGTCGTTTCCACCAGGAGATGCTGAATCTGTTCCTGAAGTATTCCGCGAATCTGGGCGCTAACGGCAAAGTAAATATCGCCATTGTCGGCGGCGGTGCGACGGGGGTTGAACTCTCAGCCGAGCTGCACAATGCGGTAAAACAGCTGCACAGCTATGGTTACAAAGGGCTGACCAACGAAGCGCTGAACGTTACGCTGGTAGAAGCCGGTGAGCGTATTCTGCCTGCGTTGCCGCCGCGTATTTCCAGTGCTGCGCATAATGAGTTAACCAAACTGGGCGTACGCGTACTGACCCAGACGATGGTAACCAGCGCTGATGAAGGCGGACTGCATACCAAGGATGGCGAGTACATTGAAGCCGATCTGATGGTGTGGGCTGCGGGGATCAAAGCGCCAGACTTTATGAAAGACATTGGCGGTCTGGAAACCAATCGTATTAACCAACTGGTGGTTGAGCCGACTCTGCAGACCACGTGCGATCCCGACGTGTACGCGATTGGCGACTGCGCTTCCTGCGCTCGCCCGGAAGGTGGTTTTGTGCCGCCGCGCGCTCAGGCTGCGCACCAGATGGCAAGCTGCGCAATGAACAACATTTTGGCGCAGATGAACGGCAAGCCGCTGAAAGCCTATCAGTACAAAGACCACGGCTCTCTGGTTTCACTTTCTAACTTCTCTACCGTGGGTAGCCTGATGGGTAACTTGACCCGTGGTTCGATGATGGTAGAAGGGCGTATTGCGCGCTTTGTGTACATCTCACTGTACCGCATGCACCAGATTGCTCTGCACGGTTACTTTAAAACCGGTCTGATGATGCTGGTTGGCAGCATTAACCGGGTGATCCGCCCGCGTCTGAAACTGCATTAATACGGCTTATGGCGTCGGATGTTTGTACTTATCCGGCGCCTTCCTTCAGAGTTCTCCGAATCATCCTGCCTTCGCTCCTCCTCGTGCTATTTTCATCCGTAATCTGATTGGCATTCCTTACCTTCTGTTGCAAAGTTGTTGCTAATAGCAAAAAAGGAGGAAGTCCCGTGAATAAATCTATGTTGGCGGGTATAGGGATTGGCGTAGCTGCTGCGCTGGGTGTTGCAGCGGTGGCCAGTCTTAACGTTTTCGAGCGTGGCCCACAGTATGCACAAGTTGTCTCTGCAACACCGATTAAAGAGTCGGTAAAAACACCGCGCCAGGAGTGTCGGAACGTGACGGTCACGCACCGTAAGCCGGTACAAGATGAAAACCGTATCGCGGGTTCCGTGCTGGGTGCGGTTGCTGGTGGCGTTATCGGCCATCAGTTTGGCGGCGGACGCGGTAAAGATATTGCTACCGTGGCCGGTGCTTTAGGCGGCGGTTATGCAGGTAACCAGATCCAGGGTTCGATGCAAGAAAATGATACGTACACTACTACGCAGCAGCGTTGTAAAACGGTGTATGACAAATCTGAAAAAATGCTGGGCTACGACGTGACGTACAAAATTGGCGATCAGCAGGGGAAAATCCGTATGGATAAGGACCCCGGCGCGCAAATTCCGTTGGATAACAACGGACAGTTGGTACTAAATAACAAAGCGTAAAATAGCATTATCCTGAACATTAGCCCCCCATTCGCTCAGGCTGGGGGGCTTTTTTTATCAGAAGGTTAAGGCGTAGTTCAGACCAAACGTGCGGCCCCGGCCCTTGTATTCATACAGTGACGGGCTACCGTAGGTGGGGCTGTACAGCAGTGGCGCACGTTGTCCCCACAGCGTGGTGTACTCTTCATTCAGCAGGTTTTCCACGCTAAAGGTCAGTTTACCCAACGGGAGCTGATAGCTGCCGATAAAGTCCATCGTGTTATAGCCGTCCAGCTTATTGCCGCTGGCGTCCGTCAGATCAAATGTTTGCTGGCTCTGTACACGCAATGTCCACGGTTCAGGTGCCCAGCCGACCCACGCGGTGGCTTTGGACGGGGAAGTCAGGGTGACATCCCATTTCTGCCACTTACCGTTTTGCTTCACTTCCGATTTAATGACGTTGAAGTTGCCGCCCAGACTCCAGTCCGTATCCGCAATGAAATAATCCACCGCACCTTCAAGGCCATAAATACGGCGATCATCAGGCTGGACGTTAATGGTCATATCGCTACGGTTGATAACGATCGATTTATCCGAAGTAGAGTAGTAAGCGGCCAGCTGCGTGCGCAGACTGTCGCCAGTGTAGCGCCATCCCAGTTCGTAGGAGTTAACTTTAATCCCCTCCAGGCGTGAGTCCGCCACATTGACGCTGCGCTGGAGCTGGTAATGATCGCCAACCAGGGAATAGGTGCCGTTACCGTAATATTTCCCCGGGTCCGGAAGCTCCACGCCCTGAGAGAAGTTAAACCATGTCTGCTGACGGTCGGTCAGGTGGGCGAGAATACCGGCGTTAAACAGGAAATTATCGTAATCGGTTTTACCGCCAGGAATGGTATCGGCGGAGTTTGCCAGACCGGTGGCAATTCCCTGTTGTTGGGCATAGCCCACGAAATCATCCACCCTGTTTTCGGTCCATTGATAGCGCACACCGCCGCTGAGGGTAAAGATGTCGTTAATGTCATAGCTGTTCTGCAGGAAAGGCGCGAAGTTGGTGATGCTGTAACCGGGGTAACGCCCGGTGGTATAAGCGGTTCGGTTGTCCATACCGCCGGAGGGCAGGGACCAGGCCAGATCGAAGAATTTCTGATTGGAATCGAAGGTTTCGTGATCGGCATCGACACCCCACGTCAGCTCCCAGTTGTCCATCAGCTGGCTGTTGAGGGTGATTTTGGCACCAAACTGGTCTGTGTCCTGCTGCGATGCGGAGAAACTGGTGACCTTGCCTTTGCTTAGCGTAGGGAAGGGGTAGAATTTTAGCGATTCGTCACGGTAATAGATTTGGCTGACCAGGTTCTGGCCGAAGAAATCCGCGTCTGAATACTGCAGGCTGATCAGATGACGCTCGGTGCCGGGAATACGATCGGAATTCAGTCCGCTGCTGGTATAAGCCTTACCGTTTCCCGTCACGGCGGACATGTTCTCGCCAAGATCCAGTCCGTAATCGTCATCCCCCTGGCTCTTATAATACTGCGTAACCAGTTGTAACTGACGGTTGTCGTCAAGCTCAATCGTTCCGGTGCCCATCACGTCCAGACGATCGGAGTGCTGCAGGCCGGTTTGGGTGTTATCCAGCAGCAGGGCATCGTGATTGCCGTCATACCAGCCGCCAAACCGTTGATACGCGACGGACATGCGCCCGGAAGCGCGATCGGTTCCTCCGCTCACCGCCGCGGCAACGCGTTCATCATGATCGTTACTGTTATTGAAGCCGCTTTTACTCCCCAGTTCGAGTTCTACTTCACGCTCCGGCTGGCCTTTTTTGGTGACAATGTTGATTAACCCACCGGTACTGCCGCCGCCATACAGTGAGGTAGCGCCTGAGATGACTTCAATGTGTGCGATGTTAAACGGATCAATAGAATCAAGTTGACGACTGTCAGTACGCGAGGAGTTCAGACGAACACCGTCTATCAGTACTACGATGGCACGACCGCGCATATTCATGCCGTAGTTTGTGCGCCCCTGGCTGCTGACATCGATTCCTGGGATTAACTGAGCAAGAACATCTTTGAACTCTTTCCCCCCTGAACCTGCTGTTCAATCTCGCTTCCTTCAATAACCCAGGTCGTTTGCGCCATTTCTGCCACGGTGCGTTGACTACGGTTGGCACTGACGATGAGGTTATCTTCCTCAGCCGCGATGGCTGGGAGAGTTAAAGACAACAAGAGAGGATTGAGCACCCAGAGACGCTTATGCATTTCTATTCCTTTTAAAAAGAGTCGATCTGTTTTTGTTATGGCGGTAGAGAAACCGATGGTTACATTGTGAAACAGGCGTTAAAACAAATGCGAATATTGCTGATAATAATTGTTGTTATCAATACATTTTACAAAAAATGATCGGATAAGATGATGAAAACACTGAATAATGTAGGGGTAATCCGCGGGAATCTAACCGGGGGCTTAATCAGCTCCCGGTGGTGTCAGTACTGCGGGGAAATAGCGGGAAAGGGTTAAACTTTGATAAGTTCAGGCCACAGTCGCAGAGTCGTGTGTGCGATCTGCATCAGTTTTTCAAACGTCGCGCCTTCACGGGCGCTGATCGACATACCCTGTAAAATACAGTTCAGGTATTCGGCCAGTTTTTGCACGTCGCAATGGGCCGGAATTTCGCCTCGTTGCTGGCGCTGGTGAAGGAACTGGGTAAGCGTCTGTTCCTGCATTGCATGGCGGGATTTCACCGTGTGCGCAATATCCCGGGAAGAGGCCGCCAGTGTCGCGGATGTGTTAATCATGAAACATCCCGCCGGGGTGTCTTTACTGGTAAAGCAGGTCGCTATTGCGGTGAAATAGTCTTCCAGCGCGCACTCAAGACTTTTTTCTTCACAAAACAGTTGGGCTTCATGCTTCGCTGCGAAGCGGGTGATGTAGCGGTCCAGTACGGCACGAAACAACCCCTCTTTATTGGTGAACTCCGCATACAGCGTGGGCGCTTTTGCGCCGGTTGCTTCTACGAGATCGGCGAGCGATGTCGCTTCATACCCGTGCTGCCAGAAGAGTGTCATGGCCTTATCAAGCGCGGCTTCCCTGTCGAACACTTTTGGTCGGCCACGGCTTTTTTTAGCACAACCTGTCATTTCAGTTGTCATGGCGCCGATGTACCTTTGTTGGGTTTATTGAATAACCATTATAAAAATATTCGACTGCACACTCCAGCGGATTAGCGATAAAAATAATTTAACGCTATTGATATGAAAAATAAGGTCTTTGTATTTTATATAACGATCATTATAAAAAAATGTTGACGTGTGACCTAGATCACATCTATGATTTACCTATCGATCGTTAAGTTAATCTTTACGACACACATTCATCTGCTAAAGGTCACTATCATGAAAAACGTAAAAACTCTGTTTGTTGCTGCTGTTCTTAGCTCACTCTCATTTGCAAGTTTTGCTGCCGTTGAAGTTCAGGCCACACCTGCGGGCCAACAGAAAGTCGGTACTATTTCTGCGAATGCGGGGACTAACTTAGGTTCTCTGGAAGATCAACTGGCACAGAAAGCGGATGAGATGGGGGCGAAGTCTTTCCGTATTACTTCTGTTACCGGTCCTAACACCCTCCACGGGACTGCAGTTATCTACAAATAAGATTTAACCCATCGCAATGCCACTGCGAGTTAAATAAAAAACCCCCGAGGAATAAAATCCAGCGGGGGTTTTTTATGCGCTGAATTACAGCGGTTGTTGAGCAACGTCGTGATGACGGGTGACATCGACCGGCATGCCTGAGCGAATCTCCATCGCATGTTCCATGACGGCAGAGTCCGTTTGCGCCGCATTCTTAAACGTCTGCATGGATGCGTTCAGCACGATCGGCAGCAATTGCGGGTCGTCATTGATTTTTTCGGACAACGGCTGGTGTACTTCAACCAGGCGCACGCCGTTAGGTTCAACAGATGCTTTGATTGGCGTATTGATAATATTGACCTTGGTTCCTGGCTTCACCTGACGGAACAGAGTTTCGATATCACCGTCGCGTAGACGAATACAGCCGGAACTGACGCGCATTCCGATGCCAAAGTCAGCATTAGTTCCGTGCAGCAGGTACACACCGCCGTATGCGGCTAAGCGAATGGCATGATGGCCCATCGGGTTATCCGGCCCGGCAGGCACCACGGCAGGAAGGTCGATCCCGTTCGCTTTGTATCGCGCGCGGATATTTGCCGTAGGCGTCCAGGTCGGGTTGGCACGTTTATCAGAGATGGTGGTTACCATTGTGGGCGTCAGCGTGTCACCGCCTAACTGACCAATACCAATAGGATACACGGTCACCGAATTTGTCCCTGGCTGGTAATAATAAAGACGCAGTTCGGCGAGGTTGATAACAATGCCTTCGCGCGGCGCGTCCGGCAGCAGGGTTTGCAACGGAATAGTCAGCACGCTGCCCGGTCGTGGTACGTAAGGGTCAACGCCGGGGTTGGCCTGTAGCAGCGCCAGAAAGCCGACATTGTATTTTTTCGCAATCGCTTCCAGAGAACCGCCATTGTCTTCGACAACATGAACGGCATTCTGACCCACCACGCGGCTTCCCGGTGGCGGCAGCGGCCAGGTATTTGCCTGGGCCGGAAGTGCTAACGCGAAGGTCGCGGCAAGCGTAAAAAATGTTAACCAGCGAGAGAGTCGTTTATTGTTTAACATCACCATAAATCCATTGTTTTTACGTGGTTTTTATTATGTAAAAGTAAACAAGAATTATGGCGGTTTGCAGTGTCGGGAAGTGCAGGGAAGTGCAAAGAGTTTGTAAATTCATCAGGCCGGGTGAGTGGAGGACTCACCCGGCTTGACGCTAGGCTATGGCGTTCTCTTCAAGCTGGCGCATAAACTGGCGAACCCAGTCGATCCGTGCTTTACGCTCGCCCAACTCCTGCATGAATTTCAGGCGTGTTGGACCATCCAGACGGAAGTGCTGCGGTTGTTTTTGCAGTAAACCAATTAGCCAGACCGGGTTAACGTGGTTTTTCTCGGCAAACTCAATAGTACCGCCTTTTTCATTGCCTTCGAGCTTTCTGATCCCCAGTTTCTGCGCCTGCTGGCGTAAACGGGCAATATCCAGCAACGTCCGGGCCGGGTCGGGCAGCAGGCCAAAACGGTCTATCAGCTCGACCTTAATTTCTTCCAGCTCGATTTCGCCTTTTGCACTGGCAATGCGCTTGTAGAACGACAGTCGCGTGTTGACATCCGGGATATAGTTATCCGGCAGAAGCGATGGCATGCGCAGTTCGACTTCGGTTTGCTGGCTGGTGAGATCTTCCAGCGACGGTTCACGCCCTTCTTTGAGCGCATCGACAGCGTTTTCCAGCAGCTCCATATACAGTGAGAAACCGATACTTTCCATGGAGCCACTTTGATCTTCGCCCAGCAGTTCCCCTGCGCCACGAATTTCGAGGTCGTGGGTCGCCAGCGCAAAACCTGCACCTAAATCTTCCAGCGAGGCGATGGCTTCCAGGCGTTTTTGTGCGTCGGTGGTCATCGCTTTTGGATGCGGCGTTAGCAGCCAGGCGTATGCCTGATGGTGTGAGCGTCCCACACGACCCCGTAGCTGATGCAATTGCGCTAAACCGAAGTGGTCAGCTCGTTCAATGATGATGGTGTTGGCAGTGGGAATGTCGATCCCGGTTTCGATAATGGTGGTACATACCAGCACGTTAAAACGCTGATGGTGGAAATCGTTCATCACGCGTTCCAGTTCGCGCTCGCGCATTTGCCCGTGGCCGATACCAATGCGCGCTTCCGGCACCAGTTCCGCTAATCGGTCAGCGGTTTTCTGGATATTTTCGACGTCGTTAAAGAGATAATAAACTTGTCCCCCGCGCATAACTTCACGCAGGATAGCCTCGCGTACCACCAGGTTGTCATATTCGCGCACGAAGGTTTTGACCGCCAGACGACGAGCGGGCGGTGTGGCGATGATCGACAGATCGCGCATGCCGCTCATCGCCATGTTGAGCGTGCGTGGAATTGGCGTTGCTGTCAGAGTCAGAATATCTACATCCGCGCGCATTGCCTTGATACGCTCTTTGTGGCGAACGCCGAAACGGTGCTCTTCATCGACAATCAGCAGCCCCAGATCTTTTAGCTTCACATCCGCTTGCAGCAGTTTGTGAGTGCCGATGAGAATATCGATTTTACCTTCGGCAACCTGCTCCAGAATCTGCGCTTGCTCTTTGGCGCTACGGAAACGGGACAGCATCTCAATGCGTACCGGCCAGTTGGCAAAGCGGTCGCGGAAGTTGTCGAAGTGCTGCTGAGCGAGCAGGGTGGTCGGTACCAACACGGCAACCTGCTTGTGATTCTCTACGGCGAGAAAGGCGGCACGCATCGCGACTTCGGTTTTACCAAAGCCGACATCGCCACACACCAGGCGGTCCATGGCCAGTGGTTGACACATATCGCTGAGTACCGCGTTGATCGCCTGCGCCTGGTCGGGCGTGGTTTCAAACGGGAAGCTGTCGCAAAACAGCTGGTACTGTTCACGGTCATGCTTAAAGGCAAAGCCTTCTTTCGCTGCGCGCTGGGCATAAATATCCAGCAGCTCTGCCGCGACATCGCGGACTTTCTCAGCGGCTTTCTGTCGGGCGCGTGACCAGGCATCACCGCCCAGTTTATGCAGCGGCGCATTCTCTTCCGCGCCGCCGGCGTAGCGGCTTATCAGATGCAGCGACGACACCGGCACATACAGTTTGGCGTCGTTGGCATAGGTGAGCATCAGGTATTCACCGGTAATGCCGCCTGCTTCCAGCGTGGTCATACCGGCATAGCGACCCACGCCGTGCTCCAGATGCACCACTGGCTGACCGGGATGCAGCTCCGCGAGGTTACGAATTAACGTGTCCGGGTTGATGGTGCGACGAGAATCCTGGCGGCGACGCGCCACACGTTCACCGAGCAGATCGCTTTCACAAATCAGCGCCAGATTGCGTTTGCTATCGATGAAGCCGTGCTCGGCTGAGCCAATCATCAGATAACGACCGTTGTCTACGGCTTCGTCGAGTCGCAATATCCGCTTCGGCGCGACTTTGATGCGGGCGAGTAGTTCGCCTAGCGCTTCCCGGCGTCCTTCACTTTCCACCGAGAAAATTACCGGACCGGTAAAGCCTTCAAGGAATTTACGTAATGCATCTAACGGTGCTTTTTGCTGTGCCTGAACGGCGATATCCGGCAGCTTCTGGAACCCGAGGTTGGTATTCGCCGCTTTCTTCGGCAGACTCTCGGTTTTCAGCTGAACACGCGGCCAGCGTTTAAGTTCAGAAAACAGCTCATCAACCCGCAGCCACAGCGATTCCGGTGGCAGAAGCGGGCGCATCGGATCAACACCGCGATTCTCAAAGCGTGACAGGGTATCGGCCTGGAAGCGTGCTGCGCTGGTCTCGATATCGCCGGTATTTACCAACAACGTATTGGCGGGGAAGTAGCTGAACAGCGGCGGCAGCGGCTCGCTGAAAAACAGCGGTTGCCAGTATTCAATCCCCGTAGGTAATGTGCCTTTGCTGACCTGTTGATAAATATGCTCGGCGTCGCGTTTCACCTCAAAAGTATCACGCCACTGACTACGGAACAGTTCGATGGCCGTTTTGTCAGTCGGGAATTCGTGTGCGGGCAGCAAATTAATGGCATCGACTTCTTCCAGCGTGCGCTGAGTGTCAGTATCAAACAGACGCAGGCTGTCGATTTCGTCATCAAAGAAATCCAGACGATAAGGCAATTCGCTGCCCATCGGGAACAGATCTAACAATGCGCCACGCGTGGCGTATTCGCCGTGTTCCATGACCTGATCAACATGGCGGTAGCCAGCACTGTCCAGTTGTTCGCGCAGGGCGTCGCGCGAAAGCCGCTGGCCTTTTTTCATGACCAGCGCATGACCGTGCAGATAGCTGTGCGGACAGACACGCTGCATCAGCGTATTTACCGGAACGATCAGCACGCCGCGCTGCATGGCGGGCAGTTGATACAGTGTGGAGAGCCGTGAGGAGATAATCTCCTGATGGGGAGAAAAGCTGTCATAGGGAAGCGTTTCCCAGTCGGGCAGGTTCATCACCATCTGGTCAGTAAACTGACGAATTTCATCATGCAGACGCAAAGCATTTTGCATGTCCGGCGCGATCAGCACCACTGGACCCGCGTGACGTTCGGCGATTTCGGCGACCAGCGTTGCGCAGGCGGCACCCGTAAGCTCACCCAACTGGCGCTGATCGGAAGCGCCCGTTGGGAGCGTGTAACGATGTTGTTCAGGCATTCGGTTGTCAGGATCTCATTTAGATATACATCTGATAAGCAATGTTCTTTATTATCCGTGATCGTTTCTCATAAGCAAATTGATTCGCCCCCGAATGGGGGCAAAAAGCGCGTAGGGGTTAGCGCGAGGCGGGCGATAAAGAGGGCGGGGAAAAGAGCAGATCGGCCACGGTTTTTTGTGAAATCTTACGCACCAGCAGGCCAAACAGGGTGCACAGCAGCAGGCAGGCGAACGGATACACCAGTAGCAGGGCCAGCTCCGCGTATGCAGGCCAGGCGGCATGATTGATTTTGGGGATAAGCGTTAAGCTGAACAGCTCAACCAGAATACGGTGTGTGGTGTAGATGGCGATGGTATTGGCGCCAATCACGCTTAACGGACTGGACGCGCGCATGCCAAAGTGGAGCTCAAACTGATAAAACAGCTTCATGATCAGCACAATGGAAAGGAGAGAAAGCAATAGCGAGACATTTGCCAGCCACGCGATGATGGCGACGATTGTGCAACCCAGAACAATGACCGCATGACGGCGCAGGGGCACCTCCTTGATCCACGCCATCAGCGTTGCGCCAAACCATGCGCCGAGGCTATACCAGGGCAAATTGCGAATCACGCTGTTCATTCCCCACCACGGGGTCGGGAAAAAATTGATCGCCACGCTCAGCGCCACAAATAACGCTAACAGCGGCATCGCCCAACGGCTGAAAATTTTACACAGAACAAAATAGACAATCAGCGCGTACAGATACCACAGGCTGGTGCTGGCGGTCAGCATCCCGTGGGTAAAACCCGCAATCGAATCCGCATAAGCGGCGTTGGCGGCATGGGTCAGATCGCGCTGCGGGGCGAGCCAGTTATTGAGCGTCACCAACGCCAACCATTGCACCACTCCCCAAAGCACCAGCACCCAGGCGATACTCCAGATCCGTTTATCCACGCAGGTTGTCCACGGGACGTTATCGATGTAGCGGCGAATCAGATACCCCGAAATAAAGAAAAACACCGGCATGCGAAACGGTGCCAGGTACAAATTGAGGTAAATCCAGCATTTGCTCAACACCTCTGACAGTGGATGCTGAAAAGTGGTGAGGTGCGGGTAAAATGTGATCACCGAGTGGTAAATCACTACCAGGCAAATGCATAACCCCTTGATTTGATTAATCCATAGTTCTTTTTTATTCATTGAGACGGCGCATCCATATTGATTGCAATAGCCTGCCATCCTGCGCAACCCGCCGTGCGCTGTAATGCGTAACTGTCTGCATTTTGTTTTTTTAGGATAAAGGTCAGGGATTAGGGTTGCAGGGGAGAGGGACAACTTTAGCGGTTTGATTTATTTATACTTTTAAGAATAGTGCTGACGAACACTTACGGTTCAGTCATTTACCCATTCCGCTTTCGCTTATATACTCGTGACTTTGCTAACAGCAACCAGACGGATTTCATGTACCAACCTGTCGCACTATTCATCGGCCTGCGTTATATGCGTGGGCGTGCAGCAGATCGCTTCGGTCGCTTCGTTTCCTGGCTCTCCACCATTGGCATTACTCTCGGGGTAATGGCGCTGGTTACGGTGTTGTCGGTGATGAACGGTTTCGAGCGCGAGCTGCAAAACAATATTCTTGGCCTGATGCCTCAGGCCGTCCTCTCGTCTGAACAGGGTTCTCTAAACCCGCAACAGCTACCGGAAAAAGCGGTGGTGTTGAACGGTGTCAACCGCGTCGCACCGATAACCACGGGGGATGTGGTACTGCAAAGTGCGCGTAGCGTGGCAGTCGGCGTGATGCTGGGTATTGACCCGGCGCAAAAAGATCCATTAACGCCATATCTGGTCAATGTGAAGCAAACAGATCTGCAGCCGGGTAAGTATAATGTCATCCTCGGAGAGCAGCTTGCCGGGCAACTGGGTGTTAATCGTGGCGATCAAATTCGCGTGATGGTGCCCTCAGCCAGCCAGTTTACCCCCATGGGGCGTCTGCCGAGCCAGCGTCTGTTTACGGTAATTGGCACCTTCGCCGCCAACAGCGAAGTCGACGGCTACCAGATGCTGACCAACATCCAGGATGCGTCACGTCTGATGCGTTACCCGGTGGGCAATATTACCGGCTGGCGTCTGTGGCTCAACGAACCGTTAAAGGTTGATACGCTGAGCCAGCAAACGCTGCCGCAAGGCACCAAATGGCAGGACTGGCGCGAGCGCAAAGGGGAATTGTTCCAGGCCGTGCGTATGGAGAAAAACATGATGGGGCTGCTGCTTAGCCTGATCGTGGCGGTGGCGGCATTTAATATTATTACCTCGCTGGGTCTGATGGTAATGGAGAAGCAAGGGGAAGTGGCGATTCTACAAACGCAGGGGCTGACGCCGCGGCAGATAATGATGGTGTTTATGGTGCAGGGGGCCAGTGCCGGGATTATCGGCGCGCTGCTGGGTGCGGTGCTGGGCGCATTACTCGCCAGTCAACTGAACAACCTGATGCCAATTATCGGTGTGCTTCTGGATGGGGCTGCGCTGCCGGTCGCCATTGAGCCGCTGCAGGTTATCGTCATTGCGCTGGTGGCGATGGCCATCGCGCTGCTGTCTACGCTTTATCCTTCCTGGCGCGCTGCCGCCACTCAACCCGCTGAGGCTTTACGTTATGAATAAGATCCTGCTGCAATGCGACAACCTGTGCAAACGCTATCAGGAAGGCACAGTGCAGACCGATGTACTGCACGATGTCAGTTTTTGCGTCGGTGAAGGTGAGATGATGGCGATTGTCGGCAGCTCCGGTTCCGGTAAGAGTACGTTGCTGCATCTGTTAGGCGGGCTGGATACGCCAACTTCCGGCGATGTCATTTTTAGCGGTCAGCCGATGAGCAAACTCTCGTCGGCGGCGAAAGCGGAACTGCGCAATCAGAAGCTGGGCTTCATTTATCAGTTCCACCATCTGCTGCCGGACTTTACCGCGCTGGAAAACGTGGCGATGCCGTTGCTGATCGGCAAGAAAAAACCGGCTGAAATCACCGAGCGCGCACGGGATATGCTGAAAGCAGTAGGGCTGGACCATCGTGCCAGCCATCGTCCGTCTGAACTGTCAGGCGGTGAACGCCAGCGCGTGGCCATCGCTCGTGCGCTGGTGAATAACCCGCGCCTGGTACTGGCGGATGAGCCAACGGGTAACCTTGATGCGCGTAACGCGGACAGCATTTTCGAGCTTCTGGGTGAGCTGAACCGCTCTCAGGGCACGGCATTTTTGGTGGTGACACACGATCTGCAACTGGCGAAGCGCATGAGCCGCCAGCTTGAAATGCGCGATGGTCGCCTGACGGCTGAACTGAGCCTGATGGGAGCTGAGTAATGGCTTCGCCTTTATCGTTATTGATTGGTTTGCGTTTTAGCCGTGGTCGGCGGCGCGGCGGCATGGTCTCGCTGATTTCCGTGATTTCCACCGTTGGCATTGCGTTGGGCGTCGCGGTGTTGATCGTCGGCTTAAGCGCCATGAACGGATTTGAGCGTGAGCTTAACAACCGTATTCTGGCCGTGGTGCCGCACGGTGAGATTGAAGCCGTGAATCAGCCGTGGAATAACTGGCAGGAAGCGCTCGACAAGGTACAGAAGGTACCAGGCATTGCTGCTGCGGCGCCTTATATTAACTTTACCGGGCTGGTGGAGAGTGGGGCGAACCTACGCGCAGTGCAGGTGAAGGGCGTTGATCCGCAGCAGGAGCAGCGTTTAAGCGCGCTACCCTCGTTTGTGCAAAACCACGCATGGGATAATTTCAAAGCGGGTGAGCAACAAATCATTATTGGTAAGGGAATTGCCGATGCGCTGAAGGTGAAGCAGGGCGACTGGGTATCGATTATGATCCCTAACGCCAGTGCGGATCATAAGTTACAGCAGCCTAAACGCGTGCGTTTGCACGTCACGGGGATACTGCAACTGAGCGGTCAGCTCGATCACAGCTTTGCCATGATCCCAATGGAAGATGCGCAGCAATACCTGGATATGGGATCCAGCGTTTCCGGGATCGCGCTGAAAGTGAACGACGTGTTTAACGCTAATAAGCTGGTGCGAGACGCGGGTGAAGTCACCAATAACTATGTGTACATTAAGAGCTGGATCGGTACTTACGGTTATATGTATCGCGATATCCAGATGATCCGCGCCATTATGTATCTGGCGATGGTGCTGGTGATTGGCGTGGCCTGTTTTAATATCGTTTCCACGTTAGTGATGGCGGTAAAAGACAAAAGCGGCGATATTGCGGTATTAAGAACCCTGGGGGCTAAAGATGGCCTTATACGTGCCATTTTTGTCTGGTACGGCCTGCTGGCGGGTCTGTTCGGTAGCCTGATAGGCGTCGTCATTGGGGTGGTTGTCTCGCTGCAACTGACGCCGATCATTAACGGGATTGAAGCTCTTATCGGCCATCAGTTCCTGTCCGGCGATATCTATTTCATTGACTTCCTGCCATCGGAATTACACTGGCTGGATGTGATTTACGTGCTGGTGACAGCACTCGTGCTGAGTCTTTTGGCAAGTTGGTATCCGGCGCGTCGCGCCAGCAATATTGATCCTGCGAGAGTACTTAGCGGCCAATAACAATATATACACGAAAGCATTCATGCGGCGGTAAGGCGGCAAACCGAAATCTCCACGAGCATAGATAACGATGTGACTGGAGGGTGAGGGCGCAGCCGACCCCAAGGCATCTTGAAGGATGACGTGTATCAAGGAGCGGTGATGTATTACGGATTTGACATCGGCGGGACCAAAATTGCGCTTGGCGTGTTTGATAAGCAACGTCGTTTGCAATGGGAAACACGCGTCCCTACGCCTCGCGACAGCTATGACGCTTTCCTTGATGCGGTCTGCAATCTGGTGACGGAAGCGGACCAGCGGTTCGGCGTTAAAGGTTCGGTAGGCATCGGCATTCCTGGCATGCCGGAAACGGAAGACGGCACGCTGTATGCGGCCAACGTTCCTGCTGCCAGTGGTAAGCCGCTCCGCGCCGATCTCAGCGCTCGCCTTGACCGCGATGTGCGTCTGGATAACGATGCTAACTGTTTTGCCCTCTCCGAAGCCTGGGATGACGAGTTCACCCAATACCCACTCGTTATGGGGTTGATCCTCGGCACCGGTGTTGGCGGCGGTCTGGTGCTTAACGGGAAATCTATCACCGGGCGCAGCTATATCACCGGCGAGTTTGGTCATATTCGTTTGCCAGTCGATGCGCTGACGTTGATGGGCTTTGATTTCCCATTGCGCCGCTGCGGGTGCGGTCAACTGGGATGCATCGAAAGCTATCTTTCCGGCGGTGGATTTGCGTGGTTGTATCAGCATTACTACCATCAATCGCTGGATGCCCGTGAAATTATCGCGCTGTGGGAGCAGGGTGATGAACAAGCACGTGCCCATGTTGAACGCTATCTGGATTTGCTGGCGGTGTGCCTTGGGAATATCCTGACTATCGTCGATCCTGATTTGGTGGTGATTGGCGGAGGCTTGTCGAATTTTACCGCTATTACGACGCAACTGGCGGACCGACTGCCACGTCATCTGCTGCCGGTTGCCCGGGTGCCGCGTATTGAGCAGGCGCGACACGGTGATGCGGGCGGGATGCGCGGAGCCGCTTTCCTACATCTTACCGATTAATACAAAGAGGTTGTTATGCTGTCGCGCCGGGGTCATCGGTTAAGCCGCTTTCGTAAAAATAAACGCCATATGCGCGATCGCCTGCGTCAACGAATCTTTTTCAGAGACAGAGTGGTGCCTGAATTGATGGAAAAACCAAGAGTGCTGGTACTGACGGGAGCGGGAATCTCCGCTGAGTCAGGAATTCGAACCTTTCGCGCGGCGGATGGTCTCTGGGAAGAACATCGGGTAGAGGACGTTGCGACTCCGGAAGGATTTAGTCGTAATCCGCAACTGGTCCAGTCGTTTTATAACGCCCGTCGTCATCAGTTGCAACAATCAGAAATCCAGCCTAACGCGGCGCATATCGCGCTGGCAAAACTCGAAGCCGAGCTGGGCGACCGTTTTTTACTGGTGACGCAGAACATTGATAACCTGCATGAACGTGCGGGCAGCCAGAACGTAATCCATATGCACGGCGAACTGCTCAAGGTTCGCTGTTCGCAAAGCGGGCAGATTCTGGAGTGGACTGGCGATGTGACTGCGGAAGATAAATGCCATTGTTGCCAGTTTCCGGCGCCGCTGCGCCCGCACGTGGTGTGGTTTGGTGAAATGCCGCTGGGCATGGATGAAATTTATATGGCACTGGCAATGGCCGATGTGTTCATTGCGATTGGTACATCGGGCCATGTATACCCGGCAGCGGGGTTTGTGCATGAAGCTCGACTACATGGGGCGCATACGGTAGAGCTAAATCTCGAACCGAGCCAGGTAGGAAGCGAGTTTGAAGAGAAGTATTACGGTCCGGCAAGCCAGGTGGTGCCTGAGTTTGTTGAGAAGTTATTGAAAGGACAGTGATTTTTTTGCCCGATACGCGCAGCGCTATCGGGCATTCCTTACAACGCTGAATTAACGTCCTGCTTTCAGCTTCTGATAATACTCTTCATAGATAGCGCTGGCGGAACCGACATCGTTCTGCCATTCCCCTTTGTTGATGGTTTCTGCATCAGGGTAGAGGGTTTTATCGTTCGCGACTTCAGGGCTTAACAGCTTACGTGCTGCCAGGTTTGGCGTCGGATAACCGATGGTTTCCGCGACTTCTTTCGCCACGTCCGGGCGTAGCAGGAAGTTAATCAGCTTCAGCGCAGCTTCTTTATTTTTTGCGTTCGCTGGAATAGACAGGCTGTCCATCCAGAAAATCCCACCTTCTTTCGGCCATACCACTTCCAGCGGAGTACCTGCCTGACGCGCAACATACGCGGAGCCGTTCCACACCATCCCCAGATTGACTTCGCCTTCCATATACGGGTTGGCCGGGTTGTCAGAGTTAAATGCCGCGACGTTAGGCATCAGCTTCTTCAACTCGTTATAGGCGGCTTCAATCTCTTTAGGATCGGTGGTATTGCCGGAGTATCCCAGCTTGCGCAGCGCCATCTGGAACACTTCACGCGCATCATCCGTTAACAGCAGGCTACCTTTGTACTCCGGTTTCCACAGATCGGCCCAGCTGGTTACTGTTTTCGGGTCGATGGCATCGCTATTGATGCCAATGGCCGTCGCACCCCAGATATACGGGATAGAGTAGTCATTGTTGGGGTCGAATGGCTTGTTGAGCATTTCCGGATCGAGGTTGTGGAAGTTGGTCAACGTCGACTTGTCGATCTTCTGGATCATGCCTTCTTTGCGCATTTTATCGACGTAATAGGTGGACGGAACCACCAGATCGTATGCGCCGTCTTTATAGGTTTTGAGCTTGGCGTACATGGTTTCGTTCGACTCGTAGGTCGAATAGATAACCTTAATGCCAGTCTCTTTGGTGAACTGCTCCAGCAGTCCAGGCGGGACATATTCGGTCCAGTTATAGAAATAGAGCGTGTTGTTGTCATTAGCGTGAGCGGCGCTCATGCCCAGTGCCAGAGCACCCGCCGCGAGCAGGTGGCGTGACCATTTTTTCATCATTTAACGTCCCCTGAATTAAGGGCCTTAGCGGCCCTTGGTTTTATCACGTGCAATAAGCTGGCTGGCAATCACCATAACCAGCGACAGAACCAACAAAATGGTCGCCAGCGCGTTCACCTCTGGTGATACGCCGACTTTTACCATTGAGTAGATTTTTAACGGCAAAATTTCATAACCAGGCCCGGTGACGAAGGACGACACGACGACATCATCCATCGACAACGTAAAGCTCAGCAACCAGCCGGCAGCCACTGCAGGCATTGCCAGAGGCAGTATAATCTTGCGCAGAATAGTCACTTCACTGGCGCCAAGATCTTTGGCGGCTTCAAGCATTCGTACATCAAAACCTTTCAGACGTGAGTAAACCGTCACCACCACAAAAGGTAGACAAAAAGTGATATGCGAGAACAGCAGTGACCAGAAACCCAGTTGAATGCCGATCAGCATAAACAGCACCAGCAAAGAAATCGCCATTACGATATCCGGCGACATCATCACCACGAACAGCATGCCGCTGACAAACGGTTTACCGCGAAAACGGTAGCGGTACAGTGCAACCGCTGTGAGTGAGCCGATCAGCGTGGCAAACGTGGCGGATAGCACTGCCATCGTCAGCGAGTGTTGCGCTGCCTGTAGCAGGCTATCGTTGTTCATCAGCAGGCCGTACCATTTGGTGGTAAAACCTTGCCAGTTGATGCCAAAGCGCGAGCTGTTAAAGGAGTTCACAATCAAAATAATGATTGGAATATACAGATACGCGTAGATGGCGGTCATAAAACCGCCTCTGAGCAGCCGACCGATCATTCGCGTTTCACCTTCTTGTTCAGAAGGCGCGATGTTTTCAGAGTATTGAAAATAATCAACTTTTTCTCTTCTCCAAAATCTCTCCAAAACTTCCCGCCAAAACAGATAGCCAAAAAAGAAGCAGCTATCACTAAGGCCGCGAATTTTACAACAATTTTTAGGATGATCGGGAAAAAAAGGCCATTTAAATGACCCGCTTTACCCATTCCTGACTGCGAGTGGCGGTATAGCAATCGGTTCAGGGAACAATTAGCGCACGCTGCCGCTGTGGTGGTAAAGAGGAGGTACTTGACTGCAAAGCCACGAAAGAGCATGGCGTCCCAGTGTTTGAAACCTGTGAACGCTGCTGGGAGCATGCTTAATGAAGGGTAACGAAATTGACGGGAATAGTGGTTTTTGGGATATCAATTTCCTGGACCGGTGGTAACAAAAAACAGAAAACACCAGAACGGTGTTTTACGCTATCTACAGCGTAAATTTCTTGAATCACCCTGTTTTACGACACAAGAATTTACCTTTAATGACACCGTCAAAGAAACGGCCTTTAGATTGCACTGTGAGAAAAGAGTTATAGATGCTTTCTGGAACGCCCACATACTGGAAAGTTGAAGAATTTACGAACCCTATCTCCAGAATCTTTTCTAATGGGTAGTAACCAATAAATTTTATTTTTGATGAAATCATTGCCTGTCGTTGCATTTTTTCTCCTTCAATTTTTTTAATTTTCCTTCTCTGATAATACACTGATATGAAACAAAAGGAGCATAGTTTTGTAAATGTTATGGCTGTTTCAGAATTTACTGGTTGGATGAAATGATTTTCTTTGTTGCTTTAATTTCCTGAACTGCGAAAAATAGCACGAAAATTCGTTGCTGGATTTTTAGGGATTGAAACGGGCTTTCCTTTAAGTAACTGATAAATATATTCTATTTTATTTTTCGTTATCCAGGGGACGACCGGCTGTATGTTATTGCTGGTGAACAGAACTCATTGATTATGCTGTCTCAGTTTCCATTTCTAAGATTTTGCGAAAAATTAAATGAAAAAATAACTTGCTATTGTTTGTGGGGTGTGTGATTAATGAGGGGTTGGTTAGGTACACAGACCCATTAAAGCGGTTTAGTAAAGCAGTTCTCATCTCAAGCGTTATCCACAGATAATCCTTTCTTTTGAGCCTTCTTATCGTTACTAATTAGATTGTGTGCGAAGCCCTTTTCGCCGTAAGGCTACATAGAATTTAAGGAATTACCTGTGTCTAATAAAATGACTGGTTTAGTAAAATGGTTTAACGAGTCTAAAGGTTTTGGTTTTATTACCCCTGACAATGGTAGTAAAGATGTGTTTGTACACTTCTCTGCTATTCAGAGTGGTGGCTTCAAAACGCTGAATGAAGGCCAAAAAGTTGAGTTCAGCATTACTGCTGGTGCAAAAGGGCCGTCAGCTGAAAACGTTGTAGCTGCCTGATATTTTTCCTGATGTAAACCAATATACGATAGCGAAGACGGTGAATGCCTGAGTAGATATATTGGTTTTTCAGAAACTCAACATCTGTCAACATAAAGCTGAACAGATGTCTGAGTCTAATTATTGGGTAGAACAGTTGAAATGATTATTTTATAAATGTCATTTGTTGTTTTACCTCTGTAGTTTTTCTTGCACGCTTAAGTGCATTCGTAAAAGCTAACAACATCCCAAAAATCGCTGGTGCTATAATATAAAGAAAATTATATTATTTTAGATTCCTCATGTGAACTGATAAGAAATATTTATTTTTTATTGCTTTTAATAGTGAGTTGTAACCTGATACTGAAAACCAAGAGAAATTAATAGTTAAATAGATCTTTTGGATATCACTGCGGTAGTGAGTGTTGTAGCAAATAAAGGCTAACATCATGACCGACCATATTTATTTTAAGTGCCCTTGTTGTCATGGGTCACAGTACAGAACTTCCCATTTTGATGTGACTGAGAAAAATCCCTTTGGTGCAAAGTGTATTTTTTGTAAATCATCAATGATCACACCTGATAACTATGCGCCATATACTTCCAGTAAATCAAATGAACAGGTGTTGCGAAAGTAACATTTGGCTCTGACCTTCCAGTTAAGGCGGCAAGATTCATTATCATTGCCAGGCACTGGTTTAAGTCCAACAAGGGCCGTCAGTCTGCTACTACCTCATCGAATTGAGCGGGCGACTTTTGAATTTGCAGGAGACGAGGGTTTGATCCTCTATGGTTACACTATGAATAAAAACCTCGTTCTAACGGGGTTTTGTCATTTCAGGGTTATCTGTGCAACATACAAGTAAGTTGGGCAAAGAATTGTATTTTTTGTTTTGCTATTAACATCATGTCTGATGTGTAACGGTATTACTAATAACCATATAAAGGGCAACGCATTGAGAATCATACAAAACCATATTATGGCCCAGGAAATTGGTGAAACAGTTATCCAGCTACTTGAAAATGGCAAAAGGGTTACGACAGGGAATATCATTGATTTGCTCGAACGGAAAAGTCATGCCTTGCACGGTCAAAAGGCCGATGAGATAAGAGAAATATTGATATTTATCAGGAAAAAATCTGTTCTGTAAACGAGTTATAAATCACCTACGGTGCTCACGGATTATGGTTTCTCAATCAAAGACCTACTGAGAGGCATCCAGCCTGGTAGTGCAAAACTCTTCTTTTCTGGCCCACACAATAGAATGGGCCTTTTTCATTACTAAAAGCTAGGTTGTGATATCTGGACGGTGTGAGGCAATAATGATTACATATTTGTCGATTGACATTGAAATTAATTATTTTCTGTAAGCGCTTTTGTGATTAGGGTTGATAGTGCTTCAAGTTGGATAGCAAGTTGAATGCTCAACCAGACATATCCGTGAACGGCGCTTTCAATGATTTCCTCGCCCTCATTGGCGAGTAAAAGACAATGCAACTCTTTAGTAATTTCGAGAAGATGCTCGCTATTTGATGCTATCGGCGTTGGGTTTCCTTCATGCAAGGCATGTGCGAGGGTGTTGAGGGTGCTACGGGTCATTTGTTCCATATCTGACAGCGTGTGAGTATTCAAAATGAGAAATCGACTGCCACGGGATGCCCAGTGGGCATTTATCTGAAATTTTTGCGCCGCTATCATATCGCGGGTTATCGATTGAATATCTTCAAGTAGACTCTTCGCAATCTTTGTTTCTTTATTTACTGGTGTAATAAGGCTGCGCATTTTTACTACATTATTCAGCGCTCGCGTTTGAAGTTTGGCCATTCTCGGAGGCGCAAGAACGTTTCGGGAGACTCCCGCAGTTGTTATTTTTAGATAATCAGAAAGAAAGTCAGCAAGTTGTATACGCCAGTTAATGAATGCTCTTTGGGGAAAAATGCTGGTAAACAACATCGCCAGAATGCATCCTATAATAATGTTGGTGCTTCGCCACAATGCTGTTTGTAAGTCTCCTGCAGGAGCGCTGCTGACAACCGCCAGCGTGATACCAATCAATAATGCGGCATAGGGACGTTTACTCATGGCCAGAAAACCACAAAGGAAAGCTGCGCATCCACACCACAGCATCATCATAGTGAGAGAGTACATTTCAATGTGTAATGCGATGATCCCCAAAATCGCACCCCCTACAGTTCCCGCCATACGTTCAAGTGCCCTGGGTATCACATTGCCCATGTAACTAATTGGTCCCATGACCACAACCAGTGTAATCAGGGGCCAGGAGTGGTCTGGTAAATTCAACATTCTTATCAGTAAGAAAGTTATAACAAATGCTAAAGCAATACGGATCCCATGAACTACGCGATAGTTGCGGTAAATCTTAAGTTCTAAAGGACTTATCGGTTTATTCCGTTCAATGGAAAAAATATTGTTTTTCATTGGTTAAAATCTTTAACATAGACAGAATTATAAAGAATGTTCAGATATACACTGAAAAAATAAACTCGTCTTACTTTTTTAACTTATAAAAAAGGAGGGCGATGCCTGATATAGGTTATTGTTAATCAATTGCTAATGCAGTAGCGAAAGAAGAAGTAATTTTTAATACCCACATTATCTTTGGATTTGCCATTATGGTGGTAAGCGGTTCTACACATCTTGAGTGGCCCCTGACTTAAATTCAACATGTTGACTTTGACAGATATTAAAAAGTTGTGGACTTCCAAAATACTGGTTAGCATGTTTAAAACGTTTTCTTTTACAGGTTGTTATAAGTCTAATCAAAACAGATCAGATGGTTTCTGTGCACGGCTTTATATCAGCAACGGTATCATTATATTTATAACATATGCACTTTGATGAGCTAAGGCCCGGACCAAAGCTCATGAGATATAAGTTCTGGCTACATTAGATGGAAGCAGTACACAACCTATTCATGTGTTATCGAAAAGCAACTACGTAAACAGAAAGTGCAAGTGCGAGAAATATCCAGTATTGAGAATGGTAATGGAAAAGTTTGAGCATAAATATCCTCCACAGATTCGGTTCCTAATTAATGGCAGATTTAAATGTCAACAACAAACAAAAAAGCATGGGCATTGATTGTTTGATTGTTTCATATTGTTTCAGTGATGCGCTATGACGGTGCGTTTGCACCAACAATAGGATTTTTGCATTGTTATGGTGAGCTTAGTGTCAGCCGGGCATTAAGACGCGATCAATCTACTGATAAATATAACCCAGGCAGCCATATGCGGCTTTTTCTATCCTGTCTGTTACTCTTTGCCAGCCGCACACCGATACCACAAATCTTGCCCGCCGCCTGAATGCCGCAAAGCACACCGGAAATCTTGCCGTTCCTGCCAAAAGCAAAACAGCCGGAGCTGACGTTGTAATCCTCTCTGACATGCTCGGAAATTTCGTAGTAGAAGCTAAATATTATGCTGAGATGGAGGAAATACGACTCTTCCGTGAGTCAAAATCCCTGAAAACTTAGGGTGATAGATAAAGGTCTTAAGCAGCATGACATAATTTTCGATTTAAGCTATTTAAATTCATTTTTATGATAAGAATCATGTGTGATTTCCCTATAAAACTAAATCTTGCTATGTTTGGTTAATCATGCGTTAATGAATTCTTGGTTTGTAACGAATTTATCTAAAGCAAGTGCTGTAATAATTTTATTTCTTGTTCCTGTTGAGACTTCCTTGCTGGCTTTTCTCTCTGATGATTTTTTCGGACCATTCTGCCCAAGGGCTTACTCAAGAAAGGTAATAATTATGTCTAATAAAATGACTGGCTTAGTTAAATGGTTCAATCCTGAAAAAGGTTTTGGGTTTATCACCCCTGAAGATGGCAGTAAAGATGTGTTTGTACACTTTTCTGCTATCCAGAGTAATGATTTCAAGACGCTGAATGAGAATCAGGAAGTTGAGTTTAGTGTTGAACAGGGACCTAAAGGCCCCTCAGCAGTTAATGTCGTGGTTGTATAAGGTAACTGTTATTACACATCATATTCACTTCAGATGCCCGTGTTGCCACGGATCTCAGTACAGAACGTCGAGCTTTGATGTTACTGAAAAAAATCCTTTCGGAGCAAAATGTATTTTTTGCAAATCGATAATGATTACATTTGACAATGTTGCGCTATACATTCGTTCTGGTCAGACTTCGTTAGATTTTAGAAAATAAAGTTCAGGTTCCTTATGGAGCCTTTTTTGTATGCTAAACCGTTCATCTTTGTACGAACCATCACGGTATCATTATGAAAAAAGTAATCGTTTTTTTTAACTCAGAACCGGCAGTTGTTGTATCCGTAATGAAGGGAATTACTTCGATAATGCGTGAGTTTCCCAATGGGGAAAAAGCACACCTGTCCGTGATGTCAGCAGGATTTCCATCTCTGACAGGAGACCATAAAATAGTTTATGTTGCCTCTGATCGCGATGTCAGTTCCGAAGAGATTCTCGAGGCAGCATCGAAGCTTTTGAAGTGACATCTGATTGTTTCTTTACCGACCGAGATAGTAGTCCAGTGGTTTGCAGATTTTTTGCGCTTTTCTTGTATGAAGATTGGACTGCAACCTCTTGATTATTGAGTCTTTCCATTCTATCTTTTAAACATGTCAGCGCTGTTATAAGTGCTCCACGGGGAATGTTACATACTTGGCGTTGATACGTTAGAGATCAAGAGAGGTAAATAATGAACGTCGAAGAGTTAAAAACAAAAACTGAAGCGGATATTTCTGAATTCATTACAAAAAAAATTGTTGAACTCAAAAAAAAGACAGGAAAAGAAGTTTCCGACATCCAGTTTACTGCTCGTGAAAAAATGACTGGGCTTGAAAGCTATGATATTAAAATTACATTGATCTAATCGTTAAAAACCCAGCTTGAATGAAAAGCATTATCTTAAAAGGTAATGCTTTTTTATTGCTGTCAAAAAATTTGGATGTTGTCAAAACCTTCATTTTTAATCATAGAGACAAGTCCTGACTTTTTAATGGGGCCTGTCCGATGCCAGCCCGCGCTATCGGGCTACTGCTGGCTCAGGGCAGGGAATGCACTTGTCGGAAATTTCGTGGTCAGTGGGTATCACATTGAGGGGAGTGGGATGACGTAGTAGCCTGCGAATGGGTTAATTATCATTTCGGTCGGGATTGTTAGATAACCCAACTCCTACTTTTACCGCAGCAAACAACATAATGCACAGAGCGGTAATGACGGTAAATACCAATGAAAGGCTGGTAATCATAAATTTTCTTCATTTCAGATGGATTTGATTATTAGACTAAGGCATAAAGGAAAAGTTCAGGGTAAATATCATAGTATTTCCCGGAAGAAATATCGAAGCGGGTCATTGTATACCAGAGCGGACTGCAGAGAGCCGTATCGAAGAGTGGCGGAGCAACGGTCTCAACGGCCCCTGTGGCTGCAAATATCTATCTTGGCAAACGTCGTCATCTACCCTGTGATATCCCCCTTTTGGATAAAAAATAGGAAGATAAATTAAATGGTTAAATTTTATCCAGACGTGGTACAGTGAATCTCATTCATCGAAAGGGTAATCATCATGTCTCTCATCGATTACGCAATGAAGTACCTCGGCGGCGTATCGACGACTACTGTCATCTGCCCGGCCTGCGGCTTACGTTCATCCCAATCTATTTCTAAAATTCGCCTTAAGCAGACAATGCTGTGCCCTGGCTGTAAAACACTGTTTGTTTCACCACGATAACCCTGACACTTAGTTGCACCTAAACCCTGTGTTCTATACTTAAGTCAAATCTCGGCAGCTGTTAAATCCCTGATGCCTTACGCCCATCCTGAGAGAACGTTTCTGAACTGATTTCGCAACTGCTCCTGCATGCTAACTCTGCATCAGAGCAATGCTATGAAAATGAACCCCAGGGCGTGGTTTAACCGCTCCCATATTCCGATGAATGCTACCGAAAGCGTAACGTTTTCGGCGAACGATCCTGCCGGTGAAAACACGCTGCAGTCGGAACTCTTTTCGACCGCCCAGATGGAACGCTACGGTCAGAAGCTCGCACGGACCCATAAATTATCGCCGGATAAACATCCTTATTATCTTCTAAAAAGACTCGGCGAGAATGAGGCCATCATTACCCAAAGCTGTTATGAGCTTAACGCGGGTAAAAAGACCAGCATCATGCCTGCCGGGGAGTGGTTGCTGGACAATTATTATCTGATTGAGGAACAAATCCGCACTGTCCGTCAGCACTTGCCGAAAAGCTTTGGTAAAGGTCTCCCGTCGCTGATGTCGCCGCTGAATTGCCCACGAATTTACAATATTGCATCAGAGGCCATTGCTCACGGTGACGGGCGCTGGGATGCTGCCAGCCTGACCAGCTATCTCACCGCCTATCAACAGGTGACCCCGCTGACATTAGGTGAAGTCTGGGCGTTACCGGGAATGCTGCGCCTGGCGCTGATTGAAAATCTTCGTCGTATCAGTATCGAAGTGATCAAAGCGCAGCAGGACAGAACGCTGGCTGATATGTGGATAACAAAGATTTTCGGATGTGCAGAGAATGCCCCTGGCGATTTAATCATGGTGGTTGCCGATATGGCACGCTCCCGACCTACGTTAACCAGTGCGTTTGTCGCAGAGCTGGTGCGGCGCCTGCAGGGGCATGGCAATGCGCTGTCGTTACCTCTGACCTGGGTTGATCAGTGCCTTCGGGAACAGGGGATCACCACCGACGTTCTCATACATAATTTCAATCAACAGCTTGCCGCCAGCCAGCTATCTGTCAGTAACAGTATCGCGGGTCTGCGATTACTGAGTGAAACGGATTGGGCTGATTTCGCCGAAACGATAAGTGTCGTCGAACAGGCATTACGCAATGATCCTGCCGGTATCTATCCTCGGATGCACTTCAATACCCGGGATCATTACCGGCACGTTGTTGAGGTCCTGGCCAGAGACAGTGGTCTCAGCGAGCCTGACGTTGCTGACAGGGTGCTGACGCTTTCAGGAAACAGTGCTCCCGATACACTGGAACATCATGTTGGTTTTTATCTCGCAGGCGAAGGTCGGCAGGCGCTGGAAATTCATCTGTTAGCAGACACCTCAAGGCTCATGCGCTTGCGGCACAGTTTCAACAGAATAACCCTGCTGTCATGGCTTGGAAGCCTGGCGTTGTTGACAACCGCAACGACCGCGGCAATTTTGCACGAAACAGCCATGCAGGGCGCAGACTGGCTGTTGATCGCGGTGATATTCCCTCTGATTATTGCTGTAACTCAGTTAATGAGCGATTTACTCAGTGACGCCACCACCCGTTTTCGCGTTCCTCGCCCCTTGCCGCGGATGGATTTCTCAACCGGCATTCCCCCTGACAGCGCCACTCTGTTAGTCATCCCCTGCATGCTGACCAGCCACGCAAGTTTCAGCCAACTCCTCACCAGTCTTGAAGTCTGCTGGCTGGGGAATGAAAACGAAAATCTCAGGTTTGCGCTGCTCACTGATTTCGCTGATTCTGCAAATGAACCCTCGCCGGAAAGCCAGATGCTGCTCAGACAGGCGATCGCCGATACGCAGGCGCTGAATCGCCGCTATCCCTCCAGCCGCCCACGTTTTTATCTGCTACACCGCCAGCCTGAATGGAACCCCGCGGAAGGAACGTGGATGGGCTATGAACGCAAGCGGGGAAAACTGGCGTTACTGAACAACTGGTTGCGCCATCCGGGGACACAATTCGTCAGCGTTGCAGACATGCCTGCTAACCTTTTACCGGGCCACATTAAATACGTCATTACCCTGGACAGTGATACGGTGCTGCCGCGCGATACGGCGCACAAACTGGTCGCGACGATGGCGCATCCGCTGAATACGCCAGAGTATGATCCGGTACGCCAGAGGGTTGTCAAAGGATTTGGCATTTTACAACCCGGCCTTGCGGAGGAGATACCACGCAACGGTCAGGGACGTTACGCCGCCATGCGCAGCAGCATACCGGGCAATAATCCCTATTCGATGATGTCTTCGGATATCTATCAGGACCTTTTTGGGGAAGGATCGTTCGTGGGGAAAGGGATTTACGATGTTGACATTTTTATGCAGGCCACGGCCAACACCTGCCCGGAAAACCTGGTTCTCAGCCATGATCTACTCGAAGGATGCTATGCACGTTCGGGTCTGCTGAGTGAGGTGTTACTCTATGAACAGTACCCGAATAATTATCTGTCGGATGTTGCACGTCGTTCACGCTGGATCCGGGGTGACTGGCAACTGCTTAACTGGCTGAAACCACGTGTCAGAAGAGCCGATGGAACCCGGGCCAGGAATCCGCTGACCGCGCTTTCTTACTGGAAATTACTCGATAATCTGCGTCGCAGTCTGGTCGCCCCCTCATTACTGGTATTGCTGTTCTTCACCCTGCTAGGGGTACCTAATCCGGTTTACTGGCTGGGCGTACTGTCGCTGATATGGCTGTTGCCAACCATCCTCTGCATCACCCATGACCTGCTGCATAAACCTCTGCGTCGCCGCCTGAAGCCGCATCTGTTACTGGTAGGGGCGGGCGCGCTGAAGCGTTTGTCAGGTATCGGCCTTAATTTTGCGATACTGCCGCATGAAGCCGGATATTCGCTAAAAGCGATCGCCGTGACGTTATGGCGATTGGGGTTCAGCAGGCGTCACCTCAGCCAGTGGGTCAGCCACAGCCAGGACAGCAATCAGGCCGGACCCACTGTCGCGCGTTTTTATCAGGCGATGTGGCTGAATGTTGCATGTGGTGTGATGCTGATAATACTGACCGGACAATTTGCTCCACAACTGCTGGGGATTGCGTTGCCGATCGGTTTGTTATGGTGTGCGGCACCGCTGCTGATGAGCTGGCTGAGTCGTCAGCCTGCGCGTAAGGTGTTTTCGCCCAATCCGGAACAAAAACAGCTGTTGCGCCAGACAAGCCGTGAAATCTGGGCGTTTTTTGAAACCTTTGCCACAGAAAAAGAGAACTGGCTTCCGCCTGATAACTACCAGGAAATACCGCAGCCGACGGTGGCCCATCGAACTTCTCCTACCAATATTGGCCTTTCCCTCATGGCTAACCTGACGGCATGGGACTTTGGCTACCTGCCCGGCGGGGAAGTGCTCCGGCGCGTATCGCTCACGCTCGACACAATGGATAAAATGGAGCACTACCGGGGCCATCTCTACAACTGGTATGACACTCGTACGCTGGCCCCCCTCAGCCCACGCTATATCTCAAGCGTTGACAGCGGCAACATGGCAGGGCATTTGTTGACACTGCGTGCAGGGCTGTCCGCCATGCGTCATCAGCCAGTTTTAAACCGCCAACAGATACTGGCAGGGCTGAACGATACGCTGGATATTCTGGAAAAACAGTGGGGGCAGAACCCGCCTGACAGCTTGCGGTTGTTGCGAAAACACTGCCTGAGCGCGGTGTCGCTCTCTCCGCAGACATTTTTCAGCGAGCTGAAAAATATGCGCACCCAGTGCAATCACCTGAACACGCTATGCCATCAGGGATCTCCTCTTCAGATGCGTTGGGCAGGACATCTGGAGCATCAACTGGTTCAGCTTTGCCATGAGTGGTCGCTGCTGCTTGGTTGGTTACCTGCATCCTGGAACGAACAGACGCTGCCGACTTTGTGCGAGCTTGCCCGCGCAACATTTACTGGTGTAGGAACCCCCCCGGCGTCAGCGACGGAGCAGGCCCGGATGCGACTCAATATTATCACTGAACTTGAACAACGGCTGGATGAGCATGCCCGGATGGATTTCGCCTTTCTGTACAGCGAAGCAACCAGTCTGCTCAGTGTTGGCTATAACTGTGACACGAATATGCCTGACAAGAGCCACTACGATCTTCTGCCGTCTGAAATCCGCCTGACCAGCTTTCTTGCCATTGCCACTAATCAACTGCCTCTTAAAAGCTGGTACGCGCTTGGGCGACTGTTCACCACCATTGACAATGAAACAGCCCTGATGTCATGGAGCGGGTCAATGTTTGAATACCTGATGCCGAATCTGGTAATGCCCACCTGGCCTGGCAGCCTGCTCGATGAAATGAGTCAGTCGGCGGTTATGCGCCAGATTCATTGGGGGAAAGAACGCGGAGTACCGTGGGGCGTTTCAGAGTCTGGTTATCATGCTTTTGATGTTCAGCATAATTATCAATATCAGGCATTTGGTGTGCCGGGTCTCGGCCTGCGCAGGGGGCTTGCTGATGACATGGTTGTCGCCCCTTACGCCACACTGCTGGCGTTGATGGTCTCGCCACAGAAAGCCTGTGAGAACCTGATCAGGCTGCAAAAAAATGGCGCGCATGGTGAATACGGTTTTTATGAAGCGCTGGACTATACTCCCTCACGCCTCGCAACCGGTCAGCTCTATGCGGTGGTTCAGTCCTGGATGGCGCATCACCAGGGCATGGCGTTTCAGGCGCTGGCTCATGTGCTACTTGACGCCCCGATGACTGAACGCTTCATGTCCAGTACGGTCTTCCGATCAGCGAGCCTGCTGTTACAGGAACGCGTGCCGGATGCAGTTGATCTGTACAGTCCGCGCCGTCATTTTGAATCTCATGAGGGCAGGGTCAAACCCGTTCGCTATGAACCCCGTATTTTCTATGGCGTGGACACGCCGGCCCCGGATATTCAACTGCTGTCCAACAACCATTATCATCTGATGTTGACCACGGGCGGCGGCGGCTACAGTCGCTGGAATAATATTGCGCTCACGCGCTGGCGCAGTGATACCACCCGCGATAACTGGGGAGCATTCTGCTATATCCGCGATATACAGACGGGGAATGTGTCGAGCAATACCTGGCAACCGACAGCCCACACCAGCGGGCATGACGAGGAAGTGATATTCACCGATGCGAGTGCTGAATTCAGACGCACTTTCGATGGGCTCAGCGTCAAAACTCAGGTTGTGATCTCCCCGGAGGATGATATTGAGTTGCGACGACTCACACTGATTCATCGTGGTCGCCAGCCTCGCTCTCTGGAACTGACAACCTATGCCGAAGTAGTACTGGCACCTGAAGCCAGCGATCTGGCACACCCGGCATTTAGCAATTTGTTTATTCAGACGGAACTGGATCCTGAGCGTGACGCTATTCTTTGCCACCGGCGCCCGCGTTCACCGGGTGAAGCGAGTCCCTGCCTGTTTCACATGATGGTGGTGCATGGCGATAACCGTCATAACGTTTCGTTTGAAACAGACAGGGCAAAATTTCTTGGTCGTGGCAGAAACCCTGCTGATGCCCAGGCAATAAAGGCAGGCGGGGCGCTCAGCAACACGTCGGGGTCAGTGCTGGATCCGATCCTGGCAATACGCCACGCCATCACCCTGCAGCCGGGGCAGCCGGTCACGATTGATATCATTTATGGCATCAGCGAGACCCGCCAGCAGAGTCTGGCGTTGCTGGAAAAATACCGCGATTACCCTATCGCTGATCGCGTCTTTGAACTGGCCTGGTCTCACAGTCTGGTGGTATTACGCCAGATGAACGCCAGTGAAGATGATGCCACTTTGTTTAATCGTCTTGCCAGCGCGGTGCTTTACCCTGTCCAGGAGCTGCGCGCCGAAGGCCAGGCGATCAGCCGCAACCGGCGTGGTCAGTCCGGTCTGTGGGGCTGGGCAATTTCAGGCGATCTGCCGATAGTGCTGCTCAGTATTACCAGCGAGGAAAGTATTGCCTCAGTGACCACACTGATTCAGGCGCACCGTTACTGGAGACAGAAAGGGCTGGATGTTGATTTGGTTATCCTGAATAACAGTCCCGGCGGCTACCAGCAGGGCTTACAAAATCAGATTATGGACTTAATTTATGCCGGGTCTGAAGCCAGTCTGCTGGACAAAACGGGCGGTATTTTTGTTCGTAATGGCGAGCATCTCTCTGCTGAGGATAAGTTGCTTTTGATGAGCGTGGCCTGTCTTTATCTTGATGACCGCACAGGCAGTATCAATGAGCAGCTTAATCAGCGTACTCATACCCTTAAACCTCAGGCCAGAGCACTCATTCCACGGGCTGTACGCGAGCGTAATCAACATACGGACTGGAGTCCCGATATCAGTCAGTTATGCCATTTCAATGGTTACGGTGGATTTTCTCAGGATGGTCGGGAATATCAGATTGTCCTGCGGGAAGATGCGCAGACACCGGCTCCCTGGTCAAACGTATTGGCAAATGCCCGTTTTGGCACTGTGATTTCAGAGGCGGGACAGGCCTACTCCTGGTATGAGAATGCACATGAATACCGGTTGACACCGTGGGAGAACGATCCGGTGAGCGATCGCAGCGGCGAGGCGTTTTATCTGCGCGATGAAGAGAGTGGTGAGTGTTGGTCACCGACGGCTTTACCTGTTCGCGGACATGGTGATTACCTGACCCGCCATGGTTTCGGTTACAGCGTGTTTGCCCATCGAGAGAATGGTATAGACAGCGAGCTGACGGTCCTGGTTGCCGAAGAGGCGCCGGTTAAGCTGGCGCTCCTGACGCTCAGTAACTCTTCGGGGCGGACACGCAAACTTTCCGTCACCGGCTATGTGGAGTGGACGCTCGGAGGAACACGAACTCGCTCAGCCCCTCACATTGTGACACATGCGGCCAGACCGCCTGGCGGCTGCGGAGTGCTGGCGAACAACTTTTATGGTGATAACGGTAGCGGTCGTACTGCCTTTTTTGCCGTCAGCGGTAATGACTGTTCGTTGACCGGGGACCGCCGGGAGTTTATCGGTCGTAATGGTTCTCTGCACGCCCCGTCGGTCATGAAGCTACGCAGGCTTTCAGGTAAAACGGGCGCCGGTCTGGATCCCTGCGGGGCAGTACAATCGGCGGTTACATTAATTGATGGCGATCAGAGGACGTTTATTTTTATCCTCGGCGCAGAGGAGAATCATATTCGAGCTCAGGAGACGCTTGCCCGTTATATGAATGAGGAGACGGTCCGCGAGGAGCTGAACCGGGTTCACAGCCACTGGCACAATGTGCTTGATAAAATTGTGGTTAACACCCCCGACACATCGGTAAATTTACTGGTGAATGGCTGGCTATTGTACCAGACGGTAGCCTGTCGCCTGATGGCTCGCAGCGGTTACTACCAGTCCGGCGGCGCATTTGGTTTTCGCGATCAACTGCAGGATACGCTGGCGCTGAGTCATGCTGATCCGAACCGGATGAGAGAACAGATAATCCTGTGTGCATCACGGCAATTTATTGAGGGTGATGTACAGCACTGGTGGCACCCGCCACACGGCAACGGGGTGCGCACGCGCTGTTCCGATGACTATCTGTGGCTTCCGCTTGCCGTTTGCCACTATGTTGAAACGACGGGGGATATGGATGTACTGGAAACACGTATTCCTTATCTGGAGGGACGTCCGCTTCAGCCTGGTGAAGAGTCTGCCTATGATACGCCGGTGATCAGCGGTACCGAAGAGACACTCTGGTTACACTGCGTCAAAGCCATTAAGTATGGACAACAGTTCGGGGAGCATGGTCTGCCGCTGATGGGGGCGGGTGACTGGAATGACGGCATGAACCGGGTGGGGATCGAAGGCAGGGGTGAAAGCGTCTGGCTGGGCTTCTTTCTGTTCGATATTTTGCAGCGGTTTGCGGTGCTGGCTGATCGCAGGCTGGATGAAAGTGTCGCCTCAATGTGCCGTTCACAGGTTGTGCGCCTGCAAAGCAATCTCGAAGCCCACGCCTGGGATGGCGAATGGTACCGGCGTGGATATTTTGACGATGGTACTCCCTTGGGGTCGAAAGCCTCACAGGACTGCCGGATTGATGCGATTGCCCAGAGCTGGTCAGTATTGTCCGGGGCCGCTAGCCCGGGACGGTGCGCAAAGGCCATGCAGGCGCTGGATAAGCACCTTGTGAATAGCGAGGGGGGACTGATAAAACTATTAACGCCGCCTTTCGATGGGCACGGTCCAAATCCGGGGTACATACAGGGTTACCTGCCTGGTGTGCGGGAAAACGGAGGGCAGTATACACATGGCGCTATCTGGGCTGTAATGGCATTTGCCCGAATGGGGAATGCCGAACGTGCCTGGCAACTCTGGTCCATGCTCAGCCCGATAAATCATACTCTGAATGCGAACTCAGTCGGGATTTATAAAGCCGAGCCTTATGTCATGAGCGCTGATGTCTACAGCGTCGCTCCCCATATCGGACGTGCCGGATGGAGCTGGTATACCGGTTCATCAGGCTGGGCCTGGCGTTTACTTACCGAGGAATTACTGGGGATAAAACGTTCCGGTGCTGATCTTACGGTTCATGCCCGGTTGCCGGATGGGTGGCCGTCTTTTTCTATGGCTTATCAATATGGCGAAAGCCATTATCAGATTAGTGTCTCACGCGGCGATGCAGAATATCGCGTTACACTGGATGGTGCTCTCCTCCCTGATGACAGAATACCGCTGCGGGATGATGGACAAAACCATACGGTTGAGATTATTCAGAACTGATACTGAGTCCGGACGCGCATTAACGTCTGCCGTTAATGCGCTGATTATCCCTGAGAACCTCAATCGCTGTCTGCATGGCGATTTTGTCATCTCGTTTTTTTTGCTTGTCCTGCATGACCTGAAGGTATTCCAGCAAAGTTCGGGTATTAATAGGTCGGCCCTGTTTGCCGACTGCCAGCACGGCTTCGCCAAGAATAATTTTCACTGGTGGCAACTGGGCCGGGTACCAGTCAAGGGTGTCTTCTGATTTCATGATAAATTTCTCACGGAAGGGTATTATATCATAAATCAGACGTTTAATTTTCAATATCTGATATCCTGATTTAATCATAAATTAACATAACTTAAGCCAGTTATTTTTATATTAAGGCGTATAATAATTACTGTGTTCCTCAGAGAATTATTTATGTCTTATACAAAAGGACTCAGGCACTTTAAAGAAAGACCGGTGCATGTTGCCTGCCCGGTATGCGCATACAGAGCCGATCAGAAAGCAGGTAAACTAAGAAAAGATGCGGTTCTGGAGTGCCCTGCCTGCGGGCTGTTGTTCAGACCATCAGAATGCTGGTGTATCGGCGGCTGATCGGCTTCTGCCACCTAACGTGAGTGATGTTGGGAAATGACAATATTGCTCCTGTACTGCAGTTTGAGAGGATATGATGATGAAATCTAAAAAATCTATTTTTATTGAAGGACATATCCTTTCGAACAGCTGTCATGGGCAGGTTGGTCAATCTTTCTGTATCCACAGGGCCAGGTTTAATAATGGTAAATATGCGATTATCCGGGAAGCATCAGGAATATGTTTCAAGCCTGGCGAAATTATTCAACGAAACGATTGCGAGTGGTTTTATAACCTTACCAAAATTCGCCTTCTCTCATTTGAGTACCTTGAAGATGATGAATCCAGAAGACAATTTCTTGAATATCGATAATAAATTCATGCTTATCATGACGGCATATTTTTGCGGGTTTACAATTCCTTTCTGATTTTACAAATCTTATCCCCGTTCGTGACCTGGCATGCAGTTTACTTGAGGGTAAACTGCATGCCATGATCATTTTAACTTTATAGGTAATATCGGTTAACTATCAATGTCGCTAACCTTCTTGTTCAGCAAGCGGGAGGCGCGCCAGTAGATCAGCAGCATCAGACCCATGACGATGGTCAGCGTAATGCTGGTGGCAGCACCGAACGGCCAATCGCGGATGTTCAGGAACTGAACTTTAATCACGTTGCCAATCAGCAGGTTTTTCGCCCCGCCCATTAAATCGGAAACGTAAAACAGCCCCATTGCGGGCAGCATAACCAGCAGGCATCCGGCGATAATTCCCGGCATCGTTAACGGAATAATGATGCGGGTGAAGGTCTGAAGTTTACTGGCGCCCAAATCGCGCGCGGCTTCCAGCAGCGGTTTATCGAGCTTTTCAATGCTGGAATAGAGCGGCATCACCATAAACGGCAGCAGGATGTACACCAGGCCGATAATCACCGCGCTGGGGGTAAACATGATGCGAATGGGGGTATCGATAACGCCGAGCCACAACAGAAATTCGTTGAGGTAGCCCTTGGTACTGAGGAATATTTTGAGTCCGTAGATGCGAATAAGCGAGTTGGTCCAGAACGGAACAATCAGCAGGAACAGCAGCAATGGACGCACTTTTTCCGGCAGTTTCACCAAAAACCAGGCAAACGGATAGCCGAGCACCAGACAGGCGAGCGTGGCAATCAGCGCCATATTGAGGGAGTGAACCAGTACCTCAAAATAGAGCGGATCGAGCAGGCGTGTATAGTTTTCCAGCGTAAAGACCATTTTGACGAAATTGGCATCGTCGCGGGTCAAAAAGCTGGTGCCGATGATCATCAGGTTGGGCAGAAAGACAAATAACACAAGCCAACCGACAATGGTGACGATCACCACACTCTGGAATTTACTTGTGTTCTTCATCAGCCAGTACGACCTCCCAGCTTTCTACCCAGTTAATCGCCATTTTCTGGTCGAGAGAGTGGTCAAAGTCAGGATCGTCTTCGTTGAAGAATTCACTGACCATCACCATCTTGCCATTTTCCAGTTCCACAACCGACTCCAGCGTCATGCCCTTGTAGTTGCGTTCACGCACGTAGCCGATCAGGCCTTCAATATGATTGTCGTCGTTGATTTCATCAACGCGCAGATCTTCAGGGCGTAACAGGACGTGCAGCTTCTGCCCGGGAATCACCGCGAAGTTGACATAAATATTGCACTCGCGACCTTCAACGTTAGCACGAACGCGCTGTTCGTCCAGACGTTCTATCACCGTCGCGTTAAACATATTGATCTCACCGATAAACCCGGCGACGAACAGATTTTTCGGCTCTTCGTAGATTTCGCGCGGCGTACCGTCCTGCTCAATCTTGCCATCGCGCATCACCACGATACGGTCTGACATGGTCAGCGCCTCTTCCTGATCGTGAGTGACAAAGACAAAGGTGATACCAAGCTTACGTTGCAGCGCTTTCAGTTCGTTCTGCATCTGCTTGCGCAGTTTGTAGTCCAGCGCAGAGAGAGATTCGTCTAACAGGAGTAAACGGGGTTTATTGACCACCGCTCGGGCAATCGCTACGCGCTGCTGCTGTCCACCGGAGAGTTGATGCGGTTTTCGCTGGGCGAACTCTTCCAGCTGCACCATGCGCAGAGCTTCGGTAACGCGGGGAGGAATGTCGGCTGCGGGCGTTTTTTGCATGCGTAAGCCAAAGGCCACATTCTCAAAAACGGTCATGTGGGGAAATAACGCATAGCTTTGGAAGACGGTGTTCACGTAGCGGTTTTCCGCAGGAACGTGAGTGATGTCCTGGTTGTCCAACATGATATGACCGGAATCAACCGTTTCCAGACCGGCAATCAGGCGAAGAACGGTTGTTTTACCGCAGCCAGAGGGGCCAAGCAGCGTGAGAAACTCGCCATTATTGATGGTCAAATCTAGGCTGGAAATCACCTCTTTGCCATCGAAACTTTTGCGAATTCCCGCTAATTGCACCAGTGGAGAAAGCGAACGCGGTTGTTTATTCAATTTTTTACTCTGTCCCATGTAAACGCAACGGATGGCTGACCGCTGCGGGGTTCGTGGTTAACCACCTTGATGACTCTTAATGAGGGCCGTTATTCTACGGCAAACCATGGTAATCGCCAATCCTTGTTGCGAATTACTGACTTAGCCCTATAGTCAGAGGGGATGTCAGGGCGAAATATTCTCACTTGCGGGGATAAAAGTGACCTGACGCAATATTTGTCTTTTGTTGCTTATTGATAATGTTGTCACAAAAAGTGAGGGTGACTGCATGGATAAACTACTTGAGCGTTTTTTACACTACGTGTCGCTGGACACCCAATCAAAATCGGGCGTGCGGCAGGTACCCAGCACCGAAGGACAGTGGAAGTTATTACAACTGCTCAAACAACAGCTCGAAGAGATGGGGCTGGTTAACATTTCACTGAGCGAAAAGGGGACGCTGATGGCCACGTTGCCCGCTAACGTTGCTGGCAATATTCCCGCGATCGGCTTTATTTCCCATGTGGATACCTCACCGGATTTCAGCGGTAAAAACGTTAATCCGCAAATCGTTGAAAACTATCGCGGCGGCGATATTGCGTTAGGCATTGGTGATGAAGTTCTGTCGCCGGTGATGTTCCCGGTGCTGCATCAACTTCTGGGTCAGACGCTGATCACCACAGACGGTAAAACGCTGCTGGGCGCGGATGATAAAGCTGGCGTGGCGGAAATCATGACCGCGCTGGCGGTGCTCATCCAAAAAGATATTCCGCACGGTGATATCCGCGTGGCCTTTACGCCGGACGAAGAGGTTGGTAAAGGGGCGAAGCATTTTGACGTTGCGGCATTTGATGCGCAGTGGGCCTATACCGTTGACGGCGGTGGCGTGGGAGAGCTGGAATTTGAAAACTTCAACGCCGCGTCGGTTAATATCAAAATTGTCGGCAACAATGTCCATCCCGGTACCGCAAAAGGGGTGATGGTGAATGCGCTGTCGCTGGCTGCTCGTATTCATGCTGAGGTTCCGGCAGACGAAAGCCCGGAAACGACGGAAGGCTACGAAGGCTTTTATCATCTGGCGAGCATGAAAGGGACGGTCGATCGGGCGGATATGCACTACATCATCCGTGATTTTGACCGCAAGCAGTTTGAAGCGCGCAAACGCAAGATCATGGAGATCGCCAAAAAGGTCGGCAAAGGGTTACACCCGGATTGCTATATCGAACTGGTGATTGAAGACAGCTACTACAATATGCGCGAAAAAGTGATTGAGCATCCGCATGTGCTGGATATCGCCCAGAAGGCGATGCGCGATTGCGATATTGAGCCGGTGCTGAAACCTATTCGTGGCGGCACCGACGGCGCGCAGCTGTCGTTTATGGGATTACCGTGTCCGAATCTGTTCACCGGAGGCTACAACTATCATGGTAAACATGAGTTTGTAACTCTGGAAGGAATGGAAAAAGCGGTGCGGGTGATTGTACGTATTGCGGAGTTAACCGCAAAGCAGCAGTAAATTTATCGATAGATGCCGGATAGCGCTTTGCTTATCCGGCCTACAGTATTTCACTCCAAAAGGCCTGATAGGACGCGCTAGCGTCGCATCAGGCAACGTTCGTATTATCCTTCGAAGAACCAGTATCCGCTGTTAACCAGTGCGGCAAGCATGGCAAGGAAAGACGGATCTTCCAGCGCATCCTCAAAGTTCTCGGCCGTCAGAACAATATGGCTGGCAAGTGCTTCCAGGGCAGGGCGATGCGGTGAATCAATTTTCTCACCGTTGGCGTAGACGTCATCGCCAATGCGCAATACGCGCAATCCGCCCAGACGCACTAACACATCCCCTTGCTTCAGGGCATCGTAAATTTCGTCTGGCTGATACGGCGGCTCCGGTGGAGCAATATCCAGCTCATGACGAGACTGAGATATAAACTCGCCAAACCACTGCTGGAAATGTTCCGGCTGATTAATCAGTCCAAGCATCATTTCACGCAGCTTGTCCATTTCCTGCGGCAGAACGTCAGCCGGATGATCGCGCGGCGGCAGGTCAGGATCGCTGTAATACGTGCTGCCCAGCTCACGTTGCAAAACGTAATCGGCGAACCCGCTGATCAGTTCGCGAGTATTCGGCGCGCGGAAACCGACCGAATAGTTCATGGCGTTTTCCAGCGCATAGCCTTCGTGCGGGAATCCTGGTGGAATGTACAGGATATCGCCGGGTTCCAGCTCTTCATCGATGATGGCTTCAAACGGGGCGACCTGCAGCAGGTCCGGGTGAGGGCAGTGCTGCTTCAACTGCAGTTTTTCGCCCACGCGCCAGCGACGTCGACCGGTTCCCTGAATGATAAACACATCGTACTGATCAAGATGTGGGCCAACGCCGCCGCCGGGGACAGAGAAGGAGATCATCAGATCGTCAATCCGCCAGTCCGGCAGTTCGCGAAACGGGCGCATCAGCGCGGCGGTTGGCTCATGCCAGTGATTGACCGCCTGTACCAGCAGCGACCAGTTGTTCTCGCCGAGATGATCATAGCTTTCGAACGGACCGTGGCTAACCTGCCATTTACCGTCCTGGTGGCTGACGAGTCGGCTGTCGACTTCGCTTTCCATTGCCAGTCCAGCCAGTTCGTCAGGAGAGAGTGGATCAATAAAGTTGTTAAACCCGCGTTTTAAGACCACCGGGCGTTTCTGCCAGTGGCGTTCAAGAAAATCGGGCCAGTTAAGTGTGAGTTGGTATTCCATAATGAGCATCCCGCAGGCTGGTATCTGCAACCGATTATAACGGATACTTAACCGCAAGCGGGAAATCAGTACATATTTATTACATGCGGCGATTACTCGTCTTTTTGCCCCGGCTGCTGGCGGCCAAAAATAACTTCCATGCGCGCGCCACCCAGCAGGCTATCGCCTGCAATAATCTGCCCGTCATACTGTTCGGTGATTTCTCGCGCCACCGCCAGTCCAACGCCTTGCCCTGGTCGTAACGTATCGACACGTTGTCCACGGTCAAACACCACTTCCCGTTTGCTTTGCGGAATACCTGGACCATCATCTTCAACCAGAATGTGTAGCTGATCTTCGGACAGATGCGCTGAAATCTCGACAAACTCCAGACAATATTTACATGCGTTATCCAGCACGTTGCCCATCACTTCAACAAAATCGTTCTGTTCGCCCACAAAACTGATTTCGGGTGAGATATCGAGATTTATGTTCACGCCTTTACGCTGATACACCTTATTTAGCGCCGAGGTGAGTTTATCCAGCAACGGCGCGACCGGATGCAGTTCGCGGCTAAGCAGCACGCTGCTGCCACGCATGCTGGCGCGATGCAGGTAATAGCCAATCTGCTGGGAAATACGGCTGATTTGTTCCAGCATGATGGGTTCCGCGTCGCTTACGTTCATTTTTTCATTACGCATCGAGCGGAGCGTACTCTGTAATACCGCCAGCGGTGTTTTCAGGCTATGGGTGAGGTCTGTTAACGTCGTACGGTATTTGTCGTAGCGCTCGCGTTCGCTTTTTAAAAGTCGATTAAGATTGCGGACCAGGCTGGTCAGTTCGCGCGTGGTGGCGGGGTTTAACATCTCTCGATGATGTTCCTCAAGCTCACGGACTTCACGCGCCAGCGATTCGATGGGCCGCAGACTCCACCAGGCGGCTACCCATAACAGCGGAATGACCAGCAACAGATTGGCGACCAGCACATAAATAAACCAACTCCATACCATATACGAGCGCTTTAGCTCAATAGGAATGGTATCGACAACCACTATGGTCAACTGTGGCATTCTGGCAGTGGCGGGGTAGACGTTCACGGCGACCGAGTGGGTCATTTCGGCATCGTCATCATCTTCTCTGACTTCTTTTAGCTGCTGCTGAGCGGAATGATCTTCGCCCAGTAAGGTGCTGGTGGCATCTACATTGGCTTCAATCTCATGAAAACCGTTCGCTTTTAGCCATTCCGGTTGGATACTGTGCGTCAGCCAGGGAACATTGCGCTGCGCCCACAACAACTCACCGTCTTCGTTATAGATCAGCGACATTGTTGGGCTTTGCATATCGAGATTCTCGGGCAGCTCGACGTTTATCTTACCGTTCTCCCATTTTGCCAGGGTATAGAACAGGTTACTTTCACCCCGCAGCAGGCGGAACGTTGTTTTATCAAAGCTGACGCTGTAACCCACCAGGGCAACCATGCCGTAGGCCAGCGAAAGCACCAATACCACGCCCGCGGTTGCCAGTAAAAAGCGCAACCGCAGTGATAACGGGAATAAATGACGCAATAATTTATTCATTCGCGCAGTTCAAACAGATATCCCTGGCCACGCACGGTGGTGATGACATCATCCGGGTATTGCGCCTGTATTTTTTTACGCAGACGCCCCATCAGAACATCAATGGTGTGGCTTTCACGCAGCTCGGCATCCGGGTAAAGCTGTAACATGAGCGAATCTTTACTGACCACTTTGCCGTTATTACGGATAAGTGTTTCCATAATGGTGTATTCGAACGCCGTGAGCTTGATAACTTCATCATTGACGGATAACTCGCGTCGAGAGAGGTCCACCTGGAAAGGAGGAAGAGAGATAATCTGCGATGCCAGACCGCTGTTGCGACGCATAAGTGCCTGCATGCGCGCTGCCACCTCTTCGATATGAAACGGTTTTGTGACGTAATCGTCGGCTCCGGCGCTGAGTACTTCCACCTTGTCCTGCCAGCCTTCACGCGCGGTTAACACCAGAATCGGCAACGAAACCTCATTGCTACGCCAACGGCGGATCAATGACAAACCGTCTTCATCGGGGAGTCCTAAATCAACGATCGCGATATCCGGCAGATGTTCATTCAGATAATAGTCCGCTTCCTTCGCATCTTCTGCATCATCCACCTGATGCCCTAAATCCTGTAACTGAACCTTGAGGTGGTGGCGTAATAAAGCATTATCCTCGACAACCAGTACGCGCATCATCGTTTCTCCCTAAAATAACGGTATAAATAGTTTAACGCTGATTATGAAGATTGAAAGCAGCGCTATGAAATTAAACAATATCTTCCCATGCGAGGGCGCATATCTCGCCTGGCCTCATCCTTGTATGTACGGCAACAATGATGATTAATGCCTGGCTACGGGGAAGGGCGGCTATCAGTACCTGGTACTCATGAATTAAAAGTGGGTCGGGTCCATTTTTAGATAACTTGAGTCGCGACACTCCTTCATAAGGAGCATGCAATATAAACTGGCTTCGGTTTGCGAGCTTAAGCATTTCTGATAAAACTGCCTTCTGTTTATTGACTGTTGAGGGCGCGCGGCCCTGTCTGGCCAGATTCGGCATTGCCGGGTTAATAATTGTCCCGGTCAGTCACTCCTTTCGGTAATGCAAAATGTCGGCATGCTCAATATCTACCAGACGGGCATTTTCTGCGATTACACGCTGTAACGTATTTACGACCGAAGTAAGCGGTAGCAGCGTTGCACCAGATACCTCTAAGGCTTTGGTGTCTGTAAAAAAATCACTTAGTTCTTTAAACGTGGTGATTTTTTTTGTTGTGATGAACTTCTTAAGCGCTTTGGATTCCGGGAAACGTTCCGCATAGTCGAACTTACCGAGCTGTATTTCACTTGTTATGAGCGCACGAAGATTTCCAGCTTTTTTGATGTTGCTGCTGTTCACTGTCCAGCCCCGAAGGACTTCGCGGCAACGTATGCCGCGATAGGTAAATATGATCCGTTTAAAATGAACGATACCAATCGTATTTTTACCGAATCAACCCCGAGGATGCTCAAAACATCATCTGGCCTGAATCTCCATTGACTATATTACAGACTTATGTAAAACGATGCCGAGACTGATTAGAATCAGCATTGTTCATACATCAGCTAAAGATTATTTTCCTATTAGAGAGACTTTTAATCTTCTTGATAAAGTAATTAAATCTTTCCTTCCGAATAGTTTAAACAGATTAAACCAGCGGTTCTTACCCAAGTAATTTAGTTTTATTAATTGGGGGTTGTAATGGTAGCACATTATAAAAATACCCTGATCGTCATCAACTATGTTATTTTTGAGGGTTTTTATTTGACACTAGACAAACTAGTTTGTAAAATTCCTTCCATTTTTTTTGTGTTGCTACGATTGCCCCACCAATAATATAGGAGCGATTGTTAATCATGTGGTCAAAAACCTGATGGATAGTTTTGACTGTCAGGCCTTTTTTAACTGTAAAGAAATTAACTTTGTTTCGGTCGAAAGGATAATCCCATCGAGATAACCCTCTGGTTACTTCTGCACTACGGCAGTAACCAAAGTCAACCCATGCAACCATATCATTATTTACAAGATTTAACTCTATAGCTCTGTTGACAAAATATGTTTTCAGATTGCAAACCAGTGCATAGTCTGGGGACCAGTATTCGGGATTAATCAACTGGCGAGTTTCAAGCTTGCTTATGAATTCGACATCTTTTTGAATCTGCGAAATTATTTTTTTAATATGTCGAAATTTTTTATTAATATCTAAAGCCACTACAACAGTGTTTTTCCCGTGTCTAATTTTTTCAACTTTGGGTTTAAGTTCACTGGATGTAAAAATGACCATATCATTATCTAATTCAGACAGGTTTTTAAAATACTGAATATAGGTATCAGATGTTCTCTCTAAATGAGGAGAGAAACCTTTATTACTCGTCCAGTCTCCTCGTCCTATATCGAAAAACGCTGTAACTATGGTAATAGATGAATTCATTTTCATACAACCCGTGTTTTATACCTATCCAATAACTACTAAAATGTTGAATACATATTTATTATGTCTGTCATATGGAGGCATTCTATCAGTATCAACATGAGGCGGGAAGCATCATGTGATATTTAAAATGAAAAACAATGGGTTGCACTTATCGAATTTTTGAGGATTTCAACGGATATACCAAATAACAGGTTAGCACAATGTATTATTTAATGATAAATAATACATGGCGGTATTATTTACTTTGCAACTGTCTGTTTTTTATAATATATGATAACCATAGGTTGCTGAATTAAATAAAACAGTATTCCTTCCATGATATTTGGAGTAATAACGGACATCATTAAAGATGACTAGGCTGGCCAATTGATAGTGAGCAGAAATGAGAGTTGCTGCAACCACGGTGTAAACAAGAGTATGATTGCGTCTCACAGGTTAATGTTCGTTAGTGCGAGTAATGATGCCACGATGTAGCGATATTGAAATGGCCTGGCATGCTTAGATACATGGAGAACCGAATGCCCGGAAGACTGTCACCACACAGTGGTTCGTCCAGGAACTGATCAAGGTTAAATGGAACTGGACGATGAAACACGCTAACGACTGGATCGAGTGGTATGTGGCAATGTTATTCAGGATGGGTCGTTCATGAAATAAAAAGCCGGATAAGGTGATAGCCTCCATCCGGCTAAAATACGCATTAGCTCGCCTGTTTTTTCATCATGCTGAAGATAAACAGCAGCGCAGCACACAGCACCACGGAAGGACCTGCCGGGGTGTCATAGAAGGCCGAGAAGGTCAGCCCGCCTGTAACCGCTATCATTCCCACACCAACGGCAACCCCTGCCATCTGTTCTGGCGTACGGGCAAAGCGACGGGCGGTTGCCGCAGGGATAATAAGCAGCGAGGTGATAATTAACGCCCCGACAAATTTCATCGCCACACCAATAGTTAATGCTGTGACCAGCATCAGCAGAAGCTTAACGCGTTGCAGCTTCACGCCATCCACAAATGCCAGATCCGGACTGATGGTCATCGACAGCAGGTTGCGCCACTGCCAGAACAAAATCGCCAGAACGATAACCACCCCAATGGCGATGGAGATAAGATCTTCTGGCGTCACGGCGAGCAAATCACCAAACAGATAGGCCATCAGATCTACACGGATGTTGGACATCAGGCTGACGACAACCAGCCCTAATGACAGCGCACTGTGGGCCATAATGCCCAATAAAGTATCGATCGCAAGGTGAGGGCGCTTTTCCAGCCATACCAGACCGCCTGCCAGCAACAAGGTGACGACGATGACCGCATAGAAAGGGTTTACATCCAGCAGCAGGCCAAAGGCGACCCCCAGTAGCGAAGCGTGGGCCAGCGTATCACCGAAATAAGACATTCGACGCCAGACCACAAACGAGCCGAGCGGGCCAGCGGCACAGGCCAGCATGATCCCGGCTAACCAACCGGGTAATAACAATTCAATCATGAGTGACCATTTCCCCGGCGTAAGACGATACGACCCTGTAAATCGTGGCGGTGATTATGATTATGACGGTAAATTCCGAGTTGTTCGGCACCGCGTTGTCCGAACATTGAGATGAATTCCGGGTGCATGGAAACCACTTCCGGCGCACCAGAACAACAAATATGATGGTTCAGGCACAGTACCTCATCGGTTTTTGCCATCACCAGATGCAGGTCATGAGAAACCATTAGTACGGCGCAATCCAGTTCACGTCGCAACTGATCGATAAGATCGTACAGTGCGACCTGCCCATTGACATCCACGCCCTGGGTTGGCTCATCAAGCACCAGTAGCTGAGGTTTATTCAATAAAGCACGGGCCAACAGGACGCGTTGTGTCTCCCCGCCAGAGAGTTTTTGCATCGGCGCATTCATCAGATGTCCGGCCTGAACACGCTTCAGTGCCGGAAGGATATCTTCTTTTTTGGTGCCGGGACGTAGGCGCATAAACCGACTTACCGTCAGCGGAAGCGTCGTATCGAGGTACAGTTTTTGCGGCACATAGCCAATCCGCAATCGACCATTACGCTTGATAACTCCCTCATCAGCCTCTACCAGCCCTAATACAACGCGCACCAGCGTAGATTTCCCGGCACCATTTGGGCCGAGAAGCGTCAATATTTTACCGGGTCGAAGTTCAAGCGATACGTCAGAGAGGACGCGGCGTTGACCATAAGAGACCGAGACATTTTCCAGTGAAACCAAAGTCGTCATATCAATTTTAGTCTTGCAGAAGTTATAGAATGTTATAATATCACAATTCTCACATTCATTACGATGATTGGTCGCATTATGTTACATAAAAATACGCTTCTTTTCGCAGCATTATCCGCTGCTCTTTGGGGTAGTGCAACACAGTCGGCAAATGCCGCTGTCGTGGCCTCTCTTAAGCCACTGGGGTTTATCGCTTCAGCCATTGCTGACGGGGTTACTGACACCCAGGTTCTGCTGCCTGACGGGGCTTCCGAACACGATTACTCATTACGTCCTTCAGACGTAAAACGCTTACAGGGCGCGGACTTAGTCGTTTGGATTGGACCTGAGATGGAAGCGTTTATGGAAAAATCAGTCAAGAATATTCCTAACGCAAAACAGGTAACGATTGCGCAGCTCAATGACGTGAAACCGTTACTCATGAAAGGTGCTGACGACGATGATGACGATCATGGACATAATGATGCCGGCAGTGAAAAAAGTGACGAGCATCACCATCACGGCGATTACAACATGCATCTTTGGCTTTCCCCAGAGATAGCACGGGCCTCAGCGGTTGCAATCCATGAAAAATTAGTGGAACTTATGCCGCAAAGTCGAGCCAAACTTGACGCCAACCTGAAGGATTTTGAGGCACAATTAGCCGCAACCGATAAGCAGGTAGGTAACGAGCTCGCGCCGCTCAAGGGAAAAGGTTACTTCGTTTTTCATGACGCCTATGGCTACTACGAAAAACACTACGGGCTAACACCGCTTGGTCACTTTACCGTGAACCCTGAGATTCAACCTGGTGCGCAGCGTTTACATGAAATAAGAACACAGTTGGTTGAGCAAAAAGCAACCTGCGTTTTTGCTGAGCCACAGTTCAGGCCAGCGGTCGTTGAAGCCGTCGCGAGAGGGACATCCGTTCGAATGGGAACGTTGGATCCGCTCGGAACGAATATCAAACTGGGTAAAACAAGCTATTCAGCGTTTTTGAACCAATTAGCCAACCAGTATGCGAGCTGCCTGAAAGGAGATTAATGAGGAAGTGATTACGTGCAACAGATAGCCCGCTCTGTCGCTCTGGCATTTAATAATCTGCCGCGGCCCCATCGCGTTATGCTGGGGTCGCTTACCGTACTGACATTGGCCGTCGCTGTCTGGCGGCCCTATGTTTACCATCCTGATTCTGCACCTATCGTCAAAACTATCGAGCTGGAAAAAAGCGAGATTCGTTCACTATTGCCTGAGGCCAGCGAACCTATCGATCAGGCCGCTCAGGAAGACGAAGCTATCCCACAGGACGAACTGGATGACAAAACGTCTGGTGAAGCCGGCGTGCATGAGTATGTTGTCTCCACGGGCGATACGCTGAGCAGTATTCTGAATCAGTACGGCATCGATATGGGTGACATCAGCCAGCTCGCGGCTTCCGACAAACAACTGCGTAACCTGAAAATTGGTCAGCAACTTTCCTGGACGTTAGGCGCGGAAGGTGATTTGCAGCGCCTGACCTGGGAAGTCTCCCGTCGTGAAACCCGTACTTACGATCGCACCGCGACAGGTTTTAAAATGAGCAGCGAAATGCAGCAGGGCGATTGGATTAACAGCCGAATCAAAGGCACCGTGGGCGGAAGTTTTGTCGCCAGTGCCAAAGATGCCGGACTGACCAGCTCTGAAATCAGCGCAGTGATTAAGGCCATGCAGTGGCAGATGGATTTCCGCAAACTGAAAAAAGGCGATGAGTTCTCGGTACTGATGTCTCGCGAAATGCTGGACGGTAAACGTGAGCAAAGCCAACTGCTGGGCGTACGCTTGCGTTCTGAAGGCAAAGATTATTACGCAATCCGTGCTGAAGACGGTAAGTTCTATGACCGCAACGGTACCGGACTGGCGAAAGGCTTTATGCGTTTCCCGACGGCTAAGCAGTTCCGCATCTCTTCCAACTTTAACCCGCGTCGTCTGAACCCGGTGACCGGACGCGTTGCGCCGCACAAAGGTGTCGATTTTGCGATGCCGCAGGGGACGCCGGTGCTGTCGGTGGGTGATGGCGAAGTGGTTGTAGCGAAGCGCAGCGGCGCAGCCGGATACTATGTTGCGGTTCGTCATGGTCGCACCTATACCACGCGTTATATGCACCTGCGTAAGTTGTTGGTCAAACCAGGACAAAAAGTGAAACGTGGCGATCGTATCGCGCTGTCTGGCAATACCGGGCGTTCAACGGGTCCGCATCTGCACTACGAAGTCTGGATCAACCAGCAGGCAGTGAATCCTCTGACGGCGAAACTGCCGCGCACAGAAGGCCTGACCGGCTCGGATCGTACCGATTACCTGGCACAGGTGAAAGAGGTTGTTCCTCAGTTGCGTTTCGATTAATTAACACGCTGACAGAGCCGGTACGCTATGCGTGCCGGCTTTTTGTGCACAGAAAACCCCCAGCTAGGCTGGGGGTTCCGGAAAGCTTTCAGCTTTGGGCCAGTTATTAAAACCCCTTTTGATTTGTTAAAACACATTGCGGTCTGGCAACTGCAAATGTTTAACAAGAAATCAAAAGGGGGTCCCAATGGGGGACGAAAAGAGCTTAGCGCACACCCGATGGAACTGTAAATATCACATAGTTTTTGCGCCCAAATACCGGAGACAAGCATTCTACGGTGAGAAACGCAGGGCGATAGGCAGCATCTTAAGAAAGCTGTGTGAGTGGAAAAACGTGCGGATCCTGGAAGCGGAATGCTGTGCGGATCATATCCATATGCTTGTGGAAATCCCACCCAAAATGAGCGTATCCGGCTTTATGGGGTATCTGAAAGGGAAAAGCAGTCTGATGCTGTATGAACAGTTTGGGGATATGAAATTCAAGTACAGGAATAGAGAGTTCTGGTGCCGGGGATACTACGTAGATACGGTGGGTAAGAACACGGTGAAGATACAGGAATACATAAAGCACCAGCTTGCAGAAGATAAAATGGGTGAGCAGTTATCGATCCCTTATGCGGGTAGCCCGTTTACGGGCCGTAAGTAACGAAGTCTGATGCAAATGTCAGATCGTATGCGCCTGTTAGGGCGCGGCTGGTAACAGAGCCTTATAGGCGCATCCGAAAAACCTCCGGCTATGCCGGAGGATATTTATTTATTTTGTACGGCGCATCGCGCGCCGCTACACTATCAGCAGATCTACTTTTCGCCGCACCAGACACTGGAAGAGCATGGAAACGAAAAAAAAGAATATTGAATATATCCCCGAGTTTCACAAATCATTTCGCCATCCGCGCTACTGGGGTGCATGGCTGGGTGTGGCGGCGATAGCAGGCATTTCGTTAACGCCAGCATCATTTCGCGATCCAATTCTGGCAAAGCTTGGAAGAATGGTCGGGCGGCTGGGAAAAAGCTCGCGTCGCAGAGCACTGATCAATTTATCCCTCTGCTTTCCTGAGCTCAGCGAAGCTGAGCGTGAAGCTATTGTCGATGAGATGTTTGCGACTGCACCTCAGGCGATGGTTATGATGTCGGAACTCGCCATACGCGGCCCGGAAAAAATTCAGCATCGGGTTGACTGGCAGGGGCTGGAAATCATCGAAGAGATGCGTCGCAACGATGAAAAAGTGATTTTTCTGGTTCCTCATGGTTGGGGTGTAGATATCCCAGCGATGCTGATGGCTTCCCAGGGACAGAAAATGGCTGCGATGTTCCACAATCAGGGAAATCCGGTATTCGATTATGTCTGGAACACGGTACGCCGTCGTTTCGGTGGTCGTTTGCATGCGCGTAATGATGGCATCAAACCGTTTATTCAGTCTGTACGTCAGGGATATTGGGGATACTACCTGCCGGATCAGGACCATGGCCCTGAGCACAGCGAGTTTGTGGATTTTTTTGCTACCTATAAAGCCACGTTACCGGCGATTGGCCGCCTGATGAAGGTGTGTCACGCCCGTGTGGTGCCGCTGTTCCCGGTATACAATGGGAAAACGCATCGCTTAACGATTCAGGTTCGTCCTCCGATGGATGACATCCTGACGGCGGATGACCACACCATTGCCAGACGAATGAACGAAGAAGTGGAAATCTTTGTGGCGCCGCATCTCGAGCAATACACCTGGATTCTAAAACTGCTTAAGACGCGTAAACCGGGTGAAATTGAGCCTTATAAGCGTAAAGATCTTTATCCGAAGAAATAAAAAAAAGCCTCTCAAACGAGAGGCTTTTTTACATCAAACGGGGCGTTACTCGACGGTCAGAATACGCGTGGTATTCGTTGAGCCAATGGTGCTCATGACATCGCCTTGCGTCACAATGACCAGGTCGCCGGAAACCAGATAGCCTTTATCGCGCAGCAGATTCACTGCTTCACTGGCGGCAACGACGCCGTCAGTTTCGCTGTCAAAGTGAACTGGGGTGACGCCGCGATACAAGGAAGTAAGATTCAGCGTACGTTCATGACGAGACATCGCGAAAATCGGCAGACCAGAACTGATACGTGAAGTCATCAGCGCAGTACGACCGGATTCCGTCATTGTGATGATAGCGGTGACCCCTTTCAGGTGGTTAGCGGCATACATCGCTGACATGGCAATCGCTTCTTCAACGTTATCAAACTGCACGTCAAGGCGGTGTTTAGAAACATTGATGCTCGGGATCTTCTCAGCACCCAAACAGACGCGTGCCATAGCCGCGACGGTTTCAGCTGGGTACTGACCTGCTGCAGTTTCTGCTGAGAGCATAACGGCATCGGTACCGTCGAGGACGGCGTTAGCCACGTCCATCACTTCCGCACGGGTCGGCATTGGGTTGGTGATCATCGACTCCATCATCTGCGTGGCGGTAATGACCGCACGGTTCAGCTGACGTGCGCGGCGAATCAACGCTTTCTGAATACCTACCAGCTCAGGATCGCCAATTTCAACGCCCAGGTCGCCACGCGCCACCATCACCACGTCGGAGGCAAGGATGATGTCATCCATCGCATTCTGGTCGCAGACGGCTTCTGCACGTTCTACCTTGGCGACAATTTTCGCATCGCAGCCAGCGTCGCGCGCCAGACGGCGGGCATAGTTCAGATCTTCGCCGCAGCGCGGGAAGGAGACGGCCAGATAGTCAACGCTGATTTGCGCAGCGGTGACGATGTCGGCTTTGTCTTTTTCGGTCAGGGCTTCAGCAGAGAGACCGCCGCCCAGTTTGTTAATGCCCTTATTGTTGGACAGCGGGCCACCGACGGTAACTTCGGTGAAGACTTTCATGCCCTGAACTTCCAGCACTTTAAGCTGTACGCGACCGTCGTCGAGCAGCAGGATATCGCCTGGGACGACGTCAGCAGGCAGTCCTTTATAATCAATACCGACTTTTTCTTTGTCGCCTTCGCCTTTGCCGAGGTTGGCGTCTAACAGGAACTTGTCGCCAACGTTAAGAAATACTTTACCTTCTTTAAAGGTTGATACGCGGATTTTAGGTCCCTGCAGGTCACCCAAAATAGCTACATGACGTCCCAGTTTTGCGGCAATTTCACGGACTTTATCCGCCCGCAGTTTGTGATCTTCTGGAGAGCCGTGAGAAAAGTTCATACGTACGACGTTCGCACCCGCGGCGATAATCTTTTCAAGGTTATTATCGCGGTCAGTTGCCGGGCCTAACGTGGTAACGATTTTGGTTCTGCGAAGCCTTCTGGACATGTAATACTCCGTTGACTGAAACAACTTGGTGTTGCGTGAACATTAATCCGGTCGTTCTCAAATATTAACGGTAAATGAACGACCCGGATGATAAAAGGGTAGAACATTGTTATTGCTTTTAGCGGTCATCACTCTTGATGAGTAATTCTTTATCAAAACGCGATTCCTTGAGCGCTTCCTTGACACGCTTCAAGTTATCTCTAAATTTTGCCCCACGGCGCAAAGTAAATCCTGTAGCCAGCACATCTATCACGGTCAGTTGAGCAAGTCGAGAGACCATGGGCATATAAATGTCAGTATCTTCCGGTACATCGAGAGTAATTGCCAGCGTTGCTTCACGCGCCAGTGGCGTGCCGGGAGAGGTGAGGGCGATAACCATGGCGTCATTTTCCCGCGCCAACTGCGCCAGTTCCACCAGACTTTTGGTTCTTCCGGTATGAGAAATAAGCACAATGACGTCATCGTCGCTACAATTCATGCAACTCATGCGTTGCAGAACAATATCGTCGGAATAGATTACCGGTACGTTAAACCGGAAAAATTTATTCATTGCGTCATGCGCCACTGCGGCAGAAGAACCGAGGCCAAAGAAGGCAATTTTTTTCGCCTGAGTTAATAAATCTACGGCCCGGTTTACCGCTGCGTTATCCAGCGACTGGCGGACGTGGTCGAGGCTTGCCATCGCTGACTCGAAGATTTTCCCCGTGTAAGATTCTACGCTGTCATCCTCATCCACATTGCGATTAACATATGGGGTGCCATTTGCCAGACTTTGCGCCAGATGCAGTTTAAAATCAGGGAAGCCGCGGGTATCCATGCTGCGACAGAAACGGTTCACCGTCGGTTCGCTGACATTGGCTTCCACAGCAAGTGTGGCGATGCTTGAATGGATTGCCCGCTCGGGAGAGGCAAGAATAATGTCGGCGACTTTACGCTCTGACTTGCTCAACTGTTCCAGTTTTAACTGGATTTTTTCCAGCATATTCATGATGTAGGTAGACTCATGGGTCATGGGCAAAAACGATTTCAATGATACGGAGAAATCGGGGCATAATTTCGTGTATAGATATTACCCCTGCTAATGCAGCAACGGGGCAAAATGGACAGAATAGTTGTTGTTTTTTTTCATTACATGATCGGAGTCGGGTTTTCTTACGTCTTCAGGGGTACGAAAAAAGACGACTTTTTTGTCCAATTTGCGACGGCAAACGCCCATAAAGCGACTGTTCGCGGTAACAGCACGGCTGGATAAGCGTTTACGGTTTCCGGATTCACGTAAAAGCAGTACAGTGCACTGTAATAAAATTACAACCAGTGTCTGGCAAAAGCACCAGGCACTTAATTGAGGAGAATGACATGGCGGTAACGCAAACAGCCCAGGCATGTGATCTGGTCATTTTCGGCGCGAAGGGCGACCTGGCGCGGCGGAAATTGCTGCCTTCCCTGTATCAATTGGAAAAGGCCGGCCAGATTAACCCGGAAACCCGTATCATTGGGGTAGGGCGTGCCGACTGGGACAAAGCAGCCTATACCAAGGTTGTGCGTGAAGCGCTCGAAACCTTCATGAAAGAAAAAATCGACGAAGGTTTGTGGGAGACTCTCAGCGGTCGTCTGGAGTTTTGTAATCTGGACGTCAATGACACCGCCGCGTTTAGCCGTCTGGGCGAAATGCTGGATCAAAAATCACGTACCACCATTAACTATTTCGCGATGCCGCCAAGCACCTTTGGCGCGATCTGCAAAGGCTTGGGTGAAGCAAAGCTGAATGCTAAACCAGCCCGTGTTGTGATGGAAAAACCGCTGGGTACATCGCTGGCAACATCCCGTGAAATCAACGATCAGGTCGGCGAGTATTTCGAAGAGTGTCAGGTTTATCGTATCGACCACTATCTTGGCAAAGAGACGGTCCTGAACCTGCTGGCACTGCGTTTTGCCAACTCCCTGTTTGTGAACAACTGGGATAACCGCACTATCGATCACGTAGAAATTACCGTGGCGGAAGAAGTGGGTATTGAAGGCCGCTGGGGCTATTTTGACCAGGCAGGTCAAATGCGCGACATGATTCAGAACCACCTGCTGCAGATCCTGTGCATGATTGCGATGTCTCCGCCGTCCGATCTGAGCGCCGACAGCATTCGTGATGAAAAAGTGAAGGTACTGAAATCGCTGCGTCGTATCGATCGTTCGAACGTACGTGAAAAAACGGTTCGCGGTCAGTACACCGCGGGTTTTGCCCAGGGCAAAAAAGTGCCGGGGTATCTGGAAGAAGAAGGCGCGAACAAGAGCAGCAACACGGAAACGTTTGTGGCGATCCGTGTGGATATCGATAACTGGCGCTGGGCGGGAGTTCCGTTCTACCTGCGTACCGGTAAACGTTTACCGACGAAGTGCTCTGAAGTGGTGGTTTACTTCAAAACGCCTGAGCTGAATCTGTTCAGAGAATCCTGGCAGGATCTGCCGCAGAACAAGTTGACCATCCGTTTGCAGCCTGATGAAGGTGTCGATATCCAGGTACTGAACAAAGTGCCGGGTCTGGATCACAAGCATAATCTGCAAATTACCAAGCTTGATCTGAGCTATTCCGAAACCTTCAATCAGACGCACCTTGCCGACGCCTATGAGCGCCTGCTGCTCGAAACAATGCGCGGAATTCAGGCGCTGTTTGTGCGTCGTGATGAAGTTGAGGAAGCATGGAAGTGGGTCGACTCAATTACCGAAGCCTGGGCGATGGACAACGACGCGCCGAAGCCGTATCAGGCAGGGACCTGGGGCCCGGTTGCTTCTGTGGCGATGATTACCCGAGATGGTCGTTCCTGGAACGAATTCGAGTAAAATATCATCTAGCCCATAGGTGTTATTTTACCGGTAACATGATCTAACACAGATTGTAGAATAATTTTTGCACTTTTAAGCTCCGCGTGGATTCACCCGCGGGGCTTTTTTTATTACACTGCCTGAAACGATTTTGCCCCTGAGCTACGGCCAACAAGCGATTCAGCTATTTTTACCCAACTGAAACACATTGTTGATCCAACGCTCTGACAGATAAATTTTAGGAGCCTCTATGAATCCGAATTTGTTACGCGTAACACAACGTATCGTCGAACGTTCTCGTGACACACGTTCCGCCTACCTCGCCCGTATTGAACAAGCGAAATCAACTACCGTTCATCGCTCGCAACTGGCATGCGGTAACCTGGCGCATGGTTTTGCTGCGTGTCAGCCGGACGATAAGGCCTCGCTGAAAAGCATGCTGCGTAACAATATCGCGATCATTACCTCCTATAACGACATGCTTTCCGCGCATCAGCCGTATGAACACTATCCGGCCATCATTCGTAAAGCACTGCATGAAGCCAATGCAGTAGGCCAGGTTGCTGGCGGTGTACCTGCAATGTGCGACGGTGTGACCCAGGGACAAGATGGGATGGAGCTTTCTCTGCTCAGTCGTGAAGTGATTGCGATGTCTGCTGCAGTGGGCCTTTCCCACAACATGTTCGACGGCGCGTTGTTCCTCGGCGTGTGCGACAAAATTGTCCCGGGCCTGGTAATGGCTGCGCTGTCATTTGGTCATCTGCCGTCAATCTTTATTCCTTCCGGTCCGATGGCGAGCGGTCTGGCGAACAAAGAAAAAGTGCGTATCCGTCAGCTGTATGCTGAAGGTAAAGTCGATCGCATGGCGCTTCTTGAATCCGAGGCGGCGTCTTATCACGCTCCGGGTACCTGTACGTTCTACGGCACGGCGAACACTAACCAGATGGTAGTGGAGTTTATGGGTATGCAACTGCCTGGCTCCTCATTTGTACATCCTGATGCGCCGCTGCGTGAAGCGCTGACCGCGGCTGCAGCCCGTCAGGTAACACGCCTGACCGGCAATGGCAATGAATGGATGCCGATCGGTAAAATGATCGATGAAAAAGTGGTAGTGAACGGTATTGTGGCGCTGCTGGCGACCGGGGGCTCTACCAACCATACGATGCACCTGGTGGCTATGGCGCGTGCGGCCGGGATTCTGATTAACTGGGATGATTTCTCCGATCTGTCCGATATCGTGCCGCTGATGGCGCGTCTGTACCCGAATGGTCCGGCAGATATTAACCACTTCCAGGCGGCGGGTGGCGTGCCGGTGTTAATGCGTGAACTGCTTAATGCGGGTCTGCTACATGAAGATGTGAACACCGTTGCCGGATTCGGTTTATCCCGCTACACCATGGAACCGTGGCTCAACGAGGGGGAACTGGACTGGCGCGAAGGGGCGGTGAAGTCTCTGGACAGCAACGTGATCGCCACCTTTGACCAACCATTCTCCCACCACGGCGGCACCAAAGTGCTGAGCGGTAACCTCGGGCGTGCGGTGATGAAAACGTCGGCGGTACCGGTAGAAAACCAGATTATTGAAGCACCGGCAGTCGTCTTTGAAAGTCAGCATGATGTGTTACCCGCTTTCGATGCCGGTCTGCTTGACCGGGATTGCGTGGTGGTTGTACGCCATCAGGGACCAAAAGCGAACGGAATGCCAGAATTACATAAACTCATGCCGCCACTTGGTGTATTATTGGACCGTTGTTTCAAAATTGCGTTAGTTACCGATGGACGACTTTCAGGTGCTTCAGGTAAAGTGCCTTCAGCAATCCATGTAACCCCGGAAGCCTATGATGGCGGGCTGCTGGCAAAAGTACGCGATGGCGACATCATTCGTGTGAATGGACAGACAGGTGAATTGACGCTGCTGGTGGATGAAGAGGAACTTGCCTCCCGTCAGCCACACATTCCTGATCTCAGCGCATCGCGCGTGGGTACGGGACGTGAAATGTTCAGCGCGTTGCGTGAAAAGCTGTCCGGTGCGGAGCAGGGCGCAACCTGTATCACTTTTTAAGACTTATTTTGTAATCAGGCGAGAGAAAACTCTGATGAAAAACTGGAAGACAAGTGCAGAAGCAATCCTGACCACGGGCCCGGTTGTACCGGTTATCGTGGTTAATAAACTGGAACACGCGGTGCCAATGGCAAAAGCGCTGGTTGCAGGGGGCGTGCGCGTTCTGGAAGTGACCTTACGTACCGCATGTGCGATGGATGCCATTCGCGCGATCGCAAAAGAAGTTCCCGACGCTATCGTGGGTGCGGGTACCGTACTGAATCCACAACAGCTGGCTGAAGTCACTGAAGCGGGTGCGCAGTTTGCTATCAGCCCGGGCCTGACCGAGCCGCTGCTGAAAGCTGCAACTGAAGGCACTATTCCGCTGATCCCAGGCATCAGCACCGTGTCTGAACTGATGCTGGGTATGGACTACGGTTTGAAAGAGTTCAAATTCTTCCCGGCGGAAGCCAACGGCGGTACTAAAGCGCTGCAGGCAATTGCGGGTCCGTTCTCTCAGGTCCGTTTCTGCCCAACCGGCGGTATCTCTCCAGCGAACTACCGTGATTACCTGGCACTGAAAAGCGTGCTGTGCATCGGTGGTTCCTGGCTGGTTCCGGCAGATGCCCTGGAAGCTGGCGATTACACACGCATTACCAAGCTGGCTCGTGAAGCAGTAGAAGGCGCGAAGCTGTAATAACGCAAAATGCCCGGTAATCATTACCGAGCCTGCGAGTCTGAAACGGGCCATCTGGCCCGTTTTTTATCCTGCGACTTTCACCTGTGCCGCCGCGTCTTTCGCGCGTGTCACCGCGTCTTCAATACTCTGCGCTGTGGCCAGCACAACGCCCATACGACGGCTCCCGTCGATGTCCGGCTTGCCGAAGAATCTGACTTGCATACCTGTGCCCACAGCGGCCTGTACGTTATCAAACGTGACATTCTGGCTGGTAAGCTGCGGCAGAATAACGGCGGAAGCAGAAGGCCCATACTGACGGATTGCGCCAACCGGCAGACCGAGAAATGCGCGTACATGCAGGGCAAACTCAGACAGATCCTGCGAAATCAAGGTCACCATACCCGTGTCGTGAGGGCGAGGGGAAACTTCGCTGAAAATGACCTCATCACCGCAGACAAATAGCTCTACCCCAAACAGACCGTGGCCGCCCAGCGCCAGCACCACCTTACGGGCAATCTCCTGCGCTCGAGCCAGCGCCAGGTCACTCATCTGCTGCGGCTGCCAGGATTCGCGATAATCGCCATCTTCCTGACGATGTCCTACCGGTGCGCAGAAATGTACGCCATCAACGGCGCTGACGGTAAGCAGGGTGATTTCAAAATCAAAATTCACTACGCCTTCGACGATAACGCGTCCGGCACCTGCTCGGCCGCCTTGTTGAGCATAATTCCAGGCTTCAGTGAGTCGATCGGCGGAACGAATAAAGCTCTGTCCCTTACCGGAGGAACTCATTACCGGCTTCACGATGCAGGGATAGCCGATTTCGGCGACGGCCTCGCGAAAGCGGGCTTCGCTGTCAGCAAAGCGGTAAGAAGAGGTCGGTAGAGATAATTCTTCGGCGGCGAGACGACGGATTCCTTCGCGGTTCATGGTCAACTGCGTCGCTCGGGCGCACGGCACGATGTTGTGACCGTCTTGTTCCAGTTTTACCAGCATATCCGTGGCAATCGCCTCTATTTCCGGCACGATATAATGTGGTTTTTCACGCTCGACGAGCTGGCGTAAAGCATCGCCCTCCAGCATGTTGATTACGTATGAGCGATGGGCAACGTGCATGGCTGGCGCGTCGGGGTAACGATCCACGGCAATGACTTCCACACCCAGGCGTTGGCATTCAATCGCCACCTCTTTACCCAGTTCACCTGAACCTAATAACATCACTCGCGTTGCTGCGGGACGCAGCGCTGTGCCTAATAACGTCATAAATTAATCCCCTGTTTTATCTGGGCGCAGTATATACGAAAACGTTTGCGTCTGTCTTTATTACCAGGTTGATTTCAAGGTGCAAAAAGAATATACTGTACATAAATACAGGTGATTTAAGAGGCTGCAAAAATGGCGGTTGAAGTTAAATACGTAGTCATTCGGGAAGGTGAGGAAAAAATGTCGTTTACCAGCAAAAAGGAAGCCGATGCGTATGACAAAATGCTTGATACAGCAGATTTGCTCGACACATGGCTGGAGCAATCGCCGGTAGCGCTCGAAGACGAGCAGCGCGAAGCGCTTTCCCTGTGGCTGGCTGAGCAGAAAGATGTGCTGAGCGCCATTCTGAAAAACGGCAAGCTGCCCTCTCCGCAGGCGGTCGAAAACGATGCGCACGCTGAGGATGATACTCAGGCTGCCTGAAACGACTTGCGCTCCTGACGTTTTGTACCATGCTTTTCCCTGAATCATTGTGCAATCCCTGACGTCTTTTCACGTTGCAACAGGCAACCTGAAGGACGAAGGGGAGATTAAGGAGAAAAGAATGTATAAAAAAAGAGCGTTGTTGAGCCTGCTGTTGTTATCTGCCAGCGTATCTGTATTTGCGGCAAATATGGAAAGCAAGAAAGTTCAGTTCCCCAAGTGCGAAGGACTGAATGCTGACGGTATCGCGGCGAGCGTGAAACGTGATTATCAGCAAAATCGCATTGCGCGCTGGGCTGACGATCAAAAACGCGTCGGGCAAGCCGATCCTGTCGCCTGGGTCAATACGCCCGATATTACGGGTAAAGATGGGAAATGGTCAGTTCCCCTCACGGTTCGCGGTAAAAGCGCGGATATTCACTACCAGGTAAAAGTCGACTGCAAAGCCGGAACGGCGGAGTATCAGTCGCAGTAACGAAGGTAGAAGGTATTTGCACTTCTTTTGATGACCTGAACACTTCCTGACATCCCCTCGGGTACGCTTTGATGATTATTCGTCTGTACTTGAGGGCAACATGGCTAACTGGCTGAATCAACTTCAATCTCTTCTTGGGCAAAAAGGATCTTCCGCGTCATCTTCTGGTGAGCAAGGGCTGAGTAAACTTCTGGTTCCCGGCGCGTTAGGCGGTCTGGCAGGATTACTGGTTGCCAACAAATCTTCACGGAAATTACTGAGTAAATACGGCACCAGCGCGCTTCTGGTGGGCGGCGGTGCGGTTGCCGGTACCGTGTTATGGAACAAATACAAGGATAAGGTTCGCGCGGCGCATCAGGGTGAGCCGCAGTTCGGTGCACAAAGCTCGCCGCTGGATGAGCGAACCGAACGACTGATCCTGGCGCTGGTTTTTGCGGCGAAAAGCGATGGTCATATTGATGCCAAAGAACGTACCGCCATTGAGCAGCAGCTCCGTGAAGCAGGCGTGGAAGAGCAGGGCCGTGTTCTGATCGAACGCGCCATTGAACAACCGTTAGATCCTCAGCGCCTGGCACAAGGGATCCGCAACGAAGAAGAGGCGCTGGAAATTTACTTCCTGAGCTGTGCAGCGATTGATATCGACCACTTTATGGAGCGTAGCTATCTGAACGCGCTGGGCGATGCGTTGAAGATCCCGCAGGATGTTCGTGAAGGCATTGAACAGGATCTCAAGGAACAAAAACAGGCTTTACCAGGTTAATTACTTACCGTTAAGGCGCATGTTTCGCTTGCATCATTGCTGTCTTTTGCCACCCTTATAGGATGTTTAAGCAAAAGAACAATGACATGCTACCAAAAGCTTCTCGTATCCCCCACGCCATGACGAATCATGGCGATACCCGCGTTGATAATTATTACTGGCTGCGAGATGACATCCGCTCGCAGCCAGAAGTGCTGGATTATCTGCAACAAGAAAATGCGTATGGCCGCCAGATTATGGCCTCGCAGCAGGCATTGCAGGATCGCGTCCTGAAAGAGATTATCGACCGTATCCCGCCTCAGGATGCTTCCGCCCCCTATGTGAAGAATGGTTATCGCTACCGGCATATTTATGAACCCGGGTGCGAATATGCCATTTATCAGCGTCAGTCTGCCTTCAGTGAAGAGTGGGATGAATGGGACACCTTGCTGGATGGTAACCAGCGCGCGGCCCACAGTGAGTTTTATACGCTGGGGGGACTGGCGATATCTCCGGATAACACCATCATGGCGTTGGCCGAAGATTATCTCTCTCGTCGGCAATATGGCGTGCGTTTTCGCAATCTGCAAAGCGGTAACTGGTATCCGGAAGTGCTGGAAAACGTTGAAGCGGATCTGGTCTGGGCGAATGACTCGCAAACCTTCTATTACGTGCGCAAACACGCAACGACGCTGCTCCCGTATCAAGTGTGGCGGCATACCGTCGGCTCGCCGTCATCACTGGATGAGCTAGTGTATGAAGAAGCCGATGACATGTTTTATGTCAGTCTGCATAAAACGACCTCGTTACATTATGTGGTTATTCATATCGCCAGCGCGACCACCAGTGAGGTTTTGCTGCTTGACGCAGAACTGGCGGATGCCGAGCCGTTAGTCTTTTTAGCGCGACGCAAAGATCACGAGTACAGTCTCGATCACTATCAGCATACGTTTTATCTGCGTTCCAACCGGCAGGGTAAAAATTTCGGCCTGTACCGTACCCGTGTGCGTGATGAACAAGCCTGGGAGACGCTGATCCCGCCGCGCGACAGCGTCATGTTGGAGGGCTTTACGCTGTTCACAGACTGGCTGGTGGTGGAAGAGCGTCAGCGGGGCTTAACCAGCCTGCGACAGATTAATCGTAAAACGCGCGAAGTGGTCGGCATCGCTTTTGATGATCCGGCGTATGTGACATGGCTAGCCTATAATCCAGAGCCGGAGACATCGCGTTTGCGTTATGGCTATTCCTCCATGACCACACCGGATACGCTGTTTGAACTGGATATGGACACCGGAGAGCGTCGCGTACTCAAACAGACGGAGGTCCCAGGATTTGATGCGGCGAACTACCGTAGCGAACACGTCTGGATCACCGCGCGTGATGGCACCGAGGTTCCGGTTTCGCTGGTTTACCATCAAAAGTATTTCCTGAAAGGGAAAAACCCGTTACTGGTCTACGGCTATGGCTCGTATGGCGCCAGCATGGACGCCGATTTCAGCAGCAGCCGCTTGAGCTTACTGGATCGCGGCTTTGTTTATGCCATTGCTCATGTGCGTGGCGGCGGCGAGTTAGGACAGCAGTGGTACGAAGACGGTAAGTTTCTGCTCAAGAAAAATACCTTCAATGACTACCTCGACGTCTGCGACGCGCTGCTAAAAATGGGTTATGGCGCGCCTTCGCTGTGTTATGGCATGGGGGGGAGCGCCGGAGGAATGTTAATGGGTGTTGCCATTAATGAGCGCCCGGAACTCTTCCATGGCGTCATTGCGCAGGTGCCTTTTGTCGATGTGGTGACCACGATGCTGGATGAGTCCATTCCCCTGACGACCGGTGAGTTTGAAGAGTGGGGGAATCCGCAGGACGAAGAGTATTACACCTACATGAAAAGCTACAGCCCGTATGACAATGTTACAGCGCAGGATTATCCTCATCTGCTGGTTACGACGGGATTACACGACTCCCAGGTGCAATACTGGGAACCGGCAAAATGGGTGGCAAAACTGCGCGAGCTGAAAACGGACGATCGTCTGCTGTTACTCTGCACGGATATGGATTCCGGGCATGGCGGAAAATCCGGGCGTTTTAAATCATACGAAGGCGTGGCCCTGGAATACGCGTTTTTGATCGGACTGGCGCAGGGGACACTGCCTGGGCAGGCATCTGCTCAGGCGTTATCCAGATAGTGCTTTAGCGTTAAGCGCAGCTCCGGGCTCATACTGTCGAGGTTATTAAATAACCAGCGCAGATAGCCCGGATCGCGTTCAGCCACTTCGGATACAGGTTTTCCGCGATACTTGCCGAAAGTGAAAGTAGTGAGTAACGCAGGACGGCCGGTAATATCGACCATCTGTTCTGCTGACCAGCCTGACGTCTGTATGATGTCGATCAGCAGTGCCGCGGTGATGTAGCAGTCGTACAGGGCACGGTGATGATGCAGGCCAGCTGGCGTCTGCACGCTCAGCTTGCGCGATTTATACAGCGCCATGTTGCTGTATTTGATTCCTGGCCACAAACGACGGGAGAGTTTCATGGTGCAAATCCACTCCCCGGGCATGTCGGGTAATACGCGGCGATCAAAACTTGCATTGTGCGCCACGTACCATTCGCTGCCGTAATATTGTGGGATGACATCTTCAATCCACGGCTTATCGGCCACCATCGCTTCCGTAATGCGATGAATTGCCATCGCCTGAGGGCTGATGGGGCGGTCAGGACGCACCAGGTGGCTCATGGGATTGACTATTTTTCCGTCAACCACATCGACAGAAGCAATCTCAACAATGCCTCCCTGCAGACCACAGGTTTCTGTATCTATTATGCGCAACATGCCATGCTCCTGACCCAAAACGATTAGCGTAAAGGAATGATATCACCTTGCCAACCCCGTGGCGTGCGTTGACCGGTTAAGAGTAAGGAACCGCTGTCTGCGCGAACAATCAATCGACCTTGCTCATCCCATAACGCGCTGCTGCCACGCGCATTGGCCATTAATACCGCGATGGCAAATTTATGCGAGAAACTCTGTAGACGAGATGTGGAGGAGAGCAATTCGGGCTCACTGACAGACTGACTGCTGGTGAATAGCGAGTACGCCGGGTCGATATCGATACCTTCCGGCTGGCTATCCACAACGCTGATGGCATTTTGCTGTCTGGCGATACAGGCTCCGTGGCTCTGATGAAACGTTAAGGGGGAGGTCATCCAGGGAGAGAAAAGCGCGATACCTTTTACGAACCGATTGTTATGTTCTACCGATAGCCCCGCAATAATCGTCATGCGATAAGTCACGGCTGCATGAGCGAGAGGTTCTAACAACGCTTCATCGGGTGGGGCAGGGAGCGCGTCATTCTCATCAACACAACCCAACAGGGAAAGGGAGGGGAAAACCAGCAATTCACATTGGCATTGAGCGGCTGCCTGAATGAATTGCAGGTGATGTGCGACATGTTCGGTAACTGAGGTTTGAAGAGGTTCGTACTGTGCTGCTGCGATTTTCCAGTGTGACATAATGATTTCCTTTTCATAGTGTCTACAACCATCTTTAAAGTATAGATTAAGAATATACTTATACTGTAGCAGGCATCATGTAAGGAATCGTAACGTAATATAAGTTTTATTTAACTTTAGGCTCGTAGGGTAAACGTGAAAGGGAAACGGATGCCAGACGGTGCGCGATCAGTCTTTCCCGAAACCAGTCGCGTAAATGTTCGGGCTGTTCACGCTCAACGACTTCGGCAACAACCGGCATGTTGTATCGCTCCTTAAATGCGACACCCGCCGCGGCCAGGTCAACATTGACCTTATCCATTTCAGCTTGCTCAAGTTTGGCCAGATTGATGTTCATGGGCTTCTCCTTTTCTCTGTCTTTCGGCGCGCAAAGTTACTAAGAGTGTGCATTAATGGCAAGACCGAAATGATGATTCTCGACTCGATCATTGTAGAAGGTTATTCTCTATAGATTAGACATAACAAAAAGGAATAGTTGAAATGGCTTCATCTGCATCTATGCTTCGCAACGCTCTCATCGTACTCGCCAGCGTTCTGGCAACTCCCGCCGCCCTGGCTCATGCTCACCTGACAAAACAAAGCCCGGCGGCTAATGCCGATGTTGCGGTATCTCCTCAGGCGTTGACGCTGAATTTCTCTGAAGGTGTCGAGCCGGGATTCAGCGGCGCAACGCTGACAGGCCCAAACAAAGAACAGATCAAAACGGGTAAGGCATCGCGCAGTGAACAGGACAAAACACAACTGATTATTCCGCTTGCTCAAACGCTTGAGGCCGGAAAATATACTGTCGACTGGCACGTCGTCTCCGTGGATGGTCATAAGACAAAGGGGCAATATACCTTTAGCGTGAAATAACCGATGCTGGAATTTACCTGGGTTGCACTACGGTTTATCCATTTTACCACGTTGATGCTGGTGTTTGGCTGTGCGCTCTACGGCGCATGGCTGGCTCCCGTATCGGTTCGTCGTTTAATGATGCGTCGTTTTTTGCGTCTACAACGACATGCCGCAGCGTGGAGCTTTATTAGCGCGACGCTGATGCTGGCGATCCAGGGTGGTTTAATGGGCTCAGGCTGGCGGGATGTTATTTCTAGTGACATATGGGGCGCCGTGTTGCAAACGCAGTTTGGCGGCGTGTGGTTATGGCAGATTATCCTCGCACTGGTCACGCTGGTGGTGGTAATTATAGTACCGCGCAGCATGCCGCGACTGCTGTTAATGCTGACGATTGCGCAGTTTATTTTGCTGGCTGGCGTCGGACACGCGACGCTGCATAGCGGTATCGCAGGGGCAATCCAGCAGGTTAACCACGCCTTGCATTTGGTATGCGCTGCCGCCTGGTTCGGTGGTTTGCTGCCCGTACTTTACTGTATGCAAATGGCGCAAGGCCGCTGGCGGGAACAGGCCATCAATACTATGATGCGTTTCTCCCGCTACGGGCATCTTTTCGTTATCGGAGTTTTACTTACCGGTATCATGAATGCGCTGTTTATTGTCGGTTTTTCTGTTCCCTGGCACATGGCTTACGGGCAACTGCTTTTGTTAAAAGGTGCTCTGGTGATGCTAATGGTGGCGATTGCGCTGGTGAATCGGTATGTTCTGGTACCACGCATGCGGCAGGATAACCGCAGTATGACACTCTATTTTGTTTGGATGACTAAGCTGGAATGGGGAATTGGGGCCGTTGTGCTGGCGATTGTCAGCCTGTTTGCAACCCTCGAACCTTTCTGATTGATGGATTGGCGAAACGCATGAAAAAAATCATTATCTCGTTATTACTACTGGCAAGTTCAGGGGCCGCGCTGGCTGCGCCACAGGTCATCACCGTCAGCCGTTTTGAGGTTGGCAAAGATAAGTGGGCGTTTAATCGGGAAGAGGTGATGCTGACCTGCCGTCCGGGTAACGCGCTGTATGTCATCAATCCCAGTACGCTGGTGCAATACCCATTGAATGATGTTGCCAGACAGCAGGTAGAGAGCGGGAAAACTACGGCGAAGCCAATCGAGATTATCCAGATTGACGACCCGGCGAAACCGGGCGAAAAAATGAGCCTCGCACCGTTTGTGGAGCGTGCAGAAAAGCTCTGCTAATTGTCAGATGTAGCGTTCTGATTTCCAATAAAAAACCGCAAGGCTCTCTCAGGAGAACTTGCGGTTTTTACGTTTGGATGTGTGACAATCGTCCTTTTTTTCAGGCCTCTTTAGTCGCGGACTGGAAAACCTGGCGCTGTCATCTATTCTTAAATGGCAGGGTAACTTAGCCTGCATTAATGCCAACTTTTAGCGCACGGCTCTCTCCCAAGAGCCATTTCCCTGGACCGAATACAGGAATCGTATTCGGTCTCTTTTTATGTGGATTTTATTTCAATCACTTAGGACATCATGTCCGAAAGTTTCCGAAATTTGTCCGCATATCACAATTCGGGATTTCTTCGTTATACCACACTGCTTTTAACATTTACACTTCATTTGCGCAGAAAAAGATCAGATCGTGATGCCCATTTTTTCCTGATCTCCAGGCGTATAGCCGGCTTATGTGCCAGCATTTCAGTTGTCACTAGTGCCCAGAGGTTTAGACTCACTTGTATCAATAGCGGTATAATTATCCATCAATTGATGCCGTTCTGGCCCCTGATACATGGACTTAGTTTCTCAATAACGAGATATAAGAAATGGAAAAGTTAAAAGAAAGACTCGTGATGGAGATTGGTAATGCTGAAGATCTCTCTGCAGCATTAAAACTATACACCAGTTTCTATCTATTAATCCCAGAGTATAAATTTGTCTTTTCATCGCCTAAAGGGCCATATCCAGGGTTTCAAACTAACAAGAAATTCAAGCATGGGGCGTCTATACGCTCTTTATTCAATGATGAAAATGTTTTCGTTATGGATCCTCAAACCATAGAGGAAATGTTCAGCGATAAAGGACACTCCACATTTAAAATAGATTACTCAATATCTCTTGATAGCCAGGCATTAAGTTATCTCAGACCATATATCAATGGTAAAGTTTCTGGTCTGGATGATGACATCGAAGAAATATTTAAATTTATTTCTCATCAGAATACGCAGGTAGACTCTGTGTTATATGAGCTGGAGAACCTTAAAAATCTGGATGAGAAAGAGAATCACCATAAAATATTCGATAAGTTGATGGGTTACGAATTTATAAAAGATGTTGATCTCGTTAATTCAGGAACCAGCGGAGTATTGACCTCAAAAATATCGCAAGGTGAGCTTTTTCTTAATACCGACAGACATTTTAGCTCACTGCTCACCAAAAACAAAGACTCTGAGTTCAGGCGTGCCTTAAGAGACAGGCACGATAGTATTTACGCTTATGTTCTTATGATGAGTATCATCCAAATCAAATCGCCTGCCAGAACGCTCAAAAATAAATTGATCGAACTATTAAGTTTTGCTCACACCAAAGTATGCTTTTTGGCAACAAGAGAGTTAATTCTAGCGAGTGAGTTTTTTATACGAGGGACAGAATTTAGGTTTTTTAACAAAATACATAAAAAGTCGAAAAATATGTGGTCGGCATTACATGGTATGGCCTGGGATCTGACTCATTGTCGGTATTTAGAGCAAGCACTTACCTTCAATACAGGAAATGATGAGCGATATTTTTTCCCTGGAATATTGACTTGTGACAAAGGTTTTATTGAGGCGATGGAGCTCACGCCGCTTAAGGCCGTTGCATTTGATACCAAAGGCGGGCCGCCGTTTCTGTTTTATCATGAACATGATGTGATAAAAATTACCGGGGATATCCCTGCGGTTAATGATTTCTATCAGGAATTGTGTTGTAAACAGAAAAGAGAAGAAAGAGCTCGTGCGCGTAATGCACCCACTTATGACCTGCAATCTATAGTAGCTGAACTGGAAGCAGAACTGGAAGCTGTTGCGTTAGTACCTCGTCGACGCGCGGATAGCGTAGGACCGTGATGTATGATTCGGTCGCTCTGTTTTTTACTGCTATGGTTTAATTTAGAACAGGGCAATATTTGTGTACAGGAGGTCAAATGGGACTGCCTGACAATGCTTATCAAAGAGTGGAAGCGACGCGCTGGCGACATGTTTGGGTGGTCGGGGATATCCACGGTTGCTTCTCATTATTGATGGCGAAATTGCGCCTGTGTCATTTTGATCCGTGGCAGGACCTGCTGGTTTCAGTGGGGGATGTTATCGACCGCGGACCTGACAGTTTGCGTTGCCTGAAACTACTGCGTAAACGCTGGATTATCGCGGTCAGAGGGAATCATGAACAGATGGGGCTGGACGCGCTGGCAACCGGGGAGCAATTCCTGTGGTTTATGAATGGCGGTTCGTGGTTTGCGCAGGCGGAGCAGCCAGCGGCGACAACCGCTCTTGAAACGTGTCGGCAATTACCCTGGATTCTGGAGCTGCGTTGCCAGAACGGCATACACGTTATTGCTCACGCAGATTACCCTGATGATAATTATCAGTGGCAAAAAGAGGTCGATTTACAGCGGGTACTGTGGGATCGCACAAGGCTGATGAATAAAGGCAACGGCATTCGCGGCGCGGATCACTTTTGGTTTGGCCATACGCCTTTGCGTCAGCGGCTGGATCACGAGAATCTGCACTATATTGATACCGGTGCGGTGTTTGGTGGCGAGTTGACGCTGGTGCAACTGCAATAATCAAAAATCGCTGTATTCCTGGGCCGGACGCCAGAAGCTGTCGATGTAGTCATCCGCGGGTAAACATCCGCCGTTACGAATACGCTGATCGTCCATCGATATCAGGCACTGCTGCTCAGTTTTGTAGACATCAACAACGATATCTTCACAACCGCCACCCAGGTAGCACACAAAAAGAACCAGCGTGAACATTCCATCCTCAAATGGTAAAGCCATACCTGTAGTGTAGAAGATGTTGATAGATGAGGGAAATTAACCAAGAAATAACCCGTCTGGCGACGGGTTCTTTTTGAATCAGGCAAGGCGCATGATCCAGGCATCTGACTTACGATCGTAGTGCTCGCGAAATAGAACTGAATGTTCTCCGTTAAGAAGAGCCGGGACGCTGGTGTCGGCATCCCAGGCATCAAGTTGCATGCATAAATCCGGATCGGATTTACATGGAATGGTTAACGTTCGGTCCCCTGGCGATTCGCCATGTAACTCGGCGTCGTCGATTTCAAAAGCGCCAATGCGCACACTGGTTTTCATCATCGTGCTCTCCGTTTATTTGCTGGTTGTGGTACGACCAGTTAGGCCGTCCATTTTTCAGCGTAGTCAACGTTAGCAAAAGCGCCAGTAAAAACGTGCGTTATCCTGTAAAGAGTTTGCCATCCCGGACAAGATCGCGCGGGTAGCTATTCTTTAATCGCGATCCAATACGTTTCGCCAGGCCAATCGGCTGATGCTGGAACGTAACCAGCACATCGTCGGTGGTCGGTGCGGTCTGCGGGTAGACATCTCGTCCGCGGTACCACTCTTCGGCTTCGGCAAGGGTCAGTTCAAACGCATGGCTGTGATTTGTGCTGGCGAGAGCAATGACGGCTTCATGCTGCCAGCGGTACCCTTTATTGTGCGTTTCAGCGAGTTTGATGCCGAGTCGGGAAAAGCGGACTTTGCCGATCAGGGGTTCAATCTCGGTTGGGAATAGCCAAATCTCTTTATCACGCTGCCACAGGCGCAGAGTGTCTTCCCACTGCAATCCACAGGCGTTAGCGGCCTGAGTGACAAGCGCGGATTCACGTCCTTTAAGCGGGGTGAACGGGAAGTTACCGACTTTGTATTTTGGCGTCGGTAGTGCAGGGATCGCGGCAGTTTTGCGCAGACGCGCGACGAAAAAACCTTCACAATCGTAGATCTGCGGGAACACATGCAGGAATCCTTCCGGGGTCAGGGCGCGTTCAGCCTGCGGGAATAAATCGCCCAGTGGTAAAAACTCGACGGCGTCCGGGTAGGTCTCAATCAGCCACTGCATAATGTCTTCATTTTCGTCACGGTTCAGCGTGCAGGTCGAGTAAACCAACGTGCCGCCGGGACGCAAGGCATGAAAGGCGCTGTCGAGAAGTTCGCGCTGGGTTGCGGCAATTTCCAGATTACTTTCTGGCGACCAGTTTTTTAGCGCATCGGGATCTTTACGCACCACGCCTTCACCGGAACACGGCGCGTCCAGCAAAATGGCATCGAAGGCTTCTGGCAACGCTGCGCCAAATACCCGCCCGTCAAAATGGGTTAGCGCGACATTGGCTATCCCGCATCGGCTGATATTGGCATGCAGGACTTTGACGCGACTGGCGGAAAACTCATTTGCCAGAATCGCGCCCTGATTTTTCATTTTTGCGGCAATTTGCGTGGTTTTGGAGCCGGGGGCTGCCGCGACATCCATCACGCGATCCGGAGTGTTACCATCGGCAAACAGCGCGGCGACCGGCAGCATTGAGCTGGCTTCCTGAATATAAAACAGGCCGCTTAAATGTTCCGCGGTACTGCCGAGCGGTACTGACTTTTCATCATCGCGTTCGATCCAGAAACCTTCAGCGCACCAGGGTATCGGAGTGAGCGACCAGTTGTAAGGTGCTGTCAGAGTGAGGAAGTCGGCAACGGAGATTTTCAGCGTATTGACGCGGATGCTGCGACGAAGCGGACGCTGGCAGGCAGCGAGAAAATCATCAAATGAGAGCGTGGAAGGCATTGCTTCACGCATTTGGTTTAGAAAGGCGTCGGGAAAATAAGCCACTTGGTACCACCGGCAAAAAAACAGGTGCGCAGTGTAGCATAAGTGCTCCGGCGCGAGTATGTACGCCGGAACAAGGGGAGAGATTAACGTGGCAGGGCGGTTCCCCATTCACGCCACTCTTTTGGTTCGCTTTCGAGCAGCAGGAAGTGTTTACCTGCCTGCGCTTTCGGGGCCAGCGGCGTACCCGGTGGCGTAGCGAAGGCGATTCCGCCGCGAATGAACTGATTGAAGGTACCGGTCTTCACGACGCCGCCGGTCAAACCAAAGTCGAGATTGTATCCGGATGCCAGCCAGAACACGGAGTTGTTCCGCACCAGATGCTGATAGCGCTGGCTAATGCGCATCGCCACCATCACGCGGTCAGAAAGCGAGCCCAGCGTCAGCCCGGTGACGGTCCCCACTTCAATGCCTCTGAACAGGACAGGCGTACCGATATTCAGCGAACCTGCTTCCGGCGCTTCTACCACAATACTCAGACCATCGAGGTAACGAGAGTCGGTAATGGTGGCTTCCTGCAGTTCAAAATCACGGCGCGGGTTACCGCGTCCTGGTTCAACGTTAATATACGGCTGTAAGATCGTATCCAGATGCTCGACGCCTGCCGCTGAGATTTGCGGTGTGATCACGGAGAAGCGGGTACCGCTACGGGCAAAAGTCTGCACGTATTCCGGATACAAAACTGCTTTTGCCTGAACTTCGTTACGGGCGGTGATCAGCTCAAGCGTCTGGATCTGGCCGATATCGATCCCCAGGTAGCGAATTGGCATGCCCGCCGCGAGTTTACCGGCATCGAACGCGTGCAGGGTTATCTGCCCGCCCACTGCACGTGCAGCGGTTTCGGAAGCATACAGAATACGCTTGTCGCCTTTTCGTTGGCTGGCGCTGGCGCCGCTTAGGTTATCGAAGCTAATCGCCCCTTTGAGCGCTCGCGACAGGGGAGATGCCTGTACGGTCAATCCGCTACCGTTAAGCTGAACCTTTGCCCCGCCTTCGGCCCAGAATACGCTGTTGCTGGTCAGCAGGTTGCGATATTCCGGTTTGATATGCAGATCGATATCAAACGCATCGGCGCGTGGGCGAACGCTAATCACTTCACCGACCTCGAATTTGCGGTATAAGACCACCGAACCGGCCTGCACATCAGGCAGCGTTTCGGCGCTCAGGCTGAGCGTGGTAGTTGGCAGATCGCTCAGGCTGTTTTCAATCGCTTTTTCCAGGTTGGCATACAACGGGTAGCTTTTTTTCATTTCACCCTTGGTACCGGGCAAAATACGAATGCCGCCGCTGAGCCATTCGCTGGCGCTGGCGCCAAGGAATTCCACGCCATCAAGCCCGACCTTGACGTCAACGCGGCTGTTGACCACAAACTTACTGTCACCTTGCACCAGGGCGCGATGCTGTGGTTCGATGGCAACGGTAAATGAAACACCTTTGCCAGAGAGCGTGCGATCAATCACCTGACCGACCTGTACGCCGTGGAGAATCAGCGGCTGACCGGCATCAATACCGTAACTCTCCGGCGCGGTCAGCGTAAGCGTCATGACGCCCGGATCGTGTAACAACGACTTCTCAGCAGGAATAACCGCAAACTGGTTACGCGGCTCGCCCTCGCCAGGTACCAGCTCGAAAGTTTTGCCAGTCAGTAGCGAACTGATATTGGCATCGTTTAACGATAATTTAGGGCTGTGTAATTCAATCCGCGTATTGTCGCGCAGCAGCGTTACGACGCTGGGATCGACCGTCATTTCGCCGGTCACTTTACCGCCCGGATTTAAATCCAGTTTGGTCAGTTGCCCGACTTCTAATCCTTGATACATCAGCGACGTTGAGCCGGCCTTGAGTCCATCGCCGCTGGGTAAATCAAGCTTGACGATCACTCCCCGCTGGCTGTGCGCGAGATCCTGATACAAACCAAACGTGTCATCGGCCACCGCGGGTTTAGAGTCTTCGGGCGAATCAAAAGCAATGGCGCCATTGACCAGCGCCGCCAGACTCTCCAGCTTGATCTTCGCTCCGCTGAGGCTGACATCCGCATTCACACCGGACACGTTCCAGAAACGGCTGCCTTTTTTCACCAGGTTGGTAAAGCGACGTTCGATCAGCACGTCGATGGTTACGCCCTGATGATTTGGGTTGATGGTGTAGTCATACACCCGGCCCACCGGAATCTTGCGGAAATAAACCAGCGAACCGCTATTGAGCGACCCGAGGTCAGGGGCGCGCAGGTGCAGCATCAAATCGCCATTATCCAGACGATATTTGGGCTGCGTATCGAGGGCGACGAAATGATCTTCCGGCTCGCCGGTTCCGGGCATCATGCCGATATAGTTGCCGCCAACCAACGCATCCAGGCCAGAAACCCCCGCCAGAGACGCTTTCGGCGTGACCAACCAGAACTGGGTATCTTTGCGCAGAGCATCTTTCATGGTCGATTTGATGCTGACGCGCACTTCAATTTTGCGTAGATCTTCGCTGAGGTTGATATCTTGCACGGTGCCCACTTCAACGCCCTGATAACGAACGGGAGTACGGCCCGGTACAATGCCGTCAGCAGACATAAAGTCAATGGTTACGGTATTGCCGCGATCTTCATAGCTTCCCCAGATAAGCCATCCTGCAATCATCAGCGCGATGAAAGGCAGCAGCCAGAACGGAGAGATACGGCGTTTAGTTTTAATCTGCGCTTCAGTCTGCGAAGCGGGCGTTTCCTGACTCATGTGCATCCCAAAGTAAGCGGCTGTCCAGCCATTCCACAGCAAGAATAGTCAATATTACCGCTGCGCCGAAATAAAACGCAGCTGGCCCCATAGTAAAAGCAAGTATCTGATCGCGATTAATCAGCGACATGGTTAAAGCGATAACAAAGAGATCCAGCATCGACCAGCGACCAATCCAGGTCACCATACGCAGCAGTTTGATGCGGGTACGCAATCCTTGCTCACATCTAAAATGGATGCTGATGAGCAACGTAAACATCACAATCACTTTGGTGAATGGCACCAGAATACTGGCGATAAAAACAATCGCCGCTACGCCAACGTTGCTGTTCGCCAGGGACATTATGCCTGACAGGATCGTGTCTTCCTGGCGGCCGCCATTGACATAAATTACCGAGATGGGCAGCAGATTAGCAGGCAAAAGCAGGACGATCGAGGCCAGCAGAGCAGCCCAACACTTTTGGATACTTTGATTCCTGCGCCAGCGCAACGGGATATGACAGCGAGGGCAGCGACCTCGGGCGTCCGGATAACCTGTAAAGTGGCAGCCGAGGCAGACGCGGAGTTTTTCATCGGGCCGACGGGCTGGTCTTTGCGGGTAGAAACGGTCCCAAAGCTGCTCAACGTTAAGGTGCGACAGCGTCAAAACACTGAGGATCACCAGCGCAATAAAAGCAAACAGACCTACACCGGGTTGCAAAAAAGCATAGTCCTGAACTTTGATTGATGCGACGCCAATGCCTACCAGATAGATATCAAGCATCACCCATTCTTTGAGCCTTTCCAGCATCAGCAGCACTGGGCGCAGGTTCATCCCAAGAATATTGCCAAACCACAGATAAGCGATTGAGGTCACGAGAATGATGGGCGCGCCGGCAACGCAAAAGAGTACGAAGGATGCGGTGAGTGGGTCGCCTTGTCGGGTCATTTGCCAGATGCCTTGCAGCACATTGGCGTCAATGCGCACACCTAATAAATAGATGTGCAGGAGCGGTTCTCCCCAGGCAAAGGGCATCAGCAGCAGCATGGTGAAAGCCATAGCTGCCAGTCGTGTTAATGACCAGTCGCGTCCGTCACGAATTTTTGCCTGACAGCGTGGGCAAAATGCACTTTGATGCGAACGCATTTTAGGCAAACTAAAGATTAGGTCACATTCAGGGCAACGATGGTAATGCGCACGAGGGAGTGCATCACCAATGGACCTGATGGCTATTTTTTTAGTCGGCGTGATGCGTGGTGTCGTTAAGGCCATGTATCGCGAATCAAATTGTTGAAGTAATGTTATCTTAACTCATGACGGGAATGATCTTGAGCATTAACGCATTTAATGTTTATTTTAGTAGGCTGCAGCTTTAAGTAAGACAACTAAGTGATTACATAATGAACAAAACAGAGCTATACACGGATCTGAACCGTGACTTTCAGGCATTAATGGCAGGTGAAACCAGTTTTCTGGCAACGCTGGCAAATACCAGCGCGTTGTTGTACGAACGTCTTGCAGAAGTGAACTGGGCCGGTTTTTATCTGCTCGAAAACGATACGCTGGTGTTGGGGCCTTTCCAGGGAAAAATCGCCTGCGTGCGGATCCCGGTAGGACGCGGGGTGTGTGGGACCGCAGTAGCGCAGAACCAGGTTCAGCGCATTGAGGACGTTCATGCTTTTGACGGACACATCGCATGTGATGCCGCCAGCAACGCTGAAATCGTCCTGCCAATCACCGTCGAAAATCAGATAATCGGCGTGCTGGATATCGATAGCACGGCGTTTGGCCGCTTTACTGACGAGGATGAACAGGGGCTGCGAACGCTGGTGGCACAGCTTGAAACCGTGCTTGCAACGACGGATTACAAAAAATTCTTTGCGCGCGTCGCAGGATAATCAACGGATAACGTAGCAATTACTGATGACGTCATTATAATGTCGCCTGTTCATGCCTGCGCTTGTTGGCTACGTCCGTTGTAATCAGGAAATTTCATGGAAAATCAACCTAAGTTGAATAGCAGTAAAGAAGTCATCGCGTTTCTGGCCGAACGCTTCCCGCAGTGTTTTAGTGCGGAAGGCGAAGCGCGCCCACTGAAAATTGGCATTTTTCAGGATCTGGTAGAGCGTGTTGAGGGCGAAATGAACCTCAGCAAGACGCAGCTCCGCTCTGCCTTACGTCTCTATACTTCAAGCTGGCGCTATCTGTATGGCGTTAAATTGGGCGCAACGCGTGTTGATCTCGACGGCAACCCCTGTGGTGAGCTGGATGAGCAGCATGTTGAACATGCTCGCAAACAGCTGGAAGAAGCTAAAGCCCGCGTTCAGGCGCAACGTGCAGAGCAACAGGCGAAAAAACGCGAAGCAGCCGCTGCTGCCGGTGAAAAAGAAGACGCACCGCGTCGCGAGCGTAAGCCGCGTCCTGCACCGCGTCGTAAAGAAGGCGCTGAGCGTAAACCTCGCGCTGAGAAACCAGCAGCAAAAGCACCGCGTGCTCCTCGTGAAGAACAGCATACCCCGGTATCTGATATTTCAGTACTGACGGTAGGGCAGTCTCTGAAGGTGAAAGCAGGTAATAATGCGATGGATGCCACCGTATTAGAAATCACCAAAGATGGCGTCCGTGTACAGCTGAATTCGGGTATGTCTTTGATTGTACGCGCAGAACACCTGGTGTTCTGAAACGGAGGCCAGGCCTGGCATGAACACTTTTTTTAGGCTTACTGCGTTAGCTGGTCTGCTTGCATTAGCAGGCCAGGCACTTGCTGTGGAAGATATCACGCGTGCCGATCAAATCCCCGTTTTAAAGGAAGAAACCCAGCATGCGACGGTAAGTGAACGTGTGACATCGCGTTTTACGCGTTCGCACTATCGCCAGTTCGATCTGGATCAGGCGTTTTCGGCAAAAATTTTTGACCGCTATTTGAATCTGCTCGACTACAGCCACAACGTGCTGTTGGCGAGCGATATCGAACAGTATGCAAAAAAGAAAACGGTCCTTGGCGATGAACTGCGTACCGGCAAGCTGGATGTCTTTTACGATCTCTATAATCTGGCGCAAAAACGCCGATTTGAACGTTATCAGTACGCTTTAAGCGTACTGGCACGTCCAATGGATTTCACCGGTACCGACACCTTTAACCTCGACCGGAGCAAAGCGCCATGGCCGAAGAGCGAAGCAGAGCTTAACGCGCTGTGGGACGGCAAGGTTAAATTTGACGAACTCAGCCTGAAGCTGACCGGCAAAACCGATGCGGAAATTCGTGAAACGCTGACGCGTCGCTACAAGTTTGCGATTCGTCGTCTGGCGCAGACCAACAGCGAAGATGTGTTCTCTCTGGCGATGACGGCTTTCGCCCGTGAGATCGATCCGCATACTAATTATCTCTCTCCACGCAATACCGAACAGTTCAATACTGAAATGAGCCTGTCTCTGGAAGGTATTGGCGCGGTTTTGCAAATGGATGATGACTACACCGTCATTAACTCCATGGTGGCGGGCGGCCCGGCAGCCAAGAGCAAAGCAATAAGCGTTGGCGACCGTATTGTCGGCGTGGGTCAGACCGGTAAGGGAATGGTCGACGTGATTGGCTGGCGTCTGGATGACGTTGTTGCGCTGATCAAAGGACCCAAAGGCAGCAAAGTTCGCCTTGAAATCCTGCCTGCCGGTAAAGGTACTAAGACGCGTACCGTCACGTTAACGCGTGAACGTATTCGTCTCGAAGACCGCGCCGTGAAAATGTCCGTGAAAACCGTTGGCAAAGAAAAAGTCGGCGTACTGGATATCCCTGGCTTCTATGTTGGCCTGACGGATGATGTCAAAGTTCAGTTGCAGAAGCTGGAAAAACAGAACGTCAGCAGCATCATTATCGATCTGCGCACTAACGGTGGCGGCGCGCTGACCGAAGCCGTTTCGCTCTCCGGTCTGTTCATTCCTTCCGGCCCGGTGGTTCAGGTTCGTGACAATAACGGTAAAGTGCGTGAAGACAGCGATACCGACGGCGTTGTGTACTACAAAGGCCCGCTGGTAGTGTTAGTCGATCGCTTCAGTGCTTCGGCATCAGAGATTTTTGCTGCGGCAATGCAGGATTATGGTCGTGCGCTGATCGTTGGTGAACCGACTTTCGGGAAAGGCACTGTACAGCAGTATCGCTCTCTGAACCGTATTTATGATCAGATGCTGCGTCCGGAATGGCCGGCGCTGGGTTCTGTTCAGTATACGATCCAGAAATTCTACCGTGTAAACGGTGGCAGTACACAGCGTAAGGGCGTTACGCCGGACATCATCATGCCGACAGGTAATGAAGAAACGGAAACCGGTGAGAAGTTTGAAGATAACGCGCTGCCGTGGGATAGCATTGATGCTGCGACCTACACCAAATCAGAGAATCTGACGCCGTTCGGACCTGAATTGTTAAAAGAGCACAATGCACGTATTGCCAACGATCCTGAGTTCCAGTACATCATGAAGGATATTGCGCGTTTCAATGCGATGAAGGATAAACGCAACATCGCTTCTCTCAATTACGCTCAGCGTGAGAAAGAGAATAACGAAGATGACGCAATGCGTCTGGCGCGTATCAACGATCGGTTTAAGCGAGAAGGTAAGCCGCCGCTGAAAAAACTGGACGATTTACCGAAGGATTACCAGGAACCAGATCCCTACCTGGATGAAACGGTAAAAATAGCGCTTGACCTGGCGCATCTTGAAAAAGAAAAGCCAGCGGAACAGCCCGCAACCAGTAAATAACCTCCAACAGGCACAAGAAATTGTGCCTGTTTTTTTAACAAACGCATGAAGACGTCAGTGTGATACGATAAAATGTAAAGTTGTGTCTTTCTGGTGACTTAGCACCTATGGATGCTTGAAAATAGCCATAAGACCCATACGATATGGGTAATCGCATAGTGCGTTTTGTTAAATTGAGGTTAAAAGAAAATTATGATGCGAATCGCGCTCTTCCTGCTGACGAACCTGGCTGTGATGGTCGTTTTCGGGCTGGTATTGAGCCTGACAGGGATTCAGTCAAGCAGCGTTCAAGGCTTGTTGATCATGGCACTGCTGTTTGGTTTTGGTGGTTCCTTCATTTCGCTGCTGATGTCCAAATGGATGGCGTTAAAATCCGTTGGTGGGGAAGTGATCGAACAGCCTCGCAATGAAAGAGAACGCTGGCTGATGAATACGGTAGCGAATCAGGCTCGCCAGGCTGGGATCGCTATGCCGCAGGTTGCAATCTACCATGCGCCAGATATTAACGCGTTTGCTACCGGTGCGCGCCGGGATGCTTCGCTGGTGGCTGTGAGTACAGGCCTGTTGCAAAACATGAGCCCGGACGAAGCCGAAGCCGTTATCGCGCATGAAATCAGCCACATTGCTAATGGCGATATGGTTACCATGACGCTCATTCAGGGTGTGGTGAACACCTTCGTTATCTTTATCTCACGTATTCTGGCGCAAATTGCCGCTGGCTTTATGGGCGGAAACCGCGATGAGGGTGAGGGCAGTAACGGCAACCCATTGATCTACTTCGCAGTGGCGACGGTGCTGGAACTGGTGTTTGGTATTCTGGCGAGCATTATTACCATGTGGTTCTCACGTCATCGTGAATTCCATGCGGATGCCGGTTCAGCAAAACTGGTGGGGCGTGAGAAAATGATCGCCGCGCTGCAGCGTCTGAAAACCAGCTATGAGCCGCAGGAAGCGACCAGCATGATGGCGTTCTGCATCAACGGTAAATCCAAGTCGTTGAGTGAGCTGTTTATGACTCACCCGCCGTTGGATAAACGTATTGAAGCGCTGCGCAGCGGAGAGTATTTGAAGTAAGTTAATGACTGTCACGGGGCACCCGTTGCTCCGTGACTCATAAAACATAATGGCTATTTAAAGCTATCGATTAAAGTCTCGCCCAGACTATTCTGTCCCAGTTCTGCTTTACCTCTCATTCCGCCATTTTTTCTCTGCCGGGGACGAAAATATTCCTTGCCGCTTTATCTCTGGTAAAAACATTGGAGCCCCGCTGGCTGGCAAAAAGAACAGTGCCGGGCATTTGATGAAACCCAGTGGTAGACGGGCTATCATTGACAGCCCGTCTGGTAGGAAAAAACTAAATCAGAACTGGTAGTTTAATGATACCCAATAGTTACGGCCCGGGTTTACGTATCCGGTAGTGGATTGTGCAGTCTGATAGTAATCTCCTGCGTAGGTGCTATTACGCCCCACCTGATAAAGTTTAACCTCGCTAAAGTCTTTATCCAGCACGTTATTGACCGCCGTATTCAGCGTCAGATCTTTGGTCAGCTTATAAGACATCCCCATGTCGAGAACGGTCCAGGCTTTTAAATCAGCGCCTTTATCGTCATAGACGGCCTTTTGTACTGCGCTGAGGTTGTTGTAATTTTCGGTAAAGCGTGGGGCTTTACCGCGATAACGTGCGCTCAGCCAGGCATTCATATCTTCCGTTGCCTGCCAGTTCAGGCGAGCGTTAGCCATATGTTTTGGCGTGTAGCTTAACGGCGCGCCTTTATTGTCACCATCTTTTTGCTTGCTCTGGGTGTAGGTGTAGTTGAGGGATAAAGTCAGCACATCCGACCACAGAGGGAAGGTGCTGGCAAATTCAACGCCATCGGTCCTTGCCTTGCCGCTGTTGGTATAGCTGTTGGTATTATCATCGATAGAATACGAGACAATTTTATTTTTGTATTCGGTATAGAAGCCGGTAATGTTGGCGTTCAGCCCGGTGTCGTTCTCGTAATACAGCCCGGTTTCATAGCTGATACTTTCCTCAGGTTTTAGGTTCGGATTACCGACCGTATTCACGGTTCCTTGCGCGGTGACGCCGCTGATCCCGTTATGTAACTGGCTCAGTGATGGCGCTTTATAACCTGTCGTCACGCCGCCTTTGAGCGTCCATTCGTCGGATACGTCCCATACCATATACGCGCGTGGGCTGAGATGACCGCCAAAGACATCGTTATGCTCGTAGCGTGTCCCTGCGGTTAAGGCCAACGAGTCGAGAATATGCCATTCATCTTCTACATAGGCTGCCCACGTTTTTTGATGGAACGTTTCGCCGGTATTGGCCAGCACCACACCGTCTTTCATCCGCGCATCCCAATATTCCCCGCCGAGGGTTAAGAGGTGCGAATCACCTAATGGCGTCAGCAGTACTGAGTCCAGAATGACGTTAGTGTTCTTCAGTTCACGTGCGTCACCGGCCCGGCCTGCGTTCTCTGGCGTGAGTGCGGAGGAGACCAGTTGTCGTCCTTTGTTCTCAGTTTCATTCCAGCCGAGGGAGGATTTCCATGTGCCGAACGTTAAGGCGGTATCGTGGCCGAGGGTGACTTTGTTACGCTCATAGCGCAGCGTTTTATCGTAACCCCCCGTCAGGTTACCCAACTGACCGTCATCGTTATCATAGCGCTGTCTGGCGGAGTCGAGATCTAACCATAGCGTATTGCTTTCATTCGTTTTCCAGTCGAGTCGCGTGCCGATGTTATAGTTTTCTGACTCGGTAGGATAAGGTACGCGGGTGGAGGAGGTATCGCTCAGGGAGGTAACGCTGGAACCCTGACGTTGGGTGGTGCTACCCCGAACCTGCATATCCAGTACGCCAGCGATTAACGGGCCGCTTGACCAGAAGTTGGCGACCGTGCTGTTACCCCATTTATTACTCTCTTGCAGGTTAACGCCGGTATTGATGGAGGTGCTCCATTTATCGGTGCTTTTTTTGGTAATGATATTCACCACGCCACCGATTGCGTCGGAGCCGTAAAGCGTCGACATCGGGCCCCGGATCACCTCAATATGATCGATTGCTGCCAGTGGAGGCATAAAGCTGGTATTCATAGCTGAGAAGCCGTTTGGCGTCACATCGCTGCTGCCGTTTTGACGAATACCGTCAATCAGGATCAGGGTATAACTGGCGGGCATGCCACGGATGCTGCTCTCCAGGCCACCGGTTTTACCGGTGCTGCTTTCAACATCCACCCCTTCAACAGAACGCAGGGCTTCGCCTAAATCATTATATTTATTGGTTTGTAACTCTTGCTGTGAAATAACGGAGACGCTGGCGGCAGCGTTGGTGATTTTCTTTTCGTAACCGGAAGCGGTTACCACCATAACATCTTCAGCGAAGGCCAGGGGACTGGAAAATCCTAGACAGGACAGAACAACAGAAGCAATAGGTTTTAAGCGCATAGTCAAACTTCCTTTGTTAAAAATTCAAAGGAAGTAAGATAATTGATGGGAATGATAATAAAAATAATTATCATTATATGTTTACATAACTTATCACTTCTGGTGTTTTTCTTGAATAAATATACATAAATTGTCATTAATTTTAGCTAAGTAAATAGCTGAAATGACCAATAATTAGCATTTGTAATCATTAGGTTGTAATTAATTTGCCATTAATTGAATGGCTAACATTTAATCTATTTTCTCTGATTCAGAAGGTACTCAATTAGGAGTATCAGAAAAAAGTATGATAATTTTAGAAAATCGTCATACTTTTCTGCGCCGCGTCATTTTTTTCGTCATTTCAGTCCGCCATAATCCCTTCCCCAGGAGACCGTTTAACGGCAATGAATCGTTGAGCGGCATAAAAATAACGCAAATCTGGATAACATAATGATTAAAGGCAAGCTGGCACTGCTTACGTGCGCATTGACTCTCGCATTAACCTCACCACTTCTCGCCGCGCAAAATGTGAGAGAGGGGCAGACGTTGAAGCTGGCAATTGGACCTGAGCCAACGGAAGGATTTGACCCGATGCTGGGCTGGAGTCATGGCAGCTATTTGCTTTTGCATGCACCATTATTAAAACAAAACGCAGATATGAGCTGGGATAACCTGCTGACGGAAAAAGTTGAAACCAGCGCTGACGGCAAAACTTGGACGTTGACGTTAAAACCCGACCTTAAATTCTCCGATGGTTCCCCGCTAACCGCTGAAGATGTGGTGTTCACCTATAATAAAGCCGCAAAGAGCGGCGGCAAAATCGACATGGGTAACTTTACTCATGCCAGCCTAAAAGATAACCGCACGGTAGAAATTACGCTGCGCAGCCCGCAGAGCACCTTTGTGAACGTGCTGGGCTCTTTGGGTATTGTTCCAGAAAAACGGTATGACGAAAAAACATTCGCCAAAAATCCGATTGGCGCGGGCCCTTATCGGTTGGTGAGTTTTCAGCCGGGGCAACAGCTGATCGTGGAGGCGAACCCCTGGTATGCCGGTAAGAAAAATGATTTCAGTAAGCTGGTGTTTGTCTTCCTTGATGAAGATAACGCTTATGCCGCAGCGCGCAGTGGTCAACTGGGACTCGTGCGTATCGCGCCTTCGATGGCGGTTGCGCCTCAACAGCAGAATTTGAAGCTTTGGGTACGCGACAGCGTGGAAAATCGTGGCATTGTGTTCCCGATGGTTCCAGCGGGTAAAAAAGACGCCAATGGTTATCCGATCGGTAACGATATTACGGCTGATATCGCCATCAGACGCGCCATCAACTACGCCATCGATCGTAAACAACTTGCCGATCAGGTCATGGAAGGTCATGCGATTCCGGCGTATAGCGCGGTTCAGGGCCTGCCATGGCAGGGACAGTCAGTTGCGTTCAAAGATGGCGACAGCGAAAAAGCACGGATGATTCTGGAAGAAGCCGGCTGGAAGGTGGGGAAAGATGGCGTACGTGTGAAAGACGGTAAAGAGGCTCGCCTGACTCTGTGGTACGCCAGCGGTGACAGTACGCGCCGGGATTTAGCCGAGGCCGTACGTGCGATGCTGGAGCCCGTGGGTATTCAGGTCTCGCTGCAATCCGGAAGCTGGGAAACCGTTGAGCGGCATATGCATTCGAATCCGACGCTGTTTGGCTGGGGAAGCCTGGATCCGATGGAGCTTTTCCATCACTACAGCAATCAGGCCGCGGGCGTGGAATACTACAATCCAGGCTATTACAGCAATCCCGTCGTTGAACAACATCTTAAACAGGCCATTGATGCTCCGGACTGGCAAAAAGCGTTGCCTTTCTGGCAACAGGTGGAGTGGGATGGCAAGCAAGGGGCTGGGGTGCAGGGCGATGCCGCCTGGGCATGGCTGCTGAACATTCAGCACACTTATCTGGCAAATCCGTGTATTGACTTAGGCAAAGGCGCGCCGGAGATCCACGGTAGCTGGTCACTGCTCAATAATCTGGATGAATGGACCTGGACCTGCCGTTGATGAAGTCTGTTGTAGGCCATTTTCTACGGCTGATAGTGTTATTAGTGCTGGTTGCGGCTGGCACTTTTATGCTACTCAGCTTTTCTCCTGTCGATCCGATTCGCGCCTATATCGGCAACGATCTCCTGCACGTGCCGCCGGAACAATATGCGCGTATCGCTGCTCGCTGGGGATTAGACCAGCCGTTATGGGAGCGTTTTGGTCACTGGTTTATACGTGTATTGCAGGGCGATCTCGGCTACTCAATGTTGTTTAATGCACCGGTTGCCAGCGTAATCAAGGAGCGCTTTGCAACTTCGTTTGCCTTGCTTGGCGGCGCGTGGCTGCTCTCCGGTATACTGGGAACGGCAATGGGATTTGTCGCGGGTCGTTATCTGAATCGCTGGCCGGATAAAGCAATCTGTCGACTCAGCTATCTGCTTTCGTCGTTGCCGACCTTCTGGATTGGCATGCTGCTGCTGGCGTTATTTGCCGTGCGCTGGCCGGTATTTCCGGTCTGCTGCGCGTGGGAGCCGGGCAACAGTGGCGATATGGCCACGCTGGCTGAGCGTCTGCGCCATTTAGTGCTGCCCGTTTGCGCGCTTAGTTTATTGGGACTTGGCCAAATTACACTTCATACACGGGAAAGTATCGCCAGCGTGATGAAAAGCGATTTTGTCCGTTTTGCGCGTTCTCAGGGAGATAAAGGCTGGTCGCTGCTGCGTCATCAGGTTCTGCGCCATGCTATCACGCCCGCGCTGTGCCTGCAGTTTGCCTCGCTGGGAGAATTGCTGGGCGGCGCACTGCTGGCGGAAAAAGTTTTTGCTTATCCGGGACTGGGACAGGCCACTATTGATGCCGGATTGCGCGGCGATCTGCCGTTACTGATGGGGATTGTGTTGTTCAGTACCGTACTGGTGTTCATTGGCAACTCGTTGTCTACCTGGCTTGTCCATGTGTTGAACCGTGCTCTGGAGCGACCTGATGCTCTATAATCCGACGCCGACGCTGATTCGTCTTCTGCTCTCTTTTAGCTGCCTGCTATGCATTGCGGTGTATGGCGCAGCGACGCTGGATAACCCATTGAGCGTTAATCTGCTTGCCCGTCATTTACCGCCTGATGCGCTGTATTGGTTTGGCACCGATAACCTCGGTCGCGATCTGTGGATTCGTTGCTTTCAGGGCGCGTTAACCAGTCTGCAAATTGGTATTGGCGCGGCGTTGTGCAGCGGTTTCATCGCATTACTGATGGCAGCGGTTTCACGTATACATCCGCGTCTGGATGTACTAATGCGTCTGATTACCGATGCCATGCTGTCAATGCCGCATCTGCTGTTGCTCATATTGATCTGTTTCACGCTGGGCGGCGGAAAAAATGGGGTGATTATGGCGGTTGCGTTGACCCACTGGCCGCGTCTGGCGCTAATCCTGCGTGCCGAAGCGCAGCGCGTGGCCCACAGTGACTATCTGACGTTAACCTGGCGTCTGGGACACGGACATTTTTACTGCTGGCGGCATCACTATCTCCCGGCATTGTTACCCCAGTGGTTAACGGGAACCTTGCTGATGTTTCCCCACGCGGTGTTGCACAGCGCGGCGTTGAGCTTCCTCGGTTTTGGGCTGGCGCCGCATGAACCATCGCTGGGCCTGTTGCTGGCTGATGCGCTGAGGTTTATCAGTCATGGCGACTGGTGGTTAGTGCTGTTTCCCGGGCTGATGCTATTCAGTCTGGTTATGTTATTCGATCAGCTCGCAAGGGCAGTGCATCGTTTATGGTTACGAGGTGACGCATGTTGAGTTTAAGACAGGTCTCGCTGGACGTGGCGCGTTATCGCTGGTACGGCGCGAGAAACTGGTCTTCGCTGTTGCAGGATATCTCTTTCGACGTAGCGCCTGGTCAGATGGTGGCGTTAGTTGGGGGAAGTGGGGAAGGTAAAAGCCTGTTGCTGCAATGTCTGCTTGATCTCTTACCGGACAATTTGCGTTGCAACGGCTCCATCACCCTGGAGGGGAAAACGCTGGATAGTGATGATATTCGCAAATGTCGTGGTAATACTTTCAGCTATGTCCCGCAAGGCGTTCAGGCGCTTAACCCGCTGCTCTCGATTGAAAAGCATCTGCGCAGGGCAAGTCAGCTCTCCGGCCAGGCCTGGAATGCCGGAAAAATTGAACGATTGCTCCAGCGTAGCCAACTAGAAAGTCGCGTATTAGATGCCTTCCCACGCCAGCTTTCGGGGGGGATGGCGAAACGTGTTCTGGCCTGTCACGCGTCGCTGAGCCAGGCTCGCTATATTCTGGCGGATGAAATTACCGCCTGGCTTGATGCACCGCTGGCTAATCAACTGCTTGAACAGCTACGTGAGCAATGTGAGCAAGGGGCTGGCGTTTTATGGGTAACGCACGACCTTACGCTGGCCGCTCGCCACGCGGACCGCATTGTCGCGCTGCATCAGGGAAGGGTGTCGGATAACGTCAGCCGGGAACAGCTGTTACGCGGAGAGATAAGCGAGCATCTGCAACGCCAATGGCGGGCGCTGCCTGAAAGAAATCAACTTTTTGGAGAGCGCGATGCTGTGCTGTCGTGAAGTGACGATTTGTCAGGGAGGAAAGGTGCTATGGCAAAATCTGAACTTCTCTCTGCGCCCCGGAGAACGCATTGGGGTTTGTGCACCCAGCGGAACCGGCAAAACAACGCTGGGACGCGTACTGGCGGGCTGGCAAAAACCGACCTCGGGTGACATTCTGGTTGATGACCAACCGCTGCCAATGCACCAGTATTGCCCGGTGCAACTGGTGCCACAGCATCCGGAATTAACCTTTAACCCGCGGCGTAGCACCGGCGATGCGGTTTATGATGCCTGGCGACCTGATGCTGAACTGCTTACCCGTCTTCACATCAACCCTGAGTGGTTAACCCGCCGTCCCGGACAGCTTTCTGGCGGTGAACTGGCGCGAATTGCTTTACTTCGCGCGCTGGATCCGCGGACACGTTTTCTTATTGCCGATGAAATTACCGCCCAGCTCGATCCTTCCATTCAAAAAGATATCTGGGTATTGCTGCTTGAAGAGTGCCAGCGTCGGCCATTAGGTATGCTCATTATCAGCCATCAGCAGGCTCTGCTTGATCAGATCTGCTCCAGAAAACTCATTGAAGCGTGAGGCAATAACGTGCAGTAATGTCTATTGATTAAACTGTTACGTTATATTATAACAATTCACTCGCAAACGATTTGAGGGTGAAATTTTGGCTATTCGTTTTAACAAACTGACAATCGCTCTGGGGATGCTTTTGGTCAGTGGGCAGGTTTTGGCCCATGGTCATCATTCCCATGGTGCGCCGATGAGTGAAGCAGAACAAAAGGCGTCGGAAGGGGTATTTGATGATAACCAGGTGCAGAACCGGGCGCTGTCCGACTGGGATGGCATGTGGCAATCTGTCTATCCGTATCTGGTCAGTGGCGAACTTGATCCGGTTTTCAAAAAGAAAGCGGAGAAAGATAAAAGCAAAACGGCAGAACAAATTAAAGCTTATTACCGTACAGGCTATGCAACCAATGTAGACACCATCGGCATCGAAGATGGCGTGATGGAATTTCACACCGGTAATCAGGTCGCATCGTGCAAATACGATTATGCCGGGTATAAAATCTTGCACTATAAATCAGGCAAGAAAGGTGTACGGTATCTGTTTGAGTGTAAAGCCGCTGACAGCAAAGCGCCTAAATACGTGCAATTCAGCGATCATATTATCGCGCCGCGTAAATCGAGCCACTTCCATATCTTTATGGGAAATACCTCGCAGGCTGCCTTGCTTGAGGAGATGGAAAACTGGCCTACCTACTACCCTTATCAGCTGAAGGGCGAAGAAGTAGTGGATGAGATGCTGCACCATTAATCCGGGCTAACCTTCTCTGTACACACCCGCCACCAGTGGCGGGTTTTTTTAATTAATAACCTGCTCTTTCCATCACCTGTCGCATTCGTTAGCATATTGTATCGCAGCAAGTGCATGTGTTTTTTCAGGAAGAGGTTAACGTGTTCGCAGAGTATGGAGTTCTGAATTACTGGACGTATCTGGTGGGGGCTGTTTTTATCGTGCTGGTACCGGGGCCAAATACGATATTTGTGCTGAAAAACAGCGTCGGTAGGGGAGTAAAGGGGGGTTATCTCGCCGCCAGCGGTGTGTTTATTGGTGATGCCGTGTTGATGTTTTTGGCCTATGCCGGTGTTGCCGCATTGATTAAAACAACGCCCGTTTTGTTCAATATCGTTCGTTATCTTGGCGCTTTCTATTTACTGTATCTTGGCGCGAAGATCCTGTATGCAACACTGAAATCGAAAGCAAGCGACGCCGCGCCTGAGGAAGTCCCGTTTGGCGCTATTTTTAAGCGCGCATTAATCCTGAGCCTGACCAATCCCAAAGCTATTCTGTTTTATGTGTCATTCTTCGTGCAGTTTATTGATGTCAATGCGCCGCATTCAGGGCTGTCATTCTTTATTCTGGCTATTACGCTTGAGATAGTGAGCTTTTTCTATTTGAGCTTCCTTATTTTCTCCGGCGCGTTTGTGACGCAATATATCCGTACGAAGAAGAAACTGGCCAAAGTGGGGAATTCCCTTATCGGCCTGATTTTCGTTGGTTTTGCCGCCCGTCTGGCCACGCTTCAATCGTGATGCCATCGGCCCGCTGATTGCGGCGGGCCTTTAATATTGCGCTCTGCTTTTCATTTATAATCGTAGGGTTGTAACCAATAAATGGTATTTTAAATGTATATTTTGAGGCGTACCCTGTATACAGCAGCGGTTCAATATGACTCGCTGGTTGTCGACTGGAAAAGGGAAGAAAAATGCTTCAAATTCCACAGAATCATATCCATACACGCTCTACGCCATTCTGGAACAAAGAAACGGCGCCTGCCGGAATTTTCGAACGCCACCTTGATAAAGGGACCCGAGCCGGGGTTTATCCTCGACTTTCGGTTATGCAGGGGGCGGTCAAATATCTCGGATACGCAGACGAACACAGCCCGGAGCCAGTAGAGGTGATGATTATTGAAGCCGGTCAGTTTGGCGTTTTTCCACCGGAAAAATGGCATAACATCGAAGTGATGACCGACGACACTTACTTTAATATCGATTTTTTCGTTGCCCCGGAAGTTCTGATGGAGAGTGCAAATCAACGAAAAGTCGTGCGCACCGGCAAGGAGTAAATCATGGGTAAAGCAACCTATACCGTAACAGTGACCAATAACAGCAACGGTGTTTCTGTTGATTATGAAACAGAGGCGCCAATGACATTACTGGTGCCGGATGTGGCAGCTGAAGTGGTCAAAGATCTGGTCAATACCGTGCGTTCGTACGATACCGAAAATGAGCACGAAGTCTGCGGGTGGTAGGCATTAGTCACTGCTACTGATTGAATATATTAGTTTTTAATCTAAAAACCGCACTGCGCTTTGACGGCGCAGTGCGTTTTTTTTGTGGGCGAAACAGGGAAATATCCAGAAAGGATTCCTTAAGAATACCTTAAGAGATTCGCATTGATTGCTAATAGTTGATCATTCACAGGGGTTATGATCGCGAACCAGATATAAAACAGAACATCGCGCTTATGAAACTCAATACCCGACTTACATTACCCACAATCATTCTCGGATTAGCCATCGTGGCGATCCCGTTCGCCGCGAACTGGCATCTCCCGCTACTTAACGGTACTGTCGTCAGCTGGATTGAAAATGGCCAGGCGCTATGGCTGCTGTTTGGTGCCATATTTACACTCAGTTACATCAGGCCCTTATCACGTCCCGAAGGCGAGAAGCAATTTTGGCTTTGGGCGGCAGCGTGGTGGCTGGTATTACTGGGCCGAAGCACAAGTTGGGGCCGCGATTATTTTCCTGAGCATCCTAAACTCCTGTTCCGGGCTATCTCAGTGGTATTGATTGCCATGATTATTCTGCCAGTGCTGATTTCGAAGCGCTTACGCCAGGATATTGCCCGTCGCTTTCGCAATGAACCGCTACCTCTGTGGCTGTTAGCGATCACCACCTGTGCATTTTTGATCTCCGATACGGTAGAGCATCATCGTCTGCTGGCTCCCATCTTTCTGCACAATGCTCAGTATGGCGATCTGATTGAAGAACTGTACGAACTACCGTTTATGGCGGGATTGTTTCTGATGAACCTCGGCTTTATGCGGCGGGATAAGCAGGAGGAAGCTGCATCCATCCGCTTCAGTGAACCACAGCTGGCGAAGTCATGAGATAAGGCCTGAGTCTGGAAAGCCAGACTCAGGCGATGATGGCGGTGACTTACGCAATAGCCTCACATAGACGTGACTTCATATCGCTATACGTTTGTGCGGCATATTTTTCTGCCCACCCCTGATCGGTAATGTGCTCAATATTTACGGCGCAATATTTGGTTTCCGGCGTTTTCGAAATAGGATCGAGATTGTCCTGGGTTAACTCGTTACACGCGCCAATCCACCATTGATAGGTCATATAGACCGTTCCGACATTGATGCGCTCGGAGACATCCGCGCGGCTGATAACCTTACCGCGGCGCGAGCTGACCCATACCAGATCGCGATGACGAATACCCATTTTTTCAGCATCATGGGTATTGATTTGCACATACCCAGGCTCGTCTGCCAGTGCTTGCAACGCTGCGCAGTTGCCGGTCATCGAACGGCAGGAGTAGTGCCCAACTTCACGCACGGTACACAGAACCAGCGGATATTGTTCATCAGGAACTTCTGCTGGCGCTCGCCACGGTGCGGCAAACAGTTTGCCTTTGCCATTGGCGGTATCAAACTGGCTGTGCGCGTAAAGGTAGGGTGTACCAGGACTATCGAGATCCGGACATGGCCACTGAACATGACCCATCTCACCCATTTTCTCATAGGTCACGCCGTAGAACAGTGGACACAGCTCGCGCATCTCATCCCAGATTTGCTGGTTATTTTGATACTGCATTGGATAGCCCATTTCGCTGGCCAGCAGGCTGATAATCTCCCAGTCACGCTTTACATCACCAGTGGGTTCAATCGCTTTCTCAAAACGCTGGAAACCGCGATCGGCGCAGGTAAAGACGCCACCGTGTTCACCCCATGAGGTGGCAGGCAGGAGGACATCGGCCATTTCCGCCGTCTTGGTCATGAAGATATCCTGCACGACGATAAAATCGAGCGCGTTAAATCCTTCGCGGACCAGACCCAAATCGGCCTCGGTTTGCAGCGGATCTTCTCCCATGATGTAGTAGGCTTTGATTTTGCCTTCGATAGCCAGATGCGGAACTTCGGTGATGCGGGTCCCAACCTTGTCATCCATCTGATTAACGTCAATGCCCCATGCGGCGGCAAATTTCTCCCTGACGGCGAAATCGGTTACGTCCTGATACCCTGGAAACTGGTTAGGCAGCACCCCCATATCGCACGCGCCCTGCACGTTATTTTGCCCGCGCACCGGGCCAACACCGACGTTAGGGCGTCCCAGATTTCCGGTCAGCAAGGCCAGGCTCGACAAACCACGAACCACGTCAACGGCCTGACCAAACTGGGTGACGCCCATCCCCCACATCACGGTGGCCGATGGCGCCGCAGCAAATGTACGCATCGCCTGACGAACCTGCTGTGCGGGAACACCGGTTAAATGTTCAACGTCTTCAGGCGCATACTCCTTAACGGTTTCCCAGTATGTTTCCAGTCCTTCCGCATGCTTTTGTACATACTCGCGATCGTAGAGTTGCTCCTCGATGAGAACATGGCCAAACGCGTTGACCAGCGCCATATTGCAACCGTTTTTCAACTGCAAATGTTGGTCAGCGATACGGGCAGTTTCAATCCGGCGTGGGTCGCAGACAATGATTTTTGCGCCGTTCTGGCGAGCTTTAATTACCCGGCGGGCCACAATTGGGTGTGAATCGGCACAGTTATAACCAAAGATCAGCAGGCATTTTGAGTTTTCAATGTCGCTGATGGAATTGCTCATGGCGCCATTGCCTAACGTTTCCTGTAACCCGGCCACGGAAGGGCCGTGACAGACGCGGGCACAGCAATCGACATTGTTGGTATGGAGCACGCCACGTGCGAATTTTTGCATCACGTAGTTGGTCTCATTCCCAGTTCCACGGGAAGATCCGGTGGTCATGATGGCACGAGGGCCATAGGTATTTTTGATTTCAGTTAAGCGTTTTGCGGTGTAGCGAATGGCTTCATCCCAGCTAACGGGAGTGAATTTTCCACCTTTTTCATAACGGATCATCGGGCGGGTCAGACGGGGAGTCAGAAGGCGAGTGTCGTTAAGAAAGTCCCAACCATAATAGCCTTTCAGGCATAACTGATTTTGGTTCGTTACACCCTCTGCGGCCTCAGCGCGGATGATTTTGTTATTCTCAACAACAAGCTTGAGCTTGCACCCGGCCCCACAGTATGGGCATACACTGGTGATTTTTTTCATCAATAACAGACCTGTTAAATGCTGAAATAGCGCGAATTGTAGACGCAGTCACGCGATACGCATCGCGGACTACGATGTGTCGTAGTGACGGGCTGTTTAAGCATAAAGTGTGCCAGAAGTGAAAACCCAGCAATAGCAGGGGCTGACGGCCAAAGCGTTAAGCAGAATGACTGACGATTCGACATTAATGACGAGGCGCGACAAAATTAGTCTGCCGGTCAGCGGTGTAACCTTATGAAACATCAGAAAAAGATGAAAAACAGAAGTGATAGCGATCACAAATTTTAATTTTTCAGCGCTATGCTATGCTTTTATACGACGAGTGAATCGTTAATTTAAAAACATAAGCGAGGGAAATTATGGGCATTATTTCATGGGTGGTTTTCGGTCTTATTGCTGGGATTTTGGCAAAATGGATTATGCCGGGTAAAGATGGCGGCGGATTCTTTATGACCATTATCTTAGGGGTTGTCGGTGCAGTAGTGGGTGGCTGGATCAGCACCTTCTTTGGTTTTGGTAAAGTCGATGGTTTCAACTTCGGCAGTTTCGCCGTGGCGGTGATCGGTGCGATTGTGGTGTTGTTTATCTATAGAAAAATCAAAAGCTAATTAAACATACAGACAATAGAGGCCACTAATATGTGGCCTTTTTCTTAGGTCACCACCAGCCGAATTCTGTTCCCAGAACGACGATGATAGCCACGCCAATCATAATAAGCGTTGTTTTTTTCATCGTTATGCTCCCGGCGCAGCGTAGCCGCCAATAAAAAACCAGGATAAGAAAACGACAGCGGAAATGAAAATGATGACGGGGAAAATAATACCGAGTCGCATACGATTATCTGCCAGAGTTATTTAAAGACGGGTTAGCATAGCAGGGCTTAATGTACGACAAAAGTGGTTTTATCCTGACGCTTTTTATCCTTGTACATTGCGCTGTCTGCGAGGTGAAGCGCGCAGTTTACATCAGTCTCCAACGGATTAATTTCCACCACGCCCAGACTGGCGCCAGGATAAAATAGATGAATGTCGCCCAGGTGGTAGTCACCACAAATTTGCTGTTGTAGCTGATTTTTCACCTGCTGCAGGCGGTCCCGCGGATCCCTGTCATCTTCCGGTGACAGGCTCACGACTAAAAATTCGTCACCACCCAGTCGCCCAAGGATATCATTGTCACCGCATTCGCGAAGCAGACGCTGACCAATCTGGATCAGAAACTGGTCGCCAACCTCGTGGCCAAAGCGGTCATTGATCAATTTGAAATCATCCAAATCAATATAGGCAAAAATAATCTTCTGCCTGAGATGTCGGGCAAGGGAAAAAAGAGTCTCAACATTCTCAAAAATGGCGCGCCGATTCGGTAATCCGGTCAGAGCATCGGTGTAAGAGTGCGCAATCAGCGCGGCATTCGCTTCGCGTAACTGAGCAACCAGCGACTCTTTTTGAATTGACTGGGCGATCAGGCCTGCAAACAGATGTAACACCTGTTCGCCACGTTGGCTTAATGCGTGCTGGTGGCGACTGGTGGCGCAGAGCGTACCGTAAAACGTTCCGTCGGGAAGATGAACCGGCGTGCTCAGGAAAGTGGTTATCTCCAGCGCGCGGGCGGCGGTACACTCCGGCCAGCGAGCGGGGACGTTGTCGCTGTACAGACAGTTTTCGTCTATGGCGCGTTTGCATAGCGTCTCATCCCAGGGTACGGCCAGCCCTTCAGGGATCTGCATCTGCTTGCTATTGCGCGCATACAAAATATGCTGCAGGCGGGCATCTAAATCGACCTTAGTTAAATAGGTGGATTCCATCTCAGTCACCACTTCCAGCATCTCCAGAAGTTGCCGAACCAGGCTCTCAACTGACTGCTCCGTGGCTAAGGATTGTGAGACTCTGGCAAGGATCATGTCCGACATGAGGTGTAAATGCTCCTGAGTAATGACTGGGCTAACGTGGCCCGCATGATAGAACATCAAGATGAAAGATGAAACACGCCATCCCGCTCAAAATTTAAACATTAAATTGAAAGCTGGCAGTAAAACATGGAGATAGATGGAAAGTCGGGGTAACCTGCCGGGATAAGGTTTTTAACAGGAGTCGATATGAAACTGGCGTCTATAATTTTGCCCGGCTTGTTGGTGTTAGCGGGATGTACCACTCAGCCCGAAGCCCCCAAACCGCCGAAGATTGGTCTGGCGAATCCGGCTTCGGTATATTGCGAACAAAAGGGCGGCTCGCTGATTGCGGTGCAGACCCCGCAAGGCGTAAGGTCGGACTGCAAATTACCGGGCGGGGAAGTGATTGATGAATGGGCGCTCTGGCGCAGAGAGCATCCGACAACGGGCAAATGAAATCCGGTTAGCATTGACGTATCCATTCAGCCAGCACCAGCGCGTGGTTTTGCTGGGTGTTTTTCGCCGCATACAGTAGCGTTAAGGTTTGCTGTCGGGCAATCTCTGCGAGACGCTTTCCTTCCTGCTGCTGTAGGGCGAGTTCAGCGCGATATTGCTCGGAAAAGTGTGTGAAATCAATCAATTCTGCGTGGAACGCCTTGCGTAAATCAGATGATGGCGTAAGCGCTTTATTCCATTCGTTAAAAATAAGGTCGGTCTTTTTTACCCCGCGAGGCCACAGCCTGTCGACCAGTACGCGATAACCATCATTTTTTTCTGCTGGGTCATACACGCGTTTACATTGAATTTTCATCTTTTCATCCGCTCCATTAATCCACTGCTTTGATGTATTTCAACACCTTTATTACGGTTAAATAAGATCGTAAAACGTGACAATTGTAACATTCTGCCCGTCCTGACTCCCAATTTAAGGGATTGTGGTACCAACAAAAAATCGGTAGGCTGAGGCTCCTTATATTGTCCCTCATTGTCTGGACATAAGGAAAGCTTAATGGAAATTTCCCCGTTTAAAGATACGCTTCGCATTGCGCTGGTGGGTGATTACAGCCCTGATATTGTGGCGCATCAGGCCATTCCTCTTGCTATCGATGATGCCGCTGCCGTCCTGGAATTAGTGGCTGATTATGACTGGCTAACCACCTCTGATATTAGCAGCAGTGAAGATCTGATTGGCTATGATGCTATTTGGGTCGTTCCTGGCAGTCCATATCGGCACCTGGAAGGCGCACTGATCGCGATACGCTACGCGCGTGAAAACAGCATCCCATTCCTCGGGACCTGTGGCGGTTTTCAACATGCGATTCTGGAGTATGCCCGCAACGTGCTGGGCTGGAGTGATGCTGCCCATGCGGAAACGGATACCATGGGGCGGATGGTCATCGCACCGTTGACCTGCTCGCTGGTAGAAAAAACGGATGATATTGAACTGAGGGCCAATACGCTGATTGCCAAAGCCTACGGACGGGGTGTTATCTCCGAGGGGTATCACTGCAACTATGGCGTATCGGAAGATTTTGCCGCCGAGCTTGAGAGCGGTGATCTTCGTGTGACTGGCTGGGATGAGGCGGGTGATATCCGTGCCATTGAGCTGGTGACGCATCCTTTTTTTGTCGGCACACTCTTTCAGCATGAACGTGGAGCGCTGGCGGGAAAACCCGTGCCGTTAGTTCAGGCAATGCTGCGCGCTGCGCGAGGATAAAAAAACGGGCAGGTTATACTCAAACCTGCCCGCTGCTTTATGCGCTTGCTATCTCCCGATTACGCCCCGCGCACAGACCAAACACTGCCATCAGTATTGCTAACACGGCGACCCCAGCTAATGGAATCAGCCAGCTACCATTGAGGTCGTGAATCTTACCCATCAGCGGTGGCCCACAGGCAGCCAGTAAATACCCGACGGATTGTGCCATGCCGGACAGGGCCGCGGCCTGATGCGCTGAGCTTGCGCGCAGGCCAATAAAGGTCAAACCAAGGATCATTGTGGCGCCTGAGCCAAAGCCAAACAGTATGGTCCACAGCAAAGCCTGCCCGGGCATTACCGCGAATCCGGCTGCGCCGACGGCGCACATTAACGAAACCAGTGCGGCGATGGCGCGCTGATCCTTAAATCTGTTCAGGACGAGAGGGATCAATAACCCCGGCGCGGCGGTTGCCAGTTGCAGTAAACCATGCAACGAACCGGCCTGCGCTTCGCTGTAGCCGTGGCTGATTAAAATGGCAGGTAGCCAACCAATGATCACGTAGTAGATAAGTGAATTGATCCCGAGAAATAGCGTCACCTGCCAGGCGAGGCTCGAGCGCCAGATCGCGCGGGAATGCAACGCGCGCGAGTTGCTCAAACTGGCATTGGCCGTCTGGCGACATTGGGGTAACCAGATAATCAGCGCCAGCAGCGGAAAGACCATCAGTACCATCAGCGCACCGCGCCAGCCAAACCCGTTCAGCGCCAGCGGAACCACAATAGCTGAACCCAGTGCCGCCGCTGCGCCCATAGTCAGCGAGTATGCGCCAGTGAGTTTTGCCACATGCTGAGCAAAATCACGCTTAATCAGCCCAGGTAACAGCACATTTCCCAGCGCGATTCCGCAACCAATGATAGCGGTGCCGCTAAACAGGAAACCTGGCGTGGGCAGAGAACGTATCGCAATACCAGCGCAAATCAGTAGCATTGCGGCAAACAGGCTGCGTTCGATACCCCAACGGCGTGCAACGGCGGCGGCCAGAGGCGATACCAGTGCGAAGGCCAGCAGCGGCAGGGTGGTCAGAAGTCCCGTCTGGGCGGTACTCAGGCCGTAGTCGGTGCGAATTGCATCCAGCAGCGGGGCGGCTCCGGTAAAGGTGACGCGCAGCGTGGTGGCAATCATCAGGATCCCCGCGATCAGCCAGGCTGCGTTTTTGCCGCGGGAGGAAGGCATATTTGTCATTTTTTTCTCATATCGTCAGGCGAGGCGATACTTTAGCGTTTTTACTCAATGGATGAATCAAGCTAAAATGACAGTTTATCGCTAAAAACGGACATTTTTATGTTAGGACTGAGGCTGGATGGGTATGAGCCCGACCTTTACCACGATGCGGCGGTGGCGTTTTGTATACAGGCCCGGGAAGATGAACTCTTCAGTCCGCTGCATCAGCACCGTAAGGGGCAGTTGATTCTGGCCTTGCATGGCGCGATCACCTGTGAGGTTGAAAATGCCATGTGGATGGTGCCTCCACAATATGCGGTATGGATCCCCGGTGAAATTCCACACAGCAATCACGTTACCGTTGGGGCGCAACTGTGCTTTTTGTTTATTGAGCCGCAGGCAGTAGTGATGCCTGAACGCTGCTGCACCCTGAAAATCGCCCCATTATGTCGGGAACTCATTCTGGCGCTGGCGTCCAAAACGGATGATCAACGGCTGGAGCCGTCTACCCAGCGGCTGACGCAAGTGTTATTTGATGAACTCCCGCAGCAGCCGCAGGAGCAAATGCAGTTGCCGGTTTCCGATCACCCGAAAATCCGCAGAATGGTCGCGACGATGGCGCGGGAGCCCGCGCAGTGGCAGACGCTGGGACAGTGGGCCAGCGTATTTGCGATGAGTGAGCGGAACCTCGCCCGTCTGGTCGTTAAAGAAACGGGGTTGAGTTTTCGCCGCTGGCGTCACCAGCTTCAATTGATTCTGGCGCTGCAGGCGCTGATAGATGGTCATAACGTGCAACAGGTTGCGCAAATGCTCGGTTACGATTCGACCACGGCATTTATCACCATGTTCAAAAAAGGCCTGGGACAGACGCCAGGCCGTTATCTGGCTGGACTGGCTACTGCTTCCCAACAATCAATGACACCAGACCTGCCGCAATGAGCGGTCCCACCGGCACACCGCGAAATAGCGCCACGCCCAGTACTGTACCCACCAGTAAACCGGCCACAAGCTGAGGCTGGCTACCCATGAGCGTGACACCGCGCCCGCCAAGCCAGGAGACGAATACCCCGATGGCAATAGCGACCAGTGATTTCCAGTTCACAAAGGAGTGGATGAGCGTGGAGGGGGGGAGCGTTCCGCTGGCGATCGGCGCCATGACGCCAATGGTTAGAATTATAATCCCGACGGTCAGGCCCTGTTTTTCTATCCATGGAAAGAACGTATTCAGAGGGGTAACACGAACAATGATCAGCACCAGAATTGAAACAGCGACAGTGGTGTTGTGGCTGACAAAGCCCAGAGCTGCCAGTCCGAGCAGGATCAGCAGAGTGACATCAAACATCGTAGTTTCCTTGCCAAAAGAAAAAATAAGCCTGCTTACTGTACGCGTAAACGCGTGACGGAACAGGCTTTTTTTAATGATTATGATTTTTTTTGGGCTAATGCACGATGCTGCGTTTTTTACTCCTGACTCGGACGGCTATTGTACGCGGCGGAACGGGAGTAATTCCGGTTGCGCGATACGCAGGTAATCTGCGGTATCCATGATCACGGATTTTTCCAGCACTCCGGCATTGAACGCAATTTCATTAAAACGCTCAAACAATAGCGGATCGGCGACCAGCTTAAGTTTTGGATGGAAGCTAAACGGTGGGATAGCGCCAAATACGCAACCTGTCAGTGCATCGACTTCCGCCGGGCTGGCAAGTGATGCTCTTAACCCGCCGATATGACTGGCTAACAGACTCAGGTCGGCCTGCTGGTCGGCAGAAAGAATCGCCAGGACATGCTGATTAACGCCGTTGCCTTTGACCTTACAAACCAGCGCTTTTGCTCCCTGGCCCAGTGCGGTACCGCGAATTTCAGAAACCGCTTCACATTTGCCGACCGCTTCATGGCTTACCACGCGATACGTTGCGCCTTGTTCTGACAACAGCGAAATTAAACGCTGATGCGTTGCGTTACCTTTGTTCACTTCCGTCATGACTTACTCCTGGTACAACAATGAAAATCCTGTCAGAAAAATGATTACGCATCCGCGCGTTTTTTCTGTTTGTTCAGGTAGAGCTGTGCATCGGATGCTTTGTAGGCATCATCAATGGTGTCGTTTGGCTGCATATTATAAATCCCTGCGGAGAAGCTGATTGCTCTATCTTGCGCAATAATTTGTAAGTTATAGCGAATCCTCTCCAGCAGACGAGGCGTTAATTCAGCGGGGTAATCGATGAGGATAATGCAAAACTCATCCCCACCGAGGCGTATGGCATAGTCGTTTTTGCGAATCGAGGTTTGAATGGCTCTAGCCAGAATGGTGATAATTCGATCGCCTTCCTTATGCCCCTGCGTATCATTAATGACTTTTAGTTTATCGCAATCAATGGCGATAAAGGTCACGAGGGTGCCCGCGTTTACCAACTGCTGTAAACGCTGTTCGAGCGTCGGCGTTAAAATTTTGCGGTTGTAGAGCCCGGTCATCGCGTCACTGATATTTTCACGCGTGACGTTGTGATACAGCCGAAAATGCGTTCTGACCATATTCAGCAACAGTATTGTCGCCAGCAGATAGAAGGCGAATACTTTCCAGGAGGAGACAATAAAGTACATAAAATCAAGCGATAAGGTGATGCGTATACCGCCGGGCATGTCCTCCTGGTAGTGAACATAGCTAAACAGGTTGTTCTCACTTTGGTGAACGAGTATCTCTTTACCTGAGTTGATGTCCGAAAGCGTCACGTTAAGATAGCGCCAGACGAGAGGGCGGTCGCTGGTATAGAAAATATTCTTTAAATTCTCTTTGTTAATATCCACCATCACCACGCCTTTTAACTTACCGGCATAGTAGACCGGTGTTAAAAAGCTCATCACTTTTTTCTCGGTCAGGTTATCTTCATAAATACGGGAGATTACCGTGCGGCCAGTGAAAATACCGTCAATATCATTCTGGTTGATACCCAGGTTTCCTTTTTGCAAAAACGACCAGTTGTGTATCGCAAATTTCCGCGAGTCGACCAGATCAAAGAAATAGACGTAGTTATTTTTGAGATCGACGTAATATCGAAATTTATACTCCTGCATACCTAAACCATGACCGTAATCTTTCTGCTCACGATTAACGTTTACCGCCCGGTCAAAAGAGGGCAGTAGAAATATGTCTTCAAGTTTCTCGCTACATTTTGTGGTGGGGGTTTGCAACGTACCGTGTAATGGTAGGTAGTTATGCTGGGTGAGGTTGAGCCCATGAGTGCCGTTAACGCTGTCGAAAGCGTTGCAAAGTGCTTTTTGTTGCTCGATAGAAGCGGGTACCTGGGGGGATGAAAATGTGCGCATCAGATGGGCTGCAATACTTTGATTAGTATACTTATCATAGAGAAACGATGAGTCGGCTTTCTCATTGATATAGCGCATGTACGCATTCATTGCTTTATCGCTGGCAATGAGCTCATAAACCAAAAAAGAAAACGTCAAAACAACTACGCTGACGGAGATAAAGAGCCTGAGCGCTTTATGATGCAATTGCATAATGATGTACAGCCCTGTAAGTCTGATACTTCAGTCTATCACACGGCATACATCCGCTCTAACGCTACTGGGAAGGGCATTTTGTAATAAAAATCATTCGCGTGCTTCACCTTTAACTCTTATTGTTGTATTTATAATGCAACTTATAAGAAAGGAGACAAGCAGATGAGCGCGACTGATAAAGCGGGCCATACGTTCTTAGCCAGCTTGGGCAAAACCCGTCTGCGTCCGGGGGGCGTTGAAGCAACAGAGTGGTTGTTCAGCCAGTCACAGCTGACGCCCGACAGCCAGGTGCTGGAAGTGGCGTGTAACATGGCCACGACGGCGATAGAGTTAGTTCAACGCTTTGGCTGTACGGTATACGCCATTGATATGGATAAAACCGCACTGGCAAACGCCAGAAATAACGTGGCGGCAAATGGTCTGGAAAATCACATTCACGTTATGGCAGCTAACGCTAACACCCTTCCATTTGCGGATAACAGTTTCGACGTTGTGATCAACGAAGCCATGCTGACAATGTATGCCGATAAAGCGAAGGCGAAGTTAATTGCCGAATATTATCGCGTATTGAAGCCCGGCGGGCGTCTGTTAACTCACGACATTATGTTCACCGCACAAAAACTGGGCACGGGCGAGCAGGGCCAGCTTGTAGAGGTAGTGAAATCAAACGTTAGCCCGATGACCAGCCAAGGCTGGCGCGATTTATTTCTGAACGGTGGGTTTGCACAGGTCTTGCAGCAGAATGGTGATATGTCGCTGATGTCGCCGCGAGGATTAATTCGTGATGAAGGGCTGACTGGGGCGGTTAAAATTGTGTTTAACGGCTTACGCACACGCGAAAATCGTCGCCGGTTCCTGAAAATGTTTCGCTTCTTCCGTTCGCAACGTCACCAGCTAAACTACATTGCCTGCTGCTCCGTAAAGGGAAAATAAAAAAGGATAAACGGATGAATATTGATAAAATGAAAAATCAGCATGTTGAAATTCTGGAAAAAATATCATTTCTACGTACCTTGAGCCATGCAGGCGTATCATCCAATGCCCAGGAAATTGCAACTGCGATCGTTAGCATGAGTGCCATTATAAAAACACATTTGTTTGCTGAAGATCAGTTCCTTTATCCACATATTGAGCAGGATGGAAATAGTACGCTCAGACAGGTTAGCTCAAAATTTCAACGTGAAATGACGGATATCGTCAGCGAATATGAAGTTTTTTCCCGGCGCTGGAATATTGCCAGTAAATTAAAAGGTAATGATGAGGCATTCAGACGTGATGCCAACAATGTTCTACGCAAAGTGTATGAGCGTATGCAAAAAGAAAATAAAGACTTCTATCCGCTGGTGGAAAGGATGTAGGGTGTTTTAAAACACAATGATAAAAGGATGGCGAAGTGTCAGAAAAACACTGGTCGAGAATGGAGTACCTTCATCAGACAGTGACCAACCCTAATATAGTTATTAAGGGTACGCATAGCTATTACAGTGACTGCTGGGATCATGGATTCGAACGTTCGGTGGTGCGGTATTTACTCGGTGATGAGATCAGCCGGGACTGGGAACCGCTTGGGCATTTGGATAAGTTGATTATTGGGAATTTCGTCTGCATTGGCGCTGAGAGCGTTATTCTGATGGGGGGAAATAGTACGCATCGGCTTGACTGGATCAGTCTTTATCCCTTTATGGCGTCGATCAAAGATGCCTACGAGTTTCGGGGTGACACGGTGTTGCATGATGGTTGCTGGTTAGGCATGCGCGCCATGATCATGCCAGGCGTTACGCTCGGGGAAGGCGCTGTTGTCGCAGCAGGTGCTGTGGTGACTAAAGATGTGCCACCGTATGCGGTAGTCGGCGGCAATCCGGCAAAAATAATAAAATATCGCCTGCCGGTGGGGGATATTGAACGAATACTGGCTCTTAATTTGTATCAACTTCCGGAAGAGTCGCTCGTGAAAATGCAACCGCTGTTGTCTTCTGGCGATATTTCCGCGCTCGAAGTGGAAGTGGCTAGCCTGAGACAAAATGCTAAATGACATAACATGTGGTTGAAACGCGAGGTCATAAAAATCAACCAGAGGAGATAACCTCTGGCTGATTTATGTATGTGGTTAGCTATTGCTGGTTGTACTTTGCTTATGAAACAGTTCGCGAAAGACCGGATAAATATCATCCTGGTCGCGGATATGCTGCATCGCAAAGTTTTCAAACGTTGATTGCAGATGTTCGTATTCACGCCACAAGGTCTGGTGCGCGCGACGGGTGATTTCGATATAGCTATAATATCGCACCATCGGCAGCAGTTTTTTCGCCAGAATCTCATGACACAACGGGGAATCATCCGCCCAGTTATCACCGTCCGAGGCCTGTGCGGCATAGATGTTCCACTGAGCCGGGTCGTAACGGTCTTTTACCACTTCATCCATTAACTTCAGCGCGCTGGAGACAATGGTTCCCCCGGTTTCCTGAGAGTAGAAGAACTCGTGCTCATCCACCTCTTTCGCCTGGGTATGGTGGCGAATATAAACCACTTCCACGTTTTTGTAGGTCCGACTCAAGAACAGATACAGCAAGATATAAAAACGCTTGGCCATATCTTTGGTCGACTGATCCATTGAACCGGAAACGTCCATCAGACAGAACATCACTGCCTGGCTGGAAGGATCGGGCCGTTTTTCATAATTCTTGTAGCGTAAATCAAAGGTGTCGATAAACGGCACGCGTTCGATTTTTGCCCGTAGTTCGGCAATCTCTTTGCGTAACCGTTCCTCTTCCAGCAACTGCGCTGGTTCACTTTTTGCGATGGTTTCCAGATCCGCTTCGAGCGCATGCAATTCGCGACGCTTACCTGCCGTCATCGCTGTGCGGCGCGCCAGTGAGTTTTGCAGGGAGCGCACCACGCTAATGTTGGCAGGCACGCCGTTAGAGGTGAAACCTGCCCGGTGCGTTTTGTACTCCGTTAATTGACGCTGCTGATTCTGCTTCAGGTTAGGAAGTGCTAAATCTTCGAACAACAGATCGAGATATTCATCTTTAGAGATCTGGAAGACGAACTCATCCTGACCCTCGCCATCCTGGCTGGCCTGGCCTTGTCCGCTTCCTGAACCACCGCCGCCGCCCTGCGGGCGTTCAATGCGGTCGTTCTGCACAAAATGGTCGTTACCCGGATGCACGCGATGGCGCAAGCCGCCACGCCCCTGATGGAACATCGGTTCGCTAATATCATCAGTCGGAATAGAGACAGATTCGCCGCTATCCACATCAGTCACCGAACGCTTGTTAATGGCCTCGGAGATCGACTGTTTAATTTGCGATTTATAACGGCGTAAGAAGCGCTGGCGGTTTACCGTGCTCTTGTTTTTGCCGTTAAGACGCCGGTCAATAAACCAGGTCATAAGCCCCCCGTACTGCATTTGCCAACTTTATGCTACATCAGTAACGCCGGATGCGCTGAGCATATCCGGCCTACGGATGTGTATTGTAGGCCCGGCAAGCGTACGCGCCTCCGGGCACTTTTTTTAAGACGATTTACGTACGCGCAAATACCATTCGCACAGTAAACGTACCTGCTTACGCGTGTAGCCTTTTTCCATCATCCGGTCGACAAAATCGTCGTGTTTTTTCTGCTCGTCAGTTGAGGTTTTGGCGTTGAACGAAATGACCGGCAGCAGCTCCTCGGTATTGGAGAACATTTTCTTCTCAATGACCGTGCGCAGTTTTTCGTAACTGGTCCAGTTTGGATTGCGACCGCTGTTATTCGCTCTGGCACGCAGAACAAAGTTGACGATCTCGTTACGGAAATCTTTGGGGTTACTGATACCCGCCGGTTTCTCAATTTTCTCGAGTTCTGAGTTCAACGACTCGCGGTCAAACAGCTGACCGGTATCCGGGTCGCGATACTCCTGATCCTGAATCCAGAAATCCGCATAAGTGACATAACGGTCGAAAATGTTTTGTCCATATTCGGAATAGGATTCGAGATAAGCCGTCTGGATCTCTTTGCCAATGAACTCAGCATATTTCGGGATCAGATAGCCTTTCAGGAACTCAAGGTAACGTTCTGCCAGCTCCTGCGGGAACTGTTCGCGCTCGATTTGCTGCTCCAGTACGTAGAACAGATGCACCGGGTTAGCTGCCACTTCGGCGTGGTCAAAGTTAAAGACGCGTGAGAGGATCTTAAACGCGAAGCGCGTGGAAAGACCGTTCATTCCCTCATCGACCCCGGCGTAATCCCGATACTCTTGATAGGACTTCGCTTTTGGATCGGTATCTTTCAGGCTTTCCCCATCGTAAACACGCATCTTCGAGTAAATGCTCGAGTTCTCAGGCTCTTTCAGGCGAGAAAGAATGGTAAAGCGAGAGAGCGTTTCCAGCGTGCCCGGTGCGCAAGGCGCATGGGTCAGCTCACTGTGGTTAAGCAGTTTTTCGTAAATTTTGATCTCTTCGGAGATCCGCAGGCAATAAGGCACTTTGACGATGTAAACACGGTCAAGGAACGCCTCATTGTTTTTATTATTACGGAACGTCACCCATTCGGACTCGTTCGAGTGGGCGAGAATAATTCCGTTAAACGGCAGGGCAGAGATACCTTCTGTCCCGTTGTAGTTTCCTTCCTGGGTTGCGGTCAGCAGAGGATGCAGCACTTTAATTGGTGCTTTAAACATCTCAACGAACTCCATAATCCCCTGGTTTGAGCGGCACAGTGCGCCCGAATAACCGTAGGCATCAGGATCGTTCTGGGCGTGGTGTTCGAGTTTACGAATATCCACTTTCCCGACCAGCGCAGAGATATCCTGGTTGTTTTCATCACCAGGCTCCGTTTTGGCGATAGCGATCTGCTCCAGAATAGACGGCCAGACTTTGACAACGCGGAATTTTGTAATGTCCCCGCCAAAATCATGCAGACGTTTTGCAGCCCAGGGCGACATGATCGTACCGAGATAACGACGCGGGATCCCATACTCTTTTTCCAGGATCTGCGCATCTTCCTGTGGGTTAAACAGGCATAACGGATGATCGTTTACCGGGCTACGTTCGCCGTTGGCGCTCAGGACATAAATCGGTACTCGCTGCATCAGCGACTTCAGCCGCTCAGCAAGAGATGATTTCCCCCCTCCCACAGGCCCCAGCAGATACAGAATCTGCTTCTTCTCTTCCAGACCCTGAGCCGCATGCTTCAAATAAGAAACAATCTGCTCAATGGCCTCTTCCATGCCATAAAACTCTTCAAAAGCGGGGTATCGTGCAATCACCCGATTCGAAAAGAGTCGAGAAAGACGAGGTTCGTGGGCAGTGTCGACCATGACAGGCTCACCAATAGCCATTAATAGCCGCTCTGCCGCATTGGCATAAGCGCTGCGATCTTGCCGACAAGTGGTAAGAAACTCCTGCAGCGTGAACTCTTCGTCCTTGGCAGCTTCATAACGCTGGCGATAGTGATCGAATATATTCATGGTATGCCGTCCTTTCGTTTTTTTAGCACATGTTAAGAGCCGTTCATATGAATAGTAGAGGCCCCTGAAGAGGTAAACTGAACGACGTCGCTGCTGAAGAAATAAGCAACTCTCATGCCATTGTGGTGGTCAGGAGATCAACGTATTCGGTGATACACCTTCTAAAATTAAGCGTAGATGGCATTTGCAAAACTTGCCTGTGTGCGCAAATGAATTTCAATGGCATATCAATAACTCATCAGCAAAAAAAGCATATCTTTTGTAAATCTATGGGGCAGGATTCATGCGGTGTTCACTGTCCTGCAAGCAAAATGTCATCACTCGCTGAGAAATTAGGGGGTTACATTCTGGGGCGAATCCGTAAAATAGTTGGGCTGAAGCGTATTGACGGTTAAACTTTGACCGCTACACATTTAAATAAGGAATTATTGACTGTGACCAAACTCAAACTTCTGGCACTTAGCGTGCTTATCGCCACTTCCGCTAACGTCGCACAGGCAGAGAGCAACCTGACGCTGGGCGCAGGCGTTGGTGTGGTTGAGCACCCTTACAAAGATTACGATAGTGACGTTTACCCGGTCCCGGTTGTGACTTATGAAAGCGATAACTTCTGGTTCCGTGGTCTGGGCGGTGGTTACTACCTGTGGAATGACGATACCGATAAGCTGTCGGTGATGGCCTATTGGTCGCCAATGTACTTCAAACCGGGTGACAGCGACGACAACCGTCTGCGTAGTCTGGATAAACGTAAGAGCACCATGATGGCTGGCCTTTCTTACATTCACAACACGCAATACGGTTTCCTGCGTACCAGCCTTGCAGGGGACACGCTGGATAACAGCAATGGTATTGTATGGGATCTGGCGTGGTTATACCGCTATACCAATGGCGGTCTGACGTTGACTCCGGGGATTGGTGTCGAGTGGAACAGTGAAAACCAGAATGAATACTATTATGGTGTTTCACGCCATGAATCTGCCCGTAGCGGCTTGCGTAGCTACGATCCTGAAAGCTCCTGGAACCCGTATCTGGAGCTCAGCGCAAACTATAACTTCCTGGGCAACTGGAGCGTATACGGTACTGCGCGTTATACCCGCCTGTCTGATGAAGTGACAGACAGCCCGATGGTGGACAAATCCTGGACGGGTCTGATTTCAACGGGTGTTACCTACAAGTTCTGATACCACTGTGTGTCAAACACTCGCCCGCAGAGATGCGGGCTTTTTTGTGCATATCAGAGATGAATATTGATCCAAAACATGTGATTTGATTTTTTGTGCTGTTTTGGCATTACATCGGTCGCAACAAATAGTTAACGTATTTTTCCTGCCGCAATTACCAAAATTAAACCTGTTGTTTGATGAGACTGAAATCTATTCGTTTGTGAATGGAAGAGTATCTGTACAGTTTCACGAATTATTGTTCTGGGAGAGTGATTTCTGGTTTCGCAATATATTGATAATATTCTATTTTATAATCACGGTATAATTTTATCGTGAAACTCTCGCCACTAAAAATAGCAAGATAACTATTTTATTATTTTTGTGAGACGATGAAAGTTAACTTTCATTTGAAAAAATAAAATCATTAAGTTAATTTTTATTTTACATCTTTTAGGTATTTATCTGAAAAAATTAAAATTGACATTAAATAAGCGATTGCAGATATTACTCCAACTTAATAAGTAAAGACAGTAACGCTGCATGGCTCAGATATTAAATGTCATGTGGTTTTCTTGCGAATAAACCTGGTAGAGATAATGAAAAAGTTAATCATGATAGCAGTGATGGGTGGGATTCTGACGGGATGTTCCACCGAGGCTTCACGCATGAGTGCTTGCGAAAGCAAGGGCGTGAGCCGCGATGCCTGCTATATCGCTGAGCAAAACCGTCAGGCGACAATCAATGCCGTAGCTGAAAAACAAGCTATGGAGAACGCGCAAAACGTATATAACTCAAATGATACTAATTCCAGTCATCACCACAAACACAATAATTATTAAGGTGTAACTCATGAAGAAATTAATAATTATCGCTGTACTGGTCGCAACTTCTGCTGCTGCACCAGCCTATGCCATCAGCGAGGCTTACCGTCAGCAGTTACAGCATGAACATAAAACGATGGTCAGCGATGCTAATGCTCCGGTGCACGCCAGTAAAATCACACCCGTGCATGTGAATAAACTGGGTGTAGACTTTAAACGTGGCGCTGATGGTATTGCATATATTAATGGCAAAGCTGCGGCAAATGATGAGAACAATGCAGACGCTCAGTCTTATAGCGCGGACTTGATTTCCGTCATCGTCTATAAAAACGGGAAAATTAACGCGATGAAAGAGGGGAAATATTTAGGTCGCTTAAAATAACCGCAGTGCAGTTAAGATTTTCTGTCATTCGGCCCGGGAGCATTGTTTGTTCCCGGGTTTTTTATTGCCGTTGCCATAGCGGTCAACTTCCAATCTTAGAAGGTGCAATTTGTGCACCCTAACAGGACACATGCCAGTTGTTTTGCTTTACTGTGGTGCATTAACACAGGAGGGCGCGATGACAGCGAAACAGGTGATGTTTACAAAGCAGGTATCGCTGCCTGCTATTGGGCAGGGAACATGGTACATGGGCGAGGATCCTGGCCGACGCCGGGAAGAGGTTTCAGCGCTGCGGGCTGGCCTGGATCTCGGTCTGCGGTTGATCGATACCGCCGAAATGTATGCAGATGGTGCGGCGGAAGAGGTAGTGGGTGAAGCATTAATCGGGCGTCGTGATAGCGCTTTTTTAGTCTCGAAAGTATACCCCTGGAATGCCGGTGGTCAGAAAGCCATTGCCGCCTGTGAGGCGAGCCTGCGTCGACTAAAAACCGATTATCTGGATCTCTATTTGCTCCACTGGACGGGCAGTTTTTCATTTGCTGAGACCGTTGATGCCATGGAAGCACTCATTGCGCAGGGGAAAATCCGCCGCTGGGGCGTCTCTAATCTCGATTACGATGACATGCAGGCGTTATGGCAAGTCACAGGTGGGCGGGAATGTGCCACTAACCAGGTGCTTTATCATTTAGCATCGCGCGGTATTGAATATGATTTACTGCCGTGGTGCCAGCAGCAGCAGATGCCGGTTATGGCTTACAGTCCGCTGGCTCAGGCGGGGCGATTGCGCGGTGACTTGCTTTCTCACTCTGTGGTGAACGACATCGCGCACGCGCACAATGTTAGTGCTGCGCAGATTTTGCTGGCATGGGTGATCCGTCTGCCGGGCGTGATGGCGATTCCAAAAGCGGCAAGCATAGCGCATGTCGAACAAAATGCCGCCGCGCTGGAGATAACGCTCTCTGTTGATGAGCTGAAGCAGTTAGATAAGGCATATCCAGCGCCAAAGGGTAAAACGGCGCTGGATATGGCCTGATTTGCCGAATGGCGATGCTCACGCTTCTTATCCGGCCAACGCAATGTTTGGTAGGCCGGATAAGGCGCAAGTTCCGTCAGGCTACAGACACAATTTTAGCGTTTAGCAACGCGGATAGTTTGTGCCAGGCGTGATGGTTTTTCTTCGCGGGTTTTCTGCGGCGCGGTTGCGTAAGCCGTCTCTACGCAAACAAACGTTTTATAGCCGTCATCCGGCATGTCGCCCATGCTAACGGACAGCGCCGGACCCGGGTTCCAGCCCACGACATTCAGATGGTGGTGATGGACGACGTCGATATTGCGGTTGAGCGCATCATCATGGATAACGCTGCACGCTTGCGGATTCAGATAGACACGATCGGTGCGGTCCGGGAAGGTCTGGATACCATCAGCCAGCACATCTTCTTTAGCATCATTCACTTTGTCGATCAGGCGATCGCCAAGTCCACTGACTTTTATTGCCGCAATGTCACCGACGTTGAAATAGGTATGCAGCGCAGAGGTGGTTTCAAATTCACCGTGGGCTTCCAGTTCCATTTCACAGGTGGCACCTACTTTGAAACGGGCCAGCAGGCAGAACTCGTGCGGCCATAGCTGACGCGTTTCAGCGTTGCTTTGCAATTCAAACGTCAGCACCACGCCATTGTCGTCTTCATTGTGCGCTTTCAGCGTCCATGGCAGGTTGCGGGCAAAACCATGAGAAGGCAGGCCCTGCTGAGCAGCCGGACCAAACCACGGCCAGCAAATTGGTACGCCGCCACGCAGCGCTACGCCGGCTTTAAACGGGGTATTGTTACTTAGCCACAGGACTTCCTCTTCGCCGTTGGGTTTCCAGGAAAGAAGATGTGCGCCCTGCAGTGCGAAAGATGCTTTAACCTGTGGATGATCGACCACAAGAATCTCAAGTTCATCAAGCTGGCGGCGGGAGAGGACCGGGGTAATTTGTTCGATTACCGGAAGTGCAAAAATTTTATTAATCATTATGCAATCCTTTTTTTTACCCTAAATAATTCGAGTTGCAGGACGGCGGCAAGTGAACGATCCCGATGAGCTTACAGAAGTAAGTGATTCGGGTGAGAGAGCATTGCCAACACACCGGTAACTTGAAGTATGACGGGTATCTTCAGGCAAAAAAAAGAGCGACCTGAGTCGCTCTTACAGATTACTGTTTCATCTCAACTTATTTGGAGATGTGAGCAATCAGGTCCAGAACTTTGTTGGAGTAGCCGGTTTCGTTGTCGTACCAGGATACCAGTTTCACGAAGTTGTCGTTCAGTGCGATACCAGCTTTAGCATCGAACACGGAAGTGCAAACTTCACCGTTGAAATCGGTAGATACTACGTCGTCTTCGGTGTAACCCAGAACGCCTTTCATCGGGCCTTCGGAAGCAGCTTTGATTGCTTTCTTAATTTCTTCGTAAGAAGCAGCTTTTTCCAGACGAACGGTCAGGTCAACAACAGATACGTTCGGGGTAGGAACGCGGAACGCCATACCAGTCAGTTTGCCGTTCAGTTCTGGCAGTACTTTACCTACAGCTTTAGCAGCACCGGTAGAGGACGGGATGATGTTCTGGGATGCGCCGCGGCCGCCGCGCCAGTCTTTGTGAGACGGGCCATCAACGGTTTTCTGAGTAGCGGTGGTCGCGTGAACAGTAGTCATCAGACCTTCGATGATGCCGAAGTTGTCGTTGATAACTTTAGCCAGCGGAGCCAGGCAGTTAGTGGTGCAGGAAGCGTTAGAAACGATGTCCTGACCTTCGTATTTGTCAAAGTTAGCGCCTTTAACAAACATCGGAGTGTTATCTTTGGACGGACCAGTCAGAACCACTTTTTTCGCGCCAGCAGTGATGTGCTTACGAGCGGTTTCATCTGTCAGGAACAGGCCAGTAGCTTCAGCTACTACGTCAACACCAACTTCGTCCCATTTCAGGTTAGCCGGATCACGTTCAGCGGTAACACGGATTTTTTTACCGTTTACGATCAGATGACCGTCTTTCACTTCAACGGTACCGTTGAAACGGCCGTGAGTGGAGTCATATTTCAGCATGTAAGCCATGTAGTCAGCGTCTAACAGGTCGTTGATTGCAACGATCTCGATGTCAGAGCGTTCTTGAGCAGCACGGAAAACAATGCGACCGATACGGCCAAAACCGTTGATACCTACTTTGATAGTCATATATTCCACCAGCTATTTGTTAGTGAATAAAAGGTTGCCTGTAAAATTACAAAAACCTTACGCAGCGTCAAGCGGAATCGTGTCAATCATTGCGACAAATCAATCTGCTGCTTAAGCTTTGCGCAACTGACTCGCCTCACTCTTCCTTTGGGCTTGAAACCACATGGGGTCGGCGGCCCGAATTTTAAAGGGCAATCAAGATAAAAACGTGATTGTGATCACGAATTGCAGGCTGCCATTTCGCACGGATCAAGTTTAGAACAAAAGTTCGCACTCTGGTGTTAATGTTTTGTTAGAATCTGTCTCGCGATGTGAGTTTAGATAAAGCGAGATGTGAGCAAATGGCTAATCAACCTTCTCCAGAAGAACTAAAAAAAAATTTAACCGAAATGCAGTTCTACGTGACGCAGAATCACGGGACAGAACCGCCATTTACCGGGCGTTTGCTGCACAACAAGCGTGACGGCATCTACCACTGTTTGGTCTGTGACAAACCGCTATTTCGTTCCGAGACAAAATATGACTCTGGCTGCGGCTGGCCCAGCTTTTACGAGCCTGTCAGCGCAGAGGCTATCCGTTACATTAAAGATACTTCACACGGTATGCAGCGCATTGAAATCCGCTGTGGTAACTGTGATGCGCATCTGGGGCACGTTTTCCCGGATGGTCCGCAACCTACCGGTGAACGTTACTGCGTTAACTCTGCCTCTTTGAACTTCACCGATGGTGAAAACGGTGAGCAGACCAAAGGCTGAAGAAACGATTCAGCAAATTATTCTACGGAGAGTGGATTTAACATGAATCTTGATGAGATGATCAACAGCATGACGCCGGAAGTTTATCAGCGCTTATCAACTGCCGTTGAACTCGGAAAATGGCCGGATGGCGTGGCGCTAACGGCAGAACAAAAAGAGAACTGCTTACAGCTGGTGATGTTATGGCAGGCACGAAACAATATTGACGCGCAGCATATGACGATTGATACCAATGGTGAGATGGTGATGAAGAGTAAGCAGCAGTTGAAAGTGGAGTTTGGTATTACGCCCGAACCCATTGCGACGTTTAAATCCTGATTACTCAGGCCCGGCAAACATCTATGTCGGGCCGGCAGTTGAAGTTATTTCTTGTTCATCATCGCCTTCAGATCGGCGAACGGATTATATTTCGCTTCGCCCACCGCTTTCTGCGCATCTTCGCCTGCAACCACCGTTGAACCATACTGGTCCGCTTCCGTATATTTGGAATGTTCGTGATCGTGGCAGTACAGGCACAACATTTCCCAGTTACTACCATCTTCCGGGTTATTGGAGTGATCGTGATCGATATGGTGTACCGTCAATTCGCGCAAATTTGAGTACACGAACTCACGGGAACAACGTCCGCAGACCCAGGGGAAGAGTTTAAGCGCCTTTTCCCGGTAACCGACTTCCAGACGGGCGTAATTTTTAGGGATAAAAGCCATAAAGCTCATGCCTCTAGTAGAAAATGAAAAGCTGCGCCAAAAGCTGGCGCAGCAGAATGCGATAATCATAACCTATTGTGTCAGGCGTTGGGATCAGTGTTTGATGCCTAACGAATCGGCTAGCTGCTTCGCCAACTGGTTTTGGTCATCCGCACCGTATTCCCAGAACATGGCGCCTCCCAGCCCCTTGCTCTTGATATAGTCAGCCTTGATCGCTACCGAGCGCGGGTTTTCATAAGAGAGGGCAAAGAGCGCTTTTCCCTCCACAGACTGCACTGACAGCCACGGCACTTTTGCTTCATCATCCCAATGCTGGCTAAAGCGCTTCTGCGGATCGTTGATCAATTTCGCCACGATATCGTTGTACTTCACATAGGTATCTTTGCTCAGATCGACGCCCAGTGATTTGAACAATTCAATTTGCGCGGGCCCGAAATAGGGCTGGGTAACAGGATTTTTCTGTGCGTCAGGTTTGCTCCAGTCAATGCCTGGCTCAACAGCGCGTTTCGGTACGCGACCATAAAAACCAATGCCCAGGTTCATCTGACTCGCTTTTAGACCGGCAGCAAGATAGTTGTTGACCACAAAATCAGCGCTGTACTTATCCGCCGCGGCGACTGTCGGCCATTGTGTCGAATCGTACAGGTTCGAGTTGAAATACTGCGTACCGTAAGCCATGTCATAGGTCATCAGGTTTATGTAGTCGAGCGATGGCGCAATGGCTTTCACATCCACCCAGCTTTTCGGGCTTTCCGCATTTGCGCCCACGGCGATAGTCAGTAGTTTTTTATGCCCCAATGCGGCGCGGAGCTCTTTTAACAGCGCGGTAAAGTTAGCTCGGTCGGCCGGTTGACTTTCGACCAGTCCCCAGGCGCCGTTGACCGGATATTCCCAGTCGAGGTCGATGCCATCAAGGCCATATTTCGCAATTATCTCCTGAGCAGACTGAATAAACACCGCGCGCGATTCTTTCGTTGCTGCCGCGCCGGAGAATCCACGAGCCCCCCAACCACCGACGGAAAGCAATACTTTCAGGTTCGGATTCTGTTTACGCAGCTGTGGAATTTTCAGTAAATCATCCTGCACTTTCGGTGAAAGCCAAATCTGATGCAGCTTACTGGCGTCTTTTAAGGCGTCATTGGTCTCGTCTTTTTCGTTGTTGTAGACAAGGCCAAACGAATAGTTGAGATGGGTTATCTGACGAACATCCAGTTTATTGATGTCACCACCAGGACCGGCAGTGACGTCGCCGCCACCATTGAAGTAGCCAACTGACATCAGTGAACTGGCGGAAACAACGCTGGCGCAAAGCAGGGGTAATGCTGCCAACAAAGGCAATGGTTTCATCGGTGTTCCTCTTTGACATTTAAACAAGCAAACACGCCACGGAAATGGCGTGGCGAAAAAAACAGCACCTGCAGGTTAACAGTTTCATAACAGGAAAAATGCGAAGGTGTTCACGTCATTTTAACCAAGCGGCTGCTGTGTCTTTGGCTTTCAATTCATTTTGGCACTTATTTGTGATCTAAGTTGTGAAATGCAGATCATAATCTGTGTTTTAAAGATTTTGTGTTGACCTCAAAAATTATATGGATAAGTATGATGCCAGGTGATGCAAAACTAAACACAAAGGAAAATTCAATGAAAGCACTGGCAAGATTTGGCAAGAGCTTTGGCGGCTACAAGATGATTGATGTCCCGGAACCGATATGCGGCCCGGAAGACGTAGTGATTGAAATCAAGGCGGCAGCTATCTGCGGCGCGGACATGAAACACTACAATGTCGAAAGTGGGTCCGACCAGTTCAATTCGATTCGTGGTCACGAATTTGCCGGCCAAATTGTGCAGGTTGGCGATAAGGTTAAGGACTGGAAAGTCGGTCAGCGAGTGGTTTCTGACAACAGCGGGCACGTCTGCGGCGTTTGTCCGTCTTGCGAACAAGGTGATTTTCTTTGTTGTACAGAAAAGGTGAATTTAGGTCTGGATAACAATACCTGGGGAGGTGGGTTTTCGAAATACTGTCTGGTCCCTGGGGAGATCCTCAAAATTCACCGTCATGCGCTGTGGGAAATCCCAACAGGCGTTGATTATGAAGAGGCGGCTGTACTCGATCCCATCTGCAATGCCTACAAATCTATCGCCCAGCAATCCAAATTTCTTCCGGGTCAGGATGTGGTGGTTTTTGGTACCGGCCCGCTGGGACTTTTTTCGGTACAAATGGCGCGCATTATGGGGGCCGTTAATATCGTGATGGTTGGGCTGGAAGACGATGTCGCGGTACGTTTCCCGATAGCCAAAGAAATGGGGGCCACGGCTGTTGTCAACGGTTCAACCGAAGATGTGGTCGCACGTTGTCAGGAGATCTGCGGGAAAGACAATCTGGGACTGGTCATCGAATGTTCCGGTGCCAATATAGCCCTGAAACAATCTATCGAAATGCTGCGTCCTAACGGTGAAGTCGTCCGCGTGGGGATGGGCTTCAAACCTCTCGATTTTTCTATTAACGACATCACTGCGTGGAATAAAAGCATCATTGGTCATATGGCCTACGATTCCACTTCCTGGCGCAATGCTATTCGCCTGCTCGCTAGCGGTGCGATAAAAGTCAAACCGATGATCACTCACCGTATCGGCTTATCGCAATGGCGAGAAGGTTTTGACGCGATGGTCGATAAGACCGCGATTAAGGTCATCATGACCTACGACTTTGATGAATAACCCCATTTATTAAAGGAAGGTTCCCGGATGGAACAGATAGCAAAACCACACTGCGGCGCGAGGTTGGACAGGCTGCCTGACTGTCGCTGGCATACGTCTATGTTTGCCATGGTTGCCTTCGGATTACTGGTTTGCTGGAGTAATGCCGTCGGCGGATTAATTCTCGCGCAATTAAAAGAACTTGGCTGGACTGATAATTCCACCACCGCCACATTCTCTGCCATTACGACGGCTGGAATGTTTCTCGGTGCGCTCGGTGGGGGAATTATTGGCGATAAGATCGGGCGTAAAAATGCATTTATTCTGTATGAAGCGATTCATATTTTTTCTATGATCGTTGGTGCGTTTTCACCCAATATGACCTTCCTGATCGCCTGTCGTTTTGTGATGGGAGTTGGATTAGGCGCGCTGCTGGTCACCTTATTTGCCGGGTTTACCGAATATATGCCTGGCAGAAATCGTGGTACCTGGTCGAGTCGGGTCTCGTTTATCGGCAACTGGTCTTATCCGCTCTGTTCACTGATCGCGATGGGGCTGACGCCACTTATCAGCGCGGAATGGAACTGGCGCGTACAGCTGTTGATTCCTGCGGTGCTGTCGCTCATAGCAACTGTTATTGCCTGGCGCAGTTTCCCTGAGTCGCCTCGCTGGCTGGAGTCTCGCGGGCGCTACCAGGAAGCCGAAAAGGTGATGCGGGCAATTGAAGAAGGTGTCATTCGACAGACCGGTAAGCCTCTTCCGCCAGTCGTGATAAAGGATGATGGTAAACAACCTCGTTCTGTACCGTACTCCGCCTTATTAACAGGTGTACTGCTGAAGCGGGTTATTTTGGGTTCTTTTGTTCTGATTGCCATGAACGTCGTTCAGTACACCTTAATTAACTGGCTACCGACAATATTTATGACCCAGGGTATTAATCTGAAAGACTCCATTGTCTTAAATACCATGAGCATGTTCGGTGCGCCATTTGGGATTTTTATCGCCATGCTGGTAATGGATAAAATTCCGAGAAAAACAATGGGGGTGGGGTTATTAGTGTTAATTGCTGTTCTTGGTTATATCTATTCGCTGCAAACCAGTATGCTGCTAATTACATTAATCGGTTTTTTCCTGATTACTTTTGTTTATATGTATGTTTGTTATGCCTCCGCTGTATACGTTCCGGAAATATGGCCGACCGAAGCGAAACTTCGCGGTTCGGGACTGGCCAACGCTGTCGGGCGTGTCAGTGGTATCGCCGCACCTTATGCAGTCGCAGTATTACTTAATGGTTACGGCGTGACAGGGGTGTTTGTTCTGCTAGGTGCGGTTTCCATTATTGTCGCCATTGCCATTGCTACCATCGGAATTGAAACCAAAGGCGTCTCTGTCGAAAGTCTCGGGATTGATGCAGTTACCAGCAAATAATATTGACGGGAAATAAAATGAAAAACTCGAAAGCGATATTAAAAACGCCGGGCACGATGAAAATCATCGCCGCCGATATTCCGGTGCCCAATGAGCATGAAGTGCTGATCAAAGTTGAATACGTTGGTATTTGCGGTTCAGATGTTCACGGTTTTGAATCAGGTCCTTTTATTCCGCCGAAAGATCCTAATCAGGAAATTGGTTTGGGGCATGAATGCGCCGGTACGGTGGTGGCGGTAGGGAACCGTGTCACCAAATTTAAACCGGGTGATCGGGTGAATATTGAACCCGGTGTACCGTGCGGTCAATGCCGCTACTGCCTGGAAGGGAAATACAATATCTGCCCGGACGTCGATTTTATGGCTACGCAGCCCAACTACCGCGGCGCGCTAACCCACTATCTGTGTCATCCGGAGAGTTTCACTTACAAATTGCCCGATAACATGGACACCCTGGAAGGTGCGCTGGTGGAACCAGCGGCGGTGGGTATGCATGCTGCAATGCTGGCAGACGTTAAACCGGGTAAGAAAATCGTCATTCTTGGGGCGGGGTGTATTGGTTTAATGACTTTGCAGGCGTGTAAATGTTTGGGCGCAACCGAGATCGCGGTGGTTGATGTGCTGGAAAAACGTCTGGCGATGGCTGAACAACTCGGGGCGACAACCGTTATAAACGGTGCAAAAGAGGACACCATTGTCCGCTGCCAGCAGTTTTCTGGCGATATGGGCGCGGACATTGTTTTCGAAACTGCCGGTTCAGCCATAACCGTTAAGCAGGCGCCGTATCTGGTGATGCGCGGCGGGAAAATCATGATCGTTGGTACAGTACCTGGTGATTCCGCAATTAATTTCCTCAAAATTAACCGTGAAGTGTCTATTCAGACCGTTTTCCGTTACGCCAACCGCTATCCGGTTACTATTGAAGCCATATCCTCCGGTCGGTTCGATGTGAAATCGATGGTGACGCATATTTACGATTATGCAGATGTTCAGCGCGCGTTTGATGAATCCGTGAATAACAAAAGCGAAATTATTAAAGGCGTAATTAAAGTAAATCATTAATTTATCGGAAAGGGAGAAATAACTATGCTGGCAGATATTAAATATTGGGAAAATGATGCCCAAAATAAACATTATGCGATTGCTCACTTTAACGTGTGGAATGCGGAAATGCTAATGGGGGTGATTGATGCGGCGGAAGAATCGAAATCGCCGGTGATTATCTCTTTCGGTACTGGTTTTGTGGGTAATACCTCGTTCGAAGATTTTTCGCACATGATGGTTTCAATGGCTAAAAAGGCCTCGGTTCCAGTTATTACCCACTGGGATCACGGACGTAGCATGGAGATTATCCATAACGCCTGGACTCATGGTATGAATTCGCTGATGCGTGATGCCTCTGCCTTTGATTTCGAAGAGAATATTCGTCTGACAAAAGAGGCCGTGGATTTTTTCCATCCGCTGGGTGTGCCGGTCGAAGCTGAGCTGGGCCATGTGGGCAATGAAACGGTGTACGAAGAAGCGCTGGCGGGTTATCACTATACCGATCCGAACCAGGCGGCGGAATTTGTCGAGCGTACCGGCTGCGATTCTCTGGCGGTGGCGATTGGTAACCAGCACGGCGTCTATACCTCAGAGCCGAAACTGAATTTCGACGTGGTTAAACGCGTGCGGGAAGCCGTATCCGTGCCACTGGTGTTGCATGGTGCGTCGGGTATCAGCGATGCGGATATCAAAAAAGCCATTTCATTAGGTATCTCTAAAATCAACATTCATACCGAACTGTGCCAGGCTGCCATGGTGGCAGTGCAGGAGAACCAGAATCAGCCCTTCCTGCACGTTGAACGTGAAGTTCGCAAAGCGGTAAAAGAGCGCGCGCTGGAGAAAATTAAATTGTTTGGTTCTGACGGTAAAGCGGAATGACAACATGGATAATATCGAGGTTATTTGTATAGGGGCAGCTATTGTTGATATTCCCTTACAGCCGGTGAGTAAAAATATTTTTGATGTTGATTCTTATCCGTTAGAAAGAATAGCGATGACAACCGGCGGCGACGCAATTAATGAAGCGACTATTATTTCTCGTCTCGGTCATCGTACAGCGTTAATGAGCCGGGTAGGTGCTGATGCAGCAGGTCATTTTATTCTCGACCACTGTCGTCGGGAGAATATAGATATTCAGAGCCTGAAGCAGGATGCCGCAATTGATACATCTATTAACGTGGGATTAGTCACCGCCGATGGCGAGCGTACTTTCGTGACTAACCGTAACGGCAGCCTGTGGAAGCTGAATATCAGCGATGTTGATTTTGACCGCTTCTCTCAAGCAAAGCTGCTGTCGCTGGCGAGTATTTTTAATAGCCCGTTACTGGATAGCGATGCACTGACGGCAATTTTCGCTCAGGCGAAAGCGCATCGGTTAATTATCTGTGCGGATATGATAAAACCGCGGCTTAATGAAACACTGAAAGATATTCGACAGGCATTGAGCTACGTGGATTATCTGTTTCCTAATTTTGAGGAGGCCAAACTGCTCACCGGGAAAGAGACGCTGGATGACATTGCCGACAGTTTCCTGAACTGCGGCGTGAAAACAGTCGTGATTAAGACCGGCAAGAGAGGCTGCTTTATCAAACGTGTCGATATGAAAATCGAGGTTCCAGCCGTTTCGGGAATTACCGCCATCGACACTATCGGCGCGGGAGACAATTTTGCCTCGGGATTTATTTCCGCGCTGCTTGAAGGCAAAACACTGCGTGAGTGCGCGCTGTTTGCTAATGCAACGGCGGCCATATCGGTTTTGAGCGTAGGGGCCACGACGGGTGTGAAGAACAGAAAGCTGGTTGAACAACTTCTCGATGAATATGAAGGATAATAGCGGCAGATGAAAATGATTCCTTTAGGCAGTACGGATATTACGCTTTCCCGCATGGGATTAGGCACATGGGCGATTGGCGGCGGTCCGGCGTGGAACGGCGATCTCGATCTGCAGGTCTGTATTGATACCATTGTTGAGGCGCATCGCTGCGGTATTAATTTGATTGATACCGCGCCAGGTTACAACTTCGGCAATAGTGAAGTGATTGTCGGGCAGGCGCTGAAAAAACTGCCGCGTAACGATATCGTTGTTGAAACCAAATGCGGCATCGTCTGGGAGCGAACAGGAAGTTTGTTTAACAAAGTGGGCGACCGGCAGTTGTATAAAAATCTCACACCCGAGTCGATTCGCGAAGAGGTGGATGCCAGTCTGCAAAGACTGGGTATTGAGAGCATTGATATCTACATGACCCACTGGCAGTCGGTCGAACCCTGTTTTACGCCGATTGCGGAAACCGTCGATACACTAAACGCACTCAAGAAAGAGGGGAAAATTCGTTCTATCGGTGCGGCTAACGTCGATGCGGAACATATCAGGGAGTATCTCAAACACGGTGAGCTGGATATCATCCAGGCCAAGTACAGCATCCTTGACCGGGCACTGGAAGCTGAACTGCTGCCGTTATGTCAGCAGCATGGCATCGTGGTGCAGGTATATTCACCGCTTGAGCAGGGTCTACTGACCGGAACTATTGATCGCGATTATGTCCCTGGCGGGGCGCGGGCCAACAAAGTCTGGTTCCAACGAGACAATATGCTACGGGTGATTGACATGCTTGAGCAATGGCGGCCGTTGTGCGAAAAATACCGCTGCACAATCCCCGCGCTGGCACTGGCGTGGATTTTAAAGCAAAGCGATTTAATCACCTTGCTGAGCGGCGCAACCGCACCTGAACAGGTCCGTGATAATGTTCAGGCGTTAACGATTCCCCTGACCGATGATGATTCTTTATTGATGAGGCGAATGGCTGAGGCGTTGGATACAAAATAAGCCAAATGGGGTTCACCTCTGTTTCTGTGTAAAATAGCACTAAAATCTGTGATTCAGACATGTTATTTTGAAAATAAACATGGCCTGTGAGATACTTGGGTCTTATTATTACTTTGCAGCAAACAGAGGTGTCATCGTGGCGGCAAAAGACAGGATTCAGGCCATTAAGCAAATGGTGGTGAATGATAAGAAAGTAGCGGTATCTAATTTAAGTTCGATCTTTCAGGTGACTGAAGAAACGATTCGCCGCGATCTGGAAAAACTGGAAGATGAAGGTTTTTTGACCCGGACATATGGCGGTGCTGTACTCAATACAACCGCGTTGTCCGACAATATCCATTTTTATAAGCGTGCAAAATCTTTTTTTGAAGAAAAGCAGATCATTGCCCGTAATGCATTACCGTTCATTAAAAATAAGACCACCATGGCTGCCGACGCCAGCAGTACCGCGATGGAATTATTGAAACTGTTGAAGGAAAGAAACGATCTGACGCTACTGACCAACTCGGCTGAAGCTTTTCATGAACTTGCACAGTCAGAAATTAACGTTGTTTCTACTGGCGGTGAATTAAATAAGAATACGCTGTCGCTTCAGGGAAGGATCACCAAGGAGATTATCAGCCGCTATCATGTTGATATCCTGGTGATGAGCTGCAAAGGTCTGGATATGCAGAGCGGAGCGCTTGACTCTAACGAAGCGGAAGCGGAAATCAAAAAGACGATGATCCGCCAGGCGACCGAGGTGGCTCTGTTGGTTGATCATTCGAAGTTCGATCGTAAAGCGTTCGTCCAGCTCGTGGACTTTAGCCATATTAATTACCTAATAACCAATAAGGCACCGGGTGCAGAGTGGATTGCATTTTGCAAAGAAAATAATATTCAACTCGTATATTAATTTTAACGTGGGTCGTGTCGATATTATTTTAGTTTGCACCTGGAAAATGCCATAAGAATCTAATGATGATGGATGGCGCGGTGAGATTTTTTCTGCCGCGATCGCCATACTTTCTATTTAGCTTAATTTGAGGCATCCAGATGGAACAATGTGACCCTATCGGTGCAAGATTAGATCGCTTGCCTTTATCTCGATTTCATTTTCGTATTTTCGGCATTATCAGTTTTAGTTTATTAGTCACCGGTTTTCTCAGCTATTCCGGGAATGTGGTGTTGGCAAAATTAGTCAGTACCGGTTGGTCAAATAATTACCTCAACGCCGCGTTTACCTCGGCTCTGATGTTTGGCTATTTTATTGGCTCACTAACCGGTGGCTTTATTGGTGATTATCTTGGTCGACGCAAAGCGTTCCGCTTCAATTTGCTGATCGTCGGGGTCTCTGCCTGTGCGGCAACGTTTGTGCCTAACATGTATTGGCTTATCTTTTTCCGCTTCCTAATGGGGAGCGGAATGGGTGCGCTGATTATGGTGGGCTATGCCTCATTTACTGAATTTATTCCGCCCGGGGTGCGTGGGAAGTGGTCTGCTCGCCTGTCGTTTGTCGGCAACTGGTCGCCGATGCTTTCAGCGGCGATTGGCGTTGTGATTATCGCCTTTCTAAGCTGGCGGATGATGTTTTTACTCGGTGGCATGGCGATGCTCTTAGCATGGTATCTGTCGGGAAAGTATTATATTGAATCTCCTCGTTGGCTGGCTGGCAAAGGAAAGAGAAACGAAGCTGAAAAACATCTTCTACAGGTGGAACTGCAAATTCAGAAAGAAAAAAACATCACTTTACCTCCCTGCCATAGCGATTGCCTGACGGCGGATATAAGCACGGAAAGTGATTCATTTTGGCTCTTGTTCAAAGGGCCGATGTTGCGTTGTACGCTGGTGGCAATCACCGTGCTTATCGCGATGAATATTTCGCTCTATACCATTACGGTATGGATCCCGACGATTTTTGTTAACTCGGGAATCGATGTGACGAAATCTATTTTTATGACCGCGATAATTATGATTGGCGCACCCGTTGGGATATTTATTGCCACACTGATTATTGATCGTTTTCCACGTCGATTGTTTGGTTCATTCTTGTTGATTATTATCGCGCTGCTCGGATATTTCTATTCGATTCAAACCGAAGAGTGGGCTATTTTGAGCTATGGGCTGGTGATGATCTTTTTTTTGTATATGTACGTGTGCTTTGCCTCTGCGGTATATGTCCCCGAACTGTGGCCCACACACCTTAGATTGCGGGGATCGGGCTTTGTGAATGCCGTGGGAAGAATTGTCGCAGTATTTACGCCCTATGGCGTCGCTATCTTGTTGACCCGCTACGGCTCGATTACGGTCTTTATCGTGCTAGGCATAATGCTGGTGCTGTGCGCGCTGATTCTTTTTTGCTTTGGCATCGAAACACGCAAAATTTCGCTGGAGGAGATTTCGACACTGGCTTGAGATAACGTGCCGACAGGGGGGGATCCTGTCGACATCAATTAGCGATGGGTTTCCAGCCAGTCATCAAGCGTATACAGCGTTGCGCCCGCTGCGGCCATTTCCATAAACGCCTCTGCACTGTCCTGGGGTTGAATATTGACGCCACGGCAGCCGTCGGTAATAACGCTGACGGTATAACCAAGATCGAGCGCATCCAGAACGGTGAATTTAACGCAATAGTCGCTAGCCAGACCCATGATAATAAGCTCAGCAATACGGTGTTCGAGCAGCCAGGCGTTCAGCGCGGTTGCCTGACGACGACCGTTATCAAAAAACGCACTGTAACTGTCGACCAGCGGGTTCTCGCCCTTGGTGAAGGTTTTCGCTATCGCACGCTGGTTCAGCAGCGGATGCAGGGCCGCCCCTTCGCTGTTTTGCACGCAATGATCGGGCCAGAACGTTTGCGCCAGACCATCCAGTTGTCCCTGACTGTAGGGGGCGACCTGATGCTGGCTGGCAAAACTACCGTGATTAGCCGGATGCCAGTCCAGACTGGCAACAACCGTGTCGCCGCGTAGGGCGCACCAGTCAATCAGACGGTTGGCAATCTCGATTGTGCTGTCGACTTGCGGAACAGCGAGAGCGCCGCCGGCACAAAAGTCATTTTGTAAATCGACCAACAGTAAGGCTCGGGCCATGGGCATAGACTCCTTTATTCGTCCGGGGTGAGCTCGCCGCGCAGATTTTGCGTCATAGCTTCACGAATGCTCTGCACATCCAGTCCCTGACTGAGTAAATAGTGCAATTTGGTGAGTGTGGCTTCGACGGTCATATCCGCGCCGCCAATCACGCCAGCGTGGGCGAGGGCGTTACCCGTCGCGTAGCCACCCATGTTTACCTTGCCGGACATACACTGGGTCAGGTTCACCACCACAATGCCACGCGAGCTCGCATCTTCAAGTTCTTGCAGAAACTCTTTATTTTGCGGTGCATTGCCCACGCCGTAGGAGCGCAAAATTAACGCTTTTACCGGCTGGCGCAAGAAGTTACGCACCACATCAGCGGAGATACCTGGGTAAATGGTGACCACGCCAATCGGTTGTGGAGTAATAGGATGAACAATCAGTTCACCTGCGCCGTGCGGTGCTGGCGGAGTTCCCAGTCGACGGATGTGGATCCCGGCTTCCAGTAGCGGCGCAAGGTTGGGTGAGGCAAAGGCGTCAAAGCCATCGGCGTGCGCTTTAGTGGTACGATTGCCGCGAAACAGTCGATTGTTGAAAAACAGGGTTACTTCATTGATCGGATAATTTGCCGCAACGTACAGCGCGTTGAGCAGATTGATTTGCCCGTCTGAACGTAGCTCTGCCAGCGGAATTTGTGACCCTGTCACAATGACCGGTTTACCCAGATTCTCCAACATAAAAGAGAGCGCCGAAGCCGTAAACGCCATGGTGTCGGTGCCATGCAGAATGACAAAACCATCGTAATCGTCGTAGTGCGCTTTAATGTCTTCCGCAATATGCTGCCAGTCTTCCGGCGTCATGTCGGAGGAATCCATCAACGGGACGTATTCGTGGATGGTGAAGTCTGGCATCTCCGGGCGGTGGAATTCAGGCATCAATGCCAGTTGACGCTGGAGATGACCAGAAACAGGAATATAACCCTGTTCTGAGCGCTGCATACCAATGGTACCGCCGGTATAGGCAACGTAAATCGATTTCTTTTGCATGACTTTTCTTCTGTCTCAATGAAAACCCCTCTTCATCCCGAAGAGGGGGCAATTGTTAGCGAACGTTGGCGCAGGTCAGGCAAAACGCATATCGGTTTTGCGGATCGTTAAACGCGGCCAGCTTATCGCTTTCCGCTTTAACTGCACTGGCCGCAGAAGCAAGCGGCGCCGGGAGCATGGCCTGAATAGCTTCGGGCAGCATGGCGCGAACGGAGCCTGACATGCTGTCCATTACCATATCGACGAATGTCGGTTCATCCTGATAATACGCAATGTGCCACTGTTTCAGCTTGGCAAGCTCAGCCGCTTTCGCGATGGCGTCGTCAAAATCACCGAGGCTGTCTACCAGTCCGTTGGCTTTCGCATCCTGACCGGTCCAGACGTGACCCTGCGCGATTTTGTCAATCTGCTCAGGGGTTGTCTTACGTGCATCCGCGACCAGCGTGATAAAGCGCTTATAGCCATTTTCAATGCTCAATTGCATCATTTGCTGCACTTCAGGCGGTAACGCTTTGGTGATGGAGATATCCGCCAGCGGGGAAGTGGCCACGCCATCGGTATGTACACCAATGGAACCCAGGCTGTTTTCTACGGTGTTGATCACACCAAAGATCCCGATTGAACCGGTCAAAGTGCTGGGGTTCGCCACAATGTAACTGGCTGGGGTGGAGATCCAGTAGCCACCGGAGGCCGCCATGCCGCCCATGGACACGACAACCGGTTTACCCGCCGCTTTTGCCGCAGCCAGCTCAGCACGAATGACTTCCGAGGCGCTGACGCTGCCGCCAGGACTGTTCACGCGCAGTACAATAGCTTTCACTTTCGGATCGAGACGCGCTTCGCGGATTTGTGCGGCAGTGGTGTCGCCCCCCACATTTCCTGGGGTTTCTTCACCGTCCATAATCGCGCCGTTCGCAAAGATAACGCCAATGCTGTCTCCGGTATCCGCCGGTGTTTTCAGCGAATAATCGTAATAGCTGACGGCGCGATAGTTTTTATCCGCTTTGCTCCAGCCAAACTGTTTGGTCAGCATTTTTTCGACTTCGGCGCTGGAGGCGAGTGCATCCACCAGTTTGTTGTCGAGCGCATATTTCGCCGTATCTCCATCGACCTTCGTCAAACCGTCCAGCATCGCCTGTGCGCCAGGGAACACCTGCTGAGCTGGGATCTGGCGGTTGGCGGCGACCGTGTCGAGATAGTTCTGCCACAGCTCGCCGATCCAGCGACTGTCGGCTTCACGCGCGGCAGGAGACATATCATCGCGGATAAACGGCTCTACGGCAGACTTATAGGTCCCGACGCGGAACACGTGCGTGGAGACTTTCAGCTTATCGAGCAGGGACTTGTAGTACAGACCGTTGGTGGCAAAGCCGTGCAGATCAACGGAACCCTGCGGAGAGAGGTAAATTTTGTTAGCAAAACTGGCGAGGTAATACTGCCCCTGGCTGAAGTTATCGCCCACGGCAAAGACCGGTTTACCGCTGTCGCGGAATTCCCGCAGTGCTTTGCCGATATACTGCATGGAAGGCTGGTCTGCCCCGGCAAAATTTTTCAGATCCATCACGATGCCGGTGATGTTGCGATCATCTTTTGCCTGGCGAATCGTATTCACGATATCGAACAGGGAGTTTTCCTGCAGACGATCGGAACTGGCGCCAAACAGCTGACGGCCAATAACGCTTAAACGACTGGTGCTCGAAGGCTTATCGACAATCACCCCGGAGATATCCAGCAGCAGCGCGCCTCGCTCAGCGTGTTCGCTGGTGTTGCTGCTGCTGACCTGCATCCAGATGCCCACGCCAACCAGCACCAAAAAGATGAAGAACAGGTTAAGCACAAATTCACGGACGAAATTGAGTAATCGCCATGTCCATTTAAAAAATCCGGCAATAAATCGCCACAGGGTTCGCATGTATTCTCCCTACCAATTAACAACACGCCACCCCGAAATCCCGGAGAAAGGCGATAAGATGAGGCTATCGTAATGACCCGACAGGCACTTGTCAGCAGGAATCACCGCCTGTGCTGTAACAAAATCCGCTCACGTGTTAATTTTGTGAACAAATTTCATTGTTGGAGTTAAGCAAATGGATGCACTCGAATTACTTATGACCCGTCGTAGCGCCTCTCGTCTCGTCGAACCGGCCCCGGCAGGAGAACAACTGCAAAATATTCTGCGTGCGGGAATGCGCGCGCCGGACCACAAAACGCTGCAACCGTGGCAATTCTTTGTCATCGAGGGCGAAGGGCGTGAACGCTTTGCCGCCGTGCTTGAAAAAGGCGCTATTGCATCTGGCAGCGATGAGAAGGCCCAGGAAAAAGCGCGCAGCGCGCCGTTTCGCGCACCGCTGATTATTACCGTGGTAGCGAAATGTGAAGCAAACGACAAGGTTCCGCTATGGGAACAGGAAATGTCTGCCGGTTGTGCGGTGATGGCCATGCAGATGGCTGCCATTGCCCAGGGCTTTGGCGGTATCTGGCGCAGTGGCGCATTAACCGAAAGTGAGGTCGTCCGCCAAGCGTTTGACTGTCGCCCACAGGATAAAATCGTCGGTTTTCTCTATCTGGGCACACCACAGTTGAAAGCATCCACGACGATTACCCTTGCCGATCCGAGCGCATTCGTCCGTTATTTCTGATATCAACGGCAAAACTGTCTGGATTATGAGCAAAGGCACCCGAATTCAGACAGTCACTCTTACCACATCATGGAATGAGCGCTACCATATCCGGATTGCAATGACAGGAGATGTCCATGAGCGAGCAAGCTATTCGTTTAACGCAATACAGCCACGGAGCCGGTTGCGGTTGTAAAATTTCCCCAAAAGTGCTGGAAACCATCCTGCACAGCGAGCAGGCGAAGTTTGTTGATCCAAACTTACTGGTGGGTAATGAAACCCGCGACGACGCGGCTGTATACGATCTGGGTAACGGCACCAGCGTAATCAGCACTACCGATTTCTTTATGCCGATTGTCGATAATCCGTTTGATTTTGGCCGCATCGCCGCCACCAACGCCATCAGCGATATTTTCGCCATGGGCGGCAAACCGATTATGGCAATTGCTATCCTGGGCTGGCCGCTTGATAAGCTGGCGCCGGAAATCGCCCGCGAAGTAACCGAAGGCGGACGCTTTGCCTGCCGTCAGGCGGGTATCGCGCTGGCGGGGGGGCACTCTATCGATGCCCCTGAGCCTATCTTTGGTCTTGCGGTAACCGGCGTTGTTCCAACTGAACGCGTGAAGAAAAACAGCACCGCCGAGGCGGGATGCAAGCTGTTTTTGACCAAGCCTCTGGGTATTGGTGTCCTGACCACCGCAGAGAAAAAATCGCTGCTGAAGGACGAGCACAAAGGGCTGGCGACGGAAGTAATGTGCCGGATGAACATTGCCGGGGCGGCATTTGCCGATATCGACGGCGTGAAAGCCATGACCGACGTTACCGGTTTTGGGCTGCTGGGGCATCTGAGCGAGATGTGTCAGGGGGCCGGCGTTCAGGCGCAGATCGTCTACCAGGCTATTCCTAAGCTGCCAGGTGTTGAAGAATACATCGCGCAGGGCGCGGTGCCGGGCGGTACCCAGCGTAACTTTGCCAGCTACGGACACCTGATGGGTGAAATGCCGCAGTCGGTTCGCGATTTGCTCTGCGATCCGCAAACTTCCGGTGGTCTGCTGTTAGCGGTAACGCCGGAAGCTGAAGCCGAAGTTAAAGCGGCAGCGGCGCAGTTTGGCATCGACCTCACTGCGATTGGTGAGTTAGTGGAAGCTCGTGGCGGTCGCGCCATGGTTGAGATCCGTTAACTCGATGCGGTTGTTTATTGCCGAAAAACCGAGTCTGGCGCGCGCTATCGCCGATGTGCTGCCGAAGCCGCATCGCAAAGGTGACGGTTTTATCGAATGCGGAAACGGGCAAGTGGTGACCTGGTGTATTGGTCACCTGCTTGAGCAGGCGCAGCCAGATGCCTATGATAGTCGTTATGCTCGCTGGAGTCTGGTTGATCTGCCGATTGTCCCGGAAAAGTGGCAACTGCAGCCGCGTCCCTCGGTGACCAAACAGCTCAACGTTATTAAGCGATTTTTGCATGAGGCCAGTGAAGTCATTCACGCAGGTGACCCCGATCGTGAAGGACAACTGCTGGTGGATGAAGTGCTGGATTACCTGCAACTGGCCCCTGAAAAGCGCCAGCAGGTGCAACGCTGCCTGATTAACGACCTCAACCCGCAGGCCGTCGAGCGGGCGATTGAGCGTCTGCGCGCCAACAGTGAGTTCATCCCCCTGTGCGTGTCGGCACTGGCGCGAGCGCGGGCGGACTGGCTGTACGGTATCAACATGACGCGCGCTTATACCATTCTGGGGCGTAACGCGGGCTATCAGGGCGTACTTTCGGTCGGGCGCGTGCAAACGCCGGTGCTCGGACTGGTTGTGCGTCGCGATGAAGAGATTGAAAACTTCGTTGCCAAAGACTTCTTCGAGGTAAAGGCGCATATCGTGACGCCCGCCGATGAGCGGTTTACCGCTATCTGGCAGCCGAGCGAAGCGTGTGAGCCGTATCAGGATGAAGAAGGGCGCTTGCTAAACCGCACGTTGGCTGAACACGTGGTAAATCGCATTAACGGTCAGCCGGCGATCGTCACCAGCTATAACGATAAACGGGAATCAGAATCCGCGCCGCTGCCGTTTTCGCTGTCGGCGTTGCAGATTGAAGCGGCGAAACGCTTTGGCTTAAGTGCGCAAAACGTTCTGGATATCTGCCAGAAGCTGTATGAAACCCATAAACTGATCACCTATCCGCGTTCGGATAGCCGTTATCTGCCGGAAGAACACTTTGCCGGACGTCACGCGGTGCTGAACGCGATTAGCGTCCATGCGCCGGATCTGCTTCCGCAACCGGCGGTCAATCCCGATACGCGAAACCGCTGTTGGGATGATAAAAAAGTGGATGCGCACCACGCCATCATTCCAACCGCGCGCAGTTCGTCCATCAACCTGAACGATAATGAAGCGAAGATATACAATCTGATTGCCCGTCAATATCTGATGCAGTTTTGCGCGGATGCGGTATTCAGGAAGTGCGTTATTGAGCTGGATATCGCGAAAGGTAAGTTTGTTGCCAAAGCCCGTTTTCTGGCGGAGGCCGGATGGCGTACGCTGCTTGGCAACAAAGAGCGCGACGAAGATAACGACGGGACGCCGCTGCCGGTGGTGGCAAAAGACGACGAACTGCTGTGCGAAAAAGGCGAAGTGGTTGAACGACAGACCCAACCTCCGCGGCACTTTACCGATGCCACGCTGCTGTCAGCGATGACCGGAATCGCGCGCTTTGTGCAGGATAAAGATCTGAAAAAGATCCTGCGCGCAACGGACGGACTGGGAACGGAAGCGACGCGCGCCGGGATTATCGAGCTGCTGTTTAAGCGTGGTTTCCTGGTGAAGAAGGGGCGCTATATTCATTCTACCGATGCCGGAAAAGCGCTGTTTCATTCGCTGCCTGAAATGGCGACGCGTCCGGATATGACCGCGCACTGGGAATCTATCCTGACCCAAATCAGCGAAAAGCAGTGTCGATATCAGGATTTCATGCAGCCGCTGGTGGGGACGCTGTATCAGCTAATCGATCAGGCGCGCAGCACGCCGGTACGACGCTTCCGTGGTATTGCCGCACCGGGTAGTAGTGGTGGTGACAAGAAAAAGAGCGCGCCGCGGAAACGCACGGCGAAAAAAAGCCCGCCATCTGAAGAGGCGGGCCTGTAATGCGCTCTTAGGCTGGATAAGGCATGTGTGCCGCATCAAGCCTACGGGAACAACAGATCTGAATTAAATCACACCCTGGCCCAACATCGCGTCGGCAACTTTCACGAATCCCGCGATGTTGGCGCCACGTACGTAGTTGGTTTGCTTGCTTTCGCCGCCGTACTCGACGCAGGCATGGTGAATATCCAGCATGATGTGGTGCAGGCGCGCATCCACTTTCTCCGCTTTCCAGCCCAGACGTGCGGCGTTCTGCGCCATTTCCAGACCGGATGTCGCTACGCCTCCCGCGTTGGCCGCTTTACCCGGCGCGAACAATACACCGGCTTCCAGGAACAGATCGGTGGCCTCGATGGTGGTAGGCATGTTTGCGCCTTCGGCGACAGCCTTCACGCCGTTGGCGATCAGCACGCGTGCCGCATCGACATCAAGTTCGTTCTGGGTGGCGCACGGCAGGGCGATATCAACCGGAACCGACCACGGCTGTTGGCCTTCCAGATAGGTCAAGCCAAATTCGCGGGCGTAATCCGCCACGCGGCCGTCGCGGCTGTCTTTGATCGCGCACAGACGCGCCAGTTTTTCTTTGGTAAATCCGCTTTCGTCGACCACAGTTCCGCTGGAGTCGGAGGCGGTGACTACTCGCGCGCCAAACTCCATGGCTTTCTCAATGGCGAATTGCGCCACGTTACCGGAACCAGAGACGGCCACGCGCATGCCTTCAAAGCCCAGGCCATGGCGTTTGAGCATCGCTTCGGTGAAGTACACCAGACCGTAGCCGGTAGCTTCCGGGCGAATCAGGCTGCCGCCGAAAGAGAGACCTTTACCGGTAAAGACGCAGGCGCTGTTGTTGGACAGTTTTTTCATCATCCCGGCCATAAAGCCGACTTCACGACCGCCTACGCCGATATCGCCCGCCGGAACATCGGTATCGGGCCCTAAATGGCGGAACAGTTCGGTCATCAGCGCCTGGCAGAAACGCATGATTTCGCCTTCGCTTTTACCTTTCGGATCGAAATCGCTCCCGCCTTTACCCCCGCCCATTGGCAGCGTGGTGAGGGCGTTTTTAAATGTTTGCTCGAAGCCAAGGAATTTCAGGATCGACAGGTTCACGGAAGGGTGGAAACGCATCCCGCCTTTGTATGGGCCAATGGCGGAGCTAAACTGCACGCGCCACGCGCGGTTGACCTGCACCTGATTGCGATCGTCCAGCCAGACGACGCGGAACTGGATCACGCGCTCCGGTTCAACCAGACGTTCCAGCAACGACATCTGACGATAACGCGGGTTTTGCTCGAGGAAGGGCCACAGTGTCGTCATTACCTCACGAACGGCTTGCGCGAACTCGGTCTGATTCGGGTCGCGCTTTTGCACATGGTTAAGGAATGACTCCAGAGAACGTGTCTGATCCATAGATATAAGTACCTCTTATGTATTGATATGGTTATATTTTTGATTTTTGTGTTAAGTGTTTTGCAGTTTTTGACTATAACATCAGCAGTGTGACGGGACGCAAGAAAAAATTAACCGCGCTAAGTAAATTAATATTGCGGCGTGGGTCATAACCAAAAGCGATGATGGCAAGGGCTAAAGTTTCTGCCGGTTTATACCGTTATACTGAGCATAACTGTCAGTCAAAAAGGAAAGAATATGCGCCGTATAATCATGGCAGGAGCGTTGGTACTGGTGTCCAGCGCGACGCTGGCAAATCAGCTTTATCGCCCGGACGTGCAGGTGAATGTCCCGCCGGAAGTGTTCAGTTCCAGCGGTCAGCGGGCGCAACCCTGTAGTCAGTGCTGTATTTATCAGGATCAAAACTACTCAGAAGGGGCGGTGATTAAAGCGGACGGCGTTTTGCTTCAGTGCCAGCGCGATGATAAAACGATCAGCACGAATCCGCTGGTCTGGCGTCGCGTAAAAGGATAAACGCTTCTAATAGCGGGATATCGGCAGGCGCCAGCGGATAACGCAGCGCCTCTTCGGGTGAACACCAGACGATATCCTGATGTTCATACACTTTCAGCTCCCCCTGATATGACGGTACATGCCAGGCATGTAAGTGAATGAGTCGGCCTGAAACCTCGCGTTGATGGCTGGCAATGTAGCGCCCAACGACCGCCTCGATGCCCAACTCTTCACGCAGTTCACGGATCAGCGCCTCTGGCTGACTTTCCCCCGGCTCAACCTTACCGCCAGCAAACTCCCACATACCTGACTGATCCGCATGCTGCGGGCGTTGAGCCAGTAAAATTTTGCCATCACGTTCAATGATAGCGGCGACCACGTCGAGGGTTTTCATTATATTCATCAATATCTAACGGCAGAAAATGACATACTATCGTTATCTTTGTTTTATCTAAAGTATTCAGGAGCCACCGTTGAACGATCCTCAGTCGTGGGTAAAACCGTTAACGCGTATCCCTTCCAGTTTGCAACCGCTCGTTGCTACGCAGAAAAAACATTATGGCGATGTGCTGCATCCCACGCGCTGGTGGGGGCGGATGCCGTTCCTGTTCTGGCTGGTGGCGCTGTTTGTCGGGTTTCTGGAGCGTAAAAAGGCGCGCCTGTCGCCGGTGATGCGCGCGCTGTTGATGACTCGCGTTTCTCAGGTGTGCCACTGCGCTTTCTGCGTTGACGCCAACAGTTTACGGCTGGCTGAACGCTGCGGCGCGCTGGATAAAGTCTTACAGGTTGCCAACTGGCAAGAATCAACGCTATTTAGCGCAGAAGAACGTGTAGGGCTGGCCTATGCTGATGCGGTCACCGCAACGCCACCACAGGTTGACGATGCGCTGAAAGCGCTGATGAAGCAGTATTTTACCGATGACGCCATTACTGAAATGACCGCGCTGATTGGGTTTCAAAATCTCTCGGCGCGTTTTAATGCCGCTCTCGATATTCCCTCCCAGGGACTGTGCGACAGTTTTAAAGGACGCCCGCATGCTTGACCGCCATCTTCATCCGCGATTAAAACCGCTTTTGCATCGCTGCGTGGGCATCATTGATCAACCGGCGATTACCCCGGACGGACTTACGCTGGTCGGTTTTGCTATTGGCGTGCTGGCGTTGCCATTTCTGGCGTTAGGCTGGTATATGGCGGCGCTGGTGGCTATTGTGCTCAATCGGCTGTTTGACGGGCTGGATGGGGCGCTGGCACGGCGCAGAGGGCTAACGGACGCGGGAGGATTTCTCGATATCTCGCTCGATTTTCTGTTTTACGCCTTAGTGCCGTTTGGTTTTATTCTTGCTGCGCCGGCGCAAAATGCGCTGGCAGGCGGTTGGCTGTTGTTCGCGTTTATTGGCACCGGCAGCAGCTTTCTGGCCTTCGCCGCGCTGGCGGCAAAGCATCAGATTGATAACCCCGGTTATGCGCATAAATCGTTTTATTATCTGGGCGGACTGACTGAAGGAACCGAGACGATTTTGCTGTTTGTGTTGGGATGTCTGTTCCCGGAATATTTTGCCGTAATGGCGTGGGTCTTTGGCGCGCTGTGCTGGATGACGACGTTCACCCGGATCTGGAGCGGATATCTGACGCTGAAAGCGGTCCAGCGTCAGGCGTAACGTAGTGCGTTGCCGGATGCGCTTCGCTTATTCGGCCTACAACGATGGTTTATGTAGGCTGGGTAAAGAGTTCTCGCTGCATCCGGCAACAATGACAATCTTACTTGCTGGCGTCTGGACCCCGTTCACCGCTGGTGACCGGGTTTTTCGGAGAGCTGCTCCACTCATACCAGCCGCCGTCGTAGACGGAGACGTTTTTCCAGCCCATTGCGCGGGCATACATAAACGTTTCCGAAGCACGCCAGCCGGTACCACAATAGAATGAGACCTGTTGCTGTGGCAGGATATTCCATTGCTTCCACATGGCGGCGATGTCATCGGCGCTGCGCATGGTGCCATCGGGGTTATGGAAATCTGCCATGTGGGTGGAGTCGCTGCCTGCATGGCCCCAACGCGCCCCTGCGATCTCACCTTTTGGCTTAATGTAGCTATAGCCGCTGGTCGTACCGATAAATTCCGGCCATGAACGAATGCTCACCAAAGACGCATCCTGGCGATGCAGCAGACCGCGAGCCTGTTCCATATCCAGCATCAGTTGCGGTTGGGCAGGGATCGTCATGCCGAAATCAGGTTCAGGCTTCACCGTTGGTGCCGTACCGCGTTCGACCGGTAAACCTGAGTCAGACCAGGTCTGCCAGCCGCCGTCGAGCAGACGAACATCTTTTACACCTGCATATAGCATAATTTGCGCCACGCGCGCGGCTGCGTAGACATCGCGGCCGTATAAAATCACCGTGGTGTCGTGGCGGATGCCGTGTTTCGCCAGCATCGCTTTGAGCTGCGCGTCGGACACTTTATTCCACAGCGGTTCGCTTTCGACTTCGTTGGTATCAATGTAGCCCGCGCCAGGGATATGGCTGAGCAGATACAACTTCGGCGCGCCCCAGGCGGCTTCAATCACTTTCCAGTCACCGGCCGGTTTGGCGATCACCTCTTTACCCTGCTGAAGGTCGTGCAGCCACTGCGGGTAAACCAACTGTTCGAAGTGCGGCAGACGTTGCAGGCGGGCAGGGTCCGTAAGCGCATCGCTGAGGGTTGAGATAGCGTTAAAGCCGACTTTCTGCAGGCGGGATTTGACGGCCTGCATGTCAGTATCGCTGCCATACAATGCCACCGGCGCGTCGGTTTTCAGGTGATGTGCCTTAACCCAGGCGCTGAGTTGTTCATCATTCATCTTGTCGAGCCAGGCGGCAGACAGGTTCAGTGCGGAAGGCTCGTGTCCTGAAGGGCCATTAAGCGATTGCGGCCAGCCGTTGTAAAAAGCGCTCTGACGGGTATCGATCGCCGCGCCTTGCTTTTGCTGTAACTGGTTGAGGGTGAGCGTCTGTGCTGTTTCAGCAGCCCAGGAAGAAGCGCAAGCGAGCCCTAAAGCCAGTGCCAGCGCGGTCATTTGAGAAACACGTTTCATCGAATAGCCCGACGTTGAAAAAGAGGACGACATTCTGTGCCGCCAGTTAAGTAAAAACCTTGCGTTAACGCAGCATATCGGCACATTCACGCCCAGTTTTCCATCTGTAATACGCGACCTGCTGGCGGAACGTCCTGCGCATCGTGGGTAACCTGGACCACCGGAATACCCAGTTTACGTACCTCGGTGAAGACCCACTGGCGAAAGGTATCGCGCAGCGACGCATCCAGCCTGCTAAAGGGTTCATCGAGTAACAGCGCCTGGGGTTGCGCCAGCAGCGCGCGAAGCAGGGCGACACGCGAGCGTTGCCCGCCGGAGAGCGAAGCCGGATCGCGTGAATAAAATCCTGCCAGGCCCGCGCGTGCGAGGGCGCTTTCCACCGCATGGCGTCTGGCGGGACCTTGCACGCTGGCGGGTAAGGCCAGCAGTAAATTCTGCCCAACGCTGAAATGGTCAAACAGCAGCGCATCCTGAAACAGAATGCCAATATGGCGCTGCGCAGTAGGCAGTGTGTCTACGCGCTGTTCGTTGAGCCACAGTTCGCCTGACGCCTGAAGCTGAGGAGACAACGCCCCGATCATCCACGAAAATAACGAAGACTTACCGCTGCCGGAAGGTCCCATAATGGTGACAATGTCACTTTTATTAACCTGGAAATTAACGTCCTTCAATAGCGCTGTCGTACCCTGGTACAACGAAACGCTTTGTACAATGAGCATTAGCGGAGTCCTTGTCGAAAGCGGCCAATCCACGCAGCGAGAAACGCCGCCAGTGCGAAAATTATAAGCGGTAACAGAAGCTGCCATAGCGCCTGGGTTGCCAGAATGGCGGTGCTACCGCCGCTGCTTAATGCTACCGCTTCGGTGGTCAGCGTGGGATAGCGCCCGGCGCCTAACCACAGCGTCGGCATATACTGGGCGATACTGACTGAGAACCCTACCGCGAAGGCAACCAGCGCCGGACGCGCCAGCTGCGGACATTTTACTTGCCAGAATATGCGGCCCCGGGTCCAACCCAGCGTTTGCGCAATCAAAATCAATCGTGGGTCAATGCGTTGCCACGCCGGTTTGAGCACAAACAGCATCCATGGCATCACCCACAGCAGGTGTCCCCAGACAATGGTTATCATCAGCCCATCCTGTCCGGCATATAACGCCAACAGATACTGTCCAGTTACCAGCGGCAGCGCAGGCAAAATGAGCGGTAGCCAGACCCAACGGTGTCCGGTTTGCGGACCCCATTCCAGCCAGGCAAAAAGTATCAGCAGCGCCAGCACGCTGGAGATAAGCCCCAGTTGCAGGCTAGTGCAGAGCGCCTCACTATTTAGCGACGAATAGCTGGCGATCAGCGCCAGAACCAGCGCGCACACCACACCGCCAAAGGGCAAAAGTTGTACCAGCGAACGTCCGATTGTACAGGATGAAAAACGCAGGCGTTCCCCGTTTACTGCGGGAATAGTGCGTTGCCAGGCGCGCCAGAGCAGATACCCCGCCAGCGCGATGATGAGTAGCAGCAGTACCAGCAGCAGGCTGGCGAGTGCTCCTTTAGCCTGTTGCTCGGCATCGCCCTGACTGAGCCATTGCCAGCTCAACACGGCAAGCGTTGGTGGGTTTCCGGGACCAAGGACGATTGCTACATCCACTACCGAGAGCGACCAGGCGACAATCGCCAGCATGGCTTTGCCTAACGCGGGGGCGAGAGAGGGCAGAACCAGCCAGTTCAGGCATTGCAGTCGGCTGTAACCCAGCGAATCCAGGACGATAACCTGCTGCGAAAGCTGTTTTTCACTCAGCAGAGCTGAGAGGATCCATAACAAAAAGGCACTCTCTTTTACCGCCAGCGTCACGCCAAGCCCAATGCCGTAGCGGTCAGGCTGGGAGCTGAGAAACGGGAGCCATTGCCAGAGCATGCCGCCTTCGGCAAAAACCAGCAGCACGCTGGTGGCGAAGGCAACATGTGGAATCGCCAGCAGCCACGGAAGACGCGTGCACAGACGCGCCCAGCCTGCGCCGGGCCATAAGGCGAGGATCGCCAGCAGGGCGATGATCAGCGCGCCACCAGCCGCTAGGCTTACGGAAACCAGCGTTGCCAGTAACGCCTGCGGGAGTTGAGGATCGCTAAATAGCGCCAGCCAGTGTCTGGTGCTCAGCGCCGGCGTTATCAGAGAAAAAGCCGCTGGCGCCAGCGGCAGATAAACGCCCGCCATGATGGCCCAGAGTAGCAGAATTAATGTGTACCGTAGCGGCGTAGCCATTCTTGTTCCAGAGCGTTTACCCATGCAGCATGCGGTTCTGGTAGCATGGCAGGGAGCCCTTGTGGGATCCGCGCCAGCAGCGCATTACGCTGGTCGACAGGCAATTTTTGTGGATCAAGCACCGAAGGATCTCCCCAGACTGACGGGTCGGCTTTACGCAGCTGCGCTTTGGGTGAAAGCAGGAAATTTGCCACAACTTTCGCTCCGGCGCTGGCACGCGCATTCGCTGGAATGGTGACAAAATGCACGTTGCCGAGCATGCCCTGTGAGAAACCAAAACTATAGCTGCTTTTGGGTAATTCACCGCGGACCACTTTTTGCTGCGCGTGGGCAGGATTAAAGGTCATTGATAAACGCAGGGTGCCACCGTTGAGCAGCGCATCCATTCGCGCGGGCGTGGGCGGAAAATCTTTACCTTCGCGCCACAGGGCAGGATGCAAAGCATCAAGGTAATGCCACAATGGAGCGGTAACGTCGGCGAATGTGGACGCATCTGGCGCTATTTTCAGCGCCTGCGGCTTGTTGGTGAGCGAAATTAACAACTGTTCAAGAAAAGCTGTTCCAGTAAAGTCTGGCGGACGCGGATAGGTCACCGTGCCAGGGTGCGCCTGGGCAAACTCAAGCAGTGCCTGCGGGGATTGCGGCGGCTGCGCGGTGAGATCGTGCCTGGCAATAAATGTAAGCTGTGCGCCACCCCACGGTGATTCAGCCCCCTCCGTTGGAATGGAAAAGTCTTCGTTCACCGGTTTCTGGGTATCAACATAGCGCCAGTTAGGCAGCGTTTGCGCCCACTGGGTCTGTAGCAGCCCGGCTTCTTTCAGCGTGCGGAAATTTTCGCCGTTCACCCACAGCAAATCGACCGATCCACCGGTTTTTCGCCCGGATGCCGCTTCCGTCTGGATACGTTTTACGGCGTCGGCGGCATCCGCCAGGCGTACGATTTTCAGGTTAATGGCATAGTGCGTTTTCATCTCGCCGCTAACCCAGTCGAGATACTGGTTAACTGCGTTGTCGCCACCCCAGGCGTTGAACCACACCGTCTGACCGCGGGCGTCATTTTTGATTTGCTGCCAACTGGTGTCCTCGGCGAAAGCCGCCAGCGGAGAGAGCAGCAAACTCAGGCACAATAAGCAGTAACGCATAATATCTCCCTTGCTAAAAATGGGGGGAAAGACTCAGGTCTTTTTCCGTTGATGCTCAAGATAAAGGCTTTTGGCAACGGCAATCACCACGCTCAGAGCGAACAGGATGAACAGGCCGGTAACAAACCAAAATGTGCCGCCGGTTAACAGGCTACCAGCCCATGAATAGACGATAGTGGCCGGTAACTGACCGATGCCGGTGGCGATGAAGAAATGGCGAAAACGAATCGAGGTCAGGCCTGCTGCGTAGCTTACCGGGTCGAACGGCACAAAAGGTAACAGGCGACAGACAAGAATTGTGTGCTTGCCATAGCGCTCGAAAAAAGTGTCCATGTTGTTCAGCACCGTTTTTCCGGTCAGTTTTTCCACGGCGCTGCGACCTAAAACGCGGGCAATAAAAAAGCACAGCGCCGCGCCTGCCATCGCGCTGCTCCAGGACAGAACGCCGCCCCAAAATGCGCCAAACAGCGAGGCGTTGGCAAAGGTGATCACAAAGGCGGGAAGCGGCGCGACGATGGCCTGTAAGATCATCAGGAAGAACGACACGACCGCCGCCTGGGTTCCGTAAGAACGAATGAAGTTCTCAAGAGCATGCTGATCGAGCGTGGTAAATGCCGCCAGGCTGGCGTGAAGAAAATCACTCACGCCAGGTATCCACGCCCACGCCATCAGGGCGAGCAGCAGCAGGGCAAGCAAGCTTATACGGTAATAGCGTGTCCGCCGCGCTTTATTCATCTTGATCATTTACCCGCGTACTCGTGACCGGGCGCCGGATCGACATGTTTATGCCGCGCCCAGGCTTTGGCGGCCTGAACGAGGACGAATAGCGCCAGCCCCGCAACGCTGAGTTTACCGATAAATGCCCAGCTAATCCCTTCGCTGGCCAGTTCGTGCGACATCAGCGTATAGATAAAGATGCCGGGCAAGGTGGTTAGCGCAGATATCACGGTAAATGACCAGAACGGAATGGCCGTCAGCCCATAGGCATAGTTTTGAATGTTATAGGGGAACAGTGGCACGAGCCGGGTCAGGATCAGAAAGTCTACTCCACTATGGGCAATGCCTTTTTCGATAGCCTGAAACGTTGCCGTATGGCCAACGTATTTCAACAGTAATTCCCGCCCAACCCAGCGAGCCAGCATAAACGACAGCGCCGAAGCTATGGTTGCCGCCACTAACGAGATAAGCGTCCCTGTCACCGGACCAAACAGCACACCGCCGACGATCACCAGGATGCTGCCAGGGATCAGACACAACGCGGCAACTATAAACAGCAGGATATAAAGGGTATAGCCGAACAGGCCTCTTTGGCGGATGACATCTTGTAAATGATGGAAATTGGTGATCAGATCGGTCAGACCGTAATGATAGAAAACTCCCGCCAGAACGCAGAACAATACCGCAACAATTAGCAGCCGGTATTCTGCGTTATGCGAACTTCTTTTTCATGGGGGTTCTCCTGTAAAACCGAGTGCAATGTAGCGTTTTCGTCAGCGAAAAGTGCGCGCGAAGATATAATAAATTTCCGGCCGCAACAATGTATTACCGTGGCTTTATTGATTTTGCACAGAATAAACAGACTCTCCAGGCCAGGCCCGGAGAGTGAAAATACACAGACGATCAGACGCGGAATTTAGCCCATACAGGCGCATGGTCGGACGGCTTTTCCATACTGCGGATTTCATAGTCGATGCCGGTTTCTTCGCAGCGCTCCGCCAACGGTTTGCTCGCCAGCAGTAGATCGATACGCAGGCCACGGTTATCATCAAAGCCTTTTGAGCGGTAATCAAACCACGAGAACTGGTCGTTCTTTTCAGGCCAGGCGTGACGGTAGGTATCTACCAGACCCCAGCCCAGCAGACGTTCCATCCACTCGCGCTCTTCTGGCAGGAAGGAACATTTGCCGGTACGCAGCCAGCGTTTACGGTTCTCTTCGCCAATACCAATATCGAGGTCGGTTGGGCTGATATTCATATCGCCCATGATCAATACCGGATTGTCGCGCTTCAGTTCAGTCTCCAGGTAGTTTTGTAGGTTCTGATAAAACGCGGCTTTGGCCGGGAACTTGGTTTCATGGTCACGGCTTTCGCCCTGCGGGAAATAGCCGTTGATCACCGTGATGCTGCCCAGAGGCGACGGAATTTCCGCCATGATGATACGACGCTGCGCTTCTTCGTCATCACCCGGGAAGCCACGACGCACCGCAATCGGCGTTTCTTTCGTTAATAGTGCTACGCCGTAGTGGCCTTTCTGACCGTGATAAAAGACGTTATAACCCAGCTTTGCTACCTCTTCGAGAGGGAACATATCGTCGTGGACTTTTGTCTCCTGTAAGCCAATAACATCCGGTTGGTGTTTTTCGACAATGGCTGCCAGTTGATGGGGACGGGCACGCAGGCCGTTGATATTAAAAGAGACAAATTTCATAGTCGCTGCCACTTTGCAAGATGAATAGTGCAAGGATGGTAGCAGAATTTCTGCAGGCTGACTGCTTCTTGTCACCTGATTCCAACAATGATTGCTAATGGTGTTAACGATGGAGCAAAAATTGCACCGTTTTGGCGCGTAGCGCGTCGGAATAGAGCAATAATTTCCGATAAATTTCGTATACGATCACAATTCCAGAATTATATTTGGCGACTGAATAAAATTGCGTTTTTTCCTCTGTTTAGTCATCTGGTACGCAAACATATTCACTTTATATGCACATACAGTGAATATCGTCAGGTTGTAACTCGTTGATATTCCGTCACCGCCCTCCGTTTATGCACTTTTTTCGCTGGCTGGCACGAAGCCTGCAATCTACATTTACACCGCAAACACTATATTTATTAACATATAAATAACCTTTTATTTACCGTTGAGGTCGCTATGTCTCTGTCAATTACGCGTGAAAATTTTGATGAATGGATGATGCCCGTATACGCTCCGGCCCCTTTTATTCCGGTGCGTGGCGAAGGTTCACGTCTGTGGGATCAGCAGGGTAAAGAGTATATCGATTTCGCGGGAGGCATTGCGGTTAATGCGCTGGGTCATGCACATCCGGCATTGCGCGAGGCATTAAACGACCAGGCGAGCAAATTCTGGCATACGGGAAATGGCTACACTAACGAGCCGGTGCTGCGCCTGGCGAAAAAGCTGATTGATGCCACTTTTGCCGAGCGCATTTTCTTCTGTAACTCTGGCGCAGAAGCTAACGAAGCGGCATTAAAATTGGCACGTAAATATGCCCACGATCGTTTTGGTAGCCAGAAGAGCGGCATTGTGGCGTTTAAAAATGCTTTCCATGGTCGCACGCTGTTTACCGTCAGCGCTGGAGGACAGCCCGCCTATTCACAGGACTTCGCGCCGCTGCCGCCGGATATCCGCCATGCGGTGTATAACGATCTCGACTCTGCCAGCCAACTGATTGATGACAACACCTGTGCGGTTATTGTGGAGCCGGTGCAGGGGGAAGGCGGCGTAGTGCCGGCAACAAACGCCTTTTTGCAGGGGTTGCGTGAATTATGCGATCGCCATAATGCGCTGTTGATTTTTGATGAAGTTCAGACCGGGGTTGGTCGTACCGGCGAACTGTATGCCTACATGCACTACGGCGTTACGCCGGACCTGCTGACGACAGCAAAAGCGCTGGGCGGCGGTTTCCCCATCGGCGCACTGCTGGCGACAGAGCGTTGCGCCAGTGTGATGACGGTCGGTACGCACGGTACAACCTACGGCGGAAACCCGCTGGCCACTGCGGTGGCGGGAAAACTGCTGGAAATTGTTAACACGCCGGAAGTGCTTAACGGAGTGAAACAGCGCCACGACTGGTTTGTGGAGCGTATTAACGCCATTAACGAACGTTTTGGACTGTTTAGTGAAATTCGTGGACTCGGACTGCTGATTGGCTGTGTGCTGAACGCGGAATTTGCCGGGAAAGCAAAACTCATCTCGCAAGAAGCGGCGGTTGCCGGAGTGATGGTGCTGATTGCTGGCGCTAATGTGGTGCGGTTTGCGCCAGCGTTAAACGTCAGCGAAGAAGAAATCGCCACCGGACTGGATCGCTTTGCGCTGGCCTGCGAACGCATTAAAGCAGGAGGTTCATCATGATGGTGATTCGTCCCATTGAACGCGCTGATATCACCGCGCTGATGCAGCTTGCCAGTAAGACCGGCGGCGGGTTGACCTCGCTACCGGCGAATGAAGCTACGCTGATGGCGCGTATCGAACGTTCGCTACAAACCTGGCGCGGTGAGTTGCCCAAAAGTGAGCAGGGATATGTGTTTGTGCTTGAAGACAGCGCCAGCGGAACCGTGGCAGGGATTTGCGCCATTGAGGTGGCGGTGGGGCTTAACGATCCCTGGTACAACTACCGGGTCGGTACTCTGGTGCACGCCTCGAAAGAGCTGAACGTGTATAACGCGCTGCCGACGCTGTTTCTGAGTAACGATCACACGGGCAGTAGCGAACTTTGTTCTCTGTTTCTCGATCCGGACTGGCGTAAAGAAGGCAACGGCTATTTGTTGTCGAAGTCGCGCTTTATGTTTATGGCGGCCTTTCGTGACCGGTTCAATGAGAAGGTCGTGGCCGAGATGCGCGGCGTGATCGATGAGCACGGCTACTCTCCGTTTTGGCAAAGCCTCGGCAAACGTTTTTTCTCAATGGAGTTCAGCCGGGCGGATTTTCTCTGCGGAACCGGGCAAAAAGCCTTTATTGCTGAACTGATGCCTAAGCATCCGATTTATACCCATTTCCTGTCTGACGAAGCGCAAAGCGTGATTGGTCAGGTGCATCCGCAAACGGCTCCTGCGCGGGCGGTGCTGGAGAAAGAAGGATTTCGCTACCGCAACTACGTCGATATTTTCGACGGCGGACCGACCCTGGAATGTGATATTGACCGGGTACGGGCTATCCGTAAAAGCAGGCTGGTGGAGGTGGCTGAAGGGCAGCCTGCGCCGGGCGACTATCCTGCTTGTCTGGTTGCCAATGAAAATTATCAAAATTTCCGCGTCATGTTGGTTCGTGCCGACCCGGATACTCAGCGTCTGGTACTGACGGCGGCGCAACTGGACGCCCTGAAATGTCACGCGGGCGACCATGTACGTTTTGTGCGTCTTTGTGCAGAGGAGAAAACAGCATGACATTATGGATAAACGGCGACTGGGTGACGGGGCTGGGCGAGCGTCGGGTGAAAACCAATCCCGTAAGCGGTGATGTGCTGTGGCAGGGCAATGATGCCGATGCAGCCCAGGTAGCGCAGGCGTGCCGGGCCGCGCGCGCAGCCTTTGCCGGTTGGGCTAAACAGCCCTTTGGCGCACGCCAGGCCATTGTTGAAAAATTTGCCTCATTGCTGGAAAGCAATAAAGCCGAACTCACACAGATTATCGCCCGGGAAACCGGCAAACCCCGTTGGGAAGCCGCTACAGAACTGACGGCGATGATCAATAAAATTGCCATCTCCGTGAAAGCCTGGCATGCGCGTACCGGAGAGCATCACAGCGAATTACCGGATGGCGCAGCGACGTTGCGCCATCGCCCGCACGGCGTGCTGGCGGTTTTTGGCCCGTATAACTTCCCTGGCCATTTACCCAATGGTCATATTGTTCCGGCACTGCTGGCAGGCAACACATTGATTTTCAAACCCAGCGAGCTGACGCCGTGGACCGGTGAAGCCGTGACAAAGCTGTGGGAGCAGGCGGGATTGCCGCCGGGCGTGCTGAACCTGGTGCAGGGCGGTCGCGATACGGGACAGGCGCTGAGCGCGCAGGACGATCTCGATGGCCTGCTGTTTACTGGCAGTGCCAATACTGGTTATCAACTGCATCGACAGCTATCCGGCCAGCCGGAAAAAATCCTCGCTCTGGAGATGGGGGGCAACAACCCGCTGATTATTGAGAACCCGGAAGATATTGATGCCGCAGTGCATCTGACTATTCAATCCGCGTTTGTCACCGCCGGACAGCGTTGTACCTGCGCCCGTCGCCTGTTAGTTAAAAAAGGCGCGCAGGGGGATGCGTTCCTGACGCGCCTGGTGGACGTCAGCCAGAGTTTAATGCCCGGCAACTGGGACGCAGAACCGCAGCCATTTATTGGCGGGCTGATTTCCGAACAGGCCGCGCGGCATGTCTATGATGCCTGGCAGCGTCTGGAGTCGTTAGGGGGCCGGACGCTGTTAGCGCCACGTCTGGTGCAAGCCGGAACGTCACTGCTCACCCCAGGGATCATAGAACTGACCGGGGCGGCGAACGTACCCGATGAAGAGGTCTTTGGACCGCTGCTTGGCGTCTGGCGTTATGACAGCTTTGATGACGCAATTCGTATGGCGAACAACACCCGCTTTGGATTGTCGTGTGGGTTGGTTTCCCCCGATCGCAACCAGTTTGATCAACTGCTGCTCGAGGCGCGGGCCGGGATCGTCAACTGGAATAAGCCGTTAACCGGCGCGGCGAGTACAGCGCCGTTTGGCGGCGTTGGCGCTTCCGGGAACCATCGCGCCAGCGCGTGGTATGCCGCAGATTATTGCGCCTGGCCGATGGCAAGTCTGGAATCACCGGCCTTAACGCTGCCAACGACGCTTAGCCCCGGCCTGGATTTTTCTCGCGAGGATAAGCTATGAAAGCCCGTGAGGTAAATTTTGATGGTCTGGTGGGGCTGACCCACCACTATGCGGGGCTGTCATTTGGTAATGAGGCCTCAACCAAACATCGTTTTCAGGTATCGAACCCGCGTCTGGCGGCGAAGCAGGGTCTGCTAAAGATGAAAGCGCTGGCGGATGCGGGATTTCCCCAGGCGGTGATCCCGCCTCATGAGCGGCCGTATATTCCGGTGCTGCGTCAGTTGGGCTTTACCGGCCGCGACGAACAGATACTGGAGAACGTGGCGCGTCAGGTGCCTCACTGGCTCTCCAGCGCCAGCTCCGCATCGTCTATGTGGGTGGCGAATGCGGCAACGGTCTGCCCTTCAGACGATGCGCTGGACGGGAAAGTGCATCTGACGGTGGCGAATCTGAATAATAAGTTTCACCGTTCGCTGGAAGCGCCGACCACCGAAGCGTTGCTACGGGCGATTTTCCGTGATGAGAATAGTTTTACGGTCCACGGTGCGTTACCCCAGGTTGCGCTATTCGGTGATGAAGGTGCGGCAAACCATAACCGCCTCGGCGGGGATTACGGCGACCCTGGCGTACAGCTGTTTGTTTACGGTCGTGAAGAAGGGAATGCATCCCATCCGAAGCGCTATCCGGCGAGGCAATCCCGTGAGGCCAGCGAGGCGGTCGCCCGACTGAATCAGGTTAACCCGCATCAGCGTATTTTTGCCCAGCAAAACCCGGACGTTATCGATCTTGGCGTGTTTCATAACGATGTGATTGCGGTGTCGAATCGCCAGGTACTGTTTTGTCATCAGCTGGCGTTTGCCAGACAGCAGGCGTTGTTCGAGCAGTTACGCAGTCAGGTGGCAGGTTTTACCCCGCTGGAAGTCCCGGCTGCGGAAGTGTCGGTGCAGGATGCGGTGACTACCTATCTGTTTAACAGCCAGTTACTGAGCCGTGATGACGGTTCGATGATGCTGGTCCTGCCGCAGGAGTGTCGGGAGCATGCGGGCGTGTGGCGGTATTTGAACCGTCTGCTCGAGGAAGACAATCCGATCAATGACCTGCAGGTATTCGATCTGCGTGAAAGTATGTCCAACGGCGGCGGTCCGGCATGTCTGCGCCTGAGAGTGGTGCTTACGCCACAGGAGCTGCAGGCCGTAAATCCGGCGGTTATCATGAACGATAATCTGTTTAACACGCTGAATAATTGGATCGACCGTTACTATCGCGATCGTCTTACCGCCGCCGACCTTGCCGACCCGCAGCTGTTGCGTGAGGGGCGTGAAGCGCTGGATACGTTGACGCAATTGCTCAACCTCGGCTCTGTGTATCCCTTCCAGCAGGAGAGGACCCGCCATGGATAATTTTCTGGCCCAGACGCTGGCAGGGATAACCCCCGAGACAACCGAGGGCACAGCTCGCGGCTTTTCCTGGCAGTGGATTGGTCATGGGATTCTGGAGCTGACGCCGGACACTCCGGCGGAATATTCGCTGGTGCTGTCTGCGGGGATCCACGGCAATGAAACGGCCCCGGTAGAGATACTTGATTCAATTCTCTCCAGGCTGTTTAGCGGTGAACTAACGCTGACATGGCGGCTGCTGGTGATTCTGGGGAACCCGCAGGCGCTGGCGGCGGGACAACGTTATTGTCATAGCGACCTGAACCGTATGTTTGGCGGCCGTTGGCAGATTTTTGCCGCGAGTGAAGAAACGCACCGAGCCCATCAGCTTGAGCTGTGTCTGGAGGATTTTTATTCGCGGGCGAAAGAGCCAGTCCGCTGGCATCTGGATCTGCACACCGCGATTCGCGGCTCGCAGCATCTGCGCTTTGGCGTGTTGCCACAACGCAACGTTGCCTGGGACGAAGATTTTTTGGGATGGTTGGGAGAGGCAGGGCTGGAGGCGCTGGTTTTCCATCAGACACCTGGCGGCACGTTCACCCATTTTAGCGCTGAACATTTTGGCGCGCTGGCCTGCACGCTGGAACTGGGTAAAGCGCTGCCGTTTGGACAAAACGATCTGACTCAGTTTGCGCAGACGGCAGATGCGCTGGCGAAGCTGCTAAAGGGCGAGCGAATGTCACTGGGAGAAACATCTCCGCTGCGTTACCGCGTGGTGTCGCAAATCACGCGGCGTAGCGACGATTTCATTCTTCACATGGATAACCAGACGCTCAACTTTACCCCTTTTACAGAGGGCACCTTGCTGGCGCAGGACGGTGATGAACGTTTTACCGTCACCCATGATGTTGAATACGTTCTTTTTCCAAATCCAAACGTGGCCTGTGGTTTACGTGCCGGATTGATGCTCGAAAAATTGTGAAAAATATATATGCCCTTTTGGTTTATCCCTAAGGGCTTATTTTTACGTGCTGTTTTTATTTATTACGGATTATTCCTGGTGAATTGCTTTCTTAATAATCAGGGATGAGGTATAGTTCTTCATAATCCCTTCAAAATCATCCCGTTGTAATTTTTTATTGCAACTCTGCGCAATTTATTCTTTTTTTCTCCATAATTGATGAAAGTTTGTTTTTTACACTTTCATTGTTTTACCGTTGCTCTGATTAATTGACGCTTAAGCCGGTAAAGTTAATCTCGTCAACACGACATCACATTGCATAAGAGTCGCATGAGTGTCGTAAAAATAACTGAAAGAAAGGATAGAAATTATGCGTAAACTGACTGCTCTGTTTGTTGCCTCTACCCTGGCGCTGGGCGCTGCTAACCTGGCCCACGCCGCTGACACGACAACAGCTGCGCCAGCTGATGCCAAACCAATGATGCACCACAACGGTAAGTTTGCCCCGCATCACGACATGATGTTTAAAGACCTGAACCTGACCGATGCGCAGAAACAGCAGATTCGCGAGATCATGAAAGGTCAGCGCGATCAGATGAAACGTCCGCCGCTGGAAGAGCGCCGCGCAATGCACGACATCATCGCCAGCGATAGCTTTGATAAAGCGAAAGCGGAAGCGCAGATTGCGAAGATGGAAGAACAGCGCAAAGCCAACATGCTGGCGCACATGGAAACCCAGAACAAGATTTACAACATTCTGACCCCGGAACAGAAAAAGCAGTTTAATGCCAATTTTGAGAAGCGTCTGACAGAACGTGCCGCGCAGAAGGGTAAAATGCCGCAAGCTGCTGAGTAATCGTTCAGCGTCTACACTATATCATTCACGCTGTGTGTGCTGATTGCCGCACAGTGTGAAACCAAACTCAAGACCGCCGCTCTTGTCCACAACACGTTTAACGAGGTGGGCAGGATCGGCGGTTTTTTCTTTGCTGCCTCTTGCACCGCGCTTGTGACACGTTATTCTCCTGAAGCCCGCGAAAATTCCACCTGGAGGGCGCGTTGTTCTTTTTTGCAAAACACCGGGTTCATCGCTAAGGCAAATCAACTCTGCTGCCGATAACAATAATCTGCAGAGTGAACATAACAATGATGATTTATGGCTGCCTGTTTACGGTGGGCTGCCGTGCTGCGCCTTTCTGGAGGGATGATGGAATACTTTGATATCCGCAAAATGCCGGTCAATCTGTGGCGAAATGGTGCGGGAGAAACGCGTGAGATTTGCTGTTTTCCGCCAGCAACACGAGATTTTCACTGGCGGGCGAGTATCGCCTCCATCGCAGCGAATGGGGAGTTTTCTCTTTTTCCCGGCGTAGAACGCGTGATTACCCTGCTGGAAGGCGGAGAAGTGACGCTGGAAGAGCCGAACACCTTCACGCATACCCTGAAACAGCATCAGCCTTTTACCTTTGCCGGTGACAAGGTGGTAAAAGCGAAGCTGACGGAAGGGCAGATGTCGATGGATTTTAATATCATGACCCGACGGGATGTCTGCCAGGCAAAAGTCAGAGTTGCCGATCGCACCTTTACGACCTTTGGTTCGCGCGGCGGCGTGGTGTTTGTTATCAGCGGAGCCTGGCAACTGGGTGATAAGCTGTTGACCGTCGATCAGGGTGCAAGCTGGCACGACGGTAAACACACGTTACGACTGCTGGAGCGCGAGGGGAAACTGCTGTTCAGCGAGATTAACTGGATGCCGGGGCATTCTCCTGACTCAGTTCAATAATGTCATATTGACCAGACAGAATTGGCCGGCAGAGAATTTTGTAGCCATCTTGATCAAAGCCGGCCGGCATTCGCGCCAGTGTAGCTGCCTCATCCAGCGTTGAAACGGCTCCCAGCCACAGCCAGTTATTGATGATATGGTACTGCGTCATTTCAGCGCGGGTTTCCTGCAGCGCAATGGCATTGCTCCACGGCCAGCAGATTACGCGCACTCTTTCCAGGGCTTCTACCAGACGCAAATAATGTGCTTCAGGGCTTTCTTTCCCACAGCAGGCTCCGGCGCAGCGTTTAAGCGCGGAGCGAAAACAGGCGCGCCCGTGGCTCAGGGGTTCCAGCCCCAACAGGCCGTAGCACAGCTGTTGTTCATCAGCGAGGCTTTGCAGCGTCTGTAGCGCTGCGCGGCGGTTGGCAAACAGGCCAAACAGATTGGGGGCGTGGGAGAAATCAATATCTCGTGCGTAAACCACCTGAACCGTTCGGTCGGTAAGCTGCAAGGCACACAGCTGGCGATTGCGTCGCAGCCGTTTGTTAAACAGGGGCTGCTGTTCTTTGATAAGCCGCGCTTCCAGCAGCAGGGCGCCAATTTCTCCTGCCGTACAAATCCAGCTAATGCGCCTGGCCTGACGCAGCATACTCGCTTCGTCTGCGGTACGCAGATGCGCCAGCACACGGCTGCGAATATTGACACTTTTACCAATATAAAGCGGCATGGTGTCGCTATCACTGTGAAACAGATAGACGCCTGGCGCGGTGGGAAGCGCACTCAAAAACGGGCGCAGGTGCTCGGGATATTCATAGATTGCCGCTGCCTCAAATGTCAGACGAGGGGCTGATTGACGCTGTACCACTGTTGACTCCAGATGCTGGTTATTCATCCAGTGTAGCAGTTTGAGGGCGATTAAAAAAGCGGCATGAGATTCAGCAGGCTAATGCCAGATAGTGCCAATCCTGGCGCTACCCGGCATTTTGAAGGGAAAAGGATTACGCTTTTTTCCAGAAATCATCAAACACGGTGATCGGGGTGCGACGTTTATGCTCAGTTTTCACGTACCAGCCTTCAATTTTTTTCGCGACGTCGGCATCCAGCGTTTTTCCTTCCAGATAGTCGTCGATATTGTCGTAAGTGACGCCGAGTGCGGCTTCATCCGGCAGAGAAGGGCGATCGTCCTCGAGGTCGGCAGTTGGTGCTTTCTTATATAAGTGCTCCGGGCACCCCAGCGCGGCGAGCAGTTGTTTGCCCTGGCGCTTGTTCAGACGAAATAGTGGGTTAATGTCGGTACCGCCATCGCCGTACTTAGTGAAAAATCCGGTGATGGCTTCTGCAGCATGATCGGTACCCACGACAACGCCGCTGGTCATGCCGGCGATACTGTATTGTGCCTTCATACGTTCACGGGCTTTTTCATTGCCACGCACAAAATCGCTCAGTTCAATACCCGCTTCACGCAGGGCCTGCTCGCTGGCCAGCACCGCGCCCTTAATATTGACGGTCAGTACGCGGTCCGGTTGAATAAAGGCGATGGCATCCTGGCAGTCCTGCTCATCGGCCTGAACGCCATACGGTAGGCGTACGGCAATAAACTGCAGTGCGTCATTACCCGTTTCTTTTCGCAGCTCGGTGATCGCCATCTGGCACAGTTTTCCCGCGAGTGTTGAGTCCTGTCCGCCGCTAATTCCCAACACCAGCGATTTCAGAAAGGGGTAGGTCTGCAGATACGATTTCAGGAAATCCACGCTGCGGCGAATTTCTTCTTCTGCATTGATGTGCGGTTTTGCGCCAAGCGCCTGGATTATCTCTTGCTGCAGAGTCATTTAACCCCCTCCGAAAAATAAAATGATCAAAAAAATGATGTGTTAAAGCTAACGCGTTGAGGCCCAAACGACAAGGGATGCGAGCCTGATATAGCATCATTTTGTTTTAATAGAATTTTCCGAAACCACCTAAGTATCCTCTGATTGCTTGAAAAATGCGTTGTTGTGCTCCAGGCTTATATAACACGCTGAAATACAAGAGGACGGAATATGAACAAGAATCTAACAGGAATTCTGAGCGCAGCGGCTGTTTTGACTATGCTGGCAGGGTGTACGGCCTACGATCGTACGAAAGACCAATTTGTTCAGCCCGTGGTGAAAGATGTGAAGAAAGGGATGAGCCGGGCGCAGGTAGCGCAGATTGCCGGTAAACCGTCTTCCGAAGTCAGTATGATCCATGCGCGTGGGACGTGTCAGACCTACATCCTGGGTCAACGAGATGGTAAAGCTGAGACCTATTTTGTTGCTTTAGATGACACCGGACACGTGATTAACTCTGGCTACCAGACCTGCGCAGAGTACGACACCGACCCGCAGGCAGCGAAGAAGTAACAACTGTTTATTGCCTGAGCACTCGGGAAAACCGGCCACTGCGCCGGTTTTTTTATGTCACACGATCTTAATTATTGACGCGAATTATTTGCCTGAAGTGTGAGGGTGGTCATAACGCCAGGTCAAGGAGAGACAATTTAGTTGGTCAAGGAAATACCATCCGCCGGTGCAATCCCGTATACTCATTTCAGCCACCTAAAAAAGTAATTTAGCTGACGCAAGTTACCCAGAGCATGGATGCAGGTTAGGGCTTGCGGAGTGTCTGGTGACAGATAATCGCACATGAGGATCGTTTTAATGGAAAAGAAACACATTTATCTGTTTTGTTCTGCGGGCATGTCGACTTCATTGTTGGTTTCGAAGATGCGTGCTCAGGCCGAAAAATACGAAGTACCGGTTATTATTGAAGCGTTTCCTGAAACGCTGGCCGGAGAAAAAGGTCCAGTGGCCGATGTTGTATTATTAGGTCCACAAATTGCTTATATGTTGCCCGAAATTCAGCGTTTGTTACCCAACAAGCCTGTGGAAGTGATTGACTCGCTGCTGTATGGCAAAGTCGATGGTTTAGGCGTGCTTAAGGCTGCGGTTGCAGCAATTAAAAAAGCCGCAGCAAATTAATTATTTTATTTTAATTTTCCCGTCAAAGAGTTATTTCATTAACATTCACCGTAATTATTAATTGCGGTATTTAAGGGTATTTTTCTATGAGTAACGCTATTGCTTCACTTGAAAAGGTACTCCTTCCTTTTGCTGTAAAAATTGGAAAGCAGCCACACGTTAATGCAATCAAAAACGGTTTTATTCGTTTAATGCCGTTAACCCTCGCAGGGGCCATGTTTGTATTAATCAATAACGTTTTCCTGAGCTTTGGGGAGGGGTCGTTTTTTTATTCAATGGGCATTCGACTTGATGCTTCAACTATTGAAACGCTGAATAGTTTGAAAGGCATTGGTGGAAACGTCTATAACGGTACGCTGGGTATCATGTCATTGATGGCGCCGTTCTTTATCGGTATGGCGCTGGCAGAAGAACGCAAAGTCGACTCACTGGCTGCCGGGCTGTTATCCGTCGCCGCATTTATGACCGTAACGCCATATAGCGTGGGTGAAGCCTATGCCGTTGGCGCGAACTGGCTCGGCGGTGCCAATATTATTTCCGGTATTATTATCGGCCTCGCGGTCGCGGAAATGTTCACCTTTGTGGTCCGTCGCAATTGGGTAATTAAATTACCTGATAGCGTACCGACATCCGTGTCGCGCTCTTTCTCTGCGCTGATTCCTGGCTTCCTTATCCTCTCCATTATGGGGATCATCGCCTGGGCATTGAACACCTGGGGTACGAACTTCCACCAGATCATCATGGATTCCATTTCAACTCCGCTGGCATCGCTGGGCAGCGTAGTGGGTTGGGCCTACGTGATTTTTGTTCCGCTGCTGTGGTTCTTCGGTATTCATGGTTCACTGGCGCTGACCGCGCTGGACAGCGGTATCATGACGCCATGGGCGCTGGAAAACATCTCCATTTACCAACAGTTTGGTTCCGTAGACGCCGCGCTGGAAGCTGGAAAGACCTTCCACGTCTGGGCGAAACCGATGCTCGACTCCTATATTTTCCTCGGGGGTAGCGGGGCTACGCTGGGTCTGATTATCGCTATCTTCCTGGCATCGCGTCGTCCGGATTATCGTCAGGTTGCTAAACTGGCACTGCCGTCAGGCCTGTTCCAGATTAACGAACCTATCCTGTTCGGTCTGCCGATCATCATGAACCCGGTGATGTTTATCCCGTTCATTCTGGTGCAACCGATTCTGGCGGCGATTACGCTGGCAGCTTATTACTCCGGCATTATTCCACCGATTACCAACATCGCACCGTGGACCATGCCAACCGGTTTGGGCGCGTTCTTTAACACCAACGGTAGCGTCGCAGCTCTGCTGGTTGCGCTGTTCAACCTTGGTATCGCCACGCTGGTTTATCTGCCGTTCGTGGTGGTAGCCAACAAAGCGCAGAACGTTATTGATCAAGAAGAAAGCGAAGAAGATATCGCTAACGCATTGAAATTCTAAAATTTAATCCGGCATGGCTTCACGGTCATGCCGGACTGAACCAGAGGAAAAAAGTATGTTGGATATCGAGAACATCGTCGACACGCAGTCAGAAGCAGAAGAACTCGAAGAAGTGGTGATGGGTCTCATCATCAACTCCGGTCAGGCGCGTAGCCTGGCGTACGGCGCGCTCAAAATGGCCAAGCAAGGCGATTTCGAGTCAGCTAAGGCTATGATGGACCAGTCCCGTCTGGCGCTGAACGAAGCGCACCTCGTGCAAACGAAACTGATTGAAGGCGATCAGGGCGAAGGTAAAATGAAAGTTAGCCTGGTGCTGGTTCATGCTCAGGACCACCTGATGACATCAATGCTGGCGCGTGAGCTGGTGACTGAACTGATTGAGCTTCACGAAAAGCTGAAATAGCGAGGAGTGCATAATGCAGCTACAGATTAACGCACCGGAAATCAAAACCGTCTATGAACAGCAGCTGTTTAATGGCAAAAATTTCCATGTGTTCATCTATAACAAAACTGAGAGCATCAGCGGGCTGCATCAGCATGACTACTACGAATTTACCCTGGTTTTAACCGGGCGCTATTATCAGGAAATCAACGGTAAACGCGTATTGCTCGAACGCGGGGACTTTGTTTTTATTCCATTGGGATCGCACCACCAGAGTTTTTATGATTTTGGGGCGACAAGGATCCTGAACGTCGGTATCAGTAAACGCTTTTTTGAACAGCACTACCACCCGCTGCTGCCATTTTGTTTCGTAGCATCGCAGGTCTATCGGGCGAATAATTCGTTTCTCACCTACATTGAAACGGTTATTGCATCACTGAACTTTCGCGAGAGTGGGCTGGATGAATTTGTAGAAGTGGTCACCTTCTATATTATTAACCGGTTGCGCCATCATCGCGAAGAGCAGGTGCTGGATGATATTCCGCAGTGGCTTAAAACCACCGTGGAGACCATGCATGACAAACGGCAGTTTAGCGAGAATGCGCTGGAAAACATGGTACACCTGTCCGCGAAATCCCAGGAGTATCTGACCCGCGCAACCCAGCGTTATTACAGCAAAACGCCGATGCAGATCATTAATGAAATCCGCATTAACTTTGCCAAAAAACAGCTGGAAATGACTAACTATTCTGTAACGGATATTGCTTACGAATCTGGCTACAGTAGTCCAAGTCTGTTTATTAAAACGTTTAAAAAGCTGACGTCATTTACACCTAATAGCTATCGTAAGAAATTAACTGAATTTAATCAGTAGATATTATTTGCCAATAACCCATTTTTTATAGCTTGCCCAAAATAGCGTCGGGACAGCCACGCTATACCTGACAAACGGGTTGAGCATAATACACGTCAGTGTTTTGACACTGAAGGGAGAAAGTATGAGCCAGAAATTAAAAGTCGTCACTATCGGTGGCGGGAGCAGCTACACCCCTGAGTTACTTGAAGGCTTTATTAAGCGCTATCATGAATTACCGGTTTCTGAATTGTGGCTGGTTGATGTCGACGATGGAAAAGAGAAGCTGGACATTATTTTTGACCTTTGCCAGCGCATGATCGATAAAGCTGGCGTGCCGATGAAGTTGTTTAAAACGCTGGACCGCCGTGAAGCGCTGAAAGATGCTGATTTCGTTACCACCCAGCTGCGCGTAGGGCAACTGAAAGCCCGCGAAAAGGATGAACGCATTCCGCTGAGCCACGGGTATCTGGGGCAGGAAACCAACGGCGCTGGTGGGTTGTTCAAAGGTCTGCGTACTATTCCGGTTATCTTTGATATTGTCAAAGATGTGGAAGAACTGTGCCCGAATGCGTGGGTGATTAACTTTACTAACCCGGCCGGGATGGTGACGGAAGCGGTCTATCGCCATACGAATTTTAAGAAATTCATCGGTGTATGTAATATTCCTGTCGGCATGAAAATGTTCATTAGCGATGTGCTGGCGCTGAAAGAGAGCGATGACTTATCCATCGATCTGTTCGGTCTGAACCATATGGTCTTCATTAAAGACGTGCTGGTGAATGGTAAATCACGCTTTGATGAACTGTTGGATGGCGTGGCTTCAGGTCAACTGAAAGCCTCCACCGTGAAGAACATCTTCGACCTGCCGTTCAGTGAAGGGTTGATTCGCTCGCTGAAGCTGCTGCCGTGCTCATATTTGCTCTATTACTTCAAGCCAAAAGAGATGCTGGCGATTGAAATGGGTGAATACTATAAGGGCGGCGCTCGCGCTCAGGTGGTACAGAAAGTGGAGAAACAACTGTTTGATCTCTACAAAAACCCGGATTTGAACGTGAAACCGAAAGAGCTTGAACAGCGTGGTGGAGCCTATTACTCCGATGCGGCCTGTGAAGTGATCAACGCCATCTACAACGACAAACAGACCGAGCACTATGTCAACGTTCCGCACCATGGGCATGTTGACAATATCCCGGCGGACTGGGCGGTTGAGATGACCTGTACACTGGGACGCAACGGCGCCACGCCGCACCCACGTATTACCCATTTTGATGAGAAAGTGCTCGGCCTTATCTATACCATTAAAGGCTTTGAAGTCGCGGCGAGCAATGCGGCACTGAGCGGCGAGCTGAATGATGTGCTGCTGGCGTTGAACCTAAGCCCGCTGGTGCATTCTGACAGCGATGCCGAGATTCTGGCGCGTGAGCTAATTCTGGCGCATGAAAAATGGCTGCCAAACTTCGCCGGGTGTATCGAGAAACTCAAAAGCGAACAACACTAACTGAGGTCGGCTATGGAACGCGTACTGATTGTAAATGCGGATGATTTTGGCCTGAGTAAAGGACAAAACTACGGCATTGTTGAAGCCTGTCGCAATGGCGTGGTCACCTCGACAACCGCACTGGTTAATGGCGCAGCCATTGACCATGCGGTACAGCTGAGTCGCGACATTCCTGAACTTGCCGTTGGGATGCATTTTGTTCTGACGCTGGGCAGGCCGTTGACGGCAATGCCAGGCCTTACTCGTGACGGGTTACTGGGAAAATGGATCTGGCAGATGGCTGAAGAAGACACCTTGCCGTTGGATGAAATTTCTCAGGAACTGGCCGCGCAGTATCAGCGTTTTCTTGACCTGTTCGGGCGGGAGCCAACGCATCTGGATAGCCATCACCATGTGCATATGTTCCCGCAGATTTTCCCTATCGTGGCCGGGTTTGCTGCCCAACGGGGGATTGCGTTACGGATCGATCGTCAGACGGTATTCCAGGCGTCTGACTTTCCGCAGACGTTACGGACTTCCCAGGGATTCAGCAGCGAGTTTTATGGCGAAGCGATTTCTGAAGCCCTGTTTTTGCAAACGCTTGACGCGTCAGCAGACCGGGGAGAGTCCTCGCTGGAAGTGATGTGTCATCCGGCCTTTATCGATGACATTATTCGTCAAAGTGCCTACTGTTACCCCCGCTTAACTGAGCTCGACGTGCTGACGTCTCCGTCACTGAAATATGCTATTGCGGAGCGCGGTTATCGTCTTGGCAGTTTTCTGAACGTCTAACTCCTGAGTTTGCGGCGCATAATGCGCCGCATTTTTTGTGCACAGAAAACCCCCAGCTAGGCTGGGGGTTCCGGAAAGCTTTCAGCTTTGGGCCAGTTATTAAAACCCCTTTTGATTTGTTAAAACACATTGCGGTCTGGCAACTGCAAATGTTTAACAAGAAATCAAAAGGGGGTCCCAATGGGGGACGAAAAGAGCTTAGCGCACACCCGATGGAACTGTAAATATCACATAGTTTTTGCGCCCAAATACCGGAGACAAGCATTCTACGGTGAGAAACGCAGGGCGATAGGCAGCATCTTAAGAAAGCTGTGTGAGTGGAAAAACGTGCGGATCCTGGAAGCGGAATGCTGTGCGGATCATATCCATATGCTTGTGGAAATCCCACCCAAAATGAGCGTATCCGGCTTTATGGGGTATCTGAAAGGGAAAAGCAGTCTGATGCTGTATGAACAGTTTGGGGATATGAAATTCAAGTACAGGAATAGAGAGTTCTGGTGCCGGGGATACTACGTAGATACGGTGGGTAAGAACACGGTGAAGATACAGGAATACATAAAGCACCAGCTTGCAGAAGATAAAATGGGTGAGCAGTTATCGATCCCTTATGCGGGTAGCCCGTTTACGGGCCGTAAGTAACGAAGTCTGATGCAAATGTCAGATCGTATGCGCCTGTTAGGGCGCGGCTGGTAACAGAGCCTTATAGGCGCATCCGAAAAACCTCCGGCTATGCCGGAGGATATTTATTTAGGCTGGTATCGTGTCGATTTTTCCGGCGCGTGACCAGACGCGGTGCGCAGTCATTAGCGTCAGCAGGGTATCCATAAACTGTGCGTCTGCACTGTCTGCCTCCACCACGCCTTCTTCTCCTTCATTTTTGATATTCAACGTTGCTTTAAACTGACGCGCATCGCCAGCCAGTGCGATAGGTTTTAAGTGCTTATACGCTTCGAGTAAGTAATATCGGGCATCACCGTTCATAGCGATATCTGCGATATTGCCACACGGAACGATAACCGCATCGACGGTCAGCGATGGTGAACCCGCAAAGGTACCGGCGATTGTCAGGACGGAACCATCATCGGCAACCACATTACCCATTCGGGAATAGAGCAGTTTGGCGTGAACGCCTTTGGCCTGTAAGGCTTGCATGATGGCAAGCAGGTCGCCTGATTTCACCTGGTCATTAAGTAGAATGGCGACCACGCGGCCCTTAATCTCACCTTGCGCACCCGCATATAAGCTGAGTGACGGCGCACTTTTCAAACCATTGACGTTAGCCGGTGGGGCGATTTTGGCCTGTTCCTCGGTTAGCTCAAAACCGAGATTATCGGCAACCGCCTCGGCGAGGGCTGTATCAATATGGGCTAACTGTTCGACCACTCTTTCCCGAATATAGGGGCGCGTAACTTTGCTGAGTTCGAAGCTGAATCCGCCGATAATATGCTGCTGTTCAATTGGCGTCTGACTTAGCCAAAACAGGCGAGGGTGCGCATAGTATTCGCCAAAAGAGGGGCTACGTTCGCGGATTTTGTTTCCTTCAATCCGTTCCTGATACGATTCAAATCCACCGCGTTTTGGCCCCGGCGGCGTTTCACGCGGCCAGTTATCATTGATGGAATTTGGTTCATAGTTGGCAGGGTTGGTATCGATGTCTATACGATGCATGCCGTCACGCTGGAAATTATGGTACGGGCAGGTCGGGCGATTAATCGGGATTTCATGGAAGTTGGGCCCGCCCAGGCGGCTGATTTGGGTATCGGTATAAGAAAACAAGCGGCCTTGCAGCAAGGGATCGTTGGTAAAATCGATACCAGGGACGATGTGTCCGGGATGAAAAGCGACTTGTTCATTTTCGGCGAAGAAATTATCCGGATTACGGTTCAGCACCATTTTACCAACGCGTTGTACCGGAACCAGCTCTTCCGGGATCAGTTTAGTCGGGTCGAGCAGGTCAAAATCGAACTTGAATTCGTCTTCTTCAGGAATGAGCTGCAGCCCCAGTTCGTATTCCGGATAATCGCCTGCTTCGATAGCTTCCCACAGATCGCGGCGATGAAAATCGGGATCACGACCGGTAAGTTTTTGCGCTTCATCCCATACCAGCGAAGCTTTGCCCGCCAGCGGTTTCCAGTGAAAACGGACAAAGGTGGCTTTCCCTTGCGCATTTATCAACCGGAACGTGTGAATGCCAAAGCCTTCCATCGTGCGATAGCTGCGTGGAATACCCCGGTCAGACATCGCCCATATAACGTTGTGCAACGTTTCTGGCTGTAACGAGACATAATCCCAAAAGGTATCGTGGGCGCTTTGACCCTGTGGGATAGCCCAATGCGGCTCCGGTTTTACCGCATGGACGAAATCCGGGAATTTATGGGCATCCTGAATGAAGAAGACTGGCGTGTTGTTTCCCACCAGATCGAAAATGCCCTCTTCAGTATAAAATTTGGTCGCAAATCCTCGAATATCTCTGACCGTATCCGCTGAGCCTGCGCCGCCCTGAACCGTAGAGAAACGGACAAAAACCGGGGTGATTTTATTTTCATCACTCAGAAAGTCCGCTTTCGTTGTCGCGCTGAGACTGGCATAGGGCTGAAAGTAACCATGAGCGGCCGAACCTCGGGCATGTACGATCCGCTCCGGGATGCGTTCGTGATCAAAATGGGTGATTTTTTCACGCAGGATAAAGTCTTCCAGCAGAGTTGGCCCACGGTTTCCTGCGCGCAGAGAGTTCTGATCGTCTGCGATGCGCACTCCCTGATTGGTTGTCAGAGCAAAATCTTCGCTGCCTTTACGAAAACTATCCAGCGCGTTGAGTTTGTCACTTTTGGTGTCAGGCGCTTTTAAGCTCCCGGACGTAGTGGGCTGCATGCCTGGTGGCGTGGGTTCAGGTGTTGGCCGATGTGAACCGTCTGCTGGCGCCAGTGAGTCAAGTCCTGGCTGGGATTCGCTGGCATCATGAACCGGCGCTGAGTGATGGAGTGGGTGCTTATCATTCTGTGACATTAAACTCGTCTCCTGTTTTCATCGCTTAAAGGTCGTTGTTGCCGTCAAAAGCTTTAACTATAGACCACTTGCTCAGTGGTGCAGGAACTGACCGAGGGCGTAAAGCGCGATGAACCAGGCAAACAGCGCACGCAAGGCAGGACGTCAGGAGGCAAAATCGGCTAAGATAGCCGTTTTCTGATTTTTAGAATTAGTCTTTAGTGAAGCAACTGATTATGAAACCTCTTCGCCAACAAAATCGTCCGGTAATTAGCTATGTTCCTCGCGTGGAGCCAGCCCCACCAGAGCATGCAGTTAAAATGGATGCGTTTCGTGACGTATGGATACTGCGCGGAAAATATGTCGCTTTTGTCTTAATAGGGGAGGCGTTTCAGCGTTCACCTGCATTTACGGTCCCGGAATCAGCGCAACGCTGGGCTAATCAGGTTCGCCAGGAAAATGAACTGAGCGATTAATGGATATAAAAAAACCGCCGGAGCATGACACTCCGGCGGTTTTTTTTGTTTTTCAGTCTAACAGACTTAGCGATGCGCCAGTTCGGCGTTATCGTCGCTGTCCAGAATTGTTTTATCGGTCTGTTTCAGCCATTGGCTGGTCAGCGTACCGGCTGTCATAGAACCGCTCACGTTCAGCGCGGTACGACCCATATCGATCAGCGGCTCAACGGAAATCAGCAGCGCAACCAGCGTGACCGGCAGACCCATAGCTGGCAGGACGATCAGCGCGGCAAACGTTGCACCGCCACCCACACCCGCAACCCCTGCGGAACTGACGGTTACGATACCAACCAGCGTGGCAATCCACATCGGGTCCAGCGGGTTGATCCCGACGGTCGGGGCGACCATTACTGCCAGCATTGCCGGGTACAGCCCTGCACAACCGTTCTGGCCAATGGTGGCGCCAAAGGAGGCGGCAAAAGAGGCGATGGATTCAGGCACGCCCAGACGACGGGTTTGCGCTTCAACGTTCAGAGGAATTGAGGCTGCGCTGGAACGGCTGGTGAAGGCGAAAGTCAGCACCGGCCACACCTTGCGGAAGTATTTCAGCGGGCTAACGCCGTTAACACCCAACAGGATCCCGTGTACCACAAACATAATGCCCAGACCGAGATAAGAGGCCACGACGAAGCTACCCAGCTTGATGATGTCCTGCAGGTTGGAGCCCGCAACCACTTTGGTCATCAGCGCCAGAACACCGTATGGTGTCAACTGCATCACCAAACGAACCAGCTTCATCACCCAGCTTTGCAGGGTATCGATAGCAACCAGCACACGCTCGCCTTTCGGCGCATCATCTTTCAGCAGCTTCAGTGCGGCAACACCGAGGAATGCCGCGAAGATAACCACGCTGATAATTGACGTCGGGTTAGCTCCGGTCAGATCGGCAAACGGGTTTTTCGGGATAAACGACAACACCAGCTGTGGAACGCTGAGGTCAGCTACTTTGCCAACATAGTTGGTTTCAATCGCGTTCAGACGAGCGGTTTCGGCCCCACCTTGCACCAGACCTTCTGCGGTCAGGCCGAACAGGTTGGTCACCAGAACCCCTACCAGCGCGGCAATCAGCGTAGTAAACAGCAGCGTACCGATGGTCAGAAAGCTGATTTTACCTAACTGAGAGGCGTTGTGCAGACGCGCAACGGCGCTGAGAATAGACGCAAACACCAGCGGCATGACAATCATCTGCAGCAGTTGGACGTAACCGTTGCCGACAATGTTGAACCACTGTACTGAATCTTTAAGAACCTGGCTGTCGGAACCATAAATGGTGTGCAGGGCGAGGCCAAACACCACACCCATGACCAGACCGACCAGTACTTTTTTTGCCAGACTCCACTGCTTGTGACGGGCTTGCGCCAGCACGAACAGCAGCACTACGAACACGATAATGTTCGCGATTAATGGATAGTTCATCCCCGTTCTCCTGATCTTATTATGCGTATCACCGTGTGACGGTGATTCTGTTGGCGCAAGATTAGCAGAACTGTGACTTGCCTCTTATATTCAAATGGAATTGTTTATGCCAAAAATAACTTTTTGGCTGATTTATTAGTCAACCTGGTGCGTTATAAAACGATTAAACTGCATTTGCAGCGTATTTATCATTTGTGATGACCAGCGCACCGCACTGTTCTCTTGTACGGTCTGCGGCATCCAGATTGCCCACGCGAACAGCGCCATGCACAGAAACCGCTCCAGTTGGTTGCCTTTTTGCGGCACGAGGATAGGCAGACGAAAACGCCAGCGGCAGGGCCAAAGCAGGGGGACGCCCGCCGGGGTCAACATGTCGGCCAGAATGTGGCTGAGATAACCGAGAACCATACCTTGTAAGGCATCCGCTGGAATTATCCAGGTATCAGGGACTTTCAGGTAAAACGTGGCCAGCAGGGCAAAAACCGCCAGCAGGCTATGTGTAAATCCGCGATGACCAAATGCCCGGGCAATGGGCTTTGATATCCACTTCAGACGCTGCCCCAGCAGGGATTTGGGATGATCGATATCCGGCAGCAAGCACGTCAAAATGGCTGAAGGAACAATATGCCACCAGTCACCCTGCGCAAGAACGGGCGTTAGCTCGGCATTCTTGGCAAATACCGCACAGGCAATAGAAAAAAGAAGGTGACCTTCCGCCGTCATGATAAAACCCAATAAACTGTCGATTCATACAGTATAGGGGTTTTATACAGTAGGCGGAAGAGGTGACGTTGTAACCCTTTGTCACAAGTGCGCCTTTACCGCGCCAGCCAACCGCCATCCACGGCCTGCGTATAGCCATGTATATAGTCCGAGGCAGCACTTGCGAGGAACACGACCGGGCCTTTCAGATCATCAGGCGTGCCCCAGCGTCCGGCAGGCGGGCAATGCGATCATTGCCCGTCGCAGGATTAGCCGCGCAGGTGAGCGGCAGTGAGTTCGGTGAGCGAGGCCAGTTTGACGTCGGCCAGAACGAAGCGAGGATCGTCCTGATTTTCATGCGCAGGTACTACGATGGAACACATACGGGCGGCTTTCGAAGCAATCATGCCGTTCACCGAGTCTTCCAGTGCTACGCAGTTTATAGGGTCAATGCCCAGTTTCGCCGCGCAATCGAGATAAACCTGCGGGTGCGGTTTGCTGTAGGGCAGTTTTTCCGCAGAAGCCAGTGCGTCGAAGCTGCTGCGCAGATCAAACATGGTTAGCACTTTTTCCAGCATATGCAGCGGCGAGGCGGATGCCAGTCCTACTTTCAACCCCTGAGATTTACACAATGCCACGGCCTCACGCACGCCCGGCAGCAGTGGTTTTGTTTCTTCAACTAACGCAATTGCGCGGGTAATGATGCGCTCGGTTACTTCCTGACGTGAGGGACCGTTCCACGGTTGCTGTGCAAACCATAAATCAACCACCATGTCGATGCGTAAGCCAAGTGTATCGGGAAGGTCATGGCGGCGGGAGATATCAACGCCTAGACTTGCTATCACATCCAGTTCGGCCTGATCCCAAAGCGGTTCAGAATCGACCAGTAATCCATCCATATCGAAAATTGCAGCAAGAATTTGACGCGGGGTTGACATCACAACCTCTCCTTTACGGGTGATAAAAGGGATTAAGAGCCAGCCTGGACGGGCTCTGAGCGTTCATTATGGCTAATTCAGCAGTATACCGCCTTTAAAGATCAGGCGAAAACGATAATCAACGGGTAAACTTAGGCCAAAATGACACGTCTTAATCAAGGGGAACTCATGACGTATCAACAAGCTGGACGCATTGCCATCTTGAAAAGGCTGGTGGGATGGGTGATTTTCATTCCCGCGCTGATTTCAACCCTGGTTTCAGTACTGAAGTTTATGTATGCGCACAGCGAAAAGCAGGAAGGGATTAACGCGGTCATGCTCGATTTTGCACACGTGATGATCGACATGATGCGTGTGAACACACCTTTTCTTAACGTGTTTTGGTATAACTCGCCGACGCCCGATTTTCAAAGTGGACTGAATCTCGTTTTTTGGCTGATTTTCATTCTGATTTTTATCGGTCTGGCATTGCAGGATTCAGGCGCCAGAATGAGCCGTCAGGCGCGTTATTTACGCGAGGGCGTTGAGGACCAGTTGATTCTGGAACAGGCAAAGGGCAGTGAAGGGTTATCACGCGAGCAACTTGAGTCGCGTATTGTGGTACCGCACCATACGATCTTTTTACAAATTTTCCCGCTCTATATTTTGCCGGTGATCGTTATCGTGATTGGCTACTTCTTCTTTTCATTACTGGGTTTTTTGTAACTGCTGCACTATCAGGCCTGACGCGTTGTGAAACGCCAGGCCAGATAAGCAACGTGCGACTTTGCTAAGCCGCCAGTAACCTGTCCAGCGCTTTCTGCGCCACGACCAGATGCTGTCCCCCGAACAGAATAGCCCTGTTCAGCAGCGTATAGAGCTGGTAGACAGGCTGTCTGTCGAGAAAATCCAATGGTAGCGGAGAAACAGACTGATAACCGTCATAGAGTTGCGGCGGCTGATCGGTATGTAACGGCAGCATTGCCAGGTCACACTCTCTGTCCCCCCAGTAGCAGGCAGGGTCAAAGATGTACGGGCCGTTCGGGCCGAGGGCGCAGTTCCCGGACCACAAATCACCATGCAGAAGAGATGGCTGCGGCTGATGGGAAGAGAGACGCTGCTGAACATGCTCGACAATGGCGTCGATATTGCCAAACGCAATGCCTTTTTCAGCGGCGAGTTCCAGCTGCCAGCCAATACGCTGCTCGGCAAAAAAGGTTGACCAGCGACGTTGCCAGGTGTTGGGCTGCGGCGTGGTAGAGAGCGCATTATCGAAGTCGAGCCCAAACTGCGGCTGATCGCTCCATTCATGCAAATGCGCCAACTGTTGGCCGAGGATAAACGCGTTGTGCGCATCAAGCGGACGGGGAGGGAGGAAATCCATCACCAGAAAGCTGTAATCTCTGTCTGCGCCTACCGCCCAGACTTTCGGTACAGATACGGTTTGACTGCGAGAAAGTAGCTCCAGCTGATCGGCTTCCGCCGTAAAGCCGGTTAACAGCTCTCTTTCATCGCATTTGACGAAAAAATCGCGCCCCGCATAGCGTAAATGCCATGCGGCGTGGATCTCTCCGCCGGGCAGTTCGTTACGCAGTTCGATTTCGCCTTCACCTAATTGCTCGCTTAAAAGACGACTGATAGCCTGCCACATGATGTCTCTCCCCATGTTGTCTGCCAGATCATAAGGTTAGCGCAAGAATGCGGTTAAAAAACACGAACTGACGCACACCACGGACGCGTCATCGCTGGAAAGGCACTTAATGTGTGTCGTTCTTCTTCACCTCGCATCGTTGTGAAGACGCCCGGTCGCACATGATTCACTTCTTTGTAATCATGTGATTTTTTATCATAGACGTATAACACCCATGCCGACAGTTTTACGGGGAAATCCCCTTGTATCTAGACAAGGGGAAGCCGTTATTACTGAGCCAGATACGCGTATATTTTTTGCGTATCGTCTAAAGCGCACAGACGCGTCCCCTGATTCAGGGTGGCGGCGCTACCTGCGGCGACACCGTAACGAACAATATCTGCAAAAGGTGCGCTCTCAGCCAGTTTAAGCGTCATGGCCCCGACCATACTGTCGCCCGCGCCTACGGTACTTTGACTCTTCACCGGTGGCGGAACCACCTGGACACAGGTTTCACGATCAACGCCAAGCGCTCCTTGTGGTCCAAGCGAGACCACTACGCGATGCGCTTTTCCGCTTTGCACGATTTCTTGTGCGGCGTTGCGCACATCATCGGGCTGCGTGAGTTCGCGATTCACCAGCGCGCTCAGTTCTTTGAGGTTGGGTTTGACCAGTTCGATATTGCCGATGGTTAATGCTGCTGCCAGCGCTTCGCCAGAACTATCGACGATACAGCGAATCCCTTGTTTTTGTGCTGTGGTAATGAGCCGGGTCAGCTTCTCAAGCTGTACGCCAGGCGGCAAACTGCCGCTGATAACCAACAGTGCGCCAGACTCAATTTCCAGCACCTGATCCTGAAGTTGGTAGAACTCATCATCGGTGAGCGCAGCGCCTGGCATGACGAAGCGATACTGTTCGCCGCTGGACTCAACGTGGACATGGAGATTTTGTCGGGTCCAGTCTTTAGCTTCGACGGTGGATACGGGAACATTTTCGTCGGCGAGCAAAGCAACAAGATGCTCTCCGGTGGCGCCACCCGCAGGGAAGATGGCCGTAGCGGTGCCGCCAAGATGGGCAATTGCGCGAGCGACGTTGATGCCGCCGCCGCCGGGTTCAAAAACCGGCGAGGTACAGCGAAGCTTACCTTCCGGGTAGATTTGCGGCGTGATTGTTGCGCTATCGAGAGAGGGCGCAAGTGTTAACGTATAGATACGTACCATCTTTACCTCCTGTTAGGCTGTCCTCAGTCTGGCACTTAACCCCCCGAAAGTGAAGTAATTAACAACATGATTTTTCATATCTTTATTTAAAATAATCGCGTTAAAGATATATAAATAAAAAAACGGTTTAGGAACGCTCTTATTCAAAAAATGAAATAAGAATTTATTGCTATGTTATTCGAGTCTTTTTATAATTTGTTACCTTTCAAGGGTCTTTTGTCATTGATCCATATGAAAGTTTCCGAGACCGTAATGGTCTCTTTTTTTGTTGTACGGACTCTTAATAAATGAAGCTTTTGAAGACAGTGCCCGCAGCGTTACTGCTGACGGGTGGCCTGCTTGCGTCAATGCAGGCTGCCGCCGATGATTCCGTTTTTACTGTCATGGATGACCCTTCCAGCGCGAAAAAACCCTTTGAAGGTAACCTGAACGCGGGATATCTCGCCCAGTCAGGCAACACAAAAAGTTCTTCTTTAACTGCAGACACCACCATGACCTGGTACGGTCAAACTACGGCGTGGTCTTTGTGGGGAAATGCCAGCAATACCTCCTCAAATGATGAGCGTTCATCGGAGAAATATGCCGTAGGTGGTCGTAGTCGTTACAACATGACCGACTATGATTATCTCTTTGGGCAGGCAAGCTGGCTGACCGACCGTTACAACGGCTATCGCGAGCGTGACGTGCTGACCGCAGGTTATGGTCGTCAGTTCCTCAACGGACCAGTGCACAGCTTCCGTTTTGAATTCGGTCCAGGTGTGCGCTATGACGAGCACACGGATGGCACCACCGAAACACAGCCGCTGGGCTATGCGTCCGGGGCCTATGCGTGGCAGATGACGGACAATACTAAGTTTACGCAAGGTGTGTCGGTATTTGGTGCTGACGATACAACGCTCAATTCTGAAACGGCCTTGAACGTTGCCATCAACGAACACTTTGGGTTAAAGGTGGCTTACAACGTTACCTGGAACTCTGAACCACCGGCAACAGCGCCGGAGCATACCGATCGTCGTACTACTGTGTCACTCGGCTATCGTATGTAATGACAAGCCGGGTCAAATAATTGGCCTGGCTTTTCTCAATTAACGTTAAATTTATTTAATATTAAATTTGTGTTTTATTTTTAATACTTATCAATAACGCGCTATTTTCAGACGAATTCGATTTAATTGATAAATACAACGGAACCGGAACAGCGTGTGCCAGTATTTTAACCCCAGATCATCGCAGCCCAACGTAGCATCAGCATTGCCGCACAAATAACGAGCAGTATCACAACCATCTTCCAGTGTTTCTTCGCAAAGCGATTTGTTGGCATTGTCCTTTTCCTGCTCAGGTTAGATGACTTTATACAAGTGTAACAAAAACGTCAGGGTGTCAGTGAATTGATTTACATCATAGAGTGCGCGTTGATTGTTGCTTTGATCGGCTCGTAATGCCGTGTACACTGTCAAACGGTGTTATCAAAAAGCGGGTGTAGGTCCAGTGTAGCCATTAAGGCGACCAGTGACATATTTCGCAGAGTGAAGCGGGAATCAGCCCACACCTTTTTGATGATTTTAAATATTGAATCTTTGTATGTGATCTTACGTGTGGGTCACCACTGCAAATAAGGATATAACATGCCTGTTATTACTCTTCCTGATGGCAGCCAACGCCATTACGACCACGCTGTAAGCCCCATGGATGTTGCGCTGGACATCGGTCCAGGTCTGGCGAAAGCCACTATTGCTGGCCGTGTTGACGGTGAGCTGGTAGATGCTTCCGATCTGATTGAGCATGATGCGAAGCTCTCCATCATCACCGCGAAGGATGAAGAAGGTCTGGAGATCATTCGTCACTCCTGTGCGCACCTGTTAGGGCACGCGATCAAACAACTCTGGCCGCACACCAAAATGGCGATCGGACCGGTTGTTGATAACGGTTTTTACTACGATATCGATCTTGACCGTACGCTAACCCAGGAAGATGTCGACGCGCTCGAGAAGCGGATGCACGAGCTCGCTGAGAAAAACTACGATGTCATTAAGAAGAAAGTCAGCTGGTACGAAGCGCGTGAAACCTTCGTGAAGCGTGGCGAGACCTATAAAGTCTCCATTCTTGATGAAAACATTGCCCATGATGACAAGCCTGGCTTGTACCATCATGAAGAATATGTCGATATGTGCCGTGGCCCGCACGTGCCGAACATGCGTTTCTGTCATCACTTCAAACTGATGAAGACCGCTGGGGCATACTGGCGTGGCGACAGCAATAACAAGATGCTGCAGCGTATTTATGGTACTGCGTGGGCCGATAAAAAAGCCCTGAGTGCCTACCTGCAACGTCTGGAAGAAGCGGCCAAACGCGACCACCGTAAAATCGGTAAGCAGCTTGACCTGTATCATATGCAGGAAGAAGCGCCGGGTATGGTGTTCTGGCACAATGATGGCTGGACAATCTTCCGTGAACTGGAAGTCTTTGTTCGCTCAAAACTGAAAGAATACCAGTATCAGGAAGTTAAAGGTCCGTTCATGATGGACCGCGTGCTGTGGGAAAAAACAGGTCACTGGGATAACTACAAAGATGCGATGTTCACGACCTCCTCTGAGAACCGTGAATACTGCATTAAGCCCATGAACTGCCCGGGCCACGTGCAGATCTTCAATCAGGGTCTGAAATCCTATCGTGATCTGCCGCTGCGTATGGCCGAGTTTGGTAGCTGCCACCGTAATGAGCCGTCAGGCGCGCTGCATGGCCTGATGCGTGTTCGTGGCTTCACTCAGGATGATGCACATATCTTCTGTACAGAAGAGCAGATCCGTGATGAAGTTAACGCTTGCATTCGTATGGTCTACGATATGTATAGCACCTTTGGCTTCGAGAAAATCGTCGTCAAACTGTCCACTCGCCCCGAAAAACGTATCGGTAGCGATGAAATGTGGGACCGTGCTGAAGCTGACCTGGCCGTTGCGCTGGAAGAAAACAACATCCCGTTTGAGTACCAACTGGGTGAGGGCGCATTCTACGGTCCGAAAATTGAATTTACCCTGTATGACTGCCTCGATCGTGCATGGCAGTGCGGCACTGTACAGCTGGACTTCTCTCTGCCGTCCCGTTTAAGCGCCTCTTATGTTGGCGAAAACAACGAGCGTCAGGTGCCGGTTATGATTCACCGCGCAATTCTTGGGTCGATGGAACGTTTCATCGGTATCCTGACCGAAGAGTTCGCTGGCTTCTTCCCGACCTGGCTTGCGCCAGTTCAGGTTGTCGTCATGAACATCACCGATTCACAGTCTGAATACGTCAACGAATTAACGCAGAAACTACAAAATGCGGGTATTCGTGTAAAAGCAGACTTGAGAAATGAGAAGATTGGCTTTAAAATCCGCGAGCACACTTTACGTCGTGTCCCTTACATGTTGGTCTGTGGCGACAAAGAGGTTGAAGCAGGCAAAGTTGCCGTGCGCACCCGTCGTGGCAAAGACTTGGGCAGCCTGGACGTAAATGAAGTGATTGAGAAGCTGCAACAAGAGATTCGCAGCCGCAGTCTTCAACAACTGGAGGAATAAGGTATTAAAGGCGGAAAACGAGTTCAAACGGCACGTCCGAATCGTATCAATGGCGAGATTCGCGCCCTGGAAGTTCGCTTAACAGGTCTGGAAGGCGAAGCTTTGGGTATTGTGAGTCTGAGAGAAGCGATCGAAAAAGCTGAAGAAGCTGGAGTAGATTTAGTTGAAATCAGCCCTAACGCCGAACCGCCAGTTTGTCGTATTATGGACTACGGCAAGTTCCTTTATGAAAAGAGTAAGTCTTCTAAGGAACAGAAGAAAAAGCAAAAAGTTATCCAGGTTAAGGAAATTAAATTCCGTCCTGGCACCGACGATGGCGATTACCAGGTAAAACTCCGCAGCCTGGTACGCTTTCTGGAAGATGGCGATAAGGCTAAGATCACGCTGCGTTTTCGCGGTCGTGAGATGGCCCACCAACAGATCGGTATGGAAGTGCTCAACCGCGTCCGTGACGATCTGAGTGAACTGGCAGTAGTCGAATCCTTCCCTACGAAGATCGAAGGCCGCCAGATGATCATGGTGCTCGCTCCTAAGAAGAAACAGTAAGGCCTTCAAGTAGCAATGTCTGTGGAGCCTGCGGGCTCCACAGCCGTTGTTCGCCTACGTTTCGTTTATTAACAATGCGAAGTGGAAGTTATTAAAATGCCAAAAATTAAGACCGTACGCGGTGCTGCTAAGCGCTTCAAAAAAACCGGTGGTGGTGGATTTAAGCGTAAGCACGCAAACCTGCGTCATATTCTGACCAAAAAATCTACTAAGCGTAAACGTCACCTGCGTCCAAAAGGCCTCGTTTCTAAAGGCGATCTGGGTCTGGTTATCGCGTGCCTGCCGTACGCATAAGCCGTTAACGTTTAATTAATTTTTTACTAAGAATATAGATACAGGAGAGCACATATGGCTCGCGTAAAACGTGGTGTAGTTGCCCGTGCACGTCACAAGAAAATTTTGAAACAAGCTAAAGGCTACTACGGTGCGCGTTCTCGCGTATACCGCGTTGCCTTCCAGGCTGTTATCAAAGCTGGTCAGTACGCTTATCGTGACCGTCGTCAGAAAAAGCGTCAGTTCCGTCAACTGTGGATTGCGCGTATCAACGCAGCAGCACGTCAGAACGGTATTTCTTACAGCAAATTCATCAACGGCCTGAAAAAAGCCTCTGTTGAAATCGACCGTAAGATCCTGGCTGACATCGCAGTATTCGACAAAGTAGCGTTCACCGCTCTGGTCGAAAAAGCGAAAGCAGCTCTGGCATAAGCCGGTGAAAAGAGGGAGCCTGGCTCCCTCTCTTTTATTTGTAGTGCAATCAATTGGTTGACAATTTATCCGTAAGCCTTTTCAATAAAGGTTGTCCGGTTTTTACCACACAAGGTAACGCAAGCATGAATGCTGCTATTTTCCGCTTCTTCTTTTACTTTAGCACCTGAACTCAGGAGGCTTGCGCGTGAAAGAAGAAACGGAAAACAGCGCCTAAAAGCCTCCCTGGTGGAGGCTTTTTTTATACACGTTATCCTTCAGGCTGCCTCTGCGTTGGCTGCAGTCGCTTCCCCCAGTCTCGTACGTGTGTACGCTCCTGAGGATTAGCGCTCTACTGCTGCCTTGACTCAGCCAGAATGATTTTGTGTATATACGAGCGACTAGTGAATATCGCAACATAACGAGGAAAACCATGTCACATCTCGCAGAGCTGGTTGCCAGTGCAACGGCCGCCATTAACCAGGCTTCAGATGTTGCCGCGTTAGACAATGTCCGCGTCGAATATTTGGGCAAGAAAGGGCACCTGACCCTTCAGATGACTACCCTGCGTGAACTGCCGGCAGAAGAGCGCCCGGCAGCAGGTGCGGTGATAAACGAAGCCAAAGAGCAGGTTCAGCAAGCGCTGAACGCGCGTAAAGCCGAATTAGAAAATGCCGCGCTGAATGCTCGTCTGGCTGAAGAAACGATCGATATCTCCTTGCCTGGGCGTCGTATCGAAAACGGCGGTTTGCATCCGGTAACGCGGACTATCGATCGCATTGAAAGTTTCTTTGGTGAGCTGGGCTTTACCGTGGCGACCGGTCCGGAAATCGAAGATGACTATCATAACTTCGATGCGCTGAATATTCCTGGCCATCACCCGGCGCGCGCTGACCACGACACTTTCTGGTTTGATGCGACGCGTCTGCTGCGCACGCAGACTTCCGGCGTGCAGATCCGCACCATGAAAGAAAAACAGCCGCCGATCCGTATTATCGCTCCGGGCCGCGTATATCGTAACGACTACGATCAGACGCACACCCCAATGTTCCATCAGATGGAAGGGCTGATTGTTGATACCAACATCAACTTCACCAACCTGAAAGGCACGCTGCATGATTTCCTGCGCAACTTCTTTGAAGAAGACCTGCAGGTTCGTTTCCGTCCTTCCTACTTCCCGTTCACCGAACCTTCTGCGGAAGTCGATGTGATGGGTAAAAATGGCAAATGGCTGGAAGTATTGGGTTGCGGAATGGTTCACCCGAACGTGCTGCGTAACGTCGGTATCGATCCGGAAATCTACTCTGGCTTTGCATTCGGTATGGGTATGGAGCGTCTGACCATGCTGCGTTACGGCGTAACCGATCTGCGTTCTTTCTTCGAAAACGATCTGCGTTTCCTCAAACAGTTTAAATAAAGGCAGGATAAAACAATGAAATTCAGTGAACTGTGGTTACGCGAATGGGTAAACCCGGCGATTGATAGCGATGCGTTGTCAAACCAAATCACGATGGCGGGTCTGGAAGTTGACGGTGTGGATCCTGTTTCTGGCGCGTTCAACGGCGTTGTAGTGGGTGAAGTGGTTGAGTGCGCTCAGCATCCTAACGCTGACAAACTGCGCGTCACCAAGGTGAATGTCGGCGGCGACCGCCTGCTGGATATCGTCTGCGGTGCGCCAAACTGCCGTCAAGGTTTGAAAGTGGCTGTAGCAACCGTTGGTGCCGTTCTGCCGGGCGATTTCAAAATCAAAGCCGCGAAACTGCGCGGTGAGCCGTCTGAAGGCATGCTGTGCTCGTTCTCCGAGCTGGGCATTTCCGACGATCACAACGGTATTATCGAACTGCCTGTCGATGCACCAATTGGTACCGATATCCGTGAATACCTGAAGCTTGACGATAATACTATCGAAATCAGCGTCACTCCGAACCGCGCCGACTGCTTAGGCATTATCGGTGTGGCACGTGACGTAGCTGTATTGAACAAAGCCCCTCTGGTTGAGCCGGAAATAGCGCCAGTAGCCGCAACCATTAGCGACGTCCTGCCGATTCAGGTCGACGCAGTGGAAGCCTGCCCACGCTATCTGGGCCGCGTGGTGAAAGGCATTAACGTTAAAGCGCCAACCCCGCTGTGGATGAAAGAAAAACTGCGTCGTTGCGGCATCCGCTCGATCGATGCCGTGGTTGACGTGACTAACTATGTGCTGCTCGAATTGGGCCAGCCGATGCACGCATTCGACAAAGACCGCATTGAAGGCGGGATTGTTGTCCGCATGGCAAAAGAAGGTGAAACCCTGGTATTGCTGGACGGCAGTGAAGCGAAGCTGAATGCGGATACGCTGGTGATTGCGGACCATAACAAAGCGCTGGCAATGGGCGGCATCTTTGGTGGCGAGCACTCCGGTGTGAATGATGAAACGCAAAACGTCCTGCTGGAATGCGCGTTCTTCAGCCCGCTGTCTATTACCGGTCGCGCACGTCGTCACGGTCTGCACACCGATGCCTCTCACCGCTATGAGCGTGGTGTCGATCCGGCGCTGCAACATAAAGCCATGGAACGTGCTACGCGCCTGCTGATTGATATCTGCGGCGGCGAAGCGGGTCCAATCATTGACGTGACGAACGAAGCCTCGCTGCCAAAACGCGCAACCATTACGCTGCGCCGTAGCAAACTGGATCGTTTGATCGGACACCATATTGCGGATGAGCTGGTGAGCGATATTCTGCGCCGTCTGGGTTGTGATGTCACGGAAGGGCAAGATGAGTGGAAAGCGGTAGCGCCGAGCTGGCGTTTCGATATGGAGATCGAAGAAGACCTGGTCGAAGAAGTCGCCCGCGTATACGGTTATGACAATATCCCGAATACGCCAATTCAGGCGGGTCTTATCATGGGTACGCATCGTGAAGCGGATTTGTCGCTGAAACGCGTAAAAACCATGCTGAATGACAAAGGCTACCAGGAAGTTATTACCTACAGCTTTGTCGACCCGAAAGTCCAGGCGCTGCTGCACCCGGGTGAAGAAGCGCTGCTGCTGCCAAGCCCAATCTCGATTGATATGTCGGCAATGCGTTTATCCCTGTGGACCGGCTTGCTGTCTACGGTAGTGTACAACCAGAATCGTCAGCAAAACCGCGTGCGTATTTTCGAAACGGGTTTACGTTTCGTACCGGACACGCAGGCCAATCTCGGGATCCGTCAGGATCTGATGCTGGCGGGCGCGATCTGCGGTAACCGTCATGATGAACACTGGAATCTGGCAAAAGAGACCGTTGATTTCTATGATCTGAAAGGCGATCTGGAAGCGGTTCTCGACCTGACCGGCAAGCTGGCGGATATTCAGTTCAAAGCTGAAGCGAATCCAGCACTGCATCCGGGGCAGTCTGCGGCGATTTATCTGAAAGGTGAACGCATTGGTTTCATTGGGGTTGTTCATCCTGAACTGGAACGTAAACTGGATCTGAACGGTCGCACTCTGGTGTTTGAACTGGAGTGGAACAAGCTCGCAGACCGCGTGGTGCCTCAGGCGCGTGAAGTTTCTCGCTTCCCGGCGAACCGCCGCGACATCGCGGTCGTTGTGGCAGAAAACGTTCCCGCTGCGGATATTTTATCCGAATGTAAGAAAGTTGGCGTAAATCAGGTAGTTGGCGTAAACTTGTTTGACGTGTACCGCGGTAAGGGTGTTGCGGAGGGTTATAAGAGCCTCGCTATCAGCCTGATCCTTCAGGATACCAGCCGTACACTTGAAGAAGAGGAGATTGCCGCTACCGTCGCCAAATGTGTAGAGGCATTAAAAGAGCGATTCCAGGCATCATTGAGGGATTGAACCTATGGCGCTTACAAAAGCTGAAATGTCAGAATATCTGTTTGATAAGCTTGGGCTTAGCAAGCGGGATGCCAAAGAACTGGTCGAGCTGTTTTTCGAAGAGATCCGTCGTGCTCTGGAAAATGGTGAGCAGGTAAAACTCTCTGGTTTTGGTAACTTCGATCTGCGTGATAAGAATCAACGTCCGGGCCGTAATCCGAAAACGGGCGAAGATATTCCCATTACAGCACGGCGCGTGGTGACCTTCAGACCCGGACAGAAGTTAAAAAGCCGGGTTGAAAACGCAACGCCGAAAGAAGAGTAATCTGAACTAACTAAAAAGGCCGCGAATGCGGCCTTTTTTCTTAGTGGGCCAGAAGGAAAAACAGCCCGGTCAGTGCTGCACTCAGCAGGTTAGACAACGTGCCCGCCAGGATCACTTTAAGCCCCATTTTAGCAATGAAACTTTTTTTCCCCGGCACAATCCCCCCCAGTACGCCAATCAATGCGGCAGGAGAGGACAAATTGGCAAACCCAGCCAGCGCCATGATCGTTATTATCTGCGAATATTCCGACAGTTGGTCTTTCATTGGAATAAAGCTGGTATACGCGACGAACTCATTCAACACCAATTTTTGACCTAACAGGCTACCAATTTGCAAGACTTCGTTAGCGGGAATGCCCAACAGCCAGGCAACCGGAGCAAAGAGGTAACTGAAGATAAATTGTAGCGTGACGTTACCATAGCCGAAAAAGCCACAAAACCAGCCCAACAAGCCGTTCACCATAGCAATTAATGCAATCAGTGCCAGAAGCATTGCCCCCACGTTAGCGGCTAGCTTCAGCCCGATAGTCGCGCCATTTGTCGCCGCTTCAACGATGTTGATAGGCTTTTCATCTTGACCAAGCATATCGCCTGACACGTCGGCAGTGTTTTCGGGTTCCGTTTCTGGAAACAGCATTTTCGCCATTAACAGACCGCCTGGCGCTGACATAAAAGAGGCGGCTACCAGATAGCGAATTTCGATCCCCATACTGGCATAGCCAACCAGCACTGAGCCTGCGATAGAGGCAACACCACCTGTCATGAGGGCAAACAGTTCTGAGCGCGTCATGCGTGGCGCATAAGGCTTCATCAGGACGAAGACGTCAGTGTTGCCCGCAAAAATATTGGCCGTTGCAGCCATGGATTCTGCCGGGCTGGTGCGTAGCAGTTTATGGATACCCGTACCGATGAGACGGATAATCCACTGCATGATGCCCAGGTAGTACAGCACGGAGAACAATGCTGACATAAAAATGATAATCGGCAGAACATGCACGGCAAATACAAACCCCATTTTGAACTGTCCGAGATTACCGAAGAGAAAGTTAATCCCTTCCGACGAATAGTTCAGCATGCCTGACAGACTGTTTGATATGGCGAGTAAGATTTTTTCCCCTAAGGGGACATACAGGATAAATGCAGCAAAAAGAGCCTGGATTGCAAAGGCGCCGCCAACGGTGCGAAACCGGATAGCTTTGCGATTTTCTGAACATAGCCAGGCAACGAGTAACAGGACAACAATGCCAAGTATGACGATGAGTATCTGCATGGTTTATCCCTCATCGGCATCAATGATGCTACGGAAAAGATCTTTAAAGAGAGCATCCCGCTCAATAAATTTTGCGACCTGAATGACGTGACGGCGGTTATCAAAACTCCAGCTCAGATTGTCATTGATCAAAGGGGATGTACGGTATTCACAGGTGAACCAGTCAGGATTCAGGACATAGCCAACCGTAGTGATATCCCAAATGACTTTGCGGGATGCAAAACCAATCCAGGGGCATCGCGGGGCAATTTCAGCAAAGTAGCTACCAATGCGGCTGGTCTCTGCAAAATAGTGCTGCATCTCTGGGACCGATGAGGCCATAGTGTTAGCCACGCCAAAGCAGGGGATTTGGGTGAGCGCTACGCCGCTATCAAAAAGTACCCGACTCGCCGCAATGTCCTGCATCAGGTTGAATTCATGATTATCTTTCCAGGCATAACTGTTACCCCCAAGCCAGATGACATGAATCTTTGTGACGATGTCCGGCGCGAGGAGCAGTGCGTTAGCGATATTGGTCGGCGCGGCGATTGCGAGTACATGTAATGTTTGCTCAGCCGTTCTTGCCCGGTTAATCAAATCCTGTACTGCTGCTGACATCTCCGGCTGGTTGCTATCTTTCAGATAGCGTGTTGAACCCTGGAATATTTGCGGTATGTTTTCGCGGCGGGGGAGTTTGTTAAATACGCGATAGATCTCATCGACGCTCAGTTGCATGCCTACTGCGGGATCGTCAACATATGTGTGCGAGCCCTCTTTACCAAAATAGTGGTTGGTAAACGGAGCGGCGTAAACAGCTTGCAGATCGAGGCGCTCCGGGTGTAAGAATGCCCAGGCAATGGCCATCTGATCGTCAATTTCATTGTAGGTATCGCTGTCAATAACGATAGGCACTTTGCCATACTTAGGTGGCGTAATTAAGGTAATACGCTGCGCTGAAGTTAATTCAGGCCAGTGGATACTTAACATCGTTAATGTTCCTTAAGTTAGAAGTCGTAGGCCAGTCGATAAATGAGAATATCGCCATATCCATCCGCACCAAGTTTGTTATAAAAGTACCGATACATTAATGTGGTGGATATATGAGGCATGATTTTCCAGGTAATATTCAGGCCGCCGTTTAAACCATTGCTACCATGATTGTTAGCGGTATAGTCATCATTACGGTCAAGTTCTATTTCATTCCAATTGGACAGTAAGAAGTCCTGGTTGAGGAGATTGAAAGCATAACCAGCGTTCCATCCAATTGAGAAACCATTGAGTCCATTAATATCATAAGCTGGGCCAAAATTACTGTGTGCGGTAATGTACTGACGAGCAATCCAGGGTTTAAACCACCATCCATCGCCTTTCAGGTCGGTATAGCCAAGCCCAATAAATTGATTCGTCTCTTTAAAATTAGGGCTTTGCGAATTATAGACTTTTGTAAATAGGCTGGCACCCGTTTTCCAGAGGTAGGTATGAATTTCACCATTCGCAGTCTGCCCCTGATTTCCTTCGTCATCTAGAATGTTTTCAAAATCATAAAAACCGTACATTTCACCCCAATCAAAACCAATACCTCCCTCAATACCAATTAAGGCTTGTTCATATTCGAGGTCTTTAACACCGGCATCCCAGGATTGATAGTCAAAATGTATATTCCCCCAACCGTATTGTTGTTCAGCTAATGAGGAAAAAGCTACGCACGATAATAAAGCCCCGAAGGCGATTTTTTTCATTTTATATCCCTATTTTGGTGGTGGGTAAATATCAGTATTTAGTACAAGCTAATCGTTTTAATACGAGTTCATGGGATGGCATATTGGCTGCGCCTTCACGCTCTACGGCCAGTGCTGCAAATACACAGGCGTAATGAATTGCGCTAGCAATATTTTCTCCGCATGCAAGTCGAGCAGCGAGTGCACCATTAAATGCATCACCGGCGCCGGATGTATCAATATTAACGGCGGGATATGCCGGGAACTGTTGGTGAGTAGAACCATCAAATAACCAGCACCCATCTTTGCCTAACGTAATTAGAATATATTGTGGTCCCATTTGGTGCATGGTTTCGGCGGCCTGACGAATATCGTCTGGCGTACGAATAGCCTTGCCAATTATCGCCTCTGCTTCTGTGAGGTTTGGGGTCAGGATGTGTGTCCAGCGGAGAAGATCTGTCACTTCCTTGCGCCATGGTGCTGGATTCAGGATTGTCATCACCCCGGCGGCATGTGCGAACTTAATAGCTTGAGCTGTAGCGTCAGGATTGTTTTCCATCTGCGTCAAAAAAACATTGGCGGTGCCTATCTCGTCATAACAGGATATAATTTCTTCACTTGTTATTTCCTGATTAGCCCCTGGATTAATAACGATTACATTATCGCCAGCCTCTTCGGATATCATCACTACGGCACTGCCGGTTGGTGCATCATTTTTGGTAAAGATGGTTAGCTTTTCTAATCCTACGCCATTTAAAAAATGCTGGGCTTTAGTTGAAAACTCATCTTCACCTAATTTGACTGTAAAATAAGTGCGAGCATTGGCTTGTGCGGATGCTATCGCCTGGTTGCTGCCTTTCCCTCCGGGTAAACAACAGGAAAAAAGCGCGCGCGTGGTTTCCCCTGAAATAGGAAAACGGTGAAGCCGATAGACTAAGTCGGTATTAAATGAACCCAGAATGTAAACTTTCCCATTGTTTTCGTTCATTGATATTTCTCGTTCGATCTTTGATTGGTTAATGATGATGTTTTGGTGCAAATAAAGAGAGTTGTTCTCATATAATGGGAATGCATTGTCGTGATTATATACAGCACCTCCATAGCATGAGCGGACATGTCCTGTTTTTACAAGGTCATTGATGTCGCGGCGGAGTGTTCTTTCCGTAACATCAAGTACCTTAACAAGAGATGATATTTTTACACTTCCTTGTTTTTTGAGTAGTGATAAAATATAGCGAAGACGCTGTTTTTTGTAACGACAGGGCATCTAATCCTCACTTTTCATGAATGTGATGAGAAGTCCATGTAATGAATTTATTTTGTCTATATATTAATTTTTTGTGAATGAATTTATTTGCTGAATAAATAGTTAAAGATCTGGTTGCCACTAAGTACACCGATGATACCAAATACACCAGGCCAGACAGTAGGGGCTGGAATGGGGAGTTTTATTAATGTAAATATGAAACCAATAATTGCACCAGCAATAAGCGAAAGAATTATATCCATAAGATAATTCCTGAGGGTGTTATGATGATACGAAGACTACACAATATATTTACGTATTGATGAGAAGACAATCACACAAAACTTCTGCAACCGGACACCTTGTCCGGTTGTGGTTATTTATTTAATCTCAGGAACGATATTAATAATGATAGCTACTACCTGGTATTGCTACCAGCATTGCATTATGCAAAAGTCTAAGGTTCATGCTGTTTTGGGCCATTGCCTCATTTGCGGTAGAGCTTCCTTCCATGTTTTTTGCTTTCATCGTAAAATTAATGAGATAACCCATAAAAAAAGTATAAACATGCAACCTTTTGCACAATTACAACGTCGGCGAGACCGATACTGGTTAGGCACTTTATCGCTGTTGCTATTGGTCATGCTCGTGATTAGCTTATGCGCAGGAGAACAGTGGATCGCCCCCGGCGACTGGTTCAGCGCCCGCGGTGATCTGTTCGTCTGGCAAATCCGATTTCCCCGTACCCTCGCCGTTTTGCTGGTAGGCGCTGCGTTGGCCTTATCTGGCGCAGTGATGCAAGCTCTCTTTGAAAACCCGCTCGCAGAGCCTGGATTACTGGGCGTGTCTAATGGCGCGGGGGTCGGGCTCATCGCGGCGGTGTTGCTGGGGCAGGGGCAGCTCCCCGGCTGGGCGTTGGGTTTATGCGCCATCGCTGGGGCGCTGATTATCACGCTTATTCTGCTCCGTTTTGCCCGCCGTCATTTGTCTACCAGCCGTCTGCTGTTGGCGGGGGTGGCGCTGGGGATTATCTGTAGCGCGCTAATGACATGGGCCATCTACTTCTCCACTTCTTTTGATTTGCGACAGCTAATGTACTGGATGATGGGGGGCTTTGGTGGCGTTGACTGGCATCAGGCCTGGCTCATGGTGGCGTTGATTCCGGTGCTGGTGTGGATCTGCTGTCAGTCGCAGCCGATGAATATGCTGGCGCTGGGGGAGACTTCTGCACGTCAGTTGGGATTGCCATTATGGTTCTGGCGCAACCTGCTGGTGGTCGCCACGGGCTGGATGGTTGGCGTAAGCGTGGCTCTGGCGGGAGCGATTGGCTTTATTGGGCTTGTGATCCCACATATTCTGCGGCTGTGCGGTTTAACCGATCATCGCGTGTTACTGCCGGGCTGCGCGTTGGCTGGCGCTATCGTGTTACTGTTGGCTGATGTTGTCGCGCGTCTGGTGCTGGCCTCGGCTGAGCTGCCAATTGGCGTGGTGACGGCCACCATGGGCGCACCGGTATTTATCTGGCTATTGTTAAAAGCCGCGCGCTAGAACGCGTTGATTCGGTCTATGATTAAAAACTGAAAATCCACCTGTTGTTCTGGAGATGCTATGCAAAACACTATCCTCGATACAGACGTGACGACCATCGACGGCGAGGTGACCTCACTGCAGCCATATGCTGGAAATGTGCTGTTAATCGTTAATGTTGCTTCAAAATGTGGGCTAACGCCGCAATATGAGCAACTGGAGAATCTGCAGAAAGCCTGGCATCAGCAGGGCTTTACCGTTCTTGGGTTCCCCTGCAACCAGTTTCTGGGCCAGGAGCCGGGCAGTGAAGAGGAAATAAAAACGTACTGCAGTACCACCTGGGGCGTTACCTTCCCGATGTTCAGCAAAATTGAGGTCAACGGCGAGGGACGCCATCCGCTGTATCAGAAACTGATTGATGCCGCGCCAACCGCCGTTGCGCCTGCGGATAGTGGATTCTATGAGCGTATGGCGAGTAAAGGTCGGGCGCCGCTCTACCCGGACGATATTCTGTGGAATTTCGAGAAGTTTTTAGTGGGTCGGGATGGTCAGGTACTGCAACGATTTTCACCTGATATGACGCCTGAGGATCCTGTTTTGGTGCAATCCATCAAGACGGCGCTGGCAAACTAATGTCTCGATTGATGCAGCTACAGGACGTAGCAGAATCGACCCGACTCGGCCCGCTTTCTGGTGAGATAAAAGCAGGGGAGATCCTGCATTTAGTGGGACCTAACGGCGCAGGAAAGAGCACGCTGTTGGCGCGAATGGCGGGTCTGACGGCCGGCAAGGGCAGCATCACCTTTGGTGATGTGTCATTGGATGAATGGCCGGCAGCAAAGCTGGCGCAATATCGCGCTTATCTTGCGCAACAGCAAAACCCGCCGTTTGCGATGCCGGTCTGGCATTTTCTGACGCTGCATCAACCCGATAAAGCACGCACCGATCTGTTACAGGAAGTCGCCGATGCGCTTGGGCTTGGGGATAAGCTGGGACGCAGCGTGAATCAGCTCTCCGGCGGTGAGTGGCAGCGCGTGCGCCTGGCTGCGGTTATCCTGCAGATTTGCCCACAAGCGAATCCATTCGGCCAGCTTTTACTGCTGGATGAGCCGATGAACAGCCTGGACGTGGCGCAACAAAATGCGCTGGACCGGATGCTGGGTCAGCTGTGTTTACAGGGCATCGCGATTGTAATGAGCAGTCATGACCTTAATCACACCTTACGTCATGCGCACAAGGCCTGGCTCCTCAAACGCGGGAAGCTGCTTGCCAGTGGTGCTCGTGATACGGTACTAACGCCAGCCAATTTGTCTGCGGCTTATGGCGTGAACTTCCGTCGTTTGGATATTGAAGGCCACAGAATGCTCATATCAACCACTTAAGTTAAATGGGTTCTTGAAAATCATATAATTTCCACGCTAAATTGACATAAAAATATAATTCAGAGGATTCGTCCTGAATGCGCTTTTGGCTTCTTTTCATCACAGCATTGTTTTTGGCGGGCTGCAGCAGCCATCGTGCTCCTGCGCCAAATGCCCGCTTGTCGGATTCTATCGCCGTTATCGCCGGGCTTAATGACCAGCTACAAACCTGGCATGGCACACCCTATCGTTATGGCGGCATGAGCCGTAGCGGAGTGGATTGTTCTGGATTTGTATTGATGACAATGCGCGATAAATTCGATCTGCAACTTCCGCGTGATACGCGCACGCAATCAAAGATTGGTACCGAAATTGATAAAGATGATTTGCTGCCCGGCGATCTGGTGTTCTTTAAAACCGGGTCTGGGGAAAGCGGTCTGCATGTCGGAATTTACGATACCAATAATCAATTTATTCATGCCTCAACCAGCCGTGGTGTGATGCGCTCGTCACTGGACAACGTTTACTGGCGCAAAAACTTTTGGCAGGCGCGACGTATTTAATCCTCATCAGTCACGAGGCTGCCTACGGCTGAGCAGCCTCGACATTTCCATTTGATAGTAACTTCTTATTTCTGCCGCCAGCCGGACAATACCCCTGAACATTAAGAGCGTATCTTGCTAAAAATATGATTTATTCCGAGATATTAAAAAGTGCAAAGCTGGATATTCGCTTATAATCAGGATAAGCTAAAAAAAAGGGATTCGATTTACTGGCTATAAAGGGAAAAATGAAAGGGCCTCTACTTGCATCAGCAATAACGTATTTCTCCATCCTTTGCTACAGGATGCCGGATAACACCTATGCAGAGGGGCTGGCACGATGATTGTTTCAATGGATACTCTTTACCATTCAGAGTTCTCTTTTCTCCCTGCGAGAAACGAAAAAGGCGATCTTGAATACGTAGATATCATTACCAGTTTTGCCAGTGCGCAGGGGGATGTGCGTATACCCACCGAGCTGGTCCTACCTCGGATGTCGGACGAAGAGCAATGTCGCTTATTTACCGAAAAGCTTGAATTAATCGAAACGTGCCAACATTTTTTTATTCAACGAAAGGTTTCTGCCTGGATTAATTTAACGCCGGCAATTGCTAATACTTTATTATCAGATGCTAAATTTGCTTCACAAGTTGAACGATTGTCATTTCTGGAACTGGCTATTAATGAAAACTATCCAGAGTTAAATAATGGAAAAGCGAATCCAACGCTGGCAGCACTGGCGGCGCGATTTCCATTAGTACTGACAAACTATGGTGCTGGTGGCATATCAAATCGGGCAATTTTTGATGGGCTGTTCAAACGCGTCGTGCTCGATAAAAACTTTGTTCAACAAAGGATTACACATATTTCGTTTGAGCCCTTTATGCGGGCTATCCTGGCACAGCTATTTCCCAGCAGTGAGTCAATTATCATTAGCGGTATTGATACACCCGAGATGTTAGCGCGCGTACTGCCTCTGGGATTCAGCGCCATGCAGGGCGCGCTGTGGCCTGCTGTGCCCCCCTCGCAGATAATTTCGCTCGCGAAGATATAACCCTTATATTTGCTGGTGTTTAACAGGCTTTTAACAGTCTACACTAGAGACAGGAGGCCCTATGACCCTGTCTTTTACCACCCGCTGGCGTGATGAATTACCAGCAACCTATACAGCACTTTCACCCACTCCCCTGAAAAACGCGCGCCTGATCTGGCATAACGCTGCGCTGGCGGAGCAATTAGCTATTCCAGAGACGCTATTTGATATTCCGACCGGAGCCGGTGTTTGGGGCGGTGAATCGTTGCTTCCCGGGATGTCGCCTTTAGCGCAAGTTTATAGCGGACATCAGTTTGGCGTCTGGGCGGGCCAGCTTGGCGATGGACGCGGGATCCTGTTGGGCGAACAACAGCTCGCTGACGGCTCAACGTGTGACTGGCACCTGAAAGGCGCCGGACTTACGCCTTATTCCCGTATGGGGGATGGTCGCGCCGTACTGCGCTCGACAATTCGCGAAAGCCTGGCCAGCGAAGCGATGCATTACCTGGGAATACCGACTACGCGGGCATTGTCGATTGTTACCAGCGACACGCCGGTGTATCGCGAAACGGTAGAATCAGGGGCGATGCTCATTCGCGTGGCGCAAAGCCATATGCGCTTTGGCCATTTTGAGCATTTTTACTATCGCCGCGAGCCGGAAAAAGTGCGCCAGTTGGCTGACTTTGCGATTCGCTATTATTGGCCGCAATGGCAGGAAGAAGCCGATAAGTATCAGTTGTGGTTTAACGATGTTGTCACGCGTACTGCGACGTTAATCGCGGACTGGCAGGCGGTGGGATTTGCGCATGGTGTCATGAACACGGACAACATGTCGATTCTGGGACTGACGATGGATTACGGCCCATTCGGTTTTCTTGATGACTACGTGCCCGATTTTATCTGCAACCACTCAGACAACCAGGGGCGATACAGTTTCGATAATCAACCGGCCGCGGCGCTTTGGAACCTGCAACGTCTGGCGCAAACTCTGTCGCCATTTATCCCGGTCGAGGCGCTTAATGATGCGCTGGACAGTTATCAACTGGCGCTGTTAACTCGCTACGGTCAGCGGATGCGACAAAAGCTTGGCTTCTTTAGCGAGCAAAAAAACGATAACGAACTGCTTAGTGAACTGTTTAACCTGATGGCGCGGGAAAGAAGCGACTATACGCGAACGTTTCGCATGCTCAGTCAGACGGAACAACACAGCGCGCAATCCCCGCTGCGCGATGAGTTTATCGATCGCGCAGCGTTTGACGATTGGTTCACGCGGTATCGCTCACGCCTGCAGCAAGACAACATTGCCGACGCAGTCAGACAAACGCAGATGAAGGCGGCTAATCCGGCGATGGTATTACGTAACTGGTTGGCGCAACGGGCGATTAATCAGGCAGAGCAGGGGGATTACGCCGAGCTGCATCGGTTACACGAAGCGTTGCGTACCCCATTTGTCGATCGTGATGATGACTATGTCAGCCGTCCACCTGACTGGGGCAAACGGCTGGAAGTGAGCTGTTCAAGCTAAGGGGCCAGAAACACCTGCGGGGATCCGTTGGCCGGATGCTGGCCAACGTGTACCTGCGCGCCATACCAGCGCTTCAGGTCATCGGCCTGTAACACGGCCTCTGGCGTTCCCTGCGACACCAGCCTGCCGTTGTGCAGCAACACTATTCTGTCTGCCCACAGTGCGGCGAGATTCAGATCGTGAAGCACAATGCACACATGCAGCTCTTGTGAAGCGGTAAGCGTCTTCAGCAAGCGCAACAGATGCTGCTGGTGGTAAAGATCCAGCGCAGAGGTCGGCTCATCAAGGAATAACCAGCCGCGAGGCGCGCCGTCGCACCAAAGTTGCGCCAGTGCACGGGCTAACTGTACTCGCTGTTGTTCGCCGCCGGAAAGCGCAGCGTATTGCCGGCCCGCCAGCGGTGTACATCCGGTCATTTCCATCACCTGAGCGATAAGTCGAGGTTCCGACCGCTGGGTCCAGGGCGCACGCCCCATCGCGATGACGGCCTCTACCGGCCAGTCAAATCCCAGTTGTGTTTGCTGGCGCATCACCGCCCGATGCCGCGACAGTGTCTGGGTATGCCATTCATCCAGCGGTTTACCCGCCAGCACGCAGCGCCCTGTAGCCGGTTTCAGAAAACCGGTCAGCAGGCGCAGCAGGGTGGATTTCCCCGCACCATTTGGGCCGATGAGCGCCACCAGTTCACCTTTTTCGAGAGCAAGAGTGACGTCGTCAATCACCGCTCTGCCCGCGACGCGATAGTGAAGCCCTTCAGCGATGAAATGTTCAGCCATGCGGTCCTCGCTGACGAAAAATAAGCCATAAAAACCACGGTGCGCCGAGAAGACTGGTTAGCAAACCGACCGGCATTTCCGCAGGCGCAACCGCCGTACGGGCCAGCGTGTCGGCTATCAGCAATAAAAATGCGCCCGCCAGCACGGAACCTGGGATAACGGCCCGATGGTCTGAGCCGAGCCACATGCGCATCAGATGCGGGATAACCAGCCCGATGAAGCCTATTACGCCGCTTACCGCCACGGCTGCGGCAACCAGCAATGCGCTACAAAGTAGCAAAACACGCTGAACGGTACGCACATCTACGCCGAGGTAATGCGCCTCTTCCTCACCTAACTGCAGCAGGTTCAGCGCCGGTGCCAGACGCCAGATGATCAGCACCGTCGGGACAGTCAATGAAGTGACAGCCAGCAGCGTGGACCATTGCGCGGCCCCCAGACTGCCCATCCCCCATAGCGACAGCTGGCGCAGTTGCGCGTCATTACTGACCCACGACAGAACGCCAACCGCCGCCCCGCACAGCGCGTTGATGGCAATACCGACCAACAGCAGACGTGAGAGTGAAGCGTCGCGCTGTTGGCTAAGGATAAAAATAACCACCGTTGCCGCCAGCGCACCGAGAAAAGCGGCCAGCATGGGGGCGTACAGCATCAACAGCGCGGGCAAAGAGACCGGCAGCACTACCCACAGGGCGACGGCGCAGGCGGCTCCGCTGCTTATCCCCAGTAATCCCGGATCGGCAAGCGGGTTGCGAAACAGGCCCTGCATCACGCAGCCCGCGAGCGCCAGAGAACCGCCAATCACCAGCGCCAGCAGGACGCGGGGCAGGCGAATGGTGAGCCAGATTTGACGCAGTGCCTCATCGCCATCACGCCACAGCAGACTTACCGGCAGGCGCAACGCGCCAAAACCGGTAGCCATAATTGTCATCACGACCAACATGAGTGCGAGTGTCCATAAAGAACAACGGATACGTCGCGACATCAGGGCAATTGCTCTGCTTTAGCGCGAAGCTGCAAAATGGCCTGCGGGGTGCGTACGCTTAAGCCGAGCAGCGCCATATCGTCAACCTGCAATACCTGTTTATTTCGTCCGGCAGGCGTCTGCGCCAGGCCCGGCAGCGCCCACAGGTTATCTTCGCCCCCCATCGCCTTAACGCCGTCCTGTGAAATCACCACCAGATCGGGCTGGCTGGCAATGACACCTTCCTGCGACAGCGGCTGATAGCGGTTAACACCCTGCATTGCGTTGCGCAAACCGGCGGCACGAATAGCCGCATCGGCTGCGGTTTGCTGGCCCGCCGCCATCGCGGTCATCCCGCCATGATTGAGAATAAACAGCACGCGTTTGTTAAGTTCAGATGACGGCAACGCCGCCAGTTCCTGACGTAAGCGGGTGCGCAGCGTTTCGCCATCGGCCTCCCTATGGGTGGCTTCGGCGATGACGCGAATTTTTTCATCAATCACATTAAGCGCGTTGCTTGCCGGGATCGTCACAACCCTGACGTTGCTCTGTTCGAGCTGTTTTAGCGCCAGAGAGGGCTGCGCCTGCGCGCTGGCAAGGACCAGCGTAGGGCGGGTGGCAAGGATCCCTTCGGCGTTGAGTTGGCGCAAATAACCGACATCAGGTAGGGCGTTTGCTGCTTCAGGCCACTGGCTGGTGCTGTCTCGCGCCACAAGGGAAGACTGTGCTCCCAGTGCGTATACAATCTCGGTGACATCGCCACCGAGAGCAACAACCCGTTCCCTGGACGCAGCCATCGCGACGATGGGCAGTAGCGCAATCAGGACCAGCAGTTTTTTCATGCGGCCAGCCCCTTCGGCGTCAGTGCGTCAATTTGCGCGCGCCATTGCGTCTGCTCCGGTTCGCCTTCCGTTCGTTGACCATACAACTGGGCGATTTGCGTGCCGTCGGCAGCAAACAGTTCCAGGCTGGTGACGTGGCCATCGGCGGTCGGTTTGCGCGTTACCCATGTTTCTGCCACGCTCTCTTCCAGCAGGTGTAAGGTAAATGTCGGGTTGAATATGTTCAGCCAGCCTTTCATCGGCACCAGTTTTTCTATCACACCGGTAAAAATCTGTACGCAGCCACGATTACCCACAAAGACCATAATTTCATTGCCATCCTGGCGCGCGGTGTCGAGTAACTGCGCCAGAGCGCTATTTGCGACTTTACAGGCCAGATCGTCGCCCACCAGGTTAAACGCCTGTTGGCGGGTGAGGTCGTGGCGTTTCAGCAGACCGAAGAACTGGTGTACATCGGTCATGGCTCGCCACTCTTGATCAACGGTCTGCGCATCGACCGTGACGGTGGCTGGAGCAGAAGGGGGGGCGGGTTGCAGCGCCAGAGGCGGGTTTTCAGCGAAGATGAAACGGGTCAGCAACGCAGCCCATTCCTCAATGAGGGTATTCTGTGTGGCATAGACCTTCAGCAGCGCATCCCCCTGATGGTCAAAGAACTGAATGCTCTGACGCTCACCGTGGGCGGTTGTTTCGCTGATATGGAACACGCTTGCCCACTGATTGAGGAACAGGCGCAGGTCGAGGGCGCGCGGATTGAGTACCAGTCCGGCATGACCGTTCAGGTGCTGATTGGTAAACGCACCAACCTGCTCATGCACCGCATATTCGTTGCGGCATATACATTTGGTTTCGCCGACGGCTTCCAGTGCGCCGAGGATTTCACGCACTTCGCCACGTAAGCGCCAGGCGTCATGACCGACGCGCGCGAAGGTCAGTTCGGCTTCGCTAATATTCATCAATCCCGCAATATCACGTGCGTATTTGCCAGGATTTTCTTTCTTCAGTTCCAGCCAGCGAGTGTAATGATTCATTGTTTCTTCCTTCCAGATTGCTGCCCCGGCGAACCGGGGAAAAGTGATTACCACTGATAACTCACGAAAATTTTGCCATTACGACCATCCTGCGGAATGCCCTGCGGCGACCAGTACTCTTTGTCGAAGGCGTTGCCCAGTACCAGCGTGGTGGTCATGCCTTTCAGCGCTTGTTGGCCCTGATAGCTCACGTAGAAATCGTTTACCGCATAACCGGGCTGTTTCGTGTAGCTGCTGCTGATATGCGTTGAACGGTCAGCAAATGTACCTATCCAGCCAACGGAGAAACCGCTGTGCGCAACCGGTACGTTCAGTTTGCTGGTGACGGTATCCGGGTTAATGCTGGAAATGTATTCGCCGGTGTCTGTATCTTTGCCGCGCGTACGGTTATAGGCCATGTCGAGGCTGAACAGATCGGCGGAATATTTCGCCATCACGTCCCAGCCCCAGATTTTGGCGTTGGGTACGTTATAGGACATGGTTGTCGCGGCGGCAAAGTCGACGCTGGTGGAGATGTAATCTTTCGCTTTGGTGTCGAAATAGCTGGCTTTAAATTCGAGCGCATCGCTCGCCATCAACAGATCGTCAAAGCGCAGGCCAAATCCGTATTCCTGCGTTTCGTTGGTTTCCGGGCGTAGGTTAGGGTTCGGGACCCAGTAGTTGGTGTAAAAACGGCCAATCGAGAAGTGTTTCGCATCGTTATACATCTCGCCCATGGTCGGCGCACGGAAGGCCTGAGCGTATGATCCGAACAGCATCAGCCAGTCGGTTGGCGCAACGGTGAGCCCGGCGCGGGACGACCATTTATCGGCATCGACATCTTCATAGCCGTCGCTGCTGCCGCGATAAGAGTCATAACGGGTACCGCCCAGCAGCGTAACCGGCAGGTCGCGCAGGGTGATTTCATCTTGTAGCCAACCGGAGCTGAAATCGATTTTTGCCTCCGGGAAACCGGTGGTTGCGCCGCCTGGCTGTTGTTCCTGACGATAGTATTCCCCGCCGTAGGTCAGCAAATGAGATGCAAAAGAGTCGGTAAACAGGCGGCTGCGGTTGTCGATTTTGCCGCCTTTGGTGGTTTGTTTGCGAAACTCGCCGGTGTTATCCGTGTTTTGCGCATTAATGCGTGCTTCGGACCAGTAGACGCGGGCATCCGCGTTCAACCAGTCATTGTCGGCTGGAGCAATCGAGTAGGTCAGTTGCGCGTCGCGCTGGATGGTTGAGCGATCGGTCATCGGGTTGCTGGTGGCATCCGCCGCGCTGGTTTGCGGGTTTTTAGGTTCACGGGCGTCATTGTTGTAGTAACGCAGCGAGCCGGCCAGCGTCTGGGCGCTGTCAATTTTCCAGCTGCCTTTCGCCAGCATATTGTTAATCGCTTCGTCGTTTGGCGCCGTAGTGCCGTCGCTCTGGCGCAAATCACCGCGATCGCGACTGGACCAGGCAAGCAGTCCGTCCAGCGTATCGGTGCGACCAAACGCGCTGGCGCCCATACCGAGGCTATGATCGCCGGTTGCCGCGGTGCCGAACACGCGATAACCGCTGTTTTGTCCGGCCTCCAGCAGATCTTTGGCATCCGCAGTGTCATAGGCGATCACACCACCTAACGCGCCACTACCGTACAGCAGAGCAGAAGGGCCACGGACGACCTCGATGCGTTTGATCAGCGCCGGATCGAGGAAGGTACTGTTCAGGTGTCCGGTGTCGGTTCCCTGACGAACGCCATCAACCAGCACCAGAACGCCACGTCGATCGTAGCCGCGCAGATTCACGTCCTGGCCGTTAGTGCGACCGGTGCCGTCAAGGGTCAGGCCCGGAACCGTACGCAACAGGTCGGCTGCTGAGCTGGCGGTCTGGTTTTCCGGCGCGGTGGCATCAATCACGCTGACCATCATCGGTGCTTCAAAAGCACTTCGGGCATTGCCGGTGGCGGTGACGGTCATATCTTCTACCGCCGCATACGCGACGGCGGGCAGGTTACTGATAATCGCCAGCGCCAAGAGCGAAGGGCGCAGGGATGCAGTGTGCAGGTGTGGCATAGCAACTCTCCATTAGGAAATCGAAAAGCGCTGGCTGCCTGGGTACTACCTGGGTGGCTGGCGAAAAGTGGTGTTTATTTGGTCAGAATGAGTTTTCCGGCTTGTGTCTGGCGCAGCAGATAGAGCTGACCATCGTGTTCTATGATCACGCGCCCCTCTTTGCCCAGCAGACTTTTACTGTCAATTCGGCGCTCGTTTGGCGCGACGGCAGGCGGTGTTTTTTCTTTTGCGGGCGTTGTTGTGTTATCCATACGTGAATAGTGTTTAAAAATAACAATCAATTTAACAATGATAATCATTATCATCAAACTGCAAAATTGCGGCAAGCCTTTTTGTGAAATAATTGTGACGAGAATAGATTTTGTACAATAAGGAGGGGGAAAACAAAGGATTAGCACCGGGCAACGTGATGTTACCCGGCGAACAGCATTAAAAACGGCTATCAACCGCAGAGGCGAGTTTTTCAACCAGTAGTTCAGTATCTTCCCAGTTCAGGCACGGGTCGGTAATGGACTGGCCGTAAACCAGCGGCTGGCCGCTAACGATTTTTTGCGTACCTTCACGCAGGAAACTCTCCGCCATAATCCCGGCAATCGCCGTCGAACCATTGCGAATTTGCTGGCACACATCATCACAAACGTCCAACTGACGACGATGCTGCTTCTGGCAATTGCCATGGCTAAAATCGACCACCAGATGTTCAGGCAGGGAAAATTCGTGCAGAGTATCGCAGGCGGCGGCAATATCTTCAGCATAATAATTCGGCTTTTTACCGCCGCGCATGATGATATGCCCGTAAGGATTACCGCTGGTCTGATAAATGGTCATCTGGCCGGTTTTATCAGGTGAGAGGAACATGTGGCTGGCACGGGAGGCGCGAATCGCATCGACGGCAATACGCGTATTGCCATCCGTACCGTTTTTAAAGCCGACCGGGCAGGAAAGCGCAGAGGCCATTTCACGGTGGATCTGGCTTTCGGTGGTGCGTGCGCCAATGGCACCCCAACTGATTAAATCGGCAATAAACTGACCGGTCACCATGTCGAGGAATTCTGTTGCCGTGGGTACGCCCAGTTCATTGACCTGCAACAGCAGTTTGCGCGCCAGTTCAATGCCGTGGTTCACGCGGTAGCTGCCGTTTAAATCCGGGTCGGAAATTAAACCTTTCCAGCCCACTACGGTGCGCGGTTTTTCAAAATAAGTGCGCATCACGATTTCCAGACGCGCCTGATGTTTTTCGCGCAGCGCCTGTAAACGCGTCGCGTATTCCATGGCGGCATCAAGATCGTGAATCGAGCAGGGACCTACGATCACCAGTAAACGAGCGTCTTCACCATTTAATATTTTTTCTATCCGGCGTCGGGAGTCCGTAACATGACGGGCGACGGAGGACGAAACAGGATGCCGTTGCGCAAGCTCTGCTGGAGTGACCAGGTTGTCAATACGCGCAGTACGGAGTTCATCGGTTCTGTTCATTACTTGTCTCAGAAATTTGTTGCTTCAACGGCAGGACTACCGGGAAGTGATGTATATCACAATATCATACTCATCCTGCCTGGTGGCGAGCATAATAACAAAAAATCGAACCAATGCACTAGCATTCTAGTACATGCGGCGATTCAGCCCCATGATGTCGAGGATCTTGGTAGCAATCTCTTCTACCGAATAATTGGTACTGTTCAGCCATGGGATCTGGTTTTTCCGGTATAGCGCTTCCACCTCAGCAACCTCCATCCGGCACTGGCGCATCGAGGCGTAACGGCTGTTTTCCCGGCGCTCTTCGCGGATGGCCGCCAGGCGCTCAGGGTCGATGGTCAGGCCGAACAATTTATGCTGTAACGGCTTCAGGGACGCTGGCAGCACCAGATTATCCATATCATCGGCAATAAAGGGGTAGTTGGCCGCGCGAATGCCAAACTGCATGGCCAGATACAAACTGGTCGGGGTTTTACCGCAACGGGAAACGCCAAGCAGGATCACCTGCGCCTGATCGAGGTTGCGCAACGAAATACCGTCGTCATGGGCGAGGGTGTAATCAATGGCGGCAATGCGCGCGTCGTACTTGTTAAGGTTGCCGGGGTTCAGGCCGTGGGTACGATGGGCGATCGGCGTAGGGTCGAGCTTCATCTCTTGCTGCAGTGGGGCAACCAACGCCTGCACGATATCCTGACAAAATCCTTCGCTTTGCAAAATGATCGAGCGAATTTCCGGCAAAACGATAGAGTAAAACACCAGAGGGCGCACGCCAGTTTGTTGATAGATCGCGTCAATCTGGTCTTTAACCGCTCGCGCACGACTCTCATTTTCTACAAACGGCAGCGTAATGCTGCTGATCGTAACCGGAAATTGCGACATTACCGCGTGGCCCAATACCTCGGCGGTGATGGCCGTACCATCAGAAATATAAAATACGTGACGATCAACAGCATTATCCATTTTGCTCATCCTGGGGCTGACATAATTCTCTGAAAGCATAAATTAAAATTCGCCAGAAGCGAATATTGCTGCATCTATTTTGTAAAATGAAACGGTATTTTTATATTTACTGAAAAGTACATTTCATTTTTCGGAACAAATGTTTATACCGGTAGTTTTTGTGGTGATCCCCTGTGGCTCGCGGGTTTGCGCAAATGCGGAAACAATCTGAAAAAATAAAAAATAAAGTTGCTTGAACGATTCACCGTTTTTTTCGCTGAAGTAAATATGCAAAGATAATTACGCAAAATTGAGTTTCCTAACCTCGTTCATATATAAGGATTGTTCGATGTCCAACAATGGCTCGTCACCGCTGGTGCTTTGGTATAACCAACTCGGCATGAATGATGTAGACAGAGTTGGGGGCAAAAATGCCTCCCTGGGTGAAATGATTACTAACCTTTCCGGTATGGGTGTTTCCGTGCCGAATGGTTTTGCAACGACCGCCGATGCGTTTAACCAGTTTCTGGACCAGAGCGGTGTAAACCAGCGCATTTATGAGCTGCTGGATAAAACGGATATTGACGATGTCACCGAGCTTGCGAAAGCCGGCGCACAGATCCGCCAGTGGATTATCGACACTCCTTTCCAGCCGGAGCTGGAAAATGCCGTCCGCGATGCCTACGCGCAGCTGTCAGCAGACGATGCCCATGCCTCTTTTGCCGTGCGCTCTTCCGCCACCGCAGAAGATATGCCAGATGCGTCATTTGCCGGTCAGCAGGAAACCTTCCTCAACGTCCAGGGATTTGATGCCGTACTGGTTGCTATCAAACACGTCTTTGCCTCGCTGTTTAACGACCGAGCAATCTCTTATCGCGTTCACCAGGGTTATGACCATCGTGGCGTGGCGCTCTCTGCTGGCGTTCAGCGGATGGTGCGCTCAGACCTCGCGTCTTCCGGCGTAATGTTCTCCATCGATACCGAATCCGGTTTCGATCAGGTGGTGTTCATCACTTCCGCATGGGGCCTCGGCGAGATGGTTGTGCAGGGTGCCGTTAACCCGGATGAATTCTACGTGCACAAACCGACTCTGGCGGCAAACCGTCCGGCGATCGTCCGTCGCACAATGGGTTCGAAAAAAATCCGTATGGTCTACGCGCCAACCCAGGAACACGGCAAGCAGGTGACGATTGAAGATGTACCGCAGGAGCAGCGCGACATTTTCTCCCTGACCAACGCAGAAGTGCAGGAGCTGGCGAAGCAGGCGGTACAGATCGAGAAGCACTACGGTCGTCCGATGGACATCGAATGGGCGAAAGACGGTCATACCGGCAAACTGTTCATTGTGCAGGCGCGTCCGGAAACTGTGCGCTCGCGCGGCCAGGTGATGGAGCGTTATACGCTGCATGCTCAGGGTAAAATTATTGCTGAAGGTCGTGCTATCGGTCACCGCATTGGCGCGGGTCCGGTCAAAGTCATTCAGGACATCAGCGAAATGAACCGTATCGAACCTGGCGACGTCCTGGTTACCGACATGACCGACCCGGACTGGGAACCGATCATGAAGAAAGCGGCGGCGATTGTCACCAACCGTGGCGGTCGTACCTGCCACGCGGCGATCATTGCCCGTGAACTGGGGATCCCGGCCGTGGTTGGCTGTGGTGATGCCACCGAGCGTATGAAGGACGGTGAGAAAGTCACAGTCTCCTGCGCCGAGGGTGATACCGGTTATGTTTATGCTGAGATGCTCGACTTCAGCGTGAAGAGTTCCAGCGTGGAGACCATGCCGGATCTGCCGTTGAAGGTGATGATGAACGTGGGTAACCCGGACCGGGCTTTCGACTTCGCCTGTCTGCCAAACGAAGGTGTCGGCCTGGCGCGTCTGGAATTTATCATCAACCGCATGATTGGCGTACACCCGCGTGCGTTGCTGGAGTTCGATGACCAGACGCCTGAGCTGCAAAACGAAATCCGCGGCATGATGAAAGGTTTTGATTCCCCGCGTGAATTCTACGTTGGTCGTCTGACGGAAGGGATCGCCACGCTGGGTGCGGCGTTCTATCCAAAACGCGTTATCGTGCGTATGTCAGACTTTAAGTCCAACGAATATGCCAACCTCGTCGGCGGTGAGCGTTATGAGCCGCATGAAGAGAACCCGATGCTGGGCTTCCGCGGGGCGGGCCGTTACATTGCTGATAGCTTCCGCGACTGTTTCGCGCTGGAATGTGACGCAGTGAAACGTGTCCGTAACGATATGGGCCTGACTAACGTAGAAGTGATGGTACCGTTTGTACGTACCGTTGCCCAGGCGAAAGCGGTAGTGGAAGAGCTGGCGCGTCAGGGGCTGAAACGCGGTGAGAACGGACTGAAGATCATCATGATGTGCGAGATCCCGTCCAACGCCTTGCTGGCCGAACAGTTCCTTGAGTACTTTGACGGTTTCTCCATCGGTTCAAACGACATGACGCAGCTGGCGTTGGGACTGGACCGTGACTCTGGTGTGGTTTCTGAACTGTTTGACGAGCGTAACGACGCGGTGAAAGCGCTGCTGTCGATGGCGATTCGTGCAGCCAAGAAACAGGGCAAATACGTGGGTATTTGCGGTCAGGGTCCATCCGATCACGAAGACTTCGCTGCCTGGCTGATGGAAGAGGGGATCGACAGTCTGTCGCTGAACCCGGACACCGTCGTGCAGACCTGGCTGAGCCTGGCTGAACTGAAGAAGTAACATCATGCCGGATGGTAGTGTAAATGCCTTATCCGGCCTACGGTTAGTATGCAACGTAGGCCGGATTAGAGGTTTAGCATCGCTATCTGGTACTTTACCCTTCAACGCTTTCCACACTCTCCACGCTTAAACGCTGAATGATATCCTGACGCAACTGGTATTTTTGTACCTTGCCGGACGCCGTGCGCGGTAACGTTTCGACAATGACGATGTGTTCCGGATATTTATACTTTGCCACCCGTTTGCGACTAAAAAAGGCCACCACTGATTCCAGCGACAGCGAATGATGCGGCGGTTTCAGTACCACATAAGCGCACGATCGTTCACCTAACCGATCGTCTGGCATCGCGACAACGCAGGCATCATGAATGCGCGGATGCTGCAATAAAATATCCTCCACTTCGCGGCTGCTGATGTTTTCCCCGCCGCGCACAATAATATCTTTTTTACGCCCGGTAATTTTGATGTATCCCGCTTCGTCCATGCGGCATAAGTCGCCACTGTAATACCAGCCATCTTTGTCCAGCGCGCAGGCGGTCAGTTCAGGTTCATCGAGGTAGCCCATAAAAACATTGGGGCCACGCGACGCCTCTTCACCTTCGCACCCTGCAGGCAACGTATTGCGCGCTTCATCGACGACTTTAATTTCCACGCCTGCGGCGGCATATCCATCGGTATTCATTATGCGTGAAAGTGAATCGTCGAGATTGACCAGCGCATGCGGCGAGCTCTCCGTCGAACCATAGATGCTTAACAATTTAATGCCGCGCTGTTGGCAGTCACGGGCAATTTTTTGCGGAATGGTGGTGCCACCGCATAAGAAAAAACGTAGTGATGTGAGATCACTGGGCCGTTTTTCCAGACTACACAACATGTCGTAGACGAAGGGGGTTGCACCGAGCACGCAGGTACAGCGTTGTTGCTCGAGCAGTTCAAGACAGGCGGTTGGGGTGAATATATCCAACAATACGCTGCGTGCGCCGATTAAAAACGGCGCGGTAACGCCATGCAAAAAACCGGTAGCGTGTCCCAGTGGGGCGGGCATCAAAAACACATCCTGCCAGGTGAGATTGAGACGGGCACTGTAGGCGCGTTCGCTGGCAAGGATATTGTTGTGGGTTAACATTACGCCTTTCGGCATTCCCTCGGTCCCGGAGGTAAACAGCACGGCAGCCAGTTCATCGGCGTGAACGTTAATAACCTGGGTTAATGGCGGAGCCTGAAGCAGTTGGCTGAATGCCAGCGAGGCGGTGGCCGGTGCCAGTTTATCTACGGCGACAATCTGTTGCAGATGCGGCAACTGGTTTTGCAAGGGGAGGATCAGATCAACCGGTCGGGTCTGTTTAAACAACGTCGGAGCGAAAAAAATCTTCGCTTTACATTTGTTCAGTACCCACACCAGTTCCGCTTCGCGCCAGGCAGGCAGCAGTGGTACGGAAACGGCCCCGGTTTTCAGGCAGGCCAGATAGATAATGGTGAACTCGCACCAGCCAGGCAACTGAAAGGCAATGCGATCGCCGGGTTGGATCCCGCAGGCTACAAACCAGGTTGCCAGACTGCTGGCAGCATCGTCGAGTGCAGCGTAGGTATATGAAGCGCCATGATTATCAACCACGGCGATTTTATCCGGCATGGCTCTGGCGGTTTGGTGCCAGTAATCGCCAAGCGAAGCATCTCCCCATAAACCCAGTTGTCGCCAGGCCTGGCGACGTTCGGCGTTAAACGTAAGTGTGATACTCATGAAGTTATTCCCAGGATTATTTCGGCATACATCTGACCGGATGGCCGGCGCGGCCAATCCGGCGTACAACATGCAAAATCCATTAGCCGTAGCGGAAATCAACGCCAAATGTTCCGAGCGGGTATTCCCATTGTGTGAGGATCGTGTCACCGCACAGCACCCGGCAGGTGCCGCACTCCAGGCAGCCTGCGGAATCAAAATGAATATTTCCACTCTCATCCTGTTTATACAGTCCGGCGGGGCAGGCTTTCAGCAACTTGCGAAATTCATTAAGGTCGGGATGTTCAGCCAGAATGATGTGTGGGTGGCCTTCATCAACATTAAATTTATTGACGCCCAGTTTGACGTCGACGTTAACGTTAGTGTCCTGATTCATAGTGCGGTGGCCCCCTTGATGCCGTCTTTCAGTAAGTTCATCAGCCCAATCTGCCTGGCATGGGACATGATCATCTTGCGAACGGGCTGATTTGGGCTTCCGTCAACGGTAAACATATCGTTCATGATATCGGCCACCATGCGGGGATACTGGGTGAACAGGCGCGGGTTTTCCATCAGCGCCGGGATCTTGCGAAAATGCTGCAAATCACGCATCACACAGCCCTGTTCGAGGGCGCGTTTGTAATCCATCAGGCCACTGGCCGAGTAATCCTGGCGCTCTTTTGCTGCAATGGCTGTTTGGGCGGCGGTTTCTGCGGAAGCTATCGCCAAATCCATACCGCGCACGGTATAACCCAGATTCAGACAGAAACCAGCGGCATCGCCGACGATCATTACCCCGTCATCAACCAGTTTCGGAACCATTGCCAGACCGCCTTCCGGTACCATATGTGCGGAATATTCCAGCAGTTCACCGCCGGCAATCAGCGGACGAATAGTCGGGTGTCGCTTAAAGTCTTCCAGCATTTGCGGAATGCTTTTCGTGGCATGGGCAATATCCCCCAGACCACACACCAGGCCCAGAGAGATGGAATCCTGGTTGGTATACAGAAATCCGCCTCCCATGAGCCCATCAGACGGTGAGCCTGCGAACAGCCAGGCTGCACCTTCGTTGCCTGACAGATTGAACCGATCCGCAATCACCGCTGACGGTAAGCCGATCAGCTCTTTTACGCCAACGGCATAGTGCTGCGCAGAAGAGGGGGGAACCATCCCCAGCGACCGTCCCAGCATAGAATTAACGCCATCGGCAAGGATGACAATATTGGCTTCGAGGATATCGTCCCCGGCTTGCACTCCGGTGACCTTATTGCCTTTGCGAATTAGCGCGTCGACGCGCACGCCGGGGATGAACTGCACGCCAGCCTGTTCCGCTTTTTCCATTAGCCATGGGTCAAGCCGGTTGCGCAAAACGGTATAAGAGTCCTGCGCTGGCGCGTTGTCTTTTTCACGATGGAAGTCGAGGGTAACGGCGCTCTCTTCGGTCAGGAAGGAGATTTTTTCGCGGGTGACTTTACGTTCGAGAGGCGCTTCCTGCGCGAATCCGGGCATGATGCGCTCAAGGCTATGCGCGTAGAGTCTCCCGCCGGTCATATTTTTACTGCCCGCACTGTTGCCGCGCTCAATGACCAGTACGTCCAGTCCGGCCCGGGCCATAACGTAGCCTGCCATTGTACCCGCTACACCAGCACCGACCACAATGGCATCAAATTTTTCATCTGACATGCTTTATGCTCCTTTCCCGCCGCGAGGGCAGCGGGAGATGTGCGTTAACGGGATTAGCGGCTGAGATGGTCGATAAGGGCCGGAACCACTTTGTAGATGTCGCCCACCAGACCGTAATCGGCGTAATTGAAAATAGGGGCTTTTTTATCTTTGTTGATGGCGACAATGACTTTCGCGCCGTTACCGCCGACCATATGCTGAATTTGTCCTGAGATGCCCAGCGTGAGATACAGGTCTGATTTCAATAACACGCCAGAAACGCCAATGTAGCGTTCGCGTTCCATCCAGTTTTCGCCTTCGGCAATCGGTCGTGAACAACCCACTTCAGCACCCAGCACCGATGCCAGTTGGCGCACCATTTCCAGATCGTTTTGCGCCACCAGGCCGCGACCCACACCCACCACGCGCTTGGCTTTGCTGAGATCCACGCTGCTCACGGATTTGGCGCGACGCTCCAGGCACATCACTTCATGGTGCGGCGCGATGTACGTTGCTGAGACAACCGGGCAGTTGTGTGAGGCGTTTTCCGCGACCGGTTCAAGCTGGCCTGGAGCAAGCGTGATAATCGCCAGCGTACTTTTGATTTTTTCTTTGCCAAATGCCAGACCACCATACATCCGGTGTTCGGCGAACAAAATGCCTGCATCCAGCGTTACCGATGTGGCGTCGTTCACCATCGCTGCGTTGAGCTGAATGCTTAAGCGTGCGCCAAGGGATTTGGCTCGTTTAGTCGCGGACATCAGCAGCAGCCCGGCGTGTTCCTGCATCAGGGCGGCGATGGTCTCAGCGTAATTTTCAACACGCTGTAAACCGGAGGTTGCTTCGAGCACGACTATCTTATCGGCGCCCAGGGCTTGCAACTGATTGGCCTGGTCGCTGCCTTGTACGATAAGGTGTACCTGCTCACCCCACAGGCGAGCGCCGGCCATTAATTCTGCATAGCGTTCTACGTTATCGCTGAACACCCAGACGTTGGCTAATTTACTCATGATGATTTCTCTCCGTTGGGCTTAGTTCAGGGCTTTTTTCAGGTGTTCAGCCAGTTCGGCAATGGCTTCTGCTGAGTCATTTTCCAGAATGATGTGCTGACGTTCTGTTTGCGGCGGCACGGTAAGGCTCACCAGTTCCGCTAACGGTGATGCAGGTATCCAACCAATATCGCTGGCTTGCCACGGGGTGACCGGTTTTTTACCCGCGCCCAGAATCGCCTTCATCGAGGGAATACGCGGTGTGTTGATATCCGACGTCACGCACAGTACGGCGGGGAGCGGCAGATCAATTACTTCGACTTCATCTTCAAGCGTGCGCTCAACCACAAGGCGATCGCCGTTACGTTGGATGCTGCTGACGGCATTAATCACCGGGAGCTGTAATAGTTCGCCAACCAGTAAGCCGACCTGCTGCGCGTAGATATCCCCCGATCCTTCACCGAACAGCATCAGGTCGAAATCCATATTGTTGGCCGCACAGGCCAGCGCCTGAGCGGTATCCCGGGGTAATGAATGCTCCAGTTGTGCATCCTGCACCATATACAAACTGTCCGGCCCGCGGGACAGCACGTCTTTACGCACTTTGGAGTTTTGTAGTAGCGACCCGCCCACCGTTAAGGCGACGATTTCATCACCCTCCGCGCTAAGCTGCGCTGCGGCCTCTATCGCATTTAAGTCAAACTGGCTGATTTTGGCATCGGCCCGGTCAAAGTTAAGCGAGCGCTGTGGGGTAACAACAATGTCCTGTTCTTCAGGCACCAACTTAAAGCAGGTTATTATTTTCATGGCATCTCCAGTGATTCTCGTGTGGATGATGACGTGGTGCGTCATTATCGACAGTAGGGAAAATTGACTGAAAATAGTGTGCGACAGAGGGAGGGCTGTTTTCGACGGGGAAATCTGTTTTCATTGCCAACAATCTTGCAAAAAAAACGTCCCGGGAATGCCTGGTTTATCAGCAATAATCAGACGGTGCGTCCCAGAGGAAAAAACGGGAACACAAAGACAGTGAAAATAATTGCGAAATGCGTCATGTTTTTAATCGCCTCTGCACTGAATTTGTTTCTTATATGTAAATTATTAATGCAGACTTAATAACATTTATTCTTTTTGATTATTATAAAACGCAAATAATCAATGGCAGCAATGTACCAAAGCAAAAGGTGTCATCTTGCAGACGGCGCAAATAATTTTGTTTCGCCGGGAAGGAATAACGTTGTATAACGTCATTATCGTTTTTATTTTCTGATATTAATAATCCCAAAATTGCTGCCTTTAGGTGGAGGTTGTCATGTATCAACGCTGCTTTGATAATGCCGTGGAGACCCTTTTTGAACAGGGAAAAACCCCGAGATTCTCGCGATTCGTCATCAGTGATGACCCTAACTGGGAGTCGGGTCATCACGTTCACGATAATGAAACAGAGCTTATTTATGTCAAAAAAGGGGTCGCAAGATTAATTATCGATTCGTCGCTGTATGTCGCGCATGCCGGGGATATCGTGGTGATAGAGCAAGGGCGACTCCATGCGGTTGCTTCGGATAGTAGCGCGCCTGCAACGACTTACACCTGCGCGCTCTACGGGTTTCGTTTCAACGGCTGGCAGGATAATCAGCTATTGCAGATGCACTCGTGTCCGGTGATTAGCGTTACTCAGGGGAAGGAGGTTATTAAGAGTATCTTTAATGAGTTGGGGGTTATGCTCCCTCAGAGCAAAAATAACCTGACATCTTCAGCCTACGACGCTTTTGCTTATGCTTTAACCGTTTTATTTTACGAAAACTTTAAAAATGCCTATCGTTCTGAGCAAGGTTATATTAAAAAAGATGTCTTAATTAAAGATGTGCTGGTTTATTTAAATAATAACTTCCGTGAAAAAATTACTCTCGATCAGTTATCCAAAAAATTCCGGGCCAGCGTGAGTTATATCTGCCATGAATTTACTAAGGAGTATCGAATTTCGCCGATCAATTATGTGATTCAGCGACGAATGACTGAGGCGAAATTTGCCCTGACGAATACGGAAGCTTCGTTAGCGGAAATCTCCTGGCGGGTAGGGTATGAAAATGTCGATCACTTTGCCAAACTCTTTCAGCGGCATGTGGGTTGTACCCCCAGTGATTATCGCAAGCAGTTTAAAAATAATCTGGTTGAGCAGGAATGCTTGATCCCAGAGGTCTGATTATCCTGGATCGTGCCGGAAAACGCTTGTGCGCTATCCGGCACGAATTACCGCTTACTTATTCTGGTAATCTTTCAGGATTTGGCGTCCGGCGACGTAAATCATAATTTCGTCGGTGCCGCCGCCAATGCGCTCGCAGCGAACATCGCGCCAGAATCGGGAAACGCGCGCTTCATCGGTGTAACCCAGCCCGCCCATGATCTGAATGGCGTCATCAATCACTTCCATTGCCGTGCGGGCGCAATACAGTTTTGCCAACGCCGCGCTGGTCCGCAGCGACTGTTCCTGATCGGCCTGCCAGGCCACTTTCAACACCATATTGCGCATGTTTTCAATTTTAATCGCCATCAGCGCCAGTTTTTCCTGGATCATCTGGTTATGGCCAATCGGTTTACCAAATGCGATACGCTGGTTAGCATAACGAGCGGCATCTTCGAAGGCGCACTCGGCGAAACCGGTACTACGCGCGGCGTTGATCAGCCGTTCCATCTCAAAGTTGTACATGACGTTGAGGAACCCCATGCCTTCTTCGCCAACCATATCGCTTTCGTCTACTTCAACATCATCAAGATAGACTTCGCAGGTGCTGAGCATGTGCCAGCCGATTTTATGCAGCGGATTAACCTTAATGCCGGGTTTCTTCGAATCCACCCACCACAGCGTAAAGGCTTTCTTCGGATCTTTCGGCTCCGGATCGCGAGCCAGTACCAGCATATAAGGATACTCTTTAGCGCCGGTGATAAAGGTTTTTTGCCCGTTGAGATATACCTTGCCGTTCTTGCGGGTGTAGCTGGTGGTAGCGCTGTTATTGTCTGAACCTGCTCCCGGTTCGGTTAATGCCAGCGCATAAGCCGGATCGCCCGTTTCCATGGTGCTTTCTGCCGTTTTACGTAACTGCTCGGCGGATCCAAAACGACGCATACTGTGAATACACTGACCGTTCGTGATTAAAAAAGCGGGTGCGCCGCATTTGGAAACTTCCATCAGTGCCAGCATCTGCGTGACGTAATCTGCCGGGATACCGCCGAACTCTTCCGGAACGCCCAGCATTGAAATACCGTTGTCCGCAAGGGCGCGCATAAACTCTTTCGGATAGGTAGCCGTCTGATCGCAGGTACGGAAATATTCCTCCGGGAAATTGCTGGTAATCAGTTCGCGAATGCTGGCAAGCAGCAGCTCTTGTTCTTCAGTTAATGAAAAATCCATCAGGGTACTCCTTTTAATTGGCGGCATCGGGCAATATAAAACCCATCGAAGCATCGATAAATAATCTTTCGTCCATCAGTTTCAGTTCCGGAGAAATAACCGGAGGGAAATCCATTTTGTCCAGAATGTCTTCCTGCAAAGAGACTCCTGGCGCAATTTCGACTAAATGAAGACCATCTTCTTTTAACGTAAATACAGCACGCTCGGTGATGTAACGCACATCCAGTCCGCGCTCGAGTGCAATTTTTCCGCTGAAAGTGACTTCAGGTAATTCGTTGACGAATTTTTTCACCCGGCCTTCCTGCACGATATTTAATTTGCCATTGGCAACTTCCGTTTTCAGGCTTCCGGCAGTTAAGGTGCCGCAAAATATTATTTTCTTCGAGGTGGCGCTAATATCGATAAAACCGCCGGTCCCCATAATTTTGCCATTGAATTTATGTACGCCGACGTTGCCGTGGCGATCCACTTCGGCGAAGCTTAAATAGCATACATCCAGCCCACCGCCGTGGTAGAAGTCAAACTGGGAGGTCATATCCAGAATCGCGCGGGTGTTGACGTTGGCGCCAAAAGCGATGCCCTGGGAGGTAATTCCGCCAATCGGGCCGGTCTCGACCGTCAGAATAAAGTCGTCAGCGCAGCCTTCTTCGCGAGCAACGAGACCAATACCATCGGCGATACCCACGCCAACGTTGCCGACCGCGCCTTTACGCATTTCGAACAGGGCGCGTCGGGCCACCAGTTTACGCTGATTGAGCGGCAGGGCAGTCTGCTGGCTGTCATCAAGGACAAAATCGCCCGAGATAAAGCGGTTAACCGGCGCACCGCCGTACAATTGAGTTTGATCGGGATCGATGACCACAATATCGACCAGATAGCCCGGAATACGCACGGCTTTTGGGTGCAGTGTGGCTTTCTTCACCATTTTTTGCACCTGCATCATGACGATACCGCCGTTGTTGTGAACGGCCTGAGCAATCACCAGCGCGTCGAGATACATAACTTCATCTTCAAACGTGGCGTAACCTTCGCTGTCGCAGGTGGTGGCGCGAATAAAGGCGATGTTTGGCGCAATGGCTTTGTAATAGAGGTACTCTTTGTTATCAATTTCCACCAGCTTGATCAGATCTTCGGTGGTCACTTCATTCAGCTTTCCGCCCTGTTGGCGGGGATCGACAAATGTTCCGATACCGATCTCACTCAGAATACCCGGCTGGTGGGCTGCCGAGGCACGCAGGGTCTGGGTTAATACGCCCTGAGGATAGTTATAGGCGGCAATTTTATTCTGCTCAGCGAGGTCGGAAATTCGTGGTGATTGTCCCCAGTGGCCGCATAATGCCCATTTGACTAAACCTTCTTGTGCTAACGGGCTAATTCCACGGTCAGCACGGTCACCTAATCCCGTTGGGCTAATCAATGATAAGTTTCGGGGAGAGTGTGAGTTTTTATATTTTTCAGCCAGCGCGTTAATTAATGTTGTTGCTTCGAGAATACCGCCGCCTGCGCCTAATACACAGAGCGTTGCCTCATCAGGAATATAATTAATGGCATCCACTGCGGATAATACGGGGACCCGACCATCAATGCGTTTTGGTCTTGATAATTTCATGTGAACTCCAGATTATATGCGTGCGACTACCTGTCGCTATATTCGACAATAATAATGTGAGTTATTTAATAATGTCCGGCCATCTGCCCGATATTCGTGATTAAGCGAATATCTGGGGCAGGGCATTACTGATATTAATATGGATAAACGGTACTATTACGCCTGATGCAATATGGTCAAAACGGTACGTAGGTCGGTGACCGAAATTTGCCCAGGGGCAGAGGCTTTTTTCACCGCGCCAAAGGTTGCCGCTGAACCGAAAACCTCACCGGACAGACGTGAAATCACCCCTGTTTTGGCCATCGACATAGTAATGATCGGGCGATCGGCATAGCGTTCCTGCATTTCCAGCGTGGCGCCAAGCAGGGTCAATACATCCGTTTTGTTTTGCGGCATCAGGGCGATTTTCGGGATATCAGCGCCAAGCTCCTGCATTTTACGCAGGCGCAGGACAATCTCTTGTGCCGCTGGCGTCTTATGGAAATCATGATTCGACATAATGACGGCGACATTTTTTGCATGTGCATATTCGACGGTGGCTTTAATCAGTTCGTCACCGGTGAAAAGCTCCAGATCGATCATATCGACCAGACCGCTATCTATCGCCGCACGGTTTAGCGCAATATAGTTTTCGACAGCCAGCGCCTGTTCACCACCTTCTTTGGCACTACGGAAGGTGAACAGCAGCGGTTTGTCAGCTATCACCTCGCGGATGGCGCGTGCAGCTTCCAGTACGGCATCAACGGAGGACACCTCGGTGAAATGGTCAACGCGCCATTCCAGAATGTCGAAATCCGCCTCGCGATAGGCCAGCGCTTCGCTTTTTACCGTTGCGATGTCTTTACCCATCAGTGAGACAATGATCTTCGGCGCACCCTCGCCAATGACGAGGTTTTTTACGGTTACGGTTTTCATCGATTACCCTTTAAATATTTTACAAATGCTTGCCCATCAGGCTGCAAAACCCATAACCTGTTTCACATACTCAAGAGGGAAATCTTTCCCGGTCCAGAGTTTGAACTGTTCAGCCCCTTGCCATAACAACATGCCGTAACCATCAATCGTTTTGCAACCGGCAAGTTGTGCCTGTTGCAATAATTTGGTCATATGCGGGTTGTAGACGCATTCAGTCACCAGCAGATCCGGGCGTAGCAGGGAAACGTCGGTCACCAGAGATTCGTTCTCCAGCGGCTTCATTCCCACTTTCGTACCGTTGGTCAGAATATCCGCGCTGGCCAGTGCGTCCGCAAAAGCCTGTCGATCGTCGAGATCGATAACGGTGACCACGCAGTCGGTATTTTCATTAACACGTTTGGCGAATTCCTGTGCTTTGGCAAAGAACTCATCTTGACGGTTAAAGAGTTTGATTTCTTTGATGCCTTCAATCGCCGCCTGGGCGCCAATGGCCGTTGACGCGCCGCCTGCGCCCAACAGTACCATGGTTTTACCCCTGATATCGAAACCGCTTTCCTTGATGGCACGAATATGACCTGTACCATCAGTATTGTAGCCGCGCAGGTAACCATCATCATTGACGATAGTATTAATCGCGCCGACCAGTTTGGCTGCAGGCGTTAATTCATCAACATATTCACATGCCAGTTGCTTGTTGGGCATTGAGACTCCGGTACCGCGCATTTTTAAGGCCTTCAGCCCGGCAATCGCATTAGCAAACGTGGAGTTATCGACTTCAAATGCCATGTAGGTAAAAGGTAATCCCGCTTTTTCTAATGCCTTATTTTGCATTTCAGGCGACAGGCTGTGTCTGATAGGGTAGGCCATCAGACCAATCAGTTCATATTTTGCAGTTACGTCCATTTGATACTCCTTCTAAGCAATTTATTGAAAATAACGTTCGCCCAACCGCACATCATTTTTGGGAATATCAAATACGCGGTAGTAACGAATAAAGACGATGATGGCGGTGATGAAGGCCAGCAAAGCAAATGCGAGGTCCAGCAAAATGATGTACTGCAGGCCAATGTTTGAAAGGTATCCGGTGATTAATGGGATAATAAAGTTGGCTACGCCCCCCATCATCATATAAATACTGGTGACCTTGGCTTTGCTCCTGGGGAAAAACTCTGACATCACCGAAACGCCGAGCTGTAAAATACCGCCTGCGGCAGAAAACCCGATAAGAAATGAACCGGCGTTACACACCAATGGGGATGGATATAAATAGATAACCGCTGCGGTGAGGGTTGCCAGCCCGGCGTTAAATACATTCGCCCAAATGGGTCGAACCATTTTCTTGAGCAGTGCAGCAAAAATAAACACGCAGACCAGCGATCCCATACTGTAGTAAGAGATGGTTTTCAGCGCGTCGGCTTCTGCCATGCCGGCAAATGCCATCGCGTATTTCGGCATCCAGACTACGATGACGTAAAAGGTCGAAAATGCGGCCACCCCAAACATAACGGAGGCTACGCCTTCCAGCCAGAGCAGCGGTTTACTGTTCATCTGTGGTAGCTCTTTTGCAATGCCCGCATCCACCATCTGGCTGGGGAAGCGGCTTTTGAGCAGCATCAACGTTATGATGACGAACAGTATCCCCGGGATAATGACCGCATAGCCGTACCAGATATGGTTGAGCAGCATGGTGCTGACGACGATGGGGTAGATCATCTGCCCGAATGAGACCATCGCTTTAACCAGGATAACCGCTGACCCAGATGCCTTAGGGAAGCATTCCATCAATGCCGGATAGCCCCCTGTATCCAGGGCCGAGTTAGCGACGCCGACACAAACAGCGAGAATAAAGGCAATCATCAGATTCGGGCTGGCGGGAATGCCGAAGAAAAACAGCATGTACAGAATAGCACCTAACAGAATGATAGCCCGTCTACCAAATTTATCTGAGAGCACGCCAAAGAATAAAATACTCACCAGGCGACCAAGACCAATGCCGGAAATTAAATAGGCTATCCCAGCATTGTCGGTGGAGAATTTTTCTGCAAGAGAACTCATGTTTTGCGCCAGTGTAATGACGCTAATGCCGTGTAAAAAATAACTTAAATAAATACAGATTATCGCCAAAAGAAATGGCGTATTAAAGGTCTTATTTTGAGACATGTTCACAACTCCTTGCGGATTTTAAAATTGTTCTGTGCTCGTCGATATTGTTTAAATTGCGGCGACCTTGTGATTAATATACCGGGGTGCTGATATTGTGCCTACATAGCATGGCGTTTAAGTTACCAGGTATGTTGCATGCTCAACTGTGAAACTTAATTCTTTCAACCAACATTTTGCTGAAGTTTTAAAACCGCGACCAATTATTTTGCAGCGGGGGAGAACAATATTGCATCCGCGTTATTTTACGACCGTCGCCATGTTTAGTTGCTGCTTTGTCGTGATACGGCTGCGATAGCCAATAAACAATGATAACAGGAAGCCTACCGCGGCTATGCCGGTATCAAACCACATGATGTGAGCAATGCTGGTCTGCGAGAGTCTTGCCGTTATCAGTGGGATGGTGAAGGTCGCAATGCTGCCCGCGCTGTAGTAAATCCCGGTGGCTTTGCCCTTCGCATCGGGAAAGCGTGCGGCCATCAGCGTTAAACCGATTTGTACAACGCCTCCGGCTGAAGAGAAACCGATGACAAATGCGAAGACGATCACCATGTAGATCGACGGATGCAGGCAAACCATCAGCAAGGCGATAAATGAGATAAAGGTGTACAGCATTAACAGAGAGGTTGCGCGCCCCGTCTTTCGTGCCAGTGGCGCGGTGATCAACACACACAGTAGAGAACCGCAGGTGTAAATGCTTAACAGCTTGATCGATAAGGTGTAGGACATCCCAGCGACAAACTGTCCGTACTGTGCCAACCACTGGCTTATCAGATAAAATGTCGCCATGGCGATGTAGCCGTACAGAGTGTAACTGGCGAGATCGAGAAGAGAACAACGATGTTCAGATTGTATGCTTTTCTGTTCAACGGGTAATGCCTTGAGGGGGGCTTGATGCCCAGGATGGGCCGGGAATCGACAGCGAAACAAAAATATGCCATTGATTAGCATTACCGCGGCCGCCACAAGGAAGGACCAGCCAAACCAAAGTTCTGCCCACACCAGCAGACTGATAATCATCGGCAGCAGAAACTGACCGATGGAAACAAACGCTTTAATTAAGATATTAGCCGTGCCGGGAGAGCGGGGAAACGCCTCCATCAGGCTGGGGTAAGTTCCGGCGTCAAGAAAACTGTTTGCCATTCCGGCTAAAAATCCAAAAGCATAGGCAATATAAATGCTGTGAGTATTGATGATGCCTACAAAGAACAGCAGGTAGCAGACCATACCGAAAATAATAAACGGTCTACGGCCATAGCGATCGGAAAGCATGCCCGCCACCAATAACACGCTTAAACGGCCAATGCCGAGTGAGGAAATAACAATTGAGACGCCTGCGGCATCGGTGTGCCACTGTTGTTCCAGTGAAGACATATTGAGGCTCATCAGAATGACCCCCATGCCGTGTACCAGGTAATTAAAGTACAGCCCTATCGCAGTGGAGAAATAGGTATTTTTCATAATATGTTACTCAGCGAAAAGGCTAAATGAGTGTGGCGCTGCGGTCTCTTAACACAAACGCTCAAGGTCGTGGGCATACAGTTCAACAGCGGCCGATTGATAGATTTTCCAGTCGAGAAAATCATCGTGCTGATAAACCGCCTGAAAAGAGTTCAGATCGGGAAAGAAACGCATGGTGTTATTACCGATACGGTTATTTATTTTTTCGATAATGGCGTTAATTCTTAACTTTCGTCTGGCTTTCATTTCTGCACAAATGCGCGTGATGTCTTCCGGGATTTCCCTTTCACCATTCTCCCATTGTTGCCAGGCGGCAACATTGTGATCCCGCGAGATATACATAGCGCTTTCTTCTACCGTCATAGCAAAAATATGGCGGATAGCCTGGAGTTCTAATGCGTTCATTATTTGATCACCTCATAAAAGACGGTGGAATAGTAATAACATTGCTGTGGATATTTCGGCTTGAAGAGAGTCACAGTATCTTGTGCAATATTATTTGTTTATCAACGGGGAAGAGCGGAGCTGTGGTGCGGTAAGGGTGGTGGCGAGGCGCGCGAAGGACAAAAAAAAGCCCATCGTGGGAGATGGGCAAAGACTACACACAGCAATTCGTTGTTTCACTCAGGGGATTTCCATGCTTATAAATCAATGTGTTGATCTAAAGCCATGGGCTAATAGTAGGCATACTGATTTTTTACGTCGATCAGATTCATCTCAATAGTTTAAAAACTGTAAATAATTTGCGAAGCAAATGAGTATTTAAAGAAGGATAACGTTGGGTCTTATTCAGTAAGTGGGCGGAATTGATTAGCAATGTTAAACAATCAGGCGGCGGTGCCGCCTGACGTGGGATTACTTATTGCGTTCGATTTCAGCAATTTCTTCGAGGATTTCGTCGGGATCGCTACCTGGCGCAGGGGCTTCGTTTACCCAGGCGGAGAACAGACGCCAGGACACGGCCAGTACCACCGGGCCGATAAACAGACCAATCATGCCGAAGGCAATCAGTCCGCCGATGACCCCTGAGAGAATCAGGATCAGCGGCAAATCGGCCCCCATGCGAATCAGCATCGGGCGAATAACGTTATCCAGCGTTCCGACCACGCCGCTCCACACCAGCAGCACCGTGCCCCAGGTTGAATCGCCCGTCCAGTACAGCCAGATAATGGCCGGGACCAGCACCGGCAATGGTCCCAGTTGCACCAGACAAGACAGGATCATCAATACCGCCAGCAGCGTGGCGTACGGCACGCCGGTTACCGCCAGACCAATACCACCGAGCACTGCCTGCACCAGCGCGGTGACCACAACGCCTAATGCGACGGCGCGAATGGCTTGTGCTGCCAGCAGAATGGCGGCATCGCCACGTTTGGATGCCAGGCGACAAGCGAAGTGGCGAATACCTAACGCCACCTGTTCACCGCGCCAGTACAGCAGGGCGCTGAACAGCAGCATCAGACCACAGTGCATCATAAAGCGGCCAAGATGTGCAGCCTGGCCAACAAACCAGGTCGTCGTCGTGCCGATATAAGGACGAACCTTGGCCATGATGGCCGCGCCGCCCATATCCAGCAGACTGTGCCACGCGGCATACAATTTTGCGCCGACCAACGGAATACTGTTCAGCCACGCCAGATCCGGCAGGGTCATATCGCCTGCGGTTACGGCATGGATCAATGGTCCGCTGCCATCAACAATGCTATTGACCAGTAGCGCGATAGGAATGATGAACAACAGCACCAGCAGCAGGGTCATCACCAGCACGGCCAGCGAGCGACGGCCCCAGAGCAATTTTTGTAAGCGTAGCAGGATCGGCCAGGTCGCAATGACCACCGTCCCCGCCCATGCAAAACCGAGGATAAAGGGCTGAACAATCCAAAGACAGGCCACAATCATGACGGCTAAAAACAGCGCCGATAGCAGCACTTGTGCAATATCCTTGGGCTGGCGGAAATTTACCATAATTACTTTTCACCTTTGTCTTTGCGCCAGAACGTTGACGCGACGTGAACACTTAAATGACACCCTGTAATGATGAGCAATTTCAGCGGTTTTTAACAGGCGGATTCTGCCTGTAAATCTGCTGAGCGTATTAGAAAAAAATGTGATACAACAAACAAAGCAACACGCAAACGATTAAATTCACAACACAGACCGCAGGAAAGGGTCACTATAATGATTCCACAAATTTCTCAGGCGCCAGGTGTCGTTCAACTGGTGCTCAATTTTTTGCAGGCACTGGAGCAGCAAGGATTTACGGGCGATACGGCAACGAGCTATGCCGATCGTCTGACAATGTCGACGGATAACAGTATTTATCAGCTGCTTCCTGATGCTGTCGTATTCCCTCGTTCAACCGCAGATGTGGCGCTCATTGCTCGTCTGGCGGCGGAACCTCTTTTCTCTTCGTTGATTTTTACCCCACGCGGTGGCGGCACCGGGACCAACGGTCAGGCGCTGAATCAGGGCATTATTGTTGATATGTCCCGCTATATGAGCCGCATCATTGAAATCAATGTGCAGGAAGGTTGGGTGCGGGTTGAAGCCGGGGTGATAAAAGACCAGCTCAACCAGTTTCTGAAGCCTTACGGCTATTTCTTTGCCCCCGAGTTATCCACCAGTAACCGGGCAACGCTGGGTGGGATGATCAATACCGACGCATCCGGACAAGGCTCGTTGGTTTACGGTAAAACCTCCGATCACGTGCTGGGTATCCGCGCGGTGCTGATGGGCGGCGATATTCTTGATACCCAGCCAATGCCGGTCGAACTTGCCCAAACGCTGGGTAATAGCAACACCACTATTGGCCGCATCTACAAGACGGTTTATGAGCGTTGCCGCGACAACCGACAGCTGATCATTGATAAATTCCCGAAACTTAATCGCTTCCTGACTGGTTACGATCTGCGGCACGTCTTTAACGATGAGATGACCGAATTTGATTTAACCCGCATTCTTACTGGCTCTGAAGGTACGCTGGCGTTTATCACCGAAGCCCGTCTCGATATCACGCCGCTACCCAAAGTCAGACAACTGGTTAACGTTAAGTACGACTCTTTCGACTCGGCATTGCGTAATGCCCCGGTGATGGTGGAAGCGCGCGCGCTGTCGGTAGAAACCGTCGACTCCAAAGTGCTTAACCTGGCACGGGAAGATATTGTCTGGCACTCGGTAAGTGAATTGATTACCGATGTGGCGGATAAAGAGATGCTGGGTCTGAATATTGTGGAGTTTGCCGGTGACGATGAAGCATTGATTGATTCGCAAGTCAGCGCACTGTGCGAACGGCTGGATGGCTTAATCGCGCGTCAGGAAGCGGGCGTTATAGGCTGGCAGCTATGTACCGAGCTGGCAGGCGTCGAACGCATTTACGCGATGCGTAAAAAAGCCGTCGGTCTGCTGGGGAATGCGAAAGGGGCCGCGAAGCCGATTCCGTTTGCTGAAGATACCTGCGTTCCGCCGGAACATCTGGCTGACTATATTGCCGAGTTCCGCGCGCTGCTCGATAGCCACGGCCTGAGTTACGGCATGTTTGGTCACGTAGATGCAGGCGTGCTGCACGTCAGACCGGCGCTGGATATGTGCGACCCGCAGCAGGAAGTGCTGATGAAACGCATTTCTGACGATGTTGTCGCGCTGACGGCAAAATATGGCGGTCTGCTGTGGGGCGAGCACGGGAAAGGTTTTCGTGCAGAATATAGCCCGGCGTTCTTCGGTGAGGAATTGTATCGCGAACTGCGTAAAGTGAAATCGGTGTTTGATCCGCAAAACCGGCTCAATCCGGGCAAAATCTGTCCACCGGAGGATGTTGATGCGCCGATGATGAAAGTGGACGCGGTGAAGCGCGGAACGTATGACCGTCAGATCCCGCTGGCCGTACGCCAGGAGTGGCGTGGGGCGATGGAGTGTAACGGCAACGGGTTATGCTTTAACTTTGATGCGAAAAGCCCGATGTGTCCGTCGATGAAAATCAGCCTCAACCGTATCCATTCACCGAAAGGGCGAGCTACGCTGGTGCGTGAATGGCTGCGTCTGTTGGCAGATCGCGGGATTGACCCGCTACAGCTGGAAAAAGAGCTACCGGAAAAACGTGCCAGTTTACGTACGCTGATTGCCCGTACCCGCAATAGCTGGCATGCGCGCAAAGGCGAATACGATTTCTCGCACGAAGTGAAAGAGGCAATGTCGGGTTGTCTGGCGTGTAAAGCCTGTTCCACACAGTGTCCGATTAAAATCGATGTGCCGGAGTTCCGCTCACGCTTCCTGCAGTTGTATCACACGCGTTATCTGCGGCCGTTGCGCGATCACATGGTGGCGACCGTTGAGAGCTATGCGCCTTTAATGGCGCGGGCGCCCAACACGTTTAACTTCTTCATCAACCAGCCGCTGGTGCGTAATCTGGCTAAAAAGCACATCGGCATGGTCGACTTACCGCTGCTGTCTGCGCCGTCGCTTCAACGTCAGTTGGTTGGCCATCGTTCCGCCAATATGACGCTGGAACAGCTCGAATTACTCAGCCTTGAGCAAAAAGCCCGTACGGTGCTGGTGGTGCAGGATCCGTTCACCAGCTATTACGATGCACAGGTGGTGGCTGATTTTATACGTCTGGTTGAAAAGCTGGGTTTGCAGCCGGTACTGCTGCCGTTCTCGCCAAACGGCAAGGCCCAGCATATTAAGGGCTTTTTAAACCGTTTTGCTAAAACCGCAAAGAAAACATCTGAGTTTCTCAATCGGGTGGCGAAGCTGAATATTCCGATGGTGGGTGTCGATCCGGCGCTGGTGCTTTGCTATCGCGATGAATACAAACTGGCGCTCGGGGAACAGCGGGGCGATTTCCATGTGTTACTCGCCAACGAATGGTTATCGACAGTTGTGGAGTCACAGCCGCCAGTCGCTGTGGGCGGTGAACCGTGGTACTTCTTTGGACACTGTACCGAAGTGACGGCCCTGCCGGGCGCGCCTGCTCAGTGGGCGGCTATTTTTGCCCGCTTTGGTGCAAAGCTGGAGAACATCAGCGTAGGGTGCTGTGGTATGGCGGGCACCTATGGCCACGAAGTGAAGAATCATCAGAACTCACTGGGGATCTATGAGCTATCATGGCACCAGGCAATGCAACGATTGCCGCGTAACCGTTGTCTGGCTACCGGATACTCCTGTCGCAGTCAGGTTAAACGCGTTGAAGGCACGGGCGTTCGCCATCCATTACAGGCACTGCTGGAGATTATAGGATGATCTGGAAACGTGAAGTCACACTCGAAGCGCTCAACGCCATGGGTGAAGGAAATATGGTTGGGCTGCTTGATATTCGTTTTGTGCACATTGGCGATGACACGCTGGAAGCCACAATGCCGGTAGACCACCGTACTAAACAACCATTTGGTTTGCTGCACGGCGGCGCGTCTGTAGTGCTGGCTGAGAGCATTGGTTCGGTGGCTGGCTACCTGTGTACTCAGGGTGAGCAGAAAGTGGTGGGCCTGGAGGTCAACGCCAACCATATTCGCTCGGCGCGGGAAGGGCGCGTCAGAGGGGTATGTCGCGCGGTGCATACCGGCTCCCGTCATCAGGTATGGCAAATCGAAATCTTCGATGAGCAGGGACGATTGTGCTGCACGTCGCGTCTGACGACAGCAATTTTGTGATGCATATTGCTTTTGGTCATTATCTGCACAGGGAATGGTGTTATACTGTGCAGGTTTTGAACACAAGCGAGGATGATATGTCTACCCAATTAGACCCGGCCCAACTGGCAATAGAGTTTTTACGTCGTGATAAAACCGATCTTTCACCAGCTCAGTACCTGAAAAGACTGAAACAGTTAGAGCTGGAGTTCGCGGATTTATTGACGCTTTCTTCGACTGAACTAAAAGAAGAGATCTATTTTGCCTGGCGCATGGGCGTTCATTGATTCCGGTATGCTTATCGTAATGAAACCCCGACACGCGTTCGGGGTTATTTTTTGCGTTAAATCTCAATCACCACTTCATCTCACCAGTATTAACCTTCGCACTTAGCTCCAGAGAACTTGCGTCTGCAAGACCTGGCCATGCCGCGGTGATGGTTTTAATCACATAATCCGAACCTTTCTTCGCCCCTAACGCCTGCTCAAACGATTGCAGATAGTCCTGTGTGAAGCGAATCGCTTTATCGCCCGCAGGGCGTTCGCCGATGTAATGCCCCGGGACCACCTGGGTGGGTTGTAACTTCTGCATTTCGCCCAATACGCTACGCCACGCGCTACGCTGTTCTGCAGATTGCGTATCCGCCGTCCAGACGTGTATACCAGACGCCACGCCGGTACCGCCAATAATGGCACGGTTCGCCGGGATCCAGACATAGGCTGCATAATCATTAGGGTGGCGCAGCTCCAGCGTTTCACCATCAACCGTGAAATGCGTTTGCGTTGTTGCTTGCGGAACGGTGAGCGATGTTGGCGCACCATCCTTCATTTGCGGACCCCAGAATTGCAGTTTGGCCTCTTTGGTGGCACGGATATGGTCTACTACGTGCGGTGTTGCCAGGACTTTTACCTGTGGGAAGGCTTTGACGATAGGCTGCAGTCCGAAATAGAAATCCGGATCGCCGGAGGTGATCACGATGGCCTTTAGCGTTTTACCGCTGGCGCGAATCATCTGCACCAGCTGTTCACCATCTTTAGTACTGAACTGTGCGTCAAACAATATTGCTTCTTTCGGTCCTGAAACCAGCGTTGAAGAGACCGGGAAAATAGCCTTGTCCTGTGGATTGTAGACGTCCAACTGTAGCGTCGCGGCAAAGGATGAAGAGGCGAACAGAGGTAACAGCAGGGCCAGCGTTTTAACTTTCATGCCAGGTATCCTTGTGCAGGAAATTGTCTTTTGATAGTTCCTGTATTTTAAGGAAATTCGGATCTGTTAGAATTCCCTTATTAGGACATGCTGAGTTTCATAAAACGATCGGATGGGATGCAATGGACAGAGTGATGGCGGCAACGGTATTCAACCATATCTGTGATTTGGGCAGTCTGAGCGCCGCCGCGCGTGCGCTGGGGCTTTCCCGTCCGATGGTCAGTCGTTACCTCGACGAGATGGAGAAATGGGCGGGTGCAAGGCTTATCCATCGCTCGTCGCGCCGTCTGACAATCACGCCAGCGGGTGAAGAGGCATTAGTGAAAACGCGTTCTCTGGCGCAGCTTTCGCTGGATATTGGTGCCGCCAGCGCCGCGCAAACTCCCTCTGGCACGCTACGTGTGGCCTGTGCGCATTTTACAGCTATGCATATTTTAGCGCCGGTACTGCCCGCGTTTCTGACGAAGTATCCGCAACTGCGTATCGAGGTGGAGATCAATAATCAACCGGTAAGCCTCGTTGGAGAACGCATTGATGTGGCGATCCGTATAACGGAAAACCCTGAACCTGGAACTATCGCCCGTCGCCTTGGCGACTGTAAATCGGTACTGTGCGCGTCTGTAGAGTACCTGCATCAACATGGCACTCCTGAGACTATCGACGACCTTACGCGGCATAATTGTCTGTACTACAGCGGGTTTGCCGGAAAATCCTGGCACTTTCTGGATGCCCAGGGGCGGGCTGCCGCTGTTGCGATTAAAGGCAATTTGAGCGCCGGGATCTCTTCGTTGCTCTGTGAGTCGGCGTTGGCGGGAACGGGCATTGCGCTGGTGCCGGAACTGGAGGCGCGGGAAGGGCTGGCACAGGGAAAGCTGGTTAGACTCTTGCCCGAGCTTCAACCAAAAAGCCTGCCAATTTATGGTTTATATCTTTCGCGGGAGCATCAGCCTGCAGGACTGCGCCTGTTGCTGGACGCGCTCAGTGAAAAACAGCGCCTAATAATTGATTGAATACGCTTATAAAATAGTCAAATCGCAATTTGTGTTAAACAAAACATATCCGGAAGTGAGATTATTCTTATCGCCCCTTCAAGAGCTAAGCCATCGTGAGTGCCGGAGATAAGCGCCGGATGGGGCCGGAACCCTTAAGCCTGCCAGCAAGCAGCCTTAAGGGTTTTTTGTTGTCTTCACGTAGTGCCCGAACGGGATTGTACCTACTTGCCGTGAGTCTGCAGACCGATGTTGTCAAAAAATAGCCGTGGTGACATTTAAGTTTAAAGAATCATAACCGCTTTATATAGCACAGAGAATACAGAACAGACGCTTTGGTAAATCATTACTGTGTGCGCTGTTCTGGTCACCGTATCAGCTTGAAAATAATATAACCCCTGCCTACGGGCGAGTGAAAAATGGCAATGGGTGGTTAGCCAGCCGTTAACTTTTGTCCGTTCACCGCTCTGCGAATCTCATCTCTGATAACTCCCTGGTTAGGTATAGCCTGACAGAGGAAGTTACCCCTTCTATCACAGAAATAGTCATTTTCTATACATCTTTTGATTATCGACCTGTCTCGCCGATTGAAATTATTTAATCCATTATTAATCAATGCATTGAACAAAAAAATCCATCCCTGTTAACCCACGCAGCAGGGTCTATGCTTAGTAAAAGGGGTCAAAAAGGGCGATTAACCCGAATGCCCCTGCTGTTGAGGGGTTGAAGTGATAATCATTATCACTAACATGTTGTTATAGCTTGAAAGCTAGTGACTCGAGGTAACCCTATGGAATTGCATTCAGGAACATTTAACCCGGACGATTTTGCCTGGCGTGGTCTGACGTTAACGCCAGCGGCTGCGGCGCACATCCGCGAGCTGGTGGCAAAGCAACCCGACATGTTAGGCGTGCGTTTAGGCGTGAAGCAAACGGGATGCGCGGGATTTGGCTACGTGCTGGACACCGTTCGCCAGGCGGAAAAAGACGATCTGCTGTTTGAAACGGAGGGGGCCAGACTTTATGTACCGTTACAGGCGATGCCGTTCATCGACGGCACAGAAGTCGATTTCGTGCGCGAAGGATTAAATCAGCTATTTAAATTTCATAACCCGAAAGCCCAGAACGAATGCGGCTGTGGCGAAAGTTTTGGGGTATAGGCGGTACTATGTCTCGTAATACTGAAGCAACTGACGATGTCAACACCTGGGCTGGCGGGCACCTTAATTACAAAGAGGGCTTCTTCACCCATCTACAAACCGATGAGCTGGCAAAAGGGATCAACGAAGATGTCGTGCGCGCGATTTCGGCAAAACGTAATGAACCCGACTGGATGCTGGAATTTCGCCTGAATGCCTTTAAAGCGTGGCTAACCATGGAAGAGCCGCACTGGCTAAAAGCGCATTACGATAAGCTGAACTACCAGGAGTACAGTTATTACTCCGCGCCGTCCTGCGGTAATTGCGATGAAACCTGCGCGTCTGAGCCGGGCGCGGTGCAGCAAACGGGGGCGAATGCGTTTTTAAGTAAAGAAGTTGAGGACGCATTTGAGCAGCTTGGCGTGCCGGTCCGCGAAGGCAAAGAGGTGGCGGTTGATGCCATTTTTGACTCGGTGTCGGTGGCGACAACTTATCGCGATAAACTGGCGGAACAGGGCATTATTTTCTGTTCGTTTGGTGAGGCGATTCACGATCACCCTGAGCTGGTAAAACAATATCTGGGTACGGTTGTACCGGGTAATGACAATTTCTTTGCGGCGCTAAATGCGGCGGTGGCCTCCGACGGCACGTTTATTTATGTCCCGAAAGGTGTACGTTGCCCAATGGAACTGTCGACCTATTTCCGTATAAATGCGGAAAAAACCGGTCAGTTTGAACGCACCATTCTGGTTGCGGATGAGGGCAGTTACGTCAGCTATATCGAAGGCTGTTCAGCCCCGGTACGCGATAGCTACCAACTGCATGCCGCGGTGGTAGAAGTCATCATCCACAAAGATGCCGAAGTGAAATACTCGACGGTACAAAACTGGTTCCCTGGTGATGGTAACACCGGCGGCATTTTGAACTTCGTCACCAAGCGCGCTCTGTGCGAAGGCGAAAACAGCAAAATGTCGTGGACGCAGTCGGAAACCGGCTCGGCCATTACCTGGAAATACCCAAGCTGTATTCTGCGCGGCGACAACTCTATCGGCGAATTCTACTCCGTCGCGCTGACCAGTGGTTATCAGCAGGCCGATACCGGCACCAAGATGATCCACATCGGCAAGAACACCAAATCGACCATTATCTCGAAAGGGATCTCCGCGGGACACAGTCAAAACAGCTATCGCGGCTTAGTGAAGATCATGCCGACCGCAACCAACGCCCGCAACTATACCCAATGCGACTCGATGCTGATTGGCGCGGATTGTGGAGCGCACACCTTCCCGTATGTGGAGTGTCGTAACAACAGCGCCCAGCTTGAGCATGAAGCCACGACCTCGCGCATTGGTGAAGACCAACTGTTTTACTGTTTACAGCGCGGCATCAGCGAAGAGGATGCCATTTCGATGATCGTCAATGGTTTCTGTAAAGACGTGTTCTCTGAACTGCCGCTGGAATTTGCCGTGGAAGCGCAAAAACTTCTCGCCATAAGTCTTGAACACAGCGTCGGTTAAAATTTAAGGAAAGCACATGTTAAGCATTAAAAATTTACAGGTCAGTGTGGAAGATAAGGCGATCCTGCGTGGGCTGAGCCTGGATATTGGCCCCGGAGAGGTACACGCCATTATGGGGCCGAACGGTTCCGGGAAAAGTACGCTTTCCTCAACGCTCGCCGGGCGCGATGACTACGAAGTCACCGGCGGGACGGTAGAATTCAACGGTAAGGATTTACTGGAACTGTCACCCGAAGACCGGGCCGGTGAAGGGATCTTTATGGCATTTCAGTATCCGGTAGAAATCCCCGGCGTCAGTAATCAGTTTTTCCTGCAAACGGCACTGAATGCAGTGCGCAGCTACCGTGGCGAAGAGTCGCTGGACAGGTTTGACTTCCAGGATCTAATGGAAGAGAAAATCGCGTTATTGAAGATGCCGGAAGATTTGCTAACGCGTTCGGTCAACGTTGGTTTCTCCGGTGGTGAGAAAAAGCGTAATGACATTTTGCAAATGGCGGTGCTGGAACCTCAGCTGTGCATTCTTGATGAGTCGGACTCCGGGCTGGATATCGACGCGCTGAAAGTCGTTGCGGATGGCGTGAACTCGCTGCGCGACGGGCAACGTTCATTCATTATCGTCACCCACTATCAGCGCATCCTGGATTACATCAAACCCGATTATGTGCACGTTCTCTACCAGGGGCGAATTGTGAAATCCGGCGATTTCACGCTGGTCAAACAACTGGAGGAGCAAGGTTATGGCTGGCTTAGCGAACAGCAGTAACGTGCTGCAACAGTGGCATCATCTGTTTGAAACGCAAGGGGAGACGCGCTCGCACCACGCCCAACAGCACCTACAGCAGATGCTGCGTCTGGGACTGCCAACGCGTAAGCATGAGGACTGGAAATACACGCCGCTGGAAGGATTAACCAACAGCCAGTTTGTCAGTCATGTCACTGAGATAACGTCCGCCCAGTGTGAAGCGTTAGCGCCAGCTATTGATGCTGTCCGCCTGGTGTTTGTTGACGGGCAATTCTGTCCAACGCTCAGCGACAGCGCAGAAGGTAGCGGGTTTAACATTACCGTTGATGATGTGCGCCAGTCGCTACCGGCGGCTATCCAACCGGAAGTCTTTCTGCACCTGACCGAAAGCCTCTCCCGCAGCGTAACGCACATTCAGGTGAGGCGTAACCAGCGACCGGCAAAACCGTTGCTGCTGCTGCACATTACCCAGGGGCTGGCGGGCGATGAGGTGAATACGGCGCACTATCGCCACCATCTGGACCTGGCAGAAGGAGCAGAAGCCACCGTCATTGAACAGTATGTCAGCCTCAGCGAATATCGCCATTTTACCGGTGCACGATTAACGATGAACGTCGCGGCAAACGCACACTTGCGCCACATCAAACTGGCGTTTGAGAATCCGCTCAGCCACCACTTCGCGCATAATGATATTCAGTTGGGCGCTGATGCCACGGCCGCCAGCCACAGCTTTTTACTCGGTGATGCGGTGTTGCGCCATAACACCAGCACCCAGCTTAACGGCGAAAACACCACGCTTCGGCTTAACAGCCTGGCGATGCCGGTGAAAAATGAAGTCTGCGATACCCGCACCTGGCTTGCGCACAACAAGGGATATTGCAACAGTCGACAACAGCATAAAACGATTGTCAGCGATAAGGGGCGGGCGGTATTCAATGGCCTGATCAACGTCGCTCAGCACGCCATTAAAACCGACGGTCAGATGACCAACAATAATTTGCTGCTCGGAAAACTGGCGGAAGTGGATACCAAACCGCAGCTTGAAATTTATGCCGACGACGTGAAATGCAGCCACGGGGCGACGGTAGGGCGGATCGATGACGAGCAGATGTTCTATCTGCGTTCGCGCGGGATCGGCCAGCAGGATGCCCAACAAATGATTCTCTATGCGTTTGCCGCTGAGCTGACTGAAGCCCTGGGCGAGGAAACGCTGAAACAACAGGTCCTGGCACGGATCGCCCAACGCTTGCCGGGAGGCGTAGCATGACATTTCCCATTGAAAAAGTGCGGGCTGATTTTCCGGTCCTGACGCGTGAAGTGAACGGTTTACCGTTGGCGTATCTGGATAGCGCCGCCAGCGCGCAAAAGCCCAACCAGGTGATTGATGCCGAAGCCGAGTTTTACCGTCACGGCTATGCCGCGGTCCACCGCGGGATCCATACGCTGAGCGCGCAGGCCACGGAAAAAATGGAGAATGTACGCAAGCTCGCCTCGCTGTTTATCAACGCCCGTTCAGCTGAAGAACTGGTGTTTGTTCGCGGCACAACGGAAGGTATTAACCTGGTAGCTAACAGCTGGGGCGGCAGCAATGTGCGGGTGGGCGATAACATTATCATCAGCGAAATGGAGCACCACGCCAATATTGTGCCCTGGCAGATGTTGTGCGCCCGCGTAGGTGCAGAACTGCGCGTTATTCCGCTCAATACAGAGGGGACGTTGCAACTGGAAACGCTGCCGACGCTGTTTGACGATCGCACGAAACTGCTGGCGATTACCCATGTGTCTAACGTGCTGGGCACGGAAAACCCATTGGTTGAGATGATTGAGCTGGCGCATCAATACGGCGCGAAAGTGCTGGTGGATGGCGCACAGGCAGTTATGCATCATCAGGTTGATGTGCAGGCGCTGGATTGCGACTTCTATGTTTTCTCTGGGCACAAGCTCTACGGGCCAACCGGTATTGGCGTTCTGTATGCCAGAGAGTCGTTGCTGCAGGAGATGCCGCCGTGGGAAGGCGGTGGATCGATGATTGCGACGGTGAGCCTGAGCCAGGGAACGACGTGGGCCAAAGCCCCCTGGCGGTTTGAAGCCGGAACGCCAAACACCGGGGGGATTATTGGACTCGGCGCGGCTATTGAATATGTATCCGCGCTGGGGCTTACTGAAATCAGCGAATATGAACAATTCCTGATGCGCTATGCGCTGGAACAGCTGGCGGATGTGCCTGATTTGACGCTCTACGGGCCGGATAATCGTCTGGGGGTGATTGCGTTTAACCTCGGCAAACATCATGCCTATGATGTCGGGAGTTTTCTTGATAACTATGGCATCGCCGTGCGGACAGGGCATCACTGCGCTATGCCGCTGATGGCCTACTATAACGTTCCTGCGATGTGCCGGGCGTCGATTGCCATGTACAACACCCACGAAGAAGTGGATCGCCTGGTAACGGGCCTCAAGCGTATTCATCACTTACTGGGATAACAGGGAGGCGTTATGGCTGCGCTACCGGATAAAGAAAAGTTGTTGCGTAATTTTCTGCGTTGCGCTAATTGGGAAGAGAAATACCTGTACATTATTGAACTGGGTCAGCGTTTGCCGGAATTAAACGACGACGATCGTAATACGGAAAATAGCATCCAGGGCTGTCAAAGTCAGGTATGGATTGTCATGCGTCAGAATGCTGAAGGAATTATTGAATTACAGGGCGACAGCGATGCGGCAATTGTGAAAGGGCTTATCGCTGTCGTATTCATTTTATATGACCGCATGACGGCCCAGGATATTGTGAATTTTGATGTGCGTCCGTGGTTTGAAAAAATGGCGCTCGCACAGCATCTCACACCGTCTCGTTCACAAGGGCTGGAGGCGATGATTCGGGCTATTCGCACCAAAGCCGCAACTCTTAGCTAAACTGATAAAACACGTCAATTTCAGCTCGACGTGAAAGAGTGAGGTAGTGCAACGCAGTGACTCGTAGGCCGGATCGGGCGCTCGACGCCGTCCGGCAGGAACGCCAGGGGGGTGAGTATGAAACGCGCGTCTGTTATTACGTTAATGCTAATCGGCGCTTACAGCGCTATTCAGGCCGCATGGGCGGTCGATTATCCTTTGCCTCAGGCGAACAGCCGTCTTGTTGGGCAAAATCAAACTTACACCGTGCAGGAAGGCGATAAAAACCTACAGGCGATTGCCCGTAAGTTTGATACCGCCGCGATGCTGATCCTTGAAGCCAATAATACGATTGCCCCCGTACCTAAACCCGGAACGCTAATTACTATTCCCTCGCAACTACTGCTACCGGATGCACCCCGAGAAGGCATTATTGTGAATCTGGCGGAACTGCGTCTGTATTACTTCCCGCCGGGAGAGAATATTGTTCAGGTTTTCCCAATTGGTATCGGTTTGCAGGGGCTGGAAACGCCGGTAATGGAAACCCGGGTTGGGCAGAAAATCCCGAATCCGACCTGGACCCCTACAGCAGGCATCCGTAAACGCTCTTTGGAGCGCGGCATAACATTACCGCCGGTAGTGCCTGCCGGGCCAAATAACCCGTTAGGACGCTTTGCACTGCGTCTGGCGCATGGAAACGGTGAATATCTGATCCATGGCACCAGTGCGCCGGACAGCGTGGGGCTGCGCGTAAGTTCTGGGTGTATTCGCATGAATGCGCCGGATATCAAAGCACTGTTTGCTCAGGTCCGGACAGGAACGCCGGTTCGGGTGATTAATGAGCCGATAAAATATTCGATAGAGCCGAACGGAATGCGCTATGTCGAGGTGCATCGACCGCTGTCGCCGGAAGAGGAGCAAAACGTCCAGACCATGCCGTATGTGCTGCCAGCCGGTTTTACCCAGTTTAAAGACAATAAAGCCGTGGATAACAGTTTGGTGGAAAGAGCCTTGTATCGTCGTGCGGGCTATCCGGTCACCGTAACGGCCGGGCAAGCGTCGGTCGTAAGCAATGGCGCGGAAGTGAAGTCTGCACAGAATGGCGTGCCGGGAGAGGATGCAGAGGTGCGTGCTACGCAATAACAGGGAAGGGAAATTCAGAGCAAAAAAATGGCGCACAATGTGCGCCATTTTTATTACACAGATACTATTACTTGCGGTATTTAGTAGCTGCGTTGTCCAGACGCTGGTTAGCGCGAGCTGCGTCATCTTTAGCAGCCTGAACGTCGGAACGCATTGCGTTCACGTCGTTGCTCAGCTGGTCAACTTTAGCGTTCAGAGTCTGAACGTCAGAAGACAGCTGATCGATTTTAGCGTTGCTGGAGCAACCTGCCAGCAGAGTAGAACCCAGGATTACCGCGCCCAGTACCAGTTTAGTACGATTCATTATTAATACCCTCTAGATTGAGTTAATCTCCATGTAGCGTTACAAGTATTACACAAAGTTTTTTATGTTGAGAATATTTTTTTGATGGGAATGCACTTATTTTTGATCGTTCGCTCAAAGAAGCATCGAATTGTGCAAAAACGGCTAAAAACCCGAGTGAAAACAGAAAGCTTCCATCGGATTCATCTTAGATAATCACGGATTAGATAGTGAAATCCGATTTGATTTTTTATTAATTGTAGCTATCGATAAAATAAAAAAAGCGCCACCAGGGCGCTTTTTTAAGCAAATTAATTCGCGTTGGAATTATTACAGCACGTGAACGGATGCCGTGTTGGTCGTGCCGCTCGGAACCAGTGCACCGGAAACCATCACCACAACGTCACCTTTCTGAGCCAGACCGCTTTCCAGAGCGACTTCTTTACCCAGACGATAGAAATCATCGGTAGAGCTGATTTCTTTAACTACCTGTGCAACAACACCTTTGCTCAGCACCAGCTGACGCGCGGTAGTTTCGTTGGTGGTCAGCGCCAGGATGGTGGCATCCGGGAAGTATTTACGTACTGCGCGAGCAGATTTACCGCCCTGAGTTGCTACAACGATCAGCGGAGCATCCAGTTTTTCTGCAGTTTCAACCGCGCCACGGCAAACGGCTTCGGTGATGCGCAGTTTGCGGCTGTCGTTGTTGAAGTCCAGACGGCTGGTCATCACGCGGTCGGTACGCTCACAGATGGTTGCCATGATGGTGACCGCTTCCAGCGGGTATTTACCTTTTGCAGACTCGCCAGACAGCATTACTGCATCGGTACCGTCGAGGATGGCGTTCGCTACGTCACCGGCTTCAGCGCGGGTCGGACGCGGGTTTTTGATCATGGAGTCCAGCATCTGGGTCGCAGTGATAACGACTTTACGTGCACGGATACATTTTTCGATGATCATCTTCTGCGCGAAGATAACTTCTTCAACCGGGATCTCAACGCCCATGTCGCCACGAGCAACCATGATGCCGTCAGATGCTTCGAGGATTTCGTCGAAGTTGTTCAGGCCTTCCTGGTTTTCGATTTTGGAAATTATCTGGATGTTTTCGCCGCCGTGCGCTTTCAGGTGCTCACGGATTTCAACGACGTCAGAACGTTTACGGATAAAGGATGCTGCAACGAAGTCAACGCCTTGCTCGCAACCGAAGATCAGGTCCTGTTTGTCTTTTTCAGCCAGTGCTGGCAGCGCGATGGAAACGCCCGGCAGGTTAACACCTTTGTTTTCGCCCAGATCGCCGTTGTTCAGCACTTTACAGATAACTTTGTTACCTTCGATAGCGGTAACTTCCATGCCGATCAGACCATCGTCAACCAGAACGGTATTGCCGACGGACAGATCTTTAGTGAAGCCTTCATAAGTAACAGCAACGATTTCGTTGTTGCCGACGACAGATTTGTCGGTGGTGAAGGTGAAGGTTTGGCCCGCTTTCAGGGAAACGTCGTTACCGCCTTCCAGTTTGATGGTACGGATTTCCGGACCTTTGGTGTCGAGCAGGATTGCGGCTTTCTTGCCGGTTTTGCTCATGACGTTGCGCAAATTCTTGATGCGCTGACCGTGTTCTTCATAGTCCCCGTGGGAGAAGTTCAGACGCATGACGTTCATGCCCGCGTCCAGCATTTTGGTTAACATCTCTTCGGATTCGGTTTTCGGACCGATGGTGCAAACAATTTTCGTCTTTTTCATGACAGTCTTAGTCTTTAAGTTGAGAAGGATATGGAAATCTGGCTCCCGCCGCGCACGGACGGGAAGCTAAACCTGAGTTACGAAAGTTGTGATGCCTCGCTCTAAGGATAGGTGACATCGAAAGAGCGTGCAGAGGAATGTGTGCTTGTGTTTCAGCCCAACGGGATGGTGAGTTTTGTAGTCGTTGAGTTTTACAGGTCAATGTGCTGAAACCATTCAAGAGACAATTGGCGCGCATTATACGCTGAAAATTATCAAAAAGGAAAATGGAAACAGCGTTTCAAAACACTTCTGTGCAGTTTTACAGAAAATATTCATTAATTTGTTTCCAGGTATGGATAAAGAGGTTGTTCGCAGCAGCATTTGTTGCGCAACAAGGTGTAATTGTCATCCCAATCCCGTTCAGCTAACACCTTAGTTTCAGAAAGCATCAACATGTGTTGGCGGAGGTAATGAACATCCCATCACAGAGAAAGGGTTCCGTTCACCTCATGTTCATCGTTTCTCTGAAACACCGATTCCTGTGAACGTGTTAAGGGTACTATCGCCGTACCCTTAACAATCCCGGCTCCCGGCGGGAAAATTGCCTCTCCGCGGTCCCCTCCGTTTATTCCTCCAGGCTACCGGGCCGGGCGCGAGGTAGCCTCCCTGCAAAACGCGCCCTGAACCCGCATCCCTGCGGGTTCTCCCGGCCTTACGGAAACACGTCGGCAATTTTCAGCCGGACCAGCCCACACCTGGCCACCTGCGTTTTTTATCTGAACAGCAAAACAGAGTTAACTGGAAGTCAGTGCGTTGCAGCGATGACCCCGGTCCGGCTGAAAATCGATGAGGCGTTGACGGCTGACCGGGTCTGCCCGCAGGGTTGCAAGGGAGGCGGCGGTGAGCCTCTCTTGCACGTTCACGGGTATCTGAGCCTCATAGAATTGATACCACTGAGGTGAACGGAACCCTGAGCCGAAATCATATGTTCTCCTTAATGCTTAACTGACAAGCATTACATCCCAATCCCTGACTTTTTGTGTATAACGCCGACCAAACCAACATATTTCTAAAAGTTATATCAAATGCGTTTTAATTCATTTTAAAAGCCAATCTCACTGATTACACTCGTTTGGACATCTATACTGCTAAACAGCCAAAAGCGCTAGCAGCAGAACAATAAGCAGCAGCGGATACCTAAACGACATGATTGTCCTGAAAAATATTTCGAAAGTGTTTACACCAGGTCGGCTTGCCATTACCGCTGTCGATAACGTCAACCTGACGGTTGAACAGGGACAGATTTACGGAATTATTGGTTACAGCGGGGCGGGGAAAAGCACCTTAATACGCTTACTTAATGGTCTGGAAAAACCGACTTCAGGCAGCGTAACGATTAACGGCCACGATATCTCTGCCGCCCGTGGGGAATCTTTACGTCAGGCGCGACTGAAAATCAGCATGGTGTTTCAACACTTCAATTTGCTGTGGTCACGAACGGTTAGTGAAAATATTGCGTTCTCTATGCAAATTGCTGGAGCGCCAAAAGCATCAATTAAAGCGCGAGTTGCTGAACTGATTTCGCTGGTGGGGCTAAGCGGTCGTGAAAATGCGTATCCGTCTCAGCTGAGCGGTGGGCAAAAACAACGGGTAGGAATTGCCCGTGCGTTGGCGAACAATCCTGACGTTCTGCTGTGTGACGAAGCCACTTCGGCGCTGGATCCGCAAACTACCGATCAGATCCTCGATTTGCTGCTCGATATTAATCGCCGCTTCAAATTAACCATTGTGCTGATCACGCATGAAATGCACGTGGTACGAAAAATCTGCGATCGCGTCGCGGTAATGGAAAACGGCAGGGTCGTTGAGGAAGGCGACGTGCTCAACGTCTTTACCCATCCGCAGCAGCCGATCACCCGACAGTTTGTTCGTCAGGTGAGTCAGTACACCGAGGAAGACGAGTTTAACCCACAGTTGGCCAGCGAGCTGGGCGGTGTGGTGATCAAGCTAACGTTTACCGGGCAACGTACGCATCGGCCGGTGGTTGGCGAATTGACCCTGCGCTATGGCCTGCCGTTTAACATTTTACACGGCAAGATGACGCAAACCGCGCACGGTGTGTTTGGTCAGCTTTGGGTGCACGTTGTGGCTTCTGAGGAACAATTGAACAATATTTTGGCCGATCTGCGCCAGAGCGACATTGAAGGCGAGGTGATCAACCATGGCTGAAGAACTGTTTCCTCATCTGAAGTGGGAGCAACTGCTGGCAGCAACCCAGGAAACGCTCTACATGACGGTCCTTTCTGGCGCGGCGACCTTTGTCCTGGGCGTTGCACTTGGTCTGGCGCTGTTCCTGACCGCACGCGGCGGACTGTTTCACAATCGCGCGGTTTATAGCGTTATTTCGCTGGTGGTGAATATCTTTCGTTCCATCCCGTTCATCATTCTGATCGTGCTGCTGATCCCGTTTACCAAAGCGATGGTTGGCACCATTCTCGGCGCTAATGCCGCGTTGCCTGCGCTGATCGTAGGGGCCGCACCGTTTTATGCGCGTCTGGTCGAAATTGCCCTGCGTGAAGTCGACAAAGGCGTTATTGAAGCGACGCGTTCGATGGGCGCACGGCTAAGCACGCTTATTTTTCGGGTTTTACTGCCGGAATCCTCTCCTGCTCTGGTGTCCGGGATCACCGTGACGCTGATTGCGCTGGTCAGCTACAGCGCGATGGCAGGGGTGATTGGTGCCGGTGGTTTAGGGAATTTGGCCTATCTGGAAGGATTCCAGCGCAACCACAGCGACGTCACGCTGGTGGCGACGGTGACGATTTTGCTCATTGTCTTCATCATCCAGCTTTGCGGCGATGTGATCACCTCTCTGTTAGATAAACGCTAATAAAATACGGAAACCATTATCATGAAAAAATCACTGACGTTACTCGCCGCAGCAACCTTAAGCGCCCTGAGCTTTGCCTCCTGGGCCGATACTCTGACCGTTGGCGCCTCAAACGTGCCGCACGCGGAGATCCTTGAGCAGGCTAAGCCTATTCTGGCGAAGCAGGGGATCGATTTAGAGATTAAACCGTTCCAGGATTACATTCTGCCCAACACCGCGCTGGCTGGCCGTGAGATTGACGCTAACTACTTCCAGCATATTCCGTACCTGAACAGCGTGATTAAAGATCATGCGGGCGATAAAACCTACGATTTCGTCAGCGCCGGAGCGATTCACATCGAGCCAATTGGGATCTATTCGAAAAAAGTGAAATCGCTTAAAGATCTGCCGGAAGGCGGCAAGGTCATCATGCGCGATGCGGTATCTGAGGAAGGCCGTATTCTGTCGATTTTCGAAAAAGAGGGCGTAATCAAGCTGAAGCCGGGCGTGGATAAAGTCACCGCGCGCATTAGCGATATCGTCGAGAACCCGAAAAAACTGAAGTTTCTGCCTAACGTGGAAGCCGCGCTGTTACCGCAGATGTATAACAACGACGAAGGCGATGCGGTGGTGATTAACGCCAACTACGCCATCGACGCCGGGCTGGATCCGGTGAAAGATCCTATCGCCGTCGAAAGTGGTGAAAACAACCCGTATGCCAACATCATTACCGTGCATCGTGGCGACGAGAAGAAAAAAGATATCGTGGCGCTGGTTGATGTCCTGCACTCAAAAGAGATCCAGGACTGGATCCGCACCAAATATAAAGGTGCGGTGATCCCGGTAAATAACTGATCCGCGGGCGTTGCCTTATCCGGCCTACGACGTTCTGTAGGCCGGATAAAACGCGTTGGCGTGGCCATCCGGCGCTAGAGTTTCACTCGCTCAATCCTCGCTGGTAAACCCTGGCGCACCGCTGCACCTGACACCCAGTCAAGCCAGGTATTGGCTACCTGCCGGGTAGGATCCGCAAAGCCCAAATCGTTGAGATTAATCCCCGACCTTATTTGTGCGTCAAACGCCATCGGCTTGCCGTCGAGCGTATGCTGCGCCGCGCCCATTTCTTTATGCCCATAACCGTGTTCAATGGCGATCACGCCCGGCATCACGCCATTAAGCAGGCTTATCTGCGCCTGCGCCTGACCGCCAGGCGTGGTGATACGCACCATATCGCCGTGCGCTAAACCATATCGTTGACCATCCTGCGGATTAAGCGCCACCAGATTAACCGGCTTCAGATGATGCAAACGTGGGATCACCGCCGTGGCGCTGGACATGGTATTGGATTTAAAAGAAATCAGTTTCAGCGGCCACTCTTGTTCCGGGAACAACTCCTCGACCGCACGCCCATCTGACAGGCGTGAAGGATACCAGGCCGGGCAGCCGCTGTAGCGCTCGCCGGTAATTGCATGGCGGTGCGCGGCGACGTCCGCATTCCAGATTTGTAGCGGTTTTTCCCACGCATTGCCTATCCGATTCTCAACCCGCCCGCTGTTGTCCGGCGCAAAACGCCCACCGCGGGAGTAGATAAATGCCACCCGGCTGATTTCATCGGCTTTCAGCGTTTGGGTCATCACAGGCACGATCCGCTGTACCCCAGTCAGCGCCAGGTCTTCCGGTTGCGCTTCAGCGACCGGTGCTTTGCCCATAAACGCAATATTGGCGGCGAGTCGCAGGTAGTAATCTTCCGCACGATTCAACGGATAGTGATTGCCCTGCGGATCGGTAATCGCATTGTCACCAAATCCGGGGAGCCCGATACGTTTTGCCACTGCGATACAGAAAGATTCCATCGAGGCGGGTTGACCATCAGCGGTACTGCTGGTTGCCGCTGTCACTACCGGCCAACGCGCGGTGGTGGCTTTACTGGCAACGCCGGCCCACGGGGCGCTGAATCCCCAACTTTCGAAGTTGTGGGTATCCGGCACGATGTAATCAGCCAGCGCCGTGGTTTCGTTCATAAAGGCGTCAATAGCGATAAACAGCGGCAGACGCGCAGGATCCTTGAGCTTTTCTTCCGCCACGCCGCGCAACCCTGCGATGCCGTAGAACGGGTTAGTCATGTTGGAGATCCAGGCTTTCAGTGGATAAGGGTAGCCTTCCAGCGCCGAGACGAGGAGTTCGGTAAGCTGGCCTGCGACAAACGGATACCACGGGGCTTTGGCCGGGAAGGGCGATTGTCCGGCGGCCACCTTATTGCGATACTCTTCGGAAGACTCATAAGCAGTTTTACTGCGCGCGATGCTTAATCCTTTTGGTTTTACCTTCCCGGCGAAGCTGTCCATGTTATAGCGCGGACCGTCGGTGGCGCCATTGAACTTGCCGCCGCCGACAAATACGCCGCCTTCAAGACTGAGATTGCCAATCAGCGCATTGAGCATCATCACCGCCCAGGCGTTATAAAATCCATTGCCTGCCATCATTCCACCGTGCGTAATCACCGCTGCCTGGCGGCCATGGCGGGTAAACGCGTCGGCCAGGGCGCCAATGTCAGCTTCAGACACGCCGCATTGCTGGCTGTACTGCGTCAGCGTTAGTTTCCCGGCGGACTCTTTCAGACACTGGAAGCTGCTTTTTACCGTCACCGTCTGACCGTCTGCCAGCGTGACCTGGCGGGTGACGAACAGCTGCGCGCGTGGGCAACTGCTGGCGGCGACAATTTCGCCGGCCTCGTTAATGACCACCGGCTCCTGGGCGGCGTTTGCACTCAGGTGCGCGAGGGTTAAATGCTGTCCGGCAAGGGTTGGAAGCTCATCGGTAATCACCAGATGCGTGGCGTTAGTCCAACTTTTTTCTCCGGCCTGCTGCATGGCCTGTACGCCGGGAATGGTGAGATAATCGGCGTTATAACGCTGTTTTTCGATAATCCAACGGATCATCCCCATCGCCAGCGCGGAGTCACTTCCCGGTCGTACAGGCTGCCAGTGGCCGCGATTGTCAGCCTGCACCGTGGTCAATGGCAGGGCCGGTGCCACCACCACGTAACGGAAGTCGTCGCGTAAACGGGCGCTGGCCAGTTGGCGAGCCTGGCGCTTAAACGGGTTACCGGATTGCGCCGGAGACGTTCCCATAAATAGCGCGAATTTGACATTGTCCCAGTCGGGCTTCACATGGGTATTTTTATCCAGATCGCCCATTAACGCACCGGAACCGGCACGGTATGCCAGACCACAGTAAGCGCCATGAGCGCCGAAGTTTTTACTGCCAAAACTATTTAATGCAAAGCGGCGCAAAAATGTATCACGTCCTTCATCGCTGGTATTGGTGACCAGCAGTTGATTGGATTTAGGGCCAAAGCCGGGATGCCTGGCATCAAGCGGTGTGTTGGTGTCATGGATTGCCCGCAAGCCGTCAACGTGGCCTTCACCAAACAAGTCGCCGCCTTCCACCACCTCTTTGATCAGCTGTTCGAAGCTGATGCGCTGCCATTTTCCCTCACCGCGTTTGCCGACACGTTTCATGGGCTGGAGAATGCGTAACGGGCTGTATAAACCTTCAAGTAAGGTTGCGCCACGGGCGCAGGCCGTGGAACGCGCGTCAAGACCCGTTTCGCCCGCCAGTTGTTCCATTGCGGTGGTAAAGGGGACGGAGGCGTCAATATGGTGCTCGTGAGACAATGGGTGATAGGGGTTGCCCGCAATGCGCAACACCTTGCCTTGTTCGCTGTCAACGCGCACCCGCACGCCACACTGCGTCCAGCAGCCGAAGCACTGCGTCATTGAGATAACCTGCTGCGGGTTCTGCTGCCAGCGCGGCTGGGCATTGGCTTCGGGGATGAGGGCGTTACCAAAGATGCGGTCTCGGGTAATTTTGCCCGAGGAGCCGTCCAGCAAACCGTCTATCGCGCGCTTTGCCACATCCCGATAACTCAGGCCAAAAGTCACCATACCACCTACGGCAAGGCCTACTTTAAGCCACTGACGACGGGTTAAATTAGCCATGTTGCATTCTCCTTGCGATCGCGTTCAGGGCTTCACGAACAATAATGATCAGTGCTATCCACAGGCCGAAGGTGCCCACAATGGCCAGCCAGCCATCGGTACCACCGGGCAGGGTATAAGGATTAAACAGCGCGTTAAATTTCGGTACGGTCTGCACCTGGATAAGTAATGTCCAGCGCATCAGCCAGCACAGCGCCATCGCGCTAAATGCAAGTAATATGCGCAGCGGCAGCGATAAGGGGTTACGGAGCACCAGCCCGCACAGGACAAGCGAAACAAGCCATAGCGCAACCCAACCGATGGCGTAGTGTCGTGCTAACGGGGCAACGTTCAGCCATTGGCGAATAGCCGAACCGGAAAGCGTATTGCCGCTCACCCATATCACCACGACCAAAGCCAGTACCATCAGGGTGACTGCCTGCCCCCACGCCAGTTTGCGGGTCAATGTTCCCTCGCGTTTTGTCGCGGCGATGAGCAGGGCGAGAAACGTTTGCAGCGCGCTGAGGAACATCGCAACCGGAAAGGCGTAGCTGAACCAGACAGGACGCGCCTGCACGACCGACACTTCGCGGCCGGTGTATACCAGCAACCCGATGGCTGACAAGGCGCTACCTATCGCCAGCCACTTAGTGACGCTGTAACTTTTAAGCGTTAACCGTTTAACATGCTGCGCCAGAAACCACAGACCTAAGAAGCCGGTAAAGAGCGGTAAAAACAGCGCGCCCCAGGGCATCCAGGACCACGGCGTCGGCCAGGCGTAGAAATGCCAGACGCGGGCGGTTTGGTGTAAGTCAGCGGTCAGCGCCAGCGGTGCGGTAATCGCGCAGGTCAGGGCGATTAACAGCGTCAGGTTTTCCAGTTCCAGCATCTCTTGTTTACGCCAGTGAAGTACGCAGGCGAACAGCGCGGCGCAGGCGGCAATGCCGATGAAAAAGAAATATTGTACGGCCCAGGGTAACCAGCTTACGTCCTGGGGATGGGCCAGAACCTCTTCAATAACCAGTGAATGGTTCATTTAAACCTCCTGCCAGAGAGCGGGTTGAGCACGTCCCATCAACGGGGTTACAAACGCTTCGTCCAGACCCAGATAGAACACGTGCGGTGATGTCCCGTTTTCCGGTTTCAGGACTTTGATGGCGTCATGGTGTTCACGCAGCATTTGAGAAATCCGGCTGTGCGGATCTTTGATATCGCCTATGATGCGCGCGCCGCCGACGCAGGATTCCACGCAGGCCGGGAGCAGGCCAGCTTCGAGGCGATGAACGCAAAAGGTACATTTATCGGCGGTTTGTGTTTCATGGTTGATGAACCGCGCATCATAAGGGCAGGCCTGCACGCAGTAGGCGCAGCCCACGCAGCGCGTGTTGTCGACCACCACAATGCCGTCTTCGCGTTGGAAGGTAGCCTGTACCGGGCAAACGGGCACGCAGGGAGGATTATCACAATGGTTGCACAGCCGCGGCAGCAGGACGTTGGTGACGCTCTGCTGACCTTCAATCTGCACCTGGTACTGGTTAACGAGGGTGCGAAATTCACCCTGCGGCGTCTGGTTTTCAATGGCGCAACTGACAGTACAGGCCTGGCAGCCGATACAGCGTCGCAGGTCAACCAGCATGGCGTAGCGATGCTGAAGTGAGCCTTCATGGCGTTCAGGCGAGAAGGGAAATTGCGCCTGAGCCAAGGGTACCAGTGATGCGCCAGCGGTCAGGACGCCCAGTTGCTGGAGAAACTGCCGTTTACTGCTGTCCATATTTTCTCCCGTCACGATGCAACAACGAAACATTGGTCACGCCGTTGGTTTGCGTGTGATGAATAAAGAATCTTGATGATTTACAGTGTAAAAATCGTGACGGGGGGTACTCTATTGTGGTTAACCACATACCCGGCTTGTTGTTGATCTAAAACAACATAATTGACAGGGATAATTGAGTGGGACGCAACGTAGCAAAATGTCTGACGGTGCTGGTGTCGCTATGGATGCTAAGCGGTGTGGTCAGGGCCCAGACATGGAACATTGGCGTTTTGGCGATGCGTGGGGATGTCTCCACGCGTAATCACTGGCAGCCGCTGGAAACCCTGTTGAATCAGCAAATTCCCGGCGAACAGTTTCATATTCAACCGCTGGACCTGCGGCAGATGCAGGAGGCGGTGAATCGTGGAACGGTACAATTTGTGGTCACTAATCCGGCGCAATTTGTTCAACTAAACAGCCGCGCTGCGCTACGCTGGCTGGCGTCACTCCGTTCTACTCGCGGGGGGAAAGCCACCAGTAATGTGATTGGCAGCGCGATCCTCGTCAGGCGCGATAGCGGGATAACCTCCGCACACGATCTGATCGGCAAAACGGTGGGTGCCATTGACGCTCAGGCATTTGGCGGCTATTTGCTGGGATATAAAGCGCTCAGCGATGCCGGGCTGCGCCCGGAGCGCGATTTGCGTCTGACGTTTACCGGATTTCCCGCCGATGCCTTACTCTATTTATTACGCGAAAAAGCCGTGCAGGCGGTGATTGTACCGGTGTGCCTGTTGGAAAAAATGGACGAAGAAGGGCTTATTCGTAAAACAGATTTTACGGCCGTACTTAACCATCCAACGTCGATTCCCTGTTTAACCAGTACGCCGCTCTATCCTGACTGGTCATTTGCGGCACTGCCTGCGGTAAGCGACGAGCTGGCCGATCGCGTCACGCGGGCCCTGTTCAATGCGCCGCAAAACGCGACGTTTCGCTGGGGGGCGCCCGCCTCGACCCGCGAGGTGGAAGCGTTGCTGCGCGATGTCCGCCAGCATCCGCAGCAGCGCCAGTTGTGGCTGGATGTCAAAAGCTGGTTTATTCAACATCGGCTGGCGATGGGGGCCGCGGCTCTCGTACTGTTGTTGCTGACGCTCAATTACATCTGGGTGATGTTGCTGGTCCGCCGACGCGGCAGGCAATTGGAGCGAAACAACGTATTGTTGCGCAAACAGGAACAGGAGCTGGAAACCGCTCGCCAAATGAGCGTGCTTGGCGAGATGACGTCGGGTTTTGCCCACGAGCTCAATCAGCCGCTATCGGCTATCCGTCATTATGCGCAGGGCTGTCTGATCCGCCTGCGTAATCAGGATCAACAGCATCCGCTGCTGCCCGCGCTGGAGCACATTGATACCCAGGCGCAGCGGGGGGCTGATACGCTGCATAATCTTCGCCAGTGGGTCAGCCAGGCACAGGGCAATCCGGTGATGACCGATGACTGGCAAGTTGTTAACGTTCACGATGCTATCCATCACGTCTGGCAATTATTACGCATGCCCCAGCAATTTCCGGCGGTAGCGCTGCAAACGCAGATCGGTAAGGCGTTAACATTAACGTTGCCGAGTGTTCTCCTCGAACAGGTACTGGCCAATGTGGTTCTCAACGCCGCCCAGGCGGGGGCAACCACCGTGTGGTTTTGCGCTCAGCGTGAGGATGGTGATGTGAGTATTCAGGTGCAGGATAACGCCGGAGGTATTGATGAGGTGCAGCTGTACCAGGCTTTTCAGCCGTTTATGACCACCCGTAAAGAGGGCATGGGGCTGGGGTTAGCCATTTGTCAGCGGCTGGTGCGCTACGCAAACGGAGACATTGAGATCAAAAATCATCAGGCTCCAGATGAAAAAGCGGGCGTGGTGGTGACATTACATTTTAAGCAAAACCCGGAGGGAGGCCGTCGTGGCAATCATTCATCTGCTGGATGACGATATTGCCGTCACTCAGGCTTGCGCGTTTTTACTGGAAAGTCTGGGATATGAGGTGTGTTGCTGGGAGCAAGGCGAAACATTCCTCACCGAGGCAAATCTGCACCAGGTGGGCGTACTTTTGCTGGATATGCGTATGCCTGTACTGGATGGGCATGCTGTGCATGAAGCTATGCGCCAGCGTGAGAGTACGCTGGCGGTGGTATTTCTCACCGGGCATGGCGATGTGCCGATGGCGGTTGAGCAAATGAAACGCGGTGCGGTCGATTTTTTGCAAAAGCCGGTTTCCGCCGCGCCTCTGCAAGCGGCGTTAGAGCATGCAGTGCAGATCTCTCACGCCGCCTTTTCGCGACAAGAGATCGTGGTTTGCTATCAGCAGCTTACGCCAAAGGAGCGAGAGCTGGCGCAACTGGTAGCAAAAGGGTTAATGAATCGGGAAATTGCTGATGCCATGAATATTGCCGTGCGCACGGTTGAGGTTCATCGGGCCCGGGTGATGGAAAAAATGCAGGCGGGGAGTCTTGCTGAACTGGTTAATCGACTGCAGAGGATTCAGTAAATTTATGACATTTATTTGATTTTCATTGAATTTTGTCTAATCCGTCAGACTGATATATGCTGTTGGTTTGAGTTAATGACGAGCGGGAAAAAATGGGAAATCAGACCAAAGACGATGAGTTGTACCGTGAAATGTGCAGAGTAGTCGGTAAAGTAGTGCTGGAAATGCGCGATCTGGGACAAGAGCCTAAGCATATCGTCATTGCGGGAGTACTGAGAACCACCCTCGCCAACCAGCGTGTGAAGCGCAGCGAGTTAGAAAAACAGGCTATTGAGACCGTCATTAAAGCATTAGCCGGTTAATCCACAAAAAGAGGATGGTGGTCTCGTTCGCCGTCCTTTTATTCTCGTCACGTTAATTTATCAATATATATAATTTAGTGCTGCAATTAGAAGAGTAACCTTCGCTGTATATTGAGTTATATTCCGAATGATATATTAAAATATATATGCGAGTAGAGTCACAAATATTTGCAAAGCATGTGAAATATTATTTCAACTTATCTTAATGATAATAAATCTCACTCCACATTAATTATTTCCCTTCCGTTTTTTAATTGATGACGATCAAAACTATGAGCGCTGAATAACCACATTATCTTTACGCCTAACCCTAAAGGATTAGATTCATTCAGTTTAACCACCGTCATTTTACGCGATCAGGTTAGGGCAAAAATTTACGTGTTGTTGGCAACATTAACCGCCCGAAATGGCTTGAGCTGCACGGGTTTAATTTAGCCTGGAGGTGTTGCTAACACAGCGTTTGCGAAGAGGATGCGAAATAAATGAATCAGGTTGATCGTCCATTTTTAGATTGTGGTTTAACGCGGCTTGAATTTCTGCGGATATCAGGAAAAGGTTTGGCGGGATTAACCATCGCCCCTGCACTGTTATCACTTTTTGGCTGTAAGCAGGAAGATATCGACAGCGGTACCGTGGGGCTTATCAATACGCCGAAAGGGGTGCTGGTGACCCAGCGAGCGCGCTGTACTGGCTGCCACCGCTGTGAAATTTCCTGTACCAATTATAACGATGGTGCCGTGGGGACTTTCTTTTCCCGTATAAAAATCCATCGCAACTTCTTCTTTGGCGATGATGGCGTCGGGTCCGGTGGCGGACTTTATGGCGATTTAAACTATACCGCTGATACCTGCCGTCAGTGCAAAGATCCGCAATGCATGAAGGTCTGCCCCATTGGCGCTATTACCTGGAAACAGGAAGACGGCTGTATTGCGGTGGATCATAAACGTTGTATTGGCTGCAGCGCTTGTACCACCGCCTGCCCGTGGATGATGGCGACCGTGAATACCGAAACAAAAAAATCCTCAAAATGTGTGTTATGTGGGGAGTGCGCCAATGCTTGTCCGACTGGGGCATTAAAAATTATCGAGTGGAAAGATATTACTGTTTGATAGATAGCAGGTATGCCTGATACGCGTCATTAATTGCCAAAAATATCGCAGTTTTGCAAAAAAACTGCCTGAAGGATGGCGGGTATATCTATTAAACCTTCTTGCAAAGGAAAACATGATGGCTAATGGTTGGACAGGTAATATTTTACGGGTCAATCTCACCACGGGGAATATCACCCTTGAAGATTCCAGTAAATTTAAAAAATTTGTCGGCGGGATGGGCTTTGGTTATAAAATTATGTACGACGAAGTCCCGCCAGGCACCATGCCTTTCGATGAAGGGAATAAACTGGTTTTCGCCACCGGGCCATTAACGGGCTCTGGTGCCCCTTGTAGCTCCCGCGTCAATATCACCTCCTTATCGACTTTTACCAAAGGCAATTTAGTGGTGGATGCTCATATGGGCGGCTTCTTCGCTGCGCAAATGAAATTCGCTGGTTACGACGCCATTATTATCGAAGGCAAGTCCGCGACGCCTGTCTGGATCAACATCAAAGATGAAAAGGTCAGCATCGAAAAAGCCGATTTCCTGTGGGGTAAGGGAACGCGCGCCACAACCGAAGAGATTTGCCGTATTACCAGCCCGGAAACCTGCGTCGCCGCTATTGGTCAGGCGGGTGAAAATCTGGTGCCGCTCTCCTGCATGATCAACAGTCGCAACCACAGCGGAGGCGCCGGTACTGGCGCGGTAATGGGGTCGAAAAACCTGAAGGCCATTGCGGTAGAAGGGACCAAAGGGGTCAATATTGCCGATCGTAAAGAGATGAAGCGGCTCAATGATTACATGATGACCGAGCTCATCGGTGCCAACAACAACCACGTTGTGCCAAGCACCCCGCAGGCCTGGGCAGAATACTCTTCGCCAAACTCGCGCTGGACGGCCCGTAAGGGACTGTTCTGGGGCGCGGCAGAAGGGGGACCAATCGAAACAGGGGAAATCCCGCCGGGTAACCAGAATACCGTGGGTTTCCGTACCTATAAATCCGTATTCGATCTGGGGCCAGCCGCTGAGAAATACACGGTCAAAATGAGCGGCTGCCATTCATGCCCCATTCGCTGTATGTCGCAGCTCAATGTCCCGCGGGTGAAAGATTTTGGCGTGCCAAGTACTGGCGGTAACACCTGCGTGGCGAACTTTGTCCACACCACCATTTTCCCCAATGGCCCGAAAGATTTCGACGATAAAGACGATGGGCGCGTGGTGGGAAATCTGATTGGCCTGAACCTGTTTGACGATTATGGCATCTGGTGTAACTACGGGCAGTTGCACCGTGATTTTACTTACTGCTATTCGAAAGGCGTCTTTAAGCGCGTATTGCCAACTGAAGAGTATGCGGAGATCCGCTGGGATCAGCTGGAAGCGGGCGATCCTCATTTTATTAAAGATTTTTACTACCGGTTGGCGCATCGCGTGGGGGAACTCAGCCATCTTGCGGACGGATCGTATGCCATTGCTGAACGCTGGGATTTGGGCGAAGAGTACTGGGGTTATGCCAAAAATAAACTGTGGTCGCCGTTTGGTTTTCCTGTCCACCATGCAAACGAGGCCTCTGCACAGGTGGGGGCTATCACCAACTGTATGTTTAACCGTGACTGTATGGCGCATACCCATATCAACTTCATCGGTTCCGGTTTACCGCTGAAATTACAGCGCGAAGTGGCGGGCGAGCTGTTTGGTTCGCAGGATGCATACGACGAAACCAAAAACTACACCCCAATCAATGCCGCCAAGATCAAATATGCCAAATGGACGCTGCTGAAAGTCTGCCTGCATAACGCGGTTACGCTGTGCAACTGGGTGTGGCCGATGACGGTTTCACCACTCAAGAGCCGTAACTATCGCGGCGATTTGGATCTGGAAGCAAAATTCTTCCAGGCGGTCACCGGCGATGAAACCACGCAGGCGAGTCTGGACCTGGCCGCTGAACGCATCTTTACCCTGCACCGTGCCTATACGGTCAAATTGATGCAAACCAAAGATATGCGCAATGAGCACGATCTCATCTGCTCCTGGGTGTTTGATAAAGATCCGAAGATCCCGGTCTTCACTGAAGGGACCGACAAGATGGACCGGGAAGATATGCGTCAGTCGCTGACGATGTTCTATCAGGAAATGGGCTGGGATCCAGAGCTGGGTTGCCCAACGCGTGAAACCCTGAACCGACTCGGACTTGAAGATGTGGCCGCTGATTTGGCTGCACAAGATCTGTTGCCGGCGTAAGGAATGCGAGATGACTAACGTGAGCGACGTTCTGACCCCCGTTGAGGCGTTTCCTGACGAAGTGGATAGCCGAAAGAGACAGTGGCTGCAGGCGTTTCACCCGCCTGTAGAACAGATGAATGCGCCCCAGGTTCAGGAACCAGCCAGCCCGGAGTTGATTGTGGCAGATTTTATCCGCCAGCATTCAGCATCGGGGCAACTGGTGGCGCGCAGTGTCTTTTTGCTGCCGCCTTATTCGGTTCCTGAAACCGATCTTTCCGCGCTGCTGGATGTGCTGGGCCAGGACGCGAATGGTGCGGATATCACCTGTGTGCAGGGTGCGGAAGAAGCATATTTCTATTCGACGCAAACCATGACGGCAAATTACGCCGACATGTGTGTGCAGGTGGTGGAAAACGACATCTGCCGTGCGATTGCCGAGGCGGTACGCTTCGACTGTCGAACGTATCCTCGCCCTTATAAGGTCGCCATGTTGACGCAACCGCCGTATCGCTTTGAGTCTCAACAGATTGCCGCTGCGCTCACGGCCATGGAAACGCATCCTGATTATGCAGATATACGGACTGTGGAATCGTCAAATGCGGAGCCTTATTTGTTCAGCGAACGTTTTATGAGTTATGGCAAAGCGTACGGCCTGTGCGAATGGCTTGAGGTTGAGCAGTATCAGAACCCCTGAATTATTCAGGTTGATGTCATGGAACGTGTGGACGACCACTGTCACAGTATTAGAGGATAACCCGATGTCCTTCACCCGACGAAAATTTGTCATTGGCATGGGGACGGTGATTTTTTTCACTGGCCCAGGTCAAAATCTGTTAGCGAGTACCAGGAGTTCTAAAGACGTACATTACGTCATGATTCACGATGAATCACTGTGTAACGGATGTAATATCTGCGCCCGCGCATGCAGGAAAACCAACCATGTTCCTGCGCAGGGTAGCCGTTTGTCGATAGCTCATATTCCGGTTTCGGACAACGACAACGAAACGCTGTATCACTACTTCCGTCAGTCCTGCCAGCACTGTGATGATGCCCCCTGTATTGAGGTGTGTCCGACCGGCGCCTCATGGCGAGATGACAACGGCATTGTGCGGGTAGACACGTCTTCCTGTATCGGCTGCAGTTACTGTATTGGCGCGTGTCCTTATCAGGTGCGCTATCTCAACCCGCAGACCAAAGTGGCGGATAAATGCGACTTCTGCGCTGAATCTCGTCTGGCGAAAGGTTTCCCGCCGATCTGTGTTAACGCCTGCCCGGAACATGCGCTGATTTTTGGTCGCGAAGATAGCCCGGAAATTCAGACCTGGTTGAGAGAAAATAAGTATTACGAGCATCAACTTGCAGGCGCCGGGAAACCCCATCTGTATCGTCGGTTCGGTCAACATTTGATTAAAAAGGAAAATGTATGAACGCGTCGCAGAATGCCGAACAGTTTCACGCCCAGCTTGCGCAGTATGTTCCCCTGTTTTCACCGGACTACTGGCCTGTGTGGTTGGTCATCGCCGGGTTAATGCTGGTGGGGATGTGGCTGGTGCTGGCGCTACACGCCATGCTGCGCTTTCGGGCCGCGCATAAAGCGTCGGCAGGGCATGGTGAGAAAGTCTATTTATACTCGAAGGCCGTTCGTTTGTGGCACTGGTCGAATGCGCTGCTATTTCTGCTACTTCTGGTCAGTGGCCTGGTCAATCACTTCTCCGTCGTCAGTGCGTCGGTGATGAAAAGCCTGCTTACCGTGCATGAGGTCTGCGGCTTTTTGCTGCTCGCCTGCTGGATTGGCTTTGTCCTGATCAATCTGATTGGCGGCAACGGGCATCACTATATTATTCAACGTCAGGGCTGGATCGGACGAGCGCAAAGACAAACGCGTTTTTACCTGTTTGGCATTATGCAGGGCGAGTCACACCCATTCCCGGCATCAAAGCGTTGTAAATTCAACCCGCTACAGCAGGCGGCCTATGTTGGCGTGATGTATGGCTTACTGCCACTGCTGCTGATCTCAGGGTTGTTATCGCTCTATCCGACGGTTGTCGGTGACCTGTTCCCCGGCGTGCGTTACTGGTTGCTCCAGGCGCACTTCGCGCTGGCAATAATCAGTCTGTTTTTTATTTTTGGGCATCTTTATCTCTGCACGACAGGTCGTACGCCGGGCGAAACTTTCAAGTGTATGGTGGATGGCTATCACCGGCATTAAGCGATGATGATTACGCGAAGTGACTTACGGGCCTGGCGCGTTGGGCCCGTAATGTATCGCTGGTTTCTACGCGCGTTTCCAACTGGCGGAAGCTATGCTGATGTCCATCGTGCGCTCCAGCGGGAAGGGTATACAGACTGGGCAAATAGTCTGGTGGAATACGGCTGGTCAAAATGGCGGGAAGAGGCGAGTTTTGCCCAGCAGGATATTCGCGCGATGGGGAATATTTCCCGTGTGCAAACGGCGGGGGAAATCAGCCCTCCGCTGGCGAGTGCGGAAGATAATGCCCGATTCAGTTGTGCAGGCGATAACGTTAAAATCACCAGCGCCGGGTATGCCGCACAGATCGCCAGCGCAGGTTACAGCGCACGTATTGGTAGCGTAGGCTATAACGCGCATATCGGCAGTTCAGGCGATCGCGGGCGAATTGCGGTTGCGGGAAATTCGGCACGTATCAGTAGCGTGGGTGACGGGACGCGTATCGCCAGTACCGGCATGCGCGTACGCATCAGTTCGCTCGGCGACAGAAATCGGATTGCCTGCGGTGGTGATTTAACTCAGTTGGCCTGTTTTGGCGCAGAGTCTAAAATCGCCAACTGCGCCGACAACATCCACATTATTGCCAGCGGAGAGAACGCCGTTGTTGCCAGTACCGGTGTTGTCGATTCGATAATACTCGGTCCCGGCGGCTGCGCGGCGCTGGCCTATCACGATGGCGAGAGAATGCGTTTTGCGCTTGCCGTTGAGGGGGAAAATAACATCCGGGCGGGCGTGAAATATCGGCTCAACGAAGACCACCAGTTTGTGGAATGTTGAGCCGTGATCTCATTTTAACGCGAAGCGGCGTTGGGTGATTTTCTCCAGGCTCAGGCACAGCAGGTAATAGACCAGTCCGGTAAAGATAAAAATGGCTGCCGGATAGATTTGTACCCGGCTGTTAACCTGACCCGCAACCGTTGTGAGTTCCGGCACGTTAACGATAAACGCCAGCGACGTGTCCTTCAGTAATCCAATAAAAATCCCCGTCAGCGATGGCAGTACGTTACGCAGCACCTGCGGCAATAAGATAAGCCACAGGGCCTGATACGGGCGAAAACCCTGAACCACGGCAGCATCATATTGCCCGCCAGGCAGCGCGCTAATTCCTGCATACACTGAGTGCATGACCGAGGCGGCGGTGAACCATGCCAGCGCCAGCGTCACGGTAACGGCTCCAGGGAGATCGCTTCCGGTTAGCATGGGTAGCAAATACCACATCCAGAAAATCACAAAGATTAGCGGAATGCCGCGAATAAACTCCGCCCAGATAAACAACCCGTTGCGAACCGTGCCTGGAAAACGCCAGGCGCAGCAGGCAAGAACTATCCCACCAGGCAAGGCCAGCAGCGCCGCGCCGAGAGCCATCAACAAAGTGAGCAGAACGCCGCCGGGTTGTCCCTGGGCCACGCGTCCCCACAGGAGATAATCAAGATTGTCGGTAATGACCGAAATATTAGCGATCATGCAGTATGCTCCTGACGCTGAAGATACGCGTTTTAACCTTGGACGATTTACCCGATGCAGGTCGTGGGCCAAGACGCGTAAGCAGCATACCCAGAACGATGCCGGTGAACAGATAGAGCGCAGTGCCAACAGCAAAGGCTTCCAGCGCGTGCGCGTTGTAGCTCTCAATTTGCCGCACCTGGTAGGTGAGCTCAGCAAATCCAATACCGCTGGCAAGCGAGGAAAGTTTCATCAGGTTAAGGTATTGCCCAACAATGGGTTGCCAGGCGTTCGCCAGTCCCTGAGGAAGCAGAATGTGACGAAACGTCGCCCAGGATGAAAAACCCTGCGCCACGGCAGCCTCACGTTGTCCGGCAGAAACCGCCTGTAAACCAGAGGCGATCTCCTCGACCAAAAATGCCGAGGTAAATACGCCCAGCCCCCATGCTGAACAGATAAACTCTGGTGTTAACCACCAGACATCGCCTGGCAGAATAGACCAGGGATGCTCTGCATTGATGAAAGTAATGACGTTGCGGGGCAGCCAGTTCCATGCGGCAAAATACCAGAACATCAGTTGCACCAGTAAAGGCGTGTTGCGAAACACCGAAACCCATACACTGACCACCGCTTTGTTGAAGCGATGGCCCGTCAGACGCAGGCCGAGTAGGAAGATGGCAATGAGCGTGGCGAGTACGACACCTGCCAGTGTCACCCAGAGCGTGGTGAGAAAACCGGAAATTATCCATTGCAGAGGTTGCCCGCTCAGCACTCCCTGCCAGTCCATTGCAAGCATTATAGCGATGACTCCTGGTGTAGCGGGTCGAGCACTTTTTTCAGGAAACGCTGGGTTCTCGGGTGCTGTGGCCGGGTGAAAAAATCCTCCGGCGCGGCCACTTCAAGAATTTCTCCGCCATCGATGAATACCACGCGATCGGCAATCTCACGGGCAAAATGCATTTCATGGGTCACGACGATCATGGTGATACCGCTGTGGGCCAGGTTTTTCATCACCTGTAATACCTCGCCGATCATTTCTGGATCCAGCGCGGAGGTGGGTTCATCAAACAGAAGGATTTGTGGCGATGAGGCCAGCGCGCGGGCGATGGCCACGCGCTGTTGCTGCCCACCGGACAACTGTGCGGCATAGGCGCTCGCTTTTTCTGCCAGTCCCACCTGATCCAGCAATTCGAGTGCCCGACGCGCGGCTGCCGCCTTGTTCCAGCCGTGAACATATTCCAGCGCCAGCGAGATGTTCTGATGCGCTGTCAGATGCGAATAGAGATTGAATTGCTGAAAAACGAAACCGATACGGCTGCGTAACTGGCGTAATGCTGCCCCGCGCAACTGACTAATTGGTTTGTCATCAATGAAAATCTCGCCACCGCTGAGCGACTCAAGCTGATTGATAAGGCGTATAAGCGTGGATTTTCCCGAGCCAGAAGGGCCCAGAATAGTCACCACTTCACCGGGTTCAACTGACAGGCTGACGCCGTTAAGTACGGTGTGAGTGTCAAACTGTTTGATGACATTGCGCAGTTCGACGCTTGCCTGGCGCAAATGGTTAAAATCCGCCGCGGAAACTGCACAACGATGAAACAGGGCTGAGAGCATATTACTTCGCTTCTATTTTAAAGGCGCGGGGTTGCGGGTTTTTGGTTTCAGGGCCAAACCAGACATCATAAATTTTTGCCGCCTGCCCGGTAGATTCCAGCCTCAAAAGCTCATCATTGACGGCTTTTAACAGCGCTGGCTCACCTTTTTTCACTCCCACGCCGATCTCTTCTTTGCTCAACAGATCAGGCAGAATTTTGAAATCTGCTTTATCCGGCGCACCGCTTAATAGACCGGCCAGAATCGTACTGTCTTGGGTGATGGCCTGAACATTGCCATTGCGTAGCGCGGTTAACGCCAGTGGAATATCGTCGTAGGCCAGCACACGTGACTGCGGGAAGCGCTGATGTAGCGCCTGCTCACCGGTAGTGCCTTTCACCGCACCGATTCGCGCTTTGCTGTATGCATCGAGCTGGTCCGGGGATTTGGCCGGTACCAGGAACTGCTGCCCGGTAACAAAATAGGGGACGGAGAAGTCAATGACCTGCGCCCGCTCAGGCGTAATCGTGATATCCGCCACGATTAAATCGGCTTTACCGGATTGTAATAACGGAATGCGGTTTGCCGGATTAGTCGCTACCAGTTCCAGTTTTACGCCGAGGGATTTCGCCAGCGCTTCAGCAAAATCAACGTCATAGCCGACAATCTTATGCGTTTTTGCATCGATGGAGCCAAACGGCGGATTCGCGTCGAATGTCGCAACTTTTACTACACCTGCGGCTTTGATATCGGCCAGTTGGTCAGCCTGAGCCTGCGAGGCGGCAATGCCGGTGGCCAGCAGCACGCCAAGTGCCAGCAGTGTTTTTTTAGCGCGGTAAGTTTTCGTTGCCATCATGATGTAAATCCCTGTCGTTTTTGGTTTGTGCTTTTTACGCTCCCATAACTTACGTTCAGGACAAAATAAGAAAAAATTCTTATCTATTTACAAAATGTTATTAGTGAAAACGGTGTTAACAATGGGTAAACGTAATGGGAAATGTAGATAAGAGTAGGGGCATAGTCTGGCGGTAAAAAAACCGGCATTGCGCCGGTTTGGAAATCAGATTTTACAGGCGTCGCCGCAGTCATTATCAGCAATAATGTCCTGCGCTTTCTTGTCTGCATCTTCCAGACGTTCAGCATTACGCTCTTGCGCTTCTTCCAGTCCATCAAAGACCAGATTATCGAGATCAATTTCCATCATTCACCTGCTCAGGTTCAGCGTTTAACATCACATTATTATATTGCAAAAATGTTGCTTAACAGCAGCGATTCTTGCTACTTAGCGTCGAACTCAATTCGGGGTGCCTGTTTATCAGCCAATTGGCTAACCGTTCGCAATTGCTAAAGAACCGTGAAGCGTAAATACCGAAAAATGCTTGTGCCCTCGACTGTTCTACTCCCACCTTTTCATTAACGTGATGCGCGATCATTTTTAACAAATTAGCGACAAAATCACTATACATATAACTTAATATCTTTTATACATTAATTGTTCAACCCTGCGACTATTCCACAAAAGAGAAAGCTATATGGAACAGACACCTGATAAGAAAAACGATAATTTTCAAAAAGATGGCAAAGAACAGTTCAATCGCTCGATCGGTCTAATTTCAAACTTTGCGTTGGGTTTTACCTACCTTTCGCCGCTTACCGCCGTCTATTCGCTGTTTGCACTGGCCGTAACGCTGGCGGGGCCGCCCGCAGTCTGGTGGATTTTAATCGTCGCATGTGGACAACTTTTAGTGGCGTTGGTGTTTGGTGAGGTGGCTTCCCAGTATCCGATAACCGGCGGGCTTTATCCGTGGGCCAGAAGGTTATGGGGCAAGAAATATGCGTGGATCGCTGCCTGGATTTACCTGTGGGCACTGGTGGTCACCATTACGTCAATCGCGGAATATACTTCAACATTTGTTGAGTCGCTCTTCCACTATGGTCAGACGCCAGCCACTATGTTGGCGACTTCCGTCCTGCTGCTGCTTTTGATGATGGCTGTTAATATGTCCGGGACTAAAAATCTGGCTCGGGTCGCAAAAATTGGCTTCTGGTGTGAAATCGTTAGCGTGATTGCGCTGGGAATTTATCTGCTGATATTCCACCGTTCGCAGCCATTCTCCGTAATTTTTGATTCGATGGGCGTGCTGGCGCATGACGGCAGCTATTCCACCGCATTTATGTCTGCCGCGCTGATGGGGCTGTTTATGTTCTTTGGCTTTGAGGCCTGCGGTAACGTTGCGGAAGAGGTACAGAATCCAAGTAAAAAGATCCCGGTTGCGATGATTTTGAGCATCGTATTTGGTGCGATTTCGGCGATTATTTCCGTCATGGGATACCTCCTGGCTTCACCAAATCTGGTCAGTATCGTGAATGGCAAAACATCTGACCCGATTCCGGCCATCCTAAATGAAGCACTTGGTGAAACCGGCGCAACTATCTTTATCATCGTCGCGATTGTGGCGATGCTGTCGTGCATTTTGTCTCTGCAGGCTGCGTTAAGCCGCCTTATCTTTTCTTTCTCCCGTGACAGAATGCTGCCGGGAAGTGAGTGGATGTCAAAGATCTCTAAAAATGGCGTTCCGGATAATGCGATGGTTGTTAGCTGTCTGCTGCCAGTCATCATTTGCGTTTGGGTCTATTTCCAGCCAGACAATCTGTCGCGTATTACCGCGTTTGCCGTCATCGGTATTTATATCTCGTTCCAGATGGTTGTGCTTGCCGCACTGCGCCAGCGCCTGAAAGGCTGGAAACCGGCTGGGGAGTGGACCATTGGCGGTTGGGGCGTGATTGTGAACGTGCTGGCGCTAGCCTATGGATTGTGTGGGATCTGGTTGTTGGCGCAACCGGCAGACAGCAGCGATTTCATCGACCGTTGGACGGTACTGTTCGGCCTGGCGATTGTCGTTGGCTCCGGGCTTATCTATATGTTCCTGACCCGACCGTTTGGTCGCTCTGCGGCACCGGAAAACGACGCCATTGCCTACGCTAACAAGCTGAATATGGGGCAGGATAACTAAACACTAAGGGCCTTCGGGCCCTTAGTTTTGATAGTGATAAAGGATAAAGTAGTCGCTCTGATAAACAATGGTACTGTTTGCGGGAGAGAGTAATTCACCCACGCGAAAACGTGGCCAGCTGGAAAAGATAATTCTGTTTTCCAGATTGGTCAGAATGACATAGTCAGGATGAGCGCAGGAGAGCAGTTCGGCCTCAATCTGACTGACCAGCAGATCGACGGCGGCAACGCCAAGAAACTGATCGTTGTAGTAGATCGGCACTGCCGAGGTCAGGGTGTAGGAAATATTGCAGATATAGTCGACGTAGGGGCCGTGGATATAGGCTTTTCCTGCCGGAGGTGAGTGCTTAAACCACTCGAAGGTTCTGAAATCCAGGCGTTGCTGGGTGGCCTGATCTAAATCGAGGTGCGCCTGACTCAAACCATTATCTTTCTTATACCACCATTCCAGCAGCCAATACTCTTTTGTGGTGGCAGTGCTCTCAATATGGCTGGCGAACCCGGCCCCTGAACAGTAATGATTGTTACTGAGGGTGCGCTTGATGTGTTGCTGAACGGTAGATCTCACCGATGGATCGAGGACAACTTCTGCTGAGGCCTTTTGCACCCCGGAAATCGCCTCATGGATGCTCCTCGCCAGCGCAACGGTAGAATCTACGGTAGAGGCGGTAATATCATCAATCTTACGAATTAATGCGCTTAAGGATGTCGAAGAGCTCATTGTCTGTCCTGCCTTCACTGATTGTCAGTTCGAGTTATATTTCAGCTTTTTTTCAATAAGGTAATAGGTAAACGTGTCGATGATCCGTGTGGCAAGCTGCACGGATTCTGCCTCGTTGTGAGCTGCCAGCGCATCGGCCAGTGCCGAGTAAAGCGCAATAATTTCGGCATGAATGTTGTCTGCGCGATAAAGTATCGCCACCAGCGATGCCCATTCAGCCTGGACCTGCAGCTCCTGATTGGCCAGTCGCGCCGAATGTGAACTGGCAGCTATCGCCAGTAGACAGCGCATGTCGGCCTGGGTCATCAGCTCAGGTGAGTTTGCCTTGTTGAGCACCTCAACAAACTCGCGAAATTTGGCGATATCCGCGCCGGTCATCCGTCTGGAAGCCAGCCTTGCGCTATGGCTGATAATGGCGCAATGCATTTCGCCCAGGTCAGAAAGATAATCCGTACTGATCGCTTTGAACGGATGCAGGGCGCTGTTTTTGCCATCAATATTTTCGCAAACGAAGCTCCCGCCATTTCGACCACGAACCGTATGGATAAGATTATTAGCCCGAAGCGTGTTTAGCGCTTCTCTGATAGTGATATGTGAGACACCCATCATCTTTGCCAAATCAGTTTCGTTGGGGAGCTGTTCTTTTGGCTCCAGCAACCCCGTGATAATGGCGTTTGACAGGCGCTGCACTATCTGGTCTGAACGACTGACCTGCCCGATAGGCGCAAATATGACCGCGTGAGTAATCATAATCTTTTCTGCACTCAATTCCCTGAAACAACGACCATTTTTAACACATGCCCGTCAGGCAAGGAAGGTAAGAATGGCCGAGTTATTTTACATGCCTATGCGCAACGTCACTGCACAAGCGGATGTGTGTCCCGATAACCTCATGATGAGCTGAGCATAAAGCCTCGGCTCACGATGAAAAGCCTTATCCCGAAAATGTAAAAATTAAGTTAAAAATGCGAGGCTTATCATAGTGTCAATGTTGCGCATTTGAAAATCTTTTACAATATATATATTACATAAGATTCTTTATGTATTAACGGGCAGGAGACAGACATGAAAACCCTGAAGCATTTTATTAATGGGCAATATGTAGCAGGTCGTAGCGAAGATACCTTCGAACTGGTGAGTCCGGTCGACGGCGAAACGTACGCATTATCACCCAACGCCAATGCGGAAGAGGTGGAGCAGGCCTACTCGGCGGCGGAGGCGGCGTTTAGCATCTGGCGAAAATCGACGCCGGCACAGCGGCAAAAGGCGTTATTGCAACTGGCAGATGAGATTGAACGAAACGTTGAGCGGCTGGTGAACGCGCAGAGTCAGGAGACCGGTCAGCTTCGCCATTTTATTGAGAAGGAAGAGATCGCGGCATCCTGCGATGCCATCCGCTTTTTTGCCGGTGCGGCGCGCTGTCTTGAAGGGAAAGCGGCAGGGGAATATTCCGCTGGGTTTACCTCGACTATCCGCCGTGAACCGCTGGGTATCGTTGGACAAGTCACGCCATGGAACTACCCGTTCATGATGGCGGTATGGAAGATTGCGCCAGCGCTGGCAGCAGGCAATACGGTCGTATTAAAACCCAGCGACACCACGCCGGTCAGCACGCTGCTGTTGGCTGAACTGGCCGCGCCGTTGTTCCCAAGAGGGGCGTTTAACGTCGTATTAGGTAAAGCCAGCACCGGTTCGCTGGTGGTTTCAAACCCGAAGGCCTCACTGGTTTCGATTACCGGTTCGGTCCGAGCGGGCCTACAGGTTGCGGCTTCGGCAGCGGCGAACCTGACCAAGGCGCATCTGGAATTGGGCGGGAAAGCGCCTGCGGTGGTGTTTGCTGATGCAGATATGGACAAGGCGATCGCGACGATCACCACGGCAGGCTTCTTCAATGCCGGCCAGGATTGCACGGCGGCTACGCGTATTCTGGTCGAACAATCCATCTACGCTGAATTCCTGGAAAAGCTGGTTCAGAAAACGAAGAGTATTAAATTTGGACCGCCAGCGGATCAGGCTGCGCTATATGGCGCATTGAACAGTAAAAACCAACTGGAGCAGGTGAAAGGCTTTATTGCGCGTTTACCGGCACATGCAAAAATTGAAACTGGTGGGCGTGCCGGGCCGGGTCCGGGATTCTATTTTGAGCCGACGATCGTCTCCAGATTGCATCAACATGACGAAGCTATTCAGCATGAAGTATTTGGACCGGTAATGACTATTCAGCCGTTTTCGACTGATGAAGAGGGTCTACACAAAGCGAATGATGTGGAATATGGTCTGGCCGCCAGCGTCTGGACCAGTAACCATGGTCGCGCACAGCGCTTCAGCATTGACCTCGATTTTGGCACCGTGTGGATTAACAATCACATTCCTCTGTGCGCCGAAATGCCGCACGGCGGGTTCAAAAAATCGGGTTATGGCAAAGATCTCTCATCCTATTCGCTCGAAGAATATACTCGGGTGAAACATATCATGTGTGACATTTCTGAATAGAGAGGATGTCGATGAAAACATTAAACATAGCGGTGCTTTCATTCGTGATGTTCTCGGGCTATAGCCTGGCAGAAAGCACATCGCTGAATACCGTTAAAGAGTACATGGCGGCCTGGAATGCACACGATGCTTCGCGAGCCGCGCAATATCTTGCTGATGACGCAGTCTATTATGATGCCGCCGCTGGCGAACCGATAAATGGCAGAGAAAAAGCTGAAAAAGACGTTATCGGTGCCTTTATTAAGGCGGTGCCAGACCTGAGCTGGAAAATGGTCGGCAAACCCGTTTACGACGAAGATACCGTGGCGTTTCGTTGGGAATTTTCTGGCAAAAATAGTGGTGAATGGGCAGGGAGTCCGCCGACAAATAATCCGATAAAATTTGAAGGTGTCAGCTATATTCATGTTAAAGCAGGTAAAATCACCTGGCAGGGTGATTATTATGATTCTAAAAAACTGGATGAAGAGTTAAAGCCAGGGAAATAGTCGGCTATACCCCTTTATTACTATGAAGGGGGACATCTCTTATTTGTGTCGTATTTAGGGCAGTGTGTAGCAATAAGGAAAAAAGTTAATGGCAATTACCAGACGTGATTTTCTCAACGGCGTCGCGGTGACTATTGCGGCGGGGCTTACCCCGCTGGAATGGGTCAGGGCGGCAGGAAAGGGAAACGCATTTATAGATGGAAATTATTATCCGCCAGGGCTGACGGGGCTGCGGGGTAATCATCCTGGATCGTTTGAAATGGCGCATGCAGTAGGCCGCGAGCATAAACATTTTGATTTAAACGCTCTGCCCGTTGAGGAAGAGTACGATCTGGTGATTGTGGGCGGCGGTATTAGCGGGCTGGCTGCCGGTTGTTTCTGGCGCCAGCTTGCCGGGCAAAATAGCCGGATCCTGATCCTCGATAACCATGACGATTTTGGCGGACACGCCAAACGTAACGAATTTACGAGCTCAGGTAAGAAATTACTCGGCTATGGCGGTAGCGAAGCATTCCAGTCGCCCGCGCACAATTTCAGCCCTGAGGTGCAAAAACTGATGGAAACCGTGGGCGTCAGCGTCACGCGGTTAAAAGAGAGTTTTGACGTAAACTTCTACCCCGACTGGCAGCTCAGTCGCGGTGTTTTCTTCGACAAAAAGAATTTTGGCGAGACAAAAATCGTCAGCGGCGATCCGGGGCGCGCGGTATCTGATGATATCCCGCCGAACAGGCTAAATGGCCGTAAAATTGAAGACTTTATCAATGATTTTCCGCTAAGTGAGCACGACCGAAAGGCGTTGATCGACCTGCACGTCCATCCTGGCGACTATCTTCCGGGCATGACGGTCGATGAGAAAATGGAATGGCTGGATACCCACAGCTACAGTGAATTTTTGGCCACAAAAGTTGGTTTGAGCAAAATGGCGCTGCTCTATTTTCAGCAGCGTTCTAATGACTTCTTTGCCATCGGCATTGAAGGCATTTCCTGTAGCGATGCCAGAGCGTGCGCATTACCCGGCATGGAGGCGCTGGGAATACCGCCGTTGGACGGCGAGTCGCTGGCAGACCTCGAAGAGCCGTATGTTTACCATTTCCCTGACGGTAACGCCGGGCTGGCCCGACTGTTAGTCAGGTATATGCTGCCGGATGCGCTACCGGGTAACACGATGGAAGACTCTGTCCTGGCCAGACTGCATTACGAAAAGCTGGATCTGCCGGAAAACACCACGCGCTTGCGTCTGAATAGCACGGTGATTAATGCGGCCAACACAAAGGATGGCGTGGTGGTGACCTATCTGCGTGACGGCAAAATGCATCGCGTGCGCGGTAAAAACACCATCATGGCGGGCTATAACATGATGATCCCGTATCTGGTGCCTGAGATGCCGGAACAGCAGCAGGCGGATCTCAAACTGAACGTGAAGGCACCGCTGGTGTACACCAACGTGGTGGTCAAAAACTGGCAGGCGTTCAAACAGCTTGGCGTGCATGAATTTTACTCTCCGGCGGCACCATACAGCCGGATTAAGCTCGACTATCCGGTCAGCATCGGCGGGTATCAACACCCGGCCTCACCGGACGATCCGATGGTCATTCACATGGTCTATGTGCCTACTTATCCGGGCAGTAATCTGTCGGCCAGAGAACAGTTCCGTCTGGGGCGAGCGTATTTACTGGGGACCACATTTGCGACGCATGAGGAGATGATTCGCTCCCAGTTGCAGGAAATGTTTGGCTCAACGGGCTTTGATAATCAACGCGATATCTCCGCCATTACGGTTAACCGCTGGGCGCATGGCTATGCGTATTACGCCAACGCGTTGTTCGATGATATGGATAAAATGCCAGAAATTATCGAGCGGGCGCGTCAGCCAGTTGGTCGCATTGCCATCGCTAATTCCGATTCTGACTGGGGCGCTTATGCCCATACGGCCATCGACCAGGCATGGCGTGCGGTTAATGAACTCAAGGATATGGGGTGATCTATGCGTAATGTAACCGTTCTTGCCGCCTGTTTGTTTACCGCCTCTGTGAGTGCAGCGGAATCTAATGGCGAATATATCGCCCGTATCTCTGACTGTGTGGCCTGTCATACCACCGAAGGGGGCGCGGCGATGGCGGGTGGCAAAAAGTTTCCTACTCCGGTAGGGGATATTTATTCGACCAACATTACCCCAGACAAGACCCAGGGTATTGGTAATTACTCATACGAGGATTTTGACAAGGCCGTACGTCAGGGAATTGCTAAAGATGGTCATCCGCTCTATCCGGCCATGCCTTATCCCTCTTACGCAAAACTTTCTGATGACGATGTACAGGCGTTGTATCGCTATTTTATGCATGATGTCACCCCCTCTGCGCAGCCCAATAAAGAGAATGCCATTCCGTGGCTACTCTCCGCCCGCTGGCCGCTGCATATCTGGAACTGGCTGTTTACCGACGCGCCAGTGACGGCTGTAGAACGTGCAAAAACGGATGACAACGCTGCGTTGGTAAAACGGGGCGCTTATCTGGTGGAAGGTCCCGGACATTGCGGTTCTTGCCATACCCCGAGAGGCATGGCGATGAACGAAAAAGCGTATACCAATGCTGATGCCGAGTACCTGAGCGGCGCGATGATCGACGGCTGGTATGCGCCTTCGCTGCGCGGCACGGGAATGTCTGAGCAGGAATTAAAATCGCTGTTGCTGACCGGTAAAAGCAAGCATGCCGCGGTTTCAGGTTCGATGGCTGAAGTCGTTACGCAGAGTACACAGTACCTGACCGATGACGATGCCACGGCGATCGCGCAATATTTGCTGAGCCTGAAAAGCGTGAAGCCTGAAACGGTGCGCGCAGCGGCAACTACGGTGTCCTGGTCGAATTCACCCGAGGCGGGCAAAGTGACCTATAACCGCTACTGCTCCACCTGTCACGGTCTGGAGGGGAAAGGTACGGATGATAACGCACCTTCTTTGATCAACAATCCGCTGGTGATGGTTGATGACCCGACGCCGCTATTCAGAGTGATTGCCCACGGCGCAGAAACACCGACAACGCGTGGCAGCGTCTCCTTTAAGATGCCGGCTTACGGTGGCATGTTAAGCGACAACGAAATGCGCGACGTGATTAATTACGTGCGTAAAAGTTGGGGAGAAGGGAACGGCGAAGTAAGCCAGGAGGACCTGGCAGGGATTAAAAAAGCGTCACATTAAACAGCATGTCGGATGGACAAGGTGCTTGCAGTGCCATCCGGCAGTGCTTAAACGGCGTTTACTCTGATAATACCCACCAGTCGGGTAAACGCCGACGCCATTTCATGCTCTGCAATACTGGCAAATCCCAGCAGCAGGCCGCTGCGTTTCTCTTCATTCACGTAATAGCGAGACAGCGGGCGCACCAGCAGCCCTTGCGCATTCGCCTGTTGGGCAATGACAACGTCATCGCTCCCGACGGGCAACTGTAGAATCATGTGCAGCCCGGCGTTGCTGCTGAAGGAGCCAAGATACTGCTCGCCCAACTGGCGACTGATAAGCTCCACCAACGTCTGGCGGCGACGACTGTACAACTGGCGCATTTTACGAATGTGCGCCGCGTAGTAACCCTCGCGGATAAACTCCGCCAGCGCTGCCTGAATCAGCAAATGTCCACCACGATAGAGGTCGTTATGAACCTTCTTCAGCGGCGCGGCGAGCGGTTTGGGCAGTACCACATACCCGAGCCGCAGTGCGGGATAGAGTGTTTTACTGAATGTCCCGATATAGATGACCGGCGTCTCTTCTTCCAGTCCCTGCAATGATGGAATTGGCTGGCCGGAAAAGCGAAATTCGCTGTCGTAGTCATCTTCCACTATCCAGCTTCGCGTTTCACGTGCGCGAAAGAGAAGTGCCCGACGGCGGTTGAGGCTCATTACCGAACCGAGCGGATATTGATGTGACGGTGTCACAAAAATCAGCTTTGGCGCGGATTCGCCAGCCTCCGGCGGCACCATACCTTGTTCATCAACCGGGATCGCCGAAAAGGTAACCGCATTGATGCGCAGAATATTTTTGATTCCCCAGTAGCCCGGCTCCTCAATCCAGGCGTTATCCCCCGGGTTGCATAGCGTCCGGGTCACCAGATCCAGCGCCTGGTGAATACCTTCAGTAATCAGAATTTGCGCCGGTGAACACCGCACCCCGCGTGCGGTGCGCAGATAGTCTGCCAGCGCTTCTTTCAGCTCAGTCACGCCGCCTGCGGCATCGTACGTGAGAAACTCCGGGCGCAAGCGCCTCGCCAGCCGATCCTGAATTTTTTTGAGCACCCGGTGAGGGAAATGCTCCACATCAGGCACGCCTGGAATAAATGCGCCCCATTGACGAGGGTTGGCGCTGGCATGGCCCAGCAGCTCAAGGCAGCGGGCAGATAAGCGGGTGTGATCCTCCAGTGTGGCGGCAACGGGCTCTTTGTGGGGACGCAGGTCAAGATTGTCCAGCACGCTGTCGGTGACAAATGTGCCGCTGCTGGTGCGCGCGGAAATATAACCTTCGGCCTGCAATTGCTCGTAAACCCGCAGGACGGTATTGCGCGATAGCGTCAGTTCGCCTGCCAGGTCACGCGACGGAGGCATTCGGGTAGCCGGTTTCAGGCTACCTTCGAGGATGCAACTGCAGATGGCGGCATACAGGCGACGATGCAGCTTTTCATCGGTCTGCTGGCTAAATGCCTGCTTGATCACATCTCCGGCAAGTGAACGCATTTGGATCCTTAAAATAAAACGATTTGGCTCTCGATTAAAGTACCAGATGGAGTCTAAATTTAAAGGGTAATTCAACCTAAATGTATTAATGGACAAGGTGTAGAGAATGAACAATAAAAACCTGCAACAACGTCGTCTGGATGCCACCCCGCGTGGCGTGGGTGTAATGTGTGATTTTTATGCCCAGTCAGCAGAAAACAGCACAATTACCGATATCGAAGGCAATCAGTACATTGATTTTGCCGCCGGGATTGCCGTGCTGAACACCGGACACCGTCATCCTCGCCTGGTGCAGGCAGTCGAAGCGCAACTGCAGGCTTTTACCCATACGGCTTATCAGATTGTCCCGTACGAAAGCTATGTGTCTTTGGCTGAGAAAATCAACGCCGTTGCGCCAATCGACGGCAAGCGCAAAACCACATTCTTCACTACCGGGGCTGAAGCGGTCGAAAATGCGGTGAAAATTGCGCGCGCACATACCGGCCGTCCTGGCGTTATTGCTTTTGGCGGCGGTTTTCATGGGCGTACCTACATGACGATGGCGTTAACCGGCAAGGTGGCGCCGTATAAAAAAGGGTTCGGCCCGTTCCCTGGCTCGGTTTACCACGCACCGTATCCTTGCGAGTTGCAGGGGATTTCTACGGCGGACTCCATCAAAGCGATTGAACGCCTGTTTAAAGCCGATATCGATCCCACCCAGGTCGCGGCGATCATTTTCGAACCCGTCCAGGGTGAAGGGGGCTTCGTGGTGGCGCCGCCGGAGTTTGTGGCTGCCATCCGCCGTATTTGCGACGAGCATGGCATCGTGATGATCGCCGATGAGGTGCAAAGCGGGTTTGCCCGTACGGGCCAGTTGTTTGCGATGGACCACTACGCTGACAAAGCTGACCTGATGACTATGGCAAAAAGCCTTGCAGGCGGCATGCCGCTGTCTGGCGTCGTGGGCAAAGCTGAAATTATGGATGCGCCTGCGCCGGGTGGTCTGGGCGGAACCTACGCCGGAAACCCGCTGTCAATTGCGGCAGCTCATGCGGTGCTGGATATCATTCGTGATGAACAGCTGTGCCAGCGTGCGGCAGCTCTTGGCGAACAACTGCGCGCCACTCTGACTGACGCGCAAACCGGGTGTCCTGAACTGGCCGAAGTGCGCGGCTTAGGCTCTATGATCGCCGCTGAATTCTGTGATGCAGCGACGGGAGAACCCAACGCAGCCGCCGCACAACGCGTGCAGAAGAAAGCCCTTGAGCAAGGATTACTGCTGCTGACCTGCGGTCAGTATGGCAACGTTATTCGTTTCCTTTATCCGCTGACGATCCCGCAGGATCAGTTCGCCAAAGCGCTCGATATCATTAAAGCGGCAACCAAATAATCCGTTAGTCATAGTGTTACCCACAGCCGACGGTGGTCATCACCGTCGGCTTTTTTGTCGGCATAAATTGATCTTCCTCGTGTGTCGTGCGGTATTTATCGCGAATGGGTTGCCTGTTATATCGTTATATAATTTAATACACATCGTTTTTACTCCGCTATCCAGATGGTATCCCATGTTAACTTTCCGCTCTTTTGTGCTGGTATGCGCCAGCATGTTGTTTGCGTTTTCTGCCCAGGCCGACCGTACGATCACCGACCAGCTTGGTCGTCAGGTCACGATTCCGGACCACGTCGACAAAGTGGTCGTGCTGCAACACCAGACGCTGAATATTCTGGTCCAGCTTAATGCTCAGCAGGACATTATTGGCGTGATGTCGAGCTGGAAAAAACAGCTCGGGCCTGAGTTTGCGCGCTTTATGCCGACAATTGCCACATTGCCGACGCCAGGCGATCTCACCAGCGTGAATATTGAAAGCCTACTGGCGATTCATCCACAGGTGGTTTTTGTCGCCAACTATGCGCCTGCGGAGATGATCCAGCAGATTCAGAACGCCGGTATTCCGGTCGTGGCAATCTCATTGCGCAAGGATGCAGCCGGGCAACAGAATAAAATGAACCCGACCATGGCCGATGAAGAGCAGGTCTACAACGAAGGGTTAAAGCAGGGGATTCGCCTGATTGCGGACGTCGTGGGGCGCAAACCGCAAGCTGAGACGTTGATCGACTACGTTTTTGCGGCGCGGGCAAAATTCAATGCGCCGGTCGCAAAAATCCCGGATGCGCAAAAAGTCCGTATTTATATGGCTAACCCCGACCTGATGACTTACGGCTCCGGGAAGTACACGGGACTCATGATGCAGCACGCGGGTGGGCTAAACGTGGCGGCTGCCAGTGTGAAAGGCGCCCGTCAGGTTGCGCTGGAACAGGTATTGGCGTGGAACCCGCAGGTAATTTTTGTTCAGGATCGCTACCCGCAGGTGGTAACGGAGATCCAAAACGATCCTAACTGGCAGGGGATTGATGCGGTGAAAAATCATCGCGTCTGGTTGATGCCTGAGTACGCCAAAGCCTGGGGCTATCCGATGCCTGAAGCGTTAGCTATTGGTGAGCTGTGGATGGCCAAAAAACTGTACCCGGACGCCTACAAAGACGTGGATGTTGATGCGCAGGCGCAAGACTACTATCAGCGTTTTTATGGTGTGAACTGGCAGCCTGATGCAGTTAAGTAACCACATTTTACCCCAGCAACCACTCTTAATCGCAACGGTCCTGTTGCTGGGCCTTGGTTCGTTGTGCCTCGGACAATATCCGCTGTCGTTAAGCGAAGTCTTTTATCACCTGATGCACTATAGCGACGCTGAAGGGATTGCCGGTCAGGTTATCTGGACGGTCAGGCTACCGCGAATTCTGATGGCGCTGCTGGCGGGTGGGGCGTTGGGGTTATGTGGCGCGACGCTGCAAGGGGTATTTCATAATCCGCTGGTCGACCCGCATATTATTGGCGTGACGTCCGGGGCCGCTTTTGGCGGAACGCTGGCTATTCTGCTCGGCCTGTCGCCGTGGTTGATGATGGGTTCAACGTTTTTCTTCGGTCTGACGGCGCTGGTCCTGGTGTATGCCATTGCTGCGCTGCAGGGGCTGGAGAATACGCTGGTGCTGATCCTGTCGGGTATCATTTTGAGTGGTTTTTTTGCCGCGCTGGTAAGCCTGATTCAGTATCAGGCTGATACCGAAGAAACGTTACCCAATATCGTGTTCTGGCTGCTCGGCAGCTTTGCGACGGCTAACTGGCATAAAGTTCTGCTGTTGGCGATTCCAGTCGGTATCGCTGCGACAGTTTTGTACCAGCTACGCTGGCGGATAAACCTGTTATCACTCAATGATAAAGATGCCCGTTCGCTAGGCGTCGCGGTAGTTCCTCTGCGACGCAGCGTTTTGCTGTGCTGCGCTTGTTTAGTCGCCGCTCAGGTAGCGGTCAGCGGCAGTATCGCCTGGGTTGGGTTGGTTATTCCGCATCTGGCGCGTTTGCTGGTGGGGGTTGATCATCGTCGTCTGCTGCCGTGCGCCTTCTGGATGGGAGGCGGTTTTATGATTGTGGTGGATGATATTGCCCGTACCCTGATGCACGCGGAGATACCGCTTGGGATCATCACCGCATTATTCGGCGCGCCGCTGTTTGCTTTTTTACTCATCCGCTCCAGCCGCCGGGGGACATCATGAAACCTGCCGCATTGCGTGTAAATACGCTTACCTATGGGTATCGCGTGCCGCTATTTGAGCCGCTTACATTCAGTTGTCAGAAAGGTGAGATCTGGGCTGTGCTGGGACGTAACGGCATGGGTAAAAGTACGCTGCTCGATACGCTAACCGGCACGCTGCCAGCTTTGGACGGCAGCATTGAAATTGACGGCGGGATAGGGATTGTGGCGCAGCATTGCCACCTGCCATTTCCTTATACGGTGAGCGACGTGGTGCTGATGGGGCGGGCACAGCACGTGAAGCTTTTTGCGCAACCCAGCCAGCAGGATCAACAAAGAGCGACCCAGGCGCTGGAGCAGTTAAATATTGCCCAGCTTGCTTCCCACTCGTTTAGCTCACTTTCCGGGGGGCAACAGCAACTGGTGATGATAGCCCGGGCGCTGGTGACGGAGTGTCAGACGCTGCTGCTTGATGAGCCGTGCTCCGCGCTGGATCTCGCCAATCAACAGGTGGTGCTTCAGCTCATCAGCGATCTGGCCCATCTACAGGGATGCAGCATTCTTTTTTCGACCCACGATCCGCTGCATGCGTTACAAATAGCCACCCATACTTTGCTGCTGCTCCCCGAAGGAAAATGGCGGGCAGGGCCAACAGACAGCATTGTGACGGAAGAGAATCTGTTCCTGGCCTATGGCTTACCGCTGCGAAAACTCAGTGTAGAGAACCACCCGACGCCGTTTATCGCACCGCTGTTTACTATTCGTCGTTAAGAGGTAAGAACCCGGCGGCGGTAAGAAACGCCTGACCGCCGTTGGAGAGCATGAATTTAACCAGCGCCATCACCTCGTTGGATGCGTCGAGCACCGCCAGTTGGTATTCGCAGCGAATATTGTGCTCATCAGGGATAGCTACATAATGCACGTCGGGTTGGGCGCGCAGCGTATTCGCGTAATGCGCGTAGCCGATAAACAGATCGGCCAGTCCCTGGCGAAGGATCCAGGCGCTCGCCAGTTCACCAGACGGGATTTTCACCGTATCACGCCCACCAACCAGCGGGATGGCGCGCGCCCGAAGCTGTTGTCCGAGTCCTGGCTCCAGTACATCCATATTGTCGAAAAATGCCCAGGTATAGTCTCCGGAAGGATCGCAGACGGGCGTGGATGTACCTATTCGTAGCGTTGGGTCGCGGAGCAAATCCAGCCAGGCGCCGTTTCGGTTGCTGACCAGACTCAGTTGATTCCAGCTAAAGGTTTGCGTGAGGACAGCTTTTTGCAAAGCCAGCAGGCGTTGCGGGTGCTCCCGATTGGCTGAGGCAAAGAGCGCACACGGTTCACCGGCTTCAATACGCTCACGTAATAAACCGGCCGGACCATATTCCACCTTCACGTCTATTCCACTATGGCGCGAGAACTGGCTTATTAAAGGGGCAAATGCCAGGCGTAAACTGCCCGCGGCAAACAGAAGAATGGAAGAGGGCATGGTATCCGATCTCTGGCGAAAAAGGGTTTGCGAAGAGGATAAATGATACGCGCTGAGCATAGAGTTTAGAAGGCTTTGGCGCATCGCTTTGTGCCAGCATCATACGGAGTAATGATTAAGCTTAAGGTTACGAACAGGAGGCATTAAAAAGAAATTATGAGGTGTAGCGAAGGGAAATAGCACCAAATCATAGAAATAATTTGGTGCGTCCGAGTGGACTCGAACCACCGACCCCCACCATGTCAAGGTGGTGCTCTAACCAACTGAGCTACGGACGCAAGATGGTGCGTTCAATTGGACTCGAACCAACGACCCCCACCATGTCAAGGTGGTGCTCTAACCAACTGAGCTATGAACGCAACGTTGTAGGTGACAACGGGGACGAATATTAGCGGCACAGACCGAATGAGGCAAGAGGGAAATAGCATTTTTCTTCCTGAACTCACGCGATTGCAGAGTAATTAAGCAAGTTGATTATATTTTGTTGATTTTGCAGCGTGTTTTTTATTCAGACAGTGCGCTGGGGCATAATGGGGACGGTTTGAATGACAGGTGCGCTCAGACTTTAAGCGCAGCAAGGATCGCGGTTTCTATTTTCTCAGGGGTAGTGAACGGCGCAAAACGCTTGAGCGGTTTGCCGTCACGCCCGATCAGGAACTTAGTGAAATTCCACTTGATACGCCCACCCAGCACGCCGGGTAATTCGTTTTTCAGGTAACGAAACACCGGATGCGTAGCCGCACCGTTGACTTCCACTTTCTCAAATATCGGGAAGCTCACACCGTAGTTGATGTGACAGGTTTGCGAGATTTCGTCGGCCCCGCCGGGCTCCTGATTACCGAACTGGTTGCAGGGGAAACCAAGCACCACCAGACCCTGCGCGGCGTACTTCTTGTAAAGCGCTTCGAGGCCTGCATATTGCGGCGTGAAGCCACAATGGCTGGCAGTATTGACCACCAGAACCAGTTTGCCAGCATAGTCGGCCATAGAGACGGGCTCACCATGCAGACGGGTGGCTGTAAGTTGATAAAAGGTGATCATGCCGGAATCCTCAAATAAGATCGCATTACTCATTTTATTATGGTCGCAACTGTCTGATTAATAAACTGACCGTTAAAGTGATGCCGATTTATTATTTTGTCGGGTTATCGCTAATTTTTTTAAACGCGTCACCCCAGCAGCATCGTTAGGTGACGACTAAAAATGGGGGGCGTGACGTTGTGCGCGATTGTCACTGCGACAAACACGTGACAGATATAAAAAAATCCACGCCTGGCGTGGATTTAGAGAGAGTGTGAGAGCAGGGGATTAACGTTCGTGCTTTGCCATTAGCAGTGCCAGGTCGACGAGGCGATTAGAGAATCCCCATTCGTTGTCGTACCACGCCAGAATTTTGACCATATTGCCGCCAATCACCAGCGTTGACAGGCCGTCGATGATGGATGAGCGCGGGTCACCCTGGTAATCGCTTGAGACAAGCGGTTCATCGCTGTAGCCGAGGATCCCTTTCAGTGGCCCTGTCGCGGCGGCGTCACGAAACGCATTATTGACCTCCTCTGCTGTAACATCCCGCTCAAGCGTTACGGTCAGGTCGACAATGGACACCACCGGAACCGGTACGCGCAGCGAGTAACCGGTTAAGCGACCATCCAGCTCCGGGATGACTTTGCCAAGCGCCTTCGCGGCACCGCTGGAGTAGGGCACAATCGACAATGCAGCGGCGCGGGCACCACGAAGATCTTTTTCCGGCTGGTCGTGCAGCGCCTGGCTGTTGGTATAGGCGTGGGTGGTATTCATCAAACCATGCTTAATGCCGAAATGTTGGTGCAAAACCTGTGCGGCAGGTGCCAGACCGTTAGTGGTGCAGCTACCGTTGCTGACGACAAAGTGTTTATCCGCAGAGTAGAGGTGATCGTTAACGCCCATCACGATGGTTAAATCATCGTTCTTACCAGGGGCGGAGATAATCACTCGTTTTGCGCCACCGCTGTGGATATGCACCGCCGCCTTGTCACGTTCAGTGAAGAAGCCGGTTGCTTCAATGACAATATCGACTTCACGCTGACGCCATGGGATGTTGGCTGGATCGCGTTCACTGAACACGGTGATGGATTTACCGTTAACCACCAACTGCCCCTCACCGGCGGTGACGTCGGCGTCGAGTTTACCGAGCAGCGAGTCGTATTTCAGCAGATGCGCCAGCGTTTTACTGTCTGTCAGATCGTTGATTGCCACGATCTGGATCTCCGGGTTACCCAGTGCAGCACGCAGTACGTTACGTCCGATACGGCCAAAACCGTTAATACCGACCTTTACCATGATGAACTCCTTATCTGTTGTCTCTGGAGTCAATTTAGGCCGGTCACGAGTTGGCGTAAATGACAAAAAAGGATCACTTTACGCCATTTTACGACAGTGAAAGCGCTGGCGATATTCACCAGGCGTCAGGTGAAGCTGTTTTTCAAACAGCCGTCGCAGGTTAATGCTGCTGCCAAATCCTGTTTGTTCGGCGATACGCTCCAGTGTCTCGTTGGTCTGCTCCAGACGCTGTCGGGCAGCGGCCAGACGGGCTTCGGCCACGTAGCGTGCCGGTGATACGCCCGTTTCTCGGGTAAACACGCGGGTGAAATTACGTGGGCTCATGGCGACTTTTTCCGCCAGTTTATCCACACTCAGATCGGCGGTGAGGTTCTCAAGCAGCCAGGCGAGCAGACCGTTAATCGGGCCCAGGGTACTGGTCTGCTGAAGGTTGTAGCGGCTAAACTGGAGTTGTCCCCCGGGACGGCGCAGGTACATGACGAAATCCTGAGCGACGTCGCGCGCCAGACTGAAGCCGTAATCCTCTTCAACTAACGCTAACGTCAGGTCAAAGCCGGAACTGACGCCACCTGATGTCCAGATGTGTTCGTCCTGGATATAGAGCGGACCGCTTTCGACGCGCACCTTTGGGAATTCTGCCTGCATGGTTTCCAGTAGCTTCCAGTGGGTGGTGGCTCGTCTGCCGTCCAGCAGCCCGGTTTCTGCCAGCAGCATCGCGCCGCCGCAAATGGATGCAATGCGGCGGGCGTGGGGAGCGGCAAGGCGTAGCCAGTCAACCACCGCAATCCCTTCCTGCGGGTTTTGACCTCTGCCAGTGATGATGATGGTATCGAGAGGTTCGCGAGGATCTATCTCATGCAGGCGGTGATCTGCCAGTAGATTTAGGCCGGACTGACCATGGATCACCTGATGCGGTTGCGTTGTCGCTAACTGAACCTGGTAACACGTCTCCGTAGCGCCTTTGGGATGCAGGCGGTTGGCCTGCATCAGAATGTCGGCAATACCGGCGGACTCAAACAGCATACCGCCATCGGGAACAATAATGAGTATCTTCTTCATGTCCTGAAAAGTAATCTTTTTACACAATAAGTCAATATTACATACTCAACTGGAAAAAGCCTTACCCGTGGCGTAGCGACATTACCGCCACAGGCCGATGGTTTGATGTTGACTCAACGGCGTTGCCTGAGCATCTCCCTTGATTAAGAATAGCGTTGCATTGACCCATTAAACTCACCACGAGGTGCTGACGCTCTGCTACACCAAAAATGGTATTGTTCTACAAGTCACTCTCCTGACGAGGTCTTATGAAAATCAGAAGGTTTAGTAATGGAGATGAAATTTCGTTATTCAGCGTCTTTTTATCTTCTGTACATACCCTCGCATCACATTACTACACACAGGAACAAATAGATGCGTGGGCCCCAACGGATATCGACCCGGAACAATGGGCCAATCATATGAAGGAATTACGCCCCTTTGTTGTTGAAGTGGATGGTGAAATAGCTGGATATGCAGATGTTCAGCCAAATGGGTACATTGACCATTTCTTTGTCTCGGGAACCTACCCGAGACAGGGAGTAGGGACACTACTGATGAATCGCATTCATGAAGAAGCCAGACAACGTGGAATTGGCGAACTGACTTCAAATGTCAGTAAGGCTGCGGAGGCGTTCTTTCTACGACACGGCTTTCATGTTGTGGAACGTGGGTTTCCTGCCTGTCGCGGAGTGACATTACAAAATGCACTGATGCGAAAATATTTGGTGAAAAAATAGAAGATAACTGGGCTAAAAGCCCGCGATCAGCGAGGGCGGACACTCGGCTCTCTGCCGTATGCCATGACAGAGAGCACGCCAGAAATGAATGGATAGTTCTAGTTTGCTTTGCTGTTTTGACGGGATGTGACAATCGTCATTGCTGCCGCCGCCAGAAGTAAGAAACCACTCAAGCCAAAAGTACTGCGCCATCCCAGAGTGTCGAATACCAACCCACCTGCCGTTGAACCCAGGGCAATTGATAGCTGGATCACCGCAACCATTAAGCCACCACCCGCCTCTGCATCTTCGGGTAGTGCCCGCGCTATCCATGTCCACCATCCCGTTGGCGCAGCCGTTGCTAGTAGTCCCCACAGGCTGAGCAATACGGCAACAGCCCAGATGCTGTGTCCAACCAGTAGTAACGCCCCGGCAGTTGCTGCCATAAGCAGGGGGATCATGATTAAAGTCTGATAAAAACTTGTGTTCAGGAATATTGATACGGCCAGTGTGCCGACAAAACCAGCCACGCCTATTGCGAGCAAAATCAGAGAGAGACCAGAAGGGCCTACGCGGGTTACGGTCTCAAGAAAGGGGCGCACGTAGGTAAATAAGGCAAATTGCCCCATGAAGAAGAATCCGCAGGCCAGAAGTCCCGCAGGGACAATGGTGATGCGGAACAGACGATGCATAGATCTCTGGGATTTTTGTTTTTTATCGCTTTCCATCGATGGCAGGCTGACCCACTGCCAGATGAATGCGGCTATAGCCAGGGGAACGAGGCATAAAAAAGCCCCTCGCCAGCCCACGGTCGTCCCCAGATAGCTGCCAAGCGGTGCCGCTACAACGGTAGCCAGCGCGTTCCCACCGTTAAAAATCGCCAGCGCGCGGGGAACCTGATGCTGCGGAACGAGCCGAATGGCGGTTGCAGCAGACATGGACCAGAATCCACCAATGACCACCCCAAGCAGGGCCCTCCCCAGGATATAAACCGGGTAGCTGGGTGCCAGGGCGACGACTATCCCCGATATGGCCATTAAAACCGTCAGCCCCTGCAGGAGATGTTTTCGGTTCAGATCTCCGGCAATATGGGAGATAGTCAGGCTGGTAATGACCGCCAGCGCGCCAGAGATTGCAATTCCCTGGCCAGCTAGGCCTTCGGTAATGTGTAAATCACTGGCAATAAGCGTAAGCAGGCTGACCGGCATAAACTCGGAAGCGATCACCACAAACACGCACAGCGTCATGGCAAACACGCCCCCCCAATGCGCATGCTTTTTTTCGTAATGCGGTTTTAGTCTTACTGTGGACATTATCAGATCTCTTAATATCGAATCGGCCAGGTTCAGGCGCAGTCCGGACAGACGTCATTCAGGAAATCACGTCAAAACATGGATGAAAATGATCTGCAGGCGATTTACAGCCGCCTGCAAATATCAGGCGGCTTGGGGCGGTTATCTTAGGTTGGTATTGAAAAACTGCTCAAATTTAGCAAACGGAATCTTACCCGCAACGTTGTCGTACAGATCAACATGATTTGCCCCCGGGACAATCACCAGCTCTTTCTTATTGCTGCCGATCGCCCTAAAGGCATCTTCAGCAAAATAGCGTGAATGGGCTTTTTCGCCGGTCACGATAAGCGTGGGGATAGTGACTTCATTGGCGTAGCTCAGCAGCGGCATATTCATAAATGACAGCGGCATCGTCGCATTCCAGGCCCCAGTTGAGTTGACCGAACGCGCATGGAAACCACGCGGCATGCGATAATAATCAAAGAATTCTTTCAGAACCGGATTGGGATTTGCGGGTAACGTTTCTGGCAGAATACGTTTCGACGTACTGACGTTCCCCTTTTCATCAACATAAATGTCATGCCCGCCGGGCGCGAAAGCTCCGTTCTTCGCATCTTCCCAGCGCTGTGCGTTCAGATACTGTAATACGGCGCGACGATCCGCAGTGGTATAACGGTCTTTACCATCACCTACGCCATGCCCCATCGCACGGCTCATGTCATACATCACGCTGGTCGCCACCGCTTTCACGCGGGTATCCATCGCGGCGTCGTTTAAGGCCATCCCGCCCCATCCGCAGATACCCAGTAATCCGATACGATTTCGATCAACCTCATTTTGCAGGCCAAGGAAATCAACAGCCGCGCTGAAATCCTCGGTGTTGATATCCGGAGAGGCAACGTTACGTGGATAGCCACCGCTTTCCCCCGTATATGAAGGGTCAAAAGCCAAGGTAACAAATCCCTGCTCAGCCAACGTCTGCGCATACAGACCGCTGGACTGCTCTTTCACCGCGCCGAAAGGCCCGCTGATGGCAATGGCAGCCAGTTTGCGCTCGCCGCGATCCTTTGGAATGTAGAGATCACCGACCAGGGTGATCCCGAAGCGGTTCTGAAAGGTCACTTTACGGTGATTAACTTTCGTACTTTTAGCGAAGGTTTTATCCCATGTCTCGACCATTGAAACTGGCGCGTTCGGATTGGTTGTATTGGCATAACTCATCGTTGTAACTCCACTTAATGATGCGCAGAGCAGCATGGCTGGTATCGCGGCTGTCAGTTTTTTGGTGAAGGCAGTCATCAAAATCCCCTCATATAACGTGATAGATACAGGTTTCATACGGACAACACTGCTGTGCTTTGTTGCAATGTGAGCATTATAGTGAGCAGTAATAGTGCTTATTAGAGGGGTAAAATTGCTAGAATTAATACCATATTGTTCTAAATGGTGATGCGATAGCGAGGGAAACGTGATGGCGAAACGGGAAAACTATAATGATTTATACCTGTTCATGCAGGTGGTGCGGGAAGGGAGTTTTACCGCTGCGGCGCAACGACTCGGCCTGGCACAATCAGGTATAAGCCGTTCTTTACGCGAACTTGAAGAAAGACTGGGCGTTCAGCTTCTGGCTCGCACTACGCGTAGGCTATCGCTCACCCATGCCGGCGAACAACTCTACCGGACCATTGAGTCAGGATTCGACGCTTTAGATATGGGGCTTGCCACGCTGGCCCATTATCGCCAGTCCCCGTCAGGTACGGTACGGATTAATGCCAGTCAGCACGCTATTGATAAACTGCTCCTGCCAAAGCTTGCGGTGTTTAAGCAACGCTATCCTGACATCCGACTGGAACTCATCAGCGAAAGTCGGTTTGTCGATATTATTGCGGAAAGATTCGATGCCGGTGTACGTCTCGGACCGGAAGTTGGCGGTGGCATGATAGCGGTCCGTATTTCCCCCGACATGGAGATGGCCATTGTTGGTACGCCAGAACACTTTCGCCGCTATGGCTTTCCACAAGTCCCGGCAGATTTGGCGGTTCATCCCTGCATCGCTTATCAATTTGGCGATGGAAGCCTCTATACATGGGAGCTTCAACAGGATGGTAAAAAAATAACTCATCAGCCGCAGGGACAATGGGCTTTTGCTGACAGTTATATGGAAGCCAAAGCCGCCAGACTGGGGCTGGGGCTGGCTTATGTTCCGGAAGAACTGGTGTCCGATGATTTAGAAGAGGGTTCGCTCATCAGAGTTTTACAACGCTACAGTCAACGCCTGGAAGGCTCATTTCTCTATTATCCGCACCGCAATGTGTCTCCCGCTCTGCGAGCAGTTATCGATACACTGAGAATTTATGAATGAAGGCCAGGCTGCACACGTGTCAGGGTAACTGATCTGAGCGAGGAGCGGGCCTTATATACACATCCCCATTAACTTGAGTATGCTCCTCTGTGAATTTGTTTCGAAAATGATGTCGCTGATGTGTTTCATTCCCTGCTTTTTATAGAATTTTTGAGCACGTTCATTTTGTTCAAGAACCTCCAGCCATAAATATTTTTTCCCCTGACTTCGGGCAAGATCTATGACTTTATTAAACATTAGTTGACCGTAATGCTGATTCGTTTTGGTTGGGGCAAGGTAGAGTTTATTAAGTAAAACACCGCTGATGTCTGTATTCGGGATAGTTGCTTGCCATGTCAGCTTCACAAAACCAATCGGCTGCTCGATTTCAACTATATACCAGCTAATGTTTTTATCATTAATACTCTGCTCAATAACGGGAAGTGAATATTCACCCTCCAAATAATTATCAAATTCTGATTCTGACTTCCACATATGCTTAAAGTGCGCAGTATAGAAGCGGTAGCCAAGCTCATTTAGTAATCCCGAATCGGCTGATGTTGCTTGTCGTATGATTAAAGACATGGGAGAGGCCCTTACTTTATGAGAGAAAAATGATCTTAAATTTGTAATATATACGGCCTGTTAAGTCTACATGTCCGTTGTGACTGTCTTACCCTCAAACTTTGAATACGCAATCTAAGGTCTGAAGTTGGTGGAGCTCGACCATTAAGTTATTTTTTATCGATGTTAGCTTCTGGCTCGAAGCAGACAGGCCAACTGATTGCCTGGTCTGCTTTGAGCGAAAATGAAAAGACATCTTCCGAACTTGCGGCTGTTCATTCAGGATTTTACAAACAAGCTCATTATTCCCACTGCCAGGGCGCTATAGAAAAGCAACTGATACAGATTCGTCGGCACTTCTGTCCATTTTCTAACGATGCCCAGCGCGATCACGACCAGCGCAGCCGGGTAAATGGCGCACAGCACGGGAACCGCCATTGCGGTGAGGGAATTCAGTCCCAGCACGGCAAGTGCTGCTGACACCATCAGGGAGAGCGTCACCAGCAGCCCATAAGACGCACCGGTCGTCTGGTTGAAATAGCGCGCCGTTCCGGTCGTCAGACCAATGGCCGTGACCAGACAGGCGAGGGTAATGATCGCCGCCAACAACACCCGGCCATAAACGCCAAAAACAGTCTCGACATAGGCGCTCATCACCTGCATACCGTTCGTTGCGCCCCGCACCGGGCTGTGGGACCCCATCGACAGATAGCAGATATAAATCACGTTCAGACCTGCAGCGGCGATAAAGGCTGCGGCGGTGGAATGGGTGAAGATGCCCCGCGGATGGTGGATCCCGCGCTGCTTAAGCGTGTGGGTGATAATGGCGCCAAAGCACAGCGCACTGATCACATCCAGGGTCTGATAACCGTTGACAAACCCTGTATCGAATGCGCGAGTTTGATACGCGGTTGTGGCGGTCGTGAGGTCACCAATCGGATGTAACCAGGCACATATGCCGATAAAAATCAGGGCACTAATTTTAATGGGCGAAAGGAAGAAACCGACGATTTCCAGCAGTTTTCCGGGTTTAGCCAGCGTCGCGCCAGCAAGGCCAAAGAACGCGGCGGAAAATATAATCTTCTGCATCAGGGAACTAGCTGCGCCATCGGTGATGACCTCGTAGCTAATCGTCGCGGTGCGTGGCGTACCAAATAAAACCCCCAGCGTTAAAAAGCAAATGCCAATAAAAATCAGGCTCGGCCATTTGCCTAAGGGTTTCGTTAATTCCGCGATATCACCGCCATTAATGGCAAGGGAAATAATCGCCAGCGCCGGGAACAGAACCGCTGTGATGATAAAGCCAAAGCCTGCATTAAAGGCGTTTGCGCCAGCCTGCATGCCGACCAGCGGCGGGAATATAATATTGCCTGCACCCAAAAAAAGCGCAAGGGTCATCCCGCCAAGAGCCATTGTCTCTGGCAATGAAAGTCTGGTGTTTGCTGTCATTATTAACTCTTATTTTATATAAACATCATGCTTTGGAAGGCGTGGTCATTATATGCCTGGTTACCGTTCCGGTCATACATCGTCATTACAACTGGAATATTCCTTCGATGGTCATACGAGCGAAGCCATGCAATTCCACGCGCCCGTCATCCCGAACCACGCAGCGCAACGCCCCTTTACGCTTCCCGCCTTGTTGAGCGGTCAGGACATTTTTACCCGTACGCGCCGCCCAGAACGGGGCGAGGAAAGTGTGTGCCGACCCGGTGACGGGATCTTCGTTCACGCCGACCTGCGGGCCGAACCAACGGGACACAAAATCAAACTGGTTATCAGCGGCGGTCACGATCACGCCGCGGGTGTCGAATACCGCCAGCTTGTTGAAGTCAGGATTAAGCCCGTCGATGATGGTTTTGTCATCGACCAGTACAATCAGATCGTCCGATTTCCACACCCCGATAACACCGTCGGTAATGCCGAGGGCTGCCAGCAGCCCATCAGGAGTATCAATCTTTATGGCCGATTTAGCCGGGAAGTCCATGCAGAGTTCGTCCCCGTTCTTACTCACCGTCAACAGGCCGCTGCGGGTGTGGAAGCTGATAGTTTCTTGTTGGTAGCCAAGCTTGTTGAACAGCACCCAGGATGCAGCGAGAGTGGCATGACCGCACAAATCCACTTCAACCGCAGGCGTACACCAGCGCAGTTGATAACCCTCCTCGAACGGCACAAAAAACGCGGTTTCAGAAAGATTATTCTCCGTGGCGATGGCTTGCAGAACAGCGTCAGGCAGCCACGCAGTTAACGGACAAACGCCCGCCGGGTTGCCGCCAAAAGGTTGAGAGGTGAAAGCATCAACCTGATAAAAAGGAATTACTGTGGTGTCAGACTTTGTCATTTAATTTATCCAGATAGTTGTAAACGGTGTATCGGGTGACGCCCAGCGCTTTAGCGACATGATTAACGCTGCCTTTAATCTTGAAAAAGCCCTGAGCATGTATTTCAGAAATAACCCGTTTTCTGAAATCAATTTTATTTTCTGAACCCGTGGGTCTGAATTTCGAAATAACGTCATCCAGAGATTTATCCTGAATATCACCTAGCGGATTTTCCGGCGTTTCAGCCGCGGCGGCCGGATGGAGTAAATAGTCCAGGTCGCGTTTGAGTTTTGATACCACATCCATATCGACGTTAATGCAAAAAGCCACTAACGGCACGCCGTCCTTGCTGTAATAAATCGTCGATGCGCTATTCAACGTGGTGCCAGAGAGAGTGGTGGTGGTATATCCACTGAATACCTGACTGGGAACACGCTGCGAAGCATCCAGTAAACCTAAAAATCCCGTGTCATTTTCCGGGCCGGACAACAGCGCATCACCGGGTTTCCTGCCGCTGACGTGTCCATTAATGATGTTTATCACGGACGATTCGGGGCGGGTAAGGTCATGCAGAACCGCTTCTGTGTTTAAGGGAAGCGTGGTTCTCAATGCCTCAAGCGAAGCCGTCAAAATAGTGATTAAACGTTCACGTTCGTCTTTCATTTTGCTCTCTCCATCAGACAACGGCCTAGACTTCTATTTCGACGTCTAAATCAAATGCAAGGTGGCTGGTGACGACGCTCCTTGCGGGGAAACCTTCCGGGAAGAACGCGCTGTAAGCAACATTGAATTCGCTAAAGTGCTCCATGCTGCTTAACCAAACCTGGACTTTCACAATGTGGTTCAGCGTCGTATGCGCCCGCGCCAGAGTTTCCCGGATGGCGTGCATGATATGCCGGGTCTGCTGGGTGACAGATCCATACAACGGTTCACCTTCGGGGCTCATGGCGACATGGCCTGAAAGAAAAACAAACCCGTTCACCTGCACGGCGTCTGAAAAGGGAAAAGGCTTGGTCGAGGGGTAGCGTACGATAGACATGTGTCAGATTTGCCCTAAAGAAAGTGTAGTAGCACGGTAACATGACTTTATTTTAAATTAAACAAAGTTATTATTTTAAACATTTGTTGATTTTGTGGTATTCCTGCATCTCCACTAGCTGAGCATCGACAGATGCTTTGTTGACGTGATGGGACATGTTCTGACCCGCGTTTAAGTTCTGTAAGAACAAGCTCGTCTGTTTCTGGTACTGATCGGATAAGCTAACTGAGCGAATGTCCGTAGTGGGCGAGGAGCGGAAGTTAGTCTCGTAAGCACAAAAGCAGTCAGTCGGAAGCTCTATAAAAGTGAATGATTCGTTTTGCAGGAATACTTACACCGCCAGTTAGTTTGAAAATGGTGCAATTTCTCAACACAGGGTTTACCCAGATGGCTATGTCACCACCTCCTATTTTTGAAGGCAACGACTATTACAGCGTCTCTGAAGAATTTTTTAGCAAATTACCAGCTAATCTAAGAGCGCCTTTTGAACAAATAATGAAGAAAGGGGCGGAGATTATTAGCGGTTGCGATAAAGAGATTGAAAGTCTGATTAGACTTATAAAGGTAATACCTACTACAACAAGCCTTAGTTACATTTATCGTCGGCTTCGTACGACCAAGTTTGAAATCACTACTGAATCGATGATGGAACAGGAGATGTTAACAACCGCTTTTGTGGTCAGCTACGCACGTTTGTTCGCCAAAAGCAATGGCACTTGCGTTCTCCCGCGGAATGATCTCCCTGTCCACCTACGGGCTGTTCATGATGAGCTGTATAAAATTCGCAACGAACGTTATGCTCATAACGGAGGTCATAACCCCCTACAGCGGCCTCGTCGGCTTACTGGTTTTAGCGCTATTACCTTCTATAACCTCTCTTTTGCGGTAGATAACTATTGCAGGGATCGTTTGGATGAGCAACATGCGTATAATATGGCTTGCCATCACAAAACTCGCATTCGCGTTAAGCGCCAGTGCCGCAAAGGACATTGATTCCACGCTCCCGGGAACCCAGGAGAGCATCAATACATAAAATGGATAATCCAGAAGATGCGCCGCTGTAAATGCCATCATGACCGTCACACCCAGTCCAATAGCAATGAGCTGTATTGAAGACCAAAGATGACGCAAAAATGCAGTCAACGTAAACGCAATAAAATGATGCCCCAGTAATATGCCCATCAGGATCATACTGAACTGATTGAAAATATCGGGAAAAAACACAGTCTGAGATGACAAAGGGTGCAGGAGTGCTGCACAAAGCAACGACGTGATCATAAAGGGCGCAGGAAAGTGGAAGCGTTCAAGGCATTTGCCCAACACATAGCCCGCAAAGACAATACCCAATAGCCAGAGCACATTAGTCGTTGCAAACAATACAGGCGGCATGGCCATATGGGTTTGCGCACCGCCGGTAATATATCCGGCAAATAAGGTCAATGTGATGAGCCGTAGCGAGTGCGAAATGATAATTTTTTGCGGCGGCGTTTTAACATGGGACGCTAGCGCTAATACCGCTGCCATTGCCCCCGGAACGGCGCCCAATAACGCCTCTTCCTTACTCCAGCGTAATCGGTGAATACACCACAAGTAGCATGCGGTGAATTGCAGGGATAAGCATACTAATAACAACACCAGTAAAAATGCGATATTTCCTTGCGCCCCAAAAGAAAAATCGCGAAATAAAAGACCAATTGACGTACCAAGAGAGAGTTGAATCACCGTCAGGCTGCCCGGCAGTACTGGCACAGAAAGACCGGTACGTTTTAACACCAGCACGGTAATAAGTGGGCCAAACATCATACCTAACGGAACGTTGCAATAGGTAAAACCCAACCCAGCCAGGATACAAAGAGCAAAACCTAACAATAATTTCATACACCTTTCTCCTGGCTACCGTGAGTGTTAAATACTCAGTGAACGGTTTCGTTAACCCAAAGGGTATTTTCAGCAACCCATTGGGTCAATGCATCAAGACGTTCGTGTATTTCCCGGCTGGACTCCGCTTGAACAATAGCACTCACGATCTCGCCATTTGTTAATTTCATCGCGTCATATTGGCGGCCGACGACACCTGTTGCCCGATATTTAACCACAAAAGGCAATGGACATTTTTCCGCAATAGAGAGGAGCGTGCCCTGTGCAGGCGGCACATTTAATTGGCCAACCCGTAAAACGGGTTGTCTTTGCGATAAATCCTGCGGATAGATTTCGCATAAACTGGCTTTAAGCCAGGTCATTCGAGGATCAAGACCAAAAGCGGCCCCTAATTCTTCATTGACAAAGCAGCCACCTAATCGGCAAGCAAGCTCGCCAAAAATAATGTTGTTATCTTTATCAACAAAAACCTCAAGGTGAAGCAATGCGTTTTCTTCCGTTGGAAAAACCTCTTCAGCAAGATATTTGGTGTAGGCAATCAGTTTACGATGCAGCGGCGTGTCATCTTCCATAACCAGACCTAATGTTTTCCCGGATAGAAAATCCAGGCAGGAGACGGTTGCACGAGATGCAGAAACAAATATCGCCTTTCCTTTTAAATACAACGCATTAATTTGATAAGCTTCGCCTTCGATAAATTTTTCAATGAGCAGATTGTGATACTCTGGCGGCTTAACCTGCGCCAGATATTTATAAAGCTGGCCTTCATTTTTAAGAACCACCACGCCCTGTGATCCACGCCCATCATTAGGTTTGATGACGCAGGGATATCCCTGTTCGGCAATGAATCGCGCCATCGCAGTCGCACTGTCGACGCGTGCCATAGCAGGAACCGGTAACTGATGAGACTGAACAAGCGATTTCATCATAAATTTATCACGGAAGAACATGGCCTTTTTTTCACGGTCGTGTGTCAAACCCAGACGATCGCTGATTCGCGCGGCCCTCAGAACATCGATTTCGGCGAGGTAAAAGATACCCGTTGCTTTATTGTCCTGGGCGTAGTGGTAAATATCCATTTCCACGAAGGGATTATCATTAAAGTTTTCATAAAAAAGGAAAGAAAAACCTGCCCCCATATGATCAAGAATATTATCGATCTGGCTTGCGCACGTTGCAATCAGAACCGGGGCCTCTGATTGCAATGACTGCCACTCTTCACGTGAGTGCTGAAAAATAATTTTTGGTGGACACAGCAAGATATTCATTGTTTTTCTCATTCAATATCAAATGTAATGACAAATACATCCCGATAACCTTTTCCTGGCAACAAAGGAACCACTGCCGCGGTATAATGCTGATAATTCACATCATTGAATATTACTGCATCGCCCGCATGCAGTTTGAACGTAGAGGCATCACTGCCCCCATCATGATTAGGAATAAGCGTGGTTTCTCCACCAGTCACATTCTCAATTTCGCTGCAATAGATTGCAATGTACTTAAAACCATCTTTATGAATACCCTCTGGAGCGGGATATCCAGGCCTTCGGTCATCTGTCGTTATTCTTATTTGATGAATGCCAATATTGTAAGTCGTGTCTGGAAGCAATGGTAAAAGCTTTCGAAACACCAGATTCATCACTTCTTCAGCAACGTCTTGTTTTATTTCTGGGTATTTTCTTGCAATACCGCCAGCGTAATTGTTCAGTTTTTCCGCTTGAAAAAACTCACCCACTGCGCACAGATCAAAATACTTTTCACGTCCGGCCCTGGCCTGCATGTAACTTCTGAACCGAAAAATACCATCTTCAGCCTTAAGCCATGGATCGGGTAGTAATTCATCAAAACTATTTTTGACTTTCGCTGAAGTCTTCCCCAGTCGAATATGATGATAGGCGTGCATAGATAACGTCCTTAATACGGTAGTTTGAGCAGTCTACTTATAAGATATGAAATGCATATCCAACAATAAATAATATTGCAGGCTCTTTTATACTGATAATCTATGGGCAAAAGTAAGGAGGCAGGCTCCTTACTTTTTAAATAACTCTACTTGCTTTTTTTACGTAACTCCGTCACTGGCACGCCACCAATTCCCCAGTTATCAGTCACCACTTCATCAATGACCACGATGGTTGTGCTGGGGTTTTTATTCAGGACATCAACCAATAGTTGTGTCACTCCCTCCATTAATTTTTTCTTTTGCTGATCGGTAGCACCTTCATTAGTAATTTTAATATTTACGTAGGGCATATGAACTCCTTTTATTAGATGATTTTTGACATTGCACCAAGATAAACAAGTGCAAAGAGATTAAACGATAGAACATAACCGTAGTGCATTTTAAAACTGGTGTTACTGGGTGATACATTCAGACTGTTTGCGGCGAAAATAGCATTGATCGATACGGGAGAAATAAGCTGAGTTGCAATAAATAAGCAAATCCATATCTGATAATCAACCATCCCCCCCGTAAGATAATCAGAAAATATCGACCATGCGATACTAAAGATAATCAGTGGATGGATACCTAATAAACCAAAAAGCGGTACGATGAACAAAATAATCGCGTAGATCTGCAACGTTGTCAGCCCGCCAACATAAGCAGTGATACCCTCAGGTACATGGGAAAAAAGCAGCCAACAAACTGAGGTCAACACACTACAGCTTAAAAGCAGCAATACCTCACCGGATATATTCTGTGCTGATTCAGTTAATTGCTCAGCCCAGGGTTTATCCTTTTTAACCAGATGATCGACAACAAAGAGCACAACTGCTGTAAAGGCAATACTTTGCAGTGAATTAAGATTCAGTACCGTTAATGAAAAAATGAATACTCCCCAGAACAGACCTACACATAGCAGGATATACCGCATCCCATCACGGCTGGGTGTCACCGTCTCGTTTTCAGCGATTACCGTCACTTTTGCGCTTTGGTTGAACAAGATACTGAATAAAAAGAGAGGGATACCCACCAGCATCGCCTTAAGATGCGGTACGTCAGGCATTGCCGCCCAAACGGCAGCAGCGCCGATGGTGGTTGGCATCAGTACCATCGTAATGCATACGGTGCGCGTAATAATCTTTGCCAGGTTGAATCTTGGCCCAATAACTGACTTGAGGCCATCGAGCAGCAATGATATTGCCCCCAGACTCATTGGCCATGTTAAGAACGCCGTCAATAACGTAACCCCAAAAGTCATGTTCGATGTTTTTCTACGCGAAAAATATCCTCCCAGAACAGCTGTAAAATTAAGAGAGGCCATGACTTGTCGTAATAAGGCAATACCAACAAGCAGTAAAATCACATCAAAATATCGCGAAAAAATTGCAGGGGGCGCAATGCCTTTCAGGTTGTTTGTAGCAAGAAGAAACATCATCGAGCAGAGAAAAATAATCACACCACTTCTGGCGGATGATTTTTTTGACCAGAAAGCAAATGTCGATGCGAAGTAGAGCACGGCGGTAACTCCCGCAATAGCCGACATCGCCGCATGTTTATCCGTCAACGCACAAGCGAACAGAAATACCAGCAATGATGTTATCGCTAACGCAGGTTGCAATGATTGCCACGCCTTGCCACGGGCCTGGATTTGCTCAGTCTGCATTTATCGCTACCTCTGGCTGAGCCTGCCGCACCATCATTTGATGATACATATCTGCGACACAACGGCCTGCATCAACCAGGAATCTTGAATTAACCAGCGGACGTGGCAGGACGTAGGTGTAAAAATTCGCGCCTTCCGCAGGATTGCCCAGCACCCAAAAAGCCGTCTGCGCTTCCCCCATGCGATTAATAGGATGCTGGCATTGATCGATATCCAGCCCACCCGGGTGATACCCCTCATTCATAAATGGACGAACAATACCATTGGCTGTCATATTTCTGATTAACGGTGAAGCGTCATGTAGTGGCGAAAAACTGGCAATTTTCGCCTTGATTAAAACATCAGCCTGAATCTCAGTACTCTCTTCTTTAAAAGGTGAGTGAACTTCGAATTTTCCTTCGCAGTCGTTCAATACTAACCTTGAATCTTTACCACCGGCCAGACTCACCACATTCGCTTCCATTAATGCTAATAGTTGTTCATTTCTTAACTTCGGCGGGCCAACGGCAATGCGGTTAAAAATAGGATTAAAATGCTCAAGGAAATACTGATGTGACCGCGATTCAAGCCCTGAATTATCAATCGCTTCTCGTAAAATATCCCTGACATCACGAATAATGTCTGTCGCCGCTTTGATCGGGCCATGGACATTGCCCTCCTCAGACTCCTGGAGATCTTTACGCAGGAAATACATAAACCATTGAGTATAATCCTTTAAACTCAGATGTTCCTGCGATTGATGTGGATAAAGCACACTGTCAATTACCGCGATGTCTTCAGCGCTCGGTTCATAAGAGCCAGCATCTAACCACTGCCCATTTAGGGTTGAACGATAGGCATAACACATTTCTTTATGCAGTAAGGGGAAAACTTGTTCAAGAAAATCGATTTTTGAAGATCCTTTCTCAAACACATTTTTCAACCGCAATTCTCTGATAGCCATTGCCGTTAAGAAGCGTGGGGAGTACTGCCCAGAAACGCCTTTTTGATTCGCGCCGCGACTGCTAAAAGGTAGAGCCTTACGTGAATAGATAAAAATACCCGGTTCTTTTCCGGAAGGATGATAGCGAAGCTCACCATCTTCCCGGCTAAATTTTCCACCCCTGCCGATAGTGAGTTGCGAAATGACATCATAGGCAGTCAGACCAATACCCTGAACAATCACATTTGATTCCGCTGTTATTTTATTCAAATTATTTATTGGATAAGGAGTCGAATAGTAGTCCAGGCGTTCATTTTTCTTATAATTATTGGCAATAAATCGTTCAACAAGATGATCGTCAAACGTTTTGGCGTTGTCGCTGTGACCAGTGGTTAAATAGACGTAATCGGCCACCACACGCTGACTGTCTTCCAAGACAATAATAGACTTCGCATCGTCCTGAATCAGAATGTTGTTGGCCTGCTGATTTATCTGTGTAACCGAGATATTGTCAGGCAAACTTTTGATAATTTCGTGATAAAACCAATTTAAGTATTCACCTAATAATCGACGAGGTAAATAATCGTTGGCGTCAATTGGTTTGCCAGCCACGTCTTTTAAATAACGGCCATCAACATTTTTATAGCCCTGCTCATTAGCCCACTGATGAAAACATGGCCCTGAACGGAAAGATCCGGCATTTTTTACCGTCGCATCACCAAATAATGTTATCTGGCAAGCAACGGTGTTAACCAATAAATGGTCGGGCTGCGATAAACTGTGCGCACCTACACCCATCGCATTTTTATCAACGATAACAATATTAATATGTTCATTCTGTTTACGTTGTGCATGCTGAGCACAAATCCTTTCCAGAATACTAAGCCCCCGAGGCCCCATTCCTATAATAGCAACGGTTGTCTTTTTCATTCTTTGCTCCAACTTTGAGAGTATTTAACTTTGCTGTGTTGAACATAGCTAATCCCTGCTGCGATAAATAACGCACAAGCGCCAGATAATATTGAAATAGTCATCCCGTTTTTATTGTTCTGAAACGCACTCACGATTAATGGTCCGGCAATTTGCCCAATGCCATATGTTAACGTCACCAGACCCAGAAGATTAATTTTCTGTGGTGCAGAAATCTTTTTCGCGAGTGGCATAACGAGAGAACTGGTTCCCATGAAAGTTGCACCAAAGCCAATACAACTCAAGGTCAATAAAAGCGGGGAATGGATAAACGAGGCCATCACAACGCAGCTCGCCTGCACAATTAAGTTAACACTCAGGCAGGACAATATGCTCCACTTGCGTGCAGCCCATAACCAACCATAGCATCCTGGGATAACGGCAAGGCCAACAATAGACCAGATATGGTTGGCCAGAAATTCATTACCCACTCCCCGGGCCATTAAAGGGAGATAAGTAGCTACAATGATATAACCGAAGCCTGCCAGTCCATATAACAATGCTAAATTCCACCACTGGATGTTCGGCTCGGATGACGAAGCTTTTTTCTGAGGAGGTAGAACGTGTTTATTTGCAGGCAGCAAGATAATCAGCGCGATGAAGAGTACAGCTGAAATGATTGACGCGCCGATCCATAGTAGCTTTGAATTTAATGCATATGCGATACCGGCTATAACATATTCATTGCCTATAAAAATACCCACCCCGACGCCGGCAAACAAAGAAGCAATGACAAACGGATTATGGGTATGCTGTAGCATAAGCATCGACCCGAATATCATCATGCCTGCGCTGGCAACACCGGCGAAAAATCGAATAACAATTACTATATCAGGGTGCGTGACTACTGCCATCGCAAAAATAAGCAGGCCGGTGACTAATGCAGCACAAATTAACATCGTTTTGATATTCTTCAGGCCACCAAAAATACCAAACGAGAACAGGAGGCTGCCAACCAGGTATCCGGCGTAATTCGCGCTTGCGATTAACGATAATTGCGAAAAATTAAAAATGCCTTCATGCAACATGACCGGCAGCATCGGAGTATATAAAAACCGACCAATTCCCATCCCCAGCGTTAAAACAATCATACCGAAGACAGCCGTGCTCAACTGGCGATGGCCAATAACATTGTGATCAAGATCCATTTTTCAGGCTCAATATGTCAATCAGATTTGATTGTTATGTTACATAAAGAAATGATAATAAAAAGTTAATAAAAATGACGAAAACCTTCACTTTGAGTGACAGACACGATGAACAGTACCTCATTAAATTTGTTTAAAACCGTCGCGGAAACCGGCTCTATCACCGCAGCAGCCCGTAATCTGCACTGCGTTTCTTCAAACGTCACGACGCGGCTCAAGCAACTGGAGTCCAGCCTGGATGTTTCGTTGTTTGTTCGCGAGAAGAATCGTCTTCACATCACCCCTGAAGGTGAACTGCTTCTGCGTTACGCTAACAAAATCCTCGCGCTTTTAGACGAAGCCGAGTTGTCTATGCAGGGAACGAAAGCGGCTGGCCCTCTGCGCATTGGCGCAATGGAAACCACTGCCGCCGTCCGACTTCCTGCTTTGCTGGCAAACTTCCACCGTGAAATGCCCTCCGTAGAATTAAACTTAAAAACGTCACCGACAGATGTGTTAGTTCGTCAGATCCAGAATAGTGAACTTGAAATTGCCTTCGTCGCTGACCACAAGGCGTTGCACGTAGACAATTCAAGGCTACAAACGCAGGTGCTGTGTCAGGAAACCCTGGTTCTGGTTACGGCCGCAGAGCATGGTGATGTCGTGACGGGAGCCGATCTGGAGGTGACAAGGCCGCTCGTCTTTGTGAAAGGATGTAATTATCGTTCCCGGCTTGGGCAATGGTTACGGCTACAAAATGTCGATTATGACGACCCGCTGGAGTTTGGTTCTTTTCAGGCAATACTTGGTTGCGTAAGTGCCGGAATGGGCATTGCATTATTGCCTGAGAGCGTCGTCAAACAGTATGAAACGAGCTTCCCCATACGGTGCCACTCTATTACTCCTCACATTGGTAATGTCAATACTATGATGATATGGCTTAAAAATCGTGAGGTTAGCCGGGTATTGAATTGCTTTGTTTCCTTTGTTTCATCCCACTGAGGTATTCCACAACCATATTGTGCCGTTAGGGCTTTTGGGCTGGTAAATACTCTATATGGATCTATTATCGATGCAGGCTTTCAGTTTCAGGATTGACTAATGCAATTTAATAGAGTTGCTGAAGATTTCTTTCCTGGGATTGGTCAAGAAATTTGACCACTGTTTTGTAGTAAGAACGGCATCTGCTCTCTGATTCGTTCGTTGCCAGTCTGCCATTGCCACAGAGCTGCTGTTGCAGTCCTGACAACCTTAGACTTCAATCGATTCAGAGATCTCTAACGCATCATCGACTTCAATGCCCATATAACGGCGATCCTGTTGTGCTCCAGCATCCTGCACGGCAATTTACCCTGACGGGGAATAACATGTTGATATGCAAAAATGTTCCTAACAAAATTGATTTCAGTTACATCGAGGCTAACGGCTACGATCCCTTTATGCGTGATTTCATCAAAGGTAAAACCTATCCGTATGGTGAGTGGTAGGACATAACGATCAGAAAAATCATAAGGATCTGCTTGAGATCCTTTTGAGCATCAATCTGATTGTTTGACGGGTTAGACTTCTATATTTTTTTAAATGTTTCATTTTGCAAGTTCGCTCCCACCAGGTCAGCTATGACCGATTTTGGCATGGAACGGCTACGCTGACAGACCCAAGGACTGCCACGAGTAAGACTGGCAGTAATACTTTTCGACGCTTGTCATATCGCTTGTGGTAATAGAGGCGCAAAATCCCTCAAGTCAGGGGCTAATGTGTTTTATTACTTTTGGATTTCATCATTTCACAGCCAAACTATTCTAATCATTTTCAGCTTCCTGCCAGAAAGCGGGAAAAGTACTATTGTTCAGGCTTTAACAAAACAGTTAAACGCTCTGTACTTGAGAAGAGCTCCAATGATTATTATCTTGGGGGAGTTAGCAACGCCAGCCCCTGGAACTCAGTTTCTCGCGAGTTGGACCTTGAAAGTAGATACTACCTATATGGCAACTACGCGGTTGAGAGAGCACAAAACGAATTGTTTCCCAGACTGAGCGTCCATTTAATAAACGTTCCCCCATTCTGGATTGACTATCGACAAACGTATCTAACCCTGTAAGTTCGAAATCCGGTGGATACAACCCGGTCACACGTATATTTTCTTCGGACAACTGGTGTGACAGTTTAGATGTGAATCCGCTAAGCCCGTGTTTGCTGGCAAAAAAAGCGGGATGCGCAATTGAATCCGTAAAATTCGGAATCCCACATGAAGATATTATTGAGACGACATCCGCGCTTTCTGAACGTCTTAACCCAGGCAACAATGCATGAGTCAGTAAAATCGCACCTGTCAGGCCTGAACTGACGGTATTGATAATTTCTGCGTCTGGTTGATCGTCTAACGTTCCTGACAGCCACTGGGCGGCATTAAGGATTAAAATGTCGATGGGCTTGTCTGAAGTTAACAACTGTGAAGAAAACTGCGAAAGGGATTCAGGCTGGGTTAAATCACAGATATATCCTTTTGCAATCCCGCCTTCAGCCGCGATGATACTGCAAGTTTTTTGAATATCATCAGCACGCCGCGCGCAAAAATCCACCTCGACGCCTTCTCGCGCCAGCCACACGCACAGCGCCTGACCAAATCCTCCGCCTCCACCCGTAATTACAGCTCTTTTACCTCTTAGCATCTTCATCCATCCTTTTCTTTATGACTATGTGTGGATATAGATATACATGAGGAGGTGGATTGGCATCTTTCAATTAGTGTCATTTTTACATGAGGAATAGGGATAGGGGACTTGCAAAGCCAGCATCTGGCGCGGAGCGGACTGAGCGTTAGATTATTATATTCTCTGCAAGGATATGTATGCGCTATACACCAATTTTAATTGTGCTATTTAGTCAGTAAATTTGCTTAAAATACCATTCATCTTCTGTTTATAAAGACAAGAAGATGGATGTATTAATCATTTAGATATCAGTAGCCTGCAGCCCTGTTGGCTTCTTTGATGCGATTGTTTCTTGCGTCTTTATCGTGTTGGTCTTTTGCCTGCATTATCCCACTTGCAGCATCCACCCAATCATTTGCGGTACAACCTGACAATACCATACTCAACATTAATGCAAACGCATACTTCATTTTAACTCCATCATTCATTATTGTATAAATAGCGTCTGTGTAATGCTCAATGTATTTAACGCTAATGCGGTTAATTTAACAAATAATCATATCTCAGGCAAGGTGAGGATTTCGAACCCGTACATGTAATGGGTAATTCATAATGATTAGCTGAAATAATTGAAGGGCCGGGTAGAAATAGCACTGCATAAAAAACGACATATCGTATTGCGCGGATTATTAAACAGCGAATTAATTAGCCTCTGTGACAGAGGTTATCTTTACGCGTCAACGCATAGCTGCGCCACTCCCGGCGATTGTCATTCGTCGGGAGCTATCTTTATTTATCGAACCAGTAGTACTTTGAGTTCAGAACACCGGCAAACCCAGCCCTTGCTTTACTTCTTTTAATGTCTGCTGCGTGACCTCGTGCGCCTCTTCGCTTCCTTTTTTGAGCATCGCCATCAGCATACCTTTATCCTGGATGTAGGTTGCCCGCCGCTCGCGCATCGGGGCGATAAGCTCCTGCAAGCACATCTCCAGCTCGTTTTTGCATGTCCGGTCACCCAGCCCGCCGCGCTGATAATGTGCTTTCATCTCCGCCACTTTCGCTTTATCCGGATGAAAAGCATCGAGGTAAGTAAATACCATATTGCCGTCAATCTGCCCCGGATCGGACACTTTTAGATGATTGGGATCGGTGTACATTGCGCTGACCGCATGATGAATGGCCTCTTCGCTGGCGGACAGGAGTAGAGTGTTGCCGAGCGATTTTGACATTTTGGCATTACCGTCGATCCCTGGAAGACGGCTGGTCTCACTCAGTAGCGCTTTACAATGCGACAAGACAGAGGTCGGTAACAGACTATTCATCTTATGCACGATCTCATTGGTCTGTTCGATCATGGGCAACTGATCGTCGCCGACGGGAACCACCTCGGCTTTGAAGGCGGTAATATCTGCCGCCTGGCTGATGGGATAAACCAGAAAGCCAACCGGTAACGAGCGGGCAAATCCTTTCTGCGCAATTTCGTTTTTGACCGTAGGATTTCGCTCCACGCGAGCCACGGTAACAATGTTCATATAAAGCGCGGTCAGCTCAGCGAGGGCGGGCAGGGCCGACTGCAGACAAATGGTGGTGAGTGACGGGTCGATTCCTGCGGCGAGGTAATCAGCCAGTACTTCGGGAATATTGTTGCGGATCTTTTGTGGTGTGCTGCCGTTATCGGTTAGCCCTTGCAGGTCAGCAACCAATATAAACTGCTGATAATCATGTTGCAGCGTGGCGCGCTGGCGCAGAGAGCCAACATAGTGGCCGAGATGCAGCGGGCCAGTGGGACGATCGCCAGTGAGGATGATAGTTTTGTTGTTCATGTAAGACTCCTTAATCAAAAAACCGAAAGGGGTCTTTAAATGCAAATAACCGCCTTTCGGCGGTTATTTAAAATGGGGAAAACACATTCTGACCGCCTTTAAGAAGGCAGCCACCACAGGTTGTGATTAAACGCGGTGATATTGTGTTTTGTGTTCATCCAGTCAACATATCACCGCCTGGCTCAGAGGTAAAGCAATGCGCGGCGTACTGGCGTATCTTAGCTCGCTTCCAGCATGCCAAAGCTCACGATGCGCGAACGGCCTAACTCTTTCGCGCGATACAACGCCACGTCTGCGGCGCGCAGAAGATTGTCGCTCTGGGCGTGCTGCGGATAGCTGGCAACGCCGATAGAGACATCAACGTGACCAATCTCTGAGAGTCCAAAGCGCAGCGACAGTTCGCGTACACCATTATAAATATCTGTCGCAAAGCGGTTGGCGGCCTGCTCATCCGTATTGGCCAGCAACACCAGAAACTCTTCACCGCCGTAGCGGAAGGCCATGCCGCTATCATGTACAACGCGCTGAATAGTGGTGGCGATACTTTTTATCACGCTATCGCCCGCCTCATGGCCAAAGCGGTCGTTAATATTTTTGAAATGATCGATATCGATCATCAGGCAACTGATTGGCTCTTTGTTACGCACTGCCTGGCTCATCTGGGTGCGCAGCGTATCTTCCAGATGGTGACGGTTGCGCAGGCCGGTTAGCGGGTCGTAGAGTGCTTTCTCCAGCAGCGCATCACGCAGGCGCTGGTTGGCTAACGCCAGACCGAGTGCTTCCGCCATCAGTTCAAGATACGCGCGAGAGGGAGCGGAATCATTGCTGAGGTTCTGGAATGAGAGCAGGCCGATGGCTTCACCCTGGGCAATCAGTGGCACGCACAGGGTATGCTGCTGGCATGATTCCGGTAGATGGTAGCAGGCGATATCGGGTTCGCCTTGCACCGGTGGATGGCTCTGACCGCGGCGCACTGCCCAGCATTCGTCCGGGTGGAAAGCATCCGCTTTGCCCTGCGGTGAAAGCCATTGCGCAACGCAGCGCATCTGCCAGGGCTCTCGATCCAGTATGTAAAGTCGCCCGGCAATACCGGGAGCAACATTCGGCGCAAACAGCTCTGCCACATTAATGACATCGGCAAAATTCTCGCAGCCTTGCAAACGTTGAGTCATACGTGCGAGCAGCTCGCGGATTGCCCAGTCGGCGTCTCGTTCTTTCTCCAGTCGCTGACGTGCCAGGCCGTTCTCGCGAAAAATGCGGATCGCCTGCGCCATATCGCCGATTTCGTCGATCTGATTAAAGCTGGGTGTCTCAACGGCGTAATCCTGCGACGCCAGACGGTTAACCACATCGCTCAAACGCACCACGGGACGCAGTACGCGGCGTTTTAAAATAAAGCCGAGAACGAACAAAAATAGCAGAGCCGTCAGCCCGACCATCACTTCCGAAGCCGTACGTAGCGTGCGCGAAGTCTGAGTGGCATCTTCAATGGTGTTGCGTACGCGGCTGTCGAGTAACTGACGGAAATGATCTATCCGGTCCTGGGCTCGCTCCAGTTCCTGTTCATAGGATTTGCCATACAGCAGGGCGATGGCCTGCGACTCTTCTCCGCGCGCGACGCTGGCAAGCGCCGCAGCTTGCTCATCCTGCAGGGCATCAACAATCTGTAGCCCTTCATGCAATAGCGCCAGCTCTTCATCCGTCGCCCCAATGTCTTTTAGTTTCGACAGTCGCTGTTCAACGGCTTTCAGCGACGCTTCTTTCTGGCGGTAGGCGTTAAGCGCTTCCGGGTCTTTTGCAATAACATATTCGCGTGCCAGACTGGACAGCGACCAGGCATCGAGCTCGACTTCTTCGGTCAGTTGATCGAATTGATAACGCTGCTCCACCACCTGGCGTTCGGTGTTATCGGCGCTGGAGGCCATCAACATGACAACGCCGGAGGCAATGGTCAGACACACCGTCGCGCTGTAGGCCCAGTTGGTGATTGTGGCAATTCGCACTGATTAGTTCCTTCTGCGACGATTAATGAATAAGCATGATTGAAATTATAGGAAACGTATGATTTTGCGTGAAAATAAAAAAGGCGGTCTCAGGACCGCCTTCTGTTATCGTCCTGCCATCATAAATCTGGAGGATTTTTTCCTTCTTCCATAAAGGCTTCGTCGATTCCTTCCACGTTACCTTCATGATCGCGCCCGGAAAACAGGTTCCAGCAGGTAATGAACAGTGCGGCAATCAGGGGGCCAATCACAAAGCCGTTAATGCCGTAGATCTCCATTCCGCCGAGAGTGGAAATCAGAATCAGATAATCCGGCATTTTGGTGTCTTTACCCACCAGCAGCGGGCGCAGGATATTGTCCACCAGCCCGACGATAATCACGAAGAAGCCAACGATAAACAGCCCTTGCCACAGCTGGTGCGTGGCGAAGAGGAATATTGCCGCAGGTACCCAGACGATCGCTGAGCCGACCGCGGGCACGAGGGAGAGAAACGCCATCAGCGCGCCCCACAGGACGCTGCCGTCGATGTCGACAATTGCAAACGCGATGCCGCCAAGAATACCCTGAACCAACGCCACGACCGCTGTGCCCTTGACCGTTGCCCGCGTCACGCCGACGAATTTGGCAAACAGGTGCTGTTTGGCAAAATCAGAAAGCGGTAATGAGTCCAGAATCTGGCGCACCAGGTACGGCCCGTCCTTCAGTAAGAAAAACAGCAGATACAGCATGATGCCAAAGCTAATAGCAAAGCCGAATGTCCCCTTACCAATCAGGAACGCGCTGCCGGCGAGGTACTGTCCACCCTGCAGTACAACGTCGGACAGTTTTTTCTGGATCTGCGCGACGTTATCCAGATTATGTTCTGCGAGGAATCCTCTGGCCCAGTCAGGAAGATACGAAATAATGGCGGTGACCACTTCCGGGAACTGAGTGTCGTTTTGTTGTAATTTGGCATACACCACGTTCAGCTCAATAGCCAACGAGGAGAAGATCACCATCAGTGGGATAAAAACAATCAGACAGATGATGCCGATGGTGAGCAGTGACGCCAGCCCGTTACGTTCGCCAAGCGCGCTGCGCAGTCTGTTTTTCACCGGGTTAAAGATGGTGGTTAAGATTGCGGCCCACAAAATGGCAGAGAAATAGGGAGACAACACATCGAAGAACGCCCAGGTCACGAGGGCAAGTATGAAAATGAAGAAACCTTTAGTCAGTCCGTTAAATCGCATTAGTGAACCCTGTAATGAGAAGCAGTCCCGACTATAGAACCGTTCAGGGGAATTACCAACTTTCGCTGCGCATATTTACTTAAATTGGTTAACCTGTTTTTCGTAGGGAGCCTGCGACAGATAAATAACGTACGCTATGATTTATTACTGAAACAGTCATACTTTTCTTCCCGAAAAAGGGCGTCAAAAAAAGAGGGGGCGTTATGAACACTCAACCTGTCATCGGGATTAGTGGATGTTTAACCGGCTCAGCCGTGCGATTCGACGGCGGGCATAAACGGATGGGGTTTGTGATGGACGAGCTGGCTCAGTGGGTGACTTTTAAACCTGTCTGCCCGGAGATGTCCATCGGTTTGCCTGTACCACGCCCCGCGTTGCGTTTGGTTCAAACCGCCCTGGGGAATATCCGCATGTGTTTTAGCCATGCGCCTGGTGAGGATGTCACCGATAAAATGTCCGATTTCACCGCTTCATATATCAATGGGCTTGGCGGTCTGTCGGGTTTTATCGTCTGTGCTAAATCACCGAGCTGCGGAATGGAGAGAGTGAGGCTGTATGACGAAAAGGGAAATCGCGGGCGAAAAGAGGGAACCGGTCTGTTTACCGGCACCTTAATGGAAACCTACCCGTGGTTGCCGGTCGAAGAAGATGGCCGCTTGCACGATCCGGTGCTGAGGGAGAATTTTGTTGAGCGAGTGTTTGCGTTACATGAGCTTAATATGCTGCGAGCCTCTGGTCTTACTCGCCACGGTTTACTCAACTTCCACAGCCGCTATAAGCTCCAGCTTTTGGCTCATCACCAGGCGGGTTACCGGGATATTGGCCCTTTCGTGGCCTCGCTCCATCAATGGGATGATTTGGACGCTTTTTTCGTGGTATATCGCGAAAAGCTAATGGCGATCCTCAAAAAGCCCGCCTCACGGAAAAATCATACCAACGTACTGATGCATATTCAGGGCTACTTCCGCGATCGGTTGAACACCCGCCAGCGCGGAGAGTTGCGTGACGTTATCCTCAACTATAGCGGCGGACTGCTGCCAATATTGGCGCCACTGACTCTGCTCAAGCACTACCTTGCTGAATACCCAGACAGCTATTTGCTTACCCAGAACTATTTTGATCCTTATCCGAAGGATTTAGCCCTACGGTTAATGATTAATTAGCCTGATGGCGAGTAAATCTGGGGCAGAAATATCCGTTGTTCGCGAAGGTTATCCCTGCCGTTTTCTGATGCGTTTAAGCAGGGATAACTTTCACGGTGTGTAATCGATGAGAAAATGCGGCCCTGCACCCACGGGCAAATGTGCCGACCGCGATTTAACCGTTTCTGATTTCTTCATCGATACAAGGCTGAGGTTTGCCAAACAGATATCCTTGCGCGAAATCGCAGCCCAGAGCCTGAAGTCTTGCCAGTTGCTCCTGCGTTTCAACACCTTCTGCAACAGCCTTCATATTGAGAGATTTCGCCATGCCCGTGATCAGTTTGATGATAGTCAGGGCGTCTTCCTGCGTAGATATCGAATGCACAAAGGACTTGTCTATTTTGATTTTATCGAAGGCAAGTCTGCTGAGGCGCGAAAGAGAAGAGTATCCGGTACCAAAATCATCGATGGAGATTTTTACCCCCAGGGCCCGGAGCTTATTAAGCGTATTTATCGGCGTAGCACTCTCGGTAAAGAGAGAGGATTCAGTCACTTCCAGTTCGAGGCGGTCAGGTGGAAGTCCAGTTTCTTTCAGAATGGTTAACACGATTCCTGCAAAGGCCTTGCTGCTTAGCTGGACAGGGGAGACATTGACTGAAATTTTAGCCGGAACCGCCCAACCCGCGGCTTCCCTGCAGGCAATTTCCAGCACCGCTTTCCCCATCTCATTAATCATCCCTGTTTTTTCAGCAACAGGAATAAAGCTATCCGGCGACAAGAGGCCCTTGAGAGGATGGACCCAACGAATTAGCGCCTCATAGCTGTATATTTTCTGACTGAAAGAATCGACAATAGGCTGGTAATACACCACGAACTCTTTGTTCACTATTGCTAATGCCATATCATGCTCAAGCGTTCTGCTTTCTTGCAATTTTTCTAACATTCGTTGCCGGAAGACTTTTATCTTGCCAGAGCCTTCATTTTTGGCTTCATAAAGGGCCAGATCGGCAAATTTATAAAGATAGTCGGAGCGGCGCTCATTTTCTGAGATAACAATGCCAACACAGGTGGTTATGTTGATAATTGTGTTGTAAATGGTGTAGGGCTGGCTGATAAACTCACATATTTTCTGGGCTCGCGAAACGGCCCGACTTTCTGTCAGGCCACTTGAGAGAAACGCAAACTCATCCCCGCCTAAGCGATACAGCGTATCCGACGTAAGGCTTGTCGAAATCAGACGATCGGATATCTGGCGCAGTAACATATCACCGGCATCATGACCATACGTATCATTGACCTCTTTGAATCGATCTAAATCAAACAACATCACCGTCACAGCATCGTTATTTTTCTCTGCCATTTCGATTGTTTTATTTAAATCGCTCCAGAATAGCTGGCGGTTATTCATCTCGGTGAGCGAGTCATGGTAGACGTCATATTCCAGCTTGGCATTCTGAATTTGTAGCTTTTCCTTCGATTTTTGCAGTTCTTCGGCAAGACTCTTGACCTGAAGGTGCGCCCGCAGAATATTTCTGTTTTGATAAAAAATGAGCACGCCCAGAATCGCACTCAGTATTATTAGCAGTACAGATGTCGTTGAGTAAATATAGTACAGCGTTTGAATTTTTTGGTTGGCGTTATTAATCGAGTTAACATCTTTGTTTAATGCGCCGGATGAAAGACGGCCAAGTTGTGCATCCAGGGTATGCATTTTTTTCAGATACGCCTGGAGTGCTGGACGGTTCATTTTCTCGAGATTATCATCCAGATAACTAAGGGTATTTTCAAGTGTTACCGCTAGCTCACGGTGGGCAATGTTGCTTTCTATGTAGCGCCCCAAATCACCTTCTTTTATCAAATCACTCTGGCTGAGCATAATGTCGAGACGCATGCGTACATCATCAAGATTCATCGTATCATCGATAGTGTAAAGACCAAGCAACGATTCAAATCGGTAATATTGAGATACCAACTGAGCGGCAGACCAGGAATCGGTGTAGTGAGTCAGTTTCTGTAGCTCTTGTTGCCTTTCATGCACGAGGAAAGAGATATATCCGGTCGATATAAAAAGAAAAAAGATGATGCCAGCCAGTATTCTGTTCATGATGTTCCTCTGAACGCTTACTCAATATCCATACTACTGACCTGCCATGCAGACCTTGAATAATAAATCTGATTATTTAGTTCCGGCATGCTGTCATAGGGGTACACAATGAATAATGGGCCTTTATCACGGATGCGCATATATTTTCCGTTGATTTTTAAAGCAAGGATGGCATTGTATTTTTTGAAATCACTGAGAGGGATAACGGTGGTGTAGTCATTAAGCGCAGTAACCTTTACAACGGAGCCGCTCGCCCCAACATAATCCATGAGTTTTTGTAGTGGAATACCCGTAAAGGTCATACGTCCATTATACCAGGGGGAGGTGGTCTGAAAACTTACCATGCCCAGCTTCTCAAGGCTGGCGGTATCAAAAACCGCTTTCCCGTCTTCATTTGTATTTTCAATATTACCGGATAACGTTAAAAGAACTTTACCGGTGGGCCTGGAAAGTTCACCCGCCCAAAGCTGGGTGGAGAGCACAACGCTTACCAACATGACTATTAACCGCATTCTAACCTCACCAATCAGCCGGATGTAAAAGAATTATAATTTAGATATCACGCTATTTATATATTCCGCCTGTCTATTATTGATGATGTGAAGTTATTTGTTTTTTAATTCATTTAAATCAATGGGTTGCCATGCTTAATGGTTATGAATATTTATTAAATCAGGCGAAGTCTGTTATTAACGGACGGTGATTTTTGTTGTGCCTGTACAAAAAACACCCACTCTGTGGTTGTTAAAAAATCACACGATCATAAAGGTTTATTTTTTTTGTGCAGCGACAGGGAATCGTTGTTTTATCGGCGGGTAACCTTGTTGAATAAATCGAACTTTTGCCTATTCCCGGGATTAGATTACACAGGCGTAGCAGACGTTCAAAAATAGTCAATTATCAGGAATTCAAAAATATGCAAAACCACCTACAGGATCGTCAGCAACTTAATGAACTTATCAATGGCTGGATGCACCGCGATTGGGGGAATAGCCGCACTGGCTTGCTGCCTGAGCCAGGCGGATATACCTTGCTGAGCGCCGCATAACCGGGTTTATTCGCCAGCCTGAGCCGACTGGCGGGCATACAGATACGCGGTTGCTCTGGAGACGCCCAGATGCTGCGCCACTGTGTCCATAGATTTTCGTACGTTCAGCAAACCGTCTTTGCGTAATTGTTGAATCAGTCGTTTACGGTCTTCAGGTTTCAGGGCGCGGGCCGTCGTTGCGCATTTAGCGGCAAAGTCATCGATACGCTGGCGGATGACTTCGTTACTGCCGGGATCGATATGTTCCTTAATGGGAGAGTCCGCGGTTTCAGTAAAACGCGCAAGGGCACTCTGCATGCCACGAAACAGCGTCATATCCACGTTCAGACAGAGTGCTGCTACGTATTTGCCTTCGTCATCCTTGATGCCGATGGAGGTACTTTTCACCGGGCGGCCATCGGCAAACTGGTTGCTGTAGTTGGCAATAATGCTGGGAAATTCAGGCGATGCGATTCGCGCCAGACCCAGTTCTGTTGCCGGTTGACCGGGTTCACGCCCGGACAGGTTATTATGGATGGATAAAATGGCATGTTCAGGATTTTTGAGATCATGAACCACCACTTCGCAAAACGGAGAGAAGGTCTCGCTCAAGCCCCTGGCGATAGTGTCAATTTGGCTGAGAAGTGAGTTGTTATCGGTTTTTGGCATGCCAGTCTCCTGCGGTGATGCCTGTTGCCATGATTGCGGGCAGTTTACAGTGAGCAGGGTTCGCTTTTCCAGACGCGAGTGTTCAGACGGTAATAAGGTATCCGCATGGCAGATACCTTCTTGATTACCCGGCAAGGAATTCACTGTAGCGGCTGATATCCACGTTCCCACCGCTGATGATAATGCCGATTTTTTTGCCGCGAAGTTCAGCTTTGCGCGCTCTGGCGGCGGCAAAACCCAGACAGCCAGTCGGCTCCACGACAATTTTCATTCGCTCAGCGATAAATTTCATCGAGGCGACTAATTCATCGTCTGAGACAGTCAGAATATCGTGCACATTTCGCTGGATAATCGGAAACGTAATATTCCCGAGATGTTGGGTCTGAGCACCGTCAGCAATGGTTTTCGGCGTATCGATATGAACAATCTTTCCGCTGCGAAACGATTGTTGACCATCGTTTCCTGCCTCCGGCTCGACACCATAGATGATGCAGTCAGGTGACAGATGTCTGGCTGCCAGTGAGGAGCCCGAAAGCAGGCCGCCACCGCCCAGACACACGAAAAGAACGTCTAGCTGACCCACTTCTTCAATCAGCTCTTTTGTGGCGGTACCCTGGCCCGCAATCACGTGCGGATGGTCGTATGGCGGGATCAGCGTCAATCCTTGTTTCTCTGCCAGCTCCCGCCCGATTTTTTCACGATCTTCGGTATAGCGATCGTAAATCACCACATTTCCACCATAGCCTTTTGTGGCTGCAACTTTAGCCGCCGGGGCATCATGCGGCATGATAATCGTCGCCGGGATCCCCAACAATTTTGCCGACAGGGCAATGGCCTGCGCATGGTTGCCGGACGAAAAGGTGACGACGCCCGCAGCGCGTTGTTCTGGCGTGAACTGGCGTAACGCATTCATGGCTCCGCGAAATTTAAACGCGCCCATTCTCTGGAAGTTTTCGCACTTGAAGAAAACTTCAGCACCAAATTCGTCATTAACCGTTCGGGAGGTCATCACCGGCGTTTTGTTGGCATAGTCGGCGATGCGCTCTGCCGCGGCGGCAACATCGTTATAATCAGGCAGTGTCATCTCAGTCATTGTTGTTCACCTGTATGTCGTTAAACGTCATGCTTGTGGGGCCAGGGCTATAGCTTCAACTTCCAGCGCGAAACCATAATGAAGTTCTGCAACGCCCGCTACCGCGCGGGAGGGCCGGAAATCACCGATCCACTCCCCATAGATTTTGTTAAACGTTGGCCATTGGTTGATATCTGTTACATAGACGCGTACTGACACCAGGTGCTGTCGAGAAACCCCAGCGCCAGCCAGGCAGGCATCAATATTCTGCAGTACCAGCCGCGTCTGCTCTTCAAAAGAGGCCTTGGTTTTTTTTTCGCCATCACTTGTGACCGGCAACTGACCAGAAATGAAGACGAATCCGCCAGCCGTTGTACTGTGCGAGTAATGACCTGCAGGCGGAAAACCTCCTGCAGATGAGTTCAATGTAATGTCCACGGACATAAGAGAATCTCCTGTAGTTAGTGGTAATTCATTTTGTATAAAATAATACTGTTTGTATTATTTTATACGCTTTCAAACCGCGTTCGGCTAGTGATAGTTTTCACAGATGATGATTTTGTGAACTATGGCAAACGTGACCCACGTTATATAGCTATCCTGGCGCGGTGAAAGAGGGGGAACGCTTTTGATGAGGGTAAAGCAAGGGAGTGAAGAAGCGCCCCGGGGCGGGGCGTTAAAGCCAAAAATTAGCCGATATGGCCGTGGTTAATCTTACTTAACGGTTCATTGATATCGAAGATTTTGCACGTCACGTCTTCCACTCCCAGGTGCTTCAGGCGGGCCGTGTGTTTTTTGATATAGGCCAGAGCGCTGTCTTCATCCTGAAACAGGTAGATGCCACCCGCTTCGTGGTTTGCTGCGTTCTCGGTCCAGATTTTCCAGATGAAACCCGGCTCCTGGTTGATGGATTCTGCCAGTTCAACAAGCTGATGTGACATCTCAGCGCCAAATGGACCAGGAAAATCAAAGTGTATCTGCACGAGTTTGTTCGCCATAAATCCTCCATGGATTGGTTAATTCGGGTAAGGCTGCTAGCGTAACAGCACTTTACCCGTCAGATAAGTTACTGCTTGTCCACCAATATAAACACGCGTTCCTGCCAGTTGGCAGCGTAAATCGCCGCCGCGTTCAGAGACCTGGCGCGCCAGCATCTGCGTTTTATTCAGTTTTGCAGCCCAGTAAGGAATCAGCATGCTATGCGTCGAACCGGTAACCGGGTCTTCTGCGACTGCTTCACCCGGGCAGAAGAAACGGCTGACGAAATCGTATTCCCCGTCACCCGGCGCGGTGATACATACCATTTTCCCGAGGGGAATCATGGCATGGATATTCGGGCGCACAGCCTCAACCTGCTGTTGATTCTCCATCACGACCATGTAATCGCGCGCGACGCGCACTTCTTTATATTCGGTGATGCCCAATGTTTCCAGCAGTAAGGCGGGCGGTTCGGCAGGTTCGCTTTGCCAGGCAGGAAAATCAAGCGTCAGCCAATCACCGCTGCGCGTGACCGTCAGTGGCCCCACAAAACGGGTGGCAAAATGGATGGTCGCTTCCGGGAAATCCAGATGTTCAAAGATGACATGTGCGGCGGCAAGCGTGGCGTGCCCACACAGATTAATTTCGCCTTGCGTGGTAAACCAACGCAGCTCGAAGCCATTCTCATTGGCGACAAAAAAAGCGGTTTCCGACTGGTTATGCTGCTGCGACATTTTTAATAATATTTCATCAGGCAACCAGTCATCGAGCGGGCATACTGCTGCGGCATTACCGCCAAACGTCGTAGTGGTAAAGGCATCTACCATGTAGAAATCGATTTGTTGCACGGTGTAACCCTCTCATCGCACTCAGGATATCCCACACTCTATCATGCAATGATTGTCATTGGTTAAGCGCCCTGATTCGCTAGTGTGGTAAAAATTCGCTATCATCCGTTTCCACACTTCATCCTGGCCGCTCATGTCTACGATCCTCGATACCTTTATTGCCCCGCCTTGTCATGAGGAGATAGCGATCCTCTATCAGGACGAGCATCTGGTGCTTATCAATAAACCCACCGGACTGCTTAGCTTGTCGGGGAAAAACCCGCAGAATTTCGATTCGGTACATCACCGGCTGGTACAAATTTATCCCGGCTGTACGCTGGTACATCGGCTTGATTTTGGGACGTCAGGGCTGATGGTGATTGCCCGTAACAAGGCTATCAACGCCGCGCTTTGCCAGCAATTCAGTCAGCGCGCGGTAAGCAAGGTGTATAGTGCGTTGTTGTGCGGGCATCTGAAAAACGATGAAGGCGTTATAGACGCAGCGATTGCCAAGGATCCGGCGCTGTTTCCACTGATGTCGATTTGCGCCATTAACGGTAAACCCGCGCGCTCGCGCTATCAGGTTATTGAGCGTTTTCATCATCGCCAGCAAGATGGGACATTACTCGCTTTGACGCGGGTACGGCTGACACCTGAAACCGGGCGTACCCACCAGTTGCGGATCCACTGTCAGCAGTTGGGGCATCCCATTTTGGGGTGCGATTTATATGGTGGGCGTCTGCTGCCAGGCACCGAACGGACGTCGAGACTGATGCTGCATGCCAGTGAACTGCATTTCAGGCATCCGGTCAGTCAGGAATGGATGACGGCCCAAAACGCCAGCCCGTTTTGAGGATATAAAAAAGCCGCCAGATGGCGGCTATTTGGGGATTATCGTGCGGCGCGTTGTAAAATAACCGCTGACGGCTGGCGCTGCAGAAAACGCATCCGCAGCATCATCAACACTGCCGCAGAGGTCAGGCCGATAATAAAGCCCATCCAGAATCCTGCCGGTCCCATCCGGTCAACCACCAGATCGGTCAGCGCCAGAATATAACCGCTCGGCAGACCCAGTACCCAGTATGCCGTAAAGGTAATAAAGAAAATGGAACGCGTATCTTTATAACCACGTAGGATACCGCTGCCAATAACCTGGATAGAGTCCGATATTTGATACACCGCGGCCAGTAACATGAGCTGCGCTGCCAGAGCGACAACTTCCGGGTTATTGTTGTAGAGCAGGGCAATGTGCTCACGGAATGTCACGGTGAAAATCGCCGTCACAACCGCCATGCAGACGCCGACGCCCAGACCTGTTCTGGCTGCGGTTTGCGCATCCAGCGTGGAACCCTGGCCCAGACGATAACCGACTCGAATGGTGACGGCTGCAGCCAGAGACATCGGCAGGACGAACATTAACGAGCTGAAGTTGAGCGCGATCTGGTGTCCGGCCACGTCGACAATCCCCAGCGGGGAAACCAGCAGCGCCACCACAGCAAACAGCGTCACTTCGAAAAATAACGCCAGCGCGATAGGTAAACCCAGCTGTACCAGGCGCTTCATTACGGCGGTGTCCGGTTTCTGGAAACCACGCTCATTACGGATATCACGCATCGAGCGTGCGCGTTTAACGTATGACAGCATGGCGATAAACATCACCCAGTAAACCGCCGCCGTTGCCACGCCGCAGCCCACGCCGCCTAGCTCCGGCATGCCAAAATGCCCATAAATGAAAACATAGTTAACAGGAATGTTCACCAGCAGGCCGAGAAATCCCATCACCATCGCCGGTTTGGTTTTGGCCAGACCTTCACACTGGTTACGGGCTACCTGGAAGAACAAATACCCCGGCGCGCCCCACAGCAACGCACGTAGGTAGCCGACGGCTTTATCCGCCAGTGCCGGGTCGATGTTATGCATGGAGCGAATAATGTATCCCGCGTTCCAGAGCACGATCATAATCAGAATGGAGACGCTGCCCGCCAGCCAGAAACCCTGACGTATTTGATGGGCTATACGATCGCGGCGCCCTGAACCATTGAGTTGCGCAATCACTGGCGTCAAGGCCAGCAGCAGACCGTGACCAAACAAAATGGCCGGCAACCAAATAGATGTGCCAATGGCGACGGCCGCCATGTCCGTGGCGCTGTATCCGCCCGCCATGACGGTATCAACGAATCCCATTGCGGTTTGAGCGATTTGCGCAAGAATCACCGGAATTGCCAGAGCTAATAACTGACGCGCTTCACTTACATACTTTTGCACGTGTACACCACTATATTGTTGTTATTTGAGAGACTAAAAAAGCCGCCTTATATGGCAGCAAGGAGAAAAAGCAGGGGAAATTTCAGTCTATTGTAGCGAGGAATACGTAATTCTCCAGTGAAAAAACAGGCAGTAGCGGCGCATCGCTGGCAACCTGAATTTCCACCTGCTATTGTGCTGTGCAGAGATGTCTTAATTCAGTTCAGGAGTTAGAAGTATGTTTACGGGTATTGTGCAGGGCACCGCGAAATTGGTGTCCATTGATGAAAAACCAAATTTTCGTACGCATGTTGTGGAGTTACCTGAATATATGTTGGATGCGCTGGAGACCGGCGCATCGGTTGCCCACAATGGGTGCTGCCTGACGGTAACCGAAATCAACGGTAACCAGATAAGCTTTGATCTGATGAAAGAAACGCTGCGTATCACCAATCTGGGTGACCTGAAGGTTGGGGATTTGGTCAACGTTGAGCGTGCGGCAAAATTCAGTGATGAAATTGGCGGACATTTAATGTCGGGCCATATTATGACGACCGCCGAAGTGTCGAAAATTCTGACCTCGGAGAACAACCGCCAGGTGTGGTTTAAAGTTCAGGATCCGTCGCTGATGAAATACATCTTGTACAAAGGATTTATCGGAATTGATGGCATCAGTCTGACGGTCGGTGAGGTGACACCGACGCGTTTCTGTGTGCATTTGATCCCGGAAACGCTGGAACGTACGACGCTGGGTAAGAAAAAGTTAGGCGCGCGGGTCAATATCGAAATCGATCCTCAAACCCAGGCGGTGGTTGATACCGTTGAGCGCGTACTGGCGGCGCGTGAAAGCGCCATCAGTAATGTAACGGGTGAGGCGGGAGCCTAAGCCTGAAGGTAAAACCCCCGTTGGCACGGGGGTGATAACGATTAGCGGGGAACGCGCAGGCCGTGTTCAACGCCGCGGGAAAATACCACCTGCCACAGCTGGATGTCGCGAGCACGAAACGCACCGGCGCAGGCGTTCAGGTAATAGCTGAACATCCGTTTAAAGCGTTCGGTATAGTTATCGGCGATTTCAGGCCAGGATCTCATGAAACGCTCGTGCCATGCCATCAACGTTGTATCGTAATCCGCGCCAAAATTATGCCAGTCTTCCATCACAAAATGCGGCTCGCTGGCGTTGGCGATCTGGCGAACTGACGGTAAACAGCCGTTCGGGAAGATATATTTATTGATCCACGGATCAACGTTATTGTCGGTCTTTTTAGAGCCGATGCTATGCAGCAAAAAGAGGCCGTCGGGTTTTAAATTACGATCAACCACTTCAAAATAAGTCGCGTAGTTCTTCGGCCCCACATGCTCAAACATGCCGACGGAGACAATGCGATCAAATTTGTCGTTAAGGTCGCGATAATCCTGCAGCAAAATTGTGACATCCAGCCCCGCACAACGCGCCTGCGCCATTTTCTGCTGTTCTGCCGAAACGGTCACGCCCACCACGCTAACGCCATATTGTGACGCCATAAACTGGGATAAGCCGCCCCAGCCGCAGCCAATATCGAGCACCCGCATGCCTGGCTTCAACTGCAGTTTTTCGGCAATCATTTTTAGCTTCGCCTGTTGGGCAGATTCCAGGGTATCGGCATCTTTCCAGTAGGCGCAGGAATACTGCATATAAGGGTCCAGCATGCGGGTAAAGAGATCGTTGCCCAAATCGTAGTGTTCTTTGCCGACGACCCACGCACGTTTTTTGGTCTGTAAATTGAACAGGCGAGCCGTGGCGATACGGAGCGTGTCTTTAAAGTGGCGGGGGAGTTGATTTTCAAGACCGGCGCGCAGGACTTTACAAAAAAACATGTCCAGCCGGTCGCATTCCCACCAGCCATCCATATAACTTTCACCCAACCCTAACGATCCTTCCTGCAATACGCGTTTGAAAAAATCGGGGTTCGTTACGCGAATATCTGCCGGTGCCGGACCATTAATGGTAATACCTGCACGGCTCAATAATTCATTGGTGATGCGGTACCAGTCATCATCCGATACGCTGACGTCTTCTATACACGATGAACTCATAGCTTCTCCATCACTGGTCGGTGATCAGAACCTTAAAATAGCGTAGACGCTTTTTTGGGCTTTGTGAGAACTCTCACGGAATTAATCCGCGAATCTATAATCCGACGTAGAACAGAGGAAGGGAGGAACCCTTGCCGAAAAGACCATCCATGGGAAAACGGGAACGTTCTTGTCCCCGTTAACACATAACAATTATCGTTTTTTTAACAACCGGAAATCAGTATAGGCCTGAATTTTTGATGATTCAACCAATAAACATTAGCAGGCTAATTAATTATCAAAGATGATTACTAGTGAGACTCACCGTGGGCAATTTGCGCCCGATCATCTGTGTGCGGGGCGTTAGCCTTCTGCGACTGCATTTTGTAACCCGCGGCCGCCAGCAGCACCGTTGTCAGCATCACGCTGGTGGTGGTGAGCAGCGGGGTGGCGATCAACCAGGAAACCACAAGGCTTGCCAGGAAGCATAAACCCAGTTGCAGTGTGTTCTGCAATGCCGCTGCGCGTCCCGTAGCTTGTGGGAAAGGACGTAACGCCTGAGCCACAACAATTGGGTAGATTGCTCCATTGGCAATCGCCATAACGCAGAATGGGATGAGGATTTCAGCCAGCGCAACATGGTGAATAAAGCCGGTTGCCCAGGTGGCCACTACGCTAAAGGCATACAGAATGAGTAACCAGGGCAGCAACTGACGGCCCTGCCATTTTTGCAGCGCAGCGCGGCAGCCGTAACCACCAATTAAGAAAGCGATGGTTTGCGGAACATAACTCAGGCCAATCACCGCCGGACTGTAGCCCATTTCGCTGAGGATGAACGGGGAACCCGTCAGCCAAGCGAAGAAGCTCGCGGAGCAGGCGGCATAAATCAGCACGTTTCCGCGGTAAACTTTTGAGCGCAACAGGGTAGCGAAAGTCAGTTTATCCTGGCTGTCGTCGCGTGCTTTAGCTGTTGGTTTTAAGCGCAGAGCCGGAAGCATCAGGATCAGGGTAATGGCAAACAGGGTGGCGAAAATGGCCTGCCAGGAAAAATGTACCAGGATCCAACTGCCTAATAACGGCGCTAATGCCGGGGATAACCCGACCAATGGCATAATGGTGGCAAAGATGCGGTTTACTTTTTGTGAAGGATAATAATCGGTGACCAGCGCCTGCCAGATAACCGATGCCGCACAAACGCCAACGGCCTGAACAAAGCGCAGTACCAGCAGACCGGTGGCATTTTCAACCCACAGCATGCCCAAACTGCCCAGCGCGAAGATGGATAAACCCAGCAGCAAAACAGGCTTGCGACCATAATGGTCAGAGAGCGGCCCCCACAGAAGTTGCGCGACGGCAAAACCCGCTAAGAATAAGCTAAGGCTGGCGCTGACGGCAGATGCAGGCGTCTGCAGATCGGACTGAATTGCGGCAAAGGCGGGCAGATACATATCCGTTGCCAGAAAGCCGAGTACGCTAAGACCCGCCAGCCAGACTAAAAATCCTTTCCCAGGTTGCATCATCATTTCTCTTTTTTTAGCAGTAGTACAATGCCGCTGAGTGTAGTGAGTGTAATTCTTGCTGTGAAACGCTAATATTTGCTTACTGATTTCAAATTTTTTGTAGGCAGAACATGTGGTCGGAATATTCACTTGAAGTTGTGGATGCGGTTGCGCGTAACGGTAGCTTTAGTTCGGCCGCGCAGGAGTTGCACCGCGTACCCTCGGCGGTAAGCTACACCGTGCGTCAACTGGAAGAGTGGCTGGCGGTGCCGCTTTTTGAGCGACGCCATCGGGACGTGGAATTGACGCCTGCCGGTGCATGGTTTCTCAAGGAAGGCCGCTCTGTTATCAAAAAAATGCAGATCACCCGCCAGCAATGTCAGCAAATTGCCAACGGCTGGCGCGGGCAGTTGGCGATCGCGGTAGATAACATTGTCCGCCCGGATCGTACCCGACAGATGATCGTGGATTTCTATCGTCATTTTGATGATGTGGAACTGCTGGTTTTCCAGGAGGTGTTTAACGGTGTCTGGGATGCGCTGTCCGATGGGCGCGTTGAGCTGGCAATCGGCGCCACGCAGGCGATTCCGGTGGGGGGGCGCTATACCTTCCGCGACATGGGAATGCTGAGCTGGAGCTGCGTGGTGGCAAGCCATCATCCGTTGGCGTCAATGCCCGGACCGCTAAGCGACGACACGTTGCGCAACTGGCCGTCGCTGGTGCGTGAAGACACGTCGCGTACGCTTCCTAAGCGTATTACCTGGCTGCTGGATAACCAAAAGCGCGTCGTGGTGCCTGACTGGGAATCTTCTGCGACCTGTTTATCGGCAGGTTTGTGCGTGGGCATGGTACCGACGCATTTTGCCAAACCGTGGATCGATAGCGGCAAATGGGTCGCGCTAAAGCTGGAGAATCCATTTCCTGATGCCGCATGCTGCCTAACATGGCAACAGAACGATACGTCGCCGGCATTGAGCTGGCTGCTGGACTATTTAGGGGATAGTGAAACGCTGAATAAGGAATGGCTGCGGGAGCCCGATGAGGCTCCCGCACCACAGTCTTAACGACGGTAATCGCGGAACGGGCCGTCGGCAACGGAGCGGCGTTCTACCAGGCGCGGATGAACCTCGATAGACTGCGACTCTTCACGTTTATTCACGATACGGTCTAACAGCATGTTGAAGGCCGTTTCCCCCAGTGAATCTTTAGGCTGGTGAATGGTCGTCAGAGCCGGCGTGAAGAAGCGGGCGTTGCGCACGTTGTCGTAACCGATGAGCGAAACATCCTGCGGTACGCGCAGTCCCATCTCGTCAGCGGCGCACAGCGCACCCATCGCCATGATATCGCCACCGCAGAAGACGGCGGTCGGACGATGTGACTGTGACAGAATTTGCTGCATGGCGCGATAGCCGGATTCAGGCTCAAAATCGCCCTGCACAATCCAGTTTTCAGGAACTTTAATCAGCGCTTCTTCCATCGCTTTCATAAAGCCTGCCAGACGCCCGGCTCCGGTATTACGCTCCATTGGGCCTGGGATCACGCCAATCTCACGATGACCGCGTTCTACCAGATACCGACCCGCCATGTAACCGCCTTCGAAGGCGTTATCAATGACCGTATCGGTAAAGTCGGCTTTAGCTTCGCCCCAGTCCATGACGACCATCGGAATATGGCGGTACTCTTCGAGCATCGAAAGCAGCGACTCCGGATACTCAGAACACATCACCAGCAGACCATCAACGCGCTTTTGCGCCATCATTGACAGATAAGCCTGCTGTTTTTCGAGGCTGTTCCATGCGTTACCAAGAATCAGGGTATAGCCTTTCTGGAAACAGTTTTTCTCAACGGCTTCGATAATTTCAGCGAAATAGGCCGCTTCGCTGCTGGTGGCCAGCAAGCCAATAGACTTGGTGTGATTCACCTTCAGGCTGCGCGCCACGGCGCTCGGAGAATAGTGCAGCTCTTTGATCGCCGCCCAGACAGCATTACGCGTTTCTTCCGCGACAAAACGGGTCTTGTTAATTACGTGTGATACGGTTGTAGTGGAAACGTTTGCTCGCTTCGCTACATCTTTAATTGTTGCCATTACATCTCACTCCAGACCATATCCTAAGCTCCTGAGAATACTCCAGGTAAACGTTTGCCTTAACACACCCTTAGCGCAACGTAAGGGTTGCGGCACGCCGGGAAAACGACACGGAACGTCAGGAAGGGGTCAATGGCCGGTACGCTAATCAAGTAAGCGTGGAATTTTGTCTGATCTTAACGAAAAGGGGAAGAGTTAAAAGCAGTTATCAATATAAATCGTGAGAGATTTTTGCTTTCAAGTGTGTAAAAATGCGCAATATCACTTTTTGTGTGGGAATAAAAAGGAGAAAACTTGATGAGCACCGATCTGAAATTTTCGTTAGTGACTACCATTATTGTTCTGGGTTTGATCGTCGCGGGTGGCCTGACCGCAGCGCTGCATTGATTTCCCCCGAGGGAGTTCGCTCTCCCTCATCCTTTCTGCTTGCCTTTCCCGTCGATTGTTTGCGAATAAGCAAAAGTCTTTTGCAATTTTGTTAACTTTATTAATTTTGCGATCAATGTCATGCTTTTGACTCTTATTTTATGTCGCGCCCCGGCTCGACGTTACGGAGTCGAAATATGAAACTCAATTATCCTTTACTGGCGCTGGCGATCGGCGCGTTTGGCATTGGCACCACTGAATTTTCGCCAATGGGATTATTGCCCGTCATTGCCAAAGGTGTGGATGTCTCGATTCCCGCGGCCGGAATGTTAATCAGCGCGTATGCGGTTGGGGTAATGGTGGGTGCTCCGCTGATGACATTACTGCTGTCCCATCGTGCGCGACGTAATGCGTTGATATTCCTGATGGCAATTTTCACGCTGGGCAACGTGCTTTCGGCTATTTCGCCGGATTACACCACCCTGATGTTATCGCGTATTTTGACCAGTCTGAACCATGGGGCATTTTTTGGTCTTGGCTCCGTTGTCGCTGCAAGCGTAGTACCCAAACATAAGCAGGCCAGCGCCGTGGCAACCATGTTTATGGGGTTGACCATTGCCAATATTGGCGGCGTTCCTGCGGCGACCTGGCTTGGTGAAACCATCGGCTGGCGTATGTCGTTTATGGCAACGGCGGGTCTGGGCGTCATCGCCATGGTCAGCCTGTTCTTCTCATTACCCAAAGGTGGGGCGGGAGAGCGCCCGGATGTCCGTAGCGAACTGGCGGTACTTATGCGTCCGCAGGTGCTGTCGGCGCTGCTGACGACAGTTCTGGGAGCCGGGGCGATGTTCACGCTTTATACCTATATCTCACCAGTGTTACATACAATCACACATGCCACACCGGCGTTTGTGACCGGTATGCTGGTGCTGATTGGCGTTGGCTTCTCTATCGGTAACTATCTTGGTGGCAAACTGGCTGACCGTTCCGTCAACGGTACGCTGAAAGGCTTTTTACTGCTGCTGATGGTTATTATGCTGGCCATTCCTTTCCTGGCGCGTAATGAGCTGGGTGCGGCAGTTAGTATGGTGGTCTGGGGGGCAGCGACGTTTGCGGTCGTTCCGCCGTTGCAGATGCGCGTGATGCGCGTTGCCAGCGAAGCGCCTGGATTATCATCGTCAGTCAACATTGGCGCGTTTAATCTGGGGAATGCTCTGGGTGCCGCAGCCGGTGGGGCGGTGATTTCCGGTGGGTTGGGCTACAGCTTTGTTCCGGTGATGGGGGCAATTGTGGCGGGGCTTGCGCTGCTGCTGGTCTTTATCTCGGCGCGCAAACAGCCTGAAGAGGCTTTCACTACCGCGAATTAATGCTAAAACGCAGAAGGGTTCTCCTTCTGCGTCATCTTTTTTATGCTGCGAAGTTCTTCGCAACAAATTCCCAGTTCACCAGCGCCCAGAAGTTTTCCAGGTAGCCAGGACGGGCATTGCGATAATCGATGTAGTAGGCGTGTTCCCATACGTCAACGGTCATCAGCGGCGTCGCGTCGGTGGTCAGCGGTGTACCTGCATTGGAGGTGGAAACGATAGCCAGTTTGCCATCCGTTCCTTTTACCAGCCAGGTCCAGCCAGAACCGAAGTTTTTAATAGCGGCATCGGTGAACTGCGCTTTGAAAACCGCAAAGCTGCCAAAGGAGGCGGCAATTGCTTCGGCCAGTTTACCGGTAGGTTCGCCACCTGCGTTCGGTGCCAGGCAGTTCCAGTAGAACGTGTGGTTCCATACCTGTGCTGCGTTATTGAATACACCGCCTTCAGAGCTACGTACGATCTCTTCCAGTGATTTGCCTTCAAACGCCGTGCCTTTAATCAGGTTGTTCAGATTAGTCACGTAAGTTTGATGGTGTTTGCCATAGTGATATTCCAGCGTTTCGGCAGAAATGTGCGGTGCCAGAGCATCTTTGGCATACGGTAATGCAGGTAATTCAAACGACATTGCTTCTCTCCTTATTATTTATATTGAGTACACACAATAGCCTCATTGTGAGTAAGGATAGGGTAGCAAATTGAAAGGTTATGCAAAAGAAGAACTTACCCTACAGCATGTACTGTAGGGTAAGTTTTTAACGAATTGTTTTTGGCGTCATTACCCGACGAGCGCCCACATAGTGGCGCTGCCAGTAATCTTCACTCAGAGAGGTGATTTGAATTTCCTGGCCGCTGCGCGGTGACTGAATAAACTTACCGTTGCCAACATAAACGCCAACGTGATCGGCAGTTCCACGCCCCTGGGTACGGAAAAATACCAGGTCGCCATTTTTCAGTTCGCCACGTTCAATCGGCGCGGCATCGCGCAGATGATACATTTCGTTCGCAGTGCGTGGAATGCGGAATTTCACCAGATCTTTATAGGCGTAATAGACCAGACCGCTGCAGTCAAACCCGGTTCTTGGTGAGGTGCCGCCCCAGCGATAAGGCTTGCCGATTTGGTTCATCAGCGTGGACATGGCGGTTTTAGTGGCTTTCTGCACTTTCACTTTATGCGCGTCAGCCAGCGTCGTTGGTGCGGTGGTTTTCACTTTTACACAGCGCGGCTTATGACCTTTGCGCGGCGTGCATTTTTCAGTCCAGGTAACGGCAGCGGTTTGTGCTGCGGTGTTTTTACCACGACGGTTTGCCGTTTTAGTCGACTTTGCCGGAGCGGCAGTGCGATGTTTAGAAGAGGAAGCGGTTTTGGTGCTGGTTTTGCTGGTGGTTTTTGTCGCCGTTTTTTTGCTGGTCTTTGTTGTTTTTTGGCTGGTTGTTGCGCTTTTCTTTTTATCTACCGTTTTGATGGTGTGGGAATGGGTAGGTGTCGTCCTGGCCTGCTTGGAAGCATGAGCCATGGGCGTAAAGGGCAGTGTAGTAAAAAGTAAAGCACAGAGCGTGATCGAGATTCGGTTTATCCGCGCCACTGAGCAATCCTCTGGTAAGGCAGGTCTATCATGCCTGCGTGTGATTTTCAAAACTTGATGATTCTAATCTATAGAAAGAGGGAAAGTTAATAGCTTTTTTGTTTAAAACTACGTTTCGTAACCGACCGCAAAAAAAATCAGCAATTAAAGTTGGCGTTGGTGAACGAATAATCAAATCCACAGGCTTTAAGGGGATAAATGAGATTGTGAATGCAACTTTTGGCGTCAGGGGATAAAATAATAACGCGTAATGAAAATGTTATTTTCCGTTGCCTGTCTGACCCGCTACAATGTCAGACTACTGCCGTAAAAGAAGTTTAAGGAAGCAAGATAATGAGCACCACTATCGAAAAAATCCAGCGCCAGATCGCTGAAAACCCGATTCTCCTATACATGAAAGGTTCCCCTAAACTGCCAAGCTGCGGTTTCTCCGCTCAGGCTGTGCAGGCGCTGTCCGCCTGTGGTGAACGCTTTGCTTATGTTGATATTCTGCAGAACCCGGATATTCGCGCCGAGCTGCCGAAATACGCAAACTGGCCAACCTTCCCGCAGCTGTGGGTTGATGGCGAGCTGGTTGGCGGCTGTGACATTTTGATCGAAATGTACCAGCGCGGTGAGTTGCAGCAGCTGATTAAAGAAACAGCGGCGAAATACAAAACCGAAGAGCCGGACGCTGAATAATATCAGCGTAAATAAAAAAGCGACCTCGTGATGGTCGCTTTTTTTATCGGTCCGTTATGCCTCTTCAGGCACGGGAAGAGGCCAGCCGCCGAGACGTTTCCAGCGGTTAACAATTTCGCAAAACAGCACGGCCGTCCGTTCGGTGTCATACAGCGCCGAGTGCGCCTGAGTCCCGTCAAATTCCATTCCTGCCGCCAGGCACGCTTTCGATAACACAGTTTGCCCCAGAGACAGGCCGCTTAAGGCCGCAGTATCAAAGGTGACGAACGGATGAAATGGATTACGTTTGAGCGAGGCGCGTTCTGCAGCGGCCATCATAAAACTGTGGTCGAACGTAGCGTTATGCGCCACCATGATCGCCCGATTGCAGCCGCTGTCTTTAATCCCTTTACGCACCATTTTAAAGATGGCATGCAGAGCGTCATATTCGCTGACCGCGCCGCGTAGCGGATTGTTAGGGTCAATTCCGTTAAAGGCGAGGGCTTCCGGCTGCAAATTCGCGCCTTCAAATGGCTCTACGTGGAAATGTAACGTCGTGTCCGGCATCAGCCAGCCTTGTTCATCCATTTTCAGTGTGATGGCTGCGATCTCAAGCAGCGCATCGGTTTTGGCATTGAACCCTGCGGTTTCGACATCAATGACGACAGGATAAAAACCACGAAAACGGTCACACAGACCGGAAAGTTGAGCGTTATCGGACATCTGGGTCTCTTAATACGGGAAAATTGCAGCGCGTATTATGGCAAAATGATGAGTATAAAACTACGGGCACAGACGATCTGCGCCCGTGGGGAGGTTAGTCGCCCAGGCCGCGCCCGGCGTCTTTCTCTTCGATCAGTTCAATTTTGTAACCGTCTGGATCTTCAACGAACGCAATTACGGTGGTGCCGCCTTTTACCGGACCGGCTTCACGCGTGACGTTACCGCCATTCTGACGAATACGTTCACAGGCTTCGGCCGCGTTGTCTACGCTCAGGGCGATATGGCCGTAGGCAGTGCCCAGCTCATACTTGTCGACACCCCAGTTATAGGTCAGTTCGATCACGGCTTCGCTGGTTTCAGGACCGTAGCCGACAAAGGCCAGGGAGTATTTGTATTCAGGGTTTTCGCTGGTTCGCAGCAGCTTCATGCCCAGCACGTTGGTATAAAACTCGATGGAACGCTGCAGGTCACCCACGCGCAGCATGGTATGAAGTAAACGCATCTTTTTCCCCTTCGAAAATGGCTAATACATTCAAAATGTTGTTTTAGTATAGCGGCGTTGTTACGCCGCTATCAATGGCAGAACGGAGTTTGTGACGTTAGAGGGTAGGATAATCGGTGTAACCTTCCGCGCCGCCGCCGTAGAAGCTTTCGGCACGTTGCGGATTCAGCTCCGCTTTACGCTGCAGGCGCGCAACCAGATCCGGGTTAGCGATATAGGCGCGACCAAAAGCAACGGCGTCGATCAGGCCCTTCTCGATCAGTGCTTCTGCTTTTTCAGGTGTGTAGGCACCCGCACCAATGATCGGACCGTGGAAACGCGCACGAACTTTTTCGCGAAACGCATCGGAATACGGCTCGCCGCCAGCCCAGTCCGGCTCAGACATATGCAGGTAAGCGATTCCGCGCTTGCCCAGTTGTTCAATCAGATACAGCGCATCGGCTTCTTCGTTCGGGCCGTTGTCAACGTTCTGGAATGAGCCAATCGGGGAGACGCGAATACCGATGCGATCGGCACCCCATTCTTTAATACCGGCATCGACAACTTCCAGCACCAGACGTGCACGATTTTCGATGCTGCCGCCGTATTGATCGGTACGCTGGTTAGACGTTGGCGACAGGAACTGGTGCAGCAGATAGCCGTGAGCGGAGTGCAGTTCAACCATGTCGAAACCCGCTTCGCGCGCGTTGGCAATCGCCTGACGGAAGTCATTAACGATGCCGGGAATTTCTTCCGTTTCCAGCGCACGCGGCATTGAGGTATCCGCACGCGTTGCCAGACCATTTTCATCACGCAGCGAGGTCCGGGTACCGGCGCTAATCGCGGAAGGTGCGACCGGTGCCTGACCGTTGGGCTGCAGACTGGCGTGAGAGATGCGCCCGGTATGCCACAGCTGGACCGCAATATGACCTTGCTCCGCATGTACGGCAGCGGTGATTTTTTTCCATGCGGCAATTTGCGCTTCGCTGTGTAAGCCGGGTGCCCCCGCATAGCCTTTCGCCTGCGCGGAAATCTGTGTAGCTTCACTGATGATAAGACCCGCGCTGGCGCGTTGACGGTAATACTCGGCCATCAGCGGAGTAGGGATGTCGCCAGGCTCAATGCTGCGCAGACGCGTCAGTGGCGCCATGAATACGCGGTTTGCTGCCGTAATAGCACCCACTTTCAGTGGGGAAAAAAGTTTTTCAGATGACATATGGCACTCCTGAATAGACCGGTCGTCTAGTAATAAAAGAAATAAAAACGCCTGTTAAACGGCAGGCGTAGTAATGATGGTTTTAACGTGCACCAGCGCATTTTCCAGCGGGGTGGCGCTACGAGAAATCTTGGCCTGCAGGTTGGCGCCCAGCCACAGAGCATACAATACCTGCGCCTGTTGTAACGGCTCGCCAACAAAGGACAGACAATGATTTGCCTGACCTTTCTCCAGCGCCTGCGCTAACAGCGCAATAATGTGCCGCGCGCCTTTATCCATCGCCGTGCGCATATCTTCTGACAGATCGCACACTTCGGCAGACAGTTTTACGGTTAAACAACCGCTGATAATGCCGTGCTGGCTAAACTGGTTCAGAGTTTCCTGATAGTAGGCCAGAATACGGTCGCGATAGTTTCCTGCCCCCGTATCAAAGTGCGTAGCCAGTCGCTGATGATAGGCCGCATAGTGGCGTTCCAGCATCGCAACACCGAACGCTTCTTTAGAGCGAAAATAGTGATAAAACGAACCTTTGGGGACTTCAGCGGTTTTCAGTAGTTCGCTTAAGCCCATACCGGTGAAACCGCGCTGCATGCACAGCAGTTCGCCAGTCGCCAGCAGATGTTCGCGTGTATCGTGTTCAGTGATTTTGTTCATGGAAAGGAGTGTAATAGACCAGTCGGTCTAATGCAATAGCGCTTGCGAGAAATTCAGTTAACGTCTTCAATAGGTATATCAATCTTACGAAAGGAGGGGATGTGGCCGAACAGCTGGAGTTTTTCCCCGTCCAGAGCCCATGCCGTGGAATATGTCAGTCTGACGAGCGCGGTTTTTGCCGTGGCTGTTTTCGCAGTCGGGATGAGCGTTTTAACTGGCAAAAGATGAGCGATGCCGAAAAGCAGGAAGTGCTACGGCTTTGTCGTCAGCGCCTGATGCGTAAATTACGAGCAAACAAAGCCAACCCTTCGGAAGAACCGCAACAACCTTCACTCTTTTAAAAGCGTAATTGCGTATACTCGATGCACATTCACTTATAAGGAAGCTGCTATGGTTCAGCGTATTACTATTGCGCCGCAAGGTCCGGAATTTTCTCGCTTTGTAATGGGGTATTGGCGCCTGATGGACTGGAATATGTCCGCGCGCCAGCTAGTCAGCTTTATTGAAGAACATCTGGATCTGGGTGTTACCACCGTCGATCACGCCGATATTTACGGCGGATACCAGTGTGAAGCGGCGTTTGGTGAGGCACTGAAGCTGGCCCCGCATCTGCGTGAAAAAATGCAGATTGTTACCAAGTGCGGGATCGCCACGACGGCGCGCACGGAAAATGCGCTGGGTCATTACATCACCGACAGCGCGCATATTATTGCCAGTGCGGAAGCATCGTTGAAGTTACTGGCGACCGATCATATTGATTTGCTGCTCATCCACCGTCCCGATCCGCTCATGGATGCGGACGACGTCGCCGACGCGTTCAAAAAATTGCACCATAGCGGAAAAGTGCGTCACTTTGGCGTATCTAACTTCACCCCGGCACAGTTCTCACTGCTGCAATCGCGTCTGCCGTTCACGCTGGCGACTAACCAGGTTGAGATCTCACCGGTACATCAGCCGCTCCTGCTGGATGGTACTTTAGATCAACTGCAACAACTACGCATTCGTCCGATGGCCTGGTCCTGCCTCGGCGGTGGTCGTCTGTTTAATGACGATGCGTTCCAGCCATTACGTAATGAACTTGCCACAATCGCAGAAGAGTTAAACGCGCAGTTCATTGAGCAGGTGGTGTACGCCTGGATTTTACGTCTGCCGTCTCAGCCGCTGCCGATTATTGGCTCAGGGAAGATAGAGCGTGTACGTGCTGCCGTTGAGTCTGAGTCATTGAACATGTCTCGCCAGCAGTGGTTCCGTATTCGCAAAGCCGCGCTGGGTTACGACGTACCGTAATCGCGTTTTTGACGCTTCTCCGTTCAAATTTGTGTCACTGGTTTACACTTATCAATCAGACACCTTTTGGACGGAGGTCTTATGAAGCGTTTGAGTTTGGCCATTATTACTCTACTCGCCTGTGCAGGTGCGCAGGCTGCCAGTGAAGAAAAAGTGACGATGAATCTGGTAACGTCGCAAGGCGTCGGCCAGGCGATTGGTACGGTCACTATTGTTGAAACCGGGAAAGGGCTGGAGTTTACGCCCGATCTGAAAGCGCTACCGCCGGGTGAACATGGCTTCCATGTGCATGCGAATGGCAGTTGCCAACCGGCGATTAAAGAAGGAAAAGCCTCAGCCGCGGAATCGGCTGGAGGCCATTATGATCCGCACCAAACCGGCAAGCACGAAGGTCCGGAAGGCGCAGGCCACATGGGCGACCTGCCGCTGCTGGTGGTGAATAACGACGGTAACGCCACAACACCGGTCATTGCGCCGCGGCTGAAAACGCTCGATGAGGTTAAAGGCAAAGCGCTGATGATCCATGTCGGTGGCGATAATATGTCCGATCAACCAAAACCGCTTGGCGGTGGCGGAGCGCGCTACGCTTGTGGCGTTATCAAATAATCAATTGCCTAGCGTACCCGGCGGAGGCGCCTGTTCGAGCTGAGAAAGCGAGCAGTGTAGTCGCCAGATAAGCGCCGACAGTTCTTGCGCCGCAGGTTGATGATGGTGGGCGAGCGTGTCGCAAATACGCTGTAGCTCACTCAGCGTGGCATTCAGCGGTCGTTGCTGGACGCCGCGCTCACTCATTACGTCGCGAAGCAGCGAAATACACACGTCTCTGACGCGAGCCAGAGGATCTGAACGCACCTCCCAGGTGCGCAGTTGCCACACCACGTGCGAGCAGTTCAGCAAGACAACCCCCCAACGCAATAGCCAGCGTCGCGCCAGTGCATCCTGACTGTTGCTGAGCTGGCTGACGTGGTGATAGGTCAGCGACTCAAATTCGTTTTCACTGAGCGAGGGATGTCGGCTGAGCTGATCGACAAAATCCCGGCGCAGGGCGCGAATATGGCGGCGACCTTTCCGCGCATCCGATCCGGGCCGTAGAATGGCGAATGCCAGCCACGATAGCGCCACGCCGGTTATTTTCGCCATATTGTCATTCAGGAAATCAGCAAAATCATAAACCGGCGGATTAGTCACCGCGATAAACGATCCCATAAACACGATTAGCTGTCCCCAAAGACCCGCCAGCGCTGGCATTTGCAGCTTCAGGAGTTGCATGGTAGCGAGCAACGGGAAGAGAAACAGAATGAATTGCCAGAGGTCAGAGATTTGCACCATCAGGCCAAACTTAACCACAAAGCTAAACAGCGACAGCAGAACCAGCGTGCGCATCAGCAAAGAAAGTGACTTGAACGGCGTGGCTACGGCGGAATAGAGCACGCTGCTGATGGCCGCGAGCGTTAGTGCGCCAGAGCCTGATTCCCATTGCGCGCCAATGCTCCATGCGCCGATAAGCATCAGGGTACAGAACGTACGCAATCCGCTCCAGAGGGCTTCCGCATTATCGGTATGACGGGCAAGTCCTGGCGTGCGGGCGATAGTAATACGCTCGGCGGTAACGCCATTTTCCAGTAAATGCAGATAATGACTGCTGCGTAAGTACAGCCGACAAAAATAACGCAGTCGTTGCCAGAAGGCGACGTGCCGATAGTCGCGCGCATCGAGGGGACGCAGGGGGGCGATAATACGCGCGACGGTGTAGGTGTCGGTATTGGATTTGACCAGCTCGCTGAGCAGTTGTTCGATGATTTGCCGGGTATTAGCCGGGGGATTGGGCCAGTTCAGTAGCATCCTGCGCAGACTGGATATCACGCTGGTCATACGTAACTGCTGATGCAACAGCGAATTGAGCAACGCATTTTGACGGCGAAAACGGTAGTGACTCCAGAACGCCTGAATGCGCAGCAGGTTCATGGTCAGAATCTGACCGATAACACCTTCATGGGCTGTGCGAATCGCATCTGTTGTCTCCGGTTGCCAGAGTAAGCTGGCATGCTCCAGTAAACGCGAATGCATGTTTTTCAGCGCGGTAAGCAACGTGGTGCCATCGGAGGTGCTGGGCAGGATCATCATCATCATGCCGCCGCACAGGATACCGACGATGACCTCGCATACGCGGGCCTGAGCGATATCCCACAACTGCGTAATCTCTATGGTATTGACCATGGGAAAAGCAATGATCGCCGCCGTATAACCGGCCAGTTGAAAGGCATAGGCGACGTTATTGGTGAAATGCGCGCATGCCCAGGTACAAAAACCGATCCACACTGACATGCTCAGCAAAAACAACCACGGCTCATTGAGGGTATGACCGGCAATAATCAACGCGGCGGTGGCGCCCAGTAAGCTACCCGCAACACGACCCAGACTTTTGCTGATAACCCCGCCGACGGTGGGAAAGCTGACCACTGCCGCCGAGGTCATCGCCCAGTAGGGCTCATCCAGATTCAGGTAATAGGCGAACGTTAACGCCAGACACATCGCAATGGTATTTCGCAACGCATAACGCCACTGCGCTACCGTGGCTTTAAACCACGGCCAATGGCCTGGCATCAGGTGGGACAGTTTCATTTACGCTGGCCGATAGACACGCTGCAGGTCGTACCAGAAACTAGGGTGACATTCTGCGGCAGAGCGTCGAATTCGATGCGGACCGGAACGCGTTGGGCCAGACGCACCCACGGCACATTGGGTTTGATGTCGGGAATCAGACCGGAATCGCTTTCCACACTTTGGTCGTAGATGGCGCGACCAATACTGGATACGTGACCCTGTAACTTTATGTTGCCGCTGTAGAGCGTGATAACCGCAGGCGCACCTTCACGAATGTGGCGCAATTTGGTTTCTTCAAAATACCCCATCACATAGAAAGAGTGGCTGTCGACAAGGGCAAACAGGGGCTTACCGGTTGAGGCGTAGTCTCCAGTACGAGTTGAAAGGTTGGTGACCCAGCCCGCTACGGGCGCTTTGACCACAGTCTGCGTCAGTTGCCACTGTGCCTGGCGCAGGCTGGCCTCGGCTGCTTCAACGCTGGCCTGCATGGCTTTCACGTTGAGGTTAGCAGTATCCAGATCTTCGGCTGAGATATAATTTTGCGATAAATGACGGCGGCGGTTGGCTTCGTTATTGGCTTTCGCCAGATCGGACTGTGCCTTCGCCAGCTGCGCTTGCGCATTCAGTTCAGCAATGTGAAACGGCGTCTTGTCGATGATAAAAAGGACATCGCCTTTGTTAACAAACTGGTTATCTTTTATATTGAGTTCGCTAATGCTGCCTGAGACCTGCGGCGTGATGCTGACCTGCTCAGCTCGCACTTTGCCATCACGTGTCCAGGGCGATTGCATATAGTAATTCCACATCCACCATCCGGCGAAAACTGCGATGGCAGCGACTATAATGGTGGAGAAGTATTTAATGGTTTTAAGCGACATAATCACCACACAATCAGCATTACAAAGGCCAGACATACGCAAAGCGTAAAGAGTGACAGATCCATTAACAGGGGATGCCAGATTTCGCCGGAGTAAATCCAGTCGCGCAGGAGGCGATGAACAATCAGCCAGAGAATAAATCCTGCTACAAACGCCTTGAAAACAGGAGGGAAGTAGACAGATGCTCCGATCATTAAATCTTGTAGGGGCAATCCTGTTGCATTAAACATAAACTTCACGGGCAAAATCCTTGGCGGAAGAGAGCATTGCTATAGGTTTAGCAAAAAAGAGACAATGAGTCTCTGTAACGCATAATGTCTGAAAAAATGTCAGCCGGTAAGCAAATTTGGCAATACATTTGTTTTGGGAATACAAATGCTGCACACTATTCTAAAATCAGCATAATAACTTAGCAAGCTAATTATAAGGAGATGAAATTGGAATCGCCATTAGGTTCTGATCTGGCACGGTTGGTGCGCATTTGGCGTGCTCTGATTGACCATCGCCTGAAACCTCTGGAGTTGACGCAGACGCATTGGGTTACGCTGCACAACATTCATCAATTGCCGCCTGATCAATCGCAGATTCAGTTGGCTAAAGCGATTGGCATCGAGCAGCCTTCGTTGGTACGCACGCTTGACCAGCTGGAAGAAAAGGGACTCATTTCACGACAGACTTGCGCCAGCGATCGTCGGGCAAAGAGAATTAAACTGACAGAAAAAGCAGAGCCGCTGATTGCAGATATGGAAGCGGTTATCAACAAGACGCGTGGAGAAATTTTGGAAGGGATTTCAGCTGAGGAAATTGATCTGCTGATTAAACTGGTCGCCAGACTGGAACACAATATTATTGAACTGCAGTCACAGGGCTGAAACGATAAGATGACGTGTGGCCAGAGCCTGACCACACGTGAATTCGATTAGCGTGGAGACACGGTAACCTGGCTGCCGTTGTTAGCCATAACAACGCGCTGGCCAGCTGAGAACTTGGTTGCACCCTGTTTCTGAACCACCATGATGGTATTACCGTCGTCCTTACGGATTTCCAGTTCTACACCCTGGGTTTTATTCATCGCACCTTGTACGCCTTGACCCGCTACGCCACCGGCAACTGCGCCAGCCGCCGTGGCTAATGAACGACCCGTACCGCCGCCGACGGTGTTACCCAGGAACCCGCCGAGTACCGCACCACCAATGGCGCCAATCACGTTTGCGTCATCACCACCCTGGATTTGCACCGGACGAACATGAACAATTGTACCGTAGGTAACGTTCTGAACTTGTTTCGCTTCGGATGCGGTGTATACGTCGCCTGAAAGGCTATCATTGTTAACGCAGCCCGCCAAAGACACACCCATTAATGCAACAATCAGCACACGTTTAATCATTTACAAATCTCCTTTAACACCACGAAACGCTAATAAAGCACCCTTCATGGCTAAATTATATGGCACTTGTGAGCCTAAGGTCACATGTTCTACTGGAACAATATGAAAATCTTAACCGAAATCGGATATACCGAGTATAAACGAATCATTCATATAATTGATGTAATAAAGCGTCCATTGTAATGATTAGCCCTCAAAAATCATTAAGGAAGCATGGCATTAGTCGGCACTTTATGGTTGAGTGTCAAGGCTAATTTGCTTAAAAGGATGACATATGAAATCGGGCCGTTTTATCGGTGTAATGTCTGGAACCAGCCTTGATGGCGTCGATGTTGTGCTGGCGACAATAGATGAAACGATGGTTGCGCAACAGGCGAGTCTGACCTGGCCTATCCCTCTCCATATAAAGCAGGCGATCCTGGATATCTGCCAGGGGCAGCAGCTTACGCTATCGCAGTTTGGCCAACTCGACGCACAGCTCGGTTATCTGTTTGCCGAGGCGGTGAATGCACTGTTGGCACAGGAAAAATTGAAACCGCAGGAGATCGTTGCGATTGGCTGTCATGGGCAAACCGTGTGGCATGAACCGACGGGAATCGCGCCGCACACGCTGCAAATTGGCGACAACAATCAAATCGTTGCGCGTACCGGGATAACGGTGATCGGCGATTTTCGTCGCCGCGATATCGCTCTCGGCGGGCAGGGCGCGCCGTTGGTTCCCGCTTTTCATCAGGCGCTGTTGGCTCATCCAACGGAGCGGCGGATGGTGCTAAACATCGGCGGAATTGCCAATCTGTCTCTGCTTATCCCACAGCAACCCGTTCGCGGTTACGACACCGGGCCGGGCAATATGCTGATGGATGCCTGGATCTGGCGGCAATGCGGCCAACCCTACGACAAAGATGCGCAGTGGGCCACATCGGGAACGGTGATCCTGCCTTTACTGCAAAATATGCTTAACGATCCTTATTTTTCTGCGCCTGCGCCGAAAAGCACTGGCCGCGAGTATTTCAATTATGGCTGGATAGAACGTCATATGGCGCAGTTCCCGGGAATAAGCCCGCGGGATGTGCAGGCGACGCTTGCCGAACTGACGGCCGTGACCATTTCCGAGCAGGTCTTGCTAAGCGGAGGCTGTGAACGGCTAATGGTATGCGGCGGCGGCAGCCGTAATCCGCTGCTGATGATGCGTCTGGCGGCGTTATTGCCAGGGACAGAGGTCACCTCAACCGATGAGGCTGGGATCAGCGGCGATGATATGGAGGCCCTGGCTTTTGCCTGGCTGGCGTGGCGAACGCTGGCGGGATTACCGGGAAATCTGCCTTCCGTGACCGGCGCATCAGAACCGAGCGTTTTAGGGGCGATTTATCCCGCTAACCCACGAACTCAGAGTTAACTGAAATTATTCAGCTCCATATGTCGATAAACTAGGGATATTAGGGAGGGTGCCATTACCCTCCAGGACCAGGAAAGTCTTCAGGATATGGCTATGAAAAAACTGTTGTTAGTGTGTCTGCCGGTACTGCTTAGCGGGTGCAGCGTGTACAACCAATTTGTCGAGCGTATGCAAACGGATACGCTCGAATACCGCTGTGACGAAAAACCGCTTACCGTGAAGCTGAACAATACCCGTCAGATGGCGAGTTTTGTTTATGATAATCAGCTATTGAACCTCAAACAGGGCGTGTCGGCATCAGGTGCTCGCTATACCGATGGTATTTACGTCTTCTGGTCTAAAGGCGACGAGGCAACGGTCTATAAACGAGACAGAATTGTGCTAAATAACTGTCAGTTACAGAACCCGAAGCGTTGAGATTTTCACCTGGGCGGCGCACAATAGCGTCACCCACTGACAATCCGTAGCCAACATCATGTCTGATAACGACGAATTGCAGCAAATCGCGCATTTGCGCCGTGAATACACGAAAGGCGGTCTCCGCCGCCGCGATCTTCCCTCCGAACCCCTTGCGCTGTTCGAGCGCTGGCTGGGGCAAGCCTGTGACGCCAAACTGGCCGATCCCACAGCGATGGTCGTTGCTACCGTCGATGAAAACGGTCAGCCTTATCAGCGTATCGTGTTGCTCAAACATTATGATGACAAAGGGCTGGTGTTCTATACCAACCTCGGTAGCCGTAAGGCACATCAGATTGAGAAAAACCCACGCATCAGCCTCCTGTTTCCCTGGCATACGCTGGAACGGCAGGTGATGGTGATCGGCAAGGCTGAGCGCCTTTCCACGCTGGAAGTGGTGAAATACTTCCACAGTCGCCCACGTGATAGCCAGATTGGCGCCTGGGTCTCTAAGCAATCCAGTCGGATCTCCGCGCGCGGTATTCTGGAAAGCAAATTCCTCGAACTGAAGCAGAAGTTTCAGCAAGGAGAAGTTCCACTGCCCAGTTTCTGGGGAGGCTTTCGCGTAAGTATTGAGCAGATGGAGTTCTGGCAGGGTGGCGAAAACCGTCTGCACGATCGTTTTTTATACCAACGCGAAGATAACGCGTGGAAAATTGATCGCCTGGCCCCCTAAAGATGCAAAATTCTTGTTTTAAGCGCTGGTGCTGAACAATCCGGCGCTTTATTCTATGTTTCTTTCGCATCAGGCGAAAAGTCGTGTACCGGCTAAGGTGCAGTCGTTTTATACATGGAGATTTTGATGGCAAGCAGTAACTTGATTAAACAATTGCAAGAGCGGGGGCTGGTGGCCCAGGTGACGGACGAGGAAGCGTTAGCAGAGCGACTGGCGCAAGGCCCGATCGCGCTCTATTGCGGCTTCGATCCTACCGCTGACAGCTTGCATTTGGGGCATCTGGTTCCATTGTTATGCCTGAAACGCTTCCAGCAGGCAGGCCATAAGCCTGTCGCACTGGTGGGCGGCGCAACCGGTCTGATTGGTGACCCGAGCTTTAAAGCCGCCGAGCGTAAACTGAATACCGAAGACACCGTGCAGGAGTGGGTGGATAAAATCCGCAAACAGGTTGCGCCGTTCCTCGATTTCGACTGTGGCGACAACTCGGCGATTGCTGCGAACAACTATGACTGGTTTGGCAGTATGAATGTACTGACTTTCCTGCGTGATATCGGCAAACACTTCTCCGTTAACCAGATGATCAACAAAGAAGCGGTGAAGCAGCGTCTGAACCGTGACGATCAGGGGATCTCTTTTACCGAGTTTTCTTACAACCTGCTGCAGGGTTATGACTTTGCCTGCCTGAACAAACTGCACGGTGTTGCGCTGCAGATTGGCGGTTCTGACCAGTGGGGCAACATTACTTCGGGTATCGATTTGACCCGTCGCCTGCACCAGAACCAGGTGTTTGGTCTGACCGTTCCGTTGATCACTAAAGCTGACGGTACGAAATTCGGTAAGACGGAAGGCGGCGCTGTGTGGCTGGATCCGAAGAAAACCAGTCCGTACAAATTCTACCAGTTCTGGATTAACACCGCCGATGCGGATGTTTATCGCTTCCTGAAATTCTTTACTTTCATGGACATTGAAGAGATCAATGCGCTGGAAGAAGAAGATAAAAATAGCGGTAAAGCGCCGCGCGCCCAGTATGTTCTGGCTGAGCAAGTAACGCGTCTGGTTCACGGCGAAGAAGGGCTGGTAGCGGCAAAACGTATTACCGAAAGCTTGTTCAACGGTAATCTGAGCGATTTGAGCGAAGCGGATTTCGAACAGCTGGCGCAGGATGGCGTGCCGATGATCGAGATGGACAAAGGTGCCGATCTGATGCAGGCGCTGGTGGACTCCGAGCTGCAACCTTCTCGCGGCCAGGCACGTAAGACTATCGCGTCTAATGCGGTGACCATCAACGGTGAGAAGCAATCCGATCCGGAATATTTCTTCCAGGAGAGTGATATCCTGTTCGGGCGCTACACCTTACTGCGCCGTGGCAAGAAGAACTATTGTCTGATTTGCTGGAAGTAAGATTTAGTTAGCAGGGGCGTGGGAAACTACGCCCCTTTATTTTTTCAGGGTTGTGGTAAGTAAAATGAAGAATATCCTCGCCATCCAGTCCCACGTTGTTTTTGGTCATGCGGGCAACAGTGCAGCAGAATTTCCAATGCGTCGTCTTGGCGCAAATGTCTGGCCGCTGAATACCGTTCAGTTTTCTAACCACACACAGTACGGCAAATGGACCGGTTGCGTTATGCCGCCGAGTCATCTGACTGACGTTGTCCAGGGCATTGCCGATATCGATAAACTCCAGACTTGTGACGCAGTACTGAGCGGCTATCTTGGCTCGGCTGAACAGGGCGAGCATATTCTGGGTATTGTACGCAAAGTAAAAGCGGCCAATCCGCAGGCGAAATATTTTTGTGACCCGGTGATGGGCCATCCAGAAAAAGGGTGTATCGTCGCGCCGGGCGTAGCGGAGTTTCATGTACGCCATGCGCTTCCGGCCAGCGATATTATCGCCCCGAATTTAGTTGAGCTCGAAATTCTGTGCGAGCATGCGGTAAACAATGTCAATGAGGCCGTGGCGGCAGCGCGTGAGCTCATCGCCCAGGGACCAGAGATTGTGCTGGTGAAGCATCTGGCTCGCGCGGGTATCAGCGCAGATCGTTTCGAGATGCTGTTAGTTACTGCTGAACAGGCGTGGCATATCAGCCGACCGTTAGTCGATTTTGGCGCACGTCAACCGGTTGGCGTAGGTGATGTCACCAGCGGCTTATTGTTGGTTAAACTGCTGCAGGGCGCGTCTTTACAGCAGGCGCTGGAGCACGTGACGGCGGCGGTGTACGAAGTGATGATTGCCACCAAAAAAATGCACGAGTATGAGCTGCAGGTCGTGGCTGCGCAGGATTGTATCGCGAAGCCTGAACACTACTTCAGCGCGACGCAGCTGTAACCAATGCCCGATGGCGCTCACGCTTATCGGGCCTGCGTTTGGCTGTAGGCCGGGTAAGCGCAAGCGCTTCCCGGCAACAACAATTAATTTAACCCTTCTGCTTTCAACGCCGCAGCAACCGCCGGACGTTCAGCCATACGCGCCATATACGCATCGATATTACTTAACCCTGCCATATTCAGCTTAACCGCATACGCCCAACGCAGCACGGTGAACAGATAGGCGTCCGCAATGCTGAAGCGCGAACCGCAGATCCATTGGTTATCTTGCAGCGCGTCGTTCACATACTGCATTTTTTTCTCCAGCAGCGCGCGAACGGTTGGCTTGAAGTCTTCCGGCGTATCGGGACGGAACAGTGGGGTAAAGCCTTTATGCAGTTCTGTCGCAATGTAGTTAAGCCATTCAATGGTTTTGTAACGGGAGAGGCTGCTGGTCGGGGCAAGGAGTTGACGGTCTGGAACGGTGTCCGCCAGGTATTGCATGATGGCGACGCCTTCGGTCAGTAGCGTACCGTCATCCAGCAGCAGCGCGGGAACTTGCCCTTTTGGGTTTACCGCGAAAAAATCATCGCCGTTTTCCAGACGCTTCTTCATCAGATCAACACCATCCAGCGTGAAATCTTTACCGCTCTCACGAAGTGTGATGTGGGAAGCAAGAGAACAAGCGCCCGGTTTGTAGAACAGTTTCATCGGTAACTCCTTTTGGCTGAGGTATATCGTATGGTAGTGCTAGCTCAGGCAAAAAAAAAGCCGCTAACACCAGTTAGCGGCCTGAAAAAGAGTTTCCCTGAGAATTACGCTGTCGCGGCCTTAGAGGCTTTCTCATTGACGTCATCGTCCTGAGTCATACGATTCAGTTTCGGTGCCGTCAGCAGCATCAGAACAGCGATAACAGCCGTAGCAACACCAATCTGCAGGAACACACGACCGTAGACTTCAAGGGACATCAGCGGGTCAGTGACGTTCTCTGGTACAGCCATCATGTTGGCTACGTAACCACCGATGATGTTTGCACCGGCAGTGGTCAGGAACCAGCTACCCATGATGAAGCCCATCAGGCGTTGCGGAACCAGCTGAGCCACCATTGCCAGACCCAGACCGGAGATCATCAGTTCACCGATACTTTGCAGACCGTAGCAGATGATCAGCCAGTTAACGGAAACGATGCCCGCATCGGTAGCGAATTTAGCACCCAGAGGCAGGATCAGGAACGCACCGGAACACAGCACCATACCAATCGCAAACTTGGTTGGCATCGGCAGGGTATCGCCCATCTTGTTATAGATAGCGGCGAGGATTGGGCTACCAATGATGATCCAGAACGGGTTCAGTGCCTGGTACTGCTCAGGTTCGAAAGCAATGCCAAGAATAGAGTGCTCAACGTTACGAATCGCGAAGAAGTTCAGTGAGGTCGGCATCTGGCTGTACAGCACGAAGAAGATAATCGCTTCCAGCATCAGAATGAAGGCGACGATCATTTTACGACGCGCAGCACCGTGCATGGTGAATGCTTCTTTACCGAAGATAAACACGATACCCAGAGCAATGACGCCCAGAACCATACGTGCGATCTGCTGGTTGTGCAGCAACCAGGTTGCAATCGCGATCAGCACCACGACGCCAACAATAGTCAGCAACAGGTTACGGAAGTTGATCGGCTCAAAGTCAGGTTTAGAACCGTACTGTTTAACCCAGCGCTGACAGAATGCGAAGTTAACAACGGTAATCAGCATACCCACGACGCTCAGAGCGAACGCGGTGCTCCAGCCGTAATGCGCAGCCAACCACGGTGTTGCCAGCATAGAGAAGAATGAACCGATGTTGACGGACATGTAGTACATGGTAAATGCACCATCAAGACGCGGGTCATCTTTGGCATAGCAGGTAGAGAGCAGGGATGATGGGTTTGCTTTAAACAGGCCGTTACCGACCGCGATGGCCGCCATGCCCATATAAACGATACCCGCATCGTGACCAGACCATGCTACCAACGCATAACCGATGGCCAGGACAACGGCACCCAGCATAATGACACGTTTTGTACCCAGAACTTTATCACCTAACCAGCCGCCAATGGCAACCAGACCGTACACCAGGGCGCTAAAGGACGAGAAAAGGGTGATGGAATCCGCTTCTGACATACCCAGTTGTTTAACCAGGTAGACGGCCATAATTCCTTGCAGGCCGTAATAACCAAAACGCTCCCACAGCTCAATAGAGAAAATGAGATAGAACGCTTTTGGTTGTTTGAAGGCGTTTAAACTCACGCTTTCTGTTGGTTTATTGTTTGCAGTAGACACTTTTACCTCTTTTTTTACATCCCATATCAACGGGGGTGTTCAGGCACGTGATGAGTCAAGTTCATCCGTCCGATTGTTATAGTGGGAGGGGAAACGGCAAGTAATGTTCACTATCTTGACCATTCAGACAAGTGGTTTGTAATAATCTGTTACATATATCATGACTGGTGAAATCGTCGGGACTGTGAAATGTTATCTAGCGTTAAATTTCTTCATTTGAAAAATGGCAGATTTTTACACTGTTTAATCAGGGTAAAAACCGCAATGTGGCGATATGTTCTGCTATTTGCGCTTGAATCCAGTGATATAGGCCATTATCTGAAAAATAGCCAGTGTAATGTTTTGTTTAGAAACTGTTCAGTTAGGTCATCTGATTGTCACTTTAACTAAAAAATAAATATTTTTTAACATTGTGTTATCTGGATGATCTGGATCACGTATAGATAGAAATTTCTTTTACTAAAAAAACGATTAACCTGCTCAGGTGTTAATTAACAAGAATATTGCATTAGATATGCGCGGTTGAACGGCATCATTGTCGGGAAAATAAACTCAGGGGAGTGCATAACTAATCGTTATGTTAGCGAGGGGCAAGCAGTATGCCCCGGCAGCATCAGATATCGACTTTCTCTTTGAATTCGCAAAGATCTTCGATAATGCAGGAACCGCAGCGCGGCTTTCTGGCTATACAGGTGTAGCGGCCATGAAGAATTAACCAGTGATGGCAATCGACTTTAAATTCACTGGGTACGACTTTCAGCAGCTTCTCTTCAACCTGCTCTACGTTTTTACCCGGTGCGAACTGGGTACGATTACAAACGCGAAAAATATGGGTGTCTACGGCAATAGTGGGCCAGCCAAAGGCGGTATTTAACACCACATTAGCCGTCTTTCGCCCAACCCCGGGCAGGGCTTCTAATGCGGCCCGGTCTTCAGGCACTTCACCATTATGTTGCTCCAGCAGAATGCGGCAGGTTTTAATCACGTTCTCCGCTTTGCTGTTAAATAAACCGATTGTCTTGATGTAGGACTTAACCCCTTCAACGCCAAGCTCCAGCATCGCGGCTGGCGTATTGGCGATGGGGTAGAGCTTAGCCGTCGCTTTATTGACGCTGACATCGGTGGCCTGCGCGGAGAGCAAGACTGAAATCAGCAGTTCGAACGGCGATGTAAAATTTAGCTCGGTTGTCGGATGCGGATTGTTCTCACGCAGGCGCGTCAGTATTTCCAGCCGTTTTGCTTTGTTCATTACACATTCCCTGTTTCACCGGCCGGACTGTCCGTGACAGCCGCCTCGGCACGACGTTTCTTCATTTTCTCATCAATCAGATACTTAACAGCCAGCATCAGACCCAGGCCAATAAACGCGCCTGGTGGCAGCATGGCCAGCAGAAACGGCGTATCGGTATGGAAGATCTCAACGCGCAATACTTTGGCCCAGCTACCCAACAAACCGTCTGCGCCATCAAAGAGTGTACCGTTACCAATTATTTCACGTAGCGAGCCCAGAACAAACATGGCGCCAGTTGCTCCCATGCCGATGGAAAAGCCATCGAGTGCGGATAGCGCAGGGCCTTTTTTGGCTGCGAAGGCTTCAGCGCGGCCAACAACAATACAGTTGGTCACAATCAGTGGGATAAAGATGCCCAGAGACTGATACAGGCCAAAAGCGTAGGCATTGATCAACATTTGCACCGCGCTCACCACGGAGGCGATGATCATGACATAAATCGGAATACGAATTTCAGGCGGTGTCCAGCGACGAAGGGCTGAAATCGTCAGGTTCGTCAGCGTCAGGACGAGCGTAGTCGCGAGTCCCAGGCCCAGCGCGTTAGTGGCGGTCGAGGTAACGGCCAACAGCGGACACATCCCGAGTAACTGCACAAGCGCGGAGTTATTTTTCCATAACCCTTGGACAATAACGTCTTTAATTTCGCTCATGGTTTATTCTCCACAGGCGCTAAGTTGAGGAAGTTTCGCGGGCAGCGTCTGCGCATACAAACCGGCGCGTTTTACTGCATTAACTACCGCACGTGGCGTAATGGTTGCGCCAGTAAACTGGTCAAAGTCGCCGCCGTCTTTTTTCACCGCCCAGTGAGCGTCGTTACCCGCAGCGATCGTTTTGCCGCTAAAGTGTGTGATCCAGTCGGACAGTCGCAGTTCGATTTTATCACCCAGCCCTGGCGTTTCATGATGTTCGGTCACCCGCGTACCCAACACGGTACCCGAAAAATCGACACCAACCAGCAGTTGAATAGCCCCGGAATAACCATCTGGCGCCGTAGCTTCAAGAATTGCTGCAACGGGACGATCGTCCTGGCGGGCAATATACACTCGGTGAGTGCCTTTACCCAACGCCTGCGCATCGACCAGATAACAACTTTCGGACAAGTTATTATTGTAGCGATCGCCTGGCAGAACCTGATCGAACAGCGTTTTTTGCTGCAGCGCGGCCTGTTCATCAATGGTGGACTTGGTTAATTGATTGATTGCCGCGGTTAACCCCGTCGAGCCCGCTGCAAACAGCGCCAGAGTAATACCGTGTTTACGAATCGTTTTCAGCATAGGGAGTCCTTAGCGATGTCCGTACACGCGAGGGCGGGTGTAATAATCAATCAGGGGAACCGTGATATTTGCCAGCAATACGGCAAAAGCCACGCCATCAGGATAACCGCCAAAACTGCGAATCAACCACACTAACAGGCCCGCAAGTGCGCCAAAAATCAGGCGGCCACGGTTGGTTGTTGATGCTGTAACGGGATCGGTAAGAATAAAAAATGCACCCAGCATGGTCGCGCCGGAAAGTAGGTGCAACTGAGGCGAGGCCAGCGAATCTGGCGAGAAAATCCAGCCTAAAGTGGCACAAACGGCGAGCGACAGCAGGAAGCTAACCGGGATATGCCAGCGAATCGCTTTCTGCCATAGCAACACGATGCCGCCCACCAGCCAGGCAAGGTTAACCCACTGCCAGCCAGCACCTGCAAACATGCCGTTGTAGATTGGGTATTGCATCACCTGCTCAACAGTACGTCCCGCATGCAGCGAAGTCTTAAAGGTATCGAGAGGTGTTGCCTGACTGATACCATCAATACCCATACGCAGCGTGTTCATATCCCCGCCGCTGGCGGTATGTCCGCTAAAGATAACGTTCAGGGCGTCAAAAAAACCAGGCACAGTCGCCGCAATTTCATGCGGCGGCAGCCAGCTTGTCATCTGTACCGGGAATGAGATAAGCAGCACCACGTAACCAATCATGGCGGGGTTAAACGGGTTCTGACCGAGGCCGCCATACAGCTGTTTAGCAATGATAACGGCGAATACCGTGCCTAAAACTACCATCCACCAGGGGGCGAGCGGGGGAATACTCACGGCCAGCAGTAACCCGGTGAGCAATGCGGAGTTGTCTTTTAAAATCGCGGCAATGGGTTGTTTGCGCAGTTTAAGCACGCCCGCTTCGGCGGCGATAGCGCTGATGGCGGCCAGAACTATCTGGAACAACGTACCCCAGCCAAAGAACCACAGCTGAGCGGCGATCCCCGGCAATGCAGCCAGTAATACCAGCATCATGATACGCGATGTCTGGCGCTGGTTATGGGTATAAGGGGAGCTTGCTATTCTGAATACCATTTATTCCTCGTTTACAACCTGCTGCTGGGCGGCTTTCTTTGCCTGAGCGCGTGCAATAGCGGCCGCGACGGCGGCTTTACGCGGATCCGCCGGTTCGACTGTTTCCGTAACCGCCTGCTGCTCGAGCTTGCGAGCTTTGGCGCGGGCGATAGCCGCTTCCACGGCGGCTTTACGCGGATCCACCGGTTCGGCTGTTTCCGTAACCGTCTGCTGCTCAAGCTTGCGGGCTTTGGCGCGGGCGATAGCCGCTTCCACGGCGGCTTTACGCGGATCCACCGGTTCGGCTGTTTCCGTTACGGTTTCCTGCTCAAGCTTGCGGGCTTTGGCGCGAGCGATTGCCGCTTCCACTGCAGCTTTACGCGGATCCACCGGTTTGGCTGTTTCCGTTACGGTTTCCTGCTCGAGTTTGCGGGCTTTGGCGCGAGCGATAGCCGCTTCCACGGCGGCTTTACGCGGATCCACCGGTTCGGCTGTTTCCGTTACGGTTTCCTGCTCAAGCTTGCGGGCTTTGGCACGAGCGATTGCCGCTTCCACTGCAGCTTTACGCGGGTCGACCTCTGTGCTGCTGCCTCCAGCTTGGGGAGGGTTTTCCATCCGGGTTGCGCGAGCTTGCGCCTTACGCGCCTCGCGTGCGGCAATCACGGCACTATTGTCAGGTTTTTCGCCAGCCTGAATGACCACCGGCTGCATTGCCTGAGCCTGCTTTTCTTTTACGCGAGCCAGCGCGGCGGCAATGGCATCATGATCTTTAGCCGCAGGCTGAACGGCAGCGCTTTTGTGACGTTCAAGACGTGCTGCTTTTTCACGTTCGAGTCGCGCCTGTCGGGCTTCAAATCGCGCTTTCGCTTCAGCGGCACGTTTTTCTTCCTGACTAATGGCATAAATCTCGGCTTTTTCCTGACGGAAATACTGCACCAGTGGAATATTGCTTGGGCATACCCAGGCGCAGGCACCGCATTCAATGCAGTCCGCGATATTGTGCGCCGTTGCTTTGTCGTGCTGCTGCCCTTTACTGAACCAATAAAGCTGTTGCGGCAGGAGATCGGCCGGACAGGCATCGGCGCATGCGCTACAGCGAATGCAGCCTTTCTCTTCCGGCGTTTCTCCCATTTCACTGGCAGAGGGCGCCAGAAGACAGTTGGTTATCTTCACCACCGGTACATCCAGCCAAGGCAGCGTAAAGCCCATCAGCGGCCCGCCCATAATCACCATCTGGTCGGCGGAAGGGCAGAAGCCCGCGTCGTTGAGCAGATGACGAACCGGCGTGCCTAAACGCGCCCAGACGTTGCCCGGACGGCTGACGGCTTCGCCGGTCAGCGTCACGACACGCTCGGTAATCGGTTCTCCGTCAATCACCGCACGTTTAATCGCGTAGGCGGTTCCAACGTTTTGCATCAGCACGCCGATATCTGAAGAGCGTCCCCCGTGCGGAACCTGCTTGCCGGTCAGGATTTGCGTTAACTGCTTGGCCCCGCCTGACGGGTACTTGGTGGGGATCACGCGTAAGCTGATATCGTGTGAATCAGCCAGCACCGCGCGCAGCATGGAAATTGCCTGTGGCTTGTTATCTTCAATGCCCAGTAGAATTTCGCGTGGCTGAAGAATATGCGCCAGGATGCGGATACCTTCGACGACCTGCGCCGCGCAGTCCTGCATCAGGCGGTCATCAGCCGTAATGTATGGCTCGCATTCAGCAGCGTTAATGATCAGCGTTTCAATTTTATCTCCGCCGCCCTGCAGCTTAACGCCGGTGGGAAAACCCGCGCCACCCAGTCCGGCGACGCCGAACTGGTGAATACGTGCGATCAGCTCTTCCCGGCTGCGGGAACGGTAATCGGCCCAGCCGTCTCGCTCAATCCAGCGATCTTCGCCATCGGCGTCAATAATAACGCTCAGCTCAGCTAATGCCGATGGATGTGCAGTAGAATGCGGGGCAATAGCAACAACGGTGCCTGACGTTGGCGCATGTACCGGAAGCATTTTACCACGCCCAAGGGTTAACGCCTGACCACGCAGCACGGTGTCGCCAACGTTTACGCACAGCTCACCCTCCGCGCCAATATGTTGTTTCAGCGGAATAACAAAGCGTGGCGCCAGCGGAACCTGTCGCAGCGGCGTACCGTTCGACTGGGTCTTCATTTCTGGTGGATGAATGCCGCCATCAAAGTCCCAGATTTTGTTTTTTCTGAATGCAGAGAATAACTTAAACATGTTGTTCCACGGGAATGATGCGCACAGGGATGGTGTTTAAATCCCATTTCCAGCTATCAGGTGTCTCGGCCACCGGGCGTAATTCGATACATTGCGTCGGGCACGGGTCAACGCACAGGTTGCACCCGGTGCAGAGATCGCTCATCACCGTGTGCATGGCGCGGGTCGCGCCCACGATCGCATCAACCGGGCAGGCCTGAATGCACTTTGTACAACCGATACAGTTATTTTCATCAATGACCGCCAGCATACGCACGGGGGTAACATCGTGTTCATCACCATCAATCGGCTGCGGGTCGACGTTCAGCAGGGCGGCAATTTTTAACATCACCGCTTCGCCTCCGGGTGCGCAACGGTTGATTTTTTCGCCCTGAGAGCCGATCGCTTCAGCGTAAGGATGACAGCCCGGATAGCCGCATTGTCCACACTGGCTTTGCGGGAGAATTTCATCAATTTTCTCCACGACAGGATCATCTTCGACGGCAAAACGTCGTGAGGCGTAACCCAAAATAGCGCCGAACGCCAGACCCAGTAGACTCACTGCGGCAACGGCAATCCAGATAGCATTCATTACAACTTCACCAAACCACTAAAGCCCATAAAGGCCAATGACATTAAACCAGCGGTAATCAGCGCAATCGCATTACCGCGAAACGGAGCAGGCACGTCCGCCACGGCGAGGCGTTCGCGGATGGCGGCGAACAGTACCATCACCAGCGAGAAGCCGACGGCGGCGGAAAAACCGTATAGCGCCGACTGTAAAAAGTTATGACCGAGATTGATATTCAGTAACGCCACGCCTAATACCGCGCAGTTAGTGGTGATCAGCGGTAGGAAGATCCCCAACAGGCGGTAAAGTGCAGGGCTGGTTTTGCGTACAACCATCTCGGTAAATTGCACGACGACGGCGATGACCAGAATAAAAGCCAACGTGCGCAGATAGATGAGATTGAGTGGAATGAGGATCCAGGTGTCAATCAGCCATGCGCAGATGGATGCCAGTGTCATGACAAACGTCGTGGCAAGGCCCATACCCATTGCGGTTTCCAGTTTTTTGGAAACGCCCATAAACGGGCAGAGCCCCAGAAACTTGACCAGTACAAAGTTATTGACCAGTACAGTTCCGACAAACAGCAGCAGGTAATCAGTCATTTTTCGGCCTGAAATAAAAAAGCCGCCTATTATCTGACAATCTACAACAGGCGACAACAGGTTAACTGTAGGGTTATTACGGATTCACAAACGTCGATTTAACGCGTTGCGAGCGTTTGAAATAGGGCACCAGCAGTGCTGCAGCCAGCAATGGGAACAGCAGTTGGCGCACGGCAAAGGCGTCCGGAACCGGTGAAAACGCAAACGCTTTAATCGCCAGTAACACGGAGATCAGCAGCCATAGAATATAATGCTTAGGCACACAGGCTCTGCGTTTGAAAAACGCAATCGTCAGCCACAGCGTGTAATACCACATGGCAATCGCGGTAATAAAAGAGACGCCCCATAACAGCAAATTTGCCGTACTTTGCGCACCCAGCGTTTGGAAGGTTTGCGGTGTAGCCAGCGCAGTGACATAAAGTAATAACGCCAGCGAAGCGCTCAACAATGCGACTAACAGCCAGGCCAGTGGCCCAAGTAGCCAGCCCCCGATACGTTGTGCCGGTGTGGTAGTCATCTCTTCTCCAGGTTTACGCGCGCAATCAAACATGCCATTCATTTTGGGGCAATTATTATAAAGCTTTTAACGTTGAGCGCTACTTTCTTCTTTATTGCACGTAATGCCAGACTGATTTGGGTACCTGACCAACATCAAACAGACGACCTCCTGAGATAAGCTCCGCACGGCGATGGTCTGCAGCGCGATACATATTGATAATGTCGCTATCGTCGGTGAGCGTGTAGTTAAGATGGTCGAACAGTTTTTCCAGACTTTCGAGTGAACTGATTTTGCGGAATTTTAATAAGTAATCCTGAACAGTCATAAATGGAAATCCATATTAATAAAATAATACCAACGGAGTAGTAAATATAAATAATAAACAACATGCACAGGTAAAAGCGGATTGACGCGCAAATGTGAGAAGAGTGTTCATACCTGTGGAAAAGCAGGCGCTATGCGCACCTGCGGTAAGGGTAACGCGCTTCGCTACAGCAGGCAATATGCACCGGAGTGGGATGCGGCATTATTCTCTTTTTTTGACAAAATTCGATCTTTTGCAGCCAACCCCTGCCGTTACTCGATGTTAATTGCCGGGTTATAAGGGACTGCAGATGCTTATTTCTTCTGCACAGCAGCAACGGGCTCCGGTGGCTGGTAATTGTCAATATGATTGGCAACACCCAGCAGGATCACAGAGACGGTGAGAACAATCCAACCTGCTAATTCAATAAGACGATTCATTACTGATGACATTTGCTTTGATTTATCCATAAACACAGGCTGCAAATGTTACTAATCTCTCAATAATACAGCAAGATAATTGGGAACGATTTCTCCCTCTTTTTCGCTGCAAGTTAAGCATAAGTGGCATATGTTTGACTTAAGTTAATAAACAACCTTTGTAGCGCAATGGTTATTAAACTATTGAGACGTTGCAGGGTATGGTGTGAAATAGGTCAGTCCTGAATTGAGAGGCTATAACATGAGTGACAACATCCGCGTTGGGCTAATTGGCTATGGTTACGCCAGTAAAACCTTCCATGCCCCCCTGATTGTGGGCACACCGGGCCTCGAACTGGCTGCGGTTTCCAGTAGTGATGAAGCAAAAGTGAAGGCAGACTGGCCAACGGTGGCGGTTGTTGCTGAGCCTAAACACCTTTTTAACGATCCGAATATCGACCTGATTGTGATCCCCACGCCTAACGACACTCACTTCCCGTTAGCGAAGGCTGCGCTGGAAGCGGGCAAACATGTGGTTGTTGATAAGCCTTTTACCGTGACACTGTCACAAGCACGCGAACTGGATGCGTTGGCGCGCAGCCTTGGTCGCGTGCTGTCCGTTTTCCATAACCGCCGCTGGGATAGTGATTTTCTGACGTTGAAAGCCCTGCTGGCGGATGGCGTTTTGGGGGAGGTGGCGTATTTCGAATCCCATTTCGATCGATTCCGCCCGCAGGTTCGTGATCGCTGGCGTGAACAGGGGGGGCCGGGAAGCGGCATCTGGTATGATTTAGCACCGCATCTTCTGGATCAGGCGATTAACCTGTTTGGTTTGCCCGTCAGCATGACGGTAGACCTGGCTCAGCTCCGCCCAGGTGCGCAAGCGACGGATTACTTCCATGCCATCCTGACTTATCCGCAGCGTCGTGTGATTCTGCACGGTACCATGCTCGCTGCCGCTGAGTCGGCCCGTTATATCGTGCACGGATCGCGTGGCAGCTATGTGAAGTATGGTCTTGACCCGCAGGAAGAGCGCCTGAAAAATGGCGAGCGACTTCCTCAGGAAGACTGGGGTTACGACATGCGCGATGGCGTGTTGACGCGAATAGAAGGCGAAGAGCAGGTTGAAGAGACCTGGCTGACTGTACCGGGTAATTACCCGGCGTACTATGCTGGCATTCGTGATGCGCTAAATGGTCACGGTGAAAACCCGGTACCGGCGAGACAAGCTATTCAAATCATGGAGCTGATTGAGCTGGGTCTTGAATCGGCGAAACATCGCTCGACGCTGTGCCTTGCCTGATTAGGCAAATGCCGGATGGTGATGCTCAGCATCTCATCCGGCACTTTAACCGTCACGCTGCGGCGACTTTCTCGCGCAGGGCACGTTTTTCTTCGTTACTCAGAAATGCCATTTCCAGGCCGTTGATTTGCGCCTGACGGATCTGTTCGCGCGTGAGTCCTGCCGCTGGCGCGGCAATGGTGTACTCGTGAATAATATCCACACCCTGTACCGCCGGATCGTCCGTATTCAAACTGGCTAAAACGCCATGCTCAAGGAATGTTTTCAGTGGGTGGGTTGCCAGAGAGGCTACGGTGCTGGTCTGAATGTTCGATGTCAGGCAGGATTCGATGCCGATACGGTGTTCGGCGAGGTAATCCATCAATGCACGATCTTCAACGGCTTTTACGCCGTGACCAATACGTTCTGCGCCCAGCTCTTTAATAGCCTGCCAGATACTTTCTGGTCCCGCGGCTTCGCCCGCATGCACGGTAATACGCCAGCCGGCGTCGCGCGCCTGATTGAAATGCGACAGGAACAGACTGCCCGGGAAACCCAGTTCGTCACCCGCCAGATCCAGTGCCGTAATATGGTCTCGGTGGACTAACAGCGCATCCAGTTCCTGCAGGCAGGCGGCTTCGCCGAAGGTACGGCTCATAATGCCAATTAAGCGAGCTTCGACGCCAAAGGTCTTGCAGCCCTCGCGTACGCCGGCAATGACGGCTTCAACCACGCCCGCAACCGGGAGCTGATGCGCCATCGCCATATAGCCGGGTGAAAAACGTAATTCTACATAGTGCAGACCGTTACGTGCTGCATCCTCAATATTCTCAAATGCCACGCGGCGACACGCATCCAGCGAGGCCAGTACCTTCACGCCCCAGTCGAGCTTGGATAAAAAGCTCACTAAATCCGGCTCAGTTGATGTGACTTGCACATGAGGGATCAGCATTTCCAGCGTTTGTGCCGGAAGCGTTAAATTGAACTGACGACCCAGTTCCAGGATCGTTTGGGCACGGATGTTACCATCAAGGTGGCGATGGACGTCGGTCAGGGGGAGGGAAGTATCAATCATGGTCGCACTCGTGTATTTAGGTAAAGTGCGTCGTATTATATGAAAAAATCGGGATAAAAAGCTATGTTGCGCAATGAATAATTTCATTGCGCAAACTTAATTAACGTACAGAACGGATGGCGTTAATCAGCCCCTGAACGCCTTTCTCAAGCTTGGATCTTGGGCATCCGGCATTGAGGCGTACAAAACCGCGACCTTCTTCTCCGTAGGTGTATCCCGGCATGATAGCCACTTTCTGCTGGTGGATGAGAACATCCTGCAAGGCATGGTCATCAATATTGAGCGGACGCAGGTCAATCCATGCCAGATAGGTGGATTGCGGAATCTGCCAGTTGAGTTCGGGGAATGCGGCATTAAGCTCACGCGCAACGTAATGCAGATTGCTGGCAAGATAATCGCGCAGCGCATCAAGCCAACTTGCACCCTGTTGATAAGCGGCAATATGTGCGCTAAGCGCCAGCACCGCAGGCGAGGAAAGACCATCGCGGCCTTTTAACGCGCTGAGGTAATCGTTGCGGCTTTGAGCATCTTCAATGAGTCCGTAAGCCCCGGTTAATGCCGGAATATTAAAACTCTTTGAGCCGGAAGTGAGCAGTGCCCAACTGCCACGCGCGACGTTACTCCACGGGATGTGCGGCCGGTCTGACCATACCATATCCATATGAATCTCATCGGAGATGACTTTTACACCATGGCGCTGACACAGTTCTGCCATGGTTTCCAGCTCGTCGCGCGTCCACACTTTGCCCGTTGGGTTTTGTGGGCTGCAAAGCAGAAGAATTTTGCTTTCAGGTCGAGACAGGGCTTTCTCCAGCGCAACCATGTCGCAAAACCAGCCGTCGGCGCGTTTTTCCAGTCCGACTGCGTGTACCTGGCGCTGATTACCTTCAATCGCTTTGTAAAACGCATCGTAAGCCGGAGTATGGATAACCACCGCATCGCCCACGGATGACCATTGGCGGATCAACTCCGACACCATATAGATGACCGAGGGGCCATATACCAGCGACTGAGGATCTATTTGAGTGTTATGTCGCGAAAGAAACCAATGGCTTATCGCCGCCAGAAACTCATCGTTTTTCCAGCGGCTGTAACCCAACACGCCATGTGACAGGCGCTGAGTCAGCGCCTCCAGAATGCAAGGTGCGGTGGCAAAATCCATATCGGAGATGGTGAATGGCAGCAGGTCGGCTGAACCAAAACGGTCGGCAACGTAATCCCACTGAGTACACCAGGTACCGTGCCTGTCCACAACCTTTGAAAAATCAAACATATTGTTGTCCTTAAGCCTGTACGGTGTTCATCAGAACCGCGATCTCGTCTTTCACTGACTGGACCTGCGGACCGATAACGACCTGAAGGTTATGCTGATTGAGTTGTACTACGCCAATGGCACGATTGTCCTTCAGAGCCTGTACGTTAACAAGCGACATATCTTTCACTGACAAGCGCAGACGGGTGATGCAATTATCCAGGCTGACAATGTTTTCCGCGCCGCCCAGCGCCGCCAGAATAGCAGGGACGTTGTAACCTGATTTACCAGGCGCTCCGGCCATTACTTTTTCGATATTGCTGGCAATTTCGACTTCACGGCCCGGCGTCTTCAAATTGAAACGCGTGATGGCGAAGCGGAAGATCACGTAGTACACCGCAAACCAGATAGCCGCGACAACAGGGACCAGGTACCACTTGGTGGACAATCCGTGCAGGATGCCGAACACCACGAAGTCAATCAGGTTACCGTCAGTGTTACCGATAGTGACGCCAAGCACTGCCATCACGGTGAAGCCAAGACCGGTTAGCAGGGCGTGGATTACATACAGAACCGGAGCGACGAACAGGAATAAGAACTCGAGTGGTTCAGTTGTACCGCCGATGACACAGGCAATCAGACCAGAAATTAATAACCCTTTAATTTTATGACGATTTTCAGGACGTGCGCAGTGGTACATGGCTAATGCTGCACCCGGTAAACCGCCGAGGAACGCCGGCATTTTACCCTGGGACAGGAAGCGTGTTGCGCTTTCAGAGAAACCTTGCGTTGTCGGGCAGCTCAGTTGAGCCTGGAAAATAGTCAGTGCGCCGCTCACGCTATGGCCGCAGACTTCCTGTGTGCCGCCAGCTTCGGTGAAGCGAATGAGTGCCACCAGAATATGGTGCAGGCCAAAAGGCAGCAACAGACGTTCACCGGTACCAAACAGCATAGGACCAAATTCCCCCGCGCTATTGATGATGTGACCGAGTCCGGTAATGCCCATGGCGAAAACCGGCCAAATCAGGGGAATGACCAGCCCGACCAATCCCATCACCACCGAGGAGATGATAGGCACAAAGCGCGTACCACCGAAAAACGCCAGCGCATCCGGCAGACGAATGTTGTGGAAGCGTTCATGCAGCATCCAGACAATGATCCCGGCAATAACGGCACCGAGGATCCCGGTGTCGATCGACTGGATCCCCAGAATGTTTTGCACGTTGTTGGCTTTCAGGATCGCCGCATCTGTGGTGGGTAAGATACCTTTGGCGGTTAACCAGAAATTGACGGCGAGGTTCATGACCGCATAACCGACAAAACCGGCAAACGCCGCAACGCCTTTGTTCTCGCGCGCCAGGCCCAGAGGAATGGCAATACAGAACATGACTGGCAGGAAGCTAAACGCAAATGAGCCAACTTTACTCATCCAGGTAAAGATGGCCTGAAGCACCGGATTCCCCAACGCCGGGATCAGCGTTAAGACATCATGGCTGCTCAACGAGCTGCCGATCCCCAACATGATCCCGCAAAATGAAAGCAGCGCTACAGGCAGCATAAAGGTTTTGCCCAACTGCTGGAAAAATTCCCATAACGTTATTTTTGGTGTGGTTCTCGCCGTCATCAAACGACTCCTTGTAAAGGCTAGCTGACTAATGATGGCGAGAAGATAAAACGTTTTACCTAATTTTAGTGCGGTATAAATCACATTATCGAACGATAATAGGGGGTATAAATATAAGTGATTGATAAAACGTTTTATCCGTCACGTTATCAGGGAGTTTTCTGTTTTTATGGCTATAGCCAAAAAAATAACCATCCATGATGTTGCGCTGGCTGCGGGGGTTTCGGTCAGCACCGTCTCATTGGTGCTCAGTGGAAAAGGGCGAATTTCATCAGCGACCGGGGAGCGGGTGAATGCTGCTATTGAGCAACTGGGGTTTGTGCGTAACCGCCAGGCATCAGCGCTGCGCGGCGGGCAGAGCGGAGTAGTTGGTTTGATTGTACGTGATCTTTCAACGCCGTTTTACGCCGAGCTGACGGCGGGTCTGACGGAAGCGTTGGAAGCGCAGGGGCGCATGGTCTTCTTACTGCACGGCGGTAAAGATGGGGAGCAGCTGGCGCAGCGTTTCGCGATGCTACTCAACCAAGGGGTGGATGGCGTGGTCATTGCCGGGGCCGCTGGCAGCAGTGATGCGCTGCAACAGTTGGCCGCTGATAAAGGGATCCCGGTGGTATTTGCATCACGCGCCAGCTACATGGATGACGCAGACACCGTCAGGCCCGATAACATGCAGGCTGCACAGTTACTGGTTGAACATCTTATCCGCCACGGACACCAGCGTATTGCCTGGCTGGGCGGGCAGAGTTCTTCATTGACTCGCGCAGAGCGCGTCGGCGGTTATTGTGCAACGTTACTAAAATATGGTTTACCGTTTCATAGCGACTGGGTGCTGGAGTGCTCATCCAGCCAGAAGCAGGCCGCAGAAGAGGTAACGGCGCTGTTACGCCGCAATCCCACGATCAGCGCGGTGGTGTGCTACAACGAAATAATCGCCATAGGCGCCTGGTTTGGCCTGATGAGAGCAGGACGTCAGAGTGGTGAAATTGGTGTCGATCGCTATTTCGAACAGCAAATATCGTTGGCCGGATTCGCTGATGTGGCGGAAAACGCGTTGGACGATATCCCGATTACCTGGGCCTGTTCGCCTGCGCGTGAAATGGGATACACCCTTGCTGAACGTATGCTACAACGCATTGCCCACGATGAAGGTCATTCACGCAATCTGACGCTTTCCGCTCGTCTGGTGGCGGCAAAATAAAAAAGCCCGATAAACACTGTTATCGGGCCTGTCACCGACGAGTGATTATTGTTGCGGGATGGCAGGGGCGTCCGGCTGTGTAAGAGAAGGCATACCGAACATACCAACAAACTCATCCAGCGGCATTTTTTGTCCGTTCAGCGTCACCTGGCCGTTTGCGTATTGCAGGCTGGTGCCGATAACGTTGTCCTGCAAAGTCGTAATGCGGAACATCTGCCCCATCGCCGCCAGGCCATTAACCTGTTGCTTCGCCAGACCAGCCGCTTCTTCCTGCTGATATCCTTCCAGTTTGGCAATTTGCGTCATGAACTCAGTCGCCATATCGACAGGGATGGTCAGTTTCGCATCCAGCGATTTGACGGAACGATCCACTTCCTGGGCCAGCGTTTGCGGCTCCACCGTGTTTGCGGTCGGATCTTTTAGCAGCAGCGACAGATTAAATGTGGTTTCACCTTTTGCATTCTTCCAGCTCAGTGGAGCAATGGTGACAACCGGTTCGCCTTTCATCAAAATCGGTAGCGCATTAAAGAAGGCTTCGGTGACTTTCTGCTGATAAAGCTCAGGATTTTGGACCACATCAATCTGCGCCATCAGCGCTTTGGTTTGGGCGCTGTACTGCTGGCTGAACTGGTGCAGCGCTTCACCGTCAATCTGGCCAACTTTCAACGTCAGCTTACCGCTCCCCATATCCTGGCCCTGCAATTTAAGGCTGTTCAGGGTGTAATCCAACTGGCTGTTGACGGTTTTGCCATCGTTAATCAGATCGGATTTGCCATCGATACCCATGCCTTCCAGCACCGCCAGCTCTTTGCCCTCGACTGAAATCGACAGTTTTTCGAGGGACAATTTCTGATCGCCGATGCGCTCACCAAAGCTTGCGATACTGCTGGAACCTTCAGTTTTCAGGTTATTGAAAGTAACTTGTACTTTCTGATCATACTCATTGACGGCATTAACCAGGCCACTTTGCGCCTCGCCAGTCAGCGACACCGCATTACCATCCTTATCTGCCGTAAACTGGAACTCCCCGCCGCTAAAGGCCACTTTTTCGTCGCCTTTCTCGTAGTTCAGCGGTTTGAGGGAGAGATCGGAACGGGTATCCCCACTGTAGCCAATACGGGAATTAATGATGAATGGCGTCTCACCTTTGGCAATATCAAACAGCGGTTTCGTCACGTCGTTATTGACCAGCGTCGTTTTCACGGAGGCCATTGCCGGAACAAGATTCAGTGATTTCAGCTGAGCCAGCGGGAGAGGGCCGTGATCCACGGTTTCATTCAGGACGATGCTTTGTCCCGGTTTCAGCCAGGAATCTGCCTGCCCGGCAACAGGTTTCACCACCAACTGCAGTTGGCTATTGAACACGCCGCGCTGGTAGTTTTGATAACTCAGTTCAATGCCCGCCTCTGGGGAGTAGCGTTTTAACTGATCGTTTGCCTGCGTCACCATCTCGGCGAGATGCGTTTCGAGTTTCTTTCCTGTGTACCAGGCGCCGCCCGTCCAGACGATACCCAGTGCAACCACCACACCCGCAGCTACCAGCGATTTTTTCATTTTGATATCCATAAAATAAAACCAGGCGTTTGAAGACGCCTGGAGGAGTGACATGTCTTTAACTCACTACAGCTTAGCAAGAGTTGTTAAAAATATCAGTATCTTGCTACAGCTTGTTATAAACCCGAGCTAAACGGCCCGTGCCGCTGACGTTTACCGGCGATTCATTCGCGCTAATAAAGGCCGACTCACCCGGCTGCAGCACCAGACGCTGCTCGCCCTTGCTCAGCACGGCTTCACCTTCGATGCAGAACAAAATGGCCGCACTTTGCTGGTTGATATCTGCGCCATTGGCGGTCAGTTCATGCAAGGAGAACGCGAAATCGTCGACCGGAATGGGGAAGTCCAGTTCGCTGTCAGTCTTAACTGGCGTGGTCAGCAGTTGATTGGCTGGCTTGGCGACAAACTTAACGTTGGCGACCAGCTCCGGGATATCAATGTATTTTGGCGTCAGTCCAGCGCGCAGCACGTTGTCCGAGTTAGCCATTACCTCCAGCGCCACACCTTGCAGGTAGGCGTGTGGGGTTTCGGCAAATAAGAACATCGCTTCGCCAGGATTGAGTTTCACCACATTGAGCAGCAGCGGGGAGAAGAGCCCGCTGTCATTCGGATAGAAATCGGCGATCAGGCGAATGGTTTGCCACGGTTCACCCTGCTGGCTGTTCAGCGCCGATTTCAGGATCGCCAGCGCATGAGATTTCTCCACATCCTGCATATTCAGCAAGCTGGCGAAAAGATAGCTCAGACGTTCCGCGCTCGGTTCCTGCAGGAAATGCGCAATAGCCGGATGCGCGGCGGACACCGGTTGTAACAATGCGACAATCTCAGAGAACTCGCGGAATGCGTTCATCGCCAGGAACGGTGTCAAAGCAAAAACCAGTTCCGGTTTGTGGTTAGGATCTTTGTAATTGCGCTCGGCGGCATCCATCGGGATCCCCGCCGCGTTTTCTTTGGCAAATCCGATTTCAGAGTTGTGCTTGTTAGGATGAACCTGAATCGAAAGAGGTTGCGCGGCGCACAGCACTTTAAACAGGAAAGGCAGTTCACCAAAGCGTTTCGCAACGGCATCGCCTAACAGTGCGGATTTATCGTGTTCGATGACATCACGCAGAGCGACCGTCTGGCCGTCAGCGTCCAGAACCTGCGAACTGCTTTTCGGATGCGCGCCCATCCACAGCTCAGCCATCGGTTGCTGAGTGGGGTTGGCAATCCCATAAAGTTCCGTTAACGCAGTTTTACTTCCCCAGGCGTAGTTCTGCACTGAGTTGATGAGTTTTTGCATTCTCAAGCCCTGTTTCAATGTGGAATTTTCTACGGCTATTAAACCAAGAAACCCTGAGCGAAGTAACCTGCACATGTAAAAAGTCGTACTTGTCTCAGTTTTTGTTAAAAAATTGTGTAGGATATGGTGACTCGCTTTTAATACCCTGAGTAATTCCGGTTGCAGAAAGCCTTTCCTTCTACAACCGGACCTGCGGCAGGGAAGCAGGGCAATGGAACATCTGCCCAGAGAATAACCAGACCGAGCAGTAAGTGAGAGCACAATGTCAAACAAACCCTTTCATTATCAGCATCCTTTCCCCCTCAAAAAGGATGATACCGAATACTATCTGCTGACCAGTGACCATGTCTCCGTTGCCGAATTTGAAGGGCAGGAGATTGTTAAAGTCGCGCCGCAAGCCTTAACGCTGCTGGCTCGTCAGGCCTTCCATGATGCCTCGTTTATGCTGCGTCCTGCGCATCAGCAGCAGGTGGCCGACATTCTGCGTGACCCGGAGGCCAGCGAAAACGACAAATATGTGGCCCTGCAATTCCTGCGTAACTCTGATATTGCGGCAAAAGGTATTTTGCCGACCTGTCAGGACACCGGCACCGCGATTATCGTGGGTAAAAAAGGTCAGCGCGTCTGGACCGGCGGCGGTGATGAAGCTGCGCTGGCGCGCGGTGTGTATAACACCTACATCGAAGACAACCTGCGCTATTCACAAAACGCCGCGCTGGATATGTATAAAGAGGTGAACACCGGTACCAACCTGCCGGCACAGATAGATTTGTATACCGTCGATGGCGATGAATACAAATTCCTGTGTATTGCCAAAGGCGGTGGTTCGGCGAACAAAACCTATCTGTACCAGGAAACCAAAGCGCTGCTCACGCCGGGCAAATTAAAAAATTACCTGGTTGAGAAAATGCGAACGCTGGGAACAGCGGCTTGCCCGCCGTATCACATTGCGTTTGTGATCGGTGGAACGTCAGCGGAAGCCACGCTGAAAACGGTGAAACTGGCGTCGGCTAAATATTACGATGAGCTGCCGACCGAAGGTAACGAACATGGTCAGGCATTCCGCGATGTGGAGCTGGAAAAAGAGCTGCTGATTGAGGCACAGAATCTGGGGCTGGGCGCGCAGTTTGGCGGGAAGTACTTCGCTCATGATATCCGCGTGATCCGCCTGCCGCGTCACGGTGCGTCGTGTCCAGTTGGTATGGGCGTTTCTTGCTCAGCCGATCGAAATATCAAAGCTAAGATCAACCGAGAAGGTATCTGGATCGAAAAACTGGAGCATAATCCTGGCAAATTTATACCAGAAGAGTTGCGCCAGGCGGGAGAAGGCGAAGCGGTACGGGTTGACCTCAATCGTCCGATGAAAGAGATCCTGGCTCAGCTGTCGCAGTACCCGGTTTCTACACGTCTGTCGCTTAACGGTACCATCATTGTTGGCCGTGATATTGCGCATGCGAAACTGAAAGAACGGCTGGATAACGGCGAAAGTTTGCCGCAGTATGTTAAAGATCATCCGATCTATTACGCTGGCCCGGCAAAAACGCCGGAAGGCTATGCCTCTGGTTCGCTTGGACCAACCACGGCAGGGCGTATGGATTCGTATGTTGACCAGCTTCAGTCCGCAGGTGGCAGCATGATCATGCTGGCAAAAGGCAACCGCAGCCAGCAGGTGACCGATGCCTGTCATAAGCATGGCGGCTTCTACTTAGGCAGCATCGGCGGCCCGGCAGCGGTGCTGGCCCAGGGCAGTATCAAGAGTCTGGAGTGTGTGGAATACCCTGAACTGGGGATGGAAGCCATCTGGAAAATTGAAGTGGAAGATTTCCCGGCGTTTATCCTGGTGGATGACAAAGGCAACGATTTCTTCAAACAGATTCAGACGTCGCAGTGCGCACGCTGCGTTAAGTAACGTCAGCCGCCCTTCGGGGCGGTTTTTTTTTACCGCACGAACCACCAAACGACAGATTAATCCTCGTTAATACTCATAAGACCGATGCAAAGGGGCAATGTCGAAACATAACCTAATCAATTGTTAATGTAAGGAGCAGGTAATGGTAACGGTACGCCGCGAGAATGATTCAATGGGGGCGATTGATGTTCCAGCCGATAAGCTTTGGGGCGCGCAAACCCAACGTTCGCTGGAGCATTTTCGTATCTCTACGGAGAAAATGCCGGTCTCGCTGATCCATGCGCTGGCGCTGACGAAACGCGCCGCAGCAAAGGTTAACCAGGATCTCGGGCTGCTGGCGGAGGATAAAGCCAAGGCTATTATGCAGGCCGCAGATGAGGTGTTGGCGGATAAACACCGCGATGAGTTTCCGCTGGCCATCTGGCAAACCGGGTCAGGAACACAAAGCAATATGAACATGAACGAGGTGCTGGCAAACCGGGCCAGCGAGTTGCTGGGCGGCATGCGGGGGATGGAACGGAAAGTTCACCCCAACGATGATGTTAATAAAAGCCAAAGCTCGAATGATGTGTTCCCGACCGCAATGCACGTTGCCGCGCTGCTGGCGCTGCGTAACTCACTGATCCCGCAGTTAAATGTCTTAACCAAAACGCTCAGTGATAAATCACACGCTTTCGCGGATATCGTCAAAATTGGTCGTACACATCTGCAAGATGCAACCCCGCTTACGCTTGGCCAGGAGATTTCCGGCTGGGTGGCAATGCTTGAACATAACCTCAGACACATTGAAAACAGCTTACCCCACGTGGCGGAACTGGCGCTGGGGGGAACCGCGGTAGGGACCGGACTGAACACACATCCGGAATATGCCCGTCGGGTCGCGGATGAATTGCGGGACATTACCTGTGCGCCGTTCGTTACCGCACCGAATAAATTTGAAGCGCTAGCCACCTGCGATGCTCTGGTTCACGCCCACGGCGCGCTAAAAGGGCTGGCGGCATCGCTGATGAAAATCGCCAACGATGTGCGCTGGCTGGCATCCGGTCCGCGTTGCGGGATTGGCGAAATTTCGATTCCAGAAAATGAACCGGGCAGCTCCATTATGCCGGGTAAGGTCAATCCTACCCAGTGTGAAGCGCTGACCATGCTTTGCTGTCAGGTAATGGGCAACGATGTCGCCATCAACATGGGCGGAGCGTCAGGTAATTTTGAGCTCAACGTTTACCGACCGATGGTCATCCACAATTTCCTGCAGTCGGTGCGTCTGCTGGCTGACGGTATGGAAAGCTTTAACGAGCACTGCGCGACAGGGATCGAGCCCAATCGTGAACGAATTGATCAACTGCTCAACGAGTCACTAATGCTGGTGACCGCGCTCAATACCCATATCGGTTATGATAAAGCCGCTGAAATTGCCAAAAAGGCGCACAAAGAGGGGCTGACGTTAAAAGCCTCCGCCCTGGCGCTGGGGTATCTAACCGAAGCGGAGTTTGACAGCTGGGTACGCCCGGAACTGATGGTTGGCAGTATGCGGCCAGGCAGTTAATCCGCAACGTACAGGTGCAGCCGGGGAATAATCAATCTCAACGGCTGCGCCTGAGGTTTAAAACGATGCTGAACATTGTCGGCATCATAATTCAGTAACTCGCCGATATCTGGTACGGTCATGCCGTTTTCATTGTTGAGCAACGCGATCAAGGGCGTCGGGCAGGCATATTGCACCTGCTTTTGTTCTCCTTTGTACCAGACGCGGGCGATGGGCTGCACTTTTACCGGCCGTTTAATCTTCAGGCGCGCCTGCTGGCCCAGGGCGGCGACATCCTGATATTCCCGTTCAAGCTTCGCCTGCCACTCTTCCCGCGTCCAGGGATGTACGCTGCGCGGCGACGTCAGGCTTTTTTCCAGTTGCTGTAGTACTTCATCGCGTTTCAGATTTTTAATAATGTGTTTGTTGGCCCAGCCAAATCGCAGGGTGGCAGGCTCTCTGACAAGGGTGAGCGTACGATAGGCATTCAGTGTAATCAGTCCCGGCAGGTGGCGATGCACCCATTCAAAACGCGCTGCCGGTGCCAGCCCTGATTCCACCGTGACAATGCGCTCGAAGGTGGTTTTTAGCTGGTTAATACGCTGTATATGCTCTTCCAGAGCGCGCTGAGCTGCGTTATCTACCTGATAACACAGTACGCCTGGCAGGCGGACGGCCGCTTTGCTGCTACGATTCTCGGACTGTTGCTGGATAAACAGATGACGATAGTGGCGTAGCGCCAGCGTTTCAGCCTCTTTACCTAAATGCTGCTTAACATCAATGTTCTGCAGTGGGGCATGCTCTGCCTCTTTGGCCACTTCCGGTAACGAGAAGACGCGTGCAATCAGCAGCGTCTGCTGCAACAGATTGTCGTTCAGAAGCGCCAGCTCTTGCTCCATCTGGCGGAAGGTGCCGTTCAGGCGGTCGACGAGATCGTAACGGGCCATAGATTTACCATTTTAGTTACAACATACTTTTTTATAGCACAACCTCCACCATTTGACCACCGAGCCGAATGGGTCAGGCAGCTGAAATTTCAGGAATGTTATGCCAGACGGGCCAACTGAAACAAAAGCGGGCGCCGCCGAGTTCACTTTCATCACAGACGACCGTACCGCCCATAGCCAATGCGATCGAGTGAACAATGGCTAGCCCAAGCCCGCAACCACCGGTCGCCCGGTCACGGCTGGGGTCAAGGCGTACAAACGGTTCAAAAACCTGTTCGCGCGCGTCTGGAGCAATTCCGGGACCGTCATCTTCCACAACCAGCGTCGCCTGATTGCCATTCAATAACAGGCTCGCTTGCACCGTAGACTGGCAATAGCGCAGGGCGTTATTCAGTAGATTATCCAGTACGCGCTCCATCAGGCGCATATCCAGCGCGCCGTAGTCGCCAATATTAAGATGGCGTAAGCGCACCGCACGCTCAGGGTTTACGCTTTGCACATCCTCCAGATGGGTTGTCAGCCAAACGGCCAGATCCGGTACGCTGAGCTTCAGTTCATTTTGCGGACGGTCCAGCCGGGCATAGGTCAGTAATTCTTCGATTAACCCTTCCAGTTGGCCAATATCGCGATTCAGCGCCTGGGATTCCTGCGCGGTGAGGTTATCACTCATTTCCAGCCGGTAACGTAAGCGTACCAGTGGGGTACGAAGCTCATGGGCAATGCCATCGATAAGTTGTTTCTTACTGGCGATTAGCGCATTGATATTGTCTGCCATCTGGTTAAACGCGATACCCAATCGCTCAAAGCTGGAACCGCTGTCAAAATGGAGGCGTTCGCCCAGATGTCCTTCCCCAAAACGCTGTGCAGCAGCTTCCAGTCGCAGCATTTCCTGCCAGTGCGGACGCATCCAGATAAGTACCGGAAAGGCCAGCGAGATGGCAATAAATGCCATCAACGCGATGTCCAGCAAGCGCATTTGATGAAGAAAATAGAGATAGGGAAGTGGGCCGACGGCCAGCACGTAATGGCTGCGTGGGATCCGTTGAATAAATGTGTATTGATCGTCAAGCGCCACGATATCGCCTTCGCGCAAACGTTGCATTGTTTGAACGTCCAGCGTGTACTTATTTAGCGGTTCAACGCGCAGGTCAAAGGAGAGGTTCAAATCCATCTCCTTCAGCGTTTTACCCCAGTCACGTGGCGGGATCTCGCGAAGCTCGCTGCGCATCAGGTATAACGAGCTTTTCATTAAATCGTCAAGCGATTGTCTGCCTGCGCGCTCTGCGGTGAATTTATAGACCAGGCCGACCAGCAGGGTCATCACCAGAAAGCAGACAAACAGCAGGAGATAAAACTGTACAAACAGCTTCTTCATAAAAAATCACCGAATACATAATATAATGCTCACCGATACTCTCAAAATTGCTGTGATATAAAAATATGAATTTCAATCGCTGTTGTTATTTACTACTTATTTTCGCAGCGTTAGGCTGCATTTTCACCTCGCATCCCTTTGTTATATGGTTTTTGCTCGCCAACATACTGACGTTGGCAATGTACGGTGCGGATAAAATGGCAGCGCGCAGGGCCTGGCGCCGAGTACCAGAGTCCACTTTGCTGCTGTTTGGCGTTGTTGGCGGGTGGGGGGGCGCGATAGCCGCTCAACAACTCTTTCGCCATAAAACACAAAAACAGCCATTCAAAACCTACTTCATTATCAGTGTGATAGTGAATGTGTCTGTCATCGGAGCGGCCTATCATTTCTATCCCATTTCATCCTGGTGAACGTCAGTGACAGGCAGCCTGCTTACTTGAGACAGGAAACGTACTTTTCACCTGAGCGCTGCACGATGTCATCGGCATTTTTCGTTATGTCTTTCCCTTCAAACGCGCCATAGAGTTGCTTAAATTTCACCGTACTCAGGCGGTGGGTAATGTCGCTGACCGTTGCGGCTGGCAGTGGCAACATATTGGGGTAGCTCCACATAAAGGAGACGGCATGCGCCCCAGGGGTGACCTGAACGATATCGCCGGAAAGCACCACGCCTTCATCTCGCGCCCAGTGCAGAACGCAGCCGCCAGCAAAGTGTCCGCCGAGGCGTATCACACTGACGTCGCGTGTCAGTTCCAGGGTGTCGCCATCCCAAAATTTAATCCACGGGCTGTCGCGCATTACCCACTTGCGGTCGTTGGCATGGAGATAAATGGGAGCGTTAAATTCGTCAGCCCAGTCTTGCATGGTGGTGTAGTAATGAGGATGCGAAATCGCGATGGCCTTAAGCCCGCCCAGGGACGTTATTAGCATTTTTGTGGCGTCGTCGAGCGTGGCAATGCAGTCCCATAAAATATTGCCTTCCGGAGTACGCAGAATAAACGCCCGTTGATCAATTGCAAAACCAGGAACGGTGCTGATGCTGAGGAGGGTGCTGTCATGTTGCCGCCACTTATTTGTGTGCGAAGCACAAAGTGCGGCAAAATCGACCCATTCCTGCCCGGTCGCGGGAACATACTGACGTTCGTCCTGGCAGATATCGCAATGTTCAGGAAGGGCGTCTGCCACCTCATAGGATGTTCCACAGGCTTTGCATAACGTGATCATCGTGTCTTCCTCTATTGAAAAAACACAGTCAGCATGGCACACCGATACGCAAGGGTGTGCCCTTTAGTGCTCTACACGATAAGCCAGGAATGGTGGGCGTGGGTCGTTGTGGCCCAACCAGCAGAAAGCAGGAATAATGTCTACACCGTCCCTGTCGAGGGGCATTTCCGGCGAAAAAAATGAGGATAATGTTTGGAAAATAGTCTGTTCAACTCCTGGCTCAGCCGTTGGGGACTTACTCCTGATGGCCAACCGCTTGAGACGCACACATCACAGCTTTTGCCCGTGGTGACCAAAGATGGTCAGAAAGCCATACTCAAACTCACCGACGATGACAGTGAACGAAACGGCTGCGAACTAATGGTCTGGTGGAACGGGAATGGTGCTGCGAAAGTGCTTGCTCATGCAGCAGGGGCGATTCTGTTAGAACGTGCAACAGGGGCGGGGTCTTTAGCGGACATGTCCTGGTCTGGCAATGATGCGCAGGCCTGTCGCATTATTTGCCATGCAGCCAGTCGACTCCATCTCCCCCGGAATGCGTCAACGCCTGCGTTAACACCGCTGCTTTATTGGTTTCGCTGTCTGGCTCCTGCCGCGAAAAAGCATGGCGGCATCCTGACGCATTGTGCAGAGGTGGCAAACGTATTGCTCTCCTCTCCCCAGAATGAAGTCGTATTGCACGGTGACTTACACCACGGCAATATTCTTGATTTCGGAACGAAAGGATGGCTGGTTATCGATCCTAAAGGGCTGGTGGGCGAGCGTGGCTTTGATTACGCCAATATTTTTACTAATCCCGATCTTGCCGATCCCACCAAACCTGTCGCCATTGAGCCAGAAAGATTCGCACAACGGGTAAATATTGTGTCTGAAATCGCGAAGATTGAACGGCAGCGTTTGCTGATGTGGATTATTGCCTGGTGTGGGTTGTCGTCTGCCTGGTTTCTGCAAGAAGGAGACTGCGCCACGATACCCCTGCGCATCGCAGAGTTAGCGAGCGCGGAACTCGCTTTTGGGGGGAATCAATTTTGATCTATGACACTGGGCTGGTAATTCTTTAGAGTTATCATTAGCCTGATAAATGTTTTATTAATCAATCAGTGAACGGCGGTGTGGTGTGTTGTTTAGCGAAAATTTGACAGGCTGTGAGCAATGAACGCATTGTTTTTTTTATTAAAAAAACGCCCGAACATTATTTTGTTGATGGTCTTACTCATCGGGGCAAACATCGTGGCGTGGCTGTGGGCTTTCACCGTGTTTAGCAACAACACGTCGTTACTGGCGCTTAGTCTGATCGCATGGTGCTATGGTTTGCGCCATGCTGTTGATGCCGATCATATCGCCGCGATAGATAGCGCTACGCGCAAACTTATGCAGCAGAAAAAACGCGCCCTGACGACGGGAGCCTGGTTTTCCCTGGGGCATTCCACCATTGTGGTACTGGCAAGCATTGGCATTGCGTTGACCACCAGCGTGTTTAAGCAACACATGGCATGGTTTCAGAATGTCGGCGGTCTGATAGGTACCACGGTCTCTGCCGTATTTCTGCTGATTCTGGCTACCATTAATCTCGTTATATTCTGTCATGTCTGGAAGGCTTTTCGTCATCTAAAACGCACCGGTACTTACGATGGCACCACAGAGGAAATGACAGTTTCAGGCCCGCTGAACTGGCTTTTCCGCTCGGCGTTTCGGCTGGTAGGCAAAGACTGGCATATGTATTTTGTCGGCTTTTTGTTTGGCCTGGGTTTTGATACCGCTACTGAAATTTCTCTGCTCGGAATTTCTGCTTCAAGCGCGTCCAGTGGCATGTCGGTGTGGTCAATTCTCGTGTTCCCGGCGCTGTTTACCTGCGGCATGGCGCTGATTGACTGCCTTGACAGTATCCTGATGGTTGAGGCCTACGGATGGGCATTCAATAAGCCGCAGCGTAAGCTCTATTACAATATGACCATCACCGGGACCTCGGTAATTGTTGCGTTTTTTATTGGCGGGCTGGAGGCGCTGGGGCTTCTCTCTGACGCATTTTCGCTTCAGGGGGGGGTGTGGGATACCGTCAGCGAGTTGAGTGACCATATGGGGAATGTCGGGTTTGCGATTATTGGCGTCTTTATCGGCTGCTGGATTATTTCTGCAATAAATTACCGTTGGAAAAAATACGACGGGCTGACGTTTAGTTGACACAAAAGAAAGCCTTCCGTGAAAGGGAAGGCTTGGATCTTACTTGAGGGCTGACTAATTCGCGGTGATGATACTCACCATCTTCATCACCCAAATCTGGATGATATTAAAAGTGACGGTGTAACGTATAATGGTCGGCCCGGAGGGATTACATTTGAGGTTCATCGTCCCAGGCGTGCGGTGCGAACAGATAACCTTTGTTGCGCACCGTTTTGATTCGATAGGGTTCAGTCGCGTTATCGAGCAGTTTTTTGCGTAACCGGGAAATCGCGACATCAACGCTGCGATCCATGCCGTCATAACTTACGCCGCGCAGGTTCTTCAGCAGCGCATCGCGGTCCATAATTTGCCCGGCATGGGTTGCCAGCTCCCACAGTAATTCAAAATCTGCGGTGGAAAGAGAGACTTGCTCGCCGCCGAGCAGCACGGAACGATTGGTTGGGTCGATAGTGAGTGTGCCAAAGCGCAGCGTCGTGTGCGGCGTGATGGTTGCCGCCTGAATGCCTTTAGACTGGACTGAGTGTTCATTCTGGCGCAGATGCAGACGCAGGCGAGCAAGCAGCACTGCTGGCGGCGTTGTCTTCAGAATATAGTCACAGGCACCCATTTCCAGCGCCAGAATATGGTTCATATCGCTGTCCAGCGAGGTGAGCAGGACAATAGGACCCTGCCAGCGTCCACGCAAATCGCGGCAGATAGTCATCCCATCTTTGCCCGGCAGCATGATATCTAATAAAACCAAATCGGGTTGAACTTGCAGGATTTTCTCCTCGGCCAAATCACCTCGAGGCTCAACGATAACCTCAATATCATGCCGGGCCAGATAGGCTGCAATCAGCGAGCCAACTTCGGGATCATCTTCAACAAATACGATGGTGTTCATATCATTCATTTTGAATATAAAACGCCAACATACACCGCCCCGGTTTTTCCTTCCATTAATCTTTTCTAAACAAGAACGCTTCCGTTATGCTAGGGGCTGATGTTATTGATGTGTTAAGGCAGAGTGATGGGACTCGTTATAAAAGCGGCGCTCGGTGCGCTGGTGGTGGTGTTGATTGGTGTGCTGGCGAAAACAAAGAACTACTATATTGCCGGATTAATTCCGTTGTTCCCGACCTTTGCGTTGATTGCCCACTATATCGTGGCCAGTGAACGTGGGATCGAAGCGTTGCGTACAACCATTGTCTTCAGCATGTGGTCGATTATTCCCTATTTTGTCTACCTCGTTTCGCTGTGGTATTTCACCGGATTTATGCGCTTACCCGTTGCGCTCGGCGGTTCAGTGGTGTGCTGGGGCCTGAGCGCATGGTTGCTTATTTTTTGTTGGATTAAACTGCACTAACGCAGATGACGTCCGCCATCAAGGGCAAAACTACGCCCGGTGACAAAACAGCTGTTCAACAGATAGTCAATTAAATCAATGACCTCTTTTTCACCCGGCGCTGTTTTCATCAGTGATTTGTTCAATGCCTGCTGACGATACTCTGCATCGTCACCCTCGTTAAACAGGATTAGCGAGGGGGCGATGGCGTTCACTTTTACTTCCGGTGCCAGTTTGCGCGCGAACGAGCGGGTCATGTTGTCCAGCGCCGCTTTGCTGGCTGCATAAGCAATGTGCTTATCGCTGCCACGCTCCACAACATAATCCGTAAAATGGATAATATCGCTGGCCGCGTGTCCATGCCCGCGCAGCAATCCTTCCAGCGCGTGGTTGAGCAGGTAGGGGGTATTGACGTGAATCTGCATCATGGCCGACAGCACTTTGGTTAACGGCGCACCGGGCTTTTCTGCAAGCCAGGCACTGGCATTATGCACAATACCGCGCAGGCCATCCGTCTGTGCTTTGACCTCATCCGCAAAGGCCAGTACGCCTTCATCGGTGGAAAAATCAGCCTGGATACACAGCACGCCCGCATCTCGCAGGCCATCAATAGCCGGATAATGCGTGCGGTAGCTAACGATAACTGGCTGTTTTTGATTAATAAAGTGCCATGCGACGGCGAGGCCGATACGTCGACCTCCTCCGGTGATAAGAATTGGCAAAGGGGGTTTTTTACCCATCGTAATCTCCATGTGTCGCGAACGATGGGGACAATGTTACCCCATCAACATCCAGGTCGCCGGAACAGCAGCAACAAGCAGCAGGCCGATCAGCGCCATTTCCTGGCGTTTTAATACGTTTTCATGCGCGTGTGTTTTACGGGCATAAAGGAAGACCAGCAGCCCTGGCGCATACAGCACCACAGACAGCAGCAGGTGCATCGGACCTGACGCATACAATAACCATATGCCATAAATACTCGCTCCGATACCGACAGCCTTATGAATTGGACGAGTGGCAATTTTCAGCAGAAATGCGCCGACCAGTAAATAGGGCACCAGAATCATTTCTGAGGCGATGGTTAATAACGTATTGTAGTCGGAGCCTGTGAGCCAGATCAGCACCAGGCAAATCTGTACGCAGATGTTGGTCAGCCACAGCGACGCCGATGGCGCGCCTTGCGCGTTCTGCCGCGCAAAAATGCGTGGAAACGCTTTGTGCGTGGAGGCGAGGAACGGCACTTCCGCCGCCATAATCGTCCAGCTTAAATAAGCACCGCACACGGAGACAATCAGACCTGCGGCAATAATAATTTCACCCCATGGCCCCATCATTTTCACCATCAGACCGGCCATTGACGGGTTGCGGATCTCCGCCAGTTCGGGACGCGCGACAACGCCCAGAGACAGCAGGGTGACAAGCAGGTAAACGCCCAGCGCGGCGAGTACCGCCAGCAGCGTAGCGCGTCCGACATCGCGTTTGTTTCTGGCACGAGCTGAAACCACCACCGCGCCTTCCACACCGATGAAAACCCACAGGGTGATGAGCATGGTGTTTTTTACCTGCTCCCAGACGGGAACGCCCAACGCTACGCCGGTAAAATCGAGGGTAAAGGTGTCGAGCTTAAACAGCATAAACGCCAGCACGATAAACAGACCAAGCGGCAGTAATTTCGCCAGCGTCGCCACCAGGTTAATACTGGCTGCCGTTTGCACACCACGCAGCACCAGAAAATGGACCACCCACAACAGCACCGATGCGCCAACAATCGACTGCCAGGTATTACCGTCGCCAAACAGACGTAACTCCGGCGTGTCGGTAAAGAAGCTGAGCGCAGAGAAAACAATCACCAGATACGAAACGTTAGCGATAACAGCACACAGCCAGTATCCCCACGCGGAGCAAAAGCCAATCAGCTCACCGAAACCTTCACGTGCATAGGTAAATATGCCGCCATCCAGTTCAGGACGGATACGCGTCAGAATCAGCATGGCAAAGGCGAGCAAAAGGATACCCGCACCGGTAATCGCCCAACCAATCAGTAATGCAGCCGGGCTTGCTACCGCCGCCATATTTTGTGGCAGGCTGAAAACACCAGCGCCGAGCATTGAGCTTAAAACCAGCGCGGTGAGTGCGCTCAGACCCAATTTCTTTTCCATTTGTATCCAGTGACAAAAACGAGAGTGAGAGAATAATTATTTTGGCAAACCGCATAAAAATGGTGAAAGCCACTAAGGCGCGGGATTTTACGGAGAGAAGAGAACGCATGCAATGGGGATAGAGAGATTTGTGACTAATAGTGTGAAAAGTAGTCTTAATACTGCTGTTTTTGTTTGGTCAGAGGGGAGGATGGCGGGAAATTATCAGGTCTACAAGGCTGTAGACCTGATAAGGTACTGAGTATTACTTATACAGGTCAGCGCTGATGGTCATGTTATTACCACGTTCAGACCACTGGCGGGTGATGTGATAATACTTAGCGCCTTTCTTCGCTGCGCGTTTGGCAACCTGGTAAGAGATTTCAGTCATGTTGCCATAGTTACCGGTGAACTTGATGCTGTCGAACGGCACCATCATAGCGGCGGTTGCTTTGTTCAGTTCTTCAACTTTGGTTCCATCCGGCAGCGTGACAGTGTAACGCCCACCTTTGGTGGATTGCGTTTCGAAGAAACGACCGACTTCAGCGCTCGGAGACGCGGTAGTCGCAACGCCTGGGATCTCAACTTTCTTCGCGGCTTCGCCACCGGCGGCTAATGCGGCACGTCCGGCATCTGAATCTGCTGGGATCGCATCAGGGCTTTGTACTACGCGTTTTTTCGCATCAGCTTTATAGATGAATGCGGTAATACGCTGGTTGCCGCCCTGGTTGGCATCGACCTGGCGCACGATGTAGAAGGAGTAAGCGCCTTTCTCTTTCGCTGCTTTGGTGATGGCATCGTTCACTTCAGGCTGGCTGCGGTAGAAACCCTGCACCGTAACGGTATCGAATGGTTCTATCAGAACGGCCTGATCTTTCGGTAATTCCATAACGCCGTTAATGACACGGTTTTTGGACGCTTCCGCTTTTTCAGCATCGGCTTTATAGATGTCGGCTACAACGCGCCAGTTACCGCCGCTGCCAAAATCTGAGGTATCAACAACATAAAAGGAGGCTGCACCGTCTTTATCTGCACGGCGTGATACGGCGGTCACCGCGTCACCGATAGCATTAAAACGACCGGTAACCACAATGCGGTCATAGGGTTTCAGGGCAGCCGCTTGCTCCGGCGTCAATTCTGTCGCTGCATTTACAGAAAAAGCAGTCGCAGAAATAAGTGCGGACGCCAGGAGAGTGTTCTTAAGCTTCATAAAAATAATCCTTCGCCTTGCGCAAACCAGGTACTGGTATTGTTATTGACTAGAAACGTCGCTGATTATTGCATTTAAATTGTGTCAGTGTCTGCGTCAATTTTCACTCATCGTGCCACGTGACGTAACAACACAGATAACATTTTGTGATATGTCGAAAATTTCGGCATTTGGCGACCAAAACTGATAAAGCAGTTGAATTTCATAAGTTAATTTAATGTTAATCAATTGTATTTGGCAGGCACGTAATCATGTTTTGCCGCTTCGCTTGAGCGAATTATCGGCCTTTGTGGGCTATTTTTAGGGTATTTTATCTGCCAGCGGTTCGATTCATCTCTATTTCGCGAATTTCATAATAAATACTGTTTTTTGGCGCTAGATCACAGGCGTCATTTTCAGTAGGTTATACAGAGTTTGTTACTGTTTTATTTTATTGGGGTAACACTGACCTCTTTCGAGAGTGCGCGCATGCCTCGTGCGAACATTGATAAACCATCATCACAAATACAGATGGAAGGGAACATTATGCGAATTGGCATACCAAGAGAACGGTTAACCAATGAAACCCGCGTCGCAGCTACGCCGAAGACGGTTGAGCAGCTGCTTAAGTTGGGTTTCAGCGTCGCGGTTGAAAGCGGTGCAGGTCAACTGGCAAGTTTTGACGATAAGGCGTTTGTACAAGCAGGCGCAGAAATTGTTGACGGAAATGCCGTCTGGCAGTCAGAGATCATCCTGAAGGTCAACGCGCCGGAAGAGGCGGAAATCCCGTTGCTCAACCCGGGCACGACGCTGGTGAGTTTTCTTTGGCCCGCGCAAAACCCTGAGCTGTTGCAGAAGCTGGCAGAGCGCAACGTGACGGTTATGGCGATGGACTCCGTGCCGCGTATTTCGCGCGCGCAGTCGCTTGATGCCTTAAGCTCGATGGCGAATATCGCCGGGTATCGTGCCATTGTTGAAGCCGCTCATGAATTTGGCCGCTTCTTCACCGGCCAGATCACCGCCGCGGGCAAGGTTCCACCTGCCAAGGTCATGGTGATTGGTGCGGGTGTGGCTGGTCTGGCAGCTATCGGTGCGGCAAACAGCCTGGGCGCTATCGTTCGTGCTTTTGACACTCGTCCGGAAGTGAAAGAACAAGTTCAGAGTATGGGCGCTGAGTTCCTCGAACTGGACTTTAAAGAAGAGGCCGGCAGCGGCGACGGTTACGCCAAGGTGATGTCCGAAGCGTTCATCAAAGCTGAAATGGCGCTCTTCGCCGCACAGGCGAAAGACGTTGATATTATCGTTACCACCGCGTTGATTCCGGGCAAACCGGCACCGAAACTGATCACCCGTGAAATGGTCGATTCGATGAAGGCGGGCAGCGTGATTGTCGATCTCGCCGCGCAAAACGGCGGTAACTGCGAATATACCGTGCCCAACCAGGTGACCACCACCGAGAACGGGGTGAAGGTTATCGGTTATACCGATCTGCCAGGCCGACTGCCGACGCAGTCTTCCCAGCTTTATGGCACGAACCTCGTTAACCTGCTCAAGCTGTTGTGCAAAGAGAAAGACGGCAATATCACCGTCGATTTTGACGACGTGGTCGTACGTGGCGTTACGGTGGTTCGCGAGGGTGAAATCACCTGGCCTGCGCCGCCGATCCAGGTTTCTGCTCAGCCGCAGGCTGCGCCAAAAGCCGCGCCCGCGCCGAAAGAAGAGAAAAAACCGGCCTCACCGTGGCGCAAATATGCGTTGATGGCGCTGGTCGTCATACTGTTTGGCTGGCTCGCTGATGTCGCGCCGAAAGAGTTCCTGGGTCACTTTACGGTGTTTGCGCTTTCCTGTGTAGTGGGTTACTACGTGGTCTGGAATGTGTCGCACGCACTACACACTCCGCTGATGTCTGTGACAAACGCTATCTCCGGGATCATCGTTGTCGGGGCGTTATTGCAAATTGGCCAGGGTGGCTGGGTGAGTTTCCTGAGCTTTATCGCGGTGCTTATTGCCAGCATTAATATTTTCGGTGGCTTCACCGTGACTCAGCGCATGCTGAAAATGTTCCGGAAAAACTAAGGGGTAACATATGTCTGGAGGATTAGTTACAGCTGCATACATTGTTGCCGCGATCCTGTTTATTTTCAGCCTGGCGGGGCTTTCGAAACACGAAACCTCTCAACAGGGTAACAACTACGGTATCGCCGGGATGGCGATTGCGCTGATTGCCACGATTTTTGGCCCGGAGACCGGCAACGTTGCGTGGATCCTGGTGGCGATGATCATCGGCGGCGCGATTGGTATTCGTCTGGCGAAGAAAGTCGAGATGACCGAGATGCCGGAGCTGGTGGCGATTCTGCACAGCTTCGTCGGTCTGGCGGCGGTACTGGTGGGTTTCAACAGCTACCTGTATCACGACACGGGCCTGGAACCGATTCTGGTGAACATTCACCTGACGGAAGTGTTCCTTGGTATCTTCATCGGTGCGGTGACCTTTACCGGTTCCGTGGTGGCGTTTGGCAAACTGCGCGGTAAGATCTCCTCTAAACCGCTGATGCTGCCGAATCGTCACAAAATGAACCTGGCGGCGCTGGTTGTTTCTTTCCTGCTGCTGGTGGTGTTTGTTCGTACCGAAAGCGTGGGTCTGCAGGTTCTGGCGCTGCTGGTGATGACCATTATTGCGTTAGCTTTTGGCTGGCATCTGGTGGCGTCCATCGGCGGTGCGGATATGCCGGTCGTCGTTTCAATGCTTAACTCCTATTCAGGATGGGCGGCGGCGGCGGCGGGCTTTATGCTCAGCAACGATCTGCTGATCGTCACCGGTGCGCTGGTCGGTTCTTCCGGTGCGATCCTGTCTTACATCATGTGTAAGGCGATGAACCGTTCGTTTATCAGCGTGATTGCCGGTGGCTTTGGTTCTGACGGTTCTTCTACGGGGTCTGATGAAGAAGTCGGTGAGCATCGTGAGATTAATGCGGAAGACACGGCAGAAATGCTGAAGAACTCGCACTCCGTGATAATCACCCCGGGCTATGGCATGGCCGTGGCACAGGCGCAATATCCGGTTGCTGAAATCACCGAGAAACTGCGCGCCCGCGGCATCAAGGTACGCTTTGGTATTCACCCGGTAGCAGGGCGCTTGCCAGGTCATATGAACGTACTGCTGGCGGAAGCCAAAGTACCCTATGACATCGTGCTGGAAATGGATGAAATCAATGATGATTTCGCCGATACCGATACCGTGCTGGTGATTGGCGCCAACGATACGGTAAACCCGGCGGCGCAGGACGATCCGCGTAGCCCAATCGCCGGTATGCCGGTGCTGGAAGTATGGAAAGCGCAGAACGTTATCGTGTTCAAACGTTCTATGAACACCGGCTATGCTGGCGTGCAGAACCCGCTGTTCTTTAAAGAAAACACCCATATGCTGTTTGGCGATGCCAAAGCCAGCGTGGATGCGATCCTGAAAGCGCTGTAATCGTCAGCGCAAACCAAGACGGCCTCTGCGGAGGCCGTCTTTTTAATACTCCGCTATTCATGATTACCGCTCATAAACCCATACGGTTTTAACCGTCTAATCACCGTAAAACGCCGTGTATATACTGCTTCCTGACTTTTTAGAACATAACAGGGCGCTATGAGTACACGTAAACATGCCTCGTCGGCGGCTATAGCAAGCCAGACTGGTCTTACTTTTATTCTGATCCTCAGTGGCCTGATGGCCTTTGCCTCGCTTTCCACCGACATTTATCTTCCGGCAATGCCGACAATGGCAGAGGATTTACATGGCAATGTAGAACTGACGATCACCGGTTTTTTGGTAGGTTTCGCCATTGCGCAATTGATTTGGGGGCCGATAAGCGATCATCTGGGACGGCGTAAACCGCTGTTAATTGGCATGGTGCTTTTTATCATCGGCTCCGCAGGATGTGCGATGTCCACGAGTATTACGCAAATTGTTTTCTGGCGAGTTTTTCAGGCGCTTGGAGCCTGTACCGGACCTATGCTGGCGCGGGCGATGATCCGCGATCTCTTTGCACGTACTCGCGCGGCGCAAATGCTTTCAACTCTGGTGCTGGTCATGGCGATTGCGCCAATAGCAGGACCGTTGATTGGCGGACAAATTATTCGCCTGAGCACCTGGCACTCTGTTTTTTGGCTGCTGGCGGTGATAGGGGCGCTGATGTTTATCTCCTTAAACTGGCTGCCGGAAACATTGCCGGAAGAGAAACGGGTGAAAGCTTCTTTAGCTGGCGCATTTCGTAATTATCGTTCGTTATTCGCCAATGGACGTTTTATGCGCTACACCCTGAGCCTGACGTGTTATTACGTTGCCGCGTATGCGTTTATTACCGGTTCGCCGTTTGTTTATATTAGCTATTACCATGTTGAACCACAGCAATACGGCTGGCTGTTTGCGCTCAATATTGTCGGAGTCATGGTCATGAGCGTAGTAAACCGTCGTCTGGTGCAACGGCATTCTCTGGAGCAACTGCTAAAGTATGCGACGATGCTGGCGGCGCTGGCTGCAGTGGCGCTTGCGGTGCTGGTTAAGCTGGAGTCAGGTGGCGTTGAAGCCATTATCATCACCGTTTTTCTGTTTTTCTCAATGAATGGCATTATCGCTGCTACTTCAACCGCTGCTGCGCTGGACGCAGTACCGAGCATCGCCGGTTCAGCCTCCGCGCTGATTGGCGCGTTACAATACGGTAGCGGCATTATCTCGTCATTGCTGCTGGCCGCCTTCAGCGACGGAACGCCATGGACTATGGCCTGGATAATTGCGTTATTTACGTTGTGTAGCGCCGTTCTGGCGCTACGGGCTAAACGATAAAAATGCCCGCAATGGCGGGGCGAATTCACTCTTTATTGAGATCGCTCAGCAACACGGCAATGCTTTGACCGCCGTTGGTTTGCTCAAGCGCGATTTTCACGATGATGGTCAGCGGTACAGAAAGCAGCATCCCGACAGGCCCCAGTAACCAGCCCCAGAAGATTAACGACAGAAACACCACCAGCGTAGACAACCCAAGTCCACGTCCCATAATCCGCGGTTCGAGGATATTCCCGAACACCAGGTTAATGACCAGATAACCTGCGAAAACCACCAGGGCGTCATAAAGGCCGCTAAATACCAGCACCTGAGCAATAGGGGGAATGGCGGCCAGCACCGAACCGATATTAGGAATATAGTTGAGCGCAAAGGCCAGCAGTCCCCAGACAAAAGCGAAACGCACGTCGAGTGCGGCGAGCATGCCCCAGGCCACCAACCCGGTCACAATGCTGATCGCCGTTTTGAGCACCAGATAGTGGGAAACGCTGTCTATGGCGCGTTGAATCGCCGCCATTCCCTCAATGGGACGACTCATCATTTGTTTGAGTTTGTTGGGTAACTGCGGTACTTCCAGCAGCATAAAAACCACCGTCAACAGCAGTAAAAATATCGATGACATGGCATTAGACAACTGCGCCAGTAAATTGGTCACCAGCGTCATTGCTGCATTCGGGTCGATATATTTGACGAGTTCATCTACGGAAACGCCGATCCCTGCGCGCTGTAACCACGGCTCAAGGTTTTTGAGTGGGATAACCAGTGAAGAGCGATACTGCGGCAGCGTTCGCGCAAGCTCATTTAAGGATGTACCTAAATACGCTAATAGCAACACCATTAGCATCACAATAATAATAATGAGCAATGATACCGCTATTACGCGCGGTATGCGAAGTTTGACCATCCGCTGCACCACGGGGTTAAGCACGACGGCAATAAATAACGCCAGAATAAATGGGACGATGATATCTGCGGCAACGCGGATGCCGCTCAGAATGATAACCAGCATGCCCAGCATAATGACTATTTTTAGGCCGTTAAGCGTGATGATCGGTTTCGCCATGTGTATTCCTGCATTTTTCATTTTTGAATCTGAATAATAATGTGATTTGCGTCGAGCCGTTATAACAAAAATCAAATGGGGCAGGTAAAGAAGTGAAAAGACTTTGAGTTCGCATTGAAGCTATGGTACAAATCATCTGTGTTTAACTACCGAGGACAATTATCATCCGCGATGATGAGAAGCAACACTGCGGATAATTGTAATATTATGGACAATATGTTCAGGATGTTTTTGCGTTTACCTTCACTTCTTCGTACCTCCTCCACTTTCTTGCTTGCGGGTGAGCAACACTGGCGCAACGCGCTTTAGTCCCTTCTTCTGCCTGAGCTGGCGCTGTGCGCTGAGCTAACTAATTTTATTTTTTGGTTTACTGCATGCAGTAGGCCCAAAGGACTATATTCTCAAGCAGGAGAAGCATTATGTTTTACTGGATATTATTAGGTCTGGCCATCGCGGCTGAAATTACTGGTACGCTGTCAATGAAATGGGCAAGTGTCGGCCATGGTAATTCGGGCTTTATTTTAATGCTGGTAATGATTGCCTTATCGTATATTTTTCTCAGTTTTGCCGTTAAAAAAATTGCCCTTGGTGTGGCCTATGCCTTATGGGAAGGTATCGGTATTTTATTTATTACGCTGTTCAGCGTGCTGTTATTTGACGAAACCTTGTCCACGATGAAGGTGGCTGGACTGGTCTCGCTGGTGTTAGGTATTGTGCTGATTAAATCCGGTACACGAAAACCGACAAAGGCGGGCAGAGAGGTGAGCCATGCAGCAGTTTGAGTGGGTTCACGGCGCATGGCTTGGCATAGCCATTGTGCTCGAAATCGTCGCTAACGTCTTTTTGAAATTTTCTGATGGGTTTCGCCGCAAGACTTATGGCGTGCTGTCGCTGGCAGCCGTGTTAGCGGCCTTTAGCGCGCTGTCCCAGGCGGTAAAAGGTATCGACCTTTCTGTTGCCTACGCCTTGTGGGGCGGCTTTGGGATTGCTGCGACGTTAGCGGCAGGTTGGGTATTGTTTGGTCAGCGCCTGAATCATAAAGGCTGGATCGGTTTGGCGCTGCTGCTTGCCGGAATGGTGATGATTAAACTTGCCTGATCTCAGTGCTGCCCGTTACTACGGGCAGCATAGGTTATTCGTTCGCCAACTCATCCAGCTTATCGCGAAAACCGGTCACGGATATGGCGCGATTATCGGCCCGCCAGCGATCTTTCGCCGCCGGAGCGGAGCTTTGTACGCCAATCAACTGCCAGCCAGTATCTGTCTTCAACATCAATGGTGAACCGCTGTCGCCCGGGAGTGTGTCGCACTGGTGCGACAAAACGGTATTCTGCGCCCAACCGGTCACCACGCAATCCTGATGCGTGTACAAGTCATCGAGATGATCTTCCGGGTAACCCGACTGCGTAACTTTACGATCTGCGGTTTTCAGCGCCGCGGTTAATGCCGCTTTATCACCTTCAAATAATGGCAGCGGTGTGATGCCAGAAGGTGGGTAACGCAGCACCACCAGACCAAAATCCCACGGGGCCGCGGAAGGCGGCACAATCCAGCCATCGCCATCGGCTTTTAAACGTTTTCCGAGCGAGGGATCTACCCGTTCTTCAATGCCGTGGATCTCGTAGCGCCAGACACCCTTTTTCGACACGAAGCGTAATGCCACGGCTTTATCCGGCTTGCCTTTCGGGGGGGCGAGTAAGCAGTGTCCGGCAGTCAGTGCCAGTCGTGGTGAAATGAGCGTGGCAGTACACAGGTTACCGCTGGCGGTTTCCAGTTGCCCGATAGCGTCCCATGGAGATTGCGTTGGGTCAGTCACTTTTATGCGATCGTCATGACCAAAAAACAGCGTTTTTACGTTTTCTGCTTCAGCGCTGGCCGTTGCAGGCTGGTCCGCATGCGCAACGACAGGAAGTAAACAAATTGAACCCAGTAACACAGCAATGGTTTTATGCATATCACACTCTGGTGGGGAATTATGATTTTTAACAGCAAACCCTCAGTTAATACTATAGACGGGACGGCGGGAAAGTGGGAGTAAAATCAGATAACTACACTCAGGATAGATAAAAATGCATGGCAATGAGGGCGCAAATTATCAGGGTAATAAGAATGAACTCAAAGCGGTAATGTGACACCATTTTACCCTCCAAAAGGCGGCGCTAAATCAGGTCGATTTAGCGCCGTATGCTATGGCGTGGGGGACGCCATAGTAACTACAAATGTGTTATGCAGCTGGTTGAGCAGCGGGTTTAGCGGTGTCGTGTTTTACGGCTTTTTTGGTGTGTTTTTTTGCTGCCTGAGCTTTCTGCTCTGGTGCTTTTTGTTCTGCAGCGGGTTTGGTCGCTGCTTTTTTGGTGTGTTTCTTAGCTGCCTGTGCTTTCTGCGGCGCTGCTTTGTGCTGTTTTTTATGATGAGTGGTTTTTGCCGGAGCTGCTTTGGTGGTTGCAGCAGCAGCCGGAGCGGTGGTAGCAGTTGTTTCAGCAGCAAATGCAGCAGAAGACAGACCCATAGCAGCGGCAACAACCAGAGCTAATACTTTTTTCATTCTCATACCCTCGATTTGGTTTTTCATTCAACCCCACTGCGGGGCCGTTGAAATAACTATATCGCTGTAATCACAGGGCTTCCGTGAGTCATTGGTTTCGGCTTGTAACGATATGTACAATGACTCACGGTATGAGATTACAAATAGCGGGCTTCCAGATGAGCGCGGAAATAACGGCTGCTGAGCGGCTCTCCGGTGGCCTGGGTAACAAGTTGTTCAGTGGTGAAACGGCTGCCATGCTGCCAGATATTCTGACGTAACCAGTCAAACAGGGCACCAAACTCACCTTGCGCAATAGACTGCTCTAAATCAGGCAATGCGCGCTTAGCGGCACTGAATAACTGCGCCGCATACATGGCGCCTAAAGTATAAGAAGGGAAGTAGCCAAAGCCGCCATCGGTCCAGTGAATATCCTGCATACAACCGTTACGATAGTTGCCGATGGTTGACAGCCCCAGCCAGGACTGCATTTTCTCATTCCACAATGCCGGGATATCATCCACTTCAATATCGCCATTAATGAGCGCGCGTTCGATTTCATAACGCAGGATAACGTGAGCAGGATAGCTCACCTCGTCGGCATCAACACGGATAAAACCGGGTTTAACCTGCTGGTTCCAGGCGATGAAATTGCTTTCTTCAAACGCAGCCTGATCGCCAAAGTGGCGCGTCACAGCAGGAATTAACCGCGTCAGAAATGCTTTACTGCGCCCCAGTTGCATCTCAAAGAACAGACTCTGGGACTCATGAATGGCGGTTGAGCGTGCCAGGGCGATAGGTTGTCCTGACCAACTGTGCGGCAGATTTTGCTCATAGCGGGCGTGACCGGTTTCATGGATCACGCCAAACAGCGCGCTAAGTAATTCGTTTTCATCATAGCGGGTGGTGATACGCACATCTTCAGGTACGCCACCACAGAAGGGGTGCGCACTGATATCCAGTCGACCAGCCGTAAAATCGAATCCCAACTGCGCCATCGTTTCAAGGCCCAACTCTCGCTGGATTGCGGTTGGGAAAGGACCAACCGGGGCGATGAGCGACTGCTGAGACTGCTTTGCCACCACTTTGTTGAGCAGATCCGGTAGCCAGCTTTTAACGTCTGCAAACAGGACATCCAATTGGGCACTGGTCATCCCTGGTTCGAATATGTCCAGTAGCGCGTCATAAGGCGAACAGCCTGTGGCTTCGGCACGCAGCCGGGCTTCTTCACGACTGTGCTTCACGACCTCTTTCAGGTTTTCGGAAAATCCCTCCCAGTCATTCGCTGGTCGCTGGCTGCGCCAGGCATGCTCGCAGCGGCTACCCGCGAGTGATTTCGCTTCTACCAACGATTCAGGTAGTAAGGATGCCTGATGATGCAGTCGCGACATTTCGCGCAGGTTGGCTTGCTCAACATCGTTAAGGTCTTCCTGTTGGGCTGCGGCGATCCACGTTGCCACCTTCGGGTCGGTTAACAACTGGTGCTCAAGCACGCTCAGCTCGGCCAGTGCTTCGCCGCGAGCTTTGCTGCCGCCAGATGGCATCATGGTAAACATGTCCCAACTGGCGATTGCCGAGAGGTGGGAGAAGCGAGAGAGCCGCTGGAACGTGCGGGTGAGCTGATGGTAATTATCATTGTTACTCATTTTTTGTTCTCGTTCTGTTTAGGTGTGATGAGAAGTTTACCGTGATTCATTCACTTTTCATAAACACACCTTTGTACGCGACTTTGCGTAACAGCTTTTTATAGCGAAAAGCCAGTAGCACGAGAAAATAGAGGGCATAAATAATGGGGAGCGGTGATAACACTTTTACCGACCACAGATAATGCAGCGGAAGCAAAACGGCCGCCAGGTATACGTAGTTGTGCAATGTTTGCCAGCGTTTGCCCATTTTACGTTGCGCGGCTTGCGTGGAGGTCAGCGTCAGCAGAAATAAGATTATCCAACCAGTCATGCCCAACGTTAGCCATGGGCGTGAAACCAGTTCACGTCCCAATAATCCCAGATTTTGTATACCCAACTCCAGCAGCGCATAGCTGGTCATATGCAGCGTGGCCCATGCAAAACACCATAACCCTAATAATCGACGGGTGCGATACAACAACGGCTGCTTTGCGTAGCGGGCAAGCGGTGACACCAGCAGGGTAGCAAGCAGAAACTTCAGCGCGGTGATGCCCGTAAAGTGTTGGATATCTTTACCCGGGTCGGCCCCCAACTCACCACGCTGTGCGGCCCAGAAGAGCCATAGCAGGGGTAAAAAACCGGCGAAATGCAGCAGTACTTTCAGGCCGGTTATCTGTTTTGCGGTTAACCTCACTTAAAAATACTCCCGTAGATCCATGCCCTGATATAAAGAAGCCACCTCATCGGCATAACCATTAAAAGGCAACGTGGGCTGTCGCTGAACATCGAGAATGCCACCCGAACCGATAAAACGCTCTGTGGCCTGAGACCAGCGGGGGTGATCGACTTGCGGATTTACGTTGGCGTAAAAACCGTATTCGTTAGGTGCCGACATATTCCAGGTCGTCGGCGGCTGTTCACGCGTCAGCTTAATACTGACTATCGATTTAATGCCCTTGAAGCCGTACTTCCAGGGTACGGTCAGGCGTATTGGCGCTCCGTTTTGCGGCGGCAACGCTTTGCCATACACGCCCACGGTCAGAAGGGTAAGCGGGTGCATGGCCTCGTCCAGACGTAAACCTTCAACATAGGGATACTTTAACCCGCCACCAATGAAGCGATCTTTCTGGCCGGGCATTTCATCAGGCGCGTAGCGTGTTTCAAAGGCGACGTATTTGGCGTGGCTGGTGGGCTCAACCAGCGCCAATAATTTATGCAAAGGAAAGCCGACCCACGGTACAACCATCGACCACGCCTCAACGCAGCGCATCCGGTAAATACGCTCTTCTAATGGAAAACGAGTCGTCAGCGCATCATGATCCAACGTTAAAGGTTTGTTCACTTCACCGCTGATGGTTAACGTCCAGGGATCGGTTTTCAGGCTACCGGCATTCGCGGCAGGATCGGCTTTATCCAGACCAAATTCGTAGAAATTGTTGTAGCCCGTTACCTTGTCTTCCGGCGTCAAGGGCAGATTGTTTTGCCAGATCTCTGGTTTTGTGAACTCGAGCGGTTTGCCCGCTGGTGCAGACGGGCGATCGTTGCCTTTAAACCAATTCAGCAGACCGGCCTGTGTCGGGGAAGAGAACGAAGCCGCCGCCGCACCTATCCCAAGAGCTTTGAGGATCTGTCGTCGTTGCATAAAAAAAACGGACTCGGCGGTAACATCAGCTTCCCGAAGTGGATGTTTTTTCTGCATAACTTTTCCTTTTTATTTTCATGTTAAGGAAAACAAATCGACGTTTCCCTGTTGATGCCTGACCTATCTATAACGACATACTGGACGCATGCGTATCCCTGGATCCTCACGAAAAGTTAAAAATTTTGTGATAACTTCCGCCCCTTGCCTGAGGTAAGCTTTCAGCATGACGAGAGGGGGATGACACTGATGGCAGGCGCAAAAAAGATATTTTTGGTGGAAGATGACAGCGATATTGCCTCACTTTTGCAACTTAGCCTGAAGGATGAGGGGTACGAAATTATTCATGAGGCTGATGGGGCACGTGCGGTCGAGCTACTGGAGAAGCACGTCTGGGATGCCGTTATCCTCGATTTAATGCTGCCGGGCGTGGACGGTCTGGAGATATGTCGTCGCATTCGGCAAATGAGCTTCTATCTACCTGTCATTATTATCAGCGCTCGCACCAGTGAAACTCACCGTGTACTGGGGCTGGAAATGGGCGCCGATGATTATTTAGCCAAACCTTTCTCGGTGCTGGAATTGATGGCCCGGGTGAAGGCGTTGTTTCGCCGTCAGGAGGCGATGAGTCAGAACCTGCGTATGGAGGCGGGGATTATCACCGTCCATGGTGTGGAGATTGATCCATTAGCCCGGGAAGTCCGCCTGCAGGGTAAATCCCTCGATTTAACGCCGCGTGAATTCGATCTGCTCTATTTTTTCGCCCGCCATCCCGGGGAGGTCTTCTCGCGTCAGGCGTTGTTAGACCAGGTGTGGGGCTACCAGCACGAAGGATATGAGCATACGGTGAACAGTCATATTAATCGCCTGCGCACCAAAATTGAAAAAGATGCTGCGGAGCCGGAAATTATTCTTACCGTGTGGGGACGGGGCTATAAGCTTGCTGCGGTTAACGCGGAGCATCAACCATGATTTATCGATTGTCGCTGAGCCAGCGTCTGACCCTGGTCTTTACCGCTATTATGTTGATTTGTGCGGTTGCGGTCAGCGTTGTCCAGATCCGCAGCAGTAAACAGTATGGCGACGCCATGGTGCAAAGGCTCTCGCTGGAATTGGCGAGCAAGATTGTCAAAAGTGAGTCGCTTATTGATGCCAGCGGGCAGGTTAATCGGCAGACCTTAAAAGGACTGTTTAATCACCTGATGACGCTCAACCCTAGCGTAGAGCTGTATCTGGTTTCACCGTCAGGTGAAATCCTCGCCGATGCTGCTCCGCCTGGGCATATTCAGCGCCACATAATTAGCGTACAGCCGATTCAGGTTTTCCTTAATTCGGACGAGCTGCCCGTTTATGGCAATGATCCGCGCAGCAGCCAGCAAAAGGTATTCAGCGCTGCGCCAGTTTTATTTAACGGCAAGCTGCATGGCTATTTATACATTATTCTCCAGGGCGAAGATCTCAATATATTGGCGAACGCCGCCTGGCAAAAAACGCTTTGGAACACCGTGACCGGGACGTTAATACTGGTTTTATTAGCCGGTGCAATCGCGGGGTACCTGGTGTGGAGATGGGTGACGAATCCGGTGAAAAGGCTGACCGGACAGGTGGTTAATCTGGAGCAGGACAGCATTAGCGTCATCAAACAGCTGGCGCAGAAAAAGCCCGATTTAGCTCCGGCGAATGAAATTGCGTTGCTGAACAATGCATTTATTGAGTTAGCACAGAAAATTGCCCACCAATGGGATTTATTAGCTGACAGCGATCGTCAGCGCAGAGAGTTTATCGCCAATATTTCGCACGATTTACGTACGCCGCTCACTTCACTGCTGGGGTATCTGGAAATGCTGTCGCTGAAAGCCGATACGATGACGCCGGAGGAAAACCGGCATTATCTAAGCATTGCACTGCGCCAGGGGCATAAGGTTCGCCATCTGTCACAACAGCTTTTTGAGCTGGCGAGACTTGAGCATGGCGGCATAAAACCACAGCGTGAACGTTTTGCTATTGGCGAGCTGATCCAGGATGTGGCACAGAAATTTGATCTACCCGTTGCCACGCGTCATTTGCAGTTGCACCTTGACGTAATTGGTCCGTTACCGCTGGTGAATGCCGATTTATCGATGATGGAAAGAATCGTCACTAATTTGCTGGATAACGCTATCCGTCATACGCCTGACGGGGGCGAAGTGTGGCTAAAAGTCTGGCGTGATGAAGACCGCTTGTTAGCAGAAGTGCAGGACAGCGGGCCTGGCGTCGAAGAGGCTGTTCGCGAAGTATTATTTCAGCGCCCGACGGCGTTACTACCCCGTGAGCAGCGGGCTGAGCGTGGTGGTCTGGGCTTACTGATCGTGCGCAGAATGCTCGAACTGCATGGGGGAGATATCCGCCTGATTAATTCAACGGCAGGGGCCTGTTTCCGTTTTTCGTTGCCGCTGGCGGATTCCCCACTGAGTAGCTGATGAGAATGTTCCGCTGAAAAGAGTCTGTAACGCTCTACGCGTTGTAAACCGTGGGCATTGCGTAAAAGTTGGTAGGTTGCCAGTGATAATGAGAATTTTTATCATATATTGATAATTCATCAAGTTATCTTTGATAAGCGCAAGGAGATCGTATGTCACAGGATGCCGACAACCTGTATATCGTCAGGACCAAAGCGGTTGCTGGCTGTTTTACCATGTTTTTGCTGATGTTTGGCCTCACGTTTCTTCCGTTGTTTTTCCCCGCCAGCCAGGTTCTGCTTGCCAAAGGGCTACTTTTTCCGCTGCTGTTTGCGCTGGAATTTGTTGTGCTGGTCCCGCTGTATTACTTCTTCTTTAGAAAAAGAGAGGGGCTGGGAAAGGGAATTTTCAACGCCAGATGGTTTGTCATTTTGTTCGTGGCGCTGCTGTTTATTCAGCTTATCCTGCCATGGTTTCTGGGCCTCAGACAAACCGAAGCGTGGGTAACCAGCCAGATATCCCTAAACAGCTACGCGCTGTGGTTATCCACTCTGACCCTGATATTTATTGCGCCAGTATATGAAGAGATTGTTTTCAGGGGCTGTTTATTCAACGCATTCCAGTATTGGTTCAATAATAAAACCTGGCTGTCGTCGGTGGTGGTATCGGTCATTTTTGCCATCATGCATACCCAGTATGTGGATCTGCGCACGTTGCTGATGCTGTTTCTTGTGTCGCAGGTTTTGATCATCGCCAGACTGAAAAGCAATGGCCTGCTGATGCCGGTTATGCTGCATATAGCGATGAACGGGACGGTTATTGCCCTGCAAATGGGTGCTCAGACGTTACAGCCTGGTTGATGAAGGCGATGCCCGGAACCCGGGCATCGTGGATTATACGTGCAGACGATGGTGCAGACGTGCACCGACCAGCAACGCCAGCACCAGCATCAGGGCGATAAATCCGCCCACGCCGTTCCAGCCGTAGCTGTGCCAGAATACGCCACCCAGCGTACCGGCAATACTGGAACCCAGATAATAGCTGAACAGATACAGGGAAGATGCCTGGCCTTTAGCGCGTTTTGCCCGTGGTCCAATCCAACTGCTTGCCACAGAGTGCGCGGCAAAGAACCCGGCTGAAAAGAGCAGCATCCCGGCGAAGATCAGCCACAGCGACGTGAACAGGGTCATCAACAGTCCAACTAGCATCACGCCGGTTGAAAAGAGCATTACCGGACCACGTCCATAGCGGGTGGTCATCGACCCCGCTTTCGGTGAGCTCCAGGTCCCGGTCAGATAGGCCACGGACAACAGACCGACAACCGCCTGGCTGAGTTCCCACGGCGAGAGCATCAGACGGTAGCCGATGTAATTAAACAGCGTGACAAACGACCCCATCAGTAAAAAACCTTCCGCAAACAGCAGCGGCAACCCTCTGTCGCGCCAGTGCAAACGAAAGTTGATAAACAGCGTTTTCGGTCGCAGCGACGTTGGTCTGAAATGACGAGATTCCGGCAAGATTTTCCAGAACATCAGCGCGGAGGCGAGGGCAAAACAACCGATCGCCGCCAGCGCGATACGCCAGTTAAAAAAGTCGGTAAACACGCCGCTTATTAAACGGCCACTCATACCACCAATCGAGTTACCGCTGATATATAAGCCCATTGAGAAGGCGACGAAGCTGGGATGTATTTCCTCGCTCAGATAGGTCATTCCCACTGCCGCCACGCCGCTGAGCGAAAGACCTATCAGCGCACGCATGATTAAAATACCGTGCCAGCTGGTCATCATCGTCGAAAGCAACGTACAACAGGACGCGAGCAGCAGGGCGGTAACCATCACCGGCTTGCGGCCTATCGCATCGGAAAGTGGACCGGTAAACAGTAAACCGATCGCGAGCATCGCCGTTGAGATGGAAAGCGAAATACTGCTGCTGGCGGGAGAGACCCCAAACTCGTGCGAGAGCACTGGCAGTATGGGTTGCACGCAATAGAGGAGAGCAAATGTCGCCAGCCCGGCCGAAAACAGCGCCAGCGTGACGCGCATAAATGGGGATGTTCCGCGTTTGATAAAACTATCCGGCGGGGTAACTCTCTGTTCATCAACATCGCTTGTCGGCGCGGTATCGACAGTGGTTGTACGGCTCACTTGAAATCCTTGCTCAATCAATTACCTCTACATGACTAGCTTTAAGAGTATGAAAATCGCATTATTCTGTCTAATATATTAATAATCTCAAATGATATCTTAAAAATATGAATATCGAGCTGCGTCATTTACGTTACTTTGTAGCGGTTGCCGAAGAATTGCATTTTGGCCGGGCGGCGGCACGGCTGAATATTTCGCAACCGCCGCTGAGCCAGCAAATCCAGATCCTCGAGCAGCAGGTCGGCGCCCGACTTTTGGCGCGCACTAACCGCAGCGTGGCGCTGACCTCAGCCGGAAAGCAGTTTCTGGCAGACAGTCGGCAGATCCTGGGGCTGGTTAATGAGGCCGCTGCCAGGGCTGAGCGTCTGCATCTGGGTGAAGCGGGGGAATTGCGTATCGGCTTTACGTCATCGGCACCGTTTATCAAAGCGGTTTCAGATACGTTATCCCTCTTTCGCCAGAGCTACCCCGCTGTACATATGCAAACCCGTGAAATGAACACGCGCGAGCAAATTGCCCCGCTCAATGAAGGAACGCTGGATTTGGGACTTCTGCGCAACACGCAGCTTCCGGAAACGCTGGAGCGTGAAATCATTCTGCATGAGCCGCTGATGGCGATGATCCCGCGCGCGCATCCTCTGGCGCAAAAGCCGGTGGTCACATTGGCGGAGTTGGCCAATGAGCCATTTGTCTTTTTTGATCCGCATGTGGGGACGGGGTTGTATGACGATATTCTTGGCCTCATGCGTCGCTATGGACTGAAGCCGACTATCACTCAGGAGGTTGGCGAGGCGATGACTATCATCGGGCTGGTGGCCGCAGGATTAGGCGTTTCCATTCTTCCCGCTTCCTTTAAACGGGTGCAATTGTATGAAATGTGTTGGATCCCGATAGCGGAAGACGATGCCGTTTCGGAAATGTGGCTAGTGTGGCCAAAACATCATGAGCAAAGTCACGCCGCGCAACGCTTTCGCGAGCAACTGCTGGCGGCCGTTCAGGCGATTAATTTAGTTTAAAAATGGGCGAAAATGTGCAGTAAATCACAAGGCTAAGTAAAAAGTTGACGGAAGCCATTGAAGTGCTTCACCATAGCCCGCAGATTATTTCGGAGCGCGAAAATAAAGGGAGTAAGTGGTGGTTGCTGATAGTCAGCCTGGGCATATCGATCAAATTAAGCAGACCAATGCGGGCGCGGTTTATCGCCTGATTGATCAGCTGGGTCCGGTATCGCGTATTGATCTCTCTCGCCTGGCACAATTGGCGCCTGCCAGTATTACTAAAATTGTCCGCGAAATGCTCGAAGCGCACCTGGTGCAAGAGTTGGAAATCAAGGAAGCGGGCAGCCGAGGACGTCCGGCCGTTGGGCTGGTTGTGGAAACGGAAGCCTGGCACTATTTATCCATTCGTATCAGTCGCGGCGAGATCTTTCTGGCGCTGCGCGATCTGAGCAGCAAACTGGTGGTTGAAGATTGTCTTGAAATGGCGCTGGTCAGTGAAACACCATTGCTGGAACGCGTTATTACCCAGGTCGATCAGTTTTTCATCCGCCACCAGCAAAAGCTGGAGCGCTTAACCTCCATCGCCATTACCTTACCCGGCATTATTGATACTGAAAACGGTATCGTTCATCGCATGCCATTCTACGACGATGTCAAAGAGATGCCGCTGGGTGAAGCGCTTGAAAATCATACCGGCGTGCCGGTCTATATTCAGCATGATATCAGCGCCTGGACTATGGCCGAGGCGCTTTTTGGCGCATCGCGCGGCGCACGCGACGTCATTCAGGTGGTTATCGATCATAACGTGGGGGCCGGAGTAATCACCGACGGTCATCTACTGCATGCCGGCAGCAGTAGCCTGGTGGAAATTGGTCATACCCAGGTGGACCCCTACGGCAAACGCTGTTATTGCGGCAACCATGGTTGCCTGGAAACGATCGCCAGCGTCGACAGCGTGCTCGAACTGGCACAGGTACGCTTGAAGCAGTCAATGAGTTCTTCTCTACACGGGCAACCGTTAACGGTAGACGCGCTGTGTCTGGCGGCGATGCAGGGGGATTTATTGGCGAAAGATATCATTAGCGGCGTCGGGACCCATGTCGGACGCATTCTGGCCATCATGGTGAATTTGTTCAACCCGCAAAAGATATTGATTGGTTCTCCGCTCAGTAAAGCGGCGGATATTTTGTTTCCCACTATTGCTGACAGCATTCGTCAGCAAGCGCTCCCGGCCTACAGTCAGCATATTGTCGTCGAAAGTACGCAGTTCACCAATCAAGGGACGATGGCAGGGGCGGCGCTCGTGAAGGACGCGATGTATAACGGTTCTTTGTTGATTCGTCTATTACAGGGTTAACATTTTTTAACTGTTGTACGAAAAATTGCGCTATCTCAAGCCGATTCTCGTCGTCATACCTTAGACTTTCTCCACTGTATTATTTTCCTGACTTATATTTTCAAAGCATAACGGTGGAGTTAGTGATGCTGAAGCGTTTCTTTATTACAGGTACAGACACTTCTGTTGGGAAGACCGTGGTTTCCCGCGCATTACTACAAGCGTTAGCGTCAGGGGGTAAAAGCGTTGCGGGCTACAAACCCGTGGCCAAAGGAAGCAAAGAGACACCTGAAGGTCTGCGCAACAAAGATGCGCTGGTGCTGCAAAGCGTGTCCACTATCGAACTGCCCTACGAGGCGGTCAACCCGATTGCGTTGAGTGAGGATGAAAGCAGCGTAGCGCATAGTGGTCCGGTCAATTACACCCTGTTATCCAACGGCCTCGCAAGCCTCAGCGAAAAAGTGGATCACGTTGTCGTGGAAGGTACCGGAGGCTGGCGGAGCCTGATGAACGATCTGCGTCCGTTATCTGAATGGGTGGTGCAGGAACAACTGCCGGTGCTGATGGTGGTGGGTATCCAGGAAGGTTGTATTAATCATGCCATCCTCACCGCACAGGCGATTGCCAGCGACGGACTGCCTTTGATTGGCTGGGTCGCGAACCGAATCAACCCGGGGCTGGCGCATTATGCGGAAATCATTGATGTGCTGGGCAAAAAATTACCCGCACCGCTGATCGGTGAACTGCCTTATCTGCCTCGTGCAGAGCAGCGCGAGCTGTCTCAGTACATCCGTCTGTCAATGCTCGGCAGCGTGTTGTCGGTAGATAGAGTCCTGGCGTAACGTTCGCGACAGCACAGACGCCACCACACAGGCAATCAGCAATCCGGGGAGCAGACGATACTCCCCGGTCATTTCACAAACCATCAGTGTCGACATTATTGGCGCATGCGTGGTCGCTGCCAGCAGCGTGGCCATCCCCGTTAATCCCAGCAGAATGGCAATCTCATCCGGACCCGGAAGCCATAATCCCCACACTCGTCCCAGCAGCATACCCACCGAAAGACCGACAAACAGCGTTGGCGTAAACACACCGCCAGGCGCACCGGAACCACTGCTGGCAAGCACCGCCAGTAATTTGCAGATGAAGATCCCGCTCACCACGGCCAGCAGCGGTGGGGAGAGTAAATATGACTGCACCACGCTGTAGCCGTTACCCCAGACCGCAGGCGTGAGCAATGACAGCAGGCCAACGATCAGCCCGCCGAGCGCCAGTTGCCACGGGGGCGAGAGTTTTAAGCGCAAAAAACCATTATGGCTGGCGGTCATCAACCACATGAATAGCGGTCCGCAAACGCCGGCAGCCAGACCGGTACTGATGATCATGACGTATTCCAGCGCATGCAGTTCCCGTGTGAAGTGCACGGCATACAGCAGCGCATTGCTGGCGCTCAGCATATTGGTGGTGAGCAAGGCGACGACGGCGGATACCACCACCGGTCCCAGTGACGCGAGGATCAACGTGCCAAACAACACTTCAGCAATAAATAGACTGCCCGCCAGTGGGGCATGATACGCTCCGGCCATACCCGCAGCGGCTCCGCAGGCAATCCATAACTTCCATTCCGTGCGCGGGGTGAAGCGTTGAGCAAAGCAGGAGGCCGCCAGCGCTGCCAGTAAAATCATGGCACCTTCGCGCCCGATGGCACTCCCGCTGGAGACGACCAGTAACGAGGCCAGCGATTTCACCAGGCTTGCACTGACGTCAAATTGTCCGTTAGTTTGCAAGGCTTCCATGTAATCAGTGGGAGCCTGCGGGCGTAACCGGTTGAACGTTTGCCATCCCCAAAGCAGCAAACCCGCCGCCAGCCCTCCTAACGCAGGTGTCAGCATGCGTCTTACAGGGGAAAGGTTTGTTGCCGCGTTGACCAGACTCCCTGTGTCATTGCTCAGGAACAACCATTCAAGAAGGAGCATGGCGTGGCGAAATCCTGCGACAGCCAACGCAGCAAGGATACCAATCAGCGCAGCAATCAGCAGGCGGCGGAACATGGCGCGCAGGTCAGGATAAGCATGTAAATGATGCATGAGTGGCCAGACAGGAAATTTCAGACGCTTTATTTTGCGGCTATTTGGCAACAGAAGCAAAAGCTCAGCGTGCGCAACGGAATGCTACACAGGCAGGACACATCCTGCCTGTGGTGAAACTAACGAAAAAGTGGCTTATCGGCTATCGGGATCAGTAACTGCGACTGCCATTGCGCCAGCGTCATACGGGCCAGCTCCCCCAGCGCCTGGTAAAACGGATGATCAGCTTTTTCGATAAACACATCAAGGAAGCGGGATGACCACGGGAACAGATGCCAGGCCAGCAGTTGTTCGCACTCGGCGTGGCGTTCATTTTCAGCAAGCCAGGCCGTCAGCAACAGCAGTGAACCAAAGTGATCTTCTGGCTCATTTTGCTGCATGGCAAACTGGATGCCGTTGTCCCGCATCCACTGACGAAGTGCCAGCGTAGAGTCGCCAAACAACACGTTTTCGCGATCCAGCCAGACAGATCCCCAGGGCGGAGAGGGTAGCGCATATGGACCGACAAACAGGCGTTGCCAGGCCTGCGGGAGAGGCTCATCGACCTCGGCTTGTAGCCGTGCAGCCAGCGGGAAAAGCATTGCCTGATCGAGCGGCCACTGCGCCTGCCAGCCATCGGCTCTTAACGCACTGACTAATGCAGAGGCTTCCGCGCTATCTGGCGCATAGTAAAACAGTGCGCCGAGTACACGCGCCGCGGTAGAAAAGTTGTCACCTTGCGAAAAATGGGTCATGCAAACAATCCTGAACAGTGCGGGTTGCCCCGCACCCGAAAGTTAACCTGCAACAGCCATTCCGACTGTCATATGTAAACCGTAAAACAATCCGCGGCCAATGATTTCACCGGCGAGGACTAACACTAAGCCCAGCGCCAGGCCGCCGACGGATGGTGCTTTACGACGGATCAGCGGGCATATCCAGCAGCCCAGACCGGCGGCCAGCAGAATGATGCGCCAGACCTGCAAGCTTCCGTAGTCGGGAACCAGCGCGCTGGCGGATTGTACCGAACTGTGGATCCCGCCGAGAGACAGCCCCTGCAGAACAATAACCGCCACGATCACCAGTAGGGCCAAAACGCTCACGTAGGCGAATCTGGCGGTGCCAGAGGAAACACCCGCAGCACGCAGCAGCAGGGCGGCAAACAGCGGTCCGCTCAGCAACATCGTCATAAAAAATGCCACCGTAGTGTAGCCGTTATACCAGGTCGGGACAGTGTCTATCTGGTAGACGCTGGTCATCGCCAGCACAAATACCAGACCCAGCAGCATGCCCACCAGCAGCCAGATTTTACCTAACGCTGCGGGCATTTTACCGAGAAACGCCACCAGCCACCACAGGCCACCGACGGCGAAAAACAGTGAACCACTGGCGATTTCGTTACTCAGCGCAGATGCGCCAACTCTGTTCAGCGAGTTAAAGGCGCGCAGTGGCGAACCCAGGTGCATTACCGAGGCGAGAAAGGCGATGCCCATTACCAGCCACAGAAAAAACATGCTGCGCACGATACGTTGTTTTGCCACCTCTTCTTTAGCGGTCAGCCAGCCATAACCACTCACTATCAGCGCCCCGGCCACGCACTGGCCCAGCACCGTAAACAGGACCAGCGGCCATTCATGCCATCCATTGCCCATGTTACACCTCCTGCGGATTCGCCAGATAACCCGTGGTATCCCCGGTCGGGCGGCTATTGGCGTTGGGTTTGATCACAATACTCGGTTTGGTGAAGTGCGCACCTGGCAGCGGAGCGACCGCCGCCAGTTCACCGTGCTTTTTGCGCAGCTCATCAATTGGACCAAAGTCCAGCGCGCGCAGCGGACAGGATTCGACGCAGATGGGCTTTTTGCCGTCGGCTACGCGGTCATGACAGCCATCGCACTTGGTCATATGACCTTTGGCGGCATTGTACTGTGGTGCGCCGTACGGGCAGGCCATGTGGCAGTAGCGACAGCCTATGCATACGTCTTCATCCACCACCACAAAACCATCTTCACGCTTATGCATAGCGCCGCTGGGGCAAACCTTGGTGCAGGCCGGATCTTCGCAGTGGTTACAGGCAATGGAGAGGTAATAGGCGAAGACATTCTGTTGCCAGACGCCGTTATCTTCCAGCCAGTCGCCTCCAGCGTATTCGTAAATACGCCGGAAACTGACGTCGGGAGTGAGATCCTTGTAATCTTTGCAGGCCAGCTCGCAGGTTTTACACCCCGTGCAACGGCTGGAATCAATAAAAAATCCATACTGAGTTGTCATGGGTTAGTCCTTATGCCTTCTCGATCTCGACCAGGTTAGTATGCTGTGGGTTGCCTTTTGCCAGCGGCGACGGGCGCTGAGTTGTCAGCGTATTGACGCAGGCGCCATGGTCAATCTTATCGCCAGCCATATCGGCATCGTGCCATGCACCCTGACCCATTGCGCTTACTCCGGGCAAAATTCGTGGCGTTACTTTTGCCGGGATACGCAGTTCACCGCGATCGTTAAAGACTCGCACCATATCGCCATTTGCAATCCCCCGTTTTTGGGCATCGATGGGATTGATCCATACTTCCTGACGACAGGATGCCTGGAGAACATCGATATTGCCGTAGCTGGAGTGGGTCGGGATTTGTAGTGGAAACCAAACATCTGCAGCGGGAATGAACTGCGTTTCGGGTCATCCCACCCTTCAAAAGTGGACGCATAAACGGGAAGCGGACTGATTACCTCGTCCTTTTGCAGTTCCCATGTACTGGCAATTTTCGCCAGTCGGCTGGAGTAAATTTCAATCTTGCCAGACGGTGTTTTGAGCGGGTTGGCCTGTGGATCCTCGCGGAATTTTCTATAGGCGACAAAGTGTCCGTTAGGATCTTTGCGTTTATAGATCCCCATTTTTTTCAGCTCGTCATAAGTCGGGAGCGCGGGGTCTTTAGCCAGCATTTTTGCATACAGATATTGAAGCCACTGCTCCTGGGTACGGCCTTCAGTAAACCGTTGATAGACATCATCGCCAAGACGTTTTGCGACTTCACTCATTATCCAGTAGATCGGTTTGCGCTCGAACTTAGGCGACGTCGCGGGTTGAATAAAAATGAGGTAACCCATGTTGCCTGCATAATCGTTAGGAATGATGTCTTCCTGTTCGACGGTCATTAAATCAGGCAGCAGAATATCGGCATATTTGGCCGAAGAGGTCATGAAGTTTTCGATTACCACAATCATTTCGCATTTCGTGTCGTCCTGAAGGATCTCATGCGTTTTATTGATATCTGAGTGCTGATTGGTGATGGTGTTGCCCGCGTAGTTCCAGATAAATTTAATCGGCACGTCGAGCTTATCTTTCCCACGTACGCCATCGCGGGTAGCGGTCATTTCCGGGCCCCGGACGATTGCGTCGGTCCAGCTAAAGCAGGATATCTGGGTCTTAATGGGATTTTCTGGCAGCGGCATACGCTCAATCGTGATGGTGTAGGTTGATTCTCGTGCACCGCTATTGCCGCCGTTGATGCCAACGTTGCCGGTCAGGATCGGCAGCATCGCGATTGCGCGTGAGGTCAGCTCGCCGTTAGCCTGGCGTTGCGGACCCCAGCCCTGACAAATATATGCGGGTTTGGTACTGCCGATTTCCCGAGCCAGTTTGATAATGCGCTCGGCTGGGATCCCGGTAACATGTGAGGCCCACTGGGGAGTTTTAGCGATACCGTCATCGCCGTTGCCCAAAATATAGGCTTTGTAGTGCCCATTAGCGGGTGCGTCGGCGGGCAGGGTTTTCTCGTCGTAACCAATGCAGTATGTATCCAGAAACGTCTGGTCAACGAGATCTTCGTGAATCAGGACCCAGGCGATTCCGGCTACTAATGCAGCATCGGTGCCTGGACGAATAGGGATCCATTCATCTTCACGACCCGCTGCGGTATCGGTATAACGCGGGTCGATGACGATCATCCGGGCATTAGAGCGCTCCCTGGCTTGTTCCAGGAAGTAAGTTATTCCACCTCCGCTCATACGCGTTTCGGCGGGATTATTGCCGAACATCACCACCAGCTTCGTGTTTTCGATATCGGAGGTGCTGTTGCCTTCGTTTGAACCGTAGGTATAAGGCATTGCCGCCGCGATTTGTGCGGTACTGTAGGTGCCGTAATGACTCAGGAATCCGCCATAGCAGTTCATCAGGCGAGCGACCAGCGAGGCATAAGGGGAGGAGCGAGTAATGTTGCCGCCTACAATGCCAGAGGTGTAGTTGATATACACGGCCTCGTTACCGTATTTGTGCACGGTATTTTTCAAACTGGCACTGATGGTGTCCAGTGCTTCCTGCCAGGTTATACGCTCAAATTTACCTTCACCGCGTTTGCCCACGCGCTTCATGGGGTAATTCAGGCGATCCGGATGATTGATCCGTCGACGGATTGAGCGCCCACGCAAACAGGCGCGAACCTGGTGTTGACCATAAATATCGTCCCCGGTCGTATCGGACTCCACCCAAACGACTTCATTATCTTTGACGTGGAGTTGCAGGGCACAACGGCTGCCGCAGTTTACGGAACAAGCGCCCCAAACCACTTTTTCTTCAACGGGTTGTATCGCCTGCTGTACCGCTGCGGCGGCAGTGCGCATTCCGAAAGGTAACGACAGCCCACCCGCGGCAAGCGCCAGCGAACCGATTGCCGAGGATTTCACTAACGTCCTGCGGCTAATGCCTCCATATTGCTCAGTTTTTGACATTACTCACCCCATTATAGTTATCGCTATATATTAATTCCTATAACGAAATTAATAGCATGCTAATAATGGTTTGAGTTTACCCACTTATGGGTATGTCATCTTAATGCATATCAAACTGGAGTGACCCTCCGCGTACGGAGGGCGTGATTTATTGCGGTTCGGCGACGTGCCCGTCCTGGGCAGGGGTGCTATTGGCAGGGGCGTTGCCACTGTTGGTTCGGGTATAGAGAATTTTGTGCGTATCGTTTGCACAATGTCCCACGACCAGTGAATCAGGCTGATCGGCCTGATCGTTGGGAACAATGTTCAGCGTAAAGCTGGATTCAGCAACGCCATTATTAATGATGCGCTGTTCGATATCGCTTTTCACGCGTTCACATGACGCCGGCGCCGCCAAAACCTGCGGGGACGCGACGGCCAGTAAGAGCGCGGCAATTCCTGTTATGTATTTCATCATCAGCTCCTTTATGATCGACCTGGACTAAGATTAGCATTTCTGGTGTAAATAACTGTATTTGCTAATATGATTGAGAATTATCTTCTTATCCCGGTGAAAAATGTGAAGAAAAAGATCTTATTAGGTTTCCTGTGCGTCGTGTTGGCCGGGTGTGATAACGCCAAAGGCCTGGATTCCTTTACGCCGGAAATGGCCAGTTTTTCCAATGAATTTGATTTCGATCCGCTGCGCGGGCCAGTAAAAGATTTCAGCCAGACGCTGCTTAATGACAAAGGTGAAGTCACCAAGCGCGTTGTCGGTACGCTCTCACAGGAAGGGTGCTTCGATACGCTTGAATTGCATGATATTGAAAGCAATACCGGCATGGCGCTGGTCCTGGATGCTAACTATTACCGGGACGCCAAAACGCTGGAAAAACGGATCCGCTTACAGGGTAAATGTCAGTTAGCAGAACTGCCTGCGGCGGGCGTGGTATGGGATACCGACGATAACGGTTTTGTCGTTTCCGCCACGGGAAAAGAGATGAAGGTGCAATATCGCTATGATGCGGAAGGCTACCCGCTGGGTAAAACCACCGTCAATAAGGACAATACCTTGCAGGTTGATGCCAAACCGTCGGTTGACCCGTTGAAGAAGCTGGATTACACCGCGGTAAGTCTGCTCAATAACCATCCGTTAGGTAATGTAAAACAAACGTGCAAGTATGATGACTATGCTAATCCGGTCAACTGCCAGCTTGTTATCGTTGACGAGAGCGTGAAGCCGGCAGTTGAACACCATTACTCGATTGAAAACACCATCGATTACTATTAGTCAGTCTTTATTGAGCGGTAGGTTGCAGCAGGTTGGGACCTGACGTTTTATGTTCTGCAAGATACTGCTGCTGGAAGATACACATGCGGATAGTGTTGCGGTATTGACCGTTGATAAAGAATTCATGAATCAGCTCGCCTTCGACCATAAAGCCGAGTTTACGGTAGATGTGGATGGCTTTTTCGTTCTCTTTATCAACGATCAGATACAGCTTATATAAGTTAAGTACGGTAAAGCCGTAATCCATCGCCAGCTTAGCAGCCCGGGAAGCCAAACCTTTGCCCTGATATTCCGGCGAAATAATGATCTGGAATTCTGCCCGGCGGTGCACATGGTTAATTTCAACCAGCTCCACCAGTCCGGCTTTTTCACCGTCGCATTCCACAACAAAGCGACGTTCGCTTTGGTCGTGGATATGCTTGTCATACAGATCTGACAGCTCAACAAATGCTTCGTAAGGTTCTTCAAACCAGTAACGCATTACGCTGGCGTTGTTATCAAGCTGATGGACAAATCGTAAATCTTCACGCTCCAGCGGGCGCAGCTTAACACTGAGGGCGCTAGTCATATCGTATCCTTTCAATATCTTTCAAAGTGCAATCATTATGGGGCAACGGTGCGGCCAGTGCGTCGGTCGAGGCAGCGCAGGGTGTTGGGCTCCCAGTACGCATTAATATTAGCGCTCTGTTCGCATTTATCACGGCTATCGAAAGCAGCGTCGGTTTTGTCCCACTCTTTCTCTGCACGCTTGTTGACCTTCTGGCGTAGCTGACGCGTATCGTTCCATTGTTCCTTTTCCATTGCTGCCTGTTGACGACTTTGCGCACTGTCCCCGGATTCAATGATCAGTTTACTGGTTTCAGCAAATGCGGAAGAGGTGTACACAGCCGCAGCCAGCGTCAGCATAGCCGTCAGGCACAGGCGTTTGGTCAGTGTAATATTCATGGTGAATTCCTTTTATGGGAAAGGGAAAAAACAATAAAACAGGGCTAAATTCTACACTATTCTGGCTTGCGGGCATACCCACTCAGCGGAGATGGATACGCTAACGACATTCTGTCGTATCATGGTTAAACCGAAGGTAACTGAATAACATCAATGCTTAAGACCACATTCCTTTTTTTCATCACCGCGTTATGCGAAATCATTGGCTGCTTTTTACCCTGGCTCTGGCTTAAGCGAGGGGCTACGGCCTGGCTGCTGATACCCGCCGGGATGTCACTGGCCTTATTCGTCTGGTTACTGACGCTGCATCCGGCAGCAAGCGGGCGTGTGTACGCGGCCTATGGTGGAGTTTACGTGGTGACAGCGCTGCTTTGGCTACGTATTGTTGACGGCGTAAAACTTAGCCTGTACGACTGGTCAGGCGCGCTGGTGGCATTGTGCGGCATGCTGATTATTGTGGCTGGATGGGGGCGCGCATAGCGCCTTTTTTGTGATCAATCAGCGTTTTTTTGATCTTCATACTTGTATGGTAGTAGCTCAGTTGGGTAAATTTCCTGCATCACAAGAACAAATGCAAGGAATAAGAAATGAAGATTGTTGGGGCTGAAGTGTTTGTCACCTGTCCGGGGCGTAATTTTGTCACGTTGAAAATTACCACAGACGATGGGATCACTGGGCTGGGAGATGCCACGTTAAACGGACGCGAGTTATCCGTAGCGTCCTATCTGAAAGATCATGTTTGTCCGCAGTTGATTGGTCGCGATGCGCACCGAATTGAGGATATCTGGCAGTTTTTCTACAAAGGCGCGTACTGGCGTCGTGGTCCGGTCACCATGTCGGCGATTTCCGCGGTGGATATGGCATTGTGGGACATCAAAGCGAAAGCGGCGAATATGCCGTTGTACCAGCTGCTCGGCGGTGCATCTCGTGAAGGCGTTATGGTTTACTGTCACACCACAGGCCATACCGTTGATGACGTACTCGAAGATTATGCGCGCCATAAAGAGATGGGCTTTAAAGCAATTCGCGTGCAGTGCGGCGTGCCGGGTATGAAAACCACTTACGGTATGTCTAAAGGCAAAGGACTGGCCTACGAACCCGCCACCAAAGGGCAGTGGCCAGAAGAGCAGTTATGGTCAACGGAGAAGTACCTCGATTTCACACCAACACTGTTTGAAGCCGTGCGCGACAAGTTTGGTTTCAACGAACATCTTCTGCACGATATGCACCACCGTATGACGCCAATTGAAGCGGCCCGTTTCGGCAAAAGCATCGAGCAATACCGTCTGTTCTGGATGGAAGACCCAACCCCGGCTGAAAACCAGGAATGCTTCCGCCTGATCCGCCAGCATACGGTCACGCCGATTGCGGTAGGGGAAGTTTTCAACAGTATCTGGGACTGCAAACAGCTTATCGAAGAGCAATTGATCGACTATATCCGCACCACCATCACCCATGCGGGCGGTATCACTGGCATGCGTCGAATTGCCGATTTCGCGTCGCTGTATCAGGTACGTACCGGTTCGCATGGACCTTCCGATCTGTCTCCAGTATGCATGGCCGCCGCGTTGCACTTTGATCTATGGGTGCCGAACTTCGGCGTACAGGAATATATGGGGTATTCCGAGCAAATGTTGGAAGTGTTCCCGCACAACTGGACCTTTGATAACGGCTATATGCATCCTGGAGACAAACCAGGTCTTGGGATCGAGTTTGATGAAAAGCTGGCGGCGAAATATCCGTATGACCCTGCATATCTGCCTGTTGCTCGTCTGGAAGATGGCACGTTATGGAACTGGTAAGGAGTGATTTGCTATGAAAAGTATTGTGATTGAAAAACCGAATACGCTGAATATTGCCGAGCTACCGGTACCAGAACCCTCTGCAGGCGAAGTCAGGGTTAGGGTGAAACTGGCGGGAATTTGTGGTTCTGACAGCCATATTTATCGCGGACACAATCCATTTGCAAAATACCCACGCGTGATTGGCCACGAGTTTTTTGGCGTGATTGATGCGGTAGGTGAAGGTGTTGACCGTTCGCGAATGGGCGAGCGAGTATCCGTTGATCCGGTTATCAGTTGCGGACATTGTTATCCCTGTTCAATTGGTAAACCTAACGTTTGCACATCGCTGGTGGTGCTGGGCGTGCATCGCGATGGTGGTTTTAGCGAGTACGCTGTCGTGCCAGAGAAAAATGCCTGGACGATCCCCGATGCCGTTCCTGATGAGCATGCTGTTATGGTTGAGCCTTTTACCATCGCCGCAAACGTAACCGGGCAAATAAATCCAACAGAAAACGATATTGCGCTGATTTATGGCGCGGGTCCTATGGGGCTGACCACCGTACAGGCGCTTAAACGTGTCTATAAAGTAAAAACAGTGGTGATTGCTGACAGAATCGATGAACGCCTTAGCATGGCGAAGCAGTGCGGTGCAGACTGGGCAGTCAATAATAGTCAGCAATCGTTGCAAGATTTCCTGACGGAAAAAGGGCTAAAACCGACCATCATCGTGGATGCAGCTTGTCATCCATCTATTTTACAGGAGGCTATCACGCTGGCATCGCCAGCCGCGCGGATTGTTCTGATGGGCTTCTCCAGCGATCCTTGTCAGATTGTTCAACAAGGCATTACCGGGAAAGAACTTTCAATTTATTCCTCAAGATTAAATGCGAACAAATTCCCGGTTGTTATTGATTGGTTAGTCAACGGACTTATCGATCCTAACCAACTTATTACCCATACTTTTGACTATCACCACGTTACCGACGCAATTGAATTGTTTGAGAAAGATCAGCAGCACTGCTGCAAAGTTTTACTCACATTCACTGAATAATATAAATAACTGCGAGTAAGTGGTACGCATCTTACCTCTTAGAGATAGCCAATATGAATCAAGAAAAACACGAAAGATCAACGAAGGATCTGGTCAGAGCCGCCGTATCCGGATGGTTAGGTACTGCGCTCGAATTTATGGATTTCCAATTATATTCTCTGGGTGCCGCGCTGGTATTCCATGAGATATTTTTCCCGGAACAGTCTGCAGCGATGGCGCTCATTTTAGCAATGGGTACCTATGGTGCAGGATATATTGCTCGTATCGTCGGAGCATTTATATTTGGCAAAATGGGAGACAGCATTGGGCGTAAAAAGGTGCTGTTTATTACCATCACCATGATGGGGATCTGCACAACATTAATCGGCGTACTGCCAACGTATGCGCAAATCGGTATCTTTGCTCCCGTATTGCTGGTGACGCTGCGTATCGTACAAGGGCTTGGCGCGGGGGCTGAAATCTCGGGCGCAGGGACTATGCTTGCTGAGTATGCGCCAAAAGGCAAACGCGGCATCATTTCCTCGCTTGTCGCCATGGGGACAAACTGTGGAACCCTTAGTGCAACTGCTATCTGGGCGGTGATGTTCTTTGCTCTTGACCGGGAAGAACTGTTAGCCTGGGGCTGGCGAATTCCGTTCCTGGCAAGTGTCGTGGTAATGATTTTTGCCATCTGGTTACGTATGAACCTCAAAGAAAGTCCGGTATTTGAGAAAGTTAATGACGAGGAAAATTCTCCTGCATTAAATAATTCGTCGGAAAATACACTAGGGGCGATGTTTACCAGTAAATCCTTCTGGCTGGCAACCGGTTTACGGTTTGGACAGGCGGGTAACTCTGGGTTAATCCAAACCTTCCTTGCTGGGTATTTAGTGCAGACGTTGTTATTTGATAAATCAATACCCACCGATGCTTTAATGATTAGTTCGGTACTAGGATTTATTACGATACCGCTGCTCGGCTGGTTGTCTGATAAGTTTGGTCGCCGGTTGCCTTATATTATTCTGAATATTTCGGCAATTATTCTGGCTTACCCAATGCTCTCAATCGTCGTGGATAAAACGTATAGTCCGGGCGTTATTATGACGGCACTGATTGTTATTCATAACTTTGCCGTATTGGGATTATTTGCTCTCGAAAATATTACCATGGCTGAAATGTTCGGTGCCCGTAACCGATTCACACGCATGGCGATTTCAAAAGAGGCGGGTGGGCTGGTTGCCGTTGGTTTTGGTCCGGTTCTGGCTGGTATCTTCTGTAACATGACTAATTCCTGGTGGCCAATTCTGGTGATGATCATTGCCTACTCACTGATCGGTTTGGTTTCCGCGCTGCTGATGCCAGAGGTGAAAGACCGCGATCTGAGTGCGCTTGAGGATGCTGCTGAGGTGAGTAAAGCCGATAAGATGCGTTGTTCAGCGACCCAGACAAGCTAATCCACAGCCGCAGCATGAACGGAGGCGTTCGTTCTCCGTTTATGCTGGTACACAGCTTTAAGTGATGTCATACCAATCATAAAAAGCTTAATGCAAATCAAAACATACAACCATACAGGCGTTACTCTGAATCAATCCTGATTTCATTGATAAGTAGGTCATACCATGCAAAACAAGCTCTTAACGGCAAAGGCTGCAGTTCCCGACTACGATCGTACAAAACTGGTCCCGCGTATTGTTCATCTGGGGTTTGGCGCATTTCACCGCGCACATCAGGGGGTTTACGCTGACATTCTCGCTGCAGATCACGGCAGTGACTGGGGCTATTGCGAAGTGAACCTGATTGGCGGCGAGCAGCAGATTGCCGATCTGAAACAGCAAGATAACCTGTATACCGTTGCAGAAATGTCCGCAGATGCTTGGACTGCAAGAGTCGTGGGCGTGGTGAAAAATGCGCTGCATGCGCAGGTTGATGGGCTGGAAAGCGTGCTGGCTGCGATGAGTGAACCGCAGGTTGCGATTGTTTCCCTGACCATTACCGAGAAAGGGTATTGCCATTCTCCGGCGACCGGTCAATTGATGTTAGACAACCCGATGATTGCCGCCGATCTACAAAATCCAAAACAGCCAAAAACTGCGCCAGGCGTTGTGGTTGAGGCGCTTGCACGTCGCAAAGCTGCGGGTTTAGCCGCTTTTACCGTGATGTCCTGCGACAACATGCCAGAAAACGGTCATGTGATGCGCAATGTTGTCACCGCGTATGCCCGGGCGGTGGATGCGGAACTGGCTGCGTGGATCGAACAACATGTCACATTCCCGTCGACAATGGTTGACCGCATTGTCCCTGCAGTTACCCAGGATACGCTGGACAAAATTGAACACATTACCGGCGTACGCGACCCGGCAGGCGTGGCATGTGAACCGTTCCGTCAGTGGGTTATTGAAGATAACTTTGTCGCTGGCCGCCCTGATTGGGAGAAGGCGGGAGCGGAGCTGGTTGCTGATGTCATTCCGTTTGAAGAGATGAAACTGCGTATGCTCAACGGCAGCCACTCTTTCCTTGCTTATCTGGGGTATCTGGCGGGATATCAGCACATTAACGATTGCATGGGCGATGAAAATTATCGCCTCGCCGCGCGCGCGCTGATGTTGCAGGAACAAGCGCCCACGTTAACAGTGAAAGGTGTGGATCTTCCGCACTATGCCGATCTGTTAATTGAGCGCTACAGCAACCCGGCACTGCGTCATCGTACCTGGCAGATCGCGATGGACGGCAGTCAAAAACTGCCGCAGCGTATGCTGGACTCCGTTCGCTGGCACATTGTGCACGGTAGCCACTTTGAACTGCTGGCGCTGGGCGTGGCTGGCTGGATGCGTTACGTCGGCGGTGTGGATGATCAGGGCCAGGCGATTGAAATCAGCGATCCGCTGTTACCGGTGATCCAGAAAGCGGTGCATAGCAGTAACGAGGGCGAAGATCGTGTCCAGGCGCTGCTGGCGATCGATGCTATTTTTGGTCGTGAACTGCCGCAGGTAGAATTGTTCAAGAACCAGGTCACACAAGCCTATCTTGCTTTACTGGCTGAAGGGGCGAAAGCAACCGTTGCGAAGTATGCTGCAAAACTGAAGTAACGAGAACATCATTTAAGTCGCCATCTGGCTATAAACAGGCCAGATGGCGCAATGTTTTCTGGCATTCACACCAATTAGTTCATGCCCAAACGAATCAGTTCGAGGGGGGCATATTTACCTTCACACCCTTCGATTTCCACTGTTTTCCCGCGGCGAATTTGCTCAGCGGTCAGACCATCGGTATCTATCGCTGTAATGCGGCCTGTAAGTCCGGTGTCGCTAATCATGACGCGGCTGCCAGTGGTGATTGCGTTACGGTTACGATCGTATGTTTTCATGGTGTTTTCTCCTTTCCAACTTACTGTCAAAGCCCGTGGGCTCTAGTCCCACGTAACGGGCGCAATATAAATACGCTTCTCGTTAATGATTTTTTTTGTTTTCGATCAAAATCACAGCTTTTTTTATGCAGATGTGCGGGAGAGGGGAAGGCAGGAGAAACTCACCTCGGTGTGAGGTGAGCGTAATATTAATCTTCGCTGAACCAGTCGCTATTTTCCTGACGGATTAGCTGAACGGACTCACCAATTTCCTGGAGATGCAGCATCATTGCGCGCTCTACGGCATCGCCATCATGTTTCTCAAGTGCGGTAAAAATATCGTGATGCTGACGCAGCAGCATTTCAGGCGGAGAGATATGATCCAGGCTCATATAGCGAACGCGGTCAATCGTGGCCTTAATATTCTCAACGGTGTCCCAGGCGAGCTGGCACTCAGCGATTAAAGCCAGTTTCTGATGAAATTCGTCATCTAGCTGGAAGAAATCATTGATTTGTTTTCGATCAATCGCGATGCGCTGCTGATGCAGATTTTGTTCGAGCTGATAGCACTGTTTATCGGTGATCAGTGATGCGGCGCGGCGGACCACGGCACATTCAATTGCCTGGCGAACAAAACAGCCGTTCTGCACCTGCGACAGCGAAATTTTGTTTACGTAGCTGCCACGCTGCGGGCGGATCTGAATCAGACCGTTCTCTGCCAGTTTGATGAATGCTTCTCGTACCGGCTGGCGTGACACATTAAAGCGTACGGAAACCTCTTTTTCCGACAGCGGCGTACCGGGTGCAATCAGACAGTGCACGATATCACGACGAAGAATACGGTAAATCTGTTGATTTACCGGTTGTGTAGGGTTTAGCTGCGTTTCTACGGTCATTCATTCTTACTTTTTAGAGAGTTAACCCGGAGATCTTATCACTTATTTCAGGCTATCTATACCCGGCGCAAGGCCGGGCAGAGAAATTAGCTCCGATGAATACTCAGTCCGGCAAAAGACTGTGTGACAGGCATCATTTCAAGGGTGTTAATGTTGACATGAGCGGGTAAGGACGCCACCCACCATACCGCTTCTGTAACATCTTGCGGGGTCAGCGCAGTGGTATTTTCGTAGGCTTTTTCAGCTTTAGCATCATCGCCTTTGAAACGTACGTTAGAGAATTCCGTACCGCCAACCAGACCAGGTTCAATGTCGGTAACGCGAATCGCAGTGCCGTGTAAGTCAGTACGTAAATTCAGGCTAAACTGGCGAACAAACGCTTTGGTCGCACCGTAGACGTTCCCACCAGCGTATGGCCAACTTCCCGCGGTAGAACCGATATTGATAATATGACCGCGGTTGCGCTCAACCATGCCTGGCAGAACGGCACGGGTCATATAAACCAGGCCTTTGTTGTTGGTGTCGATCATATTTTCCCAGTCTTCAACGCTGGCCTTGTGGGCTGGCTCAAGGCCCAGCGCCAGACCCGCATTGTTGACCAGAACATCAATATCGCGCCATTCAGCGGGTAAGGCGTTCAGCATCTCTTCAATTGATGCACGATTACGTACGTCCAGTTGCGCGGTATAGAGGCGGTCACCCAGCTCATCTTTGAGTTCCTGCAGGCGCTCCTGGCGGCGTCCGGTGGCAATAACTTTATGCCCATTCTCAATAAAACGACGCGTAATGCACTCACCAAAACCTGCGGTTGCTCCGGTTACTAAAACGATCATCTCACTGTTCCTCAACGCTTTTTATGTAGTACTACCATAGCACGTCATTTCCGTTCAGAGCTATTCCTGCTTAACGCGATTGCGGTCGATTCCCGGGAAGTCTACTCTGGTAAACAAATCGTTTTCAGGAGTGAAAGATGTCGTTAACGAATCCATTTTTACACCACAGCACATTGCCGTATCAGGCACCGCAGTTTGATCAGATCGACGTGCAGCATTATCGTCCAGCGTTTGATGAAGGCGTGCGGCAAAAACGCGCCGAGATCGACGCTATTGTGCAAAACTCACAGGTTCCTGATTTTGCTAACACGTTGCTGGCGCTTGAACAAAGCGGGGGGCTGCTCACGCGCGTGACCAGCGTTTTCTTCGCGATGACGGCGGCGCACACCAACGATGAACTACAGCGCCTTGACGAAGAGTTTTCCGCAGAGCTGGCGAACCTTGCCAATGATATTTATCTCAATGGCGCGCTTTTCGCCCGTGTCGAAGCTGTCTGGCAACGGCGTGGTACGCTAAGTCTGGATAGCGAATCAATACGTCTGCTGGAGGTCGTGTATCAGCGTTTTGTACTGGCCGGCGCCCGTCTGAACGAGACCGATAAAGCTAAACTTAAAGCGCTCAATACGGAGTCAGCCACGTTGACCAGCCAGTTCAATCAACGGTTGCTGGCAGCAAACACGTCAGGTGCTATGGTGGTGGATGATATCCGGCATCTGGAGGGGCTGAGCACAGAAGAAATTGCCGTTGCTGCCGAAGCTGCAAGGGCGAAAGGGCTTGAAGCGCGTTGGGTTATCCCGCTATTAAACACAACACAGCAACCGGCGCTTGCGGTTTTACGCGATCGTCAGACCCGCGAAAAACTGTTCACCCGCGCATGGACGCGGGCTGAAAATGATGATGGCAACGACACGCGAGCTATTATTCAGCGACTGGTAGCAATCCGGATGCAGCAGGCGCAACTGCTTGGTTTTGCCAATTACGCAGCCTGGAAAATTGCCGACCAGATGGCAAAAACGCCGGAAGCGGCACTGACATTTATGCGATCTATTGTTCCAGCCGCGCGGGCGCGGGCGTTGGATGAGCAGGCTGAAATCCAGAACGTTATCTTTCAAGAACACGAGTCGTTTAGCGCCGAGGCCTGGGACTGGTCGTTTTATGCCGAGCAGGTCCGTCGTGAGAAATATGACCTTGATGAGGCACAGCTCAAACCTTACTTTGCCCTGGATTCGGTGCTGAACGAGGGCGTTTTCTGGACGGCCAATCAACTCTTTGGCATCAAATTCGTTGAACGATTCGATATTCCGGTTTATCACCCGGATGTTCGGGTATGGGAAATATTCGATCATGATGGCGTAGGGTTGGCGCTATTTTACGGTGATTTCTTTGCCCGGGAATCAAAAAGCGGCGGAGCCTGGATGGGCAATTTTGTCGAGCAATCGCTGCTTAACGAAACCAGACCGGTTATTTACAACGTCTGTAATTATCAAAAACCTGCGCAGGATCAGCCTGCATTGCTGCTGTGGGATGATGTTATTACGCTATTTCATGAATTTGGACATACATTGCACGGTCTGTTCGCCACTCAGCGTTATGCCACGCTTTCTGGGACCAACACTCCGCGTGATTCTGTCGAGTTTCCTTCACAGATCAACGAACACTGGGCGAGCCATCCTCAGGTCTTTGCCCGTTTTGCCCGACATGTTGATACCGGGGAGCAAATGCCGCAGGCATTGCGGGATAAAATGCAGCGAGCCAGTCTGTTTAACAAAGGTTACGACATGACCGAACTGCTCAGCGCTGCATTGCTGGATATGCGCTGGCACTCTCTGGAGTTGAGCGAGTCATCTCATCCGGTCGATCAATTTGAACAGCAGGCGCTGGCGGCGGAAGGTTTGGATCTCAAGGCCGTGCCGCCGCGTTATCGCAGCAGTTATTTTGCCCATATCTTCGGTGGCGGTTATGCCGCAGGTTATTATGCCTATCTGTGGACGCAAATGCTGGCCGATGACGGCTACCAGTGGTTCGTAGAGCAGGGCGGATTAACCCGTGAAAACGGACAGAAATTCCGCGAAGCAATTTTGTCCCGCGGAAACAGCACTGATTTAACTGAACTTTATCGCCAGTGGAGCGGGCGTGATCCGCGCATGGAACCCATGCTGGAACATCGTGGCTTGAGCGCTTAAGCCAGGTCAGTCAGAAAATTGAACCGGGCGTGGTGCCCGGTTGTTAGCTGGATTTTTTCTTCAGCAAAATGAATCGTTGTTGGGTATTGATGCCTTGCATCTCATAGAGACGCTCGGGTAGGGAGTGCTGCTGGTGAAAGGTCGGCATTGTTTTCCTGTTCTTACGTTACTTGACTGGTTTGCTTTGGGAAGGAAGGTAGGTATTGCCGCAGTTGGGGCAGACTAACGTTATGTTGTTTTTTATTCTCGACAGGCTGTGCATTGACTGGCGGCAGCAGTGAGGACAGGTACTTTTCACTGGTCGTAAAGTACGCATCTTAATATCTTTGAGTATCGACATATTGATTGTCCTTGTGATGGGGTGCTTACCATACACTATGAAGCAATAAATAGCTCATTTTATAACCATTGCGATAACATGGATTACTGTACGGTTTGCAAGAATCTCATTAGCGGCCAACATGTCTTATAGAAGGTAGTTACGTTTCGTTTAACGTTCATTGGGGTTGTCGATGATAGATTAGCCAACTATCCGTTATCTTCGCAGGGAATTGCCAGGTAGCGTATAAAAGCAAAACACAAATCTATCCATGCAAGCATTTACCGCTGGTTTATCCGGCGGTTTTTTTTTATCTGTACATCAGGGAAAAGGTGCCGGGAGGGGGAATTCAGGTAAAAAAATGGCCCCTTGTGCAGCTACGCAGCAAGGGGCCGGGTCGGTTCAGGACTATCTCCGTTCATCAATCATCCCATCTGTGGCTAAAATACGCGGCCAGGAAACCGGAAAATAAAATAATTCCCAGAACAGCCATAAAAATATTCATATTACCCAGCATAGTAAATGCTCCTTTATTTGTGAGTTTCCTCTCTTACCTTAAGTTCACCTCGCTTATGACTATAGTAGCAATTCAATCTTAAACAAAGGCTGAACTGTGTGATTATTTCGGCGGAAAAGTAAAATTTTGACGTGATTACGTCTGGAAAAATAAATAATAGTGACAAGGGACGGTTATCTGCGAACAAATAACCATGTTTTTATACCGGGGCACGCCGTTATGACCGTGTGTGACAGACACAGATTGTTGCACGTTTATAATGCAGAGTTGTCTCATTGTGGTTCAATGTTTCACGCGATTAATCCTTCTGGCGGCAAAAATTAATACTGATTTTTGTGCCTAAAATTCTAATTCATTGATTTTATATGATGTTTAAATATCTGGCATCGTTTTTGCCTTATCACTTCTGAATACCCTTAATTTGCACCGTTTTGTCTGCCCGGCTGCACCGGAGCTTTCAACAAGACTAATTTCAGGAGTGAAACTATGCAGCGTCGTACATTTTTAAAAGCTTTTGCGCTTTCCGCCTCTGTTGTCGCAATGGGAATGAGTTTTAGCGTTCAGGCGGCCGACACTATTAAGGTTGGCATCATGCATTCGTTATCCGGCACCATGGCTATTTCCGAAACGCCGCTGAAAGATGTGGCGTTGATGACTATTAATGAAATCAATGCGCAGGGCGGTGTATTGGGCAAAAAGCTGGAACCGGTGGTGGTTGACCCGGCTTCGAACTGGCCGTTATTTGCTGAAAAAGCACGTCAGTTACTGAGCCAGGACAAGGTAGCGGCGGTTTTCGGCTGCTGGACATCGGTTTCGCGTAAATCGGTTTTACCGGTATTTGAAGAATTGAACGGTCTGCTGTTTTACCCGGTGCAATATGAAGGTGAGGAGATGTCGCCTAACGTCTTCTATACCGGCGCTGCGCCTAACCAGCAGGCGATCCCGGCGGTTGAGTATCTGATGAGTGAGGACGGCGGCAGCGCTAAGCGCTTCTACCTGCTGGGTACGGACTATGTCTATCCGCGTACGACTAACAAAATTTTACGCGCCTTTTTGCATTCGAAAGGCGTGGCCGATAAAGACATCGAAGAGGTGTATACCCCATTCGGACACAGCGATTACCAGACCATTGTTGCCAGTATTAAAAAATTCGCCGCAGGGGGAAAAACGGCGGTGGTATCGACCATCAACGGGGATTCTAACGTTCCATTCTATAAAGAGTTAGCGAACCAGGGCCTGAAAGCCACGGATGTTCCGGTGGTGGCATTCTCTGTGGGTGAGGAGGAGTTGCGCGGTATCGATACTAAACCGCTGGTGGGCAACCTGGCTGCGTGGAACTACTTTGAGTCCGTAGATAATGCGGCCAACAAGAAGTTCGTCGCGGATTACCGGGCGTATGCCAAAGCACATAAGCTGCCGAATGCTGATTCGGTGGTGACCAACGACCCTATGGAAGCCACTTATGTTGGCCTGCATATGTGGGCGCAGGCAGTAGAAAAAGCCGGAACTACCGATGTGGATAAAGTCCGGGCGGCTATGGCAGGACAATCATTCGCGGCACCATCAGGATTTACCCTGACCATGGATGCGACCAACCATCACCTGCATAAACCCGTCATGATTGGCGAGATTGAAGGCAACGGCCAGTTTAACGTGGTGTGGCAAACCGAAGCGCCGGTTCGCGCCCAGCCCTGGAGTCCGTATATCGCCGGTAATGATAAAAAATCTGAACAGCCCGTTAAAACCGCCAGCAACTGATCTTACGCCCTCCAGCGGGAGGGCAACGCTTTGGAGAATGCTCATGAAAGCCATGCGCTTTATTCGTGGTGTGTTGTTGCTGACGTGGCTTTTGCCGTGGATAGCGCAGGCCGCAGATGCCGATACCTTTACCGCCGCCAACCGGACTCAGCAGGCCGCCTTGCTAGAACAATGGTCGGTAAAACCCGATGTTCAACGCTTGCCGGTGCTCAAAGCGCTGAGTGACGAGAACCTGCTGACAGATAACGCGAAAAACGCGTTCATCATGAACGGGTCGCACGTACAACCGCTAGGAACGGCGGCAGGTCCGAACGGCGAGCTAAAAAAAATCCGCCTGACTAACCGCCTGCGTAATCTGGTTGCCGGAACCTTGGCCGTCCACCAGCTATTAAGTGACAGTGTCACGCAAAGGAGCGGGGCAGCGCGTACATTACAGCGTGAGGCCCAGCCGGGGATGCTGCCGTTTTTGCAGCAACGACTGGCCCAGGAGCCCGATGCTGGCGTGAAATCTTTACTGGCTATTGCACTGGCAAACCTGCAACTGACCAGTACTTCGCCTGAGATCAGACGTCAGGCAATCGAACTGCTAGGGGCGTCGAACGATCCTGAAACCCAGGCGCGCCTGCAGCCATTCACCCATGCTGAACATGAACCTGATGCCCGCGTTCGTGCTGCCGCTGACGAAAGCCTGAATGCCATCGCGCATCGCATGAAGGTTGGCGATCTTCTTGGACAGGCATTTATGGGATTGTCGCTGGGCTCCATTTTGCTGCTGGCGGCATTGGGTCTGGCGATAACCTACGGCTTACTTGGCGTCATTAATATGGCGCATGGTGAGATGTTAATGCTCGGCGCTTACGGTACCTGGATGGTGCAACAGCTGATGGGCCAGTTTTTCCCGCAATGGTTGGCCTGGTATCCGGTTATTGCGCTTCCGGTCGCCTTTTTGCTTACCGCTGGGGTTGGAATGCTACTCGAGCGCGGAGTGATCCGCCATTTATACGGGCGTCCGCTCGAAACCCTGCTGGCAACGTGGGGGATCAGTCTGATGCTTATCCAGTTAGTGCGTATGTCCTTCGGCGCGCAAAACCTTGAAGTCGCAAATCCGGAATGGCTTTCCGGGGGCATTCAGGTTTATGCCAATCTGATTTTGCCGTGGAACCGAATTGTGGTGCTTGGCTTTGCCATTCTGGTGCTGTTCTTCACCTGGCTGTTGTTGAATAAAACCCGTCTCGGACTGCGCGTACGTGCGGTGACGCAAAATCGCAATATGGCGGCCTGCTGCGGCGTACCTACCGGACGAGTGGATATGCTGGCCTTTGGCCTTGGTTCAGGGATTGCCGGACTGGGGGGGGTAGCGCTCTCGCAGTTAGGCAACGTAGGACCGGAGCTGGGGCAAAGCTACATTATCGATTCGTTTCTGGTGGTGGTGCTGGGCGGCGTGGGACAACTCGCGGGGAGTGTAGCCGCTGCGTTTGGGCTTGGGATTTTCAACAAAATTCTTGAGCCTCAGGTGGGAGCTGTTCTCGGTAAGATTATGATTCTGGTGCTGATTATTTTGTTTATTCAGAAACGTCCTCAGGGGCTGTTCGCGTTGAAAGGGAGGGTTATTGACTGATGACGATGCCAATGACATTAACGCTGGCGCGTAAAGCGCCGCGCGCGACACGCATCCTGGGGCTGGGTTTACTGCTGACGCTGATTATTCTGCCGTTTCTGGCGCTGTTACCTGCGGATCATCCGCTGGCCATATCGGTGTGGACATTGACTCTGGCCGGGAAAATTCTCTGCTATGCCATTGTGGCGGTGGCGCTGGATCTGGTGTGGGGCTATGCGGGAATGCTCTCGCTGGGTCACGGTATTTTCTTTGCGCTGGGGGGATATGCGATGGGAATGTACCTGATGCGCCAGGCTTCCGGCGAAGGATTACCGGCCTTTATGTCGTTTCTGTCGTGGACCGAGCTGCCCTGGTTTTGGTGGGGAACGCAACATTTTATCTGGGCGATGTTGCTGGTTGTGCTGGTGCCGGGCCTGCTGGCGCTGGTATTTGGCTGGTTTGCCTTCCGTTCAAAAATCAAAGGGGTCTATTTCTCCATCATGACTCAGGCCCTGACTTTCGCCGGAATGTTACTGTTTTTCCGCAACGAAACCGGCTTTGGGGGAAATAACGGTTTTACCGGTTTTACCACCATTCTGGGATTTCCGGTGACCGCGACCTCAACCCGTATCGCGCTGTTTCTGGCGACGGTCATGCTGCTGGTGCTGGCAATATGGCTGGGACTGGCGCTGGCCCGCAGTAAGTTTGGTCGAATTCTCACCGCCGTGCGCGACGCCGAGAACCGTCTGATGTTCTGTGGTTACGATCCGAAAGGTTTCAAGCTGCTGGTGTGGACGCTTTCCGCCGTGCTGTGCGGCCTGGCGGGGGCGTTGTATGTTCCGCAGGTGGGAATCATTAACCCCAGCGAAATGTCGCCGACCAACTCGATAGAAGCGGCGATTTGGGTTGCCCTTGGCGGGCGTGGAACCCTGATTGGCCCGGTATTTGGCGCCGTACTGGTGAACGGCGCTAAAAGCCTGTTTACCGTCATTATGCCGGAATACTGGCAGCTGTTTCTTGGCCTGATCTTTATTGGCGTTACGCTGTTTTTACCTCGTGGTGTGATGGGTCTGTTTCGCAAGGGAGACAAATAATGCAGCCAGATGAAGGGCTTTTTACTCGCCAGATGCCAGGCGATCGGTTTCGCAACCAAACGGACCCGGTGCTCCAGTTGGAAAAAATTAACGTTAACTTCGATGGTTTCCAGGCGTTAACGGATCTCACGCTCAATATTGGCGTTGGGGAGCTGCGTTGCATCATTGGTCCCAACGGTGCCGGAAAAACGACGCTAATGGATGTTATTACCGGCAAAACCAGGCCGCAAAGTGGTCGGGCGATATACGATCAGTCGACCGATTTAACAACGCTGGACCCCATCGCCATTGCACGTCAGGGAGTTGGACGGAAGTTTCAGAAACCCACGGTATTTGAAGCGTTAACGGTGGAGGAGAATCTGGAGCTGGCGCTGAAAAGCGATAAATCTGTCTGGAGCTCTTTACGGGCGCACCTCACCGGCGAACAACGGGATCGTATAGATGAAATACTGGCGCTTTTGCGGCTGGGCAACGAGCGGGCCCGCCGCGCCGGGCTGCTTTCTCACGGGCAAAAACAGTTTCTCGAAATTGGCATGCTGTTGGTACAGGAGCCGCATTTACTGCTGCTGGATGAACCCGCGGCGGGCATGACGGATGCGGAGACGGAATACACTGCGGAACTGTTTCGTAAGCTTGCCGGGAAGCACTCGCTGATGGTTGTTGAGCACGATATGGGATTTGTCGAAACCATTGCCGATCGCGTCACGGTCTTACACCAGGGACGCGTTCTGGCTCAGGGAAGTCTGCGCGAAGTGCAGGCCAACGAGCAGGTTATTGAAGTTTATCTCGGGCGTTAAGGAGCACAGATGCTGCAGGTGAAAGAACTGAATCAATATTATGGTGGCAGCCATATTCTGCGAAGTGTGAACTTTGAGGCGCGTATCGGCGAGGTGACATGTCTGCTGGGGCGTAACGGCGTGGGGAAAACGACGCTTCTGAAGTGCCTGATGGGGCTTATTCCTGCCCGCAGCGGGAGTGTGCTCTGGCAGGAGAAAAATGTCACTCACTGGAAGCCGCATCAGCGGGTCAGGGCCGGGGTGGCGTATGTACCACAGGGGCGCGATATTTTTCCGCGTCTGACGGTAGAAGAGAACCTGCTGCTCGGCCTTTCCCGTTTTTCAGCACAGGAGGCCAGACGTGTGCCGGATGATATCTATGCGCTCTTTCCGGTTCTACAGGAGATGAAACATCGGCGGGGCGGAGATTTGTCCGGCGGGCAACAGCAGCAACTGGCGATTGGACGAGCGCTGGCCAGTCGCCCGCAGTTGTTGATCCTCGATGAGCCCACGGAGGGGATCCAGCCGTCAGTGATTAAAGAAATTGGGCAGGTGATTTCTCAACTGGCGCACCGGGGTGACATGGCCATTTTGCTGGTGGAGCAGTTCTATGATTTTGCGCAGCAACTGGCCGACAAATACTTACTCATGTCGCGAGGCAGCATTATTCAAAGCGGTGACGGTAAAAATATGGAATCCGAAGGCGTTCGAGGGCTGGTCGCCATTTGAGATTCGCGACAGAGCGGCTTTGGCTCTGTCGCGATCATCATTAGCAGACCGCCGTCTGGCCCCAGGGTTTGGCGCGCATACCTTTTATCATTAGCGCCCAGGCAAGAACGATCGCCACCATCAGCGCCACAAACAGCGACCACGGCGGCAATGTGGTTAAAATGACGCCGCTGACTAATGGGTTTACCGCTGCGCCCAACCAGCCTAACGACTGGGCGGAAAAATAGCTGGCTTTCATTCCTGCAGGCGCGATGTTGTCGATGAGCATGTATTCACCCGGCGCGTAAATGACCTCACCGATAGTGAAAAAGGCCGCAGAAATGCCCCATAACACCAGGTTGTTGCCGGAGAAGGTGAAGCCAACCAGACCGACCACAAAGAACAGCGTGCCTACAGTCATTAGCGGGCGGATATTGGTGGCGGTGAGCCTGCGCCCGAGGGCATATTGCAGTGATACCACAATGGCGGCGTTAACAGGCAGGACGACTGCCACCACTTTCTCGGCAAAATCGCCGTCTGCAACCACCATAACGTATTGCGAAATACAGGACGCAAAGGCACCACCAACGAATGACGCCAAAAATGCTGACAGCGTAAACCAGAATAATGCTCTGTCGCGCAGCAGTACCGAGGGGGACCAAACTGCGGCGTTCAAACCTTCTGATGCTGCTGGTGAACGTTTTACCCAGGTCTGGATAAATACCAGAGGGAGTGCTGAACATGCAGCAGCGAGCCAGAATGGCAGGTTAATGCTTTGCATCACCAGTAGCGTGCCCAGCGGTGGGCCTACGGTCCAGCCGATGTTCAGCACGGTATAGTTAAGCGAGAAAATTTTAGTCTTGTTGGTCGCCGAGAGATTATCGGCAAACCAGGCTTTCAGCACCGTGGCGAAGACGGAGTAGGCGCAGTTGATCAGGGCAAAGAGCAAAACCACTACCACTACGTTATGCACCAGTGGAATAGCAATAAAGCCAGAGGCAAAGCCGCAGATAGCCAGCAGCATATAGCGTTTTTTATCAAACTTGTCGGCCAGAATACCAAAGCCAAGGCTGAACACGACGCCAATGGTCAGTGCGACCGTCATCGCATAACCGATCAGGTCGACGCTCAGATTGTACTGTCGGCTGAGGTAGATCGTCATAAAGGGCAGCGTGGCGCCACGCCCAATCGTTAATAACAATGATGACGCGAGTAACGCGAGAGTGGACCTTCTCAGAGAGATATTCATTTTCCTGCCCGACAATGCATGTTGTTATGTTTTATTTAGATATCAGAAACAAATAGCATGCTAAAAGTGTGATGTACACTCAATAAGTTGTCCGAAAATGCCCTGTGTGGCCTACCTGAATTAATGATCTGTTACGGCACAACGATTTCCGTTACTTTAATTTGTTTACAAAAATTTAATATTCGCAGGGGCGGTGGTATGTCGCGTAAAGACGGGTTATTAGCGTTACTGGTCGTTGTGGTTTGGGGGCTGAACTTTGTCGTCATCAAAGTGGGGCTACACAATATGCCACCCTTAATGCTGGCTGGGTTGCGTTTTTTACTGGTGGCATTTCCGGCGATTTTCTTCGTTGCCCGGCCGAAAATTCCGCTTTCACTGCTGCTCGGCTATGGGCTGACCATCAGTTTTGGGCAGTTCGCGTTTCTCTTTAGCGCCATCAAATTCGGTATGCCTGCCGGGTTAGCTTCTCTGGTATTACAGGCTCAGGCGTTTTTCACCATCATTCTGGGGGCATTCGCCTTTGGTGAACGTCTGCAAGGTAAACAACGGGTAGGGATTGCGCTGGCCATATTTGGCGTGCTGGTGCTGATTGAGGCCAGTCTGAACGGACAGCATGTCGGCATGCTCGGTTTTATGCTGACGCTGGCGGCGGCACTAAGCTGGGCCAGCGGTAATATCTTTAATAAAAAAATCATGCAGCATACGTCACGCCCGGCGGTGATGTCATTGGTGGTATGGAGTGCGTTGATTCCTGTTGTCCCATTCTTTCTCGCCTCAATACTTCTCGATGGTCCAACGCAAATTATCCAAAGTCTGGTGACGATAGATATGACCACCATTCTGTCACTGGTTTATCTGGCGTTTGTGGCGACCATTGTGGGTTATGGCATCTGGGGATCTTTACTCGGGCGTTATGAAACCTGGCGTGTCGCGCCGTTGTCGCTGTTGGTGCCGGTTGTTGGACTGGCGAGCGCGGCCGTGCTGCTGGATGAAATGCTTACCGGATTACAACTGCTCGGTGCGCTGCTGATCATGGCTGGATTGTACATCAATGTGTTTGGCTTTCGGTTGCGTAAGACTGCGCAGGCGAGAGGGTAAAAAAAAGCCCCGCAGTGACGGGGCAAAAAAATTACAGGTTGCGCATATTGTAATAAGGCACACCTAATTCGTCGGATTTGTCGCTGCCTGCACCCATATGATTAAAATCGAACGGGGACCGATCGTGCGCAGGCGGCATAATCATCGCGTCACGACTGTTTTGTGTGGCAGGCTGCGCGGTCTGTTCCGCCATGCTCTGGCCCGAAACAACATACAGCAGGGCCAGCATCGCATAAGACAGAAGTTTCATGATTTCCTCGGTTACGTCGTTAACTGGCGATTAGCAATTACATTGATTGAGTGGCAGCAAATAGCGTGATTCGCCGTGCATATTCGTCATACGGTATTTATGCGGCGGAACATCAAAATAGTTTTTGAATGTCCGGGTCAGCGTTTGCTGGGACTCAAAGCCGTAACGCTCCGCCAGATAAAGGATCGGCTCGTTACTCTCTTTTAATTTTTGCGCTATTTCAGTCATTTTACGGCTACGGATGTATTGACCCAGTGAATGACCGGTTTCTTTTTTAAACATCCGTTGCAGGTGCCATTTGGAGTAACCTGAACGCTCTGACACCTTTTCCAGCGAGAGCGGCGATTCAAGGTTATTTTCGATCCAGTCCAAAATGCTATGAATAGTGATTGTGTCAGTATTGCGTCTGGACATCGTCATACCTCTTTCTGTTTACGGCAGGATTTTCTTAAGCAAATGCTCAAGCGTGGTCACTTCATCCACCGTTAAGTTTTTTGTTAGTTCCTGGTGCAGGTCTTGCCCTACTAATTGATGACACTGCTCGCAAATTGCCGCGCCATGCTCGGTGAGTTTCACCAGCACGCCTCGCTTGTCATGTGGATTCGGAAGCCTTTCTATCCAGCCTTTACAGGCCAGCCTGTCCAGCATCCGCGTCAGGGCGCCGAGATCGACAGACAGCACTTTTTTCAATTCGACAGGGGTAATACACACCGCGCAACGGATAGAGCAGAGCACCTTGAACTGCGATGCCGTGATATCCAGCGGTGACAGATAGTCGTTTAGTAAACGATCTTTTTTCTGATTAACCATGTAGATCAAACGACCCAGTGGGATGATTTCGTTAAACAGATCACTGGTGCTTTTCACAATGGTTGCCCTGGCAAGTAGTTAGTCACGGCTGATATTATTGCTTAGGCAAATATAAGTCAAATGAATGGGTCAGCAAATGCCACGTTTTGCTAAATCATCAGACTCAATTTCTGGCGAGTGGAATTTTAACGGTTTGAAAATTATGGCTTATACGTGCGGATGAAAAATGAATCCTTACACCGCGAAAATGGCTTATCTCCCGGATTTCACCGTATACTTGCCGTTGACGATTAACGCACAGGAAAGATGACATTATGATGGACTTGTTTAAAGCAATAGGACTGGGGCTGGTAGTCCTGTTACCGTTGGCAAACCCGTTAACCACCGTGGCGTTGTTCCTCGGCCTTGCCGGCAACATGAACAGCGCAGAGCGTAACCGTCAGTCACTCATGGCGTCCGTTTACGTGTTTGCCATCATGATGGTGGCGTATTATGCCGGACAACTGGTGATGAATACCTTCGGGATTTCGATTCCCGGGTTACGTATCGCGGGTGGGTTAATCGTTGCGTTTATCGGCTTTCGAATGTTGTTTCCACAGCAGAAGGCACATGACTCTCCGGAAGCGAGAAGCAAATCAGAAGAACTGGAAGATGAACCGACTGCCAATATTGCATTTGTTCCGCTGGCCATGCCAAGCACCGCGGGTCCGGGTACGATTGCAATGATCATCAGCTCGGCGTCCACCGTGCGTCATGGGGCTGAGTTTCCGGACTGGGTGATAATGGTCGCACCGCCGATTATTTTTGCGGTGGTCGGGGTTATCCTGTGGGGCTGTTTACGCAGTTCTGGCGGAATTATGCGCCTGGTCGGCAAAGGCGGTATTGAGGCGATCTCCCGTCTGATGGGCTTCCTGCTGGTATGTATGGGCGTGCAGTTTATTATTAACGGCGTGCTGGAAATCATTAAAACTTACGCTTAAAACAACGTGCCCGGTATTGTCTACCGGGCACGCTTTTATGAATGCTGAGGCTGCTCTTCCAGTGATACTGGCCATTTAAGGAAGATAATCACCGACCATATGAACGCCACAACCGCAGGCACTGCACCTACGTAACCAATCGTAGACATTGACCAGTGCAGACTCACCTGATTTCCCACCAGCGCGCCAGCGCCTATCCCGATATTAAAGATACCTGAGAAAAGGGCCATTGCGACGTCGGTGGCATCCGGGGCCAGCGCCAGCACTTTCACCTGCATACCCAGGCCTATCAACATAATGGCTATGCCCCAGAATATACTCAGGACGGCCAGATGCATTTCGCTGTCCGCTGCGGGCAGTAACAGCACCAGGCACACCGTCAGCAGGGCAATGGCGCTACTAATCAATACGGAAGCATGTTGATTACCCAGTTTGCCAAAAATGACGCTACCGACAATCCCCGCGCCACCCAGAACCAGCAGCAGCACGGTGGCAAAGTTTGCGCTCAGTCCGGCGACGGTCTGTACAAACGGTTCGATATAGCTGTAGGCCGTGTAATGCGCGGTGACCACAATCACCGTCAGCAGATACAAGCTCATCAATGCCGGACGGCGGAATAAAACCGGCAGGCTTTTTAATGAACCGGAATGCTCACTGGGTAATTTTGGTAGGAGCTTAATCAAGCAAAGTAGGGTGACTAACGCCCCCATACCGATGGCGAAGAAGGTAGTACGCCAGCCAAAATACTGGCCAACGATGCGCCCGATAGGCAGGCCCAACACCATCGCCAGCGCGGTACCGGTCGCAATCAGGCTGAGAGCCTGCGCGCGTTTCCCGGCTGGAGCCAGGCGAATCGCCAGAGATGCGGTGATCGACCAGAAAATAGCGTGGGCAAAAGCAATACCGATACGACTGATTACCAGCACGGTAAAATTCCATGCCAGGAAAGAGAGAACGTGGCTGGCGATAAAAACGACAAACAGGCAGATCAGAAGTTTGCGGCGTTCTACCTGGCTGGTAAGCAGCATGAAAGGCAGCGACATCAGGGCGACAACCCAGGCGTAGATCGTCAGCATGATCCCGACCTGAGCGGTCTGCATATTAAAACTTTGTGCGATGTCGGATAACAAACCGACAGGGACAAACTCAGTGGTATTGAAAATAAAACCGGCAATGGCAAGCGTAACTACCCGAAGCCACGCGACCTTGCGGGAAACAGTGTCTGTTGTCATATCAATTAGGTGGATTAGCTGCGAAAAGGTAAGGCCACGATCTTAAAACTTTTGCTGGCTAAAATACAATCATTTCGTGATACAGATCTCATTTCATTGACTGGGTGGCAAAATTGACTGCCGAACATTTCGCGTAATTTTAACTGTTTCATTATTAATGAAATTCCGGGCGTGAGAATTCACCCGGAACGCTATTGATGGCGTTGTTTGAGAATCGCGAATTATTCCGTGCTATTCGACAACTGAGGGTTCAATACCTCAATAAACGCTTCCAGTTGCCTCGTCATTGCCCCTCTGCGCCAGACCAGCCACGTATTCAGCCAGCGCCAGTTTTCGCTTAGCGGCCAGGCGTGGACCTGATGGTGTCCTGGCATGCTCTCCAGCATCGAACGCGGGATCAGCGCGATACCCGCACCGGCAATGACGCAAGCCAGCATGCCGTGATACGACTCCATTTCATGAATGGTGCCAGGCATTGCGCGATCGGCATGAAACCAGCTTTCAAAATGGCGACGATAGGAACAGTTGGCGCGAAAGGCGTAAATGCTGCAACCGTTAACGTCGCTGGCCCGCTGGATAGGGGGATGACCGTGCGGAGTGACTATCATCATCTCTTCAAGGTAGACCGGCATTCCTTCAAGACCTGGATGAGTAATTGGGCCGTCGACAAAGGCGGCGTTCAGCGTCCCGTCGAGCACGCCGTCCAGCATCGTGCCTGAAGGACCTGTCGCCAGCGCAAACTGAATTTTGGGGTAACGCTGATTGTATTCAGCCAGCGTGGCAGGGATCCGCACAGCGGCAGTACTCTCGAGCGAGCCAAGAGAGAACAACCCCTGCGGTTCATCGCCGGCGACGACCATTCTCGCCTCGTCAACCAGGGCGAGGATCCGCTGGCTGTAGCGTAAAAAATTGTGCCCGGACGGGGAAAGCCGCAAACGCTGATTTTCACGAATAAACAGATCGACGCCAAGGTCGGCTTCAAGCTGGCGAATACGGGTGGTCAGATTGGATGGCACGCGATGCACCTTCGCGGCGGCCTGCGTAATACTGCCTGTCTCCGCGACGGCGTTGAACATTTCCAGTTGCGTCAGATCCATAATATTCTCTGTTCGTGAATGGTGTGGTTAATATTATTCATTTTTCAGAAAGAGTAAATATGCGCATGATATGACCATACCCTGCGATAAAGAGAGGCACTTATGACTATCACAGCAGCAACACATGCGATTTCCGTTAACCCTACCAACGGTGAAAGGTTGGCGGCAATGCCGTGGGCCAGTACTGAAGAGATTGCACATGCGCTGAGCCTTGCCGCGAATGGCTACCGCGAATGGAAACACACTGCCGTTGAGCACCGTGCGCAAACGCTGCGTCATATCGGGCAGGCTCTGCGTCATCGCGCCGAAGAGATGGCGCAGTGTATCTCACGTGAAATGGGGAAACCCATCAAGCAGGCGCGTGGTGAAGTTGCCAAATCAGCCGCATTGTGTGACTGGTACGCCGAACATGGACCGGCGATGCTCAACCCGGAACCTACGCTGGTGGAGAACAACCAGGCGGTGATTGAGTATCGCCCCGTTGGAACTATTCTGGCGATCATGCCGTGGAACTTCCCGCTCTGGCAGGTACTTCGCGGCGCCGTTCCAATTCTGCTGGCCGGAAATGTCTATCTGTTAAAGCATGCACCAAACGTAACCGGCTGTGCTGCGATTATCGCGCAGGTTTTTGCTGATGCGGGCGTTCCCGCGGGTGTTTATGGTTGGGTGAATGCCGATAACGCCGGGGTAAGTCAGATGATCAATGACCCGCGTATCGCGGCGGTAACGGTGACGGGCAGCGTTCGAGCCGGTGCGGCGATTGGTGCTCAGGCGGGTGCGGCGCTGAAAAAATGCGTGCTTGAACTGGGGGGGTCCGATCCGTTTATTGTTCTTAATGATGCTGACCTCGATCTGGCCGTTAAGGCGGCGGTCGCCGGTCGTTATCAGAATACCGGGCAGGTTTGTGCGGCAGCAAAGCGCTTTATTATCGAAGAAGGAATTGCGGCAGAATTTACGGCTCGTTTTGTGGCGGCCGCGAGCGCGCTCAAAATGGGCGACCCGCTGAACGAAGAAAACGATCTGGGTCCGATGGCAAGATTTGATCTGCGCGATGAGCTGCATCAGCAGGTCGAAGCCTCCCTTGCCGAAGGCGCGCGGTTACTTCTCGGCGGGGAAAAAATCGCGGGTCAGGGCAATTACTATGCCGTGACGGTTCTGGGTGATGTCACTCCGGAGATGACGGCTTTTCGTCAGGAGCTGTTTGGCCCGGTTGCAGCGATTACCGTTGCAAAGAATGCGGAACATGCCTTAGCGCTGGCTAATGACAGTGATTTCGGCTTATCAGCCACGGTGTTCACCGCGGATGACGCTCTGGCGCAGAAGATGGCGTCACGCCTGGAGTGTGGGGGGGTATTTATCAATGGTTACAGCGCCAGCGATGCCCGCGTTGCATTTGGCGGCGTGAAGAAAAGTGGTTTTGGCCGCGAGCTTTCACACTTTGGTCTGCATGAGTTTTGTAATGTACAGACCGTCTGGAAAAACCGCCTCTGATGGTGTGGGTGCCTCCGACGGGGGCACCGGCCTTAAATTCTGCAATGTTTCTGTCTACGTCATGAATCTCACCCGCTCATGCAGACCGTGGCCAGATTCCGCCTTCCGGCCTGACGCTGCGTATTCAGCTCTGTTATACTCGCAGGCCTTTCATACCTGCGAGCAAGGAGCATGTTGTGGCCAGGGCCATGGACAATTCAATTTTAGAGACCATTGTGCAGCAGGTTCGTCCGCTGATTGGTCAGGGTAAAGTCGCTGATTACATTCCTGCCTTAGCTTCTGTCGACGGTTCAAAACTGGGTATTGCTATTTGCACCGTCGATGGACAGCACTATCAGGCGGGGGATGCGCAAGAGCGTTTTTCTATTCAGTCAATTTCAAAGGTGCTCAGTCTGGTCGTGGCGATGCGTCACTATCAGGAAGATGAGATCTGGCAACGCGTCGGCAAGGATCCTTCCGGGCATCCTTTTAATTCCCTGGTGCAGCTGGAAATGGAGCAAGGGATCCCACGCAATCCCTTTATCAACGCCGGGGCGCTGGTGGTTTGCGATATGCTGCAAGGACGTCTGAGCGCACCGCGTCAACGGATGCTGGAAGTGGTACGGGCGTTAAGCGGCGTTTCGGATATCGCCTATGATGCGACGGTGGCGCGTTCTGAGTTTGAGCACTCGGCGCGTAACGCGGCTATTGCCTGGTTAATGAAGTCCTTTGGCAATTTTCACCATGACGTGACCACCGTTTTGCAAAATTACTTTCACTACTGCGCACTGAAAATGAGCTGTGTGGAGCTGGCCCGCACGTTCGTCTTTCTGGCGAATCAGGGACATGCTTTTCATCTTGCAGAGCCCGTGGTGACGCCTATGCAGGCCCGGCAGATCAACGCGCTGATGGCGACCAGTGGCATGTATCAGAACGCAGGGGAATTTGCCTGGCGAGTGGGCTTACCGGCGAAATCTGGTGTGGGGGGCGGTATCGTGGCTATCGTGCCTCACGAGATGGCGATTGCCGTCTGGAGTCCGGAACTGGATGCGGCGGGAAATTCGCTGGCGGGTATCGCCGTGCTGGAGCAATTAACGCAACAACTGGGGCGCTCGGTTTACTGATGAACTCGCTCGATCCTCTTTTTGCCCGGCTGGCGAAATCAACGTTTCGCTCGCGGTTTCGCCTTGGCCAGAAAGAAAGGCAGTATTGTCTGGATAAAGGCGCGCCGGTTATCGAACAACATGCCACGGATTTTATTGCCAAACGGCTGGCGCCCGCGTTTCCTGCCAATGACGGTAAGCAGACACCCATGCGCGGGCATCCGGTATTTATCGCTCAACATGCTACGGCGACCTGTTGTCGGGGATGTCTGGCGAAATGGCATGATATCCCTCAGGGTGTGGCGTTAAACGATGAACAGCAGCGTTACGTTGTCACGGTTATCTATCACTGGCTAGTGATCCAGATGAACAAGCCATAGATAACATAATCCTATGATATGACTCCTTGTGTTGTGCAATTGTTAAAAGCAGTATGAAGGGGTCATTCTAAGGAGAAAAAAATGGCTTCCTGTAAACCCTGCTTTGTGCTGAGTGCGGCCCAGATTCTGTCGAGAATCGATGAATTCAGCGACATCCTTGAAACATGCGTCAATGATGGCGCCTCTGTCAGCTTTATGCTCCCTTTTAGTGGTGATAAATCACGGCCTTTCTGGATGAGCGTCGCGCAAAGCGTTGACCGTGGAGAAAGGATTGTTCTGGGTACACAGAACGCACAGGGGGTGCTTGTCGGTACCGTCCAGCTCATTATCGATCAACCCGAAAACCAACCTCATCGTGCTGATGTCGCCAAGCTGCTGGTTCACCCCTCAGCGCGGCGCGGTGGTGTTGCCCGGACGTTGATGAACGAACTCGAAAACTGCGCGCGTCAGCAAGGGAAAACGCTGCTGGTGCTTGATACAGCGACGGGCAGCAGCGCTGAGTTGTTCTACCACAATTGTGGATGGCAAAAAGTAGGGGTGATACCGGACTATGCAAAAATGCCTGACGGGAAGCTGACCGGGACCACACTTTTCTACAAAACTCTCTAATTTGTCGCCGGGGATTGATCAAAACAGGGTTTCAATGTATTAAAGTTTGCTAACCTATTGGACCAATTCAATCAGGTTGTATGACTAATTAAAAAGGGAACCCATTGTGCAAACACTAAATCGTCGCGATTTCCCCGGTGCTCAGTATCCTGAACGCATTATTCAGTTTGGTGAAGGAAATTTCCTGCGCGCCTTTGTTGACTGGCAAGTCGATTTGCTGAACGAACATACCGATCTGAACGCTGGTGTAGTCATTGTTCGTCCCATCGAAAGTACCTTCCCGCCATCGCTGAGTACGCAGGATGGTCTCTATACCACCATCATTCGTGGTTTGAATGAGAAGGGCGAGGCCGTAAGCGATGCCCGTTTGATCCGTTCGGTTAACCGAGAAATCAGCGTCTATAGCGAATACGATGAGTTCCTGAAGTTGGCGCATAACCCAGATATGCGTTTTGTGTTCTCCAACACGACTGAAGCGGGCATCAGCTACCACGCGGGCGATAAGTTTGAGGATGCACCGGCGGTGAGTTATCCGGCTAAACTGACCCGACTGTTGTTCGAACGCTTCAGCCATTTTAATGGCGCGTCGGATAAAGGCTGGATTATCATTCCTTGCGAACTGATTGATTACAATGGTGATGCGCTGCGTGAACTGGTCCTGCGCTACGCTCAGGAGTGGGCGCTGCCGGAGGCATTTATTCAGTGGCTGGATCAGGCCAACGCATTTTGCTCCACGCTGGTGGACCGCATTGTTACCGGTTATCCGCGTGACGAAGTGGAGAAACTGGAAGCTGAGTTGGGCTATCACGATGCCTTCCTCGACACTGCAGAACACTTCTATCTGTTCGTTATTCAGGGACCGAAGTCATTAGCTGCAGAACTGCGTCTGGATAAGTATCCGCTCAATGTCCTGATTGTTGATGACATCAAACCGTACAAAGAACGGAAAGTGGCGATTCTCAACGGCGCACACACCGCACTGGTTCCCGTTGCCTGGCAGGCAGGGCTGGACACCGTGGGTGAGGCGATGAATGACGCAGAGATTTGCGCCTTCGTTGAAAAAGCGATTTATGAAGAGATCATTCCGGTACTGGATTTACCCCGCGATGAGCTGGCGTCTTTCGCCAGTGCGGTGACCGGTCGATTCTGCAATCCGTACATCAAGCATCAGTTGCTGTCGATTGCCCTGAACGGCATGACTAAATTCCGTACCCGTATTTTGCCGCAGCTGCTGGCAGGACAACAGGCCAGCGGTAAACTGCCGGCGCGCCTGACGTTTGCGCTTGCCGCGCTGATTGCTTTCTATCGTGGAGAGCGTAACGGTGAGGCTTATCCGGTCCAGGATGATGCGCACTGGGTGGCACGTTTTCAACAGCTGTGGTCCCAGCATCATGACCGCCAGATAAGCACCGAAGAGTTAGTCAAGTCGGTACTGGGTGTTAAAGAACACTGGGAACAGGACCTGACTCAGGTTTCCGGACTCGTGGAGCAGGTTTCAGCCGATCTGGATACCATTCTGGCAAAAGGCATGCGTGAAGCCGTTAAGCCATTATGCTAAGAAGACAACCCGGCTCAGGCCGGGTTTTTTATAGAACATTCCTTAGTTACAACATACTATTGTTTATTAATAACTACACCGTTCTGTAACTCCGGTGCGCGGTGGTTCTGGCAGAGCAAAAGTTGTTTAGTTAATGTTGCGATTAACTTGCAACATTGATCATGATCGCGTCTAATGTGATGGATTTCACATTTTCCCGAAGAAAACCATGATCGTTCGCCCCCAACAACACTGGCTACGCCTGATATTTGTCTGGCATGGGTCGGTATTATCCAAAATCTTTTCACGACTGCTGCTGAACTTCCTGCTCTCCATCGCCGTTATTATCATGCTTCCGTGGTATACGATGCTGGGAATCAAATTCACCCTGGCGCCATTCAGCATTCTCGGCGTGGCGATTGCAATCTTTTTAGGTTTTCGCAATAACGCCTGTTACTCACGTTACGTTGAGGCCCGACACCTGTGGGGGCAGTTGATGATTGCTTCCCGATCGCTACTGCGTGAGGTAAAAACCACCTTACCGGACGACGCCGAATTAGGGCAGTTTGTTCGTCTGCAAATCGCGTTTGCCCACTGTTTACGCATGACTTTACGTCGAAAGCCACAGGCAGAGCCGTTGGCGAAGTACCTCAGCGAGAAAGATCTGCAGACGGTATTTGCCTCACAATCTCCAGCAAACCGCATTTTGTTGTTGATGGGAGAGTGGTTGGCCGTGCGCAGGCGTAATGGTCAACTGTCAGACATATTATTTCATAGTTTAAACAATAGGTTAAACGATATGTCTGCGGTACTGGCTGGTTGTGAGCGGATTGCGAATACGCCGGTCCCGTTTGCTTATACTTTGATCCTTCATCGCACGGTATACCTGTTTTGTATCATGCTGCCATTCGCGTTAGTGGTGGATCTGCACTACATGACACCGTTTATCTCGGTGCTTATTTCCTATACTTTTATCTCGCTCGACACGCTTGCAGAAGAGCTTGAAGATCCGTTTGGCACAGAGAACAATGACCTGCCGCTGGATGCGATTTGCAATGCGATCGAAATCGATTTGCTGCAGATGAACGATGAAACAAATGTGCCAGCAAAACACATGCCTGATAAGCATTACCAACTAACTTAGTTACGTTCGTTTTGCCACCAGGCTGGCTGCATATCGGAAAACGAATGAAACTCTGGCGCCAGGTCTTCATCGTTAGGGTCATCAAAAGCCCCGGCTAAAAGTGCAATTACCGGGGCATCATCAATAGCGCCCACGGAACTGCCGCACTGAGGGCAAAAGGCTCGACAACTCGTTTCTGATGAGCGCCAGGTTGTCGGTTTTCCGGCTTTTCCCGTCCATTCTACATTTTCTGCATCAAACTCAATCCAGACGACGGTCGGTGCGCCCGTATGTTTCCGGCATATATCGCAGGAACAGGTATGGGAATTATTAGGACTGCTGGCCGTGAAGCGGATCGAACCACAAAGACACCCACCAATGTAGACTTTAGACATAACAACTCCCGTCGGAAACACGTGGCAAGACACTAGCAGATGCCTCGCATTGTCACTAGATCCTTATGTTAAAAAGGCGAGGGCGCTCATAGGCGATCCTCTATTCCTGTGATCTATCTGATGATAAATGCTTAATTATTGCGTCGCGCAACAATAAACAATCGGGGAAATGCCAGTAAAATTTTGCCATTTTCCTGCAGTGGATATTGCTCCTGAAGTAGTTCGTGGTAGCGCGCCAGATACTGACGTTGCTCACTTTCTCTCAAATCCTGTAACCAGGGGCGCAGGCCTGTAGAACTTACCCAGTCGATAATTGCTTGATGAGAATCCATAATGTGATAATACGTGGTGCGCCAGATATCCACCTCACAGCCAGTTTCGGTCAAAATATCATAGTAGGCATGTACGCCAGGAAGTGGCGCACGACCCCGGTCCGGGAAACCCTGTTCATAAGCCACTTCGCGCATCAGAACATGCGTGGGTTCCAGCCAGTTATCCGGCATTTGTACGGCCAGAACGCCGTTGCGACCCAGCAGCGATACCAGGTTCGGCAATAGTTCATAGTGATCGGGTACCCATTGTAAAGACGCATTTGCGTAAAGCAGATCCACAGGATGCTCGGGCTGGAACTGACTGATATCCGCTTCAATAAAATGGCATTGCGGTAATGCGTTGCGCGCTTCATTCAGCATGGCGGGTGAGGAATCAACCCCGGTTATTACAGCCGAAGGCCAGCGCTGATGCAGTAATGCCGTGCTGTTTCCCGGACCACAGCCAAGATCAACAACTGAACGAACACTCTCTAACGCCACTCTGTTGAGTAATTCCGCTGCGGGTCTTGAACGTTCAGTTTCATATTGCAGATAAAGCGAAGGGTTCCAGTCAGCCATGAATGAATCTCCAGTATGAGAGAAAAAGGCAGAAAGGACCGCATAAGTCCTTGCCGGTGAGCCATTTCATTTAGAAGATTATATGATAATGAAGGATAAGGGCAGAAATATGCCAGGAAGACAGATTGGCATGTCTGTGGTTTGCCTGCGTGAACTACAGTTATCAGTTTTGATGTTCAGTGAGTGATGTGGCACAGGTCGAAAATGGTTAGCGCTGGTAACGGCATTTGAAAAGAGGTTTGACCATCATTATCGAGCAGCACAAGGATTACCATAAAGCATCAGATTCTACCTTACTCAACACTAGTGCGCATAATGTATTGAACATGTTAAATGACTGCACGAAGTGCGGGCATTTAGCCTTCATCGCGGGAACTATCAGATGATTATAAATCATTAGTTATACGTGTGTTTTATAGCATCTTCATGAGATTACGGCAATGCAGTCTATGAAAGGGTTCCTGCTTTCCCACTGACACCTGAGCCAGTGAAGGTAACAAACGTAAACTGAAGCATCACCTTCAGTCATGTAACCATTTCGCTGGATTTTATACGTCAGTGGGTAGAATGCTACCGTTCCATAAGGTGTCTCAGCAATAATCACCCGCATATTACCGTTAAGAACAACGCTATATTCTATTTTGTTTTCCTTTATTACATCTTCAGCCTCCTGTAATAATTCATCTCGCATTTTATTTATTTCATGATATCTGTCACCGGGAATCCTCATTGCAGACGCCCTTAATCTGGCCTCATGCGCATTATCAGACGTGCTGATAAACGAAACTGTATCGGGAGAGTAAATTCGTCGATGGGAATAGTCCTTATCCAGTTCATATTCTCCGGGGTTATTTTTCCACAGGGCATAACCATGAAGAGCAGGGAGGTCATTGCAGAAGTTCTGGAAATTATGCCATCTTTCACAAACAGTCACACCTTTATAGCCTTTAAAATATTGTTTTCCTTTGTTCGTCATATAACATCTTGCCAGCATGTTATGCCAGAGAATAAACCTCCTTGTTCTCTGGTGACTTCTGGTGTTCTCAATGGTGGAATGTTTTCCATTTCCAATATATCCCACATTATAGTAACGAGGTTTCATAAGTAATGTTGTGCGTTCTTCTTCTGAAGATGGAAAAACATCATCTGAGACTGCACCCGATTTAATATGCGAACCATAAACCTCCTTAACTATGCCACTATCCTTAAATTCCACAACATAATATCCACGCCTTGATTTATCTTCAGAACGACCAAGAATGGAGCATTCACCATTATGCTTTGTGGTAAATACAGCGCCGGGAAACAAAGTGTTATGGCTGTAGTTCTGGTGATATTTCTTATTTCGAAAGTAAGTCATTTGACATTTCCTGAGTGACGAAGGGAAGGGAGAAAAAAGAATCGGGTCGGGTCCTGCTTTTTCCTTTACCTTCTGTCAGGCCAGCACTCCGGGTGGAGGTCAGGAATTAAATTAAAGAATCCATTCAAAAAATAAAAATTAAAAATAATACAGACAATGCAATGTGACAGGTATCGTAGCACTCTACCAGTGCCGCTCTGCGACTGTCACTGAGTGGGCGTGGCATTCATGCCTTATCATGCACCAGTGCGCTCAGAATGCGCTACAGGCACTGTAAATACGGGTCAGGGCAGGGTGTGCTGAGCCTGTCTGATGGCAGGATTCCGGCATATACGGCGCTGTTCATTTATACAGTTAAATGAAATTGGTATAAATTGTGACCAGAGGTTGCGTGGGGGCGATTATGGGCTGTTTTAGGGCTAAAGCATGGTTTTGTACTGGCTGTAGCCCTTTAATGGCTCGTGATGCGTTATATGAATCAGATTATGCTGATGTGCTGCGCCGGAATTACCCGATAGGGTGGAGAGATAAAAAAATAAATATAATATATTTACGTAATTCAATATCCATGCTACCATCGCCAAATCGCCAACCGGGGTTAATCTCTTATTCTGATATCTTCATTCTTAATCGGTTTTCTGTACTTACTCTGAATCTCTCAATATTATTCCAATATTAAGCCCTCCGCAGGAGAGCCATACGGCTTGAGTTAACAAAGAGTAAATATAAAAGAATAAAGAGCCTCCACGGAAGTGAAGGCCAATAAGGTGCATGTTACAGGTCGAAGTTCAGAGTAACATTGCGCAGTACGTTATATACATCATCGCTCATTGAATTTATCTTAACCCCCTTAGTTGCCTGCAACGCTGCGGAGCAAAGTCCTGCATCACCAGATTCATCCTCTGCTGACAGCACTTCGCCTTTTTGAGACAGCCAGACCTTTACCGAACATTTCTTTCCGGAAAAGTCGGTTGTATGATTCATTCTTTGCATTACAGCATTGCGCAGAGAAGCTACCGACTGCTGCACCTGATGATTCATCACCATTTGTTTTTCTCTGTCTTTCCTATTTTGTTGGATTATTGCTGCATTCCTTTTCTCTTTTACCGCTCTCTCGGTCGCGTTCTTTTTCTCCCTTACTGCATCATTTTGCTCAGGTGAGCTAAGTTTGGGATGTGTTGAACCGATTTTATATGACTGTAGATAAACATCTCTGGCAATATCATTAAGACCAGCCATTAGTTTTTTATCGACAGGTTTTTGACCATTGCCATTCATGACCCCGGCAAGACAAACCATTTCAAATTCACTTTTAATTTGCTTCCATTCCGATAATGATATTTTTACATTTGGAGGAAGTTGGGATGTTGAATATTCTGCTGCATCTGAAGATATTGCATTACAGGTTTCATAAGGCGAAAAACCTGTCACAGGTGGTGCATTATTTTGTTCTGGCGCCTTCGGATAATCAAACCCGGAAAAACCGTTAAGCATGGCGTAATAGAGCAGGTGAGCAGTGGTATCTCTGAATGCTTTTTGTTCATCACTTTGGCCGGGTAGATTAGCATTTGACCATTGCCTTGATTCTGTTTCTGACTGGTCAGATGCAGCCCCAAATCCCATATCACCCATAGATTTTCCTTTGTTGCAGAATGATGTCATGGCGTCGGTAATTTTTTTCGACTCAGCCTGATATTGACTGAATGCGGTAATTGATGTCATGCCATAATCACTAACGGGGTGACTTTCACAATCCTTGTTGATACCTAATGAATCAGCTTTCGCCCAACATGCAGGTGTAAGTAGCATTAAGCTCGTTGTTGCTGCAATAAAAACAAGAAATCGTTTCATTTGAATTTGGTCCATCAGATAAACTATCAGGGAGTCCGATAATCCCAGTGAAGGCCGCAAGACATTTCAATCGTTATGCGCAGCAGAGAGCACATACAACACAGCAGAACAAGGATGACCATAAAACATCAGATTCAGCCTTTGTCTACGTTAGTGCGCATAATGTATTGAACATGTTAAATGGCTGCATGAAGTGCAGACATTTAGCCTTCAGCGATGAACTTTCAGACAGTTAATATCGTCTCTGATGCAGCAACATCACTGAAACTCAGATTTTACAGATTGCCCTGATGTTTATTTGTTAAGTATATAGTGCAGCTATTTATAGCATTATCATCATTTTACAGCAATGCAGTTAATGAAGGGATTCCTGATTTCCCACTGAAGCCTGAGCCAGTTCAGGTAGGATACATAAATCTGTGTATCACCCTCCGTCATGTAACTGTTTCGCTGAATCTTTCTGGTCAGGGGATAGAATGCCACCGTACCATAGGGTGTTTCTGAGATAATGATTTTAGTATTCCCGTTATATGCAATTTCATAAACAATATTGTTTTTCTTAAGTTCATCCTCCGTATCCATAACTATTTCATTTCGTATTTTATTCACTTCGTGATAATGCTGGCTCAGTATCTTCATTGCTGAGCGTCGTAATGCTGCTTCCTTTGCATTCTCCATTGTACTGATGAAAGAAACTGTGTCCGGGGAATAGAAACGACGATGTGAAAAATCTTTATCCAACTCATATTCTCCGGGGTTATTTTTCCAGCGGGCATAGCCATTAAGTTTTGGAAGGTCATCGCAGAAATGCTGGAAGTTATGCCATCTTTCGCAAACCGTCACTCCCTTATATCCTTTAAAATATTGTTTCCCTTTAACTGTCATGTAGCACCTTGCCAACATATTATGCCAGAGAATGAACGCTCTTGTTCTCTGATGGCTTCGGGTGTTTTCAATTGTGGAATGCTTTCCATTTCCAATATATCCCACATCATAATAACGGGGCTTCATCAACAGTGTTATTCGTTCATCTTCTGAGGACGGGAACGCGTCATCTGAGACTGCACCTGATTTAATATGCGTACCGTAGGCCTCTTTGATTATGCCGCTGTCTTTAAATTGCACAACATAATATCCGCGTCTTGATTTATCTTCGGAGCGACCAAGAACAGAGCATTCACCATTATGCTTCGTGGTAAATACAGCACCGGGAAATAACGTGTTATGGTTGTAGTTCTGGTGGTATCTCTTGTTTCGAAAAAGCGTCATTTAATATTTCCTGAGTAAAGAATTGGAGGGAGAAAAAGAATCGGGTCGGGTCCTGTTTTTCCCCTTTAACTTCTGTCAGGCCAGCACTCCGGGTGGAGGTCAGGAATTAAATTTAAGAATCCATTCAAAAAAATAAAATTTAAAATAATACAGACAATGCAATGTGACAGGTATCGTGTCGTTCTGTCAGCAGTAATCTGAGGTTGTCACAAAGCAGGCTCAGCACCCTGCCTTATCATGCACTGGTGCGCTCAGAATGCGCTACAGGCACTGTAAATACGGGTCAGGGCAGGGTGTGCAGAGTCTGTCTGATGGCAGGATTCCGGCATATGCACCACTGTTCATTTATACAGTTAAATGAAATTAGTGCAGATTGTGACCGGAGGTTGCACTGGCGTGATTGTGGGCTGTTTCAGGGCTGAAGTATGGCTTTGCACCGACTGCATTCCCCTGATGGCCTGTAGCGCGTTATATGCTTCTGGTTATGCTGATGTGCTGTGCCGGAATCACCCGATAGGGTGGTAAAATAAAAATAAATATAATCAATTTACAGATTCAAATATCCATGCTACCATCGCCAAATCGCCAACCGGGGTTAAACCCTTATTATGATATATTTATTCTTAATCGGTTTTCTGTACTTACTCTGAACCTCTCAATATTATCCCAATATTAAGCCCTCCGCAGGAGAGCCATACGGCTTGAGTTAACAAAGAATCAGAATAAAAAAATAAGAATCTCCACCAAAATGAAGACCCTTACATGTCAGCATCAGAGAAATATCAGCAATCTACTTTATCAAAGTCTATCCTGAAATCATCTTTCATGGCATCGGCATTATTCATTTGCTTTCCATTTCTTAATAACTGAAGCTCTTTGAGTATTTCCTTCTGAATGTCCGCCTGAGTAAACAGAACTGTTTTTAGCTCATAGGATGTAATGCTTTTGATTATCCATGCAGCACAGACAACGGTGATAATGATTTTTGCCGTATCAAAGCTGATGAAAGCATACCCCTGAAGTATCGAATACCATGACGGGTTGTCAGTTCCAATAAAATAGAGCCAAATCAGTATGGTTATTGTAAGATTGATAGCGAGCGTTAATTTTGAAAGATGTTTTGTCAAAAATGAACTGTTCATTTTTTTGTATTCCTTTTTAGTTTTGTTTTCCAGTGTTGCATCCGGCGCGATATGCCTGAGTAACTTCAATATGCTCGGCTCGTTCCATTCCTCGTAAGTTTTCCGTCTGTTTATTAAATTTCTTTATTTTCTTCTCACAGGCGGAATTGCGATGCTGTATTGCGTCCCTGGCTCCGGTTATACATGCGCCATAAATAACATCCGGGTTGGCAATTCTGGAAAAATTTGCGTAAGAATCACATGTAGCAGTCACTCTCATCTGCATCTGTGATTGCGTAATCGCCAGTGACTGATTTGCAAATAACAAACCGGCGATTGATATCAATAAGGGAAGGGTGGTTGAATTTTTCATTCAGCACCTCCCTGTAAAATACAATCAATTCCCATTGCATCAGTACCCCAAAGCTTGATATCCGGTTCACCACCTGATGCACCCTGAGTGCTCATATCCAGAGCAAGGATATAGAAACTGTTTTCATCAACATCAAACTCGTAGTTAACAAGTGGAGCGCCACTGGTCTGATACACCGATTGCTGAATATCCTGAATACGTTTTTGTGAGATGAGCTTGCCGTGATGCAGTAACTTTATGACGCCAGCGTCTTTCATGTAGCTCATGAATCCACTACTGGCACTACCGGTAACGTGTCGCTCAATGCTCCAGCCATCATGACAAACAATATTGTCTGCCATTGCAGTAACCGGAATGGTCATACTGGCGGCAAAGGTAAGGATTGGTATCAATCGTTTCATTCGAATCAGGTCCTAAGAAAATTATCAGGACGCCCGATAATCCCAGTGAAGGCCGCAAGACATTTCAATCGTTATGCGCAGCAGAGAGCACATACAACACAGCAGACCAAGGATGACCATAAAGTGCTGGATTCTGTCTGATTCCACATTTGTCAAGGCTCAATTGAAATGTCCGTTATCCAGCTCAATTAAAATGACCACTTTGATCTCTCATTCTCTTTACTGATAGACTTTCCTCCGACTGAAACAACAGGATGATTGAGCCCATGCTTCGATACGAGTTAACGCCGAACAATGCAGGTTTTATACTGTGGGGAGATTCAGAAGCCCTGAATGAATTACATGAACTCATTCATTACATCGTGGATGAAAGCCCACTGATTAAAGTTAAAGACGGATTTATGTTATCCCTTGCCTATGATATTCGTAAAGCACGGGAAGGTAATCGTCGTGTTGAGCAACATCAGTATGATCAACATGATACATATAAGCTTTATGGTGTTGAGCTTTTATGGCCTCTGGTCCTGGTACAGTCCTCAATACTCAGAAACTCAATGGGTTATATTCAGACAGACAAAAACCAGCTGTCTGTCATGTATGCCTTTGAATACCTGATAGAATCAGCATTAACAGAGTCTGAGAGAACAACGTCGAATGATATTATGCTAACAGTAAAATATGCATCAGACTCTGATTTTAATTTCATTGAGGATAATATTGACAGCAGGTGCTGCTATTTTATCAGCCTATCTCCGGAGCAAAGAAAAAAGCAGTTAATCAGTATTGTTCGTTCTTTTCATTCATTATGGGGTAAGTATGCCCGTGAAAAGCAGGACATAAAGATGCTGAACGAAATGAATAATACATCATGGGTCTGGCCGGACAATATCAACTGGTGAGCAACCACTGTCCGGCCAGTGAGTACCATCAGCGGGCTCTTTTACCAAAAATGTCCTCTGAACGTGACTGAAGCTGTTTGAGTGCTTCGAGCATGTCATCATTATCCAGTGAGCGCTGGGATTTCTTCCCTTCCTGCTTTGGCCGTCGTCGGGAAGGGCCATCTCCAGCGGGAATTGACTGAGAGCGCGTGTTATCCCGCTTGCTCTGCACCAGACTGATAAACTCCAGGGTTCGGCCAAGACGCTTGTTATCGACAATCGCGCCCTGGTCGATTTCTGACAGTCGGTCGTAGGTAGAGTAGGGAAGTAGCGTACCGTTCAGGCGCAGCTCTTTTCTGCCATCAGGATAGTGATACACATCGATATATTTACCTATTGCACGGCGACTCAGTTCGCTGTCTTCAATCAGGTACAACATTTTATCATATTGTATCGTCAACGATTTTGAGACTTTACGTTTTTCACGAACAGTGAAAATAAGCCCCAGGTCCTCATCATGTTCTACAGCACGGTGTACGTCAAAATCATGTCGCGGTACTTTGCCAAAACGGCGGTTATAGTCAGCCATATAGGCCTCAGCGAAGTCATTTGCAGCCTCCATTGAACAAATGCCCTGTAACCGCAGCTCTTTGACCAGACGATCCTGTAAAGTGAGGTGAGCTCGTTCTACACGCCCTTTGGCGGGACTGGTTTCTGCACAGATAGTCTGGATGTTCAGTTCATGCATGGCTCGCCCAAACTGAGTATGCCCGTCTCCGCCTGTGGCGTGTTTATTGTTAACACGAAAAACACCGGCTTTATCGCTGTACAGTGCCAGCGGTTTACCATGCTTATCGATATAGCGCCGCGTGGCTTCGAAGTAAGAAAACGTGGACTCCGATTTAACAAACAACAGTTCCATCAGTTTGCTGGTTGCATCATCAACATAGACCAGCGCGGTGCAGGCCGGGCCACGGCCTTCAAACCAGTCGTGATCACAGCCATCTATTTGTATCAGCTCACCAGTACACGGACGCCGGTACCGTGGTTGAGGGATCCTTGCGGCACGTTGTTTACGGGGAACCCATAAGCCAGCCCGCACCATGATGCGCCGGACAGTTTCTTTGCCAAGAAACAGTCCGTGGAGTTCTTCGAGCTTTTCACGCGCCAGAGTCGGACCGAAATCAGCATAACGCGTCTTGATCAGTTCCAGAGCCTGATCTGCGAGCCCGGGTGGCAACTGGCGGTTACCACGCATGCCACATCGTCTGCTGGCCATACCAAGCGGTCCGCCTTCACGGTAACGGGCAAGAAGTCTGCGGCATTGCCTGTCGCTGATACCGAGGTGCTCGGCCGCACGGCGCGTTGTGATGCGACGTTCAATGACGTCCTGTATAATCTTGATCCGGTTGATCTCTTTCAAAGTAAACACTCCTGAGCTTTCTGCGCTCATGATATGCCTCCCGGTAGTTTAAACGGACCAGTGAAGCTTACCATAGCGCGGACATCTGAATTGAGCCACAGGCGGACATTACTATTGAGCCATTACAACATTGGTGCGCATAATGTATATTATGTTAAATATGGTGGGTTTGCTCTTAAGTTCATGAGTCCCTCTCTTTCAGGAACTTACCGATGAATCAGTCAGTTGCCAAAGTTTAGTTGTGGACTTACGATGACTTCATAACACAAAAATTACGGGGCATCCGCTAAGTTCATGGCATATACCATCTTACATTTATCGAGGAACAACCAGAGAACTCATCTCATAGTTGATGATGTGACTACCCTACCGGTCATGTTCGCCACAATTTATGGAATGAATGAACTGAGCAAGAAAAGCCTAGGGACTCAAGAAAACATTTTGTGTTCGCTGCGTTTCTTTTACGTCTATTACTATAAGAAGCATAAACAAACATTTGACTACGATTTCTATCGGTCTGGCTACAATATCTCCTGTTTTATCAGGGAGCTTGATGGCTTCTTTACTTATCTGCTCGGGAAGCAGCACCTGAGTGACGAGACCGACATAATCTCTAACGGGTTTTTACATTCGGCACTCTCCAGAACCAACAAGTCCACCTATGGTAACCACGTCAGAAACGTTGGCCGATTCCTTAAGTATCTCAACTATAGATATATGAATCTGGCATACCAAGATATGTCACCTACTGAAGCTCACCAGATTAACCAGGCGAACCATAGAGATCTCGCTGCCAGAATTAAGGTCTTCAATAGAGTTGAAGTATCCAGGAACGAACCAGCTCACCGATACAAAAGTATCACCAGCCAGCAAAGTATCGAACTAACGAACATGTTAATCCCCTCCACTCCTGAATTTTCAGATATCGAGACCGGCGAACTATTCACGGCCGTGGTTAATCCCCAAAACCCATTCGATTCAGGATTTCAACAATACCGTAACTACCTTATTCACCGGTTAATGTTTAACTATGGCTTACGTGTTGGTGAAGTTCAATTGTTGATGAAGGATTGCGTGGGGCCAACCCTTCCAGACTCACGAGGTAACATTCGTTTCATCCTGATTGTACAAAATCTACCAGATGATGTAGTTGACCCAAGGAAACAACAACCTTCACTCAAGACTGAGCATTCACAGCGACAAATCGAACTAACCGAAGATGACTTCATTATGTTTACCATTTATATGGAGCAATATCGGTCCCCATTATTTGAAGAGAAAAAAATTGTTGACCATGAGTTTGTTTTTATTAAAGGCTCAGGTAGGTTAACTCCATTAACTTACGATGCAATTCGAACATTTTATAAGGAAAAAATTGATCCGGCATTCATTGCCCTATTCCCTCATTATCGTACGAAAAGTAATAAAAATATTAATAATATGGTTAATATAACACCACACGTTGGGCGGCATACTTGGGCTAATATCACTCTTGAGTTTATTTACAATAGTCTCCTGAGTGAATCACTAATACTGGCGCAAGACTATGGTATTCGAGCAAGGATGAATGGAGTACTTGAACCAGCTATTGAACAACTTCGTGCTTTAGGCGGCTGGTCACTGACCAGTAAAGTTCCATTAAGATATGCCAAGCGGTTTATTGAAGTGGTGAGTAACCAGAGCAACTATAAGCGTACGAAACATTCAGATATGCATTTAGCTTCCCCAGAAACAAACATTTCGCAAAGAAAAACCTCCAACTTGCTAGAAGATAATGTTTATGACGAAGACTTCACATTCAAAGATCTATTCAACTGAGAGCGGTATCACCGGGGGTGGTTTTTTTAAAACCCATCCCCTTCACTTTACAAAAGAACAGCTTGAATGGATTGAAAATATTCAGCTCCCTAAACGATTGTTTTTAATAAGTGCAACAGAATTTGATGACCGATATTTATATCTACATGATGATTGGCGTTACAGATTCTCAGGTAATAATTTGGCTATATTATTCTCTACTGGTAAATACTTTTGTGATTTATCACCAGTTTCACTCAAGCTCTTGAAATACTTAACGATCGCGTACATTAATGAGAACTCGGCAAGTGTTGCTGATAAATTTGCTCAGTTTGTCGCAACAACTTTCAAACAAATTGAGGTTATCACTCGCGAAAGCCTTATTGAAAAAATGCAAATGCTAGTTGCGAAGACTGAGCGAAATCACTCAGACAGCAGTCAGTTCTATTACACCCTCTATGCATTACGAAAACTTGATCGTAATGGATTCTTCGAAAGTAAGGATGACAGTGATGAGCTGGAAGATCTATTGCTGGAAGTGCCACGCCCTAGGAACAATAACTGGGCTCGCTACCAAAACCTAGACCTCGTTATACCAGAAGAAGTATGCCTAATGATAGAAAATGGCATTCAACGTTGGGCATCTAAGCTATGTCCAAAAATTGATGTTGAAGAAAATAAAAACATTCATCTGGAAACTGTAAGGAAAACCATTAAAATTGATACATTACGGGACTGCATTATTATTGGCATAGTTTATTACATTGGGGCCAGACCTGTACAGATCGGTAAACTTTCCGGAGGCGATTTTATCGTTGATACCGAGAATAAGTACGGGATGCGTTATTCAGTACTTGTGCCATATGCCAAAAAGTCAAAACTAACTATCGATCGAGTTCGAGTTGCAATTCCGGAAGAACTTGGAAAGTTAATCTTACTGTATAAGTACCTAGTTGGAATTGGTGATACCGACCCGATGTTTTCCATCATAGTATCTTCAATGAAGATGGTGGAAGCGTCATTAAAGAAAATGCTTTTCAGATTTTCACCACAAGAGATTCAGGAGGCAGTAAAAAACGATGATTATCAACTACCTGTATATACCGCAAGCCTCTTTCGTCACAACGTTGGTCACTCAATGGCAATGAGTGGTGCCAGTGCTCCTGAGATAGCTTATATATTGGGACAATCCTCTTATGTTGTTGCAGATCGATACATTGCAGCCACCCCTGAGCTGGCTGATATTCGTGAGGCAGCTTTGGGTCGCAACCCTGTGTTTAAGAACATGATGGCACTCATGTTGACTGGGAATTTAGTTCACAGCAGCGAATGGGAAGGTCGCAATGTTGCAGGGTCAATTGGTGGGCAACTTCATTACCATCTCGGTGGATGTAATTATGAAGAAGACATTTGCCCCTTTGCACAGGGTCGTGGATGTTACGGTTGCCTGTATTTCAAACCATTTATAGATGGAAACCACAAAAAAGTATTTCTTTCGCTGAATGATGAAATCCAAAATGTTCGTGATGTTGCCGATGATGCTGGCATTTTAAATCATCCACTTCTCAAGGAATTAGTGCGGCGGAAAGAGCATGTAAATCAGGTTATGGCTCGCATTGAAATGGCAAAGGCCGGAGGACTATTTAATCGATGACTACACAAATAACAATACGTAATAAACAGGCGGATAATCTTCTTATTTATATAGAGAAATATAAAGCAAAATTTGAAGAGCGTCTTGTTGCCTACAATGCTGTTGGACAACTGGAGTGGAATGCCGGTTCCTGGCGTTTTGGTGAGAAAGGTGTTGCATGGCTTAAAGAAACAAAAGATCGCGGCTTTAAGTGGGACGAAGTTTCTAGTCGTATTAAGGGGCTCTCACAAATGAATATTTCTTCGGAATTTCAGGATTTTATGCGAGCTTATCACATGCATCTGGTGTGTATCATTGGCGGATTACCATCAGGTTCTACACTAGACAAACCATTACAGGTCATGAAGCGCTGGTATTGGGAAATGGTAAATAAAACAGGTCAAACGCATCCAATGTATCTGACTTCCGATATTATTCATGCAGCGATGGAGCGGCATCATGAGAATTCTGACAGTCCTGATAATGTCAGTGACTATTGCGATATTGCAGTAAAGGCCATTGCTTTACTACGTCAATATGATCTTTTCTTAGTTAATATTGAAGTCAAAAATAAGTATCCTTATCGAAATGGTTCTAACAGCACTAAAGAAAGGAAGAAAGCGCAAGAAGCCACCCCTGATCAAACTGATGATGAAAGACTCATATCAATCCGTGCATTTATGTGTGTTATTGAGTTGATCGCTTTAGCTGAGAATAGTTATCAGCGTATCTTTTACAATATGTTGTTACTCACAATTATTTGCGGTTTCCGTTTCCAGGAAATAATGTTGCTGAAAATGACTTCTTTGGTTAAGCGAGAAATTACGGATAAAGATAAACGTCAGCACGCAATAGATCAAGACTGGCCTACTTACAGGTTGGGTATTGAGTATCTTGGTGCAAAAAAGGCTGGATGGCGGATCCATTGGCTGGCGCCAAGCACTTATTCTGTCGTTGAGATGATTTATAAATCTGTTCGAGAATTGACCTCTGGGTTCCGTAAAACGATTCAGGGCTTCAGAGATTCTAATTTCACTAATATGCTCCCAGGTAAGATCGCTGATTTTCCTGATGAATGGATTGAGCAAAATTATCTTGAAGACATCATGTTTAGTGGTTCTGGTGGCTCCAGGAATGATCTTGGAAAGAGTATTCGGAATTCCATTGCGAACTTTAGCGGACATAAACCTAAGGTAATACCCGTTCATAAACAGAAGAACAGCTGGTACTTCACTAAAGAACAGTTGAATGATTATGTCTATCAGCGTTACGCTCAAGCAAAAAACTTTGAGCCTGGGCACCAGTGCATAATTTCAGCCAAAAACAATGGTGACTGGGAACACTTCAATTATGAAGACCTGATGTTCATCATGCCGGAAGGTGCATTTGGAATTGGTAAAGATTTTGTTTCATTGCAACATATTTTCCCACTTGATGAAAACTCAATAGAAGCTTGGTTAGGCGGAACACAAAACCGAAAATCTATCTTTGATCACTTTAATCTTTTTGAAGATGATGGGTCCCGTGTCATTATCAAAAAGCATGTACCGAGACATAACATAAATACATTCTTGGCAATCGCTGGAGTGACGGATCATATTCAGGCCATCCTAATGGGGCGTGTTGATATCACCCAGAATAAACACTATCAGCATCAGGCCGAATCACAGTCCTATCAGACCGCTTCTCTAGCAATCAATATGCTGGAAAAGGCTTATGATGAGAACAATCAAGCTCTCACGAAGAGTTTCCAGCTATCACTCTTTACTACGCAGCAGAAGCCCTGCATTCCGGTCAACCTACCCTCCCCCAGAACTGAGGTTAGCCGCAGAATGGCAGCTCTATCACGGTCTTCCAAGACGGTAAAAAACACAGGTGTTGGAAACGTTAAATTAACAACCTCACTAATGATAAATCCTGAGCTCAATACCGAGCATAATCTGAAGCAGAACATGCAGACTTTTGGTGAAACAACTGCTGAGGTTGTGGACTATATAACTGGCACAATGTCCGATAAGTTTCTGCCTGAACTAAAACGTGCACATGACAAGTTAGTACAACAAAATTTGGCTGATAAGGCGAAATCACTGCTTCAACGCCATGCAAAACTGCATCCTCTTGGATTTGGAGCCTGTACGAGAGATGTAGCTCGCTGGGGTTGTCCTCATGCGCTTAAGTGTCAGTCTGGTCTACCTTGTGGCTACTTCACTCTTACAGGTCGTCTTGGCGAAGCGGAAGAAGCATCACGACGTTTATCAAACAAGCGAAAAGAAATCATTCAACTCCGTAAGTTGACTATAGTGAATCCAGGCTTCATGCTGGCTTTAAAAGAACAGGAAGAAGCTCTCATCGTGCTCGAGGCTCTTGAAGCTGATGCTATAAAGGTTCAAGGCGAGAAAAAACTGGTTTCCCTGTTTTCTGATGATCTGAACAACCCATTATATAAAGTTATTGAGCGAATTAATAAACAAATGCTAATTGGCAAAACCCCAAAAACCCTAGCTGATCTTTTCTTTATTGAACAGAAACGTATAGAGAGAAATAATAATGGCTAAGACCCCACGCAGTCGCAATGCAGACGATAAAGTCATTCAGGGTAAGGAACTTGATGCTTACATCAAAGCCGAGCTACAAGCCATGGTGCAAGAGGGACTGGAAAAATCCCCAATTCAGCCATCCACGTTACATGCCCGTCTTAAAGCCAAAGGAATAGTTAAAGGTGGCATTAGTACCCTCACCTCTCGAAAAATTATCATCAATAATTACAGGCTTCGCCAGCATAACAACTATGAAGATGGTAAACGAGAGTTGACAACAGATGAAAAGGCTAAATTGGCTATGGGGCGAACCGGCGCTGCTTATATAAGTAAGGCAAATCGTCTTGATGCTGAAATTATAGCATTGAAAGCTAAATATGAACGAAATGTACTGGCGCTCGCCGACATCATTGAGTATATCGACAACGCAACTCCTATCAAAGTTGAGGACATGCTTGCAGACGATCTCATTCGAGAACTTGCTGAGCGCAAAAGAAATTCAAGAATGAGCTAATGAGTAAACGCCCTACTCTATTCGTAAAATTAGCGCGCTAATTATCAATACTCCCTCTTCTATGTCCTTTATGTCGAAGGGAGTCTTCCATTCTAATGGCGATTTGGCTCTTTACACCAGTTTAATGCTGCACTTTATTACCTTCTAAAAGATCAATAGCCTTTTGTAGAACATCAGTTGTTACCACCATGTTTTACACCTGAAGACGTTTTGAGTGCTTCGATAAGGTTACTTCGCTCTTCCTCTGTCATTCGGGAGATGAGTAATGCAAGTTCTGCTGTTGTCTGATCATCACAAAAAAAATAGTTCAACGGTACGTTTAACTCTGCCGCCATTCGTCGAAGCGTATCAATATCGGGGACATGGCGTCCTTTCTCATAATGATTCATACGACTGCTAGCCGATGCGGGATCAAAGCCAACAAGGAGACCCAGAGAGCGCTGTGATAAACCCGCCCTGCATCTCGCTTCCTTAAGTCGTTCTGGTATTGGATTTTTTTCAGACACTGATTCATCTTCATTGGCCTCGAATGCTTAGATTGTCTAAGTATCTGTCATTGTTGTATACTTAGCAATCCTAAGTTAACAGCCTTGTTTTGTCATATGAATAGTCGAGTAACCAACCCTGAGTCGTACATATTTTCTGCAATCATCTTAATTGGCAAAGATAACTTCACCAGTAACGAAGTAGCAAAAATTCTTATCGAGCGATTTTCACTTCCGAAAAATTATTTAAAGGCAAAAGCTTTTGCTTATAACCAAATTCAATCCCTGGTTAGAAAAGGATTATTAAACAAAGTAAGAAAAACAGGCGTGTATCAATATTTATACTCAGTCACATCAGAATTTAATATCGCAACAGAATGCGTGGAATTAATTGAGGCAACCCCAAAGTCTTCCTGTCAACTTGTTTCAAGTGCTACCAACCATGAACACAGAAATGTAAATATCCAAATAAAGTCTCTTATTGAAAAATACAGCAGTGAGTTGGCGAAAGTATCAGGAGCAAAGGAGATTTATGAAGAATTGATAGTTGCTGTGCCGAGCAGGGAAAATGAATTCAGGAAGCTTTCTCTTGAACAAGAGAAAAAACACATCAAGATAAATGAAAAAATAAATACATTAATTGGAATTATTAATCAATCTCTTGCAGTAACGCAATGAATTTTAACAAGTATTTGAAGATAAATGGAGTCATGAAAAAGAGAGGGCAAAGCCGAGCCCGCCCTCTCCCTTCATGCACTGACAAGCCTCATTAAAATGAGATTAACAGCGACACCCCTATATGCTAGACGTATATAAATATAATGTCAGCCAGTCCCGGATGCAACTCCTTAATGAAGTTCAGTACTCTCTGTTTATTAGTTACCGAAATGATAGTTGGTTATAGGTTTGTAAAATTCCGCTCGGGATGAAGCAAAGCAAACATTCGGTAAAGGGCTTTTTTATTATCGGTGACCCGTCCTGAATAACTACATATCAGCCAACAGCATCCCGGCTATCCCGTCCAGGCGTTTTTTTACCTTTTCCCAACCCGGCATAACCTGCCCCATCAGCCGGTAAAATTTCTCGCTGTGATTGTGCTCAGCGACATGGCATAACTCATGGAGCAATACATAGTCGATGCATTCCGAGGAAGCCTTTACCAGCCACGGGTTAAGTGTCAGGCAGCCTTTTGCAGAACAGTTTCCCCATTGCGTCTGCATGGCTCGTAAACGTATCGGAGGACGCTCACTTACCCATAAGGTTTGCGGTATCAGTAAATCCAGTCTGCGTTGAAACACATCTCTGGCGCGTTCCCGATACCACTCAACCAGCACCGCCTTAACGCGTTCAGCGGATTTGTGTCTGACGGTGACTTCCAGACGGCCCCGCAACATTTTCACTTTTTGCGTAACAGCAGCATCTTCTGTTACTTTCAACTGGTATTGTTTGCCAAGATAGTAATGGCTTTCGCCACTCACATACTGACGCGGAACGATATGCGTTTGTTGCTCCCTGAAGTCGCGTAGTTGCTGGTATATCCAGCGCCCTCGCTTTTTCAGCGCAGATATCACATCCAGCTCCGGCGTTCCGGGTGGTACAGATGCGACTACCCGGCAGTCCGGATGAACCTTGATAAGTATCCTGCCTTTAACAACCTGCCGTGGTACACACTGAACCACGATGGTTTCATCACCATAAACAAAACGTACAGCATTCATAGATAGTGACTTTTTCTCACTCATGATTTCATCAAACCAACGCGCAGGATCTGTATGATGGTTTCAACGATACGGTTTACCTGGTTCATTCCAGCACCGATCTCTCGACAGGCAGTAAACAGTCGCGGCAACAGGCTTGTCTTAACGGCTTTCTCGATATCCTGAGGATTGAGGGAATTTTCCGCAACCGCTTTGACAATAATAGTGTCCACTTCGAAAGCCAGCTTCGTCCATTTATGCTGAACCTGATCATCGTTTACCGCGAAAACCTCAGGTAGCTCTTTTTTAAATACTCCGTAGTATGCCTGCGCATGTTTGTTTACGGCCAGCGCATCCGGGATGTCGCTGAGTTTGCGGGCTTCCACCTGCGCCTCAAACTCGCGGAAAAGGAGATATTGCTTCAGCGGATGGTCGAACAGTTTTTCAGTCTCTTCAATAACCATACGCAGGAGTTTTGAGAATGCCTCCTGAGCATAGGGATCGTCGCACAGTTCATGTTCAATCATCTTCGTGACGCGGGTTTTAATGATGTCGGTCTCATTGCGGGTTTTGTTGTTATCCCACTCTTCCGGCTTTTCAGTTTTACCCATCTTGCCCACTTCATATACGCCATCCGGTTCACGAACCGCGACACCAGTAACATGCTTATTCAGCAGTTTTTTCACCTGTTCAGCGTAGTCGTCATAATTGACCTGCTCACCACTGACCTGCATCGCCCACTGGCGCAGGCTGGACATCTGTTTTACGGTTTCTTTATAGATATTTCGGTCTTGTTCCGTAAAGCTCTTGTCGGTGAAGAAGGTGGCGGACTGCAGCGCTACTTTCAGGCATCCGGCAAAGGCCGTTAACACCTCGAAGAAATCATCACGGGTTTTCTGATGGATATCGACCATCTCTCCGTCACGTTCTTCCATTTTAGGCACCAGAACTGCACGTAACTGCTCAGTATCATTCTTGTTTTTAACACCGGCAAATATGGCCCACAACTGGTTATACAGATGCGGCAGACGCTTGTATTCAGAGCTCATGGCGCTGTACAGCCCATCAATATCCTTGATGTCATATCCTCCCTGAGTTCGGGAGGCAAGATCCTGATATTTACCGATAGTCGTGTCCAGTTCAGCCAAAATGCCGCGATAATCAATCAGCAGACCAAACTTTTTCAGTGGATGCAGTCGGTTCACCCGGGCAATCGCCTGGATAAGATTATGGGACTTAAGAGGTTTGTCGATATACAGCACGGTATTCTTCGGTTCATCAAACCCGGTGAGCAATTTATCAACGACGATCAACAATTTAAGCTTATCATCGGTATCGAAGCGGCTAATGATATTACGGGTATACACAGACTCATCCTGCGTGCCGACATTATCCTTTCACCATTTCGTCACTTCCGGCAGTTTGCTTTCATCCACCTCGGTGTTCCCTTCCCGGGTATCCGGCGGGCTGATAACGACAGCTGACTCAAACAACCCGGCTTCATCAAGATACTTTTTATATTTGATGGCGGAAATCTTGCTGTCGCAGGCAAGTTGGCCTTTCAGCCCCTCATCAATATTCTTCGAGAAGTGCATGGCGATATCTAATGCAATCAGCCGGATGCGGTCATCTGCACTATAAACCTCACCCTTACGGGCATATTTACGCTTAAGGTCGGCTTTTTGCGCTTCGCTTAACCCATCGGTAATACGATCAAACCATGCATCTATTGCCCGGTCGTTTACCTCAAGATCAGGAATACGTTCCTCGTAAAGCAGAGGCGTCACCGCCTGATCTTCTACCGCTCGCTGCATGGTATAAGCGTGGACAATCGGCCCGAATTTATTGGTGGTCTTATCTTCTTTCAGCAAAGGTGTACCGGTAAATGCCACAAAAGCAGCATTCGGCAGGGCCAGTTTCATACGCACATGGTTTTCGCCACCCTGGCTGCGGTGTCCTTCATCAATCAGTACGATGATGTCGGGGCTGGTATTGACGCATTCAGGAAGTTTTGTCGCTGAATTAAATTTCTGGATCAGGGTGAAGATAATACGTTCTTTACCGGAGCCAATCTGTTCCGCCAACATCTGCCCGGATGTCGCCATTGCATTGGCTTTGTCTTTTTTCCCGACCAACTCGCCGCCGGAAGCAAAGGTACCGCTGAGCTGTTCTTCAAGATCGATACGGTCCGTCACCACCACAATACGACACTGCTTCAGGCTGTCATGAAGAATCAGCGCCTTACTGAGGAACACCATGGTATAAGATTTACCGGAACCCGTGGTATGCCAGATGACACCACCTTCCCTGCCGCCGTCTGATCTACGGGTACTGATGCGTTCCAGTAGTCTTTTAATGCCGAACACCTGCTGATAGCGGGCGACAATCTTCCCGGTCTTTTTATCAAACAGGGTGAAAAAGCGCGTCATCTCCAGCAGACGTTCCGGCGAAAGCAGACTGATGAGCAGTTTGTCCTGTCCACTAACGGCCAGTTCACCCCCGGCGATTAACTGCTGATACCAGTTGAGATCGGCTGACGGACGATGATCAAATAACGCATGAATCTGTTCAGTCGATAACGGATGGTTGCGCAGAGCATACATCTGCGCATCCGTAATATCTTCTTCCCGCCATGCCGCCCAGAATTTCATTGGCGTATGGCAGGTACCGTAGCGACCGTCATGCCCGTTAATCGAAAGCAATAGCTGGCTATAGGCAAACAGCTGCGGGATTTCATCGTTGAACTGGTTGCGGATACTCTGAGATATCCCTTCGTCAATGGTTGGCCCTTTCTTACCGTGACCTGCCGGGCTTTTCGCTTCAATGACTGCCAGCGGGATACCATTCACAAAGCAGACAATATCCGGTCTGCGGGTTTCGACACCGCCTGACCGCAATACCGTAAATTCTTCGGTAAAGTGAAACTGGTTATTTTCCGGATGTTCCCAGTCAATCAGCGCAATGGTGGGGTTCACCTTCTTGCCATCGACAAACTCCGTGACGGCGATACCGTAGAGCAGATGGTTATACATCCGCTCATTGGCTTTCAGCAGTCCTTCATTCAGCGCCGGAGAACAGACCTGCGATATCAGGTTATCCAGCGCCTTTTCCGATAACTGGCAGATTTTGCCACCCGCCATAAAGGAACGCTTCGAAAGCTCTTCACGCAGAACCGGACGCAGCACCACCTCATCCTGTTTATAGCCCCGGTAATCCATAATCTGTTTCGGGGATAAAAACGTCCAGCCGAGGCTGGTCAGTAACGTCAGTGCCGGAATTTTGGCGCTGTATTCTTCCTGGAATTTTGGCGTGTACGTCTGGTTCATCATTAATCCTTTTCTTTCTGGCGCTACTCGCTACTGGTCACATGAAGATTCATCAATGCAGACAGCACTTCTTAAATTTTTTACCGCTGCCACACGGACACGGGTCATTTCGCCCGGGCATGTTTTCTGCCCTCTTCACTGGAACAGGCCGGGATGATGCCTCTGACATTCTCACTGACAACCAGTACTGATAAAGTGCCAGTGCAGCAGGCTGAATAAGGGAAATACTTTTCTCAAACTGCTCTCCGGTCATTTTCTCAAGTACAGGAAAATTCTTCTCCACGCCATGAAGAGCGATCACTTCCAGAGAAGGCCGTAACTCACCGGGAAGACCAGACCAGTCATCCAGTGACTTTCCTTTCATATAACCAAAACACCACTCTTCCACAATGGTATATTTTTCCCCCTTTACCTCACGCTCATTGAAAATCGGCTCAAACAGTTCAGGGGCGTCATAAAGGCAACCAGCGATATCGTTCATATGCTGAAAACACAGACTGACAAAACGCTCCATCTCTCTCTCAGATGACCATTTCGGATGATAATCGCCTCTTCCCCAAATAGCACTCAGCCAGATATTGGGTGAAACCATATTTGGACCTGATAAAATCGCCGTCAGCAATCCATCCAGCTCAGAGAAACAGAGTACAGAATCATCCATTCCATACTTCATTAATATTTCTTCCAGCCAGTCGATTTCCCGGTCAGTCAGTGGACCGCTTTTCGTCAGTTTCATACGGCAACCGCCTCATCCACTTTCACCCGACGTTTCCCGGTCAGCAGTTGCTGCATCAAGGCTTTCTTCTCGTTTTTCAGGCAGGCGAGTTTTTTCTCAAGTGTGGAGATTTCGGTGTCGGCAGCGGACAGAACGGCGGCAATTTTTTGTTGTTCTTCAAAATTGGGCACTGATAATTTTAATGTCTTTATATCATCACTATTAATTGATTCAAATGTGCTACCTTGTGATAGGTAACACCATTTTGGTTCAAACCAAAGAAACCATTGATAAAGAAATGATTGACTCATTTTTCTCTTGGATTTTATAGCCGATATACCACGCCCTATACATGCTTTATGTTGAGAAAGTGCAACAGTACCTACAGGTGCCCTGACACTTAGAAGAATATCTCCAGGAGTACATTCTTTCGTAATGTCAGACGTATAAACTCTGGGACATGAAACTCGGCACTTTATATCGGCATTACCCTGTATTAATGGCAAACCTAAGCCATTATCGTTGTAGGCTTCGGATTTAGGTGATGATCCCATAATAATATGTGCTACTTCAGACAAAGTGCACGTACACCACTCCCCACTAAACCTCACCCCATTCTCATCCAGCAACCGTTTCTTCCCGGTAAGCAATTGCTGAATCAGGGCTTTTTTCTGCTGCTGGCTGTTGGCGAGAAGCTTTTCCGTCACCGAAATCGCCTTATTCCAGGTTGACAGGATTTGGGATATTTTCTTTTGTTCAGCAACAGGCGGGGTAAGCACAAATTGATTATCAATGTCTTTTTTTTGAACATGTAATAATGTTGATTTGAAACCATGAGCCTGCGCTTCAATTTTTTGAGTTATATGCAATAAAGCTAAATACAGCCAGTGTTCATGAACATTTTCATTTGCAAATACCTTGTAGATATGCTGATTCAAAACACCTTTTGGCCCATTCCAAATGAAAGGACCGAAGGATACACCTTTTGTACCTGCCCAAGAAAATAGTAACTGCCCTGGTTCAACTAACCATTTATCCTGAGGAACACCTGAAAAATAGTTATAATTACCGCTTCCATTTAGATTTTGAATTCGAATGATAGGAAGACCTTTTGTATCCCACTCATGTGGCTTAAAACTATTACCATTTTGTAACTTACAGATATCTGACACTTGGAGAAGCATCCACCCCTTAGGCACCATAACCCAACTCCTTCAGATAACCCGCCATCTCCGTTTCCAGTTTCGCCAGTTCCACCTTCAATTGCTCACGCTCAGAACGCACGGCCAGCAAATCAATCTCGTCTTCTTCTTCAAAAGTATCGACATAGCGCGGAATATTGAGGTTGTAATCGTTATCCTGAATCTCCTTCAGGCTGGCGAGATAGGCATATTTCTCGACGTTATCGCCTTCACGATAGGTGTTAACGATCTTCTGGATATTTTCTGCGCTGAGCTGGTTCTGGTTTTTGCCCGCCTTATATTCACGGCTGGCATCGATAAACAGCACCTTGTCATCCACTTTCTGCTTCTTAAAAATCAGAATCGCGGCCGGAATCCCCGTACCGTAGAACAGTTTTTCAGGCAAACCAATCACCGCATCCAGCAGATTTTCATCAATCAGTTTCTGGCGAATCTTACCTTCGCTGGAGCCACGGAACAGCACACCGTGTGGCACGACCACCCCCATACGACCCGTTCCCGGTTTCAGGGTTTCTATCATATGTGAGATAAAGGCGTAATCGCCTTTGGTCTTCGGCGGTACACCACGACGGAAGCGACCAAACTTATCGTTCTCGGCCTCATCATGGCCCCACTTATCCAGACTAAACGGCGGGTTAGCGGTCACGATATCAAACAGCATCAGATCGCCATTTTTATCGAGCAGCTTCGGGTTACGAATGGTATCGCCCCACTCGATTTTATGGTTGTCCTCGCCATGCAGGAACATGTTCATTTTCGCCAGCGACCACGTGGAGCCAATCGCTTCCTGACCGAACAAAGCATAGTTACGGCTGTCATGCCCGGATACAATCTTACGCCCGCACTTCATTAACAACGAACCAGAACCACAGGCCGGATCGCAGATGGTATCACCCGGTTGTGGATCAAGTAGTTCAGCAATCAGGTCCGAGACTTCCGGCGGGGTATAAAATTCCCCGGCTTTCTGCCCACCGCTGGCGGCAAAGTTTTTAATCAGATATTCGTAGGCATTACCGATAACGTCCAGCGTACCTACACGGCTTGGCTTCAGGTTAAGATCTTCACCGGCAAAGTCTTCCAGCAGCTGACGCAGGATGGTGTTCTTCTGTTTTTCTTCACCCAAGCGGTCAGTGTTAAACGAAATATCCTGAAAGACGCTTTTCCCGGCATCTTTCAGTTTGGTGCCGTTGGCTTCTTCAATAGCGTGTAGTGCCTGATCAATACGCTCGCCGTTTCCCGGCTCATAGCGACGCTCGTAAAGAGTATAAAAGCTGGCACTTTTCGGCAGCACAAAACGCTCGTTAGCCATCATCGCTTCAATCAGCTCCGGCGCATCGCCATACTGTTCTTTGTATTCGTCATAGTGATCCTGCCAGACATCCGAAATGTACTTGAGGAACAGCATGGTAAGGATAAAGTCTTTGTAAGTATCAGCACTGATGGTACCACGGAACGTATCGCACGCGGCCCACAGGGCTTTGTTGATCGTGTCCTGACTGATTTTGTCGTTCATGAATCATCCTGGTATGAAGAAAACCATACGATGTGTTGTATTCATCGTAGAAAATTTGGTGCAGATAATACCTTAAGGTGCGTCTTCAGGCACGTCAAAGCCGCATCGTTCGAAGTGGATTTTTCCTGAGGGGAATAGGACTCTTTTTTCCCGTAATGTGGTGGACTGGTTGATGAAACAAACACTAACGCGCGGCTTGGTACTGGATTGACCTGCTCCCCGTGATATCAATACACCCTACCCCAGTGACGCTAAAACGCATTTTACAACCTTTTATTACATTGGGAATGGTCCAAGATTAAGCTGTCAGGAAATACTCATAAGAGGTGCATTTCCTGTTAGTTCATGAAGTACTCTTGAAGTGATTTCATCTTTCTATTAAAAATATCTTTCAAAGCAATGAAATATGTACCATATGGTTTATGAACTGAACTCTTACACAACATAAGAGCCATCCATTATCGCCGCGCGCTGCACCTTGTCAGCAACCTCAGGGGCAAAATGCCCCTGTTGCAACCATCATCTCACACTAATCGACGTTATGGCGGCAGATTACACAATCGCCTCACCTTCATACGCCTGACGATAGAGTTCGATAACCTGCTCTTTCGTCGCTTTTCGTGGATTCGTCAGTTGGCACACATCTTTCTTCGCATTTTCAGCCATCACAGCAAAGTCTTCCGGTTTAACGCCCAGGCTCTTGAGATCTTTCGGGATCCCGACTTGTTTACCCAAACGCTGGATAGCGCTAATCGCTTTGAGCGCCGCTTCATCTGTCGATAGACCCGCGACATTTTCCCCCATTGCTTCAGCGATATCCCTGAACCGATTTAAGTTGCCAATTAAATTAAATGATTCTACATACGGCAGCAGAATGGCATTACATACGCCATGCGGTAAATTATAAAAGCCGCCTAATTGGTGCGCCATCGCGTGCACATAACCTAACGACGCATTATTGAAGGCAATACCGGCCAGATATTGCGCATAGGCCATATTATCTCTGGCCTTCATATATTCACCGTTAGCAACTGCTTTCGGCAAATATTGCGTGATCATTTTAATGGCTTTTAATGCCGCCGCATCTGTCAACGGATTCGCCATGGTGGAAACATAGGCTTCTATCGCATGGGTTAATGCATCCATACCTGTCGCCGCAGTAAGCGACGGCGGCATACCCACCATCAACTCGGGGTCATTAATGGAGATTTGTGGCGTCACGCGCCAATCAACAATCGCCATTTTCACCTTGCGTTCGGTATCGGTAATAATACAGAAGCGCGTAATTTCAGACGCGGTGCCTGCGGTGGTATTAATGGCCATCAGTGGGATCATGTTGTTGATTGATTTATCAATACCTTCAAAATCACGGATACTCCCTCCGTTGGCAGCGATCAAACCAATCCCTTTCGCACAGTCATGAGAAGAACCACCGCCGAGAGACACAATGGCATTACACTCATTCTCACGATAGGATTTAATCCCCTCTTCCACATTTCTATCGGTTGGGTTAGGTTCTGCGCCGCCAAATATATGTACCCCAATGCCTACCTGCTGATAAATCGCCGCCACTTTATCTGCCATACCACTTTTGGCGAGAAATGCATCCGTCACAATCAGTATTTTTTTGACATTTAATGTTTTCGCAAGAACACCGGCTTCTTGCACACTTCCCTCACCAAAGACATTCCGTGTGGGCAAAAAATAATATGTTGACATCGTTTTCCCCTATTTCGTCATAATGGCTATAAGAATGTCCATTTAGGCTCCTGAATCCTGGTCATGGAAACAGCTTCATCACAGCAAAATAGAATGATGCCATGGCGAAAATAGCAAAAGCGCAGGCTGAACATCTGCTGGCAGTGTAAGGGATACCTCATAAAGAACCGTGATCAACCACACAAAAAGAATGATCTTTTTTAACAATAAGTGACATTGCATTCACAACTAGGCTGCGTTGCATTCGCAATCACGTTGCTTTTGGTGAGTGGAGTACGTGAGTTAAATAAAAAGCTACAACGTATTGAAATGGAGAGGCCGTTACTGCATATGCGCATCGCCAAGGCGGTATGGCATCCTGCCTACAACACCGCCTGTTACGCTACAGATGAGAAAACTGTCTTATCCGTTAACGACCCGGATCACATACCGTTAGTCCCACTCCCACACAAAACAACAGCGATTTTCTCATCGGGGTTTGTGACGAAGCATCTTCTTGTTACGGCCGCAACAGCCGTAGCCGCGCCCAATTCAATTGCCAGCCCTGTCGACGCCCATACTTCCCGTGCTGACGCTTCTACCTGGTCTTCAGGGACGAGGACAATCTCGTCTACATACTGCTCCGTCAATGCAAAATTAATCGCTTCTGTTGAACGTGCCGCAAGGATGGGAACAATCGTTTTTACATTCTCCAGTTTTACGATTTTTTGCTGCTGACGGCTGGTCCACATCATCGGGCATCCCGCTGCTTCAACACCAATGATACGAATGTCAGGTTTAAGCAGCTTGGCTGCCTGTGCCACCCCAGCGATAAGTCCGCCACCGCCGATTGAAACGACCAGTGTGTCAACCTCTGGCCATTGCTCCAGAATTTCCAGCACGATGGTTCCCTGACCAATGACGACATCTCTGTCAGCATAGGGGTGAAGTAATGCGCCCCCCGTTTCCTTTACTCGAACGCCGGCAGCATCCCAGCTTTGATCCCAGAAGTCGCCTTCGACAGTCAGTTTTGCTCCGTAACTTTCAATACGCTTTCGCGTCAGATCCGTGCTGGTATTCATCACAAAGACATCTGCGGGTATGCTGAGTTGCTGCCCTACGTAAGCGACTGCCGCACCGAAATTTCCCCCTGACGCAGTGGCTAACCCCTGCTGACGAACTGAGAGTGGGAGATTGAGGACACGGTTAAATGCACCTCGGGCTTTAAACGAGCCGGTTACCTGACAACATTCAGCTTTCAGTCTGAGCTCAATTCCCGGCACGGGCTGCCAGGGTGCCGTTTCAACAAGCGGCGTTTTGCGCACCCACGGTCGTACTCGATCCAGAGAAGCCTGATAGTCCGACAGGGTGATATCCTGATTCATGAGCGTTCCTTATTCGACAGGTTTTGTACCAAAACCGCAAGACTGTTGCCCTGAGACGTAGCACCAAAAGTGCGCTGAGAATAGACCCGTCCCTTGACCTTAAAATGTATAGCCTGCGGTATGGCTTCTGGTTCTGAGAGGCGGTGAAGCCATCCAGCCAGATCACCTGCTTGTACTTCATCACCGATTTCCACCACGGGTTCAAACCATCCATCGCCGGGCGAAAGAAGATTGCCACCGGCAGGAATGAAGACCTGTAATGAAGGATCGGCAGGCTGTGACGCGGTATTGATTAAGGAAGGTGCGAACAAGTTCCTGATATGAGATCATCATATTCATCCGGAGCGCATCCCAGAGGGACATCATGAGCCATCAACTCACCTTCGCCGATAGTGAATTCAGCACTAAGCGCCGTCAGACCCGAAAAGAGATTTTCCTCTCCCGCATGGAGCAGATTCTGCCATGGCAGAATATGACCGCTGTCATCGAGCCGTTTTATCCCAAGGCGGGCAATGGCCGACGGCCCTATCCGCTGGAGACCATGCTGCGTATTCACTGCATGCAGCATTGGTACAACCTGAGCGACGGTGCCATGGAAGATGCCCTGTACGAAATCGCCTCCATGCGCCTGTTTGCCCGATTATCCCTGGATAGCGCCCTGCCGGATCGCACCACCATCATGAATTTCCGCCACCTGCTCGAGCAGCATCAACTGGCCCGTCAATTGTTCAAGACCATCAATCGCTGGCTGGCCGAAGCAGGCGTCATGATGACCCAAGGCACTTTGGTGGATGCCACCATCATTGAGGCACCCAGCTCTACCAAGAACAAAGAGCAGCAACGCGATCCGGAGATGCATCAGACCAAGAAAGGCAATCAGTGGCACTTTGGCATGAAGGCCCACATTGGTGTCGATGCCAAGAGTGGCCTGACCCACAGCCTGGTCACCACCGCGGCCAACGAGCATGACCTCAATCAGCCGGGTAATCTGCTTCATGGAGAGGAGCAATTTGTCTCAGCCGATGCCGGCTACCAAGGAGCGCCACAGCGCGAGGAGCTGGCCGAGGTGGATGTGGACTGGCTGATCGCCGAGCGTCCCGGCAAGGTAAAAACCTTGAAGCAGCATCCGCGCAAGAACAAAACGGCCATCAACATCGAATACATGAAAGCCAGCATCCGTGCCAGGGTGGAGCACCCGTTTCGCATCATCAAGCGGCAGTTCGGCTTCGTGAAAGCCAGATACAAGGGGCTGCTGAAAAACGATAACCAACTGGCGATGTTATTCACCCTGGCCAACCTGTTTCGGGTGGACCAAATGATACGTCAGTGGGAGAGATGTAAGCGTCGTCTGAGTACCGTCTGGTCCCGAATCCAGGATCCTGTAACTTAAGCACCCACTTATTTTGCAGGTGGACACCTCATGCGCGCTAAAGAAAGACTTCCCCGGAAACACTATTCCCCTGAATTCAAAATGGAACTGGTCAGGCTGGCTCTTGAAGAAGAAGGCAGTATTGCCGCACTGGCCCGGAAACATGACGTCAATGATAACCTGCTCTTTAAATGGATAAGGCTCTGGCAGCGTGAAGGGCGGGTCTGTCGGCCCCGAAAAAACTCATCGTCGCTTCCTGCCCTGATACCCGTGCAGCTTCAGGCGGGCTCTTCTCTCCCAACCTTCGAACTACCATCCTGCTCTCCTCCCGCTACCTGCCACATAAAATGTCGGGGAGGAGAAATAACACTGACTCATCCCTCTGCTGAACTCATGAGCACTGTCCTGCGCGAACTGATGCGGGGGCCGGTATGATAAATCTTCCCGCAGGCACAAAAATCTGGCTGGTTGCCGGTATCACCGATATGCGCAACGGCTTCAATGGCCTCGCCGCAAAGGTGCAGACCGCGCTGAAAGATGACCCGATGTCCGGCCACGTCTTCATCTTCCGGGGACGCAGCGGCAGTCAGGTAAAACTGCTCTGGTCCACCGGCGATGGTCTGTGCCTGCTGACAAAGCGACTGGAACGTGGTCGCTTCGCCTGGCCCTCAGCCCGCGATGGCAAAGTGTTCCTGACGCCGGCGCAACTGGCGATGCTGATGGAAGGTATCGACTGGCGACAGCCAAAGCGGTTACTGACATCCCTGACCATGTTGTAGCGCTCTTTATCCTGGTTGTCGCAGAATAAGCCTGGTAAAATACAGGCTTATGAACGATACCTCTTCTGACGACATCCTTCTGCTGAAACAGCGCCTGGCCGAACAGGAAGCGTTGATCCACGCCCTGCAGGAAAAGCTGAGCAACCGGGAACGCGAAATAGACCATCTGCAGGCGCAACTGGATAAGCTGCGCCGGATGAACTTCGGCAGTCGTTCCGAAAAGGTATCCCGCCGTATCGCGCAAATGGAAGCTGACCTGAACCTGCTGCAGCAGGAAAGCGATACGCTGACCGGCCGGGTGGATGACCCGGCAGTGCAGCGCCCGCTGCGTCAGACCCGCACCCGCAAACCGTTCCCTGAGTCACTCCCACGGGATGAGAAGCGGCTGCTGCCGACTGAGCCGTGTTGCCCGGAGTGCGGTGGTTCGCTGAGTTACCTGGGTGAGGATGCCGCCGAACAGCTGGAGCTGATGCGCAGCGCCTTCCGGGTTATCCGGACAGTCCGTGAAAAGCATGCCTGCCGTCGGTGCGATCGCATCGTTCAGGCCCCGGCTCCTTCGCGCCCCATCGAACGGGGGATCGCCGGACCGGGGCTGCTGGCCCGAGTGCTGACCTCAAAGTATGCAGAGCACACACCGCTGTATCGCCAGTCGGAGATCTATGCCCGCCAGGGTGTAGTGTTGAGTCGTTCTGTACTGTCGGGCTGGGTGGATGCGTGTTGTCGTCTGCTGGCACCGCTGGATGAAGCCCTTCAGCACTATGTCCTGACCGACGGCAAACTCCATGCTGACGATACGCCTGTCCCGGTGCTGTTGCCGGGCAATAAGAAGACGAAGACCGGGCGCTTATGGACGTACGTTCGAGACGACCGCAACGCCGGATCAGCGCTGGCCCCCGCAGTGTGGTTCGCTTACAGCCCGGACAGAAAAGGTATCCACCCTCAGACCCATCTTGCAGGCTTCAGTGGCGTACTGCAGGCTGATGCCTACGCCGGGTTCAACGAGCTCTACCGCGACGGCCATATAAAGGAAGCCGCGTGCTGGGCCCATGCCCGCCGAAAAATCCACGATGTTCACGTCCGTACCCCGTCAGTCCTGACGGAGGAGGCGCTGAAACGGATCGGCGAGCTGTATGCCATCGAGTCGGAGATCAGAGGTAAAAGAGCAGAGGAACGGCAGGCAGTCCGGCACCAAAAAGTGCTGCCGCTGCTGGCGTCACTGGAGGGGTGGCTGCGGGAGAAACAGAAAACCCTCTCAAGGCACTCAGAACTGGCGAAGGCGTTCGGGTATGCGCTGAACCAGTGGCCGGCGCTGATCCGCTATGCAGAAGATGGCTGGGTGGAGGTGGATAATAACATTGCCGAAAACGCCCTACGACGGGTCAGTCTGGGGAGAAAAAACTGGCTGTTCTTCGGCTCGGATCATGGTGGTGAGCGCGGTGCGTCACTGTACAGTCTTATCGGGACGTGCAAATTAAACGGCGTGGATCCGGAACGCTATCTGCATTATGTACTTGATGTCATCGCCGACTGGCCTGTGAACCGGGTGGGTGCTCTGCTCCCGTGGCGGGTTACTCTGCCTGCCTGACCAGCTTCACTTCGTCAATACGGTTCTCACTGCACGCTTACGGAGAGATCTCAGTAAAAACCGGAAATAACGCCAGAAATGGTGGAAAAAATAGCCTAAATAGGCTGATTCGATGTGTTTGCGGGAAAAAAATCGGCCCAGATCCGCGAAATTTTAATCAGCGAGTCAGCTTGGGAAGAAATGACCTGCTTATTCGCACCTTCCCTAAGGTACCAGCACTGGCTCAATGGCTACATACGGCACTTGGTTTACGATTACGATATAAAAGCTCAAGGATGATGAATTCTTTTCTTTATGATTTCGACGTTATTTGTCTCCTGCAACACCACGGGGTTGCTATAACCAGCGACGAACCCGTTGGGTATAGCGTTCCCATTCCAACCCGAAACGTTTTCGAAGCTGTACCTCTTCAACATGGATATGTAATCTGGCTACTACAAACATAAACAACGGTACAGCAAGTATCCCCACCAGGCTGCCAAAGCAGAGAGCAACGGATAACTGGAGCCCGCTCATTCCAAGGTAAATAGGGTTTCGACTCCATGCGTAACAACTGACAGTTACCAGCTTGGTGGTTCTATCCGGATGAAGCGGATTAAGCGTCGTGCCGTTCGTGCTCATCTGCCAAGCGGTGTGCAGTATCATGGTAATACAAACACCGGTCAGCAACACGCTTAGCACTATATTCACGATGTCGAAGGTAAAACGCGGGATTGCAGTCAACACATCAGTGACGAAAAACAGCAATAAGATGAGTGGGGGCGGAAACCATACTCTCAATCGAGTCACGAAGTTACGCATTACACAGACCTATCTCTGAACTAAGCAGCCTGATGGCTGCAAAATGAAAATCCAGTCCTTGCCATTCCTATAGTGACCATGAATCTGACATTATATGCCTGATCTGAAAAGTTATTTTTTTCATAACTGTCCTTATAACGGTGCGGGGTCAGTCCACACCTCTGTTCAGGTGAACAAATTCAGCAGACCACTTCACTGTTAAACCTGTGGCGATTCAGGGTGCCATGTGTATGGCACCTCATCTCTTATTTACTTATTGACTCCGTTACCGCCTGCCAGGTTATAAAGCCACCACTCAGATTATATGTCCTGAAGCCGTGGGCCTGAAGAATACGGTATGCCACATGCCCGCGCAGGCCACTCTGGCACCCTATAAAAATCTCTTTATCTTTAGGCACTTTTTCAAGATTCTCCCGCAGGGAATCCAGTGGAATGGATAGCGCGTCAGGATATTCGCCAAATTGTTTCAGTTCGGCAGGAGAGCGAATATCAAGTAAACAATAACTGCCCGGTTCCCGTTGTAACACATCGCTGACATGACATATGACCGTATCTCCTTTCATTACATTTGTCGCCACCATACCAGCCTGGTTAACGACGTCCCTTGCACTGTTAAAAGGTGGAGCATAAGTCAGCTCAAGATGTTCGAGATCGTTGACGGTAAGCCCCGCGCGCTGTGCGACAGACAGGACATCGATGCGTTTATCAACCCCTTTTTTCCCTGATGCCTGAGCCCCGAGAATTTTACCGGTATCGGGGCTGAACAGCAGTTTCAGACTGATCATCGTTGCCCCCGGGTAGTAACCGGCATGATCAGCGGCATGGACGTAAACCTTCTCGTATCGGGTGCCATGAACTTTCAGCTGCTTTTCATTCGCACCGACGCTGCCAATACTCAGCGAAAATACCTTACAAATGGATGTCCCCTGACTGCCATGGTAAAGGCTGTGACGATCTAGCATGTTATCAGCAGCAATGCGTCCCTGGCGGTTGGCGGGCCCTGCCAGAGGAAAATTAGCGGGTTCCTGAAAGACAAAGTCTGGAGTTTCAACGGCATCCCCCACGGCGTAGATGTCAGGGATACTGGTCTGCATACAGGCATTGACGCTTATGCCTCCCCGTTTACCCACTGCGAGCCCGGCTCCTGTGGCAAGGCTGTTCTCAGGTTTTACCCCGATGGCGAGAATAACCATGTCGGTCTGCAGAAACCCACCCTCAGACAGTGCAACGCGGAATCCCGTCTCTGTCCGCAGTACCTCGGTGAGCGCCGTTCTGAGACGCAGATCCACGCCATGACTCCGGATTTCCTGATGCAGGGCAGATGCCATTTCAGGATCAACCGGAGCCATAACCTGTTCCCCCATCTCCAGCAGGGTCACACTGATCCCCCGTTCGCTCAGAGCCTCCATCACTTCAAGTCCGATAAATCCCCCCCCGACAAGCGTGGTGTGAGCTACGTGATGTTGCTCAATCCACCCCAGGATAGCATCCATGTCAGTAAGATTTCGCAGCGTAAAGACACCCTCTTCCTGTAGCCCGGGCAAAGGAGGGACAACCGGAGCGGCGCCGGTACTGAGGAGCAGACGATCCCATTCTTCGCTATAGACCTCCCCTGAGGTCAGATTTTTAACCGTCACCGTTTTATTAACCGGATCCACTGACGTCACTTCATGACAGATACGGACGTCTATGTTAAAGCGGGATTTAAAATCCTCCGGGGTTTTCAGAATCAGTGACTGCCTTAAAGGAATTTTTCCGCCTATATGATAAGGTAATCCACAGTTGGCGAAAGAGACATCGCTTCCCCGTTCAAACACAACAATACTGACATCCTCTGATAACCGACGAGCTCTGGCTGCAGCGGATGCCCCGCCGGCAACACCACCAACAATCACTATTTTCATTACATCCTCTCTGTTCACCCGGGGCAAAAATGCCTGCCAGATATAATCGTTTCCCCGGGCCGGCAGGACGCTGCAGACCTGACGAACACGATGGCAAAATTACGATACCGTTAGTATACTAAATTATATTATATAAAAACACATAGTATGAGAAATCAGCAATGCTCATGAATGAAGACACAAAACGTCAGACAGATATGAAGAATGCGGCCCTGAGGGCAGCAGATGTCTTACGGGGACTGGCCAACAGCGACCGGTTGCTGTTGATGTGTCAGTTAAGCCTGGGGGAAGCGAATGTGGCCGGGCTGGAAGCGGCGGTCGGTATCACTCAGCCGACCCTGTCCCAGCAGCTGGGTGTAATGCGCCGCCTGAAGCTGGTCGAGACCCGACGGGCAGGTAAAATGGTATATTACCGTATTGAGGATAACCGTATCATGACGTTGTTAAATACCTTATATGATCTCTACTGCCCGCAGGCAGGCACCGGTAAAGGAAGCCATAACAACGAATAATATGATCCTGCTTTCCCCGTAAACCGTTTTATCCATGCATCATTAACCCTGTTCAGGCTGTGAAATGCCAGACCGGAACCTGCGATACCTTAACGGGAAAACAACAGTGGTCCGGATATACCAGCCGATGATGCCCGTCACGGACTGTATTTCTCGTTCACGCATTCACTGATTAACCCACTGATTCAATGGTGTTTAATACTGTGACGGTCAGAAAAAACAGCCACAGGAACACGGATGATTCTGCACTGTCAGTAATAGCCTGTGGCTGACAAACCGTTTTTTCTGCTGCCACGGGGTGACATTATTCAAGCAGGCTACGCAACATCCAGGCAGTTTTCTCATGTAACTGGATACGTTGTGTAAGCAGATCTGCTGTGGCTTCATCATTCGCATTATTAACGAGCGGGAACAGGGAGCGTGCAGTTTTAACCACGGTCTCCTGGCCCTGGACAAGATTTTCAATCATGTTTTTTGCTGCCGGAATATCCTTATCTTCATTAACCGCTGTTAAACGTGAAAATTCATGATATGTGCCGGGCGCGAAGCATCCGAGCGAGCGTATACGTTCAGCGATATCATCAACGGCAGTGGCCAGCTCATTGTATTGATTTTCAAACATTAAATGTAAGCTGTTAAACATGGGGCCAGTTACATTCCAGTGATAGTAATGTGTTTTTATATACAGGGTATAGGTGTCAGCAAGAAGCCGGGACAGGCCGTCTGCAATCTCCACCCGGGATGATTCAGCAATACCAATATCAATGATTTGTTTACTCATAACTACCTCTTACACGGTTTCAGTGGAATATACGATATGCGATTATTCTTTCCGGTCTGAGCAAAACACGCCTCAAATTTTTATAATAACCAGGTACACCTGTCGTCTGTCACACTAGCGATGCGCCAGAGCAATATCCTGCGACGGAACAATGAATTTCGCCGTGGCACGTGCCACTGTCTGCTGTCCTTTTGTCAGCCATGCTTCAAGCAGGTAAATCCCCCTGCGTTGCCCAAGCAGTCTGGCACATACCATCAGTTTGTCTCCGGTACAAACGGGTGAAATGAATCTTACCGTCAGTTCAGCCGTCAGGGCTTGCACACCCTGCATGAACAAACAATGAGTCATTGCTGCATCCAGCAGGGTACTCGTCATTCCGCCATGTAAAAGACCCGTATACCCCTGATGCCTGTGATTGGCCGTGTAGTCCGCACATACAGAGCCATCCGGGTGCTCTGAAAACATTAAGTTCACCGTATCAGGGTTGTTGTCGCGGGAACTACAGACCATACAACAGGTATGGGCCTTTCTGGCATCAAGATAACAATTCATCTGTTTCTGCTCAGCGTCCGGTTGTACTGACGGGAGGCATCCGGAATTCAGTCAGCTGAGGGGCTCCCCCGGCATCATTACTGCCTCCTCCACACATTCCGGCTCCTGGTTTATACACAATACGGGTCTGATAAAAATCACCGCCCGTGATGAAATAAACTCATGAATGGCAACAGCGCCCGTTTCCGTGATGATGCTGACGCCCACCCTGGCACGCATTTTCTGCTGTGTTCCCGTCAGAGTGACAGCATTTTTTCCCTTTCGCCTCATGATGAAAGGACTGGCGTCCCTGCTCCGGCTTATTCAGTTCAGTCAGAACACGGGTATCCGGATCACACAGTTCAGTGAACAAACGACGACCACAGTCAGTCTGGTACACCGCGATCTGATGCCCCAGTAATTTACCCAGCATCCGTTCCCCGATGTTACGGACCACAACGCGGCTGACTTGCTGTTGAACCAGCAGGTCAACCAGCTTCCGTTTACCTGAACAATCTGCGCCCAGCGCGGGATTTTCTGTCCGGCTGAGCTCCACACCGCGCTCATCCACCAGGACAAGGTGACTCGCTTTGGTAAAATGATTTGCTACCCGGTCGTCATTCACTGGAATGGCTGTGATCATCTTGTGTAACTCCTTCCCTTTCAGAGTGCATTATTAAGGCCTTGCCCTGAGTGAGACAGTCCACAACCTTAAAACGGGCTGCTTTCAGGACATTGGCCAGTGTCTGCCTTGAAACCCCCATTGCAACAGCCGCTTCCTGCTGTTGCATGCCCAGTAAATCGACCAGCCGTAACGCTTCAAACTCATCTTCTTTTAAATGAACATGTTCAAGCTGGCTCATCGGTAGCGCATTGGGCTTAAAACAGGTATCCGCAGGGCGGCCACAGATGTTACGGGGAATTCTGGGTCTTGGCATGAAGGCTCCTTATTGGCATATGCTATATATACACTCATAAACTGGCATATGCAATATACTCTGCTCACCGGTGGAGAATTTTTTGCTTTACCCTGGAGTCTGTAAGTGGGCAGCAGGTCATGAGAGATGAAGAGAAAGAAAACAGATACTGTATGAGACTCAATTTAAAGTGCTGCCATAAGGGGGTCGTCTCAGAAAACGGAATCTATGGTCACTCCCGTTTTTGCAACACCGATTTTGACGACAAGTTGGCTTGCTTGAATCTATCCGGCGTCTGAATGGGATTTTATTCCCGCGCCTTGATGAGTTCCGCGCCTGATGAACCTCCAGAAAATATACGGCTTCAATGAGCCTTTCCGTTTTACAGGTTCCTCAACAGGCCGGTGGGCCGTTAGTATCATCAATATCAGTATTCGCAAAACCAGATCAGTAATTCTTTAAACCGGTGTATTTCTGCCGTTATGCTACATAAGTTTGCTGTCGTGCCGTTAGGGCCCAGGCTATTCTGGCCAGCTTGTTTGCCAGAGCACAAGTGACGACAAAGTTGCTTTTCCGGCACAGTAAATCCCTGACCCAATCGGCCAATTTGCCAGACTGGTGTTCCAGTTTTTGTATGAATACCCTGGCACATTGAACCAACAAAGTTCGGATCTTTTTATTACCTCGCTTACTAATTCCCAGCAATGTCGTCCTACCTCCCGTGCTGTACTGCCGAGGTACAAGCCCTGTTGCCGCCGCAAAGTCACGGCTGCTGGCGTACTGCTTCCCGTCGCCAATCTCAGTTGAAATAGTACTCGCTGTCAGTGTTCCGACGCAGGGAATGCTCAGCAAGCGCTGTCCAACCTCATCTTCGTCCAACTTTCGTTTCAACTGGGATTCCAAATCTTTAATCTGCTCAACAAGATAGTGATAATGCTGTTGTAATTTCAGCAATAACTGGCTGAGGTAAAGAGGCAAACTATTATCCTCAAGAATGGTACTCAGTCGGCTAATAACGGCAGCTCCTCGGGGAACGCTAATGCCAAATTCCAGCAGAAAAGCATGCATTTGATTGGTTGTTTTTACCTTATCCTGAACCAGGGATTCACGGACACGATGCAGAGCCCGCATTGCCTGCTGAGATTCCGTTCTGGGCTGCACAAAACGCATAGACGGACGCGATGCAGCTTCACAAATAGCTTCGGCGTCGACAAAGTCGTTTTTATTGCTTTTAACGAACGGGCGGACAAATTGTGGTGATATCAGCTTTGGGGAATGCCCCAACTCTTCCAACCTGCGTGCCATAAAGTGAGAACCGCCACAGGCTTCCATTGCGATGGTTGTAGCGGGGCATGTCGCCAAAAATTCGATCAACTTTGGCCGGGTAAATTTTTTACGGTAAACAGCCTTCCCGCGACGATCCTGGCAATGAATATGGAAAGAGTTTTTACCCAGATCGATACCAATGAGCGCAATGTTTTCCATGATAGTTCTCCGAATGAAAGCCTGTCCTCAGCATAGTACCGGGAAGGAGGGAGTGACCATCTCATTAAATAAAGCACGCTAAGCCGGTGGCAGCGGTCGCAATGGCCTGAACTTCCCCGCACCGACCTTGGCACTGCTGCGCCATAGGTAATCGCCGGTCAGGTTGATATGCTCCCACCCCAGCGGGGACAGATATTGCAGCAACGTGTCGTCCAGCGCCTCGCCCTTATTCAGCCCCGCATGGACGCGGCGGCGCAGCTCCACGCTTTGCAGCCAATCCAGAATGAACAGCGTGCGCTCGATGCGCCCATACATCCGCACCTTGTCGTTGATCGCCTTGCCGGAAGCCTGGAACTGCTGTTGATGCTTGTTCTTGGCCGCATTGAACAGCTTGCCGATGATACGGTCGTGAAGGTCGATGATTTCATCAGTGACGGTGGCCATGCCCTCGATGGCCAGTGCTACCAAGGTGGCGTAACGCCGCTGCGACTCGAACTTGGCCAGGTCGGCGGGCGTCATCTGGCCGCCTTCGCGGGCGATCTTGAGCAAGCGGTTTTGGTGTACCTGCCGTTCGATGCCAGCAGGTAGGTCAAGCGCCTGCCAGGCTTTGAGGCGTTCGATGTGTTCAAGCATGTGGCGCGAGTTTGGCTTGGCGGGCGATTGGCGCAGCCACGCTAGCCACGTCATTTTGCTACCATCCTTGCGCTTGAGCAGTTCGTCCAGGCACTGGCGATGGACAGGTATCAAGGAATCGGCCAATGCCGCATGGATGCTTCGGTTGGCACGGGTAATGGCCTCGGCGCTTGCGCGCTCGATGGCATTCATGGCGGGTAGGATGATGCTCTGCCGCCGCAGGTTTTCAACAAGGGTGCTGGCCAGCACAATGCCTTTGTCTGTTTGCAAGGCCAGTTCGGTCAATGTATGCACGGCTTGCCGGTAATGACTCATGGTGAAGGGCTTGAATCCAAACACCGTTTGCAGCTCGACCAAGTGCTCCCGCCGTGTCTGCTCGCGCTGGCCGTAATGGTTCCAGCTTTCCACCGGCACCTTGAGTTGTGCGGCCACCATGCGCAGCAGGGGCAGAAATGGAGGATCATCGACGCCCAAGAAGATGCCAGGGAATCGCAAGTAGCAAAGCTGCACGGCGAAGCCCAATCGATTCGCGGCGCCGCGACGCTGACGGATCACCGACAGGTCGGTTTCGTTGAACGTGTAGTGCCGTATCAGTTCGTCTTTGGCATCTGGCAGTGTCAGCAGACTTTCGCGCTCGGTGGCGGACAGGATTGAGCGGCGTGGCATGGTCAGTCTTCCCGCAGGTACTGGTACAAGGTTTCGCGGCTGATGCCGAAGTCACGGGCCACCAAGGTTTTCTGGTCGCCTGCCGCAACTCGCCGTTTCAACTCTGCAATTTGTTCGCTGTTCAGCGATTTCTTTCGTCCCCGGTAGGCCCCGCGCTGCTTAGCCAGCACGATTCCCTCGCGCTGACGTTCGCGGATCAGAGCGCGCTCGAACTCAGCAAAGGCTCCCATGACCGACAGCATCAGATTGGCCATCGGTGAGTCCTCGCCGGTGAACGTTAGCCCTTCTTTGACGAACTCCATGCGCACGCCCCGTTGTGTCAGCCCTTGGACGATGCGGCGCAGGTCATCAAGGTTGCGTGCCAACCTGTCCATGCTATGCACCACCACGGTGTCGCCCTCGCGGACGAAGGCCAGCAGCCTTTCAAGTTCGGGACGTTGTGTGTCCTTGCCTGAAGCCTTATCGGTGAATACCTTGCCGACTTCTATTTGTTCCAGTTGTCGATCAGGATTCTGGTCGAAGCTGCTGACGCGAACGTAGCCGATACGTTGACCTTGCAAGATGCCTCCAAAGGTAAAAATGTCAGGATGAAATCTATTACCCTTGGCTGAATGTGTCAATAAATATAAATTAATACCCTACTCTGACGTTGTTTGTGCTCAACATCTGACATCAGGTTAGGGTTAGTCTTAACTGACACCACCTCCCAGGGCCTGATATAAAGCAACACTATCGACTAGGCGTTGTGCCTGGACCGCAACCATATTGATCCGGATTGACTGTGCCTGTTGCTGCGCGATGAGCAGTTGCAGGTAGCTGGCCGCGCCCAGCCGGTATTGCCGCTCGACCGACTGCAAGGAGGCCTGTGCAGCCATATCAGCGGCAGCGAGGGCAGTCAAAGTTTGTGCATCGCTTTCCACCGCGCGCAGGGTGTCGGCGACGTTACGCAAAGACTCCAATACGACGCTCTGGTAATTGGCTACGGCGGCATCAAAAGCGGCGAGCGCCGCTCTTTTTTCAGCGGGTAGCCCTGGATTAAAAAGAGGCTGGGTGAGCTGCGCAACCAGGCCCCACACTGCCGAGCCACCACCGAACAGGGCACCGGTGGTCAGCGCCTGAGAACCAAGGTTGGCGCTCAGGTTGATCTGTGGGTAGAGCTTGGCGACAGCCACACCATAGTCTGCATTGGCCGCATGCAACAGCGCCTCTGACGCCTGGATATCCGGTCGGCGGCGCACCAGTTCTGAGGGCACGACGAGCGGCATCTCGACGGGTAGAGTGAAATCGGCCAGAGTGAAGGCCGGGATGCCACCCGTGCCTGGGGCACGACCGGCTAGCACCGCCAGTAGATGTTCGGTTTGTTGCAGTTGTTTACGCAGCGCAGGCAGTTCTGCCCGCGTTTGCTCCGCCTGAGCTTGTAGGCTCAACGCTTCATCAGGTGAGGCCTGACCGATACGCACGCGTTCATGGGCCAGGCGCAGTTGCTCATCCTGCACGCGCAAAATGGCAGTAGTGGCTTCTAGTTGCGCGGCGAGGCGTGCTCGGGTAATGGCAGCGGTTGCCATGTTGCCGGCAAGGGCCAGGCGCGCAGCATTCAGTTCGAAGCGACGGTAGTCGGCGCGAGCAGCCAAGGCTTCGAGTGCGCGCCGGTTGCCGCCAGCCAGATCGAGGTTGTAATGCACGCCAACGCTGGCGTTGTAGAGGCTGAATTGACGTGCGTCTCCGCTCAACCCTTGGCTACTGGGACTCATTTGCTGGCGCTGAGATCCCAGTGCGACATCTACCTGTGGATATTGCGTCGAGCCCGCCTGTGCGGCAAGAAGCTCCTGCGCCTGTCGCAAATTGGCGCTGATGCTCGCCAGCGTCGGGCTGACATGGAAAGCTTCGTTTATCAGTCCGTCGAGTGCGGATGAACCCAAGCTTTGCCACCATTGCGTTTCGATCGGAAGCCCTTCGACTAGACGTTGTGTTTCGCCGAACTGCGTGGGAGCGGACACGGTTCTATCAGCTACCGGTGTTGCAGTGTAGCGAGCCACATCGGGTGCGGTGGGACGCTGAAAATCAGGGCCGGCGGCGCAGCCGGCCAGACCGGCGGTGACCAGACCAGCTACCAGGTAAGTTGCCGCAAGCCGTCTTTCGAGGCTGATGGGGCGCTGGCATGTTTTAGCGTGCTCCATAAAAATGCTCCACGAAAGGTTTACGGAAAGCTTGGTGGCAGCCCAAGCAGCTTTCCTGCACGTGGGCGAATGATTGGGTCACCGCCTTGCCGTCGCTGCTCGCAGCAGCCAGCTTCATGGCCAGCGCCGCCTCGTGAGTCTGCGCGTCAAAGTTTCTGAACTTGGTCGCATCAGCGCCGAGGTAAGCAAGGATGCGCATTTTTTCAGTAAGCGGTGGCTCGGGGTGTGCAGCAACTTTTGGGGCGAGCTGAACGACCTGAACCCATTCCTCCTGCGAAATCGCACCGGTAATAGCCTGCATGTTGCGCCCGAGTTCCTGCATGATCTTGCGTAGCGCCAGTGGCTCAACCTGGGTAGCGTCACCAGCCCAAGCTGGCAACTGAAAACCCCATAAAAGCAGGCAGGCCGTAACGGTCAGGGTGATAGTTCCAAATGCGTGGCTGTGTTTGCGGTGGGTCATGAAATTCTCCTGTAATTCAATCGTTCTCTCATTCGAACTCCCGCCCTTCGCCAGCTTCCTCATGGGTCACGCCGTCGCGGATGTGGTAGATGCGCTTGAATGTGGGGATGATCTTTTCGTCATGGGTGACGACGATGATGGCGGTCTCGAACTTCCGGGCCATGTCGTTGAGGATGCGGATTACAGCCATGGCGCGCTCGGAATCCAGCGGCGCAGTGGGTTCATCGGCCAGGATCACCGGCGGACGATTGACCAGTCCGCGCGCGATGGCGACCCGTTGCTGCTCGCCACCGGAGAGTTGCGAGGGCATTGCGCGAGCTCGGTGTTGCACATCAAGCGCTGTGAGCAATTCCAGTGCCTTCGCGCGCGACTCTCCATTCGCGACGCCTGCAAGCATCGGCAGCAGCGCCACGTTGTCGGTGACATCGAGAAACGGAATCAGGTACGGCGCCTGGAAAACGAAACCGATCTTGTCACGCCGTAAGGCGCGCAGGTCGCGGACTTTCCAGCCATCGGCGTAGATCACTTCATCGCCCAGCGTCATGCGACCGGCGGTCGGTTCGATCACCGCACCCAGACACTTGAGCAGCGTGCTCTTGCCGGACCCGGAAGGGCCGATCAGTCCCACCACTTCACCAGGCGCAACATGCATATTCACGTCTCTCAAGGCAAAGACAGCGGTGTCACCATCGCCATACCGCTTGCTTAAACTTTCGATGTGTATCCCTTTGCTACTCATCTCAACCTCCAATGGCTTCGGCCGGATCAACCTTGAGTGCTATGCGAATGGCGACGAGGCTAGCTAGAACGCAGATCACGAGCACGGCAAAAAAACCGGCGACAGAATCCATTGGCGTGAGCAGGACATATTTTGGAAAAGCCGGTGCTGAAAAGGTGGCTGTGATCTTGCCGACCACGAAGCCAATCACGCCCAGGGCGAGCGCCTGCTGCATGATCATCGCGGCGATGGTTCGGTTGCGTGTGCCGATGAGCTTCAACACCGCGATCTCACGGATTTTGTCCATCGTCAGCGAATAGATGATGAAGGCAACGATGGCCGCGCTAACGATGGCCAGAATCACAAGGAACATGCCGATCTGCTTGGCCGAGGTGGCGATCAGCTTGCCGACGAGGATGTCTTCCATCTGTGCCCGGGTGTAGACCGTCAAACGCTTCCAGCGCTGGATGGATTCGGCAACCTCGTCCGGCGCATGACCAGGTTTCAGAGTGACCAGCACGGCATTGACGAACGCGTTGCTGCTCTGTGAAGCAATCACGGCATCCAGCAAACCTGGATCACCGGGTCGATTGAAGACCGGGTTGGCTTCGGTGCGACGCCGGCTTTGCCAGATGGCATCGTTGTCCTTGAGGAACTGGGCCTCCTGGGCATCTTTGAGCGGAATGAATACCATCGGGTCGCCGCTGGACGACACCATGCGCCGTGTCAGCCCCACGACGGTGTAATGATTGCGGCGAATGGCAAGACGATCTCCCAGTTTGAAGCCGGTGGCGATGTCGGCCACAGCCTCGTAGTGACCGCGCGTGATCTGGCGTCCAGCGACGAGATAAGGAGGCCATCCGGGTGTAGCCCCCAACGCACCGGGCGCGATGCCGACCACCATGGTGCGTACATCACTCTCGCCCTTGCGTACCTGCATGGTCAGGTAGGTCGCGTTCGCTGCCTGTGAGACTCCCGGCATGGCGAGAATGGCGCGATACACGTCATCGTTGAGGCTGGACGACTCCGCATAAGGACCCAGAGTATCCTTTTGCACCACCCAAAGGTCAGCGCCACTGTTGTCGAGCAACGCCTTGCCGTCGTCCACCATGCCTCGGTACACCCCAGCCATGACTAGGGTGACGCCGATCAGCAGACCCAGACCGATGCCGGTGAAGACGAATTTCCCCCAGGCATGGAGAATGTCGCGGCCGGCCAGGCTGATCATCGTGAAACTCCCGGGATATGCTCGACCACATGGATGCGGCTGCGCGCCGTCAGTGCCTTTTCGCTATAGGTCACAACCTGGTCCCCATTCTTGAGCCCTTCGCGCACCTGCACGTAACCATTGAGGTCGGAAGTGCCGAGCTTGACCGGGGAGAAATGCAGATCACCATCCACGATTTGCCAGACACCAACTTTATCGCCTTCACGCTGGACGGCAGCGTTGGGGATCAGTGGAGCGGCCGGAAGCGCCGGCAAGTCAACCGTGACTTCGGCCAGTTCACCCACTGGTGGCAAAGGTTCTGGTTTGTTATCGAATGTCACCTTGGCAAGCGTTTCCTCGGTTACCGCGTCGGCCTTGGGTTCCACCCGCAGCACGCGACCTTTCAAGGTCTGGCCACCACGCGAACGCAGGACGATATGAGCCGGCAGCCCCCCAGCCAGCCCCGATGCGCTGATCTGGTCGAAGCGCACATTGATCCACAAACTCTTGGGGTCGATCACTTCCACCACGGCCTGGCCCGCGACGATGGTCGTGCCGGGATCGGCATCGCGCACGGCGACTACACCGTCGACCGGCGCGATCAGGCGCAGATTGCTCCGCTGCGCGACGAGTGCTTCGCGGTCGGAGCGTGCCCGGGCAATATCTTCCCGAGCGGCGGATAGGGCGGCATCGGCGATCTGCAGTTCCTGCCGCTTGGTGGTGACGATTTCCTCGCTGGTCGAGCGCACCGCAAACAATTGCTCATAGCGGCGCGCCTGGGTTTGCGCGTAGGCTTGCCGGGCTTCTGCCTCGCGCAAAGCCGCTTCCGCCCGCTTGAATACAGACTCCTGTGAGCGCACCCGATCATCAAGGTCGACCGGCTCCATCTCGCCGAGCACCTGTCCGGCCTTGACCTGGTCGCCTACATGCACCTCCAGGCGTTTGACGCGCCCGGCAAACGTCGGTCCGATCTTGTAGGTGTAGCGCGCCTCCACCGTGCCGATGCCGAACAGCGCCGGTGTGATAGCCTGTGATTCCACGCTTGCCACCGTCACAGCGACCGGGGCGAGCGGCCCTGATCGCAGACCGACATAAATAAAAAGCACCAGCAAAGGAATGATGACGGCAAGCAGTGCCAGGGTGCGGCCTTGCAAGGGTAACTTTTTCATTGCGCACTCCTTATGCCACGCCGATAAATTGCAAAGACGCGCGGCGCATCGCGGTGCATACGTCCCACATCACCCGCCAACAGCGATTGCATGACCAAGCCCTGGATCGTGCCAATGAACAGCGTTGCCGCCGCCTCGTTGTCAAGCGAGGGAGACAACTCGCCGCTGGCCTTGCCTTTCTCGATGAGACGATGCAAACGTTCGCCGTAGCGCTGAATCAAGGTTTGCACCATGCGCTTGGCCGGTGTCGATTCGGCACGCTGAAGCTCACCAAACATCATTCTTGGCACGCCTGGGTGCTCAGCTACGAATTCGATATGACTCATGAACATCGCCTCCATGGCTGCCAAGGGCGACTCGATTCCTTGTGCGGATCGATCGATTCTGGCTAATAGGCGCTCTGCTACCCACTCCATGACCGCCTGCCAAATGGCTTCCTTGTTCGGGAAGTGCCGAAACAGCGCACCCTGGGTCAAGTTCATGTGTTTAGCGATAGCCGCAGTGGTTATCTCGCTTGGGTTTTGTGAACCGGCAAGCGCCACGACGGACTCGACAGTTACGGCACGACGTTCATCGGCCGGCAGATGCTTTGGATGGGTGTCCACGAGCACTCCTTGTAAGATAGTAATTGATTACTATCTTACCACAAGAGGCAACTCAAACAAGAGAAAACCCGACGTACTCGTCAATATCTAGAGTCTGCAATGGGCTTAACGTGCTTTATTTAATGAGATGGTCACTCCCTCCTTCCCGGTACTATGCTGAGGACAGGCTTTCATTCGGAGAACTATCATGGAAAACATTGCGCTCATTGGTATCGATCTGGGTAAAAACTCTTTCCATATTCATTGCCAGGATCGTCGCGGGAAGGCTGTTTACCGTAAAAAATTTACCCGGCCAAAGTTGATCGAATTTTTGGCGACATGCCCCGCTACAACCATCGCAATGGAAGCCTGTGGCGGTTCTCACTTTATGGCACGCAGGTTGGAAGAGTTGGGGCATTCCCCAAAGCTGATATCACCACAATTTGTCCGCCCGTTCGTTAAAAGCAATAAAAACGACTTTGTCGACGCCGAAGCTATTTGTGAAGCTGCATCGCGTCCGTCTATGCGTTTTGTGCAGCCCAGAACGGAATCTCAGCAGGCAATGCGGGCTCTGCATCGTGTCCGTGAATCCCTGGTTCAGGATAAGGTAAAAACAACCAATCAAATGCATGCTTTTCTGCTGGAATTTGGCATTAGCGTTCCCCGAGGAGCTGCCGTTATTAGCCGACTGAGTACCATTCTTGAGGATAATAGTTTGCCTCTTTACCTCAGCCAGTTATTGCTGAAATTACAACAGCATTATCACTATCTTGTTGAGCAGATTAAAGATTTGGAATCCCAGTTGAAACGAAAGTTGGACGAAGATGAGGTTGGACAGCGCTTGCTGAGCATTCCCTGCGTCGGAACACTGACAGCGAGTACTATTTCAACTGAGATTGGCGACGGGAAGCAGTACGCCAGCAGCCGTGACTTTGCGGCGGCAACAGGGCTTGTACCTCGGCAGTACAGCACGGGAGGTAGGACGACATTGCTGGGAATTAGTAAGCGAGGTAATAAAAAGATCCGAACTTTGTTGGTTCAATGTGCCAGGGTATTCATACAAAAACTGGAACACCAGTCTGGCAAATTGGCCGATTGGGTCAGGGATTTACTGTGCCGGAAAAGCAACTTTGTCGTCACTTGTGCTCTGGCAAACAAGCTGGCCAGAATAGCCTGGGCCCTAACGGCACGACAGCAAACTTATGTAGCATAACGGCAGAAATACACCGGTTTAAAGAATTACTGATCTGGTTTTGCGAATACTGATATTGATGATACTAACGGCCCACCGGCCTGTTGAGGAACCTGTAAAACGGAAAGGCTCATTGAAGCCGTATATTTTCTGGAGGTTCATCAGGCGCGGAACTCATCAAGGCGCGGGAATAAAATCCCATTCAGACGCCGGATAGATTCAAGCAAGCCAACTTGTCGTCAAAATCGGTGTTGCAAAAACGGGAGTGACCATAGATTCCGTTTTCTGAGACGTCCCCAGTATGGCAACCACGATCAGTCTGCTGGAGCCGGTTATAGCCGCACTGCTGGCCGTTGTGCTCGTCGGTGAAAGGCTGCCGCCTTCCGGATGGGCAGGCGTCGGACTGATAGTTGCGTGTCTGGGGCTCATCACCGTTCCGGCTGGAAAGTTACGTTTCAGTCTGTTCCGGCAACGGAAAGAAAACTTTGAAATCGCAAAAAGGAAAGAATTATGAAAGATAAAGCGTCATTTGACTCATTTTCGGCTCTCGATATGCGTGCCGGTACCATCATCAGGGTTGAGGAGAGTAAAACATCAAAGCCCACCTGGCGCATGACTATTGACCTAGGACCAGAACTGGGAACAAGGGTGTCATGCGGTGCGTATACTAACTATGCAGCAGAAGACCTGCAGGAAACGCAGGTAATCTGCATCGTCAATCTGGGTACCATGAAGATGGGACCTGAAAAGTCAGAGGTGCTGGTACTTGGTGTGTCTGATGGTTCAGGCGGGACGATCCCGCTGACGACAGAAAAGCGCGTCAATAACGGTGAATGCGTTTTCTGAAAATCGGCAGATAAAGCCACGTATGGGCAAGAAAATGCTTCCTAAAAATTTCAGTGAATATGTCTGCTTATCGCTCAAAGCTGCCTGTCAAAGTGGTCAAGCTTCACATAGCTCAGAGGTACAAAAAATAACCTTAACGAATGGAAGGGACTTCCCCTGGATATGCGCCTGATTAACTCTTGTGCAATCATGGGGTAAACATAGCCCCGGAGGGATTCGTTATGACCATCACGACTGTCGGTATCGATCTTGCTAAAAATGTGTTCGCTGTTCACTGCGTTGACCAACACGGTAAAACTGTTCTGGTTAAACCCAAAGTATCGCGTGCTGCCCTTCCTGAGCTGATTGCCAGTTTACCTCCCTGTGTTATCGGGATGGAGGCATGCTCCGGGGCTCACTACTGGGCAAGGTTGTTTCGGCAATATGGTCATGAACCACGGCTGATGGCTGCTAAATTTGTATCTCCTTACCGCATGGCCGGTAAATCAGGCAAAAATGATGCAGCTGATGCTCAGGCTATCTGTGAAGCAGTTCGTCGCCCGCATATGCGGTTTGTACCAGTGAAGGATGAGAGCCAGCAGGCGATGCAATGCCTACACCGTATCAGACAGGGTTTTATCGAAGAGAAAACAGCAACATATAACCGATTGAGAGGTTTGATATCGGAATTCGGTGTCATCGCCCCACAAAGTACAGATGCCCTGCGTCACATGGTTTCTGAGCAGAAGAGTTCTTTGCCACTTCAGGTTCAACAATGTGTTAATGACCTGCTGGAACACATTGATCGTATTGAAGATAATATTACTGAATATGACCGGATTTTGTCCCGCATGGCAAAAACAGATCACCGCAGCCAGCGATTGATGGAACTGAAAGGGATTGGTCCCACAACGGCCTGTGCGCTGGTCGCCAGTATCGGTAATGCACACGATTTTAAAAATGGGCGACAACTGGCAGCCTGGCTGGGACTAACGCCATCGCAGTACAGCAGTGGTGGGAAATCAAAGCTTGGCAGGATAACTAAAGCTGGCGATTCGTATCTGCGAACGCTACTGGTTCAGGGGGCTCGTTCGGTTCTGATTGGTGCCGAGAAAAGGACTGATTTATTCAGTCGTTGGGTCTGTTCACTGGTCGATCGCAGAGGATACTGGCGTGCCGTTGTAGCCATCGCCGCCAAAAACGCAAGGCTGTGCTGGCATCATTGCATTACGGTGATGATTTCAGGCTGTACTCAGCCAGCTAAAGCACGAAACAAAATAACCATCTGACCTGCAATTCGTTGATGATAAAGGGTTAGACCCCGTGAGGCCTATCTGGCTATTGTACAGGATATACGTATCCGCTTAACGAACAAGAACCTCACGCGCGTCTTTCATCAGGGTCCGAATCGATGACGATTCATCATGGCCGTTTATAGTACCGCAGTCTCTCCCCTTTATTTTTACTGAAGAGCAGACAGAAACCATAAACACCGGCGTTGACACGCCGGGGAAGCCCTTATAGTACAATAATTTTCGAAATCCAACCCATCCCGCCTACAGGAATGACGGATTTTTCGGCGGTTCCGGCGTAGACCCACCACAACTGCTGTATAGCTTGTGGGTAAGTGATAATGAAGTGCAAACGAGATGGCGCAAATACTCTTTTGGTTTATCTTTTAATTACTTACGTATTAAAAGATAAACCAAAAAATAAAAGACATTACTGTTATCCCCTTTAAAAAGTGGATAACCGAACAGCATCGGCGCGAGCGCCTCAAAAGTAGCTCCCCACGCTAAAGCGCGGGGCATTCAGAACGGAATCCCTCGATGGCTAACAGCTCGCCTGTTAGCCATCGAGGGATTGGACAAATCCGGCCACGCCGGATACGTCAGCAAATATCGCTGAAGAATTAGCTTACACGCTCGTAAGCGGCTCTTACGACCCGCTAACGCGGAGATACGCCCCAACTGCGGCTTCGCCTTGTTGTGACCACTCCGACCGCGCACAAAAGCCTCTGAGCCGCTTTTAGCGGAATATGGCTTTGCAAGGTGAAGGGATGGATAGGCGATCCCTTTCGATCCCTCACTGGTATCGGCGGCTAACCCTCGGTGCTACCTGTCATTTCATCCTGCCGCCTTACATGCGCTAACGCGCATAAATCCCCGTTCCTCAGTGGAACGAAAACTCACGCTAACAGGGTAGTGACCGGGTAGCCACGATAACTGCCAACAAAATTAGCTTATAGGTTAATTCTACCTTGTCTGAAATTAGCCTATAGGTTAATATTAATAGAAATGGGAGGTCACATGTTTAGCGTTGTTTATCACCCGGAAGCCAGGGAAGAAGCCACAGCATTACCCGTAAAAATCAGGGTGAAGTTTGACCGTCTCATCGGCAAACTGGAGTATGACGCCCGATTACTGCGGGAGCCGGACACGAAGCCCCTGGGCGATGGACTTTTTGAGATCCGCACGATGGGGACGGACATAGCCAGGGGAATCTGGGTATACCACAAAGGCAATACCATCATCATGCTCCGTGTTTTCATCAAGAAGTCACAGAAAACGCCAGCGAAAGAAATCGATCTCGCCAAAAAGCGGTTAGCGGAGGTACTTAATGAAACTGGTAAGCCATAAAGAACTGCATAACGAGTGGATGCAGGACGATGAATATCGCGCTGCATGGCAGGAAGAAGAACGTAAGGAAAAGCTCAGGGAGCTGCTTGCTGAATGGCGCAAGCATGACAACCTGACAAAAGCGCAGGTTGCTGAACGCATGGGGGTTACACCTCCGGTTATTTCTCGCCTGGAAAACAACATCACCAAAGCCAGCATCGACACACTGACCCGCTACGCTCACGCCTGCGGCATCAAGAAACCTGTCATTGCCCTGTACTGAATAGCCAGCCCTCCGGGGCTGGCCTTTTTGTTTCGGTCAGTCCCAAAATTTTGTTAAAGCAAGTTTAAAATGTCACCTGTTTCTCCAAAGTTGAAATGTCACTTCTAAGCCAATCTATTTATACATAATCTTTACATCTTTCCCCGGTGACAAAGTGCTAATTGGTCTGTAATGTTCAATGTGTGGCAGGCAAGCCGCCGGTGACTTAGGGAAGGTGCGAACAAGTTCCTGATATGAGATCATCATATTCATCCGGAGCGCATCCCAGAGGGACATCATGAGCCATCAACTCACCTTCGCCGATAGTGAATTCAGCACTAAGCGCCGTCAGACCCGAAAAGAGATTTTCCTCTCCCGCATGGAGCAGATTCTGCCATGGCAGAATATGACCGCTGTCATCGAGCCGTTTTATCCCAAAGCGGGCAATGGCCGACGGCCCTATCCGCTGGAGACCATGCTGCGTATTCACTGCATGCAGCATTGGTACAACCTGAGCGACGGTGCCATGGAAGATGCCCTGTACGAAATCGCCTCCATGCGCCTGTTTGCCCGATTATCCCTGGATAGCGCCCTGCCGGATCGCACCACCATCATGAATTTCCGCCACCTGCTCGAGCAGCATCAACTGGCCCGTCAATTGTTCAAGACCATCAATCGCTGGCTGGCCGAAGCAGGCGTCATGATGACCCAAGGCACTTTGGTGGATGCCACCATCATTGAGGCACCCAGCTCTACCAAGAACAATGAGCAGCAACGCGATCCGGAGATGCATCAGACCAAGAAAGGCAATCAGTGGCACTTTGGCATGAAGGCCCACATTGGTGTCGATGCCAAGAGTGGCCTGACCCACAGCCTGGTCACCACCGCGGCCAACGAGCATGACCTCAATCAGCCGGGTAATCTGCTTCATGGAGAGGAGCAATTTGTCTCAGCCGATGCCGGCTACCAAGGAGCGCCACAGCGCGAGGAGCTGGCCGAGGTGGATGTGGACTGGCTGATCGCCGAGCGTCCCGGCAGGGTAAAAACCTTGAAGCAGCATCCGCGCAAGAACAAAACGGCCATCAACATCGAATACATGAAAGCCAGCATCCGTGCCAGGGTGGAGCACCCGTTTCGCATCATCAAGCGGCAGTTCGGCTTCGTGAAAGCCAGATACAAGGGGCTGCTGAAAAACGATAACCAACTGGCGATGTTATTCACCCTGGCCAACCTGTTTCGGGTGGACCAAATGATACGTCAGTGGGAGAGATCTCAGTAAAAACCGGAAATAACGCCAGAAATGGTGGAAAAAATAGCCTAAATAGGCTGATTCGATGTGTTTGCGGGAAAAAAATCGGCCCAGATCCGCGAAATTTTAATCAGCGAGTCAGCTTGGGAAGAAATGACCTGCTTATTCGCACCTTCCTTAATATAAAGACACAAGCAGAGACATTTTTGGCACGATATAAAAACGCTAAGTTAAAAAATCACTATGACGTGTTGGGTATCAAATGTTCACTGGCATAAACCTCTGTTTCTGATGTAAAACAGATTTTCTGAGGAGGCGTAAAACCTCCTCGTACTGCGAAATTGATTTAGTGATAGCGATCGATCACGCCAACCAGATAGTGGTCGGTTTGCTGCATGTTGATGCCCGCTTTTTTAGCGCTGCGGACTTCATCCAGAATGATTTGCAACAGCGTCCCGTCCACGATTTCCTCTTTTCTGTATCGCTTCAGGAAGTTAATCGCTGACTTATCGTTTGCTGCCTGGGCGTCTTCCGTCAAAGAGGTCAGCGCATTAATGCGCTTCTGGTAATCGCTTACCGTCTGCTCAAACAGATCTTCCAGCGTGGAAAATTCACCGCACCGGGCGTGTTGCTCCTGTAACACCGGCGTGGCGCCGCTCTGTTTGATGTATTCGTACATGCGCATCATTTGCGTCACCGTATTTTGCGCCTGATGACGCAAAAATAGTGCGGTGCCATTAAGGCTATTCTCGCTGCACCTCTGGCTGAGCTGAAGATACAAATTTGAGGTATAAAACTCCTGATTCATTTGCGCATTCAGTTTTTGAACTATTCCGCTAGCGATCATAGGACTTCCTTATTTCTTGTCATCTCAGAAAACGGTCACTCTTCGAAAAAACAACCAGAATAAAAGCGATTCTTTCGCTTTTTTTATTGCGCCTGGTTACGCAGTCATATTCATTTTAAGTCGGGATGCTCCTTATTTAAATATCCAACCCTACTATCGCATTTCTATCTGGCATTATTCTGTGATGGTGTTTCGATATTCACACTCCCTGTGCCAATCCTTTCTTATCGACAGTAGGAAACTTCCTCCGGCTATTCTGCTGAACACGATTAGGGGCACTGTTGCAAAGTTAGCGATGAGGCAGCGTTTTGTCTTATTCAAAGGCCTTACATTTCAAAAACTCTGCTTACCAGGCGCATTTCGCCCAGGGGATCACCATAATAAAATGCTGAGGCCTGGCCTTTGCGTAGTGCACGCATCACCTCAATACCTTTGATGGTGGCGTAAGCCGTCTTCATGGATTTAAATCCCAGCGTGGCGCCGATTATCCGTTTCAGTTTGCCATGATCGCATTCAATCACGTTGTTCCGGTACTTAATCTGTCGGTGTTCAACGTCAGACGGGCACCGGCCTTCGCGTTTGAGCAGAGCAAGCGCGCGACCATAGGCGGGCGCTTTATCCGTGTTGATGAATCGCGGGATCTGCCACTTCTTCACGTTGTTGAGGATTTTACCCAGAAACCGGTATGCAGCTTTGCTGTTACGACGGGAGGAGAGATAAAAATCGACAGTGCGGCCCCGGCTGTCGACGGCCCGGTACAGATACGCCCAGCGGCCATTGACCTTCACGTAGGTTTCATCCATGTGCCACGGGCAAAGATCGGAAGGGTTACGCCAGTACCAGCGCAGCCGTTTTTCCATTTCAGGCGCATAACGCTGAACCCAGCGGTAAATCGTGGAGTGATCGACATTCACTCCGCGTTCAGCCAGCATCTCCTGCAGCTCACGGTAACTGATGCCGTATTTGCAGTACCAGCGTACGGCCCACAGAATGATGTCACGCTGAAAATGCCGGCCTTTGAATGGGTTCATGTGCAGCTCCATCAGCAAAAGGGGATGATAAGTTTATCACCACCGACTATTTGCAACAGTGCCCTTCAGCTGATGGCATGCGCTTTGTCACGCCGGTGAAAACCGTCAATTCAGGACCTAACAGAAAATATTTTGGTTCCGGACGTGGCATCACCTGGTACAACTTCGTCTCTGATCAGTACTCTGGATTCCACGGCATCGTTGTCCCCGGCACATTACGAGATTCCATTTTTGTGCTGGAAGGCCTTCTGGAGCAGCAGACAGGGCTGAATCCGGTTGGGATCATGACAGACACAGCCGGTACCAGCGATATTATTTTTGGCCTCTTCTGGCTGCTGGGATACCAGTTTTCCCCCCGGCTTGCCGATGCCGGTGAAGCGGTATTCTGGCGAGTGGATAAATCGGCAAATTACGGTGCACTGGACGAACTGGCACGTGGTTGTGCCGATCTGTCGAAAGCCGAGGATCAGTGGGATGAGATGATGCGAACCGCCGGTTCGCTGAAACTGGGCACCATTCATGCTTCAGAACTCATTCGCTCTTTGCTGAAAAGCTCGCGCCCATCAGGGCTGGCACAGGCGATCATGGAAGTGGGGCGCGTCAACAAGACGCTGTACCTTCTTAATTATATTGATGATGAGGATTATCGTCGGCGGATCCTGACGCAGCTAAACCGGGGGGAAGGCCGCCATGCTGTGGCGAGGGCGATCTGCTACGGGCAGCGCGGTGAGATCAGAAAGCGCTATCGTGAAGGTCAGGAAGATCAGCTGGGGGCACTGGGCCTGGTCACTAACGCAGTGGTACTGTGGAACACACTTTATATGCAGGAAGCCCTGAGCTGGATACGCAGTAATGGAGAAGAAATCGGGGTTGAAGATATCGCCCGGTTGTCCCCACTGATGCACGGGCATATCAATATGCTGGGGCATTATACGTTTACGCTACCGGAGGATATTTTGAAGGGGGAACTGAGAGAACTAAATTTCAATTTAAACAATGAATTAACTTCTTAGCGTACGTTTTCGTTCCATTGGCCCTCAAACCCCGTTATTATAAAAATTTGAGGCGTGTTTTGCTCAGACCGGAAAGAATAATCGCATATCGTATATTCCACTGAAACCGTGTAAGAGGTAGTTATGAGTAAACAAATCATTGATATTGGTATTGCTGAATCATCCCGGGTGGAGATTGCAGACGGCCTGTCCCGGCTTCTTGCTGACACCTATACCCTGTATATAAAAACACATTACTATCACTGGAATGTAACTGGCCCCATGTTTAACAGCTTACATTTAATGTTTGAAAATCAATACAATGAGCTGGCCACTGCCGTTGATGATATCGCTGAACGTATACGCTCGCTCGGATGCTTCGCGCCCGGCACATATCATGAATTTTCACGTTTAACAGCGGTTAATGAAGATAAGGATATTCCGGCAGCAAAAAACATGATTGAAAATCTTGTCCAGGGCCAGGAGACCGTGGTTAAAACTGCACGCTCCCTGTTCCCGCTCGTTAATAATGCGAATGATGAAGCCACAGCAGATCTGCTTACACAACGTATCCAGTTACATGAGAAAACTGCCTGGATGTTGCGTAGCCTGCTTGAATAATGTCACCCCGTGGCAGCAGAAAAAACGGTTTGTCAGCCACAGGCTATTACTGACAGTGCAGAATCATCCGTGTTCCTGTGGCTGTTTTTTCTGACCGTCACAGTATTAAACACCATTGAATCAGTGGGTTAATCAGTGAATGCGTGAACGAGAAATACAGTCCGTGACGGGCATCATCGGCTGGTATATCCGGACCACTGTTGTTTTCCCGTTAAGGTATCGCAGGTTCCGGTCTGGCATTTCACAGCCTGAACAGGGTTAATGAGGCTTTGTTGAATAAATCGAACTTTTGCTGAGTTGAAGGATCAGATCACGTATCTTCCCGACAACGCAGACCGTTCCGTGGCAAAGCAAAAGTTCAAAATCACCAACTGGCCCACCTACAATAAAGCCCTCATCAACCGTGGCTCCATAACTTTCTGGCTGGATGATGAAGCTATTCAGGCCTGGTATGAGTCAGCAACACCTTCTTCACGAGGCAGACCTCAGCGCTATTCTGACCTTGCCATCACGACTGTGCTGGTCATTAAACGCGTATTCAGGCTGACCCTGCGCGCTGCGCAGGGCTTTATTGATTCCATTTTTTCTCTGATGAACGTTCCGCTACGCTGCCCGGATTACAGCTGTGTCAGCAGGCGGGCAAAGTCGGTTAATGTCAGTTTCAAAACGCCCACCCGGGGTGAAATCGCACACCTGGTAATTGATTCCACCGGGCTGAAGGTCTTCGGTGAAGGCGAGTGGAAAGTCAAAAAGCATGGCCAGGAACGCCGCCGTATCTGGCGTAAGCTGCATCTCGCCGTTGACAGTAAAACACATGAAATCATCTGCGCTGACCTGTCGCTGAACAACGTTACGGACTCAGAGGCCTTCCCCGGGTTAATCCGGCAAACCCACCGGAAAATCAGGTCAGCCGCCGCCGATGGCGCTTACGATACCCGGCTATGTCACGATGAACTGCGGCGTAAGAAAATCAGCGCGCTTATCCCTCCCCGAAAAGGTGCGGGTTACTGGCCCGGTGAATATGCAGACCGTAACCGTGCAGTGGCTAATCAGCGAATGACCGGGAGTAATGCGCGGTGGAAATGGACAACAGATTACAACCGTCGCTCGATAGCGGAAACGGCGATGTACCGGGTAAAACAGCTGTTCGGGGGTTCACTGACACTGCGTGACTACGATGGTCAGGTTGCAGAGGCTATGGCCCTGGTACGAGCGCTGAACAAAATGACGAAAGCAGGTATGCCTGAAAGCGTGCGTATTGCCTGAAAACACAACCCGCTACGGGGGAGACTTACCCGAAATCTGATTTATTCAACAAAGCCGATACAACTACTGTCTGTTTAAGGGACTACATCACTGTCCGCTATCATCACTATTGGTAGACCAGGGATGTTTATATTAAAAGATTATTCATTCCAAATACCTATAAAGAAAATTCGACAGTGTCAACTATCGATCAATAGGATTAGCCTATTTTTTTACATCAAACAATAGGCTGTAATGGCATTTTTTTTAAGAAAAATACGATTCAAACATGGGATAATAAATTAAAATTCTGTCTATTTTTGGATTAGGGAGTCAATATGTCTGAAGGAGTTTCTAAAAATTCCAGATATGAAATCATTGCAATTCTGAGAGATGAACTCAGGATTCAATCTAAATTGTACTTCTATTGTAATGATATAAAACACCAGTCAACCCTAAAAAAAATAGAAGGAAATTTTTTCTATATAAAACCATCTACCTCTCATCCAGGCCTTCCTAAAGAGAGCATTTTTTATTTTATCATCCACAGCCCATTAGGAAAAATAGAATTCACAACCAACAATCGAATCACTGACAAAAGCAATTCAAACAATCTTCTATGCTTCATTATCCCTGAATCATTATCAATACTACAACGAAGGACATCACCAAGAATTAACGTTGGGTACGAAAGCCAGTTTTATTGCTCTGGAAGATACAGAAGTGGCACTATTTATAAATATCACTTGAATGATATATCTGAAGGTGGTTGCTCGTTTATATCCCTGGAACCTTTGCATAGTTTTATTAGAAATGGAAATAAACTTGAAAATTCAGTGTTAAATCTTGGGGAGTACGGACAAATCCTTGTTAATTTAAAGATAAAACATATATCCGAGGAAAATAATCGCAAACAATGTGATGCAACAAGCTTCAGAGTATCTTGCATGTTTTATTACGAAAGTGAAGAAAAAAAAGAGAAGATAGAAAAAATAATTGTCAAATTGATAATTGATAGAAAAATAATAAACAGGCGAAGCCTAGTTTAATTCATTTGATGAAATATAATTTCAATAAAACACAACCACTTTAATCTAAAACACTATTAATTCAATAGCACACAAGACATTTTTTGATAACGATAGTCAACAGGAAAATTTAACACATTGAAAAACACATTACTTTATACTGACGACAATATCATCGGGCACTCAATCCATGATTATATGATTGATAACAAAAAAAACATCACCACTCTTAACTTCCAGGATATTGTTAAGGGGACCAGCGCGCCATCAACCACTACCATTATTGTCAACACTATCCATAAGGATATCTCTGCAGCCACAACGGTCGCATTGCTTAATACCCTGCGCAAGCGTCTTACGCACTGCGCTTTGCTGGTTTTAATTGTAAAAAGTGACCTCTCCAGACTGTTCCGGGAGCTGCTTTATATTGATAATATATTGATTTTGAATGAAAAATCTTCTTTATCAGATTTCTCAGCCATCATCAACAGACCTTTGACCGCCGATGGCTGCCAGCGGTTATGTACCCGGCGTAAGCTAACCGCTAGGGAGCTTCAGGTTCTGGAGCTAATCATTGCCTGTAACAACAATAAAAGAATCGCATTACTCCTCGATATTGATCACAAAACGGTACACAGTCATAAGGTACATATTATGAAGAAACTGGGGATGAATAACTCACGGATAATGAATAAAAGGATAGTCAATATGTATCGGTGCTAAAGCCAAAAATATGTGGGCGACTAATCAAAAACCGATAATTCATTGGTAATCTGCCTTTAATAATCATTCCCATAGACATAAACCTGACCTATAATAAAGTTATCTTCTCTTTACCTCCGACCTGATTTTTGACGAGAGATAATGAACGCGACTCTGTTTTCCAATCATAATTTATCACGTAGCGATATATCCGTTCGTTATGTCTTTCAAAAGATGTTTTCCCCAAAAGGTACGCTCGTCGCCGTAGAGTGCCTGAGTCGTTTCGATAGCCTGTCTATCTCTCCAGAAAACTTCTTCCGCTATGCCAATACGGGATTGCGCGAGAGCATATTCATGGAGCAACTGGCGCTTATTGAAAAACATAAACAGTGGTTTAATAAAAACGGCATCTCTGCAACAATCAATGTTGATGACCATATACTCAACATATTGCTAAGACCAGAGATTAAAAACCTCGTTGGCCACATTGGCTGCGTTCACTTTGAGGTAACAGAAAACTCGAATAAATTATTGAACAATGCTCTTGCAACCTGGAGCGATCCGCGAAGTACGACGCTCTGGCTCGATGATTTTGGCTCAGGCAATGCGGGTATTAGCGCGATTCGAGGCTACCATTTTGATTATGTCAAAATCGATAAAGACTTCTTCTGGCATTTAATGCAAAAAGATTCTGGCCGACCATTGATGGATGCGCTGATCACCTTTCTTTCCCGTAACCACCATAATGTGATTATTGAAGGCGTAGAAAGCGAAGCGCACAAGAAATGGTTACAGGGCATGGAGTGGTTTGCTATTCAGGGACACTACTGGAAGGAAGTCAGTATTGAACAACTGGTCAAAGAAGATATCAAGGTTTAAAAAAATGCCGGAGCATTCCGGCATCAATATTAACATTCGCGCAATAAAGTCAATCAATCACTCAATTATAAACTAACTCCCAGGTCGCCCAGCTGGTCAACGGACCGCTGGTCGCTTTTTCCGGCGCTGGCGTAACGTAGCCAATGTAATAAGTAAATATCCCGCCATCCACCGCCTTTTCGACCAGAGGCACCCGGTTTTGCTGCGGGTCAGCCGGGACAATTTTATTGCTCTTGTCCAGAGTATTATTGTCGTTAGTCGACAGCGCCAGGAAAATATGGCTGGCCCCATCCGCGCGCGTATTCGCCAGATAACCAGCGTTTTCATTGCTGACGGAATTAACCATAAACCCATCAATCCAGCGCACATTCACCATCCGAACTTCATCTTTATCCGCCGCGCCGCCATCATGACGAAGCTGGCAGTTTGAGAGTTCCAGCGTGAAAGGCTGTGGTTTCATAAATGCCCCCGCCCCGCGATCGTGTACTTCTGCCAGGCTGACCGGCGCCAGCCAGACGCTTCCACTCCCTGCATTATTGCCGCCGTTAAGCGCCACGCTACAGGAGATGTCTGTCACCCGTCCGGCAAAATCAACCCGCCCACGATCGTAATTCGTCTCGAATCCCCACGCCGAGGAGGCAATAAGCGTCCCGCTTATCAGGGCCAACTGAATGAGTCGTGTGCTATTTTTATACTTTGCTGAATCACTCATACCCGCCTCCCGCATTAATCGTACGTCAGGTTAAAGACCAGGTGCGACTCCACTTCACCGGTACTGGTAGTCGGCGCATATTGATAGAAGCGCGCATGGAGAGGCAGGGTGATATAACGAGTTTCCTGGTTTTGTAATGTACCAATATTATATTTTTTGTTGAATTCCAGAGGAGTGTTGTCCTTTATAACCTGCACACCAACGCCCTTAGCAGCAGAATTTCCGGTCTTTTCGTTTAGTAGAACACCTTGATTCGCTGATGTATTTGTAGCTAATGTTCCAGAAAATGAGGTGTTAATATTTGCATAACCACTGACACTGACTCCCCCACTACACTCCAGTTTAATATCAAATGGTGTACCGCCAGCCCAGGTCCCCACCCCTTTTAAATCAGCTCGTTTAATCGTGCCTATATCGACATTCATATTTTTGCCACCTAAAATGGTACAAGAAGGTGAAACAATTGTAATGGCATCAGCATTAAGGCTGGTTTTAAGGATTGTAAATCCTGGTCCGTACTCTGTATACGGCCCACTGGCTAAGGTTCCACTCCCTGTTGTGGTACTGGTCTTAATTATATCTAATGTGAATGTTGAACCTGCGAGTCTAAAGGAGGAACCTGTCGTGGTATAACTATCAGGGTAGATCATACTGATCTCCCCTTTACGTGAGAAACGTAAACCAATTCCAGGAATTGCAGTTGAATAGACTTTATTGGCCCCCTGAACCAAACCAGCAGCAACAATTTTCGCATCTGATTTCAGAGTAGTAATTCTATCACATGTAACATAAATCGTATTATTATCCGGCATTGTCCATGTTTTAGTTGCAATGACACTCCCTACTGGTAAGTCCGGGCTAACAACCACGCGCCCCATAGCCATATTAATTTCATAGGCACTATTAGATTGCCAACATGATGCCCATGCTGACGTTGTCCCCAGCGCCATTAAGCCAATAAAAAGCGTCAGTTTTTTCATTAGCGACATAGCGTTTCCTTTGTTTTTTCCTGACTTAATTCCACCGAGCACTGTCCGCCGCTCCACTTAACCGTGGCCTTCGGCGCGCTGGCGTCGCTGATAAACATCATGCTGCCCTGCCCCACCACGCCGATCTCTTTCCCGGACGGACCGAATATCGTGGCGGCAAACGGTAACGGCAGGCCATTAGCCTGGCGCGCCCGCAGAGTGATGTTGTTCTGCAGCGTGGTATCGAAGGAGACCTTGACCACGCTCCCTTCCCACGGCACCACCTGCGCCACGGTACTGCCGAAGGCGACATCGTCATTGCTGCCTTTCGGGTCAATTTCAACGGAATTTATCCGGTAAGGCCGCAGATACGGCAGAATGGCGTAGCCGTTGCTGTCGATGCGGGTACCCGGCGAACCGGGCAACATCGCGCCCGCGGCATCTTTCGCTTCGATCAGCGCCATAGTAGTGCCGGTTTCCGGCGAGAATACGACGCCGTGCTGATGCGCGATTAGCGTCCCGCTGGCGCCCACGCCGCTCTGGCGATAGCCTTCGCCCTGGCTATAGCTGCCGTTCAGCGTCGTCCACGGGGTACGGTAACTGCCGTTCAGCGCCACATCGTGCTGGCCGCCAGTGGCGGTGGTCGTCGACACGCCGTAGTTAAGGTTGTTTTCGCTATCCAGCGAACCGTTGACGCCAATCTGCGAGCTGGCGAAACGCGAATTGTTAAACGCGGTATTCGATGTCAGGTTAGCGGTGCGGTTTTCACCGAACCACAGCGGGTAGCTAAAGTTGAGAGACACGCGATCGTCGCGGCGGTGGCCGGAACTATCCGGGGTATAGACGCGCTGGGCGCTGACCGACCACGAGAGCCGACCGTACATGTTGTTGTAACTAAACTGATACTGCTTTTCCGTCCCCGAACGGTTCCAGTAATCCGCCACCCGACCGCTCAGATAAAAACCGCCCCAGCCGTCCGGCAGGTTCTGGTTGACGGTAAAGGTCATCCCGTTTTTCTGGCGCCACACGGTGTAGTTGCTGTTGTAGTTCTTCTCCTGATCGACGGCGTAGAGGGCGTCGTTCAGGTTGTAGTAGCCATTGGTGGAGTAGCGATACGCCGCCAGCACGATGCTGGTCTGGGTTTCGGTAAACATGCGGTTAAAGGTGGCGCGATAGCTTTGACCGTGCTCGTCAAGGGTATCGCTCTTCAGCCGCGAGTGAGTCACGTCGAAGGAGAGCGCGCCGATGCCGGTGTTCATCCCGGTCCCCAGCAGGAACGCCTGATAGTCATCAAATCCGGTGACGCCGGTATAGCCGGTAAACAGGTTATTTAAACCATGCTGCCAGGTTCCCTGGTAGAGCATCGGTTTATTACGCAGCGAACTATCGTCGACTTTACCGGCGGAGAGCGCGTAGCGGGTCATCCCCGGACGCAGCAGCTGCGCTACCGAGGCGTAAGGTACGCTGAATACCTCGACCGAACCATCGCCCTCTTTAACCGACACTTCAAGGTCGCTACCGTAGCCGGAAGGATAGACATCCTGCAGGGTAAACGGCCCCGGCGGCACCGTGGTCTGATAGATAATATTGCTGCCCTGGCGCACCGTCACCAGGGCGTTGCTTTGCGCCACGCCGCGAATTTCAGGGGCGTAGGAGCGCATGCCGTCGGGAAACATATTGTCATCGGTCGCCAGGTTAACCCCGCGCAGGCCGATGGTGTCAAAGAACTCGCCGTTGGTAAAAATCTGCCCGCCGCTGACTATCGAGTTAATCTGCGGAATCGGCCGCTGCAGATAGGTCTGGTTGCTGTTCCAGTGCGCTTTCCCCTGCTGCTGCTGCCAGTTCAGATTACCGATATGCTTGAGCAGCCAGCCGTCCCACGACAGGCCCGCGTTAACGCCAAGATACGCGCTGCTGTTATCGGAACCGTTGGCCGAGGAGATATGGCTGTTCCAGGCGTTGGCCATCCAGCCTAAATTCAGCGCCGCAACGCCTTTATCCCAGAATTGCGGGCTGACAAAGTTTTTCAGGCGCTGATCTTCGTAGATTTGCGGTACGGCAATATCCAGTCTCAGGGAGGACTGAATCAGCGTGTCTTTGACGTTATCTTCGTGACGCCACTCCTGCAGGCGTCCGCAGAAGCCCTCTTTTTCGCTGAGCTGCGGATTTAATTTATCCGGCGAAATCCCATACTGCATCAGCATCGCTTTGGTATAGCAGACGCCCATTTTGCCGTCTTTACCGGCGGTGATTTTCAGGTCGTAGCGCCCTTTCCATTCGCCGTTGGTATAGACATCAAGGGAGTAGACGCCCTCGCTGATAGCGCTGGTCGAGAAGCGCGACAGGTCGACCTTTTCGCGACTGCCGACGATAAAACCATCGTTAAATTGATAGATCGTTCCCGGGTTTTCCTGTCCGCTGGAAAATGGCGGAAAGCAGCACAGCGCAACCGCAATAGCCGTGCTTAATCTTCCCGGGCAGATTGACCTCTGCTTCATGATCGTTTCCCTTATTTGACGGTAACTTTCACTGCGACATCTGCACCATAATCATTAATGTTGTTAACGGTCAGGGTCTCGCCTTTGCTCACCGCTGAAGAGAGGGCGATGGTCTGGCTGGACTGCGGGGCAAACATGACCGTTTTGCTGTTGAGCGCTTTGCCGCCGTTACGGGAGATACGGCTTACGGTGATATAAAAGGGCGTTGGGTTACTGACGGACAGGCTGCTGCCGTTAGCGGAGAGCGCCAGTTTTTCTGCCGCAGCGTCGCGATTGCCTAGCCCGGCAGGGCGATAAATAAACTTAAAGCGCGAACGAATCGCCAGCTGCAGAATATTTTGCCCTTCGTTTTTCTGGCTGGCCTCAACCGGCGGTATTTCCAGAAGGTTCAGCCACCACAGCGTCTCTTTATCTTTAGCCAGCCCTGCATTACTGCCGAGCTTAATACGCAGGGTTTGACCGCTTTTCGCATCAACGCGGGAAATAGGCGGCGTGATAATAAAGGGGGTCGTAATGGTATCCGGCGTCGCGTCGGCATTACCGTTATCCAGCCAGGCTTGCGCCAGCGCCGGACGGTCGGCGGTGTTAGAGAGCTGCACCGTTATTTCTTTTTCATTTCCTGGATAAATAAAGCGGGTACCGTTAACAATAATATTATTGGCATGGGCCGCAAAACTAAAAATGAAACAGAAAAAAAGGGCAATACGCTTCATGCTGACCTCAGAATAAAAAAATAAGCGGCAGCAGTGGCCGCTTTATTATTGTTGTATACCCTGAATAATTCGAATTGCAGAAAGGCGGCCAGAGAGTGACTGGGGTGAGCAAACGTCGCCAACGCCTGTGCCATTCGAAGTATGACGGGTATAGACCGCCCCGGCGCGAGACGGCTTTATCTCTCAGTCGATATTACTGATAAGTAATTTCGTAAGTCGCGTAGCTGTTAACCACACCGGTGGTAACCGTGGTCGGGGTGCTGGTCGCATAGCCGACGTAGTAAGTGAAGCGCGCGCCATCCTGAACGGCAGAGGCATCACCGGCCGCTTTAGGCTGGGTGCTGTCGCCCGGGATGATTTTGTTGGTCAGCGCGGTGGCGTTATCGGTGGAGAGAACCAGCTGGATATTCTGCGCGCCGGCGGCTTCGGTGTTAGCCAGGTAGCCCTGCTGTTTAGCGGTTGCGCCCGACAGCAGGTTACCGCCGGTCCAGTTCACACCCAGTTTGCTCACATCATCCTGTTTGGTGCCATCAGCCGCCTGGCAGTCAGAAACATCGATGGTGAAAGATTTCGGTTTCAGATAGGTATCCGCCGCGGCAGCTTTAACTTCCGTTAAAGTCACTGGTGACAGATAAACGTTCGCATCGCTGCCCTGGCCGTTTACGGAAACAGTACAAGATACGTCGGTAACTTTACCGAAGAAATTAACCTGACCGCCGCCTACATTGGTATCAGCAGCATTTGCCGCAGCCATACCAAAAAACGCAGTTGCCATTGCAGCAGAGAGAAGAACCTTTTTCATTGCCATTTCCTTGTCAGAGTGAATTAAGTATCAATGAGCAAACAGTTAATACGCACAAAAGTCAGAAGCGATTTGCGATGCTCACTTGTGCAACTGTTAATAGAAACTTCGACTGACCGGAGGCCGCAATATTTAAGGCGTCAGGAACGAATTCAATGAAATAATTCGTCGAGGCTGTCGGCGTCAAAGAATGCTATTTCGAAATTAAATATACATTCTTTTACAACTTGATTGAGACTGTTTTATGGATTAGCGCCTATTAATAAACAAAAAACAATCAGCAATTCCATCAAAGACATGTTGACTTTTGTCAAACATAACATAGGTAATGACTCCAACTTATTGATAGTGTTTTATGTTCAGATAATGCCCGATGACTTTGTCATGCAGCTCCACCGATTTTGAGAACGACAGCGACTTCCGTCCCAGCCGTGCCAGGTGCTGCCTCAGATTCAGGTTATGCCGCTCAATTCGCTGCGTATATCGCTTGCTGATTACGTGCAGCTTTCCCTTCAGGCGGGATTCATACAGTGGCCAGCCATCCGTCATCCATATCACCACGTCAAAGGGTGACAGCAGGCTCATAAGACGCCCCAGCGTCGCCATAGTGCGTTCACCGAATACGTGCGCAACAACCGTCTTCCGGAGCCTGTCATACGCGTAAAACAGCCAGCGCTGGCGCGATTTAGCCCCGACGTATCCCCACTGTTCGTCCATTTCCGCGCAGACGATGACGTCACTGCCCGGCTGTATGCGCGAGGTTACCGACTGCGGCCTGAGTTTTTTAAATGGCGGAAAATCGTGTTGAGGCCAACGCCCATAATGCGGGCGGTTGCCCGGCATCCAACGCCATTCATGGTCATATCAATGATTTTCTGGTGCGTACCGGGTTGAGAAGCGGTGTAAGTGAACTGCAGTTGCCATGTTTTACGGCAGTGAGAGCAGAGATAGCGCTGATGTCCGGCAGTGCTTTTGCCGTTACGCACCACCCCGTCAGTAGCTGAACAGGAGGGACAGCTGATAGAAACAGAAGCCACTGGAGCACCTCAAAAACACCATCATACACTAAATCAGTAAGTTGGCAGCATCACCAAGCAATGAGTGTTTATAACTATTTGAAGCTAAATGGAACCATGAAGAAGAGAGGGCAAAGCCTTGCCCTCTCCATCTCATGCACTGATAAATCATCATAAAAATGATCATTAACAGCACGTACCACTATATGCTAGTCCGTAATAAATATAATCCCAGCCGACCCCATATGCAACCTTTCAATCTGCACTGCTACTCATTAAACAACGAGTTCATCATTACACCTTATAAGCTGTAAAGTAAAAAAACTCCCTACAGGCTGTTTTTTTACAATTATTGAACATATTTTAAACTAATCAACATGGTCACCTACTTATGGATACTGCATTTCCAGTTAAACTTCTCAGTCAGTTACGCCCGCTTTTAATTGGTTTTCGTAAATCGAAAGGATTAACTCAAAGAGAATTATCTGCCAGATTGGGTGTGACTCAGCAGACTTACGCTCGTCTTGAGGCAAATCCTTCAAAGGCAAGTTTTCAGCGACTCTACAAAGTGTTAAATATTTTAGGAGTGGAGATGTCCCTTAATTCTGCGCCTATTTTAACGGATGCAAGAACTTCAAAATTTGTAGAAAAAGAGTTTGATTTACCGGCAAGGAGTGAAGATTGGTGATAGTTGCGCGTATGCAAAACGATGGGTGAAGAAGCTTTAGGACCTCATCTAAATGTTTCTTCAATCAAACCTTGATACCTATTGCATCACATTTAAATCAGAAAGTGTGTGTCATAATTCCTGTAACTTCGATGTAAATGCAACTTTCGTGAATTTCGAAGGAACGCCACATGGCTGTTATCCGCCACGTCAGTATTCAGAATTCTCGGTCCATTGGGCTACCCCCACGCCCGTAGATAAATTGTGTCTTCACGACGAGGCCTATTCGAAGGCCTCAGGACTGACGCCGCCGAGATGACTGTGGCGTCGGGCCCAGTTGTAGAACATTTCAATGTAATCGAAGATATACTCCCGGGCCATATCACATGTTATATATATGTGTTTCCTGAACCGTTCTTTTTTCAGCGAACTGAAGAACGATTCGGCCACCGCATTATCCCAGCAGTTGCCGCAAAATGGCATGATAGCGCGGTTATGGGTGGCGTGGTTTAAAATTTAAATCCTAACGTGTTTGAACATATGGTGAAAACAGTGATCTACCACAGGGATCCCCAGCTAATTCCTTTATAGCAGTATATCTTAATGTGGCTTCGCAACTACCCACAAATCATCAGGGCCGAGATAGCTCAGATTGATCTGGCCGTTATTCATAGCGACCGTCGCTCGCACAAGTCCTCGCCGATTAAGGTTAAGAGGGTGTTGTAGCAGACCAATCGCGTGCCCATCTGGTGCAAGCACTAGCGGTTGTCCGTTCCAATGAAAGAGACCGACTGGAGTTCCGGAAGGCGCCGGAACATCGAACCAATTGACGTTTCCAAGATAATCTCGCCGCGCCCAAGAAAGGTTGTCTGACGGAGCAAATTCCTGGATGAATTCGAGCCATATAGTCCGAGCTTCGGCCGTTGGCCAGTTTGGTTGTGCCGAATAGACAGCGAGACCAGGTGAACGCAACCAATCGCGCAATTCCGCCCCGTTCGTGAAGTTAGCAGCCGTATCGGTGACGGCTTTGATGGCCGCCTGTCGTGAATTAAAACCCGCCTGGATCAGTATTGAGGCTGAGCGGTTCATCGTCCCCGTTTCGACAGCTGGAACAGCAAGGCCGAGTTCATAATCTTCCAACGCTAGTGCTGGCATGCCAACGGTATCACCGTTGGCGGCGGCACGTACCCGCAACGCCTCCATAGCCCAAGGAAGACGATAGCCCAGACCGCCCTCAATAAATTGCAATGCGTCTACCTCCTCTCCGGCGATCATCATTGCCAACGGATGCCCAAGCAGCCAACCTCTGAGGATTTCACGCCAATTCGCCGGGAGCGTGTCTGGTTCAAACGGATAAAAGGTGAACACGCGTTCGGCGATATCTGTGATCGCAGTGATTGCAGCCTCATGATCTGATACAACCAAGGCTGCATTAGCTTGCATGAGCAGATTGTTCGTCTCCGGTGCAATTGCATCCAGCGCACGTCCAGCTTCAAGGCCAAGCCCAGCCAGAAAATAACCACGCCGTGTGACGGCAGTCGAATTCGCCCAGATATAACGGCTCCGAGTAAACAGCGCGGTGCGATAGGCAGCCCGTGATTCGTCGTTAACACGCAGCAGGCGGCGTTGCCAGAGTGAAGATTGGAGAATACTGTCGAGAGCGGTCTCGATCTGGTCATCGGGTACATCGGCCTCACCAATGAGACTGAGAATGGCGGTATCTAGTGTCGCCATATGGCGATCCCACTCTTTCAGCGCCTGCTCTCGCTCATCAACCTTTTCACCGGCAACCTCTGGGAAGACCCACGCAGCAGCATTATTGACAACATAGTCGATCAAATGGTCGAGATCACCGCCAATGTGAGAGTGCATGCGGCTCAGCAGCGAGAAGATGAGCTGGATGAGCCCGCTTTCCATCTCACGAGCACCGTGGTCTTCTATCAGATTGACCCATTTGTTGTGCTTCCTGTTATTCACATCTTCAAAGATGGGATAGAGAACAAGGCCTTCTACATCAATATAAGCACGGCCTGCTCGGCCGATGACATTCTTGAATTCCGAAACCTTGATCATTTCACCGTGCCGGTAGAGCGAGTGCATGACGACCGCTGTCGCCGAGAGATTGAGTCCCTGCGCCAGAGTCGGCGATGAGATCGTGACCTTGAGTATACCTTCTCGCAGAAGGCGCTCGATTTCCTTGCGATAAGCTGTCGGCAAGGCACCATGGTGAAGAGCCACACCAAGCCGAAGGCATTTCAGAATATAGCTGTCTGTCCCAAGCCATTCCTCACCGAGTGCTATAGCGATCTGCAAAGTGGTCAATTCGACTGTTAGCAAAGACTCGAGTGCACCGCGCGAGTGCAAGTCAACGATGACCTTGGCAAATGGTTCGACGCTGCGACGCTCTGGGCAATAGATCAACACTGTCTGACCATCTCTGACTAGACGCCATGCGGTTGCAAGGCTCAACTCCTGCTGATTGTCCGGAAAGAGTCGGTTGCGACACTTCTTCGGTGGTACGAACAGCGGCGGTGCCGCACCAGTCAGAAATCTGGGCACAAATGGCCTTTCCTCACCAACGCGAAGATTTAGGCGCGCTGTCGGCGAATTCCAAGTGACCTCGCCGAACCGCAAACGCGTCGGACGCCAATCGTTCTTAATGGGACCTCCCGGTTGATCGCGCCGTAGCCACGCCGAGAAGTCTTCCATTTGATCTCCGTCCGGAAGAATTGCCGATAGACAGACTATGCGGCGTTGATCTGCGTCCTTACGACGTAAGAGGCGCTGAATCTGAACCTCGTAACGAACTTCGCGCTCACCTGAACCAATCATATGGCCCTCATCGAAAACGAGCAAGCCCACATCGTCGAGCAGTGACGGATCGTTCCTCAAGGCGAAATCGAGCTTCTCTGGGGTTGCGACAACAATATCACGCCCGCGGATGGCATCTTCGTCGAAGCCGGACACTCCGATACTGCCATAAAGGGCAGAAATGGTCTTGCCGAGTGGCCCGAAGGTACGCTGAAGTGTGGCTTCGGTTTGCGCAGATAGAGCGCGAAGCGGGGTCACGACAATGGCACGCCTCCCACCGGCTAAACATCTCAGAATAGACAATTCAGCGATGCGGGTCTTACCTGCGCTGGTCGGCAACGAAACAACGAGGTTGTCGGTCTGGTTGACAGCTCGCGATGCCGCTTCAATCTGCGACGGCCACAAGTCGACCTCTGCCCTTGGGCGTCGAGCGAGCAAGCCAATAAAGAGTTCACGAAGGACAGGCCACGAAGGGGCAACGCCGCCAGCGGGAAGCAGCGGAACTTTTTCGTGGAAGGTGTTCGACCAGAAATCTTTAAGCAGATGGATAGCAATCCGGTGCACCCACCATTGCGGTATAAGGTTCAGCTCCCCGCAGATATCGAGGTTTTCACGAAGCTGGGCGATCGCTTTTTCGAGAAGAGTATATTCACCGCGATCTAGGGCGAGCAGGAACATCGAAAAGGCACCGAAGAAAACATCTGTCAGTGCGAGATTCAGGCCTTCGAAAAGAAAGTCCTTTCCATCTCGTTCCGCCGCATCGGCAACGATGGACTCGGTGAGATGCTGCTGTAAGAATGTCGTAATGGTCGCATCAGATCCACGACCATCGAGACGAAAGGTATATACGCGTGTACGCAGCGAATTGATATCTCGGCGTATCAACAGAGTTAGCGCATGCTCGATCGGCGAGAAATTTGCTTCATCGGCCACAATTGCGAGGAGGGAATAGGCCCGGGCAGAAAGGTGCGCGAGGTGATAACTGGCAGCTGCAAGGAGAAAATGGAAATCGCGATCAGCTTCTTCGCGATTGCCGTTGGCCATGACCGACTCAAGCGCTGTCGCCGCCTGTTCGAATGCGATCCGTGCTTGATTCGGGTCGCCATCTGACTCTAAAAGGCGCAGACCTAGTCCAAGCAAACCATACGCGTAACTGTGAAGATCGAAGCTGAGTTGAGCCGAGAAATCCGGCGCACCAGGAGGAAGAACACCGTCACGCCAGATCATTGCACGTGCCTGACCTCGTGCAATTAGCCTGCCGCGAAAGCCGACCGTCGCCGCGTCCGTTATAGCAGCAATGATAGCATCAGGGGTTGTTGGCATCGGCAATTACTCGATCGTAGACGGCTCCGACAAAAGCAGCATGGTTGTCGATATGCAAACCGACACCCCATTGTCCAATCGGGCCAGGATAGGCCTGTAGCGCCTGTGTTAGGAGCGTCTGTGGTGGGTTACCTGAAAACGTGAAGAGTAGATGTTTAACGCTCTCGGGCGGGATACCGTGCCGGTAGAGTGCCTCGTCGATTGCGTCTACGAGCGGTGCATCGGTGCCTATCTCCATAAGTCTGGCCGAGATAAAAGATAACGCATGCGACGAGGGAAGGCCGCTATCCTTATCTAAGCCGCTCCGAGCCTCCTCAAGCGTTTGAGCGCGCAGGTTAATACGGCTTTTAGCTTCTGTTTTCAGGAAGCTGAGTCGCTGTGTTTCAGCGTCGAGAAGCATACCGATGACATCATCGCCGCGCATTGCCATATTTCGATGATCCTTCCAGCGCAGTCTTTTGATAGGCGCTCGATAACCGCTGTACGCATCAATCCATTCTGTTGCATAGATCTCGCCAAGGTCACCCGACCTAATATGCGCAGTTTGCGGAAGGAGATCGTTGAGCATTTGAGCAGCTGCTGTCTTACCTAACTTCGCAAGCGCGGCGGCAATCCGCTCCTCTGTAGTGTAGTGGGCGGGGATAGCCCTAGCTGTCATCTGAATGCCAGTCGCAATATCTCCTGGCCGGCCCGTCATGACTCGAACATGGTGATTACCTAATGGCATGTCAGCCGAGTCGCACCAATCATAGAACGGGACCATACCCTACTCCTTAATTCGAAAAAGGTTAGACTTCATGCGATGACCCTTTTTTCACTAACAACCATTCGTAGAGCGATTGCACCTTGGAAGTTGGGTGTAACATTTCTGCAAATGTAGGTTTTAGTCGTATGCTGAGACCCGGGTATAACCGTCAGTTAATTCGTCCGCTGCCCCAGTCAATGAAAAATTGATGGGAATTTTAACAGTTTGTAAGCCTAATAGGCAGTGATCTCCCAATACTTTTACGATTGTCGAAAAAAATCATTGTCTTATGCGTTTTTTGCTCCTCCCTCTGTTTTGGGTACCCCCGTGTCCGTAGATGAAACTAGCTGAAACTTGTACAAGATACACTTTCATCGTAAGGAAATCCTATACATATAGAATCGGTGACGTGAATTAAACTGTGCCATACATTGGACTGGCTGTTGAGCTACACAAAATCAGGGATGAATATCTCTCAGGCCCCTATCAATCCTTGCTGCGATTTTACTGGTAGGAGATACTCCTGAAACTAAGAAGTGTCGATTCAGATTATGGTGCCTTTCGAAAATTGAGATATCTTATAAAATGGGGGCCAGGCCAATCACTTTTGTGATAATAAAGCCAGTATAAAGTGGTTCCAAAATCCTTTAAGATCTTGGAACCATAATGAAAATCACATCAGATCCAAAATTTCTGCAAAACTATTAATTGAATAATCCGGTTTAACTCTTGAAAATGATTCCTTCAGTTGCTCTTCTCTTTCAACATCTTTATCAGTCCAGTGTGTTATTTTCACTAAAATTTCCCATAGCTCGGGAGCAAACTGACGACCATAGCGAGCCCAAACAGCTTTCATTCCAATAGACTTTGCCATTGATATATCTTTAGTAATAGAGTCACCAACATATACCGCATCTTTAATATCTACATTTTCAGTGAGACAAATGTGCTCCAAGAGTTTTGGGTTAGGCTTAGGGAAGGTGCGAATAAGCAGGTCATTTCTTCCCAAGCTGACTCGCTGATTAAAATTTCGCGGATCTGGGCCGATTTTTTTCCCGCAAACACATCGAATCAGCCTATTTAGGCTATTTTTTCCACCATTTCTGGCGTTATTTCCGGTTTTTACTGAGATCTCTCCCACTGACGTATCATTTGGTCCACCCGAAACAGGTTGGCCAGGGTGAATAACATCGCCAGTTGGTTATCGTTTTTCAGCAGCCCCTTGTATCTGGCTTTCACGAAGCCGAACTGCCGCTTGATGATGCGAAACGGGTGCTCCACCCTGGCACGGATGCTGGCTTTCATGTATTCGATGTTGATGGCCGTTTTGTTCTTGCGCGGATGCTGCTTCAAGGTTTTTACCCTGCCGGGACGCTCGGCGATCAGCCAGTCCACATCCACCTCGGCCAGCTCCTCGCGCTGTGGCGCTCCTTGGTAGCCGGCATCGGCTGAGACAAATTGCTCCTCTCCATGAAGCAGATTACCCGGCTGATTGAGGTCATGCTCGTTGGCCGCGGTGGTGACCAGGCTGTGGGTCAGGCCACTCTTGGCATCGACACCAATGTGGGCCTTCATGCCAAAGTGCCACTGATTGCCTTTCTTGGTCTGATGCATCTCCGGATCGCGTTGCTGCTCTTTGTTCTTGGTAGAGCTGGGTGCCTCAATGATGGTGGCATCCACCAAAGTGCCTTGGGTCATCATGACGCCTGCTTCGGCCAGCCAGCGATTGATGGTCTTGAACAATTGACGGGCCAGTTGATGCTGCTCGAGCAGGTGGCGGAAATTCATGATGGTGGTGCGATCCGGCAGGGCGCTATCCAGGGATAATCGGGCAAACAGGCGCATGGAGGCGATTTCGTACAGGGCATCTTCCATGGCACCGTCGCTCAGGTTGTACCAATGCTGCATGCAGTGAATACGCAGCATGGTCTCCAGCGGATAGGGCCGTCGGCCATTGCCCGCCTTGGGATAAAACGGCTCGATGACTTCCACCATGTTTTGCCATGGCAGAATCTGCTCCATGCGGGAGAGGAAAATCTCTTTTCGGGTCTGACGGCGCTTAGTGCTGAATTCACTATCGGCGAAGGTGAGTTGATGGCTCATGATGTCCCTCTGGGATGCGCTCCGGATGAATATGATGATCTCATATCAGGAACTTGTTCGCACCTTCCCTAGAATAAGAGAGGCTTCTGATGTTGCTGCCTGTGCAGTCTTGGCAAAATCATCCAAGGATATGACCAGAGTGATGTTCGACCCTCGTGCCGCATCCTGTGCTCCAGGTTGGAAACCAACCTCACTGACCATGATTCCTCGATCGGCACCAAGGTCATCAATGAGGCTCTTGAGAGCAAGCACCTTTTCCTTAGGAACGCGAGTTTTCCACAATTTGCATTCGATTACCCAAGTACAGAGGATACCCGATCGAAGGAAGGTCGCGTAGACGTCAATATCATGGGGCGCTCGAACACCTTTGGCTCGATAATCAACCAAAGCATTACATCCAAGACGTCGAAATACTTCAGCTGTGGCCTCCTGATAAACTCGCCAGTCCGCGTAGCTCATGCAACTCCCCAATAATATGGCTATATTTTTTTCTGTGTGCCATCCAGCTTGCGATGAATAAGCGAAACCAACGTAAGGATGTCCAGCGCATCCAATTCAGACATGGGCCAATTCTTCTTAGGCGAATGGGCCAGTGGATTGCGCACAGCGCCGAATAGACCAATGAGTAGGTTCGCAAAACCTTTTTGTTCACTCTTTTCTGAGTCGGTAGTGAGCGGTCCCAAGGTCAGAACTGGTTGTTGTCCGGTAAATGCCTTGTTCACCAAGTCAGCACCATCGCCGCTCAACCCAGACAACTGACGAATACGTTCCGCAACCCCTTTCGTCGCCTCGAAGACGGCATGAAAATAGTTTTCGTCCAGAAGTTCTGCACGACAATAGTTCAAAACTTCTGCATGCACAGCACGGTTTTCGAGTGCAGCCTTAAGTCGCCCGGCGCGGGCTCTGGCTGAATCGAGTGTTGTTGCTTTAGTAGCGTTCGTGACCTTACCATCTTCGCGGACATAAAAGCCGGAAAAAGCTAGGACAACATTGAGTTCATCACGCCTCCAGGTAAATACTGCTGGATCACGAGCGTAATTTACCGGATTCATCGCACGGTTAATGAACATTATGAGATGGTTGCCGACCTGATATTGGTTCTGCGCACCTACGAGCGCATTATACAGCCGTTTCCATTTTGTCATGCTTGGCGATGTGTCGGCAACTTTGATTTCTTGTAGGAGTCGCTCGATCTGCGCCCCACTCAAGCCACGTTCGGTATCAGCAAGAACGCGACAAGCGGCCTCAAGGTGCTGAGAGTTGAATAATGGAATACGTATCATAAATTACCTTTTTATCACCTTTCAGACCCACTCGAGCGCCGTGATAATCGATTGTCCCTCAGTACCGACCTCCACAAACAAAGCGTGATCGTAGCCAAGCTGCTGCTTATAACCTTGAAGTTTCAGTAGATCGATTCGTCTATCGACGCGACTCGTTGATTTTTTAAATTCTAAGACCAGATGATTCTGTTGTGTACCTCGCCGATGCACGATCACATCAGGAAATACTGTCTTTGCTTCAACGTCTTCGCTGTCTGGATAAAGCTCCAAATGTCTGAGCCGTTTAGGTTCTACACCATCCCGGTTATATTCGCAATCTACATTCCAACCGGGGAAAGATAGCTGGAGGTACATCGCAAAGCGAAAGGTAATGGACCGTTCGTTAGCATCAATACTGAGTAGATCATGATCATTGAATAGTAGCTCGGACAATGCATGTGACACAGGTTCGCCTGGTTCACATTGATTGAGGTAGCGTATTTGAGCCGGGGTCAGTGCCATTATCACGCTCGCATATTTAAGGAATTTTATTGGATTTTTCAGTACGCATTCGGTTACCAACTAAAAGGTATAATAACTGAATACTAAAACCTGATGTTCATCACAAAATCAGAAAAACCAGTTCATGAAGCAATGGTAGAAAATTCGTATGATTTGTGTTCAGCTACTTGCACAGTTATGAACCAAAACTTAGTTCATAAGTGCATGCTTTGATTGCTCGATGAGAAAAAATTATTTAATTACAGTGGGTTGCAAAGTTTTTTATTATAAATTAAATTATGTATTTCCCTCAAACCCAGAATAGTTAAATGCAATTTGGTATTTGATGAATGCTTAGTTCATACCCCTTAGCTGACGCCGTTCCATCAAATCCTTACCCTTCCCTTATCTGCTACGGTAAAAAGTTTTCGTCAGATGACCCCGAATGCAGATCCCTCTTTAGCCATTCTCAGTTTGGCGGTTCCGGTTGGTACACAGTGATGAAAAACGATAAGGTCAGAGCTGTTGTCGCCTTCGAGTCAGGAAGCCAGGAAACGGTTTTTTTCATTCCTGGAAAAGCTCCCCCTGCTAATCCTGACTGAAAACTGCAGGACATGACTGTCTGCCTTGAGCAAAAGCAGACAGTCACTTTGATTTTCTACCGTAAATTTTTTCTTTTTTTATAATCAATGTATCGGGCTAGATATTTTTGTAACAACTTTATAAGTTAAAGATCTGCCGCAATAACAGATTCCTTTATTTATAATTAGAGGTTTGCAACGTTGTGATAGACTTTTTGAACATCATCGTCATCTTCAAGGGCATCAACGAGTCCTGCAAAGATTTCTAAATCTTCTGGTGAAAGTTCAACTTCTGATTGAGCAATCATTTCTAATTCTGTTGTTGAGAATTCAGTAATCCCTGCGGCTTTCAGGGCTGCAATTCCTTTATGAAGGTCTGTAGATTCAGTATAAATAACGATGTTTCCCTCTTCTTCGGTTACATCGCGAACATCTACATCAGCATTAAGCAAAATTTCAAAAATATGGTCAGGATCTGTTCCTGCAAATACAATCACCCCGGTATTGTCAAACATATAGCTGACAGCACCTGCTGCTCCGATATTCCCGCCTTTTTTATTGAAAATTGAGCGGACATTAGCAATCGTACGGTTAACATTTGACGTCAATGTTTCAGCGATAATCAGTGAACCACTTGGACCAAAGCCTTCGTAACGCCCTTGCACGAACGTTTCATCGCTGCCGCCTTTGGCTTTATCAATTGCTTTATCAATAACGTGTTTAGGAACCTGTGCTTGTTTCGCACGTTCAATAACGAATTTTAAAGCTGAGTTTGATTCTGGGTCTGGTTCACCTTGTTTGGCAGCAGCATAGATTTCCACACCGAATTTTGCATATATATTAGACGTTGCACCGTCTTTAGCAGTTTTTTTAGCAACAATATTTGCCCATTTACGTCCCACTGGAATAGTCTCCTCAGAAATTCATTTACATTACACGCAGATTAATAACCTGCAAATTTTTCCGCGATATTATATCATGATATGTAAACTCTCGTCCATGAAAAACAAAATATCCATGTTTTACTAAATGTTACTTTAATTTTATCAATAGTTAACATTATGGATATGTTATTTTCGCTTTTTTTAGATCTTTTGTTTTTTTATTTTAATAGTCGAATGACAGCGATAATACATAAATAAAGAGAAACTGGAGTAACAATCCAGGTATAAATACCCACTTAAGATTAATGAACGCATCTAATCCAGATCTTTTCTTCAGCAATGTTTGGCTGATGTTTACTTCTTAATCATGAAAGCCTGAGGAACAGATGCCATTGCTGGTCGCCCCGCTTTCTTGTAACCTTCTTCCCGTTGCACTACTGACAAAATCTGGAACCACTGAACTGGACTTCATATGAATGCTCATATTTCTAAAGACCCTTTACATGGCGTAACGCTTGAAATGCAGGTCAATGCACTGGTTGATCGTTATGGTTGGGCTGAGCTGGCGCAACGCATTAATATCAACTGCTTTAAAAATGAGCCGAGCGTTAAATCCAGTCTGAAGTTTCTGCGCCGCACGCCGTGGGCGCGGGCAGAAGTTGAAGCGCTGTACCTGGATTCACTGCATGACCTTGCCTCAAATAACACCACCGAACCGGCGTTCGATCCCTGGGCTAACAGCCGAAACAAGAAGAATTAAGAGCAAAATCTGATGTCAGCATCCGGTTTTATTTCAGCAAATTATCAGAAAAAACTGGCGACTATTCTCGCCCGTTCCCGAGCCAGGCTGCCGCGAACCAACATGAAATGGTTTGCGCTGCTCGTAGGCAGTATGTTGCTACTTGGCAGTTGTTCTTCACAGCCGCCCGGTTCAAAAATCACCCCACTGCCCCCGGTGGGCAAACCGCAGCAGAGCAAGGAGCCGGTACGCGGTATCTGGCTGGCAACGGTTTCGCGTCTTGACTGGCCGCCGATTTCATCCGTCAACATCAGCTCGCCTGCCGTTCGTATCAGCCAGCAGCAAAAGGCGCTGACTGACAAGCTGGATAACCTGAAACGTCTTGGTATTAACACCGTTTTTTTCCAGGTGAAGCCCGATGCCACTGCGTTGTGGCATTCTACAATCTTGCCGTGGTCAGATACCCTGACCGGTAAGATTGGTCAGGATCCGGGTTACGATCCGTTACGGTTTATGCTCGATGAAGCGCATAAACGCGGAATGAAAGTCCATGCCTGGTTTAACCCCTACCGCGTGTCCGTGAACACTAAACCGGCAACGGTTACCGAATTAAACAACACGCTGTCACAGACGCCTTCCAGCGTTTATGTCCTGCATCGAGACTGGATCCGTACCTCGGGCGAGCGTTTTGTGTTAGATCCCGGTATTCCCGAAGTGCGTGACTGGATAACCAGCATCGTGGCTGAAGTGGTTGAGAATTACCCGGTTGACGGCGTGCAATTCGATGATTACTTCTATACCGAGTCTCCCGGCTCTGCGCTCAACGACAGCCAGACCTTCAGAAGATACGGCCAGGGATTTGTCTCCAAAGCTGACTGGCGGCGCGATAACACGCAACGCCTGATCGCTCAGGTTTCACGAACCATCAAGAAACTCAAACCTGAAGTTGAATTTGGCGTCAGCCCTGCGGGCGTGTGGCGCAACCGTTCGCACGATCCGGCGGGCTCCGACACGCGCGGCGCGGCAGCCTATGATGAATCGTATGCGGACACCCGCCGCTGGGTGCAACAAGGCTTGCTGGACTACATCGCCCCGCAGCTGTACTGGCCTTTTGCCCGCGATGCGGCGCGTTACGATGTGTTGGCGAAATGGTGGGCAGATGTCGTCAAATCAACCAACACCCGCCTGTATATTGGGGTGGCGTTGTACAAAGTCGGTGAGCCGTCGCGAAAAGAACCTGACTGGACGGTCAAAGGCGGTGTGCCGGAGCTGAAAAAACAGCTCGATCTGAACGAGTCTGAACCGCACATTAACGGCACAATTTTGTTTCGCGAAGATTACCTTAATCAGCCGCAAACGCAGGAAGCCGTGACCTATATTCGCAGTCGTTGGGGGCGTTAATGGTCGTCCGTATTGGATTTATAACGCAAGAGCGTCCGGTTATACGGACGCTCTTAACCGATTCATCAGGCAACTGAAGGCTCAGGCAATCTGAATGATGAGACCAGCATCGCCAGCTGTTCCGCCTCCTCTTTCAGCGCCTGCGTTCGCGCGGCAGCATCATCTATTAACGAGGCGTTTTGCTGAACGGTGCTGTCCATTTCGGTAACAGCCAGCGTAACTTCGGAAACGCCCTTGCGTTGTTCTTCACCCGCAACGCGTATTTCCCCCATTAACTGACGTACCTGACGTACATTACTGACCAGTTCTCCCAGACGTTCGCCCGCATTGTGAATTTGCTGACTTCCGCTACCTACATGAGAAACGGATTCATCGATCAATGCTTTTATTTCCTGCGCGGCGGTGGCGCTGCGCTGGGCCAGCGTACGCACCTCGGAGGCCACAACGGCAAACCCTCTCCCGGCATCACCTGCTCTGGCGGCTTCAACCGCAGCATTCAGGGCGAGAATATTGGTCTGGAACGCAATGCTGTCGATAACCGCGACAATTTCCACCATTCTGCCGGATGAGGCACTGACGTTATCCATTGTAGAGATAACACCCTGCATAACATCGCCGCAGCGGTTGGCTGTTTGCGCGGTGCTATCGGAGAGTTCATCCGCCAGTTGTGTATTACTGGCATTTTGATGAACGGTCGCATTTAACTGTTCCATTGCCGCCGAACTCTCTTCCAGCGCAGCGGCCTGTTGCGTCACGCGAGATGAAAGTTCCATATTACTGTCTGCCAGGCTGACAGCGTTATTCGCCACCACTACGCTACTGCTTCTGACAGTGATCAGGATGGCTGAGATTTTATCGACGAACAGGTTAAACGCTTCGGCGATAGCAGAAATCTCATCTTTGCCACGCACATCCAGGCGACGGGTAAGATCGCCTTCTCCCTGCGCAATGTCATCGAGAGCCTGACGGGTGTCATCGAGACGTGAAATCAGTCGGCGAACCACCAGCCAGGATCCCACCAGCAACAGGGTCATGATCGGGATCAACACTTCCAGCACGTCCTGCATCATCACTTTGGCAAGGCCGACGATACGCGATTCAGGCGTCGCAAGACCAACAACCCAACCGGTATCCGCCATCGGGAACAGCATCACCCGTGAAGCCGAATTCAGGACGTTATCATTTGCAAGCGTAAGCGTTTTCACCCCGTCCGCTGGGCGCAGAGATTTCAGACCGTTTTCCACCGGGATAAGCCATTGCGCGCTTTGCGCCAGATCGTTAATGGTTTTATATTTCGCCAGATCGGCCTGCGGGAAATAGAGGATTTGTCCCTGCTTGTCCACCACAAACGCGTAACCACCGGTGCTGTTTCCCTGCTGCTGCATGAAAGTGGCGACGTTATCCAGGCGAATATCGGTGGTGGCGACACCGGCAAACTTGCCCGCCAGTTGATAAGGTACGCTGCACGTTACCATGTTGACGCCTGAACTGGCGTCCTGGTAGACATCAGACCATAGGCAACTGTTTTGTGAATGCCCTTTAGCATGCTGATACCAGTTTTCATTGTGGTATCCGCTTGACCCTTCGACGTTATAGTCGTTGGAATACACCAGTTTACCTTCAGCATTACGCGCCCAGAAAAAGCTTCTTTTCTCCACACCTGCGGTGAAAGCGTCTGGTTCTGGCCAGATGCCGCCGCCGGTAATAATCGAATCTTTATCTTCACCAATCAGATGCGGAACGACGCTTTGGTAAAGAGATTCATCATTTGGCAGCACCTCAGCCAGTCGTGACAAGCTGACGGTCTCACCTTCAATTCGGGACAATACGGTACTCAACTGGCGGGTTAAACCTTGCCCTGTTTCTTCGATCAGGGCGGTGTTGATTTCAACGACGCGCGGTTGACCACGCCAGAGCATAATCACCACAATAACAAGGGTCGTGACTGCAAGCAGCAGAATGCCGCCGATGGTTAAACGCGTTGAAATACGAGTAGGATACCAGGCCATACAAACTCCTTCTGCAAAAGGCTAACTTTTATCCAGTATCGGCACAGGCGTTTATATCTTTATAAAGTTTTCTTAAGTATCACAAAATAAATAGGTGACATTGTCACAAATAGCAAAACCCAGCACTTTGGCTGGGTTTTAATAATGACTTAATCTTATTTGGATAATTCTTTTTTGATTTCGTCTTTTATTTTGCTTAATTCGCTCTGCGGATGTTTTTTACAAAGTTCAACGGTCAGAGGAACTGCAGTCGTCACGGTTTCGTTATAGTCTACGTAATCGCCACCCTTGAAATCTTCATCTTCATTGAGCACCCAGAAAGCCACCGGGGCCATAGTTTGCGGGTTCAAATCAATAAACTCCTGGCAATTCATGCCTTTTGGAGTCACTTCAGTTTTAGCGTTATCAGTTGCTGCATTGACGCTGACACTGGTTAACAGCGCTGCGACCAGAATACCTGCTGTAGAAAGGGAGAATTTATTCATTGTAGTACTCCATTTATAATATAAATAATATCTACACTTGCGCTTCAAACCGTTAATGTAGTTCGCAAAAAATAATACCCCTAACGTCATAAGAATAAAGATTGCCACCATTGATATGGCTGAAATTTATATTTCACATTACTGATTCTGATGTCTGGGCGTAAAACGTGGCCACAATGTGATCGTTCCGACGAAATCAGCAGATTCATACCCCTCTTCCCCTGTCGCTGCACCAAAACTGAACTACGCTGCACAAATGTTGATCATTAGTTAACGGATATGGGCTGATTTTTAACAAAAATGGTCAGCGTGCCGCTGTTACCAACATGGCACGCGTCCTGCATTGTTAATTTGCTAACAGTGAACCGTACTCTGACAAACAATTAACAGCGAGAAGGTAATGACAGCGAAACCGGAGTTATTTACCCGCATAGAGCAGACCTTTAGCCAACTGACGCCCAGCGAAAAGCGCGTGGCCGGGTGGCTGTTAGCCCATGCTGTGCAGATCCCTTTTGAAACCGCGGATGGTATTGCTAAAGCGACCGGAACCAGCGGCATTACCGTTGGACGCTATCTGCGTAAACTGGGCTTTCGCAATCTGGAAGATGCAAAAGCCAGCCTGCGGGAGCTACCCGTCGTCGCCTATCAACCCTGGGGGATGAACGAGCGGCTGGACTCCTGGCACCAGCAACAAAGCCTGCCAGATCGCGCGCAGCAGTCGCTGTTACTGGAAATCGACGCCATTACCTATGTCTATCAACTCGCGCAAGGCGAAACGTTTTTACGCATAGCGCAGCGGCTGGCGCATGCGGAAGCCGTGTATATCCTTGGGATCCAGTCCACCCGCGGGATCGCTAACGCCTTTTTCAGTCACCTGGAATACCTGCGGCCTAAAGTCAGCTACTCCGAAGGGCTTTCCGGCAGTTGGGTCGAGTCGCTGAATTCCGGATTCACCCAGCCTTACGTGGTGATCACCGATATGCGCGCCTATTCCGCTATCTCGCGACAATATTGCCGCGTTGCCACAGAACGCTGCATTCCGCTGGCGTTAATCACCGATGTGTGGTGCCCGTGGGCCAGAGACTATTCCATTGACTTACTTCAGGTGAAAACTGACACCGGACATTTCTGGGACTCACTGGCTCCGGTGAGCTGTCTGTTCAACTTATTACTCTCTGCGGTGGTGGCACAACTGGGTGACTCCCTCGCAGAACGCCTGCAAACCAATCGCCAGTTACAACAACAATTTGGTCAATTCGAACAATAAACAGGAAACGTGCTATGTCAGAAACCCCAGAACTGGTCGATCTGTCGGTGATATTCCCGTCGCTGCATATCGATCTTAAATACGCTACGGCAGACAACATTACCGGCGCCCCTATCTACCGGGAAGCTCGTTGCCTGTTGCACACCGAGGCGGTCACTGCGCTGGCGAAAAGCATCAGTATTGCGCAACTGGCGGGCCTGAAACTTGTGGTATACGACGCGTATCGCCCGCAGCAGGCGCAGGCGGTACTGTGGAATGCGTGTCCAGATCCTCAGTATGTTGTTGATGTGGCGATAGGATCCAATCACAGCCGCGGGACGGCCATTGACGTTACGCTAATGGACGATCGTGGCAATCTTCTCGATATGGGCGCGGGCTTTGATGAGATGCACGACCGTTCCCATGCCTGGCACCCTTCTGTTCCTCCGGCTGCGCAGCGCAACCGCCTGCTGCTCAATGCCATTATGTTCGGCGGCGGTTTTGTCGGTATCACCAGCGAGTGGTGGCATTTTGAATTACCTGATGCCGCCCGCTATCCGCTGCTTGACGATCAGATAGATTGTTACACTGTCACACCCATAACAACACAACATTCCCTTTAATTCTGGAGCCTGGTTATGAAGACTACACTTGCGTTAAACGCGTTTTTTCGCCCCGCTCTGATAGCCGTTGCGCTGGCGTTTGCCCTGCCCGCTGCGCAGGCCGCCGTTCCCAAAGATATGCTGGTGATCGGCAAAGCTGCCGATCCGCAGACGCTCGATCCCGCCGTGACCATCGATAACAACGACTGGACGGTCACCTATCCCTCTTATCAGCGGCTGGTTCAGTACAAAACGGATGGCGGTAAAGGCTCCACGGAAGTTGAAGGCGATTTGGCCAGCGGCTGGAAGGCCTCTGACGACCAGAAAGAGTGGACGTTTATCCTGAAAAACGATGCCAAATTCGCCGACGGAACGCCGGTGACGGCTGATGCGGTAAAGCAATCTTTTGAACGCCTGCTCAAAATCGGCCAGGGGCCTGCAGAAGCGTTCCCGAAAGATCTGAAGGTCGAGGCTATCGATAACAATACGGTGAAGTTTACCCTCAGCCAGCCATTTGCGCCGTTCCTGTATACGCTGGCCAATGACGGGGCTTCAATTATTAACCCGGCCGTCTTAAAAGAGCATGCCGCAGACGATGCCCGCGGATTCCTGGCGCAGAACACGGCAGGCTCCGGTCCCTTCATGCTCAAAAGCTGGCAAAAGGGACAGCAGTTGGTGCTGGTTCCTAACCCATATTATGCCGGTGCAAAACCGGCGTTTAAGCGGGTTTCGGTAAAAATCATCGGTGAAAGCGCCTCTCGCCGTCTGCAATTGTCGCGGGGTGATATCGACATTGCTGATGCGCTTCCGGTTGACCAGCTTGCCGCCTTAAAACAGGAAGGCAAAGTTAACGTGGCGGATTATCCCTCGTTGCGCGTGACCTATCTGTATCTGAATAACAGTAAAGCGCCGCTCAATCAGGTGGATTTACGCCGCGCCATCTCGTGGGCCACCGATTATAAAGGCATGGTAAACGGGATCCTGAGCGGCAACGGTAAGCAAATGCGGGGTCCGATCCCTGAAGGCATGTGGGGTTTTGACGACAAGGCCATGCAGTACAGTTTCGATGAAGCTAAAGCGAAAGCGGCGTGGGACAAAGTTGCCTCCAAACCTGACAGCCTGAGCTTCCTGTACTCGGATAATGACCCTAACTGGGAACCTATCGCGCTCGCGACCCAGGCAAGCCTTGGCAAACTGGGCATTAAGGTGAAGCTGGAAAAACTGGCGAACGCCACCATGCGTGACCGCGTGGGCAAAGGAGATTACGACATTGCCATTGGCAACTGGAGCCCTGATTTCGCCGATCCGTACATGTTTATGAACTACTGGTTTGAGTCAGATAAGAAAGGCTTGCCGGGTAACCGTTCGTTCTATGAAAACGGTGAGGTCGATAAGCTACTGCGTAGCGCGCTGGCCACGACCGATCAGGTTGCCAGAACCAATGACTACCAGCAGGCGCAAACTATCGTGATTGATGAAGCCGCCTACGTCTATTTATTCCAGAAAAACTATCAGTTGGCGATGAACAAAGACGTCAAAGGATTTGTATTCAACCCCATGCTGGAACAGGTCTTCAATATCTCCACCATGAGTAAATAAGCCACGTTAATGCGGAGCCGCTCTGGCTCCGCAAGGGGAAGCTAATGACGTTCTGGAGCATTTTACGCCAGCGATGCTGGGGACTTATTCTGGTGGTTATCGGTGTTTGCGTAATCACTTTTATTATTTCGCACCTGATACCTGGCGACCCCGCGCGGCTATTGGCGGGCGATCGCGCCAGTGATGAAATTGTCGAAAATATTCGCCAACAGTTGGGGCTGAACCAGCCGCTGTATATCCAGTTTTTTCGCTATGTCAGCGACATTTTTCACGGTGATTTAGGCACTTCTATTCGCACCGGACGTCCGGTGCTGGATGAGCTGCGCATCTTCTTCCCCGCCACCCTTGAGCTGGCTTTCTGCTCCTTGTTGCTGGCGCTGGTTATCGGTATTCCTTTGGGCATTTTATCTGCGGTCTGGCGCAACCGCTGGCTTGATCACCTCGTTCGTCTGATGGCGATCACCGGTATCTCCACGCCAGCATTCTGGCTGGAGCTGGGGGTTATCGTGCTGTTTTATGGTCATCTGCAAATTTTACCCGGCGGTGGACGTTTAGACGACTGGCTGGATCCGCCAACTCACGTCACCGGGTTCTATCTGATTGATGCACTGCTGGAAGGCAATGGCGAAGTCTTTTTCAATGCGCTTCAGCACCTGATCCTGCCATCGCTGACGCTGGCCTTTGTGCACCTGGGGATCGTTGCCCGTCAGATTCGCTCCGCCATGCTGGAGCAACTGAGTGAAGATTACATTCGCACCGCTCGCGCCAGCGGGTTGCCGGGCTGGTACATCGTGTTGTGTTACGCGTTGCCAAATGCGCTTATCCCCTCGATAACCGTTCTCGGCCTGGCATTGGGCGATCTGCTCTACGGTGCGGTGCTGACTGAAACGGTCTTCGCCTGGCCGGGAATGGGTGCCTGGGTGGTGACGTCGATTCAGGCGCTCGACTTCCCGGCGGTAATGGGATTTGCCGTGGTGGTCTCTTTCGCCTATGTGCTGGTTAACCTGGTGGTGGATTTACTCTACTTGTGGATCGATCCACGAATTGGACGCGGAGACGCACAATGATGCTCACACAAGAAACGCCAGCCGCGCCTCAGACAACACGCCGTCGCACAGACTGGGCTAAACTGTTCTGGATGATGAAAAGCAGCCCGCTGACGCTGGTTGGCGGGGTCATCATTGTGGTGATACTGCTGCTGATGGTGCTGTCGCCGTGGATAACCCCTCACGACCCTAATGCCATCAATTTGAGTGCGCGCCTGCTGCCCCCGTCAGCCGCTCACTGGTTTGGTACCGATGAAGTCGGCCGCGATCTGTTCAGCCGCGTTCTGGTGGGTAGCCAACAATCGGTCGTTGCGGGGCTGGTCGTGGTGGGTATCGCCGGGGGATTGGGTTCGCTGCTGGGCTGTTTGTCTGGCGTCATGGGCGGACGCGCCGATGCAATTATTATGCGAATAATGGACATTATGCTGTCCATTCCCTCGCTGGTGCTGACGATGGCGCTGGCCGCCGCGTTGGGTCCAAGCCTGTTTAACGCCATGCTGGCGATTGCTATCGTACGTATTCCGTTTTATGTGCGCCTCGCACGCGGTCAAACGTTAGTAGTGCGCCAGTTTACCTATGTGCAGGCGGCGCGGACCTACGGCGCATCACGCTGGCATCTGATTAGCTGGCACATTTTACGTAACTCTCTGCCCCCGCTAATTGTGCAAGCGTCGCTGGATATCGGCAGTGCGATCCTGATGGCCGCTACGCTCGGATTTATCGGTCTGGGCGCACAGCAGCCCAGCGCTGAATGGGGAGCGATGGTCGCAATAGGCCGTAACTATGTGCTTGATCAGTGGTGGTATTGCGCTTTCCCCGGCGCCGCCATTCTGATTACCGCCGTGGGCTTTAATCTCTTTGGTGATGGTATTCGCGATCTGCTTGACCCGAAAGCCGGAGGAAAACAGTCATGACACAACCCGTGCTGGAAATCGAAGATTTGCATTTGAGTTTTCCCGGCTATAAAGCTGACGTGCATGCGCTTAACCATGTATCGCTGCATATCAACCGCGGAGAAATCGTTGGGGTGGTTGGCGAGTCCGGTTCTGGTAAGTCCGTGACGGCCATGCTCACCATGCGTCTGCTGCCGGAAGGCAGTTATCATATCCACCAGGGACGCGTTTCGCTGCTGGGGGAAGATGTGCTCAATGCCAGCGAGAAGCAAATGCGCCAATGGCGCGGCGCACGCGTAGCGATGATCTTTCAGGAACCCATGACGGCGCTGAATCCGACCCGACGCATCGGTCAGCAAATGGTGGAGGTTATCCGCCATCATCAGGCGTTAAGCCGCACGGATGCCCGTCAGAAAGCCATCGCTTTACTCCAGGAGATGCAAATCCCGGATGCGGCGGAAGTCATGAAGCGTTTCCCGTTTGAGCTTTCCGGCGGGATGCGCCAGCGCGTAATGATAGCGCTGGCCTTTTCGTGTGAACCGGAGCTTATCATTGCCGATGAACCGACCACCGCTCTGGACGTCACGGTGCAACTGCAGGTGCTGCGTTTGCTGAAGTTAAAAGCGCGAGCTAGCGGGACAGCCGTGTTATTTATCAGCCATGATATGGCGGTGGTTTCACAGTTATGCGACCGGTTGTACGTCATGTATGCCGGAAGCGTGATTGAGAGTGGCCCAACGCAAACCGTTATTCAACGCCCGACGCATCCCTATTCCATTGGTCTGCTGAAATGCGCGCCGGAACACGGCGAGCCGCGCGCATTGCTGCCCGCCATTCCCGGCACCGTGCCGAACTTAACCTGCTTACCGACGGGATGCGCGTTTCGCGAGCGCTGCTTTGCCGCTGGCCCCCGTTGTGAAGAAACACCTGCGTTACGCAGTCAGGGAGGCGGGGATCAACAATCTGCCTGCTGGTATCCGCAACTGGAGACAACACATGTCTGATTTTTTACTGGCGCTGCAGAATGTTCATGTCAACTTCCCTGCGCGTAAAAACTGGCTTGGCAAGGTAACGGAACGGGTGCATGCCCTCAATGGTCTGGATTTAGAGATCCGTCAGGGGGAAACGCTGGGGATTGTTGGCGAGTCCGGCTGTGGAAAGAGTACGCTGGCGCAACTGCTGATGGGGATGCTGAAACCCAGTCAGGGCAACTATGCGCGCCGTGGTGACAAGCAGCATACCGGTATGCAAATGGTCTTTCAGGATCCCCTTTCATCGCTGGATCCGCGCTTACCGGTATGGCGGATTATCACCGAACCGGTGTGGATCCAAAAACGTCCTGCAGAACGTGAGCGCCGTATGCTTGCTGAAGATTTGGCGCGACAAGTGGGAATTCGTCCTGAATATCTCGACCGCCTGCCGCATGCGTTTTCCGGTGGACAGCGCCAGCGTATTGCCATCGCCCGGGCGTTGTCATCAGAGCCGGACGTGATTGTGCTTGATGAACCTACTTCGGCGCTGGATATCTCCGTGCAGGCACAAATTCTCAATCTGCTGGTGTCATTGCAGGCTCGCAGGAACCTGACCTACGTGCTGATCTCGCACAACGTGTCGGTGGTTCGCCATATGAGCGACCGCGTGGCGGTGATGTACCTCGGGCAAATTGTTGAGCTGGGCGATGCGCAGCAGGTACTCACGCAGCCCGCCCATCCCTACACGCGATTATTGCTGGATTCGGTCCCTAAAACGGGAGCACCGCTGGCGGAGGATTTGGTGTTACGGAAAACCGAACTACCGGGGAACCGAACGCTGCCCCAGGGTTGTTTTTTCCGTGACAGATGCCCACTGGCGACCAGCGGCTGTGAGAAGAAACAGGCATTGCTGAAAAGTGATAGCGGTGGTGAAGTTCGCTGCTGGCGGGCGGTTGCATGAGCTGAACGGTTGGCGTATTGCGTGAGGGTCAGGTGCAATACGCCTTTTTCAGGGAATCCACCAGCACTTCAGAAGCGGTAGATAACTTATGATGCGCCGAACGCAAAACGCCGATCCGACGCTGGATCACCGGCGTATCCAGATCGATACAGGTTGCGCCCAGCTCTGTCATTTGCGTGCGGCACAATGCGGGCACGGCGCTGCCGCCCAGTCCGCTCGCCACCAGGCGACCAACCGTCACCAGTTGATGGCTCTCCAGCGCCACCTCCAGCGTATGCCCACTTTGCACCAGCTGTTGTTCCAGCATCAGGCGCACGGCGGAAGGACGTTGCAGGGTGATAAAATCCAGCGTCAGCAATTCGCGCCACGCAATACGATCCCGGCCCGCCAGTTTGCATGTCGGCGGAACAATCGCGATAAAACGATCCACGCCGAGCGGGGTGAAATGCAGATGCCCTGAAGAGTCCGGCTCAAAGGCAATGCCCATCTCCACCCGCCCTTCACTGACCATCTCAATCACTTGTTCGTTAATCACGTCATGTACCGTTACGTTGATCCCGGAGTAGGAATCACGAAACGTTTTCAGTACCGATGGCAGGACGTTAGCGGCGAATGAGGGCATGGCGGCAATAGAGATTTTCCCGCGCTGCAGCGTAAAGCGCTGACGCATTGCCTCTTCCGTATTCTCCCAGTCCGCCAGCAGCTGTCGCCCCATGTTGAGCAGCGTTTCTCCCTCCTGCGTCAGGGTCACTTTGCGGGTGGTTCTCAACAGTAACGCCCCGCCCAGTGAATCCTCCAGTCCTTTAATCGCCAGGCTTAAAGCGGGTTGCGACATATTCAGTCTTTCACTGGCATGAGCAAAATTCAGAGTGTGAGCTACCGCTAAAAACGCGCGTAACTGTTTGATGCTCATTCCCATTTCTCATTCCTTTAACTTGTTGAATACCTTTAATTAACATTAAATTGATAAAAAAACCCAATGAGTGAGTCACAAATTTAAAATTAACAAATCATTTTTCACCCCCAATGATGTCGGCAAGGACAACAGGAGGGGCAAGTGTATGGCTGGACTGGATAAACGGGTTGCCACCTATCAAGAGGCGCTGGAAGGACTGACCGATAACATGACGCTGCTGGCGGGCGGTTTTGGCTTATGTGGGATCCCTGAGAACCTGATTGCCGAAGTACGCCGTCGGGAGGTTCAGGGGCTTACGGTTGTGTCAAACAACTGCGGCGTGGATGGTTTTGGCCTTGGCGTTCTGCTGGAAACGCGCCAGGTACGCAAAGTGGTCGCATCTTATGTAGGTGAAAACGCCCTGTTTGAGCAGCAGGTTCTCAGCGGTGAACTGGAAGCTATCCTGACGCCGCAAGGCACGCTGGCAGAGCAGTTGCGCGCGGGAGGCGCGGGGATCCCGGCATTCTTTACCGCGACCGGATACGGAACCCCGGTCGCGCAAGGGAAAGAGGTTCGCGAGTTTGCCGGACGCCCTTACATCTTAGAGCAGGCGATAACCGGTGATTTTGCGTTGGTTAAAGGCTGGAAAGCCGACTGGTACGGCAACGTTATTTATCGCCACACCGCACAAAATTTTAATCCGCTGATGGCTGCCGCTGGGCGTATTACCGTCGTGGAAGTTGAAGAAATTGTCCCTCCCGGAGAGCTGGACCCCGCCGCAATTCACACCCCCGGAATTTACGTTAACCGCATTATCCAGGGGCAGTTTGAAAAACGTATTGAACAACGCACCCTGCGCCAGAAAGGAGCCTGACCATGTTAACGCGTGAACAAATGGCGATGCGTGTCGCCCGCGAACTGCGAGACGGTTATTACGTCAACCTCGGGATTGGTATTCCTACTCTGGTGGCGAACTACATTCCTGAAGGCATGGACGTAATGCTGCAATCGGAAAACGGCTTGCTGGGCATGGGCCCGTTTCCTACGGAAGACGAAATTGATGCTGACATGATCAACGCCGGGAAACAGACCGTGACGGCGCGCAAAGGCGCGGCAATCTTCGACTCGGCGCAATCCTTCGCCATGATCCGCGGCGGTCACGTCGACCTGACGGTGCTCGGCGCGTTTGAAGTGGATGTTAACGGCAATATCGCCTCATGGATGATCCCCGGAAAAATGGTGAAAGGCATGGGCGGCGCGATGGATTTGGTTGCCGGAGCCGACAACATCATCGTGGTGATGACGCATGCCTCTAAAAGCGGCGAGTCGAAACTGCTTCCCGCCTGCACCCTGCCGCTGACCGGCGTGGCCTGTATTAAACGCGTGCTTACCGATCTGGCGCTGCTGGAGATTGCCGATGGGGCGTTCATTCTGCGCGAGCGAGCGCCGGGCATCAGCGTGGATGAGATTGTCGCCAGAACCGCCGGCAAGCTGATCGTTCCCGAAAATGTCCCCGAAATGCACTTTAGCTGAGGAGCTGACCATGCAGGATGTTGTTATTGTCGCGGCAACGCGCACCCCAATTGGCAGTTTTCATGGCGCGCTGGCGCCGCTTTCCGCGGTTGAACTAGGTTCAGTGGTGATCCGTGCGCTGCTGGAAAAAACCGCCGTGGCACCTGAGCAAATTGATGAAGTGATCTTCGGCCAGGTTCTGACGGCAGGCTGCGGCCAGAACCCTGCCAGGCAAACAGCGTTACGCGCAGGACTGCCGGTCACCACGCCCGCGTTAACCCTGAATCTGGTGTGCGGCTCGGGCATGAAGGCGGTGCATCAGGCGGTCCAGTCGATTCGCTGCGGCGATGCGCAAATTGTGATTGCCGGTGGGCAGGAGAGCATGAGCAATGCACCCTATTTCCTCGACGGCGCCCGGGCGGGACTGCGGCTCGGTCATGCCAGCATGAAAGACAGCGTGGTGCATGACGGTCTGTGGGATGCGTTTAACGACTATCACATGGGGATTACCGCGGAAAATCTGGCGGATAAGTTCGTGATCGGTCGCGAGCAGCAGGACGCCTTTGCCCTGCGCTCACAGCAAAAAGCGGCCGCCGCCATTGAAGCCGGTCGTTTTAGCGCGGAAATCACGCCAGTCAGCGTCCCACAGGGCAAAAAACCGCCGCGTGTCGTGGATCGTGACGAACAGCCTCGTCCGGATACGCAGGCTGAAAAGCTGGCGCAGCTTAAACCAGCGTTTCGCCCTGGTAACGGCACGGTGACCGCCGGGAATGCCTCTTCAATCAACGATGGCGCCGCCGCGGTGATGTTGATGAGCGCCGCCAAAGCAGCAGAACTCAATCTGCCGGTTCTTGCCAGAGTGGCGGGCTACGCTGTCTCCGGCGTCGACCCTGCGATTATGGGCATTGGGCCGGTAGAGGCATCACTTCAGTGCCTGAAGCGAGCTGGCTGGACGTTGAATGATGTCGATCTCATTGAAGCCAATGAAGCCTTTGCCGCGCAAGCGCTGGCGGTTGGCGAATCCCTGAACTGGGACAGCGATCGGGTGAACGTAAACGGCGGCGCGATTGCGCTGGGCCATCCCATTGGCGCGTCAGGTTGCCGAATTCTGGTGACTTTGCTGCACGAAATGGCCCGCCGTAACGCAGCCAAAGGGCTGGCTACGCTGTGCGTAGGCGGCGGTCAGGGGGTGGCGCTGGCGGTTGAGCGCCCGCAGGAGGTATCTCATGAAAAGTAAGCATATCTGCGTACTGGGCGCGGGTTTAATGGGTGTCGGTATTGCCACCCACTTCGTCCGTTATGGTCACGATGTCTGGCTGTACGACACCGATAGCAACCGTATTGCAGACATTGGCGCAGTTGCCAGCGGTATTCTGGATGAACTGATTGCCACCGAACAGTTTCCTAAAAACGACAAAGAACAGGCTGTGAGTCGTCTGCATGGCACTACCTCACTGCAAGATATCGCCGCGTGCGGGTTACTGATCGAAGCCATCCCGGAGCGACTCGAACTCAAGCACGCGTTGTATGCACAACTGGAAGCACTGATCGCGCCTGAGGCCGTCATTGCCAGTAACACCAGCGGCCTGCCGCCGGATGCGCTGGCAGAGAAGCTCGCCCATCCTGAGCGGTTGTTAATCGCCCATTTCTGGCACCCGCCGCATTTTATTCCACTGGTTGAGATTGTACCCGGCACGGCCACGAAGCCGGAATATCTGCAGGAACTGCAACATCTGCTGCTTTCGATGCAGCTGGAAGCCGTTGTGCTCGACCGCGCCGCGCCGGGGTTTGTCGGTAATCGCCTGCAGTTCGCTCTGCTGCGTGAAGCGTTGCATATCGTAAAAAGCGGGATCGCCAGCGCAGAGGTGGTGGATCAGGTAATGCGCGCCTCGCTTGGTCGTCGCTATGCGATGGTCGGTCCGCTGGAGGCGGCGGATATGACCGGACTTTCTACGGTACAGGACATTTGTCGGCATCTGCTACCGGAGCTGGCGACCGGGAGCGACATGATGTCTCTGGTCGCTGACAAGGTTGCTAACGGTGATACCGGTTTGCGCAGCGGTCAGGGATTTTATCGCTGGGATGATTCGCGCAAGGAATATATCCAGCAACGCAGAGAGCATCAGCTGCGCTTTGCCCTGAAACCGTAACTTCTCTTTCTGTACCCCACTATAACAATGATATTGAGGAGTCATGATGAGTGTATTAATCGCCCTGGCAGCGTTGGGCCTGCTGATGCTGGCAGCCTATCGCGGATATAGCGTCATCCTGTTTGCCCCCATCGCGGCATTAGGTGCTGTATTGCTCACCGAACCCAGCGCCGTCGGCCCTGCCTTCACCGGCCTGTTTATGGAAAAAATGGTCGGTTTTGTGAAGCTTTACTTCCCGGTGTTCTTACTGGGCGCTGTGTTTGGCAAGTTAATCGAGTTATCGGGTTTTTCTCGCTCCATCGTTGCCGCCGCCATCAACATTCTCGGGCGTCGTCACGCCATCCCTGTGATTGTGCTGGTGTGTGCACTGTTGACCTACGGCGGCGTATCGCTGTTCGTGGTGGCATTTGCGGTGTATCCATTTGCAGCGGAGCTGTTCCGTCAGAGTAATATTCCGAAGCGCCTGATCCCGGCCACCGTTGCGCTGGGCGCGTTTTCCTTCACCATGGACGCTCTGCCAGGCACGCCGCAGATCCAGAACATTATTCCGACCAGCTTCTTTGGAACTAACGCCTGGGCCGCGCCCTGGCTGGGTTTGATCGGCTCTCTGTTTATCATCGTTGTCGGTCTGGTTTATCTCGAGCGCCAGCGTCGTAAAGCGCAGGCAAAGAATGAAGGGTACGGCACTGAACTGTTAAACGAGCCGGAAACGCCGGATAACATTAACCTGCCGAACCCGATAATTGCTATCTCTCCGCTGATCCTGGTTGGCGTTTTTAACCTACTATTTACCCACTGGATCCCGCAATGGTATGGCGCTACGCATCAATTGGAACTTCCGGGCCTTGTCAAACCGATTACCACCGAAGTCGGTAAAATCACCGCTATCTGGGCGGTAGAAGCGGCGCTGATTTCTGGGATCCTGCTGGTGGTGCTCTTCGGCTATCGCAACATTAAAGGTCGCCTGGCGGAAGGGAGCCGAACGGCGGTTGGCGGCGCGATCCTCGCGGCCATGAACACCGCATCAGAATACGGTTTTGGCGCAGTGATCGCCGCCCTGCCAGGTTTCCTTGTGCTGTCAAAAGCGCTGGCGGCCATTCCCGACCCGCTGCTCAATGAGGCTATCAGTATCACTACGCTTGCCGGGATCACCGGTTCAGCGTCTGGCGGGATGAGTATTGCCCTCGCCGCCATGTCTGACACTTTTATTGCCGCCGCCCATGCCGCCAATATTCCCCTCGAGGTCTTCCACCGCGTGGCGTCAATGGCCAGTGGTGGTATGGATACCCTGCCACATAACGGTGCGGTCATTACCCTGCTGGCCATAACCGGTCTTAGCCATCGTCAGGCGTACGGCGGGATATTCGCCATTACCGTAATTAAAAGTCTGGCCGTGCTGTTTGTTATCGGCGTCTTCTACACCACCGGAATTGTTTAAGGAGAATCATCATGAACTTAACGGGAAAAACCGCTCTGGTTACCGGCTCTACCAGCGGTATTGGATTAGGCATCGCACAGGTGCTGGCGCAAGCGGGCGCTACCCTGATCCTTAACGGATTTGGTGATGTGGAAGCCGCCAAAGATGCCATTGCACAATATGGCAAAACGCCAGGCTATCATGGCGCGGACCTGAGCGATGAAGCGCAAATTGCCGACATGATGCGCTATGCCGATAGCGAATTTGGCGGGGTGGATATTCTGGTCAACAATGCCGGGATCCAGCATGTTTCACCGGTGGAGACCTTCCCGGTTGATAAATGGAACGCGATTATCGCCATTAACCTCTCTTCTGTCTTTCACACCACGCGCCTGGCGCTTCCCGGCATGCGAACGCGTAACTGGGGACGCATCATCAATATCGCTTCTGTTCATGGTCTGGTGGCCTCAAAAGAGAAATCCGCCTATGTGGCGGCGAAGCACGGCGTGGTGGGATTAACCAAAACCATTGCGCTGGAGACCGCGCAGACGGGTATTACCTGCAATGCGCTGTGCCCCGGTTGGGTACTTACGCCGTTGGTCCAGCAGCAAATCGATAAACGTATTGCCGAAGGCGCTGAGCCTGACGCCGCGCGTGACGCCCTGCTGGCGGAAAAACAGCCGTCGCGCGAATTCGTCACGCCGCAACAGTTGGGTGAGCTTGCGCTATTTTTGTGCTCAGACGGGGCGTCGCAGGTGCGTGGTGTGGCGTGGAATATGGATGGCGGCTGGGTGGCGCAATAAAGATATCTGGTGCCGGATAAGACCCCGTCGCATCCGGCACACCTTCTTTACGATGTTAACTGATAATCCAGCGTAATTTCCGCGTTCAGTACCTGTGATACCGGGCAGCCGGCTTTTGCTTTCTGGATGATGCCGTCAAACGTGGCGGCATCTATCCCCGGGACGCTCACCTGACTGTGTAGCGCGACTTTGGTGATAGCAAATCCGGCATCCACTTTATCCAGAGAAACATCGGCAGTGGTATCAATTGCATCTGGGGTAAAACCCGCTTCGCCCAGCATGAGCGAAAGCGCCATTGAGAAGCAGGCTGCATGCGCCGCGCCAATCAACTCTTCAGGATTGGTGCCTTTCGCCCCTTCAAATCGGGTATTAAACCCATACGGTTGCTGATTCAACACCCCACTTTCGGTCGACACGGTACCTTTACCGCGCTTAATGTCGCCTTCCCAGTGTGCCTGACCTTTCTTATGGATAGTCATTACCGCTCTCCTGTGTTGTCGTTGGAGTTACAAGTATAGGACGGCTGAGAAAAAGCATGGCACATACGGGATAGTTCTCATTTGCCGCTTAAGCATTGACCTTTCAGTTGAAATGACCGACCATCCAGAAAGCCGCTATTTTCAACATCGGCTTTCTATCAGGTTGTATTTCGTCCGTTCTCATACGGACTCGCCCTTGAAACCAGTAACAGGATTAAGGAGTTAGAATGAAATCGAACCGTCAGGCCCGTCATATTCTCGGACTGGACCACAAAATCTCAAATCAACGCAAAGTCGTGACCGAAGGTGACAAAACCAACGTGGTCAATAATCCTACCGGAAGAAAGCGCCGCGCTGACGGCAAATAGCCTTTCGCACGTCTGACTGAATAACGAGATAAACACCATTGCAACCGCAATGGTGTTTTTGCTTATAAAACCCCTTAACCCATTCACAATGCTTTATACTTCGGCCGTTTCCCTGGCGGACAGGCCACATACGATCATAAAGAGTGCCAGGGACGGTTATTCAAAAAAGAGTGAGTGACATGGAAAACGAAACTAAAAAACTGCGTTCCCTTTACATCCCCTACGCTGGCCCGGTTCTGCTGGAATTCCCTTTACTGAATAAAGGGAGTGCTTTCAGTGCGGAAGAACGCCGTAACTTCAACCTGCTGGGGTTACTGCCGGAAGTGGTCGAGACGATTGAAGAACAGGCTGAACGCGCCTGGATCCAATATCAGGGATTTAAAACCGAAATCGATAAACATATTTACCTGCGCAACATCCAGGACACCAACGAAACCCTGTTTTACCGGCTGGTGCATAATCACCTTGATGAGATGATGCCAGTTATCTATACCCCAACGGTCGGCGCGGCCTGTGAGCGTTTCTCCGAGATTTATCGTCGCGCGCGCGGCGTGTTTATCTCTTATCAGAACCGCCACAATATGGACGATATCCTGCAAAACGTCCCTAACCACAATATCAAGGTCATCGTTGTCACCGATGGGGAACGTATTTTGGGTCTTGGCGATCAGGGGATCGGCGGGATGGGTATTCCAATCGGTAAACTGTCGCTGTATACCGCGTGTGGTGGGATCAGCCCGGCCTACACCCTGCCGGTGGTACTGGACGTCGGAACCAACAACCAGCAACTGCTCAACGATCCGCTGTATATGGGCTGGCGTAATCCGCGTATCACCGATGATGAATACTACGAATTTGTCGATGAATTCATCCAGGCTGTGAAGCATCGCTGGCCGGACGTGCTGTTGCAGTTTGAAGATTTCGCACAGAAAAACGCCATGCCGCTGTTGACCCGCTATCGCGATGAAATTTGCTCGTTTAACGACGATATTCAGGGTACCGCTGCGGTGACCGTTGGCACGCTGATTGCGGCCAGCCGTGCGGCCGGTAGCCAGTTAAGCGAACAGAACATTGTCTTCCTCGGGGCAGGTTCCGCCGGTTGCGGAATTGCCGAGCAGATCATCGCGCAAATCCAGCGTGAAGGTTTAAGCGAAGAAGCGGCGCGTCAACGCGTGTTTATGGTCGATCGCTTCGGCCTGTTAACCGATAAGATGCCGAACCTGCTCTCTTTCCAGACCAAACTGGTGCAAAAACGCGAAAATCTGCAGCACTGGGATACGCAAGAAGATGTGCTGTCGTTACTCGATGTGGTACGCAACGTTAAGCCGGACATCCTGATTGGTGTTTCCGGACAGACCGGCCTGTTTACCGAAGAGATCATTCGCGAAATGCATAAGCATTGCCCGCGTCCGATCGTCATGCCGCTGTCTAACCCGACTTCCCGCGTAGAAGCCACGCCACAGGATATTATCGCCTGGACCGAGGGTAACGCGCTGGTTGCGACCGGTAGCCCGTTCGCACCGGTACTGTGGAAAGAGAAAATCTATCCCATTGCCCAATGTAACAATGCCTATATCTTCCCGGGAATTGGTCTGGGGGTAATTGCTTCTGGCGCATCGCGTATCACCGATGAAATGCTGATGTCAGCCAGTGAAACGCTGGCGCAGTATTCACCGCTGGTGCTTAACGGCGAAGGACTGGTGTTACCTGAGCTGAAAGATATTCAGACCGTTTCCCGCGCCATCGCGTTTGCCGTCGGTAAAATGGCCCAGCAGCAAGGCGTGGCGGTGAAAACCTCCGCCGAAGCGCTGCAACAGGCGATTGACGATAACTTCTGGCAGGCAGAATACCGCGACTACCGTCGTACCTCTATCTGACGGTTTGCCCGGCGGCACTCTGCTGCCGGGCGCTCAGAACTTGCGCGACTGCGTGACTTACGATTACACTTTCGCTACCGATTAACATTCTGAATAACAAAAGGAGGATACTTATGCTGTACTGTGAACGTTTTATCGTTTCACATGCTTTTGGCGATCGCCAGTGCTCAAGCGTTATCGGTATCGTGCTGCGATAACTTCTGCTTGAGCGAAGCTAACTTCTAAATCCCCTTCTCTCGGGCTTACCGGGTTATCGTCAGCGATGTTTGACGAGGCGTTTTTACGCCTGTAACTCTTGAGTAAGCAACAATGAGCACATTACTAACCGCACAATCCTTACACGTTGATACGGCATTCGGCACGCTATTCGACGATCTTTCCTTTACCCTGAAAAAAGGCGACCGCATCGGGCTTATCGGTTACAACGGCTGCGGCAAAAGCACGCTGTTAAAACTGCTCGATGGCACAATTTCGCCGACCCGTGGGGTTATCGCGCAGGCAAATCACTGCCATCTCGCCCGTGTAGAACAACATCTCCCAGACGAAATACTGCCGCTCACGCTGCAGGAAGCCGTTCTGGCTCAACTGCCCGAGCATGAACGCGCAGGTCAGCAGTGGCGAGTTGAAGCACTGCTCGCTGAAATGGGGTTCACGCCGGAGAATTTATCTCTGACAGCACACACGCTGAGCGGCGGCCAACACACGCGTCTGTTATTGGCGCGGGCGCTGATGCGAAACCCTGACCTGCTGCTGCTGGATGAGCCGGGTAACCACCTGGACTTGCCAACATTATTGTGGCTGGAACAGTTCTTACAAAACTGGTCTGGCAGTTTTGTGGTGGTTTCCCACGACCCGCAACTGTTAGACGCGGTGACTCACGGAACCTGGATCCTGCGCGATCGAACTCTCCATGCCTTCGATCTGCCTTGTAGCGCGGCGCGTCAGGCTCTGGCAGAAAGAGACATCAGCGATGCTCTGCGCCATAAGGCTGAGCAAAAGGAGATAGACCGGGTGACCGCCAGCGCCAAACGGCTGGCTACCTGGGGGCGGGTCTACGACAACGAAGATCTTTCCCGCAAGGCCAAGCAGATGGAAAAACAGGTACAGCGCCTGAAAGAGGTACAGACTGAAGTGACGTCAGGAAGTCAGTGGACACTAACATTGCAGGGAGATGCCCTGCGTGCGGATCGTTTGCTGGAGATGACTAATCTGTCCGTGGCCCCTGTTCCCGACGCTGATACGCTGTTTTCCATTGCCGGTCTCCGGTTAAAAAGCGGCGATCGCGTGGCGATTGTCGGGCGCAACGGTTGTGGGAAATCATCGTTGTTAAGGCTTATCTGGCAACAGTTTCACTCACAACTGGCATCACCTTCACTGGTGTTGCACCCGCGCGTTACGTTGGGGTATTACGACCAGACGCTGCACCAACTCGCAGATAACGATTCGTTATTTGACGCGCTGGAGCCGTTTGCTCCGCAGCCTGATATCCGCAAAATGGCGCTGATTAGCGCGGGTTTTCCGTGGGTTCGTCACGCGCAGCGGATCAGTTCCCTAAGCGGCGGTGAGCGCTCCCGGCTGTTGTTTGTTGGGCTAACGCTTGCGCGCTACAGCCTGCTGATGCTCGATGAACCGACCAACCATCTGGATCTGGAAGGTAAAGAGGCGTTGGCAGAAACGCTGCAAAGCTATAACGGCGGCGTGTTGTTGGTCAGTCACGACCGTCAGCTTATCAGCCAAAGCTGTAACCGGTTTTGGTTGATCGACAAGGGCGAACTCAGTGAATGGCACGATCTGGACGCGGTCAATGCGCGTATTCGGGAAACATCCTCGGAGATAACCGTTCCCAAAACGGTGGTCGTTGCGAGAGTCGAAATAAGCGGTGACAGCGATGGATTGCTGGAACAACTTCTTGAGCTGGAGCAGCGTCTGGCTGACGATCTTGCCCGCAAGCCGAAACATCAAAAGCCGCTGTTACAGGCGCAATGGCGTGAGGAGATTGAGCGCCTGAACTCACAACTGGAGTAAACCGTATTGCCGGATGGCAGCCTACGTCAGCAAAATGCGCGTGTAGGCCCGTCATCCGGCTTATCTTTTGTTATTGCGGTTTTTTCTCTTTCCAGGCATCCCAGGCCTGCTTGATCTCTTGCTTTGCCGTAGCGGCGTCATTGAAACCGTTTAATTCGACCTTCTTGCGCCCTTCCGGCAGATCTTTGTACACGCGGAAGAAAGACTCCAGACGTTGAACTTCAATCTTAGGCAGGTCGCTCAACTCTTTGATGTTGTCATAAGTGGGGTCAATTTTGCTGGCCGGAACGGCGACAATTTTATCGTCCTTTTCACCGCCGTCAATCATCTTCAGTACGCCTATAGCCCGCAGCTTAATCAACGTTCCCGGGGCCAGCGGCGCACGGGTATAAAAGATAACATCCAGCGGATCGCCGTCACCGGCTAAAGACTGGGTTAGTGAACCGTAGTTGGCGGGATAGGCAACCGGCATTGACTGGAAGCGATCGGCCACGATAAAACCGGTTTTGGCGTCAGTTTCATATTTAATCATTCCACCTGCCGGGATTTCGGTTACGGCATAAAACTCTTCAGGGTTATTTTCCGGTTGAGGAAATTCGAGGATGTTCTGCGCCTGAGCGGACGCACAAAGAAACACGCTGACTGCGAGTAATTTTTTCACCAGATGCATTGTCTTTTAACTCTTCTATTATTGGAAAGACAATACCTTACGTTCAGCAGATGACAGAAACATGACGTTTTTTTGGCAATAAATATCCTCCGGCATAGCCGGAGGTTTTTCGGATGCGCCTATAAGGCTCTGTTACCAGCCGCGCCCTAACAGGCGCATACGATCTGACATTTGCATCAGACTTCGTTACTTACGGCCCGTAAACGGGCTACCCGCATAAGGGATCGATAACTGCTCACCCATTTTATCTTCTGCAAGCTGGTGCTTTATGTATTCCTGTATCTTCACCGTGTTCTTACCCACCGTATCTACGTAGTATCCCCGGCACCAGAACTCTCTATTCCTGTACTTGAATTTCATATCCCCAAACTGTTCATACAGCATCAGACTGCTTTTCCCTTTCAGATACCCCATAAAGCCGGATACGCTCATTTTGGGTGGGATTTCCACAAGCATATGGATATGATCCGCACAGCATTCCGCTTCCAGGATCCGCACGTTTTTCCACTCACACAGCTTTCTTAAGATGCTGCCTATCGCCCTGCGTTTCTCACCGTAGAATGCTTGTCTTCGGTATTTGGGCGCAAAAACTATGTGATATTTACAGTTCCATCGGGTGTGCGCTAAGCTCTTTTCGTCCCCCATTGGGACCCCCTTTTGATTTCTTGTTAAACATTTGCAGTTGCCAGACCGCAATGTGTTTTAACAAATCAAAAGGGGTTTTAATAACTGGCCCAAAGCTGAAAGCTTTCCGGAACCCCCAGCCTAGCTGGGGGTTTTCTGTGCACAAAAAATGGCGCTACAGGTGTAGCGCCATTACGATCAGGGCACGTCAGGAGTTAGTTAACCCCTTCCTCGCTCTCTTTTTTCGCTTCTTGTCGTTCAACTTCGCGATACCAGCGTGGGTGATGTTTCTTCGCCCAGCGACGGCTCACTTTCCCTTCGACCATGCCTTTAATCGATCCTTTCACCCAGAATGCCATATACATGTGGATGAGGATGGCGTGCATCAGGATAATCCCCGCAGCCGCATGGATAAGCAGGCTATAGCGCACGACCTGCATCGGGAAGAACTGCGCAAAGTATGGACGCCAGATAATGATGCCGGTGATCAGCAGCACGAAAATCATGCTCATGATCGACCAGAACATCATTTTCTGTCCGGCATTGTACTTACCCACGTCCGCCACTTTGTGTTCATTGCCTTTCAGCACTTCCACAATGTTTTTCAGCCACGGGATATCTTTTTTATCCGGGATGTTGTGGTGAACAAAGCGTACAAACATGAACATCAGCGCCACGAAGATCAGCAGTCCGAAGAACGGGTGCAAAATGCGCCCCATCTGCGGCGTACCGAAGGTCTGCGTCAGCCATTGCAGAGTCGGGAAGAAAAACGAAATCCCCGACAACGCCACCAGGAAGAAGCAGATCACCACCGTCCAGTGACAGGCGCGGTCGATAAACTTCGTGCGCACAATCATTTTCGACTTACTCATGATGATCCTCCTCGTCGTCGTCCACTTCCTTATTCGGACCGATACCAATGTAGTGGTAAATCAGTCCGGCGAAGGTGGCGATAAATCCGGCAGCGGCCAGCGGTTTCAGCGCCCCTTTCCACAGATTGATAGAGGTATCGATCTGCGGTTCTTTCGGCAGGCCGTGATACAGCTCCGGCTGGTTGGCATGATGCAGAACGTACATCACGTGCGTGCCACCCACACCTTCCGGGTTGTAGACACCGGCATGTTCATAACCGCGTGCTTTCAGTTTTGCCACACGCTGTTCGCCCATTTCCAGCATTTCCTGCTTGGTGCCGAAATGGATTGCCCCGGTCGGACAGGTCTTCACGCAGGCAGGTTCCTGCCCGACGCTGACGCGGTCCACACAAAGCGTACATTTATATACGCGGTTATCCTCTTTATTGAGGCGCGGAATATTAAATGGACACCCGGCAATACAGTAGCCGCAGCCAATGCAGTGCTCTGACTGAAAATCAACAATCCCGTTGGCGTACTGGATGATAGCCCCGGCAGACGGGCATGCCTTCAGGCAGCCCGGATCTTCACAGTGCATACAGCCGTCTTTACGAATCAACCACTCGAGTTTGCCGTTCTGTTCGGTTTCGGTAAACCGCATCACCGTCCAGGACTTGGCGCTAAGATCGGCAGGGTTGTCATACACCCCGACGCAGTGGCCGACTTCATCGCGGATATCATTCCACTCTGAGCATGCCACCTGACAGGCCTTACAGCCTATGCAGGTGGAAACGTCGATCAGCTTCGCGACCTCAGATTTGTAATCACGGGCCTGAGGCGGCGGCGTGATGGCGTTTGTTGCGGACCGTTTGATGATGTCCTGCGTTTCCATAGACATATGTTCGCCTCCCTTACGCCTTCTCGATGTTAACTAAAAACGCTTTGTATTCCGGCGTTTGCGAGTTTGCATCACCGACATTCGGCGTCAGGGTGTTGGCGATATAGCCTTTACGCGCGACTCCTTCAAAGCCCCAGTGGATCGGGATCCCAACCGTTTCAACCTGCTGACCGTTGACGTGCAGAGTACGCAGACGACGGGTAACCACGGCAACTGCGCGAATAAATCCACGCTTGCTGCTAACTTTGACGTGATCACCGTTGGAGATCCCCTTCGCTGCCGCCAGCGTTTCGCTGATTTCCACAAACTGCTCTGGCTGGGCAATCGCATTCAGCAATGCGTGCTTGGTCCAGGTATGGAAATGTTCGGTCAGACGATAGGTCGTCCCGACGTACGGGAAGTCCTGTTTCGTGCCCATGCGTAACTTATCCGCTTCGTACAGACGCGCTGCCGGGTTGGAGATCACGTTCGGATGCAGCGGGTTCGTACCCAGCGGCGTTTCCATCGGCTCGTAGTGTTCCGGGAACGGACCTTCCGCCATCTTATCGATAGCGAACAGACGACCCAGCCCTTCCGGCTGCATAATAAACGGATTGGTGCCACTGCCCGGTGCTGCGGTGTTGAAGTCCGGGATATCGTTCCCCGTCCACTTCGTGCCGTTCCACTGGATCAGCATGCGTTTTGGATCCCATGGCTTACCTTGCGGGTCCGCCGAAGCGCGGTTATACAACACGCGACGGTTTAACGGCCATGCCCAGGCCCAGCCCAGCGTATTACCGAGACCTGACGGGTCGGCGTTATCGCGATTGGCCATCTGGTTGCCCTGCTCGGTCCAGCTACCGGTATAAATCCAGCAGGACGATGACGTAGACCCATCATCGCGCAGAAGCGCAAAGCTGCTGAGTAACTGGCCTTTCTTCGCAACCAGCACACCGTTGGCATCATAGAGATCTTCCAGCGCATAGCCGTTGTTCTCTTTTGCCACTTCCTCGGAGTGCGGTTCGTCCGGCTGCTTATAGTTCCAGCTCATTTTCAGCACGGGTTCTACGGCTTTACCGCCTTCAGTGCGATACATGTCGCGCAGACGGTGATAAATACCGGCCAGAATTTCGCCGTCGTTGCGGGCTTCACCCGGGGCATCCTGACCTTTCCAGTGCCACTGCAGCCAGCGACCGGAGTTGGCGATGGAGCCGTCCTCTTCCGCAAAGCAGGTGGATGGCAAACGGAAGACTTCGGTCTGAATAGAAGCCGGATCAACGTCGTTTGATTCGCCGTGGTTCTGCCAGAACGTTGAGGTTTCAGTCACCAGCGGATCGATAATCACCAGATACTTCAGTTTGCTCAGGCACTGCACCACTTTGTTTTTGTCCGGGAAGGACGCGACCGGGTTAAAGCCCTGACAGATGTAGCCGGTGACTTTCCCGCTATCCATCATGTTGAAGTATTTGATGACGTCGTAGGACTGATCCCACTTCGGCAGCCACTCAAAGCCCCAGTCGTTTTCTTTCTGCGCCGCATTGCCGTAGAAAGATTTCATCAGGCTGACGAAGAATTTTGGGTAGTTGCCCCAGTAGTTCACCTGATCGGCCAACGTCGCTTTTGGCGTGTTAGCAGCCAGATAGGTTTGCAGATCGGCCTGTTTCTCTGACGGCAGCGTCAGGTAGCCTGGCAGACTGGTAGAGAGCAGCCCTAAGTCGGTTAAACCCTGAATGTTGGAGTGACCGCGTAAAGCGTTGACCCCGCCACCTGCCATCCCCATGTTGCCGAGCAGCAACTGGATCATCGCCATGGTACGGATGTTCTGCGCCCCGACGGTATGCTGTGTCCAGCCCAGCGCATACAGGAACGTGGTGGTGCGATCCGCTGCGCTGGTAGAAGCCAGCACTTCGCAAACTTTCAGGAAGTCTTCTTTTGGCGTACCGCAGATGTTTTCCACCACATCCGGCGTGTAGCGGGAAACGTGCTGTTTTAGCAGATTCCAGACACAGCGAGGATGGGTTAACGTTTCATCGCGTTTCGCGTAGCCGTTTTCATCGAACTGGTAGTTCCAGGACGATTTATCGTATTGGCGTTTTTTCGCGTCGTAACCGCTGAACAGGCCGTCTTCAAAAGCAAAATCATCCCGCACCAGCAGGCTGGCGTTGGTGTAATGCTTAACGTATTCAGCGTTGATTTTGTTGTTTTCAATCAGATACAGCAAGACGCCGGACAGGAACGTAATGTCCGTGCCGGAACGAATTGGCGCGTAAATATCCGCTACCGAGGCTGTACGTGTAAAACGGGGGTCAACAACAATTAGCGTGGCATCATTGTTGTTTTTAGCTTCCATCGCCCAGCGGAATCCCACCGGATGTGCTTCAGCGGCGTTACCGCCCATCACCATCACGACGTTGGCGTTTTTAATATCAACCCAGTGGTTGGTCATCGCACCGCGACCAAATGTTGGAGCAAGACTTGCTACCGTTGGTCCGTGTCAGACGCGCGCCTGGTTGTCTACTGCCAGCATGCCGAGTGAGCGCACAAATTTTTGCGTCAGCATGCCGGTTTCATTACTTGCCGCAGATGCGCACAGCATCCCGGTAGAAAGCCAGCGGTTTACCGTTACGCCCTGCTCATTCTTCTCAATAAAGTTGGCGTCGCGGTCAGTTTTCATCAGCTTCGCGATACGGGTGAAAGCCTCATCCCAGCTGATACGCTGCCATTTTTCGGAGCCTGGAGCGCGATATTCCGGGTAACGCAGACGGTTTTCACTGTGCACGTAATCCAGTAATCCTGCGCCCTTAGGGCATAATGCCCCACGGCTCACCGGATGATCTGGATCCCCTTCAATATGGTAAATCGACTCTTTGGCGTTTTTTGCTCCATCTCCCAGGCTATACATTAATAGCCCGCAACCTACGGAACAGTATGTGCAGGTGTTTCGGATCTCTTTGGCGCGCAACAGCTTATAGTTTCGCGCCTGAGCCAGTGCCATTTTGGGTGCAAAACCCAGAGCGGCTACTGTTGTTCCCGCCATACCGCCCGCGCAGATTTTAAAAAATTGTCTGCGGCTGACGTCCATTGCTTTCCTCTTTTTTGCAGGGATTCGTACAGGAAATCTCTCAAATTGCGCCAGCGCGGCATGATTGAAAGATGACATGTACAACTTCGCGACGAAACTATCAGCTATATCCATATTTTTTTTGCGTCAAATCAATAACGAAACGGTTCCGCTACTAAATAGTGCACTTCGCTTAACCTTTGTACCCATAAGGGAGTAGACAAAAGGGAATTAATTAGCGCGCTACGGTGTAAAGGTGCTATACATTTCAGCTTAATTTTTGCCAGTACCATGGACAGACAATCAGCATGACAAAACAAAAAGCAACGTTAATTGGGCTTATTGCCATCGTGCTCTGGAGCACGATGGTCGGGCTTATTCGTGGGGTAAGCGAAGGACTGGGGCCGGCAGGCGGCGCGGCGATGATTTTTACATTAAGCGGCCTGTTGCTGATATTTACCGTCGGATTCCCAAATATCAGAAAAATTCCTGTGCGATATTTAATCGCCGGCAGCGTGCTTTTTGTTAGCTATGAAATATGTTTAGCGCTGGCCCTGGGCTATGCCGCCACTCGTCACCAGGCTATTGAAGTCGGTATGGTCAATTATCTCTGGCCAAGTCTGACAATATTATTCGCCATCTTATTTAATGGCCAAAAAACAACCTGGTTGGTGATTCCCGGATTAATCATCGCATTGACCGGGGTTTGTTGGGTGTTGGGGGGCGAAAACGGTCTTAATCCTGGAGAAATTATCAGCAATGTTGCCAGCAGTCCGCTTAGCTATTTCCTCGCCTTTCTCGGCGCTTTTATCTGGGCAACGTATTGCACGGTGACCAATAAATATGCAAAAGGTTTTAACGGTATCACCGTGTTCGTTTTACTAACGGCGGCAAGTTTGTGGGTTTACTATTTTATTACGCCTCAACCGGAAATGGTTTTCAGCACTTCGGTGACGATTAAAATGTTCACTGCAGCATTAACGTTAGGATTTGCCTATGCCGCGTGGAATATTGGCATTTTGCATGGCAACGTGACCGTTATGGCCGTCGGATCTTATTTTACTCCAGTGCTGTCCTCTGCGCTGGCGGCAGTGTTGCTCAGTGCCCCGCTGTCACTATCCTTCTGGCAAGGAGCGCTGATGGTCTGCGCGGGGTCTCTGCTTTGCTGGCTGGCAACGCGCCGTGCCTGAAAAAAAGTCGGGTTTTATCACAAACAAATAAAATCCGGCTATACTTTAGACAATTTAATGAATAATAATTGTTCATTCCACTGCGGTTTATGTTTATATTTGTTTAATTAAATGTTAAATGCATGGAAATTAATTAACACCCGAAAGTATTACTCGGTCATCTATATATCTTCACATGTATATATTACACCTGCGAAACTAACGCCATTTAAATCATAGCCTGCACAATAGTTCCCCATGTAAATATACCCATTCCGATCTGTCACATATTAAGATTAATACAATCAGCTATATTATGTAGATCTGGATCACACAACTTCAAATATTTCGCAATATTATGAAACTTATTATTGAACTTATACCACTGCGTCATTTAAAAATGGTTTGCCATTGACGAACCCCTTCGTTTAGCAATGGTTTAGGAAACACACCAAGAAATAATTATAAGGATTATTTAGAATGAAACTTAAATTAGTTGCAGTGGCAGTGACTAGCCTGTTGGCGGCAGGTGCGGTAAACGCAGCTGAGGTATATAACAAAGACGCAAACAAACTGGACCTGTACGGTAAAGTTCACGCTCAACACTACTTCTCTAACGATACCAGCAGCGATGGCGACAAAACTTACGCGCGTCTGGGCTTCAAAGGCGAAACTCAGATCAACGACCAACTGGTTGGTTTTGGTCAGTGGGAATATGAATTTAAAGGCAACCGTTCTGAAAATCAGGGTTCCGACAAAGATAAAACCCGTCTGGCATTCGCTGGTCTGAAATTCGCTGAATACGGTTCTTTTGACTACGGTCGTAACTACGGCGTAGCTTACGACATCGGCGCATGGACCGACGTTCTGCCAGAGTTCGGTGGCGATACCTGGACCCAGACTGACGTCTTCATGACTGGTCGTACTACTGGCGTTGCAACCTACCGTAACACCGACTTCTTCGGTCTGGTCGAAGGTCTGAACTTTGCCCTGCAGTACCAGGGTAAAAACGATCGTAGCGCCGACAAAGAAGCTAACGGCGACGGCTTCGGTCTGTCAACTACCTATGAGTACGATGGCTTCGGCGTAGGTGCAGCCTATGCGAAATCTGACCGTACTGACTCCCAGAACAACCACAGCGGTCAGTTCAAAGCTGACGGTAAGAACGCTGAAGTTTGGGCTGCTGGCCTGAAATATGATGCGAACAACATCTACCTGGCAACCACCTACTCCGAAACCCGTAACATGACTACCTTTGGTGGTACTGTTAAAGGTACTGAGATCATCGGTATTGCAAATAAAGCACAGAACTTTGAAGCTGTTGCTCAGTACCAGTTCGACTTCGGTCTGCGTCCGTCCGTTGCTTACCTGAAGTCTAAAGGTAAAGACATCAACGGTTACGGCGACCAGGATCTGGTTGAATACGTAGACCTGGGTGCTACCTACTACTTCAACAAAAACATGTCCACCTTCGTTGATTACAAAATCAACCTGCTGGATGCCAACAACTTCACAAGAGCTGCCGGTGTAAGCACTGACAACATCGTTGCTGTTGGTCTGAACTACCAGTTCTAATTTTGTTGTAGTCTGAATACAAAGCCAGTCCTTCCAGGGCTGGCTTTTTCTCTTAATGTAGACTCGGTCATAAGGAGTATGCCGTGCAGACATTCACTGGTCGTTGTCTTTGCGGGCAGAGTCATTTTACCGTCGACGTCGAAATGCTGGATGTCTATGCCTGTCATTGTACGCTGTGCCAGAAGTGGTCAGGTGGCATCGCTATGTATCTGGAAGCCAGCGCTCAGCCGCTGATGTCGCCGGATTCAGCAGAACCTTCGCACTTCCCATCTTCAAATCGTGGTGAACGTTTTTTCTGTTCCGGTTGCGGGTGCCCGCTGTGGTTTACCCTAACGGGTAGCGATCGTTATTTTGTGCCGTGGACGCTGCTGGAGCTGAATGAGGTGGATCGCCGCCGCCTGGTTTTAGCGGCAGAGATCTATACGGAAACACAGCCTGCGTTCTGGAGGCTGACGGGGCAATACGCTCGACTGAGTGGGAAAGAAGTCGAAGAGATGGATTACCCCTGTCATTTAGCCCATTAGTTATTGACGCTGTACCTTTGCCAGACTGAACCACATTCCTACCGCTAATACGATAAGCATGCTGCCGGCGCTGCTTAAGGCCACGCTGTGCGACCAGGTAAAGGCTTCTTTAGCAGCCGACAGCAACGCCTCACTCAGCGACGGCGGGAGCGAGTGCGCCAGTTGCACCGCCTCACCCATTGACGATGAGGCTCGTTCTATCTCCTGTGGATTAAGTCCGACAGGCGGCAGAATCGAGGCTGAAAAGCTGCGGCTCAACAACAAACCAAAGATAGCGATCCCAAGCCCGGCCCCCAGTTCATAAGCCATTGTCTCAATGGCGCCCGCGGCTGCGGCTTTTTCTGCCGGGGCTGCCGCCATGATAGCCGCCGTCGAGGCCAGCAGCGCACTGGCGGCGCTGAAACCGAGCAAAGCCATTAATATCCAGGCTTGAATCTGCTGAGTACTGAAATCTGTCATCGCCAGGCCGTAAAAACTGACGGCGCTAAGCGCCATACCCGCCGTTGCCACACAACGTAATCCCAGGCGTGACACCAGCATACCGGCAATGGGTCCGCTGAAGCCGCTTGCCAGCATCACCGGCAGCATAAACACTCCCGCCTGATACGGTGTTAAACCATGAACAAACTGTAGCTCCTGAGCCATCAGTAACTCGAAACCCACCAGAGTTATCATGGCGGTCATCGCCATCACAACGCCGCTTAAGATGATACGATGCGTGAACAGCCGCATATCAATCATCGGGCGGGAAGCAGCGAGCTGAATGCGGACAAACTGCCACAACAGTAACGCGCCGGTTAACAGCGTCAACGCAATGGCAGCGGTCGCCGTATGCCCTTTCAGCGCGGTTTTAGCGCTGTAAACCAGCAGCAGAATGGCGACAATCAGCATTATCGCATGACCGAAATTTAACGACTGATCGCGACGTCCGGCCTGGCGCGGCACTAAACGTGCGGTTAAGGCCATCACCACCAGGACAATCGGTACATTAATTAAGAATACGGATCCCCAGTAGAAGTGCTCCAGCAGCATTCCACCAACCAGTGGGCCAAATGCCGCACCGCCGGAACCCACGGCAGCCCAGACACCGAGCGCCATATTGCGATGCCGTTGCTCAGCGAATGTGGCGCGAATACCCGCAAGCGTTGCCGGAACAATCATCGCCGCCCCAATCGCCAATACAGCCCGAGTGGCAATCAGCCAACCCGCGCTGTGGGCAAAGGCAGCGGCCAGCGATGCGAGACCAAATAATCCGCCCCCTAACAGCAACAGACGTTTAAAGCCAATACGATCGCCCAGCGCGCCCATTGGCAATACCATTCCGGCCATTACCAGAGAATAAATATCAATGATCCACAGCAGCTCGTTACCACTGGCACCCAGCGTCATACTCAGCGTGGGCGCGGCAACGTGCAGCACCGTTGCATCAATCGCAACAGGGATGTAGACCAGTACAATAATGACTAACGTTAACCACTGACGAAACATAAAACTCCCTAACGAAACTGAAACTGGACACGTGTCCAGCTTTAGCGATCCTACGGAAATTTGAACGTATGTCCAACTTTTTGTTAGACTGCGTGCTATACGGGTACAGGAGGAAAGATGAGCTATCTGAATCGGGACGAACGTCGGGAAGTTATTCTGCAAGCGGCCATGCGTGTCGCGCTTGAGGAAGGATTTACTGCGATGACGGTGCGGCGTATTGCCACGGAAGCTCAGGTGTCCACCGGGCAGGTACACCATCACTTTACCTCTGCGGGTGAGTTAAAATCCCTCGCTTTTGTGCAACTGATACGGACCCTTCTGGATGCCGAACAGGTCAGTGATAACGCCAGCTTCCGCGAACGACTGCATGCTATGTTGGGCAGCGAAGATGGCGGGTTCGAACCCTACATTAAACTGTGGCGCGAAGCGCAGGTCCTGGCGGATAAAGATCCGGAAATCAAAAGCGCCTACCTGCTAACCATGCGGATGTGGCATGAAGAAACCGCCGCTATCATCACTCAAGGACAGAGTGCAGGTGAATTCTCAGCAATACCGGATGCGGCCGAGGTGGCCTGGCGCTTAATCGCATTGGTTTGCGGCCTGGATGGCATCTATGTCTTAGGCATTGAGGAAATGGCCGACCCTGCATTCGTGCGCCATTTGGATCGTATGATTACGTTAGAGTTAGTTAATTGATGTTACAGATGAATTAATAATACATCTTTTATTTTTACAATTGGTAACACTTAAGCAACATGTAATTCCCTCATCACGCCGCGTTATTGCGCTTTTTTATCTATTCTTTCAGTCAATATTCCCAAAACTTTTCAATAGTTTCTAAAAAGAACTCGCGCGGCGCTGTGTGCGTTTATTTCTTTTTCATGAACGGCATGGGCATGGAGAATAATATGTCAGCATCAAATGAGAAAAATAATCGTTATCTTTTAACTGACTGGAAACCGGAGAACCCCGCCTTTTGGGAAAACAAAGGTAAGCATATTGCACGCAGAAACCTCTGGATATCAGTAAGTTGTCTGTTGCTGGCGTTCTGCGTCTGGATGTTGTTCAGCGCCGTGGCCGTCAATCTGAATAAAATTGGTTTTAATTTCACCACTGACCAACTGTTTTTATTAACAGCATTGCCTTCTCTTTCTGGCGCAATATTGCGCGTCCCCTACTCCTTTATGGTACCTATATTTGGTGGGCGCCGGTGGACCATTTTTAGCACGATTATTCTGGTTATTCCCTGCGTCTGGCTCGGTTTTGCCGTGCAAAATAACGCTACTCCGTTTGGCGTATTTATTATCATTGCGCTGATGTGTGGTTTTGCGGGCGCAAACTTTGCCTCCAGCATGGGTAATATCAGCTTTTTCTTCCCCAAAGCGAAACAAGGCAGCGCATTAGGCGTTAACGGTGGTCTCGGCAACCTTGGCGTCAGCGTGATGCAGTTGATCGCGCCGCTGGTGATCTTTCTGCCTATCTTTACCTTTTTGGGCGTACAGGGCGTACCGCAGGCCGACGGCTCGTTATTGTCGCTGGCCAATGCCGCATGGATTTGGGTTCCGTTACTGCTGATAGCCACCTTAGCAGCAGGCATGGGAATGAACGATATTGCCAGTTCGAAGGCCTCAATTGCTTCCCAGTTGCCGGTCCTCAAACGTTTTCATCTGTGGTTATTAAGCCTGCTGTATCTCGCCACCTTCGGTTCATTTATCGGCTTTTCGGCAGGCTTTGCCATGCTGGCGAAAACTCAGTTCCCGGACGTGAATATCCTGCAACTGGCGTTCTTCGGCCCCTTCATCGGCGCTCTTGCGCGATCGGCAGGCGGCGTGATCTCTGACAAATTCGGTGGTGTGCGCGTCACGTTAATTAACTTCATCTTTATGGCGTTGTTTAGCGCCCTGCTGTTCCTCACCCTGCCTGGGTCAGGCGAAGGAAACTTTGTCGCCTTCTACCTGGTGTTTATGGGCTTGTTCCTGACTGCGGGTCTGGGAAGCGGCTCAACCTTCCAGATGATCGCGGTGATCTTTCGCAAAATCACCATATACCGGGTCAAGCTGCACGGCGGTACTGAAGAACAGGCCCAACGTGAGGCGGTAACCGATACCGCTGCCGCCCTGGGATTCATCTCTGCTATTGGCGCTGTGGGGGGCTTCTTCATCCCCAAAGCGTTTGGTTCATCGCTGGCGCTGACCGGCTCTCCGGTGGGCGCAATGAAAATATTCCTCGTGTTTTACATCGTCTGCGTGCTGGTGACCTGGCTGGTCTATGGCCGTAAATCACAAAAAAAATAACAAAATGGATACCGCAGGATCGGACAGTTCGATAGGCCGGATAAGGCGTTAACCGCCATCCGGCCTACCGTTCGATTCACCGTCGGCAATATTCTCAAAGCAGGAGTTATGTCATGAGTAAACTGTTCGATCGCTTTCGCTACTTTAAACAAAAGGGCGATACGTTTGCCGATGGGCATGGGCAAGTGATGCACACCAACCGGGACTGGGAAGACAGCTATCGTCAGCGCTGGCAGTTCGACAAAATTGTGCGTTCTACCCACGGCGTTAACTGTACCGGCTCATGCAGTTGGAAAATCTACGTCAAAAACGGACTGGTGACCTGGGAAACGCAGCAAACCGATTACCCGCGTACCCGCCCTGACCTGCCAAATCATGAACCCCGTGGCTGCCCGCGCGGTGCCAGCTACTCCTGGTATCTTTACAGCGCCAACCGTCTGAAATATCCCCTGGTGCGTAAACGACTGATCGAACTGTGGCGCGACGCCCTGTCCCGCCAGCCCGATCCGGTGCTGGCCTGGGAATCCATTATGAACGACCCGCAAAAATGCCAGAGCTACAAGCAGGTACGCGGGCGCGGTGGTTTTATCCGTTCCAACTGGAAAGAGCTTAATCAGCTCATTGCTGCCGCCAACGTCTGGACGGTGAAAACCTATGGCCCGGATCGCGTGGCCGGGTTCTCCCCGATCCCTGCTATGTCGATGGTCTCCTATGCCGCAGGCACACGTTATCTTTCGCTACTGGGCGGAACCTGCCTGAGCTTCTATGACTGGTACTGCGACTTACCGCCTGCATCACCGATGACCTGGGGCGAACAGACCGATGTTCCAGAATCCGCCGACTGGTATAACTCCAGCTACATCATCGCCTGGGGGTCAAACGTGCCGCAGACCCGTACCCCGGATGCGCACTTTTTTACTGAAGTACGCTACAAAGGCACCAAGACGATTGCCATTACGCCGGATTACTCGGAAGTCGCTAAACTGTGCGACCAGTGGCTGGCACCCAAGCAAGGAACAGACAGCGCGTTGGCGATGGCGATGGGCCACGTCATCCTGAAAGAATTCCACCTCGACAATCCAAGCGATTACTTCATCAATTACTGTCGTCGCTATACCGATATGCCGATGCTGGTTTTGCTGGATGCCCGGGAAGATGGCAGCTACGTGCCAGGGCGCATGATGCGCGCCTCAGATCTTGTCGATGGTCTGGGCGAAAGTAACAATCCGGAGTGGAAAACCGTGGCCTTTAACACTGCTGGCGAACTGGTGGTCCCGAACGGGTCTATCGGTTTTCGCTGGGGCGAGAAAGGTAAATGGAACCTGGAGCCACTGGCGGCTGGCGCTGAAACAGAACTTTCCCTCTCGCTGCTCGGTCAGCATGATGAAGTGACCGGCGTGGCATTCCCCTACTTCGGCGGTAACGAAAACCCACATTTTCGCAGCGTGAAACAGGAACCCGTGCTGATTCGTCAACTGCCGGTAAAACATCTTACCCTCGCCGACGGCAGCCGTTGCCCGGTGGTAAGCGTCTATGATCTGGTGCTGGCGAATTACGGCCTCGACCGTGGTCTGGATGACGCTCATAGCGCGCAAGATTACAGCGAAGTGAAAGCCTACACCCCGGCCTGGGGAGAGCAAATTACCGGTGTACCTCGTCGTCATATCGAACAAATCGCCCGTGAGTTTGCCGATACGGCGCACAAAACCCATGGCCGTTCGATGATTATCCTCGGGGCTGGCGTCAACCACTGGTATCACATGGATATGAACTACCGTGGAATGATTAACATCCTCGTGTTCTGCGGTTGTGTGGGACAAAGCGGCGGCGGCTGGGCGCACTATGTGGGTCAGGAGAAACTGCGTCCGCAAACTGGTTGGTTGCCGCTGGCCTTTGCGCTGGACTGGAACCGCCCGCCGCGTCAGATGAACAGCACCTCGTTTTTCTACAATCACTCCAGCCAGTGGCGTTATGAAAAACTCACCGCTCAGGAACTCCTCTCTCCGCTGGCTGACGCGTCGAAGTTTAGCGGACATTTGATCGACTTTAACGTGCGGGCAGAAAGAATGGGCTGGCTGCCGTCCGCACCGCAGCTCAACCTCAACCCTCTGACCGTCAAAGCAAAGGCAGAACAAGCGGGAGTGTCGCCTGCGCAATACACTGCACAGGCGCTGAAATCGGGTGAAATTCGTTTTGCCTGCGAGCAGCCGGATAGTGGTAACAACCATCCGCGTAATCTCTTCGTCTGGCGCTCTAACCTGCTCGGCTCCTCCGGTAAAGGGCATGAATACATGCTCAAGTATCTACTGGGTACCGAAAGCGGGATCCAGGGGGAAGCGCTCGGTTCAAGCGAAGGTATTAAACCTGAAGAGGTGGAATGGCAGTCCGCGGCGATAGAGGGCAAGCTTGATCTGCTGGTAACGCTCGATTTCCGTATGTCGAGTACCTGCCTGTTCTCCGATGTCGTTTTGCCGACCGCCACCTGGTATGAAAAAGACGATATGAACACCTCGGATATGCATCCGTTTATTCACCCGCTGTCGGCGGCGGTCGATCCTGCGTGGGAATCGAAGAGCGACTGGGAAATTTATAAAGGCATCGCCAAAGTCTTCTCTGAGGTTTGCGTCGGGCACCTTGGGCAAGAAACGGATGTGGTATTACAACCGCTGCAACACGACTCCCCGGCAGAGCTGGCGCAGCCGTTTGACATTCAGGACTGGCGTAAAGGCGAATGCGATCTCCTCCCGGGGAAAACGGCGCCCAATATTGCCGTTGTGGAACGTGACTATCCCGCCACCTACGAACGCTTCACTTCGCTCGGTCCGCTAATGGACAAGCTCGGTAACGGCGGGAAAGGTATTACGTGGAATACCCAGGCGGAGGTCGATTTCCTCGGCAAGCTGAACTACACCAAACGCGAAGGCCCGGCGAAAGGCCGACCACTGATAGACACCGCGCTGGATGCGTCTGAGGTGATCCTCGCCCTGGCACCGGAAACGAACGGTCAGGTGGCGGTGAAAGCCTGGGAAGCGCTGGGAGCGATGACCGGACGCGACCATACGCATCTGGCGTTGAACAAAGAAGACGAGAAAATCCGTTTTCGCGATATTCAGGCGCAGCCGCGCAAAATCATCTCCAGCCCCACCTGGTCCGGGCTGGAAAGTGAACATGTCTCCTATAACGCAGGCTATACCAACGTCCACGAGCTGATCCCGTGGCGTACCCTGTCCGGTCGCCAACAGTTGTACCAGGATCACGCGTGGATGCGAGCCTTTGGTGAAAGTCTGGTGGCATATCGTCCGCCTATCGATACCCGTAGCGTCAGCAATATGCGCGAAGTTCCGCCTAATGGCTTCCCGGAAAAAGCGCTCAACTTCCTGACTCCGCATCAGAAATGGGGGATCCACTCTACCTACAGCGAAAACCTGCTGATGCTGACGCTGTCGCGCGGCGGCCCCATTGTCTGGATCAGTGAGACCGATGCTAAAGAGCTGGGCATTGAGGATAACGACTGGATTGAAGCCTTTAACGCCAACGGCGCGCTCACCGCGCGGGCTGTGGTGAGTCAGCGCGTGCCGCCGGGAATGACCATGATGTATCACGCTCAGGAGCGAATCATGAATATCCCTGGCTCGGAAGTCACTGGTATGCGCGGCGGGATCCACAACTCAGTCACCCGCGTCTGCCCGAAACCCACGCACATGATCGGCGGCTATGCGCAACTGGCATACAGCTTCAACTATTACGGCACAGTCGGCTCTAACCGCGATGAGTTCATCATGATTAGAAAAATGAAAAATATTAACTGGCTGGATGATGAAGGTCGCGATCAGGTACAGGAGGCGAAAAAATGAAAATACGCTCACAGGTAGGCATGGTTCTTAATCTGGATAAGTGCATCGGCTGCCACACCTGCTCCGTCACCTGTAAAAACGTCTGGACCGGACGTGAAGGGATGGAATATGCGTGGTTTAACAACGTTGAGACCAAGCCAGGCATTGGCTATCCGAAAAACTGGGAAGATCAGGAAGAGTGGCAAGGCGGCTGGATTCGCGATGTTAACGGGAAGATAAGGCCGCGCCTGGGCGGCAAGATGGGCGTTATCACCAAAATTTTTGCTAACCCAGTGATCCCGCAAATCGATGATTATTACGAACCCTTTACCTACGATTATCAGCATCTGCATAGCGCGCCGGAAAGCAAGAATCAGCCCACCGCACGTCCGCGTTCGCTGATAGATGGCAAACGGATGGACAAGATTATCTGGGGCCCTAACTGGGAAGAGTTGCTCGGCGGTGAGTTCTCAAAACGTGCCCGCGACCGTAACTTTGAGAAAATGCAAAAGGAGATGTACGGGCAATTCGAAAACACCTTCATGATGTATTTACCGCGCTTGTGCGAACACTGCCTGAACCCAAGCTGTGTCGCCACCTGCCCGAGCGGTGCCATCTATAAGCGTGAAGAAGACGGCATCGTGTTGATCGACCAGGATAAATGTCGTGGCTGGCGCTTGTGCATCAGCGGTTGTCCGTACAAAAAAATCTACTTTAACTGGAAGAGCGGTAAATCAGAGAAGTGCATTTTCTGCTACCCGCGTATTGAGTCCGGCCAGCCGACGGTATGTTCGGAAACCTGCGTGGGGCGCATCCGCTATCTTGGCGTATTGCTGTATGACGCCGACCGCATCGAAGAAGCAGCCAGCACCGAGCATGAGACCGATCTCTACGAGCGTCAGTGCGATGTGTTCCTCAATCCACACGACCCGGCGGTCATTGAAGAGGCGTTAAAACAAGGTATTCCGCACAACGTCATCGAAGCGGCCCAACGTTCGCCCGTTTACAAGATGGCGATGGACTGGAAGCTGGCGCTGCCGCTGCACCCGGAATACCGCACCCTGCCGATGGTCTGGTATGTACCGCCGTTGTCGCCGATTCAGTCGGTCGCTGACGCGGGGGGACTGCCGCACAATGGCAACATTCTGCCAGCGGTTGAATCACTGCGAATTCCGGTTCAGTACCTTGCCAACATGCTTAGCGCGGGCGATACCGGTCCGGTACTGCGCGCGCTAAAACGAATGATGGCCATGCGCCATTATATGCGTTCTCAAACCGTAGAAGGCGTAACGGACACCCGCGCGATTGAGGAAGTGGGTCTGACCGTTGAGCAGGTTGAAGAGATGTATCGCTATCTGGCCATCGCCAACTATGAAGACCGCTTCGTGATCCCGACCAGCCACCGTGAAATGGCGCGTGATGCGTTCCCGGAGAAAAACGGTTGCGGATTTACCTTTGGCGACGGCTGCCATGGTTCAGATACCAAATTCAACCTGTTTAACAGCAGCCGTATTGACGCCATCGACATCACCGAAGTGCGCGATAACGCGGAGGGTGAATAATGCAAATCCTGAAGGTTATCGGCCTGCTGATGGAATATCCCGACGAGTTGCTGTGGGAGTGTAAAGACGAGGCGCTGGCGCTTGTGGCCAGCGATGCCCCAATGCTTACCGAATTTAGCCAGGGGCTGCTCAATGCGCCATTACTGGATAAACAAGCCGAATGGTGTGAGATATTTGACCGGGGCCGGGCCACCTCTCTGCTGCTGTTTGAGCACGTGCACGCCGAGTCTCGCGATCGGGGCCAGGCGATGGTTGATCTGTTGGCGCAGTACGAAAAGGTCGGACTGCAGCTCGACTGCCGCGAACTGCCGGATCATCTGCCGCTGTATCTTGAGTACTTAAGCGTGTTGCCGGAAGCGGAGGCCAAAGAAGGATTGCAGAACGTCGCACCGATTCTGGCGCTGCTGGGTGGGCGTTTGAAACAGCGTGATACGCCGTGGTATCAACTGTTTGACGCCCTGCTATTGCTTGCCGGAAGCCCTCTTTCAAGTGACAGTGTCACTAAACAGGTTGGCACGGAAACCCGCGACGATACCCGACAGGCGCTGGATGCCGTCTGGGAAGAGGAACAGGTGAAGTTTATCGAGGATAACGCCACCGCCTGTGACAGTTCACCGTTACAAAACTATCAACGACGCTTTAGCCAGGACGTGGCACCTCAGTATGTCGACGTCAGCGCGGGAGGCCCGAAATGATACAGTACCTGAACGTCTTTTTTTACGATATCTACCCGTACCTGTGCGGCACGGTATTTATCCTCGGCAGTTGGCTACGCTATGACTACGGGCAATACACCTGGCGAGCCTCTTCCAGCCAGATGCTGGACAAACGCGGCATGGTGTTATGGTCAAACCTGTTCCACATCGGCATTCTGGGGATCTTTTTCGGGCACCTGTTTGGCATGTTAACCCCGCACTGGATGTATGCCTGGTTCCTGCCGATTGCGGTGAAGCAGCAGATGGCGATGATCGCCGGTGGGCTCTGTGGCGTGCTGACGCTGGTCGGTGGCGCTGGCTTGCTGGTACGTCGTTTGACCAATCCGCGCATTCGTGCAACCTCCTCCACTGCCGATATCCTGATCCTCTGCGTTCTGCTGATTCAGTGTATCCTCGGCTTAACCACCATCCCATTCTCTGCGCAGCATCCTGACGGCAGTGAAATGCTGAAACTGGTAGGTTGGGCGCAGTCGGTGGTGACCTTCCAGGGCGGCGCGTCTGCGCATCTGGATGGCGTGGCATTGATTTTCCGTGTGCATCTGGTTCTGGGGATGACTATCTTCCTGCTGTTCCCGTTCACACGCCTGGTTCACGTGTGGAGCGCGCCGTTTGAGTACTTTACCCGCCGCTATCAAATAGTGCGTTCACGCCGATAAATCCGCATTGAAATGTCGGGTGACGACACGCCTTATCCGGCCTACAACCAGGCACCGTAGGCCGGATAAGATAGCGATCATCGCCATCCGGCATTTTGCACGTTATGATGCTTCTCCATTCCAGGGAGAACGTTAATGAAACCACAGGTTTACCACGTCGATGCCTTTACCTCGGTACCCTTTCGCGGCAATTCAGCAGGCGTGGTTTTGCATGCTGACGGACTGAGCGAAGCGCAGATGCAACTCATTGCTCGCGAGCTGCGTCATTCGGAAATCGCTTTCCTGCTGACCAGCGACGACAGCGATGTTCGCATCCGCTATTTCACGCCGACGGTAGAAGTTCCTATCTGTGGGCATGCTACCGTCGCTGCACATTATGTGCGGGCAAACGTGCTTGGCTTGGGCAACAGTACAGTCTGGCAAACCTCGCTGGCTGGTCGTCATCGGGTGGATATCGAAGCTACCGGGAAAGACTATCGTATCAGCCTTGAGCAAGGCGTACCCGGATTTGAACCTCCGCTGGAAGGGGCTATTCGTAGTGCGATTATCGAGGCCCTACACCTGAGCGAAGACGATATGCTGGCAGGCTTGCCGATTCAGGTTGCTACCACCGGGCATTCGAAAGTGATGATTCCGCTCAAGCCCGAGGTGGACCTCGACGCCCTTTCCCCTGATTTGCAGGCTTTGACAGCCATCAGCCAACAAATTGGCTGTAACGGCTTCTTTCCTTTTCAAATCCGCCCGGGCGAAAACGCCACCGATGGCCGCATGTTTTCGCCTGCAATTGGGATTGTGGAAGACCCGGTTACCGGCAATGCCAACGGTCCAATGGGCGCGTGGTTGGTTCACCATGGGCTGATAGCGCATGATGGGAAAACGTTACGTGTTCAGGGACATCAGGGCCGTGCGCTCGGGCGCGACGGTATTGTTGATGTGACGGTGACTATCCGTGATAACCAGCCAGAAAAAGTCACCATTACCGGTTCGGCGGTGATCCTGTTTCACGCAGAATGGACGATAGATTTTTAATTGTTCCCGGAGGCCGGATAAGGCGATTACGCCAATCCGGCACTAATTCCGATGCCCCTATTTCCCCGCCTCCGGATGCGTATCAAACGCCGCCATTACCGTCGCCAGCTCATCCTGGGTAAACCCATGCTTCACGTCCTCCACGCCCAGGCCAAACCGCTCCTGCAACAAAGCATACAGACTGGCGACGTCAGGTAGATTAATCTGTTCTACCGCGTGTCCATCCTGATAATGGGTGAAATGAAAATTGGTTAACGTTAATTTCCCGCCGTCAGGCAGATGACGACACATCAGCAAATGATGGCGAAAATGTGATTGCGGCCAGTGAGCGGACCAGAAGTTGCCTATCAGATAATCGCTCTGATGCTGTACGACCAGGTCGAAACGGTACATTGATTGCCAGTGTTCGTGATGACAGAACTGTAGGATCCAGTCTTCACCTTCCTGAATCAGCCGATATTCGCCGTGTGGTGTCTTCTGCTCAACATTCGCCTGCAGACGAATCGGCGCCGTCAGCGTTTGCCCGCCGAAGCCAACGTCGGCGATCCACTGCTCTCCCTGCAACTCAACCAGCAACAGACGATGCGTGCGTGGTGGCAGGCTTGACGGGTTCGCCAGTACCACACGTCCGAGCAGACTGCGTACGGTAAAACCGATTTCGCGTAGCGCTCGCTCAAATACTCCGTTCTGTTCAAAACAATAGCCGCCGCGACGCGCCGTCACCAGCTTCTCCTCCAAAGACAAATCGTCAAGCTGCATCTCTCTTGGAAGCAATACATCCAGGTTTTCAAAAGGTATGGCGGCGTTGTGCAGTAAATGCAGCGCCCGTAAGGTTTCAATGTTGACCCTGGCCAAATCTGACCAGCCAATACGGGCAAAATAAGCGGTTAAAAAAGGCGTCATACGGAGTTCCTGTTCAATTAATGCAGTACTTATAACGCATTTTTAATTTTGCGCCGTCGATTTTGTGCGTTGTTCCTCCAGACGAGGCGACAAAATCGCTAATACCGTTAATATCTATGTTTATTGTGGTGTGTTATCTCTCAGCCAAGGAGCATCCATGAGCCATTTTCGTCCGATCGAATTAAAACATGCCAGTCGGTTGCTAAATCACGGCCCAACGATATTAATCACCAGCCGGGATGAGCATACCGAGCGGCGAAATGTGATGGCTGCCGCGTGGTCAATGCCCGTGGAGTTTGAACCACCGCGGATCGCGATTGTTGTCGACAAGACCGCCTGGTCACGTGAGCTCATTGAACGTAGCGGCAAATTCGGCATCGTTATTCCGGGCGTTGCCGCCGCCAACTGGACCTGGGCCGTAGGCAGCGTTTCCGGTCGTGTGGAAGATAAATTCAACTGCTACGGCATTCCCGTGGTGCAGGGACCGGTACTGGGTTTACCGCTGATTGAAGCAAAATGTCTGGCCTGGATGGAGTGCCGCCTGTTGCCTGCCACTGCGGCACAGGAAAAATATGACACGCTGTTTGGTGAAGTGGTCTCGGCTGCCGCTGATGAGCGAGCCTTCGTGGAAGGACGCTGGCAGTTTGATGATGGCAAGCTCAATACCCTGCATCACCTTGGGGCCGGAACGTTTGTCTCCAGTGGAAAACTCATAACAGCAGCTGAATAATGGCACGACAAAACGGGCGGGAAATCCGCCCGTTTTGTCTTACATGCTGTAGCCGGGTTTTTTAATCAACCTGGCCATCTGCGGCGCAATCTCCACATCCCACACGCCCTGCCACGCCTCGGGTTCAATTTCATTAAGCGCCACGCTCACTGAACTGTCTTTGCTTTGCAAATGACGAATAATGACGTCGGTAATATCCGCCGCCAGCGCGGATTTTTGTTCGTCGTTCAGGTCGCGAGGAAAACATTTGATATCGACGTGCGGCATAGCAGATTCCTTATTGTTTTGGGATGCAGGTAACTTATGCGGATTCTCGTTCCACCAGCTGAAATCCAACATCAATAATATCGTCTTCACGCGGAATTTGTTCGATACGATCGGCAAGCAGAGAGGCGGCGCGTTGTCCAATAGCCCGTCTGTCGACGCTGACGGTGGTGATGGCAGGTCGGTTACTGGCGGCAAAGTCGAGATCGCCAAAACCGATTACCGCTAATTCCTGCGGCACGCGTAGACCACGGCTTTCGGCTTCCATGATCGCCCCCTGGGCTAACGTATCTGAGCTACAGACGATGACATCAAACGCGCGTTCAGCCAATAGCTGTGCCAACCCGCTACGCCCCAATGCCAGAGAGGCAGGAAGCGGGACATCCACCTGTGTGCAAGCCGCGATACCATGACGACTCAGCGCATCGCACAGTCCTTGTTTACGCTGGCCTGCCCGGCGATCGGCGGTCCATAGCAAACCAGGACGGCGATACCCTTTGTCCAGCAAATAGTCTGCTACCGCCTGCCCGACTTTTTCATGCGAAAACCCCACCAGCATATCGATGGGCGTTGGCGTTAAATCCCATATTTCCACGACCGGGATGGCCGCATTAAGAATCACCTTTTTCAGCTCGGCGGTATGATGGATACCGGTGAGCACTACACCATCCGGGCGACGAGAAAGCAGCGTCGCCACCAGCTCAGCCTCTGTTTGCGGCGTATAACCCGACACGCAGAGCAAGATGTGGTATCCGCGTTCAGCCAGTTCATCGCTTAATGACTGGATGGTATCGACAAACATATTGTTGTTAATTTGTGGGACAACCACAGCAATAAGCTTACTGCGACGCGACGCCAGCCCCCCGGCCAGCGCGTTGGGAATATAGCCAGTGGCGCGTACCGCCTGCATCACTTTTTCTACTGTTCTCGGGCGCACCAGTTGCGGGGTATTCAACGCCCTGCTCACCGTCATGGGCGACAATCCCGCGGTACGGGCAACATCTTCCAGCGTGGGTGCGCGCGGAGGTCTGGGATTTTTCACTGTCGATGCCCTTGTCAAAAATCGCTGATTTATCCTGGCATTATTCATCATGATTTCGGCTATTTCCAGCGCCCCTCTACGATAACGCTGAGAAAACAGCAGCTTAGTTAATTAGCGCCATCTGAAATGATAGCGCCATCATAATGACTTGTGCATTTACCCATAAAGTATTGGGATGTGATGCTGTTTACAAGTTACTGCCCTTTTGTCTCAGTATTTGTGAGCGATTGTTCAAAACGCATTCAATTCGCTGGCGCAATGATTGCGCTAACACTAAAAATGTTAGCGCAATCATTTGTTATCACCAGGAGAGATTAAAATGTCATTAAGTGCGAATTCCGATGCCGTAACGTATGCCAAATCAGCCAATGCAAAAACCGCGGCTGAAACCGGCGACCGTATCGAGTGGGTTAAGCTGTCCCTGGCTTTCCTTCCCCTGGCAACACCCGTGAGCGATGCCAAAGTGCTGACCGGTCGCCAGAAACCCCTAACCGAAGTTGCCATTATTATCGCGGAGATCCGCAGTCGCGACGGGTTTGAAGGCGTTGGATTTAGTTACTCCAAACGGGCTGGCGGCCAGGGAATCTATGCTCATGCCAAAGAAATTGCCGATAACCTGTTAGGCGAAGATCCAAACGATATCGACAAGATCTACACCAAGCTGCTGTGGGCTGGCGCTTCCGTAGGGCGCAGCGGCATGGCGGTTCAGGCTATCTCCCCTATCGATATCGCCTTGTGGGATATGAAGGCCAAGCGTGCAGGGTTGCCGCTGGCAAAACTATTGGGTGCACACCGGGACTCCGTGCAGTGTTACAACACCTCCGGCGGATTCCTGCATACGCCGCTGGATCAGGTGCTCAAAAACGTCGTTATTTCCCGTGAAAACGGCATTGGCGGCATCAAACTCAAGGTTGGTCAGCCAAACTGCGCCGAGGATATTCGCCGCTTAACCGCGGTGCGTGAAGCGCTGGGCGATGACTTCCCGCTGATGGTCGATGCCAATCAGCAGTGGGATCGAGAAACCGCCATTCGTATGGGGCGAAAAATGGAGCAGTTCAATCTGATCTGGATTGAAGAGCCGCTGGATGCCTACGATGTGGAAGGTCACGCCCAACTGGCCGCCGCGCTTGATACCCCGATTGCTACCGGTGAAATGCTGACCAGCTTCCGCGAACATGAACAGTTGATCCTCGGTAATGCCAGTGATTTTGTGCAGCCCGATGCACCGCGTGTGGGGGGAATTTCACCGTTTCTGAAAATTATGGACCTGGCGGCAAAACACGGTCGCAAACTGGCTCCGCACTTTGCCATGGAAGTTCACCTGCATCTGTCCGCCGCTTACCCGCTTGAGCCATGGTTGGAACATTTCGAATGGCTGAACCCGTTATTTAATGAACAGCTTGAGCTGCGCGATGGGCGGATGTGGGTTTCCGACCGTCACGGTCTGGGGTTCAGCATCAGCGAGCAGACACGCCGCTGGACGCAATTAACCTGCGAGTTTGGTAAACGTCCTTAATTTATTTGGCGGGTAAGTAATACCCGCCCTCTTCCCTACAGAAACGCTCTCAACCTTATGAAAGGAGTGGGTGATGAACACAATAATAAAGCGCACAAAAGTGCGTTACGGTATTTTGATATTTCTGTTTCTTGCCACCGTATTTAATTACGCCGATCGCGCGACGTTATCCGTCGTGGCTCCGATTATGAGCAAAGAATTAGGTTTTGATCCCGAAGCAATGGGGCTGGCCTTTTCTGCCTTCGGTATTTCTTATGTCATTATGCAATTGCCTGGCGGCTGGCTACTTGATCGCTACGGTTCTCGTCTGGTATACGGCTGCGCCCTCATTGGCTGGTCACTGGTGACCATGTTTCAGGGCACCATTTATCTGTACGCCAGTCCACTTGTGGTATTGATTATCTTACGTTTACTGATGGGTGCCATTGAGGCTCCGGCCTTTCCTGCCAACAGCCGATTAAGCGTGCAGTGGTTTCCTAATAACGAACGAGGATTTGTCACCTCAGTTTACCAGGCCGCGCAATATATCTCGTTAGGGGTAATTACACCGTTAATGACGATTATTTTGCATAATCTCAGCTGGCACTTTGTTTTTTATTACATCGGGGCGATTGGCGTTATTCTTGGCATCTTCTGGCTGGTAAAAATCAGAGATCCTATGCATCATCCGAAGGTAAACCAGCAGGAAATTGACTATATCCGGGAAGGCGGTGGCGAACCGTCGCTGGGAAATAAAAAAGAGCCACAGAAGATTACCTTTGCGCAAATAAAAAGCGTCTGCGTCAACCGCATGATGATTGGCGTTTACATCGGGCAGTTCTGCGTGACGTCAATCACCTGGTTCTTCCTGACCTGGTTTCCTACCTATCTGTATCAGGCTAAAGGAATGTCGATCCTTAAAGTGGGGTTTGTCGCCAGTATTCCTGCTATTGCCGGTTTTATCGGTGGATTGTTAGGGGGCGTTTTTTCAGACTGGCTATTAAAACGCGGCTACAGCCTGACGGTTGCTCGTAAGCTACCCGTTATCTGCGGAATGTTACTTTCCTGTGTCATCGTTATCGCTAACTACACCTCGTCAGAATTTGTGGTTATCGCGGCGATGAGTCTGGCATTTTTCGCCAAAGGCTTTGGCAATCTGGGATGGTGCGTACTTAGCGATACTTCCCCAAAAGAAGTGCTCGGCATTGCTGGCGGCGTATTCAATATGTGCGGCAATATGGCGAGTATTATCACGCCGCTGGTGATTGGCGTCATTCTGGCGAACACCCAGTCATTCGATTACGCCATTTTGTACGTCGGTTCGATGGGGCTGATTGGCCTGATTTCTTATCTGTTTATCGTGGGGCCACTGGATCGTATTACGCTGAACCCGTCCGTCGCGTAATGTAAGCTTATGGCGATAGTTCGCCCGCTGTTCCGGGATTTGCACTCCTGCGGAACAGCGTTTTTTTTCAAATAATCTTATTATTTTTCAGTACAGTACGCAGTCGCGGGTGCTGGCAAACCGCGTCAGCGATGGCGCTGATATTGGGCGTGTTGTCCTGAAACCAGTCATGCCCCGGCCCCCAGGTGCGCATAACGGCAATATAAACGTCCAGCAGTGTTAGCTGATCGCCAAACGCGTACGGCTCAGCGCTTAGCTGGTCGTTCAGCCACATATAAAGCGATTTGCGGTACTCAATACAGTTCTTTTTCAACTGCGCCGCGGCGTCTGGTACCCAGCGTTGTGGATAATCGGCATAGGTAAACGTTGGATAGACATTTGCCACCAGCCATATCAACAGACGCTGAAACTGCTGGCGCTCAGCGTGCCCAACGGGTGGCGCAAGTTCAGGACAACGATCGAGGATCATCAGGGCGATCGCCGCCGTTTCCGTCATCACGTTACCATTTTCCAGTATCAGTGTGGGCACCTGGCACAACGGATTCATTTTTTTAAGCAACTCCCGCGAAGGCCCGTCGCGGTCAAAACCATCCACATCAATAAAGCTGTAAGGGATCTCCGCCAGTGTGAGCATCACTTCACTGATGGCCGATCCCCAGCCCGGCACCCCATAGACCTTAATCATGCTGCAACCCCCCAAAGTTAAAACACTAAGTGTAGAGCAGCATTCGTCAGTCTATGCAGGCCTGCCTATCTTTCCCTGCAAGTTCACAGCACTTTCGACAAGAACTGCTGGGTGCGCGTGTGGCGTGGATGATTCAGCACCTGCTCGCTGCTGCCCTGCTCGACAATTTTGCCATCGACCATAAACACCACCTGATCCGCCACTTCCCGGGCGAACCCAATCTCGTGCGTCACAACAACCAGCGTGGTTCCCGACTGCGCCAGTGCTTTGATGACATCCAGAACTTCGCCTACCAGTTCAGGATCCAGCGCAGAAGTGGGTTCATCAAACAGCATAACGCGTGGATTTAGCGCCAGCGCACGGGCTATAGCGATACGCTGCTGCTGACCGCCGGAGAGATGACGCGACCAGGCATCGGCTTTATTACGCAAGCCAACGGCATCAAGCAGAGTTAATGCCCGCTCGGTGGCGGCTTTACGCGATGCCAGACCGTGCGCAATGGGCGCTTCAATCAAATTCTCCAGCACCGTTAAGTGCGGGAACAGATTAAAATTCTGGAACACATAGCCGACGTTAACGCGCTGGCGCAAAATTTCCGCCTCTTTCAGCTCATACAGCTTGTCTCCCTGCCGACGATAACCAATATAATCGCCATCGATTTGAATAAACCCTTCATCGACGCGCTCCAGATGGTTGATCGTCCGCAAGAGTGTGGATTTTCCTGAACCGGACGGGCCAAGAATAACCGTTACCGTTCCGGGAGGGATCTCCAGCGACACATTATCCAGCGCTTTGTGGCGACCGAAATATTTGCTGACGCCGGTAATGGAAATATGGCCTTCAGGCGAGTGGGACATGGATGGCCTCCTGCTGCGGACGTTGACGGTTGCGTTTTTCTGCACGGCTCACCCGGGCGGTATTGATTGCTGAACGTCGCTCGCTGCGGGCCAGCGCGCGTTCGACCAGGTGCTGAATTAACGACAGGACGCTGGTGATCACCAGATACCACACCGCACCCACCATCAGCAGCGGGATCACTTCCTGCGTGCGGTTGTAGATCATCTGGATGGTGTAGAACAGCTCTGGCATTGCCAGCACGTATACCATCGCCGTCCCTTTCGCCAGACTGATGATTTCATTGAAGCCAGCAGGCAAAATGGTGCGCAGCGCCTGCGGCAGAATAATCCGCAGCGTACGTCGCCATGCGGGTAAGCCCAGCGCTGCCGCTGCCTCGTACTGGCCGTGGTCAACCCCTAAAAATCCACCACGAATAATTTCAGCGGTATAGGCGCTTTGCACCAGCGTCAGGCCAACCACCGCGGTGGAAAACTGGCCGAGCACATTGATGGTCTCAAAACTGCCCCATTGAATGGGAGTAAACGGAATACCAATCGCCAGCGTGTCGTACAAATAGGAGAAGTTGTACAAAACGATGAGCACCACAATCAGCGGTAACGAACGAAACAGCCAGATGTATCCCCATGCCAGGCCGTTCAGCAACCAGGAAGATGAAAGCCGTGCCAGCGCCAGCAGACCACCGATGATAATACTCAACAGCGTACCGATAAGCGTCAGTAGCAGAGTTTGCCCAAGGCCGGACAAGATAACCGGATCAAAGAACCAACGGGCAAACACGCCCCATTCCCAGCGCGGATTAAACGCCACGGACTGGATAATCACCGCCAGGACAAACAAGGCCATGACTGCTCCTGCGGTGCGCATCGGATAGCGCGCCGGTACGACTTTAATACTCTCCGTCGTTTTCATTTTCTCTCCTCAGGCTATTCTGGCCTGACCGGCGATGGTCAACAGTTTGGTAAAGCGCAGCCGGCCATCAAACGGTGGCAGGCTGTACTCTTCGGGATCGCGCGCTGTATCAAACTGCGGATCGTAACCCTGGCTTAAATAAAGTCGCACGGCCTCTGGCTGGCGAAATCCCGTGGTCAGATAAATCCGGCTGTAGCCCGCCAGCAGCGCCCTGCGTTCCAGCTCCTGCACCACGCGCGCCGCCAGCCCCTGCTGGCGCAGGCTGCTTTTCGTCCAGATGCGCTTAATCTCGGCGGTGTCTTTGTCGTAAGGTTTGTAGGCCCCGATGGCGATAATCTCGCCGCTGCGCTCCAGTACCACGAAAAGTCCCTGCGGTGCCAGATACCATTCGGTCAGCTCCACTTCAGCGTCGCGAGAAAAATAATCGCCATAGCGGGCGGCATATTCACCGAACAGACCGTTCAAAATTGGCTGCAGCTCGCTGGCTTCAGGTGAGACCACGCGAAATTGATCGCTCACGATGACCTCCTTAGTCGCCTAAACCGGCCGGGTTGATTTCAGATTGCGGAATACGTTCCACCCCTTCTCCCCAGCGGTTCAGCACCTTGTCATAGTCGCCGTTGCCAATTACGCCGTTGAGGGCGGTTTGTACCGGCAGAACCAGACCGCTGTCCTTTTTCAGCGTCACAGCGATGTGTGCCGCTTTTGGCCAACCGCCATCAACGCTGCCCACCCGTTGCGTTTTACCGTTGAGTGCAGCTTTCCACGCGCCGATAACGTTAGGACCGAAGTAAGCATCGGCACGGCCTGACTGCAGGGCCAGGGTTTGCGCGGCATCATCTTTGGTATACACCGGCGTAAACGGCTGCAGACCTTTCTTCACGTTCTCATCGTTCCAGGCGAGCAGGATGGCTTCCTGATTTGTCCCCGAACCGACGATGATACGCAGACCGGCGATATCTTCTGCCTGCTCGATTTTCTTCAGCTTACTGCCGGTTTTGACATAGAAGCCAAGGGAGTCCTTACGATACGTCGCGAAATCGAATTTCTCTTTGCGGGCTTTGGTGACGGTAATATTGCTGATCGCGGCATCATATTTGCCGGACGTGACGCCCAGCGGCCAGTCTTCCCATGACGTGGGCACGACGTTGAGTTCCAGCCCCAGACTGTCAGCCACCAGACGAGCGATGTCCGCCTCGCTGCCGATCAGTGTCTTATTGTCATCGGCAAAGACGGTCAGCGGCGGCTGGCTTAACCCGGCAATCGCCACGGTGAATTTACCCGGTACGGCCAGGTGCAGATTCGCGGGCAACTGCGCAATCGCCTGCGGATTTTTTGCCGTATTGATTGGCGTTTTATTGGCTTCCAGGCTTACGCCCGTACCGTTAATAGTCACATCATTTGCCCAGACGTTAGCGCTGAAAGCCAGTGACAGCGCGAGGAAGACTGATTTTTTCTGCATAGCGTTTTTCTCTTATTGTGTGAATTGGTTTGCAGGTGTCGCGAGTCCCAGGCTTGCGCGCAGGGTCGTACCGGGATATTCATGGCGGAACAGGCCACGCGCCTGAAGCACGGGGACAACCTGTTCGACAAAACGCGGGAAGGTATCTGGCGTTCCCCCCTGGATGATAAAACCGTCTGCGGCTTTTTCGTCGAACCACTGCTGAAGACCATCGGCAACCTGTTGTGGCGTACCGCTGAAACGTGGGCGTGGACTGGCCGCTTCCAGAGCAACCTGGCGTAGCGTTAAGCCACGCTCACGCGCGTTGCGTTTGATCTCATCAGTCGTACTGCGAAAGCTGTTTTGTCCAAGGGAACCCAAATCCGGGAACGGTGCGTCCAGTGGATATTGGGCGAAATCATGATGTTCAAAATAGCGGCCCAGGTAGTTCAGCGCGTCGGTAATAGAGACCAGCGCAGCGGTAGTCTGATACTGCTGCTCAACATCCTCTGCGCTGTCGCCAACAATCACGCTGACGCCCTGGAATATATGCAGTTGTTCGGGATGTCGCCCGGCGTAGGCCAACTGGCTTTTTACATCCTGATAGAACTCTTTGGCCTCCGCCAGCGACTCCTGATGGGTAAAAATAGCATCGGCATGCTGCGCCGCTAATTTCTTACCATCCTGTGAAGCGCCCGCCTGGAATATAATCGGACGGCCTTGTGGCGTGCGCCCAATATTTAACGGCCCTGCGACCTGAAAATAATCTCCATGATGGTTAAGCGTGTGCAGTTTTTGCGGATTAAAAAACTCTCCGCTTGCCTTATTACGGGTAAAAGCATCATCTTCCCAGGAATCCCACAGTCCTTTCACCACCTGTAAATATTCATCGGCGATACGATAACGCAGGGCATGTTCTGGATGCTGGGCACGGGAATAGTTCTTTGCCGAACCCTCCAGAGGTGACGTGACCACGTTCCATCCGGCTCGCCCCTGGCTGAGATGATCAAGGCTGGCGAACTGCCGTGCGGTAGTAAACGGCTCGCTGTATGACGTGGATACCGTGCCAACCAATCCCAGATTTTGGGTAATGCTGGCCAAAGCAGATAATACCGTCAGCGGCTCAAAGCGATTTAAAAAGTGTGGAATTGATTTTTCATTAATATACAGACCATCGGCGACAAAAATAAAATCCAGCTTCCCTTTTTCCGCAATAAGCGCCGTCTCTTTGACAAAATCAAAATTAATACTGGCATCGGCCTGTGCCGCCGGATGACGCCATGCGGACATATTTCCCGCTGCGCCATGCAGAATAGTGCCGAGCCGTAGTTGCCGATTTTCAGCCATAATAACCCCTACCCAACAGGTAAACTTAAAGATGTGCGAATGCCGTTTTTGCTAGCTGTGCAAAGTAATGCGCGGCAGGTTCAATTAAACGTTCGTCCGGATTGAAGCCCGGGTGATGTAATCCGTATTCACTGGCGCTGCCAATACTGACAAATGCCCCAGGCGTATTTTGCAAATAGACGGCAAAATCCTCGCCTCCCATATGCAGGTCGGCATGATGGGTGGTGTAGCCTGATTGTTTCGCCACGGCGGTTGCGATATCGGCCCAACGAGCATCGTTTACCAACGCGGTCGGCCCCGCATGCCAGATAACGTCGATTTGTGCGCCAAAGGCGTGGGCAAAACCGGCGGCGATGTCATTAACCCGTGCTTTAACCTGCTGTTGCACCGAAGTCCGGTGCGTTCTGAGCGTCCCTTCCAGCTCAACAGATTCTGGCAACACATTCCATGTATTTCCTCCCTGAATACGGGTCACGCTAAGCACCACTGAATCCAGTGTGTTAACGTCGCGACTGGCAACGCTTTGCAACACCGTGACCAGTTGGCTGGCGAGCAGGATGGCATCTCTGCCTTCATGCGGACGCGCCGCATGTGCGCCCTTGCCATTAATACGCAGCACGAAGCGATCGACGTTGGCATAGAACGCACCGCCGCGTGTGGCAAATTCCCCCACCGGTAAACCTGGCTCATTGTGCATGCCAAAAATAGCCGCAACGTTGTGCAGCGCACCGGCGCGGATCAGCGTTTTTGCGCCACCGAAACTCTCTTCAGCGGGCTGAAACAAAATACGTACTCGACCCGGTAAGTGTGTTTCCTGTTGTTTAAGCAGCAGCGCGGCGCCCAGCATGACGCTGGTGTGGACGTCATGCCCGCAGGCATGCATCACTCCCGGTGTGAGGGAGCGAAACGGCACATCGGCGCTTTCTTCAATCGGTAGCGCATCGATATCCGCTCGCAGCGCGATGACCTCGTCTCCCTGCCCGATTTCCGCGACCAGACCGGTTTTCAGGTCGAACGGCAAAATCTCGACGTCCGCTGCGTGCAGCCAGGCGTGAATGCGCGCCGTCGTTGCCGCCTCTTGCAGGGAAAGTTCCGGGTGCTGGTGTAATTCACGACGCCAGTTGATAAGCGTTGAGGCCAGAGTCATCAGAGCACCTCCACGGCGTTATGGGCTTGCGCCAGCAACCGCAGCGATGTCAGACGCGCGTGACCTTCCGCCACTGGCGTGTCGATAATGAACTCATCAATGCCAAATTGCGTATGCAGGGCATTCAGCTTCGCCATCACCTCCTGAGCCGTGCCGTGTAACAACGCCTGCTCACGACGCGCGATTTTGCGTGGCGGACTGCCGGCCTGCGCGGCGAATGCCAGCGCCTGCTCTTCGCTGGCTACCGTGACACGTTGACCATTCTCCAGCTCCACGCCCCAGATTTGCACGTTTTCCGCAAGCTGCGCGGCGGTATCGCTACTGTCAGCCACAATCACCTGGACGGCAACTATCGTCGGACGTGCGCTGTGGGTCTGCCAGAAGGACAAAACGTCACGCAATAACGCGCGGTCACCGTTGAGGTGTGCCGCGAAGATAAAATGCCAATTGAATTGCGCTGCTAACTGTGCGCTTTGCACACTGGCTCCCAGGACAAATCCTTCCGGCGGTATCGGTGGGATTGGCGTCGGAAATACCGTTTCCCCACTTTCCGTGCCGCTCAGCGTCAGCCAGTCGTTAAGCTGGGAAAGTTGGTCGGCAAAACTGCCTTTTTCATCCTGATGCACTCCTTGCTGTAGTGCCCGAGTCGACAGTGGTAAGCCGCCAGGGGCTTTCCCTACGCCGAGATCGACACGCCCGGGTGCCAGCGAGGCCAGAAGATTGAAGTTTTCCGCCACTTTGTACGGGCTGTAATGTTGCAGCATCACGCCACCGGAGCCTACGCGAATACGCTGGGTTTGCCCGAGGATCCAGGCAATCACCAGCTCCGGTGATGGGCTGGCCAGCTGTGGCGTATTATGGTGTTCCGCGATCCAGAAACGATGGTATCCCCACTCTTCTGCCCGCTGCGCCAGACGCAACGTCCGGGCAAGCGCCATCGCGGCGGTTTCACCTTCCCCGAGGGGGCTTTTATCCAGAATACTCAGGCGATATGACATGTTACGGGCCTATGCTTGTTAACATGTCATTATTATTAAATTATCAGATAACCATGCAGAAACATTTAATTCACATTTGCTCAGCTAAAAAGTAGATAACCAGCCCTGACGCTGTCAGGGTTAAAATTCGGATCGCCTTGTACTGGTCGGAACACGAAACTGAAAACACGCGGAATGTATGGCCTACAAAATATAATAGGGTCGTTGGTCTCACGGGAATAACATCCAAATCATTTCATGCCAGTTTTCTTTTTGCGGAAACGTTTTTTAACGCGATTTACGTTAAGTCAGGTTAAATGACTTAAAACGTTATGCGGTTGTATAAAATGTTTCAATTTTATGACCCTGAATGAATATTCCACAGAGATTTTTTAATTTAAATACTTCCACAGAAATGATGATTAGTAGAGAATGCAGCGTTTCTTATTAAAACGGTTTAAAACGGCTTTTTAATATTCCTCCCGATTTTATTGCGGGAATTTTTGTATGGATTATACATATCATTATGGGGCCTCTATGAAAAGTAACATGCCCGTTACACAAATTGAGCACGCACTTAACGACAAAGCGACGCTGCTTTCAACGACGGATAAAGAAAGTCATATTACCTACGCTAACTCTGCTTTTATCGATGCCAGCGGATTTAACGAAGATCAATTAATGGGCGAAGCGCATAATATTATTCGCCATCCTGACATGCCTCCCGCTGCATTCGCTGATATGTGGTACACGCTACAGCAGGGAGACAGCTGGACGGGTATGGTGAAAAACCGCCGCCAAAATGGTGACCATTACTGGGTTCGCGCCAACGTTACGCCGGTCTGGCACAATGAAAAACTCACCGGTTACATCTCAGTGCGTACCGTTCCTTCGCGTGATGAAATAACTCACAGCGAAAGTTTATACCAAAAAATGAATAGTCAGCAGTTTAAAAGCTTTCGACTTTTTAAAGGGATTATCATTCGTCGCGGCTTATTGGCATGGACCTCCATGTTTAAATGGCTGAATATCAGCCAGCGCGTCAATTATTCTTTAGGGGTGACGGCCCTGCTCGCTTTGCTATTTATCTTCGCCCCGTTTAATCCATTTATTCAGTCGGGTGGCTTGCTGGTGTTATTTCTGGCGCTGGCTATTTACCTTAAGTATCAAATTTGTCAGCCAGTTAATACGCTCCTGACGCAAATGAAGAAAGTGGTGTCCGGTCGTAAACCTGATAACTGTCATTTAAATCGGGTGGATGAGATCGGAATGCTAATGCGACTGGTTAATCAGTCCGGGCTTAATCTGAATTCTCTGGTCGATGACGTCAGTACGCAAATTTCCGGTATTCGCGCTATCAGTCAGCGGGTGTCAAAAGAAGGTACGGCGCTGCATCAGCGTTCAGAAGAAACCTCTGCCGACCTGCAACAAACCGCTGCGGCCATTGAAGAAATTGGTAGCGCGGTACAACAAACCGCTGAGACGGCGGCACATACCATGACCATGGCCGATAAAACCAGCGCCAACGCTGCAGAAGGCGGTGATATCATGAAACAAACTATCGCCATGATGCAGGCGATATCGCGTGACAACGGGCAGATCGTTGACATCATTGGCGTGATCGACAGCATCGCCTTTCAGACCAATATTCTGGCGCTCAATGCCGCGGTTGAAGCCGCGCGAGCCGGGGAATCCGGGCGTGGCTTCGCCGTTGTCGCGGCAGAAGTCCGCAATCTGGCCCAACACTCGGCGTCTGCGGCAAAAGAGATCAAACAGCTTATTGAGAAGAACGTCGCCAATGTTAATAACGGCGTCAAAATGGTGGAGCAAACGGAAACGCATCTCACCGGGATGATTGGGGATGTACTGCAGATGTCGATGATGATCAAAGACATTAGTCTGGCCACGCGTGAGCAAACCCAGGCTTTGGATCTGATTAACGATTCAATTTCACGCGTTGGCACCATGACACACAATAATGCCGAGATGGTGGAGCGCGTCACCGACGCCACCGCCGATCTGACCCAGCGTTCATCACGCTTACAGCAGGCCGTTCAGGTCTTTGGCGTATCGGCATAACGTTACGGCGCTTATTGGGTGAATGTCTCGATAAGCGCACTCCTCTACAGGCATAAACGCCCTTCTCTTTTATTGGCTGAATCGAGGCCACACCGCGCCAGTACCGGCTGCATAAAAATGCTGAATTCTTGTTACCGGGGCTTTGCGGAACCAATCAATTGAATGTAGGATGCTCGGCCAGCAGTTTTCCCCCGTAACACAATGAAGGGTAAGGCTGTTTTCGCCGCAGCAGGTGCGGCAAAAAGGATGTTGTATTTTTGTCAGGTCAACAGGAATCGTAATGAACACAAACAACACGCAAGCCGCGGAACAACATGCGGCGAAACGACGCTGGTTGAATGCTCACGAAGAGGGGTATCACAAAGCGATGGGCAATCGACAGGTACAAATGATCGCCATTGGCGGCGCAATTGGTACCGGGTTGTTTTTAGGGGCAGGCGCACGCCTGCAGATGGCCGGCCCGGCTTTGGCGCTGGTCTATCTGGTATGCGGTATTTTTTCGTTCTTTATACTGCGCGCGCTCGGCGAACTGGTTTTACATCGCCCTTCCAGCGGTAGCTTCGTTTCCTACGCCCGTGAATTTTTAGGTGAGAAAGCCGCCTATGTGGCTGGCTGGATGTACTTCATCAACTGGGCGATGACCGGCATTGTCGATATCACCGCGGTGGCGTTGTATATGCACTACTGGGGCGCGTTTGGCGACGTGCCGCAGTGGGTGTTCGCCCTCGGCGCGCTGGCTATTGTCGGCACCATGAACATGATCGGCGTGAAGTGGTTCGCGGAGATGGAGTTTTGGTTTGCGCTGGTTAAGGTACTGGCAATTGTGATTTTCCTGGTGGTGGGTACCGTTTTTTTAGGTACCGGAAAGCCGCTGGATGGTAACGCCACGGGTTTTCACCTGATTACCGACAACGGCGGCTTCTTCCCGCATGGCCTGCTGCCTGCGCTGGTACTGGTACAGGGTGTGGTTTTCGCCTTTGCCTCTATTGAACTGGTGGGTACCGCCGCCGGTGAGTGCAAAGATCCGCAAACGATGGTGCCAAAAGCAATCAATAGCGTTATCTGGCGTATTGGTCTGTTCTATGTGGGTTCTGTCGTGCTGCTGGTTCTGCTACTGCCCTGGAACGCCTATCAGGCGGGGCAAAGCCCGTTTGTGACCTTCTTTTCCAAACTGGGCGTGCCGTACATTGGCAGTATCATGAATATTGTGGTGCTCACCGCGGCGCTTTCCAGCCTTAACTCAGGGTTGTACTGCACCGGGCGTATTTTACGCTCCATGTCGATGGGCGGTTCGGCACCGAAATTCATGGCTAAAATGAGCCGTCAACAGGTGCCCTGGGCCGGGATCCTCGCCACGCTGGTCGTGTATGTCGTCGGGGTATTCCTGAACTATCTGGTGCCGTCACAGGTGTTTGAGATCGTGTTGAACTTCGCGTCATTGGGCATTATTGCGTCGTGGGGATTTATCATGGTCTGTCAGATGCGTCTGCGCCGGGCCATAAAAGAAGGTAAAACGGCAGACGTCAGCTTTAAACTGCCGGGCGCACCGTTTACCTCGTGGTTAACGCTGCTGTTCCTGGTGAGCGTACTGGTATTGATGGCGTTTGACTATCCAAACGGCACCTATACCATCGCGTCATTACCGCTGATTGCCATCCTGCTGGTCGCGGGCTGGTTCGGCGTGCGTAAACGCGTTGCAGAGATCCACCGCACCGCGCCATAACGGCAGAAGGCCTGACAGGTTAATCCTTCAGGCCTTCTTTTTTAGTTCGCTTCAATCAACTGCGCTACGTCGTTGCTGTTAATTTCCCGCGCATTCCCATCCTGATCGGTATAACTGGTCATTCCCGTGTCTTTATCCAGTTTTGGCTTACCCTGGGTGGTGATGGTTTGTCCGCTTTTGGTCGTCATGACGTAATCGGTGGTGCATCCTGCCAATGTAAACAGCATTACGCCTGCACAAAGACAGATAAATGGCTCTTTCATGGTATTCCCGTGTTATTCAGTTAGCCGTTGAGGGCGTAGTGTAAGTCCCTGAAGTAGGTCAGGCTACTGGCGGGGTGTAACGAGGCGTATCGGGGGATTTAGAGAAGTGACAGGAGGGGTTTCCCCCTCCGGTTAATTACAGCGCAATACGAATAACATCGTCCGGCTGGGTGGCTTCCTGCTCGCGGGTGGACTTCTGTTTCACGCTCACGTACAGGGTTTTACCGTCGGCGGAGAGCGCCAGGCTATTCGGGAATGTTGGGGTCTCGAACGTTTTAACGACTTTATAGCTTTTCGCGTCGATCACGCTCACTTTGCCGGCCTGACGATGGGTCACGTAGGCCTCGTTACGCGCCGGGTTAAACAGCACGGCCAGGGATTCCGGCGCGGCGACTTTTGCCAGGACGTTGCCATTACGGGTGTCGATTACCAGCACTTCCGCCGCTTTAGAGTCGGTGACAAAGGCGCGGTTGCCCGCCGTGTCCAGGCTCAGGTTGATGAAGAAATGCTCTTTTCCATCATCCAGCAGCTTTTTACGGCTGAGAATTTTGTTGGTGGTGGTATCGATGGTGATGAATTCACCGTCCGCATTGGCGGTGTACAGGCGTTTAGCCTTGCTGTCGACAGCCAGAGCGGTGCTCATTTTGCCGGTATTTTGAATGGTGTCCTTCAATTTAATGGCATCACCGTCCACCACCCAAATCACGCTCTCTTTACCAATACCGCTAATGTATACCGTGTTGGTGGCGTCATCAGCGACCAGCTCACGCGGCTGCAGTGGGCGAACGTCTTCAGAACGCTTACGCGCATCCAGCACCAGACGTCCTTTCACCGCGCCCGTTTTAGCATCCATTGCCGTCACCGCGCTGTTTACCGTGTTGCCGAACCACAGCGTTTGCGTGGCGTTGTTGATGGTGGCGCCAAACGGTTTGAGATCGTTATGAATAACCTGAGTCACTTCGAGGGTGACCGGGTCAAGACGGTAAACCACCCCGCCGGTATCCAGTTTGCGGCTCTGCGAGGTCGCCAGCCACAGCGCGTTCTCTTGCTGACTGTATGCCATTTCATAGGCGCCTTTACCCACGGCTTTGCGCAGCAGTTCTTCTGCAGCCTGCGTAGTAAAAGATGATGCAACGAGCAGTGAACCTAACAGTAAAGAACCACGCAGACGCGGCGAAAACAGATGACGTAAAGACATGACGACTCCCTTTGATAAATTCGTTTGTTACTGCTTCACATAGCTTCAATGAGCAAAATCATGGTTTTGCCTTTTTTAAGAATGAGAATAGTAATCATTATTCATCTCAAAGTGGAGCACTTCTTCACATATTGACTACAATCGTTGTCATTGCCCGAAAAATTAGCGCAATTCAGCAGCGCTAAAATTCATCTTTTATAAAAAAATTCACGCGCTTATCGCCGGTGTTACGGCGTAAGCATCATTAACTGGCCTTGTTCATGACGATTTTTTCAGCCCGCTACACTGCACTTCCTGTTTCTTTACTGCCTGTCTTCCTCTCGCCTTATGCCGTGGCAGAAAGTGAGATAAACGATCAAACGCTGATCGTTAGCGCGACACCACAGTCCGTTTCTGAACTGGACACCCCTGCCGCCGTCAGCGTCGTTGACGGAGAAGATATGCGTCTGGCAACGCCGCGAATTAACCTGTCTGAATCCCTGACCAGCGTCCCTGGGCTGCAGGTGCAAAATCGGCAGAACTACGCCCAGGATCTCCAGTTGTCGATTCGCGGATTTGGTTCGCGAACCACTTATGGCATCCGCGGCATTCGTTTGTATGTCGACGGGATCCCGGCAACCATGCCGGATGGGCAGGGTCAAACATTCAATATTGATATCAGCAGCGTACAAAATATTGAGGTTTTACGCGGCCCCTTCTCTGCTCTGTATGGCAATGCGTCTGGTGGAGTGATGAATGTCAGCACTGAAACGGGACATGAGCCGCCAACCATTGAAGCCAGCAGTTATTACGGCAGTTTTGGCAGTTGGCGCTACGGGTTAAAAGCAACGGGCGCACTGGGCGATGGCACACAGCGAGGGGATGTGGATTACACCATTTCAACAACCCGGTTTACCACCCATGGTTATCGCGATCGCAGCAGCGCACAAAAAAATCTGGCCAATGCCAAACTGGGCGTGCGCATGGACGATACGAGCAAACTAACCCTGATTTTCAATAGTGTAGAGAGTAAAGCTGATGATCCTGGTGGTCTTACCGAGTCGGAGTGGCAGGCCAATCCGCAGCAATCTCCCCGCGCTGAGCAATACAACACGCGAAAAACCATCAAGCAGACCCAGGCGGGGTTGCGCTATGAACGCCAGCTTAGCGCGAAGGATGATATCAGCATCATGACTTATGCAGGCGAGCGTGAAACCACTCAGTATCAGTCGATCCCGATGGCCCCGCAGTTAAAACCCTCTCATGCCGGAGGCGTTATTACCCTGCACCGTCATTATCAGGGGATAGACAACCGCTGGACTCACCGTGGCGAGCTGGGCGTACCCGTGACCTTCACCACCGGTCTGAATTACGAAAACATGAGCGAAAACCGTAAAGGCTACAACAACTTTCGCCTTGATGATGGCGTGCCAGAATATGGTCAAAAAGGCGACTTACGACGTAACGAACGTAACCTGATGTGGAATGTCGATCCCTATCTGCAAACCCAGTGGCAATTAACGCAGAAACTCTCGCTGGATGCCGGCATTCGCTACAGTTCGGTGTGGTTTGATTCTAACGATCGCTATATTACGCCTGGTAACGCAGATGACAGCGGTGACGCCAGCTATCACCAGTGGTTACCTGCTGGATCGTTAAAATACGCCATCACCGATGCCTGGAACGTCTACCTGGCCGCAGGACGCGGGTTCGAAACGCCCACCATCAACGAGTTGTCTTACCGCTCCGACGGTCAAAGTGGGATGAATTTTGACCTACAGCCTTCCACAAACGATACCGTGGAAATCGGCAGTAAAACGCGTATCGGCGATGGGCTGTTTACCGCAGCGCTATTCCAGACCGATACCGATGACGAGATCGTGGTTGACAGCAGTAGCGGCGGGCGGACAACCTACAAAAACGCTGGAAAAACCCGCCGTCAGGGAGGTGAGTTATCCTGGGACCAACGCTTTGCCGCAAGCTGGCGCGTAAAAGCTGCATGGACCTGGCTGGATGCGACCTACCGCAGCAACGTCTGTGGCGATCAAAACTGCAACGGCAACCGCCTGCCTGGCATTGCGCAAAACATGGGATTTGCTTCGCTGGGCTACGTGCCTGATGAAGGTTGGTATGCGGGAACTGATGTTCGTTATATGAGCAACATTATGGCCAATGATGAAAATACGGCGCAAGCCCCGTCCTATACCGTAGTGGGTTTAAATACCGGCTATAAATTTTATTACCGCAGTCTGATGTTCGACCTGTTCGGTCGGGTGGATAATCTGCTTGATAAGTCCTACGTCGGTTCGGTGATAGTGAATGAGGCAAATGGTCGATATTACGAACCGGCGCCAGGACGAAACTATGGCGTAGGGATTAATCTGGCCTGGCGTTTTGAGTAACACTGGCGGGAATGACTCCCGCCATCCGTTTTACGCATCGTCTGCAAGACGAATCACCACTTTACCGAAGTTTTTTCCCGTCAGCAGGCCGATAAAGGTCTGCGGCGCATTTTCCAGACCGTCGGTGATTTGCTCGCGGTAATGGATTTTTCCCTCTTTAACCCAGCGCCCCATCTCCCGCTGAAACTCCTGAATGCGGTGACCATAATCCTGACCAATGATAAAGCCCTGCATCCGGATTCGCTTTTTCAGCAGCGTTGCCATCAGCAAAGGTAATCTATCGGGTCCGCCAGGAAGTGTTGTGGCGTTGTAACCGCTGACCAGTCCGCACAGCGGAATGCGCGCAGAGGTATTGAGCAATGGCAGAACGGCGTCGAATACCTTACCGCCGACGTTTTCGTAGTAAATATCGATCCCCTGCGGACAGGCTTTTGCCAGCTGTTGCGCAAAATCTTGTGCATGGTGATCGAGGCAGACATCAAAGCCTAATACCTCGGTGGCATGTCGGCATTTCTCTGCCCCGCCTGCAACCCCGATCACCCGGCAGCCTTTGAGCTTACCAATCTGCCCTACCGTTGCGCCAACCGGGCCGGTGGCGGCGGCCACAACCAGCGTTTCCCCCGCTTTTGGCTGACCGATATCCAGCAGCCCCATATAAGCAGTAAATCCTGGCATCCCCATCACTCCCAGCGCCCAGGAGGGATGTTCGGGATTATCGCCAAGTTTCACCAGCCCGTTACCGTCGGAGATATCATAGTCCTGCCAGCCGCTGTAGCTCAGCACCCACTCGCCAGGCTGGTAATCAGGATGGTTGGAGGACACCACGCGACTCACGGTCCCGCCAACCATCACGCCGCCAATCTCTACCGGCGGGGAGTAAGACGGCTCATCGCTCATGCGTCCTCGCATGTAGGGATCGAGGGAAAGAAAAATGGTGCGCAGTAAAACCTGGCCTTCACCCGGCGTTGCCACCTCATCGTCTTCAAGACGGAAGTTTTCCGGGACCGGCGCGCCATGCGGGCGGGAAGCCAGTACCCAGCGGCGATTGCGATTAGTCTGTTGACCCATGATGTGCTCCTCTGCTTTTGGCATGATTCCATCAATAGTAGCAGCCTGTGTCCGCCAGTTAGCTGACGACATGATTTAACCGCACAACCAGGTAAACGCAGGGGTGTGCGGTTTCATTGATAAACCGACAATCATTCGGCGGGCCAAGCTCCAGGCAATCGCCAGCCCGCATTTCATGACGCACGTCCCCTTCCACAAAGACCAATTCCCCCTGCTGTAGCCAGATAAGTTGTCTTGCCTGCACGTAGGAAGAGGCTGGCATCGGGATATCGCTTCCGGCGGGCAATTCTATCTGCACCAGATCAATAGGCAGATCGCTGCGCGGTGAAACGTGGCGGCGCAGATAGTGGCTTTGCGGGTCGTGCCACACAGGCTGATCAGCGAAGCGCAGCAGCTTGCCCTCCTGCATTTCGGCCCGCGCCATCAGCATAGACATGCTGATGCCAAAGGCACCGGAGAGCCTGCCCAGCAGCGTGGCCGTTGGGCTGCTCTCACCGCGCTCTATTTTATGGATCATCGCCCGCGACACGCCTGCGCGCTCAGCGAGTTCCGTCAGAGACCAGCCGCGAGATTCCCGCTCAATGCGAATTCTTGCACCGATCCGTTGATTTATGCTGTCTTCAATAGTATTCATATTGTAATACTATAGTGAACAATCCCTGAGGTTCAACATGTCCATTCGATTTGCCAGCAAAGAAGACTGTGCCGCCATTGCAGAAATCTACAACCACGCGGTACTGCATACGGCGGCTATCTGGAACGATCAAACGGTCGATGCCGAAAACCGTATCTCATGGTATCAAGCCCGCCAGTTGATGGGCTATCCGGTGCTGGTGAGTGAAGAGAATGGCGTGATTACAGGGTACGCCTCCTTTGGCGACTGGCGTAACTTTGATGGATTCCGTCATACCGTTGAACATTCGGTGTATGTCCATCCTGCTCATCAGGGTAAAGGTCTGGGACGAGCGCTGCTCAGCAGGTTAATAGAAGAAGCCCGCGCGTGCGGCAAGCATGTGATGGTTGCGGGCATTGAGTCTCATAATCAGGCGTCGCTGCATCTGCACAGCACGCTGGGTTTTAAAACCACCGCGCAAATGCCACAGGTTGGCACGAAATTTGGGCGCTGGCTGGATCTGACTTTTATGCAGTTGCAGTTAGACGATCGCCGCGAACCGGATGCCAGCAGATGAACCAGACGCTAACCCTCTCCTTTCTGATTGCCGCAGGTATTGGTCTGGTGGTGCAAAATACCTTGATGGTACGCATCACGCAGACGTCCTCGACGATCCTCATCGCCATGTTACTTAACTCTCTGGTCGGGATCGTGCTGTTTGTCAGCATACTGTGGTTTAAGCAAGGTATGGCGGGGTTTGGGGAACTGGTTTCCAGCGTGCGCTGGTGGACGCTAATCCCTGGCTTGCTGGGATCGTTCTTTGTTTTTGCCAGCATCAGTGGATACCAAAATGTGGGCGCAGCAACCACTATCGCGGTGCTGGTGGCCAGCCAGTTAATCGGCGGACTGGTGCTGGATATTCTGCGCAGTCATGGCGTACCGCTGCGGGCGTTGGTGGGGCCGGTCTGCGGCGCGGTGCTGCTGGTCGTTGGGGCCTGGCTGGTGGCGAGACGTTCGTTTTAATTGCGCTTATCCGGCCTGAACATGCAGGCCGGATAAGGTGTTACTTCGCCATCTGGCCACAACGAATTAAAGGATTGTGCCGCCTTTGGTCAACTGTTCGCGACGGGTTTCCATATCCTCTTTATGCTGACGGCCATGATGTGCGATAGCCGTACGCAAACGCTGTTGCTGGGTGTAACGTTCTTCCCGGCTCAGCACGACATCATCGCTGAGTTCAATCAGCAATTCATTCATATGCGTAATGACGCTCTCTTCAATGGCGGCATCAACACGTGCGCTGACCTCATCCAGATGCGACATAACCTCTCCTTAACTCATTAATTTAATTTTGCTTTTGAAAAATCGCTGCCCATCAGGCTAACGCTGTATCCGCTGACGTTGCTGCGCGTCGCGTAAAACGTTTTCCCGTTTGCCAACGCAATCCACGGAGCCTGCTGGTAGAAAATTTCTTGCGACTGCTGGTAAAGCGCGGCGCGTTCTTCCGGTTTACTCACCAGTTTCGCCTTTTGAACCAGCGAATTATACTCTTTATCGCACCAGCGCGCGGCGTTAGATCCGGTTTTAATGCTGTCACAGCCCAGCAGTACATCGGCGAAGTTGTCCGGATCGCCGTTGTCTGACATCCAACCGAACAACGCGGTGTCATGCTCACCTTTACGCATTCCGGAGAGATATTCGCCCCACTCGTACGACACAATTTTCGCCTTCACGCCAACCTTCGCCCAGTCGCTTTGGATCATCTCGGCAATCCGTCGGGAGTTCGGGTTGTATGGGCGCTGAACCGGCATTGACCACAGCGTCGCTTCAAAGCCGTTTTCCAGTCCCGCCTGTTTCAGCAGATCTTTCGCTTTCTGCGGGTCGTAAGCGTAATCCTGCAGATCTTTATTGAACCCCAACATATTCGGCGGAATTTGCGATTTTGCCACCGTACCGGAACCTAAAAAGACGGCGTTAATAATGGCCTTTTTGTCTGTCGCGTAGTTAAGCGCCTGACGCACCAGCACGTTATCAAACGGTTTTTTCTCGGTATTAAACGCCAGATAGCCGACGTTCAGCGCTTCAACCGAATGCAGTGTCAACTCTTTATTCTTCTTAATCTCATCAAACTGTACGGGCGCAGGTGCCGGAATTATCTGGCATTCATTGGTTTGCAGTTTCGCCAATCGGGTCTGAACGTTTGGCGTGATTGAGAAGATCAGGTGCTTCGTGGGGACGGCACCGTCCCAGTAGTTCGGGTTGGCGAGATAGCGGATTTGCGAATCCTGCTTGTACTGCTGCAACACGTATGGCCCGGTGCCAATTGGCCAGTTATCGACGTTTTCCGGGGTGCCTTTTTTCAGCATCACGTCGGCATATTCCGCAGAGAGGATGGAGGCAAAATCCATTCCCCAGTCGGCAAGAAACGCGGCGTTAGGTTCATTAAGGATAAACTGAACATGATAATCATCGACCTTCTTCACTTCTTTAATCAGTTTATCCAGACCGACATCGTTGAAGTATTCGTAGCTTCCCTGAGAAATTTTGTGGTATGGATGATCGGCATCTTTCTGTCGTAATACCGAGAAAACCACGTCATCAGCGTTGAAGTCACGGGTTGGTTTGAAGAATTTATTACTGTTGAATTTCACGCCCTGACGCAGGGTAAAAGTGTAGGTCTTACCGTCCGGCGAAATCGTCCAGTCCGTTGCCAGAGACGGAACTGGCGTATTTTTTACCGGATCAAAGTTGATGAGTCGGTTGTAGAGCACCTGTGAGCTGGCTACAAACGATGGACCGGAACTGGCGATTTGCGGGTTAAATGACTCTGGCGACGCTTCTGAGCAGTAAATGAGAGTGTCAGTATTGGCCGCGAACGCCGCGCCTGATGGTAAGACGGCGCTGAGCGCCAGCGCGAGTAACGTTTTCCTTGCAATCATGGTTATAAGCCTTCTTATTTTATTATTAACCGGGATATCAGAGCATAGCTGACAAAAACTGACCAATAACAAATCACTATCAGGTTATTCTAATCCGGTGTATTTCGCTGAATAATTCATCACCCTAAGCGAATTAATTTCCCTTAAGTCTTTTTCAAAACGTCAAGATTTTTCCCGGCACTCTATGCCATGAAAATTCGCCCCTTTTTGCCTCTCTTCCACCGTTTGCTCGTTTTTATAAAACGTAAAGTAGATACGTGAAGAAGTCTAAGGGGTAACAACGTGGCAAAAACTCTCTTGCGCAGCGGCAATTTGGATGACTATCAGGCCGTGGGCGGCGGTGGTCAGGCCGTGTTTGATTCAGCATTGCAAATTCGTGAAACGCTTCGCCTGCGTAAACAGCAGGCGATGGTGGATTGTCTGGCGATCCCACAAATTAACGACAACGGCGATCGCGTTGACTGGTATTCGCCGATTGAAGGGAAAGCCGTTGCATGGAAAGCCGCTGATGAAGAGGCCCGTTTTCGTGCGCTGCGCTATCTGGGAAGCACGCTGGAAAATGCGGCGGCGCTGAGTCGTAAAAGTCTGCAATCGGGTAAAACCTCCCTGCAACTGTTTGGCTCACTGCTGGAAAAAGCCATCCAGTTTCCTGGTGAGAATCACGTGTTTCTGGTTGAAGGTAAACCCGTTATTACGTTCTGGGGTTTCGTCAATCTGAATGAAAATCCTCGCGACGATGTGCTCGATTGCCTGCGCCTTGCCGATATTCCTCCGGTCGTCACCGTAGCAGAGCCTGAGCCGGAAGAAGAAATCACTGCCCAAATCACCTTTGTCGAGGCCGACGCACCTTTGCTGACTCCAGTGGTTGAGCTACCTAAACCGGCTGAACCTGAACATGAACTACAACCCCCGGTCGTTGTTAACGAACCGGAAGTCTCGCCGCCGCTCGCACAAAAGAAACCCGCACGCCGCCTGCCGCTGTGGAGCCTGCCCGTTGCCGCGGTGATCATTGCAGCCATGGTTGGGCCGCTGCTGTGGAAGCAACAGACCACCCAGCCCGTACCCGCTGTTCCCCCTGGAGACGTCGCTAAGGCAGATATGGCACCGCTGCCAGAACTGACATCTGCACTGCCGCTGCATCGGGCTGAAGTGGCTCCGGCTGCCAAAAAAGAAAAACCTGTCGAGGGACCGGTCGTGATCGCCGCGATTCCGAAAGATGCGCTGGTGATGGATGCCAACCAGATGAAGGCAGGAACGACGCGTTTTCTCAACGGTAACTGGCGCGTAATGGTTGATGTTAAAGATCCGGTTAGCGGTAAAGCGCCGTCGCTGCGCTATCAGATCCAGGCCAATAAAGGCACGGCGCGCGTGGTTCATGGCGACAATATTGTTTGTCGTGCCGAGATTTTCTCCGGTTTGCATCAGTCAGGTGAATTAATGATTAAGAGTCGCGGGAATGCCCGTTGTACGGACGGGTCACGTTATCCGATGCCGGAAATTACCTGCAAAGCGGGAACCAATGACGTCGCCGCCTGTACCGCACGTTATGACGATCACGCGGAAATCCCTCTGACGATCAAAAAGATAGGTGCCTGATTTTATGTTGGTGAATCTGTGTGACTACAAACAGAGCGTGACGCTCATCGCCAATAGCGGTGTGCAATTTCTGGATTTTGGCCTGACGCCGCAGGAATCTGCGCATCATGGCCGCTTTGTGCGCAAAACGGCAAACGGTCCCCTGCTGCGGCTGGATTTCGATCTGACAACCGGACGTTATACCTTACCTGGCAGCACCGGCGCTCAGCCCGAAGTGGTGAAGCCGGAAAGCACCCAGAAGCTGCATTATTCGCTGGACGTGCTCGACGGTGTCTGGCTGCCGCTGCCGTTCCTGCGCTTTAATCCGCCGCGTACGTTCGTTGAAGGCCCGGATAACTGGGCGCGCGTACAGGTGCGAAAGCTGGCGCAACCTGACAGCGCGGGCAACACCCACCGCGTCACCGTGGCGCTGGACAGCCAGCTCACTGAAAATGCCCCTGCGGCGTTAACCCCCAACGAAAATGACCTGCTGAACGGTACGCGATTTGCGCTGGCCTGGCATGACAACGAAATTGCCGATTTCCTCGACCAGACCTGGATTGACGGCTGGTTGCGCGAATCCTTTATGCATCATGTCACACAGCATGAGAACCGCTCAGAACAAGAGATCCAGCAGGCGCTGCGTAACTTTGAATATCAGGCGCACTGGCTGAATGTGCTGACCCTGTTAGGCGAGCAGCTTTCCGTTCCGGAAGTGAAACTGGTCACGCATACCCTTAGCACGCCCGCCATTCCCGTTGATCTTATCCTGGATATCGGTAACACCCATACCTGTGGCGTCCTGATTGAAGATCACGGGGATGCCAATGACGGACTGCGCCAGACAGCCGAATTGCAGGTGCGTTCGTTAAGCGAGCCACAGTTTCTCAACGATCCGTTGTTCACCAGCCGACTGGAGTTTTCCGAAGCGCGTTTTGGTAAGCAGCACTTTTCCGTGGAGAGCGGCCGTGATGATGCCTTTATCTGGCCGTCGATTGTCCGCGTTGGCGATGAAGCCCGAAAGCTGGCGATGCAGCGCATGGGCACTGAAGGCAGCAGTGGGATCTCCAGCCCGCGCCGTTATCTGTGGGACGAAACGCCGGTGTTACATGACTGGCGCTTTAGCCAGATGAATGGCAAAACCCAGCGCGAACCACTGGCTACCGCCTTCCCGCTGATGAACCTGATGAACGATGACGGGCAACCGCTGTTCAGCCTGCCGCAGGATGATCGTCTACCGGTATTCTCACCGCAATACAGCCGCAGTACGCTGATGACGCATATGTTGTGCGAAATACTGGCCCAGGCGCTGGGGCAAATTAACAGCGTGGCGACGCGTTTGCGCCTCGGATTCCCGGCATCTCCTCGTCAGTTGCGTACGCTGATCCTGACCCTGCCGTCGGCGATGCCCAAACAGGAGCGTGAGATTTTCCGCCTGCGCATGTTTGAAGCTATTGCGTTGGTCTGGAAAGCGATGGGCTGGCACCCGCAGGATGAAGACTTCACCACCCGTAAACAGCAGGAAAAGAGCGTGGTTCCCGTACCTGAGATCCAGATGGAATGGGATGAGGCCAGCTGCGGGCAACTGGTGTGGCTGTATAACGAAGCTATCTCTCACTACGATGGTCACACCGAATCGTTCTTTAACGCCCTTGCCCGCCCGGACCGTCTGCCGGAGCCTGGTGAGACTAAAGGTCGTGCGCTGCGCGTGGCATCGATCGACATTGGCGGCGGGACAACGGATATGGCCGTCGTCCATTACCAGCTTGATGACGGCGTGGGTACAAATGTCAAAATTACCCCGCACCTGCTGTTCCGTGAAGGCTTTAAGGTTGCGGGCGATGACATGCTGCTGGACGTGATTCAGCGCTGCGTGTTGCCTGCGCTGCAAACCCGTCTGCAACAGGCTGGCGTGACCGACGCCGCCGCATTGCTGGCTACGCTATTTGGCGATTCCGGGCGCATCGACACCCAGGCGATTTTGCGTCAACAAACGGCGTTACAACTCTTTATGCCGCTCGGTCATGCGGTACTTTCAGCCTGGGAACAAAGTGATATTAACGATCCGGTAGCGGGTCTGCATGCCACCTTTGGCGAACTCCTGAGCCAGCAACCAACGCGCAACGTACTGAATTACATCCAGCAGGCTATCGATCATGCGTTACCTGCGGGATCGCCAGCGTTTGATGTGTTGAGCGTGCCGTTACAGGTGCAGTTCAGGCAGTTACAAGAAGCGTTACTGGCGGGCCAGTTTACCCTGACCTCCCCACTGCACGCGGTCTGTGAGGCCATTTCACACTATCGCTGCGATATTTTATTAGTGACCGGCAGACCCGCCTGTTTGCCGGGCGTACAAGCGTTGATCCGCCATCTGCAGCCCGTTCCGGTTAATCGTATGATCTGGATGGATAACTACCGCGTACATGAGTGGTATCCGTTCAGCCAACAAGGGCGGATTGGTAACCCCAAATCCACCGCAGCAGTTGGTGCCATGTTGTGTAGCCTGGCGCTGGATCTACGCTTGCCGCGTTTCAACTTTAAAGCTGCCGATATCGGCGCTTACTCGACCGTACGTTATCTCGGCGTGTTGGATAATACGGTCAATACGCTGCGCGATGAGAACATCTGGTATCACGATATCGATCTGGATAAGCCCGGCGCGAAGCTGGATGCCCGCCTGCACTTCCCATTGCGCGGCAACGTTACGTTAGGTTTCCGTCAACTGGCCAACAGCCGTTGGCCTGCCACACCGCTGTATACGCTCAGCATAAATTCTGCCGAACTGGCAAAAACCATCGCCGGAGATGGCGTGTTGAATGTACGGCTGCAGCTACGCGGTGGTAGCAAAGAAAGCGGCCCGGAATTTTTCGTACTGAGCGATGCGTGGTTACAGGATGGCACTCCCGTTGCCGCCAATGCCTTAACGTTAAAACTGAATACGCTGGCAGACCGACGCCATAGCGGGAGCCATTACTGGATTGATAGCGGGAGCGTGTACCTGAAATGAGTAAGATGTTAAACACCGCGCAGGCCGCCATCGAGTGGGTAACTGATACCCGTCAGCGTGCGGCGCGTCTTGATGATGAAGCGGATGCCCTGTTGGCGCAGCTCACCCTGGCCGCCGTTAATGAATCTGCGTTGAAGACGACCTTTTCATCGCGAGGATGCGTTGGGCTTTACGGACATTCGCAATCGGCAAAAGCGCACCTGCTCACAGCATTGTGCAGCAACGCCAATGGCAAAGTGAATATCGTTACCCCGGATCGCAGCTTTGATTACTTTTCACATATTAATCCTGGTCATGCGCCAACCAATATGGCGATCCGCTTTACGCGTGATGAAAATCCGCTCGATGGTGAATGGCCGTTGCGCCTGCGGCTACTCAGTGAAGCCGAACTGGTACAGCTATTTATTACCCAGTTCTGTGCGCTTGCGGACAACCGCCAGGTCGAGAAATCGATTATTGAGGCGCGCCTGGAAAAATGGCAAACGTTGCGCCAGCGTCATCCGGTGCCGGGCATTACCGCGCATGATGTCGCGGCAATTGGTCGTTTCTGGCGCGCCTGCGTACCGGCCAGACAACAGCAATTTGACGACGCGCTATGGCATCAGTTTGCCACGCTGCTACCCGCTCTGGATCTGACTACCCGGGCAAACGCCTGGGCGTTACTGTGGGGAGAACAACCAGAGTTGACGCAACAGTGGTTGGCGCTGGCGCATACGCTGCAACAAACCGGGAGCGCGCAAGAACTCGCGGCTCCGCTGAGCCTGCTGGTTGACCATTTTGGTTTACCTGCCGAGAGTTTCCTGACTCAGGTAGCATTGAACGGGAATGAGGCGCAAAGCGATGTGGTGGTTCATCCAATAGAAAATGATCAGTTGCTCAATGCGGTCAGCCTTTCTCAGGCTTCGCTGGCGCTGCTCACGCGCGAGCTGGTCCTGACAGTTGAAGACGCGGTACTGGAAAATGTCGATCTGCTGGATATTCCCCTCGCCCCGGATGTTCATCCCCATCCATTGTGGCAGGCCAAATTAGGCTGGATGCTGGAACATTATCGCCAGCATCTGCAACCGGATGTACTTTTAATCTGTAATGCGGTATCTACCCGCTCCCAGACGCCCGCCATCACCCGCAAACTACTGGGCTGGGTTAACGACACTCAGCCCGTACATGACGCCGCATTGCCGGGAGTGTCTGGGCCATTACTCCGCAGGATGCGCGGTTTAGCACTCAGCAAAATCTTGATGAATCTGTGCAGCAATTAATGGGCAAACCCGGACTGCACTGGGGCACGCTGCAGGCGCTGGATAAACACAGCTTACAACGCCTCGTAGAATGGCTGACTCAGGCAACCTCGCCCCAGCAACGCCAGGCGAGATTGACCTCCCTGCGTGAGCAGCACCAGCAGCGTGTACGCGAAACCCTGATCGGCTGGATTAACCCCGTTGAAACCGAATCGGGTAGCAATGAGTCGGTGATCCGCCAGCTCCAGGCCCAGGCGGCAAAGCATGGCGAACTCCTGGACGGTTTGCTTCCGCCGATGCGCCTCTTTGAGTCGCTGCTGCGTGTTCAGCAGCCGCGCGAGGAACAGGTGAGCGGATTATTTAATGAAGAGATTGACCTGTTTGCCGAGGTGCGTGACACACCGCACTCGCCGGAAAGCAAAGAGGCCGGGTATCAGGCGCACAAAATGTGGGTTAACCACGTGCGCCAGTGGTGTCGCGATGAAAATAATGCGCGCCGATTACGTCTCGAGCCGCGTACGCTAAGGCAGGTTGCCGATATCCTCGTCACCACCAGCTATCGGCTGGAGATGCCGCAACGCTTACAGCGCATTATGCAGCGAGAAAACGTCTGCGCCGCGCAGCTTCACGCCGATATTGGGGATTTTATTACCTGGCTTGGATTTGCCAGCGTGGCAGAGGAACAGCGTCCGGCCAGCAGGATCCAAAAAGGATCGGCTATTTTTAGTGCCCCGGCGCAACAGCCGATGTTACGGTTGACGAAACTGGATGAACAACCTTCGCATGGCGCAAGCCGTTACGTTTACGACTGGCTGGTCGCTTTGTATACCCGCGCCAATGAAAACGTGGGATATCAGCATCCAATGGATGTTTGCGCAGCCGACAAAAAACGATTAGATGCCCTGCTTTCCTCCTGAAACGGCGTTTACGCCGTCATCAGAAGAGAGAAAACATTAACGCGACGGGAAAACTCATCGGCCAGGTCGCCCCGACTAATACCGCGCTGAGAAAACGAATCCGCTTTTTATCGCGGGAAAGAAACCAGGTGATGATTGCCGTGATAGCGGCCATCACCGCATAAAAAACCAACATTTTTTGGTACAGAGACATGTCAGGCATCCGGGCCGAAAGGTAAAATCGCGCGCAATATGCTCTTTTTCATGACCTACATCAAGTTTTATTAATTATTTTAAGAGAAACGCCGGTAAAACAAGCCGTTTTCATTATGTTCAGAATCCGTACTATTGCGGATAGTTATAACCCGTACTATACCCATAAGGGTTAAAACGAAAGGTGGCACAAATGAATGTTTCCAGTAAAACTGTGGTGCTGATAAATATATTTGCTGCTGTAGGACTTTTCAGTCTGATTTCCGCAAGGTTTGGCTGGTTTGCTTGATGTCGTTCTTCTTGATTAATTGCAGCGTCCGCTGGCAGAGAGGCTCTTCTCTCTGCCATTAGTACACGATTTTCCCACTCTCCTGCCACCCGGTAAATTATCCTTAGTATGTAATCCCCCTAATCCTTCTGCGGCATTACATTGCCCGCATAACGGCTCGGTGTTGTGCCGGTATGCTGATGGAAAAAAGCGATAAAAGCACTGTCACTGACAAATTCCAGATATTGCGCCACCTGGCTGATCTGCCCCCCGTCAGCCAGCATCTCCATGGCTTTTAATAGTCTAAATTGCTGCCGCCAGCTCTGATAATTCATCCCGGTATCCCTGGTAAATATTCGACTGATCGTCCTCTCGCATGCCCCAACCCGTTGGGATAATTGATTTAGTCGTGGTGGCAATTCGCCCATGCGTACTCCTTCAAGCCACACGTTCAGCCGTGGATCTGAGGGAAACTGCAACGTCCAGTTTTCACTGTGGGCGGCCCGCATTTCCTCACAGAAAACGGTGATAAGACTGGCCTGCTGCGCGGCAGGCATTTCCCATGGCCAGAAAGCCATACGTTCTATTACTTCAAAAAAGAGAGGATTAACGTCGACTATCTGCAGCGGTAATTTAGATAACGGCAATGTAGTTGAAAAATACAACGAACGATAAGCCATCACGCCACGCATTATGGCGCGATGTACCGTACCAGCCGGGATCCAGACCGCGCGCCGTGGCGGTAGCAGACACAGGGCATGCTCCAGCTCAATCGTAATGCTTCCCGCTGCCGAAAAAAGTAGCTGATGACGAAGATGGCTATGCCGGCCGGAATCGTGTACGCCCATCTCGGAGGCAATCCCGATTACCGGTTTATCAAAGCTATCCGCATCGAAATCATCATCCGGGGCAATTTCCATTATCTGTCCGATATTTGATATTTAAAGTCTTGATAATGGTAATGCGACACCTCCCTTTCAGCAATAATGCCCGCCAGTTTTCTGTCTCTCTGGATATTGCTATGAACACTCTTCGCCGCCCGCCGCTGTGGCTTCTTACTTTGCTGATTATGTTTCCGCAACTGGTGGAAACCATTTATAGCCCGGCATTGCCAGGAATCGCCACGTCTTATCACGTAAGCAGTGAGCGCGCGGCGCAAACACTCTCCGTTTATTTTATTGCCTTCGCCATCGGCGTGGCGATGTGGGGTTGGCTGAGCGACTGCCTCGGTCGACGTTGGGCGATGCTGGCAGGACTTATCTGCTATGGGTCAGGTTGTGCCCTGGCCGTGGTTGCCACTGACTTCAGCGTTTTGCTGCTGGCGCGGATGATCTCAGCCATCGGCGCGGCTGCCGGGTCAGTGGTGGTACAGACCATGTTACGGGACACTTATGAATCAACTGCGCTATCCCGCGTCTTTTCCGTGATGGGCGCTGCGCTGGCATTGAGTCCCGTTTTCGGCCTGCTAAGCGGAGGTTGGTTGGTTAGCCTGTATGGTCATACCGGTGTATTTATTGCCCTTGTGCTGCTGGCGCTGCTACTGCTACTACTGACTGCGACCATGCTGCCAGAAACCCGGCCCGAAAATACGCTCAGCCCCAGCCTTGCTGCACTGCTCTCCCGTATGATGCGTGACCGCGAGCTGTGGAAAAATACCATGCTGGTTGCGCTGCTGAACACCATGCTGTTCAGCTATTACAGCCTGGCTCCGTTTCTTTTCGGGCAATTGGGATGGAGTTCCAGAGCCTTTGGCTGGACGGGGGGACTACTTGCGTTTGCTTCGCTGTCGGGCAGCCTGCTGAACCGGAGATTATTGACGACAGACCTGACATCGGAACAGAGGGTACGTTATGCCTGTGCGCTGGCAGCATTGTCAGGCCTCGCCGCGTGGTGGTTACAGCACTCCGCGTGGATTCTGATACCGGTTTTCGGCGCGGTGATTGCCTATGGCATCGCGATCCCTAATGTGCTGAGTCAGGCCCTACGCCACTATCGTGAACAGGCCGGGGCCGCCGGTGCATTATTTGGATTAAGCTATTACCTGTTGCTGGGAATGATGCTGGGGGTGGCAGGCATGGTGCAACAACTGGGGCTGGTTCTGAGCGTCTGTGCGCTACTCGCCTGGATTTGCAGCTTGCGCCGCGGATAACCGGATGAGGTTCCTGAAAGCACAAAGCCCTGACATTAATAAGCCGGGGCTTTGTTGTATCAATTAGCCTGACCTCGCGGATATTTCCAACTTACCGCCGTCCGATGGCGACGAGGCCAGTGGCGCGAATAATATAGACACACGTTTGCCAGTATTTAGCTATCCGTGCCGCATTTATTGCTCGCGCTTCAGATATTACTCATGCTTGATCATGACATGGCGAACAATCGTGTAATCTTCCAGCCCGTAAACCGACATATCCTTGCCATAACCAGACTGTTTTTGTCCGCCGTGCGGCATCTCGCTGACCAGCGTGAAGTGGGTATTGACCCAGGTGCAACCATACTGCAGGCGAGCGCTAAATCGATGCGCGCGCCCCACATCCCGAGTCCAGACGGAGGATGCCAGGCCGTATTTCGAATCGTTAGCCCACGCCAGCACCTGATCTTCATCCTCAAATACGGTGACGCTGACCACCGGACCGAAAACTTCCCGCTGCACGATAGCATCTTCCTGCTTCGCCCCGGCCAGCAGCGTCGGAGCAAAATAGTAGCCTGCGCCGTCCACTTTTTTACCACCGGTGATGACTTTGATATGCCCCAGTGCTTTGGCTTCATCGACCGCTTTAGTCACGCGATCGAGGTGCGCCTGCGAGCTTACCGGCCCCAGCTCCGTCGATTCATCATTCGGTGCGCCGATTTTCAGGCTGGCAACCGCGGCACCAAGTTTCTCAACCAACGCGTCATAAATGCCTTTCTGGGCATAGATTCGACAAGCGGCGGTACAGTCTTGCCCGGCGTTGTAATACCCAAAGGTTCGCACGCCGCTCACCACCGCATCCAGATCGGCATCATCAAAAATGATGACCGGGGCTTTGCCGCCCAGCTCCATATGTGTGCGCTTAATCGAAGGCGCGGTGTGCTGGATAATGTGTTCACCGGTCGCAATGGAGCCGGTCAGGGAAACCATCCGGACTTTTTCATGACCGGTCAGCGGGTCACCCACCGTTTTGCCACGGCCAAACAGCACGTTGATAACGCCAGGCGGATAAATATCTTTGGCAAATTCAGCCAGTTTAAGAGCGGTTAGCGGGGTGATTTCTGACGGTTTAATCACCACGCAGTTACCCGCCGCCAGCGCCGGTGCCAGCTTCCACGCCGCCATCATCAGCGGGTAGTTCCACGGCGCGATAGAGGCCACCACGCCCAGCGGATCCCGACGAATCATCGACGTATGCCCTTCCAGATACTCTCCGGCCGCCTGCCCTTGTAGAGTACGAGCTGCCCCGGCGAAGAAGCGGAAAACGTCGACGATTGCCGGAATTTCATCGTTAAGGACACAGTGCAGCGGCTTACCACAGTTAAGCGATTCCAGCTCAGCGAAGGTTTGCGCGTTATCGGCGATAGCATCCGCCAGTTTCAGCAGCAGTTCGGAACGGACTTTCGGTGTGGTTTGTCCCCAGGTGGAAAATGCGTTGTCTGCTGCACGTACCGCCGCATCAACCTGCCCGGCTGACGCCTCGGCAATCTCCAGAATGCGTTCTCCAGTGGCAGGGTTATAGACTGGCTGCTTTTCACCTTCACCGTTGACCAGCTCGCCATTAATCAGTAATTGATGTTGCATAGCAATTTCCCATATCGTCGTTTATTTACCGTTTCCGGCGAGAGTGTCGCCTTCACGCGTTAGCCACCAGGCCCCTAAAATTGGCAGTGTTGTCACCAGCATTACCAGCAATGCCACAACGTTGGTGACAGGCACATCTCGTGGTCGACCCAGTTGATTGAGCAGCCACAAAGGAAGTGTTCTTTCATGTCCGGCGGTGAACGTTGTCACGATGATTTCATCAAACGACAAAGCAAACGCCAGCATCCCTCCCGCCAGCAGTGCCGATGCCAGGTTTGGCAGCACGACATAACGAAAGGTTTGCCAGCCGTTGGCGCCAAGATCCATAGACGCTTCAACCAGACTCCATGAGGTACGGCGAAAACGCGCCACGACGTTGTTAAATACCACCACCACGCAAAACGTCGCATGGCCGACCACGATGGTGAGAAAACCGGGTTCCAGGTTGATAGTTTTAAACGCCGTCAGTAGCGCCAGACCGGTAATAATCCCCGGCAGCGCGATCGGCAACAGCAGCAACAGCGATATTGCGCTTTTACCAAAAAAGTCCCTGCGCCACAGTGCGGCAGCGGCCAGCGTCCCCAGAACGAGAGCAATGGCCGTCGACAATGCAGCGATTTTAAGTGACAACGTCACCGATTCCAGAATATCGCTACGTTGCGCCGCAACGCTAAACCACTTCAGCGTTAACCCCTGTGGTGGAAAACTAAAAGCAGCCTCCTCAGTATTAAAAGCATAGGTGGCGATGATGAGGATGGGAAAGTGCAGGAAAATAACCCCGCCCCATGCCGCCAGTTTGAGTAACCAGGGCGCGCGTTCAGAGTGCATCGAAAGCTCCCAGACGCTTCACGAACGCCAGATACAGTGCGATTAACACAATCGGCACCAGAGTAAATGCCGCCGCCATCGGCATATTGCCGATCGCCCCTTGTTGCGAATACACCATATTGCCGATGAAATAGCCTGGCGGTCCCACCAGTTGCGGAACGATAAAATCGCCCAACGTCAGAGAGAAGGTAAAGATCGACCCTGCCGCGATACCGGGTATCGCCAGTGGCAGGACCACATAGCGGAAAGTCTGATGCGGACGAGCGCCCAAATCAGCGGAGGCCTGTAAGAGCGAAGGCGGAAGTCTCTCCAGCGCGGCTTGTACCGGCAGGATCATAAACGGCAGCCAGATGTAGACGAACACCAGAAAACGCCCTAACCCTGAAGTCGACAACGTATTGCCGCCTACCGCAGGCAGCGTCAGGAACGAAAGCAGCAGCGGCTCCAGCCCCAGATGGGTTAAAAACCACTGCGCCACCCCGTCTTTAGCCAACAGTAACGTCCATGCGTAGGCTTTAACAATGTAACTGGCCCACATCGGCAACATCACAGCAATGTAAAAAAAGGCTTTCATTTTGCCACTGGTATATCGCGCCATATACCACGCCATCGGAAACGCCAGAATCGCGCTGGCAATGGTGACTGCCACCGCCATCGTCAGGGTACGCAAAATGATGTCGTAGTTGGCGGGATTAAACAGCGCCTGCAAATTCGCCAGCGTCAGGTCGGGCGTGACCGACATGGTGAAATCATCGAAGGTATAAAAACCTTGCCACAACAGCGTCAGTAATGAGCCGAAGTAGACGATCCCAAACCACATCAGCGGTCCGAGGAGCAGCAAAAACAGCCCCAGACCCGGATTACGCCAGAAGAACCCTGAGATCCGGTTCAGACTTGTCGACTGTGGAGGCGAATGTAAGACATTCATAGCCATTCACCTCTCCTCAACCAGCGGTACCATCACGTCGCGTGACCACGATGCCATCACCTGTTGACCCGGCGACAGCGTTGTTGGCAGCATTTCTCCCGTCAGGTTCGCCTGGCTAACCAGCAATTTTTCACCGCCGACAAGTTTCAGCTCAAAACGTGTCGCCGCGCCCTGGTACTGCACCGCCTGGATAACCCCCCGGGCCTGGACTTCACCACTGGTATCATTCAAGCGAATGTGTTCCGGACGCAGGGAAAACATACCCTGTAGCCCGCAAACGTTCGCTGACATCGTTTCATCAAAAACATTTGACGTCCCGACGAAACTTGCCACAAACGGTGTGCGCGGACGCATGTACAGTTCACGCGGAGAATCCACCTGTTCGATGCGACCATTATTAAACACCGCCACACGATCGGACATCGACAGGGCTTCACCCTGATCGTGGGTGACAAAAATGAAGGTGATACCCAGGGATTGCTGTAACTTTTTCAGTTCCAGCTGCATCTGCTCACGCAGCTTAAGATCCAATGCCCCGAGCGGTTCATCCAACAGCAGGACGCGCGGTTCATTGACCAGCGCGCGGGCAATCGCCACGCGTTGCCGCTGACCACCGGAGAGTTGCGATGGTTTGCGTTCATAAACAAAACCGAGCGCAACCTTATCCAGCGCTTCACGTGCTTTTGCGTGACGCTGTTTTTTATCAATACCTTTGACCATCAGTCCGTAGGCGACATTGTCGAGAATCGACATATGCGGGAATAGCGCATAATCCTGAAATACCGTATTGACGTCCCGTTCCCAGGGCGGCAATTCGCTGGCCTGCTTACCAAAAATGGTGATTGCGCCGCCTGACAGTTGCTCAAACCCTGCAATAAGGCGCAGACAAGTGGTCTTGCCGGAGCCGGATGGCCCCAGCATAGAGAAAAACTCACCGTCGTTAATCGCAATACTCACCCCATCAACTGCACGAACATCCCCGTACAGACGCGAGACGTTATGAAACTCCACTGCGTACGTCATAAAACCCCCAGCGGAATTAACGACCGCCCATAATGGCGATGTAATCCTGCGTCCAGCGACTGTAAGGAACGAATTTGCCACCTTCTGCGATCGGCGTTTTCCAGAAGGCAATTTTGTCAAAGTAGCTATAGCCGTTGGTTTCACAGCCCTTTTCACCCAGCAGCGGGCTGGCTTTACAACCTTCAGGCACGACTGGCAGAGAACCAAACCAGGCTGCGACGTCGCCCTGAACTTTCGGGGTTAATGACCAGTTCATCCATTTGTAAGCGCACACCGGGTGTTTGGCTTCGCTGTGCAGCATGGTGGTATCAGCCCATCCGGTAACCCCTTCTTTTGGGAAGACCGTGGCAATAGGCTGACCTTCTCCTTTCAGGGCGTTCGCCTGATAAGGCCAGGCGCTGGACGCCACCACACCTTCGTTTTTGAAGTCGCTCATTTGCACGGTGGTATCGTGCCAATAGCGATGGATCAGCGCGTGTTGATCGCTCAGGACTTTGATCACCGCCTGATACTGTTGTTCGGTGAGCTGATAGGGATCGGTAATGCCCAGTTGCGGCTGAGTCGCCTTAACGAATAATGCAGCATCGGCAATATAGATCGGGCCATCGTAGGCTTGAACGCGCCCTTTATTGCTTTTTCCGTCCCCAAGTTTTTGCTCAACAAATACCACGTTCCAGCTATCCGGCGGCGTTGGGAAAATTTTGGTGTTGTACATCAGCAGGTTTGGCCCCCACTGGTATGGTGTGCCGTAAACTTTTCCGCCAACGTTAAACCACTCGCCTTTTACCACGCGCGGATCGATGCTTTTCCAGTTAGGGATCAGCGCGGTATTAATCGGCTGAACGCGTTTTCCCATAATCAGACGCAATGAGGCATCACCGGAAGCGGTAACCAGGTCGTAGCCGCCTTTTGCCATCAGGCTGACCATTTCATCAGAAGTGGCCGCTGTTTTAACATTGACCGCGCAGCCGGTCTCTTTCTCAAACTGCGAGACCCAATCATATTGTTTATCGGTCTGTCCACGTTCGATGTAGCCCGGCCAGGCAATAATATCCAGACGGCCTTCCGGTTTATCTAAGGATGTCGGGGGTTCGGCTGCTTGTGCAGTCATCAGCGTCATACTGAGTGCGCACAGGCTACTGAGGGCAAACTGCTTGCTCATAACGTCTTACTCCTGTCTAAAAAATATTGAGCGGCAGCCTTGCCGTAAATATATGTCCTTTCCTAAAAATAGTCGGGGTGTTGTAAGCGTTCCTGCTGGCGCAAGGAAATTTAATCAGGTTGTGAGCTAACGCTCATTACGCTACTGATGCTGAACGGGAGCTTTAATCTTCTGGAGTATAGACAAGGAGTTAGGTGCAACGGTGGCAATAGTAAGAACTATTGATTTTTTGTATGGTAGCACCCGATATAAATAACATCGGGGTTAGGTATTCTCTATTTCGAAAATAAGAACGCGCTATTCTTTTATATTGAATAGCGCGTTACGTTTTATTTCATCATCTCGCGAATTAATTTTCCCAGCTGTTTCACAGCCTGTTCCTCACGCTCTCCCCAGTGCCATGCGGTATTAAAGCGAAAAAAACGAGTCCAGCTCCCCGAGGTCGAAAACATTTTTCCCGGTGCAATGCTGATATGGTGCGCCAGTGCCTGGGTGCTGAGCACGCCTGCATCAAGCGGTTCAGGCAGTTCCAGCCACAGAAAATAGCCGCTGTCGTTATGGTGAATTTTGACTTCCGCCGGAAGATGGCGCAGCAACGTTTGCCAGGCCTGCTGTTTGCGTTCCGCCAGTTGACGGCGTAAGCGGCGCAGATGCGCGTCATAGCGCCGGGTTGACAGATAATCCACGAGCGCAAGCTGCATGGGGGAACTGGTGGATAACGTGCTCATGAGCTGGAGTCGCTGAATACGTCGAGCATGCTTCCCGGCCGCCACCCAGCCCACGCGAAATCCGGGCACCAGGCACTTCGAGAAAGACGAACAATGCAAAACGCTGTCGGCGCGATCCCAGGCTTTGGCTGGCAGTGGTTTTTCGCGACCAAAGTACAGCTCGCTGTAGACATCATCTTCTATCAGCATTACATGATATTTTTCCAGCAATGCGACCAAGTGCGCCTTTTTCTCTGTGCTGAGCGTAAAACCCAACGGATTTTGGCTGTTGGTCATCAGCCAGCAGGCTTTTACCGGATACTCCTGCAACGCTTGCTCCAGCGCGGTAAGATCGATCCCCTCTTTCACGTCGGTGGCAATCGAAAGCGCCTTCAGCCGTAATCGCTCCAGGGCCTGCAACGCCCCATAGAAACAGGGGTTTTCGACAATCACCCAGTCTCCCGGTTCGGTAACCGCCTGCAGGCTCAGGTTGAGGGCATCCAGCGCACCGGTAGTGATGACAATTTCATCAGGTGAAATGGTCATCCCCTGTTGAGCATAGCGGCGGGCAATGGCATGGCGCAGCTCAGCATTTCCCGGCGGCAGGTTTTCTATCACGCTCATGGCGGTCGCGGTTTTACTGACCTGCGCCAGCGAGCGGTTCAACTGCTGGAGGGGAAACAGACGCGGGTCGGGGAATGCAGAGGCAAATGGCATCACTGACGCATCCCGGCTGGCCTGCAGCATATCAAAAATATAGGTGTTGATATCCACCGCTTCATCGCGCATCACCTGCGCCTGCGGCGCTGCCAGCTCACGTTCAGGGCGCGCGGCAACATAGTAACCCGACTGCGGCCGGGCGATAATCCGGCCCTGACTTTCCAGCAACTGATATGCATGTCCGACGGTCATAAAACTCATGCCGCTGCTGACCACCTGCTCGCGCAAGGATGGCAAGCGATCGCCGGGCTGCCATACGCCAGATGCGATTTGATCGCGAATTTGCTCAGCCAGTCGCTGGTATTTTTTCATTTTTCGTCCTGATAATCGGTGTCGGTGACAAGCACTGTATATATCAGTTTACATAATCAGGGTGTTTTTTATAACTGTTATAGTTAACAGTTTTACAACATTGTTACTGACAGCTCCTTGCCTAAGGCGCGTGCAGCTATTTGCACAGCATCAATTTTTGTCGCGTGTTTTAAATCGAACAAACGGGTAATTTCCTGCTTAGGCCTGCCGATCCTGTTTGCCAGCTCCTGCTGGGTGATTTTTGATTCAAGAAAGGCATTTAACAAAAGAACCTTCGACGCAATGCTCAGGGGGATTTCCACATAGTCACCTTCAGCGCCAACCGCCGAAGGTAAAGGAATCGGTTCGTTATCGTCGAAATAGAATTCAAAAGCGGTCACCAATGCAGACTGCGCAGCCTGCAAAGCCCCATGACGGGTTTCGCCCTGGGTTAATGCTTCAGGAATATCCGGGAAAGAAACCACGAATCCACCTTCCACGGCGGGGATTAGATTAACGGGATAACGCATGATTTTTTCAAAATCTCTCATATAATTAACCTCATATTGATGATGACTGTAAACCAAGCTGCTTCAGGATCGATTTTCGCAAGGCTTCTTTTATTTCATCACCAGGATGCCTGGGCATAACGCTACGCCTTCCCTGGTACCTCAACTTCAGATGATTTGAGCCGTTTGTAACAGCCACTCCCTGAGATTCAAGCCAGCGTCTGAACTCACTTTGCTTCACTGCGCCTCCCTGTCGTCTATTATACGCATAAAGTAAACATTTATGATTACCTTTTCATTACCTCGCCAGTGATAGCGTAAAATCACTCGCATGGGGAGGACGCGATTCAATAACAGGAATCCAGGTTCCAGATTTCATATCAGCCAGGCTAACCTATAACAGCACGACAACTGTTATGGTTAAAAAGAACTGTTCTGTTTCTGCCTTCCATTGCTTCGCAGCCTTAGAATTGCGCCAAATCAATTTTGCCTGCGGAGCTAAGCATGTTCGGTCTTGACGCGTTTCACCTGGCGAGGATCCAGTTCGCGTTTACGGTATCCTTTCACATCATCTTTCCGGCGATTACCATTGGCCTCGCCAGTTATCTGGCGGTGCTCGAAGGGTTATGGTTAAAAACGAAAAATCCGACCTGGCGCTCGCTATACCATTTCTGGTCGAAAATATTCGCCGTAAACTTTGGTATGGGCGTGGTTTCCGGGCTGGTGATGGCTTATCAGTTCGGCACGAACTGGAGTGGTTTTTCTGAGTTCGCCGGTAGCATCACCGGGCCGCTGCTGACCTATGAAGTATTAACCGCCTTCTTCCTCGAAGCGGGCTTCCTTGGGGTAATGCTGTTTGGCTGGAATCGGGTTGGCCCAGGACTTCACTTCTTCGCGACCTGTATGGTTGCGCTGGGTACTATTATTTCTACCTTCTGGATCCTCGCCTCCAACAGCTGGATGCAAACGCCACAGGGCTATGAAATTGTTAACGGGCAAGTTGTTCCCGTCGACTGGTTCGCCGTGATTTTCAATCCGTCATTCCCTTATCGTTTGCTGCATATGTCCGTTGCCGCCTTCCTGAGCAGCGCGCTGTTTGTCGCGGCATCAGCCGCATGGCATTTATTGCGCGGTAATAGCACGCCAGCAATTCGCGCTATGTTTTCAATGGCGCTGTGGATGACGTTAATCGTCGCTCCGCTGCAGGCCTTAATTGGCGATATGCACGGGTTGAATACGCTGAAGCACCAGCCTGCAAAAATTGCGGCGATTGAAGGACACTGGGAAAATCCGCCCGGTGAACCGACCCCGCTGCTGTTGTTCGGCTGGCCGGATATGGAGCAGGAGCGCACCCGCTATGGGCTGGAAATCCCGGCGCTGGGCAGCCTGATCCTGACTCATAGTCTGGATAAACAGGTCCCGGCGTTAAAAGAATTTCCGAAGGAAGACAGGCCCAATTCCACCATCGTGTTCTGGTCGTTTCGCATTATGGCAGGGTTAGGCATGCTGATGATCCTGCTGGGCGCGTTTGCCCTGTGGCTGCGTTATAAGGAGCGGCTATACACCTCACGTCCTTTCCTGCGTTTTGCATTGTGGATGGGGCCCTCCGGTCTGATTGCCATCCTTGCTGGCTGGGTGACCACCGAAGTTGGCCGTCAGCCGTGGGTGGTTTACGGTTTGCAACGTACGGCGGATGCGGTTTCCGCACATGGTGATTTACATATGAGCATCAGCCTACTGTCTTTCTTTGTGGTGTATAGCTCGGTGTTTGGCGTGGGTTACAGCTACATGATCCGCCTGATCCGTAAAGGACCACAGGAAGATGAGCCGACCATTCCACCAACAGGCACGCCGGCGCGGCCGCTTTCTGCTGTCGTTCTCGATTCTCAACCGGAGGCACACCGCTAATGGGTATCGATTTATCAGTTATCTGGTTTGTAATTATCGTGTTCGCCACGCTGATGTATATCGTGATGGACGGTTTTGATCTCGGGATCGGTATTTTATTCCCTGCGATTTCGGATGCGGATGACCGCGATGTGATGGTCAACAGCGTCGCCCCGGTATGGGACGGTAATGAAACCTGGCTGGTGTTGGGTGGCGCCGGATTATTCGGCGCTTTTCCCCTGGCCTATGCGGTGATTGTCGATGCGCTGACGATCCCATTGACCCTGATGCTCATCGGCCTGATATTTCGCGGCGTCGCGTTTGAGTTTCGCTTCAAAGCCACGCCGGCGCATCGACCATTCTGGGACAAAGCTTTTCTCGGCGGTTCAATCCTCGCGACATTCACTCAGGGTATTGTGGTCGGTGCCGTACTCAATGGATTTTCCGTCACCGGACGCAGCTACAGCGGCGGTCCTTTCGACTGGCTGACCCCCTTTACCCTGTTCTGCGGCGTGGGCCTGGTTGTAGCCTACGCCCTGTTGGGGGCAACATGGCTGGTGATGAAAAGCGAAAATCCGTTGCAGGATAAAATGCGCTGCGTGGCAAGAAAACTGCTGCTGGCGATGCTGGTTGTCATTGCCATTATCAGTCTGTGGACGCCGCTGGCGCACAGCGCCATTGCCGAGCGTTGGTTTAGCCTGCCCAATCTGTGGTTCCTGATGCCGGTTCCGCTCCTGGTTGCGCTGATTAGCCTCTGGCTGTGGCGCTCGCTGGGTCAGCAAAACAGCCATACGCTGCCTTTTGTATTGACGCTGGGGCTAATTTTTCTCGGGTTCAGCGGGCTGGGGATCAGTATCTGGCCCCACATCATTCCACCTTCCATTACGCTGTGGCAGGCGGCAGCTCCGGCGCAGAGTCAGGGCTTTATGTTGGTTGGCGCGCTGCTGATTATCCCGATAATCCTGGTGTACACCTTCTGGAGCTACTACGTTTTCCGCGGCAAAGTTCAACATGGTGAGGGGTATCATTGATGCAACAAACAATCTGGAAACGCCTGATGTGGCTGGTGATCCTCTGGGGCGGCAGCGTGCTGGCCCTGGCCGCCGTTGGTATGTTCTTTCGTCTCTTGATGACGGCCGCCGGATTTAAATCCTGATTCTCTCTCTGATAACAACCGGGCAGCGCTGCACTGCCCGGTTGTGACAAATCCCAACGTTATCTAAACAAAAATGTAAAAAACATCGAAATGACAAAACAGAGATTGTCATTAACCCGATTAAAATATTGAATAGTCACCTGGCGAAATTATCGTCAATTCCGCAGCTAACGTACCAGAGGGTGCATGATGTTTAAGAAAGGGTTAACGGTGTTATTGCTGGCCAGCGCGCTTTTTTCCGGTCAGCTTCTCGCTACTAATCAGGGACATGAATATCTTCAGGTGCAGGATGCCGATCACTTATTACGACACACGGCCGACAGCGATGAACTACGAATGACGGCGGAAGAATCCGCCGCCGATCTTCGCGAACACCATTACTGGCAAAAATCACGCAAACCCGATACACATCAGAGCTAACCGTTAGCTTTTACGCTTTGGCAACGTTTTCAGCAGTTCTTCAGGGCTGACGGAAGCCACCACGCTGCCCGGCAACGGCATCTTCAGAATGTGATGTTTCATCTTGCCGATCACGTGCATTTCGCACGGTCGGCAATCAAATTTCAGCGTCAGGACCTCATCGCCATTAACCAGCTGCATCGGCGTGGCTTTCCAGCTTTTGATATTTCCTTTCGCCTGTTTCGGACACAGGTTAAACGCAAAACGCAGGCAATGTTTGGTGATCATCACCGGCACATCGCCCTTTTCTTCATGCGCCTCATAGGCGGCATCAATCAACTGCACGCCATAACGGTGATAAAACTCTCGCGCTTTATGGTTGTAGACGTTAGCCAGAAAACTCAGATGCGTTTGCGGGTAAACCGGCGCCGGCTGGGCAACCGGTTTACGGCGACCGCGCTGATAGTTTTGCAAACGAGCTGCATCCAGCATGTCGACCGCTTCACGTCGCAGCTGATTCAGTTGACCGTTAGGCACGAACAATGCTCCCGGCAGATTCACCTGAATATTACGGGCGTAATACAGCGTTTGTCCCAGTTTTGCCAGGCCATCCTGCAGGTTGCTCAACGCTTTTTCTGCATTGTTCGCTTCCTCAAACTGGCCGTCCAGCGTATGGGTGATACTCACCCCCTCCTCACTGGTGAGCGTCAGGATCAACTGTTCCTGCCAGCCGCCCAGCTCAATATCGACCGCGACGCGGCGTTCGCTGGAGGTTTTGGTCAACGCTTGCTGCCAGTTATGATCGAGATTGCGGTTCAGCGGATGGTTGGCGCGCACTTTGTGCAGATCGGCGGGCATTTCATTCGGCCACACCCGATAACGATTGTGCCCCGTTTTTTCAACGGTGTTGGCGCGAAATCCGACGACCTCACGCTTGATTAACACGTTCAGACCATCCCCGTTGGCCAGCGGTTCTGTTACCTCAACATCGAGATGATCTTTTGCCACCTTCAGGACTTCGCCAACCGGCAGACCGATGAACTTTGGTGAGTCGAATGCGCCGATATCCCCTTTACGGGCATTCACAAAATAATCGGTGCTGCCGCGATGGAAGGTCTTTTCCGTGGATGGAGTAAAGAAATGTTCGGTACGCCCGGCTGAAGAACGGGCAAGATCGCCGCGCTCTTCAATAATGGCGTCCAGCATCTGACGATAATGCGCGGTAATATTCTTCACATAGCTCATGTCTTTATAGCGCCCTTCAATTTTGAAGGAGCGCACGCCTGCGTCAATCAACGCGCCGAGGTTGGCGGTCTGATCGTTATCTTTCATCGACAGCAGATGTTTTTCATAGGACACCACGCGCCCCTGATCGTCTTTCAGGGTATACGGCAGGCGACAAGCCTGAGAACAGTCACCGCGGTTAGCGCTACGTCCGGTTTGCGCATGTGAAATATAACACTGGCCTGAATAGGCGACGCACAGCGCACCGTGAATGAAAAATTCAATAGTCGCATCCGTAGCCTGATGAATGGCGTTTATCTGCTCAAGGCTCAGTTCGCGTGCGAGGACAATTTGGGTGAATCCGACGTCAGAAAGAAACTTCGCCTTCTCGACGCTGCGAATATCACATTGGGTGCTGGCGTGCAGCTCAATGGGAGGAATATCCAGCTCCAGAATCCCCATATCCTGCACAATCAGGGCGTCAACGCCGGTCTGATACAGATCGGTAATTAATCGCTGTGCGGGCTCCAGCTCATCATCATGCAAGATTGTATTCAGCGTCACAAAGATTTTCGCCCCGTAACGATGCGCAAACGGCACCAGTTCGGCGATATCTTTCAGGCTGTTACTGGCGTTATGACGCGCACCAAAACCCGGTCCGCCAATGTAAACGGCGTCAGCGCCGTGCAAAATGGCTTCACGTGCAATGGCGGTATCCCGGGCCGGGCTTAACAATTCAAGGTGATGAGGCTGCTGACGCATACAGTTGTTACCATCCACAAGTGGTAAAAATGGCGGCTATTGTAGTCACAAGCGCGGCTTTTCGGAATAGTTTTCCCGATTAACCGCGCGGGTAATGGATCAGGGAATGAAAGTGAACCGTTTGTTCGCTACTGTTACGGTAGCTATGCGCCCTGTCTCCCGCAAAACGCACCCCCTCGCCGGATTTCATGGTGCGCCACTGCCCCTCAATACACATATCCAGCAGCCCATTTATCACCACCACGTGCTCTATAACGCCGGTTTCATGCGGAGTCGATTCACTGAGTGCGCCAGGTGCCAGCTGTATCGAAAAATGATCGAAGCACAGCTGTGGGTCCCACGGAAACAATGGCGTAACGACCATCGCCTGCTGCTGGGGATCGAATGTTGGCGCGCCGTCTGACTCTGGCGGTGAAATAAACGTCGAGAATGGCACGTTCAGTCCGGTGGCAATTTTCCACAATGTCGCCACCGTTGGGCTGGATTCGTTGCGCTCAATCTGCCCCAACATGGCTTTTGACACGCCGGTTTCCTCCGCCAAACGTGACAGGCTCCATTCCCGCTGGTGACGTAGCGTGCGAAGCGTTGTGGCCAGATAGTGGGTTAAGTTTTCCATTTTTCGCCTTCCTGACTCTCCTTTCTCAAGGCTACAGCTTAGCACTTGTACGCTATAACGCACAGTGCTACATTGATTGACCGTTATAACGCACATGGAGTGACTATGCGCGCATTTTCCATCCCACTGCCCACCGTATTATCGGGTTTTGTGGCTGTCCTGGTCGGTTACGCCAGCTCGGCTGCCATTATCTGGCAAGCGGCCCTGGCCGCAGGTGCGACCACAGATCAAATCGCGGGCTGGATGACCGCACTGGGGATTGCAATGGGCGTCAGTACGCTGGCGCTGACGTTATGGTATCGCGCTCCTGTGCTCACGGCCTGGTCAACACCTGGCGCCGCGCTGCTGGTTACGGGTCTGCACGGGGTATCGATTCAGGATGCTATCGGCGTTTTTATCGTAGCTAACGCGTTGATTGTGCTGTGCGGCATAACCGGATTGTTTGCCCGTCTGATGAAAATAATCCCTCACTCACTGGCATCAGCCATGCTGGCCGGGATCCTGCTGCGCTTTGGTCTGCAGGCCTTTAATAGCCTCAACAGTGAGCTTATTTTGTGCGGTAGTATGCTGGTGGCATGGCTGGTATTTAAAGTCACAGCCCCACGGTACGCGACGATCGCCGCGATGCTGGCGGGTATCGCTATCGCGCTAATAAAAGGTGACATTGTCACAAACGGAGTGGATTTGTCGCCGGTCATGCCTGCGTTTATAGCCCCACACTTTTCATTTGCCCACAGTATCAGCATTGCGCTACCGCTGTTTCTGGTTACCATGGCTTCGCAAAATGCCCCAGGTATTGCCACTATGAATGCGTCGGGCTATTCATTACCCGTTTCACCGCTCATTATCTTTACCGGCCTGCTGGCGCTGATTTTTTCGCCGTTTGGTGTCTACTCCATCTGCATTGCCGCCATAACCGCCGCAATTTGCCAAAGTCCCGAAGCGCATCCAGATGCCAAACGACGCTGGCTCGCCGCCGCCGCGGCTGGCGTCTTCTATCTTCTGGCAGGGGTGTTTGGCGGTTCAGTCACAGGACTAATGGCGGCACTGCCCGTAAGCTGGATCCAGATGCTGGCCGGTCTGGCCTTGCTCGGGACAATTAGCGGTAGTTTGTATCAGGCGTTGCATAATGAAGCGGAACGCGACGCAGCCATCGTTACGTTTTTGGTCACGGCCAGCGGCCTGACGTTATTGGGGATTGGATCTGCATTCTGGGGGCTGGTCGTCGGCGGTATCTGCTACGCCGTGTTGACGTTATTTCGCCGCACGTAGCTGCGTTGGCGTTTTACCGGTTACCTGTTTAAACCGGTTACTAAAATGGCTTGCCGAACTGAATCCGCAGGTCATCGCAATATCTGACAAACTGCGTGAAGTGTAACAAACCAGATGCTGTGCCAGCGCCATACGACGTTGCATCACGTACTGATGCGGTGCCATATTCATCGACTGGCGAAACATTCTGGCAAAATGGAATTCGCTAAGCGCCGCCTCGCTAGCCAGATCGTTCAGGGTGATTGGGTACGCCAGATGCGCGTCAATATAGGCCAGCACGTTACGCAAGGTGACGGGCGCGAGTCCCCCGGTGACGGTGGGCAGTCGCCATTGGACGTTGCTGTAATGCTGGATCAGATGCGTTAACAGTAGCGAAGATGCCGCGCTGAGCGTGAGGTGATTGGCCGGTTGCTGCCAGTCGTTATCAAGCAGAAACTGACGGTAAACCGCCGTGATCCCCGGGTCACTGCCAAACGTGTGCTCGTCCAGCGTGAAGCTATAGGGGCTTTTATCCCAGACTTTTTCACCCACTTCGCGCAGATGTTCGTCGGTACAATAGAGATGAACAAAGGAGAGATCGTCGCGGATATCCCAACTTGATTCGCTCTCTTTCGGCATCAGGCAAAAACGGTCCGGTCCGCCGCCATTCTTCCAGCCCCCCGCCGTTTTGTGATAACTCTCGTAGCCATCCGCGATATATAAACTGAGCGTATGGTGATCGCAATACTGGGTGATGGTATCGCGCTTGTTTGACCAGGCCGCCAGTTGGATCCCTGAATGTAACGCAACCGATTCATGCAGCACGGCATTATGTTTGCGTAAGTTTTCAAAGGCATCGTAGGGCTGAGGCATACCATCACATTCAAAATAAGTTAGCAGGCTTTCAGTCTATAACAGCCACATATTGTTAACAGCTTCCTTTTCGCTTTTACGCTAAAAAAGCGCAAGATTTTGCAAGTCCGCCGCAAACCGATGAAAGCCTCCTGCCGCCAGACATGACACAGTGTGAACCTGAATCCAAAAAAGAGAGAGTTGTATGAACGCACTGTTGTACTGCCTGGTGGTGGTAATTTGGGGAACGACATGGATTGCGATTTATTTGCAGCAGGGCCCGGTTTCTGCGCCGGTTTCTATCTTTTGGCGCTTCGCCGTTGCCAGTTCGCTGATGATAGTGATCCTGCTGGTTAGCGGTAAATTACGCAAACTGTCTGGTCGCGATCATCTGTTTTGTCTGTTACAGGGTGGATGCGTTTTTTGCTTCAACTTCTGGTGTTTTTATACGGCTGCGGCCTGGATTAATACCGGCCTGGAGTCGGTGATTTTCTCAATGGCCGTCCTGTTCAATGCGGTCAATAGCTTCATCTTTTTTGGGCAAAAACCACCGCTGCGTTTCTATATCGCAGCCGGTCTTGGACTGACGGGCATTGTGACTCTTTTCTGGCAGGATTTGCTCAACAGCGGATTCAATCATTCCTTGCTGCCGGGTATCGGCTTAAGCGCCCTTGGAACCTTCGGTTTCTCATTGGGTAATATGATTAGCATGCGTCACCAGAAAAAAGGGCTGGAAGTGTTAACGACCAACAGTTGGGCCATGCTGTACGGCACGCTGTTGATCGCTGCCATTGCGCTGATGCGCGGGGACAATTTTACGCCACAGTGGACATTCAGCTATCTCAGCGCGCTATTATATCTGGCTATTTTTGGCTCAGTGATTGCTTTCGGCGCTTATTTCACACTGGTAGGGCGCATTGGTCCCAGTAGGGCGGCATACAGTACCCTGCTTTTCCCGCTGGTTGCGCTAACGCTGTCAACATTGTATGAAGGATACGTCTGGCAGGTTAACGCTATTGCCGGATTGGTGTTGATTTTACTGGGGAATATGGTGATGTTTGCCCGACCAGAAGTACTGATGGGTAAACTATTCTATCGACGCCGGGTGGCATAAAAAAAACGCACCATCCTGAGATGGTGCGTTGATTATTATTGTGGTTTTTTGTTCACATCAAACATGGTGGCATCCGTCGCCATGTCATCAATAACTTTCTTCAACGTTTCGAACGCCATCGGCGTGCTTTCGTTGCTCAGATCTTTACCTTCACCCTTACGTACAACTTTAATTACCGGTTTATTGGTCGCAGCATCAATCAACTCACCCTCGAAATAGAGGTTGGTATCCATGGTACGGTGACCCGTTGCCATTTGTGTTCCCGCAACGAGCAGCGCAACCGGGATCACTTCATAGAACTGCAGTCCTTCTTTGCTCGTTGCAACACCGGTAATCGCTCCGCGGAAAATCAGGCTACGTGGCCCAGGGGTAGTAACCAGGGGCTTACGCTTGCTGATGGCGGATTTCAACTGGGTATTGGTGTAGGTCAGCAGTTGATCAAGAACCTGCTGCCCTACCTGCGTGGTAGGTTTAGGAACCGGATAATACGTTACCGGGTTATATACAATGTTGTCATATTTGGATTCGTTGTAGCTCGGATCAACCCAACGGAGTACGGTTTGTCCCGATGCTGATTGTGTTTCCTTCAAATCAGAGTAATTTTTTAAAAACCCAGAATATTTATCCGGCGCAGTCACTTTTGACGCACAGCCGGATAATGCCAACAAGCCAGTAAGCACTGCAACTTTAAATAAAGTTTGAGTACGCATGAAACGATCCCTTTAGTTTTCGCAATGATGCTTAAAAAGGATAGCAAAACCGTTTCATTTTGGATGTACTAAAAATGGTAAACACCGCACAATTTTCTCTCTACGCCCGGCACAAAAAATGCTGAGCGCAGAAAGAGTTAACCCAAGCGGGAGGTTCAGGCAGTTTTGCGTGCCAGCATTGTGGCAAAGCGCAGTTTAATTCGATTACCGTTTTCATCCGTACGATGAAGTTCACCCACGTCTTCGTTATATTTCAGCAGATCCCATCCGCTGTAATAATTGCGCAATTCTCCGGTTTTAAACGCGAACGGGAAACCCACGGTACACGGAAAATCATCGGTATCCATCGCCGCGACGATTAAGTTATATCCGCCCGGTTTAGTGCACCGCTGCATATTTTCAATAAGGCCAGGGATAGTTTTGGCTTCAAGGAACATCAGCACAACGGTAGAAAGAATAAAATCATATTCGCCATCAAAGCGTAATGAGTTGAGATCCGCGACGTTCGCGTGCAGATTGGTCAGCCCTTCCGCCGCTTTGATACGCTCAAGGTTAGCGATGCTCATGGGATTTTTATCTAATGCTGTCACGTCATAACCGTTTGCCGCAAGGTACAGGCTGTTACGACCGTTACCGCAGCCCAGGTCTAACGTTTTACCTGGCTTAACAATTTTTGCCGCTTCAACAACATCGGAATGCGTACGAGTTAAATCGTATTTCTCAGTAAAGTAGTTTTCGTCGCAAAGGGTCATTATTTATCCTCAGATTTCAGTAATGCAGCACGCTCCGTGCGGATGAGCAGTTTCCCCTGCATCAGCAATGCAAACGTACGTACCAGTAATAATGCAATGATAAAATTGGTAAAAATAAACAGTGGGATCGCCAGCGTATGAAAAAATCCTGACTCGCTACCGTGGCCCAGATGCAGCCCTGTTGTCGCCAGAGCCGACACGCCAAACGAGAAGCTCCAGAAAGACGCATTAAATGGCTGTGACAAATACCACGGCATGAGCCGTAGCATGAACAAAAGTTGCAGGAGACCATAGCCGAACAGCATTTTGGCTAACGTATCGCCCTCGCCGCCGTTGACGCTAAGCCAGGCGCTGCAGGCGACCAGCGCAGGCGCCAGTTGAATGCCAAGTGAAGTACGTAATACCGCAGGCAACTCGCCGCAGCTACGTAAACGTTGCAGAATCACCGGCTCCAGGCTGAGCCAGGAAAAAACCCCGGCGCCTAAAAACACCAATCCTGCGTCGTTGAAACCCAGTGCGCCACAGGCCATTGCACTGATAAAGTTATTGGCGACGGTCGGCAGATACAGACCCGGCGTGGTGGCTTCCTCTGGATGCGATCCACGCCACAACCCTGCCGTTTGCCAGGCGGCGTAGGCCAGCTGTATCACCACGCCAATGCTGAACAACCCAATCGCCAGCGGTCGATACCACGGGACAAAACCAATCGCGACCAGCATCGTTGTGGCCGGAAACAGACTGACAAAGCTGCTCATCACCGGGTGACGAATTTCCGCCAATACGCTATGCGGAAAACGCAGTAAACGGCTCAGAAAAGCCAGCGTCAGCAGCCCCCAAATGACCATTGCGAGGATCACTAAACCGTCGCCAATCAAGTGACTCACTGGCCACACCTGACTGGCATAACGCCACGCAAACCCCATCCCAATGATGCCCAGTACCATGCCAAAATAACCGGCCGGAAGATTGAGGACCCGCTCACTCTGCTTGTTCTTACTCATTTTGTTTATTTTTTAAAGTATATTTGAAATGCATTTTATGGAATTTCCGCTGATTTAGCCAGTGCGGAAAACTTTGCTACGTTTAACTAAGGTGCGCAACATGGAAATGAGCTATGACCAAATATCGTCTCAGCGATGAGTCTCGATCCTTTAGTTACCAGGATAATGGCAATAAAAAAAGCGTATTACTACGCCAAATCATTGCGCTCACTGATTTTAATGATGTCCAGGCCGGCACGCCCGGTGGCTGGATCGACAATGAAAGCGTGCTGTCACAAAGCGGTGATTGCTGGATTTACGATGAAAACGCGCTCGCATTTTCCGGCGCGACGATTACAGGAAACGCCCGCATTACTCAGGCAAGCGTGGTCAGAGATGGCGCGCAAATTAGCGATGACGTGTGGATTGACCGGGCTGAAATCAGTCATAACGCGCAAATACGTGACAACGTCACCATTCAGGATTCTGTGGTTCGCGGCGAGTGCCTTCTCTTTGGTGATGCGCGCGTGATGTGTGACTCTGAAATCATCGCCGCCAGGGGGCTAACCCGTGAAAACGACCAGCTCCTGCAAATTTATGATCGGGCTTTTGTCAGCCACTCACGAGTGGTGCATCAGGCGCAGATCTATGGCGATGCGAAAATCAACTATGCCTTTATTGAACATCGGGCGGAAGTTTTTGATTTCGCACAGGTGGAAGGTAATGAAGAGAACAATGTCTGGATCTGCGATTGCGCCAAAGTCTATGGATATGCGCGCGTCATCGCCGGGAGCGAAGAAGATGCCATACCTACCCTACGCTACAGCTCGCAGGTGGCGGAGCACGCGGTAGTTGAAGGTAACTGCGTGCTGAAACACCACGTGCTGGTCGGCGGTCATGCGCAATTACGCGGTGGACCGCTCCAGTTAGACGACCACATCCTGATTGAAGGCCACGTCTGCGTGCTGGGCGAAGTGCTGATCGAGCATCACATTGAGATAGCCGGTCAGGCGCATATCCAGGCGTTTGATGGCGATACCATTCACCTACGCGGACCGAAAGTGATTAACGGTGAACAGCGCATTACGCGCACGCCTATCGCAGGTTTATTCTGAAGAGCCATCAATGATGCGGGCGTAGAGATTCACATCATAGTAATCACCATTAAGGAATTCCGCCTGTTGCATACATCCTTCCAGTTGGAAGCCATTACGTAGCGCCACCTGGTTACTCTCAACGTTTTCTACGCGACATTTAATCACGAAGCGGCGAATCTCCTGACGCTGCGCATAATGATGAATTAAGGCCTGTAGCGCCTGGGACATGATGCCTTTACCCTGATGCTCCTCATCTAGCCAGTAGCCGATATAAGCCGCTTTGTTCAGCGGTTCTATCTGGTTAAACGAGATAACCCCGACCACATTTTCTTGCGCAAAAATCAGGAACATTTTGGCGTAACCGCGCTGGTGTAACATCATATTGCCCTGCACATTCTTGCGGGTGTCCTCCTCAGAGGCAACAAACTGCGGCCAGTTCAGCGACTGCTGGAGCCAGCTTTTATTTTTAAGCACCAAGTGATGCAAAGGCGTGACGTGTTGCTCTTCTACGGCACGCAGTTCCAGCGTGTCATTGATGGTAATCACTTCTGACATTTTCATTCCATTATGATGGTTAAGCAGGCCACCCTGCTCATCAAATAAAAACAGGAAGGGCTCCCTTTTGGAAGCCCTTTTACACAGCAAGCGCCGTTTTACTTAGCTCTCACTGACACTCTCTTTTTGCAATATTTTGAGCAGATCTTCCTTCAGGTGGAGTTTCTGTTTCTTAAGGCGAACAATGTCCAAACTATACCCCCGACCATCCGAACCTTCCAGTCTGGAGATCTCATGATCAAGGCTGTTGTGTTTTTCGAATAAGGACAGAAAGCGAGGGTTCTCGGATTTCAGTCGGGAAATAAGGTCTCTATATTCTGGAAACATACTTTCTCCCTGTTAGTGGAAAAGAACGTGTATAAGAAATACACACCTCCAGAGTACCCACTTGACTTACAGAAAAATGCGAACGGGATCGAGTAAATAGTGTACAGAATGGTTGTGAAGAGGATTACGGATACGGCTCCCCATTCGGAGAGCCGTAAAGGGAGTGATTAACGCATCTCGCGGTCGTCAACGTACTGACGTTTATCCGGCGCTGGCGGGAAGTACTGATACAGCCAGGTTTCACTGATGGCGTCGCCCTGACAACGCAGGAACATACGCATATCTACCGGATCGGTTGAGTCAGAGGTCGGATACCAGTCAAACTGAATGCGATAACCGTCGATAGGTTCCACGTAAAGGATCTCAATCTGTTTCGCTTCACCGCTGGAGAGCGTAATCACCGGTTCAATACCCTTCGGCGCGGCGGCTTTTAGATCGCCACCAACGAAATCAACAGCAAAACGTCGCGCCCATTTTTCCGGGTAGTGCTCGCCCGGCGCCCATCCTTCCGGGAAGCCGCCCATGCCTGTTCGGGTCGCCATCACGCGAGCCAGCGGTGAACGCACCGGCGGCTGAGCACTCCAGTACAGGCGATATTTGAATTCCAGATCATCGCCCGCTTTGATCGACCTTTCAGGCTGCCAGAAGCAGACGACGTTATCCAGCGTTTCGCCGGTCGTCGGGATCTCCATCAGGCCGATAGTCCCCTTGCCCCACTGGTTACGCGGTTCGACCCACAGGCTCGGACGCTTGTTGTACCAACCCATGATATCCTGGTAATGGGAGAAGTCGCGATCGAGCTGCAGCAAGCCAAACCCTTTCGGGTTGTTATCGGTATAGGCGTTGAACTGCAGTTTTTGCGGGTTATTCAGCGGGCGGCAGATCCACTCGCCATTGCCCCGCCACATCGCCAGACGGTCGGAATCATGAATTTGCGGGTGTATGGTGTCACACATCCGACGTTCGTTGTTGCCGCAGCTAAACATGCTGGTCATCGGTGCAATACCGAGCTGCTTGATGTCTTTGCGCGCATAGATGTGGTTTTGTACATCCATGATCACCTGCGTTTTCTCGCAGTGGATCACGAACTTAAATGCGCCGGTTACGCTGGGGCTGTCGAGAAGCGCATACACGGTAAAGGAGGTTGCGCCCGGTTTGACCGTTTCGAACCAGAAAGAGGTGAAATCAGGAAACTCTTCTTTGCTGTCGGTGTAGGTATCTACCGCCAGACCGCGGGCCGATAAACCGTACTGATAGGTGTCATCCACGGCGCGGAAATAGCTGGCGCCCAGGAACGAAACGATATCGCGACGGGCTAATTCTGGCGCTTTAAACACGCGGAACCCGGCGAACCCGAGGTCAGTCTGCCCTTCCAACTGTTTGGTATCCACACCCGCATCATTGTATTTAAACAGTTCCGGACGGAAGTGGATTTCGCGCGCCATATGCGTGCTGCCATCAACCGAGAACATGCGTACGCGGCGACGGAAGCCCATTCCCACGTGGAAGAACTGCGCATCAAGCTGACGATTTTCAACATTGTTCCACAGAGACTGCTCTGCGTCATATTGAATGCTGTTGTAGGCCTGAGGCGTCAGTTTGGCCAGCGTGTCAGGTAACGCGCGCGGTGCGCCGCCCCAGGGCTTCTGTGCTAAGTCATGGGCCATCGATTGCAGAACGGAAAAATCAAAACGTACGGTTTTTCCGTCTGCAATGTCAGACTCTGCCGCAAAGGCGGCGCTGGAAAAGAGTGATGCAATACCACTGGTTCCGCACACGGCGGCCATTGCCATTGAACCTTTAATAAATCGTCTGCGATTCATGCCTGAAAGTAAGTCCTTCTGGTCGTGTAAATGGTCCCGCGCCGGCCATAATCAGCGGCAAGAGAGTGCACATTTCTGACCGCTCACTCTAGACAAAATTCATTAATAATCCAATTGTTGGTCGCCGATTATCTGTACAAAATCGAAAATATTTTATGTCGATGGGAACAGACCGAATCCCATGTAAATTCAATTAAAGTAAACCACACCGCCGTTTACTTCGATCTTGCGCCTCCTGATACAGCGCAAACTCATCATAAACCGCACACCCCAGCGCCTGTTCAAACGCGTCGCGGCTGGAATTACCGTGGCTACGGGCCTGAGTTTCATTCCCCAGATTAGACTGGAAAATCCCCGCGGCGCTCACCGGTAAAAAATCTTCGTAGGTAATGGGCTGAGCAACCAGCCAGCCCCGCTCAATGAGCGGTTGCGGGTCGTCATCCGGGCGAATCGCCTGTCGATGCGCCTCGCCCGACGGCGTCAGCCGGTAGCGGAACCAGGCAAGTCCCTGCTGGCGCAGCAGAAATTCGCTGTCCGGGAATGCTTTGAACACCTCCTGCAAATGCAGCTGATGTGTCAGGTTGTCTTTTCCCGTTCCCGCTTTATTCAGCAATTCGTCGTATAATGCTCTGCCTTTCGGCGTCAGGGCCACGCCGCGCTGTTCGATTTCACCAAAACGCGCCGTGTGAGTGCCACGCATTTCACCGGCAAATAACACCGGCTCTTCCAGCGCTTTAAAACTGGTCTGACGCAATAAAATGGGCACCTCGCGGCGCGGTGGCCCTTCAATCAGTATTTTGGGTTCAATGCCGCACTCCGGCATCATCGACTGAACCCGGTCGATATCCAGCGTACGCGGCGTCAGATGGTTGATATGACACCCAGGGAAACACACCACATCAGCAATCAGCCGGTGCTCATTGTGCAATGCGTGATAGGTCGCCTCATCGACCGTGGCATGCTGATGCCAGCGGAAAGTTTCCAGCGCTTCTTGCACAAACTCCTGCGCCTGCTCAGGCGTAAAACTGCCCTGCACATCAAACTCATCCAGCAGTTCGTGACAACGACGGGTGAAAATATCGCGTTTCGCGAGGATCTCCGCGGCTTTTTGCCGTAGCGCGGCGTTTTCGATTAATTCGAGCCGCAATAACGAGGTGAATACCCGAAACGGGTTGCGCGAAAGCGACGCATCGTCAATGGGACGAAACGCGGTGGAATGCACGGGAACACCGGCCTGGGAGAGATCGTAATAACTCACCGGATACATGCCCATAATGGCAAACATCCGGCGTAGCGTAGAAAGCTCCTGCGCAGTGCCCACCCGAATGGCGCCGTGGCGCTCAACGTTTAGCCGGGCCAGCTCATCTGCATTCGCCAGTTTTTCATGCAGCGTAGGATTATTTTCCAGTACCGCCAGATTCACATCAGCGACAAGTTCCAGCAACGTGCCATATTGCGGGACTTCCTGCTGGTACATTGCTGACATTGCCTGCGAAAATTGTTCCCGAATCTCATCTGCCGTGATGGTGTTCGCCATAATGTCATGCCTCCAGTGAATATTACCTGGAGTGTAGAAAACGCCGCTGACTCCGGTGGGAAGAATTTACAAAGTGTGACCCCGCGTAAATTTCCCACCCCTACAGACAGTGAACAGAACCTACTGGCGTGGTTTTAAATGACTTTCCAGCCAGGGCAACATCTGTTTTTTACGGCTGAGCATCCCCTCCACCTTACAGGGCTGCGGGATGTCTGACAGCGCTGGGCCGGCAAACCACAGGCTGGTGTCGCCCAGATTAATATCGGTGAGCATCAGTACAACCAGCGCGGCATTCTTTTCCTCAGCATAGCGCGCCATTTCCAGACGGAGATCGTCCAGCACCGCATCCACCTGTTGCAGCGCATACAGTTCAAGCTGCGCCACACAGACCGAATGTCCATGAATGGTGAAGGTTTTAATGTCTTTCTGCAGAAGCTCGCGAGCGCTCATGCCTTCCACGCTTGTTTTAGCAGACAGCAGGTCGCGACTAAACGCCTCGAGATCCACACCGGTTTTTTGGGCCAGGGCCTCCACCGCCAGGCGATCGTCAGAGGTGGTCGTTGGTGAGCGAAGCGTGACAGTGTCACTCAATGCGGCACCCAGCAATAAAACAGCCTCAGCGGCAGACAACTGGCTGCGCTCCTCTTCCGTCATCAGTTGCCATAACAGCGTCGCGCTACTGCCGACTGGCTTCACCCATACTTCAGGTGGCAGACGAGTGACTAATCCACCGAGTCGGTGATGATCGATAATTCCCACGACGTTACTTTCTGCCAGCGATGCCGGCCCCTGGGCAGGCTCGGTGAAATCGACCAGCCACACATCACGATTGGTCAGTTCAAACGTCAGCCGTTCGGGCATCGTCAGTCCCGCATGCTCAAAGATAAATTGCGTTTCGCGGTTAGGTTCGCCCAGACGCCATGCCGTCGCCTGCTGGCCACGTAAAGTAAGCCAACGCGCCGTCATGGCGGCGGTACAAATGGCATCGCTATCGGGGTTAAGGTGCCCTATTACATCTATCATTAATCAGTACCTTGTGAAGATAATGGTTCAAAAGCAAACAATAACGAAAGTATATCGACTGGACGGATTCTCTTCCATGATCCCACCACCCGGTGACGCTGTACAAAACATAAGCAAAATAAATCAGTTGTAAGTAAAATAGGATAAATGTTAATAATATTTTGCTATCAAGTTATCAAAATCGAACAACTTCACTTGTCACCGATACGACTCTGTTTTTAACATCGCTTATGGAAAAAAATGTTCTGTTCAATCAGCGCATTCGCTTGCGCCACCTTCATACTTTTGTCGCCGTTGCACAGCAGGGAACGTTGGGCCGCGCGGCTGAGACCCTTAACCTGAGCCAACCAGCCCTCTCCAAAACGCTGAATGAACTGGAGCAACTGACCGGTACCCGGCTCTTTGAGCGTGGTCGCCTTGGCGCACAATTAACGCTGCCCGGAGAACAGTTTCTTACCCACGCAGTCAGAGTGCTGGATGCGCTCAACACCGCCGGACAAGCCTTAAACCAGCGCGAAGAGTCACAGACGGATGTTGTACGGATTGGCGCCTTACCCACCGCGGCCCTGGGCATTCTGCCGGCGGTCATTGGCCCGTTCCATAAGCAGCAAATGGAGACCACGCTGCAGGTTGCCACCATGAGTAATCCCATGATCCTGGCGGGTTTAAAGTCAGGGGAAATTGATCTCGGCATTGGCCGTATGGCCGATCCGGAATTGATGGTTGGTCTGAACTACGAGCTGTTATTTCTGGAATCGCTCAAACTGGTCGTGCGCCCTAACCATCCGTTGTTGCAGGAAACCATCACGCTGAGTCGGGTGATGGAGTGGCCGGTGGTGGTTTCACCAAAAGGAACCGCCCCTCGCCAGCACGCAGAGGCGTTGTTGCAAAGTCAGGGCTGCAAAATGCCGCCGGGCTGTATTGAAACGCTTTCAGCATCGCTCTCCCGCCAACTGACGGTCGATTACGACTATGTGTGGTTTGTCCCTTCAGGCGCGGTTAGAGAAGATTTACGCCAGGCGACGCTGGTGTCGTTGCCGATACCCACCCACGGTGCGGGTGAACCCATCGGCATTCTTACCCGTGTCGATGTGCAGCTCTCTCAGGCCGCGCAGATCCTGATCGCCGCAATACGCAAAACCGTGCCGTTTTGATGCCTAAAATTAAGGGACCATCAGGTCCCTTAATTGATTTTATTGTTAAAACGTTTCCCAGTTATCGCCACTGGCAGTTGCCGCCTGCGGGCGTGAATGGTCAGGCTTTGTCGTCACAGGAACGCGTTTAATAGCACTTGTCCCTGTTAAACGGAATGTGCCAACAGCTTCCGTTAAGCGCGCCGCCTGCTCTTCCAGCGATGCCGCAGCGGCAGAGGCTTCTTCAACCAGCGAGGCATTTTGCTGCGTTACCTTATCCATTTCTGAAATTGCCTGACTCACCTGGACGATACCCCGGCTCTGCTCATCAGAGGCCGCTGCAATTTCCAGCATAATGTCGGTGACGCGTTTTACCGCATCGACAATATCCGTCATCGTATTGCCCGCTGCGACCACTTCTCCGGAACCCTGGTCAATCAGTCGGACTGATTCGCTGATCAATCCCTCAATCTCTTTTGCCGCCTGAGCGCTGCGGCTTGCCAATGTGCGCACCTCACTGGCAACCACGGCAAACCCACGGCCCTGCTCTCCTGCCCGCGCTGCTTCAACCGCTGCGTTCAGCGCCAGAATATTGGTCTGGAAAGCAATGCTGTTAATAACGGCTGTGATTTCGGAGATTTTCTTCGAACTCGTTGAGATATTGCCCATGGTTTTGACCACGCCAGAAACCATCTGACCGCCCCGACTGGCCTTGCCGGAGGCATCTTCTGCCAGCTTGCTCGCATGATGCGCGTTGTCGGCGTTTTGCTTCACCGTCGCCGTCAACTCTTCCATGCTGGCCGCCGTTTGTTCAATCGCCGCAGCCTGTTGTTCGGTACGTGAAGACAGATCGGTGTTCCCCGCCGAAATCTCACTGGTACCGCGATAAATCTCTTCCGCGCCCTGACGCACCGTGCCTACCGTTGTCCCCAGCGAACGTTGCATTGTTTGCAGATGGCGGCTCAGGCGACCAATTTCGCTGCGCCCGGTCGGTTCCTCCGGCATGGTCAGATCCCCCGCTGAAATTTGCTCAATACGCTGGGCGGCACGCAACAGAGGATGAATGACGGTACGGCGCAGAACAATGAACGTCATCACGGTCAGCGCCAGCGCAAGAACGAATGCGCCCAGCATAAAAGCCATACCAAGCTGTGTACGCTGATGCGCCTGTTCGCTTAACTGATTCGCCCTGGTGGTACGAATGTCGATCGCCTTTAACAGCACCTTGTTGTACGCAGAGTCCAGCGGTCTGGCCTGTTCATTTTCATGGTTGATGATCGCTTCAAACATGCCGTTTTTAGCGTACTTCAGCATCGGCTGTAAGCCGTCGGTATAGGCTTTGAAGCTGGCGCTCAGTTCAGCGTCTAACGCTTCATCGGCAGACGTTTTTACCGCGCGTGACATATAAGCATTGAAACCGTCCTGCGATTGCTTAATCCGTTTTTCTGCCTCGGCGATATTGGCCTTCATGTCATCCATTTCGGCAATACGGCTCGCCGCGCCGGCGTGGATCATGTTGATACGCGCTGTACGCAAGTGGTTAGAGCTGTTAGATAACCCCATCCTGACCTGAATCTCATCGGTCACGTCGCGCTGATCGCGATCGGCCTGCATAAGAAAATAGCTTGCCAGCCCGGAACTTAAGGCGAACAGCAGAAGGATGCCACCGAGAATGGAGGAAAACAGCGGAACCAGCCGGATTTGATGCAGAAAGCCCAGTTTATGCTGGGCTTGCATCGATGTAGTGTTGTCCATGACCGTCGACTCTCTTGTAGGGTTTATGCGTGAAAACACGCCCGTTAGATAGTCATCGGCAATCCGGGAAGTTTACTTACCGTGAAAAGCGCCGGATTCGTCACACTTTCACAACATAATTCTAAAAAATTCAGGAAAGTGCCAGCGGAGAAATCCGCTGGCCAATGAATCAGTTATCGCCAAAGTGGATAACGGTACGGATGGATTTACCCTGATGCATTAAATCGAACGCGTCGTTAATCTGCTCCAGCGGTAAACGGTGGGTAATAAACGGATCCAACTGAATTTTCCCGCTCATCGCATCTTCAACCATACCAGGAAGCTGAGTACGCCCCTTCACGCCGCCAAACGCGGAACCGCGCCAGACACGCCCGGTAACTAACTGGAACGGACGCGTTTTGATCTCTTGTCCGGCTCCTGCCACGCCAATAATGATGCTTTCGCCCCATCCTTTATGGCAGCATTCCAGCGCCGCGCGCATCACGTTAACGTTACCGATACATTCGAAACTAAAGTCCACGCCGCCATCGGTAAGCTCGACAATCACATCCTGAATCGGTTTGTCGTAATCCTTCGGATTGATGAAATCGGTCGCGCCCATTTCACCTGCCAGCGTAAATTTTTCCGGATTGGTATCAACGGCCAGAATACGCCCGGCTTTCGCCTGCGCCGCGCCCTGAATCACCGCCAGGCCAATACCGCCCAGACCAAATACGGCGACGGTATCACCTTCTTTCACTTTTGCGGTGTTATGGACCGCTCCAATACCGGTGGTCACGCCACACCCCAGCAGACACACTTTATCCAGCGGAGCCTGCGGGTTAACCTTCGCCAGAGAGATCTCCGCGCAAACGGTGTATTCGCTGAAGGTACTGGTGCCCATATAGTGATAAATCGGCTCGCCGTTATACGAGAAACGGGTTGTGCCATCCGGCATCAGACCTTTGCCCTGGGTCGCACGTACGGCCTGACACAGGTTAGTTTTACCCGATTTACAGAACTTACACTCGCCACATTCTGCGGTGTATAGCGGGATCACATGATCGCCCGGTTTCAGGCTGGTAACGCCTTCACCCACTTCAACCACAATGCCGCCACCTTCATGGCCGAGCACCGCCGGGAAAACCCCTTCCGGATCGTCGCCTGAGAGCGTAAAAGCATCAGTATGGCACACGCCTGTGTGGGTAATTTTAACCAGCACTTCACCTTTCTTTGGCGGTGCGACATCGATTTCGACAATTTTTAACGGTTGGCCGGGGCCGAATGCAACTGCTGCACGTGATTTCATTTGTCTCTTCCCATTATTGCGAGGTGATGGTGTTATTTTAGATAAGCACGCAGAAGATGGCCGATTTCAGCCATGCGCACGGCACGCTGGTCTGGGGTTGTTTCCCCGCTGACCAGTTCGTCTTTCAGGTGGATCTCAACCATTTCGCCCATCAGGCCATTGGATGCGCCGCGCACGGCGGCAATTTGTTGCAGGATAGCCAAACACGGCTCGCCGGACTCCAGCGCGCGCTCAAGCGCATCAACCTGACCGCGAATACGGCGTACACGGGTGAGAATGCGTTTTTTATCTTCGGGTGAATGCGGCATACGCCCTCCAAATACTATAGGGGGGTATACTATCAATCTTTTTAACTAATTGTAAAATAAATAACTTGTTATTCTTTAATGAGTTGCACAAACAGCACATTTAGACATATGTGGGCATATCACCGTGTTAAGCGGTTTTAGAGCCGCAACACCGAGCGCTTTTCGATGTATTCTGCATCGCTGAACAGACCGGATTTTTTCTGGAGCAGCGTAACTGGTTTGTCACTCGCAAAGAACAGTCAGTTGAAGACTCATGTAATTATGAACAATACGAATACCCCCGACTACAAACCGGGGGTTTCTATTTTTTAATACGCTATATATAATAATTAGTTACTTATTCCGTAACTGCACACTCTGGCACGCGAATTTCCTTAATGAGCCTGGAAAAACTTTTTAACGAACACATTCCCTGACTATTTTTCTCTTCACATGCAATTAATTTTAAATCAACTTTGCCAGCAGGTTTTTCTAACGACAACGGTTGTATATCCCTCATATCTCTCAGCGTCTGATAAACAAATGAAACCTGAACCCAATCAGTATTATCACTGGTTCTATTCCACTTTTCGAATACAAGCTCCCCACCAGGAGGGGTATTATCAGGTTGACCGGGTAGCGACCAGTTAAGATCTAAAGCCCCGCTTAAATTTGCAAGATTGGTATCATGACCAGCAATAAACAACAGAGATACGGGTAATTTTATGCCATACCTGTTTTCTGTTGTACCATTTGTCAATAATGCAGTCTCTATCATATCGAGTAATGGTGTGGCCCTACTACGGGCAACTTCTGGAGTTCTTTGCAAAAGATCAAACTGAGCGTTATGCAGACTTAACAAATCTCTCCATTCTTTTTCTCCCGTAATACGCCCCCAGGCTACCTGTGGCATTCCCTGGGCCTCTTGCAACAGAAATATCTCAGTCAGCGTGGAAGAAAGACTCCAGGCACCAGGTAATGATACATTGTCAGGAGTTACTTTAAGTTCAGACGGTAGGTAATCCCCCCGAAAAGCCGGTGTGTTCATAAGTAGAATTTTCTCGTAATCTGAACCGGGAGATTTCTATGAAAAAATCACGTTTTACCGACAGCCAGATCATGGCCATCCTCAAGCAAGCAGAAGCAGGAACGCCGGTGGCTGAATTGTGCCGCGAGCATGGCATGAGTAGCGCCAGTTTCTATAAGTGGCGCTCACGCTTTGGCGGGATGGATGCCTCCATGATGGCCCGTCTGAAAGAGCTGGAAGATGAAAACCGCCGCCTTAAAAAGATGTATGCCGAAGAACGACTAAAAGCCGAGATCATTCAGGAGGCTATGGCAAAAAAGTGGTGAAGCCATCGCATCGAAAGCAGATGGCACAGGACGCAGTCAGGAGTCGAAGCGTCAGCATACATTTTGCCTGCCAGTTGTTTGCTGTCAGCGAAAGTTGCTATCGCTATCAGCCTCAGTTGAATGAAGAAAATGTCATTATTGCCGACTGGTTGCTCCGCATCACTGGCAATCAGCGCAACTGGGGATTTGGCCTGTGCTTTTTGTATCTGCGTAACGTAAAAGGCTTTAAGTTCAACGGTAATACCCCCATTTTTGACGGAGGTGATAAGTAGAATCAGGCCATGCGTTGAATATGTTGCATCGGCGTGAAACCATTCAACGCCATATTTGGTCGTTCATGATTATAAAACCATTGCCACTGCGTGGCATAGTTCTGCAATTCATCCAGTGATGTAAACAGGTGTTGCCCCAGCCAATCATAGCGTACCGTACGGTTGTAACGCTCAATATAGGCATTTTGCTGCGGATTGCCGGGCTGAATAAAGTTAATCTGGATGCCCCTGTCATTAGCCCATGATATCAACGTGTTACTGGTATATTCTGGTCCATTATCACATCGTATTGCTATGGGTTTACCTTTCCATTCAATGAGCTGTTCCAGCGTTCGCACAACTCGGTTTGCCGGCAGAGAAAAATCGACCTCTATTGCCAGTGCCTCACGGTTAAAATCATCGATAATATTCAGCAGACGGACTGAGCGACCATCTGATAATTGATCGTGCATGAAGTCCATCGACCAGCATTCATTACTGTTTTTAGGTACCGTCAGCGGTTCGGGCTTATCCCGTTTCAGTCGTTTTTTCGGCTTTATTCGCATGTTCAGCGATAACTCGCAGTAAATTCGGTACACCCTTTTGTGGTTGAACTTAAAGCCTTTTACGTTACGCAGATACAAAAAGCACAGGCCAAATCCCCAGTTGCGCTGATTGCCAGTGATGCGGAGCAACCAGTCGGCAATAATGACATTTTCTTCATTCAACTGAGGCTGATAGCGATAGCAACTTTCGCTGACAGCAAACAACTGGCAGGCAAAATGTATGCTGACGCTTCGACTCCTGACTGCGTCCTGTGCCATCTGCTTTCGATGCGATGGCTTCACCACTTTTTTGCCATAGCCTCCTGAATGATCTCGGCTTTTAGTCGTTCTTCGGCATACATCTTTTTAAGGCGGCGGTTTTCATCTTCCAGCTCTTTCAGACGGGCCATCATGGAGGCATCCATCCCGCCAAAGCGTGAGCGCCACTTATAGAAACTGGCGCTACTCATGCCATGCTCGCGGCACAATTCAGCCACCGGCGTTCCTGCTTCTGCTTGCTTGAGGATGGCCATGATCTGGCTGTCGGTAAAACGTGATTTTTTCATAGAAATCTCCCGGTTCAGATTACGAGAAAATTCTACTTATGAACACACCGGCTTTTCGGGGGGATTACCCAACCACAAAAGGGTGTACCGAATTTACTGCGAGTTATCGCTGAACATGCGAATAAAGCCGAAAAAACGACTGAAACGGGATAAGCCCGAACCGCTGACGGTACCTAAAAACAGTAATGAATGCTGGTCGATGGACTTCATGCACGATCAATTATCAGATGGTCGCTCAGTCCGTCTGCTGAATATTATCGATGATTTTAACCGTGAGGCACTGGCAATAGAGGTCGATTTTTCTCTGCCGGCAAACCGAGTTGTGCGAACGCTGGAACAGCTCATTGAATGGAAAGGTAAACCCATAGCAATACGATGTGATAATGGACCAGAATATACCAGTAACACGTTGATATCATGGGCTAATGACAGGGGCATCCAGATTAACTTTATTCAGCCCGGCAATCCGCAGCAAAATGCCTATATTGAGCGTTACAACCGTACGGTACGCTATGATTGGCTGGGGCAACACCTGTTTACATCACTGGATGAATTGCAGAACTATGCCACGCAGTGGCAATGGTTTTATAATCATGAACGACCAAATATGGCGTTGAATGGTTTCACGCCGATGCAACATATTCAACGCATGGCCTGATTCTACTTATCACCTCCGTCAAAAATGGGGGTATTACCGGTATACAGTTCAATATTTCCTCCGGCCCGTTCCAGAATAGCGTTTTTAACCTTCAATGTGTTAAACGAACATTTCCCCATTTTTACCGGATTAAAAAGAGGATCAGTTTTTTCTTCATCCTTCTGATAATGCACTTGAATTTGACATTTTGGTGCTAACCCAGCCAGAAACGCCTCCCCCGTTTTACGGGTGCGTTGATCCGTGTCTGCAATAACAGCAACCTGCCCTGGAGATGGGCACGTTTGATTATTCAACAGACCTTTGCTTGTGAACCATAAACGTTGATACTGACCTAATTCAGAAACAAGTTCTCCCCCACGAGGCGTTAGCCATCCTAACGGCACATCCCATTGTGGCCATTGATCGGGTGTGACATCTTTCATTATTGGAGTGAACTTCGTAGGTGCTCTTACTCCATGACGACTCACTATCACAACCCGCTCAAGTTTCATACCGTTCTGCTCTTCAGCACGTATTGAGAAAGAACCGCATAAGAGAGAAAAAATTAATAAACGAATGATGAATGTACTCATTACCAGCACCACCTTTTCGTAAGTGAAAAACAAACAACTCGTATAAGCCAGTTCGATACCTGGTTCTATCAGATAGAAATAATCCTACTCCTGAGTTCACAACAATCCAACTTTTTGAATATCAACTTTGTATCTTATCGAAGTATTAAAGGAGTGCTAATTTAGCCGCGCTGGAAAGGTATCCAAGGTTATGGAATCGTTGGCAATTTACAACGTCCTGTCATTGAAAGGATAATTGATCCGGTATAAATAAGGTGGGCGGAAGCCTTGTTTGGCTATCAATTTACCCGCAGCAAATCACTGTATCTTGTTGTATAACGTGGTGAAAGCATGTCTCGCTTCATCGCCCACGGCTGCTGTATCCCTTGCCCGGCAAAGTAGAGCGTTCCTTTCCCCTTTTCAGCATTAAGAGTATCCAGTAGGTCCATCAATTTATCGCTGTTACGCCGCGGGGCGTTATTATCAAAAAGATTCAGCTGTGCAACGCCAGAGCTAAAAAAATCCCCCAGCATAACGCCCGCTTTTTGATAACGTAGCCCCTCTCGCCAAACGGCGTCCAGGCTGCGCGTGGCTGCTGTAATAATGTCCCGGCTATCCTGAGTTGGCGTCAGCAGTTTTATCGATGCGCTGTTACCGTAATAAGGTTCATTCAGGGCAAACGGACTGGTTTTGATAAACGTAGAGATAAACCGGCAGTACTGGTGTTCTCTGCGCAGCTTTTCCGCAGCACGTGAAGCATAGGTGCAAATGGCCTCTCTCATGGCGTTGTAATCCGTGAGTTTTTCACCAAACGATCTTGAGCAGATAATTTCCTGCTTATCCGGCGCAAACTCTTCCAGAGCCAGACAAGGTTCACCACGCAATTCCCGGACGGTTCGCTCAAGCACGACGCTGAAATGTTTACGAATGAAGCGAATATCGGTACCCGCGAGGTCGAGAACCGTTTTAATACCCATAACGTCCAGTTTTTTGCCGATACGGCGTCCGATGCCCCAGACTTCATCAACCGGGAGTGCTGCCATCAGCTTACGCTGGCGTTCAATATTTGAGAGATCCACGACTCCGCCCGTCTGTTCCTGCCACTTTTTGGCCGCATGGTTCGCCAGTTTGGCCAGGGTTTTGGTCTGAGCAATGCCGACCCCAACCGTGAGACGTGTTTTCTGCAAAATGGTTGCTCTGATTTCCTGACCAAAATCCGTAAGATCCCTGCAGTTTCGCACGCCCGTTAAATCACAAAAGGCTTCATCAATACTGTATATCTCCACGCGTGGCGACAACTCCTCCAGAATCGACATCACCCTGCTGCTCATATCCGCATACAGTTCGTAGTTCGAACTAAAACAGAACACGCCATAGCGCCTGAACAGATCTTTCTGTTTGAAGTACGGAGCGCCCATATTAACGCCAAGTGCCTTTGCCTCTACGCTGCTGGCAATAACGCAACCATCGTTATTTGAAAGAACGACAACGGGCTTCCCTTTCAGATCAGGCCGGAATGCCGACTCACAGCTGGCATAAAACGCGTTAACATCCACCAGTGCAAACATCATCAGCCCGCAGCTTTAATGATAAATGTCACCACGCCAAATATATCCAGCGTGTCCTCGCTGCTAATCATGATCGGCGCGTAGGCGCTGTTCTCTGGCTTCAGCATCACAACCGGATGTAATTGCAGGCGTTTAACGGTGAATTCGCCCTCAACGGCGGCAATAACGATGTCTCCATGGGCAGGTTTTCTGGCGCTGTCGACAATCAGTAAATCCCCCTCGCCGATCCCTGCTCCCCTCATAGAGTCGCCAGATGATTTAACAAAATAGGTTGCGCTGGGATGCCGTACCAGCAGGTCATTGAGGTCGATACGTTTCTCAACGTAGTCCTGTGCAGGAGATGGAAAACCGCAGGGCACAAGATCGCTAAATAACGGAAAGTGTTTAATTTCGCGGCGTTCCGCAGGCTGGAAAAACAACATAATAATCTGCCTCTCATTTACTGTATTTATATACAGTAGTTTTAATAAGAGCAGCAATCAAGTAGCGAGTGTGATGAACTGGACGTTGTTTAACCATCTTGCCGGTAAGTTTTTATGATGTCTGGAAAAATAATCGGCTAAAAAAATACCCCGCATTTGCGGGGCATTACATCAGGAGCGTTTTCGCGGCATCATGCGCAGCAGCGTATTGTCCTTCCAGAAATAGTGGTGCATCAGGGCGGCAGCGGCATGCAGAGCAATAACAAAATAGCCCAGATTTGCCAGCGTCACGTGCCAGGACTTCAGCATATCCACTACATCAAAATTGGCCTCTGCCGCATGCGGCATAACGATGCCGAATGCAATCCACGGGTTACCCCGGTTGTACATCATCACCAGTCCAATAATCGGCAGAACAATAAACAGCAGATAGATAACCAGATGCCCCAGATGCGCCATTCCGGTCATCATCGGCTTCGGTTTTGGCACAATCGGCGGTGCCGGATATTTTAGCCTGACCAGCAGACGCGCCACCATCAGCGTTAAAATAGTGATGCCACAGGATACGTGCACCATGTTAAATAAGGGACGATAGCTGCGCGGGAAAAATCCGCGAAACTCCATAGCGCTGTAGGCCACAATGACCAACAAAAAGACCAGCCAGTGAATGCCAATTTGCAGGCCAGAATACTTATTCCCCATAACACTTCCTGAATAAAAACAATAATGCGTCACCATAACGGGCTTTTGTTAAAAATTCATTAACTTTTGCTCACCCGGCTTATTCTTATGGATCGCCAGCAAAGTGTGAGAATTGCGCCGGGTGGCGTACAGGCTCACCCGGCGAAAACTTAGGACTGCAGATACACCACCTGCGTTTGCAGATATTCGTTCAGACCGTGTTTACCGTCAGCCCCGCCAATCCCGGACTTGCGCCAGCCAGCATGAAAGCCCTGCATCGCCTCGAAGTTTTCACGATTAATATAGGTTTCGCCAAACTTCAGCCCTTTAATCGCTTTCATCGCCGTATTCAGATTCTGCGTATAGATCGATGAGGTCAGACCGTAATCGCTGTCATTGGCCATCGTCAGCGCCTGTTCCAGCGTATCAAACGCTACCACCGGTAGCACCGGACCAAACGTCTCCTCGTGCATAATCGCCATCTCCTGGCGCACGTCTAACAGTAACGTCGGTGGATAGTAATACCCTTTGCCGGAAACGGCCTTACCGCCCAGCACCACTCTGGCGCCTTCCTGCACCGCTCGTGCAACTTTCTGCTCTACACGCTCCAGCGCAGCGGCGTTAATCAGCGGCCCCATTGCAATATCATTGCGCTCAGCCGGATTGCCAAACTGCACGGCTTTCATCGCCTCGCCCAGACGATTGACGAATTGGTCATAAATACCTTTCTGAACGTACACGCGCTCGGCACAGTTGCATACCTGTCCGGTGTTGATCACCCGCGAGTCAACAATTGCCTTTACGGCCAGTTCAAGATCGGCATCATCCATCACGATAGCCGGGGCCTTGCCGCCCAACTCCAGACAAACTTTGGTGATATTTTTAGCCGCCGCAGCCATAATTTTCTCACCCGCCCCGACGCTACCGGTCATGCTCACCATGGCCACCTTCGGGTTTGCGGCCAGCGCTTGACCGACCGTTTCACCACGTCCCAGCACCAGATTAAATACGCCGCGCGGCAAGCCAATATCATCAACAATTTTGGCAAAGGCGATGGCGTTATTCGGTGTAAATTCACTCGGCTTAATGACAATGGTATTACCCGTCAACAGTGCGGGAGCCAGTTTGCGGGCAATCAGGAAAAATGGAAAGTTCCACGGCAGAATGCCCGTAGTCACGCCCAAAGCGCGCTTAAACAGCAGAATATTCTCGCCCGGACGATCGCTTTGCAGGATCTCGCCTTCATAGCGACGCGCCCACTCCGCCATATAATCGATATAGTCGGCGGTAAACGAGACTTCGACCTCAGCCAGTTGCTGTATTTTTCCACCCTCCGCCACAATCAGCGCGCTGATTTCACTGGCTCGCTGACGGATACCCGCAGAAATTTTGCGTAACCAGTTCGCCCGTTCAATGGCAGGCAGCGCTTCCCATTGCGGCTGAGCGCGCTGTGCAGCATCGATCGCTTTACACGCATCCTCGGCACGTCCATCGGGAATACGTGAGATCACCTCTTCCGTGGCAGGATTGACGACATCAATCCAGGCATCATCGTGCCAGGTCACAAACTGCCCATCGATATACATAGGATGTTGTACGGGTACTGACATGCGGCTCTCCTGTGATTGATTTGTTTTTAACAAGTAAAACTATTGTTAATTAATATCAATCATGCAGGTCGTATTATGGCTGGAGTGGCTGTTCTGTGAGCGGCTTCATAAAAGCGTCTGGCAAAGTGATGATGAAGGGAAAAAACAGGTGTGATTTTTGCCCGTTTGCCGCAAAACGCCGACAAACGGGCAACAGGAATTACAGAGAGCGGCTCTCCAGTAAGTCAGTCAGCACGATGTCATTTTGCAACTGCTGCCAGGCTTGCTCAACGTTCTGAGGAATATCAACATGGGCAATAAAATCGCGGCCACAAGGCCCATAACCGGTGGCATCATCACGCAGGCGAGGAAGCTCACCGGTAATGAGAGACAGATAGCGATCCACTGACCACAAACCTTCTGCTGCTGGCACAAAATCCACGCCGTCTTGCTGTGGGGCCAGCTCAGGGATGAATCCAGGGAAACTCAACCAGCGCGGCGCATGCGGCTCATCGCGGGTTACGCGCTGAAAGGTTGCCATCGTACGACGTTGCATAGTGGGATCCTGTACCACAATGACGGTATGAATACTTTCCGTCGCCTGATTCAATAATGCACAGCTAAAACGGGCATTCTCACCGCAGTTTGTTGACTGGTCTTCCACCCAAATCTTCTCCCCCGGGATTTGCCAGAACTGATGTGCGATATCGGCAAGGATCGCTGCTTCCGCGCGCCCGGTGGTACGAATGATGTTGTAACGAGGATGCTCTGCAATCGCGTCATACAAAAATCGTGTGGAGTGACCGATGCCACCGCTAATCAACAAGGGAACCTGTTGCTCTTTCGCGATCCGGCAGGCGGCGTCGATGGTCGGAATAACCGCGTTCCCTGCCAGAATCACGCAATCTGACTGAACGGTGATATTCCCCGTAAAATCATTCTGCGCCAACCATCGCCCAACGGTATTGATCGCCGCAAGCGTGGTTGCGGAAAGTGTCGGAAACTGGCTCATACTCATGACTCCTGATCTTAATACTTTATCGGGTTGCATACCGGGCGGTGACGTCACCTTACCCGGTATGCTGTCTGGTACCGATTTATCCCGAAATTTGCTCCATCGCCTGCAAAATACGTTTATCGGAAATCGGATACGGCGTACCAAGCTGCTGGGCAAAATAGCTGACGCGCAGCTCTTCTATCATCCAGCGGATCTCTTTGACATCGTCATCTTCACGGCGAGCGGGAGGCAGTTTATTGAACCACTGCTGCCAGGCTTGCTGCACGCTATCCACTTTCAGCATCTGCGCACGGTCACGATGCGGGTCGATAGCCAGTTTTTCCAGACGCTTTTCGATAGCCTGCAAATAACGCAGCGTATCGCCCAGACGCTTGAAACCATTGCCGGTAACAAATCCACGGTACACCAGCCCGCCCATCTGCGATTTGATATCCGCAAGCCCCAGCGCCATGGTCATATCCACGCGCCCTTTCAGACGTTTGTTGATATTAAACACCGCGGTCAGAATTTGTTCGACCTGCTTAGCAATATCCACCACCGTATCGTTCAGTTCAGCCCGCACTTTTTCATGCAGCGCCGCAAAGCCTTCTTCGGTCCACACCGGACCACCGTTGGCGTCGATCAGTTGATCCACACCACAGGATATACAGTCGTCAATCAAATCCAGCACTTTACCGTACGGGTTAAAATACAGCCCCAGCTTGGCTTTGTTGGGCAGTTTTTCATGCAAATATTTGATTGGTGAAGGAATATTCAGCAACAACAGGCGGCGTAAACCGCACCACATCGCCTGCTGTTGCTCCAGCGGGTTATCAAACAGTTTGATGGCAACGCTGTCACGCTCATCCACCAGCGCTGGCCAGGCTTTTACCTTATAGTTACCGCGTTTTTGCTCGTAACTCTCCGGAAGCTGACCGAAGCTCCAGATGTGCAACCCGCTCTGTTCGATACCGTCATCCGCCACCGCAGACAATGTTTCCTGCACTTTACCCTTCAGTGCGTCTTTCAGATCCTGTAGCGAACGTCCTTCCTGCAGCTTTTTGTTCTTATCATCCACTACCCGGAAGGTGATTTTTAGGTGATCGGGCACCTGATCCCAATGCCAGTCTTCACGGTCAACGGTCACGCCGGTCATGCGGCGCAGTTCACGCTCCAGCGAGTCGAGCAGCGGCAGTTCCAGCGGCGTGACGCGGCCTAAAAACGCTTCCGCATAGTTTGGCGCGGGCACAAAGTTGCGTCGTACCGGTTTCGGCAGAGACTTAATCAGGGCGATCACCAGTTCACGGCGCAGCCCCGGAATTTGCCATTCAAAACCGCTCTCTTCGATCTGATTGAGCAGCGGGAGCGGAATATGTACGGTCACACCATCCGCATCGGCTCCGGGTTCGAACTGGTAACTTAACCGTAGTTTGAGATTGCCCTGATGCCAGAAGTTCGGGTAATCCAGCTTACTGATTTTTTCCGCACCCTCTTTGATGAGCATGCTCTTTTCAAAGTTGAGCAGATCCGGCGTTTCACGGCTGATCTTTTTCCACCAGCTGTCAAAGTGACGCGCGGAGACTACATCATGGCTGATGCGTTGGTCGTAAAACTCAAATAGCGTCTCATCATCAACCAGAATGTCGCGACGGCGTGATTTGTGCTCTAACTCTTCCACCTCAGCGCGTAACTTCAAATTGTCACGGAAAAACGCATGGCGCGTTTGCCAGTCGCCTTCCACCAGAGCATGGCGGATGAACAGTTCACGCGACAACGCGGGATCGATCTGGCTGTAGTTCACCTTACGGGCTGCAACAATCGGTAAACCGTAGACGGTAACCTTTTCTGTTGCCATCACCGCGCCCTGCGCACGTTCCCAGTGCGGTTCACTGTATGAACGTTTGATCAGATGCTGGGCAACCGGTTCGACCCACTCAGGATCGATGCGTGCAGCAATACGTCCCCACAGGCGGCTGGTTTCCACCAGCTCCGCTACCATCGTCCACTTCGGCGGTTTTTTAAATAGACCAGAGCCTGGGAAGATCGAGAAGCGAGCGTTACGCGCCCCGGTAAATTCCTGTTTATCGGCATCTTTCATCCCGATATGTGACAGTAAACCGGTCAGCAACGCGACGTGGATCTCTCTGTATTCAGCGGGTTCGCTGTTAACAGGAATCCCTAACTCTTTCACCACCTGACGCAGTTGCGTGTAGATATCCTGCCATTCACGCACGCGCAGGTAGTTCAGAAAATCAAGTTTGCACTGACGACGGAACTGGTTTGACGACAGCGCTTTCTGCTGCTCGCCGAGATAGTTCCACAGATTCACAAATGCGAGGAAATCAGACTCTTTGTCGTGGAAACGGCGATGCTTCTCGTCGGAGGCCTGCTGCTTGTCCATCGGGCGCTCGCGCGGATCCTGAATAGACAGCGCCGAGGTGATAATCATCGCCTCACGTACGCAGCCATGTTTTTGCGCTTCCAGCACCATGCGCGCCAGACGTGGATCCACCGGCAATTGCGAGAGCTGACGGCCCAATGGCGTCAGTTTGTAAGCGGTTGCCTGTTCGTCGGTGGTTATCGCCCCCAGTTCTTCGAGCAGGCGTACACCGTCCTGAATGTTACGTTTATCCGGCGCTTCAACAAACGGAAACGCCGCGATATCGCCCAGCCCCAAGGCGGTCATCTGCAAAATAACGGACGCCAGGTTGGTACGCAGAATCTCCGGGTCGGTAAACTCCGGGCGCGACAGGAAATCGTCTTCAGAATACAGACGAATACAGATCCCCTCCGAAACACGACCGCAACGGCCTTTACGCTGGTTGGCAGAGGCCTGCGACACCGGTTCAATCGGCAAGCGCTGAACTTTGGTGCGGTAACTGTAACGGCTGATACGCGCAGTACCCGGATCAATCACATACTTGATCCCCGGAACCGTCAGCGAGGTTTCCGCCACGTTGGTCGCCAGCACGATACGGCGACCGCTGTGCGACTGAAACACACGGTTCTGCTCGCTGTTGGAAAGACGCGCATACAGCGGTAGCACTTCGGTATGGCGCAAATCCAGCTTATTCAGCGCATCGGCGGTATCGCGGATTTCGCGCTCGCCGCTCATGAAGATCAAAATGTCGCCCTGACTTTCACGGCCTAACTCATCTACGGCATCAAAAATTGCCTGCAATTGGTCACGCTCGGTGTCATCTGCGTCTTCAACAATTGGACGATAGCGAACTTCCACCGGATAGGTTCGACCAGAGACTTCGATAATTGGTGCATTATTGAAATGCTTTGAAAAACGCTCCGGATCGATGGTCGCCGAAGTGATGATAATTTTTAGATCCGGACGGCGCGGCAGAAGCTCTTTCAGATAGCCGAGCAGAAAATCGATATTCAGGCTGCGCTCATGCGCTTCATCGATGATGATGGTGTCGTACTGCATCAGCAGCCGATCTTGCTGGATTTCCGCCAGCAAGATACCGTCCGTCATCAGCTTAACCATGGTGTTGTCGCTGACATGATCGCTAAAACGGACTTTATAACCGATACAACCGCCCGGCTCGGCTTGCAGCTCTTCTGCAATACGGTTCGCCACGGTACGCGCCGCCAGACGACGCGGCTGGGTATGGCCGATCAGCCCTTTTACCCCGCGCCCGAGCTCCATACAGATTTTGGGTAACTGGGTGGTTTTCCCTGATCCCGTTTCCCCGGCGACAATCACCACCTGGTTATCGCGGATCGCTTCCAGAATATCCTGTTTTTTCTGACTGACGGGCAGGTTTTCCGGGTAGCTGATGACCGGACGCGCGGCTTCACGCAGCACAACTTTACCTGCAGCGTGATCAATCTCTTTTGCCATCTCCTGGTAAATGGCCTGTTGTGCATCAGGATTTTTAACCTTCTTCACGCCCTGCAGGCGGCGGGCAAAACGCTGTCTGTCACGCAGCATCAGTGAATCCAGCTGTTGCTGCAACATGTTGAAGGTTAATTTTTGTTGTTCTGTCATAGCGTTAAAAGGCAGTGCTCTGCCGGGTTAAATCTCTTTTAGATGATAGGTATAGAGTACCACATCAGCGCTTTTCATGTGTTGTTCAATAATTTCGAACATAGGATTCGATATATTGCGCTATCACTGCGACAGGATTGTGAATAAAGTGTCAACAAGCAACGGGGCACTCCCCCTTCAAACACATAAAAGGAAACACCCATGAGCAAGGTATTAGTTCTTAAATCCAGTATTCTGGCAGGGTACTCTCAGTCTGGTCAGTTGTCTGATTATTTTGTTGAACAGTGGCGTGAAAAGCACTCCGCTGATGAAATCACCGTCCGTGACCTGGCTGCAAATCCTGTTCCGGTACTGGATGGCGAACTGGTGGGTGCGCTGCGCCCGAGCGATGCGCCGCTGACACCGCGTCAGCAGGAAGCGCTGGCGTTGTCCGATGAGCTGATTGCTGAGCTGAAAGCGCATGATGTGATTGTTATCGCCGCGCCGATGTATAACTTCAACATCCCAACCCAGCTGAAAAACTATTTCGATCTGATTGCCCGTGCAGGTGTGACTTTCCGTTATACCGAGAAAGGTCCGGAAGGTCTGGTGACGGGTAAACGCGCAGTCGTGTTGACCAGCCGTGGTGGTATCCATAAAGATACGCCGACCGACCTGATCACGCCGTATCTGAACGTATTCCTGGGCTTTATTGGCATCACCGACGTGAACGTCGTCTTTGCTGAAGGCATTGCGTACGGCCCGGAAGTGGCGTCCAAAGCGCAGTCCGATGCGAAAGCCGCTATCGACAGCGTCGTCGCTGCCTGATAATTCACCCTCTCACCATCCGGTGGGAGGGTTTCTCCAGCATTTACTTCTTTACCTGCACCTGTTTGCCGTGAATGCGGTTAATATCACGCCAGATGGTTGCATAATCTCTGCACTTCGCCAGATTCTCTTCCCAGCAATGCAGCAAAAATTGTTCTGGCTCGGCAACATCCCGGCTTAACAGCTTGAATATCCAACGATTCCAGACATACCACTTGAAAAGCCACATGATTTCACTCCGCAACGCGACCGGTGTTGAACTATATCAGCCTCAGTTTGATGCCGTGTGGCAACTATTGCGATGTCGATGAATAAGTCAGCGTCGTGCCTCTCTGGTTGTGTGCAGAGAAGATTTATTATTTTCTCAACCACTTACCATTGATGCCCTGGACGTACTCCCCTGGTTTAGCCCGAGCGACCAGCTTTTGTCCGGCCATTTTCGCCACTTCATCTGGAGGAATGTTATTGCTCTCAGCCAGTTGCTGATAGCTGGCGCTGCGTGCTTTATTAATCTCACTCACCAGCGCCTGCGTTTCGGCGTCGGTTTGCAATGCCACCAGATAACCATTAAGCGTTTCGCCCACCCGCCCCTGGGATCTGGCTTCATTCAAGGTCAATGCCCACCCATTGCCACTGAATAAACTCAATGCCACCAGGATCACTGCAAGCTGTTTTTTCATCGTGACCTCAGAACAAATCGCTGCGCGATTTTAATAAGCTCTCAACGTCTTTATCGACTTTGATATGGATCTCATGCTCGATTTTGACGTTCATATTAATAGTGATCGGCTCTTTAGGCGCAGCCACTTCGATTCTGGGTGTGCACCCGATCAGCAGAGATGAAGCCAGCAGACCCAGCATGGCAGCTATCGTTTTCATTGTTGTTCCTCACATTCCTTGCCTTCCGGGCAATGGGATTCCGGCAGCGCTGCATTTTGTTCAAGCCATGCCTGTAAATTGTCGCCAAAACGCAAACTACGCCATAGCGTAAAGACGTTTTCCTCATGGGTGTAATTCAAATTAACCGTCCCCACTTTGCCATCCACCCGGCTATTGCCAGTTACGGTTGCCTGCATGGTTAAGACACCGAGATTATCCAAATTTATTTTCGTCCAGGAATGGCTTATTTCCATATAACGCAGCCAGTTAATGGCCGCACCAGCTGCCATATTATCTTTGACGACGGCATCCGCCGTGTCTTTATCAATACGCAGCGTCATAGGCCCCGGGTTGGTCAGCCAACCGTCTTTAATGATCCACTTTTCGTTATCCAGCCATAACGGCAACGCACCGCTGACCGGGCCAGACATGGCGAATTGCTTGGGATTAACCGCGCTGATAAGCTCGCTGGAAGAGATATTTTGCACCCGTAATAATGCCGGATCGTGCTGCGGCATCCGCAGTTGTTGCATGATGACTTTGCCCCCCAGCAGTTCGGCGCTGACATCGCTTAACAGTAACGGATTGTCTTCACTCCAGGGATACGCCCCCTGTAGATCGGCGGCGATATTTTTCACCGTCACCTGATTCACCACTTCCGCAATACGCAGTGAAATAGGTCCACGCGTACCCAGTTGCCATGCGCCTTCACTAAACCGGAAAGGCAACACAAAATCGACGCCATTAATTTGGTTATCGGGCATCCAGGCGCTACCGCCTTTTAATACCCCATGGCCGCCCGCTTCAAAGCCCTGTTCCGGGGCAGCCGAAAACGCAACCTGCGCATACAGTTCACCTTCACGTAGCTTCATTTTCCAGTCTGGTGGGATGAGCGGTTGGAATACGGTGAGCGATTGTTTTGGCCACCAGGCCTGTCCGCGCAGGCGGATCCCGTCCCAACGGCCATTTACCTGTACTGGACCTATCGCGCCCGCGTGAAGCTGGCCTTTAAACTGGAAAATCGTCGGGTCGGTGCCTTCCACGCTGAACTTCAGGGTTGACGGCGGTAACACGCTCCCCCCGGTAAAAGTGGTGTTCCCTGCGTCCAGCGACAGCGCGCCGCTAAAAGTCGGTTTGTTGGCATCCCGTACCCAGATGATCGGCTCGTCCATCACCAGGCGTGGGGTTTCTACCTTCATGGTGCCGTATTGCAGGTGGTCAAATCCGGTGGAGAGATCAAAAAGCTTCAGGGTGTTGTCATGCCATTCGCCCTTACCCGCCACGTCCCAACGCGCATGCATTGGCGTAAAGCTGCCTTTGCCCCAGTACCGCCACTGCCAGCGACCCGCGTCAGGGAGAAAATCATTTGCCAGACCATCCAGATGCAATTCAAAACCGCCCATCTGGTTTTCATGCGCGCGCAATATAGCCTGCAGACGGCCATCTACGCCGCGCTGCGTTACTTTTACGCCCGCCAGCGGCCAGCGAATTTCGTCAATATCCAGCGAGTCAATCACCCGTCCACGCGAACGCAGCAGCGCTCCTGGCTCGAAAGCCAGCTGCGGGTCGTTCAGGCTTCCGGTGAGTCTGGCGGGTAATTTGGCGTAAAAGATCAGGTCACCCTGTTTCGCCTCGCCTATCAACTGTAACGGCATGTCGCTACTATCCACACCCAGCTTACCCGGCCCCAGCGTTAATACGGCGTTTCCTTTACCTGCATCGCCTTGGGTCAGTATGTTCAGACGCCCGCTCACCACCGCATTTTCCAGCCCGGCCTGCCAGTTTTCAACTTTCATGCCCAACCGCCCGCTGAGCGGGAATCCCTGATAAGGCCAGTTCCAGCGACCGTCGCTGATGGTTAATTGCTGACGGGTTATTTCCCACGGAAGATCGAGCAACGGATCGGCATTATCCCGCGCCATGACGATCAGTTGTCCGCTGTTTTCTTGCCACTCCAGTTCGGCGTCCACCAGTGAGGGCTCCTGCGGCAAGCTCAGAGTAGCAACCGCATGACCGCTCACCGGTAGTCCATCAGGAACCAGCGGCATGGTAAATTCACCAACCAGTTTTACCGGCGGTTGCCCTTCAAACGCGGCTATATCCAGCTCATTTACCGTGAGATTTTGCCCGCGCAGACGCCCCTGAAATTTCACTTTTTCACCCTGGTAGCGCAGTTGCTGGGTCGATGGCGTTAGCGAAAGAGACAGTTTTCCCTGCCACTCCTGCCAGGGGGAGAGAATAACTTTGTCGATGTTAATCCAGGTATTGGGCAGCATCGATTGCCATTCAGCCAGCGTTTTGGGCGCTGCCGGAGACGCTTCTGTCTGCGGTAATTTAGCCAGGCAAGCGGAATCCAGCTCAATTGTCCCGACATTAAGCAACCAGCGGCTGGGATGGGAAAGATCGGCCTGAGTAATGCGCGCTAGCGGGCAATCATCGACCAGATAGCGGAGTTCCGGGATATGCAGCCCATGCCGTGTCAACCGTGGACTCTCATCCAGCGCGATGCGCGTGCCAACAGGTAACCAGACGCCCACCAGCGTAGGAACCCACAGGCCAAGCGTCATGACCAACGTCAGCGGCACGAGAATCAATAATAAGAGAAGTGCCAGAGCGGCTTTATATTTACCCTTCATGGGTAGTTAATATCCTGATTTAGCGAAAATTTAAGCCGGTTTAGGCCAGTATTGTGGCATGTTTAACAGGATATGCCCACATTAAGAATAAATTCCCATGAAGTATATGCACTATTTATCAATCAACGAGAATTAATAAAATAATAATCAATTCAATAAGATAGTGCGTTATTCTATATGGCACGCTGTTACACGTGCCGTCGGGAATATAAAGAACTCAGACTCAATGAGGCCTCAGTTCTCCATCGCTATGTTTAGGTCCTAAACGACCAGCCTCTATCAGAATTTCCTCAATGAGCTCTTCGAGGCACTCCCTACCATGATGATCGCAGACCAGATGTACCTGCCGGGAAATCTCCTCAGGTTTCATACCATCACATAATGCCGCCTTAAGCATTAAGGTGGCCCATCGCTTTGCTTCAGAGTGAGTTAACATGACCCCTCCCGATATTTGCTACCTGTATAAGCGTAGCTGTCTGGATGTGATTCGGCTGGCTTTTTACCTGCATCGATTACGGGTATTGAGTTGGACGGAAAAATATCCAGTTGTTGAAATTGAGTAACCTGCCCACACTAACAACAGATGCGCTGAAATTATTCATTACGCCTATGACTATCAATAACTTTTTAGATTTTGTAAAATAATTTGAATTGGATTAATGTGACGTCAAAATCACTGGAGAAAGTCTTATGAAACTCGCCATCTATAGTACAAAACAGTACGACAAGAAGTATCTGCAGCAGGTTAACGAGGCTTTTGGTTTTGAACTTGAATTCTTTGACTTTCTGCTGACGGAGAAAACAGCCAAAACAGCCCATGGCTGTGAAGCCGTCTGTATCTTCGTCAACGACGATGGCAGCCGCCCGGTTCTGGAAGAGCTGAAAAAGCATGGCGTGAAATATATTGCGCTGCGTTGCGCCGGCTTCAATAACGTCGATCTCGACGCGGCAAAAGAGCTCGGCCTGCAGGTCGTCCGTGTGCCAGCCTATTCACCGGAAGCCGTCGCTGAACATGCGATTGGCATGATGATGACGTTGAATCGCCGTATTCACCGCGCCTATCAGCGTACTCGTGATGCCAACTTCTCCCTTGAGGGGCTGACCGGCTTTACCATGTATGGCAAAACGGCTGGGGTGATCGGTACCGGTAAGATTGGGATTGCGGCACTGCGGATCCTGAAAGGTTTTGGGATGCGTCTGCTGGCGTTTGATCCCTACCCAAGCGCTGCCGCACTGGAGTTAGGCGTTGAATATGTCGATCTTAAAACGCTGTTCGCGGAGTCCGATGTCATCTCCCTGCACTGTCCGTTAACGCCGGAGAATTATCACCTGCTCAATCACGAAGCCTTTGAGCAAATGAAAAATGGCGTGATGGTTATTAACACCAGTCGCGGGGCATTGATCGATTCGCAAGCCGCTATCGATGCGCTGAAAAACCAGAAAATTGGTTCTCTGGGTATGGACGTGTATGAAAACGAACGCGACCTGTTCTTTGAAGATAAATCCAATGACGTGATTCAGGATGATGTGTTCCGCCGTCTGTCGGCCTGTCATAACGTGCTGTTCACCGGTCACCAGGCGTTCCTGACTGCCGAAGCATTGACCAGCATTTCTGAGACCACGCTGCAAAATCTGGCACAGATCTCCAAAGGCGAAACCTGTCCAAACGCCCTCTTCTAATCCTCGTGCTCCCCTGGATTCAGGGGGGCATTTTCAGATAATCACCGATGCTAAAATCTTCAGTATCATTATTATATTGAATGTATTCCCGTCACAAACGTAGAGAAATTGAATGAAAAAAGTTGTCACGTTGATTGCGCTCAGCATGCTGATGGCTGGCTGTGTGAGCAATGGAAAAGTTTCCGTCAATCGCGAACAGTTGCAGCATCACCGCTTCGTTTTGCAGAGCGTGAATGGTAAAGCCGTCACCGTCGCTAATAACCCACCCGAATTGAGTTTTGGCGAAAACATGACGGTATCGGGAAAGATGTGTAATCAATTCCACGGTCAGGGCAAACTGTCCGACGGCGAGTTGAAGGTTAAAGATATGGCGATGACCCGCATGATGTGCGCCGATCCGCAGCTTAACGCGCTCGACGGGATCGTCAGCGACATGTTTAAGCAAGGCGCACAGGTCGATCTGACTGCTGACCAGTTAACACTGGCGACAGCAGAACAAACGCTGACGTATAAACTCGCGGATTTAATGTAGGAAACGCGGTGGCTTAATAGTTGCCACAGCTTCCGGCGGCAAGCGACTGCTCACTACAGCGTTTGCCGTTGGGTAACGCACACATTCCGATAGCTGAACCATCCAGCTGACGGGCAACGGAGAGCGAACCACCAATCATGGCACAATTAGCTTCTCCAGAACTGGACATTGCGGCCTTCATCCCCGGTGCGACATGCGCGGCGGTTGCCTGCTGAACAGGTTCACTACTACAAGCCGATAATAATAACGCGGCACACCCTACCCAAAACGCTGCGCGCATCTTACTCCCCTCTGAATATTAACCAAACGACACAGCCATAAATAATAGGCAGCGGAAACACCGCCGTCGAGAGGCAATATGCGCATTTATGCGCACCGTTTACATTTTCTGGCAATTTTTTGGCTGCTCCTTTGATCAAACCATTCATTCTGTTTATTCGGGGGACACAAAAGCGAAAATCTGTCTTTAGCGCTTTTGCTAAACTAAAAGGATAACTACAGGATTCGCCGCTGTTACGCGTGTCCCTTTTTTTGCGCAATGTAAGGGTGTCAGTATGATCACAATTGACGGTAATGGTGCGGTTGCTTCGGTCGCATTTCGTACCAGCGAGGTTATCGCCATCTACCCGATTACGCCCAGTTCGACGATGGCTGAACAGGCGGATGCCTGGGCCGGGAACGGGCTTAAAAACGTGTGGGGGGATACCCCTCGTGTCGTAGAAATGCAGTCGGAAGGCGGTGCGATAGCGACCGTTCACGGCGCGTTGCAGACCGGTGCGCTCTCTACGTCGTTTACTTCATCGCAGGGCCTGTTGCTGATGATCCCGACGCTGTACAAACTGGCTGGTCAGTTGACTCCGTTTGTGCTGCACGTTGCGGCGCGTACGATTGCCACTCACGCATTATCCATCTTTGGCGATCATTCAGACGTGATGGCGGTGCGCCAGACGGGATGCGCAATGCTGTGCGCCAGCAGCGTTCAGGAAGCACAAGACTTTGCGCTAATTTCGCAAATGGCCACCCTGAAAAGCCGGGTCCCGTTTATTCATTTCTTTGATGGTTTTCGCACATCGCATGAAATTAATAAAATAGTGCCGCTGGCCGATGACACAATCCTCGGGCTGATGCCGCAGGCAGAAATCGATGCTCATCGCGCGCGCGCGCTCAACCCGGAGCATCCGGTTATTCGCGGTACGTCTGCGAACCCGGACACCTACTTCCAGTCACGCGAAGCAACAAACCCATGGTACAACGCGGTTTACGATCACGTAGAACAGGCGATGAACGATTTCGCTGCTGCGACGGGCCGTCAGTACCAGCCATTTGAATACTACGGTCATCCGCAGGCAGAACGCGTCATTATTTTGATGGGCTCGGCGATTGGAACCAGTGAAGAAGTCGTCGAAGAGCTGCTGGCACGCGGCGAGAAAGTTGGCGTTCTGAAAGTGCGTCTGTTCCGCCCATTCTCTGCCAGACATTTACTGCGCGCCCTGCCGGAAACGGTACGGAGCATCGCCGTCCTGGATCGCACCAAAGAGCCCGGCGCGCAAGCTGAACCGTTGTATCTGGATGTAATGACCGCGCTGGCGGAAGCCTTTAACTGCGGCGAACGAGAAACGCTACCGCGGGTGATTGGCGGGCGTTATGGCCTTTCTTCCAAAGAGTTTGGCCCGGACTGCGTCATGGCGGTCTTTAATGAGCTGAGTATCGCGAAGCCGAAATCTCGCTTTACGGTCGGTATCTATGATGATGTCACCAACCTGTCGCTACCGTTACCGGAAAACACCCTGCCCGGTACCGCGAAGCTCGAGGCACTGTTTTACGGGCTGGGCAGTGACGGTAGCGTGTCGGCCACCAAAAACAACATCAAGATTATCGGTAACTCTACGCCGTGGTATGCGCAGGGTTATTTCGTCTATGACTCGAAAAAAGCAGGCGGTCTGACGGTTTCTCACCTGCGCGTTAGTGAACAACCTATTCGCTCAGCGTATCTGGTGTCGCAAGCCGATTTTGTTGGTTGTCACCAGTTGCAATTTATCGATAAGTATCAGATGGCTGAGCGCCTGAAACCTGGCGGTATATTCCTGCTTAATACCCCGTACAGTGTGGATGAAGTCTGGACACGTCTGCCGCAGGAAGTTCAGGCTGTTCTGAATCAGAAGAAAGCGCGTTTCTACGTGATTAATGCGGCCAAAATCGCCCGCGAGTGCGGTCTGGCTGCACGTATTAACACCGTTATGCAGATGGCGTTCTTCCATCTGACGCAAATCTTACCAGGCGACAGCGCTCTGGCTGAATTGCAGGGTGCGATTGCGAAAAGCTATAGCAGTAAAGGACAGGATCTGGTTGAACGTAACTGGCAGGCGCTGGCCCTGGCGCGTGAATCCGTCGCCGAAGTGGCGCTTCAGCCGGTTGACTCACATAGCGCTAATCGCCCACCGGTGGTTTCTGATGCCGCACCTGATTTCGTGAAAATCGTCACCGCGGCAATGCTCGCCGGTCTGGGCGATGCTCTCCCCGTTTCAGCGCTGCCGCCAGACGGCACCTGGCCGATGGGCACCACGCGTTGGGAAAAACGCAATATCGCCGAAGAGATCCCCATCTGGAAAGAAGAGCTGTGTACCCAGTGTAACCACTGCGTAGCCGCCTGCCCGCACTCGGCTATCCGCGCCAAAGTGGTTTCACCAGAAGCGATGGAAAATGCCCCTGCCAGCCTGCATTCTCTGGATGTGAAATCACGCGATATGCGCGGTCAGAAATATGTCCTGCAGGTTGCGCCAGAGGATTGCACCGGGTGTAATCTGTGCGTTGAAGTATGCCCGGCGAAAGATCGCCAGAACCCGGAGATCAAGGCCATCAATATGATGTCGCGCCTTGAGCACGTGGAAGAAGAAAAAGTTAACTATGACTACTTCCTCAATCTGCCGGAAATCGATCGCACTAAACTGGAACGCATTGATATTCGTACCTCGCAGTTGATAACGCCGCTGTTTGAGTACTCTGGGGCCTGCTCTGGCTGTGGTGAAACGCCGTATATCAAATTGCTTACGCAGTTGTACGGCGACCGCATGCTGATCGCCAATGCGACCGGCTGTTCATCAATTTATGGCGGTAACCTGCCCTCAACGCCTTATACCACCGACGCCAATGGTCGCGGGCCTGCGTGGGCAAACTCCCTGTTTGAGGATAACGCCGAGTTTGGGCTGGGCTTCCGCCTGACGGTGGATCAGCACCGTGTACGCGTCATGCGTTTAGTGGAACAGTTTGCTGATAACATTCCGGCTGAACTGAATGACGCCCTGCACGATGAAGCTACGCCAGAGGTGCGCCGTGAGCAAGTTGCAGCACTGCGCCAGCACCTGAAAGATGTCGACGGCGCACAGCAGTTGTTAACCGATGCCGATGCGCTGGTCGAGAAATCTATCTGGCTGATTGGCGGTGATGGCTGGGCTTACGATATTGGTTTTGGGGGACTGGATCACGTCCTGAGCCTGACCGAGAACGTCAATATTTTGGTACTGGATACCCAGTGTTACTCCAATACAGGCGGACAAGCGTCGAAAGCTACGCCGCTCGGGGCCGTCACTAAATTTGGTGAGCATGGCAAGCGCAAAGCTCGCAAAGATCTTGGCGTCAGTATGATGATGTACGGGCACGTGTATGTTGCACAAATCTCTCTGGGCGCGCAGTTGAACCAGACGGTGAAAGCTATCCAGGAAGCGGAGGCCTATCCAGGTCCGTCGCTGATTATCGCCTATAGCCCATGTGAAGAGCATGGTTACGATCTCGCACTAAGCCATGATCAGATGCGTCAGCTCACGGCAACCGGGTTCTGGCCGCTGTACCGCTTTGATCCACGTCGAGCAGATGAAGGTAAGCTGCCGCTGGCGCTGGACTCTCGCCCACCGTCTGACGCCCTGGCCGAAACATTGCTTAACGAGCAGCGCTTCCGTCGCCTGAACGCCCAACAGCCAGAAGTCGCAGAACAGCTCTGGAAAGACGCCGCAGCCGATCTGCAAAAACGCTACGACTTCCTTGCGCAGTTAGCTGGAAAAGCGGAAAAGAGCGGTACCGAGTAATGCGTTTATCTCAGTATTAACCTGGAACTAAAAAAAAAGCCCGAACGGTTGTTCGGGCTTGTCAATTTATTCGCTGGCTAATTAATAATAGCTATCAATACGTCAACGAAAAATAAAACGTGACAATAAAGGCATATAACACGCGCAGAATAGCCCAACACAATTCACTTGTATAATTTTTATTTTATATATTTACCATCCATACATTCACCACAATTATCATCATTTCCGTAGAATTATTTCTTTAAGATTTTACTTAAGGCGTAACAATTCATATTTATCCCTTTACGGAACTTCTCCTTTAGCATGCTTTTACTCCCTACATGGGTAGTCACAGGTTAATAAAAAAACTAAAGGATTATTTCAATGAACAGAAAAGTACTGGCTCTCGTAATTCCTGCCCTGCTGGCTGCAGGCGCTGCTCACGCGGCTGAAGTTTATAATAAAGACGGCAACAAATTAGATCTCTATGGCAAAGTAGACGGCCTGCATTATTTCTCTGATGACGCTAACAGTGATGGCGATCAGACTTATATGCGTATGGGCTTCAAAGGCGAAACTCAGGTTAACGATATGATTACCGGTTACGGCCAGTGGGAATATCAGGTTCAGGCTAACGGCACCGAAGGTGATAAAGGCGACTCCTGGACTCGTCTGGCATTCGCAGGTATTAAAGTCGGCGACTACGGCTCATTCGACTACGGCCGTAACTACGGCGTAATGTACGACGTTGAAGGCTGGACTGATATGCTGCCGGAATTCGGTGGCGACTCTTACACCAAAGCAGACAACTTCATGACCGGTCGTGCGAACGGCGTGGCGACCTACCGTAATACCGACTTCTTTGGTCTGGTTGACGGTCTGAACGTGGCGTTGCAGTACCAGGGCGCGAACGAAAATCAGTCACCAGAGCAGGAAGGTACCAATAACGGTGGCGACGATCGTAACATGAAGAACTCCAACGGTGACGGCTTCGGTATCTCCTCGACCTACGATTTGGGTATGGGTGTAAGCTTCGGTGCAGCATATACCTCTTCTGACCGTACTAACGAGCAGGTTAACGATTCTACCGCGGGCGGTGATAAAGCTGACGCGTGGACAGTCGGTCTGAAATACGACGCGAACAACATCTACCTGGCAACCATGTACTCCGAAACCCGCAACATGACCCCTTATGGTGGCTCAAACGGTAGTGATAATACGATTGCCAACAAAACTCAGAACTTTGAAGTGACTGCACAATACCAGTTCGACTTCGGTCTGCGTCCGGAAGTTTCTTTCCTGATGTCTAAAGGCAAGGATCTGGGTGTAAACGGATCTGATGGCGACCAGGATCTGGTGAAATATGCATCCGTAGGCGCTACTTACTACTTCAACAAAAACTTCTCCACCTATGTTGATTACAAAATCAACCTGCTGGATGAAGATAAAAACTTCTACAGCCAAAACGACATCTCTACTGATGACGTAGTAGCACTGGGTATGGTTTACCAGTTCTAATCCGTCAGCCCGCTGGCAACAGCGGGCTCTCTTTATGTTCTAACAATTCTGTTTTATCCAGATCAAAACATTATATCTGTTGCGCTAAAACACATCTCTGATAGATGATATCTTGCATTAAGACCTGTAGTAGAGGATACCTGCAATGAATCATCATCCTGTAAAATCATCCCGTATTGCATCCGTCGGCTATGACGAATCCTCCCGCACGCTAGAAATTCGCTTTCACCAGTTGTCTACTCTGCAATATCAGCATGTCCCTGCTCGTATTTTTCGTGATTTCCTGAGCGTCGTTTCTAAAGGTCGATTTTACGATGGAGTAATAAAAGGAAAGTTTCCTGAAATAAAAATAAAGTGATGCCAAAATGTGATCTTTGTCATTGTACATAAAGTGCCATTACGCGGTAAGCTTTGGGTGGATACTTAAACAGGAGGTTTTATGAACAGAACGATTCTTGTACCCATCGATATTTCAGACTCAGAATTAACTCAACGTGTTATTGCCCATGTTGAAGCAGAGGCAAAAATTGACGATGCACAGGTTCATTTTTTGACCGTAATTCCGTCACTGCCCTATTATGCTTCCCTGGGATTGGCCTACTCGGCAGAGTTACCGGCCATGGAAGATCTGAAAGCCGAAGCAAAATCTCAACTGGAAGAGATTATCAAGAAGTTCAATATCCCAATGGACAGAGTGCACGTTCATGTCACAGAAGGTGCGCCAAAAGATAAGATTCTGGAGATGGCCAAAAAATTACCGGCTGATATGGTCATTATTGCCTCACATCGCCCTGACATCACCACCTACCTGCTGGGGTCTAACGCCGCAGCCGTGGTACGTCATGCGGAGTGTTCGGTACTGGTAGTCCGCTAAGCTGTCTGGCCCGCACATCGCTGCGGGCTTTTTGTTTCTACCTGTTATACCCCACGATTCCTGTCCTAAATGTGCTGACATTTTTCCCGCTTATCCGTACCATACACGCCACAGTTTTTATATCAGACTTCTTTTGCCGGACTATCCGGCGTGATGCATACTCTTCTGATGCCACACTATGAATTGAGCCTCTATTAAATGTCGCAAAATCAAGATATTAGCAAGAAAGAACAATACAACCTGAACAAATTGCAAAAACGTCTGCGCCGTAACGTGGGCGAAGCCATTGCCGACTTCAATATGATCGAAGACGGCGATCGCATTATGGTGTGCCTTTCCGGGGGGAAAGACAGCTATACCATGCTGGAGATCCTGCGTAATTTGCAGCAAAGCGCCCCGATCAGTTTTTCCTTAGTTGCGGTTAACCTCGATCAGAAACAACCTGGCTTCCCGGAGCATATTCTGCCGGAATATCTGGAACAACTGGGCGTGGAGTATAAGATTGTCGAAGAAAACACCTACGGGATCGTCAAAGATAAAATCCCTGAAGGCAAAACGACCTGCTCGCTCTGTTCTCGCCTGCGTCGCGGCATTCTGTACCGCACGGCAACTGAGTTAGGCGCCACCAAGATTGCGCTCGGTCACCATCGCGACGACATCCTGCAAACGCTGTTTTTAAACATGTTCTACGGCGGGAAGATGAAAGGTATGCCGCCGAAGCTGATGAGCGATGACGGTAAACATATCGTTATCCGTCCGCTGGCTTACTGCCGTGAGAAAGATATTGAGCGTTTCTCCGAAGCGAAAGGTTTCCCGATTATTCCATGTAATCTGTGCGGCTCACAGCCTAACCTGCAGCGTCAGGTCATTGCCGATATGCTGCGCGACTGGGACAAACGCTATCCAGGGCGTATTGAAACCATGTTCAGCGCAATGCAGAACGTTGTACCTTCACATCTGAGCGATATCAATCTGTTCGATTTCAAAGGTATCAGGCACGGTTCAGAGGTTGTGGACGGCGGTGATTTAGCGTTCGATCGTGAAGAGATCCCGCTGCAGCCTGCGGGCTGGCAGCCAGAAGAAGATGATGCTCAACTGGATGAGCTGCGCCTGAACGTCGTGGAAGTGAAGTAAGTCGATAGTACCGGATAAGCGGAGCGCCATCAGGCGCTCCGACGAGTGGTTATTTCAATAACCGAACCCGGCAAGTCTTGCCTTTTATCTTACCGTTTTGCAATTGCTTCCATGCCTTATGCGCTACAGTCTGGCGAACCGCGACATAGACATGCGCCGGATGAACGGCAATTTTGCCGATATCGGCGCCTTCCAGACCAATATCACCGGTCAGCGCGCCGAGAACATCGCCGGGACGCATTTTAGCCTTTTTACCGCCATCAATGCATAACGTCGCCATCTCAGCTTCCAGCGGCAGGATTGGGCCGTTAGCTGGGGCTGGCAGCCAGTTCAGCTTCAGTTGCAGCATTTCAGAAAGAATATTGGCCCGCTGCGCTTCTTCCGGTGCACAGAAGCTAATCGCCAGACCACTGTTGCCAGCACGCGCGGTACGTCCGATACGATGGACGTGGACTTCCGGATCCCACGCCAGTTCGAAGTTAACCACCAGCTCAAGTGATTTGATATCCAGACCACGCGCGGCCACATCGGTAGCAACCAGAATGCGCGCGCTGCCGTTGGCAAAACGTACCAGCGTCTGATCGCGATCGCGCTGTTCAAGATCGCCATGCAGTGAGAGCGCGCTTTGCCCCGCCGTATTCAGTGCGTCACACACGGCCTGACAATCTTTTTTGGTATTACAAAAAACTACGCATGATGCAGGTTTATGCTGACTGAGCAATTTTTGCAGCAGCGGAATTTTGCCGTGGCTGGAAGTTTCGAAAAACTGCTGCTCAATCGCCGGCAGCGCGTCAACGGTATCAATTTCGATCGTTAATGGATTTTGCTGCACCCGACCACTAATGGCGGCAATGGCTTCAGGCCAGGTCGCAGAAAACAGTAAGGTCTGACGCGAAGCTGGCGCAAAGCGAATGACATCATCAATCGCATCGCTAAAGCCCATATCCAGCATGCGATCGGCTTCATCCATCACCAGCGTATTCAGGGCCTCCAGAGAAACAGTGCCTTTTTGCAGATGGTCGAGTAAACGCCCTGGCGTGGCGACAATAATATGTGGCGCATGCTGCAGGGAGTCACGTTGTGCGCCAAAGGGCTGCCCACCGCACAACGTTAAGATCTTGGTGTTAGGCAGAAAGCGCGCTAAGCGACGCAGCTCACCCGCCACCTGGTCAGCAAGCTCGCGCGTTGGGCACAGCACCAGGGACTGCGTCTGAAACAGCGCGACATCAACATGCTGTAATAATCCAAGACCAAAAGCCGCCGTTTTGCCACTGCCGGTTTTAGCCTGCACGCGAACATCTTTCCCCGCCAGAATTGCCGGTAACGCAGCAGCCTGAACAGGCGTCATTTCAAGATAACCCAGCTCGTTAAGATTCTCGAGTTGGGCAGCAGGTAAAACATTCAGGGTTGAAAAAGCGGTCACAATTTAATCTCGCGGTAAAAACTCACAATCAGCAGGCGCGTATCCTCGCAGATCTGCGCCCGCGATGCGACAATTTAATCGGCTCTTCATCCGGTGGCGGATCCGGCATTGGCTGCGGACGAGGTATGGGATCGGGAATGGGAACCGGGTCGGTCGGTAGCGAATCAGTGTGCGGCGTTGCAATCAGACAGTTCATATACCCCTCCAGTTATTCAGGTTGGCTCTTTTAGGGTAGACGCTGATTTCCTGCAGGCAAAAAAAAGCCGACTAATCTAAGTCGGCGTCGTACGAATCAATTGTGCTATGCAGTAATTCAAAAAAGGAAGTAAGACAATATGGAGCGCAACGCCCATCGCTTGACGTTGCATTCACCTGCGAGAGAGATATTGCCCCGAATAGGTAGATGGTTTATTGACTTCGCTCAAAAACCAGGACGTTTTCATGCGCAAAAGTCACTAAAAAACGTTGTTGTTACAACCATTTACTACGATGCAACCATAAAGTAACACCACCAATCAGGACCACTAACAGAATACAAAAAAGTGAGAAGCCAAACTGCCAGCCACCGCCAGGGATACCGCCGAGGTTAACGCCAAACAGCCCGGTTAAAAATGTGCTGGGAAGAAAAACCATTGCCATCAATGACATTGTATACGTTCGGCGAGCCAGAGACTCCTGCATAACCTGCGCAATTTCATCCGCCATAATACCAGTCCTGGCAATGCAGGCATCTATTTCATCCAGCCCTCTCCCTAGCCTGTCAGCGATATCCTGCATCCGCCGCCGATGGTCGTCGGTCATCCAGGAAAAACGTTCGCTCGCCAGCCGGGAATAGACATCGCGTTGAGGCGCCATATATCGGCGCATCACAATTAACTGCTTACGCAGCAATGCCAGGAAACCACGCGGCGGAATCTGCTGATCGAGCAGGTTATCTTCCAGATCGATAATCTTATCGTGCAATTGTTCGATAAACTCACTGGCATGATCGGTTAGTGCATCGCAAACATCCACCAGCCAACTACCACAATCAGCCGCTCCCGTGCCTTCCTGGAGATCGCTGACCACATCATCCAGCGCCAATACTTTACGCTGACGCGTTGAGACAATCAGACGTTCATCCATATATAAGCGCATCGCAACCAGTTGGTCAGGTCGCTCGTCGGTGCTGCCGTTAATACAGCGCAGCGTAATCAACGTACCTTCCCCTACCCGGCTTACGCGTGGGCGCGTGCTTTCACCCGCCAGCGCATCACGCACGTTATTGGGAAGTAAAGGCGTTGTCGCCAGCCATTGCGCGCTTTCAGGATGGGTATAATTAAGATGCAGCCAGCAGGGATGTTGACTGTCGATAACATCGTTATCTTCCAGTGGCTTCACCCCACCACGGCCATCCAATAGCCAGGCAAACACGGCATCCGGCACATTAACATCCGTTCCCTTAATGGCTTCCACAGCGCCTCCACAAACATTCAGCTTTTTTCGTTAGTCTAGCTGTCAGAATATGTTAAGCAATATCTCATTGTCCCATTGTGCTGAAATGATTCATAAAAAGTATCTGATAATAAGAAAAGCGCCGACGAATGCGGCGCTGGTTACGAGATGCCCGTCTCAGGCCCGCTGGCGTCTCTCTGATTCAAGCGCATGACTTAAGCGAAATTTATGCGTTCGCGATTGAAGGTCAATCACCTGATTTTTCAGGATACCTGAGGAGTCAGAAAGCTCATCAACCATAATGGCATTACTTTGGGTGACGTTCTCCAGTTCGGCCAGAGCATGGGTAATTCTGATTATTCCTTTCTCCTGCTCCTGCGTAGTGGTTAATATCTCGCCCATCAGTTGGTTTAATTGCCCGGCCCCCCCGACAATATCATGCATGTTTTTCTCAGCTTCACGCACAATAGCAGCGCCTTGCTGAACATTTTGATGGGTTTGGGCAATCAGTTGCTTAATATTCTTAGCTGCATCTGCACTGCGGTGTGCAAGCATTCTTACCTCACCGGCCACCACAGAAAAACCTTTGCCATGTTCACCGGCCCTTGCAGCTTCCACAGCAGCATTCAATGCCAGAATATTGGTCTGGAATGCAATACCATCTATCAGCGTAATAATTTCTGTCATTTGCTGTGCGCATTCGGTGATTGAACGCATATTTGTCGCAACCTGCACCATTAATTCGCCACCCTGACGGGCGCATTGCGTGGCAATTGTTGCCTGGGCGCTGGCTATTTGCGTGTTATCAGCATTATTCCGCGTATTAACCGCTATTTCATCCATGTTGGCAGCCGTCTGCATTAATGCTCCGGATTGCTGTTCTGTTTTCACTGAAAGCTCGGCGCTGCGTTCCGCCAGCTGTTCAGAAAGCGCCATCGCCGTTTGCGAGGATGTTCTGATCTCATTAACGAGTGCTGAAATATTACTTGATAAGCTATTGATGCCAGGAATTAGTCTACCCGCACAGTTATTACCAAATTCGGGAATACTGATTGCCAGATTCCCGGATGTTACCTCTTCAATGCTTCTTTTAACCGTATTAATCGGCATGACCAGATATTTCGTCATGTACCACCACAAACATAATATAGAAACAATGCTTACCGCATTAGTGCCAATAATAATTTCTGGGGTAGCCGAAAAAATTATTTCAACAACATTGAGCGCAACCGCTGTAATGAGCAGAAATAAAATAATAAAGGTTCTGACGCTAATATCATTTAACATTTTAACCCTGTGCACCAAGAAATAACGTGGATGTTATTTTTATAGCATCTGCAATACAGATTTCCATTGCTCTGTGACGAAAGCTGAACTTTCAATGAGAGCCAACAGACCTTTAACTTAAGTCAATAAATTACACTGTCCATTTATAATAGTTCAGCACTTTATCCCGCCAATGGCGGTAATGTTCCCCACCATCAGATTATTGTGATGGCGAGCACGTGACGAGCATAAAACACACAGAAACATAATTTTTATGAATGCTTATATAAGTAATGGCTTATCATTTTCAATATCTTGCTCTTCGCTCTAATACTCATTGTAAAAACACAAGAACATTCCTGGTTTTATCAGGTTAACTGGACAAAACCTGCTAGATTTATCATCACGGCTTTTTTTCGATAGGTAGTAAGATGTTGCACGTGTCGTGGGACCCTGTATTGATTGGGATTTCCTTTGTTGTCGCGTTTATTGCCTCCTTTATTGCCCTCGACAGTGCGGGTAAGGTAGCAATCTCCAGCAAACGTGAATCTACCTTCTGGCGGCTATCTGGCGGCGCTACGCTGGGTATGGGGATCTGGTCGATGCATTTTATCGGTATGCTGGCCATGAAAATGACTATGCCGATCAATTATCACCTATCACTCACCGCGTTTTCGTTCTTTATTGCGCTCATTTCTGCAACCCTCGCCATCAATATCGCTATTTCCGGTAATACGTTATCAACAAAACGACTGGTCATTGCCACCAGCATATTGAGTGCCGGCGTTGTCACGATGCACTACGTTGGCATGTATGCCATTATCGAACATGTGGCCATCTCATGGGATCGCTCGCTGATATTGCTCTCTGTAATTATTGCCGTCGTTGCGTCTGGCGTAGGTTTATGGCTCGCCTTCCATTTACGCCAAAACACCCGTCGCGTGCTGATTAACCGACTTATTGCTGCCCTTATTATGGCGCTGGCAATTGCTTCTATGCATTACACCGGTATGGGAGCGGCAACGTTCACCCATTTTGGACACACTGCGCACGATGGGCTCAGTACGCTGGAACTCTCTGTCTGGGTCTGCGCCGTAACGCTGATTATTTTGGGTATCATGCTGGTCGTCTCGATGGTGGATTCACAACTGCGCACTTCCCGACTGGCTGACAACCTGCATCAGTTGAACTGCCAGCTTGAACATCAGGTCCACTTCGACGCGCTGACCGGACTAGCTAATCGAACGCAAATAGATACCCGCTTACAGGCCTGCCTGCGGCATTCCAAATTGCATCAACAGCGTTTCGCGTTGGTATTTATTGACCTCGATCGTTTTAAAGTCGTTAACGATACCTGGGGGCATCACATCGGCGATCAACTGCTGATTGCCAGTACACAGCGTATCTACAGTTGCCTTGATGATTCAATGACGCTGGCAAGACTGGGGGGAGATGAATTTATCCTGCTGGTTCCAGACTGCAACCAGCAGGCTATCTCCGCCTTGCTTGCGCGAATTTCAGATGCGATCGGTGACCCCTTTACCTTATTCGGTCATACCATTCGGATTTCGTTAAGTGCGGGGAGCAGTATTTATCCCGAACATGGCTCGACACTGCATGAGCTAAAAGTGAAGGCCGATATGGCGATGTATCATGTCAAACAAGCGGGCAGAAACGGCTGGGCTATTTATAGTCCCCAGATGGAAGCTATCGCTGATACGCCGCCGACATTTCTACAGGAACTTTCACAAGCGCTTGAACGCAACCAGTTTGAGCTATGGTATCAGCCTAAATATACCGCCGGAGATCATTCCCTGACTGGTTTTGAAGCGTTATTACGCTGGCATCATCCGGAGCGCGGCATGCTGCTACCGGCTGAATTTCTGCCTGAGCTGGAAGAAACGGGCCTGATTATTCCCGTCGGCAAATGGGTTATCCAACAGGCATGTTTGCAGTTGCATCAGTGGACATTACAAGGGAATACAGAATGGACGCTCGCCGTTAACCTCTCCCCCGCCCAGTTTGAACAGCATGATATTATTGATGTTGTTTGTAACGCCCTGGCGCAATACCAACTTTCACCTGCCTGTCTCACGCTGGAGCTCACGGAGAGCACTGCACTTAAAAATTTTAAACGCAGTATTGAAATCCTGAATGCTTTTTCGGCATTGGGGATCACCGTTTCTATTGATGATTTCGGCACTGGTTATTCAAATATATTGATGTTGAAGTCACTTCCGGCACGGGAATTAAAAATCGACAGGATATTTGTCAAAGATATTAGCGAGAACAGTAAAAATACAAAAATTGTGTCTACCATTATTGACATAGCTCACTCCATGAATATGCGCGTGGTGGCTGAAGGAATAGAAACCCAGGAGCAGGAATTACTTCTTACCCAGATGGGGTGTAGCATGCTGCAAGGTTTCCTGTTTGCAAAACCGCTGCCAGCGCATAAGATTCATGAACTGATCCAATCAGAAAACAGCATCAAACAAAAGCCAGTCGTACAACCCTTGTCTCACCGACAATCAATAACTTTGTGAGACTGTAATATCTAAAATATTCGCCATTAAACGGGCAACACAGCAGATAAAGATAACGGGATTATCGATGAGCACAACCGAGCTGCATTCACTGGATTTGTTAACCTTTCCGGTGTGGATTGTTTCGCCACAAACCGAAGAACTGGTGTTCGCTAATATCGTTGCACGTGAGTTAATGCAGGATCTCTGTTTTTCCCCACTGCGCAAGGGCATATTCTCAACGCATTCTCAAAATGATTTAACCATGTATCTCAGTGACTTGAGCAATCATCATCACGTTGTTGAGATCCTCACGGTTTACCGCGATGGTGAGGAAATCGCGTTGGCCAGCCGCCTGTCCATTAAATCTCTGCCGGGCGTGGGGGATGTTATCCTTTTCGAAGGCATTGAAACGCCTACTGCGCAAGGTCTGAAAGCCAGCCGTTCAGCAACTTATCAACGAAAAAAACAGGGCTTTTATGCGCGTTTTTTCCAGACCAACTCCGCGCCAATGTTACTGATTGATCCGTCCCGCGATGGCCTGATCGTTGATGCAAACCTCAGTGCCCTGAATTTTTATGGTTACAACCTTGATGTGATGTGCCAGAAACATACCTGGGAGATCAACATGCTGGGCCGCCATATATTGCCGGTGATGCATGAAATCGCCCATCTGCCCGGCGGCCATAAGCCTTTGCACTTTGTCCATAAACTGGCAGACGGCACCTCACGTCATGTGCAAACCTACGCCGGACCGATTGAAATTTACGGTAATAAACTCATGTTGTGCATTATTCATGACATTACCGAACAAAAACGGCTGGAACAGGAGCTTGAGCATGCCGCTCTGCGTGACCCCTTAACGGGATTACTTAATCGCCGACATTTTTATCAGGTAACCGAGCCGGAGCAGACGCATGCGGTATCATTGACGCAGGACTACAGTCTGTTGTTGATCGACACCGATCGTTTTAAAAGCATTAACGATCTCTTCGGTCATTTAAAAGGCGATGAAGTGCTTTGCGCTCTGGCCCGCACACTGGAATCCTGTGCACGAAAAGACGATCTTATTTTTCGCTGGGGTGGTGAAGAATTTGTGCTGCTGCTGCCGCGAACCTCGCTGGATGTCGCCCTCAATCTTGCAGAAGTGATCCGCGCAACGGTAGCCAAGGTTACTCTCCCTGGTCTTCCCCGCTTTACCGTCAGCATTGGCGTTGCGCGGCACGAAACGAACGAAAGTATTGATGAATTATTCAAACGCGTGGACGACGCGTTGTACAAAGCCAAGCACGAAGGCAGGAACAGAGTATTGGCCGCCTGATGAATACGTGGCTCAACGGCTGCGCTTAGCGTGACGCTCCCAGTTTTCCTGTTTTGCCTGCGCGGTTTTACGTAATGCCACATAGCATGCCCCGCTGCCGCCGTGATGCGGCAAAGCGGCGCAGTAGGCCTGGACGTCATCAAATTCTGTCAGCCAGCGCGCCACATAGCTGCGAACAATATTGGCATGAGCGTTATCGTCACGCCCCTTACCGTGTATCACCAGCACATTACGTAATCCATCTTGCTGTGCCTGCAGAATAAAACTGAATAGCATCTGGCGGCATGTTTCTACGGGCTGGCGGATGAGATTAAGGCTCGCCTGCTGCGGATATTTTCCGGTTCGCAGTTTGTCAGTCACGCCGTGCTGTAAACCTTCGCGACGAAACTCCAGCGGCTCGTTCAACGGGATAATATCGAGAAACCCCGTCGTGAGAAAGTTATCCAGTTGAAGCGTATCGATACGCGCCGGAGTGCGGATATTACGCGTTGGCTGCCAGTGTACATCGGCGCAGCCCTTCAGCGGTTGGACATCCCCCATAGCATCCAGAAACAGCGAAGCATCATCAAGGTTCATGTTTCTTCCTCCAGCGAATTACGACGAGCATTATCATAACCGCGCACTATTATACCGACAACGGTTTACGATTATTTCCAATAATTCACCCGGCTCGCTCCGCTGAAAAGATCTACTCACGACATACAGATATCCGTTTTTAGGGGTATAGCTGCAACTGTTGCTGGCGTGATAATGTGTAACCTCGCCTGAACGCTGTAATGAGAGAAACGGATGCTGAACTTACTGGAAGACACCATCGACACGCCGCTAGGCCCGCTGTGGGTTATTTGTGATGAGCAATTTCGCCTGCGCGCGGTGGAATGGGATCAGCACCGCGATCGCATGGAACAATTGCTGGATATTCATTACCGCACAGAAGGTTATCAGCGTATTACAGCCAAAAACCCTGGCGGATTAAGCGATAAACTGTCGGAGTATTTTGCCGGGAATCTCAGTATTATTGACACGCTGGAAACGGCAACGGCTGGCACGCCTTTCCAGCGTGAAGTCTGGCAAGCATTACGCACTATCCCGTGTGGGCAGGTCATGCACTATGGTCAACTGGCCGAACAGTTAGGGCGCGCCGGTGCTGCAAGAGCCGTCGGTGCGGCCAATGGCGCCAACCCGGTAAGCATTGTGGTCCCCTGCCATCGCGTCATTGGGCGTAACGGCACCATGACTGGATATGCTGGCGGCGTGCAGCGAAAAGAGTGGTTATTGCGTCACGAAGGCTATTTGCTACTCTAGAATCCAGGCAATTAATGCCTTATTCGTCACACTTTCGCATAATGTGACCACAAATTAAATGCGGTTAATCAAGGAGATACAAACATTCATTCCGGTTATACCTGAATTATTCTCTATTGGGAGTAGCTCAGACTTACGTGCTCACCAAAAAGATGTTAAAATTGACAAATATCAATTACGGCTTGAGCAGACCTATGATCCCGGAAAAGCGAATTATACGGCGCATTCAGTCTGGCGGTTGTGCTATCCATTGCCAGGATTGCAGCATCAGCCAGCTTTGCATCCCGTTCACACTTAACGAGCATGAGCTTGACCAGCTCGATAACATCATCGAGCGCAAAAAGCCTATCCAAAAGGGGCAAACGCTCTTTAAAGCAGGTGATGAACTTAAATCACTCTACGCTATCCGCTCCGGAACGATTAAAAGCTATACCATTACCGAGCAAGGCGATGAGCAAATTACCGGCTTCCATCTGGCGGGTGATCTGGTCGGTTTTGACGCGATTGGCAGCGGACATCACCCGAGCTTTGCCCAGGCGCTGGAAACCTCAATGGTTTGCGAAATTCCTTTCGAAACCCTTGATGACCTGTCCGGAAAAATGCCGAATCTGCGTCAGCAGATGATGCGTCTGATGAGTGGCGAAATCAAAGGCGACCAGGATATGATCCTGCTGTTGTCGAAGAAAAATGCAGAAGAGCGCCTGGCGGCCTTTATCTACAACTTGTCTCGCCGCTTTGCCCAGCGCGGGTTCTCGCCTCGTGAGTTCCGCCTAACCATGACCCGCGGCGACATCGGTAACTACCTGGGTCTGACGGTTGAAACCATCAGCCGCCTGTTGGGTCGTTTCCAGAAAAGCGGTATGCTGGCAGTAAAAGGCAAATACATAACTATTGAGAATAGCGACGCGCTGGCAGTTCTTGCTGGCCACACGCGTAACGTAGCGTAATCTTTCCGCAAGCATTTCTGTTATCCTTCTGTCAAATCGCTAAATTTTCCCGATTTATTGATCTGGCAGGAGGTTCTCCCCTGTTTCAATCCACATTATTGGGTTACTCTTTTAATTACAAACTGCGATGACAGTTGTAAGGAGACCCTGTATGGCTATGTATAAAAATATGCTGGTCGTCATCGATCCAAACCAGGACGATCAACCAGCATTACGGCGAGCTGTTTATTTGCATCAACGGATTGGTGGCAAAATTAAAGCCTTTTTGCCAATCTATGACTTTTCCTACGAGATGACTACCCTGCTGTCGCCCGATGAGCGTACGGCAATGCGTCAGGGGGTCATCAGCCAGCGAACAGCATGGATCCGTGAACAAGCAAAATACTACATCGAAGCAGGGATCCCTCTTGAAATTAAAGTGGTATGGCATAACCGTCCCTTTGAAGCCATCATCCAGGAAGTCATTAGCGCTCAGCATGACCTGGTCCTCAAAATGGCACACCAACACGACCGCCTCGAAGCCGTAATTTTCACGCCTACCGACTGGCATTTATTGCGCAAATGTCCAAGCCCGGTATGGATGGTTAAAGATCAGCCATGGCCTGAAGAGGGTAAAGCGCTGGTTGCGGTGAACCTCGCCAGTGAAGAGCCTTATCACAACGCGCTCAATGAAAAACTGGTCAAAGAGACGCTGCAACTAGCAGAACAGGTTAACCATACTGAAGTGCATCTGGTTGGCGCCTACCCTGTTACGCCAATCAATATCGCAATTGAACTACCTGAGTTTGACCCCAGCGTTTATAACGACGCGATCCGTGGACAGCATCTGCTGGCCATGAAGGCGTTGCGCCAGAAATTCAGTATCGATGAGAAAGTGACGCACGTTGAAAAAGGATTGCCTGAAGAGGTCATTCCTGATTTAGCCGAGCACTTGCAGGCGGGTATTGTAGTACTGGGTACCGTCGGTCGTACCGGTATTTCTGCCGCGTTCCTTGGTAACACCGCTGAACAGGTTATCGATCACCTACGCTGCGACCTGCTGGTCATCAAGCCGGATGAATATCAGACGCCAGTTGAACTGGATGACGAAGAAGACGATTAACCACACAACTCAATGCCGGATGGCGATCTCATCCGGCATAACAAACGCTTAGTGTTGCTCCTCGCCGCCGAGGAAATAGATTCCCAGCGGGATAGCCAACAGAATCGTAAACACCATGCTGTAGACACAAATCATTGCCGATTGAATGGCGTACATTGAAGCGGTCCAGTCGGATAGCGGAATGTCATACTGTTCAATCACACCACCGATCGTCGCTCGCGTCACGACCGACGCTGCGATAATAAACACCCCAAGCAGGCACAACAGAAACTTCCGTCCCTTCGCTGTCTTCAGCTTAGCCATGATCATAGTACTGTCCTTTTGCAGATGAAAACCTTGTTACTTTGCGCTAACAATACCATGACATCAACTGACTGTCTGCTACATAAACCGCTTTCAGGGTGGATACCAGCGCTATTTCGCCGAAAATAGCGCTAATTGCATTATATATCTCCCCTATGGATTAATGATCTGACCGCCAGAACTGAGTAAAATATTCGAGGATTAGGATATCAGAAGATATTTCACTACCACGGAGCTGTTGGAAGAATCATGATCGCTGAACTGTTTATAAATAATGCGTTTAATTTGACCGTAATTCTCAGCTGCTGTGCCGCGCTGGTTCTGATGAGCGTCTGGTATCATCGTGGAGAGCGTCGCTGCAAAGGATTCATATTTCATGCCGCGCAATTTTTTGTCTATGCCATTATCATCGGGACGTTAGGCAGTATTGCTAATAACGTTATCGAAAATTACAACCTGAAATTTATCTCCTCCAGCGTGGTCGACTTTATCTGCACCTCGTTGATTGCGCTGATCCTTACCATCAAACTTTTTCTGGTAATTAATCAGTTTGAAAAGACGCAGATTAATAAAGGCAGAGATATCACCAGCGCGAGGATCCTGTCGCGCATCATCAAAATTACCATCGTGGTTGCCATCATTTTGCTGTATGGCGAACATTTCGGTATGAGCTTATCCGGCCTGTTAACCTTCGGCGGCATCGGCGGTATCGCTGTAGGTATGGCAGGCAAAGACATTCTGAGCAACTTTTTCTCAGGGATTATGCTCTACTTCGACAGACCCTTTAGCATCGGCGACTGGATCCGCTCCCCGGACCGCAATATTGAAGGTACAGTTACGGAAATCGGCTGGCGAATGACCAAAATAAACACCTTCGATCATCGTCCGTTATATGTCCCGAACTCGATTTTCTCCTCTATCAGCGTAGAAAACCCAGGAAGGATGACGAATCGCCGCATCAAAACGGTGATCGGGTTACGATATGAAGATGCTGATAAAGTCAGTGCCGTTGTCGAGTCGGTCAGAGAAATGCTGCAAAACCATCCGGGAATAGACCAGAAACAAACCCTGCTGGTTTATTTTAATGAATTCGCCGATTCATCGCTGAATATCATGGTGTATTGCTTCACGAAAACCACCGTGTGGCAGGAATGGCTTGCGGTACAGCAGGACGTTTATTTAAAGATTATTTCGATAGTCAAGGCACACGACGCCGACTTTGCGTTCCCCAGCCAGACGCTGTATATGGATAATCCTGAAGTATCGCCATCGACACACTAACAAAAGAAAAGGCGCGGAAATCCGCGTCTTTTTTCTGCACTTATTTCAATGAGGCAATATCAATGACAAAGCAGTACCAGCACCAGCGTTGGAATATACGGATTCAGGTCATGTAGATACAGGACTGTATCAATAATCAGCTCAAACTGATTCACTTCGGGCATCGGATTCTTTACCTGCAGAACGCGTGCCCCGCACAGCTCAGGGGAGCAGGTTGTACTCAGTGTCGCTTACCGGTTCAAGCCACTCGTTCGATGCGCCAGCTGCCGGGATTTCCACAGCGATATGGGCAAACCAGCTATCACGCGCAGCACCGTGCCAGTGTTTCATTCCCGCCGGGATGTGTACGACATCACCAGTTTTCAGTTCGCGCGCCGGTTGATTCCACGCCTGATACCAGCCTCTGCCGCCGGTCACCAGCAAGATTTGTCCCCCTTGATGATGGATATGCCAGAAGTTACGACAGCCCGGCTCAAATGCTACGTTACCAATGACCACGCCTTCCATGGAGAGCATGGTCAGATAGCTGTCGCCAGTGAAATATTTCGCATACGCTTCATTTTTCTCTCCGCGAGGAAAGACGCTGTTACCATCAAATTGTTGATTCATAATCTCCGCGCCGGCGCTGGAGACGGTATTCCGTTGATTTTGCATTTAGACTCTCCAAAACGGTGGCAGCACGCGCCACCGATGCTGAAAACTATAAAAATTATAGAGACTCGACAGGCGGGTGATTAGAGGTGAAAAGAAGGACAACCTTATGAATCATGCTCATCAATAGTCGGTAACACGTACAACATTTCTACTGGAGATGGCGTGAAGCCTTAGGCCACAATTTCAATCAAGTTGCCGTCAGGATCGCGTATCACCGCTTCGTAATAGCCATCACCGGTGGTGCGCGGGCCAGAAACTAATATTCCCTGTTCTTTTGCACGCATCGCCATGGCATCAACGTTTTCACTGCCGCCAACTGAAATGGCGAGATGCACCCAGCCTGAGGTGTTATTGTCGGGAGCATGTTTTGTCAGTCCAGGCTTAGTCATTAACTCAATCGCGATATCCTCACCAATTTTGACAAAATAGGATTCAAATCCAGGATTGGTTTTACTGCAGTATTTTTCGTTGATCTTTGCGTCAAAAAACGTGACCCAGAATTGAGCTTGTTGCTCAAGATCCCGTGTCCATAACGCCACATGCGCAACCTTCATAGCTAACCTCTTCTTGTTGTATCCAAACAATAGGTTCCCTAAAGGGATGTTGACATCGAGAACCATAATGCACAATTATGCTTGTTATTGCTCGATGTTTATTTCACTGGAGTATTGATGCTCGATTACGCAGCATTCCCTGAACAGCGCCAGGCGCTTATCTATCAGATCCTGCAGGAAAACGGCAGAGTCATCTGTTCCGAACTCGCCAGCAGGTTAGGCGTTTCGGAACATACAATCCGCCGCGACCTACATGAATTGAGTAAAGATGGCGTGTGTAAAAAAGTCTATGGCGGCGCGGTCATTGCACTCCCTGAATCCGAAGACATCACCGTGCGCAAGAGTATTAATGTGGCGAAAAAGAGCAATATCGCGCAGAGATGCGCCCGGATGGTCAAATCCGGAAGCTGCATTTTTATCGACACGGGCAGTACTAATCTGGCGATGGCTGAAGCCCTACCCGCCGAGCTGGCGTTAACCGTGGTAACAAATTCCCCGGAGATTGCCGCCGTTTTACTAAAAAAACCACTGTTTGATGTCATTATGCTGGGCGGCGCGGTGCAACGATCTTCTGGAGGGTGCGTGGGTGCCACCGCTATCTCGCAGGTGCAGGGCATTTTATTCGATCAGGGATTTATTGGCGGCTGCGCGATGTCGCCTGAATCCGGCTTAACCGGATTTGATTACGCGGATTGTGAGTTCAAAAAAGCGGTGATCAAACAGTGTAATGAACCCATTGTCGCGCTGACGGCTGAAAAGATCCCGGCCGTCGCCCGTTATGTCGTTACCGAAAGCAGCAATATCGATGTAATTGTCGTCGAGGAAAATATCAGCAAAGAGTATGCCACGGCGTTTCAGGCGCACGACATTCGTATTTATACAGTGTAACCCATTCTATTGGGTGATACTTTTCCATTGCTTTCATGACCCACCTTCCCTACAGCCTTGTCTGTTCGGGAAATCGCCAATGCAACGTCCCGAGCAGGCCAGCTATATCAGTGCTTCACAATATACATTGTGCGGCTATAAGCCACATCTTCAGGGTTAGTAATCGGATACCCTTTCAGCCACGGTTTAATTAAACGCCCGTTGGTGTACTGATAAATCGGCGCAATGGGAGCCTGTTCCATCAGAATGTTCTCCGCAGCGTTATAATCAGCATTGCGTGCTTTCTGCGTATTCTCCAGGGTTGCCTGGGTCAACACTTTATCGTACGCCGGATTATTAAAGCGGGAGATATTGCCCGTATGGGTTGATGTTAATAGCGACAGGAACGTAGATGGCTCATTGTAATCGCCCACCCACGAGGCGCGGATCACATCAAAATTGCCGGTATTGCGGCTATCGATATAAGTTTTCCACTCCTGGTTTTGCAGTTTCACGTCAACGCCGAGATTTTTCTTCCACATAGACGCAACAGCAATAGCTATCTTCTGATGATTTTCAGAGGTGTTATACAGCAGCGTCAGTTTAAGTGGTTTCTGTGGACCATAGCCCGCCGCACGCAGCAGCGTTTTCGCCTGAGCGTTCAGCTCTTCCTGACTCATTTGCTCAAACGGTGAAGGTTCCGGCACAAACCCTGCCGTTACATCCGGCGTAAAATGCCATGCGGGCTTTTCGCCGGTACCCAGAACTTTCTCCGCCATCAGGCGACGATCGATAGTCATGCTGAGCGCCAGGCGCACGCGTGAGTCGGCAGTCGGTCCCTTCTGGGTATTAAAGGCATAGTAGTAAGTGCCAAGCTGCGGCGGGGTGTAAACCTGGCCCGGGATGTCCTTCAACAGTTTCTGATACATGTTTTTCGGGAACGACTCGGTAATATCGATATCACCAGCAAGATAGCGCTTGGTCGCTGCCGATTCCTGGTTAATAGGCAGGAAGGTGACTTTTTGCAGCACCGTTTTGGCGTTGTCCCAATAATGCGTGTTCGGCACAACGTCCAGTTTTTCGTTCACCACGCGATCTTTGAGCACATAGGCGCCGTTACCAATTAGATTGCCTGGTTTGGTCCAATCTTTACCGCTCTCAACGTTAGCTTTTTGTACCGGATAGAAAGCAAAACTCGCCGTCAGATTAGCAAACCATGGCAGCGGTTTATCCAGTTGGACCTTCAATGTACGCGCATCGATCGCGCTAACGCCGAGCTTATCTGGCGAGGCTTTTCCATCAATTATCGCCTGTGCGTTGTTAATACCCGCCAGCGCAGCAAACCAGGCAAACGGCGACAGCGTTTTCGGGTCAACCAGACGCTGCCAGCTATAGACAAAATCCTGCGCCGTTACCGGCGTACCATCTGCCCATTGCGCATTGTCGCGCAGCGTAAACGTCCAGATACGGTTATCGTTGCTTTTCCACTGAGTGGCAACACCGGGCACAATCTCGCCCTTCTCATTCTGGTTGACCAGTCCTTCAAACAAATCACGAATAACCTGAATTTCAGGAAGCCCGACGGCCTTTGCCGGATCCAATGACGCCGGTTCGTCTTTGATATGACGCACCAGTTCTTGCTTTTCTGCCAGTACCGTTCCGCTGGGAACATCAGCAGCCCAGGATAATGAAATGCTGCTTACCAATAGCGCACAACAGGTTACTGAAACAGAATGCTGCATAAAATACCCTCAATTCCGGCTACTAAGTGAATGTGTAATTATTTGTATCGCCAGCAGGAAATGCAATTAACTTTCGACAAGGAAATAATATTACATCTGAAAAGATAAGTGTGTGAAAACGATTTGATTATCCATACATTTTGCACAACACTGCGAGTAACAATCCACGCATTCAGAGATGACTATGACCGTTACCCGACCCCGTGCCGAGCGCGGCGCATTCCCACCTGGAACCGAACATTACGGACGTTCATTATTAGGCGCGCCGCTAATCTGGTTTCCTGCAATGGCGGTCGATCGTGAAAGCGGTCTGATACTGGCAGGAACGCACGGCGACGAAAACGCATCGGTTGTCACCCTTTCCTGCGCATTGCGTACGCTTAATCCTTCCTTACGTCGTCACCATGTGGTGCTGGCGGTTAACCCTGACGGTTGCCAGCTCGGGCTGCGCGCAAATGCGAACGGAGTGGATCTAAACCGTAACTTTCCCGCTGCCAACTGGAAAGCGGGTGAAACGGTGTATCGCTGGAACAGCAGCGCAGAAGAACGCGATGTGGTGTTGTTGACCGGCGAAAATCCGGGTTCAGAACCAGAAACCCAGGCGCTGTGCCAGCTTATTCACCGAATTCATCCTGCGTGGGTGGTCTCTTTTCACGATCCGCTGGCCTGTATTGAAGATCCCAGGCGCAGCGAATTAGGCGCGTGGCTGGCGCAGTCGTTTGAATTACCTCTCGTCACCAGCGTAGGTTATGAAACGCCCGGCTCATTTGGAAGCTGGTGCGCAGACCTGAACTTACACTGTATAACCGCCGAATTTCCGCCCATCTCTTCAGATGAAGCGAGCGAGAAATACCTGCTGGCCATGTCCAATCTCCTGCGCTGGCACCCTAGAGATGAAGTTGTCCGGTCGTAAAATGCAGGGCCGGCTCCGCGTCGCTGGCAAGCCAGGTAGGGCCATCAAGATCGGCAAAGTTAACCTGCGGCGTAAGCGGTAACGCCGCCCCAATCGCCCGGGAAGTGCACAACATGCAGCCCAGCATTAGCGTAAATCCCTGCTCACGGGCTTCGGTTGCCAGCGCCAGCGCCTCCGTCAGGCCGCCTGTTTTATCCAGTTTGATATTGACCATTTCATAGCGCCCGTGCAGCGCTTTCAGGCTGCTGCGGGTGTGGCAGCTTTCATCTGCGCAGATCGGCAGCGGATGCACAAAATTTTCCAATGCGGCATCGTCCTGCGCTGGCAGCGGCTGCTCCAGCATCGCCACCCCTAAATCAGCCAGAAGCTGGCAGCGCGCCGCCAGACCTTCTGCCCGCCAGGATTCATTGGCGTCGACAATAATCGTGGCATCAGGCACCGCAGCACGAATAGCGACCATCCGCTCGCTAATCAAGCGCGCATCCAGTTTAACTTTTAGCAGTTTCGCGCCATTTTCCCACAGTGCAGCCGCACTCACCGCCATTTGTTCCGGCGTGCCAATTACCACGGTTTGCGCCGTCGTCACCACTTCCGCCAGTTCACTTCCCACCAACTCTGCCAGTGACCGTTGCTGTTGACGCGCACTCAGATCCCACAACGCGCAGTCCACAGCATTACGCGCGGCTCCCGCTGGCAGCAGCTTTTGCAGCTCTTCACGCGTCAGTCCATTTTCCAGTTGTGGGGCAATGCTCATAATTTGCGCCAGCACTGAGGCATCGCTTTCACCATAGCGCGGATACGGTGTGCACTCGCCGATACCCGTGACGCCGTTTTCTGCCACTTCAACCACCACCACATGCGCTTCGGTTCTGCTCCCACGGGCAATAACAAAGGGAGTGTGCAGCGGCCAGGCTTCCTCATATACCTTAACTGTTCTCATTTGCTTTCCTTAATGCAGTCCCTGAAGCGGATATCCGCAAATAGCGTTTGCCGTGTTAACTGCTGATGGCATAAACTAGCCTCGACGTTAACTATATGTAAACAGGAAGATAACCATGTCACAAACCGTTCATTTCCAGGGCAACCCGGTTACAGTTGCCGGCTCAATTCCTCAGGCTGGAAGCAAAGCTCAGGCTTTTACCCTTGTGGCTAAAGACCTGTCTGACGTTACGCTGGGCCAGTTCGCAGGCAAGCGCAAAGTGCTGAATATTTTCCCAAGCATCGATACCGGCGTTTGTGCGGCATCGGTACGTAAGTTTAACCAACTGGCGACAGAAATCGACAATACCGTCGTACTGTGCATTTCGGCCGACCTGCCATTCGCCCATTCACGTTTTTGCGGCGCGGAAGGTCTGAGCAACGTTATCACGCTGTCCACCCTGCGCAACGCAGAATTTCTGAAAAACTACGGCGTAGAAATCGCTGAAGGCCCACTGAAAGGTCTGGCCGCACGTGCCGTGGTCGTTATTGATGAAAATGACAACGTCGTTTTCAGCCAACTGGTCAATGAAATCACCAACGAGCCAGACTACACTGCTGCGCTGGACGTACTGAAAGCTTAAACCACGTCTGCATACAAAAATGCCTCCGCAGGGAGGCATTTTCATTTACCGCGTTACTCTTCGCTTTTTTTCTGCTGGCTCAGGCCGTATTCGCGCAATTTGTTGGCAATCGCGGTGTGCGAAACGCCGAGGCGCTTGGCCAGTTTGCGTGTGCTGGGATAATTCATATAAAGCTGCGTCAGCACAGAGCGTTCAAAGCGGCTGGTAATTTCATCCAGCGATCCTTCCATCACCTCTTCTCCGACTGCAACCGTTGCCGCATCGTAATCCGGCAGTAAAATATCCTGCGGCCGCAGCTCATAGCCTTCAAGCTGGGTCAGCGCCCGGTAGATGGCATTTTTAAGCTGACGCACGTTGCCCGGCCAACCGTAGCGGGTTAACACCGTGCTGAGATCGGCAGACAGCTTCGGACGCGGCACGCCCTGCTCGTCGGCGAAGCGCGCCACAAACAGTTCGGTAAGCGGCATAATATCCTGCGGGCAATCGCGTAGCGGCGGCAGATTTAGCGTCAGTACATTCAGTCGATAATAGAGATCTTCACGGAAAAGCCCTTTCTGCACCATTTCCACAAGGTTCTTTTGCGTCGCGCAAATCACGCGGACATCAACATGAACTTCGTGATCTTCTCCCACGCGGCGGAACGTGCCGTCATTGAGAAAACGCAGCAATTTGGTCTGCATACGCGGCGACATTTCACCAATTTCATCTAACAGAACCGAGCCGCCATTCGCCTGCTCAAAGAAGCCTTTTTTGCCTTCCGGGGCATGGCCAAACAGCTCACTTTCGACCGCATCTTCAGGAATTGACGCGCAGTTCAGCGCCAGATACGGCTTCGACGCACGCGGGCTTGCCAGGTGGCAGGCATGGGCAAAGAGATCTTTGCCGGTGCCGGTATTACCAGTAATCAGCAGCGGCGCACTCAGTGTCGCCAGCTTACGCGCTTGTTCCACTACGTGTTTCATTTTGGCGCTGACGGCAATAATCTGGCTAAACGCGCTCAAATCCTGGGTAGTCATATTTTGCAGCTGACGCCCCATCCGGATGGTGGAGCGCAGCATGACAACAGCACCGGTCAGCATCTGCTCCTGATTTTCACCCTGCAAATGGACAGGCGTAATCTCCATCAGGAAGTTCTGTCCGTTAATTACGACATGCTCGCTATGAGAATCCTGCGGATTGCTTTCGAGCCAGCGCTGGAAGTTAAACCCATTGATTAACTGGGCGGCGGTATGATTGCGCATCCGATCCTGAGTGTGCGCGAAAAGCTGACAGCTCGCAGGGTTCGCCATCTCGATTTTGCTTTTCATATCCAGAGAAAGGACCGGTTCTGGTAACGCCTCAAGCAGCGCGCTCAGCGCAAGATGTTCACGTTCGGAAGGCATCCAGGGCACGGTACGCACATCCGTAACCCCTGAAATACGGCGGATTTCAGCCATCAGACTACTGAAGTTGGTGAACTCCAGTTCCGCAAAATTGAGGTAAATCCGCCCGATGGGGTCAATCTCGATACCGCGTAAATCAATGCTTCTCAGCACCAGTAAATCGAGCAATTCGCGGGTCAGACCAAGTCGGTCTTCACAAAAGACTTCCAAACGCATAGGAACCTTCACCTGGACAAGGGATTATGTATTAAATGATAAGACAGTATTGGGTTTGCAGGAAGAACTCTGTCAACAAATATTGACAGCTAGCTGGAAAATCAGGCGCCGGGACGTAAAGTTAAACGACTGGCGCCCAATTTTTAGCTAACTTTCGCGCGGAGATTTGTTCTTTTGTAAGGTTTCTTTCACCTGACCAATCAGTTGACGGCGAAAATCGCCCAGTCGTGGCTTATCGTCATCGATCCACGGCAGCGGTCGGCAAAGTTCCATGGCTTTAATACCCAGACGCGCCGTTAATAATCCCGCGCCAATACCCTGCGCGGCACGCGTCGATAAGCGAGCGGCTAAATCCTGCGACATCCAGTCCATTCCCACTTCCCGCACCAGCTCACTGGCCCCGGCAAAAGCGATATTTAGTAGCACCAGGCGGAACAAACGCAGGCGGCTGTAATAACCGAGTTCAATGCCATACAGCGATGCGATGCGATTAATCAGCCGCAGGTTTCGCCAGGCAATAAACGCCATATCCACCAATGCCAGCGGACTGACGGCAATCATCAGCGTGGACTCCGCCGCTGAACGGCTAATCTCACGTCGGGCCTGCGCGTCCAGCACCGGCTGCACAAGATGGGCATACAGGCTGACGACTTCGCGATCGTTCTGCGTTTCATGAATTGAGGCATACCAGCGCTGTAGCGCCGGATGGGACTGATCAATACCCGCCTGCTGCGCCAGCTTTTCACAAAATGCACGACCTTTTCCGGTTCCATGGCTGTGGAGCAGATCTCGCGCTTCATCACGCTCGTGCGCACGCTGGCGCAAACGCCATAGCCGACGCCACTCGGTCGCAACCGATCCGACACCTGCGCCGATAATCAATGCGCCAGCGGCACATCCTCCCAGCGCAACCCAGTCCTGAGTCTGCCAGGCGTTCATGGTCCATTGTACGCCCTGAGCGACAACGCTCGCGCCAAACAGCGCCAACCCGCCCATTACCATTTTGCGCCACAAACTGCGTTTGGGGCGTAGGGCCGCATCAATGACGGCTTCTGCCTGACCTTCGTCTTGCAGAGGTTCATCCACTGTCGCCGGAGAAAAAGTCTGCGCCTCTGTTTCGTTGAACATCTGCTGCGCTTTAAACGCCGCGTTTTGTTCCACGTCCAGCGGACCTGAGAAATCGATACGCGGTTTTAACGGCTCGCTCATCGCAATTTATCTCCTATTAAAAACTCCATCGCGGCATCAAGACGAATATGCGGTAAGGGTTTATCAACATCCATAACCTGCGGGCGAAACGCCTCGAACTGAAAGCCCTGGCTGTCCCAGAATGCTTGTCCAGGTAAACGCGCGGGCACTTCCCCCGGATAAACGGTTAGCGGTTCACCATCGCTCAGACGATGACCACGCAGCGCCGGGATCTTTTCGCCTTTCACATCGATCAGGCCGCTGGTGGTTGCCTGTACTGATGCCAGTCCCAGACAATCCATGCTGATACCTTCGAACGCAGCGTTTTGCCAGGCGTCCTGGATCAACTGCTGCAACAACGACACCATATTGGCGTGCTGATCGACCGTTACATGGTCGGCTTTGGTGGCGGCAAACAGCAGTTTGTCGATCACCGGGGAAAACAGCCGACGAAACAGCGTACGCTGTCCGTAATGGAAGCTTTGCATCAGTTGGGTGAGTGCCAGACGCATGTCGTTAAACGCCTGTGGCCCGCTGTTGAGCGGTTGCAAACAATCGACCAGCACAATCTGACGGTCAAAGCGCAGGAAGTGATTCTTATAAAATCCCTTCACGACTTTTTCACAGTAATAATTAAACCTGTCGCGTAACATGCCCGCATTGGTGTGTTTGTCTGCCTGCGCCAGCTTCGATTCCCCCCAGGCATCAACGTCCGGCCACGGGAAGAACTGCAGCGCAGGCGCGCCCGCCATATCTCCGGGCAGAACAAAACGGCCCGGCTGAATAAAATGCAGTCCCTGCTGCTTGCACTGGTGCAGATACTCCGTCCAGGCGGCAGCGATTTCCGCCAGACGGTTTTCATCAGCAGGCGCCAGCGGATCCAATCCCTGGCATAACTGCCGCCATCTTGCCGACCATTCGCCCCGCTGTCCCTGTAATAATCCGGTCATTTGCCGCGACCAGCTGAGATAATCCTGGGCCAGCATCGGTAAATCGAGCAGCCACTCCCCCGGATAATCGACGATTTCCAGGTACAGCGTGGAGGTGTCTTTAAAGTGGCGCAGTAAAGAATCATTGGATTTGTAGCGCAGCGCGAGGCGTATTTCACTCACACCGCGCGTAGGTGTCGGCCAGGTCGGCGGCGAGCCATACAGCTGCGCCAGTCCCTCATCATAGGTAAAGCGCGGAATACCAAAATCGCGTTGTGGAACCCGTTTAACGCCGAGCAGACGCTCTTCGCGCACGCAACTGAGCAACGGCAGACGCGCACCGGCATGAATATTGAGTAACTGGTTTACCATCGCGGTGATAAACGCCGTCTTACCGCTACGGCTAAGTCCGGTGACAGCCAGGCGCAAATGCCGGTCTACGCCGCGATTAACCAGCGAATTGAGTTCATTTTTAAGTCGCTTCATCGCCATCCCGTTTTGCTGAAGGAACCGAAGAAATTATAACAAACAGGAAGTAAAGATAGGGGTCAATTCTTACTTATCAACTACCTGAGCTGTAACAGGCGGCATTATTCTTACCGCCTGGAGCAGAAGGAATGCGGGCGGTTTATTGATTCTCTACTTTAGGAAGCGCTATCTGATTGATGCCACCTTCGTTGGTCACCTGCGTGTAGCCCATTTCCGTCAACATATCCTTCGCCTGCCTCGATTGACGCCCGGAGTTGCAGTACAGCTTCACAGTGTCGGTCATATCAGGAACTTCAGCAGCGATACGCGCCTTCATCTCTTTTAATGGAATGTTGACCGCCCCCTGAATATGCTGCTGTTGATACTGTTCAGGAACGCGAACATCAATCCAGTGCTCGGCTGCAAAAACCGGCATGCCGATGACCAGTGCCAACGCTAATACGCCTTTTTTCAACATAATATCTTCCTGACTGATAGTTGGATTTAACCAACACACTATACGCCAGTTCTTAAGAAAATATTGCGACCGCATTATCACCCTCTGCACCCGTGGACGAGACTTCCTCTGGTTGCGCATACTGCGGTTAGTTTTTTGATTTTTCTGCCCGCATTCCGATATTGTTGTCATTCGCCAATTAACTCCATAATATGTTCGCCATTGACTCTCGGACGGAGCTTGGGATCTATGTCTCCTACCATTTATGATATTGCACGAGCCGCTGGCGTATCAAAATCCACGGTGTCGCGCGTGCTTAATAAGCAAACCAATATCTCGCCGGAAGCGCTTGAAAAAGTGCTGCGTGCTATTGATGAGTTACAGTATCAGCCCAATAAACTTGCTCGCGCACTCACCTCTTCCGGGTTTGATGCAATAATGGTGATATCTACCCGTTCAGCAAAAACAACCGCCGGTAATCCGTTTTTCTCTGAAGTGCTGCATGCTATTACTGCCAAGGCTGAAGAGGTCGGTTTTGATGTCATATTACAGACTTCGCGAAGCACTGAAGATGATTTACAAAAATGTGAGAGCAAAATTAAGCAGAAATTGATCAAAGGTATCATTATGCTGAGCTCTCCCGCCGATGAATCTTTTTTTGCAAGGCTGGATAAATACAACGTACCGGTCGTGGTTATTGGAAAGGTTGAAGGCGACTACGCCAATGTCTATTCTGTAGACACAGATAATTATCGCGACAGCATTACGCTAACTGATGCGCTGATTGAGAGTGGACACCGTAATATAGCCTGTTTGCACGCGCCGCTTGATGTTCATGTTTCTATCGATCGCGTTAACGGATATAAAGCCAGCCTTCAGGCGCATAATATTAAAATGCGCGATGAATGGATTGTTGACGGGGGCTATACCCATGAAACAGCCCTGCTTGCTTCGCGAAAATTACTGAGTCAGCAGCCGTTACCCGACGCCGTATTTGCCACCGACAGCTTGAAATTAATGAGCTTATATCGCGTGGCGGCTGAGAAAAATATAACCATCCCGCAACAACTTGCCGTTGTGGGCTACAGTAATGAGCTGTTGTCTTTTATGCTCACGCCCGTTCCTGGGGGAATTGATGTGCCTACCCAGCAGTTGGGTGAACAAAGCTGTAATTTATTATTTAACCTGATTGCGGGCGAGAAAGGATTACAAAATATCACGGTGAGCACACAAATATCGCTGGCCGACTCACTGGTGTAAAAACTGGGGCATAAATGCCCCAGTATATTTTAGAATGCGTAGTTCACGCCTATACCAGCATAATGGAATCTGTCGCTTTCGCCTTCGTCGTGATCTTCCCACTCATAGGCATACTCCAGTGACATTGATAAACCATTCTGGAAATCATATGCATACAGTAAACCGAGACGATTGAAATTATGGCCTTCACGTTCCGGATCATCTCGCCAGTCCCAGTTTGACCAGCGATCAAGCCCGAGACGGGTATACGGCGTCAGGGTGGTATTGCCTAAAGACAACGGTAAATATGCACGAATTTCCTGGGTTGAGAACTCACCATTATTGCGCGAATCAGCCAAATTAAAGCCGCGCTCAAGGTAATAGTTGACCGTTAAGCCCACCGTTTCGTTAAACCTGTAATTCAGACCGGTCTCGCTTTCGACACGACTATCGGAGTAACCAGTAGTATTCAAATCATTAACGAATTGATACATCGACAGCCAACCGCTAAAGCGCAGGTCGTCGGTCAGTTTAACATCCCAATCCGGCTGAACTTTCCAGCGCTGCATATTGGCGGTGTCGTTTCCTGGTTCATTGACATAGTGATAACCGTAATTACGGAAGCCACCGGTCAAACCGAAATTAACATCTTCACTTTCCAGGAATTGATAGCGAATTTCCAGTTCCGGACGATCAAACCAGGTACCACGCTTACCTTCGCTGTAATCAACCGGTCCTTCCTGATAATAGGCCAGCGATATTTTCCATGGCCCATTAGATGCGTTGAAATAGACGGACGGCTCAGCCAGTCCATCCATATCTTCGCCCTGACCTTCAACGTTTTCTATTTCGTACATAGCACCAATATTAAAGTGCCAGTCATTATTTTCAGCAGCCTGCGCGCAGGCCATTCCTGCGCTCATAATCAGCGCAGTAGCGGACAGTAGGGTTTTCATTATTATTCCTTGTTAAAATACTCGCAAAAATGCCCCAAGGCTTGGGGGGATTTATCCCCCCGGAATTTTATTGAATAGCCACTTCAGTTTCAGCATCAAAGAAATGGCATTTCGCCATATCAAAATGAATAGTGATATTTTCTCCTGCATGATAATCATTCACTGCCCCAGCACGGACCACCAACTCATGCCCCCCAACAATGGTATAAAGCATAAATTCAGCGCCGGTTAATTCTGCAACGCTAATTTTTGCCGATATACTATTTTCATTATTAAGCTGCGGGTGTATATCTTCAGGACGAATTCCCAGAGTGACCGCCTGATGTTCATAACCCTGCGCTTTTAATTGTGCTAATTTATTTTGTGGAATCGTTAATTTCAGTGTTTCAGTAACAAACTTATCACCATCAATCGCGCCACGAATAAAGTTCATGGCCGGTGAGCCAATAAATCCGGCGACAAACATATTAGCCGGGTGGTTATAAACCGTTTTCGGCGCACCAACCTGCTGAACAATGCCATCCTTCATAATCACAATACGCGTCGCCATAGTCATGGCTTCGGTTTGGTCGTGGGTAACATAGATCATGGTGGTATTGAGTTTCTGATGCAGTTTGCTAATTTCAGCCCGCATCTGAACGCGAAGTTTGGCATCGAGATTCGATAAGGGTTCATCCATCAGGAAGACCCCCGCTTCACGTACAATCGCACGCCCCAGCGCCACACGCTGACGCTGACCACCGGATAACGCGCCGGGTTTACGCTGCAGATAATCGCGCAGACCAAGGATCTGCGCCGCCCAGTTGACGCGCTCCTCAATCACAGCAGGCGCTATTTTCTGCATTTTCAGACCAAACGCCATGTTGTCATAGACGGTCATGTGTGGGTACAACGCGTAGTTCTGAAAAACCATCGCAATGTTGCGTGATTTCGCCGGCACATCGTTCATCCGTTTACCGTCAATCAGCAGATCGCCGCCGCTGATCTCCTCCAGACCGGCGATCATGCGTAACGTAGTTGACTTCCCGCAGCCGGAAGGTCCAACAAAAACAATAAACTCTTTATCTTCAATTTCCAGATTGAAGTCTTTAACGACGTGTACCTGGTTGTCGTAAATTTTTTGAATGTGTTGCAACGAAAGCTGTGCCATGTTGAATCCTTTACTTGTCGTGTTGCCAGAAAGCCGATAAGCACGGCCACGTCAGAAATTCGGTTGCCGGAAGCAGCAAGTCTGCCCCATTCAGCCCTTTACCGATGCCGACAGAAAGCATGCCGCAGGCGTTGATTGCATCAATTCCCGCTTGTGCATCTTCTATGCCAATACATTGTTGCGGGTCAACGCCAAGACCCGTGCAGGCTGCCAGGAAAATTTCCGGATCCGGTTTCGAGCGGGTGAGCAATGCCGCATCCGCACAAAAATCAAAGCAAGAGCTAAGATTAAGCGCCTGTAAAATAGCCGGGGCATTGCGCGACACAGAGGCCAAACCCACCGGAATCCGTTCTTCCCGCAACGTCATCAACAGCTCACGTATTCCCGCTAATACCGAGTTAACCGTCAGCTGGCGCAAAGAATGGACATACAGTCTGTTTTTTCTCTCGGCCAATTGTGCGCAGGCCTCGGGAGAAAACGCCCCCGCCTTCCCACCATAGTGCAAAATACGCTGTAGTGATTCGCCGCGACTAATCCCTTTCAGGCTGTCATTAAATACTTCGTCGATCACAATCCCTATTTCATCGGCTACCTGCCGCCAGGCCAGAAAATGCAGATGCGCGGTATCGGTAATCACGCCATCCAAATCAAAAATGATGGCCTGTGGTTTGAGTATCATTCATCGCCCCTTTCTGTGGTAGCGGTCCCATAAGTGGGCGAAATAATGGCGTCATTGCGGATTACTGTTTCCCCCTGCACGGAGACCTTTTCACCATTGACCCAAAGGACAATCTGCTCAGTGCTGTTAATACGGATTTCAGCCGCATTAATGATTACCTGCATATCGATGCCCTGCCAGCGCAGAGGGAAAGACAGCGTTTGCCAATGAGTCGGTAAGGCAGGAGCAAGGTGTAACTCCCCGTGGCGAATATTCACGCCGGCAAAACCCTGGATTGCACCCAGCCAGATGGCGCCCGTTGCCGCAGCATGAATGCCGTCATCGCAGCTATGTGGGTCCTCCCCGAGATCGATAAGCGATCCTTCACGCCAGAACCGATAGCCCTGTGCCGGATCACCGCAACGCGCTGCCACAATCCCGTGGATCGCTTTACTCAACGAGGAGTCATGAATTGTGCGCGGCTCGTAAAAGCGCAGGTTTGCCAGACAGGTTTGCGGGCAAAATTGCTCCGGTAGCATGTAGGTCAGCATCACCACATCGGCCTGTTTGAGAATTTGCATCTCATTGACTTCTGCACGGGAGTAATCGAGCAAAATCGTCTGCTTGCCCGCTTTGGCTTTGTACTGTGACAGATCGATAGCCGGTTTGCTCAGGAAGGTATCGTCCTGAGGTAGCACGCCATCGGGCTGAACTTCCGGTCGCCAGAGATGCTGCAAAAAATACTCTGCGCGGTGAATAAACGTCTCATCACCGCAGCCCAACCGACGGGCAAAACCCAGCGCCTGTTCCACGTTGTACCAGGCCATGTAGTTGGTGAACGCGTTGTTGTTCACATGCTCAGTGTATTCATCCGGGCCAATCACATCGTGGATCTCTAAACGATCATTAACCATGACCGCCCTGCTGATCCAGAACTTCGCCGTTTCCAGCAGCAACGTCATTCCCTCACGGGACATGAAGTTTAGATCCCCTGAAGCATGCCAGTAATTGATTACCGCCCAGGCAATATCCGCCACGAGGTGATGTTCAGCCTGCGCGGAGGCCACTTTCTGACGCAGTCCGGTACGGATGTTGATCGCCGCAAATTCAGGCGTTTCCTCATCACCGCTGCGAGCGCTTTCCCAAGGGAAAAGCGCTCCCTGCCAACCGTTACGGCGGGCTTTCTCACGCGCCCCCGACAGATTATGCCAGCGGTAACGCAACAAACTTCTCGCGGTTTTCGGCTCGGTAAAGAGATGAAACGGTAACAGAAAGACCTCGGTATCCCAGAATATGTGACCTTTATACCCTTCCCCCGTCAAACCTTTGGCCGCAATACTGCTGCGCTCATCGTGGTCAGGAGTCATCACACGCAGATGATAGAGCGCATAGTCCAGCGCTCGCTGATCGCTGGCATCAGTGCTGGTGACCTGAACGCGACGATTTTGCCACCAGGCATGCCAGTTAGCAGCCGACTCAGCAAGCAGAACGTCATAGCCTTGCTGCGCGCATACTTCCAGGTTGCGCAGCGACTGGCGTCCCCAGGTCTCAAGCGACAGGCTGCGTTCGCTCGCCCAGTCTACCCAGCTAATTTTTGTCAGCGTGACGCGCTGTCCGGCTTTCGCCTGCACGCTGTTGTGTTGTAACAGCCGACGTTCTTTCGCGGTGAAGCAGCGCTGCGCTGCACCGTCTACATCGCAATACGTGGTGATAGCGATATCATTGCGGTTGTCCTGGGTGGTGTAAATCCCTTGCATAAGATGCTGGCCAAAGACCCGGACCTGCGTTTCATCCAAATGCTGACGACCATGATTGGTCATCGTGGCGTCAATTCCGGTCGAGATACCAATGCTGGCATCGCCATCCAGTGGCGTGACGACAACTTCCATAGCAAACAGCGGCAGTTTTTGTGCCGAGACAAATCGCCGGCTCTCAATGGCAAAACGCGCCCCGCCAGACGCACGCCAGGTAAGCGTACGGCGTAATTCCCCACTGGCAAAATCCAGTTCACGTTGCCAGCTTTCGATAACGCCGCTGGTGAGCGAGAAAATCTCACCATTGAGTGAAATCTCCACCCCCACCACATCAGGCAGATTAACCAGTTCATTAATCTCGCCTTTCCCTGCCCGGTGATACAGTCCAGCAAGGTACATGCCGCGAGTTTGTAAGGTGTAGGCTTCCTCGTGGCTGGCGCGAATCCCCATATAACCGTTACCGGTCGTCATGAGTGACGCATATTTATTCAGGTTGTGTGGGCAAAAAGCCGGTTCAGTTAGCATTACTGGCCTCGTCATAAGTCTACGTAGGTCCCTGTTTCAGCCGATTGATACAGTGCGGCAACCAGTTGTTGAATAACGACGCCTTGCTCTGCGTCAGCAATAGTGACAGGCTCGCCCTGGACATGATTCACAAAAGCTTCCATGCTGCGATAATGACGATTGTCATCGGCCATTTCGCGCTGAAGCAGTACGTCAAGCGTCCCCTCACGATCGGTATAAACCTGGGCCGGGAATAACGTCGCCCCAGCCAGATCGCCGCAGAAATTAACGTTCATAATCGATTGTTCCGGGATATTCAGCGCGAAAGAGGTTTCCAGTCGCAGGATACCGCCGTTATGAAATTCAATCGTCCCGAACAGAGAATCCTCCACGGTATACGTCTCGGGATCCCATTTCCCAAACTGGCCGCTGTTTTTACGCGTGCCAATGCGTTGATAACTGTGTGCGTTAACACGCTTTACTGCCGGAAACCCCAGCACATACATGGCGGCATCAAGCATATGGATGCCGAGATCAATCAGCGGCCCGCCGCCCTGCAGTTCTTTGTTGGTAAATACCCCCCAGCCGGGCACGCCGCAGCGGCGCAAAGCGCGGACATTGGTGACATAGATTTCACCCAGCACGCCGGCCATCACCTGCTCACGAAGCAGCTGCGTATCCAGTGCGAAACGATGATGAAAATCATAAGCCAGAACTTTCCCCCTTCGACGCGCCGTGTTACACATTTCCAGCGCCTCGGCTGGCGTCATCGCCGGAGGTTTCTCACACATCACATGGCATCCGGCGTTCAGCGCCAACATAGTGTGTTCATAATGAAAACGATTGGGTGAACAGATGCTGACGATATCTGGCTTAGCCTCGCGTAGCATCGTCTGAGGATCGTCCCAAACCTGCGGATTGCCGTATTTCTCTGCCAACGCCTGCGCCTGTGACAGGCGGCTGTCACAGACAGCCACCAGTTCCAGATCGTTGCGGGTGCAGTAGTACGAAGCGTGAACTTTATCCGCCACCTGCCCGGCGCCGATAATGGCGATGCGTAGCGGAGAGCTTGTCAGTGCACTTTTCACAGAAATCCTCTTAGCAGGTACGCAGCCAGGCCAGTGACTGACGGTACGCTTCCGGCAGGTTCTCTGCCCGTACACGCCCTTCGTACACGACGTAACCCTGATAATTATCTTCACGCAACTGATCAAACAGCGCAGTGAAATCCAGCGTACCGCTCCCCGGCTGATAACGATGGTTATCCGCAATATGGACGTGTCCCAGCAGATCGCGATTGTCATGCAGCGCCTGAGCCATATCGTCTTCTTCGATATTCATATGGTAAAAATCACCAATGATTTGCACATGCTTCAGGTTGTTTTCCACGATATAGCGACGGGCATCCGCCAGGGTGTTGATCATATGATCCTGATAGCGATTAAGCGGCTCCAGATACACCACCGTCCCCGTACGCTCGGCAACTTTATCGAGATAAATCAATGAATCACTTACTGCTTTACGATCGCCTGCCAGGCTGCGCGGAGAGGTCATCGGCGGTAAGCGGAAGGTAAACATGCCCCATGCAGCGGGTACAATAATGCCCTGCCCACCGACTTCGGCCAGCGCTTCGAGAATGTGGGTAATCTGCTGTAAGCCATTCAAACGACGCTCTTCGATAAAATCACCGATCCAACCGTCATATCCTCCACAGGCGGTGGTGACGGGCAGGCCTGTTTCTTTGATTGCTGCTTTCACTTCTGCCAGGTTGTTAACCAGCAGCTTGCCGTCAATTTCAAAACCGTCAAACCCCATCTCTTTGATGTAACGGAATTTCTCGAGAATATTTTCCGGAAAAAAAACCTGGTTCTGTGTTCCAATTTTCATCTTCTGCATTCCTTAATTAAAACGTCACGCCCATTTTGATGCTCTTTTCCGGATGGCGATCGACATACTGCATATAGCTTTCCGGGCTGCTGGCAAATGTCACTACCGGGTCAATAAGTTCTTCACAGTTCAGGTAACCGTTCATCAACAGTTCCCAACAGGTCTCCTCAATACGCTTGCGGCTCCAGCGCGGATAATCCGGATTTGGCTCACTGCAGGCACGGGAGAAGACAATTTTGGCGTTGTTGAAGTGCGCTTCACGCCCCAGGTTGAAGCCTTCTGCAAAAGGTTTCGCGAAAGCAACATAGGAGATGGTTCCACCATAGGCCAGGCCGCGTAACGCCGATTGCAACGCATCCGCATAGCCGCTGGTTTCGATAATCACATCCGCGCCCTGCTTGCCGGTCAGCTTCTTAATTTCCATGCCGACATCGGTGCCAATAGGATTCAGACAGAAATCCGCGCCATGACGACGCGCGATATCGCAACGATGGGCAATCGGATCCACGCCAATGACCACCGAGGCTCCCGCTTTCTTAGCCAGTTGGACGGCAATCTGGCCAATCGCCCCTAAGCCGACGATGACAACAAAGTCGCCGACACGCACATTGGCGTCGCGCACGCCACTCATGGCGAACTGTGCCGGGTCATAGCACACGGCATTTTTCCACGAACTACCTTCCGGCATTTTGCGCAGTTTGTAGTTGTTTACCGCATTAAAGAAAACCGTTTCTGCCAGTGGGCCGTAGCCGCAGACTGAATCGCCAACGGCGTATTCGGTCACATCGCTGCCACACTCAATAACATCGCCCACCACCATGTTGCCAAGCTGGAACTTGCCGAATTCAATCCCGCGCGGCGCCCCTTCCGGACGCGGCATGAACATTTGCCATTCGCCGTTAAAATCTTCGTCAATAAACGGACTGGCAGCGCGAAAATCGACCACTTCCGTGCCATGTTTTGGCGCACCAAAGCGAACGCGAACTTTCACTTCATTGGCGGATACAGCTCTGTCTTCATATTCCACCAGCGCCGCAACACGCGGTTCTGTGGCAACTAACTTCTTCATTTACAACTCCTTAATTAAACTGGCCGCTTAGCCTTTCACGCCGCCTGCGGTCAAACCACTTTTAATAAAACGTTCGGAAAGCGCATACATAATGACGACCGGCAATGCGGTGACTAACGATGCCGCCATCATGCGTCCCCAGATATAGTCAGGCGTACTGAACAGCGCGTTCAGACCGACCGGTAAGGTAAAATTGCTGGCGCTGGAGAGGAAAATCGAGGCAAACAGATAGTCATTCCACGCCACCATAAAGCAGTACACAAAGACCGAAACCAGACCGGACATCGCCAACGGCACGGTAATGCGAAAGATGATCTGCAGACGGTTCAATCCATCCATCATCGCGGCTTCTTCTATTTCATCCGGAATGGTGTCGAAGTAGCTTTTCAGCATGAACACCGCGGTCGGCAGCGTCTGGGTGACCATGGTGATAATCAACGCCATTTCGGTGTCATAGATGCCAAGTGCCGTAATGATTTTGAATAGCGGCACCACCAGCAGGATCCCCGAAAACATGTACACCGTGTAAAAGCTGGCATTGATGGTCATTCGCCCTTTAAAACGCAGGCGGGAAAGCGCATACGCCCCGAGCACGCCGAGAAACACCGCCACCATCGAAGAAGTGACCGATACCACCAGGCTATTACGGAAGTAGTCAACAAACGGGAAAATCATCGGGTTGAAGATGTCGATGTAATGTTCCAGCGTCCATTGCTGCGGTAACAACGTCGGATGCAGCGAGATCGCCTCTTTGGCGCTTTTAAATGAGGTCATCAGCATCACAAAAAATGGGAATAGCGTGATGCCCAGGAAGACAATTAATCCACAGTAAAAGCCGATGCGGCCAAGTGTGCGCTTATTTGTTGCCATTGAGGTTCACCCGTTTTCTGGTCAGCAGGATAACAGCGAAAATAATGACGAAGAGGACGACAGAAATAGCGGCCGCTTTGCCTAAGTCGTTAAATGCAAACGCTGTTTTATAGAGATAGACCCCGAGAATATCGACTTTAGTGGTCAGCAGATAAACATCGGCGAACATGTAAAACATCCAGATCGTGCGCAGTGTGACCACGGTTGCCAGCACCGGCATAATCGCTGGCAGCGTGACGATACGAAACCGTTGCCAGGCATTCGCGCCGTCCATTTCTGCCGCCTCATACAACGATTTATCAATCGTCTGTAAAATCGCCAGAAACGAGATAAAGGCATACGGGAAGTAGCGCCAGATGGCGAACAGCACGACCAGCGCGAAGCTGCTGCCGGGATTGTCGAACCACAGCGGTGCCTGATCGTAGAGATGCAACAGATCCACGCCGAGGTAGTTCACAATGCCGTAGCCGTTGTTGAACATGTATTTCCAGGCAAACACCAGCGAAATTGATGGCGTCACGTAAGAGAGGATGACCAGTGAGCGCGCCGTTTTCCGCAGACGAAACTCACGGTTAAAAAACATCGCTACGCCCAGCCCCAGTACCGTGCTTCCTGCCACAACCAGCGCGGTATACCAGACCGTCATCCACAGCGAATGCCAGAATCCGGGATCGGATAAGATACGGATATAGTTGCTCAACCCGACAAACGTAGACTCAATTTGCGGATTCAGCGGCAGTCGCATAAAGCTGATTTCGATGTTAGATATCATCGGCCACGCCACTAAACCGCCCAGCAACAGCAAGCTGGGCGCCAGCAGCAGCATGGCGAATGGCATATCAGATCGACCTGAAAAGAACTTATTCATCACGGCTTTCCATTTCCCCATTAGCGCTGTTCAACGAGGTCATCCAGTTTTTTCTGGCTCGCTTCAATCGTGGTGACGAGGTCGGCTTTGCCTACCGTCACGTTGTGCACCATTGAGCTCACAACACCGGAGCCTGTGACGTCGCCCATGCGGGTGAAGTTCTTATCGCCGACGGCACCAAACACCTGGATATTCGGCAGTTCGGCAATCAGCTGATCGGGTAATTCACCCAGCGCTTTGATGACAGTGTTATCTTTCCACGTCGGGGTATTCACCACTGCTTTGTTGACCGGCAGCGCCGCCCCTGGCGACATCATGACCCAGTCCGCGATGTTGTCGGCCTGCTCCATAAAGGTGACAAATTTCTCTGCCGCTTCTGTCTCTTCAGACTTTTGACCCGCGGTAATGGTTAACGACGTCAGCATGCCGTAAACAGCGGAGTTTTTTTCCGTCGGCACCATAAAGCCCACATTTTTAGGGTCACCCTCTTTAATCACCGCCGGGAGGATATAGGTGGAATAAATCGCCATCGGCGCCGTGCCGTTCATGAACGCGTCTTTGACTTCCATGATGTCGTTTGAGCCCGGCATGGTGTTCATTGCCAATTGGCGGTAATACTGCAGCGCCTGCGCCATTTCAGGTGTGTTGAGCGTTATCTTTCCTTGCGCATCAAAAACGTTGGCCTGGTTTGAGAGCGCGAACTGGGAAAATGACTGTTCGGTCAAAACGCTTTCCGCCGTGGGCAGCGCAATACCATATTTCTTACTACCAGGATTGTTTAGCTTCTGCGCCACGCTCAGCAGTTGTTGCCAGTCTTTTGGCTCTTCCAGCCCAGCTTTTGCCAGCACATCTTTGCGATACCAGATCCCGCCAATCCAGGCGCTAACCGGAACCCCGGTCCAGGCAGTACCGTCTTCAGTACGCACAATACGCAGCACGCCATCATAAAAAGTACCTTCACCTACGGCGTTGATGACCTGCGCTACGGCTTTACGATCGATAAGTGATTCTTTATCCATAACTTTCGCGTAGTCATGGCTGGTTTCAATGACTTCAGGCAGTGAACCGCTCCGCGCCAGGGTAATGACCTTGGTGTTGTAGGCATCTTCTTCTACAGGAACCTGTTTGACACTGATCCCCGGGTTCTCTTTTTCAAAACGCTCAATCAGTTTTGCAATAACCGCCTGCCGCTCCTGTTCAACAGAAGAGTGCATAAATTCAATCGCAACAGAGGACTTTTTATCATCCTTACACCCGGAAACCAGGGCGCAGGAAACCAGTGCTGAAATCAGCACAATTTTAGTTTTAAGCATGAAATGTTCCTTTTTATTACTTAACCCACATGACCTGCCAGGCGTTCAACGTTAATTCTTTACCTGAAATAGTTTTACCGCTAATCAAATCAAATCCATTTTCAACATCAATACTAATGGTTTGCGTATGACCGCTGACATTAAATAATCCGGTAATTTTTTCGCCTGTTTCCGCCGTACGTTTAATTTGCATTACAGCCGGTGTAACACAGCTAATCTGAAAATCACTATCAGGGTGAAATGCTTTATTACTACGACGTATTACAATTAATCGGGATAATTCATGATAAATAGCGTGGCGCAAACTGGTTTCATCTGCCAGCTCCGTTTCGATTTGGCTTATTTGATATTTTTTGCGGTTGATCGCGCGGTTATAACCTAGCGCCTCGACACCTTTATAATCATTGCGTGACCCAAGAATGCTTTGAATGTAAACCGCAGGTACACCCGGAAAACTCAGCAAAATGGCATGTGCGAGAATAAAGCGGGAAAAACGTTCGGCATCACTACAATTGCCTGGCGTTAGTGCGTCCATATATGTCACGTTAATTTCATACGGACTGCGACTACCATCAGGGTTATTTTTCCAGTTAACCAGCGCGCCTTCCTGTTGTAATTCCGTCACCAGGCGCACGATCTCGTCTTCAGGTAACAAACCACGTAATGGGTTGAGACCAATGCCGTCATGCGATGCGAGGAAATTAAACCAGGTGGTCTCACTGGACGGCAGTTCCAGTGATTGCGCCCACTGGCACAAGGTTGAGGTATCCTGGCGTTGTACCGCATGCAGCACCAGCGGCGGTAACGAGAACTGGTACACCATATGCGCTTCATCACGGCCATTTCCGTAGTAGGACACATTATCCTTATGCGGAACGTTTGTTTCGGTAATAATCGCCGTACCAGGCGCCGCGCAGTCAGCAATAGCGCGAAATAGTTTGATAAGCTGATGCGTTTTTTCCAGGTGAATACAGGTCGTTCCAGGCTCTTTCCACATAAAGCCAACCGCATCCAGGCGGACATAATCGGCGCCCTGCTCAAGATAACTCAATAGCACATCGACCATCGCCAGTAACACTATCGGGTTGGCATAGTTGAGATCGATCTGGTCGTCGCTGAACGTCGTCCATAAATAGCGTACAGTGTTATCTTTCAGCGTAAAAGGCGTCAGTAACGGTAATGCGCGTGGACGCGTTACGTTGCTCAGGTCCGTATCAGGATCCATCGCAATAAAGAAATCTTCATAACCGTCAAGCTGTTGCAAATAGTTATTAAACCATTCGCTTTTCGCTGACATATGGTTACAAACAAAATCAAACATCAGTCGACTGGATTTACCCAATTGCTTAATATCATTCCAGTCACCGGTTTCTTCAGCAACCTGATGGTAATTAATTACGGAAAAACCATCATCCGATGACCACGGATAAAACGGCAACAGATGCACATGAGAAAATGTCGACTTAAGCCATTCATTATAAAACTGATTAAACATCGGCAATGGTTTTTTGCCTGCCCCGTGGAATTGATCGGCGTAGGTAATAAGAACCACATCGCCCTCGTCCCAATGCACTTTACGGATTTTTTTAATTAATCCCTGTGATTTCTCTAAACGTGCAATCAGCGCTTCATAGTGGCATGAAGTAAACGTATCACCATAAACTTCTGCCAGGCATTTTTGGATTTTTTGGTTCACCTTCAATTCTCGTGGTAGCGGTCCCATGAGTCAAGAGACTACTCTGCGGGAAATAAGCTGTCAATCGGCTGAGGTGGCCAGGAGGGGGATAATAAAAGAATTTCGGCAGCCAAAAAATCGTATTTGTGAGCTGCCGCAAATTAACAGAGGGAATGTTGATTAATTGTTGCTTGCTTTTGCTGATTCGGATATCAGGGTTGATTACCTGAATAGCGTTTCGATAATTTTGCCGCTGCCCGACTCAAAACCGGCTCCAGGACCAACGCCAGCAGCATTTTAAGCGGGCGTCGAGCGACGGACTTCACCGCCCACCCTGCTACCCCCGCCGGGCCGTAACGAAGCGCAGTTAAAAGCACCAGCTTACCTGCTATTTTAAAGCCCGGCTTAACCCTTTGCCCGGCACGTTGCCAGCGATTGTTCATTTCTATCCTCACAATTGGCGGAAACGGCTGCGCAATGAAAAGGTATCAGACGTGACATAACGCTCCATTTCACGCAAACGCTTTTCACTTGCCGCCAGCTCGCGATCGACGGCATCCAACAGCTCGCCGCTTGATGGCTGCTGCTCACCGGAAACCACATTGTCCGGCATCGGGTCCAACACAAACGTCAGCACGATGTAAGCGACGAAGGTGAAAAAGGCCAGACCAAAAAAGACGGACAACACCACCAGGATCCGTACCAGCTTCACAGGCACATCGAGGTAATGCGCAATACCTGCGCAAACCCCCTTCACCATGCCCTGTTGCGGAATACGCCACAGTTTTTTGTTCAGATTAACGCCTCCCATTAGCGGTCCCTCCAGTTTGGATGTTCAGCATCAAGGATGTCTTCCAGCGCCTGAATGCGCTCGCGCATCCGCTGTGCGTCATCGTTGAGTTCTACCAGACGTTGCTGTTCACTTTCAGCCAGTTCGCCACGACTGGAACGGTTGCTGTAATGCAGCCAGAGCCAAATCGGTAAAACGAACAGCACAAAGATGGTTAATGGGATAGCCAGAAATAGCGCGCTCATGAGTACTCCTTACAGGTGATGAGCGGCGGCGCGTTCGGGCGCCGCCAGATGTTATTATTGCTTATCTTGCTGCATTTTGGCTTTAAGTTGCGCCAGTTGCTCGCTGATTTCATCATCTGCTTTCAGGTCAGCAAATTGCTGATCCAGAGACTGCTGTTTACCGAAGTTATGGCTTTCGGCCTCAGCTTCCATCTGATCGATACGACGCTCGAAAGATTCAAAGCGTGCCATCGCTTCATCCAGCTTACCGCTGTCCAGTTGACGACGAACATCACGCGAAGAGCTCGCAGCCTGATGGCGCAGCATCAATGCCTGCTGACGAGCACGGGTTTCACTGAGTTTATTTTCCAGCTCACCGATCTCTTTTTTCATTCGCGCCAGCGTATCGTCAACCAGCGTCACCTCATGCTCCAGAGAAGCAATCAGATCAGTCAGTTTCTGTTTTTCGATTAAAGCAGAACGCGCCAAATCTTCTTTCTCTTTACGCAGCGCCAGCTCGGCTTTTTCTTGCCACTTTGCCTGTTGTGCGCTGGCCAGTTCGATACGGCGAGATAATTGTTTCTTTTCTGCCAGAGCGCGTGCGGAGTTTGAGCGCACCTCAACCAGCGTATCTTCCATTTCCTGGATCATTAACCGCACCAGCTTCTGCGGATCTTCAGCCTTTTCCAGCAACGCATTAATGTTGGCGTTCACGATGTCGGCAAAACGAGAAAAAATACCCATAATGTAATCCTCACTTACTGTTCTGATATCGGGCTATGCCCTGCTGTTTTCGTAATGCACTTGGCGTGCCAACTTTTTAACTAATTGATTTTAATGTAAATATCCAATTTTACCTGACGGGAGAATTAGGGTAAATTGGTGAATAACACTAACAAGTGGTGAATTTCATCATGGCAGGATACAAAGACAATATTCTGGGCGAAGCGAACAGCTTTATTGAAGTGCTGGAACAGGTTTCTCATCTGGCGCCGCTGGATAAACCTGTACTGGTTATCGGTGAGCGAGGTACGGGGAAAGAGCTTATTGCCAACCGCCTGCACTACCTCTCCAGCCGTTGGCAGGGCCCATTTATTTCGCTTAACTGCGCAGCTCTCAACGAGAACTTACTTGATTCCGAACTGTTTGGTCACGAAGCTGGTGCGTTTACTGGTGCGCAAAAACGCCATCCAGGACGTTTCGAACGCGCCGACGGTGGCACGCTGTTTCTTGATGAACTGGCGACAGCGCCAATGCTGGTACAGGAAAAACTGCTGCGCGTAATTGAGTATGGCGAGCTGGAACGCGTCGGCGGCAGCCAGCCCTTGCAGGTTAACGTGCGACTGGTCTGCGCGACCAATGCCGACCTGCCACGTATGGTCAGCGAAGGCACTTTCCGCGCAGACCTGCTGGATCGTCTGGCCTTTGACGTGGTGCAACTTCCCCCACTACGCGAGCGTCAAAGCGACATCATGTTAATGGCCGAACACTTTGCCATTCAGATGTGCCGCGAGATCGGGTTACCGCTTTTTCCGGGATTTAGCGCCGAGGCCAGAGAAACCCTCCTCCATTACCGTTGGCCGGGTAATATTCGTGAACTGAAAAACGTCGTGGAGCGCTCCGTTTACCGGCACGGTACCAGCGATTACCCGCTGGATGAGATCATCATTGACCCCTTCCGCCGCCATGTTGCGCAGCCACAGGCAGCACCACCAAAGCAGACATCTGTAGCATTACCGCTGGATCTGCGTGAATTCCAGCAGCAACAAGAGAAAGACTTTCTACAAACCAGTTTGCAGCAGGCAAAATTTAATCAGAAAAAAGCCGCTGAATTACTGGGTCTGACTTACCATCAGCTACGCGCGTTGCTTAAGAAACACCAGATTTAGCGCGCCTCTGCCAACGTTATATTGGAGGGTTTGACGCTTTATTGTCAGCACTCGTCCATTAAAGTCACTTTCCCCTCTGACTTTTCGACTCACGGAGCATAAACGTCAGAGGGTCCCTGTCCCCCCATCAGAGCACCAAACCTGGCCGGATGTATAACTGTTCTCTTCAGCGGCCAAAGTGACATAAAGCGGCGCAATTTCCACTGGTTGACCCGGACGACCCAGCGGTGCATTTGCCCCAAACTTCTCCACTTTTTCCTGTGGCTGACCGCCACAGCATTGCAGTACAGTCCAGTATGGGCCTGGCGCTACGGCATTAACCCGTATCCCTTTCGGTGCCAGCTGTTTCGCCAGCGATTTAGTAAATGCCACGATCGCCGCTTTGGTCTGAGCATAGTCAAGCAGGATTTCACTAGGCTCATAAGCCTGTACCGAGGAGGTATTAATTATCACGCTGTCTCGTGAAAGATGGGGGATAGCCGCTTTGGTGATCCAAAACATAGCGTAGACATTAGTCTTGAATGTGGCATCGAAATCTTCTGTGGTGAGCGCCTCAATAGACTCGCAAAATTGCTGACGACCCGCATTATTGACGAGGATATCCAACCCACCCAGCCCTTTTACCGCCTGTTTAACCAGTTGGCCGCAAAAAGTTTCATCTCGAATATCTCCGGGGATAGCCACGACATTTCTGCCTGCTTTTTTTATCAAGTCGACCACTTCACGCGCATCGTCTTCTTCATCAGGTAAATAGTTGATCGCAACATCAGCGCCTTCACGGGCATAAGCAATGGCAACAGCACGGCCAATCCCTGAATCCCCCCCGGTAATTAATACCTTGCGCCCATTCAATCGACCGCTTCCCTGATAGCTCTCCTCCCCATGATCGGGACGCGGTTGCATTTTTCCGGCCAGCCCTGGGAAGGGTTGCTTCTGCTGTGGAAAAGGCGGTGCCGGAAAACGCGCAGAATGAGTTTTATTGATGGTCTTTTTTTCATTGTTTAAGTCAGCCATTTAAATACCTCTCATTTTTTATCACAAAGATTATTAAGCGTAGACCAAAATGAGTGGCATGACCTTTGTAATTCACCGCAATTTAATATTTCGCGTAATATCACCTCTACCGATACACTAATCACCGCATCGCGCTTTCGAGTATTTTATGAGATTAATCCCTGCTTAACTCATGACTTTTATATCAATATATATCAATGAGATACATAAAAAAACCTTAACAGGCCAGACAATTTTATTGAGTAACGAGATACCACTCAGAAGCGAGACGTTAATAAATCCCTATGCAACTGTTTTTCCTGTGTTCATCTACCTACGTCGCCTCGCTTATATTTTACCAACGTTATGATTCATTACTCTTTATCATTTAAGAATTATCTAACGCTCAGCATGAATAAATAGCAACCAAACTTAACATCTCAACCCTATCGAAATGGAGAACGAATGAAATTATCCATAGAACCATTATGAGATTATTTTTATATTTCACTTTCCCCGCGATATTGCTGATGCTCTCTCCCGGCGGTCATGGTCACTTTCCCCCACGTCCCCCTCACATTTTTCTGTCAGCCAGCGAATCCCGCGTTTTAACGAGTCAGATGGGTCATGAAAATGCTAAGATAGTTAACAGAGTAAATTCAAAGTGGATAGCAGGTATGAATTTTGACCATGTCGCGGTGTTGAACTCGCGCTTATCGAGCCTGTTACTCCCAAACACAAACGGTAATGGCAAATGTCATTAAATATTAGTAAGATAGCCTCTTTATTTATAATCCTTTAAAATTATGCGCCTGGTTTTATCATCTCTGATCGTGATGGCTGGATTTCTGAGTGGTCAGGCTGCTGCCGCGCCTGAACAGGCTTCGCATGCTGATATTCGTGACAGCGGCTTTGTCTATTGCGTTAGCGGGCAGGTCAATACGTTCAACCCGCAAAAAGCGAGCAGCGGTCTTATCGTCGACACCCTGGCAGCCCAGCTGTATGACCGACTACTCGATGTCGATCCGTACACCTATCGACTGGTGCCTGAGCTGGCTGAAAGCTGGGAGGTGCTGGATAACGGCGCAACCTACCGCTTCCATCTGCGTCGTGACGTCCAGTTTCAGAAGACGGCCTGGTTCACCCCCACCCGCAAACTGAATGCAGACGACGTGGTGTTTACCTTCGAGCGCATCTTTGATCGCCAGCATCCGTGGCACAATGTAAACGGTAGCAGTTTCCCCTACTTCGACAGCCTACAGTTCGCCGATAACGTCCAAAGCGTACGCAAGCTGGACAACAACACCGTTGAGTTCCGCTTAACTCAGCCCGATGCCTCCTTCATGTGGCACCTTGCCACGCACTATGCCTCCGTGATGTCAGCAGAATATGCGGCTAAATTGGCAAAACAGGATCGTCAGGAGCTGCTCGACAGACAACCCGTCGGCACCGGACCGTACCAGCTTTCGGAGAATCGCGCAGGGCAATATGTTCGACTGCAGCGCCATGAAAAATTCTGGCGTGGTACTCCTCTGATGCCGCAGGTGGTTGTGGACCTCGGCTCTGGCGGCACCGGACGTCTATCGAAACTCCTGACCGGTGAGTGTGATGTTCTGGCCTGGCCTGCCGCCAGTCAGCTCAGCATTTTGCGTGATGACCCGCGCCTGCGTCTAACCCTGCGCCCGGGGATGAACATCGCCTATCTGGCATTCAATACCAATAAACCACCGATGAATAATCCCGCCGTGCGGCATGCGCTGGCGCTGGCCATTAATAACCAACGGCTGATGCAGTCCATCTACTACGGGACGGCGGAAACCGCAGCATCTATTTTGCCTCGCGCCTCGTGGGCTTATGACAACGAAGCTAAAATTACAGAGTACAATCCGGCAAAATCGCGCGAGCAATTAAAAGCATTGGGGCTGGAGAACCTGACATTACAGCTTTGGGTACCCACCAGTTCTCAGGCCTGGAACCCCAGTCCACTGAAAACCGCCGAGCTGATTCAGGCTGACATGGCTCAGGTGGGTGTAAAAGTTAAAATCATTCCGGTAGAAGGTCGTTTTCAGGAGGCGCGATTAATGGATATGAACCATGATCTAACGTTATCCGGTTGGGCGACGGACAGTAACGATCCTGACAGTTTTTTCCGACCGTTGCTAAGCTGCGCCGCCATCAACTCGCAGACTAACTTCGCCCACTGGTGTAATCCGGAATTTGACAGCGTTCTGCGCAAGGCCCTCTCTTCGCAGCAACTCTCATCGCGAATTGATGCCTATGACGAAGCGCAAAATATTCTCGCGAAAGAGTTACCGATCCTGCCGCTGGCCTCTTCACTGCGTCTACAGGCTTATCGTTACGATATCAAAGGACTGGTGCTGAGTCCGTTCGGCAATGCATCTTTTGCCGGGGTTTCCAGGGAAAAGAAAGATGAGGTGAAAAAGCCATGATTATCTTCACCCTGCGTCGTTTTTTATTGCTGCTGGTCACCCTCTTCTTCCTGACCTTTATTGGATTCAGCCTGAGCTACTTCACACCTCATGCGCCGTTACAGGGCGCATCGCTGTGGAACGCCTGGGTATTCTGGTTCAATGGCCTCATTCACTGGGATTTTGGTGTATCCAGTATTAACGGTCAGTTGATTTCAGAACAGTTGAAGGAGGTGTTCCCGGCGACGATGGAACTGTGCATTCTGGCCTTTGGTTTTGCGCTGATGGTTGGGATCCCCGTTGGTATGCTGGCAGGCATCACGCGGAACAAGTGGCAGGACCGCTGCATCAGCGCCTTAGCGTTGATGGGCTTTTCCATTCCGGTTTTTTGGCTGGCGCTGTTGCTGACGTTGCTCTTCTCACTGACTCTCGGCTGGCTTCCCGTTTCGGGACGCTTTGATCTTCTCTATGAAGTGAAGCCCGTTACCGGATTTGCCATTATTGATGCGTGGATCTCCGACTCGCCCTGGCGCGATGAAATGCTGGTCAGCGCAATCCGTCACATGGTGCTTCCGGTGTTGACGCTTTCCGTCGCCCCTACCACGGAAGTTATTCGCCTGATGCGAATCAGCACCATCGAGGTCTTTGATCAAAACTATGTTAAAGCGGCCGCCACGCGCGGTCTGTCACGCTTAACCATTCTGCGCCGTCACGTTCTGCACAACGCTCTTCCGCCGGTGATCCCGCGTCTGGGCTTACAGTTTTCCACCATGCTGACGCTGGCGATGATCACCGAGATGGTCTTTAGCTGGCCAGGTCTTGGCCGTTGGCTGATTAACGCAATTCGCCAGCAGGATTACGCGGCAATTTCGGCGGGCGTCATGGTGATTGGCTCACTGGTTATCATCGTTAACGTCATCTCTGATATTTTGGGTGCTATGGCTAACCCTCTGAAACATAAGGAATGGTATGCCTTACGATAGCGTATACAGCGAAAAGCGCCCGCCGGGTACGCTGCGCACCGCATGGCGCAATTTTTACGGCGATGCGACTGCGATGATCGGTCTGTATGGCTGCGCAGGATTGGCGATTCTGTGTATTTTTGGTGGTTGGTTTGCCCCTTATGGCATCGACCAGCAATTCCTCGGCTATCAGCTTTTACCGCCGTCATGGTCGCGCTATGGCGAAGTCTCATTTTTCCTCGGAACTGACGATCTCGGGCGTGACGTGCTAAGTCGCCTGCTCAGCGGCGCGGCCCCGACCGTTGGCGGCGCGTTTGTCGTCACCCTCGCCGCCACACTATGTGGCCTGTTACTGGGCGTGGTTGCCGGCGCAACGCACGGTTTGCGCTCCGCGGTGCTGAACCACATTCTGGACACCCTACTCTCGATCCCTTCGCTGCTGTTGGCGATTATTGTGGTGGCCTTTGCCGGACCGCATCTGACACACGCGATGTTTGCCGTCTGGCTGGCGCTGCTGCCGCGCATGGTACGCTCCGTCTACAGCATGGTGCATGACGAGCTGGAAAAAGAGTACGTTATCGCCGCTCGCCTGGACGGCGCAACCACGCTCAATATCCTGTGGTTTGCCGTTCTGCCCAATATTACCGCCGGACTTATCACTGAAATCACCCGTGCGCTGTCGATGGCGATTCTGGACATCGCCGCGCTGGGTTTTCTCGACCTTGGCGCACAGTTGCCGTCACCAGAATGGGGAGCCATGCTTGGCGACGCGCTGGAGCTGATTTATGTCGCACCGTGGACGGTTATGCTGCCAGGTGCGGCGATTATGATAAGCGTGCTGCTGGTTAACCTGCTGGGTGATGGCGTGCGCCGGGCAATTATTGCGGGGGTGGAATAATGCCATTACTGGATATCCGCAACCTGACCATTGAATTCAGAACCGGCGACGACTGGGTGAAGGCGGTTGACCGCGTCAGTATGACCCTCAATGAAGGTGAAATCCGCGGACTGGTTGGCGAGTCTGGATCGGGCAAGAGCCTGATCGCCAAGGCCATTTGCGGCGTCGCTAAAGATAACTGGCGCGTAACCGCAGACCGCATGCGCTTTGATGATATCGATCTGTTGCGCCTTTCCGCGCGTGAACGACGCAAGCTGGTCGGCCATAACGTTTCCATGATCTTTCAGGAACCGCAATCGTGTCTCGATCCGTCTGAGCGCATTGGACGACAACTGATGCAAAATATTCCGGCATGGACTTATAAAGGCCGCTGGTGGCAGCGCATCGGCTGGCGTAAACGCCGCGCGATTGAACTCCTGCACCGCGTCGGGATAAAAGATCATAAAGATGCGATGCGCAGCTTCCCGTATGAACTGACCGACGGCGAATGCCAGAAGGTGATGATCGCAATCGCCCTGGCTAATCAGCCGCGTTTACTGATTGCCGACGAACCAACGAACGCGATGGAGCCAACCACTCAGGCGCAAATTTTCCGCCTGCTGACCCGGCTGAACCAAAACAGCAATACCACCATTTTGTTGATCAGCCATGACCTGCAAATGCTCAGCCAGTGGGCTGACAAAATTAACGTGATGTACTGTGGGCAAACGGTGGAAACTGCGCCCAGTAAAGAGCTGGTGACTATTCCGCATCATCCTTATACCCAAGCGTTGATTCGCGCCATTCCTGATTTTGGTAGCGCAATGCCGCACAAAAGCCGCCTGAATACCATGCCAGGAGCCATTCCATTGCTGGAACAATTACCTATCGGCTGTCGTCTGGGGCCGCGCTGCCCTTATGCTCAGCGCGAATGTATCGAAACCCCAAGACTGACCGGAGCAAAGAATCATCTCTACGCCTGTCATTTCCCGTTGAACATGGAGAGAGAGTGAGATGGTAGAAACCCTGCTCGAAGTTCGTAATCTGAGCAAAACCTTTCGCTACCGGACGGGATTATTCCGCCGTCAGACCGTTGAGGCCGTTAAGCCGCTGAGCTTTACCCTGCGCGAGCGTCAGACGCTCGCCGTCATAGGTGAAAATGGTTCCGGTAAATCTACGCTGGCGAAGATGCTGGCCGGTATGATTGAGCCCACCAGCGGTGAGCTGCTGATTGACGATCACCCGTTAAAATATGGTGATTATTCATTCCGTAGTCAGCGTATCCGTATGATTTTCCAGGATCCGTCAACGTCGCTTAACCCACGGCAACGTATTTCGCAGATCCTCGATTTTCCGCTACGTCTGAACACCGACCTCGAGCCTGAACAGCGCCGCAAACAGATCATCGAGACCATGCGCATGGTCGGTCTGTTGCCTGACCATGTGAGTTATTACCCGCATATGCTGGCTCCGGGACAAAAACAGCGTCTGGGCCTTGCCCGAGCGCTCATTTTGCGACCCAAAGTCATTATCGCCGACGAAGCCCTGGCCTCTCTGGACATGTCGATGCGTTCGCAGCTCATCAATCTGATGCTGGAATTACAGGAAAAACAGGGAATTTCATATATCTATGTGACTCAGCACATCGGCATGATGAAGCACATCAGCGATCAGGTATTAGTCATGCACCAGGGTGAAGTGGTTGAACGCGGCAGTACAGCAGATGTTCTGGCCTCGCCGTTGCATGAGCTGACCCGTCGCCTGATCGCCGGTCATTTCGGCGAAGCGCTTACCGCTGACGCGTGGCGTAAAGATCGCTAGCAGATGCAGCCCTCCTCAACCGGAGGGCAATTTTGCAATCAGTGACAAACATTTGGTAAGAGCAGTGTATCAACCTCGCTAAACGCGACCGAAGGGAAAAGGGATCCCTGCATCACCCAAACACCAGCCGCGCCTACTTCGTCGATAAGCTGTTTGGTTTCCACACCCTCCACCGCAATGCGGTTGCAATATTCGCGGATGTTTTTAATTAGCACCGGGAACATCGGTTTTTCAGCCTGATCCAGGAAAAAACCACGATCCAACTTCACAACATCAAAACGACCGCAAACCAGCGGACTGGCCCCAATGCTGCCGGAGCCCAGATCGCCCAGCCATAATGCGTTTGGACCGTCGCAAAGTGAATTAATCAGCAGATTATTCAGACATACGGTATTCGTCAGAAAACGCTCTGAAAGTTCTAGTGCGACAAAAGGCATGGCATGTAGCGCCGATTTAACGCTCGGGTCGCCAATTGCCAGCAGCGCCATTTCATCAATGAGGTTCAGAGTACAGAAAAGGTTGTGGCTCTCAAACCAATTACGCTTTTCGGCAATTAATCGAATTTGCTCGAGCATGAAATTACGTTTTTGTTCGCTATTCCACGCTGAAATGATGAACTCTGGATGTATCGGCGAAACCGTATCTGAAGCAAACCGGACGCTCATCTCAACACCCAGTAACGTATCAGTTGTGTCTCTCATCGGTTCCGCGATGAAATGATAGTGCATAAGACCACTCCAATTGATCATAACTTCCTGATAATGCACTTTTAATCACAATCAATCAATAATAACGATCAATGTGTCAATATTGATCGATAAAAACAATATATCATAACGAACTGAATACGGTCATATTTTTTGTTTTAAGAAAGTTCCTACATTGCTATGTTTTAAAACATAAGCTAGCAGTTAATAATACCATTGAGATGCCTTTAAAGCCTTGTATTTTCTCCGTCCCCCCGCGCTTCGCAGAATGAATGAGACTTAACGAGGGAAAGTGTTATAACCCTCATGTGTAATGAAAAGTGATTATCAGTAAGGGATGATAACTATTCTACAAGGCACAAAGAGTGGGATATAATTGCTGCCCCATTTCGAAACACCTTCAAATTGTGATCATAACTCATTGATTGCTAAAAATAAGCAATGACCATAAGGATTAAAGCTATGGGTTTTCTTTCCGGTAAGCGCATTCTGGTAACGGGTCTTGCCAGCAAACTATCCATCGCCTGGGGTATCGCTCAGGCAATGCATCGCGAAGGGGCTGAACTGGCGTTCACCTACCAGAATGACAAACTAAAAGGCCGCGTCGAAGAATTTGCAGCTCAACTGGGTTCCAGCATCGTATTGCAGTGTGATGTGGCGGAAGATGCCAGCATTGATGCACTGTTTACCGAACTGGGCAAAGCCTGGCCGAAATTCGACGGTTTCGTGCACTCGATTGGTTTTGCGCCCGCAGACCAACTGGATGGCGACTATGTGAATGCAGTCACCCGCGAAGGCTTTAAAATTGCTCATGACATCAGTGCTTACAGCTTTGTGGCGATGGCAAAAGCCTGCCGTTCCATGCTGAACCCAGGCTCGGCGCTGCTGACGCTATCCTATCTGGGCGCAGAGCGCGCCATCCCTAACTACAACGTGATGGGCCTGGCAAAAGCCTCACTGGAAGCGAACGTCCGCTATATGGCTAATGCGATGGGTCCTGAAGGCGTGCGTGTGAACGCTATTTCCGCCGGTCCTATCCGTACACTCGCCGCTTCCGGCATTAAAGATTTCCGTAAAATGCTGGCGCATTGTGAAGCGGTTACGCCGATTCGCCGCACTGTAACCATTGAAGATGTGGGTAACTCCGCAGCATTTTTGTGCTCCGATCTCGCTGCCGGCATCTCGGGTGAAGTCGTTCACGTCGATGGTGGCTTCAGTATCGCGGCAATGAACGAGCTGGAACTGAAATAATCGTAAGTCTTCTATGGGCGGTCTTGCCCCGCCCATGACTCTCCTCTGCCCGTCGCCATATATGCTTTTCTGATATTTATTATCACGGAACAATCTTTCATCCCCTCTTCTGCTTACGTCAGGATATTGCAGCGCAAACGATCCGGCGTAGTAGTAGACGACGTGTCCGGGTCGCCACTTTTTAGACCAAGGACCGCCCATGGAACAACGCCGAATTGAAGGCAAAAGCCACTGGTATCATGAGACGCAATCCAGCAAGCATCCGCAAGATATTCTGCCGCTGGTGCCGGAAGCCGCTCATGTCGACGACAGCTTTTTACTGGATCTGGCGATACCTGATGACGCCCTTTTGCCTTTTCAATCCTGGTTAACCCCTGCCCGTAAACTTGCCCAGGTTCTCTTCCCGGTTCACGTAAACCTGAATCAGATGCACACATTCAGCGCCTATGAACGGATGAGTACGGCGCTTACCGTCGCTCAGGTGTATGGCGTCCAGCGATTGTGCAATCACTATGCCGCGCGGTTAACACCGCTTCCTGGCCCTGACTCGTCACGGGAAAGTAACCATAGACTGGCGCAAATCACCCAATATGCTCGCCAACTTGCCAGCTCTCCTGACGTGATAGGCGCACGCGATCGCCAGCATCTGGATGCGGTCGGGCTGACCACCAGCGATAGTATTTTGATGAATCAAATCATCGGCTTCGTCGGTTTTCAGGCCCGGACCGTGGCCCTGTTTCAGGCCTGGTTTGGACATCCGGTACGCCGAATACCGGGGCTGGATATACAGCAATTCGCTCACGCTTCGCCATTTAGTGCAACAAACGCTGCCTGGCACGCTGCGCCATTCCCAATCGAAAAATATCCTGCTCAGGACGAGACGAAGGCCAGACATTTTCCCGCTGAACTGCAAGCGTTGGTGCCATTACTGCTTCATTCACCGGTCATTTTAGATTTATTCACGACACTGATTTCCAGTACCCGGCGCAGCGCAGTACCGGTGCAGGCATTTTCACTGGCGGCGCTAATGACCTCACGGATTAACGGCAGCGTGGCCTGCTTTAATGAACAGGCACATACAGCCAATGAATTAGCCAATGTTATCGCCCTGCTTCGCCAGGAGGAACGTGAATTACAGCGCTGGGAACAGCGACATCCGGTTGAGCGCGTCACCCTGCAGGCGGTACAATGGCTAACCCGAGCGCCCGACCGTTTTAGCGCCGCGCTGTTAACCCCTTTGTTCGATCAGGGCATCTCTTCTGAACAAGCGATTAACCTGCTGGCCTGGAGCGGATTGTGCGGATGGTTGAATCGCTTGAAAATCGCGCTGGGCGAGACTTATTAACCGATCCACTTACTGAAAGAGCGCTTGCCGCAACTGAGAGAATCGCGTAAAACTGTCAGCCGCTCTTTTAGCCACGAAAATAGACAATTATGCTTCAGGACAACCCGCTGCTTGCGCAGCTTAAACAGCAACTGCATTCCCAGACGCCACGTGCTGAAGGGGTGGTAAAAGCCACGGAAAAAGGCTTTGGCTTCCTGGAAGTCGATGCACAAAAAAGCTATTTCATTCCACCGCCGCAGATGAAAAAAGTGATGCATGGCGACCGCATTGTTGCGGTTATCCATACAGAAAAAGATCGTGAATCTGCCGAGCCGGAAGAACTGATCGAACCCTTTCTGACGCGCTTCGTGGGTAAAGTTCAGGGCAAAAATGATCGTCTGTCCATTGTGCCGGATCATCCGTTACTGAAAGAAGCGATCCCTTGCCGTGCCGCCCGCGGCGTTGAGCACGACTTTAAAGAAGGTGACTGGGCCGTCGCTGAAATGCGCCGCCACCCGCTGAAAGGCGATCGCACCTTCTATGCCGAGTTAACCCAATTTATCACTTTTGCTGATGACCACTTTGTCCCGTGGTGGGTCACGCTGGCACGTCATAATCTCGAAAAAGAAGCGCCGGACGGTGTGGCAACTGAGATGCTGGATGAAGGTCTGGTTCGTCAGGACTTAACCGCCCTCAACTTTGTCACCATCGACAGCGCCAGCACCGAAGATATGGACGATGCGCTGTATGCTGAAGAGCTGGCTGACGGCAAACTGCAATTAACTGTCGCCATTGCTGACCCTACGGCCTGGATTGCAGAAGGCAGCAAGCTGGATAAAACGGCAAAAATTCGCGCGTTTACTAACTATCTGCCGGGGTTCAATATCCCGATGCTACCACGCGAACTGTCTGACGATCTGTGCTCTTTACGCGCGAACGAAGTGCGTCCGGTTCTGGCTTGTCGTATGACCATCACCGCGGATGGCGCGATTGAAGACAACATCACCTTCTTCGCAGCGACGATTGAGTCGAAAGCGAAGCTGGTCTACGACAACGTCTCCGACTGGCTGGAAGATGCCGGTGACTGGCAGCCTGCAAACGACGCGATTGCTGAACAAATCCGTCTGCTACACCGTATTTGCCTGAGCCGCGGTGAATGGCGTCATAATCATGCTCTGGTATTTAAAGATCGCCCGGATTACCGTTTTGTTCTTGGTGAAAAAGGTGAAGTCCTGGACATCGTCGCTGAGCCACGCCGCATCGCAAACCGTATCGTGGAAGAATCCATGATTGCGGCAAACATTTGCGCCGCCCGCGTGCTTCGCGACAAGCTCGGCTTCGGTATTTATAACGTCCATATGGGATTCGACCCGGCCAACGCCGACGCTCTGGCCGCGCTGCTAAAAACCCATGGTATGCACGTTGATGCCGAGGAAGTCCTGACGCTGGAAGGTTTCTGCAAACTGCGCCGCGAGCTGGATGCGCAGCCTTCTGGTTTCCTCGACAGCCGAATTCGCCGCTTCCAGTCTTACGCTGAAATCAGTATCGAGCCAGGGCCGCACTTTGGGCTGGGTCTGGAGGCTTATGCCACCTGGACCTCTCCTATTCGTAAATATGGCGATATGATTAACCACCGCCTGCTTAAGGCCGTCATCAAAGGTGAAACCATCGCCCGCCCTGGGGATGATACCACGGTGCAAATGGCGGAACGTCGTCGCCTGAACCGGATGGCTGAACGCGATGTGGGCGACTGGTTATATGCCCGTTTCCTGAGTGACAAAGCCGGGACCGATACCCGCTTTGCGGCCGAGATAATTGACGTCAGCCGCGGCGGTATGCGCGTACGTTTAGTTGATAATGGTGCAGTAGCATTTATTCCTGCCCCATTCCTGCACGCCGTTCGGGACGAGCTGGTATGCAGCCAGGAAAGCGGCACGGTGCAAATTAAAGGTGAAGTGGTTTACAAAGTCACGGATGTGATTGACGTAACCATCGCCGAAGTTCGCATGGAAACCCGCAGCGTTATCGCGCGTCCAGCCGCGTAACTCGTATCAATCCAGCGACCTTTCTCATTTTGTGAAAGGTCGTTTCTTTTTTCCGCCCAAATTCCCACCACCGCACTACACTTCTTTCATTCGGTCAATTTTATTTTTTTACTTTTTTCAGTTCCGCTGGCTTTGCTTTTTACGGATTCTGGATTAAACATAAATATATAAAAAAAACAATACGTTCAGCCATAATCACCCCGAATGAATCATGGCTACCCATACTTTTGAGGCTCTATGCGCTTTAAACGGGATAGTACACATGATGAAAGACGTCCGGGAGCTGGTTACGTTGTATAGCTATGTGGGCACTCATAACCCCTACTGGCGTTTGTCAGAGGATTGCAACATCCTGCATTTCTCTATCGACGAAGCGTCAGAAGCTGATCAGACCATCGAATTATTACCTGAACAAGCCGATCGCATTCGCGAGATGACGGTGATCACGTCAAGTCTGTTAATGACGTTGCCCATTGAAGATGACGACATTCCCGTGCATCTGGTCGGTCGAAAAATCAATAAGCGCGAATGGGCTGGTAGCGCATCCGCCTGGGATGACACCCCCTCCGTCGCCCGCGATCTGGCCCACGGCCTCTCTTTTGCCGAACAAGTCGTTTCCGAAGCCAATTCCGTTATTGTCATTCTTGACCGCATGGGCAACATTCAGCGGTTTAATCGCCTGTGCGAAGAGTACACCGGCCTCAAAGAACGTGAAGTCATTGGTCAAAGTGTATTCACATTATTTATGAGCCGTCGTGAAGCGGCGGCTTCACGGCGCAATATTGAGGTCTTTTTTCGCGAAGGTAACTCGTATGAGGTTGAACGCTGGGTCAAGACCTGCAAAGGCCAGCGTCTGTTTCTGTTTCGCAATAAATTTGTGCATAACGGTAGCGGCAAGAACGAAATTTTTCTGATCTGTTCCGGGACCGATATCACTGAAGAACGCCGCGCGCAGGAACGATTGCGGGTGTTGGCGAATACCGACTCCATCACAGGATTACCAAACCGCAACGCAATTCATGAACTGATCAGCAATGCGATTGAGAACGCGGGCGATACGCAGGTCGGTATTGCGTACCTCGATCTGGATAACTTCAAAAAGGTAAACGATGCCTACGGGCATATGTTTGGCGATCAGCTACTACAAAGCGTGTCGCTGGCAATCCTCAGTTGCCTCGAAGACAACCAGATCCTGGCGCGGTTTGGCGGCGATGAATTCATTGTTCTTGCCACCGAAACATCCCAGGGCACACTGGAAGCCACCGCATCACGCATTCTGACGCGCCTGCGCCAGCCCTTCCGCATCGGTCTGATTGAAGTCTATACCGGATGCTCTATTGGTATATCCCTCGCACCTCAGCATGGTCAGGACTGCGAGAGCGTCATTCGTAACGCGGATACAGCCATGTACACCGCGAAAGAAGGCGGCCGTGGGCAGTTTTGTGTTTTTTCTCCGGAAATGAATCAGCGGGTATTTGAATATCTGTGGCTGGATACTAATCTGCGTAAGGCGCTGGATAACGATCAACTGGTTATCCATTATCAGCCAAAGATAACCTGGCGCGGTGAAGTGCGCAGCCTGGAGGCGCTGGTTCGCTGGCAATCTCCGGAACGCGGCCTCATTCCACCGCTGGAGTTTATCTCCTACGCCGAAGAATCGGGGCTCATCGTCCCGCTGGGGCGTTGGGTTATTCTCGACGTTGTGCGCCAGGTCGCGAAATGGCGCGACAAGGGAATAAACCTGCGCGTGGCGGTAAACGTTTCTGCCCGCCAGCTCGCCGACCAGACGCTGTTTACCGCACTTAAGCAGGTACTTCACGAGCTCAACTTTGAGTATTGCCCCATCGATGTTGAATTAACGGAAAGCAGTTTGATAGAAAATGAGCAACTGGCGTTGTCAGTCATTCAGCAGTTTAGCCAGTTAGGAGCGCAAATCCATTTGGATGATTTTGGTACCGGTTATTCGTCGCTGTCTCAACTGGCCCGCTTCCCGCTAGATGCCATTAAACTGGATCAGACCTTTGTCAGAGAGATCCACAAACAATCCATTTCACAATCGCTGGTACGGGCCATAGTTGCGGTAGCACAGGCGCTCAACCTGCAGGTCATCGCCGAAGGCGTGGAAAGCGCGAAAGAGGATGCGTTTCTGACCAAAAATGGCGTCAATGAGCGTCAGGGGTTTTTATTCGCCAAACCAATGCCAGCCGCCGCATTTGAACGTTGGTATCGCCGCCATCTGAGTAAAAAAATGCGCTAATGCAGAGAGAATGAAGGTGATAAATAGCCATAAATGGACATTACATGACGACGCTATCCGCATGTAATCACAGAATATATAATATTCTTCAATCGTTCAGGTTAATACTATTTTTCCCTTCTCTTTTGCCATGAAATTCTGCATCATGAAATTCAAACTCTATTGCCATTAGGATGACGACCATGTCTGATATCGACGCTCAGCGTCTGGCCGAACGTATTGATACTGTGCTGGATATCCTCGTTGCAGGTGATTACCACTCAGCCATCCACAATCTTGAAATTTTGAAAGCTGAACTCTTAAACACGGTCAAAGAAGATGCCGAATCTTTGGCGAAAAAGCAGAAGGCGCCATGGGAGATCTGATGACAGTGATCTTTTGATGTCGCTGCTATCAGCAACTGCAGATAATGCAGTTTCCGTTTAATTTCCGATACGATATCGCAATAAAATTAATACTATGAATTCCCGACAACAATCTATTTTGCAGATGGTGACCGATAAAGGTCAGATGAGCGTCGCCGATCTGGCAAAAGTCACCGGTGTCTCCGAAGTGACGATTCGACAGGATCTGAACACGCTGGAAAAACAGAGTTACTTACGCCGAGCCCACGGTTTTGCTGTTTCATTGAACAGCGATGATGTTGAAACGCGCATGATGACCAATTTCACTCTGAAACGTGAACTGGCTGAATTCGCTGCATCTCTGGTCAGTCCAGGCGAATCCGTATTCATTGAGAATGGCAGCAGCAATGCACTTCTGGCCAGAACGCTGGCAGAGCAAAAAGATGTCACCATCATCACCGTGAGCAGCTACATTGCTCATCTGCTCAAAGAAACGCCCTGTGAAGTGATACTTCTCGGTGGAATTTACCAGAAAAAAAGTGAGAGCATGGTCGGCCCCTTAACTCGCCAGTTTATCCAGCAGGTACACTTCAGTAAAGCCTTTATCGGCATTGACGGCTGGCAGGCTGATACCGGTTTTACCGGACGCGATATGATGCGTTCTGACGTGGTTAACGCGGTGCTGGAAAAAGGCGCAGAAGTTATTGTGTTGACCGACAGCTCAAAATTCGACGCCATTCACCCTTACACGCTGGGTCCATTAGAGCGATTCAGCCGCGTAGTAACGGACTCCAGACTCAGCGCCAGCGTACAAATGCAGCTCGAACATTCAGGATTAATCGTCAATATCATTGATGCCCACGCATAAAATCTTCAGTAGATGGTTTGTCACCAGACAAATCATCTGCTCTCTGAGAGTTATCTGACAGTCCAATTAAGACTTTTTACCTGTCGTTAACAGGATAAAGTCGTAAAATTAATGTTAGCGATATAACAGGAACGAACCTCCAACTTCAGGATAGTGTTTGTAATGACTTCGCTAAACGGTTTCACGGAAATATCTTCGATAGTCTTAATTTGACGCTATCCTTAAAGAACACTGGATTCCGTGAATCAATAATTCAGGAGAAAGTATTATGTTAGTAACGAGCAAAAAAATGACCGCTGCCATTCTGGCGATTACTCTGGCAATGTCGCTGAGTGCCTGCTCTAACTGGTCCAAACGAGATCGTAACACCGCAATCGGTGCTGGTGCAGGTGCAATAGGTGGTGCAGTCCTGACTGACGGTAGCACGCTGGGTACGCTGGGTGGTGCTGCAGTAGGTGGTATTATTGGCCACCAGGTGGGTAAATAATCTACGGTTAAACGGCTCGATATAATAATACGTTTACTTTTTCAGGTCTGTATTATTAAAAAGCCACGGAAATTTTCCGTGGTTTTTTTATTAACCGCCAGCCAGTTTAACTTTCATTCCTTTAGCTTCCAGCAGCGATTTAATCAGGTCGCGTTTATCCCCCTGAATTTCAATCACGCCATCTTTCACTGCTCCACCGCAACCACACTTTTTCTTCAGTTCTGCGGCTAATTTGGTCAGTTCGGCATCGTCTTGATCAATACCGGTAATCAGGCACACGCCCTTCCCTTTGCGACCACTGGTCTGGCGCTGGATACGAACAATGCCATCGCCTTTTGGACGTTCAGGCGCTGTTTTCGGTTCATCAATACGCCCGGAGTCGGTAGAGTAGACCAGACGAGAGTTTGAGTCGTTCATTTACGCACCTCGTTTCAGGGAAGCATTGATCATCTTCAGCGTCTGCGCGGGATCGGCCGACTGGGTGACCGGACGACCAATCACCATGTAATCCACACCTGCTAACTGCGCCTGTTCCGGTGTCATAATACGACGCTGATCGCCCGCCTCGCTGCCTTCTGGACGAATCCCCGGCGTCACCAGCTTAAATGCCTGGCCCAACGCCTGCTTGAATCGCACCGCTTCCTGAGCTGAGCATACGACACCGTCCAGACCACAATTCTGGGTTAAGCGCGCCAGTCTTTCAGCATAATCAGCAGGTGACAACGTCACGCCGAGATCGGCGAGGTCGCTGGCTTCCATACTGGTCAGAACCGTCACGGCAATCAGTAGCGGCGCATCCTGGCCAAAAGGCACTAAGGCTTCACGGGCTGCAGTCATCATACGCGCCCCGCCAGAAGCGTGAACGTTAACCATCCAGACGCCAAGGTCGGCAGCAGCGGCAACTGCATGTGCGGTGGTATTGGGAATATCATGAAATTTCAAATCAAGAAAGATGTCAAAACCACGCTGTTGTAGATCGCGAACCAACTGAGGTCCAAAAAGCGTGAACATCTCTTTGCCCACTTTCAAACGGCAATCACGAGGATCAATTCTGTCGACAAAAGCTAATGCTTTATCACGATTAGAATAATCGAGAGCGACAACGACAGGAGAATCGGTAACAGCACGAGAAGAAGATGAAGCAGTAAACGTCATGACCAGACCTTCTTGAGGATGGGCGCCCACGGCGGCGCGAAATGGGTAAACGGCGTGCATTCTACCTGCGGTAATAGAAAATTAACAGGCGCGATTACATTTCTGCCAGGCGAACCGGCAGCGGAGGTTGAGAATGGATCGATTACACACCAATAGTATGTTGTAACTAAAATGAGGTTTTTTTTAAAAATTACAGCCCATCAAGTCCGCGAATGGGCTTAATGGTTGACCATGAACGGCAGGATGGACAGTGCCAGTACAGCGTATACGCCGTAAAACCGCACTTCTGGCAGCGGTAACGCGGTTTACTACGTACCTGCTCTCCGACCATATCGCGCAGAACCATCAGGCTCTCTTTGGCACGCCCTTCTTCGGCTTCGTGGAGATGATAATCCATCAGCTTGTGGAACACGCGCATCGTAGGATGACGTTGCAGCTGACGAGTGATATAGACCTGAGCGGTATCAGCCCCCTCACGCGCCTCAAGAATATCAGCCAGCATCAGTTCGGCGGCGGCACCAGTATTTTCCTCAACGGCCCGACGTAAAAACTCCGCCCACTCATCGTTTTTCCCCAGATGCTGGTAGCAGCTTTGCAGCATTTCCAGCGTTTCGCTGACCAGCTCTTTATCCTGGGAAATGACCCGTTGCAGGCTTTCAACCGCCTTCGCGTAATCACCTTTTTCCATGTACACGCGACCCATCATGATGGATACCCGTGCACTGTTTTTGTCTGCCGCCGCGCCTTTTTTCAACAGCGTCATGGCGCGATCCATATCGTCGCTGCCCATTTGCTGTAAGGCCAGTTCGCAGTAGAAGTGGGCTATCTCATTACGCTGTTTGTCTTTGCCGAGTTTTACCAGACGCTCTGCTACATCAATGGCTTTTTGCCATTCGCTGGTGGCCTGATAAATTTGCAACAGTTGCTGTAATGCGCCAACCCGAAAATCAGTTTCATCGGTAAGCTGATTGAACATGTCTTCCGCGCGGTCGTACAGTCCCGCGGCCATGTAGTCGCGCCCCAGCTGTTGCACGGCCAGCAAACGCTGCTCGTAGGTCAGCGAGGCACTTTCCATTAACGTTTGATGGATGCGGATTGCGCGATCGACTTCACCGCGAGAGCGGAACAGGTTTCCGAGGGTGAGATGAGCCTCAACGGTGCCTGTGTCCTCTTTTAGCATATCAAGGAACAGATCCACCGCTTTATCTTGTTGATTGCTCAGGAGGAAGTTAACCCCGGCGACATAGTCACGAGAAAGACGGTTAGCTTCATCCTGCTTGGTTTGTTGCGCACTTCTGCGACCCATATACCACCCATAGGCAGCGGCTACAGGTAAAAGCAGAAACAACAACTCCAACATAAATAATTATTCCTTCACAACCGACGAATCGGCAGATACCGCAACGTCGGTCGCAGGCGCAAGCTGGTTTTCCAGTCGTTTGATTTTACGTTCGGCGCGCGCAAGAGACACACGAACCTTCAGCCAGAAAAGGCCGCAAATTAGCCAACCAATCGCAAACCCTGCGGCAAACAATACAGCAAGCAGCGTAGAGATACGATACTCACCCTGAGCCAGCAGGTAATTAAACGTAACCTGTTGATCGTTTTGCGCACCCAATGTCACCGAAATAACAAAAATCGCCAACACCAGTAAGAAAATGAGTAAATATTTCACATTACTTCCCGTTATGTGGTTTGAGCGAATAAATCGTGTCCAACTTACCGCGTTGAGCCCTTTAAATTACCATTTTCACAACGAGTGCGAAACGGAAAAGCGCTTTCCACTTTCTGATTTAAGGGCAAAATTTGAAAAATCAATCATCGCTAGCTTTCTTGTTCTCGCTGCGCGATTTCTTTTTTCTCCTGCACTGGTGGGGTTAATGGTCCGCATACCCGCTGTACAAGCCAGGTTGCCAGCGTCACCAGCAGCCACGAAATCAGCGTTGCCACCACCAAATCACGGGGCCAGTGCATGCCTAACAGCAAGCGGCTGCCCATCACGCCGGTCGCCCAGGTCAGCAAAAACACAATCGTCAGCGTACGTCTGCGCGGCCATAACAGCCCTACGCCCAGTAAAGCCCAACTGGCGGCAAACATCGTATGTCCGGACGGAAAGGCAAACCCCGTTTCTTTTTGCCAGTGCTTGCGTAAAAACGTTGGAATATCCTGCTGTTCAGCCAATTGTTCTTTGACTAAATGCCCACGATCTTTACGTTTTAAAGTGTAGAACTCATCAACCGGAATATGGTGCGTTTTTTCCAGCCACACGACAAAAGGTCGCGGTTCTTGCACCCTGTCTTTTACCCAGGACTTCACGCCCTGTCCCACTAAAATCGCCGCTGCCAGAATAGCAAACAACATTATCGCGGCTTTAAGACGAAAACGCAGGCACCACAGAAACCATGCACAAAGCGCAACGTGAGTGATAATTCCCCACGGCTGCGTCACTGTTTCCGTTACCCAGTACAAGGACTTTAACCACCAGACATTGTGCCCCGGCTGCCAGCTCCAGCCTGATACCCATACGGCAACCGGCATGATAAGTAGCAGTCCGGTCCCCACTGCGGTGCGCTTTGCAATAGACAGCATTGCCTCTCCTTTCGTCGATAAGTATCACAATCATAACTGAAAAATTCACACGTCGGGAAAATTGACAATTTTGTGCCATTCCAAAAGCGAATCCGTGGTAGCGATTAGGTGAACGTCGTTGCCTTATGGCAAAATAGTGTAATACAGAACAGAAGCCGAGAGGCGAAGGCACGACGAGTGCCAGCATAATCTGGAGAATTACATGCAGCTTAAACGTGTGGCAGAAGCCAAACTGCCAACCCCCTGGGGTGATTTCCTGATGGTGGGATTTGAAGAACTGGCAACCGGACACGATCATGTCGCACTGGTTTTTGGCGATATCACAGGCCAAACACCTGTCCTGGCGCGCGTCCACTCCGAATGTCTGACTGGCGATGCGCTGTTTAGCCTGCGTTGCGATTGCGGTTTCCAGCTTGAAGCGGCCCTCACCCACATTGCTGAAGAAGGGCGTGGCATTCTGCTTTATCACCGTCAGGAAGGACGCAACATTGGCCTGCTCAACAAAATCCGCGCTTACGCGTTGCAGGACCAGGGTTATGATACCGTTGAAGCGAATCATCAGTTGGGATTTGCGGCAGACGAGCGCGATTTCACGCTGTGTGCCGATATGTTCAAGCTGCTGGGCGTGGATGCGGTACGTTTGCTGACCAATAACCCGAAGAAAGTAGAAATCCTGACCGAAGCGGGAATCAATATTGTTGAACGCGTGCCGCTGATCGTGGGCCGTAATCCAAAAAATGAACATTATCTGGACACCAAAGCCGCCAAGATGGGACATTTGCTGGGCAAATAATCGTTGTCACCGCCTATCAAAAAGCCTGCTCTCGCAGGCTTTTTTGCATTTTAATTCAACATATTACGAATCACGTAGTGCAGAATGCCGTCGTTTTGGTAATACGTTAGCTCCGTCGCGGTATCAATGCGACAGCGGCATAGAATCACCTCTTTACGCCCATCTGCGCATACCATACTCACCGGAACTGTCGCCCCCGGTTTAATGTTTTGTAGGTCCGTAATATCGATCGCCTCCTCACCGGTTAATCCCAGCGTTTTACGCGTGACGCCCTGCGGGAATTCCAGCGGTAAAATGCCCATGCCAATCAGGTTAGAACGGTGAATTCGCTCAAAAGACTCTGCGATAACCACGCGAACTCCCAGCAAACGTGGGCCTTTCGCCGCCCAGTCACGGCTGGAGCCGGATCCATACTCTTTCCCAGCAATCACCGCCAGAGGCACGTTCTCCTGCTGGTATTGCATGGCCGCATCATAAATAGCCACCACTTCGGTTCCCGGCAAATGACGCGTCATGCCACCTTCCACGCCGGGTACCATCTCATTGCGAATACGAATATTGGCAAAGGTACCACGCATCATCACTTCATGATTCCCGCGTCGCGAACCGTAGGAGTTAAAATCTTTACGCTCAACGCCATGGCTTTGCAGATAACGCCCCGCCGGACTGTCTGGTTTAATACTGCCGGCAGGAGAAATATGGTCGGTGGTAACAGAATCTCCGAGCATCGCCAGAATACGCGCACCGTGAATGTCCTGAACCGGATCCGGCGTAGCCTGCATACCATCGAAGAACGGTGACAAACGGATATAGGTCGAGTCAGCCTGCCAGCCATAGGTATCAGCGCGATCAACCTGGATTGCTTTCCATTCTGGCGTGCCTTCAAAGACTTCAGCATACTCTTTGTGGAACATGGCGGTAGAGACCTGCTCAACGGCGCGGGCAATTTCCTTGGCTGTCGGCCAAATATCTTTCAGATAAACAGGATCGCCTTTTCTGTCATGGCCTAACGGATCTTTCGTCAGGTTGATATTCATATTCCCCGCCAGCGCGTAGGCTACCACCAGCGGCGGAGACGCCAGCCAGTTGGTCTTCACGAGCGGATGGATACGACCTTCAAAGTTACGGTTTCCAGAAAGCACTGCCCCAACCGTAAGATCGCCTTTTTTGATGGCTGTTTCGATAGGATCGGGTAAGGGTCCAGAGTTGCCAATACAGGTGGTACAGCCATAACCCACAAGATTAAATCCCAGCTCATCAAGGTACGGAGTGAACCCTGCCTTTGCCAGATAATCGGAAACCACCTTCGATCCTGGCGCCAACGAGGCTTTCACCCATGGCTGACGTTTCAAACCAAGCGTTACGGCTTTTTTCGCCAGCAGCCCCGCCGCCATCAATACACTTGGGTTTGAGGTGTTGGTACAAGAGGTGATAGCGGCTATCACCACCGCGCCGTCCGGCAACTTATACTGCTGACCGCTCATGGTATAGTCCACTGGCTGACGGTCTTTCAGCGAGCTATTCACCTCGAGTTCATTACTCGCCGAAAAGGCTTTCGGCACATCAGCCAGCGCCACCCGATCCTGCGGACGCTTCGGTCCAGCAAGGCTTGCCTCTACGCTGCCCATATCCAGCTCCAACGAACTGGTAAACACAGGTTCATCCCCTGGGTTACGCCACATTCCCTGCGCTTTAGCATAGGCATTGACCAACTCAACCTGTTCCTCACTGCGCCCGCTCAGACGCATATACTCAAGGGTAATGTCATCGATCGGGAAGAAACCGCAGGTTGCGCCGTATTCCGGAGCCATGTTCGCAATGGTTGCTCGATCGGCCAGAGGTAAGGTGTCCAGCCCATCACCGTAGAATTCAACGAATTTACCGACTACACCGTGCTTACGCAGCATCTGGGTGACGGTCAGAACCAGGTCGGTGGCAGTGATGCCTTCCCGCAGTTTACCCACCAGTTTAAAGCCCACAACATCCGGGATCAGCATTGAGACCGGTTGACCCAGCATTGCCGCTTCAGCTTCAATGCCTCCAACGCCCCAGCCCAGCACACCGAGACCATTAATCATCGTGGTATGGGAATCGGTACCGACCAGTGTATCGGGATAAGCCACCCACTCACCGTCCTGTAACTCGCTCCAGACAGCTTTGCCAAGATATTCAAGGTTAACCTGGTGGCAAATCCCCGTACCCGGCGGTACAACGCTGAAGCGACTAAATGCCTGCTGTCCCCATTTCAGGAACACATAACGTTCATGGTTACGTTCCATTTCCAGGCGCACGTTTTCTTCGAAAGCATCATCATCACCGAAACGATCCACCGTTACCGAGTGGTCAATGACAAGATCCACTGGCGAAAGCGGATTCACTTTTGCCGTATCCCCACCCAGACGTTTCACCGCTTCGCGCATGGCGGCGAGATCGACCACCGCCGGCACGCCGGTAAAATCCTGCATCAGAACACGAGCAGGTCGATAGGCAATTTCTCGATCGGCATGAGCGGTCTTCAGCCAATGCGCAAGCGCATGAATATCATCTTCGGTAACGGAATTACCGTCCTGCCAGCGAAGCAGGTTTTCCAGCAAAACTTTTAGCGATTTCGGTAAACGGGTGATATCACCCAGTGATTTAGCGGCCAGCGGCAGACTGTAGTAACGGTAGGTTTTATCTTTAACCTGCAATGTGTCCTTACTGGCTTCTCGTAGGGTCGACGACATAGCTCCTCCTTAATGACAGGGTTGGATCCCCTGATTTTCCTCAGGGTTAGTATTAAAGATAACACAAACAAAATGTAACGCTTTGATAACAACTCAAATTGATAAAAGTGGAGGGCTACAAAAGGGGGAACTGAAGTATCTGGCGAGGAGAAAGGTTTAAGCGGTCAAGGTTAATACGGTGATAAGCATGGCTCATCACGATTGCCCGGAATAAAATATTTGCAGTACAAGACAACAGACTAATAATAATTATAAAATTCGTATCAATTATTGTTTCTGTTCATCATCATCCGCAAACAGATCGATAAACGCCCGTTGTTCAGGAGAGAGTTTCCAGGTCGCTGGAATATTCGGCTTATTCTCTGCGCTGCGTTGACTCTCTTGTTCATGGTCATCCCGAGATGGCATCACGGTGGAGCGTTGTTCCAGTGTGGACATGACCTACCCCCACACATTCCAGGCCACGAGCGCGACAATAATCCAGAACACGGCAGAGCCAAGAAACACAGCGAACCAGGCTTTACGTTTCATGACGGGATCCCGGCGTGCTGGCTGGTTTCCTGAAGGCATCGCTAACCTCATACTATCGAAATCACTTATCATTTAAGCACCAAACAATCGGTACAATTAATCATCAGATAGGAGGAATCCTAATAAAAAAGGTCAAAAAAAGCCAGATAATTTTCATACTCGACCTGATAAATAAATTAATTATTTGATCGGTTATAAATATTTGAGAGGGATTTTTGGCGACCTTACTAATTTGAAACTACTTTAGCAAGTGTTTACCATAAACAATATATGGTTAATATATAGAGGAAAAATATTGAATAGATTCATACTCTGCCGTCGGTATCGCTTTATGTTTGAGGATACCGACGAGGTAACAGCCGTTATTATTTCTCAGGCAATTTAATATCTTTAAACATGGCTTCAATATCGTCGTTGGAACGTAGCGCCACCGCTGTATCCACCACATCACGCGTCAGATGCGGCGCGAAACGTTGAATAAAATCATACATGTAACTGCGTAAAAAAGTGCTGCGACGAAAACCAATCTTGGTGGTGCTATGGCTGAAGATATCATGGGCATCAACGCGCACCAGGTCAGGGTCGGAGACAGGATCAACCGCCATACTGGCAATTACCCCCACGCCGAGGCCCAGGCGTACATAGGTCTTAATGACATCGGCATCGGTCGCGGTAAAAACTATACGCGGCTCCAGACCCGCACGGTTGAACGCGGTGTCCAGTTCCGAACGTCCGGTAAATCCGAACGTGTAGGTCACCAGTGGATACTGCGCCAGTTCTTCAATGGATACGGCAGATTTGCCCGCCAACGGATGGTCCGGCGTAACGACAATCGAACGGTTCCAGTGGTAGCAAGGCAGCATCACCAGATCGTCATACAGGTGCAGGGCTTCCGTCGCGATAGCAAAATCTGCATTCCCTTTCGAGACGGCTTCGGCGATTTGCGTCGGCGATCCCTGGTGCATATGCAATGAAACGCGAGGATAACGCTCAATAAAGCCTTTAATGACGTTCGGCAAAGCGTAACGCGCCTGAGTGTGCGTGGTGGCGATATACAGTGAGCCTTTGTCCGGCCAGGTATGTTCGCCAGCAACGGACTTAATGGCGTCCACCTTCGACAAAACTTCTCGCGCGATTCGAATGACTTCCTGCCCCGCTGGCGTAACCTGGGTCAGGTGCTTACCGCTACGGGCAAAAATCTGGATGCCAAGTTCATCTTCCAGCATACGAACTTGCTTACTGATACCTGGCTGCGAGGTATAAAGCCCTTCCGCCGTTGAGGAGACATTAAGGTTGTGGTTCACCACCTCAACAATGTAGCGAAGCTGCTGTAATTTCATGTTAAGCCATCCCGATTTGCGCCATCAAATCATCGTTTCAGAGCAGGCTCGTTGGCGCTGCTAATACGATTTAATAATAAAAAGTGTGTTAACTATAACCACTATATCATTTCTATGTGAGCTGTATAGGGATGACAAAAAATAATACGCCAGAAACAAAAAGGGCCGCTTACGCGACCCTTTGAGGAGAAATTCAGCCGGAATGCTGTTATTTCTTCCCTTCTACCCATTTACCGTCAACGAAGAACGCGGACCAGCCGGTCGCCTTACCGTCTTTCTCCGCAGCAACGTATTGCTGCTTGGTTTTACGGCTGAAACGAACCATCGACTTGTTGCCGTCCGGGTCAGTCTGCGGCGCATCTGCCAGATAGCGCAGTTTTTCCGGCAGACGATCGCGGAAGCGGTACAACTCTTCAACCAGCGGCGCACGTGTCTCACGTGATTTCGGGAACGTATTTGCCGCCAGGAAGATACCTGCAGCACCATCACGTAACACGAAATACGCATCAGATTTTTCACACGGCAGTTCCGGCAACGGAACCGGATCCTCTTTCGGTGGAGCAACTTCACCGTTACGCAGGATCTTACGGGTATTTTTGCACTCGTCGTTGGTACACGCCATGTACTTGCCGAAACGTCCCATTTTCAGGTGCATTTCAGAGCCACATTTCTCGCACTCAACAATAGGACCGTCATAACCCTTGATGCGGAATTCGCCTTCTTCGATCTCATAGCCGTCGCAGGTAGGGTTATTACCACATACATGCAGCTTGCGCTTAGGATCGATAAGGTAGCTGTCCATCGCCGTGCCGCACTTCTGGCAGCGACGTTTGGCGCGCAAAGCGTTGGTTTCCGCATCGTCGCCTTCCAGCACGTTCAGCACTTCGTTTTCCGGCACCAGGTTAATGGTGGTTTTGCAACGCTCTTTCGGGGAAAGCGCATAGCCAGAACAACCCAGGAAAACGCCGGTGCTGGCGGTACGAATACCCATCTTGCGACCGCAGGTTGGGCAATCAATGCTGGTCAGCACCATCTGGTTCGGACGCATACCGCCCTCTTCAGGATCTTTCTCGGCTTTATCCAGTTGCTGAGTAAAATCAGTGAAGAAGTTGTCGAGTACGCCCTTCCATTCGGCTTCGTGATTTGCCACCTGGTCGAGACTGTCTTCCATCTGCGCGGTAAAATCGTAGTTCATCAGTTCGCGGAAGTTTTCTTCCAGACGATCGGTGACGATTTCACCCATTTTTTCAGCGTAGAAGCGACGGTTCTCAACGCGAACATAACCGCGATCCTGAATCGTAGAAATGATCGACGCATACGTGGATGGGCGACCAATACCACGTTTTTCAAGCTCTTTTACCAGCGAAGCTTCACTGAAGCGCGCAGGCGGTTTGGTAAAGTGTTGCGCTGGTGTCAGTTCGATGAGCGTCAACGTATCGCCTTTATCCACCGCTGGTAAAATGCGGTCTTCATCGCCCTTACGCAGCGCAGGCATCACTTTCGTCCAGCCATCGAAGCGCAGAATACGACCACGCGCCTTCAGACGGAAATCACCCGCGCCCACCGTTAGCGTGGTGGAATCATATTTAGCAGGCGTCATCTGACAGGCAACAAACTGGCGCCAGATCAGCTGATACAGTTTTTGCGCATCGGCTTCCATATCTTTCAGCGATTCCGCCTGAACGGCGACATCGGAAGGACGGATAGCTTCGTGCGCTTCCTGCGAGTTCTCTTTGCTGGCGTACTGGTTCGCGCTCTCCGGCAGATACTTTTTGCCGAAATTATCGCTGATGTAATCGCGAACCATGTTCACCGCATCCTGGCTCAGGTTGGTTGAGTCAGTACGCATATAAGTGATGTAGCCCGCTTCATACAAGCGCTGCGCCATCATCATGGTTTTCTTCACGCCGAAGCCCAGACGCGTGCTGGCGGCCTGCTGTAGCGTGGAGGTGATGAACGGCGCACCCGGCTTGCTGCTGGTCGGCTTATCTTCACGTTCCAGAACGCTGTAGCGCGCTTTTTCCAACAGGCTAACGGCGGCAAGCGTTTGTTCCCGGTTGACCGGACGGAACGGTTTATCATTCTGATGCGTCACCTCAAGCGGTAACGCGTCGCCGCCTGGCGTCGTCGTGTTAGCATCAATTTCCCAGAACTCTTCAGGAACGAATGCTTTGATTTCGCGTTCACGCTCAACCACCAGACGCACGGCAACCGACTGTACGCGGCCTGCTGACAGGCCTCGCGCAATTTTTTTCCACAGCAGCGGCGACACCATATAGCCCACAACACGGTCCATAAAGCGGCGCGCCTGTTGCGCATTGACGCGGTCGATGTTCAGTTCGCCCGGTTTTTCAAACGCCTGACGAATAGCGTTTTTGGTAATTTCGTTAAACACCACGCGACTGTAGCGGGTGTCGTCGCCGCCGATCACTTCCCGCAGGTGCCACGCAATGGCTTCCCCTTCGCGGTCAAGGTCGGTTGCGAGATAGATGTGGTCGGCTTTTTCAGCCAGTTGCTTCAGTTCAGAAACAACTTTTTCTTTCCCGGGCAGCACTTCATAGCGCGCATCCCAGTTGTGCCACGGGTCAACACCCATACGATTGACGAGAGCGCCACGTTCATCCTTTTTGGGCTTTTTAGCCGTTTTGGTGGAGGTTGAGTCGGCGCTCTTTTTAGTTGCTGAGCCACTGGTCGGCAAATCACGGATATGACCGACGCTGGATTTCACCACGTAGTCATTACCCAGATACTTGTTGATCGTTTTGGCTTTTGCCGGGGACTCAACGATGACAAGAGCTTTACCCATATTCACCTTTACCTAATTTGATTCTTCCAGAATGCGTCGCACGTTGATTCACCTTCCACTTGCGACGAGACATCGATATGGTCTCTGCGTCGGCGGATATCAACCCTTAAACTGATTCACGCTTGTAATGTAACTCTCATGTAACTGAGTTAACAGGCTTTTTCGCTCACAAACGCTATAGCACGACGGAGTATTGGTCGAATGTCAAGCAAATCTGTTGCCAGATTGACGAAAGCGTCACACTGTACCTGATAAAATGCGTTACGCAACTTTATTAGCATGCAAAAACAAATCTCGCCACTTGCAACACTGTCGTAAGACCTTCATTTAAGTCAGGGAATATTTGCCCATAAGCCGGGCTCGGCGTAGACTAATGTCCTTGTTTAAGGAGTAAATAATGCATAAAGACACTCAACCCATCGATCGCGAAACACTGCTGATTGAAGCCAACAAAATCATTCGTGAGCATGAGGACACGCTGGCGGGGATTGTCGCCACCGGCGTAACGCAGCGAAATGGCGTGCTGGTTTTCAGCGGAGATTACTTTTTAGACGAGCAAGGGCTACCGACGCCCAAAAGTACGGCGGTGTTTAATATGTTTAAACATCTGGCGCACGTACTTTCTGAAAAGTATCACTTGATCGATTAACACGAGAAATGATTTGCCGGATGACGGCTGCGCCTCATCCGGCAATTACAATTTTACATCAGCGGTTTTTGCCCCCGCTGCCACCAGCGCATCAGTAAACGATCGGCGCTCTCGGCGGCACTGCCGGTAAAACGGTCCATCAGTTTTTTACGCTGCAGATAACGTACGTTTAATACGTCACGACCGTCCATCAGTCCGAGGATCACCTCATCACTGGTATTGATCTCATCCACCAGCCCGTTGGCCAGCGCCTGTTGACCAAACCAGTGTTCACCCGTGGCAACCTGCTCAATGTCCAGAGCCGGACGCATGCGCTGTACAAAATCTTTAAACAGATGATGGGTTTCGTTCAGGTCTTCGCGGAATTTCTGCCGCCCTTCTTCCGTGTTTTCACCAAGTAAGGTCAGCGTACGCTTGTACTGTCCGGCGGTGTGCAGTTCGATATCAATATCTTTCCCTTTCAGGAAGCGGTGAAAGTTCGGGATCTGTGCCACAACGCCAATAGAGCCGACAATAGCAAACGGCGCCGAGACAATTTTATCCGCCACGCAAGCCATCATATATCCGCCGCTCGCAGCGACTTTATCTACCGTAACGGTCAGCGGGATCTGCTTATCGCGCAGACGTTGTAACTGGGACGCGGCCAGGCCATAGCCGTGTACTACGCCGCCCGGACTTTCCAGACGAACTACGACCTGATCCTGGGGTTTAACGACCGCCAGCACTGCCGTCACCTCTTCGCGTAATGCGCTGACCTCATGGGCATCCATACTGCCTTTAAAATCAAGTACCCATACCCGTGGTTTATCAGATGACGTACTGTCTCCCAGTTTCGCTTTTGCCTTAGCGGCCTTCGCCTCAAGCTTGTGTTTCTTTTTCTGCGCCTTATGCCAGAATTTTTGCTGATGCCCATCCAATAAGGCCAGCGACAGGTCTTCTTTCATCTCTTTATATTGATCGCTGAGATTAATAACCCGCAATTCCCCACGCTGACGTTTGCGTTGTGTCGCGTTTACGATCAGCATAACTACCACCGCAATAGCCACCACGACAGTGACAATTTTTGCCAAAAACAACCCATATTCAGACAACAATTCCACGTGACCCACCTTGGTTAAACAACGCTACTTTCGCTCAGTGTACAACAGCCTTGTTAACCCGTCTTGCTTCATCCATTCAGTAAAAAGCATGACAACGCGTTCATTTTGCGGTGTTATTGCCTTTGGCTGATTGAAAAAGAACAGGGTTTAAGGCATAAAGCCCAAAAGTTATCGCGAACGAGATGGCCAGGACGTCGCCGAGGAGTAGCCGTGCATTATCAACCGAAACAAGATCTTCTACAGGACCGCATTATTCTGGTCACCGGTGCCAGCGATGGTATCGGGCGTGAAGCCGCACAGACCTACGCGCGTTACGGCGCGACCGTTATTCTGTTAGGGCGTAACGAAGAAAAACTGCGTCAGGTTGCCCGCTCCATCGCCGAAGAAAAAGGTACGCAACCACACTGGTTCACGCTGGATCTGCTCACCTGTACGTCTGACGAATGCCACCAGCTCGCACAGCGCATTGCCGCGCATTTCCCGCGTCTGGATGGCGTACTGCATAATGCCGGATTGCTCGGTGACATTTGCCCGATGAGCGAGCAAAACCCGCAGGTATGGCAGGACGTGATGCAGGTAAACGTGAACGCCACCTTTATGCTGACTCAGGCATTGTTACCGTTGTTGCTCAAATCAGATGCCGGATCGCTGGTCTTTACCTCCTCCAGCGTCGGTCGCCAGGGGCGCGCCAACTGGGGGGCATACGCCACCTCCAAATTTGCTACCGAAGGAATGATGCAGGTTCTGGCTGATGAATATCAGAACCGCCACCTGCGCGTAAACTGTATCAATCCTGGTGGAACGCGTACCGGCATGCGAGCCAGCGCGTTCCCGACAGAAGATCCGCAAAAATTGAAAACCCCCGCCGATATTATGCCGCTCTACCTGTGGCTGATGGGCGATGACAGCCGCCGTAAAACCGGTATGACTTTCGATGCCCAGCCGGGCCGTAAACCAGGAATCGCCCAATGAGTGAAGAACGCTATCAGCAGCGCCAGCAGCGCGTAAAAGACCGGGTTGACGCCCGTGTTGCCGCCGCCATAGACGAGCGCGGGATTATTATTGTGTTCACCGGAAATGGTAAGGGTAAAACCACCGCCGCGTTCGGTACCGCCACGCGCGCAGTAGGCCACGGTAAAAAAGTCGGCGTAGTGCAATTTATTAAGGGGACGTGGCCAAACGGTGAACGTAACTTACTCGAACCCCACGGCGTTGAGTTTCAGGTCATGGCGACAGGATTTACCTGGGAAACGCAGAACCGCGAGTCGGACACCGCAGCCTGCATGGCAGTGTGGGAACACGGCAAGCGGATGCTGGCCGACGCTGAGCTGGATATGGTGATACTGGACGAGCTGACCTACATGGTTGCATACGACTATCTGCCGCTCGACGAGGTCATCAATGCCCTAAACGCGCGCCCTGCCCATCAAACGGTTATTATCACCGGTCGTGGATGTCATCGCGATATTCTGGAGTTAGCGGATACGGTCAGCGAACTGCGGCCGGTTAAGCACGCCTTTGAAGCGGGCGTGAAAGCCCAGATGGGGATCGATTACTGATAGTAGGCCGGATAAGGCGCTTACGCCGCATCCGGCTCCACGCTAACGCCTGATGGCGCGTTGCTTATCAGGCCTACTCATGATTAACCGTTGTTGCTGCGACCGCCCAGACGACGGCTGCCGCCAACCTGAGAGTGGCGCTTCACCGCACGGCGGATCTGGTTTGCCTTCATACGGCGACGATCTTTCTCGACGGCAACTTTAGAGGTGGTTTCCGGCTTCAGTTCCACCAGTTCACGCAAATAGTTGGTCTGCGCGAGGTCAAGTTCCGTCCAGCCGCCACGCGGCAGGCCCTTCGGCAGTGGGATATCACCGTAACGTACACGGATAAGACGACTTACCTGCACGCCCACGGCTTCCCACAGGCGACGGACTTCACGGTTACGCCCTTCGGTCAACGTGACGTTATACCACTGGTTGATCCCTTCACCGCCGCTGAACTTGATCGTTTTAAATGCGGCCGGACCATCTTCCAGCTGCACGCCACGACTCAGATCGCGCAGTTTTGCGTCATCAACCTGACCAAACACACGCACCGCATATTCACGTTCAACTTCGCGGCTTGGGTGCATCAGACGGTTCGCCAGTTCGCCATCGGTGGTAAACAGCAGTAAACCACAGGTATTCACGTCCAGACGTCCCACGGCAATCCAGCGCGCATCGCGCAGTTTTGGCAGACGATCAAACACGGTCGGACGACCTTCCGGGTCGTTACGGGTACACAGTTCACCTTCTGGCTTGTAATAAGCCAGAACACGGCAGATTTGCTCCGCAGATTCTTTCACCGAAATCAGATGACCGTCGATACGGATTTTCAGACCCGGCGTAACTTCAACGCGATCGCCGAGCGTGGCAATTTTGCCATCAACGCTCACGCGACCCGCGGCAATTATGGATTCAATTTCACGGCGAGAACCGTGGCCAGCGCGCGCCAGCACTTTTTGTAACTTTTCGCTCATAGAGCTTCCTTTAGATGTCGCCTTCACAGGCGTCGAACAGGAGAATCAACGGCGCCAGTCAGCGCCATTTTAAGGCCGCGTAGTATAGCGGTTCGCGCCCTTATAAGAAAGGTTTAACGTCGCCGACGCCTTCGCGCAATACCACCGGGGAATCATCGGTTAAATCAATGACCGTGGTTGGCTGCTGACCGAGATATCCACCGTGGATAATCAAATCCACCACTTTCTCCAGACGATCTTTGATTTCTTCCGGATCTGACTCGGTAAATTCGCTGCCCGGCAGCATCAGTGATGTAGAGAGCATAGGCTCGCCCAGCGCTTCCAGCAGCGCCAGCGCAATCGGATTCGAGGGTACACGCAAACCGATGGTCTTACGTTTTTCCTGCAACAGTCGACGTGGTACTTCTTTCGTCCCCTTCAGGATGAACGTGTAGTTGCCCGGCGTGTTGTTTTTAATTAAACGGAAGGCCACGTTGTCGACAAACGAATAGGTCGACAGTTCGGACAGGTCACGACACATCAGCGTAAAGTTGTGCCCGTCCGGCAGGTGACGGATGCGACAAATGCGCTCCATTGCGCCTTTATCTTCAATTTTGCAACCCAACGCATAGCCGGAATCAGTTGGATAGACGATCACCCCTCCTTTACGCACGATTTCAACGGCCTGATTGATCAGTCGCTGCTGTGGGTTTTCGGGATGAATATAAAAAAACTGGCTCATACTTTCCTCTCTGTGGTCTCGGGCTGTTCCCAAAGTTGCCAGACGCCTTCTACGCCTGCGGGCAACCAGAGTTTACGACCCAGCTCAATCCATGGGCAGGGTAGATGAAAATCAGACCCTTGCGATGCCCACAGTTGATGCTGACGCGCAAGCGTCGCCAGATGGGTGCGTTCATTGGGAGACTGCTGGCACTGTGCCACTTCCATCGCGTCGCCGTGATGTTCAGCAAAATGCGCAACCAGTCTTTTCAGCCACTTAGCGCTAAGATCGTACCGCCCAGGATGAGCCAGAACTGCCTTACCGCCAGAATGATGAATGACATCAATAGCTTGTTCTATTGTACACCACTGTGGCGGAACGTAACCGGTTTTCCCACGAGCAAGATATTTTTTAAAGACATCCGCCATGGTTGTGGCTTTTCCGCACTCCACCAGGAAACGCGCGAAATGCCCCCGAGTGATCGCCCCGCCATCAGCCAGGCGTAATGCCCCTTCCCACGCGCCGGGAATATGCGCTTTGTCGAGTCGTTCAGCAATCAGGCGCGCGCGCTGCTGACGACGTTCCGTTTGCTGCGCCAGAAATTCGCACATCATTGGATGGGCGATATCAATGTTCAGACCCACGATATGGATCTCATGGTTTTCCCAGACAGTTGATATCTCGACGCCAGGGATCAAATTTAACGCTAAACCCGCACGTGAAATTTCTTCTCTTGCTGCCGCAATACCCGCCGTGGTGTCATGATCGGTGATCGCCAGTGTACCGACTCGCATCTCTACCGCACGGTGTACTAAGGCTTCTGGCGTTAATCGCCCATCGGAGGCTGTAGTATGACTGTGCAGGTCATAAATCACTGCGTAATTCGTGTCGCTCAATGCGGCTCCCGTTTCACTAAATGTCTTAACCCGCCCATCATAGCGGTTTAGACAAATATACTGAAATCAGGTGTTGACTTTATTCCATCGAACTAGTTAACTAGTACGCAAGTTCACATGAAGAAGGTATCTGAGATGAAAGCAACATTTGTTCTGCACGGTTGGTGGCGCACTTCCTGATTTCGGGCAGTGTCTTACGTCTGCAATATGCAACCAGATACCCGGCCCGCCAAATGAGCGGGCTTTTTTTTGAACAAAATTAATGAGAATAACGATGCAAACACAAAAACCGACACTCGAGCTGCTTGCCTGCGATGCCGCCTACCGTGAAAATCCGACGGCGCTGTTTCATCAGGTGTGTGGCGCACGTCCGGCAACGCTGCTGCTGGAATCTGCCGATATCGACAGCAAAGACGATCTGAAGAGCTTGCTGCTGGTCGACAGCGCATTACGCATTACCGCCATCGGTGACACTGTCACCATTCAGGCATTATCCGCTAACGGCGCATCGCTGCTGCCGCTGCTGGATGCTGCCCTGCCAGCGGGCGTTGAGAACAAACAACAGCCGAATGGTCGCCATCTGCGATTCCCTGCCGTTAGCCCGCTGCTGGATGAAGACGCCCGCTTATGTTCCCTTTCCGTATTTGATGCCTTCCGTTTATTGCAGGAGCTGGTTAATGTTCCTGCGCAAGAACGTGAAGCGATGTTCTTCGGCGGTCTGTTTTCCTACGACCTGGTTGCCGGTTTTGAAGATTTACCTCAGCTTGAAGCGGGCAACCGTTGCCCTGACTACTGCTTCTATCTGGCAGAAACGCTCATGGTCATCGACCATCAGAAGAAAAGCACCCGCATTCAGGCCAGCATATTTACCCCCAGCGATGCAGAAAAACAGCGTCTTAATGCCCGTCTGGCGCAACTGAGCCAGCAGCTTACCGAATCTGCGCCGCCGCTGCCCGTCACTGAAGTTCCGCACATGCGCTGCGAATGCAATCAGAGCGATGAAGAGTTTGCCGCCGTGGTTCGTGGTATGCAAAAGGCCATTCGCGCTGGCGAAATTTTCCAGGTTGTTCCATCCCGTCGTTTCTCGCTGCCCTGCCCGTCACCGCTGGCGGCCTACTATGTGCTGAAGAAAAGTAACCCCAGCCCGTACATGTTTTTTATGCAGGACAACGATTTCACCCTGTTCGGCGCTTCTCCGGAAAGCTCGCTGAAATACGATGCCACCAGCCGGCAGATTGAAATCTACCCGATTGCCGGGACCCGCCCACGCGGTCGTCGTGCGGACGGTTCGCTGGACCGCGATCTCGACAGCCGTATTGAGCTGGAGATGCGTACCGATCATAAAGAGCTTTCCGAGCACCTGATGCTGGTAGACCTGGCGCGTAACGACCTGGCGCGCATCTGCACGCCTGGCAGCCGCTACGTTGCTGACCTCACCAAAGTGGATCGTTATTCCTTCGTTATGCACCTGGTTTCCCGCGTAGTCGGCGAGCTGCGTAGCGATCTGGATGTGCTGCATGCTTACCGCGCCTGTATGAACATGGGTACGCTAAGCGGAGCACCGAAAGTTCGCGCCATGCAGCTTATCGCCGAGGCCGAAGGCCGTCGTCGCGGCAGCTATGGCGGTGCAGTAGGTTACTTCACGGCCCATGGCGATCTGGATACCTGTATTGTGATTCGTTCCGCCCTCGTGGAAGACGGTATTGCCACCGTACAGGCTGGCGCCGGAATTGTTCTGGATTCCGTTGGGCAGTCAGAAGCCGATGAAACCCGTAATAAAGCGCGTGCGGTTCTGCGTGCTATCGCCACCGCACACCACGCACAGGAGACCTTCTAATGGCTGATATTCTGCTGCTCGATAATATCGACTCTTTTACCTATAACCTGGCAGATCAGCTGCGTACTAACGGTCATAACGTGGTGATTTACCGCAACCATATTCCGGCCCAGACATTAATAGACCGCTTAGCGACCATGAAAAATCCGGTGCTGATGCTCTCTCCAGGTCCGGGTGCGCCAAGCGAAGCGGGCTGCATGCCGGAGCTGTTAACCCGCCTGCGCGGCAAGCTGCCGATCATCGGCATTTGTCTGGGGCATCAGGCCATTGTTGAGGCCTATGGTGGATACGTGGGACAGGCGGGGGAAATCCTGCACGGCAAAGCGTCCAGCATTGAACACGACGGTCAGGCAATGTTCGCCGGTCTGGCAAATCCGCTGCCGGTGGCGCGCTATCACTCGCTGGTTGGCAGCAACGTTCCGGCCGGATTGACCATCAACGCCCACTTTAACGGCATGGTGATGGCGGTACGTCACGATACCGATCGCGTATGTGGCTTCCAGTTCCATCCAGAATCCATTCTGACCACCCAGGGCGCACGTCTGCTGGAGCAAACGCTGGCCTGGGCGCAACAGAAACTCGAACAGACTAATACGCTGCAACCTATTCTGGAGAAACTGTATCAGGCCCAGACGCTGTCTCAGCAGGAAAGCCACCAGCTGTTCTCCGCCGTGGTACGCGGTGAACTGAAGCCGGAACAACTGGCTGCGGCGCTGGTGAGCATGAAAATTCGTGGCGAGCACCCGAATGAAATTGCCGGTGCGGCAACCGCGCTGCTGGAAAACGCCGCCCCGTTCCCGCGACCTGATTATCTGTTTGCCGATATTGTCGGTACCGGCGGTGATGGCAGCAACAGTATCAATATTTCCACCGCCAGCGCCTTTGTGGCGGCCGCTTGCGGACTGAAAGTCGCCAAACACGGCAACCGCAGCGTCTCCAGCAAGTCGGGCTCTTCGGATCTGTTAGCGGCTTTTGGCATCAATCTGGATATGAACGCCGATAAATCCCGTCAGGCACTTGACGACCTCGGTGTGTGTTTCTTGTTTGCGCCGAAATACCACACCGGTTTTCGCCATGCTATGCCGGTACGCCAACAGTTGAAAACCCGTACGCTGTTTAACGTCCTCGGCCCGTTGATTAACCCGGCACATCCGCCGCTGGCGCTGATCGGAGTTTACAGTCCGGAACTGGTGCTGCCGATTGCCGAAACGCTGCGCGTGTTGGGGTATCAGCGGGCAGCCGTGGTGCACAGCGGAGGCATGGATGAAGTTTCCCTGCATGCACCGACCATTGTGGCAGAGCTGCATGATGGCGAAATCAAGAGCTATCAACTGACGGCAGAAGACTTTGGCCTGACACCTTACCACCAGGAACAGCTGGCTGGCGGCACGCCGGAAGAAAACCGTGACATTCTTAGTCGCTTGTTACAAGGTAAAGGTGAAGCCGCTCATGAAGCTGCTGTTGCCGCGAATGTCGCCATGTTAATGCGTCTGCACGGTGAAGAAGATTTAAAAGCCAATGCGCAAACCGTGATTAATGTACTGCGCAGCGGCGCGGCCTATGACCGTGTCACTGCACTGGCAGCAAGAGGGTAAATGATGCAAACCGTTTTAGCGAAAATTGTCGCAGACAAGGCGATTTGGGTAGAAGCCCACAAACAGCAACAACCGCTGGCCAGCTTTCAGAATGATGTTCAACCCAGCTCTCGTGATTTCTACGATGCGCTGCAAGGTGCACGCACCGCCTTTATTCTGGAGTGCAAAAAAGCGTCTCCGTCAAAAGGCGTGATCCGTGATGACTTCGACCCGGCACAGATTGCGGGCGTATATAAACAATATGCTTCTGCGATTTCCGTACTGACCGATGAGAAATATTTTCAGGGGAGCTTTGATTTCCTGCCCATCGTCAGCCGCATCGCACCGCAGCCGATTCTGTGTAAGGACTTTATTATCGATCCTTACCAGATTTACCTGGCGCGTTTCTATCAGGCGGACGCCTGTCTGCTGATGCTGTCGGTGCTTGATGATGAGCAATATCGTCAACTCGCCGCCGTCGCCCACAGTTTGAAAATGGGCGTACTGACCGAGGTCAGTAACGATGAAGAGCTGGAGCGTGCTATCGCACTGGGTGCCAAAGTGGTCGGTATCAACAACCGTGATTTACGCGACCTGTCGATCGATCTGAATCGCACCCGCCAGTTAGCGCCGCGACTGGGTCATGGCGTAACCGTCATCAGCGAGTCCGGTATCAATACCTATGGTCAAGTGCGAGAACTCAGCCACTTCGCCAACGGTTTTCTGATTGGCTCTGCGTTGATGTCGCATGATGATCTGCATGCTGCCGTGCGTCGCGTTCTGCTCGGCGAAAATAAAGTCTGCGGTTTAACCCGGGCTCAGGATGCAAACGCGGCATACGAAGCGGGTGCCATTTACGGCGGGTTGATTTTTGTGTCCACATCGCCACGCGCGGTCAGCGTTGAACGCGCACGCGAGGTCATGACCGGCGCACCGCTGCAATATGTCGGGGTGTTTCGCAACGCAGAGATCACCGACGTGCGCGAAACAGCGGTGGCTCTGGGGCTAACAGCCGTGCAATTGCATGGTAGCGAAGACCAGGCCTATGTTGACGCCCTGCGCGACGCGCTCCCCGAACAGGTGCAAATCTGGAAGGCGTTAAGCGTCAGTGAAACGTTGCCAGCTCGTGATTATCAGCACGTCGATAAATACGTATTCGACAATGGTCAGGGCGGCAGCGGTCAACGCTTCGACTGGTCACTTTTAGGCGGACAATCGCTGGATAACGTTTTACTGGCTGGCGGACTCGGCGCTGATAACTGCGTTGACGCGGCAAAAACCGGCTGTGCCGGTCTCGATTTCAATTCTGGCGTAGAGTCACAGCCGGGCATCAAGGATGCACGTCTTTTGGCTTCGGTCTTTCAGACGCTGCGCGCATATTAAGGAAAAGGACATGACAACATTACTCAATCCGTATTTTGGTGAATTTGGCGGTATGTATGTGCCACAGATTCTGATGCCTGCTCTGCGCCAGCTGGAAGAAGCTTTTGTCAGCGCGCAAAAAGATCCTGAATTTCAGGCGCAGTTTACAGACCTGCTGAAAAACTATGCTGGTCGTCCAACTGCACTGACCAAATGCCAGAACATTACTCAAGGCACCAACACTACGCTGTATCTCAAACGTGAAGATTTGCTGCACGGCGGCGCGCACAAAACCAACCAGGTGCTGGGCCAGGCGTTGTTGGCGAAGCGTATGGGGAAAACGGAGATCATCGCCGAAACCGGCGCGGGCCAGCACGGTGTTGCATCAGCTCTCGCCAGCGCGCTGCTGGGGCTGAAATGCCGTATTTATATGGGTGCAAAAGACGTTGAACGCCAGTCGCCAAACGTTTTCCGTATGCGTCTGATGGGGGCTGAAGTTATCCCGGTTCACAGCGGTTCTGCAACGCTGAAAGATGCCTGTAACGAAGCGCTGCGCGACTGGTCTGGCAGCTACGATACCGCGCACTATATGCTCGGTACGGCGGCGGGTCCACATCCCTTCCCGACCATTGTTCGTGAATTTCAGCGCATGATCGGCGAGGAAACTAAAGCGCAGATCCTTGAAAAAGAAGGTCGCCTGCCGGACGCGGTTATCGCCTGCGTGGGCGGCGGTTCTAACGCCATCGGTATGTTCGCGGACTTTATTAATGAAACCAGCGTCGGTCTGATTGGCGTCGAGCCTGGCGGCCATGGGATTGAATCAGGGGAACATGGCGCACCGTTGAAGCATGGTCGTGTCGGGATTTATTTCGGCATGAAGTCCCCGATGATGCAGACCGAAGAAGGACAGATTGAAGAGTCTTACTCTATTTCCGCGGGGCTGGATTTCCCGTCTGTCGGGCCGCAGCATGCGTACCTGAACAGCATTGGTCGCGCCGATTATGTTTCGATCACCGACGACGAAGCGCTTGAGGCCTTCAAAACGCTGTGTCTGCACGAGGGGATTATTCCGGCGCTGGAGTCCTCCCATGCCCTGGCACACGCATTGAAAATGATGCGTGAAAACCCGGAAAAAGAGCAGTTACTGGTGGTTAATCTCTCCGGTCGCGGCGACAAAGACATTTTCACCGTACACGATATTCTGAAAGCGCGAGGGGAAATCTGATGGAACGTTACGAAAATCTGTTTGCACAGCTGAAGGACCGCAAAGAAGGTGCTTTTGTCCCCTTCGTAACCCTGGGCGATCCGTCTGTTGAGCAGTCACTGAAAATCATTGATACGCTGATTGAAGCCGGTGCCGATGCCCTTGAGCTCGGTATTCCGTTCTCCGATCCGCTGGCTGACGGTCCAACCATTCAGGAAGCTACCCTGCGTGCATTTGCCGCCGGCGTCACGCCGTCGCAATGCTTTGAAATGCTGGCGTTGATTCGCCAGAAGCACCCTACGATTCCCATTGGCTTGCTGATGTATGCCAACCTGGTGTTTAGCAAGGGCATTGACGAGTTTTACGCCCAGTGTGAAAAAGTGGGCGTGGATTCCGTGTTAGTGGCCGATGTTCCCGTTGAGGAGTCCGCGCCATTCAGAGCTGCAGCGCTCCGCCACAACATTGCGCCAATTTTTATCTGCCCACCGAACGCTGATGAAGAACTGCTGCGCCAGATAGCCTCTCATGGCCGCGGCTATACCTATTTGCTTTCGCGTGCGGGCGTGACCGGTGCAGAAAATCGAGCGGCGTTACCGCTGCATCACCTGGTCGAAAAGTTGAAAGCATATGATGCTCCGCCTTCTTTACAGGGGTTTGGTATCTCTGCGCCTGAGCAGGTAACCGGCGCGATTGACGCTGGCGCTGCCGGCGCAATTTCCGGCTCGGCAATAGTGAAAATCATTGAGAAAAATGTTGCGGCACCGGAACAGATGCTGGCTGAGCTGAAAGCTTTTGTCAGCGCGATGAAAGCCGCCACCCGGCAGTAAGCTAAATCAACCGCCAGAGACTTCTGGCGGTTTTACGCTTCTTTCGTGTGCTTCATTTTATACATGGCGCTATCTGCATTCTGAATAGCCACATCCAGTTCACCGTTCACCTCTGCAATCCCCCACGATACTGACAATGGCACGGTATGACCGTCCACTACAAACACATGGCTGGTCACCTGCCCGCTGATACGTTGAGCGATTGCGATGGCATCAGTTGCCTGCGAGCGAAACAGCAGGATCATAAATTCATCCCCGCCGGTACGAATCACAATATCGTGACTGGTGCGGGTGTTTGATAACATCCTGTTGGCGATAATTTGCAACGCACGATCGCCTGCCGCGTGACCCCAGGTATCATTGACGGCCTTGAACTTATTGCAGTCCAGTAGCACCACCGAACAGTGGGATAAATCACGGCGCTTGATGATGTCGAGTATTCGGCGATTAAAGCAACCGGTCAGGGTGTCTATATAAACCTTCAGGTCGCTTTCGTTTAGCCATGATTTTAGCGAAAAACTAATCATGATGAAAAAGAACGGCGCCAGCAGGATCACGATCCCGGCATGGGTATCGCGCGTCATAAAACGGCCTAATGAAAGCGAATAGTGCAGCGCATATTTCTCCGAAAAATTGCGCACTAAAAAACGGGTTTGACCTGTACATTTACCGGATAAACAGAGACTTTCATTGTTGGTCAAATTTACCAATTCCACATTCAGCTCTGGTGGGAGCTGGTAGTCAAATGCTTGAGCCAACGCTTCCTGCAATTCGGGCTTTGAATGGTCATAAACCAGATAGGCCACGATTTGGTCTGATATCTCTTTGCCAGACAGATCGTAGATATAGCTCACCACGCTGTAAGCTTTTTCACCGGTAATTTTATCGGTATAGAAGTTCGTTGAACTAAGGGCTTTGTTTTTGACGTTTTTTTGCAACAGTCGGGTATAGAAATCGACCGGCGGATAGAAAAAGTTGGTGAGATCCCGCGCCATTTCAGAATTTGAGAAACTGAAGTTGCGCGAATCGGAAGCCATAAACCAGTAAAAATAATCTGAATTTTTGGCGATAATATAACGATGTGCATCGAAGCTGCCCGGATTTAGCTCATTAACCATACCGCGAATAAACTCCGCCGCCGTATACATACACAGCGCGTTGTGGCTGGCTTGCTGGGCAATAATTGTCCCTGTTACCGAATGCAGACGCTTTGGGTCGGCGTTAATTCCCCATTCAATCTCATTGCGGGGAACAAATTGTGAAATATCGCCACATTGCTCACCCGATTTAATATGGTGATAGCGCTCACCAATCGCATCGGCGATCAGCTCATTATCGTTAAAAATGTCCATCATGCGCGCTTGCATGCGGTTAACACCGTCACTGACTGCAGCCATCCGCTGCTCATAAATTATAAACAGAAACAACGACGTAAATATCAACGTAATGAGCCCTGATACCAGCAGTGCCTGCCTGTTTCTGAGCTTGTCCTGCACAATCTTCACGAGTTCACCCTGATAGTTAACATATTGCCAAACCGGTTACCCGTTTCTGTCGTTGCATAACTGCGCTGTATGTTGATTGAGAATGTTAACCGTCCCTAAGCTGATGCCTTAGAAGCCCGCCATTGTGTGCGCTAAAGTTACAGACTTATACAATAAAAGCACATTTTTGTTAACATAAATGCAAACTAATCATCACCATCAATCGGATACCCTGCCCGACGAATGGCCTCACGACAATCGCTCACGCCTGCGGCATAGCCCGCTTCAATCTCACAAACAGGACTGGCGCTGCAATAAGGTAGTTTAACCGGAGTCGCAATGCGTTTCTCCAGCACTTCAATTTTATCCATAAAATTCAATAAGTCACGCGCGGCGCTCACGGCGAACTCTGCCGTTTCATCTCCGGTGAATGGTTCCAAAAGTGTGATTTTTTGTTGTAGCAGGTGGCGAGTCAACATCATCGTCAATGCCCTCAAAGCCAGTTTGCTTAAAGAGTAGCATTACATCGACGGGGAGAAAGGCAGGAAGAAATAAACTGGTAATAAAAAAGCTGACCGTGGAGCGATCAGCTTTTCAGTATTTTAATCACGGACTTAGAAGCGATAACCCGCGGAGAACATAAACACCCACGGATCGAGGCGTACGCTGTCATGCTGCTGCGCGCCAGCCAGTTTGTAGCTCGCGGTGGTATCGATATCCATGTACCAGACCGACATGTTAATCAGCCAGTCGCGGTTAATCAGATAGTCCATACCCACTTGCCCTGCTGCGCCCCAGGAGTCTTTCAGGCTCAGGTCAGATAAACCGGTTTCTTTGCCGTTATTGTTAAAGCCTTCGTCAAAGAAGGTGGTGTAGTTCACACCGACACCAACGTACGGACGCAGTTTGCTGCTGGAATCGCCGAAATACCACTGTGCCATTAAGGTTGGTGGTAAATGGTGAACGGTCGCAATATCACCTGTTGTGGCAGTGCCAATTTTATGGCGGAACGGCGTGGCTGCCAGTAATTCAACACCGATATTGTCGGTTGCCATGTAGGTAAATGTCAGACCCAACTGCGTGTTATTGCTGACATCAAAGCCACCCAGGCTCCCCAGCGTACCACCCGCGCCTTCCGTCGGTCTGACGGTGGCAGAACCTGCACGAATAAAGAATTCTCCGGCCTCATGCGCAAATACGTTACCAGAGAGAAGAGTTGTTAAAGCCACTGCTGCAACTGTTAATTTTTTCATGTCCGCTCCATCGTTATGGTTATAAAAGCGGAACGAATATACCCACATTGGAGTAATAAGTGATCTAACCTGGATCACATTGACTTTGATAATTTAACATTTATTGATCCAGATTAAGTTAGAACTTGCATTCAAAATCCTGGTTAACTTAATTCAGATCAATTTTGATATATTTTCGCCACGCAAGTACCTGACCTCCGTTGCAGAATAGCGATGGTTATTTGTTCGTGATGCGCAGAGAACAACCAACGTTCTTGCATGACGCTGAAGTCATAGTCAAAAATTACCGGGGCTTTACAAAGATATGCTTTTCCATACACCGCGCGATGCTGCCACTGTAGAGTTATCCAGGGTACAATTGCCCACAAATGAACACCTGCAAAACTCAAGGAGAGTGCATGTCTATCACGGCGAAATCCGTTTACCGTGACACGGGAAACTTTTTCCGTAATCAATTCATTACCATCTTGCTGGTATCGTTGTTGTGCGCGTTTATCACAGTGGTGTTAGGGCATGCCTTTTCTCCCACCGACGCACAAATTGCACAACTTAGTGAAGGCGATCAGTTAACCAGCAGCGTGGGATTGTTCGATCTGGTGCAAAACATGACCCCGGAGCAACAGCAAATTTTGCTACGCGCTTCAGCGGCGTCGACGTTTTCCGGTCTGATTGGTAATGCCATCCTCGCCGGAGGTATTATCCTGATGATTCAGCTGATTTCAGCCGGTCATCGGGTCAGCGCGTTACGCGCCATCGGTGCCAGCGCGCCGGTTTTGCCGAAGCTGTTTATTCTGATTTTTCTGACTACTCTGCTGGTGCAAATCGGTATTATGCTGGTGGTGGTACCCGGTATTCTGCTGGCTATCCTGCTGGCACTTGCACCGGTGATGTTAGTACAGGACAAAATGGGTGTCTTTGCCGCGATGCGCAACAGTATGCGTCTGGCGTGGTCGAATATGCGCCTGGTTGCACCAGCAGTGATCGGTTGGCTGTTGGCAAAAACGTTGTTGTTGCTTTTTGCGCCAAGTTTTGCGGTACTTACGCCAAATGTAGGCGCGGTATTGGCGAACACGCTGAGCAATATGATCTCCGCCGTGTTGCTGATCTATTTGTTCCGCCTGTACATGCTAATTCGCCAATAAACCCTGAACGCATTCCGGGCTTGTACCCGGTGCTTTTGATGACGGAATCGAAGAATGAAGCAGTTTCTTGATTTTTTACCGCTGGTTGTCTTTTTTGCTTTTTATAAGCTCTATGACATCTACGCGGCGACCTCGGCGCTGATTGTTGCGACGGCTGTGGTTTTGATTTACAGCTGGGTCCGCTATCGCAAGGTCGAGAAGATGGCATTGATCACTTTTGTTCTGGTAGCCGTGTTCGGTGGCCTGACCATTTTCTTCCACAATGATGAATTCATTAAGTGGAAAGTAACGGTGATTTACGGGCTGTTTGCCGGTGCGCTGCTGGTTAGCCAATGGGTAATGAAAAAGCCGCTGATTCAGCGCATGTTAGGTAAAGAGCTGAGCTTGCCACAGCCGGTTTGGACAAAACTTAACTTCGCCTGGGCCGTCTTCTTTATCCTGTGCGGTCTGGCGAATATCTATATCGCGTTTTGGCTACCGCAGAATATTTGGGTCAACTTTAAAGTGTTCGGCCTGACCGCCCTGACTTTACTATTTACGTTACTGAGCGGAGTCTATATTTACCGCCACCTTCCGCAGGAAGATAAATCGTAATAAATGCTCGCCAGATCTCCGGATCTGGCGAATTTTTATCCCTTCGAGTTCCTTGTTGCCATCAACCTGGCTTACTTCCGCCCCGCAGGCCGCATCCCCTCTGTTCTCAGCGCGTAAATTCTAGTAGCATCGCGCCTGTAATCTTTCTCTATAGTCGGTTCTACAATGACAACAACGAATAACACTCCCCAGGGCGAACTGGTTTTACGCACTCTGGCTATGCCTGCCGATACCAACGCAAACGGTGATATTTTTGGCGGCTGGCTGATGTCACAAATGGATATAGGTGGCGCTATTCAGGCCAAAGAGATCGCACATGGTCGCGTGGTCACGGTGCGGGTTGAAGGAATGAGCTTTTTGCGCCCGGTTGCCGTGGGCGATGTGGTTTGTTGCTATGCACGCTGCGTGAAACGCGGGACGACCTCGATCAGCATTAATATTGAAGTCTGGGTGAAGAAAGTCGCTTCAGAACCTATCGGCCAGCGCTATAAAGCTACCGAAGCCCTGTTTATCTACGTTGCCGTTGATAAAGACGGTAAACCGCGGCCGATTCCCTCCCTGGCCTGATAGCACGCCCAAGCATCGCCATCCGGCAATCATTCTGCCGGATTTGGCGGCGTAACGCCAAATCCGGCCTGATGCTTACTCGATCTGTGTTGTGCCGTTCAGGCGGAAAACAATATTCACCACCAGCCCGGAACCTGGCTTACCGGCTTCATAACGCCATCTGCGCATCGCATTTTTCACTTCACGCTCAAACATATTCGCAGGCTGTGCGGACAGAACTTCCACATTTTCAACCCGGCCATCCGAGGTCACGTCAAATTTGACCTTCACACGGCCTTCAATGCGCAACGCCTGTGCACGTGCCGGATATTGAGGCTGATTACGACTTAAGGCTCGCGGACCCGATGGAGCACTCACCGCCGGTTTAGTGGTTGCCGGAGCGGTACTGGTTGTTGGACGCGCAGGCGCCGTATTTTCAAACGGGGACGTCGGACGCGGCTCTGCTGGTTTAACATCACGCTTCGGCTGCTCTTCCACCTTTTTCACCGGTTTTGGCTTCGGTTTAGGCTTGGGCTTCGGTTTCTCAATCACTACCGGCGCTTCTTTTGGCGGTTCGGGGATCGGTTCTGGCTCCGGTTCAGGCTCGACGACGGGTTCCGGCGGCGGCTGAACGGCCTGAGGCGGTTCAAGATCGGCAGGCGCAACCATCGTAACGGAGATCGGCTGCGCTGGCGCAGGCAGTTCAATAACCTGATGTACCGAGGTATACAGCAAACCTGCCACTACAGCACCATGAATGCCGACAGAAAGTAACGTAGGCCAGGGAAAGCGACGAGGTAAATCAAGGGTCATTGAAGTCATAATCGTTTCAGTAAAAAAACCAGGCCCTGATTTTAAATGCAAATAGCAATCATATTCAATAAGACCGTGAAGCTAACTGGCATTTAAAACGCGATTTTATGATAAAAAACCATTTTCAAAGTATGGCCTTAACATATTAGTTATCTTTCCGTTGCAGTTACCAGGCCTTTCCAATAACGTAAATATGACCTTTTACCGTTCAAGGAGCTCTACCCGTGCTGTACGTTATTTACGCTCAAGATATCGCAGACTCTCTCGAAAAACGTCTTTCCGTACGCCCTGCTCATCTGGCTCGTCTGCAACTCCTTCATGACGAAGGCCGTTTGCTCACGGCGGGTCCCATGCCAGCGGTTGACAGTAACGATCCGGGCGCCGCAGGCTTTACCGGCTCAACGGTGATTGCAGAATTTGAATCTTTAGAAGCCGCGCAGGCGTGGGCTGAAGCCGATCCCTACGTGGCGGCAGGTGTTTATGCGCAGGTTTCAGTAAAACCGTACAAAAAAGTATTTTAAAAACAAAACGAAAAGCAGACATTGGGCACCGACAGCGGTGCCCTTTTGAGATCAGATGTTGTGAATCGCAAACAGCAACGAGTTACGTTGATGGTTGAGAATACACTTTCTGATGGTATGGATACGCATATTACGGCGCGATTGTCCTTCAAGCCAACGTGCTTTACGGCGGCTAGCCTGACGCAGCATCCGCCAGCGTCCCACTTCCGTTCTACTACGCTTCATGTTTACTACTCTTTCAGTCACTGAGCGGCCATTATAACGCCACACCGAATGCAGACCAGTGGTTTTCCCGTGTTTTTATTTGCCAGATTAATCCTGATGCGTAAACTCTTAACAATACGCTTTCAAAAGGATTTTTAAATTTATGACAACCTTCTACACCGTGGTGAGTTGGCTGGTCATTCTGGGTTACTGGGTACTCATTGCTGGCGTAACATTACGCATTCTAATGAAACGACGCGCAGTGCCCTCCGCAATGGCCTGGCTTTTGATCATCTATATTCTGCCATTGGTAGGGATCATTGCTTATCTGTCCTTCGGTGAGCTCCACCTGGGTAAACGTCGCGCCGAACGCGCCCGGGCAATGTGGCCGTCAACGGCCAAGTGGCTGAACGATCTAAAAGCCTGTAAGCATATTTTTGCGCAGGAAAACAGCAGTGTCGCGTCATCCTTATTTAAGCTGTGCGAGCGTCGTCAGGGAATCGCTGGCGTTAAAGGGAATCAACTGCAGTTGCTCACCAGTTCAGAGGACGTGATGCAGGCATTGATCCGTGATATTCAACTGGCGCGTCACAACATCGAGATGGTGTTCTACATCTGGCAACCAGGCGGTATGGCCGATCAGGTCGCCGAGTCATTAATGGCTGCCGCAAGGCGTGGAATTCACTGTCGCTTAATGCTGGATTCCGCGGGTAGCGTGGCGTTCTTCCGCAGCCCATGGGCGGCGATGATGCGTAACGCGGGTATCGAGGTTGTTGAAGCGCTGAAAGTAAACCTGATGCGTGTATTTTTACGCCGTATGGACCTGCGTCAGCACCGCAAAATGATCATGATCGATAACTATATTGCTTATACCGGCAGCATGAACATGGTCGATCCCCGTTTCTTCAAACAAGATGCCGGCGTCGGGCAATGGGTGGATTTGATGGCGAGAATGGAAGGCCCGGTAGCCACCGCTATGGGCATTGTCTATTCCTGCGACTGGGAAATTGAGACCGGCAAGCGCATTCTGCCCCCGCCGCCAGACGTCAATATCATGCCATTTGAGCAGGCCAGTGGCCACACCATTCACACAATCGCTTCGGGACCTGGCTTCCCTGAAGATTTGATTCATCAGGCGCTGTTAACCGCGGCTTATTCGGCGCGTGAATATTTAATAATGACCACGCCCTACTTCGTTCCCAGCGACGATCTGCTGCACGCGATCTGTACAGCGGCGCAGCGCGGGGTCGACGTCAGTATTATTCTTCCACGCAAGAATGATTCCCTGCTGGTTGGCTGGGCAAGCCGGGCCTTTTTCACTGAGCTGCTGGCGGCTGGCGTTAAAATCTATCAGTTCGAAGGTGGCTTACTGCACACCAAGAGCGTACTGGTCGATGGCGAGCTGAGTCTGGTCGGTACCGTTAACCTGGATATGCGCAGTCTGTGGCTCAATTTTGAAATCACGCTGGTCATTGATGATGCCGGATTCGGTGGTGATCTCGCGGCAGTACAGGATGATTATATTTCGCGTTCTCGTCTGCTTGATGCCCGTTTGTGGGTAAAACGACCACTCTGGCAGCGGATCGCTGAGCGACTGTTTTACTTCTTTAGTCCGTTGCTGTAAAACGTGCCCATCAGACAGTAAACAGGTAGTCATTATGGATATGGATTTGAACAATCGCCTGACTGAAGACGAAACGCTTGAGCAGGCTTACGATATTTTTCTTGAACTGGCTGCGGACAACCTGGATCCAGCCGACATCATTCTGTTCAATTTACAGTTTGAAGAGCGCGGTGGTGCCGAGTTATTCGACCCGGCAGAAGACTGGCAGGAGCATGTTGATTTTGACCTGAACCCTGACTTCTTTGCCGAAGTGGTGATTGGTCTGGCAGATACAGAAGACGGCGAGATTAACGATATTTTTGCGCGCGTTTTATTATGTCGCGAAAAAGATCACAAACTCTGCCATATTCTCTGGCGCGAGTAACAAACAAAAAAGCTGCTCTCGCAGCTTTTTTCATTTTTATCCCGGCAGTTTACTTCCGCAGCGGTTACAAAACTGCGCACTATGTTCATGCTGCGCCTGCTGACACTGTGGGCATCTACGCTGATATCCGCGCTGTTGGAACGCACTGCTCATGTGTGTGGTTATCAATCCGGTCGGTATCGCAATCACAGAGTATCCAATCAGGATAAGCACTGACGCCACCATGCGTCCCAACGGCGTGTGCGGTGTAATGTCACCGTAGCCGACGGTGGTGACCGTAACAATTGCCCAATACACAGACGCATTCAGCGTAGTAAAGCCATATTTGGGCCCTTCTATCAGATACATCATCGCGCCGAAAACAACCATCAGAATGGCAATAAAGGAATAGAACAACATCAGTTGATGACGGGCGCTTTTTAACGCATTCCAGAACACTCGCAGAGAAGGCATAAAACGCAGCAGCTTGAGAATACGCAAGACGCGCAGGACACGCATCGCTCGCCAGGCGAAGACATAGCTCAGACTTATTTCAGGCCATAGCCACATCACGTACAGCGGTAGAATGGTGGCCAGATCGATAATCCCCCAGAAGCTAAACACATATTTAGCGGGATTGGCCCAGCTGCATAAGCGAAGAAAATATTCGAGGGTAAAGACCAGAGTAATAAAGACCTCCAGCCAGACAAAAATGCGCCATTCCTCGAAGGTTAAATGGTATTGCGTCCCGACGCCGGACTCAATGAAGATAACAATAACGCTGAGCAAGGCGAACAGCGCACACATACCTTCAAAGCGACGCCCTGAACGGGTGTTTAAATCGAATAATTTGCGATAGAGCGCGCGGCGGACAGAAGAGACTAAACCTGACACATATACCTCACCAAAAAGAAGGGCTGACCTTTGTCAGCCCTCAGGATTATAGCGGGTCTACTTTCAGGCAGGAAACTGCGTGACGGAAACTTCCTTCGAGAACCGGGCGGGTTTTTGCGCATTCCGGTCCGGCAATCGGGCAGCGCGTACGGAACACGCAGCCGGAAGGAGGGTTAATCGGCGACGGCAATTCGCCTTCGAGCAACTGGATAACCTTGTTCCTTTCCTGATCCGGGTCGGGAATCGGCACTGCAGACATCAACGCTTTGGTATAAGGGTGCAGCGGATTATGGTACACCTCATCATAAGTCCCTAATTCCACCGCGTGTCCGAGATACATGACCAGCACGCGATCGGAGATATGTTTCACCACCGCCAGGTCGTGAGCAATGAAGATTAACGATAATCCCATTTCACGCTGGAGCTGTTGTAACAGGTTCACCACCTGGGCCTGAATGGATACGTCCAGCGCCGAAACCGGTTCATCGCAAATAATCAGCTTCGGCTCGAGGATCAGCGCCCGGGCAATACCAATACGCTGACACTGACCGCCGGAAAACTCATGCGGGTAGCGGTTAATCAGATTTGGCAGCAACCCCACCTTCATCATCATCGCCTTCACACGGTCGCGGACTTCCTGACCAGACAGGTTCGGATGATAAGTCCGCAGCGGTTCGGCAATGATTTCACCGATGGTCATGCGCGGATTCAATGATGCCAGCGGATCCTGGAAAATCATCTGAATATCGCTACGCACTTCCCGCCACTCATCGGGTTTCATGCCCAGCAAATCTTTACCCAGCCAGGCGACTTTTCCATCGGTGGCTTTCACCAGGCCAATAATCGCACGGGCAAAAGTCGATTTTCCACAGCCTGATTCGCCGACCACGCCCAGGGTTTCACCTTCATACAGTCGCAGAGTCACGCCATCAACCGCTTTCAGGGTTTTAGACGGCTGCCAGAACCACTGCTTGCCGTCTTTAATGTCGAAATGGACTTTAAGATCGGCAATTTCAAGGAGCACTTTTCGTTGTTCGGTGACCGCATTCATACCAGTTCCTCCACCGGTTTAAAGCAGGCGCGCAGGCGGCCCGGACTAAACTCTTCCAGTGGCGGAGCACTGCTACAGATTTCCATCGCATGCGGGCAACGCGGCTGGAATGGACAGCCTTTTGGTAGACGCAACAGGTTCGGCGGGTTGCCCGGGATAGTCAGCATCTCTTCCCCTTCGGCATCCAGACGAGGTACGGCATTCAGCAAACCAATCGAATACGGATGAACGGGCTTATAAAAGACATCCCGCGCACTGCCATATTCCATGGTACGTCCGGCGTACATCACCAAAACTTTATCGCAAATACCGGCAACTACTCCCAGATCGTGGGTGATCATGATAATCGCAGTGTTGAATTCGCTTTTCAGTTCATTCAGCAGGGTCATGATTTGCGCCTGTACCGTAACATCGAGCGCAGTAGTCGGCTCATCGGCTATCAGTAATTTAGGCCTGCACAACAGTGCCATGGCGATCATTACACGCTGACGCATCCCGCCGGAGAATTCATGCGGATACATTTTCATACGCTTACGCGCTTCCGGCATTTTCACCGCATCCAGCATTCTTACAGATTCTTCAAAGGCTTCCGCTTTGCTCATGCCTTTATGCAGCATGAGAACTTCCATCAACTGCTCGCCGACTCGCATGTACGGATTGAGAGAGGTCATCGGGTCCTGGAAAATCATCGAGATTTGCTCGGCGCGCAGTTTGTTCAACTCACGTTCCGGTAAATTCAGAATTTCACGTCCGTTGAAAGTTGCAGAACCTCCGATACGGCCATTTGCTGCCAGCAGGCCCATCAGGGCAAAGGCCGTTTGCGATTTCCCTGAACCGGATTCCCCAACAATACCCAGCGTTTCTCCAGCTCGCAGAGAAAAGTTTAAATCGTTTACCGCAGTCACATCGCCGTCGGGGGTGGCAAACGTCACGCGCAGATCTTTAACGTTCAGCAGTGCGTTAGCCTGTTGTTGCGCGAGCGGCGCGGTTGAGGTTTCAATTACGCTCATGGCTGCACTCCTTAACGGTCTTTCGGGTCGAGGGCATCACGCAGGCCATCGCCAATAAAGTTAAAACAGAACAAAGTGACCACCAGGAATCCTGCCGGGAAGAGCAGCAGCCATGGTGAGACTTCCATCGAGTTGGCACCATCACTCAGCAACGCCCCCCAGCTACTTAATGGCTCCTGCGTCCCTAATCCCAAAAAGCTCAGGAAGGATTCAAACAGGATCATGCTGGGCACCAGCAACGAAGCGTACACCACCACCACGCCCAGCACGTTCGGCACAATATGACGGATAACGATGCGCACGGTAGATACCCCACCCACTTGCGCTGCTTCAATAAACTCTTTGCGCTTGAGACTCAGCGTTTGTCCACGCACGATACGCGCCATATCCAGCCAGGATACCATCCCAATAGCGACAAAAATCAGCAGGATATTTTGCCCAAAGAAAGTGACCAGCAGAATCACGAAGAACATGAACGGGAAGGAGTTGAGGATTTCCAGCAGACGCATCATCACCGAGTCGATTTTACCGCCGAGGTAGCCCGACAGAGAACCGTATAGCGTGCCGACAACTACCGCGACCAACGCCGCGGCAATGCCGACCATCAGCGAGATGCGACCGCCAATCGCCACACGAACCAGCAGGTCTCGACCTGACGAGTCGGTGCCGAAATAGTGTCCAGATTCTGTATCCGGCGCGCTGGACATCATACCCCAGTCGGTATCGAAGTAGGTAAACTGCGACAGCATCGGCGCCAGCGTCACAAACAGCGCAATAATCACCAGCACTACCAGGCTTGCCACCGCCGCGCGGTTATGCATAAAGCGTCGACGCGCGTCCTGCCACAGACTGCGGCCCTCGACCTCCAGCTTTTCACTGAAATTCTCCAGCGCTTCGCTGTTTTTCTTACTTAACATCATAGCGAGCTCCAGTATCAGTAACGAATTTTCGGGTCGATAACGGCATACAGCACGTCGACAATCGCGTTAAACACGATGGTCAGCGTCCCTACCAGTATGGTGAGGCTCAGGACCAGCGAATAGTCGCGGTTTAACGCGCCATTGACGAAGAGCTGGCCAATGCCCGGCAAACCATAGATGGTTTCAATAACCATCGAACCGGTAATAATGCCGACAAATGCTGGTCCCATATAGGACAGCACGGGCAACAGCGCAGGTTTTAACGCATGGCGGAAAATGATCCGCCGCATCGGCAACCCTTTAGCGCGCGCGGTACGAATAAAGTTAGAGTGCAGCACTTCAATCATCGAACCGCGGGTAATACGGGCGATACTGGCGATATAAGCCAGCGACAAGGCCACCATCGGCAGGATCATAAATTTCAACGCCCCGCCATTCCAGCCGCCTCCGGGCAGCCATTTCAAGGTTATGGCAAATATCATGACCAATAAGGGAGCGACTACGAAACTGGGGATAACCACCCCGGTCATTGCCACCCCCATCACAGTGTAGTCCCAACGCGTATTTTGTTTCAGCGCGGCTATCACCCCAGCGCTAACGCCAACGAGGACCGCCAGAATAAAGGCCGCAGCTCCCAGCTTCGCAGAAACCGGAAAGCTCGATGCCACAAGGTCGTTTACCGTATAGTCTTTATATTTAAAAGATGGCCCAAAATCGCCATGCGCCAGCTGCTTGAGGTAGCTGAAGTACTGCGTCGAGATAGGATCGTTAAGATGATATTTCGCTTCGATATTAGCCAGTACCTCTGGCGGTAACGCACGTTCCCCGGTGAATGGACTTCCCGGCGCAAGGCGCATCATAAAGAATGAAATCGTAATAAGTATAAACAGCGTCGGAATCGCTTCCAGACAGCGACGTAATATAAATTTTAACATTGCCCGTACCTTCTGGCGTGTGCCTTTACACCTCTTCTACCCCGACGTTCAGGTAAAGCGGTGTTAATAGTTCGAAGAAAAAAGACACTGTGGGGCAAAATGATTGCCCCACGTCTTGCCATTAATGCTTGATAATATACAAGTCTTTAACGTGGATATTATCCATCGGGTCTTTACCGGAGTATCCGCCAACCCATGGTTTTACCAGGCGGGCGTTAACATAGTAATAAACCGGTACAATCGCAGAATCTTTATCCAGCTGCTGTTCCGCTTTCGAATACAGTTCGCTGCGCTGCGCTTCATCAGTCACTTTCAGCGTATCCGCAATCAGCTTATCAAACGCCGGGCTCTTATAGTGGACGGTGTTGTTGGAGCTGTCAGACAGCACCATATTCAGGAAGGATGTTGGTTCGTTGTAATCCGCACACCAGCCCGCACGCGAAACATCATAGTTTCCCTGATGGCGCGTATCGAGGAATGTTTTCCATTCCTGGTTTTCCAGCTTCACGTTGGCGCCCAGATTTTTCTTCCAGATAGATGCCGCAGCGATGGCCAGCTTTTTATGCAGATCTGAGGTGTTATACAGCAGGTCAAAGGTCAACGGTTTTTCAGCGGTATACCCGGCTTCAGCCAGCAGTTTTTTCGCTTCTTCATTACGTTTTTCCTGAGACCATTTGAACCACTCTGGTTCAACCAGTTTCGCGCCATCGGTGTAAGGAGGGGTAAAGCTATACGCCGGCAGGTCCCCCTGGTTTTTAACTTTGTTGACGATAATGTCACGATCCAACGCCAGTTTCAGGGCGGTACGAACACGAACATCGTTGAACGGTGCTTTCTGGTTGTTGATTTCGTAATAATAGGTGCACAGATACGGGTCAACGTGAACTTCGTTCGGGATCTCTTTTTTCAGTTTCTGGAATAACTCGATCGGCATGTTGTTATAGGTCATGTCGATTTCGCCGCTGCGATAGCGGTTAACGTCAGTCACTTCAGAAGAAATTGGCAGGTAGGTAACCTGGTTAATAACCGTTTTGGCGTTGTCCCAGTAGTTGGTGTTACGCTCAAGTACAATGCGCTCGTTGACCACCCAGTCTTTCAGCTTATAGGCGCCGTTGGTGACGATGTTAGAGGGCTGGGTCCATTTCTCACCGTATTTTTCAACCGCTGCTTTAGGAACCGGAGAAACGGATGAGTGCACAAGCAATTTGTAGAAATAAGGAACAGGCTCGCTCAGGGTGACTTCAAATGTATGATCGTCGAGAGCTTTGACACCGAGATCGGTGATCGGCTTTTTGCCGGCGATAATATCGTCAATATTTACAATGTGACCGTACTGTAAATAACTGGCGTACGGTGACGCGGTATTTGGATTAGCCAGGCGTTGCCAGCTATACACGAAATCTTGCGCGGTAACAGGCGTGCCGTCAGACCATTTAGCGTCTTTACGCAGATGGAATGTCCACACCTTAAAGTCTTTATTTTCCCACTTTTCAGCTACGCCAGGCGATGGTTTGCCATCGACATCGCTGATTAATAAACCTTCAAACAGGTCACGGTTGATATTGGATTCAGGTACACCTTCGATTTTATGTGGATCGAGTGACTGAACTTCCGAACCGTTATTACGCACCAGAGTCTGCTTTTCAGCAAGCTGCACACCTGCTGGCACAACTGCCGCCGTAGCAACATTCCCAGCGATTAGCGCAGTTAGGATCCCCGCAGCTACTAAACTTTTTTTAGTGATGTTAGTCATTGTGTTTGTACTCCCTCATTATTATGGCTGGTTTTTTAACCAGACTGTTAATCCTGTCAGGATCCCTGTACGGCACCGGAGATTTTCTGCCGTCAGGTAGTTTCTTGTTTTACTGCTTGCTATCACCGACTTTATTTATTTCTGGCGATTCGTATGATCGCCTTGCGTCGATTATCTACGTGCCTCCCCTGCCGGAAACACGCTATTACCCTGTTGAGAGAAACTAATTGAAAATGATTCTCATCAACGTGAATTCTTCTGCATAATACCTGGCCGGAAAGTATCAAATGCGTTTCTTAACCGCCAATACATTTTACAAATTTGTTAACCAATTCTCTTTTATTGGAAATAAATCTCACTAAAAAAGTCTTACGAATGAAAGATTATGACAATAAAACGATAAAAATCAATATATTGCATAACGCGCAGTGTTAACTCCCCAGTCCTGTGTCAACACCACGCCAAAATGCACATAAATTTAACAATTGGTTATTAATTAGCACATTCATCTAAAAAAAACGCTGAAATAACTAATAACATTTCGATAATCCTTCAGCAAGCCCCAGAGTATGATGTTAATAAAATAACAGTGACATCGGGATCCCTCTGGTGGACCATTGAGTGTTATATCCATAAAATCAATGAATAAATCAATGAATAACCATCAGATATTTTTATATTTCTATGCTGATTTTCAACTTTAGTGAGAAGTTTTACTAATAACGAAAGGAAACGGAGCCGAAAGAGGCTCCGTTGATGCCGAAGAGGAATATCAGGCAAGCAAACCGGGGAAAATGGACTTGATTCCAGTCACAATGAATTCGATCCCTAAGGCCATTAACAACAACCCCATAATACGCGTAATGACGTTGATACCGGTTTGGCCCAGCAGCCGTACCAGCCACGGTGCCATGCGAAACAGTCCCCAACAGCACAGGGCAAACAACGCAATCGCCACAAAAAAACCAAACAGGTTAATCGCACTGTGATAACGCGTACCCCAAACAATAGTTGAGCTTATCGCCCCTGGCCCCGCCATAAGCGGCAATGCCAGCGGCACTACGCCGATACTTTCGCGGATTGCTGTTTCTGATTTTTCCTGTTTGTTTTGCTTATCTTCGCCCAGTTTTCCGCTAATCATCGACATTGCGATAGTCACCACCAGAATGCCGCCGGCAATCCTGAACGAATCTATCGAGATACCGAAGAGCTGCAGAATACCGTCACCAAGGAACAGCGAAGTCCACAGGATGATGGCAACCGACAGGTTTGCCGTAAGGTTGGTTTTATTTCGCGCAGCAGCCGTTTGATAGCTGGTCATACTGATAAAGACAGGGATGATCCCGACCGGGTTAACCAATGCGAATAACCCAATGAAAAACTTAAAATAGACAGGAAAATCAAATAGCGTTTGGATCACGGTTAGCTCCGAAGCGTTAGCCGGATAAAATGAGTCATAAAAATTGATAAAATCCGCGCTGAAGATACGCCTTTTGTCAGCATACTTCACCTTCTATCTGTGTATATCTACGTAAATACACTTCCAATACTTAGTGTTATTAATATGTATTAAATATGCTAATGTTAATGACATTCACCCCATCAATTTATTAACACTTACCGATAAACGCTAAAAGGGCCTGCTGAAAGGTGTCAGCTTTGCGAAATTTTGATCCAGATCACGCAATTACTACTCAGAAGTGAGTAATCTTGCTTACGCCACCTGGAGGTAGCGCGTTAGAATTAAGTGGCGCTAGCGTATAAGCTCTTTTAGTAAATCAAGGTAAAGTGGACGTTAATTAACCGTTTGATTTTCAAAACGTTACACAAATTTTCGTCGATCTGTCTATACTCTCGTATCGAGCAGATGATTTACTAAAAAAGTTTAACATTATCAGGAGAGCATTATGGCTGTTACTAATGTCGCTGAACTTAACGCACTTGTAGAGCGCGTAAAAAAAGCCCAGCGTGAATATGCCAGTTTCACTCAAGAACAGGTTGACAAAATCTTCCGTGCCGCCGCTCTGGCTGCTGCAGACGCTCGAATCCCTCTCGCGAAAATGGCCGTTGCCGAATCTGGCATGGGCATCGTCGAAGATAAAGTGATTAAAAACCACTTTGCTTCCGAATACATTTATAACGCATATAAAGACGAAAAAACCTGTGGTGTACTGGCTGAAGACCACACTTTCGGTACCATTACCATCGCTGAACCGATTGGTATCATCTGCGGTATCGTTCCAACCACTAACCCGACTTCTACTGCAATCTTCAAATCACTGATCAGCCTGAAGACGCGTAACGCAATCATCTTCTCTCCGCATCCGCGTGCTAAAGATGCCACTAACAAAGCTGCTGATATCGTTCTGCAGGCAGCAATTGCTGCTGGCGCACCGAAAGATCTGATCGGCTGGATCGATCAACCTTCCGTAGAACTGTCAAACGCACTGATGCACCACCCGGACATCAACCTGATCCTTGCGACCGGTGGTCCAGGCATGGTTAAAGCAGCATACAGCTCCGGTAAACCGGCAATCGGTGTAGGCGCAGGTAACACCCCTGTAGTTATCGATGAAACCGCTGATATCAAACGTGCTGTTGCATCTGTTCTGATGTCTAAAACTTTCGATAACGGCGTGATTTGTGCTTCTGAACAGTCCGTTGTCGTTGTTGATTCTGTATACGACGCAGTACGTGAGCGTTTCGCGACTCACGGCGGCTACATGCTGCAAGGCAAAGAGCTGAAAGCCGTTCAGGACGTTATCCTGAAAAATGGCGCGCTGAACGCGGCTATCGTTGGTCAGCCGGCATACAAAATTGCTGAACTGGCAGGCTTCTCCGTACCAGAAACCACTAAGATTCTGATCGGTGAAGTGACAGTTGTTGACGAAAGCGAACCGTTCGCTCACGAAAAATTGTCTCCGACGCTGGCAATGTACCGTGCGAAAGACTTCGAAGACGCCGTTATTAAAGCTGAAAAACTGGTTGCGATGGGCGGTATCGGTCATACCTCTTGCCTGTACACCGACCAGGACAACCAGCCAGAACGTGTTGCTTACTTCGGTCAGATGATGAAGACCGCACGTATCCTGATTAACACCCCAGCTTCTCAGGGTGGTATCGGTGACCTGTACAACTTTAAACTCGCGCCTTCCCTGACTCTGGGTTGTGGTTCCTGGGGTGGTAACTCCATCTCTGAAAACGTTGGTCCTAAGCACCTGATCAACAAGAAAACCGTTGCTAAGCGAGCTGAAAACATGTTGTGGCACAAACTTCCGAAATCTATCTACTTCCGTCGTGGCTCTCTGCCAATCGCACTGGATGAAGTGATTACCGATGGTCACAAACGTGCGCTGATCGTGACTGACCGCTTCCTGTTTAACAATGGCTATGCTGACCAGATCACCTCCGTGCTGAAAGCTGCTGGCGTTGAAACCGAAGTGTTCTTTGAAGTTGAAGCTGACCCAACTCTGACCGTTGTACGCAAAGGTGCTGAGCTGGCTAACTCCTTTAAACCAGACGTGATCATCGCGCTGGGTGGCGGTTCCCCGATGGATGCCGCGAAAATCATGTGGGTTATGTACGAACACCCAGAAACCCACTTCGAAGAACTGGCACTGCGCTTTATGGACATCCGTAAACGTATCTACAAGTTCCCGAAAATGGGCGTAAAAGCGAAGATGGTTGCCGTCACTACCACTTCCGGTACTGGCTCTGAAGTTACTCCGTTTGCGGTTGTTACTGACGATGCAACTGGTCAGAAATACCCGCTGGCGGACTATGCGCTGACTCCGGATATGGCGATTGTTGACGCCAACCTGGTGATGGATATGCCTAAGTCCCTGTGTGCGTTCGGTGGCCTGGATGCCGTCACTCACGCTCTGGAAGCTTACGTATCCGTGCTGGCTTCTGAGTTCTCCGACGGTCAGGCTCTGCAAGCGCTGAAACTGCTGAAAGAAAACCTGCCAGCGTCCTACCACGAAGGTTCTAAGAACCCGGTAGCGCGTGAGCGTGTACACAGTGCAGCAACCATCGCCGGTATTGCGTTTGCTAATGCCTTCTTGGGTGTATGTCACTCAATGGCGCACAAGCTGGGTTCTCAGTTCCACATTCCTCACGGTCTGGCGAACGCCCTGCTGATCAGCAACGTTATTCGTTATAACGCGAACGACAACCCGACTAAACAGACTGCATTCAGCCAGTACGACCGTCCGCAGGCTCGTCGTCGCTACGCTGAAATCGCAGACCATCTGGGTCTGAGCGCACCGGGCGACCGTACTGCTGCAAAAATCCAGAAACTGCTGGGCTGGCTGGACGAAATCAAAGCTGAACTGGGTATTCCTAAGTCTATCCGTGAGGCTGGCGTTCAGGAAGCTGACTTCCTGGCACACGTGGACAAACTGTCTGAAGATGCGTTTGATGACCAGTGTACTGGTGCTAACCCGCGTTACCCGCTGATTTCTGAACTGAAACAGATCCTGATGGATACCTACTACGGTCGTGAATACAGCGAAGATCAAACCGCCGTTAAGACTGAAGCAGTAGCTGCTCCGAAAGCTGAGAAGAAAGCGAAGAAATCCGCTTAATTCAACCAGATAAGTATTAGTCTCACCATAAACGGTCCCAATTTGGGGCCGTTTTTTTACATCTTACGTTATCAGAATCGATACATGACCAATTCAGCAACGTGTAAAGGATGGCCCTGCAAAAGGATGCTTAGGAGGATGCGAGAATAGCGTCAGGAGAGTGTCTGACAGGGTAGCGAACATTAGCGAATGCGCAGCCTACCCTGTGCTAATAAGCGCCCAGAAGCGCGTAGAGTTAATCGTGGTTGTGTCGTTCTTGTATCGCCGTCAGAGAGCCCTCAGACTGTGCTTGCTTATAATGCTTACGGCATACCGATACATAGCGTTCGTTCCCGCCAATCACCACCTGTTCGCCCTCGTTATAAGGTCGTCCTGCCTGATCAAGACGCAACACCATACTGGCCTTACGCCCACAGAAACAAATGGTTTTTAATTCAACCAGTTTATCTGACCATGCCAACAGGTATTCGCTGCCGCCAAATAACTCACCACGAAAATCGGTACGCAAGCCGTAGCACAACACGGGAATATCCAGCTGATCGACAACTTCAGATAATTCATAAACCTGCTGTCGAGTCAGAAACTGCGACTCATCAACCAGTACACAGTGAATTCTTTGCTGCTCATTCTCAGCCCGAATCTCTTCGAACAATGATGAATTTTGGTTAAACAATTTTGCAGGTGACGACAGACCTATACGTGAACTTACTTTTCCAGCACCAAAGCGGTCATCAATTTCCGCTGTATATACCACGGCACGCATCCCACGTTCCTGATAATTGTACGAAGATTGCAGCAATGCAGTCGACTTACCGGCATTCATTGCAGAATAGTAAAAATATAGCTGTGCCATTGACCGTAGGCCCTCACCCGGGGAAATAAATATGGGCAGGATTGTACCATATTTCACGAACGTGTCGGTGTAGCGTTGCCTGCATAGGCGTATAAATAGGCGTTCAGACTCGCTCAGTGTCGCCTAAATAACCGATCCTTTAAGTGACATGGGAGCGCTAGTACACTCCAGCCATGGCCCAGGTAGCCTGAAACTCGACGGGTATATACACACTCTTTCACAAATAGTGCTCATGAAATTTATCCATACCTCTTATCTTCTTACGGCAATAAAGAAACCCTTCCCTTATTGTTATTGAATCTACCCACTGTCGCCATGTATTAGCGAATTCATGTAAGCAAAACTAATACAAAAGGTTGAAATCACTGCAAAGAGATACTATTTGTACACCATAAAATGTGACCTGAATCTTGAATTTTTACTCTCAGCCGCTGAGAAGCCCCCTCACCAATAAGCCTTTTTTATGCCCAACGTCGCGGAGAATTTAAGACAGATGAATTAATTCTGATACTAAATAAAGCGCAATTTTGAATTCCTTACATTCCTGGCTATTGCACAACTGAATTTATCGCTCTATTATTAGCTCAACAAACCACCCCCAATATAAGTTTGAGATTACTACAATGAGCGAAGCACTTAAAATTCTGAACAACATCCGTACTCTTCGTGCGCAGGCAAGAGAATGTACTCTGGAAACGCTTGAAGAAATGCTGGAAAAATTAGAAGTTGTTGTTAGCGAGCGCCGTGAAGAAGAAAGCGCTGCAGCTGCTGAAGTTGAAGAACGTACTCGTAAACTGCAACAATATCGTGAAATGCTGATTGCTGATGGCATTGACCCGAACGAACTGCTGAATAGCATGGCTGCTGTTAAATCTGGCACCAAAGCTAAACGCGCTGCACGTCCGGCTAAATATAGCTATGTTGACGAAAACGGTGAAACTAAAACCTGGACTGGTCAGGGTCGTACACCGGCAGTGATCAAAAAAGCGATGGAAGAACAAGGTAAACAACTGGACGATTTCTTAATCAAAGAATAATTCAGAAATAGTTTGCTTAAAATCCCGCCAGTGGCGGGATTTTTTTTACCTGTACTTCGCACAGTCCCTACCCAGTTCAGGTATAAAAAAACGGTGCTGGATTAACAGCACCGTTCAGACCTGATAATACCAGCAGGTTACTTCTTAATACCCATCTCATCTTCCAGCCAGGCTTTAAATTCAGCGCCGAGAGTATTATGGCGAATACCATATTCAACGAACGCCTGCATATAGCCCAGCTTATTACCACAGTCATGGCTTTTGCCCTTCATGTGATAAGCTTCAACCGTTTCTTTTTCAATCAGCATATCGATAGCATCAGTCAGCTGAATTTCGTCACCGGCTCCCGGAGGCGTTTTTGCCAGCAGGGGCCAGATATCCGCGCTAAGGACGTAACGCCCCACGACGGCCAGATTAGATGGCGCCACATTCGCTTTCGGCTTTTCAACAACGCCAACCATCGGTACGCTTTCGCCCGGCGCTAATTCAACGCCTTTACAATCAACAACACCATAAGCGGTAACATCTTCTACCGGCTCAACCATAATCTGGCTGCTGCCTGTTTCATCGAAACGATGAATCATTTCGGCAAGGTTGTCGCGTGATAAATCAGATTCGTATTCGTCAAGAATGACGTCCGGCAAGATAACCGCAACGGGCTCATCGCCAACCACCGGGTGCGCGCACAATACCGCGTGGCCCAGACCTTTGGCCAGTCCCTGACGCACCTGCATAATAGTGACATGTGGCGGACAAATAGATTGCACTTCTTCCAGAAGCTGGCGTTTTACACGTTTTTCCAGCATAGCTTCAAGTTCAAAGCTGGTATCGAAGTGGTTTTCAATCGAATTTTTAGACGAGTGAGTTACAAGTACAATTTCAGTGATGCCCGCAGCAATACATTCGTTTACGACGTACTGAATTAATGGCTTATCAACCAACGGTAGCATCTCTTTCGGGATTGCTTTCGTAGCCGGTAACATCCTGGTTCCTAATCCCGCAACCGGGATAACGGCCTTTTTGACTTTTGAATTAAGGGCAGCCATTTAAAACTCTCCTGGACTGTTCATGTATTGAACGTGTTCATCAATCTGTATCGCATCCAAGTATATCAGTACCGCGACAAGCTTCTGGTCTGAAAAGGACGCGCGTCGGTATAATTAAGATAAATACGAATAAATCTGGCGCTGATAGTAGCACTCACAGCATGAGGGGAGTGAGCCAATTTCATTCTCACTCCACTCGGTTGTTCATTCTGCAGACAACATCAGGCGCAGCCGACCACCGGCCCCCCAAATTTGGCATTGCCAGGATTCGCAACGTTGGCTCAGTTGATTAAGATACGCATTCCCTAAGGTTCCCAACGGAACGCCATTGCTGATTTGTACATTGTGGGAACCTGTATTTAATGTCGCATTCAGCCCTGCTGATACCAGAATCAGGTTTTTTAATCCGCTGTGGTAATAACCCACCAGCAAAGGGAATTGTCCGGGCAAATTAGCCTGGCGCAATAAATGGTTAACCTGTTTCAATAACGCACCGAGCTCCGGCAATCGTTGATTTTGATGCGCGAGCTGTTCCTGCAGCAAACCGTTAAATAGCGCCCGCAGTAACAATGCTGCCAGAACGCCATTATCCCCTGCCCGCGTCACATCCAGACAATAAAACGCAAGGTCATGGTCCGATAGCGGTGCAATATCCAGTACCAGCCCCGGTTGATCGGCGGCTACCAATTGACGATAGTTGATCCGACATCGTGAAATAACTTGCGACACAGGAGGCTGTAATTCTTGCAACAGCTTCGCTGCAGCGGCAGGATCACCAACCATCGCATCCCAGTCACGAAACAGCCGCTCTTCTTCTTCCACGCGTGAATTAAACATATTCGGATACAGACACGCAAAGACGGTTTCGCGCAGGCGGTTCAGGTCCTTTACCGGCTTTAGCAGCACATCATCCACACCCAATCGCAGTGCTTTGGCTATATCAGACATGTTTTCCGTCGCTGATATCACCAGGATTGGGGTCTGATCGCCACGATTACGCAGATACTCTACTAGCTTAAGTCCGTTCATACGTGGCATAGCCAGGTCGCAGATAATCAGGTCGGGGTTAAAGTGCCCGAGTAATTCAAGTGCTTCAAGTCCATCGCCAGCTACCGCCGTTGTCGCTCCCAAAGAGGAAAACCATGAGTCCATGAGTGAGCGAAATACCGGCTCATCCTCAACGATAAGAATCTGTTTTCCGACCAATGGCTGCGTCATATTCTCCCCCCTGACTGGCTTTAGTAAATAGTGGCATGCTATTGCTACTCACGCCTGTCAGAATTTGCTTAAGTGTTGATAAAAAATGCGTTAGATGTTGGTTTTCACCAGGGGTAGAAGCTCATCCATTTTCTTCTCGACCGCCAGTTGTCCAGCAGCAATTGCTGCGCTGGCGCGGTGAAAATCCAGCGTGGATATTTGCGGACAAAACGGCTGAATCAGGATGTCTGGCGGGTCACCGGCCATGCGGTTACGTTTCAGACGGTTTTCCAGAACCTGAATAGAAGTCGTCATGATCTCCATCGCCGTCGGCGCGGTTACCGCACGCCTGGCCGTTATGTTGCTCAAGCGCTCTTTCAGTCGGGCACGCCATGAAAGCGCGTCGACATCATCACCCGTTTCGGCATCACTGCTGACGTTAAAGGAGAGTAAATCTTGCTGCATAAGATGCGCATCGTGTTGCAGATCGACGGCAATAACGATGTCAGCGCCCAGCGCGCGAGTTAAGGATACAGGAACGGGATTCACCACCGCGCCATCAACCAGCCAGTAACCATTATGCGCTACAGGGGACATCAGACCAGGAATACTGCAGGAGGCCCGAACAGCCAGGTGCAAATCACCTTCCGTGAACCAGAGCTCCCGACCCGTACTCAGATTAGTAGCCACAGTTGCGAAACGGCGAGTGCATTGCTCAATTGCTTCTACCGGCATGACATTACGGTACTGATTGAATACCCGTTCACCACGCAGTAAACCGCCCCTGCGCCACGAGAGATCCATCAGACGTAAGACATCCCAATAGCTGAAAGAACAAACCCATTGTTCGAGAGCAGGTAACTTATTGCATGCGTAGGCTGCACCAACCAGCGAACCAATGGAACACCCTGCCACAATATCAACATCAATGCCCATATGCTTTAGGGCCTTAATAACGCCAATATGCGACCAACCTCGCGCCGCGCCGGAACCTAGCGCCAGCCCAATTTTTATTTTTCTCATTGTACGTACAAACTTCCCCTGGCTTGCAGACGTAGCAACATCGCTACCGCTCAGTTAACATAGTGCTACCCTGGCGTTTTTACGCCGTTTTTTTATTCCAGGGAGTACTTTGTGTCTCAGCTTTGTCCCTGTGGTAGCGCTGTCGAGTATAGCCTATGTTGCTACCGTTATGTGTCCGGCGCGCAAGTAGCACCTACGCCGTCACACCTCATGCGTTCTCGTTACTGTGCTTTTGTGATGAAAGACGCAGATTACCTTATCAAGACCTGGCATCCGGACTGTCATGCAGCCGCGTTTCGCGACGACATTATCGCAGGATTTAGCCACACCGAATGGCTCGGGCTGACCGTTTTTGAACAACAAACGGCAGACACAGAAAATATCGGCTATGTCAGCTTTGTTGCGCGATTTTCTGAACAAGGTAAAACAGGTGCAATTATCGAGCGCTCTCGTTTTTTAAAAGAAAACGGTCAGTGGTACTATATAGACGGTACACGCCCTCAAATTGGACGAAACGATACCTGCCCTTGTGGCTCCGGTAAAAAATTTAAAAAGTGCTGCGGCTAATCAACGCCCGACAGTATCAATTTTGCAAACATTCTCAACAGGATCACCGCTGCAAATGCATTCATTACAACGAAAAGTGCTGCGTACTATTTGCCCGGACCAAAAAGGTCTGATCGCACGCATTACGAATATCTGTTACAAGCATGAACTGAACATCGTGCAGAACAATGAGTTCGTGGACCACCGTACCGGGCGCTTTTTTATGCGTACCGAACTGGAGGGTATTTTTAACGACGTCACGCTGCTTGCCGATCTGGATAGTGCCCTACCAGATGGCTCCATTCGTGAATTAACACCAGCAGGACGCCGCCGTATCGTCATTCTGGTCACCAAGGAGGCTCATTGTTTGGGTGACCTGTTAATGAAGGCCAATTATGGCGGGCTGGATGTTGAAATCGCCGCTGTGATCGGCAACCACGAGACGCTGCGACCTTTGGTTGAACGGTTTGATATCCCGTTTGAGCTGGTCAGCCACGAAGGTTTAACGCGTGACGAACATGACCTGAAAATGGCCGACGCTATCGACGCGCACCAACCTGACTATGTCGTGCTGGCAAAATACATGCGCGTTCTGACGCCAACATTTGTTTCACGCTTCCCGAATAAGATTATCAATATTCACCATTCATTCCTGCCAGCGTTTATTGGCGCTCGCCCTTACCATCAGGCTTATGAGCGCGGTGTGAAGATCATCGGTGCAACAGCCCACTACGTGAATGATAACCTCGATGAAGGCCCAATCATTATGCAGGACGTAATTCATGTGGATCACACCTACACCGCGGAAGACATGATGCGTGCGGGCCGCGACGTTGAGAAAAATGTATTAAGCCGCGCGCTGTATCAGGTTCTGGCTCAACGCGTCTTTGTTTACGGTAACCGAACGATTATTCTGTAATCGATTGATAATTGAATTGGTTACCTTTACATCTTTACGCGTAAAAATCAGGCAACCAGTTCTTTTTTATCAACGGAATACTTTACAGGGGCGCATCATTTGATATGATGCGCCCCGCTTCCAACGGAAGCAGGCCAGTAACTAGCATTACCCCGTGGTGGGGTTCCCGAGCGGCCAAAGGGAGCAGACTGTAAATCTGCCGTCATCGACTTCGAAGGTTCGAATCCTTCCCCCACCACCATTCATTCCGATAGATTCATAAAATTAGTATACCCCTGGTGGGGTTCCCGAGCGGCCAAAGGGAGCAGACTGTAAATCTGCCGTCATCGACTTCGAAGGTTCGAATCCTTCCCCCACCACCATCACCTCATAAAGCACCAGCATCCAATCCATCTGTAATGTCTCATATTCTGCCCAAGCGGGAAGGATGAGAAGCTTCGACTAAGGTTCGATTCGAGCGTTAGCGAGAAAGCGTTGCCGCAGGTAACGACCCGAAGGGCGAAGCGCACCGCGCTGAGTAATCCTTCCCCCACCACCATCACTTCATAAAGCACCTGTATCAAATCCATCTGTAATGTCTCATATTCTGCCCAGACGGGAAGGATGAGAAGCTTCGACTAAGGTTCGATTCGAGCGTTAGCGAGAAAGCGTTGCCGCAGGCAACGACCCGAAGGGCGAAGCGCACCGCGCTGAGTAATCCTTCCCCCACCACCATCACCCCATAAAGCACCAGCATCCCATCCATCTGTAATGCCCCATACCCGACCCTCGATCAAGCCTCAATTCGGGTCGGCAATTTGCCTGATGCACAATGCTTATCCGGCAATTAGTCGTAAAAAAACCCCGCCGGAGCAGGGTTTTGTCTTACACAGATAACCGATTAATGACGCGCACGAACAATCTGGTATTTGCGCGTCAGATATTCGACCGGAACGCTCCAGATGTGCACCAGACGCGAGAACGGGAACAACAGGAACAGCGTCATACCCAGGACCAGGTGCATACGGAAAATGAACGCGACGCCATCCAGATATTGAGATGCACCACCCTGGAAGGTCACCACTGTCTGCGCCCAGTTCACCAGCTTCATCATCTCGCTGCCGTCCATATGCTGGGCGGAGAACGGAATGGTCAGCAGGCCCAGCGCACACTGGATCACCAGCAGGGAGAGGATCAGAATGTCCGCTCCGGTAGTGGTCGCCCGCACACGTGGGCTGAACAGGCGGCGTTTCAGCAGCAGAACGCCGCCAATCAAACACATCACACCACTGGCACCACCCGCAAACATCGCCATCTTTTGTTTCACTTCAAGCGGCAGCCACGCTTCATACATCCAGTGTGGTGTCAGCATGCCAAGGAAGTGCCCGGCAAAAATCCCCAGGATCCCGATGTGGAACAGGTTTGACGCCAGGTTCATCCCTTTGCGATCCAGCATCTGACTGGAAGCCGCGCGCCAGGTATACTGCCCATAGTCATAACGCAGCCAACTGCCAATCAGAAAGACAGAACCCGCGATGTACGGATAGATGTCAAAGAAGAACGTATTCAGGAAGTGCATTATTGCTGTCCTCCGGTGGTGATATTCAGATACTGCGGCGCAACGGCCCCGGCAAAACGACGCTGGTGAGCGGAAATTTCCGACTCACCACACCCCTGATCGGCGAAGAATTTCACCTGCTCTTCTTCCCAGACCGCATCCAGGGCTTGTGGGGTATCGTCACGCGCTTCATCTGCAATTTTTTCAGCCACTTTATCGCTGTCGATAACGGTATTCGCCAGTTTTAACAGCAGATCGAACAGCACTGCATAACGGCTTTCACGCTGTTGCAAGCGAGCGCTGAGCAGCGCCAGAATCGGCGCAATATCCTGTAACCCCCCTAATGCTTCGCTTTTCGGCAACTGCGCAAGGTATTCCAGATACAGCGGCAGATGATCGGGAAGTTCGCGGCTGTCGAGCTGCAGACCGTGCTGTTCATACTGCCCCATCAGGTCAACCATAGCCTGACCACGATCGCGGGACTCGCCGTGTACATGTTCAAACAGCAACAACGAGGTGGCGCGGCCACGGTCAAACAGTTCGCTATAGCTTGCCTGCACATCCAGCATGTCCTGCGCGGTGAGATCGCGCAGGAAAATGCCCAGAGTCTGGGCATCCTCTTTATCCAGGTTTTCAGATGACGCGAGTGCATCGAAAAGTTCCTGCTGATGCTGCCACAAGGCAGCATCCGGGTACTCGAGCAGACGCGAAACAATGACAAGTTCAATCATTGGTGCGGCTCCGTTTTGCTGGTCACATCGACAGCGTCGATGCGGCGGCTGTTGAACAGATTGAATTTAGTATCAGAACCGTGGCAACCGTCACCGAAGGTAAAGCCACAACCGCTTTTCTCCGGGAACGCGTCACGTGCCAGTTCACGATGGCTGCTCGGTACCACGAAACGATCTTCGTAGTTAGCAATCGCCAGATAACGATACATTTCCTGTGCCTGCGCTTCGCTTAAGCCCACCTCTTCCAGCGCGCGGGTATCAACTTTACCGTCAACGGTTTCCGCACGTTTGTAGTGACGCATCGCCAGCATACGTTTCAGCGCCAACAGTACCGGCTGAGTGTCGCCTGCGGTCAGCAGGTTCGCCAGGTACTGAACCGGGATACGCAGACTGTCAACGTCCGGCAGAATACCGTTGCTGCCCAGCTCACCCGCATCGGCGGCAGACTGGATCGGTGACAAAGGCGGCACATACCAGACCATCGGTAGCGTGCGGTATTCCGGATGCAGCGGCAGCGCCAGCTTCCAGTCCATCGCCATTTTGTAAACCGGCGACTGCTGTGCAGCATCAATGACGCTCAGCGGAATACCATCTTTCAGCGCTTGTTCAATAACAGCCGGATCGTTCGGATCGAGGAACACGTCCAGTTGACGCTGGTACAGATCTTTCTCGTGCTCCGTGCTTGCCGCACTTTCGATCGCATCTGCGTCATACAGCAGTACGCCGAGGTAACGAATACGGCCTACGCAGGTTTCGGAACAAACGGTCGGCTGACCGGCTTCGATACGCGGGTAGCAGAAAATGCACTTCTCAGATTTCCCGCTCTTCCAGTTGAAGTAGATCTTCTTATACGGGCAGCCAGTGATACACATACGCCAGCCGCGGCATTTATCCTGGTCGATCAGCACGATGCCATCTTCTTCACGCTTGTAGATAGCGCCGCTTGGGCAGGTCGCCACGCACGCCGGGTTAAGGCAATGCTCACACAAACGCGGCAGATACATCATGAAGGTATTTTCGAACTGACCGTACATCGCCTTCTGCATGTTTTCGAAGTTCTGGTCTTTGGCGCGTTTTTCGAACTCGCCCCCCAGAATTTCTTCCCAGTTCGGACCGCTGGTGATTTTATCCATCCGCTGACCGGTGATCAGCGAACGCGGACGGGCAATCGGCTGCGCCTTACTGTCTGCTGGGGCGTTGTGCAACGTTTGGTAGTCAAAATCAAACGGCTCATAGTAATCATCCATGCCCGGCAGATGCGGGTTAGCAAAGATTTTACCCAGCAGCAGTGCTTTGTTACCCATGCGCGGCTGCAGCTTGCCATTGATTTTACGGATCCAACCGCCCTTCCATTTTTCCTGGTTTTCCCAGTCGTTCGGGAAGCCAACGCCAGGCTTACTTTCGACGTTGTTGAACCAGGCGTACTCCATACCTTCACGGCTGGTCCAGACGTTTTTGCAGGTCACTGAACAGGTGTGGCAGCCGATGCACTTATCGAGATTCAGCACCATGCCGACTTGTGAACGAATTTTCATTTTACGCTCTCCTGTACCTGGTCATTGCCTTCGCCATCCAACCAGTTAATGTTCTTCATCTTACGTACAACTACGAACTCATCGCGGTTTGAACCGACGGTACCGTAGTAGTTAAAGCCGTATGCCAGTTGCGCATAACCACCGATCATGTGAGTTGGTTTCGGCGTAATACGGGTTACCGAGTTGTGGATCCCGCCGCGCTGCTGGGTGATTTCAGAACCCGGCAGGTTAACAATACGTTCCTGCGCGTGGTACATCATGGTCATCCCGGCCGGCACACGCTGGCTGACAACTGCACGCGCCGTCAGCGCCCCGTTGCTGTTGAAGACTTCGATCCAGTCGTTATCTTCGATACCAAGATCCTTCGCATCAACTTCACTCATCCACACAATCGGACCACCGCGAGACAGCGTCAGCATCAGCAGGTTGTCGCTGTAGGTGGAGTGGATCCCCCATTTCTGGTGCGGCGTCAGGAAGTTGAGCGCTTTTTCCGGGTTACCGTTAGACTTCTCGCCGATCACCGCTTTCACCGAACGGGTGTCGATTGGCGGACGATACACCAGCAGGCTCTCACCGAAGTCACGCATCCACTGGTGATCCTGATACAACTGCTGGCGACCAGATAGCGTACGCCATGGGATCAGCTCATGAACGTTGGTATAACCGGCGTTATAAGACACATGTTCATCTTCCAGACCTGACCAGGTCGGACTGGAGATAATTTTGCGCGGCTGCGCCTGGATGTCGCGGAAACGAATTTTTTCGTCTTCTTTATTCAGCGCCAGATGCGTATGGTCACGACCGGTAAATTCACTCAGCGCCGCCCAGGCTTTAACGGCAACCTGACCGTTAGTTTCCGGAGCCAGCGTCAGGATCATCTCAGCAGCATCAATTGCGGTATCCAGCATCGGTTGGCCTTTCGCCGGACCGTCAGCCTTGGTGTAGTTGAGCTTACGCAGCAGATCCATTTCGCTTTGGGTGTTCCAGGCAATCCCTTTACCGCCGTTACCAATTTTTTCCATCAGCGGACCGATGGAAGTGAAACGCTCGTACGTTGCCGGATAATCACGCTCAACGGTCATGATGTGCGGTGCCGTAACACCTGGAATCAGGTCGCATTCCCCTTTTTTCCAGTCCTTCACGTCCAGCGGCTGCGCCAGTTCAGCGGCGGAGTCGTGCTGAATCGGCAGCGTAACGACGTCGGTTTCTTTACCGAGGTGGCCCACACAAACTTCAGAGAATTTCTTGGCGATGGCTTTATAGATTTCCCAGTCGCTCTTCGATTCCCAGGCCGGGTCAACGGCCGCAGACAGAGGATGAATAAACGGATGCATATCCGAGGTATTCATGTCGTCTTTTTCATACCAGGTAGCGGTCGGCAGCACGATATCGGAATACAGACAGGTACTCGACAGGCGGAAGTCCAGCGTAACGACCAGATCCAGTTTGCCGTCCAGTCCGTTATCCTGCCATTCCACTTCTTCTGGCTTCACGCCGCTCTGCTGGCCGAGATCTTTGCCCTGAATACCATGTTCAGTACCCAGCAGATACTTGAGCATGTACTCGTGGCCTTTACCGGAAGAACCGAGCAGGTTTGAACGCCAGATAAACAGGTTACGCGGATGGTTTTTACCGTTTTCCGGCTGCTCTGCCGCAAAGCGAATAGAACCTTCTTTCAGGGATTTAACGGTGTAGTCCACCGGCGTCATACCTGCTTTCTGCGCTTCTTTCGCGATATACAGCGGGTTAGTCCCTAACTGCGGCGCCGACGGTAACCAGCCCATACGTTCAGCGCGAACGTTAAAGTCAATCAAATGACCGCTATAGCGGGATTTGTCTGCCATTGGGGACAGCAGTTCCTGCGCAGTCACCGTCTCATAGCGCCATTGGCTGGAGTGGTTATAGAAGTAGGAGGTACTGTTCATATGACGAGGCGGACGCTGCCAGTCAAGAGCAAACGCCAGCGGTTGCCAGCCAGTTTGCGGACGCAGTTTTTCCTGCCCTACGTAGTGGGCCCAGCCGCCGCCGCTCTGGCCGATACAGCCACAGAACACCAGCATATTGATCAGGCCACGATAGTTCATATCGAGGTGGTACCAGTGGTTCAAACCGGCGCCGACGATAATCATCGAACGACCGTGCGTTTTATCTGCGTTATCCGCAAATTCACGGGCGATGCGTACAATCTGAGAACGTGATACACCTGTAATTTTTTCTGCCCACGCTGGCGTGTACGCTTTCACGTCATCGTAGCTGGTCGCGCAGTTTTCATCGTTCAGACCACGTTCCAGGCCGTAGTTGGCCATAGTCAGATCGTAAACGGTGGTCACCAGCGCCGTAGAGCCATCGGCCAGTTGCAGGCGTTTAACGGGCAATTTATGCAGCAGAATGTTTTCCAGTTCGACTTTACTGAAGTGCTCGGTACCTTCGCCACCAAAGTACGGGAAGCCCACTTCAGCGATATCATCCTGGCTACCCAGCAGGCTGAGCTGCAGTTCAGTTTCATCACCGGACGTGCCATCGCGCTGCTCAAGGTTCCATTTGCCTTTTTCGCCCCAACGGAAACCAATTGAACCGTTTGGCGCAACCATTTCGCCGTTGCTGTTGATAGCGACAGTTTTCCATTCCGGGTTATTTTCCTGCCCCAGAGAGTCAACCAGATCCGCAGCACGCAGCATACGACCAGCAGCATAGTAGCCGTCGCGCTCTTCGAGCATCACCAGCATTGGCATGTCGGTATAACGACGAACGTAGTCGGTGAAATATTGGCTCGGGTTATCGAGGTGGAACTCGCGCAGCATGACATGACCCATCGCCATTGCCATCGCCGCATCGGTTCCCTGCTTCGGAGCCAGCCACAGGTCGCACAGTTTGGCGATTTCTGCGTAGTCAGGAGTAATTGCTACTGTTTTGGTGCCTTTATAACGAACTTCAGTAAAGAAGTGCGCATCCGGGGTACGGGTCTGCGGTACGTTAGAGCCCCATGCCAGAATGTAGCTGGAGTTATACCAGTCGGCAGATTCCGGTACGTCGGTCTGCTCGCCCCAGGTCTGCGGGGAAGCTGGCGGCAGGTCACAGTACCAGTCATAGAAGCTCAGGCAGGTCCCGCCAATCAGCGACATATAACGTGCGCCGGACGCATAAGAAACCATCGACATCGCCGGGATCGGCGAGAAGCCTGCGACGCGGTCAGGACCATAGGTTTTGATGGTGTAAACGTTAGATGCGGCAATCAGCTCATTCACTTCCTGCCAGGAAGAACGAACGAATCCACCACGACCACGCGCTTGTTTGAAGCTTTTTGCTTTATCGGCGTCTTCGATAATGGATGCCCATGCATCTACCGGATCGCTGTGCAGTCTTTTTGCTTCACGCCACATCTTCATCAGACGTTTGCGCATCAGCGGGTATTTCAGACGGTTAGCACTGTAGAGATACCATGAATAGCTTGCACCACGCGGGCAGCCGCGAGGCTCGTGGTTGGGCATATCTGGACGAGTGCGTGGGTAGTCAGTTTGCTGGGTTTCCCAGGTCACCAGACCATTTTTCACATAGATTTTCCAGCTGCATGAGCCGGTGCAGTTTACACCGTGGGTTGAACGCACGATTTTGTCATGCTGCCAACGCTGGCGGTATCCATCCTCCCAGTCCCTGTTGGTATTGAGAAGCTGGCCGTGCCCATCGGCAAAGGTTTCGCCCTTCTGCTTGAAGTAGCGAAACCGGTCCAGGAATTTACTCATCGGTTTTCTCCTGTAGGAGCCTGACGGCTCTCTGATAAATCGACATTGCTTGATTGAGAGCGAAGGTAACGCTCTGAAAGGGCGTGAGAATTGATAACGATCAAGGCAGGCAGGGATGAAAATTAAGGGTCGATTTTCACATACCCCCTTAGTGGGATATCGATAAATCAATCAACATATTGAATTTTATTGAGTTTTTTAAACTCACTTATCATACAAATGTTAAATTCTTTATAAGTGGGTATTAAGGGGTATCCCCCCTGTTTAGCATATTACGAGCACCGTTCTAACAGGCTGTTGTCGCGTCACAATATAAAAGTATGTTGTAACTAATGGCGGGCAAAAAAAAGCGCGGTCTAACACCGCGCAATGGATAATCAACAGTTACTACTTTTTTTACTTTTTAGAATGACGTCCGTACACCGCCCAGGTGATAACCACACAGGCGACATAGAAGATCAGGAATACTTTCATCGCATCGACCGGAGAGCCAGTTAATGCCAGGGACGTACCGAATGCTTTCGGGATAAAGAAGCCGCCGATCGCACCAATAGCTGAGATAAAACCCAGCGCCGCCGCGGTGTCGGTCGCCGCCTCGCGCATCGCTTTCTCTTCTGAACCGCCTTCAGCTTTCACTCTGTCCATCGTCAGCTTACGAAAGATAACAGAGATCATCTGGAAGGTTGAACCACTCCCCAGACCAGCCGTCAGGAACAGCGCCAGGAACACCGCAAAGAAGGCGATAAAGTTGCCACCGACACCGTTTGATGACAGCGTCAGGAACAGTAAGGCACTGAAAATAGCCATCAGCACGAAGTTCACCAGCGTTACGCGGGTCCCCCCCAGTCGGTCAGAGATTGCGCCGCCTGCTGAACGAGCCAGAGCGCCAATCAACGGTCCAAAGAAGGCGTAATGCAGGATCTGTACCTCAGGAAACTGCGTTTTTGACAGCATCGCGAAACCGGCAGAGAAACCGATAAATGAACCGAAGGTTGCCAGATACAGCAGGCTCATAATCCACAGGTGCCCGCGTTTCAGCACCGGCAGCTGCTCTTTCAGCGAAGCTTTTGAGGTTGCCAGTTCATTCATACCAAACCATGCGGCCAGCGTTAATACAGCCAGGAACGGGACCCAAATCCATGCGGCGTTTGCCAGATACAGCTGCGTACCATCCGGTTGTTCAACACCCTGGCTGCCAAATGCGGCAAAGATTGACAGTGAAACCACCAGCGGAGCGACTAACTGCATCACGCTGACGCCCATGTTACCCAGACCACCGTTCAGACCCAGCGCGCCGCCCTGTTTCTGTTTTGGAAAGAAGAAGCTGATGTTTGCCATACTGGAGGCAAAGTTCGCGCCGGCAAAACCGCACAACAGCGAGATAATGATAAAGGTACTAAATGGCGTGGAAGTATCCTGCACCGCAAAACCTAACCATACGCAAGGAATGATCAGGATACCGGTGCTGAACGCCGTCCAGCGACGTCCACCAAACAGGGGGACCATAAAGGAGTACGGTACACGCAGCAGCGCGCCGGACACCGAAGGTAATGCCGTCAGCATGAACAGTTGTTCAGTGGTGAAATCAAATCCGACTTTCGGTAAGTTCACCGCCACGGCGCTAAATAACATCCACACGCAAAACGCCAGCAGCAAGCAAGGGACGGAAATCCACAGGTTACGGCTGGCGATTCGATGACCACGCTGCTGCCAGAAGGCGGGATCTTCCGGCCGCCATTCGGTAATTACAGCTCCAGATGCCCTTTCCGGGGCAGATGAGTGACTCATAGACACCTCTGATACTTGTTTCGATGCCTGCCACATTAGGGTTTACAGCTGGAGGTAAGTTGATATAAATCAAAGGAAAAGGTGTCATTATTGATGCCTGAAATTTATCATCATCCTAAATGAGTACATAACTTCGGTAAAAAAGATGTGGTTTTTCACGCTTCTGTCGTCCCCTACTCCCCCTCGTTTAGGATCTCTCCCTCTGGCGGCAATTAAGGGGTAGCCCGTTTGAGGTATGGGTATACTCCAGTGTATCGCCGAGAATAACGCCACTGCCTGCAGCAGAATCGTCATTCAATAAGGTTTTCGGTTTTACGAAAACCCGAAGGAACAAGTCACCATGTTTAAACGTTGTCTTTCCCCGCTTACGCTGGTCAACCAGGTGGCGCTGATTGTTTTATTGTCTACTGCCATCGGCGTGGCGGGTATGGCAGTCTCTGGCTGGCTGGTTCAGGGCGTTCAGGGTAGCGCGCATGCAATCAACAAAGCGGGATCGCTGCGCATGCAAAGCTATCGCCTGCTGGCGGCCATACCGCTGGACACCAACGATCAACCACTGCTGGATGAAATGGAGCAAACGGCGTTTAGCCCGGAATTGACGCGTGCCGCGCAGCGTGACGGACAACAGGCGCAGTTAAAAGCCTTACAGGATTACTGGCACACCAAACTGGCACCGGGGCTTGCGCATGCGCAAACGCCCGATGCGGTAGCGCAGGATGTCAGGCGCTTTGTGGGCGGACTGGATAAGCTGGTCACCGCCTTTGACCATACCACCGAATTACGCATTGAACGCGTCGTCTTGCTGCATCGCCTGATGGCCGTATTTATGGCGTTGCTGCTGGTCTTCACCATTATCTGGCTGCGCGTGCGCCTGTTACAGCCGTGGAAACAACTGCTGGCGATGGCGCGAGCCGTCAGTCAACGTGATTTTACCCAACGCGCACATATCAGTGGGCGTAATGAGATGGCAGCGCTGGGCTCGGCGCTGAATAATATGTCGGAAGAACTGGCCGAAAGTTACGCGGTGCTGGAACAGCGGGTACAGGAGAAAACGGCGGGTCTGGAGCACAAAAATCAGATCCTCTCTTTCCTGTGGCAAGCCAACCGCCGCCTGCACTCTCAGGTGCCGTTGTGCGAACGCCTCTCTCCGGTACTGAACGGCCTGCAAAATTTGACCCTGCTGCATGATATTGAACTGCGGGTCTATGACCTGGAAGATGAAGATAATCATCAGGAATTTACCTGCCAGTCCAATGTCAGCTGTGATGAGAAAGGCTGCCATTTGTGTCCGCGCGGTACGCTACCCGCCATTGACGGCGGTATCACGCTGAAATGGCGGCTAACCGATGCCCATACCCAGTATGGTATCCTGCTCGCGACTTTGCCGTACGGACGCCATCTCAGCCACGATCAGCAGCAACTGGTTGATACCCTGGTTGAGCAACTGACCGCAACGCTTGCACTCGACAGGCATCAGGAGCGTCAGCAGCAGTTGATCGTGATGGAAGAGCGTGCCACCATTGCGCGCGAACTTCATGATTCTATTGCACAATCGCTCTCCTGTATGAAGATGCAGGTGAGCTGTTTGCAGATGCAGGGCGATGCGCTTTCAGATAACTGCCGCGAGCTGCTCAGTCAGATTCGTAACGAGTTGAACGCCTCCTGGGCGCAACTGCGCGAGCTGTTAACGACCTTCCGTTTACAGCTGACGGAACCTGGATTAAGACCGGCGCTGGAAGCCAGCTGTCAGGAATACAGCGCGCGTTTTGGCTTTACGGTTAAGCTGGATTATCAGTTGCCACCGCGTCTGGTCCCTTCGCATCAGGCGATTCACCTGCTACAAATTGCGCGCGAAGCCCTGAGCAACGCCCTCAAACACTCTCAGGCCGATGAAGTAGTCGTGACGGTGGTGCAAAATGGTAAGCAGGTCAAACTAACAGTGCAAGATAACGGCTGCGGCGTACCGGAAAACGCCGAACGCAGTAACCACTACGGCATGATAATCATGCGCGACCGTGCGCAGAGCTTGCGCGGCGATTGCCGTGTACGCCGTCGCGAGACAGGCGGTACTGAAGTTGCTGTCACTTTTATTCCCGAAACAAACTTCACAGAAGTCCAAGGAGATACCCATGAGTAATCTGGAACCGGCAACCATCCTGTTGATCGACGATCATCCGATGCTGCGAACCGGTGTAAAACAGCTTGTCAGCATGGCGCCCGATATCACCGTTGTCGGCGAAGCCAGCAATGGTGAGCAGGGTATCGAGCTGGCAGAATCCCTTGATCCCGATCTGATCCTTCTTGATCTCAACATGCCTGGCATGAACGGTCTGGAAACACTCGACAAGCTGCGTGAGAAATCACTGTCAGGCCGTATCGTCGTGTTTAGCGTATCCAATCATGAAGAAGACGTGGTTACTGCACTGAAGCGCGGTGCCGACGGTTATCTGCTGAAAGATATGGAGCCGGAAGATTTGCTGAAAGCATTGCAGCAAGCGGCTGCCGGTGAAATGGTGCTGAGCGAAGCCTTAACGCCGGTTCTGGCCGCCAGCCTACGCGCAAATCGCGCAACGTCCGACCGTGATGTTACCCAACTGACGCCGCGCGAACGCGATATTCTTAAGCTCATCGCCCAGGGCCTGCCTAACAAGATGATCGCCCGCCGCCTGGACATCACCGAAAGCACGGTAAAAGTTCACGTGAAGCATATGCTGAAGAAAATGAAGCTCAAATCACGTGTTGAAGCCGCGGTATGGGTGCACCAGGAACGTATTTTCTGATAACGCGCGCATGCGTCATTGTTAACGAGGATCATTTTCCGAAACGGTAGTAAACGGTTCGGTCAGTGATAGCGTGATCTCATTGGAAGAGACACGCTGGCCCTGCTCATCTTCTACCACCACAGACAACCGCCAGCGGTTCGTCGCACCTTCTCTGCTGTCCCACTTCGGCATAATAATCGTCCAGCCCTGCGCGCTTCGGTTATTGCTGCCAGCCGTTAAGCTCAACGCCTGAGTATCGCCCTGCCACGTCAGGTGGCGGATCCCATGCAAACTACGCACCTGCAGCTTCAGCGCCACCGTCTCTCCCGGTTTGAGATCCCAGGGTGGCGTGGCCAAAAATACCGACAGCGTTTTACGCTGGCGATACTCCAGCGTCGGCAAACTGTTACGCTGCGGATCGTCATAACGACTGCCGCGCAGTGAACGACTGTTCGCCACCTCACTGACCATCAACTGTTTTTTTAACGGCACGCCAAAACGGTAACTAAGGGTTAAGCCGAGGTTATTCTGGCTGATGCCGCTTTCCCCCTGCTTATGCTGCGCTGTCACCGTGATCAGCGGCACCGGTGTATAGCTCAGCCCAAGGTTCACCGCCACCGGATTGTGATACCCGGTTCCCGAATGAAATAGATCCACCCGGTCGCCAAAATACTGTTCCACGCTGACGCTGGTATTGAGGTGTTGATAGAACGGCATCCGCATTTGCGCGGTCAGATCGTAGCCGCGGGCCATCCGTTGTTGCTGGGTTGCAAAACGATCCTGCCAGGAAGACAACGGTTGATAATAGTTAGCGGATAAGCGCAAATATTCGCCCCACGCCTCTGCGCCGAGGCCTCCGCGGGGCAGATTTTCATCCAGTAAGTTGTCATAAAAGGTGTTGTAACCCAGTAACCAACCGTCGCGTACCCAACGTTGCCCAATCCCCGCATTACTGACTAAGCCGTCTTCCTGTTGCGTCACTCCTAGCTGGCTCCAGGTAAGATAACGTTGGTTGTCCTGCCACGGCACAAACCAGCTTCCCCGACTCCCGGTAAAACTGCCTTCGTTATCAACTTGCAACCCGATGCTGGCGTTTCCCCAGGGAGAAAGCCAGGATTCCAGTTGCTGATTCACCTGTTCGCTGACCGTATCTCGCACCTGGCCAAACGCGAACTGCTTCGCCTGTTCACCGGTATCAAGCCCGTTATCAGTCATGCTGGCTTCACCAAACGCTTTGACCATTTCGGCAAAATGCTTTTCGCCTGCCCGCGACTCCGGGGCCATGCCAAGGTCGGGCAAGCCATCACTATTGTTATCGAAAGGGTTTTCAGCCTGGTGCACAAAGGACGACTGCGCGTTAGCAGTACCGCCTGCCAGCGGCAAGAGTGCGAATACAGCAAGAGAAGAACAGATAATACGGCTCAAATCGTTAGTGGTTTCTTACATCAATTAGCCACAGTGGCATACTTATCTTAAACCATAACGTTTTCAGCGTTGATTTTCAGCCCCTCCCCCTTTTTTCGGCATTATCCTGGCATTGAGAAATAGGTGTAACATACGTGTCGGTTATTAACGCTTACATGCAGTAACAGGAGTAAAAATGCAAAAGATAGTGATCGTCGCGAACGGAGCGGCTTATGGAAGTGAATCGTTATTTAACAGCCTGCGTCTGGCTATCGCCCTGCGCGAACAGGAAGCCGGTCTCGACCTGCGTCTGTTTTTAATGTCTGACGCCGTAACCGCAGGATTACGTGGTCAGAAACCCGCGGAAGGCTACAATATTCAGCAAATGCTGGAGATCCTGACTGCGCAAAATGTTCCGGTAAAACTATGCAAAACCTGCACCGATGGTCGTGGGATCACGGCGCTGCCGTTAATTGATGGAGTGGCCGTCGGCACGCTGGTAGAACTGGCTCAATGGACGCTGGCTGCAGATAAAGTGTTGACCTTCTGATACACCGTTTTCAGGCAAGCGCACTGAAAGTGTCGATAATTTCCGGATTTAATATTTGATGGGCGCGGTTTCGTTGAACGTTAGCACGCCCGTTCAACCCTTTTGAGGTGTTTTGTCACTTTTGTTTAATCGTTATGCCATTTTTTGATCAAAATCAGCATCCTGTTGCTCCCCCTTTGGTGTTATGCAATGAGTGAAATGTGAACAACATCACGCAGCACTTTCGACAGAAAGTACGTTGTTTTCAAGAACGGGGTGAAAAATGGCATTAGTGAAGGCAAGTTTAAAGTTATTTGGTGGCGATACGGTGGTTGTGCGCTGTTCCGAGCGCTGTCACATCCACCTGATGAGCGAAAAAAATCACGTCAAAGACACGCAGTCCGACATCTTAAGCGTGCAGGATCGTGATAACGCATGGTTGACCGTGCCCTATACCGGCGTCTGGAACGTGCTGATCGACAGCCACAGTCAGTCGCTTGAGCATTCGATAAGTTATATTGCAGCCTAAGCGTGACATGCCCGAAAAGCACCTGGCTTTCGGGCATACAATTCCACGCCGGGTTCAGGCAAACCCTGGCCGCATAACGCCTTCCGGCAGGTTCTCTCCCAACAATCGTTTGACCGTGATCACCAGATCATTAAGACAATCATCCTGCATCCCCAGCTTGACCAGCTCTTGTTCCAGCGAGAATAGATACTGGGCATTAGTGCCTAAAGGTCCGCTGGCCGCGGCAATAAGCGGCGCGATCACCTGCGCGCGCGTGTCTGACTCAAACAGCGGATGGCGCGGATCCATAATAAACACCAGCGCGTTCACCGTACGGCCGTCATCAAGCGCCAACTGGCACCAGGTCGGCAGATAGCATCCGGTGATCATTTCTCGCTTCCACAACAGAGAAAGCTCTTGTTCCAGCGACGCGTCCGGCAAGCGGTAGGCCACACCGGTGGTACGTCCGCCCTCTTTCAGGGCCAGCATGCGGCCTGGCTGACACGCCGTTCCTCGCCCCGCCGTCAGGCGCAGACAAAATGCACGGTGCCAGCCGACTAATGTGCCGGTACAGGACTCTTCAAACTCTAAGGCCGGGTTCCACATCAACGATCCATAACCGAAGATCCACACCGGTCCATCATCTGGTCGACAAGCGAGCGTGGCGGCCAGTGAGGCTGCACGTTGTTCCGCTGACCAGAGTAGTGATTCTTCAATAGCACCAAATGCCGTCTTACAGTCGGCATTCAATAAAAAATCACGCGTTAACACCTTACACCTCCGCCACTGCTGCTTCCCTGCGACAACTTTTTTGACGCCTTCCGGGCTTTTTTACTGCTCATTTTGAAACCAATAGCTGGACAATAGGCAATTCACCGCTCGCTTGCAAGCCAGTAACCGCGCGGCGTAGCACGATTCGCTAACGCCTGATGCAAGCGAGTTTATAAAGGCATTATAATTGATACTGTTACGTCTTTTTATGCCATTTACCATCATCACCTTTTTGGTAATCATTTTTAACCGCGGCCCACGCCACCTTATGTGCCGTCTCTTCTCGGGTGGCATCGTCACGGCGGTCAGATTTGTCTTTATACTGTTCCCAGGCGCTGTTGAAAGCTTCTTTATAAATGTCCTGAGCATGGGCTGGCAGAACGTGCTGCACGCTGTCAGGCAGATCGCTTTTAGATTTATAGGGCATTGTGAACTCCTCTTTTTAGGCTAAACCTTAAGTGTGGTTAACAATGCGGCGAGACGTCAATAATGGACATTTTTAGAAATTTTCTTTACCTAACCTTCTGTTAATTAAACAGTCTATAAACAAGAAATTGGTTTTTGGCCGCTTTGAGAGGGAAAACAGGTGATGTAGTAAAATTTCGTAAAATGTCACCTACAAAACCACGTTTTCTGTTATTTTTTACATTCTTTAATACTTTTTATAATTATAAATACCTGCAGAGATGGAGAATTAATGCAATGACACAAGCACATGAGGCGGTAAAAACCCGCCACAAGGAGACCTCTCTCGTCTTCCCGATTTTGGCGCTGGTAGTCCTGTTCTTCTGGGGGAGCAGTCAGTCACTACCAGTGGTCATCGGTATTAATGCGCTGGCCCTTATTGGTATATTAAGCAGCGCATTCAGCGTTGTCCGTCATGCGGACGTATTAGCCCATCGACTTGGCGAACCCTACGGGTCGCTGATCCTCAGTTTGTCCGTTGTTATTCTTGAAGTCAGCTTAATCTCCGCATTAATGGCAACCGGCGATGCCGCACCTACGCTCATGCGCGATACGCTGTATTCAATCATTATGATCGTAACCGGGGGTCTGGTCGGTTTTTCATTACTATTAGGTGGCCGTAAATTTGCCACTCAGTATATGAACCTATTTGGTATTAAGCAGTATTTAATCGCCCTGTTCCCACTGGCCATTATTGTACTGGTATTCCCGATGGCGTTGCCGGGGGCAAATTTCACTACCGCGCAGGCGCTGTTGGTGGCGTTAATTTCTGCGGCGATGTACGGCGTATTTTTGCTGATTCAAACTAAAACGCACCAAAGTCTGTTCATTTACGAGCATGAAGACGAGGGTGACGACGACGACCCGCATCACGGTAAGCCGTCAGCGCACAGCAATCTGTGGCACGCCGCCTGGCTTATCATTCATCTGATCGCTGTTATCGCCGTGACCAAGATGAACGCCAGCCCGCTTGAGACCTTGCTGACTGAACTGAATGCGCCAGTCGCATTTACGGGTTTCCTGGTCGCGTTACTGATCCTCTCGCCTGAAGGACTGGGCGCACTGAAAGCGGTTCTGAGCAATCAGGTACAGCGGGCAATGAATTTATTCTTCGGTTCGGTATTAGCCACAATTTCGCTGACCGTACCGGTGGTGACGCTGATTGCATGGGCAACCGGGAATGATTTGATGTTTGCGCTGGGAGCGCCAGAGATGATTGTGATGGTTTCATCACTGGTTCTGTGTCAGATCTCTTTCTCCACCGGACGTACTAATGTGCTTAACGGTGCAGCGCATCTGGCACTGTTTATCGCCTATCTGATGACAATATTTGCCTGATTATTATTTTAGACGTACCGCACGGTCCTCTTCAGGGCCGTTTTCTTTTCTGCCGATATAACACAATCGATGGCGCGTCTGGTGCCTGACGACGACCTTGACACCCTTTTCAAACAGCAGGCCGGAGGGAAACTCCGGCCTGTCACACTCATTTAGTTCTCGGTATCCAGCTCGTCGAAGCTTTTCACCAGGTCATCAATCGCTTTAATCTGCGTCAGGAACTGTTCCAGCTTCGCCAGCGGCAGCGCGGATGGGCCATCGCATTTCGCATTGGCTGGATCCGGATGCGCTTCAATAAACAGACCTGCCAGACCAACCGCCATACCGGCACGCGCCAGTTCGGTAACCTGCGCACGACGACCACCGCTTGCTGCGCCAAATGGATCGCGGCACTGCAGCGCATGGGTAACGTCAAAAATCACCGGTGAGTTGCCGGAGACTTTCTTCATCACGCTGAAGCCCAGCATGTCCACAACCAGGTTGTCATAACCAAAGTTCGCACCACGGTCGCACAGAATAACCTTATCGTTGCCGCCTTCATGGAATTTATCCACGATGTTGCCCATCTGAGCCGGGCTGATGAACTGCGGTTTCTTCACGTTGATTACGGCACCGGTTTTCGCCATCGCTTCCACCAGATCGGTCTGACGAGCAAGGAATGCCGGAAGCTGAATCACATCCACCACATCAGCAACAGGCTGTGCCTGGCTGGCTTCGTGAACGTCGGTGATCACTTTTACGCCAAAAGTCTGTTTCAGTTCCTGGAAGATTTTCATCCCTTCTTCAAGGCCCGGTCCACGGTAAGAGTGGATGGAAGAACGGTTGGCTTTATCAAAGGAGGCTTTAAACACGTAAGGGATACCCAGCTTTTGAGTAACGGTTACGTAGTGCTCACAAATGCGCATCGCCAGATCGCGGGATTCCAGCACGTTCATTCCGCCAAACAGCACGAACGGCAGGTCATTTGCCACGTTGATGTCGCCAATGCTAACCACTTTTTGTTTCATAGGATCGCCTTAAACGGTAGGTAAAGTGTGATTAATCAATGCAATACAATTTGTTTGTGCGAAATAGTATTAATTTGCGCACGAATCATTTCGCTGATCGGGTCTTCCGGACACTGTTCAACGAAATAACTTAAATCTGTCAGCGCAACATGTTCGCACTCGAGCTGCGCGTATATTAAACCACGATCGCGAATTTCATACGGATCTTCAGGATTAAACTGCAATAGTGCTTCACTGGCACGCAGCGCCAGCTCCATTTGCCGCTCTTCCATCAGTGATGATTTCAGCGTGTCGAGCAGTTTGCGGATCACTTCCGCGTTATCCGCTTCATCCAGGTCTTCATTAAACAGCTCCGCGACCGGGCTGATGTTCCCCTTCAACCACACTTCCAGCGTGTGCTCATTTAACGTTTCGCCATTGAATGGATTGATTAGCCACATTTCACCATCGAGCGACTCAATACGAAGGATCAGTTGCGTCGGGAAAATCACCGGTACCAGCGGCAGCTCCAGTCTGTTGGCAATCCACAATAAGATCGCCCCCAGAGACACGGCGCTACCCTGCCGATTTTTCAGTACCTGGTCAAGCCAGAGTGCATCAGAAAGACGATAGACGCCGTGGGTATCCGTAAATCCCCATTCGCCGTAAAAAAGTGCCAGCAGTTTTTCCAGTTGCTCATCCTGAGACAGGAGCTGGCTAATTTCTTCTTGCGCCAGACTGACCAGACGTTCCAGTTCGTCGTAGACAGTTTGTGTTGGAAAATCCAGACGGATAGACTCCGACGCCAGGATCATCCCATCACACAATGGCGCTTTATTAAATTCGAAATCAGCTAACGACCTCATGCTTACCCCAGTAACGGTATTTTTGTGGTGGCGAGTTTAATGATGATGTACAGCACCACCAGCGCCAGCGGAAATGCGACTAATCGCGCCTGCTGACTGCGCGCCCGACGATAATCGAGCGCAATAAAACCCAAAACGATGTAAATGATAACCCCAAACAGCTTTTCAGTCAGCCATGTCCCGTGCTCAGTGAATGGCAGGATGTGCGCTTTAACCATTAACGCCACGCCGCTGAGTAATAAAACAGTATCCACAACCGGTGGCACAATGCGCGTCCAGCGTGCGCAGGCAAGACGCGAGTCGGTGTAACGCCACCAAAAACGCAGCGTCAGCAAGCCAACGGAAAGCGCAATACTGATGAGATGAATGTTGAGTAACACACTGAAGGTACTCATGATGGGATGCGTCCAAGCGTAATTCGCTCGTTGCCGCCATAATCACGGCAGGTTTCAACCGCCTGGTAACCCGCACGAGTAAAGACGTCCCGGACGGCCTGCCCCTGCTGCCAGCCATGTTCCAGCAACAGATAGCCGCCGGGCGTTAACACGCGCTGAGACTGGTCAATGATATGCACAATATCCGCCAGTCCCCGATCGCCCGCCACCAGTGCCGACAGAGGTTCAAAGCGTACATCGCCTTGCGCCAGGTGCGGATCCTGTTCGTCGATATACGGCGGATTGCTGACAATCATGTCAAACTGCTGTCCCTGCAAAGCGCTGAACCAGTTGCTTTGCAGCACGCAAACATTGTCGATGCCCAGATGCTGTTTGTTGCGAGTGGCCAGCGCAACAGCATCCGGCATGCGGTCAACCGCCGTTACCGCGCAATCCGGACGTTCGGTTGCCAATGCCAGCGCAATGGCGCCCGTGCCGGTTCCCAAATCGAGAATGCGGCACGCTGACGCCGGCAGGCGAGCCAGCGCCTGTTCCACCAGACACTCAGTATCCGGACGAGGGATAAGCGTAGCCGGAGACACAAACAGCGGCAGCGACCAGAACTCCCGCACGCCGGTTAAATGCGCCACCGGCTCACCCCGCTGACGGCGCTCCAGTAATGTGCCGAGCTGTTGACGCTGCGCCTCGGTTAACACCGTTTCACCAAAAGCCAAAATAAAGGTGCGTCCCTTACCGGTAACAAACTCGAGCAAAATCTCGGCGTCACGGCGCGGGCTTTCACTTGCCTGTAATTGGCTTATCGCTTCACGCAGCCAGTGCTGATAATCCATTAATCCTGCTCGGACAACGCCGCCAGTTGGTCGGCCTGGTATTCCTGGACAATCGGCTCAATGAGCATATCCAGTTTGCCTTCCATCGCTTCATCCAGACGGTAGAGCGTCAGGTTAATGCGGTGATCGGTCACGCGACCCTGCGGGAAGTTATAGGTACGGTTGCGATCGCTGCGATCGCCACTGCCCAACAGATTGCGACGCTCAGAGGCTTCTGCCTGTTGACGTCTTGCCACTTCGGCGGCACGAATTCGCGCCCCCAGCACCGACATCGCTTTCGCTTTGTTTTTATGCTGCGAACGTTCGTCCTGGCATTCCACTACGATACCGGTCGGCAAGTGGGTAATACGGATTGCGGAGTCGGTGGTGTTAACGTGCTGACCCCCTGCGCCTGATGAACGGAAGGTATCAATACGCAGATCGGCCGGGTTGATGTCCGGCAGTTCGGCATCCGGCAGTTCCGGCATGACCGCGACCGTACAGGCAGAAGTGTGAATACGGCCCTGTGACTCCGTCGCAGGTACTCGCTGCACGCGATGCCCACCGGACTCAAATTTCAGTCGACCGTACACGCCTTCGCCGCTAATTTTGGCAATGACTTCTTTAAACCCGCCATGTTCGCCTTCGCTGGCGCTCATGATCTCTACCCGCCAGCGACGCGATTCAGCGTAACGGCTGTACATGCGGAATAGATCGCCGGCAAACAGCGCGGCCTCATCACCACCGGTTCCCGCACGCACTTCGAGGAAGGCGTTACGTTCGTCATCAGGATCTTTAGGCAACAGCAGAACCTGCAGATGTTGCTCCAGCTGCTCGCATTTATCTTTTGCTTCACGCAGTTCATCCTGCGCCATTTCACGCATTTCAGGATCGTCGAGCATCATCTGAGCCGTCTCGATATCTTCCTGAACCTGTTGCCAGTCCGTAAAACAGCGAGATACATCGCTTAATTGCGCATATTCGCGCGACAGTGCACGAAAGCGTTCCTGGTCTGCGATAGTACCCGCATCCCCGAGCAGCGCCTGAACTTCTTCATGGCGTTCATGCAGGGCTTCCAGTTTGGCAACGATAGAAGGCTTCATAGGCGTAAATGCACCCTGTAAAAAATAAGATTGGTGTGCTGCTACTCCAGCCCGAGGCTGTCGCGCAGAATATTCAGGCGTTCACTATCCCCGTCACGGGCGGCCTGTTGAAGTGATTTGGTTGGTGCATGGATCAAGCGGTTGGTCAGTTTCCAGGCCAGATCCTGCATAATGGCTTGCGCATCACCACCCTGTTGAAGAGCGGCCAACGCTTTGGCAGTCAGTTCATCACGGATCTGTTCTGACTGACTGCGATACTCGCGGATAGTTTCACTTGCGCCCTGAGCGCGTAGCCAGGCCATAAATTCGCTGGTTTCCTGCGCCACAATGGTTTCGGCTTCCACGGCCGCCGCTTTGCGCTGGGCCAGGTTATGCGAAATGATGCTTTGCAGGTCGTCAACGCTGTACAGATAGGCGTTGGACAACTTACCCACTTCCGGCTCGACATCGCGCGGTACGGCGATATCCACCAGCAGCATAGGTTGATTACGGCGATTTTTAAGCGCGCGCTCCACCATTCCTTTGCCGATAATCGGCAGCGGGCTGGCGGTAGAACTGATAATAATATCGGCATCCTGTAAACGCGCGTCGATATCACTCAGCGAAATCACTTCGGCGCCGACTTCATCCGCCAGCACTTGCGCCCGCTCGCGGGTACGGTTGGCGATGATCATCTTCTTCACTTGATGCTCACGCAGGTGTCGCGCCACCAGCTCAATGGTTTCGCCTGCGCCCACTAACAGCACGGTCACCGTGGAGAGCGATTCAAATATTTGCCGCGCCAGCGTACAGGCGGCAAAAGCCACGGACACGGCGCTGGCACCGATGTCTGTTTCTGTACGTACACGTTTAGCGACAGAGAATGATTTCTGGAACATGCGCTCCAGCGCACTGGCGTTCAGGTGACCTTTTTGCGAATCCGCAAAAGCTTTTTTCACCTGCCCCAGAATCTGCGGTTCACCAAGCACCAGCGAATCCAGACCGCTGGCAACACGCATCAAATGGCTGACGGCGTCGTTGTCCTGGTGCCAGTACAGGCTATTGCGCAAGTCTTCTTCATTAAGATTATGGTAATCGCACAGCCAGCGAACCAGCGCTTCTTGCAGGTTATCCTGCTCTTCAACGCTGAGATACAGTTCCGTACGGTTACACGTCGACAGCACCACCCCGCCCTGCACCATTGGCTGCGCAAGCAGGCTGTCCAGCGCCTGATCGAGCGTATCCGGCGAAAACGTTACGCGTTCTCGCAGCGATACAGGTGCCGTTTTATGGTTAATACCAAGCGCTAAAAGGGTCATGTGTGCGGGAATAGTACCAGCGTTGATAAGGTTAGACTGGGTGCATCATACAGGATGCGTGCGGTCAATAAAAGAGACTGCCCCCTTTTGGAGTAATAGCTTAGTGCACAAATTTGAGCGATTTAAGATAACTTGAACGTAGACGATGTATGATGGCGGCGCTAGCATTAAGAGTTATAACTGCAACGTATCTCAAGGATTTGTCATCATTATGACCCTGCCTGATTTTCGCCTGATTCGCCTGCTGCCGTTGGCGGCCCTGGCTCTTACCGCCTGTACGCTCAACGCGCCGAAAGGTCCCGGCAAAAGCCCTGACTCTCCACAGTGGCGCCAGCACCAGCAGGAAGTACGCGCCCTGAACCAATATCAGACGCGCGGTGCGTTTGCGTATATTTCCGATCAACAGAAAGTCTATGCCCGCTTTTTCTGGCAACAAACCGGACAGGATCGCTATCGTCTCCTGCTGACCAATCCCCTGGGCAGCACTGAACTGGAACTCAATGCCCAGCCGGGCAACGTCGAACTTGTCGATAACAAAGGCAAGCACTACACCGCTGACGACGCCGAAGAGATGATTGGTAAGTTGACCGGCATGCCTATTCCATTGAACAGCCTGCGCCAGTGGATCCTTGGCCTGCCGGGAGACGCCAGCGATTACAAACTCGACGACCAGTATCGTCTGAGTGAAGTGAACTACAGCAAAGACGGTAAAAACTGGAAAGTGGTCTATAGCGCCTACGACAGCAAAATTAAGCCTGCGATGCCGGCAAACATGGAACTGTCCGACGGCGATCAGCGTATTAAGCTGAAAATGGATAACTGGATTGTGAAATGATGACCCACTGGCCCTCTCCGGCAAAACTGAATCTGTTTTTATACATCACCGGGCAGCGTGCGGACGGTTATCACACTTTGCAAACGCTATTCCAGTTTCTTGATTATGGCGACACGTTAGGTATTGCGCTGCGTGGCGACGGCGAAATCCGCCTGTTAACGCCGGTGGAAGGCGTTGCACATGAAGATAATCTCATTGTCCGTGCGGCGCGCTTGCTGATAAAGGCGGCGTCTGAAAGCGATCGCCTTCCCAAAGGGAGCGGCGCCGACATCAGTATCGAAAAACGCCTGCCGATGGGCGGCGGTCTTGGCGGAGGTTCGTCTAATGCAGCTACCGTCCTGGTGGCGCTGAATCACCTTTGGCAGTGCGGACTTTCGGTTGATGAACTGGCAGGACTCGGCTTAACGCTGGGGGCGGACGTTCCCGTATTCGTGCGCGGCCATGCGGCCTTTGCTGAAGGCGTAGGTGAAATTCTGACCCCGGTCGAGCCAGAGGAAAAATGGTATCTGGTCGCCCACCCGGGAGTCAGTATTCCGACGCCAGTGATTTTTAAAGATCCCGACCTCCCGCGCAACACGCCAAAAAGGTCAATAAAAACGTTACTAAAATGTGAATTCAGCAATGATTGCGAGGTTATCGCAAGAAAACGTTTTCGCGAGGTTGATGCGGCGCTTTCCTGGCTGTTAGAATACGCGCCGTCGCGCCTGACTGGTACAGGGGCTTGTGTCTTTGCTGAATTTGACACTGAGTCTCGTGCTCGCCAGGTGCTTGAGCAAGCCCCGGAATGGCTCAAAGGCTTTGTGGCGAAAGGTGTCAACCTCTCCCCATTGCACAGAGCGCTACTCTAAATCATTCGGGTTTCAGGAAGATGGCGAAATATGCCAGCACACATGAAACGTGAAAGATGACGAGTAAGCCGGGCAAGCTGAGTTGCGGTGACAACGTCACCCTGTTCCAGACGTTGCATCGCGCTCTTTAATACACCGCATGGAGAGGATACTGCCTGGCCCGCACAGTTTTCGGCAGATTCTTTCCACCAATGGACGCATGCCTGAGGTTCTTCTCGTGCCTGATATGAAGCTTTTTGCTGGTAACGCCACCCCGGAACTAGCACAACGTATTGCCAACCGCCTGTACACTTCACTCGGCGACGCCGCTGTAGGTCGCTTTAGCGACGGCGAAGTCAGCGTACAAATTAATGAAAATGTACGCGGTGGTGATATTTTCATCATCCAGTCCACTTGTGCCCCTACTAACGACAACCTGATGGAATTGGTCGTTATGGTTGATGCGCTGCGCCGTGCTTCCGCAGGCCGTATCACCGCCGTTATTCCTTACTTCGGCTATGCACGTCAGGATCGTCGCGTACGTTCCGCTCGTGTACCGATTACTGCTAAAGTCGTCGCTGATTTCCTGTCCAGCGTTGGCGTTGACCGCGTCCTCACCGTTGACCTGCATGCTGAACAGATCCAGGGCTTCTTTGACGTACCGGTTGATAACGTATTCGGTAGCCCGATCCTGTTAGAAGACATGCTGCAGCTGAATCTGGACAACCCGATTGTGGTTTCTCCGGACATCGGTGGCGTCGTGCGTGCCCGCGCTATCGCTAAACTGCTGAACGATACCGACATGGCTATCATCGACAAACGACGCCCGCGCGCGAACGTTTCTCAGGTGATGCACATTATTGGTGACGTTGCAGGTCGTGACTGCGTGTTGGTTGATGATATGATCGATACCGGCGGTACGCTGTGTAAAGCAGCAGAAGCACTGAAAGAACGTGGTGCAAAACGCGTATTTGCTTACGCTACCCACCCGATCTTCTCAGGTAATGCGGCAAACAACCTGCGCAATTCAGTGATTGATGAAGTCGTTGTCTGTGACACTATTCCACTGACTGACGAAATCAAAGCACTGCCAAACGTGCGTACATTGACCCTGTCGGGTATGCTGGCCGAAGCGATTCGTCGTATCAGCAACGAAGAATCCATCTCTGCTATGTTCGAGCATTAATCGAGCCCGGCTCAAAAACCCGCTGCGGCGGGTTTTTTTATCTGCAACATCTATTTGTATGACTTATGCCTCCTTCACCTGCCATTTAGTTGACAGATGATGCGCTCATGGATGAAACATTATTGTGAACAGATTATTTTCCTCACATGTGATGCCTTTCCGCGCCCTCATCGACGCTTGTTGGAAAGAAAAATATACCGCTTCTCGCTTTACCCGCGACCTGATCGCCGGGATAACCGTTGGGATCATTGCCATTCCGCTGGCGATGGCCCTGGCAATAGGCAGTGGCGTGGCGCCGCAGTACGGCTTGTATACCTCAGCCGTGGCTGGGATTGTTATCGCCCTTACCGGGGGTTCACGTTTTAGCGTATCTGGACCAACTGCCGCCTTCGTGGTGATTCTGTATCCGGTGTCGCAACAGTTTGGGTTGGCAGGCCTGCTGGTCGCAACGCTAATGTCCGGGATATTCCTGATCCTTTTCGGCCTCGCCCGTTTTGGTCGCCTGATCGAATATATCCCGGTATCCGTTACGTTAGGTTTTACATCGGGTATTGGTATCACCATCGGTACCATGCAGATTAAAGATTTTCTCGGTCTGCAAATGGCCCATGTCCCGGAGCACTACCTGCAAAAGGTCGGCGCGCTGTTTATGGCCCTGCCAACCCTCAACGTTGGCGATGCCGCAATTGGCGTGGTGACGCTGGGGATCCTGATTTTCTGGCCGCGTCTGGGGATCCGACTGCCGGGCCACCTTCCTGCGCTGCTGGCAGGCTGTGCGGTAATGGGGATTGTGAACCTGACCGGCGGCCATGTCGCCACCATCGGTTCTCAGTTCCACTACATTCTGGCTGACGGCTCGCAGGGTAACGGCATCCCGCAGTTGCTGCCGCAACTGGTATTACCGTGGGACATGCCGGAGTCAAACTTTACCCTGAGCTGGAGTTCGTTACAGGCGCTGTTACCGGCCGCCTTCTCCATGGCGATGCTCGGGGCGATTGAATCTCTACTGTGCGCCGTCGTGCTCGATGGGATGACCGGCACCAAGCATAAAGCCAACAGTGAGCTGATTGGCCAGGGCCTGGGTAACATCGTGGCACCGTTCTTCGGTGGTATCACCGCCACGGCGGCAATTGCCCGTTCTGCGGCAAACGTCCGCGCCGGGGCGACCTCACCAATTTCAGCGGTCATCCACGCGATTCTGGTGATCCTTGCCCTGCTGGTGCTTGCGCCGCTGCTTTCCTGGTTACCGCTTTCCGCCATGGCCGCCCTGCTGCTGATGGTGGCATGGAACATGAGTGAAGCGCATAAAGTGGTGGATCTGCTGCGTCATGCGCCAAAAGACGACATCATTGTCATGCTTATGTGTATGTCGCTGACGGTGCTATTCGACATGGTGATCGCCATCAGCGTCGGTATCGTTCTCGCCTCCCTGCTGTTTATGCGTCGTATCGCGCGCATGACGCGTCTGGCGCCGGTCAACGTAGATGTACCTGACGATGTGCTGGTGCTGCGCGTTATTGGCCCACTTTTCTTTGCCGCTGCGGAGGGATTATTTACCGATCTCGAATCGCGCATTGCAGGTAAACGTATTGTGGTCTTGAAGTGGGACGCGGTCCCGGTACTGGATGCCGGTGGTCTGGACGCTTTCCAGCGTTTTGTAAAACGCCTCCCGGAAGGGTGTGAACTGCGGATCAGTAATCTGGAATTCCAGCCGTTACGTACCATGGCGCGCGCGGGCATTCAGCCGATTGCCGGACGCCTGACGTTCTTCCCGAATAAAGACGCCGCGCTGGCAGATATCAGCTGACGTGTAGCCCAGCCAGGCGAAGCGCCGCCGGACTACAAATGACAGGCAATAAATATCCTCCGGCATAGCCGGAGGTTTTTCGGATGCGCCTATAAGGCTCTGTTACCAGCCGCGCCCTAACAGGCGCATACGATCTGACATTTGCATCAGACTTCGTTACTTACGGCCCGTAAACGGGCTACCCGCATAAGGGATCGATAACTGCTCACCCATTTTATCTTCTGCAAGCTGGTGCTTTATGTATTCCTGTATCTTCACCGTGTTCTTACCCACCGTATCTACGTAGTATCCCCGGCACCAGAACTCTCTATTCCTGTACTTGAATTTCATATCCCCAAACTGTTCATACAGCATCAGACTGCTTTTCCCTTTCAGATACCCCATAAAGCCGGATACGCTCATTTTGGGTGGGATTTCCACAAGCATATGAATATGATCTGCACAGCATTCCGCTTCCAGGATCCGCACGTTTTTCCACTCACACAGCTTTCTTAAGATGCTGCCTATCGCCCTGCGTTTCTCACCGTAGAATGCTTGTCTTCGGTATTTGGGCGCAAAAACTATGTGATATTTACAGTTCCATCGGGTGTGCGCTAAGCTCTTTTCGTCCCCCATTGGGACCCCCTTTTGATTTCTTGTTAAACATTTGCAGTTGCCAGACCGCAATGTGTTTTAACAAATCAAAAGGGGTTTTAATAACTGGCCCAAAGCTGAAAGCTTTCCGGAACCCCCAGCCTAGCTGGGGGTTTTCTGTGCACAACAAAAAAATGGCTCCCGTGTGTGGGAGCCATTTTTATAACCAGCTTATTGCTTACGCGTTCAGCAGTTGCTCAGCTGTCGCTTTCACGCTTGCCAGCAGGACTTTGACATCCTCCAGACACACCGTTGGGTTCAGCAGCGTCAGCTTCAGGCAGGTTACGCCATCCGCTTCGGTCACGCCAACGTTGGCGCTACCAGAAGCCAGCAGAACGTCGCCAATACGCTGGTTTAACAGCGCAACGAACGCCATGTCGTCACTGTGCGGACGGAAACGGAACAGCACGCTTGCCAGCTGCGGCTCCATCACCAGTTCCAGGTGTGGCTGAGTTTTCACAAACGCAGCCACATCACGCGCCAGCGTTACGCCGTTATCAATGATTTCGGCATACTGCTTTTTGCCCAGCGCTTCGAGACCCATCCACAGCTTCAGCGCGTCAAAACGGCGCGTGGTCTGCAGCGATTTCGACACCAGATTCGGTACGCCCGCCTCTTCATCAAAATCAGAGTTCAGGTACGCCGCCTGGTAACGCATCAGCTCGTAATGACGCGCGTCTTTCAGCAGGAACGCGCCGCAGCTGATGGTCTGGAAGAACTGTTTGTGGAAGTCCAGCGTCACGGAATCCGCCAGTTCAAGGCCGTTCAGGAAGTGACGATACTGCTCAGAAAGCAGTAACGCCCCGCCCCATGCTGCATCCACATGCATCCAGATCTGGTGTTCTGCCGCCAGCGCCGCAATGTCCGCTAACGGATCGATTGCGCCCGCATCGGTAGTACCAGCAGTGGCGACAATCGCCATCACCTGTTCGCCGTTGGCTTTCGCCTGGGCCAGCTTGTCTTTCAGGTCAGCCAGATCCATGCGTGAGAACGCATCGGTCTTCACCTGGGTGACGGAACGGTAACCCAGCCCCATCAGCGCCATGTTCTTCTGCACAGAGAAGTGCGCGCTTTCAGAGCAAAATACTTTGATTTTGCTCAGGTCGCCGGTCAGACCATTCTGCTGAATGGAATGCCCCTGGCGGGCAAAGAAGGCGTCGCGCGCCAGCATCAGGCCCATCAGGTTGCTCTGGGTGCCGCCGCTGGTGAACACCCCCGCGTCGCCTGCCGCATAGCCCACCTGCTCACGCAACCATTCGATCAGTTTGATCTCAATGATGGTCGCCGACGGGCTCTGATCCCAGGAGTCCATACTCTGGTTGGTGGCGTTGATCAGCACTTCTGCCGCCTGGCTAATCACCAGGCTCGGGCAGTGCAGGTGCGCCACGCACTGCGCATGGTGAACCAACAAGCTGTCTTTCAGAAAGTATTCAACCGCACGCTCAATAGCGGCCTGGTTGCCCAGGCCCTGAGACGTAAAATTCAGGTTGATACGTTCGCGCAGTTGCTCAACGGTTTTGCCCTGATACATCTCAGGTTGCTTCAACCATTCAACGACCGCTTGCGTACTCTGCTCGATAGCGTCCTGGTAGGCAGCAATGCTTTGTGCCGAGCCGGACAGAATCGGATTTACGTCTGACATTCGATCCAACTCCGTTTAAACCGGCTTCACGCCAGCGCCCAGCAGGGCATTTTCGAATTTATCGAGGAAAATCTCCAGCTCTGCGTTGGTGATCAACAGAGACGGCAGCAGACGCAGTACGCAACCGTTACGGCCGCCACGCTCCAGAATCAGGCCGTTTTCGAAACATTTTTTCTGCAGCAGCGCGGAAAGCTCTCCATCGGCCGGGTAGCAGCCCATGTGATCCTGCGCTTCGTTCGGCTTAACGATTTCCAGACCAATCATCAGGCCCAGACCACGTACCTGGCCGATAACCGGGTAACGTTTCTGCAGGTCAGTCAGTTTACCTTTCAGCCACTCGCCCTGCGCAGCAACTTTATCGGCAATCTTGTCGTCTTTGAGGATTTTCAGCGTTGTCAGACCGGTCGCCATCGCCAGTTGGTTGCCGCGGAAGGTGCCAGTGTGGTGGCCCGGGGCCCACGCATCGAACTGCTTTTTAATGCCCAGTACCGCCAGTGGCAGACCGCCACCAACCGCTTTGGACATCACGATGATATCCGGCTCAATACCGGCGTGTTCGAAGGCGAACAGTTTACCCGTGCGCGCGAAGCCAGCCTGCACTTCATCGATAATCAGCAGAATGCCGTGTTCCTGGGTCACTTTACGAATACGCTGCAGCCACTCGATCGGAGCCGGGTTTACCCCGCCTTCGCCCTGCACCGCTTCGAGGATCACGGCAGCCGGTTTACGCACGCCGCTCTCAACGTCGTTGATCAGGTTTTCGAAGTAGTAGGTCAATGCTTTGACGCCAGCGTCGCCGCCAATACCCAGCGGGCAACGGTACTGATGCGGATACGGCATAAACTGCACTTCCGCCATCATGTTGCTGACGGCTTCTTTCGGCGACAAGTTGCCGGTCACGGACAGCGCGCCGTGGGTCATCCCGTGGTAGCCACCGGAGAAGCTGATGATGCTGGAACGGCCGGTAACTTTCTTCGCCAGCTTTAGCGCCGCTTCAACGGCATCGGCACCGGACGGCCCGGTGAACTGCAGGCAATACTCTTTGCCCTGGCCCGGTAATAAAGAAAGTAAATACGATGAGAATTCATCTTTTAACGGTGTGGTAAGGTCAAGCGTATGTAACGGTAAGCCGCTTGTGATGACACTTTGAATGCTCTGCAGCACTTCAGGATGATTATGACCAAGCGCCAGGGTTCCGGCACCTGCCAGGCAATCAAGATATTGATTATTTTCTACGTCAGTAATCCAGACGCCCTGCGCTTTAGCAATCGCTAATGGCAGTTTACGTGGATAGCTGCGGACATTAGATTCAAACTCAGCCTGTCTTGCTAAAAAGGTATCATTGCTCTGTGGTAATGAATTAGCACTTAAAGTATCAATACGGACTTTATCCGTCATCATATCACTCCTACAACCAGGTGTAGATTAACGCCTGATTGAATAAATGGTTATAAGGGTTACCTGTAAAAAAGCGCGGCTAATATATGTTGTTTTAGCCCTGGACTCAATCATTTATTTTTCAACACATTTAGCAGGTGTTTTTTCTTTATAATTCAAAGTGTAATAGCCACCCTTCATTACGAAATCCTAAAGAAATATATCTATTTAATTAACAATTACCGTAGCCAATTGCAACGCATACGATGTTATAAAAACCATGTGATTTTCATGTTTTTATTATTTTTTTACACGTTTTTACCATTAATAATGTACGCGTTTTCTTGTTACGACATGATTTTTCACTTATTTGTCGATAAATCGAATAAAAAAGTCGATCCCTAAATATAAATCACTTAGTATGGCGCGCTTATTTGCAGGCTATGTAAATAAAATTAATGCGCAGCACCCGGTAACGCGTACAGGCGACACGCGTTTTCGACAACAGGAATTCCCTGGGTTGTCAGCAGAAATGTTCGCGGGCGGACATTTCGTAAGGCGAACACCGTTTCCCCTTATGCCGAGAATGAAAATTTTCTAGCCATACTTTTATGGCGCCCTGATATGAGATTGTTATGACTCGCATTTATCCACCATCCGTCGTTGCCAAATTTGGCGGCACCAGCGTCGCTGATTTTGATGCGATGAACCGAAGCGCCAGCATTGTCCTTGCTGATCAAGATGTCCGTTTAGTCGTACTGTCTGCTTCAGCAGGCGTTACAAACTTACTGGTCGAGCTTTCTGAAGGTCTGGAAACGCATCAACAATTAGATAAGCTTGAGACCTTACGCGCCATCCAATACAACATTATTTCCCGCCTGAAGCAGCCGTCCGTTATCAGCACGGAAATCGATAATCTTCTCAACAACATCCGCCATCTTGCACAAACGGCGACCGTTTCACCGTCTGATGCGCTAAGCGATGAATTGGTCAGTCACGGCGAGCTGATGTCCTCTTTACTGTTTACTGAAGTCTTACGTGAACGGCATGCCGAGGCCGGGTGGTTTGACGCCCGCAGCGTGATGCGTACCAACTCGAGTTTCGGCTGCGCCGAACCCGAACTCAGTACCTTGCACCACCTGGTGGAGACTCACCTGCGCCCTCGTCTTGAGCAAGCGATTATGGTGACCCAGGGGTTTATCGGCCGGGATGCCGCAGGGCATACCACTACGCTGGGACGCGGTGGTAGTGATTACACGGCGACGCTTCTCGGTGAGGCGCTTCACGCCGCACGCGTGGACATCTGGACCGATGTCGCAGGGATCTACACCACCGATCCGCGCATTGCGCCGCGGGCCAAACGGATTGACCACATCTCATTTTCCGAGGCCAGCGATATGGCCGCCTTCGGTGCGAAGGTCCTCCACCCGGCTACGCTGCTTCCGGCAATGCGCAAAAGCATTCCGGTGTTTGTTGGCTCAAGTAAGGATACTGCTGCCGGTGGTACGCTGGTGCATAACACCACCGACAACCCACCTCGCTATCGTGCGCTTGCCGTGCGCCGTAAACAGACGCTGTTGCGATTGCATAGTCTGGAGACACAACCGTCAGGTTCTTTCCTGGCGCAGTCCTTCGCCATTTTAGCTCGCCACGCGGTCACGGTGGATTTGGTTACAACCTCAGAGAACAGTATTGCGCTGGCGCTGGACGCGACTCACGCTACCTCAGGTGAAGATCATATACTGACCAGCGCATTGTTTACCGCATTATCCTCCCACTGTCGTGTGGAAGTGGAAACCGGACTGGCATTAGTGACTTTGGTGGGGAATCGACTGACTCAGGCGGCGGGAGTTTGCAAAGACGTTTTTGCCTGGCTTGAAGGGCATACAGTGCGAATGATCTGCCACGGCGCGTCAAATGACAACCTGTGTTTCCTGTTGCCCGCTGAAGACGCGGATAGCGCGGTTAAAACGTTACATTATCGGTTATTCGAATAACGTTTCTTATATTCCATAGCGAATATAAAAGTGCGTTCTATGCAAGGATAATGAACAAGCAGAGTCCTGGTTTTTCAACCAGGACTTTGTATTCAAACCGCAGCCCTCTCTGCCGGGAAACGATTTAGTTATGACGATGAGTGGTATCACCGCGACGACAGCGTTTGTCATAATGGCGTACCCACCAGTAACGGTCACTGATTTGCTCGTGCCCGCCCACTCTGGCTCCCGCCAACCACAGAACACCACCTACAAAAATACTGAGCACGGCACCATGTGCGAAAAACTGTGGCAGATTAAATTGCGGCAATTGGTTTAAAATAGAGTAACCAACCCCCCCCACCATCACCACCAACCCTAAAGCCATGAGCACGTTACCGAGTAACGAAGCGTTTTTGCGTTTCATGTGTCACCTCCGGAACTTTGGGTTGCTACAGGGAATACCCCTAATCCTTATGTGTAAAGTATAGACAACACTGCCGTTCGCAAGTGCGGGAGCGATCACAATTACAAACACTCGCGCAACAAAACTTTACAAATAAGCTACTGAACATACTCAATTTCTAATAGTCCATTTGTGCAATTATTCAGTTTTTGGCGATTAGAACGCAGTTTTTTGTCAAGAGCAGCGTCAGACAGTAAACTACACGTCGTTTATGGAAACACTCAGGACAAAACACGTGACGATTAAATTGATTGTCGGCCTGGCGAACCCCGGCGCAGAGTATGCGGCAACGCGACATAACGCAGGCGCATGGTATGTCGATTTACTGGCAGAGAGATTACGCGCGCCCCTGCGTGATGAGCCGAAATTCTTCGGCTACACCTCCAGAGTAACGCTCGAAGGGGAAGATGTCCGTTTGCTGGTACCGACCACATTTATGAATCTCAGCGGCAAGGCCGTGGGTGCGATGGCCAGTTTTTATCGTATCAACCCCGATGAAATTTTGGTCGCGCACGACGAATTAGACCTGCCGCCTGGCGTGGCAAAATTTAAGCTCGGTGGCGGTCATGGCGGACATAATGGCCTGAAAGACATCATCAGCAAGTTGGGCAATAACCCCAACTTTCATCGTTTACGCGTGGGAATTGGTCATCCGGGTGATAAAAACAAAGTTGTCGGATTTGTTTTAGGCAAACCGCCTGTTTCAGAACAGAAGTTAATTGATGAAGCAATTGACGAAGCGGCACGTTGTACCGAGATTTTATTCAAAGATGGCCTGACCAAGGCAACGAGCCGGTTACACACCTTTAAAGCGCAATAAGCAGCGATGTGCGGCATTTTTCTCGCGTGCTGTGTATAATAGGCAGAGTTATTTACTTTTCTACAATCTGTTTTCCATAACAGGTTGAATATCAAAAGATTAAGGTGATTTAAACATGGGATTCAAATGCGGTATCGTCGGTTTGCCAAACGTAGGCAAATCCACCCTGTTCAACGCGCTCACAAAAGCGGGTATTGAAGCGGCAAACTTCCCGTTCTGTACTATCGAGCCGAACACAGGTGTTGTCCCGATGCCCGATCCGCGTCTGGATCAGTTGGCCGAAATCGTCAAACCGCAGCGTATCCTGCCAACAACGATGGAATTCGTCGACATTGCCGGTCTGGTAAAAGGCGCGTCCAAAGGCGAAGGTCTGGGTAACCAGTTCCTGACTAACATCCGTGAAACCGAAGCTATCGGCCACGTGGTTCGCTGCTTTGAAAACGACAACATCATCCACGTTAATAACAAAGTGGATCCGGCTGACGACATTGAGGTTATCAATACCGAACTGGCGCTGTCTGACCTGGATACCTGTGAGCGCGCTATCCATCGCGTACAGAAGAAGGCTAAAGGCGGCGATAAAGACGCTAAAGCGGAACTGGCCGCACTGGAAAAATGCCTGCCACAGCTGGAAAACGCTGGCATGCTGCGTGCGTTGAAAACGCTGACCGATGAAGACAAAGCGGCTATCAAATACCTGAGCTTCCTGACGCTGAAGCCAACCATGTATATCGCCAACGTCAACGAAGACGGTTTTGAAAACAACCCATACCTCGATAAAGTGCGTGAAATCGCCGCAGCTGAAGGCTCCGTGGTTGTTGCAGTTTGCGCTGCCGTTGAAGCTGACATCGCAGAACTCGATGATGCTGACCGTGAAGAATTCATGGCTGAAATGGGTCTGGAAGAACCTGGTCTGAACCGCGTTATCCGCGCTGGTTACGAACTGCTGAACCTGCAGACCTACTTCACCGCTGGCGTGAAAGAAGTTCGTGCATGGACCATTCCTGTTGGCGCAACGGCTCCGCAGGCGGCGGGTAAAATTCATACTGACTTCGAGAAAGGCTTTATCCGCGCACAAACCATCGCGTTTGAAGATTTCATCACCTATAAAGGTGAACAAGGCGCGAAAGAAGCCGGTAAGATGCGTGCAGAAGGTAAAGATTACATCGTTAAAGATGGCGATGTGATGAACTTCCTGTTCAACGTCTAAGCCGTTTCTGTTGTCTCATGCGATCTCAGTGAATCGCATGAAAAATGGAAAACCCCATAAAATCCACGCAATTGCGTGGATTTTTCATTTCATAACGTCTCAAGTTATCTCATAATAACGCAGTCAAAAATGAGTACACGGATGAGTACAACATTCTTCCATCTTCATTTTAAGTGAGTACAATAACGGTATAATAAATAAACAAGGCTCGTTTGGTTCACTGATACGCACTGCCAAGCCTAAAGAAAAACTCTATCGTCTCAATGACTTCAACGGTCTCTACCTCGAAGTGAAACCCAATGGCAAAAAGGCATGGTGCTATCGGTTTAGACTCAACGGTAAATCCAGCATGTTTGCGCTGGGTGAGAACCCGACAGTCAAACTTGCCGAAGCCCACGAGAAATGCGAGCAAGCGCGAAAGCAGGTCGCGGATGGAGTTAGCCCAACACAGGCTCGTCAGTTAGATAAGATTCGCAAGGTCAACGACGCATCCAACACCTTTGAGCTAATCGCAAAAGAGTGGTTGCAGATGAAAGACTGGGCCGAAATCACCAAAACGCGCCGACTTGATATGCTTGAACGAGTAGTTTTTCCCGCAACCGGTAAGCTCCCAGTCAGAGAGATCACTCCACACCACATCCTTAAAATTCTTCAGGAAACGGCTAAGCGCGGCGCTCCGACCGTTGCCGCTGAAGCTCGTCGAACCATTTCATCAGTTTTCGAGTTAGCAGTCGCGACACTTAGAGCTGATAGTGATCCTGTCTGGCCTGTGCGCAAGGCCCTCCCCGCCAATAAGACACAGCACAAACAGGCACTGAATCCTCAGCAAATCGGAAAGTTATTAAGCTGTTTTGACGATATCATAGGGTCAAAGACCATAAGCCTCAGCGAGCTTCTCGCTGGCCCAAAATAAGCGTAGCGTTCACGGGTGATGGTCAGTGCACGTTCAAAAAAGCCTGACGGTTACCTGGCTGGCAGCGGCGACGGTTAAATACGAGTGTCTTAATCAATGGGAAACCGGTCACAACAGCTCTGTTCGTGTTTATGTAATCTCATTCTTGAATTAAGACGTTATTAAGCGTAAGCAAAGAATATAATGGGATGCGCATCAATCACATCATTACAATTCACCTTTAGTAGAAATAAAAGGGATTTTGCGAATTTAGCTAAAGGTGGTTAAGTAATAAGTGAATTAGCTCAGTTATATTATCAGGTGATAATAACCATTATTTGCAAGTAAAGAGTTAAAGTCGAAATTGCAATTTTCTGCAGGTAGACCAATGACGCTTTCTTTTGGCATCCGAAATTTTTATATTTCCGATCCAGAGGGGAATCTACTTGAAATAGGAAGCACGAATGAGAAGTTAGGGGGCACATGACGGAGCAGTTGCAGGCATGCTGACCTCAGCTATACAGAGGTGTCATATATGCGATAGCCAAAACGTCTGCAGTCCCCAACGAGTTTAGTGTTGGTCCGGATAACCGTGTATCAACAGTCGGGTGTTATGCCTCAAGTAATGACACCCCTGTTAGCCTCCAAGCGGCGTAAATAACTCAATCAAGTTTTCCTCCGGATCGTACAGATGAACCACTCTCACACCCCATTCTGGCATATCCATTGGCTCGTTAATGAATTTAATCCCTTTTAACGAATAGGCCTCAAAGCTTTCATCTACATTATCAACCTCGAAACAAACCATTGATTTTTCGCGATATATTATCGATTTGTCTCTGTCAGCATTTCCAATAATTGGTGCCATCAGATCAGAAGTAAAGATAGCAAGGCCTTCTATACCTTCAGCGACTTTGAAGCTGGCATAGCAATCTTCAATATCCCAGACAGCTTCCAAACCAAGCTTCTGGGTGTAGAAATTGAAACATTTGCGGTAATCTTTGACTAACAGTCTTACATTGTTGAATTTCATATATTTTCCCTTATATATTACATAAACCACAAAACGCAAGTTTGAGCATCTGAGCGTGACTATTAATTTGGCTTATCAGAGATAAGCTCTGTCAAAATTCAGATATATCATCCTGGTGCTCCTTTGTATTCCTGAAAGTGCGATTATTCCAGTTCTGTTCCTGTATATTCTCTCATTGAGCTTATAGTTTGCGTTGACGACATCAGATTATAGCTTTTCTTTGCAAGTTAAAAGGTGTGTATCTGACTAATAGCACAACCGTGTTTGCATTTTCCCGCTGTGACCGTCCTGCAAGTAACCTGAAAGGCGTCGGGCATTAGCATTTAACGCCTTAAGTATTATTTTAAAGTTTTTTCCGACGAACAAGTCGCTTGAAGAGGAGAACGCCCGCCTCAAGAAGCTGCGTGCCGAAGCCATGCTGGATAAGGAGGCACTCAATGCCGTAATGCTAAACCTAAAGTTGGCCTGGACCACGAAGTAAAACCTTACAGGCAAATAATAATCCTCAGATGTCCCTGCCGTTTTATGAATTTCATTCATAGCGGCTATTTAATGTGCGTAATTATCTTTCCTCCCGACTTCGTTAGTCTTGGTCACATGCGGACACACTCATTATGTCCTGATATGACCAGCCTGAGTGGCTGGCCAAAGGTATCGTCTGATAGGGGTTAAATACTCTTATCGAAGAAGACGTCTAACTTTTGCAAAGCCTTGTCGACGTACTCAGGAACCCAATACGTCTCGATATGGGTAGCGCCATCGATCAGGAAGAGTTCTTTGTCTTTTGTACCGGTGGCTTTCGCAAACGCATCTTCCGTCATATAGAGCGTATCCGCTTTTGTACCAGCAATCATCAGCAGCGGTTTATTGATGAGGTTGATATGGTCCGTAACGTCAAAACTCATCAAATCTAACAGGCTACTTGTCGTGTATTTAAACGTAGAGTTCGGGTGCGCGTGAGTTTTCCAGTAGTACTCATAGCCCTGTCGATATAAGGCAAAAGGCAACTTAGCGATCTGTTCATCAGTCAGATTGGCATCACCGGAGTACAGGACTTCGCCTCCGGAAGCTTCCTGAGCACGTGCGTCAGAAGCCTGCTGAAGACGCTGCTGAATAGTATCCAGCTGTGAGTCCTGAAAACCGTTGCGGCGCACCAGGCCTGAATTAAACATGCTGATGGTTGCAATCGATTTAAACCGTTGATCCGTTTCGGCCGCAACAAGTGAATAACCGCCGCCTCCGCAAATACCCAGCAGACCGAGGCGGGAAGTATCCACTCCCGGATACTGGCTGATGTAGTCAGCCATGCCGTGGATATCCTCGATGCGATTAGCGGGTTTATCCACGCTGCGAGGCATCCCACCGCTCGCGCCCTGATAAGCCGCGTCGGCAGTAATCGTGATGTAGCCCTGTTCGGCGAGACGCTGGGCATACAAGCCTGCGACCTGCTCTTTTACGCCGCCATTCGGATGTGCAACCACCACGGCAGGATATTTTTTGGCGGGATCGTAGTTAGCAGGGGTATAGACATTCGCAGCTATCTGAATGCCATGCAGATCGTACTTCACCGGATGAATGTTGACCTTGCCTTTGACGTTCTCAGTGATGGCACCGTCATAGGCCAGGGTGAATGGATTTTTTTTGTAATCAGCCGCATTGACTGAGGTGGCCCCGGTTATTGCCGTGAGCAGTATTGCAGTTAACAGATTGAATTTCATGGTCTCTCCCGATGAGTTTCAGGCTTGCGGATTTAAATGTGCAGACTCAGGTTAGAGAGAGAGGCCTGTCAGCATCGTGACAGGTAAATAACATTTTTGTCAGCAAACAGGCAGAGATGGCTTCATGTTTCTGACAATGCTGTCAGGTAAGCGTCAGCTTTATGTTGGCAATCAAGAGGCAGAATAAGCCCGATTGAACAGTTAAGAGGAAATCCCGTTATGCGCCTGTTGCTAGTCGAAGATGAAGAAAAAACGTCAACCTATCTCAACCGTGCGTTGAGTGAATCCGGATTTACGGTAGATGTCTCTGCAGATGGCGCTGAAGGTCTTCATTACGCACTGGAGCTTGACTACGACGCGATAATCCTTGATGTGATGCTGCCGGGGATGGATGGCTACCGGGTACTTGAGGGGGTGCGGGCCGTCAAACAGACGCCGGTACTAATGCTCTCGGCCCGCGGTTCGGTCGACGAGCGCGTCAAAGGGCTTCGGCTTGGCGCGGATGATTATCTCCCTAAACCCTTTTCGCTGATTGAACTGGTGGCGCGCATTCAGGCTCTGGTGCGTCGCCGCTCCACGGATGGCGCAGACATCACCCAACTGCAAATTCACGATCTGCATCTCGACCTGCTGGCCCGCCGCGTATTTCGCGCCGGAACGCGACTTGAGTTGACCGCAAAAGAGTTTTCCCTGTTAAGTCTTCTGGCCCGGCATCAGGGGGAGATCCTGTCAAAAATGATGATTGCTGAGCAGATATGGGACATGAATTTTGACAGCGATGCCAATGTAGTTGAAGTCGCCATTAAACGTCTGCGAGCCAAAGTGGATACCCCGTTCGACGTCAAACTGTTACATACCGTTCGTGGCATGGGGTATGTCCTCGAAGTCCGGTCGGAATAAATGAAGAGGCTCAGCATGCCTAAACGTTCCATCTCCGTTCACCTGGCGCTGATGTTTGCCTTATCCGCGCTGCTGATTGTGTCTATTATCGGTATCCTGCTCAGAAGCTCCTTACATGACTCTTTGCAAAAGCAGATGCACAACGAACTGTTGTTCCGGGAATCATTAATGAGTCCGTGGATCGCCGCACGAACCTCGGCTGACGGCTGGTCGACGTTGGCTAATAAATTTACTCTGCTAACCAATTCTGAAGGTGAGCGCGTTCGCTACTGGATAGTGAGCGATAACCCGCGCTTTAGCATGGGGGGAATACCACCGGTGGGCGTTCAGTGGTCTTCTTTGCAGGAGGGATTTAATAAAGTGCCCGGCGCATCGGAAGGTGCATGCTCACTGTTCCTGTTAGTGAAAACCATCCCCGCCAACGGTGAAAGGCCTGAGCTGCGCTATGTGGTTGCCATCGACTCTACGCCGTATATGGGCACACTTGATGCGTTCACACGAACGCTGCTGATTATTGCCGCGCTGGGCGTACTGATTGTCGCCTTACTGGGATACGTTGTTTCACGGATTGGCCTGCGTCCGGTGGGCATGCTCAGTCAGCAGGCACAACACCTTGCACCAGGTGACCATGGCCAGCGCCTGAATACCTGCGCGTTGCCCGAAGAACTGCAGCAACTGGCATCATCATTTAACGGTGTGTTAGAGCGTCAGGAAATCGCCTGGCGACAGCTCGAGAGCTTTAATGCCGATGTTGCGCATGAACTTCGTACTCCGCTGACTAACCTGATCGGTCAGACGCAACTCGGGCTATCACGCCGACGTTCACAAGATGAACTGGAAGAGTTATTGGGTTCAAACCTGGAGGAGCTTGAACGCATGACGTCGATAGTTAACGACATGCTGTTCCTGTCTCATGCGCACGCGGGTGAACATGCTTCCCAGCTTACGCAAGTCTCCCTGCGAGAAGAAACCCTGAAAACAGCGGAATATGTTGAACCCTCTTTTGCTGAAAAACAGCTTTCGCTGGAGGTTGAGGGCGACGTCACGGCGCATATCGACAGGTGGCTGTTTCACCGTTCACTGGCTAATTTGCTGGAAAATAGCGCCAGGCATTCCCCCTCCAATAGCACGGTTACGGTGCGCTTAAGCGAAAAAGGCAATCAAGTTTGTGTAGACGTTTCTAACCCTGGCGATCCGATAGCGCCAGAGCACTTACACCGGCTTTTCGAACGGTTCTATCGTGTTGACACCTCCCGAGCCAGGAGTGATACCCATCATGGGCTGGGCCTGTCGATTGTCCGTGCCGTCGCCATTATGCACCGGGGAGATGTCTTTGCCCGTAGCGAGAACGGTATCAATACCTTTGGCCTGACGTTTGCTAAACAGCCTGACGCTATCCGAATCGGGAGACTGATTTCAGAGACAAAATCGGGATCTCCGCGCGCAAAGACTTCTGACAAAATTGTCAGAGAGTCGTCAGTCTGATGTCAGGCTATCTGCGCCAGAATCACTGCTGATACTCACCACGGCTGATTGAAGGAATGAAACAGTGAGAATGAAAAAGGTATTTAGCGGGTTTCTGGCGATGATGGTCATGGGGCTTCTGGGGCAGCCCGCGTTCGCATCAGAGGATTCATCCGCACACGCCCGCACGCTGATTATCTACTTTTCACAACCAGAGGAGATGAAACCTGGTGCCGTGGATGGTTTTTCCGGGGCCAGCGTATTACAAAAAAATACGCCAGAGACTGGCAGCACGCAGTTTATTGCGCAACTGATTCAGAAGCAGACTCACGGCGACCTGTTTCGCATTGAAACCGCCACTCCCTACCCTCGCCAGCATGATGCACTTTTGCGCGTTGCCGAAAAGGAACAGCAAACGAAAGCCAGACCCTCGCTAAAAACGCCGCTCCCTGACCTGAGCAGTTACGACACCATTTACGTCGGCTACCCCATCTGGTGGTATACCATGCCAATGGTGATATACAGCCTCTTTGAGCAAAATGACTTTGCAGGCAAAACGGTCGTTCCCTTTACCACCCATGGTGGCAGCAGGTTAGCCGACTCCCTGCGAGAAATTGCTCGCATGCAGCCACAGGCCAAATTAGTCACTCGTGCGCTCGCGATCTCGCGCAACGATATTTCAGCTCCTGACGTACCCGCGCAGGTTGAGCAATGGGTAAAACAAGTCCAGCCACAGCGTTAATCCCTCGACATGAAGAAAATTTATATTTTCCAGGTCATGCAGGATGCGCTGATGACGTTACTTCTGTTGGTATTGATGGGATTTCACCTTCACGGTGAAATCGTGCATGAATGGGCGGGTATTATTTTTACGCTGCTCATCATGCTGCATTTATATCTTAACCGGCATCGCTTGTGGTCACTGTCGCCCAATATTCCGTTAACCATGCTGGTAGTTAACAGAATCATTAATGCAGTGACATTCGTTGTCATTCTGACCGCGATTGTATCGGGCATGATGCTGTCCCGACATATCCTTCTGGACCTGGCGTTCCACAACCCGGCGAGCTGGATCAGGAAAGTACACATGACGTCGGTCCACTGGGGAATGCTCATTCTAGCGCTGCATATCGGGTTGCACTGGAAAATGCTGGCGACTTTTTTCTGCCGGGTCCTGAACATCTCCAGCAATTCATTCTATGCAAATGTCATGATGCCAGGAGTTTTTTCGCTAATCGCTCTACTGGGATTGTACGAATTACTAAACCGGGACTATCTCGATTATTTGTTGATGAAGGTCGATTTCTCCTTTTTCGATTACGATGAATCTGCCCTACTTTTTTATCTACGCTACCTGGCCATTATTGTTTTATTTTCATTAATGACACGGTTTTCGCTTTGGGGCCTTATTTTTAGAAAAGACAAAGCAGCGTCACCATAATAAGGGTTAACTGACAGAATTGTCAGGCTGGCGTCAGTCTGACGACATCTCCCCCTGATTAGAATCATTGCAGACCCTCTCCATCATTGTAGATAAGGACGCTTTGCATGATCAGACATTTACGTTACCTCGGGCTGTTACTGCCCCTCTTTACGTTTTCATCCTGGGCGGCGGAGCAAAATCCCGCTGTCCATATCGCCACCGCCGGAAGCCAGAATGCGGTGTACGGGGCAGCAGAGAACTTTATCGGTCGCGTCCGGGTTGATCCTCTCTTCAAACCAGATAACGAAATTAGCGTTTCCGGGGCTTATGTCACCTTTGAGCCAGGTGCTCGTTCCGCCTGGCATACGCATCCGGCAGGCCAGCGGCTGATTGTAACCTCGGGAGTTGGGCTTACCCAACAAGAAGGCCAGCCGGTGCAGGTCATCCGCGCTGGCGACGTTGTCTCTTGTCCGGCGGGCGTCAAACACTGGCACGGGGCGGCACCCGGCAGCGCAATGACGCACCTGGCGATAACCGGGATTGTGGATGGCAAAAGCGTTAACTGGATGGAGAAAGTGACAGATGAACAATACCACGCCCATTAAGGCATTAACGGCAGCGGTACTGCTGACCTTTGGTTTGGGTCTCACGGCACATGCTGCGCCCGTCAATAAAGGAGCCTCAGAAATGAACCACGAACAAACGGTTTCAGATACGCTGTCAGCTCGCCAGCAAGCCATCCCGTTGATTGCGGCATCAATGGCCAGCAGTCAGATGGATAAGCTGAATGCCGCACTGAATCAGGGGCTTGATGCAGGACTTACGATAAACGAGACCAAAGAGATTCTCGTCCAGCTCTATGCCTATACGGGATTTCCCCGTAGCCTGAACGCGCTGAATGAACTGATGAAAGTCGTCGAAGCACGTAAACAACGTGGCGTTGAAGACGTTGAAGGTAAAGAGCCGGTCGCCGCCATCCCTGTCGGAGATGAGCTTCGCCGTGTCGGTACCGCAAACCAGACTAAAATCTCCGGCGCCCCCGTCCAGGGACCTCTGTTTGATTTTGCCCCGGTCATTAATCAATTCCTACAAACGCATCTGTTCGGCGACATTTTCGCCCGCGATAACCTCGACTGGCAAAGCCGCGAGCTGGCAACGGTTGGCGCATTAGCCGCCACGCCGGGCGTTGAAGCTCAGCTGTTATCGCATACGCGAGCCAGCATGCGAGTCGGCCTGACGGCAGCGCAACTGCGCCAACTGGCACAAGTTCTTCGTGAAAATGGCGAAGAAGATGCGGCTACGCGGGCGGAACAGGCGCTGCAACGGGCGTTAGCAAACAGTTAGGCGTTGGTTTGAGACGATACGGCGCTAATCCTCCGCATTCATGAGTCTGCCAAATAAGGGCAATCAAAGGTGCTAAATAATTCACGCTGACAACTCAGATATGATTGAACGGCAAACATAACAGAGGATGTAATCTTGAAAACTGTCTTAAAAACGCTGGCCATCTGCGCGATGGCGGGTGGCATGGTGGCTCAGTCGGTATACGCCGAGCCGCTGGTCATTCAGGAACAGGGAAGCTTTTCTGCTGGTGGCACTATCATCACCGCACCAGGGAAATTTGACGCGAAAACGCCGCTGGACTCTGCGGGTCAAACCTGGCATGGCGATCATGCGTCTGTGTTCTACCAAATTCCGGAAAATCCGCATAAATACCCTATCGTCATGCTGCACGGCGCAGGTCAGTTCTCCCGCACCTGGGAAACCACCCCGGATGGTCGCGAAGGGTTCCAGAACATATTCCTGCGTCGTGGATTCTCAACTTATCTTGTCGATCAGCCCCGCCGGGGCAGCGCCGGGCGCACGACGGTAGAAGGTACGGTTACGCCTAAACCGGATGAACAGATGTGGTTTAACCAGTTCCGCGTTGGCGTGTGGCCAGAGTATTTTCAGGGCGTTCAGTTTTCTCACGACAAAGAAGCCCTGAATCAGTATTTCCGTCAGATGACCCCAAATACCGGGCCGTTTGATATCAATGTTATCTCCGATGCGATGTCCGCCGTCGTGGATAAATCCGGCCCGGCTATCCTTTTCACCCACTCCCAGGGTGGCGGACCAGGCTGGTACACGGCGATGAAAAATGACAAGGTCAAAGCCATTGTCGCCTTCGAGCCTGGTAGCAGCTTTGTCTTCCCGGAGAAAGAGCTCCCTGCCCCAATGCCAAGCGCGTTCGACACGCTGAAGGGTGAACCGGTGCCGATGGAGCAGTTTATGGCACTGACTAAAATTCCGATTCTGATTATTTACGGCGATAACATCCCTGATAAACCTGTCGCCATGCCCGCGCAAGACAGCTGGCGCGTGCGTCTGGCAATGGCTCGCGAGTGGCGTGACGTGGTGAACAAGCATGGCGGGGATGTCACTGTGACGCATCTGCCTGAGGAAGGAATCAAAGGGAATACCCACTTCCCGTTCTCGGATCTGAATAACGTGCAGATTGCTGATATGGTGAGTAAATTCCTAGAGGAAAAAGATCTACAATAGGAAGAGCTAGTATTGAGCCTTCATTATTGAGGGCTCAATACAATCATCAGTTATATCAAAAAAAAATAAAATGGGGGAGCGAAAGTCTGCTATAAGGTTTGAGTTCAACGGGTCGATGCAACGCTATCCTTAATCAAGGGGACGTTAAGTTTGAGAACGTCTTTGATAATAAATTATTCATAATTGACAAAGTTAATCACAGTGATTCATACCTCTAGTCTTTCGGTAATATTTTACAGATCAATGGCATTACACTAACAAGAATGACGCTACAAGCCGGCTGATAACATTCGTGTTTTCATGACTGAACCCTTTTACTCTTTTTTAGAGTAAAAGGGTTATCTTAAAAGTAAGCTTTGGGTATGATTAGTGTGATAATAATCAAGAAGTTATATGTGACCGTCTATTATTTTATTCATTACTCCAGTTTGACCACCCAGCGGATTGTTCAAAGGCCAGTTTTATTGCAGCCGTAGCCAGTCCAACGGCAGTTAGTTCAGTAGCCTTACCGGACAGGCATCCAGTGAAAGTGGCAGATGCGCCTGCGTATGCCGCAGCAACTCGGGCAGTTGGCTCTGGTGATGGTGTAGCCCAAAGTGCGGCAACTGCAACGGCGGAGGAGAGACCAACGCACGTCGCTACTATATTTTCCACTACGCTGCGCGCGGCTTCTGAAAGATCTGTGGGCCCAATTCCATTCATATATACTTCTACCTGCATTGTCCGGTAATCTGTTGCCCACTGGTTACAGGTACGCCATTCACCTCCCCATGGCCAGTTACCCCATGCTTCACCAATACATCTTATTCTTGTTTGCGGTGGTGTCAGAGGATCTCCCCACTGTGCAATTTTTTCCTTCCATACTGACCACCAGAACTTAAAGCAGATCCAAGGTTTTTCTTATCAAAATTAGGGAATCCTTTTGAATCATATCCATCCACATGTAAATCATTATTAGGCACCTGTGCAGCAATACCAGATAATGGCATACTAATTAAAAATAGGAATGGTAATAATTTCATTATAATCACCCTTTTATTGAGCATACAGCAGGATCAAAAACAGCATTGGGGACTGGGCCATAAAGGCATGCAGAACCTATTTTATCTTTTTCTGTTAAATTAAGTGACCAGTCACCCAACCCATTACATTGAGGGTAATGCATTACTGAAAACCCATCATAGGAAGTTAAAGGTTTCCAGTCCTTGTCCTCGAAACACTTGCCTGCTTCAGGGCGGGTTTGCTCATGCCTAAATGAAAGCGTATGTCCTAGTTCATGTCTGAGTATGCCGGTCAAGGTTAATTTTCCAGGGGAAAGACTCAGCGCTGATTTGTCGATAAGAACATTTCGTTGCAATCTTTCGTATCTTGGGAAAAACGCACGTGCAAGGTATTGCCCATTGACATCTACAGGCCGAACATCAAATATGACATCAGTTGTATTCTCATTGCAAAGTGGGTCAAGCCATGAAGAATGTATAAATCTTACATCACTTGCCTCTGACCATGCTTTAGCTGCATCTTGCATTGCTGCTACGACGGAATCATATTTCTCTCCAAACGAGGTACTGACACAATATGTGATATTCCTTTTTGTTACGTTGTCCCATTTACTTATATTCCCTTGTGGGGCATCAACAATAAGCCATGTATTTTCATTTATATTCAAACCGAATAAAACACTTTTCCAACTGGCTGCAAGTTCTCTTTCATAAAACTCTCGCAAATCAGATTCATTAGCAATAGGTGTATCACCATTAACAATATAGACACCACTAGAAAATGGTTCTTTATAGACCGTTTTTTTAAACTCCTCAAAGCCATTTACTACTACCTTATGGCTAAGCTTTACATCATTAATATCACTTATAACCTTTGCCTGTTCAATCAGTTCATCAGTGGGTAGTGTTGACGCAGAGGTTACTGATGCAATAGGTATCACAGTTAAGTATATAGTTAAGAGAAAATTAAGTCTTTTCACCATTCCCTCCTTAATGTCAAGGGCATAATGATGTTAATGGGAAATTATGGCACAAATTATAAATTCATCATATGCCATTACCTAGAATAGATTATCTCAGCAGGTATTCAATGTTGAAATTATGATAAGGTATTAATTAAGATGGACTATTGCATAATTTGCAGGTAGATATATATTCAATGTACATGTCACCGTCAATAATACAGAAGTATTATTGTTGCTTTATCGAGTTTACAGATTGTTAAGTTGATACATTACAATGAATAATGTTATCCTGTCTCAAATCAGTATGATGCTAATTAAGGGGAAGAGGTTATATTGATTCTAATCATGAAAAATTAGTGAAGTTAGTTTTTAGAACTTCAGCTCATGGCACAGGGCGGACTCGCTAACTGATCTAAAGGTCCATTGTGAGCGAGGAGCAGACATTTTACTCATGGCATAGGTACGTTTCCGATTAATTAGACAGTATTTTCCAGTAAAATTTTTAATTTTTATTTATCGATCTCGGACAAGCAATACCAGTTGCAAATGATGCTCGATGAATTCTTTTTTGAGTGCCTGCAACGATGAACATTATTGGTAATCACGGAAAGCAAGATGTCTTAATTCTTGCATATCTCTAACAGCAAATGCACTTGATGACTACACTGGCCATCGCCTTTAATGAAATACCTACGCCCCAAAATCCCGTTCTAACCGCGAGCAATATATCCGGCGTGGGCCAGCGGAAACGACTGAAATTATCCCACATTACGCTGGCGCCAGCTTAGCACTGACCACCAGCCTGAAGGGGAGTTCAGCTATTGGTTTCTGAAGAAATCGGTCCTGGAAAGGGTCATTTGCGTCTGGCAGTCGATCATTTTCTTGATTTCAGCATCTGTTCCCTGCATTGAAACTTTGCCGCACATAGCATCCTTAGTTTTGATCCACTGACGCTGAGAAGGCAGCAATTCTTTTTTCTTCGCCGGCGTTAACGTGCTCCAGGCGGTATTCAAATCAGAGTCGGCATTCGCAAACGCCATTCGGGACAGATCAAGGCTGTCAGCTTTTTGCTGCTGAACCTGCTGCTCCGCCTTTTCTTGCGCCTGAAGCTGTGTCTGCCTCTCTATTTGCTGAGCCGCCTCATACTTAGCCTGTTGCTGCGCTCTGAGTTGCGCCTGTTGTTCCGCTTCAATTTGGCTTTGCTGGGCATGCTTAGCCTGCTGGATTTTCTGCTGCTCAACGATCGGATTGATGATGGAAAGCGATGTCAGTGCAGCGGCACCCACTGATATCGGATTATCAGAAGAGGCTTTTACAAAAACGTTTTTCTGATCGTCGGTCGCCTGTGCGGTGTAGGAGATGCGTTTTGAAAAGGCGTTGGCGTTGTTATCCAAAGACAGGCTTTCCATTTGCTTGTCGAGATTACGGTTAAAGTTCTTTCTGTAAGCATCAGAAAGCTGGGCGTACTCGTTCGCAGGTAGGGTCATCGTCACGGTCCCTTCACAAGTTTTCATTGTGCTACCCGTGTCACTTGAGGTTGTGGAGATTTCAGAGATGGCCAGTTTGATCTTGTCCAAAGCACTTCGTTTGGTCTGATTAGTGACGTCAGGATATTTATCGACCTGTTCAGAGAGTCCTTCATAAGCAGACTTTTTTAATAAATCCATGAGGGCTGACTGGGTCATTTCAGAGGAACAACCGATCACGTCTTTTTTGTTATCACAGCCTGTTATGGCAACGGCGAGTAAGAGTGCTGAGTATTTTAATCTCATGAGTTCCCTTTAGAGTAAGGATTGGCTTTTAAGAGGCGGTCTGTAATCAGTCCGGAGGGCTACAGTAAACAGCGCTGAACACTGAACGCATCACAAGCAAGAACCAAGGTGATATCGGCAAAGGCTGTGAAATCTTTAATTCAACTGATGAGAACGGTATGCACAGGGTACTGTAGCGATGATCCCGAAGCCGGAAACATGCAATGCAGGTTTTCGCTGCTGACTTAATAAAGGCTAGGATAAAGCCAATGCTGGCGCACCGTTTATGACCTTTCACCTGCGCTAATCCGCACAGAAGTTCGGAACGGTGGTTTCTTCGCTGGTATATTTTTTACAGCGAGTCTCATTTGACCTGATTCTTCTTATCACCGTGGGGGATTACCCCCACTACCACGATGCAAGATAAGAATTTCACCGAAAGTCGTTCTTGGCTCATATGTCCTGATCCCTTCAAAGGGTAGAGGTCAACTAAAACAGGCCCGCCAACCGAGTGAAAGAGTGACTGCCCTGGGACGAAATCCTTCCTGTAAACTAAATTCTACCTCTACGTCCTTCACGGTGCGCTTATAACTGAGATAACAAGAGCAATACACCTGCAATCATTACATTGAATGAGATCACTACATGCCGGCAAGTGAGGGCTCCGCAGAAAATAGCGAAAGAACCAGCCATCAGCAGCATACCCGCCACACCGTAGAGAATATTACCAGTATGACTCCATCCCCGAAAACACAACAGACCTGGCGCGAGCATTGACCATCCTGTTCTTCGCCATGACAGGTGTGTACGTTCTGGTTGTAAGCCCGGATCTCTTTTCATAATGGTCTTCCCTGCCAGAGTAATATACCCAGCAATATTGCGAGAACCAGCATCAGTATTGACAGAACCACCAGCAAACGGGTGTAAGGTAAATCATTTTCAAGACGCATAGCATATTCATTCTTGCGCCAGCGTCGCCAGGCCATATATCCCATCGCTGATGCAGCGACCAGCAGCAGTGTTGAAATACCGATACGCAGTTCCGCAGAAGATAATTGGGGGGAAAACTGCTCGATGCCGACAGCACCGGCCATGAGTGCCAGCGCAGTACGGATCCAGGCAAGAAATGTACGCTCGTTGGCGAGCGTAAAACGATAATCGGGGGTTTTGCCCTCAAGCCACCACTTCCCCTTTGGGCGTATTGACGGAGTATTATCCTGTAGACTCACGTTTAATCCTTTCTTTTATCAACAATTCTTTAATAGACAGTCCGGTCGATTCGCTGTCGCGCAGATTGTGGCGAGTGATTTCTGTGCACAGAAACTCAATCATGAACAGCTGTGACATACGGGTGGCGATCGAGTCTCCCTGGTAGGGGCCAGCACTACCGCTGGTCAGCAACCAGGTGTCTGCCAGTTCATTCAGCGGTGACTGCGGACTGTGCGTTATTGCCAGACAATGCGCGCCCGCTTTTTTGGCCAGCCGGAAGGCATTAACCACTTCCGGTGTTTCGCCTGAATGAGAAAATGCGACCACCAGATCTTCTGGTTTGAGGTTGGCGAGTTTCAACGTCATGGTAAAACGGTCGGTATAGGCTTCCGAATCAATGCCCTGACGGTTCATTTTGTCGCGGGCTTCCATTGCGGAAAGACCTGAGGCTCCAAACCCCACGAACAAAACGCGGTTCGCGGTCAAAAATCGCTCAACCACTGGATTGACCACTTTCATGTCCAGCAGACCGATGGTCTCATTCAGGGTGGTTTCAACCGTCATGGCTATTTTCTGCGCCACATCGTTGCGGGAATCATCCAGGAAGATGTCCGGGGACGATGGCAGCAGTTGCTCGCGATCGGCCAGAAGCTCACGTTTAAGCGCCGCTTTCAGCTCGAGCAGCCCGGTATAACCAATTTTTTTGCAAAAGCGCACGATCGTCGCTTCACTGACTGATATGGCTTCGGCCAGTTTACGTACCGGCATTTGCGCTACCGTAGCGGGCTGCTCAAGAATAAACCGGGCAATATGCTGGTCAGTTTCACCAAGTCCACCCAGCACATTACTGATATACACCCGCACATTTTCACGATTTACGCTCATCGCAACACCCGATCCTTTTGCATGAAAAATAACGGGTATTCTGTCAATCCCCTTCGCATGCGTCCACCGTAAAACGCAGTTTCACGGAGAATCTCTGACTCTGGTTCGGTGCAAGCAGTCGTATTCCGCGCTTCTTCTCCACCGTTCCGTCAAAATCTGGCGCATCGGTCGTCCCGGCGAGTGGCTCGATACAGAGCAAGTCAGCACCGGGAACGCCCCAGAGCGCAAGCCAGTCATATTCAGCCGTTTCAAGCGTCATGACGATTGTGCCGTCGGGTGAACAAACCCTGATCTGTTGCTGCTGGCAGTCACCGAAGTAAATGGCCCCCTCGCGAAAGGCTGCCTCTGTCAGTGCAAAGGACTGCGTTGTTCGAGTCAGGTCTTCCGTGACCAGTGTTCTGTTACGCGTCGGAAAAGGCCCTCTGACCGCCAGCTCACCAAACTTCACCTGCCATCCCGTTTGGCTGGATACAGGCAGCGCAAACCCGGGGTGCCAGCCAATGGAATACAAGAATGGCTGACGGTCATCATTAAAAACTCGCTGTGTCACACTGACCCCAAACTCATGCAACATGAGCCGTAACTGAATCCGCCAGCACCATGGCCATACGCCAAGGGTTTCAGAGGTGGAGCAGGCTTCCAGCAACAGATGGTTCACACCTTGTTCAAGGCAGGTAAACGTCTGATGTCGTAAAAAACCGTGCGCCGGTAACGGCAGATGTCGATTGTCTACACGCAGTCCTTCATGGATGAGCGCCCCGACCACAGGAAACAGCTGCGTAGCCGAGTTATTCCAGACGCCTGGCTGCCGTTGCCACAACCATTCACGCCCCGTGGATTTATCGCGCAGAGAAGATAGCTCACCGCCCGCCGCGTTCACCACGACCAGAAAGCGGTTATTTTCAAGCTGCCAGACGTTCATGGTTACTCTGTCCTCAGCAGCAATCGGCTCTGATAAACCAGCGCCTTATGCCGGTCTCCGGTGAAACAAGCATCAATCAGCGTGAAGATATCCCTTTCAGCCAGTGAATGCCCGGCCGGGAAATGCTTCAGCAACGCATCCTGCGTTATGCCCTGCTCTTTGGCTGCACTGAGGACAAAACGTAATGCCTCTTCCACGCCATGATGCGCACAGCGATAGGCTTTCCCGGTCCATGGACGCTGTCTGGCCCAGCGCTCAGCGAAGGCCATTTCGCGTTCCGGCGTTAGCATGTCCAGTTCAAAGCGGACGTAGAGTTCTGGTGGTGCATCATGCCGTTCCATCAGTCCGGTTATTGCCTGCGCGTAGTGAAACGCACGTTCACTGTCGTGAAGAGGACGCATCTGCTGCGGATCGGCGTTGAGATCGAAGAGTTTATCCCCGAACCGCCACGGATTCAGATAACCAAAGGTTGCAGGAATTTGCATGACCTGCGCGCCCTGGGTGAAATCAAAGCCGGGATGGATAGTGATATTCTGCAGCTCATTCACCTTGAACATGCTGTCGATTCGGGCCGGCATCAGGGTATATTCATACAGCCCCCCCTTCCCTTCCTCCCGTGGGCAGCGCATATAGACGTACTCGCCGTCGGTGATATTGATGTGGCCGCCAAAGTAGCCAAACATCGCATAATCACGTACTGGGGTATCATTTTCCACAGCCGGACGCAGCGGCTTACCGGTCATGGATGGCGGACGTGGAACATCGAAATACTCCAGCAGAGTTGCCGGAATATCGATAGTCTGTGCCAGCGCGCTGCGGCGTACGCCTTCTGCTTTACAACGTGGATCGCGGATAAAGAACGGTGTGTTTGCGATTTCGTTGTACACCGGCATGATGTTCTTGCCCCACCATTGATGCTCTCCCAACAGGAATCCGTGGTCGGTACAGACGATGAACAACGTGTCTTCCCACAGCTCCAGTGCTTTCAGCTTGTCCATCACCTGGCCAAGGTAGTCGTCACACATGGTGATGAGTGCCTGGTAGAATTTTCGGACTTTATCATCATCCCTGCCGCCAGGTGCGCCGCAGTAGTAAGGCACCCACCCGTCAAATTCATCAGGGGTGCAGCCATACTGTGCAAGGTATTTTTCCGGTACGAAGAACGGTTCATGGGGATCGAAACATTCGATCTGCAGGAACCAGTTATCCTGATCTTTATTGGTTTCCAGGAAATCTATACCGGCACTGATGGTACGGTGAGTAAAGTGATCGTCCTGGATGGACATCGCCGCACGGTTAATCAGGTCCTGGATCATACGCCCGCTGCGACGGCGCAGGGTTTCTTCGTCTTCCATTCCCTGCCAGTTGATGGCTGGTTTTTCAACCTGCCCTTTCCAGCAATCCCCTTCCTGGCCGCGGATAAACTCAAAGGTGGAATAACGGGTATGGTAGGTCGCTCCGCCATCACGCCAGTAGTGTTTATGGTCGGTCACCATATGGGTATGAATGCCAGCCTGCTTCAGCGCCTGGAACGTTGAGAAATCGAACGGCTCCAATGGCCCCCAACTGCGGTGCAGAAAATTATAACGCCCAGTATGCAGTTCGCGTCGGGCTGGCATGCAGGGCATGCTGCCGACATAGAAGTTATCAAACTGCGCAGACTCACGGGCTAGCCGGGTAAAATTGGGAGTGATGGCATCGCCCCCATAAGGGGCGAGGTGGTTACGCGTCAGCGTATCAAACATCAGCATTACAGCTTTCATAAAACGTCTCTTCTTTATGAACCGATAAATTCTTCGACTTCGTTTTTAATCAGCGTCACGTGTGGGCCGTAGACTACCTGCACCCCCTCTCCACGGATAAACGCCCCACGGCTGCCGAGTAGTTTAAAGGCGTCCACAACAACGCTTTGTGGGTTTTTGACTGTGATACGAAGACGAGTAGCGCAGCAATCCACATCAACAATATTGTCCCGGCCCCCCAGTGCCTGCACGATCCCTGCAGCCCGTTCACTGCCACTGACAGATGCCGCTACCGGCTGTTCATCTTCTGCGTCATCTTCACGGCCCGGCGTGTTCAGTTGACGCCATTTGATAAGGAAGCGGAAGGAGAAGTAATACAGGCAGAACATGACCACACCGAGAGGGAGCATCAGCAACCAGTTGGTTTTGGCATTACCCTGAAGAACACCAAACAGCAGAAAGTCGATAAGCCCGCCGGAGAATGTCTGTCCAACCGTGATTTGCAGGATGTGTGTAAACATAAATGCCACGCCGGTCAGCACAATGTGCATGACATACAGCAACGGCGCGCAGAACATGAACGCAAATTCCAGCGGCTCAGTAATGCCGGTGACAAACGCAGTTAGCGCAGCGGAAAGCATCAGGCTGGCAACTTTTTTCTTGTTCTCAGGACGGGCAGAATGGTAGATAGCCAGCGCTGCACCCGGCAGGCCGAACATAAAGTCTGCGAAACGCCCGGCCATGAAACGGGATACCCCGATGTAGTACTGCGTCACAGAGGGATCGGCCAACTGGGCAAAGAAGATTTTTTGCGTTCCTTGTACCAGGTGTCCGTTCACCATTTGCTCCCCTCCCACACTGGTCAGCCAGAATGGCAGGTAGAACAGATGATGAAGGCCCAAGGGAATGAGGCATTTGAGGATCATGCCGTAGAACAGGGTCCCAACATAACCGGTTTTTTCAACCAGCCCCCCCAGATGGGTAATGCCCGTCTGGATATGAGGCCAGACCCAGAACAGCGCCACCCCGAGGAAGATGGCAAAAAAGGAACTGACAATAGGCACGAAACGGGAGCCGCTGAAAAAGGCCAGCAGACTGGGTAGCTCGGTTTTGCCAAACCGCTTTTGAACCCAGAAGGCCAGCAGACCACTCATGATCCCGCCCATCACGCCGGTTTGTAGCGTAGTGATCCCCATTACACTCGCCTGCCCGGCTGCGGCCAGATTCTCTGAGGCCAGCGTTCCAGATAGCAATAGTGACGCGTTGATCGCCTTGTTCATGACGATAAAGCAAAGTACTGCAGCAAGACCGGCCGTTCCCTTGTCGCTTCGTGCCATACCTACAGCGATGCCCACGGCAAACAGCAGAGAGAGATTATCGAAGACCACGCTACCACACAGTTTCATGACGGTAAAAATCGCCTGAATCACTTCACTGTTGAGGGCTGGATAGGTGGAGATGGTAACCGGATTGGTGAACACGCCACCGAATCCCAGAAGCAGACCTGCGGCTGGCAGGACGGCAATCGGCAGCATAAACGATTTACCCAGATTTTGTGCTCCGGCAAACAGTTTGCTCATAAAGACCCCTAATGTTGGCGTTATGAAGTTTATATTTCATGTTATATTGATATCAATGAAAACTATGTTTCAGTCTTTTTTGGCCAAAGTCAAAACACAGTGATAAAAGAGTGAGCAATATCACTAAATTTCGTGTGTGATTTATTCAGGAGCGACCATGAGCAAACCATTCCATTTGATGGCCAAGCCCGTCAGCTATCAGTGCAATATCGCCTGCGATTACTGCTTCTATCTGGAAAAAGAACAGAGCACGCTGAAACCCCGTAAACCCGCCCGGCATATGGATGATGTCACGCTTGAAGCCTATGTGCGGCAGTACATTGAGGCGAACCCTGGCCCAGAGGTGGAATTTACCTGGCAGGGAGGCGAACCAACGCTTGCCGGTATTGCTTTCTATGAAAAGGCGATGCAGTTGCAGAGCAAATATGCCGGGAAGAAGCGTATCAGTAACAGCATCCAGACCAATGGCGTGCTGATTGACGAGGCATGGGCTGCATTCCTGGCGAAAAATCAGTTTCTGGTCGGCCTGTCGATTGACGGTCCAGCCTGGTTGCACGACCGCTACAGGAAGACCCGGAGTAAGCAGTCTGTTTTTGACAACGTACTGCGGGCGATGGATTTGCTGAAGAAACACCATGTTGATGTGAATGTTCTGACTGTCGTCAATAATGTCACCGCTGAACATCCGCAAGAGATTTACGCGTATCTGACCCAGGAACTGAAGGCTGAGTTTGTTCAGTTTATCCCGGCGGTCGAGCAGCGCCCGGCTAACGAAAAGTATGGTGAATTACTCTACCCGCAGACACTCGCCGGTTCCGTCACGGAGTGGTCAGTATCCGGGGAACAATGGGGGAACTTCATGAAGGGGGTATTTGACCTGTGGATACGCAGGGACGTTGGCCGCGTGTATGTACAGATGTTTGATAGCGCGCTGGCGGCCTGGCTTGGTGAAAAGCCATCACTGTGCGTAATGCAGTCTTCCTGCGGTTTTGGTCTGATCGTGGAGCAAAACGGTGACGTCTACAGCTGCGACCATTACGTTTACCCTGAGCACCGGTTGGGAAATCTGCGCCGGGATAGCCTGGCGAAGATGGTCGCCAGCAAACAGCAACGCAAGTTTGGGTTTGCTAAAACAGAGGTGAGTTCAGAGTGCATGCGCTGTGAGTGGCGATTTGCCTGTCATGGCGGTTGCCCGAAGCACCGGATACATAAAATGGGCGAGCGCTGGCATAATCACCTGTGTGCGGGCTACAAGGCAATTTTCAGTCATGTTTCCCCTTACATGCATTATATGGCCAGACAAATCAGTATGCAGCGACCACCAGCAGAGGTGATGCAGGTGGCCGCGATTATTGCTAATCAGGAAAGCCATTCCCGGGGCTCATAGATAACGCATCAGCTATAAATCGCTGATGGATTCCAGTAATGGATATATTTTCGGCCACGCAAGAAAATAAGGCATTGTGCTAAGTTCGTCAGACAAACCTTTGTTGAAGGTCTCAGGGTGTGAATGACGATATCTGGCACAACGCCGGTCATCAGCCCTCCTCAAAATTAATGAACACATCTAATAAACCCTAGCTAATTACCCCATCTAATCGAATAAATAACTTTGCGTTATGCTTTTCCTCGACAACAGCCAAAGGATAACGTCATGCAAACTGTAAAACTGAACAACGGTATTGAAATGCCCCTGCTGGGCTTTGGTGTGTTTCAAATGTCTGATGCCGCTGAATGCGAAAGAGCCGTTATTGATGCCATCAATACGGGATACCGCCTGATCGATACCGCCGCGTCTTACCAGAATGAAACCCAGGTCGGGAACGCTCTGAAACAAAGCGGTATCGACCGTAACGAACTCTTTGTAACGACCAAGCTGTGGCTGCAGGATACTCATTACGAAGGCGCTAAAGCCCAGTTCGAACGCTCCCTGAATCGTCTGCAACTTGATTATGTTGACCTGTATCTGATTCACCAGCCTTACGGTGATGTCCATGGGGCATGGCGTGCCATGGAAGAATTACAACAGGAAGGAAAAATTCGCGCCATTGGCGTCAGCAACTTCCATCCTGACAGACTGGCCGACCTTATCGCCTTCAACAACGTTGCCCCTGCGGTAAACCAGATTGAAGTTAACCCCTTCAACCAGCAGTTGCATGCCGTTCCCTGGAATCAAAGCCGTGGCATTCAGCCGGAAGCCTGGGCTCCGTTTGCTGAAGGGAAAAATGGTCTGTTCCAGCATCCCGTGTTAACGGCAATTGGTCAGAAGTACGGCAAAAGCGTGGGCCAGGTTGTTCTGCGTTGGATCTTCCAGCGAGGCATCATTTCACTGGCGAAATCGGTGCGCAAAGAACGCATGGCAGAGAACATTAACATTTTCGATTTTGAACTCAGTTCTGAAGATATGCTGCAGATTGCTGCCCTCGACACTGCAACCAGCGCCTTCTTCTCTCACCGCGATCCGGCGATGGTGGAATGGCTGACCGGCCGCAAACTTGATGTTTAAGTCTCGATAAAAGAGGTATTCATTCAATGCAAAAACGTTATCTGGGTAAATCCCGACTCGAAGTATCCGCGCTTGGGCTCGGCTGCATGGGCTTAAGCCATGGCTACGGTCCGGCGACCGATACCCGTCAGGCTATCGAGCTCATTCGCGCTGCGGTTGAACGTGGCGTCACCTTCTTCGATACCGCTGAAGTGTATGGCCCCTTTCTTAATGAAGAGGTTGTAGGCGAAGCCTTAAAACCGTTTCGTGACCGTGTGGTTATTGCCACCAAGTTTGGTTTTACCTTCGGTGCGGACAACAAGCAGCAGATTTTAAACAGCCGTCCGGAGCATATCCGTGAAGCCGTGGAAGGATCATTACGCCGCCTTAAGACTGATGTCATTGATCTGCTGTACCAACACCGTGTCGACCCGGATGTCCCTATTGAAGATGTTGCGGGAACCGTGAAAGACCTGATAGCGGAAGGCAAAGTCAAACATTTCGGTCTGTCCGAAGCGGGCGCACAAACCATTCGTCGTGCACATGCCGTACAACCGGTCACTGCGCTGCAAAGCGAATACTCTCTGTGGTGGCGCGAACCTGAGCAGGAAATCCTGCCGTTACTGGAGGAACTGGGTATTGGTTTCGTTCCCTTCAGCCCATTAGGCAAAGGCTTCCTGACGGGATCGATTAAGCCAGGAACCACTTTTGGCAAGGATGATTACAGAAGCCAAGTGCCGCGTTTCGCCGAGCAGGCGATTGAAGCCAATGAAAAGCTGGTCACCTTGCTGGGTGAACTGGCGGCAGAGAAAGGCGTGACGTCTGCGCAAATCGCGCTGGCATGGCTGCTGGCACAAAAGCCGTGGATTGTTCCTATCCCTGGTACCACCAAACTACACCGGCTGGAGGAAAACCTGGGGGCTGCCGACATCATTCTTTCGCAGAAGGATACGCAGCAGATAACCCAGGCGCTGGAAACGATTAACATCGTCGGTGAACGTTACTCTCCTGAGCACCTGGCCCGCGTAGGCCGTTAATACCCGAACGGGTCTACGGACCCGTTATTGGGCGTAGCGAAGTGCATCGATCATCAGCGCAAATGCGGGCGGGTGCTGCTTACGGCTCGGGTAGTAGAGATAATAGCCGGGAAAAGATGGACACCAGTCCTGCAGAACCTGAATAAGCTCTCCTGACTTTATATAATCCTGCACCCTGTCTTCAGGCATACAGGCAATGCCAAAACCGGATAAAGCAGCATCAATCCTTTCTGCCTGCTGGTTAAACGTTACCTGCCCTTCCACTCTGACCCGTAACGGTTTCCCTTCCTTCTCAAACTCCCAGTGATAAAGCCCACCGGCAGTCGGCAGGCGCATATTGATGCACCGATGATTTTGTAGCTCGTGCGGCGTTTCAGGTGCAGGGTTTGCCGCGAAGTAAGACGGTGCTCCCACCACGGCCATGCGCATGTCCGGGCCAATTCTTACAGCAACCATATCCTTATCCACGCTTTCGCCCAGGCGGATCCCGGCATCAAAACGGCCCTCAACAATATCGACAAAGCCGTTATCAACCACCAGTTCGAGATTAATTTCCGGATATTCCCTGAGGAAAGGTTTTAACTTTGGCCATACCAGACTTCGCGCGGCATGCTCCCCAGCAGATAAGCGGATATTGCCGGAGGCAGTGCCGTTCAGTTGAACCAGCGATTCCAGCTCCTGCTCAAGATCGGCAATACGCGGTTCAAGGCAGGCAATAATTCTCTCACCGGCCTCTGTAGGGGCAACGCTTCGGGTCGTACGGGTCAGAAGGCGGATATTGAGCCTTTCCTCCAGCGCCTTCATCGCATGGCTGAGTGCAGACTGAGATACACCCAGTTTGCCCGCTGCTTTGGTAAAACTTCGCTCCCTTGCCACCACCAGAAAGATTTGCAGTTCGTTGAAGTTTTCTTTGAGCATCGGCGATTTCCTTATGGTGGCATTCCCTTCATCGCGCACTCATGAAGGGTGTTCATAGACACAATCATTTTAGCCCTATTACTGACAATAATGATAATTGATATTCTGGCTGTAGAGAAAATAAGTCTGAATTATCAGAAGGTTTATCATGAAAATACTCATTGCAGGCGCGACCGGAAGTATTGGTCTTCATGTCGTGAATACCGCTATCGAAATGGGTCATCAGCCCGTGGCGCTGGTCAGAAATAAACGGAAAGTAAAATTACTTCCGCGTGGAACGGATGTTTTTTACGGCGATGTTTCAATGCCTGAAACACTTACCGATTTGCCGAAAGATATTGATGCCATCATCTTCACTCTCGGTTCCGATGGCCAGGGGCGTATTGGCGCCAGAGCGATAGATTACGGCGGTGTGCGTAACATTTTACGACTCTTCAGGGATACACCTGTACGCATCGGTTTAATGACCACGATTGGCGTGACTGAACGACTCAGTACCTGGAATCAACGCACTGAGGTTCATGACTGGAAAAGACGTGCCGAACGTCTGGTCAGAGCGAGTGGTCACCCCTATACCATCGTCAGACCCGGCTGGTTTGATTACAACAATGATGATGAACACAGAATTGTTTTGCTCCAGGGGGATCGTCGCCATGCAGGAACACCAGAAGATGGTGTGATATCAAGGCAGCAAATCGCCCAGGTTCTGGTCAGTGCCCTGACCAACGAGGCAGCAAAAAATAAAACGTTTGAGCTGGTGGCCGAACGAGGCGAAGCACCGCAGGATCTTACTCCACTGTTTGCAGACCTGCAGGCTGATGATCCACAAAAAAATGATGGCGTTTTAGATATAGACAATATGCCTCTGTATGAAGAACCTGAGTGCATTATTAACGAGCTGAACCGCACGGGGTTGCTGAAATCTATAAATAAATCATAAGCATCTCGACAAGGCTGTATCATCGCCCTCTTATAATGAGCGTTAATTTATGTTCACAACAGAAGACATCATCGATAAGATAACCCGAGCGATTGATTTAAACTTACACAAATCGCTGAAGGTAAGTTTAGCGTATCGATGATCAGGCATGCTTCAGCCAGTTCCGGAATATTTGCGCTTGCAGTATTCCCTGAAAATCAATCAGCCCTGAGCAACCAAGTTTCTTGATCAGATTCTGCCTGGCCTGGTAAATGGTTTTTAAGTGTAGATTTAACATGGCAGATATCTCAAAAACAGTTCGCCCCTCCCCTAGCTGCGTTAAAATATATTTATCTCGCGCAGTCAAGGAGATATTGAGTTCCGATTGATGCTCGTGCTTTCCACCAGCACGAGTAATATCAATAATAAATTGCTTGATTGAGGCAACATCGCTATCTACTGGCAGTCTGTAAAGTGAGATGTCATTGAGATACTGATACAGATGGCCATCAATCAGCAGCACCAGGCGATATGTATTCAGATCGTAATTTTGCTTTTTTACCGCGTCAAAGTGATTAGCGGTGAAGAAAACAAGTCGCGCCTTGTCATCTTCAAAAACGATATCTGCAAGGATATTCTTTAACCCTTGCCTGATATAGATATCATCAATCCATAAAACTGCGTTTCCAGCATGTTCCTGCATGATGTTCATCATTATGACCTCAACGAAAAATCACCATTGACCTCACCGGGCTGCGAAGTTTTATCGAGTTGAAGATGTGCCAGAATCTGTGAATAGAGATCGGTCAGTATCACATTCTTCTCATTCTTCAACTGCGTGCTGAATGCCTGAATAAGAACATCATTACTGATACAACCCTGTTTTAACATGACATTACGCTCTATATCCTTATACAAAGCGCAGCGGAAAATAAAATCTTCCGGAATTGAATTAGCCATATCAACACCATAATATGCAGTCATAAAAATAAGAGGATGCTATGTATAGTCTTAATCCAAACAGCGAAGCGACAGAACTTACATCATACAATAATTGTGCTGTGTATTTATATTAATGTGCTATCTCATTAGACGTCATCAGCCGTATAACGTAACACTATTTCCAGGGTTTTTCTGATAATGTCTGCCTTGACAACGTCAGTTGTTGACTCCAGAGAACTAATCAGGCTTAAAATGATGTTTTTATTATTAACATTATCACCTGCCAGAATTACATTTGTCACCGCCTGCCCCAATACCACTGACTCATCTGCTAATAGTTCACCTGCATTATGGAAGTAACTTGATAAAGCTTTATCCGTCATTACACTGTGGACATTAATTTCATGAAGCATGGTAACCTCGCTTGTATAGTCTGGAGAATTATCTTTAATGTAATTTAGGGTTTTTGCTGGCACTGAAAGCACTCTCATCTCTCGTTTGTTCCGGTTTTCTGCTTATCTTCCCCGGATTAACATTTGTGAAATCATTGATAACGCTGTCAATTAATTGTTTACGTGTACCATCCATTTCACTGGCATGCATAAGCCGCAATTGCTTAATCAGTGCAGCTAACGAAACGTCTTTATGCATTCGCAAAATTTCTAGCACAGCCAAACCTGTAATTTCATGTTTCAAGCGTTCACTGTCAGGTTTCTTCATAACTCCTTCACTACTTACCCATTATCATAGTAGGGCTTTATTTTATTCGAAAAGCAGGCCGATTAACGCATTGTAATGTTTCTGTTCATTCTCACCTGATGCATTTTCAAGACGGTGCAGAAGTTTGGTACACAGTGATTTGCGACTGAGATTGCGCCCATCTTTTAGTATCTCAGTCACGATTTCGCCCAACGTTTCCTGTTGGGTTGGCAGATGCGCTTTAGCAAAGTAACGAGAAATCGCGCTTGCAGAATCAGTGCGAACGGTATGCTGCTGCATGGAGTGCTCCTGTAACAAAATGCTGGTGAATATTAAGTTTTATAACAGTAGCAAAGCTGTACCGAAAATGTGTACAACATAGCACGCTAATTTTTAGCAAAAAATGCTAAATTAATTAAATCATGTAGTTACGATAGTTCAGATCTATATGAAATCCAATTTCTTTGTACAAATCACTTTGTGTTATCAATGAAATTGATCTGTATTAGCCCGCTTACTTGTAAAGACAAAGTTAGAATTATGTATTAAAATCAGGGCGTAACCTGGTTTGTCTGATACTGACCAGACCTCTTCTCCTTCCTTGATCCCGGACTGTCCATGCTCACGACCATTATTTACCGTAGCCATCTACGTGAAGACGCCCCTCTCAAAGCGCTTGAGGATATGGTGACAGCCGCAAATATCAAAAACAGGCGATCAGATGTTACGGGGATCTTACTCTTTAACGGCCATCACTTTTTCCAACTGCTTGAAGGCCCAGAGGAGCAGGTAAAAGAGATCTATCGTTGTATTTGTAACGACCCCCGGCACCACAATATCGTTGAACTGATGTGTGATTACGCGCCTGCGAGAAGATTCGGGAATGTAGGGATGGAGTTATTTGATTTACAAAAACATGAACGGAATGACGTCCTGCAAGCTGTACTCAATAAGGGTACGTCCAAATTTCAGCTCACGTATGATGACAGAGCATTACAGTTTTTCCGCACATTTGTCCTCGCCACGGAAAAATCGAGCTATTTTGAAATACCTGCGCCTGATTACTGGAGTTTTATAACCGACAATACCTGTACCATCCTGGATGAAAGCACACTCCCGTCAGATACAGATTTCAGCTTTGCTTTTCAACCAATTATCGATCCTATGTCACAGCGCGTCATTGCGCTGGAAGCCCTTATTCGCGGTAAAGACGGTGAAACGCCCGCAACGTATTTTGACAAATTCAAACCTGAAGATGTGTATACCGCTGATCTGCAGAGCAAAAAGACTGCATTTGCAATGGCAAGCGCACTGGGTCTTAATCACAAAATGCTGTCGGTTAATCTGTTACCCATGACCCTGGTAAACAGACCCGATGCAGTCAGCTTTCTTATAAACGAAATCGCGGCGCATGGACTGGTGCCTGAACAAATCATCGTAGAGTTTACCGAAAGTGAAGTTATTTCGCGTTTTGATACGTTCGCGCAGGCCGTGAAGTCACTCAAGGCAGCGGGAATATGTGTGGCGATAGATCATTTCGGGGCAGGTTTTGCCGGGCTTCAGCTTTTGTCTCGCTTTCAACCGGACCGAATTAAGATAAGCCGCGAACTCATCACTGATGTGCATAAAAGTGGACCACGGCAGGCCATCATTCAGGCCATAATCAAATGCTGCGCTTCACTGGAGATTATGATTTCTGCGGTCGGCGTCGAAAAACCTGAAGAGTGGATGTGGCTTGAATCCGCGGGTATTGAGATCTTCCAGGGTAACCTGTTTGCAAGAGCCTGCCTGAATGGTACTCCGTCTGTCGCGTGGCCAGAGAAAAAATGATTTCTCAGCGTTATAATAATTAACGTATTGTTATTACACAATAATCCCGCCACCTCTTTTATGCTGAACATAAAAATTCAGCATTTACTCCCTACGTGATAGTAAAGTAAATCTTAATTTTGCTAGAATCCTATGTATGTTTTGTACAATTTGATGCATGTTGTACAAAGTAGCAGGAACCGCATATCGGTGACGGAGAATCATGAGTGTCTGGGGGAATTATGGCTTATTACAGCATTGGGGATGTCGCAGAACGTTGCGGGATAAATCCTGTCACCCTTCGGGCATGGCAACGACGTTACGGTTTACTCAAACCTCAACGCAGCGAAGGTGGCCACCGACTCTTTGATGAAGAGGATATTCAACGTATTGAAGAAATAAAACGTTGGATTAGCAGTGGCACACCCGTTGGCAAAGTTAAAGCATTGCTGGAAACCAGTACTCGCGAAACTGACGACGACTGGAATCAATTGCAAGAAGAGATGATGGGCATTCTTCGTATGGCGTATCCCCCGAAGCTGCGAGCCAAAATTATCGCACTCGGTCGCGCCTACCCCGTAGATGCGTTGATTGATCGCGTTTATCTTCCTGTGCGTCAGCGGTTGATACTTGACCATAATACATCCCGCATCATGAACAGTATGCTTGATGGCGCATTGATTGAATATGTAGCCACCCTGCTGTCTGAAACGCGGCGCAAATCAGGGAAAGATGCCATCCTGATGGCCTGGGATGTTGAAGACCGAACCCGTTTATGGCTCGAAGCCTGGCGTTTATCGCAATCGGGCTGGCATATTGCCGTGCTTGCTGAACCCATTGAATCGCCAAGACCTGAACTCTTCCCCGGGCAAACGCTTTTTGTCTGGACTGGTATTACGCCAACCCGCAGACAAAATGAACTTCTACAACACTGGAACGAACAAGGTTATAAAGTCATTTTTCACAGCCCGTAACCAACATGTATCGCAGTAATGAGCTGAGTAAGATAAATCTTACTAATTCTCATTTTTTGGGTGGTTATTTTGAATGCCATCCAATGAATCTGTGTTCCCTACCTGCCTGACTTAATGCCCGCAGTAGCATAAAAACAAAACAATATACTCACCCGTGGGTATTATTTTTTTGCATACGACATCACCTTTTTCCTAAGTAAAATTCATTAGATCAACTGGCGCACGCCTAATACTTATTCTAGGGTTAAACCATGTCTTCTTGTACCACATTATTGTTTATTGTTTTTCTAAAGTAATAAATGTGGTTATTTGAAAAAGGTAAAGGATATGGCTCTAGTCTTAGACAAACGCTTAATTCTTTGTTGCTGCGCCTTTTCCATTATTCCCGTGGCAAATGCAGCAACCGTTAACGGAACATTTCAGGTACTGATGACGATTCAAAAGGCCTGTACCGTGACTGCCGGTTCGGCTTCAAATATCACGCTTGGGCCGGTGAATACCACGGCAACAAATACCAATGCAAGCAACACGATTTCGATTAATTGCTCAAAAACCACGCCCTATTTTATCGGCCTGGCGCCGTCGGCCGCCAATGGGGGGACGACGACGGGCTCAGGCGCCATGTCCTCCGTGGCTAACGCTGCCACCAATACCGATAAAGTGCCCTACCAGCTAAATCGAACATCAGCAACAGGTCCGGTGTGGGGGAACACCGCCACCGACACCGCGCCTGGAAACGGCGTAGCGGCGACGGGGACCGGGCTGGTGCAAACGTTTACGGTTTATGCCACCGCACCGAGCGCCAACTTCACTCCTGACGACTATGCCGACACGGTAACGGTTAACGTTAACTACTAACTTCAGGAAGCCACATGAGAGTAAAACTGCCTGTTCAGCAGTGTGCCTGCGCATGCCTGTTAGGGATGGTTGCGAGCCTCAACCCTGCCGCCGCCAGCGGGCTGCAAATCGCCCCGGTCACATTAACTTTGCTCGCGACGCAAAATGCCGATGGTATCTGGCTTAGTAATGCGGGTGAAAATGTGCTCAATGCCCAGGTTCGGGTTTTTCGCTGGAGCCAGAGCGCTTACGGCGACAAACTTTCCCCCTCTCAGGGGCTGGTCATTAGCCCGCCGATGCTGGCATTAGCCCCCGGAGAACGTCAGTTGATTCGCGTTATTCGGACCGGCCCACCTTCGGCACATGCTGAAGACGCTTATCGGTTATCGATAGATGAGTTACCGCCTGCAAAAGTAGAAAAAAATAAGCTTCAGTTTGTGCTGCATTATTCCGTCCCCGTTTTCATTCAACCAACATCAGCGGCGCAAACGCAGGCAAAATTGCAATGGAAATTACAACAGCTTGATGGCAAAAAATTTATTGAAGTGAGTAACCAGGGAAATGGGCATGCACAATTATCTGCTGCAACATTTATAAGCCCTGACGGTGCTAAAAAAGTTATTACGCCCGGACTGTTAGGCTACGTTTTACCCGGCTCAACGATGCGCTGGATAGTCTCTCCGTCGGCCAGTAATACTCATGATGGCGGGAAAGTTGAAGTCACAATCAATGGCCAAAAAACAGTACAAGATCTGTAACAGATCCTGGCTTCTGGTGAAATATTGCTTTCTCAATGGAGTATTAATATCGGGAATGGTTTGCGCACAAACGCTGAATAATAACCTGAACGACGATGGTGTTATTAATGGCGCAGCGCAGCTCGTGGGGGTCAATTTGTATCTCGACGTCACCTTAAATGGGAATCCCGTTGGGCTGGTGCATTTGGGTTACGATAATGGAAAGCTCTATGCAGGGGCAGATACCCTGCGAAAAATGGGCTTTCGCTTTGCGCCTGACGCCACTCACGCCGTCTGCCTGAACGATATCCCCGAGCTAACCATTGACTATAACGTTCAGTTGCAAACGCTTTCGCTTACTGCGCCACTCAGTTCACTCGATCTTGCGACCACGCAGCTTAACGCCCCCGTAGAGACCGCGCCGACGGCGACAACATCACGCGGAGCGCTGCTCAATTACGATATCTATACCCAACAGGGGGATGAAAGCGCAATAAATACCTTCAGCGAACTCCGCGCTTTCAATGCTGCAGGCGTGCTCAGCACCACCCAGTTGACGCAGTACTCCACCGAGGAAAATGCGGATAACAGCGTTGAGCGACTCGATACCAGCTGGCGTACGTCATTTCCCGAAACGATGCTGGCGGTAACCGTTGGCGATACCCTGACCAGTTCACTTATCTGGTCCCGACCGACGCGTATCGGCGGCATTCAGATAGGAACCGATTTTGGTTTGCGGCCCTATATGCCAACCACCCCGCTCCCTGCATATCTTGGCTCCGCGACGTTACCGTCAAACGTTGAGCTGTACGTCGACGGCGTCAGGTACTACAACGGAGAAGTCCCCGCGGGTAGCTTTCAGATCAACACAATGCCGAACATCAGCGGCGCGGGAACGGGTCAGGTAATGATGACGGATGCGCTGGGCAGAACGAGCGTACAAAATTTTTCGTTCTACAACGATCAGCAACTGCTGCGGGAAGGATTAACTGCCTGGTCTGCAGAACTGGGTACAGTGCGCGAAAACTATGGTTACTCCTCTTTTGATTATGCCAGCGCACCGGTACTGAGCGGTACATGGCGTCGTGGGTTTAGCAATACGTTCACCGCCGGGACTCACGCTGAAACCAGCGATGGACTGATTAACGCGGGCTTCAGTAACGACTGGATCCCAGGTACCCGCAGCGGCACGTTTTCGACCTCAGTTGCCGCAAGTACCGACTCAGGAAAGAACGGTTTTCTGTACAGTTTTGGTTACCGTTGGTCCGGCGAACGGTTTAATTTCAGTACCAGTACGACGGCCACTTCCGGCGATTATCGTGATGTCGCCACCCATTATGGCGAGCCGCCACCGACGCTTAACAGCAATACGGTCATTGGCTATTCGCTGGAAGCTGCCGGTAATGTCAGCCTGAGTTACCTGCAGTTTCGTTATCCGCACGAAAATGCGGTGCGCTACGCCAACGCCAGCTGGTTCAAATCGATTACCGACAACATTTCACTGAATGCCGGATTCAACCAAAACATCGACGATAACCGCGATCGCAGTCTCTATCTGATGGTGACAATGACCACTGATAACAATCTCAGTGCCAGCAGCACCCTACAACGTACCAATGATGAGACCGGCTACCAGCTCAACGCCAGCCTGACGCCTCCTGCCGACGGCGGTTGGGGCTGGAATCTGGCCGCCAGTCAGCAGGCTTCCCGGCAAAGCGGTCAGGGAGAAGTGGGATATCTGGGTCGTTATGGTAAAGCGTACGCGGGATTCAGCCGTTTACCGGATAACCACTACGGCTACGCAGGCGCCACCGGATCGCTTGTTACCATGGGAGGCGGCCTGTTTGCTGCACGTGAAATCAACAATGGCTTTGCCGTCGTATCCACTGACGGCGTTCCTGACGTCCCGATTAAATTACAAAATAACCTGATTGGTCGCAGCGACGACCAGGGGCTATTACTGGTCACGCCGCTGAACAGTTATCAAAAAAACCTGATCAGTATTGACCCTATGGATCTCCCCGCCAATATGCGGATCGCACGCGTTGAGACGAATGCAACGCCTGCCGATCGTTCCGGTACATTGGTTAGCTTTGGCATTACCCCGGTACGCGCTGCGCAGGTCATCCTCGTCGACAATCAGGGTAAACCCATTACCGAAGGCAGCATGGCATACGCCATCAGCGGAGCAGGACAATCGTCTGTCGTTGGTTTTGATGGGATGACCTGGTTCGACACGCTGGAACAGCACAACGCGCTACGCGTTGAGACAGACACCGGCAGTTGTCGCGTGCAATTTGACTATCCCACTTCTGCAAAGGGGATTGTGCAAATAGGTCCACTGGTTTGCCGGCCACACTAACAGGAGTGCGCTCATGAGGTTAAGGCATCTGTTACTCATCGCAGCCGTACTCTTTTGTCCGGCGATTAGCCATGCCGTAACCTGTTCGGTGAGCAATGTGCAACCCATAAATTTGGGCTCAGTCAATCCGCTGTCTGCGACAGGCGCAACGTCATCAATGACGTTCAACTACACCTGCACCAAAGAGCTTGGCGACGCGCTGGCAGGGATCAACCTCTGTTTTAATATTGGCGCCTCAGCCGTCAGTGGCCAGGTGACACCTCGAAATATGTCATTAAACGGAACACCTGCCAGAACGCTGGCATACCAGCTTTACCAGGATGCCGGACACACCAAAGTCTGGGGGAGTCAGTATCAGTCGGGAACGACTTTTCCAATGGTACAGCTTAACCTGCTGAATCTGACGCCAGTGACGGGCTCACTCACGGTATCAGCACAGATTGTCACGCCACAAACCTCAGCGGTCCCCGGAAGCTATCAGGATAGCTATACGGCGGCGACAGCCCTTGTCACCCTCAATCCTGGATTGCTTTTCCCGCCGACCACCTGTGGCGATACCGTTGCCGCCAGGCTTCCCTTCACCGTATCGGCGACGGTCAGCAAACAGTGCAATATCACCTCTGCAACCAATATTAGCTTTGCGCCCGCCGGGGCGACCGGGCGTAACCTAACGGCTTCAAATACCGTGGGCGTAGCATGTTCCAATAACACGCCTTACACCATCGGACTTCAGCCCTCTAACGGCAATACGGCAGGCAGCGGCGTGATGGCCGGCACGGGGTCAAATACGGACAAGGTCCCCTACCAGCTTAGCTCGACGCCGGGGCCGTCCGGAACGGTTTGGGGCAATTCATCGCTCAATACCATCGCGGGCAACGGTACGGGAACCACCACCACCTACCCGGTTTACGCCACCGTTCCCAGCGCGAACTACACGCCTGACAACTATGCTGATACCGTTACCATCGCCGTGACCTACTGACCCCAGCTTAATCGCAATAAAGCAAATACATTTTATTATCATATTATTTACTTTTAGAGGTGCGTCATAAATCTGACAAATTGCGTTTTTTATAAATCATGCATATTAAATTACCCAGCCAGCAAAATAACCGAAATATCAGCACAATCAAAGAATAACTATTCACTTCCCAGCTAAAGCCCACACGCTTCATGCCGATAAACCGTGTTAGCCGGACAGGCCATTCTATGAAATAAATGTTAAATTTAGGTTCATATGGTGTGATTCACTGTATACCACGGCCAAATTAAGAACATATTACTTTTATAACTAAGGTTTATCATGGATAAGTTATCTTACGCTTCAGATAGCAGCACATCTGCCTGGAATACCTACCTGCAACAAATCGAGCGTGTGGCCCCTTACCTGGGCGAACTTTCCCATTGGGTGGATACCCTGCGCCACCCAAAACGCGCGCTGATTGTCGATATCCCGGTGCAGATGGATGACGGTACTATCCGTCATTTTGAAGGGTATCGCGTGCAACATAACCTCTCCCGCGGGCCGGGCAAAGGCGGTGTGCGTTATCATCCTGATGTTGATCTTAATGAAGTGATGGCCCTGTCCGCATGGATGACCATCAAATGCGCAGCGTTGAACCTGCCGTACGGCGGTGCGAAAGGTGGCGTGCGCGTCGATCCGTTCTCGCTTTCCGAAGGTGAACTGGAGCGTTTAACCCGCCGTTATACCAGCGAAATCGGCATTATCATCGGGCCGCAGAAAGACATTCCTGCGCCGGATGTGGGGACTAACGGAAAGGTAATGGCCTGGATGATGGATACCTACTCCATGAACCACGGCACCACCGTGACCAGCGTGGTCACCGGTAAACCTATTCACCTCGGCGGCTCGTTAGGCCGTGATAAAGCCACCGGTCGTGGTGTTTTCGTCAGCGGTCTGGAAGTGGCGCGTCGTGCCAACATCGACGTTGAAGGCGCTCGCGTAGCGGTGCAAGGTTTTGGTAACGTCGGCAGCGAAGCCGCCCGCCTGTTCGCGGCAGCAGGAGCACGCGTGGTCGCGATTCAGGATCACACCGCAACGCTGTTTAACTCAACGGGTATCGACATGGCCGCGTTGTCTGCCTGGCAACTGGAGCACAAACAGATTGCCGGTTTCCCGGGCGCTGAAACCATTGCCAGCGAAGCCTTCTGGAGCCTGGAGATGGATATTCTGATCCCGGCCGCGCTCGAAGGCCAGATCACCCGTCACCGCGCGGAAACGCTGACCTGTAAACTGGTACTCGAAGGCGCTAACGGCCCAACCTATCCGGATGCCGACGACGTTCTGGCAAGCCGCGGTATCGTGGTTGTCCCAGACGTTGTTTGTAACGCCGGCGGCGTAACCGTCAGCTACTTCGAATGGGTTCAGGACATGGCTAGCTTCTTCTGGAGCGAAGAAGAGATTAACAATCGCATGGACAAAATCATGACCGATGCGATGGTACACGTGTGGGAAAAAGCGGCAGAGAAATCCTGCTCACTGCGTACGGCAGCCTACATTGTTGCCTGCGAACGCATTCTGCTGGCACGTAAAGATCGCGGAATTTATCCGGGCTAACGCCGAAATCGACCATGCCTACAAACCACCTGCTCTGCAGGTGGTTTGTTTTCCATAAACACCCGTGAATCAGCTTCCCAGCCAAATACGGCCCAACCTCTCATTTTCGCTGTTTTATGCACCATGACGTTCCAATACGGAACATTATTATGTTGCTACGTTTCGTATTGAAACGCCCATTACAGCAATTTTCTTTTGCCAACCCGTGTGCAAAATTACCTTATCGGCAGCGAGCAGTCGCCGTGGCGTTGTATAACCCGATACCCTACATCAGATGCCTGCCCGAATCTGGCAGCCATCCAGGACTGTCTGCGGAGCATAAATAATGAAAAAATTGATTAACCGTGTTGAAGACGTACTGACTGAACAACTCACCGGACTGGCGAAAGCGTATCCTTCCCTGGCACTGCATCAGGATCCGGTATATGTCACCCGCGCAGATGCGCCGGTAATGGGCAAAGTGGCGCTGCTTTCCGGCGGCGGCAGCGGACACGAGCCTATGCACTGCGGCTATATTGGTCAGGGCATGCTCTCTGGTGCCTGCCCGGGTGAAATTTTTACCTCACCCACGCCGGATAAAATGTTCGAATGCGCCATGCAAATTGATGGCGGCGAAGGCGTACTGCTGATCATCAAAAATTACACCGGCGATATTCTTAATTTCGAAACCGCCACCGAGCTGTTGCATGAAAGCGGCGTCAAAGTCACCACCATGGTAGTGGATGACGACGTGGCGGTGAAAGACAGTCTGTATACCGCCGGTCGTCGTGGTGTGGCGAATACCGTATTGATCGAAAAACTGGTCGGCGCGGCCGCCGAACGCGGTGACTCACTGGAAGTCTGTGCGGCGCTGGGTCGTAAACTGAATAATCAGGGCCACTCCATTGGGATAGCCATTGGCGCCTGTACCGTTCCGGCCGCCGGACAACCGTCGTTCACGTTGCAGGATAACGAAATGGAGTTTGGCGTGGGTATCCACGGGGAACCGGGCATTGACCGCCGCACCTTCACTTCCCTCGATCAGACCGTTGATGAAATGTTCGATACCCTGCTGGAAAACGGCAACTACAGCCGTACGCTCCGCCACTGGGACAACGTTCAGGGCGCGTGGCAGGAAGGCAAAGAAAGCAAGCGCGCGTTGCAAAGCGGCGATCGCGTCATTGCGCTGGTCAATAATCTCGGTGCGACGCCGCTGTCAGAACTCTTCGGCGTGTATAACCGCCTCGAAAGCCGTTGCCAGGACGCCGGCATCGTCATTGAGCGCAACCTGATCGGTTCTTACTGTACCTCTCTGGATATGACCGGCTTCTCAATCACCCTGTTACAGGTGGATGACGACACGCTGAGCTTATGGGATGCACCGGTTCACACCCCTGCTCTCAACTGGGGTAAATAAGGAGATACATGATGTCCCTCAACAGAACACAAATTGTTAACTGGCTCTATCGCTGCGGTGAGATCTTCACCACCGAAAGTGATTTTCTCACCGGTCTTGATCGGGAAATTGGTGATGCCGACCACGGTCTGAACATGCACCGCGGCTTTAGCAAAGTCGTCGAAAAGCTGCCGTCCATCGCCGATAAAGACATTGGTTTTATTTTGAAAAACACCGGCATGGTGCTGCTCTCAAGCGTCGGGGGGGCCAGCGGTCCACTGTTTGGTACCTTTTTTATCCGCGCCGCCCAGGTGACCCAGGCTCATCAAAGCCTGACGCTTGAGGAGTTGTATCAAATGATTCGTGATGGCGCAGAAGGTGTGATTAGCCGCGGTAAAGCTGAACCTGGCGACAAAACCATGTGCGATGTCTGGCTGCCGGTAGTGGAATCTTTACGCCAATCCTGCGAGCAAAAGCTGAGCGTACAGGCGGCGCTGGAAGCGGCAAGCCAACAAGCGGAAGCAGCAGCGCAAAGCACCATCACCATGCAGGCCCGCAAAGGCCGCGCCAGCTATCTCGGTGAGCGCAGCATTGGGCATCAGGATCCCGGCGCAACGTCCGTAATGTTTATGATGCAAATGCTGGCTCAGGCGTCCAGAGAGTAAGGATAAAGCGATGGTAAACCTGGTTATTGTTTCTCACAGCGCCCAGTTGGGCGAAGGCGTCGGCGCGCTAGCCCGGCAGATGTTAATGGGTGATGGTTGCAAAATCGCTATTGCCGCAGGCATTGACGATCCTGAGAATCCGATTGGTACCGATCCTATCAAGGTGATGGAAGCCATTGAGTCCGTGGCCGATACGGATCACGTGCTGGTGATGATGGATATCGGTAGTGCGCTATTGAGTGCGGAAACCGCGCTGGAACTGCTCGATCCGGCCATTGCCGCTAAAGTACGTCTGTGCGCCGCGCCGCTGGTCGAAGGCACGCTCGCCGCAACGGTTAGCGCTGCCGCAGGTGCTGACATTGAGCGGGTCATCTGTGATGCCATGAACGCCCTCGACGCCAAATGTGAGCAACTGGGTTTACCTTCGCCATCTGCAGCAAAGCCGACATCCGCCGAATTCGCGCCTGATGCAGATGCTCATTCAGTGGCCATTGTGGTGAAAAATCCAAACGGCATTCATGTGCGTCCGGCTTCACGGCTGGTTTCCGCGCTGTCTGGCTTTAACGCCGATTTGTGGCTGGAGAAAAATGGCAAGTGCGTCGTCCCTGATAGCCTGAATCAGATTGCCCTGCTGCAGGTACGCTGTAACGACACGCTGCGCCTGATTGCCAAGGGCGAACAGGCAGAGGATGCGCTGGCCGCATTCAAACAGCTGGCAGCTGAGAATTTTGGTGAATCACTCGAGCCCGCGCATGCTGATACCGTAGTGACGAAGGTTCCCTCACAGGTCACGGGGACGGCATTCTGTTACACACCGTTCTCACCACAGGTAAGCCAGCAGCCTGTAGCCTCACTCCAGATTGAGCAGCAACGGTTACGGGTCGCTATCCAAAGCACGCTGAACGACTTAAGCGGGCTAACCGCGCTTGCAGAAGAGAGATATTCCGCAGATATCGCCGCTATTTTCTCCGGTCACCACACGCTGTTGGACGATCCGGATCTGTTCGATATGGCCTGTGATCTAATGCGTGAAACGCAGTGCAGCGCGGCCTGGGCCTGGCATCAGGTGCTGAGCGATCTCAGCCAGCAGTATTTACAGCTCGACGATCCTTACCTGCAGGCGCGATACATCGATATTGAAGATTTGTTGTCTCGTTCACTGCAGTATTTGACGGGAGAGACTGCACAAATTCCCGCGTTCATCCGCCCCACTATTTTGGTCGCGGAGGTCATCTATCCATCTACGGTGCTGCAACTCGATCCGAAGACCATCAAAGGCATCTGCCTGCGAGACGGGAGCGAAGCGTCTCACCCGGCGATTATCGCCCGTGCAATGGGGTTATGTTGGTTATGTCAGCAAGGCGAGGCCATCGAGAGTATCACGATGGGTGATACCCTGACCCTTGACAGCGTGGCCCAGCGGATAACCCGCGCGGGCTGATGTTGGTTGCACGCCCTTTGCCGACAAAGGGTGTGCATCTTTTCGATTCGCGTCGGGAAATGTCTGTTTATTCGCAAAATGGGGCGTCGATCACGCGCAACGGTCGATCCTGAACTAAGGTTTTCTCATGGTAAATGCCGCTGCTTCGGCACACCCTAAGGAGATTAACCGATGATAACGCCTGCAACTCGCCATCCAGGCCTGCTCTCTGTTGCAATAAAACTGACGCTCGCAAGCACCTTTTTTGCCCTTTCCTCTTTTGCCGTCAACGCCGAGGACGCGCCAACCGCAACGCCTCAGCCGCCTGATATTTTGCTTGGCCCACTGTTTAACGATGTACAAACGGCCAAACTGTTTCCTGACCAGAAAACCTTTGCTGACGCCGTCCCTAACAGCGATCCATTAATGATCCTTGCCGATTACCGGATGCAGAAAAATCAGTCCGGATTCGACTTACGTCATTTTGTGGAAGTGAATTTCACCTTGCCGAAAGCTGGCGAGAAATACGTCCCCCCAGCCGGGCAATCGCTGCGCGAGCATATTGACGGACTGTGGCCGGTACTCACCCGTTCGACAACCGACGCTGAAAAATGGGACTCTCTGCTGCCGCTCCCGGAGCCGTATGTCGTGCCTGGCGGGCGTTTTCGCGAAATATATTATTGGGACAGCTATTTCACCATGCTGGGGCTTGCTGAGAGCAATCACTGGGATAAGGTCTCCGACATGGTGGCAAACTTCGCTTACGAGATTGATTCCTGGGGACACATTCCTAACGGCAACCGCACCTACTATCTGAGCCGTTCTCAACCGCCATTCTTTGCCTTTATGGTGGAACTGCTGGCGCAGCATGACGGGGATGACGCGCTGAAAAAATACCTCCCGCAGATGCTCAAAGAATACACCTACTGGATGGAAGGCGTCGAAACGCTCCAGCCCGGTCAGCAGAATAAGCGCGTGGTTAAGCTGGATGACGGCACCATTTTGAATCGCTACTGGGATGACCGCGATACGCCGCGGCCAGAGTCCTGGGTGGAGGATATCGCCACAGCGAAAAGCAATCCGAACCGACCGGCCACAGAAATCTACCGCGACCTGCGTTCTGCCGCCGCGTCGGGTTGGGACTTTAGTTCCCGCTGGATGGATAACCCCAATCAACTAGGCACCCTGCGCACCACCAGCATCGTTCCGGTCGATCTCAATGCGTTGATGTACAAAATGGAAAAGATGATCGCCCTCGCCAGCAAGGCCGCCGGGGATAATGCCAAAGCTGCACAATATGAAGGCTTCGCTAATGCCCGACAAAAAGGGATCGAAAAGCACCTGTGGAACGACAAAGAAGGCTGGTATGCCGATTACGATCTGAAGAGCCACAAAGTACGTAACCAACTGACGGCCGCTGCCCTGTTCCCGTTGTATGTCAATGCAGCGGCAAAAGATCGCGCCAGTAAAGTGGCCGCGGCAACCCAGGCGCATTTGCTGCAACCCGGCGGCCTGGCCACCACGTCGGTGAAAAGCGGCCAGCAGTGGGATGCTCCCAACGGCTGGGCCCCGCTCCAGTGGGTCGCCGCATCGGGATTACAGAATTACGGTCAGGATAACGTCGCCATGGACGTGACCTGGCGATTCCTCACCAACGTGCAGCACACCTACGATCGTGAGAAAAAGCTGGTTGAAAAGTATGACGTGAGCAGCACAGGCACTGGCGGAGGCGGCGGCGAATATCCGTTGCAGGATGGTTTTGGCTGGACCAACGGCGTAACGCTTAAAATGCTCGACCTGATCTGTGCCAAAGAAAAGCCCTGTGACAGCGTGCCCGCATCGCGCCCGGCCCCGGCAAGTACCACGCCAGTCGAGCCTAAAAAACAGGCTCAGCCGACGTCTTAACGCCGTTACCTGAAGCGTTTTACTCCCCGAATCCGCGCTGCGTCGCGGATTTTTTCTGGCTTCTATTCCGCCATTCCTGTTGTCTCTACGCCATCTAGCCCTTATGGGGTATTCCGGGTTTTCATCCGTGAGAAATTGATTCTGAACATGTTTTTATTCGCTGTATATGTAAATATATAGCGATTTTATCACCTTCAGGATAACAATTATGCCACTGACAAGACGGATGTTTGCCCAGCTTGTGGCATCTGCATTGCTGCTACGCCATCTTCCCGCCTTGGCTCAAACACCGCTAACCGTTGCCGTTGGAGGCCACCCAGCGCCAGAGGCGACCCAACACGTGGTCAGCGCAGGCGCACCCGCCGACATGCTGCTGCTGGCCGTCGCGCCGGAAAAACTGGTTGGTTTTTCATCCTTTGATTTTTCTCGTCAGACCGCCATCCCGTTTCACGAAGACATTCGGGCTTTACCGAAACTGGGCAAGCTGGCGGGACGCGCCAGCACACTCTCGCTTGAAGCGCTACTGGCGCTTAAACCCGACCTGGTGATTGACTGCGGCAATGCCGATGAAACCTGGCTTTCTCAGGCCAGACAAGTCAACGCGCAAACGCAAATTCCCTGGCTGCTGATTAATGGCGAACTGCGGCTCAGCCCGCAACAGCTACTCGCGGCAGGTGAAGCGCTGGGAGTCGCAACGCGGGCCTGGACTCAGGCCAAACTGGCCCAGCGTTTTATTGATGAAGCCCTCGCGTTTTCACACTCTCCCGCAGCAAAGCTGCGTTTTTATGCCGCGCGCGGCGCCCGCGGACTTGAAACTGGATTACAAGGTTCATTGCATACCGAAGCGGCAGAACTACTGGGATTACACAATGTGGCGCAAATTCCTGGGCGGCACGGGCTGGCGCAGGTTTCAATGGAAAACCTGTTGAGCTGGCAGCCCGATATTATTCTGGTACAGGATGCGATTACGGCACAGTACCTGCGAGAAGATCCCGTCTGGCAAGGAGTCAAAGCGGTTGCCGATCGGCGCATTCTGTTTCTCAGCGGCCTGCCGTTTGGCTGGCTGGACGCGCCTCCCGGCATCAATCGTTTGCTGGGGTTACGCCGTCTGCATGCCTGGCTTGATCCACAGGTTGAAGCGGGCTTTAAAACCGATATGCAGCGCTACAGTGAACTGTTCTGGCACACCACGTTAAGCGACGCACAGTATCAACAACTGGTGAGCGTCTGATGAAAACATCTACCCTCGGTTTTCTGATGATTACGACGGTGGTGCTTTGCGCGAGCATCGCCGCGGTGTCGGGTGCTTATCGCCTCGATGCACAGCAGGTCGTGGATCTTATTGCAGGCAGGGATGGCGTCCCGATGCAGGACAAAATCGTCTTCTGGCAAATCCGACTGCCACGCATTCTGGCTGCATTGTTACTCGGCGCAGCGCTGGCTGGTGCAGGAACCACCTATCAGGGAATGTTCCGTAACCCACTGGTTTCGCCGGATATCCTCGGCGTGGCGGCCGGTGCCGGTTTGGGCGCCTGTACGGCAATCCTGCTGGGGCTACCAATCCTGTTTATTCAGCTGTATGCGTTCACTGGCGGTTTGTTAGTGGTCGCCGGTGTCTGGCTGATCACCCGGCGAGTCAAGCGTCACGATCCGGTGTTAACGCTGGTGCTGGTCGGGATTGCGCTGGGTACGGTCTGCGGCGCGGGAATCTCGCTCATCAAAACGCTGGCCGACCCGTATACCCAACTCCCGTCGATCACCTTCTGGCTGCTCGGCGGTTTATCGACAATTACTCTGCACGATCTGTGGTTCTCAGCACCGCTGATCCTTGCTGGACTGGTCCCGTTATTGCTGCTGCGCTGGCGCATGAACCTGCTCACTCTGTCGGATGATGAAGCCCGATCGCTTGGGATCAACGTCTCCCGACTGCGGCTGGGACTGATCGTCTGCGCAACGTTAGTCACCGCCTGTACCGTCGCCATTGCCGGCATTATCGGCTGGATTGGACTGGTGGTGCCGCACATCGGCAGACTCCTCAGCGGGAATAACCACCAGCAGTTACTGCCGGTGTCCATGGGGATCGGCGCCATTCTACTCCTGCTCACCGACACCCTCGCCCGCACGCTGAGCCGCACGGAAATCCCGCTGGGGATCCTGACTGCATTTATTGGCGCACCGTTCTTTTTGCTGCTTTTGCTGCGGGGAAACCGCCCATGACGCTATTACTCGTGCGCCACGCGTCGCTGGGATACCACAGTAAACAACCCGTGTTACGTGATATCTCCTTTCAGGTTTCGCCCGGTTCTGTCTGTTGTCTGATTGGTGCTAACGGCAGCGGTAAAACCACCCTGATGCGCACCATTCTCGGCGTTCTTCCGCCGCTTCGCGGTGACATTCTGCTTGATGGCGTCGCAGTGAATCATCTCAGCGATCGGGAACGCGCCGCAGCCATCGCCTGGGTTCCTCAGGCGCACGACGGCGCGTTTGCCTTCACCGCCCTGGACATGGTGATGATGGGACTGGCCCCGCAACTGGCGGCATTTGCGGTTCCCGGCGCTAAAGAGCGTGAAATTGCGCATCAGAAACTGGCGATACTGGAGATTTCTCACCTGGCACTTCGACGCTGGAACACCCTGAGCGGCGGCGAACGGCAACTGGTGTTGATCGCTCGCGCGCTGGCGCAACGTCCGCGTCTTTTATTGCTGGATGAACCCGCATCCAGCCTTGATTTTGGGCATCAAATCCGTCTGCTCGACACGCTGGTGACGCTGAAAAATTCCGGTATGGCCCTGCTGATGTCGACCCATCACCCGTTGCACGCCCGGGCAATCGCCGACAGCGTGGTACGGGTTGAACCAAACGGCGAGGTGTCGCAGGGTCTGCCTGAACATCAGCTCGCCGCCGACCGCCTGGCCGCGCTGTATCGCGTTACACCGTCACAAATTACCCACCATCTTTATGGTTCACTCAATTAAGGAATATTCATGCTCATTGACGACATTGATTTTGCCGATCTTTACCGTAAGCAATTACAGCTGGCGAACAGAACCGAGAAAAAGCCGGAGCACTGGGACAAACGTGCGGAAAAAATGGCGGAGAATTGCGCCTCATTAACCGACAGCTATCTGCTGCAACTGCTGGGGAAAATCGACCTGCAAGGTGCAGAGTCGCTGTTTGATATGGGTTGCGGCCCCGGTACAGTCTCGCTGGCGCTGGCTAAAAAAATGCCAATAATTTACGGCGTAGATTACAGCAAGGGAATGCTGAGCGTAGCTGCCCGCCGCGCCGCACAAATGAACGCCCGTCACGTACAATGGGTGCAACGAGCCTGGGAAGAGCACTGGGATGATTTACCCCAGTGCGATATCGCCGTCGCCTCGCGCTCCACGCTGGTTGCCGATATGCGTCAGGCAATGAGCAAGCTGAATAATCAGGCCCGGCTGCGGGTTTATACCACCCACCTCGTCAGTTCATCTTTCGTTTCTCCCACCATTCAGCGCGCACTGGGCCGCGAAGTGATTGAACTGCCCAACTATATCTATGCGCTTAATGTTCTTTATCAGATGGGGATCCACGCGCACGTTGATTTTATCCGCGGTCCCAACTGTCAGCAGGACAACAGCACCTGGACGCGTTTTCTGGAAAACGTGCGCTGGAGTATGGGTGAACTGAGCGCCGACGAGGTCGAACGTCTGGAAAACTGGTACCAACAGCAGGATCCACGCGCTATTGCCCCCGCAAGCCGTGACTGGGCGCTTATCTGGTGGGATAGCATCCCGCGGGAGGCGCTGCGATGATCTACTTTTCGCAGGCGCAAATTGACGCGCTGCTGCTGGAAGATATTCAGGGCGGCGATCTGACCACCCGCGCGCTGGGTATCGGCGCCCAACCAGGCGTCATCGAGTTTAACCATCGCCAGGGCGGATGCGTTAGCGGTACCGCTGTTGCCAGACAAATGCTGACGTCATTGGGATTAACCGTCACCGATATTTTGTCTGATGGCGAACGGGCGAACGCCGGACAGCGACTGATTCGCGCACACGGACCGGCGGCGGCGCTGCACCAGGGCTGGAAAGCGGTACAAAATGTACTGGAGTGGAGCTGCGGCGTGTCGGGCTATCTCGTCGAGATGCTGAGCATGCTGCATCAACGCTATCCCGATGGGCAGATTGCCTGCACCCGCAAAGCCATTCCCGGTACGCGTTTACTGGCGACTCAGGCAATACTTGCCGCCGGGGGCATTATCCATCGGGGAGGATGCGCCGAAACGGTACTGCTGTTTGCTAATCACCGCCGTTTTCTTACCAACCCAAACGACTGGACAGGCGCGATTGCGCGCTTACGCAGCCATGCGCCAGAAAAAAAGATCGTGGTCGAAGCGGATACGCCAGATGAGGCATTGGCCGCCCTACGTGCCGCCCCTGATGTCCTACAACTCGACAAATTTACCCCCGAGCAGGCGGCAGAAATTGCCCGTCAGGCCCCTGCTCTGGCCCCCCATTGCACGCTGGCGCTGACCGGCGGCATTACCCTCGCCTCGCTGGCGGGTTATCTCGACTGCGGTATCAGACTCTTTATCACTTCCGCGCCTTACTACGCTCCACCTGCGGATATCAAAGTGAGCATGAGCCCGGACGCACGTGGCCTATAACATCAAAAAATGGACTAAAAATAATGAATTTCAACAAAAGTTGTCTTTACACAGCCCTGTCGTTTGCTTTCGCGCACAGTGCTTTTGCTGGGCAGGAAAGCGAAACCATGACCGTCTGGTCTAGTCCGGTCTCCGCGGCCAACACCACGGTTCTCGGCCAGGAAACGATACAACAGCTGGATAAACAGAACGTGGCGCAGGCGCTGAGCGTCGTCCCTGGCGTCGTGCTGCAAAAGTCAGGCAACCGCAACGAGCAACAGGTAAAAGTGCGCGGATTTGACAGCCGTCAGGTTCCCGTCTTTTTCGACGGCGTGCCGGTATACATCCCCTATGACGGCAACCTCGATTTAGGCCGTTTTCTGACATCCGATATCGCTTCGGTTGAAGTCTCCAAAGGCTACTCGTCTCTGTTACAGGGGCCAAACCAGATGGGCGGTGCCATCAATATCACTACAAAAAAACCGACCAAACCGCTTGAAGGCAGCATTGGCTATCGCCAGGGCTGGAGTCGCAGCAAAGACCACGCCCACGATATGCACGCTTCATTTGGCGCCAGTAACGATCTCGGCTATATCCAGCTCAGCGGCAGTCAGCTGAAGCAGGATTTTCTTGGGTTACCGCATGGCGTGGACAACCCGGTTGCAGGCAGTCACGGCAAGATGATCAACTCTTCCGCTGATGACAAGCGTGGCATCGTGAAGCTGGGCTTTACCCCTCGTGGAGATGATGAATATGTGCTGACCTATATAAATCAGGACGGTGAAAAAGATAATCCACCGTACGCCGGAACCAGCAGCCAGAAATCACGCTACTGGCAATGGCCACAATACGATAAAGAGAGCTATTACTATCAGGGAACCACGCATTTGGGCGACCGTTTTACCCTGAAAAGCCGTCTGTATCGCGACACCTTTGAAAATACGTTGATGATGTACAACTCGCTGGCCGATCTGAAAAATAAGAAAGGCAGCTACAGCCATTATTCGGACTATAGCGATGGGGCTGGCCTGCAGCTCGCTGCGGATATGCGAGAAAACGATCTGCTCTCTTTCGCCGTGAACTGGAAGGACGATGTTCACCGCGAGAAAGGCGCACCGAATGCGGCTTACGACCGCTACGAAGACCGCACCTGGTCCGTGGCCAGTGAATACCAGTGGGCTGCGGCGGATAATGTCGATGTGGTGGCGGGAATAAGCTATGACTGGCGAGACAGTCTGGAAGGTATGAAGCACGAGAAAAACGGCAGCGTCACGCACTACGATGACAACAATCAGTCGGCCTTTAACTGGCAGGTGATGACCAAATACCACTTTGAAAATTCAGACACATTAGCGCTGTCTTACTCTGACAGAACGCGTTTCCCAACGTTAAAAGAACGCTACACGACCTCGAAACCGGCCTATAACCAGGTGGCGCTGGTCAATCCACAGCTTAAACCGGAGCGCGCCCGCAGCGTGGACCTGACATGGAATGGTTCACTTAGCCAGAACTGGGGATTCGAAGCCAGCGTGTATTACAACCGCATCAGCGATGCGATTCTTTCGCACAATATTGATGCCGACACCATCCAGAATCAAAACAGTGGTCGGGTGGATTACACCGGCCTGGATGCAGGCGTTAAAGGTAAAGTTTTTGATATGCTGGACGTCGGGCTGAGCTACGGCCTTATTCATGCGGACGCCAAACGCAGCGATATCGGTAAGATTACCGATCTGCCGACGCAAACCCTGACAGCCTGGATGACGCTGAAACCGTGGGAGCCACTCAGCATTACGCTGTCCGAAGAGGCCCGTTCGTCAAGCTATAGCAATACCGACGGCTCGCAGAAAGCCGCTGGTTTCGCCATTACCCATTTGCGCGCTGATTACGCCATTGGTCACGGGTTTAGCGTTAACGCTTCGGTCAATAACCTGTTCGATACGCAGTACGTTTACAGTGAAGGATTTATTGAAGAGGGGCGTAATTACTGGGCGGGCATTGAGTATCAGTTCTGACTTAACAATGCAGAAAAACGGCCCCGTCAGGGGCCGTTCGATTAATCTCGTCGTACAAGCCGAAAGACACCCAGCACAACAATCGCGCCGACCACGGCCACCAGGAAGCTGTGGAGATTAAACCCGCTGATATCGCCGCCGATACCGAACATCGTAGCCAGCCATCCACCGACCACAGCACCGATAATACCGAGAATGCAGGTCAGGATAAATCCACCGCCATCGCGCCCCGGCATAATCAGTTTGGCGATAACCCCCGCAATCAGACCAAAAATAATCCAGGTAATAATTCCCATTTCCAGGCCCTCTTTCCAGTGAACGCACGCGCAAGACATTCTTGCGCCAGCACGTTAAGTATAGGCAAGCCATCGCTACGTGCTTTTTCCCTCAGACTTAATTCATTGGGTTTGGTAAAAAATTTCATCCATTTGTATTAAGTTCCGTTGATTGATGCCGATAATCCAACGATAAACCAGGCATCCAGGAGTCATTAGGTGTGAGTAACTACAATGAGCAGTTCCTGAAGCAAAATCCATTAGCGGTGTTAGGCGTACTCCGGGACTTAAATTCGCAGCAGGTTCCGCTGCGTATCTCCTGGTCAGGTGGCCAGTTCATCAGCAAAATACTGGCGGTCAGCCCGGACGAACTGATCATGGATTTTGGTAGTCAGGAATATGAAAACCAGGCCGTGCAGCGAGCCAATCAAATTACGATTATCGCCGAAACGCAGGGAGCCAAAGTGGAGTTCACCCTGCCACAGCTGAAAAAAGGCGAATACCAGCGGCTACCCGCATTTATCTCATCATTGCCGCCATCTCTGTGGTTCGTCCAGCGTCGGGAATATTTCCGTATCGGTGCTCCACTGCATCCCCCCTATCGCTGCACGGTAAAAATGCCGGATAACAGCACGCTGTGTTTTCGCTTATTCGATTTGTCTCTTGGCGGTATGGGCGGGCTGTTAGAAACGGCAAAACCAGAGGGACTGGTAGAAGGCATGCGCTTTTCACAGGTTGAACTGAACATGGAGCAATGGGGAGTGTATCAGGTTGACGCCCAGCTAATTTCCATTAGTGAACGCAAAGTTATCGACGGGAAAAACGAAACAATTACCACTCCCCGCCTGAGCTTTCGTTTTCTCAACGTCGGCCCGGCGGTGGAGCGTAACCTACAGCGGATTATTTTTTCCCTCGAGCGCGAGGCCCGGGAAAAGTCGAATAAGGTGCGCGATTAGCATCACCTGAATTACATCACATCCAGCGCTTGTTGAAGCTTCCAGATATAGCGCGGAGCCTGCGGCGCCGGATGATTATCAGCAACATGTTCAATAAATTCATCCGGGCTGAGATCGTTTATCTTATTAATGGCTTTTTTCCTGTCGGAGGAGAACGTTCTCAGCAGCGCGCCCGCACCGTTGGCGTACGATACCACCAGCGCATATTGCATCACCTGCGGATCTTCGATCCCGGCCAGCGGCCCGGTCTCAAGAATGCTCAGGTATGCGGCCCCCATCGAGATATTGCGCTCAGGATTTTTCAGCTCGCTGGTCGACGGCTCGCCACTCCACCCCATGCGACGATAAACATCACGCCCTGACGTAGAGGCTTTTAACTGCATCAGGCCAATCGCATTAGACTTACTGACCGCATTCGGATTTCCACCTGATTCAATGGCGATGATAGCGGTAATCAATTGTGGACTGACACCCCAGGCCGCACCGGCTTTTTCGCTGATCGGCATCCATTGCATTGCGCGTTTAACCGGAACTTCAGCATTCCACGGCGGATTTTTGTAATCCTGTTTTGAACTACAGCCCGCAAGTAATACAACCAAAAAAGCAAACCATCTCAATTTCACGTCATCTATCCTTATAGCCGGAACCTGTCGCTGAGGTGACAACGACATACCTACGCGGCATGATATACATTTGGTTTTAGTTGTAGCAAGGAAATGCCATGTCCCGGTTTCACTTAATTGCCCCGTCGGGCTACTGTATCAACCAGCAGGCTGCCTTACGCGGGCTGGCGCGTCTTACTGAGGCCGGTCATCAGGTCGACAATTCAGCGGTCATTGCGCGCCGTTGCCAGCGTTTTGCGGGTACAGAAGCAGAACGGCTTGCTGATGTGAACGCGCTCGTAAATCTGAACACGCCCGATACCATTGTGATGGCAGTACGCGGCGGCTATGGCGCGAGCCGTTTACTGGCAGATATTGACTGGCAGGCGCTGGCGAACCGTCAGCAACACAACCCACTGCTGCTGTGCGGACACAGCGATTTTACCGCAATCCAGTGTGGTCTGCTGGCGCAGGGGAATGTGATTAGCTTCAGCGGCCCGATGCTGGCGGCTAACTTTGGTGCCGAGGAGATGAACGCATTTACCGAGCACCATTTCTGGCAGGCTGTTCGCAATGCCCAATTTACCCTCGAGTGGCAAGGTAACGGTCCGGCATGTGCGACCGAAGGTACGCTATGGGGCGGAAATCTGGCGATGCTCATTTCTCTGATGGGCACGCCGTGGATGCCCGCTATCGAAAACGGCATTTTGGTGCTGGAAGACATTAACGAGCATCCTTTTCGCATTGAACGCATGCTGCTGCAACTGTATCACGCAGGAATACTGGCCCGACAAAACGCCATTATCCTCGGCAGTTTTAGCGGCAGCGCACCTAATGATTACGACGCGGGCTACAGTCTTGACTCAGTTTGTGATTTTCTACGCGCCAGGTTATCGGTTCCGTTGATCGACGGCCTCGATTTTGGTCATGAACAACGCACCGTCACCTTGCCGTTAGGGGCAAGAGCGGTACTGAAAAATGATAAAAACGGCGCTCAGCTCACCTTAAGTGGGCATCCGGTACTTAAATCGTAAAAAAAGCGGTTAACAGGGCTAAGTAAAACGCTGTTTCTGTCGTTATTATGTTAGGGTTTATATATACGAAACAGCGTAATTCAGGAGTAACCGAACGTTGGATGCCGCAGCAATAATTAGCCTTTTTATTTTGGGTTCCGTACTCGTCACCTGCAGTATCTTACTCAGTTCATTCTCATCACGTCTTGGTATCCCTATTCTGGTGATATTTCTCGCTATCGGTATGTTAGCGGGAGTCGACGGCGTGGGCGGTATTCCTTTCGATAACTACCCTTTCGCCTATATGGTGAGTAACCTGGCGCTGGCGGTTATCCTGCTCGACGGCGGGATGCGCACCCAGGCCAGCTCATTTCGTGTCGCGTTAGGCCCGGCGCTGTCGCTGGCGACCGTCGGGGTGCTGATTACCTCCGGACTCACCGGCATGATGGCCGCGTGGCTGTTTCATCTGGATCTTATCGAAGGACTCCTGATTGGCGCGATTGTCGGTTCAACCGATGCCGCGGCGGTTTTTTCCCTGCTTGGCGGCAAGGGGCTTAACGAACGTGTTGGCTCTACGCTGGAAATTGAGTCCGGGAGTAATGACCCGATGGCGGTGTTTTTAACCATCACGCTTATCGCCATGATTCAAAATCACGAGACCGGTTTAAGCTGGATGTTTGCAGTGCATATTATCCAGCAGTTCGGCTTAGGGATCATACTGGGTCTCGGTGGTGGCTACCTGCTTCAGCAAATGATTAACCGCATTTCACTGCCTGCCGGGCTTTATCCGCTACTGGCCTTAAGCGGTGGGATCCTGATTTTTGCCCTGACCACTGCACTGGAAGGCAGCGGTATTCTGGCGGTCTATCTGTGTGGTTTCCTGCTGGGTAATCGCCCCATCCGCAACCGATTTGGCATTCTGCAAAACTTCGACGGTCTGGCCTGGCTGGCGCAAATCGCCATGTTCCTGGTGCTGGGACTGCTGGTTACGCCGTCCGACCTGCTGCCTATCGCGATCCCTGCGCTGATTTTGTCTGCATGGATGATATTCATTGCCCGTCCGCTGTCGGTCTTCGCCGGACTGCTGCCGTTTCGTGGCTTCAATCTGCGCGAGCGCATTTTCATCAGTTGGGTGGGCCTGCGCGGTGCAGTCCCCATTATCCTCGCCGTGTTCCCAATGATGGCGGGTCTGGAGAATGCGCGCCTGTTCTTTAACGTCGCGTTCTTCGTGGTTCTGATCTCGCTGCTGTTTCAGGGAACGTCGCTTTCCTGGGCCGCCAAAAAAGCCAAAGTGGTGGTTCCTCCCGTCGGCTGGCCCGTTTCGCGCATTGGTCTGGATATTCATCCGGAAAACCCCTGGGAGCAGTTCGTTTATCAGCTCAGCGCGGATAAGTGGTGTGTAGGAGCCGCACTGCGTGACCTGCATATGCCGGAAGAGACGCGAATTGCCGCCCTGTTTCGTGACAACGTGCTGTTTCACCCATCCGGCAGTACGCGGCTGCGTGAAGGCGATGTTCTGTGCGTCATTGGTCGTGAGCGCGATCTCCCTGCTCTCGGCAAGCTGTTTAGCCAGTCGCCGCCGGTATCGTTAGACCAGCGCTTCTTCGGTGATTTTATTCTCGAGGCCAGCGCAAAATATGCCGATGTGGCACTGATATATGGCCTGGAAGATGGCACAGAGTATCGTGATAAACAGCAAACGCTGGGTGAAATTGTCCAGCATCTGCTTGGCGCCGCGCCGGTCGTCGGTGACCAGGTTGAATTTGCTGGCATGATCTGGACGGTTGCTGAGAAAGAAGATAATGCGGTGCTGAAGGTCGGTGTTCGCGTTGCTGAAGATGAGGATGAGGCGCGTTGATGCTTTTTGCCGGGCGGCGGCAGCGCTTTGCCCGGTTTGCGCTCTGCGTCGCATAAACGGTGTAGCCGGATGAAACGCATCAGCGTCGACATCCGGCTTTAGATACGTTACACCGTCACAACCGGCACGCGCAGCGCCAGAGAACACATCAACTCGTAGCCCACCGTACCCGCTGCGCTGGCCACATCGTCAATTTTAATCTCTTTGCCCCACAGCTCTACCGGCGTCCCGATCCCCGCCTGCGGACACGGTGTCAGATCTACCGCCAGCATATCCATTGAGACCGTCCCCACCGTTGTAGTGCGTACGCCGTCCACCAGCACCGGCGTTCCGCTTGGCGCATGGCGCGGGTAACCGTCTGCATACCCGGTCGCCACAATGCCAATGCGCTGCTCGCCGCTGGCGGTATAGCGTCCCCCGTAGCCCACCCGATCTCCAGCTTTCAGCGTCTGTATGCCGATTATCTCGCTGCTCAGGGTCATGACCGGTTTCAGGCCGGTATTGGCGATGTCCCGCCACTGTCCCGAAGGTGATGCGCCATACAAAATAATGCCCGGGCGCACCCAGTCATAATGTGCTTCAGGGTGCCACAGCGTGGCGGCCGAATTGGACAGCGACCGTCTGCACTCCAGCCCTTCTGTCGCCTGTGCAATCCGCGCCATGGCGTCCTGAATACCTTCCGGGTGCTCCGCATCTGCAAAGTGGGACATCAGCGTCATTTCACCGACGTTGGGCATTGCCCGCAGCTGTTGCCAGACCGTTGATACTCTTTCCGGTAAGAAACCCAGTCGGTTCATGCCGCTGTTCACCTTCAGGTAAACATCCAGCGGCGCGTTGAGGCGCGCATTCTGCAGCGCTTTTAATTGCCAGTTACTGTGTACACAGGTGGTTAGACGATATTTGTCATACACCATCAGGTCTTCGGCGTGGAAAAATCCCTCCAGCATGAGTATCGGGCCTTTCCACCCGCGCTCACGCAGGGTTATCGCTTCTTCAAGATTGAGCATGGCAAAACCGTCGGTTGTGCCCAGCGCATTCCAGACACGTTCAATGCCGTGTCCGTAGGCATTGGCTTTCACCACCGACCAGACGCGGGCGTCCGGCGCGGCCTGGCGGGTAATGGTCAGGTTTTGTTTCAACGCCTGCAGGTCAATGCTGGCCAGTATCGGGCGAGTCATCTCACGTCCTTATCAGTTATGTGCGCCATGTAAATGCCGTGGACGAGATGGGGTAAACCCCGGGCTGTAACGCGCCACGCTCAGATCGTCGTAAGGAATGGCTGGTGTGCGGCCAGACAGAATGTCGCTCAGCAACTGACCCGAACCGCAGGCCATGGTCCAGCCCAGCGTGCCGTGGCCGGTATTAAGCAGTAGATTCTTAAAGCGCGTTCGCCCGATCACTGGCGTACCGTCCGGCGTCATCGGACGCAGCCCGGTCCAGAAGGTTGCCTGCTCCACATGCCCACCGCGTGGGAAGAGATCGCGGACGACCATCTCCAGCGTCTCACGACGGGGTTGCAGCAATTCCGTATTGAAGCCGACAATCTCCGCCATGCCGCCAACGCGAATACGATTATCAAAGCGGGTAATGGCGATTTTGTAGGTTTCATCAAGGATCGTTGAAACCGGCGCGCCGTCATCTTGCGCCACCGGAATGGTCAATGAATAGCCTTTGAGCGGATAGACCGGAATATCAACGATCCCCTTCAGCATCGCCGTAGAGTACGAGCCGAACGCCATTACATAGGCATCGGCTTTGACTATCTCCTCGCCACACTGAACGCCATAAATCTGCTCACCATCGCTCAACAGCTTATCGACCGGAGTATTAAAGCGAAATTTCACCCCCGCCTGCTCCGCCATCAGCGCCAGACGCTGGGTAAACAGCTGGCAGTCACCCGTTTCGTCATTCGGTAAACGCAGACCGCCGGTCAGCTTGTGTGCCACTTCCGCCAGCGCCGGTTCAACTTCCGCCAGACGGCTTGCTTCCAGGAGCTGATACGGCACGCCTGCGTCTTCAAGGACGGCGATGTCGCGGGTCGCATTCTCATACTGTTGAGCGGTACGGAACAGTTGTAACGTTCCGCCCTGGCGTCCTTCGTACTCGATACCGGTAGAGGCGCGTAGCGCTTTCAGGCAATCACGGCTGTATTCCGCCAGTCGCACCATCCGGCCCTTGTTTTCCATGTAATGGCTGGTGTCGCAGTTGCGTAGCATCTGCCACATCCATTTCAACTGGAACTGCGTCCCGTCGAGGCGAACGGCCAGCGGCGCATGGCGCTGAAACATCCATTTAATTGCTTTAAGCGGTACGCCTGGCGCCGCCCAGGGTGCTGCATAACCTGGAGAGATTTGCCCCGCGTTCGCCGCACTGGTTTCCAGTGCCGGACCGGGCTCACGATCAATGACGGTGACATCGTGTCCAGCCTGACTTAAGTACCAGGCGCTGGTCACGCCAACGACACCACTTCCCAGTATGACAACTCGCATAGCCACTCCGTTAACAGTAAAAGAACAATCATCTAATTACATCTTGATAACTCAGTTGAAAATATTATTCAACATATGGCTTTTTTATGGTGACTTATCTCACATATGGCGGTGATGGCGGGGAACTCCCTGCTTTGGTATCTCCTGCTGTGCGTTATTTTTATCCAGCATAAAATTTTGCGGCCATACCGTTTTTCGACGCCTCGCTAACAAGAAATCGCAAAGAAAAAAATTCAGCCGCAGCACGTTTTTTAACACCATGATCTATGCTTGAAATGAGGTACTCCAGACAGAGAGTGCCGCCAACAATGAGGGTGCGCGAATGGCTACGATTGATTCCATGAACAAGGACAGCACACGGTTAAGCGATGGACCCGACTGGACGTTTGATCTGCTGGATGTCTATCTGGCGGAAATAGACCGCGTGGCGAAACTCTACAGACTGGATACCTACCCGCACCAAATCGAGGTGATCACCTCCGAACAAATGATGGACGCTTACTCCAGCGTCGGGATGCCAATCAACTATCCTCACTGGTCGTTTGGTAAAAAATTTATTGAAACCGAGCGTTTGTATAAGCATGGTCAGCAGGGGCTGGCCTATGAGATTGTTATCAACTCCAATCCGTGTATCGCGTATTTGATGGAGGAGAACACCATCACCATGCAGGCGTTGGTGATGGCGCATGCCTGCTACGGACATAACTCCTTCTTTAAAAACAACTATTTGTTCCGTAGCTGGACGGATGCCAGCTCCATCGTCGATTACCTGATCTTCGCGCGAAACTATATTACCCAGTGTGAAGAGCGTTACGGCGTGGATGAAGTCGAAAAGCTCCTCGACTCCTGTCACGCGCTGATGAACTACGGCGTGGATCGTTACAAACGCCCGCAAAAAATCTCCCTACAGGAAGAGAAAGCCCGACAGAAAAGCCGTGAAGAGTATCTGCAAAGCCAGGTAAATATGTTGTGGCGTACGCTGCCGAAGAAAGAGGAAGAGAAAACCGTTGCGGAAGCCCGACGTTATCCTTCTGAACCGCAGGAGAACCTTCTGTACTTCATGGAGAAGAACGCCCCGCTGCTGGAATCCTGGCAACGCGAAGTGCTGCGCATTGTGCGCAAGGTCAGCCAGTATTTTTATCCGCAGAAACAGACCCAGGTGATGAACGAAGGGTGGGCCACTTTCTGGCATTACACCATCCTTAATCACCTTTATGACGAAGGTAAAGTCACCGAACGGTTTATGCTGGAGTTTTTACATAGCCATACCAACGTGGTGTTCCAGCCGCCGTACAACAGCCCGTGGTATAGCGGGATAAATCCCTATGCTCTGGGTTTTGCCATGTTCCAGGATATTAAACGAATTTGTCAGTCGCCTACCGAAGAGGACAAATACTGGTTCCCGGATATAGCGGGTTCTGACTGGCTGGAAACCCTGCATTTCGCGATGCGCGATTTCAAAGATGAGAGCTTTATCAGCCAGTTCCTGTCACCGAAGGTTATGCGTGATTTCCGCCTGTTCACCGTGCTGGATGACGATCGTCATAATTATCTGGAGATTTCCGCGATTCACAACGAGGAAGGATATCGTGAGATCCGCAACAGGCTGTCGTCGCAATATAACCTGAGCAACCTTGAGCCGAATATTCAAATCTGGAATGTCGATCTGCGCGGCGACCGCTCGCTCACCTTGCGCTATATTCCGCATAACCGCGCTCCGCTGGATAAAGGACGCAAAGAGGTGCTCAAGCATGTGCACCGGCTCTGGGGTTTTGACGTAATGCTGGAGCAGCAGAATGAAGACGGCAGTGTGGAACTGCTGGAGCGTTGCCCGCCGAGGATGAACGGTCTGTAAATCTTATTGCCGGATGGCGACGCGAAAACGTCTTATCCGGCCTACAATCGTGCAGTTCGTAGGCCGGATAAGGTGCGATTAGCGCCCCTGAATAGCTAAATCGCCCGGCAGGTTTTTCTGCATACGATGCCAAATCTCGCCGCTGTCGTGACCATAGCGACGCACCGTTTCATATACCTGCTCATGAGCACCCTGATCACAAAGTTCTGACAGCTTACGGTAAAAGCTCAGCGCCAGCGCGCGAGCTTCCGGATTGGCGAAATAATGGCGGCCAATGCGGGTATATAATCCCTTCATTCCATTGAGGATCAAACCGTAAATCGGATTGCCAGAGGCAAATGCCAGACCGCGGAAAATGTTGTAGTCCAGATCGGCGAACGCATCAGCATGGTCGGCCACCTGATTTGCCGTTGCCAGAACCTCCTGCGCTTTATCAGGATGCTGGCGAAACGCGGTACGAACAAAGATCGTCGAGATGTTGGTACGCACGGACAGCAGATTATCAATAAGCTGCGGCACGCTCTCGTGATCGAGACGCGCCAGCGTTTCAAGGATATTTAGCCCGGAGGTTTCCCAGAAGTTATTCACCTTCGTCGGCTTGCCGTGTTGAATGGTCAACCAGCCGTCCCGCGCCAGACGCTGTAATACCTCGCGTAACGTGGTACGTGTCACTCCAATCAGTTCAGAGAGTTCACGTTCAGCAGGCAAAATAGTGCCAGGTGGGAAGCGGTTATTCCAGATACTTTCAATGATGTACTCTTCCGCGAACCCAGCCGGGCTTTGCGCCTTAATGACCATAGTGATAATTCCATTACACAGCAAAACATAGTTACAGTTATCATACCAGACGGGCTACATGGCTGATAGCTGACGCAATGAAGAAAAAGTGGATCAAGGCTTCATTTTCCAGATTACGCTGAAGCACAGCCAGCCTTGTCCGTCGCGTGAATAGCTTGCCTGTACTCCCTCCTCCCGCTAAGCTTTGCGGTCAAACATAAAAACATGATTTCATTTTTAAAGGTAGGGAAATCACCATGGAGCTATCATGGGGCCGCGCTATGTGGCGCAATTTTTTAGGTCAATCACCTGACTGGTACAAACTTGCACTACTCGTATTCTTAGTCGTTAACCCGGTAATATTTTTCATCAATCCCTTTATTGCGGGCTGGCTGTTGGTGGCCGAGTTCATTTTTACGCTGGCGATGGCGTTAAAATGTTACCCGCTGCTACCAGGCGGGCTGCTAGCCATCGAGGCGGTCATCATCGGCATGACCAGCGCCACACATGTGCGTGAAGAGGTTGCCGCTAACCTTGAGGTGCTATTGCTGCTGATGTTTATGGTGGCTGGCATCTACTTTATGAAGCAGTTGCTGCTGTTTATTTTCACCCGCCTACTGCTTACGATTCGCTCCAAGATGCTGCTGTCGCTGGCATTTTGCGTTGCCGCTGCCTTCCTTTCTGCATTCCTGGATGCGCTGACCGTTGTTGCCGTGGTAATCAGCGTAGCGGTTGGTTTTTATGGTATTTACCATCGCTTCGCCTCTTCCCGCACGGAAGACAACAATATGCTCGATGATAGCCATATCGATCAGCACAATAAGGTCGTACTGGAGCAGTTCCGTGGTTTTCTGCGCAGCCTGATGATGCATGCGGGTGTCGGTACGGCGTTAGGCGGCGTAATGACTATGGTCGGCGAACCGCAAAACCTGATTATCGCCAAAGCGGCTGGCTGGCATTTTGGTGACTTTTTCCTGCGCATGTCGCCGGTCACCGTCCCGGTGCTGATTTGCGGCCTGTTAACCTGCATGCTGGTTGAGAAATTGCGCTGGTTTGGCTATGGCGAAACGCTGCCGGAGACCGTCCGCGATGTCCTGCAACAGTTTGACGATCAAAGCCGTCAGCAGCGTACTCGTCAGGAAAAAATCAAACTGATTGTTCAGGCGATTATCGGTATCTGGCTGGTGGTTGCCCTGGCCCTGCATCTGGCGGAAGTCGGATTAATCGGTCTGTCCGTCATTATCCTGGCCACGTCGTTGACCGGCGTTACTGACGAACACGCGATTGGTAAAGCGTTTACCGAGTCGCTGCCTTTCACTGCCCTGCTAACCGTGTTCTTCTCTATCGTTGCGGTGATTATCGATCAACAGCTCTTTTCACCGATTATTCAGTTTGTTTTGCAGTCCTCTGAACATGCTCAACTGACGCTGTTCTATCTCTTTAACGGCCTGCTGTCTTCTATCTCTGATAACGTGTTTGTCGGCACCATCTACATTAACGAAGCCAAAGCCGCGTTGGAACATGGGACCATCAGCCTTAACCAATTTGAGCTGTTAGCGGTGGCGATCAATACCGGGACTAACCTGCCTTCCGTTGCTACGCCAAACGGCCAGGCGGCATTCCTGTTCCTGCTGACCTCCGCGCTGGCACCATTGATTCGACTCTCTTATGGCCGCATGGTGTGGATGGCTCTGCCTTATACTCTCGTCCTGACGCTGGTTGGTCTGCTTTGCGTCGAGTTCACGCTTGTTCCGGTGACTGAGTGGATGACCCAGGCGGGCTGGTTAGCTACACTTTCATAACAATTTACCGGGCAAATCACTGCCCGGTTTGACTTTTTGCATGATAATTATCCGATTACTCAAATTTTCAATTCCTGCTAGTGGCGCATAAATTGAATTGGTTTAAACTGCGCTCTCTACGCATGTTGCAGGGAAATTATTATGTTGCGATTTTTAAACCAGTGCTCCCGAGGTCGTGGTGCATGGTTATTGTTGGCGTTAACCGCCTTTGCGCTGGAGCTTGTCGCGCTGTGGTTCCAGCACGTCATGCTGCTAAAACCTTGCGTGTTGTGTATTTACGAACGTAGCGCATTATTTGGCGTGATGGGCGCGGGGCTGGTGGGGGCTATCGCACCAAAAACGCCACTACGCTATGTGGCGATGATTATCTGGATTTACAGTGCCTGGCGCGGACTGCAGTTAGCTTATGAGCACACCATGATTCAGTTGCACCCATCACCGTTTATGACCTGTGATTTTGCAGCACGCTTCCCGAGCTGGCTGCCGCTGGACAAATGGCTGCCGCAGGTGTTTTTAGCATCCGGTGACTGTGCTGAACGCCAGTGGTCTTTTTTAACCCTGGAAATGCCACAGTGGCTGTTGGGGATCTTCGCCGCTTACCTGGTGGTCGCCGTGCTGGTAGTCATAGCACAGCCGTTTAAACCGAAAAAACGTGACCTCTTCGGTCGCTAACAGAGACGCTCCTTCGGGAGCGTTTTTTTTGCCTTAAATTCATTGCCTGCTGGCATCTATAAAATGCATATTAAATACATCTTATAGATGCCACACCAAGGAGATGTCTGATGTCCCATTTACGCATCCCGGCAAACTGGAAAGTAAAACGCTCTACTCCCTTCTTTACCAAAGACAACGTCCCGGCAGCACTTCTTTCTCACCATAACACCGCAGCAGGCGTGTTTGGACAGCTCTGCGTAATGGAAGGTACGGTAACGTATTATGGCTTTGCCAATGAAGACGCAAAAGAACCTGAAGTGAAAGTGGTGATTAATGCCGGTCAGTTCGCGACCAGCCCACCGCAGTACTGGCATCGCGTTGAATTAAGCGACGATGCGCAATTCAACATTAACTTCTGGGTGGAAGATGACAACCACTCCGATGAAATGTATCAGGCGAAAAAGTCTTAACCCTTAACGCCTGCTAATCGATGGGCGGGTCAGTCCGCCCATGAAGGTTTGTTCAGGATATGATCCTGCCAGTCACGCACTTCCGATTCTTTCACCGCAATATGACGAACGGAGATACGTTCACCGTGCATCGCCGCTTTTGATCCTGTCAGCAACGGGTGCCACTCCGGCAGCCCTTTTCCTTCTGCGAGCAGACGATAGGCGCAGGTCATAGGCAACCATTCAAAAGTCGGCAGATTATCACGCGTCAGTTTGATGCAGTCAGGCTCGTACTCGAATCGACGTTCGTAATTACGACACTGGCAGGTTTTAATGTTGAGCTGACGACAGGCGACATTGGTAAAGTAGATTTCGTCAGTGTCTTCATCCATCAGCTTATGCAGGCAGCATTGACCGCACCCGTCACATAATGACTCCCACTCGGCATCGGTCATTTCATCAAGGGTTTTACTTTGCCAGAAAGGTATGTCGCTCATCAGGGTTTCCGCTATTGCAATAAAGCTGCACCTTATAACCAGTCTGGCACGCTGATGCAAGTTTTGCCGCCCGAAAAGGCGGCAAGCAGAGATTACAGTACACGGGTTGTTAGCGTTTGACCGTGAAAACTGATGGCCAGTTCGTCGCCGCTGCTTAAAGGTCCCACGCCTGCTGGCGTTCCCGTTAGCACCACATCGCCCGCTTTGAGGGTAAAGAAACGGCTCATATAAGCAATCAAGGGAACGATGTGATGGATCATGTCCGCCGTGGAGCCGTGCTGGCGAGTTTCACCGTTGACCGTTAATCCAAGCATCGTATCCTGCGGGTCGCCGTTAAACTCCGCCACCGGAATAAATCCAGACAGCGGGCAAGAGTTATCAAAACCCTTCGCTTTTTCCCATGGCTGCCCCGCCTTCTTCATTTTGCCCTGAATATCGCGCAGAGTCAGATCCAGCGCGACACCATAACCGGCAATGGCTTTGCGCACATGATCTTCTGTCGCTTGCCGCAGGGTCGCGCCAATCAGCACAGCCAGCTCAACTTCATGGTGGACAGACCCCATATCAGATGGGATCACCAGCGGCTGGCGCAAATCGCACAGCGCGGTTTCCGGTTTAATAAACAGAACCGGTTCTTCCGGGGTAGTTCCACCCATCTCTTTAATATGGTTGGCATAGTTACTCCCTACGCAAACCACCTTACTCACCGGATAATCCAGCAGAGCACCATGCCAGTTGTGATGTTGATACATTACTTTCCCCTAACGTAGTCATAGATTTCAGGTACTGCATCGATGGAACGTGCTGCTGCCCGATGCAGTTTAACGTTTAGCGTCTGGTGTATTTTGTTTTGCCGCTGCCAGATGCTGTTTAAGTAAATCTTCTGGCGGCGGGGGTATTTGTAAATAATAGCCCTGCTCAGTCAGGGCCTGTTTTACTTTTTCAAGATCGGCATTAACTAATTTTTTACGCCCATCAAGCGGTAACATCATTGCCAGCGTCGGCTGACCAAATCCTCTCATCAGTTCTTCAGGAACGCGCGAGAAATCGTCTTTTTTTTCGACATATAAATAGGTCTGGTCACGTTTGCTGCTTCGGTAGATCACACAAAACATATCTTTTACTCTGAATTCACGGAATGGTGGCTTGCCTCAATATAATACTGACTATAACATGCCTTATAGTCTTCGGAATATCACCCCGCGCTGGGGATGATAAATAGCAAATTGAGTAAGGCCAGGATGTCAAACACGCCAATCGAGCTTAAAGGCAGTAGCTTCACCTTATCAGTGGTTCATTTACATGAAGCAGAACCCGAGGTTATTCGTCAGGCGTTGGAAGACAAAATCGCGCAGGCACCGGCTTTTTTAAAACATGCTCCCGTGGTGGTTAACGTGAGTGGTCTTGAAAGCCCGGTAAACTGGTCAGCGCTGCAGAAAGTGGTCGCGTCTACCGGATTGCGCATTATTGGCGTTAGCGGATGCAAAGACGCCAGACTAAAGGCAGAAATCGACGAAATGGGTCTTCCTTTACTGACTGAAGGTAAAGAAAAAGCTATTCGTCCTGCGCCTGTTGAGGTCCCGGCTCCCGTCGCTCCGCCGCAAAACGTTACTCCCATCACAAAAACACGATTAATAAATGTGCCGGTTCGTTCCGGTCAGCGCATTTATGCTCCACAATGTGATCTGATTGTTACAAGCCACGTCAGTGCGGGCGCAGAGCTTATCGCTGATGGCAATATTCATGTTTATGGAATGATGAGAGGCCGTGCGCTGGCAGGTGCAAGCGGCGATCGTGAAGCGCAAATTTTTTGTACCCATCTGACGGCAGAACTGGTGTCTATCGCAGGTGTTTATTGGCTGAGTGATAAAATCCCAGCAGAATTTTATGGCAAAGCGGCCCGTCTGCAATTAGCAGAGAACGCTTTGACAGTTCAACCGTTGAATTGATCCCTTTTTAACAAGGAATTTCTATGGCACGCATTATTGTTGTTACTTCGGGTAAAGGGGGCGTTGGCAAAACCACCTCCAGCGCGGCCATCGCTACAGGTTTGGCCCAGAAGGGAAAGAAAACTGTCGTTATTGATTTTGATATCGGCCTGCGTAACCTCGATCTGATTATGGGTTGTGAACGCCGCGTCGTTTACGACTTCGTCAACGTTATTCAGGGCGATGCGTCGTTAAATCAGGCGTTAATCAAAGATAAGCGTACCGAAAATCTCTTTATTCTTCCGGCATCACAGACTCGCGATAAAGACGCGCTGACGCGTGAAGGCGTCGCGAAAGTTCTGGACGACCTGAAAACGATGGAATTCGATTTCATCGTCTGCGACTCCCCGGCGGGTATTGAAACCGGCGCGCTGATGGCCCTGTATTTTGCCGATGAAGCGATTATCACCACTAACCCGGAAGTCTCCTCTGTACGTGACTCTGACCGTATTCTGGGTATTCTGGCGTCGAAATCTCGTCGTGCGGAAAACGGTGAAGATCCGATTAAAGAGCATTTGTTGCTGACGCGCTACAACCCTGGCCGCGTAAATAAAGGTGACATGCTGAGCATGGAAGACGTACTGGAAATTCTGCGAATCAAGCTGGTTGGCGTGATTCCTGAAGATCAGTCAGTCCTGCGCGCGTCTAACCAGGGTGAGCCGGTTATTCTCGACATCAATGCTGATGCCGGTAAAGCCTATGCTGATACCGTAGACCGTCTGTTGGGAGAAGAACGTCCTTTCCGCTTCATTGAAGAAGAGAAGAAAGGTTTCCTCAAACGCCTGTTCGGAGGATAAGTTATGGCATTACTGGATTTTTTTCTCTCGCGGAAAAAGAGCACAGCGAACATCGCTAAAGAGCGACTGCAGATTATTGTTGCGGAACGTCGTCGTAGTGACGCCGAGCCACATTATTTACCGCAACTGAGGAAAGATATTCTCGAGGTTATCTGCAAGTATGTACAAATTGATCCCGAAATGGTCACCGTACAGCTTGAACAAAAAGACGGCGATATTTCTATCCTCGAACTTAACGTGACATTACCTGAAGCTGAAGAGTCTAAATAACGGCTTTGCTCAGTGAGTTATAGTTGCAAAAAAGGCAGATTATTCTGCCTTTTTTATTTTCAGTTTCTTGCCAGCTGTTGCGGATTTATTCCAAAGTAAACTTTGGATAGTTTTCGGCAAAATAGCGGCGCAAATACTCAACCGTAATACGGATCTTTGCCGACGTCGCCAGCCGAGAAACATAAACCGCCCATATATTTGCTGGTTGATAATACTCGGGCAATACGTGTACCAGATGTCCACCGGCAATGTTGTCGCAAACGTCCCACCACGAACGCAGGGCAATTCCCTGCCCATCAAGACACCACTGATGTACCACTTCGCCATGATTAGACGACAGAGGCCCCGTAACTTTAATTGAGTGAGCGCCCTCTTTATTACGCATTTGCCAGATACCAAACGGATGGTCGCGCTCTTTGATAACCAGACAAGGAAAAGTGGAGAGATCGTTGAGTTGCTTCGGCGTCCCGTGCTGCGCCACAAATTCCGGCGAGGCGCACAGAATACGGTAGTTAGTCGCCAGCTTGCGGGCAATCAGGTTCGGCGCGATATCATCCCCGATACGAATATCAAGATCGACGCCCTCATTCACCATATCCACCAGGCGGTCTTCAACATCGAACCTCAGTTCTAACTGCGGGTACGCTTTTGCCAGCGCAGACAGCGCCGGAGCCACCACCCGACGGCCAAAACCAAAGCTACTAATAATGCGTAGCATCCCCTGCGGGATCTGCCTGGCATCAGACAACTCGTCCATCATCTGATCGACATCCTGCAGGATCCGCTGCGCCCATTCGTAGATCCGCTCCCCCTCTTCCGTGATGGTTACACGCCGCGTTGTCCGGTGCAGCAGCACCACGTTCAGCGTCTGCTCCAGCAGGGCTACTCGCTTACTGATAAAAGCCGGTGATACACCCAGTTCCTCGGCAACGGCGGCAAATCCTGCCCGACGGGCAACCAGCATAAAGACGCGTAAATCATTTAGCAGCGGCAGATTATTCATGATCTGTGTTTTATGTTTCACCAGTTAGGGGGATTAACTCTTAATCAGTCAATTATAGGATAAGGGGAAAGTCAATTTTGATGGCGTACAAGTGAGAGCTGCTATGAAGAAAACCTGTCGTATTGCCGCTATCCCCGGAGATGGCATTGGTAAAGAAGTGCTGCCTGAAGGTATTCATGTGTTACAGGCAGCCGCCGAGCGTTGGGGGTTGTCGCTCAGCTTTGAGCAAATGGAATGGGCGAGCTGCGAGTACTACACCCATCACGGTAAAATGATGCCGGATGACTGGCATGAGCAGTTGCAATCCTTTGATGCTATCTATTTTGGCGCCGTTGGCTGGCCGGACACCGTACCGGACCACATCTCTTTATGGGGCTCGCTGCTTAAGTTTCGCCGCGAATTCGACCAGTACGTCAACCTGCGTCCGGTACGCCTGTTTCCGGGAGTCCCTTGCCCACTGGCGGGCAAGCAGCCAGGCGACATTGATTTCTACGTCGTACGCGAGAACACCGAGGGAGAATACTCTTCTCTCGGCGGACGCGTGAGTGAAGGGACGGAACACGAGGTGGTTATCCAGGAGTCGGTCTTCACCCGTCGCGGCGTAGATCGTATATTGCGTTACGCCTTCGAGCTGGCGCAAAACCGCCCGCGCAAAACCCTGACCTCGGCGACCAAATCCAATGGTCTGGCCATCAGCATGCCTTACTGGGACGAGCGTGTTGAAGCAATGGCGGCTAACTTTCCTGAAATCCGTTGGGATAAACAGCATATCGATATACTGTGCGCCCGCTTTGTGATGCAGCCGGAGCGTTTTGACGTTGTGGTTGCTTCCAACCTGTTCGGCGACATCCTCTCCGATCTGGGTCCGGCCTGTACCGGGACGATTGGCATCGCGCCTTCTGCCAACTTAAACCCGGAACGCACCTTCCCGTCCCTGTTCGAGCCAGTACATGGTTCGGCCCCCGATATTTACGGAAAAAACATCGCCAACCCGATTGCCACTATCTGGGCTGGCGCCATGATGCTGGACTTCCTTGGCAACGGTGATGCCAACTATAAGGCTGCCCACGACGGTATTCTGGCGGCAATTGAGCACGTTATTGCCTGTGGCCCGAAAACGCCGGATATGAAAGGCAGCGCCACCACGCAACAGGTGGGTGAAGCCATATGTCAGGCACTACGTTAGAGGTCAAACCACGAAATATGAGCCGCGTCACTGACGCGGCTTTTTTTATGCGTTTTGTGGAGCCAATAACCTGCGCTAATTCACCTTTTATTATTTCCGTTCCGTGTTTTATTGCTTCACGCATCGAGCAATTGTTTAATTCATGTAAAGAACAAATAATAAAATTGTTAAATACAAAGTAACTCATTCTACCCCTACAGCATGATAACAACGACAGGCTAATGCCATACGCGGGCAACTGTGCCCAGGAGATCCCATGTTGAGCAACGTCAAGAAAAAAGACATGCCGCTGATAGCCATCAGCCTGGTGGCTATTCTTTTCATCGCCGCCACACTTAGTCTCTTCCCTCAGCAGTCTGCACAAGTCGCAAATACCCTTTTTAACGGCGTTACCCGGATGCTGGGTTCCGCCGTGCAGATCCTCGTTCTGATGGCTATGGGTCTGGTCGTCTGGCTGGCTACCAGCAAATACGGCAACATCCGTCTGGGAGAAGGTAAAGCGGAATACAGCACGCTCTCCTGGCTGTTTATGTTTATATGCGCCGGATTAGGCTCCTCCACGCTCTACTGGGGCGTTGCTGAGTGGGCCTATTATTACCAGACCCCGGGTCTGAATATCGCGCCGCACTCGCAAAAAGCGCTGGAATACAGCCTGCCCTATTCCTTTTTCCATTGGGGGATCAGCGCATGGGCGACCTACACGTTGGCCTCATTAACCATGGCCTACCACTTCCATGTGCGTAAAAACAAAGGACTGAGCCTGTCCGGGATTATCGCCGCCATTACCGGCGTGCATCCGCAGGGCGTCTGGGGTCGCCTGGTTGACCTGATGTTCCTGATCGCGACAGTTGGCGCGTTAACTATCTCTCTGGTCGTCACCGCCGCCACCTTTACCCGCGGTTTGTCTGCCCTGACGGGGTTACCGGATAACTTCACGGTGCAGGCGTTTGTGATCCTGTTCTCTGGCGGCATTTTCTGCCTGAGCTCCTGGATTGGCATCAATAACGGTTTGCAACGTCTGAGCAAAATGGTCGGCTGGGGGGCATTTTTACTGCCGCTGCTGGTGCTGATCGTCGGCCCGACCGAGTTCATCACCAACAACATCATCAACGCCATCGGCCTGACGACACAAAACTTTTTGCAAATGAGCCTCTTCACCGACCCGCTTGGCAACGGTGAGTTCACCCGTAACTGGACGGTGTTCTACTGGCTGTGGTGGATCTCCTACACGCCGGGCGTAGCAATGTTTGTCACTCGCGTATCCCGTGGTCGCAAAATCAAAGAGGTTATCTGGGCATTAATCCTCGGTAGCACTGTTGGTTGCTGGTTCTTCTTTGGCGTGATGGAAAGCTACTCCATTCACCAGTTTGTGAACGGTGTGATCGACGTACCGCAGGTTATGGCGACGTTGGGCGGTGAGACGGCCGTACAGCAAGTGTTGATGTCGTTGCCTGCCGGGAAACTGTTTCTGGTGGCGTATCTGGCGATCATGATTATATTCCTCGCCTCACACATGGATGCTGTGGCCTACACCATGGCGGCCACCAGCACGCGCAACCTGCAGGAAGGGGAAGATCCGCAGCGCAGTCTTCGTCTGTTCTGGTGCGTGGTTATCACCCTGATCCCATTATCGATTTTGTTCACCGGCGCGTCACTGGAAACCATGAAGACCACGGTGGTTCTGACCGCTCTTCCATTCCTCGCCATCCTGTTGGTGAAGGTTGGCGGTTTTCTGCGCTGGGTACGGCAGGACTATGCCCACGTTCCTGCGCATCAAATTGAAAGTCATATTCCCGAAGTGCCAGTTGACGTCCCGGTCGCGCCACCGGCCGGGACACTACTCAAAGGCGACAATTAAGCGCCAGTACAAAAATCCTCTTACTCACAAATTAAAGGTATTCCAATGAGCAATCTGAGCCCTGAGTTTATTCTGCCGCAAAATTTCTGTGCCAACCCGCAGGATGCCTGGACTATCCCGGCCCGGTTTTATACCGACCATCAGGCTTTCGAACACGAACAAGAAAAGGTGTTCGCTAAAAGCTGGATTTGCGTCGCTCACAGTAGCGAACTGGCGAAACCCAATGATTATGTTACCCGAGAAGTGATTGGCGAGAATATCGTGCTGGTACGTGGGCGCGATAACGTGCTGCGGGCCTTCTACAACGTCTGCCCGCATCGCGGTCATCAGTTGTTGAGCGGCGAGGGGAAAGCGAAAAATGTGATTACCTGCCCTTACCACGCATGGGCGTTCAAACTTGACGGCAATCTGGCGCATGCGCGTAACTGCGAAAACGTCGCCAACTTCGACAGCGAAAAAGCGCACCTTACACCGGTACGCCTGGAAGAATATGCCGGATTCGTGTTTATTAACATGGATCCGAATGCGGGCAGCGTGGAAGAACAACTCCCTGGTCTTGCAGACAAAGTTATCGAAGCCTGCCCAGACGTGCATGACCTGAAACTTGCTGCACGTTTTACTACCCGTACCCCAGCCAACTGGAAGAATATCGTCGATAACTATCTGGAGTGCTACCACTGCGGTCCGGCCCATCCAGGTTTTTCCGACTCGGTCCAGGTTGACCGTTACTGGCATACCATGCACGGCAACTGGACGCTGCAATACGGTTTCGCCAAACCTTCAGAGCAGTCATTTAAGTTCGAAGAAGGAGTTGATGCCGCCTTCCACGGTTTCTGGCTGTGGCCGTGCACCATGCTCAACGTGACGCCAATCAAAGGCATGATGACCGTTATCTACGAATTCCCGGTAGATGCGGAAACCACGCTGCAAAACTATGACATCTACTTCACCAACGAAGAGCTGACCGAAGAGCAGAAACAACTGATCGAATGGTATCGCAACGTCTTTCGTCCTGAAGATTTACGTCTGGTTGAAAGCGTACAAAAAGGGCTGAAATCGCGCGGGTATCGCGGCCAGGGACGCATTATGGCAGACACCAGCGGCAGTGGCATCTCCGAGCATGGCATTGCCCATTTTCATAATCTGGTCGCCCAGGTTTTTCAGAAATAACCCGGGGCTGTTACGACAGGTTCCGGCGCGTCGCTGAGGCGCGTCGGACAGATTTTTTAGGGAGGCCGCAATGTCTGATTATCAAATGCAAGAAGTCCGGGTCAGCCGGATTGAGACGATTACCGCGCAGGTAAAATGCTTCACCTTAACGGCGACCTCAGGCCAGCCGTTGCCTGCGTTTCAAGGTGGCAGCCATATTATCGTGCAGATGCGCGATGGCGAGAACCTGTACAGCAATGCGTACTCGCTGATGAGTTCACCACGCGATACGCGCGCCTATAAAATCGCCGTACGCCTGGAGAAAGCGTCCAAAGGCGGCTCACGATATCTGCATCAAAACGTGAAGCCCGGCGACACGCTCACGATCTCCACACCAAATAATCTCTTCGCCCTCGCCCCTCAGGCACAAAAACATCTGTTGATTGCCGGAGGCATCGGCATCACACCGTTTTTATCGCAACTCCCGGAGCTGGAACAATCTCAGACGCAATGGCAACTGCACTATTGTTCTCCCAGCCAGGAGACCTGCGCGTTTCATGACGAACTCATGCAACACCCCAGCGCCGATCGCATTCATCTGCACCTGTCGAACGCAGGCACCCGCCTCGATTTAGCCCGTCTGCTGGCTGATGTTGAACCCGGCACGCATATCTACACCTGTGGCCCTGCGGTGCTCAACGATGCTGTCAGAGAAGCGGCTTCCCGCCTTGGGCTGGACAGCAATACGCTACATTTCGAACAATTTGCCGTGGAAGAGAAAGGCGGCGACGCCTTCACCCTGGTGCTGGCGCGTTCCGGGCGCGAGTTTGTGGTCCCGGAAGAGATGACCATTTTGCAGGTTATCGAAAATAACAAAGCCGCCCGGGTTGAGTGCCTGTGCCGGGAAGGTGTTTGCGGCACCTGCGAAACGACGATTCTCGAAGGGGAAGCGGATCACCGCGATCAGTATTTCAGCGACGACGAAAAAGCCAGCCAGCAAAGCATGCTCATCTGCTGCTCGCGCGCCAAAGGTAAGCGCCTGGTGCTCGATCTGTAGCGTTGCGCAGGCCGGGTCAGCAAACGCGCGACCCGGCGAGCCTGGTGACTTACTGCGGGTATTCCTGCAGCAGCGCGTTGAGGCGATCGGACATCAATTCGCCACGCCAGCCGGAAACCAGCTCTGGCAGGGATTGCTGCGGCTTTAATTTCCAGTGCCAGTTGAGCAACTGGTTGATCTGGCGACGCGAAGCAAGCAGTTCGACGCTGAGATTATGTTCCGCACTCACCTCGGCAACCAGCGCTTTGATGGCTTTGAACGCCTTGCGATACCCTGGCATATCCATCAAATTCAGCAGCGGCTGCGGTAGCGACTCTTCCGGTAAAGCCTGGGCCTTTTCTACCAGGGCGATCAGCGTTTTACCGTGGAAACGAATTTCGCTCCCGGAAAGACCCAGGCTATCCAGTTCACCCAGGCTGCCCGGCATATAACGCGCCACCGCCCACAGGTGCTCTTCACGCACCACGAAGTTTACCGCCAGATCGCGCTCGCGTGCTTTACGCAGTCGCCAGTCGGCAAGCAATTGCAGGCAGGCTAGCTGACGGGTGCGCAGTTGCCACGCGTTGGTGATGTCACGCCAGGCGTCTTCTGGCGCCAGAATCTCCTGGCGACGCTGCTGCATTAAGCGGCATTCGTCCAGCGCAGCTGGCAGCCAGCCGCTGGCTTCGGTTTCAGCCATCAGTTTTGTGGTGATCGGTAACAGATACCAGACGTCAGCCGCCGCGTATTCGCACTGACGCTCGGTCAGCGGTCTGGCCAGCCAGTCGGTACGCGATTCACTTTTGTCGAGCGCCACCCCCGTAAACTCTTCCACCATCGAGGCGAAGCCCCACGACAGCGGACGACCGCAAAACGCAGCCAGGATTTGTGTGTCAATTAACGGCTGCGGAAGTTCGCCAAAAGCGTTGAGAAACACTTCCAGGTCTTCACTTCCCGCATGCAGGAATTTGGTGATGGCGGTATCACGCAGAATATCGCGCAGGGGCGACCAGTCGGTGATCCCTAGCGGATCAATCAGAGCAACGTGTTTGCCATCAAACAGTTGGATCAGCCCCAACTGCGGATAATAGGTACGTGTGCGAACAAATTCGGTATCCAGGGCTATCGCCGGAAATTCACGGACGGCTTCGCACAGCGTGGCTAACGCGTCGTCCGTGGTGATCATTTGATAATTCAAATCGTGCTCTCTTAGGTTTGCGCCAAAAAAAACGCCGGTTTACCCGGCGTTTTCTGCTGGCTGACTTAACGCTCAGCCTTTATTGTCCACTTTGGCGCGCGCTTCGTCACGTAATTCTCGTCGCAAAATTTTACCGACGTTAGATTTCGGCAACTCGTCGCGAAACTCCACCAGCTTCGGTACTTTATAGCCCGTCAGGTGACGACGGCAGAAAGTGATAAGCGCCTCATCAGTTAACGAGGCATCTTTCTTCACCACGAAAATTTTCACCGCTTCACCGCTGCTGCCCGACGGAACACCAACCGCAGCCACTTCCTGTACGCCAGGATGTTGCATAACCACGTCTTCAATTTCATTTGGATAGACGTTAAAGCCGGACACCAGGATCATATCTTTCTTACGATCGACAATACGCAGGAAGCCTTCATCATCCATCACCGCAATATCGCCGGTGTGCAGCCAGCCGTCTTTGACGATTTCGTCGGTGGCGTCTGGTCGCTGCCAGTAGCCCAGCATCACTTGCGGACCTTTCACGCACAGTTCGCCCGGTTCTCCCGGCGGCACTTCGTTATCGTCGTCATCCACCAGTTTGACCTCGGTGGAAGGAACCGGTAACCCGATACTGCCGCTGTGGTAGTCGATATCATGAGGATTGACGCTCACCAGAGGGGCACACTCCGTCAGGCCATAGCCTTCCAGCAGATACTGACCGGTCAGCTTCACCCAACGTTCAGCTACCGCCTGTTGAACAGGCATCCCGCCGCCAGCCGAAAGGTGCAGTGACGAGAAGTCCAGTTGTTGGAACTCTTTGTTATTCAGCAGCGCGTTAAACAGCGTGTTGACGCCGGTCATGGCGGTGAACGGATACTTCGCCAGCTCTTTTACCAGTCCCGGAATATCACGCGGGTTGGTAATCAGCAGGTTTTGACCGCCCAGCTCAATAAACAGCAGGCAGTTCATCGTCAGCGCAAAAATGTGATACAGCGGTAGGGCCGTCACCACCAGTTCTTTACCCGGATGCAGCAACGGGCCATAAGTGGCATTAACCTGCTCAAGGTTAGCCAGCATGTTACGGTGCGTAAGCATCGCGCCCTTCGCCACACCGGTAGTCCCCCCGGTATATTGCAGGAACGCCAGATCTTCCGACACTACTTCGGGTTTCACATACTGCATGCGATAACCGTTTTGCAGCGCACTACGAAATGAGATGGCATCCGGCAGGTGATATTTCGGCACCAGACGCTTGATATACTTGACGACGAAGTTAACCAACGTCCCTTTGGCGGTCGACAGCTGATCGCCCATACGCGTCAGAATCACGTGTTGCACCGACGTTTTGTCGACGACTTTTTCCAGCGTGTGGGCAAAGTTAGACACGATGACAATCGCCGACGCGCCGCTGTCGTTGAGCTGATGTTCCAGCTCGCGAGGCGTGTACAGCGGGTTCACGTTCACGACGATCATGCCAGCACGTAAAATCCCAAACAGTGCGACCGGATATTGCAGCAGGTTCGGCATCATCAATGCGACGCGATCGCCCTTCTTCAGCCCGAGTCCCTGTTGCAAATAGGCCGCAAATGCCCGGCTACGCTCTTCAAGCTTGCGGAAGGTCATCACCTCCCCCATGTTTACAAACGCGGGCTGATCGGCATACCGTCTTACTGAGTGTTCAAAGAGTTCCACCAGGGATTGATAACGGTCAGGATTGATCTCCGCAGGAACACCAGCGGGATAACGGTTAAGCCAAACCTTTTTCAATACATCACCTCTAAAATGCGTATTCGTCGTCATCACAACCCCAGGCAATAAACAAACTGTTAACATAATATTAACTCAGCGTACCAGTTTGTTTATTACACAACGACAAGGTTGCGAAGCACGTCACTATTTATTTTTCTTATATCCACGTTAATGCAGAAACAGCGGACGAGCCGCTGTTTCTTTTACTCATAAAACAAAGAGTTACTCAGTTACTATGGTCTGAACCTGTGCCGGGCCGGGATTGTACCATCCCCATCCACCGTAGCCACCGTAAGGCCAGCCACGCGCACCGTAGAACCAGGGGTCGATCGGCTGAGGCGGCATAACAATTTGCTGAGTAATATGCCAGCGTTTATAGCCAGTTACCTGCATCAGCATGAATTTATACGGCGTATTACCGATTTTTCCATCCACAGTACCGCTAATCGGACCGACGACGGTAACCAGTTGACCGCGGAAGTCCACCGGGTCGAGGAAGCCATTTACATCAGCATAAATTCGCCCGCGGGAGGCTTCGCCCAGCACCGGTCGCGCCCCACTATCAAGAGGAACAGTGGCAATTTCCAGACGGGATTTCCCCTGCTGGTTCTGAATATCCACCACTTTACCGCCGAAACGCGCTTCCTGTCCGACATACAGCTGCGGGGCATTCATAACCCGCACCAGATCCTGCTGCGGCGTAGGGCTCGAACCTTTAATCGCGTCCGGGATGGTGACACAACCGCTAAGCATTAACGCGAATGCGCCCGCCAACACACCTTTCAATAACTGCTTTTGCACCGCCATATTGCGACTCCCTTTTCTTAGCTTCTGCCCCGACCAATTCACCATGCTGCGCACTGACGGCTATGCGAATTAACCAGGGATGTACTACTAAGATTCATTCTTTACCGGGAAGTTTCTTCCATGCCACGGTGTTACGTAAATAAACCGGTTCCGCATGTTCAACCGCCACGGTCTTACCGGCAGCCAGCATTTGCGTGGCAACAGGCAGCATATCTTCAGCCGCCGGAAGCAAAACGTCGCCATCGCTCAGCGTCAGACCGCTGTCTTTACCGAGCTCAGGCCAGGCAGGCCAGCCCGTTCCGACCGTTACCCACTCGCCAGACAGTTGCAGTAAACGCGCATGCACCTGCTCGGGGGTTAGCACCGCTTCGGTTTCTTCACCGTGCCAGTTGCCGTTCTCATCACGCAGGTATTCGGCCCAATAGACTTCGCCCATTCGCGCGTCGATCGCGGCCAGTACGCGGGTCGCGCCCGACTTACGCCAGGCTCCCTGCGCCATTGTTGCCAGGGTGGAGACGCCGATCATCGGTAAATTCGCGCCTAACGCCAGCCCCTGAGCAATGCCAATACCAATACGTACACCTGTGAAACTGCCAGGACCGCGACCAAACGCCAGAGCGTCGATATCGGTTAACGTGAGATCGCCAGCGGCCAGGATTTCCTCAACCATTGGTAAAATTCGTTGGGTGTGTTCTCGTGGGCAAAGCTCGAAATGAGCCTTGGTAGTACCGTCATTCCACAGGGCAACAGAGCACGCCTCTGTGGCGGTATCGATAGCCAGAATTCGCATGGGTGTTTGTGATCAGGTCAATAAATTTGGCGCGCATCTTACCACACTCCGTAACAAATTACTCAGTCGTTGGTATGGCAAGAAAACGAACAGCGCGAGCAATATCACGTGTCCGCGGCGCAGGCGGAAGGCTTGCCAGGAAAGTGGCACCGTAAGGTCGCATCACCAGACGGTTGTCGCAAATCACCAGCACCCCGCGGTCGTCAGCGTCACGAATCAGACGCCCCACGCCCTGTTTCAGGGTGATTACCGCATCCGGCAACTGAACGTCTTCAAACGGATCGCCGCCGCGCAAACGGCAGTCCTCCATCCTCGCTTTTAACAGCGGATCGTCCGGCGAGGTGAACGGCAGTTTATCAATAATCACCAGCGACAACGTATCGCCACGCACGTCCACCCCTTCCCAGAAGCTGCTGGTGGCAACCAGTAACGCATTACCTGCGCTGACAAACTGCTGTAACAGTTGCCCTTTACTGGTTTCGCCCTGCAGCAGCACGGGAAGGGTCATGGTGGCGCGGAATTGTTCCGCCAGATCGCGCATCATCGCGTGCGAGGTACACAGCATAAAGCAGCGACCGTTGTTCGCTTCGATAATAGGACGCAGCATGGATGCCAGCTGACGCGCCGCTCCCGGTTGGTTGGTTTGCGGGAGATTACGCGGCACGCACAGCAGCGCCTGGCGGGTGTAATCAAATGGACTTGGCAGCAGCATCGACTCGGCATCTTCAATACCCAGCCGCGCGGTGAAATGATGAAGGTCATCGTTTACCGACAGCGTCGCGGAGGTAAAAATCCAGCAGCCCGGCTTCTGTTCCATCACTTCTTTGAATTTATCCGCCACCGTGAGCGGCGTCAGCGCAAGGGTGAAATGGCGCGAGGTGCATTCATACCAGTAGCTGAAACCTGGCTGGTTGATCTCTTTCAGGCGCTTCAGACGAGTACGGTAAAGCGTGGCACGTTCAAACGCGGCATCCAGCAAAGCGGAACGTCCGAGAGACAGTTTCGCCACGTCGTAACACAGCTCCAGCGTGTCATCGAGCAACAAAAACGCGCGCTGCACGCGCGGGTCGGCCAGCAGTTCCCGCAAATTTCCTCGATAGCCCGGCTCGCCCAACTGCAGGCGGAAGTCCTGCGCGCTTTGCGCCAGTCGGTCGGCGCATTTTTGAAGCTGCTGAGTGTCTTTCAGCTCGGTGCGATAGGCAATGGTGATGTCTTTCGCCAGATCCAGCAGTTGGCGACTGGAGAGCGATTGACCAAAATACTGGCTGGCGATATCCGGTAACTGATGCGCTTCATCGAAGATCATCACTTCAGCTTCCGGGATCAGCTCGCCAAACCCACTCTCTTTCACCACCATATCAGCGAGAAACAGATGGTGGTTTACCACGACGACATCCGCATCCATCGCCTTCTTGCGCGCTTTAACGACAAAGCACTCTTTGTACAGCGGGCAGTCGCTCCCAAGGCAATTATCGTTTGTGCTCGTCACCAGCGGCCAGGCCTGAGAGTCTTCCGCCACGCTGACGCAGGTGCTGATGTCACCATCAAGGGTTTGATTTGACCAGGAGCGTAGCAGAATGACGTCACTTAAAGTCTGTACCGGCAGGTCACCGCCCGCCAGCGCCTGTTGTTCGAGACGCTCAAGACACAGATAGTTTGAACGCCCTTTCAGCAGCGCCAGTTTACCCGTGAATTCCAGAGCCTTCGCTACTGTGGGTAAATCGCGGCTGTATAGCTGATCCTGCAACGCCTTCGAGCCCGTGGAGACAATTACTTTCTTTCCGGCACGCAGCGCGGGGGCAAGATAAGCGTAGGTTTTACCCGTTCCTGTTCCGGCTTCGACAACAAGCGGCTGTGATTTTTCGATAGCATGACTGACGGCGAAGGCCATCTGCCGCTGTGGTTCACGCGGTTTAAAACCGGGTATCGCTTTAGCCAACTGACCGTCTGCTGCAAAATCGTCCGTCACACTGCCCCCTGTTAATTTGAACAGGGATTATGTCAGGCCAGCGGCTCTTTCGCCAGTTGAAGAGGTGACGTGGACACAACATTATGGCAGTCTTGGCGCAACCCGAAGCCATTATGAAAAAACGTAAATGAGGAATGATTTATGACGATTGTGCGCATTGATGCCGAAGCGCGTTGGTCCGACGTGGTTATCCACAACAACACGTTGTATTACACCGGCGTACCGGAAAATCTGGATGCCGACGCCTTTGAGCAAACGGCAAATACGCTGGCGCAAATTGATGCGGTGCTGGAAAAACAGGGCAGCAGCAAGTCACGTATTCTTGATGCAACCCTGTTCCTGGCGGACAAAAATGATTTTGCCGCCATGAACAAAGCCTGGGACGCATGGGTTGTTGCTGGTCACGCGCCGGTACGTTGCACCGTTCAGGCCGGGTTAATGAACCCGAAATACAAAGTTGAAATTAAGATTATCGCTGCGGTATAAGCGGCGTTATTCGTCTTCATCTTCAAAACGCGCCACGATCCGCTCGCCGGTATGGCTGGCGCGTAATTCAGCAGCCACTTTCGTAATCGCCTCGCCACTGCTCATCCCCTGGGATATCAGTTCATGAATGCGTTCAACCGCCTGTTGCTGCTGATCGTGCGTGAGTGAAGGTAAACCTGCAATCATGGTGAACTCCTGCTAAATTATTAGCGCTAATTATTTCATGCTACCCGGCACATAGCCAGTGAAGTAGCAACGAGTCAGGACTGATGAAGACGTTATCTCCCGCTGTAATCACACTCCCCTGGCGTCTGGACGCCGCTGAGCACTATTTTGCCACATTAAGCCACCAGCCCTGGGCAATGCTTTTGCATTCAGGCCATGCCGACCATCCGCATAATCGCTTTGATATTCTGGTCGCCGACCCCATTACCACGCTGGTCACACATGCAGAAGAGACCGTTGTGCATGACCATCACGGCACTATGCAAACGGTTGATGATCCGATGACAGTTTTACGTTCGGCGCTGACATCGCTGACTATTCAGCCCGATTATAATCCCGATTTTCCCTTCCAGGGAGGCGCATTGGGTCTGTTCGGTTATGACTTAGGCCGTCGTTTTGAATCTCTGCCAACGGAAGCCGAACAGGATATCACGCTACCGGACATGGCGGTTGGCATTTACGATTGGGCGCTGATTGTCGATCATCAGTTGCAAAGGGTGTCGCTACTTAGCCACTCCGATGTACAGGCACGACGCCGTTGGCTGGAAAATCAACAGATACCCGTGCGCGAACCGTTTTCGTTAACATCCTCGTGGCAGTCAAACATGACCCGCGAGCAGTATGGTGAAAGGTTCCGTCAGGTGCAGCGTTATCTGCACAGCGGCGATTGCTATCAGGTCAATCTTGCCCAGCGTTTTCAGGCGCATTATCAAGGAGATGAGTGGTTGGCGTTTGTACGTCTCAACCATGCGAACCGCGCCCCGTTCAGTGCGTTTATACGTCTTGAGGAGGGGGCGATTCTCAGCCTTTCACCTGAGCGTTTTATTCTGCTGGAAAACCAGCACATCCAGACGCGTCCGATTAAAGGCACGCTGCCCAGACTTGAAGATGCCGATGCCGATCGTCTGCAGGCTCAATCACTGGCGAACTCCCCAAAGGATCAGGCGGAAAACCTGATGATCGTCGATTTAATGCGTAATGATATCGGCCGCGTTGCCGAACCCGGTTCGGTACAGGTTCCGGAACTGTTCGTTGTCGAACCGTTCCCTGCCGTTCATCATTTGGTCAGCACCATTACCGCGCGTCTGCCAGAATCATTGCACGCCACTGACCTGCTGCGCGCCGCCTTCCCCGGCGGCTCTATTACCGGTGCGCCAAAAGTGCGGGCAATGGAAATTATTGACGAACTGGAACCGCAAAGACGCAACGCCTGGTGCGGTAGCATTGGCTATCTGAGCTTTTGCGGCAATATGGATACCAGCATCACCATTCGCACGCTGACAGCCACCAACGGACGCATTTATTGTTCCGCTGGCGGTGGCATTGTGGCGGACAGCCAGGAAGATGCGGAGTATCAGGAAACGTTTGATAAAGTGAATCGTATTTTGCACCAACTGGAGAACTGACACGTGGAATACAGCAGCCTGACGCTTGATGATTTTTTATCGCGCTTTCAACTCCTGCGCCCGCAGGTTAATCATACTGCGTTAAACCAGCGTCAGGCCGCCGTACTGATCCCCGTCGTGCGTCGTGCACAGCCGGGGTTACTATTAACTCAGCGTTCCGTTCATCTGCGCAAGCATGCCGGACAGGTCGCCTTTCCCGGCGGCGCGGTGGATAGCAGCGATGCCTCGTTAATTGCCGCCGCCCTTCGCGAAGCGCAGGAAGAAGTGGCGATCCCACCATCCTGCGTTGAGGTGATTGGCGTTCTGCCGCCGGTCGACAGCGTGACCGGTTTCCAGGTCACGCCGGTGGTAGGCATTATCCCGCCAAATTTGCCGTATCGCGCAAGTGTTGATGAAGTTTCCGCCGTGTTCGAAATGCCGCTGGCACAAGCCCTGCATTTAGGTCGTTATCATCCGCTGGATATCTACCGTCGCGGCGATTCACATCGTGTATGGCTTTCCTGGTATGAGCAATATTTCGTCTGGGGAATGACCGCCGGAATAATTCGTGAGCTGGCGCTGCAAATTGGCGTCAAGCCCTGACTATACTTATCTTTACGCACACCATAGACAACTTGAAACTCAGGTCACAACATTAGTAAAACCGCGGTTATCTATTAGTTTAATTCATGTGAATAGTTAAGCCGATCGCCGCGTTCCCTCTTACACTATGCGCAGTTATAACATCGTTACTGGAAACCCCAGTCGCCCTGTAGGAGTATTATCGTGATTAGTCTATTCGACATGTTTAAGGTGGGGATTGGTCCCTCATCTTCCCATACCGTAGGGCCTATGAAGGCGGGTAAACAGTTCGTCGATGACCTGGTCGAAAAAGGATTACTGGACAGCGTTACTCGTGTCGCCGTCGACGTGTATGGTTCACTGTCGCTCACGGGTAAAGGTCACCATACCGATATCGCCATTATTATGGGTCTGGCGGGCAATGAGCCTGCTACCGTGGATATTGACAGCATCCCCGGATTTATCCGCGACGTAGAAACGCGTGGACGCCTGCTGCTTGCGCAGGGCCAGCACGAAGTGGATTTCCCGCAGAATGACGGAATGCGTTTTCACAACGGCAACCTGCCGCTGCATGAAAACGGAATGCAGATCCACGCGTACAGTGGCGAAACCGTCATTTACAGCAAAACCTACTACTCCATCGGCGGTGGATTCATCGTTGATGAAGAACATTTTGGTCAGGATGCCGCGGGCGAGGTCAGTGTGCCTTATCCGTTCAAATCCGCCACCGAAATGCTGGAATACTGCAACAGCACCGGCCTGTCTCTCTCTGGCATGGCGATGCAGAACGAACTTGCTCTGCACAGTAAAAAAGAGATTGAAGAGTACTTTGGTAACGTCTGGCAAACCATGCAGGCTTGTATCGATCGTGGTATGAACACCGAAGGCGTGCTGCCGGGTCCGCTGCGCGTTCCTCGTCGTGCTTCAGCCCTGCGTCGTATGCTGGTTTCCAGCGATAAACTGTCCAACGATCCGATGAACGTGATCGACTGGGTGAACATGTTCGCGCTGGCCGTTAACGAAGAAAATGCCGCGGGTGGTCGCGTAGTCACTGCGCCAACCAACGGTGCCTGCGGTATCGTGCCTGCGGTACTGGCCTATTACGATCATTTCATCGAGTCCGTCAGCCCGGATATCTATACTCGTTATTTCCTGGCGGCCGGCGCGATTGGCGCGTTGTATAAAATGAACGCGTCTATCTCTGGTGCAGAAGTGGGTTGTCAGGGTGAAGTGGGCGTAGCCTGTTCCATGGCTGCCGCGGGTCTGGCTGAACTGTTAGGCGCAAGCCCTGAGCAGGTGTGTGTTGCTGCTGAAATCGGCATGGAACATAACCTCGGCTTAACCTGCGATCCGGTGGCGGGACAGGTACAGGTTCCGTGCATCGAACGTAATGCCATTGCGTCAGTGAAGGCGATCAACGCTGCGCGTATGGCAATGCGCCGTACCAGCGCTCCGCGCGTCTCGCTGGATAAAGTCATTGAGACCATGTACGAAACAGGTAAAGACATGAACGCCAAATACCGTGAAACGTCACGCGGTGGTCTGGCAATCAAAGTTCAATGTGACTAATACTTATTTTTCGCCCATCTGCGACGGATGGGCGAATTTGCCCCCTCTCCCTCGTCTGGCGTAATTTTCCCCACTACACTTGCTCTGTTGCTGTTGGCTACTGTGACCAACGGCTTATCGGGCGGCCCGCATGCAAACAGCGCAAAGGATCATCAAGAACTATCGCCGGAATCGCTTAATCGTCTGCACATTATGTGCACTACTGACGCTCATTCTCACATTAACTGTCCGATTTATTTCGGAGCGTAATTTAAATCATCGCAATACCGTTACCTTTGCCAACCACGCCGTTGAAGAGTTGGATGACGTGCTTTTGCCCCTACAGACCGGACGCGATGTACTGCTACCGCTGATTGGGCTTCCCTGCTCAGTCGCGCGTTTACCTCTGAGTAAGCATGCAGCCAGACTGCAAACGGTACGTTCTATCAGCCTGATTCAGAGCGGGATCCTTTATTGTTCCAGCATTTTTGGCTATCGCAATGTGCCTATTCGCCAACTGGAGCCTGAATTACCCAGTCGGGAGCCGCAATTGCTGCTGTCTACCGACCATTCGTTGATTAAGGGCAGTCCGATTCTGACGCAATGGTATCCAGCATCTGCCGATGGCTCAGATGGCGTGCTGGAAATCGTTAACATTGATTTATTATCGTCCATGTTGCTTGAACCCCAGCCACCGCAAATTACCCATGCCAGCTTAACCGTCAGTAATCGCCATTTGCTATATGGACAGGGTGTTGTCGATACGCTACCTGAACTGGATAATGAAAAACGCTACCAGCTCTCATCGCAACATTTCCCCTTTACTATCAGCGTTACCGGTCCGGGTGCCAGCGAACTGGCTATAAAACATTTGCCAACACAACTGCCGCTGGCGGTGATCCTAAGTTTTTTAGTGGGCTACCTGGCATGGCTGGCGACCGCCAGCAGAATGAGCTTCTCCTGGGAGATAAATCTGGCCCTTGCTGCACGGGAATTCGAGCTGTTTTGCCAGCCGCTACTTAATGCGCAAACCCAGCAATGTATGGGAGTGGAAATCCTTTTACGCTGGAATAACCCGCGCCAGGGTTGGATCTCTCCCGAAGTGTTTATTCCCATCGCAGAGGAGCACAACCTGATTGTGCCGCTTACCCGTCATGTCATCGCAGAAACCATTCAGCAACGGCACGTATTCCCGATGAGCAGCCAGTTTCATATTGGAATAAATGTTGCCGCCAGCCATTTTCGTAACGGTACGCTGCTAAAAGATCTCAACCAGTACTGGTTCAGCCAGCACCCTATTCAGCAGTTGGTTATCGAACTCACCGAGCGCGATGCGTTACTGGATGTGGATTATCGGGTCGTGCGCGAGTTAAATCGGCTTGGCGTAAAGCTGGCAATTGACGATTTCGGCACCGGCAACAGCTCGCTCTCCTGGCTGGAAAAGCTTCGCCCGGATGTGCTGAAGATTGATAAATCATTTACCTCGGCAATCGGGACAGACGCCGTGAACTCAACCGTCACAGACATCATTATCGCTCTGGGGAAAAAACTGAATATCGAACTGGTGGCGGAAGGCGTTGAAACACAGGCGCAGGCACAGCATTTACGCCGACACGGCGTACATTTATTGCAAGGCTTTTTGTATGCAAAGCCGATGCCGCTGCGCGATTTTCCCAAATGGCTGGCGGGCAGCACGCCGCCGCCCGCCCGGCATAACGGGCGACACAGTATGCACGTTATGCCGTTTCGCTAACCCCGCTTACTCGTCTTCGTCGTGAGCGGGTTGTTCTTTAACAATGCGAACTAAATCCACACGATAGTCATTGGCTTCGACAATCGTAATGCTCAACGGTGCAACATCGATAACATCACCTACGCGTGGAATATGGCCGTTAGCGGCAATGACTAAACCTGCCACCGTGGCGATGTCTTCATCTTCATTCACTAACGTATCCACGTCCAGCGCCTGTTGCAACGCATGCAGATCGGTACCACCTTTCACCAACCAACCGCCTGCATCAGCAATAATTTCAGGCGTTTCATCAGCATCCGGGAATTCACCGGCAATAGCTTCTAATACGTCCAACGGCGTGACCAGACCCTGGACTACACCAAACTCGTTAGTGACGATAACAAAGCTGCCGCGAGCGCGTCGCAGAACACCTAACAGATTGATAGGATCCAGCGTTTCCGGGACAATAATAGCCGGAGACGCAGAGGCAATGGCCGCCACATCCACACCGTCTTCCAGCGCGACCAGCAGCTCTTTAGCACGCACAATACCGATGATTTCATCCAGTTCGCCACGACACACCGGGAACAGGCTGTGTGGTGACGAGAGCAATTGCTCGCGAATTTCCTCCACGCTCAGGTCTGCATCAACCCAGCTAATTTCGCCACGAGGCGTCATAATGCCGCGTAATGAACGCGACGCCAGAGAAAGGACGCCGTTGATCATATAGCGTTCTTCTTCCACAAATGCGCCTTCCGGGACGGGAACCGGCACTGGGTTGTCGGATTCCATCTGCGCGCTGGCCTGACTTTTACCCCCCATCAGACGCAGGATTGCATCGGCAGTGCGCGCACGCAGCGGCAGCGTCGACTGGTGGCGAATAAAGTTCCGACGGGCAATCTGGTTAAACAACTCAATGATGATTGAGAAGCCAATCGCCGCATACAGATAGCCTTTCGGAATATGGAAGCCAAACCCTTCGGCAACCAGGCTCAGACCGATCATTAACAGGAAGCTCAGACACAGCACCACCACCGTCGGATGTTGGTTCACAAATCGTGTCAGCGGCTTAGAAGCCAGCAGCATCACGGCCATAGCAATCACGACCGCCGCCATCATCACTGGCAGATGGTTGACCATACCGACCGCCGTAATAACGGCATCCAGCGAGAACACCGCGTCGAGTATGACAATCTGCGTCACAACAACCCAAAAACTCGCATACCCTTTTGCCTGGCCGGTATCATGTTCACGGTTTTCCAGCCGCTCATGCAGCTCTGTCGTGGCCTTGAACAAGAGGAAAATCCCCCCCAGCAGCATGATCAGATCGCGCCCCGAGAACGAGTAGTCCATTACCGTAAATAGCGGCTTAGTTAGCGTCACCATCCACGAAATCACGGACAACAAGCCCAGGCGCATAACCAGTGCCAGTGACAAACCGATTAAACGCGCTTTATCTCGCTGTTTTGGCGGCAGCTTATCAGCCAGGATCGCAATGAAGACCAGGTTATCAATACCCAGAACAATTTCGAGAACGACAAGCGTGAGCAAACCCACCCAAATCTGCGGGTCCATTAATAATTCCATGACAAGCTCCTGCTTAAGGAATGACCAAACTGCGCGCTGAGGATCTCAGGCGTTGAAGCGATATGCAGAGAAAATTTGTGGCAAAAAGTGCCAATCTGACAGGCTTGATACGGCCTGATAGTGAAATGACGTCGGTGACGATCCATATGGTGAGCTACTGCCCTATACTCCTGAGTAATTAAACCGATGCTAAACATAACAGAGACAACCGTTTTTTAGCAAAGATTTACCTTCCTTTGCAATAAGTTGTTTCGGAGATATTTTACCCTTCGAAATTTCTTTTTATCGGAAGTTAAATTACGGATCTTCATCACATAAAATATTTTTTTCGATATCTAAAATAATTCACGAAAATCATAGGTTTTTCTTTGTAACCCTTATCTGAATCGATTCGATTGCGGACGACGATTCAAATACATCTTCACGTTGATGTGTTAACGATAATAAAGGAGGTAGCAAGTGACCATTGCTATTGTAATAGGCACACATGGTTGGGCTGCAGAGCAGTTACTTAAGACAGCAGAAATGCTGTTAGGCGAGCAGGAAAACGTCGGCTGGATCGATTTCGTTCCAGGCGAAAATGCCGAAACGCTGATTGAAAAGTACAACGCTCAGTTGGCAAAACTCGATACCAGTAAAGGCGTGCTGTTTCTCGTTGACACATGGGGAGGCAGCCCGTTTAACGCTGCGAGCCGCATTGTCGTCGATAAAGAGCATTACGAAGTCATCGCCGGTGTGAACATTCCCATGCTGGTTGAAACCTTCATGGCGCGTGATGACAACCCCAGCTTCGATGAATTAGTAGCACTGGCCGTTGAAACCGGTAGCGAAGGCGTGAAAGCGCTGAAAGCAAAACCGGTGGAGAAAGCCGCTCCAGCCCCAGTCGCGGCGCCAAAAGCAGCAGCTCCCGCCAAACCGATGGGGCCGAACGATTATATGCAGATCGGCCTGGCGCGTATTGATGACCGCTTAATCCATGGTCAGGTAGCAACTCGCTGGACCAAAGAAACCAACGTAACACGCATTATCGTCGTCAGTGATGAAGTTGCCGCCGATACCGTGCGTAAAACGCTGCTGACCCAGGTTGCACCTCCGGGTGTGACGGCGCATGTGGTTGATGTCGCGAAAATGATCCGCGTCTACAACAACCCGAAATATGCAGGTGAGCGTGTGATGCTGTTGTTTACCAACCCGACCGACGTAGAACGTATCGTTGAAGGTGGTGTGAAAATTACCTCTGTAAACATTGGCGGTATGGCTTTCCGTCAGGGTAAAACGCAGGTAAACAACGCAATTTCTGTCGATGAAAAAGACATCGAAGCCTTCAAGAAACTCAACGAACGCGGTATTGAGCTCGAGGCTCGTAAGGTTTCTACCGATCAGAAACTGAAAATGATGGATTTGATTGCCAAGGTGAAATAACGCCCTGGCATTTACTTAGTTTTCACACTTAAGTCTGTATAGCAATAGGAGAAGTACAATGGAGATTACCACTCTTCAGATTGTGCTGGTGTTCATCGTCGCATGTATCGCGGGTATGGAGTCGGTACTCGATGAATTTCAGTTCCACCGTCCGTTGGTGGCCTGTACGCTGATTGGTGCCGTTCTCGGTGATATGAAAACCGGTATCATCATCGGTGGTACCCTGGAAATGATCGCCCTGGGCTGGATGAACATCGGTGCTGCGGTTGCACCTGATGCCGCATTGGCCTCAATTATCTCTACCGTTCTGGTTATCGCGGGTCACCAAAGCATTGGTGCAGGTATCGCGCTGGCTATCCCACTGGCAGCAGCAGGCCAGGTACTGACCATCATCGTTCGTACTATCACCGTAGCATTCCAGCACGCAGCGGATAAGGCGGCAGAAAACGGTAACCTAACGGCGATCTCCTGGCTGCACGTATCCTCCCTGTTCCTGCAGGCTATGCGTATCGCTATCCCGGCGGTAATCGTGGCGATTTCTGTTGGTACCAGTGAAGTTCAGAGCATGCTTAATGCCATTCCGGAAGTTGTGACCGGCGGTCTGAACATCGCAGGGGGTATGATCGTAGTGGTTGGTTATGCGATGGTCATCAACATGATGCGCGCAGGCTACCTGATGCCATTCTTCTACCTCGGCTTCGTCACCGCGGCATTTACTAACTTCAACCTGGTTGCTCTGGGTGTGATTGGCGCAGTAATGGCTATCCTCTACATTCAGCTGAGCCCGAAATATAACCGCGTAGCCGGTGCACCTGCTGCTGCGGCTGGCAATAATGATCTCGATAACGAACTGGACTAGCAGGTGAGCGAAATGGTTGATATGACTAAAACTACCACCGAGAAAAAACTCACTCCGAGTGACATTCGTGGCGTGTTCCTTCGTTCTAACCTGTTTCAGGGTTCCTGGAACTTCGAACGTATGCAGGCGCTGGGTTTCTGTTTCTCCATGGTGCCGGCTATCCGCCGCTTGTACCCGGAAAACAACGACGCACGTAAGCAGGCTATTAAGCGTCACCTGGAATTCTTTAATACCCATCCGTACGTAGCGGCCCCCGTATTGGGCGTTACGCTGGCGATGGAAGAGCAGCGTGCAAACGGCGCAGAGATTGACGATGGTGCCATCAACGGTATCAAAGTTGGTCTGATGGGACCGCTTGCAGGCGTGGGCGACCCGATCTTCTGGGGTACCGTACGTCCGGTATTCGCCGCACTTGGCGCAGGTATCGCGATGAGCGGCAGTCTGCTTGGACCACTGCTGTTCTTCATCCTGTTTAACCTGGTTCGTCTGGCAACCCGTTACTACGGTGTGGCATACGGCTACCGTAAAGGTATCGATATCGTTAAAGATATGGGCGGCGGCTTCCTGCAGAAACTGACTGAGGGGGCGTCAATCCTCGGCCTGTTTGTCATGGGGGCATTGGTTAACAAGTGGACGCACGTAAACATCCCGCTGGTGGTTTCCACCATCACCGGTCAGGATGGTCAGACTCGCGTCACCACTGTGCAGACTATCCTTGACCAGCTGATGCCGGGTCTGGTTCCTCTGCTGTTAACTTTCGCCTGTATGTGGCTGCTGCGTAAAAAAGTGAACCCGCTGTGGATCATCGTTGGCTTCTTCGTCATCGGTATCGCGGGCTACGCTGTCGGACTGCTCGGCCTGTAAGACTGTTGTACACCGCCGGGGGCTTGCCCCCGGTTTTTCTATTTAGAGGGTTGAGGATTCATGACTATCACGGACCTGGTGCTGGTTCTTTTTATCTTTTCGCTGCTGGCGTATGCCATTTACGATCAGTTCATCATGCCCCGCCGTAATGGCCCCACTTTGTTGTCTGTCACCCTGCTTCCTCGTAGCAGAGTCGACAGCGTTATCTTCCTTGGCTTGATTGCTATTCTTATCTACAACAACATCACCAGCCACGGCGCGCAATTTACTACATGGTTATTATGTGCACTGGTATTGATGGGACTGTATCTGTTTTGGATCCGTACGCCAAAAATCATCTTCAAACAGAAAGGCTTTTTTTTCGCCAATGTCTGGATTGAATATAACCGGATTAAAGAGATGAATTTATCTGAAGACGGTGTCCTGGTGATGCAATTAGAACATCGAAGATTACTGATTCGCGTACGGAATATAGACGATCTCGAAAACATATATAAACTTTTAATTTCAAATCAGTAAGTTACAAATATAGCCTGAACTATGTTTTTTATATATCCATTCAAAAATAAACATAGCTAAGGCTATATCCCACCGCTCATAATGTTATTTATTTTAACGTTTTATTTATAAACAAATCTAAATGAAAATCGTTTTCAATTAGAGGCCAAATATTATTTCTGCGTTTCTTGTTTTATATTCTCAAAATATGTTAAGGTTGCGCCCGTCGTTGGGGAGTAGCCGATTTCCAGACTCCGGAAATGTACGTGTCAACATACTCGTTGAAAAACGTGGCGCGTACGGACTGATCTTACAGGTTCAGTCAGGCGAGACCATAGGCACATCAACTGCAATGCATACCTGAATGGCGCTGTATTTACAGTGATTCCAGCCTGTATGCATGGTTACTGGGGGCAGTGATGTGTTTTATGGATACCCCGGTCAGGACGCTGTTATGAATCTCACCGCTACTGTTCTTCTTGCTTTCGGCATGTCGATGGATGCTTTCGCTGCATCAATTGGCAAAGGCGCCACCCTGCATAAACCCAAATTTTCTGAAGCACTGCGCACCGGTCTTATTTTCGGCGCCGTTGAAACGCTTACGCCGCTCATTGGCTGGGGCATGGGTATGCTCGCCAGCAAATTTGTACTGGAGTGGAACCATTGGATCGCCTTCATTCTGCTGATCTTTTTAGGCGGACGAATGATAATAGAAGGCTTTCGCGACGACAGGGATGAAGATGAAGAGCCACAGCGCCGCCATGGCTTCTGGCTGCTGGTCACCACCGCCATTGCAACCAGTCTCGACGCAATGGCCGTCGGGGTGGGTCTGGCTTTCCTGCAGGTCAACATTATTGCCACAGCGCTGGCCATCGGCTGTGCCACGTTGATTATGTCCACGCTCGGCATGATGATCGGTCGTTTCATTGGCCCGATGCTGGGCAAGCGAGCTGAAATTTTGGGCGGGGTGGTACTGATAGGTATTGGCGCCCAGATCCTCTGGGCACACTTCCACGGTTAATTCAGGCGCTGCCAGATATGAATACTAAAGTCTGTCTGGCAGTCAAACGTCGTTTTTCCGGCTAACGTTTCCCACACTTCCGGCTTTGCCCGCCAGGCGAACGGCGTCATTTGCAGTAACGCAACGGCCTCGCTACCTTTGAGCTGCATCTGATACCCCAGCGCAAGGCTCTCTTGCAGAACAAAACCGTCCAGTTGCTCAGTGTGTGGCGCATGCAAACGCACCTCATCATAAATCAGCCCTTTCAGCTCCATTAAATGACGCGGACCCGGCGTGGCGGTAATAACCCAGCCACCCGGTTTGACCACGCGAGCCAGCTCCGGCGCTTTACAGGGAGCATAGATCCGGATGATGGCATCCATTGACTCGTCGGCAAACGGCAGGCGATGGCTGGAGGCAACGCAAAAGGTCACCTGCGGATAACGTCGGGCTGCGGCCTTAATCGCCACTTTAGAGACGTCAAGACCAAAGGTTGTACAGCCCGTCAGAGCATCAGCAAACGCATGGGTGTAATACCCTTCCCCACAGCCAATATCCAGGATCGCCGCATCTTCTGAACTCAACCTCTGGGTGAGCGCATCTACAATTGCATCGCGCAGCGGCTGATAATGTCCGGCATCGAGAAATGCCCGGCGCGCCTGCATCATCTCCGCGCTATCACCCGGATCGCGCGAGCGTTTGTGCTGAACCGGCAGTAAGTTGACATACCCTTCTTTCGCCACGTCAAACTGGTGCCGCCCAGGGCAGACAAAACTGTTATTCGCTTGAGTAAGAGGCTGGTGGCAAAGAGGACAGGAAAACGACATGACAACTCCGGCAGGTGACTTAAGGGCGCAAGTGTAACGCGAATTGCGCCCTGGGAAAATAACTTACAGCGACGGCGAGGATACGTTGCTGCCGTGCATTACCAGCAGATGATCGGAGCCGGGAGGCATACCGTCCGGCTTTACGTTTTCCAGACGCAGGACATCGCCCATTATCTGGCTGAATACAGGCGCGGAGACTGCCCCCCCATAATAAGCACCGTTTTGCGGGTTATTTATAACCACAACCAGCGCGAACTTTGGGTCGCTTGCTGGCGCAACGCCCGCCGTATAGGCCACATATTTATCGACATATTTGCCGTCATCGCCAATTTTCTTTGCCGTTCCGGTCTTAACCGCGACGCGATAATCTCTGACCGCGGCCTTGGTTCCCCCGCCGCCGGGTAGCGCGACGCTTTCCATCATATGTTCAACCTGGTGAACCAACGCCTCCGGCATCACTCGCGTACCTATTACCGGCGGATCGATACGCGTAATAGAAAGGGGTCGATAGATACCAAAACTGCCGATGGTGGCATATACATGCGCCAGCTGGAGCGGCGTCACCATTAATCCATAACCAAATGCGAAGGTTGCCCGGTCCAGATCGCTCCAGTAGCGGCGTTGAGGCATTAATCCGCGACTTTCCCCGGTTAAACCCAGTCCGGTTGGATCGCCAAAGCCAAAGCTTTTATAGGTATTCAGTAATTTCTGTACCGGCATCGCCAGCGAAAGGTGTGACACGCCGGTATCGCTCGATTTCTGCAAAATCCCGGTCAGCGATAGCTCCGGGTAAAATCCGACGTCGCGGATGCGATGCCCATCAACAATAAAAGGATGAGTATCAATCACACTGTCAGGCTGTACTATCCCCTGCTGCAGAGCGGTCATAATCACCAGTGGTTTTACGGTTGAACCGGGTTCAAAGGTATCGCTAATCGCACGATTACGAAAATCATCCAGTACCGCGCCATCACGGTTATTGGGATTGAAATCGGGAAAGCTTGCCATGGAGAGTATTTCGCCGGTGGCAATGTTGACCAGCACTGCGGCCCCTGATTCCGCTTTATTCCATGTCACGGCATTGTCCAGCGCGTCTTCAGTAACCGTCTGCAAACGCTCATCAATGCTGAGCTGTAATTCATGCGCCGGCACCGGCATCACTTCCGTGATATTTTCGATGACATGGCCAAATTTGTCTTTCCGTACCAGGCGGGAGCCGGGTTTGCCCATCAACTGGCTATTGAAGCTTTTCTCCAGCCCTTCAATCCCCTGACCGTCAATGTTGGTGAAACCAATCAGATTGGCCGCAACATGTCCGGCGGGATAAAAGCGGCGGGACTCTTCACGCAGGTTGATTCCCGGCAGATCCAGTTTATCGACCCATTCTGCCTGCTGAGGAGAGATCTGGCGCGCCAGATAGATAAACCGCCCGGCTGGATTGCTGTTAACGCGTTCAGCCAGCGTGCTGAGCGAAATATGCAGCGTCTTCGCTAACGCCTGCCAACGTTCGTTATAGCCAACACCACCCTTGCTGATAATCGTCTTCGGATCGGCCCAGACGGCGTTAACCGGAACGCTTACCGCCAGCGGTCGCCCTTCTCTGTCGGTTATCATTCCGCGTGGCGAAGCGATGGACACCTCGCGTAAGGAACGCATGTCTTCCTGTTTTACCAGATTCGTCGGCGTGACAATTTGCAACCACGCAACCCGCCCCAGCAGCAATCCAAGGCTCAATAATATTGCCACACAAAGCAGGGCAAAACGTACGGGAGTAAAATTGCGCGCATCGCCGTCGTTTTTCTTTTTCACCCGATCTCCAACAAGATAGTTTTTCAGGTGTCTGATTTAACGGGAAATGCCGCAAGAAAGCGGGGAAAACTATGCTACGAACCTCACGCCTTTGCAACAAAGCGCTAATGGATGGGCATTCAGTAATATTTTGACGTAATTAGAATTAAAAAGCCCCGCATAAGCGAGGCTTTATATCTGAGATGGATGCGCAAAAGCGCTTCAAATCAGTGGTGTCGATCAGATAGCTGTTACGTTAACAGCAGCCGGACCTTTCTGGCCGTCCTGAATTTCGAACTCAACGTTCTGGCCTTCAGCCAGAGTTTTGAAGCCGTTACCCTGGATAGCGGAGAAGTGTACGAACACGTCTTTGCTGCCATCAGCCGGAGTAATGAAACCAAAACCTTTAGACTCGTTGAACCACTTAACTTGACCTTTAATCTTTGCCATTTGCAAAATTCCTTAGAGTATTTTCTTCGCCCGCGGGCATAACATAGATAAAACTGAGACATTACTGCTTGAGGCACTAATATAAGGTTCGGCAGAGAAGCGGTATTCAACGTCAACGTGTTTACTCAGGACTTCTTTACTGAAAATGCCACACATAAACAGAACTGTACCTCGTTTAACCCAAAACGTGTTATCACATACAACGTTAATAATGGCAAGCCATTTTTAAACGTGTCTCGATCGGTCGCACAAATCCCGTCGTCCATCAAACAGCAACTGCACAGTTATGCGCCAGATCGAGTAGAATTATATTCTCGCCTCTCTCCCCTATCCCCGCCTGACTTGCGCCATAGCCGGGATATTTCTACCATAGCTCAATAGCTTCAGTTGTTCCAGGTTATCTGTTACGGGTTCTGCCAGATATCATTTTTTATGCTTAGTAATGCATAAAATGTCACAAGCGTAAAAATGAGATCCGCCTTCTGGTTTTGCACCAAAATAATGAAAGAATGATGACAAGGCACAAAAAAAGTAAGAGAAACGTTTCGCTGTTAATAAAACGATCGTTATCACAAAAATGACATAATCATATTTTTTACGTATGGAAGATTATATTTATATCAGACTGGGGATAAGATATTAATTAGGCGGAGCATCTGAAAATACTGAGAATAGATGACTGCCCGGCCGCCAATTACACGACGGGGACAGAAGAAAATAATCTGACGCGCTGACGACAGGATGAAGCAACTGAGAACAACAACAGCCGTTCCTCATCCTGCCATACCTTTTTTACCGCTCAGCTACCAGGCGGATGATGTCATCGTCTTCATCCTTAATGGGCAGTGCAGTAGGCTCTGCTGCTTTCTCGGGTTCGTTAGCTTCGCAAAGGCGACGTAACAAAGCGTTCTGTCTTTTTTGCTGATCTAACAATGCCTCAAGCAGCTCAATCTGCTCGTTAGTACGCGAACTTGCCCGATTGATAAAAAACCAAAGAACAAGCCCAACAATCAGAACCACCACCGATACCGCTAAAGGCGCAAAACTCAACGCGCCAGAATTCAAAACTTCGTTCATTTTACCACCTCAATGTAGACAGCGTAGTTTACCACTGCCGCACAAGAAGGTAATCAACTGTTGCGAAAATGCGCTTACCAGGGAATAAATTTATTGAAGGCACAAATACCGCTGAAAAATTGTACGTCCTGATCGCACATGATGTTGAACACCTGCGCCCACATCAGTATGCATACCAGTACAACAACAATCAGCACTACCCAGCGAATTTTTTTCACTCCAGCTCCACTCTTCAACTCCACATCTTATGTCTATAAATTATCATGCGTTACCTAAACCCAGAGTTAACTGTATAGGCATTCAATCTTTTTAGGAATGATTGACTTGTTTCATACCGTGTACAGGCTAATCTAATAACAATGAGAAAAGATAAGAGGTTGTAATGCGTCTGATTATCCGCGCTATTGTGTTGTTAGCTCTGGTTTGGATCGGTTTATTATTGAGCGGCTATGGAATTTTGATTGGAAGTAAGGAGAATGCTGCCGGTCTGGGTCTGCAATGCCAATATCTGACTGCCCGTGGAACCAGCACGGCACAGTACGTCCACACCAGTAGCGGTATCATTGGCCTGTCGGATTGTCCCCTGTTAAGGAAAAGCACGGTCATTATCGATAACGGCTAATAATGCAACATTACATTCGATACGTTATTTACGCCAGGTAACGTTATGACTGTTCATAAAAAACCCCAGGTACAAAATACCTGGGGTTTTTTACATTCGCGATTACGTCAGATTAGAACGGATAGTCGTTATAGCCCATTTGTTCTGAAATCTTGCGCGCTGCCGTATGCAGCATTGCCACATACTCGTGTAAACGCTCTTCTGAGAAACGCAGCGTTGGGAATGAAATACTCAACCCCGCAATAACCACGCCGAAACGGTCAAACACCGGTACGCCGATGCAGCGCAGGCCTTCTTCCTGTTCTTCGTTATCTTCGCCGTAACCCTGCTCACGTACTTTATCCAGCAGTAGCAGTAATTCATCAGTATTCGTAATGGTACGATCGGTGCTGCGTTTGTACTCAATGCCATCCAGAATCTGCTTCACTTCATCGCGGTCACGCCATGCCAGCAGAACTTTACCGATAGCTGTACTGTACAGCGGATTACGACGACCAACGCGGGAATACATGCGCAGATTGTACATAGAGTCGATTTTGTGAATGTAGACGATGCTGTCTTCATCCAGCGCACCGAGGTGTACAGTCTCTTTGGTCAGGCGCGAAAGTTCGCGCATCTGAATGTCAGCGCTACGGATAAGATCGACGTTTTGCAACGCGCGCGCGCCCAGCTCGAATAATTTCAGGGTCAGTGAGTATTTCTCAGACTCCCCTTCCTGTGCCACATAACCCAGCGTTTTCATGGTCTGCAAAAAACGATAAACGGTGCTTTTCGACATCATGACGCGTTGCGACAACTCGGTAATACCAATTTCGCGCTCTTCACCCAGCGCCTGCAGAATGCCAAAAACTTTCAGCACGGAAGATACAGAATCGGGTTGCTTATCCAGATCTGCGATTGCCATTTATCACCCCTTTCGAGTGTTTTATAAAAATCAGAACCGGTTTTTATTATAATTTCACGTACCAACCCTCGCAATCGCTCTTTGCTCACTTAGTTACAAATCTGCGACCTAACACCTGAATATCAATGCTAAAATTATTACTCTCATCATAAATTCCACAAATATCGACTTTCTATGGAAAAAATTCAGGCCGATGGTCTGCCATTGCCCCAGCGATATGGCGCAATTTTAACCATTGTTATTGGCATTTCTATGGCAGTACTCGACGGTGCAATAGCGAACGTGGCCCTGCCAACTATCGCCGCCGATCTTCAGGCCTCACCTGCCAGCTCAATCTGGATTGTGAACGCCTATCAAATCGCGATCGTCGTTTCGCTCCTGTCCCTCTCTTTTTTAGGCGATATGTTCGGTTACCGGCGCATTTATAAGTGTGGCCTGGTCGTGTTCCTGCTTGCATCGCTATTTTGTGCCTTGTCAGATTCGTTGCACATGCTGACGCTGGCTCGCGTCGCCCAGGGTTTTGGCGGTGCGGCGCTAATGAGCGTGAATACGGCATTGATCCGACTTATTTATCCCCAGCGTCAGCTTGGGCGGGGGATGGGGATTAACTCTTTTATCGTCGCAGTCTCCTCGGCTGCGGGTCCGACCATTGCCGCAGCAATTCTTTCTATTGCCTCCTGGAAATGGCTGTTTCTGATTAACGTCCCGCTGGGAATAGTTGCCCTGTTGCTGGCGATGCGTTTTTTGCCAGCCAATGCGTCCCGCGGCACTAAACCACGCTTTGACCTGCCCAGTGCGGTAATGAATGCCTTAACGTTTGGCTTGTTAATTACGGCGCTCAGCGGCTTTGCACAAGGACAGTCGCTAAAACTGATTGGTGCCGAGCTTGTGGCGCTTATGGTGGTGGGTTTTTTCTTTATCCGACGCCAGCTCGCGCTGGAGGTGCCGTTACTGCCGGTTGACCTGTTACGCATTCCACTGTTTTCACTCTCGATTTGTACCTCGATATGTTCATTCTGCGCACAAATGCTGGCATTGGTTTCCCTGCCCTTCTTTATGCAAACGGTGCTCGGACGCAGCGAGGTCGAAACAGGCCTGCTGTTGACGCCATGGCCGCTGGCAACCATGGTGATGGCACCGCTGGCGGGATATCTGATTGAACGCGTTCACGCCGGGCTGTTGGGCGCACTGGGCATGGCGTTGATGGCCAGCGGGTTGTTTTCGCTGGTGCTGCTGCCCGTTTCCCCCTCCGATTTTAATATCATCTGGCCGATGATTCTGTGCGGCGCGGGCTTTGGCTTGTTCCAGTCCCCAAATAATCACACCATCATCACCTCCGCGCCGCGTGAACGCAGCGGTGGGGCGAGCGGTATGCTGGGGACGGCGCGCTTGCTGGGTCAGAGTACCGGGGCCGCACTGGTCGCGCTGATGCTAAACCAGTTTGGCGACAGTGGAACGCACGTCTCGCTGATAGCCGCTGGCATTCTGGCCTCGCTGGCAGCAATTGTGAGTGGTTTACGTATTACGCAACCGCGAGTTCAGGCATAAAAAAACGGGAACCTCTCGGTTCCCGTTTTCACACAACCCAGAATCTGGGTTACATGTTTTCGATGATCGCGTCACCAAACTCGCTACATTTCAGCAGCTTAGCGCCGTCCATCAGACGTTCGAAGTCATAGGTTACGGTTTTCGCGTTAATCGCGCCTTCCATACCTTTAACGATCAGGTCAGCCGCTTCAACCCAACCCATGTGGCGCAGCATCATTTCAGCGGACAGAATAATGGAACCTGGGTTCACTTTATCCTGACCTGCATACTTCGGTGCAGTACCGTGGGTTGCTTCGAACAGCGCACATTCGTCGCCGATGTTCGCGCCCGGCGCGATACCAATACCACCAACCTGTGCGGCCAGCGCATCGGAGATGTAGTCGCCGTTCAGGTTCATACAGGCAATCACATCATATTCAGCCGGACGCAGCAGGATCTGTTGCAGGAACGCATCGGCGATAACATCCTTAACCACGATCTCTTTACCGGTTTTCGGGTTCTTGATTTTCACCCAAGGACCGCCGTCGATCAGTTCACCACCGAATTCTTCACGCGCTAACTGGTAGCCCCAGTCTTTGAACGCGCCTTCGGTGAATTTCATGATGTTACCTTTGTGTACCAGGGTAACAGAATCACGATCGTTAGCGATGGCGTATTCGATCGCCGCACGAACCAGACGTTTAGTCCCTTCTTCAGAACACGGTTTGATACCAATACCGCAATGCTCCGGGAAGCGGATTTTCTTCACGCCCATTTCTTCGCGCAGGAATTTAATCACTTTCTCGGCATCTGCAGAGTCCGCTTTCCATTCGATACCTGCGTAGATATCTTCGGAGTTTTCACGGAAGATGACCATGTCGGTCAGTTCAGGGTGCTTAACCGGGCTAGGCGTGCCCTGGTAATAACGCACCGGGCGCAGGCAGACATACAGGTCAAGTTCCTGACGCAGGGCAACGTTCAGAGAGCGAATACCGCCGCCAACTGGGGTGGTCAGTGGGCCTTTGATGGCAACACGATATTCACGAATCAGATCAAGGGTTTCAGCAGGCAGCCAGACGTCCTGGCCATAAACCTGAGTGGATTTCTCGCCGGTGAAGATTTCCATCCAAGAGATTTTACGCTCGCCTTTATAGGCTTTCTCGACAGCAGCATCGACAACTTTGATCATCGGTGGGGTTACATCAACGCCGATACCGTCGCCTTCAATGAACGGGATAATCGGATTTTCAGGAACGTTGAGTTTGCCGTTTTGCAGGGTGATCTTCTTACCTTCCGCCGGAACAACTACTTTGCTTTCCATTCACCTCTCCTTCGAGCGCTTCTGGTTCTGCTCGTCTGTCATCGCGCTGCATGTGCGTTTGCGTCCTGCTGCACGAATGCGTTAGAGCAATTTTTGTTAATGTTTTGTAATGAGCATGTCAATACTACCCTAATGTTCGTCGCCATGAAAGACACTCGTTCTTAGGCTATAATGCGGCAATTGATATAATCTGAAAATACCATGCAAAAAACTTCTTTTAGAAATCACCGGGTTGAGCGATTCAGCTCACGACAAGTCACCAAACAGCGTAAAGAAAACCAACCAAAACGCGTGGTTTTGTTCAATAAACCCTACGATGTTTTGCCACAATTTACTGACGAGGCGGGCAGAAGCACGTTAAAAGATTTTATTCCCGTGCCGGGAATCTATGCTGCGGGCCGACTCGACCGGGACAGCGAAGGACTTTTGGTGCTGACCAATGACGGCGCGCTGCAGGCGCGGTTAACGCAACCCGGCAAGCGCACGGGGAAAATCTATTACGTCCAGATCGAAGGCGAGCCGACAGCAGAAGCGCTGGATGCGCTGCGTACCGGGGTGACGCTCAATGATGGTCCCACGCTGCCCGCAGGTATTGAAATAGTAGAGGAACCCACCTGGCTGTGGCCGAGAAACCCGCCTATTCGGGAACGGAAAAATATCCCCACCAGTTGGCTGAAAGTTACTTTATATGAAGGCCGCAACCGCCAGGTTCGTCGTATGACAGCGCATGTTGGATTCCCGACGCTGCGCCTCATCCGCTATGCCATGGGAGATTACACGCTGGAAAATCTCGCCAACGGTCAATGGCGGGATGCAACTAACTGAATAAGGAACAGGTATGTTCAAACCGCACGTCACGGTCGCCTGCATTGTGCATGCAGAAGATAAGTTCTTAGTCGTTGAGGAAACAATCAATGGCAAAGCCCTGTGGAATCAACCTGCAGGACATCTGGAAGCGGATGAAACCCTGGTGCAAGCCGCCGCTCGCGAACTGTGGGAAGAGACGGGCATCAAAGCGCAGCCGCAGCACTTCATCCGGATGCATCAATGGATTGCGCCGGACAAAACGCCATTTTTACGTTTTCTGTTTTCTATCGAGCTTGCCAATATGTGCGCTACTGAACCTCATGACAGCGATATAGATTGCTGTCGCTGGGTCAGCGCAGAAGAGGTTCTCTCAGCGCCAAATCTGCGTTCGCCGTTGGTTGCGGAAAGTATTCGTTGCTATCAGAGCGGACAGCGCTACCCGCTGGCGATGATCGGCGAATTTAACTGGCCGTTTACAGAGGGTGTCAAGTAAGGGGCTGCGTGCTAGAATATGCCGCCTTGAAGTTCAATGTCGTGAGTATTCCTATGTCTGAAAGCCCAAAAAAAGTGATCGTCGGCATGTCCGGCGGTGTCGATTCCTCCGTTTCTGCCTGGCTGTTGCAACAACAGGGTTATCAGGTAGAAGGCCTGTTCATGAAGAACTGGGAAGAGGACGATGGCGAGGAATATTGCACAGCGGCCGCCGATCTTGCAGATGCGCAGGCTGTCTGTGACAAACTCGGCATTGAACTGCATACCGTCAACTTTGCCGCAGAATACTGGGACAACGTCTTTGAACTGTTCCTTGAAGAGTACAAAGCGGGCCGTACGCCAAACCCCGATATTCTGTGCAATAAAGAAATCAAGTTTAAAGCCTTCCTCGAGTTTGCCGCCGAAGATTTAGGTGCCGATTATATCGCCACTGGTCACTACGTGCGCCGCGCCGACGTCGACGGCAAAAGCCGCCTGCTGCGTGGACTCGATGGCAATAAAGACCAGAGCTATTTCCTCTACACGCTCGGTCATGAACAAATCGCGCAAAGCCTGTTCCCGGTCGGCGAACTGGAAAAACCGCAGGTGCGTAAAATTGCCGAAGATCTCGGTCTGATTACGGCCAAGAAAAAAGACTCAACCGGTATCTGCTTCATCGGCGAACGTAAGTTCCGCGAGTTTCTCGGTCGTTACCTGCCGGCTCAGCCTGGCAAAATCATCACCGTTGATGGCGAAGAGATTGGCCAACATCAGGGGCTGATGTACCACACGCTGGGTCAGCGTAAAGGTCTGGGCATTGGCGGGACGAAAGAAGGCACTGAAGATCCGTGGTACGTGGTGGATAAAGATGTCGAGAACAACATTCTGGTTGTTGCTCAGGGTCATGAACACCCGCGTCTGATGTCCGTTGGCCTGGTGGCGCAACAGCTGCACTGGGTCGATCGCGAACCGTTCACCGGCACAATGCGCTGCACGGTGAAAACCCGCTATCGTCAGACCGACATTCCGTGCACCGTTAAGGCGCTGGATGCTGAGCGTATTGAAGTCATTTTCGACGAGCCAGTCGCGGCGGTAACGCCGGGTCAGTCGGCTGTCTTTTACAATGGCGAAGTGTGCCTCGGCGGCGGCATTATCGAACAACGATTGCCTCTGCCTGTATAATTACTTACACATCTAATACAAGGAAGCAGTGAACGTGGCAAAGAATTATTATGACATCACCCTCGCTCTGGCAGGCATTTGTCAGTCGGCACGCCTGGTGCAGGAACTGGCGCACCAGGGGCATTGTGATGCCGATGCATTGCACGTTTCACTGAACAGTGTCATCGACATGAATCCCAGCTCTACGCTGGGCGTGTTTGGCGGTAGCGAGGCCAACCTGCGTTTAGGTCTGGAAACGATGCTCGGCGTGCTCAACGCCAGCAGTCGTCAGGGGCTGAACGCGGAACTCACCCGCTACACGTTAAGCCTGATGGTGCTGGAGCGTAAGCTGTCAGCCGCTAAAGGCGCTATGGACACGCTGGGAGACCGCATCAACGGCTTGCAGCGCCAACTGGACCATTTTGATTTGCAGTCAGAAACGTTGATGAGTGCGATGGCAGGCATTTATGTTGACGTCATCAGCCCACTCGGCCCACGTATTCAGGTTACGGGCTCCCCGGCCATCCTTCAGAGCCCACAGGTTCAGGCTAAAGTACGCGCTTCCCTGCTGGCTGGCATTCGCGCTGCCGTGCTCTGGCATCAGGTTGGTGGAGGCCGTCTGCAACTCATGTTTTCTCGTAATCGCCTGACGACTCAGGCTAAACAAATTCTTGCTCATTTAACCCCGGAGTTGTGATCTATGGAATTATCCTCACTGACCGCCGTTTCCCCTGTCGATGGACGCTACGGCGATAAAGTCAGCGCGCTGCGCGGGATTTTCAGCGAATACGGTTTGCTGAAATTCCGTGTACAAGTTGAAGTACGCTGGCTGCAAAAACTGGCCGCGCACGCAGCGATCAAGGAAGTTCCTGCTTTTGCTGCCGACGCAATCGGTTTCCTTGATGCGATTGTCGCTAACTTCAATGAAGAAGATGCTGCGCGTATCAAAACCATTGAGCGTACGACCAACCATGACGTGAAGGCAGTTGAGTATTTCCTGAAAGAGAAAGTGGCGGATATCCCGGAACTGCACGCTGTTTCCGAGTTCATCCACTTCGCGTGTACCTCAGAAGACATCAACAACCTGTCTCACGCGCTGATGCTGAAAACCGCCCGTGACGAAGTAGTTCTGCCGTACTGGCGCAAGCTTATCGACGCGGTGAAAGATTTGTCCGTACAGTATCGCGATATTCCTCTGCTCTCCCGTACCCACGGTCAGCCAGCCACCCCGTCTACGCTGGGCAAAGAAATGGCTAACGTGGCTTACCGTATGGAGCGTCAGTACCGCCAGCTCAATCAGGTCGAAATTCTCGGCAAAATCAACGGTGCAGTCGGTAACTATAACGCCCACATCGCCGCTTATCCGGAAGTGGACTGGCATCAGTTCAGCGAAGAATTTGTCACCTCGCTGGGCATCCAGTGGAACCCGTACACCACGCAGATTGAGCCGCACGACTACATTGCCGAGCTGTTTGATTGCATCGCCCGTTTCAACACTATCCTGATCGACTTCGACCGCGATGTCTGGGGTTACGTGGCGCTGAACCATTTCAAACAGAAAACCATCGCGGGTGAAATTGGTTCCTCCACCATGCCGCACAAGGTGAACCCAATCGATTTCGAAAACTCCGAGGGTAACCTGGGCCTGTCTAACGCGGTTCTGCAGCATCTGGCGAGCAAACTGCCGGTCTCCCGCTGGCAGCGCGATCTGACGGACTCTACCGTTCTGCGTAACCTGGGCGTGGGGATTGGCTATGCGCTGATCGCTTATCAGTCCACGCTGAAAGGTGTGAGCAAACTGGAAGTGAACCGCGATCATCTGCTGGATGAACTGGATCATAACTGGGAAGTGCTGGCAGAGCCGATCCAGACCGTGATGCGTCGCTATGGCATTGAAAAGCCATACGAGAAGCTGAAGGAACTGACCCGCGGCAAACGCGTTGACGCCGAAGGTATGAAGCAGTTTATCGACGGTCTGGCGCTGCCTGAAGACGAGAAAACACGCCTGAAAGCAATGACGCCGGCCAATTACATTGGTCGCGCCGTCACCATGGTTGATGAACTGAAGTAATCTGTTTTACGCCTGTCAGGCCTGCATCATATCGTAGGCCTGCCAGGCGTAGCGCCATTAGGGATTATTGGATCTTATGGCATTTCCGGCGGTGTAATGCCAAAGTGGTTCCACGCCCGCACCGTTGCCATACGTCCGCGCGGAGTTCGCTGCAGAAAACCTTGCTGAATCAGATACGGCTCCAGCACGTCCTCAATGGTTTCACGCTCTTCCCCAATCGCCGCCGCCAGGTTATCCAGTCCTACCGGTCCGCCGAAGAATTTATCGATAACCGCCAGCAGCAGCTTACGGTCCATATAATCGAATCCTTCCGCATCCACATTGAGCATATCCAGTGCCTGAGCGGCAATATCTGCTGAAATTGTGCCGTCATGCTTCACTTCGGAGAAGTCGCGCACCCGGCGTAATAAACGGTTGGCGATACGCGGCGTACCACGGGCGCGGCGTGCCACTTCCAATGCGCCTTCATCGCTCATTTCCAGTCCCATAAAGCGGGCGCTGCGTCCAACAATGTGCTGCAGGTCTGCCACCTGATAGAATTCCAGGCGCTGTACAATACCGAAGCGGTCACGCAGCGGAGACGTTAACGAACCGGCGCGCGTCGTCGCCCCGATCAGGGTAAACGGCGGCAGATCGATCTTAATCGAACGTGCGGCTGGTCCTTCGCCAATCATGATATCCAGCTGATAATCTTCCATCGCCGGATACAGCACCTCTTCCACCACCGGTGACAGGCGATGGATTTCATCGATAAACAGCACATCGTGCGGTTCAAGGTTGGTGAGCATTGCCGCCAGATCGCCCGCTTTTTCCAGTACCGGACCGGAAGTGGTGCGCAGATTAACGCCCATTTCATTGGCAACAATATTGGCAAGCGTGGTTTTACCGAGACCTGGAGGACCGAAAATCAGCAGGTGATCGAGGGCTTCACCGCGCAGCTTCGCCGCCTGGATAAAAATCTCCATTTGCGAACGCACCTGAGGCTGGCCAATATACTCTTCCAGCAATTTGGGGCGGATCGCGCGATCCACCAGATCTTCAGGGGTCGTGCTGACAGCCGAAATCAGGCGATCTGCTTCAATCATCCTTTACCTCACAATGCCGCGCGAAGCGCTTCACGAATCAGGGTTTCACTGCTGGCATCAGGGCGAGCAATTTTGCTCACCATGCGGCTGGCTTCCTGTGGTTTATAGCCTAACGCCACCAGCGCAGCAACCGCTTCCTGCTCGGCGTCATCCGTTGCAGGACTGGCCGGAGAGGTCAGGACCAGATCCGCCGCCGGCGTGAAGAGATCGCCATGCAGGCCTTTAAAGCGGTCTTTCATTTCCACAATCAAACGCTCTGCGGTTTTCTTACCTATGCCCGGTAATTTCACCAGCGCGCCAAGCTCTTCGCGCTCAACGGCATTAACGAACTGCTGTGCAGACATACCGGAGAGGATCGCCAGCGCCAGCTTCGGCCCGACGCCATTGGTTTTGATTAACTCTTTAAACAGCGTGCGTTCTTGTTTGTTGTTAAAACCATATAGTAGTTGAGCGTCTTCACGTACCACAAAATGGGTGAAGATAATCGCTTCCTGCCCGGCTTCCGGCAACTCGTAGAAACAGGTCATCGGCATATGGACTTCATAGCCTACTCCGCCGGTTTCCAGAAGGACCAGCGGGGGTTGTTTTTCAAGAATGATGCCTCTGAGTCTGCCTATCACGTGACGCTCCTGCGTTAAGGGCTAAAAGGTAATGCGCTATCATAAAAAAAGGCTGGATAGATATCCAGCCTCATTTGTCACTAACGTAACCGACCTCGCGCCAGATTCAGCCGCGACTCGCTCATTTGCATGGCGTTCTGGCTGACGTGGCAATGGGTAATAGCAATCGCCAGCGCATCCGCGGCATCCGCCTGCGGATTTGCCGGGAGTTTTAGCAGCGTGCGTACCATATGCTGAACCTGGCTTTTTTCCGCGCTGCCGATACCCACCACGGTCTGTTTTACCTGGCGGGCCGCGTATTCAAAGACCGGAAGATCCTGATTGGTAGCCGCAACGATTGCCACGCCGCGCGCCTGCCCCAACTTTAGCGCCGAGTCGGCATTCTTCGCCATAAAGACCTGCTCAATGGCAAAATAGTCGGGCTGGAACTGGGTGATGATTTCCGTCACGCCCGCATAAATCAACTTCAGACGTGATGGAAGATCGTCGACTTTGGTGCGAATGCAGCCGCTACCGAGGTAGGTCAGCTGTCTGCCGACCTGACGGATTACGCCATAACCGGTGATGCGCGACCCCGGGTCAATGCCGAGAATGATAGACATCACGCATCTCCTGTTAGTTTATGGCTTAACCACATCATTCGAGCGTTGCAGCAACCTCATCGGAGATTTCGCCGTTGTGGTAAACTTCCTGCACGTCGTCGCAGTCTTCCAGCATATCGATCAGACGCATCAGCTTCGGTGCCGTTTCTGCATCCATATCCGCTTTGGTGGAGGGGATCATAGACACTTCAGCCGCGTCCGCTTTCAGACCAGCCGCTTCCAGCGCATCACGCACTTTGCCCATCTCTTCCCACGCGGTGTAAACGTCAATCGCGCCGTCGTCGAAGGTCACAACGTCTTCAGCGCCCGCTTCCAGTGCCGCTTCCATAATGGCGTCTTCGTCGCCTTGTTCAAAAGAGATCACGCCTTTTTTGCTGAACAGGTAAGCTACGGAACCGTCGGTACCGAGGTTGCCGCCCGTTTTAGTGAATGCGTGACGCACTTCCGCAACGGTACGGTTACGGTTGTCAGACAGACACTCAATCATAACGGCTGTTCCGCCAGGACCGTAACCTTCATAGATGATGGTTTCCATGTTCGCATCATCGTCGCCACCAACACCACGCGCGATTGCACGGTTCAGGGTGTCACGGGTCATGTTATTTGCCAGCGCTTTATCAACCGCGGCGCGCAGACGTGGGTTAGCATCCGGATCGCCGCCGCCCAGTTTGGCTGCCGTCACCAGCTCACGAATGATTTTGGTGAAAATTTTACCGCGTTTAGCATCCTGCGCTGCTTTACGATGTCTGGTGTTGGCCCATTTACTATGACCTGCCATAAATAATCTCTCCAAAAAGCGCGCCTTCTCAGGCGACGTTAATTACAAACTCTTCAATCGCCTGCCGGTTACTCCACGACTTGGTTAACTGCGCGGCTTCGTGCGCATTAACCCAACGGTAGGTCAGATGTTCGGTGAACACGATCTCTCGTTCAGAGGGAAGTGCCAGGCAAAACCAGGATTCAGTATTACGCTCAATTCCCGGCGCATAGCGATGACGTAAATGGCTAAAAATCTCAAATTCCACCGTGCGCTGACAGTCAATTAAGGTCAGTTGCTCAGTCGCAACATCAATGGCGACCTCTTCCTTTACTTCGCGCATCGCGGCTTGCGACGCGGTTTCACCCTCTTCAAGGCTGCCGGTGACCGACTGCCAGAAATCAGGATCGTCGCGTCGCTGTAACATCAGCACTCTCCCGGTGTCCTTTGCATAAATCACGACTAACACCGAGACAGGCTGTTTGTATCTCATATCAGTTATTCTCAGCCTTCTTAACAACCTGAATGCTCAGTTCCGCCAGCGCGGCTTCGTTGGCAAAGCTTGGCGCTTCAGTCATCAGACACGCTGCAGCCGTAGTTTTCGGGAAGGCAATAACGTCACGAATGTTGTCAGTACCGGTCAGCAGCATAGTTAAGCGATCCAGACCAAACGCCAGGCCCGCATGCGGCGGTGTACCGTATTTTAGCGCATCCAGCAGGAAGCCGAACTTCTCGCGCTGTTCTTGCTCGTTAATGCCCAGAATGCCGAATACCGTCTGCTGCATATCACCGTTGTGAATACGCACGGAACCACCGCCCACTTCATAGCCGTTGATGACCATATCGTACGCGTTGGCAACCGCGTCTTCCGGCGCAGCTTTCAGCTCAGCGGCAGTCATGTCTTTTGGCGCGGTGAACGGGTGGTGCATCGCGGTCAGACCGCCTTCACCATCGTCTTCAAACATCGGGAAGTCGATAACCCACAGCGGCGCCCATTTGGCTTCGTCGGTAATGTTCAGGTCTTTGCCCAGTTTCAGACGCAGCGCACCCATCGCGTCGGCAACCACTTTCTTGTTGTCGGCACCGAAGAAAATCATGTCGCCGTCTTGCGCACCAGTACGCTCCAGAATCGCATCTACGATTTCTGCGTTCAGGAACTTAGCAACCGGGCTGGTGATGCCTTCCAGGCCTTTCGCACGCTCGGTGACTTTGATGTAAGCCAGACCTTTCGCGCCGTAAATCTTAATAAAGTTACCGTAATCGTCGATCTGCTTACGGCTTAAGCTCGCACCGCCCGGTACACGCAGGGCAGCCACGCGGCCTTTCGCATCGTTCGCCGGACCAGAGAACACGGCGAACTCAACGCCTTTCACCAGATCGGCAACGTCAACCAGTTCCATCGGGTTACGCAGGTCTGGTTTATCAGAACCGTAACGACGCTCGGCTTCGGCAAAGGTCATGATCGGGAAATCACCCAGATCCACACCTTTAACTTCCAGCCACAGGTTACGCACCAGCGCTTCCATCACTTCACGCACCTGCGGCGCGGTCATGAAGGAAGTCTCAACATCGATCTGAGTAAATTCAGGCTGACGGTCAGCACGTAAGTCTTCATCACGGAAGCATTTTACGATCTGATAGTAGCGGTCAAAACCGGACATCATCAGCAGCTGTTTAAACAGCTGAGGAGACTGCGGCAGCGCGTAGAACTTACCTTTATGAACACGAGAAGGAACCAGGTAATCGCGCGCGCCTTCCGGCGTAGCTTTGGTCAGCATCGGAGTTTCGATGTCGAGGAAGCCGTGATCGTCCATAAAACGACGCACCAGGCTGGTAATTTTGGCACGCGTTTTCAGGCGCTGCGCCATTTCAGGGCGACGCAGATCCAGGTAGCGATACTTCAGTCGCGCTTCTTCGGTGTTTACGTGGTTAGAGTCCAGCGGCAGCGAGTCTGAACGGTTGATGATGGTCAGATCGGAGGCCAGCACTTCAATTTCGCCAGTCGCCATATCGGCGTTGACGTTTTTCGCGTCACGCGCACGCACGGTGCCCGTAACCTGGATACAGAACTCATTACGCAGTTCGGAGGCCAGCTTTAACGCATCCGCACGGTCCGGATCGAAAAATACCTGCACGATACCTTCGCGGTCGCGCATATCGATAAAGATCAGGCTACCAAGATCACGACGACGGTTGACCCAACCACACAGAGTCACCTGCTGCCCCTCGTGGGACAGACGTAGCTGTCCGCAATATTCTGTACGCATGAGATATCCCTTAACTTTGCCGCAGGCGGATTGTCACCTGTCTCGCAGGTGACGAAGTCGCAGCTTTAGCTGAATGTCACAACTGAATGAAAAAAGGCGGCTATTATACTGGAAATTCTGCCGCACGATAAGTCCGGTACTGACTGTACGCCTGTTTCCTGGACGGGCATTGCGTAATCTCACAAAAAATAACAAAAATTGTCGTCCCTTTCACACTGATTCGCGATTAAGGTGTAACGGAATTCTTTTTTTACTGGAGTGATCATGCTGGAACTGAACGCAAAAACAACCGCTCTTGTTGTTATTGATCTACAGGAAGGTATCCTGCCTTTCGCTGGCGGCCCATACTCGGCAAACGACGTGGTTGCCCGCGCCGCGCAGTTGGCGGAAAAATTCCGTGCCCACGGTTCCCCGGTGGTAATGGTGCGCGTCGGCTGGTCTGACGATTATGCCGAAGCGCTGAAACAGCCAGTTGATGCTCACGCTCCGGCCAAAGCGTTACCCGAAAACTGGTGGAATTACCCGAGCGCTCTGGGTAAATGCGCCAGCGACCTCGAAGTGACCAAACGCCAGTGGGGAGCTTTCTACGGCACCGATCTGGAATTACAACTGCGTCGTCGGGGCATCGAGACCATCGTCCTGTGCGGAATCTCCACAAATATTGGCGTGGAGTCAACGGCGCGAAATGCGTGGGAGCTGGGTTTTAATCTGATCGTTGCAGAAAACGCCTGTAGTGCCGCCAGCGCTGAGCAACATCAGGGCAGCATGACGCATATTTTCCCGCGTATCGCACGCGTACGCAGCGTGGACGAGATCCTGCAAGCGCTATGATTTATATCGGTTTACCCCAGTGGGCGCATCCCAAATGGGTGCGTCTGGGGATCACCAGCCTTGAAGAGTATGCCCGCCACTTTAACTGTGTGGAGGGCAATACCACGCTGTACGCGCTGCCAAAAGCCGACATTGTGGCCCGCTGGCATGCGCAGACTACCGATGCGTTTCGATTTTGTTTTAAGTTTCCGGCCACCATTTCGCATCAGGCCGCGCTGCGTAATTGCGATGACCTGGTACAAGAGTTTTTCACGCGCATGTCGCCACTTGAATCACGCATTGGGCAATACTGGCTGCAATTACCCGCAACTTTTGGCCCGCACGACCTGCCAGCCTTGTGGCAGTTTCTCGATGCGCTCCCCAAATCCTTTACCTACGGTGTGGAAGTTCGCCATCCGGACTTCTTTGCCAAAGGCGAAACAGAGCAACGATTCAATCGAGGCCTACATGAGCGCAGGGTAAATCGGGTGATTCTGGACAGTCGACCGGTACATGCCGCAATACCACATACTGAAGCGATACGTGACGCCCAGCGCAAGAAGCCAAAGGTTCCGGTGCATGCAGTGGTGACGGCAAACCATCCGATGGTACGCTTTATCGGCAGCGATAATATGGCACAAAACAGCGCGCTTTTTGCCGTCTGGCTGACCAAGCTGTCGCAATGGCAACAAACCACAACGCCGTATCTGTTTTTACATACCCCGGATATCGCGCAGGCCCCGGAGCTTGTCGATACGCTATGGGCAAATTTACGCAGCGCCCTGCCAGAGATCGGATCAGCTCCGTCTATTCCACAGCAATCTTCTCTTTTCTGAAAATGCCACCTATCATAGTCAATGCCATCAGCCATTTTAAAAGGGAGTTTGTATGGTAAGCGCGCTTTATGCCGTATTGGGTGCGTTATTGTTAATTAAGTTCTCCTTTGACGTCGTTCGCCTGCGCATGCAATACCGCGTTGCATATGGTGACGGAGGTTTTAGCGAACTACAAAGCGCTATCCGCATTCACGGTAATGCGGTGGAATATATTCCCGTCGCATTGGTGCTGCTGTTATTTATGGAAATGAACGGCGCAGAAACGTGGATGGTGCATATTTGCGGGCTGATTTTGATTGCCGGACGATTGATGCATTATTACGGATTCCATCACCGGCTTTTCCGCTGGCGCCGTTCAGGCATGAGCGCGACCTGGTGTTCGCTGTTGCTAATGGTGCTGGCGAATCTTTGGTATATGCCCTGGGAGTTGGTTTTCTCCCTGCATTAGCGCACAATACGCCACTTTATTTTTCCCGGATTTTTACGTTATGTCTCACCGCGACACGCTTTTTTCTGCGCCTATCGCCAGTCTGGGTGACTGGACCTTTGATGAACGGGTAGCTGAAGTCTTCCCGGATATGATCCAACGATCCGTTCCTGGCTATTCCAATATCATTTCTATGATTGGGATGTTGGCCGAACGTTTCGTACAGCCCAACACACAGGTCTACGATCTGGGTTGTTCTCTGGGCGCGGCGACGCTCTCGGTGCGTCGCAATATTCATCACGAGAATTGCAAAATTATTGCCGTTGATAACTCCCCGGCCATGGTTGAGCGCTGCCGCCGTCATATTGACGCCTATAAAGCGCCGACACCGGTTGACGTTGTCGAAGGCGATATTCGCAACATTACTATCGAAAACGCCTCGATGGTGGTGCTGAATTTTACCCTGCAATTCCTTGAGCCACCTGAGCGCCAGGCATTGTTGGATAAGATTTATCAGGGGCTGAACCCCGGCGGCGCGCTGGTACTGTCTGAAAAATTCAGTTTCGAAGACGCTAACGTTGGCGAACTGCTGTTCAACATGCACCACGATTTCAAACGGGCAAATGGCTATAGCGAGCTGGAAATCAGTCAAAAGCGCAGCATGCTGGAGAACGTGATGCTGACCGACTCGGTCGAAACGCACAAAGCGAGACTGCATCAGGCGGGCTTTGAACACAGCGAATTGTGGTTCCAGTGCTTTAACTTTGGTTCTCTGGTGGCACTGAAAGCTGAGGTTAGCGCATGATCGACTTTGGTAACTTTTATCAACTGATTGCCAAAAATCACCTTTCTCATTGGCTGGAAACGCTCCCGGCGCAAATCGCGACCTGGCAGCGCGATCAGCACGGCTTGTTTAAGCAGTGGTCAAATGCGGTCGAGTTTCTGCCCGAGCTGACGCCGCATCGCCTGGACTTACTGCATAGCGTTACCGCCGAAAGCGATGAGCCGCTCAGCGACGGTCAGCTCAAACGTATCGACACCCTGATGCGTAACCTGATGCCATGGCGTAAAGGGCCGTACTCGTTGTACGGCGTCAATATAGATACCGAGTGGCGCTCGGACTGGAAATGGGATCGCGTTCTGCCGCACTTGTCTGACCTCACCGGGCGCACCATTCTTGATGTCGGCTGCGGGAGTGGATATCACATGTGGCGCATGATTGGCGCGGGGGCGCATCTGGCGGTTGGCATCGATCCTACCCAGCTGTTTCTGTGCCAGTTCGAGGCAGTGCGTAAACTGCTGGGCAATGACCAACGCGCTCACCTGCTGCCGCTGGGTATTGAGCAGCTTCCGGCGCTCAACGCCTTTGATACCGTATTCTCCATGGGAGTGCTTTATCACCGCCGTTCACCGCTGGAACACCTGTGGCAGTTGAAGGATCAGTTGGTGAAAGATGGCGAACTGGTACTGGAAACGCTGGTCGTCGAAGGTGATGAAAATACCGTACTGGTACCGGGCGATCGCTACGCGCAGATGCGTAACGTTTACTTTATTCCTTCTGCGTTGGCGTTAAAAAACTGGCTGGAAAAATGTGGGTTTGTTGATGTGCGCATCGCTGATGTCTGCGTCACCACCACCGAAGAGCAGCGCCGCACCGAGTGGATGATAACCGAATCACTGGCCGACTTCCTCGACCCGAACGATCACAGCAAAACGGTGGAAGGCTACCCGGCCCCATTACGCGCGGTATTGATTGCACGTAAGCCGTAGTTATTTTTGCCAGATAGCACTCTTTCTGCAAAATAGTTCAACTTGCAGCAAGGCAGACAACTCCGCTGCGGCTTGAAATATGCAGGATAAAAAAAGGCCCCTGTTGAAATTGCAGGGGCCTGGTACGAGCAAGCATCATATTGGGCGACATGATGCAACGGTAAAAATCAGCTGGCCTGGTGGTGTGCAATGATTGCTTTCATTTCCGCAACCGCCGCCCCGTCTACCGCATAGCGTGAATACTCATCCGCCTGTGCATCCGAAGACATCGACAACCCCGAATTGCGATAACGCATGGGGGAAGCCAGCCATACTCCGGCAGAACTGTGGACTTCCTGCACTCCAGCATCAAGGAACAGGGACAAATTCGAGGCGCGAACCCCCGCTCCGGCCATAATGATTGGAGCATCCCCCTGCGCAATAAGTTCCATAATTTTTGTTAAACCTTGCGCCGCATCTGATTTTTGCCCGGAAGTCAGCACTCTGGCGATGCCCAAATCAGCTAATTTTTTTAGCACATTGAGTGGGTTAGCGCACATGTCAAAGGCCCGATGAAAAGTGACGTGCAGCGGTCCCGCCGCGATCATTATTTTCTCCATGCGCGGCATATCGACATCACCCTCTGCATCTAAAATGCCGGTTACCAACCCTGAGAACCCCAGATCTCTTACCATCGCAATATCATCCAGCATTGCAGCAAATTCACCGTCGGTGTAACAAAAGTCGCCCCCGCGCGGGCGAATAATGGGATTGACCGGAATCGAGATATGCTGGCGAACCGAACGCAAGACGCCCAGGGACGGCGTTAAGCCCCCCTCTTTGGGCGCCGAGCATAGCTCAATGCGATCCGCGCCGTTTTGCTGCGCCGTGCGCGCGCACTCCATGCTGTAACAGCAGATTTCCAGTAATGCCATACTCACTCCTGACGTTCGCTTGCCACAATGGCTTCAATCGACCACGGATGGAATTTTATCGTCACACTGCCATCGCTGACCGCCAGCGTTGGATTCGGTAAACGTTCGCGCTCGCCTTTTGGCGAACTGGTTTTTACAAATATACCCGGCTGGCTCAGCCCGTGATCTGAAAGCAGCGCCAGCGCTCGTGCATTCAGCGTCTCCACCTCACCCGGCAGAACAATTTCAACATGCTCCCAGCCTTCATGCGGATAACGCTTTTCGCCCGGCCACGGCAGTTCTACGATAGTAAATTGCCAGTGTTGCACACAAACTGGCTCATCGAGTTTGAACAAGCAAATCGGTCGGCCATTGATGATATTTTCTGACAACAATTCGCCGCACTGTTCAAACCCACGACGCCAGCGCTCTGCGGTGGTATTTTGATGACAACGCAGAGAAATGTGATCGGCTTCAAGCGATGAGATATCCAGCCCAAGGCGAGTGGAAAGATCCGTTAACGCCTGAATGAAATGCGGTAAATCTGCGGAAATATCATGCAGTTCTGCAACTGTTTGCCAGTTCGCCATAATGAAAGCTCATATCCATATTCAAAGCCGCTAATTTACCCTGTTGCGCAGCCCCAACCAACTGCTGATTTTCTTAAGCGCAATATGAATAATTATACGTAATGACAATGTTTATATTTCAGGCTGCTGGCGATACTCGCAATGCTGACGGCAACGGGCATTTGCAGTATACTCCCGCCCTTAATTCTTAAACTGGTGCGGTGCATTTTAAGCCGCTTCATAAATGTAAGGTATTCCGGTGAATATTCAGGCTCTTCTCTCAGAAAAAGTCAGTCAGGCCATGATTGCTGCAGGCGCGCCTGCAGATTGCGAACCGCAGGTTCGTCAGTCAGCAAAAGTACAGTTCGGCGACTATCAGGCTAACGGCATGATGGCTGTCGCTAAAAAACTGGGTATGGCGCCGCGACAACTGGCTGAGCAGGTGCTGACTCATTTGGATCTCAACGGGATCGCCAGCAAAGTTGAAATTGCAGGCCCGGGCTTTATCAATATTTTTCTCGATCCGGCATTTCTGGCGCAGCACGTTCAGCAGGCGCTGGCTTCCAATCGTCTGGGCGTCACCCAACCGGCTAAACAAACCGTTGTGGTTGATTACTCCGCACCTAACGTAGCGAAAGAGATGCACGTTGGTCACCTGCGTTCCACCATCATCGGTGACGCTGCGGTGCGTACGCTGGAGTTCCTCGGTCACAATGTTATCCGCGCCAACCACGTCGGCGACTGGGGTACTCAGTTCGGTATGCTCATCGCATGGCTGGAAAAACAGCAGCAGGAAAATGCTGGCGAGATGGCGCTGGCTGACCTTGAAGGTTTCTACCGTGATGCGAAAAAACATTACGACGAAGATGAAGCCTTCGCGGAACGTGCCCGGAGTTATGTCGTGAAGCTGCAAGGCGGCGACGAGTACTTCCGTGAGATGTGGCGCAAACTGGTCGACATCACCATGTCGCAAAACCAGTTAACCTACGATCGCCTGAACGTCACCCTGACCCGTGACGACGTCATGGGTGAAAGCCTGTACAACCCGATGCTGCCTGGCATCGTGGCCGATCTCAAAGCTAAAGGCCTGGCTGTTGAAAGCGAAGGCGCTACCGTCGTATTCCTTGATGAGTATAAGAACAAGGAAGGTGAACCGATGGGCGTAATCATTCAGAAGAAAGATGGCGGCTATCTCTACACCACGACCGACATCGCCTGCGCCAAGTACCGTTATGAAACGCTGCATGCCGACCGCGTACTTTATTACATCGACTCCCGTCAGCATCAGCACTTAATGCAGGCCTGGACCATCGTGCGTAAAGCCGGTTATGTGCCGGACTCTGTGCCGCTGGAACACCACATGTTCGGTATGATGCTGGGTAAAGACGGCAAGCCGTTCAAAACCCGCGCGGGCGGCACGGTTAAACTGGCCGATCTGCTGGATGAAGCGCTGGAACGCGCACGCCGTCTGGTAGCGGAGAAGAACCCGGACATGCCTGCCGACGAGCTGGAAAAACTGGCGAATGCAGTCGGTATCGGCGCGGTGAAATATGCCGATCTGTCCAAAAACCGTACCACCGACTACATCTTCGACTGGGACAATATGCTGGCGTTCGAAGGGAATACTGCGCCGTATATGCAGTACGCTTACACCCGCGTACTGTCCGTGTTCCGTAAAGCGGATATCGACGAAAGCGCGCTGGCAAATGCGCAGGTGATTATCAGTGAAGATCGCGAGGCTCAGCTGGCAGCGCGTCTGCTGCAGTTTGAAGAAACGCTGACCGTTGTTGCACGTGAAGGTACGCCGCACGTGATGTGTGCTTACCTGTACGACGTTGCCGGTCTGTTCTCCGGCTTCTACGAGCACTGCCCAATCCTTAGCGCTGAAAACGAAGAGATTCGTAACAGCCGCCTGAAACTGGCACAGTTGACGGCGAAAACCCTGAAGCTGGGTCTGGATACGCTGGGTATCGAAACCGTAGAACGTATGTAAATCAGCTCATCTATCAGGCCTGACTCCGAAATTCGGACTCAGGCCTTTTTTATTTCTGTAACAGGCCATCTGTAACAACTCACAAGGAATGACACATTTCCGTAGAGATATGGAACATTTTTTGCCTGTCATCCCGTTTAAGCCTCCGTATCATGAGGCGGCGAATTAATCGGGTACGGGTCAATGACATTCAGAGATTTTGAGGCGGAGGAAAAACTCTTCCAGCGGCGTGTATTGGTGGCCTTTGGCCTGGTGGTCATCTGCTTTGGCATCCTGATTTACAATCTCTACAACTTACAAATCTGTCAGCACCAGTATTACACCACCCGCTCGAATGCAAACGACATCAAAATGCTGCCCGTGGCCCCGACGCGTGGCATGATTTACGATCGCAACGGCATCCCGCTGGTGCGCAACGTAACCTGGTACGACATTTCCGTTACGCCTTATAAAATCAGTGATATGAATGCCCTGATCAGGCAGCTCACGCCTATCATTGACCTCACTCCTGATGACATTGACCAGTTTCGCCATGCGCTGAAAGCCAGCAGCCGCTATCGCCCGGTCGTGCTAAAAAATGCGCTGACCGATGTGGAAATCGCCCGCTTCTCGGTTAACCAGTTTCATTTCAGCGGCGTCAATATCAATAGCTATGAAGACCGCCAGTACCCTTATGGCGCAGCGCTGGCGCATGTCCTTGGCTATGTGTCAAAAATCAATGACAACGACCTGAAAGCGCTGGATCAAAAAGGCCTGACAGAGAACTACGCCGCCGATCACAACATCGGTAAGCAGGGTATTGAGCACTACTATGAAAATGAACTGCATGGGAAAACCGGTTATCAGGAGGTCGAAGTTGATAACCACGGACGCATCGTACGCCTGATCAAAGATGTGCCGCCCGTTGCCGGAAAAGATATCCATCTGACGCTGGACCTCCATTTACAGCAATATATTGAGAGTCTGTTGGTGGGCCAGCGGGCCGCCGTTTTGGTTGAGGATCCACATGACGGTTCCGTGCTGGCAATGGTTTCGAACCCCAGCTATGACCCCAACCCGTTTGTCAAAGGTATCAGCTATCAGGACTATAACAAGCTGCTTCAGGATAAGGACCTGCCGTTAATCAACCGCGTCACGCAGGGGTTGTATCCTCCTGCCTCCACGGTCAAACCGTATATGGCGATGTCAGCGTTACTGGACGGCGTGATCACGCCGCAGACCCGTTTCTTCGGCGCCCCCACTTGGACGCTCACCGGCACGGAGCGACATTACCGTGACTGGAAAAAAACGGGACACGGTATGCTGGATGTCACCAAAGCAATTGAAGAATCTGCCGACACATTCTTTTATCAGGTGGCATATATGATGGGGATTGACCGTATTAACAGCATGCTCAGCCAGTTTGGCTATGGCAAGCCGACCGGCATCGATCTTGGTGAGGAGTATAACGGCCTGCTCCCGAGCCGCGAATGGAAGCAGAAAGTGCATAAAAAAGCCTGGTATCAGGGAGATACCATTTCGGTTGGCATCGGTCAGGGATACTGGATTGCCACGCCGATCCAGATGGTTAAAGCCATGGTCGCGCTGATTAACAACGGCAAGGTTATCGCCCCTCACCTGCTACGTGATGAAGAGAGCGGAAAAGTCATCACGCCGTACCAGGCTCCCGAAGCACCGTCACAAATTGCCTCTGCTTCGTCCCCCTACTGGGGACTGGTGCGTCAAGCGATGTTCGGCATGGCGAATGAGCCAAACGGTACCGGTTATAAGTTCTTTCACACCGCGCCTTACGGCATTGCAGCGAAAAGTGGCACATCACAGGTCTTTAGCCTGAAAGAAAATCAGACCTACGATGCGAAAATGATCCCCGTGCGTCTGCGCGACCACGTGTTCTATACCGCATTTGCGCCATATAAGAACCCGAAAGTCGCCATAGCGTTAATTCTGGAAAACGGCGGCAGCGATGGCGTCACCGCCGCACCAGTCATGCGTCAAATCATGGATCATCTGTTTGCTGCGCAGGGCGACGATGCACAAGCGGGTCCGATAGCCGCAACGCCATCGGACACCGATATCAAAAATACTTACGCAAGTATTCGGTAAGGCACAGCATCGCCATCGCCTGACCGTAAGGCATGGAGGTCCGGGGGATGTTGCGGTAGAAATCGAGATTGTGGCCCATCCCGGTACCAAACGAGGTATGCAGCAATTCACCTTCCGGCGAAATATGTTGCACAATGCCTCTGATGGCTTTTTCGGCTACAGCCGCATAGTCTTGTCCGACATAGCGTTTACGTACCGCTTTGAGGATCCCATAGGCAAATCCGGCGGTTGCCGAGGCTTCCAGATACGACTGCGGGTCGTCCAGCAAGGTGTGCCACAGTCCGCTTTCATCCTGGCACTTCGCCAACGCCGCGATTTGCGCGTTCAAAACCTGCACCAGATAGCGGTGCACTGCATTGCTTTCCGGCAAATCAAGTAATTCGAGGAAATCCGGGATGACTATAGTTAACCAGCTGTTGCCACGCGCCCAGCGAGCGTTGGCGAAGTTATGCTGTCCTTCATAGCTCCAGCCGTGGAACCACAGCCCTGTCTCTTTATCCATCAGGTTTTGCACGTGCAGCAGGAACTGATAGGTTGCCTCTTCAATATACTCGGGGCGGTTGAGCAACTTGCCAATCTTCGCCAGCGGTAAGACCGTCATCATCAACGTGTCATCCCACATCTGCTGGTGATTTTCTTCCGCCAGCGTAATGTGCTGCATACCGCCGAATTGGGTACGCGGCATATCATGCATTGCCCACTCAGCCCAGCTGTCGAGCCACGGCAGATACGCGGGATTACGCGTCTCTTCATAGCGATATGCCAGCGTTAAAAACGGTGCCATGGTGTTAACGTTTTTGGTCGTTGCACCTTCCGCAAAGCGATCGGCAAACCAGTTGTCGATAATATCGCGCATCGTGGCATCGCCGGTTTGCTGATAATACTGATACATCCCGTACAAGCCGATGCCGTGCGTCCACTCCCATCCCGCCCAGCCTTTGGTATCAATAACGCGTCCGTCATCCAGACGTAGCAAGAACTCGCCGGTCTCATCATGAATATTGACCAGGTTATGCGTCACCTTTTTGATCAACGCTTTTAATTCATCCCTGGCAATAAAATGTTCTGGCTGGCGCAACAATGGACTGTGTTTAACCGGATAAACAATCATTTACTTAACCTCTGTCAATGTCGAATTCAATACAGCACCCTTTTCCAGTTTCGGTGCCGCTGGTTTATTACGATTCAGGTAACCAATATTGTTGTTACCCCAAAGTGATTCATAAGGCATGCCCGATAGCATCTCTACGGTCGCGCGTCCTTTAGCGGATAGTCCTTCCAACACGGGTTGCCCGGACTCACGCATTTTTGCTGTCTCTTCACGCAGGGTGCTGTGCGTTTGCAGGTTCAGTTTGAAGCGCAAGGAAACCAGGAAACCCAGCGCCAGAACAATCAGCGTTCCGCAGCTCAGAATTAACAGGATGGTATGACTGACCGCCGCGGGTTGTGCGCTCTGACCGGAGACAAAACCAGACAACTGCATCACAATCCCCACCAGCATCACCGCTCCCGCCTGCGACGCTTTACGCGTTAACGTCATAATGCCGGCGAAGATCCCTTCCCGACGCTGACCGGTAATCACTTCGTCAACGTCGGCAATATAGGTGTAGATATTCCAGGGAACGTAGTTGATACCACCGCGTCCCAAGCCCGCAACGGCGGAAACCAATAGCAACAGAGAATAAACATCGCTTAATCCGGCGTAATACAGCCCCGCATAGGAGAGTGAACTGAGGCCAAACAGGACGACCACCATGCGATAAGACGGCGCAGGTCCGAAACGGATGCACAATGGGATCATGGCGATAACAGCAATAAACTGGAAGATAGCCATCGTACCCAGCAGGTTTGACGCCATCGATGCTTCCTGCATCAGCACAAACACCACATAGTAAGTAAAGACGGCGTTAAAGACGTCCTGGGCAATATAGCCGCCAAGATACATTCCTAAATGCTGGCGAAAGATACGGATGCGCAGTGTTGAACTCAGTTCCACAAATAAACGGTTCATACTCTGACTCAAGGTCAGGCTTTTCTTCTCTTCTTCGGCTCGCAGCGCCGCCTCAGTCCACTCTTCCCGTGGGCGTTCCCAGGTAAAGAACCAGACGAAGGTCAGCATCAGTGCACACAGCACAGAAAACACCAGGCTGGCGTAGAAAAAAGAGACGGGGTTGTCCTTGCCAAACAGCGTCAGCAGAACGCCGGGTAAGAATGAGGCCAGAATGGCAGACATTTGCGCCATCGAAATGCGCGCGCCGGAGAATTTGGTTTTCTGTTTAAAGTCATCGGTCATTTCGGGTACCAGCGTTTCGTATGGCACCAGAATCATGGTGTAGACCACGTCAAAAATCAGATAGGTGAGCAGGTAGTACCAGAACCCCATATCACCCACCCACATTAGTGAGTAGCTAAAGACACAGGGTATCCCCAACAGAATAAAAAACTTGCGTCGCCCAAAGCGTTTTCCGAGCCAGGTGGAGCCAAAGTTATCGGTTAAAAAACCCATTAATGGGCTAACAACGGCATCCAACACCCTGGCGGTAGCGAAGATAAAGGTTGCTTCGATTGGCGTCAGGCCACAGAACGTCGTGTAAAAATAGAGTAGCCAGGCCGCGGTTAACGCCGTGGTGCCTGCGCCTAAAAAATCCCCCGAACCGTAGGCAAAATAGTTAACCAACCCAATTTTACGTGTATTCATTGCCGTTACCCCTGCACATTATTGGGAGGCCCCGCAATCCTCGCTTTGACATTGGGCCTCCTTACAGGGCCACAGTAAAAGCTAACAGCAAGTGAAACCTTTCTATTTTTGCCAGGGGTATTCGTGAAATGGCAACAGCACAAAGAGTCCGGCAACGTATGTCACCTATTTTATAAAACAGTGTTTCTATTTAATCAAAGAGGCGGACTAGAATTGCGAAGCAGCCAGCAGTTTCTGCTGCTGGCCGGAATGAAGGGAGGCGTTAACGATAGTTCACAATCACCTGATTGCTCTGAACTTGCAAGGCGGGGATCAGGCGACCGCCACCGGGTACTTCCCAGACAAAATGCATCGGTTCGATGGCGGGAACATTATTGAATCCGTTGGTGGTCCCGCTTTGCCCGTCCAGCTCAACACAGCGGGACTGGGAACATAAACGTACCCGTAAACCCGCAGGCGTTGGGCCATTGAGCTCATAGCGCCAGGCCACCAGCGTCATCAACCCCGAGACCGGCTGGCTGGGCGTCAGAGGTGAAGACGAGGCTGACTGGCCGCGGTGATTTAAAGTAATCCCCATGCCGCTGGCCTGCCAGGCGCCTTCTCCGGCAGCCTGCGCTACCAGAGGAAAAAACAACAACCACAGTAATTTACGCATTACTTACCTCCAATAGTCGCCGTCATACGGATATGGCGGTTGTCAGACAGCTCCATGTTCGATAACACCACCAGTTGCGGAATGCTGCGACGTAAAAAGCGTGCCAGTAATGGACGCAACGCGTGGTTAACCAGCAAGACCGGCGGCGCACCCAACATTTCCTGACGAGACAGCGCTTCCTGAGTCTGGGCCAGCAGTCGGTCTGCAAGACCCGGCTCCAGACCGCCGCCGCCCTGCAGCGCCTGCAGAAGCAAACGTTCGAGCGGAGTATCAAGGCCGATAACCTGAACCTCTTCATTACCCGGGAACCACTGCTGAGTGATGGCGCGTCCCAACGCAACACGTACCACCGCGGTAAGCTCATGCGGATCGTTTTGCAGCGGTGCATGTTCAGCCAGCGTTTCGAGAATGGTGCGCATATCGCGAATCGGTACTTTCTCATCCAGTAAGTTCTGCAGCACTTTATGCAGCGTAGTGAGCGTCACGACGCCCGGGACCAGGTCTTCCGTCAGTTTTGGCATCTCCTGCGAGACGCGATCCAGTAGCTGTTGCGCCTCCTGACGGCCAAACAGCTCAGCAGCGAACTGCCCAATCAGGTGATTAAGGTGCGTGGCGACAACGGTACTGGCTTCAACAACCGTAAAGCCCTGAATCTGCGCCTGTTCCTTCAATGCGCTTTCAATCCAGATAGCGTCCAGACCGAAAGCCGGATCGACCGTTTTCTCGCCCGGCAGTGACCCGGCGGCAGTACCAGGGTTAATGGCCAGCCAGCGTCCCGGATAGGCGTCACCGCTGCCAATTTCCACCCCTTTCATCAAAATACGATAGCGGGCTGGCTGCAGATCCATATTGTCGCGGATATGTACCACCGGCGGCAGAAAGCCCATATCCTGGGCAAATTTCTTACGAATACTGCGAATTCGCCCCAGCAACTCGCCATCTTGCTGAAAGTCCACCATTGGGATCAGGCGGTAGCCTACCTCCATCCCCAGGGAATCCTCCAGCTGTACATCATTCCATGTTGCTTCCACCACGGAGTTGTTTTCCGGCATTTTCACCGGCTGCGGCTCATCGGGAGCTTTTTGCTCACGACCACGCATCCACCAGGCCAGACCCAGTAACGCGGCGGTAAACATCAAAAACACCAGGTTCGGCATCCCCGGAACCAGACCCAAAAGACCAAGCACCGCCGCACTAAGCAGCATGACACTAGGATTACTGAACAGTTGGGTCACCATCTGTTCGCCTACATCCTGGTCGGTACTCACGCGGGTCACGATAACCCCCGCCGCGGTGGAGATTACCAGCGCAGGAATTTGCGCCACCAGCCCGTCACCGATGGTCAGCAGGGTATAACTTTCCGCTGCGCTACCCATGCTCATACCATGCTGCAACACCCCGACTAACAGACCGCCGACCACGTTGATCACCATGATCAAAATACCGGCGATGGCATCTCCACGAACGAATTTACTCGCACCGTCCATAGAGCCGTAGAAATCCGCTTCCTGCGTCACCTCCGAGCGCCGTTTTTTGGCTTCATCTTCGCCAATCAGACCCGCATTCAAATCCGCATCAATCGCCATTTGCTTGCCGGGCATACCATCCAGCACGAAGCGCGCGCCAACCTCGGCGATACGTCCGGCACCTTTGGTGATAACCATAAAGTTGATAATGACGAGAATAACGAAGACCACGATACCGATCGCAAAGTTACCGCCCACCAGGAAGTGACCAAAAGCTTCAACCACCTTTCCCGCCGCCGCCGCGCCGGTATGTCCTTCCATTAAAATGATACGCGTCGACGCGACGTTCAGGGCGAGGCGTAATAATGTGGTAAACAACAAAATCGTCGGGAATGCGGCAAACTCCAGCGTACGCTGGGTGAACATCGCCACCAGCAGCACCATGATCGACAGCGCAATGTTAAACGTGAACAGCAAATCGAGGACGAAAGCCGGCAACGGCAACACCATCATCGACAGGATCAGCAGGATAAGGATCGGTCCGGCAAGGATTTGCAGTTGCGTGGATTTCAGGTTGCTGGGCAAACGCAACATCGCGACCAGATTAGCCATCAGTATTCTTCTCGTTCATGAAATCCAGTGCTTCAGGCACCGGAAGGTTTTCAGGTTGTGGTGGACGCTTGCCGCCGGCGAGACGCCAGCGTTTTAGCTGCCATACCCATGCCAGCACTTCGGCAGCGGCGGCATATAATTGACCCGGTATTTGTTGCCCAATCTCAGCATGACGGTATAGCGCACGCGCCAGCGGTGGCGCTTCTAACGTAGGGACTCGATGTTCAGCGCCAATCTCACGAATGCGCAGCGCCACCAGCCCCGCGCCTTTGGCAACAACTTTCGGCGCGCTCATTTTGTTCTCGTCATACTTCAACGCCACCGAATAGTGCGTGGGGTTGGTAACAATCACGTCCGCTTTCGGCACATCCGCCATCATGCGACGCTGCGCGGCCGCGCGCTGCATTTGGCGTATTTTGCCCTTAACGTGCGGGTCGCCTTCGCTTTGCTTAAATTCGTCACGAATATCCTGACGCGACATGCGCAGCTTTTTCAGATGGCTGTAAATCTGGAAAAAAACGTCGAACCCCACCATCGGAATAACGCCAAGCACCACCAACAGCGCGCACATGCCAACTAAATCCAGTGCGTTGCCCATCGCCGTAATCGGCGATTCCGCCATCAGACGCATCATCGCCGGCCAGTTATGCCAAAGATAAAATCCGGCCACGCTCCCCACCAGCGTGGATTTCAGTATCGCTTTGAGCAGTTCCGCCCCGGTTTGCGCTGAAAACATGCGTTTAATGCCCGGCAACGGATTCAGCTTAGAGAACTTGGGCTGCAGAGATTTACCGCTGAAAATCAAGCCGCCAAGCATCACCGGGGAGATTAATGCCACCAGAACGACGCCGGTAATCAACGGTAACAGCGCAATCATCGCGTCTTTAATCAGCAGGATGATTTGGCTGAGGATCAGGTTAGGGTCATTGACCATACTGTGGTCAAAACGTAATCCGGCCGACAGCATACCGGCCAGTCTGCGGGCAAGCGACTCCCCGCCAATCCAGATAATGCACACGCCCACCAGCAAAATAAGCAGTGAGGTCAGTTCTTTGGATCGGGGGACCTGCCCTTCTTCCCGTGCTTTTTCAAGTCGGTGGGGTGTGGGGGCTTCTGTTTTGTCGTCGTCGCTTTCTTCTGCCACGGCATTACTCTCGTCGTCACGGTCACGAGTATTATCGCGACCGCAACCATTGCCAATGCGTCGAATAGCGAAACGAAAACAGAGGAATTCGAGCGTTCGTTTGCCACGACAGCGCGAACGCTGCCGTGACAACCACGCGGTTAGCGCTGCCAGATAACGCGATAATGGCCCGATCCCACCTGCGCGCTATAGCCGCCGTCTACTGGCGCGAAGTCGAGGCCATCGGTATCGAGCAGCGTTTGTGCGCCATCAAGGATCACCATTGAGTGAGTATTCGGCGGAATATCTACCTCAAGGGTGATGGACTGTAAGCCATCGCGCGCCGGTTCCTGCGTCCAGTGGACGGCAATATCACCATATACCGAGCCGTATCGCGCTTTCAGCCATGTCAGGCCACCGCCCGGAATAGGCCGCAGTACTGAAGATTTAAAGCCCGGCGCGTGTTCTTCGGTATTTATTCCCGCCGCCACGCGATACAGCCATTCACCGATCGCCCCGTAGGCATAATGGTTGAAGGAGTTCATGTCCGGGCTCCACATTGTGCCGTCCGGTTTCACGCCATCCCAGTGTTCCCAAATCGTCGTTGCCCCGGCTTTTACCTGATACAACCAGCTTGGGAAGTCCTCTTTCATCAGCAATTGCCACGCCGCGTCGGCCTGTCCGTTTTCGCTCAATGCGTGACAGAAATAGGGTGTGCCGACAAACCCCGTCACCAGATGACCGTCATTTTCCGCCAGCAGTTCCAGCAGCGTTTGCACGGTGCGCTCGCGGTGCGCGTCCGGCACTAACTGGAAGTAAAGCGCCAGAATATGCGCCGTTTGCGTGCGTGCCGCCAGCCGCCCGGTGGCGGTAAAAAACTCCTTGCGGAAGCTTTCGACAATCGCGGTATGCAGCGCCTGATAATGGGTGTGATCAACGTCATTTCCCAGTGCTTTGGCTGATTTCGCCAGCAGCAGCGTGGACAACGCATAGTAGGCCATGCAGGTCAGTTCATTCGGCGTTGCGCCAAAATAGCTGCCCTCTTTGGCATCCAGCGCAACCCAATCGCCAAACTGCAGTTTCCACGACCACTGGTTCTCAACAGCGTTGTCATGCATAAACTCCACCCAGGCTTTCATGCTGTCGTACTGGTGGGCCAGCGTCTGTTTATCGCCGTACATCAGGTACAGCGTCCACGGGTTAATCACCGCCGCATCGGCCCAGGCGGCGGCGGAATGGGTGCGCCCGTGGGATAAAAAGCGGTCGTTGTCGCATTTGCCGGTGAGGATATCGGGGATGACGTGCGGCACACCGCCCTCCGGCGTTTGGTCATGCTGAAGATCAGTCAGCCATTTGGCAAAAAAAGTGCGCGTCTGCATCAGATAACTGGCGGTGCGGCAGAAAATTTGCGCATCGCCCGTCCATCCCAGACGTTCATCGCGCTGCGGGCAGTCGGTTGGGATATCGACGAAATTGCCCTTAAGCCCCCACATGATGTTGTGATGCAGTTGGTTGAGATCCGCGTTTGAGGTTTCAATGTGACCCGTCGGCGTCATCGCGGAATGCAGCACGACCGCGACAAAATCATCCCGCGTCGGCGTGCCAGGCCAACGTTCAATCAGCACATAACGGAAACCCTGAAAGGTAAAATGCGGGTGATAACATTCTTCACCCTCGCCACGTAAGGTGTAATCAATGCACTGTTTGGCGGTGCGCAGGTTCGCCAGATAAACATTGCCTTCGGCATCCAGCACTTCAAAATGGCGCAGCACCACGCGCTCACCTGCCGCACCGCGCACCCGAAACTCCACCCAGCCGCTGAGGTTCTGGCCAAAATCAAGCACCGTCTCGCCTTTTGGCGTCGTGATGATTGAGCACGGCGCAAGCCGTTCTATTTCTTGTACCGGGCAGGCCGTTTGCGGTTGCAGCACCGACGTCTCTGCCGCAAGCGTCGTCACCGCACGCCAATGCCCGGCGCTAAACGCAGGCTCGCTCCAGCCGCGCTGCTCCCGACGTGCGTCATACACTTCGCCATCATAAATTTCAGCAAACAAAATCGCGTCATCGCAGCCCTGCCACTGTGCATCCGTGGCGATTACCCGCTGGCTACCATCGCGGTGCGTCACCACCATATGGCAAATAAACCCCGTCTGCTGGCCGTAATAGTTGCGATAGCGGTTGAAGCTCATATCCCCTTTATACCAACCCGCCCCCACCATCGCGCCAATCACGTTTTCGCCTTCTCGCAGGTGCTCGGTCACATCCCAGGTTTGATACAACAGATGGTGGTGGTAGCTCGTCCAGCCGGGCGATAACTCATCACGCCCGACTTTTTCGCCGTTGATCCACAGTTGGTACAACCCCAGCGCGCTGGCATGTACCACCGCCGAAACAATGTCATCACCGTCGGACAAACTGAACGCATGGCGCAACAACGTGCCTTTCGAGTTGTCTTTATCCTGCGGCGTTTCAGCCGAGATAAACACCCCTTGCCACGCTCGCGCTGGCAGGCCGGTAATAAACGTTGCCGCCGGGCTCCAGCCGCTCTCTTCACCGTGGTTGTCGGTAATATGCACCCGCACAAAATAGCGCGTCGAGTGCTGGCAGGCGACGTCGGGCAATTCGATATTACTGGAGCGGTCATCGTGCATTTCGCCGCTGTCAAACAGGCATTGGGCAAAATCTTCTTGCGCCGACAGCTGCAAACGCCAGCTACGCTGCTGTACATCGCGCAAGGTGCTGGTGATTATCCAGCCGAAAACCGGCAACGTTTCGCAGCCCGTCAGCGTGGTTTCATAGTTGAGCGTAATCTTTTCTACTGCCAACATAATTTTTCCCTCAGTGGCTCATATTCAGGCTTTGGCCCGCAAAGTATCGTGCGACGCCTGTCCGTTATCAGGCGTCGCCACCATTTCTGTTTCTGCATTAAATTCATTACGTTGCTTGCCGTGGAAGCACAGCCAGCCGATAACCATGCCTATCGCCACAATCGCCGTCAGCAGGCAATAAAGAACCACCGGCCCCGCGCTCAACAGCACAGGAGTGACGAACGCCAACAAGCCGCAGGTCAGACGGGCGACACCGACAATCACGCCTTGCGCGGTGGCGCGTAGCATGGTGGGGAATGACTCTTGCGCCCACACTTTCATGATGCCTTCGAAGGCAAATCCTGTGCCGATATTGGTAAACAGCAGGCAGCAGAACCAGGAGAGCGGCGAGAAATTAAACAGTACCGGCACGAAATAACCACCGGACATCATCACCGCGCCAAAAATAAAGAATGGAACCCGTTTTGAGGTATCAACGACGCGCATAAACATCAACCCAGACGCCACGCTCACTGGCAGAATCAACAGCCCCCACAGCGAGTGCGTGCTGACCGAAATGCCCACCACATTTACCGCTACATAAGCCCCAAACTGCCCGCCGGTATTGGCCGCCAGATTGGTGAAGGTATAAAAGATGCACAGCGAGATAAACGGCCACAGGTATTTGCCTTCGAGCAGATCGCGCCAGCCGGTTTTCTGCGCCCGCACGGTGGCGATGCCACGACGCAGTTCATCCTTTGCCGCCAACCATAGCGGCGACTCAGGGATAGACCAACGCAGGATCATCAGCACAACCGCCACCAGCCCAACGTGCATATACATGATTTGCGCGCCAATCAGCCCCCAGTCGCCGACGATAGCGGAGATCCCCATCGTGGCGCCAATTCCCACCAGCCAGAGTAAATTGGACAAGCCGATAATCTTGCCGCGGTTTTCATCGTTCGCCGCTTCGGAGATAGTCGCCAGAGAGACAGGTAAATCAGCCCCTGTCGCCAGCCCCACCAAGAGTGTGCCCAGCACCAGGAACGGGAAGTTCAAACCAAAGGCCAGCGCCAGCGTGCCGATAAAAATCATCGCCATCGTAATAATAAAAACATTACGACGACCAATACGGTCTCCAAGACGACCGCCACCAAAAGCCCCAGCGGCAATACTCAGCGTTAATAATCCAGATAAAATGCCAATTTGTAGTGCAGTAATACCCATTGTTTTTTGATAAATGACTAAGGCTGTACCACTGGAAACAATAGCCGCCGAATCAATATATGATGCCATTCCAGACACCACCCCAATATACCAGGGGTTAGGTGTTTTATTTTTTGACATAACGATTCCCTTAAATTTACAGATAGTAAGGCGAGAAATAAGCGTATGGCCTACCCCCGTCACGATGGATGGTAGTAATAATTTTTTATTGTTATTAACCTAACAATTAAATCGCTATTAAAACTCGTGAATGAAGTTCACGTTCATGGCTTGGAGGATAATGAAAATACCGTCGATACGATTCAGTCAACCTGATCGCATTCATAAAACCACAACGTGCCGCAATTTCACTGATGGTTTTATCCGTAGTGCGCAGTAATTCTTGAGCTTTTAATACACGATACAACATCTGGAATTTAACCGGAGTATAACCGGTCACTCGCTTAATTAAGCGATACATCGTGCGCCTGGCGACACCGTTATCATCACTCAACACATTCCAGTCTAAATGACGCAAGCTACTGGTCTTGAGCATACGGATCAGGTTGGCTCGCCCTCGCTCATCAGGGCTAAGCGCCCCAGTTTGGCGGTCGCACTGGCAAAGTGTGTTGATGATGTTCAGCAAAGCGACTTCACACAATGAAAAATAGAGCACGTCATAGTTACTCTCGTTACGTGAGATTATCTCCTGGCTCAATACCTCAATACGCGCCAGCGCTCCCTGAGTTAACGCCAGCGCGGTAGGCTGTAGAAGTTTTTCTTTTATACAATCGAGCAAATTATCAATGTGCTGTAAAAAATGAAAACTGCGCGGGCGACGAATTAATATATTAATAACCGACAGATTATTAGTTGAAACATAACTATGGGTATCGTTAGCGGTCACTAAAAAAAAGTCACCCTGGCAGATAAAACGAACCAAGTCATTAATAATATGAAACCCGCTACCGCTACGGACAATCACCAGTTCATCAAAATCATGCCCGTGCACACCTTCCATTAATTGGTTATTCATCGAAAAAAGACAAAACGCATGTTGCTCTGAATGAAAAAAATCATTCTCACGTAAAATTCGCATATCTCCCCCGCCGCTATTCGAGTAAAAACACTCGGGATATCGATAAATAACCTACTGACATAATATATTGCCTTGCACTGATAACCATTTAACTGCAATTATTATGACAAGTCTATATATCGCACTGTCACTCAGGCGTAACCTGCTGTGACCTCAGCATCATTTCGGCAAATAACCGCCAAGTTATGGCATAAAAAAGAGGATATACGCCGTGCAGATGAACCCACTTCATCCAGGCATTCAACCGGGTACGAATCATAGTACAGGACACATTGTGCCGACTGGCGGCCCAATAACCCTGCGGGATCCACAAAAGCGCAGCGCTCGGTATGCAGCGAGCGAACCCGTTCTGGCAACGTCACCGTAAAAATGGATAGTAAGTAAAGAGAACGATAGGTATCTGTAGGCCGGATAACGCGCAAGCCGTTATCGGTTAGAATGCCCGGCGGCGAGCGCCTGCCGGGCCAGCAAATAAAAACGCTACGGATCAGAACCCGAGGCTATCCAGCAGGTCGTCAACCTGATCCTGACTTGCCACCACGCCAGCTTTTGAGGTGTCAACCTGCGGGCCGTTAAGCAAGCTTTCGTTTTCACGTTTCGGACGAGCGCCCTGCTCTGGAATGTTTTCCAACAGAACCATCAGCAGCTGACGTTCAATCTCCTGGATAACATCCATCATGCGCTTGATGACCTGACCGGTGAGGTCCTGGAAATCCTGCGCCATCATGATGTCCAGCAGTTGAGCGTTAGTAAAGCTGGTATGCCCTGGCACATCACCCAGGAACTGGCGGGTATCGGTGACCAGTTCACGGGCGTCAGACAGCTCGATCGGATTTTCGAACCATTCATCCCAGCGTTTGGTCAGGTCTTTGGCCCCTTTTTCCATCGCGTCCTGGTGCGGCTGCGAAGCTTCCACACTGTTCAACGCGCGCTCTGCCGCCTGTGCGGTCATCTGCACAACGTAATCGAGACGATCGCGGGCATCGGGAATCGCTTCTGCCGCTTCGGCAATAGCCTGATCCAGCCCCAGTTCACGCAGGCTGTCGCGCAGCATTCGGGTCAAACTGCCGATGCGCGCGATGATGTCCCCGGCTGAATGTTCGTCAGCAGGTTTAATTTGTGGTTGCATCATCATTATCACACCCTCACATGCCCAGTTTCTCAAAGATTTTATTGAGTTTCTCTTCTAGCGTCGCCGCCGTGAACGGTTTCACGACATAACCACTGGCGCCAGCCTGTGCCGCCGCAATGATATTCTCTTTCTTCGCTTCTGCCGTAACCATCAGCACCGGCAGGGCCGACATTCCGCCATCAGCACGAATGGTTTTCAGCAGTTCCAGGCCATCCATGTTCGGCATATTCCAGTCGGAAATGACAAAACCAAATCCCCCAGCCTGCAGCTTATTCAGCGCGTCCACGCCGTCTTCGGCCTCTTCAACATTGTTGAAACCCAGTTCTTTGAGCAGGTTACGCACGATGCGACGCATGGTGGAAAAGTCATCCACAACCAAAAACTTAAGCTCTTTATCCGCCATAAAAAATAAACTCCTGATTCAAATACGTATTGCCTGTCCGGCACTGATTTTCGCCAGCATTTGCTGGCTTACCTGGCTAAGATCGACCACTTCGCTTACGCCACCCATATTGATGGCCTCGCGCGGCATGCCGAACACCACACAACTTGCTTCGTTTTGCGCAATGGTCCAGGCACCCGCCTGGTTCATCGCTAACATTCCGGCGGCGCCATCGTTGCCCATACCCGTCAGGATCACTCCCACGGCATTACGCCCCGCATGTTTGGCCACCGAATGGAACAGCACATCCACTGAAGGCCGATGCCGGTTAACCGGTGGACCATCATGAATTTTGATCTGGTAGTTCGCCCCGCTGCGCGCCAGTTCCATATGCTTGTCACCAGGGGCGATATACGCATGCCCTGGAAGCACGCGCTCCCCGTCCTCAGCCTCTTTCACGGTGATCTGACACAGTTTGTTCAGACGCTCGGCGAATGAGCGGGTAAATCCTGGCGGCATATGCTGGGTAATAAGAATACCGGGACTTGAAAGCGGCAATGGCTGGAGTACATGGCGAATTGCCTCTGTTCCTCCGGTTGAGGCGCCAATCGCCAGCAGTTTTTCAGAACTGAGTAACGGCCCCGCTTTCAAGGTCACCTGTGCCGTCATGGGTTTGTGGGCCGCCAGTTTTGCCCGCGACGCGGTGCGGATCTTCTCAGCGATCATTTCGCTGTAGGCCAACATCCCTTCACGGATCCCCAACTGTGGTTTGGTGACAAAATCAATCGCCCCCAACTCCAGCGCCCGCAGCGTGACCTCAGAACCTTTACCGGTCAGCGAAGAGACCATAACCACTGGCATCGGACGCAGACGCATCAGCTTCTCAAGAAAGTCGAGGCCGTCCATGCGCGGCATTTCCACATCCAGCGTCAGGACGTCGGGATTGAATTTTTTGATTAAATCCCGGGCAACCAACGGATCCGGCGCCGTCGCCACCATTTCCATATCACTGTGGCTGTTAATAATTTCGGTCATGATTTGACGCATCAGTGCAGAATCATCAACCGATAACACCCTGATTTTACTCATGCTTTATCCTTACCTGGCGCATGCGCATACACCGTCTGTCCACGCAAGCTAAACTCGCGCACGAGGTTGCTAAAGTTTTCTGAATGACCTGCAAACAGCAGCCCATCTGGTTTAAGAAGTGGAACAAAACGGTGCAAAATGTCCTGCTGCGTCGTTTTATCAAAATAGATCATCACGTTACGGCAAAATATGGCATCGAAGGGGCCTGGCACGTTGTACTGCTTATCCAGTAAATTCACGCTGGAAAATTCAACATGCCCCGCCAGTTCCTGCCGAACGCGTACCAGTCCTTCATGCGGTCCGGTGCCGCGCATGAAATAACGCTGTAGCTGCTGCGGTGACAGCGTCTTTAGCTCATCAAGGCGGTAGATGCCGCTTCTGGCTTTTTCCAGCACTTCGGTATCAATGTCGCTGGCAAAAACACGCCAGCGGCCCGGAGCCATACCTAAGGTATCGGCGAGCGTAATCGCAATGCTGTACGGCTCTTCTCCGGTTGACGCCGCCGCGCTCCAGACACGGTATTCACCGCTGCGCCGACGAGCATGATCTGACAGCACTGGAAAATGATGCCCTTCGCGAAAAAACGCGGTCAGATTGGTAGTCAGGGAGTTAATAAAAGCCTGCCACTCAGCACTGTTCTGGTTAGCTTCCAGCATGCTGAGATAGCGACCAAAGTCATCCAGTCCCAGGGTTCGTAGACGGCGGACCAGGCGGTTATAAACCATGTCCCGCTTATGGTCGGCCAGCACGATCCCCGCACGCTGGTAGATTAATTGACATATCCGACGAAAATGCGCGTCAGACAGCGCGAGGCGCTGGGTCATCTGTAACAATAATGACGTTTGCCCAGGGGGCAGAGATGATGTCATAGCGCCTTCTCAATCACATTCAGGATACAACGGGCACAACCTGCGGTTGCGCCAACTCTTGTTTTGCTACGGTTAGCTCTTCAAGTTTAAAAAATGCGACACAGGCAGAAAGATTATCGGCCTGCATGGCAAGTTGTCCGGTGGCGGATGCGGCTTCTTCCACCAGCCCGGCGTTTTGCTGCGTCACGGAGTCCATCTGGCTGACGGCCTGCGCCACCTGCTCGATGCCTCTGCGCTGTTCATCAGACGCAGAGGCAATCTCGCCCATGATGTCGTTAACCCGAGTAACCGAGCTGACAATTTCCGTCATGGTGCGCGCTGCCATATCAACCAACTGCGAGCCCTGATGCACTCGGGTGACAGACTCCTCAATGAGCCCCTTAATTTCTTTCGCCGCCTGTGCGCTACGGCTTGCCAGATTGCGCACTTCGCCCGCAACCACGGCAAAACCACGCCCCTGCTCACCCGCGCGAGCGGCCTCAACCGCGGCATTCAGCGCGAGGATATTGGTCTGAAAGGCAATGCTGTCAATCACGCCGATGATGTCGCCAATTTTCTGCGAGCTCGCGGAAATCTCATGCATGGTGCTGGCGACCCGGGACGTCTGTTCGCCGCCTTTATGCGCTGTATCTGCCGCACTTTTGGCAATTCCTGACGCCTGACGCGCGTTATCAGCATTATGTCCTACGGTTGCGGTCAGTTGTTCCATGCTGGCTGCCGTTTGCGCCAGCGCGGCCGCCTGCTGTTCAGTGCGCGAAGACAAATCGTTATTGCCCATCGCGATTTCTGAAATACCGCTATGCATGGCTGAGCTGCCCTGGCGTACTTCGCTTACCGTTTCACGCAGTGCCTGCTGCATCTTCTTCAGACTGGCAAAAATGGCTGATATCTCATTGCGCCCATAAACCGCTACCGGCCGGGCCAGATTACCCGCGGCAATGCTGTCGAAATGACTGCCCACGATCGCCAGCGGCTGGACAATCATCTTGCGCGACCAGTACAGCGCACCGCTGGTGAGCAGTGCCGCCAGTACCACCATGGTGGCGAAAATCACCCCCGACATATGGTAATTTCGCTGGCTCTGCTCTCCTGCCGTTTGCAACACGCGATCGATGTTGCTCTGCCACGCATTCACATTTGCATCAAAAGCATCCTGAGCAGCCTGCACCGGCGCGGTCAGAAAATCTGACAACTGATTGTTTTCAAGCCAGGTGGCCTGATGCGCGAGAGCGCTGTGCCACTGGCTGAAACTTTTCTCCGTTGCGCCAAACAGCGCCTTCCCTTGTGCCGTCGTATCCGATGTCGCCATAAAGCGTTTAAACATCAATTCAGACTGCGCCAGGCTATCACGTGCGAGGGTCATCAGCGTGTTGATATCCTCTGGCGGATAGCTCAGGGCGGTCAGCGTCCCTGCCTTATTAAGGGCCGTACTGGCCTGTAATAACACAGCGCGGGTTTGGGCCAGCGCAGCGCGTTGCTGATTACTTCGTTCGACCTGATTCAGGTTCTGAAAACCGTCCCGAAATGCCCAGAAGGACAAGCCATTACTGCCAATCTGCAAAACACCGCAGAGGATTAAAATCAAAAACAGCGTGGTCGAAATTCGAATACGATTAAACATCAACGCTCCCATTGGGCGGCACTGGCCGCGGTTTAACTATCAGTCAAAATGTTTCCCAATTCGTATCTTGTTCATTGTTCTGGCGCGGATAGGATGCGGCCGCCGTTGCAGGTAATCGTGTATCGCGCGGCTTAGCCGACGCCGGACGTGACGCAAGGCGGAAAGTCGACACCGACTGCGTCAGGCGGCTGGCCTGTTCTTCAAGAGCAGCGGCAGCGGCAGCCGATTCCTGTACCAACGAGGCGTTCTGCTGCGTAACGCGATCCATCTCGGATACCGCGAGCGCCACCTGATCAATCCCCCGGCTTTGCTCGTCGGAGGCCGAGGCAATCTCGCCCATAATGTCGGTCACCCGCGTTACGGCATTTACGATGTCGTTCATCGTTTCGCCTGCGCTTTCTACCAATACGGACCCGGTATCCACTCGGGAAACCGAATCCTCAATCAACGCTTTGATCTCTTTCGCCGCCTGCGCACTGCGACTTGCCAGATTACGCACTTCGCCCGCAACCACGGCAAAGCCACGGCCTTGTTCACCGGCACGCGCCGCTTCAACCGCCGCGTTCAGTGCGAGAATGTTGGTCTGGAAAGCAATACCATCAATAACGCTGATGATGTCGGCGATTTTCTTCGAGCTATCGGCGATTTCGTGCATGGTGTTCACCACGCTATCAACCACTTTGCCGCCATGCTGTGCGGTATCGGAGGCGCTTTTCGCCAGTTGCGAGGCCTGACGCGCGTTGTCCGCATTTTGCTTCACGGTTGCGGTCAACTGTTCCATGCTGGCTGCGGTCTCTTCCAGCGCAGAGGCCTGCTGTTCAGTACGAGATGAAAGGTCGGTGTTCCCGCTGGCAATTTCGCTGGTCCCGGAATAAATCGCATCAGAACCTTCACGCACCAGGGTGACGGTTTCCGTCAGCGAGCGCTGCATATGATCAACCGTACTGGCCAGCTCGCCGATTTCATTACGACCGCTGACGGCCAGGGTCGCGGTCAGGTTACCGCTGGCGATTTCCCGAATATGGGCAATGACGCGAGACAGAGGATTAAGCAGGGTATGGCGGATGCCGTACCACACCACCACCAGAATCAGCACCAGCACTACGGCCAGCACGCCAAGCTGCCATTGGGCGAAATGGTAATCCCGCGCGCTTTGATCGAATGCCTGAGCGTAAAGCTTTTCGCTAACGCTGGCGTACTTGCCCAGCGCCTCACCAAGCGCGTTTTGCATTCCCTGAGTCGGTTGCGCGAAATAGGCATCCATATTGCCGTTCTCCAGAAACTGAACCAGTTCTGTTAAGGCCGCATGGTACTGCTGATATTTCTCCTCAACGTTGCCGCTGGCTTCTGCCATCTCGGGTAACGGTGTGATGTTTTTAAATTTTGCGTAATGTGTTTCGGCCTGCGCCAACGATGCTTTCGCATTCTTCAGCAGATCGTTTTTCGCGCTGCTTTGCTGGTTGGACGCGTCCATCATCATGCGTGCAGAAGAACGGCTTAAATTGATACGTGTTTGCAGCATCAGATCCCATGTTGAGGTGAGTTCACTTTGCTGCTGTCGAAGATCGTTTGAAATAACAAAACTTTGCTGATTCTGCTGCAATGAAGAAAACAACAGACCACCGGAAACAAGCTGTAGCAGTGCGAAAACCCCCAGCACCATCATCAGCATTGTGACAACGCGGATACGGTTAAACATAAGGCACCTTCCTGAAAACGAGTTATCAACGTTATCGGCAGTCGCTGAGATAACTTTACGTTTGCGAAAAGGAAATCCTGAAGGGACGTGAAGCCTCGCGGAAGGAGGGGAAGACGGGTGTACGGCAACCACAAATCATTCACATAAAAACGTCACAATTATCATGTGAATAACATTCAAATTTATCTGTGGGCGCGGTCATATTGGATGAAATAGTCATTATTTCGTGACCAAGATCACAAATACATATCCTCTGCACCACAACAAAATGGATAAAAAATTAAAAAAAGTTGTATCAGCTGGCGCTTTAATTCAATTTATATGATGAATACTTAGTTACCAATTAATAAATATAAAAAATGAGTAACCGAACAATAAATGTTAAATCCTTACTGAGGGCTTTTTAGTGGCAAATGCAAACAAACTCACGTTGTTTATCGTGATCTTCATGCTGGCGGGGATCCTGTCAGGGGCGGTGATCCACTCTTATGCCGCCCCCGGCGTAGTGACCGCCTGGGCCGATAATATTACGCTTCTCACCGACATCTTTTTGCGCCTGATTAAAATGGTGATCGCACCTTTAGTATTCAGCACCCTGACCGTCGGTATTATGCGCCTGGGGGAAACGTCCACCATCGGGCGCGTAGGCGGCAAAGCGATGATCTGGTTTATCAGCTCTTCCATACTGTCTATTCTGGTCGGTCTGTTTGTGGTTTCTCTTGAGCAACCCGGAAGCGGCCTGAACCTGGCGATCCCGCTGGAAGCCACTGATACCGGCCTGGCCGTGAGCGGCATGAGCCTGAAAGGTTTCCTGACTCACACCATCCCAACCAGCATAGCCGGGGCGATGGCCAACAATGAGATCCTGCAAATTGTGGTGTTCTCGATGTTCTTCGGTATTGGTGGCGCATCCCTTGGTGAGAAATTCAATGCCCCGCTGGTTGCCGCGCTGGATGTGGTCTCCCACATTATGCTGAAGGTGACTGGCTACGTGATGTACGTTGCGCCGCTGGCCATTTTCGCCGCCATTTCCTCCGTTATCTCCACCCAGGGTCTGGGGATCCTGCTCAACTATGCGTCGTTCATCGGCGGCTACTATGTGGCTATTTTGCTGACCTGCCTGGTTCTGCTGGCGGTCGGTTATGTCATGCTGAAAAAAGAGGTTTTTCGTCTGGTAAGCATGCTGAAAGATCCGGTTCTGGTCGCATTTACTACCAGCAGCTCGGAAGCCGCCTATCCGAAAACGCTGGAGCAATTAACCAAATTTGGTTGCTCGCCTAACATCGTGTCATTTGTATTGCCTATCGGTTATTCATTTAACCTGGTCGGCTCGATGGTTTACTGTTCATTTGCCTCGATGTTTATCGCGCAGGCCTATAACATTCACCTCTCCTTTGCAGAAATCACCGTCCTGATGCTGACGCTGATGCTGGCGTCAAAAGGGATTGCCGGCGTGCCGCGTTCTGCGCTGGTGGTGCTGGCAGCAACCATTCCAAGCTTTAATATTCCGGTTGCCGGGATTCTGTTACTGATGGGTATTGACCACTTCCTGGATATGGGACGTTCAGCAATTAACGTATTAGGTAACGGGATTGCAACGGCGATGCTGGCACAAGATGAGGGTTTACTGGAAGAAGAACCGGAGCTGGTTGAGCGGGAAGCGTAAGGGGAAATCTGCCGGATGTGCTACGCGTATCCGGCCTACAACAGCAATCATTGTAGGCCGGATATGGTATAGCGGTTACGCGACGTGGCTGGCGGCAATATCCAGCAGCGCCATTTCTTCGCTATTGAGCAGCTTCTCAATGTTAACCAGGATCAGCATCCGGTCACCCAGAGCCCCCAGTCCCGTCAGGTATTCCGTCGACAGCGTTACGGCAAATTCCGGTGCCGGACGGATTTGATCCGTTGTCAGCGACAGCACATCCGAGACGCCATCGACCACAATTCCGACCACCCGCTGGCCCAGATTCAGCACAATCACCACGGTGTTTTCGTTGTAATCCACATCGCTCTGGCTAAACTTCACGCGCAGGTCAACAATCGGCACAATCACACCGCGCAGATTGGTGACACCTTTGATAAACGCAGGCGTGTTAGCAATACGCGTCACCTGATCGTACCCTCGGATTTCCTGCACTTTCAGGATATCGATACCGTACTCTTCATCCCCCAGCGTAAACACGAGGAATTCCTGACCTGACGGTTCGCCGGCCAGTTTAGTTACATTACTCATACCGGTCATATTATTCCCTTCTCACTCAATCAGGCGGCTGTGATCGCCACACGTTGTTCGCGGTTTAATCCCTGCAATGCAGAGACATCGACAATCAGCGCGACGCTGCCGTCGCCGAGGATCGTTGCTGCAGAAATACCTGGCACTTTGCGGTAGTTGCTTTCCAGGTTTTTGACGACCACCTGGTGTTGACCAATTAACTGATCGACCAGCAGCGCGTAGCGACGCCCTGCACTTTGCAAAATCACCACAATACCTTGAGTCGCTTCGGTTTTTGCACCTTCAACCTCAAAGACTTTCCACAGCTCAACCAGCGGTAAATATTCGCCACGCACTTCCAGCACGCGCTCTCCTCCGGCCAGCGGATGGAGATCTTCTTCGCGCGGTTGCAGTGATTCCATAACGGCATTCAGCGGCAGAATAAAGACTTCGTCAGCCACGCGCACGGACATGCCGTCGAGGATCGCCAGCGTCAGCGGCAGCAGAATTCGGATAGTCGTCCCCTGCCCCTGTTTGGACTGGATCTCAACATGGCCCCCCATCTCCTGGATATTTCGCTTCACCACATCCATACCCACGCCGCGGCCAGAGACATCCGTCACCTGTTCAGCGGTCGAGAAGCCCGGGGCGAAGATCAGCATACCGACTTCGTCATCGCTCATGTTTTCGTGGATCGGCATCCCCTGGGAGATAGCTTTGGCGAGGATTCGTTCACGGTTCAGACCGGCGCCATCATCGGTGACTTCAATACAGATATTCCCGCCCTGGTGCTCCGCGGAAAGCGTCAGATTACCGATTGGGCTTTTCCCGGCTTCAAGGCGTTTTTCCGGCAGTTCAATACCGTGATCGAGGCTGTTACGCACCAGGTGCGTCAACGGATCGATGATGCGTTCAATCAGGCTCTTGTCGAGTTCGGTTGAGCTTCCCACCTGTGTCAGTTCGACCTGTTTACCCAGCTTACCGGCCAGGTCGCGCACCAGACGCGGAAAACGGCTGAACACGTACTCCATGGGCATCATACGAATCGACATCACCGACTCTTGCAAGTCGCGGGCGTTACGTTGTAACTGACCCATACTGGTGATGAGATCGCCATGATTGACGGGATCCAGTTCGTTAGAACGTTGTGCCAGCATAGACTGGGTGATGACCAACTCACCGACCAGGTTAATGAGCTGATCGACCTTCTCAACCGCTACGCGGATGCTGGTCGACTCGCTGGCGCGGGCGGGTTTGTCGCGTTCCGCGCGTCCGTTTGGCGCTTCGCTGGCGGCGGCTTTCACCGCTGGCGCAACGGCAACCGGCTGCGGCTTCGCGACAACGGCTACCGTTTCTGCTTCAGCTTCAGCTTCAGTTTCAGTTTCAACGGCTACGGGCGCTGCGCTGACGGTTTCGAATTCAATCTGATCAGCTTCAATCACAAAGCACAGCACCGCGATGATGTCATCTTCCGCGAGGTTGCCATCAAGCGTTGCTGACAACGTGTCGCTCCCTTTCACCACATCGGTTAAGGTCGCCAGGTTCCCCAGCTCCTCTTCCAGTAAATCCACTTCATTGGCTTTCAGGCGCGTGAGAATAATGCGTTTCTTGCTCTCTTCACTTGCAGACTCAGGCTGTGCAACCGCCTCTTCCTGCATTGCAGCGCTGTCAACAACGCTCAGTTTTGCGGTGTTGACGACTGCCGGTGCGGTTTCACCTTTCGCTTCGAGCGCTAACTGTCGTAACGCATTACAAATGTACTCAAAGCTGGCGGCATCCGGCTCCTCTGAGTTTTTATAGGCGTCGAGCTGTTCCTGCATAATATCTTTCGTTTCCAAAAACAGGTTGATAATGTCGGCATTGAGCTGCATCTCGCCACGCCGCGCTTCATCCAGCAGGTTTTCCATCAGATGGGTCGTTTCCTGCAAAATGGTAAAGCCGAAGGTGCCCGCCCCGCCTTTTATCGAGTGCGCAGCACGAAAAATTGCATTCAGCTGTTCGGAATCCGGGGCTTCAGGAACCAAATCAAGCAGGTGTTGCTCCATGTCAGCCAACAGTTCGTCAGCTTCATCAAAAAATGTTTGATAAAAATCGCTTATATCCATGCTCACGCTATCACCTCGGATTGGCTGGTGGCGATGTGGGAACGCTTGCCGGCGGGAGTTCCGCTGGCTGTTGTAAGACACTTACCGGCTCATTCTGGCTTTCAGCGTTTTCATGCAAAATGGCCTCTTCCGCCTGCTTATTGAGAACCAGCAGGCTAATACGGCGGTTGATAGCGTCTTCAGGACCGCGATCGCTCAGACGCATCGTGGCGGCCATACCTACCACACGTAATACTTTTCCATCATCCAGACCGCCGCTAACCAGTTCGCGACGCGACGCGTTAGCGCGATCGGCGGACAACTCCCAGTTGCTATACCCTTTTTCACCATTGGCGTAAGGGTAATCATCCGTATGGCCGGAGAGGCTGATTCGATTAGGAATGCCGTTAAGCACTGGCGCTATGGCTCGCAGGATATCGCGCATATACGGTTCCACCTCAGCGCTACCGGTTTTAAACATCGGGCGATTCTGACTGTCGATAATCTGTATCCGCAGCCCTTCCTGAACTAAATCAATTTTCAAATGCGGGCGCAGCGCACGCAGTTTGGGGTCAGATTCAATCAACTGATCGAGATCGCCGCGAAGTTTGCTCAAGCGGCTTTGTTCCATGCGTTTTCTCAGATCATCGATATTCGGCTGCTTGTTCACCTCTCCCTGCTGCTGGGTGTAATCATCCCCGCCGCCTGGAATTGGACTTTGGCTATTCGAAATACGATTTCCCCCGGTTACCGCAGTAGCCAGCGGCGTACGGAAATATTCGGCAATCTGGATCAATTCTTTAGGGCTAGAGATGGAAATGAGCCACATCACCAGAAAGAAGGCCATCATCGCGGTCATAAAATCGGCGTAGGCGATTTTCCACGAACCATGCGCCCCACCACCGTGACCTTTATGCTTGCGTCGCTTTACAACGATAATGGGATGGGCCTGATTTTTCATGCGTCCTCAGTCGTCTGCTGCGCAGTTGGATTTCTCACCGCACGAACATGCTCTTCCAGTTCGATAAACGATGGACGTTCGCTGGAATACAGAGTCTTACGACCAAATTCGACGGCAATTGGCGGCGCGTAACCATTCAGATTGGAGAGCAGAGTTATCTTCACACACTGCATCATTTTGGTGGTTTCAGCGCTTTTCTGGCGCAGAACGCTGGCAAGCGGAGAAATAAATCCATAGGCCAGTAAAATACCGAGGAATGTCCCTACCATGGCATGTGCAATCAGCGAACCCAGTTCAGCCGCCGGACGATCGGCAGAAGCCAGCGCATGGACAACCCCCATGACCGCCGCCACGATCCCGAACGCCGGTAATGAATCCCCCACCATCGCCAGACTGTTGGCCGGGACTTCGGCCTCACTTTCGTGCGTCTCAATCTCTTCATCCATCAGCGCTTCAATTTCAAACGTGTTCATGTTGCCGCTGATGATCAGACGCAGATAATCGACAATGAAATCAAGCATCACGGCATCAGCAAGAATGCGCGGATAGCTGGCGAAAATTTCACTCTCTTTGGGGTTTTCGATATCGCGTTCAAGCGAGAACATGCCCTGTTGACGTGACTTGGCCATCAGGCGATACAACAGCGCCAGCAGATCCATATACATCGCTTTGGTGTATTTTGAACGACGAAAAAGCATCGGGATTGCTTTCATCGTCCCCTTAATGGCTTTCCCGTTATTGCCGACGATGAATGCCCCAATACCCGCGCCACCGATAATCACCAGCTCAGCCGGTTGATAGAGTGCCCCAAGGTGTCCGCCGGTCATCATGTAACCGCCGAAAACTGTACCAATAACAACCAGGTAACCTAATAAGATAAGCACGACATCATCCTTTCGCAATTGACTATGACAGGATGCGCAGTCGGGCAGTTAACTCGAGGTCAGGACAAAAAAAAGCAGCGGTAATCGCTTACCGCTGCTGGAGTGTTTGTCCACACCGTATCAGTTAAACAGCCTGTTCGATCTGTTCATCCAGCAGTTGTGGAATAATATCGGCAGCATTCTGGGAAAGTTTACGTCTTTTTACGGCGCGTGATGGCGGTTGGCATAAACTGCAGGCAAAGCTGCCTGCGGGTTGGTGAGCGTGGGTAATAAAATTCCCACCGCAGCAATTGCATCGGGACAACTCCAGCAATCCGCTGTCGACAAAACGCACCAACGTCCATGCGCGAGTTAACGCCAGCAGTGGCCCTTCTTCTGGCTGCGGGCACTGCTCAAGATATAAACGATACGCTTTGATCACGGCATCCACGCCGCTGCACAAACCAGTTTTGAGCAGGAATTGCCATGCGTTGCAAAACATCGAAGCATGAATATTTTGTTCCCACGTCATAAACCAGTCGGTGGAGAAAGGCAGCATCCCTTTTGGCGGAGGGCTGCCGCGTAATTCTTTATACAGCTTGATAAGTCGGCCACGGCTTAATTGCGTTTCGCTTTCCAGCATTTGCAAACGGGCGCCCAATGTGATTAATTCCATTGCTAGCTGGATATCACGCGCTTCCTGAACAATGCTTTTTTCGCTCATCATCAAGCCCTTTTCTTGCGTGCTGCTTCATCGATGTCGCTTAACAGTCGCGTTGAAAGCATGATACCGGTATGAATTTGCTGAAGATCGTCAACGCGGGAGTCTTGCGTCAGGCGAGTAACGGTCTGGTGATCGTCGAAACGGAAATGACAGACCAGTTGGTTTGTTTCAGCCAGTTTGACCATTTGTGGAAGTGTTAATGTTGCCAACGTGTCCGCCATTTCTTCGCTGATACCAAGGCGAAACATCGCAGATGCTTTGTCCTGAACGATCAAACGCTGTGCAAGCAATAAATATGACAAATTGATGTCATAGATGTGTTTCAGCAACTCGGATGTATGCATTATTTGCATCCATAATAACCAACATTGTTTTCATGCGGTGAAACCGCACCCCGTGATGTCGCCGGGAAGGCCCGGTAAAAAAAAGCAAAAGGTCAAATACATAGCAGCGTGACGGCACTTACGCGTTGTCTAAACATTCCCTTTTCAGAAAGCCGCGCCCCTTACAAGCTCACATCAATTCTTACAAATGTCTAAGATTTTTCCTAATTCGACGCAACTCTACCCGCCGCCCGTTACACATACAACGTAGCTATGCTGCGAATTTGAAGAATATGTGACATAGATCACATAAACCAGCTAAACACTTAACATAAATCCATCAGCACAGCTTTTACTTTGCTTATTTTTTAATCTCAAATTCGCCATTTCAATTCCTGACATACGAATATTCTTGCAATAAAAGCGAATAGTATTTTGTTCACAAACGTTAATATCACCTTGTGAAATAGCGAGCTTGATCACATATTTAATGTAAAACACTATTTTAATTAAATCCTTTATAAACAATGACTTAAATATTAAGGGTGATTAATTAATACCGGGTAGTGATAACCCGTTAAATGTTAACTTATGTTAATTTTTAATTAACACATTGTTTTCATTAGCGGTGAGTTTTACTTAAGTAAGCTGAACGTATTTACAACTTATATGACGCAATTATTCTATTTATAAGAATAATTAATGAATAACCATGATGACATTCACACTATCCAGGAAGGAAACGTTGCAGTATGGAGTAAGCTGAGCAATGCTGAGAAACCCTCTCATAATTCTTGAAAAAAGGAGCGAGTTATGAGCTATACACACATTCTTGTGGCCGTTGCCGCCACCCCTGAAAGCCAGCAGTTGTTAGCCAAGGCGGTTTCAATCGCTCGCCCTGTCAACGCTCGTATTAGCCTGATAACCCTAGTCTCAGACCCTGAACTGTATAATCAGTTTGCAGCACCTATGCTGGAGGACCTGCGTGAAGTGATGCAAGAGGAGACTCAGGATTTTATCGACAAGCTCAGCAAAGAAGCACAGTACCCCATTGAGCATACCTTTATTACCTATGGGGCACTGAATGAACATATTCTGGATGTATGCCGTAAACACGCGGTCGATCTGGTCATTTATGGCAACCATAACCACAGCTTCTTTTCGCGCGCGTCCTGCTCAGCAAAAAGCGTGATCGGTGCCAGCCACGTGGATGTTCTGCTGGTTCCACTGGCTGGAGATTGACCTGCGTTTACTGAGCGTTACGCCAGTTTAGTGCAGGGAGAAACGTTGTCTGGCAATGGCTGTTTACTCTGACGTGGGATGACTTTTTCCAGATCGCAAATGAACCTCGCCTGCCAGTTGTCGATATCGTTTTTAATGATAGTTTCGAGCATCTCAGCGTGGCGGGAGATACGCTCAGCAAGCGGCATCGTCAGAGCCTGGTTTAATGCGCCAGCCACTTCGTCGCGGTCATAAGGATTAACAATAAGCGCGGCAGTTAGCTCATTCGCGGCCCCGGCAAATTGCGATAACACCAGCACGCCGGGGTTGGCAGGATCCTGCGCGGCCACGAATTCTTTCGCGACCAGGTTCATACCATCTCGCAGAGGCGTCACCAGCCCTACATCAGAGTAGCGGAAGATTTTCATCAGCAATTTACGATCAAAGTACTGGTTCAGATAATAGAGCGGCGTCCAGCCCAACTGCCCATATTTACCGTTAATCCTCCCCGCTTCAGTCTCCAGTTGGTGCCGAATATCCTGGTAGGCCTGCACCTCTTCACGCGAAGTTGGCGCTATCTGGGTGTAGCGAATTTTACCATGGTGCTGCGGATAGTGTTCCAGCAGAGCCTCATAGGCCTGAAAGCGCTCCGGCAAACCTTTAGAATAATCCAGACGCTCAACGGAGAAGATATTCTGCACATTTTTAAGTTCTGCTTTCAGTTGCGCCAGCTTCGGCGGCAAAGGGCCGGAAGCCTGACGGGCGATCTCATCCGGCTCAATACCGATGGGATAGACCTGGGTACGAAACGCTTTTCCCCATGCACGGTGGTGCTGCTCGCTCTGAGTGGTTACCTGAGTCTGGGCTGCCAGACAATCCAGAAAAGCCTGACGATCGTTCTCGGTCTGGAAACCGAGTAAATCAAAATCACACATCTGCTCAAGTAGCATCTGATGTGGGGGTAAGGCATTAAAGATTTCCGGCGTCGGAAAAGGGATGTGCAGGAAAAAACCGATACGGTTATTCACGCCGCGTTTACGCAGCTCGCTGGCAAACGGCAACAGATGGTAATCATGAACCCAGATTATGTCGTCATCGCTGAGCAGCGGCAGCAGTTTATCTACCTGCAAGGCATTCACCCGCTGATAGCCCTCCCATGCAGGACGCTGAAACTGCACCAAATCGAGGCGATAATGAAATGCAGGCCATAAAACCGCATTAGAAAACTGGCAGTAATACTCTTCGTAATCCTGTTCACTCAAATTAAACGAAGCCCAGGTAATATTGCCACGCGTGACTTTTTTTAATGGTTTGTCCTCATTACCCGTGTCCCCACTCCAGCCAAACCACAGGCCACCAGCAGCCTTCAACGCGCCCAGCACACCGACGGCAAGCCCACCTGCGCTTCCTTTGTCATCGGGTGAGGCGATACGATTAGATACTACGACTAAACGACTCATAGCCACCTCTTCTGTTATTCGTTGCTTTCGATTCTTGCTGCGAAGAGTTAATTTGTTCCAGCCAGTGCCAGACATCACTCACGCCATCCAGACGCCATGTCGCCTGCGTCGCTCCATTCCCCACCTTCACGGAAATGCCCCCAGCGCGATTAACCACGCCAAATCCTGTTTCGTCCGTCAAATCGTCACCAAAAAAAACGGGGATCCGTCCGGCAAAAGGTGCTTCCTGCATAAATGCAGCAATTGCGTCGCCTTTGTTCGTACCCTTTGGTTTTATCTCCACAACGCATTTTCCGTGCTGTAAAGCCAACTGCGGCCATCTGTGCGTGATGCGCTCAGCCAGATTAATTAGCGCCGCTTCATGTTCCGTGGCCTGGCGATAGTGCAGTGCGAACGCCATCCCTTTTGCTTCAAGCGTTGTACCCGGCATCGTCGCCAATGCGGCACTTAATAGCTCTCCTGCTTCGCGCTCTATTGCCGCAGCCAGGCGCACTATATGAGTTTGGCCATTGATGTCACGGCGCTCTGCCCCATGCACTCCGGCGAGCGGAAAACGAAAGGGAGTGGTAAGCGCGTCAAGCTCGACCATCGAGCGCCCTGAAATCAATGCCAGCGCACCCGCATTATGCGTCGCCAACTGATGTAATAACTGCAGGATTGTCTGAGGGACAACGACCTGGTCTGGATAAGGTTTGATCTCAGCCAGCGTCCCATCGAGATCAAAAAAATAAGCACAGCTTGCAGATTGTTCAGGGGGTAAGATCAGTGATGCTGTCACCCGGTTATCCTCCTCATCATGGTCTGTACGCCGCGCGGATCGCGCCGTATATATGATGTATGACGGATATAAGTATAGACAGTGTGACCATGCTCGCCATTTGGAAAAACAATCGCCAGCCGGGTAGCGGCTGGCGATGAGCTAAAGCTAGACTAAAAAGTTGGGGTTAAAATCATCAAACAGTACGCTTCGCTTTTTGCTTGTAACGGTCGAAGATCACCGCCGCCAGCAGGATCAGACCACGTACGACATACTGTGCGAACGGAGAGATGTTCAGCAGGTTCATTGCATTCTCAACCGTACCCAGAATCAACACCCCGGCCACCACATATGAGATTTTTCCGATGCCGCCTTTAAGCGAAACGCCCCCTAACACGCACGCGGAAATCACGATCAGCTCATAGCCGATTGAGGTCATTGGCTGGCCGCTGGTCATACGTGATGCGAGGATAATCCCGGCGATGGCGGATACCAGCCCGGACAGAATAAAGATAATAATTTTGGTACGAACGACCGGAACCCCAGCCAGACGTGCCGCCTCTTCATTCCCCCCAATGGCCAGCGTGTTACGACCAAACGTGGTTTTATTGAGCAGTAAGCCAAAAACGATGAAACAGACGACCGTGATCCAGATAGGTGCCGGCAGACCAAACCAGTTGGCGTAGCCGAGAGTGAAGAAGCGCTCGTCTTCAATCCCTACCGCCTTACCGTCGGAAATAATGTAGGCCAGACCACGCACAATCTGCATCGTCGCAAGGGTCGTGATTAGGGCGTTAATTTTCAGCCGCGCAATCACGAACCCATTCACCAGACCACATAGAATACCGAGCAGTAGCCCGGCAGCCACGCCAATCCACAGGCTTTCGGTCATATTAATGACCACGGCTGTAGTAACCCCGGCGCAGGCAATCACGGAGGCAACGGACAGGTCGAAGTCACCGGATGCCAGGCAAAACAGCATCCCACACGCGACCATACCCGACATCGATACCGCCAGCCCCAGCCCCTTCATGTTGATGAAAGTGGCAAAGTTAGGCACAAAGAGGGAACAAACCAGGAACAGCGCGGCGAACACGACCAGCATCCCGTATTGATCCCAAATGCGACCAAGATTTAGCGCCGACTTTGCAGCACCTGAACCCGATGTTGAAACGGAAGACATCATTCTCTCCTTATTCAGGCTACAGCCTGGCTAACTTTTGGCATAGCAAGGCTTAACGCCTGGCGTTCATCCGCCTGTTCATGAAGTAACTCACCGGCAATTTCACCTTCTCTCATCACCACGATACGGTCGGCGACACCGAGCACTTCTGGCAGATCGCTGGAAGCAAACAGCACGGCCACGCCGCGCGCCGCGAGGGCATAAATCACGTTATAAATTTCATGCTTGGCGCCCACATCAATACCGCGTGTAGGTTCGTCCAGCAAAATCACTTTCATCTCTTCCGATAACCAACGGCCGAGAATAGCCTTCTGTTGATTACCGCCGGAGAGGTTCATAATCAGTTGCTCCGCGCCCGGCGTTTTAATATTGAGTGAGCGAATATGGTGATCGGCATTGGTCTCTTCCCAGCCGTTGTTGATCACGCATCCGCCCAGAACATGTTTACGACGGGCACTGATGTTGATGTTGTTACGCACCGAATGGACCGGAATGATCCCTTCAGCCTTGCGATCTTCCGGGCACAGCATCATCCCCGCTTCAATGGCGTGGCTCGGTTTACGGATATCAATAGGCTGTTCATCGATAAACACCTGGCCTGCCGTGATACGCGTGCCGCCAAACAGACCTTTCATTAATTCGCTACGTCCGGCGCCCACCAGTCCAAACAATCCGACAATTTCACCACTGCGCACCGATAAACTGATCGGGGTACGCACGCCAGGGGCTTTGACTTCATGCAAACGCAGGCGCTCTGCACCATAAGGTCTGGATTTCCAGCCATAAATATCACCGAGGTCGCGCCCGACCATCGCCTGCACCAGCGCGTCGTGATCGACCTGCTGCATATCCGTGAACGTTTTGACGTAATGACCATCTTTAAACACGGTGATGGCATCGCTAAGGGCAAAGATCTCCTCCATACGGTGCGAAACGTACAGGATGATGCGCCCTTCGTTGCGTAGCTCACGGATGACGCGAAACAGATTCTCAATCTCGCGCGCTGAAAGGGAGCTGGTCGGTTCATCAAACGCGATAATTTTGGCGTTGCGCGCCAGCGCTTTCGCAATCTCCACCATTTGCCATTGACCAATGGAGAGGTATTTCAACGGCGTATCGGGATCGATATCCATGCCCAGATGCTTAAGCTGGAGACCCGCTTCATAGTTCAGCAGCGAGCGGTTCACAATCCCGCCTTTGTGCGGCATCTGCCCTAAATAAATATTCTCGGCAACGGTCATTTCCGGGACGAGATGCAGCTCCTGGTAAATAATGGCAACACCGGCGTTCAGCGCGGCATTGGTGTCCGCAAACGAAACCTCTTGTCCACGGATCGCCAAAGATCCCGTCGTTGGCGCATAGTTGCCGCTGAGAATTTTTAATAGTGTTGATTTCCCGGCGCCATTTTCGCCCATCAGCGCATGCACCTGACCGGCATAGCAGTCGAAACTGATATCCGTGAGCGCTTTAACGCCGGGGAACGTTTTGCCAATGCCGCGAAATGAGAGATACGGGGTAGACTGTTGCATAACGTCTCCGTGAGTCAGATCTTTATGCCGGATAGCGGCTTTGCCTTATCCGGCCTACTGAGTACGCAATTCGTAGGCCGGATAAGACGCGTTGGCGTCGCATCCGGCATTTGTGTTATTTACCGCCTAAGCCTTTCTTCGCCAGTTCTTCTTTAAAGTTATCGCGGGTAATCAGCACCACATCCGTCACTTCAGTAAACGCCGGTGGCTCTGCACCTTTCGTTACCCAGTTGTAGAGCATCTCACTTGATTTGTAGCCGTGAACGTCCGGGCTTGGCAGGAGTGAACCGTAGAACCCGGTCGCTTCGCCTTTGGAGAGTTCGCTCACGGCATCAACGCCGTTGATGCCGATACCAATCACATTCGGCGCTTTGAAGCCCTGCCCTTCGGTCGCACGTACGCCGCCCAGCACGGTGTTGTCGTTCATGCCAACAATCAGCCAGTGTTTGACTTCAGGGTGCTGAACCAGCATGGAGTTAGCGGCATCGAATGCCCCGGGGATATCATTCGATTTTGTGGGGACCTGGTAGATCTGTTTTTCCGGGAAGCCTGCGGCTTTAAGCGCTTCCATTGAACCCGATGTACGGCGACGCGCGGTATCGAGTTCATTCGCGGTAATGGCCATTACGGCTGTGGATTTCACATCCCAACCGCGCTTTTGCATCTCCTTATACAGCTCCTGGCCCTGGCGCTCACCAATTTTGGTTGCAGCCATCATCACCAGCGGCACGGTATCCATCGGCTTACCTTTGGCGTTAGCAAACTGGTCGTCGACGGCAATGACTTTCATATCGTAGCCACGCGCCTTGGCCATAATGGCAGGCCCGAGTTTGGGGTCCGGCGTACAAATCACAAACCCTTTTGCGCCACTTGCAGCCAGGCTGTCGATGGCGTTAAGGGTCTTCTCACCATCCGGGACGGCAATTTTAATCACCTCAAAGCCAAGGTCTTTACCGGCTTTATCGGCAAATTTCCATTCAGTCTGGAACCACGGTTCTTCCGGTTGTTTGACCAGGAAACCGAGCTTCATGGATTCAGCGATAGCGGATTGTGACATAATGGCAGCCAGACCGATGGCAGCCAGCGCTTTAGTGAATTTGTGCATGGTTAACTCCAGCTTTAACGTTCTTTTATGTAGGGTAAAATCAGACGATTTTTTGTAATTCGGACGTAAAACAAGGCATTACCTTTTAGTGATAAGATCAATGCCAGTGCTGAGAGTAGTTTTAGCGGGAAATTGATTCTCCATAAGAGAGCGGCATCACACCACAGAATTACAGTAATTGCGTACATAAATTCAGCGGGAAATGACATAAAAAAACGCGGTTTTGTCGACGGGGAAAAAGAGGGGTAGCAGATTAATCCATAACATCAGCCAACGAATCCTTGTTCCCGAATACCGAAGCATTCGGGAACATGATTACCATCGGTAATAAATGTGGTCAGCGTGATCGCGAACCGGAATGTCATCTCCCAGCAGGCGCGCCGCAAGCGTCAATGCAAAATCGAAAATATGCCCTAACCCTTTGCCGCTAATCAGATTGCCATCTTCAACAACCGGCGCATCGATATATTCCCCGTCCGTGACGTTTTGCCACAGATCTCCTGAGCAAACATAGCGACGCCCCTTCAGCAGACTATTGCCGCCCAACACGCGCGCGGCCGCAGAACATACCGGGCAAATGAGCTTTCCTGCCTGATCATGACGGGATACAAACTGGATGACCGCCTCACTGGCGGCAAGATTAACGCTGCCCTGCGGCCCGCCTGGCAATACGACGGCATCGTAGAGATATGTCTGGCGCGTGGCCAGCGTGCTATCCATCACCATCGGTACGTCATGATAACTCACCACCGCACGTGACTCTGCGCAGGCCAGGGTTTCGACTTCGATATTCAAGCGACGCAGAATATCAAGGGTAACAATCGCCTCCGCCTCTTCAAAACCGGGTGCCAGCAGCACCGCAACCTTCTTCATATGTAACTCCTTGCTTAATCCACATAAACGAAACAATTAATGACGACCAGTGCAGACTGTTAAATTTCTCAATTTGATTAAAACTGATCTGGCGCAAAAAATTAGCCATCAGATAATTTGTACTAATCCATCCCGATCGTGAAATTGCCTTTCAACTTGGGCAGATAATCATCAGATGCCAGACAATACCTTATTGTGGAATTTAATTTTGTGATATGAAACACCATTTCATTATCATAAAAATCATTTAATAACATAAATTTCAACCTCTTACATTCATGTCATCTATATGCCAAAACAGCAGAAGCATGAATACTGTTATGACAATATGTAAAAAAACATAAATACGCAGATTTAAGGATTTTCTTATACCAGGGCAAGCGTTATGCTGAATCTCGATCGGAGCGAATATAATTCGTGATCACTAAAGGACCGGCGGAACGGATTTATTCTGCTAACAGCTTTAATTGTACGTAGAGGTGAAGTGCAGCGGCAGCCCGCTGTACTGGCGTGAGTAACGTACATCCCCCTTTCTGGAAATAAGGATATTGATATGGCTGCAGTTGGAATTGTTCATAAACTCAATACACAAATGAATCTCGAGTTCTACGCCTCGAATCTTTACCTGCATCTCAGCGAATGGTGCTACGAGCATAGCCTGACAGGTACAGCCACGTTTTTACGCACGCAGGCGCAAGGTAACGTGACTCAAATGATGCGTATGTTCAATTTTATGAAAAGTGCCGGGGCTAATCCCATCGTCAAGGCCATGGATGTGCCGGGTGATGAACTGAGTTCCCTTGAAGAATTGTTTCAGAAAACGTTGGATGAATATCAGCAGCGTTCGAGTAAGCTCTCGCGTTTAACCAATGAAGCTGAAGCATTAAACGATGCGCCAACCATTGATTTTCTTCACGATCTGGAAAAAGAGCAGCAGCAGGATGGCGTGCTGTTACAGACGATTCTTGATGAAGTCCGCAGCGCCAAACGCGCGGGGTTGTGCATGGCGCAAACCGATAAGCACTTGCTCAACGTCGTTAACTACCAGCATCACTAATCTTCAGTTTTCATCGCGTTAATGCCGGATAGCGATGCTGCGCACCTTATCCGGTCAACCTCTGATTTTCCCTGGCACGCGCCTCCCATTCTGCGAGGCGCAAAAAAACCTTTCTAAAACCTGAAACAACGGTTTATTTTAGTGGGATTCATTCTGCGGCGTGAATTTCAACTCGATCAAGGCAACCGCTTTTTGTATTGCGCGCATAGTGACCGGATCGGCCCCTGCAGGATGGCTGGAAAAATCGATGTTTTTCAGTTGGCTGGACATTTTTTCCCGAACTTCTACCGGGGCAATAACATCAAGAACATCAAGAATTTGCTTGATAACCAGCTGACAGGCAACAACGTCCGAGAGCAGTTCCTGATCGGCATTCAATGTTTGGGACATAGTGAGCTCCTTATAGAAAGGTCGTCATAGTACCTATTCAGCGATCGAAACGATAGCCGCGCACACATTACAAATGCGCTGAAAATAAAAAAGGTCCAGTCAGTTTCTTTTGAGATGGCAAGCACAACATGAGTGAACAGTTAGCGGTTGAGAACCAACGCGGTCTTTCCCCGGCAGCATTACTTGTTGCCGGGGCTTTCTTTATGGAATTTATTGACGGCACGGTGATTGCCACAGCCCTACCCGACATGGCCAAAAGCTTTGGCGTACAGGCGGTAGACCTGAACATTGGTATCAGCGCCTACTTGATCACCCTCGCGGTGCTTATCCCCGCCAGCGGCTGGATTGCGGATCGCTTCGGCGCCCGAAAAGTGTTTACCCTGGCGCTGGCGATTTTTACTCTCGCTTCGGTTTTATGCGGTTTGTCCGAAAGCCTTGAGAGCTTTGTAGCAATGCGAATTTTACAGGGTGTAGGTGGCGCGCTAATGGTTCCTGTTGGCCGTCTCGCGGTACTGCGCACCACGCCTAAACATCAGTTGATCACCGCTATTGCGACCCTGACCTGGCCCGCATTAGTCGCGCCTATCATCGGGCCACCGCTTGGAGGATTCATTACCAGCTATGCTAACTGGCGTTGGATCTTCTTTATTAACGTACCGCTGGGAGTTTTGGCGATCGCGCTGGCGCTACGTTTTATCCCGGATATTCATGACGACGAGCGCCGTCCATTTGATATAGCGGGTTTTATCGCGACCTCTGTTGCGATGGTTAGCCTGGTGTATGCCATGGAGTTACTGGGAACCCAGCAGCCGCAGGGCTGGCTAACCGCCGGGCTGCTGGCGCTAGGAACCGTGACCTTTCTGTTTGCCCTGCATCATTTTCGTCGCACTACCTGGCCGATGATTCGTCTTGATGCCATGAGCGTCCCTACTTTTCGCGTCACCCTGTACGGCGGGTCACTATTTCGTGCATCTATTAGCGCTGTACCATTTCTGCTGCCGTTAATGTTCCAGGTCGGTTTTGGCATGAACGCTTTTCACGCGGGTTCGCTGGTTCTGGCGGTGTTTGTGGGCAATCTGACGATAAAACCTGCCACCACGCCGTTGATACGCTGGCTGGGCTTTAAGAAACTGCTGTTAATCAACGGTGCGCTAAACGTCCTGGCGCTGTTGGCCTGTGCATTAATTACGCCGCAGACCCCGGTGTGGGTTATTTTGTTGGTGTTGTATCTGGGCGGCGTGTTCCGCTCAATTCAGTTTACCGGCATCAGCACGCTTGCCTTTGCAGACGTCCCCGGACCACAAATGAGCTACGCCAATACGCTGTTCAGTACGGCAACACAATTAGCGGTAGGCTTGGGCATTTCGTTGGCCGCTATCGGGATCCGTATCGGCGATGAGGTGAGTGAATGGCTGGCGTTAGGCAATATTCCGGGGATCAGTTTCCGGCTGGCCTTTGTCGCTATTGCGATTATTTGTCTGGTAGGTATGGTTGATACGCTGCGGCTTGCCCATGATGCTGGAAGCGCGGTTTCTAACAAGAGCAAATAGCCCGGCAGGCGAACACCGCCGGGCCAACAGGATTTAGCCAACTATCTCGCGTACAAACGCTTCGATCGCTTTGTCCTGGCAGTTTTCAAAAAAGCACTGCTGGAAGCGCGGGCCAGATACGGCGGTTTTTACCAGTTCAGGATCGATAGCGCGCAGAGTGTCCAGATAGTTTTCTTTTACCACCGCCGCTTTCACCTGGTTCAGAATACCCGCGTTACGCACCTGCGGCTCTTTACGCTCTGGTGGATACCCTTCGCCGTTACGACCAGTGAATGCTTTTTCAAACATATAGCGCACATTCAGCTCAGCACCCCAGCCAAAACCTTTGGCGAATGCCAGAGAAAGCGCATTCCCGTTGTTGATCTGAGAGAACAAGAATGCGTCTGCCGGATCGAGACAGTAACCACACACCACGCCCGGATGAATATTCAGTGACATCATTGCCCCTTGACCCGTACCGCAACCCGTAACCACAAAATCCACGGCTTTGGAATTGAGCAGGATGCTGGCCATAATCCCTAAATGGATGTAGGTCAGATGATGGTCATTTTCGTCGCTCATCCCGACGTTATACACTGGAAAACCTTTCTCATCCGCAACGGCTTTAAGCTCGTTATGAATGATGGCATTTTTGCTTGCCTGGCTGTTTTCCATCATCAATGCAATTTTCATTCTGTAATCTCCTGAATGCGCTGCGGAGGCCCGCTGAAAGTCATAACATTCAGGCCACATTACTATTTTGCAAACTCACTTTCAAATTTAATGAAATTTTGTTTTATAAAATAATGAGGTGCTCACATTTTTTCTGAGACAGCTCAGAATAGCCTCAATAAAATGACGTCGTTGCGATTAATCGCAGGTGATCTTCGGGCTATTCAAGCCATTGATGCGCCACCACATATGCCATGATAGCCTATCTCCGAACTTTCAGAGCGATCACATGAAGACCTTTATCCTTGCCCTTTTGCCGCTCGTGCTGACAGGATGCACTATTACTAAACAGGCGCAGGTCAGCGAAGCCAGTGCCATCACCGGCGTCGTTCGCCTGACCTACAACCAGGCCATGCTACAAACGGCGCGTACTGATGACTACGTTACCCAAGGTACAGCCACCAAAGAGTGTCAGCGCCTGGGTTATGCCAACGCCATGGCGTTTGGTCAGCCGGTGTCAACCTGTAGCGTATATGCCGGTTCTCTGTGCTTAAATACCAAAATCACGCTCGCCTGGCAGTGTCACGGCGTTGCGGTATCCCAGTCGCCTGCCTTCAATTATTAATATTTTCGACCAGCACATTATTGCTGGTCTTCTGCCTTTTCATTATTTATATTCTCCGCTTAATAGCGTTAATGCGTTTTATTCCCATTCGCATTTTTAATAAATAAATTTATTATTTTACCTTTTGCAAATAATTAAATAACAAATTATAGTGACGCCACGCTAATATATAATAACGTTTGTGGAGCACAACCATGCTGAAAACAGAAATGATCGACCAACTGAATGAGCAAATGAACCTTGAATTATATTCATCTCTGCTCTACCAACAGATGAGCGCGTGGTGCAGCTATCACAGCTTTGAAGGCGCCGCCGCGTTCCTGCGCCGTCACGCCCAGGAAGAGATGACGCATATGCAGCGTCTGTTTGACTACCTGACCGATACTGGCAGCTTGCCGTGTATTAACACCGTTCCTTCCCCCTTTGCTGAATATGCGTCTCTGGACGAACTGTTCCGTGTTACTTATGAACACGAGCAGTTGATCACCCAGAAAATTAATGAGCTGGCACACGCGGCAATGACCCACCAGGATTATCCGACGTTTAATTTCCTGCAATGGTATGTTGCCGAGCAGCATGAAGAAGAAAAATTATTTAAATCTGTCATTGATAAGTTATCGCTGGCAGGGAAAAGTGGCGAAGGTCTTTATTTCATCGATAAAGAACTGGCTACGCTTGATACACAGAATTAATGTTGTGGGGTAATGAAGGCAACCCGCCATCATTACCCGCTAAAATCAGTGACGGCAGATCTTGCTTTCGTGCGTAGAGAAGCCGTCTTCTTTTGCAATAAACTTTCCCTTCGCCGCTAAAAACGCCACCAGCTCGGCTGCCGACATATCCGCCGCAGAACAGGTGTGAAAACGAGCCTGCTCGCCAAACCGTGCCGTAATCGCCGCTTCAAGGCTGGCATGTGAATACTGCTCGCCAGATTCAATCATCATGTTGAGCACTTCGTGACCGTGAATAGATTCCATACTACCTCCTCAATAAAGTCCGTAGCCTAATGTGAACGGCACGGCCTTGCTTTGCGCTAACGCAGGTTTACCCGCAGATAAATATCATTTGTGATACATCTTAATGCGCCAAACATCGTAAAGATTAATGTACATTCATTGTAACGGTGATTTGACGAAAATAGCGTTTTGCCTTAACCTGCGCCGCAGATATAACCGTTGATTATCTCTGGGACAGAGGAAAGCGTGAAAAACAGAACCCTGGGTAGTATTTTTATCGTGGCGGGAACCACGATTGGTGCCGGTATGTTGGCAATGCCGCTGGCCGCGGCAGGCGTGGGGTTTAGCGTCACGCTGGTATTGTTAGTGAGTCTTTGGGCGCTAATGTGCTACACCGCGCTGTTGCTGCTTGAAGTGTATCAACACGTACCGGCAGACACCGGGTTGGGTACGCTGGCAAAACGTTATCTTGGTCGTTACGGACAATGGGTAACGGGCTTTAGCATGATGTTTTTAATGTACGCGCTGACGGCGGCGTATATCAGTGGCGCTGGTGAGTTGCTGGCTTCCAGCATCAGCGACTGGACCGGGACAACGCTCTCCCCGACAACAGGCGTACTGCTGTTCACCTTTGTTGCCGGTGGCGTGGTTTGCGTTGGCACATCTTTGGTCGATCTGTTCAACCGTCTGTTGTTCAGTGCCAAGATAATCTTCCTGGTGGTGATGCTGGCCCTGTTAATGCCGCATATCCATAAAGTAAACCTGCTTACGTTACCGCTTCAGCAGGGGCTGGCACTGTCTGCAATCCCGGTTATCTTCACTTCGTTCGGTTTTCACGGCAGCGTCCCCAGTATCGTCAGCTATATGAACGGTAACATCCGTAAACTGCGTTGGGTGTTTATCACCGGTAGTGCCATTCCGCTAGTCGCCTATATCTTCTGGCAACTGGCCACGCTTGGCAGTATTAACTCCTCAACGTTCATGGGGCTGTTAGCCAACCACGCTGGTTTAAACGGTTTATTACAAGCATTACGTGAAGTCGTGGCTTCGCCGCACGTCGAACTGGCGGTGCATCTGTTTGCCGACCTTGCGCTGGCAACCTCTTTCCTCGGCGTCGCATTGGGATTATTTGACTACCTGGCCGACCTCTTCCAGCGCCGCAATACCGTAGCAGGAAGAATGCAAACCGGCGTGGTGACCTTCCTGCCGCCGCTGGCATTCGCGCTGTTCTATCCGCGTGGTTTCGTCATGGCCCTGGGGTATGCGGGCGTTGCCCTGGCGGTGCTGGCGCTGCTCATTCCCTCGATGCTGGCATGGCAGAGCAGAAAACAGAATCCACAGGCTAAATATCGCGTGGCAGGGGGTGCTCCGGCGCTGGCGCTGGTATTTTTGTGCGGCATTGTGGTGATAGCCGTACAGTTTTCTATTGCAGCAGGATTACTACCGGAAGTGGGTTAAAACAAAAGGGGCTTAACGCCCCTTTTTCTTAATGCAAACAGCACTGCTTATATTTTTTACCGCTACCGCACGGACAAGGGTCATTGCGCCCTACCTTGGCATCCACTTTGACCGGTACTTTAATCGGCGTTTCCTGGGGATGCGCCATCCAGTAAGCATGCAGATCCAGCGCCGCCAGGCGGATGGCATCCACGCTCTCTTCGAACGCTTCTGGCGTCATTTTCTCAACGACCGCAAAGTTTTCTTCCGTACCGTGCAGCGCAATAGCCTCGAGCGCCGGTTTTAACGAGTCTGGTAACGCGGACCAGTCCGACAGCGCGACGCCGCGCATATAACCAAAACACCACTCTTCAACGATGGTCAGTTCATGCTCGTCAATTTCACGCAAACCAAACAGCGGCTCAAACTGCTCAGGATATTCATCCAGGCGATCGGCCGTATCCGCCATATGTTGAAACGCCAGGTTCATGAAACGCGTCATTTCTTTTTCGGAGGACCAGCGAGGAACATACTGCGCGCCGCCCCAAATAGCGACCAGCCACTGCTCCGGTTCAATTTCATACGGTGAACTCAGTACCGCCGTCAGTAAACCATCCAGTTCTGACACATCCAGAATAGCCTTATCCGTATTGTACTTAGTCAGTACATCATCCAGCCATTCCAGTTCGCTCTCGTTTAATGGTCCCGTTTTCATAACGCTTTTCCTTAGTCAAAAAATCTTGCCTGTGATCATCCTACATGGCTGGAGGGATAACAGATATAAATGGGCATATGCGGCTTACAGCAGCCGCCTGTTCAGGTTAACAGGAAAAGAGGGGAATTCCGGTAGTTAACGCACAAAAGAGAACACTAAGCCGCCGGGCATCATACCGGGAAAACACAATAAAACCACCCGCAGGTGGTTTACTGTTGTTCAATACGGTTGAGCGTTGCGGTATAGCCCGTTTTCGCTACTGCGTTAAGTAGAGTATCGGTTGGGAAACCTTCTGGCACGATGGCTTCTGCCTGCCGGGTTTTGAGAGAGGATTTTGCTTTAATCACGCCGTCGGTTTCACGTAGCGCCTGATTGACCGAAATAACGCATAACGAGCAGGTCATATTTTGTATATTCAGCACCACTTTTTGATTGGCCGCCTGAGCCCACAGCGGCAACAGCAAGCATGCAACTAACGCGAAGATCTTCATTCAAATACCTCATAAAACCAGGCAACAAGCGTTGGGTAAAATAGCACCGGTAAAATCAATGCCAGCGCGCACCAGTAGAGAACGCGCGCTTGCTTCAGAGTTAACCACCCGGAGCACCACAACCGTTTGGAAAAATAGAGCCGCCAGAAGACACGCAGTAATAATCCCAGGGACAGCAGTACCAGAGGAGTTCGCAAAAACTCAAACCGGGTGAAAACGGCGAAGCTCGCCGCCGAAATACCAAACAGCAGGTAAAGTAGCGGTCCAACACAGCATAAGCCAGCGGTGACGGCGGCCGCAGCAGCCGCCCCGCACCTTTAGCGTTGTTCTGTGGCGACATAGCTGTAGGAGAACGCTTTAGGATCATAAAAATTGATCGGGTCGCCATCGACTTCAGCGTAAGGATAACCAAAGTTATTCATGGCCCCCTGCTCCGTTGCCGGATACAACTCGAAATCACGCCCGTAGTTGAATCCAACCCAGTTCATTTCCCAGTTACCAAACAGGTAAGCGTTAACCGCCTGGACATCGGCATCCTGATGCGTTTTTTTCTCTGCCAGACGCATTTTGGTCACGTCAGCAGGATCGCACGGTAACCAACCGTAACCTGCCAGATAGAACTCAGCACGGCAGTGTTGACCGCCGCTCACATTGGCAACGCCTGCACTGTCGGCTGTGCCAAAAGCACTTTTCGAGTAACGTTCGAGCTTATTGGCCTTGCCCAGACGGATGCCAAACAGTTCGCGCGCCGGAATACCGCTGGCCCGCGCCAGAGCAACAAAAACGGAGCTCATGTCGGTGCATTTTCCTTTGAGCTTACCGCTTTTTAATATCTCCGCCACATCTCCCGTGCCGCAGCCAATAACGTCGTTGTCACGCTCCATATGGCTGCTGACCCATTCGTAAATCAGGCGCGCTTTTTTTAGCGGATCCTGCTCATTACCGGTGATTTTACGCGCGGTTTCCAGGACCAGTCCATCAACTGGGGTATGTGCCGTCGGCAACAGATACGGTTTTACATCCAGCGGATAAATAATCTGCTCAGGTGCCTGCCAGTTTTTCAGCGCGTCCTGCTTCAGCGGTTCCCAGTCGGCGGTTTCAATGTCGATATCAACGTTAACCAACAATTCACCCTGCGAGTCAGCCCAGGTGGCAAACAGCGTTTTCGCGCCGTAGGTATTATTGGTGGTGACGTACGCCTGCTTATAGTTTCCGCTAAAGGCAAGCGCTGTCATTTGTTGAAACGCGGTATCCACCGGTAGCGGGATCCACAGTTTCACCACGCCGCTCGATCCCTTAGGAGGATTAAGTTTATACGTTTGAGATAAGACAAAGCGTCGACGAGCTATTGGCGCAACGGATGGCTCAGCGGCACGTACCGTCTGGCTAATGACTGCAGGGCCGACTAATCCGGCGGCGGAAAGGAGAACGCTATTTTTGAGAAACTGACGACGTTGCATTGCTGTCTGTCCAGGTTGTAAGAGTTGAGCTACGGCTAAAGGGGAAACCGTACGCGATCATCACAGCAGACAGAGGCTGGCATAAAAAGGCGAGTCGATGGAGATTATTCATCAATAACAGACCTGTTAACTGTGAATGAAGTGAGAAACTGCAAGGTCGCTATTAAGCCATTTACAGCCAAAAAAGTACAGCAGCGGAGATACGTTCAGACTATATACACAGTCGTTGCCAGTTTGCGGGCTAACCCTCTTGCCCCCTCGCGCATGACCGTATTGTGATTCCAGCGAAATACAGGTGCTGCCAGCGGGGCGAGATAATTCATCCAGCGGATCGTGGTACGCACATTCCAGTCATATCTGACAATAGTCGCTGTACCATTGGCAGTAAAAGACCATACCCCTCGCCCTTCCACCGCGCCGCTGGCTTGTCCTTCAAGCAATGTGCAAGGCCGTATTTTCAACACATTGATATCAAAGGTTAAGCGGTAAGGAAGCGCCCCTTTCCAGGTATAACGATGCAACGCCCCAATACCCCGTAAATCCCCTTTCCTTATCTCAACGACGCGTTCCAGACTTCCCCACCATTCAGGCCAGCTATCCGGATGGGAAAAAACATCCCATACCTCCTGAATTGAAGCCTCAACCCGCCAGACTGTGGAAAACTGATAGTCAGCCATAGTGCAGGCTCCCTCAAGGCGTGAAAAAATTGACGGGGAAACGGGTGTTGATAACCATAGCATCCAGCAGAACAGTTTCTAATCGCTGCCCATCTGGCGCATAGCTGATCACTTTGGCAGGGAGTCCGTGATAATTATCCAGCCAGATGTCGTAGCGGTGAACGCCATCTACGGTCTGTTTTCCTAGCCCCATTACGGATATGTGTGTCGTCTCCCGTCCCGCAAGGCGCTCCTTAGCAACAATGGTAGTTGTTCCCCCGCGTTGCAGATGGCGAACATTGCCCAACAACACGCCGATATCAGAGCGATCCACCCGATGACCTCGCTCATCCTGGATCAATGAATTGGTGGGCGACAGGTGCAAAACGGGCAACGTACCCACACCAAATGGCCATAGAGTCACTTTCCCGCTGACAGGATTAAAAATAAGCACCGCGCCAGAATGCGGCTGGGTAAAATCCATTCGCACGTAGCCGGGTTTTTGATAACTGTAGCGAATGATTTTATTTTCATCATGCGCAGATGAGGATCGCATCATAACCTGGTAAGAGGTCATGTGATTGAATGACTGCTGCGACAATGCAACAGGATCCGCGCTCCTGGCGTACGGCGAAAATGGCCCTCCTTTTTCCGCCGGGGATACTGCAAAGCTAAAAATAAGCAATGCGGTGAACGCAACTCGCGGAGAAAATGAGACGCGCATAACCGCCCCCTGTATCGGTACTATCTGTAAACTGGAGTCATCAGCTGTCGACTGTTTTTATTATAGTTCTTAATTGCGCGGCTCTCTTCTCCCGCCCACTCAGACTCCGTACAGGCAACAGGCTTAAATTGTTTATTTTCTATTCAGATGAGATGAAGGTATAAGACTATACTTTAATAGCTATACTTTAATAGCCATACTTTTAATGGGTATTAATCATGAAACTGCCATCGGTATTTTCATGCGCCGTCCTCGTATTGCTGCTGGCGTCATCGTCCGCCGCAGCCAGCGCGTTACAAAACCAGGCCGCAAGAGAGCAAGAGTTAAGCGCGGCACTTCTTGCAGGAAATGGCGTCATCATCATTGGCGGGACGGATGATTTCGCTTTCACATTCAGGGCACGTAACCGAATCCACAGACATTTGGCGATTCAGGATGGCATAGGCGATCCCATCATGATGAATGGTTTTCAGGACCACAACTATAATCCCGCCCGGGATGGCTTTATCAACAACCCAGCCCGGGGAAGGTTTATGTTTAATGCACCGATTCGTCGATAGATTGATTGGCAATGGGGAGTGTGTAGCGGGCGGCTTAACGTATCTGGCTGGCTTACTTGACGCAAAATATCTATGGTTCGTCAAAAGCCGGCACAAAAAAACCACCCGTAGGTGGTTTCGCGACACTGCTTATTGCTTTGATTGTTCTATGAGGGTTATCAGCCAAGAGCAGACCCCGGTATGAAGTTAAACAGGCTCCCGATAATATTAAGCGGAAAGATTACTTAACCCGTTTCCCTGTTTCGTCAATGACCTTTTCGCCATCCTCTTTGGTAAAAGAGCCTTTCTGACCTTCAGGTAAAATATCCAGCACAATTTCTGAGGGACGACAAAGACGCGTGCCAAGCGGCGTCACTACAATCGGCCGATTAATCAGGATCGGATGCTGAATCATAAAATCGATCAACTGCTCATCAGAAAACTTATCTTCATCAAGACCCAGCTGCTCATAAGGTTCAACGTTCTTGCGCAGCAATGCGCGTACTGAAATGCCCATATCTGAAATCAGTTTGGTCAGTTCATCACGAGTCGGGGGCGTATCGAGATAATAAATAATAGTTGGTTCGTTACCGCTGTTACGGATCATCTCCAGCGTGTTACGTGAGGTGCCACAGGCCGGGTTGTGATAGATGGTAATGTTGCTCATATCAATATCTCATTACAAAGTGACAGAGAGCCGCCACGCCAGCGCGGCCAGAGTGACGAATAGCACGGGCAGAGTCATGATAATGCCGGTGCGGAAGTAATATCCCCAGGTGATGGTCATATTTTTCTGTGCCAACACATGAAGCCACAGCAGAGTTGCCAGACTGCCTATCGGGGTGATTTTAGGCCCTAAATCGCAGCCAATCACATTGGCATAAATCATCGCCTCTTTGACGACGCCGGTCGCAGCACTCCCGTCAATGGACAATGCACCAATCAGCACCGTCGGCATATTGTTCATCACAGACGACAGGAAGGCAGTCAGGAAGCCGGTACCGAACGTGGCAGCCCATAAACCTTTGTCTGCCAGCATATTGAGTACAGCAGAAAGATACTCGGTGAGTCCTGCATTACGCAGGCCGTAGACGACCATATACATACCCAGCGAGAAAATCACGATCTGCCAGGGCGCCCCGCGCAGCACTTTCCCGGTATTAATGGCGTGGCCACGCTTGGCTACCACGAACAGCACCGCAGCCCCAACTGCTGCTATCGCGCTTACTGGGATCCCCAGCGGCTCCAGAACAAAGAAACCGACCAGCAGGAACAGCAGAACAATCCAGCCCGCCCTGAACGTCGCCGGATCTTTAATCGCACTGGCAGGCATCTTGAGCAGTGAAACGTCATAACTGGCCGGGATGTCGCGGCGGAAGAAGAGATGGAGCATGACCAGCGTGGCAGCAATGGCCGCCAGGTTCACAGGAACCATCACGGAGGCATACTGTGTAAAGCCCAGGCCGAAGAAATCCGCCGAGACAATATTGACCAGGTTAGAGACAATCAGCGGCAGGCTGGCTGTATCTGCGATAAATCCTGCAGCCATGACAAAGGCCAGCGTCGTCGCCTGGCTGAACCCCAGGGCGAGCAGCATCGCAATCACAATCGGCGTCAGTATCAGTGCTGCACCGTCGTTAGCAAACAGCGCAGCAACAGCAGCGCCAAGCAGTATTATCCAGGTAAACAGCAGGCGACCACGCCCGTTACCCCAGCGGGAGACATGCAGCGCGGCCCATTCAAAGAAACCGGACTCATCGAGCAGCAGGCTGATGATAATCACCGCGATGAATGCCGCTGTTGCGTTCCAGACGATATTCCAGACTACGGGAATATCATCAATGTGGATGACCCCTGTCCCCAGTGCCAGTAAGGCTCCGATACTTGCGCTCCAGCCAATGCTGAGACCTCTGGGCTGCCAGATGACCAAGACCAGCGTCAGTATAAAAATACTCCCTGCCAAAAGCATTTTAGATTCCTTTATATATGATTATGCGTATGTAAAAAATTCTCTCAACAGGATGTGCAGGCTGATTTTTTCAGCCATTCACCCACATCTTTCCTCAGACACTGCCAGGACGTCGTGATCGTCTCAGCGGCCCACGCTGGCATGTGGGGAGACAGACGGTAGTGAATCCATTTGCCTTCCCGGCGGTCAAGCACCAGCTCCGCTTCTCGCAGAATAGCCATGTGGCGAGAAATTTTAGGCTGTGATTCAGAGGTCGCCGCGCATATATCGCATACGCACAGTTCGCCGGATTCCCGGAGAAGCATAACAATGGCGAGACGGGTTTCATCCGACAGGATTTTAAAAAGCTGAACAGGCTGTAGCATTTTTTACTCCGTTCCCTTTAGAATACATATATGATAAATCATATGTGTTGAATTTAAAATCACAGAACCTCCCGGAGGAGTAAAAAATGGAACACTTTCCTGCACTGAATGCTGATTGCTTCGATCAGCAGATTGCTGAACGCCTGCAGCTCCAGGAGCCGCCACGCATACTGATCCTGTATGGCTCGGTAAGAGAGCGTTCTTACAGTCGCTTTGCCGCAGAAGAAGCGGGACGCCTGCTGACGGCGATGGGAGCGGAAGTAAGACTGTTTAACCCCTCAGGTTTACCCCTGCCGGATGATGCCCCAGATACGCACCCAAAAGTCACCGAGCTGCGCGAGCTGGTCAGATGGTGTGATGGGATGGTGTGGAGTTCCCCGGAGCGGCATGGGGCAATGAGTGCGGTGATGAAGGCACAGATCGACTGGATACCCTTAAGCGAAGGGGCCGTTCGCCCTTCACAGGGTAAAACACTGGCGGTGATGCAGGTCTGCGGCGGGTCGCAATCTTTTAACGCCGTGAACCAGATGCGTATCCTTGGGCGCTGGATGAGGATGTTCACGATCCCTAACCAGTCCTCAGTAGCCAAAGCCTGGCAAGAATTCGATGAGAACGGGCGAATGAAACCTTCGTCCTGGTATGATCGTATCGTCGATGTCGCCGAGGAGTTGTTTAAAATCACGCTGCTGCTCAAGGGGCAAACCGATTACCTTGCCGATCGCTACAGCGAACGAAAAGAGAGCCATCAGGAGCTTTCATCCCGCGTCAATCAGGCGAAAATATAAAGTCCTTTTTTACTGAGCTCAAAAACGTCCGCTTTTTGCTGGGCGTTCAACCGCTGGATGCAACAATTTTAATTCTTTGCTGGCTGCGAACCGATAAGCCAGCTCCTTTTGGAAAATACTGTCTGAGCAATCTTTTCGTATTTTTATTTGAACCACGCAGCCAGGAAGATTGAGGATTACAGAATTAAATTTGGGAAGCCGCCCTTATCATCAGGCTCTTTGCGATACCTTTTCTTTTATTTACATATCCAAAACATCATAAAGTTAAGATTTTTTGGACGAATTAGGGTATGGTTGAAGTTCATCCACTCAAGGAAAAGCCTATGTCAGAACGTAAAGACTCTAAATCACGCCGCAACTATCTTGTCAAATGCACCTGCCCAAACTGTACCCAACAATCTGAACACAGTTTTTCAAGAGTACAAAAAGGTTCTCTTTTAATCTGTCCTCATTGCAATAAAGTATTCCAGACAAACCAAAAAGAAGCAGCCTGAATCCGTTTTAGACTCTATTTCTGGAACAGAATCACCACATCTGTATTTTAAGATTTATCAAGCTACAGATAATAGAAAACCCGCTGGCTGCGGGTTTAGTATTTTCATATTTAAAAATAAAAAATATGGTGATATCTGGGAAAAGCTATCTTCTTGCGTATGTTGTCGTGCAAAGCAAGTGGTTAGACTTTTCGTGCAGCGAACCTACACGTACTCACAATGGTCAGCATACTTTCTCATGCAAAAGAGAGATGAAATATGCTGACCGTTGCCCTGAATGCCGGATCAGTAACATTTCATCTCTACTGACCCAACAATACATCCATTGCTTCTGTCAGTATGTCTACTCAGGCTTTAGCCTTCTTCGTTATCGCATACAGACAAAAAAAGGATTTACTCTGTAATAACTACATTGCCAGCAACCGGACCTTTAGTACCATTCTCAATGGAGTAAGAGACTTTTTGCCCTTCAAACAAGGTGCGGAAATTATCGCTCTGGATAGCAGAAAAATGTACAAATAAATCTTTACTACCGTCAACAGGAGAAATAAAACCGAATCCCTTATCGGCATTAAACCATTTTACTAAACCATTCATCTTTTTTGACATTTTGTATTCCTTAATTTGGCCTTCCGGCGAACATGGTTTTATTACAGAAACTACTTAGTGCTTAGTGGGGAGACTCAAAGAAGGGATAAATATAAAACACCTGAAATGAGAACTGCTTTAGTAAACTACTTTGTATTTTGTCTGTTCTTCAAACCGACGCGACCATTAACGCACGGGCGTATATAATAATCAATGTTTATTTTAGCTATCCAGATCTCACGATAGCTGAAAAATATTTCTGGCATTATCCAAGGGTATGTGTATAGTGCAACACGTTATTAGCTTTAAGGAATTTTTTTGTCTCGTAAAATGACAGGAATTGTCAAAGCCTTTGACTGCAAGAGCGGTAAAGGCCTTATCTCCCCCTCCGATGGTCGCAAAGATGTACAGCTTCACATTTCAGCCTTAAGTCTCCGTGACTCAGAAGTACTCATCCCCGGATTACGCGTTGAGTTTTGTCGAATAAATGGTCTTCGAGGCCCCTCGGCTGCGAACGTTTATCTCTCATGACCTGTAGCCGCCCCTCCTGACTTCTGGAATCATAAAAGAGAATTTCAAAACAGGGAGAGTTTCATATGTATCAGAAAATCTATCTCAACGACTGGCTGACGGGCCTTAAGAGCTCATGCTGCACGCTGATAGTAACTCTGCTTGTTTTCATCTAACCTGTTAGTTCAAGACCGGTAAGAGTTGCAATAGCGTTGGCGTATCTATGTTGAGCCCGTCAGGGTGATATGCTTGCGTTACACCCCAAATGCCTGTGATGTGCATAGGATGAAAGCCAGGGGATTTCTGAGCTTGAAGGTTCGCTGAGCGAGAAGCGAGAAATTTCAGGCACAAAAAAACCACCCGTAGGTGGTTTCACGACACTGCTTATTGCTTTGATTATTCTTTTCTTTCCCATGGTACCCGGAGTGGGACTTGAACCCACACAGCGCGAACGCCGAGGGATTTTAAATTCTACGTAGGATCAATGAGTTACATAGCAGTGCATTGCGAAACTTTGCTGACGTTGAATGGTCGTCTTTGCAACCACTGGCAGAAAATGGATAGCCGTAGATTGCGTTGAGCACAGAAACAGCACAGGGTAATCGTCTACCTGGTCCTGTAAAGGAGGTTGTTGCCACACAGGCTAAAGCGCTTGACCTGCCCCCAGTATTCGGTACAACTGTCAGTTAGTAATATCTGTTCTGTGAACCGCTCTCTGAATGTGATCCATTCATAATCAGCGCTACCTTTAGAGGTTGAATACCCAGCCCCTGGTAAACATAACGTTCCAGGGGGTACTTTGCGATGAAGGATATTTTTACAGCGTAAATTCGTTTCCGGGTCCAGTGCCCAGGTTATTTACTATATAAGCATCTATTCTCTGATCATTAAATCGCCAGCAGTCAATGGCAAGATCCATCAGCAGGCGTTGCCTTGCGGTGATATTTTCTGCGGACCAGTCTTGATATTCATATCCATATTTCAGCTTAAAGCGATTTAATGCAGTGTTATCACCAATTGAGTACTGGGAGTGGAGTAATCGAGTCATGATGATTTCAGAGTTTAAATATTCTGTTTGTTTTTTCAAAAACCAGTCTTCACTCAAATCATTGCAGTTATTGACGGACTGGTTAATTGTACCCTCTAATAATGTTACATTACCAATCTTGTAGAGATAACTTGTTCGATTTGCATCAGAGAACTCCCCGTTTTCAGGGGCGTTTCGTACCGTCTGAGGAAGAATATGCTCAATTTGCATCTGCTGAATAGCCTGCTGGCTCTTTTCCGGAAAACCGCAAAGATGGCGGATATGATTCTCTAATCTACCCAATACATAACGTTGGCGATACTGAGGCGTAAAATTATAGTCATTAATAATTGAGAATCGTTCTTTAAATTCATCTAAACGCTCCACAACAAAAGGTATAAGTGTTGCTGAAACAACATTTGCAACCTCTGCTTTCGTTTTCACATCCCGAAGCTTTACAGCCCATTGAGTAAAGCGTTGCTCATATGTCTTCGATTGAATAGCCATTGTATTTGTAAAGAATAAAAAGCTCTCAAGTTGAGCACCTAAGAAATCCATTACATCATCAGAACAACTAATGTCCAATGCCATTAGTAAAACCAAATGCTGACGTGAGCGATATTTATTAATATATCCAATGTTACTTACGTTTGGAAAACGGATATTTTCACGCCAGTAGGCTGCTTCATTTGTTGCATTGACCAGGTTAGCGTATCGTTCTGATAATTTTTCCAATTCTTTGACGAGGACCATAGGGCGTGTCTTATACTGCAACGACAGTTCCCCCTCAGCTGAAATGATCCATTTATATATATCATCTTCACGCAAAATCCCGTGATGATATCGTGCCATCAGAAAGTAACGTAAAAAACGAAGCGGGTTATCACTTTCGCCGCAAGACTCAAGGTTATTAGTGATGGATTTCCATGTTGTCTTTATTGCCGAAAACTGTTCTTCTTTTATCTGACTGAAAATCAAATTTTTAACAAGATCCATAGCATTAAGGCTGGCACCACGCTGATTGATCGTTTCGAAGATCTTTAATGCGCTACTTAAGTTCTCTGATTCAATGACAACCAGCTCAACTTTTGTTAAAAAAAAGCGAGCGAAGGAGATTAATCCATTCAAGCTATCTTGCAATTGGTATTTAAGATAATCACGAATGTGATCATACGCGTCAGCCATTTTTTTTACTGAAGCTGTTTCCGCAAAGGTATTGGTTTGCCCTTCAATTAACCGCGAAATAAATCCTCGACTTTCTTCATATTGAAGATCTAGTCTAATTAGATTTTCCTCACTGTTAATATCATAACTAGAGAGCCATTCCTCAATAGTTTTCAGATATTCCAGCCCTTTTTTGTCAAGTGTATCCAATCTATCTTTTAATAGATCCCGTAAGGCACACATAGTGATGACAATAGTGGTCAACCGCTGCTGTCCGTCAATTACATCATGCTTTTCCCCATTCTTTACGATAATAACAGAACCGAGAAAATAACCATTTTGATCTTTCTGATCTGGTTGGTATTCATTGTCTAAATCCATGATAAACTGTTCAACCTGATCATCAACCTTCCATACATACTCACGTTGATAATCGGGAACTAAAAAATAATAATCGCTTAATTTTGATATATTTTTTACATCGGCTTCTATTTTCATTTTATATCCTTACATAGCTGGATGAACACCACAGATCATACTGATCCCAGATCCAATTCACAAACGAACAGGAGAGTAGACCCCTTCTACATTACAGCTATCTCCGTCATCAAAAATCAACTCTCCTGCACTATAACCATCCATGGATAAAATAGCCTTTTCATTGAGAGCCAGACTAAGGCACATTGATGTTTTTATCATATTATCTGTACCATAAACCTCATACCAGTTATCTTCTTTTTTAGAAACCTCTACCTCATACTTTCCTGAGTCAATATTAACCATGCTAAATACATTATCTACATCACATGAATCCTTGCTATCTGTAAAAATTATTTTTTTATCATAGCCATCAACCCTGAGATATGCGTCTTCAGAATAAGCATAAACATAACAATATTTAGTATTAACAAAAGAATCCTTCCCAGTAATTTGATATAAATTACTATCTTTTCTTGTGACATTTATTTCCCACGTATTGGCATGAACATAACCTGGAGCCAAAAACAGGGTTAATAAGAACGGTCCAATCTTGGCTTTAAAGTTTCTAACAATTTTGAAAAACATAAAACCCCTTCTTATATAGTTCTGTAATATTTTAATTTAGCTGGGCTCTTACTACATATCAGCCAACAACATCCCAGCCATGCCATCCAGCCGTTTCTTGACCTTTTCCCACCCAGGCATAACCTGCCCCATCAGGCGGTAAAACTCTTCACTGTGGTTGTGCTCAGCAACATGGCATAACTCATGTAGCAAAACATAATCGATACATTCTGAGGATGCCTTAACCAGCCATGGATTCAGGGTCAGACAGCCTTTTGCTGAACAGTTGCCCCATTGCGTTTGCATCGCCCGCAGACGTATCGGAGGACGCTCACTGACCCAAAGGGTCTGCGGAATCAGTAAATCAAGCCTGCGCTGAAAAACATCTCTGGCACGTTCCCGATACCATTCGGCCAGCAACGCTTTAATCTTTTCTGCCGATTTGTGTCTGACAGTCACTTCCAGCCGCCCACGCAACATTTTCACTCGTTGCGGTACAGTAGCGTCTTCTGTCACTTTCAACTGATATTGCTTACCGAGATAATAATGGCTTTCTCCGCTGACATACTGACGCGAAACAATGTGTGTCTGTTGCTCCCTGAAATCACGCAGTTGCTGGTATATCCAGCGACTTCTTTTTTTCAGCGCAGACAACACCTCGTGCTCCGGTGTTTCTGGAGGTACAGAGACAATAACCCGGCAGTCCGGATGCACCTTGATGAGCACCCTGCCCTTAACGACCTGACGCGAAACACACTGAACCACGATGGTTTCATCACCATAAACAAAACGTACAGCATTCATAGATAGTGACTTTTTCTCACTCATGATTTCATCAAACCAACGCGCAGGATCTGTATGATGGTTTCAACGATACGGTTTACCTGGTTCATTCCAGCACCGATCTCTCGACAGGCAGTAAACAGTCGCGGCAACAGGCTTGTCTTAACGGCTTTCTCGATATCCTGAGGGTTCAGGGAGTTTTCTGCCACCGCTTTGACGATAATGCTGTCCACTTCAAAAGCAAGTTTTGTCCACTTATCCTGCACCTGATCGTCGTTTACCGCAAAAACCTCAGGTAGCTCTTTTTTAAATACTCCGTAGTATGCCTGCGCATGTTTGTTTACGGCCAGCGCATCCGGGATGTCGCTGAGTTTGCGGGCTTCAACTTTTTCTTCAAACTCACGGAATAGGAGATACTGTTTTAGTGGATGGTCGAACAGTTTTTCTGCTTCTTCGATAGCCATACGCAGGAGTTTTGAAAAAGCCTCCTGAGCGTACGGGTCATCACGCAGTTCCTGCTCAATCATCTTCGTCACACGGGTTTTAATGATGTCGGTTTCATTGCGGGTTTTATTGTTGTCCCACTCTTCGGGCTTTTCGCTCTTGCCCATTTTACCTACTTCATATACGCCATTCGGTTCGCGAACCTCAACGCCGGTGACATGCTTATCCAGCAATTTTTTCACTTGCTCAGCGTAGTCGTCATAATTGACCTGCTCGCCGCTGACCTGCATTGCCCACTGGCGCAGACTGGACATCTGTTTTACGGTTTCTTTATAGAGATTTCGGTCTTGTTCCGTAAAGCTCTTGTCGGTGAAGAAGGTAGCGGACTGCAGTGCCACTTTCAGGCATCCGGCAAAGGCCGTTAATGCCTCGAAGAAATCATCACGGGTTTTCTGATGGATATCGACCATATCTCCGTCACGTTCTTCCATTTTAGGCACCAGAACTGCACGCAACTGCTCAGTATCATTCTTGTTTATGACACCGGCAAATATGGCCCACAGTTGGTTATAGAGATGTGGCAGCCGCTTGTATTCAGAACTCATGGCGCTGTACAACCCATCAATATCCTTGATGTCGTATCCTCCTTGAGTTCGGGAGGCGAGATCCTGATATTTACCGATAGTCGTGTCCAGCTCAGCCAGAATGCCGCGATAATCAATCAGCAGACCGAACTTTTTCAGTGGATGCAGTCGGTTCACCCGGGCAATCGCCTGGATAAGGTTGTGGGACTTGAGCGGCTTGTCGATATACAGCACGGTATTCTTCGGTTCATCAAACCCGGTGAGCAGTTTATCAACGACGATCAGCAATTTAAGCTTATCATCGGTATCGAAACGACTGATGATATTGCGGGTATACACAGACTCCTCCTGCGTGCCGACATTATCCTTCCACCATTTCGTCACTTCCGGCAGTTTGCTTTCATCCACCTCGGTATTCCCTTCCCGGGAATCCGGCGGGCTGATAACTACAGCTGACTCAAACAACCCGGCTTCATCAAGATACTTTTTATATTTGATGGCGGAAATCTTGCTGTCGCAGGCAAGTTGCCCTTTCAGCCCCTCATCGATATTCTTCGAGAAGTGTGTGGCGATATCGAGTGCGATCAGCCGGATGCGGTCATCTGCACTGTAGACCTCACCTTTACGGGCATATTTACGTTTAAGGTCGGCTTTTTGCGCTTCGCTTAACCCATCGGTAATACGGTCAAACCAGGCATCTATTGCCCGGTCGTTTACCTCAAGATCAGGAATACGCTCCTCGTAGAGCAGAGGCGTCACCGCCTGATCTTCTACCGCCCGCTGCATGGTATAAGCGTGGACAATCGGCCCGAATTTATTGGTGGTCTTATCTTCTTTCAGCAGAGGCGTACCGGTAAATGCCACAAAGGCGGCATTCGGCAGGGCCAGTTTCATTCGCACATGGTTCTCACCACCCTGGCTGCGGTGTCCTTCATCAATCAGAACGATGATGTTGGGGCTGGTATTGACGCATTCAGGCAATTTTGTCGCTGAGTTAAATTTCTGGATAAGGGTAAAGATTATACGTTCTTTACCAGAGCCAATCTGCTGTGCCAGCTTCTGACCAGAGGTCGCCATCGCTTTGGCTTTATCATCCTTCCCGGCCAGTTCTCCACCAGAAGCGAAAGTACCGCTGAGCTGCCCTTCAAGGTCTACACGATCCGTCACCACCACAATACGACACTGCTTCAGGCTGTCATGAAGAATCAGTGCCTTGCTGAGGAACACCATAGTGTACAATTTGCCGGAACCCGTGGTATGCCAGATCACCCCACCTTCCCTGCCCCCATCCGGTCTGCGAGTACTGATGCGTTCCAGCAGTCTTTTTATCCCGAACACCTGCTGATAGCGGGCAACAATTTTCCCAGTCTTTTTATCAAACAGGGTGAAGAAGCGGGTCATCTCCAGCAGACGTTCCGGCGAAAGCAGGCTGATAAGCAGCTTATCCTGTCCACTGACAGCCAGTTCACCAGCGGCTATTAACTGTTGGTACCAGTCGAGATCGGCTGAAGGACGATGATCAAACAACGCATGAATTTGTTCAGACGATAACTTATGGTTGCGCAGCGCATACATCTGCGCGTCAGTAATATCTTCTTCGCGCCATGCCGCCCAGAATTTCATTGGTGTATGACAGGTACCGTAGCGCCCGTCATGCCCGTTAATCGATAGTAATATCTGGCTGTAAGCAAACAGCTGCGGGATTTCATCGTTGAGCTGGTTGCGGATACTCTGGGATATCCCCTCGTCAATGGTTGGCCCTTTCTTACCGTGACCTGCCGGGCTTTTCGCTTCAATGACAGCCAGCGGGATACCATTAACAAAACAGACAATATCCGGCCTGCGGGTTTCAACACCGCCTGACCGCAATACCGTAAACTCTTCAGTAAAATGGAACTGGTTATTTTCCGGATGTTCCCAGTCAATCAGCGCAATCGTGGGGTTCACCTTCTTGCCATCGACAAACTCGGTGACAGCAATACCGTAGAGCAGATGGTTGTACATCCGCTCGTTAGCTTTCAGCAGCCCTTCATTCAGTGCCGGAGAACAGACCTGTGATATCAGGTTATCCAGTGCCTTTTCCGATAACTGACAGGTTTTGCCACCTGCCATAAACGAGCGCTTCGACAACACCTCACGCAGAACCGGACGCAGCACTACCTCATCCTGTTTATAGCCCCGATAACCCATAATCTGTTTCGGGGATAAAAACGTCCAGCCGAGGCTGGTTAGTATTGTCAGTGCCGGAATTTTGGCGCTGTATTCTTCCTGGAACTTTGGCGTGTACGTCTGGTTCATTAGCTGTCCTTGTTCTTCGTATTAAGCGCTCACGGCTTCTTCAGCTTCTACTTTGACACGGCGCTTCCCGGTCAGTAATTGCTGCATCAGGGCTTTTTTCTCGTCTTTCAGGCAGGCGATTTTTTTCTCCAAGGTGGAGATTTCGGCGTCAGCAGCGGACAGGACGGCGGCGATTTTTTGTTGTTCTTCAAAGCTAGGAACCGGAACTTTTAATGAAAAGAAGTCTGAAGGTTTTACATTTAGTAAGCCATGAGCTCGTCCACCTTCATGAGCGATTTGAGACAAACTGTTATTCAAAAGACCTGACTCAAAATAATGCTCCCAATAATCACCGAATGATTCTTTGGGTGTAGCAAGTTCAAAACATATATACAGAGTTGTTACTACTCCCTCTGGATATCGATTTAATCTTTTTATTGCACCCATCGGATAACCATTAGAGTAACTTTTATTATATGCAAACTGCCCTTTTTTTAATAAAAAATACCCATCAAGGGTATCTGATGCCACTGTTTTCTTGAAAAATTCTTCCTGCTTAATCAAACCATGTTGACCCGAAATGGTTACAACATTAGTACTTTTTCCATTATTTTTTGTCGTAACTCTCTGAAATAATTTCGATAGGGCATACACTTCCCAAGTTTCAGAATACCTTGACCCATTATCATCCCGCAACCGTTTGTTCCCGGTAAGCAATTGCTGCATCAGGGCTTTTTTCTGCTGCTGACTGTTGGTGAGAAGCTTTTCCGTCACCGAAATAGATTTATCCCAAGTAGACAGGATTTGGGCGATTTTCTTTTGTTCGAGGAAAGGCGGCAGTAATACATTGACTGCATGCAAGTCATTACGGTTAACACCGGGCACACCTGTTTTGTCACTAAATTTTTTAAAGTCAAAGTTACTCAACAGAAAGTAGATAAATTTTTCGTCATTTCCATGAAAATCTTTAACCCATAAGGATGTATTTAATGGCCAAAAATCCTGTTCTAAATAAAAGACATCACCAATCGAACCATATCGCCCAGTGACAACTCCTGGAGCCTTTGCCTTCGCTTCAACATGGAAGCCTGTTATTCCACTTGATGAAACAATAGGAATCTCCCCTTCAATACGCTGAGTACTGGGTAGATCAAAACCACGTTGTAATTCTGCGACATCTCCTAAACGAACCTTTTCCCATTTAAGAGTCATTCAAAATCTCCAAAATTCACTTCCGCAGAGTTTATTTTTTGTGTGCCCTCGGAATCTTTCTGCCAATCGTACCCTAATTCTTTCAAATACCCAGCCATCTCCATTTCCAGCTTTGCCAGTTCCGCCTTCAGTTGCTCGCGCTCGGCACGCACTGCCAGCAGGTCAATCTCATCCTCTTCCTCGAAGGTATCGACATAGCGCGGAATATTGAGGTTATAGTCGTTGTCCTGAATCTCTTTCAGGCTGGCGAGATAAGCGTATTTCTCGACGTTATCGCCACCGCGATAGGTGTTAACGATCTTCTGGATATTTTCTGCGCTGAGCTGGTTCTGGTTTTTACCCGCCTTGAATTCACGGCTGGCATCGATAAACAACACCTTGTCATCCACTTTCAGCTTTTTGAAAATCAGAATCGCAGCAGGAATCCCCGTACCGTAAAACAATTTTTCCGGCAGACCAATTACCGCATCCAGCAGGTTTTCATCAATCATTTTCTGGCGAATTTTACCTTCGCTGGAGCCACGGAACAGCACGCCGTGTGGCACCACCACGCCCATACGGCCGGTTCCCGGTTTCAGGGTTTCGATCATATGCGAGATAAAGGCATAATCTCCTTTAGTCTTCGGCGGTACACCGCGACGGAAACGACCAAACTTATCGTTCTCGGCCTCATCATGGCCCCACTTGTCCAGACTGAACGGCGGGTTAGCGGTCACGATATCAAACAGCATCAGGTCGCCATTTTTATCGAGCAGCTTCGGGTTACGAATGGTATCGCCCCACTCGATTTTGTGGTTGTCTTCGCCGTGCAAGAACATGTTCATTTTCGCCAGCGACCATGTAGAGCCAATGGCCTCCTGACCGAACAACGCATAATTGCGGCTATCATGTCCTGAGACAATTTTACGCCCGCACTTCATTAGCAAAGAACCGGAACCACAGGCCGGGTCGCAGATTGTATCACCCGGTTGCGGATCGAGCAGTTCAGCAATCAGATCCGAGACTTCCGGCGGAGTATAGAACTCACCTGCTTTCTGCCCACCGCTGGCGGCAAAGTTTTTGATCAGATATTCGTAAGCATTACCGATAACGTCCAGCGTACCTACACGGCTTGGCTTCAGGTTGAGATCTTCACCGGAGAAGTCTTCCAGCAACTGACGCAGGATGGTGTTCTTCTGTTTTTCTTCGCCCAGACGGTCAGTGTTAAACGAGATATCCTGGAACACGCTTTTCCCGGCATCTTTCAGTTTGGTGCCGTTGGCTTCTTCAATCGCATGCAGCGCCTGATCGATACGCTCACCGTTGCCCGGCTCATGACGCCGCTCGTGCAACGCATAGAAACTGGCGCTTTTCGGCAACACGAAGCGCTCGTTCGCCATCATCGCTTCAATCAGTTCCGGCGCATCGCCATACTGTTTTTTGTATTCGTCATAGTGATCCTGCCATACATCCGAAATGTACTTGAGGAACAGCATGGTAAGGATAAAGTCTTTATAGGTATCAGCACTGATGGTGCCACGGAAGGTGTCGCACGCGGACCACAGGGCTTTGTTGATAGTATCCTGACTGATTTTATTATTCATGAATCATCCAATTACGAGAGTGATTGCACCAGCATTCAGCATTGGCAATTAATGGGCTAATAATACCGGAAAACATATTTTGGGGCATGTCATACTCTGACAGAAATCAAAATGAAATAAGAGGAAAAAGAGAAATGAAGCAGGATGATGAACGCAATAAACAAAAACAAAAAAACCACCCGTAGGTGGTTTCACGACACTGCTTATTGCTTTGATTATTCTTTTCTTTCCCATGGTACCCGGAGTGGGACTTGAACCCACACAGCGCGAACGCCGAGGGATTTTAAATCCCTTGTGTCTACCGATTCCACCATCCGGGCTCGGGAAGAAATTGGAGGCGCGTTCCGGAGTCGAACCGGACTAGACGGATTTGCAATCCGCTACATAACCGCTTTGCTAACGCGCCGAAATCTTCTGGCTTTTCAGCCGACATCCGCTATTGCCGATGTCTTTAATTTGGAGCGGGAAACGAGACTCGAACTCGCGACCCCGACCTTGGCAAGGTCGTGCTCTACCAACTGAGCTATTCCCGCATCACCAAGTAACTTTGTTAATCACTTGATTTTGTTATCGTCTGGCAATCAGTGCTGCCGTTCGATGCGTTGCATTCTACTTACCTGACGCAATGAGTCAACGATATTTTTCACCACTGACGATCGTTTGCTGAAATTTGCGCCGAAACGATCACTGTTCAAGCAAATCTCCCCACGCAGCGCTCAAATACTGGAACATTGACCACAACGTCAGTATCGCGGCGACGAAGAAAAGTGCGATCCCGGCGTACTCTACCCAAATATTTGGACGCCACAGCAGCCATGCGAGCGCGGCCATTTGCGAAGTGGTTTTCACTTTGCCGATCCAGGACACCGCCACACTGCTACGTTTACCCAGTTCAGCCATCCACTCACGCAGCGCAGAGATAATAATTTCACGCGCAATCATCGTGGCGGCAGGAAGCGTTACCCACCAGCTGTGATAGTGCTCGGTCACCAGCACCATCGCGATAGCCACCAGTACCTTATCAGCCACCGGATCGAGGAAGGCGCCAAAACGCGTGCTTTGGTTCCAGCGACGCGCCAGATAGCCGTCAAACCAGTCGGTGACCGCCGCAATACAGAAGATCAGCGCACAAACGAAGGGAGCCCAGGTGAATGGCAGATAAAAAGCCAATACAAAGAATGGGATCAGGATGACGCGAAACAGCGTGAGCAACGTAGGGATATTAAATTGCATATGACGGATAACTATCTGTTGTCAGTAAAATTACCCCTATGTTGCTACAGAGGGCCTAATGTTTCAACGAGTAGAAGATCTTTTCTGCCAGAGCTTGCGAAATACCCGGCACTTTTGCAATTTCTTCAATACTCGCGTTACGAAGCCCTTGCAAACCGCCCATATATTTCAACAACATCTGCCGACGCTTCGGCCCGACACCTTCAATAGTCTCCAGCGTGCTGGTACTTTTCACCTTCGCCCGTTTTTTACGGTGCCCGCTAATTGCATGATCGTGAGATTCATCGCGGATATGCTGGATAACGTGCAATGCAGGCGAATCCGGCGGTAGGCTAAAGCCCTCACCTTCCGGCTCGAAGAACAGCGTTTCCAGACCAGCTTTACGATCGGCCCCTTTTGCCACGCCCAACAAAAGCGGGTGCTGTTTGTCCCAGGGCACGTCCAGTTCAGCAAACACGGCTTTCGCCTGCCCCAGTTGACCTTTCCCGCCGTCGATCAATATGACATCTGGAATCTTACTTTCTTCAATCGCCTTACCGTAGCGCCGACGGAGAACCTGATTCATTGCCGCATAATCATCACCCGGCGTAATACCCGTGATGTTATAGCGGCGATACTCGGCGCGCAGTGGTCCATTGGCATCGAATACCACGCAGGAGGCTACCGTCTGCTCGCCCATCGTGTGGCTGATATCAAAGCACTCCATGCGTTTCACTGCGGGTAACTTGAGTACTGATGCCAGCGCCGTCAGGCGTTGAGTAATGGTCGACTGCTGGGAAAGTTTTGTGGTTAACGCCACCGCCGCGTTGGTACGCGCCAGCTTCAGATACCGCGCGCGATCGCCTCGCGGTTTCGTCTGAACGTTGATCTTCCGCCCGGCCAGCTCAGACAGAGAGTCTGCCAGCAGGGTTTTATCGCTAAGATTAAAATCGAGCAGGATCTCACCGGGTAAGGTGCGCATCTGACTTCCCTGCAGATAAAACTGTCCGACAAAGGTTTCAACGACCTCGCCGAGTTCTGTTCCACCTGGGACTTTCGGGAAATAGCTACGACTGCCTAACACTTTACCCTGGCGAATAAACAGCACGTGCACACACGCCATGCCGGCGTCAAACGCCACGCCGATGACGTCCAGATCATCTCCGGTATTAGAGACAAACTGTTTTTCGGTCACGCGGCGTACGGCCTGAATTTGGTCACGAATGCGGGCAGCCTCTTCAAACTCGAGATTTTGGCTGGCCTTTTCCATCCGGGCGATCAGCTGCGTTAATACCTGATCGTCTTTCCCGGACAGGAACAGACGAACGTAATCAACCTGCTGTGCATACTCTTCCTCACTCACCAGGCCCGCCACACACGGACCGAGGCAGCGGCCAATCTGATATTGCAGACAGGGCCGCGAGCGATTGCGATAAACACTATTTTCGCACTGACGAATAGGGAAGATTTTCTGCAGCAACGCCAGCGTTTCGCGTACGGCGTAGCCGTTAGGAAACGGTCCAAAGTACTCGCCTTTGGCATGCTTGGCCCCGCGATGCATTGCCAGGCGAGGATGGGTATCGCCGCTGAGGAAAATAAAAGGATAGGATTTATCGTCGCGCAGCAAAACGTTATAACGCGGCTGATACAGCTTGATGTAGTTGTGCTCAAGCAATAACGCCTCGGTTTCGGTGTGCGTTACCGTGACATCAATCTGCTGTATTTGCGCGACCAGTGCTTCGGTCTTACGCGATGCGAGGTTGCTACGGAAGTAGCTGGAAAGCCTTTTTTTCAGGTCTTTCGCTTTCCCGACGTAGATGACCGTCCCGGCGTCATCATACATACGATAAACACCGGGCTGACTGGTCACGGTTTTCAGGAACGCTTTGGCATCAAACTGATCGGTCACTGGCTTGTTAATGTCTCCGCATTACACAGGCCATGGCGAATTGCCAGGTGAGTCAGCTCAACATCGCCGTGAATGTTTAATTTACTGAACATTCGATAGCGATAGCTGTTCACCGTTTTAGGACTAAGATTCAGTTGCTCTGAGATCTCATTGACCTTCTGACCTTTGGTGATCATCAGCATAATCTGCAACTCACGTTCAGACAAACTGGCAAACGGGGTTTCCGTTTTCTCAGGCTCAATCTGGCTAAGCGCCATCTGCTGAGCGATATCGGAGGCAATATAACGTTGGCCAGAATAAACCGAACGAATCGCACTCACGACCTCCTGGGGCGCAGCCCCCTTACTGAGATAGCCCGCGGCTCCCGCCTGCATGACTTTTGCAGGTAACGGGTTTTCGGTATGGACAGTCAGCATGATCACTTTAATATCAGCCGTTGAACGCGCAATTTTACGCGTTGCCTCAAGGCCACCAATACCGGGCATATTCATGTCCATCAGCACAACATCAACGGAATTTGAGCGGCACCATTTTACCGCATCTTCACCGCAGCACGCCTCGCCGACAACTTTAATGCCTTTTATATCTTCAAGAATGCGTCGTATCCCTGCGCGCACCAGTTCGTGGTCATCAACAAGAAAAACGTTGATCAAAGGAATATCTCCAGAATAGGGATAACGCTACCGATAGTTAATCGGTCCTATGTTAACGGGTTTTATCTCAACTTTGAAATGTAAAAATCGCCGTCTTTCGATTTTGCTCTCGTTTTTGGAAATTAGAAGGTACGACGAGTGGAAACTTTCTGTTATGGCAACCTTTTGCCACGGTTATATCTGCATAGCTGTTTCAGAATAGTGACAAAAAATTCATATTCGTCCGTTGAATGCAAAATAGGCAGCTAAAGTTGTAACAATAATTAACGAGTAAAATACTCGAAATAAACAACAGATGGAGAAAATATATGCAGTGCAACATGTTGTTTATTTTAATGTCCGCGGCTTATGTTTGCGCAGAAAACAACCGCTGATATTTTTAGCCTCGCTTATGGTATACTCCGGCGCCTTAAGATTTGACATCGCACTTTTTCATTGAAACATAACGAGGAAAATAAATGAGTACGCCTGACTTTTCCACTGCTGAGAATAACCAGGAACTGGCCAACGAAGTCACCTGCCTGAAAGCCATGTTAACGCTGATGCTGCAGGCAATGGGCCAAGCCGATGCAGGGCGCGTGATTCTTAAAATGGAAAAACAGATCGCGCTGATTGAAGATCAATCACAGGCTGCGGTATTTTCCAGCACTGTTAAGCAAATTAAACAGGCCTACCGCCAGTAATAAGAACCCGGCTGACAGCGATGCTCTCAGCCGGGTTTGCGTCTGACACTCAGAACGATGATTTACTCAGATCAGCCCGGTTGCCGCGGCATAACAGGCGATCTGCGTTTTGTTGGGTGCATTAAATTTCTTTTGCATATTTTTCTGGTGAAAGTTAACGGTATTTTCAGAAATCGACAGAATTATCGCTATCTCTGAAGAGGTTTTCCCCTCTGCCGTCCATTTCAATATCTCTTTTTCCCGCTTGCTAAAGCGCATCTCTGGCGCCATGACCATGTCATCTTGCAGCCGCGTCAGTACCGACAAGCTTTCCCGCACCAGCAGTTGCATCCTGAGCTCTACCTCATCGTTTGCAAAGCGACTATTACGGACACTCGCACGCGATACCGATAAAAAACCCAACGCCCGATTAGGCAACATTAAGCATTGCGTCATCCCTTTACGTAAACCGTGATTGCGCGCGGCATCCCACAGGGGCTGTGCATCGCGAAATAAGGTATCGTTCCAGGGTAAATGCCCCTGACTGAAGTTTTCAGGCTTCAGCACCGGATCAATAGCGAAATAATTCTCGGACTGATAATGCGCCACCCATGCTTTGGGATAGGTCGTGTGAAGCGACGTTTTAGGTCGGGTAAAAGGTACGGGATGACGAACACAGAGCGCGTAAAAATCGAACTCTAAATGCTGCGTCTGTTGTTGTAATTCATTATAGACATCCTCTGCCGTCGCCATTTCCTGAAAGCGTAACAGCATACTCCGTCGCCAGGTGAAGAAATCATGACCCTGCATACTAAGTGGTAATACCCCTGAGATTGATAATCATCCAAACATATGAAACAAGCTAACACATAAATGTATTTTATATATGCAAATTATCGGACAAATGGTCAATTACTTGAGCATTACTCAACGACGGCAGGAAGTAAAAGTATTGGGAGTTAATAATAAAGCAATAATTATAAATAGTTATGCGAACAACACTCGTCAAAAAACAATTTCGACGAGTGCTGCATGCACTATTTATTGCATCAGAAACTTTTCAAGAAACTGACGGGTTCGCGGCTGCTGCGGATGCGTGAATAAGGATTTAGCGGGCCCCTGCTCCACTATCCGTCCTTGATCCATAAATATCGCCCGATCGGCAACGTCGCGCGCAAAGCTCATTTCATGCGTCACAATCACCATGGTGCGTTTTTCCTGCGCCAGTTGGCGGATGGTATTAAGTACCTCGCCAACCAGTTCAGGATCAAGCGCGGAGGTAGGCTCATCAAACAGAATCACCTCGGGGCGCATCGCCAACGCCCGGGCAATAGCCACGCGCTGCTGCTGCCCGCCGGACAAACGCCGCGGATAGCTGGTTTCTTTACCAGCTAACCCGACTTTCGCCAGCAGTTCGCGCGCTCGGGCTGTCGCTTCGGCTTTCGGTTCGCCTTTAACAATCACCGGACCTTCAATAATGTTTTCCAGCACCGTGCGATGCGGGAACAAATTAAAGTTCTGGAACACAAAGCCCACGTGCTGGCGCAACTGACGAATCAGACCTTTCTGCTGAGTTAACGAACGCGCGGTATCAATGGTAATCTCACCCACCTTAATGGTGCCCGCCTCCGGTTGCTCCAGCAAATTAATACTGCGCAGCAGCGTCGTTTTGCCCGAACCGCTCGGCCCGATAATCGCCACAACTTCACCGGGTTTGACGTCAAGATCGATCCCATGCAGCACCGTTTGCCCATGGAATTTTTTGACCAGGTTTCTGACTTCGATAGCACTCATTTCGGCTCTCTCTCCTGGCGATTCAGTTGCTCTTCAAAATAGTTTTGCAGTGCAGAAAGCACCGTCGCCATCACCCAATAAATCAACGAGGCTGCCAGATACATTGTGAATACCTCCAGCGTACGCGAGGTAATCAACTGCGCCTGACGGAACAGTTCCGGTACCTGAATAGTCGCGGCCAGAGAGGTGTCTTTCACCAGGCTGATAAAGCTGTTACTCAGCGGTGGGAGTGCAACCCGCGCAGCCTGCGGCAGGATTGCCCGGCGCATGGTTTGCCACCGCGTCATACCAATACTGGCACCCGCTTCCCACTGCCCTTTGTCGATGGAGGAGATTGCCGCACGCAGCGTTTCCGCAGCGTAGGCCGCCGTATTAAGCGATAAGCCAATCATCGCCGCCGGAATAGGATCAAGCTCAATACCAAACTGCGGCAGACCGTAATAGATCATGAACAGCTGGGCAATCAACGGCGTTCCGCGAAAGATAGAGATATAAAAGCGCGCCAGCCAGCGCACAGGCAGCAGCGGCGACAGACGCATCAGCGCCAGGATAAAACCCAGCACGAGACCAAAGAACATCCCACCGATACTCAGTTGCAGCGTAAAAACTGCGCCCTTGAGCAGATACGGCAGAGAATCAATCACCAGTTGGATACTTTCATGCATTAGCGTTTTTCTACCTGGTCGTTACACGTGAGGATGGTAGGCAAACAGCGCAGGCGCCCCACCAGTATGAATAAAGAGAATTGGCCCTTCATCCTTGAAGCGTTTCTGGCTGATGCCATCAATCAGACCCGCCATCGCCTTGCCGGTATACACCGGATCCAACAAAATGCCTTCCAGACGCGCCAGCAGTTTTACCGCCTCCATGCCCTCTTCGTTTGGCGTACCGTATCCCGGCGCATAATAATCGTCCCATAACAGGATTTCCGCTGAGGCCGTCAGTTCCAGCTCCCGAGCAATATCCTGCTGCAGTGCAACAACTTTGGGCTTTTGATCCGCCACGCTGCGTGAGACGGTCACGCCGATAAGTTCGACGTCAGGCATCAATTGCTCCAGGCCCACGGCCAGTCCGGCATGGGTTCCCGCACTGCCCGAGGCCACCACTACGGAAGAGAGCGAAACGGCCCCTTCACACTGTTGGGCAATTTCCAGCGCGCTTTCCACATAGCCCAGCGCACCCAGTGCATTGGAGCCCCCAACCGGGATCACATACGGGCGGAACCCTTGCGCTTCAATCCGCGTCGCCAGATCCTGCAGCTGTGCATTCGGATCGGTCAGCGCATCGCACATTTCAATCTGCGTATTAAACAGGTCCAACAGCAGACGGTTGCCATTGGTGAGATAGTTTTCGGCAGTGGTGCCTATCGGATTTTCCAACAGCGCCACGCAGTGCAGGCCTAGCTTAGCGGCGACCGCCGCCGTCTGGCGAACATGGTTAGACTGAATAGCACCCGCGGTTATCAGCGTATCCGCGCCTTCACGCAGCGCGTCTGCGGCCAGAAACTCCAGCTTACGCAACTTATTGCCGCCCATAGCCATCGGCGTGACGTCATCGCGTTTAATGAAAATATCGCGCCCGAGATAATCTGAGAGGCGCGGAAGATATTCGAGTGGCGTTGGCGCGCCAATAAATTCCAGACGTGGAAAGCGCGTTAAATTATGCAGCGGCATACAGCCTCCGGTATTCGTTGTTGTGATGTTCTTTTATTATGCACGTTCAGGCGCAATGAAATAAAAAAAGGCGCTGTTAAAGGCGCCTTTTTTCATCAGATGACGATTATTTCGTCACATCTGCTCCAAACCATTTTTCAGACAGGGCTTTCAGCGAACCGTCTTTCTGCATTTCAGCAATGGCTGCATCCACCGCTTTCAGCAGATCTTCATTGCCTTTACGCAGCGCCACGCCGGACTCCTGGCGGGAGAATGCTTCACCGGTAACGGCCAGCGTATCCTTGGTTTTTTTCACCAGATCCAGCGCGGCCAGACGGTCAACCAGGATGGCGTCGATACGCCCTACGCGCAGATCCTGATATTTGGTCGGGTCATCATCATAGGTACGAATATCCACGCCCTGCACGTTCTGGCGCAGCCACTCTTCATAGTTGGTTCCCAGACCCACGCCGACTTTTTTACCTTTCAGATCGGCAGCAGTCTTAATAACGCCTTCATTGCCTTTCTTCACCAGCGCCTGGATACCAGAGACCGTATACGGGGTAGAGAAATCGTATTTTTTCTTACGATCATCAGAGATAGTCACTTGGTTGATGACCACGTCAATGCGTTTGGAATCAAGAGAAGCCAGCATACCGTCCCATTTGGTCGGCTTCAGCGTGGCTTTCACCCCAAGATGCTTGGCCAGTTCCTCGGCAAACTCCACTTCGAAACCGGTCAGCTTGCCGTCATCGCCCTGAAAACTAAACGGGGGATAGGTCCCTTCCAGGCCCACCAGCAGCGTGCCGCGCTCTTTAACTTTATTTAACAGACCTTCATCTGCATAAGTCTTCACGCTCATTCCGGCGACAAGTGCAACAGCCATTACACCCATCAGAGCCTGACGTCCCAGAAGTGCTAATTTCATAGTTACCCCGAATATTGTCATTAGTGACTATCATTTATGACTACAGTGTAAAGCGTTTGCCGTGATCCACAAACACGACTCTGTTACACCTTATTCGTTTTTAATATATATCAGAACTGGCTGTCCAGGAGGATTTCTGCATATGTCCCATATGCGTATGGGCTTTAAACTGCTCATACTTACGCAAGGCGATGCGGTAATTGTTGGTGCTGGTTTCCGGTAGCCACGGGGCAAGGTTTTCGTCGAGAAACCCTTCCTGCAGCAGATCGTGAGAGATATTTTGTTCGGTCAGATGATTCCCGAGGCGACGCAGGCGCACAACGTATTCGCGTACCGTGCCGTGACTCATTTCGGTCTGCTCGAATAAAAATTGCTTGAAGCCGATAATGTCAAAAAAGTCGCTCTGCTCTTTGCAGTGCAAATCACCACAAAAGCGACACAGTGCCACCCACTCTTTTTTCTCCTGTTCCCACTCTGCTTCATTCAGCAACGTGTCCAGTCGGGCGATGGCGATTTTATTCACAATTTGCCCGCGGCGAACCAGCGTGATCCTGTCGAGCAACTTAAAGCAATGGGCGCAATGCGTCTGGCTGTGTTTGAAATCTTTGAGGTAGCGGCTTAGAGGCCGTCTTTTTGATTGCTGCACCGTCATGAGAACTCCTGGTAGTCAATTCGTAATGCGGCATTGTTCAGGGGTAATGGTGTACCCCTATAGCTTACCCAGCTTGGTGCGTAGACGTTTGATGGCCTGACTGTGCAACTGGCTAACCCGTGACTCCCCCACTTCCAGTACCGCGCCAATCTCTTTCAGATTCAGCTCTTCCTGGTAGTACAGCGTTAACACCAGCTTTTCGCGTTCCGGCAACGCTTCGATCGCGTCCATCACGCGCTGGCGGAGGTTACCCTCAAGTAGCTGCTGTAACGGGTTTTCCTGCTGATGTTCTTCCGTCACCAGCTCAATACTATCGCCATGCTCTTCCCGCCACTCGTCGTAGGAGAAGAGTTGGCTATTATTGGTATCAAGCAACATCTGACGATACTCTTGCACAGGAATAGCCAGACGCTCCGCCACTTCGGTTTCCGTCGCGTTACGCCCTAATTCCTGCTCCAGTTGCCCCATCGCCTGTGCCACTTCGCGAGCATTGCGCCGAACGCTACGCGGCACCCAATCCCGGCTACGTAGTTCGTCCAGCATCGCTCCACGAATACGCTGCACTGCGTAAGTGGTAAATGCCGTTCCTTGCAAAGCGTCATATCGGTCGACTGCATTCAATAACCCGATGCCGCCCGCTTGTAGCAGGTCATCCAGTTCTACGCTCGCCGGCAAACGCACCTGAAGGCGCAATGCTTCGTGACGCACCAACGGTACATAACGCTGCCACAGCGAGTGTTTATCCATTACACCTTCAGCGGTATACAGTGAATTCACGATAAACAGCCCTGCGTTAAATGAGTTATCGGCATGATTATCCGTTTCTGCAGGGGTTTTAATCGGGTGAATAGTGGGTGAAATGAGGGGTTATTTGGGGGTTACGGGTAAAGCTGAATGTAAAAAACCCCGCCAGAGCGGGGTTTGCGCGATAAGTGTAAATTAACGCAGCAGAGACAGAACGTTCTGCGTGGTCTGGTTAGCTTGTGCCAGAACAGAAGTACCCGCCTGTTGCAGGATCTGAGCACGAGACATGTTAGACACTTCGGTCGCGTAATCAGCATCTTCGATACGGCTACGTGCAGAAGACAGGTTGTTGACTGTGTTGCCCAGGTTAGTGATGGTAGAATCGAAACGGTTCTGCACCGCACCCAGGTCAGAGCGCAGGGCATCAACCTGTGCCAACGCTTTGTCCAGAGCTTTCAGAGGGTCGGTAGTTTTATCAGTTGCTGTTTGAGCTTCAGCAGTAATTTTACCATTAGCATCTTTGTATGCTAATTTACCAGATCCATTGGTGATAGCGCCATCGGCTTGTACGTGATAAACCGCTTCATTAGAGTTAACTAAAGCACCCTTATCGTTAAGGTAAATTTGTTCATTTGCCGCATTTTCAACAACTCCTGCAGTAACAGTATAACCGCCGGCTTCAAAATCTGTTTTTCCAATAGCTCCTTTCAAACTTTCCGCACTGATTTCGGCATTTTTGATGCTAACAGCGCCTGCAGTTGTGTTCATACTACCAGCAATATTTATTTCAGTTTTGTTATCAGCAAATGTAATTTTTGCATCAACTTTAGCTGTGCCATCATTATTAAGTGCTAAATTTTCCAGCGAGGCTGGTTTTAGAGTGCCTGCTCCTGTTTGAGTCAAGTTACCACTGGAATCAAGGAATAACTCGCTATTATCTGCTGCTGAAGTGATTGAACCATCTTTGGCAATCGATACATCAAGTTTTTTACCATTGATGTCGATAGTAGCTTTTACGCTATCACCAGTTTTAGGGGTTAAATAACCCTGAACATCGCTTACGCCTGCTGCTGTTGCATCAAAGGTGTATGTATTACTTGCCTTGTTGAAGGTATAATCGGTACTAAATAGCTGCGCCTAATACCGCTACACTTTTGCCTGACCATGTTTTCCTCCGGGGAATGGGCTGGCGGTTTCCATAAAATGGCGGACCTTTTTCAGTAACTGCCACATTGAGCGGCACTGATGATTACGGGTTATCGTGTCATGAAGTGCCTGCCATAGCCGTTCCACATGATTCACCCACGGCGAGTAAACCGGCTGGTAAATTACCCTGAACTTGGGATTTGCTTTCAACCAGCGCTGTGTTTCGCGGCTTTTATGGATAATGTAGTTATCAACGATCAGCGTGATTGTTTTCGCCCGCCGGTAAGTGGCTTTCAGGTGCTTCAGCAGAGCGATAAACAGCGCTGAACTTTTGCTGTTGCCGCCCACGTAGCTGACTTTACCCGTGCCACTGTGCAGTGCGCCGGCCAGATAGTATTTTTCGTTCTGCCCCGGCGTCACTACCCGTTTCTGCTGTCCGCGCAACTGCCAGTCCGCACCGATTTTAGGATTAAGGTGGATATCCACTTCATCTTCATAAAATACCGGATGCTCTGCGCTGCATTCATCCAGCGCTTTGTGGATTACCGCCATCTTTTCATCTTTATGTGGGTCACGGATACGCAGAGTTGGCGCGGCCCTGCGCCATACAAGCCCCGCAGATGGCAACCAGCGGCGAACGGTTCCTGCATGTAACTGGCAACCGGTTATCTCATTGATTTTTATTGCCAGTAATTCGGTGCTCCAGCGTGAACGTTGATAACCAAAATCGCCGGGAGAATGCTTTATCAGCTCACGTAACAGGGTGCAGATATGTTCAAAAGGCCAGCGTCGGGAGCGCCCTGCGGGTAAGGATTTCAGGCCTTCAATACCTGAGTGCGTAAACCAGTTAATCCAGCGACCAACGGATGAACGGGCACAACAGAGAGTTCTGGCAACATCGCTGACCCGTTCACCCCGATGAAGCATCAGCATGGCCGTGAGTCTGCGGGCATGATTTTTATCGCGCGTTTTATGAATAGCTTTCTGCATCAGGCGTCGTTCGCCACGGGGTATTGGTGCTATGATCGGCATCGCTCAGTCCGGTTGGTGGTTTTGGTTGGTTTGGCGATTGATCAGATCGCACAATCCGGGCTGAGTTCCCTTTCAGTGATCTACTATTCCGCGCAGCTATTTAGTAGCGGTACCAAAACCATTGTTTACCGTTGCTTTGACAACATTAGTATCCGCCAGACTTGACAGTACATCGGATGCTGTTGCTTTACTATATCCAGCTTCCCCAGTATAAGTTTTGGCGGTAGCATCAAATTTAAAACCAGCTGCAAGTAAATCTTTATCAGTCGCAACTGAGTTAGCTACCCCTCCCTTACCATTCACATTAAAACCAGTAAGTCCCAGGGTAGAAGAAGTAATTTCTTTCAGATCGATGGTGATGGTTTCGCCGTCGTTCGCGCCAACCTGAATTTTCATGGAGCTGTCGGACGCCAGTACTTTCACGCCGTTAAACTGAGTCTGACCGGAAACACGGTCAATTTCGCTCAGACGCTGGGTGATTTCGTTCTGGATGGAATCCAGGTCAGACTGGGAGTTAGTACCGTTGGTTGCCTGAACGGACAGTTCACGCACACGCTGCAGGTTGTTGTTGATTTCGGACAGTGCACCTTCAGTGGTCTGCGCGATGGAGATACCGTCGTTGGCGTTACGGGAAGCCTGGGTCAGGCCTTTAACGTTGGCAGTGAAACGGTTTGCAATCGCCTGACCAGCAGCATCGTCTTTGGCGCTGTTGATACGCAGGCCAGAAGACAGACGCTCGATAGCGGAGCTCAGGGAAGACTGAGATTTGTTCAGGTTGTTCTGGGTCAACAGCGACAGGCTGTTTGTATTGATGACTTGTGCCATGATCTTTTCCTTATCAATTACAACTTGATGTTATTGGGCTGTTGCCCACGGTTTCTCACCGTAACCCATGTATCGGCACCTTAATTTCGAACTTTAGAAAATTTTTACTTTCCGCCCTCTTTTTTCTTAGCCCCAGAAATACCCGCAATATGCCCCACTATTCTGCGCATTATTTTTGCAAAACTATCATTAAACTTTGTGCGCAGATTGCCGATAACCCGCTTAACTACTGTTTGCAATCAAAAGGAATTAGGCATGGCTTCATTTACATCTCTCGGCGTCGGTTCAAACCTGCCGCTGGATACCTTGCTAAACAATCTGACCATCGCTGAAAAAAAACGCTTAAACCCGATCACGCAGCAGCAAAGCGACAATACAGCACGTCTGACAGCGTACGGCACATTAAAGAGCGCACTGGAAAAATTCCAGACGGCAAACACTGCGTTGAATAAAGCTGACATATTCAAAAGCACGACCGTTACCAGCAGTAATGAAGACCTGAAAGTCACCACCGAAGCTGGGGCGGCACCGGGTATCTATACAATTAGCGTCACCCAACTGGCACAAGCGCAATCTTTAAGAACTAACTCAACGACAACAATTGCATCAACAAAAGACGCGCTGGGTGATACTTCAGCAGAAACACGCACCATAAAAATTACGCAGGATGGCCGTAAAGAGCCGCTGGAAATTAAGCTTAATAAAGATCAGACCTCACTGGATGAGATCAGCAAAGCGATAAACGATGCTGATAGCGGAATTTCAGCCAGTATCGTCAAAGTCAAAGACGGCGACTATCAATTGGTACTGACCGCCAGTGAAGGCGAAGCCAATAAAATGACTATCTCCGTTGAGGGAGACAGCAAACTCAATGATCTTTTGGCTTATGACAGCAAAACCGGTACCGGGAATATGAAGGAACAGGTTAACGCACAGAATGCGCTGTTAACCGTGAACGGTATCGATATTGAACGCTCCAGTAATAAAATTACCGATGCCCCTCAGGGTGTGGTGCTTGATCTGACCAAAAAAGTCACTGACGTTCGCGTTACGGTGACAAAGAATAACGACAAAGCAACCGAAGCCATTAAAGGTTGGGTGGATTCATATAACTCCCTTATTGATACCTTTAACACGCTGACCAAATATAAAGAAGTTGATCCGGGTGCTGAAGCGCAAGACAAAAATAACGGAGCGCTGCTGGGTGACAGCGTTGTTCGTACCATCCAAAGTGGAATTCGTGCACAATTTGCCAACGGTGCCAGTGATGGCGCTTTTAAGACATTAAATGAAATTGGTATTAAGCAGGACGGCGCAACCGGCAAGCTGAAAATTGACGATGATAAGCTGAAAAAAGTCCTGAACGAAAATACAGCATCCGTGCGTGAATTGCTGGTCGGCGACGCCAAAGAAACCGGTATTACCACCAAAATTGCCACCGAAGTAAAAAGCTATTTAGCAGACGACGGTATTATCGACAGCGCGCAAGACAGCATTAACTCAACGCTGAAAAAACTGACCAAACAGTATCTGTCGGTCAGCGCTAGCATTGATGACACGGTAGCGCGTTACACGGCACAGTTTACGCAGTTAGACACCATGATGAGCAAGCTCAACAACACCAGTACTTATCTGAGTCAGCAATTTACGGCGATGAATAAATCCTGATAACACGAGGTAAGCATGTATACCGCGAGCGGTACCAAAGCCTATGCACAGGTCGGCATAGAGAGTGGCGTAATGAGCGCAAATCCGCATCAGCTGATTGAAATGTTATTTGACGGCGCGAACAGCGCCCTGGTGCGCGCTCGCCTGTTTATGCAACAGGGTGATATTGTCGCTAAAGGTGAAGCGTTAAGTAAAGCCATTAATATTATCGACAATGGCCTGAAGGCAGGACTTGATCAAGAGAATGGCGGCGAAATCGCCACCAGTCTGTCTTCACTGTACGACTATATGATTCGCCGTTTACTGCAAGCTAACTTGCGTAATGATTGTCAGGCCATTGAAGAAGTCGAAGGGTTACTCGGCAACATTGCAGATGCCTGGAAACAGATCTCACCGAAAGCATCTTCCCAGGAGTCTCGTTAATGACCTCAGCCGTGGAGTTTATCAACCGTTGGCAGCGCATCGCGCTGCTCAGTCACTCACTGCTGGAACTGGCGCAGCGCGGTGAATGGGACCTTTTACTGGAACAGGAAGTTACCTATCTGCAAAGTATTGAAGTGGTCATGGAAGAGCAAACTCCACCAGGCATTACGCGAAGTATTCAGGATTTAGTGGCCGGGTACATTAAACAGACGCTGGATAACGAACAACTGCTCAAAACATTGTTGCAGCAGCGTCTGGATGAACTCAGCAATCTCATCGGTCAGTCGACGCGCCAAAAGACGCTAAATAACGCTTATGGCCGTCTTTCCGGCATGCTGTTAGTTCCCGACGCCCCCACTGCACCACAATAATTTCCCGTCTCGTCTGAATAATCTTCCATACTCCAGAGGTCGGCCAAACGACTTCTGGAGCACGGAAGATGAAAAATCCCACGTTATTGCAGTATTTTCACTGGTATTACCCCGAGGGCGGTCAACTCTGGCCCGAACTTGCCGAACGCGCAGGTGGACTCAATGACATCGGCATCAATATGGTGTGGTTACCTCCCGCTTATAAAGGCGCATCCGGCGGCTATTCCGTTGGCTACGACTCCTACGATCTGTTTGATCTGGGGGAATTCGACCAAAAGGGAACCATCGCTACCAAATATGGCGATAAAAACCAGCTGCTGGCGGCGATAGACGCGCTAAAACACAATGATATTGCCGTACTGCTCGACGTGGTGGTTAACCACAAGATGGGCGCAGATGAAAAAGAGAATATTCGTGTGCAGCGCGTTAACGCCGAGGATCGCACGCAAATAGACGATGAGATCGTCGAATGCGAAGGCTGGACGCGCTACACCTTCCCTGCCCGCGCAGGCCAGTACTCGCAATTCATTTGGGACTTTAAATGCTTCAGCGGTATTGACCATATCGAAAACCCAACCGAAGACGGCATTTTTAAAATCGTGAACGACTACACCGGCGAAGGCTGGAACGATCAGGTTGATGATGAGTTGGGTAATTTTGATTATCTGATGGGCGAAAACATCGATTTTCGCAATCACGCCGTAACTGAGGAGATCAAATACTGGGCGCGTTGGGTGATGGAGCAAACCCAGTGTGACGGCTTTCGTTTAGATGCCGTGAAACATATTCCGGCATGGTTTTATAAAGAGTGGATTGAGCATGTGCAGGAAGTCGCCCCCAAGCCGCTGTTTATCGTCGCGGAATACTGGTCGCATGAAGTCGACAAGCTGCAAACCTACATTAATCAGGTGGAGGGGAAAACCATGTTATTCGACGCCCCTTTACAGATGAAATTCCACGAAGCCTCTCGTCAGGGACGCGATTACGACATGAGTCAGATTTTCACCGACACCCTGGTGGAAGCCGATCCGTTTCATGCCGTCACCCTGGTGGCCAATCACGACACTCAGCCCTTGCAGGCGCTGGAAGCCCCTGTCGAACCGTGGTTTAAGCCGCTGGCCTATGCGCTGATCCTGTTGCGCGAAAACGGCGTGCCGTCAGTGTTTTATCCTGACCTCTACGGAGCGCATTACGAAGACACCGGCGGCGATGGCGAAACCTATCCTATCGACATGCCGATCATTGAACAGCTTGATGAACTGATCCTCGCGCGCCAGCGCTTCGCACACGGGGTACAGACGCTCTTTTTCGATCACCCTAACTGTATCGCTTTTAGCCGCAGCGGAACGGACGACGATCCCGGCTGTGTGGTTGTTCTGTCTAACGGCGATGACGGGGAAAAGACCATCAATCTCGGTGCGAATTACGGGAATAAAACCTGGCGCGACTATCTGGGAAATCGCGAAGAAAGCGTGGTCACCGATGAAAACGGTGAAGCGACGTTTTATTGCAACGGCGGTAGCGTCAGCGTGTGGGTGATTGAAGACGTGTTATAAAGCTCAACCCCGGTGGCCGTTGGCTACCGGGGCGTATAGCTTATGGCAGTGGCGTGGCCAGCGGCGTTTTCTTTAACGCGTCAGCACATTCCTGCGTCGGGCGGTCGACCCGCTGCAGCGTCATACCGTCATATTCCAGCGTATTGCCTTCCCGCTCAATCTCATACAGCTCGCGTTTCACCGTCACGTTGGTGAGATCGCCAGAGATCATCGTCAGTTTCCCCGGCAGCGCGATCACTCGCTGCCACTGGCGACAATCCAGCGTGTCGCCCTCTTTTGTTACCACCAGGCTGGCAATCGCTTCCGGGCTCACCAGACTGCGTTGCGGACCTTTTGACTGCCAGTATCCTTCCAGACCGGCTGGCGCTGGCGTTTTCACCACGTCGTTATAATTTTCTACTTCGGCGCATCCGGTAAGCGCCAGAAATACAGCAACGATTGCTAATTTTTTCATCATTCATCCTGCATGCGAAGAAAATGGGATTGTGGCATTAAAGGCCTGATGTCGCCAGCCTTTCGGCAGTGTCGAGAAAGATTGATCCAGACGGTGTTACCTCTTATTACTCATAGTCAAAAATTCTGATCGGTGTAGTATCCACACTTCTTGTTACATACCTTCTGAGTTCAGAGGCACAACGCATGTCATGGCAACACTTCAAACAGGCCTGGTTAATTAAATTTTGGGCCCCCGCCCCTGCGGTCATCGCAGCGGGTATTCTCTCTACCTACTATTTCGGCATTACGGGAACCTTCTGGGCCGTTACCGGCGAATTCACTCGCTGGGGTGGTCAAATCCTGCAACTGTTCGGCGTTCACGCCGAAGAATGGGGATACTACAAGCTGATCCATCTCGAAGGCTCACCCCTGACCCGCATTGACGGCATGATGATCCTCGGTATGTTCGGGGGCTGTTTTGCTGCCGCATTGTGGGCAAACAACGTCAAATTACGCATGCCGCGCAGTCGGGTGCGCATTATGCAGGCGATAGTCGGCGGAATGATTGCCGGATTCGGCGCCCGGCTGGCAATGGGCTGTAACCTGGCCGCATTCTTCACCGGTATTCCACAGTTCTCGCTACACGCCTGGTTTTTCGCCCTGGCAACGGCTATTGGCTCATGGTTTGGCGCACGCTTTACCCTGCTGCCGATGTTTCGTATTCCGGTTAAAATGCAGAAAGTCTCCGCCGCTTCTCCGTTAACGCAAAAGCCGGATCAGGCCCGTCGCCGTTTCCGCCTCGGCATGCTGGTGTTTATCGCCATGATCGGCTGGGCGCTCCTCACTGCGATGGATAAGCCCAAACTTGGTTTGGCCATGCTGTTCGGCGTCGGGTTCGGGCTGCTGATTGAACGGGCGCAAATCTGCTTCACCTCCGCCTTCCGCGACCTGTGGATTTCCGGTCGCACCCATATGGCGAAAGCGATCATCTTCGGGATGGCGGTCAGCGCCATTGGTATCTTTAGCTACGTGCAACTGGGCGTCGAGCCTAAAATCATGTGGGCAGGTCCGAATGCGGTGATCGGCGGCTTGCTGTTCGGCTTCGGCATTGTTCTGGCGGGCGGGTGTGAAACGGGCTGGATGTACCGCGCCGTTGAAGGCCAGGTGCATTACTGGTGGGTGGGTCTGGGCAACGTTATTGGCTCGACCATTCTGGCCTACTACTGGGATGATTTTGCTCCTGCACTTGCCACCAATTGGGACAAAGTGAATCTGCTCAACACCTTCGGCCCGCTCGGTGGCCTGCTGGTAACCTATCTGCTGTTATTTACCGCGCTGATGCTCATCATCGGCTGGGAAAAACGCTTCTTCCGTCGCGCTGGGCTGACGCCTGCCAAGGAGTCTGTATGAAAAATATCGTGCCTGATTATCGCCTCGATATGGTCGGCGAGCCGTGTCCGTATCCGGCTGTCGCCACACTGGAAGCGATGCCGCAATTGAAGAAAGGTGAGATTCTGGAAGTGGTGAGCGATTGCCCGCAGTCAATCAACAATATTCCACTGGATGCGCGTAATCACGGCTATACGGTGCTGGATATTCAGCAGGATGGTCCAACGATTCGTTATTTAATTCAGAAGTAATGCGATTCTCCCGTTGCCCGACGCAGCGGGAGAATGTTCGGCTTGCTACACCTGCATCGACATTACTTCCTGATACGCCGACACCAGTTTGTTGCGCACCTGGATCCCCATCTGCATCGATACCGACGCTTTTTGCATATCGGTCATCACATCGTTCAGCGCAATACCCGGTTCACCGAGGGTAAATTTCTCAGCCTGCACACGGGACGCGGTTTGTACATCGCTGATCCTGTCTAACGCCGCATGCAGTTGACCGGCAAAGCTCACGGTCGGTTGTGGCTGCATATCCTGCATTTTTGCTGACATCGCCGTGGTCTGTAGCTGGCTGATGACCCCTTCAATCCCCTGTATTGCCGACATTCTGATCCCCTGGATAATTTTTTACGTAGTTGAGATTACCAGTTAGTCAATAAGATAAAGGCGTTAAATAACGATAAAAAACCACGGTTTTTAACGCATAGAAAAATTCGAAACCGCAAATAATGAGACCGTCAATTTTTCGAGTTTGCTGACCCGGGAGTGAGTCTTGTTCCACTTTGCAAAAAACGCCGTCCACGATAAGCCACGAGGTGCGAGATGAGTGCGACAGCATCGACTGCAACCCAGCTTAAACCTCTCGAGTGGTTAAACCGCCTGCGCGCGAATCCCAGAATTCCTCTGATTGTGGCGGGAGCCGCTGCCGTCGCGATCATCGTGGCGATGGTCCTGTGGGCCAAAGCGCCTGACTACCGCACGCTGTTCAGCAATCTTTCCGATCAGGATGGTGGCGCGATCGTCACCCAACTGACGCAGATGAACGTTCCCTACCGTTTTACTGAGGGAAGCGGCGCCATTGAAGTTCCTGCCGATAAAGTCCACGAACTGCGTTTACGTCTGGCGCAGCAAGGTCTGCCCAAAGGCGGCGCGGTGGGTTTTGAACTGCTGGATCAGGAAAAGTTTGGTATCAGCCAGTTTAGCGAGCAGGTCAACTACCAGCGCGCGCTGGAAGGTGAATTAGCCCGTACGATTGAAACGTTGGGACCGGTAAAACGCGCCCGCGTGCATCTGGCTATGCCGAAACCGTCGCTGTTTGTGCGTGAGCAAAAAGCGCCTTCAGCCTCCGTCACCGTCAACCTGGAGCCGGGTCGCGCGCTGGATGAAGGTCAGATCAGTGCGGTCACGCATCTGGTTTCCAGCGCTGTTGCAGGCTTGCCGCCGGGCAACGTTACGCTGGTCGACCAGGCGGGTCATCTGTTAACCCAGTCAAATACCAGTAGCCGCGATCTTAACGATGCGCAGCTGAAATACGCCAGCGACGTCGAAGGCCGCGTTCAGCGTCGTATCGAATCAATTCTGTCGCCGATTGTCGGCAACGGTAACGTACATGCGCAGGTTACCGCGCAGCTGGATTTTGCCAACAAAGAGCAAACCGAAGAACAGTACCGTCCAAACGGTGATGAGTCCCAGGCCGTGCTGCGTTCTCGTCAGTTGAACGTCAGTGAGCAGGTCGGTAGCGGAGCACCAGGCGGCGTCCCGGGCGCGTTGTCAAATCAGCCCGCTCCGGCAAATACTGCGCCAATCGCCAACCCACCCGCTAATCAGCAAAACGCGCAAAATACGCAAAACGCACAGACGGCGAATAACAGTAATAATGCCGGCCCGCGCAATACTCAGCGCAATGAAACCAGCAACTATGAAGTTGACCGCACTATTCGCCATACCAAAATGAACGTTGGCGATGTGCAGCGTCTCTCGGTGGCTGTCGTGGTCAACTACAAAACGTTACCAGACGGCAAACCGTTGCCGTTAACCGCCGAGCAGATGAAACAGATTGAGGATCTGACCCGCGAAGCGATGGGATTCTCCGACAAGCGTGGCGATACCCTGAACGTGGTGAACTCTCCCTTCACGGCGACCGACGATTCCATGGGCGAGCTACCGTTCTGGAAACAGCCGTTCTTTATTGATCAGTTAATGTCCGCAGGTCGTTGGTTGCTGGTTCTGTTGGTGGCGTGGATCCTGTGGCGAAAAGCCGTTCGTCCGCAGTTGGTCCGTCGCAGCGAAGAAGCGAAAGCCGTACAAGAACAAACGCGTGTCCGTCAGGAAACCGAAGAAGCGGTAGAAGTTCGCCTCAGCAAAGACGAACAAACTCAGCAGCGTCGTACTAATCAGCGTCTGGGAGCAGAAGTCATGAGTCAGCGTATTCGTGAAATGTCAGATAACGATCCGCGCGTCGTGGCGCTGGTCATTCGCCAGTGGATGAGTAACGATCATGAGTAATCTTACCGGTACCGATAAAAGCGTCATCCTGCTGATGACCATTGGCGAAGATCGCGCGGCGGAGGTGTTTAAGCACCTTTCCACGCGCGAAGTTCAGGCGCTCAGTACGGCGATGGCCAACGTTCGCCAGATTTCCAACAAACAGCTGACGGAAGTGCTGGCCGAATTTGAACAAGAAGCCGAACAGTTTGCCGCGCTGAATATCAACGCCAACGAATATCTGCGTTCCGTGCTGGTGAAAGCGCTGGGCGAAGAACGTGCCTCCAGTCTGCTGGAAGATATTCTGGAAACCCGCGATACCACCAGCGGCATTGAAACGCTTAACTTTATGGAGCCGCAAAGCGCCGCCGACCTTATCCGCGACGAGCATCCGCAGATTATCGCCACCATTCTGGTGCACCTCAAGCGGGGCCAGGCCGCCGATATTCTGGCGCTGTTCGACGAGCGTTTACGTCACGACGTGATGCTGCGTATCGCCACCTTTGGCGGCGTACAGCCTGCCGCGCTGGCAGAGTTGACCGAGGTTCTCAACGGCCTGCTCGATGGCCAGAACCTCAAGCGCAGCAAAATGGGCGGCGTGAGAACGGCGGCAGAAATTATCAACCTGATGAAAACCCAGCAGGAAGAAGCGGTTATTACCGCCGTACGCGAATTCGACGGCGAGCTGGCGCAGAAAATTATCGACGAGATGTTCCTGTTCGAGAACCTGGTGGATGTCGACGATCGCAGTATCCAGCGCCTGCTGCAGGAAGTGGATTCCGAATCGTTGCTGATTGCCCTGAAAGGTGCCGAACAGCCACTGCGCGAGAAGTTCCTGCGCAACATGTCGCAACGTGCTGCCGATATTCTGCGCGACGACCTCGCCAACCGCGGTCCGGTGCGTTTGTCGCAGGTGGAAAACGAACAGAAAGCCATTCTGCTTATTGTGCGCCGTCTGGCGGAAACCGGCGAGATGGTGATAGGCAGCGGCGAGGATACCTATGTCTAACGAACTGCCGTGGAAAGTCTGGACCCCGGACGACCTCGCCCCACCGATGGCGGAGTTCGTACTGGCTGACCACAGCGAAACCCCGCTGTCAGAAGAAACAGCAGAACCAGAGCTTTCCGCAGAGCAACAGCTTGAACAGCAGCTCGCACAGCTGCAACTGCAGGCCCATGAGCAAGGTTATAACGCGGGTCTGGCGGAAGGTCGACAAAAAGGCCACGAACAAGGTTATCAGGAAGGCCTGAGTCAGGGGCTGGAGCAAGGCCAGAACCAGGCGCGCGCTCAGCATGCGCCGATCCATGCCCGCATGCAGCAACTAGTGAGCGAGTTTCAGAATACGCTGGACGCGCTGGACAGCGTCATTGCCTCGCGTCTGATGCAAATGGCGCTGGAAGCTGCGCGTCAGGTTATAGGTCAGACGCCTATTGTGGATAACGCTGCGCTGATTAAACAAATCCAACAGCTGTTGCAGCAAGAACCGCTGTTTAGCGGTAAACCGCAGCTACGCGTACATCCGGACGATCTCCAGCGTGTAGAGGAGATGCTCGGTGCGACCCTCAGCCTGCACGGCTGGCGGCTGCGCGGCGATCCGACGCTGCATCACGGCGGCTGTAAAGTCTCTGCCGATGAAGGCGATCTGGATGCCAGCGTCGCCACGCGCTGGCAAGAACTCTGCCGTCTGGCAGCGCCGGGAGTCGTGTAATGACCACTCGCCTGACTCGCTGGCTCAACACGCTGGACAGCTTCGAAGAGAAAATGTCGCTACTGCCTGCGGTGCGCCGTTACGGTCGCCTGACCCGCGCCACCGGGCTGGTGCTGGAGGCCACGGGATTACAGTTGCCGCTGGGCGCCACCTGCGTTATTGAACGCCAGGACGGCAACGAAACCCAAGAGGTCGAAAGTGAAGTCGTGGGCTTTAACGGTCAGCGTCTGTTTCTGATGCCCCTCGAAGAGGTTGAAGGCGTTCTGCCCGGCGCACGCGTGTACGCAAAAAACATTGCCGGAGAAGGCCTGCAAAGCGGGAAGCAATTACCGCTTGGCCCTGCATTGCTGGGTCGTGTGCTTGACGGTAGCGGAAAACCGCTCGACGGTCTGCCCGCCCCGGATACCACCGAAACCGGGGCACTGATTACGCCGCCGTTTAACCCGCTACAACGCACCGCGATTGAACACGTCCTGGATACCGGCGTACGCCCCATCAACGCGTTGTTAACCGTCGGTCGCGGTCAGCGTATGGGACTTTTCGCGGGTTCCGGTGTCGGTAAAAGCGTTCTGCTCGGCATGATGGCGCGCTATACCCAGGCCGATGTTATCGTCGTGGGTCTGATTGGCGAACGTGGTCGCGAAGTTAAAGATTTTATTGAAAATATTCTCGGTACCGACGGTCGTGCACGCTCGGTGGTGATTGCTGCTCCCGCAGATGTCTCGCCGCTGTTACGTATGCAAGGCGCGGCCTATGCCACGCGTATCGCCGAAGATTTTCGCGATCGTGGACAGCACGTATTGCTGATTATGGATTCCCTCACCCGCTACGCGATGGCGCAACGTGAAATCGCCCTGGCGATCGGAGAGCCGCCGGCAACGAAAGGTTATCCCCCCTCAGTATTCGCCAAATTACCGGCGCTGGTCGAACGCGCCGGGAACGGTATTCACGGCGGCGGTTCCGTTACCGCGTTTTACACTGTACTGACCGAAGGTGACGACCAGCAGGACCCCATTGCGGATTCCGCGCGCGCGATTCTGGACGGCCACATTGTGCTGTCCCGTCATCTGGCCGAAGCGGGTCACTATCCGGCCATCGATATTGAAGCTTCGATCAGCCGCGCCATGACCGCGCTCATTAGTGAACAACACTATGCGCGGGTACGTAACTTTAAACAGCTGCTATCCAGCTTCCAGCGCAACCGCGATCTGGTCAGCGTGGGGGCGTATGCCAAAGGCAGCGATCCCATGCTGGATAAAGCCATCGCCCTATGGCCACAACTGGAGGCATTCTTACAGCAAGGCATTTTTGAACGGGCGGACTGGGAAGATTCTCTGCACGCGTTAGAACTGATTTTCCCTGGTGTGTGAGTAAGCAGGAGAGCATAGGTCATGGCACAACATGGTGCATTAGCCACACTGAAAGACCTGGCTGAAAAAGAGGTAGATGACGCCGCTGTCTTATTGGGAGAGATGCGTCGTGGCTGTCAGCAGGCGGAAGAGCAGTTGAAAATGCTGATCGATTATCAGCATGAGTACCGCAACAATCTGAACAGTGACATGGGTCAGGGTATTACCAGTAATCGCTGGATCAATTACCAACAATTTATTCAGACGCTGGAAAAAGCGATTGAGCAACACCGCCAACAGCTCAATCAGTGGACGCAGAAAGTAGACCAGGCATTGAACAGTTGGCGCGACAAAAAACAACGTTTACAGGCGTGGCAGACTCTGCAGGACAGACAAACCTCGGCGGCGTTACTGGCCGAAAACCGCCTGGATCAGAAAAAAATGGATGAATTTGCTCAGCGCGCAGCTATGAGGAAACCCGAATGATTACTTTACCCCAACTGATTACCACCGACACCGACGTAGCCGCAGGTCTTCAGTCAGGCAAAGCGGTTGATTCACCCGAGGATTTTTTAGCGCTGCTGGCGGGTGCATTAGGTGCGGACAACGCGCAGGGTAAAGACGCCCCGCTGTCGTTTGCCGACTTACAGGCGGCCGGTAGCAAACTGCAAAAAGGGTTACTGCAAAAAAATGGCGATTCAGCACCGTCGCTCAAGTTGACCGAACTACTGGCGCAAAAAGAGATGCACACTGATGCTTCTCTTGTCGACATGACAGACGCCCAGCAACTGTTGTCTGCCCTCACGCCCTCACTGAAAGTTAATGCCCTGACGACTCTGGGCAAAGTCGCTCAGCAGGATGAAAAAAACACCGCACTGAGCGATGAGGATCTCGCCAACCTGAGCGCGTTGTTCGCCATGCTGCCAGGACAACCGCAGACCACGCCTGCCGTCGACAGCGCGCCAGCCCCCGTTGATGCAACGCTTTCGGCGTTGTCACGAGGTTCGGTACACAGCGCTATCGCCGATAATGCTGGCGAATTGCTGCCAGGTGATGCCAAAAAAGGCAAAGCGGATATTGCAACGCCTGCCAGCAGCGTAGATCAGACAAACAATCCGACATTAACCCCGTTGACGGCAGCGGCGACGACCAGAGCGGAAATTGAAAGCTCCCCTTCGCCGACCAGCATTGGCATGACGACGCCGCCGTTAAGTGGCCCGCAGTCCCACGCTCAGCCGTTACCGACCGCCGCACCTGTGCTAAGCGCGCCATTGGGTAGCCAGGAATGGCAGCAATCACTGAGCCAGCACGTCACTCTGTTTACTCGCCAGGGCCAGCAAAGCGCAGAACTGCGTCTGCATCCACAGGCTCTGGGCCAGGTGCACATTTCCCTCAAGCTGGATGACAACCTCGCGCAGTTGCAAATGGTATCGCCACACAGTCACGTGCGCGCTGCGCTGGAAGCTGCATTACCGATGCTGCGTACTCAGTTGGCTGAAAGCGGGATCCAGCTTGGACAAAGCAGTATCAGTAGTGAAAGCTTTGCCGGTAATCAGCAGTCTTCCGGGCAGCAACAGCAGGCGGGTCGCGCTCAGGGACAAGACATTTTTGCCGCTGAAGATGACGCCGTACTGGCAGCGCCAGCCTCACTGCAAGCCGCAGCACGCGGTGATGGAGCAGTAGACATCTTCGCCTAACGCCAGAGGTAGCATGATTATCCGCGTCTTTTCCACGCTTTGTCGTGGACAGGACACGGGATAATCAGCCCATAAGCTGTACCGAAACAGGAAGCCCGTATCTGATGACTGACTCCGCGATTAACAAAAAAAGTAAACGCGCTATTTGGATCCCTCTGCTGGTATTGATTACCCTCGCCGCCTGCGCAACTGCGGGTTATAGCTACTGGCGCATGCAGCAGCAGCCGTCCGCCAGCGTCAAAGCGGAACCGGCTCCACCGCCAGCCCCGGTATTCTTTGCGCTGGATACCTTTACCGTCAATCTGGGTGATGCGGACCGTGTACTGTATATCGGTATCACGCTGCGCATGAAAGACGAGGCAACGCGTTCACGTCTTAACGAATATCTGCCGGAAGTGCGCAGCCGCTTGCTGCTGCTGTTCTCTCGTCAGAACGCGGCTACGCTCGCCACCGAAGAAGGTAAGCAACAGCTCATTGCCGCCATCAAAGAGACGCTCGCGACTCCGCTCGTTGTTGGGCAACCCAAACAGGTTGTCACCGACGTTCTTTATACAGCTTTTATTCTGCGGTAAAGACATGGGCGACAGTATTCTTTCTCAGGCTGAAATCGACGCATTGCTTAATGGCGATAGCGAAACTAAAGACGAACCCATTTCCGGTATCGCAAAAGAAAGCGATATTCGTCCTTACGATCCCAACACCCAGCGCCGCGTGGTACGTGAGCGTTTACAGGCGCTGGAGATCATTAACGAACGCTTCGCGCGCCAGTTCCGTATGGGGTTATTTAACCTGTTGCGCCGTAGCCCGGATATTACCGTGGGTGCGATCCGTATCCAGCCATACCACGAGTTTGCGCGCAACTTACCGGTTCCGACCAACCTGAACTTAATCCACCTGAAGCCGCTGCGCGGTACGGGTCTGGTGGTGTTCTCACCGAGTCTGGTATTTATCGCCGTCGATAACCTGTTCGGCGGTGATGGCCGCTTCCCGACGAAAGTGGAAGGCCGCGAATTTACCCATACCGAACAGCGCGTTATCAACCGCATGCTGAAGCTGGCGCTGGAAAGCTACAGCGACGCGTGGAAGGCCATCAATCCGCTGGAAGTGGAATACGTTCGTTCCGAGATGCAGGTGAAATTTACCAATATCACCACGTCTCCTAACGACATCGTGGTCAATACCCCATTCCACGTTGAAATTGGCAACCTGACCGGTGAATTTAACATCTGTCTGCCATTCAGCATGATTGAACCGTTGCGTGAGCTGCTGGTGAACCCGCCGCTGGAAAACTCGCGTAATGAAGATCAGAACTGGCGCAATAATCTGGTGCGTCAGGTTCAGCATTCTGAGCTGGAGCTGGTGGCAAACTTTGCTGACATTCCGCTGCGGCTATCCCAGATTTTAAAACTGAAACCCGGCGATGTACTGCCGATTGAAAAACCCGACCGCATTATTGCTCATGTGGACGGCGTGCCTGTACTGACCAGCCAGTATGGCACGGTGAACGGTCAGTATGCGTTACGCGTAGAACATCTGATAAACCCGATTTTGAATTCGCTGAATGAGGAACAGCCCAAATGAGTGATATGAATAATCCGTCCGATGAGAACACTGGTGCATTGGACGATCTGTGGGCTGACGCGTTAAACGAGCAAAAAACCACGCCCACCAAAAGTGCGGCCGATGCGGTATTCCAGCAGTTAGGTGGCGGCGACGTCAGCGGTGCCTTGCAGGACATCGACCTGATCATGGACATTCCGGTCAAACTGACCGTCGAATTGGGCCGAACCCGCATGACCATCAAAGAGCTGCTGCGTCTGACGCAGGGTTCGGTCGTCGCATTGGATGGTCTGGCGGGCGAGCCGCTGGATATCCTGATCAACGGTTACCTGATTGCCCAGGGTGAAGTGGTGGTTGTCGCAGACAAATACGGCGTACGTATCACCGACATTATTACCCCATCTGAACGCATGCGCCGTCTGAGCCGTTAATCATGAATACCCAGGCTACAGTTTCTCAGCCAGCCGCCGTACCCGGCTCACCGCTGGTTCAGGTAAGCGGCGCGCTGCTTGGGATCATCGTATTGATCCTGGCTGCAGCCTGGGTGATTAAGCGTATGGGGTTTGCCCCCAAAAGCGCCGGTACGCGCGGACTGAAAGTTGCGGCAAGTACCTCACTGGGTCCACGTGAGCGCGTGGTGATTGTTGAGGTTGAAGATGCGCGCCTGGTACTGGGCGTCACGGCCTCGCAAATTAACGTGCTGCACACCCTGCCCCCGGCGCCTGCTGATGCAGAAGAAAAACCGGCCTCCCCCGCGGATTTCCAGGCCATGATGAAGAGTTTGCTTAAGCGTCCCGGGAGATCCTGATGCGCCGTTTGTTATCCATCACGCTGGCAGGCTTATGGCTTTTCAGCCCAGTAGCCCTCGCCCAGCTCCCGGGTCTGGTTAGCCAGCCGCTGCCTGGCGGCGGACAAAGCTGGTCTTTGCCCGTGCAAACGCTGGTGTTTATCACCTCGCTGACGTTCTTGCCCGCCATTTTATTGATGATGACCAGCTTCACCCGCATCATCATCGTTTTCGGTCTGTTACGAAATGCGCTGGGAACCCCTTCGGCCCCCCCGAACCAGGTGCTACTGGGTCTGGCGCTATTTTTGACCTTTTTCATCATGTCGCCAGTAATCGACAAAATCTACGTTGACGCATATCAGCCGTTCAGCGAAGAGAAAATCTCTATGCAGGAAGCCATGGAGAAAGGCGCACAGCCGCTGCGCGAGTTTATGTTGCGCCAGACCCGTGAAGCCGATCTGGCACTCTTCGCGCGCTTAGCAAACAGCGGTCCCCTACAGGGACCAGAAGCCGTACCGATGCGGATTTTGCTTCCAGCCTATGTCACCAGCGAGCTGAAAACGGCATTCCAGATAGGCTTTACCATTTTTATTCCGTTTCTGATTATCGACCTGGTCATCGCCAGCGTGCTGATGGCGCTCGGGATGATGATGGTCCCCCCGGCCACGATCGCGCTACCGTTCAAGCTGATGCTGTTTGTGTTGGTAGACGGTTGGCAGTTGCTTGTCGGCTCGCTGGCACAAAGCTTTTACAGTTAGAGGCGCGAAATGACACCTGAATCGGTCATGATGATGGGCACAGAGGCGATGAAAGTCGCCCTGGCCCTTGCCGCGCCTTTGCTGTTGGTCGCCCTCGTCACAGGTCTTATCATCAGTATTTTGCAGGCGGCGACCCAGATAAACGAAATGACGCTGTCCTTCATTCCCAAAATTGTCGCGGTTTTTATTGCCATCATTGTTGCCGGCCCGTGGATGCTTAACCTGCTGCTCGACTACGTGCGTACGCTGTTCAGCAATATCCCCTACATCATCGGGTAGATGACATTATGCTGCAGGTGACCAGCGTTGAGTGGCTCCACTGGCTGAATCTTTACTTCTGGCCTTTGCTGCGCATCCTGGCGCTCATCTCAACGGCTCCAATTCTCAGCGAGCGCGCGATCCCCAAACGAGTAAAACTGGGGCTGGGGTTAATGATAACCGTCGTTATCGCTCCGTCGATTCCCCCAGTAGACGTCCCTATCTTTTCTATCGTGGCGCTATGGCAGGCAATGCAACAAATCCTGATCGGCATCGCTCTGGGCTTCACTATGCAGTTTGCGTTCGCGGCAGTACGTACCGCCGGGGAATTGATTGGTCTGCAAATGGGTCTCTCCTTCGCAACCTTCTTTGATCCCGGCAGCCGTCTGAATATGCCGGTACTGGCGAGACTGCTCGACATGCTCGCCATGCTGTTATTCCTGACTTTTAACGGCCATTTGTGGCTTATTTCGCTGTTGGTGGATACATTTCATACCTTGCCAATCGGCGGCAATCCGGTGAACAGCAATGCGTTTCTCGCGCTGGCGCGGGCGGGTAGCCTGATTTTCCTCAACGGGCTAATGTTGGCCCTGCCGATAATGACGCTGCTACTCACCCTAAACCTCGCACTCGGTCTGTTGAATCGCATGGCGCCGCAGCTGTCGATTTTCGTCATCGGTTTTCCACTCACCCTCGCCGTGGGTATTTCATTAATGGCGGCCCTGATGCCATTAATTGCGCCATTCTGCGGGCGATTATTCAGCGAAAATTTTAATCTGTTGGCTGATATTGTCAGCGAAATGCCCGGAAAATAATAACCCTTAATTTTTATCCTGTTTTACTAAGGATTGTCCTAATTTTAAAAAGCGACAACATCCACCAGGATATCTCTGTCGCGGTTTATTTATTATTGACTCACTCACATAACGCAACATTTACTTTACTTTAAGATGTTTCCTGGCAAATTATACGCAACTTTACGGGATAGTAATTTCGCCTGAAAAACAGCGAAAGCGTCATCTTGGGTCGTTATTATTCCGTTTAGTTGTGATGAAAATAATCAGGTAAGGGGAATTATCGTTACGCATTGAGTGAGGGTATGCCATGTCAACGATTATTATGGATTTGTGCAGTTACACCCGGCTAGGGTTGACCGGATATCTGGTAAGTCGGGGGGTGAAGAAAAGGGAAATCAACAACATTTCCAACGTTGAGGAGCTCAGTCTCGCCTGTGTCTCTCAACAGCCCGCTGTGGTGTTTATTAATGAGGACTGCTTTATCCACGATCCTGCTAATAGCCAGCAAATAAAGCAAATCATTAATCAGCATCCCGGCACATTATTTATTGTATTTATGGCAATTGCCAACGTGCATTTTGATGAGTATCTATTAGTCAGAAAAAATTTATTGATTAGTTCTAAGTCGATTAAACCCGATTCACTGGATGAACTCCTTGGCGATATTCTGAAAAAAGAAGTAGATTTTGTCATTGATGTGAATCTACCGACATTATCATTGAGCCGTACCGAGTCCAGCATGCTACGCATGTGGATGGAGGGTCAGGGCACAATACAGATATCCGACCAAATGAATATCAAGGCCAAGACCGTGTCATCCCATAAGGGGAATATAAAACGAAAGATAAAAACGCATAATAAGCAAGTTATCTATCACGTTGTGAGACTCACCGATAACGTTACCAATGGTATCTTTGTGAATACGCGCTAACACGTTCTGACTGGTGGCGAATCCACCAGTCAGGATCATGCAGCAAAACTCACCTTATTCTACTTTTTCCACGAAGATACCATCCTGATGACCTGTTTCATTAAAGAACCAGATACCGAGCGGGTAGTCTTCCAGCGAAACCAGGTACATGGTGCCTTCACTAAACTCTTCGATAGCCAGTACCACGCCCGGTCGACGAGGACCGCCGTCCGTTTTGACTGTGACCCGATCATTCACCTTCATAGTTTTCCTCCTGTGGCTTTGTGCCAGTGTAGAACAATTTCCTTTTTCTGGCAGCGCCCGCCTCGCGCGATTGCGGGTTTTATCGACGGTCTATACTTAAGTTGTGCGTATCTGATGTTTGGATGCGCTCCCCCGGTATCCTTAACGGTTGAGAGGTATGAGGATGAAAACCGCGAAAGAGTACAGCGATACGGCCAAACGTGAAGTCAGCGTCGATGTGGACGCGCTACTGAAGGCAATCAACGAAATCTGCGAGAGTGAAATTCATCGCAGTCAGGATGACCCGGAACGCGTCAGCGTCGACGGACGTGATTACCACACGTGGCATGAACTGGCCGACGCGTTCGAGCTTGATATCCATGATTTTAGCGTGTCGGAGATCAATCGCTGACTGAGGGCGAAAAAAATCCCGGCCCTTATCGGGTCGGGATCAAGCTTGCTTATGCAAGAAGCACTTGAAAATTCGTTACACCAGGAAATCTGATGTGAAACAAACCTTATCTGCAATTTTTTTGCCTGACAAGTAAATAATTCTCACTAAAATGATAAATATAACTAATGATTGAAAGATCACCCGGTTACGCGCACCCCAGGTGTTCAGGCGTCCTGGCAGAGCGTTCTTCGCTCGCCCGGCACCAGTTCATCTTCACGGAATGCTTCCCGTTTGACGCCAAAGCCGTCGTACCAGCGACACTCCACCATTCCGCTGGCATACCCGGTAACGATCATGCGTGGGCCACCCTCTTTGGAGGTGACTTCCTCACTGACAGAAAAGACCATACCTGCCTCCTGTATCAAGAGAAACCTTTACACCTTAGACGACAAAGAAGGGTTTTGCGTAATCAACCCTGCGACAATTAGTGCGAAACTCCGCGCACTCTGGCGACGCCTTTCACCAGCAGCACCACTATTGCGCCAATGATAAAACCGAGCACCAGATTCAGCAGGGTCGGAAGCATCAGCGTAATCAATGCACTTTGCTGTTGGGCAAAATGTTCAATCGCATGATGCAGCGGTGTTATTCCGTGCACCACAATTCCGCCGCCAACCAAAAACATCGCCAGCGTGCCGACCACGGAAAGTGTTTTCATAAGCCAGGGGGCAACAACCAGCAATCCTTTACCCAGCGACTGGGCAAGCGTACTGCGCTTTTCAGCCAGCCAGTATCCGATATCATCGAGCTTAACGATAATCCCGACCAGGCCGTAGACTCCCACAGTCACCACTAACGCGATGCCTGATAACACCAACACCTGATTCAACAATGGCGCATCCGCTACGATCCCCAGCGTAATCGCGACAATCTCAGCAGATAAAATAAAGTCGGTTCGAATCGCCCCTTTGATTTTATCTTTCTCAAAGGTGAGCGGATCCTGTGCTGCCAATGATGTCAGACGCTGCTGACGCTCTTCCGGGGTTTCTTTGTGCTTACGCGCTTCCAGGGTATGGAGAACTTTTTCTACACCTTCAAAACAGAGGAACGCCCCGCCTACCATTAATAAGGGGGTGATCGCCCAGGGAATGAAGGCGCTTATCAATAGCGCCAACGGCACAAGGATAACTTTGTTAACAAACGATCCTTTCGCGACGCTCCAGACCACCGGGAGTTCGCGGTTCGCCCGCACACCCGACACCTGCTGCGCGTTAAGCGACAGATCATCACCCAGCACACCCGCGGTTTTTTTCGCGGCCAGTTTTCCCATGACAGAGATATCATCCAGCAAAGTGGCGATATCATCGAGTAAGGTCAATAAGCTACTTCCTGCCAAAATTTTTACCCTCAATATTATTTTTTTGCAGTCATAAGTATGAAGTAAAACACGCAATGCTGAAACTGACCTTTCTGGTCAACAAATTTTTAACATCGGCACGTAATTATAAATCTCGCCAGCAAGATAGTTTTGACGTTTACTATGTTGCACCTTTTTATTTCCACCGTGAGGGATTATGCGTTTCAGGCAATTGCTACCGCTTTTCAGTGCGCTTTTCGCGCTGTACATCATTTGGGGTTCCACTTACTTCGTTATTCGCATTGGCGTTGAAAGCTGGCCGCCGTTGATGATGGCTGGTGTTCGTTTTCTCTCTGCGGGGATTTTATTAACAGCATTCTTACTTATCCGCGGACATAAGCTGCCGCCTCTGCGCGTGCTCCTGAACGCCGCGTTAATTGGTATCCTGCTGCTGGCTGTCGGTAACGGACTGGTCACTGTCGCAGAACATCAAAACGTGCCTTCCGGTATTGCCGCCGTGGTGGTCGCCACCGTCCCGCTGTTTACGCTGTGTTTTAGCCACTTTTTTGGCATCAAAACGCGCAAACTTGAATGGATGGGGATCGCAATTGGACTCGCGGGGATCATCATGCTGAACAGCGGTGGTAATTTGAGCGGTAATCCATGGGGAGCAATTTTAATCCTGATAGGTTCGATAAGCTGGGCGTTTGGCTCAGTGTACGGCTCGCGCATAACGTTACCCGTTGGCATGATGGCCGGAGCCATTGAAATGTTAGCCGCCGGTATTGTGCTGATGTGCGCCTCGCTGATTTCCGGGGAAAAGTTGACCACTATGCCGACGTTTTCAGGCTTTATGGCGGTCGCCTATCTGGCCGTATTTGGTTCTATTATTGCCATCAACGCGTACATGTACTTGATCCGCAACGTCAGCCCGGCATTAGCCACCAGCTATGCCTACGTTAATCCGGTTGTCGCCGTACTGTTAGGTACCGGCCTGGGAGGTGAAAGTCTGGCGCCCATCGAATGGCTGGCGCTTGGCGTGATTGTATTTGCGGTGGTACTGGTCACACTCGGTAAATACCTATTTCCCATTAAAGCGGACGCCGTTGCAACCCCGTCGGAAAAGACGTTACAGTAAATGGATACCGAGGGTGTCGATCTGCGCACTTGCGCCACCGCCGCAGATCCACTCGATGACGCGTTCGGACAACGCGTCATCCCCCAGCTTTTCGCGCCCACGCAGGGCGCACTCCCAGACAATCAGTACGCGCCAGCCCAGAGCCTGCAATTTTTCGCAATCCCGCGCGTCACGCTGAACATTTTTGCCTATTTTTTCCAGCCAGAACGCTGTTCGTGTTGCGGGGACTTTGAATAGATAGCAGTTGTGATGATGCCAGAAACAGCCGTGGGTAAAAATCACACAACGATAATCATCCACCACGAAATCGGGACGACCGGGTAACGTCGCATCCTGCACGCGAAACGTTACCCCCTGCTCTGCCAGTACGCTGGCAAGGCGTTTTTCAATTGCGGTATCGCGGGTTGCTATCGCCCGCATATTTTTACTGCGCGTCGCTTTATCGTGAACGTCTGCCATGCAGTTTCTCTTTCTCGCGAATAGCAACCGCCTGTTTGATTTTTGGCTCCAGCAGTCTGGCTACTGCCGCAAATGCCGGGACGACCACCGAATTACCAAACTGACGATAAGCCTGTGTGTCCGACACCGGGATCCTGAACTGATAGCCCTGAGGTGATTCAAATCCCATCAGGCGCGCGCACTCTCTGGGCGTCAGCCTGCGCGGACGGTATCGCTGATTGTGCGGATCATCAAAATCCTTTTCACCCAGCGCCATTTCCCAACCGCGGTCGATCAAGATCTCCGCCCCATCTTTATAGTAACGCGCCGATAATGTGCGCGTTACGCAATCGGGATTGCTGGGATACACCATGCCATAGCCAAATCCATTGCCACGTGCCTGATGCTTTTTCGCATAACGATACAGATATTTCCACAGCACCGGCGTGAGCACATATTTTGCGTCGACGGTCGGCTCAAGTAGCTCCGCCAGCGTCGTACGCCGCTGAGGATAGCGGGAGACAATATCGCGCAGCGTGAAGTCTGATTTCAGATTCAGATCGCGGCGAAAGCCGACGAGCACAATACGTTCGCGATGCTGGGGCAAAAAATGTTGCCCATCGATAATTTTCGGATCGTCCGGCCCGTTATCGTGTGCATCAGCCACGTCATAACCCAGCTCATCCAGCGTTTGCATAATGATGCGGAACGTTTTCCCCTGATCGTGACTCTTCAGGTTTTTGACGTTTTCGAGCACAAATATTGCCGGCCGACGCGCATCGATGATGCGCACCACGTCAAAAAAAAGTGTGCCTTGCGTATCGCAGGCGAAGCCATGAGCCCGCCCTAACGCGTTTTTCTTTGATACACCGGCCAGAGAGAATGGCTGACAAGGAAATCCCGCCAGCAGCACGTCATGCTGCGGAACATGCTGGCGGATATGTTCCGCCGCCTGCTGGTCACTCACCCCATCATGATGACTGAGGGTGATATCGCGAATATCTTCATTAAAATGGTGCTGGTGAGGATCGCAGTAGTAATTCGCTTTGTAGGTGCGCACCGCATGCTTGTTCCACTCACTGGTAAACACGCACTGCCCGCCAATCGCCTCAAAGCCGCGACGAATGCCGCCAATACCGGCAAAAAGATCGATAAAGCGAAAAGCATAATGTGGATGATGCGCAGGCGGCCTCGGCAGCAAGTCGTTCAGATGAGCCAACTCACCGTCGCTGAGGCGATGCCACGTTTCATTGGCAACCACTCGCTTGAAGATGGCCGGACTCCAGCGGTTCTCGCCAACACCATTCAGATGAGCAACCAGCGTTTTCACGTCATATATTTCAAGCAACTTAGCCAAAATCACCTGTGCGGCGGCCTCGTTATCATCTGTCATCGGGTTCATGGAACCTGCTACTGAAAAATTATCCTGCATACATTTAACCGGCCGAAATGGATAGCTGACAGGTTAACATAAATTAGCGCGGTTGACGTTGCGGCTGTACTGGCGACTAACGCAGCTTAAAGGGTTGAATCGCGTCAAGATCCAGCATTTCATATTCTCCTTTTAACTCCGCACTCAGCTTCGCCATGTACGTCAGTAAGAAGTCAGCATTATGTTGCGCCAAATGCCGACCGTGTTCAGTTTGCATCGTCATCGGCAGCGTCAACAATTTAGTCTGGAAGTGATCGAGTGCGTACTGTTTATCATCAAGGTTACGCTGTCGGGCAAACGGATCTTCCGCATCAAACAGCGCCACGCCTAACGCGCCGGACACGGCAAATACCCGTGCTAAACCAATTGCGCCCAACGCCTCAAGCCGGTCAGCATCCTGCACGATTTTGGCTTCAAGGGTTTCTGGTACGATTTTGGCGCTGAAACTGTGCGCCTCAATAGCATGGCACACGGCAGGTAATCGTTGTTGTGGGAAATCAGGAAAATCGCGCATCAAAACGCGACGCGTTTCCTGGGCTGCCAGAACCGACGAGCGATGACGATCGGGATTGTTCTTCGGCAAACTGACGAGATCGTGGAAGTAGCACGCCGTCAGCACCACCAGCCAGTCTACGGTCACATCCATGCTCAACTTTTGTGATGTCATCCAGACGCGACGAAAATGAAAGATGTCATGGCCAGCGTCGTGCCCGGAATGATTGTCACGTAACCAGGCTTCAAATTTCGACTGCCAGTACTGTAGTTCCATACTCTCGCTCTTCGCAGAAAGAAAACCACCTTAGCAACAATTCTCATGTCAGACTACCGTCGACGCTTTTTTATCATCACTACATATTATCCCCTTAATAATTATCACTATCACGGATATATAAATCCATTATTCAATAACAAACAGATCAATTATAATTACGCACACAAAAATAAATAACAAATACCAATAATATACATTTAACAAGATAGAACAACAAAAATCATAACCATATGATAAAAATACATTTATATAGATAATATTAATTCAAACGACATGCGATTTTAATTATATAAAAGCAGCAATGAAATATTTTGAAATATCTTAAATACATTTGTTACATGTTATATTTAAAATTAAATGAACTTCATAGATAGTATTCAAATGTAGTCTTTCAGATAGCGCTACATATTCATTTTAATTATTATATAAAGGGAATACATAATGAAAAGAAAAGTACTGGCACTGCTTCTCCCTGCCTTATTCGCTGCAAGCGCAGCAAATGCGGCTGAAATTTATAATAAGAACGGCAATAAAATTGATTTTTACGGCAAGATGGTAGGCGAACGCATCTGGTCGAATACGGATAGCAGTAACAGTGAAAATGCTGACACCTCTTACGCCCGTTTTGGGGTGAAAGGTGAAACCCAGATCAGCAACGAGTTGACAGGTTTTGGTCAGTTTGAACACAACCTCGACGCCAGCAATGCAGAAGGAGTTCAGGAGCAAAAAACCCGTCTGGCCTTCGCGGGCCTGAAATATGCGGATTACGGCTCATTTGATTACGGTCGTAACTATGGCGTAGCCTACGATGCGGCAGCCTACACCGATATGCTGGTTGAATGGGGTGGCGATTCATGGGCTGCGACGGATAATTTCATGACCGGTCGTACCAACGGCGTGGCGACCTACCGCAACACAGACTTCTTCGGCATGGTTGAGGGTCTTGATTTCGCGCTACAGTACCAGGGCAAGAATCACGATGACGATTACGCTAAAGCAAATGGCGACGGCTACAGCATGTCGGTGGACTACAACGTAGATGGCTTTGGTTTCGTCGCGGTATATGGTAAATCCGACCGTACGGATAAACAATCCATCGATGGCTATGGCAGCAACGCTGAAGTCTGGTCTCTGGCAGCAAAATATGACGCCAACAGCGTTTATGCGGCAGCGATGTATGGCGAAACGCGTAATATGACCAAAACCGGAACCGATCGCGGTTTTGCAAACAAAACGCAAAACCTTGAAGCAGTCGTTCAATATCAGTTCGACTTTGGTCTGCGTCCATCTCTGGGTTACGTTTACTCGCAGGGTAAAGACCTGGCCGGCGGTGTTAACGCTGACCGCGTGAATTACGTCGAGCTCGGCACCTGGTACTACTTCAATAAAAATATGAACGTCTACACAGCGTATAAATTTAACCTGCTGGATAAAGAAGACGGCGCAATTACTGGCAACGCAGTTGATGATCAGTTTGCCATGGGTATTGTGTACCAGTTCTAATCTCCACAAACTCAAAAGCCCGCGCTGCGGGCTTTTTTTTGTTCAACGAAGCGTATTTTTTACCACACGGGCATTACAACGATAAACTTGTGAGGATACTCAAAGAAAAAGACATCCATGAGAACTGTCGTTGAAAGCAAGGCGTGCAAGTGCTTGAATAGTGGCGGAGAGAGGGGGATTTGAACCCCCGGTAGAGTTGCCCCTACTCCGGTTTTCGAGACCGATTTCATTGCTAATATTTTCAATAACTTAACTTTTCACGCTGGTATATACACAACATTTCCACTTCATAAAATTCAACTATTTAATCGCTTGTCCATACTTAATATACCAACACTTTTTGCGTACATGATCTCGATAAGAAGACATATGTGTATGAACGATTTCATAGCTAATTGCTCGCGATAACGTCAGCATTACTCCAGTAGCAGAAGTGAGTTCTTCTGGTTACCATAGAAGAAATTAATATGTTCAAGAAGGATAACTATGAGCATGGATACGAATGAGAAAGGTGATAAACATTACGTCGCTAAATTTGGCTTTTATCCCAAATTCGTGGAGATTAAAACCGATTGTTTTTCAGTTAGTACTCTCCAAGATTATGAATCAGTCATAAAGCATCTAAAAGATCATCCTAACGCTGACAACGGATGGATCTATGCTGGGCAACAAGAAACCCAAGATTTGCGCGGCATTGTAAGAAAAAAGCCATACAGTGGTCGTGTTTTCAGTCTGCCTAAGACTCATACGCTGGCGCTAAATGGGGATTTTAGTCGGGAGGATCTAGATTTTGTCATCTGGTGCTTATCTTTTTTTACTGGCATACGTCTGACAACAACACAAGCTGGTTTTTTAGATGCCACACCTACAAAACTAGGAACGTTAGTTGATTTTTGTGTTTCAGGTTCAAGCGAACAAGATGCAATACAGCTAGCTTTAAATTTTCTGGGCAAACAAAATCTTCACCCATTTGAATGTATGCGCATCGCAGCGGTTATTCATGCTTTATTTTTATCCCAAAGGCCTCAAAGCATGCATTTTGAAAAATTTCAGTATCTTTATATGGCTCTCGATGGTTGTTTCTCCATCATGTGGGACAGAAGAGACAAAACTAAGAAATTACAAAAACCAACTCATGCTAACAGAGTTAAGTGGGTGTGCGAAAAATTCGAAATTATGCCTCCATTTTGGGCTGATGGTGAAAACAGTATTGTTTCAACCCGAAATGAAAACTTCCATGAAGCAATTTTTTTCGGTCAACCACTTGGGTTCTCTGCTTATGGGGCAACGCAATCATCCCCTAATCACAACAACATTCTCTTTCAGATGGAAGCATTAATCTGCCGGTTCCTTGTTGCTATACTGGGCGTAAATGATGAGAACTACATACTTTCTGGTCTAAATTCTCGCGAAATCCATCCCTTAAAACTTAGGTGATTTTTGCCGACCCTACTTTTCACCTATACACAATAGTTATAACAAGCAATTTTGGTGGGGCGGAGTTTCAAATCCTCTCGTGCCGACCAAAATCCTATAGGGGCCAGCCTGCTAAAGCTGGTCTTGGTATGCCTGTTTTCATAACGTGGAGTCAATGGAGAATAATCAGGGCAAAATCATCGACATAAAGCATCGACTTCTTCGCATATTTTCAGCTATTCACATCACAGGGCAGTCATCAAACTCCGCGTTTCTGGCATCATTAATAATGTACGTGATCACCCCGAATATAGCGGGTGCAGAACTGTAACCGTCATCATCTGCTGGCAGCGCCTCCCTTCTCCCGTTCTCCAGATTAACCAGATGGGGCTGAGGGTGAGTTCGATATCGTTTGATCCTGAATTCCCCATCTATCGCACATATCAGCAGTGAGCCATCGCAGGCAGTAAGGGACGCATCTACCACAAGCAGCGCCCCCTGGATTATCCCTTCCCTGAAATGTGAACGTGATGCACGCATGAAGTAAGTCGCTGCGGGCTGACTGATAAGCTGCTTATCGAGTGAGATCCTCGTTTCAACGTAATCGCTGGCTGGTGAAGGGAACCCCATGGCTATAGTCCTCCGTTTGGATTGAACAGCTGAAAGGTTCGGTTCTCGCCTTCCTGCGTGGAGACATCGCGGAATGTTGTCACATAACATTCTATCCAATAGTTGGCCTGCTTCAGCGTCCAGTGCCAGTTAACCTTACCCAGTTCCTGGACAAACCGCTGTGTGGTGACAGTCTTCCGGCCATTCGGTTCTCGCTGTATCGAAGCATGCCAGGCTATCTCAATATCGCTACGTCGTGGCATCATTAACCCCTTCTTGAATACTGGATAAAAAAACAGTATAAATACTGTACATCCATCCAGTAAAGAGGCAATGAGCAATGTTCGTGGAACTCGTTTATGACAAAAGGAATTTTGATGGTCTGCCCGGTGCAAAAGATATTATTCTGGGCGAATTGAGTAAGAGGGTTCACCGGATCTTCCCCGATGCTGATGTCCGGGTTAAACCGATGATGACACTGCCGGCGATCAACACTGACGCCAGCAAGCATGAGAAGGAACAGATAAGCCGTACTGTTCAGGAAATGTTTGAAGAGGCTGATATGTGGCTGGTTTCAGATTAAACGCCTTGAACCGTCATATCGCTTAAGTACAATCCGCGGTGACTGGCAATCATTCAATACTCGCACTATCGAACGTTCGCCAGTCGGCCGCAATCATGCTCTTGCATACGGCGTGATTGCGGCACCTGTCATTTTTCCCTACTTTTTCCCTACTGAACATCCTGCTGAGTTTGCTCGCGTTCGTATTCAGCTTTTTCCATCGCCTCCTGTAAATCCTTCTGTTTCTGGTGCCAGATGCTGTTTTCCGGCATTTCCACACGCACGGACACAAACGAATCGGCAGGAATATCTACAGGCTCTCCGTCTGTCACGGTTTCAGTGAATATCCGGTTTATATCTGTGTGCCCTATTCTGTTCTGGGCAAATTCCGGCGCAGTGGCATACACACGATGATATGTTTTAATCAAAATTGAGCCGTCAGGATTGACTCTGTAGTCAAGCCAGATACGGGGTTGCTTATTCCTGTCGGTCGGAATATCGAAACCACCATCAATGCCACCCCAGCTGGCATCAGCATTCAGGCCCATACAGCCTTCAATAAGGTATTCCCCCACGGCCAGCCGAGTTACTGTTACGCCTTGCGATTCTTCGTTTGTTTCCGCGCTACCGTCAGCAAACAACTTAACTACTGGCGAAGCTGCTTTGATAAACCCATTGGTATCTTTTACGGTATTCATATCGCTTAATAGCGCTGCCCATGCTCGAAATACCCCCCCACCGAACTGATTACGAACATACAAATTGCAACCGTTGGTATTATCTGCATAAAACTGTGTGCAGTTGCCAGCATTAACACCAGCAAACTGGAAAGACAATAAATTACCCCACCCATAAGCCTTACTAGTGGAGAATACTTTCGTTGGCCAGTTCGAAATATTATGTGAATCAGTGGCAGTAACTGTATAGGATTCGCCAGCACTACCCAGCCCTCCGACAAAGCTATCCAGCGTGGGTGTAGTGCGGTCGATATTTGTCCCGCCATTGAGAAATGTTTTTAAGTTAACTGCTGCATCTCGTGGAATTTTTGCCCCTGTTCCCCCCTGCACAATACTGAGTGCCGTCGTCAAACCAGACAAACTGGTGATATCACCGTTAGCACCAGCGCCCGCTTTTCCGTTAAGTATCGTTACTATTCCCCCCCATGCTGGTCCGGTAAAGGAACTTCCGTCAGGTAATTTCACCGTGACATTACCTGTGCCACTGAATACCTGCTGCCAGTTCTGTTTGTCATAGTTCAGCCCGCGCAGCGCTTCAGCCGCTTGTGTTATTACAGCTGCGGTGACCAGGTTCATGGCGATGCGAGGAACTGCATACCAGGCCGCTCCAGATTGCGTTGGCCCGGTGAAATTACTCACCAGTGTCAGTGATGTATTGCTGTTAACGGTCTTAACCGGGAGGGTGTAAGGAATACCACCGACCGTAACGACAATAAAATCACCGGCCGCCAGTTCTGTAGTGAATGCGGTTCCGCTGCCGGATACAGCAGCAGAGTTATTCGTCAGGGTTAAGGTTCCTGCTGACATGGATATCTCCTGAATTCAGATAATAAAAAACCCGCCGGAGCGGGTTATTTTTGGTATTTCATTGAGGGCAATTAGAATGGGTGAAGTTATTTTTATTCACCCATCGCCAGTTAAATGGATAACCGGCCTGATATTGTGTCTGGTTTACAATTTTACGTATCCCGTAAATGAGCACGTCTGTTTCCTGATCGCCGATCATCGCCGTTGCTGTACATAAGGGTAATTTCTTTTCGAGAGTGCCGGAACATGCAGTTAATGATAAAAATGCAAGAACGATTAATATAATTTTCATATTGTTACTCGCTGTAGTTATTCATATTCAAAATATCAATAGCGGACAACAATAGATAATAGATTTAACAGATCATTTAAAATACATTGATCGTTTAAAACGATCGTACAGGCATTCAATATTTTGACACTTCAACTGCAATAACTGTATTACCTGCATTTACAGGGGCCATTGGCTGCGCGCTACCAGATGGAATTGCCTGAGTGGCAGCGGTATAAATTCGGGTGCTGGCCCCGTTATATACAGCTGTAAAAGTAACCGGAACAGGCCAGAGCTGACCGCCCGGTCCACCGCCAGATATTCGCCATACCTGCTGACCTGCAACATCCGGGATAATTGCCCATTTACCCGCTCTGCTCTCGTCAATATAAATGCCTCCATTTGCCCCGATTGTTCCGACAGTTACCACGTCCGTCAGGATTTTCGATTCATGAGTAATAACCAGATTCCCCGTCTGGTCGTCCCAGACAGCCAGCCCATACGGAGGATTTGGCATGGGCTGAGGGAATATAGTGAATAAATAGACTGTCAGGGTAAATGCGGTATTTAGTATCTCATAGGCCCGTACAGCCAGTTGTCCGTTTGATTCAATCCAGACAGCACACGCGGCCTGACGGGATGTCAGAACAAACGGGATAACAGGTTGTGTTGCATCAGGTATATTAACCAGTTGCTCAATATAATGTAGAGCACCATTCGATACTGACGAAAACGTCTGCTTTGAATACAGACAAACAGGTACTGACTGGGGGGTGATAAATGTTTCGCCGCTTTTCAACGATAATAACGCACCATATCTGTTAGCCATTATGCATTTTCCAGAAAAACAAAAACATAGCTCTCATTTGCCTGAGGCTGGTTCAGAGAGTTATCAGTGCCTGCGCCAATTACAATACTATTGCCTGAAACGGTTATTGTTCGGCGCCCCTCTACATACGCTATAGTTTTTGCCAGACCCAGCATATATCCGAGCCTCTTCCCTGCCGGCACGTTGAACGAATATGCACCTGACGTCTGGCCGGCACTCAGCTTTATCGTTCCAATGATTGATATTGGTTTAATACCAAAGTTTGCTGATGATCCGTCCTCATGCCAGCAATCAAAACCAAAATCAGACATTAGGCGCTACTCCGGTAATATGCCCCAGCTGTACCAGCAGTCGCCCGCTGGGCCCAGTAAATGACAGGTTGTTATCAGCCTTAGACAGACACCAACCGCCCTGATTTGCAATTTTATAGCCCGTAGACCAGAATGCGCCTGAGATTTTGCCGTTAGTAATCGCAGCATCCGCAATTTTCGCACTGGTGATACTGGCGTTCTGAATAAACGCATCGCTGATAAATACCTGACCATTGATAACAGCAAAAGGAGAATACTGCGTATCACCGCTGCCACTCATCAGGACGAACTGGTTGGCGTTAAACCCGACACGAGTGACTACCGGCTTACCCGCTTCCGCCAGTACCGCGATCGACATCCCGGCGTTATACATGACTCCGTTAATCCGGACCCCGGTTTTAAGGGTGTAAATCGCAGATGCTCCGGTGGCATCAACTACGGCAGTAAGTTTGTCCTCCAGTGCGGCAGTCACATCATTGAACTGCGCCTGCACCTGCGTGGACATTTCAGCCATGGCTTTATCTACCTGCGCAATGGTCGTTTTAACTACCAGAATTTCTGCGCGAACCTCCCCAAACTGCTGAAACTGATGCTCAACGGTTCCGTGGTTGGCCAGCGCGTTCTGCAGGATCCCTTCAAGGTTGGTATCAATGTCGCCTGTCAGGCGGTCACCATCGGCAGACGTCAGGAAGTCATCAGCAATATCGCCCAGGTAGTCGTCAGCATTCGCATTAGATTCACCACGAACCCAGTCGGTCCAGCCGGATTCATTACCCGTTCTGTCTACCAGCTGCGCACGGTACCAGAATTCCTGCCCCGCTTTTAATCCCAGTTGAGTGTATTCAGCAGAAGGATAAGGCACATCCGACAGCAAAAGAGGATTTGAGAAATCACTGTTCGCGGTGTACTGAATTTCCGTTTTCAGTGTATCCCCAGTGTTAGCCGGGAATCCCCAGTTCAGACGAATGCCCCAGTTAATCGGTGTTGTCGCAAATCCAACGGGTTTCGGCGGATTTCCCACCTTACCCGTCAGCGTTTTCTCTTCGGAGTAGCTCCAGCCAGAGGATATTTCAGAGGCATTAATGGCGCGCACACGAACAAGGTAACGTCCGGCATAAATACCAGGAACATCGAAGGAAGTGGTGGAGCTGCGCGGTACGTTTACCCAGTTCCCGTCATTGCGGCGCCACTGTGCCTCATAGGCGATAGCGTTCTGCGCCTGGTCCCAGCTCACACGCATGGTTTCGACGCTGATATTCTGCTGCACCACTGAAAACGAGCTGATCACAATGTTAGCCGGCGGCGACTGGTTACCTGGCGGGATCACACTCACTGGCCGCTGGTCAATGATGGCTCCGGTATCAATACGGGCATATTTATCCGGGTCGTGCCATACGCCGGTAATCGAGAAGGTACCATCATTGTTATCGGAGACACTGACAACACGATACTGCTGGGCGTAGAGTTCATCTGACTCAACCACCCATACAGCTTCGGCCTGTGGTGTCTCACTGTATGCCGTGGTGACTGTGACTGATTCCCCGTTAACCGCCTGAATAGTCCTGCTCTGTGACGCACCGGAGGGAAGATTGATAATAAGGCGATCGCCTGCTGCTGCATCAGCTACGCGGTCAAGTTTTATCACGCGACCGTTAACAGCACTGATGCGGCCACCCATAACTTTGCCGGACAGAAGCTCGTCTGACACGGCGATGATGTATCCCGGCTGCGGAATGTTTCCGTCCAGGCCAACATCAAACGAAACAACACGATCCTTATTGTTGGTGAGAATACCCCAGCGCCCCTTTCGGTTCGCTTCTGATTGACGGGTACAACCGATGGCTGTCATTTCCAGCTGATTAAATCCGTACCGGGCCACCAGAGGCTGCTCAAATACTGGCTCCATCGCATCCGCATAAGCGTTACCCGGATCAGACCAGGAAACCAGCGCGGTGGTATACCGCGTTTTTGTCGTGCTGCTGGAATAGGTAAAGCGTCCGTCGATAACGTTAGCGCGGGTGTAAGCGTAATCCACATCTCTCGGCATATCGGCAAGCGCAACAATCTGATCACCGCCCCAGTACGTCATACCCCGGAATATAGCCGCAAAGTCACGCAGCACAGTGTAAGCGTCATTCCTGTCCTGAACATAGACGTTACAGGTATAGCGTGGCTCTGTCCCGCTTCCACCCTTTCCATCCGGTACCGGCTGATCGCAATACTGCGATACCTGGTACAACGTCCATTTATCGATGTTGGCTGCACTCAGGCGATTACCCAGACCAAAGCGATCGGTAATAACCAGATCGTAAAATATCCACGCCGGGTTATCGGTCCAGGCCCACTTAAACGCGCCCTGCCATGTACCACTATAAGTCCGTGTATCGGGGTCAAAGTTATCAGGCACGCGGATCACCCGGCCACGTGGTTCACAGGATATCTGTGGAATCGAACCATTGAACTGACTTGAGTCGAATTCGATGTACAGCAGCGCGGTGTTCGGATAGCGCAGCTTGGCATCAATCACTTCCGTGTAGCTTTGCAGCGTCATCGTGTCGCCGATCTTGGCGCTGTTTGCGTCAGCGGTGATCTTACGCAGTCGGATTGTCCAGGTGCTGCCAGCCTGCGGTAAATCAATACGGTGGCTGCGCTCATAACCAGACGTCGTTTTGCCGGTTGCGCTGGTATTAAGCACGGTTTGCCAGGTCCCACCATCAGTTTGCAGGTCTATTGCATAATTGATGGAATACCCAACCAGATCGCCGTTGTCCTCCTGCTTAAACAGTGAAGGCCATTTCAGTCGCAGGCGAACGGCTGATAGTTGGGTGTTGGTAAATGTATGCGTCCAGGCTGTTGCGCTTGATACTTCAGTTCCAACGTTGATTTCGTTTTCGGTACCGGGAATGCCCTGAATGTAATTTTGTGCCTGAGTTCCCGCGCGAAACTCCCACGTCACGCCGCTAAAGTTTTGGGAGCCATCGGCGTTTTCCAGCGCCGTGCCGTCCAGGTAGATATTTTTTCCGGTTAATTGCCCTGCAAATTCCCCTTCCCCAAGCGCAACGAGGATTTTGGCCTTCGCTACAGATTGCAGATCATCAGGCTGTTCGGTAGGGGTTCGGGAACTGGAACTGCCGCCCTTGCGGCCTTTAATCTGGGTTGTTGTAGCCATATTGCGCCCATAAAAAAAGCCACCATCTGGTAGCCTGAAAGGAAGATTATTTTGGTTATTGCTGGTCTTCGACGTATATACCAGCAGAGATGATCGCCCCGCCAATGCGTCTGCGACCATAAAGAAGCGGGACCGGATAACCTTGTGCGCCAGTATTTGTCACCCCACCGAAAGCATATGAAGCGCGGTTATCTGCACTTTGCTTACTGGCAAGACCCGACGGTTGAGGTGAAAGCATTTGAACAACGCCACCAATGATCAACGCACCACCAGCCTGATAGAAGAAAGGCGAGGCCGCTGCAAAAGGCGTAAAATTTAGAACTACACCAACAGCTACTAATACTGCGCCTAAATAGCTGCGCGGAATAGTAGATCACTGAAAGGGAACTCAGCCCGGATTGTGCGATCTGATCAATCGCCAAACCAACCAAAACCACCAACCGGACTGAGCGATGCCGATCATAGCACCAATACCCCGTGGCGAACGACGCCTGATGCAGAAAGCTATTCATAAAACGCGCGATAAAAATCATGCCCGCAGACTCACGGCCATGCTGATGCTTCATCGGGGTGAACGGGTCAGCGATGTTGCCAGAACTCTCTGTTGTGCCCGTTCATCCGTTGGTCGCTGGATTAACTGGTTTACGCACTCAGGTATTGAAGGCCTGAAATCCTTACCCGCAGGGCGCTCCCGACGCTGGCCTTTTGAACATATCTGCACCCTGTTACGTGAGCTGATAAAGCATTCTCCCGGCGATTTTGGTTATCAACGTTCACGCTGGAGCACCGAATTACTGGCAATAAAAATCAATGAGATAACCGGTTGCCAGTTACATGCAGGAACCGTTCGCCGCTGGTTGCCATCTGCGGGGCTTGTATGGCGCAGGGCCGCGCCAACTCTGCGTATCCGTGACCCACATAAAGATGAAAAGATGGCGGTAATCCACAAAGCGCTGGATGAATGCAGCGCAGAGCATCCGGTATTTTATGAAGATGAAGTGGATATCCACCTTAATCCTAAAATCGGTGCGGACTGGCAGTTGCGCGGACAGCAGAAACGGGTAGTGACGCCGGGGCAGAACGAAAAATACTATCTGGCCGGCGCACTGCACAGTGGCACGGGTAAAGTCAGCTACGTGGGCGGCAACAGCAAAAGTTCAGCGCTGTTTATCGCTCTGCTGAAGCACCTGAAAGCCACTTACCGGCGGGCGAAAACAATCACGCTGATCGTTGATAACTACATTATCCATAAAAGCCGCGAAACACAGCGCTGGTTGAAAGCAAATCCCAAGTTCAGGGTAATTTACCAGCCGGTTTACTCGCCGTGGGTGAATCATGTGGAACGGCTATGGCAGGCACTTCATGACACGATAACCCGTAATCATCAGTGCCGCTCAATGTGGCAGTTACTGAAAAAGGTCCGCCATTTTATGGAAACCGCCAGCCCATTCCCCGGAGGAAAACATGGTCAGGCAAAAGTGTAGCGGTATTAGGCGCAGCTATTTAGGATTGTCTGAAGGACACCGGATTTTTTACTACCTATAGTAACTGGAACAATTCTGATTACTTCACCAGTCACCGGGAAACCTAAATCATCTTCCCCAATATTTTTCTTTCCACGAAATACCGCAAAGGTCAGACCTCGCTGTTTACTGGTGTGCATGTACTGCTCGAAGCCTTTAATAGTTGCAGATAGCGCCCTGCATGCCTCGTGAGTAGTGCTAATCAAGCGATGGTGAACCTTACCAAAGGTTTTTCCCAAAGGCCCATGTAGCTCAATTTGAGTCATTACTTCTTGCATTTGTTACTCCCATAAAAAAACCACCCGAAGGTGGTTCTCATATTTAATATATTTCAATTTACAGTCATTGGTAAAATATCAACATTACCACTTTGATCCGTGAATATTCTTAACACCCTCGGTGTGTCAGGTTTGATTATAAACTCCCGCTCTTTTTTTGGTGCTCCACTACATAGCCCCTTTCCAGCGAATCCAGCACCAATAATTATTTCACCCGCTGGTAAATAAGCTCTAACTTTTTCCCCTGTTTCAAGTTCAGCAACTGGCACGCCATTCACATAGGATGTGATAGCACACCCTCCAGCTACAAACCCTTTATCACGAATGATGGTAACTTCTGTCGTATTTGGTTTTTGATGAAATTCAACCGCGGCATCAACTTCTTTTGCATTTTGTGGAAGAACTGGTTCAGTTGAACAGCCCGCAACAGCTATTGCGATTAGAAGCAGCAAAGTCTTTTTCATATCCCTATCCCCTTTGGTTTTGCAAAAGGTTAGCACAGAGACTTATACCGTAGAACCTTCATCGTCCGTTCCTGCCAGTATCCCCCATACGGCACACGCTGACTCAAATGTCCGTAAAGATGGTGGAGTAACATATTGCCCTCCAGCAGGATCCCGGCATGGTTCCACTTGTTGGCCTGGACCTGCATGATGACCATGTCACCTGGCTGCGGCGCACCGCTGAATTCACGGAATCCGCATTCATACCAGCAATCGTGGTAGAAGTTTTCGGGATAACTGTCTTCCCACCAGGGATAATCCACGCGGTAATCCTTCAGCTCAATGCCATGCGTTTGCCGGAAATAGCTCATCACCAGCCCCCAGCAATCGAAGTGACCGAGCACAAACGGGCGCTCCAGTAGCGGCAGCTCGCCCCGCGGCTGAATGGTACGCAGATCCCCCTCCGGCCAGCTGACGATATGCCACGGAAGTAACGTAGCGTCACACTGTGCCTTATCCAGTTCGCTCGCCTGCGTCGTGGCATCCGGGTGGCTGTGGACAATGGCAATCACTGTTCCCCAGTCTTCGGCAGCGGCGTAATCTTCCGGCGACAGGTGGAAATGCTCTGTCGGATCGGTTGCCAAGTTACGGCAGGGAATGTACCGCTGCACCCTGCTTTTTTGCACCACTACGCCGCAGCATTCACGCGGATATTCAGCAGCAGCATGCGCCATAATGGCGTCGATAATTTTCTGACGCATATCAGCTCCTGATCAGGGATGTGCCAGGGAAGCCACCGAACGGCAACTCGTTCCCCTCGCCATGCCTCAACTTGCACGCAGTGAGCGTACCGGGACATTCATCGAGTGACGGATCGTTGACTGGGTTGTTGTGCTTGTCGAAATAACGCGTTCCGGCATAGTCGCATCCATCACCAGAGCGGTATTTGTTACGGATACACCAGGTACAAAGCGAATGTAGCTGCCGCGTCGGGATCATCAACCCCTGCAGATCCATCGGACTGGACAACGTAAACGCCACCACCTCGTTGGTTTCATTGCTCTTGGCGTCAATGTAAAACACCTTCAGCTTTTCCTGCTGCGGATCCGCTGACGAGTTGCCCTCCGGATAGTTTTTCGCATCCAGATACTGCGCCAGCGTGTCATGAATCGTGACCTTTGCCTGCAGCAGGTCATCATAAGCAAGACACAGCGCCGTAATGGAACTATCCAGGTTAGCGACCGACAGCGTCGGCTGCGCGCTGGTCCCGTCAGTCGCCGTCTCAATACCCTCTATCTGGCAGGGCCAAGCTTTATATTCCTGCCCCTGCCACCAGATCGATTTCGCCGGTAGCTTATTTTCATCTCCACCAGCAGCGGCAATTTCATCGGGAGTGTGGGCAATATTGTGGGCGTGTAAGCGGAGAACGTCGGAAACACCAAATGCGGTGCCATCGACATCAAAAAGCCGGACAACATTGCCCGGCTCAAGTTTCTGATAATCACTGTTTAAGCTCATGGTGCAAACGCCTGTTCAAAGGTGGCTGATACGGTTTCCACCGTTTTACTTTTGGTGACGCGCTGCAGGCTGTCTGCCTCAACGCGCCACAGCGCAAGATCACCGCCAGGCGGGGTAAACGAAAATGATTTCGTCTTATGGCGCCGCAGGAAAGCATAGATATCCCTGACGGTTTCCGGTTCGCCGGTAAATGAATACTCATAACTGAGCGTTTCATTATTCAGCCCGGTACCTGACACCTGCTTATAACCATCACCAAACTGTGCCGTACGTACCGTATCTTTGCTTTTCAGAGTTGGTTGGCTGGAAGCTTTAATCCGCCATGCAAAATGCTCGATCGCCATAGTCACGTCCGTTTTGGATTTGCTTTTTTAAGCAGACATAAAAAAACCTGCCGAAGCAGGTTTTTATTAAGAAAAGTGAGAACTCAAAAGCTATTAACAACTTTTTGTAATTTCTGTTTAGCCTCTTGAATCAATGCCTCTTTTGTCTGTTCCAGCGTACAATCCCAGTTCAATGGAATACTCACAGATATGCTGATATCTGGTAAACCATTTTCCTTTGTTGTTACCTTAACTTTGGCATCAGTGTTTTTTCCATTGCAGTTTTCATAAGCATTTATATCTTCAACATGGAATTTCATTTAACGCTTTCCTCTTATTGCACTCCATAAAGGTGTTCCAGGTTTACTTGCCTGTTCACTGACGACAGAGATCATAGCAGGTTTAAGTTGTCGCATAATTGCATCATGATCAACTGACGAAGTACTTCCTGAGGGTTGTTGGTTTGCCTGACCAATTACGATCCCTCCCATATTAACCGTTACGCTAGATTTTTCTAAAGAATCATTCCACTTCATCGCCTCACCACCAACCAGACCACCAGTCGCATAACCGCGCATCATGCGATAAAGGTTGCCGACACCGATTCGGTTGGTGGCTTCCTGCGTAAAGACAAACTCTCCACGGTGCACCACACCTGCAGGCTCATACTTACCGCCGGATCCGGTATAACCACCGCCAGCGAAACCCAGCGCTGACGTGGCGGAACTGACCAGGCCGGCCATGGCCTGCTTCATCAGGATCTGCGTCAACATCGACAACGTGGAACGGGTGAAATCTGCCCAGTTTGCTTTCCCTGTCGTCAGCATATCGGCCATATTCTGGCTGATACCATCGAATGTGGCTGAAGCAGCGGACTTCATCGAACCATAGGCATCAGCTGCTGAATCGGCATAGTCAGCCCACGCTGATTTCGCCCCAGCCTGCCAGTTGCCGCGGAGCTCGTCCTGTGCGGCATAATATTTCTTCAGTGCATCCAGTTCGTTCTGATAACCCTGATCGGTGTCCGTACCGCCGGCATTCATCCAGCCCTGTCGCAGCTGTGCCTCTTCGTTTTGCCGCTGCGCGCCGCGACTGCTCATGCTGCCCCCGGCCACAAGCGCTCGGGTTTTCTCCCCAATCTGGGTAACGTACTTCTGCGAGCTGTCCTGCAGGCGGTTTAACCGTTCCTGGGCAACAATCTGATCGCCCAGCCGGGCATTCACTTCGGCCCGCGCCAGCACCTCGTCTTTGTTCGCCAGCACCGATTTTTCATCGGCGGTCAGTGCGCGCTTTTTGGAGGCCTCTTCCAGCACCGAAAAGCGGGATTGTTGTTTCCACAATTCCTGCCGCTGCTGGCTGATGGTATCCGTGATGCTCTTATGCTCCTGCAGAGTGCGTAACTGCGCCTCCAGCTCCAGCGTCTGCGCGCTGGCAGTATCGACACTTTTTACACCTGCAGGTGTTTTTACCGCTGAAGGGGCTTTGGGTTTCTTCAGCGAGTCGTCGTATTCTTTTTTCGCAGCTTCCAGATTGATGTTGTAGTCAGCCTGGAGGATCCGTCCGTCTTTCAGCGCCTTGTTCAGTTCATTCTGACGGGCCGTGTACTTCTCCAGCGCAGTCTGAGTCTTTGCATAATTCGACTGCGCCTGCGCGGCATACTTCTGGCGGTCAGATTCAATCACCGCCTCGCGGGCTGCGTTATCCTCAGTTGCCTTTGCCACACTGGCCTGCTGTTGCGCCATTTCCAGTGCAAGGCGTGCAGATTCCCGATCGTTCCAGTAGCTGGCGCGCGCATCATCATTGACATAACCATCACCTTTACGCAGATTCCAGATTTCATCCGCCCGCTTAAAGGCCGCTTCCGCTTTGGCAAGCATCTCCTGCGTGGTGTCAGGCCGCCCGATATCGAGCGCCGCATCCCACATCGATTTAAAGGCACGCTTCAGGCTGTCGGCAGCAGTTTCAATCGACCCCATATTGTCGCGCAGGCTCTTTGTCTGCTCGCGAAAACCGTTCGTCGCCGCATCATTAGCTGCCTGTAGAGCCCCGGCCTCATCACCGGCACGCTGCAGTTGCGCCACATAAGCAATCTGTTCCGCTGTAACGTTGTGGAACTGCTGCGCCATGGCAATCAGACCAGAGGTCGGATCGTTCGTCAGTTTGCCGAATGCCGCCGCCACCTTATCGACCGGCACGCCCGACGCATCGGTAAATTTCGCTATCGCCTGACTCATCTCATCGAACCGGGCACCGGCACGCACTCCGGCGTTGACCAGCTCCGTCAGCGCACTGCTGGTCTGGTTAAACGTGAGTCCCGCCTGCTCGCCAGATTTCGCCAGCACCAGCATGCGGTTTGAGGTCAGCCCGGCAGTATTACCGGACAGAACCAGCGTTTTGTTGAAATCAGACAACGTGGACGAGCCCTGATACCAGGCGTAAACCACCGCGCCAGTGGCGGCAGCCAGCGCGCCAACCCCAACCATCACTGGCGATATGGTGCCCAGCAGCGCCCGAAAGGTCGGAATAATACCGCCGAAGGAGTCTTTCACCTGACCGCCCTGCTGCAGCAGGATAAGCCACGGACTCTGCCCACCGGCCAGCTGGGTGGCGATATCCGTAAACTGCGCAGGCAGCATACGCATCGCCGCGTTGTATTGGCCGACAGAAATACCGGCCTTCTTCGCGGCGCTCTCCTGGCGGGTAAATGACTGCTGCACCTTCAGCGCCGAGTCATTCGCTGCGTCCCCCGTCTGCTTAAACTGCCTTTTTACGTACTCCATCTGCTCGTTGAACTTTGACGAATTAACGTCAAGGTTAACGACCAGGTCACCCACTGCCGTCTGGGCCATAGCGAACACCTCCTGAAATGCCCTCAGCCTTTGCCATCAGCACTGCGTCACCGGGTTCATCGTCGGCAATATCCTCCGCAGAAGGTGAAAGCAGGCTGAAGCTGGCAGGGGTTGATGTGGTTTTGGGGTCAAGCGCGGTAATGACGATATGCATCAGCGAGGAAAAATGTGCATCCAGTTGCACATCATTAAAAAAATTGTCCTGGTAGAACGTTCGCCAGTCGGCGTATTCCGTTGACGACATACCAGCAAGCATGGCGCGCCAGTCCGGCCGGCGAAATTCTCGCGCCAGTTTCAGGACGAATGTCAGCTCACTGGCGAGGACTTTTCCAGACTGACCGGCTCAGTCACAGCAACATCCTCCGGATCATTCGCTTCCGGCAGCGGCACCATGCCGGACAGCTGCTTCACGGTGTACTCTGCAGCGGAAACAATCTCCAGCGGCCAGGTCATCAGCACTTCATTCTGGATCTGCTCAACGTCTTCTTTCGGCGTTTTGTGCGTCCCTTTCAGGGGGTGGCCATGCCATAAAGACATGGCCACCAGCAGTGCGCCGGATTTAATCGTCATATCCATCGCCGCCTGCATGTCGGCATCAGTGATACTTTCCAGCGACTTCAGGTGTTCAAGATGCTCAATACGCTGCAGTGCCGACAGTTCGTAGAGCGTGACTGTATTACCGTTACGTTCGAACGGTTCACTTTTTAAAAACATGGGTTACTCCAGAAAGCGGGGCCACAGCCCCGGAGGTCAGGAAACGGTGACTTTACAGGTCGCAACAAACAGCCCGTCGTTGGTCATCACGATAATGTCAGCGGTTCCGGCGGCAATACCGGTGACCGTCAGCACCGTACCGGCGACAGTCACCGTGGCTTTACCTGCATCTGTGGTGGTGGCCCGGAAAGATTGATCACTCGCGCTGGCTGGTGCCACGGTGACATTCAGCGTGGTGGTAGCAGCAACCGCAACGGTGGTGGTCGATTTATCCAGGCTGACGCCGGTTACGGCAATCGCTGCAGCAGCACTGTCTTCAGCAAGGCCTGGCTTACCGTTATTGCTGATTTTGACAGAACGGGTAATGGTGTCTTTTGCTGTCACCGTTTTGCCCAGGCTACTTACCCAGCCACGGAACACATCGATGGCGCCATTCGGGTATTTGATTTTGTACGCCAGCACGGTACCGTCATCAAACCAGCGAACCAGATCCTGCTGCCCGCTCTCAGCAGGTTTCCAGGCCAGCGTAAAACTGGCCTCACCCGCCGATTTCTGCCCCTGCGCGGTAGCAGTCCAGTCGGCATCATCGTCATCCAGATAGGTATCATCGTTTGATTCGGCAGTCAGTTCACCGGGCTGCAGATCTTTAATCTTTGCCAGGCGCGTCCAGTCAACATCCGATAATGGGTTAGCGAACGGGTTGCCCGATCCGGAATAAATCCAGAGCGTGGTGGTGGCACCCTTTACTGGCGCCAGTGGGTTTGGTGTAGTCATTACGTCCTCACATAATGTAGCTGATGGAATAACTGAGGTCGGCAGATCCCCACGTCATGGCCTCTTCATCGCGCTGATAGTCATATCCCTGAGCCGCCATCAATTCGAGAAGATTTGCCAGTTCGGGAACATCAGCCATTGCCGGATAGATGCGGTCCTCCATCCAGGAATCCAGAGCACTGTCTGTAGCCGTGGCTTTCAGAAACACCTCAACATGCAGCACGGCTGTCCACATATCTTCATCAACACTTTCATCCGAGGCCCGGGCGTCAGAAAGGTAAACCGCTACCGCCGGAAGATCCTGCTCATCCAGAAACCCAGGACGACCGTCGAACCATGTCACTGCATCTGAGATATTGCGCTGGAGCGCGGTTAGTACGGCTTTGCGGATATCACTGTTTTTCATCGTTTAAGGATCAACCTCAGTTGGTTAGACAGGTTTTGTCGCATAATTTGCGGCATACGTTCGTCCATAAGTTTTGGCACTTCAGCCCGGAATGTCTCGGTCAGGGGAATGGCCAGGGGAATACTGACTACTTCAATGGGATACCGGCTCTTCGTGGTACGCCGCAAAACATGCCAGCGGCCGTTTGCCAGTTGCTGAATAAAGGCCCCAGGGAAACGGAAACGCCCTACACGTAGCTCACTGTTCGTACCAGACTTATCCCGTTTACGCCGCGACAGACGCATGCTGGATGGTCCCAGTTTGATAGCAGGAAGATTACCGCGGTTTATGCGAATCAGAGCGCGCGGCTTCGCCACCGTTGCCCGGCGTACCCGCGCACGCTGCCTGACCAGTTTTCGGGGGACGCGGGTTGATTTCGCGACAGCGGACACACTGCGATTGACCGCCTGTGTGGCGATACGATTCACCGTCTGGGCGGAAGCGCGCGGTACAGCTTTTTTACTGATGCTGTTCAGGTTAGCGATGGCCTGCTCCAGCCCCTTAATCGACATATTCCCCCCTGCTTATTCGATAAAGATGCGTGGCTTGCTGTTAAAGCGTTCGTGGCGGGTAAGATGGAATTCCTCCCCTTCAAAAATCACCACGTCATTACGGCGCGGCCTGTATCCTGCAGTAAACACCACCAGTGACCGCCCTGTTCCGCTCAAAGGCCCCATTTCTTCCAGAAACTCAGCCGGAATAACAACCATGGGCTCCCCGTTGATGGTCGCTGGCTTGCCCATTTTGTTTACCGTGACCGCATCCATGCGGCTGACAAGTCTGTCAAAGGGATTAGGCATTGATTTTCACGGCTACAATTGAAGAACTTGCAGCAGCATCTTCCCAGGCAACCCCTGCCAGATCGGCACCTGTCGTGTCGTTCTGCACTTTGCCATCTTTGATATGAACCTGCTCACCGATGGCGATCGCATCGGTAGTCAGCTTCGGCAGAAGGAAAATGCCTTCGGCAAAACCGTCCCCTGTCTGACCTGCCGGAATATCAGTAATGGCAATCGCCACGACTTTCCCCACCAGCACCGGCGAACCACTCAGGATCGCAACGCTGCCCGTGTTGGCAATCTCAATAGTTTTGCCATGTTGTACAAAATTCTTCGCCATAAACTCAGTCTCCATCCAGCCCTATACGGGGCCGAATTCAGATACAAAAAAAGCCCTGATGGGCTGTGATGTGCTGCTTGAGAGGAAGGGATTATTTCCCGGTTGATTTCGCCATGCCGCGATAATCCAGAGGAGATACACCGGCATCGATGCGCACTTTGGTGGCAATGCCGTCGGTCGTGAAGCCTTCCTGCTGATCGATATACGGAGTATCAACGCCGTTCAGGTAAGCCACTTCGATGGTGTCCGTGCCCTTAGCGGCGGTCAGATACCAGGCGCTGGTATCTTTGGCGTCAAGACGCGGCTCCGCGATAACTTCAGCAAAGTTCTGAATTGGGTTCATGATACCGGCGTTGATATCCGCCCCTTTCACACTGGCAGACTTGATCGTCTGATTTGCCAGGGTTTCGAGGGCGACTGGCACCAGCATGAATGCCGGGCGAATATTCAGGGGACGCTCTCCCTCTTTCTGAAGGCGCATCATCTTGCGCGCTTCATCAAGGCTGGCTACAGAAATCGCGCCTGCGGAAATATTGCCGTGATCAGCATGGAACAGCGGCTTACCATCAGACAATTTCGCGTTTTCGGTAAGAACGGCATATACCAGATCACCAATCGTCCCTTTTGCCGCGCGCCCCATCTTCATAGGTACATCGGTTAACTGATTCAGATCGTCGTTGATGATCGCCTGACGGGTAATAGAGAAGATTTCACCGTAGGTGGCCAGCGCGATGCTTTCACCTTTATCTTTGGTGGTCACATACTTATATTCAGCCCCCTCACGTACCTGGCGCAGGGATGAGAAACCACCCAGACCGACACGATGCGCCGTTTTAAAGTCAGACAACTGGCCTTTCTTGGTCCACTGCTCAAAAGTTTCTGCCGCTTCCTCCCAGCCCTGAAGCAACGCTTTATTAGCAACGTCGAGCAGGATATTGCCGAAGTCAGACGTGCTGTGCGTCAGTGCCATGCCGACCATCTGCATCGGGTTATAGCTGGAAACGCCGATGCCGCGCTCGGTCAGCGCCATACGGGCATATTCGCGCAGCGTCATACCGTTGTAGACGTTATCACGCTCCATGCTTTCGAAGCCCGCGCGCGCCATCAGTGCCTGGCGAACTCCGTCGCCAACAAAGTTACCGTTCCCGGCGTAAATATGCGCATCCGTAGTTTTATTCGACGGGGTTGCATTTTTGCCCAGCGCCGCCAGCAGTTCATCTTTAGCCTGTGCAACGGTGCATTCCGGATCCGCGATGCATTTATTCTGCAGCTCATGATGCTTGCCGCCGAACATCGCAAAGAGATCGTTAATCGCGGTAACACGGTTCTTTTGCTCGGCAAGCACCTGTGCACGGATAGTGGCTTCATCAGAAGTGGACGCTGGCGCTGTGGTCGTCGTTGCCGGCACCTGTGGTTGCGGTTGCTGCGGTTCGCGCTGGGTGGTATTGCGCGGCGGGGTGATCATGTTACGAATGCTGTTTGGCATCTTTTCAAAGTCCTCAATACGTTTTGATTGAATACAGGCCATCGCCTGCAGAGATGTAGTGACCTGATCGGCAAAGCCATGCGCTAAGCATTCTTTACCATCCATCCAGGTTTCATCGTCCAGCATGGTGGCGATTTCCTCGGTCGTTTTTCCTGTTTTCTCCGCGTACGCCGGGATCAGGACAGACTCGACCTTATCCAGCAGATCGGCATAATCCCGCATATCGTTGGCATCGCCACCTGCGAATCCCCATGGTTTGTGGATCATCATCATGGTGTTTTCCGGCATAATGACCGGGTTGCCAACCATCGCAATCACCGAAGCCATTGAAGCTGCCAGACCATCGATGTGAACGGTGATCGCTGCGCCGTGATGCTTCAGGGCATTAAAAATGGCGATGCCATCAAAGACATCGCCACCGGGCGAATTGATATGAAGGTTGATATGGGTAATGTCGCCAAGCGCCTTCAGGTCATTCACAAACTGGCGCGCCGTCACCCCCCAGTAGCCGATCTCGTCGTAGATATAAATATCCGCTTCGTTGTCGGCGCTGGCCTGCATACGGAACCAGGAATTACTTTTTGCGCTGGCTTTCGGACGGTGATGCGCCCGGTTCTTTGGCTTCGGCACTGGTGCCTCCTTTGTCATTGGCAGGGTCAGTGTCAAACACCAGCCCCATCTCTTTGTTTTCGTCGATTTCTGCCTTCCGTCGCGCCTTCACATCGTTCGGGTTACGTCCGCTGGCACGGACCCAGTCGGATTCTGTTGCCGCTCCGCCCCGGATCTGTAACTTCCAGGCATTGGCCTCTTTAACCGGATCGATCCACGGCATAACAGGGCCGGAATACACTGCCGAGTACAGCGACTCCATATCCAGACCGCGGGGCAATTTAATCTCGCCGGCAGCAACCGCCATTTTCAGCCAGGCGCGGTACATTGGCCGGGTCACCGCGCCAATAAACCAGTCCTGCAAAATGAGATAGCCGTCTGTTGATTCCACCAGTTCCTGCCGCTGCGCGCTGTAGGTGCCGTTGTAGTTTCTGGCTGTGCTTGAAAAGCTGAGTCGACTGCCTGCTGCGACAGCGCGAAGTTGACCATTACGGAAGGTTTCAAGGTTAGGATTGGGCCGGTCAGATTTCACCATGCCGATATCTTCACCTGGCTTAAGATCGTCATAAATGATGCCAGGCTGAATCATCACTTCCCGATCATCATCATCGGAAGAACTGTTACTCTCTTCGAAGCTTTGCCCGTCCCCCTTTTTGATGTACATCCCCAGCGCGGCAGCAATACGTGCGGCGGTGAGCTCGGCGTCTTCATATTCTTTGAGTGCGCTCAGGCGCATCAGTACGCCGGACAGCATCGATACGCCCCGGGTCTGGTGCAGACGGCGGACAAATTTAAGATGCAGCATGTTTTCCGCATCAACTTCTTTGGTATCAAGCTGACGGCCTGAAACGGGCAGACTTTTATAAACCTGATATTTCCTTGGTCTGCCCCAGTTGTCGACGAATACCCCCTGATTAAGCTGGCTGGCAGAATCGCTGTTCATGGGAATAAAATCTGGTTCAAGCGCTTCAAGCCAGAAAGGAATACCGGCTGCTGGCGTAAGACCATTCCCGGTTCCACTGACAAGCTGGGCAAACACTTCGCCATCCCGCAGCCAGGTGCGCAACATCAGGCGCTCAAGCATCGGACGGGTAAACTGGTTCGTGACATCTGGCCTGACAGACCATTCTGCCCATTTACTACGGATCTGATCGGCCAGCTTTTTGGCGATTTTACCGTTCATCAGTTTGGGATGGGGTTCAACAATAATTCCGGCTTTCCCCACCACCCGTTCTTCAAGCTTATCGAACACACCAATCACCAAATCGTGGTTGTTATCGAGCCACCGGGCCTGCTCCCGCAGTGATACGGCCCCCATTTTGCTGAGCTGATCTGCAGAACGGTTTTCACGGCGCCCTTTATGCGTTCTGGTCGGGGTAACGGCTTCATAGGCCCTGATTTTCGCGCGCGCCTGCAGACGGGCTGCTTTCCAGCCTGGCGAAAAGACACCAATCGCATCATCTAAAAGGCTCATTCAAACCTCGCCAGTCGGTAGCCGGATCGCCCACGGCGCTGCGAAATAAGGGAAGTAAGGCGGCGTTCCCACTCCTGCCGACCTTTACGGATCTCGGAGAGGTTTTCCATCGTCATTTCCTGCCCATTAAAGCGGATGGTTTTGCCTTCCAGCACTGCCATTTCTGCTTCTGTGTAACGCTGGATCATCGTTTCAATCGTGCTTTGACTCACAACCACCCTCCTCCTGAACTTGTCCAGGGATTATCATCATCGGTTACGGGCTTTTTCCGCTTCCGGGTTTTCGTTGGTACAGGCTCAGGTGTCGGGGATGGCGCTTCGCCAGCTTCCGCCGGCGCGTTCTCCAGCCACGTTTCCCGCCTCGCCCACTCAGGAGCATCGGGCCATTTAATTTTCTCGTAGCCGTGGAGGATGGCGAGCGCATCTGCATAGACCAGAAGGTCAAACGCTTCGTTTGCGCCGCGTCCCGGCTTACTCCATTTGCCATCGGTTGAACGCTCCTCATAGGTCAGTTCATCGTAAAACCAGCTGCCGAGCCATTTAGGGAAATGCACGTAATTCGGGCCAGGCGAATCACGCCACAACGCGTTGTTCACCTGGTCTTTAAGTGCGTCGGTCTGGAGTAGATAAAGCGGCACATCACCGGCGGCTTTTGCGCGGCGGGTAGATCTGTCGGTGTTGTCAGGGAAAGTACGGGTGATGAGTTTCGAGCGGCGCACGCTGTCACCTTTGAAGAGATAAATCTTTTTGCCCAGCCCTTCACGGCGGCATTTGCGCCAGAATTTGTACGCATTGTCGGTAACACCGTCTTCCCCGCCTGAATCGACAGCCATCGCCATAAGTCGCATGCGCTTTGATGGAACACTCGCCAACACCCAGGACTTTTCGAACACATCGGACAGCAACAAATCCCAGTCTTCCGGGTAGCTCGCCGGGTCTATGGGATAGCACTCGCCGTGCTCATTGGCCCTTAATGACTGTCGGATGTTGTAGCGGTCAACAACCCAACGCTCACCCTGCGCACCGTAGCCAGTCACCTGGACCACGAAACGCCGGGATTTACCGCCCTGAACGTCGACCGTTGCAGTCATAAACAGCACACCATCGGGCACGGCACGCTTTGGCACATCTTCGGCGCGCTGTTCCAGCAGTTCACTTTTACGCTGCTCGAGATTAGCGCGGGGCAAATAGGGTCGACCAAAGTCGGTATTTACCACCGTTTTTAGCGTCTCTTCGCTCTGGGTGGCCTCGTATTCCTGCTCAGCAGTCAGGAATTTGTACATCATCTGCGCCCAGGTCTGATAAGCAGCTGCCGGGCCTTCCATCCAGAACGAGGCGATACGCGAGCGGCGTGGTTCACCATATCGATTGCCGTCCGGGTCTATTTTTTCCCCGTCACGCAGCCAGACATGGCGGATATTAAGGTCACGCTTCATATCGGGCGTAATTTTGCCTTTGCATGACGGGCACTGGAGGAAGGCAGATTCACTTGCCAGAACGGGGTCAGGTAATTCCCGGTAACCGGTCATGTTCGCCACTTCTGGCTGGAAATACTCGCCGCAATGCGGACAGGGCCAGTAGAGACGGCGGCGATCGCCACGGTTAAATAATGACAGGATGCCGGTTGTCGGCGGCGCTTCATGGGCCGAAGAAGGACGCCACTTTGTGTCACGGATATCACGACCGGGAGAGCTCTCAACCAGCGTCATCCCACTGGACATAAAGGTGGTGGTACGCTTTGAACCCAGGGAAAACGCATCACCTTCCCCATCGATGTCCTCAGGGAAGCGATCGTAGTCAGTCAGCGCCACGCTCTTATAGTCTGACGATGACATGATGTTGACCGATGGCCAGCCGATTTTGAGGTAGTTACCGGCTCGAAATGTGCGGTCGTGGACGTTGTTATCATTCCGTCGTGGGCTGAGCCGTGATTTCACGTCCGGACTACACCGAAAGGTGCGGTCGAGTCGCTTTTTGGAGTGCTCACGCGCTTTCTCTTCGGACACCTGGATGACCAGCATGTCAGCGGGATCGCAAACGATGTTGTAGACAATCCAGCCGTCAATAAGGCCAATGGTTTTCCCGGTTCGAGCGGGTCCAACAAACACCACCGCATCATATTCCCTCGATGCCAGGCAGTTCATCGGCTCTATAATGTAAGGGGCCAGATTTGGATCCCACTTCACAGAGTTACCCGCACCAATAGGGACACGCATGAAATCTTGAACCGCATCGGCTACTTTCATACGACGTGGAGCACGCAAAATACCGGAGATATCACGACGAATTCCCCTGGCTGATGCCCGTTTTGCCATCAGTCCTCCTCTGGCTCTTCCTCCTCTGGTTCGACGTCCATCACTTTTTGTGCAACCTGATCGCGCAAATCATCAATCACGTCTTGCACACGCGAGACAGCGACTGGCGTCAATGCGCAGTCACGCTCAAGAATGTCCGGGAGAGTTTCAAGCACCGTTACAACAGCTTTCGCCATCAGTGAAAATTCTCTGGCAACGTCTTCAGCGGGAATGAGCTGCTTAGTTTCTATCTCAAATTTCAGCCGCTCATTTTCGGCTTTCCAGTGCGCGAGCCTGTAGGATGGTTCCATTTCCTCTACGTTGGACGTTGAGACGGTGGGAACCATCAGTTCACTCAGAATATCGGTGACGAGATACAGCTTGAGTTTGCTGTTACTACCGGCAGCAGGTTCAACATTTTTTAGCCTGGCGGCAACGGTCTGTCGATGTACGCCAGTGATGCCAGCCAGCTGGTTAATGTTGAGTTTTAACGAAGCAATTTCCTGGTCCATGATGGTGAACACTTTTTGAACGATTCGACATCATTGAAAAATCTGGGTGTGAAAAATCAATGGATTGCGCGAATGATGATGATGACCATAGATCGCAAAAACTAGCCGATTCCCGCGAGCATGCCGCCCCGTGGCAGGCCACCCCGCCAGGAGGACCCATTTAATAATAATGATTATCACTTGCAATGGTGGATGCGGGCATTAAAAAGCCCCGCTTTTGCGAGGCTTATTCGATGTGATAGCTGAGTATCATTCGTCTTTTTTGATTACCACTTCTTGTGGTCTCATCTCCTGGATAGCACGACAGATGCAATATGGAATTACCGCCCACGCAACGCCCATTGCTGCACCAGCAGCCTGCTGAGGCGCACTAACAGCACCGAACACCCCGATAATTCCCTGCACAAACCCAATAACTCCGCAAATAATGCATACAACCCAGAGAAATTTCATTACCAAAACTCCTTTTATCAAAGAGCTACCATGATAACCCCATGAATTATTTAGTAAAGCATGAACGCAGTCACCCAGTGAATGCCTGTAGGGCTGATTAACACAGCTTTGTTCAAACGAAGTGAAACCATTTCTATATCTCACGTAATGAATCTTTTAAAGAGTCGCCATTTTACGACTCACTAATGGGAAGACCTATTAGGCACTACAATAGATAACCTCAATTCGAGGCTATCTCCATCAGATCATACAGGAGATAAAAATGTTGGAAATATATGTTTTTAAAGTACTTTTCTACAGTACATACCTAATCCTTGGCTTACTTGCGCATTGGGCAAAACTTGAGCTAACCAAAAGATATGAAAGGAAAAATTAACTTTCACCTAACCCCAGCCAACATGTCAGTATGTCTTTATGTTGCTGGTTTTATATTTTACCTTCCCTTACAGTCTGCTTAAGCTAGATTTCCCGCTTAAACCATCACCAAACCTGCTGTTGTTTGATTCTTTTACCGAGTCGTAAACACGCTCACATGTCATTCCAGCTCGGTAGCTTTCGTCAGATCGCTCAGCATAATATCGAGCTTCTTTTGCAAGGCGTCCGAGCATGTCGGCGAGCACTGCGGCGTCAGCACCGGCTGTTTTGCTTCTAACGGCAGCGGCAAGATCTGAGGTGTGCTTTGCGGCGTCCAGGCGGGCGGCAAGCTTTGTTGCTTCGGTACGCAGCTGGCTAACAGTGGCAGACAGGCCAGCAGCAGTGGCAGCAGATTTAGCGGCTTGTGCTTGTGCATCTTTTACAGCCTCATCACGGGCAATAATACGCCCTTGTTCAATCATGCGGGCGGCGGTCTGCGCGTTCGCTGTTTGCGATGATTCCGCGCTGTCACGTTCCGCCCACTTTTTTTCCCAACCGCGGCTGCTCCATACGCTACCGGCGATGAATACGACGGCCACCAGCAATGCAACGATAATAAGTTGAGATCGCAGGCTCATCAGAATACCCCCGGGACTGATACTGGAATGCCCGGGTTAAGTGGCCCATATCCATCACTCAGATTTTGAGGTTTCTCTGCCCACAGGCAAACTTCACGCTCAATTTCACGCCGGGTGATTAAACCCTTCCACTGTTTGCCACCAGCATAGATCCAGCGCCGCAGTTGTTCGCATGCACCTTTCGAATCACCCAGGTTGATTTTTCGTAGTAGTGTGGAGGTTTTGAAGTTTCCCGCGCCTACGTTATACGCAAATGAGTACAGCGCCCCTCTCATCGTTTCGGGGATCGGAGCGTTGATATATGGGTTAATCTGGCGGCCGACAATATTCAGGTCTTTATCCAGCAGTGCCTGGCACTCTGCTTTGGTGTAGGTCTTGCCCAAGATAATATCTTTACCAGTATGGCCCCAGCATACCGTCCACACCCCAACAACATCCCGATAAGGCTGATAGCGCACACCTTCAAGGCCATCATTACCCGTTGGGCCAGTAATCAACGCCGCAGCGATAGCAATAGCGCCTGCGGGTATAGCTGCAATAACGCTATTCTTCAGCTTTTGTGGCATAGCCATTGCGACGATCCTCCCGTTCTTTCCAGCGGAAATACCAGTTCACTGCACACGTGATTACCGTGCATGCGATACCGACAATAATTGCCCAGTCGCTCAGGCTTAACCCTGCAATTCTGTCGGCCAACATCCAGGACACCTCTTTTGCTGTTTTAGCTGTTTCGGCATATGCCTTCGCTGATACACCGCAGCCGGCAAGCGTGGTTCCTGATCCATATGAAAGTCTGCTGTAAATGGTGCTCATTCTGGTCATAGCCTCACCTCCGATTTTTCGGATGGCGCTGTGTGTGATGAAAGGGTCAGGCTTCACTGGCTGGATTTATCAACAAAGCACGTAGTGAGTGATACCCGTGAGCCTGAAATGAAAAAGCCCCGCAGAATTGCGAGGCTTAATATTTGTGGAAGATTAGATCGACGATATGACAGGGGTACTGGTGCAATGCACCTCGCGAATACCCCTGTCGTATCGCCGGAAAGCAAAAACCCCGCGCTGGCGGGGTTCTCGTTATATTCAAATTGTTCGCTTTTCGTCGCTGCCATCGTGGCGCAGCTCTGCCAAGCATGAATGGATTATCTAACTTTCTGGGTAGTTTTCAATACCAGACACAAAAAACAGCACAATAAAGCAAAAACATTATTCCTCGCTTTCCAAAAGTGCTTTCGCTGACAGGTACACCTTTGCTCTGAAAATCTGTAAACACCACTTCACTCGCTCTCTGGCCTTTTCTTGTGTCAGCCATGGCGCAATCGCCTGCAGTTCCCGGGTTATGTCTGAGATTTTTTTTCGGGTGGTGTAATACTGAAGACCAACAACATAAACCGGATCGTTTATATCCAGCGCCTGCAGTACGCATTGCTCAACAAAATCGACATCGTCACTATGCAGGGCCTCGTCAATTACACTGGCGGGTAACTGGGGCCAGAGAATGCTGTGTGCCCTGTTCATTGCCTGCTGTCCACGGAATCCCTCTTCTCTCGCCTGATTTAACGCAACGGTAAATCGCTCGAGTGCCTTATCTGACCAGTTCCGTCCCTTAAGCACATTCCAGCACGCATGTCCTCGCGGCAAACGAGGAGCAGTTTTTCCTCCCACACCTTCTCCCCAGGTAGTGAGCAGGGATTTAATCCATCCGGACTGGATCCCCGTCAGGAGGATACATTTACCCAGCCAGCTTTTACGCGGCGCAGATGCTGCTTTACCAAGTGCTTCATAATGATTGCGGCGTTGACGTGGTGTCATCCTGTTCTTCTCCTTACGCCAGAACACCGAGCCCGTAAGCCCGGTCCAGCACTCTGATAATCATTACCGGCTGAGGTACATGCTTTCGCTCAAACTTCACCGGGTCGTTATGTAGTTCTGTATGGCACTGACGACAGAGGGGGATCGCGAAAATATCATGCGCCTTCGTTGCCATACCTCCCTGCCCCCAGCCAATTAAATGGTGTGGGTCGTCGGATGGTTTGCCGCAGCATTCGCAGGGCTGTGTTTTAATCCATTCCAGATATCGGGGGGCCGTCCAACGGATACGCTTTGGACGTTTCATATAGGTTTGCGGAGAGTCAGGATCGACCAGAACACCAACTAAGGGCTTAACCGCAGGCACCTGAGCTGGTGGCATGTTCACGGTTACTGTGCTGGCTTTGGCTGTAATGATGCTGGTGGCGGTTAGACCCGGTTCGATGTCACATTCACGCATGACTGACTGATGATCTTCCGAAGGAATACGAAGCGCCCGACTGGCTACGGATTCGGGAATTGCGTCGGTAACACCCATACGCACCGCCCACCAGCATAGCTCCGCCAGTGACAGTTCTCTGGAAGGATCCTGATTCAGCGCCACCATGATGCTATTGATAATCCAGCTAATAACATTACGTCTCGCCAGCTCTGCAAGTTGTTCGCTGTAGTGGTCACGCAAATGGTTATCACAATGGCCACACAGAAGAACAGATCCGGGTTCATGACGCAGAGTGGTTAACTCGTGATAATGGTAATCGCTGTGTGGCCACTGGCAGCAGGTGCCGCCATAACGCAGAAGCCAATAATCAAGTCCACTCAAACCACCAGCAGCCTTCATAACCTTTTCATCCAGGAAGAACGGCCACAGTGACTCGTCACTGGCAAGCGGCTGGCGAACGTCAGGAACACGGCCAGCAGGCAACCGTTCCATTCCTGCCGGCTGGCTTTCTACCAGCACACGTTCACAACTGAATAATGACATCAGCTCGCTGCCCGGTCTGAGCAGCACAATTCCAAGCTCACGCGCAACCACCGGCTTCAGCAGCGCCCTCATTCTGCAATCTCCCCGATAATTATTTGCCTCTTCTCGCCCCATAATTTAGTGACGCGTGAATCCCAGATGTGAGCATCATCTTCGTAAATGGCATCCATCAGGGCTTTCATCATGTTGTCGAAATCAGGTTTAGCCTGGTGTGGTTTACCGTTGAACTCAGCCCGTTTCTTTTTGCTCCAGCTCGCTGGCATCGGCAGAATGAAGGTGACATGTGAACCGCTTTCAGGCAGCTCAACACCCCGCAGACGAACTTCATCACAGAAAGCCCGGTAACGCATAACCTCGGGGCGTTTTTTCCATTTGTCAGCGCGCGTCATTCTGGGCTTGCCCATTGGGGTGATATCGTAGACTTTCACATTCACCTCCAGATCCGTTGTTGCCATGTTCTGTCCTGACGCGGAGGCTTAGAGACTTCTGGCAAGAACGCGCTGATCGTCCAGTGAATGAAGTCATTATCCAGACTACGCTCGGTCTTAATCTGCTTTGCGTGATAGCGGGCTTCCAGTTCGTCAGCCTGCTCAGTGGTGAGTTGTGTATGTTGAAACCAGCTTTTCTTCATAACGCACCTCTGGATGCGGCAAAAAGAAAATCGCTGGCGTTGGTTAACGTCAGTATGTGGGATTGCTTGAATTGATCTTGCGCCATGGGGCTTTTCTCCTGTGGCGCAGCAGGTATAGGTTGTTCAGGCCTATGACGGGAGTGTAACAGAATTCTGGGTAACGCGATAACCAGCCCTTTCCAGCATCTGAGTAAATAACGTAGGTGTACCAATAATTTCATCATCCTGAAGAGGCATGAAAGACACCATGCTACCGCGACGGTACATCAGTGCGCGCTCACACTCAGGAAATGATTGCAGTCTGGCAACGATGACTCCATCGTGACATCTGATGACTGCGTAGCCTTTTTTGGGCAATTCTACTTTTTCTTTCACTTAAACTCCCCCATGCAAACGGGATCAAAGTAACACCCAAAATAATTAATAAAACCAGTCGTCAGCGCTTTCCCAGGTATCCTGGAGGATTGATTCAATTTTCTTTTTGTCGTCCTTGTCACCGCCAAAAACACTTAACCCATCTGAACCAGCACGTCGGATTGTGAGCCTGCAATTGTCATAGTGGCCATTCAGGCGCTTAAGCAATTCTTTCTCCAGTGCTGGTACCGCACCTTTTGGTAGTTCTTTAGTGCGATCAATGGTTAATTCAACTTTCATAATGGCCTCCATTGCATATACTGTGTTTATATACAGTATACCTGTGCACGAAAATGATCAACGCTTTAAGAGCACAAATTGTTAATTTCCTGTCAGAAGTAAAAAAAGAAAACCCGCTGTAGCGGGTTGAATTAGCAATGTTTTATTAAGCCGCTATTTGTTTCAGTTGACAAAACTCCGGAAGGTTAACCCTAACCAGCGCCTCAGCGAGCGATGATTGGACAGCATTAACGCAATGGGTAATAGAAACCACAGAATGTACGAAATGGCGGTGGTATTCGCCATCTGTGACAGGTTGAATATTGCTCGAATTGTATTGTTTGCACTTTAACATTCCTGTTGTAGTGCCGGATGCATGCCACCGTATGTTCAGGACAATGGCATGCATATTATGGATTACGATTTATCCATTTCCAGGGGATTAGGGTGAATTCCACTTACATGCCAGAACGCATGCTCTCTATTCAACTGATTTCCCTTTGGTATCAGGAAGCCATACGTCCCAGATTTAAAAGTGGCATGAGCGCAGATTAGACTTTCTCCTTCAAAGCTATACTCAGTCCCTTCAGGGATCAGAGAGTCAGTCTTGATCAGGTGAACAGTTCCGTTGATAGGGATCATGTAATGGTACATTTTAGGCTCCTCGTGTTGTGAAGAGCCTAATTATATCAGGTTTGAATCTACGTCATTGAAGTAGCAGGATTTGTTACACCATGTTCTGAAACTCGGACATTAAGCTGCGATCTCTTTCTGCTGACAAAGCTCCGGTAAATTAGCCCGTACTAGTGCTTCTGCAAATGGCGGCGGAACAGCATTACCACATCGCGCAACCTGCTTGTCCTTCGCGTACTTCTTGCCCCGATAGTCCTGATCGATAATGTACCACTCAGGGAAGCCCTGCGCGCGGTAAAGCTCATGTGGTTGCAACATCCGCATGCCAATATCAACGATGCGGTAAGTAATGCCTTCAACTGTCACCAGCCCGTCGCAATCCTCGCCGCAGTATTCCCGCAGAAACTCAAGCGTCTGCTGCGCGCGATGTTCGTCGTATTCATCGACCGCAAGAATGGTCTTCACCTCCCCTATGTGCAGCCCGCCCGCCGTCACCGTTGGCATTGGTTCACTGGTTGGTTGTCCGTCCCGGCAGGTGCCGCGCAATTTCACTAGGTGAGAGGTTATTGCAGCATGATGATTTCCCGTCGTTAAGGTATGAGCCGGATTGTCCAGCGTACCGCCGGGATGTCCTGTGTTATTGACCATCAAATGCGCAGCGACAACTGCGTGGTGATCAACAGTGGTAACTGAATGAACAGGCTCATCTAAACCGACACCCGGTCCCGTATAGTTACCGCCGTAGTGTTTCGCCAGGAATGCGCTCACCGTCGCGAATTTATTCCCACCAGCAGTAACAGTCCCCAGTGGGTTATCCAGTCGCAGCACACGCGGTTCTTGCCCGGGATGTTCGCCATATCCCATCTGAATCAGCGTAGGCGTCACCAGTTGAGATTTACCGCCACCACCAGCTGTGATGGTTGCGCTCGGTTCGTCTACCCGGTGGCCGACACTGGCCCCAAACTGGCGGGCGATAACCGGCGCAACAAGACAGGCGCGGGATTGCTTCAGAATGGTATGAGCAGGTTTATCCATCGGGCGCGGTTTAGCCTGGTATTCACTGCCGCCGTTGCCAGCCAGGAACGGGGTCAGCGCGGCTTCTACCAAACCAAGAGCATGCCCATTCCCGCCCGGGCGTTTTGATGTGCCAGCGGTAACCGTCGGTACTGGTTCGGTAACAGGCTGACCGGTTGCACCAGTGCGAAACTTTGTCAGGTGCGGTACGGCTAACGCGTAACCGTGGGTTTTAGTAATGGTTTGCAAAGGTTCGCCCAGCGCCTGACCACGGAAACAGTCGTAACTCGTTTTGGTGCTGGTGTGATTGCATTTCACGATGAACGGCGACGCACTGTCGATAACAAAGCGCTGTATGCCGCGCGCGATCCGCTTCAGGGTATTTTCTGCCAGCTGTTTTTTGCGATCGAATATTGACGGCGCCGGGATTGTCCAGTCGATACACTCCGCAGCGGTGCGCCATGGCGCCAACCTGCCCGACTGAACCGCTGGAGATTTCGGATCTCCATGTGTTGGTTCCGGCCACACAATAGGCTTCCCGTCGCGACGCATAACCATGAAGAAACGTTTTCTGATTGTCGGCGCACCATAGTCGCAGGCGCGCAGTTCGCGATACTCGACAACATAACCAAGGCCTTTAACCAGCCGCGCGGCATCTTCGCTATCAAGCGAAATATTCAGAAACTCACAGCATTCCTCCAGCGCTGGATGGTTCGCCGGGATGCCAGTTGTCAGCATGCCAATAAACGCTTCAAAAGTTTCGCCCGCGCGGGATGGGTCAGGTCGCATTTCTCCAGCCAGTAACGGCCCCCACGTTTTAAACTCTTCGACGTTTTCCAGTTTCATTACCCGCGGCTCAACATCCAGCCCCCAGCGTAATACTACCCAGGCCAGTCCGCGGATCGCTTTCTCAACAGGTTTAGCCCCTTTAGCTTTAGAAAAGTGGCGGCAATCTGGAGAAAACCACGCCAGCGCCACCGGACAACCTGCGGTAGCAACCTTTGGGCGAACCTCATACACAGACTCGCAATAGTGCAACGTATCAGGATGGTTTGTCGTGTGCATCGCTACGGCGTTCTCGTCGTGGTTAATAGCAATATCAACACTACGACCGATCGCCATTTCAATGCCGGTTGACGCCCCGCCACCACCAGCAAAATTATCGACAATGATTTCTCTCACGCGTATTTCTCCATGGCGATGGCCAGTGACTGTGCCGCTGTGATGATCGCTGGTACCTGTATTTTCTCCAGCCACATGCGATTGATGTGATGTTTAAGGCGGCGCTGGTGATGTGACGGGAGATCCCCGGTACGTTCAACCTGGCTGAAGACCATTCCCACTTCGGCAGGCCAGACAGTTTCCTCAACATTCACCAGCAGCAGGTTTTCCAGCTCGACGATACGCTTCGTGGCGTATTCCAGTTGCGGATCCATCACTTCTCTCCCTGATGCTGTTCAGTTTTGATATGCAGGCGCGGCTCCCCGTCTTTCGGTTCAGGCCATTCTCGCTGCTTGTTTACCGCCAGCTTTTCTACCATCGCCAGGGTAATCTGCTCGTCACTGATACCGGCACGACGTTGTGCATCCCATAACAGGAATTGCATGTCAGCCCATTCGCTAAGGTCGCCTGGTTCAGCAGCCGCCTCGAGAGCTTCTTTGGAAAGGTGCTTCAACGGACCAACTGGACCGACATCGCCGAAAGTAGCCTGTGACCATGCTGCATGTTCACGGCGTACTTGTTCACGGGCTAACGACTCCAGAACCCCATCAATCACCTTCACAGCATCAGCCATTGCGTAGCCGAGATTGCCCCCATCGCTTTGTGCTGATGCTTTGCTGAGTATTTCTCTTGTCTGGTGCAGGCGATCGAGTGATACAGGACCGTGCGCCGGGTGGTTGTTAGTTGTCATGCTGCGGTTCCTTCTGTCTTATTAACGATTACGCCGTCGTAAACCTCTTTAAGATGTCCACGTAAATCCATCCGGCGTAGAGCGCTAAACATGTAGTCGCATTCAGCCTGTTTGTTGGCCTGGAATGGTTTGCTATCCCGGTTAACCCAAAGTCCGTTACCAGGCCATCCGTGCACCTTCTTAACCCGACCTTTAATAACGTGAAGTAAGCCCCAGCCTGACGGCAGGTCTTCAACATTCACAATTCCCGGCTCGCTAATCATGAAGCGCCAATCTCCCATACCTTTCTCGGGTTCAATCCGGAAAGGCTTCTTACGGTCGGCTAACAGGTCAGAGCGAGAGCATTTAGCCTCAATCAGACAGCTAGCACCGTTGCGAAAGCCGATAGCATCAGCCTGTTCGCCGTAAGGTGTCCATGCACGGAACCGATCATGAAACGCCACTTTAAAGCCATTATTCTGAAGAAAGCGCCAGGCAATTTGGCAGAGCTCGTCGTGCGTTAATGGTATTAAGTCCATCTCACTCCCCCTTCACGCCAATGCCAGCAATAAATCGCGACGGTGACCAATCGCAATATGTGTCCGACTCCGTGTGTCCAAAAATTGCTTTACAACGATGGATATGGTGGCAATTACCACATGTTACGCCCATTGGTAATCGCATCTTGTCGGGATCGGCTGGGTCATAATTCAACGCCCGTTTTTCGGTTGTCATGCTGGCATCCTCCCCACAATTTCAATGACCCGGCGCATAACCGCACTTCCCCGAAAATCTGCTGGTAACTCAATCCCAGGATTACTCGATCCGTATGAAAAACGCTGGAGATCGAAATCAATCACAGCCTTTTGGTCCCTGAACAAACCAAGACGACCGTAACGAATGAGTTCGCCGCGTTCGGCTGCTACGCGGAAATACTTCTCAGCAGTCTGACGATGCAGCGACAACATCTGTGATGCCTCGCTAACGGTTAAGCGTCCACGGATTTTCACTTCTTCGATGATCACCCGGATAAGTGCCGCCTGCTCTTCTGGTGTGTTTGGTCTTGGCATGCTGATCATCTCCGGGCCATACGCAGGCATTCATTACGTTGCTGTGCTATACGTGACACTTCAGCTGAACTACGGGCAATGTCTAACATGTCGGTATATACTTTTGCCGCGCGCCGCCAGAGCCCTCGGGACTTCAGGTCTTTCGCCATTTTCTCTGCTAATTGCGTTTCAACCGGATCACTTTTCTCTTCCATGAAGGGCAGTTTTACGTCGGGTATTTCTGCATCCGTGGCGATGTTATAAACATACTGAGTTCCATTGTGAGTACGCAGGACTGTGCCACTGACAGTCAGCGCGCGCAGAAACTTACCAGCGGTACCGGATGGAATATCCAGCGCTTCACACACATCACGTAATACGCAGTTCGGGGTATGGCGTACTACTATCGCAACCCGATCTTTCTGAGAGATTTCTATGGTCATTGGTCAATACTCGTTTTAGTTACTTCACGACCCGTAAATGGGTCACATTTTTGCGATAACTTCCCCAGGCGAAATTTACCCAGATACCGTCATCCATGGTTAAGCGGTCCATGACCCGCTCACCCAGAACTTTCGATAACTCGTCATAATTCAGGTTTGTTAGCACCCCCACTGGTTTCATTGACGCCATACGGCGATCGATAATCTGATTAAGTAATACCCACTCATTGCGCGTATCACGTTGAACACCAACCTCATCAAGAACAAGCAAATCAACCTTGCACAAATCGTCCAGCAAATCGGACTCAGACTGGCCCTCGTCATAGCATTTGCGTGCGCGAAGCATCAAATCAGGTACTGTCACGACCAGAACGGAATAATCGTGCTGAAGCAGGTAGTTCCCGATTGCCGCGGCAAGATGATTTTTCCCTGTTCCACAACTGCCGCTGAATATGAAACTGGTAAAGCCATTCCCAAAGTTATGGGCGTAGCTCTTTGCCATTGTCAGCGCGTGTTTCTGCCCGCCGTTGCTCACCAGGTAATTTGCAAATGAGCACCCCCTGTGCAACTCGCAGATCCCTGAGCGCCCAAAAATCCTTTCTGAACGGTTACGCTGATTTTGTTTTTCCAGCTCAGCTGCGCGCTTTCGCCCTTCTTCCTGCTGCCAGGCCATTAATTCCTGACTGCTGGTAAATTTCGGCTGGACACCTGCAGGCATGAGGTTACGTAGACGGCCAAGCAAGTCATGCGTCGATTTCATCATTACCCCCTGAATCCCGGCGGGATCTGAGTGTCAGGTTGTGAAACGCCAAAGCCAGCCTGTCGACGTGTACCTGCCGATGGTGAGGAAGATTTGGCGCGTGATGTTTTCAGGCTGGAAGCAAAAGTCTGTTCCCACTGGATGTGGTGTTTAACTTTCCCTTCACATTTCCAGTAGTCCCGGAACTGCTGTAATTCGACGGCGGTATACCCTGGTAGATCCCCAAGGTTTATTCCCCACTGCGCAGCCTGGCGTACAAAGTCATCACCAGGAGTCCAGTCATCTGTGATCGGAAATTTGCCTATGGGCGGTAAAAAGCCACTTGGCGCGTATAACTCTCTCTCTTGGTTTTCTTTTAGATCTGTATCTGTATCTGGATCTTTATTAGTTGGGTTTCCGTTGGCGTTCTGTTTTAACGGCGGCTCAACACCCGTTGAACACCCGTTGTTATTTTGTTGGTTATTCGCTCCTTTTTTAGCTTTTCTCGCCTGAGCGGATGCTTTTCCAGCTGCTGACTTTTGGCTGATCGAGTTTTTAACCGCCTCCAGATCACGCTCTATACGCTCCTGTACCCATTCGGTTCCGTTATCGTTAAAAAACTCTTTCAACGAAGGTTCAACGGCATCCCAACGGTCGTTACTCAGCCGTGCAATTTTCGATAGTCGGTTTTTGGGGATCGGGCGACCTGTTTGCCAATAATTGAACATCAGTAGCAGGTATGCGCCATGCTCTTCTGTAGACAGATGCATGGTGTCCGCCAGGTAATCAGCAATGTAAAGTTGCATGTAAGGCAGAGCTGCCATGGTTACTCCCTTGTCCGGTTTCCCGGCGCGTAATGGTTATTGCTCAAAACTCGATTAAAACAATTGCGGCGCTACGGTGCTTATACTCGCCAGTAGTGGTCCCGCCGCGTCAGCAGGTAACATGTTGAACAATGCGATTGCCGCCTCACGGATTTCCTTCTCGAGCTTTTGTAATGGCGCGCCAATTAATTTCGCATGGTGTGCCTCACTGCACTCTTTGATAGCGTTTGCCACCAGCTCTGCTTCTGTGCTCGCATTACTTAATCCGTGCTTTCTGGCAATCTGAACTGGCATAGCAGCAATAATTGAACCTGACAGCCGCATAACGTAAGCCCTGTACTTTTCCGAACCGCCCTCGTTTTTCAGATATCGGAATAAATTCTGTTTATTAACAGCAATTCCGCGGCCATCTGCTTTGGCCCACTCTTCAGCCACCAGCTGAGCGATCCGTTCCTGTGCCTGTCCTGGTAATGTCGATTCCCATTCACGAACGGCTGCCAATATGACGCAGTGCTGAATGCCGTCACGGCGCTGGGGTTTAAATTGATTTTCCGTTTTCAACGGAATAGCTAAACGTTGGCTATGATGTTGATACGTGGCTGATTGCATGATTAAGCCTCCTTTTGAGGTAAACCATCAGTGGGGTTTGGATAAAGGTCCGGTCGCAACTCGTGTGGCGTAATTTGCCAATTGAGAGCTTTGGATACGCGAACAACAAGCTCGCCGGGTACCTTTTTCTTGAACCATCCATTAACTGTTTGAGCTCGCCGATTTAGACGGCGCCCCAGTTCTGCCTGACTGCATATGGCTAACATTTTCTTTTGTGTTGTGAGCTTCATTGATTTGTCTCGGGTAGTGAACTTGAAGCGAGTAAATCAAATTATTTCGATATAGTCAAATTATATCGATAGATTGAGCTACAGATAAAATCTGTATAATCAGATGTATGTTTTTGAGCGGGCTAGGAATATGAACTTCGGAAAGCGATTACAAAAAGCCATCCATGATCTTGGAATATCTCAATCGGAACTCGCACGCAGACTGGGAGTAAAAGCCCAGTCAGTAAATGGCTGGTGTAACTCTAATATACTTCCAAGAGCTGACATCCTAGATAGGCTACAGTCCGCTACAGGCTATCCACTCTATTGGTTTTTTCTTGAAGAAACTGAAGCTGACACTATTCCTGCCATAACATCAGAAAAAAAACGTCAGCCTCAGTCGGCCCAGGAACAAAAGCTACTGGAGCAATTTGAGCTTTTGCCCACTGACGATGAGAGAGAAAAGATAATTAAGTTGATCGAACTGCGTCTGCAAGAGCTAGATGATGTAGCTACTGCTTACCTAAAAAAACGAAAGATAATCCCCAGTAACGAGTAACCCCTCCACTCCAGCACCCTTCATAAAGCACGCGAAATCAATCCGATAAACTAATCGGTGAGCTGTTCACACTCATTGATATCGATTTAATTTGACATGTATCGATTCAATCGATAATACTATTCCCAACTCAAAGACAGTCATCTAGGCAGGACGCCCACGAAGTAGCTGCCGGCGGCATACGAATCACCGGATGAGATGACAAGTATTAACACGCAGCAGGTTCAACGTTCCGCCAGCCTGGCGACAAGGGCAACGCAAGAGGATAAATCCATGATCGATTTCGCACGTAAACCAGTGCGGTGTCAGGCCGTACATCTAAATCGCATTGAAGTAATCATTCGACTGATTTGCTACACGCTTGCCCAGAAAGGCGACCCGTCTGCCGACCAACAGACTGCTGTTCGTTCATAACGAGTTTGACCAATGGCTGTTGCCAGCCTCATGCCCGGTGCACAGGGCATTGTGATGGTAATACCACCATCGTAACCAAATAGGAGACGAAGACCTGTTCTGGTTAAATTGGAAAAGTGTTCTTTGCCCGTCCCGTGGCGGGCTTTTTTCCGGAGGTTTTTATGTCAGCTAACGATCTGGCATTGCGCTTCAGCAGCGCGCCAGCCGAGGCATTAATCGGGGTTTTGCCTGTTCTGGAAGTAAAAGAAGCATTACGTGAAGAAGTTGAAAGTGATGTGATGGATGAAGTCTGGACTGAGCACAACTTTGAAATGGAAGCGATGGGTGAACAAGTTGATGAAACAGCCAGGCTCGCTCGTAAGTTTGAATGTGCGGCTGAAGCTCTTGGAACGGCGATCAAACTTGCTCTGACTCTCCCACATAATGAGGCAATGCAGGTTCTGAATGACGCCTTAAACGATAACCCAGGATACGGTCGCGAACCGGCAAAGGATGCATGATGGAGTTCGGAATGAAACGTGTGGTGGCATCTGTTCAGGTGGTTGCCATCCTCAACAGGATTTACAACGGCAGTCCGGTTTCCATCGCATCAATCAGTAAGGAATCGAAGCTGTCTGTGTCTTACCTCGAGCAGATTTTCTCGAAGCTGCGCAGCAGTGAAATTGTTACCAGTCAGCGTGGCGCCGGTGGCGGGTACCATCTTAGCAAAGCAAACCCCAGCGTGGCTGACGTTGTTCGCGCCGTTACTCACACGCCTGATTCATTTGAACCCGTGCTGAATGCTCTGGAGTGGGTCCCCGTCGCACAGCTGGCGCAGGGAAAATCCCCTACCCCATAAAGCACAAAACCCGCGCAAGGCGGGTTAAGTACCCGGTCAGCCGACCAAAGCTTTCCGGAACGAGTTTTGACCAATAACCACTACCTTAGGCGGCGATCATCAGCTGCCGGGTATCTTACAATCCTATGGAGCCCGAACGCAATGTTAACGTATGCGTATCTTATTAAAGCCAAAGCGAAAGCAACTGAGGCAAAAAACCTGTTTTGCTGGTTCTCTGCGAAATCAGATTCCCGTGCAGAACGCGAAATCCTCAATATTCTCGAAGATAACGATATTGCCGTCGGTCGTGGCGCCGACTATCAATTACCTGTCCGCACCAACTGGTTTGTTGTTGACGATCTTCCTGAGGAAAGCACACTTGATGACACATGGTGCGATCGTTACGAACTGGCAGAAGACCAGCAAACGTGGCAACTGAAACAGAAGCCGGATAATGAAAATCTGGAGGCTTCCAGCCAGCAAAAACCTGAAACCTCCAGTGCCAATGTACCCACCAGCGATGCGCCAGCATTGCTCCGCCCCATATCTCGCCTGCGCCTGTCTCAGCGGCTGATTGCGCACCTGTTAAATGACGGTGAAGAGAAGGAAATCAGTGAAGCGCGGCACGTCCAGATCGGGCAAATGGAACTGGACGAAAATGATCTCTATATACAAAACCTGTTACTGGCCGTTGCAAATGTGCCAGCGGCGAAAGAGCTTTCTGCTCATGTCGAGTGGAAGCTGGCAAACGCAATAAAAGAAGTCTTCGACCGTGAGCAGGTCTATACCATTGCTTCATTTGAGGAATTTATTAGCGAATGGATTGCGGAACCGAAAGCGCGGACTCAAACCATGCAGGAGTGGGTTAACGATAAGAAAGCACGAATTGTGGGTGATGAGCCCACCGTTCCACCTGTAACGCCAGAACTCATTACCGTTGCGACTCTCCCGCTACGCCAGCGCCTTTTGGCTCAGTTTATTTCTGATGAATATGCTTACCATATTGATACTGAACAGAAGAAAACCATTCAGGAACTTGAGCTGGATGTGGATAACAGCTACGTGCAAAATCTGCTGCTTGCCGCCGAGAATGTAGAACCATTCAAGAAAGCGCCAGAGATCGATATCTGGAAAATTATCAGCGCGCTAAAAACTATTTTCCCGGTTGATGGTAAACGAGTGGATCTGTCTACCGTAATTCAGTTCTTTAAGGCCTGGTTCAGTACTGAACACATTGACCGCGGATTGCTGGTTAAAGAGTGGTGTAAGGGAAATCGTGTGTCGCAGATTCAGCGCACTGATACTGGAACGAACGCTGGTGGTGGCAATAAGACTGATCGCAATACCGATTATGCTCATACACTGGATACGCTCGACGTTGAGATTGCGCTGGCCACTCTTCCAATGGATTTCAATATCTACGACATCCCGGGTGGGGTCTACCGCCGGGCAAAAGAGATCGTCACCAAAAAAGAGAGTCCTTTTAAGGAATGGTCGGAAGCACTGCGAAAAAGCGCTGGCATTCTGGACTATTCGCGAGCCGCTATCTTTGCGCTTATCCGCGGTACATCATCCGAACTGGTTAAATTTCCTGGTCGGCTGCAGGCCTATATCAACGCAAACCTGACAGAAAGCAACCATGAAACACCATGCCAGGAAACCCTGCTGGCGGCTGGTCATGTGCCAGAAAAAAGCTGGGAAAACGAGGTTAACGAGAAAGTCACAGCTGAACAGAAGGCAGGAGTCGAACAACCAGAAATCGCTAACATGGGCAACGGCGTGTTCTCCATCGATGGCCTGATGGGTAACCAGCCAGCACACGCACTTTCTGTCGTAGACCAGGTACGCCAGCGCGCCGTCGAGAATAAGTTACATAATACCAATACAGAGGAAGCCACCAGCAATGTGCAGATGGAAGAAACTAACAACAACGAAATCAAAGCTAATCCTGAAGTGTCTCAGAGCGAAACAGCAGTTTTGCCAGTTAAAAGCGCTGATGCAACTGGTGACGCGTCAGCTTCTCTGAATAATGAACCCGTTCACCATATTGATACGGATCCCCTGAACGCTTTTTATACTCACCTGATGGTTGATATGGAAACTATGGGCAACAGTCCTGATGCCCCAATAGTCTCTATTGGCGCAGTATTTTTTGATCCTTCAACTGGTAACACTGGTGCCGAGTTTTACCAGGTTGTCAGTCTGGAGTCATCGATGTCGTTTGGCATGAAACCGGATGCGTCGACGATTCAGTGGTGGTTGAAACAATCATCTGAAGCCCGCTCTGCCATTCTTGTTGATGAAGCCATGGGGTTGCTTGAGACCCTCGAACTCCTGGCTGACTTTATTGCTGAAAACGCTGCTAACGGAAGCCACACAGTTCAGTTATGGGGTAATGGTCGCTCGTTTGATAACGTCATTCTTCGCCGCGCATACGCGTTAACAGATACCCCCTTCGCTGTTCCGTTCTGGAATGACAGGGACGTAAGGACCATGGTCGAACTGGGTAAATCTGTCGGTATAAATCCGCGCTTCGACATCCCGTTTGAAGGTGACATGCACAATGCACTTTCTGATGCCCGGCATCAGGTCAAATACGTATCAGCAATCTGGCAACGTCTGACCGCAAATTGATTTTCTAATTTCACAATTTATGGATCCTGCCTGGTATGTTTTTACAGGCAGGCCATCAGAGAGATGAGCTATGCACGAACTTACACTGTCTCCTCAGGAAATTGCAGAAATTACTGGCTATCAGCGCTACACCCACCAGCAGCGACAACTGCGGTGTCACGGCATACCGTTCACCACTGATGGGCGGAACCGCCCAATTGTATTGCGCAGAAGTATTGATCCCGGAGTTTCTGAATTACCTAAGGTCGATGAATATGTTGCACTTGAGCCAAATTACGACGCAATCAATGGGCAGACCAAGAAAAGATCCTAAAGACAAGCACCTCCCGCCACGCGTAACTAAAAACCGTTATAGCTATGTGTGGAAGCCAAAAGGAACAAAACAAAGCGTAACTCTTGCACCTATTACCGGGACAAGTATGTCCCGGCTATGGGCGCGCTATGAGGAAGAAAAAGCCAAGCGTTCAGACGTAATGACATTTTCTAAATTATGGAAGTTATTCACCAGCAGCCCAGCTTTTGCTGAACTGGCTCCGCGGACACAGACTGATTACAGGTCATATGAAAAAAACCTGGTCCCAGTGTTCGGGAATATGCGAGCAGATGACATAAAAATTGAGATGGTCAGGATCTATATGGATAAACGGGGCCAACGCAGTATTAACCAGGCAAACCAGGAACTCGGCGGGATGTCGCGAGTTTTCTCATGGGGATATGAACGAGGGTATGTGAAAGGAAATCCGTGCAAAGGAGTACGCAAGTTCTCTTTAAAAGCCCGTGACGTGTACGTGACAGACGAAGAATATCAGGCAATTTATGAAGAGGCGGCACCAGCTCTCCGGGTTGGCATGGAGATATCTTACTTATGTGCGGCTCGCGTTTCCGATGTTCTTTCTCTCAAATGGTCGCAAGTAAGCGAGGAAGGCATTTTTATCCAGCAGGGAAAGACCGGGACTAAACAAATAAAAGTCTGGACCGAGAGGCTACATAACGCCATCGAACTTGCAAAGACTCTGGGTGGACGGGAAACCGTTGTTTGTAGCAGTAAAAAAACTAAGTATTCAAAAAGTGGGTTTAACGATCTGTGGGAAACTGCAAGGGAAGCAGCAGGAAAAAAACTAGATAGAAAACTGCCGTGTACATTTCATGATCTCAAAGCCAAGGGAATATCTGATTACGAAGGCTCGAGTAAGGACAAACAACTATTCTCAGGTCACAAAACTGAAAGCCAAGTTGTGGTTTATGACAGAAAAGTGAAAATTTCTCCCACATTGGATCTTCCAGTATTGGGCAAATCAGAAGATGATGATGGCGAGTTTTATACCAAGTGAATATACCAACACTATACCAAGTGTGACATGAGTCGTTGAAAGGAATTGAGCTAAGTGTTTGAATAGTGGCGGAGAGAGGGGGATTTGAACCCCCGGTAGAGTTGCCCCTACTCCGGTTTTCGAGACCGGTCCATTCAGCCGCTCTGGCATCTCTCCGTTTTGGCGGTTGCCATGATGCCAGGTAATTTGGCATTTTAACAGACCCAGTTCCGTCAATTTCGTTCAAGTGACGAGTTTGCGAGCAAAACGATGATTAAGTGGCCCTGGAAAGAACAAGAAGCAACCCGGAGTGACGATTGGCCGTGGGACGACGCCCTGGCTATTCCCCTTTTGGTGAATCTCACCGAGCAAGAACAAGCCAGACTTATTGCCCTGGCCGAGCGCTTTTTACAACAAAAAAGATTAGTCGCTCTTCAGGGGTTTGAGCTGGACCCGCTAAAAAGTGCGCGCATTGCTCTGCTATTCTGTTTACCTGTTCTGGAAATGGGGATTGAGTGGCTCGACGGGTTTCATGAAGTTCTCATCTACCCTGCCCCATTTGTCGTAGACGATGAATGGGAAGACGATATTGGGCTGGTGCATAATCAACGCGTGGTACAGTCCGGGCAGAGTTGGCAACAAGGCCCGATAATCCTCAACTGGCTTGATATTCAGGATTCCTTTGATGCCTCCGGCTTTAATCTGATCATCCATGAAGTGGCGCACAAGCTTGATATGCGTAATGGCGATCGTGCCAGCGGTATTCCGGCGATTCCCCTACGCGATATCGCCGGTTGGGAACACGACCTGCATGCTGCAATGAACAATATTCAGGATGAGATCGATCTGGTTGGTGAAACTGCGTGCAGTATAGATGCCTACGCAGCGACCGATCCTGCTGAATGCTTTGCCGTGCTATCCGAGTATTTTTTCAGTGCTCCTGAATTATTTGCTCCGCGTTTTCCTGCCTTATGGCAGCGTTTCATCCAGTTTTATCGCCAGAACCCCATGGAGCGGTTACGAGATACCCGGGGAGACGACGATTATCGCTCACCAAACACGCATTAACACTGAATTTGAAGATTAATTAACCAATTGAAATGACGCGCTAATTTTACTGTTGACACCTCATGATGAGGTCAGTAATATGCGCCTCGTTCACACGATTCCTCTGTAGTTCAGTCGGTAGAACGGCGGACTGTTAATCCGTATGTCACTGGTTCGAGTCCAGTCAGAGGAGCCAAATTTAAGAAGCCCGCTTAAGGAAACTTAAGCGGGCTTTTTGCTTTTCATGTCTGTGTAAAAGCTGCCTCTATAAGCCCTCAGTCTGCCATAACTCCCTATTCCATGCCGCATCACATCGTTGATTAAAGTTGTGTAAATGTAAATCGTTTAAACTTTGCAATTATTGTAAGTGCTAGTGATTATCATTTATTGTACGCGAGCCAAAAGAACGAGCCCCGACTCGGTTCACTGTATGTTCCAATTACTCTGGGATAAAAACGATGAATGCTCTGACTCGCACAGGATTGCGCCGTATCACGCTTGCCTCTGCCCTCCTCTTCTCTGTCAGCCTGCCGGCTTTCGCTCAGGAAACGTTAACGCTTTACACCACCCGTGAACCGGGCCTGATCCAGCCTTTACTTGATAGCTGGACTAAAACCAGCGGTATCAAAGTAAGTACGGTCTATATCAAAGACGGTATGCTTGAGCGTGTTAAGGCGGAAGGCAAAAACTCCCCTGCCGACCTGCTGATGACCGTCGATGCCGGAAATCTCATCGATTTAGTTGAAGCCGGCGTCACCCAGCCGGTAGAGTCAGAAGCGCTGAAAGCCGCCATTCCGGCGAATCTGCGCGGCGCGGATAATCAGTGGTTTGCGCTTTCAATGCGCGCCCGCGTACTGTATGCCGAGAAGTCTCTGCCAATCGATAACTGGCATTACGAACAGCTCGCCAGCCCAGAATACAAAGGTAAAGTTTGTATTCGTTCCGGTCAGCACCCCTACAACACGGCGCTGATCGCCGCGATGATTGCCCATCATGGTGAAGCCAAAACCGAAGAATGGCTGCGCGGCGTGAAGGCTAACCTGGCGCGTAAAGCCACCGGCGGCGATCGCGATGTTGCCCGCGATATCCTCGGTGGAATTTGTGATATTGGTCTGGCCAACTCCTATTATGTCGGCCATATGAAAAACGCCAAAGAAGGCAGCGATGCTCGTCGGTGGGGCGATGCCATTAAAGTCGTTAAACCAACCTTTGAAAATGGCGGTACGCACGTCAACATCAGCGGCGCTGCCGTTGCCCGCTATGCGCCAAATAAAGCCGATGCCGTTAAGCTGATGGAATATCTGGTTTCCGCGCCTGCCCAGCAGCAGTATGCGAAAGCGAACTTCGAATATCCGGTACTGAAAGGCGTAACGCTTGACCCGGTCATTAGCGCCACAATCGGTGAAATCGACGTCGATAAAACGCCGCTCACCGAGATCGTGAAGTATCGTAAACAAGCTAGTTTGCTGGTAGATAAAGTTGGATTCGATCAATAAATCGCTGCAGTTTCCGACGTTACGCGGCCTGGTTTCCGGGCCGCAGTCATTATTAACGCCGTTGCATCTTGGCGCATTGTGCGTCGCGCTTGGCGTCCTGACCCCCATCGTTGCGCTGATCTGGCAGGCCACCCAGGCTGATTTATCCCACTGGGATAATCTTATGACATATGTACTGCCCTCAGCGCTAAAAAACACCGTGCTGTTGCTAGCGGGTGTCGCGATAATGGTTGGCGTCATTGGCGTAGGCAGCGCATGGGCGGTAACGGCATGGGATTTCCCTGGGCGAAAAATTCTCAGTTGGGCGCTGCTGTTGCCGCTGGCAATGCCGACCTACATCGTTGCCTTTGCATGGCTCGATCTGCTGCATCCGATTGGCCCCCTGCAAACCTTTATCCGTTTCTTACTGGGCTTTGACAGCCCGCGACAGTTCCGCCTGCCCGATTTACGTTCCCTTTCCGGCGCAATAATCTTGCTCGGATTAGTACTTTATCCTTACGTGTACCTGACAACCCGCGCCATGTTTATCAGCCAGCCGGCCCACCTGTTGGAAGCTGCACGTACGCTGGGTTGCAGCGCAACCGGGACCTTTTTTCGTGTTGCTCTCCCCATGGCACGCCCGGCACTGGCCGTCGGGATCAGTCTGGCGCTGCTGGAGACGCTTAACGATATTGGCGCGTCGGAATTTCTCGGGGTACAAACGTTAACCGTTACCGTATACACCACGTGGATCTCTCGCTCTGATTTATCTGCCGCAGCGCAAATCGCCTGCATGATGCTGATGTTTATATTCTTTATTCTGACGCTGGAATTTTATGGCCGCAGAAAACAGGGATTCAGCAGCCGTAGCCTGCGGGAAATTCAACCCACCCGCGTGCAAGGCTGGCGTGGCTGGCTACTCGGTATCGTTATTTCGCTGCCAGTTGTGCTGGGCTTTCTGGCCCCGGTGCTGTTTTTAATCTGGGAAAGCGCCAAACGTATAGGTGACGAGAGCCCTATATCCTCCTCGTTACTGGCTGCATTACAAAATACGTTATCACTGGCCGCGGGAACCACGTTGGTGGTGGTTTGCGTCAGTATGTTGGTGGCCTGGAGCGCGCGGCATAGCGCCGCAGATAACGCGATGCCAGGATTTCGCCGTGGTGTAATGCGTCTGGCTTCTTTAGGCTACGCGGTTCCCGGTACAATTCTGGCGATTGGTTTTTTAACCCCCGCCATGGCAGTCGACCGCTGGCTGGCAGATTTACTGGATGTTCGCGGCCTGCCGCTGATGTCTGCCGGGATCCTGCTGGTAATTTGTTGTGCCATGCGTTTCCAGGCGATTGCTATCGGCGCACTGGATTCCGGCCTGGGCCGCATTCCGCCTTCGCTGGAGCAGGCTTCTCGTCTGTTGGGTGAGAATGGTGCGGGCACATTTGCACGGGTTCATTTCCCATTGCTGCGCCCGGCGTTAGTGAGTAGCGCCCTGCTGGTTTTTGCCGATGCCATGAAAGAACTGCCAACAACGTTGCTGTTGCGCCCGGTAAACTTCGAAACGCTGGCAACGTTGCTGTATGCAGAAGCCGCCCGTGGAACCTATGAAGAAGGTGCTATCGCCGCGCTAATGATTGTTTTAGCTGGCACGCTACCGGTTATTTTGTTGGTGCGTCACCAGATGACTCGCCGTGGTTAAGAGAGTAACAATGTCAGAAATTGCATTACGACTCCAGGATGTGCACGTTGCCTACGGCAACAGCCAGCAATCGGTGCTGAGCGGGTTTTCAATGTCGGTACGTAAAGGAGAGATCGCCTGTCTACTGGGCGCTTCAGGTTGCGGAAAAACCACCGTGTTACGCGCAGTTGCCGGATTTGAACGGCTGCGAAGCGGAGAGATCTATGTGTCGCAGCGCCGCGTTGCCGGTTCCGGTGTTCATCTGCCGCCGGAAAAACGGCATGTCGGCATGGTCTTTCAGGAATATGCGTTATTCCCTCACCTGACCGCGCAACAAAACGTGGCCTTTGGGTTACGACGTATGCCGCGTGAGCAGCAGCAGGTCCGGGTGGCGGAACTGTTAAAAATGGTGGAGTTGCACAGTCATGCCAGCCGTTATCCGCATGAACTGTCCGGCGGTCAACAGCAGCGTATCGCTCTTGCGCGCGCGCTGGCGCCACATCCGGAAATCCTGCTGCTCGATGAGCCTTTCTCCAGCCTTGATAAGCGCACGCGTGAGCGTCTTGGCAACGAGGTACGGGATATTTTGCGTGCCGCCGGGCAAACGGCACTGCTGGTTACACACAGCGAACACGAGGCGCAGCTAATGGCAGACCATATTGGCGTGGTAAAAATGGGGCAGTATCAAATTAAAAAAGCGACCCACCCAGGCTAAAGGTCACAGGGTCGCCTTGAAAATTAGTAATGGGTCTGAATCAGACTGATATTCACCGGCATGCCGGAGCGTCTTTCCAGTGCCTGATTTCCGCGACTCACATCCACGTCATTCCCGCTGATGAAGGTGCGCAGCGCGGGGGTGACTGGCAAGGGAACTCTTCTGTCAGACTCGTATTCCGACCGGTTTCGTGACAGTGGTTCATGCACTTCCACCCAGCGACTACCGTCCGGCTCTACGCTGTATTTCACCGGTCGGTCTATCAGTTGCACACGCGTCCCTACCGGTACGGTATCAAACAGATATTTAATGTCGTCATTACGCAAACGGATACACCCCTGACTTACCCGCAGACCAATACCGAAATTCGCATTTGTGCCATGAATGGCATAAAGCCTGCCGATATAAATCGCATACAGTCCCATCGGGTTATCTGGCCCGGCAGGAACAAACGCCGGCAGGCTTTCCCCACGCGCTGCGTATTCGCGCCGGGTATTCGGCGTAGGCGTCCAGCTTGGTGCTTCCTGCTTACGTTCTACCGCCGTGACCCAGTTACGCGGCGTTTCTCTGCCCGCCTGGCCAATGCCAATGGGTAAAACCTCAACCGTATTGCTGCCAGCGGGATAATAGTAAAGGCGCATTTCTGCGACGTTGATTACGATCCCCTCGCGTACAGTATCCGGTAATATCAGTTGCTGTGGCACAACCAGCGTAGAGCCAGACTTAGGCAGAAAAACATCCACGCCGGGATTGGCCTCCAGCATATTGCTCAACCCCTGTCCGTACTGCGCGGCAAAAGCTTCCAACGGCTGAGTGTTTCCTGAAGGTACCGTAATGGTCAAAGGGCTCCCCACCAGGCGACTGCCTTCAGGCGGGAGCGGAAAACTCACCGCCTGCGCGCTCTGACTCACGAGCAGCATAATGAGTGAACAAAGCAGTTTTACACGACGCATTTTTTTCCTTTCCTTCGCCGCAGCAGATATCCGTTCATTATAGCTTTTATTATCTGTTTTAGTGGGTTACGCCTAAAATCCGCATAAAAAAGCCGCCTGAAGCTAATGCAGTTCAGTTAACGCCTCTGTATCAGAAAGCATCACCTGTGTTGGCAGAAGTTATGAATATGCTATCTCACGGTAAGGGTTCCGTTCACCTCATGTGCATCGTTTCTCTGAAACACCGATTCCTGTGAACGTGTAAAGGGCGTTCTCCGCCACGCCCTTTACAATCCCGGCTCCTGGCGGGAAAATTGCCGCTCCGCGGTCCCCTCCGTTTATTCCTCCAGGCTACCGGGCCGGGCGCGAGGTAGCATCCCTGCAAAACGCGCCCTGAACCCGCATCCCTGCGGGTTCTCCCTGCCTTACGGAAACACGTCGGCAATTTTCAGCCGGACCAGCCCACACCTGACCACCTGCGTTTTTTATCTGAACAGCAAAACAGAGTTAACTGGAAGTCAGTGCGTTGCAGCGATAACCCCGGTCCGGCTGAAAATCGATGAGGCGTTGACGGCTGACCGGGTCTGCCCGCAGGGATGCGGGCAGAGGGGACGGCCTGCAGGGACGCAGGCCCGGCCCCGACCCGACAGGCTGACGGCATAAGACGAATGAATCGCGCAGCGACGATTTTCCCGCCGGGAGCCTGGGTTGCAAGGGAGGCGGCGGTGAGCCTCCCTTGCACGTTCACGGGTATCTGCGCTTCAGAGAATTGCTACCGCCGAGGTGAACGGAACCCTTAGCAAGAATCACATGTTCCCCATAATGCTTAACTGAACGGTATTGCACCATGGGGCGAGGTTCAGCGTGGCCGAAAACTATGCTTCCTTACCATCCGGAAGCACAATGTTGCTGGCGGCAAGCTGCCCCATGTTGTTGTACATTGCACAGGCGGCTTCAACAATCGGCATCGCCAGCGCGGCCCCGCTGCCTTCACCCAAACGCATCCCCATATTGAGATACGGCTCCAGTTCAAGATGCGCCAGCGCGGTGCGAGCCCCCTTCTCGGCGGAGAAATGTGACGGGATCAGGTAAGGTTTAATCTGCGGCGCAATCTGGCAGGCTGCCAGCGCAGCGGAATAAGAGAGAAAACCGTCCAGCACGACCGGCAGGCCGCAGGAGGCCGCCCCCAACATCACCCCCGCCATGCCGACCAGATCAAACCCGCCTACCTTAGCCAGCACATCGATACCGTCATTGCGATCCGGTTGATTGACGGCGATTGCTCGCCGCACAACATCGACTTTATTGCCTACTCTTGAAAGCGGCAGGTTAGCGCCGATACCCACCACATCCTCGGCATCGCTGCCGGTCAGTACGCTGACGATTGCCGCCGCTGGTGTCGTATTTGCCATACCAAGTTCACCGACGCCAAACAGCGTTACGCCATCTTTGGCCAGCTCATGGGTATAGCGAATAACCTCCAGCAGCAGCTCCTCGGCCTGCGAACGACTCATCGCCGGGCCTTGTGCAATATTGCCGCAGCCGCGCGCCACGCGCATATTCACCACGCCAGGGATAAGCTCAGCATCGATGCCGACATCAATCACATGTACCTTTGCCCCCGCCTGAGCTGCCAGCACACAAACGCCTGTCGTGCCACGCGTCATATTAGCAGCCTGAATAGCCGTGACGATTTTAGGCGAAACGGCAACCCCTTCATCCCATACACCGTGATCGGCGCACATCACCAGCATCGCTTTGCCATTCACATGCGGTACGCCCTTCAGACCCGGCATTCCGGCCAGTTGCACGGCGAGCGACTCGAGCCGACCAAGACTTCCTGGCGGTTTAAGCAAGCCATCGACATGCTGCTGTGCACGCAGCATCGCAGCACTATCAGGTGAAGGGATTGCGTGGAGTAAAGAGGTTAAAGTCTGCATAAGGGTTCCAGTATGTTGGCTGACTCAGAGCAGAGCCAGCAGGAAAATCAACTCGCCAAGTTCAATGGCAGCGCCCAGCGTATCGCCGGTTTGCCCACCCAACGTGCGTTTTAATAACTGCCCAAGAATAAAAATCGCCACCATCGTAACAACCAGCGCCGCCACGCCGCGCATGCCAGGAAGAAGCACGGCAGCCAGGATCGCCGCGAATCCCAACGTGACGCAGGTTTGACGCCCGGTGACTTTACCGATAAAGACGTTGCCCAGCCCTTCTTCGCGAGCGTAGCGATGTCGATACATCAGCAAAACAGCGGCACCCCGCCCGGCGACACAAGCGGCAGCAAGCGCCGCCAGCATCGGCGTGCCCCGCAAAGCCAGTTCGCTCACCACCAGCACTTTTGCCAGCAACACGAAAATTAACGCCAGTCCACCGTGGGTCCCCAGGCGGCTGTCACGCATGATTTCCAGCATCCGCTCGCGTCGACGGGCAGAAAAAATACCGTCACAGGTATCCGCCAGACCGTCGAGATGAAATCCCCCGGTCAATAACGCCAGCGTGAGGACTGCAAACAGGGCCGCCAACGGCACCCCACACCAGGGCTGCAGCGCCATAAAGACCAGCCCCGTCAACCCTCCCAGCACCACGCCAATTAGCGGGAACATCACAATGCCACGCGAATAGTGCTCGAAATCCAGTCCTTGCGACCAGCGAGCAGGAACGGGCAAGCGACTAATAAAAGAGAGCATTGCCCAGAACAACTTACTCATTTAATTTTGACTCCAATTCCTGATACCACCAGCCAGACCTCATCAGCCGCCGCCGCCAGTCGCTGGTTCACACGTCCTGCAATATCGCGAAAATGCCGTGCCAGACGGTTCTCCGGAACAATCCCCATTCCGACTTCGTTAGTGACCAGCACAACCCTGGCCGGACAGCGCTGACAGGCCGCAATCAGCGAACGAATTTCATCCTCAATAGATTGCTCCATCGCCGCGTAATCCCAGCTATCCGGGTCGCTGTCACCGCCCAGCGCAAACAGCAGGTTAGTCACCATCGTGGTGATGCACTCCAGCAGAATGGCTTCTTGTGGATCGTTTGCTGCCGTAATCAGTTCATCGAGATGTTGCCAGCGTTCGGCTGTACGCCAGTGCGCAGGACGTCCGTCACGATGATGCTGAATTCGCGCAGCCATCTCCTCATCAAAAATCTGCGAAGTCGCGATATACAAAACGTTTGGAGAATCTGCGATCAGCGCTTCCGCATGCCGACTCTTGCCGCTTCGCGCGCCGCCAGTCACCAGAATCATCATACTGGCTCCCGGTGTTGCTGCATGATGGTATAAATTTTCTCAATATCGATGTGTTGCCGCATCGCATCCGCCAGTAGATCAAACTGCTGCGATTTATATTGCGCGTAATGGAAGGTGGAATCCAGCGGCGCTAACCCTTTACGTTCTCGCAAGCCATTAACCAGCGCACGGGTAAATTCATCGCTGTCGAACAGACCGTGAAGATAGGTGCCGAACGCCAGGCCATCGGCAGTGACCGCGCCATCAGCCACGTTGCCACCGTCTTTACGCAGCGTCATCACCGACCGGCATTCCTCGGTTAATGCCGTTTCGCCCATATGAATTTCATAACCGCGAACGGATAATCCCGCGGTACCCGCCAGCCAGTCCGGCAGCGAGGAGGACATTTGTCCCTCAACCAGGGTCGTGGTTTTATGCTGGGCAAAATGCGTTACGGTATTGAGCAAGCCCAGACCCGGCAACGTACCGAGTCCTGACTCAACTTCATCAATGATGGTTTCGCCGAGCATTTGATAGCCACCGCAAATCCCCACCACGGGTACGTTATTACGATGTAATTGCACCACGCCATGCGCCATCCCGCTTTCACGCAGCCACACCAGATCGCCCAGGGTGTTTTTGCTGCCGGGCAGAATCACCAGATCGGCCCCCGCCAACTCTTCTGGCTGGCGAACATAGCGCACGCGCACATCCGGCTGTGCGGCAAGCGCATTGAAATCAGTAAAGTTAGAAATGTGTGGTATCTGAACAACGGCGATATCGATGTCGCGTTTGTCTGTGCGCAAATATTTGCCCTTTTGCAGCGCAACGCCATCTTCATCTTCCAGATCAACGTCCAGCCATGGCATGACGCCCAGGACCGGAACGCCGGTCAGCGCTTCAATTTGCTCAATCCCGGAATACAGCAACGCCACATCACCGCGAAACTTATTGATGATCACCCCTTTTACCCTGGCGCGTTCATGGTCGTGCAGTAGCGCCAGCGTGCCGTAAATGGAGGCGAACACCCCGCCGCGGTCGATATCCGCCACCAGAACGACAGGGCACTGCGCCATTTCAGCCATACCCATATTGACGATATCGCGATCGCGCAGGTTAATCTCAGCCGGGCTTCCCGCCCCTTCCAGTACCAGCACATCGAACTCCTGCGCCAGACTGTTATAAACAGACAGGATTTGATCCCGTAGTTTAGGTTTGTACTCGTGGTAGCTCACCGCATCCATATCGGTTGCCACTTTGCCCATCAGCACAACCTGCGCTTTACGATCGCTGGTCGGCTTAAGCAGCACCGGATTCATACGCACATCTGGCGTAATACCGGCGGCCTCAGCCTGAAAAATTTGCGCGCGCCCCATCTCTTTGCCCTCTGGCGTAATGCCAGAGTTCAGCGCCATGTTCTGCGATTTGAACGGTGCGGTACGCAGTCCATCCTGATAAAAAATTCGACACAGACCGGCGACCAACACGCTTTTACCTACATCAGATGCCGTTCCCTGCAACATTATTGCCTGCGTCATGACGCCTCCTTCAGTGCGTTCTCTCGCATACAGCTAAAAAATTCAGCCTCTGTTTTACACAGCGGGAAGCCCAGCTCGGTATGCAGCTTCACCAGCCAGGGCTGAGTTAATCCCGCTTGTTCAATAAGATCCGTCCGGGCAAACACATCACCCGGCGAGCCGTGTGTTAGCACTTCACCCCGGCGTAAAACGTACACTGCATCGCTGACTTCATAGATAAGATCGATATCATGGCTGGAGATAACCACGTGGTTTCCTTGCGCTACGATGCGTTTGATTATCTCAATCATCTGCGTGCGACCTGATGGGTCAAGGCCCGCAGTAGGTTCATCCAGTAGCAAATACTGCGCCTGCAACACCAACGCCCCGGCAATCGCCACACGTTTTTTTTGCCCGTGGCTTAAACACTGAATAGGCTGATGGCGAAAATGCTGGGCATCGACCAGCGTGAGCGCATCATCCACCCGGCGGGAGATTTCAGTCTCATCCACCCCAAGGTTGCGCAGGCTGAAGGCAATATCGCTGTCGATATCGGTATAAAAAATTTGCTGATCGGGATCCTGAAATACGGTTGCCACCTGCTGACGCAGCGCCAGCAGGCCGCGCTTGCTGTAATCCAGCGGTTTGCCTTGCCACATCACCGCGCCTTCCTGCGGGCGCAGTAAACCACTCAGGTTCATAAACAGCGTGGATTTCCCGCAGCCATTAGCACCGACCAGCCCGGTGACGGCATGCGTTGAAAAGTCCAGCGTTAGCCCTTTGAGGATCGGGTCATCCTGATAGCGAAACCAAAGCGCTGAAGTGGCAAGCATACTTTTCCTTACAGGTGAAAATCACCCTGATACAGTTTGATATCCAGTGTGGTGGTCATTTGCTGGTAGCGGATCAACACGCGAGTAAACAGCAATCCCACCAGCATCGCCAGCGAGCGATAGCCCAACGGCAAGCTACGATAACCAAAACGTAGCGTTTGTGCGCGATGAATAGCCAGCGCCTCGTCTAACAGGATAAAAATAAAGCGCCAGGTTAGCAGGATCTGCTCAGTGAGCAGGCGAGGAACGTGCGCGCGTTTGAGTAAGATAATCAATTGCGGAAACGGCAGATTCAGTACCAGCCAGAACGTCGCCGCCAGCGCAGCCAGGCTGCGCCAGAAGGTTTCATTGGCGGTGACAAGCCCTGGCGCGCTAACGCCTAACCAGTAGCTTCCAACGGGGATGCTGGCCAGCAGCGTCTGCGGATCGCGGTTAAAACTAAACAGAATGGTCACGACGCCGACCGTCAGAAAACCAAACGGTAATGCCATCCAGCGACACCAGCGCCAGAAGGAAATGCGCAGCAGCCAGCAGCTCAGCGCGGCAATCAGTAACAGCTCAATACCCTGCCCCAACGGGGGCAGAGTAAACGCCAGAATCATCATCATCAGCCAGAGCAGAAATTTCCGCACGGGTGAGACATGAAACCAGCGGCTTTGATAGCTAAGCCTGTCAAGCCCGGTCATCACGGCGTTGCCTGCCCTTGGTGTAACCCAGAATGTAGAAAATCACGGCTGCGCCCAGCGATCCCTGAAGCGTAAACAGCAGGCTTTCAATCTCGCCGCTTGCCGGTTCATACAACGGCTGGAACCACGGCTCATAATGTGGGGCAATTGCCTGAATCTGACTCTCCGCCTCACCGTCTGAGCCACCGTACTCTCCACCATGGTTGATAAAGAACGGCAGGATCACCAGCGCCACTACCATCCCTAACAAAATCAGCGTCTTTTTCATCGTTAATGTCCTTGAGCGGTAATCAACTGCCGTTTGGTTAACTGGTCATAAATCATTACGGTGAGCAGACCTTCCGCTATCGCAATTGGGATCTGCGTCAGGCAGAAAATCCCCATGAACTTGATGATTGAACCCGTAGCACCGGCGGATGGGTCCGGGAACGCCACGCCCAGTTGCACCGAGGTCACGAAATAGGTGACGAGATCCGCCAGCATCGCGCACAGGAAGACGCAAACATCACGACGCAACCCCGCACGGCAGGCCATTTTCCATACCATGTAACCCACTACCGGGCCAATCACCGCCATCGACATGCCGTTAGCGCCAAGCGTTGTCAAACCACCGTGCGCCAGTAACAGCGCCTGGAACAGCAGGACGATTGCCCCAAGGATTGCCACCACGCCCGGTCCAAACAGGATAACCGCCAGGCCTACCCCGGTAGGGTGCGAACAACTTCCGGTAACAGAAGGAATTTTCAGCGCCGACAGCACAAAAATAAACGCGCCGCACAGAGCCAGTAATACTTTTTGGTGACTATCTTCCTGCACGATTTGGCGCAGCCGCACCAGCCCGTACCACAGGCACGGTAAAAACAGCAGCCACCAGGCCAGCGCCCACATCGGCGGCAAAAAACCTTCCATTATGTGCATGGCGAACGCTTGTTCAGGAACAACCATCAGTAATAGCGCCGCAGCCAACCCGCTGAAAGACAGCTGTTTTAGCTGTTGTTCAAGCTTCATTGTGCATACTCCCACTGTTTATTGACCAGAATGGTCGAGAAATAAGGCAGCGGCTGATCGTCGCTCACCTCATCGAGATGACGCCAGCACTGTTCACCCGGCAGCGTGGCTTCAGACATCATCAATGCGCAGCCCAACAAACCCTCTTGTTGCAGCAGCGCTTTGATGCGCGCAAAACGACCGTATACCTTCATCAGCACCAGACTGTCATGCTGCTTTAACGCCTGCTGGATTTCCGCTTCCGGCGCGGTACAGGAGACCACGGCCAGTGACTGTTGCTCCATGGCGAGCGGCGTTTTTGACCGCGCGGCAATCGCAGCGAAAGAGGTCACGCCCGGGACGATTTCTAACCAGTCAGGACAGCCAATACGCTGGAGTAAAAAAACCCAGGTGCTGAACAGCATGGCGTCGCCAAGTGTAATAAAGCCCACTTGCTTACCCGCTTCGACTTCCTGAACCAGCGCGGCCGCAACGTCATCCCATACCGCCTCTTTTTCGGCGCTGTCAGCACTCATAGGAAAATGGCAGCAGCGAACTTCGGTCTGCTCGCCGATATATTCACGTACGATCGACAGAGCCAGACTGTCGCCACCTTTGCGCCCGGCGGGCGCATAGAGAATATCCAGCGTACCCAGCGTGCGTGCGGCCCGCACGGTGATAAGATCGGAAGCGCCTGGCCCGGTGCTTAATGCGTACAGTTTTCCGCTCATGCTGCTTCCTCCAGCGCCACATTAAGCGCCTGTTGTAAATGCGCCACGAACATAGCGCGAACCGCCGGATTCTCACCCAGACCACTGAGCCACGGCGTAGCCGGTATCCCGGCCGCATTGAACAATGTTTTCCAGGAATCCTCTTCGTCAGAGGCCATATCATTGATGGCATGATCGCCAGCAACTAACATCAGCGGCATCAGATGCACCGCCGTCACCCCTTCCTGAGACAAACTTTCAATCAGCACATCGACTTCCGGGTAACTTTCCACCGCCCCAACCCGCGCCGGGTAGCGCTGTGCCGTCATCATATGGTCGAGGCAGGCATAGGCGGCAAAGGCATGATGGCTGGCACCGTGTCCCATAAACACCACTTTTTCATTTTCGCCAAGCACCGGCATCTGCTGTTGCAGCGCCAGCATCAGCTGGGCGTAATCGTCATGGCTGCTCAGCAGCGGAACACCCAGCGTCAGGCGAGAAAAAAGCGGGCACATGCTTTGCACTTCGCGGACAATTTTTTCGTATTCATCACCGTTGATAATGTGCAACGACTGAATAGCCACGTCCTGATACCCCTGATCCGCCAGCTTTTGCAGTGCCTGCAGCGGCGTGTCGATCTCAATGCCGTCGCGCTGCTTGAGCTTGCGGATAATCATCCCGGAGGTAAACGCCCGAAACAGGTCGCGGTCAGGGCAACTGGCTGCGAGATCGCGCTCGCAAGCCACAATATTTTTCTCACAGGTGTCGTGATAGCTGGTGCCAAAGCTGACCACCAGAAGCGCCTTTTTCATCTCTAACTCCTTAAGCAGCGGCCAGCCAGCGCGTTAAACGCGCCCCAAAGGCGGCCTGACTTTCCAGTAACTCTTCTCCCGTCACCAACGGTGCCGGACGTGTAATCACGATGCAGGGGATACCTGCATCCAGACAGGGTTGAACTTTTTCCTGATAACCACCTTCCGCACCGGATGCCTTAGTGATCACCACATCAGCCTGACACTGGCGATAAAACGCAGCGTTGAACTCGGCGCTAAACGGCCCGCACAATGCAAAAATCTCACCGACGCCAAATCCCAGGTCCGCGCATTGCTGAATAACCTCGGGTACAGGCAGGACGCGCGCCAGCAGCGTTTTTTCAGGCAACCCTTCGCGCCAGATAGCCAGATCTTTACTGCCGGTCGTCAGCAGCACGCGGTCACCGAAGCGGCGCGCAACCTCGCAGGCTTGCTGAATACTCTGTACGGTATAAAGCTGCGGATGGGTTAAACCGCTCAACTGCTCAGGACGTTGATAGCGGCTCAGCAGTACCCCCGCCGCTTCGCAGGCGTTCATGATGTTGCGGCTCACCACCTCGGCATACGGATGCGAGGCGTCTATCACCCAGCGCGTCTGATTTTCCTGTAGCCAGGCAATCATTTGTTCGCGCTCCAGACGTCCGCAGCGCACCTGACCTTTGATATCTCCCGCCAGCTGCTTCCCCGTTGGGGTCGCAACTGACAGGGTGTAGGCCACATTGGCTGCGTCCAGTTGCTGGCACAGCATGCGCGCATCGCTGGTACCGCCCATGACCAACACATCACCGTAATTCACAGCACATAACCTCGTGGCGTGATCATCAGGCCGTCCTGAACATAGGTTGTTTTGTTGCCAACGATCACAAGGCTGGTCATATCAACCGGTTCAAAGTCCATTTCACCCAGGGTGGTCAACCATTTTTCCTGTTTTTTACGTCCGGCTGACTTCACAATACCCACCGGCGTTTGCGCGCTCTTGCTGGCAGAAAGCAGCTCAAATGCGCGCGCCAGATGTCCTTCGCGACCCCGACTGCGCGGGTTGTAGAAACAGATTACAAAGTCTGCTTCGCCGGCAGCCACTATACGTTTTTCGATAACTGGCCACGGTGTTAACAGATCGCTTAAGCTGATGTGGCAGAAGTCGTGCATCAACGGCGCGCCCAGCAAAGAGGCGGCGGCAATGCTGGCCGTCATTCCTGGGATCAGCCTGACCTCAACGTCCAGCTTTTGCTTGCTGACCAGCTCAAGCACCAGCCCGGCCATACCGTAAATCCCTGCGTCACCGCTGCTGATCAGCGCCACGTTGTGACCCGCCTGCGCCAGTTCGATCGCCGCCTGGCAGCGTTCAATCTCTTTGCACATCCCGGTTTTGATCACCTGCTTGTCGCCAGTGAACGCTTTTACCAGGTGGGTGTAGGTTTTATAGCCAACGATGATTTCCGCTGCCTGCAATGCTTCAACGGCTTCCATGGTCATCATTGCCTGCGAGCCAGGGCCAATTCCAATTACGCTTAACATCAGTGTGAAACTCCCAAAGTGATAGTGACGCCCTGTTCTCGCAGGGTCTCGCCTAACAGTTTTCCGTGGCTCAGCAGCCAGGCTGCAGGACCGGAAACGCTCCCTGTACCCACCGTTTTGCGAACAAACGATGAGGCCGGGAAACGGTGTTCATGCTCACGCAGCGCGTCAGCAGTAAAGGTCTCGAAAGGAACGCGACAGCACGAAGCCAGTTGGATAAGTCCCTGTTCATCTTTTTTCAGCGTGATACTGCCAATCGCTTTTAGCGCCAGCGGATCGAGCTGCTGGGCTTCGAGTTGCCTGGCAAGCAGCGCGGCCAGCAACGGGAACGGCGTGTCACGACGACAACCAATTCCGGCCACAACACGTTGTGGCACCAGCTTCCAGTGCGGAACAGGCAGATCGGGCAAATTGGTGCGTAAGGTGATACACACCAGCGCATCCAGTTCAGGAAGCTGATTGAGATCGGTTACCGTGATAAATCCGCGCCGGTCGCAATGACTGACATCCTGCGTCAGTTCATCATCCCACCACAGCCCCACCCGCTTATTACTGACCAGCATCTGATTAACGATCTTCACCGCCGAACGGAAATCACTCATCCGGGCATTCAGTTGAAATGCCAGCGTATCCAGTGCCGCCATATCGTTGACATCCGTCGCAGTGGTGATCACCGGATCGGCGCCCAACATGCCCGCCAGATACCGCGCCAGCGCATTGGCACCGCCCGCGTGACCGGAGAGCAGGCTGATGACATGCTGGGCGCGTTCATCAATGACTACCACCGCCGGATCGCAAAATTTGTCGTTGACCAGCGGGGCCAGCACGCGCACCGCAATGCCGGTCGCACCGATAAAAATCAGCGCCGAGTAATTCGCAAACGCTTCGCGGGTGGTATTCGCAAAGCCGTTTTCGAAAGGAATGAATCCCTCCTCCAGCAGCTTTTCACTGGTAAAACAGGTGACCGGCAGCATGGCCGCCAGACGTTTTGCCAGCGTAACGCCTCCCGGGGTCAGGCAAAAAAGCGCAATTGACTCAGGCTTTACGGTATTCATGGCTAAAGTCCGCCGCATAGAGTTTGGAGTAGTGATACTCCGAGCCCAGGAAATTACCGACCAGAATAAGGGCCGTTTTACGGATGCCCGCATCACGAACCTTGTCGCCAATATCCGCCAGGGTACCGCGCACGGTCTGGCTTTCCGGCCAGGTTGCCTTGTAGATCACCGCCACGGGCGTGGTCGCCGGATAACCGCCTTCAATCAAACGCTCGGCCACACGATGAATACGCTGAACGGACAGATAAATCGCCATAGATGTCTGGTGACTGGCAAATGACTCCAGCTGTTCGCGCTCCGGCACCGGCGTGCGTCCTTCCAGGCGGGTAATGATCAGGCTCTGTGAGACCTCAGGCACGGTATACTCAACGCCCAACTCCGCCGCCGCACCAAGGAATGCGCTGACGCCGGGCACCACCTGCCAGTCAATCCCGCGTTTGGTCAGTTCCTCGCCCTGCTCGCGCACGGAACCGTACAGCGAAACATCGCCGGTTTGCAGACGCACCACGGTCTTACCCGCTTTCACTCCGGCTTCCATCAGATCAAGGATCTGCTCCAGATGCAGTTCAGCGCTGTCGTGGCATTCAGCACCAGCAGGACAATATTCCAGCAGTTCGGTGTTAATCAGCGATCCGGCGTAGATAACAACCTGCGCCTGCTGTAGCAACCGGTAACCTTTGAGGGTAATCAGCTCGCGATCGCCAGGACCTGCGCCAACAAACCACACGCTACGGGGATCAAAAATCTCAGACATGGTTTCCTTCCTTCTGACAGGCGATAACAAATACGGGGTTATTCGGTTTGAAATAGTGACCACTGCCAAGCGTGGTAAGCGAGGAAACCTGTAGCTGCAGGCAATCCACTCCCGGTACGCCAAGATGGTCCAGATGTGCCAGCGCGGTGTTGAGGTTTTCCTGGAGGATGAATGTCATCACCAGCCGCCCTGCGGGATGCAATTGACGCATTGACCAGTCAATCAGTTCAGTCAAATGGCCGCCGCTGCCGCCCATGAAAATAGCATCGGCTTTTTCAGCGATGGTCATCGGCGCAACACCGGGAAAAATGTCGATGTTTGCACAGGCAAAATGCTGGCGGTTTTCATCCAGCAGCCTGAGCGCCGCCGGGTTACGCTCGATTGCCGTCACGCGCAATCCAGGGTATTGCAGCGCGGCTTCTATCGACACGCTGCCGGTTCCTGCGCCAATATCAATCAGGTGACTGGCGCGGTGTAATTCAAGTTTTGAGAGGGCAAGTGCACGTACCGCTTCTTTGGTCATCGGCACTTTCTCTCCACGTAGAAACAGCTCATCTTTCATCAAGGATCACCACTGCATTCATGTCATAGTCGGCGTTAACTTCGCTCACAGGCAGGAAATGGATCCGTTCGTTTTCCATTGCCAGGTTTTCGCCAATCACCATCCAGCGATGTCCCTTGCCTCGTGCAATGAGCTGCTGCGCAATTTCACGCGGGCCGCACTGCGCATCTGTCACCATCGCCACCTTGTTATGTCGCGCCAGTTCATCGAAACAGACGCTGCGACCATGGCTACTGGTCAGCCACATATCGTTCATATCAATACCGGACTGCGCACACAGGTACTGCACCGCGCTAATACCGGGAATAATGCGCACATTTTCAATACCGAAATGCGCCACCATGCGCGTCCCGATGCCGTAAAACAGCGGATCGCCAGATGCCAGCACCACAACACGTTGTTCCTGGTGCGCGCAAATCCAGTTCAAGAGTTCGAGAATATTGGCACCGAGAACAAACTGTTCACCGGTAAAATCCGGGAATTGCTGCAAATGTCGCTTTCCACCGACCAGAACATCAGCCGTTGCGACCGCTTCACGCGCCGCAGGCGTCATCAAATGCAAACCGGCTGGTCCCATCCCTACAACGGTTAACATTGCATCTCCTCAGCAATCTCTGCGACCGGGCGATTACTTCCAAGTACCTGATTATCAAAAGAGAACATGATGGCGTCACAGGTCGGGGGATTTTTGGTAAAGCGCAACGTTTGCAGGACGCGCATACAGATGCGCTTAGCCAGATGGTTGTAAATGTGCTGAAAACCGTATGCTTCTATGTGTTCCATCGCCGCCTCGGTGGTATCGCAGTCGCTGACCAGCGTGAGCAGTTCCAGCGGCGCACCCAGTAACGCGAGGTGGGCCACCAGCGTTTCCATGCGAGCATCGGCAATATGGCTGTGGGTATGAAAGATCCCCGCCGCAATTTTGACGAGCTTACCAGGGTGTCCCACCAGCACAATTTGTCGGAACCCCAGACGGACGGCTTCTTCAATCATGTAGCCGACAAAATTGCTCATAGTGACCACAACCTGGGTGTCGATCCCCATCTGCTCACGCACAAAACGTTCGCCGTGGTTTCCTGGCACCAGTACGACACGCTCCAGCCCCGCCGCTCGCTTAATTTCCAGTTCCAGCGACAGTGAACGTTTCCAGCTTTCTTCTGACATCGGCGTGACGATCCCAGTCGTACCAATGATCGAAATGCCGCCCAGAATGCCAAGGCGGGAGTTGTAGGTTTTTTGCGCCCGCTCTTCGCCTTCCGGCGCGAAGATTTCAATTTGCGCCCCACGATTCGGACCAATCGCCTCACGAACCGCAGACTCAATGGTCTGGCGAGGTGTGCGATTAATCGCCGAACTGCCCACTGGCAGGCCGATCCCTTTGCGGGTTACCGTGCCGACGCCTTCCCCGCCCTGAAGGGTTATCTCTTTGCTATCGTTTAACGTCACGCGGGCAAAAATCAGCATGCCGTGAGTGGCATCCACATCATCGCCACCGTCTTTGCGGATGGCGGCTATCGCCTGCTGTCCTTCGATATGCGGTGACTCTACGTTCAGACACAGCGTCACACCTGATGGCGTCACGATAGAAACCTGATGGATCAGGTGTTGGCGCAATACCATCAGCGCCGCCACTTTTGCCGCCGCCGTCGCGCACGATCCCGTGGTATATCCTTTACGCAGCGCTTTACCGTTGTGCCACACAGGCGTATCGAAGGACTCGCTCATCGCGCCCCCTGCATGTGATAAAGCATGGCGTTGACGATCGCGGCGGCGACGTTACTTCCCCCTTTACGACCTAACGCAGCAATGGCGGGTAGATTGCTTTGGGTCAGTGCATCTTTCGACTCTTCTGCACCGACGAACCCAACCGGTACGCCAACTACGCCACTCACGGCCACATCATGCTCAAGCAGGCGGAACAGCGCTGTCGGCGCGTTGCCAAACACAAACAGCTTTTCACCCTCTTCCTTCACCGCAATGTCAACGGCCGCCATTGACCGGGTAATGCCCTGCTCTTTTGCCGTCCGCACGACCCGCGGGTCGCTGATGTAGCAGCGGCATTCGCTACCGAATTTTGCCAACAGCGTTTTATTAATCCCGGAAAGGGCCATAGTGGTATCGGTATAAATCACGCTCGAACGGCTAAGCGCCGCACAGAACTGCTCCAGCACATCACTGGAAAACCACAGAATGTCCAGCCAGTCGAAATCCGCTGTCGTGTGAATGACCCGCTTGATAATGGCTTCATGTAACGAGCTGGCAAACTGATAGTCCGGGCGGGTTTCACGGATGATCTCGCCAATAATGTCGAAACTTTTGGCCTCTATCGCCTGGGGTTGCTGGATATATTGCATTGTGTTGTCCTCAGGCTACACCGACCAGCAGCCACCGCAGCGCAATAAACAGCGCCAGTGCCAGCATCGATGCCACCCACATCAATCGAATCGTATGGGAAATGTCGTCTACCGAAATATCGCGTTGTGCATCACCGATCCACGGTTTCTCAACGCGCTCGCCAAAGTAGTCATTAGGACCACCCAGACGAATTCCTAATGCCCCGGCAACGGACGCTTCTGACCACGCGCAGTTTGGGCTGCTGTGGTTGTAGCGATCGCGCCAGCCAATCTGCAAAGCACGCGCGCCGTCCTGGCGACATAAAAATGCCGCTGCGCCCAGCAGCAGCCAACTTAGTCTCGCGGGAATATAATTTGCGACATCGTCCAGACGAGCGCTGACCATACCGATAGCGCGGTATTTTTCATGTTTGTAGCCCACCATGGAGTCAAGGGTGTTTACCGCTTTGTAGGCCATCGCCAGAGGCGCACCGCCGAGGAGCAAGAAGAACAGCGGCGCGATAATGCCATCAACGGTGTTCTCAGCCACGGTTTCCACTACGCCGCGATTGATCTGCTGTGGCTGTAATTGCGAGGTATCGCGTCCCACAATCCATGACAGCTTTTCCCGACTTGCAGCAAGGTTACCGGCACGTAGCGGACGCTCGACATCCTGCGCGGCATTTGCCAGGCAGCGCCCGGCCAGCACGGTAAAGATCATCCAGACCTCAACCACCCAACCAAGCCAGGGATGAATAGAGTGCGCCAGCGCCAGTACTCCCCAGGACACAGCCCAGGTCAGCCCAACCACCACAATCCACATCACCGCGCCACCGATGCGTAGCGCACGGTCGCTATGGCAGTAACGCCGAACAACTCGCTGCACTGCAGAAATCAGATTGCCAATCCAGCGCACTGGATGCGGCCAGTTCTGCGGATCGCCGATGATAAAATCAAGCAGCCAGGCAACACACCACGCGAGGATGGTCATAGTGCGCTCCTCGCGGCTGCCAGCCAGTGGTTAAGCATCTGCGGACGTTGAGCAAAATGAACGTGTAGATAGCTGGCAAAGGTATTTCCCACCTGCCAGCCGCCGGACCAGGCTTGCAGCGTTTTGCCATCGCGCACTTTGCGACAGTTCATCACCGCGGAGGTTTCAGGGGTAAAATCGGAGTAGTGGAATTCATGTCCGCGCAGCACTTCGCCTTCTGCAGCTAACAACGTTTGCTGCGCGGCCTGCGCTTCGCAGTAGCCAAATCGGGTCAGACGTTTTCCCATTTTGCTGTGACCGGGAATGATATCCGCCATCAGCCAGGTATCACCCAGGCTGTCTTCCAGCGAACTGCCGAGATACATCAGCCCCCCGCACTCGGCATAAATCGCGACACCCTGCTGGTGCGCCGCCCGCAGTTGGTTAAGCATTGCAATATTACGGGCCAACGCCGCAGCATGTAACTCAGGATAGCCCCCCCCCAGCCAGATCATCTGACAGTCGGGTAAACAGGTGTCGTGCAACGGGCTAAAACGGACAATCTTAAGCCCCGTGCGCTCCAGTAGCGCAATGTTGTCCGGGTAGTAGAAATTGAACGCTTCGTCATCGGCGATGGCAAGCGTTAGCCCTGCCCCGGCGTCTGCGGCGGGCAACGCTGGCCATTCACCAGCAGGAAGCGTGTCGAACTGGCTTAATCTCAGCAGCGCGTCGATATCAAGGGTTTGCTCCAGCGTCGCGGCAAACGCCTGCCACGGCTGCTGGTTGATAACCGACTCACGCGCGGTAACCAAACCCAGATGACGCTCAGGAAGCGCTACGCCTTCCATACGGGGAACGTAGCCTAATACGGGTACAGCGCAGTAACGCTCAATCGCCACTTTCAGGAGCTGGTAATGCGTTTCGCTGTTAACCCGGTTAACAATAACGCCGGCAATATTCAGGGTTGGATCAAAATGCTGAAACCCCATTACTGTCGCGGCGATCGAGGTGGAAACGGCTTTGCCATCAACCAGTAGGATAACCGGACAGCCTAACTGTTTGGCCATCGCGGCGGTGCTGCAGTAGTTTGGGTCGGTGCCGTATCCGTCATACAACCCCATAACGCCTTCAATAACGGCGATATCCGCATGTTGCATGTGCTCGCGAAATAAAGCATTCAGGGTGGGGACGGGAAGCATGAAGCTATCAAGATTGCGGGAAGCAGTGCCGCATACCGCGGTATGCCAGCCGGTATCAAGGTAATCGGGGCCTACTTTGCAGGGCTGGACGCGTAAACCGCGTTTTTTCAACAAGCTCAACAAGCCCAGCGTCACCGTGGTTTTACCACAGCCGCTTCCGGTACCTGCAAGAACAAAAGCGTGAAAATTGGCCGCCATACCCTGATCCTGTTCAGGGTGGTAGGGGTGTAAAGATACCCAGTCTCTCGACTGTATGCATCTGAACCACCCACTTCCCACCGAAGTTGTTGGTAGTCACTGACAGGCAGGTCTTCTGGCTTAGCGTCATCCTCACCCGTCCTTCCCAATCTTGCGATCAGTGGTCAATACGGGGTCGTCAGCATCACAGCAGCGGGGGCTGCGGGGGATTCTCACCCCCTTCCCTACCACAAATGTGGCAAACCTGTCAGTTCAAGAGCCTGATTAATTAAGCTCTCTGTTATGAGGTAAATTCACGACCTCATGACAATAATTCAATTTAATATCTTGCCGGGTTCATTCAACCAATTACCTGGCATAAACCCACTTATTCATATGCTCGCATTCTGAATGAAAGTGCCAACAAAGAATAAAGAAAGTCATTCACAGAGACACTGTATCTCATCACAAAAATAAAAACTGGTGCAGTTTATCCCTCTAATACTAATATTTTGTTGCGCTATGACAATTTATTGACTGCTGTCGCTACTTTTCATTTTATAATGACTGACATAGCGCCCTATATCAAAAATCGGCAATAGCAAAATATTGCCATTTAAGCGGATTCGCCACGTGAAATGACATTTATTTGCTGGCGAAATGCCTGCGGCGTGACCTGATACGTTTGACGAAAAACTTTGCAAAAATAACTGGTTTGCGAAAATCCTAAATTACGCGCAATGCTGGCTATGCTCCAGTCACTGTGGCAAAGCAGCTCTTTTGCACTGGCCATTCGCTGCTGGTTTACCCATGCGTTAAAACCGATACCATGATATTTTTTGAACAATTTGCTGAAATAGTAAGGGCTAAGGTAAACATGAGAGGCGACATCCTCCAGACGCAATTCGTCTGATAAATGCGCATCAATATAGCGCAGTGCTTTTTTCATTTTGCTGTCATGAGGATTGGTGCTGCGGTTAGCGCGTACCGGCTCTGACTGCTGCGGGTTATCTTTGATAACCACAAAATTAAGTTGTTTCTTAAGGCAATTTTCTACGATGAGCTTCAGCAGATCCGCTGAGGCGATGACTCGCGAATAGTCCATTTCCGGTACATTACGAAACTCGTTGACCAGTTCGGGATCGGCTTGCCAGCGGTCATCTACATTCAGAATATCAACCAAACCAACATCGTTACTTAAGCGTACCTGGCCACAAAGCACAAACCCTACCAGGTGCCCCGCAATGACCAGCGGAATTGAGAAATCGGTAAGTCCGGCGTGACAGCGATAGATGCAGGGTTGATCGGATTTAGAGGCTTCCAGCCCTCCACAGCGATCGCTCATACGACAACGGGTACTGTGCTGAGGATGCTGACGCATCAACTGGCAAAAAGGGGTGAAATTAAAAAGCTCAGAAATTTCATCACCGTGAATATTGACAACCACAACGGCCAGACTGGTGGCCTGCGCAAAATCCTGTGCGATTTTATTAATGAGTTCTGAGTTCAGGGCACTCGCAGAAATCATGATAAAACCTCTCAGTTAATTTATTGTTATAAATAAAACATATTATTCACATTCGTTTTCACCCTGCCATCCTGAGCATTGATGAAAGTCGTAATTGAACATAACAAAAGTCTCCCATTCTTGGGAGACTTTTTGGGCAGTTCAGGATACCGGATCACGAAAACAGTTTTTACTTTTCAAAAATAAACTGCTTCTGTGAAGCTAGCTCTCATTTTCGTCCAGCTTACACGTATTACACGGTAAATTTTTGCCAATCAAATAACGATAAATTGCTGCACCCGCGCACGCGCCGATGATAGGGGCCACAATCGGTACAATGAAATAAGGGATATCACGCCCGCCGGTCATCGCAACATCTCCCCATCCGGCCATCCAGGCAAACAATTTAGGACCAAAATCACGCGCCGGATTCATCGCAAATCCGGTGAGCGGACCGGTGGATGCGCCGATAACAGCAACCAGAATACCAATCAGCAATGGTGCCAACGGACCTTTAGGAACGCCGTTACCGTCGTCAGTCAGCGCCATGATCATCCCCATAAGAATGGAGGTAATCACCACTTCGACCAACGCTGCCTGCCAGACGCTGAGCGCCGCCGCAGGATAAGTACTAAAAATACTGGCAAGGTGCAGGCTTTCCAGACTGCCGCGCACCATCTGGTGGGCCGACTCATACTCGGTAAACAGACTGCCGTAGAGCAAATAAGCCAGCAAAGCGCCACCAAAGGCCCCCGCGACCTGCGCCACAGTGTAAGGTAAAACTTTGCGCCCCGGAAAACAGGCAAACAGCCACAGTGCGATGGTGATAGCAGGGTTGAGATGCGCGCCAGAAATCCCGGCCGTCAGGTAGACTGCAAGCGAGATCCCCAGCCCCCAAATGATGCAGATTTCCCACAATCCCAGGCTGGCACCTGCGACTTTCAGAGCGCTCAGGCAGCCAATACCAAAAAACAAAAATAGCCCGGTACCCAAAAACTCAGCAATGCATTGCGCTTTTAGTGAATCGTTCATTGTGACACCTTCTAAGCAGAGTTCGTGTCTTTACCAGCGGACTCCTTACTGGCAAGTAGAATACTTCGAGGCTTACTATAAAAGGCCGTATCAGCAAATTGTTGGCATTCTGCGGATAGCTTGCCCTTTAAAATCGTGGCGCAATAGCAAATTCTTGCTACGCACTTTATTAAAACATTAGAGACAATCGGGATTTCGCGTATTACACGGACATTTTCAAAACAATAAAATATTGCTATTAGCAGAAATCCGTTTTCAAACCACCATCACAATTTCTTTTTTTTCGCATAGCAAATGATATTTATAATGTCACCAGAAAAAGTGTAAATGTGGAACTGACATAACTAAATAATCATATCAATGAGATTTAATATAGTCATTAAAAACAACAAGTTAAAATAATTAATAGCAATTTTATATCACCTTACCTCTATTATTTTTTCACTCTCAATTTCAAGTCAGCCATTCTTTTTCCTCGCTTCTTTTTATAGTCATGAACATCGGGACAACCCAGGCGAGGTCTTTATGCAACAAGAAGCGTTAGGAATGGTAGAAACCAAAGGCTTAACTGCAGCCATAGAGGCCGCAGATGCAATGGTGAAGTCAGCCAATGTAATGCTGGTCGGCTACGAAAAAATTGGTTCGGGGCTGGTAACAGTCATTGTCCGCGGCGATGTTGGCGCAGTCAAAGCAGCAACAGATGCAGGTGCCGCCGCAGCACGTAATGTGGGAGAAGTGAAAGCCGTACACGTCATCCCACGCCCTCACACCGATGTAGAAAAAATCTTACCGAAGGGAATTAGCTAATGAGCAGCAATGAGCTGGTTGATCAGATCATGGCGCAGGTGATTGCTCGCGTGGCAACGCCGGAACAGCAGGCTATCCCTGAAAATAATCCTCCAACACGAGAAACGGCTATGGCAGAGAAAAGCTGCAGTTTAACGGAGTTTGTCGGTACTGCGATTGGCGACACCGTCGGTCTGGTAATCGCCAACGTGGACAGCGCCCTACTGGACGCAATGAAACTTGAAAAACGGTATCGCTCCATTGGCATCCTTGGCGCGCGTACTGGTGCAGGCCCGCACATCATGGCCGCAGATGAAGCGGTAAAAGCCACCAATACTGAAGTCGTCAGTATTGAGTTGCCACGTGATACCAAAGGCGGCGCGGGTCACGGTTCGCTGATTATTCTCGGCGGCAACGATGTTTCCGACGTGAAACGCGGAATTGAGGTTGCGCTGAAAGAACTGGATCGCACCTTTGGCGATGTGTATGCCAACGAAGCCGGTCACATCGAAATGCAATACACCGCACGCGCCAGCTACGCGCTGGAAAAAGCCTTTGGTGCACCGATTGGCCGTGCCTGTGGCGTGATCGTCGGCGCCCCGGCATCCGTTGGTGTCCTGATGGCTGATACTGCGCTGAAATCCGCCAACGTGGAAGTAGTGGCCTACAGCTCCCCAGCCCATGGCACCAGCTTCAGTAACGAAGCCATTCTGGTCATTTCAGGCGATTCCGGCGCTGTGCGTCAGGCCGTTATCTCCGCCCGCGAAATCGGTAAAACCGTACTCGGGACCCTCGGCTCAGAACCGAAAAACGATCGTCCGTCCTACATCTGATATCAGTGAGGCTGATTCATGAGATCGAAAAGATTTGAAGCACTGGCGAAGCGCCCTGTGAATCAGGATGGCTTCGTTAAGGAGTGGATCGAAGAAGGCTTCATTGCGATGGAAAGCCCGAACGACCCTAAACCGTCGATTAAAATCGTCAACGGTACAGTCACAGAACTGGACGGCAAATCCGCCAGTGAATTTGACTTAATTGACCATTTCATTGCCCGCTATGGCATTAACCTGGCGCGCGCTGAAGAAGTCATGGCGATGGACTCAGTAAAACTTGCCAATATGCTTTGCGACCCTAACGTGAAGCGCAAAGACATTGTGCCGCTGACCACCGCAATGACCCCGGCAAAAATTGTCGAAGTGGTGTCCCATATGAACGTCGTTGAGATGATGATGGCCATGCAGAAAATGCGTGCTCGTCGTACACCGTCTCAGCAGGCGCACGTCACTAACGTTAAAGATAATCCAGTGCAGATTGCCGCTGATGCGGCTGAAGGTGCCTGGCGCGGATTTGACGAACAGGAAACGACGGTTGCCGTTGCGCGTTATGCACCCTTTAACGCCATTGCGCTGTTAGTCGGCTCACAGGTTGGGCGCCCTGGCGTATTAACCCAGTGCTCGCTGGAAGAAGCGACCGAACTTAAACTCGGTATGTTAGGCCACACCTGTTACGCGGAAACCATCTCTGTCTATGGTACTGAACCCGTATTTACCGACGGCGATGACACGCCATGGTCGAAAGGTTTCCTCGCCTCTTCCTACGCCTCACGCGGTCTGAAAATGCGCTTTACCTCCGGTTCTGGCTCAGAAGTTCAGATGGGTTACGCCGAAGGTAAATCGATGCTTTACCTTGAAGCCCGCTGTATTTACATCACCAAAGCCGCTGGCGTACAGGGTTTACAAAATGGTTCAGTAAGCTGCATCGGCGTGCCTTCCGCTGTGCCATCAGGCATTCGTGCGGTGTTAGCTGAAAACCTGATCTGTTCCTCCCTGGATCTGGAGTGTGCCTCCAGTAACGACCAAACCTTTACCCACTCGGATATGCGTCGTACTGCCCGCCTGCTGATGCAGTTCCTGCCGGGTACTGACTTCATTTCTTCCGGTTATTCCGCTGTACCGAACTACGACAATATGTTTGCGGGTTCGAACGAGGATGCCGAAGATTTTGACGACTACAACGTTCTCCAGCGAGACCTCAAGGTAGATGGGGGTCTGCGTCCGGTTCGTGAAGAAGACGTTATCGCCATTCGTAATAAAGCGGCACGTGCACTGCAGGCCGTCTTTGCCGGGATGGGATTACCGCCAATCACTGATGAAGAAGTGGAAGCGGCGACTTACGCCCACGGTTCGAAAGATATGCCGGAGCGAAACATCGTTGAAGATATCAAGTTTGCGCAAGAGATCATCAATAAAAACCGTAACGGTCTGGAAGTGGTGAAAGCCCTTGCTCAGGGCGGGTTTACCGATGTCGCTCAGGACATGCTCAACATCCAGAAAGCCAAGTTAACCGGGGATTATCTGCATACCTCCGCCATTATCGTTGGCGACGGACAGGTGCTATCCGCAGTAAATGACGTCAATGACTATGCCGGTCCGGCAACAGGTTATCGCCTACAAGGCGAACGCTGGGAAGAGATCAAAAACATCCCTGGCGCACTTGATCCCAACGAACTTGGCTAAGGGGTGAAAAATGGAAATCAATGAAAAGCTGCTGCGCCAGATAATTGAAGACGTACTGTCTGAAATGCAAACCAGCGACAAACCCGTCTCATTCCGTGCATCGACAGCGGCTAGCGCTCCACAGGCTGCAGCGGTGCAGGGCGACAGCTTTCTGACCGAGATTGGCGAAGCCAAACAAGGCCAGCAGCAGGACGAAGTGATTATTGCCGTAGGTCCCGCGTTTGGACTGTCGCAAACCGTCAATATCGTAGGGATCCCGCATAAGAACATCTTGCGCGAAGTGATTGCGGGTATTGAAGAAGAAGGCATTAAAGCGCGCGTTATCCGCTGCTTTAAATCTTCCGATGTGGCATTTGTCGCCGTGGAAGGTAACCGTCTGAGCGGTTCCGGGATCTCTATCGGCATCCAGTCAAAAGGCACCACGGTTATCCACCAGCAGGGGTTACCGCCGCTTTCTAACCTGGAGCTGTTCCCTCAGGCACCGCTTCTGACGCTGGAAACCTATCGTCAGATCGGTAAAAACGCCGCGCGTTATGCCAAGCGTGAATCTCCGCAACCGGTCCCTACTCTGAATGACCAGATGGCTCGTCCTAAGTACCAGGCGAAATCGGCCATTCTGCACATTAAAGAGACCAAATACGTCGTGACGGGCAAAAACCCGCAGGAACTGCGCGTGGCGCTTTGATAAAGGATAACTCCATGAATACCGACGCAATTGAATCGATGGTTCGGGATGTGCTGAGCCGGATGAACAGCCTGCAAGGCGAGCCCGCGACGCCGGCCGCGGCGAGTTCACCAGCACATACCGCGAAAGTCACGGATTACCCTCTCGCGAATAAACATCCTGAGTGGGTAAAAACCGCAACCAACAAAACTCTGGATGACTTCACGCTCGAAAATGTTCTGAGCAACAAAGTGACGGCGCAGGACATGCGCATCACCCCTGAAACGCTGCGCCTTCAGGCGGAAATCGCCAAAGATGCCGGACGTGACAGGCTGGCGATGAACTTCGAGCGCGCCGCTGAGCTAACCGCTGTACCTGACGATCGCATTCTTGAGATCTACAACGCGCTGCGCCCATACCGCTCAACGAAAGACGAGCTGATGGCTATCGCTGACGATCTCGAAAATCGTTATCAGGCAAAGATCTGTGCAGCTTTCGTTCGTGAAGCGGCAGCGCTGTACGTTGAGCGTAAAAAACTCAAAGGCGACGACTAACTCAGGGACAGGATCATGCGATATATAGCTGGCATTGACATAGGCAACTCATCAACGGAAGTCGCTCTGGCTACCCTCGATGAGTCTGGCGCACTGAGCATCACCGGCAGTGCGCTGGCAGAAACCACCGGAATTAAAGGCACATTACGTAATGTGTTTGGTATTCAGGAGGCACTTTCGCTGGCAGCAAAAAATGCCGGTATCAATGTCAGCGATATTTCGCTCATCCGCATTAACGAAGCCACCCCGGTCATTGGTGACGTCGCGATGGAAACGATAACCGAAACCATCATCACTGAATCCACCATGATCGGCCATAACCCTAAAACGCCGGGCGGCGTCGGATTAGGCGTTGGCGTCACTATTACGCCGGAAGACCTGCTCAGCCGTCCGGCGGATACGCCCTATATTCTGGTGGTGTCATCGGCATTTGATTTCGCCGATGTCGCCACGATGATTAATGCCTCCGTCCGCGCCGGATACCAGTTAACTGGCGTTATTTTGCAGCAGGACGATGGCGTGTTGGTCAGTAATCGTCTGACCCACCCCCTGCCTATCGTCGATGAAGTCCTTCATATCGACCGCATCCCGTTAGGTATGCTGGCTGCCATTGAGGTCGCAATTCCAGGAAAAGTCATTGAAACGCTTTCTAACCCTTACGGGATTGCGACCGTTTTTGGCCTCAACGCCGACGAGACTAAAAACATTGTCCCGATGGCGCGGGCGCTGATTGGCAACCGTTCTGCCGTGGTTGTGAAAACACCGTCAGGTGATGTGAAAGCACGAGCCATTCCTGCCGGAAATCTGGAGCTACAGTCACAGGGTCGTACCGTACGGGTCGACGTTGCAGCTGGCGCTGAAGCGATTATGAAAGCGGTTGGTGAATGCCCGAAACTGGATAACGTCACCGGAGAGGCTGGCACCAATATTGGCGGCATGCTGGAGCATGTGCGCCAGACAATGGCTGAATTAACCAACAAACCCAGCCACGAAATTTTTATTCAGGACCTGCTGGCAGTCGATACCTCGGTTCCCGTCAGCGTGACCGGCGGACTAGCCGGTGAGTTCTCGCTGGAACAGGCTGTCGGCATTGCTTCCATGGTGAAATCAGACCGCCTGCAAATGGCGATGATTGCTCAGGAAATCACGCAAAAGCTCAACATTGACGTCCAGGTTGGCGGCGCCGAAGCCGAAGCTGCCATTCTGGGGGCCTTAACCACCCCCGGCACGACGCGTCCACTGGCTATTCTGGATCTCGGTGCAGGATCGACCGATGCCTCCATCATCAACCCGAAAGGCGAAATTATTGCCACACACCTGGCGGGTGCGGGCGATATGGTCACGATGATTATTGCCCGTGAACTGGGGCTGGAAGACCGTTATCTCGCTGAAGAGATCAAAAAGTACCCGCTGGCTAAAGTCGAGAGCTTATTCCATCTTCGCCACGAAGATGGCAGCGTCCAGTTCTTCCCTACACCTCTCCCGCCAACGGTTTTTGCCCGCGTATGCGTAGTAAAACCCGATGAACTGGTGCCACTGCCAGGCGAACTGGCGCTGGAGAAAGTCCGGGCCATTCGCCGCAGCGCTAAGGAACGCGTTTTCGTCACCAACGCACTCAGAGCGCTACGTCAGGTGAGTCCGACCGGGAACATTCGGGATATTCCCTTTGTGGTGCTGGTTGGCGGCTCATCCCTGGACTTTGAAGTTCCGCAACTGGTCACCGATGCGCTGGCACACTATCGCCTGGTTGCCGGGCGCGGCAACATTCGAGGCACCGAAGGTCCGCGCAACGCGGTCGCGACAGGGCTGATTCTCTCCTGGTACAAGGCATTCGCTCATGGAAAGTAATCTCACCACGCCAGCCATCGTTATCTTCGCCACTGCTGGATGCACTGACGTCTGGAGTGATGTGCTGCTGGGTATTGAAGAAGAAGGGATCCCCTTTGTGATTCAGGAGAGCCCGTCAACTGACGTTATCCACAACGCATGGCTGGCGGCTTGCCAATCGCCACTGCTGGTTGGCATTGGCTGCAGTCGCGAAAAACTGGTCGTGCACTATAAAAACTTACCCACATCAGCGCCACTATTTACGCTGACGTATCAACAAGATAACCATGCCCGACGCAGCATTGGTAATAACGCTGCGCGGCTGGTTAAAGGCATTCCGTTTCGGGAATGCCACTCATAACCCACAGGAGAAAAGCAGTATGAATAACGCACTGGGACTGGTTGAAACAAAAGGGCTTGTCGGCGCTATTGAAGCCGCTGATGCCATGGTGAAATCCGCAAACGTGCAGTTGGTTGGTTACGAAAAAATCGGCTCAGGCCTTATCACCGTTATGGTTCGCGGCGATGTCGGCGCAGTGAAAGCTGCCGTAGATGCAGGAAGCGCTGCAGCAAGCGCCGTTGGCGAGGTGAAATCCTGCCACGTTATCCCGCGTCCGCACAGCGACGTTGAAGCCATTTTACCTAAATCCGCATAAGTCGTTGCAACCAAGGAGCACAGCGTGAAGCAATCACTGGGATTACTTGAAGTTAGTGGTCTGGCATTAGCCATCAGTTGCGCGGACGTCATGGCGAAAGCCGCCTCCATCACGCTGGTGGGCCTCGAAAAAACCAACGGTTCAGGCTGGATGGTGATCAAGATAATCGGGGATGTGGCCTCCGTCCAGGCGGCCATTTCCACCGGTGTCAGTTTCGCTGACCAGCGAGATGGACTGGTGGCTCACAAAGTCATATCCAGACCAGGGGATGGCATTCTGTCACATAGCATCACCCCGGAGTCTGAGTCTGAGCCAGCGCCCGCCCCGACACCGGTCGTACCACATGAAGAGATCCCTGAGGACCATGCAGCGCCCGAAGCGCCACAAGATGCAGAGTTGATTAGCTGCAATCTGTGTCTTGACCCTGCCTGCCCCCGTCAAAAGGGCGAGCCGCGCTCTCTTTGTCTGCACTCAGGCAAACGAGGTGAAGCGTGATGGATAAACAGCAACTGGAGACAACGGTCACCAAAGTTCTGGATGAAATGCGTGAGCGCCCTATTCCGCTAGGGATCTCTAATCGTCATATTCATCTATGCGCTGAAGATTACGACCGCTTGTTTCCCAATCACCCTATTAGTGAGAAAAAAGAGCTGCTGCAGCCCGGACAATATGCAGCAGACCAGACCGTCACGCTGGTGGGACCAAAAGGTCAGTTAAAAAATGTGCGCTTACTCGGCCCACTGCGTAGCACCAGTCAGGTCGAAATTTCTCGTACCGACGCTCGTACGTTGGGAATTGCTGCTCCACTACGGATGTCAGGCAGTATCGAGGGCACGCCAGGCGTTCGCCTTATCAGTCCATTTGCTGAACTGGACTTAGCATCCGGGGTAATCGTCGCCCAACGCCATATCCATATGTCGCCGCTCGATGCCCTAATCCTGCGCGTTTCCCATGGCGATAAAGTCTCTGTTGCCATTAATGGCGATGAACGTCGACTGATTTTCGATAACGTCGCCGTACGCGTTTCGCCGGATATGCGCCTTGAAATGCATATCGATACCGACGAAGCCAATGCTGCGGGCGCAGATAATCCGCAGGCATTTGCCACACTGGTGAGCCCACGATGAACAACGAACTGCTGCAACGCATTATCGAGGAGGTTGTTTCCCGATTAAAAAAACGCGCGGAAAGCACGCTCTCGCTTAGCGTCGCGCAGTTACGGGAAATCGAACCACGGACATTATGCTGCCAGTACTCGTCGCTCCACCTCCTGCAGGCGGACCTGCCATTGCTGGAGCAAATTGCCGAGGGCTGCGCGGACAACATATCGGTGGTAACGATCCACGAAGCGCTGGCATGCGGAGTCCGCGTGAAAATTTCACTACAACACCGATTGTTACCCGCTATCCCCGTTAGAAAACTTGCGCGTCTGCCTCTGGAGTTCAGTGACGAGCTGGGGCGAATCATCGTTTTGCATCCTGACAAACTTCTCAGCTATGCCGACGTCGCCCAACTGAAGGGGGGCGTTCTGGTGCTACGTCGTCGATGTGTCGTGACGGCTCTGGCTCAGGACGCAGTCGGTACGCGAAATGTCCAATTGATTAAGCAGGAGTGAGCTATGCATCTGGCACGGGTTACAGGCGTTGTGGTTTCCACGCAAAAATCCCCATCACTGGTGGGGAAGAAACTGTTGCTGGTACGTCGGGTGAGTGCGGACGGAGAGCTTCCCGCGTCCCCTGTGAGTGGAGATGAAGTCGCGGTTGATTCTGTCGGCGCTGGAACTGGAGAACTGGTATTACTCAGCAGTGGCTCCAGCGCCAGACACGTTTTTTCCGGCCCTAATGAGGCCATCGATCTGGCTATTGTCGGCATTGTCGACACGCTTTCTCGTTAGGAGGAACTATGGCGATTTATACCCGCACTGGCGATGCTGGCACAACGGCCCTCTTTACCGGGCAACGCGTGAGCAAAACGCACCCGCGCGTCGAGGCTTACGGTACGCTGGACGAACTTAATGCGGCGCTTAGCCTGTGTGTTTGCGCAGCGAAAAACCCGCAGCACCGCCAGTTACTCGAAAACATTCAACTGCAGCTTTTTTGGTTCAGCGCCGAGCTGGCAAGCGAAAGCGAACAGCCAGCGCCAGAGCAGCGCTACATCAGCTCAGAAGAAATTGCCGCGCTGGAAGCCGCCATTGATACCGCGATGGGGAGAGTGCCCCCCCTACGCAGCTTTATTTTACCTGGCCGCAGCGAAGCCGCCAGCCGTCTGCACTTTGCCCGCACGCTGGCCCGCCGCGCAGAGAGGCGACTGGTCGAACTCTCCACCGAGATTTCCGTCAGACACGTGCTGATGCGTTATATCAATCGCCTCTCCGACTGCTTATATGCGCTTGCACGAGCAGAAGATCATGACGCCCATCAAAACAACATTATTCAGAAAGTGGCGGAGCGTTATCTCGCAGCCATCCGTACATCAGCCACCAGGGAGCCAGCCATGTCTCTGTCTTTTCAGGAACTCCACCAACTCACTCGCGCTGCGGTAACGAGAGCAGAAGAACTTCAGGTTCCGGTCGTCATCAGCATTGTTGATGCGAATGGGACCCAAACGGTGACCTGGCGCATGCCTGACGCATTACTCGTCAGTAGCGAACTGGCACCGAAAAAAGCCTGGACCGCCGTGGCAATGAAAACCGCCACGCATGAGCTGACATCGGCAGTGCAGCCAGGCGCCGCGCTTTACGGTCTGGAAAGCCATATGCAGGGAAAAGTCGTCACCTTCGGTGGCGGGTACGCATTATGGCGTGAGGGGTTACTCCTTGGGGGTCTTGGCATCAGCGGGGGAAGCGTTGAGCAGGATATGGACATTGCAGAAACGGCCATTGCGGCAATTAACGTGAGAACACATCAATGAACACTTCAGAACTTGAAACCCTTATTCGTAACATTTTGAGTGAGCAACTTGCCCCGGCAAAAGCAGAAGTTAAGGGTAATGGAATTTTTCCGTCCGTTAGCGAAGCGATCGATGCCGCTCATCAGGCTTTTCTGCGTTATCAGCAATGTCCATTGAAAACCCGCAGCGCCATCATTAACGCCCTGCGAGAAGAGCTGACGCCTCACCTTGCTTCATTGGCTGCTGAAAGCGCTGCCGAAACGGGAATGGGCAACAAAGAGGATAAGTTCCTTAAAAATAAAGCTGCGTTGGATAATACCCCGGGTATCGAAGATCTCACCACTACGGCGCTTACCGGTGACGGCGGCATGGTGTTATTCGAGTATTCACCCTTTGGCGTGATTGGTTCCGTCGCCCCCAGCACCAACCCGACGGAAACCATTATTAACAACAGCATCAGTATGCTGGCTGCGGGAAATAGCGTTTATTTTAGCCCACATCCAGGTGCAAAAGCGGTCTCACTGAAGCTGATTACCATGATTGAAGATATTGCTTTTCGCTGCTGCGGGATTCGGAATCTTGTCGTCACGGTCACAGAACCCACTTTTGAGGCTACCCAGCAGATGATGGCGCACCCTAAAATCGCAGTTCTGGCGATTACCGGTGGTCCAGGCATTGTTGCTATGGGCATGAAAAGCGGGAAAAAAGTCATTGGCGCAGGCGCAGGCAATCCTCCCTGCATTGTTGATGAAACAGCCGACCTGGTTAAGGCGGCGGAAGATATCATCAATGGCGCATCCTTTGATTACAACCTCCCCTGCATTGCTGAGAAGAGCCTCATTGTTGTTGATGCCGTTGCCGAACGACTGGTTCAACAAATGCAGTCTTTTGGCGCGATGCGACTCAATAGCGAAGAGGTAGACAAACTGCGCGCAGTTTGTCTACCAGAAGGAATAGCCAATAAACAACTGGTAGGGAAAAGCCCGGCAACCTTACTGGAAGCCGCGGGAATACCGGTTCCGGCAAAAGCACCTCGATTACTGATAGGTATCGTCAAGGCTGACGACCCATGGGTTACCAGCGAGCAACTGATGCCAATGCTCCCCATCGTAACGGTGAGCGATTTTGACAGCGCGTTAACGTTGGCCCTGAAGGTTGAAGAGGGATTGCATCACACCGCCATTATGCATTCGCAAAATGTGTCACGTCTGAACCTTGCCGCGCGCACGCTTCAGACCTCCATTTTTGTGAAAAATGGCCCCTCTTATGCTGGGATTGGCGTTGGTGGTGAAGGCTTTACCACCTTCACCATCGCAACGCCGACCGGCGAAGGAACGACATCTGCGCGCACTTTCGCACGCTCTCGTCGTTGCGTGCTGACAAACGGTTTTTCTATTCGCTAATGGGGCCGTTATGAAAAGCTTTTCACTGCAAACTCGATTGTACAGCGGCCAGGGAAGCCTGGATGTGCTTAAGCGCTTCACGAATAAGCATATCTGGATTATCTGCGATGGTTTTCTCGCGCGTTCTCCCCTGATTGAAAAGCTGCGCGACGCGCTGCCAGCGGATAACCGCATCAGCATTTTCAGCGATATCACCCCCGATCCCACCATTAACACGGTAGTACAAGGGATTGCGCAAATGCAGTCCCTACGACCGGACGTCGTAATTGGTTTTGGCGGTGGCTCTGCACTGGACGCCGCAAAAGCCATCGTCTGGTTCAGCCGACAGTTCGGTATTGAGATTGAAACCTGCGTTGCAATTCCCACCACCAGCGGCACGGGATCGGAGGTGACCAGCGCCTGCGTGATTAGCGATCCGGATAAAGGCATTAAGTATCCATTATTTAATAAGGCGCTTTATCCGGACATGGCCATCCTTGATCCGACGCTGGTCGTCAGCGTTCCACCAGCCATAACAGCGAATACCGGCATGGACGTATTAACGCATGCGCTGGAGGCTTACGTGTCCACGAAAGCCAGCGACTTCACCGATGCGCTGGCTGAAAAAGCGGCACAAATTGTCTTCCAGTACCTGCCTGTCGCCGTCAGCAAAGGCGACTGCCTGGCAACCAGAGGAAAAATGCACAACGCGTCAACGCTCGCGGGAATGGCATTCAGTCAGGCTGGTCTGGGTATCAATCATGCGATTGCCCATCAGTTGGGCGGCCAGTTTCATCTGCCCCACGGACTTGCCAATGCGCTGCTGCTGACCCATGTCATTCATTTTAATGCCCGCGATCCGCGGGCTGCGAAGCGCTATGCCCGTTTCGCTAAAGCCTGCCACCTATGCCCGGATAACGCGAACGATACGGCGGCACTGAATGCGCTAATTCGTCATATAGAGCTACTCAAAAAACAGTGTGCGTTACCTTCTTTTGCTGACGCGCTTAAAGACGGAAAGCAAGCCTGGTCACAACGTATACCGTCGATGGTTCAGGCCGCGCTGGCTGATGTCACGCTGCAAACCAATCCTCGTGTTGCCGACGCCAGCGCCATGCAGGAACTGCTTGAGGAATTATTATGAAGACAGCCATGACGGCAGAGTCCACGCTTTATGATGCGCAGACAATTCGCGAACGCGTTCGCGCAGCGGGTGTTGTCGGGGCCGGAGGCGCAGGCTTTCCTGCTCACGTAAAATTACAGGCGCAGGTCGATACGTTTCTGGTCAATGCGGCAGAATGTGAACCGATGCTGAAAGTTGACCAGCAATTGATGGCCGTTCAGGCTGAGCGACTTATCCGTGGCGTTCAATATGCCATGACGGCTACCGGGGCCAGGGCCGGTATTATTGCGCTCAAAGAGAAATATCAAAGGGCTATCAATGCGTTAACGCCCCTTCTGCCTGCCGGGATCCGCTTACATATTTTGCCTGATGTCTACCCGGCTGGTGACGAGGTTTTGACCATCTGGATGGCAACGGGCCGGAGAGTTCCGCCTGCCGCGCTGCCGGTCAGCGTCGGCGTGGTGGTCAATAACGTCCAGACTGTACTCAATATCGCCAGAGCCGTTGAGCAGCAATACCCGGTTACGCGTCGTACCCTGACCGTTAACGGCGCGGTCGCCAGACCAATCACTCTTACCGTCCCTATCGGAATGTCTTTACGTGAGGTTCTGGCGTTGGCAGGTGGTGCTACCGTTGACGATCCCGGTTTTATTAACGGTGGTCCGATGATGGGCGGCCTGATTACCTCACTGGATACCCCAGTCAGCAAAACCACCGGGGGACTGCTGGTTTTACCAAAGTCTCATGCGTTGATTCAGCGGCGGATGCAGGATGAACGCACCGTGCTTTCCGTCGCAAAAACCGTTTGCGAGCAGTGTCGGTTGTGTACGGATTTGTGCCCAAGACATTTGATCGGCCATGAATTATCGCCGCACCTGCTGGTTCGCGCGGTTAATTATCAGCAGGCGGCCACACCGCAGTTACTGCTCACGGCCCTGACCTGTTCAGAATGCAATGTATGTGAAAGCGTAGCCTGTCCGGTTGGGATTTCACCGATGCGAATTAACCGCATGCTTAAACGCGAGCTACGGGCGCTCAACCATCGTTATGAAGGGCCGTTAAATCCTGAGGATGAAATGGCGAAGTATCGGCTTATTCCGGTGAAGCGCCTTATTACCAAACTGGGCCTTAGCGACTGGTATCACGATGCGCCACTGGCTGAGACTGATTATCCCACAGATAAAACGACGCTGTTGCTACGCCAGCATATTGGTGCCAGCGCCATCCCATGTGTACTGCAGGGCGAACACGTTGTTCGCGGTCAATGCGTTGCCGATGTGCCGTCCGGTGTATTAGGCGCACCTGTCCACGCCAGTATTGACGGTATTGTCAGCGAAATTACTGAGCAATCCATCACGGTAATAAGAGGTTAATCATGTCTCAGGCCATAGGGATTTTAGAACTCACCAGCATTGCCAAAGGAATGGAAGCTGGCGATGCCATGTTAAAAAGCGCGAATGTGAATTTACTGGTCAGCAAGACCATCTGCCCGGGCAAATTTCTGCTTATGCTCGGTGGTGACGTAGGCGCAATACAACAGGCGATCGCCACCGGAACTTCTCTTGCTGGCGATATGCTCGTTGATAGTCTGGTACTACCCAACATTCACGCCAGCGTACTTCCTGCGATCAGTGGACTTAACAGCGTGGATAAGCGTCAGGCCGTTGGCATTGTTGAAACATGGAGCGTTGCGGCCTGCATCTGCGCCGCCGACCGTGCGGTTAAAGCCTCCAATGTCACGCTGGTACGCGTCCATATGGCATTTGGTATTGGCGGCAAGTGCTACATGGTTGTCGCTGGCGATGTGTCTGATGTGAATAACGCAGTGACAGTTGCCAGTGAAAGTGCAGGTGAAAAAGGTCTGTTGGTTTACCGTTCGGTCATCCCTCGTCCGCATGAAAGCATGTGGCGACAGATGGTGGAGGGATAATGGAAAGACAACCCACCACGGATCGTATGATTCAGGAATATGTTCCTGGCAAGCAGGTTACGCTGGCGCATCTTATCGCTAATCCGGGTAAAGATTTGTTCAAGAAACTGGGATTACCAGAGTCGGTTTCCGCAATCGGTATTCTGACGATTACCCCCAGCGAAGCCTCAATCATCGCCTGTGATATCGCCACGAAATCCGGGGCGGTAGAGATTGGTTTTCTCGACCGTTTTACCGGCGCTGTGGTACTGACGGGCGATGTTTCCGCCGTTGAGTACGCGCTGAAACAGGTAACCCGGACGCTGGGCGAAATGATGCGTTTTACCGCCTGTCCCATCACCCGGACATAATCTCATGAAACGCATAATGCTAATTGGCCCCAGCCAGTGCGGTAAAACGTCACTCACGCAGTGCATGCGGGGAGAGGCGCTTCACTATCAGAAGACCCAGGCCATTGTCTGGTCTCCCACAACGATAGACACACCGGGTGAATATCTCGAAAACCGCTGCCTGTACAGCGCACTGCTGGCCAGCGCCTGTGAAGCAGACATCATCGCGCTGGTTCTCAATGCTGACGCGCCGTGGTCACCTTTTTCTCCAGGTTTTACTGGCCCGATGAACCGACCCGTTATCGGCCTCGTCACCAAAGCCGATTTAGCCATCCCGCAGCGTATTTCTCTCGTGGAGAGTTGGTTAGTTCAGGCTGGCGCGCAAAAAGTATTTGTCACCAGCGCGCTGGAGAATACCGGGGTCGATGAGATGTTCATTTTTCTGAATGCAAAGGAACCTTCATGTCTCACAAAATAATGGCCATTAATGCAGGCAGTTCCTCGCTTAAGTTTCAGCTCCTGGCGATGCCGCAGGGTGAAATGATTTGCCAGGGACTGATCGAGCGTATCGGTATGTCTGATGCGCAGGTCACCCTAAAAGCACCAGCGCAAAAATGGCAGGAGACTTTGCCCGTAGCCGATCACCGTGAAGCAGTAACGCTGCTACTGGAAAAACTGCTCAGTCACAATATTATCAGCAGTCTGGAAGAGATCGACGGCGTAGGCCATCGCGTCGCACACGGTGGAGAATCCTTCAAAGATTCCGCACGGGTAACCGATGATACACTGGCGGAAATCGAACGCCTTGCGGAACTGGCACCGCTTCATAACCCGGTTAATGCGTTGGGGATTGCGATATTTCGCCAGCTACTGCCGAAAACGCCAGCCGTTGCGGTTTTTGACACGGCTTTTCATCAGACCCTTGATGAGCCTTCTTTCATTTATCCCCTGCCCTGGCGCTACTACTCAGAGCTGGGTATTCGTCGTTATGGTTTTCATGGTACCAGCCACAAGTATGTCAGCGCTCAGCTTGCTGAAAAGCTGGGCGTGCCGCTCAGCGCCCTGCGGGTTGTTTGTTGTCATCTGGGCAACGGCAGCAGCATCTGCGCTATCAAAGGCGGACACTCGGTGAATACCTCCATGGGTTTTACGCCGCAGTCTGGCGTAATGATGGGCACGCGAAGTGGCGATATTGATCCATCCATTCTGCCGTGGATTGCCCTGCGTGAAGGCAAAACCCCGCAGCAGCTCAACCAATTGCTCAACAATGAGTCCGGATTACTCGGAGTTTCTGGTGTTTCACCCGACTACCGGGACGTTGAACATGCCGCAGATACGGGCAATCACCAGGCAGCACTGGCGTTGACGCTTTTTGCCGAGCGGATTCGCGCCACTATTGGCAGCTATATTATGCAGATGGGCGGTCTGGATGCGCTGGTGTTTACCGGGGGAATTGGTGAAAATTCAGCGCGTGCTCGCGCCGCGATTTGCCACAACCTGAATTTCTTAGGTCTGGCCGTTGATGAAGAAAAAAATCAGCGTAACGCCACCTTTATTCAAACGGAAAATGCGGTGGTTAAAGTGGCGGTGATTAATACCAATGAAGAGCTGATGATAGCCCAGGACGTTATGCGTTTAGCGATATCAGAAACTGTGACATTGGGCATTCCCGCCTGATATTGCCGCACCGCAAATTGCGGCAAATCATGGTAATAGCGCGATCGCCATGACACTATGCGCCGAGGATTGCTGAACACAAAGGTGAAGACGTGGCTGTTGCGCAATGTCCCGCATCGTGCGGAGAACTTATCCAGGGCTGGATTCTGGGCAGTGAGAAGCTGGTCTCCTGCCCGGTCGAATGGTATAGCACCGTTGAGGTCACTTCAGGCTCACCGCTGACAGATGAACGTCCACTTTCTCGGGCAATGGTTGACAGGTTATTACAGCACTGGCAGTACCCGGCGCATCTCAGTCAGGATATCCGGATAGATGTTCAGTCAACCATTCCCATCGCGAAAGGAATGGCCAGCAGCACTGCGGATATTGCCGCCACGGCCATCGCCGCAGCGCATTATCTGGGCCATCAACTGGACGAGCCAACACTGGCACAGCTTTGCGTTTCGCTGGAGCCAACCGACAGCACCGTTTTTCGTAAGCTAACCCTTTTCGATCATAACAACGCTTCCACGCAAATTGGTTGTGAAGCTCAGCCTCAACTCGATCTGCTGGTTCTCGAAAGCCCTGAAACATTGCGTACCGCGGATTATCACCGTATTCCACGTCATTCCGGCTTGCAGGCGGGAGCTGCGGCCCTCCAACGGGCATGGGAAAAAGTACAGGAAGCCTGTATTAGCCAAAATCCTTACCGGTTGGGAGAAGCGGCTACGCTTAGCGCAATCGCCAGCCAACTGCTGTTACCAAAGCCGGATTTTGATTCACTATTAGCACTGGTGGAAGAATGTGATTTATACGGCGTCAACGTCGCGCACAGCGGCAGCGTAGTTGGACTGATGCTGGACAGAAATCGTCATGATGTGGATTACATTAAATGGATGCTGACGCAGAAAAAACTTACGATTCACTGGCCAGAACAGCATTTGTTACGCATGGTAACAGGCGGGGTCGAACTGCAATAAGGGTCGCCGCACGGCAGCGACCCGGACAAGCATAAAATCGTTACTCGGCTTTCGCTTCGCCGTTTTTCACTTCGCCCATGGCTTTCAGCTTTTTAGAGATATCGCGGCGTTCTTTAGAGATCTCTGCGTTTTTGATGATGTAGTCATCAACACGATCTTCATAATCGCTTTTCATGCTGGCAATGATGCCCTGAATCGCTTCCACGCTCATACCAGGCTTGATGTAGTCGCTCAGGTTGTCCAACAGCAGAACGCGTTTCTGGTTGTCACGGATCTTTTTCTCAACGTCCTGGATTTCACGTTGCAGTTTGTTTTTACGACGGAACAGACGAACAAATTCCAGCACGTCCTGGAAAGAAGGCTTGGTAGTTTCCATTTTTACACCCCTGATAATGTGAGATTCGGATTCGTTAAAACAACGGCTAAAGTGGGTCAACATTACTTTCATGCCCGCCATACTTCAAGTTGCATCTGCATCGACAATGCATGGTTGAAACCTGAGTTATCGAGGGTAAAGCCATTGCAGTTACCAATGGTTTTAGCCTTTTTCAGTATCATACCTCTAATCTTTGCTGAATCGAAGCAGCAGTAGAACCAATCCCCTCATCTGCTCTTTATTTGCGCAGTGCGCGACAGATTAAATGTGAGAGTAACTCCAGCTGTCGAGCCATCTCCATGTTCAACCAAACGTAGCCGTGAATGGGCGTTTCTGCGACATTATCGCCTTTATGCTCAGCAATAAGCTGACGCAGCTCTGCCACGGTGTCATTGAGCTTTTCCGTATTGGCAAGCACCGGCTGCGGATTACCTTCATACAAGGCGTGGGTTATTGTCAGTAGTGCCTGCTGGGTCCTGAGCTGAGTTTCACGCAGAGTATGCGCATTCAACATGACAAAGTGGCTGGTACGGCTGGCCCACAGCGCATTAATTTGCAGCTCGAGCATGCAGACCAGATTGCGATTCACCGTCTGAATAGCCTCAAAGATCGATTTTTGAATGCGGGTTTCCTTGCTGGCAGGAGCGATGAGCCCACGCATTTTGACAACGTCGCTCAACAGTTGTTGTAAATGCTTTTCCAGCCGCGGTTGCTCGAGCAGATTGGGGGATAGCGCGGCCTGATACACCCGATTGTACCCCGTGACACAATGCGCCAGTTGGATACGCCAGTGTATAAATGCCCGCTGCGGCCAGATGCCGGTAAACAGCATCGCCAGTAACGACCCCAGAATAACATCACCACCGCGCCATAACGCGGTATTCATATCTCCGGCAGGCGCACCCACGACCACCGCAAGCGTTATGCCAATCAGCAGCGCCTGGTACGGCCTTTTACCCAGCGCCAGCCAGCCGCAGAGAAACATCGCTACCGCGCACCATATCAGCATTAACGGCAGCGAGAAGAGTTCCAGACGCAGAGCAACCAGTCCCAGGACCGAGCCCAGGATCGTGCCGCCTATACGTTCAAAGGCCCTGGGAACAACGTTACCCCAAAAAGATATTGGCCCCATGATCACCACCAGCGTGATCAGAGGCCATGTACCTTCGGGAATGTTTAACAGGCGTACCAACAGAAAAGTAAGGAGAAACGCCAGCGCAATGCGAATACCATGCACCACACGATAATGACGATACAAACGAATTTCAAAAGGACTCAGCGATTTGTCTGCACGCACTCATGCACTCCGTCAGGGAATAGCAAAGAAGCGAATTGTACCTGTTTTTAGCGTGAAAAGATCATCCTGATTTACACCCCAAACAGTTACTTCGTCTGCACTGGCACGTACATTTCAATGTCCCAGTAACCGTCCTCCATGCCATTGTTCATATAAACTTCAAAGCAGGGTTTAGCGGCTATCGCATAAGTCGTATCCTGCAACAGGCGCTCGAAGAACTGATACCAAGGCGTCGCAAAATCGTGATTCTCAACGCGCGCAACGGCGACAGCATAGTCGCCACCCGCCAGTTCGGTGAGGATCACCCCTTCGCTGTTTTCCGGGATTTCAAAACCTTGAGGCACAGAAACCACGGTATCACAGCGCAGTTTTTCCGCAGGAACAACATCAGGGTTGTCGTAATAAACAGCAATCCATTCCAACGGCACAATCTGTTTACCGTCGACCCACTTCATTAATTGCTCAAACCCCTGCTTCACCGTTTGTTCCCACGGTCCAACCATATGGAAACCGGCAATCATGCGTTTTTCGACCAGCTTTATCTCGTACTCCATACAACCTCCACCGTTACACTGTATTTATATACAGTGTAATTTCTGGCTATGTCGGCCACAAGGAAATAGTGATTATTATGTGAGCAGATTCGCACTCTTGCCAGTCAGACGCATCAGGAAAATCTACGCCTTGTGGTGGAAATAATCGCTCAGGCGCGAGAAAACGCCGCCTTCGCCGACGGATTCCAGCGTAACCAGAGGCCAATGCGCCACCAGCTTATCCCGATCGTAGAGTTCAATTTCCCCCACACGTTGATGTGCAGCGATGGGAGCAACCAGCTCTTTCTTATCAAGGACATATTTTGCTTTGATGTTAGGGACTTCTGCTTTAGGCAGGGCCATCCAGAAATCCTGCTCGGTTCCGAGGCTGATTTTTTCTTTATCGCCATACCAGATCCGTTCAGTGCCAACCTGCTTACCGCTACGCAAAACCTGCACTGTATCGAAGTTGTGTTGCCCCCATTGCAGCAGTTTACGCGCCTGATCTTCGCGCCCTTTCGCACTCTCCGCGCCCATCACCACCGCAATCAGGCGGCGCTGACCATCGACGGCGGAAGCAATCAGGTTAAACCCGGCACCGGACGTATGCCCTGTCTTCAGGCCATCTACGTTCATGGTTTTATCCCACAACAAACCGTTACGGTTTTGCTGTGTGATGCCGTTCCAGGTAAGGCTTTTCTCACTGTACATATGGTAGAAATCCGGTTCCCCGTGGATGATAGCGCGGGACAGCACGGCCAGGTCGTACGCGGAGCTATGCTGACCCGGCGCATCCAGACCATGTACCGTTTCAAAATGGGTGTCCTGCAGGTTCAGTTTTTGCGCATAGTTGTTCATCATCGCGACAAACTGCGGCTGCCCTCCAGCGATGTAATCCGCCAGTGCCACGCAGGCATCATTACCGGAATCAACAATTAACCCACGGCTGAGGTCGCGTACCGAAACGCGATCCCCTTCTTTCAGGAACATCAAGGATGAACCGACAAATACCGGATTATCTTTTGCCCATGCATCGCGCCCGACGGTCACAATATCTGTCGGACTAATACGCTTGCTGTCAATTGCGCGATCGACAACATAGCCAGTCATCAGTTTCGTCAGGCTGGCAGGATTGCGCCGCTGGTGTTCATTACCGGCTGTCAGGATTTGGCCCGTGGTGTAATCCATTAACACCCATGCCCCGGCAGTAATCGCAGGAGGTTGTGGGGCGAAGCTCACGGCATCGCTCGCCCAGGCGGGCGAAAAACTCATCGTTAATAGTGAAGCGGCAATAAACAAACGGCGTTTCAACAGCATGTCCTCAGGAAAGGGAGAAATAGCCGTTCTTTTTACGGAAGTTCTGTCGAACAAACATGGATAAATTGCAAGAAAATGTGACATAAGGCACATTTTCTTGCTATCAGGAAAGGGTTTCAGAGACAAACCTCGCAGGAACTACCCTTTACGCGGCGCGGTCTCTGCGTGATGACTGCGATGGCGGTGATAACCATCGATCATACTGCGAAAAATTTGCCCTGGCGTGTCACCCAGCGTGCACAGGTAAATATGCGCGCAGATGAACAGTAAGCCCACAATCGCTAACGCCATATGCAGCACCAGCATCACCGGCCCCGCCCCTACCACCTGCGGGTAGAGACATAGCAACCCGGTGATGATCAGTAGTGGAACCAGTGCGTACATGATGGCCAGGTAGGCCAGCTGTTGCAGCGGGTTAAATTTGTCCTCTGCCGTTGCGGCAAACGGGTGCGGCTCACCTTTCATAATGCCATACAGATAAAAGCGCGTTTGCAGCAGGCAGCGTGATATCAACCCGCTAAATTTCACGCGATAATGGCAGCCGTTGCCGCTGGTTGCGTTTATTAACACAAAGCCAATCCAGAAGGCCAGCAATGCGAAGCCACACCAGGTATGTACCTGCACCATTAAGGCCACCGGTCCGACAGAAAAGTGGCCAAACAGGCCGCTCAGCAGAAGCAGGATAAAGAGCAGCGCATTACCCCAGTGCCAGCGGCGGACCGCCAGCGAATAGAGGTAGTCCCGATGCTCTTCCCCGGTTGCCGTTTTGGGCGCCAGCATCCGACGTAACAGCGCGTGCGTTACCAGGCCCGCAATCATCAGCACAATAATAACGCCTGCATAAATGAGCCACAGCGGCCAGTAGTCCGGCGCATAGTTAAGCTCTGCTCCCCAGATAGAATTCATACATTACCCTCCTGATGGATCTCTTTACGCCGATAGACGCTTACCGGGCCGCTACGCGTATCCTGCTGGCGATAAACCTCTTTTTGATTAATCCAGTGCTGAATTTCCGGGTCATCGCGACGACCAAATTTCAGCGCATCCGTCGGACAAACGGAAACGCAGGCTGGCGATTGTCCGACCTCCAAGCGAGTATCGGCGCAGAAGTTACATTTGTCGGCAATCCCCGTTTGTGGGTTGAGGTAGCGGACATGGAACGGGCAAGCGGCAACGCAGTAGTCACAACCAATACAGCGAGACTTATCCACTTGTACAATGCCATTTTCGTCACGAAATGAAGCACCGGTAGGACAGACGCTGACGCACGGCGCATCTTCACAATGCTGACAGGAAACGCGAACAAACTGGAAGTGGGACAGCACCTCGGGTTCATGTTCGGGGGAACGGATCTGCACTTGTAGGCGACTAAATCCCTCCGGCACGTCATTCAGTACCTTGCAGGCAACCGTACACGCCTGGCAGCCAATACAGCGTTTCTCGTCATGCAGCATGACATAAGGGTTTGTTGATTGATTCATGATGTTCTCCTTTCTCATGCCCGACGAAGCGTGACGCCAGCGGTGTGCACCACCGTACCGGAAACCGGACTGGTAACATGCGGAAGCAAATTACCGCAGTGAATACCGTGCGTCGTCGCCGCGGTTTTAGCTCCCGCCTTGGCGCCAAATCCCATATAAACGAACAGCGTATCGGGTCGTATTCCGGCAGTAACCAGCGCTTTGCCTTTTTCCTTACCGGTCGCATTTTCCAGCCAAATCTCATCGCCGTTTTTGATGCCTTTTTCACGGGCCGTTTGCGGGTGGATCCACACCGCGTTATCCCACATCAGCTCACTCAGCAGTGGTACATATTGCGTCGCGCCGTTTGTATGCACCGCCACTTTTCCCTGAATAAAATAGAGTTCATTGTCGCCTTTGAGGGCAAAATTGCGGGCGCGCGGAATACCGTAGCCAGGCAAAAGTGCTTCCAGCTCTTCAGAGTAGAGTTCAATTTTTCCAGACGGGGATTTAAAGCGCAGTTGCTCGCCATAGGTACCGTCGCCGTCAACCGCCACTGCGCCCGGATAACGCGCCACAAACTGACGCACCGCTTCAGGTTCCCGCAGCAGCAGCGGAATCCCCCACTCCCGATATCCTTTCTGACGCAGTTCAGCGGAAAGCGCATGATCGCCATTAAGCTGGTACAACTGCCGTGTCTGCATATCCTGCCAGGGGTAGAACTGCCCAAGGCCTAACTGCACGGCCAGTTCTTTCCAGATTTGCCAGCTCGGACGCGCATCCCCAATCGGCTCTACAACCTGCTGGCGCAGGGCATAGGCCGGATTCAGGCCCGACCGACATGTCAGAGACTTCTTCATCACGTTCAAGGTAGGTGCATTCGGGTAACAGATAATCGGCATATGCCGCGCTTTCGCTTAAATAGACATCGCAACTGACCACCAGATCGAGTTGTTCGACGGTTTTGACCAGATCAGGTCGGCAGGTCACGGTTTGGAAAGGATTGTGGCGGGACATAATCCATCCCTTCACCGGATACGGCGTCTGGTTTAACACGGCATCGATGATGCTTTGCACCACGCCGCCGCCCGCCGCGATGTACTTGAATTGTGGGGCAACCAAATCGATGCGCTGCGCCGTTGGCTTGGGCAATTTGGCATCAGGTTTTGCCAGCACCGGAGCGACCTTCTCTCCGGCCAGCTTATTGTAGGTTGCCGCGGCTTTTTTCTGGTACAAGCCGCCTTCACGCTCAATATTTCCCAGCAGCGCATTGAGGGTGAAAATCATACGCCGCATATCAATTTCTTCTTGCGAAAACGTCGCGCGATGGCCAGGGCTGACGATAGCATGAGGCGCACAGGCGGCCATTTCGCGGGTGACCCGAACAATGACATCAGCAGGCACGTCAGCCTGCTTTTGCGCCCATTCCGGCGTGGTCTCTTGTACTGCTTCTGCCAGTTGGTCAAACCCTGTGGTGTAGCGTGCAACGAAGTCCGCGTCATACAGATGTTCATTAATCATGACGTGACACATGGCCATTAACACCGGCAAGTCGCCGCCCGGCTTGAGCGCATGCCATTCATCCGCCTTGCTGGAGAAAACTGACAAACGGGGATCGAAGCTGACCATTTTTGCGCCCTTTTCCTGCGCGGTCATCAGTTCATGCGTTTCGGCAACCTCAATACCTTCATAGAGATTGTGGCCAAAAGAGACCATATAACGGGTATTGGCGATATCCATAGCCAAATCGCCACCCATCATCACTTTGGCGGCAATCGATTTTCCGGCGGGGCATGTCGACGCATGCGTAAAGGTGTTTGGCGATCCAAACGCCGTTGCCAGCTGAAATAAATGACCCGAAAGCGAACCGGATTTGGAAGAGAATACGACCCCCTGAGGACCATGCTGCGCTTTTATTGCCGTCATTTTTTCGGCAATTTCTTTGTAAGCCTGTTCCCAACTAATAACCTGCCATTCTCCGCTGCCGCGAGGCCCTGTGCGTTTCATGGGTTTAACAATACGGTGCGGGTCGTTGACCAGGCTAACACCACTGCCTCCGCGCGCGCAGACACGCGTGCCTTGTTGAGGCGCATTAGGGTTCCCCTGAATAAAAACTGTCTTGTTATTAATTACCTGTGCCTGTATTGGGCAACGATAAGAACACATTTCGCACAAGCTTGGCGTCAGGGATGTTTTCCCCTTAATGCTCTCTGGAGAATTTCGCGCCAGTGCGCCAGGCGGAAAACTGCCTATCGCGCAGGCCGAGCAACCGATACCCACTCCTCGCAAAAAATTACGCCGACTAATGCTCATATAACCTCCTGTTATTAGATATATCCAATTATTATATGGTGTTTAAATTATTAATTTTTAACCTCACTCACATTTCATTAGAATATAGAGCAGTTAACCGCCAAAATAAAAAACCATTGTTTATAAAAGAATTTTAAAATTTCCAGAACACAACAAATCAGCACTAAATAACAATAATGGTTCTCATTTATATTATTTATCAGCTCATAGATTTCAGAAAATTTATTCCAGTAATGTCCCTTAACAGTGCAAAATTTATTAATCAATTCTATTAAATCCTGTTCATCTCAATTTTATTGCGTACATCATTCAGCATTGATAATCGCTTTGCTGATTACCTCGCTATTTTTTGGTATTCTTGGACGAGCGCTAAATTGATCCCGGACATAACTGAACAATGAATGACGGCAAGCAGCAACCTGGTTTTCTCTTTCACGATTACGAGACCTTTGGTACCCATCCGGCGCTGGACAGACCCGCGCAATTTGCGGCTATCCGCACAGATAGCGATTTCAACATCATCGGTGAACCTGAAGTCTTTTATTGCAAACCCGCAGACGACTATCTGCCGCAGCCTGAGGCGGTGCTGATAACCGGTATCACACCGCAGGAAGCGCGTGAAAAAGGAGAAAATGAAGCCGCTTTTGCTGCGCGCATCCACGCCCTGTTCACCGTGCCGAAAACCTGTATCCTGGGCTATAACAACGTGCGCTTCGATGATGAAGTGACGCGCAACATCCTGTATCGCAATTTCTACGATCCCTACGCCTGGAGCTGGCAGCACGATAATTCACGCTGGGATCTGCTGGATGTGATGCGCGCCTGTTATGCCCTGCGTCCTGAAGGAATTAACTGGCCGGAAAACGACGACGGCTTACCCAGCTTTCGCCTGGAGCATTTGACCAAAGCCAACGGTATTGAACATGCCAATGCCCACGATGCGATGGCCGATGTATACGCCACAATTGCCATGGCGCAATTAGTGAAGTCGCGCCAGCCGCGCCTGTTTGATTATCTCTACAGCCATCGCAATAAGCACAAGCTGGCCGCACTGATTGATGTCCCGCAAATGAAGCCGCTGGTCCATGTTTCGGGGATGTTCGGCGCATGGCGCGGCAACACCAGTTGGGTGGCGCCATTAGCCTGGCATCCTGAGAATCGCAACGCGGTGATTATGGTCGACTTAGCCGGTGATATTTCACCGCTGCTCGAACTGGACAGCGACGCGCTGCGTGAGCGGCTCTACACTGCTAAAGCTGATCTGGGAGATAACCCAGCCGTGCCGGTTAAACTGGTGCACATCAACAAATGCCCGGTACTGGCACAGGCGAATACCTTGCGCCCGGAAGATGCCGATCGCCTTGGCATTAACCGCCAGCATTGTCTGGATAATCTCAAAATACTGCGCGAAAACCCGCAGGTTCGCGACAAAGTGGTGGCCATCTTCGCCGATGCGGAACCCTTTACGCCATCAGATAACGTAGACGCACAGTTGTACAATGGTTTTTTCAGCGATGCTGACCGTGCCGCGATGAAAATCGTCCTGGAAACTGAGCCGCGCAATTTACCGGCGCTGGATATCTCCTTTGTCGATAAGCGCATTGAAAAGCTGCTGTTTAACTACCGCGCACGTAACTTCCCTGGAACGCTGGATGAAGCCGAACAGCAGCGCTGGCTGGACCATCGTCGTCAAATATTCACGCCGGAGTTTTTGCAAAATTACGCCAATGAATTGCAGATGCTGAGCCAGCAATATGCAGATAACAAAGAGAAACTGATGCTGCTGAAGTCACTCTGGCAGTATGCGCAAGAGATTGTATAACTCCCACGTATAAAAAAACCGGAGAACATGTCTCCGGTTTTTTTATCTAAATACAGTTATTACGCGATATCTTCGTCGTACTGTGGCACCGGGTTACGGAAGCTTTTGGTCACGCAAGCCAGGTAAATCAGACCAATAGCGGCCCAGATCAGACCCAGAACCATTGAGCTCTCTTCCAGGTTCACCCACAGCGCACCAACGGTCAGCGCACCGCACATTGGCAGGAACAGATACTGGAAGTGGTCTTTCAGCGTCTTGTTACGCTTCTCACGGATCCAGAACTGGGAGATCACCGACAGGTTAACGAAGGTAAACGCCACCAGCGCACCGAAGTTAATCAGCGCCGTCGCCATCACCAGGTCGAAGTTAATTGCCAGCAGAGCAATCGCACCAACCAGAATGATGTTCATGGACGGAGTACGCCATTTCGGGTGGACATAACCGAAGAAACTTTTCGGGAACACACCGTCACGCCCCATCACATACATCAGACGCGCTACGCCTGCATGCGCCGCCATACCTGACGCCAGTACGGTAATGGTAGAGAAAATCAGCGCGCCGACCTGGAAGAACTTACCAGCGACATACAGCATGATTTCCGGCTGCGAAGCGTCCGGATCCTTGAAGCGTGAGATATCCGGGAAGTACAGCTGCAACAGATAGGTGGAGACGATAAAGATCAGGCCACCAATCAGCGCGGTCAGGAAAATCGCCCGCGGGATCACACGTTCAGCGTCTTTGGTTTCTTCAGACAGGTTGCTGATACCGTCAAAACCGGTGAACGAGAAGCACAGGATAGTCGCTCCCGTGATCATCGGGATCACATGCGCATCACCTGACCAGAACGGACGGCTGCTCGCCAGCGTACCGGCACCTTCCCCTTCGAACACGCCATAAACGACCATGCCGAGGATCACTGCAATCAGCACCACCTGCAACAACACGATGACGGTGTTGAAATTCGCAACAGATTTCAGGCTGCGCAGGTTAAAGGCAGTCATAAAGGCCACCAGCGCCACCACGAATATCCATGACGGTATCGACGGCACCAGAGCTTCAAAATAAATTTTCGCCAACAGAATGTTGATCATCGGTGCGAACAGGTAGTCCAGCAGTGATGACCAACCCACCATAAAGCCAACGGTCGGGCTAATGGATTTCTGGGCGTAAGTGTAGGCAGAGCCTGCAGACGGATAGCGACGCACCAGTTTACCGTAGCTCAGTGCGGTAAAGAGGATGGCGATCAGTGCAAAGGCGTAAGCTGTCGGGACGTGACCATCGGTCATTCCTGATACGATACCGAATGTATCGAACAGCGTCATCGGCTGCATATAGGCAAGGCCCATCATGACAACCGGAACCAGCGTAAGCGTTTTACGTAATTCCACGCGAGAGGTGTTTGGAGTAGCGTTATGCGACATGGTTATCCCCCATTACGGCGAAAACCGTCGCGTAAGCAAAAAATTGCCCCATTTTTTGTTAATCCTCAGCGACAACAACTGTCGATTTTTAAGTAAGTATCTATCCGGTACGAAGCCCGGCCTCTTTTATGAATGATTGGTTTGATGCAAAAAAATAACCGACGCGTATTAAAACGTCGGTTAATGTCATTTTTTGCAAGCGGCGTATTTTGCACTAATTTGGAGAGAAATAACAAGAGATTGAAGCTACTACAAAAGAATATTTTTTCTTAACTGATTGATTTATCAGCAGCCGTTTTAACATACATCCCCGCAATAGCACTATTTGCTAAAATCTCATCCCGCCACCAGGCACTGGCCAACCCGGCAGTCTGTTCATTCCAACCTATCCACACGGGTTCAAAGATAATTTGTGCGACCACCTTTTTCTCAATCAGAGCGCCACTCTCCAGAAATCGCTGTGCCAGGTAGCGCGGAATATAGCCGCATCCCAGACCACTGATTTGCAGTTCCAGCTTGGTTTTGAAGTCAAAAACGGTGATGGCTTCCTGATCGTCAAGCACCTGGGAGCCGGAGACGTTGGCATGCTGTGCATTGTCGCCCACCACAATCGCGCGAAAACGCCGAATAGTGCGACGATTCAACGGCTCCTGTTCCTGCGCCAGCGGATGATGCGACGCAACCACAAACACCTGCTCCAGAACCCCTAGCTGCGCAAAGCCAAATTCGCTCGCTGCAGGCGGCTCATGCGTGGCGCCGACAATAATATCCGCCCGCCCCTGAGTGAGGGCATCCCAGGAGCCGCCCAGCACGCCATTGATAAATTTCAGGCGCGTCACACTGTGGTGTTGATAGAAAGATTCGATGAGTGGGGCCAGCAGCGAAAAGGGAAACGTATCATCTACGCCAATAACCAGTTCATTCTCCCAGCCTTCGTGAAGTTTAATCGCCTGCTTTTCGAGTTCGCGGACGGTGTGCAACACCTCCCGCCCCTTTTCCAGCAGCATCTGCCCGGTACGGGTAAACTTAGCCCGATGTCCGCTGCGATCGAGTAGCTGAATATTAAGATCGCTTTCCAGCTTATGGACGGTGTAGCTAAGCGCAGACGGCGTCTTAAACAATTTTGCCGACGCCGCTGCGAAACTGCCCTCTTTTTCCAACGCATCGAGGATGATAAGAACGTCCAGCAGTGGTTTCATACTCGCCCCCTGGCGGTATCAGCGGCACTCTGCTGGTCTGTCACTCCATCGGCATCACCAGCGGGTCAGGATACTGGTACTCAAACCCAAGCTCGTTACAAATACGGTTGCCATCAATGACTTTACCTTTACCGTTATCCTCATTGCCACGAAATTCCGGCGGCTCCATCCCCAACTGGCGGGCCATCTGTGGATAGAACACATTGCGCGCCGGATGCATAGGCGCACATATATTATAGATGTGTCCCCCTTTTGGCGCTTGCAGCAGCAAAGAGATGGCGGCAACCACATCATCCAGATGCACCAGATTGACGCCATGGTGTCCATCTGGCGCTGTCTTGCCAGCGAAAAAACGACCGGGATGTCTTCCCGGGCCGACAAGTCCGGCCAGGCGCAAAATATCCACCGAAGTGCCGGGTAAATTGTGCAACCAGTCTTCAAGTTCTTTCAAAACGCGACCACTTGCCGTGACCGGGTTACGCTGAGTCCCTTCTTTCACGATGCCTTGTGCATCGCCATAGACCGACGTCGAACTGGTAAAAATAATCCGCGGGATACGGTACGCCAGCGCACTGTCGACCAGCTCCTGCATAGCCTGCAGGTAAAATGTCTCCCCCGGACCGCTACGGCGCGCAGGTAGCGTAATAACCAGCGCGTCGGCGTCCATCAGTGCGTCGAGATCGTCTGTCTCACAAACCAGTTCAGGCTCCAGGCGCAGCGAGTAGCTCTCTATACCACTCATGCGGGCCGCTTCCACCCCATCCAATGTGGTTTTGCTGCCGGTAACCTGCCAGCCTCTCGCCGCCAGCGACATAGCTAACGGCATGCCTAACCAACCTAAACCGACAATTGCGACCTTTTTCATGCCTTCTCTCCTGACTTTTGGCCTATAACGCAAGGCTACGCTAGCCCACAGTGGCTGACAATTCATAGTATCAATATGAAATGAATTAATGATCAAAAAAAGCCCTTGCTTTCCGTAGCTAAAGTGGTTTAGGTTAAAAGACATCAAATGAATAAACATTCATCGAGAAAATTTATGACACGCGCTCAATTCAAACACCATCATCACCATCATCCTGACTAGTCTTTCAGGCGATGTGTGCTGGGAGACATTTAAATCTTCCAGCGGTGCATGAGCGTATGAGAAAGCCCCCGGAAGATTTCTTCCGGGGGCTTTTTTTTGTGCGTGACCCAAACTGATTCAGACAGGATAACGAGGAATAAAGAATGTTAGATAACACCCGTTTACGCATAGCTATGCAGAAATCAGGTCGTTTAAGCGATGATTCACGCGAATTGCTGGCCCGTTGCGGCATTAAAATTAATCTTCACACCCAGCGCCTGATCGCGATGGCTGAGAATATGCCGATCGATATTCTGCGCGTGCGTGATGACGATATCCCGGGTCTGGTGATGGACGGCGTCGTTGATCTCGGCATCATCGGGGAAAACGTTCTCGAAGAGGAACTGCTCAACCGCCGGGCACAGGGTGAAGATCCGCGCTATTTTACCCTGCGTCGTCTGGACTTCGGCGGCTGCCGTCTTTCGCTGGCTACCCCGGTTGATGAAGCCTGGGATGGCCCGGCAGCGCTGAACGGTAAGCGTATCGCTACCTCTTACCCACACCTGCTTAAACGTTATCTTGATCAAAAAGGAGTGTTGTTTAAATCCTGTCTGTTAAACGGCTCTGTAGAAGTCGCTCCCCGCGCAGGTCTGGCTGATGCGATTTGCGATCTGGTGTCAACCGGAGCCACGCTTGAAGCCAACGGTCTGCGTGAAGTGGAAGTGATTTACCGCTCTAAAGCCTGCCTGATTCAGCGCGACGGCGAAATGGCCGAAGCCAAGCAACAACTGATCGACAAACTGCTGACCCGTATTCAGGGGGTTATTCAGGCACGTGAATCAAAATACATCATGATGCACGCGCCGAGCGAACGTCTGGACGAAGTCATCGCCCTGCTGCCTGGCGCTGAGCGCCCTACCATTCTGCCACTGGCAGGTGACCAACAGCGCGTAGCCATGCACATGGTCAGCAGCGAAACCCTGTTCTGGGAAACGATGGAAAAACTGAAAGCGCTCGGCGCCAGCTCAATTCTGGTGCTGCCGATTGAGAAGATGATGGAGTGATAGCCATGAGCTTCAATACCCTGATCGACTGGAATAGCTGTAGCCCCGAGCAGCAGCGCGAACTGCTGATGCGCCCGGCGATATCCGCCTCTGAAAGCATCAGCCGTACGGTGGCCGAGATTCTTGAGAACGTCAAAAATAACGGCGACCGGGCGCTGCGTGAATACAGTGCAAAGTTTGACAAAACCGAGGTCGGCGCGCTGCGCGTCACCGAAGAAGAAATTCAGCAAGCCAGTAGCCGCCTGAGCGACGAGCTGAAACAAGCCATGCAGGCGGCGGTGCGTAATATTGATGCGTTCCACACCGCGCAAATCCTGCCGCCGGTGGATATTGAAACTCAGCCTGGCGTGCGCTGCCAGCAGGTTACTCGCCCTATCGCCTCCGTGGGGCTGTATATTCCTGGGGGATCGGCACCGCTATTCTCGACCGTATTAATGCTGGCGACCCCGGCGCGTATCGCCGGCTGCAAAAAAGTAGTGCTCTGCTCACCGCCGCCGATTGCCGATGAAATCCTCTACGCCGCGCAACTGTGTGGCGTAAAAGAGGTGTTCAACGTGGGCGGCGCGCAGGCCATTGCCGCGCTGGCGCTGGGTACCAAATCTATTCCTAAGGTCGATAAAATCTTCGGGCCAGGCAATGCGTATGTGACCGAAGCCAAACGTCAGGTCAGCCAACGTCTTGACGGCGCGGCTATCGACATGCCTGCGGGCCCGTCTGAAGTGCTGGTTATTGCCGACAGCGGCGCGACGCCTGACTTTGTTGCTTCCGACCTGCTCTCTCAGGCCGAACACGGCCCCGACTCGCAGGTTATCCTGCTGACGCCAGACGCTACGCTTGCCGAAGGCGTGGCTAAAGCCGTTGAACGCCAGCTTGCCGAGCTTTCCCGCGCCGACACCGCACGTCAGGCGCTCGCCGCCAGTCGACTGATCGTCGCCAGAGACCTTGAGCAATGCGTGGCCATCTCTAACGCCTACGGCCCGGAGCACCTGATTATTCAGACCCGTAACGCGCGTGAACTGGTTGACGATATCACCAGCGCTGGTTCGGTCTTCCTGGGTGACTGGTCTCCTGAGTCGGCTGGCGACTATGCTTCCGGCACCAACCACGTTCTTCCGACCTACGGCTATACCGCAACCTGCTCAAGCCTTGGGCTGGCTGATTTCCAGAAACGGATGACGGTACAGGAATTAACTCCCCAAGGTTTCTCTGCCCTGGCCTCCACCATTGAAACACTGGCCGCGGCTGAACGACTGACTGCCCACAAAAATGCCGTCACCCTGCGCGTTAACGCCCTGAAGGAGCAAGCATGAGCACTGACAACTTTCTCAGCGTCACTGATTTAGCCCGTAAGAATGTTCGCGAGTTAACGCCCTATCAGTCTGCCCGTCGTCTTGGCGGTAACGGGGACGTGTGGCTCAACGCGAATGAGTACCCAACCGCCGTTGAGTTCCAGCTACGCCAGCAGACGCTGAACCGCTATCCGGAGTGTCAGCCGAAAGCCGTAATTGAGAATTACGCGCAATATGCTGGCGTCAAACCAGAGCAGGTGCTGGTCAGCCGCGGCGCAGATGAAGGGATCGAACTGCTGGTGCGCGCTTTTTGCGAACCCGGTAAAGATGCCATTCTCTACTGTCCGCCGACTTACGGCATGTACAGCGTCAGCGCCGAAACGATTGGCGTTGAATGCCGCACCGTCCCGACCCTGGATAACTGGCAGCTGGATTTACAAGGCATCGCGGACAAGCTTGATGGCGTGAAAGTGGTCTACGTATGCAGCCCCAATAACCCAACCGGCCAGCTGATAAATCCGCAGGACCTACGTTCACTGCTCGAAATGACGCAGGGTAAAGCCATCGTGGTCGCTGATGAGGCCTATATTGAATTTTGTCCTCAGGCCACGCTGGCAGGCTGGCTGTCTGAGTATCCGCATCTGGCAGTATTACGTACGCTGTCTAAAGCGTTTGCTCTCGCCGGTTTACGCTGCGGATTTACGCTGGCGAATGAAGAGGTTATCAATCTGCTGTTAAAGGTGATTGCTCCCTACCCGCTTTCTACCCCGGTAGCGGATATTGCCGCCCAGGCGCTGACGCCACAAGGGATTTCCGCCATGCGCCAACGCGTAGAGCAGATCCTGCTAGAGCGTCAGTATCTGGTGGAGAACCTGAAAACCATTCGCTGTGTAGAGCAGGTTTTCGACTCTGAAACCAACTATGTTCTGGCGCGCTTCACCGCATCAAGCAGCGTATTTAAATCTTTGTGGGATCAGGGCATTATCTTACGAGATCAGAATAAACAACCTTCATTAAGCGGCTGTCTGCGAATTACTGTCGGAACCCGCGAAGAGAGCCAGCGCGTCATTGACGCCTTACGTGCGGAGCAAGTATGAGCCAGAAGTATCTTTTTATTGACCGTGATGGAACCCTGATTTCAGAACCGCCAAGTGACTTTCAGGTCGATCGCTTTGACAAACTCGCCTTCGAGCCGGACGTCGTTCCCGTTTTGCTGAAGCTGCAAAAAGCCGGCTTTAAGCTGGTGATGATTACTAACCAGGATGGACTCGGTACGCAGAGCTTCCCGCAGGCCGATTTTGACGGTCCGCATAACCTGATGATGCAAATATTCACCTCTCAGGGCGTAGCATTTGATGAGGTGCTGATCTGCCCGCACCTGCCAGCGGACGCGTGTGATTGCCGTAAGCCAAAAGTGAAACTGGTTGAGCAGTATCTGGTTGAACAGGCCATGGATGTGGCAAACAGCTACGTCATTGGTGATCGGGCGACCGATATTCAGCTCGCAGAAAACATGGGCATTAGCGGATTACGCTACCACCGCGACACCCTGAACTGGGCGATGATCGGTGAGCAGTTGACCAAACGAGACCGTTACGCGCACGTTGAGCGTAATACCAAAGAGACGCAGATTGACGTCAAAGTCTGGCTGGACCGCGAAGGCCGTAGCAAAATCAATACCGGCGTTGGCTTCTTTGACCACATGCTGGATCAAATCGCCACCCACGGCGGTTTTCGCATGGAGATTGCCGTCAAAGGCGATCTGTATATTGACGATCACCACACCGTTGAAGATACCGGTCTGGCGCTGGGTGAAGCCTTAAGGCTGGCATTAGGCGATAAACGCGGTATCAACCGTTTTGGTTTTGTGCTGCCGATGGACGAGTGCCTGGCACGTTGCGCGCTGGATATCTCGGGGCGTCCGCACCTGGAATACCGCGCGGAGTTTACCTACCAGCGCGTTGGCGATCTGAGCACAGAGATGATTGAACACTTCTTCCGTTCACTCTCTTACACCATGGGTGTCACCTTGCACCTGAAAACCAAAGGGAAAAATGACCACCACCGTGTGGAGAGCCTGTTTAAAGCCTTTGGTCGTACGCTGCGTCAGGCTATTCGCGTAGAAGGCGATACGCTGCCCTCCTCAAAAGGAGTGCTGTAATGAACGTGGTGATCCTTGATACCGGCTGCGCCAATCTGCACTCGGTGAAATCCGCCGTCGCGCGCCATGGATACGACCCGGTTGTCAGCCGTGACCCGGACGTGGTGCTGCGTGCCGATAAACTGTTTCTGCCGGGCGTCGGTACCGCCCAGGCGGCTATGGACCAGTTGCACGAGCGTGAACTGATTGAACTGATTAAAGCCTGTACGCAACCGGTACTGGGGATCTGCTTAGGCATGCAACTGCTTGGCCGCCGCAGCGAAGAGAGTAACGGTGTCTCTCTGCTGGGCATTATTGAGCAGGACGTTCCGAAGATGACCGATTTCGGTCTGCCGCTGCCGCATATGGGCTGGAATCGCGTCTATCCGCAGGCGGGAAATCGTCTGTTCCAGGGCATTGAAGATGGCGCATATTTCTACTTTGTACACAGCTATGCTATGCCGGTGAACCCGTGGACCATCGCCCAGTGCCATTACGGCGAACCATTTACCGCGGCAGTACAAAAGGACAATTTCTTTGGCGTGCAGTTTCACCCTGAACGCTCGGGCGCGGCTGGGGCGCAGTTGCTGAAAAACTTTCTGGAGATGTAATGATTATTCCGGCATTAGATTTAATCGACGGCACGGTGGTGCGTCTTCATCAGGGCGATTACGCAACGCAACGTGATTATGGCAACGATCCTCTCCCCCGTTTACAGGATTACGCAGCTCAGGGTGCCGAAGTACTGCACCTGGTTGATTTAACTGGCGCGAAAGACCCGGCGCAGCGGCAGATCCCACTGATTAAAACGCTGGTCGCTGGTGTCAATGTTCCGGTACAGGTTGGCGGTGGCGTGCGCACTGAATCGGACGTTGCGGCGCTGCTTGACGCAGGGGTGGCGCGCGTGGTGGTAGGTTCGACGGCAGTAAAATCCCCCGAGGTAGTCAAGAGCTGGTTTGCCCGTTTTGGCGCCGACGCGCTGGTACTGGCGCTGGACGTTCGTATTGACAAGCGCGGTAATAAACAGGTAGCGGTTAGCGGCTGGCAGGAAGATTCCGGGGTTTCTCTGGAAGAACTGGTTGAGACCTATTTACCCGTCGGCCTGAAACACGTGCTGTGCACCGATATCTCCCGCGACGGCACGCTGGCTGGCTCAAACGTCGCGCTTTATGAAGAAGTGTGCGCCAAATATCCGCAGGTAGCATTCCAGTCATCTGGCGGCATTGGCGGGATCGAGGACGTAGCAGCCCTGCGTGGAACCGGCGTACGCGGCGTGATCGTCGGACGCGCCCTGCTGGAAGGTAAGTTCACCGTTGAGGAGGCCATTCAATGCTGGCAAAACGCATAATTCCTTGTCTGGACGTTCGTGATGGGCAGGTGGTAAAAGGCGTCCAGTTTCGCAATCACGAGATTATTGGCGACATTGTCCCGCTGGCAAAACGCTATGCCGATGAAGGCGCAGATGAACTGGTGTTCTACGATATCACCGCCTCCAGCGATGGCCGCGTAGTGGATAAAAGCTGGGTATCTCGCGTGGCGGAAGTGATCGATATTCCGTTCTGCGTTGCCGGTGGCATTAAATCCATCGACGATGCGGCGCGCATCCTCTCCTTCGGGGCGGATAAAATCTCTATCAACTCCCCGGCGCTGGCTGAACCGGAGCTTATCACCCGCCTGGCGGACCGCTTCGGCGTGCAGTGTATCGTGGTAGGCATTGATACCTGGTATGACGCTGAAACCGGCAAATATCATGTTAATCAATATACCGGGGATGAAAGCCGTACCCGCGTCACGCAGTGGGAAACGCTGGACTGGGTGCAGGAAGTACAAAAACGCGGCGCAGGCGAAATCGTCCTGAACATGATGAACCAGGACGGCGTGCGTAACGGTTATGACCTGGAGCAACTGAAAAAAGTGCGCGACGTGTGCCACGTACCGCTGATTGCCTCCGGCGGCGCGGGCACCATGGAACACTTCCTTGAAGCATTCCGGGACGCCGACGTTGACGGCGCGCTTGCCGCTTCCGTCTTTCACAAGCAAATTATTAATATTGGCGAATTAAAAGCGTACCTGGCAACACAGGGCGTGGAGATCAGGATATGTTAACGAAGCAACAATGCCGCGAGCTGGACTGGGAAAAAACCGACGGACTGATGCCAGTCATCGTGCAGCATGCGGTTTCCGGTGAGGTACTAATGCTGGGTTATATGAACCCGGAAGCACTGGATAAAACGCTTGAAAGCGGCAAAGTGACCTTTTTCTCGCGGACCAAACAGCGCCTGTGGACCAAGGGTGAAACCTCCGGTCACTTCCTGAACGTGGTGAGCATCGCGCCCGACTGCGACAACGACACCCTGCTGGTACTGGTTAACCCGATTGGCCCGACCTGCCATAAAGGCACCTCAAGCTGCTTTGGCGATGCCAGCCACCAGTGGCTGTTCCTGTATCAACTGGAGCAACTACTGGCCGAACGTAAAACCGCTGATCCGGCAAGCTCCTACACTGCGAAGCTGTATGCCAGCGGCACCAAACGCATTGCGCAAAAAGTGGGTGAAGAAGGCGTAGAGACCGCGCTGGCCGCAACCGTGAACGATCGTTTCGAACTGACCAATGAAGCCTCTGATCTGATGTATCACCTGCTGGTTCTGCTGCAGGATCAGGACCTCGACCTGACGACGGTGATTGAGAATTTACGCAAAAGACATCAGTAATCTGTAGACGTAAAAAAACCGGGCGAGCCCGGTTTTTTTGTTATTGAGATGAGCGCTTATTCGGCTTTGTCTTTATAGTTGCGCAGCGCATTTCGCCCCAGCACGATCCCGGCACCAATCATCCCGCCGAGCAGAACCGCCAACACCAAAGTTATTGATTTTTTGGGGCTATCACGACGAATCGGTAACGTTGGTTTCATCACATAGCGGTAGGAGTGCAGTTTTGCCTTTTCAAGATTTAACGCCTCAATATCCAGCAGGTTTTGCTTGGTCTGGTAGTAATTACCAGAGAAGATCAAGGGACGAGTCGCTTCGTGTTCAATCATTGATTTCAGTGCATCACTGCCCAGCAATAGCATACTGTCCTGCGTGACATCCTGAGTTTGCTGAATTTGTGGCTTAATTACCCCAGCCTGTTCTGCATAACGCAAAGCTTCCTGAATTTGCCTAATTCGCAGATCTTTTTGTTCCTGAGCAACCGCTTCCTGAGTTTTCAGAGAATCTTGCAGCGTAGCTGTTTGCAACTTGACATTATCAGCAAGATCAAGCTCCAGTTCTTTGGCAACCTTTTCATCTATTTGTTGAATATATTCAGCAAGTTGACGCTGAGCTTCTTCTGGGGAAGCACCAACATAAGAAACCGCTAACGGCAGTTGTTGGCCTTTTACAGACTGCTCAATCGACAGTTTTTCCGGTTTTTCCTGATTATCCAGCGTTTCCGCCAATGCAGAGAAAGAGGTACTGAAACGACCAATAACGTTTGTCTGAAGTTCAGTCACCTTAGGCGCGCTGGCACCATACAACACATTGAGTGCGTTGTTATACGTGGCAATCTGTCCAACATCCGGTTGAGTGATAATCGCTGTAGAGGTCCATTTCTCTTTAGCAACCGCTAAATAACCGACAGCACAGGCAATAGCAATAACGATAGCAACAATAATCGTCAATTTCCCACGCCACAGCTGCATCAATAAATCAATCAGATCAATCTGCTCCGGATCGTTACTGCGCCCGGATACGTTGTTATCACTCACAGACATAGATACCCTAATTAAGGAAAGACTTAAACTCGAGTTAGTTTAGCTATAATTTGAAGCAATTCCATAGGATTAATGATAAAAAAATCAAATTGTTTGAGAGGTTTTGATTGGTATTTCAATCACTGGCGAAAAAGGGAAGCGATTAAACAATCATGTCAATACTCAAAGACTACTTCCTGAGGAAAAACGTGATGTAGCCCCCTGAAACACCGGACAGTAGCTGTATCTCCAGATAAGAGATAGGCTTGAATATATGTCTAACACTAACGCCAATTTTGAGATGACCGGGATCCTGTTAGGGCAAGAAGCCCGTAAACGTAAAACTCCTCAGGAGAAGATCGCCATTATCCAGCAGACGATGGAGCCGGGCATGAATGTCTCCCATGTCGCCCGCCTGCATGGTATCCAGCCCAGCCTGCTGTTTAAGTGGAAGAAGCAATATCAGGAAGGCAGCCTCACCGCCGTTGCGGCCGGAGAGGAAGTCGTTCCTGCTTCTGAGCTTACTGCTGCTCTGAAGCAGGTCCGGGAACTTCAGCGCCTTCTGGGCAAGAAGACGATGGAAGTTGAGATCCTGAAAGAAGCCGTGGAGTACGGCCAGTCGCGAAAATGGATAGCGCACGCGCCCTTGTTGCCAAAGGACGGGGAATAGCCCTGGTCAGCCGCACCATGGGCGTGTCGCGTGCGCAGCTGTCACTGCGGATTAACCGTTCTGCCGACTGGCAGGACAGGCGCTGTAACCGGCGTAATGACGAAGCAGACGAAGAAATACTGTCGGCTATCCTCGACATCATCAGCGATATGCCGAGTTATGGTTATCGACGCGTGTGGGGCATCCTGCGCAAGCAACGTCGCACAGAGGGACAGCCACCTGTGAACGCCAAACGGCTTTACAGGATAATGAGCGAGCATAACCTGTTGTTGTTGCATGACAAACCAGAGCGACCGAAGCGTGAACATAAGGGCAAGATAGCGGTGGCAGAAAGCGATATGCGCTGGTGTTCAGATGGCTTCGAGTTCGGCTGCGACAACGGCGAAAAACTGCGGGTAACGTTCGCGCTGGACTGCTGCGACCGTGAGGCCATAGACTGGGCAGCAAGCACGGGAGGCTATGACAGTTCGACCGTGCAGGATGTGATGCTGAGGTCGGTGGAAAAGCGCTTCGGCGACAGGCTACCGGAAACACCAGTGCAGTGGCTGACGGATAACGGTTCAGCGTATACCGCGTATGAAACGCGGAGGTTCGCGAGAGAGCTGAATCTGGAGCCCTGCACAACAGCGGTGAGCAGCCCGCAGAGTAATGGCATGGCCGAACGGTTCGTGAAAACGATGAAAGAAGACTATATCGCGTTCATGCCAAAACCGGATGTGAGAACAGCACTGCGAAACCTTGCAGTAGCGTTCACGCATTACAATGAAAACCACCCGCACAGCGCGCTGGGATATCACTCCCCGAGGGAATACCGGCGGCAGCGGACATCGTTAACTTAAGATACAAAAGCTGTCCGGAGATGGAGGGTCAAGATCATTCCTGAGGAAAAACGCCAATCACGAGTCTCAATCCCGTCAGTAGCCATACCTACTTTTATTTTATTTAATTCACAACATGAATATTTACAGACTTATGAGTAAAAATGGCAAGAGTAAAAAAAGATAACGATTAGCTTTTTTGCCATCTAGCGGTATCATTCCACCTTTAGTAGCAATTGATGGTGCTTGGCTATCCTTTAGCCGAACAGAGGAATTAGAATGAACTACTTAGTTACTGGTGCTGCTGGTTTCATCGGCTACCACGTTAGCAAACGTCTCCTTGAAGCTGGCCATCAAGTAGTCGGCATTGATAATCTTAACGATTACTACGACGTCAACCTTAAGCAGGCTCGTCTGGACTTACTGGCACAGCCCAGTTTCCATTTTCATAAGATTGATTTAGCTGACCGGGAAGGCATGGCTTCGCTCTTCGCATCAGAGCATTTTGAACGCGTAATTCATCTCGCAGCACAGGCTGGCGTACGTTATTCACTCGAAAACCCGCATGCTTACTCGGACTCTAACCTCACCGGTTTTTTGAACATACTGGAAGGTTGTCGCCATAATCAAATTCAGCATTTACTCTATGCTTCCTCCAGTTCTGTTTATGGCCTGAATCGAAAAATGCCTTTCTCTACGGATGATTCCGTCGATCATCCCGTGTCGCTGTATGCAGCGACCAAAAAAGCCAACGAGCTGATGGCCCATACTTATTCCCATTTGTACGGATTGCCCACAACTGGCCTGCGCTTCTTTACCGTGTACGGTCCATGGGGTCGTCCGGATATGGCGCTGTTCAAGTTCACCAAAGCGATGCTGGAAGGGAAAAGTATTGACGTTTATAACTACGGCAAAATGAAGCGTGACTTTACCTATATTGATGATATCGCCGAAGCAATCATTCGCCTGCAGGATGTTATTCCGCAATCAGACGAGCAGTGGACCGTTGAAACAGGAACACCAGCGGCCAGCATTGCGCCGTATCGAGTTTATAATATCGGTAATAGCTCACCAGTTGAGTTAATGGACTACATCCGAGCCCTTGAAGATGCACTGGGCATTGAAGCTACGAAAAATATGCTACCGCTACAGCCTGGCGATGTACTGGAAACCAGCGCAGATACTAAAGCACTGTATGATGTTATTGGTTTTAAACCTGAAAAGTCAGTCAAAGATGGGGTGAGGAACTTTGTTGACTGGTACCGTGATTTCTACAAAGTTTAATTACGCACCAATTTAGAATAAATATCCTCCGGCATAGCCGGAGGTTTTTCGGATGCGCCTAAAAGGCTCTGTTACCAGCCGCGCCCTAACAGGCGCATACGATCTGACATTTGCATCAGACTTCGTTACTTACGGCCCGTAAACGGGCTACCCGGATAAGGGATCGATAACTGCTCACCCATTTTATCTTCTGCAAGCTGCTGCTTTATGTATTCCTGTATCTTCACCGTGTTCTTACCCACCGTATCTACGTAGTATCCCCGGCACCAGAACTCTCTATTCCTGTACTTGAATTTCATATCCCCAAACTGTTCATACTGCATCAGACTGCTTTTCCCTTTCAGATACCCCATAAAGCCGGATACGCTCATTTTGGGTGGGATTTCCACAAGCATATGGATATGATCCGCACAGCATTCCGCTTCCAGGATCCGCACGTTTTTCCACTCACACAGCTTTCTTAAGATGCTGCCTATCGCCCTGCGTTTCTCACCGTAGAATGCTTGTCTCCGGTATTTGGGCGCAAAAACTATGTGATATTTACAGTTCCATCGGGTGTGCGCTAAGCTCTTTTCGTCCCCCATTGGGACCCCCTTTTGATTTCTTGTTAAACATTTGCAGTTGCCAGACCGCAATGTGGTTTAACAAATCAAAAGGGGTTTTAATAACTGGCCCAAAGCTGAAAGCTTTCCGGACCCCCCAGCCTAGCTGGGGGTTTTCTGTGCACAATAAAAAGGCCTTTTATATGAAGAGGAAGATTAATCGCTACCAAACAGATCGCGTGTATACACTTTTTCGGCAACATCAGATAATTCTGACATCATGCGGTTAGAAATAATAATATCTGCCTCATTTTTGAACGTTTGAAGATCACGAACGACCCGAGAGTGGAAAAACTCATCTTCCTCCATCACAGGTTCATAAATAATAACGGGCACACCCTTGGCTTTAATACGCTTCATGATTCCCTGAATAGATGATGCCCGGAAGTTATCGGAACCACTTTTCATGATCAAACGGTACACGCCGACGACCTTAGGTTTGCGTGCAAGGATAGAATCGGCAATAAAGTCTTTGCGCGTACGGTTAGCATCCACAATTGCAGAAATGAGATTATTAGGCACCGACTGGTAGTTCGCCAGCAACTGTTTAGTATCTTTCGGCAAGCAATATCCGCCGTAGCCGAATGACGGATTATTATAATGGTTGCCAATACGTGGATCCAGACAAACACCCTCTATAATTTGTCGGGCATTTAGACCTAAGCTTTCAGCGTAGCTGTCCAACTCATTAAAATATGCTACACGCATAGCTAGATAAGTATTAGCAAAAAGTTTTATCGCTTCGGCTTCAGTAGAGTCTGTAAATAAAGTTGGAATATTTTGTTTTACTGCGCCTTCCTGCAATAACTCTGCTAATCGAGTAGCACGTGCCGAACACTCCCCAATCACAATACGTGAGGGATGAAGATTATCATAAAGCGCTTTCCCTTCTCGCAAAAACTCAGGCGAGAAAATGATATTATCTGTGCCCAAACGTTCTTTAATTGACTGGGTAAAACCTACCGGGATGGTTGATTTAATAATCATCACTGCTTGAGGATTCACTTCCAACACATCGCGAATGACTGATTCAACGCTGGAGGTATTAAAGTAGTTGGTTTTAGGATCGTAATCAGTCGGAGTAGCGATAATGACATAATCGGCATTTTTGTAAGCATCTTGCTTGTCGGTTGTTGCGCGAAAATTAAGATCTTTCGTTGATAGGTACTCTTCTATTTCTTTGTCAGCAATGGGTGATTGCTTCCTGTTAAGCATATCCACTTTAGACTGCACAATGTCCAGCGCGACCACTTCGTGATTTTGGGCAATCAAAATCCCATTTGAAAGTCCCACATAACCTGTTCCTGAAATAGTTATTTTCATTAGCTCTGACTTCTTTTGGTTAAGCATTAAAGAGTGAAATAATCACCATCGTTAGACCCAACGTTACCGTATTGGATCAGAGTGAATACATTATATCGCGATTTAGTGCAGCTATGCCTACCAGACTTGACCGAATGCATTTTTTGTCCATAAAAAAGGCCCGAAGGAACGCTCCGGGCCTAGATTTACAGCAGGGATAAATCAGATTAATCCAGCCATTCCGTGTGGAACACGCCTTCTTTATCTATGCGTTTATACGTGTGCGCACCGAAGTAGTCACGCTGTGCCTGGATCAGGTTAGCTGGCAACACCGCAGAACGGTAGCTGTCGTAGTACGCCACTGCAGCGGAGAAGGTCGGTACCGGAATACCGTTCTGCACAGCGTAAGCCACAACGTCACGCAGCGCTTGCTGATATTCGTCAGCGATATTTTTGAAGTACGGAGCCAGCAGCAGGTTGGCGATACCTTTGTTTTCAGCATAGGCGTCGGTGATTTTCTGCAGGAATTGTGCACGAATGATGCAACCCGCGCGGAAGATCTTCGCGATTTCACCGTAGTTCAGATCCCAGTTATACTCGTCAGACGCAGCACGCAGTTGAGAGAAGCCCTGCGCGTAGGAAACGATTTTGCCCAGATACAGCGCGCGACGCACTTTCTCAACAAACTCTGCTTTATCACCAGCCAGTTTAGCCTGCGGGCCCGAGAGAACTTTAGATGCGGCCACGCGCTGGTCTTTCAGAGAAGAGATGTAGCGCGCGAAGACGGACTCGGTGATCAGCGACAACGGTTCGCCCAGATCCAGAGAGCTCTGGCTGGTCCACTTACCGGTGCCTTTGTTAGCGGCTTCATCGAGGATCACATCAACCAGATATTTACCCTCTTCATCTTTTTTGGTGAAGATATCTTTGGTGATGTCGATCAGGTAGCTGCTCAGCTCACCTTCGTTCCACTCGGTGAAGGTAGTTGCCAGCTCTTCGTTAGACAGGTTAAGGCCGCCTTTAAGCAGGGAATAGGCTTCAGCAATCAGTTGCATATCGCCGTATTCGATACCGTTGTGGACCATCTTCACATAGTGACCTGCACCATCCGCACCGATATAGGTCACGCACGGTTCGCCATCTTCAGCAACCGCAGCAATCTTAGTCAGGATCGGTGCAACCAACTCGTAGGCCTCTTTCTGGCCACCAGGCATGATGGAAGGGCCTTTCAGTGCGCCCTCTTCACCGCCGGAAACACCGGTACCGATGAAGTTGAAGCCTTCAGCAGACAGTTCGTGGTTACGACGAATGGTATCCTGGAAGAAGGTATTACCGCCATCAATGATGATGTCGCCTTTATCCAGATACGGTTTCAGGGAATCGATGGCAGCATCGGTGCCAGCGCCCGCTTTCACCATTAACAGGATACGACGTGGGGTTTCAAGAGACTCGACGAACTCTTTCACCGTGTAATAAGGTACCAGTTTCTTACCCGGGTTCTCGGCAACAACCTCTTCAGTTTTTTCGCGGGAGCGGTTGAAGATGGAGACGGTATAACCACGGCTTTCGATGTTGAGCGCCAGGTTGCGCCCCATCACTGCCATACCGACGACGCCGATCTGTTGCTTGGACATTACATACTCCTGTCAGGTGATAGTCACTTCTACAACATAAATAAGCGACCTTGATTATACACAAATACTATCTTAAATGTTGATAAGGATGATAGAGGGAGACATAAAATCCTGAGTCATTTTAATGCTTGTTTTTTTTAGCCAGATCATTATAAAGCGAGTAAGTTTTTTTATACATTGAATTGAAAGTAAAATTTTCAACATACAACTTACGCCCTGAATTACCCATAATTTCCCGTAACTGAGAATCACTGATTAACTCTGTTAACTTTTTCCTAATTTCAATTACATCACCACGAGGTATCAAATATCCAGTTTTACCATTGATGACTGATTCAGATGCCCCTCCGACATCTGATGCTATCACAGGAAGACTTGCACGCATTGCCTCAAGAATACTACGAGGAAAACCCTCCCAGTTAGAAATTAATAGAAAAATATCTGAATCCGCCAAAATTTCTTCCACATCATTTCGTTCCCCTAAAAATTCAATCTTTTTGTCTAAACCTAGCTCCACAGAATATTGTTTATAAAAATCGATTAACGGCCCCTTACCTACAAGCTTCAATTCCCAATCTAAAGTGGACATGCTGGATAAAGCTAAAAAAAGACTTTTGTGATCTTTTTGTTCTGAAAATCTAGGGAAGGTGCGAATAAGCAGGTCATTTCTTCCCAAGCTGACTCGCTGATTAAAATTTCGCGGATCTGGGCCGATTTTTTTCCCGCAAACACATCGAATCAGCCTATTTAGGCTATTTTTTCCACCATTTCTGGCGTTATTTCCGGTTTTTACTGAGATCTCTCCCACTGACGTATCATTTGGTCCACCCGAAACAGGTTGGCCAGGGTGAATAACATCGCCAGTTGGTTATCGTTTTTCAGCAGCCCCTTGTATCTGGCTTTCACGAAGCCGAACTGCCGCTTGATGATGCGAAACGGGTGCTCCACCCTGGCACGGATGCTGGCTTTCATGTATTCGATGTTGATGGCCGTTTTGTTCTTGCGCGGATGCTGCTTCAAGGTTTTTACCCTGCCGGGACGCTCGGCGATCAGCCAGTCCACATCCACCTCGGCCAGCTCCTCGCGCTGTGGCGCTCCTTGGTAGCCGGCATCGGCTGAGACAAATTGCTCCTCTCCATGAAGCAGATTACCCGGCTGATTGAGGTCATGCTCGTTGGCCGCGGTGGTGACCAGGCTGTGGGTCAGGCCACTCTTGGCATCGACACCAATGTGGGCCTTCATGCCAAAGTGCCACTGATTGCCTTTCTTGGTCTGATGCATCTCCGGATCGCGTTGCTGCTCTTTGTTCTTGGTAGAGCTGGGTGCCTCAATGATGGTGGCATCCACCAAAGTGCCTTGGGTCATCATGACGCCTGCTTCGGCCAGCCAGCGATTGATGGTCTTGAACAATTGACGGGCCAGTTGATGCTGCTCGAGCAGGTGGCGGAAATTCATGATGGTGGTGCGATCCGGCAGGGCGCTATCCAGGGATAATCGGGCAAACAGGCGCATGGAGGCGATTTCGTACAGGGCATCTTCCATGGCACCGTCGCTCAGGTTGTACCAATGCTGCATGCAGTGAATACGCAGCATGGTCTCCAGCGGATAGGGCCGTCGGCCATTGCCCGCCTTGGGATAAAACGGCTCGATGACTTCCACCATGTTTTGCCATGGCAGAATCTGCTCCATGCGGGAGAGGAAAATCTCTTTTCGGGTCTGACGGCGCTTAGTGCTGAATTCACTATCGGCGAAGGTGAGTTGATGGCTCATGATGTCCCTCTGGGATGCGCTCCGGATGAATATGATGATCTCATATCAGGAACTTGTTCGCACCTTCCCTAGCAACCGATACCATTTTTACATTTTTATTGAAATTGCTGTTGCTGTTGCTGTTGCTGTTGCTGTTGCTGTTGCTGTTGCTGTTGCTGTTGCTGTTGCTGTTGCTGTTGCTGTTGCTGTTGCTGTTGCTGTTGCTGTTGCTGTTGCTGTTGCTGTTGCTGTTGCTGTTGCTGTTGCTGTTGCTGTTTTTATAAGTAAAACCAATCTCTGGCATGCCATTATGAATAACTATTTGTTTAGAATCTGATGCTACATTGTACTGCATTGCAAGTTTCTTGTCTTGCTCAGAAACCGTTATAATTTTAGAAGCCAATGGAGTCATCATTCTTTCTATCGCACAATATATTTTCTGTTTTCTTTTTCCAACACCATTAGCAAATGCCCACCCATGGGCAGTAAAAATCACAGGAATATTTAATCCACAAGCCGCAAATCGTCCAATAATTCCTGCCTTAGACGAGTGTAAGGAAATTATATCAGGTTTAATTTTTTTAATCTCACGTCTTATCAAAAATATAGATTTTAAGTCACTCAGAGGTGAGATACTTCTCTTAAGTGTACTTATTATTTTTACATGAACGCCATTAGCATTCAATTGATTAACTAATGAACCATTTTCTCCTACAATAACGGTTGCTTTGCATCCGTCTTTTTGTAGTTGCAAGCACAAATCTCTGATATGAATCTGCGCCCCCCCAATCTCATCAGCCTTAGTAATTATATATAATACATGCATATACACCGCCAAATTATCTCAATCAATATATTTATTTACAATTTTACAATTTTACAATTTTACAATTTTACAATTTTACAATTTTTTTTATGAAATCATCGCTATATATTTCAACATCGTTAAATGTAGAAATTGAAGCACTATACATGCTATGAACCTTTCCCTGCGCCATTATATTTATAAAATACTTTGCTCGTTCGTAAAGATATTCTTCATTATCTATTTGTTTTGAATCAAACAGAAATGAATTAGTTCCATCATTACAGTAAGATGATATTTCACCTACATTAGTGACGCACGGAATTACCCCCACTTGCAATGCTTCAACTACAGACATTGCCATGCCTTCCTGTCTACTCATTTGTAAAAAGAAATCATATTTACTAAGTACTAACTCTATTTCTTTATTCTCTACGCTACCACGATATTTTACATTATTTTCTAATCTATGTGTTTTCATAAAACTTTTAATAGTTTTAAGCTCCCCCTCATCAGGACCATATATATCAAATCTAACATTGACATTTAAATCCTTCAAAAAACTTATAAATTTTAAAGAGCTTATGATATTTTTAATAGAATGTAATCGACCTATAAAAACAAAGCGAAAAACATCACTATTGAATGAATAGTCTTTGGGCTTTAGCTTCTTAGTTAAGAAGCTTATTACAGCGCCATCTTTTCTTATTCTTTCTTGTTGAAGGCATTTTTCCTTAGTTATATAAGAGTCAAAAAACACCTCATCAAAGTAATTATATCCTAGCTTATTTATTAGCTTATCAACAAGATGAGCATATCGTGTGCTATGTCTTATCATAACAAATCTAGGTTTCTTTTTTATAGGTATAAATAATAGCTTCGCAAAAAGTCCTAATAAAACAGATTTCCATAACGAGCAAACTACAATATCAGGCTTTTCTCTATAAATGACTCGTATAAATTTGACAAAAACCATAGGATTAATAAGGCTAGCATTCAACCTTAAAAAAGAATCATTTGCATTAGCCATAACACCTGCATTTTTTTCTATAATTACAATATTAAAATCACAATGAACCCTATTTATGTTCTCATATGCACTAAATACGGCAGTTTCCACCCCGCCCATTTTCTGCTTAGGGATAACATGTAATATTTTCACTTCAACTGTCCCAGAATTTCGACCCAATTACTGATGAACGCATGCACGGTGAACTTTTGTGCATTATTTTTTGCATTATCAGACATTATTACTCTCAGATTTTCATCTTGCATCAAACTTAAAATTTTCTCGGATAACTCCTGGATATTGTCTTGTTCGATTAAATAACCATTATTAGCTGTAAGAACCTCGCTCGGGCCACAATCACAATCAAAAGCGACAACTGGAAGCCCAAAGGCCTGAGCCTCAAGTAATACTAACACAAATCCTTCAAATCGTGAGGGTAAACAAAATATAGAGGATTTTAAATATAACTCTGAAACATTGGGCGTTGGCGGTATTATTTCAACATATTCACATAAATTATAGTCAATTATTAATTTTTTTAGGTTATCCTCTTCCGGACCATTGCCAACTATTTGTAATTTCCATCCATTTTTACAGTCGATTGATTGCCAAGCCTTGAGTAAACGATCAAATCCCTTCTGATACGTTAGCCTTCCGATTGATAAAATAATACGAGAATTCGAATCATATTCGTTACTCGTGATAGGGTACGTTGATGGATTATATATAACTTCAAGTTTGTCTTTGTTTTTATAAAATAAAGAATTACGCCAAAAGGTAATGTCCTTCTGTGATAAAACTACAATTTTATGACAGAAGCACATTGCTAGGATACGACCTATGTCTCTGAACTTAACTCCAAGATTAATCTTATAATTAAAATGTTCCCAGCAGATACCTTTACATTTTAAAAAGAAAACAGCAGGAATGCTATATACGCACAATATCGAATCAACTGTTATAAGTACATCAATTTCTTCTCTCACTAAGTGCTCTCTTAGTTTTTGTATCGTAGATATTTTGGAGAGCTTATTTTTTTCAGAAAGACTTACAAGATTCACTTTTTCATTTACAGTAAAATACTCATTTCCTAACTTTTTAATAGATACAATTGATACTTTGTATCCTTTCTCAACCAAGCCGTTTGCTGCTATGCATGTAATCCGTTCTGTACCACCAGAGTTACTGAGGTCGTAAATAAAGAAACATATTTTTTTCATCTTAAATAACATCTCCGAAAATCATTACAATATAAAAGCATAGCAAGTAAAAAATAAAAAAATATAAAATTAGGGATAGTTATCTTAACTAATGTTAATAATATAATTATTTTTTCACTATAAGTGAAACTTGATCTAAGCAAAAAATAAAGAGAAATAGCAATAAATATAATCCCAATAGGCAATCCGAATATAACAATTAGGTTTCCAAAATAAGTAAGATCATATAGAGCTTGATAATATGCGGGTGCATCTGGGCTATTACCAATCAAACCATATCCAAGTAGCATTATGGATGATTCATTAAATAAACCTTGAACAACCTCAAACTTGATATTATTACTTACATCACTTCCAGTGCTAATTTTATCGAATCTAGATAGAATTGATGGTAGGAAATATATACATACCAAGACAAAAGAAAATATAAGAACAGATACAGATTTTGCATTTATTTTCTTCAAATTTGTGACAATTAAAAATGCAATAGCTAACAATATGCCTAATGTGGAGTAGGTAAAGAAAATGCTAAAAATCCCAATGTAAATTACAACAGTATTTCTATTTCCGTTTAAAAAATAATATAAAGACAAAAGTGAAATCATTATCCCTGAATATATAGAAGGGTAATCCCCCCGAAAAGCCGGTGTGTTCATAAGTAGAATTTTCTCGTAATCTGAACCGGGAGATTTCTATGAAAAAATCACGTTTTACCGACAGCCAGATCATGGCCATCCTCAAGCAAGCAGAAGCAGGAACGCCGGTGGCTGAATTGTGCCGCGAGCATGGCATGAGTAGCGCCAGTTTCTATAAGTGGCGCTCACGCTTTGGCGGGATGGATGCCTCCATGATGGCCCGTCTGAAAGAGCTGGAAGATGAAAACCGCCGCCTTAAAAAGATGTATGCCGAAGAACGACTAAAAGCCGAGATCATTCAGGAGGCTATGGCAAAAAAGTGGTGAAGCCATCGCATCGAAAGCAGATGGCACAGGACGCAGTCAGGAGTCGAAGCGTCAGCATACATTTTGCCTGCCAGTTGTTTGCTGTCAGCGAAAGTTGCTATCGCTATCAGCCTCAGTTGAATGAAGAAAATGTCATTATTGCCGACTGGTTGCTCCGCATCACTGGCAATCAGCGCAACTGGGGATTTGGCCTGTGCTTTTTGTATCTGCGTAACGTAAAAGGCTTTAAGTTCAACCACAAAAGGGTGTACCGAATTTACTGCGAGTTATCGCTGAACATGCGAATAAAGCCGAAAAAACGACTGAAACGGGATAAGCCCGAACCGCTGACGGTACCTAAAAACAGTAATGAATGCTGGTCGATGGACTTCATGCACGATCAATTATCAGATGGTCGCTCAGTCCGTCTGCTGAATATTATCGATGATTTTAACCGTGAGGCACTGGCAATAGAGGTCGATTTTTCTCTGCCGGCAAACCGAGTTGTGCGAACGCTGGAACAGCTCATTGAATGGAAAGGTAAACCCATAGCAATACGATGTGATAATGGACCAGAATATACCAGTAACACGTTGATATCATGGGCTAATGACAGGGGCATCCAGATTAACTTTATTCAGCCCGGCAATCCGCAGCAAAATGCCTATATTGAGCGTTACAACCGTACGGTACGCTATGATTGGCTGGGGCAACACCTGTTTACATCACTGGATGAATTGCAGAACTATGCCACGCAGTGGCAATGGTTTTATAATCATGAACGACCAAATATGGCGTTGAATGGTTTCACGCCGATGCAACATATTCAACGCATGGCCTGATTCTACTTATCACCTCCGTCAAAAATGGGGGTATTACCGAAGGTTCTGAAGTTAAACCAGATGGTCTTAAACCTAAATTATTGAACATTCTTGATGGTTCACCACCCAGAAGAACCGAATAATCAATAACAACATTAAAAAAATAATAATTTATGTACTGATAAAATAAAAAAATGCTGTATATAACAATCCAACATCTGAGTGAGCACATCAAATCCACACGTGAAACACTTTTAATGTAGGGATAAATTATGACGAAAAGAAAAATCCAGTAAAGTGTTCTTAATGTATATAGCCAGATCATGCTAGAATATTTAAGGTTACTTTCTTGTACGTATGATATAATCAATAAAAATAGTGAAACCACTAAAAATAAAATAAAACCTTGTAAATTAAAAATGTTACGCTTGAAAACCATCAATATTGCTACTGCCGTAACCCCAATAATTTGAGTTCCATACACGATTATAGGTGCAGATAAATCTATAGTACAGATAACCAAAAGAGTATATATTAAGAATTTATCACACTTCATTATACTTTCTCTTTTTATTTATAAAATATATACATTGAATATATCTCACTAAATTCTTTAGCATATATACAGGGTTTCTAACCCAAACAGACAATGGTGCAGATTTTATAAACTGAAGTCTAGCTATTTTTTGCCCTTCAGCATGTGTTTTTACGCCAGCTTGACTTAATCGGAAATGAGTGTGTTGATCATAAAATATTGTTATCGCAATCGGCACATAAATATATTTATATTCACCAGCGACGCTAGAGTAAAACCACATTTCAGGTATGAATTTAACTTTTTTACTTACTGGATATAAATAGTTAATTAATAATTGTGGTTTATATATATCTATTCTTTCACCAAATGTTCTACTACTGATCTCAGTAAACCACGATTTTTTACTTACTTTATCTAGGCTAAATATGCTATCAGGTCTCTGAGTTGATTCTCGTACAGCAATACACCTTAGCCCAATAACATCTTGTTCGTTAAGCAACATTGAAAAATATTTGCTAATATTCCTTAGCGCACCCTCGATCAATTTATCGTCAGAATCAAGTCCCATGAAAAGATCGAATTTTTGCGAATATTTGACAGCTACATTCCAAGCTGCTTGCTTCCCTGAATTATTTTGATATATATAATGGATAGTAATTTTATCTTCTTCTATAAAATCAGACACCATTTTTCTTGTATCATCTGTTGATCCATCATCTATTATTAACCAAACTAAGTTTGGATAACCTTGCGCAGATATACTATCATAGCAACGCTTTAAGGTATGCGCACGATTAAAGCTTGGAGTAAATATAATTATATTAGGAATGTCTCGCATTTTTAGACCTTATAAAAAAAAGCAAAAGTGTCATAAGCAGCATGATGAAATAATTGATATTGTATATTAGAGCCAAATCATTCCCTCTATATATTTGGAAATAGATTATATAGATTAAGCTCATTATGATAACCCCCCCTCCCCATTTTATTAACAATGCCCCCCCCATTTTTTCTCTAAAGATTAATTGCATTAACACATTATCAATAGAATAGAATACTAAAGCAGGCAACATACATAAAGCGAATTGAACAGCACCTGAATATTTGTCGCCGAACAAAAACGGAACGATCATGGGTAATAAAAGATAACTAAAAATTATTACTACGAAATTGACTACTAAAATTAAACCGATTAATCTTAGGATGTTTCTTTTCAGAATATTTTTTGATACTTTAGAAAATATATAGATTGGTGATACCGACTGGATAATCATTTTTGTTAACACAAATGTTTGCTCCGTCAGTTGGACCGCAACACCATATAAAGCTAATGTAGTGAATGATGTATAATGTTCAACAAAAAAGCGATCCGCTCTAAGATACACATACATAAGAACTAATGATGGCCAAAAATATACCCCCCTAGCTATAATAACTTTACATATTTTTTTATTTAGCCTAAACCCAAACTTTTTAGCTTTCCATAGATAACCTAATAATAATGCTAGCACAAGCATTTCAACTACTCGTGACAAAGCAATAAATTCAGGATTCAAGTGATATTTATAACTTATTACCACTACTATTACTCGCGATGCAAGAGATAATATTCTAAAAAATGCTATTTTTTTAATACTGACCCTTGCTTGATAATAGTTAATTATTACTGATATTGGCTCACTTAAAAGTATTATAAATGCCAAAATAGAAATAAACGATCTTATGCTATTATCATTAATAATTAAAAGCGAATATATATTCACCCCTATATATGCAATTATCGCAAAAATAAGTCTTACAGAAAAAACTGATGCTATAAGTTCTCCGCTGATTTTTTTATTTCTTGATAATGCTGGCACAGCGACTTCTGCACCAGCAATTAATGCTATTGATGATAATAAAGTAACTAAATTAAGAGAATAGATCCATTGTCCATATAGCTCTTTTGTTAGCGATCGTGCAATTAATCCTTCGGAGTAAAAAATCAAAGAAAGAGTTACAATTTTTTCTGATACTAGCCAAAAGATGTTGTTAAAAACTGGATTATTTAAAATTCTTCTAATATACATAATTTGAAATTAGCACGCTACCGCCCCTAGCTTGTAGTTACTAGAACCCTATGATAAAAAAACTCATCCATATAACGAGAAAACATAGCCATTTAGAAAAATAACTATGATTTCAATACTTACATTATAATAAAAATAACTATTACATATTTAGCTCATTTTATTTGAGCATATTTTCAATACTTGATTTGAACTTCGCCCCTTCTTTCAAATTCCGCAGCCCATACTTCACGAACGCTTGCATATAGCCCATTTTTTTACCGCAGTCGTAGCTGTCGCCTGTCATCAACATCGCATCGACAGACTGTTTTTTCGCCAGCTCAGCAATAGCATCCGTCAACTGAATACGCCCCCAGGCACCTGGCTGGGTATGCTCCAGTTCTGCCCAGATATCAGCAGAAAGCACGTAGCGCCCTACAGCCATCAGATCGGAATCCAGAGTCTGCGGCTGGTCTGGTTTTTCAATGAATTCAACAATACGGCTGACTTTGCCTTCATTATCTAAAGGCTCTTTGGTCTGAATAACAGAGTACTCAGACAGATCGCCTTCCATACGCTTAGCCAGCACCTGACTACGCCCTGTCTCATTAAAACGAGCAACCATGGCAGCCAGGTTGTAGCGCAGCGGATCCGCGCTCGCTGTATCAAGAATGACGTCAGGTAATACGACGACAAAAGGGTTATCCCCAACAATTGGGCGAGCACAAAGAATTGAATGGCCCAGGCCCAGTAACTGAGCCTGACGAACGTTCATGATAGTTACGCCTGGAGGACAGATAGACTGCACTTCGGCCAGCAACTGGCGCTTGACGCGCTGCTCAAGCAAAGACTCGAGTTCATAAGACGTATCGAAGTGGTTTTCTACCGCATTCTTTGATGCATGAGTCACCAGAACGATTTCTTTAATGCCAGCAGCTACAATTTCGTCGACAATGTATTGAATCATCGGCTTGTCTACGATTGGCAGCATCTCTTTTGGGATTGCCTTCGTAGCCGGCAACATGTGCATCCCCAGGCCCGCTACCGGGATAACTGCTTTCAAATTAGTCATTCTCTCTCCTACCTCTTAACGGCTGATAAAGTATAGACTTTAGCCGTACGTTAGCCAGTATTGCTGGCTCCATCCTCAACACGAAATAACCAGGTTAAGGTAAACCGAATGCAAACTCTACACTTCACCAACACCGAGGTGAACTCGGATTCTTCGGAAACGAACTCATCTCGCCAGTTTTATAGCATTTCCGAAAAATCGTAGTTAACTAAGCCCCAGACACTCTACAAACACCAATCACTCAGAGACAAACGTAATGTCATCTTTCTTATCGTGCAAAAATTCGTATTTTAAAGTGCGATCCAGTCCCTGAGACAATGTGTAAGGAGCAACAAAACCGGATGAGTGGACTTTCGTTGCATCAAACTGTGTGGTGGCACAGAACTTCTTCACGCGCACAGAGCTGACAGCATATTTTTTGCCGGTCACTTTACCCAAAATATCAAAGCAATAACCACCTAACATGCCTAAAGCGTAAGGTAAGTGTGCTGAGGGGATTTTTTTACTTAAGCTCTGTTCAACTTCGGTAACCAGTTGATTCATATTCAGATCAGGCTTATCAACGTAATTATAAACCTCATAACCAGCAGTCACATTCTTCAGTTTATACTTGATAAACTCAACAATATTACCAACATAAGCCATTGATTTATAGTTAGTACCAGCCCCAACCATCATGAACTTACCGCCCGCGATCTGCTTCAGCAGATTATAAACGTTGCCGCGGTTGCGTTCGCCAAAGATAACCGTCGGGCGGATAATGGTCAGCGAGCGTTCATCTGGAGCTTTGGCATGCCATTCACGCAGGACTTCTTCTGCCTGCCACTTACTTTTACCGTAATGGTTGAAGGGATCGTGAGGATGGTTTTCATCAGGATTGGTTTTGTTCAGGCCATAAACCGCGACAGAGCTGGTGAAAATGATGTTCTTAACATCATTTTTCTCCATAGCGGCCAATACATTGCGCGTCCCCTGAACATTCACATCATAGTAAAGTGAAGTAGGACTGACATCATCACGATGTTCAGCCGCTAACAAAACAACCGTATCATAGCCTGAAAGCGCCTGGTCCAAAATTTGTTGATCGCGAACATCGCCGATTTGCGTGATTTGCGGATAGAAATGACTCTGCTGTTTATCCAGATTCTTGATATCAAAATCCGCAACAGCCGTCTCCAGGAGTCTGGTCCCCACGAATCCGGATGCACCGATGAGCAAAACTTTATCGTTCATAAATCACTTTGTCTGTTCGTAACACAAGAAACATATGATAAAGATGAGCGTCTTCCCTGAGTAGTCAATGCTGCCCAGCCCCAGCTTTAACAGTAATTGGGTGATTATAATCTTTTAGCCAATGATATCCAGTAAGAATATAGTGGGGTTACCTCCCCTGCCCCGGCAGTCGAAAATTCACCGCTTCGACATTCACCACCTGATGGTTTACCCGGTCAATGTCAACTGAGCTTTGCCCGGTTTCGTTTACCGCATGGATATTCGCCAGCGAGAGTAATGTGTCCTGTTTAGCCATAAACTTGCCGCGCACATCCTGACGGAGATCGAAGTGCATCTTAAGCGCTGGTCCCGTTACAGATTGCTGCATCACTTTGATGTTACGTAAGAAAAGATGCTGCGGTTGGTTGTGTAACTCGAGCGTGGCACGCTTCATTTCCACATTGGTAATCGCCACAAATGATGTCGCATTACCAGAGGAGATCTGAATACCGCGCAATTTGTATTCACGTTTCGTATTATCCAGATGAATATTATTTAACTTAAAGTTTTGTGGAATGGATAAATAACGCCCTTTGATTACGCCGTAACCAATGAGCATACCAGCGCTATTCTCCATATTGATATTATCAATTACGAAATTATCACATCCGTAAATAGCGACCGTCGCATTATCAATGCCCGCTTTCTTACTGAAATCCGGGGTGATATTTCGCGCGGTAATATTACGAATAATAAAGTGTTTGCCGTTCTCCACATGGACTAACTGTCGGCAGTCGCTACCAGTGATGTTCGCTACCACAAAGTTTTTTACCGCCAGTTCATCGGGATAGGTATTGTCATAGGTACTCCCCGCCAGACCGATGCCAATGCCCCAGTTCACGTTGCCGTTGGTACAGTTGATACGTTCAATGACATGGTCAGAAATGAGGATGTTGCTGTCATTTATCGCTACATTCCACTCGATAGCATCACCCTGTAAATCGCTAAAACGGCTGTTCGTGATCTTTACGCCGTCCATTCGATTATGAAAACCCTGACGCAAAATGCCATAGTTAGCGCGCGTGACGGTAATATCATCGATAGTCAGATTACGCATCAGCCTCGAGGTTTTACCGCCGATATAGATTTGCGTCACCGGACCGAAACCGCTCATGGCAATCCCTTTTATCACACAGTCCGACCCCCGCACATCGAGGGTAACGTTCCTCAGGCTCCCGCCCTGCTCGCCCATCACCTTGCATCCATCCTGCAGAACAAAGCGCCCACGGCCATTGCCGCTTATTCGCCCTTGCAGGAATAGCGTTTTGCCTGGCGGGATAACGATGGCGGTATTGATATCCTTACATTCCAGGCCTGTTGGTACGACGACCGTTTGTCCTTCTTTGAACGCCTGCCTGAAAGAAGCCACCCAATCCTGTGGGTTGTAATCCTGAATATTGACACTGCCCGGTGATTCTAACGCCCGAACAACGGGAGAATGCAGCACGACAAGCGCAGAGCCTGCCGTCAGAAAAGTACGGCGTGAGAGTTTGTTCTCTGACATACAACCTCGATTTACATCGTTTGCAGCAGACTGGCTAACTGTTTATTGATCGCTAACTGATTAAATTCAGTTGCAATTTTTTCGCGCGCGCACTGCACAATCGGCTGTACCTGTTCACTGTCGAGCAGGCTGAATGCCGCTAATCTCTCTGCCAGTGCCTGCGCGTCATTTTCCGGTGCCAGCCAGCCAGACTTTCCCGACTCGACCAGCTCCGGGATCCCACTATGGACGGTGGAAATCACCGGGATCCCTACCGCCATCGCCTCCATCAGCGCCACCGGGATCCCCTCCATATCGCCGTCTCTTCCGGTGATCGACGGCAGCAAAAATACATCCGCCTGCTCAAGCATCTCCTTTACCTGATGACTGGGCTTAAAGCCGGGCATCTCAATCACATCATCAAGTTGATATTGCTCGATCAGCGTACGCAGACGACGCTCCCAGGGGCCAATGCCAAGGATGCGATAACGGAATGCGACGCCCTGCTCTTTCAACTGACGACAGGCTTCGATGGCGACGTGCAGTCCTTTTTTCTCAGTTAACCGGGCGACAGAGATAATCTCCAGCGGTGCGGCTGGCGATTTCAACTGGCGTGGCGTAAAGCGCGTCATATCGATTCCCATGCGCGAGACCGCGATTTTCTGCGGCGGGCACCCCATATTTTTTAAACGTCCGGCCCAGAGGTTGCTGATAGGTAACATCAAATCCCCACGTTCAAACAGTTGCTGATATTCAGGGGTGTAGTGGGCAAGCACATCCCGATGCGAAACATCAATGCCGTGAAATACCGTGGCGATTTTGCCGCAAATCATCCCTAGCTCACGCAGTTTGGCGGCCGTTACGCCTGCGGGTCCAAAATGAGCGATAAAGACATCCGCTTCAAACGCCCGCGGGTTCGCGCCACAAATGGCCGCCAAAATCAGATTGCGCGCCTCATCGCCATAGCGTGAAACATTCAGCGCTTTCCAGGTGGCTGCGCGGGTAATACCGCGCAGGGCCGCCACTGCCCTATACTTAAGCTTCGCCAGTTTGCTGTTCGGCTCATTCAGTAACCAGCGCGTTTTTTCACCCAGACGGTAGGTATTAAATGAAGCATGGGTATTTTCAAGATCGCCCTTGTGCAACGCGACAATTTCCACGTCGTAGCCCATGTCGATAAATGCAGTAATCTGATTGAGTACAAAGGTCTCGGAGGAGAGCGGAAATTTAAGCAGGAAAAAGCCAACCTTCATTTTTCCCCCTCAATACGCGTTAAAACCGATTGCACCATGTTCACCCCACGTTCACGCTCACGCCTAACCGCGTCGCCGAGACGTATGTTCAGCTCAGGTAGCTGTCCGAGAGCATCGGCGACCTTCCCTTCCAGGCTGCCATCGAGCAGATGGCGAATATCGACGGCCATCTCTGCTAACCCCAGTTGTTGCATGATCCCTGCCGATTTATGCTCATAATTAATGGCGATGGCTGGCGTCATAAAATTCATCGAGATGATGGCCGAGTGTAAACGAGTCCCCACCGTCAGATCGCATGCAGCCAAAATTTTCCCCATCTCCAGGTCGTTGAGTTCATCCATCACCACGTGATAACGGCCCGGGTCGTTAACATACTGGCGCAGGTTCAACGCCACCATGCGGTCATCTTTGTTGTAACTATCAATACCGGTACAGGTTGACAGCGCTATCACCTGGTAACCTTCATCAAGGATGCGGTTCACTACCCCAGCAAAAGCTTGCTCATAGGCCTGCTGCGTAGTCCCCAGACGCTTATCAAAAGGAGCCAGCTCACGCAGAGTAATGGCAACGGTCTTCTGTTTTGCCGCCATGTGTAACCAGTGCTGTACGGCATAACCAGGCTCATAATCCTCATCATGGTTATTTACCAGCCAGGCGGTATCTACCCCGGTTTCGACTTTATCCGTGTTTATTGCACTGCGCTTCATCAGATCCAGACTGACGGATTCACGCAAAATCAATGCATTACAGTGTCCAAAAACGTAGTTCGCCAGTTGATTAAACTGTTCATCCTGGAATGGCCCCACGCTGTGGCCAATCATGTACAGCGGTTTTTTCGCCATAAACGTACACAGGGCATGTTCAAACTGCGGTACGCCATACAAATCGACAAAAAACGATCCGCCAACCTGGATAATGGCGTCGTAGCGCGACAGCAGACGAACAAAATCGGTAAACCCCTGGGCGATCGCGATATTGCGCAGATTACCGGAATCGGTGACACGCGAGAGCAGCACCTGATGCTGATAGCGACGACGCAGCACTTTCTTCACGCGTCCCATAACGCCGGCAGCATTATTGTGCTGCTTCATCTGCGAATACAGCGGATCGCCCATTACCGGGCGGTTCAGCAACCACGAAGAACTCACCGGATAACGGCTCATAACATCCACTTCAGTCTCAGGACGCAACGCGTTAATGGCATCCAGCAAACCGCGCAGAATCGCGCTATCCCCACGGTTCCCACAGGTATGGTTGCCTAAAATTAATAGTTTCATTATGACCTCTTAAAGCGTTGTTCTTATCCTGCACGAAGCAAGGTTTTCATTTTTTCACTGCGGCAGAACTGGCGTTTTATTTCCACCACTAACGGATGGCGCGACACCACAATCATCGCCGCGAACGCCAGCGCTCCTGCCGCTACCTGGATCCCCAGCAACGCGCCTGGCGACAGTTGGCTGCGCAGCATTACGTCCAGCGCATAGCTCACCACAAGGGTCGGTAAAGAGAGATATAACGGCAGCCACAGACTGAGCATGTACTGGCGGTAGCTGGAGCCAAGAACAGGTTTGATCATCACGAAGTAACTGAGGATCGTGTTAATCACCTGGACCAGCAAAAAGCCCAGTGTCACGCCAATCGCCCCGGCCTGATGACCACCGATGAAAATGGCGGGAATAAACAGAAAGGTTTTGAACACATTGAATTTGAAGCTGATGTCGACCCGTGCTTTCGCCATCAGCAGTGAACCGATCGGATTCCCCACAGAGCGCAGCAGTCCAACAATGCACAGCAGTTGCAAGACGGGAATAATACCGTTCCACTTCTCGCCAAATACCAGCGGCACCACATTGTTCGACACCACCATCAATCCCAGTAGTACCGGGAAGTTGATGATCCCGACCACCGACAGCAGCTTGTAAAAATTCACCCGTAGCTTTTCACTGTCGTCCTGAATTTTGGCAAACGCCGGAAACAGGACACGGGTAATAATCGGGTTCAGTTTGATCGGAGGGACAACCGCCACGTTCCAGGCGAGATTGAATCCGCCCGCCACACCTGCGCCCAACGTTCTGGCTAAAACCAACGTGGAAAGGTTGGTATTGAGGTAATTGATAATGCTGTCTGCCGTCAGCCACGCACCAAAACGCAGGTTCGACGAAACGGATGCCAGCGAAAAATGCAGCCCCGGACGGTAAATCCGGCGACCAAAATAGCCGAACAGCAGCGTTCGTAGCGTACTGTTCACCAGATACCCGAGAATGGCCGTCAGCGCGAGCGGCCAGAAATGGGCGCTGACCACGGTAAAGGTAAAACCGGCCAACACCGAACTGGTTTCAATCATGCCAATTTTGTTGAAGGCCAGCTCTTTTTGCATCAGCGCGCGAAACTGCTGCCCGTGCGGTATCACCACAAACGCCAGCGATAAGGTTTTGATGAGTGGCGCCAGTTCGGGATTATTGAGCACGCTGGCAATCGTCCCGCTAAGCAGAAACATCGCCACACATACCACCATACCCAGCCCAACGTTGAGCCAGTACAGCGTTGTCAGCTCAAGATAACCGATGTCTTTGCGCTGAATAATTGAATTGGCGATACCGAAATCCGACAGCGTATCGGCCAGCGCAATGATCACCAGCGACACGGTTAACAACCCAAACTGGTGGTTATCAATAATCCGCGCCAGGACGGTCATCTGGATAAGTCCCAGACCAATAATGATCACCGTAGCAATCGCCGACCACTTTGCGCCATTAAGCGTTTTTTCTCGTAAGCTCATGTTAATACGCCGCTTTGTTCACAAAGCCTTTGAATACCGTCAGAAAAACAATTTTGATATCGAACCACACGCTCCACTCGCGAATGTATTCGAGGTCAAACTCCACACGTTTTTCCATTTTTTCCAGCGTATCGGTTTCACCGCGCCAGCCGTTGATTTGCGCCCAGCCGGTAATGCCCGGTTTCACCTTATGGCGTAACATGTACCCCTCGATCAGTTGGCGGTACTGTTCGTTGTGCGCTACCGCATGCGGACGTGGCCCGACGATAGACATCCCCCCGGTCAGGACGTTAATAAACTGCGGCAGTTCATCGAGCGACGTCCGGCGCAGGAAATTTCCCACAGGGGTAACGCGCGGATCGTTTTGCGTCGCCTGCGTTACCACCGCGTCGTTCTCCATCACCTTCATCGAGCGAAACTTCCAGACTTTGATCGGCTTCCCGTCCATGCCATAGCGGGTCTGGCGGAAAATCACCGGACCTTTGGAGGTCAGTTTTACCAGAAGCGCAATACCACATAGCACCGGGGAAATAAGCAGCAGGATCAGTGAAGCCAGCACGATATCTTCCGCGCGCTTTAACAGGCGATTAATCCCCGAAAGCGGCGTGTCATACAGCGGCACTACCGGAACGCCGTTCATCTCTTCAATCCGTGAATGCAGAATATTGAAGGTAAAGACATCAGGAATGAGGATCACCGAGCAGGTGGTGTCGGCCAACTCACGCACCAGTTTTTTTACGCTGGCGCCATCGCTCATCGACATGGCGATATAAACGTTATGAATGCGTGAAGCTTTGGCGTCGTCCACCAGTTGTTGCAAATTACCGGCCCAGTCGCGGGAGTTTTTTCCAGGGATTGGGTCGTGATAGACCCCCGCCACTTCAAATCCCAGCCACGGTTCATGGCGAAAACTGTCCAGCAGCATTTGTCCGGCGGGCAGGTCGCCAGCCACCGCCACCCGGCGGGTGTTGTAACCACGATTACGCAGCCACCCCGCACCGTAGCGAATAAACGAACGACTCAACACCAGGCCGACGCTTGAAAGCAGATACCATGCCAGCCAGACGGCGAGACGGTTATCGAAATCTTTATTAAAGGCGATCAGACCTGCGCTAAAAATCAGACTCAGCGTCCAGTTTTGTAGTAACAGCACCAGCTCAGTGGAAATTTTGACGCCGCGCCAGGAGCGATAAAAATCCGTTATGCCACCGAGCATCTGAAAAACGACCAGCGTGATCAGCGCCACCAGCAGGTGCATATACAGGAAAGGCAAACCGCTTAATTCGCAGATCACCCACAACCCGCCAAACATGATGGTGATATCTGAAAAGCGTTGCACCATCGAAATTAACGACGCATTGGTTTTGGCGCGTTCGCGCTTTTTTAGATGTGTCATCGTGGTTCCTGTTAGTCACCCTTTGCCCATAAGCGGGCAAAGGAAGCACCGGCATTACTGATTCAGTAACGCCAGAAGAGTGCGCGTTCGCGCTTCCATCAACGGAATATCTCCGCGCGATTCCACGTTCAGGCGCACCACCGGTTCGGTATTGGAAGAGCGTAAATTGAAGCGCCAGTCGACAAACGCCATGCTGATACCGTCCGTTCTGTCCACCGTCAGCGCCTCACGGGAAAAGTGCTGCTCCACACGCGCAATCGCTGCCGCCGGCTCTGCCAGCGTGCTGTTGATTTCCCCACTCGCCGGATAGGCCACCATCCGGTCACGGACCAGTTCACCCAGCGACTGTCCTTTCAGACTCAGCAGTTCCGCCACCAGCAGCCACGGGATCATTCCGCTGTCGCAGTAAGCAAAATCACGGAAATAGTGATGCGCGCTCATTTCACCGCCATAAATGGCATCTTCATGGCGCATGCGCTCTTTGATAAACGCGTGCCCGGTTTTTGACATCACCGGTTTACCGCCTGCTGCCGTCACCACGTCCACGGTATTCCAGGACAGGCGCGGGTCGTGGATAATTTTCGCCCCCGGATTCTTCTCCAGAAACGCTTCCGCCAGCAGGCCGACAATGTAATAGCCCTCAATGAACTGACCTTTTTCATCGAACAGGAAGCAGCGGTCAAAATCACCGTCGAAGGCAATCCCCATATCCGCACCGTGTTCAATCACCGCATTGCGCGTGTCGGCCCGGCATTCCGGCAGCAGAGGGTTGGGGATACCGTTGGGGAAGTTGCCATCCGGCGTATTGTGAATTTTGATGAACTCGACCGGCACCCCCAGCGCCTTAAAACGGGCTTCAATGGCGTCAACCACCGGACCTGCCGCACCGTTGCCGGAGTTGAGCACCAGCTTCATCGGTCTCAGGCTGCCGGGATTGATGTAACCCAGCAGGTGGTCGATGTAGGCATCGCGGGTAGTAATACGCTGGTAGTGGCCACGTTTTGTCACATCAACCGCCGGGAAGTCGTTGGCTTCCGCCAGGCGCTGCACGTCGCGCAGACCGGTATCACCGCTGATGGGCCGCGCCCCTTCCCGCACCAGCTTCATACCGTTGTAATCCATCGGATTATGGCTGGCGGTCACTTCAATACCGCCGTCAATGCCAAGGTGGAAGGTGGCGAAGTAAATCTCTTCGGTGCCCGACATGCCAATATCCAGCACATTCACCCCCGCGTCCTGCAGCCCTTTCGCCAGCGCCAGCTTTAGCGTCTCGCTGGTCAGACGCACATCGCCGCCCAGAACGATAGATTTTGGCTTCAGGAACTCGCCGTAAGCGCGGCCAATGCGCCACGCGATCTCTTCATTCAGCTCTTCGCCCAGCCTGCCGCGAATATCGTAGGCTTTGAAACAGGTTAATTTCGTCATGATTTCCCCTTCTTCAGGCAACAGTTAGCCCTCTCCTGACTGGAGATATTTTTCCCAAAATGACTCGCCGTTAGTTTTTAGGCCGGATAAGGTGTTCACGCCGCCATCCGGCAACGATGATGTTGTGTTACGCGCGCCCGTAGCGATCCGCAAACCGCACCACATCATCCTCATCGAGGTAAGATCCGGAGCGCACTTCAATCAGATCGAGCGGGATTTTCCCGGGGTTCTCCAGACAATGGGTCGCCCCCAGCGGAATATAGACAGACTCGTTTTCAGCAAGCAGTTTGATATCATCATTGATTGTCACCTTCGCGGTACCGGCAACCACAACCCAGTGTTCAGCCCGGTGATGATGCATCTGCACAGACAATCCCTCACCAGGCTTGACGGTAATTCGCTTCACCTGATAACGCTCTCCGGCATCAATTGAGTCGTACTTGCCCCACGGACGATAAACTTCGCGGTGAATATGATGCTCATGACGCCCGTCAGCCTTAATTTGCTCTACCACTTTTTTGACGTCCTGCACCGCGTTGCGATCGGCTATCAGCACCGCGTCTTTGGTCTGCACCACCACCAGATCTTTCACCCCGACGGTCGTCACCAGGCCGGATTCAGCATACACGTAACTGTTTTCCGTTTTGTGGCTTATGACATCGCCGTGATGCACATTGCCTTCAGCGGTATGTGCACTGATTTCCCACAGCGATGACCAGGAGCCAACATCGCTCCAGCCTGCGTTCATTGGCATCACCACCGCATCGGCGGTACGTTCCATTACCGCATAGTCCACAGACTCTTCCGGGCAGGCGAGAAACGCCTGTTCATCAACGCGGATAAAATCGAGATCGGGGTCGACCGTGCTCATGGCGTTCTCACAGGCTGCAAGAATGTCGGGACGATACTTTTTCAGTTCTTCCAGGTAACGTCCGGCCCGGAACAAGAACATGCCGCTGTTCCAGTAGTAGTCGCCGCTCGTCACGTAAGCCTGCGCGGTTTCCAGATTGGGCTTTTCAACAAACTGTGCCACCTCAAAAGCCACGGCGTCGGTATTCGTCGGCGAGACTTCCCCCCGGCGGATATAGCCATAGCCGGTTTCCGCCTGGTCCGGCACGATACCAAACGTCACCAGCTTACCCGCTCCGGCATAGGGCATCGCATTGCGAACCGCCTCGCGGAATGCCTCTTCGTCGGCAATCATGTGATCGGCCGCCAAGACCAGCAGCAGCGGATCCTCACCCGGACTTTGACGTTTTGCCGCCAGCGCGGCCAGCGCTATCGCCGGTGCCGTGTTACGCCCGGCAGGTTCTAGAATGATGTTCTCAGTCAGCTTGTGCAGCTGTCGTAACTGTTCCGCTACGATAAAACGGTGTTGTTCATTACAGATAACCACCGGGCTTTCGCACTCCACGCCGTTCAGACGGCAAATCGTCGTCTGCAGCATGGTGAGATCGCCTTTCAGGCACAGGAACTGCTTTGGGTACAGCACGCGGGACAGTGGCCATAAACGGCTCCCCGAGCCACCGGCCATCACCACCGGAAAGAGTTTGCTTTGACTCATCATGTACCCCGTATATCTGCAAGAAATTGACTCAGCACGTTTTCTTTATCCAGCGTGCGTTCGGCATAATCACGTGCCACCGTGTTTACTTTTGGCATCATCAGCGCCCGTTTAATACCGCAAACCAACGCGTTTACCGACTCCGGCTCCACGCACACCGCAATGCCAGGGTGAGCGTCACAAAGCTGACCCAGCTCGGTTTCAGGTTCGGCAGTAATAACTGCGTTACCACCAACAGCGAGGATATTGGTCAATTTGGAGGGCAGTACGGCATCAGCCGCACCACGCTTTTGCACGACCAGATGACAATCCGCAATCTTGAGCAACGCTGGCAGCGCGTCATATGATTGCAGCGGAAAGAACATCACGTTGTTCAGGCCGCGTTCGCTGGCCATGCTCTCCAGCCGCGCTTTACCACCGCCCTGCCCGACAATCACAAACAGCCAGGGGTGTTCGCTCAACTCGACCGCTGCGTCTATCACGCTCTCCAGCCCCTGCTTTTCACCGATATTGCCTGAGTAAAGAACGATCTTTTGATCGGCAGGCAATCCCAGTTGCCGGGACAACGCCAGGGCATCGGCGTCGCTCACATCACGAAAGCGCGTCACTTCCGACCAGTTCGGAAAGAAAATAACCTTGTGCGGCGCAACGCCTTTTTCCATGGCTTTGTGCATCATGGAACGGGAAATCGTCGAAATATGGTCCATATTCAACAGCCCACTGCGCTCAAAGGCGCTGGCCAGTTTTGCCACCATACCGCGCGTGCCTTTGCCCGCCATTCCTAGCCCCAACATGGCATCGACTTCGTAATCCTGAACGTGCAATAGCGTACGTGCGCCACAAAGCTTTGCCAGCAGGCGCATGCCCGGCGTGCAAAACAGCGTCGGCACTACGCCGATAATGCGATCCGGCTTCCAGCGACGTTGCGCCAGTAGCGGGAAAAAACTGCTCAGGGCGAAACTGCCCAAATGCAGCAGGCGCTTGAGCGTTGAGGGTTGCTCAGGCACATACAGCGGACAACGCCAGACGAGGGCGTCGCCCTCTTCGCGACGGTAGCGCCAGGATGAATAACTGCCGTTTACCTTCCACTGGGGATAATAAGGCGGCGCGGTGATCACCCGAACGTCATGCCCCTGCTGCGCCATCCACTCCACCATTTCACCGGTGTATTTGCCGATACCGGTCAACTCCGGCGAATAGTTGATGCCATACACGAGGATCTTCATAGCCCGGGTACTCCGGCCTGACTTGTTTTACAGAAGTAAGCCCGACTGTTGTCGTGCACGTGGTCACTGGCCAGAATCTGTGTAGACGCCATCCATCGGTACGCATCATGTTGGACATTGGGCAGTAGCAAGTCGTTTTCCGACACCCGCAGACGAAATCCCAGCACGATGTAATGCGTTGAGAAATCATCCCCAGAAAAGTTGTCGTCATAGAAGTGCTGCCAGACACCGTAAAACTCCGCAGCGGACAGCGGTAAACGTAACCCCAGCTCCGTTTCGGTAAGCCGCTCAAAGGCCACGTGCAGCGGTTCATCTTTTTGCACCCGACCGCCGGGCACAAACCAGTAACCCTGCGCCGGACGATTGAGACGCTTACCGAGCAGAAATTCACCGTGGGTGTTTTCCACGATCAAATCGATGGAAATCAGCGGAGTTGAACGTACTACGGTGGCAAAATCCTCATGACGTAAAAACATGCTTACCCCCGGTAGCGCTGCTGGTTTTCAAGGAACCACTGCCAGGTACTGGCAAGCCCCGCTTCCAGTGATATCTCGTGATACCAGCCCAACTGATGCAGACGCGTAACATCGAGCAATTTGCGCGGCGTTCCATCCGGTTTGCTGGCGTCGAACACCACGCGCCCCTTGTAACCCACGACCTGCGCGATGGTTTGCGCCAGTTCGCGGATGGTGCAGTCCACGCCGGTGCCCACGTTGATATGCGACAGCATCGGCTGGGTATATTCCTGCAAGACTTCCTGAGCCAGCTCCATCACGTGGATACTGGCCGCTGCCATATCGTCAACATGCAGAAATTCACGCATTGGCGTCCCGCTTCCCCACACCACCACATCCGGCGTATTGTGCTCGCGAGCGTCATGAAAGCGGCGCAGCAGCGCCGGGATCACATGCGAATTACTCGGGTGGAAGTTGTCATGCGGCCCATACAGATTGGTCGGCATCACCGAGCGATAATCGCGGCCATACTGGCGGTTATACGATTCGCACAGCTTGATCCCGGCAATTTTGGCAATCGCATACGGCTCATTGGTCGGTTCCAACTGCCCCTGCAACAGTTCGCTTTCGGCTATTGGCTGGGTGGCTTGCTTTGGATAAATACAGGATGACCCGAGAAACAGCAGTTTATTCACGTTATGCAAATGCGCAGCATGAATAATGTTGCTCTCAATCATCATGTTTTCATAAATAAAATCAGCAGGATAAGTATTATTCGCCACGATCCCACCGACTTTAGCCGCCGCCAGATAAACCTGGTCAATACGTTCAGTGGCAAAGAACGCCTGCACCGCACTGGCGTCCAGCAGGTTAAGTTGGTCGCGGGTACGCAGCACCAGCTCGACATTATCTCGCTGCGACAATTGTCTGACTATGGCGGACCCCACCATCCCGCGATGGCCCGCCACAAAAATACGTTGTGTCTTCATCCTCAGTACTCCAGCGCGATGGCGACCTCGTAACCGTGCGACTTCAGCAGGGAATGCTTCTTCGCTGCTTCAAGATCGTTGGCAACCATTTCCGAGATCATCTGGCGCAACGTGATTTCCGGCTTCCAGCCCAGTTTTTCATGTGCTTTGGCCGGATCGCCCAGCAGCGTTTCCACCTCTGCCGGACGGAAATAGCGCGGATCGACGGCAATCATGACATCCCCAGGTTTCACACCCGGCGCGTCGTGTCCGGTTACGGAAACCACGATGCCTTTCTCATTCACGCCCTCGCCTTCAAAGCGCAATTTAATCCCCAACTGAGCGGCGGCCATTTCCACAAACTGGCGCACGGAATACTGCACGCCGGTGGCAATCACGAAATCTTCCGGCTTGTCCTGCTGCAGCATCATCCACTGCATCCTGACGTAATCTTTGGCATGCCCCCAGTCACGCAGCGAATCCATATTGCCCAGGTACAGGCAAGACTCCAGCCCCTGCGCGATGTTGGCGATCGCACGCGTAATTTTGCGCGTGACAAAGGTTTCGCCGCGGCGCGGAGATTCGTGGTTAAACAGAATACCGTTACAGGCATACATACCGTAAGATTCGCGGTAGTTGACGGTTATCCAGTAGGCGTACAGCTTAGCAACGGCATACGGCGAGCGCGGGTAGAACGGCGTGCTCTCTTTCTGCGGGATTTCCTGTACCAGACCGTACAGTTCAGAGGTGGAAGCCTGATAAAAACGGGTCTTCTTTTCCAGCCCGAGGAAGCGGATAGCTTCCAGCAAACGCAAGGTGCCGATAGCATCGACATCCGCGGTGTATTCCGGTGAATCAAACGACACTGCGACATGACTCATGGCGCCGAGGTTATAGACCTCATCCGGTTGCACTTCCTGTAAAATACGGGTCAGGTTGGAGGAGTCCGTCAAATCGCCATAGTGCAGATGGAATTTGGGATTGCCCGAATGCGGATCCTGATAGATGTGGTCCACTCGTTCGGTGTTGAATGATGAAGCGCGGCGCTTAATACCGTGTACTTCATACCCTTTTTCCAGCAGGAACTCTGCCAGGTAAGAACCATCCTGCCCGGTTACGCCAGTGATGAGAGCGACTTTTGACATGTAATTACCTCTTAAATGATCCCCTCAGGGAGTAACTTTCTCGACGCGTTCGCGTGTGACTATTGCGGGATTTCCCCGACAAACGACATTGGCTGGCAGCGATTTAAATACACTGCTGCGTGCTCCGACGACGGTGCCATCGCCAATCGTCACGCCAGGCGCGACAAAGACATCTGTCGCCAGCCAGCATTTATCACCAACTACAATTGGTGTGGCGTTAATATCAAAATGTTGACTGGCATAATCATGACTCCCGGTGCATAAATAACTTTTTTGCGAAATAACCGCGTGCGCACCAATCGTAATATCACCCAGCGTATATAAAACCGCGTCATCACCCACCCAGGAATAATCTCCCAGGGTTAATTTCCACGGATAAGTAATTTTTACTGAAGGTCGAATAACTACGTTTTTTCCTATTTTTGCGCCAAACATTCGTAATAAAAACGCACGCCAGCGATACATTACCTGTGGGGACCAGCGAAATAATGTGGCTTGCACTGCCCACCATAATTGCACTTTAATGGCACCGCCGCCGCGAAAACCTCCCGGCACGTTGAAGCCGCTTAAATCCTGCATAATGTACCCTTACGCTTTTCCATATAAGGTTTTTGTTTTACCGGTTGTGCGCAGACGTAAATATTCTGACAACCCGGTCCAAAAACCTGGCATGTGTAATATCTGGCGCTGTACCTTTTTTGCATCCCGGCACAATTCCAGATTATTCGTCGTTGACACCCCACCCATGGAAAACTCTGACACCAGCCCGCTCAGCTTTTTAAACGCGTAACCTGACTTGTATAATTTGGCTGCCAGTGCGTAATCAGACGATATCTTATATTGCAAATCATAGCGCCAGACATTCAGTCCAGAGAGAGGAAAGAAGATTGCCTGATGGCTGGCGGGAAGGCTGTGATAAATATACCAACCCGGCTTGGCCCGCCGCTTAATTTTGTTACCATTACCGAAATCCAGCAACGCATCGCCAATGACCATCGCTTTATCGCTCTGCGTTTTTAGCTGGCGGATAAAATGAGCCGCATCTGCATGCAAAATATCCCCGGAGTTGAGGAACAGCGCAAACCGCCCTCGCGCCATAGCGATACCTTTGTTCATTGCATCATAGATGCCCTTATCCGGCTCGCTGACAAACCGTAACCGGTGCTCTCCACTGAGCCCTTCAAGAAAGGCCGAGGTACCGTCAGAGGAGCCGCCATCAACAACAATCCACTCAAAACTGATATCACCCGCCTGCGCCAGATGAGCTAACGACGCGTGAGTTTTGACGATCCCTTCCAGATTACGAAAGGCGACGGTAATAATACTGAGCAGCATGCGTTCTACCTCGCTATATTCAGCGCCTTGCGCAAAATAAACGGACATACAATTAAAAATGCGTATTCCGGACTAAATACTGAACCTGTAAAAAACAGCGACAGCGGCGTAAAAAGATAAAGCTGCACCCGATAATTCTGATTATCACCAAACGCATTGATCATCATCTTCATGACTTTCCCCATGTACCACAGGGCTAATATCACCGCGAACCATGAGAAATAAATAATCAGCAGATACAAGCCATTGTCTATCGTTTTACCAACATCTGCACCGTTAAAAATTCCGAATGACGCAACATATTCATAAAGTGAGCCGAATCTCACTACCCCATCAACGTTAAGTAATGAATAACCGACCATTACTAATGGTCCCACGATACGATAATACGATGATGAGCCTTCAGTTCCTAAATCTCCAAGCCGTGTCGCGATGTACGGAAACGCAAATATCACACCAACAACAAACACGCTTAATGAGATTATCGCCAGCGGCAACTTCTTTTTTATCGCATCTTTATTCAGATACTGGAACGCCCACTCCAGGAGGTAAAACAAAATAAATGTCATTACCCCTGAAAACGATCCTGATAATATTATCCCTGCCAGAATCATAGCATCGGACTTAGGCGTTTTGATACCAAACTGTTTGATACTGAGCCAAATTGAGATTAACGCCAGAGCGAAGAATGCCGGTTCGAAATAGAGTGCAGTGGTGCGCTTCCCGCCAAACTTAATAAAGTTCAGAACATAGCTATTACTGTAAATAAGATATTTCGAAATAATTTCCATTAAACTGCTGCCGCCACTAAGAATTATCTGCGCCATTTCCACCGCAGCTAACCCCACCACCAGGCCCACAACCAGCCAGAAAAAACGCAAGATCTTAATGTAGTTATGCGGCGAAATGGTTTTGAAGCGAATACTCCACACCATACCGATAATTACCACGGTATAGACAAACAGCATTGCGGACGTCACGTACTTGCTGGCATCCAGTGATTGTCCGAACAGATAGTTAAACGCCGTCAGTCCGCCCCCCACGCCCAGCGCAATCATTAATTTTTTAATATTGATGCGCTCGACAAACAGCAACAGCAGAACGGGCAAAAACGTGACGATAGTTATCGGGAAGCTCTCGCCAAGCTGGGCGAGTTTGACGTTAACCAGCAGATAAAGCAGCGGTAGCACCAGATAGCTACAGATTCTGATAGAACGAGACATACTCCTCCAGCATCTGTTGCCCACTATATGCCACCCGGCTGCGCTGGCTGAACGCGGCAAGCGACGTGTCAAATACCGCCTGCGCAATGTCTGATCTTTTCAGTTGCACCAGGTGCAAAACGTCCGCTTCGCTGAACGTTTTGCCGCCCGATTTCGCCAGCACTTCCTGCGCGGCATCGCTGTGCGTAGCAATCACCGGTACGCCGATGGAAAGCGCTTCGCACAGAATCAGCGGGTAGTTATCAACGCGCGAGCTGAACACCAGCCCATCCATCTCGTTAAGCGCGCTCATCAACGTGCGCTTATCACTCTCAAACCCGTGATTGATGACGTTATCCCCGACAAACGGAGAAAATTTGCCGAAGGTATGCAGCTCAATTTTGTCTCCGAGCGCAATCATCGCTCGCACCAGTTGCTGACTGGTTTTTCCGTCATAGCGCAGGTCATGGGCCACTACGGCGATTTTCGGTCTGCCGCTTTCCTCATGCTTAGCGGGAAGTTCGGCAAGAATGGCTTCCGTTGCCACATCGATGCCGTTGTTAATAATGCGGCAACGATCGACGCCATACAGACTGTTGAATGCGTCGGCCACATGCTGACTGGGCGAGATGAACTGGCAGCCCAGCGCCAGCATGGCGCGAAACATCTGCCGTTTACCAGGCAACTGTTGATGGGCTTTATCGATTTTTACCGGCGGATAGTTACTGAGCGTTGGACATTTCTGACAGCCCGTTTTCCAGCTTTCGCAACCATCGGTAAAGGCACAGCGCCCGGTCACGCTCCAGTGATCGTGCAGCGTCCAGACGAAGGTGATATCCGGTTTATGCGCCTTCACTTTTTGGCAAAAGGTGACCACCTCTTCCAGATTCAACCAGTAGCTGTGCAACACATGAAAATGCAGTACCAGCGGGCCGGAAGTGCGGGTTACCGTACGGTACAACTTGTCGAGATTGCCAAACATGTCGCGGTTCGCGAAACGAAACAGCGCAATGTTCGCCGCCGACGTCAGACGTGGCGTATGTTTGATAACCTGCGGGTAATTCTCGTGACTGACGCTTTTCTTACCGCCTTTGCCATAGCCGTAGACAAAACGCGACGATAGCCCTTTCTCCAGCGCCCTCAGATGCAAATCTAACGCTACGCCTGCCGCCCCGCCTTCTGCGAGCCGCACATTAAACTGTAATATTTTCATTTTGTTACCTTCACCCGTGCCTTCTCGCCCACGACCAGCGTATTGTCCGGGATGCTATCCACTACGACGCTCCCGGCGCCAATCGTCACGTTATCGCCAATGGCAACGCCGCCAAGCAGAGTGACATTGGCCCCCAGCTCAACGCCGTTACCGATGACCGGACAGGACAGATCGTTGCCGCCAAGATTGCCGATGGTGACGCCGTGGCGCAGGGTGAAATCATCCCCCGCCACCACGTGTTTATTGATCACCACCCCATAGCCATGATGGATGGTGAAACGACGACCAATAGATGCAGCGGCCTGGATTTCATAGCCAAACACGCATTCAGTGATAAGGCGATACATCACCAGCACCGGCGCCGCCCACAGGTTGTTCAAGACATTTTTTTTACGCCAGACGGAGCAAAAATGGGCAATCCGATAGGCCACCACCATGCAGCAGGGTCGCAGACTCCAGCCGTTCGCGCGTAAATCTTCCAGCATACTTAGCGTCCTCGCAGTCCGTCGGCCAGGCGCTTACTATTGCGAACAGAAAGCAGCGTCAGCAACGTGCGCCAGTTCATCCGTTTATTGCGGATCTGGTAGAGGGTAAACAGCTGGTATTTCTTGCTGGCCCGGTCAAATTTGCCTTTGTGCTTACGGTAGAACTGAAAGTAGCCGGAGAATTTATGCGGGGATGAGGTAATACGCATTTCACCGTGATTCACATGCAGGATCTGCGTTGCCTCTTTTACCTTCCACGGTTTGCCATACGCCACCACCATACGCAGGAAAATGTCATAATCCTGCGCCGCTTTCAGCGTGGTATCGAACAGGCATGCTTTAAACCGCCAGGCCCAGGTAAACACCTGATTACCAATAATATTGCGCTTATAAAATTTACGGCGTGAATAAACGGCCTTCGGATAGAGCGGCAAACTGGTCGGCTGCGAATATACTTCGCCCTCACAGACATAGTCATTGGCATACAGAAACGCCCGCGTCACCAGATGATGGCGATAATTGAGAAATACGCTCAGGCGGTTCGGCGTCCATTCATCATCATCATCAATACCCGTAATATATTGCCCACAGGCCTGCATGATGGCCTGATTACGCACCGCACAGGCTCCGGAGTTAGTGGGATTACGCGTATACGACACACGCGGATCGTTGAGCTCTTCAACAAATTGCTGCAGTTGCTCATATGAGGAAGAGCAATCATCCACAATGATCATCTCCCAGTGAGGATAGTCCTGGCGCAGTACCGATTTAATCGCCCGGATGGCCAGTTGCTGACGGTTCCAGGTGGGCATATAAATTGAAATTAGCGGGTTGTCTGTCGTCATTTTCGTTTCCCAGATATCCCCGTCATACTTCAAGTTGCATCTGCGTTGGCTTTCCTGCAACTCGAGTTATTTAGGGTATAAATATGTTTTTGTGGGCCGCTATCCGGCAATGTTCGTTACCTATTTCGAATCCGAGGTGTACTCGTATTCGTAGTACCCGTAATCCTGATACCCGCTGGCGCGGCGGAAGATCGAGTTCAGGATCACCCCTTTCACCTGAATGCCGTTTTGCTCAAAGCGACTCAGGCTGGTTTCCACCTCTTTCAGCGTGTTGACCGCGTAACGCGCCACCATCAGCGTGGTTCCAGCGTGACGACCCACGATAGCCGCGTCGGTCACCGCCAGTATTGGCGGGGTATCGATCAGCACCAGGTCATAGTGCGAGCTGGCCCATGCAATCAGTTCGCCAAAGCGTTCACTCATCAGCAGCTCGGAGGGGTTGGGGGGAATTTGTCCGCGAGGGATCAGATCGAAATGTGGAATCGATGTCGGTTTCGCGCTGGATGAGATATCCCCCTTGCCGATGAGGATCTCAGACAGACCGTTAACGTTATTGGTCCCCAGCAGCTCGTGGGTATAACCTTTGCGCATGTCGCAGTCGATCAACAGCACGCGTTTGTTGGTCTGACTAACGACCGCCGCCAGGTTGGCGCAGACAAACGTTTTACCAATTGACGGGCTGACGCCGGTCAGCATCAAGACGTTGTTGCGCGCCTGCATCATGGCAAAGTGCAGGCTGGTACGCAGGCTGCGGACCGCTTCTATCGCAAGATCCGTCGGATTCCCCACCGCCAGCAACTGGCTTTGCTTGTAGCGTTTCACGCCTTTAATGGTCTGCACGTTATCGCGTGCTTTTTGCCATTCTGATAGCGGAATGCTGGCATACACGCTGATGCCCTGCTCTTCCAGCGCCTGTGGGCTTTCAATGCCGCGATTAAACAGGGAACGCAGCAGTACGCCCACCACTGAAAGCATCAAACCAAGAATGATGCTGCCGAGAATAATCAGCGTCGTTTTCGGCTTCAGTACGCCTGGCTGGGCAATCGCGGGATCGACGATGCGCACATCTCCGACCGTACTGGCCTCGGTAATCTTCAGCTCCTGTTGCTTGTTCAGCAGCTGCATATAGACCTGCTGGCCGGACTCCACGTCACGCGTCAGACGGACAATTTCCTGCTGCGTTTTCGGCATCGCCGTTACGCGCCCGTTCAGCTTGCTTTTCTCATCTTCCAGCGCCTGGCGTTTTTCCAGCAAGGTGCGGTACGCAGGGTGCGCTTTGGTGAACAGCTTGGAAATCTCCGCTTCTTTGAAGGTCAGCTCATTAAGCTGCGCATCAATATTCACCATGGAATCCAGCACCGCTTTGGCTTCCAGCGGCAAATCCACGGAGTCTTTGTCCTGACGAAAGGCATTCAGCTTGTTTTCGGCAACGTCCAGTCGGTTACGCACCTCGGGCAACTGCTTTGCCAGAAACGCCAGACTTTTGGCGGCCTCTTCAGATTTACGCTCCACGTTTTGTTGCAGATAGTTGCGGGTAATACTGTCAAGGATCTGGCGGATTTGCTCGCGGTCTTCGCCGGTAAAGGTCAGGCTCAGTACGCCAGTGTCTTTGCCGGTTTCCGTCACCATCAGATTATTTTGCAAGGTGTTGATCATGCCCAGCGTGGAGAATTTGCTGACGGTAAATTGGCTCTCAGGGCTGGCATGGATCGCCTCGACCAGCATCGTCACGCCGTCATGTTTCAGCACCTGCCCAACCTGCCCCTGGGCGCTAAAACCCCCGTCACTCACCAGCTGATAACGTTTGTCATTCAGCACGCTTAGCGTGAAGGTCTGTTCATTCATTGCCTTTGGCAGCGTGAAAGTCGTCACGTTAACCGTTTCGTTCTGGCGACCCATCAACCGATCCCAACCCGCGCCAAAAATGGGGAACGTATCTTTGGTAACCGCGATATCCAGGTTGAGATCGTCTACCGTTTTCCCCAATACCAGCCGTGACTGGATGAGCTGAATTTCCGCTTCAGAGGCCGGAGGTTTGTTCGACAACGCCGAGCCAATATCCTGCACCAGTGAATTTCCGGTATTTTGCTCAATTTGCACCAGCGCGTCCGCACTGTAGATCGGAGTGGCAAACAGCGTGTAGACCGCTGCGCATAATGCAAATGCCGCAGTAATACCAAGCACCCACCAGCGGGCTTCCACCACCGTTGCCACCAGACGACCAATATCGATTTCATCATTGCCCGTTACCGGCGCAGCAGACTGTTTTACTTTTTCTGTCATTGTTTTCCCTGCTCTGCGTTCAATGCCTGAGCCCATTGGCGGGCAGACCGTTCAAGTAATGCGTACACCGCGTCAAACGCATCACGGCTTTTACGATACGGATCGGGAATTTCGCGCTCGCTGTCCCAGTGACCAAACAGCATCACTTTGCCGCGCATCTCCGGCACCATTTCACACAGGGCAGAGATATGGCGTTTTTCCATGGTCAGGATCAGGTCATACTCCCGGCACATTCGTCCCGAGATCTGCCGGGCACAATGATTCTCCAGTGACAGGTTGTGCGCCTGCGCCACGCTGATGGCGCACGGGTCCGCGCCTTTGCCTACCAACGCCCCGAGACCGGCAGAAGAGACCGTCAGCGCCGGGTGAAATTGCCTTAACAAGCGCTCTGCCGTCGGAGAGCGGCAAATGTTCCCCACACAGACAACTAAGATTTTGTTAAACATGACGATTACCAGTTGTGAAGGTCGCTGGCCGTGTCCGTCATATAGCGAACACCGCTAATAGTCGGCAGCAACTGATTGATCAAACGGTTCCAGCGAGCAACCGGCGCGGTAGTGACGTACACCACATCGTATGGCTGGAGTCGGAATGACGTCGCCATCACCAGCGATGTCGCATCGGACATATCAAGCTGATAGATATTGGCAATCTTGCCGTTGTTCCCGCCCTCGCCTTTCAATGGACGAATAACGAAAATGCCGCTGGCGTTGGAGGTGGTCAGGTCGATACCTTCTGCGTTGCCGAGTGCTTCGGTGAGCGTCATGCCGCTGAAGTCCATTTTGAGGGTGCTCTGTTTTTTCACTTCCCCCATCACGAAGACTTTCAAATCGTCATTACGCGGAACAAACAGGATGTCGCCAGGATAGAGCAGACGGTTCTGGCTCAGGTCGCCATTTTGCATTAGCGCTTGCAGTGAAATACGTTGCTCCTGACCTTTATGAGTCAGTACAACGTTGCGCCAGTCTGCCGCCTCGGTGAGACCGCCTGCGGCGTTAATGGCATCGAGAACGGTAAGCGGCACGTTGGTGATGGCCTGCTGGCCGGATTTGTTCACCTGCCCGGAGACATAGGCCTTCTGCGAACGGAAAGCGGCGATATTAACGTCCACCTGCGGGTCAGCAATGTACTTCGCCAAGCGCCCGGTAATATCACTACGAATTTCGGCCAACGTTTTCCCTGACACGCTAACTTTGCCGATGTAGGGGTAAAACATGGTGCCATCAGGCTGCACCCAGTTGCCGGCATCACTTGAGCTACGATACTGTCCGGCCGGCGTGGTGAGTTCAGGATGATCCCAGACGGTGACATTCAGGACATCGCCCGGGCCGACCCGGTACTGATACCCGGAAATCTCCTGGTCGAGAGACATATTAGGCTGCGCAACATTTGGTCGGGGACGTAATTGTTCGACCAGTCGTGGGGTGAGTGGATAAACATTCACCATGCGATCGATATCAAAATCAGCGTCCTGCTGTTTAATCACATCTTTGCCCATCGTAGACATATTGCTGCCCGGAAGCACGGTACAACCGTTTATCAAGATTACCGATACCAATACAGGCATCAATTTAAGTTTGGATTTCATCATTGATTATTTATCACTTTGGCAGAGTAATTATCACGTGCGATCTAAATAGCGACTTCGCCTGTACGTATTTACCTTGCCGTTAATTGAAAAGGAATTTAACTGGCATCTGTCCTAAAAAAAATGAATTCATCTGCGGTCTCTTGACAGAATAATTTAGGCTCGTCTCAGGCGACCAGACACGCTACCGCCCCTGGCTTCATTAGCTACCAATGCACTGATTAATTTAAATTTTTATCTTCCCCTTTATTTTCATCACATTCACAACGGGAACGCATCAGGAATAGCGCCGCTGGTTGATAAGGAAATATTTATCTTTTGATTATTACCGGAGGAATTGTTGCAGCTAAGCGAATATCAGGCAAGGTAACAAGTTACCGACAACTTGCTTTTAAGATTAATATTAAGCGTTGAATTTGTATATTTTTAGGATTTTATTGATATTGACAACATTAATATATAAATATCCCACCTGCGATATTTCTTAAAGAGCTTTGGATTAATAATATTATTTCCTGTAGTTACATTAAGGCTAATATCCCGTACCTGGTTGTAATAGGCTACAGAGAAATCCCTCCTCGCCATTGCATTTTTCGCCAGTTTTACCCATGATCGAATTGTGACAATTGTCATACAACTATGGGTATAGCATTTACTATGGAATGGATTGCCGATCCGTCAATCTGGGCCGGACTCGTCACGCTAATCGTGATCGAACTTGTTCTTGGCATTGATAATCTTGTTTTTATTGCCATCCTCGCGGAGAAACTGCCTCCTGCCCAGCGGGATAAGGCGCGTATTACCGGGCTACTGCTGGCGATGGTCATGCGCCTGCTGCTGTTGGCATCAATATCATGGCTGGTAACGCTGACCACACCGCTGTTCAGCATTCGCGGCCTGAGCTTCAGCGCGCGCGATCTGATCATGCTGTTCGGCGGTTTCTTCCTGCTGTTTAAAGCCACCATGGAGCTAAACGAACGGCTGGAAGGCAAAGACAGCGAGAACCCGACCCAGCGTAAAGGCGCTAAGTTCTGGGGCGTCGTCGCGCAAATAGTCGTGCTGGACGCTATCTTCTCCCTGGATTCCGTCATTACCGCCGTAGGGATGGTCGATCACCTGGCAGTAATGATGGCTGCGGTGATTATTGCCATCAGCCTGATGGTGCTTGCCAGCAAGTCGCTGACGCGCTTTGTCAACAGCCATCCAACTATCGTCATTCTGTGCCTGAGCTTCTTGCTGATGATTGGTTTCAGCCTGGTCGCCGATGGGTTTGGTTTCCATATTCCGAAAGGTTACCTGTACGCCGCCATCGGCTTCTCGGTCATGATAGAAGCATTGAACCAGTTAGCTATCTTTAACCGCCGTCGCTTCCTGTCAGCCAACCATACCCTGCGCCAGCGCACCGCCGAGGCGGTAATGCGACTGCTGAGCGGGCAAAAAGAAGACGCCGAACTGGATGCCGAAACCGCGGCCATGCTGGCAGACCATCATGAAGGACAAATTTTTGCCCCTCAGGAACGGCGGATGATTGAACGTGTGCTGAACCTTAATCAGCGTACGGTCAGCAGCATCATGACCTCGCGCCATGATATTGAACACATCGACCTCAATGCGCCGGAAACAGAAATCCGCGCTTTGCTGGAAAAAAACCAGCATACGCGTCTGGTGGTCACCGGCGAAGATGAGCAGGAAGACTTGCTGGGCGTGGTGCATGTCATCGACCTGCTGCAGCAATCTCTTCGCGGCGAGCCGCTCGACTTACGCGTCTTGATTCGCCAGCCGTTGGTATTCCCGGAAACTCTGCCGCTGCTTCCGGCGCTTGAGCAGTTTCGTAACGCCCGGACGCACTTCGCTTTTGTGGCCGATGAATTTGGGTCAGTTGAAGGGATTGTAACGCTCAGTGACGTGATGGAAACCATCGCCGGTAACCTGCCAAATGAGGTAGAGGAGATTGACGCCCGCCATGACATTCAGAAAAACGCGGATGGTTCATGGACCGCAAACGGACACATGCCGCTGGAAGATCTGGTGCAGTACGTGCCTATCCCGTTAGATGATAAGCGTGAATATCACACCATTGCCGGACTGTTAATGGAGTATTTGCAGCGCATCCCGAAAACCGGGGAGGAAGTTCAGGTTGGCGACTATCGACTAAAAACCCTGCAGGTGGAAAATCATCGCGTGCAAAAAGTCCAACTGATACCGCTGCACAGTGAAGAAGAGATGGATTACGAGGTGTAAATCACGAGCCGGAGGCGGCATCAACCGCCATCCGGCAATATGAATCAGAGTTTATCCAGCAACTTTTTAACATCTTTACCGTTGCGGGAGTCTTTATTGCGATCGGCCCAGTCGTTAAGGCGACGTTTCGCTTCATCCTGCAAATGCTTACGCAAAATCTGGTCGACCTGCAGACTGTAGTTTAGCGCCTGCCACTGACCGTAGACTCTGAGAGGAACTGGGGTAGCCTTCAGGAAGTTAATCAGCTTACTTTCGCCATCCCAGCCGCCCAGCACGCGAATGTTAAACAGCGTGTCGCAATTCAGCTTCACCAGATCCAGCGTTCCCTTGCCGGTCAGCGCCAGCATCGCCGACTCACCCGCCATGTTATCCAGCGTAACCTCGCCGTTATCCAGCGTCATATCGGTTACAAAATGATCCAACCGGGTCACGTTATCCAGGTTTTGCTGAGCTTTAACATCCCCACCGTTACGCTCGACGGCCTGTTGTATCATCTGCTGGAAGTTCATTCCTTCCATTCGCGTATCGCTCATTTCGACATGGGCCTGCCCTTGCCAGCTATGACGAAACGCCTGGGCATCAATATCTGAGCCAGAGAAATCCCCTGCCAGTGACAGCTTACCAGTGAGGGCTATGGGGTAGTTGAAGGCTTTCAGAATAGTACCAATTTCTACGCCTTCCAGGCGCGGATGGAAGACCGCTCGCGGCTGTCCTTTTCTGGCATCCAGCATACCAGGAAGCGACACCAGCCCACCGTCACTTTTCCCCTGCAACTGCGTAACGTTCAATAAGCCGAACTGGTTGTCAATTTTTGCCGAGACATTGTCAAACACCATTTTCCGCCACAGCACTTTGTCAGCTTGCAAAGCGATGTCTGCCGAAAATCCCTTCAGTCCCTGATACGAAACGGCATCAACTTGAGAAGCAATAACGGGGCGCGCCAGCGTTGACTGACTCTGACCTTGCTGAACCTCACCGTTCGTCGTCACAGCCTCACGCTGTACGAGCAGATTGTCCAGATTGAGCTGACCAAACTTCAGGTCGACGGCCCATTCTGGTTTATCCAACAATGTCACATGAGCTTGCCCGGCGAGAGAGCTGTCGTTAGCGGTCAAATGAATCTGGCTAAACGCGAGCTGTTTTTTCTCTTCCAGCCACTGCGCCTGAAACTGTCCCTGACCTTTGATCCCCTGCGCCGGTAGATCAGCCCCCTGCAGTTGCCAGCTTAGCTGCTCAATATTCGCGGATAAGTTATGCGGATAGTCGGAGGCATCAACGCTGCCGTTGAAGGATAATGCGAGGTCACGCTGATCGCGGTTAACGCGCCCGGAGAAATCAAACGTGCCGCGGTGCTGGTTATCCTGTTCCATGTCCAGACGAATATCGCGAACCGTGACCTGTTCATCGTCTTCATGCTGGAATACCAGAACGCTATCGGCAACACGCAGGCGGGCAATATCAAACGACCATCCTCTGTCTTCAGCCAGGTCGGGCAACGTATTGTCTTTTGGGGCAACGGGCGCATCTTCGCCGCGCACCGCTTCAGTTTGCGGGGTCAGTTGAATCACCGCGCCTTTGAGCATCACCTGCTTCACGCTGAGCTGGTGACTCAACAGCGGCCACAACGCGACGTCAAGACGCATATTGTCGGCACGAATCAGGGGTTCGCTGGCGCCTTCAGCCGTTAACACCATGCGCCCCGAGAGGATACTCAGCTGAGGCCATACGTGCCAACGCAGCGGACCATCCAACTGCAGCTGATACCCGCTACGCGCAGCAACCTGCTTGACCATATATGCGCGGAAATCATTCGGATTCACCAACAGTACTAACGCAGAAAAACCGGCCACCAGCACGACCAGTAGAATCATCAGCGTCGTCAGAAATCGTCTCATGCTATCCCCAATGGACTGAAAATACTCAGTCTTTATCGATCCGGCTGGCAACGGCGCCCTGCTGATCGCGATACTTTGCATCCTGACGACGGTTGTAAGGTCGCGCCGCCGGACCGGAAAGCGGTTCGAAGCTTAATGCGCCAATCGGCATGCCAGGACGCAGGGCCAGCGGTAGTTTTCCGGAGTTGTAAAACTCCAGTACGATACAGCCAGACCAGCCCGGATCGATACGGTGTGCGGTGACGTGTACCATCAGTCCCAGACGCGCCAGCGAAGAGCGGCCATCTAACCAACCCACAAGATCGGAAGGCAGCGTCACGGATTCGAACGTCACTGCCAGCGCCAGTTCGCCCGGATGCAGGAAAAATGCCTCGCCGTCTTTGAGGACGATTTCATCACTCATCACGCGATCCAGCGCGGCGCTGACTTCATCTTTCGGTCCGCTCAGATCGATATACGCCGCCGTATGCCCGCGGAACGTACGGAATTTGTTGCCAAGGCGCACATCTACCGTGGCGCCGTTGATTCGCTCGACAGGAGGGCGTGGATTGATCGACAGACGACCTTGATCCAACCAGGCTTCAATATCTCGGTCACATAAACGCATGGCACTTTCTCCTTTCGTGCTTCAACCCCTTAATGCCAGGTGCATTAAGGGTGAACCAGGTTATCACTGAACGGTACACAATTCGCTGAACTTATTCAAAGAACTGACTGATTTTAGCCTTCAGAATATCGATGGCGATGCGGTTTTTACCCCCGCGCGGCACAATGATGTCGGCGTATTGTTTTGAAGGCTCAATAAATTGCAGGAACATCGGACGGACGGTTTTCTGATATTGCGCCATCACTGAATCCATTGAACGACCACGTTCGTTCACATCGCGCTTGATACGGCGCATCAGGCAAATATCCAGCGGGGTATCAACAAAAATAGAGAAGTTCATCTCATCACGCAAACGCGCATCCGTCAGCAGCAAAATGCCTTCCAGGATGATGACTTTCTTGGGTTCGATATGAATAGTGTCTTGCGTGCGCGTGTGCTCAACGTAGCTGTACACCGGCAGCTCAATGGCACTACCGCGTTTCAGCGTTTGCAGATGTTGGAACAGCAGGCTGTGATCCATCGCGTTCGGATGGTCGTAGTTGGTTTTTACACGCTCTTCCATCGATAGATGGCTTTGATCTTTGTAATAGCTGTCTTCGGGAATAACGCCAATATGTTCGTCACCGACTTGTTCACGCAATTCGCGATAAAGAGTACTGGCAATAAGACTCTTGCCGGAAGCCGATGCGCCGGCAATGCCGATAATGACGCACTGATGGGACTGATCAGTCATAAATTTAGCGACCTGATTAACCTGGATGTTAGGAAGGGCGGCGCCGAAACGCCAAACGCGGCAATTATAGGGATTTCAGCGGCGCGACGCCAGCCCAGGCTGCACCAATGCCTTCCCTGTCGCAAATTAAAACGGTCATATTTAAAGCATGCGCTACATTTATTCGCCAGCCTTAGTAATTAATAGCTTGAGAGTGTTAATTTATGAGCAGCTGGCGTATAAATTGTAAATTATTTGTACTAGCATAAACCCAGATTAAATGTGATGCGTCCGGCATCTCTACTGGGCGACAACGGCTATTTGGGTAGAGTGGTAATGAGTAAACAATCCCAACATGTTTTAGTTACCTTACCTCATCCTCTACTGCGCCTGGCCAGTTTAGGTCTGGTGGCTTTCATCTTTACGCTGTTCTCGCTGGAACTGTCTCGTTTCGGGGCGCAGCTGGCGCCGCTGTGGTTTCCGACCTCAATCATGATGGTGGCTTTTTACCGTCATGCGGGAAAAATGTGGCCGGGGATCGCGCTGGCGTGCTCATTGGGTAACATCGCGGGTTCTTTGCTCTTCTTCCCCGGAGAGTCGCTTAGCTTTACCTACACGGCCATCAACATTATTGAGGCTGTCGTGGGGGCAATGTTATTGCGCAAACTGCTGCCCTGGTACAATCCTTTACAAAATCTCAACGACTGGGCGCGCCTGGCATTCGGCAGCGCAGTGGTCCCTCCGCTGCTGGGCGGCGTATTACTCTGGTTATTATTACCGCAAGAAACGTCGTTAAATACCTTCCTCATTTGGGTGCTGTCAGAATCCATCGGCGCGCTGGCGCTGGTACCATTAGGTTTACTGTTTAAGCCACATTATCTGCTGCGCCACCGCAATCCGCGATTACTGCTTGAAACTCTGATTACGCTTCTGGTGACGTTAACGTTCAGTTGGCTGTCGATGATGTTCATTCCATGGCCGTTTACCTGCGTTATTGTCCTGTTGATGTGGAGCGCTGTCCGTCTGCCGCGTATGGAGGCGTTTTTAATTTTCCTCAGCACCGTGATGATGGTTTCGCTGATGTTGGCCGCTGACCCTTCGCTGCTCTACACCCCCAAACAGAACATGATGACCAGCATACCGTGGCTGCCGTTTTTGATGATCCTGTTGCCAGCCAATATGATGACCATGGTGATGTACGCGTTTCGGGCTGAACGCAAGCACATCTCAGAAAGCGAAGCGCGCTTTCGCAATGCTATGGAGTATTCCGCAATTGGCATGGCGCTGGTCGGGACCGAGGGGCAATGGCTACAGGCCAATAAAGCCTTGTGCCAGTTTCTGGGCTATAGCCAGGAGGAGCTACGTTCGCTCACCTTCCAGCAATTAACCTGGCCGGAAGATTTGAACAATGACCTCGAACAGTTAAACATGCTGGCGCGCGGGGAAATTAACAGCTATTCCATGGAGAAACGCTATTACACGCGCGCAGGCGAGGTGGTATGGGCTTTGCTGGCCGTTTCGCTGGTGCGCCATAGCGACAACACCCCACTCTACTTTATTGCGCAGATTGAGGACATTAACGATCTGAAGCACACCGAGTGGATGAACAAACGGCTGATGGAGCGCATTACGCTCGCTAATGAAGCCGGGGGGATCGGCATTTGGGAATGGGAACTGCAGCCTGATGTGATCAGTTGGGATAAGCGTATGTTCGATCTCTACGAAGTCCCGGCACATATCAAGCCCAGCTGGCAAGTCTGGTATGAATGCGTTGTGCCTGAAGATCGCGAACACGCCGAAAATGTGATTCGCGATTCGCTGGCCGCACGAGCCCCGTTTAAGCTTGAGTTTCGTATCGCAGTAAAAGGTGGCATACGGCATATCCGCTCGTTGGCCAACCGGGTACTGAATAAAGACGGTGAAGTTGAACGCTTACTTGGCATCAATATGGATATGACCGAGGTGAAGCAGCTCAACGAAGCGCTGTTTCAAGAAAAAGAGCGTTTGCATATTACGCTGGACTCCATCGGCGAGGCGGTGATTTGTATTGATGTCGACATGAATGTGACCTTTATGAATCCGGTCGCTGAGAAAATGAGCGGCTGGCAGCAGGAAAACGCAATTGGCATTCCGCTCCTGACAGTACTGCGTATTACTTTCGGCGATAACGGTCCGCTGATGGAAAATATCTACAGTGCCGACATGTCACGTAAGGCAATGGAGCAGGAAGTCGTCCTGCATTGTCGCAACGGCAACAGTTATGACATTCAGTACAGCATCACGCCCCTCAGCACCCTTGATGGCGGCAGCATTGGCTCGGTGCTGGTCATTCAGGATGTCACCGAGTCACGTAAGATGCTACGCCAGCTTAGCTACAGCGCTTCGCATGACGACCTGACGCAGTTGGCCAATCGGGTCAGCTTTGAAAACCATCTCAAACAGTTGCTGCATACGGTGCACGACGCGCACCAGAGTCATGTGCTGGTTTTTATCGATCTTGATCGTTTTAAAGCGGTGAACGATAGCGCAGGTCATGCCGCAGGCGATGCCCTGCTGCGCGAACTCTCTTCACTGATGCTAAGCATGCTGCGGTCCAGCGATATGCTGGCGCGCCTTGGCGGCGACGAGTTTGGTCTGTTGCTGCCGGATTGTAATATCGAAAGCGCCCGCTTCATCTCAGGTCGCATCATCAGTGCTATTAACGATTACCACTTCATGTGGGATGGCCGCTTGCACCGCATTGGCGCCAGTGCGGGAATTACGCTGATTGATGACAAAAACCATATCGCGACTGACGTCATGTCTCAGGCGGATATCGCCTGCTACGCGGCGAAAAACAGCGGACGTGGGCGTGTCTGCGTCTATGAACCCCAGCAAAGCCAGGCGCATGCCGCGCGTAGCCAACTGTCATTGGACGAACAAAAGCATACCATTACGCACAGCCCGATGCTGATGATCGCCAGAGGCGTGGCTTCTCCACGTATACCTGAGACGTTTAGCTTCTGGCTTATATCGCTACGCTTAGGGACCGCTGAAGGCGAAGTGATTGAAGAGCAGACATTCCGTACCGGGCTGGTCGATCCCACATTGAATCAAGCGCTCGACCGTCGGGTATTCAGCGAATTCTTCCAGAATGCTGCCCCGGCAGTCGCCAGCAAGGGCCTCAGTGTTGCGCTCCCCCTTTCCGCCGCCGGGCTGCTCAATTCAGAACTTGTTGATGAGCTGCTGGAACAATTGCAACATAGCCCGTTACCGCCACGGCTGCTGCACCTGACCGTTCCGGCCAGCGTCATCAAAACGAATCCAACGCAGGCGATATCCGCCCTGCATCGGCTACGTCAGTTCGGTTGTCGAATTGTGTTAAGTCAGGTCGGTCGTGATTTAGAGCTTTTTGACAATCTGAAATACCACATTGTCGATTACCTGTTGCTTGACAGCGAGCTAAGCGCCAGCGCTCACGGAGACCTGATTGACGAGATGTGGGTGTCCATTATCCAGGGCCATGCCCAGCGTCTGGACATTAAAAGCATCGCCGGTCCGGTGCAGTTGCCGCTTATTATGGATGCGCTTTCCGGCATCGGTATTGATATGATTTATGGCGACATTATTGCCAACGCCCAACCGCTGGATCTGCTACTGAATACCAGTAATTTCGCCATCAACTGACGGTTGCCAGCCATCCGTGTACCAGATATGCAAGAGTGCATAGGAGCGCCAGGGTTTCCAACGCTCTGCATACCGCCGGATCTGGGCTGGCGTCATGCCGGGAAAACGCTGTTTAATCAGATAATCATCCGGCAGAAAAACATCCTTCGCCTGCCAACCACGCAGCGCAAAATAGTTGGCGGTCCAGCGCCCTATTCCGGGAAACGTTTGTAGTTGCTTAACGCCTTGCTCAATATCGTCAGGCGCTTCTGTCGCAAGCGTTCCTTCAAGCGTTGCACGCGCCAGGTGAATCAACGCTTCAGCGCGTTTGAGCGGCATCCCTAACGCTTTCAGGTGCAGAGGTTCGGCGTCAGCAAGCGCTTCAGGCGTGGGAAAAGAAACATACCCTGGCGCATCCTCCAGCGTGTCGCCATAAGCATGCGCGACTTTCGCTGTCAGTTTTGCCGCCATAGCCACGCTGACTAACTGCCCTAAAATCGCCCGTACCCCTTGCTCAAAAGCATCGACACATCCCGGCAGGCGCAGTCCCGGACGCGCCGCACCAAGGCTTCCCAGCGCGCTGACAATTTGCTGCGGGCAACAGGTAAGATCAAACAAGCGGGTTATTTTCGCCAGGCACTCGGGGGCGGCGGGTTGTAATCCCGGACTTAACGTCACGTGTAGCACATTGGCGTGCAAATCCGGTACGACGCGCACCAGACCCCGATGCTCCCCTACGGACAGGCTTCTGGTATAACTCAGTTCCTCCACCGTTTCGACACCGTCAACCGCACGGGCGGCAAGAAATCCCAGCATCCAGGGCCAGTCATAAGGCGGTTGCCAGCTCAGCGTGAACATTCAGTTTTCCTTTTTATGCAAACCTACAGCATAAACGGTATTCAATCGATGCGCCTTGCTTTCATATTCCAGTTGTCGGAGCGTCAACATTTCGTTAAAGTCACGCCCCTTCTTCACTGGCATGGGGATTTTTACGGTGTTTATTGGTTTTGACTACGGTACGGCAAACTGTTCAGTGGCCGTTATGCGTGACGGGCAGCCTCACCTGCTCAAAATGGAAAATAACAGCACGCTTCTGCCTTCAATGCTGTGCGCGCCAACGCGCGAAGCGGTCAGCGAGTGGCTGTATCGCCATCACGACATCCCAACCACGGACGACGAAACGCAGGCGCTTCTTCGCCGCGCGATGCGCTATAACCGCGAAGAAGACATCGACGTTAACGCCAACAGCGTGCAGTTCGGTCTGGCATCGCTGGGTCAATATATTGAAGACCCGGAAGAGGTGTATTTCGTTAAATCGCCAAAATCATTTTTGGGTGCCAGCGGTCTGAAGCCGCAGCAGGTTGCGCTGTTTGAAGATCTGGTCTGCGCGATGATGCTGCACATACGCAACCAGGCACAAAATCAGTTGCCGGAAGCCATCACCCAGGCCGTTATTGGTCGTCCCATCAACTTCCAGGGGTTAGGGGGCGATGACGCCAACGCCCAGGCGCAGGGTATTCTTGAACGTGCGGCTAAACGCGCCGGTTTTCAGGATGTCGTCTTCCAGTACGAGCCGGTAGCGGCTGGTCTGGATTACGAAGCCACGCTGCAGGAAGAAAAACGCGTGCTGGTAGTGGATATTGGCGGGGGTACAACCGACTGTTCACTGCTGCTGATGGGGCCGCAATGGCATCAGCGCGCCGATCGCGAAAACAGCCTGCTGGGGCACAGCGGCTGCCGCGTTGGCGGGAACGATCTGGATATTGCGCTGGCGTTTAAACATCTGATGCCGCTGCTCGGTATGGGGGGAGAAACGGAAAAAGGGATTGCCTTACCTATTCTGCCCTGGTGGAACGCGGTCGCGATCAACGATGTTCCCGCGCAAAGTGACTTCTACAGTAGCGCCAACGGTCGCTTGCTCAACGATCTTGTCCGTGACGCGAAAGAAGCCGATAAAGTCGCCCTACTGCTTAAAGTCTGGCGCGAGCGTCTGAGCTATCGCCTGGTGCGCAGCGCAGAAGAGAGCAAAATCGCGCTTTCCGATCAGACCATTGTGACGGCGGCGATACCGTTTATCAGCGACACGCTGGCAACCGATATCAGTCAACACGGGCTGGAAGCTGCGCTCAATCAGCCCCTGGCGCGCATTCTGGAGCAGGTTCAACTGGCGCTGGAAAACGCGCAGGAAAAACCGGACGTGATTTACCTGACCGGCGGTAGCGCGCGTTCGCCGCTGATTAAAAAAGCCCTCACCCAGCAACTTCCCGGGATTCCGATCGCGGGGGGCGATGATTTCGGTTCCGTTACTGCCGGACTGGCCCGCTGGGCTGACGTTGTTTTCCGCTAAGCGGCTCGCATGCTGAAAAGTACGTGTATTGACATCACCATTGCTGTGGCTTAATTTCAGGAGTGAGGGTTAGGGAGGGCTTCCCCTCCTCCTGGTGTCTTAGTAAGCCGGTAAGCTAATCACTAAGAGTATCACCAGGATGATGACCTGCTTCATCATAACCCTTTCCCTATTTTGGCCCCTTCCTCGGGAGGGGCTTTTCCGTTCCAGCGTCCCGCTGAAATCTCTGGCTTTCCTCCTTTTTGCCTTGTCAGCACTCTAACGCACAATCACGTATTCGCTATCTTCACCACCGATTGTTGCGTAACGCTTCGCAAAGCCGCATCAGCATTCAGACGAATCCCGACAGTGTTTCATAATTCCTCCATTTTTCTCCCTTGTTCGCTGGCTAAACTAGTATCATTCCGCGAATCGTTTCAGGATGAGAAACTTATAACAATGAAAGGCAGTAAAAAATCCCGCTGGGTGATAGCAATCGCGATCGTTGTGGCCACTGTCGCCGCCATCTGGTTCTGGCAAAGCCGTAACGACGCCCAGGAAAACGCACCGGGCGCGACCAAACCAGCGCAGCACACCCCAGGTTCGGGACGGCGTGGAATGCGCTCCGGGCCGTTGGCTCCCGTTCAGGCTGCCACCGCCGCCATGGAAGCCGTTCCGCGTTACCTGACAGGACTGGGTACCATTACTGCCGCAAATACCGCCACGGTACGTAGCCGGGTGGATGGTCAGCTCATTGCCTTACACTTCGAGGAAGGACAGCAGGTAAAAGCCGGCGACCTGCTGGCAGAGATAGATCCCAGCCAGTTCAAAGTTGCTCTGGCTCAGGCGCAGGGCCAACTGGCAAAAGATAAAGCCACGCTGGCAAATGCCCGTCGCGACCTTGCCCGCTATCAACAGTTGGTGAAAACTAATCTGCTCTCCCGCCAGGAGCTGGATGCCCAGCAGGCGCTGGTAAATGAAACGTTAGGGACAATCAAAGCCGATGAAGCCAGCGTCGCCAGCGCCCAATTGCAGCTTGACTGGAGCCGGATAACCGCGCCTGTAGAGGGGCGTGTCGGTCTGAAGCAGGTCGACGTCGGTAACCAAATTTCCAGCGGCGATACCACCGGAATCGTCGTCATTACGCAAACCCATCCTATCGACCTGATATTCACCTTGCCTGAAAACGACATTGCCACCGTGTTGCGGGCGCAAAAATCGGGGTCTCCGTTAAAGGTCGAAGCCTGGGACCGAACCAATTCGCAAAAACTGAGCGAAGGCGTCCTGCTCAGTCTCGACAATCAGATTGATGCCACGACCGGAACCATCAAAGTTAAAGCCCGTTTTAACAATCAGGATGATGCTTTATTCCCTAACCAGTTCGTTAACGCCCGCATGCTGGTCGACACGGAACAAAATGCCGTGGTGATCCCAACGGCCGCCCTGCAGATGGGCAATGAGGGCCATTTTGTCTGGGTGCTGAACAGCGAGAATAAAGTGAGCAAACATCTGGTTAAACCAGGTATTCAGGATAGCCAAAAAGTAGTGATCGCCGCCGGGTTGTCCGCAGGCGATCGGGTCGTAACCGACGGTATTGACCGCCTGACGGAAGGCGCAAAAGTAGAAGTCGTAGAGGCGCATGACGCCTCTGCTCAGGATGAGAAAACTGCGCCCCGCGGATACGGCAAAAAAGGAGCTAACTCCTGATGCAGGTGTTACCTCCGCACAACACAGGCGGGCCATCACGCCTGTTTATTCTGCGACCTGTCGCCACCACGCTGCTGATGGTCGCGATTTTGCTTGCCGGTATTATCGGTTATCGTTTCCTGCCGATCGCCGCCTTACCGGAAGTCGATTACCCCACGATTCAGGTCGTTACGCTGTACCCGGGCGCCAGCCCGGACGTCATGACCTCGGCGGTAACCGCACCACTTGAGCGTCAGTTCGGACAGATGTCCGGCTTAAAACAGATGTCCTCGCAAAGTTCCGGCGGCGCATCGGTCGTCACGTTGCAGTTTCAACTGACGCTGCCGTTGGATGTTGCCGAGCAGGAAGTTCAGGCTGCGATTAACGCCGCCACCAATTTATTACCGGGCGATCTGCCCAATCCGCCAGTCTACAGCAAGGTAAACCCGGCAGATCCACCGATCATGACGCTGGCGGTCACGTCCAGCGCCATGCCGATGACGCAGGTGGAAGATATGGTCGAAACCCGCGTCGCGCAGAAAATCTCTCAGGTTTCCGGTGTCGGTCTGGTAACACTTTCCGGCGGGCAACGACCGGCGGTCCGCGTGAAGCTTAACGCACAGGCTATTGCCGCACTCGGTCTGACCAGCGAAACCATCCGTACAGCCATTACCGGGGCTAACGTCAATTCGGCAAAAGGGAGTCTTGATGGCCCAACGCGTGCTGTCACCCTTTCCGCCAACGACCAGATGCAGTCCGCAGACGAATATCGCCAGCTCATCGTGGCCTATAAAAACGGTGCGCCGGTTCGTCTGGGCGATGTCGCCACCGTCGAACAAGGGGCAGAAAATAGCTGGCTGGGCGCATGGGCCAATAAGCAACAAGCCATTGTAATGAATGTTCAGCGCCAGCCTGGGGCGAACATCATCTCCACGGCAGACAGTATCCGTCAAATGCTACCGCAGCTCACCGAAAGCCTGCCCAAATCAGTTAAGGTCAGCGTGCTTTCGGATCGTACGACCAATATTCGTGCGTCCGTTGCAGACACCCAGTTTGAGCTAATGCTGGCGATTGCGCTGGTGGTGATGATCATCTACCTGTTCCTGCGCAATATTCCGGCGACGATTATTCCTGCGGTCGCCGTTCCATTGTCGCTCATCGGCACCTTCGCGGTGATGGTATTTCTTGATTTCTCCATCAATAACCTGACCCTAATGGCGCTAACCATCGCGACAGGATTCGTAGTGGATGACGCTATCGTGGTTATCGAGAATATTTCTCGCTATATCGAAAAAGGCGAAAAACCGCTGACTGCCGCCCTGAAGGGGGCTGGTGAGATTGGTTTTACCATCATCTCTCTGACATTTTCGCTAATTGCCGTGCTGATCCCGCTGTTGTTTATGGGTGATATCGTTGGCCGATTATTCCGCGAGTTTGCCGTTACGCTGGCCGTGGCAATTCTGATTTCCGCCGTCGTCTCGCTCACCCTCACGCCGATGATGTGCGCGCGCATGCTTAATCAGGCCTCGTTGCGTAAGCAAAACCGCTTCTCCCGCGCCTCGGAGCGTATGTTCGATCGCGTCATTGCCGGGTACGGTCACTGGCTGGCAAAAGTGCTGAACCATCCGTGGCTCACGCTGGGCGTGGCGTTCGGCACGCTGGCACTGAGCGTTATGTTATGGGTCTTTATCCCCAAAGGGTTCTTCCCAATCCAGGACAACGGCATCATCCAGGGTACGCTGCAGGCGCCGCAGTCCAGTTCATTTGCCAGCATGGCCCAGCGCCAGCGCCAGGTTTCCGATGTCATCCTTCAAGATCCGGCGGTCGAGAGCCTGACAGCTTTTGTCGGCGTGGATGGTACTAATCCGGCATTGAACAGCGCGCGTCTGCAAATCAACCTTAAGCCGCTGGACGATCGCGACGATCGCGTGCAGAAAGTGATCGCACGCCTACAGGACGCGGTTGACAGAGTACCCGGCGTTGATCTCTATCTTCAGCCCACCCAGGACCTGACGATTGATACCCAGGTCAGCCGGACGCAATATCAGTTTACGCTGCAAGCAACGTCCCTTGACGCCCTCAGCACCTGGGTTCCACAGCTGTTAGAAAAACTTCACCAGCTACCGCAACTGTCCGATGTCAGTAGCGACTGGCAGGACAAAGGGCTGGTGGCGTATGTGAACGTCAATCGCGATAGCGCCAGCCGTTTAGGCATCAGCATGGCGGATGTCGATAACGCCCTGTACAACGCCTTCGGCCAGCGACTGATTTCAACCATCTACACCCAGGCCAACCAGTATCGCGTCGTGTTGGAACATGACACCAATAGTACGCCGGGGCTTGCTGCACTGGACACTATCCGTCTGACCAGCAGCGACGGCGGCGAGGTTCCGCTCAGCGCAATCGCCAGCATTGAACAGCGTTTCGCTCCGCTGTCGATTAACCACCTCGATCAGTTCCCGGTCACCACCATCTCGTTCAACGTACCGGACGATCATTCGCTGGGCGATGCGGTGCAGGCAATTCTGGATGCCGAAAAAACGCTCAATCTGCCAGCAAATATTACCACCCAGTTCCAGGGCAGTACGCTCGCTTTCCAGGCCGCACTGGGTAATACCATCTGGTTGATTGTGGCTGCGGTTGTCGCGATGTATATCGTCCTCGGCGTGCTGTATGAGAGCTTTATTCACCCGATTACCATTCTCTCCACGCTACCCACGGCGGGCGTTGGCGCCCTCCTGGCGTTAATGATTGCCGGCAGTGAACTGGACGTCATCGCGATTATCGGCATTATTTTGCTCATCGGTATCGTCAAGAAAAACGCCATCATGATGATCGACTTCGCCCTTGCCGCGGAGCGCGAACAGGGCATGACCCCACGCGACGCTATTTTCCAGGCCTGTCTGCTGCGTTTTCGCCCGATTCTGATGACTACGCTGGCGGCACTGCTCGGCGCGTTGCCGCTGATGTTAAGTACCGGCGTGGGGGCCGAATTACGTCGTCCATTAGGAATTGGTATGGTCGGCGGTCTGCTGGTAAGCCAGGTATTAACCCTGTTTACCACCCCGGTGATTTATCTGCTGTTTGACCGTCTGTCGCTGTACGTGAAAAGCCGCTTCCCGCGTCAGGAAGAGGAAGCGTAGATGAAATTTTTCGCGCTTTTCATTCATCGTCCGGTGGCGACCATTCTCATTTCGGTGGCCATCACCCTATGCGGGATACTGGGCTTTCGTCTGCTGCCGGTAGCTCCGCTGCCGCAGGTGGATTTCCCGGTGATCATGGTCAGCGCATCATTACCCGGCGCTTCCCCTGAAACGATGGCGTCTTCGGTAGCCACCCCGCTGGAGCGCTCACTGGGGCGCATCGCGGGCGTGAACGAAATGACCTCGAGCAGTTCCCTTGGCAGTACGCGCATTATTCTTGAATTCAAATTCGACCGTGACATCAATGGCGCGGCGCGGGATGTTCAGGCCGCGATTAACGCAGCGCAAAGCCTGCTACCCAGCGGTATGCCAAGCCGTCCCACGTACCGCAAAGCCAACCCTTCCGATGCGCCAATCATGATCCTGACGCTCACGTCGGACACTTACTCGCAGGGCGAGCTGTACGATTTCGCATCAACCCAATTAGCACAGACCATCGCGCAAATCGACGGCGTGGGTGACGTCGACGTTGGGGGCAGCTCTCTGCCTGCCGTGCGCGTAGGGCTTAATCCGCAAGCGCTGTTTAATCAGGGCGTGTCGCTGGACGACGTGCGTAGCGCGATTGCTAACGCCAATGTGCGTAAGCCGCAGGGAGCTATCGAGAATGATACCCACCGCTGGCAGGTACAAACCAACGATGAGCTGAAAACCGCCGCCGAGTACCAGCCGATTATCATCCACTACAATAACGGCGCTGCGGTGCGGCTGGGCGATGTTGCGTCTGTGAGCGACTCGGTGCAGGACGTACGTAACGCGGGGATGACCAACGCAAAACCGGCTATCCTGCTGATGATCCGCAAGCTGCCAGAAGCCAATATTATTCAAACGGTAGACAGCATTCGGGCCAAATTACCGGAGTTACAAACGCTGGTCCCGGCCGCCATCGATCTGCAAATTGCCCAGGACCGTTCACCGACCATTCGCGCCTCGCTGGAGGAAGTCGAACAGACGCTGATTATCTCCGTTGCGCTGGTTATTCTGGTGGTCTTTGTTTTCCTGCGCTCCGGGCGCGCGACCCTGATCCCTGCGGTAGCGGTTCCGGTCTCGCTGATCGGTACCTTTGCCGCCATGTATCTGTGCGGGTTCAGCCTGAACAACCTGTCATTAATGGCGTTGACCATTGCCACGGGATTTGTCGTTGATGACGCGATCGTGGTGCTGGAAAATATTGCCCGCCACCTGGAAGCGGGAATGAAGCCACTGCAGGCGGCGCTACAAGGTACGCGCGAAGTGGGATTCACGGTGCTCTCAATGAGCCTGTCGCTGGTAGCGGTGTTCCTCCCGCTGCTGTTAATGGGCGGATTGCCTGGGCGCTTGCTGCGCGAATTTGCCGTCACGCTGTCAGTTGCTATCGGTATCTCGCTGCTGGTGTCGCTGACATTAACGCCAATGATGTGTGGCTGGATGCTCAAATCCAGCGCCCCGCGTGAACAGTCTCGTAAACGAGGTTTTGGTCGTGTGCTGGTGGCACTGCAACAGAGTTACGGCACTTCGCTTAAATGGGTGCTGCGCCATACGCGACTGGTAGGCGTGGTGTTACTTGGCACCATTGCGCTGAATATCTGGCTTTATATTTCCATCCCCAAAACCTTCTTCCCGGAGCAGGATACGGGCGTGTTGATGGGGGGGATTCAGGCCGACCAGAGCATCTCTTTCCAGGCGATGCGCGGCAAACTGCAGGACTTTATGAAGATCATCCGCGACGACCCGGCGGTGAATAACGTCACCGGTTTTACCGGCGGTTCCCGGGTTAACAGCGGGATGATGTTTATCACCCTCAAGCCACGCGATGAGCGCGGTGAAACCGCTCAGCAGGTGATCGACCGCCTGCGCGTCGCGCTTGCAAAAGAGCCTGGCGCGAATCTGTTTCTGATGGCGGTGCAGGATATTCGCGTCGGCGGCCGCCAGGCCAATGCCAGCTATCAATACACATTGCTTTCCGACGATCTGGCGGCGCTGCGCGAGTGGGAACCGAAGATCCGTAAAGCGCTTGCCGCCCTGCCCCAACTGGCGGATGTCAACTCAGATCAGCAGGACAATGGCGCGGAAATGAACCTGGTCTACGATCGCGACACCATGTCTCGTCTGGGGATCGACGTTGCAGCCGCTAACAGCCTGTTGAACAACGCTTTTGGACAACGGCAAATTTCAACTATTTATCAACCGATGAACCAGTACAAAGTGGTGATGGAGGTCGATCGACGTTACACCCAGGATATCAGTGCGCTGGATAAAATGTTCGTCATCAACAATGACGGTAAGGCAATCCCGCTATCGTACTTTGCCAAATGGCAACCGGCGAATGCCCCGCTGTCGGTAAACCATCAGGGCTTGTCCGCTGCCTCAACCGTGTCGTTTAACCTGCCAACAGGTTCTTCACTGTCTGAGGCGACAGAGGCTATCAACAGAACCATGACCCAGCTCGGCGTCCCCTCCACAGTTCGCGGTAGCTTTGCCGGCACGGCACAGGTATTTCAGGACACCATGAACTCACAGGTGATCCTGATTATCGCCGCCATTGCCACGGTCTACATCGTTCTGGGGATGCTGTATGAAAGCTATGTTCATCCCCTGACCATTCTCTCCACGCTACCTTCAGCTGGCGTCGGGGCTTTGCTGGCGCTGGAGCTGTTCAATGCCCCGTTCAGCCTAATCGCCCTGATAGGGATAATGCTATTAATTGGCATTGTGAAGAAAAATGCCATCATGATGGTCGATTTTGCGCTGGAAGCGCAGAGAAACGGCAAGCTACAGCCAGAAGAAGCCATTTTCCAGGCCTGCCTGCTGCGCTTTCGCCCAATCATGATGACCACGCTGGCAGCGTTGTTTGGCGCGCTGCCGCTGGTGTTATCCGCCGGGGATGGCTCCGAACTACGTCAACCTTTGGGGATAACCATTGTCGGCGGGCTGGTCGTGAGTCAACTCCTGACGCTGTACACCACGCCCGTGGTCTATCTCTTTTTCGACCGTCTGCGTCTGCGTTTTTCGCGTAAAAACAGCAAACCGGTAGCAGAGTTATGACAGAACTTCCCGACAGCACCCGCTGGCAACTTTGGATTGTGGCATTCGGCTTTTTTATGCAGTCGCTGGATACCACCATCGTGAATACTGCGCTTCCCTCGATGGCGGCAAGCCTCGGGGAAAGCCCGTTACACATGCATATGGTCATTGTGTCATATGTTTTAACCGTTGCCGTGATGCTGCCCGCCAGCGGATGGCTGGCGGACAAAGTTGGCGTGCGTAATATCTTCTTCACCGCCATCATCCTGTTTACGCTTGGCTCGCTGTTTTGCGCCGGGTCCAGCACACTCAACGAGCTGGTGATGGCGCGCGTCTTACAAGGCGTTGGCGGTGCGATGATGGTGCCGGTCGGCAGGCTAACGGTGATGAAAATCGTCCCACGTGAGCAATATATGGCGGCGATGACGTTTGTCACATTGCCCGGTCAGATTGGCCCGCTACTGGGACCGGCATTAGGCGGTATTCTGGTTGAGTACGCCTCCTGGCACTGGATATTTTTGATTAACATTCCGGTTGGTATTGTCGGCGCGATAGCGACGTTAATGCTGATGCCCAACTACACCATGCAAACCCGACGCTTCGATCTCTCAGGATTTGCGATGCTGGCAGTCGGTATGGCGGTACTGACGCTGGCGCTTGATGGCAGTAAAGGAACCGGCATCTCCAGCATCTCGCTGGCAGCGTTGGTTATCTGCGGAGTGCTGGCTATTGCGCTGTATCTGAAACACGCCCATCGTAATCCACGCGCGCTGTTCAGCCTGAATCTGTTTCGCACACCGACCTTCTCGCTGGGTCTTTTCGGCAGTTTTGCCGGACGCATCGGTAGCGGTATGCTGCCGTTTATGACGCCGGTGTTTTTACAAATAGGCCTCGGTTTTTCGCCCTTTCATGCCGGGCTGATGATGATCCCGATGGTGCTCGGCAGTATGGGCATGAAGCGCATTGTGGTGCAGGTCGTTAATCGCTTTGGCTACCGTCGCGTACTGGTCGCTACAACGCTTGGCCTGTCGCTGGTCAGTCTGCTGCTGATGACCACCGCGCTGCTCGGCTGGTATTACGCCCTGCCCTTCGTACTGTTCTTACAGGGAATGGTCAACTCAACGCGCTTTTCATCCATGAACACCCTGACGTTAAAAGACCTGCCTGACGATCTCGCCAGCAGTGGTAACAGCCTGCTGTCAATGATCATGCAGCTGTCGATGAGTATCGGGGTGACCATCGCGGGCCTGCTGCTAGGCATGTTCGGTCAGCAGCATAGCGTCATCGACAGCGGAAGTACGCATACCGTCTTTATGTATACCTGGCTGTGCATCGCATTCATTATCGCGCTGCCTGCCATTATTTTTGCCCGCGTGCCGAACGACACGCAAACCAACGCGGTGATTTCACGGCGCAAAAGGAGCACCTGATGAAGTTCTGGCGGCCCGGTATCACCGGCAAACTGTTTCTGGCGATTTTCGCCACCTGCATCGTATTGCTGATCAGCATGCACTGGGCCGTACGCATAAGCTTCGAACGCGGTTTTATTGACTATATCAAGCACGGTAACGAACAGCGGCTGCAAATGCTCAGCGACGCATTAAGCGAGCAGTATGAACAGCACGGCAACTGGCGATTCTTACGCAATAACGATCGGTTTGTTTTTCAGATCCTGCGCTCTTTTGAACACGACAACGACGATGATAAACCCGGCCCCGGCATGCCGCCGCACGGCTGGCGTACGCAGTTTTGGGTTGTCGACCAAAATGCCCGCGTGCTGGTCGGTCCGCGTGCTCCGGTCCCCCGTGACGGTATGCGCCATCCGATCCGCGTCAACGGTAGCGAAGTCGGTGCCGTGATTGCCTCTCCCGTGGAACGCTTAACGCGCAATACGGATATCAATTTCGACATGCAGCAAAGACGTTCCAGTTGGCTCATCGTCGCGCTTTCCACGATCCTGGCTGCGCTGGCAACGTTTACGCTGGCGCGCAGCCTGCTGGCCCCGGTCAAGCGGTTAGTGGAAGGCACGCACAAACTGGCGGCTGGCGATTTCACCACTCGCGTTGCGCCGACCAGTACGGATGAGCTGGGCAAGCTGGCGCAGGACTTCAACCAGCTTGCCAGTACGCTGGAAAAAAACCAGCAGATGCGTCGTGACTTTATGGCCGATATTTCTCACGAACTGCGTACGCCGTTAGCGGTGTTGCGCGGTGAACTGGAGGCCATTCAGGATGGCGTACGCCAGTTCACCCCTGACTCCGTTGCCTCTTTGCAAGCTGAAGTGGGTACGCTCACCAAGCTGGTGGACGATCTGCATCAGCTCTCCATGTCCGATGAAGGCGCGCTGGCCTACCAGAAAACATCGCTGGATCTCATCCCGCTGTTGGAAGTGGCAAGTGGCGCATTTCGTGAACGCTTTGCCAGCCGTGGACTGACGATACAACTTTCACTCCCGGACAGCATGACGGTATTTGGCGACAGGGATCGTCTGATGCAGTTGTTCAACAATCTGCTGGAAAACAGTCTGCGCTACACCGACAGCGGCGGTGGGCTGCACATCAGCGCCGAACAACGCGAGCGTATGGTTTTATTAACCTTCGCTGATTCCGCTCCCGGCGTAAGTGACGACCAGTTACAGAAGCTGTTTGAACGATTTTATCGCACCGAAGGCTCGCGTAACCGTGCCAGCGGTGGTTCCGGGCTGGGGCTGGCAATTTGCGTCAATATCGTACAGGCGCATAATGGTCTGATCCGCGCCGCCCATTCGCCTTTTGGCGGGGTGAGCATTACAGTAACATTACCGCTGGAACGCGATTTACAGAGAGATGTATGACTGAGCTACCCATTGATGAAAACACGCCGCGTATTCTGATCGTGGAAGACGAGCCCAAGCTGGGGCAACTGCTTATCGACTATCTGCGCGCGGCAAGCTACGCTCCTACGCTCATCAGCCACGGCGATCTGGTTCTTCCTTACGTGCGTCAGACGCCGCCCGACCTGATCTTGTTGGACCTGATGCTGCCTGGTACCGACGGCCTGACTCTGTGCCGGGAAATCCGCCGATTCTCTGAAGTCCCCATCATGATGGTAACCGCCAAGATAGAAGAAATTGATCGCCTGCTGGGGCTGGAGATCGGTGCGGATGATTATATTTGCAAACCCTACAGCCCGCGTGAAGTTGTTGCTCGCGTGAAGACGATTCTGCGCCGTTGCAAGCCGCAGCGCGAACTGCAACAGATGGATGCTGACAGCCCGTTGATCGTCGATGAAGGTCGTTTTCAGGCGTCCTGGCGTGGGAAAATGCTCGACTTAACGCCTGCTGAATTTCGCTTACTCAAAACGCTGTCGCATGAACCGGGAAAAGTGTTCTCCCGTGAACAGTTGCTCAATCATCTCTATGACGATTACCGAGTCGTTACCGACCGAACCATCGACAGCCATATTAAGAACCTGCGACGCAAGCTGGAATCGCTGGATGCGGAGCAGTCATTTATCCGCGCGGTCTATGGCGTAGGGTATCGCTGGGAAGCCGACGCCTGTCGGATTGCGTAAACACTCCCGTCAGGACTCCGCGGCTTCGTGGAGTCCTGTTGACTAGCAACTCTCCAAATATCGCTCATACTCTTTGTGGCAACACTGTCGTCAATAACTGTTTGATATAAAACTTTAATCAAGGAGTTCATATGGCTGGTTGGTTTGAATTAAGCAAGAGTAGCGATGATCAGTACCGCTTTGTTCTTAAGGCTGGAAACGGGGAAACTATCCTTACCAGTGAGCTTTACACGACAAAAGGCGCGGCAGAAAAAGGGATCGCATCTGTCCAGGCTAACAGCCCTCTAGCCGAGCGTTATGAGAAAAAAACGGCAGCTAATGGCAAATTGCATTTCAATCTGAAAGCAGCAAACCACCAGATTATTGGTAGCAGTCAACTGTATGCGAATGAACAGTCGCGCGAGACCGGTATTGCTTCAGTTAAGACCAATGGTGTAAGTCAGACGATAAAAGATAAAACCTGATAATGACTCGCTCAGCCGGGTAACGCCACGCTGTCGCCCGGCGTTTTTCTTTACCTGTCTTCCCCACAGCGCTACAATGCCCGCCCTTAATATGGGGGCACTCCCCTAACCGCCTCATTGAGTGAGGCGAGTCTGACCTGTCATCAGAACGAGAAAATTATGTTTAAACCGGAACTCCTTTCCCCGGCGGGAACGCTGAAAAACATGCGTTACGCTTTCGCCTATGGCGCAGACGCTGTATATGCGGGCCAACCGCGTTACTCACTGCGCGTACGCAACAACGAATTCAATCACGAAAACCTGCAGCTAGGCATTAATGAAGCCCATGAACTGGGTAAAAAATTCTATGTGGTGGTTAATATTGCCCCGCATAACGCCAAGCTGAAGACCTTCATTCGTGACCTGAAACCGGTGGTGGAAATGGGGCCGGATGCACTGATCATGTCCGACCCCGGTCTGATTATGCTGGTGCGCGAAAACTTCCCTGACATGGACATTCACCTTTCAGTACAGGCTAACGCCGTAAACTGGGCGACGGTGAAATTCTGGAAGCAGATGGGATTGACCCGTGTGATCCTGTCCCGCGAACTGTCGTTGGAAGAAATTGAAGAAATCCGCACCCAGGTGCCGGATATGGAAATTGAGATCTTTGTTCACGGCGCGCTGTGCATGGCTTACTCCGGCCGCTGCCTGCTCTCTGGCTACATCAACAAGCGTGACCCAAATCAGGGTACCTGTACCAATGCCTGCCGCTGGGAATACAACGTGCAGGAAGGCAAAGAAGACGTGGTGGGCAATATCGTGCATAAGTACGAGCCTATCCCGGTACAAAATGTTGAGCCGACGCTGGGTATTGGCGCGCCGACTGACAAAGTCTTTATGATCGAAGAAGCCCAGCGTCCGGGTGAGTACATGACCGCGTTTGAAGACGAACACGGCACTTACATCATGAACTCGAAGGATTTACGTGCCATTGCCCACGTTGAGCGCCTGACTCAGATGGGCGTGCATTCGCTGAAAATTGAAGGCCGTACTAAATCATACTATTACTGTGCACGTACCGCGCAGGTTTATCGCAAGGCCATTGATGATGCCGCTGCCGGTAAACCGTTCGACCCGCAACTGCTGGAAACGCTGGAAGGTCTGGCGCATCGCGGTTACACCGAGGGGTTCCTGCGCCGCCATACGCATGACGACTATCAGAACTACGAATACGGCTTCTCTGTTTCCGAGCGTCAGCAGTTTGTCGGCGAATTCACTGGCGAACGTAAAGGTGAACTGGCGGCTGTGCTGGTGAAAAATAAATTCACCGTCGGCGACAGCCTGGAGCTAATGACCCCACAGGGCAATATCAACTTTACCCTCGAACAGATGGAAAACGCGAAAGGCGAAGCGATGCCGGTTGCGCCGGGCGATGGTTACACCGTGTGGATGCCTGTACCGGAGGATATCGATCTGAATTATGCATTGTTAATGCGTAATTTTGCCGGTGAGTCCACGCGCAACCCACATGCTAAGTAGTTAATTACGGTTATTTTTCAGCGTTCGGAAGATTCTTAGAAATCGATCACATACCGCTTCGTTCATTAAGGGTATTATCCCATCCGCTGAAAAACATAACCCATAAATGCTAGCTGTACCAGGAACCACCTCCTTAGCCTGCGTAATCTCCCTTACGCAGGCTTATTTTTTGCCTGCCGTTTAAACTCTGCGAATCCCCCCTATTCAAATCACGACTTTCAGGCGAAAAAAAACCGGGCATTACGCCCGGTTCATTAGGTGATTAGATATTAATGTGCTGCTTCTGGCTTGTGCTTTTGCGCACTCTGGAAACCATAGGTCAGCTCATTTTTCTCTTTATCCAGCGCAACGGTCACCTGACCGCCATCCACAAGCGAACCGAACAGCAGTTCGTTAGCCAATGGTTTTTTCAGGTTATCCTGGACAACGCGCGTCATCGGGCGTGCGCCCATTGCGCGGTCATAGCCCTTCTCAGCCAGCCAGTCGCGGGCTTCCTGACTCACTTCCAGAGAGACACCTTTCTGATCCAACTGAACCTGAAGTTCGACGATAAACTTATCAACAACCTGATGAATCACCTCAGTAGAGAGATGATCGAACCAGATAATGTTGTCGAGACGGTTACGGAATTCCGGCGTAAACACTTTTTTGATTTCGCCCATCGCATCAGTACTGTTGTCCTGATGAATCAGCCCAATCGATTTACGCTCGGTTTCACGCACGCCGGCGTTAGTGGTCATGACCAGCACCACGTTGCGGAAATCCGCTTTACGCCCGTTATTGTCGGTCAGCGTACCGTTATCCATCACCTGCAGCAGCAGGTTAAAGACGTCCGGATGCGCTTTTTCGATTTCATCCAGCAGCAGTACCGCATGCGGATGCTTAATGACAGCATCCGTCAGCAAACCGCCCTGGTCGAAACCGACATATCCCGGAGGCGCACCAATCAGGCGGCTGACGGTGTGACGTTCCATATACTCGGACATATCAAACCGCAGCAGCTCAATACCCAGCGCTTTGGACAACTGCACCGTGACTTCGGTCTTACCTACACCAGTCGGTCCGGCAAACAGGAACGAACCGACAGGTTTATGCTCGTGTCCCAGACCAGCACGGCTCATTTTGATCGCTTCAGTCAGCGCCTCAATGGCTTTATCCTGTCCGAATACCAGCATTTTCAGACGGTTGCCCAGGTTTTTCAGCGTATCGCGATCGCTCTGCGAAACGCTCTTCTCCGGGATCCGCGCAATGCGGGCCACGACGGACTCGATATCCGCCACGTTGACGGTTTTCTTGCGCTTGCTGACCGGCATCAGACGCGCCCGCGCGCCCGCCTCATCGATCACGTCAATCGCTTTGTCCGGCAGATGACGATCGTTAATGTATTTCACCGCCAGTTCGACCGCTGCACGCACCGCTTTGGCGGTGTAGCGAACGTCATGGTGCGCTTCGTATTTCGGCTTCAGACCGTTGATGATCTGCACGGTCTCTTCAACCGACGGCTCAGTGATATCGATTTTCTGGAAACGGCGTGCTAGCGCGCGGTCCTTTTCAAAGATATTGCTGAATTCCTGATAGGTTGTGGAGCCTATCACACGGATTTTACCGCTGGAGAGCAACGGTTTGATCAGGTTAGCCGCATCTACCTGGCCGCCCGATGCCGCACCCGCGCCGATAATGGTGTGGATCTCATCGATAAACAGAATGCTGTTAGTATCCTGTTCCAGTTGTTTCAGCAGCGCCTTAAAGCGTTTTTCAAAATCGCCACGGTATTTGGTACCCGCCAGCAGCGAGCCGATATCCAGAGAGTAAAGGGTACAATCAGCCATCACTTCCGGCACGTCGCCCTGGACGATACGCCAGGCGAGGCCTTCCGCAATAGCGGTTTTCCCGACGCCAGACTCACCCACCAGCAGCGGGTTATTTTTTCGACGACGGCACAGTACCTGAATGGCGCGTTCCAGTTCTTTGTCCCGTCCAATGAGCGGATCAATTCCGCCCACACGGGCAAGCTGGTTAAGGTTAGTCGTGAAGTTCTCCATACGGTCCTCCCCGCCAGCTTGCTCTTCGTTATTCGGCTGATTACCAGAGTCAGAGGACTGACTTGGTTCGTCTTTGCGCGTGCCATGAGAAATAAAATTCACCACATCAAGGCGACTCACTTCATGCTTACGCAGCAGATAAGCCGCCTGAGATTCCTGCTCGCTGAAGATGGCGACCAGCACATTAGCACCGGTAACTTCATTGCGCCCGGAGGACTGAACATGAAAGACCGCGCGTTGCAACACACGCTGAAAACTCAACGTGGGCTGCGTGTCGCGCTCTTCTTCACTGGCAGGCAATACGGGTGTGGTTTGTTCAATGAAGGCTTCGAGTTCCTGACGCAGCGCCACCAGATCCACAGAACACGCTTCCAGCGCTTCGCGGGCCGATGGGTTACTGAGCAATGCCAGTAGCAAGTGCTCGACGGTCATAAACTCATGTCGGTGCTCGCGCGCTCTGGCGAAAGCCATGTTTAAACTGAGCTCCAGTTCTTGATTGAGCATAGGCACCTCCCCCAATATTTATGCCTGCATTTAGGCTTTTTCTAGCGTACACAGCAACGGATGCTCGTTCTCCCTCGCATACTTGTTCACCATCGCAACTTTGGTTTCAGCCACTTCGGCAGTGAATACGCCGCAAATCGCTTTACCTTGATAGTGAACGGCAAGCATCAGTTGCGTTGCACGTTCTACATCATAAGAAAAGAATTTTTGTAACACGTCAATAACAAACTCCATCGGAGTGTAATCATCATTGACTAATATCACTTTATACATAGATGGCGGTTTTAGCGCGTCGCGCAATTTATCTTCCGCCAGCAGATCGAAATCCAGCCAGTCGTTAGTCTTACCCATTGTCAGTCGTCATCTTCAGTTACGGTTTCCGGCAGAAAATCTTGCCGCTGACAAGCAGCCTATGCGCACAATCAATCTACCTCAAGTATTAGATAACTATCATCTATTAGTGCCATCCGCGACATCTGTCACATAACCGACAATAGCGTTAACTGCTTCAAATTTTGATGCATTTTTACCCTATTCCGTCAGCCTGGCGCTTGACGCCTCGCCTGATTTCTCTAAATTGTAGTTTCGAGAGTTGGCGAGGTTTTGAACAGCCCCCACTCCGCCACCGGTTCATTCCATCTTACTTATATAAGATTTACGAAGGATGTCGAAGCATGGAAACGGGTACTGTTAAGTGGTTCAACAACGCCAAAGGGTTTGGTTTCATCTGCCCCGAAGGCGGCGGCGAAGATATTTTCGCCCATTACTCCACCATTCAGATGGATGGTTACAGAACGCTAAAAGCCGGGCAGTCTGTCCAGTTTGATGTCCACCAGGGGCCAAAAGGCAATCATGCCAGCGTCATCGTGCCTGTCATTGAAGCAGAAGCTGTCGCATAGCTCTTCTGTTTCATTGTGTACATCCCGCAGTCAAAATGCCAGCCTTTGCGGCTGGCATTTTTATCTCGATAGTATTATTCCCGCGCCAGAGCATCTACCGGATCCAGCCGCGCCGCATTTCGCGCCGGTAGCCAGCCAAACAAAATCCCGGTCGCAGTCGAACACAGAAACGCCGTCAATAAGGCTACGGGTGAGAAACCTATTTCCCAGCCAGGCAGGAATAGCTGAAGCGTAAAGGCGATCAGCATCGACAAGCTAATGCCCAACGCGCCGCCAACCAGACACACCAGCACCGCTTCGATTAAGAACTGCTGCAGTACGTCACTGGCGCGGGCGCCAACCGCCATACGAATGCCAATCTCGCGCGTTCGTTCGGTTACCGAAACCAGCATAATATTCATCACACCAATTCCACCGACCACCAGCGAAATCACGGCCACCAGCGTCAGGAAGAGTTGTAATGTACGTGTGGTCTTTTCGGCGGTTTTCAAGACACCGTCCATATTCCAGGTGAAGAAATCCTTCTTACCGTGGCGTAACGTCAGTAGTCGAGTGAGCTGCTGCTCAGCCTGGGCACTATCAAAACCGTCTTTCACCCGCACGGTGATCGAGTTCAGCCACGACTGCCCCATAATTCGCCCGGACATGGTGCTGTAAGGCAGCCAGACCCGCAGGATCTTGCTACTGCCAAACATCGACTGTTTCTCTTCTGCAACACCAATCACCGTGGCAGGCATATTCCCCACCAGCACGACTTCGCCGACAACTTTCGCTTTGTTGGGGAACAATTGACGCCGGGTATTGCTGTCGAGCACCACCACCTGAGCGCGACCCGCCAGTTGTTCAGCGTTAAAAGTGGTCCCTTCGCTAAACGTCATGCCATAGACGTTGAAATAGTCGCCGCTAACGCCATTAGCACTGGCTGCCACGTCGATATTGCCATAGCGTAGCCGCAGGTTTTTCGACACCGCAGGCGTCACCGAACTGACCCAGGGCTGCTTCTGTAACGCCGTTAAATCGTCATACTTCAGCGCCTGTTGATATTGTGGGTCGTCGTCGCCGAAATCTTTGCCAGGATAGATATCGATGGTATTGGTGCCGATAGCGCGAATATCTGCCAGCACCAGCTGTTTAGCCGCATCGCCTACCACCACAATCGACACCACCGAAGCAATACCGATGATGATCCCAAGCATGGTCAGAAGCGTTCGCATTTTATTCGCAGCCATTGCTAGCCAGGCCATAGTGAGCGCTTCGCGAAAACCGCTGACAAACTGCCCCCAGCCGGACGCCGTTTTCACCGTCGGCTCCGCGATATCGCGCCCGGTAGAGGGTTTGTGCGACGGCGGATTGCGCACAATCTCGCCGTCACGAATTTCAATGACGCGTTCGGCCTGTGCGGCGACCTGGCTGTCGTGAGTGACGATAATCACCGTATGCCCGCGATCGCGCAACTGATGCAAAATCGCCATCACCTCTTCGCCTGAATGGCTGTCCAGCGCGCCGGTGGGTTCGTCGGCGAGGATAACCTGTCCCCCGTTCATCAGCGCACGCGCAATACTGACCCGCTGCTGCTGACCACCGGAAAGCTGGGAAGGCTGATAGTCGACTCTGTCGCCCAGACCCAGTCGCTGCAGGAGTTCTTGCGCACGGGCCAGGCGCTGCTTACGTTCGGTGCCAGCGTAGACTGCAGGCACCTCAACGTTTTGCGCGGCGGTTAAATGCGACAACAAATGATAACGCTGGAAGATAAAACCGAAATGTTCGCGACGCAGCTGGGCTAACGCATCGCTATCCAGCGTGGAGACATCGCGCCCGGCAACCCGATACGTACCGCTGGTGGGTTTGTCCAGACAGCCGAGAATATTCATCAGCGTCGATTTACCCGAGCCAGACGCCCCGACAATCGCCACCATTTCCCCGGCCTGAATGCTCAAGGATACGTCCTTCAATACCTCGACCTGACCTTCGCCTGACGGATAGCTGCGGCGGATATTGCTCAGTTCAAGCAATGCCGTCATTTTGGCGCTCCAGCGTTGCCCTCACCGGTGATGACTTCATCCCCCTCTTCCAGCCCTTTAACGATTTCCACATCGGTGTCATTACGCGCGCCGATAACCACTTCGCGTTCACGGGTTTCGCCGTTACGCAGCAGCCTGACGTTATAACGATTGTTGCCAATAGGATCGCCCAGCGCCGACAGCGGGATCGTCAGGACATTTTTCACATCCGTGAGCTGGATATGGACCTGAGCGGTCATATCCAGACGCAGGATCCCTTTCGGGTTGGGAACTTCGAAGCGAGCATAGTAGAAAATCGCATCATTCACTTTCTCTGGCGTCGGAAGAACATCTTTGAGCTTACCTTCGTAGCGCGTCTGAGGATCGCCCAGTACGGTAAACCAGGCCTTTTGCCCGGGATGCAGGTGAATCACATCCGCCTCGGAAACCTGCGCTTTCACCAGCATGGTGCTCATATCTGCCAATGTCAGAATGTTAGGTGCCTGCTGGGCAGCAATAACGGTTTGCCCCTGAAGGGTAGTAATTTGCGTGACTTCGCCTGCCATTGGCGCGACGATGCGGGTGTAATCAAGGTTGGTTTTTGCCGTATCGAGAGAGGCCTGATTACGCTTAATTTGCGCATCAATTGTGCCGATTTGCGCCTGTTTGACCGCCATCTGAGTAGCCGCCGTGTCGAGATCCTGCTGCGAGACAGCCTGGGTTTTCGCCAGCTGTTGCTGACGGGAAAGCGTTACCCGCGCCAGTTTCCACTCGGCTTCAGCCTGTAAACGCTGAGCGCGTAATTCCATCAGCGTCGCTTCAACCTCTTTAATCTGGTTTTGCGCCTGTTCAGGATCGATAACGCCAAGCAGTTGATCTTTTTTTACTTTGTCGCCAATGGCTACCGACAGCGTTTTTAACTGCCCGCTTACCTGCGCCCCGACGTCAACTTTACGCAACGCATCCAGTTTGCCGGTTGCCAGTACGCTTTGCTGCAGATCGCCCGGACGCACAATTAACGTTTGATACTGAGGTAAAGGCGCATTAAGCGTTCGCCAAAGTGCAATTATCGCCACAATAATGATGATGGCGAAGAGAAAATAGCGCTTTTTGATTTTTCCCTTGAGCTTCATAAATGTCCCAATTTCCCCCAATACGTCCACCAGAGTGGAGTGGTAAACATCAACGTTAAATAAATAGCCGTTGAAAAACGCAAGAATAACAGAGTTATTGATGAATGGTTAAGATCCGCTGTGTTGAAATTAGTACCAGAGTATCAATCGGATTTAAATTATGAGTCAACTAACTGAAAGCACTTTTCTTTCCACTAAACCCATTACCAGCTTTGGCCTTTTTTACGGCCTGAGCAGCGGTCATATACGACCCGCACATTGCTGGGATAAACGGAGCTTTCGTCGTAAGTTTATCTGGCGCTCACTGTTGATACCCCGTCTGACTCAGGAATGGATGAGTGAACTCGCCCAATGGCCGGATCTTGAAAGCCTGCTCTCCCGCCAACCCCGGCTGCCGGTGCGTATGCACCGTCCTTACCTCGCGGCAAATTTCACTCGTAAAATGCGTTTAGACGCGGTGCGTTTTCATTACCATGTTATCCGCCACGCATTCTTACCCGCAGAGTTTAACGCCTTATTAACCAATGACGGTTTACAGCTGGCGCAAATTGAAGGCAAAGATGGCGATATATTTACCGTAACCATGATGATGTTCCCGGTACTGGATAAAGAGGGAGAAAGTACCATTCAGGTGCAAAATGGCGACGGGGACGTGCTGACCAAAATGACGTTTACGTTCTGCGAATATAATGGGAAAAGTACATTATTCATTGGCGGCGTACAGGGCAATTCGCAACTTCCACATGAAGCAATACAAAAAGCGACGAAGTCCTGCCACGGTATTTTCCCAAAACGTATAATTATGGAAGCCATTTGCCGTTTAGCAGAACAGTTGAATATCGAAAAGGTCATGGCGGTCAGCAATGAACAGCATATCTTTCGCAGCCCGCGTTACCACGATAAAAACAAGGTGATACTTTCCGACTACAACGCATTTTGGGAGTCGGTTGGCGGTGAGTGCGACAGTCACGGCTATTACCATATCCCACGCACAATGGCGCGAAAAAGCGAAGCGGACATTGCCAGCAAAAAACGCGCGGAATACCGCCGTCGCTACCAGTTACTGGACAGCATCCACTCGCAGCTGTCGTCGATGTTTCGCAACTAATCCGCTCTGCCGCGTGCCAACCACAGCACGCGGGAAAACATTTTTCGCAGTAGCGTTGGCACCGCGTCAACGCCGCGCCGCCCGGCTTCCATCGCCACCTCAATGGCTAAATCTGGTTTTGACGACCGGTGAATCGCCTTCGAGATAATTTTGCGCATATTCATGGGCACGTTTTCGGGGATTTGCGCCACCCTGTGAAAAACGTCAGCGAACCCCTGGCGATACATAAAGTGTTCCATGTCCAGCGCGGGAAGCATGGTTAAATGATCGCGCTCTTCTTCTCTGTCGTTATTCAACAAACTCCGCACCGTAGCGGCATACTTTTTCCCGGCTTCATCACCATCAACCAGCACATGCCACTCGATACCCATCCGGCGGGCGAACTTAACCAGCGGCTTAAGGCCGGACTGGGCAAATTCAATGACTTTGATACCTTCCGCATCAAAGTGGTGCCCACACTGGCGGGCCAGTTCGTTAATGACCCAGGTTTCCGTTTCGCCTTCCACCAGCAGCCAACAGCGGGCAAACAACGACGATGCACGGTTAAAACGAATATGAAAGGCAATACGCCGACCATCTTCTGCGCTGATCCCACCTGGCCCAAGCCGCCAAGCGGCGACGCGGGAGGACTCACGCACCAGGCGGACAACGTGTTCCACGGGGGTGAGGGACAGTAACTCACCTGAGTTGGTGGTCGCCACCCGTTGCAGAGGAAGCAAATTCAGCAGGTGCCAGGCAACCGACAGCATAATCGGATGTAAACGCGTTTCAGGATCTTCTACCAACAGTAACGGCCGGGCGTCTTTATCGAGCCTCAGCGTACCTTTGGCCTGTAACAGCGTCGAAAACAGTCCCAACAAGATCACGCGGTGCGTGCGTCCGCCCGGTCTATCAATCATACGGTTGATAATATCCAGATAGCGCCAGCTACGTTGTTCGTTATTGGAACGTCGACGCATCAGACGATAGCGGGACTGACTGGAACCTTGCTCAGAAAAATAGTGTTCCAATAGCTGTACCATGGCCGATAACCCCTGACGTATCTGCCCATCTGTCAGGTTTTGCGGTCGGGTAGCCAGTTCACGTGCCAGAAAATCCAGTTGCCGCGCGGTCACTTCGACATCCGCCGAATCCGGCACCGTACCGTTACGGATCCGTCGCATAAAACGCGCGTCGCGCAGGCGCAGTACTGGCATCAAACGCACGAGGTGCCGCGCCTGATCGTTAATGTCGTCGAGGGGAAGCTGATGGCCCTCGCCATCCAGAAAACTGCGTAACGTCAGAACGCTACCGTCGTCCGCACATTCACCTTCCAGTCGATAGAAAATGCGGTGATAGCCATCCTGACACAGCGTCCAGCTGGCTTCCAGAGGACGATACCTGCGCACGCGGTGGCGACCCGGTTGAGACTCACGAAACGTCAGGATGATATGCAGATGATGTTCCCGGCCTTGTATATCACCCGGCGGGAACCAGAAATCTTCGCGGTCAAAGTGGTACAAATCAGTTTCCGGCGACAGCAACAGGGTTAAAGCATCCAGCAGACTGGACTTACCCCACGCGTTCTCCCCAATCAGCACGTTGCTTTGCTCCAGCATCAACGACAGACGGTTAATACCACGAAATCCAACAATCTCAACGCGTTCGAGAATCATATAGCCTCCGGAAATGCTAACTTTTTCCTTCAAGTTATCAGGAGTATAACGGCAAGCGGGCGCTCAGGACACCCGATATGATCAGGAGGTTAGTCGCAGAAATCAAAAAATATAAGAATATTCTTCTTATGTTTTCTCCAGAATATTATTTCAGAACTCAATCATCGCCGTTTTGCTAATTGAACTATGCTTCATTCATCCAATATTCAAAAAGGAATCACAACATATTGCCTTAAATCAAATTTTTTCATCAATTTAACTGGCGAAGGGATGATGTTTTTTTCTAAAATACCGGCTCTTTCATCATCGTCCCTTTTAGCGATGAATTACCGGGTAAGGAACACGAACCCGGAACTTTTAATTGAGGTGGTTATGTTCAGGAAATTAGCAGCCGAATTCTTCGGTACGTTTTGGCTCGTCTTTGGTGGGTGCGGTAGCGCAGTTCTGGCCGCAGCATTCCCGGAGTTGGGTATTGGATTTGCCGGTGTCGCGCTGGCGTTTGGTTTGACCGTATTAACCATGGCATTCGCCGTAGGTCATATTTCCGGCGGACACTTTAACCCGGCGGTGACCTTCGGTTTATGGGCGGGCGGTCGCTTCCCGGCAAAAGACGTTATTGGTTATGTTATCGCTCAGGTTGTGGGCGGTATTGTTGCAGCAGCGACACTGTATCTTATTGCCAGCGGTAAAGCTGGTTTTGACGCAACTGCCAGTGGTTTTGCCTCGAACGGCTTTGGTGAACATTCACCTGGCGGCTATTCAATGCTGTCTGCCGTCGTAATTGAAATTATTTTGACCGCTGGTTTCTTATTAGTGATCCACGGTGCGACCGATAAACATGCTCCGGCAGGTTTTGCACCTATTGCGATTGGTCTGGCGTTAACCCTGATCCACTTGATCAGTATTCCGGTTACCAACACCTCCGTTAACCCGGCACGTAGTACCGCCGTAGCCATCTTCCAGGGCGGCTGGGCATTGCAACAATTGTGGTTCTTCTGGGTTATGCCGATTATCGGTGGGGTCCTCGGCGGTCTTATTTACCGCACTCTGCTGGAAAAACGCGATTAATCGATAACAAAAAAGGCCTGGCGCAAGTCAGGTCTTTTTTTCCCCGCTATATTTCCTTTTATTTGCAACTTTACTCCCTTCTTTGCATTGAGTAGTGTGTGCTGGCGCATTTCGTCTTACTCTCAGCAAGGATCTGGTTTTCATGTTTTCAGGGCTGTTAATCATTCTGGTTCCCCTTATTGTGGGCTACCTTATTCCGCTTCGGCACAGGGCTGCATTAAAACTCATCAATCGCCTGTTGAGCTGGATCGTCTACCTTATTCTCTTTTTTATGGGTATCAGCTTGGCGTTTCTGGATAATCTCGCCAGCAACCTGTTAGCCATTCTTCATTATTCTGCGGTCAGCGTGACGGTCATTTTGCTGTGTAATATCGCGGCGCTGTTCTGGCTGGAGCGTTCACTGCCCTGGCGACATAACCACAAGCAAGAAAAGCTACCCTCGCGAATTGCGATGGCACTTGAATCGCTCCAGCTTTGTGGCGTCGTCGTCGTGGGTTTTCTGCTCGGCCTCACCGGTCTTCCTATTCTGCAGCACGCCACCGAAGCCAGCGAATATACGTTAATCTTTTTACTGTTCCTGGTCGGGATTCAACTGCGCAACAGCGGTATGACCTTAAAGCAAATTGTGCTGAATCGCCGGGGGATGATTGTTGCGGTGGTCGTCGTCGCCAGTTCGATGCTGGCGGGGGTTATCAATGCGTTGATCCTCGGCCTGCCGCTGAAAACCGCGCTGGCGATGGCATCAGGTTTTGGCTGGTATTCCCTGTCCGGTATTCTGTTAACCGAATCCTTCGGGCCAGTGATTGGTAGCGCCGCCTTCTTTAATGACCTGGCCCGCGAGCTGATTGCCATTATGTTGATTCCTGGAATGGTGGGCCGCAGCCGCTCAACCGCGCTGGGGCTATGTGGCGCGACATCAATGGATTTCACCTTACCGGTGCTCCAACGCAGCGGCGGTCTGGAGATGGTTCCGGCAGCCATCGTCCACGGCTTTATTCTGAGTCTGTTAGTGCCTTTGCTGATGGCGTTTTTCTCCGCCTGAAGTCAGGACAGATACCTCTCTGGCGGTAGTCATCTACCGCTAAAATTGCGCTAAATCAATCTCCCTGCAAGTTGTAGCAGAAATCCCTTTTATCCCTTCGCGCACAGGCATAACCTTAAACATGTATATTAAATATAACTTTAAAAGGTGTGACCATGTTTTGTGTGCAATGTGAACAAACCATCCGTACTCCGGCAGGAAACGGCTGCTCTTACGCGCAGGGTATGTGCGGTAAAACGGCTGAAACCTCCGATTTGCAGGATCTGCTGATTGCTTCCCTACAAGGTCTGTCTGCATGGGCTGTTAAGGCACGTGAATACGGCATCATCGACCATGAGGTTGATAACTTTGCGCCGCGTGCATTCTTCTCCACGCTGACCAACGTTAACTTCGATTCCCCGCGTATTGTTGGCTATGCCCGTGAAGCTATCGCCATGCGCGACGCCCTGAAAGCGCAATGCCTGAACATCGACGCGAACGCAGCGGTCGCTAACCCGATGGCCGATCTGCAACTGGTCAGCGACGATCTGGGCGACCTGCAACGTCAGGCCGCTGAATTTACCCCGAACAAAGACAAAGCAGCCATCGGCGAGAACATTCTCGGCCTGCGTCTGCTGTGCCTGTACGGCCTGAAAGGTGCGGCAGCTTACATGGAGCACGCGCACGTTCTCGGTCAGTACGACAACGACATCTACGCTCAGTACCACAAAATCATGGCATGGCTGGGAACCTGGCCTTCCGATATGAACGCTCTGCTGGAGTGCTCAATGGAAATCGGCCAGATGAACTTCAAAGTGATGAGCATTCTGGATGCTGGCGAAACCACTAAATACGGCCACCCGACGCCAACTCAGGTCAACGTCAAAGCAACCGAAGGTAAGTGCATCCTGATCTCCGGTCACGACCTGAAAGATCTGTACAACCTGCTGGAGCAGACCGAAGGTACCGGCGTTAACGTCTATACCCACGGTGAAATGCTGCCGGCGCACGGCTACCCGGAACTGCGTAAGTTCAAACACCTGATCGGTAACTACGGCAGCGGCTGGCAGAATCAGCAGGTTGAATTTGCCCGCTTCCCGGGCCCAATCGTAATGACCTCTAACTGCATCATCGACCCAACTGTTGGTGCCTACGATGACCGTATCTGGACTCGTAGCATCGTCGGTTGGCCGGGTGTAAGCCACCTCGAAGGCGACAACTTCGCTCCGGTAATCGCTCAGGCTCAGCAGATGGCGGGCTTCCCGTACAGCGAAATTCCGCACCTGATCACCGTTGGTTTCGGTCGTCAGACTCTGCTGGGCGCGGCTGATACCCTGATCGACCTGGTAAGCCGCGAAAAACTGCGTCACATCTTCCTGGTTGGCGGTTGTGATGGCGCGCGTGGCGAACGTAACTACTTCACCGACTTCGCCACCAGCGTGCCGGACGACTGCCTGATCCTGACCCTGGCGTGCGGTAAATACCGTTTCAACAAACTGGAGTTCGGCGATATCGAAGGCCTGCCGCGTCTGGTCGATGCAGGTCAGTGTAACGATGCATACTCTGCCATCATCCTGGCAGTAACCCTGGCTGAGAAACTGGGCTGTGGCGTGAACGATCTGCCGCTGTCTCTGGTGCTCTCCTGGTTCGAACAGAAAGCGATTGTCATTCTGCTGACCCTGCTGTCTCTGGGTGTGAAAAACATCGTCACTGGCCCGACTGCGCCTGGCTTCTTCACGCCGGACCTGCTGGCAGTTCTCAACGAGAAGTTCGGTCTGCGTTCCGTGACCACCGTTGAAGAAGACATGAAGCAACTGCTGAGCGCGTAAGGAGTAAAGAATGACAATGCCAACTCATCAGTGCCCATGGCGGATGCAGGTTCATCACATCCATCAGGAAACGCCGGATGTATGGACAATTTCGTTGCTGTGCCACGACTATTATCCGTACCGCGCCGGGCAGTATGCACTGGTCAGCGTACGTAATTCAGCGGACACGCTGCGTGCTTACACCCTTTCTTCAACGCCGGGCGTTAGCGAATACATCACGCTGACCATCCGCCGCATTGACGATGGCGCAGGCTCACAGTGGTTAACCCGCGACGTGAAGCGCGGCGACTATATCTGGCTGTCCAATGCAATGGGTGAATTCACCTGTGAAGATAAAGCGGAAGACAGGTTCCTGATGCTGGCCGCTGGCTGTGGCGTCACGCCAATCATGTCAATGCGTCGCTGGTTGGCAAAATACCGCCCACAGGCAGATGTGCAGGTGATCTTTAACGTTCGTTCACCGCAAGATGTCATTTTTGCCGACGAATGGCGCGAGTATCCGGTGACCTTAGTTGCTGAAAACAATGCCACTGAAGGTTTTGTTTCCGGCCGACTGACCACCGAACTGCTGCAAAGCGTACCGGACCTGGCTTCGCGCACCGTGATGACCTGCGGCCCGGCGCCGTATATGGATCTGGTCGAGAAAGAAGTCAACGCGCTGGGCGTGACACGCTTCTTTAAAGAGCAGTTCTTCACCCCGGTAGCTGAAGCCGCCACCAGCGGTCTGAAGTTCACCAAACTGCAGCCGGCAAAAGAGTTTTATGCGCCGGTAGGCAGTACGCTGCTGGAAGCGCTGGAAAGCAATAAAGTGCCGGTTGTCGCCGCATGCCGTGCGGGCGTTTGCGGCTGCTGCAAAACCAAAGTGGTTGACGGTAACTACACGGTCAGTAGCACCATGACGCTGACCGACGCAGAAATTGCTGAAGGTTATGTGCTGGCTTGCTCCTGTCATCCGCAGGGTGATTTAGTGCTGGCGTAATTGGCCGATATCTGATGTACAAAAGGCTACCCGGTTATATCGGGTGGCCTTTTTTTATGCTGTCAGACGCTGCAAAATTCCTATTTTTTCCCCCTCCCAGGCAAAATACCGTCTTCCTCTCGCGAATTATCGACCACACTTACCTGGCACAGGTTAAGCAAAACCCCGACTACCACGTCGAACTTTCTACAAAGGATCCCCATGAAAAAAGTGGCCATCGTCGGCGTAGGTCCCACCGGAATTTATACGTTTCATGCCCTCGTTGAGCGCGGTGAACCGCTGGAGATACAGCTTTATGAGCAAGCTGAGGAAGCTGGCGTAGGCATGCCTTATAACAGCGACAACAACGCAGACCACATGCTGGCCAATATAGCCAGCATTGAGATCCCGCCGATTTATATCAGTTATCTGACGTGGCTACAGAATCAAAGCGATGAATACCTGGCGCAGTTTCGGCTTGAACGTACATCGTTGCATGAGCGGCAATTTTTGCCCCGGGTGATCCTCGGCGACTATTATCGCGATCGTTTTTTAGCCATTGTCGATAAAGCGCAAAGATCCGGGTTCACAATTCGCGTATATGAATCAAGTAAAGTCACCGACCTGCAAGCAAACCCGACTGGGGTCTCCCTGTGGATCAATCACGCGTCACAGCCCGTCGAAGTGGATTTCGCCGCTATCGCCAGCGGTCATCTGTGGCCAGAAACTGATGCTCAAGCACGCAAGTTTTTCCCCAGTCCGTGGACCGGCCTGATGGAGGCGCAGATTAGCGCTTGCAGAGTGGGTATTCTGGGCACCTCGCTAAGCGCTATCGACGCGGCGATGGCCGTGGTCAGTCAGCATGGTAACTTCACCACCAATACCGACCGTTCACTGCAGTTCACGCGTAAACCCGACAGCCAAAACCTGAAGCTGACCCTGATGTCGCGCAGCGGTGTGCTGCCTGAAGCGGATTTTTACTGCCCTCTTCCCTATGAACCGCTGAATATCGCGACGCAAGAAGCGATTGAAAACGCCATTGCCGAGGGCCAAAACGGATTACTGGACCGCATCTTCCGGCTTATTGTGCAACAACTGCAAGACGCGGCCCCTGGGTGGTGCCAACAGGTTGCACTTGCAACGCTTAACGCCGACACATTCCCCGAGGTCTATTTTGCCGACAGGCTCAAGCATGACCCTTTTGACTGGGCGAGGCGTAACCTGGTGGAGGTTGAGCGCAACAAGCATGAACAACATACCGTCGCCTGGCGCTATACCTTATTGCGCCTCCATGAGGTTATTGAAGAGATCGTTCCTCATCTTGATGCTCGCGACGAAAAACGTTTCAGGCACGGACTGGCGCGCGTCTTTATTGATAACTATGCGGCAATCCCGTCTGAATCTATCCGCCGATTGCTGGCTCTGCACGATGCCGGGCTGATTGAGATCATCGCACTCGGCAAGGATTATGAGCGTACAAATGAGCAGGAAAGGACGGTCATTTACCACCACGGTCAGCGCAGTGAATTTGATGTATTTATTGACGCCCGAGGACAACGGGCATTGCAGAGCAAAGATATTCCGTTCCCAACGCTACGCGATCAACTGCTGGCCTGTGGCGATGAGATCCCGGATATCGGCGAAGATTACACGCTGCAAGCACCGGAAAACGCCCGCAACCGCATCGCCTTTGGCGGACTGCCGTGGTTGATGCACGACCGTCCCTTTATTCAGGGGCTGGTGGTTAGCGCTGAAATAGGTGCGGCGATGGCAAAGGCATTGACGCAACGAGCACTGAAACGTCGGCACAAACTGTGGAGCAGTGACGACATGGATTAGCGGCCAGAGTTAATGACGAGGCGGAGATAGGTTAACGCATCCCCGCCTCTGTCTTGATTCTCGGATGGCAAACTATCGCCAGGCCGAGTTTCCGGCAACGGAGAAACGCCCCGCGCCCAAAAATGCCACGGCCAGAGCGCCGATGAAGAAATACACCAGACTTTCAATTGCCCATGCGCCGGTTTTATCCAGTGACCAGGTTTCACCCATCCCGACCATCAGCCATGCCACCACCATCGTAAACGCGAGCCCCAACGCCGCCGGACGCGTCAGGATCCCAAGAATAATCAGACACGGTGCCACAACCTCTCCCAGCAGAACGCCATACGCAATAAAGCCGGGGAAACCTTTCGCTATCAGCATGCCACTGATGCCATCAATACCCGCGAACAGTTTATGCAGCCCATGAAACAGCATTAATCCCCCCACGGCAATACGTAACAAAAACTTGCCAAAATCTTCATGAGTCAGTACCCGGTTAACTGTATTTAATAGTTTTATAACCATTTGAATTTATTCCTTGTTTAACCATGTCCAATAACAAACTACGCTTAATACAGGCTTAATGAAACCTGCCGAAAATAAGAGGTAATGATAAGCATAACTATTATCTTCATCTAAACTTGTAACCGGTATCACATTAAAGGAGAAGGAAAACCATGAAACAAACGGTTGCCGCTTTTATTGCTAAAACACTCGAACAAGCTGGCGTTAAACGCATTTGGGGTGTGACGGGTGACTCGCTAAATGGCCTTAGTGACAGTCTGAATCGTATGGGAACGATTGACTGGATGCCAACCCGTCATGAAGAGGTTGCGGCCTTCGCCGCGGGAGCTGAAGCGCAGTTGACGGGAGAACTGGCCGTCTGCGCAGGCTCGTGTGGACCAGGCAACCTGCACCTGATTAACGGCCTGTTTGATTGCCACCGCAACCACGTCCCGGTACTGGCAATTGCCGCACACATTCCATCCAGTGAGATAGGCAGCGGTTATTTTCAGGAGACCCACCCGCAAGAGTTGTTTCGCGAATGTAGCCACTATTGCGAGCTGGTTTCCAGCCCTGAACAGATCCCACAGGTGCTGGCAATTGCCATGCGTAAAGCAGTGCTCAACCGCGGCGTCTCCGTGGTGGTATTACCCGGCGACGTTGCGCTGAAGCCAGCACCAGAAAGCGCCAGCACTCACTGGTATCATGCGCCGCTCCCGGTGGTCACTCCGGAAGAAGAAGAGCTCAGAAAACTAGCGCAACTGCTACGCTACTCCAGCAATATCGCCCTGATGTGCGGCAGTGGCTGCGCCGGTGCGCATAAAGAACTGGTTGAGTTTGCTGCTAAAATAAAAGCGCCGATTGTGCACGCCCTGCGTGGTAAAGAGCATGTTGAGTACGACAACCCTTACGACGTGGGCATGACCGGGCTAATTGGCTTTTCATCCGGCTTCCATACCATGATGAATGCCGACACGCTGATCCTGCTCGGTACCCAGTTCCCCTATCGCCCGTTCTACCCCACCGACGCCAAGATTATTCAGATTGATATCAATCCGGCGAGCATTGGCGCGCACAGTAAAGTTGATATGGCGCTGGTAGGCGATATTAAATCCACACTCCGCACCCTGCTGCCGCTGGTGGAAGAAAAAACCGATCGGCAGTTCCTGGATAAAGCGCTAGAACACTATCGTGAGGCGCGTAAAGGGCTGGATGATTTAGCCAAACCCAGCGATAAAGCCATTCATCCGCAGTATCTGGCGCAGCAGATCAGCCATTTTGCCGCTGACGACGCCATCTTCACCTGCGACGTTGGCACGCCAACGGTGTGGGCGGCACGTTATCTGAAAATGAACGGTAAACGCCGTCTGATCGGTTCGTTTAACCACGGGTCGATGGCCAATGCCATGCCCCAGGCGCTCGGCGCGCAAGCGACCGAACCGGGACGTCAGGTTGTCGCAATGTGCGGTGACGGCGGTTTTAGCATGCTGATGGGCGACTTTCTGTCGGTTGTGCAAATGAAGCTGCCGGTGAAGATTATTGTCTTCAACAACAGCGTGTTGGGGTTTGTGGCGATGGAGATGAAAGCTGGCGGTTATCTGACCGACGGCACCGAACTGCACGATACAAATTTCGCACGGATTGCCGAGGCTTGCGGCATCACGGGCATTCGCGTGGAGAAATCCTCAGAGGTTGATGAAGCGCTGCAAAGGGCGATGTCGATTGACGGTCCGGTGCTGGTCGATGTGGTCGTCGCGAAAGAAGAACTGGCGATCCCGCCGCAGATCAAACTCGAACAAGCTAAAGGTTTTAGCCTATATATGCTGCGCGCAATCATCAGCGGGCGCGGTGATGAAGTGATCGAACTGGCGAAAACTAACTGGCTCAGGTAAAACAGAGGGCATTACCTCACTTAAAAAGGAATGCCCGTGATTGATTTACGCAGTGATACCGTCACCCGACCAAGTCGCGCCATGCTCGAAGAGATGATGGCCGCCCCGGTCGGGGACGACGTCTACGGTGATGACCCTACCGTTAACGCCCTCCAGCAATACGCAGCCGAGCTTGCTGGTAAAGAAGCCGCTATTTTCTTACCCACAGGCACTCAGGCGAACCTGGTGGCTCTCCTCAGCCATTGTCAGCGCGGCGAAGAGTATATCGCCGGTCAGGGCGCGCATAACTATCTCTACGAAGCGGGTGGCGCAGCGGTACTCGGCAGCATTCAACCGCAACCTATCGACGCCATGCCGGATGGCTCTTTGCCGCTGGACAAAGTGGCGGCAAAAATCAAAGCGGACGATATCCATTTTGCCCGCACGCGTCTGCTCAGTCTTGAAAACACCCACAACGGCAAAGTACTACCACGCGAGTATCTGAAAGAGGCCTGGGAATTCACCCGTGAGCGCAATCTTGCGCTGCATGTCGACGGCGCGCGTATTTTTAACGCCATCGTCGCCTATGGCTGTGAGTTAAAAGATGTCACGCAATACTGCGACTCGTTCACTATTTGTCTTTCCAAAGGTTTAGGAACGCCGGTAGGCTCACTGCTGGTCGGCAGCCACGAGTACATCAAGCGCGCCATTCGCTGGCGTAAAATGACCGGTGGCGGAATGCGTCAGGCCGGTATTCTGGCGGCGGCGGGACTGTATGCGCTGAAAAATAACGTGTCGCGCTTACAAGAAGACCATGACAACGCCGCCTGGATGGCGGAACAACTGCGCGAAGCAGGAGCGGACGTCATGCGCCACGACACCAACATGCTGTTTATCCGCGTTGGCGAAGAACACGCTGCGGCACTGGGCGAGTACATGAAAGCGCAAGGCGTGCTGATTAACGCCTCGCCGATTGTGCGTCTGGTGATGCATCTGGACGTATCGCGTGAACAGCTTGCTGAAGTCGTCGCCCACTGGCGCGCTTTTTTAACCCGCTAAGGAGATGGGCGTGCCGCAACGGATTTTGGTTCTTGGCGCCAGTGGCTACATTGGTCAGCATCTGGTACAGGCGCTCAGTCAGCAAGGGCATCAGGTGCTGGCTGCGGCACGCCGCATCGAGCGGCTGGAAAAGCAGCAGTTGGCCAACGTCAGCTGCCATAAGGTCGATTTGAATTGGCCAGATAACCTAACGCCGCTGCTGACCGGCGTTGATACGGTCTATTACCTGGTCCATGGCATGGGAGAAGGCGGTGATTTTATCGCCCATGAGCGCCAGGTAGCAATGAACGTGCGCGATGCGCTACGTGATACGCCAGTCAAACAGCTTATTTTCCTGAGCTCATTACAGGCTCCCCGGCATGAACAATCCGATCATCTGCGTGCGCGACAGATAACCGCGGACACCCTGCGCGAATCAGGCGTGCCGATGACCGAATTGCGCGCGGGTATTATCGTAGGGGCAGGTTCTGCCGCCTTTGAAGTGATGCGCGACATGGTCTACAACCTGCCGGTACTCACCCCTCCGCGCTGGGTGCGCTCGCGTACCACGCCTATCGCGCTGGAGAATTTAATGTACTACCTGGTGGCGTTGTTGGATCATCCTACACGCCAACACCGCGTACTCGAAGCCGCCGGGCCGCAGGTATTGAGCTATCAGGAGCAGTTCGAGCATTTTATGGCGGTCAGCGGTAAACATCGCCTGCTCATCCCTGTCCCCTTTCCTACCCGCTGGATTTCGGTCTGGTTTTTGAACGTCATAACGTCAGTGCCGCCGACCACGGCAAAAGCGCTGATACAGGGTTTAAAACACGACCTGCTGGCCGATGACACCGAATTACGCACGCTGATCCCGCAAAAGCTGATTGCCTTTGATGACGCGGTCCGCAGCACGTTGAAAGAAGAAGAAAAGCTGGTCAATTCCAGCGACTGGGGTTACGACGCGCAGGCATTTGCCCGCTGGCGCCCCGAATATGGCTATTTCGCTAAACAAGCTGGCTTTAGCGTTGAAACCTCCGCCAGTCGGCAGGCGCTGTGGCAGGTGGTGAATCGCCTCGGCGGCAAAGAAGGCTATTTCTTTGGCAATATTTTATGGAAAACGCGCGCGGCGTTGGACCTGCTGGTCGGCCATAAGCTGGCGAAAGGCAGACCGCAACACTCTCTGTTGCAGGTTGGCGATACCGTTGATAGCTGGAAAGTTATCATCGTTGAGCCAGAAAAACAGCTGACGCTGCTGTTTGGGATGAAAGCGCCAGGATTGGGTCGACTGAGCTTCACGCTGGAAGATAAAGGCGACCACCGACGCATTGATGTCCGCGCCTGGTGGCATCCGCACGGCATGCCAGGCCTCTTCTATTGGCTGCTGATGATCCCGGCGCATCTGTTCATTTTTAGAGGGATGGCGAAGCGTATTGCTAAACTTGCAGAACAAATCACAGACTCATGATAAAAAGAGCCTGTATTCTTTCATGTTTCCCATTGCATACAGACGAAATTCACGGAAGAATGCGCACGACGTTTTTTAAACACAGTGGATTGATATGAAGGTACTGGTTACCGGAGCCACCAGCGGCTTAGGCCGAAACGCGGTTGAGTTTTTATGCAGCAAAGGCGTCAGCGTCAGAGCTACCGGTCGCAACGAAGCGATGGGCAAGCTGCTGGAGAAAATGGGCGCAGAGTTTGTGCATGCCGATTTGACCGAGCTGGTCTCTTCGCAGGCAAAAGTGATGCTCGCCGGTATCGATACGCTGTGGCACTGCTCCAGTTTTACCTCACCATGGGGAACTCAAGAAGCCTTCGATCTGGCCAACGTTCGCGCAACCCGCCGTCTGGGCGAGTGGGCCGTGGCCTGGGGCGTTCGTAACTTCATTCATATCTCATCACCGTCGCTCTATTTCGATTATCACCACCATCGCGATATCAAAGAGGACTTCCGCCCCCAACGCTTCGCCAATGAATTCGCCCGCAGTAAAGCGGCTGGCGAAGATGTGATTGCGTTGCTGACACAGGCCAACCCGCAGACCCGTTTTACGGTATTGCGTCCGCAAAGCTTGTTCGGACCACACGATAAAGTTTTTATCCCGCGCCTGGCCCATATGATGTACCACTACGGCAGCATTCTGTTGCCGCACGGCGGAAGTGCGCTGGTGGATATGACCTACTACGAGAATGCGGTGCACGCGATGTGGCTGGCAAGTCAGCAAGCCTGCGATAATCTGCCGTCGGGTCGTGCGTACAACATTACCAACGGCGAGCATCGCACCCTGCGCAGTATTGTGCAGAAACTCATCGACGAGCTAAATATTGATTGTCGTATCCGATCCGTGCCCTACCCGATGCTGGATATGATTGCCCGCAGCATGGAGCGGTTAGGCAATAAATCGGCGAAAGAGCCAAAGCTTACGCATTACGGCGTCTCGAAGCTGAATTTTGACTTTACGCTGGATACCACCCGCGCTCAGGAAGAATTAGGTTATCAGCCCGTTGTGACGCTGGATGAAGGGATTGAGCGTACCGCGGCCTGGCTGCGTGACCACGGCAAGCTGCCGCGTTAACCCTGCCCGTATTTCTCCAGTAACGCTTCGGCAATCGCCTGAGTTTCTGCATCCGCCACGCCGTTCCACAACGTCGGGCGGAAGTGCATCTGGAAGGCCATAATCACCCGCCGCTGTTCACGCGGCGTCATTTCAGGTTTTACCTCATAACCATAGCGCGACAGCAGATCGAGCAATGATGAGGTTTCTACCGGTGTATCGGGCGCTCGCCCGGCAAGATAAAACGCCACCCGCTGAGCATCCGGCCACGCGCCAATTCCCTGAGCGGCCAGTTCTTCCCATGGAAACAGCGGACCTGGATCGTCCTTGCGCTGCGGTGCGACATCCGCATGGGCCACCACGTTCTGTGGTTTTATGTCATAACGGGCAATAATATCTTTCGCCAAGGGGATTAACGCCTGAATTTGCGCGGGTTCAAACGGCGCAAAATACTTGCTGCCCGCCGATTTTTGCCAGCCGCGGTTTTCCAGCTCAATGCCGATCGAGGTATCGTTAATTCGCGTAGCGCCGCGCCAGAAGCTAATCCCCGCATGCCAGGCCAGATCTTTTTCCGGCACCAGTTGCCAGATACGCGGTTTGCCGTGGTAGAGCGGCGGCACTGCCGGGATCAGATAGTGCGAGCTGACGTTTTTATCGGTCAGCGTAGCCAGAGAAGAGTCGAAATCATCGGCCGTGTAATGGATAACCAGCACTTTAATGCGCGGGTAAGCAGCCTGCGCCTGACGACGGGTATCTAACTGATACCCGTCTTTGTCGACAATCCCTTTTTCGCCAGCACATCCTACCAGCAGCAGCGTTAATGCCAGCAGAGACAGCAGACGCTTCATCGGCGAGTTTTCACCGCGGTGCCGCTGACGCTCACCATCAGCATGCTACCGTCTTTGCCTACGGTTTCGTAATCGATATCGATACCGACTACCGCATCAGCACCGAGCGCTTTTGCCTGTTCACCAAGCTCCTGAAAAGCAATTTCACGCGCTTTACGCAGCTCTTTTTCATACGCGCCGGAGCGACCGCCGACGATATCGCGAATGCCGGCGAAGAAATCGCGGAAGATATTCGCGCCTAAAATGGCTTCGCCAGTCACAACACCGCAATATTCCACGATGCTTTGCCCTTCCAGCGTAGGGGTAGTCGAAAACTGCATGATAAATCTCCTTTTTGCGCTAAGAGCACGATCTCAAAAGCATTATCGAACCGATCCACTATCATTGAAAGGATATATTCTTTACACAAAATAATTCGAGTTGCAGGAAGGCGGCAAGAGAGTGAATCCCCAGGAGCATAGATAACTATGTGACTGGGGTGAACGCACGTAGCCAACGCACAAGCAACTTGAAGTATGACATGTAAATCAACGTAGAACACTAATAGTAGAAAGCTAATAAGGAAATCATTATGCGCTACTCGAAACTCTCTCTGCTGGTTCCATGTGCACTACTTCTCAGCGCCTGTACTACCGTGACACCGGCCTACAAAGATAACGGCACGCGTAGCGGCTCATGCGTAGAAGGCGGGCCAGACAGCGTGGCTCAACAATTCTATGATTACCGTATTCAGCACCGAAACAATGACATTACCCCCCTTCGTCCGTACCTCAGCGACAACCTGGCGAAACTGCTGAACGATGCCAGCCGTGATAACGCGCATCGCGATCTGTTTAACAGCGATCCGTTCTCTAGTCGCGCTACGTTACCGGACAGTGCCAGCGTCGCCAGCGCATCGACCATTCCGAATAGTGATGCACGCAACATTCCGCTGCGCGTAGAGCTTAAACAGGGTGACCAAAGCTGGCGTGATGAAGTGCTGATGATCCGCGAAGGCCAGTGCTGGGTAGTTGACGATGTCCGCTATCTGGGCGGCAGCGTACACGCGCCAGCCGGGACGCTGCGCCAGTCTGTCGAAAACCGCTAACCGCCCCATTCACCCGCCTGAATCATAACCCCCATAAATTGTCTGGCATTCTGCATAGAATGCCGACAATTATTCTTGCCCACTGGTGGCCCCGCTATTTTGTGCTATGTTTAGATAAGAATGCGGTTTGCATTTAACTTTTAACGCATAAATATTGCATAACTATTCTGTCAAAGGTAGTATCTGCGGCTTCAATAGCTATCAGACTGCCAGTATCGAGTGTCAATGAGTATTCAATTAAACGGCATTAACTGCTTCTACGGCGCACATCAGGCGCTGTTCGATATCACGCTGGATTGCCCTCAGGGTGAAACACTGGTGTTACTTGGCCCAAGTGGAGCCGGGAAAAGCTCGCTGCTGCGCGTACTCAACCTGCTTGAGATGCCGCGCTCGGGCACGCTCTCTATTGCGGGTAACCGTTTCGACTTCACGAAGACCCCGTCAGACAAAGCCATTCGGGAGCTGCGTCAGAACGTGGGCATGGTCTTCCAGCAATACAACCTTTGGCCGCATCTCACGGTTGTGCAGAATCTGATTGAAGCGCCCTGCCGCGTACTGGGTCTGACAAAAGATCAAGCGCTGGCGCGTGCCGAAAAATTGCTGGAACGTCTGCGCCTGAAGCCGTACAGCGATCGCTACCCACTGCATCTCTCCGGCGGCCAGCAACAGCGTGTGGCCATTGCCCGCGCGTTGATGATGGAGCCGCAGGTGCTGCTGTTTGATGAACCTACCGCAGCGCTTGATCCGGAAATTACTGCCCAAATCGTCAGCATCATTCGTGAACTGGCGGAAACCAACATTACTCAGGTGATCGTCACCCACGAAGTGGAAGTTGCACGTAAAACGGCCAGCCGTGTGGTGTATATGGAAAACGGTCATATCGTCGAGTTTGGGGATGCGAGCTGCTTTGCCAACCCGCAAACCGAAGCGTTTAAAAACTATCTCTCTCACTAAGATTCGGGACAATACAATGAAAAAAGTTCTGATTGCCGCGCTAATCGCAGGTTTTAGCCTTTCCGCTACCGCAGCCCAAACCATCCGTTTCGCCACCGAAGCGTCTTATCCTCCGTTTGAATCTATTGATGCGAATAACAAAATCGTAGGGTTTGACGTTGATCTGGCGAATGCGCTGTGTAAAGAGATTGACGCGACCTGTACCTTCACCAATCAGGCCTTCGACAGCCTGATCCCGAGCCTGAAATTCCGTCGTTTTGACGCGGTGATGGCCGGTATGGACATCACGCCAGAGCGTGAAAAACAGGTTCTGTTCACCACCCCGTATTACGACAACTCTGCCCTGTTTGTTGGCCAACAGGGTAAATACACCAGCATTGACCAGCTGAAAGGCAAAAAAGTCGGTGTACAAAACGGTACTACGCACCAGAAATTCATCATGGATAAACATCCGGAAGTGACCACCGTACCGTATGACAGCTACCAGAATGCCAAACTCGATCTGCAAAATGGTCGTATTGACGGCGTATTTGGTGATACCGCAGTGGTGACCGAATGGCTGAAAGACAATCCAAAGCTGGCCGCTGTTGGCGACAAAGTGACGGATAAAGATTACTTCGGTACGGGTCTGGGCATCGCTGTGCGCCAGGGCAATACCGAGCTGCAGCAGAAATTTAACGCTGCGCTGGAAAAAGTGAAGAAAGATGGGACTTACGAGACCATCTACAACAAATGGTTCCAGAAGTAATACTTGATGAATGAATTTTTTCCTTTAGCAAGCGCCGCCGGGATGACCGTCGGCCTTGCCGTTTGTGCGCTGATTATTGGCCTCGCGCTCGCCATGTTTTTTGCCGTCTGGGAGTCAGTAAAATGGCGTCCGGTGGCATGGACGGGTTCAGCTCTGGTCACCATCCTGCGTGGTCTGCCGGAAATTCTGGTGGTTCTGTTCATCTATTTCGGCTCTTCACAGCTGCTGCTGACGCTGGCCGATGGCTTTACGATCAATCTCGGGGTTGTACAAATCCCGGTTCAGATGCAGATCGAAAACTTCGACGTCAGCCCGTTCCTGTGCGGTGTGATTGCGCTGTCATTGCTGTATGCGGCTTACGCGTCGCAAACGCTGCGTGGCGCGCTGAAGGCCGTACCACTCGGACAATGGGAATCAGGTCAGGCGTTGGGTTTGTCTAAAGCCGCGATCTTCTTTCGCCTGGTGATGCCGCAGATGTGGCGTCACGCTCTGCCGGGACTGGGTAACCAGTGGCTGGTATTGCTGAAAGATACCGCGCTGGTCAGCCTTATCAGCGTGAACGATCTGATGCTGCAAACCAAGAGCATTGCCACCCGTACCCAGGAGCCGTTTACCTGGTACATTGTGGCGGCGGCTATTTACCTGGTGATTACGCTGGTGAGTCAGTACATTCTCAAACGCATTGACCTGCGCGCGACACGATTTGAGCGGAGACCAGGCTGATGCTTGAGTATTTACCTGAATTGTTAAAAGGGCTGCATACCAGCCTGACGCTGACGGTCGCCTCCATCGTGGTTGCTCTGGTGCTGGCGCTGGTTTTCACCGTCATCCTGACGCTAAAAACGCCGATTGTGGTCTGGTTGGTTCGCGCCTATATCACGTTGTTTACCGGTACTCCGCTGCTGGTGCAAATATTCCTGATCTACTACGGGCCAGGGCAGTTCCCGACGCTACAGGAGTATCCGGTACTGTGGCACCTGCTCTCTGAACCGTGGCTGTGCGCCTTAATTGCGCTATCGTTAAACAGTGCGGCTTATACCACTCAACTGTTCTACGGTGCTATCCGCGCAATCCCGGAAGGCCAGTGGCAGTCCTGTGGAGCGTTGGGGATGAGTAAGAAGGATACGCTGGCGATTCTGTTGCCGTACGCCTTTAAACGCGCCCTCTCCTCGTATTCCAACGAAGTGGTGCTGGTGTTTAAAAGTACCTCACTGGCATACACCATCACGCTGATGGAAGTCATGGGCTATAGTCAGCTGCTGTACGGTCGCACTTATGACGTCATGGTTTTCGGCGCGGCGGGTGTGATTTACCTGATCGTCAACGGTTTGCTGACGCTGATGATGCGCTTGATCGAACGTAAAGCGCTGGCGTTTGAACACCGGAATTAAATCGGTTTTTATGTCTGATGGCGCTACGCTTATCAGGCTACGATTCGTCTTCCGTTGTACACTCTCCGGTGAATATGCATAAAGCCAAAATAAAAAAGACGGACAACAACCTAAATTGTCCGTCTTTTTTTATATCAGAAAAAATAGTTAATCATTTTTATTGCATATAAATTCATTAAATGGCATTGTTAATTCACGCCGCAGACACGGTAAATAATCATAAGATTGACAGACGGGAGTTCCACCATGAAAAAGTTAGTACTGGCCGCATTACTTGCTACTTTCGCCGCAGGCGCCTCAGCTGCTGATAAAATTAGTTTCGGTGTATCAGCGACTTATCCGCCATTTGAGTCACTGGATGCAAGCAATAAAATTGTCGGTTTTGACATCGACCTGGCAACGGCACTGTGCAAACAAATGCAGGCTGACTGTACTTTCACCAATCATGCTTTTGATAGCTTGATTCCCGCGCTGAAATTCAAAAAATATGATGCGGTGATTTCCGGAATGGACATCACGCCTGAGCGTAGCAAGCAGGTGGCATTTACTCAGCCTTACTATGCAAACTCCGCGCTGGTGATTGCGAAAAAAGACACCTATAAAACCTTTGCCGACCTGAAAGGGAAACGCATTGGCATGGAAAACGGTACCACGCACCAGAAATACCTGCAGGACAAACACCCTGAAGTGAAGACCGTGGCCTACGACAGCTATCAGAATGCGATTATCGACCTGAAAAATGGTCGTATTGATGGCGTATTTGGCGATACCGCCGTGGTTAACGAGTGGCTGAAAACCAACCCACAGTTAGGCGTAGCCACTGACAAAGTGACCGACCCACAATACTTCGGTACTGGTCTTGGCATTGCGGTTCGCCCGGATAACAAAGCCCTGCTGGAAAAACTGAATAGCGCGCTGGCCGCAATCAAAGCTGACGGCACGTACCAAAAAATCAGCGATCAGTGGTTCCCACAGTAACGTCCACCCAATCTGAAAAGCCGCATTCTGCGGCTTTTTTTATCTCTTCGCCTTCGCTTTCAGTCAGTTCTTACGCCATAAACCCATTCCTGGCGTACACTTGTTAAAACGAAAAAAGTGAGGCAAACGGATGATAGCGTTCCCTGCCAGTTTACTGATCCTCAATGGAAAAAGTGCTGATAATCTCCCCCTGCGTGATGTCATTGCAGAGCTACGCGATGAAGGCGTGGAAATCCATGTTCGCGTTACCTGGGAAAAAGGCGACGCACAACGCTACGTTGATGAAGCTCGCCAGTTAGGTGTTGCAACGGTGATTGCCGGCGGCGGCGACGGCACAATTAACGAAGTCTCGACGGCGCTGATCCAGTTGCAGGGCGGCAATATCCCGGCGCTCGGTATTTTACCGTTGGGAACGGCGAATGATTTTGCAACCAGCGTAGGCATACCCGACGCCCTTGATAAGGCGTTAAAACTGGCTATCGCCGGAAATGCGACTGATATCGATATGGTTCAGGTCAATGATAAAACTTGTTTTATCAATATGGCGACCGGCGGCTTCGGCACACGCATCACCACCGAGACGCCAGAAAAACTCAAGGCCGCATTAGGTGGCGTATCGTACTTTATTCACGGATTAATGCGCATGGATACGCTCAAACCCGACATCTGCGACATTCGTGGGGAAGATTTTCACTGGCAGGGTAAGGCGCTGGTCATTGGTATCGGTAATGGTCGTCAGGCCGGTGGTGGGCAACAGCTTTGCCCGACAGCGCTGATCAACGATGGTCTGCTGCAACTGCGTATTTTTACCGGCGAAGAGTTGTTGCCAGGGCTGCTTTCGGCGTTAACGCAATCCGAAGACAACCCTAACATCATCGAAGGCGCATCATCGTGGTTTGATATCCGCGCCCCGCACGAAATTACGTTTAATCTCGATGGCGAACCGCTTAGCGGACAAGAATTTCATATTGAAATCCTGCCCGCAGCGCTACGTTGCAGACTGCCGCCGGGTTGTCCGCTACTGCGTTAACACGACGACACCCCAACTGGGATCAGGCAATGGTGACTTTGCTGTCCAGATAAACATCCTGCACGGCGTTAATCAGCTTAACGCCGTCAGCCATGGTTTTCTTGAATGCTTTTCGTCCAAGAATCAGCCCCATGCCGCCAGCACGTTTGTTAATCACTGCCGTACGTACCGCATCGCTCAGATCGGTTTCGCCGCCAGCCGCACCGCCAGAGTTAATTAATCCGGCGCGCCCCATATAGCAGTTCGCCAACTGATAACGCACCAGATCAATTGGGTTGTCGCTGGTCAGCTTGCTGTAAACGCGATCGTCGGTGTAGCCAAAGTTGACTGCTTTATACCCGCCGTTATTTTCCGCCATTTTCTGCTTAACGATATCCGCCCCGATAGTGGCTGCCAGATGGTTAGCCTGCCCGGTGAGATCGGCGGAAACATGGTAATCCACGCCATCTTTTTTAAACGCGGAGTTACGCAGATACGCCCATAGCACGGTGACCATCCCCAGTTCATGAGCACGCTCGAACGCCGCAGAAATCTCTTCAATCTGGCGACGGGACTCCTCTGAACCGAAATAGATGGTTGCCCCTACCGCAACCGCGCCCATATTGAATGCCTGTTCTACGCTGGCATACAGCGTCTGGTCAAACGTATTGGGGTAGCTCAGCGTTTCGTTGTGGTTAATTTTTACAAGAAACGGAATGCGGTGCGCGTAGCGACGGGAGACGGAAGCCAGCACGCCATAGGTCGATGCCACGCAGTTACACCCTGCTTCGATAGCCAGTTCCACAATATTCTTCGGATCAAAGTACAGCGGGTTAGCCGCGAACGATGCCCCCGCGGAGTGTTCCACGCCCTGATCCACCGGTAGAATCGACAGATAACCTGTCCCGGCCAGTCGGCCCGTGTTATACAGCGTTTGCATATTACGCAGCACCGCTGGCGGACGGTTGTTATCCACCATCACGCGATCGACGTAATCATGTCCAGGCAGGTAAAGTTGGTCAGAAGGAATGGTCATACAACGATGCTGTAAAAGGTTGTCGGCATCTTTGCCAAGCAACTGCGTAATATCAGTCATAGCTATGCTCCCGTAAGTTCCGATTTGAAACCGGAATGTGGATTGTCCTGACCCGCTTTGTTGCGGGCAGCAATAAGCCTGGTACCGACTGCGTTTTTTTTCCATCTTTAGCGCACTTTTCAGCAACTTCTGCTGGCTCGATTCAGGAAGAAATAATGTTAAGGCGGTCAAATTTAGACCTCAAAGGTATTTTAAAGGTATTATCGAATGGTACTATCAGTGCGTACCTTACCTGTCATGAAGGATTTAAAGATGAAAACTACAGTTAAGCTGTCGTTCATGATGTTTGTAGAGTGGTTTATCTGGGGCGCCTGGTTTGTACCGCTGTGGCTGTGGCTGAGTAAAAGTGGCTTTAGCGCCGGGGAGATCGGCTGGTCCTACGCCTGTACCGCAATTGCCGCGATCCTGTCGCCCATCCTGGTCGGTTCTGTCACTGACCGTTTTTTCTCCGCGCAAAAAGTGCTGGCGGTGCTGATGTTCGTCGGCGCTATTTTGATGTACTTCGCCGCCCAGCAAACCACCTTCAGCGGATTTTTCCCGCTGTTACTGGCCTATTCGTTGACCTATATGCCGACGATTGCGCTGACCAACAGTATCGCTTTTGCCAACGTCAGTGATGTTGAGCGTGATTTCCCGCGCATCCGTGTGATGGGGACCATTGGCTGGATCGCCTCTGGTTTGGCCTGCGGTTTCTTACCGCAAATGCTTGGCTATAGTGACATCTCCCCTACCAATATTCCTCTGCTTATCACTGCCGGAAGCTCCGCTCTGTTAGGCGTCTTTGCGTTCTTTTTACCGGATACGCCGCCGAAAAGTACCGGCAAAATGGATTTCAAGGTCATGCTGGGTCTGGATGCGCTGATCCTGCTGCGGGATAAGAACTTCCTCGTCTTTTTCTTTTGCTCTTTTCTGTTCGCGATGCCGCTGGCGTTCTATTACATCTTTGCCAACGGTTATCTGACAGAAGTCGGGATGAAAAACGCCACCGGCTGGATGACGCTGGGCCAGTTCTCTGAAATCTTCTTTATGCTGGCGCTACCGTTTTTCACCAAACGCTTTGGCATTAAAAAGGTATTGCTGCTTGGTCTTATTACTGCGGCTATCCGCTACGGATTTTTTGTTTACGGCGGCGCGGAAGAATATTTCACTTACGCTCTGCTGTTTCTCGGCATTCTGCTGCACGGCGTCAGTTACGACTTCTACTACGTCACAGCCTACATTTATGTCGATAAAAAAGCGCCCGTACATATGCGCACCGCGGCGCAAGGGCTTATCACCCTCTGCTGTCAGGGATTCGGTAGCCTGCTCGGTTATCGTTTGGGCGGCGTGATGATGGAAAAAATGTTTGCTTATCAGGAACCGGTGAATGGCCTTACCTTTAACTGGGCTGGCATGTGGGGATTTGGCGCGGTCATGATCGCCGTCATTGCCGTAATGTTTATGATTTTCTTTCGCGAGTCAGATAAAGAAATCACCGCCATTAAGGTGGACGATCGCGATGTAGCGTTGAAACAAGGGGAAGTAAAATGAAAGCAGAACGTATTCTCGGTGCTCTTTATGGGCAGGCGTTAGGGGATGCGATGGGTATGCCGTCGGAACTGTGGCCAAGAACCCGGGTTAAAGCCCATTTCGGTTGGATCGACCGTTTTTTGCCCGGCCCTGCGGAGAATAATGCCGCCTGCTATTTTAACCAGGCGGAGTTCACTGATGACACCTCCATGGCGCTGTGTCTGGCTGATGCCCTGCTTGAGTGCGACGGAGAGATTGTACCCGACGTTATTGGCCGCAATATTCTGGCCTGGGCCGAACGTTTTGATGCTTTTAATAAAAACGTGCTCGGCCCGACCTCAAAAATTGCGCTAAAAGCCATTCGCGACGGCAAACCTGTCGCCGAACTGGAAAATAACGGCGTTACCAACGGAGCGGCAATGCGCGTTTCACCGCTGGGATGCCTGCTCCCCGCGCGCGATCTCGATGCCTTTATCGATGATGTGGCATTAGCCTCCAGCCCGACACATAAATCGGATTTGGCTATTGCTGGCGCAGTGGTGGTCGCGTGGGCGGTATCACGCGCTATCGACGGCGGAAAATGGTCAGAGATTGTCGACGCGCTGCCAGCCATTGCCCGGCATGCGCAGCAAAAAAGGATCACTACCTTTAGCGCATCGCTCTGTGCACGCCTTGAGCTGGCGCTGAAAATTGTCCGTAACGCTGACGGCATTGAGTCTGCCTGCGAGCAGTTGTATCAGGTTGTGGGGGCCGGAACCAGTACCATTGAATCCGTGCCTTGCGCCATCGCTATGGTTGAGCTGGCGCAGACCGATCCTAACCGCTGCGCCATTCTGTGCGCGAACCTCGGGGGCGATACCGACACCATCGGGGCGATGGCAACTGCCATTTGTGGCGCGCTCCACGGCGTAAGTGCGATTAATCCGGCATTGAAACATGAGCTCGATGCGGTAAATCAGTTGGACTTTATCCGCTACACCAGTGGATTGATGCGACTGCGCGAGCAGCGGGAGGCACTATGAGCACCACGCGTCTGCAACAACTTCTCCCGCAGTTACGCACACAGCGACCCGTTACGGTGGTGGGTGCGGCGGTGATTGATGTCATTGCCGATGCGTATGCCCTTCCCTGGCGCGGATGTGACATTGAACTCAAACAGCAAGGGGTGAACGTTGGCGGCTGCGCGCTCAATATTGCCGTAGCACTCAAGCGGTTAGGTATCGACGCCAGTAATGCTTTACCGCTGGGTCAGGGGGTGTGGGCCGATATTATCCGCAACCGGATGGCAAAGGAGGGACTGCACAGCCTGATCGATAACGCCACAGGCGATAACGGCTGGTGCCTGGCTCTGGTCGAGCCGGATGGCGAACGTACCTTTATGTCCTTTAGTGGCGTCGAAAATCAGTGGAACGCTGACTGGCTGGCACAGCTGGAGATCCCACGTCACAGCCTGGTTTATCTCTCGGGCTATCAGTTAGCCTCTCCGTGTGGTGAGTTGCTGGTGCATTGGCTGGAAGGGCTGGAGGAAGTGACGCCGTTTATCGATTTTGGCCCACGCATCGGCGACATTCCCGAGCCCTTACTGGCAAGAATTATGGCCTGCCGTCCACTGGTATCGCTCAATCGGCAGGAGGCGGAAATTGCCGCCGAGCGGTTTGCATTAAGCCAGGATATAGAAGGTTTTGGCGCACAATGGGTGCAACGTTTTGCCACACCGGTGGTGGTACGCCACGATAAAGACGGTGCGTGGTATTTCAGCACCCAAACTTCCGGTTGCATACCGGCATTTGCGACAGCGGTCGTTGATACCATTGGCGCTGGTGACAGCCACGCTGGCGGCATGCTGGCGGGACTGGCGTCTGGCTGGTCGCTGGCTGACGCGGTACTGCTTGGAAACGCCGTGGCGTCCTGGGTGGTAGGGCATCGCGGGGGCGATTGCGCCCCTACGCACGAGGCGTTACTCCTCGCACACAAACACGTATAGATCGCTTCGACAATAGCTGATGCTGTATTCAATGGGCCGTTGCTGCTGGTCAAGCGCTACCTGCTTGATCACCAGCACCGGCACTTTGCTGTCCATTTGAATGTGCGCCTGGAACTCTGCGTCAGGCATTCGGGCACTGACACGTGAGCGAGTGCGCTGCGGGAAAATATGCTGGCTGCGAAAATAGTCATACAGTGAAACGCCGATGGCATCCACGTCATGAATTAGATGGGCAGGAACCCATGACTCTTCAATAGAAACCGCATCTTCATCTACGTAGCGAATGCGCTTGAGCAGGAAGACGTCACTCCCCGTGGCAACAGCCAGCTGCTGCGCTACCTCTTCCGGGCAAGGCACAATCCGCTTGTTAACCCACAGCGTATCTGGTTTTTTACCGCGCAACACCACCTGCTGTGAAAAACCACGCGCTTCTTTTAGCGAATACTCGAAGATGTTGTTGATCTGCGTCCCGTAACCGCGGGCGCGCGTCACGACGCCTTCTTCTTCCAGGGCTTGCATCGCCTTACGAACCGTAATTCGCGAAACGCCAGTCAATTGGCTGAGATCGCGCTCGCCGGGCAGGATATTTCCATGCTCCAGAATCCCGCTGCGCACAGCGTTTTTCACCGTTTGCGCAAATTTCATATACAGCGGCGTGTTATCTGCCGCGGAAATACGTTCATTCAGTTGCGCGATAAGCTGGGTATGCGCTTGTTCCATTTATCTTTTTCCTGCAGCCGTTTCTGCAGCCAGTATACTCATTACCACCACGCGTGGAAATGATGCACCGGACCAATTCCCTCACCGACTTCCAGGGTGTCGGCCTGCGCCAATGCCGCTGAAAGCCACAACTTAGCTTCCTGCACTGTCTGTGCCCAGTTGTCATGGCGCGGACGCAGCGCCGCTAGCGCCGCCGATAGCGTACAGCCAGTACCGTGGGTATTTTTGGTCATCACCCTTGGCGCGGTAAAACGCTGCTCGCCATGACGGGTAAAGAGCCAGTCGGGGCTTTGCGCATCCTCCAGATGACCGCCTTTCATCAACACCGCCTCGCAACCCAGCGCCCGCAGCGCCCTTCCCTGCTCTAACATCTCCTGCTCAGTCTGCGCATGGGGAGCCCCGAGCAGCGCCGCAGCTTCGGGTAAATTTGGGGTGATAATCGAAACCTGCGGTAGCAAATGGGTACGCAGCGTTTCAACCGCCGAAGGAGACAGCAACGGATCGCCGCTTTTCGCCAGCATCACGGTATCCAGCACGACATTTTGCACCCGATGGCGACGCAAACGTTCGGCGACCGCTTCAACAATATCCGTTTCCGCCAGCATACCGATTTTCGTGGTGTCGATACGCACATCACTGAACACCGAATCCAGTTGTGCGGCGACAAAGTCAGGTTCAATGCGATACACCGACTGTACCCCGCGCGTATTTTGCGCCACCAACGCCGTGATAACCGAGCAGCCGTAAGCGCCAAGCGCCGAGAACGTTTTTAAATCGGCCTGAATACCCGCACCACCGCTTGGATCGGTTCCGGCAATCGTTAATGCGTTAATCCGTTTCATAGTTGCTCCTGCGCGTTCAGGTTATAGAGGGCGTCAATAAATGCCGGGACAAAACTGCCCGGTCCGGTTGATTGTCGAGTGGCTATTTGTCCGGCCTGTTTCATCCAGCTACAGGCGGAGGCAACATTATCAAGCCGGTCACCGTGCAGGGCGCAACTGGCCGCAACGACCGCCGACAGCGCGCATCCGGTGCCCACCACGCGCGTCATCAACGGGTCACCCCCGTTCACCCAGACGGTACGCTGACCATCGGTGACATAGTCAATTTCGCCGGTAACCACGACAATGGTCCCAACCTGACGAGCCAGTGCCTGCGCTGCGGGAAGCGCAGCGGCTGCCGTATCGGTCGTATCCACGCCGCGTCCCCCGCCGTTAATACCCGCCAGAGCCAGTATTTCCGAAGCGTTGCCGCGGATAGCTGCAGGCTGTAGCGCCAACAAATCCAGACAGAAGCGACGACGAAACTCCAGCGCCCCCACGGCAACGGGATCGAGCGTCCACGGGGTTTTAGCAAGTTGTGCCCGCTCAACTGCGGCGCGCATCGCCGTAGCCCGTTCCCGGGTTAAGGTGCCGACGTTAACCAGTAATGCACTGGCAATAGCCGCGAACTGACTGGCTTCCTCGGGCTCGATTACCATTGCAGGTGATGCGCCCAGCGCCAGCAGCGTATTGGCCGTAAAGCTTTGCACGACCTCGTTGGTCATGCAGTGTGTGAGAGGGGAAAGCGTTCTAAATTGGTGTAAGGTGTGAGCCGCGAGTGTGCGGCTGTGCAGGTCAGGCTGCATGGTTCAGCTCCTGCCCGCGCGAAGAAGGGACACGAGCAGTGTCAGACTTCCCTACGCTGGCATTATCCAGATCAGGTGGTACGGGTATTTCTCAGCCTTCACCAGGAAGGGCACCCCGAGTCGTTGAAACACAAGTTTCGGTAACAGAATACTGCCTACGCTTGATGATGTAAATTAGCGCAGCACCATGGCCCTCCACGAAATTACGGGGTAAGGTTGCAGCTATTCTGTACATTCATTTACACTTTTTACGAAATGACTGGCGTGATCACAAAAAAGTTCTTGTCAGATGCCCTATAAGCCAGGAATGATACACGACTGATGTTGATGACCCGAACAGGTAAAGAGGATGGGTATGAAGAATAAAATGTTGCTGGGTGCACTCCTGCTTGCAAGCAGCGTCGTCTGGGCCGCGCCGGCCGCAACAGCTGCTCCCACCGGAATTGATAAGTATGAGTTGAGCGGTTTCATCGCCGATTTTACCCATTTTAAACCTGGTGACACGGTCCCACCGCTGTACCGTACTGACGAATATGCGATTAAGCAATGGAACCAACGCAACCTGCCAGCACCTACCGCCGGTACCCACTGGACCTACATGGGTGGTGCGTACGTGCTGATCAACGATGCTGACGGTAAGATCATTAAAGCCTACGACGGCGAGATTTTTTATCATCGTTAATAGAAAAAAACACGTACTTTCAGCAAGAAAGTACGTGAAATACCCGCAAATCAATTAGTCATAAGATACTGCAAATATCACTTTACTTTGTATTTCACCAGGCAGTAATGATTCCCCTGTCACGCGAACATATTTCGCAGTGATAGGGAAAGTGTACTGATTACTGATTGCTTCCAGTTTGGTCATTCTGTTCATCAGATTATCCCCCTGTTTTAGAGGAGAAGTCGCGGTGCCATTATATATCTGGAACCCCACCCCTTTGGCGCCATTCGCTATCGTGTTTTTTAGTATTTTCCCGCTTTCATCCCAGTCACCGCGCACCACTTTAAAAGTGACGGGATTGGTAGTAACGTTATATATACTTTCGCAATTCAATACCAGATTTGTGGAACCCGATTTGGTATTATTAACCGTGAGCATCTCATTCAATGTGGTATCTGGCATTTTAATTTCGTATCGGGGTAATGAAAACTGACACGTGGTGGGTTGATGCGTTACTGTAAAGCTTAAATTCTGTGTAAAAGCTGAATTACTCGATAAACGTCCGGTAACCCAGCAATAAAGATAAGCTAGCCAGTTTGAAGTACAAGAATTATCAGAGGTAATACTTACTGCCGGGTCGCTCAGACTAAACGCATCACCGGATACTGTCTGCTTAATAGTCCCTGAATTTACATATCTTGCTGAGATGGTGAAACTTTTGGTATCCAGCACTTCGCCGGCACTAACCGTTTTCTTACCAACACTTACTGGAAAATCATTGCTGGTCAGATTGATATTAATTAAAACCTTCTTGCCGCTGCCCCCCTGAATTGCAACAATGTAATCCTTAAGCGGTGTTGTATAATATAAGCTATCACTGTTGGCTGTACACACTATGTTGCCACTGGAACTGAGATTAATTTGATTTATTGCCGTTCCAGATGTCATATCCAGATTAATTGTCGCTAACCCGCCATTTTTCGTCTGAAATGTACACCCGGCATCAGCGCCAAAGGATGACAGCAGCAAAAATATCAAAAATACGTATCCTTTCATATCTTGCATCCTTATCGGCAAATATAGACTTTATTCTCATCAATCACCCTATCGAAGGTAATTGTACAGAACTGTCCCTGCTGTTTATTAACTGCAACACGTACCGACGCGGGAATATCGTTGGTGCGAATAAATAACCGGCTACCCTGCCCCACCAGGCCCACATTATTACCGATATCATCTTCCACTTCATAACCGAAAGATAACGGAGAGCCGTCCGGACGCTCGGCAAGAAAGTACCAGGGTTTGCGCCGATCGGTTTCAAACTCCGTCATCACGACCGCACCGCGATAAGGTACTGTACCTTTTCGATTGCCCAGTAATGCCACATCGCTATTAGTGTCAGAAAGATCCAGCATCAGCATATTTTCACGGTACGGCGTCAGACTGTCGTAAACCGCGTAACCTTTACTGTTGGTTGTTAGGTAACGATGCCCTTGCACAGCCGCACCCTGTAACCCAGGCGCTTTAACAATGGCGAATGTATCTGAAAGCCGGGGAGTCAGAGCCACGCCCTCAGACCACACCACGATCCCCCCCTGAATATTGCCGCTGGCCTGTTGATACTTATTCGATTGGCTGTAACTACTGCCTACAGTCGCCACTGGCGCGCGCCAGACCATGCTAACGCCCGCCGTTGTCTCGTTCCCCTGTCGTTGCTGACTGAGGTTGGCACCATAGCTGAATTGATCGCGATGACCCGTCACCCCGCTTAAGCTGGTGTTATTCGACTGAAAGCCGTCATTATCAAATGTCGTGGAATTAGAGACGAACAGATCGCGTCGAGGAGTGGAAATACCGTCCCCCCACGAGAACGGGATGGAGATATACAGGTTAAAACGCTTATCCTCGTGGTTGTCCTCATCGTACGTTTGACTCACGGCAACGGTATAGCTAACTCGCTGCCAGGCGTTAGAGTAGCTAAGTTGATAATCTTTGCCATTTCCACTGCGTTGCCAATAGTCGCGCCACAGGCCGCTAACCGCCAGGGATCCCCAGTTTTCGGGTAACGCTTGATTTATATTCAGTGAAAAACTGTTCTTGCGGCCAAAGTCGTTTTGATAGTAGTCCGCAATGTCATAAACATCGTTTTTATCGCGATTATAGTTATTTTTATTATTCGCCCACACGTAGTCATTAAAGGTACGATAATCCCGCGAGGAATAACGATAAGCTGCAAGTGCAAACTGCGTACCGGTCTGCGTGACATATTTGTTCCATGCAACCTGATAGCTCTGACCATCAAAAACATCACCATTATCCTGCTTGCTATGCGATCGCGTGGCGTCTACCGATACTGCGCCAATGGGTGTATTCCAGCCAGTCCCAAGCACAAATGAAGAATAGTTTTGCGACAGCATTGTACCGCCATAGACCGTTAGCAGATTGTTCAGACCATACTGATAACTCCCTTGCAGGAAATCATACTGATTGCCAGCCCCTTCAATATGGCTACGCCCTGCAGCGAAATCATATTTCGATACGCCCGACTGCAGCATATTTGGCACAGATGAAAAAGGCACCAGATAATGAGATATCGAACCGTTAGCCTCTTTCACACTGACATCTAAATCTGAACCGCCGCCAGCGAGTTGTAGATCATCAATAGCAAATGGGCCTGGTGGCACTTCTTTCTGGTAAATAACAAAACCATTTTGTTCGATGGTTACCAGGGCGTTGCTCTGGGCAATCCCACGAACTACAGGGGTAAAATTCTGTTTTGAGTTTGGTAACATTTGCATATCGCGCCAGATACGCACACCACGAAAACGTACGGCATCAAAAATATCTGCCCCGGTATACATGTCACCGGCGCGCAATGTACCAAGAATCGACGGCACACCACGTTCCACATATAACGTGTTGCTCTTCCATTTGCCGTTGCCCTCATTACCTTTCGTATAGTTGTCACTTGAATGCAACTGCCACCCCAGCAGGTTCAACCCGCTATTCAGGTTCACATAGCTGCTTTTATCATCACCACCGTGTTTATAATTACTGTAATACTGGCTGGCGTAATAAGAGGTATAAAAAGCGTTCACCCCGCGATCCCAGGTTTCAGGCGGCATATATCCTGGTTCATATTCAACCACATACGCCTGAGGCACGCTTAAATTTAGAATAAACTCCCCAATGTCATAACTAACACTGCCGCCCTGCACTGCTGCACGCAGCGGCACGCAGCCTTCTTGTTTATCCGTTTTAATGTTCCCGGTGCGAATACCAATTTGCTGCAATTGTGCCCAGGGCAGACATGTCAGTTCGGGATCATCTTTAATATCAATATCGTACCGACCACGCCACTTATTATTAAGATAAACATCCATTTCATATATACCGGGCATTGGCTTATCGCCATCAATTTGATAGCGAGAGATTTTCTCACCATTCAAACCACCGATCATAAAGTGGGTATCAAACGTGTCTTCTTCAGCCCATACGGATGAAGCGGCCAACACCGACAGGATTGACAGTGTAATAGAATTTATCTTTGACATAATCAATCCTTGACTATCTTTCCGTTTTTATTTTTTCACTTAAGTAGTTTCCGTGATCATCAATAAGAGTAACCTTGTAATGATTAACGACAGTAGTGGTGACGACCTTTTTATCTGACCACGGAGCAAGTAACACTGTCTCGCTGTTTATTTTTGAATTACCCACTATTTCAGGAATAGTAATCCAGTTGGCAGAATTATTTTTGATATTAATGCCACCACTGACATCTCTGACGTTTAAGCGAGAAAAGCTTTTTTCATCTACACCGGCAATACCCTGCGGGCGATATATAAATTTGATGCGATTCTGCATAGCAAATTTAATCATGTTCTTACCTTCTGATTCCGCAGAATTAGGAGGAATATCTAACACATTCAGAAAAAAAAGGCTTTCACGATCTTTCGGCAGCGTATTTGCCAATTGCTTAATTTTCAGTTGTTGACCAGAGCCTCCGCTGACCTTTGCCACCGGAGGGCTCATTACAAATGGCACGTGGATTTTTTCGGGTGGCAGACTGGTATCTCCGTCATCTATCCAGGATTGAACCAGCGAGCTGCGACTGCCTTCATTCATTAATTGCACGGTAATTTCTTTTTTCTGTGCCGGATAAATGACACGGGTGCCGTAAATGTATATGCCGCCCCACGCAGGCATTACTGTACCGGCCAGTAAAAACACGAGTATTTTTTTCATTATAATTATCCTTACTGCGGAAATAATCGGCGGCCGGAGCCGCCGACAAACAGGATAGTCATCTTAATCAGTAACAACAGTCATCGTCAGCGAAGAGGCCACATCACCAGCGGAGACATCGGCAGAACCAATTTTCGCGTAGCGTGCGCTAAAGTTCAGAGTATATTTATTGTCCGCAGTTTTAGTTATACCCGTGATCATTGAAGATGCTTGATTTTTTTTAGAATCAGGATCATGCTACGAACCATGAAAATTACACTGACTCCTCAACAGAAACTGCAACTCGAACAAATGCACGATATTGAACGTGATAGTCGAGTTTGCGACCGTATTAAGGCTGTTTTGCTGGCTTCTGAAGGCTGGAGTCAGACCATGATTTCACAAGCTCTTCGGATTCATGAATCCACCGTTGCACGTCACCTTAGCGACTACGTTCTTTCTGAAAAACTTAAGCCTGAAAATGGCGGAAGTCAAAGCAAGCTTTCTGCAACTCAAACCATGCACCTAATCGAGCATTTGACTGAGAGAACCTATCCTCATACTCATCAAATTGTCGCCTACGTTAAAGAGACTTTTGGACTTGATTACACTGTCTCTGGTATGAACAAATGGCTTCACCATAACGGTTTTAGCTACAAGCAACCGAAAGGCGTTCCACATAAGTTTGATGAAGCAAAACAACAAGCTTTCATAGATGCTTACGAAGCGCTAAAGGCAAGTTGTGACGAGGATGAATCGATAGTCTTTATCGATGCTGTTCACCCAACCCTATCAACAAAAATATCTCATGGCTGGATACGAACTGGTCAAGATAAAGTGATTGAAACAACGGGAAATCGCAGTCGATTGAACATTCTTGGCGCACTGAACCTGTCAGATATCGGAGCTACTATTATTGATGATTATGAGAGCATTAACAGTGAAACGATAGTTCGCTTTTTCTGTAAGTTAAGAGAGAGTTATCCGTTAGCTCATAAGCTTCATATCATTTTAGATGGTGCGGGATATCACCGTAGTGACTTAGTCAGAGATGCGGCATTTGTCCTTAATATCGAGCTGCATTATCTTCCACCTTACAGCCCAAACCTCAATCCAATAGAGCGGCTTTGGAAAGTAATGAATGAGAAGTCGAGGAACAACGTTTACTTCAAAAGTAAACGGGACTTCAAGGCGGCAATAGACCAATTTTTTACTGTGACTCTTCCAGAGATCGCAGGCTCTTTGGCATCTCGAATTAATGATAATTTTCAGGTTCTCAAGCCTGCATCTTCAAGTTGATTCGGTATAACTCAATACCTGTATCGGGGTTAACCTGTTTAGTAAAATCATCACCATAGTAAACGGTGAAGCCAGCACCATTATTTGCTGCGGTATTTCGTGTAATATATTTATTATTGCTGTCAAATTGAGAACTGGAGAAAGTAATTTTTGGTGCTTTACTTCCTGTACATTCAACCGTCAATGGCACGGTGGTTTTATTTGAGTATCCTTCATAAACACCACCAGCACTTAAGGCATTTAATCTGTCAGCACCAATTTGGTTCATACCAATGGTCGCAGTGGTATCCCCTGTAAATTTACAGGTGGTCCCTACTACCTTACCAGTAATAATCAGTTCACCCTGATCAGAATCAGCAGCAAAAGCCCCAGCGCTCATAACTACAGCGGACAGAACAGCAGCGGAAATAATTGAACGTTTCATCGTATATTCCTTAATGAATTAACTTCTATTGGTTAAGAGGACTTAACCCGTGAAATTAAATTCGCACACCAGAAACGTTATCGCAATGTAAACGCGTTGTTTTATTGATTTAAAACAAATTGCAAAGCGCAATATAATAGAAACAAATCAGTCGATTTTTTTATTCTTTTAAATTAATAAATTTACGAGATTAACTGTTGGGATGGAATTCTTCAGAGAAATGATCAGCCACGTATTATTCACAATAATAATGCATGGCTGATAAAAGACGTTTAATCGTAATGCGTCATCACAATTTGTCGTGTAGCGTCACCGGTGATAGTAACAATTTCAGTTACCGCACCTTTTGTTGGATTGGAAACACCCGCTCTGACGTTTGAAAAGGAAATGGCATTGCCACAGCGTTGCTGCACTTCGTTATTTACAACATCAGTGCTACAGGTGGGTTCAGTTACCCGACCATTGATATTCAGGGTGGCAGTATCTGTGGCGAAAGCAGAAGCGCTCATTCCATAAGCCAAAGTAATAACTCCCAAGAATAAATTTTTTTTCATTACGTTCATTATTCCTGTACCGGTTGGGAAACAGCACACAAGCCGTCTTTCCAGTAGATTATGGATTAACTGCCTCGCTAAGGCTAATTGAGATTGTAGATTAATTCGACCAATTTGATCAATTTAAATGATGCATTGAGGGTATTTATTCAGAAAAAGACATGAATTATACAGTCCGGATAAATAATTGAGTGAGATTTTTCATCCAATATATTCACCGCATCAATGCATTATTGATACGGTGAATATTTTTAACGCTATTAATTACACCGCGCGGAAGGCAATTTCACCCGGGATCACTTCCCCTTGCCAGTAGAGCTGGGCAGCGACACGTCCTGCAAGGTCGCGGTAAATGGCGGTAAATTCGCTGTCAGGACGGCTGATGACCGTCGGCGTACCACGATCCAGGTCTTCACGCAGAGAAATATGCAGCGGCATCTGTCCCAGCAGTTGGGTGTGATACTGCTCAGCCAGTTTCTGCGCGCCACCGGTGCCGAAGATTGGCTCGTGATGACCGCAGTTGCTGCAAATATGCATACTCATATTCTCAACAATACCCAGCACTGGCACTTCGACTTTTTCGAACATCACGATGCCTTTTTTCGCATCGATCAGCGCGATGTCCTGCGGAGTGGTCACCACAACAGCCCCCGTGACCGGAATGTTTTGCGCCAGCGTCAACTGGATATCACCCGTACCCGGCGGCATATCCAGTACCAGGTAATCAAGATCCGGCCATAAGGTTTCTTGCAGCATCTGCAGCAGGGCTTTGCTGGCCATCGGGCCGCGCCACACCATCGCATTATCGTCAGTAACCAGATAACCAATAGAGTTTGTCGCCAGGTCGTGAGACATGATCGGCGCCATATGGGTACCGTCTGGAGAGGTTGGACGCTGGTTTTCCGCACCGAGCATCGTCGGGATTGACGGGCCATAAATATCGGCGTCCAGTATCCCTACCTTAGCCCCTTCCGCAGCCAGCGCCAGCGCCAGGTTCACGGCAGTAGAGGATTTACCCACGCCACCTTTACCCGAACTGACGGCGATGATGTTTTTTACACCATTAATGCCCGGCTGGTTTTTCACGCGTTTCAGCGTCGCAATGTTATGCGACAGTTTCCAGTCGATCGCTTTCGCACCAGTAATACGCAGCAGATCGGCGCTACATTGCTCTTTTAAGTCCTCAAACGCGCTCTGCCAGACAAACGGCATGACCAGCTCAACGTGCAACGTGTCATCCATCCAGGCGACGTGATGCAACGCTTTAAGCGTCGTCAGATTATGCTTCAGGGTTGAATGCTGAAAATTCGCCAGCGTCCCGGCAACCATCGCGCGCAGGGTCTCTGGTGATTTGGCCTGGGATTGTGCGTTCATCCCGACTCCTTTTTGTTGTTCTGAAAATACAATAGTCACCAGGTAGTTTACTCCAACCGCAACAATTATTCATTTACGGATAAATGCCCTTATCGCTTGGCGCAGTAATTACCATTTTGGTACTATCAAAGCCCTTTTCACTACAAAAGAAGTAATTGCCCACTATGACTCAAGTCGCGAAGAAAATTCTGGTAACGTGCGCGCTGCCGTACGCCAACGGCTCTATCCACCTCGGCCATATGCTGGAGCACATCCAGGCTGATGTCTGGGTCCGTTACCAGCGAATGCGCGGCCACCAGGTTAACTTCATCTGCGCGGACGACGCACACGGTACGCCAATCATGCTGAAAGCACAGCAGCTTGGGATCACGCCAGAGCAGATGATCGGTGAAATGAGTCAGGAGCATCAGACTGATTTTGCGGGTTTTGACATCAGCTATGACAACTACCACTCTACGCACAGCGAAGAGAACCGTGAGCTGTCTGAGCTGATTTACACGCGCCTGAAGGAGAACGGTTTTATTAAGAACCGTACTATCTCCCAGCTTTACGATCCGGAAAAAGGCATGTTCCTGCCGGACCGTTTCGTTAAAGGCACCTGCCCGAAATGTAAATCTCCGGATCAGTATGGCGATAACTGTGAAGTTTGCGGCGCAACCTACAGCCCGACCGAACTTATCGAGCCGAAATCCGTCGTTTCTGGCGCGACGCCGGTAATGCGCGACTCCGAACACTTCTTCTTTGACCTGCCATCATTCAGCGAGATGCTGCAGGCCTGGACACGCAGCGGCGCGCTGCAGGAGCAGGTCGCCAACAAAATGCAGGAATGGTTCGAATCCGGCCTGCAGCAGTGGGATATTTCCCGCGATGCCCCATACTTCGGTTTTGAAATCCCGGATGCGCCAGGCAAGTACTTCTACGTCTGGCTGGACGCACCAATTGGCTATATGGGTTCGTTCAAAAACCTGTGCGATAAGCGCGGCGACACGACCAGTTTTGATGAGTATTGGAAGAAAGATTCCGACGCTGAGCTGTATCACTTCATCGGTAAAGACATCGTCTACTTCCATAGCCTGTTCTGGCCGGCGATGCTGGAAGGCAGCAACTTCCGTAAGCCGACCAACCTGTTCGTACACGGTTATGTGACTGTAAACGGTGCGAAGATGTCCAAATCTCGCGGTACCTTCATTAAGGCCAGCACCTGGCTGAAGCACTTTGACGCCGACAGCCTGCGCTACTACTACACGGCGAAGCTTTCTTCACGCATTGATGATATCGACCTGAACCTGGAAGACTTCGTTCAGCGTGTAAACGCCGATATCGTCAACAAAGTAGTCAACCTGGCATCACGTAACGCAGGCTTTATCAGCAAGCGTTTTGACGGCGTACTGGCTGCTGAACTGGCCGACCCGGCGTTGTATAAAACCTTCACTGACGCTGCTGCGGTGATTGGCGAAGCATGGGAAAGCCGTGAATTTGGTAAAGCTATCCGTGAAATCATGGCGCTGGCCGATGTGGCAAACCGCTACGTTGACGAACAGGCTCCGTGGGTCGTTGCTAAACAGGAAGGCCGCGATGCCGACCTGCAGGCGATCTGCTCCATGGGTATCAACCTGTTCCGCGTCCTGATGACTTACCTGAAACCGGTTCTGCCAACGCTTGCTGAACGTGTAGAAGCTTTCCTGAACAGCGAGCTGAGCTGGGATGCCATTAAGCAACCGCTGCTCGGTCACAAGGTCAACACCTTTAAGGCGCTCTACAATCGCATCGACATGAAACAAGTTGAAGCGCTGGTGGAAGCGTCGAAAGAAGAAGTGAAGGCCGCTGCCGCACCGGTAACCGGCCCGCTGGCGGATGACCCGATTCAGGAAACCATTACCTTTGACGATTTCGCCAAAGTTGACCTGCGCGTGGCATTGATTGAAAACGCCGAGTTTGTGGAAGGTTCTGACAAACTGCTGCGTCTGACGCTGGATCTCGGTGGCGAGAAGCGTAACGTCTTCTCTGGTATTCGTTCTGCCTATCCGGATCCGCAGACCCTGGTTGGACGTCAGACCATTATGGTTGCTAACCTGGCACCTCGTAAGATGCGCTTCGGCATTTCTGAAGGGATGGTCATGGCGGCAGGTCCTGGCGGGAAAGATATCTTCCTGTTAAGCCCGGACGAAGGCGCAAAACCTGGCCAACAGGTGAAATAAATCAGACATCTCGAGCGCTGCAACTGCAGCGCTTTTTTTTGCTGAGGGATTTACCTTTAATCTTAAACACACTCCCCCACTCCATTTTCGGACTGCTCAGCCATCGCTATTAGATTTATTCTATACTGCTCTGCTATTAAGGCCGCCCGGCCCCATCATATTCATTAGAATTATTATTTAGCTTTCGATATTCATAAAATGGAGTTTCCATGACAGCGTTACAAAAATTAGTTTCTCTCGCCGTGGCATCGGTTGTGGTTTTTTCCCTGGCGGGTTGTGGTGATAAAGAAGAAACGAAAACATTCAATGCCAATCTTAACGGTTCGGATATCACCGTCTCTTACACCTATAAAGGTGACAAAGTTCTGAAACAAAGCTCCGAAAGTAAAATCAGCTATGCGTCTGTCGGCGCCAGCAATAAAGAGGAAGCCGCAAAAGTATTCGATGCGTTAAGCGCCAAATATCAAAATATTGCAGGCGTAGAAGAAAAGCTCACCTATACAGATACCTACGCGCAGGAAAATGTCACTATCGATATGGAAAAAGTCGATATAAAAGCGTTGCAGGCAATTTCCGGGATGAAGCTTTCTGAGAAAGCCGATAAAAATATCAGAATGAAGCAAATGCAAACGGTAATGGAATCGGCGGGTTTTAAAGAAGTGAAATAACATCCTGGCGACCCGATATTCATCGTGGTCGCCAGTGTCGTTTTACGCTTTCGTTTTGTGCACTCGCGACGTCAAACCCCGCAGGAAATAACGCAGAAACTGATCGCCGCATTCGCGATAGTTCTTATGGTCCGGCGCGCGCATCATGGCGGTAATTTCCGGCATCGACACACGAAACTTCTGCTCGGTCATAATGGCCAGAATATCATCGGTTTTCAGCGAAAAGGCGATACGCAGCTTTTTCAGCACCGTGTTGTTGTTAACACGACGCTCAAGCGCCAGTTCCGGCGCAGACTCGTCTTTGCCACGCAGATGATAAATCAGACCGTTTAAAAATCCGGAGAGAATGATATCCGGGCAGCGAATAAACCCGGCTTCATCTTCTTTTGTCATCCAGGTATCAAAACCTGCGGAGGTGGATTCCATGTCAGCAAGCGCAAGAATACGCACCATGTCGTTATTGTTCGCTTTCAGGGTGTAGCGCAGGCTACGAAGAATATCGTTACTTAGCATAGAGCCTTCAACTGTCGGTGATGCAATGGCGCGCAGTGTATCAGTTTTACAGTCCAATCGCCTCTTTTAGGCTTTTAAGATAACGGCGACTTACCGGAACTGTCAGCCCGTTGCGTAAAATCAGTTCGGCCTGACCGTTTTCTTCCAGACGGATCTCCCGCAATTGCGCCATATTCACCAGATACTGCCGATGGCAGCGCAGCAAAGGAGTACGGCTTTCCAGCGTTCTGAGCGTCAGTTCGGTGAAACCTTCTTTACCATCGCTGCTGGTCACATACACGCCGCTCATGCGGCTGCTGATAAACGCCACGTCATCCATTTGCAGCAGATAGATTCGGCTGTGGCCGCTGCACGGAATAAACTTCAGCGCCTGCTGATTCTCCGGCAGTAGCGATACATCCTGCTTCGTGCGCTCCTGACGCAAACGGCTCAGCGTTTTTTCCAGTCGCGCCTCTTCAATCGGTTTGAGAAGATAATCAAACGCATGTTCTTCAAAAGCTTTCACCGCATATTCATCAAACGCAGTAAGGAAAACAATATACGGACGATGCTCAGGATCAAGCATGCCAACCATTTCCAGACCGCTGATACGCGGCATTTGAATATCAAGGAACAGGACATCCGGACGCAGTTTATGTACCGCGCCGATGGCTTCCACCGCATTCGAACATTCGCCGACGATCTCGATGTCGCTTTGCGCCTGCAACAGGATCCGCAGATTCTCCCGCGCTAACGGTTCGTCATCGACAATCAGCACTTTGATCATGCCAGTTCCTCCAGAGGAAGTCGTAAAGTGATTCGGGTAAAGCGGTCAGGTTCACACGCTACGCTGATGCCAAAATCGTCGCCAAACCGCTCGCGCAGTCGTTTATCAACCAGATTCATACCCAATCCGCTGGCCTCAGACGTTGGCTGATACAACCCGGCGTTATCTTCAATATCCAGCATCAGATACTGCCCTTCACGGCGGGCGGTAATCGACACTTCGCCGGTATCCAGTAGCTGAGAGGTACCGTGCTTAATGGCATTCTCCACAATAGGTTGTAGGGTAAAGGCAGGTAATTGCTGATACGAAAGCGCATCTGGCACCGTTAAAGTCACCTGCAGGCGCGACTGAAATCGCGCCTTTTCAATTTGCAGATAGGCGTTAACGTGCTCAATTTCATCAGCCAGCGTCACAATCTCCGACGGACGTTTTAAGTTTTTGCGAAAGAACGTCGACAGATACTGCACCAGTTGGCTGGCCTGCTCGCTATCACGTCGGATCACGGCTTTGATGGTGTTGAGCGCATTAAACAAAAAATGGGGGTTCACCTGTGCATGCAGGAGTTTGATTTCCGACTGCGTGAGCATCGCTTTTTGCCGCTCATACTGCCCGGCCAGAATCTGCGCAGAAAGCAGTTGGGCGATCCCTTCCCCCAGCGTGCGGTTGATCGAGCTAAAGAGGCGGTTTTTGGCTTCATACAGTTTGATGGTCCCCATCACCCGCTGGTTTTCCCCCCGCAAAGGGATCACCAGCGTCGAGCCTAATTTGCATTGCGGGTGCAAAGAGCAGCGGTAAGGGACTTCATTCCCATCGGCATACACCACCTCTCCGGTTTCTATCGCCCGTTGGGTGTACGACGACGAAATAGGTTTTCCGGGTAGATGGTGATCGTCACCAATGCCGGTAAATGCCAGCAGCTTCTCGCGGTCGGTAATTGCCACAGCACCGATATCCAGCTCTTCATACAGCACCTGAGCGACCTTCATGCTGTTAACCTCGTTAAACCCCTGGCGCAAAATACCCTCCGTTGAGGCGGCAACTTTGAGCGCAGTGGCGGAAAAAGCAGAGGTATATTTTTCAAACATCGCCCGTTTATCGAGCAAAATACGCATAAATAAGGCTGCACCCACGGTATTCGTCACCATCATCGGCGCGGCGATATTACTGACCAGCCGAAACGCATCGTCAAACGGCCGGGCGATTAACAAGATGATCAGCATCTGCACCAGTTCGGCGACAAAAGTAATGGCACCCGCGGTCAGTGGGCTAAAGACTTTATCGGTACGGCCACGACGGGTGAGCACGCTGTGCACCAGCCCGCCGAGCAAACCTTCGACAATGGTCGAAATCATGCAACTGAGCGCCGTCATTCCGCCCATTGAATAACGATGTAAGCCACCGGTTAGGCCGACCAAACCGCCGACCACCGGGCCGCCAAGCAGCCCGCCCATCACCGCGCCGATAGCACGGGTATTAGCAATAGAATCATCAATGTGCAGCCCGAAATAGGTGCCCAAAATGCAGAAAATGGAAAAGGTAACGTAGCAAAGCAGCTTGTGCGGGAGCCGGATCGTGACCTGCATCAGCGGGATAAACAAACGCGTTTTGCTCATGAGCCACGCGATAACGAGAAACACACACATCTGCTGAAGCAGCAGCAACACCAGATTAAACTCGTACATACCTGCCAACCACACATCACTTAAAAGCGCGTAACATACATGGGCTGCGCGTAACTTTCTTTGAAGTGTTGCAAAAAAAAAGGAATTTGTGAGAACGATCACTCGAAAGCGCGAGCATGACTACAAATTCACCCATTTGTTGATCAAAAAACAGACAAAACTACCTGGTTCGCAAAAGAGCGTCTAAAGTAAAACTGGGACCTCGCGAGCATAAGTGAGACGACGATGGCGCTTTACACAATAGGTGAAGTGGCTTTGCTTTGTGATATCAACCCTGTCACTTTACGCGCGTGGCAGAGGCGTTACGGATTACTGAAACCGCAGCGAACAGACGGCGGGCATCGCCTGTTTAACGACGCGGATATCGACCGGATCCGTGAGATAAAACGCTGGATAAATAACGGCGTTCAGGTCAGTAAGGTAAAAATGTTGCTCAGCAATGAGAACATTGATGTGCATAACGGCTGGCGCGAACAGCAAGAGACGCTGTTGAGCTATTTGCAAAGTAATAATCTGCATAGCCTCAGGATGTGGATCAAAGAGCGCGGTCAGGATTATCCCGCACAAACGCTCAACACCCATTTGTTCATTCCGTTACGCCGCCGCCTGCAATGTCAGCAGCCGATCCTGCAGGCGTTACTGGGGATCCTCGACGGTGTCCTCATCAACTACATCGCGATTTGTCTGGCCTCGGCGCGCAAGAAACAGGGGAAAGATGCCCTGGTTGTCGGCTGGAACATTCATGATACCACCCGCTTATGGCTGGAGGGTTGGGTAGCCAGCCAGCAGGGATGGCGCGTTGACGTCCTCGCCCACTCGCTAAACCAATTGCGACCAGAACTGTTTGAAGGCCGAACCTTACTGGTCTGGTGCGGCGAAAGCCAAACGCCTGCTCAGCAACAACAACTGAACGAATGGCGCGCGTTAGGTCACGATATTTATCCGCTCGGTATTTAAAGCCAACCAGGATCGGCTCTTAATATTCTGTTAACAAACGTGTACAATCCTTAGATTCACATAAGGAGTGCATAATGAGCGCAGCTAAAATCGGTGTCATTACCCTCTTCCTGCTGATGGCCATCGGCGGTATCGGCGGCGTCATGCTGGCAGGCTACACATTCATTTTACGTGCCGGGTAAGGTGGCTCGCTAATCGCTCAAACCCGCGGTCAACTATCACCGCAGCCAGCGCGACCAGCAGTGCCCCCTGAATCACATAGGCGGTATTGAACCCGCTCAGGCCGATGATAATCGGCGTGCCCAGCGTGTTCGCCCCGACGGTTGAGGCTATCGTAGCGGTGCCGATATTAATAATCACCGACGTGCGAATTCCCGCCAGAATAACCGGTGCCGCCAGCGGCAACTCCACTTTACGCAGCCGCTGGCCCTGACTCATGCCCATTCCGCTGGCGATATCCATCACGCTGGGAGAAATTCCGCCGAGTCCTGCCAGAGTTGCCTGCAAGATTGGTAACACGCCATACAAAATCAGCGCGATAATCGCGGGTTCAAGCCCAAACCCCATCACCGGTACGGCGATCGCCAGCACGGCGACCGGAGGAAATGTCTGCCCCACGGCGGCAATCGTTTCCACCATCGGCCTGAATTCCGCGCCCCAGGGCCGGGTTACCGCTATTCCCGCGCCGGTGCCAATGATGACGGCAATAAGGCTTGAAATCCCCACCAACGCAAAATGACTCAACGCCAGCGCCGTAAAACTTTCCTGCTGATACACGGGACGCGGCAGCGCCGGAAATAGCGAACTAAACAGGGCCTGACTGTGAGGCAATCCCACCAACAGGATCAGAAACAGCACAACAAGCCATAGCAATGGATCAGCAAGACGTTTCACGGGTCGGCGTCTCCGAAAGCAAATCGCGAAAATGAAGCGTCCCGCAGGGTAACCCCTGCGGCGTCACGACCGGCAAGACATCGCAGCCACGCGCCACGAACACCGACAATGCATCACGTAGCGTCATCTCATCCACCAGCGGCTCGCCGTCTGAGTGTTCGCCGCGACGGATAAAATCCCCTACCGTACGCAGTGACAACAGCCTTACGCCCAGTTCACTGCGGCCAAAAAAAGTTTGCACGAAATCATTCGCTGGTGCAGTGAGCATCGACAGCGGCGTGCCTTGCTTCACAACTTTTCCTGCATCCATCAAAATCAGATGCTCCGCCAGTCTCAGCGCCTCGTCGATATCATGCGTCACCAGCACAATGGTACGTCCCAACAAACGGTGGATACGCGTCATCTCCTGCTGCAGCGCGCCGCGGGTGACCGGGTCCAGCGCGCCAAAAGGCTCATCCATCAGTAGCACCTGCGGATCTGCCGCCAACGCACGCGCAACCCCAACCCGCTGCTGTTGTCCACCGGAAAGCTGATGCGGATAACGGTGACGCAAACTCGCCTCGAGGCCCAGTAGCGCCATTAGTTCATCTGTTCGGTCATCAATACGTGAACGTGACCACTTTTGCAGCTGCGGTACGGTGGCAATATTCTGCGCGACGGTCCAGTGGGGAAACAAACCAATAGACTGAATCGCGTACCCCATGCGCCGTCGTAACTCCAGCACCGGCAGGCTGCGGATCTCCTCCCCGGCGAAACGGATCTGCCCGCTGTCATGTTCAACCAGCCGGTTGATCATCTTTAGCGTGGTAGACTTGCCCGAACCTGACGTGCCAATTAATACCGAAAAGCTGCCCTCTCCTAACTGCAGGTTAAGGTCGTCGACAGCTTTTTGTTGGCCATAGGTTTTACTGACATGGCGAAATTCAATCATTATTCGATACCTTTAGCAGCGCGATCCCTAAATCAAACAGCGCATCAATCAACACAGCCAGCACAACGACCGGGATCACGCCCAACAGCACTAAATCAACGGCGCTACTGAGCAATCCCTGAAAGACCAGCGCGCCAAATCCCCCTGCACCAATCAGCGCGGCTATCACCGCCATCCCCACCGTCTGGACCATCACCACTCGCAAACTGCGCAAGAAGACCGGCAGCGCCAGTGGAAACTGCACCGAGATAAACCGCTGACGCGCGCTCATCCCCATCGCCCGGGCGCTTTCAAGTACATCGCGTGGAACCTGATTCAATCCAGCCACTACGCCGCGAACCAGCGGTAAGAGCGCATACAGCACCAACGCAATAAGCGCAGGCGTCAGACCGGTTCCCGCTACGCCAAGCGAACCCAGCAAGGGAAAGTGCTTCACCAGTCCGGCAAGCGGCGCAATTAACAGGCCAAACAGCGCGACGGAGGGAATAGTCTGGATGATGTTCAGTACCGCGAATACCGGCCCCTGACGGGAGACAGAAAAAGTACACCAGACGCCCAGCGGCACGCCAATGAGCAGCGCGGGCACTACGGTAGCGAACAAAATCGTCAGATGCTGCGCCAGGGCGTCGTTAAAGACATCCTGGCGATTGGCATATTCTTTAAGCAGAGAAAGATCGTTAAACGTACCGGAGAGCAGTAACACCAGCGGCAAAATGAATATTTGTGCGTGCAATAACCAACGCCACGACGCCTGTTCGGTGATGCGACGAATGGCGTCACTGGCTGCCAGCAGCATCAGTCCCAGCCCTAACCAGAACCCGCTGCCCAGGCTGGTTCTGGCCAGCGGGCTACCCGTCTGAGCCAGATACGTTGCCGTTGTGCCGGCGATGACCAGCGCCGCAATCACCAACAGTTGGCTAACGATAAGCGTCAATATATTGCCGGATTTTCCCGGTACAAAGCATAGAAGAAACAGCAACACACAGGCCGCCGCTAATCCCCATGCCATGTCGGGTTGGATATCCCAGAGTTGACGCCCTTCACCGGAAACCAGGCGATTGGGAGCATAGCTGATGAAAGGAAGCGCTGCCGCCGCGATGGTAAGAAACACCAGCAGCAACAGCACCCGATTTACTGAAATATTCGACAAAACACCCACCTGCTGCAAACTCCGTTACTTCACCCATCCTTTTTGCTTCAGGTAGTCTGCTGCGACTTTTTTCGCATCCAGCCCCTCCACGGCGATACTGGCATTCAGCCGTTGCAGCGTTTTTTCATCCAGGCTGGCAAATACCGGTTGTAGCCATTCTGCCATTTGCGGGTAGTCCTGCAGCACCGATTCACGCACAACGGGCGCTGGCGCATAAATGGGCTGTACGCCTTGCGGATCGCTTAATGTTTGCAGACCGAGCGCCGCAACCGGACCATCGGTACCGTAGGCCATCGCTGCATTGACCCCTGAGGTCTGCTGCGCCGCCGCTTTAATCGTCACCGCGGTATCCCCCCCCGCCAGCGACAACAGCTGATTCTGGTTCAGTTTGAAATCATAGGCTTTTTCAAAGGCAGGCAGCGCGTCAGCCCGTTCGATAAACTCCGCAGAGGCGGCAAGTTTGAACGTCCCCCCGTCTTTCAGGTAACGGCCTAAATCGGCAAGGGACTCAAGCTTATTCTTTTGCGCGACATCCTGGCGAACCGCAATGGTCCAGGTGTTGTTGGCGGGCGCAGGCGTTAGCCAGATCAGCTTATTTTGCTCTGCGTCCAGCTTTTTCACTTTGTCATAACCGGCCTGTGCATTTTTCCACGCAGGATCATTCTCATCTTTAAAAAAGAATGCGCCATTGCCGGTATATTCCGGATAAATATCCAGTTCACCAGAGGTAATTGCCCCACGCACCACCGGAGTGGTACCCAGCTGTACTTTATTAACGGTTTTCACGCCGTGACTTTCGAGCACCTGCAAAATAATGTTGCCGAGCAGCGCCCCTTCGGTATCTATTTTTGAACCGACCGTGACGGGTGACGCGGCCTGTAAGGGCAAGCTGATCGCGGCTAATAACGCCAGCGAACCCACCCAAACTTTTGAAATTATCATGCTGCACTCCTCATTCTTTTACGGCCCTTTTCAGAGACTTGAGGAAAAAGCATAGTCGAAAAATCAAGCCTTAGCCTGGCAATTGGGTAGTAACACTGAGAGTTACTCGCGGTAAGGCGATAATACAATAAAAAAAATCCGGCAAACCCAAAGTGAGTTTACCGGATGGTACGATTTCGCGGGCCTGATAAGCGTCACGCTATCAGGCATGATATCAATTACAGCAGTTCAAATTCGCCCTGCTTCACTCTGGCAGAATCCACGCCGATAAAGACGTTGAACTTGCCCGGTTCGGCATCGTATTGCATACGCTGGTTCCAGAATTTCAGCGCTTCAACATCAATTGGGAAGCTAACGGTTTGGGTTTCACCCGGCTTAAGATTCACCTTCTCAAAACCTTTCAGCTGTTTTACCGGACGACTCATTGAAGCGGTAACATCCTGCAAATACATCTGAATCACCGTCGCACCTTCGCGTTTGCCGGTGTTGGTCACCTGCACGCTGGCCGTCACGGTCCCGTCACGCTTCATCGTCGGAGAAGAGAGTTTCACATCAGAAACCGTGAATGTGGTGTAGCTCAGGCCATAGCCAAAGGGATACAACGGACCGTTCGCTTCGTCAAAGTAGCGCGACGTGTACTTATTCGGCTTATCGGCATTATACGGGCGACCGGTATTGAGATGGCTGTAATAGACCGGGATCTGTCCGACAGAGCGCGGGAAAGACATCGGCAACTTACCTGACGGGTTGTAATCGCCAAACAGCACATCGGCGATGGCGTTACCGCCTTCCGTCCCGGCAAACCAGGTTTCGAGGATCGCATCGGCCTGTTGATCTTCCTTAACCAGCGCCAGCGGACGACCGTTCATCAGTACCAGAACCAGCGGTTTACCCGTGGCTTTCAGCGCGGTAATCAGGTCACGCTGACTCTGCGGAATGGTGATATCGGTGCGGCTGGAGGCTTCATGCGCCATTCCCTGCGCTTCACCAACTACCGCGACCACCACGTCAGACTGCTTCGCGGCGTTAACGGCTTCATCAATCATCGCCTGCGGTGAACGCGGGTCAACCTTCACCGCCTCTTCATACTGGTTGAGGAAGTCGACAATGCCTTTGTCGTTGGTGATGTTCGCCCCTTTGGCGTATACCACTTTGCCCTGCTCGCCGATGGCATTTTTAATCCCCGTCAGCACCGTTACCGACTGATCGGCAACCCCGGCAGCAGACCAACTCCCCATCACATCACGCTTGCTGTCGGCCAGCGGACCGACAACCGCTACGGTGGCGGATTTTTTCAGCGGCAATGTTTCCAGACGGTTTTTCAGCAGCACCAGGCTTTCACGTGCCACTTCACGCGCCTCTTTGCGGTGCAAACGGCTTTCCGCGTTGGTGTCCTGCGGGTCAGATTCTTTAGCCCCCAGATGGCTGTACGGATCGTTAAACAGCCCCATATCATATTTCACGTTCAGCACATGACGCGCAGCGTCGTCCAGCTCCGCCATCGTCACCTTACCTGACTTAATCAACCCCGGCAGGTATTTGCTGTAATACTCATCGCTCATGCTCATGTTGATGCCGGACTTGATCGCCACACGCACCGCATCTTCAGGATCGGCGGCGGTGCCGTGCTTAATCAGTTCCTTAATCGCGCCGTGATCGGAAACGGTAATGCCCTTAAAGCCCCACTCATCGCGCAGCACGTCTTTTAACAGCCATGCATCCGAAGTCGCCGGCGTACCGTTCAGCGAATTAAGCCCCACCATCACCGCACCGCTACCGGCGTCCAGTCCGGCTTTGTACGGTGGCATATAGTCGTTGAACAAACGCTGCGGGCTCATATCGACAGTGTTGTATTCCTTGCCGCCTTCAACCGCGCCATAGGCGGCATAGTGCTTGACGCTGGTCATCACCGAATAGCGATCGGCCGGGCTTTTACCCTGCATCGCTTCCACCATGGTTTTGCCCATCGTGGCGGTCAAATACGTATCTTCGCCAAACCCTTCCGAGGCGCGGCCCCAGCGCGGATCGCGCGAGACATCGACCATCGGCGCCCAGGTCATATTCAGACCATCATCGGCGGCTTCATACGCAGACACTCGACCAACGGTTCTGACCGCATCAAGATTAAAGGAGGACGCCAGACCGAGGCTTATCGGGAATACGGTACGCTGACCGTGCAATACGTCGTAGGCAAAAAAGAGAGGGATTTTCAGGCGGCTGAGATCCATCACCTGATCCTGCATTTTGCGGATATCCTGGCGCGTGACGGTGTTAAAAATTGCCCCAACTTGCCCGTCTTTGATCATCTCGCGGATGGCTTCTTTCGGGTTATCAGGCCCGACGCTTATCAAACGCAGTTGCCCAATCTTCTCATCTACGGTCATCTGCTTGAGTAAATCGGTAACGAAGGCATCCCGCGCCTCTGGCGTCAGTGGATGGTTACCAAACAGAGTGTCCGCCAACGCTGGTTGTAATGCCAGACTCACCGCGACACCTACAGAACATAGCCATTTCATGTTGATTCTCTCTTTATTTTTTCCCGACGAGGCAGCGAAAATATAACAAAAACCGCAGTTTGCCGTAAGACTAAACGGGAGAGATAAAGAAAGCTAAGGTTATTCTCCTAATTTTCGAAACCAGCGCGAATCAGTAAAAGACGAACCAGAGACAATATGAATGAGAAAGCGTATTGTCATACAAAGCGCTATGCTTGTTCCTGATATTGAGTCCCACCACAAGGAGTGGAGAATGTCTTCCATTACAACAGATAATAAAGCTTTCCTGAATGAACTGACCCGTCTGGTGGGTCATTCACACCTGCTGACAGAACCTGCTAAAACCGCCCGCTATCGCAAGGGATTCCGCTCCGGCCAGGGCGATGCGCTTGCCGTCGTGTTCCCCGGGTCGCTTTTAGAACTGTGGCGCGTTTTGAGCGCCTGCGTCGCCGCGGATAAAATTATCCTGATGCAGGCCGCTAACACCGGCCTGACCGAAGGGTCTACGCCGAGCGGTAATGATTACGACCGCGAGATTGTCATTATCAGCACCCTGCGTCTTGATAAGCTGCACGTCATCGGCAAAGGTGAACAGGTGCTGGCCTATCCAGGAACCACGCTCTATTCGCTGGAAAAAGCGCTCAAACCGTTTGGCCGTGAGCCGCATTCGGTCATCGGATCTTCCTGTATCGGCGCTTCGGTTATCGGTGGCATTTGCAACAACTCCGGCGGCTCGCTGGTACAGCGCGGCCCGGCCTACACGGAGATGTCGCTGTTTGCGCGTATTGACGAACAGGGAAAATTACAGCTGGTTAACCATCTGGGTATTGAGCTGGGCCAGACCCCGGAGCAGATCCTGAGCAAACTGGATGACGAGCGTATTAGAGATGACGATGTTCGCCACGACGGGCGTCACGCGCACGATCACGACTACGTTACCCGTGTCAGAGATATCGACGCAGACACGCCCGCACGCTATAACGCCGACCCGGATCGCTTGTTTGAATCGTCCGGTTGTGCAGGCAAGCTCGCGGTCTTTGCCGTGCGTCTGGACACCTTCGAAGCCGAAAAAAACCAGCAGGTCTTTTACATCGGCACCAACCAGCCAGAGGTGCTGACGGAGATCCGCCGTCATATTCTGGCAAAATTCGAGCATCTGCCGGTCGCCGGTGAATATATGCACCGCGATATTTACGATATCGCTGAGCAATACGGCAAAGATACGTTTCTGATGATCGACAAGCTCGGCACCGACAAAATGCCGTTCTTCTTCACCCTGAAAGGCCGCACCGATGCGATGCTGGAAAAAGTGAAAATTTTCCGTCCTCACTTCACCGACCGGGCAATGCAGAAATTTGGTCATTTATTCCCCAGTCACTTACCGGCGCGCATGAAAAGCTGGCGCGATAAGTACGAGCATCACCTGCTGTTAAAAATGGCCGGTGGCGGCGTGGCTGAAGCCCAAAACTGGCTAAGCGAGTATTTCAAAACCGCTGAAGGCGACTTCTTTGCCTGTACGGCGGAAGAAGGCAGCAAGGCGTTTTTGCACCGATTTGCGGCGGCTGGCGCGGCTATTCGTTATCAGGCCGTACATGCGGATGAGGTGGAAGATATTCTGGCGCTGGATATCGCGCTGCGTCGTAACGACACCGAATGGTACGAGCATCTGCCTCCAGAGATCGACAGTCAACTGGTGCACAAACTCTATTACGGTCACTTTATGTGTTACGTTTTCCATCAGGATTACATCGTGAAAAAAGGCGTGGATGCGCATGCGCTAAAAGAGCAGATGCTGGAACTCCTGCGCGAGCGTGGGGCGCAGTATCCGGCAGAGCATAACGTCGGGCATCTGTATCAGGCACCGGAAACCTTGACCCGTTTTTACCGTGAGAATGACCCCACCAACAGTATGAATCCGGGTATTGGGAAAACGAGTAAGCAGAAGTTCTGGAAAGAATCGTAAATATGAAAAAGATAAGCGCTACCGGGCATGTTGCCGGGGCGCTTTGCTTGCCCGGCCTACTGCTACATTCGCTATGCGTAGGCCGGATAAGACATCTTATTTAATAGTTCTGTGCGGTTTGCTCGCCCTTCGCCGAACCTGCCGCCGCCATCTGCGCAGCTTTTTGCTTTTTATAGCTCAGCGCCGCCGCCGGAACCGGCATCACCTTGCCCGTTTCAATCCAGGTACGTAAACGGCTGGCATCGGCAAAGTGAGTATATTTGCCAAAGGCATCCATCACCACCAGCGCCACCGGTTTGTTGTTAATCACCGTGCGCATCACCAGACAGTGGCCTGCCGCATTGGTAAACCCGGTTTTCGTTAACTGAATATTCCAGTTATCGCGGTATACCAGATGGTTGGTGTTACGAAACGGCAGCGTATACGCAGGGTTGGCAAACGTCGCCATATCTTCACGCGTAGTACTTAACTGGCCGATCAGCGGATACTGTTTGCTGGCGATCAGCAGCTTGGTTAAGTCACGGGCGGTCGAGACATTGTGAATCGACAAGCCAGTGGGTTCCACAAAGCGTGTCTGAGTCATGCCGAGCGCTTTCGCTTTGGCATTCATGGCTTTGATAAACGCGTTGTATCCGCCCGGGTAATGATGCGCCAGGCTCGCCGCCGCGCGGTTTTCTGATGACATCAGCGCCAGTAGTAACATGTCTTTACGGCTGATTTCACTGTTCAGTCGTACGCGAGAGTAAATGCCTTTCATCTCCGGCGTCTGGCTAATATCGACTTTCAGCTTTTCATTCAGCGGCAGTCGTGCATCAAGCACCACCATCGCCGTCATTAATTTGGTAATCGACGCAATCGGACGCACAAGGTCCGGGTGGTTCGAATAGATAACTTTGTTGGTATTCAGATCAACGATCATCGCGCTACCGGACGCTATCTCAGGTTGAGAAGCCGCTGCGGTAGTTGCCGTTTTCGCCACGGCTTGGGGTGCAAAAGGAACGGCCAGCACCAGGGCAAGGCTTAATAATGAAACTCGGAATTTCAGCATGATGAGATTTCTGATAATGGTTCACGCACGTCACAACGCACACCGCCAGAGATTAAGTATTATCTCAAGCTAGCTCAGGCATCATAGCGATCCGGCAGGTTTGCTGCCACAGGAGAATCGTCTCGAAATGCTGCGTTGCTGACTTTTACGTCAACAACGCAGCGTAGACAGGTTTATCCGTCAGAATAACCGATAGCCGTAACCCCACAGAATTACCGTAATAGCCAGCAGAACCTCCAGTACCAGCACACCGATTGCCAGCGTCGAACTGGAAAAACTCAACCCTTCCTCACGAGTGATATTCAGGAACGTCGGAATACCGAGATAAAGTAAATAACCGGTGTAAAACAGCGCGAGAGTCCCGACTAATGCGCACAGCCAGACCAGCGGATATAGTGCGACCAGCCCGCTTAAAAACAGCGGCGTCGCGACATATCCGGCAAAGACCATACAATGCGCCAGCGACGGACGCTGCGGGTAGTTACGCGCCATCCACCAGATAACCCGGCCCATGACGGCAACGCCCGCCAGCATCACCCCGTAAAACAGAATCGCCATTGCAAATCCAGTCAACAGGGATAATTTCAGGATATTGCCATCGCCAAAATCCCAGCCGATTTGTGTGGTACCGATGAACGCACAAACAACCGGGATTGCCGCCATCAGCAGTACATGGTGGGTATAGTGATGCGAAACGCTTTCGTTTTCGCTGTTGATCACATGCATTTCACGATCGGGATGGGAAAACAGCCCCCAGACATGGTTCATACCGCCCCCTTCTTGTCAGCTCCGGACCTCAACAGTTCAAGTATAATTCAGCTTTGGATTAATTTTTGTACAACAACAAAAATGACGAACCGCTAATTCAGCGCTTTTAAACCCCACGATGATTCACAGGGTGTATGCTTAACGTCGGGAGGTCATCCAGACATATGGATATAAACAGTCTTATTGCACATTACGGTTACGCCGCATTGGTCATTGGCAGTTTGGCCGAAGGTGAAACCATTACCCTGCTGGGCGGCGTGGCGGCACATCAGGGATTACTTAAATTTCCTCTGGTGGTTATCTCTGTGGCCCTGGGCGGGATGATTGGCGATCAATTGCTGTATCTGCTTGGGCGTCGTTACGGTGGAAAAATTTTGCGTCGTTTCTCAAAACATCGCGACAAAATCCGCCGGGCGCAGAAAATGATCCAGCGCCGTCCTTATCTGTTCGTGATTGGCACCCGTTTTATGTATGGTTTTCGCGTGATCGGCCCGTTGCTGATTGGCGCAAGTCATTTGCCGCCTAAAATTTTCCTGCCGTTGAATATTCTGGGGGCACTGGCGTGGGCGCTGATATTTACCACGCTGGGCTATGTGGGGGGAGAAGTCATTGCGCCGTGGCTACACAATCTCGACCAGCATATTAAGCACTGGATATGGCTGGTTCTGGTGATTGTGCTGGTGCCTGGCGTTCGGTGGTGGTTAAAAAAACGCAGCAGCAAAAGTACGGCCCGATAGCGCGATGTCTACCGGGCGGGTGCGTTACGAAGCGTGGTAGCCGCCCCCCAGCGCACGGTTCAACTGAATTGAGGCATCCAGCCATTGCCCTTGTAAAAGCAGAGCGTTGCACCGTTCACGTAATGCCGGGATCTTTGCCTCACTGACCCGGGAGCCCGCAATAATTCCGGCATTGAAGCGCGCCTGCGCCAGACCCACTACGCGCAGTGCATCATGCTCAATCTGCTGCTGATGCTGATTCTTCTGCGCCAGTGTTTCTACCTGCGATGCTGCACGCGCCACGTCATTCACCGCATCCACCACGGCTTTGTTGTAATTCGCCACCGTCAGGTTGCTTTGCGCTTGAGTAATGTCGAGATTCGCGTTCAGCCTGCCGCTATCAAAGATAGGCAGCGTCAGCCCGGCCGTTACGCCCATTTGCTGCGCGGAATGGCGAAACAAGTCGCTCAGATGTAACGCATCCTGTTGTAAAAATGCCATCAGATTTACATCGGGATAAAACGCCGCTTTCGCCGCATCAATGCTGCTCAGCGATGACTCAATGTACCAGTGCGCCGCCTGCAAATCCGGTCGGCGGGACAGCAGCGAATAACCTAGCTGGGACGGGAGCTGGCTTTCCACCGCGGGCAGCGGGGTCGAATGGAGTTTCAGGGCTGTGGACTGCGAGTTGGTCAGCGCGCTCAACCGCGCTTCAATTACCTTCATTTTACCGCTGACATCGTTCAGTTGCTGCTCTGTTTTGCTGGAATCGATATCGGTTTCAACACCTTCCACCGAAGAAGTAAGACCATTTTGATACAGTTGACGATCAACGTTAATGACGTTCTGCTGCTCGGTTTCGATTTGCGTCAACACGGTTTTCAGCCCGGCCTGCGTTTGCCATTCCCAGTAAAGACGAGCCACACCACTCGCCAGCACCTGTCGCGTTTGCTCGCGCTCGGCTTCACGCGCCTTAACGGCCCCAATACGTGCCGTCACTTCGGCCCGATTTTTACCCCACAGATCCAGATTCCAGCCAGCAGTTAAACCAAAGGTGCCGTTGGTGTACCACGGCCCGGTCGTCCCGGCGGCCGGATCGGTAATGGCAAACGGACCCATCAGCCCTTCAGCTGACATTCTCTGACGCTCCACATCTGCAGAGAAATCGATCTCCGGGCCATCCTGCGCCTCCACAGCCTTAGCCTGCGCCTCCGCCAGTTGAATGCGCTGTTCTGCGACCTGCATATCAGGGGAGTTTCGTAACGTGCTGTCAATCAGCGCATTAAGCTGGGGGTCATGGTATGCCTTCCACCATTGGCTGTCCGGCCAGCCATTTTTTAACGCCGCAGGCAATGTGGTATCGACATTCGCAGCGGGGGTCTGCTGTGACAGAGACTGGCGGTCATCATGCATCGGCGCGCAACCTGACATCAAAATAAAAAGCGGCAACAATGCCGTCGTGACAAAAGCAGAATTACGATTCATGGAGAGACACAGGTAAGAAAAGATGTGCTGAGATTACGACTTGTCGCGTTTCCTTTTTTAGTTACGCGTGGCAATACACCTTTGGCAATAAAAATATATAATCGGAAAAATATACACCCAGCAAATAATTTAGATTAATTAATTTTAATAATTTATGGATGGAGACATTATGTCACAGAATATCTATGACGATCCCGAGTTCTTTGCCGGATATGCCACACTGGACCGTTCAGTAAAAGGGCTCGACGGTGCGCCAGAATGGCCGACAATACAAGCGATGCTCCCCGCTCTACAGGGAAAAAATATCCTCGATTTGGGTTGCGGATATGGCTGGTTTTGCCGCTACGCGCACGATAACCAGGCGGCCAGCGTAGTGGGACTGGATATTTCACAAAAGATGTTAACTCAGGCGCACAGCATGACGCAGGGTAATGGCATCGTTTATCGCCGTGAAGATCTCGAGACGCTTTGCCTGTCGCCAAATTCCTTTGACCTGGTTTATAGCTCACTTGCCCTGCACTATTTGCGCGATATCGCGCGATTATTCGTAACGATTTACCAGTCGTTAACACCGGGAGGCATGTTGGTATTCTCTGCCGAGCATCCAATTTACACGGCACCGCTTAACCAGGGTTGGATAAAAGATAAAACCGGGCAACAGTCCTGGCCGGTCAATCATTATCAGCAGGAAGGCACACGCATCAGTAACTGGTTCGCGGAGGGCGTCAAAAAACAGCACCGTAAGCTGGCGACCTGGATTAATGCGCTGATAGCTGCCGGATTCGAAATCGTTTGTGTCGATGAATGGGGACCGTCCGCTGAACAGATTGCTGAAAACCCGGCGCTGGATGAAGAAAAAGAGCGGCCAATGGTGTTTCTGCTCAGCGCACGTAAACCGGAGTAAGGTCATTACAGGAAGATTTTCAGAGGCTTTCCTATACTTAACCTGAACTCACCAAAAAAGGAACGCTGATGAAAATCTTACTGTGGATTATTTTAGTTATTTTTCTGATTGGGTTATTGGTGGTAACTGGCGTGTTTAAGATGATTTTTTGAAAAAGGTTATTCCGTTGGTGATGAATTTGTTGCCTCCGGTGTATTGCTACGTTCACCTTATGTTTTTCACTTCTCTGAAACGATCCTCCCTGTGAACGTGTTAAGGGTACTATCGCCGTACCCTTAACAATCCCGGCTCCCGGCGGGAAAATTGCCACTTCGTGGTCCCCTCCGTTTATTCCTCCAGGCTACCGGGCCGGGCGCGAGGTAGCCTCCCTGCAAAACGCGCCCTGAACCCGCATCCCTGCGGGTTCTCCCGGCCTTACGGAAACACGTCGGCAATTTTCAGCCGGACCAGCCCACACCTGACCACCTGCGTTTTTTATCTGAACAGCAAAACAGAGTTAACTGGAAGTCAGTGCGTTGCAGCGATGACCCCGGTCCGGCTGAAAATCGATGAGGCGATAAGACGAATGAATCGCGTAGCGACGATTTTCCCGCCGTGAGTCTCCCTTGCGCGTTCACGGTTATCTGCGCTTCAGAGAAATGACTCCGCTGAGGTGAACGGAACCCTGAGCAAGAATCACATGTCCTCAATAATTCTTCATCGACAAGTACTTCCACTCCAGTGGCCGATTAATGTGTTAATGCAATTTAGCGATATCAATGGCCTGAATCGCGCGCGCGATATCCGGTGAATAGTTTAATGCGCGGATTTCCTGAAACAGCGCGGTTGCCTCTGAGTATTCTTTACGCAAATACCCTAACCATTGTTTAATCCGCGCCACGTGATACAGCCCGGTATCACCCTGCTTTTCAAGACGGGTATATTTTTGCAATAGCATCACGACATCAGGCCACGGCATACGTGGCTCGTTGTACTTCACCACACGACTCAGGTTCGGAATATTTAATGCCCCACGGCCAATCATCACCGCATCGCATCCGCTGATAGCCACACAGTCCTGGGCGCTTTGCCAGTCCCAGATTTCGCCATTCGCGATAACCGGAATGGTAAGCCGCTGGCGGATCTCACCGATCGCCTGCCAGTTGATATGCTCGGCCTTATAGCCCTGCTCCTTGGTTCGGCCATGCACCGCCAGCTCGCTGGCGCCAGCCTGCTGAACGGCATCAGCAATTTCAAACTGCCTGTCGCTGTTGTCCCAGCCCAGACGCACTTTCACCGTCACGGGCAGATGCGCAGGCACCGCCTCGCGCATGGCTTTTGCGCCCCGGTAGATGAGTTCAGGATCTTTTAATAACGTTGCGCCACCGCCGCTGCCGTTGACCAGCTTCGACGGGCAGCCACAGTTCAGATCGACACCAAACGAGCCCAGTTCTACCGCGCGCGCCGCGTTCTCCGCCAGCCACTGCGGATACTGCCCCAGCAACTGTATGCGCACCCGCGTGCCGGATGGCGTCCGGCTATTGTTATGCAGTTCCGGGCAGAGCCGATGGAATACTTTTGCCGGCAGGAGCTGATCCACCACGCGCACAAACTCGGTGATGCACAGATCGTAATCATTCACTTCAGTCAGCAGCTCGCGCACCAGTGAGTCGAGCACGCCTTCCATCGGCGCCAGTAAAACACGCATATCGTCACCCGCAAAAAAAGAGGCGCTATGGTAGCGCCTCCGTTCGGGAGATTAAAGAGGCTCAGCGCGGCAACAGGCAGTTATCTTCTTTCCAGCCGTACAGCCATTCCATACCACGATAAAATTCCGCCTGAGATTTGCCTTTCCACAGCAGATTACGCACCTGGCGCTCGACGCCTGCGGCGTGGTACACACGTCCCATTTCGCGCGTCGACCAGACGATGCGCGCAGTACGCGGAATACGCACCGACTCATACAAGGCAAAGGCATCAGCCGCATCGCCGTCACACTGCTGTAACGCCTTACCGAGAGTGACGGCATCTTCAAGCGCCATACAGGCGCCCTGCGCCATATATTGTGCCACCGGATGCGCAGCATCACCCACCAGCGTAATGCGGTCGGTCCCCCATTTCTCTACCGGTTCGCGGTCAGCGGTGGACCAACGACGCCATGAGGTCGGCTTATCCAGCATCTGACGCGGACGCGCATGAATACCGGCAAAATAGGAGAGCACTTCCTCTTTACTGCCATCCTTCACCCCCCACTCCTCCTGCTGACGACTGTGGAAGGTCACCACCAGGTTATACTGCTTGCCGCCGCGCAGTGGATAGTGCACCAGGTGGCAGTGCGGTCCGGCCCATAGCACCGGCGCGTTAATGCGCAAATCTTCCGGCATATCATCGCAATCAATCACCGCGCGATAGACCACGTGCCCGGTCACGCGTGGCGCATCGCCAATCAGAGACTGACGCACAACCGACTTCACACCGTCACAGCCCACCAAAATATCCGCTGTCCAGCTGTTACCGTGCTCATCAAAGACCGTCACATCATCTTCTGTCTGGCGAATATCAACCACGTTAGTTGAAGTGCGATACTCAACGTTGGGATGAACCAGTGCTGCTTCCCAGACAGAAGCATGAATATCAACCCGATGGATAACCGCATAAGGACCGCCAAAGTGATCGCGGAACGCTTGCCCGGTTTCAATGCGTACAACCTCTTTCGCGTTTACCGCATCCATCATGGTGATGTGATCGGTAAAAACGGCGCGCTTGCGAGCGACGTCACCCACGCCAAGGCTGTCCAGAGCAGAAAACGCGTTCGGCCCGAGCTGAATGCCCGCACCAATCTCACCAATCTCGTGCGCTTTCTCCAGCAACATCACTTTAATGCCTTGACGGGCCAGCGACAGCGCGGTCGCCGCGCCGCCAATCCCGCCACCCACGATAATTGCGCGTGTCACTTTAGCCATTGTCGTTCTCCTTATCAGGCTGGAATTTTGTCTTGTTGATTCTCGGGCGCGGCGGCGATAAACGCCGGAAGCTGGGTACAGGCATCATATACTGCCTTACAGCGCGGATACCCGCTCAGATCACAGCCCATACGTAACGCGTTCGCCCACTGTGGGATCAGACAGCAATCCGCCAGCGTCGGCGCATCCCCCACGCAGAACGTCCCCGACTGACTCTGGCGCAGCATCTGTTCAACCGCGCTTAACCCTTGCTGGATCCAGTGCGCATACCAGCGTTTTTTATCCTCTTCACTGACCTTTAGCTCTTCGCTCAGGTAGCGCAGTACCCGCATGTTATTCACGGGATGGATATCACAAGCGATGGCATAAACAATTTCCAGCACCCGGCTGCGCGCCGGGAAGTCGGCTGGCAGCAGCGGCGACTGCGGAAAGTGACCATCCAGCCAGTCGGTTATCGCCAGCGACTGCCCGAGTGATTCTCCCTCATCAGTGACCAGCGTCGGTACAAGCCCTACCGGGTTCATCCGCCGGTAGGCCAGCTCGTTCTGCTGACCGATGCGAATGTTGACACCCACCGTCTGGTAATCAAGCCCCTTCAGCGCCAGCGCAATGCGTACGCGATATGACGCGGAGCTGTTAAAGAAACTGTACAGCGTCATCATCCACCTCAGACAATCTTCACAGCGATGGGGGTTAAACCGTCTACATTGCCGGTGATCACATCTCCTTTCACCACTGCGCCCACGCCCTCTGGCGTGCCTGTGTAGATCAAATCACCCGGCTGTAGTTCGAAAAAGCCGGACAGATAGCTAATCGTTTCATTAACGGACCAGATGAGGTGGCGAATATCGCTACGCTGATGATCGTCGCCGTTGACCTGCAACCAGATAGGCGCGTTGTTAACATCCGCACTTTCGCTGGCTTTATGCAGTGGCGCGATGGGGGCTGAGAGATCAAATGCTTTGCCGATTTCCCACGGACGCCCCATCTGGCGCATCTCCATCTGCCTGTCGCGGCGGGTCATATCCAGACCAGTGGCATAGCCCCAGATATATTCGTGCGCTTTTTCCAGCGGTATATCGCTGCCCTTTTTACCGATCGCCACCACCAGCTCTATCTCATAGTGATAGTTATCGGTCTGCGACGGGTATGGCAGCTCGAGGGTTTGACCGGCCGCCACCGGAACCACCGCATCGGCAGGTTTACAGAAGAAGAACGGCGGTTCGCGATCCGGATCAAAACCCATTTCACGCGCATGAGCGGCATAGTTGCGGCCCACGCAGTAAACGCGACGCACGGGAAACTGTTCATTACTGCCAACGACCGGAACGGTAACAGGCGCTTGTGGTTCGAATACGTATTGCGTCATTTTCTCTCTCCCAAATTAATAACGTGCTTCACGGAACAACCCCAGCGCTTCCTGAACCGGTCTGTCCGAAAAACTAAATAAGACGGCATCTTCGTGGGCCTGGAATGACACGCCGTGCCAGGTTGGCACCACGAAGATATCTTTTGGCGAAAAATTGAAGATCTCGGTGCCGATGGTGACCTGCCCGCTTCCTTCCACCACGTGATAGATAGTGCTGTCGGTGGTACGTGCCATCCGCGAGGAAAAGCCCTTCGGCAACAGTTGTAAAAAGGTCCCCATTGAAGGCATGGGATAACCACCGGTTACCGGGTTGACGTAACGCATCTTGTAACCGTCCCACTCATCGGCGTCGCCCATGCGGGTCAGGTCATGCAGCGCTTCACGGCTGCGATCGTAGCGATAGTTGAAAATTGGCGATGAGTTACCCTTCTGATGACGCAGCGGCAGCATATTGGCCGCGTAGCGTGGTAAGTAATCCCCTTCCTTACGCGTGACCGGCTGCTGATCCTCCGGGTAATCTTCCGCAAAGCCGCAACCCAGCAGATTCACCAGTGGCAGATCCAGACCGTCCAGCCACACCACCGGTTCACTGCCTGGGTTGCCGTGGTCGTGCCAGCGCCACTGTGGCGTCAGAATAAAATCGCCTTCATGCATTTGGGTGCGCTCGCCATCCACCGCAGTAAATGCCCCTTTCCCTTCGACAATAAAGCGCAGCGCAGACTGATTATGCCGGTGACTCGGGGCAACCTCGCCCGGCATGATTAACTGCAATCCGGCGTACAGCGTTGGGGTGATTGAAGACTGTCCGCGCAGCATGGGGTTTTCCAGCACCAGTACGCGACGAATCGCCTCTTTCGCGCCAATCAGATCGCCGCTTTCCAGCAGCAGCGGGCGGATCTCCTGATAGTTCCAGTATGCAGGAGCACAATGTGCGTTCGGCGTTGGCGGTACCAGGCGGTGCAGCGACTCCCACAGCGGGGTCAGATTCTGCCCGGAAATATGCTGGTAAAACTGCTGACGGCTGTTCTTAACATCCTGATTAAGTTCTGACATAGAGATTCTCCTTATTTGTTCACGATGCCTACGCGTGACAACGCGTCAGGGACAGAGGCCGACTGGCGGATAACAACCGTCAGCAGCATAAGCATCACCGCGCTGATGGCCGCCGGAACGGCAATAATGAAAAACAGGTTATCGAATGAGAAATTCATCGCCATCATCACGCCGCCGGAGAGCGAGCCGACAATCGCGCCGCAGCGGCCAATCGCATTAGACCAGCTGACGCCCGTGGCCCGGCTCTGCGTCGGATAAAGCGTGGCGGTTAAGGCATTCAGGCCCACCTGCGAACCGCTGATGCCGATGCCGGTGCCAAAAATGGCCAGCGCCATTAGCCACAGGCCGTTCTCGCTCAGGCCAATCATGACAATACACACCGCACCCAGCGCATAGCTCACTGCCAACACGCGGAAAGGATTGTATTTATCCATCAGCACTCCCAGCACCAGCGCACCGAGCGTACCGCCAATCTGAAAGGCGGCGGTCACCCATGAGGCATGCTGCAGGTCAATTCCACGATGGTTAAGCAGCGTTGGCATCCAGCTGGAGAGCAGATAAATAATCAGCAGGCTCATAAAGAACACCACCCATAACATCAGGGTAATGGGCAACTGTTGCCCGACGAACAGCTGGCGAATGCTGCCTTTGGCAATCGCGGTGCCCTCGTTGAGATAAAATTGGGTATTGTCATAACGCTCCCGGGTGATGGCGCTGACGGTTCTGGCAATCACGTTTTGCGGCAACTGACGACGAACCTGCCAGCGCGGGGATTCCGGCAGCGCAAACAGCAGAGCCACAAACAGCATCAGCGGTAGCACGCCTCCCAGCACCAGGATGCCGTTCCAGCCAATAACCGGCACCAGCTGTGCGCTGACAATCCCGCCCATCGCCGAGCCCAGGGTAAAACCGCAGAACATCATGGTGACCAGTGCGCCACGCCGACGCGCTGGCAGGTATTCTGAGGTCATAGTGATAGTATTTGGCATCGCGCCGCCCAGGCCTAACCCGGTAAGGAAGCGCAAAAAAACCAGCGTTTGCAGATCGGGGGAAAAAGCCGAAATCAGGCTCAGTGCGCCGAACAGCGCCACGCAGAGTTCAATCACCCGTTTGCGGCCAAAACGATCCGATAGCGGACCGCAGAGCAGTGCGCCAGCGGTCAGACCCAGCAGGCCTGCGCCAAACAACGGCGCCAGATCTCCGGCCGTCAGTTGCCAGTGGGTGCGAATGTCGGGCGCGATAAAACCAATAGCTGCAGTATCAAAACCGTCGAGCATGACGACCAAAAAACAGCAAATGATAACGCGCCACTGGGTCTTACCGACGGGGGCGGAATCGATCAGTGCTTGTAAATCACGTTGTTGAGTCATAGTGAATGCCTCAGTGCAGGTAGAGTAGATGTCTGTTTTGTTTTAGGTATGTTGCGACTTTGTATGTTTGGAGATGAAATGTACAATGGCTTTTCATGCAGAGGCATAACCTGGAGGTTATAGCAAATGGCTAACTGGGCGCAGAAACTTAAGTTACACCACCTGCAAACGCTTATTGCGCTGGGCGAACAGGGGAATTTGACTCACGTCGCCCGAATGATGAATATCACCCAGCCAGCGTTGTCAAAATGGTTATCACAGCTCGAAGATGAGATGGGTATCACACTCTTTGAACGTCATAGCAAAGGCTTACGCCCTTCAGAAGGCGGCAAGCTGCTACTGCAGCATGCCCAACGCCTGATCAATGATATGGAACGTTCACAGTATGAAATCGCCCGTTTTAAGCAGGGAGGCCTGGTAGGGAGTCTGAAGATTGGCTGCTCGCCGGTGGCGACGGACTGCGTTTCACAGGCGATACTGGGTTTGCTCACAGAGCTGCCGACCTTGCATCTTAATATTGAAGAGAAGGTGATGACCCCGCTGCTGCACGATCTGCTCGCGGGTTCGGTGGATGTGGTGGTCGGACGCGTCGGTGGCCGGGCGCTTCAGTTGCCGCTCAATTACCAGGTGCTGTATACCGAGCCGGTCTGTTTCGTCGCGCGCCCCGACCATCCACTGGCAAAATATCCCCTGCTCACCTGGCATGATCTGGCTAACTGGCGCTGGATTGTCTGGCCGACGGGAACGCCCATCCGGATAAGCATTGACAACGCGCTGGTAGATAACGGCGTCATGCTACCGGAAAACATCATTGAGTCGGCGTCGATAAACGTCAGCACCAACCTGCTGCAAAGTAGCGACATGATCTCTATTCTTTCTCTACGCCTGGCGCAGCGTTATGCCGCCCAGGGACAGCTGGCTATCCTGAATCTGCCGAAGATTGAACAAAAAGGCAGCGTAGGCGTGTTCTGGCGCAATAATGAAACACCCACGACCGCCCTGAATCGTTTTCTGTATTACCTGGCACAGGTTTAACGTGAACAGTTAGGGCCATCGCCCGATGTTCCAGATATCTATTTCTTCTATGCTTAGAATTCATGATGTGATCGGTAGCACGTTTTGAAGTTTAATTGTATGATGAATCAGTCTCGTCAAGGGTTTCAACTATGAGCAAAGCACTGAACATTATCTGGCAATATTTGCGCGCATTCGTCCTGATTTATGCCTGCCTCTATGCAGGTATTTTTCTTGCATCGCTACTCCCCATCACCATTCCGGGCAGCATTATCGGCATGCTGATTCTGTTTGTCTTACTGGCTTTGCAGGTGCTACCGGCAAAATGGGTTAACCCCGGCTGCTATGTGCTGATTCGCTATATGGCCCTGCTGTTTGTCCCGATTGGCGTGGGGATCATGCAGTACTTTGATCTGCTCCGTGCACAATTTGGTCCGGTGGTGGTGTCCTGTACCATCAGTACGCTGGTCGTTTTCCTGGTGGTGAGCTGGAGTTCTCACATTGTGCACGGTGAGCGCAAAATCGTTGGGCAAAAAGGGTCTAAAGAATGATGTCGTATATCTGGTGGTCGTTACCCCTTACGCTGGCGGTATTTTTTGGCGCACGTAAGCTGGCTGCACGATTTAAAATGCCGCTATTGAACCCGCTACTGGTCGCCATGGTGGTGATCATTCCCATTCTGATGCTGACCGGAATTCCCTACGATCACTATTTCAAAGGCAGTGAGGTCCTGAACGATTTACTCCAACCTGCCGTGGTCGCGCTGGCCTATCCGTTATACGAACAGCTGCACCAGATTCGCGCTCGCTGGAAATCAATTATTGCCATCTGCTTTGCGGGGAGCGTTGTGGCGATGGTTACAGGTACAACAATCGCCTTGTTGATGGGCGCATCGCCGCAAATTGCTGCGTCAATCATGCCGAAATCGGTAACCACGCCTATCGCTATGGCAGTGGGAGGCAGCATTGGTGGTATTCCGGCCATCAGCGCCGTGTGCGTCATTTTTGTTGGTATCCTCGGGGCTGTGTTTGGTCATACTTTGCTCAATGCGATGCGTATTCGCACCAAAGCCGCACGTGGACTGGCTATGGGTACCGCTTCGCACGCCCTGGGTACCGCACGCTGTGCAGAGCTGGACTATCAGGAAGGCGCGTTTAGCTCTCTGGCGCTGGTTATTTGCGGCATTATCACCTCGTTGGTCGCCCCATTCCTGTTCCCGATTATTCTGGCCCTGGTCGGTTAACCTTCAGTTTTTGGCTAATTATTTGCGATGCGTTGCACATTTTTAATTTAAGTTTCATAAGTTGCATACACAATGAGATTTGGATCACATATAAAGCCGTAACAGGCCCGTAAACTACGATTCCATTACATTGTTATGAGGCATCGCCATGCATCCACGTTTTCAAACTGCTTTTGCCCAACTCGCGGATAACTTGCAATCAGCCCTGGCGCCTGTTCTGGCGGATGCGCATTTCCCCGCCATGCTGACTGCTGAGCAGGTCTCTTTGCTGCAACGCGAATCGGGACTGGACGAAGACGCGCTGGCATTCGCTCTATTGCCGCTGGCTGCGGCCTGCGCGCGTACTCCGCTGTCCAACTTCAACGTTGGGGCAATTTCTCGCGGCATCAGCGGCACCTGGTACTTCGGTGGGAACATGGAGTTCCTGGGGGCGACCATGCAGCAAACCGTTCATGCCGAGCAAAGCGCCATCAGCCATGCCTGGCTGCGCGGTGAAAAAGGGCTCGCCGCCATCACCGTCAACTACACGCCGTGCGGCCACTGTCGCCAGTTTATGAACGAACTGAACAGCGGACTGGATTTACGTATTCATCTGCCGGGACGTGCGCCACACGTGCTGCGCGATTACCTGCCAGACGCCTTCGGACCGAAAGATCTGGAGATTAAAACGCTGCTGATGGACGATCAGGATCACGGCTTCGCGCTGCAGGGCGATGCGTTGACCCAAGCGGCTATCACCGCCGCCAACAGATGTCATATGCCGTACAGCAACTCCCCAAGCGGCGTGGCGCTGGAATGTAAAGATGGTCGAATTTTTAGCGGTAGCTATGCGGAAAATGCCGCCTTCAACCCGACCCTGCCGCCGCTGCAAGGCGCGTTAAACCTGTTGAACCTTAACGGTTATGACTACCCGGATATCCAGCGTGCTGTGCTGGCTGAAAAAGCCGATGCGCCGTTGATTCAGTGGGATGCGACCTCCGCTACCCTGAAAGCGCTGGGCTGCAATAATATTGAGCGCGTGCTGCTCGGTTAATTGCCTGGCGCTACGCTTATCTGGCCTGCAATCGCTCGAGGTTGTCGGCCAGATTTGCTGTTGCTACCATCCAACAGGGCCGTTTTGCTGAAAATCCCCTCAATCAGATTGCTGTTTCTTGCGCTACGTCTTCCGGTACAGTAGCCTGATTGAAATTCCATCCAAATAACGAGTTTTCTGCATGTTAAAGCGCGTGTTTTACAGCCTGTTAGTCCTGGTAGGCTTGCTGCTTTTGACTGTGCTTGGGCTCGACAGGTGGATGAGCTGGAAGACCGCTCCCTACATCTACGACGAATTGCAGGATTTACCCTACCGCCAGGTCGGTGTGGTCCTGGGCACGGCGAAATACTATCGCACCGGCGTCATCAACCAGTATTACCGCTACCGCATTCAGGGCGCATTGAACGCCTATAACAGCGGAAAGGTAAACTATCTGCTGCTGAGCGGCGACAACGCACAACAAAGCTACAACGAACCCATGACGATGCGTAAAGATCTGATTGCCGCAGGTGTCGATCCCGCTGATATCGTGCTTGATTACGCTGGGTTCCGGACGCTCGATTCGATTGTACGAACCCGCAAGGTGTTCGATACCAACGATTTCATCATTATTACTCAGCGATTCCACTGTGAGCGCGCCTTGTTTATTGCGCTGCATATGGGCATCCAGGCCCAGTGCTATGCAGTGCCCTCACCAAAAGATATGCTCACCGTGCGGGTACGTGAATTTGGCGCCCGCTTTGGCGCACTGGCCGATCTCTATATTTTCAAACGTGAACCCCGCTTTTTAGGCCCGCTGGTGCCCATCCCTACCATGCATCAGGTACCGGACGATGCACAGGGATATCCGGCGGTCACGCCTGAACAACTACTCGAATTACAAAAGAAACAAGGAAAATAAGCATGGATGTACAAACCCTTTTCGTCGTGTTGGCCTTTCTGCTCATTCCCGTATTTTGTTTTCGCGAAGCATGGAAAGGCTGGCGTTCTGGGGCCGTAGATAAAATTAAAAAGAATGCACGCGAACCGGTTTACGCTTATCGCAATCAAGAGCCCCTGCAATTTTGGTCTTATGTGCTGGTTTATGCCGGGTGCGGATGTTTATCCTTCGGGATGGTTATTTACTTAGTCTTTTATCGATAGAGAATTTTCCTTTATATTAGCATTTGAGAATAGCTAATATTTTGATAATAGTTACCATTTCAATGTAAGGGATTAATGCTGCCCGCCAGCATTTCCCTCAGACTATCTTCTATTTGTGAATCCTTTCACAGAATACTCTTCCTGCAGTGCTTAGCCTTAAGAATAGCCTTCACTTTTTATATTTTGTTATTAACGGTTTGCCTTAATTTACTCAAGCATTAAGGAAGAAAATATGCCACAACAAAATTATCTGGATGAGCTCACGCCTGCTTTTACCCCATTATTAGCAATAAAAGAGGCTTCTCGCTGTTTATTATGTCACGACGCCCCCTGTAGTCATGATTGCCCGGCGCAAACAGACCCAGGGAAATTTATTCGCTCTATTTATTTTCGTAATTTTAAAGGCGCTGCCGAAACTATCCGCGAAAATAATGCGCTCGGTGCGGTGTGCGCCCGGGTTTGCCCAACCGAAAAATTATGCCAGCGCGGATGTACGCGCTCAGGAATTGATAAACCTATCGATATTGCACGTCTGCAACGCTTTATTACCGATTTTGAACAGCAGACCGCAATGAAAATCTATCAGCCGGCAACAAAAACGCTCGGCAAGGTAGCTATCATCGGGGCGGGTCCGGCAGGGTTACAGGCCAGCGTAACGCTAAGTAATCTTGGTTATGATGTCACAATCTTCGAAAAACAGGCCCAGCCAGGTGGCTGGTTGCGTTATGGCATTCCTGAGTTTCGTCTGCCGCAAGCAGTTTTGGATCTTGAAATTGCCCGTATCGTTGAAATGGGCGTGACCATCAAGTGCAATTGTGAAGTCGGCAATGCCCTTTCCGTTGAGCAACTCAAAGCAGAATACCGCGCCGTACTGGTTACCGTAGGGATGTCTTACGGTTCAACGTTGCCTCTGTTTGAGAGGGCGAATCACGTCGAAATCGCCGTCGATTTTCTGCAACGAGCCCGGCAATCCAACGGCGATATTACCGTCGCACAAAGTGCATTAATCATCGGCGGTGGCGACGTGGCGATGGATGTCGCCAGTACGTTGAAGCTGCTTGGCTGCCCGTCAGTCACCTGTGTCGCGCGTGAAGAACTCGCCGACTTCCCGGCCAGCGACAAAGAATTCAGCAGCACACAGGCTTTAGGGGTGTCGATAATTGACGGCTTCACGCCCGTGGCGGTTAGCGGAAATCGAGTCACCTTTAAGCACGTACGCCTGCCAGGAGAACTCACGCTTGAAGCCGAACAGATTATTCTCGCCGTCGGCCAACATGCTCAGCTTGATAATTTCGCCATGTTAAAGCCACAGCGCAATCTTATCGATACGCACAATTATCAAACCGCCGATCCGGCTCTGTTTGCTGCGGGCGATATTGTTAAAGGCGATAAAACCGTTGTTTACGCCGTGAAAACGGGAAAAGAAGCCGCTCAGGCCATTCATCACTATTTAGAGGGAGCTTGCTCATGTTAACGAAAGATCTTTCTATTACTTTTTGCGGCGTCAAATTCCCCAACCCGTTCTGCCTCTCTTCCTCTCCGGTGGGCAACTGCTATGAAATGTGCGCCAAAGCCTATGATAGCGGCTGGGGTGGCATTGTTTTTAAAACGATCGGGTTCTTTATTGCTAATGAAGTCTCCCCACGTTTTGACCATCTCACCAAAGAAGATACCGGCTTTATTGGCTTCAAAAACATGGAACAAATTGCCGAGCATCCGTTGGAGGAGAATCTGGCCGCAATTCGCCGACTGAAACAGGACTACCCGGACAAAGTCCTGATTGCGTCGATTATGGGGGAAAATGAGCAGCAATGGCAGGAACTGGCCCGCCTGGTTGAAGACGCGGGTGCCGACATGATCGAGTGTAACTTCTCGTGCCCGCAAATGACCTCACATGCCATGGGTAGCGATGTCGGGCAAAGCCCTGAGCTGGTTGAAAAGTATTGTCGGGCCGTTAAACGCGGCTCGTCCCTGCCGATGCTGGCGAAAATGACACCGAACATTGGTGATATGTGTGAGGTGGCTCTGGCAGCAAAACACGGAGGTGCCGACGGTATCGCGACCATCAATACGGTTAAATCCATCACGAATATCGACCTGAACCGAAAAATCGGGATGCCGGTCGTCAACGGTAAATCCAGTATTTCCGGCTACTCCGGCAAGGCCGTTAAACCTATTGCTTTGCGATTTATCCAACAACTGCGCATGCACCCTGAACTGCGCGATTTCCCGATCAGCGGCATCGGGGGAATTGAGACCTGGGAAGATGCCGCCGAGTTTTTACTGTTAGGCGCGGCCACGCTGCAGGTGACCACCGGGATCATGCAGTATGGCTACCGGATTGTGGAGGACATGACCAGCGGGCTGTCACATTACCTCGCCGATCAAGGGTTTGACTCACTGGAGGAGATGGTTGGTCTTGCCAATGCCAATATCATCCCCGCGGAGGATCTTGACCGAAGCTACATCGTCTACCCGAACATTCATCTTGATAAATGCGTTGGCTGTGGCCGCTGCTACATCTCCTGTTATGACGGTGGACATCAGGCGATGGAATGGAATGAGGAAACCCGCACACCGCACTGCAACACAGAAAAATGTGTGGGATGCCTGCTGTGTGGTCACGTTTGCCCGGTAGCCTGTATTGAGCTGGGTGAGGTGAAATTTAAATCCGGTGAGAAAGAGCATGCGTTAACGTTGTAACGCTGACAAAAAAGCCCGGTACAGATTACGCTGCACCGGGCTTTTTGCGGTATACGATTACTTCTTACGCGCGTACTTCAATGAGTCCAGCGCGACCGCGAAGATGATAATGCCGCCCTTGATAATGTACTGCCAGTAAGGGTTCACGCCAATGTAGGTCAGACCGTAGTTGATGACGGTGAAGATAATCACACCGGTCACCACGCCAAACACGGTCCCGACCCCGCCGCTGAACGACACGCCGCCAACCACGCACGCCGCAATCGCATCCAGCTCATACATAAAGCCGAGGTTGTTAGTCGCCGAGCCGATACGCCCGGCTTCGAGCAAACCACCGAAGGCATAAAACACGCCAGACAACGCATAGATGATCAGCAGGTTCAGCGCAACGTTGACCCCGGACACTTTCGCGGCTTCTGGGTTTCCGCCGATGGCGAAAATGTTTTTACCGAAGCGGGTCTTGTTCCACAGCACCCAGACAAACGCCACCGCAATCAGCGCATAGAAGGTGATGTAGGAGAGGCGGAAACTACCTAGCGCAATAAAGCCCTGCGCGAAGGTGGAGAATCCGCTGTCAAAGCCAGAAATTGGCGATGCGCCGACAAAGTCGTAGTACAGGGAGTTGATCCCGTAAACGATGATCATCGTACCCAGGGTGGTAATAAACGGCGTCACATTCAGATAAGCAATGATAATACCGTTCACCAGACCGATAATGGCGCCAATCACGCAAACAATCAGCACGACTACGATGATTGGCATTGTAGCCATTTCCGGGAACACCTTGTTGGCGTTCTCCATCGACTGTAGCAAGGTTGCCGCCACGACTGCCGCCAGGCCAACCTGACGTCCCGCCGACAGATCTGTCCCTTGGGTAACAATCAGCCCGGCCACACCCAATGCGATAATAATACGCACCGAGGATTGCGTCAGAATATTACTCAGGTTCAGTAAGCTTAAGAAAGTGGGATCCTGGAAAATAATAATCGCCAGCAAAACCAAAAGAACAACGTAAATTCCGCCTTCTTTCAGATAAGTAAGAAAACTTTTCTTATTTAACGCACTCATGAGGAGCCCCTAATCTTAAAGGTGCAAAGACGCAAGACGGAGGATTTCGTTTTGCGTTGTTGTTTTAGTGTCAACAATTCCGGCAACGAGACCATTGCTCATCACCAGAATACGATCGGTAATACCTAGCAGCTCCGGCATTTCAGAGGAAATAATAATAATCCCCTTATCCTTTTTCGCGAGTTCGGCAATCAGCTGATAAATTTCAAATTTCGCGCCAACATCGATACCACGCGTGGGTTCATCTAACATCAGGATTTCTGGCTGCGTTAATAACCAGCGACCAATAACCACCTTTTGCTGATTACCACCGGACAGTGAACCGATTTGTGTACGATGGCCCGGCGTTTTCACCCTCATTGAGTCAATTACCCACTGGGTATCACTCTTCATGCGGGAATTATCCAGCAGACCAACTTTATTTTTATAGTTTTGGATATTGGAGATTAACGAGTTAAAACCAATATCCAGATACGCGTAAATACCGGTTGAGCGGCGCTCTTCCGTGACCAGCGCAAAACCATGGTTAATAGCCTCATTTGCACTGTGGTTATTAATCTTTTTGCCGTGTAGCGTAATCGTACCCGATGATTTCTCACGAATACCAAAAAGCGTTTCAACGATATCAGTACGTTTTGCGCCGACCAGCCCGGCAATCCCGAGAATTTCCCCTTTGTGCAAATCAAACGAGATATCACGAATCGATGGCTGACGCAGCGAGGTCAGGTTACGCACTTGCAGAATGACTTCACCGGGTTTGTTTTCTTTATCCGGAAAACGTTGGTTCAGTGAACGGCCGACCATCATGGAGATGATCTTATCCATATCCAGCCCTTCCAGCGGCTGGGTCGCAATCCACTGGCCATCGCGCAGCACGGTAATTTCATCGCATAGCTGGAAGATTTCTTCCATCTTGTGAGAAATATAAACAATACCGCATCCACGCTCTTTCAGCTTACGGATAATGGTAAACAGATGATTAACTTCTTTCTCGGTTAACGATGACGTTGGCTCATCCATGATGACGATTTTTGCGTCATAGGAGAACGCTTTCGCAATTTCAATCATCTGCATTTGAGAAACGGATAATGTACCAACGCGCGCACGCGGATCGATATCAATATCCAGCTCATCAAATATCGCTTTGGTATCGCGGTACATTTTGTCCTGATCGACAAACATGCCTTTGGTGGGATAGCGTCCCAGCCACATGTTATCCATCACAGAACGTTGTAATACCAGGTTTAATTCCTGGTGTACCATCGAAATACCATTTTCAAGCGCTTCTTTAGCAGAATGAAAATCGATTTCTTTACCCTGAAATAAAATACTACCGGAATCTTTTTGATAGATACCGAAAAGACATTTCAATAATGTTGATTTCCCCGCGCCATTCTCCCCCATTAAGGCATGAATGGAATGTGGGCGGACTTTTAAATTGACATTATCAAGAGCCTTAACGCCGGGGAAGGACTTGTTGATGCCGGTCATTTCCAACAAGTATTCGCCTGACGACTGAGTATGTGTGCTGACCATAATTATACCTTGTTGGCCTTGCAGAGTGCGTTATTAAGGGCGCAATGACATTGCGCCCAAAGACGGAATATTTACTTATTGGTAAACTCTGCCAGATTATCTTTATCGACACCTACGTACGGAACGCGAACAATTTTGTTCTCAATTTTCCAGTTAGTGCCATCTGCCGCACCTTTACCGTCAGCCAGGTTTTTCGCCAGATCGAAGGTGGCTTTCGCCTGGTTGTTGGCGTCGTTCAGCACGGTACCAGCCATTGCGCCAGATTTCACCAGAGCCAGCGCTTCAGGCAGCGCATCCACACCAAATACCGGTACGCTGGTTTTGTTGTGCGCTTTCAGTGCTTCAACTGCGCCCATTGCCATCGCATCGTTGTTTGCGATAACCACTTCAATTTTGTTGGCGTTCGGACCGGACATCCACGCATCCATTTTATCTTTTGCCTGAGCGGTATCCCACATTGCAGTATCTAACTGCAGTTGCTCAGTTTTAATGCCTTTATCGTTCAGCTCTTTAATCACGTAAGTGGTACGTGCTTCAGCGTCCGGGTGTCCCGGTTCGCCTTTCAGCAGAACAAACTGAATTTTGCCGTCTTTGTTCAGGTCCCAGTTCGGATTCGCTGCCCAGTGTTTGGCGATCAAATCACCCTGAATAATACCGGACTCTTTAGAGTCAGTACCGACGTAAAACGCTTTGTCATAGCTGTCCAGCGCCTTACGAGAAGGTTCTTTGTTAAAGAACACGATCGGTACGTTCTGCCCGCGTGCTTTTTCAATGACCGTGCCTGCCGCTGCCGGGTCAACCAGGTTAATCGCCAGTGCCTTAACGCCTTTTGCCAGCAGCACGTCGATCTGGTCGTTTTGTTTGGACTGGTCGTTCTGCGAGTCATTCATCAGCAGCTGTACATCTGGCGCCGCTTTGGCATCTTTTTCAATAGCCTTACGTACTACAGACATAAAGTTATCGTCATACTTATAGATAGTCACACCAATGCGGGTATCAGCAGCGTGCGCAGCCGCGCCGAATAACATGCTTGCCATTACAGCAGACAGGGTCAACACCTTCTTATTCATGGTATCTCCGGTTTTATTATGCAGGGTAGTACTTGAGATAAATGCTCGGCAGGCAGAACGTTACTGAAGTGTTACTGAACGCCGAAGCTCACTTTTAAAAAATATTTCTTCCGTGTCTGGCAACGCTCCAAAAACAGGCTTTAATTTTTGTTTAAGGCACCTTTACCTCGGTGAAAGTGATTATTCACCGTTACATAGTAGTTACAGCGCAACAAACAGTGTCATCATAGCTATCGCATTGTTAATATACTGTGAATTTACTCACATATTGAAAGCGGTTACATCGCGCAACGTTATGAGTTAGTGATCGGTGCCGCATTCTGCCGTAGCGCCACTGAATGGCGACGCACCAGCGTCGGCATAAAGCAATGCGTCGCCTCCAGGTCTAACGTGCCTGCAGCCCCCTGTAGCGCAAGCTCCGTCGCCATTTTTGCCATTGAGGCAATGGGATAGCGTACGGTGGTCAGTTGCGGATCGGTGTAACGCGCGATAGGAATATCATCAAAGCCAATGATAGAAAGGTGTAATGGAATAGCGATGCCGTTGTCTTTTAGCGCGGTCAGCGCGCCGGCAGCCATATTGTCGTTATAGGCGAAAACCGCCGTCAGTTGTAAGTTACGTCCCAGCAGTTCTACCATCGCAGACTCTCCGCCTTGCATATCGGGCGAACCGGTGCCGACCCAACTTTCTGCCGCAACAATCCCCTGCTCTTTCAGGGCTGTTAACCACCCTTCTTTGCGCATGGTGTCATCTTCAATGCGATGGCTTGACGCCAGATAACCGATGCGTTGATGACCATTATTCAGCAGCATTCGGGTCGCCATTTTGGCACCGCTGATGTTATCTAGACAGACGCAGCGGTGGGCGTACCCCGGCACCAGACGGTTGATCAGCACCATACCGGGGATCTGATCCATAAACTCGGCGAGTTCCCGATCGCTCAGTGCTTTCGAGTGTACAATCAGTGCGTTACAGCGCTGACGAATCAACACCTCAATGGCATGACGTTCTTTTTCAGCCTCATGATAGCTGTTGCCAATCAGGACATACTTCTGATGCTGCTGGGCAACCATATCCACGGCTTTTACCAGCGCGCCAAAAAAGGCGTCTGATACATCCATGACCACAACACCAATCGTGTCGCTCACCTGCGTCGCCAGCGCTTGCGCGTTGGCATTAGGTCGATAGCCCAGCAGAGTAACTGCCTTCATTACCGCTTCACGCGTATCGGGACTCACCAGCGCACTGTTGTTCAGTACGCGGGAAACGGTCGCTACAGAAACGCCAGACTGTCGTGCCACATCACGTATGGTGATCATATTCACTGCCCTGTTTTAGATTGCGGTTGCCCGCAGACACCCCAGGCTGGGTATTTTGTCAGCACAATGAAACGCACTGCGTGAGAGATGTCACAGGAATGAAAGCGCTTACATCCGTTTTGTTAATGAATGTGATCCAGATCGTTATCTGGATGTACGCGGCAATGATGTCCCCGCAGCACGCAGGGTTAATTGACGCCACAGCCATTCCACCGGGCCCTGGCGGTAAAAACGTAGCCATATGACGGAGAAAAGTAGGTTAACGGCCCAAACCGGAATGACGAAATACAGCAGCTCCAGTCGGTCAAATTTCATAAATAAGCCGACCTGGTAAAACAGCGTGGTGCAGATTAAGGTTTGTAACAGATAGTTAGTTAATGCCATGCGCCCCACACAGGCGATGGCAATGACCCATTTTAAGCGGCTAAGCTGCGGCCAGAAGCCGAACATCAGCGCGGCGTAACCGATGGTTTGCAACGGCGCGCCCAGCTCTCGCGGGGCTTGTAGCAAGAAGGCACACCAGCGATATGCCCAGTCCAGATGCCACTGAGCGACGATAGCAGGCAGGTTAATCGCCATCCCGAGAATGACCAGCAGTACACCGGTGCGTCGGTAATGCTGCAAGCTGTACTGCCCTTTTAACCAACCGCTGCGCATCAATGCCGCGCCGAGCAGCATCATCCCCGCCAGTTGCCAGCCGTACTGTGCGCCCAGCGCCAGCAAGCTATTGGACATCATATCCACGCGATTGCTGACGGCTTCCATTCCACCGTTTATTTTCCAGTATTTTTCATACAGCAACGCTGAGGCATCCGGCGTCCAGGCACGACTGGTTTCACTCCCGGAGATTACCCCCAGCAGCAGCAATACGCCAACGCCCACCAGATAAAGCAGTACGCCGGTGTTAAATAAGCTTTTTACCGACGGCGCATCACGGATCAACCGCCAACAAATCAGGCCGATTAAGCCATATGCCAGCAGGATATCGCCATCCCAGAAGAGTAAACCGTGCATAAAACCCAATAGAACCAGCAGCGTAAGCCGCGACTGGATCCAGCGTTTGCCGCGCGGGAGCAGCATTTGCAGACCGGCACCGAACAGCAGCGCAAACAGCGAGAGGAATTTTACCTGCGCAAAGAGATCGAGCAGCGCCCAGGTCCAGGCGTCGGATAAGGTGATGTTGCCATACCACGCGGGATTGAGGTATGCCGCCTTTGGCAGGCCAAAGGCGCTAATATTGAGAAGCAGGATACCAAGAATGGCGACGCCACGAATAAAATCCAGCGTGACATTACGCTCCATGGTCCCTGCCCTAATCAGTTGTGATGACGTACTGCGCGCAGGAATTCCTGACGCGTGTTCTGGCTGGACTTAAACAATCCGCCAAGAGAAGTGGTCGTCGTCGCACTGGTCGCATCGCGAATGCCACGCGCTTTCACACAGTAATGTACCGCATCAATCGACACCGCCACATTATTCGTCCCGAGCAGCGTTTGCAGCGCGGTGAGAATTTGCTGGGTGAGACGTTCCTGTACCTGCGGACGCTGTGCGAAAAACTGCACAATGCGGTTAATCTTCGACAGACCAATAACCGAATCTTTCGGGATATACGCCACCGTCGCTTTGCCATCGATAGTAACAAAGTGGTGTTCGCAGGTGCTGGTCAGCGTGATATCGCGGACCGTGACCATCTCGTCCACCTTCATTTTGTTTTCAATGACGGTAATTTTCGGGAAGTTGGCGTAGTCGAGGCCGGAGAAAATCTCATCGACATACATTTTCGCTATGCGATGCGGAGTTTCCATCAAACTGTCATCGCTCAAATCGAGATTGAGCAACTGCATAATCTCGGTCATATGGCCCGAGATAAGACGTTTGCGCGTTTCGTTATCCATCTCTTGCACGGGCGGGCGTAGTGGCGTTTCAAGACCACGCGCGACCAGCGCTTCATGAACCAGGGCCGCTTCTTTACTGAGTGATGACATTTCTTCTTCTCCTGCAGGTGGGGCGCCTCTGCCCTGCATGGGGCAAAGTTTTTAGGCTGTGACACAGCCAGAACATTGTGCGTGAGGCGGCGCACATAATCCAGTATTCACCGCGATAATTATTGAAATTGGCACAGCCTTTCAGCGTAGCGATTTCACTTGTCGTTCTACCCGGCGACGTCGAGTGTTAATGTAAAGTTATATAGATGATGAAGTATGTTTGCTCAATGCGGAAGTGAAAGTTGCTCACAGTGCCATGAATAATCTGTATTATGGTGAGTTCGCAAACATATTCAGGTTCAACACAACAAGGAGCCCCGCATGGAAATGCTTGAAGAGCACCGCTGTTTTGAAGGCTGGCAGCAACGCTGGCGTCACGACTCCGCCACGTTAAATTGCACCATGACCTTCAGTATTTTTCTTCCTCCCCCGCGCGATAACACTCCACCTCCGGTGCTGTACTGGCTGTCGGGTCTGACATGCAATGATGAAAACTTCACGACTAAAGCCGGCGCACAACGCATCGCGGCTGAGCTGGGCATTGTACTGGTGATGCCGGACACCAGTCCGCGCGGCGAACAGGTTGCCAATGATGATGGCTACGATTTAGGCCAGGGGGCGGCATTTTACCTCAATGCTACCCAACAGCCATGGGCAACGCATTTTCGCATGTATGACTATCTGCGTGATGAGCTGCCGGCACTGATTCAATCGCAGTTTAACGTCAGCGATCGCTGCGCCATCAGTGGACACTCCATGGGCGGTCACGGCGCATTGATTATGGCGCTGAAAAATCCCGGGAAATACACCAGCATTTCCGCCTTTGCACCGATCGTAAATCCTTGCCGCGTTCCGTGGGGGGAGAAGGCTTTTAGCGCGTATCTGGGTGAAGATAAATCACAGTGGGCCGAGTGGGACAGCTGCGAGTTAATGTTGGCCAGCAAGCCCGCAGACGCGATTCCGACGCTTATTGATCAGGGAGACAGCGATCAGTTTCTCGCCGATCAGCTGCAACCCGCGGTGCTGGCCGAAACGGCCCGTCAAACCGCATGGCCAATGACGCTACGCATCCAGCCAGGTTACGACCATAGCTATTACTTTATTGCGTCGTTTATTGAGGATCACCTGCGCTTCCACGCCCAGTATTTGTTGAAGTAACGCCTGAGTGAGGGCGCCAGCCCTCTTCATATCTCCATCATTCCTTCACTTTTTCTCCTTTTTTCTTTCTCCACTATCCTATTGATTTAAAAAGCATTACCCTCAAAACAAGATCAAACACAAATGATTTCGATTATCATTTGTGTTTACAAACATTCATACTTTTGTACAATCCATTCGCTTCTTTACTGAAAAGAGTCCTTAAAAGACAAATACATACAATTGTCATGGCCTTTCACATGACGCGCTGATCGTTACCCTAAATAATTCGAGTTGTATGAACGCGCGTAGCCAACGCATCTGCAACTTGAAGTATGCCGGGTAAATTCATTTAAATGGAATGATACAAATGACTATACCTCACGTTAAGGCTGTAGCTGCCGCAGTATGCGTCGCCAGTCTCCCATCACTCGGGCATGCCGCTGAACAAGACACCGTGGTGGTTACCGCCACCGGCTTCGAACAGAAAATTCAGGACGCCCCCGCTTCGATATCTGTTATTACCAAGCAGCAGATTGAGGACAAAGCCTATCGCGATGTTACCGATGCGCTAAAAGATGTCCCTGGCGTCGTCGTCACCGGCGGGGGTAGCAGCAGTGATATCAGTATTCGTGGTATGGCTTCGCAATACACGCTCTTCCTGGTCAACGGTAAACGCATCAGCACACGCGGCACACGTCCTAACAGCGACAACTCAGGTATTGAGCAAGGTTGGCTGCCGCCGCTGGAATCCATCGAGCGTATCGAGGTAATCCGTGGCCCAATGTCATCTCTGTACGGCTCCGATGCGATGGGCGGCGTCATCAACGTCATTACCAAGAAAGTGTCGAATACCAAAGCCTGGACCGGCTCTCTGCACGGCGATGCCACTTTCCAGGAAGACAGAGACTCCGGCGATATTTATCAGACCAACGCCTATGCGTCTGGGCCCCTGATTGACGGATTACTCGGCGCGAAAGTGACCGGATTATTCTCTCATCGGGCGGAGGACAAAATCCTCAATGGCTACAATGAACAGCGTATGCGTAACGGGGGCTTAACCCTGAACTTTACGCCAGATGATAAAAATGACATCGACTTCGATTACGCACGTGAACTGCAGGATCGCGACAGTACGCCAGGCAAATCCATGGCCGAGGAAAGCTGCCGCAACGGAAGCTGCAAGCCCAACAGTAAAAGCGAAAACAAGTATGTGCACACAACGTATTCACTAACCCACAGCGGTTATTACGACGACTTCAACTCCACCAGCTATGTCCAGCAGGAAGAGACCAAAAACCCAGGTCGCCAGATGAAGTCCTACAACACGATTTTCAATAACCAGAACCAGGTCTTCCTTGGGGCGCACACCCTGACGTTGGGCGGGCAATACCGTTATGAAAAACTGAGTGATAACGGCAACCAGCTGCAAGCTGCTGATGGACTGAACAAACTGACCCGCTGGAGCTGGGCGCTGTTTGCTGAAGATGAGTGGGCCGTTACCGATACCTTCACGCTGACTGGCGGTCTGCGTATGGATAAAGATGAAAACTACGGCGACAACTGGACGCCGCGCGGTTATGGCGTATGGCATCTGAGCGATCAATGGACCTTAAAAGGCGGCGTTTCAGCGGGCTATCGCGCACCGGATCTGCGCCAGTCGTCTGCCAGTTGGGGACAGGTCACCGGCGGCGGTAGACTGAACGGAATCATTGTCGGCAACCCGGACCTGAAGCCGGAGAAAAGCCTCAGCGAAGAGATCGGTTTACTGTGGGATAACGGCAACGATCTCAACGCGGGCGTCACGCTGTTCAATACTGACTTCAAAGACAAAATCACCGAAGTGCGCCGCTGTAACAGCAGCTCCGATCCGGCCTGTACCATCGGCAATACCCACTATGACTTCGTCAGCGATCGCGTTAACGTCGATAAAGCCAATATGCGCGGCGTAGAATCCACTTTCGGCTGGAAGATGACTTCCGACATCAACTGGACGGCGAATTACACTTACACGGAATCTGAACAGAAAAGCGGTCAGTTCTCCGGTCAGCCATTGAACAAAATGCCAAAGCATATGTTCAACACCACGCTGGACTGGCAGGCCACGCAGGATCTCGGTTTCTGGAGCCGTCTGAATCTGCGCGGGAAAACGTCTGAATACCTGAGCCGTACCTCCATGGCGCAGGGCACCCCGTCCTATACTCAGGTCGATGTTGGTTTGCGCTATTATGCAAACAAAGATCTGCTGATGACCGCTGGCGTGTATAACGTGCTGGATAAGCAAATCGATTACGATACCTACGACACTGTTCTCGATGGTCGTCGTTACACGGTTGGCCTGACTTACAGCTTCTAAGTCTGGCGCAATAAAAAAACCCCGGCACTCATCATGCCGGGGTTTTTGTTATGCTTTTTATACTGTTATTTCTTCACGCGATCCGGGAATTTCATTTCGCTGTAGCGAACAAAATGAGTTCCTTTCGCCAGCTTATAGCCAAACCAGATAATCAGGAACAGCGGGATACCGATATAGGTTGCCATCACGCCGCCCCAGTCAATGCTATCTTTCAGGAACGCTTCGTAGTTCTGGCCCAGAGTGATAATCAGGCACAGCACAAAGGCGAAGATCGGACCCAGTGGGAAGAAGCCAGAACGGTACGGCAGATCCTTCACATCGTGCCCCTGCAGTACATAACCGCGACGGAAACGATAGTGGCTAATCGCGATCCCCAGCCAGGCGATAAAGCCCGTCATCCCGGAGGTGTTCAGCAGCCAGAGGTACACGGTCTGGTTACCAAACATCGAGGTCAGGAAACACAGCCCCGCCACCACAGTCGTCGCATACAGCGCGTTACGCGGAACACCGCCACGAGACAGTTTGCCGAAAATACGCGGCGCTTTACCGTCGCATGCCAGGGTGTAAAGCATACGCGTGGAGGCATACATCCCGGAGTTACCCGCTGACAGTACCGCCGTCAGGATAACCGCGTTCATTACTGCTGCGGCTGACAGCAGACCCGCATGCTGGAATACCAACGTGAACGGGCTAACGCTGATGTCTTTCACATCGTTGCGCAGCAGGCTCGGATCGGTATACGGGATAATCAGGCTGATAATCAAAATCGCGAACACATAGAACAGCAGGATTCGCCAAAACACCTGACGCACCGCACGTGGAATGTTCTTTTCAGGATCTTCAGATTCGCCTGCCGCGATACCGATCAGCTCTGTTCCCTGGAAGGAGAAGCCGACGATCATCGCCACGCCAATCATAGCGGCAAAACCCCCGGCAAACGGAGCATCACCGGTCGTCCAGTTGCTCCAGCCCACCGGCTGAGTGCCTTTGAAGATACCGAAAATCATCATCACGCCAACCACGATGAAGATAATTACAGTGGTAACTTTGATCAGCGAGAACCAGTATTCCGCTTCACCAAATCCGCGAACGGAAATGTAGTTCAGCAGGAAGATAACGCCGAGGAACAGTGCGCTCCAGATCCAGCCCGGCGTGTCCGGGAACCACCAGCTCATCACCAGTTGTGCGGCCACCAGGTCAACGGCAATCGTTACCGCCCAGTTGTACCAGTAGTTCCAGCCCAGCGCGAAGCCAAAGCCTTCTTCTACGTAGTTTTGACCGTAAGTGGAGAACGAGCCGGAAACCGGCATATAGGCAGCCAGTTCACCGAGGCTGGTCATCAGGAAGTACACCATCAGACCGATCAGGATATAAGAGAACAACGCGCCGCCAGGACCCGCCGCAGAAATAGTTGCACCAGATGCAACGAAAAGACCTGTACCGATGGAGCCTCCAATGGCAATCATCGTCAGGTGACGCGCCTTCAGTTCACGACGTAGCGTGGGCGCTTCTGTGGTTTTAGTTTCGGAAACCATGTGAAAATGCTATCCATCCAAAAAATGAGGCGCGATTGTAGCAGACGAAATGGCATTCTTCCGGCACAAATGCGCTGTTATAAGAGACCTTCATGACTGGCCGCGGATTATAAGTAAAGCAGAAAACGGGCGGCACAAGGCGGTTAAGACGTAACAGCCATTATGGATAGGGTGGCCTGACGAGAGTTAGCGCGCTATTCGCCCTACTCAACCTGGTCGCTGTAATATAAAAAACGCGTAATGGCATTGGAGATATGTTTTTGCCGGTGATGAACGCGCCAGAGTGTGCGCACTAAACGCGGCAGTGGCACGGTAACTTCGCTCAGCGTCCCTGCCTGTAACTGCTCCGCAATGACCCGACGCGACAAACAGCTGATCCCGAGACCATGGCGCACCGCATGCTTAATGGCCTCGGAGTTCCCCAACTCCATCGCCATCTGAAATCTTGGCAGATGAGACAACAGCAGGTAATCCACCAGTTCACGCGTACCCGATCCTCGCTCACGCAGGATCCACGGCGAAGCAGCCAGCTGTTCCAGCGTAACGGGCCCCTTTGTGAGCGGTGACGACGGTGCGGCAAACACCACCAGTTCGTCCTCCAGCCACGGTTCAGAGATGATTTCCGTACTGTGACACGGCCCTTCTATCAGCCCGATGTCTACCCGAAAATCCAGCACCGCATTGATCACGTCCTGGCTGTTGCCCACGCTAAGCTCCAGCGGCAAATCGGGGAAGTCCTGGCGATAACGGGCGATCATGGCGGGCAGAATATAATTACCGATGGTGCTACTGGCATAGACCCGAATGGCGCCATTATCTTTGCGAAAAAGCTGTTCGATTTCGGTCGTTTGCTCAAGTAACGCCAGCGCGCGCGGATAAAGCAAGCGTCCGTGTTCGTTAACCACTAGCCGTTTGCCGACACGGTCAAATAGTTGCACGCCAAGTTGCCCTTCCAGATCGGTAAGCGCCGCACTCACCGCCGACTGCGACAATGCCAGCATGACAGATGCCTGGGTCGTTGAGCCGCTTTTTAGTACCTCAGCAAACACTTCAAGTTGTCGCAGGGTGATATGCATAGTCGTTTTCCACCGGATAGCCGTTACTTATACCCTAAATAATTCGAGTTGCAGGAAGGCGGCAAGAGAGAGCATCCCCCGGAGCGTACTTAAGTACGTGACTGGGGTGAACGAGCGCAGCCAACGCACATGCAACTTGAAGTATCACGGGTATACCACTTATATAGATTAATTATAAATATATAATCAATTTTATTTTTAAACCACTTCGCCTTACTCTTTTACCCAGATAAAGGAGAAGGATATGACAGAACTCACCTTACAGACTCATCGTCGTACAGCGTGGCATTTTATTCCGGGGCTTGCCCTGAGTGCAGTTATCACTGGGGTCGCCTTATGGGGAGGATCCATTCCCGCCGTCGCAGGTGCCGGGTTCAGCGCCCTCACCTTAGCCATCTTATTGGGGATGATTCTCGGCAACACCGTCTATCCGCACATCTGGAAAAGCTGTGACGGCGGCGTGCTGTTCGCGAAACAACATTTATTACGTCTGGGGATTATCCTCTACGGTTTCCGCCTCACCTTCGCGCAAATTGCTGACGTCGGCGTCAGCGGTATCGTGATTGATGTGTTAACGCTAAGCAGCACCTTTATGATTGCCTGTTTCCTGGGGCAGAAAGTATTTGGTCTGGACCGTCACACCAGCTGGCTGATTGGCGCGGGTAGCAGCATTTGTGGTGCCGCCGCCGTGCTGGCAACCGAACCAGTGGTGAAAGCAGAAGCCAGTAAAGTGACCGTCGCTGTCGCCACCGTGGTTATCTTCGGTACTATCGCTATCTTCCTGTATCCGGCGATGTATCCGTTGCTTTCACACTGGTTTAGCCCAGAAACCTACGGCATTTACATTGGCTCCACCATGCATGAAGTTGCACAGGTTGTGGCTGCCGGGCACGCCATTAGCCCGGATGCGGAAAACGCCGCGGTTATTGCCAAAATGCTGCGCGTCATGATGCTGGCACCGTTCCTTATCCTCCTGGCCGCACGCGTTAAACAACTGTCTCCGGCCACGGGCGGTGAGAAGAGCAAAATAACCATTCCATGGTTTGCCATCCTGTTCATTGTGGTCGCAATTTTTAACTCGTTCCACCTGCTGCCACAGTCAGTAGTGAACATGCTGGTAACGCTGGACACCATTTTGCTGGCAATGGCGATGGCGGCCCTGGGGCTGACCACGCACGTTAGCGCGCTGAAAAAAGCCGGTGCCAAACCGTTACTGATGGCCCTGCTGCTGTTTGTCTGGCTGATTGTGGGTGGCGGTGCGATTAACGTCGCTATCCACGCGCTGATGGCATAAACGATCACGACTCACCTCTATTAACCCGCTATACTCTCCCTTTTTGTATTTGAGTATGGCGGGTTAAATTTATGAAATATATCGGAGCGCACGTAAGCGCCGCTGGCGGTCTGGCTAACGCCGCTATTCGAGCCGCAGAAATCGAAGCGACCGCATTCGCCCTGTTCACCAAAAATCAGCGCCAGTGGCGTGCCGCGCCGCTGACCACCGAAATCATTGATGATTTTAAATCTGCCTGCGAGAAGTATCACTATACTGCCGCCCAGATCCTGCCTCACGACAGTTACCTGATTAACCTCGGTCATCCGGTTAGCGATGCGCTGGAAAAATCACGTGATGCGTTTATAGATGAAATGCAGCGCTGTGAACTGCTGGGCTTATCCTTGCTGAACTTTCACCCGGGTAGCCATTTGATGCAGATCCCGGAAGATGAGTGTCTGGCGCGCATTGCCGAATCCATCAACATCGCCCTTGCTCAGACCCAGGGCGTTACGGCAGTTATCGAAAATACCGCCGGACAAGGCAGCAACCTTGGATTTAAGTTTGAGCACCTTGCCGCCATTATCGACGGCGTCGAAGATAAGTCCCGCGTCGGTGTCTGTATTGATACCTGCCATGCCTTCGCGGCCGGTTACGATTTGCGCTCCGTCGAGGAATGCGAAAAGACGTTTACGGAATTTGAACGTATTGTCGGCTTCAGGTACCTACGCGGTATGCACCTGAACGACGCCAAGAGCGCATTTGGCAGTCGCGTTGACCGTCACCACAGCTTAGGTGAAGGCAATATTGGCCACGATGCCTTCCGTTGGATCATGCAGGACAAACGTTTTGACGGCATTCCGCTGGTGCTCGAAACGATTAATCCGGATATCTGGGCAGAAGAGATTGCCTGGCTGAAAGCCCAGCAAACAGAAAAAGCGGTGGCATAATCATGAACGACAGGGAAAAGCAGATCCTTAAGATCCTGCGTCGCAATCCGTTGATTCAGCAGAATGAAATCGCCGATATTTTGCAGATCAGCCGTTCACGCGTTGCTGCGCATATTATGGATTTGATGCGTAAAGGCATGATTAAAGGTAAAGGTTATATCCTTACCGAACAGGATTATTGCGTGGTTGTCGGGGCGATCAATATGGATATTCGTGGTGTTGCTGACATCCACTATCCTCAGGCTGCCTCTAACCCCGGTAACATTCACTGCTCGGCAGGCGGCGTGGGACGCAACATCGCCCACAACCTGGCGCTGCTGGGCCGTGACGTCCACTTAATTTCCGCTGTTGGCAGTGATTTCTATGGCGAAACATTGCTGGAACAAACGCGTCAGGCCGGTGTTAACGTTTCCAGTTGCATACGCCTGCATGGACATAACACCTCAACTTACCTGTCGATCGCTAATCAGCAGGAAGAGACCGTACTGGCAATTAACGATACCCATATCCTGCAACAATTGACGCCGCAGTTACTGAACAGTTCGCGAGATTTGATCCGCCATTCCGGTGTCGTACTGGCAGATTGCAATCTGACTGCCGAAGCCATTGAGTGGGTCTTTACTATTGCTGATGATATTCCGGTATTCATTGACACCGTTTCAGAGTTCAAAGCGGCAAAAATGAAGACCTGGTTTACGCGTATTCATACGCTAAAACCAACGCAGAAAGAGCTGGCGATTTTGTGGGGTCAACCTATTCATTCAGATGCCGATCGCGTACTGGCCGTTAATAGTCTCCATCAGCAAGGGGTAAAACGAATCTTTGTTTGCCTGGAAGATGAATCCGTTTTTTGCAGCGAAAAGGACGGAGAACAGTTTTTACTGACGCCTCCTGAGCATACGGTTGTAGACAGTTTTGGCGCCGACGATGCTTTTATGGCGGGATTGCTGTACAGCTTTCTGGAAGGTAGTGAATTTCGTGAAAGCGCTCACTTTGCCATGGCCTGCGCGGCATTATCGCGAGCCAGCGTCAGCATCAACAACCCAACCCTCTCAGCAGATAACGCCTTGTATTTGCTGCAAACTGCTTAAATGTAATGCCGGATGGCGCTACGCGTATCCGGCATTATTTTCGCTATGCCAGCCCGATAAAGAAACCGGCTATAGTGGCGCTCATCAGGTTTGACAGCGTTGCTGCTGCCAGCGCGCGCATGCCAAGCTGCGCGATTTCCGGGGCACGCTGTGGCGCTATCGCCGAAAATGCCCCGACGACAACGCCAATCGAACCAAAGTTAGCGAAACCGCACAACGCAAACGAGATAATCGCAATGGTCTTCACATCCAGCGTTCCACCCGTTTGCAGATACGGCGAGAAGTTGAGATAAGCGACAAACTCATTAATCGCCAGCTTCTGCCCAATCAGGCTGCCTGCCAGCGTCGCATCGCCCCAGTCCACACCCATAATCCACGCCAGCGGGGCTAGCGCATAGCCAAAGATCCCTTCCAGAGTGGCGTGACCAAAGCCAAACCACCCACCAATTCCGCCAATAATGCCGTTAATCAGCGCGATAATGGCGACAAATGCCATTACGACCGTCGCCACGCCAGCAGCAATTTTCAGCCCGGTCATCGCTCCGCTCGCCGCTGCTTCGATGATGCTTTTCGGTGGCGTTTCAGTAAATGACAGGTTCTCAAAGGTGACGCGAGATTCTTCAGTTGCCGGACTCAGCATACGCGCGAACAAAATACCACCAGGAATTGCCATCAACGATGCCGCCAGCAAATAGTCAATCGGAACGCCCATTCCGGCGTAACCAATCATCATTGAGCCAGCAATCGAGGCCATCCCACTACAAATAGCGGTAAACAGCTCATTGCGATTCAGGCGGTCAATAAACGGCTTCACGATCGCCGGGATCTCATTTTGCCCGAGAAAAATCGTCGTTACGGCGACAAATGACTCGATCTTACTGATGTTCAGCGCTTTCTGGAAAATACCGCCGAGGATGCGGATCAACAGCCCCATCACGCCAATGTAGTAGAGAAGGCTGATCAGTGCGGTCACAAAAATGATGGCCGGTAGCACCCGAAAAGCGAAGATAAACCCGGCTCCATCAAACAGCACATCCATTTTTGGCCCAACCAGGGAGCCAAAGATAAATGCGCTTCCCGCGTCACTGTATGACATCACCTTGTGGACACCGAGCGCAGCCTGTTCAACCAGCCATTTTCCCGGCGGGAAGTACAGCATAATGCCGCCGATTGCGATTTGCAGTACCAGTGCAGCCCCGACCGTGCGCAGACTTATACGTTTTTTATTTACTGACAGCAGAAACGCGATGGCCAGTAATACCACCATACCCACAACACTTCTCATTATATCCATAATGAAATTCCCTTCATGCCAGGAAACCCGGCGTTATCGCCAGGTTTTGGTAGGTTTGATATTCGCGGGCGACCGCATTCTGCCCGGGAAATTCTGTCAGACGAGGCGCTGATACTCCTTCGCAATTTCACAGGCCAGTACCGCATTGTTGAACACCAGCTGAATATTTGATTTCAGGCTGTCACCACCGGTCAGCTCTGCAACCCGCGCTAACAGGAACGGCGTACTCTCTTTGCCCACGACGCCCTGATCTTCCGCTTCTTTTACCGCCCGATCGATTGCCGCATTAATTTTCTCTTCAGCCATCGCAAACTGCTCTGGGATGGGGTTCGCAACAACCAGACCGCCGTCGAGACCCGTTTGCCATTTCACCGCCATGGCACGGGCAATCTCTTTCGCACTGTCCAGACGGATGCTGACCTCAAACGGACTGGTACGGCAGAAAAATGCTGGCAACGCGTTGGTTTGATAACCAATTAACGGCACACCAAAGGTTTCTAAATATTCAGTAGTTAAGCCGAGATCAAGAATAGATTTCGCCCCGGCACAAATTACCGTGACATTGGTATGCGCCAGTTCTTGCAGATCCGCGGAAATATCAAAGGTATGTTCAGCACCACGATGAACCCCACCTATTCCCCCTGTCGCAAATACTTTAATTCCCGCCAGGGCGGCAATAATCATGGTTGAGGCAACAGTCGTTGCACCATTTTTTCCTGCCGCGACCACAAACGGCAAATCACGACGACTTACTTTCGTAACGCTATGACCTTCTCGCCCAAGCAGCTCAATTTCATCTTTGCTTAAACCAACTTTCATTATTCCGCCAATAATGGCAATGGTCGCAGGAACCGCACCGTGTTTACGAATAGTTTCTTCTACTTCAATCGCTGTCTGGGCATTCTGCGGAAATGGCATACCATGAGAAATAATGGTTGATTCAAGTGCAACAATCGGCTTCTTACTGTTTAATGCTTCCTGTACTTCTGGAGATATTTGTAATAATTCAGAGGAAAGAGTTAATTCAGACATTCTGTGTTCTCCACTAATGAGCTTACATTCGCAACAGACAAATCAGGGTTATTGGTATATTCACAGGCTAACGCCATTGATGAACAACCCTGCGCAAATCGAACCGAATCAATAAAGGGCATGCCGTCTACCCAGCAGGAAGCCAGTCCAGCCATCATTGCATCGCCAGCCCCGGTAACATTAATGACGTGAGTTTTAATCGGCAGCGACCAACCACGACTCCCCGCAATATCACTGTAATAAACACCGTCACCGCCCATGCTGAGCACCAGCCTATTTAAGCCGCGATCATGAAACCAGGCGGCGACTTTACCCACGTCATCACGCCCGGAAAGCGCAATACCGCTTAGCGTTTCGGCTTCAAGCCGGTTGGGTTTAAGAGTGTGAATTTGTCCAAGCCGCTCGCGAATTTTGACGCATTTCCATGCCGATACCGGGTCAACAAACACCGGAACCTCTCCGGCATTTTCCAGCACCCATGCCAGGGCATCTTCGCTGATATTGCAATCGGCGACGATGACTTTCGCCTGCCGAATAAAATCATGATGCTGTGATAAAAAATCTGCTGAAATATGTTCGGTAATGCTCATATCATTAATGGCAACCAACATTTCACCGGTATTATCAAGCAATGATAAATAACTGGACGTATTCTCTCCGGGAACGATAAGACACTTATCAACATGAACTCCGGATTGATTGGTTTGCGCCAATAACGATTGTCCATAAAAATCATTACCAACCGCAGTCAGTAACCATGAATTTTTCCCCAGCAGCGCGAGATTATGTGCAATGTTACGTCCAACTCCGCCGGGGGTGAATTTTATCTTTCCTGGATTCGAATCCGCATAATTTAGAGAAGCATGCGAATACCCAGCAACATCCATATTGGCCGAGCCAATAGTTACTATGTATTCCTTTTCACGCATAGCACGTCCCCTGGCAATTAACTTGCCACAAATGAGTTCGTTAAAAATAACCAACGCCACACATCAGATTATTAGAGCACATGTTCACTATCAAACACATGTTAATAGTAAGCGTGTTTTTGACAAAGTAAATCCATATTCAAGATCTAAACTCAATAGATATGAACAGAATCACAATTTTTTATAGATACAGTCTGTAAAGGAAAGAGAAAATGAGAGGTAGTACACAATTCAAGCAGTCTAAAGAGTTTAACTCCGGCATAACCGGAGATTTTTCAGATGCGCCAGACGATCCGGTTCGTATCAACTGAGCGAAACAAGGTCCTCTGGCATATGGTTGTACAAAATCCGCCAGAAGTGCTCAGCCGTTTTATTCAACCGGGTATCCATTCGGTAAATATAAGCCTGAATAGGCACCATCAGTTCCGGCGTCTGCAGACAAACCAGCCGCTTTTCGCGCAGTTCGTTTACGATTGTCCACGCCGGCAGCCAGGCGATACCATGCCCATCCAATGCCATATTTTTTAATAACTCACTCATCGAAGACATAAACAGCGTTCGGGCTGAAATGCCGCCTACTTCCGCCAGATGACGGTTTACCAATCTTCCCATGTAGGATGTGCTGGTATAGTTCAGAATTGGTGCCTGCGACTGATAGATATCAAACAACGCCTTACCCTGCGCATCAGCAGCACACACGGGGTACAGTTCAGACTCAAAAACCTTCAAGCCGCAGAAAGGTGACTGCATTAAGTCTTCATCCCGAAAGGAGATAATAAAATCGCTTTTCCCCTCGCGCAGAGTATTCACCGCCTGAACAACATCAATAGCTTCAACGTGATAGACAAACTCCTCACCCCAGGCCGCCATTGAGTGCACCAATCTGGGCAACATCGTCAGCGACAGAGAATGTGCCGCCGCTATTTTGATATTGGGTACACCCAGTAAATTGTGGCCGCTTAGCTCATCCAGATTACATTCCAGCTGTTGCAACAAACTACGGGTTTGCGAATGAAATAGCTTGCCCTCCTCCGTGAGTTGCAGTGGGCTCGTTGTGCGATCAAAAAGCAGCACACCCACGGCTGATTCGAGCGCCTTGATCCGCCGACTAAATGCCGGTTGGGATATGTTGCGCTCCTCAGCCGCCTGGGAAAAATGACGGCATGCCTCCAACGTCAGAAAGTCATATAACCATTTTGTCTCAATATTTTTCATGCTTATCACGCGGATATTTAAATATGCCTATTAGCCTTAAAGCATCATGCCTGAATAGTTCCGGAGATGACATTCATCATTAGCGCCTGGTGATTCGTTTTTTGCATCAAGGCTTCATTTTTAACATTAACATACTTCTCTCCCTATCGGTTACGACCGCTTTTCCGCCGCGTAACGCGGAGCCTCTGGCCGAATACCGGCCTGCTGAGGTTACACAATAAACCACAGTCATGCGGTTTTTGCATTGAACCATACATTATTGCATTTCTCCTCACGTCTCACTGCTGTTAAACATTATCAGCAGACACAACCCGGCTCTGAATATTAATTATCGGTGAATTGAGGTATATATCGTGAAAGGTTTAATTGGCGTGCTTGGTGGTATGGGACCTGCTGCAACGGTCGATCTGTTTAATAAATTCGTCACTTTTACCGCTGCGCAACGTGACCAGGAACATATCCCCTTAATTATTTCATCTATTCCTGACATTCCTGACCGAACCGACGCGTTAATGCATCATGGTCATTCCCCACTTCCGGCAATGCGCGATTATATGCATAAACTCGAAGATGCTGGCGCCGAGTGTATTGTGATCCCCTGTAACACCGCCCACTTTTGGTTTAATGAATTAAAAGCGTGCTGCCATACAGAGCTGCTCAGTATCGTTGAAACGACCATCAATGAGGTTAAAAACTGCGGGAAATCGCAAATCGGATTACTCGCCACCAACGCCACTTTATACATGGGCCTCTATCAAAAAGGCATAGAATCTCTTGGGTTAACCTGCATCAGCCCTGACTCATCCAGTCAGGAAAAAGTGATGGAAAGCATTTATTGCTTAAAAGCTGGTGATGCTAAGCGGGCGCAAACGCTGATGAATGAACAGGCTGAAGCACTCTTCTCACGCGGGGCACAAGTCATCGTGCTCGGATGTACTGAAGTTCCTGTCATTCTTGCCGAAGCAGTCAACAAGTCACCTGAGAAATATATTGATTCAACCGGTTCGTTGGTTCGTGCCGGTATTAAATGGTACGAGAAACGCGTGGGTAAAAATCACCTTTTGGCGCAATGAATATCCATACCTGTTTAATTGTTGCATTAAATAAAAACCCATTTTAATTACAAATTACTCTCTGGCGGAGGCCATTATGATTTGGCTAGAAATTATCGTAGTGTTGGGCGCAATATTTTTCGGTATCCGCCTTGGCGGAATTGGTATTGGTTTATGCGGCGGGCTGGGGCTGGCTATTTTAACGCTGGGATTTGGGCTGCAAATTGGTTCGCCACCCGTTGACGTTATTCTCATTATTATGACGGTGGTGGTGGCGGCATCGGCGCTACAGGCCGCCGGAGGCATGGATTATCTGGTTCGCATTGCCGGTAATTTTATGCGCCGTAACCCTAAATATATCAATATTATTGCGCCGATTATTACCTGGTCGATGACGATTATGGCGGGAACAGGGTTCATCGTCTTTTCTACTCTGCCGGTGATTGCCGAAGTTGCCAAAGAGTCAGGTATTCGCCCTTCCCGTACGCTCGCAGGCTCCGTAGTCGCTTCTCAGGTGGCGATATCCGGTTCGCCGATCAGTGCCGCAATGGCCGCTATGTTGACTATTATGGAAGGCAACGGTATCAGCTTTATTCAGGTCATGGCGGTATGTCTGCCTGCCTCATTTGTCGCCGCGATGGTCGCCGCTTTTATCGCCTCACGTCAGGGATGTGAGCTACAGGATGATGAAGTCTATCTGGAACGCCTGCAAAAAGGACTGGTGCGTAAATATGCAGGGCAAAACAGCACAACGCCAGGTGCCAGACTGTCAGTCGCCCTGTTTATGCTGGCAACGGTGGTCATCGTTATTCTTGCCGCATGCCCTCAATTGCGCCCTGGATTCGATGCAGGTAACGCAATGAATACCCGGGATATTATCATTATCTGCATGCTAGCTGCCGCATGTCTGATGGTGGTGCTATGCAAAACATCAACAGACGCGATTGTCCTGACATCCACGTTTCGCGCGGGTATGAGTTCGTTGGCTGTGATTCTGGGGATTGTTACGCTGGGCACAACCTTCATTGATGCCCACTTAACGGGGATAAAGGATATCGCGGGCGATATTCTACGGGCTTATCCGATGCTGTTGGCGCTGGTGCTGTTTGGTACCTGCGCGCTTCTCTATTCGCAGGGAGCCACCACGCCGCTGATTATCCCTCTTGCCGTCGCGCTCGGCGTACCTACATGGGCCATTCTGGCTTCCTATGTCGCAGTGACCGGCGTGTTTGTTCTGCCAACTTATCCGACTTCGCTGGCGGCAATGGAGTTCGACACCACCGGGACAACGCGCGTGGGTAAGTATGTCTTAAACCATCCGTTTATGTTGCCAGGGCTTGGCGGGATCATTGCTGGCGTTGCCTTTGGTTTTATCATCGCGCCAATGATTGCCTGAACCGGTTAACACTACCGGGCAGATTTAATGGATAAAAAAAGGGGCAGAGAAATCTCTGCCCCGGATGTCAGCGTTAAATCAGGCCGCCTTTGCCACAACCTCTGCTTCCGGGCGTTTCAGCACCGCGTAGGAGAGACCGGCTACCAGCGTACCGGCAATAATGGCCAGCAGGTATCCAACCACCGGAGTGATTGCGCCAGGGATTAACAGCACGAACAGACCGCCGTGCGGCGCCATCAGCTTAGCCCCCACCGCCATCGAGATAGCCCCGGTAATCGCGCCGCCAACGATACAGCAAGGCAGAACGCGCATCGGGTCACGGGCAGCAAATGGGATAGCCCCTTCGGTAATAAAGCACAGGCCCAGTACCAGCGCAGCTTTACCGCCTTCCTGCTGCGCTTTGTCGAACTTACGACGCGCCACCAGCGTTGCCAGCCCCAGGGCCAGCGGAGGCACCATACCCGCCGCCATAATCGCCGCCATCGGCGCATAGGTTTGCGTACTAAGCAGGCCCACACCGAAAGCATACGCCGCTTTGTTAACCGGACCGCCCATATCGGTACACATCATGCCGCCCAGAATCGCCCCAAGCAGCACCGCATTCGCGGTTCCCATGGTTTGCAGCCAGTGGGTCAGACCTTCCAGAATGCCCGCCACTGGTTTACCGATCAGGTAGATCATGGCCAGACCAACCACCAGGCTTGAGAGCAGCGGAATGATCAGGATCGGTTTCAGCGCTTCCATACTCTGCGGGAGTTTCAGCTTCGTGCTGATGAGCTTCGCCACATAACCGGCAAGGAAACCGGCAATAATCCCGCCAATAAAGCCGGAACCGGTGCTCACCGCCAGCATACCGCCGATAAGACCTGGCGTCAGACCCGGACGGTCAGCGATGGAAAACGCGATGTAGCCCGCCAGAACCGGCACCATCAGCGCGAAAGCTGAACCACCGCCAATCTGCATCAGCGCCGCCGCCAGCGTACCCTGCTCCTTGAACGCTTCGATACCAAAAGCGAATGAGAGTGCAATACACAGACCGCCAGCAACCACCATCGGCAGCATGTAGGATACGCCCGTCAGCAGGTGACGATACGCGCCAGCGCTCTCTTTCTTACCTTCAGTGGTTGCAGACTGCGCTTTGCTGGCTGGCTGGTACGGCGTTGCTTCTTCCAGCGCTTTATCCAGCTCCTGCTTCGTTTTCTTCAGCGCAAGGCCAGTAGAAGTACGGTACATTGGTTTTCCGGCAAACTTCGCCAGATCAACTTCAATGTCAGCCGCCACAATCACCAGATCCGCCTGAGCCACCTCTTCCGGCGTAATGGCATTGCCTGCGCCAACAGACCCACGGGTTTCAACCTTCACCCACCAGCCACGTTTTTTCGCTTCTGTTTCAATAGCTTCAGCGGCCATAAACGTATGGGCAACGCCAGTTGGACAAGCCGTCACCGCCACCACGCGTTTTGGACCACTACTGGCCACGGACGCTGTCGCAACCGGAGCGCTATAAGGTTTTGCGTGGCCTTTCGCTTCGCTGAGGAAAAGTTCAGGATGCGCAACCGCACGACCAATATCGCCCAGCCAGACTTTTTTGCCGTTCAGCGAACTGTCGGCAGGAAGCGTGTCGCCCAGAACAATTGCCAGTTCGGCATCATTAGGATTATCAATAATTTCCAGATGTGCTTTCTGCGCCGCCGCTCCAAGCAGGGTTTTCGCCATATAAGCGCGAGCCTGGCCGAGATTAGCGTCAATAATCAGCAGCGTTTTCATTATGCCTCTCCTGCTGTCAGTTAAACGGTTTTAAGTCGACACGCGCCATCATTGCGGCCAACTGAGGACGATCGGTAATGCCCACATTGCTTTGGCTTACCGCCAGGGCGGCAACAGCGGTTGCCAGACGCAGGGTGTGTTCACTGGATTCACGCATCAGCAGGCCGTAAATCAGGCCACCAACCATTGAATCACCCGCGCCTACGGTGCTTACCACCTCGACTGACGGCGGTTTAGCAATCCACTCACCCGAAGCGTTAACCCACAGCGCACCTTCCGCGCCAAGTGAAATCACCACGTGAGCAATACCCTGCTCGCGCAACGCATGTGCAGCTTCAATCACATCTTTCATTTCTGGCAGCTTACGGCCTGCCCAGATTTCCAGTTCACGACGGTTTGGTTTCACCAGCCATGGTGCCGCTTTCAGACCGGCGACCAGTGCTTCACGACTACTATCAAAGATAATGCAAGGACACTGACTGCGCAGGCGCGTCATCCAGTCGGTGAATGCTTCCGGGCTAACGCCGGTCGGCAAACTGCCGCTGACGCACACCATGTCGAACTGGCCCAGCCAGCTCAGCGAGTCATTCACAAAGCGTTCCCAGTCAGCCGGGGTGACTTCAAAGCCGGAGAAATTGAAATCGGACACTTCGCCGTCTTTTTCGGTCAGCTTGACGTTGATACGCGTACGCCCCTGTACAACCTGAAAACGGTTGGCGATACCCAGCTCGCTGAACAACTGCTGAAAACCATCCTGGTTGTCTTTACCGAGGAAACCGCCCACCGTTACATCGATACCTAAATCTTTCAAAACCTTAGCGACGTTAATCCCTTTACCTGCCGCGTGCAGACCGGTCGTTTTAACCAGGTTCACTTCACCGCGTTCAATTTCCGGGCAGAAACCTACCAGATCGTAGGCTGGGTTAAGGGTGATAGTAGCAACACGTCTGCTCATTACGCGCCCTCCCCAAGACCCGCCGCGATGGCTTCGCCAATCGCTTTCAGCGCCTGTTCAGCATCTTCACCCTGGGCGGTAAAGCGCAGGTGATGTCCTTTCTTCACGCCTAATGCCACAACTTTCATCAGACTGCGTCCATTCGCCGGCTTGCCGGTTCCATCAAGATTTGTCACGGTAATTTCACTGTTAAATTGTTTAATCGTATTCACCAGCATGGTGCCCGGGCGGGCGTGTAAACCATGCTCATTGCGCACAATAAATTCGGCGCTCAGTACATCATCAGTTAAGGCATCATCGCTGGTCAGCAGCGCCAGCACCGTTGCCGCATCGGCTTTCAACAAACGGTCAGCTTTATTATTCAGCAGCAGATCGCCAAGGCGCTTCAGCACCGCAACCGGTTGTTCGTCATTCATGGCGACGGTCACCAGCAGGGCTGCCGCTTCACCTTGTTCATCGAACGCTGTTGCTGCGCGGCTGACCGCAACGGCGCTGCGCACATTGCCTTCAGCACAGTCATTCAGCCAGATCCCCTGACCGAGATTCATCGGTTGCTCATTAATGGCTCTGGCCACAAAGGTGGCGTCAACCGCGCCGACCTCTTTCAGCCGTGCGGCGTTGAGCGCCTGCAGCGTGACCAGCGAGTTGGCAACGACGTCCAGCGACAGCGTTTCGTTATCAAGCTTCAGCTGTTCGCTTTGCTTTTCCCCCATCAGCAACGCGCGCAACTCTTCCGCCGTGGTCGCAGATTTCAGCTGTTCAGCGACGGAGTCATCGCTCAGCACATGCGTCAGCTGACGTAGTAAACCGAGGTGCTCATCAGAGCTGGCGGCGATGCCGATTGCCACATAAGCAACCTGCCCTTCACCCCAGATCACGCCCTGCGGAAACTGAAACACCTGCACGCCGGTTTTCAGCACCCGATCGCGCGTGTCCGTCGTACCGTGAGGAATAGCAATACCGTTGCCGAGGAACGTGGACGTCTGTTGTTCACGCGCCAGCATGCCATCGACGTAGCCTTCCGCTACGTTACCTGCCAGCACTAAGGCAGCGGCAACCTGGCGAATAGCCTCTTCTTTATTCCCGGCCTGTTCGCCCGGGTGAATATCCTGAACAGATAACTGGAACATGGTTCTCCTCTCCCGCTGATTTGAAACGATTCAGCTAACATGAGAAAAAAGGCGTCACCTGACTCCATCAGTTATGGCGAGATGACGCTGAAACGTTTCAAGAAGTCTTGCTCTTTTTTCTTCAGCACACAAGTAAAGTTGACAAATTACTTGCTGAATTTAGAGATAACGCACATTTTCTCCGCGGAGGAGAAAAAATTGCTGACGCAAAAACGGCGTCAGCCTGTCAGATTCAGCAGCGTCAGCAAACTGCTTTCTCTGACTGAAATGCTATTTTGATTTTTGATGCCGATTTTGATTTGGCTCCCTGTTTATTTTCTGACAAGCAGCGTAAACTCCGCGTCTCTTCACATTATTGATATCAAAACATGCACAACACCCCCGTAGCCGCCACACCCAAGGCGTTTGATTTAACGTCTTCGGCGTTCCTGCTTGTCGCGTTTCTGACGGGTATCGCCGGTGCGTTGCAGACGCCAACGCTCAGCCTTTTTCTGACGGATGAAGTCCATGCCCGTCCCGGCATGGTCGGGTTCTTTTTTACCGGTAGCGCCGTAATCGGCATTTTGGTGAGTCAGTTTCTGGCCGGACGTTCGGATAAAAAAGGCGATCGCAAAAACCTGATTGTGTTTTGCTGCGTGCTGGGGATGTTGGCCTGCGTGCTGTTCGCCTGGAACCGTAACTATTTTATTCTGCTGTTTGTCGGGGTATTCCTCAGCAGTTTTGGTTCGACCGCCAACCCGCAAATGTTTGCTCTCGCCCGCGAGCACGCCGACCGTACGGGTCGGGAAGCCGTCATGTTCAGTTCAATATTACGTGCGCAGGTTTCGCTGGCCTGGGTGATTGGCCCGCCGCTGGCCTACGCGCTGGCCATGGGGTTTAGCTTTACGGTGATGTACCTCAGCGCGGCGGTGGCGTTTGTTGTCTGCGGCGTAATGGTCTGGCTGTTCTTACCCTCGATGAGTAAAAATGTGCCTCTCGCGACAGGCGCGGTAGAAGCCCCGCGCCGCAATCGACGCGACACGCTGCTGCTGTTTGTTATCTGCACATTAATGTGGGGGACTAACAGTCTCTATATCATTAATATGCCGTTGTTTATTATCAACGAACTGCATCTGCCGGAAAAGCTGGCGGGCATCATGATGGGAACTGCCGCGGGGATGGAAATCCCAACCATGTTGATTGCCGGATACTTCGCGAAGCGTCTGGGCAAACGCCTGTTGATGAGAATCGCCGTTGTCGCCGGATTTTTCTTTTATGCCGGCATGCTGTTGGCCCACTCTCCGGCGATATTGCTTGGCTTACAGCTGCTGAACGCGATTTACATCGGCATCCTCGGCGGGATTGGCATGCTCTATTTCCAGGATCTGATGCCGGGACAAGCGGGTTCAGCCACAACTCTCTATACAAATACCATTCGCGTGGGCTGGATTATTGCCGGATCGTTGGCGGGTATTGCCGCTGAAATCTGGAACTATCACGCGGTATTCTGGTTTGCGTTGATGATGATCGTCGCCACCGTCGCGTGTCTGACGCGCATCAAAGACGTTTAAGGTGCGGTCAGCGCCTCGAGCTCAATGAGATAGACCATGGCCTGGTGCGTCGTCTGTCCGCACATTTCCGCACTGGGCTGTAAACCGGCGCACACTTTTGGCCGCAGAGGCGAAGCAAAAATTTTACAACGCAGGGATTCATCCAGTTGAACGCATGGTGTGTTAGCGGGTTTGCCATCAGGCATGCCGGGGATGGGACTGGAAATTGAAGGCGCGGTGCAACATGCACCACAATCCGGACGGCATTCCATACAGTACTCTCTTTATCGTAAACCATCGGATTGTGCAGGAAGCGCACAGTAACACCTTTTGGGCACCAGCAAAAGCATCAATTCCGCTTGCCTGAATGCCCCGGCGCGAGTAGTTTTACGCGATATTTTAGACACTCCTCATTACAGGATTTTTTCGATGCCAAGAGCGAACGAAATTAAAAAAGGTATGGTACTGAATTACAACGGCAAACTGCTGATTGTAAAAGATATTGATATTCAATCACCAACCGCACGTGGCGCCGCCACGCTGTACAAAATGCGTTTTTCTGATGTTCGTACCGGTCTGAAAGTTGAAGAGCGCTTCAAAGGTGATGACATCGTTGATACCGTCACCCTGAGCCGTCGTGGCGTTGATTTCTCCTATGTCGATGGCAACGAATACGTCTTCATGGATAAAGAAGACTATACCCCGTATACCTTCACCAAAGACCAGATCGAAGAAGAATTGCTGTTCATCCCGGAAGGCGGAATGCCGGATATGCAGGTACTGACCTGGGACGGCCAGCTGCTGGCGCTTGAACTGCCGCAAACGGTAGACCTGGAAATCGTTGAAACGGCTCCGGGCATTAAAGGCGCGTCAGCAAGTGCGCGTAACAAACCAGCGACCATGAGCACCGGTCTGGTTATCCTGGTTCCTGAATATCTGAGTGCAGGTGAAAAAATACGTATTCATATCGAAGAACGTCGCTATATGGGCCGCGCAGACTAACTTTTCTGCTGCGACACCGGTGAAAAGGGACAGCATTTGCTGTCCCTTTGTTCTTTTCAGCCCTGGCTGCTGAGGTAAAAATCATCCACCAACAGAGATTCCAGATACAGCTCATCCTCACGCATAAAATGCGTTATGACGTTAACCGCCTGAGGATAAACCCCCTCTTCGTCCCGGTGTAAACAACTTTCCCGTAGCAGGGGTGCCCAGCACATAATGTGATGATGCAAAAAGTAATATTGCGCCGATAACGTCTCCTTTTTGGTAACCATTCTCGCCATCAGTGCCAGCTGTACAGCAATATGGTCGGCAGGCTCGTTGTCCTGCGGTGTCAGCCCATACTCGACTAACAGCACATTCATTTCCTTGCGTTCTTCAGGCGCGGTCGTATGCGGATAATGCCCCGCATAGGGAGAAACGCCGCCAGGAGGTGCCAGTAAAAACAACGAGGCATAGTCCGCCGCCAGCTCCAGCTGTCGGCTTTCCCGGCGCAGCGCCCGAACGAGACTACGTTCCAGGTTTTTAACATCAACGGATAACCCAGGGATAGCCGTCAACGACGCCAGCCACTTTCGGCTTTCCCCACTTTCCAGACGGATGAGTTGCTCCTCGTCCAGCTCGCGGAACAGCAGTTGCGAAAACCACTGGTACACCGCCGCCCGCTGTCGATGAATGTGATTATGCTGCACTTGCCCCCTCCTCTTTCACAACCTCCGGCCCGCCAAAGCCCGTGACCTGCGGGGCATTCTCCTGGTACCGCTCCACCTCGACCAGCACCGTATGCGCCGAAGGCCCCTGCGCCAGTTGTGATGTACCGATATCCGCACTCAGCACATTCGGATCGCCATAAGTGCATAATGTGCCCGCTTTCCCGCCTTCCTGCGGCGAATACCACGCGCCTTCATGAATCCGGACGACGCCAGGCGCGTAATCCGGACTGATCACCACCCCGGCCAGTACCTGGCCTCTGGCGTTAAACACGCGCGCAATATCCCCGGCTTTCAGGCCACGTGCGCGGGCATCCGACTCGCTCATGTACAGCGGCTCTCTTCCTGCCACTGCATAGGTGTTGCGAAACGCCTCGCTTGAGCACAACTGGGAGTGCAGACGTTTATCCGGATGGCAGGACTGCAGATGCAGCGGATATTTATCTGTTTTGCTGCCATGGGTACGCTCAAAGGGTTCCATCCACACCGGATGCCCCGGGCAGTCATCGTAGGCAAAGCCCGCGATGGTTTTGCTGTAAATTTCAATCAGACCAGAGGGTGTTCCTAACGGGTTGATATCCGGCTGTTCGCGAAATTCTCCGTGACGCACCCACGGCTTCCCGGCAGGATATTCAATGTATCCTTCGCCCTGCCAGAAACTCTCGAAGTTCGGCATACTCACGCCAAGGGACGCTCCTGTTTTCGCGCCCTCATCATAAATGGCTTTTATCCACTGCATTTCATCCCGCTTTTCGCGGTATGTCTCTTCCTGACCAAAGCGTTTGCACAGACCGGCAAAGACATCAAAGTCATGTCGCGCTTCAAACTGCGGTTTAACCACCTGATGTATCGCCATCAGCCCTTTATTCGAGTGTGTACCGAACTGCTCAATGTCATTACGCTCAAAGCGCGTGGTCACAGGCAGGACGATATCGGCAAAACGACAGGATGCTGTCCACTGATGATCCAGAACGACCACGGTTTCCAGCTTCTTCCACGCTTCGATCATGCGGTTACGATCCTGCTGCGCATGGAACGGATTGGCGGCGCTGAAAATCGCCATTTTGATATCAGGGAAAGTTAATGTTTCACCGTTGAAAGCGATCTTTTTGCCTGGCGCCAGCAGACAATCGATCATTCGCGAGGTAGGAATATGCTCTGAAGCGCCGCGGAAATCCGCTTTGTATTTCGCGGCCGGGGGATTGTTGATGCTCCCGAGGCCGGACAGGACAGGACCGGCAGAAGTGACCGTCCCGCCGCCGTTATAGTGCCAGCCAAACCCTACTCCGCCGCCCGGCAAGCCAATTTGGCCAACCATGCTGGCCAGCACCACCAGCATCCACGGATACTGCTCGCCATGGTGCATACGCTGCACGCACCAGCCGCCCATAAACTGTGTCCGGCCTTTGACCAGCAGGCGGGCGAAGTCGCGGATCTGCTCCGCCGTCAGACCGCAGATTTCCGCCGCCCATTCGGCGTTTTTCGGCTGCTTGTCGCTTTCCCCAAGCAGATACGGCAAGAACTGTTCAAAGCCCACGGTATAATCGTTAATGAACGCCACGTCATACAGTTTTTCTTCGTACAGGGTATGCGCCAGCGCCAGCAATAACGCGACATCCGTTTGCGGTCGCAGCGCCAGCTGCTCACAGCCAAGATAGTTTTGCGACTTGCTACGCACCGGATCAACGCTGATAACGCGCATCTTACCCTGCGCAACCGCTTCTTTAATCTGCTGCCAATAGCCAAACGCATCGTGATCGGGAACCAGGAACTCGATCTGCAGATTCTTGATAGGATCGCAGCCCCACAGCACGATGGTTTGGGTATTTTCGATAACCAGCGGGAGCGACGTTTGCTGCTCATAAACTTCCAGCGAACCAATCACATGCGGCAAAATCACCTGCGCTGCGGCTGCCGAGTAGTCGCCGACGGTCGTTACATAGCTACCGTGTAAGCCGAGTCCCCGATCCATCGCGCCGCCGGCCTTATGATATTTGCCAACAATTTGCCAGTCCGCCAGCCCGGTAAAGACACCAGAAGATCCGTAGGTCTTTTGTACCCGCTCCAGCTCTTCATAAACCAGATCCAACGCCTGATCCCAGCTCACACGGACAAAGCGATTATCGCCGCGCTGGTTGCGATCTGACTTTTCACGCTTGCGCAGCCAGTCCAGCCGCACCATCGGGTAGCGCACGCGCGATGGGTTGTAGACCACCTCCCGAACGGCATTGAGCATATCGCAGGGGTATTTGTCATGTTTGAAGGAGCGGGTATCGACCCATTCACCGTTCACGACTTTGGCTTCAAAAGCGCCAAAGTGCGAGCCAGACTGGATCCATTGCTCCGGGTTTTCACCCGCTGCCCAGACTTTTGAGATCAGTGGATTTGGCCCTAAAGCGCTGACGGCACCGACTGCCAGCATTCCGCTTAAAAACCGTCGACGTGACGGATTAAAATCATGAATATCCATAAATTATCCTTTTGAATTGTTAGGTTGAGGTATATCGCTGGCGTGAGTCTGGAGATATTTCAACAACGTACGGTCTTCCACCGGATTAAGCCGGTAGTAGGTGGACATGGATTTCAGTCCGGCGATCCAGCCATTCGCGGAATAACGGGTCGGCGGCGGCGTGCTGTGGCAAGCGCTACAGGTGGATTGCAACATCTGATCGGCGTATTGCCAGAGGGGGTCAATATTGTCGGTAAACCCCTCCGCCGAACTCCAGGCTGTCACGCTTACCTGCTGCCACTCCTGATGTGACTCCGGATCAACCTGTGTTTGCTCAACCTTCACATTGCTCATCAGCGAGGCATCTAATACGGCAGCAAAAACGCGTTTACCCATATACTGGGTAATCACCCGTCCACGTCCTTTGCTTTCCCGCCAGCCGGTCAGCTCTATCTGAACGTTTTTCCCTTCTCTTTTCAGCACACGCACTTGCGTTGCCGGGTACAGCATGGCTTTACCTGCCGGACTCTCTGCTGTCGCAGTCAGTGATTTTTCGCCTAACGAATACAGCTTCGTCGCCGTGGGTAACTGCTCTCCCTGACGCTGCAGCTGCTTGTAACGATCGCGAAAACCGCTGCTCATATCGGGTTTGTGATGGGCAATGCCTTTGTGACAATCGATACAGTTACTGTCTTTTGCCGCCGCCGCGGTCATTTGCGCCGCTGCATTTGCCGATTGCTTGCCGTGATCCATCGCCTCGTAGCTATGGCAGGATTTACACGCCGCTGAATTATTCGCGCTCATGCGCGCCCATTCTCGCTGGGCCAACTCCGCCCGCTTTGCGGCAAATTTTTCCGGGGTATCGATCGAAGGAGAGATAAAGGTGTGGTAGAGGTCGTTTAAGGCTTGCGTTTTACGAACCAGCGTTGGGACGATGCCTGGCGGAATATGACAATCCTTACACTCCGCACGCACACCTGAAGCATTACGAAAATGCACGCTGGTTTTATACTCCTCGCCAGATGTGCGCATCGAGTGACACGATAAACAAAACTCGGTAGAACTGGTGTAATGAACGCCTTGCCACGTTCCCCAAATAGCCAGGGCCATTGCTACCGCCCCGGCGAATGCGCACCATAGTGCGTTTTTTCTTATCCACGACATGCTTGCCTCCATTTTTTTAATAGCGACACGCTAAGGGATAATAAAAATCAAAAATAGAGACAGCGAATGCAGATTATAGGAACAGCATCCACTCTATGAGGTTCGTCAAATAGTAATGAGCAGAAGTCCGTAATATAATTACCATCTATAAATAAGGAATTTATCATGCTCAAACTGACTCTCGATAGAGAAAGCCGGACTCCGCTGCAGTTGCAGATATTTCAATTTTATTTACAGGCCATTCAGCGGGGTGATTTGCTGTGTGGAGATAAACTCCCCTCTATTCGCGAGCAGGCTCAGGCATTGAACATTGCCAAAATAACGGTAGTGATGGCCTATGATAAGCTGATGGCGGCTGGATTAATTAAGAGCCGACACGGCATTGGCTATGAGGTGATATTCACCACGCCTGTACGTGTAACCCCAGCGCATGTGTCCGTACCCCAGGGCTCTCCGCCAGTAACACCAAAAGCGGCCGGGGTCTCTACCGATGTTTACGCAGAGCCTGGGCGGGAGTGCTACTGCCGGATGGGCGTCCCCGATCCCAATGCTTTTCCCTGGGCAAGCTGGCGAAAATGGAATAACGCGCCAAGCGTACTTAAAGAGCAATTGTTTACCCGATATCATTCATCAAATGGATTATTTTCACTGCGTGAGCAACTAGCCAGGTACCTTAATTTATCTCGCGGCATTAATACCCGGGCGGAGAACATCATCATTACCAATGGGATTCAGGAAGGATTGTCGCTGCTCAGTCAAATATTTATTGTTCATCATGCCGTCAGTCAGCAAAAAAAGTGCCACGTTGTGGCCGAATCCCCTTGCTATTCTGGCGCATGGCATCTGTTTAATTATTACGGTGCAGACATTACGTCAATTGCTGTAGATAACCACGGGCTGCAAACAGATAAATTACCCGAATATGAAACCCAGCTTTGCTATGTGACTCCGGCTCACCAGTATCCAATGGGAAGCGTCCTTTCGCTGGAGCGCCGTCAGTCATTATTGACGTGGGCGCAGCGCGTCGGCGCTTATATCCTTGAAGACGACTACGATGCTGTTTTTACCTATGGCGAGAACCCCCTTCCTGCACTGAAAGCTATGGATTATCACAACCGGGTTATCTACATGGGGACATTTTCCAAAACGCTGGGGCCGGGAACGCGTCTTGGCTATCTCATTTGTCCTGATGAACTGCTCCCGGCAGTAAAGAATATGAAAGCACTCAATAACAATGGCAGTCAGTGGTTATTGCAGCAATTTTTAGCCGAATTAATGCAAAATCAGGTGTTTTACTCGCACATCAGCAAGCTGGCCTGCAACTATGCGGCGCGCCTCAATCTGTTACGCGATGGCCTTTCTGTTCTGTTTCCGTCAGGGAAAATCGCTGGCGCAACGGCGGGTCTGCACCTCTCGTTACGCGTTGACAGACACCCAGATATGATAGCCAGGCTGCAACAGCGCTGCCTGCTGGCAGGGATCCGCTTTGACACTCTGCCAGATATTGAAAATGGCTCAGGAGCCGCATGGCGTAGGGAGAACAGCGATGCTGTTATGTTTTTCGGGTTTGGCGGATTGCAGATACAGCAGATCAAAAAGGTGCTGTCGGTACTGGAGCAGGCGCTAGCGCAGCCTTGATGAATTTCAGGGATCGCGCCTGCGGCACAATCCCTGTTGTTAACCTTACAGCAGATCGCGGAACTGCGTTTGTTTTAACGCCAGTTCAACGCCGCGAACTTCCGCCAGCCCTTTCAGGCGACCAATCGCGGAGTAGCCTGGGTTGGTTTTCTTGTGCAGGTCGTCAAGCATCTGGTGTCCGTGATCCGGACGCATCGGGATAGGACGCAAATCGCCCGCCTTTTTACGGCGCTGTTCTTCGCTCAGGATGGCAGCAACCACCGATACCATATCCACATCGCCTTGCAGGTGCGCACCTTCGTGGAAGGTTTTCGGGTTATCTTCACGGCAGGTGGAGCGCAGATGCGTGAAGTGGATTCGATCGCCAAAGGTTTCGATCATTTTCACCAGATCGTTATCGGCGCGCACGCCGTAGGAACCGGTGCACATGGTGAAACCGTTATTGATGCTGTCGACGGTTTCTTTCAGCCACTGCATATCTTCGATAGTCGAAACAATGCGCGGCAGGCCGAGGATCGGACGCGGCGGATCGTCAGGGTGAACAGCCAGACGCACGCCGACTTCTTCCGCCACAGGCACAATCGCCCGCAGGAATACCGCCATATTATCGCGCAGATCGTCTTTGCTGATGCCGTCATATTCAGCGAGGCGCGCACGGAACTGATCCAGCGTATAGCCCTCTTCCGCACCGGGCAGGCCGGCAATGATATTGCGGGTCAGCTTTTCGATATCGGCATCGCTCATAGCATTGAAGTAATTCAGCGCCTGGCGTTGTTCTTCTGCGGTGTAATCCGCTGCGGCGCCTGGGCGCTGAAGAATATGCAGTTCAAAGGCTGCAAAAGCAATCTGGTCAAAACGTAGCGCTTTGGAGCCGTCCGGCAGCTGATATTCGAGATCGGTACGTGTCCAGTCGAGGATCGGCATGAAGTTATAGCACACGGTATCGATGCCGCAGGTCGCCAGATTACGGATACTCTGCTGATAATTGGCAATCCACGTTTGGTACTGGCCTGAACGCGTTTTGATATCTTCGTGGACAGGAATACTTTCCACCACCGACCAGGTCAGCCCTTTTTCAGCCAGAATAGCCTGACGCTGTTGAATCTCTTGTACCGGCCACACTTCACCGTTGGGAATGTGGTGCAAGGCGGTCACAACACCCGTTGCGCCAGCCTGACGCACATCATCAAGCGATACCGGATCGTTAGGTCCGTACCAACGCCAGGTTTGTTCCATTGTTTCACCCCACAAGTTGTTATACCAAATTAAACTATCTGAATGACGACTACCATACAGCCATCCCGTAGATGTTCAACAGATGGCCTATCATTGATTGATCCAGCTCACATTCCCCGGATAAATGAGGCACACCAATTCAATTTGCTGTCATATAACTTTATACTGCCATTGTTAATTAATGGTTAATCAGGTGTATTTAATGAAAACTATTGCCTCAGCGCCACTGGCGGAAAATGTCATGATGCCGCAGTACGACCGCCAACAATTAAAAACGCGGATTGTACATTTTGGTTTCGGTGCTTTTCACCGCGCCCATCAGGCGTTATTAACCGACAGGGTGCTGAATGCGCAGGGCGGAGACTGGGGAATTTGCGAGATCAGTCTGTTCAGTGGCGATCGGCTGATGCGTCAGCTTCGCGAACAAGATCATTTATTTACCGTGTTAGAAAAAGGGGCTAACGGCAACCAGCCTATTGTTATCGGTGCCGTTAACGAATGCCTAAACGCCACACTGGATTCGCTGGCGGCCATTATTGAAAAATTCTGCGAGCCTCAGGTCGCGATTGTCTCGTTAACCATCACTGAAAAAGGCTACTGCATCGATCCGGCGACGGGTTCGTTAGATCTCTCTAATGCGCGTATTATTCACGATCTGCAGACACCGGCTGAACCGCACTCCGCCCCCGGTATTATCGTTGAAGCGCTGCACCGCCGACGTGAACGTGGACTGCAGCCGTTTACCGTCCTCTCCTGCGATAACATCCCGGACAATGGTCATGTGGTAAAAAATGCCGTACTGGGGATGGCGGAAAAACGCTCTCCTGAGCTGGCGCACTGGATCCAGGAACACGTCAGTTTCCCGGGTACTATGGTGGATCGGATTGTTCCCGCCGCCACCGAAGAGTCGCTGGCTGAAATCGCCCACGAGCTGGGCGTTGCCGATCCTTGCGCAATCAGCTGCGAGCCGTTTATTCAGTGGGTGATTGAAGACAACTTTGTCTGTGGCCGTCCGCAATGGGAAACCGCGGGTGTCCAGATGGTTGAAAACGTCTTGCCGTGGGAACAAATGAAACTGCGGATGCTGAACGGCAGCCATTCGTTTCTCGCTTATCTCGGCTATCTGGCCGGATTCCAGCACATCAGCGACTGTATGCAGGATAGCGCATTTCGTGAAGCCGCTTACCGGCTGATGCTCACCGAACAGGCCCCCACGCTGCAAATTACCGATGTTGATTTAAACCAGTATGCCTTAAGCCTGCTGGACCGCTTTGCCAATCCGGCGCTGAAACACAAAACCTGGCAAATCGCGATGGATGGTAGCCAGAAATTACCCCAGCGAATGCTGGAAGGGATCCGCGTGCATTTAGCACGTCAAAGCGAGTGGCCGCTGTTGGCGCTCGGCATCGCAGGCTGGATGCGCTACGTGAGCGGTGTGGATGATTCAGGCGCTACGATTGATATTCGTGACCCGCTCAGTGAGAAAATTGCCGCTCTGGTGGCACAGAGCACTGAATCAGAACGCGTCAGCGCCCTGCTTTCGCTGCATGAGATTTTCTCCGCCGATCTCGTACAGAATCCGCAGTTTGTCGCGGCCATTCAACAGGCTTGGCAACGTATTGCCCAATACGGTGCGCATCAGGCTGTCATTGAAACGTTAAAAAATTAACGATTTCTGCCATTAAACAGGACGAAGCACGTCTTCGTCCCCTCCCCCCTTCTCTTTTTCCCCATTTTTCGCCAGGATTGTTAAATGCCATTACGGTAATTTATGATTCTGGAGTAATTGTGACTAAAACCAATCTCATCACTGGTTTTCTCGGCAGTGGCAAAACCACCTCTATTCTTCATCTATTGGCGAACAAGGATCCCGCAGAGAAGTGGGCCGTGCTGGTCAATGAGTTTGGTGAAGTAGGTATTGATGGCGCCCTGTTAGCCGACAGCGGCGCATTACTAAAAGAGATCCCCGGCGGCTGTATGTGCTGCGTTAACGGTCTACCGATGCAGGTTGGCCTCAATACGCTGCTGCGTCAGGGAAAACCCGATCGATTGCTGATTGAACCCACTGGCCTCGGACACCCTAAACAAATTCTGGATTTACTCACCGCACCGGTTTACGAACCGTGGATCGATCTGCGCGCGACCCTCTGTATTCTTGACCCCCGGCTGTTACTGGATGAAAAAAGCGTCGCCAATGACAATTTCCGCGATCAGCTGGCCGCCGCAGATATCATTGTTGCCAATAAAGCCGACCGCGCCACAGCGGAAAGCGAAAACGCCTTGCAAACATGGTGGCAACACTACGGCGGTAATCGCCAGTTGGTTCATGCCGACCATGGGCAAATTGACGGGCAGTTACTGGATTTACCCCGACTAAACCTGGCAGAGCTTCCTGCAAGCGCAGAGCACGCCCATAGCCATGCAGACAAAAAGGGACTGGCGGCATTGAGTCTGCCGTCACAGCAGCGCTGGCGGCGCAGCCTGAACAGCGGCCAGGGCCATCAGGCCTGCGGTTGGATTTTTGACGCCGATACGGTGTTCGATACCATCGGTCTGCTGGAATGGTCTCGTCTTGCCCCCGTGGGGCGCGTGAAAGGTGTCATGCGTATAAAGGAAGGGCTGGTGCGCATTAACCGCCAGGGAGAGGACTGGCATATTGAGACGCAAAACGTCGCGCCACCGGATAGCCGTATTGAACTCATCGCCGATACCGAGACCGACTGGAATACGCTACAGAGTGCATTGTTGAGACTTCGTTTAGACGCTAACGCGTAAGGTTGCCTTCGTTTTTATAGCAATGGTAAACGATGATGAAAACCCGATACCCTCTTATTCTCCTACTCAATATTGCGGGACTGGCGCTGTTTCTGTCCTGGTATCTTCCTGCCGGACATGGGATCTGGTCTTCATTGGATACGGGCGTTTTCCGCTTCTTTAACCAGAAACTGGTGGAAAGCCCGCTGTTCTTGTGGATTGTTGCTATCACCAATAACCGGGCATTTGATGGGTGCTCATTGCTGGCAATGGGCGCCTTGATGCTGCATTTTTGGCTGAAAGAAACGTCGGAAGGTCGCCGACGCATTGTCGCTATTGGCCTGGTTATGCTGCTCACCGCAGTGGTATTAAATCAGTTAGGCCAGGCGCTTATTCCCGTTAAACGCGCCAGCCCTACTCTGATGCTGGATAATATTTATCGCGTCAGCGAACTGCTGCATATTCCGACTAAAGATGCGTCCAGAGACAGTTTCCCCGGCGATCACGGTATGATGCTGCTTATTTTTTCCGCATTTATGCTGCGTTATTTCGGAAAAGTCGCCGGAATAATCGGCCTTATTATCGCTGTGGTTTTTGCCTTTCCACGCATAATGATTGGCGCCCACTGGCTCACCGATATCGTGATCGGTTCCATGACTGTCGTCTTGATTGGTCTGCCCTGGTGGCTAATGACACCGTTAAGCGACCGATTAGTCACTCTGTTTGCGAATTATCTGCCCGGTAAAAACAAACATTTTTTAAACAAATAACGCACAGTAATTAACATCATCAGGGAAAACTCTGATTCCCTGATGATGCTTGTCGATATTTCATCATTCTGGCTGTCATTCTCCCGTCATCTTATTCATCTTTAAAATGATTGGGTTGCGTCTTTTTTATCCCGATTGTTCTTAATTTAGGCAATGCCGGTTATTCACTTTCTGTATCAATTTTTCTTATAAGAAATCACGTAAATTCACTCGCAATGACCGGACCGATCGGGTAATCTCGAACTCGTTTTGCCTCGCGGGATAATTATTCTCTTCAGGAATAAATTTGTGCGTTCTGCCACAGATTTGACCTTAAAGAATTGTCTCATCGTGCGATGGTAATTAGTCTCGTCACGTTTGGCATTTTTTATAACGATATTTATCGTTAAGGACTTCAAGGGAAAACAAACAAAATGGTCAAATCTCAACCGATTTTGAGATATATCTTGCGGGGCATACCCGCGATAGCAGTTGCGGTTCTGCTTTCTGCATGTAGCACAACGAACACCGCCAGGAATATGCATTCTGAGACGCATGCTGTGGGCAATGGAGATAACTCTTCACTGCAAGCCTCTCAGGATGAATTTGAAAACATGGTCCGTAATATCGATGTTAAATCACGTATTATGGACCAGTATGCTGACTGGAAAGGCGTGCGTTACCGCCTTGGCGGCAGCACCAAAAAAGGCATTGATTGTTCAAGCTTCGTACAACGTACGTTCCGCGAGCAATTTGGTTTAGAGCTTCCACGCTCAACCTACGAACAACAGGAAACGGGTAAATCCGTTTCGCGCACTAACCTGCGCACAGGCGATCTGGTTCTGTTCCGTGCAGGCTCCACTGGCCGTCACGTCGGTATTTATATCGGCAACAACCAGTTCGTACACGCCTCGACCAGCAGCGGCGTTATCATTTCCAGCATGAACGAACCTTACTGGAAAAAACGTTACAACGAAGCTCGCCGGGTCCTGAGCCGCAGTTAATTTCGTTTGGCAGCTATCCCTTGGCTATCCTGATGAGACATTTTGAAAAGCACTGCTTCGGCGGTGCTTTTTTTTTGCTTTGTCTTGTGACTAAGAAAAATCTCACAAGGTGAGTCATTTCAGGTTATATTCATACAGAATAAGCGGTTAACTCAGGTAAACATAAGGAACTATGTTTAAACGCTCCTCTTCATCCAATCAGAAAATCCTGCTTTCCTGTATGTTAACGGGGCTTATCGTCGCGCTCCTGGTGAGTACCCTGCAATTTTTCGTGACCTGGCATAAACGAGACATTAAGTACGACACGCTCCTTTCCGATATCCAGAATTATGTCAGCAGCTACTTCGCCGATCTCAAATCCACTACTGATGACCTTCAGCCACTGGTCGCCAACAGTTGCCAACAAGTCGCAGCCCAACTGACCTCCAGCGCAGCCTTTAGCCTCAACGTTCGCGCATTTTTACTGGTCAAAAACGGCATTGCTTTCTGCTCCTCCGCAACGGGCGCAATGTTCACCCCGATTTTAGATCTGGTCCCAAGCCTCGATATCAGCAGAAATATTGATGTGGAATTACTCCCCGGTACACCCATGATGCCGAACAAGCCGGCGATAATGATTTGGCACCGGAACCCATCGTTCACTGATAGCGGCGTGTTTACCTCACTGAATATTAATCTGGCCCCTTATCTGCTTTATACCGCCCGACAGGATGATTTTAACGGTATTGCCATAGTCGTCGGTGATAACGCGATTTCAACATTTTCATCACGGATTATTGATGCCTCCGCTCTGCCCCACTCTCACTGGCGGCAGGCGACCGTGGAAGGTATTCCGCTACAGATTCGTTTATATGCCGATGAGTGGACCTATACCGACATTTGGTATTCGATTATGTTGGGATGCATGGCGGGGATTATTGCCGCGCTTCTTCTCTGGTACTACATCTACACCATCCGTTTACGTCCTGGCAAAGATATCCTCAACGCTATCAAACATAACCAGTTTTATGTGGTGTACCAGCCCGTGGTAGAGGTGCAGACACTGGAGGTGAAAGGTGTAGAGGTGTTATTACGCTGGAATCATCCAACAACGGGTGAGATCCCTCCGGATGCTTTTATTCACTACGCCGAATCCCAGAAAATGATTGTCCCGCTGACCCAGCATCTCTTTAAGTTGATAGCCCAGGACGCACCGATGCTCCAAAAAGTGTTACCCGCTGGAGCAAAATTGGGGATCAATATCGCGCCAACGCATCTGCACGGCGAGACGTTTAAAGACGACATTCATCACCTGCAGGCCTCGCTTCCCGCAAACCATTTCCAGATGGTGCTGGAAATCACCGAACGGGATATGCTTAATCAACACGAGGCCACAAAGCTTTTTGAATGGCTTCATTCCGCAGGTTTTGAAATTGCCATTGATGATTTTGGCACCGGTCATAGCGCGCTGATTTATCTGGAACGCTTTACCGTTGACTACCTGAAAATCGATCGCGGGTTTATTAACGCCATTGGAACAGAGACCCTGACCTCTCCGGTTCTGGACGCCGTGTTGACACTCTCTAAGCGTCTTAATATGCTGACGGTTGCTGAAGGGGTTGAAACGCCTGAGCAAGCCCGTTGGCTGCGCGATCGTGGAGTGCATTTTTTCCAGGGATACTGGATTAGCCGACCATTAAAACTTGCTGATTTCGTGCGTTGGATGGCGCAGCCCAATAAGCCGACGTGGTGATCGCAGTATGCGAATCATATACTCTCACTCGCCGCCACATCCCTTATCTTTCAGGCATGATGCCCGTCGGGTTGTGGCAGGAAAAGGAAATCGCTTTTAATGATCCCTCGCGTATTGCTGCTGTTTATCGCCCTCATCGGGTTTAGCGCTGAGGCGCAGTCCATCAAAGAAAGCTATGCTTTTGCCGTACTGGGCGAACCGAAGTACGCGTTTAACTTTAATCACTTTGATTACGTCAACCCTGCGGCCCCCAAAGGCGGGCAAATCACCCTCTCCGCCATCGGCACGTTCGATAACTTCAACCGCTATGCGATGCGCGGTAATCCCGGAGCACGTACCGAAACGCTTTACGATACGCTGTTTACTACCTCTGACGATGAACCTGGCAGCTATTATCCGCTCATCGCCGACAGCGCACGCTATGCTGATGACTATTCCTGGGTAGAAATCGCCATCAATCCGCGAGCGCGTTTTCACGATGGCTCACCCATTACTGCCAGCGATGTCGCATTCACCTTCCACAAATTTATGACTGAAGGCGTGCCGCAATTTCGCCTGGTCTACAAGGGAACAACGGTAAAAGCGATCGCGCCATTAACCGTACGTATTGAATTAGCCAAACCGGGTAAAGAGGACATGCTCAGCCTGTTTTCATTACCCGTGATGCCAGAGAAGTACTGGAAAGATCATAAGCTCAGCGATCCCTTATCATCGCCTCCGCTCGCCAGCGGTCCTTATCGCATCACGAAATGGAAGATGGGTCAGTACATTGTCTATTCTCGCGTCAAAGATTATTGGGCCGCTAATCTGCCCGTCAACCGTGGGCGCTGGAACTTTGATACCATCCGCTACGACTACTATCTGGATGACAACGTCGCCTTTGAAGCGTTTAAGGCCGGAGCGTTTGACCTGCGTCTTGAAAACGATGCCAAAAACTGGGCGACACGTTATACCGGTAAAAATTTCGCGAATCATTACATCATCAAAGATGAGCAAAAAAACGAATCCGCCCAGGATACGCGTTGGCTGGCGTTTAATATTCAGCGCCCGGTGTTCAGCGACCGACGGGTGCGAGAAGCCATCACCCTGGCATTTGATTTTGAATGGATGAATAAAGCTCTGTTCTATAACGCCTGGAGCCGGACCAACAGCTATTTTCAGAATACCGAGTATGCCGCTAAAAATTACCCCGATGCAGATGAACTGGTAATACTTGCGCCCTTGAAAAAAGATCTCCCCCCTGAGGTCTTCAGCCAAATTTATCAGCCGCCGAAATCAAAAGGCGATGGCTACGATCGTGACAACCTGTTGAAAGCCGATGCCTTGCTGGAGCAGGCCGGATGGGTACTTAAGGGACAACAGCGCGTAAACAGCGCCAACGGTAAACCTCTGAGCTTTGAACTGTTGCTCCCGGCGGGCAGTAACAGTCAGTGGGTGCTGCCGTTCCAGCACAACCTGCAGCGCTTAGGCATTACAATGAACATCCGCCAGGTTGATAACTCACAAATCACAAACCGGCTGCGCAGTCGTGACTATGACATGATGCCGAGATTGTATCGCGCAATGCCGTGGCCAAGTTCGGACCTGCAAATTCTCTGGGCCTCTGAATATATTGACTCCAGCTATAACGCCCCGGGCGTGCAAAGCCCAGTGATTGATAAACTGATCAACCAAATCATCGCGGCGCAGGGTGATAAAGCCAAACTAATCCCACTCGGTCGGGCACTGGACAGGGTATTAACCTGGAACTACTACATGTTGCCGATGTGGTTTATGGCAGAGGATCGCATCGCCTGGTGGGATAAGTTTTCGCATCCAGCTATTCGCCCCATTTATACCATTGGTCTCGACAACTGGTGGTACGACGTTAACAAAGCGGCGAAACTGCCAGCAGCCAGACGGCAGGGAGACTAAATGGGCGCTTATCTGATTCGACGTCTGCTACTGGTGATCCCAACGCTTTGGGCCATCATCACCATCAACTTTTTTATCGTGCAGATTGCCCCCGGTGGTCCGGTTGAGCAGGCCGTCGCCGCTATTGAGTTCGGACAAAGCGGGGCATTACCCGGCGCGGGTAGTGAAGGCATTCGCGCCAGCCACGCGCAAACCGGCGTAGGCAATATCAGCGACAGTAATTACCGAGGTGGCCGTGGTCTTGACCCGGAAGTGATCGCCGAAATCACTCGCCGTTACGGGTTCGATAAGCCCATTCATGAGCGTTATTTTAAAATGCTCTGGGACTATATTCGTTTCGATTTCGGCGACAGCCTGTTTCGTAGCGCCTCAGTGCTGACGCTTATCAAAGACAGCCTGCCTGTTTCCGTCACGCTGGGGCTATGGAGTACGCTCATTATCTATCTGGTGTCGATACCGCTTGGGATCCGCAAAGCCGTTCACAACGGCAGCCGATTTGATGTCTGGAGCAGCGCATTCATTATTATTGGCTATGCCATACCGGCCTTTTTGTTTGCGATTTTACTGATCGTCTTTTTTGCCGGGGGCAGCTATTACGACCTGTTCCCGCTTCGCGGACTGGTTTCCGCCAATTTTGATTCCCTGCCCTGGTATCAGAAAGTGACCGACTACCTTTGGCATATTACCCTGCCAGTGCTGGCGACGGTGGTTGGGGGTTTTGCCGCGCTAACCATGCTGACCAAAAACTCATTTCTGGATGAGGTACGCAAACAGTATGTCGTCACCGCGCGCGCCAAAGGGGTCAGCGAGAAAAACATTCTGTGGAAACATGTGTTTCGCAATGCCATGTTGCTGGTAATCGCTGGCTTCCCGGCAACGTTTATCAGCATGTTTTTTACCGGTTCGCTGCTGATTGAAGTGATGTTTTCGCTTAACGGTCTGGGACTACTGGGTTATGAATCCACCGTATCACGTGACTACCCGGTAATGTTTGGCACGCTCTATATCTTCACCCTGATCGGTCTGCTGCTGAATATCCTCAGCGACATCAGCTATACGCTGGTCGATCCCCGTATTGATTTTGAGGGACGCTAATGTTGCGATTAAGCCCCGTCAATCAGGCCCGCTGGGCGCGTTTTCGCCATAACCGTCGCGGCTATTGGTCGCTGTGGATCTTTCTACTGCTCTTCGGCCTTAGCCTGTGTTCAGAACTGATTGCCAATGATAAGCCGCTACTGGTGCGCTACGACAGTAGCTGGTATTTCCCCCTGTTCAAAAACTACAGTGAAAGTGACTTCGGCGGACCATTGGCGACCCAGGCTGATTATCAGGATCCGTGGTTACAGCAGCGCCTGGAAAACCGGGGCTGGATCCTGTGGGCGCCGATACGCTTTGGAGCCACCAGCATTAACTTTGCCACTGATAAGCCCTTCCCTTCCCCGCCTTCTGCACAAAACTGGCTGGGAACGGACGCCAACGGTGGTGATGTGCTGGCACGGATCCTCTACGGCACACGTATTTCTGTCCTGTTCGGATTAATGCTAACCCTGTGCTCCAGCGTGATGGGGATCATGGCTGGCGCAATCCAGGGCTATTATGGCGGTAAGGTGGATCTGTGGGGGCAACGATTCATTGAGGTTTGGTCAGGTATGCCAACGCTGTTTTTGATCATACTGCTGTCGAGCGTGGTCCAGCCAAACTTCTGGTGGCTACTGGGCATTACCGTGCTGTTTGGCTGGATGAGCCTGGTTGGCGTGGTACGCGCGGAATTTTTACGTACCCGAAACTTTGATTACATTCGTGCCGCTCAGGCGCTCGGCGTGAGCGATCGCAGTATTATTCTGCGCCATATGCTGCCCAATGCGATGGTCGCCGCCCTGACCTTTTTACCGTTTATATTATGCGCCTCGATCACCACTCTGACCTCGCTGGATTTTCTTGGCTTCGGCTTACCGCTTGGCTCGCCGTCGCTGGGAGAACTCCTGTTACAGGGTAAAAACAACCTGCAGGCACCGTGGCTTGGTATCACCGCGTTCATCTCCGTTGCCCTGCTATTATCGCTACTGATATTTATTGGTGAAGCGGTACGCGACGCGTTCGATCCCAACAAGGCGATTTAAGATGACACAACCGCTGTTAGCTATTGAAGATTTATCGGTAGGTTTTCGCCAACAGGAGTCCGTGCGCACCGTGGTCAATACCCTCTCACTGAGGGTTGAAGCCGGGCAAACTCTGGCGCTGGTGGGCGAGTCCGGTTCGGGTAAAAGCGTGACCGCACTTTCTATTCTACGGTTATTACCGACCCCACCCGCAGTCTACCTTTCCGGCGACATCCGTTTTCATGGTGAATCATTGCTTCATGCCGATGAGCAGACGCTTCGCGGCGTTCGCGGGAATAAAATCGCCATGATTTTCCAGGAACCAATGGTGTCGCTAAACCCGCTTCACAACCTTGAAAAACAGCTGTATGAAGTGTTGTCGCTGCATCGGGGAATGCGTCGGGAGGCCGCGCGGGCAGAAATACTGACCTGTCTGGATCGCGTCGGCATCCGTCAGGCGGCCAAACGTCTCGCAGACTATCCGCACCAACTGTCCGGCGGCGAACGCCAGCGCGTGATGATCGCTATGGCGCTGCTTACGCGACCGGAGCTGCTTATTGCCGATGAACCGACCACCGCGCTGGATGTCTCCGTACAGGCGCAAATCCTGCAGTTGCTGCGGGAGCTACAGCGCGAACTGAACATGGGATTACTGTTTATCACCCACAACCTCAGCATTGTGAAAAAACTGGCCGATACCGTTGCGGTGATGCAAAACGGCCAGTGCGTTGAGCAAAATCGAGCGGCACAGCTGCTCACTGCGCCAACGCATCCCTACACGCAGAAATTGTTAAACAGCGAACCTTCCGGCGATCCAGTACCTGTACCTGCCGGGCAAGCGCCATTGCTGGAAGTGGAAAAACTCTGCGTTGCCTTCCCCATCCGTAAAGGTATCCTGAAGCGCGTGGTGGACCATAACGTTGTGGTTAACAACGTCAGTTTTTCCCTCCGCCCCGGTGAAACGCTGGGGCTGGTCGGGGAGTCAGGATCGGGGAAAAGCACTACCGGGCTGGCGCTACTGAGGTTAATCACCTCACAGGGAAGCATTGTGTTCGATGGCCTGGCGCTGCATACCTTAAATCGCCGCCAGCTGTTACCGGTACGTCACCGCATTCAGGTCGTTTTTCAGGATCCCAACTCCTCGCTGAACCCGCGCCTGAGCGTGCTACAGATTATTGAGGAGGGACTGCGCGTTCATCAGCCAACCCTGTCAGCCGAGCAGCGCGAAGCGCAGGTGAAAGCGGTAATGGCGGAAGTGGGACTGGATAGCGAAACGCGGCATCGTTACCCGGCGGAGTTTTCCGGCGGTCAACGTCAACGCATAGCCATTGCCAGAGCCTTGATTCTCAAGCCTTCCCTGATCATTCTGGATGAACCAACATCGTCGCTCGACAGAACCGTACAGGCGCAAATCCTGACGTTATTAAAGTCTTTACAGGAAAAGCATCGCCTGGCTTATATCTTTATCAGCCATGATTTGCACGTAGTACGCGCGTTATGCCATCAGGTTATTGTGCTAAGGCAGGGAGAGGTCGTGGAGCAAGGACAATGCGAGCACGTATTTAACGCGCCACAGCAGGCATATACGCGTCAGCTGCTCGCGCTAAGCTGACGCTCAAAACGGATTGTTATTTGAAAACGGCTCTGCGATGGCCACGCCGAAGTTTTTCAGTCTGCAGGTCGCGGCAAATTCATCCTGACGATTCACAAACAGGCACGGCTCCCCTTCGCATTCCAACACGGAACAAGGTACCTCAATGTCGCTGAGGGCCTGGCTGAGTTTATGCATGACTGACCACGCGCTGTCACCATCAGGGCTAAGCAATTTGAGCGCCACCAGGCTGTTCTCATTGCTCTGACCGTTTTGCGGAATCGGTTCAACCTTTGAACCTGCGAAACCCACCGACCAACGATAGCACTGTGGCAGACGATGAACGATTGAGAGTTGTAATGTCATCACTTTCTTTCCCTGGAAGTACAATCACTTCACAATTATTTTACATCAATATTAACACATTATTGACAATACGTCTTTAGACAGTTCGTAAACGTTTACACCCTGACTTTATGCTGCTTTCCGAACCAAATATTTAAATTTATTCAACGGTTCTGGCATATTTCCGCGCTATATGTACTCGTTTCTGCGATCTAACTCAACCTTTTTAACTACAATGATGTGACTTTTTACATAAATTGATTTTACATAAAATAAACATAAGCGGGGAAATTGATAGATTTTCGGTTGATGTACATCAACTCTGGAGGCCCTATCGCCCCCAGGTTGTGTAATAGATCACCGTTTTTTGGCGCGACTGGCGTAGAGATAGAAGAGAATTGAGCAGGTAGCGCAAAACGCTATCGACCAGATCATCGGCCAGGCCGAGTTAAAGGTCGCCAGTGACAGCAGCGCCCCAACGATGGCGCCAATGCCAAAACGGAACGTCCCTGCCAGCGATGACGCCGTTCCCGCCATATGCGGAAATTCATCCAGAATGACCGCCATGGCGTTGGATGACACCATCGACACGCAGCCAACAAACGCCGCAACGCCCACCACCAGCGCCCAGAAACCAACCCCGAACAGCGCGCTAAAGACCATCCAGCCCGCCATCACGAACTGGATCCACAGGCCAGTACGGAACATATTCAACGCCCCAACCCGACGAACAAAGCGGCTGTTGATGATGGTCATCACGAACAGGAAAACAATGTTCAGCGCGAAGTAATAGCCGAAATGCTGCGGTGAAACGTGGTTGATCTCAATGTAAACAAAAGGTCCGGCGCTCAGGAACGAGAACATCCCGGCAAAACTAAACCCACTGGCCAGCATATAGCTCAGTACACGCTTGTGGCGAAACAGCGAGGCAAAGTTGCCGAGAGTAGTACGCAAGCGAAACGGCTGGCGGCGCTCAACCGGCAAGGTCTCTTTGATCAGCGTAAAGATCATCACCGACGCCAGAATAGCCGCCACGGCGAGGATCCAAAAGATGTAGTGCCAGCTCAGCCATACCAATACCCAGCCGCCCACGATGGGTGCCAGTAAGGGTGCAATTGTCGTGACCAGCATGACAAAGGACATCATGCGCGAAAACTCTTCCTTCGGATAGATATCGCGCATCAGGGCGTTGATAACCACGCTCGCCGCAGCCGCAGCCAGACCATGGAAGAAACGCATCACGATCAGTTGATCGATAGTTTGTGCCAGCGCACAGGCAACTGCCGCCGCCGCAAACACCAGCGTCCCGCCCAGAATCACCGGCTTGCGCCCAATGCTGTCAGCCATTGGACCATAGAGTAACTGCCCCACCGCGAACCCAAGAATATAGGTACTGAGGGTCATCTGCGCGCTACCTGCAGGCACACCAAACTGTTCAGAGATAACAGGTAGTGCCGGAAGATACATATCAATCGACAACGGCATCAGCATGGCTAACAAGCCAAGGATAAAGACAATGGCAATTGACGAGTTCTGCCGGGTGGTCACATTTAGCTCCTGAAATTAACGCGGGGTTAAGTTAACGCTGGCGATTTCTTCTTCGGTCAATGGACGGTATTCACCCGGCTCCAGATCCTCATCAAGCTTGATGTCACCAATCCGTTCACGGTGCAGTTCCACAACGTGGTTACCGACGGCGGCAAACATACGTTTAACCTGATGATAGCGCCCTTCGCTGATGGTCAATCGCACCTGAGTTGGCGTAATGACGTCCAGCACGGCCGGTTTGGTCAGGTCTTTCTCATTATGCAGTTGTACGCCATGGGCAAACTGTTCGGCGGTGTCATCTGCCACCGGCGACTCCAGCGTTACCAGATAGGTTTTCTCACAATGGTGACGTGGCGAAGTGATGCGATGCGACCACTGTCCGTCATCGGTCATCAGCACCAGTCCGGTGGTGTCGATATCCAGGCGCCCTGCCGCATGCAATTTGTAGGCAACCGGCTCATCAAGGAAATAGAGCACTGTCGGGTGATCCGGGTCATCCGTTGAGCAAACATAGCCCTGAGGTTTATTCAGCATAAAATAGCGCGGGCCATTTTGTTGAATCAGGGAATTGCCGTCATATTCTACGTCGTGTTCTGGCAGCAGCTTAAAGGCACTGTTTTTGACGATTTCACCGTCGACGGTAACGCGGTTAGCACGGATCTCACGCCCGGCAATAGCGCGGCTGACGCCGAGTTGCTGAGCGATAAATTTATCAAGTCGCATGAGTGTGATTTTTGCCTGTAAAAAACAAGAAGCGGGATTGCGCCCGAAAAGTGGGACGATTATCCGCCCAGTATAGCGGCGTTACACCATCCCTCAAGGGAAATGATTCATGGCATACTATACATTGTTGCTGCTTACCTTAATGAGCCCATGATTTTTACTCTTCGCCCGTACCAAAAAGAAGCCGTGGATGCCACGCTCAACCATTTCCGCCACCACCGCACGCCAGCGGTTATCGTCCTGCCAACCGGTGCAGGAAAAAGCCTGGTGATTGCTGAACTGGCCCGCGTGGCGCGTGGTCGCGTGCTGATACTGGCGCACGTTAAAGAACTGGTCGCGCAAAACCATGCCAAATATCGCGCGTTGGGGCTGGAAGCCGATATTTTTGCCGCAGGACTGAAGCGTAAAGAGAGCCACGGGAAAGTGGTATTTGGCAGCGTACAGTCGGTGGCGCGTAATCTTGACGCCTTTCAGGGAGAATTCTCGCTGCTTATCGTCGATGAATGTCACCGTATTGGTGATGACGACGAGAGTCAATATCAGCAAATCCTCACTCACCTGACCAAAGTAAATCCCCACTTACGCCTGCTCGGGCTTACTGCCACTCCTTTTCGTTTGGGCAAAGGCTGGATTTATCACTTTCATTATCACGGTATGGTGCGCGGCGATGAAAAAGCGCTGTTTCGTGACTGCATTTATGAATTACCGTTGCGTTACATGATTAAACACGGCTACCTGACGCCGCCAGAACGCCTCGACATGCCGGTAGTGCAGTATGACTTCAGCCGCCTGCAGGCGCAGAGTAACGGCCTGTTTAGCGAAACGGACCTGAATCAGGAACTGAAAAAGCAGCAGCGAATAACGCCGCATATCATCAGCCAGATTGTCGAGTTTGCCCAGACGCGCAAAGGGGTGATGATTTTCGCCGCCACAGTGGAGCACGCCAAAGAAATTCTGGGCCTGCTGCCTGCTGACGATGCCGCGCTAATCACCGGAGACACGCCTGGCGCTGAGCGTGATGTGCTGATTGAAGAGTTCAAAGCCCAGCGCTTTCGCTATCTGGTGAATGTGTCGGTCCTGACCACTGGCTTCGATGCCCCGCACGTCGACCTTATCGCCATTCTGCGCCCGACGGAGTCAGTTAGCCTTTACCAACAAATTGTCGGTCGCGGCCTGCGCCTGGCACCGGGTAAAACCGACTGTCTGATCCTCGATTATGCCGGTAACCCGCACGATCTTTACGCGCCGGAAGTGGGGGCGCCGAAAGGGAAAAGCGATAACGTTCCGGTGCAGGTGTTCTGTCCCACCTGCGGGTTTGCAAACACCTTCTGGGGCAAAACAACGGCAGACGGCACGCTGATTGAACACTTTGGCCGCCGCTGTCAGGGGTGGTTTGAAGATGATGACGGCCATCGCGAACAGTGCGATTTTCGTTTTCGTTTTAAAAACTGCCCACAATGCAACGCGGAAAATGATATCGCCGCCCGCCGTTGTCGGGAGTGCGACACGGTGCTGGTTGACCCGGATGACATGCTGAAAGCCGCGCTCAGGCTCAAAGATGCGCTGGTCCTGCGCTGTAGCGGCATGGTGTTACAAAACGGCCAGGATGAAAAAGGCGAATGGCTAAAAATCACCTATTACGATGAAGATGGTGCCGACGTTAGCGAACGCTTTCGCCTGCATACTCCCGCGCAACGTACGGCTTTCGAGCAACTGTTTATTCGCCCGCACACCCGAACGCCCGGCATTCCCTTACGCTGGATAACCGCCGCCGATATCCTCGCCCAGCAGGCGCTGTTACGTCATCCTGATTTCGTGGTGGCGCGTATGAAAGGTCAGTACTGGCAGGTCCGTGAAAAGGTCTTCGATTATGAAGGACGCTATCGTCGGGCACATGAATTACGCGGTTAATCGTACTTTTGATTGATGTACCAGCCGTTTAAGTATAGAATCTCGCCCGCTTTTGCATACGCAAAGCAGATCACTTACCTGTTGCTGGGTCGCCTGTAGCAGGAATTATTAAAGAGAGATTTAAATGTTTACTATCAACGCTGAAGTACGTAAAGAGCAGGGTAAGGGTGCGAGCCGCCGCCTGCGTGCCGCTAACAAGTTCCCGGCAATCATCTATGGTGGCGCAGAAGCCCCGGTTGCTATCGAACTGGATCACGATGCAGTTATGAACATGCAAGCTAAAGCTGAATTCTACAGCGAAGTTCTGACCATCGTTGTTGACGGTAAAGAAGTGAAAGTTAAAGCTCAGGCTGTACAGCGTCACCCGTTCAAGCCGAAGCTGGCACACATCGACTTCGTTCGCGCGTAATCGCTTACAAGTTGAAAGAAAAACCCCGCCTCGGCGGGGTTTTTTTATGGGATTTTGTTGGCGGTAAAGATGAATCACGCAAGCCGGATAAGGCGTTAACGCCCCCATCCGGCAAACGGCTTTATTTCCCGCCCGAGGTACGACGCTGTAGCTGATCGCGCAGGTTCGGCGGCGTACCTTTGATGGTCAAAGTATCTGTGGCTGGATCCCAGAAAATACGCTCACCCAGTAACATGGCGTCGAAGTTGATGGTTAACCCGCCGCCGCTTCCGGCAAATTTGGTTAACTGGCGCAGCGTGCTGCGATCTGCCGGGAAGCTCTCTTCCAGTTCGTAGCCTTTATCAGCGGTAAATTCGCTGAAGCTGACTTCACTGACGCCGGAAAGCTCTTTGGACAGCGACTCCAACTCGATCTCTTCACCGGCCTGCAGTTGCTCGTTACAGTAGCTGTACACCTGCTGACGCACGTTCTGGCGTTCTGCTTTATCGAGTTGCGCCTCGGCGGTAAAGTCATCGACCGCCTGCAACAGGCCGCGGTTTTGCGCTTTGGCGTTAAGCCCCTCGCTGGCACCCAGGAAGTCCATAAAGAAATCGGCGACTTTGCGCCCTACCCGCCCTTTCAGGAACGTCAGATAGCGCGTGGACTCCGGGTTGGTTTCCCACTCGGTTAAATCAATACGCGCCACGATATCCGCATGATTGATATCCAGATAGTGCGTCGGGTTGATATCCAGATTTTCATTGACGCGCATACTGCTTAAATTGTTCAGCACGGCGACCAGCAGATACTCTACCGCCAGATAGCGGTAATGGCAGAACAGGACAATGCCGCCATCAGCAAAAGGATATTTCGCCAGTTCGTCTCGCAAGCGCCCAGTCGCTGCACGACTAAAGGCCAGAAAATCCTCTTCGCCCTGACGCTGTAAACGCAGCGTTTGCGCCAGTTCACTCTCTGCGCTAAACAGGCCATAAGCTTTATTCTTGGCGCTGTACACCCGATGCAACTCAGCCATCATATCGACAACGGTCGCTGTCGGTTCCAGTAATGAATCGCGCAAGACCAGCTCAAGGTTCTGCTCGTCACGTTTGATAAGCTGGTGCAGGGCAATCTGGTTGATATCCAGACTCATGATAAACTCTCCTTTTAGACCGGGCGGTATTCAACCACCTGCCGGGCAGTGACGCAATAGAAGATAAAAAAGCAGAAAAAAAACTGTCTGTACGGTAATATGTTGCCCTTTCATGAACAGACTGATTTCGATTTATGCCACAAATTTCCCGCTATAGTGACGAACACGTTGAACAACTGCTGAATGAGATGCTCAACGTACTGGAAAAACATAAGGCGCCGACCGACCTTTCCCTGATGGTACTGGGAAATATGGTGACTAACCTTATCAATACAAGCATCGCACCGGCCCAGCGCCAGGCGATTGCCAACTCTTTTGCCCGCGCATTGCAGTCTTCGGTAAACGACGACCAAGCGCATTAAGAGCCTGCTCCGGGGAAACGAACAACAGTTTATGGTAACTCATCGTCAACGCTACCGTGAGAAAGTCTCCCAGATGGTTAGCTGGGGGCACTGGTTTGCCTTGTTCAACATTCTGTTGGCCATGGTGCTCGGTAGCCGTTACCTGTTTGTCGCCGACTGGCCGACAACCCTTGCAGGTCGTGTTTATTCCTACCTGAGCGTTGTCGGGCATTTTAGCTTTCTGGTGTTCGCCACCTATCTGCTGATCCTGTTTCCCCTGACGTTTATCGTCATGTCCCAGAGGCTGATGCGATTCTTATCAGCTATTCTGGCGACGGCTGGCATGACGCTGTTGCTAATCGACAGCGAAGTTTTTACCCGCTTCCACCTGCATCTCAATCCGATCGTCTGGGAACTGGTCATCAACCCAGACCAGAATGAAGCGGCGCGTGACTGGCAACTGATGTTTATCAGCGTACCGGTTATTCTGTTAATTGAAATGCTGTTTGCAACCTGGAGCTGGCAAAAGCTGCGCAGCCTGACGCGTCGTCGCCATTTTGCCAAACCGTTAGCAGCATTCTTCTTCGTTTCCTTTATCGCCTCGCACGTGGTGTATATCTGGGCGGATGCCAATTTTTATCGCCCGATTACCATGCAGCGTGCGAATCTGCCGCTCTCCTACCCGATGACGGCACGCAAATTCCTGGAAAAACATGGTCTGCTGGATGCGCAAGAGTATCAGCGACGCCTGATCGAACAGGGCAATCCGGAAGCGGTTTCCGTGCAGTACCCGCTCAGCGAACTGCGCTATCGCGATATGGGCACCGGTCAGAACGTGCTGCTGATTACCGTCGACGGTCTGAACTACTCACGCTTTGAAAAACAGATGCCTGCGCTGGCTGTATTCGCCGGGCAGAATATCTCGTTTACGCGTCACATGAGCTCAGGCAACACCACGGATAACGGCATCTTTGGCCTGTTCTATGGTGTCTCGCCAAGCTACATGGACGGCATTTTGTCGACCCGTACGCCTGCGGCGCTGATTACTGCACTGAACCAGCAGGGTTACCAGTTAGGGCTATTCTCCTCGGATGGCTTTACCAGCCCGCTGTATCGCCAGGCGCTGCTGTCAGACTTCTCCATGCCAAGCGTACAAACGCAATCTGACGAACAAACCGCAAGCCAGTGGATTAACTGGCTGGGACGCTACGCGCAGGAAGATAACCGCTGGTTCTCGTGGGTCTCCTTTAACGGGACGAACCTTGATAACAGCAACCAGAAGAACTTTGCCAAACGCTATGCCAGCGCCGCTCAGGATGTGGATGCCAATATTAACCGTATTCTTAGTGCCCTGCGCGACTCCGGTAAACTGAACAACACGGTGGTGATTATTACCGCAGGTCGGGGCGTGCCGCTGACTCAGGAAGAGAACAATTTTGCCTGGTCGCGCGGTCATCTGCAGGTTCCGCTGGTTATTCACTGGCCGGGAACGCCTGCCCAACGCATCAATAGCCTGACCGATCATACAGACCTGATGACAACGCTCATGCAGCGCCTGCTGCACGTCAGCACGCCTGCTAACGAATACTCGCAGGGGCAGGATCTGTTCAATGCAAACCGCCGCCATTACTGGGTTACCGCCGCCGACGGCAGCACGATGGCAGTTACGACGCCAGAGATGACGCTGGTGCTGAACAACAACGGTAATTATCAGACCTATGATTTACGCGGCGAAAAAATAAAAGATCAGAAACCGCAGCTAAGCCTGCTGCTACAGGTTCTGACGGATGAGAAACGATTTATTGCTAACTGATTAATTATAAATCACTTAGCGATGCTTCCCCTTGCATTCGCAGCGGAAAGCAGTAGTATTAGCAGCCATAGCGTCGGCACGTAGCGCAGCCTGGTAGCGCACCGTCATGGGGTGTCGGGGGTCGGAGGTTCAAATCCTCTCGTGCCGACCAAAAATCCCAGAAAAACCAACCTTCATGGTTGGTTTTTTTATGCCCGCGATTCCACGTTCCTTATTATTACCCCGGCCTTTAGCACAGGTTTTACTACTTACCCATGCACAAATTGGGGTAAAATTTACCCTCTCATCAGCGCGATGAAACTAGACGAGTGATGCGCTGAAAACAATAATGATACTAATAAAAACTCAGGAGAATAGTATGCCTGAAGCAACGCCTTTTCGGGTGCTGATTGTCGACGACCACCCACTAATGCGGCGAGGAATTAGTCAATTATTGCAACTGGATCCCGCATTTAACGTAGTCGCGGAAGCAGGCGACGGTGCCAGCGCTATCGATCTGGCTAACCGTCTGGACCTGGATGTGATCCTGCTGGATCTCAATATGAAAGGCATGAGCGGACTGGACACCCTGAACGCGCTGCGCCGGGATGGCGTCACCGCGCAAATTATTATTCTTACCGTCTCGGATGCCGCCAGCGATGTGTACGCCTTAATTGATGCCGGCGCGGATGGTTATTTACTCAAAGACAGCGATCCTGAAGTCTTGCTGGAGGCCATTCGCAGCGGCGCCAAAGGCGGTAAAGCTTTTAGCACACGCGTCAGCGAATATCTGCGCGAACGCGATCTGTTTGGCGCACAAGAAGATCCCTTCAGCATTCTCACCGAACGTGAACTGGATGTATTGCATGAACTGGCTCAGGGGCTGTCGAACAAACAGATTGCATCAGTGCTGAATATTTCCGAACAGACTGTGAAAGTGCATATTCGCAACCTGCTGCGCAAACTCAATGTGCGCTCTCGCGTTGCTGCCACTATCCTGTTTTTACAAACGCGTGGAATGCAGTAATCCCTGAAGAGGCCGGATAGCCCCGATATGCGAAGCGCTATCGGGGCTATTCTGGATACTTATTTCTCCTGCGGCGTTAGCTGCTCCATTGCCTGCTTAATGCTTCGTTCTATTACCGCCCGACGGGTATCGTTGGCAGGTAATAGTTTCAGCATCATCTCCCACGCCGCAACCGCCTCGCCGAAGCGCTGCTGTTCAAAGGCGTTGAAAGCGTACATGCTGAGAACCCGCACGTTGGCATGTTCGCCACGCACCAGTTGGCGTAACAGCTCCCCTCCCCGACGGTTATCATCAGGATCGGAAGAACGGGTCAGCGCTTCCGCATAGCCCAGCGCCGCATCGCTATTTTTAGGATCCAGTCGATAGGCATTGGCATAGGCTTCAGTGGCCGTACTGGCGTTACCGAGTACCATGCCAATGCGTCCAAGCATGATCCAGCCTTCAACATTTGCGGGATCGGCTTGTAAACGCGTGCGCAGCCCCAGCGCCAGACGCGCCATATCTTCTTCATTGAGCGGTTCCGCTTTCGGATCCAACGCCCGCTCCAGCAACGCCGGAGCCTGAGCAGTGGCCTGCTGCCAGACCTGAACCTGCTTATAGCTGCCGGTTTGGTAATAGCTTACTGCGCCAACCACCAGCGCCACCACGATACCAGGCACAAACAACCCGAATCCACCGCGCTTGCCATTCGGAATAACATCGTCAGGAAACTCTTCCTGTTTCACCCGAACGCGTCGGCGAGTACGGGCGAAAATAATCCAGCCCCCCAGACCAATCGCTACCACCGGCATCACCCACAGCAGCACGGTGAGCGGCGTTAACGGCGGATCGTACGTGACGAAGTTGCCGTAGCGCGCCACCATGTAATCGACAATTTCTTTCTGGCTTTTTCCTTCCTGCATTAGTTCGTACACTTTCTGACGCAGGTCGGTGGCAATCATCGAGTTAGAATCGGCAATGCTGTTGTTCTGGCATTTAGGACAACGCAGTTGTTCAGTAAGCTGGCGAAACTGCTGCTCCTGCGCTTCGTCCTTAAACTGCATCACGTCGATAGTCGCAAGCGCGGATCCCGAGATAACCAGCATTAGCAGGCCCAGTAAAAATCTCATTGCGCAGCCTCCTTACTGTACTTGTCCCATAACGGTTTGATCTCGCTCTCCCACACCCGGGCGTTCAGATCGCCGGCATGGCGATAGCGAATAATGCCTTTGCCGTCGATCAGGAACGTCTCCGGAGCACCGTACACGCCAAGATCCAGACCGAGCATACCGTCGCCGTCAAACAGACTTAATGAGTAAGGATTACCCAGCTCTTTGAGCCAGACAATGGCTTTCTGACGATCATCTTTATAGTTCAGACCCACTACCCGCACGCCTTGCGCAGACAGCTGATTCAGATACTGATGCTCGGCGCGACAGGTCGGGCACCAGGTCGCCCAGACGTTCAGCAATACCGGTTTGCCCTGCGTCAGCACATCGGCCTGATAGTGCTGACCCGGATTTTCCAGTGACTCCAGGCGGAATGTCGGAACAGGTTTGCCGATCAGCGCCGATTCCAGATTAGTGGGATCGTCCCCCTGAGCGTTACGCGCGAGCTGCCACAACAGCGCCGCCGCAATGATGAGAAAAATAATAAACGGAATTAACAGTGCGTTGCGCTTCATACAGCCTCCGACGCATTTTTTTGCACCGCGGCGCGAGGACGCGTCCGCTGGCGATAGCGTGGATCAAACAGGCAGAACAACCCGCCCAGCGCCATCAGCAATCCTCCGGCCCAAATCCAGCGAATAAACGGTTTGTAGTACAGGCGTACAGCCCATGCGCCATTATCAAGTTCTTCACCCAGCGCAGCGTACAGATCGCGCGTGAATCCTCCGTCAATTGCCGCTTCGGTCATCATCGAACTGGTGCTGTTATAGAAGCGTTTTTCCGCATGCAGCGTGGCTTCCGGCTTACCGTCTCGGGTAACGCCAATAATGGCAACGCCGCCCCGGTAGTTTGGCCCGGTAATATCTTTCACTTCGCGGAAAGTGAACTGATAGTTATGGATACTAACGCTATCACCCGCTTTCATGCGCACATCGCGTTCAACGCTGTAGTTCTGGCTAAAGGCAATACCAACAATGGTAATTGCCAGCCCGACGTGACCCGATACCATGCCCCAATAGCTTGGCGTCAGCTTTGTCCCACGGGAAATACGCAGGAACGCTTCGGACATCGCCAGTACGAATATCCAGCACGCCATCGCCAGCCCCACCACTGTCATGGCGGCAATGCGATCCTCTAGCAGCCACGGCAGCAGCAGCGACAGAACAAGGGTGGTGACAAACGCGATAAGCAATAACGTTTTCAGTTTACGCGGTCGGTCACGGCCCCAGCGCACTAATGGCCCAATCCCCAACAACAGTGCGAACGGCGCCATCAGCCAGGTGAACATGGTGTTGAAAAACGGCTCGCCAATCGAAATGCTGCCCAGCCCCAGCTGTTTGTGCACCAGCGGCAGCAGCGTGCCCAGTAGCACCACCAGCATGGCGGCAATCAGCAGGACGTTATTCCCCAGCAGCAGTGATTCACGCGACCACAGCGCGTTGTTCACCCGTGAGCGAACCTTGTGACCGCGCACCGCAAACAGCAGCAGGGAGCCGCCAATTACCAGCACCATAAAGGCCAGAATAAACATCCCGCGCGACGGATCGGAGGCGAAAGCATGCACCGACACCAGTACGCCGGAGCGCACCAGGAAAGTACCTAACAGACAAAGTGAGAATGCGCAGATTGACAGCAGCAGCGTCCAGGCTTTAAAGCTGGCGCGCTGTTCGGTTACCGACAACGAGTGCATCAGCGCCGTTCCCACCAGCCATGGCATAAACGAGGCGTTTTCAACCGGATCCCAGAACCACCAGCCGCCCCAGCCCAGCTCGTAATAGGCCCAGGCCGAACCGAGCACAATGCCCAGCGTCAGAAACACCCACGCCGCCAGCGTCCACGGACGCGAAAAACGGGCGAATGTGCTGTCCAGTCGTCCACTCATCAGCGCAGCAATCGCAAACGCAAAAGCGACCGAGAAGCCGACATACCCCATGTACAGCAGCGGCGGATGGAAAATCAGCCCCGGATCCTGCAACAGCGGGTTCAGGTCACGTCCTTCAATCGGGAAGTTCGGCAACGTGCGGGCAAACGGGTTGGAGGTAAACAGAATAAATAGCAGGAAACCGACGCTGACCATTCCCATGACTGCCAGCACGCGGGCGACGATATCCAGCGGCATGCGCTGGCTGAACGCCGCAACGGCGAACGTCCAGCCGCTCATCAGCAGCACCCACAGCAGCAACGAGCCTTCATGCGCCCCCCACGTCGCCGCCACCCGATACCAGACCGGAAGCTGGGTGTTGGAGTTGCTGGCGACGTAGGTCACGGTAAAGTCATTAACCACGAAGGCGTTGACCAGAATCAGGAACGCCCCCATCACACAGATAAACAGTACCCAGGCAAAGGGACGCGCGGAGACCATCATCCGCACGTCGCCGCGCGCTACGCCCCACAGCGGATAGACCGACAGCAGTAATGCAACGCCAAGCGCAAGGCACAACAGCGCATTGCCAATTTCAGGCATCATGACGTTTTATCCTTATAAACACTTTCCGGGCGACGGTGGTTTTCCTGCATCGCTTTTTCGACTTCCGGCGGGGTGTAATTTTCATCATGTTTAGCAAGCACTTCTTTGGCCTGCACATGATTTCCCCCGTCCAGTTCGCCCTGAACGACGACGCCCTGCCCTTCGCGGAACAGATCCGGCAGAATGCCTTCATAGGTGACATCCACCACACCTTCGGCGTCATAGATGCTGAAATTCACCTTCAGCGACTGCGGATCGCGCTTTACGCTGCCAGGCATAACCATACCGCCCACGCGCAGGCGCTGGCCGACTTCAGGCATTTGCTGCGTTTCGCGCTTACCGTAGAGTATCTCTCCCGGCGTATAGAACAGATCGATATTGGAACGCAGCGCGTAGAGCACCAGCGAAATGGTCAAAGCCAGACCTGCCAGGACCGCGCAGGCTATCCATAACCGATTTTTACGTCGAATATTCACGCCGCCTCCCGTTGCACTTGCGCCGCACGCATGCGCGCTTCTCTCGCCCGCTGCTGCGCGACACCGCGTAAGATTGCACGATGCTGTAACGCAGAATGCAGCACCAGCGCCACCAGCGGGACAATGCTCATCGCCACAGCCAGCCAGACATACAAGGCGTAACCGCCCATCGCGAAAAAATCACTCCATGATGCAAATGCAGGGGTCATTGGCGGCCTCTTTTTAAGATCAGTTCGCTCACCCACGGGCGGCGTTTTTCCATCATCAAAATCAGGTTACGCATGCGCATCAGCGCCAGCGTGACAAACAGTAACAGGTAGCCGACGATCGCCAGACGCAGCGGCGCGCGCATTGCCGGATCGATACTCTGCTGCATACGGGTCGACCCCTGATGCAGCGTATTCCACCACTCGACCGAGTAGTGAATAATCGGCAAGTTGACCACGCCAATCAGCACCAGAATGCCGGCAGCGCGACCAGCCAGACGGCGGTCGTCAAAGGCATGCCACAGCGCAATGGCGCCAACGTAGAGAAACAGCAGCACCAGTTCAGAGGTGAGTCGGGCATCCCAGACCCACCAGGTACCCCACATCGGTTTGCCCCATGCAGAGCCCGTCACCAGCGCAATAAAGGTAAACACGGCACCAATGGGTGCCATCGCGGCCAGCGCCAGATTGGCCATTTTCATCTGCCAGACCAGGCCAATAAACGCGGCAACGGCCATCGATGCATAAATACCCATCGACCAGATTGCCGCCGGAACGTGCAGATAAATAATGCGATAGCTCTGCCCCTGCTGATAATCCGCAGGCGCGAAGCCAAAGCCCCAGATCAACCCGGTTATCAGTACCACCGCGCTGGCAATCGCCAGCCACGGGATAAACCAGCCGCAGATCTGATAGAGCCGAGGAGGCATCGCCAATTGATGAAGTGTTTTCCACATAGTTCAGTCACCAGACTCCGTAAATTAATATCCATTGTGCCGGAGCACCTTGCCCGGCCTGCATATCTCAACTGCGCTACTGCACGCTGATCCGTAACGCCGCAGCTGTGGCAAACGGGCTTAGCGTGGCGCTGCCGACCAGCAACGCGCCCAGAATCGCCATGTACCCTTCAACCGGTAAGTGCATGGAAGCCGCATCCATCGCCGCGGTCGCAAAAATCAGTAAGGGTATGGTGAGCGGAAGTACCAGCACGCTTAACAGCACGCCGCCGCGCTTTAAGCCCACCGTCAACCCCACGCCCGGCGCGCCGAGGAAGCCCAGCGTCGGCGTCCCGAGTAACAAGGTCAGCGCCATAATTTTCCAGCCGTACATATCCATGCCCAGCAGCAACGCCACCAGCGGCGAGAGGATTAGCAGCGGCAGGCCGGTCACGACCCAGTGCGCCATCACTTTCGCCAGCACCACTGCCGGCAGCGGCAGCGGCAGCAGCATCAGTTGCTCAAGGCTGCCGTCCTGCAGATCATCACGAAACAGGCGCTCCAGCGCCAGCAACGACGCCAGCAGCGCCGCAACCCAGATGATGCCCGGCGCAATACGCGCCAGCAGTTGCGGCTCCGGCCCAATGCTCAGCGGGAACAGCGTAATAACAATCAGGAAGAACCATAAAGGATTGGCGATTTCCGCACTATGACGAAACGCAACTCGTAGTTCTAAACGGAAGATTCGCCACATCATTGCGTTGCCCTCTCGCTGGTCAGCGCAATACGTCGCACTTTATCGGTCTCTACATTGAGCGGTTGGTGGGTGGTGAGAATAACAATACCGCCCTGCTCCGTATGCTGCGCCATACGCTGAGTCAGTCGCTCAACGCCGTTCACATCAATGGCGGTAAAGGGTTCGTCGAGGATCCACAGCCGGGCGCGGGTCAGCCACAAACGGGCCAGTGCCACGCGCCGCTGTTGTCCGGCGGAGAGTTGATTCACCGGGATATCTTCATATCCGGCAAGCCCCGCCTGCGCAAGCGCAGCCAGACACTGTGCGACGTCGCCGTCATGGTGGAAGAAACGCAGGTTTTCCAACGCCGAAAGCCGGGTTTTTATCCCCGGCTGATGTCCGATCCACAGCAGTTGTTGATGGTAGCTGTCCCGCACGTGATGCAGCGGTTGCTCTTGCCAGCAAACCTCCCCTGCATCGGGACGCGCCAGCCCGGTAAGTAACCGCAGCAAAGTGGTTTTTCCTGCGCCGTTGCTGCCGGTAATTTGTACCCATTCCCCTGCGTTGACGCGAAATGACAAATCGCTGAACAGTATTCTGTCATCCCGCTCGCAAAGTAATTCTCTGGCTTCAAGCATACCTGGTTATCTACATCCTGTTAAAATCCCGGTTTGACTTCGCGCATATCAGGCAGTTTGTGCGCTATCCCTTTATGACAGTCAATACAGGTTTGCCCGTCTTTCACGGCCTGGTCGTGCATTTTGGCCGCAACGCCTTTCTGGGCGGTTAAATCCATAAACTCGAAGTTGTGACAGTTTCGACACTCTTGCGAATTGTTATCTTTCATACGCCGCCACTCATTTTGCGCCATCGTTAAACGATGGTCTTCAAATTTCTGCGGTGTATCTATCAGCCCCAGTGCTTTCGCGTACAGCTCTTTACTGGCCTTGATCTTACGAATCATTTTCGGACCCCACTCATGTGGGACGTGGCAATCAGGGCAAGTCGCTCGCACACCACTACGGTTGTTGTAGTGTACGGTTTCCATGTATTCCTGGTACACCGTATTGCGCATTTCGTGACAGCTAATGCAGAACTCTTCTGTATTGGCCTTTTCCATACCGGTATTAAAGCCGCCCCAGAAAATAATGCCGCCCACAAAGCCGATTAACAACAGCGTGCCGAGCGCCAGACGGCTGGGGCGACGCCACCATTGCCAGACGCGCTTAATCCAGCCTGGTTTACGGTTAGAATTTTCCATAATGACCTCTTATTTCCCGTAACCTTTCGAGGGGGTGAAGGTATTTTCAACAATCGGCGCGGCGTCAGCCTGCGGTACGTGACATTGCAGGCAGAAATAACGACGCGGCGCGACTTCAGCCAATACCTTACCGTCGCTGTCCATAAAGTGCGTCGGACTGATGCGCGGCGCACCGGTGGTGCGATAGCTTTCCACACCGTGACATTGCAGGCAGCGGTTTGTGTTAGTCGTCACCTGATACCCTTCAACGCTGTGCGGAACCATCGGCGGCTGATTCACATAGTTCAGCGGCATACGCACTTGCTCTTTCGGCATGCGAATCGCCCCTTCTTGTGTCCCTGAGACTTCTGGTGACTGACTCAGATCCACTCCGTTTGCAGCCCAAACGGCCCCACTGACTACCAGGGCCAGCGCAGCCGTCCATTGACTCAGCGCTTTAATCAGGTCATGGCTTTTCATGATTTCGCTCCCGAACTCCATCGTGTTGTTATTGTAAAAACATCCTCAGAACAGACATCCACACAGCGACCGCAGGCCATGCAATCGCGGCTGGTTACCTGCACCGGACTTTGCTCATCCAGCACCGGCGCACGTAGCACATGCGGTTCCGAGCAAACATGAAAACAATCCATACAGCGGTTACATCTGTTACGTTCTTTTGCCGAAACGGTTAATGCACCTTTACTCCCCACCACGCTATACAGCGCACCCAGTGGGCAAAGATGCCCGCACCAGCCATGCTCAACGACCAGTAGATCAAATAAAAACAGCGCGAGGATCAGCAGCGCCCCGCTGCCAAATCCCATGACCAGGCTCCGTCCGAGCAGAGAGACTGGATTTATCCACTCCCACAGCAGCGTACCGGTCACGGCGGAACCGACCAGGATAACCACCAGCAGGACGTACCGTATATGGCGCGGCAGGGTTGCAGACTGATTCAGGTCAAACCTTCTGCGCAACCAGCTGGCTAAATCGGTGACAGGGTTCATGGGACAAACCCAACTGCAAAACAGTCGCTTACCCGCCAGGGCATACAGCACCGTGATGATGACAGCCCCCGTTAACGCAACCGCCGCCGGCAGGTGTCCGCTGGCCAGGCTTTGCAGGGTAATCAGCGGATCGGTGAACGGGATGGAGTCCAGCAACAGGCTGCTACTGTAATTGCCATGCAGGATCCAGACGCCAAGCCACGGGCCGCTAAGGAACATCGCCAGTATCAGAAACTGGCTCAGACGACGCAGCACCAGCCAGCGATGACTCTTCCACCATCCTTTTTTTGCCTGCGCTTCACGCCCGGCGTCACGTTTACGATTTGCCATTGTTCCCCTCCAGCCAACCGAAGCGGTAATGGTGTCCTAACTCCCCTTTCGCCAGCGACAGGGGCAGCACTTTTATTGCTGGCTGCTCCAGGACGCACACTTTTTCGCATTTCCCGCAGCCGGTACAGGCATCGCTGTGCACGGTTGGAATAAACCGCGCATGCTTGCCGGTACGCATGTTGCGGTCCAGCTCCAGGGTGATAGCCTCATCGATTTTCGGGCATTCGCGATAGCAAACGTCGCAGCGTAATCCCTGATAGTTGAGGCAGTTTTCGTGATCCAGCAGTACCGCCAGCCCCATGCGTGAATCGTCAATAGATTCAATGTCCCTGTCCAACGCACCGCTGGGGCAAACTTTGGCGCACGGAATGTCTTCACACATTTCGCAGGGAATATCACGCGCGACAAAATACGGCGTACCAGCAGCCAGCCCTGAGGCCAGCGTCGCCAGCTTCAGCGTGTCATACGGGCAGGCCTGAACGCACTGACCACAGCGCACGCAGGCACTGGCGAATGCCTCCTCGCTCAGTGCGCCTGGCGGGCGTAGCCGCACGCCGGTTGCACGTGCGGTTTGCTGTTGCAACCCCAGCGCCACGCCAACGACGGCCAATCCGCCCGCTGCGCGAACCATATCGCGCAGAAAGCGGCGGCGGCCATTTTGGGGTTTTGCTGACCGGGACATAACGCGTTACACCTTCGCCAGTTTCACAGCGCACTTCTTGAAATCCGTCTCTTTGGAGAGCGGATCCGTCGCATCCAGCGTCAGGTTGTTCACCAGCTGTGCGGCGTCGAAGAACGGCATGTAGACTAGCCCCTGCGGTGGACGGTTACGCCCGCGCGTTTCAACTATCGAGATAACTTCACCACGACGGGAAACCACTTTGACTTTGTCGCCACGGCGCAGATCGCGTGCTTTTGCATCCAGCGGATGGATAAACAGCACAGCTTCCGGGAAAGCACGGTGCAGCTCAGGTACGCGACGCGTCATGCTGCCGGTATGCCAGTGTTCCAGCACACGTCCGGTAGACAGCCACAGGTCGTACTCTTTATCCGGCGCTTCTGCTGCAGGTTCAAATGGCAGCGCGAAGATGACCGCTTTGCCGTCCGGCTTACCGTAGAACTTGTAGCTTTCACCCGCTTTCACGTAAGGGTCGTTGCCTTCGCTGTAGCGCCACTGGGTCTCTTTGCCCTCAACGACCGGCCAGCGTAAACCGCGCGCTTTGTGGTAATCGTCAAATGGCGCAAGGTCATGCCCGTGACCGCGACCAAACCAGGCGTACTCTTCGAACAGCCCTTTTTGCAGATAGAAACCCAGCTCGCGGGATTCATCGTTCAGCTGATCTTCAGCCAGTTCAGCCACCGGGAATTTCGTCACTGCAGGCGTGGCAAACAGTACGTCATACAGCGTTTTGCCGCGCAGTTCCGGTTTCTGTGCCAACAGCGCTTCCGGCCACACTTCTTCTGTTTTGAAGCGACGAGAGAACTGCACCAGTTGCCACAGATCCGATTTCGATTCACCCGGCGCTTTAATCTGCTGACGCCAGAACTGTGTACGGCGTTCCGCGTTACCGTAAGCACCTTCTTTCTCTACCCACATCGCGGTCGGCAGGATCAGGTCGGCCGACAGAGCGCTGACCGTCGGGTACGGATCGGAGACGATGATGAAGTTGCGCGGATCGCGCCAGCCCGGCATACGCTCTTCGTTGATGTTCGGACCGGCCTGCATGTTGTTGGTACACATCGCCCAGTAGACATTGAGCTTGCCATCTTTCAGCGCACGGTCTTGCGCCACGGCATGCAGACCGATTTTTGCCGGAATGGTCCCCGCCGGAATATTCCAGTGCTTCTCGCAGATATCGCGGTGTTTTTCGTTCGTAACCACCATGTCCGCAGGCAGACGGTGGGAGAACGTACCGACTTCACGCGCGGTACCGCAGGCGGAAGGCTGACCGGTCAAAGAGAACGGACCGCAGCCTGGCTGGGAGATTTTACCGGTCAACAGGTGCAGGTTATAGACCAGGTTGTTGGCCCACACGCCGCGGGTATGCTGGTTGAAGCCCATCGTCCAGTAGGAGATGACTTTTTTCTTCGGATCGGCATACAGCTGCGCCAGCTGTTCCAGCTGATCTTTCGGTACGCCGGTCATTTCGGCGGTTTTATCCAGCGTGTACTCGGCAACAAAGTCTTTGTAAGCCTCAAAGCTCATCGGCTCAGAGGCATCGGATCCCGGGTTTTTCGCCGCTTTTTCCAGCGGATGGGTTGGACGCAGACCGTAGCCGATGTCCGTCACGCCTTTACGCAGATTAACGTGCTTGCTAAAGAAATCCTGGTTGATCGCATTGTTTTGAATGATGTAGTTAGCGATGTAGTTGAGGATCACCAGATCGGTTTGCGGCGTGAAGACCATGCCGTTATCCGCCAGCTCAAAGCTGCGGTGCTGGAAGGTGGAGAGCACCGCGACATTAACATTGGGATCGGACAGACGACGGTTGGTGATGCGCGACCACAGGATCGGGTGCATCTCCGCCATATTCGCGCCCCACAGGACGAAAGCATCTGCATGCTCGATATCGTCATAGCAGCCCATCGGTTCATCCATACCGAAGGTACGCATAAAGCCGACTACCGCTGACGCCATGCAGTGACGCGCGTTCGGGTCGATGTTATTCGAACGAAAACCCGCTTTAAACAATTTGGCAGCGGCATAACCTTCCCAAATCGTCCACTGACCCGAGCCGAACATACCGATAGACTCCGGGCCTTTCTCCTTCAGGGACGTTTTGAATTTCTCTTCCATCACGTCAAAGGCCTGATCCCAGCTAATCGGGGTGAACTTGCCTTCTTTGTGATACTTACCGTCCTTCATGCGCAGCATCGGCTGCGTTAAACGGTCTTTTCCGTACATGATTTTCGGCAGGAAGTAACCTTTGATGCAGTTAAGCCCACGGTTAACCGGCGCATCCGGATCGCCCTGGCATGCCACAACACGCCCTTGCTGCGTCCCGACCAATACGCCACAGCCCGTCCCGCAAAAACGGCACGGGGCTTTGTCCCATTTGATGGCTTCTTGCTGACCGACTACCGCACGGGCTACGCCCGGCACGCTTAACCCGGCAGCCGCCGCAGCGGCCGCAACGGCGTTAGCTTTCATAAAGCTACGACGACTGAGTTTCATGGTGTTTCCTCACCTTGTTCATCCTGCTGGTGATAAACCAGCGACACCGCCAGCACGCCCGCAACGTTGCGCACTGACTCAATAGTTTTCATTAACGTTTCGCTGTGCTCAGCTTCCACCACCACGATCAGTTGACCGCTTTCCACATCGCTGAGTGCAACTTCGCAACCTGGGAACGAACGCAACTGCGTGGCGATATCATTGATATGCTGACTTTTGGCCTGAACGACCAGGCTGCAGACCTGCCAGTTATTGTCCATGGTTGTACTCCGCGTTAATGGCTGATACCGGGCAGATAGCGACACATGCGCCACATCCGTTACAGTCCTGATTGTCGAGCTGCGGCTGATAAATGCCGGACAGCGTGGGACGAAAGGTTATAGCCATGGGTTCACAGCTATCCTGACAGCGATGACATTCAACGGACTGATGTGCGAGACAGTTTTCCCCAATCGTAAAATTCAGATCCCATGCCCTGGTGTGGCGCGGAAGAAAAAGGGATTCAGAACAGGCCTCTGCGCAGGCATAGCAAAAGCTACACTCGCCGTGTTTGAAATTTACGCTCGGGTAACCGCCCTGGCCTCGCTGCAGGATGTCGGTTTCACACGCTTGGATGCAGGCGTCACAACGAAGGCAATGGGCCAGAAAGTGAGAGTCTTCCTTGCTCCAGGGCGGACGGATCCCTGAGTTGGCGTTTCGCCAACTGCCTGTCAACATGCCTCGACGGGATAAATCAACCATGACATTGTCCTTCCATAATGACGCCCTTCCCTGGCGGGTTGAACGACATAAAAAACTGCACTATTTATGAGTAGTTATTTTTAGTCGTAAGATATTTCAGGATGTGTTAGAGGTGCATACCCCAATCGGGGTAAATGCTGTTGCCGGATCAAAGGAGTGTTGAGTTGGCGGGAAAAAATGCGCTTTTGCTCACATTTCAATGAGTTATATAACACTGTATATAACGAACAACTCAAAAAGATAATGATCTTATAATTAAGATTATTCTTAGAATATATCGCTACCCTGAAAGCAGACCTCTACCAAATACACTTAAAATATAAGTAAATCCAGATTAATCGATTATGTAAATATGTTAACCTGCCCCAGACTCGTTCATAAGACAGAAGAAAGGAAACACTGTGAACAATAAGATGAAAACAATTGTCCCTGCCGTACTTTTCGCCGCCTTTGCCAGCGCCTCTGCATGGGCTGCCAGTAACGATGCCGGCGCTCAGCCGCTGGAAAAAGTCGCCCCTTATCCTAAGGCGGAAAAGGGTATGAAGCGCCAGGTTATCCAGCTTACTCCTGAGAAAGATGAATCTACTCTGAAAGTAGAACTGCTGATCGGACAAACGCTGGAAGTTGACTGCAACCAACACCGCCTGGGCGGAGAACTGGACAGCAAAACGCTGGAAGGTTGGGGATATGACTACTATGTCTTCGACAAAGTGACGTCTCCGGTTTCAACCATGATGGCCTGCCCGGACGGTAAGAAAGAGAAGAAATTTATTACCGCGTATCTGGGTGATGACGGCATGCTGCGCTACAACAGCAAGTTACCGATTGTGGTCTATACGCCGGAGAACGTGGAAGTGAAATACCGTATCTGGAAAGCGGAAGAGAAGATTCAGGACGCAGTCGCGCGATAAGTAAGAATGTGCCGGAGGGCGGCGTACCGCCTTATCCGGCATTTTATTTACAGTGCGATATCCGCTACAGCTTTCTGCTCAGGCTGCGGTTGCGCCTGAGGTTTCAGCTGAGGTTTCGGCGCTTCATCAGCAGCCTGCGGCTTGTCATATTTCAGCCCCAGAACGTCACTGGTGTATTGCAGCTCTTGTTCCGTAGCCTCAACGTTACCGTTCAGCTTGGTACCATAAGACGGAATAATGGTTTTCAGTTTCGCCTGCCATTCAGGGCTGGCTACTTTATCTTTAAACACTTTTTCCATCAGATGCAGCATAATCGGCGCCGCGGTTGATGCCCCCGGAGAAGCGCCCAGCAGCGCGGCAATGGTGCCCTCTTTATCGCTGACGACTTCGGTACCCAGACGTAGCACACCGCCCTTCTCCGCATCACTTTTAATGATCTGCACACGCTGGCCCGCCTGCCATAAACGCCAGTCTTCTTTTTTCGCCTGCGGATAGTACTCTTGCAGTGCGGCAAAACGGTCGTCATCGCTGAGCATCACCTGGCTTACCAGATATTTCACCAGCTCGAAGTTATCCAGACCCACGTTGACCATCGGCATAAAGTTCGAGGTGGTGGTCGAGCTGAGCAGATCCCACAATGAACCGTTTTTCAGGAACTTGGTGGAGAATGTCGCGAATGGCCCAAACAGTACGACGCGTTTGCCATCAAGGATACGGGTATCGATGTGCGGCACGGACATCGGCGGCGCGCCAACGGAGGCCTGACCGTACACTTTCGCCAGGTGGCGATTCACCACGTCCGGATTATCCGCAACCAGGAACTGCCCGCCAACCGGGAATCCGGCATAACCTTTCGCTTCCGGAATGTCGGTTTCCTGCAACAGCTTCAGCGCAGCGCCACCGGCACCGATAAAGACAAACTTCGCCTTGATATCGTGTTCCGCTTCGTTATTTTTCAGATCGGCGACCGTGACGGTCCAGCTATTGTCGGCATTGCGTTTAAAGCCACGCACTTCGGTACTCAGCTGCAGCGCAAAGTTGGGCTTTTTCTGCAACGAGGCAATCAGCTGGCGCGTGATTTCGCCGTAGTTTACGTCAGTACCAATCTCGGTACGCGTTGCCGCGACTTTCTGCTTCGGATCGCGGCCTTCCATGACCAGCGGCGCCCACTCTTTAATCTGCGCATGATCTTCGGAATAACGCATGCCACGGAATAACGTGCTCTGCTGCAGTGCGGTGTAACGGGCACGCAGGAAGTTCACGTTCTCGTCACCCCAGACAAAACTCATGTGCGGAACGGTGGTGATAAATGAGCGTGGTTCATGCATTACGCCATTATTGACCTGATAGGCCCAAAACTGGCGGGAGATCTGGAAGGCTTCGTTGATTTCGACTGCCTTTTCAATGCTGATGCTACCGTCGGCCTTTTTAGGCGTGTAGTTCAGCTCCATCAGTGCGGAGTGGCCTGTTCCGGCGTTATTCCAGCCGTTTGAGCTTTCCTGCGCTACACCATCCAGTCGCTCAACCATGGTCATTGACCATTGCGGTTCCAGCTCCTGTAAATAGGTTCCCAGCGTGGCGCTCATGATGCCGCCGCCAATCAACAGTACATCCGTTTCCTGCTCTTCCGCCGCTTTCGCTTTTGCCGCCATCGAGACAACATTCAGCCCAACGGCCATGGTGAAGAGCATGGCAGTCACTTTTTTCATAATGTTAATGCCTTACTTTTAGTATCGCTTTTTTGCTTTTAATGCAGGTGAAAATCGAGCGGCATCAACGGTAACACTTAAGTAAAAATATTTAAATATTGTTTATAAATTATATTTAATTTTTAAAAATGTTATTAATACGTTGATAGTTTATACGGTTATTGACAATCATTTCTGGAAACCGGTCCGTCAGACAGGTACTATGCTGCGCTTTGCTATTCACCGCACGGATGCCTGTCGGTCTGCTGTATCGGGCCATTTTTGACCTAAGAGTAACGATGTCTGCCACTCAACCCTCCTCTGTCGCAGTAGCGGAGCACGCGACGCGCGCAGTGCTGCGCCAACCCCGTTTACTGGTTCGCGAAACGCTGGCCGGTGTGGTAACCGCCCTGGCGCTGATCCCGGAAGTGATCTCTTTTTCCGTTATCGCCGGCGTCGATCCTAAAGTCAGCCTGATAGCCTCAGTCGTACTGTGCCTGGCAATGTCATTTTTAGGTGGCCGTCCGGCAATGGTTACCGCAGCGGCAGGATCGGTCGCGCTGGTGATTGGCCCGATGGTGCATCAACACGGCGTCCAGTACATCCTGCCTGCGGTGGTGCTGGCCGGGATTATTCAGATCCTGTTTGGCGTATTGGGGATGGCGCGTCTAATGCGATTCATTCCTACAGCCGTCATGACCGGTTTTGTGAACGCGCTGGGTATTTTGATTTTCTTTGCCCAAGTCCCGCATTTCTGGGGTAAAAGCCCGCTAATCTGGGGGCTGTTTGTCCTGACCCTGCTGATTGTGCTGTGGGTTCCGCGGTTTATTAAAGCGATCCCCGCGCCGCTTATCGCCATCGTGCTGCTGACGGTGTTCACTGTCACCAGCGGACAACTATTACCGACCGTCGGTGACGAAGGTTCAATGCGCGGCGGCCTGCCGGGATTCACGCAGTTATTGGTACCGCTCAACCTGCAAACGCTGGCGATTATCTGGCCCTGCGCGCTGAGCATCGCTTTTGTCGGATTAATGGAGTCGCTGTTAACCGCCCGTCTGGTGGATGACCTGACGGTTACGCCGTCGAATAAGAATCGCGAGAGCGCCGGGCTGGGGATAGCCAATATTCTGGCCGGTTTTTATGGCGGCATCGCCGGGTGTGCGATGATTGGTCAAACCATCGTTAACGTCGAGATGGGCAAAGGACGCAGCCGCGTCTCGACGGTCGCCGCCGGGCTGGTGCTGTTGTTGCTGGTCACTGCGTTAAGCGAAGTAATGGCGAAAATCCCCATGTCGGTGCTGGCGGGAATTATGGTGATTGTGGCGGTGAAAACCTTCAGTTGGCACAGCATCCAGCCCGCTACGCTGCGGCAACTCCCCGTTACTGAAACGCTGGTGATGCTGATGACCGTCGCGGCAACGGTGTCAACCGGCAACCTGGCGCTTGGCGTGGTTGCCGGGGTGATGACGATGCTCATTCTGCCGCGTATCGTCAGAGGCAAACGTGCGGCTACATCAGAAACAGCGTTGCCAGACCGAGAAAAATAAAGAAACCACCGGTATCGGTGATTGCCGTAATCATGACGCTCGAGCCGACCGCCGGGTCGCGCCCGAGCTTCACCATCGTCATCGGAATAATAACGCCCATCAACGCCGCCATCAGCAAATTGAGCATCATCGCCAGGGTCATTACGCCGCCGAGCGCCATGTCATCGTACAGCCACCAGGTAATGCCGCCCATAATTCCGCCCCACACGAGGCCATTAATCAACGCCACGCCCATTTCGCGCAGGATCAAAAACGTCAGGTTTCCCGGCTGAATATTTTGTAGCGCCAGCGCGCGAACAATCATGGTGATGGTTTGATTCCCGGTGTTGCCGCCGATCCCCGCCACAATCGGCATCAGCGAGGCCAGCGCGACCAGTTGCGAAATTGTATGTTCAAAGCCGTCGATCACTCGCGAAGCGATAAAGGCGGTACAAAGGTTAACGGCCAACCACGCCCAGCGGGTTTTTACCGCTTTCGTGACGGGGGCAAACACATCCTCTCCGGCGCTTAAGCCGCCCATTCGACGCAGATCGGTATCGGTTTCTTCATAGACCACATCGACGATCTCATCGATGGTTAAACGGCCCATCAGTTTACCTGAAGAGTCAACGACCGCGGCACTGACCAGGTCGTCACGTTCAAAGGTTCGCGCGGCGTGTTCGGCGATATCTTCCGGAGAAAAGGTGAGCGGATCATCTTCCATCACCTCGCTGACTTTTCGCTGCACGTCATTGAGCAGAATACAGGTGAGCGTCAGTTCCCCGACCAGCACTTTATTGCGGTCGGTCACGAAGAGTTTATCGGTGTTCTCCGGCATTTTTCCCAGCCGTCGCAGGTAGCGTTGCACCACTTCCAGCGTCACGTCCGGACGCACGGTGATAACTTCGAACTCCATAATCGCACCGACGCGATTCTTCTCGTAGTGCAGCACCTGGCGGACGCGCGCCCGCTCCTCGGCCGGTAACGTCGCCAGCAGTCGACCCGTGAGGTTACGAGGGAGGTGCTGAACCAGATAAATCTGTTCGTCGATATCAAGGTATTGCAACGCATCCAGCAGCTCACGGTCGCTCATCTCATCGATCAGGTCGTCCCAGACGTTTTCAGACGCCTCAAGCAGGACGTTACCGCGCTTTTCACTTTCGACCAGCCGCCAAAGGGCGTGACGCTCTTCAGAAGGTAATGCTTCGAGGGTATCCGCCAGATCGGGCGGCGGCAGGTGGGCGACCAGCGCCCCTACCTCAGCAATATCGTCGGCTAACGTGCCGACGTCATATTGCTCAGCCAGGGTAAGCTTGCCCAATAGCGTTGAAACAACGGCTTTATCAGTGGTCAGCAGCCAGATAAGACGCGCACGCTCTTCATCACGCAGTCTGGCGCTGTTTTTGTTTGTTACAGGCATTAATCATAAATCCATGATATGAAATATCATTAATCATGATGCCGATTTATGTAAATAACAATAAACAGTGCCGCCGGGTGGATAAAAAACCAGCGGCATGTGGGATCATGCGGTGCGAGCCACCGCGTCACGCGAGGCGGCATCACGCTCATCGCCCAGCAGTTCACTCAACTGTCCGTTACGCATTTCCAGCAGACGATCGGCGTGAATAAAATAGTGATCGTCATGGCTAATGGCGAAGATAGTTTTACCCATTTCTTGCATCAGCGGTAACAGGACCTGATAGAACTCACGACGGAAATGGGGATCCTGATCGGCAGCCCATTCATCCAGCAGAATGATGTCGCGCTCCTCCGCCAGAGCCAGCAGCAGCGCCACGCGTTTCTTCTGCCCTTTCGACAGCTTCAGATTGAGGATGCGGCCATCGTTCATCTCCAGCTTGTGACCCATCTTTAGATGTTCCAGCCACTTCGCTACCAGCTGCGGATTGGCTTCTTTACCTTCCGGCCCCAGCAGTTGGTCGAACAGCCAGACGTCGGTAAACACGGCGGAAAACAGCTTGCGATAATCTTCCGGCTTTTCAACGGCCACGGCCTTACCATCAAGCAAAATTTCACCTGACTGCGGCTGGTATAGCCCGGTCAGTAACATCGCCAGCGTAGATTTCCCGCTGCCGTTGCCGCCAATCAGGAAGATCAGTTCACCGCGATGAATCGTCAGATTGACCGGCCCTACGGAAAAGGCATTATCCTGATAGTGGAAAACCACGTTACGCAGTTCCAGCGTTTGCCAGTTTGGAAAAGCGGTTGGGCGCGGGAATTCGGCCTTAAAAGGTGCCAGTGCGAATTTATTCAGCTTGTTGAAAGCCACCTGCGCAGTGAGCAGGGTCGGTAGCGCGCCAACGGCAGAGAGCAGCGGCGTACGCAAGAATAACAGCGTCAGTGAGTAAGTCGCCGCCACGGCGGTATCCGCCCAGCCCAGACTATTCGCCATCCAGAACACCAGGCCAATGGCGCCCAGCATCATAATGTTTGACCAGTTGACCGCGCTCAGGTGGAAGGTATCGGCGCGAATAATATGGTGACGGTACTCTTTGGCATCCGGGACGTACATCTGATTAAAGATATGCTCGGCGCGCTCGCGGTTGAGCGTCAGCTCTTTGCGCCCTTCCAGCACCGTCTGATAATCGTTGTACAACTTGTCTTCGGTTTCGCGCAGGGTAGCCATGTGCTTATACACCCGCGCCACCAGCACAAATCCCCCCCAGATGGTGATTGCCATCCAGATAGCCGTCACCAGCAGCATTTTGGTCGACAGCATCGCCAGATACGCCGCCGACCCGATGGTCAGGATAATCCCCTGCACCAGCTCAGGCAGACGAACAAATGCGATGGTGATGTTGCGAATATCGCTGGTTAAACCGGCCAGCAACGAGGCGCTGCCAAGCAGTTCAATACGCTCGACGTGGGTATCCAGAATACGTTTGATAAATTCGCTACGCAGGCGGTAGACAAAGTGGTGGCCGAGCGTGGTCAACGCCAGCTGAGAGCCGAGAGTGACAACCATCAATAGCAGCAGCAGGCCAAGAAACTCCGGCAGCACCATCAGCGTGGTGTCGACCGTTTCAATCAGACGCTGGTTGATAAACGCAATCAGCCCAATCCCCAACGCAGCGCTGGCGAGGCTGAGCGCCATGACGCTGATAAATGGCCAGCGATACTGCCGCCAGACAAGAAGTAAAAGTTCCATGCGAACAACCCGGACAAGTAATAACAGCCCGCAGTTTAAACATCTCTTCGCTGACAGCAATAATAATTCTTATTTTTATTCTTTTTTACCCGCCTGACGAAACGTCAGATTGTAGCGACAGTCTCCGGTCAACGGATGATACCCCGTCTTAAGCGGCTGGATCCCATGATAAAACAGCCGCGAAGTACCGCCCCACACCACCACATCGCCATGTTCCAGCAGCAAACGCTTTAAGGGGTCATTACGGCGCAAGCCGCCAAATTGAAAGATGGCCGGCAACCCTAGCGACACCGAGACAATCGGCGCCCGCAGGTCGGGCTCGTCTTTATCCTGATGTAAGGACAGTTTTGCCCCTGGCGTGTAGCGGTTAATCAGACAAGCATCGGGTTGAAAATCAGCATAGCCCGCCGCCGTCGCTGCCTGTTGGCACAGGTCAGCGAATGCATCCGGCAGCGGCGGCCAGTGCGCGCCGGTTAGCGGATCAAAAGGAGAATAAAGGTAACCATGTTGATCCGTTGTCCAACCCAGACGACCGCAGTTGGTCATTGCCACCGACATCGTGTAGCCGCCGGGCGTCACCATCTGGCGAAACGGCGACTGTCTGGCGATAGCCGCTATCGCCTGCAGCAGAGACGGTGCGCAGTCAAAAGCGAAGCGTCGCAGAATAACCGCGCCTGACGCCAGCGGCTCCTGCCAGGGTTTCGCATCCGCAAAGAGATCGAGCATTATGTTTCCTCGCCAGTCGTTTCACGTTGCAGTAACTGTGCTTTGCGCGCAATGCCCCACCGGTAGCCCGAAAGCGCGCCATCGCCGCGGATCACCCGGTGACACGGGATGACGATTGCCAGTTTATTCGCCCCACAGGCGCTGGCCACCGCACGCACCGCCTTCGGTTTGCCAATGGCGCTGGCCAGTTGCTGGTAGCTCATCGTTTCGCCGCACGGAATTGCGCGCAACGCCTGCCACACCTGCTGCTGAAATGCGGTTCCCCGGATATCCAGCGGCAGCGATAACGGCGCGTCACGCGCATTGATTGCGGCGATCACTTCGCGCACGCGCTGCTGAAAATCGGTATCTGCTGGCACATCCTGAGCGGCCGGAAACAGCTCATGCAGATCCGCAACCAACGTAGCGTCATCATCACCAAGTAAGATCGCGCAGATACCACGTTCGCTTTCCGCCACCAGACAGCGACCCAGAGTGCAATCTGCCAGGGTATAGCGTACAGAAACGTTGTCACCACCTTTACGAAATTGCTTTGCGGTCATGCCTAACGTCTGATCCGCTTTTCGGTAGTAGCTGCTGCTGTCGGGAAATCCGGCGTTGAGAATTGCCTGCGTTACCGGAACGCCTTTCGCCAGCGCATCGCGCAGACGACGGGCGCGCCAGGACTGCTGCCACGCTTTGGGGGTCATGCCCGTTGTGGCTTTGAACAGGCGATGTAAGTGATACGGGCTCATCGCCACCTGCTGCGCCAGCTCGTCCAACGTGAGGGGAGATTCCTGCTCCAGCAACTGGCAGGCGTGGGCTATTTTCTCCAGCCGATGCTGGTGGGCGCTGTCTTTATCCGGCTGACAACGTTTACAGGGACGAAAACCGGCGGCCAGCGCCTGCCGGGCATCGGCAAAGAAACTGACATTTTTGCGCAGGGCATGTTTCGCCCGACAGGACGGACGGCAGAAAATGCCGGTAGTCTGGACGGCGAAAACAAACTGACCGTCAGCGTCGGCGTCACGATCCACAACGGACTGCCAGCGGTCATCATCAGTTATGCATATACGATTTTTCATTATGGACTCCTTTGTTAAGCATAGCGCTTAGCCTCAGTGTGTCCTCATAGCCGGATACAAAAACCCGCAATCTTGCTTTTTAATTTTTTTCGCTGAGCAGGAAGCTTTTAAACTGCGGCGACATCCAGGTTTTAAACCCCTCGCCCTCTTTTATAATCATATAGACCGCGAGTCCTTCACGACGCACCACCTCTTTGGCCTTTTCCGGGCCGAGAACCATCAATCCGGTATCCCAACCGTCAGCCTCCAGCGCCGTTGGTGCGATTACCGTTACAGATACCAGGTTGTGTTCAATCGGACGACCGGTTTGCGGATCAATAACATGGGAAAGGCGCTTACCGTCCAGCTCATAATAGTTACGGTAGCTGCCGGAGGTGCTAATGCCATGCCCGTTAATGTCGACGATCGCCTGCACCGCGTTTTCGCGATCGGTCGGTTTCTGAATCGCGACTCGCCACGAAAGCCCGTCTGCATTCATACCGCGGCTGTTCAATGCTCCACCAACGGATACCAGATAACGGGCGATCCCTTCCTGCTCCATTAATCGTGCCAGATGATCGGCGGCATAACCTTCGCCAACGGTCGAGAGATCCACGTACAGCTCGGGCAAATCTTTTTGCAGGTAGTTCCGATGCGCCTCATTAACAACCTTCAGATGTGAAAGCCCGGTTTGCGCTTTTGCGGCGTCAATTTGCGCCTGCGTAGGAATATGCACCGGTTGCTGATCCGGGCCAAAGCCCCACAGATTGACCAACGGACCCACGGTAATATCCATGGCCCCACCGGTTTTTGCGCCAATGCGTAGCGCCGAAGTCACGATATCGGCCATAGCATCATTAACCGGCCATGGCGACAGGCTTTTCGACAGGTTAAAGCGCATTAACGCAGAATCATTTTTATAGGTAGAGAGAAGCTGATCGTCGGCATCCAGCTGAGCCTGGATCTTCGCCTGCAGTTCCCCGGCGCGTTTGGCATCTACGCCCACCGCACTGACCCGCCAGAAAGTGCCCATGGTTTTACCTTCCAGAACGGTGGCAGGTTGTGTGGTCTGGGCAGGTTTCGGGGCTTCATCGCACCCGACAAAAAAGATCGTCACAGCCAGTAGTGCTGCGCGATAGAAATTCACTTCCATACGTAATTATCCTCATGCGAACGGGCGCAAGAGTACACCAAAAATCGTTGTTTGTACGACGAAAAAACGGCATTAAAAAAGGCCCCGCAGGGCCTTTTAACGACATGAGCGCAGATTAGAACTGGTAAACCAGACCCAGCGCTACGATATCATCGGTAGCAATACCTGCTGCCTGGGTAAACGCATTGTCATCCAGCAGGTTGATTTTGTAATCAACATAGGTAGACATGTTTTTGTTGAAGTAGTAAGTCGCGCCAACATCAACATATTTCACGATATCCTGGTCACCGTAGTTGGTGAAGCCATTGCTGATGTCTTTGCCTTTTGACTGCAGGTAAGCCACGGAAGGACGCAGACCGAAATCGAACTGGTACTGTGCCACAACTTCAAAGTTCTGTGCTTTATCTGCGAAGCCATATGCAGCAGTCCGGTTGCTACCGTTAGAGGTACCGAAACGGGTTGCGTTATAGGACTGGGAGTACTGTGCAGCCAGGTAAACGTTGTTAGCGTCGTATTTCAGACCACCGGTATAAACCGTTGCACGGTCACCGTTACCGTACACGCCAAGAGCATTCTGATCAGCGGTACGTTTAGAGGTAGTGATCGCACCACCGATACCAAAGCCAGAGCCGAGATCGTAAGTCAGAGAGCCGCCGTAACCATCGCCATTCTGGGTCAGCAGGCTACGACCACCTTCGTTTTCACCGCTTACGCTGCCGTTTTTACCCTGGTACTGCAGGGCAAAGTTCAGACCATCAACCAAGCCAAAGAAATCTGTATTACGGTAGGTCGCATAACCGTTACCACGCTGCTGCATGAAGTTGTCCGCACCGTAGGTGTCACCGCCGAATTCAGGCAAGACGTCGGTCCAGGACGTTACATCATAAGTTACACCGTAGTTACGACCGTAGTCGAAAGAACCTGCATCAGCGAATTTCAGGCCTGCGAATGCCACACGCGTCCAGGCGTCGTTGCTGGATTCACTCTGGTTGCCTTGAATCTGGTATTCCCACTGGCCGTAACCGGTCAGTTGGTCGTTAACCTGGGTTTCGCCTTTGAAGCCAATACGCATGTAAGTCTTATCACCATCATCACCTTTGTTGTCGGAGAAATAGTGCAGACCGTCTACTTTACCGTACAGGTCTAATTTGTTGCCGTCTTTGTTATAAATTTCAGCCGCATTTGCTGCGCCTGCTACCAGCAGTGCTGGTACCAGGAGGGACAGTACTTTAACTTTCATGTTATTAACCCTCTGTTATATGCCTTTATTGCTTTTTTATGCCACTGCATACTGATTAAGGTCATTAACCAGTCGGCAACTTCATTCTCCGCAAAAACACAGAATAATCCAACACGAATATGATACTAAAACTTTTAAGGTGTTTCATTTATCGGCATAGATGTTTCAAAATATTAATACGAGGGAACTTTTTTAAAATCAAAAAACAGGCAAAATAAGCACAAATAATCAAGAACTATTTTAATTAAATTTAAAATCAATAGGTTACCTTGAAAATAGTTATAGCACTGAATGACAAAACAAAATCTTCACTCGCAACTAAAATAGACCCGCTATCATCATTAACTTTATTTATTACCGTCATTCATTCATGAATGTCTGTTTACCCCTATTTCAACCGAATGCTTCGCGTTCGGTTTTTTTTTACCCTTCTTTACACAAAACTTACCGTTCTGTGCTACCGATGCAAAACTATAACAACTATTAACTATCTCATTGCGTCGTATTCAGATATAAATCTGATTAATAATTTCTTGTTATTTAATGCTAAATGTATACATTCCGTACAAATATTTGTACCCGCCTTTATCCACTGTACACCTTTGCATTGTGATGGCTGCACAGAATGGAGCGTAAAAAATGCGGGCCATCCGGCGTGGTGTAAGTGTGGCAATTCATATATTACCCTTTATACTGCCCCATCATCTTTCGCGTCGTTTAACAGGTCATAAACACGAATGAGTCAGTCTGACACAACGGCTTCTACCCGATTCTCCCTGCTACCGGGAAGTATTACCCGTTTCTTCTTATTACTGATCGTTGTGCTGTTGGTGATGATGGGCGTTATGGTCCAGAGCGCCGTCAACACCTGGTTAAAGGATAAGAGCTATCAGATTGTCGATATCACCCATGCCATTCATAAAAGGGTCGATACCTGGCGATACGTGACCTGGCAAATCTATGACAATATTGCCGCTACGGCCAGTTCACCTGGTGCAGAAGGACTGCAGGAAACGCGTCTGAAACAAGACGTCTATTATCTTGAGAAACCGCGCAGAAAGACCGAGGCGCTGATTTTCGGTTCCCATGACAGTTCTACGCTGGAGATGACCCAACGCATCTCAACCTATCTTGATACGCTGTGGGGCGCGGAAAATGTTCCGTGGTCTATGTATTACCTGAATGGTCAGGACAATAGCCTGATCCTTATCTCAACGTTGCCGCTAAAAGATCTGACTTCCGGTTTTAAAGAGTCGACGATTGGTAATATTGTCGATTCACGGCGCGCGGAAATGTTACAACAGGCCAATGCGCTGGATGAACGTGAAAGCTTCTCTTCACTGCGCCGTCTGGCGTGGCAGAACGGGCATTACTTCACGCTACGCACGACCTTTAATCAGCCTGGACATCTGGCAACGGTTGTCGCCTTTGACCTGCCGATTAATGACTTGATCCCACCCGGCATGCCGCTGGACAGCTTCCATCTGGTTCCAGATGCCACGTCAACAACCGAGCATCTGAATGAAAAAGAGTCGCCTGACAGCGTCAGCATTAATTTCAACAACAGTAAAATTGAGATCTCTTCGGCGCTAAACTCAACGGATATGCGGCTGGTGTGGCAGGTTCCGTTTGGCTCATTGCTGCTCGACACCTTACAAAGCATTCTGCTGCCGCTGTTACTCAACATTGCTTTGTTGGCCCTGGCGCTGTTTGGCTATACCACCTTTCGCCACCTCCCTGCCCGTTCCACCGAAGTGGCACCAAACCTTGCGGCAAATAATGAACTGCGTGTTCTGCGCGCCATCAATGAAGAGATAGTGTCTTTGCTGCCTCTGGGCTTGCTGGTGCACGATCAAGAAGCAAACCGCACGGTTATCAGCAATAAAATTGCCGACCACCTGTTACCGCATTTAAATTTGCAAAACATTACCAGTATGGCGGAGCAGCATCAGGGGGTGATTCAGGCCACCATCAATAATGAGCTGTATGAGATCCGGCTGTTCCGCAGCCAGATCTCATCGAGAACGCAGATCTTTATTATTCGTGACCAGGACCGCGAAGTGCTGGTTAATAAGAAGCTGAAGCAAGCGCAGCGACTGTATGAGAAAAACCAGCAGGCCCGGGCGGCCTTTATGCAGAATATCGGCAGCGCACTGAAAGACCCGGCGAAAACACTTGCCGCTAATGCTGCCGCACTGAATAGCCCGGACAGCCAGAAACTGGCCAATCAGGCAGACGTTCTGGTGCGTATGGTAGATGAAATCCAGTTGGCCAACCTGCTGGAAAGCGACGCCTGGAAAAGTGAATCGACGCTGTTTTCCGTGCAGGCGTTAATTGATGACGTGGTTCCGGAGGTTCTGCCAGCCATTAAACGTAAAGGGCTGCAGCTACTGATTAAAAATCACCTTAGCGCCCATGATGAACGCCGCGGCGACCGCGATGCCCTGCGCCGTATTTTGCTGTTGCTGATCCAATATGCGGTAACCACCACGCAAATTGGCAAAATCACGCTGGAAGTCGACCAGGATGAGTCGGAGACTGAACGCCTGACCTTCCGCATTCTGGATACCGGGCAAGGTGTCACGTTGAATGAAGTTGATAACCTGCACTTCCCGTTCATCAATGACACCCAGGGCGATCGGTATAGCAAGGCCAACCCGCTGACGTTCTGGTTATGCGATCAGCTCGCCCGCAAGCTAGGTGGACACCTGAACATTAAAGCGCGGGAAGAACTTGGAACACGTTATATAGTCCATGTTAAAATGCCGCTGCACGATCAACATGCTGAAAGTGAAGAGCGTTTGTTAGATGACGTCTGCATAATGGTTGATGTCACCTCTAATGACGTACGCAGCATCGTATTACGCCAACTGGAGAACTGGGGAGCAACCTGCATCACGCCTGATGAGCGGTTGAATAGTCAAGAATATGATCTCTTTTTAACAGATAATCCGTCTAATCTTACTGCCTCAGGCCTTCTTTTAAGCGATGATGAGTCTGGCGTGCGGAAAATTGGCCCTGGTCAGCTGCGCGTCAACTTTAATATGAGCAATGCTATGCAGGAAGCTGTCCTCGAGCTGATAGAAGAGCAGCTGGCACAAGAAGAGATCCAGGAACTCCCCCTCGGCGGAGATGAAAACGCCGAACTTCATGCCAGTGGTTACTATGCACTCTTTGTAGACACAGTACCGGATGATGTTAAGAGGTTGTATACTGAGGCAGCAACCAGCGATTTCGCTGCGTTAGCCCAAACGGCCCATCGCCTGAAAGGCGTGTTTGCCATGCTTAATCTGGTACCCGGCAAGCAGTTATGTGAAGCGCTGGAACATCTTATTCAAGAGAAAGATGCTCCAGGTATAGAAAAATACATCAGCGACATTGACGATTACGTCAAGAGCTTGCTGTAGCAAGGTAGCCCAATACATGAACACTATGAACGTAATTATTGCCGATGACCACCCGATTGTACTGTTCGGTATTCGTAAATCACTTGAGCAAATCGAGTGGGTAAACGTTGTCGGCGAATTTGAAGACTCCACTGCACTGATCAACAATTTGCCTAAGTTAGATGCTCATGTGTTGATTACCGACCTCTCCATGCCGGGAGATAAATACGGTGACGGGATCACGTTAATTAAGTATATCAAGCGCCATTTCCCGAGCCTGTCGATTATTGTTCTCACCATGAACAACAACCCGGCAATCCTGAGCGCGGTACTGGATCTCGATATTGAAGGAATTGTCCTGAAGCAAGGCGCGCCAACAGATCTGCCGAAAGCGCTTGCCGCGCTGCAGAAGGGTAAGAAATTCACCCCGGAAAGCGTTTCTCGTCTGCTGGAAAAAATCAGCGCCAGCGGTTACGGCGACAAACGTCTGTCACCGAAAGAGAGCGAAGTTCTGCGCCTGTTTGCCGAAGGTTTCCTGGTTACTGAAATCGCGAAAAAACTCAACCGCAGTATTAAAACCATCAGCAGCCAGAAAAAGTCGGCAATGATGAAACTCGGTGTGGAAAACGATATCGCCCTGTTGAATTACCTTTCTTCCGTCACGCTGAGTCCGTCAGACAAAGAGTAATTCTTTTAACATCGACGTGCCTGATGGCACGGCATTTATCAGGCCTACGAATGACACGATGTTGTGCGTGTTCCGTAGGCCGGATAAGGCAAATGCCCCCATCCGACCTCTTTTATTCCCGCGCCTTTCTCACTCTTTCCGCATAGACCGTCAGCGTCTGCTTCAATACATCTAACGTCACCGGCTTAGACAGACAGCTATCCATACCTGACTCCAGACAACGCTGCTTCTCTTCAGCCAGCGCGTTGGCCGTCACGCCGACAACCGGCAGGGTTAATCCTAACTGGCGAATACGCTGGGTCAGGCGATAACCATCCATGTTCGGCATGTTAACGTCGCTCAGCACGATGTCGATATGGTTTTTACTCAGTACATTGAGTGCGTCCACGCCGTCATTCGCGGTTTTACACTGATACCCCAACGATCCCAACTGATCGGCCAGTAAACGCCTGTTGATAGGATGATCGTCGACCACCAGAATCATCATGTCATCGTTAGTTGCAGCAACTTTATCCGGGGCTGGCAACGCCGTTGAAAGCTCTTCACTGCTCAGCTCAAGGCTGTAGATATGCGCCAACAGCGCGGGCAGTTCGTGAGGCGATGCCACGCTGTGCACCCACTCCCCGGGCACCCTTTCCAGCGGAATACCGATATGACGACGGCAGAAAATAACCGCGGCGCGTCCCTGCCACGCCTGGTCCAGCACATCGTCGGCAATCAGCAGATCATCCGCATCCGGTTGCTGTCCCTCATAGCACTGCACCGTCATCCCGTTACGCGCCAGACTGGATTCAATAAACTGGTACAGCGACGCGTTACGCACCGCCAGCCAGCAACGTTTGCCGACAAGCCCTTCGATACCTTTTTTCAGCGGGTACTGCGCGCCATAAAGCGGAATACGCAGCATAAACTGGCTACCCATTCCCGGTTCAGAATCGACGGAAATATCCCCATCCATCATGCTGATCAGTTTTTCACAGATAGCCAAACCAAGCCCGGTTCCCTGGAAATTACGCTGTACGCCGGTTCCCACCTGGAAGAAAGGATCAAACAAGCGGACGACCTCTTTGGCTGGGATCCCAACCCCGGTATCACGCACGCGAATACTGAGATAGTCTTCGTTGCACTGCACGTGCAGCACAATGCAGCCGGTATCGGTAAACTTGATAGCATTACTCAGCAGATTGGAAATCACCTGCTGCAAACGCATCGGATCACCATTAAGCGCCACCGGTACATTCGGGTCGATAAAGCAGTACAACCCCAGCTGTTTGCGAACCACCAGCGGCAGATAGTTAGCCGTAATATGATTCATTACTTCACGCGGTGAAAACTCGCGCGGTTCAATCTTCAGCTGTTCAGATTCAATTTTCGAGAAATCGAGAATATCGCTGATAATTTTCAACAGCAGGCTGGAGGAGTTGTTCATCGCCGTCACCAGGCGATCCACTCCGTTGGGTAACTCTTTGGTTTGCAACAAATCAAGGTTACCGATAATGCCATACAGCGGCGTACGCAGCTCGTGGCTTACCGTCGCAAGGAACATCGATTTGGACTGGCTCGCCTGCTCCGCCGCCTGCGCCATCTCCTGCAACGACTCTTCCATTTTAACGCGCGCGCTGATGTCAACCAGCACACAAATTGCCACGTTTTCATTACGATAGCGCGAGTGCACAAAGCTGATTTGCAGATTGGTATTGTTGCTGGTCAGCACATCAACAAAATTGACCTGCTGGCCGCAGATAATTTGCGTTAACCGTTGCCGGTCTTCATGCGTCAGCATATTGAGATAGGTGTGCGCCAGCTCATTACTCAGGATGTTAATGCCATCTATCGTACGCAGAATACAAATCCCAACCGGCGCAGAAGCCACGATTTTACGGTTAAACTGCTCGTGCTCTTCCAGACGCTGGGCATCGCTTTCCGCAGGAATAAAAATGCGCCGCTCATACATGCGCGTGAGCATAAATAACGCCGCGCCAACCAGCACATTCAGCAGAATAGCGTTCAGGATCATCATGCGGATCCGCTCCAGCACCAGGTCGACCGGTACTGAATAAACAATGCTTAGCGATGACGGGGGCAGGTTTTTCTTCAGCACCAGTTCGTGAAAACCCGACGTATAGCCAAACCAGGAGCGCTCCTGCATCCAGCGAGGTTCAGCCTTAATATTCCCCTCTGGGCCTGTGAGCGAAATCAGCGCATGACCATTTTCATCAAGGATGGTCACTCCCATCGGCAAACTGCCCGGCGTGAAAAAGTTCTCCATGCGGATAGGCTGTTCCACACCCAACAGCGCCTGCAGGCGATTAGCGAGATAAACCGGCGTCAGCGCATAGAAATAGCCTATCCCCGGCCGCGGCCCCTGGCTAATCCAGAACAGGTTATTACCGTTTTCGTCCTGCGGTGCATTGCGATACTTAATAATGCGCTCATGCAGCGCCTTCAACGCCCCGTCACGTTCGACAGGCATATCACGCAGACCGAAATTGGCCATGCAAAGGTTGTCGCTGCCGATCAGGAACACACGATTCAAATCATAGGCCGCGGAAAAGTTATCCCGCCAGTAGCGCATAAACCACGCCAGCGATTCCAGCGAACCTCGCCAGGCGTTGCCCATCACCGAGCAGTCGGAGTCGGCAAACAGCGGCTCGAAGTTTGGCACGGCGGTTTTATCATCCCGCGCGCGCAACGACATCACGCCGTTTTCCGCCGTTAAGCGATTCTCCGCGATATATTTCAGCTCTTTAATCACATCAGAGGTGCGCTGAATGTAACGTTGGGCCTGATCGGAACTGAGGTTAAGCTCCTGGTGAATCTCGGACTCTCTCTGGTGCAGCGCATTCACGATGTAGAAAACGGAGGCAAATGCGATTAGCCCCCAGATCAGGAGCGCCAACGCCCTGAACAGATAGCGTGAGACTTTTAGCGTTGAATGAACGGAAGCAAGGTATTTCAAAGGGGCGAAGCTCCGCCTCAGGGCATTAATAGAGTGTGGTTAAGGTAGCGGTAAATGTCCGGCGTCGCAATGCCCTCTCTTTACGGGAATATGATACACCGCTCTGAAACCATTGTCTTAACCCGTGATAATCGTCGTTTGCCTGAAAAACACTGCACGGATGTCAGAATGCGCGACCTGAGATGGCTGGCTCGTCGGTTATACCCACGACGATTACGCAACCAAATGATCATGATGGCCATCCTGATGGTCATCATTCCGACGATATCTATAGGTTATATCGTAGAAACTGAAGGCCGTTCAGCAGTCTTATCTGAAAAAGAGAAAAAACTGTCATCGGTGATAACCCTGCTAAACGATGCGCTGGGCGACCGCTTTAGTCACTACCCAAATTTGCCGCGTGAAGCACGCATTCGCGCGCTTAATCAAGAGTTGGCCCCCATCACCGAGCGCATTACGCAAGCGTTTCCCGGCATTGGCGCCGGGTATTATCACAAAGCGCTGGATGCCATTATCACCTACGCCCCCTCCGCGCTTTACCAAGGCAACGTAGGTATCACCATCACCGAGGATCATCCCGGACGCGAAGTGATGAGTAGCAACGCACCTGTGGTCTATTCCGGGCGACAGGTTCGCGGCGACATACTCAACTCGATGATCCCAATAGCGCGCCAGGGAGAGGTTATTGGGTATATCTGGGCCAATGAGCTCACCGAAGATATCCGCCAGCAGGCCTGGAGAATGGACGTCAGGATTATTGCCGTACTGGTTGCCGGGCTCATCTGTAGTCTGCTGCTCATCGTGCACTTCTCCCGCCGACTCAGTGCGAATATCGACATCATCACCGATGGGCTTTCCACGCTGGCACAAAAAACCCCTACCCGACTGCCTGAACTCCCCGGCGAGTTGGGACAAATCAGCCGTAGCGTCAATGCGCTGGCACAAACGCTACGGGAAACCAAAACCCTTAACGATCTGATCATTGAAAATGCCGCAGATGGCGTGATCGCCATCGACAGGCAAGGCGACGTTACCACCATGAACCCGGCGGCAGAACAGATAACGGGCTACACGCTGCATGAGCTGGTCGGACAGCCCTATGCGACGCTCTTTGCCAATACGCAGTTTTATAGCCCGGTACTGGACACCCTTGAGCACGGTACTGAACATGTGGCCCAGGAGATTAGCTTTCCAGGACGAGAACGCACCATTGAGATCAGTGTAACCACCAGTCGGATCCATAACGCACACGGCGAGCTGATTGGCGCGCTGGTTATTTTCTCCGATTTAACCGCCCGTAAAGAGACCCAGCGTCGACTGGCGCAAACCGAAAGGCTTGCCACCCTGGGTGAGCTGATGGCCGGCGTCGCGCATGAAGTGCGAAACCCGCTGACTGCAATTCGTGGCTACGTCCAGATCATCCGCCAGCAAACCTCGCTGCCGGAACATCAGGAATATTTATCTGTTGTGCTGAATGAAATTGATTCCATCAATAAAGTTATTCAACAACTGTTAGATTTCTCTCGCCCACGACAAAGCCAGTGGCAACAGATTCGGCTCAATGCGCTCATTGAAGAGACGCTAATCCTGGTGCAAACCGCTGGCCTGCAGGCACGGATCGCCTTTACAACGGAATTAGATCCCAGCCTGCCGCCGATCGTCGCCGATCGCGAGCTTCTCAAACAGGTGATCCTCAATATTTTAATCAATGCGGTGCAGGCGATCGCTGCGCGAGGCGAAATTCGCATCCGTACCTGGCAATACTCGGCCTCGCAACAGGCCGTGATGATTGAAGATAATGGCAACGGTATCGATCTCGCCATACAGAAGAAAATATTCGATCCCTTTTTTACGACAAAAGCATCAGGCACCGGTCTTGGACTGGCGCTGAGCCAGCGCATCATCAACGCGCATCAGGGGGATATCCACGTAACCAGCCAGCCTGGCTGCGGGGCGATATTCACTCTGATTTTACCTCTTAACCCGCAGGGAAATCCGTCAGAATGAAAACGACCTATCGTATTCTCATCGTTGATGATGAAGAAAATGTTCGCCGTATGCTTGCCACCGCATTTTCCCTGCAAGGGCATGAGACACATTGCGCCAGCGACGGGAAAGCCGCGCTGAGCCTGTTTAGCGAAACGCAGCCAGACGTGGTGCTGATGGACATTCGCATGCCGGAGATGGACGGTATCGACGCGCTGAAAGTTATGCGCACGCAGCAACCACGGATCCCCGTCATTCTGATGACCGCTTACGCTGAAGTAGAAACCGCAGTAGAAGCTTTACGTAGCGGCGCATTCGACTACGTGATTAAGCCCTTTGATCTCGACGAGCTAAGCATGGTGATTCAACGCGCATTGCAACTGCAGGAGATGAAACAGGAAATCCGCAATCTGCATAAAGCGTTGACCACCAGCTGGCAGTGGGGACATATTCTGACCACCAGCCCGCGTATGATGGATATCTGTAAAGACACGGCGAAAATCGCCCTCTCCCAGGCAAACGTGTTGATTAGCGGTGAAAGCGGCACAGGAAAAGAGCTGATCGCCCGCGCCATTCACTACAACAGCAAACGCGCCAATGGCCCCTTTATCAAAATTAACTGCGCGGCTCTGCCGGAGTCGTTGTTAGAAAGCGAGCTATTTGGTCACGAAAAAGGCGCGTTTACCGGGGCACAGACATTACGCCAGGGATTGTTCGAACGCGCTCATCAGGGAACTTTATTGCTTGATGAAATTGGCGAGATGCCGCTGGTGCTGCAGGCCAAACTGCTGCGCATTTTGCAGGAGAGGGAGTTTGAACGCATCGGCGGGCACCAGACCATTCGCGTTGACATTCGAATCGTCGCCGCCACCAACCGCTGTCTGCAAACGATGGTGAAGGAAGGAACGTTTCGCGAAGACCTGTTTTACCGGCTCAACGTTATCCATCTGACTTTGCCGCCCTTACGCGAGCGTCGTGAAGATATTACCTTATTAGCAAACCACTTTTTACAAAAATTCAGCTCTGAAAATCAGCGGGATATTATCGAAATCGACCCGACGGCGATGTCGATCCTCACCGCCTGGCCCTGGCCCGGTAACATTCGCGAACTGTCAAACGTCATCGAACGTGCAGTCGTTATGAATACCGGCGCGGTGATCTTTGCCGACGATCTCCCCGACCCGTTGCGCAACCCGGTTAGCGCCACAACAGAAACAAAACCGACTTACTCCGGGGAACGCAATCTGAAAGAAGAGATTAAGCGTGAGGAAAAACGAATTATCCTCGAAGTCCTCGACAATCAGGACGGCAATCGCACCCGCACGGCGCTGATGCTGGGAATTAGCCGTCGCGCTTTAATGTATAAATTACAAGAGTACGGCATCGACCCATCGGGTTCCTGATACGCAAATTTGCTATGCAGAATTTTGCACACTGCGCAAAATTCTGCATAACCCCTCGTGGTCTCCTTTCACCAAGACCATAAAAATAAACCAATAAATTCAATCAACTAAACATTAATACGTTTCTTTAGTCATTCTGGCACCTTGCTTGCAATTCCCTGAGCGTACCCAAAATGGAGTATGCAAAAAGGGAAACATAATGAAAACAAAACTGATTACCTTACAAGACGCTGCGGGCTTCTTTCGTGACGGCATGACCATCATGGTCGGTGGTTTTATGGGCGTTGGCACACCACCTCGTCTGGTTGAAGCCCTGCTGGAATCCGGCGTCAGAGATCTGACACTGATTGCTAACGATACCGCCTTTGTCGATACCGGTATCGGCCCCCTGATCGTCAATGGGCGGGTGAGCAAAGTGATTGCCTCGCACATTGGTACAAACCCGGAAACCGGTCGTCGCATGATTGCCGGCGAGATGGATGTACAGCTGGTTCCGCAAGGTACCCTGATCGAGCAGATTCGCTGCGGCGGCGCGGGTCTTGGCGGCTTTCTGACCCCCACTGGCGTTGGCACCATCGTGGAAGAAGGCAAGCAAACCATGACGCTTGAGGGTAAAACCTGGCTGCTTGAACGCCCATTACGCGCCGATTTAGCGCTTATTCGCGCCCACCGCTCTGACATGCTTGGCAACCTCACCTACCAGCTCAGCGCCCGTAACTTTAACCCTCTGATTGCCCTCGCCGCTGATATCACGCTGGTCGAACCGGACGAAATGGTTGAAACAGGGGAGCTGCAGCCTGACCAGATTGTGACCCCCGGCGCCGTTATCGACCATATCGTCATTCCACAGGAGAGCTAATCATGGATGCTAAACAACGTATTGCGCGCCGGGTGGCGCAAGAACTTCGCGATGGCGATATCGTCAACTTAGGTATCGGCCTGCCAACGATGGTAGCTAACTACTTACCTGCTGATATTCACATTACGCTGCAATCTGAGAACGGTTTTCTGGGACTGGGCCCAGTCACCACCGCCCATCCTGACCTGGTGAACGCGGGCGGCCAACCGTGCGGTATTTTGCCGGGCGCGGCGATGTTTGATAGCGCCATGTCGTTCGCGTTGATTCGCGGTGGTCATGTTGATGCCTGTGTGCTTGGCGGGTTGCAGGTCGATGAGCAGGCAAACCTCGCCAACTGGGTGGTTCCCGGCAAGATGGTGCCCGGCATGGGTGGCGCAATGGATCTGGTGACCGGTGCGCGTAAAGTCATTATCGCCATGGAGCATTGCGCAAAAGACGGCTCCGCAAAAATCCTGCGTCAATGCACCATGCCGCTCACTGCACAGCATGCTGTGCATATGCTGGTCACCGAGCTGGCTGTATTCCGCTTTATAGATGGCAAGATGTGGCTGACTGAAATCATCGAAGGATGCGACATCGCCACGCTATGTGAAAAAACCGAAGCACAGTTTGAAATTGCCGACGATCTGCGCATCCTGCGAGGTGACGCATGATTGGCCGCATCGCTCGCTTTATGACACGGGTAGTCAGCCGCTGGCTGCCCGACCCACTGATTTTCGCCATGTTATTAACGTTGCTGACCTTTGGCATCGCGCTGTGGTTAACGCCGCAGACCCCCATCAGCATGGTGAAATTCTGGGGTGACGGTTTCTGGAACCTGCTGGCGTTTGGTATGCAGATGGCGCTGATCATCGTAACCGGCCATGCGTTAGCCAGTTCCGGGCCGGTGAAAAGCCTGCTGCGTACGGCGGCATCCGCCGCCAAAACCCCCGCTCAGGGCGTCATGCTGGTGACTTTTTTTGGTTCAGTTGCCTGCGTTATTAACTGGGGATTTGGTCTGGTGGTCGGGGCGATGTTCGCCCGCGAAGTTGCTCGTCGGGTACCGGGTTCCGATTATCCGTTACTGATTGCCTGCGCCTACATCGGGTTCCTGACCTGGGGCGGCGGCTTCTCCGGCTCAATGCCTTTGCTGGCGGCAACGCCTGGCAACCCGGTCGAGCACGTAGCGGGCCTCATTCCTGTCGCGGATACCCTGTTCACCGGCTTCAATATTTTCATCACGCTCGGCCTGATTGTGGTGATGCCGTTTATCACCCGGATGATGACGCCAAAACCTTCAGATGTGGTGAGCATCGATCCAAAACTTTTATTGGAAGAAGCTGATTTTCAAAAGAAACTGCCGCCGGATGCGCCGCCATCTGAAAAACTGGAAGAGAGCCGCATTCTGGCGCTGATCATCGGTGCATTAGGGATTGCCTATCTGGGTATCTACTTTGCCGAGAAAGGTTTCAACATCACCATCAACACCGTCAACCTGATGTTTATGATTGCCGGTCTGCTGCTGCACAAAACGCCGATGGCCTATATGCGTGCCGTTAGTGCTGCCGCACGGAGTACCGCCGGGATTCTGGTGCAATTCCCCTTCTATGCCGGCATTCAGTTGATGATGGAGCACTCCGGCCTCGGTGGGCTCATTACTGAATTTTTCATCAACGTTGCCAACAAAGATACCTTCCCACTGATGACTTTCTTCAGTTCAGCCCTGATTAACTTTGCCGTGCCATCCGGCGGTGGCCATTGGGTTATTCAGGGACCGTTCGTCATGCCTGCCGCTCAGGCACTGGGGGCGGACCTCGGCAAGTCGGTGATGGCCATCGCCTACGGTGAGCAGTGGATGAACATGGCACAACCGTTCTGGGCGCTACCCGCGCTGGCCATCGCCGGTCTCGGAGTACGCGACATTATGGGGTACTGCATCACCGCCCTGCTCTTCTCCGGCGTCATTTTTGTTATTGGATTGACCTTGTTCTGACGGCAACAACTTAATAAAAGGAACTGAAAAATGAAAAACTGTGTCATCGTCAGCGCGGCACGTACCGCAATCGGCAGTTTTAACGGCGCACTGGCAACTACGGGTGCCGTCGAGCTTGGCTCAACCGTCATTAGAGCCGCTCTTGAACGCGCGCACCTTGACCCACAGCGCGTGGACGAGGTGATTATGGGCAACGTGCTGCAGTCAGGACTCGGGCAAAACCCAGCGCGTCAGGCATTATTAAAAAGTGGCCTGTCCGACACCGTTTGCGGCTTTACCGTCAACAAAGTGTGCGGCTCTGGCCTGAAAAGCGTGGCGCTTGCCGCCCTCGCTATCAAGGCCGGACAAGCCCAGGCGATCGTCGCGGGTGGGATGGAAAACATGAGCCTGGCCCCCTACCTGTTAGACGCAAAAGCCCGCTGGGGCTATCGCCTCGGTGACGGGCAATTGTCCGACGTGATTCTGCGCGATGGCCTGATCTGCGCCGAGCATGGTTACCACATGGGGATCACTGCAGAAAATGTTGCCAAAGAGTATGGCATCAGCCGCGAAATGCAGGATGAACTGGCTCTGCAGTCACAGCGTAAAGCCGTTGCCGCAATCGAGTCTGGCGCATTTGAGGCTGAAATCGTGCCCGTCAGCGTGTCATCACGGAAGAAAACCATCATCTTTGAGCGTGACGAATTCCCCAAAGCTGACTCGACGGCAGAAGGCCTCGCCGCATTGCGTCCAGCCTTCGATAAAGCAGGAACCGTCACCGCAGGTAACGCCTCGGGGATCAACGACGGTGCAGCGGCATTAGTGATAATGGAAGAGTCCGCAGCACTGGAGGCTGGGCTGAAGCCATTGGCACGAATCAAAGCCTGGGCCAGTGGCGGTGTAGCTCCGGCTATGATGGGGATGGGGCCGGTTCCCGCCACGCTGAAGGCACTGCAACTGAGCGGCTTACAGCTTTCTGATATCGATCTGATCGAAGCCAACGAAGCATTTGCTGCTCAGTTTCTTGCCGTTGGTAAAACGCTGGGATTTGATCCGCAAAAGGTTAACGTCAACGGTGGGGCAATTGCGCTGGGACACCCTATTGGCGCCAGCGGCGCGCGAATACTGGTGACGCTGCTGCATGCGCTACAGGCACGGGATCAAACGCTTGGACTGGCCACACTGTGCATCGGCGGCGGTCAGGGCATTGCGATGATAGTGGAGCGAATGAATTAAAAAAAAGGGCCGGATATTTCCGGCCCTTTTTATCACGTCTTAATTACTCTTCAGCGTCGTCCGCTGCATCGTCATCGCTTTCCGCTTCAGGCGCGATATCCTCGTCCCCTTCAGCAGCGCTACCGTCGATGGAGTCGAGCTCTTCATCATCAACCGGTTCAGCAACGCGTTGCAGACCCACAACGTTTTCATCTTCCGCAGTACGGATGAGGATCACGCCCTGGGTGTTACGTCCTACCACGCTGATTTCCGACACGCGAGTACGCACCAGCGTACCTGCATCGGTGATCATCATGATCTGGTCGGTATCTTCAACCTGCACTGCGCCGACAACGGAACCGTTGCGCTCGGTGACTTTGATGGAGATAACGCCCTGGGTCGCACGAGACTTGGTCGGATACTCTTCCGCCGCTGTACGCTTACCGTAGCCGTTCTGGGTAACGGTCAGGATAGCACCTTCACCGCGCGGAACGATCAGCGATACCACGCTGTCACTTTCCGCCAGTTTGATACCGCGTACGCCGGTCGCGGTACGTCCCATCGGACGAACAGCCCCCTCTTTGAAGCGCACCACTTTACCGGCAGCAGAGAACAGCATAACTTCGTCACTGCCAGACGTCAGGTCGACGCCAATCAGCTCATCGCCTTCGTTCAGGTTAACCGCAATGATACCGGCTGAACGCGGACGGCTGAACTCAGTCAGCGCTGTTTTCTTCACGGTACCGCTAGCGGTTGCCATAAAGACGTTGACGCCTTCTTCGTACTCACGTACTGGCAGAATTGCGGTGATACGTTCGTTAGCTTCCAGTGGCAGCAGGTTGACGATAGGACGTCCACGCGCACCACGGCTTGCTTCCGGCAACTGATAAACCTTCATCCAGTACAAACGACCGCGGCTGGAGAAGCAGAGGATCGTGTCATGGGTGTTGGCCACCAGCAGGCGGTCGATAAAGTCTTCTTCTTTAATTCGTGCTGCAGATTTGCCTTTACCGCCACGACGCTGCGCTTCGTAATCGGTTAACGGCTGATATTTCACGTAGCCCTGATGAGACAAGGTCACGACAACATCTTCCTGGCTAATCAGATCTTCGATGTTGATGTCAGCGCTGTTCGCGGTGATTTCGGTCCGACGTGCGTCGCCGAACTGTTCACGAATCAGCTCCATCTCTTCACGGATGACTTCCATCAGACGATCGGCGCTGCCCAGAATGTGCAGCAGTTCAGCGATCTGCTCCAGCAGCTCTTTGTATTCGTCGAGCAGTTTTTCGTGCTCAAGGCCGGTCAGTTTCTGCAAACGCAGATCCAGAATGGCCTGGGCCTGCTGTTCAGTCAGGTAGTACTGACCGTCACGCACGCCAAATTCCGGTTCCAGCCATTCAGGACGTGCGGCATCATCGCCGGCACGTTCCAACATGGCAGAAACGTTACCCAGCTCCCACGAACGCGCGACCAGCGCTGCTTTCGCTTCTGCCGGGGTCGGCGCACGGCGGATCAGTTCGATGATCGGATCGATGTTCGCCAGCGCAATCGCCAGTGCTTCAAGGATGTGCGCACGGTCGCGGGCTTTACGCAGTTCAAAGATAGTACGGCGGGTTACGACTTCACGGCGGTGACGTACAAACGCAGCAATAATATCTTTCAGGTTCATGATTTTCGGCTGTCCATGGTGCAACGCAACCATGTTGATACCGAAAGAAACCTGCAGTTGGGTCTGGGAGTAGAGGTTATTCAGAACCACTTCCCCGACTGCGTCGCGTTTCACTTCAATCACGATGCGCATACCGTCTTTGTCAGACTCGTCACGCAGCGCGCTGATACCTTCAACGCGTTTGTCTTTTACCAGCTCGGCGATTTTCTCGATCAGGCGCGCTTTGTTCACCTGATACGGAATTTCATGGACGATGATGGTTTCACGGCCAGTTTTGGCATCCGCTTCGACTTCCGCGCGTGCGCGGATGTACACTTTGCCACGGCCGGTACGGTAGGCTTCTTCAATACCACGACGACCGTTGATGATCGCGGCGGTCGGGAAGTCCGGACCCGGAATATGTTCCATCAGCCCTTCAATGCTGATGTCTTCATCGTCAATGTATGCCAGGCAGCCGTTGATCACTTCCGTCAGGTTGTGCGGCGGAATGTTGGTCGCCATACCTACCGCGATACCGGACGAGCCGTTCACCAGCAGGTTAGGAATTTTGGTTGGCATGACGTCAGGAATTTGTTCGGTGCCGTCGTAGTTATCGACGAAATCCACCGTTTCTTTTTCCAGGTCAGCCATCAGCTCATGGGCGATTTTCGACATACGGATTTCCGTATAACGCATCGCCGCTGCGGAGTCGCCATCGACAGAACCAAAGTTACCCTGACCATCTACCAGCATGTAACGCAAGGAGAATGGCTGCGCCATACGAACAATGGTGTCGTAAACGGCGATATCACCATGAGGGTGGTATTTACCGATTACGTCACCAACGACACGGGCAGATTTTTTATAGGCTTTATTCCAGTCGTTGCCCAATACGTTCATGGCGTAAAGTACGCGACGGTGAACCGGCTTCAGGCCATCTCGGACGTCCGGCAGCGCACGGCCAACAATGACCGACATCGCATAATCCAGATAGGAGCTCTTCAGCTCTTCCTCAATGTTGACCGGTGTAATTTCTCTCGCAAGGTCGCTCATCTAACCGCTATCCCTCTACTGTATCCCGGATTCAAAGGTCGCAAATTATAACACATCCGTGCAGATTCAGGTAAATGGATTCCCCCTGACAGAGGCTTTATTCATCCCGTCAGGCTGATATACTCATTTGCATCGCAAATTTAGGAGTAGAAGCCCCAATGAATGCCGAAAAACCTCCGGTAACTCACAACGTTGATCAGGAAGAAATTGCCAAGTTTGAAGCAGTCGCGTCACGCTGGTGGGATCTTGAGGGTGAATTTAAGCCACTGCACCGTATTAACCCATTGCGCCTGGGCTATATCACGGAGCGCTCAGGCGGCCTGTTTGGTAAAAAGGTACTCGACGTCGGCTGCGGCGGCGGCATTCTGGCGGAAAGCATGGCGCGCGAGGGCGCAACCGTCACCGGGCTGGACATGGGCTTTGAACCGTTACAGGTAGCAAAACTGCATGCGCTGGAGAGTGGCATCCAGGTGGAATACGTTCAAGAAACGGTTGAAGAACATGCGGAAAAACATGCGCATCAGTATGACGTTGTGACCTGCATGGAAATGCTGGAGCACGTACCGGACCCGCAATCGGTGGTCAGGGCCTGCGCCAAACTGGTCAAACCGGGCGGCGAAGTGTTTTTCTCCACGCTTAATCGCAACGGCAAATCCTGGCTAATGGCGGTGGTCGGCGCGGAATATATTTTGCGTATGGTGCCGAAAGGCACGCATGATGTGAAAAAATTCATTAAGCCGGCTGAACTGTTAGAGTGGGTTGACCAGACCGTGCTGAAAGAGCGTCATATGACCGGCCTGCACTACAACCCGATCACCAACAGTTTTAAACTCGGCCCCGGCGTTGATGTGAACTATATGGTACACACTACCGCGCAAGCAGATTAACCTCCTCCACCCGGCCGGATAAGGCGTACAACGCCGCAATCCGGCACCGTGCCCGATAGTGCGCAGCTTTCGGGCCTGCGCATCGCCTACCAATCCTGAGTAGGATCGTCAGGGCAATTTTTGCGCCAGGTCATAAGAACTTACCTTGCCTTAGATGAAGAAATCAGCACTCGATCAAATTTTCTATTTTTTTTCTCAATTATTGACATCCTCGCCAGGCCTTATAAGACGCGCACTTAGCGATTATTACCCTTTTGCAACCTCAATTTAACCTCAAAATCAACTCTTGTACTGAAAAGAATCCCTACTAGAATACTCACCATATAGCGTCTACTTTATCAAACAACCCCTACATATAGTATTTATCCACAGACTTAGTCACAACATGACTTTGTGGATAATATGGGGGATATTTTTTCTTTCACGGACAGGTAAAAAACCACATGAATCAGAGTCTGCTGGTGACAAAGCGTGATGGTAGTACAGAGCGCATCAATCTCGACAAAATCCACCGAGTTCTGGATTGGGCGGCAGAAGGACTGAATAACGTATCGATTTCTCAGGTCGAGTTGCGCTCCCACATTCAGTTTTATGACGGTATCAAGACATCCGATATCCATGAAACAATCATCAAAGCTGCCGCCGACCTGATCTCCCGCGAGGCACCGGATTATCAGTACCTGGCTGCTCGCCTGGCGATTTTCCATCTGCGCAAAAAAGCCTACGGCGAGTTTGAACCGCCGAAACTGTTCGACCATGTCGTGAAAATGGTTGAAATGGGCAAATACGACAATCATCTGCTGGAAGACTACACGGAAGAAGAGTTCAAGCAGATGGACTCGTTCATCGTACACGACCGTGATATGACCTTCTCCTACGCTGCGGTGAAGCAGTTAGAAGGTAAATACCTGGTACAAAACCGTGTTACCGGTGAGATTTATGAAAGCGCGCAGTTCCTCTACATTCTGGTAGCGGCCTGCCTGTTCTCTAACTATCCGCGTGAAACGCGTCTGCAATACGTAAAACGTTTCTACGACGCCGTTTCTACGTTTAAAATTTCGCTGCCGACGCCGATTATGTCCGGCGTGCGCACCCCTACCCGTCAGTTCAGCTCCTGCGTACTGATCGAGTGCGGCGACAGCCTGGACTCCATCAACGCCACCTCCAGCGCGATTGTGAAATACGTTTCCCAGCGCGCCGGCATCGGTATCAACGCCGGTCGCATCCGTGCGCTGGGTAGCCCGATCCGCGGCGGTGAAGCGTTCCACACCGGTTGTATTCCGTTCTACAAGCACTTCCAGACCGCGGTAAAATCCTGCTCCCAGGGCGGCGTACGCGGCGGTGCTGCAACACTGTTCTACCCAATGTGGCACCTGGAAGTTGAAAGCCTACTGGTCCTGAAAAACAACCGTGGCGTCGAAGGCAACCGCGTGCGTCACATGGACTACGGCGTACAGATCAACAAACTGATGTACACCCGTCTGCTGAAGGGCGGCGACATCACGCTGTTCAGCCCGTCCGACGTTCCAGGCCTGTATGATGCGTTCTTCGCTGACCAGGACGAATTCGAACGTCTGTACACCAAATATGAAAACGACGACAGTATCCGCAAGCAACGCGTGAAAGCCGTTGAACTGTTCTCTCTGATGATGCAGGAACGTGCCTCTACCGGGCGTATCTATATTCAGAACGTTGACCACTGCAACACCCATAGCCCGTTTGATCCCATTGTCGCTCCGGTGCGCCAGTCTAACCTGTGCCTGGAAATCGCCCTGCCGACCAAACCGCTGACCGACGTTAACGACGAAAACGGCGAAATTGCGCTGTGTACGCTGTCCGCATTTAACCTCGGTGCTATCAACAGCCTGGACGAGCTGGAAGAGCTGGCCGAATTGGCGGTGCGCGCGCTGGATGCGCTGCTCGATTATCAGGATTATCCGATTCCTGCCGCCAAACGCGGCGCGATGGGTCGCCGTACGCTGGGTATTGGCGTGATCAACTACGCCTACTGGCTGGCGAAAAACGGTAAGCGTTATTCTGACGGCAGCGCGAACAACCTGACTCACAAAACCTTTGAAGCCATTCAGTATTACCTGATGAAAGCCTCTAACGAGCTGGCGAAAGAGCAAGGCGCGTGCCCGTGGTTTAACGAAACGACCTACTCCAAAGGTATTCTGCCGATCGATACCTATAAAAAAGATCTCGATGCTATTGTCAACGAGCCGCTGCATCTGGACTGGGAACAACTGCGCGAATCCATCAAAACGCACGGTCTGCGTAACTCCACGCTGTCAGCCCTGATGCCATCGGAGACCTCTTCGCAGATCTCTAACGCCACCAACGGTATTGAACCACCGCGCGGCTATGTGAGCATCAAAGCGTCGAAAGACGGTATTCTGCGCCAGGTCGTGCCGGACTACGAACACCTGCACGACGCGTACGAACTGCTGTGGGAAATGCCGAACAACGATGGCTATCTGCAACTGGTAGGTATCATGCAGAAATTTATCGATCAGTCGATTTCCGCCAACACCAACTATGATCCGTCGCGCTTCCCATCCGGAAAAGTACCGATGCAGCAGTTACTGAAAGACCTGCTCACCGCCTACAAATTTGGTGTCAAAACGCTGTATTATCAAAACACCCGTGACGGTGCGGAAGATTCTCAGGACGATCTGGTGCCGTCCATTCAGGACGACGGCTGCGAAAGCGGCGCATGTAAGATCTGATGAACGATGCCGGGTGGCACCAGGCTCACCCGGCCTACAGTAGCTTGGTTTGTAGGCCGGAAAGGGTGCTTGTAACGCCATCCGGCACTCATCCCACAAAGGATTCACATCAATGGCATACACCACTTTTTCACAGACGAAAAATAACCAACTTCTGGAACCGATGTTCTTCGGCCAGCCGGTGAACGTCGCCCGCTACGATCAGCAAAAATATGACATCTTCGAAAAACTGATCGAAAAGCAGCTCTCTTTCTTCTGGCGTCCGGAAGAAGTTGATGTTTCTCGCGATCGCATCGACTTCCAGGCGCTGCCGGAACATGAAAAGCATATCTTCATCAGCAACCTGAAGTATCAAACGCTGTTGGACTCCATTCAGGGACGTAGCCCGAACGTGGCGCTGCTGCCGTTAATCTCGATCCCTGAGCTGGAAACCTGGGTGGAAACATGGGCGTTTTCAGAAACGATCCACTCCCGTTCCTACACCCACATCATTCGTAACATCGTGAACGATCCGGCGGTGGTGTTTGATGACATCGTCACCAACGAGCAGATCCAGAAACGCGCGGAAGGCATTTCCAGCTATTACGACGAATTGATTGAGATGACCAGCTACTGGCATTTGCTGGGCGAAGGCACGCATACCGTTAACGGTAAAACGGTTGTCGTAAGCCTGCGTGAACTGAAGAAGAAGCTGTATCTGTGCCTGATGAGCGTGAACGCGCTGGAAGCGATCCGCTTCTACGTCAGCTTCGCCTGCTCCTTCGCCTTCGCCGAACGCGAACTGATGGAAGGCAACGCGAAAATTATTCGCCTGATCGCCCGCGATGAAGCCCTGCATTTGACTGGGACCCAGCATATGCTGAATCTGCTGCGCAGCGGCGTGGACGATCCGGAAATGGCGGAAATCGCCGAAGAGTGTAAACAAGAATGCTACGACCTGTTCGTACAGGCTGCGCTGCAGGAAAAAGAGTGGGCGGATTATCTGTTCCGTGACGGCTCAATGATTGGCCTGAACAAAGACATTCTGTGCCAGTACGTTGAGTACATCACCAACATCCGTATGCAGGCTGTCGGACTCGACTTGCCGTTCCAGACCCGCTCTAACCCAATCCCATGGATCAACACCTGGCTGGTGTCTGATAACGTGCAGGTTGCGCCGCAGGAAGTGGAAGTCAGCTCTTACCTGGTCGGCCAGATCGATTCGGAAGTCGATACCGACGACCTGAGTAACTTCCAGCTCTGATGGGCCGCGTTACTCTGCGCATCTCTGGCACACAACTGCTGTGCCAGGATGAACACCCTTCCCTGCTTGCCGCGCTCGAATCGCACAATGTTGAAGTTGAATACCAGTGCCGCGCAGGTTATTGCGGCTCCTGCCGTACCCGTCTGGTAGCGGGACAGGTCGACTGGATTGCCGAACCTCTGGCCTTCATTCAGCCAGGTGAAATTTTGCCCTGCTGCTGTCGGGCAAAAGGCGATATTGAAATAGAGCTGTAACGCGTGGCGGGATAAAAATTACGACTAAAAAAGAGCCGCCGATGGACGGCAGCTCTTTATTTCTCCTGGAGGCAGGTATGGCCACGTTGACGGCAGACGGCCTTATCTAGCCGTTAATAACGTTTGATCCAACCAGGCCTGTGACCGGAGGTTCATCACAGACCTTGTGCCATTACTCTTTATTCAGGAATGTCACTGCTTTGTCGGGGAAGTCGGTGAACAGCCCGTCAACGCCCGCCTTGTTATACAGAATGTCATACAGCTGGTTTACATCAGTGGTGTAATCCGGCAGTTGATCGGCACGAACGGTATAAGGATGCACCACCATCTTATTCTGATGCGCGTCCTGTACCATACCCGTTAACGAGATATTGCCTTTCTTCGACTTCTCATCAATCAGCATGTGGTAGTCCGGCCCAATGCCGTCCGCATACTGCGCAACTTGCTTCATGGCACCCGGTTTAAACATCCAGTCGTAGTTGTAATTAACCCAACTACCGTCCGGCTTTTTCTCCTGAGTTTCATTCCAGTCAGTGTACGCAATCAACTGTACCAGATTGAGATCCATCCCCATCTTCGGTTCCAGTTCATTCTTAATGCGCTTTAACTCTGCGACATCAAAACACTGTAGATAAACCTTGTCGTTCTTGTCGGTGTACCCGTACTTTTTCAGCACTTCCAGCGTCTTAGCCGCAATGTCCTTCCCTTCCTGATGATGGAACCACGGCGCTTTCATTTCCGGGTAAATGCCAATGTTTTTACCGGTTGAATGATTTAATCCCTGAACAAACTCAATCTCTTCTTCGAAAGTGTGCACACGGAAATCAGATTTACCCATCGGGAAACGCCCCGGGTAGGTCTGGACCTTTTTGCCATTTTCGATATCAAAGCCTTCGGTAAATTTCAGCGATTTAATCTCATCCAGCGTAAAGTCGATAGCGTAGTAGCGCCCATCTTTACGCGCACGATCCGGGAAACGCTCGGCAACATCGGTGACGCGGTCAAGGTAGTGGTCATGCAGGACAACCAGATGGTCGTCCTTGGTCATCACCAAATCCTGTTCCAGGTAATCAGCCCCCTGAGCATAAGCCATCGCTTTTGCTGGCAGCGTATGCTCCGGTAAATAACCGCTGGCGCCACGGTGCGCAATCACGATTTTTTCTGCGGCAACCGCCGCGCTGCTCACCACAATACCTGTCAGCATTAGCGCCACGCTGAGACTTTTCAATGTGGTTTTCATCTATTAGCCCCCGTTACGCTTCAGTGCGATCTCTTCGTGATGGCGTTTTTCGCCAATCATGACGACCACCAGCAGAATAACCGCCAGCACGCTACCGCCAATCATCACCATAAAGCCGCCGTCCCAACCGAAGAAGTCAACGGTATAGCCAACAATGGCGCTCGCCGCTACGGAACCGCCGAGATAACCGAACAGACCGGTAAAGCCAGCCGCCGTACCCGCCGCTTTTTTCGGTGCCAGTTCCAGCGCATGCAGACCAATCAACATTACCGGACCGTAGATCAGGAAGCCGATGATGATCATACAAGCCATATCCACGTTCGGGTTGCCTGCCGGGTTCATCCAGTAGACGATAGTCGCGATAGTCACCAGCGTCATAAAGAACACGCCGGTCGCACCACGGTTGCCACGGAAGACTTTATCCGACATCCAGCCGCACAGCAGCGTGCCCGGAATACCCGCATACTCATACAGGAAGTAGGCCCAGGATGATTTATCCAGTGCGAAATGTTTCACTTCTTTCAGATAGGTCGGGGACCAGTCCAGGATGCCGTAGCGCAGCAGATAAACAAACACGTTGGCGATAGCGATGTACCACAACAGTTTGTTCGGCAGTACGTATTGCATGAAGATCTGCTTCGCAGTCAGCTCTTCTTCCGCTTTCTCGTTGTAATCGTCCGGATAGTCGTTCTTGTACTCTTCGATAGGCGGCAGGCCACAAGACTGCGGCGTATCACGCATCAGAGCAAAAGCAAACAGCGCGACGACGATCGCACCGAAAGCAGGCATGTACAGCGCCGCTTTCCAGTCATTGAACCAGGCCATACCCAGCAGGAACAACAGAGGAGGCAGACCGCCGCCCACGTTGTGCGCACAGTTCCAGACGGAGACAATGCCCCCACGCTCTTTCTGCGACCACCAGTGCACCATGGTACGACCACACGGCGGCCAACCCATTCCCTGGAACCATCCGCAGAGGAACAGCAGCACAAACATAACCGCAATACTCGAAGTCGCCCACGGCACAAAGCCCATGAACAACATGACTGCGGCGGCCAGAATCAGACCCGCTGGCAGGAAAACGCGCGGATTCGAGCGATCCGAAACGGACCCCATGATGAATTTCGAAAATCCGTAAGCAATGGAGATACCGGATAACGCAAAACCCAGATCGCCACGCGAGAAACCTTGCTCAACCAGATACGGCATCGCAAGGGCAAAGTTCTTACGTACCAGATAGTACGCGGCATAGCCAAAGAATATCCCCAGAAAGATCTGCCAACGTAATCGACGATATGTCGGGTCGATCTCCGCTGCAGGCAAACGCGCCGTGTGTGACGCTGGTTTAAAAATGCTCAACATAGTGTAGCCTCCGTGGCCGTCTTTCATTCGAAGTAAACACTGCAGTTCGTCATTACTACCCTACCGCTCCCAGTGTGGCCGCGATGTTAAGGAAAGATACATAACAAAAATGTGAAACGCTGCACATATTGTTACAGATTTATGACAAATGTTCATAAAGGCGCACGAAATCACGTTTCATTTTCGAATAATGAGCGATTATGCGCGAAATCAAACAATCCATGTTTTTTATGTGGCTAAATGATAAAAAACGAACTGTGAGGAAAAACAATGAAAATTCGCGACTCGCAAACAAGTGACGTGATTATCATTGGTGGAGGAGCAACAGGTGCAGGGATCGCACGCGATTGTGCGCTGCGCGGGTTGCGCGTCATCTTAGTGGAACGCCACGATATCGCCACAGGGGCGACCGGACGTAACCACGGTCTGCTGCACAGCGGAGCACGCTACGCCGTCACCGACGCTGAATCTGCCCGGGAGTGCATCAGCGAAAACCAAATTCTCAAACGTATCGCCCGTCATTGCGTTGAGCCGACAGACGGTCTGTTTATTACCCTGCCGGAAGATGAACTCTCCTTCCAGGCAACCTTTATTCGCGCCTGCGAAGAGGCCGGTATTCGCGCAGAAGCAATTGACCCTAAGCAGGCGCGCATTATCGAGCCTTCCGTCAACCCACAGCTGATTGGCGCGGTAAAAGTGCCGGACGGCACGGTTGATCCTTTCCGCTTAACCGCCGCCAACATGCTGGATGCGCGTGAGCATGGCGCAGTAATCTTAACGGCGCATGAAGTGACGGGACTGATTCGTGAAGGGGCAACGGTTTGCGGCGTGAACGTACGCAATCATCTGACGGGTGAGATGCAGTCTCTGCATGCACCGGTAGTCGTCAACGCCGCCGGGATCTGGGGCCAGCGCATTGCGGAATATGCCGATCTGAGCATCCGTATGTTCCCGGCCAAAGGTTCGCTGCTGATTATGGATCACCGCATTAACCAGCATGTCATCAACCGCTGTCGTAAGCCGTCTGACGCCGATATCCTGGTGCCCGGTGATACCATTTCGCTGATTGGCACCACCTCACAGCACATTGATTACGATGATATCGACAGCAACCGCGTCACCGCAGAAGAGGTCGATATACTGCTGCGTGAAGGCGAAAAACTGGCGCCGATTATGGCGAAAACGCGCATTTTACGCGCCTACTCCGGCGTGCGTCCTCTGGTAGCCAGCGACGACGATCCAAGTGGCCGTAACGTCAGTCGTGGGATTGTACTGTTCGATCACGCCCAGCGTGACGGACTGGACGGGTTTATCACCATTACTGGCGGCAAATTGATGACCTACCGCCTGATGGCAGAGTGGGCCACCGATGCCGTTTGCCGTAAGCTGGGCAATACCCAACCTTGCACAACGGCAGACACGGCGCTGCCTGGCTCACAAGAATCGACCGAGCATACGCTCAAACGCGTGATCTCGTTGCCCGCGCCACTGCGCGGTTCAGCGGTCTACCGTCACGGCGATCGCACCCCAGCGTGGCTTAGCGAAGGTCGTCAGCACCGCAGCCTGGTCTGTGAATGCGAAGCGGTTACTGCAGGTGAAGTGCAGTACGCCGTCGAGAATTTGACCGTCAACAGCCTGCTGGATTTGCGTCGCCGTACCCGTGTTGGAATGGGGACCTGCCAGGGCGAATTGTGTGCCTGCCGCGCCGCAGGTTTGCTGCAACGTTTTAATGTCACCACCGCCGCGCAATCTATCACCCAGCTTTCCGATTTTCTCAATGAACGCTGGAAAGGCGTGCAGCCTATCGCCTGGGGAGATGCGCTGCGCGAAAGCGAATTCACACGCTGGGTCTATCAGGGATTGTGCGGTCTGGAAAAGGAGCACCAGGATGAAATTTGATACCGTCATTATCGGCGGCGGTCTGGCCGGACTGCTGTGCGGCCTGCAACTGCAAAAAAGCGGTTTACGCTGCACGATTGTCACTCGCGGCCAAAGCGCCCTGCATTTCTCCTCCGGCTCACTGGATTTGCTCAGCAACTTACCCGATGGCCAACCGGTGACGGATATAGAAGCAGGCCTGAATGCGCTGCGCACTCAGGCACCCGCGCACCCGTACAGCACCATCGGAACGCACAACGTCCTGGAGCTGGCCCAGCAGGCGCAAAATCTTCTCGAAGAATGCGGAACGCATTTGCAAGGCAAGGTATATCAGTCACATCAACGCATCACCCCGCTGGGAACGCTGCGCTCAACCTGGTTAAGTTCCCCGGAAGTTCCGGTCTGGCCGCTGTCCGCGCAGCGTATCTGCGTTGTAGGTATTAGCGGTTTACTGGATTTTCAGGCACATCTCGCCGCGGCGTCGCTGCGTCAACGCAATCTCAGCGTCGAGACGGCAGAAATCGATCTGCCTGAGCTGGATGTCCTGCGTGATAACCCGACCGAGTTTCGCGCCGTCAATATTGCGCGCCTGCTGGATAACGAAGATAAATGGTCGCTGCTCTATGACGCTTTACTGCCAGTAGCAAAAACCTGCGACATGATAATTATGCCGGCCTGCTTCGGTCTGGCGGATGAACAGCTCTGGCAATGGCTTAACGAGCGTCTCCCCTGCTCGCTGACGCTGTTACCGACCCTCCCGCCTTCGGTACTGGGTATGCGTTTGCATAACAAATTGCAGCGCCAGTTTGTGCGCCAGGGCGGCGTCTGGATGCCGGGTGATGAAGTGAAGAAAATCACCTGTCAGGACGGCGTAGTCAGCGAAATCTGGACCCGTAATCATGCCGATATTCCTTTGCGGCCACGTTTCGCCGTGCTCGCCAGCGGCAGCTTCTTCAGCAGCGGGCTGGTCGCCACGCGTGAGGCCATCTACGAACCTATCCTGGGGCTGGATGTACAGCAAACCGCCACCCGCGCCGAGTGGTATGAGCGTGACGTCTTCGACCCACAACCGTGGCAGCAGTTTGGTGTTACGACCGATGCCGGGCTGCGCCCGTCGCTGGCGGGACAAACGATAGAGAACATGTATGCCATCGGTTCCGTTCTCGGCGGATTCGACCCTATCGCCCAGGGTTGCGGAGGCGGCGTGTGCGCTGTTAGCGCCTTACACGCCGCACATCATATTGCGAAACGTGCAGGAGGCCAGCAATGAGCGACACACGTTTTGAAAGTTGTATCAAATGCACGGTGTGCACCACGGCCTGCCCGGTAAGTCGCGTCAATCCGAACTACCCTGGTCCTAAACAGGCCGGACCGGACGGTGAGCGTCTGCGCCTGAAAGATGGCGCGTTATATGACGATGCGCTGAAATACTGCATCAACTGTAAGCGCTGCGAAGTGGCCTGTCCGTCAGATGTGAAGATTGGCGATATCATCCAACGCGCGCGCGCCAAATACGACACTACGCGTCCGTCGCTGCGTAACTTCGTCTTAAGCCATACCGATTTGATGGGTAGCGTATCCACACCATTCGCCCCGATAGTGAATACCGCCACCTCACTCAAACCGGTGCGTCAGTTGCTGGATTACGCGCTAAAAATCGACCATCGCCGTACGCTGCCGAAGTACTCTTTTGGCACCTTCCGCCGCTGGTATCGCAGCGTTGCCGCACAGCAAACGCAATATCAGGATCAGGTTGCCTTTTTCCACGGCTGTTTTGTTAATTACAACCATCCGCAGCTCGGCAAAGATCTGATCAAAGTGTTGAATGCGATGGGAACCGGGGTGCAACTGCTGAGCAAAGAGAAATGCTGCGGCGTACCGCTGATTGCCAACGGTTTTACCGATAAAGCGCGTAAGCAGGCGGTGAGCAACGTGGCCTCGCTCAGAGAAGCAATTGACGGCAAAGGCATTCCGGTGATCGCCACCTCATCAACCTGCACCTTTGCGCTGCGTGATGAATATCCGGAAGTGCTGGACGTCGACAACTCAGGTCTACGCGAACACATTGAACTGGCAACCCGCTGGCTGTGGCGCAAGCTGGATGAAGGCAAAACGCTGCCGCTGAAAACGCTGCCGCTGAAAGTGGTCTACCACACGCCATGCCACATGGAGAAAATGGGCTGGACGCTCTACACGCTGGAACTGCTACGACAAATTCCAGGGCTGGAGCTAACGGTGCTGGACTCGCAATGTTGCGGGATTGCCGGGACATACGGCTTTAAAAAGGAAAACTACCCGACATCGCAGTCCATTGGCGCACCGCTGTTCCGCCAGATTGAAGACAGCGGCGCTGATATCGTCGTCACCGACTGTGAAACCTGTAAATGGCAGATTGAGATGTCTACCAGTAAGCGCTGCGAACACCCCATCACCCTGCTTGCCAAAGCGTTAGGTTAATTCTGTTGCCCGGTGGCGTTGGCTACCGGGCATTTTTGCGAATGCCGTTGCACATAACTGAATACGTTGCAACCGGACGTATTTATCTCTGACTCCTCCACGCAAAGAATCAATTCCACGAATGCAGCCCGCGTCATCCGTGGGTACCGTCACGCCATCTTCTTCCTCTGGTGACGGACTACCATGGCTAAATCAGCAACATCAACACCGCATGATGCGGTTTTTAAAAAGATAATTTCTTATCCTGAGATGGCTCGCGATTTTCTTGAAATTCACCTTCCCGTCGCATTACGCGAGATATGTGACCTGCAAACGCTGAAGCTGGAGCCTACCAGTTTTATCGAAAAGGATCTCCGTGCTTACTATTCCGACGTATTGTGGTCGTTAAAAACCCGCGAAGGTGAAGGCTACATCTACTGCGTTATCGAACATCAGAGTACAGCGGTACAACACATGGCATTTCGCCTGATGCGTTATGCCACTGCCGCCATGCAATATCACCTGGATGCCGGATACAGAACGCTACCTCTGGTTATCCCCATGCTTTTTTATCACGGGCAACAGAGCCCGTATCCGTGGTCGCTCAACTGGCTGGACGAATTTGATTACCCACAACTGGCGCGCAAGCTTTACTCAGAAGCATTTCCGCTAGTGGACATCACTGTGGTATCTGACGACGAGATTATGCAGCATCGGCGTATCGCTCTACTTGAACTGATGCAAAAACATATCCGCGATCGCGATTTGATGGGACTGGTGGACAGGCTGGTCGCGCTTTTAGTTACTCGTACCGTTAATGACAGCCAGTTGCAAACGCTGTTTAATTATCTGCTACAGCGCGGTGAGGCTTCTCATGTCAGCGAATTTATCCGTGAAATTGCCGGGCGCTCACCCCATAACAAGGAGAAATTGATGACGATCGCAGAGAAACTACGCCAGGAAGGCCATCACAATGGATTGCAGGAAGGCTGGCTAAAAGGAACACGAGAAGAAGCATTACGTATTGCCCGCATGATGCTGGAGCGAGGCATCGATCATGAGACAGTCCTGACCATTACCGGATTTTCTGTTGACGACGTGACAGAACATCACCATTAGGAGCTATTTCAGGCCCGATGGCGCTACACCACCGGGCCTGATATTAATAACTGCTTTTCAACGTTTGCGTACTCTGGCCTGGCTTAAACATTGCCAGCCTGCGATCCAGCGCTTCGGTATAAAGCATGGTATCCACGCCTACCGCGACAAAATTTGCTCCCCATTGCAGACATTTCTGCGCCATTACTGGGTCAACAGCGAGGAAACCGGCTGCTTTTCCGGCTGCGCGAATACGGCGAATGCTTTGCTCAATGATCCGCTGCACCTCCGGGTGTCCGGCATTATCCGGGTAGCCTAACGACGCAGAAAGATCCGCCGGGCCAATAAAGACACCGTCAATACCGTCAACGTCCAGAATGGCATCCAGATTATCCAGTGCCGCTTTGCTTTCGACCTGTACCAGCAGGCAGAGTGATTCATTAGCCTGGGCCATATAATTGTCGATACGCCCCCAGCGCGCCGCCCGTGCCACGCTGGCGCCGACACCACGCTCACCGAGCGGTGGATAACGAGTCGCGGAAACCACCTGAAGCGCCTGCTCTGCGCTGTCGACCATCGGGACAAGCAGCGTCTGCGCGCCAATATCCAGCACCTGCTTGATCAACGCTTTACTGCCTTCCACCGGGCGAACCACAGGCTGGCTGGCATAAGGCGCAATCGCCTGCAACTGATGGTAAAGATCCTGCACCGTGTTCGGCGCGTGTTCTCCATCAATCAGCAGCCAGTCATAGCCCGACGTCGCGGCAATCTCCGCCATGTAGGAGGTGGTCGAACTGAGCCACAGGCCGACCTGGACTTCCCCTTTGCGTAATCCTTCTTTGAAGGGATTTGATAACAATGCGTTCATAACGATCCTTACAACGTAGATAAGATTAATGATGCGCAGCGCCTGCTTGTGAAACTGAACGGTTCACACTCAGCGTAAAGATGATTAGCGAGCCGATAATCGCGACGCCCGCGAGGACCAGCAGGCCCGCCGCATCGCTGGCAAACACCGTTTCGGCTTTGACGCGCAGAATGGGAGCAATAAAGCCGCCGACGGCACCAAACAGGTTGACGAAGCCGATCCCCGCCGCCAGAGCAGTCCCGGAAAGAAGTTGCGTTGGCATCGTCCAGAACACCGGCTGTACCGCAATGAAACCGACCGCCGCGACGCAGAGCGCCACAATCGCCAGTACCGGTGAAACCAGCCCGGAAAGGCCAATGCCGATTCCTGCCGCCAGCAGCGTCAGCGCGGCAACATTACGCCGGTCGCCGGTGCGATCGGAGTAGCGGGGAATAAGCCAGGTACCAAACAGCGCCGCCACCCACGGTATTGCCGCCACGACCGAAGCCGTAAAGCCCACTTTTGTCCCTAACAACGCAGCAACCTGAGTTGGCAGGAAGAAGATCAGGCCATACACCGCCACCTGGATCGTCAGATAGATAATCGCCAGTTGCCAGACACGGCCATTACGCAGCGCATCCGACAGGCGTGAAGTGACCTTTTTTTCCTCTTCACTCGCCAGTTGGCTAATAAGTAACGCCTTTTCCTCCGCGCTCAGGAAACGTGCCTGCTGCGGGGTATCATCCAGCCAGAAGAAGGTGAAAATGCCCGCGCCTACCGCCAGTAAACCTTCGATAACGAACATCCAGAACCACCCTGGATGCCCCATAAAGCCGTGCATCTCCAACAGCGCACCGGAAAGCGGCGATCCCAGGGTTAACGCCAGCGGCGCCCCCATGTAGAACAGCCCCATGATGCTGGCGCGGTTACGCTGGGGGAACCACTGGGACGTCAGGTAGATCATACCGGGGAAGAAGCCCGCCTCTGCCGCCCCCAGCAGAGTACGGATAATCAGGAATTTCGATTCAGTATCCGCCCATGCCATCGCCGCAGAGAGGAATCCCCACAGCAACGTGGTGGTACCAATCCAGGTTCTGGCACCAAATTTACGCATCAACAGGTTGGCAGGAACCCCCAGAAAGGCATAAACCACAAAGAAAATCCCCGCGCCCAACGCATAAGCTTCGTTGCTCAGACCGGTATCAATCTGATAGGTCTCTTTGGCAAAACCGATGTTCGAGCGGTCAAGAAACGCCAGCACATACAGCGCCAGCATAAAGGGAATCAAACGGGCGCGGTTTTTCTTCACCACACCATCAAGTAACGTGGTACTCATAGCAAGATCCTCAAAGAAATGAGGGCGTTGCCGTGGCATTGGCAACGCACTGGTCATTAGTGGCTATAAGGGCGCTTCAGATTGCAGTCGCGGTTAAGCTCGACGCCAAATCCTGGTTTGTCGAGCACCGACTTATGAATGCGGCCATTGACGGGTACCGGTTCGTCCAGAAGGATCGGATCAAACTGTGGACGCATCGTTGAACAATCCGGGCTGGTCATCAAAAACTCGCTGAACGGGGTATTGGTGAACGTGATCACCGCATGGTGCGAGTAAACCGAGGAACCATGCGGCACCACCAGCTGTCCGCGCGATTTAGCAATAGCGGCAATTTCCACCAGCGTGGTTAACCCACCGCACCAACCCACATCCGGCTGCATGATATCGATGCCGGTTTCTGAGAGTGTGCGGAAGGACTGCAGCGTCCCGTGGTGTTCACCGCTGGTGACCATCATCCCCGCCGGGGCGTTACGTTTCAGCTCGCGATAACCTTCATACTGCTGCGGCGGCAGACACTCTTCGATCCACTTCAGGTTGGACGGTGCGCAGGCATGGGCCAGTTTGGTGGCATAGTTCACGTCCTGACTCATCCAGCAATCGAGCATCAACCAGAAATCCGGACCGCATTTCTCACGCATGTCGGCTACCATTGCCGCATCTTTGCGGATCCCCGCATCCCCGTCGTGCGGCCCCCAGTGGGTCGGCATTTTGCCGCCAATAAAGCCCATTTCTTTCGCCAGATCAGGGCGCGCACCGGTCGCGTAGAATTGAATTTCGTCGCGTACCGCGCCACCCAATAGTTTGTAGACCGGTAAACCCACCACCTTGCCAAACAGATCCCACAGCGCCAGATCCACGCACGAGATAGTGTTCATCACCAGACCGCCGGAGCCGGAGTAGTACATCGTTGCGCCCAGCATCTGGTCGTGAATGAGTTTGATATCACTGACGCATTTCCCTTCAATAAAACGATTGAGATGCTTTTCCACAATAAAGCACCCCATCTCCCCTGCCGTGGAAACAGCAAAACCGGTCTGTCCGTTTTCAGCTTCCACTTCAACAATCAGTGTTCCTAATACGTTGATGCCAAAGGACTGGCGCGATTGCTCATATTCACGATATTTGCTCATTGGCGTGGCGATATGATCGTCAATCCAGTGGTTAGCGCCCTGATCGTGATAGTCGCCGCCGCCAGCGCCTTTATCCGCCGTAGCACCACCGGTAAACCAGGCACGAACGTGTTTAATTTTAGGTAGGGTCATGGTGTTCTCCTTTTTATGAAGCGAGTGAGTCGAAGGGACTTTTCCATCCCAACAGGCGTGAAATATCCCTGGCGCAGGCAATCGCTTTACCGGCCAGATAATCACGGTTCTCTTCGTTAATTTGCAGACGAGTGCCGACCACTGAAATCGCGGCGGTCAGTTCATTGTTAGCGTTAAAAACAGGCGCTGCGACGCAGCGAACATCGGGATAATCTTCGCCATTATCAAAGCTCCATCCACGCTGTCGAATACGCTCCAGCTCGTCATTCAACTGCTGTGGCCTGGTGATAGTGGTCGGCGTTGCCTGTTCCCATATCAGCTGTTCAATAATGGCTTTTCGTGCGGCTGCCGCTTGCCAGGCCAGCAGGCATTTGCCGATACCCGAGCGGTAGAGCGAAAGACTTTTCCCTTCGTGGGAGCGCACGCTGATAGTGGATGACGATTCCACTTTCAGAATGTAATACGCGCTTTCGTGGTCGATGATCCCGAGATGGCAAAGTAACCCTGTCTCATCCATCAGTTGTGTCAGCCGGGGACGCGCCAGTTCACGTAAATCCATCTTGCTCAGCGCATGCCCAGACAACTCAACCAGCTTGGTCCACAGGCAGTAATTTTCCTGATGATCAATGCTGATAAAGCGCTGACGCTTCAGTTCATTAAGTAACAGGTACGCGGTGCTTTTTGGAATACCCAGCGCCTCTATGATGGTGGCGGCGCTACATGGGCCGATACGCGCAATGAGATTGAGTATTTCGATCGCCCTGGTGAGCGCGGGAACTTTGCTTGACTCCAACATACTGGACTCCAGTCTGAGATACTGGAATCAGTGTGGTAGGTTAAGGGGGTTAAAATTGTGAAGCGCATCAAATCCTCTCGTTCTTCCAGCTGGCTGGAGAAAAAACGAGCATAATTGTGAACTAACGCACGGATTTTTTTACAGAGAGTACAACAGGTTGGACTGATAACGGGAAGGCCAGAATGCCTTCCCATAACAAGCGCGTGAGAGAGTGCAAGTCAGGAAGGCAGCGTCAGGGATTCAACCACTTCTATCCAACCGTGTTCGGTGGCAATATCCTGCCCGTTGAGCCAACGGCGCAGCATATTGAGCGCCATCATTGCGCACACTTCCTGACGCACCGACAAACTATAACGATTAGCGTTCAGCCGTACGCGTAAGGCATGCGTTCCATCAGGCGTTGCCAGCGCAAAGTTAATATGTTCGTTTTCGAAAGCCGATACCGCCAACGCCAGCCCGGCATAATGGTTGCCGCGTCGTTCGGTTATCCAGTGTGCCGTTTGCGCCAGCGTTTCTTCCTGGGGCGGAACCACTTCGCTCGCCAACAGCGGAGCATTCGCGCGCGAAAGCTGCAGCGCCACCAGACCACCGGTGAATTGTTCGCTTAGCGTCAGGCTGTATTGCCGTTCCTGCAACGTGCGGGCGATTTGCGCGGGTAAACCTTCCGTACCTTCGAAAATCATATTCTGCCCGGCAACCCGCTTCACTTCTGGCCACAGCGCCAGCATCGCTTCCCGTTGGGAATCCGGCCCGGTCAGCTTCAGTTCGATAATCGGCATTGACGAGCGGTAGCCCATTGTCACTCCCGGAGGCAATTGCAGCGGATCCAGGCTCTGCGCCAGCTCGCTTTCAGAACGACCAAAGGTGGTTAATCGCAGGCATAGCGGGGGTTGAGACAGCGAAAAACGCTCACGCAAACGCGGCAGGATCTCATGCTCAACCATGACTTTAAATTCTGATGGCACTCCTGGGGTAAAGAACATCAGGCAGCGGTTAAGCTTCAGGGCAAACCCACACGCGGTTCCTACCGGATTATTGATGAATTCCGCACTGGCAGGTAGCTCAGCCTGTTTGCGGTTACTCGGTGCCATCACGCGTCCACGATCGCGGAAATAACGCGCCATCTCGGCGAGCCATGCTTCATGCAGCACCAGCCCTTCACCTTTCGCCGTTGCCGCCGCCAGCGCGCTCAAGTCATCGCTGGTTGGTCCCAGACCGCCGTTAACGATCAGTACATCGGCATGTTCGCTACGCTCACGCAAAACGGCGACCAAATCGTCAAGATTGTCACCTACCGTGTTGCGACGGGTTAGCGGTAACCCCTGATTAAAGAAAAAATCGGCCAGCCAGGCGGCATTCGTGTCGACGATTTGTCCGTGCAACACTTCATCCCCGGTGGATAGCATCTCCACGTTTAACATCGTGTTCTCCTGCTTTTATGATGAAAACACTATAACGCATGGAGGGGGGAAGGCGCGACTGAACGCCGCGCCGGAAAAATCAGAAACTCGCGTTAACCCCAACGTACGGGCCGTCAGCAATCGCGTTATCGCGGTTACCGTCTTTGCCTGCCAGGTTCAGGTAGCGATAACCGGCTTCAATGCTCAGCGGACGCATAATGGTCAGACGCGCACCTGCATTCGCTTCTTCATAGCTGTCGATACCGCTGGAAAGAGAATCGGGAGAGTAATAATACTCGCCAAACAGGCGGAGGCTGTCGCCAATCGGCCACTGCAAACCGCCACCGACCGCCGCCGCGTAACCCTCGTCACCATCATTCGGGTTAGTATAAATGCCTTTCCCACCGACCGTTGCCAGCAGCGGACCGAGAGGAATATTCAGACCCAGTCCCAGACCGGCCGCATCGCCGTCGTCATCGTTATGCATCCAGTTACCGCTGACGGCCAAACCGGTGGTCTCAGTACCCATACCGAACCCCAGGTTGGTGTAGTCTTCGCCAGCCTGGCCGCTGATGCTAATCGCGCTCGCCGACGCGGAAACAAACAGCATTCCGGCAAAACCCAACATTAAACTTTTTTTCATTTTCTATCCTTTCCAGCAAGAATCAAAACATAACCCCAAAACCTGTGAATTGTACTGTTAGATCACGAGGAATCAATGCACTAAAAAAGCGATGCAATAACATATTGTAAGCAAATACTACTCACAAGATTTAGATAAGGTTAAATTCTTGTAGCAATTACGCCACTGATGGCAGCAGAACGCCATTTTCTACAAACATCCTGTTTTCCCTGCCAAAGCGGCGTTATTCGTCGATGAAGCGTTTTTTCTACCACCAGCAAAAGGTAAGATGCGTGCACGATGGAATTTTCTATACCTCCCCCTACAAGGATTCGACTTATGCGCCAAAGAACAATTGTTTGCCCATTAATTCAAAACGATGGCTGTTATTTACTGTGCAAAATGGCTGACGACCGCGGTGTGTTCCCCGGTCAGTGGGCGCTTTCTGGCGGCGGCGTTGAACCGGGTGAACGTATTGAAGAAGCTTTGCGCCGTGAAGTAAGAGAAGAGCTGGGCGAACAACTGGTGTTATCAGATATTACGCCATGGACCTTCAGTGACGATGTTCGCACCAAAACGTACGCCGATGGCAGTCAGGAAGAGATTTATATGATTTATCTCATCTTCGATTGTGTGGCGGCTAATCGTGAAGTGAAGATTAATGAAGAATTCCAGGCATTCGCCTGGGTTAAAGCGGAAGAAATTGGCTCTTACGATTTAAATATCGCCACGCGTAAAACGTTAACTTTGAAAGGGTTACTGTAAGTTATCATTTTAATAGCGGCATTGTGCTCATCAGTCTGCAGATAACAGCAATGTCGCCCAAACTACTCAAGAACCTACATGATCTTTTTTTCATTAAGATAAATAAAAAACACGCTATTCCTCTCTCTTTCCCAAACCTTAAACTCTTAAGGATAAATTAACCTTCCGTCATTACTCTTTGAAGCCTGATGAAATAATTAACGACGCCCCTGTTTATCACTAAAAATAAAACGTCGGTGGCGTTAAATGGCTTGAAGGAATAATGATGTCTGACTTTTTGCCTTTCTCTCGCCCGGCAATGGGGGCTGAAGAACTTGCTGCTGTGAAGACGGTTCTGGACTCTGGATGGATAACCACCGGCCCGAAAAATCAACAGCTGGAAGAAGCCTTCTGCCAGCTCACGGGAAATCAACACGCCGTCGCCGTCTGCTCCGCTACGGCAGGAATGCACATCACGCTGATGGCGCTGGACATCGGTGCAGGCGATGAGATTATTACACCGTCAATGACGTGGGTTTCTACCCTCAACATGATTGTCCTGCTGGGTGCGACGCCAGTCATGATCGACGTCGACCGCGATACGCTCATGGTCACACCGGAGCAAATTGAGGCCGTCATCACCCCGCGAACCAAAGCCATTATTCCGGTACATTACGCAGGCGCCCCCGCCGACCTGGACGCGATTTATGCCATTGGCGAACGCTATGGCATTCCGATTATAGAAGATGCGGCCCACGCCGTAGGGACGTTGTATAAAGGTCGTCATGTGGGCGCGCGCGGCACGGCAATATTCTCGTTTCACGCCATCAAAAACATTACCTGCGCCGAAGGCGGGTTGATCGTTACCGACGACAGCCAGCTTGCCCAACGGCTTCGCAGCCTGAAGTTTCACGGTCTGGGCGTTGATGCCTTTGATCGACAAACCTATGGCCGGGCGCCGCAGGCCGAAGTGCTTGCGCCAGGGTACAAGTACAACCTCACGGATATCAACGCCGCCATTGCGTTGGTACAGCTAAATAAACTGGAACACCTGAACTCACGCCGGGCGCAAATTGCCCGCGAGTATCAACAGGCGCTGGCCGATACGCCATTTCAACCACTGAGTCTGCCCCAGTGGGCGCACGTTCACGCCTGGCACCTGTTCATCATTCGCGTTGACGAAGCCCGCTGCGGTCTGAGCAGAGATGCCTTAATGGAGGCGTTAAAGGCCAAAAATATCGGCACCGGTCTGCATTTTCGTGCGGCCCATACGCAAAAATATTACCGCGAACGCTTCACTACCCTTTCGCTCCCCAATACAGAATGGAATAGCGCGCGCATTTGCTCACTGCCGTTATTCCCCGACATGACCGCCGATGACACCCAGCGGGTAATTACGGCACTTCGCGAGATTGCAGGACAATAACCATGTTTGAAGCAGCACCGATCAAAAAAGTCTCGGTGGTCATTCCCGTTTTTAATGAACAGGAAAGCTTGCCAGAGTTAATCAGACGTACCAGCGCTGCCTGCGAAAAATTGGGCAAAGACTATGAAATTCTGCTAATTGATGACGGCAGCAGCGACCATTCCGCACAGCTGATGATGGACGCTTCCCAGGCACCGAACAGCCATATTGTTTCTATTTTATTGAATCGCAATTACGGGCAACACTCGGCGATTATGGCCGGTTTCAGTCATGTCACCGGCGACGTGATCATCACACTGGATGCCGATTTGCAAAACCCGCCGGAGGAGATCCCACGGCTGGTCGCCACCGCAGATGAAGGCTTCGATGTGGTCGGCACGGTACGTCAGAACCGTCAGGACAGCGTATTTCGTAAGACCGCATCGCGAATGATTAACCATCTGATTCAGCGCACCACCGGTAAAGCGATGGGCGACTACGGTTGCATGTTACGCGCTTATCGCCGCCACATCGTCGATGCCATGCTGCATTGCCAGGAGCGCAGCACCTTTATCCCGATTCTGGCCAACATTTTTGCCCGGCGCGCTACGGAAATCCCGGTACACCATGCAGAGCGAGAATTTGGTGACTCCAAATACAGCTTTATGCGTCTGATCAACCTGATGTATGACCTGGTGACCTGTCTGACCACAACGCCACTTCGTATGTTGAGCCTGTTGGGCAGCGTAATCGCCGCCACTGGCTTTACCTTGTCTATCCTGCTTGTGGTTCTGCGTCTGACGCTCGGTCCACAGTGGGCCGCAGAAGGGGTATTCATGCTGTTTGCCGTCCTGTTTACCTTTATCGGCGCACAGTTTATTGGCATGGGTTTACTCGGCGAATATATCGGTCGCATCTATAACGATGTCCGCGCCCGCCCCCGCTATTTTGTTCAACACGTTATCCGCCCACAAACTACACAGTCAACCGAGGAAAACCGCGCATGAAAGCCATCGTATTTGCCTATCACGATATGGGATGTCAGGGTGTCCAGGCTTTGTTGGATGCCGGTTATGAAATCGCTGCCATTTTTACGCACACTGATAATCCGGGCGAAAAAGCATTTTTTGGATCGGTTTCCCGCCTTGCCGCCAGCGCCGGAATTCCGGTTTACGCCCCGGACGAGGTCAATCATCCCTTGTGGATTGAACGCATTAGCCAACTGGCGCCGGATGTTATCTTCTCGTTCTACTATCGTCATTTACTGAGTGATGAGATCCTCAGTCTTGCGCCTGCGGGAGCTTTTAATCTGCACGGTTCGTTGCTGCCGAAATACCGTGGTCGCGCGCCGCTGAACTGGGTATTGGTCAATGGCGAAACCGAAACCGGCGTCACGCTTCACCGCATGGTCAAACGCGCGGATGCTGGTGCCATTATTGCCCAGCAGCGCGTCGCTATTTCGCCGGATGACGTGGCGTTAACGCTGCACCATAAATTGTGCCAGGCTGCGCGTCACCTGCTGGAACAGGCACTTCCCGCGATTAAAACCGGGGATTATGCAGAACGCCCCCAACAGGAAGCAGATGCTACCTGTTTTGGTCGCCGTACACCGGAAGATAGCTTCCTCGACTGGAACACACCTGCCGTAGAGTTGCATAACCAGGTCCGCGCCGTCAGCGATCCGTGGCCGGGCGCATATAGCTATGTCGGCACACAAAAGTTCACCGTCTGGTCATCGCGCGTTTGCGTAAATAACTCAGCGGCCCAACCGGGTACCGTCATCTCCGTTTCTCCTTTGCTGATCGCCTGTCGCGATGGCGCCCTGGAAATTATTACCGGACAAGCTGGCGATGGTATTGCAATGCAAGGGTCGCAACTGGCGCAGGTTCTGGGCCTGGTACCAGGTTCCCGCCTGAACAGTCAATCAGTTACCACCACTAAACGTCGTACACGCGTGCTGATCCTCGGCGTCAATGGCTTCATTGGTAACCATCTGACCGAACGCCTGCTGCAAGAAGATCATTACGAAGTGTATGGGCTCGATATTGGCAGTGACGCCATTGGACGTTTTCTGCAGCATCCGCGATTCCACTTCGTCGAAGGCGACATCAGCATTCACTCCGAATGGATTGAATACCATGTTAAAAAATGCGACGTCGTGCTGCCGCTGGTGGCGATCGCAACGCCAATCGAATATACCCGCAACCCGTTGCGCGTATTTGAGCTCGATTTTGAAGAGAACCTGAAAATCATTCGCTACTGCGTGAAATACCGTAAGCGCATCATTTTCCCGTCAACGTCCGAAGTCTACGGCATGTGTACCGACAAAGTCTTCGATGAGGACAGCTCGAATCTGATCGTCGGTCCGGTGAATAAACCACGCTGGATCTACTCCGTTTCCAAGCAGTTGTTGGACCGCGTAATCTGGGCGTACGGCGAAAAAGAGGGATTGCGCTTCACCCTGTTCCGCCCGTTTAACTGGATGGGGCCGCGTCTGGACAGCCTAAACGCCGCGCGTATCGGCAGCTCACGCGCCATTACCCAACTGATCCTCAATCTGGTGGAGGGTTCACCGATTAAGCTGATTGAAGGCGGCAAGCAAAAACGCTGCTTTACCGACATTCGGGATGGTATCGAAGCCCTGTATCGCATTATTGAAAACGAAGGCGGACGCTGCGACGGTGAGATTATCAACATCGGTAATCCGCAGAACGAAGCGAGTATTCAGGAACTGGCAGAAATGCTGCTTACCTGCTTTGAAAAACATCCATTGCGTAACCACTTCCCGCCGTTTGCCGGTTTCCGTGACGTCGAAAGCAGCAGCTACTATGGTAAAGGTTATCAAGACGTTGAACATCGTAAGCCCAACATCCGCAATGCGAAACGCTGCCTGAACTGGGAGCCCACCATTGAGATGCAGGAAACGGTAGAAGAGACGCTGGACTTCTTCTTACGCAGTGTGAATATCACGGAACACACATCATGACCCAAGTCGGCTTGCGCATAGATGTCGATACTTTCAGGGGGACGCGCGAAGGCGTACCCCGCCTGCTGGAGACATTGAATCGACATAACGTGCGGGCAAGTTTTTTCTTTAGCGTTGGACCGGACAACATGGGACGCCATCTCTGGCGTCTTGTGAAACCACAATTTCTGTGGAAGATGCTGCGCTCAAACGCCGCATCACTTTACGGATGGGATATATTGCTGGCGGGAACCGCCTGGCCGGGAAAAGAGATCGGCCTGGCCAACGCGGCGATCATTGCGCAAACCGCCCTGATTCATGAAACCGGTCTGCATGCCTGGGATCACCATGCCTGGCAGGCGCGAAGCGGAAACTGGAATGACAAACAGCTGATTGATGATATTTCACGAGGCATCACGGCCCTTGAAACTCTTATCGGACAACCCGTCACTTGTTCTGCCGTTGCCGGATGGCGTGCCGACGATCGCGTCGTCCACGCCAAAGAAACGTTCCATCTGCGTTATAACAGCGACTGTCGGGGAACGTCGTTATTCCGTCCGGTGCTGACGTCCGGGAAAACAGGTACGCCGCAAATTCCCGTCACGCTACCCACCTGGGATGAAGTGGTTGGTCAGGAAGTCCAGGCGGTGGACTTCAACGCTTACATTCTCTCCCACATCCAGATGAGCAGAGGAACACCGGTGTATACCATTCATGCGGAAGTTGAAGGCATCGCCTTTCAGCAGAATTTTGACGAGCTGCTTACTCGCGCCGCAGACATGGGGATAACATTTTGCCCGCTCGGCGACCTGTTACCGGACGATGTCAGTTCGCTGCCAACAGGGCAGATCGTGCGTGGCAAAATACCCGGCAGAGAGGGATGGGTCGGCCGCCAACAACCAGTGAGTGTGACAAGATGAAACTTACTGTCCGCTACACCCTGGCATTTATCGCTTTTATTGCGCTGTATTTTATTCTCCCCATCAACAGCCGCCTGCTGTGGCAGCCTGATGAAACGCGCTATGCCGAAATCAGTCGGGAAATGCTGACCTCTGGCGACGGGATCGTTCCGCACTTTTTAGGGCTGCGATATTTTGAAAAACCGATTGCCGGATACTGGTTAAACAGCATCGGGCAATGGCTGTTTGGCGCCAATAATTTCGGCGTCAGAGCAGGAGCCATTTTTGCCACTTTGCTGACGGCGCTAATGGTTGCCTGGCTTGCCATGCGGTTGTGGCGGGATAAGCGCACCGCCGTACTCTCTTCGGTTATCTTTTTAACGTTTTTTTCGGTTTACAGCATCGGTACCTACGCGGTACTTGATCCCATCATTGCGCTCTGGCTAATGGCGGGCATGTGCTGCTTTTGGGAGGGGATGCAAGCCACCAGCAGAATGCGCAAAATTACCGCCTTTCTGCTCTTAGGGTTAACCTGCGGCATGGGCGTGATGACCAAGGGTTTCCTGGCACTCGCCATTCCTGTGCTCAGCGTATTACCGTGGGTTTTCGTACAAAAGCGCTGGAAAGATCTCATTATCTACGGTCTGCTGGCAGTAGTCGGTTGCATCGTGACTGTGCTGCCTTGGGGAATAGCGATTGCCCGGCGTGAGCCGGATTTCTGGCATTACTTCTTCTGGGTCGAGCATATTCAACGTTTCGCGCAGGAGGATGCCCAACATAAGGCCCCCGTCTGGTACTACATTCCGGTATTGGTGGCTGGCGCATTACCGTGGCTCGGGCTGCTCCCCGGCGCGCTGCGTACGGGCTGGCGTGAACGGGATGTTCCGCGCAGCGCACTGTACCTGTTAAGCTGGATTATCATGCCAATCCTGTTTTTCAGCATCGCGAAAGGAAAACTGCCGACCTATATTCTTTCCTGCTTCGCGCCGCTGGCAATATTGACGGCGCGTTTCGGCCTGCAGGCCGCGCAAAAAGGCGCAACCGCGCTGCGCGTGAATGGCTGGATCAACGTTCTGTTCGGTGTAACCGGCATTGTCGCCACGTTTATTGCTTCTACACTGGGTCCATTAAAGACGCCGGTCTGGTCGCATATCGAAACGTATAAAGTGTTTTGTGCGTGGGGCATTTTTATCATCTGGACGCTCTTTGGCTGGTATACGCTAAATAACCGCGAGAAGAACTGGACGTTCGCAGCGCTGTGTCCATTAGGCCTGGCACTGTTGTTTGGTTTCTCCATTCCTGACCGGGTGATGGAATCTAAACAGCCACAATTTTTTGTCGAGATGACCAAAGAGTCGCTGGAGTCGAGCCGTTATATTCTCACCGACAGCGTTGGCGTCGCCGCGGGGCTGGCCTGGAGCCTGAAGCGTGACGACATCATAATGTACGGACAAACGGGCGAGTTAAAATATGGCCTTAACTACCCGGATGCCCAGGGGCGTTTTGTCGGGCGGGGGAACTTTGCCGAGTGGTTAGCGCAACATCGTCAGCAAGGAAACATTACGCTCGTGCTTTCAGTCGATAAGGATGAAGATATTAATCGACTTGCTATCCCTCCCGCTGACTATATCGATAATCAGGGGCGTCTGGTCCTGATTCAGTATCGGCCGAAATGATCTGGATAGCCTTAGTTCTCGCCAGCCTGCTCAGCGTCTGTGGTCAGTTATGTCAGAAGCAGGCGTCGCGACCCGTTCCCGTTCGAGCGCGAAAACGCCACATTACGCTATGGATTGGGCTTGCTCTGGCAAGTCTCGGTCTGGCCATGCTGCTATGGCTGGCGGTGCTGCAGAACATTCCGGTCGGCATCGCCTACCCCATGCTGAGTCTTAATTTTGTATGGGTGACTCTGGCTGCCTGGAAAATCTGGCGCGAACCCGTCACCCCGCGCCACTGGCTGGGAGTGGGGTTAATCATCACTGGCATCTTTATTCTTGGGAGCGCGGTGTAATGGGCATCTTTTGGGGATTATGCAGCGTTATTATCACTTCAGCCGCCCAGTTGAGTCTTGGCTTTGCGATGGATAATCTGCCGCCAATGCTGCAGCCGCAGCAATTCATTTCCGCCGTATTCTCTCTTAGCGTCGGCGCGTTTGCTCTGTATGCCGGACTGGCAGGGTATTTACTGTCGGTGATTTGCTGGCATAAAGCGCTGCACCAGCTCGCACTGAGCAAAGCGTATGCCCTGCTCAGCCTGAGCTATGTACTGGTGTGGGTTGCATCAATGATCCTGCCCGGCTGGCAGGGAATATTTTCAGCGAAAGCTCTCGCCGGAGTGCTGTGCATCATGGCAGGGCTACTGACGATTTTTTTACCTTCACACCAGCGCCAACCCTGAGATTATTTATCTTCAGACAGTCGTAACAGGCGTTCCCATTCGTCGCACATGTACTGTCTGGCATCAATTATTTTGATTAACCGTGAGGTATCGCGATTAATGCAATACAGTGCATCTTTCAGCGGTGAAAGGAGGTCTCCGGGCTTAACCCACTCGGAAGATTGCGCCTCAGCCAGCATCTTTAGCGAACCGCCGCTATCACAAAGTACGATATAGAGCCTGCCTGCTTTTTTGTGACAGCAAGACTTCTTCACATGCCATTCCATAGCGCACCTTTTGTTAAAAAATTTCACAACAGGTTACACTTTAGCAGATAAACAAAATGACAATAGCGACTCAATGGCGAAAGTGAGAAATGTAATTACTGTTTGCTTAATTTTAACAATGAAGCACTTACCCAATCTGACAGCGCACGACGAGAAATTTTAATCCCTCCGGATTTTAGTTCAGGTGGCAATGTCAGCCAGCATACCGGTTGCTGAAAGCGGGCCAGCTTATCTTTCACCCACTCTGCCAGATTTGTGTCACCCGCATTGGTGTCATACTCAACGACCGCCACCGGGCGATGACCAAACTCTTTGTCTTCTATCGGCACAATGAAGGCTTGCAGAACGTGCGGATGTGCAGCAATCACGCGTTCCACCTCTTCCGGCTGTATGCCTTCCCCGCCGCTAAAGAACAGATTGTCCATCCGACCGACAATGGTTAACTTGCCGTCCTTCAACACCCCGCGATCGCGGGTGGCAAACCAGCCTTCCGCGTTTACTAAAGGAATCAGCTGCCCGTTACGCCAGTAACCTTGCGCCATGCTGGCGGCACGCAGCCAGACTTCACCATCAACGATTCTGACTTCTCTGCCTGCCAGGGGCGACCCCACATCCGCCAGGCCATCCGCCTCTTTCGCACAGACCGTAGAAGCAAACTCCGTTAAACCGTAACCGCACCAGCAGCGAATCCTTTGCTCGCGCGCCTGTTCCGTCAATTCAACAGGAATTGCCGCGCCCCCCAGGAGCACTGCTTTGAGCGTTACCGCCGTTTTGTTGACCAGCAGGCGCCACAGCTGCGTGGGCACCAACGAAGCATGGGTGCATCCAGCCAGCATTTGCTCCAATGGTTGCTTGTCGCGCACGGTCATTCGTGCCCCGGCAAACAACCAACGCCACAAAATACCCTGGCCGGAAACATGAAACAGCGGCAGCGAGAGCAGCCAATCATCTTCAGCGTCAAACGGCATTAATGACAGCACGCCCTGCGCGCTTGCCAGATGAGCCTGACAGGTATGCACCGCTGCCTTTGGCAATCCGGTAGAACCTGAGGTTAACGTCATCGTACTCAAACGCAGGGGTAACCACGCGGCGGCATGCTTGCCTGGCACTGCCTGCATCTGCAAAGGATGGAGTCCCGCGAGAACATTAGCGGTCTCAAGATCCAGCGCAAAACGCAGCGTTAAGTCCGGGACCAGCGCGTCAAGCAGCGATTGAGGCAGCTGTGGGTTAACAGGTAAAACCCGCGCCCCACATTGCAGCAATGCCAGCCAGGCCAGCAAAGCACGTGGATGATTCCAGGCGCGAAGCAGGACGCCATCGCCCTCTTCCACGCCCTGAGCGACAAAACCGCTGGCCAGATGGTCAACGCGCGTGCAGAGCTCGCTCCAGCTTAATACTTCATCGTTGAGGCGTAGAGCAGGCACCTCTGCACGAACCTGTCGCCAGTGATGCCACGGCCAGTCATCAGGTTGTACCAGGCCCGATATGCTTACGCTACCGGGCATTTCCCGCTGGGTCATAGCAGGCGTTCCAGCGCATCAACATCGATACACGGCAATGCGCTACCCGGCCAGGTGCGTACCTGCTGGCACTGCATCAGGCTCAGGGTATCCAGCCCCGGAATGGTCTGCGGCGTCAGCCAGGCGGCAATTCGCGCCAGTTGGGTTAAGCCCAGGCTCGACTCGATCGACGAACTAATAACAGCGGTGAGACCAAGCGCATGCGCCGCTGCCACCTGTTCGCGCACTTTATCGAGACTGCCCGTCAGCGTAGGTTTGATAACCACTGCCTTGACGCCCTCTTCGGCTTCGAAGATGAAATCCGCTTCACGCAGGCTTTCATCCCAGGCAATGGCAATGCCGGTTTCACGCGCAAAAGCACGAGAGTCATCGCGGGTTTTGCATGGCTCTTCGAGAAAAGCGATGCGCCCGCGGTACTCTGGATTAACGTACTTCGCGAACTGCTGGGCTTTCAACGGCGTCCAGGCCCGGTTGGCGTCAAGTCGCAAATGCAGCTCCGGGATAGCCTCAAGCAGCAGGTTGGCAACCATACCGTCGCGAACCGCTTCATACAGTCCGACCTTGATCTTCGCTACTTTTTCACCCGGCATGTCCGCCAGTTGCAGTACCAGATCATCAGGATCGCCCGTACACAGCGGCGCTGCACGGTAGTCTGCGTCCTCTGGCAATACGCCAGCCAGTTCGGCCAGCGCGCAGCTTGCGCCAAAGGCGACCGAAGGCAGCTGCGGTAAGGAAGAATCCCCCTGTAGCCAGCCATTGACCCAGGACAGCAGCTCGGTTTGCGCCTCTTCCCAGCTCTCCTGACTGAAGCCCGGCAGCGGGGAGATCTCTCCCCACCCTTCGCGCTCGCCGTCACAAAGGCGAACGTACAGCCCGTCACGCGTTTTTAACCGCCTGTCGCGCAGAATCACCCCCGCGTCCATGGGGATCTGCCAGCGGTATACCTGCGCGCTACGCATTACGGATTCCGTTTAAATTTGCTGAAATCCGGCTGACGTTTCTGGTTAAAGGCGTTACGGCCTTCCTGACCTTCTTCCGTCATGTAGAACAGCATGGTGGCGTTACCCGCCAGCTCTTGCAGACCAGCCTGACCATCGCAGTCGGCGTTCAGTGCAGCTTTCAGGCAGCGCAACGCCATCGGGCTGTTTTGCAGCATTTCACGACACCAGCGTACGGTCTCTTTTTCCAGATCGGCCAGCGGAACCACGGTGTTTACCAGGCCCATATCCAGCGCTTGCTTCGCATCGTACTGACGGCACAGGAACCAGATTTCACGCGCTTTTTTCTGACCGACAATACGCGCCATGTAAGAGGCCCCCCAACCGCCATCGAAGGAACCGACTTTCGGACCGGTCTGGCCGAAGATGGCGTTTTCAGCCGCAATGGTCAGGTCACACATCATGTGCAGCACATGGCCGCCGCCGATAGAAAAGCCTGCAACCATCGCCACTACTGGCTTCGGACAGGTACGAATCTGGCGCTGGAAGTCCAGTACGTTCAGGTGATGCACACCGGAATCATCCTGGTATCCGCCGTAATCACCGCGCACTTTCTGATCGCCACCTGCGCAGAACGCTTTGTCGCCAGCACCAGTCAGAATAATCACGCCAATGTTGTCATCGTAGCGAGCATCCGCCAGCGCCTGGATCATCTCTTTCACGGTGACCGGACGGAAGGCATTGCGTACCTGCGGACGATTAATGGTGATTTTTGCGATACCGTCGGTGGATTTCTCGTAGAGAATGTCGGTGTAGCCTTCAGAGCAATCGTGCCATTCTACCGGTGCGTAAAGCATTGTTTCATCAGGATAGATCATAAAATGTCCTATAGTCAGCGATGCAGAATCTGAGCCAGACAGTCCACCACGCTAGCGGGATTGTCCCGATGCGCGTTGTGTCCGGCATTACGAATCACATGGCTTGGTACGGATATTTCCGCCGCCAGAGCGCGGAATTTATCGTCACGTTCACCACATAAATAATCAAACGGAAATGTGCGCGTAATGAGTTGCGCACGTAAATCAGGTTGTACGGCTAGCGAGGTGGCCTCCAGCATCGCTGCCAGCGTATGCCCGTTATTCTGGCTACGCAGTGCGACCAGCGCTTCTCTTTGCGCCGCATTCAGCGAGGAAAAAACCGGCTGTTGATACCAGTCAATAAACACCTCGCACAACGGCTCAGCGCGAAAACGCGCAGCCCAGCGACCATCAGAGAGGCGACGCTGAACGCGCGCCTCCTCACTTTGCAAGCCTGGATGTCCACCTTCAACCACCAGACCGCACAGTCCTGGCATCTCCTGACAAGCCGCCATCATCGCGACTCTGCCGCCAAGAGAGTAACCTACCAACCAGTATTTAAGTATGTTGTAACTAAGCAACGTGTTACGCAACAAAGCGCTTACGTCGTCGAATCCGCTCACGCTGATGTCAGCGGAGCCACCGTGTCCCGGCAGGTCGATATACAGCCGCGAATAATTCTTAAACGCTTCGCCAACCGTCTGCCATTCCCGACAATCACCGGAAAAACCGTGCAGGAAAACCAGCCAGGGAAATCCCGTCTGACCCACTTTCGCCTGCGCGTGCAGGATCATAGATGGCTTACCTGTGCCAGCAGTTGCTGCAGGGTTTGCGCCCCATCAGTTTCGTTTACCACCAGCTCAATCACCGTTGCCGCCGGAGTACGCCAGGCGTTAGTCAGCGCGCTCTCCAGTTGCTCCCAGTTTTCCGGGCGCTGGTATTTAAGGTTAAACATGGCGGCAGCATGCTCAAAATGCACGTTCTGCGGCATCAGGTAGAACCGTTCGCGTTCGCTTGCTGGCGTCGGCAACAGGGAAAAAATTTGCCCGCCGTTATTATTGACCACTATCAGGACAAACGGCGCGGAAACCTGGCGCAATAACGCCAGCGCATTGAGGTCATACAGCGCAGATAAATCGCCGACGATAGCCAGCGTCGATTTCGCGCTGGCGCGCTGTACGCCTGCTGCCGTTGACAGCAGGCCGTCAATGCCGCTCGCGCCTCGGTTGCTATAGACCGGGTAACCCGCCGGAAGCTGCGACAGCGCATCAATCAGGCGCACCACCAGACTGTTGCCCACGAACAGTTGCCCCTGCTCCGGCAAGTATTCGCGGATACGGTGGGCTAATTGCGCTTCACCAAACGCGTCGCGACGGGCTTCTACCGCCTGCCAGGCCAGTTGCGCCAGGCGTGGGATCTCCACGCACCAGGGCTGACGTTTCTCCGCCGGATGCAACTCCAGCCAGTCGCCAACCGTCGCTACCAGTCTGCGCCCACGATGGTGAGCCGGATCGAGGCGGCCTTCGATATTATCGACAATCCAGTATTCCTGCGGATCACAGCTGGCCTGCCATTGCAGGAGCCGTTTTCCGGTCAGGCTACTGCCAAGCTGCACCACAATCTGCGCCTGCTGTAATTCAGTGACCGCTTTCGCATTTCCCAGCCACAGGTCGGCGCACGGCAAAGGTTGTCCAGTTTGCGACAGAACATCGCCAATCAGCGGCCAGCCTAGCATCTGCGCCCACTGCGCAACCTTTTTGCCCTCTTCCGCGCTCATGCGGCCTGCAACAACAACGCCGCGTTTTTGTCGCCAGAAAAACCAGTCACGCTGTTTGTCGCTTTCCAGTCGACGCGACTCACGCAGCCAGGGTTTATCATCCTGCCACCAGTCGCCAAGGCGCTGCTGCCAGTCAATCCCCGTTTCGTCCATGTCGCCATACAGCGGTTCCGCAAATGGGCAATTGATATGAACCGCCCCGCTATGCAGCGCAGCTAAGGCGTTATCAATGGTGGATACCAGCCAACTAGCCGGAATGTTCTGGGTCGGGCGCGGTAAAGAGAGCGTTTGCGATGGATGCGAGGCAAACATTCCGGCCTGACGAATCGCCTGGTTAGCGCCGCAGTCGATAAGCTCAGGAGGTCTGTCAGCCGTGAGTAGAATCAGCTTTTCACCGGTCAGGCCCGCTTCAATCAACGCGGGATACAAATTTGCCACCGCCGTACCGGACGTCACAATCACAGCGACAGGCTGCCGGCTGACTTTTGCCAGACCTAAGGCCAGATGCCCAAGGCCACGCTCATCAAAATGAGTATGGTGAATAAAAGCCGGGTTTTCCGCAGCCGCCAGAGTCAACGGTGTAGAACGAGAGCCAGGGGCAATGCAGACATGCCTGACGCCGTGGCGAGTGAGTGCTTCCAGAATGACCGCCGCCCAGCGTCGGTTAAATGCGCTTACTGACATGAGATTGTCCGGTATCAATATTGCGACACAGTATAAAGAATCGAATAAATGGATTTTTGATATGAGTCGGTAATATACAACTCATTACCCTTCCATCTGTAATAAAGTGCGCAGTCCTGCCGCTTTATTGTCTATTTCTTGCCATTCCTGTTCAGGATCTGAACCACGCACGATCCCTGCCCCGGCATACAGGCGTATCACATTTTCACTAATTTTCGCCGACCGTAATGACACGCAAAACTCGCTTTGGCGCAGAGAAAGGTAACCTGCGGAACCGGCATACCACTCGCGTTCAAACGGTTCATTATGTTGGATAAATTCACGCGCCAGCTCACGCGGAATACCTGCGACTGCCGCCGTGGGCTGGAGCTGCATCAGACAAAGCGTATCATCAGCCTGATTCAGTTCCGTCCAGATACAGCGGCGCAGGTGCTGCACTTTGCGCAGTCTGAGCACCTGCGGCGGCAGCACATCAAGAGTTTGCGTACAGCCTTGCAGACGCTGGCAAATATCTTCGACCACCAGCATATTCTCGCGCTGGTTTTTATCATCTTTCATTAGCCATTCCCCCAACTGCCAGGCCCGATGATCCTCAGGGTGGTTGGCAACGGTTCCCGCCAGCGCCTCGGTGCGCAGCGCCGTGTCACGCCGCCGATACAGACGTTCAGGGGAAGAACCAAGAAACGCACACTTTGCGGAGAACGCCATAAAGAAATGGTAGCAGTTCAGGTTTAGACGACGACTGGAAGCCATCACGGCCGCGGCGTTAACCGACTGAGAAAACTGTAAATCGGTCGCCCGCGCCAGCACGACCTTATCGAGCTGTTCCCCATTGATCGTTTGCGTGGCGAGCTTTATCAGGTCTGTCCAGCCAGTTTTATCCGGCCAGTTCTGTTCTCCCGTCAAACGCAGACGCAATGCGGGCAGCGGCTTTACGTTGGCGAGCGATGAGATAAACGCCACCGCCTGCGCGGCGTCTTCACGCAGCGACACGTCGCTAAAAAGATGTAAGCGTAAGCTCGCCACCCCCGCGCAACGTCGCCACTCCAGCCGTGGCAATAACAAATGGCCGCGCTGAGGCTCAAAGGCATTCAGGCCCCAGATACGCAGGTCAGGATTATCATTATGCTGATGTAAAAAATGCTGGGCTAATTCGAGCGAGGAAAATGTAGCAACAGCGCCCAATACGGCGGCTTCTTCATCGCCATTACGCTGTTGCCAGTAAAACTGGGGCCAGACAGGTTGACTGGCCAGCCATCCTAAAGCGTCAAACGCATCATTCAGTGGGAAAGGGATATCGTAAATACGAATTCCAGGTGCTGCTGGTATCTCTTGCGACAAATGACGCATCAGACTTTCCAGCGCAGTAGTGATTGAATGCACGCGGACCTCTCCCTGTTAAAAACCTCACATTATACGGGGTACTGAGCAGAAAAAGCAGTACCCCCAGTTAGGGAGTACGTACAAATGCGCTGACGGAATGGAATTTATCGCCGTGCTAACAATAATCCCATCACTAAACCGACCGTGGCGCCAACGCCGATTCCGCGCCAGGGTTTTTCATGCACATAATCATCCGCCCGGCAAACGGCTTTCTTTGCGCGGTAATAGTAGCTGTCAGAGGCGTGGCTGACACGATTTCTCACCTCTTCTAACGCCCGCTCTGCCCGCGCTTTTAACTCAAGGTATTTTTGATCGGCTGGATCGCCGGAAGAACGCAGCACCTCCTCCAGCGTTTCACTCAATAATTCCAGATCGTCATCGATGCGTGATTCATAAGAATGAAAAGACATTTTATTCTCCCTTTCTATTGACGTACCCGCTAACTATAGACAATCAGGCGTGTTTGCGCCTGTTTACGCTTGATGTGCTTCCCGCGCCATTCCGACGTGTGGAATACCGTCTTCGTCATAAATATCCGTGACCGGCACAAAGCCAAAGCGCGCATAGAATGATTGCAAATGTGCCTGCGCCCCCAGATACAGCGCCTTGTGCGGCCAATGCTGCGTACAGGAGGCCAGCGTCTGAGTCATTAGCTGTTGCCCCAATTTTTCACCCCGCAGCGCTTCGCTTACGATCACCCGCCCAATGACGACCGGCTCAAGCTCATCATCGCTTTTCAGAATCCTCGCATACGCCACCAGTTCATCGTTATGCCAACCCAGAATGTGCCGATTTTCACCACTCAGGTCATCACCATCCACATCCTGATATGGACACCGTTGCTCAACAACAAATACCGCACAGCGAAGCTCAAGAATGGCGTACAGCTGCTGTGTATTGAGCTTTGCATGGTGGAGATCTTGCCAGTGAATCATAGTCTGCCCCTTTGTTGTGATAACCTGAACACCCTGCCTTATTGATGGCGAAAAGTGTAACGCGAAGATGGAATTACTATTTTTAGGCACGTCTGCGGGAGTCCCCACGCGCTCACGCAATGTAACGGCAATTTTACTGAATCTGCAACACCCGACTCAGGCGGGGCTGTGGCTTTTCGATTGTGGTGAAGGAACGCAGCATCAGATGCTGACCACGCCATTTAACCCAGGAAAACTCGAACGTATTTTTATCAGCCATCTACACGGCGATCACCTGTTTGGTTTACCGGGGCTGCTGTGCAGTCGCTCAATGGCCGGGAACGTCCAGCCACTGACGCTTTACGGACCAAAGGGATTGCGAGAGTTTACCGAAACGGCTTTGCGTTTGAGCGGCTCCTGGACCGATTATCCGCTGGATATTGTCGAAATCACCGCGGGTGAAATTGTTGATGACGGCCTGCGTAAAGTAACGGCGTACCCGCTGGAGCATCCGCTGGAGTGCTACGGTTTTCGTGTTGAAGAACACGACAAACCGGGGGCACTTGACGCCAGCGCCTTGAAGGCGGCTGGTGTTAAAGCGGGCCCGTGGTTCCAGGATTTGAAAGCCGGGAAAACCATCGTGCTGGAGGATGGTCGAGCGATTAACGGTGCCGATTTTCTCGCCCCTGCCACCAGAGGAAAATCTGTGGCTATTTTCGGCGACACAGGACCTTGCGCGTCCGCCATTGAACTGGCACGCGGTGTGGATGTGATGGTACATGAAACCACACTGGACTCCTCAATGGAGGAAAAAGCCAACAGCCGCGGTCACAGCTCGACCCGACAAGCCGCCCAGTTGGCGCTTGAGGCCGGAGTGGGACGCCTGATCATGACCCACGTTAGTTCACGCTACGATGAAAAAGGCTGTCAGCGATTACTCGAAGAGTGCAAAGCGATATTTCCAGACACTGAACTGGCTCACGATTTCGCCATTTTCACCGTTTAATGCTCCATTTTTCCGCCTCAGTGCCGATAACAGTGGAAAGGCTGGCTTTCACACTGAGGACAGGATGAACAATTTCCAGAAAGATATTGATGACAGGACAAACCTAACCCTGTCTAACCGTTTTGAACTGCTGCTGTTTCGCCTTGGCAAATCCGTCGAGGAGCAGAAATCAGAACTGTTTGGCATCAACGTATTCAAACTGCGTGAAATCGTACCGATGCCGACCTTTACGCGTCCCGCAGGTATGAAAGCCCCGTTGCTGGGTATGGTTAACATTCGCGATCAGGTGATCCCGGTGATTGATCTACCTGCCGTCGCGGGCTGTAAGCCAGAGACCGGACTCAACATCCTGTTGATCACGGAATATGCCCGCAGCGTTCAGGCGTTTGCGGTAGAGTCGGTAGAAAACATTATGCGTCTGGACTGGCAACAGGTGCATACCGCCGAGAAAGCCGTCAATGGTCGCTACATTACCAGTATCGCCTGTCTGGACGACAACAAAGAGACTAACAATCTGGCGCTGGTGCTCGATGTCGAACAGATCCTGTACGACATCGTACCGTCGAACCACGACCTGCGCGCAACAGAGCTGAAAACCAATAAGTTCAACATTACGCCGGGTGCGGTGGCGATTGTGGCTGATGATTCCAAAGTGGCTCGCGCGATGCTGGAAAAAGGGCTTAACGCCATGGAGATCCCACACTTAATGCATGTGACGGGCCAGGATGCGTGGGAAAAGATACAACAGCTATCTGAAGAAGCAGAAGCGGAAGGTAAACCAATCAGCGAGAAGATTGCGCTGGTGCTCACCGATCTGGAAATGCCGGAGATGGACGGTTTTACGCTTACCCGTAAGATAAAAACCGACGAACGCCTGAAGAAGATCCCGGTCGTTATCCACTCCTCACTTTCCGGTAGCGCCAATGAAGATCACGTACGCCGAGTGAAAGCAGATGGTTACGTGGCCAAATTCGAAGTCAATGAGCTGTCTTCAGTAATTCAGGAAGTGATGGATCGCACAGCGAAAGGCATCAGCGGCCCGCTGGTGAGCCGTCAACTTTCGGCCTGACACCCCAGCAACTTGAAGTATGACGAGTATAGACAGGTAAAAAAAAGAGTCTGGACATTGTCCAGACTCTTTTTCGATCACAGCACGATGAATTACATCAGCGGAGCCGCTAACTGCACGATGCTGATCAACGGTTGCGGGTAGATACCCAGCACCAGTACCAGCAGGGCAGAAATCAACACCACGATACCGCCCGCGCTGTACTGCCAGTTGGACGGTGCATCGCGATTCAGCTGCTGCGGTGCGCTCAGGTACAGGCTCACGGCAACGCGCAGGTAGTAGTACAAACCAATCGCGGAACCCACCACCACGGCGGCAACCAGCCACCACAGATTAGCCTGCACACCCACCGCCAGTACGTAGAACTTACCGATAAAGCCCAGCGTCATCGGAATACCCGCCAGAGACAGCATCATCACCGTCATCACCGCCGCGAGGATCGGACGATGCCAGAACAGACCACGGTAGGAGAACAGAGAGTCTGCATCCGGACCGCGGTACGGGCTGGACATCAGGCTGACCACACCGAACGCGCCGAGGCTGCTGAACAGATAACCGGCCAGGTAAACGCCAACCGCTTCCATCGACATCTCGCCGCTCTGCAGGGCAATCAGCGCCACCAGCAGGTAACCGAGGTGAGAGATAGAAGAGTAACCAAGCAGACGTTTGATGTTGGTCTGGCTCAGCGCCATCAGGTTACCGAAGATAATGGAAGCAAAGGCAATCACACCCAGCACGATACGTACCGCTTCGCTATCACCTACCGGTGCGTACAGGAACAGACGCATCACCACGCCGAAGATAGCGATTTTGCTCGCCGTCGCCAGGAAGGTGGAAACCGGAGCCGGAGCGCCCTGGTATACGTCTGGCGTCCACAGGTGGAATGGAACCAGTGAGAGTTTAAAGCCGAGGCCAACAATCATCAGACCGAAGCCCGCCAGCAGCAGCGGTTCTTGCAGCATACCGTCGCCGAGGCTCTTACCGAGCGCGACAAACGACAGGTTGCCAGACTGCGCGTACACCAGCGCCATACCAAACAGCAGGAAGGAAGACGCTGCGGCAGACAGAATGGTGTATTTGATACTGGCTTCCAGCGAACGTTTCTGACGGAACGCATAGCCAACCAGACCAAACAGCGGCAGAGAGATAAGCTCAATACCAAGGAACAGCGCCGCCAGATGGTTAGCGTTAGCCAGCAGAATACCGCCGAGCGCGGCAATCAGCACCAGCAGATAGAACTCTTCCCGGTTGTCGTCGTAGCCTTCCAGCCACGGGTAAGCGAAGGTACAGGTGGCAAGACTCGCCAGCAGCACCAGCCCGGTGTAGAGCATGGCGAAACCGTCAACCCGCATCAGCGGGGTGACGTCCATAGCGCCCGCCTGGCCAACAAACCAGAGCGAAACCAGTGCGGCGTTAAGCCCAATGACCGACAGCGTGGCATTGAGGAAGTGATTGCGTCGCCACGCAATGGAGAGCATCACAACCACCACCGTCAAGCCGACGATCAGCAGCGGTAGCAGCGCAATCAGGTGTTGTGGAGTTATTGTCATGGCGATTTACGGCCTTGTAGTAGTAACGGAATTAACAAACCACTGCTGGATGTTGCTCATCGCAGAATGCGAGGTATCCAGAATCGGCTGCGGATAGAAGCCAAGCAGTACCAGAAGCACGACCAGCAACAGGATGATAAACAGCTCACGCAGCGACATCCCTGGCAGTTCAACACTGGCAATCTGGCTCTTCGCCTTACCAAAGTAAGCGCGATGCAGCATCGCCAGCGAGTAAACAGAAGCAAACACCAGACCAAATGTCGAGATCACGGTAATAACCGGAACCACCTGGTAGCTGCCGAACAGAATCATAAATTCGCCAACGAAGTTACCTGTACCCGGCATACCCAGCGTACACACTGCAAAGAACATTGACAGCGCAGGCAACCATTTCATTTTGCCCCACAGGCCGCCCATCATACGCATATCACGCGTGTGCAGACGTTCGTACAGCTGACCACACAGGATGAACAGACCGGCTGCGGACAGGCCGTGCGCGATCATCTGAATCACCGCACCCTGGTATGCCAGCTGGCTGCCGGTGTAGATAGCAATCAGTACGAAGCCCATGTGGGATACGGAGGTGTAAGCAATCAGACGTTTGATGTCGTACTGATTAAAGGCCATCCACGCGCCGTAGAAGATGCCGATGACGCCAAGCCACATTGCGATAGGTGCAAACTCCGCTGACGCATTCGGGAACAGCGGCAGGGAGAAGCGCAGCAGACCGTAGGCTGCGGTTTTCAGCAAGATACCAGCCAGGTCAACGGAACCTGCGGTCGGTGCCTGGGAGTGAGCATCCGGCAACCAGCCGTGCAGCGGAACCACCGGCATTTTCACCGCGAAAGCGATGAAGAAGCCCAGCATCAGCAGGTATTCCACGCCGTGGGACATCGGAGTATTCAGCAATTCTTCATAGTTGAAAGTCCACACGCCGGTCGCTTTGTAGTGCACAAACACCAGCGCCAGGATGGCAATCAACATCACCAGACCACTCGCCTGGGTATAAATGAAGAACTTGGTTGCTGCCGTGATACGCGTTTTACCGTCAGAGGCTTTATGCCCCCATAGCGCGATCAGGAAGTACATCGGCACCAGCATCATTTCCCAGAAGAAGAAGAACAGGAACATGTCGATGGCAAGGAACACGCCGATTACGCCGCCTAAGATCCACATCAGGTTCAGGTGGAAAAAGCCCTGGTATTTTTCGATTTCATTCCAGGAGCAAAGTACCGCCAGAACACCGAGCAGGCCGGTCAGCACCACCATCAGCAGCGACAGACCGTCGATAGCAAGATGAATCGAGATGCCAAAGCGTGGGATCCACGGCAGGACAAACTCAGACTGCCACTGCGGAATGCCAGTGGATTGCGTCAGTGAATAGCCGCCCTGCAACCAAAGTTGCAGGCCAAGCGCCAGCGTCAGTCCCATGGTAATCAGCGCGATCCAACGCGGCACCTTCACGCCAAAGCGTTCGGTCTGCCAGCACAGGAAGCCACCGATAAAGGGAATCAATATTAGCCAGGGTAGTAACATGGCGATTTTTATTCCTTTTTAAGGCCCCTAATAGAGGCCTGATTTTCAACGAATTTGGATAAAATTCACTTTACGATCAACGCAGTACCATCAACAGAGCCAGCACAACGACGGCGCCGATGCTCATTGATGCTACATACCAACGCAGATAGCCGTTCTCGCTTAACAACAGGCCTTTACCTGCAAAGCGGGAAAGGATCGCCGGAATGTTCATCATTGCGTTCAGCGGATCGCGTTTCAGCAGCCATGCAACGCCCAGGAACGGCTTGACGAACACTTTGTCGTACAGCCAGTCGAAGCCCCAGGCGTTATACCACCAGGTACCCAGCAGACGGCCTGGCGCACTGTTGGCAATCGACGTCACCAGAGTACGTTTACCCAGCCACAGCCATGCAGCGATCAGAATGCCTGCAATCGCGACGATACCGGAGGTAATTTCCAGGGTCATCACGCGACCATGCTCAAGCTCGGTCGTCGCAGGCAGTACACCCTGCAGCGGTGGCACAATCAGTGCGCCAACGAAGGTGGACAGGATCATCAGCACAATCAGCGGCAGATGATGTGTAATCCCCTTCCCTGCGTGAGCGTGAATTTGCTCTTTACCGTGGAACACGATGAAAATCATACGGAAGGTGTACAGAGAGGTCATGAACGCACCGACCAGACCTGCAACCATCAGATTAATATGACCGTTCGCCATCGCACCGGCCAGAATCTCATCCTTACTGAAGAAGCCTGCGGTAATCAGCGGCAGAGCCGACAGCGCCGCGCCACCGATCAGGAAGCAGATATACACCAGCGGAATGGACTTACGCAGGCCGCCCATCTTGAAGATGTTCTGTTCGTGGTGACAGGCCAGGATAACCGAGCCGGATGCCAGGAACAGCAGCGCTTTAAAGAACGCGTGCGTCATCAGGTGGAAAATCGCCGCGTCCCACGCCTGAACCCCGAGAGCCAGGAACATATAACCAATCTGGCTCATGGTGGAGTATGCGAGAACGCGTTTAATGTCGGTCTGTACCAGCGCGGCAAAACCAGCCAGTACCAGAGTGATAGCCCCGATAATCCCCACCAGATGCAGGATTTCCGGCGTCATCAGGAACAGGCCGTGGGTACGTGCAATCAGATAGACACCGGCGGTAACCATCGTCGCGGCGTGGATCAACGCGGAGACAGGCGTCGGACCTGCCATCGCGTCAGCAAGCCATGTCTGCAACGGCAGCTGCGCGGATTTACCCACCGCACCGCCCAGCAGCATCAGGGTTGCCCACATCAGCATGTTGTTACCATCTGCAAAGTGAGCAGGTGCCAGTTCCACCATTTCGCGGAAGTTCAGCGTGCCCAGCTCGTTGTAAAGGATAAACAATGCGAAGGCGAGGAACACGTCACCCACACGGGTCACGACGAAGGCTTTCATTGCCGCAGCGCCATTCTTCGGATCGGTGTAATAGAAACCGATCAGCAGATAGGAGCACAGGCCCACGCCTTCCCAGCCGAGGTACATCAGCAGCAGGTTATCCGCCAGTACCAGAACCACCATGCTGGCGATAAACAGGTTGGTGTAGGCGAAGAAACGGGAGTATCCCTCTTCACCGCGCATATACCAGGAGGCGAACATGTGGATCAGGAAACCCACACCGGTCACCACACTGAGCATGGTCAGCGACAGGCCGTCCAGCACCAGATTAAAACCGATATTGAAGTCACCGACAGACATCCACGTCCACAGCGGCTGGCTGTAGGCCTGTTGACCATTAGCAAAGAAGTCAACGCCAACAAACGCGGTCACCAGCGCCGCCAGGCCAATCGACCCGACGCCCACGGTCGCGGACAGATTTTCTGACCAACGACCGCGAGAGAACGCCAGTAATACAAAGCCAATAAATGGCAGAATAATGGTTAAGGCAAGCATGTTCATCCACGCATCTCACTTACTGAATCGATGTTCAGGTTCTGGCGACGGCGATGAAGTTGCAGCAACAGCGCAAGTCCAATGCTCGCTTCCGCAGCCGCAAGGCTGATGGCGAGAATATACATCACCTGACCATCGGTCTGGCCCCAGTAGCTTCCGGCGACCACGAAGGCCAGCGCGGAGGCGTTAATCATGATTTCCAGCCCGATCAGCATAAACAGCAGATTGCGGCGGATAACCAGACCGGTTAAGCCCAGTACGAATAAGACAGCCGCGAGGATCAGTCCATGTTGTAAGGGGATCATGCGCGCTCCTCCGTTTTTCTTTTCGCGCGGTCATCGGTGCGATTGCTCAGCACTTCACCAGAACGCTCTTCGCGCCCTACGTGGAAGGCTACAACCAGACCTGCCAGCAGCAGCATCGAAGCCAGCTCGACCGCCAGTACATACGGTCCGAACAGAGAAATACCGACAGCTTTCGCGCTAATTGGCGTCCCGTCGATGCCCTGATCGTTAACACCCAGAATGGCATAAACAATAACCGCCAGCATGATGGCCGACAGAATCGCCGGTCCAATCCACACCTGCGGTTTCAGCCACTGGCGTTCCTGTTCAATTTCAGAACCACCGAGGTTGAGCATCATGACCACGAACACGAACAACACCATGATGGCGCCCGCGTAGACGATTATTTCCAGCGCCCCCGCGAAGTAAGCACCTAACGAGAAGAACACCCCGGAAATCGCCAGCAGCGAAATAATCAGGTACAGCAGTGCGTGTACCGGATTGGTGTGGGTGATCACCCGCAAGGTTGCGAGAATGGCTATCAGGCCACAGATATAAAAAGCGAACTCCATTGCCCCTCTCCTTACGGTAACAGGCTCTTGACGTCGATAGGCTTGGCTTCGTTCTCTGCTTCGCCCTTATCTTTGCCGTCGATTGCCATACCTGCCATCCGGTAGAAGTTATATTCCGGGTATTTACCCGGACCGGAGATCAGCAGATCCTCTTTCTCGTAAACCAGGTCCTGGCGCTTGTACTCACCCAGCTCGAAATCTGGAGTCAGCTGAATAGCCGTTGTCGGACAGGCTTCTTCGCACAGGCCGCAGAAAATGCAGCGTGAGAAGTTAATGCGGAAAAACTCCGGATACCAGCGGCCGTCTTTGGTCTCTGCTTTTTGCAAAGAGATACAGCCTACCGGACACGCTACCGCACACAGGTTACAGGCAACGCAGCGCTCTTCGCCGTCCGGGTCACGGGTCAGAACGATACGACCACGAAAACGGGGCGGTAGATAGACCGGCTCTTCCGGGTACATCTGCGTTTCGCGTTTCGCGAACGCATGCAGGCCGATCATCCAGATACTGCGTACCTGGGTGCCGAAACCTACTAACAATTCTTTTAAGGTCATGGTCTTTGTGTCCCTTATTGCGCCTGCCAGAGAATGACAGCCGCCGTTACCAGCAAGTTGACGAGCGTCAGCGGCAGACAGACTTTCCAGCCGAAGGACATTACCTGGTCATAACGAGGACGCGGTAACGACGCACGAATCAAAATGAACATCATCATGAAGAACGCGGTTTTCAGCGCGAACCAGACGAATGGCGGTAAGAACGGACCATGCCAGCCACCGAAGAACAGGGTAACCATCAGTGCAGAAATGGTGACGATGCCGATGTACTCACCCACGAAGAACAGACCGAATTTCATACCGGAGTATTCAATGTGGTAACCGTCGGCCAGTTCCTGCTCGGCTTCTGGCTGGTCAAACGGGTGACGGTGACACACCGCCACGCCCGCGATGGCAAAGGTGACAAAACCAAAGAACTGCGGAATAACGTTCCAGATATCAGCCTGGTTGTTGACGATGTCGGTCATGTTAAATGAACCGGCCTGCGCCACCACGCCCATCAGGGAAAGTCCGAGGAATACTTCGTAGCTCAGCGTCTGCGCAGACGCGCGCATCGCACCGAGCAGCGAGTATTTGTTGTTACTGGACCAGCCTGCGAACAGCACCGCGTATACCGCGAGGCCTGCCATCATCAGGAAGAACAGGATCCCGATGTTCAGATCTGCAACCACCCAGTTCGGGCTCACAGGCACGATGGCGAAAGCCAGCAGCAGCGAGGTAAAGGCGATCATCGGTGCCAGGGTAAAGATGACGCGATCCGAGAATTTCGGGATCCAGTCTTCTTTAAAGAACATCTTGATCATGTCCGCAACCAGCTGGAGCGAACCGCCCCAGCCAACACGGTTCGGTCCGTAACGGTTCTGGAACAGACCGAGCAGACGACGTTCGCCAAAGCTCATGAATGCCCCGCAGGTGACCACCACCAGCAGAATCACGACCGCTTTGAGAACGCTCAGCAGGATCTCAATCAGATCGGGTGTAATCCAACTCATTGTTGTGCCTCCTGCAGATCCTCAAGACGTGCACCAGCCAGAACCGGCGCGATGCCAGGCATACCCATTGGCAAACCAACCTGCCCTGCCGTTAATCCTTCAGCGATTTCAACCGGCAGCGTAACCGTGTTGCCATCGTAGCTAAAAGATACGCGCGTACCGGCATTCACTCCCAACTTCGCGGCATCAGCCGGGTTGAGTTTGATGTACGGTTGCGGCATACGGGTCTGGAAGACAGGCGCACGCTGGGACATTTCGTCACTACCAAACAGATGATAGTAAGGCGCGACACGCCACTGACCATCCTGAGCCTGGAAGCTCGCCGGAACAGTTGTGAAGTAATCCAGACCATCTGCAGAAGCTTCGATCAGACGCACGCCCGGATCGCCATGACGCAGTTTACCGCCCACTTCATCCTGGAACTTGTTCCACGCCTGTGGGGAGTTCCAGCCCGGAGCCCAGGCAAACGGAATTTGTGAACGCGGCGCAGACGGCTGGTTGTTCCCTTCCATAGAGAAAGCGAACATGGTGTCTTTATCCTGCGGCTGGCGCGGTTCGTGAACGCTGATGTTGGCGCGCATTGCGGTACGGCCACTGTAGCGGTGCGGTTCACGTGCCAGTTTCTGTCCACGGATACGGAAGCTTGCATCCGGCGCGGCATCTTTAATACCCGCCAACTGCGGTAACTTCTCAACGACCGCGTCGATAACATGGTCGAGCTGCGTCCAGTCCACTTCACGACTCTGCACGGTACTGTGCAGCGAGTGCAGCCAGCGCCAGCTTTCCAGCATTACGGTGTTGCTGTCGTAGTAGGATGGGTCATAGACCTGGAAGAAACGCTGGGCGCGCCCTTCGTTGTTAATTACCGTACCATCGCTTTCAGCGAAGCTAGCGGCGGAAAGCACCAGATGGGCGTTTTCCATAATAGCCGTGCGCTGATGGTCAACGACCAGTACCAGCGGCGCTTTCGCCAGCGCGGCGTTCACACGCGTTGCTGAAGCATGGCGATGCAGGTCATTTTCCAACACCACAACGGCGTCAGCACGACCTGTTTCCAGTTCGGTCAGCGCGTCGTCGAGGGAACCACCGCCAATCATACCCAGCCCCATACTGTTGACAGAGCGAGCAATCATGGTGATTCCGACGTCTGCGCCACGGCCTTTCAGCGCCTTCGCCACGTTGGCAGCAGCCTGAATCACGTCGGCGCTACCGGCGTTGGTACCGGAAATAATCAGTGGTTTCTTCGCCCCAGCCAGAGCCTGAACGATGACGTCAATTTTGTTCTGCAGGTCACGGTCGATACCGTCAACCGCCGGTGCGTTGTTATCCAGTGCATGGGCGATAGCGAAACCTAAACGCGCCTGATCTTCAACCGGCGCACGGTAGGTCCATGCCGCGATATCATCCAGACGGGTGTTATCGACGTTGGTAACGAACAGCGGATGCTTGGCGCGCTGGCCAATGTTGAGGATTGCCGCAATCTGCCAGTCGGCCACTTTCTGCGCCGCCGCCATTTCACGCGCTTTACCTTTCACCGCCTGACGCACTGCCAGCGCAACGCGCGCGCCGGTTTGGGTGACATCTTCGCCCAGGACCAGAACCGCATCGTATGACTCGATTTCGCGCAGTGCCGGGGTATGAATACCGCCGTCACGCAACACGCTCAGAGCCAGTTGCAGACGTTCCTGCTCGCCCTGGGCAATACCGGTATAGAAGTTATCCGCACCGACCAGTTCACGCAGCGCGAAGTTACTTTCAACGCTGGCACGCGGGGAGCCGATACCAATCACTTTCTTCGACTGACGCAGAATATCTGCCGCGCCCTGCATCGCCTGTTCGGCGTTCAGCGTGATCAGGTCATCGCCACGACGCTGTACCGGCTGACGCGGACGGTCTTTCAGGTTCACGTAACCATAGCCAAAACGACCACGGTCGCAGAGGAAGTAGTGGTTAACGGTACCGTTGTAGCGGTTTTCGATACGACGCAGTTCACCGTAGCGCTCGCCCGGGCTGATGTTACAGCCGATAGAACACTGCTGGCAGATGCTCGGCGCAAACTGCATGTCCCATTTACGGTTATAACGCTCGGAGTGCGTTTTATCGGTGAAGACGCCGGTCGGGCAAATTTCCACCAGGTTACCGGAGAATTCGCTTTCGAGCGTACCGTCTTCCGGACGACCAAAGTAGACGTTGTCATGCGCGCCATAGACGCCCAGATCCGCGCCATCGGCGTAATCTTTGTAGTAACGTACGCAGCGATAGCAGGCGATGCAGCGGTTCATTTCGTGAGAGATGAACGGCCCCAGGTCCTGGTTGCGGTGAGTACGCTTCGTGAAGCGGTAGCGACGGAAGCTATGACCGGTCATGACGGTCATATCCTGAAGGTGGCAGTTACCGCCCTCTTCACAGACCGGACAGTCGTGCGGGTGGTTAGTCATCAACCACTCCACTACGCTTTCGCGAAACTGCTTCGCTTCTTCGTCATCAATTGAAATAAAGGTGCCTTCGGTGGCCGGTGTCATACAAGACATCACCAGGCGACCACGCGTGTCTTCCGCGTTTTGATATTGCTTCACCGCACACTGGCGGCAAGCACCGACGCTTCCCAGCGCCGGGTGCCAGCAAAAGTACGGAATATCAAGGCCGAGAGACAGACAAGCTTCCAGCAGGTTGTCCGCTCCGTTGACCTCATATTCTTTGCCGTCTACATGAATCGTAGCCATAGTCAGCATGCTTCCAGTTGGCTCGGTCTAAAACCGAGCGTTAATCGAATTTCTGATCGCGATTCAGGGTTACCCTGCTATTACCAGCGCTCTTTCAGCAGGTTCGGCTGAATACCACCAATCTGATGGGTATTGCTGAAGGACTGCTTGATGCCAGCTTCGAATTCTTCGCGGAAATATTTAATGGCGCTCTGCAGCGGCTCCACCGCACCCGGTGCGTGTGCACAGAAGGTTTTACCCGGGCCGAGGAAACGACACAGTTGCTCAAGCGTCTCGATATCCCCAGGCTGGCCTTCGCCACGCTCCAGCGCGCGCAGAATTTTCACACTCCACGGCAGACCGTCACGGCACGGCGTACACCAGCCGCAGGACTCGCGGGCAAAGAACTCTTCGAGGTTACGCACCAGAGGAACCATGCCAATCTCGTGATCGACGGCCATTGCCAGCGCGGTGCCCAAACGGCTACCGGCTTTACCAATGCTTTCGAATTCCATCGGCAGATCGAGGTGCGCTTCAGTCAGGAAGTCAGTACCCGCGCCGCCCGGCTGCCAGGCTTTGAACTTCAGGCCATCGCGCATGCCGCCCGCGTAATCTTCGAGGATCTCGCGCGCGGTAGTACCGAAAGGCAGTTCCCACAGGCCAGGGTTCTTCACGCGACCGGAGAAGCCCATCAGCTTGGTGCCCGCGTCTTTGCTCTGCGAAATGTTCTGGTACCACTCCACGCCGTTCGCGAGGATAGCCGGTACGTTACACAGGGTTTCGACGTTGTTAACGCAGGTCGGCTTACCCCAAGCGCCAGAGCTTGCCGGGAACGGCGGCTTAGAGCGTGGGTTAGCACGACGACCTTCAAGGGAGTTGATCAGCGCCGTCTCTTCACCGCAGATATAGCGCCCTGCCCCGGTGTGGACAAACAGTTCGAAGTCGAAACCGGTGCCCATGATGTTTTTGCCAAGCAAGCCGGCTTCGGTTGCTTCGGCAATCGCGCGACGCAGATGCACAGCCGCTTCGATATATTCACCACGCAGGAAGATGTAACCACGGTACGCTTTCAGCGCAAACGCGGAGATCAGCATGCCTTCCACCAGCAGGTGCGGCAGTTGTTCCATCAGCAGACGGTCTTTATAGGTACCCGGCTCCATTTCATCGGCGTTACACAGCAGGTAACGGATGTTCATGGATTCGTCTTTCGGCATCAGGCTCCACTTCAGACCGGTGGAAAAGCCCGCACCGCCGCGCCCTTTCAGGCCAGCGTCTTTTACCTGATTAACGATTTCGTCCGGTGACAGCCCGGTCAGGGCCTTACGTGCACCTTCGTAGCCGTTCTTGCTACGGTATTCGTCCAGCCAGACCGGCTGTTTGTCATCACGCAGACGCCAGGTCAGCGGATGCGTTTCGGGAGTACGGATAATGTCTTTCATTTATACCGCTCCAGCAGTTCGGGAATGCCTTCCGGGGTCAGGTGAGCATGAGTATCCTCATCGATCATCATGTTCGGCCCTTTATCGCAGTTCCCCAGGCAACAGGTCGGGAGCAGCGTAAAACGACCGTCAAAGGTCGTCTGCCCCGGCTTGATGTTGAGTTTTTTCTCAAGCGCAGCCTGGATCCCCTGATAGCCGTTGATATGGCACACCACGCTGTCGCAATAGCGGATCACGTGGCGACCTACCGGCTGGCGGAAGATCTGGCTATAGAACGTGGCAACACCTTCTACGTCGCTTGCCGGGATCCCCAGCACATCAGCGATCGCATAGATCGCCCCATCCGGCACCCAGCCACGCTGTTTCTGAACGATTTTCAGCGCTTCAATGGACGCCGCACGCGGGTCTTCGTAGTGGTGCTTCTCGTGCTCAATCGCTTCACGCTCAGCCGCACTCAGCTCAAAAGCCTCGGTTTGTGGTTGTTGATTCTCGTGCATAATTAGCGGTCCACATCTGACATAACAAAATCGATACTACCCAGGTGGACGATAAGGTCAGACACCAGGCTGCCACGTACCGCTACCGGGATCTGCTGCAGGTGCGCATAGCTCGGGGTACGGATACGGGTACGGTAACTCATGGTGCTGCCATCGCTGGTCAGGTAGTAACTGTTAATACCCTTGGTCGCTTCCACCATCTGGAAGGACTCGTTTGCCGGCATAACCGGTCCCCACGAAACTTGCAGGAAGTGGGTGATCAGGGTTTCGATATGTTGCAACGTGCGCTCTTTCGGCGGCGGCGTAGTCAGCGGGTGATCCGCTTTGAACGGGCCTTCCGGCATGTTGTTGAGGCACTGCTCAAGGATGCGCAGACTCTGGCGCAGCTCTTCAACTTTCAGCATCACGCGGGTATAGCAGTCGGACACGCCGCCGCCAACCGGGACTTCAAAGTCAAAGTTTTCGTAGCCGGAGTATGGACGCGCTTTACGCACGTCAAAATCAATACCGGTCGCACGCAGCGCAGCACCGGTACAACCCCAGTCCAGCGCTTCTTTCTTACCGTAAGCGGCAACGCCTTGCGAACGGCCTTTCAGGATGGTGTTACGCAGTGCGGCTTTCTCGTAGGAATCCAGACGTTTTGGCATCCAGTCGAGGAAGTCACGCAGCAGTTTGTCCCAACCGCGCGGCAGATCGTGTGCCACACCGCCGATACGGAACCAGGCCGGGTGCATACGGAAACCGGTGATCGCTTCCACTACGTCATAGATTTTCTGACGGTCGGTAAAGGCGAAGAAGACCGGCGTCATCGCGCCGACGTCCTGGATGAACGTGGAGATGTACAGCAGATGGCTGTTGATACGGAACAGTTCAGACAACATAACGCGAATCACGTTGACGCGATCCGGCGTGGTGATGCCAGCCAGTTTCTCAACGGCCAGTACGTAAGGCATTTCGTTAACGCAGCCGCCGAGGTACTCGATACGGTCGGTGTACGGAATGTAGCTATGCCAGGACTGACGTTCACCCATCTTTTCAGCGCCACGGTGGTGGTAGCCGATGTCAGGCACGCAGTCGACGATTTCTTCGCCATCAAGCTGCAGCACAATACGGAACGCACCGTGAGAAGACGGGTGGTTAGGACCGAGGTTGAGGAACATGAAGTCCTCGTTTTCGGAACTACGCTTCATGCCCCATTCTTCTGGTTTGAAGGTCAGTGATTCCATTTCCAGATCCTGTTTGGCTTTAGTCAGCTCAAACGGATCGAATTCGGTCGCACGCGCCGGGTAGTCTTTACGCAGCGGATGACCTTCCCAGGTATGCGGCATCAGCAGACGCGTCAGGTGCGGGTGACCTTCAATGTCGATGCCAAACATTTCCCAGGTTTCACGCTCATACCAGTTGGCGTTCGGGAACAGTTTGGTGAACGTCGGTACGCGCAGGTCGTTTTCAGACAATGCCACCTTGAGCATGATATCGCGATTGCGTTCAATGGAGATCAGGTGATAGAAAACGGAAAAATCCGCGGCAGGTAACCCTTCGCGGTGCGTACGCAGACGTTCGTCCATGCCGTGTAAGTCAAACAGCATGACGTAAGGTTTCGGCAGTCTCTTTAAGAAATCGCCAACTTCCAGTAATTGTTCACGCTTGACCCAAACAACAGGTACCCCGGTGCGAGTCGCCTGAACGGTAAAGGCATCCGGCCCAAAACGGTTGCGCAGTTCGCCAATGACCGGGTCATCAAGGTGATCCCGTGTTTGCCATACAGCGTCTTGCGCGGTTAAGTCGGTCATATTGTTCACCATTGCAAATGGTCCGTGGTAGTCGGCAGTGCTTCGCGCTATTTATGTAGTGATAAGCGAAGGAAGTGCTGCTGCCGACAGGCGCAAATTAAATCTCGTCTGGTGTACGAAGATTCGTTACAGCAATACGTTCGCCGCGTTTACGCTCGCGTTCTGACTGCATATTGGCGCGATAAACGCCCTGATCGCCAACCACCCAGGAGAGCGGACGGCGTTCTTTGCCAATGGAATCTTGCAGCAGCATCAGAGCCTGCATATACGCTTCCGGACGCGGCGGGCATCCCGGGATGTACACATCGACCGGAATAAATTTATCAACGCCCTGCACCACAGAATAGATGTCGTACATACCGCCGGAGTTGGCGCATGCGCCCATGGAAATAACCCATTTCGGTTCCAGCATCTGATCGTAGAGGCGCTGAATAACTGGCGCCATTTTAGTAAAGCAGGTTCCGGCGACGACCATCAGGTCAGCCTGACGCGGCGATGCACGCAGTACTTCCGCACCAAAACGGGCCACATCGTGCACGGCGGTAAACGAGGTCACCATCTCAACGTAGCAGCAGGAAAGGCCAAAGTTATATGGCCAAATTGAGTTTTTACGGCCCCAGTTAACCATGTCATGCAGCTTGCCCATGAACACGTTTTTGTTAACTTCTTGCTCCAGGGGGTCGGTTACGATCTCCTGTTTTTGCAGGGGGTAACGGTCGTTCTCACCGTTAGGATCTATGCGGGTGAGCGTATAATCCATCTTAATGCCTCGCGGTTAGCGTTGACGATTAGCGATACTGTTCGTTTCCGGGTTCATACGCTCGCGGCGTGAACGCGCGGGCGTCCAGTCCAGCGCGCCAATACGCACCAGATAAACCAGACCTGCCAGTAACACAAAAATAAAAATTGCAGCTTCCACAAAGCCAATCCAGCCGCTTTCACGGATAGAAGTTGACCATGCGAACAGATACAGCGCTTCAACGTCGAAGATAACGAAGAACATGGCTACCAGATAAAACTTGGCAGACAGGCGCAAGCGGGCGGTGCCGACCGAGTCGATACCTGATTCAAACGGCACGTTTTTAGATCTCGCGCGCGCGCGACCACCTAAAAACCAGCCGCCGACGAGCATCAGGCAGCACAGGCCAATGGCAACAATAAGAAAGATAGCGAATGCCCAGTGATGAGCGATGATTTCAGTGGATGTTGACATACTCATTGCTTACTCATCAAAAGTAGCGCCAAATTCTCTGCTCTTTTCGGCAGATGAACGCCACATCGATTCATGGGGAGGAATAAAAAAAACCTTACAATCACTGTGAAAAACCATTTTATACAGCTAATTGATGGGGTTTTTTACTCCTTTCTATAACCTTTTGTCAACTTTAACAAAAGTTTCCTCACATTATTTTACACCGCTCCAACTTCATTAACATAAAGTGCTATTTAGACCAATTTCGATCGCATCATCGGTCATTTTTAATGTTGTTGAATCGTGTCCGTAGTGAAGTAAAAAAGATAATACTCACCTATTTTGACAGGAATTCACCCAGATGCCTCCCCCTAAATGGGAGTATTTTCTTGATCTGTGACACGCTTTTGTTAATTCACCATAAAAAACAGCAACAATTTCTCTAGTTTTTTAACATGGAAACAATTAGTAACGCTGCTGCTTATTTTTCAGCCAAGTGTCAGGCCGTTTTTTTACCTTCTGATTTTGTTAAGTTTTAGTATAGCAAATGACATAAAGCGGCAATATTTACATAAAAAAAGAGCCGCTGGATGTTTTTTCATCACCAGAGGCTCTTTTTTACACTAACATTTTAAAACGATTTTTTGTGACGGATTACTCAAAGTCGCCTTCAACAATCAGCGAGTCATCTCCCCCTTCCGGGGTAAACTGATTGTATTGCCAAGGATTTTGATACGTTTGCATCGACTTAAAGATAACTTCTGCCAACTCATTTTGCGTGGACGGATCGCAGCACAACAAATACTCAGTATCAGGCAATGGCGGTAATCCGTCGGCGGCGCCCAGTACGCGTAAATCCGGACTCATCATTTCAACAGGCCGTGCAGTGACGCCGAGCCCTGCTTTTACCGCCGCGCGAACCGCAGGTAAGGTTGAAGCAACATAAGCCAGACGCCACGGGATCTGAGCAGCATTTAATGTCGCCAGCACGATATCGCGAAACGGGCTCGGATCGTCCAGCAGAACCAACGGTACCGGCTCACCTTTTTGCAGAATATATTCGGCAGCACAGTACCAATGCGTTGGCGAGGTACGCAGATTCAGACATTCAAAATCGCCAGGACGGTTGGTAGTCACAACCAAGTCCACTTCTTGCGACTTCAGCATATCCACCATGTAGGCGTTACGCTTGACCCTCACATCCAGCGCAAGCTTCGGATAAACCGAACTTATTCGGTTGAGCAGGAAAGGCAGTATGGTATCGGCTGATTCATCAGAAGCACCGATAGTTAACACTCCCTGAAGATTATTAAACATTAATGATGAGCATGCCTCATCATTAAAGCGCAGTATTTTTCTGGCGTAACCCAACAGTTGTATACCATGTTCGGTCAGTAGTTTGTTGCGTCCATGGCGCGCGAACAACTCTTTCCCCACGAGTTGCTCAAGACGCTGCATTTGCTGACTCACCGCAGACTGAGTTCGACATACCGCAGCTGCCGCAGCCGCAAAGGTATTCAGGTCGGCAACAGCAACGAAGGTTCTCAGCAGATCGAGGTCGAGGTTAATTATCGGACGATTTGCATTTATCATAGTTTTTCACTTACTCGCGGGTCATACCGGGTTAATGCTGTGCATTTGGAATCAAACAACTCCATTTGTAATGTGCCTCCCTCGCAGTTTCGCTTAGTGTAACCAAGTGAAAATAAGGATGTATTTGGTTTAACAAACGAAACAATTCTCTTTCCTGGCTATTTTAATTCCCGTGATATTCATCGGAATATAGCAACGAGAAAGAGCCGAATTTTTAGCTGCTGGATGATTCTGACTTAGGGAAAACATGTAAATTTTGTAAATTTAAAAAAAAGTTAACGAACAATAATTTACACATTAAAAACTAACTTTTCAGTGTGTTAGGAACAACCAACAAACATTTGAATTATCTTAAAATTCAGACTACTTACCATTTCATGAGACTTATCTTAACCTAAAACCACTATATTTATAAGTGTTATCGTGAATAATTCCAGGCTACCAGGTGTTATGTCAGAGCAGCGGTTTTGCTATTATTGGCCCATCCAATTTAATGTCGTTTAAATATTAAATAATAATTAATTAAGAATTCTTCAATTCATTAATTATGCTTAACAATGAATTCACACCGTATCACGTACGGATCAGGCCGATAACAGGCCCCGTAGTTAAAACCTCAGTATTTTCGAATTACCTCATCCAGCTTAGACGCCCGTGACATTTCGCTTTACAGGCTTAACTTTTTTTGACCAAACAAATCACCACAACCAAACCAATAAAACAAAATATACTACCAATAAAACACATCCAGATAGATTATTATCTCATAATATTTACATTATTTAGTTGTTAACAGTTAATTATCACTTCATAGCTTTTCAAAATCTTCTACTAAAGACCCTTCAAAACTCACCGCCGTGGGAGTACATTGTGCTGGGCTGACTTCCATGGCAGGGAGTGGCATTCACAGCTAAAAAGGTCAACGTTCATGTCCCCCATTGAAAAATCCAGCAAATTAGAAAACGTCTGTTATGACATTCGCGGCCCGGTTCTGAAGGAAGCAAAGCGCCTGGAAGAAGAAGGCAATAAAGTTCTGAAACTGAACATCGGCAACCCGGCGCCATTCGGGTTTGAAGCGCCAGATGAAATACTAGTGGATGTGATCCGCAATTTGCCAACAGCGCAAGGATATTGCGACTCCAAAGGCCTTTATTCCGCCCGTAAAGCGATTATGCAGCATTACCAGGCCCGTGGTATGCGCGACGTAACCGTGGAAGATATTTATATCGGCAACGGCGTTTCTGAATTAATTGTGCAGGCTATGCAGGCATTGCTGAACAGTGGGGACGAAATGCTGGTTCCTGCTCCTGATTATCCGCTGTGGACGGCGGCGGTATCGCTCTCCGGCGGTAATGCCGTGCACTACCTGTGTGACGAATCATCAGACTGGTTCCCGGACCTGGATGATATCCGTGCCAAAATCACGCCGCGTACGCGTGGGATCGTCATCATCAACCCAAACAACCCAACCGGCGCTGTTTACTCTAAAGAGCTGCTGATGGAGATTGTTGAGATTGCTCGCCAGAACAACCTCATCATCTTTGCGGATGAGATTTACGACAAAATTCTCTACGACGATGCTGAACACCACTCCATCGCTGCAATGGCGCCGGATCTGCTGACCATCACCTTCAATGGCCTGTCAAAAACCTATCGCGTTGCCGGTTTCCGTCAGGGCTGGATGGTGCTGAACGGGCCGAAGAAACATGCTAAAGGATATATTGAAGGTCTTGAGATGCTGGCCTCTATGCGCCTGTGTGCCAACGTTCCGGCGCAACATGCCATTCAGACCGCGCTGGGCGGATACCAGAGCATCAGCGAATTTATCATGCCTGGTGGGCGTCTGTATGAACAACGCAACCGCGCCTGGGAACTGCTCAATGACATTCCTGGTGTCTCCTGCGTAAAACCGCGCGGCGCGCTGTATATGTTCCCGAAAATTGATGCTAAACGCTTCAACATTCATGACGACCAGAAGATGGTGCTCGACTTCCTGCTGCAGGAAAAAGTACTGCTGGTTCAGGGAACAGCGTTCAACTGGCCGTGGCCGGATCATTTCCGCATCGTCACGCTGCCGCGTATTGACGATATTGAAATGTCGCTGAGTAAATTTGAGCGTTTCCTGTCAGGGTATCACCAGCTGTAATTAAACAAAGGCTGTCGGATGGATGACGAGTATTTGCATCTGACAGCCTTCTCTGCGCAAAATGACTCTTAGGTTGCCATCATATAAGGGTCGTTATGAAGCAGAGCCATTTTTTTGCCCACCTCTCCCGTCTGAAGCTCATTAATCGCTGGCCGCTGATGCGCAACGTGCGCACCGAAAACGTGTCTGAACACAGTCTGCAGGTTGCCATGGTTGCCCATGCGCTGGCCGCGATCAAAAACCGCAAATTTGGTGGTCAGGTTAATGCTGAGCGTATTGCTCTGTTGGCGATGTATCACGATGCGTCAGAAGTGCTGACCGGTGATCTCCCTACCCCGGTGAAATATTTCAACTCGCAGATTGCGCAGGAATATAAAGCGATAGAGAAAATTGCCCAGCAAAAACTGGTCGATATGGTACCTGATGAACTGCGCGATATTTTTGCGCCGCTCATTGATGAACATGCCTTAAGTGAAGAAGAGAGATCGATTGTTAAACAGGCCGATGCCCTGTGCGCGTATCTGAAGTGTCTGGAGGAACTCTCTGCCGGTAATAACGAATTTCTGCTTGCCAAGACGCGTCTGGAAAAAACGCTGGAGTCGCGACGCAGCGAAGAGATGGACTACTTTATGGACGTGTTTGTCCCGAGTTTTCACCTCTCATTAGATGAAATCAGCCAGGATTCTCCGCTATAAACGCATGACCCGGTGGCGGCGAAGATATCTCCGTCGCCATCCGCCAACAAAATCAAAACGGAAACAGCATCGGGATCATCACCACGCACACCGCCATCACAATGATGGTAAACGGTACGCCAATCTTCACGAAATCGCTAAAGCTGTAGTTGCCAGGTCCGAGCACCAGAGTGTTTACCGGGGAAGAGACAGGTGTCATAAAGGCTGCGGATGCTGCCATCGCAATCCCCATCGCAAAAGGATACGGTGAAACGCCCATCGACTTTGCAGCCGCCAGCGCGATTGGCGCCATCAGCACCGCCGTCGCGGTGTTGGAGATAAATAGCCCGATAGTCGCACACAGCACGAACAGGCAGCCCAACATCACATACGGGCCATACCCGCCACCGACATCCATCAGCCCTTTCACCACCAAGTCGACACCGCCGGTTTTTTGTAAAGCCAGCGCGAAGGGCATCATCCCGACAATCAAAATAATGCTTGGCCAGTGAATCGCTTTATAGGCACTTTCGGCATCAATACAGCGAAATTTCCCCATCAGTAGACAGGCGATGATCGCAGCCACCGTATTGGGAATTTCATCAGTGAGCATCAGAGCGACCATCAGCACCAGACAGAAAATCGCATGCGGTGCCTGGCTGTGCGCCGGAGAAGCTTCACTGACTTCCTCGGGCATATTCAGCACGACAAAATCACGCCCTTTTTGTCCCAACAGTGTGATGAGCTTCCAGTTGCCCACCACTAATATGATATCGCCCATCAGCAATGGCTCATCCACCACCGCTCCAGCCAGAGCCGCACCATCGCGCTTCAGCCCAACGACATTCAGCCCGTAGCGGGTACGAAAAGCGATTTCCCGTACCGTTTTGCCGATCAATTCCGATTCAGGGATCAGAGAGATCTCGGCCATCCCCACATCAAGCGCCTGCTCGGAGAAGTATTCGCCGCGCAGTACCATTGGTTCCAGAAACTGTTCACTGCAAAATTCACGCAGGTCGACATCGGCCGCGGACATATCAATCAGCAATACGTCACGGGCGCGAAACTCAGAAACCCCGTTAACGTCGACTATTACGCGACGAAAGCGACGCCAGCGTTCCACGCCAATCACGTTTGCCCCGTAGCGCTCACGCAACTTCAGATCATCCAGACGCTGGCCAATCATAGGAGAACCGGGACGAATCGCCAGCCGACGCGCGCGCCCGGTCAGGCGATATTCTTTAATCAGATCGCGAAAGGTCCGGCGTTTCCAGCCGTCTCCCGGCTGCCTGGAATCTTCCCCCTTGAGCATAAAGCGCATCAGCAGCATATAAATTATGCCGAGAACCAGAACCACCAGCCCCAGCGGGGTAACGCTAAAAAAGCTGAACCCGTTAAGTCCTTCACGTAACAGTTCACTGTTGACGACCAGGTTAGGCGGCGTCGCCACCAGCGTCATCATGCCGCTTATCAAGCCGGCAAAGCTCAGCGGCATCATCAGGCGTGAAGGGGAAATTTCCATGCGCATGGAAACGCTTAAGACCACCGGGATAAAGATGGCGACCACGCCGGTCGAACTCATAAACGCCCCGAGCCCGGCAACGGTAATCATCAGCAACACCAGCATTTTGACTTCACTGCTGCCAGCCACCTTCACCAGCCAGGCACCCATTACCGTCGCCACCCCGGTACGCACCAGGCCGTCGCCGATAATGAATAATGCCGCAATCAAAATAACGTTAGGATCGCTGAATCCGGAAAAGGCTTCTGTGATGCTCAATGTTCCGCTCAGAACAAAGGCAATGATGACCAGCAAAGCGACCGCGTCCATACGCACTCTGCCAGTAACAAACAAGACGACGGCAATCGCCAGCAATGAGAGAACCCATATCAATTCACCGTTCACAACATATCCTTGTTAAATGAGAGGGATGGATCGATTCTGCCATAAAAAAGCCCCAACAATCTGGGGCTAAATCATGTTCAGGTATTTCTTACCACGACCACATTTCCGTTAGGCTGTTTGGTCACAGAAATATGTTCCAGACTGGTCAGCGAAAAATCGACCTCATCCAGACGCGGCGTGTCCACAGGCGCGTTGACCGCTATCACATGACACCCTGCCGCCAGTCCTGAAAGCACCCCAGCGGGCGCATCTTCCACCACCGCGCATTCCTGTGGCGCAAGACCCAGAAGCTGGGCGCCTAACAGATAGGCGTCAGGCTCGGGCTTGCCTCTTTTTACCCGCTCGGCGGTGACAAACACTTCAGGAGCAGGCAGCCCCGCGACACGATGACGCGCTCGTGCGACCGGCATGGACCCGGAGGTCACAATCGCCCATGGAATACCCGCTTTATTGAGGTGGTTGAGCAAATCAACCGCTCCCGGCAGCGCAGTGATCCCCGCGGTTTCCGTCGCTTCGATCTGCTCCAGGCGGGTGAATTCCGCGGCGATCTCAGCCTCAGATTTGCCCACCATAAAGTGTCGCAGGGAGGTAATGGCCTGCTTGCCATGAATAAAGCCGAGCACCTCGGCGTGATCGAGGCCAAAACGATCGGCCCAGTTGCACCACGCGCGTTCTACTGCGGGTAAGGAATCGACCAGCGTTCCATCCAGATCAAACAGAAAACCTTTGCACTGCACGCTCGCCCCCTCAGGCATTAATGATTTGGTTAATTTCATTCGCACTCAGGTGATACTGGCGCGGGCAAGAGTGCCAGACATTCAGCATACGCTGATATTTTTCCCACATCGGGGTCTGGGCGTTGAAGCCATGCGTACCCGCATCAAAGTGGGTATAACGACCTTCTACATTAACCATAAAACGTACGTACCCGAGGTAACGGGCTTCCGTTGCGGCGTCAAAGCCAAGGAAGGTCACGCGACGCTCATCAATAGCCTGCGCGTCCTTAAGATTAGTCCAGGACACATGTAATGCGTGATACATCTCCATAATATCGATAATCGTACGACAGGTTTCTTCCGTCAGCTCACCAAACTCACGATCCAGCTCGCGCATCTGCAAGCCGTAACCGCGTTCAATAATCGTCTGCAAACGACGATAACGCTCGGCGTTAGTGGGATCGAGCATAGTCATCATTTTGTACTGATTAGACAAAATCAGACGTTGAGCGTTGGTCATTTCCATTTGGGACTCCTGTATCACTACTACTGCGATGAAAAAAAGAAGGCATCTTGTGCCTTCTTTTATATGCGTAATCAGGGGTCAATTACAAATCATCAAGGAAAGTTTTATCCAGTTGTTTGAAGGCGCGCTTAAGCGTGTCAGCCAGCGCCTGATAATCAGGCTTTCCTTCTACCGGAGTGAGCGCCTGCCCGGCTTCTTGCAATTTACCCCGAACTTCGTAGAACCAGTTGAGTATTGAAGGCGGCAGCGGCGTTACAGAACGTTTACCCAGCCACCACATGCCCTGCATCGGCAGGCTGAGCGCAAACAGCGCAGTCGCCACGGCCGGTCCCAACTGCCCCCCTAACGCAATTTGCCAGCATAAGGTGAAGACGGCGATAGGCGGCATAAAACGGATCGCGTAACGCGTCATGCGGATTACGCGGTTCTCTACAAACACAGGCGCGAGGCGCTTTTCCATTGGCCACGTCTTCGCATAGTGCTGCCCCCGGCGAAACAAGCTAAAAAAATTGACGGAACGATTATCCGGTGTCGACATGGCGGTTACCTCAACTTCACATATAAAAATTAAAAAATTTGTGCAAAACAACAACTACAAAGGACATCGTTCAAAACATTTTGTCTTTAATACCCACATTCAGGTATCCTGTGCCGGCCTGTAAGGCCTTTAGTCCAAAATCATTGAGTCGTCAAATTGACACATAGTATGCCATTGGCTGAAAAATACGCAAAATGACATAGACTCAAAGGTATTTATTCCATCGTGCCCAAAAAGACTATGGCGCATGATGTTAATCATAAACGTCGGTGTCATCATGCGCTACGCTCTATGACTTCCTGACGTTTTTTTAGCCACGTATCATAAATAGGTACTTCCATGTCGAGTAAGTTAGTACTGGTTCTGAACTGCGGTAGCTCCTCACTGAAATTTGCCATCATCGATGCAGTAAACGGTGAAGAATACCTCTCTGGTTTAGCCGAATGTTTCCATCTCCCAGAAGCACGTATCAAGTGGAAAATGGACGGCGGTAAACAAGAAGCGGCTTTAGGTGCAGGCGCCGCTCACAGTGAAGCGCTGAATTTTATCGTTAATACTATTCTGGCACAAAAACCAGAACTGTCTGCTCAGCTGACTGCGATTGGTCACCGTGTTGTTCACGGCGGCGAGAAATACACCGGCTCTGTGGTTATCGACGATTCTGTTATTCAGGGTATCAAAGACGCAGCCTCTTTTGCACCGCTGCATAACCCTGCACACCTGATCGGTATCGCAGAAGCGCTGAAATCCTTCCCGAATCTGAAAGACAAAAACGTGGCTGTGTTCGACACCGCGTTCCATCAGACCATGCCGGAAGAGTCTTACCTCTATGCTCTGCCATACAGCCTGTACAAAGAACACGGTGTTCGTCGTTACGGCGCGCACGGTACCAGCCACTTCTTCGTAACTCAGGAAGCGGCAAAAATTCTGAACAAACCGGTTGATGAGCTCAACATCATCACTTGCCACTTGGGCAACGGCGGTTCTGTTTCTGCTATCCGTAACGGTAAATGTGTTGATACCTCCATGGGTCTGACCCCGCTGGAAGGTCTGGTGATGGGTACGCGTTCCGGTGACATCGACCCGGCGATCATCTTCCACCTGCACGACACCCTGGGCATGAGCGTTGACCAGATCAACAAAATGCTGACCAAAGAGTCCGGCCTGCTGGGTCTGACCGAAGTCACCAGCGACTGCCGTTATGTTGAAGATAACTACGCGACTAAAGAAGACGCTAAACGTGCAATGGACGTTTACTGTCACCGTCTGGCGAAATACATCGGTTCTTACACTGCGCTGATGGATGGTCGTCTGGATGCAGTTGTCTTCACCGGTGGTATCGGTGAAAACGCAGCGATGGTTCGTGAACTGTCTCTGGGCAAACTGGGCGTTCTGGGCTTTGAAGTTGACCACGAACGTAACCTGGCCGCACGTTTCGGCAAATCTGGTTTCATCAACAAAGAAGGTACCCGTCCTGCGGTGGTTATCCCAACCAACGAAGAACTGGTTATCGCGCAAGACGCGAGCCGTCTGACTGCCTGATTTCACACCGCCAGCCTAGCTGGCGGTGCTGTTTTGTAACCCGTCTACATCGACGGTAACGAAAGAGGATAAACCGTGTCCCGTATTATTATGCTGATCCCTACCGGAACCAGCGTCGGTCTGACCAGCGTCAGCCTTGGCGTGATCCGCGCAATGGAACGCAAAGGCGTTCGTCTGAGCGTCTTCAAGCCGATCTCTCAACCGCGTGCCGGTGGCGATGCGCCAGACCAGACTACCAGCATCGTCCGTGCTAACTCTTCTCTGCCAGCCGCTGAGCCGCTGAAGATGAGCCACGTTGAATCTCTGTTGTCCAGCAATCAGAAAGATGTGCTGATGGAAGAGATCATCGCGAACTACCACGCGAACACTAAAGACGCTGAAGTTGTACTGGTTGAAGGCCTGGTCCCAACCCGTAAACATCAGTTCGCGCAGTCTCTGAACTACGAAATCGCGAAAACGCTGAACGCAGAAATCGTCTTCGTAATGTCTCAGGGTACCGATACCCCGGAACAGCTGAACGAGCGTATTGAACTGACTCGCAGCAGCTTCGGCGGCGCGAAAAACACCAACATCACCGGCGTAATCGTTAACAAACTGAACGCACCGGTTGATGAGCAGGGCCGTACTCGCCCGGATCTGTCCGAGATTTTCGACGACTCTTCCAAAGCGAAAGTGATCAAAGTTGATCCGGCTAAACTGCAAGAATCCAGCCCGTTGCCGGTTCTGGGCGCGGTGCCATGGAGCTTCGATCTGATCGCAACGCGTGCAATCGATATGGCGCGTCATCTGAACGCCACTATCGTTAACGAAGGTGATATCAATACCCGTCGCGTGAAGTCTGTGACTTTCTGCGCACGCAGCATTCCGCACATGCTGGAGCACTTCCGAGCAGGTTCTCTGCTGGTGACTTCCGCCGATCGTCCTGACGTGCTGGTTGCAGCATGCCTGGCAGCCATGAACGGCGTGGAGATCGGTGCCCTGCTGCTGACTGGCGGCTACGAAATGGACGCGCGTATCACTAAACTGTGCGAACGTGCATTTGAAACCGGCCTGCCGGTATTCATGGTGAACACCAACACCTGGCAGACCTCTCTGAGCCTGCAGAGCTTCAACCTGGAAGTTCCGGTTGACGATCACGAACGTATTGAGAAAGTTCAGGAATACGTTGCTAACTACATCAACGCTGATTGGATTGAATCCCTGACCGCGACCTCTGAGCGCAGCCGTCGTCTGTCTCCGCCAGCGTTCCGTTATCAGCTGACCGAGCTGGCACGTAAAGCCGGCAAGCGCGTTGTTCTGCCGGAAGGTGACGAGCCGCGTACCGTTAAAGCAGCGGCTATCTGTGCTGAACGCGGTATCGCAACCTGCGTACTGCTGGGCAACCCGGATGAGATCACCCGCGTTGCGGCCTCTCAGGGCGTTGAGCTGGGCGCTGGCGTAGAAATCGTTGATCCAGATGTGGTTCGCGAAAGCTACGTTGCTCGCCTGGTCGAACTGCGTAAAAACAAAGGTATGACCGAAACCGTTGCCCGCGAACAGCTGGAAGACAACGTGGTTCTCGGTACCCTGATGCTGGAACAGGACGACGTTGACGGTCTGGTTTCTGGTGCAGTTCATACCACCGCGAACACCATCCGTCCGCCGCTGCAGCTGATCAAAACTGCACCGGGTAGTTCCCTGGTGTCTTCCGTGTTCTTCATGCTGCTGCCGGATCAGGTTTACGTATACGGCGACTGCGCGATCAACCCGGATCCGACTGCAGAGCAACTGGCAGAAATCGCGATTCAGTCCGCTGAATCCGCCATTGCTTTCGGTATCGAACCGCGTGTAGCAATGCTCTCCTACTCCACCGGTACTTCTGGTGCAGGTAGCGACGTAGAAAAAGTTCGTGAAGCCACGCGTCTGGCGCAGGAAAAACGTCCTGACCTGATGATCGACGGTCCGCTGCAGTATGACGCCGCGGTTATGGCTGACGTAGCAAAATCCAAAGCGCCGAACTCTCCGGTTGCAGGTCGTGCTACCGTGTTCATCTTCCCGGATCTGAACACCGGTAACACCACCTACAAAGCGGTACAGCGTTCTGCCGACCTGATCTCCATCGGGCCGATGCTGCAGGGTATGCGCAAGCCTGTGAACGACCTGTCTCGTGGCGCGCTGGTTGACGACATCGTCTACACCATCGCTCTGACCGCGATCCAGTCTTCCCAACAGCAGCAGTAATCTGTCGAGTGTGCCGGATGTCTTATCCGGCAACACTTCTGCTTATTAAACCGGAAATAGCTTATATTTCCGGTTTTTTTATACCTGTTTTTCCCGTTGGCATATTCTGAAACATTTGCCAGGATGCGCTGCATCAATGAATAACTATTCTCCTGTTTGCATACTTATCCTCTTTTGCATTGCAACAGGGATAGTCTTTCATGTCAGCAGTAACAGAAATACAGCCAGCTAAAAAATGGGCGATGCCCGATACGTTGGTGATTATTTTTTTCGTTGCCATTTTAACCAGTCTGGCGACATGGGTTGTTCCCGTCGGAATGTTCGACAGTCAGGAAGTGCAGTATCAGGTTGATGGACAAACCAAAACCCGTAAGGTGGTCGACCCCCATTCTTTTCGAATTCTGACCAACGACGCGGGCGAAGAGCAGTATCACCGGGTGCAGTTTTTCACCACCGGTGATGAGCGCCCTGGCCTGATGAATTTTCCGTTTGAAGGGTTAACCTCCGGCTCTAAATTCGGCACTGCCGTCGGCATTATTATGTTTATGCTGGTGATTGGCGGTGCATTCGGCATCGTTATGCGTACCGGAACCATCGATAACGGCATCCTGGCGCTCATCCGCCATACGCGAGGAAACGAAGTCCTGTTTATCCCGGTGCTGTTTGTTCTCTTCTCATTAGGCGGCGCGGTGTTTGGCATGGGGGAAGAGGCGGTCGCCTTTGCCATTATCATCGCACCGTTAATGGTACGGTTAGGTTACGACAGTATCACCACCGTTCTGGTCACCTATATTGCGACTCAAATTGGATTCGCCAGCTCATGGATGAACCCGTTCTGCGTGGTCGTCGCGCAGGGGATTGCGGGCGTGCCGGTGCTCTCTGGTTCCGGTCTGCGTATCATTGTCTGGGTAATTGCGACCCTGATAGGTCTGACCTTCACGCTGGCCTATGCGGCACGCATCAAAAAGAATCCGCTTTTGTCCCGGGTACATGAATCCGACCGTTTCTTTCGCGAACAGCAGGACGACGTTGTGGAACGACGCTTCACGCTGGGCGACTGGCTGGTGCTGCTGGTGCTGACTGCGGTAATGATTTGGGTTGTCTGGGGCGTGATCGTCAACGCGTGGTTTATTCCTGAGATCGCCAGTCAGTTCTTCACCATGGGCCTGGTAATTGGCATCATCGGCGTGGTCTTTCGTCTCAACGGCATGACGGTCAACATCATGGCCTCCTCATTCACTGAAGGCGCGCGAATGATGATTGCCCCTGCCCTGCTGGTCGGTTTTGCCAAGGGCATATTACTGCTGGTCGGTAATGGAGAGGCGGGTGAAGCCAGCGTGTTGAACACGCTGCTGCACAGCATTGCCAACGGCATCAGCGGGCTGGATAACGCCATCGCGGCGTGGTTTATGCTGCTGTTCCAGGCGGTGTTTAATTTCTTCGTTACTTCCGGCTCTGGTCAGGCTGCATTGACCATGCCATTATTAGCACCCTTAGGCGATCTGGTTGGCGTAAACCGTCAGGTCACCGTACTGGCCTTCCAGTTTGGCGACGGATTCAGTCATATTATCTATCCTACGTCTGCATCGCTGATGGCAACGTTAGGCGTGTGTCGGGTGGATTTTCGTAACTGGCTGAAGGTAGGCGCCACGCTGTTGGGACTGCTGTTTATTATGTCCAGCGTGGTGGTAATTGGCGCGCAGATAATGGGTTACCATTAAAAAACGATTGCCCGGCCTACACGATTTCTCGACGCTGTAGGCCGGATGAGCAGATTTTACTCAGCTTCTTCCTGCTTTTCGGCTTTCGCCCCTTCATTCTTAGCGTTGCGGGTCATCCACAGCGCCAGGGCTTTCAGTGAGTCCGGCGTAAATTCGTCGCAGCGCGCGGTAATTTCTTCCGGCGTCAGCCAGCAAACTTCACTAACCTCTTCTTCCTGAAGCGCAAACGGTCCGTGGGAAACACAGCTAAACAGCCCGCCCCATACGCGACAGTTCTGGTCTTCAAAATAAAACTGCCCATGCTCGGCAAACGGCACGCCCGCAATCCCCAGTTCCTCTTCCGCTTCACGGCGCGCTGAATCCAGTAGTTGCTCGTCAGCCTGCACAACACCGCCAGCGGTGGCATCCAGCATGCCGGGCAAAAAATCTTTTGTCTCAGTACGACGCTGAACCAGAATTTTGCCCATACCATCATGCACGACGATATACGTTGCACGATGGCGTAAGCGTTGCGCCCGCATTTGTTCCCGGCTGGATTGTGCAATGACTTCGTTGTCTTCATTCACAATATCCACCCATTCCGTACTTGCCAAACGACGCTGTTCCACCATCAGGAAACCTTCTTTTTTCTTGCGCTCTTACGGCGCGTTTATGTTTGTGGGGTAAATTACGGATTAATCTCGACCTGTGCAATAACACTTTGATCATTGAGTGCCATTACGCTGAGAACATTATCATCCAGAATCCCGTAACTTGCCGCAAAGCCCCCTTTCGGGATGCTTACCGAGCCGGGATTGAAGTGGTAAACATCCCCTTGACGCTCAGCGACGGGCAAATGTGTATGCCCATAAACCAGCACATCTCCCACGTTGAGTGCCGGCATATTTTGCGGACCAAAAAGATGCCCGTGCGTCAAAAAGAGTCGCTGGTTTTCTGTCAGAATTTGCTGCCACGGCGCGGTCATCGGAAAATGCAGAAGCATCTGATCCACTTCGCTGTCACAATTGCCACGCACCGCGATAATCCGCGCTGCCAGCGCATTCAACCGCTCAGCAACCTGCGCAGGCGCATAGCCTTCCGGGAGCGCATTACGCGGTCCGTGGTTTAAAACATCACCCAATATCACCAGCCATTGCGCACCGCTTGCGGCAAACCGTTCAAGTACGCGTTCCGTGGCTGGCAACGAACCATGAATGTCCGATGCGAACATCAGTTTCATCACTCACTCCTCGTTGAAAAGTACTTTGTAATGATACTGGATTACGCCCCGTTTTTCAGCAGGAACGCTTCGCTGAAAGCGCGATAAAACGCTGGACTGAAGCGCGCTGCCACTGGAAGGCGGCATATTCTGCAAGCGCTTCGGGAACCTCATCGCCGTTAAGGACCAGACGATTCAGCATTAGCGCTAAATCGCAGTCGGCAATACACCATTCGCCAAATAAATTCTGCTTCCCGTGGCTCAATAAATGGCTCGCAGTGGCGAACAATTTCTCCGCACTGACTTTTCCCGCTTCGCTTAACGGACCTTTCTTCACGCCAGCAAAAACTACGTCCGTTGAGCGTTCTTCACGGATAGGCATCAGATCGCTGCGGATCCACGCCTGAACCTGGCGCGCCCGCGCGCGCTTTTGCACATCGTGTGGGTAGATACGCTCCCACTGCGGTGGTGCAAAGCTCTCTTCCAGGAACTCAGTTATCGCTGATGATTCGCTCAGCTCGAAACCGTCGATTTCAAGCACCGGTACGCGCCGCGTTAACGCATACCCTTGCCATGAAGGTTGCAAGTGTTCGCCGCTGTTGAGATCAACGGTTTTCAGCGTAAAAGGCAGTCCTTTCTCTTGCAGAGCGACATAAACAGACAGCACGTAAGGGGAGAAAAAATTGGCATCTGACCACAGCGTAATTGCAGATTTGCTCATAATGTCCTCTGAAATGTATTGGCTTGCCTTCAAAATATAGAGTCTTTCTCTCACTGTCACTTGATGAAAACTCACGCACGCCAACAGGCTCTATACTTGTTATGACCCGGTTCATGACAAAACGGACGCTGAAAATGATCGATCTCTATTACACTCCATCGCCAAACGGTCACAAAATAACGCTGTTTCTTGAAGAGGCGCAGCTGCAATACCGTCTGATTCATGTCGATATCAGCAAAGGTAGCCAGTTTCACCCTGATTTTCTGCAAATCTCACCAAACAATAAAATCCCGGCCATTATCGACAGTACCCCGGTAGACGGCGGAAAGCCCATCAGCCTGTTTGAGTCCGGAGAAATTTTACTCTATCTGGCGGAAAAGAGCGGTAAGCTGCTGAGCGGTGAGTTACGTGAACGCCACACTACGCTGCAGTGGTTGTTCTGGCAGGTCAGCGGCCTCGGACCCATGCTCGGTCAGAATCATCATTTTAGCCACTACGCCCCACAAACGATTCCCTACGCCATTGAAAGATACCAGGTTGAAACCCAGCGCCTTTACAACGTGATGAATAAACGTCTGGAAACGTCCCCCTGGCTGGGAGGCGATCACTACAGCATTGCCGACATTGCCTGCTGGCCGTGGATCCACGCCCATCAGCGTCAGCGCATCGACCTCGACAACTACCCGGCGGTCAATAACTGGCATGAACGCATCCGTACGCGTCCCGCAACGGAACGCGCCATGCAACAAGCACAAAGTGAGAAGCGGTGACGCGATTCGGTTCTCGTGTATCATGCAAAGGTTCATACATGGAGGAAACCTGCAATGTCACAACCTGACGCAATTATTCGTATAAAAAACCTTCGTCTGCGCACTTTTATCGGCATTAAAGAAGAGGAGATCCTTAACCGCCAGGATATCGTCATCAACATTGCCATTCACTATCCGGCAGACAAAGCCCGTACCAGTGAAGATATCAACGACGCGCTGAATTATCGCACTATCACCAAGAGCATCATTGCCCACGTGGAGGGTAACCGCTTCTCATTGTTAGAAAAATTAACTCAAGATGTGCTCGATATCGCACGCGAACATCACTGGGTCACTTATGCTCAAGTAGAGATAGATAAACTTCACGCATTACGTTACGCCGACTCAGTCTCTATGACGCTGAGCTGGCAGCGCTAAAACATAACCCGGGAGGCGACATGCAGATTCTGATTACCGGCGGTACTGGCCTGATTGGACGTCATCTGATCCCCCGCTTGCTGGAGCTGGGGCATCAGATAACCGTAGTGACCCGTTCTCCTGATAAGGCACGTCAGATTCTCGACTCCCGGGTTACGCTGTCCAAAGGGCTGGAAGAGCGGCAAAATCTCAATGACATTGATGCCGTCATTAACCTTGCCGGAGAGCCGATTGCGGACAAGCGCTGGAGTGCCCAGCAAAAGGAACGCCTGTGTCAGAGCCGCTGGGTCATTACGCAGAAGCTGGTCGATTTAATCAATGCCAGCGAGACACCGCCCGCAGTGCTAATCTCCGGTTCCGCTACCGGTTACTACGGCGATTTAGGCGAAGTGGTGGTCACAGAAGAAGAGCCGCCGCATAACGAATTTACCCATAAGCTGTGCGCCCGCTGGGAGCAAATTGCCAGCACCGCGCAAAGCGAAAAAACCCGCGTGTGTATGCTGCGCACCGGCGTGGTACTGGCCTCTGCTGGCGGCATTCTGGCGAAAATGGTCCCGCCGTTTCGTCTTGGCTTAGGCGGACCAATTGGCAACGGACGCCAGTATATGGCCTGGATCCATATTGATGATATGGTCAACGGAATTCTCTGGCTGCTGGATAACGATCTGCGCGGTCCCTTCAATATGGTTTCACCGTACCCGGTGCACAATGAGCAGTTTGCCCACGCGCTGGGCCACGCCCTGAACCGTCCTGCCATTCTGCGCGTTCCCGCCACCGCAATGCGGTTGCTGATGGGCGAATCTTCAGTGCTGGTTCTCGGCGGGCAGCGAGCGTTGCCAAAACGCCTGGAAGCGTCCGGTTTCGCGTTTCGCTGGTACGATTTAGAAGAAGCGCTGGAGGATGTCATCCGATAACCCCTAAGCGCTATTCACGGTCGCCGTTGTGGTGGTAAGGTTATAGGCCAGATTTCTGCAATGGCGACGTTATGGCGATAATTTCGACTCCCCGACTTACCCTCTCTTTGTTTCAGTTTTCTGACTGGTCATTTTTCCAGAAACTACGTGAATGTCCTGAAGTCATGCGCTATATGGGCAACATCGCCCCGGTGAAAGATACGCGTCTGTTATTCGCCAGACGCCTTGCCGCACAGCACACTTTTGTCATCCGCGAGCACAACAACCCGACGCCGCTCGGCGATATTGGTCTGCAAATCAGCCATCTCTACCCGCATGAAGCCGACCTCGGCTACGCCATCTTGCCACAGGCGCAGGGGAAAGGTATTGCCAGCGAAGCCGTACGCGCGGTGTGCCAGTACGCCTTCGAGCACGCGGCGGTCACAGCGATAAATGCTTACGCACTGGCGGATAATAAGGGCTCAATACGGATTCTGGAAAAAACGGGGTTCGTGCGTACGCAGGTACTGGAAAAGGCGTATGAGATTGATGGTATCGCCTACGACGACTGGGTTTATCGTCTGGAGTGCGACGCGCTAAAATCCCAGGCCCGGAAAGCGTAGCGCCTCCGGGCAGGTGACTTACTTCAACGAACCTTTGAGGAACTGCTGCAAACGCGGGCTTTGCGGATTACCAAATACCTGCTCCGGATCGCCCTCTTCTTCAATCTTCCCCTGATGCAGGAAAATCACGTGCGTGGAGACATGACGGGCAAACCCCATTTCGTGGGTCACGACCACCATGGTTTTTCCCTCTTCGGCCAGTTGTTGCATAATGCGCAGCACTTCGCCCACCAGCTCCGGGTCAAGTGCCGACGTGGGTTCATCAAACAGCAACACTTCCGGTTCCATCGCCAGCGCACGAGCAATGGAGACACGCTGCTGCTGACCACCGGACAGATGCACCGGATATTTTCCCTGAGCGCGCTCATCAATACCCACTTTCGCCAGATACTTCACCGCACGTTCGCGAGCTTCCTGCTTGCTCAGCCCCAACACCTGGATCGGCGCTTCCATCACGTTTTCCAGCACCGTCATGTGGCTCCACAGATTAAAGTGCTGAAAGACCATCGTCAGTCGCGTGCGCAGCAAGCGCAGCTGATTTTTGTCTGCAACCTTAAGCTGGCCGTCTTTGTCGCGTACCAGACCAATGTTCTGACCACTGACGACAATCGACCCGGCGCTCGGTTTCTCGAGAAAGTTAATGCAGCGCAGGAAGGTACTTTTACCGGAACCTGACGAGCCAATAATACTGATAACATCACCCGCATTGGCCTGCAGCGATACCCCTTTCAGCACTTCATGTTCGCCGTAGTGCTTATGTAAATCGATAACGTTTAATTTATTTTCAGACATCGTGTTACTCGAATCATTTAGAGGATACATGCTGCAACCAGCGTTTTTCCGCTTTACGGAACAGACTGATCAGGACATACGAAATAATCAAATACAGAACAGCGGCAATACCGAAGGCGGTAAACGGCTGATACGTTGCCGAGTTGATATCGCGGGCGATTTTCAACAAATCAGGCACCGTTGCGGTAAATGCCAGCGCCGTGGAGTGCAGCATTAAAATAACTTCATTGCTGTAAGCCGGCAGCGCAATACGCAGCGCGGAAGGCAAAATAATGCAGCGATACAGTTTAAACGACGAGAAACCGTAAGCGCGCGCGGCTTCAATCTCACCATGGGGTACGGAACGAATAGCCCCGGCGAAAATCTCCGTGGTATAGGCGCAGGTATTCAGCGTCAGCGCCAGCACGGTGCAATTTAGCCCACTGCGGAAAAATGCGTTGAGGAAGTCCGTGCCTTTGACTATCTCCAGCGTATACATCCCGGAATAAAACACCAGCAACTGGACGTACAGCGGCGTCCCACGAAAAATATAGGTGAACAGCCAGATGGGAAACTGGATAAATTTATTACTGGAAACACGACCAATTGCCAAAAACAGCGCCAGTATCCCGCCCATCACCACCGACGAAATCAGAAGCCACAGGGTGATAGCCACGCCGGTGTAGCGATATCCGTCGGTCCACAGCAGGGACTTCCAGTATTCCTGAATAATCTCAATCACAGGTCAGCCCTCTTCACACCCACAGAATAGCGGCGCTCAAGGTACAGCAGCACACCATTAGAAACAGTGGTAAACACCAGATAGATGACCCCGCACACTACGGCAAAATAGAACGGCTCCCAGGTACTTTTTCCGGCAAGCTGAGTGGCTTTCACCACGTCTTCCAGGCCGAGCAACGATACCAGAGCCGTGGCCTTAAGAATGACCTGCCAGTTGTTGCCAATTCCCGGTAAGGCATAGCGCATCATCGCCGGGAACATAATGCGGCGAAATATTTGTGAACTGGTAAAACCGAATGCCGTCGCGGCTTCAATATGGCCTTTTGGCACGGCCATAAATGCGCCACGAAATGTTTCGGTAAAATAGGCTCCGTAGATAAACCCGAGCGTAATAATACCCGCGACCATCGGATCGATATCAATCTGGCTGATACCAATTGCATCGGTAAGGGTATTCAGCGCGATTTGTAATCCGTAAAAGATGAGCAGCATTAAGACCAGATCGGGCACGCCGCGGATAAGCGTTGTGTACCCTTCGAAAATAAGCGCCAGCGCCCGGCTTTGCGACAGCTTTGCTGCCGCGCCGACAAGGCCTATCAGAACCGCCAGTACCACCGAGCTAAGTGCCAGCTCCAGCGTAACAATTGCGCCCTGTAAAATAACACCTGAAAAGCCATACAACATGCTGCCTGTCCTGTCGTGTGTGGTGGAGTAATAAGCCTCTTTTGATTTCAGACAAACTGTTAAATGCGGGATGGCGGCTTTGCCTTATCCGGCCTACAAAATCACTGTAGACCGGATACGCGCAGCGCCATCAGGCATAAATTCAACACGTCAAAAATCTACGGGCTTTATCAGCACCTGCGGTGATTAACCGCCATAAACATCAAAATCGAAGTACTTTTTCGCCAGCTTCTCGTAAGTACCGTCAGCTCGCATCTCGGCAAAGGCTTTGTTCAGTGCTTCGCGCAGTTCGTTATCATCTTTGCGCAGCCCCATACCGGTACCCACGCCGAATAACTTCTCATCTTTTACAGATGGGCCGCCGAATTTGTAATCTTTACCGACCGGCTGTTTCAGGAAGCCTTCGCTGGCCGCGACTTCATCCTGGAAAGCAGCATCAATACGCCCGGCAGTCAGGTCAGAATAGATATTGTCTTGCCCCTGATAAGAGACAATTTCAATGCCTTTTGGCGCCCAGTGCTCGTTGCCGAAGGTTTCCTGAGTCGTGCCCTGCAGCACGCCAACACGTTTACCTTTCAGCGACTCAATGGTTGGCTGAATAGCAGAATCTTTAGCGACAACCAGACGCGAGTCGGCTGCATAAAGCTTGTCGGTAAAGGCGATTTCCTGCTGACGTTTTTCAGTGATGGAAAGCGAGGACATAATCGCATCGATTTTCTTCGCTTTTAACGAAGGGATAAGCGCGTCCAGCGGGTTTTCCACGAAGGTACATTGTGTATTGATACGTTTGCACAGCTCTTTAGCCAGATCGATATCAAAACCGACTAATTCACCCTGTGCATTTTTCGATTCGAACGGCGCATAAGTAGGATCGGTACCGATACGAATTTTTTGCGGAATGGCTGCAAATGCTGCGGTAGCACTGGAGAAAGCCAGGACCAGAGAAAGAGACAACACCAGTTTTTTCATAACTATCCTCAACAGACTGTCTTTTATAGGGGATCTTTACAGGACCAGGTGCAGTTATCGTGCCATTAATCGGGCCGACAAGGCAAAGCATTCTACCCTGTAGGCGGTATTTATTTGCATGAAAAGCGCTTAAGTATGCACTCATGCTTATTAAGACAGCGACAAAAGCACCAAAACAGTGCACTGAATTTATTATGCACCGTAATGGTTACCCGCAATGGTGCAGTCCATTCCCCGCTGCGGCGTATTAATCGCCGTAGACATTGAAGTTAAAATACTTGCTCGCCATTTTGTCGTAGGTGCCGTCTTTGCGCAGTTCGCCCAGCGCTTTATCGAAAGCAGCTTTCAGCTCTGCATCATCTTTGCGCAAGCCAATCCCGGTGCCGTCACCAAAGTATTTTTTATCTTTCACCGACGGACCAGCAAAAGCGTAGTCCTTACCGGCAGGCTGCTTCAGGAAGCCTTCGCTGGCCGCGACTTCATCCTGCAACGCCGCGTCCAGACGACCCGCTGTCAGGTCAGAATAGATAAGGTCCTGGTTCGCATAGGCCACTACATCTACGCCTTTGCTGCGCCAGTTGTCATTAGCATAGGCTTCCTGAGTCGAGCCTTGCAGTACGCCAACATGTTTACCTTTGAGGGAATCCAGAGTTGGTTGAATTGGGGAACCTTTCGCGGCGATCAGACGTGAGTCTGCTGCGTAAAGCTTGTCTGAGAACGCAATCTCTTGCTGACGCTTCTCAGTAATTGAAAGCGAGGAGATGATGGCATCAATCTTTTTCGCTTTCAGCGACGGGATCAGCGCGTCAAAGTCGCTGGCTACCCAGGTACATTTGATCTGCATGCGCTTACACATCTCATTTCCCAGATCGATATCAAAGCCGACAAAGTCGCCTTTGGCATCTTTAGAGGAAAAAGGTGCGTACGTTGTATCTGTACCAATACGAACCGTCTGCGGAAGTGCTGCGTAGCTGGCCGCGGTGGCGGAGAGTCCTACCAGCAAAGACAAAGCAAGAACCGTCTTCTTCATACATAACCCTCAAGTGGCGTAGTTTTATTATGTTTTACGTTGTGTTGTGTGTTTGCAGACTTTTTCATGCAGGTCTTATGCCATTTTCGCGTCGATGAGGATATTCGACGTTAAATATGTTAATAAAACGTTGCAATAATGTCCTGATTTTGAAGATAGCAGGTCTGACGGTTGAACCGCAGCGTTTCGTTGAGTTTTAACGAATTAAATGTTGAGGATATGATCGCGGTTACAAAATTGCCCTGAAACAGGGCAACGGATGTTTCTTTGCACGCTGATGGAACGGTTTTACGCCCCTTGCCAGCGGGTGAACAGATCCTGTGGAAGGGAGATATCAAACTGGTCGAGTACGCGGTTAACTGTTTGATTAATCACATCATCTAGCGTTTGCGGGCGATGATAGAATGCCGGGACTGGCGGCATAATCACCGCGCCAATTTCTGCCGCCTGCGTCATCAGTCGCAGATGCCCCAGATGCAGGGGCGTTTCACGCACGCACAGCACCAGCGGGCGGCGTTCTTTCAACACCACGTCTGCCGCACGGGTAAGCAGCCCATCGGTGTAACTGTGGACGATGCCTGAAAGCGTTTTGATTGAACAAGGTAATATTACCATTCCGGCGGTCTGAAAAGAGCCGGAAGAGATACTGGCGGCGATATCGCGCGTATCGTGATTTACATTCGCCAGTGCCTGCACGTCGCGTACAGAGAGGTCTGTTTCCAGCGCCAGCGTCTGTCGGGCAGCAGCACTCATCACCAGATGGGTTTCCACATCAGTAACGTCACGCAAAACCTGCAGCAGGCGCACGCCATAAATCGCGCCACTGGCACCGCTAATCCCTACAATGAGTCGTTTCATTTTTTCGCCCTTACTTGCTTCAGGGCTGACTTTGCAGGTTTTTATGCGCAGTTGCAAGTCAGTCCACTCTATGTGTCCTGACCTGCAACAGAACATTACCCTTCGTTATGCATCTCGAGGTTTTCCGCTTCGTTCTGACGCAAAATTGCTTTGGCATCGTCATTACGCAGGGAGTCAAGGAAATCGAGATATTGCTGGTCGACGTCTTTGGTGACGTACACGCCATTAAACACTGAACATTCAAACTGCTGAATATCCGGGTTCTCAGCGCGGACCGCTTCAATCAGATCGTTCAGATCCTGGAAGATAAGACCGTCTGCACCGATTATCTGGCGAATCTCGTCCACTTCGCGACCATGAGCAATCAGCTCCGTCGCCGTAGGCATATCGATACCATAAACGTTCGGGAAGCGAATTTCCGGGGCCGCAGAGGCCAGATACACTTTCTTCGCTCCGGCTTCACGCGCCATCTCGATAATCTGTTCCGAGGTGGTACCGCGCACGATGGAGTCATCCACCAGCAGCACGTTTTTATCACGGAATTCCGCACGGTTGGCGTTCAGCTTACGGCGCACGGATTTACGGCGCAGCTGCTGGCCGGGCATGATAAAGGTACGACCCACGTAGCGGTTTTTCACAAAACCCTGACGGTACGGCTTACCGAGAATACGGGCAATTTCCAGCGCGATATCGCAGGAGGTTTCCGGAATCGGGATCACCACGTCAATGTCCAGATCTTCCCACTCACGAGCAATTTTTTCGCCAAGCTTGGTACCCATATTTACACGGGCGCTGTAGACGGAAATCTTGTCGATAAAGGAGTCAGGACGTGCGAAGTAAACGTATTCAAACAGGCACGGATTGCTGACCGGGTTATCGGCACACTGGCGAGTAAACAGCTGACCTTTTTCGGTGATATACACCGCTTCGCCAGGTGCAACATCGCGCAGGAATTCAAAGCCCAGCGTATCCAGCGCCACGCTCTCGGAGGCCACCATATACTCGGTACGACCATCCCCGATATCGCGTTTACCCAGTACCAGCGGACGGATACCGTTAGGATCGCGGAAGGCAACCATACCGTGGCCGATAATCATCGCCACGCAGGCATAGGCGCCGCGGATCTGGCGGTTGGTTGCCGCAATAGCAGCAAAAATATTATCGGCTTCCAGCGGATAATGGCGGAAGTTATCCAGCTCACTGGCGAAAATATTCAGCAAAATTTCAGAGTCTGAAGTGGTATTGATGTGGCGGCGCTTTTCTTCAAACAGCTTTTTACGCAGCTCATGCGCATTGGTCAGGTTGCCATTATGGGCAAGCGTGATGCCATACGGTGAGTTGACGTAAAAAGGTTGAGCTTCGGAGGCGCTGGAGCTGCCAGCCGTTGGGTAACGCACATGACCGATGCCCATATTGCCCTGCAAACGCTGCATATGGCGCGCTTCAAAAATATCGCTCACCATTCCGTTTGCTTTACGCAAGCGGAAGCAGTTGTTGGCATCAATGGTGATGATGCCTGCGGCATCCTGACCACGATGCTGGAGCACCGTTAACGCGTCATAAATCGACTGGTTTACCGGCATAACACCGGCGATACCGACAATACCGCACATACGTCTTTTCCTCGTTCAGCAACAACCCAAAGTTTATACTTTGGGCAAGAAACTTGACGAGCTTTGCAGATAGTCAAAGAACCATCTGATGATGAAACTGAACTGCGGGATCAGCTGCGACTTGCTCCAGTCTTCACTTTTCGACAGACCGGTAAAGGTATCGAGAAAGAACAGTATGGCGGCGACGATCAGCGCTCCTCGCAGAGCACCAAAGCAGATCCCCAACACCCTGTCGGTACCCGACAGGCCTGTTTTCTCTACCAGTTGGCCTATCACAAAGTTAACGATAGCGCCGACGATAAGTGTCGCGATAAACAGTATCGCGATAGCAATCCCATTTCGAACGAGTTCGTCTTCAAAGCCCGTAAACCAGACAGACAGGTAAGTGTAGTAATGGCTGGCGACAAAGAAAGCACAACCCCAAGTCACCAACGATAATGCTTCACGAACAAAGCCACGGATCAGGCTAACCAGACAGGAAAAACCAATCACCGCGATAATGGCGTAATCAATCCAGACCATAAGTGTCCCACGATTTAACGCCCTGTCGTCCTGTTCGGGGCGCATTCTAACAGAAAAAGAAAACGTTTGCGTAGGGATTTCCTTTCCACGCGTAAATAAAAATGGCGCTGAAAAAATCTTCAACGCCATACCGTTTTATGCCTCTTCGGGCACTGCCGGATAGCGGTAAAAACGCCCTATCCGGCCTGAATTAAGAGCAGCGCCGTGAACAGCGCAATCCCTTAATTAGGGGTGTAACCCATCACTACGCCACTCAGACCGGAGATCTTCTGCAGCTCGCCCAGCGAGTTCTTCAGCTTATCTTTGGAGGCGTCAGGTCCTACGAGAATACGGGTTATTTTACCCTGCACCGGCGTTGACGGGGAAGTATATACCCGGAAGCCCGCGCCACGAAGTTTACCCACGATCTCATTGACCTTATCCGCATTTTTCAGCGCACCGAGCTGTACAACGTACGCTTTGCCGGTCGGAGCTGGCGGTTCCACAGCGGCCGGTTTCGGCGCTGGAGCCGGTGCTGGCGTCGGAGCGACGGCAACCGGCTGCGGCTTCGGTTTGGGTTTCGGCTGTTCTACAGGCGCGGGGACAGGATCTAACTCCGCGCTGTTTGCCGTCGTCAAACGTGACGGATCCAACGATGGCGCGGCAGCATCACCCGCGCGAACCTCTTCTGCCGCCCCTTCCGGCGGCTGCGTCGGCAGCGCCTGCGTTGCTGCAGGCATCATGTCTGGTTCATCGCGATCGCCGGGTTTCGGCACCAGCGGGATCGCCGCAAACTCATCCTGATAATGCTTTTTCTGCCCGTCAAGCAGCCCGGGGAGCACAATTACCCCCAGCGCGACCAGCACAATTGTGCCGACTAATCGATTCTGAAACTTACTCGCCACCGCTTCTCCCCACGTCTATCACTTCCATGACATGTGCGACAGTGTGAAACGATCCACACACCAACACGGTATCTTCTGGCTTCGCCTCAGCTAGCGCTGCAGACCATGCCTGCGCCACGCTTTCATAGGCATAGCCTTTGCCCAGATGCTCCAGCAGTTGTTCTGCAGTAGCACCACGCGGCCCTTCCAGGGGCGCACAGTACCAGGCGTCAACCACGCTTTTTAACCAGGCTAACGTACCGGCAATATCTTTATCATGTAGCATACCGATAACCGCAAGTACACGCCCGCTTTTCACTAATTTTTTCAGACGGCCGGTCAGATACTCCGCCGCATGCGGGTTATGGGCAACATCAAAAATCACCCGCGGCGACTCGCTCACAATCTGGAAGCGCCCCGGTAAAATCGCCTGTTCAATACCGTCACGAATGGCCTGCTCGCTGACGTTAAGCCCGCTTGCGCGCAGTGCTGCCAGTGCGGTAGCGGCGTTAGGTTGCGGGACCTGCGGCAACGGCAGGTGCGCCAACGTACCGTGATCGTCCGTAAAGGACCAGTCGTTCTCCGTGACCGCATAGCGCCAGTCCACGCCGCAGCGTTGCAAAATCGCCCCGTTCTCTTGCGCAACATCGGCGATGGTGTAAGGCATTTCCGGTTCACCGACGATAGCCGGTTTCTCTGCACGGAAAATTCCCGCCTTCTCACGACCAATGCTTTCGCGATCCGGGCCCAGCCAGTCAGTATGGTCAAGCGCAATGCTGGTGACCACCGCAACATCGGCATCCACGATATTGGTCGCGTCAAGGCGACCGCCTAACCCAACTTCCAGGATGACGACATCCAGTTGGGCCTGTTTAAACAACCAGAGCGCCGATAAGGTACCGTATTCAAAGTAGGTCAGGGAAATGTCGCCACGCGCGTCTTCAATCTCAGCAAACGAGGCGGTATGCGCTGATTCCGGCAGTTCACGCCCCTGCACGCGTACGCGTTCCGTGTAGCGTACCAGATGCGGCGAACTGTAAACGCCAACTTTATAACCTGCTGAGGTCAGCACAGATTCCAGCGTACGGCAGGTTGTGCCTTTCCCGTTGGTTCCCGCCACCGTAAAAACAAATGGCGCGGGTTTCAACACACCCAGTTTGCGCGCCACCTGACTTACGCGTTCCAGGCCGAGATCGATGGTTTTACTGTGTAGGTTTTCCAGATAAGAAAGCCACGATGCCAGGGGCGACGCGGCTTGAGGAATACGTTTATTGTCCATGATGGCTGTAGATTCTTTACGTTGAGAAAAGCAAAAGGGCAGCACCAACCGGCCTGCCCTTTTTTACACGTTGTTTTTCACGTTGCAGATGCGTTGGCTGTGCTCGCTCACCCGAATCACTTACCTGTGTAAGCTCATCGGGATCAACTCTCTTATCGCCTGCCTGCAACCCGAAACCCATAGAGTAAACTATCAGGCCTCTGATTCCTGATCGGGAACCGGAGGTACCACCTCGCCTTCACGCGGCTCATCCGGATTCGGCGTAGGAAGATTCATCAGCTTCGCCAGAATGCTTGCCAGTTTCAGGCGCATTTCCGGACGGCGGACGATCATATCGATAGCGCCTTTTTCAATCAGGAACTCGCTACGCTGGAATCCCGGCGGCAGTTTCTCACGTACGGTTTGCTCGATAACACGCGGACCAGCAAAGCCGATCAGTGCTTTCGGTTCTGCAATGTTGAGATCGCCCAGCATCGCGAAGCTAGCAGAAACACCGCCCATTGTTGGGTCGGTCAGTACAGAAATATACGGTAAACCGCGTTCCTGCATTTTCGCCAGCGCAGCAGAGGTTTTCGCCATCTGCATCAGAGACATCAGCGCTTCCTGCATACGCGCCCCGCCAGAAGCGGAGAAGCAGATCAGCGGACAGTTATCTTCCAGCGCCTGCTCAACGGCACGGACAAAACGCGCGCCGACCACAGAGCCCATGGAGCCGCCCATAAACGCGAACTCGAATGCAGCAGCAACGACCGGCATACCGTGCAGCGTGCCTTTCATTACCACCAGCGCATCTTTCTCGCCAGTTTCTTTCTGCGCAGAAGCCAGTCTGTCTTTGTACTTTTTGGAGTCACGAAACTTCAGCACATCTTTCGGCTCAAGCTCGCTACCCAGTTCCACAAGAGAACCTTCATCTAACAGGCTATGCAGGCGATTGCGCGCCGACATGCGCATATGATGGTCACACTTCGGACAGACCTCAAGATTACGTTCCAGCTCAGCACGGTATAAAACCTGACCGCAGCTATCACACTTGGTCCACACCCCTTCAGGAATGCTTGCCTTGCGGGTGGGAGTAATGTTGCTTTTAATTCGTTCAATCCAGCTCATTGGTGACCTTTCTGCCTGAACCCTAGTCAGCTTTGTTATAAGGGGCGCATAATGCCATTTTTGCCCCTAACAGACCATGAATGTTGCACATTAAAACATAACAGCCCGAAACTTTGGATAAAAAAGTGGTCGAACCGCTGAGTTACTTTCTATTTTGCAGCCCGTGACGCAGCGCGTTTATGGCGAATCACTTCAATTATGCCCGGCAATACGGAAAGGACGATGATCGCCACAATCAGTAATTTCAGGTTTTCCTGAACGATCGGCAGATCGCCGAACAGATAGCCTGCATAGGTGAACAGCAATACCCACAGCAGCGCGCCTGCGACGTTATACATCGCAAAATGACGGTAGGACATGTGCCCCATACCGGCAACAAACGGTGCAAATGTACGCACAATAGGTACGAAACGCGCGAGGATAATCGTTTTGCCGCCATGACGCTCGTAGAACGCATGGGTTTTATCCAGGTAACTGCGACGGAAAATTTTAGAGTTCGGGTTACTGAAGAGTTTTTCACCGAACAAACGGCCAATCGTGTAGTTCACCGCATCGCCGATAATCGCCGCCACAATCATCAACATCACCATCAGATGAACATTGAGATCGTTAGTTGGCAGCGCAGAAAGCGCGCCAGCGACAAACAGCAGCGAGTCTCCCGGCAGGAACGGCGTCACCACCAGCCCGGTTTCGCAGAACAGGATCAGAAACAGAATCGCGTATACCCAGATACCGTATTCCGCAACCAGCTCCGCCAGATGCACATCAATGTGCAGGATAAAATCGATAAGAAAGTAAATCAGGTCCATAGTTTTGCCTTTATACGACTCAAATTAGTCCGCCAGAAATAGCGGGCCCATAGGCGGTTTTGGCAGGTCGAACCGTTCCGGGTAATCTACTGCAACCAGATACAATCCTTCCGCTTTCGCCGTTGCCGCTGCCAGCGTTCTGTCCTTCGCCGCTAGCAGTTCTGCTATCCAGCTCTCCGGCTGGTTGTTGGCGCCTACTTCCATCAGGCTGCCGACAATATTCCTGACCATATGATGTACAAAGGCATTCGCTTTAATATCCACCACCACATATGCACCAAAACGTTCAACGTTAATGTGCATCACGTTACGCCACGGTGTGCGCGACTGACACTGCACCGCCCGAAACGAGGTAAAATCATTTTCGCCAATCAAACACTGGGCCGCACGATGCATACGATCAGCGTCCAGCGGTTCATAGTAATGGGTTACCCCTTTACCTAAAACCGCAGGGCGCAACCGATGATTGTAGATGATGTAGCGATAACGGCGAGCCGTAGCGCTAAATCGGGCATGGAAATCATCGGGTACAGCTTTCACCCAGCGCACAGCAATGTCACCAGGTAAATTCGCATTTACCCCCAGTGTCCAGGCTGCATCTTTACGCTGGGCAGTCGTTTCAAAGTGCACGACCTGCCCTGTGCCATGAACGCCCGCATCCGTGCGTCCCGCACAAAAGACAGTGATGCGTTCATTCGCCACCTGAGAGAGCGCTTTTTCCAGTTTTTCCTGAACGCTACGCACTTCGTTCTGGCGCTGCCAGCCATAATATTTGCTGCCGTCATACTCAATGCCCAGCGCAATTTTATGGGTTGACGGCTGTTGCAGGTCAGACATTAGTACAGGTACTCCTGCACCAGTTTTTCCGCAATTTTTACCGCCATCAACGCACCGCCAAAGCGTACGTTGTCTGCCACCGACCAGAACTGAACCTGTTCCGGCATCCCATAATCGTTATGCACACAGCCAACTGAAAGGTGCGGAGTACCTGACGCATCGCCAACCTGCGTCGGGATATAGGTCTCTTCTGACAACACTACGTCCTCACCGCGTGAAAACGCATCGCGTGCTTCTTCCGCCGCCAACGGACGCAGAGCTTCAAAATTCACCATCTGTGCGTGGCCATAAAATACCGGCGACTGCACGATGCTGGCGGAGATAAGCAGCCCGTCGTCCTGCATAATTTTGCGCACTTCATCGACGATACGACGCTCTTCGCGCACGCTACCTTCGCGATCCGGCAGCAGCGGCAGCATGTTGAACGCCAGCTGACGGCCAAAGAAATCGTCATCGTCAATCGGGATGCCGTTCAGTAGTTTCGCGCTCTGTCCGGCAAGCGCATCTACGGCTTTTTTACCGTGAGCGGAAGCGGAAATAATATTGGTCACCGTAATACGTGACAGCCCGCCGTCATCAATTAGCGGCTTCAGCGCAGACAGCAGTTGGCTGGTCAGGCTGGAAGGGACCGCAATCACATTGCGGTTGCGGTAATCCGCCAGTACGAACGGGTTAACGTCCGGAACCACCAGCGGAACGTCCGGCTCAAGCGCGAACAGGCCACTACTATCGATAACCAGGCAACCGGCATTGGTCGCTTCTTCCACCCATGCGGCGGTGGCTTCAGCGCCCGCAACAAAAAATGCCAGTTGCGCCTGCGTCCAGTCAAAGTCTACAACGTCCTGAACAAGGACCGATTTACCGTTAAAACGCAGATGCTCACCCGCGCTTTCATTACGCGCCAGCGCATAAATTTCACCGACCGGGAACTGGCGTTCAGCCAGCGTATCGAGCAGGGCTTCGCCTACGGCGCCCGTTGCGCCCAGAATGGCAATATTCCAGCCTTCAGACATGGTGATTTACTCCAGAAATACGTAAGCGTCCCTGTCGCATTATTCGACAGGGAGCATTAAGAAGACATTAATGTGCCGGGTGATAAACAGCGTTAAAACCTAGCTTACACAGCAAGGCAGCAGCCGTTGCGTCGTCACACATCACGTATAAAGACGACCATTCACGGCGCTCAAGATAATTTTTACGCAGCTTATCAAACTCACCCGGAATTCCAGCGACTTTACGCAGCGGCGCATCATCGCGGCGCACATCATACACTAAATGCACCAGCCTTTTCAGCGTTGGCTGATCTAACGGGCCATGCAGTGTGATACGACCAAATTCCGGCGCAGGTAACAGGGTATTGAGCGCAACGTGTTGTTCGCGACCAATAAACTTGCTAAAAGCCTCAAAGACCTGCGTGGTGCCGCGCGCTTTTCCTTCCAGGGTATACCCGGCAATGTGCGCCGTGCCGATATCGGCTTTCTCCAGCAATGCCACATTGAGATCCGGCTCCCCTTCCCAGACATCCAGCACGACGCTCAGCGACTGCCCGGCATTCAATCGGTTCAGCAATGCCGTATTGTCGATGACTGGCCCGCGGCAGGCGTTGATCACAATGGTGCCCGGCTTCAGCCGGCTAATCAGCGCATCATCTGCCAGGTGCAGCGTTTTGTACGGTCCGTCTTTAAACAACGGCGTATGGAAAGTCAACACATCGGCTTGCTCTACCAGTTCGTCCAGCGAGCGGAAATCTCCCTCGTCACCGCGATCGGCTCGCGGCGGATCGCACAGCAGCGTGCGGATCCCCAGTGCTTCCAGACGTGCCTGCAAACGTCCGCCCACATTGCCCACGCCTACGATGCCTACGGTACGATCGCGTAACGCAAACCCGTCGCGCTCCGCCAGCATCAGCAACGCTGAAAAAACATATTCTACGACCGCAATCGCGTTACAGCCGGGCGCTGCGGAAAAGCCGATCTTCGACTGCGCAAGCCATGCTTCATCCACATGGTCCGTGCCTGCGGTTGCCGTGCCGACAAATTGAACCGGTTTTCCGCTAAGCAGTGATTCATTTACTTTCGTCACCGAGCGCACCATTAAGGCATCCGCATCATCCAGTTCGGCAACGGGAATCGGGCGACCGGGAACCGCTTTGACCTCCCCCAAACGACTGAACAGTTCGCGGGCATAGGGCATATTTTCATCAACGAGGATTTTCACGTCTTTCGCACCTGTTTGAGAACGAGAGTTAACCGGGCAAGTGTGCCATAATCTCGCCGCCAGGCATACTGCGAGACCTGGTCAGCACAGATTTAAGGAACAGAGATGATGCAGCCCATTTCAGGTACACCCGCACGCCCTCCCGGCGAAGGCCAAAATGCCCCTTCTGCTGCGGGTGAACAACCGTTATCCACACAACAACGTACCGTGCTGGAACGACTGATTACCCGTCTGATTTCACTCACCCAACAGCAAAGCGCCGAGGTGTGGGCCGGAATGAAGCACGATCTGGGCGTCAAAAGTGATACGCCGCTGCAATCACGTCACTTTCCTGCCGCGGAGCAAAACCTGAATCAGCGGCTGGGTGTTGCTCAGCAAAATCATGCTAATCGTCAGGTTCTCTCACAGCTCACTGAATTACTGAGTCAGGGAAATAACCGCCAGGCGGTAAGTGATTTTATCCGTCAGCAGTATGGGCAAACGGCGCTCAGCCAGCTCACGCCTGAGCAGTTGAAGAACGTGCTCACGCTGCTGCAACAAGGACAGCTTTCTATACCGCAACCGCAACAGCGCCCGGCCACCGATCGTCCGTTATTACCCGCAGAGCACAATACGCTAAACCAGTTGGTTACCAAACTGGCGGCGGCCACGGGAGAGTCAGGTAAGATGATCTGGCAGTCAATGTTAGAGCTGTCTGGCGTAAAAAGCGGTGAGCTGATCCCCGCCAAACAGTTTACTCATCTGGTCACCTGGCTGCAGGCGCGCCAGACGCTCAGCCTGCAAAGCACCCCGACGCTACAAACGCTCCAGGCGGCCCTGAAGCTGCCATTAGAGCCGAATGAGCTGACGGCAATAAAAGAGTACGCGCAGCAGACGTATCAGATCCAACCACAAACGATTCTGACCACGGTGCAGGTGCAGGACTTGCTGAATCAAATCTTCCTGCGCCGCGTTGAACGGGAACGCGAGCTAAACGATCCGCGCCATCTTCAACCTATTTACAGCCCGTTCGCGCCGATGATTGAAACGGTTAAATCTCTGTCGGCACGACCGGGACTGCTGTTTGTCGCGTTAATGATCGCATTAGCCATTTTCTGGCTGGTCGCTTAACCTTTGCGCAGCGTAAGCAGCGTCACGACAATCCCCACCACGGCGGATATCGCTCCGGCAAGGAATACCGAGGGATAACCGTACGCGGTGGCCAGCACCCCGGCGACCGGGCCGCTTATGCCGTAGGAGATATCCTGAAACGCGGCGTAACCGCCCAGCGCCGTACCGCGAACCTGCGCGGGCACTCGCTTCACAACCTCTACGCCCAATGCCGGGAAGATAAGCGAACACCCTGCCCCGGTTAGTGCCGCCCCGAGCAGCGCAATCCATGCTGATGGGGCCTGCCACAGCAGAATCAGCCCCGCGGTTTCAACCAGTAAGGAGACAACGGCTACCTTCACGCCTCCGAACCGATCCGGCATCCAGCCAAACAGAATGCGCATCAACACAAACGCCCCGCCAAACGCGGTCAGGGTGAACCCCGCCATCGTCCAGCCGTTGCTGACAAAATAGAGTGAAATAAACGTACCGATCACCGCAAAGCCAACGCCCTGCAGCGCCAGGCCCAGGCCCGGTTTCCAGATAAGCCCTACCACGCTCCATAACGAAGGGCGTTCTCCTGCATGAGCAGGCACTTTGCGAACGGTGCCGTTGAATGCCCATGCCAGCAGCGGTAATACCATTGTCGTTCCCGCCAGCGCCGCAAAGCCAAAGTGGCTATGGATCAGCAAACCCAGCGGTGCACCGACGGCCAGCGCACCGTAAATCGCCATCCCGTTCCACGACATCACTTTACCCGAGCGTGTTGGACCGACCAGCCCAAGCCCCCAGGTCAGCGTTCCGGTGAGCAGTTGGCTTTCGCCAAAACCGAGGATCAAACGCCCGACGATTAACAATGCAAATTTTACAGGGACAGAAACAGGCAATAGCGCGGCTAACAGCCACGCCGCCCCCGCCAACCCGCAGGCAAACATCCCCTGTAGCGCCGAACGTTTGGCGCCATATTGATCGGCTAAGCGCCCGGCGTAGCCGCGCGTTAATACCGTTGCCAGAAACTGTACGCCTACGGCGATACCAACCATGGTGTTGCCATAGCCCAGCTCCTGATGCACAAACAGAGGAATAACGGGCAAAGGTAGACCGACCGTCATATAGGTCAGGAAAACTGCAAAAGCGATACGAAACAGCGAAAAGTTCGCCGAAGGTGTTTTTTCTTGTTGGGTTACAGCTGTCATGCGTTACTCCAAAATGCAGAGTAAGGCGAGGAATGTCCACGCCCCCTCTACCTGACTTTCAGGATTAAGGTGCGTTGGATAACGTTAAACGCTTACGCATTATCAGATAGATAATGTTGAGTGCGAAGTCTGCCTGTGAGCCACTAAATTTGTCAACCCTGAAATCTCACCAGGTTGGTTCACGGTAAAGACGACTTTTCGTCTTTACCGTGAACCAACCTTTTGCCATTAATTTCTTTCCTTTCTGCCTGTGGAATAAAAAATTTTTCCTTTCGCGCGAAATTTCATTTTTATTCTGGCAATATTCCAGTGACAAAAAAGAAAGTTACGTTATTTTGTTACTCTGGTTTATACCCTGAAAAAAATATCGGCACCGATAACACATTTCCTTAGGTTCACAGAATGGAACACTAAAGCCAAGACTGGCATCGTGCAGATATTGAAAGTGCACTGGAAAAAAAGAATCACGCTCAGAGATCTTTCTCGTGCGGCTGGATTATCACCCGATTCACTGCGCAATGTATTTACCCGAAGCTGGCCCAGAGCGGAACAGATCATGATGCAGGCGCTTGAAACCTCGCCAGACGTGATTTAGCCGTCACGCTATCCACGCCAACAGCCAGAGGATAAAACAAGTAATACTGAATATTAAATAAATCACTCGTAATTTATCGAGCATATAAATTAATAAATATCCCAGCTTAATATATTGAGAATATTAATAGCACTATTTGCCATTTCCAATTGCGTAAATACTGTTAAAGCATCACGTAATTGCTATTGCGTATGTTATTAACAGGAGTCGTTATGAGTTGGGATAAAAAGGTGGCGGTCAATTACGCCAAATCGCACGCGAGTTCACATTCACAAGGGCGCTGTGGGGAATATACCCGCAAAGCCGTCATACACCATTTACAGGAAGAAGTAATGAAAGCCTTTCCACTGATTGTTCTCATCCTGCTGATTTGTGGCTGTACCCCTTCTCACCGTGACAGCACGCAGGATGTGAAACAGTTCTATCTTTCGTGGATGAAGAACTACACTCAGGATCCGGATGCGCCCCGCGAAACATCAGCATTACTGCAACGCTATGTCGCCAAAGAGGTTATCGGGCGTCTGGCGCTGATTGATACGCTTTATGAGCAGGAGATCGTGCAAGCGGACTACTTTATGTATGTGCAGGATTACGCACCGGCATGGATCCCGCTGTTGCGGGTTGGACAGGCGCAGCCATTCCTCGGCGGTGAAAAACTGAACCTGCAGTTAGGCACTGAGTCAGCCCCTATTCAACTGGAGGTATATACCCGTTGGGAGGAAGGACGGTGGAAAATTTATCGTGTCCGGGACGCGGGTCGTCATTACGAGCAGCCCATTTACAATGCCGGAGAGATTACGCGAGCCAGAGCATGGTCCGCTGAGATCGCGCCGGAATACGAAAAAATGCCGAAGTAAACACAGTAAAAAGGGAGCCTGTTAGCTCCCTTTTTTCGTATTCAAGCTGAGACTTACGCCTTCAGCTTACGCATAACCAGCGTAGCGTTGGTGCCGCCAAAGCCGAAGCTGTTGGACATCACGGTGGTCAGCGCCTGCTCGGTCGGTTTGGTCACGATGTTCAGACCTGCCGCCTGCTCATCCAGCTCTTCAATGTTGATGCTTGGCGCGATAAAGCCATGTTCCAGCATCAGCAGAGAGTAGATAGCTTCCTGCACGCCAGCCGCGCCCAGTGAGTGACCAGTCATCGCTTTGGTTGCGGAGATTGCCGGGCTGTTGTTGCCAAACACTTCGCGGATTGCGCCCAGTTCTTTCACGTCACCAACCGGAGTCGAGGTACCGTGAGAGTTCAGGTAGTCGATCGGCGTGTCTACACCGTGCATCGCCATCTGCATGCAACGTACTGCGCCTTCGCCAGACGGAGCAACCATGTCTGCGCCATCGGACGTTGCGCCGTAACCGACGATTTCCGCATAGATGTGCGCGCCACGTGCCAGAGCGTGCTCCAGTTCTTCAACCACGACCATACCGCCGCCGCCAGCAATAACGAAACCGTCGCGGTTTGCGTCATAGGTACGGGAAGCTTTTGACGGATCGTCGTTGTATTTGGTAGACAGCGCGCCCATTGCATCGAATTCACACGCCATTTCCCAGCACAGCTCTTCGCCGCCGCCAGCAAAAACGATGTCCTGTTTGCCCAGCTGAATTTGTTCTACCGCGTTGCCGATGCAGTGCGCAGATGTCGCACAGGCAGAACTGATGGAGTAGTTTACGCCGTGGATTTTGAACGGCGTTGCGAGGCAGGCAGAAACGCCGGACGCCATCGCTTTGGTGACCACATACGGGCCAACCGCTTTCAGACCACGTGGGCTACGCATTGCGTCAGCGCCGAACACCTGAAAACGTGGGGAGCCGCCGCCAGAACCTGCAATCAGGCCAACGCGCGGGTTGTTCTGGTAATCTTCTGCAGCCAGGCCGGCATCAGCCACTGCCTGCTCCATTGATAGGAATGCATAGATGGATGCGTCGCTCATGAAGCGCACTACTTTGCGGTCAATGAGGCCAGTGGTATCCAGTTTTACGTTGCCCCAAACGTGGCTACGCATGCCGGAGTCCTTCAGCTCCTGAGAGAAAGTGATCCCTGAACGTCCTTCACGCAGAGATGCCAGGACTTCCTGCTGGTTATTACCGATGCTGGAAACGATGCCCAAGCCAGTAATCACTGCACGTTTCATTCAATACCTCTGTAAGTCGCACTATTTTAAAGTTTCGAGTGGCACAATAGCGTACACTTGTACGCCGAACAAGTCCGATCAGCCATTTTATGTGGAAATTTGCGCAGCCAGGCACTCATCGCTAAGATCGGGGCACAGCCTGTCAGACGAGTAACTTACGTGAAACAATACGCTATACAACCTGCCAACCTTGAATTCAACGCTGAGGGTACACCTGTTTCCCGAGATTTTGACGATGTCTATTTTTCTAATGATAACGGGCTGGAAGAGACACGTTACGTCTTTCTCGGCGGTAACCATCTCGCACAACGATTCCCTGCGCATTCACGTCCTCTCTTCGTGGTGGCAGAAAGCGGGTTTGGCACCGGACTTAACTTCCTCACGCTCTGGCAGGCATTTGCCGATTTTCGCGATACCCACCCAGAAGCTACCCTGGAAAGATTACATTTCATCAGCTTTGAAAAATATCCGCTGACGCGTGAAGATCTCACCTTAGCCCACCAGCACTGGCCAGAACTTGCCCCGTGGGCCACGGCACTGCAAGAACAATGGCCGCTGCCGCTGGCGGGATGTCATCGCCTGCTGCTTGATGATGGGCGCGTCACGCTGGATCTGTGGTTTGGCGATATTAACGAACTGACCAGTACGCTGGATGACTCTCTGAATCAAAAGGTGGACGCCTGGTTCCTGGACGGTTTCGCACCGGCAAAAAACCCGGATATGTGGACGCCAACGCTGTTTAACGCGATGGCCCGACTGGCTCGTCCCGGCGGGACGCTGGCAACCTTTACATCGGCAGGCTTTGTACGTCGGGGGTTGCAGGAAGCCGGATTTACAATGCAAAAATGCAAAGGCTTTGGGCGCAAACGCGAAATGCTCTGTGGCGTGATGGAACAGACTCAGGCGCTCACGTCCTCGGCGCCATGGTTTGCGCGTACGGGAACAGATAAGCGCGAAGCCGCCATTATTGGTGGAGGAATTGCCAGCGCATTGCTGTCACTGGCGTTATTGCGCCGCGGCTGGCAGGTCACGCTGTATTGCGCCGACGATAAACCTGCCGGGGGCGCATCCGGTAATCGCCAGGGGGCGCTCTACCCCCTACTTAGCAAACATGACGCAGCCATTAATCTCTTTTTCCCCACTGCGTTTACCTTCGCCCGACGACTGTATGACGCCCTCCCCGTTGAGTTCGCGCATGACTGGTGCGGCGTGACGCAACTCGCGTGGGATGAGAAAAGCCAGCAAAAAATCACCCAGATGCTGTCCCTTGAACTGCCCACTGCGCTCGCCGTCGGGGTTGACGCACAGCAGGTTTTACAAACGACAGGGGTGGAAACCGGATGCGGCGGGATTCAGTATCCGGCCGGAGGATGGCTGTACCCGGCGCAGTTAACCGCCGCGGTACTGGAGTATGCAACAACCCTGGGATTACGCACCCGCTACCAACATACGCTGGCCTCACTGACTCGCCAGACAGCAAGCTGGCAATTGCAGTTTTCCAGTGGAGAAACCGCCTCTCACGCAGCAGTCGTTCTGGCTAACGGTCATCGCATTAGCGGCTTTGAGCAAACGCAGCCGCTACCGGTGTACTCCGTGGGCGGTCAGGTGAGTCATATTCCCACCACACCTGCACTTTCAGCGCTGCGTCAGGTGCTGTGCTATGACGGCTACCTCACGCCGCACAACCCGCAAAATCAGCAGCACTGCATTGGCGCCAGCTATCATAGAGGGAGTGAAGAGACAGCGTATCGCGAGGACGATCAGCAACAAAACCGTCAACGCTTAATCGACTGCTTCCCGAACGCTGTGTGGGCAAAAGAGGTAGACGTTAGTGACAATGCCGCCCGCTGTGGAGTGCGCTGCGCCACGCGCGATCACATGCCAATGGTCGGCAACGTCGCGGACTATGACGCCACGCTCAGCCAGTACACCACACTTGCTGCAGACAAAGAACACGCCGTAAGCGCGCCGGTTTATTCCGATTTATTTATGCTGGGCGCGCTGGGATCGCGCGGGCTGTGTACTGCCCCGCTGTGTGCAGAAATTCTGGCTTCGCAAATGAGCAATGAACCGATTCCCATGGATGCCAGCACGCTGGCGGCACTAAATCCAAATCGTCTGTGGGTCAGGAAGTTATTGAAGGGTAAAGCGGTGAAATAAAAGGATGGAGTGCCCTCTCGTCATGGCCTGATGACGCTACGCTTATCAGGCCTACAACCCCCCAACAAGGTAGGCCGGATAAGACACCAGAGCGTCGCCATCCGGCACAATCTACCGCAATTATTGTGCAGTAGCCTTCTGGAACAGAGTGTCCCACATTTCTTTTACTAACGCCTGGTCACGCGGCGATAGTTCGCCTGCGCTGATGGCTTTTTCCAGGCTGCTGGTCACATTGGCGTACAATGCCTCAGCGGAATGGTCCTCGCCAGCGTCCAGTTCGGCCACGGCCAGCGTCAGGTGTCCACGCAAATAGCCACTGGCAAACAACTCATCATCGCTGGCGTGCTCTACCATATCGTCGATTAATGCCAGAATGCGTGATTCAAACTCCGCGATCATCTTCTTTCCTCATTGTAAACGTGGCAGCGACTTCAGTTGAGCGCTTCGGGCCACGGGAATAGTTCCGCCTTAAGTTCAGGCGTGTGATAATAATTCTGTAACGCGTTAATGAAGCGCGCCGGACGTTCAGGGATCCCCTTTTCCAGGTACTCCATCACCTGAGCATGGACACGGCGCTGGAATACCACGCGATCCGGTTCAAAGTCCCCTTCAAGGTTGTCGCAACTGACGTTAAACGGGTAGCCCGCCGCCATGCAAAACAGCCAGTCAAACGCCTGCGGCTTCACTTCCACGTCTTCAAACTGGCATTGCGTCTTCGCGTCGCGTCCATCCGGACAGTACCAGTAACCGAAGTCGACCAGTTCACGCCGCGCCTTACCGGCGATGCACCAGTGTGAAATTTCGTGTAACGCGCTGGCGTAATAGCCATGCGCAAAAACGATACGGTGATACGGTAATTCCGCATCCGCAGGAAGATAGATCGGTTCGTCATCGCCTTTAATCAGACGGGTATTAAATTCATCGGCAAAGCAGCCGTTAAAAATCTCAATTAACTGTTCGTAGTGATGGGTATTATTCATTAGTTCATCCCCAGCCAGTGGAGAATCTCCTGTCCATGATTATCATAAAGTAGCTTGGCGCTCATCACGGCGGAGACAATGACGATCATTGGCCGAATGAGTTTTTGTCCTTTACTGAGCACCAGCCGCGAGCCCATCCGTGCGCCAATAAACTGGCCAATGAGCATCACAAATCCGGTCGCCCAAATCACTTTGCCGCCGAGGGCAAACAGCAACAGCCCGCCGATATTCGATGTGGCATTTAATACTTTGGCGTGGGCCGTCGATTTCGCCAGGTTGTAGCCGCACAGCATGACAAAGGCCAGCGCGTAGAACGACCCCGCAGCCGGACCAAAAAAGCCATCGTAAAAGCCGACGCAGCCCCCGGCCACCAGCGCGAAAGGCAACCCATGCAACCGACGCTGGCGGTCCTCCTCCCCCACTTTCGGCATCAACAGAAAGTAAAGGCCAATACAGATAACCTGAACCGGCAGGATCTGGCGCAGAATATCTGACTGCACGTGCTGAACCAACAGCGCGCCGCTCATTGAGCCGATAAAAGTCATGAAGATATTGAGCTTCTGATCCGCCAGATTAACCACGCCCCGGCGAATAAAATAGAGGGAGGAAGAGATAGATCCTCCACAGGCCTGTAGCTTATTGGTGGCCAGCGCTTGCGCGGGTGGCATCCCGGCCGCCATCAATGCCGGGATAGTGAGTAAACCACCGCCTCCGGCCAGAGAATCAATAAAACCTGCCAGCATCGCCACGAAAAAAAGCACACCTAACAGCAGTGGCGACACCATAAACAGAGAGGCAAAATGATCCATTAGAGTACATGCTCGTCCAGTAGCGCCTGGCAGGAAGGCGGCAACGGCGGCGGTGTCTTCTTCTCAGGCTTGGTGGTTCCAGGTTTCGGAGGTTCGAACCAGCTTTGCAGCTCCGCGCCGCAGCCGTCACCCGGTGGTGGTAACGGTTGATCTTCGCACTCAAGACTGTCGGCAGGACAACGTAACCGTACGTGCATATGCGCACGATGCTGGAACCATGGCCGCACTTTACGCAACCAGTCCCTGTCGGTCCCTGCATCCAGACAAAGTTGCTGCTTAATCGCCGGATTCACGAAAATACGCGTGACTTCATTATCTTTTGCCGCCAGCCTGATCAGGCTGAAAATCTCCGGCTTCCAGAGTGACGGCACGACACGTTTGCCATCCTGTGAGACCAGATCTAACGCCTGCGGCCGCAGCAGTTGCGACTGAGTCCAGCGGGTTTTCGGCAATTGCAGGAAAATATCTACATCCAGTCCCGTCTGGTGGCTGGCGTGACCGCCATTGAATCGCCCACCGGCCGGCATGCCCATATCGCCGATTAACACCGTACCCAGCCCCAGATTGTTGGCCTGATTACTCAGACGCTGGATAAACATCACCAGATCCGGATGGCCAAAGTAACGGCGCTGATCGGTGCGCATCACCTGATAGTGTTCTGACTGTACAGGCAGCGTATCTGCGCCAACAATACAGCCATTGGAGAACGCGCCGATAGACTGCGCGCTGCCTGCAACCGGATGGGTAATTTTCTGCCAGGGCGTCGCCGCCAGACAGGCGGTGCTGGCAAACAGAGCCAGCGCCGCAAGTGCCGTTTTTTTCATCTCTTACCAGCGTGGAATATCGGTCTTCACGTCCGCATTTTGCGCCCGCTGACGCAGCAGGTGATCCATCAACACGATCGCCAGCATCGCTTCGGCGATTGGCACGGCGCGGATCCCAACACACGGATCGTGACGACCTTTGGTGATCATTTCGACTTCTTCACCAAAGCGATTAATAGTGCGCCCTGGAACGGTAATACTCGAGGTCGGTTTCAGCGCCATATGAGCAATGATTTGTTGCCCACTGCTGATCCCACCAAGAATGCCGCCCGCATGATTACTCTGGAAACCTTCTTTGGTGATTTCATCACGGTTCTGGCTGCCGCGCAGTGCAACAACGTCAAAACCGTCGCCAATCTCAACGCCTTTAACGGCGTTAATGCTCATCAGCGCGTGAGCGATATCAGCATCCAGGCGGTCAAATACAGGTTCGCCGAGACCCGCTGGTACGCCGCTTGCAACTACGGTCACCTTCGCCCCGATGGAGTCGCCCTCTTTCTTCAGCCCACGCATCAGTTCGTCCAGCGCCTCGAGTTTATCCGGATCTGGACAAAAGAACGGGTTAAGTTCCACCTGGGACCAGTCTTTGATCTCCAGCGGAATATCACCCATCTGCGTCAGACAGCCGCGAATTTCAACGCCGAACTTTTCCGCCAGATATTTTTTGGCAATCGCTCCGGCCGCAACGCGCATCGCCGTTTCACGTGCGGATGAGCGTCCGCCGCCACGGTAGTCACGCAGGCCATATTTCTGCTCATAGGTATAGTCGGCGTGTCCTGGACGAAAAACGTCCTTAATCGCGCCGTAATCCTGTGAACGCTGATCGGTATTTTCGATCAACAGGCCAATACTGGTGCCGGTGGTAACGCCCTCGAACACACCGGAGAGGATTTTCACCTGATCCGGCTCACGACGCTGCGTAGTGTAGCGCGATGTGCCCGGACGGCGTCTGTCGAGATCGTGCTGCAGGTCAGCTTCTGTCAGAGAAATGCCCGGCGGAACACCATCGACAATACAACCGAGCGCCAGCCCGTGTGATTCACCGAAAGTGGTTACGCGAAAGAGTTGCCCAATTGTGTTTCCTGCCATCACGGCTCCGTTATGAGTGTTGTGTATGTGCGCGTGTATTTAGTCTTTATAAATGCTGAAGTGCTCGCGAGCAGCAACTAACTGCTCTTTGGTCAGCATGAATACACCTTCACCGCCGTTGTCGAACTCCAGCCAGGTGAACGGTACATCCGGGTATTGCTCTATCAGATGTACCATGCTGTTTCCGACTTCACAAATCAGAATACCGTTATCCGACAGGTAGTCCGGAGCGTTACCCAGAATGCGGCGGGTAAGTTTTAGTCCATCGCTGCCGGACGCCAGACCCAGCTCAGGTTCATGACGATATTCGTTTGGCAGATCGGACATATCTTCCGCATCGACATACGGCGGATTGGTCACAATCAGGTCATACTGGACTTTCAGCAGATCGCGGAACAGATCGGAACGGATCGGCGTAACATGATGGATCAGGCCGTGCTCTTCAATATTGTGTTCGGTCACCGCCAGCGCGTCGGTGGAAATATCCACCGCATCCACTTCAGCCTCCGGGAAAGCATAGGCGCAGGCAATGGCAATACAGCCGCTGCCGGTACACATATCCAGGATATGCTGCGGCTGCTCATTAATAAGGCCCGCAAAGCGGTTATTAATAAGCTCGCCAATCGGCGAACGTGGTACCAGCACGCGTTCATCAACATAAAACTCATGCCCGCAGAACCAGGCTTTGTTGGTCAAATAAGCGACCGGAATGCGCTCGTTGACGCGGCGAATCACGCGTTCAACAATGCGATGGCGCTCGCTGGAAGTCAGACGCGCGGTACGCATATCTTCTGGAATATCCAGCGGCAGATAAAGTGACGGCAGCACCAGTTGTACGGCCTCGTCCCATGGGTTATCCGTGCCATGGCCATACCAGATGTTCGCCGCGCTAAAACGGCTGACCGCCCAACGCAACATGTCCTGAATGGTATGCAGTTCACTCACTGCTTCATCGACGAAAATTTTATCCACGTATTCCTCCAGGGCATGCTCGTATTAATTTCGGCGGCTAGTTTGCCACGAAGACGGCGATAAATCAGCATTCACACAGGGCCTGAGCGCGAAAATTGCGTTTTAAGCGATCGGATGCCCGCCGAGTCGGGTTAAACTAACGAAAAATAAAAGATGAGACTCTCGAATGAAAAAGAAAACATCGCTCAGCGAGGAGGATCAGACGCTGTTTCGCCAGCTGATGACCGGCACGCGTAAAATGAAACAGGACACCATTGTTCACCGACCGCTACGTAAAAAAATTACCGAGGTTCCGGTTAAAAGGCTGCTGCAGGAACAAGCTGATGCCAGTCACTATTTCTCGGACGAGTTTCAGCCGCTGCTGAATACGGACGGCCCGGTAAGATATCTGCGTGCCGACGTCAGCCATTTCGAACTGAAGAAAATGCGCCGTGGCGATTACTCCCCGGAGCTGTTTCTCGATCTGCACGGGCTGACCCAGCAGCAGGCCAAACAGGAGTTAGGCGCGCTGATTGCCGCCTGTCGTCGTGAGCATGTGTTTTGCGCCTGCGTGATGCATGGCCACGGAAAACATATTCTTAAGCAGCAAACACCGCTCTGGTTGGCGCAGCATCCGCACGTGATGGCCTTTCATCAAGCGCCAAAAGAGTACGGTGGCGACGCCGCGCTGCTGCTGCTGATTGAAGTGGAAGAGTGGCAACCACCCGAACTTCCCTGATGCAGAAAAACAGAAAGAGCCGCTTTTGCGGCTCTTTGATTTTCCGGATGACGGCTGTGCCTTATCCGATTCCAGGCTTTTTAAATCGCTTTTGCCATTTTCAGGTTACACGGGCTCATCTGCCAGTTAAAAGTACCCTTCCCGCTCTCATCAAGCGTTACGCTGGCAATCGCTGATGTGGTAAACATCGGCGGTGTTTCGCCTGGGCAAAGTTCAGACACCAGATACCCCACTAAAGGTAAGTGAGAGATGACCAGCGCCGTGGCGATACCTTCATTGGCCAGAGCCTGTAAATAGGCGCTGACCAGACCGACATCGCCGCAGGGAGTCAACTCCGGCAAAACATCCACACCGGTTGGCAGGTTCATACACTCCCCCACCACATCCAGCGTTTGTTCGGCTCGTAGGAACGGGCTCACCAGAACACGTTCGATATCCACTTTTTGACCTTTCAGCCAGTTCGCCATCAGGCGAGATTCGTCACAACCACAGGAGGTTAAGGGACGAACCGAATCACTGGCGGCATCGAGGGCTGCGTCGCCGTGACGCATGATAAAAACTTGCATATTGCACCGCTTTTGTTAACCAGAATCACCGACACCTTTATCCACAGCCCCTATTGACCGTGGTAACGATGTGGTGGCCGGCATTGTGCCTTATCCATTCACCGAATGAAACGCTGTTTTTTACCTCAACGGCGTAAGTATAGTCAATCTCTGTTTACATTTTGAGCGCGACCCATACATTCAGTGCGGATTCATCCTACCTTTGACCTCATGAATTCAGGTCAGTTTCCCCATTACTCCAGAATCTTTCACCGCGTTCCGCCATCTGCAATAACTGCTCACACGGCGTAAACCGCGAGCCGTATTGCGTGGTCAGTCGTTGCAGAGCAGCAACCACTTCACCCGCGCCGAGCGAATCCATATACCGGAACGGGCCGCCGAGGAAGGGCGGAAAACCAATACCAAATACAGCGCCGATATCACCATCACGCGCGCTGCGGATAATCTTCTCATCGAAACAGCGTGCTGCTTCATTGAGCATTAACATGACGCACCGCTCAGCGATCTGCGCGGCGGTGAGTCGGCCCTGCCCCTGGACGCCAATAAGCGTATAAATTGCAGGGTCGACCTGTTTTTTGCTTTTACGCCCTTTCGCTCCATAAAGATAGAAACCCCGACCATTTTTTCTACCTTTGCGATCGTCATTCAAAATTGAAGCAACAACATTTGCAGGCGCGCTAAAACGTTCTCCATATGCAGCCTCAAGCACTGGTATAATTTTAGTGCCCGTATCAATTCCGACCTCATCCAAAAGTTGGATTGGCCCGACCGGAAAACCAAACTTAACCAGCGCGGCGTCAATGGCTTCAACCCGCTCGCCTTCGGTCAGCATACGAATAGCTTCGTTAATGTATGGCGCTAAAATGCGGTTAACATAAAATCCGGCCTTATCTCTGACCACTATCGGCGTTTTGCCCTGCTTTTTCGCCAGTTTAACGGTTGTGGCAATTGTCTGCTCAGAGGTCGTGGCATGCGGGATAACCTCGACCAGCGGCATTTTTTCCACCGGGCTAAAGAAGTGCAAACCAATTACTTGTTGAGGTCTGGCAGCGTTCGCCGCAATATCGCCAATCGGCAAAGATGAGGTGTTAGAGGCAAAAATGGTATGAGATGCGCAATTTTGCTCAACTTCTGCCACCATCTGTTGTTTTAACGCCAGATCTTCAAATACGGCTTCAATAACCAAGTCGCGATGAGCGAAGCCACGGTAATCGGTTGATCCCGAAATCAGCGCCAGCTGTTTATCACGCTCGCTGGCTTTGATATGACGGCGGCGAACCTTCGTTTCAAGCTGATCCCAGCTGTACTTCAGCGCGTGGTTGATTCCCTTGGCATTTATATCTTTGATACGCACTGGCAAGCCGCCTTTACAGGCCGTCACATAGGCAATACCGCCCCCCATCAGACCGCCGCCCAAAATGCCTACACTGTTTAGCGGGCCGGGCTTCACATCACTTCCGGGATCCTTTTTCACATCGGTGTTGGCAAAAAAGATGTGCCGCAGCCCCTGAGACTGAGATGTCATCGCCAGTTCGCCAAACGCGCGGGCTTCGGCGTCGTAACCGCTGCTGCTGCCTTGCGCCAGGCCGGTTTCGATGACCTCAAGGATACGTTCTGTTGCAGGGTAGTTGCCCTGCGTTTTTTGCGCCGTCTTTTTACTGGCCATGCGGAATAACAGCGCCCGCCCCAGCGGCCCCGCGAGCACACGCTCTCGCACCGGCAGAGTTCGGTGTGCGGGACTGTCCTTTTTGGCCAGTTCTACGGCCGCTTCCAGCAAAATGGTATGCGGTACAACTTCATCCACTAAACCCACTTTCAGCGCCTGTTTTGCGCGTAGTTGTTTTCCGGTGAGGATCATATCCAGCGCGGTACTGACGCCAATCAGACGGGGCAACCGCTGGGTACCGCCAGAGCCGGGCAGCAGACCAAGCTGCACTTCCGGTAAACCCAGTACGGTTTTAGCATCATCGGTACAAATACGATTGTGGCACGCCAGCGCCATCTCCAGGCCACCGCCGAGACAGGCGCCATGAATTGCGGCGATTACGGGGATCGGCAAGGCATTAATTTCCGCCATAATCTGCTGCCCCTGGCGTGCCAGCGTTTCAGCTTCCTGCGCGCTGCGACAGCGACCAATCATGTTGATATCCGCCCCGGCAATGAAGTTATCGGGTTTCGCCGAAATGAACACCACGCCGCGTAATGCTTTGTTATCGCGAATTTGTTTCAGAATGACCCGAACCTGAGAGGCAAATTCCGCCTTCAGAGTATTCATTTTCTCTTCGGGCACATCAATGGTGACAACAGCGACGTTATCCAGACGTACGTTTAGCGTAAAAGCCGATGCCATTTCCATTATTCCGCCTCCAGAACCATTGCCGCACCCAGACCACCTGCAGCACAGGCTGTCACTAAACCAAAACCACCGCCACGGCGTCGTAACTCATGGAGGGTTTGGGTGATCATGCGAGCACCGGTGGCGGCGAAGGGGTGTCCATAGGCAATCGATCCGCCCAGCACATTAAATTTACTGTCATCGACCTCGCCCGTGGCATGCGCCCTGCCCAGCACTTCGCGGGCAAAACGTTCGCTACCCAGCAGTTGAAGATTCGCCAGCGTTTGTGCGGCAAATGCTTCATGCATATCGATCAGGGTTAAATCAGCCATGGTCAGACCCGCTCTCTCCAGGGCAAGCGGCGTTGACCACGCAGGCCCCAACAGCATGTCCTGCCAGACATCGATGGCGGTAAAGGCAAAACTACGCAGGTATCCCAGCGGCACCAGCCCCAACTCTTTCGCACGCGATTCCGTCATCATAATCACGGCGGCTGCGCCGTCCGTTAGCGGGGTACTGTTCGCCGCGGTAACGGTGCCGTGCTTTCGGTCAAAGGCCGGACGCAGTTTGGCGTAATCGGCCAGCGTAGAGTTACCGCGAATATTGTTATCTTCTGAAAAAGGATCTTTGAAAGGTGGCGCGTAGGTGGTCATCACCTCATCTGCCAGTTTGCCTTCAGACCACGCCTGAGCGGCGCGCTGATGAGAACGGTGCGCCAGGGCATCCTGTTGCTCTCGCGTAATCCCATAAGTTTTGGCCATTTGCTCGGCCGTATCCCCCATGCGTAAACCGGTGGAGTACTCGGCGACGGCTGGCGGTACGGGCATCAGGTCACGTAAGCGCAGTCGGGAGAAAAGCTTAAGACGCTGACCGGTGGTCCGGGCCTTATTGACATCCACCAGCACCCGCGCCAGCTTTTTGCTAACGCCAATAGGCAGAACTGACGAGGAGTCCGCACCGCCGGCAATTCCTGCGCGAATAGTCCCCGCCATCAGGCTTTCCGCGACATTCGCCACCGCCTGGAAGCTGGTGGCGCAGGCTCGGCTTACGCTGTAGGCATCGGTGTGCACATTCATCCCGGTTCCCAGCACGATTTCACGAGCAATATTTGGGGCTTCGGGCATTTGCACCACCTGGCCAAAGACCAGTTGCTCAATCACATCAGCAGAAATTTCGCTGCGCGCCAGCAGCTCGCCAACGACCATTTTCCCCAAATCTACGGCGGGAATGCCATGAAACGCGGTTGCCTGGCGGGCAAATGGCGTACGCAATCCGCTTACGATGGCGATGCGATCGCCCTGGCGGGTAATCAGCGGTAAAGCCTGACTCATAACACTCCCCTGTAAAAAATAAAAATAAGTGGTCTGACCTGATCACAGTCTTAACCAATTTTTTACATTTAGCCAAGCAGGGAGAAAAGAAAGTGGGAGCTAAGACACAGTGAATAATCACTGACAGTGACGAAAAAGCCCTTGCTACCGGGTAACAAGGGCTTTTAAAGAAGGGATTAACGCAGACCCAGTTGGAAGATCAGCGTTTCAGCTTCACAGGCAAAAACAAAGTCGATATCCAGACGCACACCTTCAGACTCTTCAGTAAAGGTCGAGGTGATTTGGCAAGGCTCAGATTCCACGCCACGCGCCTTCTCAGTCAGAGCGGCCAGCGTTTCTTCTGCCTCTGCACGATTCGCGAACACACGGCTGTATGACGCGGTGCAATCGGAGTTGTCCATGATGGTGCCAACATCCATACAGCAGCAAACCGGGGTTTCATCAGCACTGCATTTACTCATTGTAGATTTCCTCTGTATTCGCACCTGTGGTGCCAGATAAACGATGGGGATATTTTACGCTCCCATTATTCGCCTCTCCAGTCGTTAATTGTATGAAATGGGATAAGTGACCGAAATCACACTTAAAAATGATCTAAAACAAAAATCACCCAAACAGGTGAGTGTGCATACCCGCAATTTTGCCAGCTGGATCGCGTTTCCGAGATCAGAATTGAAAATATTTATAAACATACTTGCAACATTTCAGCTGGTCAGACCTATACTCTCGGCACTGGTCTGATTTCTAAGTTGTACCTCAGACCCTACACTTCGCGCTCCTGTTACGGTATGTAACATTGTTTGTATAAAAATAAATCAATGAGGTTATGGTCATGAGCCAGAAAACCCTGTTTACAAAGTCTGCTCTCGCAGTCGCAGTGGCAATTATCTCCACACAGGCCTGGTCTGCAGGCTTTCAGTTAAACGAATTTTCTTCCTCTGGCCTTGGCCGGGCATATTCGGGTGAAGGCGCTATTGCAGATGATGCAGGTAACGCCAGTCGTAACCCGGCGCTGATTATGATGTTTGACCGCCCTACTTTTTCAGCGGGTGCGGTGTATATCGATCCAGACGTGAATATTTCCGGTAAATCGCCATATACAGGACGCAGCACCGATGCGGACAACATCGCGCCTACGGCGTGGGTTCCCAATGCTCACTTCGTGATGCCGATCAACGAACAGTTTGGTTGGGGGGCTTCTGTCACGTCAAACTATGGCCTGGCAACCGAATTTAACGACAGCTACATCGTCGGCGAATACGGCGGGAAGACCGATCTTAAAACGGTCAACCTGAACCTGAGCGGTGCCTACCGTCTGAATGATAGCTGGAGCTTTGGCGTTGGTTTTAATGCCGTCTATGCCGATGCAAAAATTGAGCGTTATTCCGGTGAACAAACTGCTGCATTGCCAAAAGTCAGCCAGAAAATTGCCAGCCTGAAAGGTGACGAATGGGGTTACGGCTGGAACGCCGGTATTTTGTACGAGCTGGATAAAAATAACCGCTACGGTTTAACGTATCGGTCTGAAGTCAAAATCGACTTCGATGGCGATTACAAGAGCGGCATCCGCACCCAGGCCAACGCGTTACCTGGCGCAGGCACGGCGTTCCCTTGGGGAACCACCAACGCCACCGTCCCAGGTTCTCTGACGCTTAACCTGCCGGAAATGTGGGAACTGTCGGGTTACAACCGCGTTGCACCACAGTGGGCTATTCACTACAGCATGGCTTACACCAGTTGGAGTCAGTTCCAGGAGCTGAAAGCAACCGGCACCAACGGGCAGACGCTGTTCTATAAAGAAGAAGGGTTCAAAGATTCTTACCGCATCGCGCTGGGTACGACTTATTACATGGATAAAAGCTGGACCTTCCGTACCGGTATCGCCTATGACGATAGCCCGGTTCCTGCGAGCAAGCGTTCCATCTCCATTCCGGACCAGGACCGTCTGTGGTTGAGTGCGGGTACCACTTACGCCTTCAATGATGACGCATCCATTGACGTAGGCGTTTCTTATATGCACGGCCAGAAAGTGACCGTCAAAGAAGGCCCGTATACTTTCGATTCTGAAGGTAAAGCCTGGCTGTTCGGTACCAACTTCAACTACGCATTCTGATTTTCTTCAGATATAAAAAAGGTGAGCTTTTTAGCTCACCTTTTTATTTTCATCCTTCCTTACTCAGAATCGATCTCTTTTAAATCGTCCTGAATATCTTTCGCGTTCGGGTTTTCTTCTGGTTTGAGTTTCCCACCGTTCGCAATAAAGTCATGACGCTGGAAGTAAGCTTCTCGCACCATGATGTAAGGGTCGGAAGACTGACGCAGCAGACCGTCGGAATCAAGCAGTTGCGCGCGGGTTTCAATCCCTTCAACCGTCCATTTACCTATCGACAACGGCCAGGTCAGCCAGGACAGTACCGGATACAGCGTATCCACCATGTCGCCGCCATCATCACGCAGCGTGAAGCTGCCGTAGAATGGAAGCTGCATATACGGTCCATAACCAACGTCATAGTGGCCTAACGTACTACCAAAACGGTGTGGTTCAACGCGCTGTAACTTCGGATTAGCCATACCCGCCACGTCGATAAATCCGCCCATACCTAACAGGGTGTTCAGGAAGAAACGGGTGAAGTGCACCATCCCCTGATAGGGGTCGCCTTGCAGGAAGTAGTTGACCATAACGGCCGGCTCTTCAAGGTTGCCGGTAAAATTGCTCAAACCGTTACGCGCCGGCTGCGGGACATAATCACGCCAGGCAACTGCCACCGGTCGAACAACGTATGGATCTAAAACATTAAAGTTGAAGTTGTACATGGTGCGGTTGAACCCTTCAAATGGGTCCGAACGCCCCTGCTGTTCAGTACCAGAGCTCGCACACCCCACCAAAAGTGTGGTTCCCAGCGCAAGCGCCGACAGGCGAAGCTTCATAAGTGTCTCCCTGTGTATTATGGCTATCGCTGATTGCCATCCATGACGGAACGATGACGTATCCGCCTGTTTAGATGTGAGCGATTGTAACAGCACGTCAAATGATGTCTATATACCCTGTGTTACTGATTTGATCATAGCCTGGTAATGCGTACTCCGCGGCGGCTCTATTCTAGCTACCCCAATAAAAACAAACGTTACCATTTTTGCTATCTCAGACTTTCTCCCGCTGATTTTCGGACAAAAGCCGCTACGCTTTAGCAATACGTGCTAATTCAGGATTCGGCTATGAATGACATTGAGAACGAAAAGATTGATCGGCACAGCGACGAACTCCAGGTCGACAGTGACGAAAAGCTAGAGGGTAAAAAGATTGAGGTCGATGAGGACAGACTCCCCTCCCGCGCCATGGCGATCCATGAACATATCCGCCAGGATGGGGAGAAAGAAATGGAGCGCGACGCGATGGCGCTACTGTGGTCAGCCATCGCTGCGGGACTCTCGATGGGCGCCTCGCTACTGGCTAAAGGAATTTTTCATGTGCAACTGGAAGGTGTGCCTGGGGGATTTTTGCTGGAGAACCTCGGTTATACCTTCGGCTTTATAATTGTCATTATGGCCCGCCAGCAACTGTTTACCGAAAATACCGTCACCGCCGTCCTGCCAGTAATGCAAAACCCTACGCTCGGCAATTTTGGCCTGCTGATGCGCCTGTGGAGCGTGGTTCTGCTGGGTAATATTATTGGCACCGGGGTTGCCGCATGGGCGTTTGAGCATATGCCGATTTTTGATGAAGAAACCCGCGATGCTTTTGTCAAAATCGGCATGGATGTGATAAAAAACACGCCAACGGAGATGTTTTCCAACGCCATCATTTCTGGCTGGTTAATTGCCACAATGGTATGGATGTTTCCCGCCGCCGGGGCAGCAAAAATTGTGGTCATTATTCTGATGACCTGGCTGATTGCGCTGGGCGATACCACGCACATCGTCGTCGGCTCGGTGGAAATTCTCTATCTGGTCTTTAATGGCACGCTGCACTGGAGTGATTTCTTCTGGCCCTTTGCGCTACCAACGCTCGCCGGAAATATCTGTGGCGGAACGTTTATCTTCGCGCTGATGAGCCACGCGCAAATCCGCAATGATATGAGCAATAAACGCAAAGAAGAAGCCAGGTTGCAAGCCAGGCGGGATGAGCAAAAGCAGAAAAACCAGAAAAAACAGGCTTGAATGGTGACGGTTTGAGCAGTTGGGCGGCCTGAGGCTTACCGTTGTGAGTAAAAAACGCTATACTCGTGCCGCTTCGTCCCCTTAGTTAAATGGATATAACGAGCCCCTCCTAAGGGCTAGTTGCAGGTTCGATTCCTGCAGGGGACACTTTTAATTAAATGCATCCGGCTAAATCCTTTCATTTACCTGTCAGTTCATCCCTAAGCCAGGCGATAAAACGGCACATTCCTCACCGTTGCAGTAAGATTGTCGGACACCATTGTCTGCTCAGTAGCTATCCGCATCCCTGATTTTCTCAGCCTCAGTACGTCAGCAGCAATACGTTGGCTGCCAAACCAGAAAAGCCCGTCCAAAGCAGTGACATAAAGGCCTGATTCCAGTGCCAGCTTCAGACGCTCACGCGGTGCTTTCACCGTTTTAGCAATTTGCTGATATGGCGCTTCGCTTGAACCTGCACGATTAATGCGTCGAATACGATGCGACAGGCGGTACTGAAATTCATCCGGTATCCCGCCGAGACTCGCTTTCAGGCTGTAAACACAACCAAAGCGTTTGCCGTTAAAGATTACGTTTTTCTGACTAAGCTGTAGCTCTTCACGAACGCTGGCAATCAGTTGCGGGGTACGGAGTAATAACAAACGGAAAGGCAGCTCAAAGCTGGTCACATAGTCCACATTCAATAAAGCAATACGCAGACGCTCTTCCGGACCCGCCTTCATTTCCCGACATTCAGCAATAACATCAGCCCACTGGCCAGCCAGACGGGAACTTTCAGTCGCCTCAGTAAAGCTGTATTTTTCAGTCTGATAATCAATACGTTCGGTCACTCGGAATTCCCTTCTGGTCACATCTCGGTATTGGTTGCTCACTTTACCAGCGACAGACTGCAACCGGAAGCCTGCGAGTATGGTCAGTGGAATGATAGAAACTTCTGCGGAAACGCTTCATTTTTTGATAAATCAATCATTAAAAATATATTTTGACTAAAATCAATTAACCAAAATTATGATTATTGAAGTATAGCCATAATTAATCTTTAGCCAGTTTGTCAGGAATAAGTTCTCCATAAACAGGCTGATTAATACCGGTAATGAGAAACATTATCGGAAATGATTCATCACTCAGAAAAAAGGAATTTATTCATATGTTCAGAATCAAGACCAGTATCGCTACTTTGACCCTTTGTACCTTACTGACAGCTCCCGCATGGGGAGACGCGCAATCGCCGATAAGGCTGGTGATCCATGGTGGTGCCGGTACCATTACAAAAGATACCATCACACCAGAACAGGAAAAGCAGTATACAGAAAAACTCACTGAAGCTCTGAATGCAGGTTATGCGGTTCTGAATAAAGGCGGTAGCAGCCTGGAAGCCGTTCAGAAAGCGATTAATGTGATGGAAGATTCTCCTCTCTTCAATGCAGGTAAAGGTGCCGTGTTTACCCACGATGGCCGCAATGAACTGGATGCGTCCATTATGGATGGGAAAACCCGAAAAGCCGGTGCCGTTGCCGGTGTAACCACGGTTAAAAACCCAATTAATGCGGCGTATGCCGTTATGACTCAAAGCCCGCACGTACTCATGGTCTCGACAGGCGCGGATACCTTTGCAAAAGAACAGGGACTCGCAACCGTTGATCCTGCTTATTTCAAAACAGATTTTCGCTGGCAGCAATTACAGAATGCAATCCAAAAAGAAAAAGTGCTCCTTGATCACGATGGAAAGAGCGCTGCCCTGTTCGCTGACCCAATGATGTATGACTATATATATGGCACTGTCGGCGCTGTTGCTCTGGATAAAGACGGTAATCTCGCTGCCGGAACGTCTACAGGCGGAATGACCAACAAACGTTACGGACGTGTGGGGGATTCACCTATCATTGGCGCAGGAAATTATGCCGACAATGAAACCGTGGCGGTATCCGCAACCGGCTCAGGAGAAATGTTTATCCGCACGCTGACCGCGTATAACATTGCAGCCCAGGTGAAATACCGCAATACCCCTTTAAAAGACGCAGCGCAGAATGCTCTGGATGAAGTTAAGGCGCTGAATGGCAGCGGTGGAGTAATTGTGCTTGATAAAGCCGGTAATTACACCATGTCCTTCAACTCTGAAGGTATGTATCGGGGAACCATAGGCGATGACGGAAAACCCGTTGTAGCAATTTATCGTTAATACTATTTCCCCGCCAGGGGATGAACCGACCCGGTATGTTGTCCGGGTCGGTTAAACGGCGTCAGGTCAGACAACAAAACGATTGACCAGATCCTTCATGGTGACAGACAGATTGTCCAGGCGCTGGCTGTCGCTTGCGGCCTGAGAAACCAACGCCGCGTTTTGCTGCGTGACCTGCTCCATAGGTCGCAGTGCCAGGTTAATCTGAGTTACCCCTTGCGATTGTTCCGTCGCTACACGAGCGATATCCGCAATATATTGCTTCATGCTGGTGGTATTGTCCGCCGCGGCTTCTAGCGCGGTAGCGGACGCCGTAACCCGCTCAACACCCTCACTAATTTTTACCATATTCTGCGCGACCAGCTCGCGGATCTGATTAGCTTCTTTGGCACAACGCTGCGAAAGATTCCGCACTTCACTGGCGACAACCGCAAACCCCCTGCCCATCTCTCCTGCCCGTGCAGCTTCCACTGCCGCATTCAGCGCCAGCAAGTTAGTCTGAAACGAAATATCGTCTATCGAGGTCACAATATTCGAGATTTTCTCACTGGAAGAGCGAATATCCCCCATGCTTTGATTTGCCGCACTGGCGACGTTACTGGCCTGGCGGACCTCTTTTTCCAGCCTGATTGTCAGATGCTCCGCTTCGCGGGCATTGTCCGCCGTTTGCGTAATCGTCGTGGAGAGCTGTTCCATACTGGCCACCGCTTGTACTATTGATGCTGCCTGTTCATCCGTGCGTTGGGCCAGGTCCTGATTACCCGCCGTAATACTGCTGCTGGCATCGGATAAAACCACGGAGCCTTGTTTAATCTCCTGGACGATATGCTGAATACTTTCCAGCATCGTGTTATAGGCGCGATTAAGTGAGGAAAGCTCATCTTTCCCCGGGGTCGCCAGTCGTTGAGTCAGATCGCCGTTCATACCCGCAATCTTGCGGAGCGTGTCACTAAATTGACGATGCATATTGATAGCGATTGCCCCTGCGAACGCCAATGATGCCAGGAGCGCTAACAAGCTGACAATCATATATATTTGCCAGTTTTTTCGTGCATCCTGCGCGAGTTTTTCCGCATTCGCTAACAGAAGATTCGCCGTCACATCTTCTATCTGCCGCATCACTTCAATACGCTGGGTTTGAACCTTGAACCAGACAGTAGGATCGACATCAAATCCACCGTTCGCGGCATGACTAAACGCGGTTTCGCGTAATGAGAGGGCTTTTGACGCTTCTGTGGACTGTAAGCGGCTTTCCAGCATGGCCGCCTGTTCCGGTGGGCTCAGACGCAACGATTGTGCCAGCCAGACGTTCTGTTTACTGACGACATCACTGAGTTGATGTAACTGCCCCTCGGCGAAATGACCGGAGGAAAAGATATTTGACAGCAGCGCGCGTTCAATACCTGCCTGTTCTTTCAAATTCAGCAAGTTGTAGTAGGCGGCGAATGCGTTCGCCATCTCGCCTGAATCCGTCAACTGTCCCAACCTGCCCACAAAACTCAGCACATCAGCAATGACATTAGTATAAAACTTAACGACATCGGAGGCCGGAAGCCCCAATCGCGTGACGTTTTCCCGGATGGTGGCAAGCGACAGAATGTTTTTCTTAAACGTGGTGACAGAATTGGCGGCATCCCCTTCTGGTAATGCAGTATCGGACAGTGAACGCACAAAGACCTCGATCTCGCGATCGGTTAAAGCCCGCTGCGCGGTTAACTCATCTTTGAACGTCTTCCCTTCAGCCCCCAGAAATCCGACGCTCATTCCCCGTTCTTTTTGCAGCTCATGCACCACATTTCCGGCACTACGCGCGAGCGCTGTCAGTTGAGCAATATTTTCCATCTGCCGTTCTGTCTCAATGCGCGTCAATATTCCTGAACCAGCAAACCAACATAACGCCAATAATAGTGGTTGTAGCGCGATTATTAACTTCATTTTCATCGGCATTCGATAAACCCACCACATGCCACTTCCCTCCATTGTCCATATTTTCATTATGGTTATCGGCACAATGAGGCTGCACTTTAAATTTGATCAAGAGACAACTGATTGTTTTTTAGATTAAATACCTGCCAAAATAACTCTATTTGATTATGACAATCAGGATAAATCACTGAAATATTTATTTTTATGATATCTATTCTCAAGATAGTTAAATAATTCAGCATATTATTTCTTATTAAAAAACGAGTTAACTATCAACACGATTCGGAAAGGGAGTAAGACACAGAACGGTGACGCCTACTGGAGATAACCGTCGTGGCACGGCCATTTTCTGGCATCCCGCCGAACGTTAAGGTTATAATCCTGACAACGATTTTATTGGATTAGAAGCGACGATGACAAAACTTACCCTACAAGAACAGATGCTTAAGGCAGGTCTGGTCAGCAGCAAAAAAGTGGCCAAAGTGCAAAGAACGGCGAAGAAATCGCGCGTTCAGGCTCGCGAAGCCAGAGAAGCGGTTGAAGAGAATAAAAAAGCGCAAATTGAGCGCGACAAGCAGCTCAGCGAACAGCAGAAACAGGCCGCGCTGTCTAAAGAATATAAAGCCCAGATCAAGCAACTGATTGAAATGAATAAAATCACCATTACCCGTGGCGATATTGGTTACAACTTTACTGATAATAACCTGATCAAAAAAGTCTATGTTGATAAGGTGACTCAGTCTCAGCTGATCAAGGGCCGTCTGGCCATTGCCCGACTGACGGCTGAAAGCGGCAACGATAGCGAATACGCCATTATCCCGGCTGTCGTCGCCGACAAGATTGCGCAGCGCGATGCAAGTTATATCGTTTTAAATTGCGAGCTGAGCCAGGAAGCGAAGGACGAAGACGATCCGTATGCTGATTTTGTCATCCCTGATGATTTGATGTGGTAAGAAAAACAACCAGATAATCACCCGGACTTCCGTTGCCTATTTCGGTGAACGCCAACGCCGCCACCGAAATACTCTCGACGTCCCTTCTCCCCCAATTCTGTCGACTAAAACTTATAGTGTTCTTTGCTCAGCCCGTATTTTCTCATGCGTAAATACAATTTTTTACGCGGGATTTGTAAATACTCCGCCACTTCATTAATGCGCCCCTGATGAATATTTAGCGCTTCAGTAATGATCTGTCGCTCGTACTCTTCAACCCGCCGATCGAGCGGTGTTGGTTCAGGCAGATGCAGCTGCGGATTCGCGGTTTCAGCCAGCGGGAGTAGCCCAACGGCAAAAAGCTCGGCGGCATTCGCCAGTTCCCGGACATTACTTAACCACACGCGACGCCGCATGCCTTTCAGTAACTCCCCTTCAACCTCGGGCACGGGATGGTTCAGGCGCAGACAGGCTTTCTGCAGGTAATGACGAAACAGCGGCTCAATATCATCCGGACGCTGTGACAGCGGCTGGCAACCGATTTGCGTCATCGCAAAACAGTAGTAGAGTTCGGCCACAATCTGGTTGGTTGCCGCCAGTTCCACTAACGATGTGTCACCAATGCCTATCAGACGAAACGGACGCCGCTCCTGGCTTTGCAGATGCACCAGATGGTGCTGCTGTTCACGTGTCAGGCACTCAATATGGCTCAGGACCAGCGTTCCTCCTTGCGCCTGTGCAATAAGGTCATTGAGTAGTCCCGCGTTCCCGGGCGTTAGTTCACCGCGGATAAACGGCCCATCAGCGCTGCGCCCAAGCTGATGCAAATACCGGGCTCCGGTCATACGTCCTGTCCCCGGCTCGCCATAAAACCAGACGGCAATATCCGTTTCCGCCAGGTGTTGCAGACGTTGACGATACTGATTGACCCAGTCACTGTAGCCGAGCAGTTCAACCTGAAGCTTTTGCTGGCAATAATGGCGACGGGCAATCACGGATTGTCTCTGACGCAGCGCATCCTCTACCAGCGACAGCAGTTTGCCGGGGTCGACCGGTTTTTGCAGAAAGTCCCATGCGCCTTTCTTTACTGCCTCCACCGCCATCGGGACATCGCCATGCCCGGTGATAAGCAGAATAGGGAGCTGATTATCATCCTGATGAAACAACGTCATCAGGTCTATTCCATTGCAGCCAGGCATACACACATCGCTCAGAACAATCCCCGGCCAGTCGGCTTGCAGCCAGTTTCGGGCATCAAAAGGGTTATTGCATGCATAGACACGGTACCCCTCTTGTTCAAGCAACAGAGTGTAAGCGTCGAGAACATCGGCATCATCATCAATCAGCAGAACAGAATAGTCATCACACAACATCGTTTACATCCGTCAGATTAAATTGCAGAACGACGCAGGCATTACGCCCCGGTGTCGATGCCAGGCGCAGCTCGCCGTTCATTTGCCCCATTAACGATACACAAATCGATAAGCCAATACCGAGCCCCACATCCTTACTGGTGGTAAACGGCTTTAACAGTGATGGCAATAACGCCTCAGGCCAGCCGGGGCCGTTATCGCAGACAAAGACGCACAATCGGCTGCCCTCAGCCTGCCAGTGAACCTCTATTTGCGCGCCAGTCGGACTGGCATCAAGCGCATTTGCCAGTACGTTTACCAGCACCTGCTGAATACGCACTTCATCACCTGTCACCCATACACTCTGGGCTGGAAGCGTCAGCGTACCCTGCTGAGGCTTATGCCGCATGGCCAACAGTTCCCAGGCGGCGCTGAATGTTTGTCGCAGATCGACCGGATGCAAAGGCGCGCCCGGCTCGGCCCGACGTGCAAACTGACGCAGCGAACGGATAATGGCATCAATACGGGTAATCAGCCCCTCCGCTTTGGTTAACGTACTTCTGGCCTGAGCGGATTGTCCTTGTTCAATTGCCCTTCCCGCCGTAAACAGGTACATCGACAGCGCATTCAGCGGTTGGTTAATCTCGTGCGCCAGCGTGGTCATGGTCTGTCCCACCACTGCCAGTTTTGCCGTCTGGATCAGTTCATCCTGCGTTGCCCGGAGATCGGACTCTATCTCCTTGCGCTCTGTCACTTCCTGCTCCAGCTGATTTTTTTGCGCACTCAACTGGCCCAGAGTATGGCGCAGCAATCCTGCGATGCGCCCGAGCTCATCGCGCCCATAAACCGGGATGGTGGCATCCGTTCTGCCAAGACCAATTTGCACCACGGCCTGGTTGAGTGCGGTAAAACGCTTCACCAGACGGGAACGAATAAAGTAATGGTTGAGCCCCCAGGCGAGAAGTAGCGCCAGCAGCGTCGCCAGCAGAATAAGTCCACCGCTGACGCGAACAATTTGTTCCAGCCGCTGGTTAAACATCTGCATTTGCTGATGGCTACTCCCCAACTGCGCCTCAAGCAGTGTCCGAAAGCGCCCGAGCGTTGCCTCTCTGGCATGGTTAGCATCAACGAGCGCTTTTTGCGCGGCGACATAATCGCGCATGGTATCGGGCATTTTATTTTTCATCATCCCGATTTCCAGTAACTCATCAATGGTTTGCCGCAGGGTGATAGTACTGGGCCAGTCATCGAGGGTACGGATATTTTCATCCGCCGTTTTCTTCAGGTTCTCCAGATAGCGGATATGATTCTCCACCAGCATTCCGTCGTCGCTACCCGACTTCAGTTCATTGAGCCTGTCGCGTAAATCATCCACGATCTGATTTTCAATTCTTGCCAGGGTGTAAACCTGCTGCTGCTCGTTTTGTACCTCTCTGGCACGTTTGAGATACTGCGCTGCATCGCCGTTTTTGGCCTCAATTTGATCCAGCAACGTCCCCTGCTGCCAGGTAAAATCCTGCACCAGCGAATTCAGCTCGGTAGTAAAATCATCATGTAGCCAGTCGATGCGCGCGGAGAGTTCACTCACCTTTTCGCGCACGAGGAACATGTTGTAGAGCACCCGGTCCAGCTCCGCCATCAGCGCCCGGCTGTCTTGCAAAATCACCGCCAACTGCTGTTGTTCTGCCGATTGTAATCCCCGGCTCAGCACCTCAATTTTGTCCAGATGAGAAATAATTTGATTGCGCAGTTGCAGCCTCACCGTGGTGTTGGGGGCCAACAGGAATTCATTAAGCTGATCCACAACCAGGTTGAGATTTCCTTCTATCAAAAAAGCGGAATGTACGCGCGGGAAGTAATCATCAAGTGAATAGCGTATCTGCGAGCTCTGCTCATGCCAGGAGTACAAACTGACGCAGCTTACGCTCAACGTCAGTAATGCGCCCGTCAGAAACGCTCCCCGCAGGCTGCTGCTGATGCTGAGCTGGCGCAGGCGTTGCAGTATCGAACCACCTTTCATTTTAACTCTTCCAGTTTGGATATCGCCTGACGCTGATTTTTAAGAAACCAGAGCTGCCACTCCATCATCTGCTGTTCGGCTACGCTTTTATTCTCAAATTGCGCAAGCCAGGCCTCATCTTCACTACTTCTGGCGTCTATCGGGACGCTGGTCAGTAATGCTCTGATTTCGGGTAGCGGGCGTTTCAGGCGCGCTTCCGCACTGTATAGCGCCCGCCAGGCATCTTTCAGTTGCGCGAGTCGAAAACTGATGGCGGTATCAAACATCCGCTGCACCAGCTGTTGCCGCTTAAGGATCAGCCGATAATTAAGCGCGGGCTGGCTCATCAAAATAGCCTGCTGAGCGGCGCGTGGGTTATCAGGCGCGAGCTGCGTGACCGGATATTTCCCCGTGTTCGCATCCGCAAGGATCCGCTGTCCTTCCGGGCTTAACAGATAGCGGATAAAGCGACGCGCTTCGTTGGGGTGCTGGCTATTCTTGAGTACGGCAACATAGGTGGGTGACACCGCCGAGCGAGGGAAATAGGTAAAAGTAAGGTGCGGATCGTTAAGCAACAGGTTGGCATAGTTATCAATAACCGGCCCCGCCACGCCCAGACCGCTCTTAATTTTGTCGGCCACGCCAAAACTGCGTGATGAAATCGTTACCAGATTACCGGCGCTGGCCAACAGCGTCGCCCAGCCCTCTTCCCACCCTTTCTGTTGCAGCAGCGACTCAACCATCAGGTGGTTGGTATCGGAACGCGACGGGCTACTCATCAACAGCGCGTTCTGATATTTAGGCTGCGTTAAATCCCCCCAGTCGGCAGGCGGCGGAAGATGCCGCGCCGCCAGCGCAGAACGATTAATCAACAGGCCAAACCCTGATATCGCCACAGCCACGGAGGTCGAGCGAATCGAGTCTGGCACCAGCCGCTGGCTTTCAGGCAGCGCATTATCGAAAGGCGCCAGCTTCTGGTGCTCCTGAAGATGCTGCAACAGCATGGGTGATGAGGTCAAAATCAGATCGACGTTTTCCGCATTCGCAGTATCCAGCAACTGTTCCAGCGAACCGCTGGTCCGGTTTAACGTGCGAATCATCACTGACCCTGGCTCCGTCTGCCAGCGCTGGATAATCCAGGCCGTGGCCCCTGGGGAAAAGGTGGTCGCCATCACCAGCTCTTTACCCAGGACCTGGCAGCTCGCCGACAGCGACATAAAACAGAGCAAGAATGCCCAAAAACGCCCCCGGCCCAACAGTCTGTTTGTGATCCCGTTCATAAATACCAACATGTACAAAAAATAATATTGAGACAAAACTTACCCGTTTATCACCGCTGGGGGGAAGAATAAGGTTATTCGTAGAATAACCAAACGGAAAGTGACGACATCAGTAAAGAATACCCGAAAATGCAGTCTGAATTTGTTAATACCCGCACACGCCGATGATAAAAATTCCCGTGAAAGAATAGAATTGAAAATCCATTATTAAAAAAGAGTCAAAATCTGCCACGCCGCCCGAAAATTGAGTCAATAGTGACACATTTCATCAACTTGAGTTTCTTCGCCGTCTATTTCACTCTTCACTGCGAAAAATCCTGATATTCACATCAATAAAAAATTAGGTGATGATATGTTATCAATATTTAAGGCAGGACCAGCGGCGAATAAAGTCCCGGCGGAGAAAGTCCAGGCAACTTATGGCCGATACCGCATTCAGGCATTACTCAGCGTATTTCTTGGCTATCTTGCGTACTATATTGTGCGCAATAACTTCACGCTTTCGACTCCATACCTGAAGGAGCATCTGGATCTCAGCGCTACGCAGATTGGTTTACTCAGCAGCTGCATGCTTATTGCCTATGGGATCAGTAAAGGCATTATGAGCAGTCTGGCAGACAAGGCCAGCCCGAAAGTCTTCATGGCATGCGGCCTGATCCTGTGCGCTATCGTCAACGTAGGCCTGGGGTTCAGTACCGGATTCTGGATATTTGCCGCGCTGGTCGTTTTCAACGGTTTGTTTCAGGGGATGGGCGTTGGCCCTTCATTTATTACCATCGCTAACTGGTTTCCACGTAAAGAACGTGGACGCGTTGGCGCATTCTGGAATATCTCACACAACGTTGGCGGTGGTATTGTCGCCCCGATTGTTGGCGCCGCGTTTGCCATTTTGGGGAGCGAACACTGGCAAAGCGCCAGCTATATTGTTCCGGCCTGTGTTGCCGTACTGTTTGCTTTTATTGTGCTGATGCTGGGGAAAGGTTCACCGCGTCAGGAGGGCTTACCGGCTCTGGAACAAATGATGCCGGAAGAAAAAGTCGTATTAAATTCCCGACACGCTGTCCAGGCGCCAGAAAATATGAGTGCCTTCCAGATCTTCTGCACCTATGTATTGCGTAATAAGAATGCCTGGTATGTTTCACTGGTAGACGTCTTTGTCTATATGGTGCGTTTTGGTATGATTAGCTGGCTGCCAATTTATTTATTAACCGAAAAACATTTCTCGAAAGAGCAAATGAGCATAGCTTTTCTGTTTTTCGAATGGGCGGCAATTCCTTCCACATTACTGGCGGGTTGGCTCACCGATAAACTGTTTAAAGGCCGTCGCATGCCGCTGGCCATGATCTGTATGGCGCTGATTTTCGTCTGCCTGATCGGTTACTGGAAAAGTGAATCGCTGCTGATGGTCACTATTTTTGCCGCCATCGTGGGTTGCCTGATTTATGTTCCGCAGTTCCTGGCCTCCGTTCAGACCATGGAAATCGTCCCCAGCTTCGCAGTAGGTTCTGCGGTAGGGTTACGCGGATTCATGAGCTACATTTTTGGCGCATCGCTGGGAACCAGCCTGTTTGGCGTGATGGTCGATAAAATGGGATGGCATGGCGGCTTCTATCTGTTGATGGGCGGGATTGTCTGCTGCATCCTGTTCTGCTACCTCTCTCATCGCGGCGCGCTGGAACTCGAACAACAGCGGAAAAACGCTCAGCAAGAGGAAGCGTCACTCCAGTTGGCTGATGCCCGGTAGCCGATTTCAGTCTCGCAAAAAGTGCCAGCGATGCTGGCACTTCAATACATTCAGATAAAGAATAAATAGCTCAACGTGATAATTTATTGCTTACCGTAACCCACCATAAAGCGGATGATCAAACCGCATGCTGGGGCAAGAAAAAGGAATAATCCGGTAACCATCTCGTTACCATTGGTCAACTGCATAGTAAAAACGTAAATTAATGCCGTGAGTATGGCCATGCCGATAAAAGCACTTATTGACGCCGCAGTCCCCATAACCTGCCAGATATAGCAACTGACGCTCAGAATGCTCAACGCGAGAAAGATCCAAAAATAGAACATAGCGATACCTCCTGTTTGCCGTAAAAATTTACGTAAGTCCTTACACTCCCTTGAGTTTATATTCTAAGACAATTCCCAATGGTTCGCAATTTAAGCAACATTTTCGTTACAAAAATCACTCAATCGCTGACTACTAATTTATTCGACAGCCGTTTATTTAATCGTCATAAAAACAACACATTATATATCGACTCATTTTTGACCTTAATCGCCGTAAAAACATTTACGCATCTTGAGTAATTATTTCTGGCTGACATTAATATTCGGGTGTACATTGAGCGTCCGATCATTCATGCCCCTTCCTGGTTTTGTCCTGACTCAGTTTTACACTCTTTACAGGAACCAATGTCGTTCATGGCGGCCTAACGATCAGTACAGACTGTAAAGCGGCAGACTAAAGAATCTTCGCGATACACCTATTTCGTATCAACAACAGGTGCTTATGTTCCCCCAATGTAAATTTTCACGCGCGTTTTTGCATCCGCGCTACTGGCTCACATGGTTTGGCGTCGGTGTGCTCTGGTTACTGGTACAGCTTCCCTATCCCGTATTGTGTTTTCTTGGTACCCGTACAGGAACGCTGGCTCGTCCATTTTTAAAGCGCCGTGAATCTATTGCTCATAAAAATCTCGAACTCTGTTTCCCAAATCTGTCGCAAGAAGAAAGAGACAAACTGGTCGATGAGAACTTCCGTTCACTCGGCATGGCGCTGCTTGAAACGGGTATGGCCTGGTTCTGGCCGGATCGCCGGGTACGCAAATGGTTTGATGTAGAAGGGCTGGACAACCTGCAACGCGCACAGATGCAAAACCGTGGCGTGATGGTGGTAGGCGTACACTTTATGTCACTCGAGTTGGGTGGTCGCGTAATGGGACTTTGCCAACCGATGATGGCAACCTATCGTCCGCACAATAATAAGTTGATGGAGTGGATCCAAACCCGCGGTCGTATGCGCTCCAACAAGGCCATGATCGGCAGAAATAATCTGCGCGGTATTGTCGGCGCCCTGAAAAAAGGGGAAGCGGTATGGTTTGCCCCCGATCAGGACTACGGTCGTAAAGGGAGTTCATTCGCCCCCTTCTTCGCAGTCAAAAACGTCGCGACCACCAACGGTACTTACGTGCTGTCACGCTTATCGGGCGCAGCGATGCTGACCGTAACCATGGTGAGAAAAGCAGATAACTCCGGTTACCGCCTGTACATCACGCCAGAAATGGAAGGTTATCCAACAGATGAAAGCCAGGCAGCGGCGTATATGAACAAAATTATCGAAAAAGAGATCATGCGCGCACCCGAGCAGTATCTCTGGATCCACCGTCGCTTCAAAACTCGCCCGATGGGTGAAGCCTCGTTGTACATCTAAAAAGAAAGGCCGAAAGGCCTTTCTTTTTTTCTGCGCCTGAATTACTTCACGCCCCACTTGTTCTGTAATTCAGCCATTCGCTCATTGTAGTTACGGGCTATACACGCTGGCTTATCCTGCTCTTTCCAGCATTCGTTACGCCCTTTCACCCAGCCGCGTTGCTCTGCTTTGAGCGTCGGGTTATTACTCGATTTCACCAGCGCCTGCTTGTAGGCCCCGTTCAATGCCAAATCCATGGCTGAGAGCGAAGGACTTTGACAGATAACCTCTTCGATACTGCCCTTTGCTACCGCAGAACAGGAAAAAGAAGGGCCGTTGCTGGTCGATTTCTTTGCCCCTGAAAAGTCGATATTGTCTTCAGGCAGGCAAATCCCGTGCTTACGATTAGGCCCGGTCCAGGAAACGTCCGGATTCCCGTCATCTTTACGGGAGATAGACACGGTATTGTTACCGCTTTTTGCTTCCCAGTAATTTTCATTGAAGGCCTTTACCGTCGCCTTAGTGCCATCAATCCAGATATTGCCTTTACCATCACTATTCACACCACCAATACTTGCGCAGCTGAAATTGAATGCCATCGGCGAGGCCGCCATCGACGTCACTGGCGTAAGAACGAGTGCTAACATCATTAATCTGGTCATTTTTAACCTTTTCATAATCTCATTCCGCGAAAAATTAACCGCATTAACATCATGGAGATATGAGAATTCTCCGAGTAAACATTTCGTCGCTCAATAGCAATTTATTACCGACAGAAATTAAACTGTCGCCGAATCACGACACTTGTAAGTTATTAAAATTAAATAAAAAAATGCCTCTTGTCTCACCTCATTTTTAGGCGTACATTAGCGCCGTCTGGAGCATAAAAGCTCAGAATTCTGAGGTGATGCAGACAAGCAAACGAAGGGAATTCTCCATTTCGTTTACGCGTGCATCAGCTCTCTGTCAGGTTAGCATATGTTCATTTAGACGTACCTCAGGTACGCGGAGAGATGAAAAGTGAAATATTTCTTTATGGGCATTTCTTTTATGGTCATCGTTTGGGCCGGTACTTTCGCCCTGATGATCTAAATTAAAAGACGCAGCAAAAAAAACAGGAGCCTGATGGCTCCTGTTTGCTTTTGGGAAAACGTGTTGTTAGTCGGTACTTTCAGTGGCCGATTTTGCACTGGCAGGCAGTAAGCCATCGGCGCGGAACATTGCTTTGATGCCACGGATCGCCTGGCGGGTACGGTCGCGGTTTTCAATTAACGCAAAGCGCACGTGCGTATCGCCATAATCACCAAAACCAATCCCCGGCGAAACGCATACCTTCGCCTCGTTCAGCAGTTTCTTGGCAAATTCAAGTGAGCCCATCGCGGCATATTGCTCTGGGATTTTCGCCCAAACGTACATCGAGGCCTTGGGCATCTCGACCATCCACCCGGCTTCATGCAGCCCCTTAACCAGCACATCTCGACGACGTTTATATTGCTCAGCAATATCCCGCACGCACTGCTGATCGCCTTCCAGCGCGGCGATTGCTGCAACCTGCAACGGAGTAAAGGTTCCGTAATCGTGATAGCTCTTAATGCGAGCCAGCGCGTTCACCAGCGTTTTGTTACCTACCATAAAACCGATACGCCAGCCCGCCATGTTGTAGCTTTTCGATAGGGTGAAAAACTCCACCGCGACATCACGAGCGCCCGGTACCTCCATAATCGACGGCGCTTTCCAGCCATCGTAGACGATATCGGCATAGGCCAGGTCATGAACCACCAGCACGTCATAGCGTTTAGCCAGGGCCACAACTTTTTCGAAGAACTCCAGCTCGACGCACTGCGCAGTCGGGTTGGAGGGAAAACCTAAGATCATCATCTTCGGTTTCGGGTAGCTTTCGCGAATCGCGCGCTCCAGCTCATTAAAGAAATCGACGCCTTCGACCAGCGGCACTGAGCGTACCTGCGCGCCGGCAATCACCGCGCCATAAATATGGATCGGATAGCTCGGGTTCGGTACGAGGACCGTATCGCCGTGATCCAGCGAGGCCAGCATCAGGTGCGCCAATCCTTCTTTCGAGCCAATCGTCACAATCGCTTCGGATTCCGGATCGATCTCAACGTCATAGCGTTCCTGGTACCAACGGGAAATTGCCCGACGCAGACGCGGAATGCCGCGCGAGGTGGAGTAACCGTGCGTATCCGGGCGCTGCGCCACGGTACAGAGTTTTTCGACAATGTGAGGAGGCGTGGCCCCATCCGGGTTCCCCATGCTGAAATCGATAATATCTTCGCCGCGCCGACGCGCAGCCATCTTCAGTTCAGCAGTAATGTTAAAAACGTAAGGGGGAAGGCGATCAATACGCGTAAAGCGACGTTCAGGGCGGGAGTCAGCCATAATATCCTCAGATTAACGTTAGCGCCCGGACCGTCCGAGCGACGCTGCCACGATGGTGGCACGTTTAGAAAATAGCCTGAATAATTTCCTTCTGTCGAGAGGCAAAACAAAATATTTTTTATTGAGGTAAAAGAGGAATATCCAGAAAAAATGAGGAAATAAAATTTTTCACACTCCGCTTAAAATTACCACCATTTAACATTTTATTGTTAAACATATTACTTTGCGCGCTCCGTTGACAGGACAGGCATTGTAAATACAACAATCATGCAACAATCCCCTTTTAATACTAAGGTTTTTCCCCATTAGCCACAGGCTGCGCGGGTGCTGGTCATCCAGCCTCAGGTTACCTATCATAGAGGTTTAACCCTTGCGCAAGAGTCACCCGTGCACGAAATATTCAATATGCTGCTGGCGGTATTCGACCGGGCAGCGCTGATGCTGTTCTGTCTGTTTTTCCTGATTCGTATCCGCCTGTTTCGCGAACTGTTGCACAAGTCAGCCCACTCCCCGAAAGAGCTGCTCGCCGTTACCGCGATTTTCTCAATGTTTGCCCTGTTCAGTACCTGGTCCGGCGTACCGGTTGAAGGCTCACTGGTTAACGTACGTATTATCGCCGTCATGTCAGGGGGAATTCTGTTCGGTCCCTGGGTCGGTATCATTACAGGCCTGATCGCGGGCACCCACCGCTACCTGATCGACATCGGCGGCGTAACCGCCCTGCCCTGCTTTATCACCAGCATTCTGGCAGGCTGCATTGCCGGCTGGATCAACCGTAGGATCCCCAAAGCGCAACACTGGCGTGCGGGTATTTTAGGCGGAATGCTGTGCGAATCTCTGACCATGATCCTCGTCGTCGCCTGGGCGCCCACCACCGAACTGGGGCTGGATATCGTCTCGAAGATCGGCATCCCAATGATTCTTGGTAGTGTCTGCATTGGTTTTATCGTCATGCTGGTGCAAAGCGTGGAAGGCGAGAAAGAAGCCAGCGCCGCGAAGCAGGCTAAGCTGGCTCTGGATATCGCCAACAAAACTCTGCCGCTTTTTCGCCAGGTCAATAGCGAATCGCTTCGCCAGGTGTGCAAAATTATTCGCCATGATATCCATGCTGATGCCGTCGCTATTACCAACACCCAGCACGTGCTGGCCTACGTTGGCGTGGGTGAACTTAACTACCGCGATAATGATGATTTCGTCAGTCCGACTACGCAACAGGCGATCAATTACGGAAAAATTATCATTAAAAACAATGATGAAGCGCACCGTACGCCGGAAATACACTCCATGCTGGTGATTCCGCTTTGGGAGAAAGGTGTTGTCACCGGTACGCTAAAAATCTACTACTGTCACGCCCACCAGATAACCTCCTCGCTACAAGAAATGGCCATCGGCCTGTCGCAAATTATCTCGACTCAGTTGGAAGTCTCCCGGGCGGAGCAGCTACGCGAAATGGCAAATAAGGCAGAGCTGCGTGCGCTACAAAGTAAAATAAATCCCCATTTCCTGTTTAACGCCCTGAACGCAATTTCATCGTCGGTGCGACTGAATCCAGACACAGCGCGCCAGCTGATTTTTAATTTATCGCGCTATCTTCGCTATAATATTGAATTAAAAGACGATGAGCAGATCGACATCAAAAAAGAGCTGTATCAAATCAAGGATTACATCGCCATCGAACAGGCCCGTTTTGGCGACAAGCTGACGGTTATTTATGATATCGATGAAGAGGTAAGCTGTTATATTCCCAGCCTGCTGATTCAGCCGCTGGTAGAGAACGCTATCGTCCATGGGATTCAGTCCTGCAAAGGAAAAGGGGTGGTCACCATCAGCGTTGCGGAGTGCGGTAATCGGGTACGAATTGCCGTGCGGGATACGGGCCACGGTATCGATCCAAAAGTGATTGAACGGGTCGAATCCAATGAAATGCCGGGCAATAAAATTGGTCTGTTGAATGTGCATCATCGCGTTAAGCTGCTCTACGGCGAGGGCCTCCATATCCGCCGTCTGGAGCCAGGCACTGAGATTGCCTTTTATGTGCCTAATCAGCACTCGCCCGCAGCCGCACCGGCCACATTGTTGCTTTAACCAGGAGTGAAGTCGTGAAAGTCATCATTGTTGAAGATGAATTCCTGGCCCAACAGGAACTTAGCTGGCTGATAAAAGAGCACAGCCAGATGGAGATTGTCGGCACATTTGACGACGGTCTGGACGTGCTGAAATACCTCCAGCACAACCGCGTTGACGCCATTTTTCTGGATATCAATATTCCCTCGCTGGATGGCGTCCTGTTGGCGCAAAACATCAGCCAGTTCGCGCACAAGCCCTTTATTGTCTTTATTACCGCGTGGAAAGAGCACGCTGTTGAAGCCTTTGAACTGGAGGCTTTTGACTACATCCTGAAGCCGTATCAGGAATCACGCATCGTCGGCATGCTGCAAAAGCTGGAAGCAGCCTGGCAGCAACAGCAAACGGGAATTTCGCCTGCCAGTCCGGTGACCCGCGAAAACGATACAATCAATCTGATCAAAGATGAGCGGATCATCGTGACCCCGATCAACGACATCTACTACGCAGAAGCCCATGAAAAGATGACGTTTGTCTACACCCGGCGCGAATCGTACGTGATGCCGATGAACATCACTGAATTTTGCAGCAAATTGCCTGCTTCGCATTTCTTCCGCTGCCACCGCTCGTTCTGTGTGAATCTGAATAAAATCCGCGAGATCGAACCCTGGTTTAACAACACCTACATTTTGCGCTTAAAAGATGTAATGGCTCAATAGTAATGTCCGCCTGTGGCTCAATTCAGATGTCCGCGCTATGGTAAGCTTCACTGGTCCGTTTAAACTACCGGGAGGCATATCATGAGCGCAGAAAGCTCAGGAGTGTTTACTTTGAAAGAGATCAACCGGATCAAGATTATACAGGACGTCATTGAACGTCGCATCACAACGCGCCGTGCGGCCGAGCACCTCGGTATCAGCGACAGGCAATGCCGCAGACTTCTTGCCCGTTACCGTGAAGGCGGACCGCTTGGTATGGCCAGCAGACGATGTGGCATGCGTGGTAACCGCCAGTTGCCACCCGGGCTCGCAGATCAGGCTCTGGAACTGATCAAGACGCGTTATGCTGATTTCGGTCCGACTCTGGCGCGTGAAAAGCTCGAAGAACTCCACGGACTGTTTCTTGGCAAAGAAACTGTCCGGCGCATCATGGTGCGGGCTGGCTTATGGGTTCCCCGTAAACAACGTGCCGCAAGGATCCCTCAACCACGGTACCGGCGTCCGTGTACTGGTGAGCTGATACAAATAGATGGCTGTGATCACGACTGGTTTGAAGGCCGTGGCCCGGCCTGCACCGCGCTGGTCTATGTTGATGATGCAACCAGCAAACTGATGGAACTGTTGTTTGTTAAATCGGAGTCCACGTTTTCTTACTTCGAAGCCACGCGGCGCTATATCGATAAGCATGGTAAACCGCTGGCACTGTACAGCGATAAAGCCGGTGTTTTTCGTGTTAACAATAAACACGCCACAGGCGGAGACGGGCATACTCAGTTTGGGCGAGCCATGCATGAACTGAACATCCAGACTATCTGTGCAGAAACCAGTCCCGCCAAAGGGCGTGTAGAACGAGCTCACCTCACTTTACAGGATCGTCTGGTCAAAGAGCTGCGGTTACAGGGCATTTGTTCAATGGAGGCTGCAAATGACTTCGCTGAGGCCTATATGGCTGACTATAACCGCCGTTTTGGCAAAGTACCGCGACATGATTTTGACGTACACCGTGCTGTAGAACATGATGAGGACCTGGGGCTTATTTTCACTGTTCGTGAAAAACGTAAAGTCTCAAAATCGTTGACGATACAATATGATAAAATGTTGTACCTGATTGAAGACAGCGAACTGAGTCGCCGTGCAATAGGTAAATATATCGATGTGTATCACTATCCTGATGGCAGAAAAGAGCTGCGCCTGAACGGTACGCTACTTCCCTACTCTACCTACGACCGACTGTCAGAAATCGACCAGGGCGCGATTGTCGATAACAAGCGTCTTGGCCGAACCCTGGAGTTTATCAGTCTGGTGCAGAGCAAGCGGGATAACACGCGCTCTCAGTCAATTCCCGCTGGAGATGGCCCTTCCCGACGACGGCCAAAGCAGGAAGGGAAGAAATCCCAGCGCTCACTGGATAATGATGACATGCTCGAAGCACTCAAACAGCTTCAGTCACGTTCAGAGGACATTTTTGGTAAAAGAGCCCGCTGATGGTACTCACTGGCCGGACAGTGGTTGCTCACCAGTTGATATTGTCCGGCCAGACCCATGATGTATTATTCATTTCGTTCAGCATCTTTATGTCCTGCTTTTCACGGGCATACTTACCCCATAATGAATGAAAAGAACGAACAATACTGATTAACTGCTTTTTTCTTTGCTCCGGAGATAGGCTGATAAAATAGCAGCACCTGCTGTCAATATTATCCTCAATGAAATTAAAATCAGAGTCTGATGCATATTTTACTGTTAGCATAATATCATTCGACGTTGTTCTCTCAGACTCTGTTAATGCTGATTCTATCAGGTATTCAAAGGCATACATGACAGACAGCTGGTTTTTGTCTGTCTGAATATAACCCATTGAGTTTCTGAGTATTGAGGACTGTACCAGGACCAGAGGCCATAAAAGCTCAACACCATAAAGCTTATATGTATCATGTTGATCATACTGATGTTGCTCAACACGACGATTACCTTCCCGTGCTTTACGAATATCATAGGCAAGGGATAACATAAATCCGTCTTTAACTTTAATCAGTGGGCTTTCATCCACGATGTAATGAATGAGTTCATGTAATTCATTCAGGGCTTCTGAATCTCCCCACAGTATAAAACCTGCATTGTTCGGCGTTAACTCGTATCGAAGCATGGGCTCAATCATCCTGTTGTTTCAGTCGGAGGAAAGTCTATCAGTAAAGAGAATGAGAGATCAAAGTGGTCATTTTAATTGAGCTGGATAACGGACATTTCAATTGAGCCTTGACAAAAGATCTGGAATTTGAAATCCCGGTGAGTCGGAGTAAAGTGAAAGAGTTCAGGCAGTTAATGCACTTATAGCGCAGAGAAAGAGTGATGAAAGAGCCAGGCCTCCCCGCAGACCAACAGTTTTTCGCCGATCTGTTCAGCGGCCTGGTATTGAACCCGCAGCGTCTTGGCCGCGTGTGGTTCGCGTCCCAGCCCCCCACGTTTCCGTCCGGCAGTTTGTGTATTGACCTTCCGCGCCTCGATATCGTGCTGCGTGGCGAATACAGTAATCAACTGGAAAAACAGCAGCATAGCCTGCCTGAAGGCGACATGCTGTTTATCCCGGCGAAAGCGGCGAATTTGCCCGGCAGCGATAACCCCGTGATGCTACTGAGTCTGGTGTTTTCTCCGGCCTGGCTGGGGCTCTCTTTTTACGATAATCGAACGGCATCGCTGTTACGTCCTATCCGCCGTATTGAGTTACCACATCCGCAGCGCGGCGAAGGCGAGGCGATGCTCACCGCATTAACCCATTTAAGCCGCTCTCCTCAGGCCCAGGATATTATTCAGCCGCTGGTGCTTAGCCTGCTGCATCTGTGTCGTAGCGTGGTGAATACCCGCCCTGACACAGAGCGTCCGCGCGCTGAATTTCTCTATCACAGTATGTGTAACTGGGTGCAGGATAACTATGCCCAACCGCTGACCCGGGAAAGCGTAGCGCAGTTTTTTAATATCACGCCCAACCACCTGTCAAAAGTGTTTGCCCAGCACGGCACCATGGGGTTCATCGAGTACCTGCGGTGGGTCAGAATGGCGAAGGCGCGCATCATCTTACAGAAATACCATCTGTCGATTAGCGAAGTCGCACAGCGGTGCGGGTATCAGGACAGTAATTATTTCTGCCGCCTGTTCCGGCGTCAGTTTGGCCTGACGCCGGGAGAGTACAGCGTACGTTTTCAGTCAGCACGTTAAGTGAGACAACACCAACAGGTTAGTAATATCCGTTTGCATCGTTGTAAAATAACGGCATGTAGCTCCCCCTGCAGGCTTACTCAATAAAGTGAATATGCGATGAAAAACAGACGTGCACTCTCCCTGATGTGTTTTCAGATGCTGGAATCAGGTGCGGATCGTCAGACCGTGAAAAGAGCCCTTACCTCCCGCCGTGTTAAAGCTCGCCAAGCGGTGGTTCTGCTCTGCAAGCAAGAAATGACGCTCTTAAGAGCCGGGAAACTGTCGGTGCCAAACGCGCCGCATTGATGATGTCGCTTTCCGGTCGCGTTCATCCAGCCTGCAACCAGATCGTCGCAGGCTGGAGAGCGCTCTTTCAATGAAGCTTAAAACGTCAGTTCCGCCTCCAGCAACGCGAGAATACTGTCGGCATTTTCAGCGGCAAACAACGACTGGCGGAACGGCTTGTTCACCAGCTTACGCGCCAGCTGCGAGAAGACCTTCACGTGGTTAATGCCTTCATCAGCTCCCAGCGTCAGCATGATAACCAGTTCCACTTCGCCCATCTCTGACTGCCAGTCAACGGGATGAGCAAGCCGGGCAATACTGATGCTGGAATGGCGGATCCACTGGGACTTAGTGTGCGGAATAGCCACACCAAAACCGACAGCAGTGGTGACTATCTCTTCGCGCTGCCAGATATCTTCCTCCAGCTCAAACGGATGTTCAGTTCGCCCATTAACACCCAGATTGCCGCACAGGAACTGAATCACCTGCTCTTTGTTACTCAGAGATTCACCAACAAAGATGTTCTCCCGCGCCAGCAGCGGACGCACGTCTTTCTGCGGTGCAAACTGGTTGAGCAGATCTTCTATCTCTTGAGCGCTACGGCACTCACAGGCCCGTATGGCGAGTTCACGGCATGCCTGGCCCTCCAGTTGACGAAGCTGACTTTTCACCGCCGGAATACGTGGACTGCTCATGCTCAGCTCGTCGAGTCCTAAGCCCAGTAGCAGCGGTAAATAGCGTCCTTCGCCCCCCAGTTCGCCGCAAATGCCCACCCATTTACCGCGTTCGTGCGCCACGCGGACAATCTGCTGCAACATTCGCAGGAACGACGGCGTAATCGGGTTGTACAACGGCGAAACGCGCGGGTTATTACGATCGACGGCGTACAGGTACTGGGTCATGTCGTTTGAACCAATACTGAAGAAATCCACCTCATCGCAGAAATGGTCGATGATGTAACACACCGACGGCACTTCAACCATAATCCCCAATGAAATTGTCGGAGCATGGCGTAAACCGACGGCTTTCAGTGCCACCAGCGCTTTTTGCAGTTCGCTTTTTACCCACAAAATCTGGTCAAGGCTGTGCACCATTGGGATCATCAGCTGCGCATTGCCGAAGGTTGCCGCACGTAAGATGGCGCGCAGCTGCGTGCGAAACAGTCCGGCAAACTCTGGATAAATTCGCACCGCGCGGTAGCCCAGGAACGGATTCTCTTCCTGCGGAATATTGAGGTAACGGATATTTTTATCCCCCCCAATATCCATGGTGCGAAAGATAACCGGCTTGTCGCCCGCGGCCAATAAGACCTGCTGGTAGGCTTCAAACTGTTCCTGCTCGTCGGGAGCGCTGTCGCGGTCCATAAACAGCATTTCAGTACGAAACAGCCCAATCCCTTCCGCGCCATTGGCAAACGCCCCCGGCGCTTCCAGCGCGGTACCGATATTCGCTGCAACATCAATACGCTGATTATCTTTGGTCAGCGCGGGCTGGGCGGCATCCAGCGCCTGCCGCCGCTGGCATTCATCGGCCAGCTTCTGCGCAATCGCGTAATAACCGCGAACCGCGTCGTCTGGATTGATGGCCAGTACCCCACAGCGGGCATCCAGTACCGCATGCTGGCCTGCATAGCGGCTAATGGCCTCCAGCGGCAAGCCGCTAAGCACCGGTATAGCCGACGCGCGAGCGAGGATCAGGGTATGCGAGGTGCGCCCTGTTTTCTCCAGGATCATGCCTGACAGATGCTGCAAATTGAGGCTTAAAAACTGGCTGGGCGTCAAATCCTCAGCGACCAGAATCGTCGGCTTATTCAGCACCAGCGCATTGCGCGGACGTCTTTCAGGCCAGGTGATGTGCAGCAGTTGTTCGCTGATATCACGGATATCGCTAACGCGCTCGCGCAGGTAATCGCTACCGGAGGCCGACAGCTTGTCGCACACCTGCTCCATATTGGCGATAATCGCCGCCCCTAACCCCAGATGCTGCTCCAGCATTAAGCGACGAATATTCCCGGCAAACTCGTCGTCCTGAATCAGAGACAGATGGGCGCTGAGGATGGTTTTACTCTCACCCTCACGCTCGCGCAGTTGCTGATTGAGCTGTTCGGCAAGCGTCGCCAGACTATGCTCCAGCCGGGTATTGTCTTCCGCACTCGGCGCAATCGCGCGATAGATTTCCAGATTATCGCTCTGCCAAAGCGTGAGCGAACCCGCCCCTACGCCCCCTGCAAGCACGGTGCCATAAAGAAGGTCTGGGTTGAGGCGAATCAGCGAACGCGGCAACGGATGCGCCGCCAGTTCCGCCGGCGTCGGCTGAACGCTGTCGCTGTCAATAAACCGGTGCAGGAGGTACTCCTCCAGCTCTCGCCGGGCCAGTTCTTCATCGCGACCGGTGATGGTTAAGCTACAACTGTCATTAAACAGCGTCCCGGTGCCAATCAGCGCCAGCGAGCTTTTCGCATCAGCCCTGGCGTTCTGGCGATGGTTAAGAAATATCACCTCACTTTGCCACCGGCTGCACTGCTCTTTCAGCTCCCACGCCGGACGCGCATGCAGGCCATTGGGTAGCGGGCAAAGAAATTGAATCGTTAGCATAACAACTCCTGATTAGCGCGAAATCAGCACCTGAAATCCGTCAGATGAACCACGGTTTCGCACGTAAGATGTGAAAGAAGAGCCGACAACAACTGCTGCGTCTGGATGATGTCACGGCAGTCGGCAATCGACGCCGCGCAGTGTCCATGCCGCGTAGCTGGCCCCATGACAACCGTGGGGATCCCCGTGCCGCTTACGTGCACCGCCCCGCCGTCAGTGCCGCCGTTACTGAACATGTCAAGCTGCAGGGTAATGCCCGCATCGGTGGCCACGCTTTCAACCCACGCCGTCAGCTTTGGCGAGGCAATCAGCGATTTATCGCTTAACACCAGCATCGGGCCATTACCAATCTGCCGATGGTTGGCCGCACCATGATCAAAGTTTTTGGCCCAGCAGGCGGTATCCAGCACGATTGCCACATCCGGAGCGACCGCGCGTGCTGCTGTTTGTCCTCCGCGCAGTCCCACTTCTTCACTGGAACTGGCCACCAGCCAGACCTCGCATGGGAGAATGGCGTTATGCCATTCGCGCAGCAGTGCCACCAGCAAATAACATCCAAGTCGATCATCAAAGGCTTTGCCCATGACTCGCTGGTGCGGCAAAACCTGAAACGTCGTGTCAAAGGTGACGCGATCGCCAGGGCGTACGCCGGCCTGAAGTACCTCGTCATAAGACCGCGCGCCAATGTCCACCTGCAGCGCACTGACGTCATTACCGCTGCGCACTCCGTCGAGCAGACCGGGAATTTTGCTCTCTTCACGGGTAGTGATCCGCACCGGCTGCAATTGCCTGGCCGCCATACGCACATTTCCCACCGGCAATACATCGATCGCTCCTTCGCTGGAAATGCTGCGCACGATAAATCCCACTTCATCCATATGCGCGCAGATCATTACCTTCGGACCGGTTGATTCATTCAGACGGATCAGCACCGATCCCAGGCCGTCAAAGCGCACCTCTTTATGCAGACGATCCGCCTCTTCAAGCAGGATCTGCCGCACTTCCTGTTCTGAAGAGGCGATCGCGTCCGCCTCGCTCAGCGCCTTCAGTAGCGATAAGTCCATTACGCCTCTCCCGTGTGTAACAATGTTTTCGCCATGGTGTAGAGCACCTCGCCGCCGTCTGGCGTAACCAGCACCACGTCCTCAATACGCACGCCTCCCTGCCCCGGCAGATAAATACCCGGCTCAACGGTGAGCAGCATGCCAGCCGCCAGAGGCGTCGCGTCGGTGGGGGAAAAACGGGGATTTTCATGCACCTCAATGCCGATAGCGTGTCCGGTATTGTGACCAAACTCATCGCCATAGCCCGCCTGCGTAATGACCTGCCTGGCTGCGGCGTCAACCTCATGGCAACGCCGACCTGGTCGAATTGCTGCCACCGCCGCACGCTGCGCCGCCAGGACAATCTGATACACGGAAAACAGCGGGCTTTCTTGCGCTGGCTGGTTTGCGTCTGGGATGCGAAAGGTTCTCGTCATATCCGAACAATAGCCCTGATACTGCGCGCCAAAATCTAGCGTGATGAACTCACCCGCCTCGACACGCTTGTCGCTGGCTTTACCGTGCGGCAGCGCGCCGCGCCAGCCGCTGGCGACAATGGTGTCAAAAGAGGGTTTGTCTGCACCGCGCGTGCGCATGTACCACTCCAGTTCAGCGGCGATTTCGCGCTCACTGAGGCCAGGTTGAATAAAGTGGCGAATATGTTCAGCACTAAGGTCAGCTATCCGGCAGGCTTCGCGAATGCAGGCTATCTCCTGCGCCGTTTTTACCTGCCGGAGCACATCCGGCACGGCACTCACTAGTCGGGCACGCAGTTTGCCCGACCATCCATTCGCCGTATTCCAGCTTACCTGCTCGCCTTCAAATCCCACCGTCTGCAGCTTTTCGTCAGCAATAATGTGATTCACCCGTGAATACAGCGTCTGCGCGCCATCAAGTAGATGGATCTGATAGCCCTGAGTACGCGTAGCGACATCGGTGTAGTAACGGGCGTCGACCAGAATATGCGCGCTTTGATGGCTGATAAACACAAACCCTGAACCGCTGGAGATCCCCATATGCGGCTGTTTATTCTGCCGCGATGACAGCAGCATCGCATCGAGATGTTGCGCCGTTAGCCAGTCACGCAGCGAGGCAAGTAAGCTCATGGTCACAATCCTTTTAATCAGAGGCTTTCAATCAGCAATTTGCCTTTGCGGTACATCATGTTGCGCAGGAACACCACCATCAGCGCCGTAATCACCGCACCTAACAGGATCCCCGCCATATAGACGCCGAGGTTAGTGACCAGCGGCCATGCCCAGATGGCCGATTCCGGGAACCACTGCACCGCCCCCAGCCAGACGGCAGCCGTCGATCCGACAATAGCGCCAACCATATAGGATGGAATTGCCGTGATGGGGCTTTCCAGCGCAAACGGGATCGCCCCTTCGCTGATGCCCATAAACGCGAGGAACATTGCCGTTTTCCCTTGCGGGTAGAGCTGTGCGCTGAACAGGCGTTTGCCAGTTAAGCGCCGGTCGAGAAGCGTAGCCAACCCGAGGCCAATTGGAGGAATCACGATGGCAATAGAGCGTGCGGTTACCGGCAGAACGTGATCGGTAGTAAAGCTGAAGGCGACAAATCCTGCGGCTTTATTAATCGGACCGCCGAGGTCAATCGCCGTTGCCGCAGAAATCCCCATCGCGTACATCAGCGTGCCTTTCTCTCCAGCCGCCGTAAGCAGAGAACGAATTCCGCCGTTGATCCACCCGCCAAACGGCGTTATCACGTAATACATCGCCAACATGACGAAGATCGCGGAAAGAATGGGCAGTAAAAAGGTGGTTTTGAATGCCAGCAGGAAATCAGGCAACTGGATTTTTTGATTCATCCACTTCACCAGATACCCGGCGACAATCGAGATAATCAGCGCGCCAATAAAGGTTGACGGGACGGGGGTACTGGTTGCCCATTGCAGCGTCGCTGGGTCAAAATTCAGTATCTGTGTGGGCTGAGTGGACATCAGTCCACCAATGAACCCCGCCGGAAACGCCAGCTTACCGCCGATAGAGTTGGCGACAAACGCGGCAAACATCGGAATAGCAAAACCAAACAGCACGCCGCCAAAAGATTGCGACAGCCAGGCAAACTTCAGTAATGAGAGATTAAAACCGCTGAATTTTCCGCTGTTCAGCGCATCCATGATGCCGGTGTCAGCAGGAATATCGAGCCAGCTATAGGCGATCAGTTGCGAGAAGGCGAGAATTACCCCGCCCATAATTAACGTCGGTACCATGCGCGAAATACCCGACATCACATGCTGCGGAAGTTCGCCCCAGAAGCTATTGTGGGAGGCCGGTGGATTTTTTATTGCCGCTGCCGCACCAGATGCGCCAGGCACAACGGTTGCACTGCGTTTTTTAATGGCCATACGTAATTCCCTGTCGATAATTATTGTTGTTCAGCGGCAACCATCTCTTCGATCTCTTTGATGATGCCGGCTGCATTTTTTATCGCGTCCTGTAACGTAATTTCGTAGACGTCACGCGACTCAAAACGCTCGTTATCTTCCGGAGTAACGGCAACAGAATGGATGATCAACGTTGCCTCTGCGATATCCTGCGCCGTCAGGCGATTTTGAATTCCGTCCGCACCCTGGGTTTCAATTTTCACTTCATAACCCGCTTCAACCGCGGCTTCTTCCAGCGCCTGAGCCGCCATAAAGGTATGGGCCAGCCCCATTGGGCACGCGCAAACGGCAATCAGTTTTTTGCTCATAATCATTTCCTCGTAATAGTTAACGAGTGAAATTATGGTCCGGGGAAAGTAACGACCGTTATCAGACAAATAATGCTTTTACTGGACAAATAATCCCGCCATTCGGAAATGTGACGAAGGTCGGAAAGGCGGGCGGCAGGCATAAAAAAACCGCGTAATAAACGCGGTTTTGCGGGATATATGTAAGCCGGATAAGCGCTGTGCACCGTCCGGCATTGGTCTTACAAAATATGGCCCAGCGTCTGGCGCAGATGCGCACCGGAACCAAGCAGGCCCGGGTTATCATGCACGATCAGATATACCGGAATATCCTGTACGTAGGCTTTAAAACGCCCCTTATCTTCAAAACCACCACGGAAACCCGAAGCTTTAAAGAAGTCGAGGAAGCGCGGTACGATGCCGCCAGCGATGTACACACCGCCAAACGTGCCCAGCGTTAATGCCAGATCGCCGCCAAAACGCCCCATGATGACGCAGAACAGCGACAGCGCGCGACGACAGTCGATACAGGAATCAGCCAGCGCACGCCCGGTGATATCCTTCGGCTGCAGATTTTCCGGCAGGCGCCCGTCTGATTTGACGATGGCGCGATACAGATTAACCAGCCCCGGACCTGACAGTACGCGCTCTGCGGAAACGTGACCAATTTCCGCACGCAGGACCTCAAGGATAATCCCTTCTTCTTCGCTGTTAGGCGCAAAATCCACGTGACCGCCTTCACCAGGCAAGCTCACCCAGCGTTTATCTACATGCACCAAATGCGCCACGCCGAGTCCGGTACCTGCGCCATAGACAGCAATCGGCTTGCCTTCAACAGGTTCCGCACCGCCAAACTGGATCAAATGCTCTTTCTTCAGCATCGGGATCGCCATCGACACGGCGGTGAAATCATTGATGATTTCCAGATGACTGAAGCCCAGATTTTTTTTCATCTCAGCAATAGAGAATGCCCAGGTATGGTTGGTCATTGCCACCCAGTCACCGGTAATCGGACAGGCAATGGCAATACAACCATCCTCAACGCTGACGCTATGCTCATCCAGGTATACGCGTACTACCGCCTCGAGGCTTGGGTAATCCAGCCCGGAATAGGTTTTTGCCTGCGAAATCTCGCCGCTGGCAATGTCGCACAGAGCAAGACGCGCGTTGGTGCCGCCAACATCACCTACTAAAGCATATTTTGTCATTCTTCCACTGCTCCGCTAAAGTCAGAATAAATCTTTGCCACACTGTAAATTCATGGGGGCATAACAACAACGTCCTGAAGGCTGATGCCCGTGGAAAATCGATCCAGATCACATAATTACTTTATCGTTTCAGCACCATTTGCAGCGATGCGGTTGCGCAGGCTGTGCAAACTATGTCTATGACTCTGTTTTAAGGAATAGAATATGCTTCATCCACGAGCCAGAACGATGCTCTTGCTATCAACTCCTGCGCTAATTATTGGTATTGCCTCCAGCCTGGTGTTGATCGTTGTGATGAAAGTGGCGTCCGTTTTACAGCAATTTTTGTGGGAACGCCTGCCCGTTAGCATCGGTATTGCCCAGGACTCTCCGCTGTGGATTATCGGCATGCTGACGCTCACGGGGATTATGGTCGGGTTAGTTATTCGCTACAGCCAGGGTCACGCGGGACCGGATCCTGCCTGTGAGCCGTTAATTGGAATGCCGGTCCCCACCTCAGCAATTCCGGGCTTGCTGGCAGCGCTCATCCTCGGCCTGGCGGGTGGCGTCAGTTTGGGTCCGGAACACCCGATCATGACCGTGAATATCGCACTGGCTGTGGCGCTCGGCAGCCGTATGTTTCCCCGCATTGCTAAGCTGGACTGGACCATCCTCGCCTCTGCCGGCACCATCGGCGCGCTATTTGGCACCCCCGTTGCCGCCGCGCTGGTCTTTTCACAAACGCTGAATAGCTCGGACAATGTTCCTTTGTGGGATCGCCTGTTTGCACCGTTAATGGCCGCCGCCGCGGGCTCGCTGACCACCAGTCTGTTTTTTCACCCCCATTTTTCACTGCCCATCGCGCACTACACGCAGATGCACGTGATCGATATCCTCAGCGGTGCGGTCGTTGCCGCCATCGCCATTGCCGCCGGGATGGTGGCTGTCTGGTGTCTGCCGCGTTTACACCATTTAATGCATCGATTGAAACACCCGGTCCTGATTCTTGGGGCTGGCGGCTTAATCCTCGGCATTTTAGGCGTTTTCGGCGGACCGCTTACCTTGTTTAAAGGACTGGACGAAATGCAGCAAATGGCATTTAGCCAGACGCTGGGAGCATCGGATTATTTCATGCTCGCCGTGATCAAATTGGCGGCATTAGTGGTTGCAGCTGCGAGTGGTTTTCGCGGCGGGCGAATTTTCCCGGCAGTATTCGTTGGGGTCGCGCTTGGCCTGATGCTGCACGCCCACGTTGAAGCAGTGCCTGCGGCCATTACCGTCTCCTGCGCGATTCTTGGACTGGTGCTGGTCGTCACCCGTGACGCCTGGCTGAGCCTGTTTATGGCAGCAGTGGTGGTGCCAGATTCCACCCTGCTGCCGCTACTGTGCATCGTCATGCTGCCCGCCTGGCTGCTGCTGGCGGGCAAACCGATAATGGTCGCCGAGCGTACCGATAAGTAGTTAGCCTCCGTTACGCGTTTCCAGCGCACGGGTCACCGTGCGCAATAGCTCAGGAAGATCGGCTTTCGGTAGCACCACCTCAATTAACGACAATCGTTGCGGATGGGACAAACGGGCCAGCACTTCTTCCAGTTGTACCGCCTGCTCCACACGCCAGCACTCCGCCTGACATTCACGACGAAACGCCTGCGGCACCTGCGTCCAGTTCCAGGCAGCGATATCGTTATAGCGCTGATTTGCCCCATGTATGGCCCGCTCCACGGTATAGCCGTCATTATTTAGCAGCAAAATAACGGGTGATTGCCCGTCTCTGAGCATAGAGCCCAGTTCCTGAATGGTGAGCTGCGCCGCACCATCGCCAATAATCAGGATCACCCGGCGGTCCGGGCAGGCGGTTTGCGCGCCAAATGCAGCCGGGAGCGCGTAGCCGATAGACCCCCACAGCGGCTGAACCAGCACCTCCGCTCCACCGGGTAGCGTGAGCGCAGCCGCGCCAAATGCAGCGGTCCCCTGGTCGACGAGGATAATGTCATTGGGTGCCAGATACTGCTGCACCGTATGCCAGAAATTTTCCTGCGTCAAAGGTCCCTTCTCAACCTGAATACGCCTAACTGGCGGGCGTTCTGGCGGCAGTGAAAAGGACATCTCCAGACACAGTTCCCGCAAGGTGGTTACCGCCTGCTCCATCGGGACGTTAAACCAACGGTTTCCAATCCGTGAGGCATGTGGCTGCACCTCAATCGTGCGCTCCTGTGGTAGCTGTTGCGTAAACCCGGCGGTCAAAGTGTCAACAAATTGTGTGCCAACACACACTATCGTGTCGGCATCTTCTATCGCCTGACGTACATAGTCGCTGCTGGCTCCAGCGCTGTAGGTGCCGACAAACGCCGGATGACGCTCATCGAATAGTCCTTTGCCCATCAACAACGTGGCGTGGGCCATCGGCGTTTCCGCCATCCAGCGTTGCAATACCGGCTGCAGGCCAAAGCGCTGCGCGAGAACGTCTGCCAGAAGCGCTACGCGCGGGCTGTCCAGTAACCGCTCGCGGGCATGGTAGCGAAACGCTTCTGCCACGCTGCTTTCTGGCTCGCTCAGAGGAACAATCAGGATGTCATTCGGCGGCGTGGTGCGCTGTTTTGCCACATCAGCAGGTAACATCAGATAGCCCGGTCTGCGTTCGATGAGCATTGTTCGCAGCACGCGGTCAATTTCATAACAGGCGTTTTGTTCATCCAGCACTGCGCTGGCCGTCGTCACCGCCTGCTGCATACGATAAAAATGCTGAAAATCACCGTCCCCAAGGGTGTGATGCATCAACTCCCCACGACGTTGGGCACCGCGACAGGGCGCGCCAACAATATGCAAAACAGGAACATATTCCGCATAACTTCCCGCGATACCGTTAATCGCGCTTAACTCACCCACGCCAAACGTGGTGAGCAGCGCCCCCACCCCGGATACCCGGGCATAGCCATCCGCAGCATAAGCCGCATTCAACTCGTTCGCACACCCGACCCAACGTACGCTGGGATGTTCAATCACGTGATCAAGAAACTGCAAATTATAATCGCCAGGCACACCAAAGAGATGACCAACACCACAGCCTGCCAGCCTGTCCAGCAGATAATCAGCAACGGAATACGGGGTTTGCATGACAGCTTTCCTTCTGACGGTAACCTCATGTTGAGTATCGAAGAACTGTGATGACTGTCCAGGAAAGTCGCTGTGAAGGGGGTGGAAAGCAAGATGTACAGTTTTCATCCCTAAATTTAATTGCAGCTGGCCTTGTGTAAACGTATACACTCAAAGTCACACCTTATCTGACAGGAGGCTATATGGCTTATCAGGCTGCTGAAAATCGTTATCAGACAATGGAGTACCGCCGCTGCGGTCAGAGCGGCCTCAAGCTCCCGATTGTATCACTGGGGTTGTGGCACAATTTTGGTGATACCACGCAGGTCGAGAACAGTCGGGCGCTGTTACAGCGTGCATTCGATCTGGGGATCACCCATTTTGATCTGGCGAATAATTATGGTCCACCGCCGGGTTCAGCGGAGCGAAATTTTGGTCGCATCCTGCAGGAAGATTTTTTACCGTGGCGAGATGAGCTGATCATCTCCACCAAAGCGGGTTACACCATGTGGGAAGGCCCTTACGGGGACTGGGGTTCACGCAAATACCTGATTGCCAGCCTCGATCAAAGCCTGAAGCGTCTGGGGCTGGAGTATGTCGATATCTTCTACCACCATCGCCCCGACCCTGAAACACCGCTCAGAGAAACCATGCGCGCGCTGGATCATATCGTCCGTCAGGGCAAAGCGCTGTACGTAGGCCTCTCTAACTATCCGGCTGAACTTGCCAGACAAGCGATTGAAATACTCGACGATTTAGGTACGCCATGCCTTATTCATCAGCCCAAATATTCTATGTTTGAGCGTTGGGTCGAAGAGAGCCTGCTGTCGCTTTTACAGGAAAAAGGCGTCGGTAGTATCGCCTTCTCACCGCTGGCTGGCGGGCAGTTAACCGACCGCTATCTGAACGGTATTCCTGCGGATTCTCGCGCCGCAAGCACCAGCCGTTTTCTGAATCCGGACCAGATCACCCCACAAAAACTGGAAAAAGTTCGAGCGCTGAACGCACTGGCAGAGCGACGGGGACAAAAGCTGTCTCAGATGGCGCTCGCGTGGGTTCTTCGGGAAGACAAGGTCACGTCTGTGCTGATTGGCGCCAGTAAACCGGCGCAAATTGAAGATGCCGTCGGCATGCTGGCAAACCGTCACTTTACGCCTGAAGAGTGCGCGGAGATTGATGCCATTCTGAGTCGGTTGAAATAAAGACACATTTATTAACAAAAAGTGCTCTCACTTGCGATTTAAGAGTTGTGGCGATGAAACGGGGCTTTACTGCCCCGTAATATTACGTTAACAGGCCGGCTACGGCTCGATCGTGAAGGAGAGAAAACATGTTCAGGTCACTGATTCTGGCGGCAGTCTTAATGGCTTTTACACCGCTGGCCGCGAACGCTGGCGAAATCACCCTGCTGCCATCAATAAAATTGCAAATTGGCGATCGCGATAATTACGGTAACTACTGGGATGGCGGCCGCTGGCGCGACCGGGATTACTGGCACCATAACTATGAGTGGCGCAAAAATCGCTGGTGGCGTCATGACAACGGCTACCATCGTGGCTGGGATAAACGCAAAGCTTATGAACGCGGCTATCGAGAAGGCTGGAATGACCGTGACGACCATCGCGGTCGTGGGCGCGGCGGTCACGGGCATCGTCATTAAGAAAAGGAACCTGTGGTAACAGAGAATTTTTAACAATGGCAAAGGGTTCCGTTCACCGTATGTTCATTATATCTCTGAACCCCTCATTCCCGTAACGGGCAAGGGAGGCTCACCGTCTCCCTTGCCACCCAGGCTTCCGGCAGGAAAAATCGTCACTTCGTGATCCATTCGCCTTATGTCGTCTTCCTTCGGATCGCTTCAGTACGCTGACTTTCAGTTCAATCCGTTTCGCTTTAATAAAAAATACCTTTGCAGCTAATCAATCCTTAAGTGACCAGCATTAACCTGCAGGCTGCTTTTTTATGGTCAAATCCTGCGCTTTTTATTTTTCACTATTTGCCCTTGAGCAAAAATCTCCTGAACGTATCTTATCCTCAAGAGAATTCACGTCAGGATTAACTTATGAATGCTAATTTTAAGAATGAAATTCAGACATTCGGTCGATCGCTATTATTACCGATCGCCGTACTGGCGCCTGTGGGGATGGTCATGGGAATTAGCGCTGCGTTAGGGCAGAGCTATATGATTGATAAACTCCCCTTTCTGGGCAATGAAATTTTCAGAGCAATTCTCTCTTCTCTGGGATTAATCAGCAGCGTCGTTTTTAATAATATTCCTTTACTGTTCGCGATGGGTGTCGCCTACGGTATGTCTAAAAAAGAAAAAGGGATTGCTGTATTTGCGTCCGTCGTGGCTTACCTGACTCTGCTTATCGCCATGCATGTGCATCTTAAGCTGGCGGGTACGCTGGCGAAAGAGGATATGGCTTTGGTCGGACAGGGAATGGTATTAGGTATTCAGACGCTGAAAATCGAAGCGCTGGGCGGCATTATTGCCGGGCTGCTGGCAGCTAAAATAACCGACCGTTTTTACCGGCTGCAATTACCTCTCGCTTTCGCCTTTTTCAGCGGTAAAAAATCCGTCGCGATCTTAGCCATTGCTTTTTCCATTCCCGTCGGCTTGATCATTCCTTTTATCTGGGATCTGTTTACCGCAGGTATGCGCGCCATATCAACAATAATGATGGCACCCAACATTGGTGCAGGTATCTATATGACGCTCAATCGCCTGCTGATCCCGTTTGGCCTGCACCACGTCCTCAGTTCCACCGTGCGTTTCACCGCGGCAGGCGGTACGTACCTGATTGACGGGCAGACCTATGTCGGTATTTTGCCCGCTATCAATAAAATCCTGTTTGAGCTTGGTCCCACCCATCCGGCCTGGAAAGAGTATATGCCGACGCTCACCAGCTATCTTGCCTCATCACAAATGCTCACGACGCTGTTCCGCGTTCCGGCGATTGGTCTGGCGATGTACCACATGGCCTATTTCAAGAATAAGAAATTTGCCAAAGGGATGATCCTGACCGTGGTGCTGACCGCCATGCTGGGGAATATTACCGAACCGCTGGAGTTCTCCTTCCTGTTTATCGCGCCAAAACTCTTTATTGTCTATGCGGTACTCTGTGGCTTATTGACCATTCCACTGCAATTACTGGAAGTCTCCATCGGCTATATTCGCGGAACCATTTTTGATTTTGGTATTTTCGGTTTGATGTATGAACACACCCAATGGATTAATTTAATTATCCTCGGCGTGATTAACTTTGTTGTCTTCTATTTCGTCTTCCGCTTCGCGATCGGTAAATTTGATATTAAGACCCCAGGCCGCGAGAGTGAAATCGCTGACAGCACCTTACTGAACAATAAAGAGTACGACAAAGTCGCCGAACTGGTGATTCAGGGGCTGGGCGGGACAGACAATATCAAGCGCGTTGAAAACTGCGTTTCACGGTTACGTATTGATTTGAAAGATCAGAAAAAAATGGACATGGCCATTCTTAAAGAATCTGGCTCGCTGGGAACCTTTATCCCCTCCAGCAACCATGTTCATGTGGTATTCGGCCCACACGTAGAATTTGTCCGTAACGCGGTAGACGACCGCCTCGTCGGTGCGAAATAAATTCAAGGAGATAGTAATGCGTGCACTGTATGATTCAAAAAGCAAAACGATCGACGATCGAGGAATGAAATCTCTGCTCGCACAGCCAGCGCGGGTACAGTCATGGCTCGATGTTGAAGCCGCCCTGGCTCAGGCACAGGCCGGACACGGCATGATCCCCGCCAGCGCCGCAGTCAATATTACCGCTAACTGCCACGTGGATAAGATTGACCTGACGGAAATGGAACGCCTGCTGCGCGAGATTGGTCACGGCTTCGTTCCGGTCATCAAAGTGCTGGTCAAAGCCTGTGACAGTGAAAGCGGAAAATACGTGCATTACGGCGTCACCACGCAGAATATTCAGCAAACAGCACAGCTTTATCTGGCAAAGCAGTTCGATACCATCATGCAGGGTTTTGTGGACGATATTCTGCGTAACCTGGCAAAGATGGCATCTGACCATAAAGCAACGATTATGGCCGGACGTACCCACGGTAAGCACGCGCTGCCCATCACCTGGGGCTATAAAGCCGCCGTGTGGATTGATGAGTTACTGAGCGCCCGGCAGCGCATGCAGGAAGCGGAAAAACGCGTCTTTACCGTGATGATGGGGGGAGCCGTGGGCGCCTTCCACGCAACCGGTGAAACCGGCCGCCGGGTTCAGGATAGCGTTGCCCAAAAGCTGGGAATGCATTCAATGGCGATTCCCTCCCGCAACTCGCGCATTTACCGCACTGAATACATCAGTAATTTGTGCCTGCTGGCGACGACGTTACACAAAATAGCCGAAGAGGTTTATCAGACCTCAAGTGAAGAGTTTGCCGAAGTTTCAGAAGCCTTTACTAAAGGCACCGTTGGCAGCAGCACCATGCCGCAAAAAGTGAATCCTAAACTGGCGAAGGGGATCATCGCCAACGCGCAGAAATTGTACTCAGTAATGACCTCCTGCCTGTATGTCAGCCCACGTCCCTTCGAAGCAGACAGCTCCGCTTACTTTATCTTTGACGGTAATATCCAGGAGAGTATGGAGCTAATGGCTGAGATTGTGATGCGAGCCGAAGAGTTGACGCGAACGCTAGTCATCAATCCTGGGCGTATGCGCCAGAATGTGCAGTTAACGCATGGTCTTATTAATAGCGAAAAAATCATGATGCAGCTGGTGGAAAGGCTGGGCAAAGATGCCGCACATGAACGCGTCTACCAACTGGCAATGCGCAGCACGCATGAAGGCATCCCCTACGCTGATGTGCTGCGTGATGACCCTCTTATTCGCCAGCACTTTAGCGACTCAGAAATTAATACGCTGCTGGATCCTGCTCACTACATCGGCCTTTGCGTAGAAATCGCCGAGGAAACGGCCGCTCGCGTATGGGAGAAAGACAATGGCTGATCCCCTGCTTTCTCTGGCAAGTGAACGCATTGTCACCCCGAATGGAATCGAAAGCGGCTATCTGCATATTGAAAGCGGACGTATTTCTGGCCTCGACAGTACGCCACGCGGAAAAATCGTCGATTATCGCCATGCCATGCTGATGCCCGGTTTTGTGGATATTCACGTTCACGGCTGGGGGAGAGGGTCGTTTGCCTGGAGAGGTGAACGCCGTTCTTTGCAGGCGATGAGCCGGGATCTGGTTAACGCCGGGGTTACCGCGTGGCTTGCAACATCAGCCACCCAGCCGGAAACGTTCTTGCTGGAGAGTCTTTCCACCGCCGCGGACTGGATTGCAGACGCAAAAGCGGAAGATGGTGCCGAAGCGGTGGGTATTCATATGGAAGGCCCCTTTATTAACCCTGCATACAGCGGAATGCAGAGCAAGGACGCGATTCAACCACCCGGTATCGAAGGGTTCAAACGCTATCAGCACGCCGCGAGGGGAAATATCCGTCTGATGACGCTCGCACCCGAACTGCCGGGCGCCCTGGCGCTAATCCGCTATTTACGCCAGTCAGGCGTCACCGTGTCAGCCGGTCATACCGACGCCACCTTTGATGAAACCACCCTCGCCATTGAAGCCGGTTTAACCCACTTTACCCATGCCTTTAGCGCCATGCGCGGGCTGCATCACCGGGAGCCTGGCGTGGTGGGGGCGCTGATGTACCATCAGAATACGTATGCCGAGGTGGCAAAGCAGAGCGGGATCACGTTGCGACCAGAAGTGTTCGACATTCTCTATCGGTTGAAAAAAGATCGCCGGTTGGTCATGGTCAGTGATTGTCTGGGATATGTGGATTTTCCCGAAGGATCTGAATTCCACCATTACCTGCGCCAGGAGACGTTTCGCATTCACAATCATTGTCTTGAAATCACCGACCACAGCGGAAAGACCCGAACGGTTTCACCCACGGAGTGGTCCGAAGTGTGCAAACTGGAGATGAGCTTTCTGGACTCCGTGAAAAATGTGGTCGACAGGCTGGAAAAAGGCTGGGTTTCAGCCGCGCAGATTGCCTGCCTTAATCCGGCTATCCTGGCGGGTGTTGATGCGAGAAAAGGCAGCCTGACGTCAGGAAAAGATGCCGATATTCTCGTGTTGGGTGCAGAGTTAAACCTGGAAGCCGTCTGGTGTCGCGGCGTTTCGCAACCTCTGGCTAAATAAAAATATCACTGTAATGCGTATCAAGAAAAATTTTTAACGCCTCCTGGCTCATTCCCTGAACCTGCTGAATAAAGTCCTCAGCAGGTATTTTTTTGCGCGCGGAGGGAAGTCCATTTTCGCGTAATAACAGGAGATCGTCCTGCGTGAGCCAGAAATTCACTTTGACATAATCCAACCCGGCGTAGCGGAGATGACTCGATATCTTGTTTGTGAAGGTAATCAGCAGGTCGAATTCGAGCTGCTGAAGCCGCGCAATCTCATTGATGTTGATGCAGGCGGGGATTTCAATATGGAAGCGGGAGAAAAGCATCTCTTTAAAATAGCCGACCTTACTCTCTGACGAGTTCGTCACAATAATGACCCGCTTTTTCTTATCGCCAACAACCCGATTTTTGAGCGCATACTTTTTGATAATCAGCACCAGGGTTGCCAGATGAATAGCAGAAAAGGTCGTTTGCCAGTGATGTTCAATCTCTTTCACCGCATACTGGACATGTTCCCATAGCTCAGGATAGCGTCGCTGGACATCATGGAGCTTTTTATCATCGAACCAGAGATGAAATTTATTCTGGATGATGGCGGCATAGATAAAATTATAAATCTCCGCAAACCAGGCGTGCTGATTGTGAATGGTGTTTTCCAGACATCCGGCTAAAGCGTGACAGGTGCGCTTAACGTAAGAGACCAGCCGGGCGTCGTATAATGTGAAGGGGCGATGAGTAAAAGTCAGTGAAGCAATCAGCAGATCCAGACAGATATTTTCATCCGCATCAGGCAATACGCCATAAGGAAAGGTGGTCAAAAACTTAGCCGCCGAACTCTCCGTAATTCTGTGTCCCCTGCGGATACGGTGCAGGGCAAGGCTAAGATAGACCAGTAAGTATTTTCTGCCGTTATATCCCAGGGCGATGACCGGACTGATTTTATCTTCGTAATAGTCTGCCGCCTGGTTTATCTCTGCAGCACACTCATGAAGAAACTGTTCGGCAATCGAACGGCCTGTCGGCTCATTGGCCTGGTGGGCGATAAGTCGGTGATCCTCACCAATTTCGACCGTTTTTAGTATCGTCATGCACGCCGCCAGCCGTAGCTGGAACTCATCCCCCGCAAGCCGGGAGCCCTTACGCGGGATACTTTGCACAATCAGATCGCGTTCCTGCACCAGGCTCATCATGACGGGATTATCATTTTTTACCGTTCCCGCACTGACATAAAATTTTTTGTAATAATCATTTTTATTCACCACATCGTGCAAACAGAGCGCCACAAAGAGATCCTTCACCCTCTCTTCTGCCGTAGTGATATAGCGATTAAACTGGACGCGCGCTAAAAACTGTCGGTATTCGCTGTAGCCAATCCGGGTGGTAATAAACTGATTATCCTGATGTAGCTGGACATTTTCTGGCAGAAGTTCATTGAGCTCTTTCATTGTCCGTTTTAGCGTGGAGAGCGTTTTACCGAAACGCTCGACGGCCTCTTCAACGGAGAGCGGACTGTTGTCCTGGAGATATTTCAGGAAAGAGAGATCAAAGTGATTCATGAACGCCTGCCAGTTAATTATGCAGGGCACATAATAGAGGAAAAGCTCAAATAAAACCGTGACCCGTCGCGAGTCACGGTTGATTATAGCCCCATCGCCGTGCCTGCCAGTAGCCAGAGATTGAGCGCCACGACCAGTATCACAATGACCCAGCCAATCTGTTTAACGCAACGACGATTGACCAGATCCCCCATCAGCTGACTGTCGCTGGTGAAGATCAGCAGCGGCACCAGCGCCAGCGCGATACCAAAACTGAGCAACACCTGACTCATCACCAGAATACGGGTCGGATCCAATCCCATCAGAATCACAATAAATGATGGCATCATGGTGACGGTACGGCGTACCCATAGCGGAATGTGAAAACGGATAAACCCTTGCATCACCACCTGCCCCGCCAGCGTACCGACCACGGTAGAAGAGAGTCCCGCAGCCACCAGGCTTAAACCAAACACCGTCGCTGCAGCGTGACTCAACAACGGTTCAAGGGTCAGATACGCCTGATCGAGATCGGCAATACCGGTATGCCCGCTAAAATGAAATGCAGCGGCAGCCGTCGCCATCATCGCCAGATTGACAAATCCGGCAATCGTCATGGCGATAGCCACATCCCATTTAGTGGCCGCATAGCGCTGTTGGCGTGTTCCGCCGTGCAAATGCTGAGTTAAGGAAGAGTGCAGATAAATGACGTGCGGCATGATAGTCGCACCGAGCACCCCAGCGGCCAGGAACACCGCTTCGGAATTAGGCAGGCTTGGGATCACCATTCCCTTACTAAGCTGCGCGAAGTTCGGTTGGGAAAAAACCAGCTCCACAATGTAAGCCGCGGCCACAAACAGCAGCAGGCCGCCAATCACCTTTTCCAGCGGTTTTTGACCGCGACGCTGCAGCATCAGAATTAAGAACGTCGCGATACCGGTGAGTACGGCCCCTTGCAATAAGGAAACGCCGAGGATCAGTTTGAAGCCAATCGCAGCGCCAATAAATTCAGCAAGGTCTGTTGCCATAGCGATAATTTCTGCCTGCACCCAGTAGAACCACACCACCGGGCGAGGATAATGATCGCGAATTTGCTCCGCCAGGTTTTTCCCCGTAGCAATGCCGAGTTTTGCCGACAGCACCTGAATCAGCATCGCCATCAGGTTTGCCCAGACCACCACCCACAGCAATTGATAACCAAAGCTGGCCCCTGCCTGGATATTGGTGGCGAAGTTACCCGGATCGATATAGCCGATCGCCGCAATGAACGCAGGTCCCATTAATGCGAGCTTCAACTTGCGCGCTGCCCGCCCACTGCTACTCTCAACGCGATCGTTAGTCATTTTAGTGCCTCAGAAACATAGCCTTTGCTATGTTTCAAGCTACGCCTACTGAGAATGATTATCAAATTCATTTTAATGGGTGACGTTGATTTCTCTGATAGCGTTTGTCTATGGATCGATAAGGATTCTGGAAATACTGGCGAGATGTTTAATTATTGTTATGAGAATAGCACAATGACATAACTTTTCACTTCCATACTAAACATAACGGAAGTGTATCACCGATCACTAATTTTGAATCTCGTCACAGGTCCTTATTATAGTGTGTGTTTGATCTCGTTTTCTTTATGGTTGTTACATAGAATGTGCACGAAAACTAAACCTGCCTCATATTTGGAGCAAATATGGACCGCGTTCTTCATTTTGTCCTGGCCCTTGCCGTGGTTGCGGTACTCGCACTGCTGGTAAGCAGTGACCGTAAAAAAATCCGCATTCGTTATGTTATTCAATTGCTTGTTATCGAAGTGTTACTGGCATGGTTCTTCCTGAACTCTGATGTCGGTCTGGGCTTCGTGAGAGGCTTCTCCGAGATGTTTGAGAAACTGCTCGGGTTTGCTAATGAAGGGACTAACTTTGTCTTCGGTAGCATGAACGATAAAGGCCTGGCATTCTTCTTCCTGAAAGTGCTTTGCCCGATCGTCTTCATCTCCGCCCTGATCGGTATTTTGCAACATATCCGCGTACTGCCGGTAATCATCCGCGCGATTGGTTTCCTGTTATCCAAAGTAAACGGTATGGGCAAACTGGAATCCTTCAACGCCGTCAGCTCTCTGATCCTGGGTCAGTCTGAGAACTTTATCGCCTATAAAGATATTCTCGGCAAAATGTCTCGCAACCGTATGTACACCATGGCAGCAACGGCGATGTCGACCGTTTCCATGTCTATCGTCGGCGCGTACATGACCATGCTGGAACCGAAGTACGTGGTTGCGGCGCTGGTTCTGAACATGTTCAGCACCTTTATCGTGCTGTCGCTGATCAACCCTTACCGCGTTGATGCCAGCGAAGAAAATATCCAGATGTCTAACCTGCACGAAGGCCAGAGTTTCTTCGAAATGCTGGGTGAATACATTCTGGCTGGTTTCAAAGTGGCAATTATCGTTGCGGCGATGCTGATTGGTTTCATCGCACTGATCGCTGCCCTGAACGCCCTGTTCGCCACCGTGACCGGTTGGTTTGGCTACAGCATCTCTTTCCAGGGCATCCTGGGTTACATCTTCTACCCGGTTGCATGGGTAATGGGTGTGCCGTCCAGCGAAGCGCTGCAGGTGGGCAGTATCATGGCGACTAAACTGGTTTCCAACGAATTCGTTGCGATGATGGATCTGCAGAAAATCGCCGCTACGCTCTCCCCGCGCGCAGAAGGCATCCTGTCCGTGTTCCTGGTTTCCTTCGCTAACTTCTCTTCCATCGGTATTATCGCTGGTGCGATTAAAGGCCTGAACGAAGAGCAAGGTAACGTGGTTTCTCGCTTTGGTCTGAAGCTGGTGTACGGCTCTACGCTGGTGAGCGTACTGTCCGCATCTATCGCCGCACTGGTGCTGTAAGCGTAAGACAACGTCGCAGTAATAAGACCGGGGAGATTCATATTCTCCCCGGTTTTTTTATGCCTGCGATTCAGCAAACCGAAGAGATAAAGAGTAAGAACTGGCAGGATGCAGAAACAAAAAACCCCCGCTTTTCAGCGAGGGTTTAAATTTTGGTGGAGCTAAGCGGGATCGAACCGCTGACCTCTTGCATGCCATGCAAGCGCTCTCCCAGCTGAGCTATAGCCCCACGATGCTTTTACGTACGTACCAAATTCATTGGGATTAAATTTGGTGGAGCTAAGCGGGATCGAACCGCTGACCTCTTGCATGCCATGCAAGCGCTCTCCCAGCTGAGCTATAGCCCCATTACGTAAAGCTTGTCGAGTTGACGGGCGGCATCATATGAATTCCCTTCGCGTGTGTCAACGGCAAAATTAACTCATAGAATCCAATCGCTGAAAAAGCAGTCAAATGAAGAACATTGCGTAACAACTCGCATTCAGTAGTTAAACGCGTCACGGTTTCTACTAAAATGGTGCTATAAAATGAACCACTAATTAACCCCACGACTATTCAGGGAATCGTTATGTTCAAGGAACGGATGACGCCAGAAGAACTTGCTAATCTGACCGGATACAGCCGACAGACCATCAATAAATGGGTACGCAAAGAAGGTTGGGCGACATCACCAAAACCAGGCGTTCAGGGCGGTAAAGCCCGGTTGGTTCACGTCACCGAACAAGTTCGTGAATACATTCGCAGCGCTGAGCGTTCAGCCGAAGGTTTGTCAGATAACTTATCGTTATCCGGCGATACCTCTGTTGAAGCGCTGCTGATTAGGCTCGCCAAAGAAATGACGCCGACAGAACAGAAAATGTTTACCTCACTGATCCTGCGTGAAGGCATTACGGGTTTATTACAGCGTTTAGGGATCCGCGAAAACAAATAATATGAAAAAATTACGCAGCAAAATGACGACCGAAGAGCTGGCGGAATGTCTCGGGGTTGCCAAACAAACCGTCAATCGTTGGATCAGAGAACAAAACTGGACTACCGAAAAGTTTCCCGGCGTTAAAGGTGGTCGTGCCAGACTGATTCATATTGACTCCAGCGTCCGCGCGTTTCTGCTCAATATTCCCGCTTTTCGCAAAGTTCCTGAAGTTTATCAGGCTGAAGAACCGCTGGCAGAATACACCCACGTAGTACGCAGCCACGCGTGTCGCCAGATAATTAGCGCACTGGACAACATGTCCCCAACGGAACAAGAAAAGCTGGCGATGTATATTTCGCGCGAAGGTATTCGCACTTTTCTTACTCGTTTGGGTATTGATGAGTCTGAATAACAGGCAAAAAAAACGGCAGGATACGCTCCTGCCGTTATTTCATCGGTCAATCAGTCTTATTGCTGGCTTTCACGCTCAGCAATAAACGCCAGCGCTTTATTAATACGCTCAATGCTGCGGGATTTACCAATCGCATGCACCGTAACGTCTAACGCCGGGGACTGACCCGCGCCGGTAACGGCTACGCGCAGCGGCATTCCGACTTTACCCATACCAACTTCCAGCTCATCAGCCGTTGCCTGAATCGCATGGTGCACGTTTTCTGCCGTCCACTCGCTAATCGCAGCCAGCTTGTCACGAACCACTTCCAGCGGCTGACGTGCAACCGGGCGCAGGTGTTTCTTCGCTGCATCAGCGTCGAACTCGGCAAAGTCTTCGTAGAAGTAGCGGCAGCTCTGCGCCATCTCTTTCAGCGTTTTGCAGCGCTCACCGAGCAGTTTAACCAGCTCTGACAGCTGCGGGCCTACGCGAGTATCGATATTTTCCTGCTCAATGTGCCACTGCAGATGGGTTGCTACATATTCCGGCGCCAGCGCATTAATATAGTGATGGTTCAGCCACTGCAGTTTTTCAGTGTTAAACGCACTCGCAGACTTGCTCACCGCACCGAGGGAGAACAGTTTGATCATCTCTTCACGGGTGAAAATTTCCTGATCGCCACTGGACCAGCCCAGACGCACCAGATAGTTCAGCAGCGCTTCCGGCAGGTAACCGTCGTCGCGGTATTGCATAACGCTGACCGCACCGTGACGTTTGGAGAGTTTTTTACCATCGTCACCGTTGATCATTGATACGTGTGCGTAAACTGGCACCGGCGCATTCAGCGCTTTCAGGATATTGATCTGACGCGGAGTGTTGTTGATATGGTCTTCACCACGAATAACGTGGGTGATTTCCATATCCCAGTCGTCGACAACAACGCAGAAGTTGTAGGTCGGGGAACCGTCGGTACGGCGAATGATCAAATCATCCAGCTCCTGGTTGCTGAATTCGATCGGCCCACGGATCTGGTCGTCAAAAATAACGGAACCGTCCTGCGGGTTGGCAAAACGTACCACGCAAGGTTCATCAGCAGCATGATGCTCGTGGCCGTGGCGGCATCGGCCGTCGTAACGCGGCTTCTCACCGTTCGCCATCTGCTCTTCGCGCAGCGCGTCCAGACGCTCTTTAGAGCAGTAGCATTTATATGCAGTGCCTGCTTCCAGCATTTCATCAATCACCGCGTTGTAGCGATCAAAACGTTTGGTCTGGAAGTACGGGCCTTCATCCCATTCCAGATTCAGCCAGTTCATGCCATCCATAATGGCTTCAATAGCTTCCGGAGTGGAGCGTTCGAGATCGGTGTCTTCAATACGCAGCACAAACTCACCGCCATGGTTGCGTGCAAAAAGCCAGGAATAAAGAGCAGTACGCGCACCGCCGACGTGCAGGTAGCCTGTCGGGCTTGGCGCGAAGCGAGTTTTGATTTTCATGAAATGGCCTTACGTTTATAAAGATGCCGACAACCGGCAAATCCAGGGAAGATTATCAGGCTCGTATTCTATCACCGTGGTCTGATTCCTCAATGTTGTTCAGGTTGGAACATTACGCTTTGCCATTTTCGTATACAAATCATGCCGCACGGATTGTTTTGCGATCGTTTTGTTTAAATTTACGACGAACGAACAATTTCTTTAGAAAATGCGTTGACTCATTTTCAACTCTCCCTATAATGCGACTCCACACAGCGGGGGTGATTAGCTCAGCTGGGAGAGCACCTCCCTTACAAGGAGGGGGTCGGCGGTTCGAACCCGTCATCACCCACCAACTACTTTATGTAGTCTCCGCCGTGTAAAACAAGAAATTGAGAAGTGGGTGATTAGCTCAGCTGGGAGAGCACCTCCCTTACAAGGAGGGGGTCGGCGGTTCGATCCCGTCATCACCCACCACTTTCTCGCCAGCTGAATTTCTTGTTAAAATGTGAAGTACCGAAGTGGGTGATTAGCTCAGCTGGGAGAGCACCTCCCTTACAAGGAGGGGGTCGGCGGTTCGATCCCGTCATCACCCACCACTTCGGGTCGTTAGCTCAGTTGGTAGAGCAGTTGACTTTTAATCAATTGGTCGCAGGTTCGAATCCTGCACGACCCACCAATGTAAAAAGGCGCCCTAAAGGCGCCTTTTTGCTATGCAGAGAAGAACCATTTCCCCTCTGATAACCATCAGCGTGAGCGTTATAACTGATACAACGGATCGCGGGCGCGGGCTGCGGTTAATTCACTGGCCTGCATACGCACCACATCCCACAGCGCCTGAGCAGCGGTTGATAAAGAGCGGTTTTTACGTCGGGCCAGCATCAGTTGCCGTTCAACAACCGGCGTCAGGCGCTTAACCTGCAAGTGACTGCCCTGCGGTAAGGGGAGCGCCAGCGCGGGCAGCACGCTGATGCCAATCCCCGCCTCAACCATCGGAAACAGCGTGGCGGGATGGCCAATCTCCTGAACGATATTGGCATCAATGGAAAAATGGGCCAGCGCAGCGTCGATCAGCGGTCGACTACCGGAAGCATAATCCTGTAGCACCAGGCGTTCGTGATACAAATCCTGCCAGTTCACCCACTCTCGTTGGGCTAACGGATGATCCTGGCGACACAGCAGCAGGAACGGTTCGGACAGCACGGCTTCACACTGCAAATCGGTGACTGCGCCGGGATCAATCACAATGCCAAAATCCACTTCTCCCTGGCGAATACTCTCCAGCACCCACTGCTGTGGCCGGTCGTGCAGCACAAAATCGATAGCCGGATAAAGCTGATTACTCTGGGCAATACACTGCGGAATAAGATGAGCAGAGATCGTCTGGCTGGCGGCAACCCGCACCGTGCCGGTTAACTGCGTTCCTACCTGTCCGGCTTCGCGCAGCGTGCTGTGCAATTCATCCAGAATACGTTCCAGCCGCGCCGCCAACTGGTGTCCGGCCTCCGTCAGCACCACTTCCCGCGTCGTTCTGTCCAATAACCGCACACCTGTCTGCCCTTCCAGCTCTTTGACACTATGGCTGACCGCCGACTGGCTTAAGCCGATGATATCCCCCGCCCGGCTAAAGCTTTTGGCTTGAGCGACGGTGACAAAGATACGCAACTGACGCAGAGAGTAATTCATCTATTCGATTCATATATGGATGCAATAAATCGATTTTATTTCTCAAACGGAAAAAAGCAAAATGTTACTACCGAATTTCAGGAGTCTTTATGAAACTTTTTCGTATTCTTGATCCGTTCACGATAACACTGATTACCGTTGTTTTGCTGGCGTCCTTTTTCCCGGCCGAAGGTAGTTTTGTGCCTTTCTTTGAAGGCTTAACCACCGCCGCCATTGCCCTGCTGTTTTTTATGCACGGAGCGAAACTCTCGCGTGAAGCCATTATTGCCGGTGGTAGCCACTGGCGTTTGCATCTGTGGGTGATGTGCAGCACGTTTGTTGTCTTCCCGGTTCTGGGCGTTCTGTTCGCCTGGTGGGCGCCGGTCAACGTTGACCCGATGCTGTACACCGGTTTCCTGTACCTGTGTATTTTGCCTGCCACTGTGCAGTCAGCCATCGCTTTTACGTCGCTGGCGGGCGGTAACGTTGCCGCTGCCGTTTGTTCTGCTTCGGCCTCCAGTCTGCTGGGTATTTTTCTCTCGCCGCTGCTGGTAGGGCTGGTGATGAATATGCACGGCGCAGAAGGTAGCCTGGAGCAGGTGGGAAAAATCATGTTGCAGCTGCTGCTGCCGTTCGTGCTGGGTCACCTTTCACGTCCGTGGATTGGAAACTGGGTTTCTCGACATAAAAAATGGATCGCGAAAACGGATCAATCCTCTATTTTGCTGGTGGTGTACTCCGCCTTCAGTGAAGCCGTCGTTAACGGGATCTGGCACAAAGTGGGGGTGGGTTCACTGCTGTTTATCGTGGTGGTCAGCATCATACTGCTGGCAATCGTGATTGGCATAAATGTCTTTGTTGCGCGCAAATGCGGCTTTAACAAAGCTGATGAAATCACCATTGTGTTCTGCGGTTCGAAAAAGAGCCTGGCGAACGGGATCCCAATGGCAAATATTTTGTTCCCAACTTCGGTGATTGGGATGATGGTGCTGCCGTTGATGATCTTCCATCAAATACAGCTAATGGTGTGCGCCGTGCTAGCGCGTCGCTACAAGCAACAGACGGACGCATTGCAGGCGCAACAGAAAAGCCGCGCCGCGAAGGCTTAAAGAGGACGTTTCAGGGGCTGCACCAGTTGCGTCAGCCCCTCAGTTTTAATCAGCAGTGTGATTTGCATCAGCTCGCCAAGCTTGCCCGGCGGGAATTCATCCTTACGGGCAAACCACAGCAGATACTCTTCCGGGACATCAATCAACCGACGCCCTTTATATTTGCCAAAGGGCATCACAGTATTGGCGATGTCAACCAGCTGCTCTTTTTCCATCTCAGGCACCCAGTAAGCGGATCATTTCAGCTTCATCGATCACGGCAATACCCAGTTCCTGTGCTTTTGCCAGTTTCGAACCCGCCGCTTCACCGGCAATCACCAGATCGGTTTTCTTCGACACGCTACCGGCCACTTTTGCACCTAACTCGGTCAGTCTCGCTTTGGCGTCATCGCGCGACATCAGGCTCAGGCTCCCGGTCAGCACCACCGTTTTACCTGCGAAGGGGCTGTCGATTTCTTCAGCGTTAATGACCACCGGCGCTGGCCAGTGGATCCCCTGCGCCAGCAGTTGAACAATCACCTCGCGGTTGCTCTCCTCGGCGAAGAAATTAAACACGTGCGTCGCCACCACGATGCCGACATCCGGCACTTTTTGCAGCTCTTCAATGGAAGCGGCTTCCAGCGCGTCGAGCGTGCCAAAATACGCCGCCAGACCTGCAGCCGTGGCTTCGCCGACTTCACGAATACCTAGCGCATAGAGGAAACGGGCAAACGTGGTTTCTTTCGCTTTTTCCAGCGCATTGACCACGTTTTGCGCCGACTTCGGCCCCATACGATCAAGCCCCGTCAGTTTACCGGCGGTCAGGGTGAAAAGATCCGCTGGCGTATGGACATACTCTTTCTCGACCAGTTGATCGATAATTTTGTCGCCCATGCCGTCGACGTCGAGCGCGCGGCGGGAAACAAAGTGTTTCAGCGATTCCTTCCGCTGTGCCCCGCAGATTAAACCGCCGGTACAACGAGTAACCGCTTCGCCTTCCACACGTTCAACATCAGAGTTACAAACCGGACAATGCGCTGGAAACACAATTTCGCGGGTATCTTCCGGGCGTTCAGAAAGCACGACGTTCACCACCTGCGGGATGACATCGCCCGCACGGCGAATGACGACTTTATCGCCAATACGCAACCCCAGACGCTCGATTTCATCAGCGTTATGCAGCGTTGCGTTACTGACCAGCACCCCGGCAACCTGGACCGGCTCAAGGCGGGCGACGGGGGTAATCGCCCCGGTACGTCCAACCTGAAACTCAACATCGCGTACGAAAGTCATCTGCTCCTGCGCCGGGAACTTAAAGGCCACAGCCCAGCGCGGCGCGCGGGCAACAAAGCCCAGTTGCTCCTGCAACGCCATAGAGTTGACTTTGATCACCACGCCATCGATATCAAATCCCAGCGTTGGTCGGTCTTCTTCAACCTTGTGATAGTAAGCAAGTACTTCCTCCGGGGAGTCGCAAAGCGCCACTCTGTCGCTTACCGGCAGGCCCCACTCTTTAAATTGCAGCAGGCGGCCCAGGTGGGTATCTGGCAGCACGCCGCCTTCCAACACACCAACGCCATAGCAGAAGAAAGTAAGCGGTCGCTTCGCTGTGATACGCGGATCAAGCTGGCGCAATGAACCGGCCGCCGCGTTACGCGGGTTAGCAAACACTTTGTTGCCAGTGCGGCGGGCCTCTTCGTTAATTTTTTCAAATCCGGCCTGCGGCAGGAACACTTCACCGCGCACTTCCAGACGTGAAGGGATGTTTTCGCCACGCAGTTTTAACGGGATTGCGCGAATGGTGCGCACGTTAGAGGTAATATCCTCACCCGTGGTGCCATCACCACGCGTTGCGGCGCTGACCAGCACACCGTTTTCATACAGGATACTGACTGCCAGGCCGTCCAGTTTCAGTTCACAGCACCAGGTCAGTTTATCGGTACTCTTTAGTCTGTCCTGCACGCGCTTGTTGAAAGCGAGAAAACTCTCTTCATCAAACACGTTATCCAGCGACAGCATCGGCACTTCATGGCGAATCTGGCTGAACGCGGTTAACGGCGCGGCGCCAACGCGTTGGGTTGGCGAGTCGGGGGTAACAAGGTCCGGATGCTGCGCTTCCAGCTCGCACAGTTCGCGCATCAGGCGATCGTATTCCGCATCGGGAATTTCCGGCGCGTCCATCACATGGTAGAGATACTCATGATGGCGAAGCGTGGTTCGCAGTTCTGTCAGTTGTTGTTCGATTGATTCCATATCGCACCATCAATGATAAAAAACCCCCGACAGGCGGGGGTTTAGAAAGGAAATGTCACGCCAGAGGAAAATCAGGCGCGAGATTCTTTAACTTCGCGGATGCGGTCCTGATACTCGCGCAGTTTCTGCGGCGTCATCATGCGACGTTGATCGTCGAGCACCACACCACCCACTTCATCGGCAATGTGCTGTGCAGACTGCAGCATCAGCTTAAAGTTTTGCAGCTCGTCCCCGTAGGACGGAACCTGCATAAAAATAGTCACGCCAGGGGTGCTGAAGTCGCCCGTCATTTCTGGGTCAAACGTTCCCGGATTAACCATATTAGCGAGGCTGAACAGCGACGGACCGCTGCCATCCGGGCTCAAATGACGATGGAAAATATTCATATCGCCAAATTTGAAACCGGCCTGCTGAATGCTGTTGAGCAGCACTTCCCCGTTGAGCTCGCTACCATGATGAGCCGCAACGTTCATAATGATGACCGCTTCTTTACGCTGCGGTTTTTCAGCAACAGGCGCTTCTTCTACTACCGGCTCGGGCTGCGGTTGATGTTCAACAACAGGCTCTGCTGGCTGGAAGGTCTGCGGCGCAGGTTGCGGTGCTTGCTGAGCAGGTTGCTGAACCTGCGGGGCAACAGGTTGCTGCACAGGTGGCTGCTGAACAGGCTGATGTTGCACCGGCTGCTGCGGTTGTACAGGCTGCTGCTGCTGAACATGCGGCGGCGGTACCGGCGCTTGTGCAGGCTGCTGCGCAGGCTGACGCGGCTGAGCAGACGCATAAGGCGGCTGGTACTGGTGTTGCGGCGACTGAGGAGGAACACCATGTTCCTGTGCATTACCGGGAGCATGATTCACACGATGAACGCGAACTTCACCCACGCCTTCGTCTTCCTCGACGTTGTCGTCGAACGAATCCTCGTCTTCACGTTTAGACTTCATGCGTTTCAGTGGGCGATCGCGGAATATAGAAGACCGCTCTTTACGGCTAGTCCAAAAACCATGTACCAGTAAAGCGATTATGGCGATCGCGCCAACAATGATTAATATCAGACGCAAATCCTGCATCATTATATTCTCTGTTGTTCTAACACCTTGCCACCACGGCAAACATTTACTCACTAAGAGTATTTGTCGATTACGCCAAGTGCAAGTGTACTCTTGGCTTTCACGGCATAAAGATGAACAAAATTGTGCTTTTTGCTGTTTTTTCGAACATTTCCGAACAGCTTAACGCTCAACAACCCGGTAAGATACGCACAGTTTACCAGAGCTTATATAACAAGGAGTACGTCCTGACCATGGTTTCATCATCTGCAGTTGTACCTCGCAGCGGCCTTTATTACTTTTCTCAGGGATGGAAGCTCATCACCCAACCGGGCATTCGTCGTTTTGTTATTCTGCCTTTGCTGGTGAATATCCTGCTGATGGGCGGCGCATTCTGGTGGTTATTTACACAACTCGGTAACTGGGTTCCCGCGCTGATGAGTCACGTCCCTGACTGGCTTCAGTGGCTCAGCTATTTATTGTGGCCGATTGTGACCATTTCCGTGCTGTTGGTGTTCGGCTACCTGTTCTCCACTATCGCCAACTGGATCGCCGCACCGTTTAACGGTCTGCTGGCTGAACAGCTGGAAGCGCGCTTAACGGGCGCAACACCGCCCGACACCGGCATTCTCGGCATTATGAAAGACGTTCCGCGCATTATGAAACGCGAATGGCAAAAGCTGGCGTGGTATCTCCCGCGCGCCTTCGTGTTGCTGATTCTCTATTTTATTCCTGGCATTGGGCAGACCGTCGCCCCGGTCCTGTGGTTCCTGTTCAGCGCGTGGATGCTGGCTATTCAGTACTGCGATTATCCTTTTGATAACCATAAGGTCCCTTTTAAGGAGATGCGCGTCGCGCTGCGCACGCGCAAGGTGACCAATATGCAGTTTGGCGCATTGACCAGCCTGTTCACCATGATTCCGGTGCTCAATCTGTTCATCATGCCGGTAGCGGTTTGTGGTGCCACGGCGATGTGGGTAGACTGCTATCGTGCTAAGCATGCGTTATGGAAGTAATGCAAAAATGTGTAAAAGCGGGCTGGCTTATACCCGCTCTTATTCCATACTGCTACGCATTATTTCTCATCAGCATATAGATATGCGAATTCCTTACTTCCCCATACTTTCTCAACAGGTATGCTGAAGCGGTATCCCAATTTCATACAGTTAAGGACAGGCCATGAGTAAGATTTTTGAAGATAACTCGCTGACTATCGGTCATACGCCGCTGGTTCGACTGAACCGTATCGGTAACGGACGCATTCTGGCGAAGGTGGAATCACGCAACCCAAGCTTTAGCGTCAAATGCCGTATCGGTGCCAATATGATTTGGGATGCCGAAAAACGTGGTGTACTGAAACCGGGCGTTGAGCTGGTAGAACCGACCAGCGGCAACACGGGGATTGCGCTGGCCTACGTTGCCGCCGCCCGTGGTTACAAACTGACTCTGACCATGCCGGAAACCATGAGCATTGAGCGCCGCAAGCTTTTAAAAGCGCTGGGCGCGAACCTGGTGCTGACTGAAGGCGCAAAAGGTATGAAGGGCGCAATTCAGAAAGCGGAAGAAATCGTAGCCAGCGATCCGGAAAAATTCCTGCTGCTGCAGCAGTTCAGCAACCCGGCGAACCCGGAAATTCACGAAAAAACCACCGGCCCGGAAATCTGGGAAGATACCGATGGCCAGGTTGATGTCTTTATTTCCGGTGTCGGCACCGGCGGTACGCTAACTGGCGTGACCCGTTACATTAAAGGCACTAAAGGCAAAACCGACCTGATCACCGTCGCGGTAGAACCTACTGACTCCCCTGTTATCGCCCAGGCATTGGCGGGTGAAGAACTCAAACCTGGCCCGCATAAAATTCAGGGTATTGGCGCGGGCTTCATTCCTGGCAACCTTGATCTGAAGCTTATCGATAAAGTCGTTGCCATCACCAATGATGAAGCTATTTCTACCGCGCGCCGCCTGATGGAAGAAGAAGGTATTCTGGCGGGGATCTCTTCTGGCGCAGCCGTGGCTGCCGCGCTTAAGCTCCAGGAAGATGAATCCTTTACCAATAAGAATATTGTGGTTATCCTACCGTCATCGGGTGAGCGTTATCTGAGCACTGCACTGTTTGCCGATCTCTTCACAGAGAAAGAACTGCAACAGTAATGCCAGCATGTTAAAAACGCGTAAAAAAGCACCCTTTGGGGTGCTTTTTTGTGGCCTGCTTCAAATTTTCAACTCTCCTGGCATTGATTCAACCCGCCGGAACTGGTATTTAACCAAACTAATTATTTTGATGCGCGAAATTAATCGTTACAGGAAAAGCGCTAGCTGAATCGATTTTATGATTTGGTTCAACTCTTCCTTTCGCGGCATAATGTTTAATGACGAACGAAACGTCAGCGGCAAGAAGTTGCCAGCAACGGATTGCACCGAACTCCTTTTGTGTCGCGTCCAGTTTACGCCGATGCTAACAATACAGGCTAAAGTTGAACCGCCAGGCTAGACTTTAGTTCCACAACACTAAACCTATAAGTTGGGGAAATATAATGTTCCAGCAAGAAGTTACCATTACCGCTCCGAACGGTCTGCATACTCGCCCTGCTGCTCAGTTTGTTAAAGAAGCAAAAGGCTTTACTTCTGAAATTACTGTGACTTCCAACGGCAAAAGCGCTAGCGCCAAAAGCCTGTTTAAACTGCAGACTCTGGGCCTGACTCAGGGTACCGTTGTCACCCTGTCCGCAGAAGGTGAAGACGAGCAGAAAGCAGTTGAGCATCTGGTTAAACTGATGGCTGAACTCGAGTAAGTTCAACGAGTTCTTTTAAATATCAGTCACAAGTAAGGTAGGGTTATGATTTCAGGCATTTTAGCATCCCCGGGTATCGCTTTCGGTAAAGCATTGCTGCTGAAAGAAGACGAGATCGTCATTGACCGGAAAAAAATTTCTGCCGACAAGGTTGATCAGGAAGTTGAACGTTTTCTGAGCGGTCGTGCCAAGGCATCTGCGCAACTGGAAGCGATCAAAACCAAAGCTGGTGAAACGTTCGGTGAAGAAAAAGAAGCCATCTTTGAAGGGCATATCATGCTGCTCGAAGATGAGGAGCTGGAGCAGGAAATCATAGCCCTGATTAAAGATAAGCACATGACGGCTGATGCAGCTGCGCATGAAGTTATCGAAGGTCAGGCCACAGCCCTTGAAGAGCTGGATGATGAATACCTGAAAGAACGTGCGGCTGACGTACGTGACATCGGTAAACGCCTGCTGCGTAACATCCTGGGTCTGGCTATTATCGACCTGAGCGCTATTCAGGAAGAAGTTATCCTGGTAGCCGCAGACCTGACCCCGTCAGAAACCGCACAGCTGAACCTGAACAAGGTGCTGGGTTTCATCACCGACGCGGGCGGACGGACTTCCCATACTTCTATCATGGCGCGTTCTCTGGAACTGCCTGCCATCGTAGGTACGGGTAGCGTCACCTCTCAGGTTAAAAACGACGACTATCTGATTCTGGATGCCGTAAACAACCAGGTTTACGTCAATCCGACCAATGAAGTTATTGAGCAACTGCGCGCCGTTCAGGAGCAGGTTGCTACCGAAAAAGCGGAACTCGCTAAGCTGAAAGATCTCCCGGCTATCACGCTGGACGGACATCAGGTAGAAGTTTGCGCCAACATCGGTACCGTTCGTGACGTTGAAGGCGCTGAGCGTAATGGCGCCGAAGGTGTTGGTCTGTACCGCACCGAATTCCTGTTCATGGACCGTGAATCGCTGCCGACTGAAGAAGAACAGTTTGCTGCGTATAAAGCCGTTGCTGAAGCCTGTGGCTCTCAGGCGGTCATCGTCCGTACCATGGACATCGGCGGCGATAAAGAGCTGCCGTACATGAACTTCCCGAAAGAAGAGAACCCGTTCCTGGGCTGGCGTGCCGTACGTATCGCCATGGATCGTAAAGAGATCCTGCGGGATCAGGTTCGCGCAATCCTGCGCGCCTCTGCTTTCGGCAAACTGCGCATCATGTTCCCAATGATCATCTCTGTTGAAGAAGTGCGCGCACTACGCAAAGAGATCGAAATCTACAAACAGGAACTGCGCGACGAAGGTAAAGCATTTGACGAAAGCATTGAGATTGGCGTGATGGTGGAAACACCAGCAGCGGCAACAATTGCGCGTCATTTAGCCAAAGAAGTTGATTTCTTTAGTATCGGCACCAATGATTTAACGCAGTACACCCTGGCAGTTGACCGTGGTAATGATATGATTTCACACCTTTACCAACCGATGTCGCCATCTGTGCTGACGCTGATCAAGCAAGTTATTGATGCTTCTCATGCGGAAGGCAAATGGACTGGCATGTGTGGTGAGCTTGCAGGCGACGAACGTGCTACACTTCTGTTGCTGGGGATGGGTCTGGACGAATTCTCTATGAGCGCCATTTCTATCCCGCGCATTAAGAAGATTATCCGTAACACGAACTTCGAAGATGCGAAGGTGTTAGCAGAGCAGGCTCTTGCTCAACCGACAACGGACGAGTTAATGACGCTGGTTAACAAGTTCATTGAAGAAAAAACAATCTGCTAATCCACGAGATGCGGCCCAATTTACTGCTTAGGAGAAGATCATGGGTTTGTTCGATAAACTGAAATCTCTGGTTTCTGATGATAAGAAAGACACCGGAACTATTGAGATTGTTGCTCCGCTCTCTGGCGAGATCGTCAACATCGAAGACGTGCCGGATGTAGTTTTTGCTGAAAAAATCGTTGGTGATGGCATCGCTATCAAACCAACCGGTAACAAAATGGTCGCCCCTGTTGATGGCACCATCGGCAAAATCTTTGAAACCAACCACGCTTTCTCTATCGAATCCGACAGCGGCATTGAGCTGTTTGTTCACTTCGGTATTGATACCGTTGAACTGAAAGGCGAAGGCTTTAAGCGCATCGCTGAAGAAGGTCAGCGCGTTAAAGTGGGCGACCCGGTTATTGAATTCGATCTGCCGCTGCTGGAAGAAAAAGCCAAGTCTACCCTGACTCCGGTTGTTATCTCCAACATGGACGAAATCAAAGAGCTGATCAAACTGTCCGGTAGCGTGACAGTGGGTGAAACTCCGGTTATCCGCATCAAGAAGTAATTCTTGCTGCAGAGAAGAATGGCGCCTGATGGCGCCATTTTTTTATCTGGCAGACCTCAAAATCTGCCGGATAACGCTAAATTTGTGAGGTGACCGGTCGGTAACACGCCTCGCGCATCAGGATTTTCATCCCTTCCGGCCCGCTTTCCAGCATCCGTCGCTCCGAATCCGCCACTAACAGTTCACAATTGTAGCCACCCGCGATGCCAAACATGGCCCGCGCCACACAGATATCTTCCAGCGCCGTTGCCCCGCTGGTGTCAAAATGTCCAACCATACGCCCATTCTGGCGAACCACCAGCCGGTAACTCTTCATCGCGCCTCCCCTGCCGGTGGCAGAATTAACTCATCACAACCGCACAGATTGGTCCATTTCATCACTTCCAGTACGCGCTGAGCTGCATCGTGCGTCGCGGTTGTCAGCGCTTTACCCAGCACAATACCGCTCACCAGCTCAGCACAAAACAGATCGCCAGTTCCCTTCAGGTCCGTTTTAACCCGTGGATGAGCGAACACCTCAACCGTTTCAGCCGTCACTACCGCCACGTTAATAATATCTTCGCTATCCCCCGGCGCGCTGGTGATCACCACCCATTTCAGCGTTTCGGTAAGCAGCGATTGCGCCGCCGTGATGGCTTCATCAAGCGTACGACACGGCTTTCCGCTCAGCATTTGCAGTTCAAACACGTTCGGCGTCAGTCCCTGAGCCAGCGGCAGCAGGTGCTGACGGTAGGCCTGCGGAATTTCAGCTTTTACATACATACCGCTGTCCGTATCGCCAATCACCGGGTCAACCAAAATGCACACTGTCGGATGCGTAGCCCGCACCGTTTCCAGCCACTGTGCTAACAGAGCGATTTGCTCTGCACTGCCCATATAGCCTGTCGTCACCGCCTTCAGCTCGCGTAAAGCATCACGCTCATTCAAGGCGCGGAGATACCCGCTAAACCAGTCGGCCGGAATAACGCCGCCGTAAAATGTTTCATAATGCGGGGTATTACTGAACAGCACCGTTGGCACTGCCGTCACGCGTAATCCCTGCGCTTTAATGGCCGGAACGGCGATGCTGTTGCCTACGCTGCCATAAACCACCTGTGACTGGACGGCGACGATATCGGTCTGTAACGCCCGATGCTTGTCGCCGAAGAGCACTGACTGAATATCACTCCCCTGCTCCATAAATTTCTCCTCTCGCTGGACAGCGGGCTTACGCCTCACTATTATCGTCATATGCTAAAATTCATTTTGTCATAGGTCAATAATGATCGACGGAAAAACCGCTAACGAAATTTTTGACAGTATTCGTCAACATGTCGCTACAGGCACGTTGGCAGCAGGAGAAACGTTGCCGCCGGTGCGTGAACTGGCAACAGCATTGAACGTTAACCGTAATACTGTCGCGGCGGCTTATAAACGCCTGGTCACCTCCGGGCTGGCACAAAGCCAGGGACGTAACGGCACGGTAATCAAGGGGATTTCAGCCCCCGTTGCGCTGGAAGGCGGCAATCCAGATACCGCGCTTATCGATCTTTCCGGCGGTAATCCAGCCCCCGCGCGTCTTCCCGACCTCAGCCGTTATTTCGCGCAAATAAATAAGAATCCTCGTTTGTACGGTGATGCCGCTGTATCACCCGGCCTTAAGGCGTGGGCCGCGCAATGGATGCAAGATGCGATGCCAGCCACGGGAGAAATTGATATCACCAGCGGCGCCATTGATGCCATTGAGCGCCTACTGTGCGCCCATTTACTGCCTGGCGACAGCGTTGTGGTAGAAGATCCATGCTTTTTGAGCAGCATCAACATGCTACGTTATGCCGGATTCTCCGCCAGTCCGGTCAACGTTGACAGCGAAGGCATGCAGCCAGACATGCTGGAAATCGCGCTACAGAAAGGCGCGCGGGCGGTGATTCTGACGCCGCGCGCCCATAATCCGACAGGATGCAGTCTGAGCGCATCCCGCGCGGCGCAATTGCAGGAAATCCTGGCCCGCTATCCCCAGACGCTGGTGATCGTCGACGACCACTTTGCGCTGCTGTCCGCATGCCGTTGGTATCCGGTGATTGCGAAGGAAACCACGCACTGGGCGATTGTCCGCTCAATGTCGAAAACTTTAGGCCCGGATTTACGCCTGGCCATCGTTGCCAGCGATCCACTCACTTCCGCGAAACTGCGTTTACGGCTCAACGCCGGCAGTCAGTGGGTCAGCCATCTGCTGCAGGATCTGGCCTGCGCCTGCCTGAGTGACGAGACTTATCAACACACGCTGGCGCAAACTCAGCAGTTTTACGCCGCCCAGCAGCAAAAGCTGGCAGCGGCTCTGCGGCTTCATGGCATTACGCTGCCCGACAGCGACGGTCTTAATCTGTGGCTGCCGCTAGAAGATAACAGCCAGGCGATCGCTTTTGCGCTGGCAAAGTCCGGCTGGCTGGTACGTGAAGGCGAAGTGTTTGGCGTCAATACGCCTGCGCATGGCTTGCGCATTACGCTGTCAACATTAGCAGACAGCGACATTGATAAGCTGGCGACTGATATCCATCAGGCGCTAAAGCGCTAACAGGAGAGAAAAAGTGCGAGTTCATTTTGTTATTCATGAGTCTTTCGAATCTGCTGGCGCGTACCTGCCGTGGGCCGAATCACGCGGCTATACCATCAGTTGGTCGCGCGTTTACGCCGGAGAAACTGTTCCCGCTAATGCCGATGGCTTCGATATGCTGGTGGTATTTGGTGGGCCGCAGTCACCCCGCACCACACTCGCAGAGTGCCCATACTTTGACTCTCAGGCAGAGCAACATCTGATAAACCAGGCGATTGCGGCACGAAAAATCGTGGTGGGGATCTGTTTGGGGTCGCAGTTAATCGGCGAAGCACTGGGCGCGAAGGTGTGCCAAAGCCCGGAAAAAGAGATTGGTCACTATCCGATCGCCCTGACCGAGGCAGGCCAACAGCATCCGTTGTTCAGCCATTTCGGCTCACCGCTCAACGTGGGTCACTGGCACAATGACATGCCGGGATTAACCGACCAGGCGACAATTCTTGCCACAAGCGAGGGATGTCCGCGACAAATCGTACAATACGGTAATTTCGTCTATGGTTTTCAGTGCCATATGGAGTTTACCGCCGAAGCGGTCGAAGGATTAATTCAGCACTCTGCGCAAGAACTGGCCGAAGCGAAAGGGAAACGCTTTATTCGCGCTGTTGAAGAGATGCGCACCTGGGATTACCAGCAGATGAATGAGACGCTGTGGCAATTCCTTGATAAGTTGGTAGAAAAACGTAACGATTGAACAGTGCGGGCCGGAGAAGACGCTTTGCGTCGTCATCCGGCGATCCTGCCGTACGGTTGCCTGCTAGCGCTACGCTTATCAGGCCGACAAATTAAATACCTAATCCCTGGCTGAAATGCTCTTCGCCAAAGACCCCGGTGGAAAGGTAGCGATCGCCGCGATCGCAGATGATCGCCACCACCACCGCCCCCGGTGTCGCGCGCGCCACGCGTAACGCGCCCGCAACCGCGCCGCCAGAACTCACTCCGCAAAAAATCCCTTCGCGAACGGCCAGTTCACGCATGGTGTTTTCCGCATCGTTCTGATGAATATCCAGCACCTCATCCACCAGCGAGGCGTTGAAAATGCCCGGCATATATTCCGCAGGCCAGCGACGAATGCCCGGAATACTACTGCCTTCTTCCGGCTGCAGGCCAACGATGGTGACGGGTTTGTCCTGTTCACGCAGAAAACGCGATACGCCGGTAATGGTGCCTGTCGTCCCCATGCTGGAGACGAAATGGGTAATACGGCCTGACGTCTGCTGCCAGATTTCGGGTCCGGTAGTCGTGTAGTGCGCATACGGGTTATCAGGATTATTAAACTGATCGAGAAGTTTACCTTCTCCGCGCTGCGCCATCTCAAGGGCTAAATCACGCGCCCCTTCCATCCCCTGCTCTTTGGTCACCAGAACCAGTTCAGCCCCGTAAGCACGCATCGCCGCACGTCGCTCCTGGCTCATGTTGTCTGGCATCAGGAGCTTCATGCGGTAGCCTTTCAGCGCGGCAATCATCGCCAGCGCAATACCCGTATTACCGCTGGTGGCCTCAATCAGCACGTCGCCAGGCTGAATTTCCCCGCGCTTTTCCGCTTCAACGATCATCGACAACGCCGCGCGGTCTTTCACCGAACCTGCGGGATTATTGCCTTCCAGCTTGACCCAAATTTCACTGCCGTTATCCGCCGTCAGACGTTGTAATTTCACCAGAGGCGTATTGCCAATTGTTTGTTCTAATGTGTTCACGTTTTCAGCTCAATAAAATGCCGGGTGGCGCTGCGCTTACCCGGCTTACAGGTCATGCACCACCCGTTAAGCCCGGTAAGCGCAGCGCCACCGGATGATAACTATACGAATTAACCTATCAGGCACTTTGCGCCAGGGCAAGTTCCTCTTCACGCGTTTCAATACGCTGGTCGCCATTATACAAACGCGCATTTTGCAGCCCAACAAACAGACGTTCGCCGCGGTTCGGGGAATCATCGCCCTGCATAATCACCGTCAGCGGTTCGTTATACCACCCCAAGGGTTGCACAACTAATTGGGTGTAGTGTCCTTTCGGGCTGGCTTCCAGCACCTGTACCGGCAACGGCGAATCCAGACTGGTACGACGGCTGACGTCCACTTCCCACGGACGCAGGAACAGATCCACCGGGCCCTGATAGCCAGGCGTATAGCCCAGCGGCCAGCGATGTGCGCCCACGTGGAATTGTCCACCGCGAATCGTCCCTTGCAGGCGGTTAACTTCACCCATAAATTCCAGGACAAAACGGGTAGCCGGTTCGCGCCATACCTGATCGGGCGCATCGGCCTGCTCGATATGACCCTGGCTCATTACCACCACGCGGTCTGCGACTTCCGTCGCTTCTTCCTGATCGTGGGTAACAAACACGCTGGTGAACTTCAGCTCTTCATGCAACTGACGTAGCCAGCGACGCAGTTCTTTACGCACCTGAGCATCGAGCGCGCCAAACGGCTCGTCGAGCAACAAGATCTGCGGCTCTACCGCCAGCGCACGCGCCAACGCCACGCGCTGCTTTTGCCCACCGGAGAGCTGTGCCGGGAAACGGTCCGCCAGATGAGCCAGTTGAACCATCTCCAGCAGTTTGGTCACTTTTGCTTTGATCGTCGCCGCATTCGGGCGCTCACGCCGTGGCAGAACAGTCAGACCAAAAGCGATATTGTCGAAAACGGTCATATGACGAAACAGCGCATAGTGCTGAAACACGAACCCCACCTTACGGTCGCGGGCGTGCAAACGGCTGACGTCAGTGCCGTGGAAACGGATATGCCCGCTGGACTGATGCTCCAGCCCGGCGATGATGCGCAGCAGCGTGGTTTTGCCCGATCCAGAAGGCCCCAACAGGGCGACCATCTGACCTGAAGGAATATCCAGCGAGATATCGTTCAGCACCTGGGTGCGACCAAAAGACTTCTTAATATTGGCAATCTCAATGCTCATGATTTTCCTCCTGCTGCGCGCGTTTCTCCTGGTTTTCCAGGCGCCATTGCAACATGCTCTTCAAAAACAAGGTAATAATCGCCATCAGCGTTAATAGCGCCGCGGCGGTAAAGGAGCCGACTGTGTTGTAGTCCTGCTCCAGTAATTCAATCTGTAGCGGCAAAGACAAGGTTTCACCGCGAATCGAGCCAGAAACCACCGATACCGCGCCGAACTCGCCAATCGCACGGGCGTTGGTCAGCACCACACCGTACAGCAATGCCCAACGGATATTCGGCAGCGTAACGCGACGGAACATTTGCCAGCCGGATGCGCCAAGCAGAACCGCCGCCTCATCTTCATGGCTGCCCTGGCTTAACATCACCGGCACCAGTTCGCGCACCACAAACGGACAGGTCACGAACACCGTCACCAGCACCATTCCCGGCCAGGCAAACATAATTTGCAGGTTATGTTCATCCAGCCATCCGCCAAGCGGGCCGTTAGAGCCGTAAAACAGCAGATAGACCAGGCCAGCGACCACTGGTGAAACGGCAAATGGAATATCCAGTAATGTGAGCAACAACTGGCGTCCAGGGAAGTTAAAGCGGGTCACCAGCCAGGCCAGTAACACGCCAAACACCAGGTTCACCGGCACCGCAATCAGCGCAATCAGCACCGTCAGCCAGATGGCGTGCAGCATGTCCGGATCAGCCAGGTTGTGTAATACCGGCATCAACCCCTTGCTGAACGCCTGCACGAAGATGTAAACCATCGGCACCAGCAAAATAAAGGCGGATACCAGCATGCCCGTGCCGATCAGAAACCATTTCCCCCAGTTGATGCGGGGTGCGCCATAACGTTTCAATTGGGTAATGTCTGCCATCAGTGACCTACCACGCGTCGACCAAAGCGACTTTGCAGGGTGTTAATTGAAAACAGCAGCAGCAACGAAGCCCCGAGGATCACAGATGCAATCGCGCTGGCGGCCGGGTAGTCAAACTCCTGCAAACGAACAAAAATCATCAGCGAGGTCACTTCCGTTTTCCATGCGATGTTTCCGGCGATAAAGATAACCGCGCCAAACTCACCGAGGCTGCGGGTAAACGAGAGCGCAACGCCCGCGACTAGCGCGGGAGACAGCTCCGGCAGTACCACTTTACGAAAGCTCTGCCAGCGCGTAGCGCCGAGCGTTTCCGCCGCTTCTTCATACTCCGGACCTAACTCTTCCAGCACCGGCTGCACGGTACGCACCACGAATGGAATGCTGGTAAAAGCCATCGCCACCGCAATGCCAAGCCAGGTGTAAGTCACTTTAATATCCAGCTTCGCCAGCCACTCGCCGTAGAAACCATTGACCGAAAAAAGCGATGCCAGCGTCAGACCTGCTACCGCCGTAGGCAGCGCAAACGGCAGATCCATCAGCGCATCCAGCAGCGTACGGCCCGGAAAGCGATAGCGGGTTAAGATCCACGCCATCAGCAAACCAAACACGCCGTTAAAAATCGACGCCACAAACGCCGACAGCAGCGTCACTTTATAAGCCGCCACCACCTGCGGGTTGGTAATCACATCCCAGTATTGCGCCCAGCTCATTTGCGCCAATTGCATCACCAGCGCGCTAAGCGGCAGCAGCAAAATCAGGCAGACAAACAGTAAGCTGGTGCCCAAACTTAAGGTAAAGCCGGGCAGCACGCGTCGGGAAGAAACAGCAAACATTTACTTACGCCCCGCCGCCAACAGTTTGTCCAACTCACCGCCGCTGACAAAGTGCGTTTTCATTACCTCAGGCCACGAGCCAAACCTGTCTTCCACGCGGAAAAGTTCGGTCTGCGGGAATTTATCCTGCAGTTTGTCCATCACCTGCGGGTTATTCACGCGGTAGTAGAAATCGGTAATGATGGTTTGCGCCTGCGGGCTATACAGCCAGTTCAGGTAAGCTTTTGCCGCTTTTTCAGTACCGTTAGCCTGCACATTTTTATCTACCCAGGCCACCGGGAACTCCGCCAGAATGTTGACCTTCGGCACTACCACTTCGAAGCCCTGGTCTTCATACTGTTTACGGATGTTGTTCACTTCTGATTCAAAGGTGATCAGCACATCGCCCAGGCCGCGTTCCACGAATGTGGTGGTTGCCCCGCGACCGCCGGTATCAAACACTTCCACGTTTTTCAGAAACTGGGTCATGAACTGTTCAGTTTTGGCTTTATCCCCACCATCCGCTTTATCTGCCGCGCCCCACGCAGCCAGATAGGTATAACGCGCGTTACCGGAGGTTTTCGGATTCGGGAAAATCAGTTTCACGTCCGGGCGAACCAGGTCGTTCCATTCGTGGATATTCTTCGGGTTACCCTTACGCACCAAAAATGCCATGGTGGAATAGAATGGCGAACTGTTATTCGGTAGACGGCTTTGCCAGTCGGTCGGGATCAGCTTGCCTTTGTCATGCAGGATCTGTACATCGGTCACCTGGTTATAGGTCACCACATCGGCTTTCAGCCCCTGCAGAATCGCCAGCGCCTGTTTTGATGACCCGGCATGAGATTGTTTAATCGTCAGTTTGTCACCGCCGTTATCCTTCGCCCATTGCTGTTCAAACGGCGGGTTAAGGGCGGCAAACAGCTCGCGAGAGACATCGTATGAACTGTTCAGCAGCTCCGTTGCCTGCGCCTGACCCACCAGCAACAGCATTGCTGCCAGCGTCAGGGTTCTTTTTTTCAGTAAGTTAACGGCCATTGCGCACCCTTATAAATTTAATGACTTTCTTATGGTCATCATATTTATAACCAGTGCTAAAGGAGTAACGGTTTTATATACCGTTTGATGATTTGAAAGTTGAAAAGAGAATAAGGGTACCTCCTCCCCAGCGCACGGGGAGGAGACCGGCATCAATCAGACGCCGACGCTAACGCTTTCAGGCAGGGTGCTGCCACCATCAATCACGTTTTGCGTGCCAGTCAAGTAACTGGACTCATCCGACGCCAGGAATGCCGCCAGTTCACCAACCTCAAGTGGGCAGGCCAAGCGGCGCATCGGGATCGCTTTTGCCATTTCGACTAATACGGATTCAGGATCCTCCGGATTAGACTGACGAGCGATATTTTCCGCCATCGGCGTACGAACGTAGCCCGGGCAAATGGCATTAACGCGAATGCCGGACTGCGCGTATTCCACCGCCAGAGATTTGGTCAAACCGATGATTGCGGCTTTCGACAGCGCGTAGGCCGTTTCGCCCGGATCGGCAACCATATCGCCGGTCACAGAGGACATCATCACGATGCGCCCGTCTTTGCGCGCAATCATCTCCGGCAGAACGGCTTTCGTCACGTTCCAGACGCCTTTAATGTTGATATCAATGTGGAAATCGCGATCTTCATCGCTCATATCAAGGAAGTTGCCGAGGCGACATACGCCCGCATTGTTGACCAGAATATCGATTTTGCCTTCAATCTTCTTCGCGCGTTTTACCGCTTCCGTGACCGACGCAAAATCTCTGACGTCAGCGTGTACGGCGGTGCAACGGTGCCCGCGCCCAGCCAACTCATCCGCCAGTTTTTCAATCTCATCGGAGATATCCAGCAGGATTAAGTTCGCGCCATGGCGGGCAAATGTTCTGGCGATCCCTTCGCCAATACCCTGAGATGCGCCCGTAATCAATGCTGTTTTGCCCGTGAGTTTTCCCATTTCAATATTCTCCTTTTGAATATGAAGCATTCGCTTCATTCACGCAGAAGATACAGCAATAACAAATAAGTGCTGAGGAATAGCTCACTAAATCAGGTTAATCTCATGTAAAAAAAGTCCCCGGCATTGCGGGGACCCAACAGTAAACATGCTCTGACCAGGTTAACAGAAGACTTACAGCCGTTTTTCCAGCAAATGTGCTCTCATCAACTCCGATGCCATCTGCGCATCCCCTTTTTTAATATGAAGCAGTATTTCCCTCTGTTTTGCCGCCGTATCAAGAAAATACTGACGATCGTTCGCAGGTAACGACTCCCTTGTTTTCTCAAAATAAGTAATGAGGACATCAGAGAAAACCTGCAGCACCCGGTTGCCACTCGCCTGTAGCAAGAGCAAATGAAAATCTCTATCGTGACGATCGGCCACCTGGGGGTTATCCGCATTCTCTTCAATAAGCCTTAGCTCATTTTCAAGTTTGGAGAGCATCGCCGGAAAAATTCTACGCGTTGCCAGAGGAATAATCGCGCACTCAATCAGGATCCTTGCCTCTGTAAATTCTGTGATATCAAACCCAGACAAATCAAACTGCATTAACAACTGGTGATTTATGTTGTGCTGTTCCAAATTCTTCAAGACGCTGCCACGACGAGGAGATCGTTCCAACATTCCCATCTGTACCAGTGTGCTGAGCGCCTGACGAACTTTATATCTTGATGTATTAAAACGAACGGCAAGCTCAGTTTCAGTTTCAATGCGACCATCAGCATTGCGGTTAGCATCATCAAGCAGATAATTTTTAATACTTTCAAACAGTTCGTTTTTGTTATCCATAAACACTCTCGGATTAAAGTGCTGCAAAACTGATGAGTATAAATAATCTAATAAGTTAGATTGCTTAATATACTGTTATGGTAAGATTATAGCCCCTATTATTCAAATTATACCAAGCCATTTGTTAATAAAAAGGAATTAATTATGGTGTTATTCGTAACTCAGTTTGCGATAGTACTTATATGTATCGGTATAGGTGGGCGTTTTGGTGGGATTGGCCTGGGGGCTGCTGGCGGGTTAGGACTCGCTATCCTGACTTTTGGTTTTGGACTCCCTCCCGACTCACCTCCTTTCACTGTTATTTCTATTATCCTTGCGGTTATCACTTGCATCACAATCCTCCAGGCGGCTGGCGGGCTTGATTTATTCGTTACGATGGCAGAACGGATCCTCAGAAAGTGGCCGGGCGCGATCACTTTCCTCGGCCCCGCAGTCGCTTACCTTTTTACTGCTATCTGCGGAACAGGATATGTTGCCTTTTCGGTTTATCCAGTCATTGCTGAAATTGCAGCAGATGCCAGGGTACGGCCAGAGAGGGCCATGTCGATGTCAGTAATCGCTGCCAATTTTGGGCTTATTGCCAGCCCGGTCAGTGCGGTCGTTACAGGGACAATTGCTGTCCTTGCTGGATTACATGTCTCTGCTTTAGATATCTTGTTAGTCACCGTTCCCGGAACGTTCCTTGGCTGCGTTGTCGGCTGCCTGTTCGTCTTTAAAAGAGGTCATGAGCTTAAAAATGATCCGGAATTCCAACGCAGGGTTGCTGAAGGTGAGTTTGAATCAGTAAAAGCTGAAGAGCGAACAGCCAATATAGTGACAAAAGAGGCGAAGAGAGGATTGCTGATTTTCCTTACCGGTATCATTCTGGTCGTACTTATGGGTTCAATTCCTGAATTACGTCCTGAGTGGAATAACGGTACCGGAATGGAGCGTATGAGTATCCCTACCACGCTGCAAATAGTTATGCTGACAACAGCATGTATTATTATGATGGTATGTCGAATTTCTCCGTCAAAACTCGATTCAGGTTCTGTTTTTAAAGCTGGTCTTGTGGGTGTTGTCGCCATATTTGGTCTGTCATGGATGATGAACTCCTTTTTTGAGGCATGGCACGAATTATTTAACACGGCTTTCCACGGTTTCCAGAATCCAGTCTTGTTCGGCATTATTGTTTTTGGTCTTTCAGCCGTAATTTATAGCCCCGCAGCGACTGCTGTAGCGCTACTCCCCGCTGGCGTGTTAATGGGATATCCGGCAGAAACCCTGGTCGCCCTGCTCCCGCTGACTTGTGGATCATTCATTATTCCAGGGGGGGCACAGATTGGCTGTGTGGCGTTTGATCGTACCGGGACAACTCGAATTGGCAAGTATGTGGTTAATCACAGCTACATGCTACCTGGTCTTGTCACCGTTGTAGCATCAACTCTTTTTTGCTTCCTTTTTTCCAAAATGCTGATGTAGTGAGAGAGCAATTTAATTGTGGTAAACCTTTTCTTCATGGCATCCTCCCTGAATGAATTCAGAGAGGATGCCTGGTACTCACTTCTGAATAGCACCACTGCAATTTTCCATAGAATGTACTTTACAGAACAACCTGAGCAATGAGATAAGCAAAAATTACCTGAGAGATAACCATCACAAAGCCCGGACGAATATAGCTATGGTTGACAACAAAGCGTCCAATCTTTGTGGTACCTGTTCGATCAAATGCAACACAGCCGATTTGATTTGCTCCAGGTATAATAAAGTCACCACAGGTACAAGCAAAAATAGCGATAAGAAACGGGGCTGGAATACCTAAGGTAACACCGAGTGGCATGATGGCGGCTACCGTCGCCGCCGGGCTCATAATGACCAGCGAGAACAAGAATACAACCACACCAAATAGCATTGGTGCATCATTGACAATGCCACCAAAAACCTTAATCAGTTCTGGCTGATAGGCATCAAAAAACGTCGCCGTCATCCATGAAACACCGAGTATTGCTACCACTCCCATCAAACCTGCACGGAAGACTGAGCCGCTATTCAAGGTACTACTTGGTACTTTACTGACAATCATAATAAACAACGCGGCTGTCAACATGACCATCTGAATAACCATTGGGGTTGACAGTCTTTTTCCATCCCAGGAAGGGAGTAACTCAGTAAAAGAACCTAAAATAAGTACCAGTACCACACCAATCGCAAAGATAACGACACCTTTTTTAGCGCCAGCTGAAGCAACAAATTCTTTTTTCTGCTCAGTATGCATGAACTCATATTCGCCAGCAGCAACTCTCCTCTGGAATTCCGGATCATCCTCCAGCTCTTTTCCGCGTTTATAAACAGAAAAGCTGGTAACAATAGCTGCCATAAAGAATGATGGGAGAGCAATCGTCAGTATTTGCCCAAGGCTAATCCCGGCATATTCATGCAGAATAGCCAGCATCCCCGCGGTTGCCGCACTCATCGGACTGGCAGCAACCGCGACACTGGCCGCAATAACCGTTGCGGACAACGCTCGCTCCGGACGGACCTTTGCTTCAGCAGCTACTTCAGCGACAACCGGATACAAAGAGAAAGCAACGTAAGTAGTCCCACAGAATAACGTAAATATGGAAGTTAATATGGGGGCAACAAAAGTAATTGCCTGTGGTTTTTTACGGAGTAATTTTTCAGCCACGCGCACAAGATAATCAAGCCCACCAGCGGCCTGTAATACGCTGACAGCGCCAATCACACAAATAATAATTAGCATTGCAGTAATAGATGGTGCGGAGGGTTTTAGTCCAAAACCCAGAACTAATATTGCAACACCAAGTCCTCCACCAGCACCCAGCCCCATTCCGCCATAACGCCCGCCTATACCAATACAGGCGAGTACAATAAATAATTGTATAAAAAATAAAGCATCCATTTTTCACCTCAAAGCGTCTCCCGGATATTGCATCCGGGAGATATTAATTACTATGCTCGGGATTAGTTTAAATATGATTTAGCAATTTCGATCTGTTTTTTAACAGCATCAGTCCCTGTGCCACCATAAGACATTCTTGATTTAATACATGCTTCGAGAGATATACTCTCATAAATATCATTTTCGATTTTATCATCAAATGTGTGGAATTCATCCAGAGTAAGCTCTTCCAACATTTTTCTATGTTTTATACAGTAATTAACAGCACTGCCAACAATATGGTGAGCTTCTCTAAAAGGAATGCCTTTACGAACCAGGTAGTCAGCCATATCGGTTGCGTTTGAAAATCCTCTTGCCGCTGCGCTACGAGTATTATCTGAAAGAATAACCATTTTTTCGAGCATCGGCGCCATAATTTTCAGACTGGTCTGTAAGGTATCCATAGAGTCATAGACCTGCTCTTTATCCTCACTCATATCAGTATTATAGGCCAGAGGGATACCTTTCATAATGGTCAACATCGCCATTAGATTTCCGTACATACGCCCCCCTTTACCGCGCATTTTTTCAGCCACGTCGGGGTTTTTCTTCTGTGGCATGATGCTGGAACCGGTACAGAAATCATCTGAAAGCTCAATAAATTTAAAATCCTGACTTGAGAATAAAACCAGTTCTTCTGACAAACGGGTAAGATGCATAAAGCACATAGCAGCGGCGGCAGTGAATTCAACCATATGGTCACGATCGCTGACAGAATCAATACTGTTTTCAGTCGGTTTGTCAAAGCCAAGCTCTTTAGCCGTGAAATCACGATCAATGGGGAAAGTAGTACCGGCAAGGGCTGCTGAACCTAAAGGGCATTCCCCCATGCGTTGATAAAGGTCTGCAAAACGAGTCCAGTCACGGCGTAACATCCAATAATATGCCATTATCCAGTGCGACAGAAGTATAGGCTGACCGGTCTGTAAATGAGTATATCCAGGCATGATCGCATTAATGTTATTTTCAGCTTTGCTGATAATAACTTTTTGTAGATGAACGATATCCTGCTGAATTTCACGAATAGTCGATCTCATGTGCATTTTCGAATCGACAGTCGTCTGGTCATTACGACTGCGGCCGGTATGTAGCTTCCCGCCTACAGGACCAATTATTTCTGTCATACGTCTTTCTATCGCCATATGAATATCTTCATCAACGGTATCAAAAACGAATTGCCCTTCCTCAATCTCTTTATTGACCTGCCTTAACCCGCCAATAATCGCATTCGCTTCATCCTGCGTGATAATCCCCTGACGGCCCAGCATAGTGGCGTGAGCAATACTCCCCTGAATATCAAAAGGGCAGAGACGTTGTTCCAGCATAATTGTCGCATTATAAGATTCGACCAGTTTATTTGTAGGCATATCAAAACGCCCACCCCATAATTTTGTAGACATAAAACCTCCAATGACCCTTTGTTGCAAAATGGTTAAATATAAATTCCGTTATTTTTCGGTCATTTTCAGATTACAAGACAGTCATTTTAATTGTCAACAAATGAAGGCATTAAATCAATTTATATCGGAATTAATTACACTTATCATTTGTTTTATTTTCATAAATTGCATTAAAAAATCCGATCTTCATCACATTTAAATTGTGATTTAATTCAGATATATTCAGAATTTTTAAAGTAATAAATTGGTATTAATAGTTTATTGATTCTAAATAATTCCATTTAATACCGTTGTCATAACCGAGAAACTGGCAGGTAAATAATAATGAACGTGGGAGGTGATTTTTCAGGATGAGCGTCAACGCGAGTGCATCATCAGCATGGCGGACGTTGGGTGATTCGGGGGAGAGCTATATTGTGCCAGATGGCGGCATCAGCGCCATCTGGCATCAAAAAATTACAGGGCCAGCAAACGATCCAGCGATGGCGCGAAATAATAGCCGCCGGTCACCGGTTTAGTGAAACGCAGCATCGCATCGCGCTTGCCGTCAGTGTCGCCAAACATGCTCAGCAGTTGCTGCTCGATGTTGTGCAAACGGGCGCAATAGGCACAGAAATAGAGGCCGTGCGTACCGCTGGCGGTACCGTATGGCAGGCTCTGGCGCACAATTTTCAGTCCTTTACCGTCTTCTTTGAGATCGACGCGGCTCAGGTGAGAAGTAACCGGACGGTCATCACCGTCGATCTCTTCGTTGTCTTCCTTGGTACGCCCAATCATCATTTCCTGGTCATGAATGCTCATGCGGTTAAGCTGCTTCAGGTTATGTTCCCAACGCTGCACAAACACATAGCTGCCACCAGCATCCACGCCATCTTTAATAACCGCGACTTCACGGCGCGTTTCAACGCCTGCCGGGTTTTCCGTTCCGTCAACAAAGCCGCTGAGATCGCGCTCTTCAACCCAACGGAAACCGTGGATCTCTTCTTTGACTTCAATACAGTCGCCAAAGGCTTCCATTGCCGCCTGTGCAACGGAGAAATTCACGTCATGACGCAAAGAGAGAATATGAATCAGCACATCATACTGGGTGGCTGGCGCAAGACCTTTACCGTAAGGGATAAAGTCTTTTAACTCTTCTGCGCCAACGCCGCCGCTCAGTGTACGCCAGGTGTTGTTGCCAAAAGCAACAACCGCGCCCAGATGCGCATCCGGGAACTTCGCTTCAAAGGTCGCCAGCTTATCGGCGAAGGTTTTGCTGGCCCCACGCAGGGCCTCAACGTCGCCTTTAACATTGGCTTCAATCCAAATCGCCGCACGGCAATGTTCTGGCAAAATGCCACTCTGAACCTGAGACATTGTTCCTCCTGAAAAAAAAGATGCCACGACATCGTGGCATTGATGGGCGCTATTCTACCTGTTTTTTTAACAAGCCGATTTGTTCAGACGCAAATTAACGCCGCCAGATAATTTTGCTTACTTTCCATGCTTTCAACGTATCGTCAGACGGCATTAAGCCCTCAGGCCCGCTCCACTCACCGGAAAAGACGTAGCTAATATGTTGACTTCCCTCAGCTTTGCATTCAACGCCCGCGCTGTCATCGCCAGTCGCCTTCTGACAATTACCAAAGGCTTTAGTGTAAAGGTCGCTAAACGGTGTACCGATTTCGACACCCGCAGAAGAGGGAATATCGCTGTCGACTACATCAATACGGCTAATCGTTCCCTGATTGCCATTGATGACCATCGCCAGCTTGTCATCTTTCATCGCTTCATAAAAGCGCACCACATTACCGTTATCGGTCTTCATCCCGCTACGCAGGCGGTAATCACCGTCCAGCGCATCAGCAATGGTTTTTTCATCCAGCGGGGTTGCGCCAGTCAACGCTCCGACGCCCTGCTCAGTGACCTGCGTTGAAGAACCAAACCAGTTCCACGGATTGGCGGCAGACCAGTTCACCGATGACAACGTTGAACACCCGGTCAATAGCAGCGGCATCGCGCATAAAGTCAAACGCAGTGATTTCATTTCACTTCCTTCCTTATTTATCAACGTTGCTTGGAGTCCGGTTTCGCCAAAAAGTGCCGTTATTCTTTCTCGAGGGAAAAACAGGCGCGCAGACGTTGATTAGTTAACAGCCAGATCAGCGCAACGACATCCGCCACCAGCAGCGCCAGCCCGACGCCGTTGACCGGATCGCCTGCCAGCCACATCACCGGCTGCCAGCACAGCAGCACCAGTTGAGCGAGGATCAGTAACCCGCGCAGCCAGCGCCATACCACCGGAAACGCAAAGCGTCGCCCGCTGAGTAAAAATGCCAATACCGCAGGAACGCCGGGAAGCAAACCCAGCCAGAAAGCGTCGTGATCGGGATAAAACAGATTCAGCAGCGTGTTGCCTTGCTCACGGGAAGAACCGGCAATCACAAACAGAACCCAGGTGCGCGCCTGCAGCAGCAGCACGCACCAGAAGAGAAAAGGCAGGCGCAGACGCCCATGAGCGTCATAGTCGGCCGGATGAAACTCAGTACTCTTCATCTTCGATCAAACGCTTGCCCAGATTGAGTACATCCGCATGTTCATAACCCAGACGTTCATACATACCCTGTACGACGTCATTATCGTCACGCACCATGATTTGAATCTTCGGACAACCGCGGGCAATGAGCTTTTTCTCCAGCCGGTTGAGCAGCGCATTGGCAATGCCGCGACCGCGAAACTCAGGATGCACGCCCAGGTAATAGGCCGAGCCGCGATGCCCGTCATATCCGCCCATCACCGTACCGACCACCTCGCCATTCACTTCAGCGACCAGGAACAAGCTGACGTCATGATTGACTTTACGCTCAATGTCCATTTCAGGGTCGTTCCATGGACGCAGCAAATCACAGCGCTCCCAGAGGGTGATCACCTCTTCGAAATCTTCCTGGCGAAAAACGCGTATTTCCATGGTATTGGGTACCTTTTCAGGACGTTAAAAAGCGATTATGGCGCGAACGGCTGATTTAGCCAATATCTGACGCGAAGCGGCGGAAAAAATGGCATAATACGGAATTGTCACGTATTGAAATGAAAAGTAAAACAATTCTTATCCCGATCCGTCGCAACGGACAACGCGATACGATATAACGTTTAGAACCTTTTTTTACAACTCAGGCCGTATGAGCACTTTTAAACCACTAAAAACACTCACATCGCGCCGCCAGGTGTTGAAAGCCGGGCTGGCCGCCCTAACGCTGTCAGGCATGTCGCAAGCCATCGCTAAAGAAGAAGCGCTTAAGACCAGCAATGGACACAGCAAACCGAAAGCGAAAAAAGCCGGCGCTAAGCGCGTTGTTGTCCTTGATCCGGGTCACGGAGGGATTGATACCGGCGCAATTGGTCGCAATGGGTCGAAGGAAAAGCACGTGGTACTGGCGATTGCCAAAAACGTGCGCTCGATTCTACGCAACCAGGGGATTGATGCGCGCCTGACGCGCTCCGGCGATACATTTATTCCGCTTTACGATCGCGTCGAGATCGCTCATAAGCATGGCGCTGACCTGTTCATGTCGATCCACGCCGACGGTTTTACCAATCCGAGCGCTGCAGGTGCGTCGGTCTTTGCGTTGTCCAATCGCGGTGCCAGTAGCGCCATGGCGAAGTATCTGTCCGATCGTGAAAACCGGGCCGATGAAGTGGCCGGGAAGAAGACCACCGATAAAGACCATTTGCTGCAGCAGGTGCTGTTCGATCTGGTGCAAACGGATACCATTAAAAACAGCCTGACGTTAGGCTCGCATATTCTCAAGAAGATCAAGCCGGTACATCGTCTTCACAGTCGCAGCACGGAACAAGCCGCCTTCGTGGTGCTAAAATCACCATCAATTCCGTCGGTACTGGTCGAAACCTCGTTCATTACCAACCCGGAAGAAGAACGTCTGCTAGGCACGGCGGCATTTCGCCAGAAAATCGCCACCGCTATCGCCAATGGCATCATCAGCTATTTCCACTGGTTTGATAACCAGAAAGCACACTCGAAGAAACGTTAACCATGAAGCCCGATGCACAGCGCGTAAAACAGTTCCTGCTCAGCCTGCAAGATGATATTTGCCAGCAGTTATCCGCCGTAGACGGCGCCGAGTTTGTTGAGGATAACTGGCAACGTGAAGCAGGCGGTGGCGGGCGCAGCCGGGTGCTGCGTAACGGCGGTATTTTCGAGCAAGCGGGCGTCAACTTCTCCCACGTTCACGGCGAGGCAATGCCGGCCTCGGCTACCGCCCATCGCCCCGAGCTTGCGGGACGCAGCTTTGAGGCCATGGGCGTCTCGCTGGTGGTACATCCGCAGAATCCCTACATTCCGACCAGTCATGCCAACGTGCGATTTTTTATCGCGGAAAAACCGGGCACTGACCCGGTCTGGTGGTTTGGCGGCGGCTTTGACTTAACGCCCTACTACGGCTTTGATGAGGATGCGGTTCACTGGCACCGCACGGCGCGAGATCTGTGCCAGCCGTTCGGCGAAGACGTTTATCCCCGTTACAAGAAGTGGTGCGATGACTACTTCTTCCTCAAGCATCGCAACGAACAGCGCGGCATTGGCGGGCTGTTTTTCGATGATTTGAATACGCCGGATTTCGACCACAGCTTCGCCTTTATGCAGGCGGTAGGTCAAGGCTATACCGAAGCGTATCTGCCCATCGTTGAGCGCCGCAAAGCAATGAGCTGGGACGAACGTGAACGCAATTTTCAGCTTTACCGTCGCGGACGCTATGTGGAATTTAACCTGGTGTGGGATCGCGGCACGTTATTCGGTCTGCAGACCGGCGGCCGTACGGAATCGATTCTGATGTCGATGCCGCCGCTGGTGCGCTGGGAGTATGACTGGCAGCCGGAAGCGAACAGCCCGGAAGCCGCCCTTAGCGCGTTTATTCAGGTTCGCGACTGGGTGTAACCCCAGACAATACCAGCCCCCAGGCCGGATAAAACGCATTTGCGTCACATCCGGCACATTCATCGCATCATGCCCACTGGCGCATGCGCTGATGCAGCGTCAATGAAGGTTTTTCCGCAAACAGCTGCTGGTAGTCAGTGGCAAACTGCCCTAAATGCCAGAACCCCCACTGCATGGCGGCGTCTTTCACCGTCGTACTCTGCGACCACGGGCTTATCAGCTCGCGACGTACGGCGTTCAGGCGAATGCGTTTTAACCAGGCATTCGGACCGATACCAAGGATCGCGTGAAAGGCGTTTTGCAACGTCCGGCGGCTGACGTGCAGTTGATTACACAGATCGAGCACAGTCAGCGGTTCTGACATATTTTCCAGCACATATTCCCGCGCACGCGACAGCAGGCGACGATAGCTCTGATGGCTGATGCTCTCAGCCGTGATAATCGGCTTCGCCTCCTCCAACATAGTGCCCATCGCCAGCAGCAGGTTATCGCCCAGCACTTTGCGTACCGCAGGTTGATGGAGGTTTTCCGGATTTTCGCTAAACGTCGCCAGCGCCTGCTGCACAAAGCCCCATAACGCGGCTTTGTGTTGTTCTTTAACTTCCAGCGCCGACTGGTTGCGCAGCATATGCAGCACTCTTTCCGGGTTATGCAGGAAGTTGGCCTGACGGGCAATCGCCTCTTCCGAAATGACGACACCCAGAATGGTGTAATCATCCGGCGTACTCAGTTCAAACTCTGTCCCGCCAGGGCGGGTGGCAATTTCAGCGCTCCCCAGACACTGGGTGCCAATAAATCCCTGTTCGCCGCGCGTGGCCGGAATACCAAACCAGAAAGAATTCGGCCAGACAAGACACGACTGGCGCAACGCCAGTCCGGTGTATTCACGGAACACCTGAATATCATCGAGCAGGATTTCCGTGAACTCGCCATGAAATTTTCCCGGATGTAACTGGTCGTAGATCTGCTGCCATGCGGTAATCGTCAGCGCATGCTCATACACATCCGTTGTTCGCCGCTGGTGAACGTTGTCCACCTCCACTTTCGGCGTAAGTTTAACGTCTTCGGGTAATGCTTCATGATAAAGATGGTGCAGGTTTGCAGTACGGTTCTTTTTCATGATCTTTTAAGCCGGAAGCTTCAACGAAGCCCCCGGCCCTCCGACAGGTTAATTTTTTAAGCGATAGCGACTACTGCGTTTACGCAACGCTCCGTCAGAAAAGAGCTGTTCCAGCGCCTTTCTGGCTTCATCAAGTGACCAGCCAAAGTGGGCAGCCACTTCCCCTGCCGTCATTCCTTGACGGACCGATGCCAACAGCGTCAGAAGTTGATCAGAGGATTCAGGCGTCAACGGGGCGTCCTGCGTCTTCTGCGTTTTTACATCTGTTTTCACTTCTGGCTTCTGTTCTGGTTTCTTCGGCTGGCGCTTAAAACCGCCGATCAGCCACTGGGTATCATCGTCCGGTCGGCCGATTTCCTTACGGCTGATAACACGGCCTGTACGCGCAGCAGCGGCGCTACCGGCATCCAGCGCTGCGCGGCACGCCGCCAGATCGCCTTCCACCACCAGCGTCAACCGGCCAGGATCGAGCACTTCGTGGCTAAGCAGGCGCACGTTCGCGGCTTTCAGCATGGCATCCGCCGCATCCACGGCAGCGACCATGCCATCCACTTCCAGTAATCCCAGTGCATTGATCATCACAACCTCTCTTACGCGCGCTGGATTGGGTTACGGGCAATATCCAGAACGGCATCGGCAAAGGCGTTACATGCAGCTTTACAAGCGGCCTGGCTACCGGTCATAAACGCAGCCGAATAGTTGGTTTCTGACGGCGGCGGAACGTAAGTCACCAGTTGTACATCGGCCGATTTCAGCGCAGCATCAATACCAAATGTCGCTTCCAGCGGCGGCGCCACCAGATACGCCATCGGATCGCCAAGCCGGCATCCTGCGGTCGCCGAGAGATACGAGCCGGTACGCGAAACCACATGCGCCAGGAAGGCGGTATCTTCTGCGTCATTCGCCCACTGAAACGCCGCGCCGCTTTCAATATTGGCTACCATCGCGTCCAGACCTGCGCGAACTTCTGCCGGGTTGGGTCCACCGAGCATAATCAGCACTTCACCCGAAGTTGGAGAGGGACTGTGCGCCGCGCCGGCATACAGCGAGCGGCCATAAACCACTTCCACCATTGCCTGTTTTGTCGCTTCGTCTGCGGCAATATACGCCACGTCATCAGAATCTGCTGTGATGAGTCCGAGGCTACGTATATGTGGCGGTAATTTAAGTTCACGGGCAAAACCGTCATTTACCGAGGCAATCACGCGCATTGCGGTGACTGAAGGTCTAATCAAATCTAATGCTGGCATGATGCCTCCTTAACGGGTCATATTGATGCCGGATGCTTTTTGCTCCAGCATGCGCTTGGCCAAATCCACAATGACCGCCGCCGCTTCAACCGGTGGCGTACCGCCCTGGTGAATGTTCGAGATACAGGTACGGTCAGCTTCAACGGTCGTCGCCACACGCGGCGAATAGACGGCGTAGCAAGAAAGGCTTTCCGACTGGCCCAGGCCCGGACGTTCCCCAACCAGCAGGATCACCGCTTTCGCGCCCAGCAGTTCGCCGATCTGATCTTCGATTTTCACGCGACCATAGCGAACAAAGAACGGCGTCCCGACCTTCAATCCGGCCTGTTTTAAGCCAGACAACAGCGGCGGCAGAATCTCTTCGTAGTTAGCGGTGATAGCGTCCGTAGACAGGCCATCAGAGATAATCACCTGCACATCCGGGTTCATTACACACTGTGATTTCAGCGCTTCAATGGCTTCCGCACTCAGACGGCGCCCCAGATCCGGACGCGTCAGATACAGGTTTTTGTCACTGATTTCCGAGCGCACTTCCAGCAGCCCCTGGGCTTTTACCCACTCTTCAGGCACTTCTTTCAATACCGTATCTTTCGAACGCGAGTGGTCGGCCAGGAAGCGCAGCAGCGCCTGGGTACGCGGACGTGGACCGGCTCGACCGGTACATACACGCGCCGCAGTGCTGCGACGCAGTTCAGTCAACACCTCTGCGCGGTGTGGATTCTCAACGCCAATCCACGCTTTAGCCTCGGCTGAGCCTAAATCCATCGCACAGCTTTCACCGGTCGGCGCGGCGCACTGGGTGGTGCTGCATTGCGCTTGTACTGCCGGCGCTTGAGCCTGCGGCTGCGACTCACCCATTGACGCCATCACGCTGCGTACAATTTCTTCAATCTGTTTTTGATCCATCGTGTGTCATCCCCGCGTCATCAGAAGAACAGTGACGGATCGCCCGCCCGTTTGGTCAGGCGACCGTTTGCCATAATGCCCATGGTTTCCAGCCAGCGTTCAAACTCCGGCGACGGACGCAGGTTCAGCAACTGGCGCACGGTCGCGGTGTCGTGGAAGGCGGTGGTCTGATAGTTGAGCATGATGTCGTCACCGAGCGGCATGCCCATGATGTAGTTGCAGCCAGCGGTGGCGAGCAGAATCATCAGGTTTTCGTTGAGGTTCTGGTCAGCATCAGCATGGTTGGTATAGCAGCAGTCGCAGCCCATTGAGATGCCGCTCAGCTTGCCCATAAAGTGATCTTCCAGACCCGCGCGAATAATCTGACGGTCGTTGTAGAGATACTCCGGCCCGATAAAGCCGACAACGGTGTTCACCAGGAACGGATCGTAGTGACGCGCCAGACCGTAGTTACGTGCTTCCATCGTCACCTGATCGGCGCCGAAGTTAGCGCCAGCAGAAAGCGCAGACCCTTGTCCGGTTTCGAAGTACAGGCAGTTTTCCCCGGCGATACGGTTAAACTCAGCGCCCACTGCACGCGCTTCATCCAGCATGGCCAGCTCAACGCCAAACTCTTTTAAGCCTTTCTCGCTGCCGCAGATACTCTGGAAAATCAGCCCACCCGGCGCGCCGCGACGAATGGCTTCGATCTGGGTAGTAACGTGCGCCAGGACGCAGCCCTGGGTCGGGATATTGAATTTGTCGATGACGCCGTACACGGTATCAAGTACGCGGCTTAAGTTTTCCACGTCATCGGTTACCGGGTTAACGCCAATCACCGCATCGCCCGCCCCGAAGGACAGCCCTTCGTAGATTTGTGCCGCAATACTCTGCACGTCATCACGGGTGTCGTTCGGCTGTAAACGACAGCTGAAGGTGCCCGGCAGACCAATGGTGGTGTTGGCCTTTTTGATCACCGGCATTTTCTTACCGCCGTAGATCAGGTCCGCGTTAGAGCAGATTTTTGCAACCGCTGCGACCACTTCCGACGTTAATCCTTTGCGCGTAAACGCAATGTCATCAACGGAGGTTTCATCGCTCAGCACGTACTCGCGCAGCTCGCTGATACTCCAGTTTTTGATGCGGTTATAGGCCGTTTCGTTGACGTCGTCCTGAATGAGACGCGTCACGCAGTCCTCTTCATAGGAAATCACCGGGTTGTTGCGGATATCCGCTACCGTCATTTCCGACAGCACCTGTTTGGCCGCCACTCGCTCTTGCGAACTGGTTGCAGCTACCCCTGCCAGCACATCCCCCGAACGCAGTTCGTTGGCTTTTGCCAGCACCTCTTTAACATCCTTAAACTGATAAACATTGCCGAACAATGTGGTCTTTAGTTTCATAAGTCGTTCCCTCAGGAAGGAAATGCGAGTGATTTCACCGTCACCGGCACAACCGATCCGCCAAAAAGAGGCGTACCAATGTCGATATAGTCCCCCGCCCGGACAACCACCTCATCGATGACTGCCAGCGGGTGTTGCTGTAACTGTGGGCGTAACAGCATGCCCAGGGCTTTACCAAAATCCTGCTCGGCTACCACCAGCAGGGGATGCGGATTCGGATGGCGCGCGACAAAGGCCAGTAGCGCATCAATAACCGTTAACAGCGCGGCGTAGCGCACCGGCAGTGAACCGGGCAGCGCCAGCACGTAAGCGTCTGTTTGCGGGTCCAGATCGAGCTGCATCAGCGCTTGTTGCCAGGCGGCCACCAAATCAGCCTCATCAACCGGAATCGCCACCGGCAGATTGCGCAGCGGAAGCGCCACACCTTCCAGCCAGATGGTGCTGCCCGAAAGCGACAGCGTATGCGCACCGGCGCCAATCACCGTGGCTCGCACGGTTTGCGCCGGGAACTGCACGTTCATCTCACGCAGGCGCGGATGTTCATGCAGCGCCGTCGCTAACAGCGGCCCAATATCGGAAAAACAGAATGGATCGGCAGGCTGGTTGCGGTAGCACTCACCCACCCCGCCGGACAACGTAATCACTTCCGGCTTCACACCCGTCGGCAACAGACTGGTTTGCATCAGCGCCTGCGCGAGCGGTGACAGCGTGCCGTCAATCACCTCAACGATCAGCGCCGCCATCCGTCGGGCCACCTGAACAAGCTGCGCTGCATTGAGGGTCCGGGCGTCGGTGCCAGGGCCAAATACGTCATCAACAATCATCTGTCCTGGCTGATGCGCATGCACCACCCGCCCCTGACCGTCCGTTTCCAGCAGTCGTCCGCCGACGTTCAGGCAGGCCGAACCGCTGACTTTTCCGGCATCGAACAGGACGTAGTTCGACGTCCCGCCACCGATGTCGATATTCAGTACGCGGCACAACTTCTGCTCTGACAGGGTTTGAGCCCCTGCGCCGTGACCGGCAATCACTGATTCCAGATGCGGACCGGCGCTGGCAACCACGAAGTCCCCCAGCGACTGAGAGAGCGTCATCACCGCAGGTCGCGCGTTGCGGGTTTTGGCACTTTCTCCGGTAATGATGATCGCGCCGGAATCGACGGTCTCAGGCGCAATTCCCGCCGCCTGATACTGGGCGAGGATCAGCGCCTTAAGTTCGGCCTCTTTCAACCCGCCCTGCTTATCAACGGGGGTAAAGAACACCGGGCTTTGCCAGCTAATTTCGCGTTTGATGAATTCGTAACGCGGCACCTGCGACACTGCCGCACGGTTGACCAGCTCAAGGCGCGAGAAGATGACCTGAGTGGTGGTGGTGCCGATATCGATACCGACGCTGAGTAGCTGGCGAGTATTCACGATTGCGCCTCCGGGTTGGTTTCTGCTGGTGCCGGAACATCTTCGTCTTTCGGTACCAACAGCATAGCCACACCAATCGCCGTCACGCCGCCAATCAGCTTGCCGACAATCATTGGGAAGATCATCGCGTTCATGTTGGCCGCGGCGAAACCTAAGTGGTCACCCAGAGCGAAGGCTGCGGAGACCGCAAAAGCGCAGTTGATCACTTTGCCGCGGGTATCCATATTCTTCATCATGCCGAACATTGGGATGTTGTTCGCCAGCGTCGCCACCATGCCCGCAGCCGCAATGTTATTGATTTTTAACAGGTTACCAACGCTCATCAGCGGCTTTTCAAACCAGCGGGTCAGCAGCAGTACCATTGGGTACGCACCCAGCAGCACGCAGGAGATAGAACCGATAACTTCGATGGCGCGCATCACTTCACCCGGCTTGTCACCCGGTGCCATGAAGATAGGATCAAGACCCGGAATCAGTTCCCAGCCGAGCAGGAATTTGATCACCGCTGCCGCCAGACCGATGGTGATCAGCGCCACCAGGAATTTCGCGAAGATCTGGAAGCCGTTGATCATTTTTTCCGGGATGAATTTCAGTCCCAGCGCCACCAGCACGGCAACGATCAGCACCGGGATCATGTTCATCAGGATCAGTGCGAAGGTGAACTCCACCGGCTGCCCGTTGATTTCGACACCGGAGTACATCGCGATCAAACCACCCGCAATACAGCCAATCGGAATGGTGACGATCCCAGCCAGCACGCCCAGCGCCAGATAACGACGGTCGGACGGCTCAATAATCCCCAGCGCAACCGGAATAGAGAAGACCAGCGTCGGCCCCATCATCGCCCCGAGGATCAGGCCGGAGTACAGCCACGCCGCAACGTCGCCGCCCGCCAGTTCCTTCGCCAGGAAGAAGCCGCCCATATCGCACGCCAGCAGCGTTCCGGCAAACATCGACGGGTTAGCACCCAACATTTCGTACAGTGGAATAATCACCGGCCCGAGCACATGCGCCAGTACCGGTGCCAGCGCGGTCATACCGACCATCGCCAGACCCAGCGCGCCCATCGCCATAAAACCTTCTTCAAACTGGCCGCCCGATCCCTCAATACTCTTCCCGAACTTACCGAGGAAGCGTGCCGAACCGCCGAACTGCGACAGGATCCTGTCCACGGCGGCAATCAGCATAAAGAACATCATGATGTACATGATGATTTCGTTAATTCCCATAACCTTCACTCCCTGTCATATGTGTATTTATTGTGCCGCCGCATACAACGCGATAATGTCGGCCTGCGTGGCGGTGCGTGGGTTACTGCGAATACAAATATCCTCCAGCGCGGCGTGAGCCCATGCGCTGTAATGCTCGGGCTTCGCCCCAACGTCAGAGAGTCGTTTGGTCTGGCCCACTTCGCTAATCAGCTCGCTGACGGCGTTGATGGCATCGCGATCGTCCGACTTCTTGTTGGTTAGCGCCCGTCCGATATGGCTGAAACGCTCACGACACACCATGCGGTTGAAACCCATTACTGTGGGCAGCAGCATGGCGTTAGCCTGTCCATGTGGGATGTGCAGCGTCGCACCCGGCTGGTGCGCCATCGCGTGACACAGGCCCAGCCCCGCGCTGGAAAACGCCATCCCGGCCATACAGGAAGCCAGTAGCATGCTTTCTCGCGCCGCCAGATCCTGACCATAGCCAACGGCCTTCGGCAGCGATTTACCTATCATCGCAATCGCGCCAATCGCCAGACTGTCGGTAAACGGCGTCGCGTTCAGAGCGCTATACGCTTCAACGGCGTGCGTCAGCGCATCGATCCCGGTCATCGCCGTTACGTGTGCGGGCACACCTTCCGTCAGCGCGGCGTCAAGAATCGCCACATCCGGCATCAGGGTTGCGTGGGCCAGCACTTTTTTAAGCCCGGTCGCGGCGTCGATAATCACCGTGACATTAGTGGTTTCTGAACCCGTTCCGGCGGTAGTCGGTACGGCAATCAGCGGCAGACGCGGGCGTAACGCGCTGCTCTCATCCATGTCTGCCAGCGTCTGGGTAGGATTGGTCACCAGCAACGCCACAGCCTTTGCGGCATCCAATACGGAACCGCCACCAAAGGCCACTACGCCATCGCACTTCGATTCACGCAGTTGCGCGACCGCCGCGCAGACGTCCGTAATGCACGGTTCGCCCACCGGACATGGCCACAGCGTCATCGCCACGCCTTTCATCGCCAGGCTGCGTTCCAGTGCGGCGGTCATCCCCGCCTGGTGCAGGAAACTGTCGACCATGACGAACATATGCGTCAGGCCGCGCGTTTGTGCTTCCTGTCCGCAGGTACTGAGCGCTCCCAGTCCACACAACGTAACCGGTGGAACGCTAAACGTTTTTACGCGTTGCAGATTCAGGGTATCGAATGCCTGAAAGAGCGCGGTCTGCAATTCAGCTTGCATAGATTCCTTCCGCTTTTTCTTTTCCGCTATTTGCAATCGCCAGCGGGGTCATAAACAGGCTGTGCTGGGGTAAATGCACCTGCAGTTCCGGGAAACGCTTACGAAACAGTTCATCAACGCCCGGCTGCATACAGGAACCACCGGCCAGCCATAAATCAGCCACGCCCTGTCCGGCAATATGGTGAGCCACAATTTCCGCCATTTTTTCGTAGACCGGCTTAACCACCGGCCAAATTTCTTTACCGTTGCTGCGTTTGTACTGCTCCGCCTCTTCCAACTGGATGCGACGGTTCCCGGCAAGCGTCAGAGAAATGTGGTGCCCGCCGGTCGCTTCATCGGCGGAGTAAGTCACCTTGCCTCGCTTCACAATCGCAATCCCGGTGGTACCGCCACCGATATCCACCACGCCAGCGTTATCAAGCTGCAACAGGTCTGCCACCGCGGTCGGTTCGTCGAGCACATGACTGACTTCAAGCCCGGCAGATTCCAGCACGTTGATCGAGATCCGTGGGTCAGTTCCCGGTGGAAACGAGGTTGCCGCGTGGGTAAAGCGGCAACCCAACTGTTGTTCGAGCGTATCGAGATGGCGACGAACGATGGTCACCGCACCGAAGAAATCCCAGACGATGCCATCGCGCACGACGTCGGCCCAGTCCAGGCAAACTGCAACCGGCTGTCCGTCACTGTCGACAACCATCGACACCACATCACACGTCCCCAAATCCACGCCCAGCCACAGCGGTGAATCGCTCTTTACGGGCGTCTGGTTACATAGCGTTGCCGCTTTTAGTAATCTGGGTGTCAGCCAACGTTGTTCGTCGTGCGCCATGTCGTTCACTCCTTATACAATTCTGAAGGCGTCCACCAACACACAGCGACGCAGACGCACAAATGTGCGTGCGCTGGTCACCCCTTCCCCGGTTGGCGTGGTAATGGTCATCGTGGTCCAGCCTTCGCCGCCGAGTCCAAGACCGGCAATGCACGGTCCGTTCTTAACGAAAATGCTGGTATCAATGGCGTTTGCCATGCGGTTCATGTTGTCGATATTGCGCGAGTGCATCGCCGCCGTATGGTGACAACCGCCCTCAAGCTTGACCGCCAGTTCAATGGCCTCATCGACGTTGGCGACCCGCACGACCGGCAGAACCGGCATCATCAGTTCGGTTACGGCAAACGGGTGAGTCGCAGAGGTTTCGACGAACAACAGCCGGGTTTGCTCCGGTACGTTCAGACCAATCGCCGCAGCGATTTTTCCTGCGTCGCGGCCTACCCAGTCACGACTGACCGTGCCTTTACCGCGTTCATCGACATTTTTAAGCAGCACCGGTTGCAGCTGTTCGGCCTGAGCCGTGGTCAGCTTGACTGCATGCTGGCTTTCCATCAGACGCATCAGCTCATCAGCGACGCTATCGACCACGATCAGCACTTTTTCGTCGGCGCAGATAATGTTGTTGTCAAACGAAGCGCCTTTGACGATCGACTGGGCTGCGCGTGCCAGATCAGCCGTTTCATCAACCACCACCGGCGGATTTCCCGCACCGGCGGCAATCAGACGTTTGTTGGTGTGCTTACGCGCGGCATCCACTACGGCTTCACCGCCGGTCACCACCAGCAGGCCGATGCCTGGGTACTTAAACAGACGCTGGGCGGTTTCAATATCCGGATTGGCCACGGTAACCAGCAGGTTTGCCGGTCCGCCTGCAGCAACTACCGCCTGGTTAAGCAGAGTGATAGCGCGCTGAGACACGCCCTTGGCAGCCGGATGCGGTGCGAAGACCACGCTGTTGCCAGCCGCAATCAGGCTGATGGCGTTGTTAATAACGGTCGCAGCCGGGTTGGTGGACGGTGTCACCGAGGCCACCACACCCCACGGCGCGTTTTCAATCAGCGTCAGGCCGTTATCACCGGTCAGAACCTGTGGAGACAGGCATTCCACGCCCGGCGTGGCGCGTGCCTGCGCCACATTTTTGGCAAATTTATCTTCAACGCGTCCCATGCCGGTTTCTGTGACGGCAAGTTCCGCTAATTCTCGGGCATGTTTTTCGCCCGCCTCACGTAGAGCCGTGATAGCCAGTTGGCGCATGGCAACGCTTTTCAGCCCTTGCTGGGCCAGTTTTGCTGCCGCCACTGCGTCATCCAGGGAGGCAAAAACGCCCATTTCTTGAACGGCACTGACGGGTTGGCTGCTGTCTTTCATTTTCAGCAGTACCGCTTTCACGACCTGTTCAATATCCTGTTGATTCATTATTTTCTGCCTTATTTATGGAAGATCACCTGACCACCTGCCACCACTTCATCAACAATGCCAATCACGCACAGATCGACAGGTGATGATTCGTTACGGTGCGCCTGACGGGCTGAGCTTCCGCTGACCAGCAGCACCCACTCTCCGGTTCCCGCCCCAATGCTGTCGATAGCAACAGCACATTGCCCGTCGGGATTTCCGCAGGCATCAATCATTTCCACCATCAGCAACTTGTCGTGCGCGAGCCCCTGATGGCGTACGGTACAAACAATTTGTCCTGTGACGATTGCCAGTTTCATACGCGCCTCCGTGGCATATTTCAGGTAAAACCTCCCCCTACCCTCCGCAGAAGGTAATGTGAAAAGGAGAGAGGGTGACGCCAGCAATGAAGTCTGTGGCGTCACATGGACGACTTACATGTCGTTGCTGTCGCCTTTAAAGCTGATCGGGAACACTTCTTCCAGATCGCCATGCGGACGCGGGATTACGTGTACGGAAACCAGCTCACCAATACGCTGTGCAGCAGCAGCACCAGCATCCGTTGCGGCTTTACATGCCGCTACGTCGCCACGGACCATTGCAGTAACCAGACCGCCGCCGATCTGCTTCACGCCGACCAGTTTCACGCGTGCCGCTTTAACCATTGCGTCAGAAGCCTCAATCAGTGCAACCAGGCCCCGGGTTTCAATCATTCCTAATGCTTCCATTGTGTTTTCCTCTCATTAAGGGGTCCAGAACGGGACCTAAACAACCAGTGTGTGTGAGGCGTTTTCACGACTCATGTCAGTCTGACGCGGCACTGCTGCCACCAACGCCAGTTCGATAATTTCCTGTACGCTACAGCCGCGAGAGAGGTCATGAAGCGGTGCGGCAAGCCCTTGGATCAACGGACCTACGGCACGATACCCTCCCAGACGCTGGGCGATTTTGTAGCCAATATTGCCTGCCTCCAGCGATGGGAAGACCATCACATTGGCATTGCCCTTTAACGGACTGGCGGGCGCTTTTTGCGCGGCGACATCCGGAACAAAGGCGGCATCAAATTGCAGTTCCCCATCCACGGTAAGCTGCGGGGCACGCTCACGAACGATCTCCGTAGCCTGCTGCACGTTAGCGACGTTAGGATGACGAGCGCTGCCTTGACTTGAAAACGACAGCATGGCCACGCGCGGTTCTTCACCGGTGATCGCCTGCCATGTCTGCGCGCTGGCAATCGCAATATCCGCCAGCTGTGCGGCTGTAGGCTGCGGCACGACGCTGCAATCGGCAAACCCTAATGCCGGCCCGAGGTACTGCGGCAGCATCAGGAAAATTGACGACAGCGTTTTACAGCCAGGCTGTAGCCCAATAATGCGTAACCCAGCACGCAGCACGTTTGCTGTCGACGACAAATTGCCCGCAATACAGACGTCAGCTTTACCCGCGCTAACCATAGCGGCGGCGAACATCAGCGGATCGTTGAGTTTTTCCAGCGCATCTGCAGGCGTTTTATCTCCCGCGCGGGCCAGCCAGCGCAGCGCAAACTCTTCACGCATGGACTGGTTGCTTTGCGGGTCGATAACCTGAATGCCATCCATCGCCACCCGATGGCTGAGGGCAAACTGGCGCAGCGCAAACGGACTGGCGACGAGAACAGGATGTGCCAGACCGTGCTGATGCAGGTAATTTGCCGCTTTCAACACCCGAACATCCAGCGCATCCGGGAACACCACCCGTGCAGGTGAGCGCTGGGCGAGTTGACGAGCACGTTCAATGATCATTTCTTCTCCCCCAGTCGCTGTTGAATTTGGCTAACCGTCAGTGGATGCTTCGCTACGCTCAGTATCATCATCACGTAGACCGTACTGGAAAGGCGATTGAGCGCCTGCATGATGTCCGGTCGCATCACGTCAAAACTACGGGTGATGAATACCTGGGCCGCCACCGTCTCCGTTTCACGGACTTTGGTACGCAGCAGATTAAGCAACGCGCAATCACGGCCATGACTGGCTTCAGGCACCAGATGGTCGTGGTCCAGATAGCGCAGCGGCTGATGCGAAAGCCGGTGTAAATCTTCGTCGCTTAACCCGACGATAGCTTGTGCTGCCAGCGGCTCGTCGATAGCGTCGGCGCGCATAATGTTGCCCAGACGCGAACGGATATCCGCCAGCCACGGCTGCCACGGTTCCGCCAGCTCTATCTGCAACCACACGGCCAGGGCGATGGTGCTGTCCAGCGCGGCGCGAAATCCCAGGCGCGGGTCACTTTTAGCGACCATCTTGTCCGCTGTCAGATGCGTCAGCGTGTCTGCTTTCTTCACCACCGGTTGATGACACAGTTCGCAACTGGCCTGTGGATGCGTATCGCTGCTGGTTAAACCATGCACCTGCTGCGGCTGCTGTTCTTCGTCATCAATAAACAGGCTGCCCTGCTCGTCGATATACTTAATGCGCAGATGTCGGCTTTCCAGTAATTCCCGGGCAGATGGCGTCAGGCGAGCATCAGCGGGGAGATGAATTTCAGCCCCTTCGCTGAGCGTATGATTCGCTCTGAGCCATGCTTCGGTAATGAAATCCTTCATACATCCGCCTTAGCAGGACTGCCAGTTCGCAGGCCAGGCCACATACAGAAATTTCACCGTCGATGGCGTACCAAATTCGATGCTGGAGCCTTTCGGGATAAACATCACGTCCCCGGCTTTAGCAATCATGGTTTCGCCTTCGTGGCGAACGTGCAGCTCGCCTTCCAGAATCATGTCGATTTCGTCGTAGTTCAGCGTCCATGGGAAAAAAGCGTTATCCCACTGCATGAACCCGGCGGCCATGCTGCTACCGTCCTGGTCGGTCACCAGATCGGTTAAACCCACGCAGTGCGGCTGTGCGCCGTCAAAACGACCAAACTTCACGCTGCTGCCGTCGATGACTTTGACGCCGCCTTTGCCGGTCACCGAGTTAAAGCTCGGCTGCATTCCGCCCTGCTCCAGCGACTGTTTCTCCTTCATGACTTTGTCCATCAGTTGGGCGACCAGGCTTTCGGTAAACTGCCCTTCCGGTAACTGCGCAATGATGGTTTCGCGAATGCGCTGGCTTTCCGTTTTGCCATCATCCACCGCAGCCGGTGCGACAGCAGCAGCGGTTGGCACGGATTCATCGCATTCACTGATGGTGACGCCCAGCAGCTCCGCAACTTCGCGCGCCTCCGGGGTGATGATGCTGGCGCGCAGAACAACCGACATTTCCTGTTCGCCGCGTGCGTGGGCCGCACGAATATCGTTAGCTGTGATGAGTTTTTTCACCTGCCCTTTCCTCCTTTTGGCTGAGCTCAGTCAGATAATCCACCAGGTGCTGCACGCTGCGCGGGTCATGGCTGTTGAGTTCGAAAATCGGCTCCTGGAACCCTATCCCGCGAAGTAGTTGTCGCGTTGCGGCGACGTCGGCATCCGGCATGTCCGTTTTGCTGATAACGGCGATTTGTCGTTTACTGGCGCCGATATCCAACAGCCCGGCAGGTAAGCGACTTTCTTTATCATTTGCCGCGTGTATATAAATCAACGTATCAACATCCTGCAGCGTAGTAATTAAGGCGTGATACCAGCGCGGATGGCTAAAATATTCTCCTGGCGTGTCGATATCGCCATTTTCATTAAACTCCACGGCCTGTGTTTTTCTGGCGAGGGAATAATTTCCCTGTAGCGCATTAAAGAGCGTTGTTTTCCCCGCCCCCACCGTACCGACAAACGCAATACGTTTCATCGCCGCCTCTGGTTAACTTTTTGTCAGGTTGCACAAAGTGAAATTTAATAACCGACCCAGACCGCTTACCGTCTGTAATAACGCTTCTTCTACCGCGCCTACCGAGCCGTAGATGACCAGCGCACCGCTGAATCGATCGAGAAAGCCGATATGTACATCTGCCGCCTTCATCGCTAAGTCACCGGCAATCATCGCGGTTTCGCCTGGCGTCAGCGTCATGATGCCGATGGCGCCCGCTTCGGGAACGCCGATCTTTTTCGCCAGTTCCTCACCAGGGTGCGCAATGAGATGCGCCAGCGTAACCTGTTTCCCCGGCACAAATTCCTGAATAATGCGTTCTTTTTCCATTGCTCACCGCCTCCGCTAAAACTGCCCTCATCGTGGCAATTTTTTGTCAGAGTAAATAACAAAATTCGGCAACCATGTTTAAAAGGTGAAGTGGATCACTAAGAAAGGGGAAATAAAAAGGCGCGGGAGAAACCCGCGCCGGAAATAAATTAAAGTGAAATTACAGCGGTTGAGTTTGGGCTTCTACGACCGCCAGCGCCACCATATTAACGATACGACGAACAGATGCGATTGGCGTTAATACGTGAACCGGTTTCGCAACCCCCATCAGCACCGGGCCGACCGTTACGCCTTCAGAGCTGGAAACGCGTAGTAAGTTGTAACTAATACGGGCAGCTTCCATATTCGGCATCACCAGAATATTCGCTGAGCCTTTCAGCGGACTGTCCGGCATGCGGTCATGACGGATGCTTTCCACCAACGCGGCATCGCCGTGCATTTCGCCATCAATCATCAACTCTGGCGCACGCGCCTTAATCAGCTCCAGCGCTTCGCGCATTTTGCTGGCCGACGGACAGTTAGATGAACCAAAGTTGGAGTGCGACAGCAGCGCTACCTTCGGTTCGATACCAAAGCGACGCACAGTTTCTGCCGCCATCACGGCGATTTCCGCCAGTTGCTCCGGCGTAGGATCGTCGTTAACGTAGGTATCGGCGATAAAGGTGTTACCGCTTGGCAGCAGCAAGGCGTTCATCGCCCCGGCAGTATGCACGCCATCGCGATGACCAAACACCTCTTTCACCACGCTGAAGTGCTCATGGTAGTCGCCTATCGTACCGCAGATCATCGCATCCGCTTCGCCGCGCTGCACCATGATCGCGCCGATCACCGTGGTGTTGGCAATTACCGCACGCTGCGCCTGCTCCTGGGTAATACCACGACGTTTCATAATCTGGTAGTACTCGCTCCAGTACTCTTTAAAGCGCGGATCTGACTCATTGTTGACGATCTCAAAATCGACGCCCGCTTTGATCTGCAGACCCAGTTTCTGGATACGCATTTCGATAACGCTCGGACGACCGATCAGGATCGGTTTCGCCAGACCTAAAGTGATCAGCTCCTGCGTGGCATGCAGTACACGCGCCTCTTCCCCTTCAGTCAGCACCACGCGCTTCGGCGCTTTGCGTGCCAGGGAGAAAATCGGCTTCATGAACAGGTTGGTTTTGTAGACGAATTCGGTCAGCTTATCGATGTAAGCGTCAAAGTCGGCAATCGGACGCGTTGCCACACCGGAATCCATCGCCGCCTTCGCCACCGCAGGGGCGATTTTGACGATCAGACGCGGGTCGAACGGTTTCGGAATAATGTATTCCGGCCCGAAGCTCAGGTCCTGGTCGCCATAGGCGGAGGCCACCACTTCGCTCTGCTCGGCGTGCGCCAGCTCAGCAATGGCGTGTACCGCAGCCAGTTTCATCTCTTCGTTGATGGCAGTAGCGCCGACGTCCAGCGCGCCGCGGAAGATGAACGGGAAGCACAGAACGTTGTTAACCTGGTTCGGGTAGTCGGAACGGCCGGTGCAAATGATGGCGTCAGAACGCACCTCTTTCGCCAGCGGCGGCAGGATTTCCGGTTCCGGGTTGGCGAGGGCCAGGATCATTGGCGCACGCGCCATCTTCTTAACCATTTCCTGCGTCAGCACTTTCGGACCCGAGCAACCGAGGAAAATATCCGCGCCGTCAATGACATCATCCAGCGTACGCTTACCGTCATCCACCACTGCGTAAGCCGCTTTGGTTTCCGCCATGTTTGGTTCACGATCTTTGTAAATCACCCCTTTGGAGTCGCAGACCACAATGTTGTGTTTCTGCATACCCAGCGCCACCAGCAGGTTCATACAGGCAATCGCCGCCGCACCTGCACCGGACACCACCATGCGCACATCAGAGATATTTTTCTCAACCACCCGCAGACCGTTAAGGATTGCGGCAGTACTGATGATTGCCGTGCCGTGCTGGTCATCATGGAATACCGGAATATTCATGCGCTCACGGAGTTTTTGCTCAATGTAGAAGCACTCCGGCGCTTTGATATCTTCGAGGTTAATGCCGCCAAACGTTGGTTCAAGCGCCGCTACCACGTTGATAAATTTATCCGGATCGAGTTCATCAACTTCGATGTCGAACACGTCAATCCCGGCGAATTTCTTAAACAGAACGCCTTTACCTTCCATCACTGGTTTACCGGCCAGCGCGCCAATATTACCCAGGCCCAGAACCGCAGTACCGTTGGAAATAACCGCAACCAGGTTGCCGCGTGCGGTGTATTTGTAGGCTGCCAGCGGGTCCTTTTCAATTTCAAGACACGGTGCAGCCACGCCCGGCGAGTAGGCCAACGCGAGGTCGCGCTGGGTTGCCAGAGGCTTGGTCGGAGAAACCTGGATTTTACCGGGTACCGGAAATTCGTGGAAATCGAGGGCGCTTTGTTTTAACTGGTCATCCATCTTGTTGTTCCTTTCACGTATCTATCAAAAAAGTGGCGCGGGTAACCATTCTACTGAGCCGCACATTATCACCTCAGTCAACGGCACAAACTTTGAAGGTCCCCATACTCTCACCATTCAAAGAAAGAATTTGTTATCAATTTATAACATCTATGTTACCTGCTTAAGCCAGCAATACCATGCTTGTCTGCTATGCTTTTTGCTGACAACGCCCGCAATTATCTCAAAAGTGTGAATCACAACACGCATCTAACACTTTACTTTTCAAGGAGTATTTCCTATGACCCGTAAAGAGCTTGCCAATGCCATTCGTGCGCTAAGTATGGATGCCGTCCAAAAAGCTAACTCTGGCCACCCTGGCGCACCAATGGGGATGGCTGATATCGCCGAAGTACTGTGGAACGATTTCCTGCGCCATAACCCGTCCGATCCCACCTGGTACGATCGTGACCGGTTTATTTTGTCCAATGGCCACGCCTCAATGCTGCTTTACAGCCTGTTGCATCTTTCCGGCTACAACCTGCCGCTCGAAGAGTTAAAGAACTTCCGCCAGCTCCATTCGAAGACGCCAGGACACCCGGAAATTGGCTATACGCCGGGCGTGGATACCACCACCGGACCGTTGGGTCAGGGTTTAGCCAACGCTGTTGGAATGGCGATTGCAGAACGCACGCTGGCGGCGCAGTTTAACCAGCCAGACCACGAGATTGTTAATCACTATACCTGGGTCTTTATGGGCGACGGCTGTCTGATGGAGGGCATTTCTCACGAAGTGTGCTCGCTGGCGGGCACCCTGGGACTTGGCAAACTCATCGGCTTTTACGATCACAACGGCATCTCAATTGATGGCGAAACCGACGGCTGGTTTACCGACGATACCGCGAAACGCTTTGAGGCCTATCACTGGCATGTGGTGCACGAGATTGACGGTCATGACCCTGAGGCGGTGAAAAAAGCAATTCAGGAAGCACAGGCCGTTACCGATAAACCGTCGCTGATTATCTGCCGCACGGTGATTGGTTTTGGTTCACCGAATAAAGCCGGGAAAGAAGAAGCGCACGGCGCGGCGCTGGGTGAAGAAGAAGTGGCGCTGACCCGGCAGAAGTTGGGGTGGCATCATCCTGCCTTTGAAATCCCCAAAGAGATTTACCGGGCGTGGGACGCTCGTGAAAAAGGCGAGAAAGCCCAACAGAGCTGGAATGAGAAATTCGCCGCTTATCGACATGCGCATCCGGACCTGGCGGCAGAGTTTACCCGCAGGATGAGCGGTGGACTGCCGGAAGAGTGGGAAGAAACGACCCAGAAATATATCACCGAGCTGCAGGCCAATCCGGCCAAAATCGCCACCCGTAAGGCCTCGCAAAATACCCTGAACGCTTACGGGCCGATACTGCCTGAGCTGCTTGGCGGTTCGGCGGATCTGGCGCCCAGCAACCTGACCATCTGGAAAGGCTCCACTTCTCTTAAAGAGGATCATGCAGGAAACTACATCCACTACGGCGTGCGGGAATTTGGCATGACCGCGATTGCCAACGGTATCGCTCACCACGGGGGTTTCGTACCGTACACTGCAACATTCCTGATGTTTGTCGAATATGCCCGTAATGCCGCACGCATGGCGGCGCTGATGAAAGCCCGACAAATCATGGTTTATACCCACGACTCGATTGGCCTTGGGGAAGATGGTCCCACGCACCAGGCCGTCGAACAGCTCGCCAGCCTGCGTCTGACGCCTAATTTCAGCACCTGGCGACCCTGCGATCAGGTTGAAGCGGCGGTAGGCTGGAAGCTGGCGGTCGAACGCCATGACGGGCCAACGGCGCTGATCCTCTCGCGGCAAAATCTGGCGCAGGTTGAGCGGACGCCTGAGCAAGTGCAGCAGATTGCCCGCGGCGGCTATGTGCTGAAGGATGGTGGTGGTAAGCCGGATGTTATTCTGATTGCTACCGGTTCAGAAATGGAAATCACGCTGCTGGCGGCGGAAAAACTGACCGGTGAAGGTCGTAACGTGCGGGTGGTTTCTCTGCCCTCAACCGATATCTTCGACGCCCAGGATGAGGCGTATCGGGAATCGGTCCTCCCCTCAAACGTCAGCGCGCGCGTGGCGGTAGAAGCAGGAATTGCCGACTACTGGTACAAATATGTTGGGCTGAAAGGGGCGATTGTCGGTATGACGGGTTATGGGGAGTCGGCTCCGGCAGACAAGCTGTTCCCGTTCTTCGGCTTTACGGTGGATAACATTGTCGACAAAGCGCATAAGGTGCTTAACGTGTGATCCACAGCGTGGGCCAGGCATCTGGCCCATGCCAGTTATCGCAGCTTGGCTCTTGGGCATAGCGCACCAGACGAAAACGCTGGCCGTCGTAGCGCCAGCGAGTCTGGATACCGCAATCTGCCAACCCTCGTCCTTTAGCGAGGGTTACCAGCTCGCGCGACTTCTCATCAAACGTGGCGTTGGTCAGCTCCATATCGCGACTTTCCGCATCCGTTTTAAAAGGCAGGCTTAGCCGTACCGCCCGTGACGTCAACGGGGTAGTACGTGAAACCACCCACGCCAGATCGATGGTGTTATATGCCCCGGCTTCACAGCCGATCATCAGCAGCGCTTTATCATCCGTTAAGGCCGTGACGCGCATCTCGCGACGCAGCGGATCGATCGAACAGCGAATACCGTTGATCCGCCAGTTACCGTAATCCAGCAATTCACTGCGCTCTTGTTGCGTGAGAGGCGTTGGCGTTGGGTTAATCACAGCCACGCCTTTTAAAGCAGGAGCGGGAGGTACGCTGAGCGGAGGCTCGTCGCCTTTTTCAATCCATGCGGTTTCGCTGCCGACCCGTTTTTGCTGGGCGTCGATAAAAAGCAGCGCGGCTTTTAGCCCGACCAGGGACAGGTTTTGCGTCCCTTTTTGCAGGGTTATCGCCTTCGCGTCCTGTACGGTTGTTAAAAATGCGCTGATGGTGGCCGGATCATCGGTCATCAGCTGCCAGGGGGTAATACGCCAGTGTTCACCGCGAAGCGGGAGCGCTGAGCCATCCAGTAGCAGACGTGGCGCAATATCGCTCTCTTTGGCTGTGGGCGATTCCAGCCCACCCAGTTCAATACGCAACACGGCGTCGGTATGTGCCCCGGCACTGCGGCTCAAGGTCATGACCAGGCCGTGATGTTCTCCGGTATTGCGCGCCACGCAAAAGTTTTGGTTATTGCACGTCACCTGCCAGTCAGAAAACGTCTGTTGCGCGGGCGCGGCCCACAGCAAACGGACGGGTAACAACCCGAGCAGGAAAAGTAAAATAACGCGATAGCGCATGGACGGTACAACCCCGAAGTCAAAACACACAGCCTAAGCGGTATCTTCCTTGCGCGACTGATGTGGCTCAATAAGAATCGTCGGATTGGCCGAAAATTTGTAAAGAAATATAAATCCCGCGCATTAGTCCATGAGATGCGACGACTGCAAATAGTTCAGCAATAGCACCGTCTTACCGTCACGGATTTCACCTGTTTTAATCATTTCCAGCGCCTGGGTGAACGGCAGCTCCAGAACCTCAATATCTTCATCTTCCACCCCTCCGCCGGCATTTGCCCGCTGGCTGTCGCTGTATTGCGCAATAAAGAAATGAATTATCTCCGTCACGCCGCCCGGCGACATATAGAGTTCAAACAGCTTACGCACTTCACCCACTTCAAAGCCGGTCTCTTCAATGGCCTCTTTCCGAATGCACGCTTCCGGTTCGTCGTTATCCAGCAGCCCGGCGCAGGTTTCAATCAGTTGACCGCTTTCATTACCATTGACCCAGGTGGCGACGCGAAACTGGCGGATGAGCACCACCGTTTTCTTCTCCGGGTTATACAGCAGGATAGTGGCGCCGTTGCCGCGATCGTAAACCTCGCGTTTGTGACGAATCACCTCTCCATTGCTACGGGTCAGGTCATAGGTGATATTGCGCAGGATGAAGTAGTTATCGGAAAGGACTTTATCTTTGATGAGGGTAATTTTTTGCGACATACCGGCTCCACAGCAAGAAGTGAGAAATAATACTACGCCGTGAAACCGGGTTTGTCTTGGTGCAATGTCGGCCTGATAAGCGAAGCGCCATCAGGCAATTATGCGGCACAGAGCCGGATAGCAATGCTAACGCGCCTTATCCGGCCTTCTTAGCGACTTAATGAGATTTGACTGATTTTACGCCCAGCCAGTCGACGATCCCCTGGGCGGCATGCCGTCCTTCCGCCATGGCCGTAACCACCAGATCCGCACCGCGTACCGCATCACCACCGGCGAAGATTTTCGGGTTACTGGTTTGATAACGGTATGCGCTTTCAACATTGGCGGCAATGCGCCCCCAGTTATCGACCTTAACCCCATGCGTCTCCAGCCACGGCATGCCATGTGGGTGAAAACCAAACGCCATGATCACCGCATCTGCGGGCATGACAAACTCACTCCCGGCGAGGGGAACCGGGCGACGACGCCCCTGCGCGTCCGGCTCGCCAAGCTGGGTACGTAAAAAACGCACGCCGCTGACTCGCCCATCATCATGTAACACCAGCTCAACCGGCTGGACGTTAAACTCGAAGTTAGCCCCCTCTTCCCGGGCGTTCTTCACCTCTTTTTTCGAACCGGGCATGTTGGCTTCATCACGACGATAAGCGCAGGTCACCTGGCGTGCGCCATGACGCAGCGCGGTACGCACGCAGTCCATTGCCGTATCGCCTCCGCCCAGTACAACCACGTTCAGTCCGGCGGTGTCGATGAACGGCTCTTCAGGCAGTTCATCCAGCCCCATCACCTGCTTGGTGTTGGCAATCAGGAACGGTAACGCGTCATAAACGCCAGGCGCGTCTTCATTCGGCAGATCCGCCTTCATGGAACGATAGGTTCCTACGCCCACGAACACGGCATCGTAATCCTCCAGCAGCGCCGACAGCGCCACATCCTTACCCACTTCACAGTTAAGTTCGAAATGAATACCCATGGCGCTGAAGATTTCACGGCGGCGGGCCAGCAGCGATTTGTCCAGCTTGAAGGCCGGAATGCCGAACGTCAGCAAACCGCCGATTTCAGGGTGGCGATCGTATACGGTGGCGCTGACTCCGCTGCGCGCCAGCACATCCGCGCAGGCCAGACCCGCCGGACCCGCGCCGATGATAGCAACGCGCTTATCCACTTTCTGCACGTGGCTTAAGTCCGGTCGCCATCCTTTGCTCAGGGCCCGATCAGAGATGTAACGCTCAATATTTCCGATAGTGACCGCCCCATGCTCGCTACGCACCGTACATGCCCCTTCGCAAAGTCGGTCCTGCGGACATACGCGCCCGGTCACTTCCGGCAGGCAGTTGGTCTGGTGAGAAAGCTCAACCGCCGCATCGATATTCCCGGCTTTGACCAGTTCAATCCACTGCGGAATATGGTTATGCAATGGGCAGGTCCATTCGCAAATACTGTGGTCGCCGCATTTCAGGCAGCGGGATGCTTCCCGTTCCGCCTGCGCCGTACGAAACGGCAGATAGATCTCCTCAAAGCTGGTTTTACGGGCCTCAATTGCCAGCTTATCCGGCTCACCACGCGCAGGCGTCGCCTGCATTTGCTCACGTTTGGTAATTTTATGCGAAACGAAATCGGTGGCGTTGGCATGCCAGGGCTGACTTTCCAGACTGGCGGTGCGTAGCCTGCGCGCTTTTGACAGACCAGTAAGCGAATTTTCCGTCACCAGTTGTAACGCTTGCGCCGGACAGTTCTCTACGCAGGCGGGTCCCTGTTCGCGTCCCTGACACAAATCGCATTTGTGCGCAGTGGCTTTCACCTTCCCTTTAGCGACAGGAGTGAGTACGATCTGCATCGTGCCGAAAGGACAAGCAACGACGCACGATTTACAGCCAATACACTTTTTCGGGTTCACCTGAACGCTGTCGTTATCATGGCTGATTGCCCCGTTCGGGCAACTTCTGGCGCAGGGCGCATCTTCACAGTGATGGCAGGTTACCGCACTGCGCTGCTGCTGATGCTTGATGACGGTAATTCGGGGCTGGAAATGCCGTTGACTCAGGACATGCTGCTCGCCATTGTGAGCCATGACGCAGGCGACCTCACAGGCATGGCATCCCAGGCACTGCTGGCTATTAACCATAATAAAACGATTCATGGCTTCCTTCTTTTTTGGTTGCAAAAACCTTATTCTTTATATGAGTGTTGTTATTAACCGACACGGAAGGAAGCGGCAATGTTCATTTGCCCAGGAAGCACAACTATTTATCCAGAACCTGTGGCAGATCAATTTATTTCACCGCATATGAAATTGTGTTTCAGTTACCATCCAGTTTCATGGCGTTTTATTAACATTTATCAAATACACCGCATCGTTCGGGCTGTTTTAAGGCGCGACGTGTATTGTGTGAGGATGCACAAGTGACGGTAAAGCGTCCGGTCTCGGCCAGTCTGGCTAAAGCTTTTTTCTACATAGTGCTGTTGTCGATTCTCTCAACGGGTATTGCGCTGCTCACGCTGACCAGCAGCTTACGAGATGCCGAAGCCATCAACGTGGCTGGCTCATTGCGCATGCAAAGTTACCGTCTGGGTTACGATCTGCAAAGCCAAAGTCCGCAGCTTAACGCTCACCGCCAGCTTTTCCAGCAGGCGCTAAATTCGCCAGCACTACAGAACCTGAACGCGTGGTACGTGCCTCAAGCGGTAAAAAGTCGCTATGGACGTCTACATGCAAACTGGCTGGAAATGAACGCCCGTCTGATCGATGGCGATTTAAATTGGTACCAGAGCAATATCAATAACTATGTCGATCAAATCGATCTCTTCGTGCTGGCGCTGCAACATTATGCCGAACGCAAAGTGATGCTGGTTTTTGGTATTTCACTGGCGGGCGGGATCGGCATTTTCACCCTCGTTTTCTTTACCTTGCGGCGTATTCGCCAGCAGGTGGTGCGTCCGCTGAATAAGCTGGTGGTGGCCAGCCAGCACATTGAACACGGTCAGTTTGACATCCCGTCGCTGGATACTGATTTGCCCAACGAACTCGGGTTGTTGGGCAAGACCTTCAGCCAGATGTCGAGTGAATTACACAAGCTGTACCGCTCGCTGGAAGCGTCTGTCGCTGAGAAGACCCACGATCTCCACGAAGCTAATCGTCGTCTGGAAGTGTTGTATCAGTGCTCTCAGGCGTTAAATACCAGTCAGATTGATGTGTACTGCTTCCGCCATATTTTACAGATCGTCCGCGAGCATGACGCCGCCTATTTCCTGGAACTCACCGTCGGAGATAACTGGCGAATTAGCGAAGGCGCAAAAAGCCCCGAGCTGCCGATGCAGATCCTGCCGGTCACCATGCAGGAAACCGTCTACGGTGAACTGCACTGGCAAAGCCCGAACGTCAATGCTTCTACCCCTCTGCTCAACAGCGTCTCCTCGATGCTGGGTCGCGGGTTGTACTTCAACCAGGCGCAAAAACATTTTCAGCAGCTGTTGTTAATGGAGGAACGGGCGACGATTGCGCGCGAGCTGCACGACTCGCTGGCGCAAGTGCTCTCTTATTTACGCATTCAGCTCACGCTGCTGAAGCGTTCGATTCCCGAAGATAACGCCCCAGCGCAAAGCATTATGGCGGATTTTTCTCAGGCGCTGAACGACGCCTACCGCCAGCTACGCGAACTGCTCACCACCTTCCGCCTGACTTTACAGCAGGCCGATCTCCCCTCCGCCCTGCATGAAATGCTGGAAACGCTGCAAAATCAGACCTCGGCTAAACTGACGCTTGATTGCCGGTTACCAACCCTGGCGCTGGACGCGCAAATGCAGGTGCATCTGCTGCAGATCGTCCGTGAAGCGGTGCTGAACGCGATTAAACATGCCAGTGCAACCGAAATTGCCGTCAGTTGCGTGACCGCGCCGGATGGTAATCACACGGTTTATATTCGCGATAACGGCATCGGCATTGGCGAGCCGCATGAGCCTTCGGGGCACTATGGGTTAAATATTATGCGCGAGCGGGCGGAAAGGCTGAGCGGCACGCTGACTTTCTCTCAACCCTCCGGAGGGGGAACGCTGGTGAGCATCAGTTTTCGTTCGGCAGAATCCGACGGTGAGCTAACGTAAAGAACCGCAAAGCGCCGTCGGTTCTCGATCCAGGCCTGACGGCGTTGGCGCGAAAGGTATGCTGTAAACGGGCATGATAATTTACATTATCTTCTTTTTTTCTCCACGTTTGCCCCGTACCTTGCCGCTAAAGTGAAGCAATTCACACCCATAACGATACGCAGAAACACGAGGTCCCCTTTTAATGGCGAATTTTTTCATCGATCGCCCCATTTTTGCCTGGGTGTTAGCAATCCTGTTGTGCCTGACAGGAGCCCTGGCTATTTTTTCGCTGCCCGTTGAGCAATACCCCGATCTGGCACCGCCAAACGTGCGGGTAACCGCGAACTACCCTGGCGCGTCCGCACAAACCCTGGAAAATACCGTCACCCAGGTTATCGAGCAGAACATGACTGGTCTCGATAATCTGATGTACATGTCGTCGCAGAGCAGCGGGACAGGCCAGGCGTCGGTTACGCTGAGCTTCCTCGCGGGAACCGATCCTGATGAAGCCGTCCAGCAGGTGCAAAACCAGCTGCAATCGGCAATGCGTAAGCTGCCGCAGGCGGTACAGAATCAAGGGGTCACGGTGCGCAAGACCGGTGACACCAATATTCTGACCATCGCCTTCGTCTCCACCGATGGCTCAATGGATAAGCAGGACATCGCCGACTACGTCGCCAGTAATATCCAGGATCCGCTCAGTCGTATAAACGGCGTGGGCGATATTGACGCCTACGGTTCACAATATTCCATGCGTATCTGGCTCGACCCGGTCAAACTTAACAGCTTCCAGATGACCGCCAAAGATGTGACCGATGCTATCGAGTCACAGAATGCGCAGATTGCCGTCGGGCAACTTGGCGGCACGCCTTCGGTGGACAAACAAGCGCTGAATGCAACGATCAACGCCCAGTCGCTGCTGCAGACTCCGGATGAATTCCGCGCGATTACGCTACGCGTCAACCAGGACGGCTCAGAAGTTAAACTGGGAGATGTGGCGACGGTCGAAATGGGTGCGGAAAAGTATGACTATCTCAGCCGCTTCAACGGCCACCCGGCTTCCGGTCTGGGGGTAAAACTGGCCTCCGGTGCCAATGAAATGGCAACGGCGGAGCTGGTTATCGACCGCCTGAATGAGCTCTCTCAGTATTTTCCGCACGGGCTGGAATACAAGGTGGCGTATGAAACTACCTCCTTTGTCAAAGCCTCAATCATCGACGTGGTGAAAACGCTGCTGGAAGCGATCGCGCTGGTATTCCTTGTGATGTACCTGTTCCTGCAAAACTTCCGCGCCACGCTGATTCCTACAATCGCCGTACCCGTCGTCCTGATGGGTACTTTTTCCGTCCTCTACGCCTTTGGCTACAGCGTTAACACCCTGACGATGTTTGCGATGGTGCTGGCGATCGGCCTGCTGGTCGATGATGCCATTGTGGTGGTGGAAAACGTCGAGCGAATTATGAGTGAGGAAGGCCTCTCGCCGCGGGAAGCGACGCGGAAATCGATGGGGCAAATCCAGGGCGCGCTGGTCGGTATCGCCATGGTGCTATCGGCGGTGTTTATCCCGATGGCCTTCTTCGGCGGCACTACCGGGGCTATCTACCGCCAGTTCTCGATTACCATCGTCTCCGCAATGGTTCTTTCAGTTCTGGTGGCGATGATCCTCACCCCTGCCCTGTGCGCCACTCTGCTCAAACCGCTACATAAAGGCGAGCATCACGGACAAACCGGTTTCTTTGGCTGGTTTAACCGGATGTTTAACCGCAACGCCGAACGCTACGAAAAAGGCGTCGCCAGGATCCTGCACCGCAGCCTGCGCTGGATACTGATTTACGGCCTGCTGCTCGGCGGTATGGTTTTCCTGTTCCTGCGCCTGCCAACCTCCTTCCTGCCGCTCGAAGACCGCGGCATGTTTACCACCTCGATACAGTTGCCCAGCGGCTCGACCCAGCAGCAAACATTGAAAGTAGTTGAGGAAGTGGAGAAGTATTACTTCACCCATGAGAAAGACAACATTACGTCGGTCTTTTCCACGGTCGGTTCCGGCCCTGGCGGGAACGGTCAAAACGTGGCGCGGATGTTTGTCCGCTTAAAAGACTGGGATGATCGCGACACCACCACCGGAACCTCTTTCGCCATCATCGAGCGCGCGACTAAAGCCTTTAATAAGATTAAGGAAGCCCGCGTCTTCGCCAGCAGTCCTCCGGCGATTAGCGGTCTCGGGAGCTCTGCCGGTTTCGATATGGAGCTGCAAGATCACGCCGGTGCGGGCCATGATGCGTTAATGGCCGCGCGCGACAAGCTGATTGAGCTGGCCGGGAAAGACGCGTCTCTGACCCGCGTTCGTCATAATGGTCTGGACGACAGCCCGCAGTTGCAAATTGATATCGATCAGCGCAAAGCCCAGGCGCTGGGCGTTTCCATTGATGACATCAACGACACCTTGCAAACGGCCTGGGGCTCCAGCTACGTCAATGACTTTATGGACCGGGGTCGTGTGAAGAAGGTTTACGTACAGGCGGCAGCAAAATATCGCATGCTCCCGGACGACATCAATCTGTGGTACGTCCGCAATAATAGCGGCGGCATGGTGCCTTTCTCGGCCTTTGCCACGTCGCGCTGGGAAACGGGTTCACCGCGTCTGGAACGCTATAACGGCTACTCCGCCGTCGAGATTGTTGGCGAAGCCGCCCCAGGCGTCAGTACCGGTACGGCGATGGACATTATGGAATCGCTGGTCCACCAGTTGCCGACCGGATTCGGACTCGAATGGACCGCGATGTCTTACCAGGAACGGCTGTCGGGCTCTCAGGCGCCAGCCCTGTACGCCATTTCTTTGCTGGTGGTGTTCCTGTGTCTGGCGGCTCTGTACGAAAGCTGGTCGGTTCCCTTCTCCGTCATGCTGGTTGTACCGCTGGGGGTCATTGGCGCGCTGCTCGCTACCTGGATGCGCGGCCTGGAAAACGACGTGTACTTTCAGGTCGGGTTACTCACCGTGATCGGGCTTTCGGCGAAGAACGCAATATTGATTGTTGAATTCGCCAATGAGATGAACGAGAAAGGTCACGACTTGCTCGACGCCACGCTGCATGCCTGTCGCCAACGCTTACGCCCAATTCTGATGACGTCACTGGCGTTTATCTTTGGGGTGTTGCCGATGACCATCAGCAGTGGCGCAGGTTCCGGCGGTCAGCATGCGGTGGGGACTGGTGTAATGGGCGGGATGATTTCAGCCACAGTCCTTGCGATTTACTTCGTTCCTCTGTTCTTTGTGCTGGTACGCAGACGCTTCCCGTTGAAGCCACGCCCAGAATAATCGGACACAAAAAAGGCGACTTACGTTGAGTCGCCTTTTATTATCCTTTGCAGGATATGAATTTCTTCCAGAAAATTATTTACGAAGCATCACTTCGATAAAGTCTTTCCAGTTCCCCAGTTCACGTTCAATCATAACAACCTCTCTTATTATTATGGGCATTCTACGAAATCATCATCATAAAAAGAAGATCATTTAACCAATGGTTGCGATTACATCCTCCAGTGTTCGGGGGTATATGTAATCACTATGCGCTAACCCCATAAATTTTATGTGACTTACTGCAATATTTTGAAATATTCATACATCATCTACGACTTTGGCAATTCTGATGGAAAAACAGGCTGATGCAAACAGGCAAAATCTGATTTTCAGTTCCCCGTGAATTTTGGAACTTTCAGGAATCATTATTCACCATTCAACAACAATGTTATATTTTTCTATAACGGTTCGATGACAATATGTATTATTCATGTTTATAGAACACGAGAATAAATATTCAAATTACGTCAATAAGGATTCAAATGATCACCCTCTACGGCATTAAGAATTGCGATACGATTAAAAAAGCCAGACGCTGGCTGGAAGACAATGGGGTCGACTACCGCTTCCATGATTATCGCGTCGACGGCCTGGACAACGCGTTATTACACGCCTTTATCAGCGAATTAGGTTGGGAGGCGCTGCTCAATACACGTGGAACCACCTGGCGCAAACTGGATGAAGCCACACGTAACCAAATCACCGATGCGTCCTCTGCTGCTGCATTGATGATTGAAATGCCTGCAATTATCAAACGCCCATTGCTCTGCGCGCCGGGTAAGCCTATGCTGCTTGGCTTTAGTGAATCCAGTTATACGCAGTTTTTTAATGAGGTATAGTCTATGTCGTGCCCGGTTATTGAGCTGACACAGCAGCTTATTCGCCGTCCTTCCCTGAGCCCGGATGATGCCGGGTGCCAGGCGTTAATGATTGAACGCCTGCGCGCGGTAGGTTTTACCGTTGAGCGTATGGATTTTGGTGACACACAGAATTTTTGGGCATGGCGCGGCAAAGGTGAGACTCTGGCATTTGCCGGTCACACTGACGTAGTGCCTGTCGGCGATGTCGATCGTTGGATTAATCCACCGTTCGAACCGACCATTCGCGATGGCATGTTGTTCGGGCGTGGCGCAGCCGATATGAAAGGCTCACTGGCGGCAATGGTCGTGGCCGCAGAACGTTTTGTCGCCCAGCATCCGAACCATCAGGGTCGTCTGGCGTTTTTGATAACCTCTGACGAAGAGGCCAGCGCCCAAAACGGCACCGTAAAAGTGGTTGAAGCACTTATGGCGCGCAATGAACGACTGGATTATTGTCTGGTTGGCGAGCCGTCCAGCACGGAAATCGTTGGCGACGTGGTGAAAAATGGGCGTCGTGGTTCACTGACCTGCAATCTGACCATTCACGGCGTGCAGGGCCACGTAGCCTACCCGCATCTGGCCGATAATCCGGTACACCGCGCGGCGCCAATGCTCAATGAACTGGTGGCGATTGAGTGGGATCAGGGCAACGAATTCTTCCCGGCTACCAGCATGCAGATTGCCAATATTCAGGCAGGAACCGGCAGCAACAATGTTATTCCCGGCGAACTGTTTATCCAGTTCAACTTCCGTTTCAGCACCGAATTAAACGATGAAATGATTAAGTCCCGGGTGCTGGAGCTGCTGGAGAAACATCAGCTGCGTTATACCGTCGACTGGTGGCTTTCCGGTCAGCCGTTCCTGACCGCACGCGGTAAACTGGTGGATGCGGTGGTGAACGCCATTGAGCACTATAATGAGATTAAACCGCAGTTACTGACTACAGGCGGGACGTCCGACGGGCGTTTTATTGCCCGCATGGGGGCACAGGTAGTAGAACTGGGGCCGGTCAACGCGACCATTCATAAAATTAATGAATGTGTTAATGCCGCCGACCTGCAGCTGCTTGCCCGTATGTATCAACGTATCATGGAGCAACTCGTCGCCTGATGAGTGTTCCTGTAAGAGGAAATGAGCATGGACTGGCTGGCAAAATACTGGTGGATTCTGGTGTTGGTGTTTCTGGTAGGCGTATTGCTGAACGTGATTAAAGATCTCAAGCGCGTCGACCACAAGAAATTTCTTGCCAATAAGCCGGAGCTTCCCCCGCATCGTGATTTTAACGATAAATGGGATGACGACGACGATTGGCCAAACAAGGATCAACCGAAGAAATAAGCCAACGCAGGCCGAATGGCGGTTTCACATCGCCATCCGGCCTGCGGGTTAAATCATCTCAATCACATCATCATCGTGAGGCTTACCGCCGCTCAGCGCTTCATCAAAGTAGTGCTTCGGTACGGTAAAACGCAGGTGGTCGAGCGCAAACTGCATACTGCATTCATCAATGGCGTGCCCCAGATTTTCGACGATATCCAGCGTCACATCCCCACCGGCGCGTATTAACGCCTCCTGCGCGGCAACGGCATGAGATAACTCAATCACCCGGTCTTCACCGCCGTGAATCAAATGCACCGTCGTCGCGGTAGTTGCAACCTCCGGCAACGTGGCATAGCGACCATTAAAGGCGATGACCCGCGACGCCAGCCCAGGCTCGGCTTTAATACTCTCAAGCGACATAATCGAGCCCTGAGAAAAACCAATCAGCGCGGTCGCCTGAGGCGAAACGCCGCTTTGCTTCTGCCAGTAGCGAACGGTTTCGATAAAGACCGGCATAATCGCGTCAATACGCGCCTGGCGGTTCTCTTCCGTTATCCCCTGTACAGAAAACCACTGACGCCCGGAAGTTGTACCATAAGGCTCTGCCCCGCCAATGCTGACGATTAGCGCATCTGGAAACAGCGGCGCAAACCAGGAGCCAATTTCGCCCATGGCAACCGGGTTATCGCCGACGCCATGAAACAGCAACAAGAGCTGTTGAGCGGGTTTATCGGGACTTTGAACAACAAAATGGTCATGTTTCATGGCGATCTCCTTAACTGATGAGAATCATTCTACGCCGCTTAACCGCAATGACCATGCCAGGAAATTGAAGAAGTCAGTGAAAAAATTGCCATTGCATAATGCGATTATGTAGCCGTTGTTCACGTTCAGCATCCAGCTGTTTTAAGGCCTGCGCCGCCTCGGCGCGCTGAACTGCCAACAGCGCTTTGCGACCCGATATTTTCAGCTGTTGGCACAATTCAGCATCGCTGCGTTGAGCCTGTATACGCCCGCGTAATGCCGGAAGAGGCAACTCGCTGTGCTCAAGCAAACGACTCAGACAACCTAATGATGTAAGTAATGGTCGATGCGCGAAGGCAAACCCAGCCAGCTCACCCCAGTCATCCTCATTAAGCGTAGTCTCTTTCAGCGGTACCAGCGGAATGCGCTCTGCGTTCCACTGAGCAAGAATCTCCGCATCCCGTCGCAGGCGCAGGTGCGCCCGCCGGGCAAGGCATTTTCCCGCTTCGCTGATGGGCAGCACCGCCATAGCGGTATAACAGCCGCTGCTGGCTTCCCGATGATTACCCATCCGTACCAGGACAAAACCGCAGCGCTGCCAGAAACGCCATAATTCAGCCGTATAACCAAAGCTGACGGACAGATAGTCGCACTGCGTGCAATAGTGCCGGGCCTGCAGAATCAGCTGTTGCCCAATACCTTCTCTTTGACGTGCGGGATGAACCGCAATTCGACTGACCCGCCGCCCGACGAGCGTCGCTGCCAATGGGTCTCCGCCGTGCGCCGCCAGTGACTGCGCAACCAAATTTCCTCTTGGTCGGCGATATCCGGCCCAGACGGCCTGGCTTAATTCTGCGGATAATCCCCCCTCGTCGACCAGCCAGACGGCGCCCGCCACCGAGTCAGCAGCCGAAGCCTGAAGAAAATGCTGACCCGGCGCGTCCATCATTCGCCGCAGATCCAGTGGCGAGGTGCGATAATGCGCACCGGAAAGTAGCTGATATACCGCTAACGGCAGCGCCGGGTTTGTCTGCCATGAGAGTTGATCAAATGCCGAGAAGTTAAGCTCCCCCAAGGGGGCATGCGCAAAGGTTTCGTCGTCAAACACCAGCACATCGCTGACGATTTTCTCCAGCGGACATCCCTGCGCCCAGCGCACGGGTTGTTGCAACTCATAGCGTCGAAGATGGGGAAAGCGGGCGCAGAATTTCAGCAAAAAGCCTCTGCCGGTTCCCTCGTAGCCCTGTATGGTGGTGGTTAACAGCGTACGAGGGAAACGCGCAACCAGTTGGTGCAGCAGCGGCGCGGGGATCGCGGCAGCTTCATCCACAACCAGCCAGTCTGCGGTTGCAGAACTGCTTAACAGCGCATCCGGGGCCATAAAGCGGTAACGCTCTGCGGCAAATTGCGCCAGCACATCCGTTGCCGCTTTAGCAGGCGCGGTGACAATCGCGGTCCCGTTGATACGTGCTATCAGTTGCCCTGCCAGAGCCGATTTGCCCCGGCCACGTGCAGCTGTGACCGCAGCCACGCCGGGAGGCATATCCAGCAACTGGGTTAAAATCATCGCCTGTTCAGGCTGAGGATCACCGGTTGCCGCGTGCCAGACTGCACGAACAGGAAAACACGGGCTGGAAACTGCGTGATGCTGCTGCCAGTGCAGAGCCTGTCCGTCACGGGAAATCACCCGTTTGACATGTTCAACAAAGTGTGGTGTTGGGATAGGTTCAGCACAGTCGCTCCAGCGCAGTGAATCCACGTCCGGATGCGTGTGCCAGGTATGCCAGGGGGGAGTCAGCAAAACCAGCCAGCTCCCGGCGATCAGCGTTCCGCTTAAGGCGGCAAACGCCGCAGCGTCAAATCCCTGCCCGGCGTCAAAAACCGCATGACGAAACTCGCGGCCTAATAATGTTTGCAGCGCCTGTGGCGTACAGTTCGGCTCAGCAGGGGCTTGTGCGCCCACCCATAACCAGTCGCCGGGTAACGTGTCGCGTAGCGCTAAAGCCCGCTCCTGACACCAGTTCCCCTCACCACTGATAATCAGCAGACGACGGATCCCTTCGCGGGCCATCTGTTCGGTTAACGCGCTCAGCGCCGTGTTATCAGACATCCCTGCCTCAGTAGCTTAAATGCCTTTACCAAAAGTATTACATTGTCCCGGATCGCCGCTGTCAAAACCGCGTTTGAACCAGCTAAGCCGCTGCTCAGAAGTGCCGTGGGTAAAGCTGTCCGGCACAACGCGTCCTTGTCCCTGCTGCTGCAGGCGATCGTCGCCAATAGCCTGAGCGGCGTTCAGCGCTTCAGCCAGGTCGCCGGACTCCAGCACGCCCTGCTGCTGCATACTGTTGCCCCAGACGCCGGCAAAGCAGTCCGCCTGCAGTTCCATACGTACGGAAAGACGGTTCACCTCAGCCTGTGAGGCATTCTGCTGCATCTGGCGAACTTTCGGTTCAATACCCAGCAGTTTCTGCACGTGGTGGCCCACTTCATGGGCGATAACATAGCCCTGAGCAAAATCACCATCGGCGCCCAGCTTATTTTTCATGTCATCATAAAATGAGAGGTCGATATACACGGTACCATCCGCCGGGCAGTAAAACGGCCCCATCACCGACTGACCTGCGCCACAGCCGGTACGCGTCGCTCCGCGATACATTACCAGCTTCGGCTGTTGGTAGGTCCGGCCCATTTTTTCAAACTGCTGCCCCCAGGTATCTTCCGTGGTGGCCAGAATCACCGAGGTAAATTTTGCTGCTTCATCATCATTTGGGCTGATGGAGTGTGATGATTGCTGTTGGGAAACTGGCTGGCCGGTCATTAATCCGGTGAGATCCACGCCATAATATCCCGCCACCAGCACCACAATCAGCAGGATGATGCCGCCTTTACCACTGGGCAAACGAAAACCAGGGCCGCCTATAGAAGGGCCGCCACCGGAGCTATTTCGTCTGTCTTCCACATTGTCACTTTCACGACGCCCTTGCCAGCGCATAATCACCTCAACTTTTTATTCATTATGATGATGATCGTAGGCGGTTCGGAACAGGATTACCATAAGAAACAGTAATCAAAATCGGCGGGATTGATGAGCCGGAGAGCGATCGCCGGCTCAGGGGAGGGTTAGTCTAACTTCACACCCAGACGATGCGCGACGGCTTCATAGGCTTCGATCAGGCCGCCCAGGCTCTGGCGGAAGCGATCTTTGTCCATTTTATCCAGCGTTTCTTTGTCCCACAGACGGCTACCGTCCGGTGAGAACTCATCGCCCAGGACCACTTCACCTTTATACAAACCAAACTCAAGTTTGAAGTCGACCAGAATCAGACCGGCATCATCAAACATCTTTTTCAGCACGTCGTTGGCTTTGTAGGTCAGCTCTTTCATACGCGCCAGATTCTCTTTGCTCACCCAACCAAAAGTTTCACAATAGGAATCGTTAATCATTGGATCGTGCATAGCATCGTTTTTCAGGAACAGATCAAACAGCGGCGGATTCAGTTCAATACCTTCCTCAACGCCTAAACGCTTAACCAGGGAGCCTGCTGCGCGGTTACGAACCACACATTCAACCGGTACCATCTCCAGTTTTTTCACCAGACATTCAGTATCGGAAAGCAGTCGCTCCATCTGGGTAGGAATGCCCGCTTCTTGCAGTTTAATCATAATGAAATGGTTGAACTTGTTGTTCACCATGCCTTTACGATCAAACTGTTCAATGCGCGCGCCATCCCCTGCTGACGTATCATTGCGGAATTCGAGCACCAACAGGTCCGGGTTTTCCGTGCTGTATACGGTCTTCGCTTTACCACGATACAACTCAGCTTGCTTTTGCATCTTTATTACTCCTGGGTGTGAATTAACGATAAATATTGCGTTTTTCTGCCGACGCACACGTTTGCGTATCATATCAGAAAAAAAGGGCTGGAGTTATCCAGCCCTTTATTTTTACTTACTGAACGCTGCCTGGAAGACGGCGACCAGCGCGTCGTTCTGGCTTTGCGTCAGGGTATGCCCCTTCGGATCGATAAACTGCAAGCTACTGCGGTTGTCTAAATCACCGACCTGCAGTTTATAGTCGCCGGATACCAGACCCGGATCGCTTGCGCCCAGCTCCTGCCAGTTACTATCAGACAGTGGTTTGTAGGTCACGGCGATGCTGCCCTGAGAACGGGTGCTGTCGGTCACTTTCATCCCCACTTTCTCAAGCGCTGCCGGCAGACGCTGCCATACCACGTTGAACGGTCCACGTACCACCAGCATCGGTAAACCGGTGTCATCGGCAGCACTCTGAACATCCATGGTGGCGGCAGAGCGGTTCTGCGCGGCATTCGCGGCATCAGTGGCGTTCTTATCCAGACCTGCGGAGATAACGTTTATCATCTCAGCGCTGTAACGCTGCATTGATGCTGGATCAGCTACGGGTTTACCCGCCTGCTCGAGGTTAATCAGTTTCACCGTTACCGCTTGCTGATAACCCTGCGGTTTAACCGAGATTTGATAACGTCCACGGTACTGCTCGTCTTCATCCAGACGGTTCCAGTTAACCCAGTCGGTGGTCAACGTCTGGCTGGCATCATCACGTTTGGTGATCGTGTAGTTTTTAGACTGAATGACGCTAACGACCTGTGGCCACAGCGTGTTGCCACGACCATTTTCCACCAGCAATGTCGACGTATCACCCGCGATCTGAGTGCGAGCGCCGGTGACTAATGCTAACGGCTGAGCCGGCGGGCGAATGTCCAGCGCTTTACCAACGGCACCGCTGCCGTTGGTGACCGGGATATTATAGTCACCCGACATAACCGGCAGAATCATCCCAGCTGGAGCGTGAAGCTCAGCAAGCGGTGCGGCCTCCAGATAGGATTCATCACCGCTCACCTGGCGCTTATAACGCGAGTCAGAACTACAGGCCGCGAGCAACATAACAAGCGAAACACCCGCAACCTTGGCCAGGCGCGACTTTTGTACTGAGTAAGCCATCAAATCTCCCTAAACTTTACAGCAAACCGGCATGCTTAAGCGCCGCTTTGACGATTTCACGAGCATTATCCGTGATTGGCGTCATCGGCAGACGTAGCGTATCGGTCGCCACAAGTCCCAACTCCTTACACGCCCATTTCACTGGGATAGGATTGGGTTCGACAAATAGTTTGTTGTGTAACGGCATCAGACGCTGGTTAATCACCCGCGCCTCGGCAAAGTTCCCGGCTGCCGCCAGTTTGCACATTTCGGCCATATCGCGTGCCGCAACGTTAGACGTCACGGAAATCACACCATGACCACCGAGCTGCATAAAATCCAGTCCGGTCGCGTCATCACCACTGAGCAGAATAAAGTCGTCTGAAACCAGCTCTTTGATCTGGTGAACGCGACTTAAGTTCCCCGTGGCCTCTTTAATAGCGATAATATTTTTTACTTTCGCCAGGCGACCAACGGTTTCCGGCAACATATCGCAGCCGGTACGGGACGGTACATTATACAGAATTTGCGGCAGGTCAGTATGTTCAGCGATGGCTTTGAAATGCTGGAACAAACCTTCCTGGGTTGGGCGGTTGTAGTAAGGCGTCACCGTCAGGCAGCCGACAACACCACTGTCGTTGAAACGCTGCGTCAGACTAATGGCTTCCGCGGTCGCATTAGCGCCGGTTCCGGCAATCACCGGAATACGCCCGTCGGCCAGCTCCAGGGTCATCATCACCACATCGCCATGCTCATCATGACTCAGGGTGGCAGACTCACCGGTGGTGCCAACCGAAACGATCGCCGAGGTGCCGCTGGCGACATGATAATCAATCAGTTTTTTCAGGCTCGACCGGCAGACTTTACCTTTCTCATCCATCGGCGTAACAAGCGCGACAATACTTCCCGTGAACATGGGCCATCCTCTGTGCAAACAAGTGTCTCAATGGTACGTTTGGTACGACAATAAAAGCAAGCGACCAGAGCCGTTCTGATTGTTGTATGCATGTTTTTTTTATGCTTTCCTTATGATTACCTCACCGCTCAAAGGAAGAACAGGTTTGACATCGTCATCGCAACACTATCTGGTCATTACTGCGCTGGGTGCTGACCGCCCGGGAATTGTGAACACCATCACACGTCATGTCAGCAGTTGCGGCTGTAATATCGAAGACAGCCGACTGGCCATGCTGGGTGACGAGTTCACGTTTATCATGTTGCTGTCGGGCACCTGGAATGCCATAACCCTAATTGAATCAACCTTGCCGTTGAAAGGTGCAGAGCTGGATTTACTGATTGTGATGAAGCGCACGACCGCACGCCCCCGTCCGGCGATGCCCGCTACGGTATGGGTGCAGGTCGATGTTCCTGATTCTCCGCATTTGATTGAACGCTTTACCGCCCTGTTTGACAGCCACCAAATGAATATTGCGGAACTGGTTTCACGCACGCAACCGGCTGAGAACGAAAAGGCGGCACAGCTGTTTATTCAAATTACCGCACATAGTCCTGCGTCACATGATTCGGCAAATATTGAAGATGCGTTTAAAGCACTCTGTACAGAACTCAATGCGCAAGGCAGTATTAACGTCGTCAATTACTCACAGCATGATGAACAGGATGGAGTTAAGTAATGAACCCACTGAAAGCCGGTGATATCGCACCGAAATTTAGCTTGCCGGATCAAGACGGAGAACAAGTAAATTTAACCGACTTCCAGGGACAGCGTGTTCTGGTTTATTTTTACCCGAAAGCCATGACACCCGGCTGTACCGTACAGGCCTGCGGCCTGCGCGATAACATGGATGAGTTAAAAAAAGCAGGTGTTGAAGTGCTGGGAATCAGCACCGATAAACCAGAGAAGCTTTCCCGATTCGCGGAGAAAGAAGTCCTTAACTTCACGCTCCTGTCCGACGAAGATCACCAGGTTTGCGAGCAGTTCGGCGTCTGGGGTGAGAAGTCATTTATGGGCAAAACCTATGATGGCATCCACCGCATCAGCTTCCTGATTGATGCTGAAGGGAAAATTGAGCATGTGTTTGATGACTTCAAAACCAGCAACCACCACGACGTGGTAATGAACTGGCTGAAAGAGAACGCCTGATTTACATTTTGCCGGATAGCGCCTGATGGTGACGCCACGCGTCTTATCAGGCCACCATCCGCATAACTCCGTAGCCGGATAAGGCGTTTACGCCGCCATCCGGCATCAACGTCGTTTATTCAAACGTCCCTTTTACACAGGCTTTTTTCTCTCTGACGACGACTTTTCCCTTCGCCCACAGGTGATGAACTTCAAGCGCATCATTGAGCACCAGAATGTCGGCATCGCATCCCACCGCCAGACGCCCTTTATGCTCCAGTCCCAAAAATTCTGCGACCGTTCGCGTCAGCGGACACAGCGCCAGTTCCAGCGGTATGGCATGAACCTTCACCAACTGGCGCACTGTTTCAGCCAGTGATTCAAACCCTGCGACACCGATGCCGGTAAGATTACCGTAGTCATCAAATTCCGGCTGGCTACCGTTGCCATCCGAACTCAAGGTAATACGCGACAGCGGCACGTTCTGGCGTAGCGCCGTGGCGATAGCCGTGGCCGGGTCGACGGGTTCATCAATGCTGCTGGTAATGTCGATATAACCGCCTTTGCGGGCATACTCCAGCGCCGACTGAAACAGCGGTTCCGCACGATTGACGTGTGTGGGCAGCAGCTTGGTAATCGGTACATCGCAGCTGTCGAGGATCTGATGCAACGGCTCCAGCATGCGCGGGCTGTCGCCCATATGGAAGACGCTAATCCCCGGCTTGTGCCCTAACAATCCGCCAACGCGCGACTGCGCCGCCATGTTTGCCAGCGCCGAGGTGTCCGGGGCTGAAGAACGATGGTCCGAAACAGCACATTTCACGCCAATGATTTTATCGATCAGCGCCACATCGCGATCGATACTGCCGGTGATGGTCGGAGAAGGCAGAGAATACGCCCCGGTCAGCATCCATGCGCTGATGCCTTCAAATTCCAGCGCGCGGGTTTTCGCCAGCAGCGATTCAGGGTGACGGGTAATACCATCTGTCCCCAGCAATCCCACCACCGAGGTGACGCCAGCTTCAACCAGCCGCGACAAGCGCACTTCCGGCGTGCGGGTGTGCGGCCCCGCTTCTCCACCGCCGCCAATCAGATGGACGTGTTGATCGATAAATCCTGGGCACACAATCGCACCGTTAAGATTGATACACTCGCAGCCAGGAAAATCGTCAGGGGAAATCGACGGCGCGATGGCAACAATTTTGCTGTCAGACACCAGTATATCCTGGCGTCCTAAATCTTCCGGCGCGTACACGTGTCCCTGCAGGAACAACGTCAAATTAAGAATGGAACAGTTCATAACCTTCCTTGTCAGGCAATAACCTGCATAACCCAAATAGAGAGCAGCGCATTAATTACGCATACCGCAATAATAAGCGGGTAATAACGGGGATGGACTCCCGCGGTACCCAGACAGCGTCCCACATTTTGCACCGGATTGCCCATCAGGTAGATAGCCGGTAACAGCACCGTAGCATCATGTCCCGAAAGCGTACCGGCGACAACCAGGCTGGCGCAAACACCGACGCCGCCTCCCATACTCATCACCGCCGCCAGCAGTACGGTAGCAGATTCCCCCGGCAGTCCCCACAGCGCCATTACCGGCTCACATACCCGCCCGACAATCTCGAGCAGTCCCGTCACCTTCAGCGCCTGAATAATCACAAACGCCATTACCACGTTAGGCAACAGGCTGGTTGTTGCAATAGTGAATCCGCGCCGTGCGCCATCGATAAACATATCCATGACGTTTTTACGTACTTGCGTTGTCATCTCACGCCTCCTGCTGCGTACGGCGATTTTCCAGCTGCGCAATCCACAAACGCAGCAGGTTCGCACCCACAAATTTGAAGACAAGGATCACCGCCAGCGGCGTAATCACCGGAACGGTAACCATCGTAAACAACGCGGCACCCGAAGAAAAATAGTTGGTAATACACGCACTGCCGCTGGTTTGCCAGCAGGCAAAAATGGCACGTTCCTGTTCAGTGATAATGCCCTCTTCCGCCATTTCTTTAGTCATCCCTGCCGCAGCATCGGTATTTTGCAAATTCGCAATCAGCGCCAGCGAGCAAATACCCGGAATACCGAGTAACGGGCGCAGGACTGGCGTCATCAGTTGCTGTGCCGCACGCAACCCTCCCAGCCCTTCGGTGACGGAAATTATCCCGAGTGAAAGAATGACGGAAGGCGCCAGCTCAAGCGCGAATAAGAAGCCGTCTTTTGCGCCCATACCGCCCGTGCCGCGAAAAGAGACCGCCGTGTCCCCCGCCGCATTAATCTGCCCAAACGCACCGTTGAGAACGGTGAAATCAAAGACTCGCCACCATTCGGTACTTTTCGCAAACATGCCGGAAAAAAGAATAATAGTAATAAAAAAAGCGAGATAACCGCCCCATTCCACCTTCTGCTGCGTGTGTGTGTTGTGACCCATTTTGTTCTCCTGTTGGCCTTATTCCTTGCGTGACTTAAAGACATCACGCGGGTCAAGTTAAAGACAAACGCAGAGAAAAACGACACCAGAGGAGATTATTCAGAATGTGTGGATAGAGGTCAGACAAGTTCGGCTCCGGCGACATTGCATCGCCGGAGCAAACAGATTAGGGTTCATCAACGACCTGACCATCCGGCCAGGCATGCATTACCGCTTTGATTAACGTCGCCAGAGGAATCGCAAAGAATACGCCCCAGAATCCCCACAGGCCGCCGAATATCACCACTGAGAGAATAATCACCAGCGGATGCAGATTTACCGCCTCGGAGAACAGCACCGGCACCAGCAAATTACCGTCCAGCGCCTGGATTATCAGGTATACGGCAAAACAGCTCCAGAACTCGGTGCCAAGCCCGAACTGGAACAATGCCACACCGACCACCGGAATAGTGACCACGAAAGCGCCGATATACGGGATCAGCACGGAGAAGCCTACCAGCACCGCCAGCAGCAGCGAATAGTTGAGGCCAAACAGCAGGAAGCCGAGCCAGGTCGCCACGCCAACCACCACCATTTCCAGCACCTTGCCGCGGATATAGTTGGTGATTTGCTGGTTCATCTCTTTCCACACCTGCCCCGCCAGTCCGCGATTACGCGGCAGCACCCGACGCACAGCGTTCAGCATTTGTCCTTTATCTTTGATCAGGAAGAACACCATCAACGGGACGAGAATCAGATAGACCGCCAGCGTCAGCAATCCGACCAGTGAAGCTAGCGAATATTTCACCACCGAATCGCCCATGGTGAGCATTCGCGAGCGCATATTCTCCGCCATCGCATCAATAATGCCCGCATCCATCAGCGCCGGATAACGCCGCGGTAAGGTGGCGGCAAAATCAGACAATTTATTGAGCATGCCGGGCATATCGCGGATCAGGTAGATCCCCTGTTGCCATGCAACGGGCATTACCACAAACGCCATCAGCAGCAAAATACCGACAAACACCACCAACACAATCGATGTCGCCCAACGCCGTGAACAACCAATATGTTCCAGCCGTACTGTCGGCCATTCGAGCAGGTACGCCAGCACAATGGCGACCAGCAGCGGCGCCAAAAGACCGCTAAAAAAGAACAGGATGCCAAAACCGGCAACCAGAATAATCAGCAAGGCGATGGCTTCGGGGTCGCTAAAGCGGCGGCGATACCATTGCATCAACATTTCGAGCATAAAACCCTTCCATGAATCCAATAGCGGGATTGCGATCCCGAATTGTATCGAAATGTCACAAAAAAGACTTCGCTTTTTATAGCGGATTACGCAAAGTGAAAAGTCATTTTTCCTGGGTGTTCATCGTCAGGTTTCGCAGTTACACTCCCTAAGCTTGCGGAGTGTGAACGAAACTTCACGGCATTGGTCAAATGGCTATCTCAAAAAAGAATACAGGACAGAGGTTATGTTCAGGCAGTTGAAAAAAAACCTGGTTGCTACCCTCATTGCTGCACTGACCATCGGTCAGGTTGCGCCCGCATTTGCCGAAACCGCGGACACCCTGCCTGATATGGGAACCTCGGCAGGGAGTACGCTTTCCATAGGACAGGAAATGCAGATGGGCGATTATTATGTACGCCAGCTGCGCGGCAGTGCGCCATTAATTAACGATCCGTTGCTGACGCAATACATTAATGCGCTGGGGATGCGTCTGGTCTCGCACGCCGACTCGGTAAAAACGCCCTTCACCTTCTTTTTGATTAACAACGATGAAATCAACGCCTTTGCTTTCTTTGGCGGCAACGTTGTTTTGCACTCCGCACTGTTCCGCTATTCCGATAACGAAAGCCAACTGGCATCGGTTATGGCGCACGAAATTTCCCACGTTACGCAGCGTCACCTGGCGCGTGCAATGGAAGACCAGAAACGCAGCGCGCCGCTAACGTGGGTGGGTGCGTTAGGGTCAATTTTATTGGCGATGGCCAGCCCGCAGGCGGGTATGGCGGCGCTGACCGGTACGCTGGCGGGTACACGTCAGGGGATGATTAGCTTTACGCAGCAAAACGAACAGGAAGCAGACCGCATCGGTATTCAGGTACTGCAACGCTCGGGATTCGATCCCCAGGCCATGCCGACGTTTCTGGAAAAATTGCTCGATCAGGCCCGTTACTCTTCGCGTCCACCAGAAATTTTGCTGACTCACCCCCTGCCAGAAAGCCGTCTGTCGGATGCCCGTAACCGCGCCAACCAAATGCGTCCGGCTGTCGTCCAGTCTTCAGAAGATTTTTATCTGGCCAAGGCACGCACCTTAGGCATGTACAACTCTGGTCGCAACCAGCTGACCGATGACCTGCTGAGTAACTGGTCAAAAGGCAACATACGTGAGCAACGTGCGGCGCAGTATGGCCGGGCATTGCAGGCAATGGAGGCCAGTAAATATGACGAGGCACGTAAAGCACTGCAACCACTGCTGGCGGCAGATGCTAACAATGCCTGGTATCTCGACCTGGCAACGGATATCGATCTCGGCCAGAAGAAAACCAGCGATGCCATTAATCGGTTGAAAAACGCCCGCGACCTGCGCACCAACCCGGTACTGCAGCTCAACCTGGCAAATGCGTATTTACAGGCCGGGCAAGCCAAAGAGGCGGCGACCATCCTGAATCGCTATACGTTTAACCATAAGGACGACCCTAACGGCTGGGATCTGTTAGCGCAAACGGAAGCCAACCTGAACAACCGTGATCAGGAACTGGCAGCCCGCGCGGAAGGATATGCCCTCGCAGGACGTCTGGATCAGGCGATTTCGATGCTCAGCAGCGCAAGCTCACAAGTCAAGCTGGGTAGCCAGCAGCAGGCCAGATACGATGCCCGTATCGACCAGCTACGCCAACTGCAAGAGCGCTTTAAACCGTATACGAAAATGTAATTATCGAACCCTTGCCGGATGGCGATATGTAGGCCAGATAAGGTCTTTTGGTCGCCATCCGGCAGGATTGTTATGCAAGGAGAAGTCATGTCAGACGCGATTAAAATCTACCATAACCCACGCTGCTCCAAGAGCCGTGAAACGCTGGAGTTACTGAAGTCTAACGGTGTGGACCCGGAAGTGGTGTTGTATCTGGAAACCCCGGCTGACGCCACAACCCTGCGTGAATTGCTGCAGATGCTGGGCATGTCCAGCGCGCGCGAGCTGATGCGCCAGAAAGAAGATCTCTATAAGTCACTTAATCTGGCGGACGTAAATCTGAGTGAAGATGCGCTGATTCAGGCAATGGTGGAAAACCCGAAATTGATGGAGCGCCCGATTGTGGTTGCCAAAGGCCAGGCGCGAATTGGACGCCCGCCGGAGCAGGTACTGGAAATCATCGGTTAACCTGAAACCTGCCGCAGTCTCTTCGGCTGCGGCGCTTACAGCTTCAGTATCTCTTTTACGAATGGAATGGTCAGCTTACGCTGGGCGGTGATCGATGCATGATCAAGCTGATCCAACGTCATAAACAGCGTACGCATTTCTCGATCCAGACGCTTGAGCAGGAAGCGTCCCACATCTTCCGGCAGTTCAAACCCACGAAGTCTGGCGCGTAATTGCAACGCCTGCAGCTTATCTTCATCGGAAAGCGGCTGCAGCTTGTAGATTTGTCCCCAGTCCAGGCGCGAGGCGAGATCCGGCAACCCCAGATTCAGCTGTCTTGGCGGGCGATCGCCGGTGATCAGCAGACGCGTTTTCCCCGACTCCAGGATGCGGTTGTAGAGATCAAAGATCGCCATTTCCCACAGTGAATCCCCGGCCACACATTCGATGTTATCGATGCATACCAGCGATAAATGCTCCATACCGTCGAGCACCTCGGGGACGAACCAGGTACGCTTGTCGAGCGGCACATAGCCTACCGCATCGCCGCGCGCGGACAGTTCCGCACAGGCTGCATGCAGCAAATGACTACGGCCAGCGCCTTCACGCGACCAGAGATAAATATACCCGCTATGGTCCTGACGCAGCACGTTTTGCAGTGCAGCCAGTAAAGAGGAGTTATCCCCCGGCCAGAAACTTGCGAAAGTTTCGTCGTCAGGAAGATAAAGTGGCAAAGAGAGCTGTGCCGGTGTGTTCAGAGATACCTCAACCCAGGATTTCATAAAATCGCGTTGAGTTTAACACAGAAATACGTCGTGATAGAACCGGGCAGCATCGCCACCCGGTAAGAGATTTACTGTTGCGTACTGTCGGCATCTTCCGCGTCAAGCACGACTTCTTCCGGACGCAGCAGGCTGATAACTTTGAAAATCAGGCTCAGACAAACGCCAACAATGGTCGCCAGCGCCATGCCTTTCAGCTCAGCGGCGCCAATGTGAACTTTCGCACCACTCACGCCGATGATCAAAATAACCGAGGTCAGGATCAGGTTTTGCGCTTTGTTGTAGTCAACTTTTGACTCGATCAGTACGCGAATACCAGAAGCACCAATCACGCCGTACAGCAGCAGCGATACGCCACCCATGACCGGCAGTGGAATGATTTGGATCGCCGCAGCCAGTTTGCCCACACAGGAGAGCAGAATGGCAAAAATTGCCGCGCCGCCGATAACCCAGGTACTGTAAACACGGGTAATCGCCATTACGCCAATGTTTTCGCCGTACGTGGTGTTCGGCGTAGAGCCGAAGAAACCAGAGATAACCGTAGACAGGCCGTTGGCAAACATAGAACGATGCAGGCCAGGATCGCGAATCAAATCTTTTTTCACGATATTCGCCGTTACCACCAGGTGTCCAACGTGTTCAGCGATGACCACCAGCGCCGCCGGCAGGATGGTCAGAATGGCAACCCATTCAAAGCGCGGCGTGTAGAACGTTGGCAGAGCAAACCAGTGGGCCTGCGCAATCGGCGTGGTGTCCACGACCCCCATCACGAAGGAGAGCGCGTAGCCGGCCAGCACCCCAATCAGAATCGGGATAATCGCCATAAAACCGCGGAACAGTACAGAGCCAAATACCGTAACCGCCAGCGTCACCATTGAGATGATGATGGTTTTTGAATCCGGTAATTGCCCCTCTGCTGGCAGTAACCCCGCCATGCCCGCAGCGACGCCAGCCAGCTCCAGACCGATGACGGCAACGATTGCTCCCATCGCCGCAGGAGGGAACATGACATCCAGCCAGCCGGTTCCTGCTTTCTTAACGATGAAAGAAACCAGGCAGAACAGAACGCCGCACATAATGAAACCACCCAGCGCCACTTCATACCCTAACGGCAGCAACAGCAGTACCGGGGAAATAAATGCGAAGCTGGAACCCAGATACGCAGGAATTTTACCTTTACAGATAAAGAGATACAGCAACGTACCAATGCCGTTAAACAGCAGAACGGTAGCCGGGTTGATGTGGAACAGGACTGGCACCAGTACCGTTGCGCCAAACATGGCGAACAGGTGCTGCAAACTAAGCGGGATTGTCTGTAAAAGCGGCGGTCTTTCACTCACCCCGATAGCACGGCGCGTCATAGTGTTTTCCTCTGAGTGTTGTTTGTTATTAGCCTTGGGTTGTTATATTCAAAAAAAAGCCGACTCTTAAAGTCGGCTTCTTTTCACTTATTCGTTTACTTGGTACCAAAAATCTTATCGCCGGCATCGCCGAGCCCCGGAATAATGTATCCGTGCTCGTTCAACCCCTGATCGATGGAGGCCGTGTACAGCTCAACATCCGGGTGCGCTTTTTCCAGTGCCGCGATACCTTCCGGTGCCGCAACCAGGACCAGCACTTTAATGCTGGTGCAGCCTGCATTTTTCAGCAGGTCGATGGTGGCGATAACGGAACCGCCGGTTGCCAGCATCGGGTCAACGATCAGCGCCATACGCTCATCGATGTTAGATACCAGCTTCTGGAAGTACGGAACCGGCTCCAGCGTTTCTTCGTTACGGTACATACCAACCACGCTGATACGCGCGCTCGGAACGTTTTCCAGTACGCCTTCCATCATGCCCAGGCCCGCACGCAGGATTGGCACAACGGTGATTTTTTTACCTTTGATTTGGTCAACTTCAACCGGACCGTTCCAGCCTTCAATGGTCACCTTTTCGGTTTCCAGACCAGCGGTTGCTTCATAAGTCAGCAGGCTGCCAACTTCCGAGGCGAGTTCACGAAAGCGTTTAGTGCTGATGTCGTTTTCACGCATCAGTCCCAGCTTGTGTTTGACGAGTGGGTGTTTGACTTCCACGATCTTCATACTCTTCTCCTTTCCTCAGACGAGTGGCAACCACAAAAAAATCGCCGGATTATACCGCTTTTCGTCTCTGGCGCAACACTGGATACGCTTGATATGGATCAACCAAAGTCGTTTGCGTCTGGATGATGAGTATAAAACAAGCCCCGCATTATTGGCGGGGCTGGCTGTCAATACTATGAATTTTATAGATATTCAGCATTGGTCTGGATAACGTTTTGATACCATGAAAAAGATTTCTTCGGCGAGCGTGCTAACGTTCCGCTTCCGTCATTATTTTTATCAACATAGATAAAGCCGTAGCGTTTTTTCATCTCCCCCGTCCCGGCCGAGACTAAATCAATGCAGCCCCACGGGGTATAGCCCATCAGGTCCACGCCATCTTCCACTACCGCTTTTTTCATTTCGCTGATATGTGCGGCCATATAGTCAATACGATAGGAATCATCTACCGAGCCGTCGGCCTGCTGCACGTCAATCGCACCAAAGCCGTTTTCGACGATAAACAGCGGCAGTTGGTAATGATCCCAGAACCAGTTCAGCGAATAGCGCAGACCAACGGGATCAATCTGCCAGCCCCAGTCCGATTTCTGCACGTACGGGTTGGAAACCAGGCTTTTCGACTCGTCGTAGTCCAGCTGTGGGTTGTCTGCCGTGGCCTGCGTTGCGAAAGACATATAGTAGCTAAAGCCGATGTAATCGACACAACCCTCGGTCAGCGCCTGACGGTCTTCCTCGGTGATATCAAGATCAAAGCCACGCCGGGCAAAGTAGTTGAGAAGATGCTGCGGGTATTTGCCGCGCACATGGACATCGGTAAACCAGTAACGCCGGTGCATGGCGTTCATCGCCATCATCATATCGTCCGGCGCGCAGGTCAGTGGATAGATAGGACACATGGCAATCATGCACCCTATCTGCAATGCCGGGTTAATCTCACGCGCAGCCTTTACCGCCAGTGCGCTTGCCACCAGTTCATAGTGCGCCGCCTGGTACATAACCGGCTCGCGGTCTTCACCGGGCTGGTATTTCAGGCCAGAGTTAGTAAAAGGCGCGAAGTCTTCGTGATAATTTGCCTGGTTGTTAATTTCATTAAACGTCATCCAGTACTTCACTTTGTGCTGGTAACGGGTAAAAACCACTGCGGCAAAACGGACAAAGAAATCGATAAGTTTGCGGTTGCGCCAGCCGCCATATTCCGTCACCAGATGGTATGGCATCTCGAAATGCGACAACGTAATCACCGGTTCAATGCCATATTTCAGGCATTCGTCAAACAGGTCATCATAGAACTGCAGGCCAGCCTCATTGGGTTGCGCTTCGTCGCCTAAAGGGAAAATACGCGTCCAGGCAATCGAAGTACGAAAACATTTAAACCCCATTTCGGCAAACAGTTTAATGTCGTCTTTATAGCGGTGATAAAAATCGATGGCGTCGTGGTTAGGGTAGTTTTTACCGGCAATCACACCGTCAGTGATTTCACGCGCCACGCCATGCGCCCCCGCCGTCATGACATCGGCAACGCTAATTCCTTTTCCACCTTCCTGCCAGCCACCTTCCAGTTGATGAGCGGCTACGGCACCACCCCACATGAAATCTGCTTTAAATCCTGACATACCCTTCCCCTATCGTGATTACTCTGTGCAAAACGCTGTTGATGAAGTCCGCAACAGAAAACAGAAACCGGTTTCAGTACGATACTGTGTATTCAGCAGACAGGTTTCAAGCACAAGACTGTACCCGGTTTCATTTTCGTGGCGCAGTTCAAACAAATAGATAAATGATTGTAAAATGCTGAAAAAATCAGCACATAAAACTTGATGCAGAGCAGGCTCGCAAACGTTTGCTTTCCCTGTTAGAATTGCGCCGAATTTAACTTTTACTGCAAGTAAACATGTGGGGAAGCAGGCAGTGACCGATAAAACCTCTCTTAGCTACAAAGATGCCGGTGTTGATATTGATGCAGGTAATGCTCTGGTTGATCGAATCAAAGGCGTAGTAAAGAAAACTCGTCGTCCGGAAGTTATGGGTGGTCTGGGTGGCTTCGGTGCGCTGTGCGCATTGCCGCAAAAATATCGTGAACCGGTACTGGTTTCCGGCACTGATGGCGTCGGCACAAAACTGCGTCTGGCGATGGATCTGAAACGCCACGACACTATCGGCATTGACCTCGTTGCAATGTGCGTCAACGACCTCGTGGTTCAGGGCGCTGAGCCGCTGTTTTTCCTCGACTACTATGCTACCGGCAAACTGGATGTGGATACCGCAGCCAGCGTCATTAACGGTATTGCCGAAGGCTGTCTGCAGTCTGGCTGTGCGCTTGTCGGCGGGGAAACGGCTGAAATGCCGGGGATGTACCACGGCGAAGATTACGACGTGGCAGGCTTCTGCGTTGGCGTCGTCGAAAAATCAGAGATCATCGACGGTTCAAAAGTGGCTGACGGCGACGTACTGATTGCACTCGGCTCCAGCGGTCCGCACTCCAACGGCTACTCTCTGGTGCGCAAAATTGTTGAAGTCAGCGGTTGTGACCCGGAAACCACCGAGCTTGAAGGCAAGCCGCTGGCCGATCACTTACTGGCCCCGACCCGCATTTATGTCAAATCCATTCTGGAATTGATTGAGAAGGTTGATGTGCATGCCATTGCCCACCTGACCGGCGGTGGTTTCTGGGAAAATATTCCACGCGTTCTGCCAGACAACACGCAGGCTGTGATCGACGAATCTTCATGGCAGTGGCCAGCCGTCTTCAACTGGCTGCAAACGGCGGGTAACGTCAGCCAGCATGAGATGTATCGCACCTTTAACTGCGGCGTAGGCATGGTTATCGCCCTGCCAGCTTCTGAAGTGGACAAAGCCCTTGCTTTGCTCAATGAGAAAGGTGAAAACGCATGGAAAATCGGTATCATCAAAGCTTCTGATTCCGAACAGCGTGTGGTCATTGAATGAAAAACATTGTGGTGCTCATTTCCGGCAACGGAAGCAATTTGCAGGCGATAATAGCTGCCTGCGAACAGAATAAAATCAATGGCACCATACGTGCAGTATTCAGTAACAAGGCCGATGCGTTCGGCCTTGAGCGCGCACGCGAAGCGAATATTCCTGCACACTCGCTGGAAGCCGCCCAGTTTGCCAGTCGCGAAGCATTCGACCAGCAACTGATACAAGAGATCGACGCTTATACCCCCGATGTCGTGGTGCTGGCCGGTTATATGCGCATTCTAAGTCCGGCGTTTGTTGCTCACTATTCTGAACGATTGCTGAATATCCACCCGTCTTTATTGCCGAAGTATCCTGGCCTGCACACGCACCGTCAGGTTCTGGAAAACGGCGATGAAGAGCATGGCACCTCCGTCCATTTCGTCACCGATGAACTGGACGGCGGACCGGTTATTCTCCAGGCCAAGGTTCCGGTATTTGAAGGCGACAGCGAAGATGATGTCACGGCACGAGTCCAGGCCCAGGAACATACCATTTACCCGCTGGTGGTAAGCTGGTTTACTGATGGTCGCCTGAAGATGCGTGATAACGCAGCATGGCTGGACGGCGTTCGTCTGCCGCCACAAGGCTACGCCGCCGACGAATAATAAAATCAACCTGTAAACCGGATCTCATCATCCGGTTTACAGGCATAAATACCTTTTCCGGTTAACATCTCCGGTATTCATCTACGCTCCCCCTTTCTCTTTGCTATCAGACGGTTTATTGTCATATTTTTCTGGCACTGTTGGACATCTGAGAGCAATGCTCGCCATAATAAATCGGTAGTGTCCCGTGAATGAAACGGAGTAAAAGTGGTAATGGGTCAGGAAAAGCTATACATCGAGAAAGAACTCAGTTGGTTAGCGTTCAACGAACGTGTACTCCAGGAAGCTGCTGATAAGTCAAACCCGTTGATCGAACGGATGCGTTTCTTAGGCATCTATTCCAATAATCTCGACGAGTTTTATAAGGTTCGTTTTGCCGAACTGAAGCGCCGAATCATTATTAGCGAAGAACAGGGTTCAAACTCTCACTCCCGCCATCTGTTAGGTAAAATCCAGGCCCGCGTATTAAAAGCCGATCAGGAATTTGACGGCCTGTACAACGAGTTGCTGCTGGAGATGGCGCGCAACCAGATTTTCCTTATCAATGAACGTCAGTTGTCGGTCAATCAACAGAGCTGGTTACGCCACTACTTCAAACAATATCTTCGCCAGCACATTACACCGATCCTGATCAACCGCGAGACGGATTTAGTTCAGTTTCTGAAAGATGACTACACCTATCTGGCGGTGGAAATTATCCGCGGCGATACGATCCGCTACGCGCTGCTGGAAATCCCTTCCGACAAGGTTCCCCGTTTTGTGAATCTACCGCCGGAAACCCCGCGCCGTCGCAAACCGATGATCCTGCTGGACAACATCTTACGCTACTGCCTTGACGACATTTTCAAAGGGTTCTTTGATTACGATGCGCTGAACGCCTATTCGATGAAAATGACTCGCGACGCCGAATACGATTTGGTGCACGAGATGGAATCGAGCCTGATGGAGCTGATGTCGTCCAGTCTGAAACAGCGTCTGACCGCAGAGCCTGTACGTTTTGTCTATCAGCGCGACATGCCCAATGCGCTGGTCGAGGTACTGCGTGAAAAGCTGACGATTTCTCGCTACGACTCGATTGTTCCTGGCGGGCGTTACCATAACTTCAAAGACTTTATTAATTTCCCCAACGTTGGCAAAGCTAACCTGGTGAACAAACCGCTACCGCGTTTGCGCCATATCTGGTTCGATAACGAGAAGTTTCGTAACGGCTTTGACGCCGTTCGCGAACGCGACGTGCTGCTATATTATCCGTATCACACTTTTGAGCACGTTCTTGAACTGTTGCGCCAGGCCTCTTTCGACCCGAGCGTGCTGGCGATAAAAATCAACATCTACCGTGTGGCCAAAGACTCGCGCATCATTGATTCGATGATCCATGCTGCGCACAACGGTAAGAAAGTCACCGTGGTGGTGGAGTTGCAGGCTCGCTTTGATGAAGAAGCCAACATTCATTGGGCCAAGCGTCTTACCGAGGCTGGCGTTCACGTCATCTTCTCCGCGCCGGGCCTGAAAATTCACGCCAAATTGTTCCTTATCTCGCGTAAAGAAGGTGATGAAGTTGTGCGCTATGCACATATCGGGACGGGGAACTTCAACGAAAAAACGGCGCGTCTCTATACCGACTACTCGTTACTTACCGCCGACTCACGCATTACCAACGAGGTTCGTCGGGTGTTCAACTTCATCGAGAACCCGTATCGTCCGGTGACGTTCGATTATCTGCTGGTTTCTCCGCAGAACTCGCGCCGTTTACTGTACGCGATGATTGACAAAGAAATCGCCAACGCGCAGCAAGGACAGCCTTCCGGTATCACCCTAAAACTGAATAACCTGGTCGATAAAGGCCTGGTTGATCGTCTCTATGCGGCCTCAAGCTCAGGCGTGCCAGTCAATTTATTGATTCGCGGTATGTGCTCTTTGATTCCGAATCTGGAAGGCATTAGCGACAATATTCGCGTGATAAGCATAGTTGACCGCTACCTTGAACACGACCGGGTTTATATCTTCGAAAACGGTGGCGACAAGCAGGTATACCTCTCCTCCGCAGACTGGATGACCAGGAATATCGACTATCGCATCGAAGTCGCCACACCGCTGCTGGACCCGCGTCTTAAGCAACGGGTGCTGGATATTATCGATATCCTGTTCAGCGACACGGTGAAGGCTCGCTTCATCGATAAAGAACTCAGTAATCGCTACGTACCGCGCGGAAACCGCCGTAAGGTTCAGTCACAATTGGCGATATACGACTACATCAAATCACTCGAGCAACCTGACTAACGCTATGCCAATACACGACAAGACTCCACGACCGCAGGAATTTGCTGCGGTCGACCTTGGTTCAAACAGTTTCCATATGGTCATTGCCCGCGTGGTTGATGGCGCAATGCAGATTATCGGGCGACTGAAACAGCGCGTTCATCTGGCGGATGGCCTCGGCGAAGATAACAAGCTGAGCGAAGAGGCAATGGAGCGCGGATTAAGCTGCCTGTCGCTGTTCGCCGAACGTCTGCAGGGCTTTCCCCCATCAAGCGTATGCATCGTGGGAACCCATACTTTGCGTCAGGCGCTAAATGCGACCGATTTTCTCAAGCGAGCAGAAAAAGTTATCCCCTACCCGATTGAGATTATTTCCGGTAATGAAGAAGCCCGACTGATTTTTATGGGCGTGGAGCACACCCAGCCGGAAAAGGGTCGTAAGCTGGTTATTGATATCGGAGGTGGTTCAACAGAACTGGTGATCGGCGAAGATTTCGAGCCCAAACTGGTGGAAAGTCGTCGTATGGGCTGCGTCAGTTTTGCTCAGATGTATTTCCCGGGCGGCGCTATTAGTCGGGAAAACTTCCAGCGTGCGCGCATGGCGGCAGCGCAAAAGCTTGAAACCTTAACCTGGCAGTTTCGTATTCAGGGCTGGAACGTTGCGCTGGGCGCATCGGGCACGATTAAAGCGGCACACGAAGTGCTGCTGGAGATGGGCGAGAAAGATGGTTTTATCACCCCCGAACGCCTGGACAAACTGCGATCCGAAGTGCTAAAGCATGCGTCATTCGATGCGCTCAGCCTGCCGGGGCTGTCTGAAGAACGAAAAGCGGTGTTTGTGCCGGGACTCGCGATTCTGTGCGGCGTTTTTGACGCACTAGCTATCCGCGAACTCCGCCTTTCTGATGGCGCACTACGCGAAGGCGTGCTGTATGAGATGGAAGGTCGTTTTCGCCACCAGGACGTTCGCAGCCGTACCGCGAGCAGCCTGGCGAACCAGTACAACATCGACAGCGAACAGGCCCGGCGCGTACTGGAAACGACGATGCAAATGTACGACCAGTGGCATACGCAGCAGCCAAAGCTGGCCAATCCACAACTGGAAGCGTTGCTGCGCTGGGCGGCGATGCTGCATGAGGTTGGGCTGAACATCAACCACAGCGGTTTACATCGCCACTCGGCGTATATCCTCCAAAACAGCGATTTACCGGGTTTCAATCAGGAACAACAGCTGATGATGGCAACCCTGGTTCGATATCATCGCAAAGCGGTGAAACTGGATGATTTGCCGCGCTTTACGCTGTTCAAGAAAAAACAGTTTCTGCCGTTAATTCAGCTGTTGCGCCTGGGCGTGCTGCTGAATAATCAGCGACAGGCGACCACCACGCCACCGACGCTGACCCTAATTACCGACGACAACCACTGGACCTTACGCTTTCCGCATGACTGGTTTAGCCAGAATGCGCTGGTGCTGCTCGATCTGGAAAAAGAGCAGCAATACTGGGAAGCCGTTACCGGCTGGCGTCTCAAAATTGAAGAAGAGAGTTCACCCGATATCGCCGCATAAGCTCTCAGCAGGTGCCAGTTCTTCTGGCACCTGTTCTTCCAGCATTTCATGCAACGGCTGCGGTTTACCAATCAGATACCCCTGCATGTAATCAATCCCCAGCGAAATTACCGCACTGCGTATTTCTTCGCTTTCGACGTACTCCGCGACCACCAGCATTCTTTTCATCCGCGCCAGATGGCAAATAGAGGCCACGATTTGATAGTCGAGGCTATTCGAAACGATGTTGCGAATAAAGCTGCCATCAATTTTCAGGATATCGGCATTCACATTCTTCAGCCGCGCATAGCTGGCATATCCGGTACCAAAATCATCAATCGCAATCTGACAGCCCAATGATTGCAGCTGCAGTAACGTTGCCTGCGCCTGTTCCGCATTGGTTAAGGCATTGCTTTCCGTTACTTCAAAAATCAGTTGCCACGGTTCAACTTTGTACTTAATCAGTAGCTGGTTGATGTCATGCGGAAGCCGGGCACGGCATACCGATGTGGGAGATAAGTTAATAGCAAACCGACGAGCGGGCATTTTTTCCCGATTCTGCGCCATAAACTTCAGCGTATTTTCAATCACCCACAGATCGATGCTGGATGACAATCCAAACTCATGCGCTACCGGTAAGAAGCTGTCAGGACCGATGGTTTCACCATCATCCCCCTCTAGCCGCAGCAGAATTTCATGATAAACATCGCCGCGCACGCCTGAAATCGGCTGCGCCATCAGGAAAAAGCGATGGTGCTCCAGCGCCAGTTGCAGACGATTCATCATCGCAACCTTATCTTTCAGGTCACGTTGCAGGTGCATCACGCCTCGGCGCTGCAAATTCTCTGGCGCATTGGTCGCCAGAGAAAGCTCGGCGATGGTGCTTAACTCCCCCAGTAACAAGTAGATGTGATTAACAGGAGAACGGACATAGCAAAAACTAATCCCCACCTGCGGCTGTAAAGGCATGCCATCCCAGATAAAACGAAACTGCTTGATATGCCTGTCCAGCGCTTCAATACGCTCCTGATGCGACTCGGTGTTAAAACGCAGAACTAAATCATTACCCGATAACTGATAGACATGCTCATCTTGTTTCAGCAATGGCTTTACCCACTGGGCAAGTTTTTGCTTGTACTGGATACGCAGCATAATGCCGTAATTTTTCACCAGCAGTTCCATACCCGGAACACTCAAAAAGCAAAGCACTGACCATGGCGCTTTTCTCAAATCCCGGTTCAAAGCGCGCAAATTCGGAATATGCACCATGGGGTCAAAGAAGGCCAGACGATGAGAATGTCTGGCGACAATTCTCTGGCGCGTTGCCAGTACGGCAATAAAATTCACGATGAAGGAGAAAACCAGGTAACTCGATGAGGTAATGGCAAGTTGCACATCGTAACCCGAATACCAGGGCATATAGCGTTGATAATAATGAATTGCTGTAATGAGTACGAGCATCCATATTAACGAAATAAATTTATAACCGTAACGCATAGCTCCCCATAGCATGACGGGCAGCATCAGTGACAAGGTATAATTCGTGCTAAATATTGAGCTTTTCTCATCTAGCGGCATACACAACAATGTCATTAGTATGGTCAATATAATCAGCCAGACCGCAAACTCTGTTTTGGTAACTTTGGTATCAAACTGCTGCTTTAACTGAGATAAATAACCTCTGATATACAAAGGATTACGAATCGTGCGAATTATTAAGTAGCACAGTGGAACCCCAACCAGATTCCCGGCCAGCATGGCCTGATAGTTGATCAACGTGCCGGTATTAAGGGGCATAACGCCCACCATGCCGGATTTGCTCTCATAGACGCCCACAAACGCGGCGAAATGGAAGAATAGCAGAAACAGCGTTGCCGGGCAGAAAACCTGCCAAAACATGTGCTGAAACATCAGGTGGGAGTCACCGTAAGAAACGTTATTCCGCCGGGGAGCAAAAACTTTATACCCTCCCCAACTAAGCACTATCGTAACTATAAAGTGCGAAATTATTGAGAGCATTTCAAATAACCCAACCTGCGGATATTTGTACCAGATGATGGAAATGATAATTCCTGGTAATGCCGCCCAGCCGAAAAACAACATCAGGCTAACCATTAGCGCTAAAGGCAGGTAGAAAAGAATTACGTTCCCGGTACTAATATGGGCATAGGTGTTAGCAGTGCTCAATATAGGCAACAGCAAGGAAGGCAAGATGAGAGGTAACGCCCACCATCTATCTCTAATACCAATATAATTTTTATTGAGTTTCATAGATGCTCAGTAGAATCCCGCACATCCTGCAGGGGGTATTCGGACAGGCATCCCACCTGACGTTAAAACGATAAAGTTAAATACATTAAAATGACTCATCAATTTTAGTTGTCAGCAAAGGGTGATGCTTGATACACATCAATAAATAAGCCCCTCATTAATCAATTATTACTCTTTTCATGGTTTTTTATCGTTATCTCATTATTAATGCAAATAATAATATTAATTTCCATAACATAAATAGATAAAACAACTGAAGCAATTTTACATAAGGAAAAATTGACCATTCCCTCACAGTATGCCTTAATGTGACTATCGCCCTCAGTTGGGTACACTACAAGGAACCTTTTGTGAGCCAGGTTACCAGCCTACGCAAACGACACCGATTTAACAGTCGCATGATCCGGATCGTACTGCTTATCAGCTTTCTTTTCTTCTTCGGACGCTTCGTCTACTCCGCCATAGGTGCGTGGCACCACCACCAGAACAAAAAAGAAACTCAGCAGATCACCCTGCCGCAACAGGCATCTCCTGCACAAACTGACGTACGCTGATCGCTCGCGCCGAGGATACCCCCAGCATTAAGATTCCTTACCGGATGGCTAATCGCCTGACATTTAACCATCCGGTAAGGGATTTGAGTGATGAAACTTCACGTAGTCTTGCCCGCCCACACGTGCTGATATATCGGATAATCAACCGTGTTTTTCGCACAAATACACCATCTTTTAATCCCACTTCACCGCGCCATTCGCGCTGATTTTTTTACGTTCCAGTGTACTGGATATAAAAAAGATACACTGCGCTCAAATAGACGCTAATTAATATCGCTAGAAAATATCACTGACTAAAACATTCATATTTAGCATGAAATTAAATGCTTATCTGAATTGTTACCATTATTAAATTCCACAGGGTAATACCATGAGTACTTTTTATTATTTCCGTAAATAAGAAGCGGTGTTGAATGGATCGCAGACGTTAAGTGTGTGATTAACCCTACTATCGAGCAGGACTGTCGCATCGATAAAATTCGCGCAATAAAAAGCCCTCTATAAACAGAGGGCTTTTACATACTACCGGTTCAGAAACCGCTAAACGGGAGGAATATTATTCCCACTCAATCGTAGCTGGCGGCTTACCGCTGATGTCATACACCACGCGGGAAATACCGTTAACTTCGTTGATAATGCGGTTAGAGACGCGGCCTAAGAAGTCATACGGCAGGTGCGCCCAGTGCGCGGTCATAAAGTCGATGGTTTCAACAGCACGCAGGGAAACAACCCAGTCGTACTTACGGCCATCGCCCATGACGCCAACGGAACGTACTGGCAGGAACACGGTGAACGCCTGGCTCACTTTGTTGTACAGGTCAGCGTTGTGCAGTTCCTCAATGAAGATAGCATCCGCACGGCGCAGCAGGTCGCAGTACTCTTTCTTCACTTCGCCCAGCACGCGTACGCCCAGACCCGGCCCCGGGAATGGGTGACGGTACAGCATGTCGTACGGCAGACCCAGTTCCAGACCAATCTTACGCACTTCGTCTTTGAACAGCTCACGCAGCGGTTCAACTAGACCCATCTTCATCTCTTTCGGCAAACCGCCCACGTTGTGGTGAGATTTGATGACGTGCGCTTTACCAGTGGCAGAAGCCGCGGATTCGATCACGTCCGGATAGATGGTTCCCTGCGCCAGCCACTTAACGTCTTCCAGCTTCAGCGCTTCTTCGTCGAAGACTTCCACGAACACGCGGCCGATGATTTTACGTTTAGCTTCCGGATCGTTCTCGCCTTTCAGCGCGTCCAGGAAACGCTTTTCACCTTCAACATGAATGATGTTCAGGCCGAAATGGTCGCCGAACATATCCATCACCTGCTGAGCTTCGTTGAGACGCAGCAGACCGTTGTCGACGAACACACAGGTCAGGTTTTTGCCAATCGCACGGTGCAGCAGCATCGCGGTGACGGAGGAGTCAACGCCGCCGGAGAGGCCGAGGATCACTTTATCAGTGCCAACCTGCTCACGAATGCGGGCAACGGCGTCATCGATAATTTTTGCCGGGGTCCACAGCGCTTCACACTGGCAGATGTCGCGCACAAAACGCTCCAGCATGCGCATCCCCTGACGGGTGTGGGTAACTTCCGGATGGAACTGCACACCGTAGAAACGTTTTTCCTCGTGCGCCATGATGGCAAACGGGCAGTTGTCGGTGCTGGCAACGGTCACGAAACCTTCCGGAATAGCGGTCACTTTGTCGCCGTGGCTCATCCACACGTCCAGCAGTGGTTTGCCGTCTGCGGTCAGAGAGTCTTCAATACCGCGGATCAGCGCGCTGTCGGTCTGAACTTCAACCTGCGCATAGCCGAATTCACGTTCGTTAGAACCTTCAACATGACCACCGAGCTGCATTGCCATAGTCTGCATGCCGTAGCACACGCCGAACACAGGCACGCCCGCAGTGAAAACGTATTCCGGCGCACGCGGGCTGTTTTCTTCAGTGGTGCTTTCCGGACCACCGGAAAGAATGATACCGCTTGGGTTGAATTCGCGAATTTGTGCTTCCGTAACATCCCACGCCCACAGTTCACAATAGACGCCCAGTTCACGTACGCGACGAGCAACCAGCTGAGTGTACTGAGATCCGAAATCAAGGATGAGAATGCGATGTTTATGAATATTGTCTGTCATTGACGCTAATTCCGAGGCAAGTGAAACAAATTCGCCCGGCATATAGCCGGGCGCGGAAACTTATCAGGAGCCCATGCGATAGTTAGGGGACTCTTTGGTGATGGTCACATCGTGAACGTGACTTTCCTGAATACCCGCACCGCTGATACGTACAAACTCTGCTTTTGTTCGCAGCGCGTCGATAGTACCACAGCCGGTCAGACCCATACAGGAGCGCAGGCCACCCATCTGCTGGTGAATGATCTCTTTCAGGCGACCTTTATACGCAACGCGACCTTCAATACCTTCCGGGACCAGTTTGTCAGCAGCGTTATCGCTCTGGAAATAACGGTCGGAAGAACCTTTGGACATCGCGCCCAGAGAGCCCATACCACGGTATGATTTGTAAGAACGGCCCTGATACAGTTCGATTTCGCCCGGAGATTCTTCAGTCCCCGCCAGCATAGAGCCAACCATCACTGCAGAAGCACCCGCAGCGATAGCTTTTGCGATGTCGCCGGAAAAACGAATACCGCCATCGGCAATAACCGGGATACCAGTGCCTTCCAGCGCTTCAACGGCGTCAGAAACGGCGGTGATCTGTGGTACACCTACGCCGGTAACGATACGGGTAGTACAGATGGAGCCTGGGCCGATACCGACTTTAACAGCGCTGCAGCCGGCTTCCGCCAGCGCGCGAGCGCCTGCACCAGTCGCAACGTTCCCCCCGATGATCTGCAGATCCGGGTATTTAGCACGAGTTTCACGGATACGCTGCAGTACGCCTTCTGAGTGACCGTGAGAGGAGTCAATCAGCAGAACATCCACGCCAGCGGCAACCAGCGCGTCAACACGCTCTTCGTTACCCGCACCTGCGCCTACAGCAGCCCCAACGCGCAGACGACCATGCTCGTCTTTACAGGCGTTAGGTTTACGTTCCGCTTTCTGGAAATCTTTAACGGTGATCATGCCGAGCAGATGGAAGCTGTCGTCAACGACCAGCGCTTTCTCGACTCGTTTTTCGTGCATTTTGGCAAAGACAACATCGCGTGCTTCGCCTTCACGAACGGTCACCAGACGCTCTTTCGGCGTCATGTAGACGCTAACCGGCTGATTCAGATCAGTCACAAACCGTACGTCACGACCGGTGATGATGCCGACCAGTTCGTTATCTTCAGTCACTACCGGGTAGCCTGCGAAACCGTTACGCTCGGTCAGTTCTTTTACTTCACGCAGAGTGGTGGTTGGCAGTACGGTTTGTGGGTCGGTCACGACGCCAGATTCGTGTTTCTTCACGCGACGAACTTCTTCCGCCTGGCGCTCAATAGACATGTTTTTGTGGATAAAACCGATGCCGCCTTCCTGAGCCAGGGCAATTGCCAGGCGCGCTTCCGTCACGGTGTCCATTGCTGCGGAGAGCATAGGAATGTTCAGGCGAATGGTTTTCGTCAACTGGGTGCTGAGATCAGCAGTATTCGGCAGAACGGTAGAATGAGCGGGAACGAGGAGGACGTCGTCAAACGTCAGGGCTTCTTTTGCGATACGTAGCATGGGCAATATCTCACCTGGGAGGTTATTAAATATTGCCGCGGCATTATACAGAGCGTAACCGATTGCATCCACACTTTTTTGCAAAAAAACCTTGCGCTCCTCTGTGAGCATGTTACTTTCGACTGAATAACTTGCTGATTTAGAATTTGATCCCGCTCACATGTTATCCTCTCAGACCACCTCAATTTTTACCGTAAGCCGCCTGAATCAGACGGTTCGTTTGCTGCTTGAGCAGGAAATGGGACAAGTGTGGATCAGCGGTGAAATTTCGAATTTCACTCAGCCGTCCTCCGGTCACTGGTATTTCACGCTCAAAGATGACACCGCTCAGGTACGCTGCGCGATGTTTCGCAACAGCAATCGCCGTGTAACGTTCCGACCACAGCACGGTCAGCAGGTACTGGTACGCGCCAACATTACATTGTACGAGCCGCGCGGCGACTATCAGATAATTGTTGAAAGCATGCAGCCAGCGGGCGAAGGATTGCTGCAGCAAAAATATGAGCAACTCAAGGCCAAACTGCAGGCTGAAGGGCTATTCGATCAGCAGTTCAAAAAAACGCTGCCTTCACCGGCCCACTGCGTCGGGGTAATCACCTCTAAAACCGGCGCCGCGCTGCACGATATCCTCCACGTCCTGAAGCGTCGCGACCCTTCCCTGCCCGTTATTATCTACCCGACCGCAGTCCAGGGTGATGATGCGCCAGGGCAGATCGTTCGGGCCATTGAACTGGCGAACGCGCGGGGCGAGTGCGATGTGCTGATCGTCGGGCGCGGCGGCGGCTCGCTGGAAGATTTGTGGAGCTTTAACGACGAACGTGTTGCACGGGCGATCTTTGCCAGCCGCATTCCAGTCGTCAGCGCCGTCGGCCATGAAACCGATGTCACTATTGCCGATTTTATTGCAGATTTACGGGCACCTACGCCGTCGGCGGCGGCAGAAATTGTCAGCCGTAATCAGCTTGAACTGCTGCGTCAAATACAGCATGGTCAGCAGCGTCTGGAGATGGCGATGGACTACTACCTCGCCAATCGTACTCGTCGATTTACCCAGCTTCATCACCGCTTGCAACAGCAGCATCCGCAACTGCGTCTGGCCCGTCAACAGACCGTGCTGGAACGACTGCGTCAGAGAATGAACTTCGCACTTGAGAATAAGATTAAACAGGCAAATCAGCGTCAGCAGCGCATGCTGCAGCGTCTGAATCAGCAAAACCCGCAGCCGCGTATTTACCGTGCGCAAACACGCATTCAGCAACTGGAATACCGCCTGGCGGAAAGTATCCGTGCGCGTTTAAGCGAACAACGCGAACGTTTTGGCAACGCGGTTATCCATCTTGAGGCAGTCAGCCCATTGGCCACGCTGGCGCGCGGTTATAGCGTGACGACCGCAAAAGAGGGTGAAGTGCTGAAACAGACTAAACAGGTTACAGCAGGTGATGTGCTCACCACCCGCCTGTCTGACGGATGGGTGGAAAGCGAAGTGAGAGCTGTCACGACGACAAAGAAAACTCGCAGGAAAAAACAGGATTAAAGCGGCACAAACGCCACGCGTTTCTTCGAGATAAGGCCATGACCGTTCTGGCAGAAATAATCCACCGCGCCACAGGCTTTAAGCACCTGCAGCGGCTGATTGCACTCCGGGCAGTGCGCTTCTAACTGAATATCTTTATTACAGTTATCACAGTGCGCCATACCGTTTTGCGGCTCCAGCTCTGCATGACAATCCGGGCAAATAATAGACATAGCGACTCCAGTACAGGGATCCATTACTGCGCTGAGTTTAACACGATGCGTTTAATGCCGCCCGCGTAACTGCTGCTGTAACGTTAACAGGCACTCCACTTCCTCCAGCCTGCGCTGCGTCGTGCGGCTCACTTCCTGTGGGCTGCGTTCAAACAGACTTTGCGCGCCCAGAATATGCTCCGCCAGACAATGGGCATATACGCTACCAGGCAGACTCCAGCGTTGTACAACATCACCGTCAATCAATTCGAGCACATCCTCGACACCACGGCGATCATGGCTAATGACACGACCATCGCGCAGACAAAGGCGCAAGCCTTTTTGTCCGCCAGCCGGCCCCGCGTATTTATTCAGCCAGATGTCCAGCGGAATGCCGCTAATCTGTCCCTGCAGATGCGCCTCTCCTTCTGCTGTGGTCAGGTCGCCCTCTACAATATTACGTCCCAGACGGTCTTTAGCGCTTTTCACCTGCAAGGTCATACTGTCATTACCGCCCAGGTAACGCACTGTTTCACGCAGCATTGCCAGTACATGTGTGCCAATGTCCAGAATTACACCGTCCGGATGACGAAGCTCACGGGTATCCGGCTCACCGGTGGCAAAGTTTAGCGCAATAGGTTCTCCAACAGCATTAAACCCGCTCGGTTCCTGCAAAAAACCGTCGATTTTAGCAATGTGTGAAAAGTGAGAGACAAGTGCCTGTTGTGGAATATCGCCCTGCCACTGCGCTCCGAGTTTGCCCAACGCCAGCTGCATTGCGCCATTGCGTGCCATCCAATGGTCGAGTGCCAGCACGCGGTTGGCAGCATCCGGTTGAGCCAGCAGCGTTTTCAGTTTTTCAATTTGGGAAAGCGTGGCGACAATAGGCTTTTCGACCACGATACGAGCGATGGGAGCCGCCAGCGCCTGTTCAAGCACATCGAGGTGATGCAGGGATGCGGTGGTAATAAAAAGGGTATCAAGCGGCATTGCAAGAAGTTCAGCGAGCGACGCACAGCGTGTCACGTCTGCGGGCTGCTTTGCGGGTTGAACATCAAATCCCACACAGCGTAGTGCATCACCGAACATATTACGTAATGCGGGCAAGTATGCCGTTTCAACGACTGCACCAAGCCCAACAAATCCTAACAGCATACTCTTACCTCGTTAATTGAATAGCCGGGACATAACGTCTGCCCCGGCACAATCGAGGTGTTATCAGGCGCTAGTTGCCGGTTTAGTTTGCGTATTTTCCAGCATGCGACGAATCGGAACAATGAGGATGATCAGTACCGCAGCACAGATCAGCAGCGCAATCGAGCAGCGTGCGAAGAGATCCGGCAGCATATCCAGTTGGTCAGCCTTCACATGACCGCCAATCAAACCTGCGGCCAGGTTGCCCAGCGCACTGGCGCAGAACCACAGGCCCATCATCTGCCCGCGCATTCTTTCCGGCGCCAGCAGCGTCATTGTCGCCAGACCGATCGGACTAAGGCACAGCTCGCCAAGCGTCAGCATCAGGATACTGCCCACCAGCCAGAATGGAGAAACGCCTGCCCCGCCGTTACTGAGAACGTTTTGCGCCGCCATCATCATCAGACCGAAGCCTGCCGCCGCAAAGAGGATACCGATAACAAACTTGGTGATGCTACTCGGGCGAATGTTCATGCTTGCCAGCTTCGGCCATGCCCAACTGAATACCGGTGCCAGCAGGATAATAAACAGCGCGTTTATCGACTGGAACCAGACCGCCGGGATTTCAAAATCACCGATCATACGGTTAGTGTAGTCGTTAGCGAACAGGTTGAACGAGGTTGGCTTCTGCTCAAACGCGGACCAGAAGAATGCAGCGGAAACCAGCAGGATAAAGCAGACCAGCAGTCTGGCGCGCTCTTTACGGTTCAGACCGGCAAAGATGAACAGGTAGATAAAGTAGAGCGCAACGGAGGCTGCAATCACGTACACCAGCATGCTGGCAACCGCGACCGGATTAATTACAATCACGCCTTGCGCTATCAGCGTAACGATAACCGCCGCACCGACAGCCAGCGCCAACAGCCACGCGCCCACGCCGTTACGTTTCACTACCGGGCTATTCCAGGTGGAGTCGAGCCCCACTTCGCTGTCGTAGCGTTTCATTGATGGAACGGCAAATACACGGAAAATGATCAACGCCACCAACATCCCGATACCACCGATGCCAAAGCCCCAGTGCCACCCATGGGTTTTAATCAGCCAGCCGGAAATCAGCGGCGCGATAAACGACCCCATGTTGATGCCCATGTAGAACAGCGAGAAACCGCCGTCGCGACGCGCATCGCCTTTTTTATACAGCGTGCCAACCATGACCGAAATACAGGTCTTAAACAGACCGGAGCCGAGCACGATAAACATCAGACCAATAAAGAACAGGTTGTTCCCCATAATGGCGGAGAGCGCAATTGACAGATGGCCGAGGGCAATCAGGATGGAACCGTACCACACCGCTTTCTGTTGGCCGAGCCAGTTATCAGCCAGCCAGCCACCCGGCAGCGCAGCGAGGTACATCGTACCGGCAAAGATACCCACAATCGCCGAGGCATTTTCACGTGCCAGCCCCATGCCGCCGTCATAAACGGTAGCAGCCATAAACAGGATCAGTAACGGGCGAATGCCATAAAACGAGAAGCGCTCCCACATCTCTGTGAAGAACAGCGAGCCGAGCGGATAAGGATGGCCGAAGAAAGTTCGGCTTTCTTTTTGATTAACAGAGGATTGCATAATTCTCCCGAAAGTTATGTCGTCGTGTGTGTAAACACCGCGATGTACGCCAGCCAGTTACGTATCTGACCGATTTTTTACATGCGGCGAAAATTTATTTAACCATTTGATAACCTAAGGCTAGTTTTGTCTAGTACCAGCCCCCGGACTTTAAGATGAAAACTCGACAAATGTCTACTTTCTTAGATTTAAACTTGGTAAAAAATGAATAGTGATTGACATCGCACGGGCTGAGGCTGGCGATGGAACGTCGAAAAAAAACCCGCGACAAGCACGGGTTTTTATCAGAATCAGCAACAGTTACTTGCTTTTTTTGATGTGTTTTATCAAACGCTTACGTTTACGCATCTGCGTCGGCGTCAGCGTATTGCGTTTGTTCGCAAACGGGTTTTCCCCTTCTTTGAACTGAATGCGGATCGGCGTCCCCATCACATCCAAAGACTTACGGAAATAGTTCATCAGATAACGCTTGTAGGAATCCGGCAGGTCTTTGACCTGGTTGCCGTGAATCACCACGATTGGTGGGTTATAACCACCGGCGTGGGCATATTTCAGCTTCACACGACGACCACGCACCAGCGGCGGCTGATGATCTTCTGCCGCCATAGTCATAATACGCGTCAGCATCGCGGTGCTGACGCGACGAGTGGAGCTGTCATACGCTTCGCGGACCGATTCAAACAGATTACCCACGCCGCTGCCGTGCAGCGCAGAGATGAAGTGTACACGCGCAAAATCAATAAAGCCCAGACGGAAGTCCAAAGTCTCTTTGACCTGCTCTTTCACTTCCTGCGTCAGGCCATCCCACTTGTTGACCACAATAACAAGTGAACGCCCACTATTGAGGATAAAGCCCAGCAGCGACAGGTCCTGATCGGAAATACCTTCGCGCGCGTCAATCACCAGCATCACCACGTTGGCATCTTCAATCGCCTGCAGCGTTTTGATAACTGAGAATTTTTCTACTGCTTCGGTAATTTTGCCGCGCTTACGCACGCCCGCGGTATCGATGAGCACATATTCGCGCTCATCGCGTTGCATCGGGATATAAATACTGTCACGCGTGGTCCCCGGCATGTCGTAAACCACTACGCGGTCTTCGCCGAGAATACGGTTAGTAAGCGTGGACTTACCTACGTTCGGGCGACCAACAATCGCCAGTTTGATCGGCAGATCCTGCGGATTGAAGTCATCTTCAGGCTCTTCTTCGCCGTTCTCTTCGGCTTCCAGTTGCGCCCAATATTCTGCATCTTCATCCACCTCTTCCTGAGGAGCAACGTCATCCATCCACGGCAGCAGAACATGCTCCAGCAGGCTGAGAACGCCACGACCATGGGATGCCGCGATCGGATAAATTTCACCCAGACCCAGCGAGTAGAAATCGACGACCGCCTGATCAGGATCGAGTCCGTCAGTTTTGTTGGCTACCAGGAACGTCGGTTTCTGGCGCGAACGCAGATGTTTCGCAATGGCTTCATCCGCAGGCATCAGGCCAGCACGCGCATCTACCATGAACAGCACAACGTCTGCTTCTTCGATCGCCAACAGCGACTGTTCCGCCATGCGGGTTTCTACACCGTCTTCGGTGCCATCAATACCGCCGGTATCAATACAGATAAACTCGCGGCCTTCAATTTCCGCACGACCGTACTTACGGTCACGAGTCAGACCCGGGAAATCCGCAACCAGCGCATCTCGGGTGCGAGTTAGACGGTTAAATAACGTGGATTTGCCAACGTTAGGGCGCCCGACAAGCGCGACCACAGGTACCATGTTTAAAGCCTCATTTAATAAATCATCAGACAACGGGCACATTTTTTGCGCCGTTGTTAAAAACAGTAAAACGGCCCCTGCACCAGGAGCCGTTTTTCAAAGCGAGCGGCCGGGACGATTAACGCGTAATAGAGTACAGCGTACCGTCTTTCGCCTGGATCAGCAGTTTACCATCAGCAGAGACCGGCTCGGTCAGGAAACCAGAGCTGTCAACTTTCTGCTGGGCGACAAAGCGGCCATCGTCAACGTTAATCCAGTGCAGGTAGCCTTCGCTATCACCCACGACCAGATTGCCGTTATACAATACCGGGGACGTCAGCAGACGGTGCAGCAGATCGCTTTGCGTCCACAGCGTCACGCCGCCATCGGTGGTTAGCGCCAGTACACGGTCGTTCTGGTCAACCAGGTAGATACGGTTACCGTCGACGATGAAATCATTCACTGAGCCCAGTTCACGTTTCCACATGATCTGGCCGCTGCGCAGATCCAGCGCCGTCAGGTTACCATTATAAGCCAGCGCGTAGACAACGCCATTGACGATAACCGGCGTGGTATCAACGTCGCTCAGACGATCGATTTCCGTTGGACCTGTCGCCTGAGAAATACGCTGCTGCCAAATCATCTGGCCCTGCTGCATCAGCACGGCGCTTACGCGGCCGTTATCACCGCCAACGATAGCTGCGCCAAAGGCGGTCGCTGGGGCAGATTCGCCGCGCAGAGACAGAGAAGGCATGTCGAGGTTAACGGTCCATTTGATGGCGCCGTCTGCTTCGTTCAAGGCCTGCAACTGACCGTTACTGGTGTGAATTAATACCACGCCATCGCTCACAACAGGACGAGACAGCGCTTCACCGGCAACTTTCGTCTGCCATGCGGTGGTACCATCGCTGGTGTTCAGCGCATAAACCTGCGCTTTTTCGCTGCCAATGTAAACATGGCCACCGGACACGGTTACACCGCCAGAAAGCTGTGCAGATGCGCGGGAGAACCAGCCGTCTTTCTCACCCAGATTAACAGACCAGACTTCTTTGCCGTCGTCCGCATTCAACGCCTTAACGACGCCGGCGCGATCGGCTGCATAGACAACGTTATCCGCCAGCGCAGGATGAAGATTGGAATAGAAATCACCAATACCGTTACCTACAGAGGTGCTCCAGTCCGTAGACGGAGTAAACTGGTTTTCAACCACCGGTAATGGGGACATCTTAACGACATCTTCTTCGCCACTAAACAGTGAACAGCCGCTCAATAGGGTAACGGAAAGCAGCCCTGGCAGAAGTAATTTACGCAATTGCATCGGGTCCCTCTCAGATGGACAAATTATTGATTTTCATCTGCATCATTTCGCTCAGAGCAGGAGAGGCATCGCTTTTCACGCCCGCTTCCCATGCGCTACGCGCACCTTGTTTATCGCCTTTGCTCAGCAATGCTTCACCGCGCAGGTCGGCAACAATGGCCGTCCACCCTTCACCTTTAATGGTGTCGAGTGTTTTCAGCGCGGTATCAGCCTGTTTAAGCTGAACCTGAACACGAGCCAGACGCAGATTAATCACCGCTTTGAGATTCTCATCGCTGGTCGCTGCTAAGCCTTGTTGCAGCTGGCTTGCGGCTTTCTCAAGTTCATTTTGGTCAACAAACTGCTGCGCCAGTTCCAGTGAAGCTAACGCGCCGTAGGTATTTTTGTTTTCTGCGGCAAATTTCTCTGCAGCAGGAAGACTATCCGGTTTACCCGCGCTAACCGCAGTCACCGTATTTTGATATGCCAGAGAAGCAGAGCGTGCGGACTCCGTCTGATGGCTGGTCCAGTAACGCCAGCCAACCAGCGCGCCAACCCCTAAAATGACCCCAACAGCCAGCGCTTTGCCGTTTTCAGCAAAGAAGCGTTTTACTGCATCAATCTGGTCGTTTTCGTTCTCGTAAATTTCCACGCTGTCCTTCTCCTTAGCCCAGTAGAGTGCGCAAATGCGCGGCAACGCTATCCTGCGCTACTGCCGTTTGCTCACCAGAGCGCAAATCCTTCACTACAACAGTACCGTCAGCCACTTCGGACTCGCCCAGTACCAGTGCAACGCGGGCGCCCCACTTGTCGGCGCGGGCGAACTGTTTCTTAAAGTTGCCGCCACCGTGGTTTGTCATCAGTTTCACACCAGGAACTTCATCGCGCAGACGTTCTGCAAGCCGCATTGCCACCGACTGCGTATCCGCCCCCGAAGCGACCAGGTATATATCGACAACAGGATCAGCGTTAAATTCCGGATTAACTGCCTGAACTAACAAAACAAGTCGTTCCAGACCCATGGCAAAGCCTACGGCCGGCGTTGCGCGACCGCCAAGTTGCTCTACCAGACCGTCGTAACGCCCACCGGCACACACGGTACCCTGAGAGCCCAGACTGCTGGTAACCCACTCAAATACGGTGCGGTTGTAATAATCAAGACCACGAACCAGACGCTGATTGACGGTGTAGGCAATACCTGCGGATTCCAGCAGTTTGCACAGGCCCGCAAAGTGCTCGCGAGAGTCGTCATCAAGATAGTCGCCCAGCGCAGGTGCGTCGTTGAGCAGCGCCTGTACTTCCGGGTTTTTGGAGTCGAGAACGCGCAGCGGGTTAGTGTACATACGGCGCTTGCAGTCTTCGTCCAGTTTCTCTTTGTGCTGTTCCAGGTAGGCGACCAGCGCATCACGGTAGTTAGCGCGGGCTTCAAGCGAACCAATTGAGTTCAGCTCAAGGCTGACATGCTGAGAAATACCCAGCGCGCGCCACCAGCGAGCGGTCAGCATAATCAGTTCAGCATCGATGTCCGGGCCTTGCAGGCCAAACACTTCGACACCCAGCTGATGGAATTGACGATAGCGCCCTTTTTGCGGACGTTCGTGGCGGAACATCGGCCCGATATACCACAGACGCTGTTCCTGATTGTACAGGAGACCATGTTCGATGCCGGCGCGTACGCAGCCCGCAGTCCCTTCAGGACGCAACGTCAGGCTGTCGCCATTACGGTCCTCAAAGGTATACATCTCTTTTTCAACCACGTCAGTGACTTCACCGATCGCGCGTTTGAATAACGGGGTCTGCTCTACAATCGGCAAGCGGATTTCACTGTAACCGTAGCTGCCGAGCACGTTTTTGAGAGTGCCTTCAATGCGCTGCCAGATGGCGGTTTCGCCAGGCAGATAATCGTTCATGCCGCGAATGGCTTGAATGTTTTTTGCCACGTTTATTCTCTTTATGAATATAAAAATGAACCCTCAGCGCTAACCCGAACAATGCGGGCGCCATGCGGGTTCAATCATACACGGGAAGCACGCCGCTTCCCATCACGTTGTTATTTTTCAAGCTGCTGCACGTCAATACGACGCGCTTCGTCCAGGATACTCGCTTTGGCGCGAATGCGGGCTTCAAGCTGCGTAATCATATCGTCGTTATCGAGTCGATCCTTACGCACGCCGTCTTCATACAGACCGCTTTTCTTGTTACCGCCCGTCACGCCCAGCGTAGAAACCAGCGCTTCGCCAGGACCGTTCACCACGCAGCCGATGATCGAAACATCCATTGGCGTAATGATATCTTCCAGACGTTGTTCCAGCGCGTTCACCGTACCGATAACGTCGAACTCCTGACGCGAGCAGGTTGGGCAGGCGATAAAGTTGATCCCGCGGGCACGAATGCGCAGCGATTTCAGGATATCGAAGCCAACTTTGATCTCTTCCACCGGATCCGCCGCCAGAGAGACACGCAGCGTATCGCCGATCCCTTCGGACAACAGCAATCCTAAACCGATCGCTGATTTTACCGCCCCACTGCGTGCACCACCGGCTTCGGTGATCCCCAAATGCAGCGGTTGATCGATCTGTTTCGCCAGCAGGCGATAGGATTCTACGGCGAGGAAAACGTCAGACGCTTTAACGCTGACTTTGAATTGATCGAAGTTCAGACGATCGAGGTGATCCACATGGCGCATAGCGGATTCCAGCAGCGCCTGCGGCGTCGGTTCACCGTATTTTTCCTGCAGATCTTTTTCCAGCGATCCGGCGTTGACGCCGATACGAATAGGAATATTTTTATCACGAGCGCAGTCCACTACCATGCGAATACGCTCTTCATTACCGATATTGCCTGGGTTGATACGCAGGCAATCGACGCCGTATTCCGCCACCTTCAGCGCGATACGATAGTCGAAGTGAATATCGGCAACCAGCGGGACATTAACCTGCTGTTTGATAAGCTTGAACGCTTCTGCGGCATCCATTGTCGGTACAGAGACACGAACAATATCTGCGCCGACGCGTTCCAGCGCTTTGATCTGATTAACCGTCGCTTCCACATCTGTGGTACGCGTATTGGTCATAGACTGTACGGCAATGGGCGCGCCATCGCCGATCGGCACGTTCCCAACGTAAATGCGTGTCGATTTTCTACGTTGAATTGGAGCCTGGTTATGCATTAAAAAATCTCCCGCATTGCCGTCTGTTACTGAGCCGGTGATTGTTCGGCATTAACGGTCAGACGCGCAACCTGGTTAGTTCTGATAAAACGACTCAGATCGACAGGTTTACCCTGGAACTGAATCTGCACTGCCGCCGGAGCGCCAATTTTCAGTTTGTACGGCGCCTGACCCGTCAGATTCAGATTGCCGTCCTTACGCTGCATACCACTGAACAGTTTTTTTCCGGTCGCATCGGTCACTTCCAGCCAGCAATCGGCGGTAAAGTTCATTACCAGTGCGTTAGGATCGGCTGCTGGGGTAGTGACACCCGCCTGGTCAGTCGGCAGCGGCGCCGCGGTCGCTGGCGCAGCAGTTGCGGTATCGACGTTAGCCTGAGAAGGTGCCACAACGGCATTCTGCTGCGCATCAGCGGCAGGTGCCGGGGTTGCAGCAACATCTGGCGTAGGCGCTGCGTCCGCCACCGCGCCATCGTCTGGAGCCGGAGTAGTACCCTGGCCCGCTGCGGCGCTGGTATCTAACGGTACGTTCTGCGCACCATCTTTACCGGCATTCAGCTCAGCGGAGGATTGATCGGCCATGGTGGTGATCTCTTCCTGCTGCGCTTTATGGTTCTGCCACCACCAGGCTCCCGTCAGTCCGACAACGACAAACAGCACCAGCCAGGTAAAGGTCATTAACCAGCCGTCGCGTTTTTTACGACGCTTACCGAGCGAGAAGCTCTGCATCGGTGCGACTTTGGCTGGGCGAATCGGAGCCTGTTTTTCCAGCCCTGGCAACAGTTCTTCTTCAGGAATATGCACCAGACGCGCATAAGAACGGATATAACCGCGCAGGAATGTTGAAGCGAGATCGGCTGGCGCCTTATCTTCTTCAATATCACGTACCGTGGAGACCTTCAGGCAAAGTCGCTCCGCGACTGCCTGCTGGCTGAATCCGAGTTGTTCACGGGCATTGCGCAGACGAACGCCGGTGGATAGTGCTTCATTTTTGTCGTGCGTGGCTTCAGTATTCATTCGCTACAGCTGCGTAAATTTGGGTTCTGATGCCGGCGAGCCACAATGCTCACCCACACCGCGAAACATCTGGTCAGTTAACCTTCGTCAGACAGTATAAAACGGTCAGACTATCAAAGACAAAACAACGTAAACCTGAGGGCTAAAGGCTTGTTGCGCCGTTACATACTGCCTTAAAGTCGACAAAAACGCACCGTTATTATTGACCTCACGAAAACAACAAAGAACCTCATTTGGCTTACGTTGCACTACGGTACATGAATTATACCGTAGTGCACTCAACATCAAACGGTCTTGATATCGATAGCGTCGCCCTGCATACGCTTACGCAGAGTACGCTTGGTACGGTCGATAACGTCACCCGCCAGCTGACCGCAGGCTGCATCGATGTCATCGCCACGTGTTTTACGCACGATGGTAGTGAAACCATAGCTCATCAACACTTTGGAGAAACGATCGATACGGCTGTTAGAGCTACGGCCATATGGCGCGCCTGGGAACGGGTTCCACGGGATCAGGTTAATCTTACACGGCGTATCTTTCAGCAGCTCTGCCAACTGATGCGCGTGTTCAGTACCATCATTGATGTGATCTAACATCACATACTCAATGGTCACACGACCCTGGTTAGCGTTGGACTTCTCCAGATAACGACGAACCGCGCCAAGGAATGTTTCGATATTGTACTTTTTGTTGATAGGTACAATTTCGTCACGAATTTCATCGTTCGGCGCATGCAGAGAAATCGCCAGCGCGACATCAATCATATCGCCCAGCTTATCCAGCGCAGGGACAACGCCTGAGGTGGAGAGCGTGACGCGACGCTTGGACAGCCCAAAACCGAAGTCATCCAGCATGATTTCCATCGCTGGCACCACGTTGGTCAGGTTGAGCAGCGGCTCGCCCATCCCCATCATCACCACGTTAGTGATAGGACGCACGCCCGTTGCTTTCACCGCACCGACGATTTTCGCCGCACGCCAGACCTGACCAATGATTTCCGACACCCGCAGGTTACGGTTAAAGCCCTGTTGCGCCGTAGAGCAGAATTTACACTCTAATGCACAACCGACCTGTGAAGAAACACACAGGGTCGCGCGATCGTCTTCCGGGATATACACGGTTTCTACGCGCTGATCGCCAACCGCGATGGCCCATTTGATCGTACCGTCAGAGGAACGCTGCTCTTCCACCACTTCCGGGGCGCGAATTTCAGCCACTTCTTTCAGCTTGTTACGCAGCACCTTATTGATGTCAGTCATGTCATCAAAGTTGTCGCTGCAATAGTGGTACATCCACTTCATGACCTGATCGGCACGAAACGGTTTTTCACCCATATCTTTGAAGAATTCGCGCATTTGCTGACGGTTCAGATCCAGCAGGTTGATTTTTCCATTTTTATTTGGAACCGCAGGAATGACGACTTCAGAGGTGTTAACTAATTCAGACATAATTTTTTCCGGCCTCGTTGTTACACGTTGTGGCCCGTGGAGGGTTAAAAAGAAACGCCCCGGCAAGCGTTCTGCTCTTCCGGGGCGTTGCATTGTACAAAGTCTGGCGCAGGGATGCCACGTTTGCACGAAGCATTAGCGAAAATAATATGTAAATCGCTAATTCCTCTCCAAAGGATTTCGCATCGCAGGAAAGCGGCACGTTCGAGCCTCCCTGAAAGCATAGAAAACTATGCGATGTGAAAAACGCAGGAGATTAGCGCGTGCGCGGGCAAACCTCGCCTTCACCGAAGAAATAGGCGATTTCACGCGCGGCAGATTCAACGGAGTCGGAACCGTGAGTACCGTTCTCGGTGAAGCTATCAGCGTAGTCTGCACGCAGAGTACCCGCCAGCGCATTCGCCGGGTTGGTTGCACCCAGCAGATCACGGTGACGCTGTACGGCATTTTCGCTTTCCAGAACAGAAACAACGATCGGACCGGAGGTCATGAATTCAACCAGACCGTCAAAGAACGGCTTACCATCATGCTCAGCATAGAAGCCACGCGCCTGCTCAACGGTCAGGTGCAACATTTTAGTACCGACAATTTTGAACCCTGCTGCTTCAAAGCGCGCAAAGATGCTCCCAATAACGTTTTTTGCCACCGCGTTTGGTTTGATGATGGAAAAAGTACGTTCAATAGCCATGATTACCTCTGAAAAAGATGTTTTGTTGTTGTTTACCTGGCGCGGATTATAAAGAGCATCCCGGCAATTGACTATTGACGAAGATAACATTTCTTTAAAATAAGATGAATTTTAGCAACAAAAATCACCTGGTGGTCTACTGCAACGAAAATCTCACCGTCGCCACCTGTCCGGCGTCATCCATTACCAGCAGTTGATAATCCCCTTTGGTCGCCAGCCGTAGCGTAAGACGGCGTCCGCGTTCATCCAGCCGTTCACCGTTAAGAAACCACCAGCGATCGCCAGTCCCACCGCTGGTTTGTACCGGCAATGAGGCCAGCGCAGAACCGGGTAAACGCTTCACGATCGCGCCATCACGAACCCCTGTCAACTGCAACGGCAGCGAAGCATCCTGCCCCAGCGGCGGACACGTGGCAGAAACCGGCGGTAATCTCGCCCCACGGCGCTCTGACTCCGGCAGCCATGGCTCCAGCGGTAAAGGCCAGACGATTAACGTTTGTTCGCGCGCCTGCGGGCAATCCGCCGCCACACGTTTGCCTTCATCATCCAGCCAGACGGGGAAACGAATGCCACTCACACCCTCCTGTTCGGGCAATAACAACGTGGGCGGCTGGCTGCCCTCCAGCAGCCAGGTTGCCAGACGGCGTCGACAGTTGCTGTCTCCGGGCGCAAGTGACTGCCCGCCCGGCCAGCACACTACGCCGCGGCTAACGGATTCAGGGCGCGGATCCTCCGGCTGATTTGTCCCGCGAGAGAGTAAAAGATTGTTGACCTGATTGAGCAGCGGCACGGCGCTGGCAAAACCAAACTGGCCCACCACCGGCGTACCGTCGGGTCTGCCGGTCCAGATCCCCATCACATAACGGGCGTTAACGCCAATCGCCCACGCATCGCGATAGCCATAACTGGTACCCGTTTTCCACGCCAGCGGAACCACTCTGCTCAGCGCGTTATCCGGCAGCGGTTGCGCTTCGTCAGCCATAATGCGGCGAATAATCCACGCCGCGCCTACCGACATCAACGGACGCTCCAGCAGTGGATCGTCTGGCTGCAGGCGCAGTTTTCCCGCTTTTCCCTGACGGGCAAAGGCACTGTACGCCGCCGCCATGTCTTCCAGTCTGGCCCCTGCCCCGCCCAAAATCAGCGACAGATTCGGTGCGGCACCTGCGGGCAGATACAGCGGTAAGCCAACGTTACGTAACGATGCGGCAAAACGCTTCGGGCCATAGGCTTCAAGTACCTGCACGGCGGGTAAATTTAGCGAGCGCACCAGCGCTTCGCTCATACTCACCGGGCCATGAAAACCACTGTCAAAATTCCCTGGTCGATAATCTCCGGTTCGACGCGGCACATCCTGCAACAATGAAGCAGGATGAATTAATCCGTCATCCAGCGCCAGACCATAGATAAACGGCTTCAGCACCGAGCCCGGCGAGCGGATCGCATTCACCATATCCACATGGCCAAAGCGGGAGTCGTCATTCATATCTACCGACCCCACCCAGCCACGCACGCTCATATCAGTGTGATCGACCACAATCATCGCCAGCGAACTGCGCGCAGGTAAGCGGCCCTTCCAGTTTTGCGCCAGCTCTTCCAGTTGGCGCTGCAATCCGGCGTCAAGGGTGGTCACGATTTTATCGCTCCGGCTTTTTCCCAGCATCATGCGCGAGAATAACGGCGCTAACTGCGGCATTTGTCTGGGCGCCAGCCAGACCGGTTCTTCGCGTGACTCCTGCACCTGTCTGGCAGGCCAAACGCCCTGCGTCGCCATGCGCTCAAGCACTTTATTGCGCGCCGCTTCAGCGCGGTCCGGCCAGCGGTCCGGGCGCAGACGGCTCGGTGCCTGCGGCAACACGGCCAGCAGCGCGGCATCGGAATAACTCAACTGTGTGGGAGATTTACCAAGGTAGGCCCAACTCGCCGCCCCCACGCCCTGCAGCGTGCCGCCAAACGGCGCACGGTTAAGATATAGCGTCAGGATGTCGCGCTTAGAAAGATGCCATTCCAGCTGCAATGCGCGCCAGAGCTGGCGGAACTTGCCGCCGAAAGTTCGCGGGTGGGGATCGAGTAATCGCGCGACCTGCATGGTGAGCGTACTGCCGCCTGAAACGACGCGACCTGAGGAGAGGTCCTGCCATGCCGCGCGCAGCACTGAAAACGGATTGACGCCGGGATGTTTCCAGAACCAGCGGTCTTCGTAGTTGATTAACGCCTCAAGGTAACGGGGGGACACCTCATCAATAGTCACCGGATAACGCCAGATGCCGTCCGCGTCGGCGAAGCGCCATAGCGGCGTACCATCGTAAGCCACCACGACACGTGCCGGATCGACTTCGTGAAGCGGCAGCGGCCAGATTTTATCTGCCGCCCAAACCCCCGCTACCAGCAATAGCGCAACGGCTACCAGCCAGAGCCAGCAGCCGCGTTTCCCCAACCCGCGCATCATTTACGGTCTGACAATCAAAAGCCCCTCTGTCGCACCGGTCGCGCGCCACTGCGGAACATACATTGACTCCACTTGCGGCACAGGAACCTGATAGGTCCCCGGCGTTACCGCCCGCGCCAGATAGACCAGCGTCACCGGCTGCCCTTCGTTGACCGCTACCGCGGCGACAAAGCGATCGTCACGGAACTCAACGTGCTGGATATCCGCCTGCTGCATCTGATTGAGCAAATTCGCTACCTCGCTGCCGCTGTCCTGCAGGCTGGCGCTGCCGTTGGCCAGATTCTGGTTTTCCAGCTCCAGGCCGGCTGGCAGTAAGTCGACCACCAGCGCATCCGGTACGTTCTGGCTGGCTTTCACCTCCAGCCAGACCAGTACCAGCTCGCCGCTGCGCAGAGAATCCAGCGCTTTGCTGTTCCCGTCGAGCCCCAGGATCTGACGCTCAATGTGCAGGACGTTGCTGGCAGGCGTCGGCGAGGTTTGCGGGTAACCACTCACATCCAGACGCAGCCACAGCGGCAGATTACCGGTATTGATGACGTTCAGCGTAGACAGCGCGTCAGCATCCAGATTACGCGTTTGTGATTTCTCCCCGGCTAACGCCTGTTCAGAGAGTGACGTTTGCGCCTGCCACGAGCCAGGCAAGTCCTGTAACGTACGCGCGGCAAGGAACAGCGCATTGTTTTCCTGAGTAGAGAGCCAGCGCTGCCCAAAGGCCTGTTCTGACAAAGTGTTCAGCAGCGTATTCTGCACGTCAGGTTTAAGCTTGTTCTCTTCCAACAATGCCAGCATCAGCGCGTTGTCACGTAGCTGACTGCCGTAATCCGCCATCCACTGCTGCGCATCACGGCGTGGCGTATTCAGCGCCAGCGTCAACGCTTGTTCACTGCGGTTGGCGTCGCCCATGTTTTTCAGCGCTATCCCCAGTTGCAACAGCGGTAAACCGGAAGCCGCCTGTGCACGACGCTCCCAGATCTCACGCAGCGCGCCGAGCGGGGCTTTCTGCTGACGAGCCAGCACCAGCGCGGCGTAGGCCTGTACGGCAAACCGGCTTGCTGATGCGTCGTCGGTATAGCGAATCGACATCATGCCCGGATCCTGCAAATAGCGCAGCAGCCGCTCGTTACCCCGGTTAATCACCTCTGCCGGAACGCTATAGCCCTGTTCATTCGCGCGAACGAGGAAATCCATCACATACGCGGTCAGCCAGTACTCTTCCGACCCGTTCTTATCCCACAGCGCAAAACCGCCGTTATCACGCTGCATTTGCAGTAAACGAGAGATGCCAATCTCTACTGCCGCACGGCGTTTTTCATCGCTGTCGCCCGCGATACCTAACGCCTTCAACTGCGCGGCATTGGTGTATAAGGATGGGAACAACCCGCTCGCCGTTTGCTCGAGGCAACCGTAAGGGTAAGCTTTCAGTTCACGGATATAGCGCGCCAGATTCAGCGGTGGTTTACCGCTGAACAGCAGTTGTCCCTGCATCGTCACAGGAGAGAAATTCGTCAGTTCTTCGCCCGGAAGCTGCCAGGTTGCGCCCGGCTGAAGTGCGACGCCGTAATTAACAGTTTGCGCCGGGAACGCCGGTCGCACGCCAATTTTCCACTGTTTATGCTGAACAGGCAGCGTTTCACCCGGTAGATTCAGACCGCTAATTTGCGCCTGAATTTCGCCATCGCCAAAGCCCTCCCGCGCACGCACCGGAATAAACAGCGTAGTCCGTACGCCTGGCGCCAGATTCACCGGGGCGGGATCTTGCCCCATCAGCTCCAGTAAACCGCTGGCCGCGAGATTAATAATCAGCGTTTGCGGTTTGTCAGTCAGGTTGGTCACGTCCAGCGTCAGGCGCGAGGTATCGCCCCCCGCCAGAAAGCGCGGCATGTTCAGTTCAGTAATTACCGGCGCGGCGACAATCACTTTGCTTTCGCTACTGCCAAAGTCATCCGCCGTCCAGGCTTGCGCCATTACCCGCAGCTCGCCGTTGAAATCACCAATTGGTAACTTCACCGTACCTTCGCCCTGCTCGTTAAGCGTCACCGGCAGCGCCTGTTGCGCCACGATATTGACGTGATTAACCGGTGGCTTGCCGCCGCGTTTTAACTCATCGCCATCACCACCAAAGCGCAGCGCCGCCAGACGTCCTTGCCCTTCGATCACCTGGCCGTAAATATCATAAATATCCGCGCCATAGCGTTTTTGCCCGAAAAACGCCTGCCACGGATCTGGCGTGGCGTAATCGGTAATGTTCAACACCCCGCTGTCAACGGCTGAGACCAGCACGTTAACCTGTTTTGGCACGTCGCCATTTTTAACGCTGGCTTTAATCTTGACGGTCAACGGCTGATTTGGACGCATTTTCGCCGGACTTTCCAGCTCCAGCGCCAGACGACGGTTTTCATCGCCTAACGGCAAATGCAGTAAGCCGACTGCCCGCTTTGGCGTTGCCGAACGAGACTTGTCGCCAGGACGAACCACCAGCGCGCTGAGATACAAGTCATGGCGATTCCAGGTTTTATCGACCGGGATGGAGATATCAAGACCATCCGTCGGTACGTCTATCTCTTGCCACCACAGCGGGCCTTCGCTGGACTCCACCATCGCGTAACCTTTGCCAGCCGCGGGTGCGGCAATGTGTAGCTTCATGGTATCGCCGGGACGATAGCCGGGTTTATCCAGTTTCAGGGTCACGCGATCGGGACGTACTGTCCCGCTGCCGTCGCTGTTATCCTGCCAGCTATAACCAGCCCAGAAGCGCACGCTGCTCACCGCATCATTCGGAGCTTTCACTTCCAGGCGATAGGCACCCCACTCGACCGGGAAGCTGACTTTACCGGTCTCATCGGCCTTCAGATCCAGGGTCTGCTCACCCTCAACCAGATCTTTTTGATCGAACTGCGATTGCCAGCCCTCGCCTTCAGACCAGTTCCAGTAATAATCACGGCGTTCACGGATCAAACGCACCTGTAAACCGGACACCGCTTTTTTCTCACCTTGCGCATCGGCATACACAATATCAAAAGCGGCATTGCTGTTTTCATCAACGCCAGGCTGATTGACGGTAGTATCGGTGCGGTAGTCATAAACGGCTCTCGCCGCAAACTGCGGACGAATACCTGGCAGCGTATCCGCAGGCCAGATGGCTTGTTCAACCCGACTCGTCACCGGACGGCCACCCGACTCCAGCAAGCTGGCTTGCAGAATCACCTGTAACGGAGAATGCGTCTCCTGCCATTGGCTGTTGGTAGTCACTTCGCCGCGACCGTGGTCATCCAGCGTCAACTGAACCTCATCGAGGCTGCGAGAAAGATTTTCTTCGGCAATATTACCAAACTGGAACCCCGGTAACGCCTGCACCGCTTCCCGCAACGGGCGCAGGAAAAGCTGCCCTTGCAGAGCATTGCCGTTGGCGGGCGCGCCGTACAGGTAGTAGCCCACCACCGAGAACTTCACTTCATCAGTTGGAGCCACCGGCATTTTATTGGCGGTGAGATTGAGCGCCATCCGCTCAGGCATGAAATCTTCGACGTGGAAATCCCACATCCGCGACTGGTTGTCGCCAGTATTGGCACGAATATGCCACATGCCGGTTGGCGCGCTGCTGTCCAGCGGCCAGCTAAAGCGATACAGACCGTTTTCCGGCTGGCTCACTACCGAGCGTAACACCTGTCCGTCGGGCTTAACGACCTCCAGCTTCACCGGCTGGTCAGGCAGCGTTTTGCCGTCGCTATCTCGCAGTAATCCGTTGAGGATCACCGTTTCGCCAGGGCGATAGAGGTCACGGGGGCCAAACATAAAGAACTGCTTGCTGTATCCCGGCGCGCCGGCAATATCAAATTCAGCCAGATCCAACGCCGGGAGCTTCAGGTCCAGCAGCGTGGTTTGCCCGTCTTTACGGGCCAGCAATAAGGCCGCGTCTTTATCGGTTTCCAGCTTGACGTGACCCTGCGCGTCACTGGTAGCCTGCGCCAGCGTCTGCCCTTTTTCGTTGAGTAACGTGACCTCAATACCCTGCTGCGCAGCGCCGTTTTCCAGACTCTGCGTAAAGACATCCAGTTGATTGTGGTAACGGTGCGCAGAGACACCAATGTCACTGAGCGTAAACAGCGTAGCAGCATTGCTGTAGTTATAGTGTCCGGCCTGATTCATCACCGCAATGTAAACGCCTGCTTGCTGCAACGGCTTGATATCGCTCAGTGGCAGTAGCAGCTTCTCTCGGGTGTTACGCTCAGGATTGAGGTCAAAGCGTCCGGTATAAACCAGCTCCGCCATTTTCAGCAGATTGTCTGACTCCCAGTTTGACAACGAATTACGGTATTCCCACTGGCTGACAAACGCACCGAGCGATTCAGGCTTCACGCGAAAGAAGTTCACATCCACGCTATTAACGTTAAGGGCCATCACCGGTAACCCTTCAATCACTTTTCCCGGCAGCAGCGAGCCGCGACTAGCGAACCCTACGCTTGGCTGGACGTCGCGGGTGGTAATATTTTTTTCATAATCGATAGCGAACGTCGCTTTATTCAGCGCCAGCAAATCACGCTCAATGGTAACCACCAGTTCCCGGTTAGGTTCGAGATGGCGTAAGCGTAGCTCTTTTAGATTTGGCGCCAGCTCCCAGGCACCATCCACTTTGCCGCTTTTTTTATCAACAACGTGCACTACGCGAGAAAAATCTTGTTCCGGATCGAGGGGAATGGAAAAGGTCAAAACGAGCGTTGCCGCGCCGTCGAGTTGGACCTCTGAGGCATCAAGCAGCGTCAGCGACTTACCCTGGCTTTGCTGAATCAGCTTTTGTAATTGGGCCTTATCTTTTGCTGGCGCAGTCTGCGGTGCAGGCGCATCAGGCTTCGCAGCCGTCGGTGATTTTTCGTTATTATTATCGCACCCAACCAGTGCCAGCATCAGCATACAGGCCGCTACGCGTAAATGTTTCATTTTTCATCCCTGGCCGTAGTGGCCCGTTAGCTACGTAGAACAACTATTATGCGTCAGATTTTCGGCTGTGGAAGCCAGTAACTGTTCTACGTTGTCCTATTTTTCGTGATTAATGTGGATTCGCCTGACAAATCAGCCTCTTTTACTTGTCGCATTGCACTAAACATCCGACAATTTGCCAATACCTGGTAAAAATGGAGATGCCTATGACCACCGCCTTTTTTGTCGCTGCCGACTGGCTTGCCGAACACATTGACGATCCGGAAATACAAATTCTTGATGCCCGGATGGCACCTCCAGGACAGGAAGATCGCGATGTTGGCGAGGAGTATCGCGCGGGCCATATTCCTGGCGCAGTCTTTTTTGATATTGAAGCGCTTTCCGACCATACGTCACCGCTACCGCATATGATGCCGCGACCGGAAGCCTTTGCCGTAGCGATGCGCGAATTGGGCGTTCATCAGGATAAACACCTGGTTGTCTACGATGACGGCAACCTGTTTTCCGCGCCACGCGCATGGTGGATGCTGCGGACATTTGGTGTCGAGAATGTCTCCATTCTGGCGGGCGGTCTGGCTGGCTGGCAGCGCGATGAGCTAATGCTCCAAGAAGGAAATGAGGATTTACCGGAAGGTGAATTTAACGTGGCATTTACGCCTGAAGCGGTTGTGCGCGTTACCGACGTACTGCTGGCCAGTCATGAAAAAACGGCGCAGATCGTCGATGCCCGACCGGCTGCGCGTTTTAATGCCGAAGTTGACGAGCCGCGTCCGGGCCTCAAGCGTGGCCATGTGCCTGGTGCGCTTAACGTACCGTGGACAGAGCTGGTTCGTGACGGTGAACTGAAAACTACCGACGAACTGGATGCTATTTTCTTCAGCCACGGCGTAAGCTTTGACCGTCCCATTATCGCCAGCTGCGGCTCAGGCGTTACGGCGGCGGTGGTTGTGCTGGCGCTAGCCACGCTGGGCGTTTCTAACGTCGCATTGTATGACGGCGCATGGAGCGAATGGGGCGCGCGTAACGATTTACCGGTAGAACCGGCTGAGACTCAATAAAATCTGATTTACTCATCTTTTTCACCCACAAAAAAACCGCTCAATGAGCGGTTTTTTTGTACCGGTCCGGTTCTCGGCCTTTCCAGCAGGCTGTGCTGCTTTAGCAAAGCAGGCTCATCGTAGCGCACTAATACTCCCTTTTGAGGGAGAAAAAGCCAACTGAGTTAGCGGCAAAATTATTCAGTGCGCGAGGTATAATCCTTCGTGGCGGCTTTCCTTCACTCAGATAATCCGGTTCTGTTTGAAGTCGCGCAGGAAACCGCCCCAGCGGCGTTCGTAGAACGGTGCGATGTGCTCAGTGATAAAGTGACTCACGCCCTTCTCACCTTTCTTCACCTGGCAGATATCAATGGGTTCATCACCCGGCAACGTATCGGTTGCGACGCTACCCGCAGCATGGATGATCTCTTCAATATCACCTTCAGCTTCGATACCAATCAGCAGATTCGGCTGGGCTTCAGCACTTTCTTTGATTGAGCAGAGAAATGCGCGTTTTACCGGCTTAATGGTTTTAAACAGCGTGGTCAGTGAGTCAATCATCTGCGCCGGAGGTTCAGCGACTTCAGAAAGGAGCAGCGATTCACCACCTTCCAGTACTTCCTGGGTGCTTAGCGGATTACCCTCTTCCCCCATCAGCAGGCTGATTTCACGCGGCATAAACTCTTTGCCGGTCGGCAGTTTAGCGTTGAGAAAGAGCGTTTCGCCAAGCGTCATTTCAAATAGCGTACGCACCGGCATAACGACAAATGCTTGCTCATCTTCAACCGCCTGTTGCAGGGCTTTCAGGGAGGTGAAGAACGGGATCACGGTCGTGCCGTCTTCTTTTTCCCAGTGTTGAAGGTCGAGGGCGCTGTCTTCTACTACCGCCTCGCCTTCTGCGGCAGTACCCGGCACCCAGACGGTGGATTCCAGTAAAGTACGGAAAAATGCCGGACGATGCGCAGGCTCTGTCGCTGCTTGCTCCAGCAACGTTTCTAATTCATTTTTTGTTTCGGACATAAGTATCACAAATTGGATGAATACATGTAAGCCGGATAAGCGTAGCGCCATCCGGCAATACAGTCATGAATTATGCGGTCAGCAGATTCGCGATGGTGCGCACACCCAGACCAGTTGCGCCCGCAGACCACTGCTCAACCGGCGCTTTGCGATAGGTTGCAGAGCAATCGATGTGCAGCCAGCCTTGCTGGTAATTTTCCACGAAATGGGACAGGAAGCCCGCCGCGGTGCTTGCACCCGCTGGGTAGGCCGCACTGCCGGTATTGTTCAGCTCGGCAAAATTTGACGGCAGTTGGCTACGGTGGAACTCTGCCAACGGCAAACGCCAGAACGGCTCGTTTTCTTGCGCCGCACTTGCCAACAAACGCGCGGCCAGTTGGTCATCAAAGCTAAACAGCGCGTGGTAATCGTTGCCCAGTGCGGTTTTCGCCGCGCCGGTCAGCGTGGCAGCATCAATGATCAATTCAGGTTTTTGCGCGCTGGCATCGATCAGGCCATCGGCCAGTACCAGACGCCCTTCAGCATCGGTATTCATCACTTCAACTTTTTTACCGTTGCGATAGTGAATGATATCGCCAAGCTTAAAGGCGTTGCCGCTGATCAGGTTATCCGCGCAGCACAGATACAGCTTCACACGCTTGTTCAGGCCACGGGTGATGGCAAACGCCAGCGCGCCGGTGACCGTTGCCGCACCGCCCATATCGGACTTCATTGAGTCCATAAATGCGCTTTGCTTGATACTGTATCCGCCAGAGTCAAAGGTAATTCCCTTGCCAACCAGGCAGGCATAAACTGGAGCTTCTTTGTCGCCAGTCGGGTTGTAATCCAGCGCCAGCAGCACCGGCGGGCGTTCAGAGCCTCGACCCACGGTATGCAGCCCCATGTAGTTCTGCTCGCGCAGATCTTCACCTTTGGTGATACGGTACGAGACGTTGTCGCAGGCCACGCCGCACAGCAGGTCTACCGCGCGTTGCGCCAGCTGTTCCGGGCCCAGCTCTTCTGCAGGTGCGTTAATGGTATCGCGCACCCAGTCAATAATCTTCAGACGGTTATCCAGCTCTTTGCGCTGCGCCTCGTCCAGAGCGGCCCACTCAACTTTGCGGGTGCCTTTTGGTCCTTTGTAACCCTGCCAGAACGCCCAGCTACGTTCGGTATCCCAGCCTTCACCATCCAGTTGGACATGTTTAATACCCAGGCCGTCAATTTTACGCGCGGCGCGCTGGATAAGGCTGAGATCATCTTTTCCGTTCAGGTGCAGGGTAATACCGTCATTATTAATGCTGTATGTCGCCTTTTCACCCCAGCGAGCGTCAGCGGGTTGCGTGGAAAGCGTAATTTTCATGGCTTCTGTCATTTTATTTATCCTTATTTCGCGCATACAGGAAAACGGGCCACCCGTGGGCAGCCCGTTGACTTATTCGGCTTCGTCCAGCCAGACCAGTAAAATGGCCTCAAGGATTTTTTCGTTCGATGCCTGTGGATCATCATCGAACTCTTCCAGGTCACAGATCCATTGGTGCAGATCGGTGAAACGAACGGTCTTGGGATCGAGATCGGGGAACGCGTCGTACAGCGCCTCGCCGATTTCGCGGCTATCGGTCCACTTCAGTCCCATACTACCCTCTGTTAATGCTCACGTGCATGATTGATTGTGTAACGTGGGATTTCGACCACTAAATCGTCCTCGGTTACCCGTGCCTGACAGCTTAAACGGCTCTCCGGCTCCAGTCCCCAGGCTTTATCCAGCATGTCGTCTTCTTCTTCTGTGCTTTCCGGCAAAGAATCAAAACCTTCACGTACGATGCAGTGGCAGGTCGTGCAGGCACAGGATTTTTCACAGGCGTGTTCAATCTCGATACCGTTACGCAGGGCAACGTCGAGAATGGTTTCGCCGGTCTCAGCTTCCAGAACTGCGCCATCGGGACAGAGATCCTGATGAGGCAAAATAACAATCTTTGGCATATTAAACCTCGTCCACGGAATGGCCTTTCAGCGCGCTACGGACGGATTTGTCCATACGGCGAGCGGCGAATTCCTGGGTTTGTTTGTCTACGTTTTTAATGGCTTGTTCTATCGCGTCAACATCGTCACCCTGTGCTACCTCGCTCAAGTGCGCGGCGGCGGTGTCGATAGCCTGACGTTCTGCGGCGCTTAACAGCGCGGCATCAGCGTTCAGCGCACCGGATAAACTCTCCAGTACGCGTGCCGCTTCGACTTTCTGTTCTGCCAGCATACGAGCTTTAACGTCCTGCTCGGCAAAACTCATCGAATCCTGAATCATGGAGGCGATTTCACTGTCGGTCAGACCGTAGGACGGTTTGACCTGAATCGAGGACTCAACGCCGGTGGATTTCTCCATAGCGGTGACGCTCAGCAGCCCATCAGCATCGACCTGGAAGGTCACGCGGATATGCGCGCCGCCTGCCGGCAACGCCGGGATACCGCGCAGCGCAAAACGCGCCAGTGAACGACAGTCTTGCACCAGCTCACGCTCGCCTTGCATCACGTGAATGGACATCGCGGTTTGGCCATCTTTAAACGTGGTGAAGTCCTGCGCACGCGCCACCGGGATAGTGGTGTTACGCGGGATCACTTTCTCCACCAGACCGCCCATGGTTTCCAGTCCCAGAGACAGCGGGATAACATCCAGCAGCAGCATTTCGCTGTCCGGTTTATTCCCGACCAGAATATCCGCCTGGATTGCCGCACCGATAGCGACCACTTTGTCCGGGTCGATAGAGGTCAGCGGCGTACGGCCAAAGAATTCACCGACGCGTTCACGTACCAGCGGCACGCGCGTTGAACCACCGACCATTACCACTTCCAGCACATCCTGCGGCTCAACGCCCGCATCTTTCAGCGCACGGCGGCAGGCTAGCAGCGTACGTTTAACCAGTGCGGAAATGAGTTCATTAAAGGTTTCACGGGTGATTTCACCCTGCCATCCTGCCACGTTAACCGTCACAGAATCGGCGTCGCTGAGTGCGATTTTCGCTGCAATCGCGGCATCCAGCAGTTCGCGCTGTACGCGGTTATCGCTGCGATCGGCAACGCCCGCCTGCTCGCGAATGTAATCGGCCAGCAGATGGTCAAAATCGTCGCCGCCAAGCGCGGAATCACCACCGGTCGCCAGCACTTCAAACACGCCGCGACTCAGGCGCAGAATAGAAATATCAAAAGTACCGCCGCCAAGGTCATAGACCGCGATCACGCCTTCCTGACCGGAATCCAGGCCATAAGCGATCGCCGCAGCGGTCGGTTCGTTCAGCAGACGCAATACGTGCAGGCCCGCCAGACGCGCGGCGTCTTTCGTCCCCTGACGCTGTGCATCGTCAAAGTAAGCCGGAACGGTGATCACTACGCCATCCAGTTCGCCGGACAACGATTCGGTTGCCCGCGCGGCCAGCGCTTTCAGAATGTCAGCGGATACGCGCACCGGATTAAGCAAACCGGCAGCGGTTTCAATCATCGGCAGGCCGTTTTCGCTCGCCTGGAATGAATAAGGCAGATGTGGGTAACGCGCCTGGATATCCGCCAGAGAGCGGCCCATCATGCGTTTTACCGAGCTGACGGTGTTTGCCGTATCCAGCGCAGCATTGGCGCGGGCATCGTAACCGACCGAGTAGCCCTGCTGCTGATAGTGAACCACTGACGGCAACAGGTGGCGACCTTCATGATCTGCCAGCGTTTCGGCCTGGCCGCTGCGTACGGTCGCAACCAGGGAGTTGGTGGTGCCTAAATCGATACCGACCGCCAGACGACGCTGGTGCGGCGCGGCGCTCAGACCAGGCTCACTAATTTGTAATAAGGCCATTTTCGCTTCCGGAAATTAAAAATCGAGCAGTTTTTCTTCGAGTTGTTCTGCACTGCTTCGCAGTTTATCGAGAAAACGCAGCTTACGCACGGTATCTGCCGCTGCGTCCCACGTCTCGCTATCCAGCTGTTCCACCATCAGTTGATGGCGAACGTTGTACATTTCGCTGACGCGTTGCATAAACGCATCCAGCCGTTGATTGTCTTTTGCCTGTTCAATCTCGTCCAGCTCTTCACGCAGCTCCAGTTGTTCCATCAGAAACGCGGTATCGCGCACCGTGTGCTGCTCGCTGCGGATATCAAAGCCGTGTAAAGACAACAAGTATTCGGCGCGCATCAAAGGATGACGCAGCGTTTGCCAGGCCTGGTTGATAGTGGCGGACTGCGAAACCGCAGTAAGTTGTTCCGCCTGAGAACCGCTGGCGAATTTATCAGGATGATACTGACGTTGCAGATCCTGAAAACGTAGGCTCAGCGCCTGAGTATCGAGCTGATAACGGGCCGGTAAGCCAAAGAGGGTGAAGTAGTCCATAACATTCTCAGGGCATCGATTCTCTGTTGTTCGATGAGGCAAAACCAGAGAGTCAGGTAAAACAAACCCCACGCGCAGGCGACCACGGTGGGGTTATCAGTAAGCGCGTTACACGTGGAAGCTTTCGCCGCATCCACATTCGTCTTTCACGTTCGGGTTAGTGAACTTAAACCCTTCGTTCAGACCTTCTTTGACGAAGTCTAACTGCGTACCGTCGAGGAATTGCAGGCTCTTACCGTCGATCACGACTTTTACGCCTTTGTCTTCAAACACGGTATCTTCAGCCGCCGGCTCGTCAACAAATTCCAGTACATAAGCCATACCTGAGCAGCCGGAGGTTCTCACGCCCAGACGCAGACCAAACCCTTTACCGCGGTTTGCCAGGAAGGTATTTACACGCGCTGCTGCACTGTCGCTTAAGGTAATCGACATAATAAAACCTCAACTCTTAATTATTTTGCTTCACGTTTGCTTTTGTAATCCGCAATCGCGGCTTTAATCGCGTCTTCAGCCAGAATAGAGCAGTGAATTTTCACTGGTGGCAGTTCAAGCTCGTCGGCGATATCGGTATTTTTGATCGCCTGTGCTTCGTCCAGAGATTTCCCTTTTACCCATTCGGTAACCAGAGAGCTGGAGGCAATAGCGGAACCGCAGCCGTAAGTCTTGAAACGCGCGTCTTCAATGATACCCTCATTGTTGACTTTGATCTGCAACTTCATCACGTCGCCACAGGCCGGTGCACCCACCATGCCGCTGCCCACGTTCTCGTCGCTGTTGTCAAAAGAGCCCACGTTACGTGGATTCTCGTAATGATCGATTACTTTTTCGCTGTAAGCCATGTTGAATTCTCCTTATGTGCGCCGAATTAGTGATGAGACCATTCAATACTGTTCAGATCCACGCCCTGTTTGAACATTTCCCACAGCGGAGAAAGGTCGCGCAGGCGGCCAATGGAGTTGCGAACCAGATTGATGGCGTAGTCAATCTCTTCTTCGGTAGTGAAACGACCTAAAGAGAAACGAATTGAGCTATGTGCCAGCTCGTCGGTCATCCCCAGCGCGCGCAGCACGTAGGATGGCTCCAGGCTTGCAGAGGTACATGCAGAACCGGAGGACACAGCCAGGTCTTTCAGCGCCATAATCAGCGACTCGCCTTCAACAAAGTTGAAGCTAACGTTGAGAATGTTCGGTGCGCCCTGCTCGAGGTCACCATTGAGGTACACCTCTTCCATATCTTTCACGCCGTTCCACAGACGGTTACGCAGACTGCGCAGGCGCGCCATCTCGGTTTCCATCTCTTCTTTGGCGATACGGTAAGCTTCACCCATCCCAACGATTTGGTGCACAGGCAGCGTACCGGAACGCATGCCGCGCTCGTGACCGCCGCCGTGCATCTGCGCTTCAATACGAATACGCGGTTTACGACGAACGTACAGCGCGCCGATACCTTTCGGGCCATAAATTTTGTGGCCGGAGAAGGACATCAGGTCAACTTTCAGTTGGCTCAGATCGATAGGCAGTTTGCCCACGCTCTGAGTCGCATCAACGTGATAGATGATACCGCGGGCACGGCACATTTCGCCGATGGTTGCGATATCCTGTACCACGCCGATTTCGTTGTTAACGTGCATGATGGAGACCAGAATGGTGTCGTCACGCATTGCCGCTTCAAGTTCTTTCAGGTCGATAATGCCATTACGCTGCGGGGCGAGGTAGGTCACTTCAAACCCTTCGCGCTCCAGCTGACGGCAGGTGTCCAGCACGGCTTTGTGTTCGGTTTTGCTGGTGATGATGTGCTTGCCTTTTTTCTGGTAAAAGTTGGCTGCACCTTTAATCGCCAGGTTATCGGATTCCGTCGCACCGGAAGTAAAGACGATTTCACGCGGATCGGCACCGACCAGATCAGCGATCTGATTGCGGGCGATATCTACCGCCTCTTCAGCTTGCCAGCCGAAACGGTGTGAACGGGAAGCTGGGTTACCAAAGTTTCCGTCCAGGGTCAGACACTGCATCATTTTCTCGGCAACACGCGGGTCCACCGGCGTGGTTGCGGAGTAGTCGAGATAGATCGGTAATTTCATTGCTCTATAAACTCCGTACATCGCTTCAATGCAAGGAACCAGGCAACCGGCTGGATGTACGACCGAGTTAACGGGGCGTCTGGCACCCCGGCCTGATTCTGAAATACTTTTTACGCTTCATCTTTCTGGCTGCCTTGATGCAACCAGAAGATATTGCGTAATTTTTATTAGGCACGCAGTTTGACGTCGATAGCGTCTTGCGTGCGAGTGCTGCGTGGAGCGTCATGTGTGTGCTGGCGACCAGACACATCCAGGACTTCCTGATTATTCACCAGTTCGCCCAACGTAATGTTGTTGAGGAAACCGGTCAGACGATCGCTCAGATCGCGCCACAGCGCGTGAGTCAGGCATTTATCGCCGCCCTGACAACCGCCTTTGCCCTGGCAACGGGTCGCGTCTACAGACTCGTCAACAGCGCTAATCACTTCACCTACTGCGATGCTGCCGGCATCTTTACCCAGCAGATACCCGCCGCCTGGTCCACGTACGCTGGAAACCAGACCGTTTTTACGCAAACGGGAAAACAGCTGCTCCAGATATGACAGGGAAATTCCCTGACGTTCAGAAATATCAGCCAACGGTACCGGGCCCGTTTCGGAGTTGAGCGCAACGTCCAACATTGCGGTCACGGCATAACGCCCTTTTGATGTCAGTCTCATGTCTTACTTAGCCTCAAACTCGCCCCTGCCCGGGGTTTTTTATTGTAAAATGGGGGTATTGCATAGCAGGGGCAAGTCTGACATTCCCGACTAAATCAGTCAACTATTTACTTGACTAATTTAGTCAGGTATTTAACCTTCAGTGCCATTTTCACTTACTGGATGGCGCTTCGCTAATCCGGCCTGGAAATCGTGCAGCCATCCGGCATCAAGACGCTTACTTGCCTTTATTCTGCTGCTCTATAGAAGCTAAAATTCCGCGCAAAATGTTCAGCTCCTGGCTCTCAGGACGCGCACGAGTGAACAGACGGCGCAGCTTGTTCATCACCTGCCCCGGATGTCCTTCGCGGATAAACCCGGTCGACAGCAGCGTTTGTTCCAGATGACCGTAAAAACGCTCTAAATCATCGACCAGCGGATACTCAGCTTCTTCGTATTCTGCGGTCTTGTCGCTTTCCTGCGTTGCCAGCCAGGCCATGCGAACTTCATAAGAGATGACCTGCACCGCCATCGCCAGGTTGAGCGAGCTGTATTCCGGGTTCGCGGCAATGGCGACATGATAATGGCACTTCTGCAGCTCTTCGTTGGTCAGGCCAACGCGTTCACGTCCAAACACCAGCGCCACCGGCGAGTTCGTTGCTTCAGAGACGCTTTTTAAACCGCATTCACGCGGATCCAGCATTGGCCACGGCAGCGTACGGGAGCGCGCGCTGGTACCCACCACCAGGCTGCAACCCGCCAGCGCTTCATCGAGAGTATCGACGATCTGCGCGCTGCCGATCACATCGCTGGCACCTGCCGCCAGGGCGATGGCCTGGGAGTCCGGTTTAACCAGTGGATTTACCAGCCACAGATTAGTTAAACCCATGGTTTTCATTGCGCGGGCCACAGAGCCCATGTTGCCAGTGTGAGAGGTTTCCACCAGCACGATTCGAATATTTTGCAGCATTGTATTTCTTCGGCTAAAGATTATTCGGGCATATTATCATAAAACGAAGACATATTCCGAACTCGCTGCTATACTCTGCGCCGTTTTCCCGTTCTTTAACATCCAGTGAGAGAGACCGATGCATCCGATGCTGACCATCGCCGTGCGCGCAGCGCGCAAGGCGGGTAATGTAATTGCCAAACACTACGAAACGCCAGACTCTGTAGAAACCAGCCAGAAAGGCAGCAATGATTTCGTGACTAACGTCGATAAAGCCGCCGAAGCGATTATTATCGAAACAATTCGCAAATCTTACCCACAGCACACCATCATCACCGAAGAAAGCGGTGAGCATGTTGGTGAAGATCAGGATGTTCAATGGGTTATCGATCCACTGGATGGCACCACCAACTTCGTAAAACGTCTGCCGCACTTCGCGGTTTCCATCGCAGTACGCATTAAAGGCCGTACTGAAGTCGCCGTTGTTTACGATCCAATGCGTAACGAACTGTTCACCGCAACCCGCGGCCAGGGCGCACAGCTGAACGGCTACCGTCTGCGTGGCAGCACTGCACGCGATCTGGACGGCACCATCATCGCCACCGGTTTCCCGTTCAAAGCGAAACAGCACGCCACGTCTTACATGAAAATTCTTGGCAAGATGTTTACCGAGTGCGCTGACTTCCGCCGCACTGGTTCTGCTGCGCTGGATCTGGCTTACGTTGCCGCTGCACGCGTTGACGGTTACTTCGAAATCGGTCTGAAACCATGGGATTTCGCCGCAGGTGAGCTGATTGCTCGTGAAGCAGGCGCACTGGTTTGCGACTTCACCGGCGGTCATAACTACATGGCGACTGGCAACATCGTTGCAGGTAATCCGCGCGTAGTGAAAGCCATGCTGGCTAACATGCGTGACGAACTGAGCGACGCGCTGAAGCGTTAATTCAGTACAGCCCGGTGGTGTCATGCTTACCGGGCCACGTGTTGATACAGGCCGGATAAGGCGAAGCCGCCATCCGGCTTTGATTAAAACGGTCTAATCCCTCGCCCCATCGGCACCGCGCTCCCCCACATCACTACCGCAGCAGCAATCAGCACCGCACCACCGGCTAATGCCAGCGTCGTCCAGCCAATCTGTCGCCACAGCACCGGCGCTTTATGTCCGCTAAGTCTCACCGCCAGCGAGCGGAAACTGTGTACCAGCAAAGCCAGTGACGTAATGGTCAAAGAGGTTCCTGCCGCCATCGCCAGCGCCGACGCCATGCCCCAGCTAAAAACGCCAACCACTTTGCTAAACAGTAAAACCATAATTGCCCCGGAGCATGGCCGCATTCCCATAGACAAAACGATCATCAGCCGGGCGCGCCAGTCATCACCGCTTTGCAGCTGTTCAGGATCAGGCAAATGCTGATGCCCACAGCCACATCCCTCGTGATGCACATGGTGCGGCGTGAAGGCGATAAATTTCGGGCGACGCAGTAACTGGCGCAATTTCTTCAGCGCACGGACGCACAATAAAACGCCCAACACGCCAACCAGCGCATAACTCCCTTTCTCCAGCCAGAAACTACTCATATGTAGCCGTCGTGCAGGCAACTGCAAAATGGTGAGCACCACAACCACCAGCCCGATGGCGACCAGTCCCTGTAATAAAGATGAGGCCAGCGTCAGGCCAATACTCGATCTCAGCTTCGAGGGATGCGTTGCCAGCCAGGTGGTAATGACGACTTTTCCATGTCCTGGTCCCAACGCATGCAGCACGCCATAGAGAAAACTAAACAGCAGCAGCGATCCCCCGGCCTGGGCCGGATTGGCGGCAACGGCTTTCAGCAAACCGCTCATCTGCTGGTTAACGTCGCGCTGCCAGACGACACTTTTCATCATCACCTGCGGCCAGGCCTGCCATAGCCACAGTATGCCGACTGCAGCCAGCAGTAAAAACACCGCCAGCGGCCATAGTGTCAGCCAGCGGCGTCTGGCGGCGCGTTGTTGATAAACTACGGACATTGCAGCGTCACCGTCTGTGCAAACTGTTTACCCAATTCCATATCCTCCGGCGGTGCGTCTTCTTTATCCAGCGACTGCGCAAAGCTCAGCATTTGTTCATTCGGCGTCGGCGTATGTACTGAAATACGGCATTGCTGACTTATGGCCTGCGCCAGCCTGGCATCGCTGTCTTTGTCATAGCTCATATCAACGTAGTAGGTGGGGTCGAAGGTTGAAATAGTATATTTTTGACCGCTCAGCGGCTGAGCTTCCGCCAGCGGCAACACGAACGTCAGCACTGCCTGATGTTCTTCACGCTCCATGCCATATTCCGTCGGCCTGTTTTTAAACTTTACCTTTTTCCCGTCGTGCCACACTTCGGTGAAATAGTGCTGCCCGAGGACGTTGGCCATCACTTCTGCCGCCAGTTTTTTCCAGATCTCATCACCAGGTTTGGCATTTCCCGCATCGTAAAGCAGATCTGCCGAGGTGATTTCATCCATCGTCCAGCGCATTTTTAGCGCGACGAACTGGTCATTCTCGCTCACTATCTCGGTTTTCAAATGGATAAAGCTGTGGGGATGCGCACCTGCGCCAAAGGGCAGGATCGCGAGAAACAACGTCATAATGATACGTTTAACGCCTTGCATGAGTTCTCCACGAGAAAAATCTACACCGCCACAAATAATGATGCCGTGTTTGGCGAAAGTGTGCTGAGGATACCATTGAACGAAAAAATGTTGAGCCCCCTTTTCCGGTATCGATTCAGTTCTCAATTTCAACAATTTCTTCTTCAGCAACATCCTCCCAAATACCTTTTCGTCGCCACAACTTAAGTAAAATGATAACAATTTGTTAATTTATGGTTTCATTTTAATGTTTTGTTAACACTAAATTTAAATCCCTGAGTGTATTTCCGTGCAAATTTAACTAATATTTAACCGCTTATTTTCCATAAAATTACAATAATGGGCATCGATCACATTCACCAAACTTGTAATTCATTCCCTCTTCCATTCGTTGTTAACTTCACGCCGTGACATGTCCTGCCCCCTACGAAAGGTACAACTATGAAATTCAAACTCGCATTACTCAGTGCAACCCTGGTTTCTGCATGCATGTTGTCCGGCACGTCCTTTGCGGCGGAAAAATATGAAATTGCTGTGGTTGCCAAAGTCACCGGGATTCCGTGGTTTAACCGGATGGAAACCGGTGTTAATGAAGCAGCAAAAAAACTGGATGTGAATGCTTACCAGACCGGGCCTTCCACGCCGGATCCGGCACAGCAGGTCAAAGTGATTGAAGATCTGATCGCCAAAAACGTCAACGCCATCATCGTGGTACCGAATGATGCCAAGGTCCTTGAGCCAGTACTGAAAAAAGCGCGCGATAAAGGCATTGTCGTTCTGACGCACGAATCCCCGGATGAGCAAATTGGCCAATGGGATATCGAAACCATCGATAGTGAAAAATACGCGCAGGCCAACGTCGATGAGTTAGCAAAAAACATGGGCGGCAAAGGGGGTTACGCCATCTATGTCGGTTCACTGACGGTGCCGCTGCATAACGCGTGGGCGGATTATGCAATTAAGTACCAGAAAGAAAAATATCCGGAAATGTTTGAGGTCACTTCACGTCTGCCGGTCGCGGAAAGCATCGATAAATCCTACGCCACGACGCTGGACCTGATGAAAACCTATCCGCAGATGAAAGGCATTATCGGTTTCGGCTCGCTGGGTCCAATCGGGGCGGGTCAGGCTGTGCAGAAAAAACGCGCCAAAGATAAAATCGCCGTTGTCGGGATTGCAATGCCAGCACAGGCTGCACCTTACCTGATGCGCGGTGATATCAAAAAAGCGCTGCTGTGGGATCCAAAAGACGCGGGTTACGCGCTGGTAACGGTTGCCGATCAGCTGTTGCAGGGCAAAGAAGTTAACGCCGACCTGAGTATCGATGGTTTAGGGAAAGCCGATATCGACACGGAGAAGAAAGTGATCCGCTTTAACAAGATCCTCGAAGTCACCAAAGACAACGCACAATCACTTGGTTTCTAAGGCTTTAGCCAACACCAGGGAACCTTAACGCCGGCCGTCTGGCCGGCGCTATCAACCAAACTAACACTCAGCGTCCATCCGGGCGCTCGCAGGGGTATTGTCCATGGCAGACACCACCGCATTTATCACTCTTGAGAATATCAGCAAACAATTCCCGGGCGTGCTGGCGCTGGATAACGTGAATCTGACGCTGAGAAAAGGCGAAGTTCACTGTCTGGCGGGTCAAAACGGCTGTGGTAAAAGTACCATTATTAAAGTGATCTCCGGAGTTTATCATCCGGAAAAAGGCGCGCAGATTTTACTCGATGGCAAATTGTTCCATCACCTGACGCCGCAGCTCTCTTCCCATTATGGCATTCAGGTTATTTATCAGGACCTGTCGTTGTTCCCTAACTTTAGCGTCGCGGAGAATATCGCGGTCAACCGCTATCTGCCCGGTGGCGATATCTGGGTACGTCGTGGCGCCATGAAGCAGCAGGCGCTGGCAGCCATGAAGCGCATCGGTGTGAACATCGATCCCGATAAAAAGGTTGAAAAACTCTCGATTGCCGACCGACAACTGGTCGCCATTTGCCGGGCGATTGCCGCCGACGCGCGTCTGGTGATTATGGACGAGCCCACCGCCTCACTAACCCGTCAGGAGGTTAATGGCCTGCTACGGGTCGTTAACGAACTAAAAGCTGCCGGAATTTGTGTAGTGTTTGTCAGCCACCGTCTGGATGAGGTGATGGAAGTGGCTGACCGCATCAGCGTGATGCGCGACGGCAAACTGGTGGGCACTTATCCTGCCAGCGAACTCGACAGCCACGAGCTGGCTTTCCTGATGACCGGACAACGCTTCCACTATAGCCCGCTGCCGGAAAGACCCGCTATTGAGCAAGAGCCCCTGCTGGAGCTGCGCAACCTCAGCCGCAGAGGCAAATACCAAAACATTAATCTGTCGCTGCACGGCGGCGAGATTGTCTCCATTGTGGGCCTGCTGGGCGCCGGACGCACCGAACTTTGTCTGAGCCTGTTTGGCATGACGCACCCAGAAAGCGGTGAGATTCGCATTAACGGCCAGCCGGTCACTCTTCGCAATAACCATGATGCCATCAAACATGGGATCGGCTACGTCTCAGAAGATCGCCTAACGCAGGGGCTGATCATGGAGCAGTCGATCTACGACAACACCATCGTCACGGTGTTTGATCAACTGCATACTGGCAGCGGCCTGCTCGATCACCGTAAAGCGCAAAAGCTGGTCGCCGATTTGATCCGCGAGCTGAATATCAAAGTGTCCGATCCACACCTGCCGGTTAAAACCCTTTCCGGCGGTAATGCCCAGCGTATCGCCATTGCCAAATGGGTGGCGACTAATCCCCGCATCCTGATCCTCGACTCCCCTACCGTAGGCGTAGATATCGCCAACAAAGAGGGTATTTACCAGATAGCCCGCGATCTGGCGGAACAGGGTATGGCGGTGCTGATGATTTGCGATGAAATCCCGGAAGCGTATTACAACAGCCACCGCGTGCTGGTGATGCGTCGCGGCAAGCTGGTGGCGGAATTTAATCCTCATCAGTGCCGTGAAGAGGAGATTGCTGAAGTGGTCGAGGTAATCAATGAATAAGATGCATCTCTCCCGTTTAATCGGGCAACATGAGTTTTGGCTGGGCCTGCTGGTTGTGGCCCTTGCCGTTGGGCTGAGCATCAGCACCGATGAGTTCTTGTCTTTGGGGAACCTGACGGATGTGGCTACCAGCTATGCGATTCTCGGCATCCTTGCCTGCGGGCTGTTTGTGGTGCTGATTTCCGGTGGGATCGACATCTCATTTCCGGCGATGACCGCGATAGCCCAGTATGCGATGGCCAGTTGGGTTATCGGCCACGGCGGCAACTTCGCGTTGGCGTTAATCATCGCGATTGCGGTGGGTCTGCTGCTGGGACTTATTAATGGCTTCCTGGTCTACTGGCTGCGCGTTCCGGCCATCATCATTACCATCGCCACGTTGAACGTTTACTACGGTGTGCTGGTGTACGCCACCAAAGGCACCTGGCTGTACGGCTTTCCGGACTGGTTTATGAACGGCATCAATTGGTTCTCGTTCACCGCGGCGGATGGCTACGACTACGGCTTGACACTGCCCCTGCTGTGCCTGGCGGCTGTGATCATCTTTACCGCCGTGCTGATGAACTATACCCGTCTTGGCCGTCAGGTTTACGCCATGGGCGGTAATCGTGATGCGGCCTCGCGTCTGGGACTGAATCTGCTGAAGCTGCATTTCTACGTGTATGGCTACATGGGTATTCTGGCAGGCGTTGCCGCCGTGGTTCAGGCGCAAATCACCCAGTCAGTTGCGCCCAATTCGCTGCTCGGCTTTGAGTTGACGGTGCTGGCGGCGGTCGTGCTCGGCGGAACCAGCATGAGCGGCGGACGCGGCACATTAACCGGAACCCTGCTCGGCGTGGTTCTGCTGGCCTTCTTACAAAATGGCCTGACGCTGCTCAGCGTCTCCTCTTACTGGCACACCGTGTTCAGCGGCGCCATTATCCTGGTCAGCATTAGCGCCACGGCCTGGAACGAAAAACGCAAACTGGCAAGGGAGCTTTGAGATGAAAACAATCGCCAGATTTTTACCCGGTGATGCCATCATTCGTCTGCAATGCGTCATTATTGTGGTCGTCGCCCTGGTCTTCTCGGCCCTGCTCGGCAGCCGTTTTTTCAGCGTCGCTAACTTCCAGTCGATTGGCTCGCAACTGCCGATCCTTGGCATGCTGGCCCTCGGGATGGGTATGACCATGCTGACCGGCGGCATAAACCTGTCGATAATTGCAGGAGCGAATGCCTGCTCGCTGGTAATGGCGGCGATTATCGTCACCCATCCGGATAACCCGCTGTTTCTGGTGCTGGCGCTGCTGGCAGGCGCTGCCGTGGCGGTCGCAATCGGTACGCTCAACGGCGCGCTGATTGCCTGGGTCGGGGTTTCGCCGATTCTCGCCACGCTCGGCACGATGACGCTTATCTCCGGGCTGAATATTCTGCTTTCCAATGGGACAGTGATTTCCGGTTTCCCGACCGCCATTCAATATCTTGGTAACGCCACGATTGCCGGTATTCCGGTAGCGCTGCTGCTCTTTTTCCTGGTGGCAATCCTGCTGTGGGTACTGCTGGAGCACACCACGCTTGGGCGCAGTCTGTATCTCGTGGGTTCCAATGAACAGGCTACCCGCTACAGCGGCGTAAATACCGTCCGGGTACAAATTTCCGTGTACGTGATTTCTGCCCTGCTCGGCTGGGTCGCCGCCATTCTGATGATGGCGAAATTCAACTCGGCAAAAGCCGGATACGGTGAGTCCTACCTGCTGGTCACCATCCTTGCCTCCGTCCTCGGCGGCATCAACCCGGATGGCGGTTTCGGGCGCATTATCGGCCTGGTACTGGCGCTGATTGTGCTGCAAATGCTGGAAAGCGGCCTTAACTTGCTGGGAGTGAGCAGCTATCTGACGATGGCCCTGTGGGGCGCGGTGCTGATCCTCTTTATCGCATTACAGAATCGTAAAGCCTGATTTCAGGAGAAAAAATTATGGCAAGTTACTTTATTGGTGTGGATGTCGGAACCGGAAGTGCCCGTGCCGGCGTGTTTGATCTCAACGGCAGAATGGTCGGCCAGGCCAGTCGGGCTATCGAGATTTACCGCCCGCAGGCCGATTTTGTTGAGCAGTCTTCCGATAACATCTGGCAGGCGGTGTGTAACGCGGTTCGCGATGCGATTAACCAGTCAGATATCAACCCAATCCAGGTGAAAGGTCTGGGCTTTGACGCTACCTGCTCACTGGTGGTGCTGGATAAAGAAGGTAAACCGCTGACCATCAGCCCGTCCGGGCGCAGCGAACAGAACATCATTGTGTGGATGGATCACCGCGCCATTACCCAGGCTGAACGCATTAACGCCCTGCATCATCGGGTGCTGGACTACGTTGGCGGCATTATCTCCCCGGAAATGCAAACGCCCAAGCTGCTGTGGCTGAAGCAGCATATGCCCAATACCTGGGCCAATGCGGGTTACTACTTTGATCTGCCCGATTTTCTGACCTGGCGCGCAACAGGCGATGACACACGCTCATTGTGTTCGACAGTGTGTAAATGGACCTATATGGGCCATGAAGACAAATGGGATGCCAGCTACTTCCGCCAGATTGGGCTGGAAGACCTGCTGGAACATGATGCTGCCAAAATTGGTCGCTACGTGAAAACCATGGGCGAACCTCTCGGTCACGGGCTGTCCGCGCGCGCCGCCAGCGAAATGGGACTGATTCCGGGGACCGCGGTCAGCGTCTCGATAATCGATGCCCACGCCGGCACACTCGGTACGCTCGGCGCAAGCGGAGTTTCCGGCGAGGTGGCGGATTTTGACCGTCGTGTCGCGCTAATTGGTGGCACCTCCACCGGACACATGGCGATTTCCAAAGAGCCGCGTTTTATCGGCGGCGTCTGGGGCCCTTACTACTCAGCCGTACTGCCGGAATACTGGCTCAATGAAGGCGGGCAGTCAGCAACCGGGGCGTTAATCGACCACGTTATTCAGTCGCACCCGTGTTACGAAACCCTGCTGACGCAGGCTAAGTCTCAGGGGCAAACCATTTATGAAGTGCTGAATGCGCTGCTGCGCAAAATGGCTGGTGAGCCGGAAGATATCGCCTTTTTGACCCGTGACATGCACATCCTGCCCTATTTCCACGGCAACCGCTCACCGCGCGCTAACCCCACGCTCACGGGAGCAATCACCGGACTGAAGCTGTCCCGCACGCCGGAAGATATGGCGCTCCAGTACCTCGCAACCATCCAGGCCATTGCGCTGGGAACGCGCCATATCATTGAAACGATGAACCAAAGCGGCTACACCATCGATACGATCATGGCCAGCGGCGGAGGGACGAAAAACCCGATCTTCGTTCAGGAGCATGCCAACGCCACCGGTTGCGCCATGCTGCTGCCTGAAGAGAGCGAAGCTATGCTGCTGGGCGGCGCGATGATGGGGACTATCGCCGCAGGCGTGTTTGACACGTTCCCGGAAGCGATGTCGGCGATGAGCCGGATAGGTAAAACGGTCACCCCGCAGACCAATCGCATTAAGCAGTACTACGATCGCAAATATCGGGTATTCCACGAGATGTATCAGGATCATATGAAATACCGCCAACTGATGCAGGAGGACGCATGAGTGACTCCTGGTCTCAGGCCACCGGCGTATTTCAGCTCTATAGCGATGCCCTCGCAGGTCTGGGACAGCATCTGACTGAACCGGTCTGGCAGTCGCTAATGGCGGAGCTGCGCGGTTGCCAGGGGAAAATCGTCGTCACTGGCGTCGGTACATCCGGTATTGCGGCGCGTAAAGTCGCGCACATGCTCGCCTGCGTGGAACGTCCGGCGATTTACCTCAACGCGACGGATGCGGCGCATGGCGATCTCGGTTTTTTACGCGCCGACGACCTGGTCATTATGCTATCACGCGGGGGAAATTCGGATGAACTCACCCGACTGCTGCCCGGGCTGGCTGCGAGAAATGTGCCCATCCTGAGCGTGACTGAAAACGCCGACTCAGCCATTGCTAAAGCGTCGAGGCTGGTGATTTCCACCGGCGTCCAGCGTGAGGCCGACCCGTTGAACATGTTGGCCACCACCTCAATTTTACTGGTCCTGGCTATCTTTGACGCCGCCTGCGCCTGTCTGATGAGCGAAAGCGGTTACTCAAAAGAGACGCTATTGTCTGTACATCCTGGCGGTGATGTGGGATTAACGCTGAGCCGCGAGCAGTAACAACAGACCGCGCATTTCCACTCGTCTTCTCAACCCGTCACCCTCAGGCGGGTTTTTTTATGTCTCAATAGAAGATAAAACAGTGAAAAAGCCAGTTAACGCGCTGCGTTCCACTCCTGCTATCTGTTCCGCACGTTAAAAATTCTGTGACGCTCTCCAGCATTCCTGGTGGAAAGCATTCCATTCTCCAAATCTATGAGCAAACTTTAGCTATTCTTATCAAACATACTTACGGGAGATCCTACAGATGATGTCAACGCTTGCTCCACCATCTGTACTTTCCGCTCCCCAGCGCCGTTGCCAGGTGCTGCTGACGCTTTTCCTGCCAGGGCAAATCGCTACAGCTCAAACCTTCAGTAGCCTCAATGGCGTTGATGATGCCACTGTTGAGGAAGATATTATTGGCGCAGGACTCGAAATCCAGCGCTATCACCGACTCGCGATTACCACCGCGCTGAATGGCGGCTATACGATCGAAGGGACCCCGCTAAATCAGCGCCTGTGTCTGTTACAGTGGCTGCGCCGCGGTCTGCGGATCTGCCCGACTTTCATCGCCCAGCATTTCACACCCGCATTAAAAATGGCGCTGAAACAACAAGGTATCGCGCGTACGCTGTATGACGACACCAATCTGCATGCGCTCATTAATCTGTGCTCCCGGCGCTTGCAGAAGCCGTTTGAGTACCGTGACATCCAGTTCCTGCGCCTGTATTTACAGTATTGTCTGCTACAGCATCACGCGGGAGTCACCCCGGAATTTAATCCGCTCCAGCAACGCTGGGCGCAATCCTGCGCAGAGTATCCGCTCGCGGAGGAAATTGGCCGCCACTGGCAGCGCCACGTCATGCAGAGTGCGCCGCCGGGCGAATCGCTGTTTATGGCGTTGCTGTTCTCAATGCTCCGTATCCCCGACCCAGTGCGCGATAACCACCAGCAGGATCGTCGCCTGCGCCTTGCTATTGCACGGCTGGTGCTGCGTTTTCGCGAGTATGGCAATGTGCGCTTCAGCGATGAGCAAGGACTGAACGATCAGCTGTATATTCACCTTGCCCAGGCGCTTAACCGCAGCGTGTTTGCCATTGGCATTGATAACACGCTGCCGGAGGAGTTCAGCCGACTTTATCCCCGTCTGGTTCGTACTACCCGCGAGGCGATACATGGCTTCGAAGCGGAGTACGATGTGCAGTTTTCAGAAGAAGAGATCGGGCTGGTCGCCGTTATTTTCGGTGCCTGGCTGATGCAGGAGAAGGATTTGCACGAGAAGCAGATTATCCTGCTGACCGGCAACAATGAACAACTTGAAGCGCATATTGAGCAACAGCTGCGCGAACTGACGCTGCTGCCGCTCAACGTAAAACATATGCCGATGCAGGACTTTCAAAAACAGGGTTCGCCGCGCGGAGTCACGCTGATTATTACGCCGTATACCACGCCGCTGCCGCTGTTTTCACCGCCGTTGATTCATGCGGATCTGGCACTTACGCCGCATCAGCAGCAGCAGATCCGCAAAATCCTCGAATCATAACGTTGCAGGCTGCGCCACCACCTTCGGGCGCAGAAAGATTGCCGGTAGCGCCACCAGCGCCATCACCCAGAATACGCCGTTGCCCAGATTCTGGTACAGGTAGCCTGCGAATACGGTCATGATGGCGATGCTGCCGCCCATCGCCACCGCAGAATACACCGCCTGCAAACGTATCACTTCGCTGCCCTGGCGCGTCGCGATATAGCGCATTGCCGCCAGGTGGCAGACGGTAAAGGTTCCGCAATGGAGGATTTGCACCACAATCAGCCACGGTAGCTCAGTGCTCCAGCCCATCAACCCCCAACGGGCCACGCCGCAAACGGCGGAAAGCAGCAGCAAATCGCGCGCGCTAAAGCGGCGGAATAGCTTGTGACTGAGCGCAAAAATAATCACTTCCGCCACCACACCTAATGACCACAAATAGCCCACCGCCGAAGCGGAATATCCGGCAGACTGCCAGTAGATGGCGCTGAAACCGTAATAAGCGGCATGCGCACCTTGCAACAGACTCACGCAGGCCAGAAAACGCCAGCTTTGGGTTATCAACACGCGCCAGGCGGGCCATCCCGCGCTCTCCTGCTGACGGTTTTCCCCCGCTGGCTGCACGCTCGGGCGGATCATCATCCCCAATAGCATCGACGCGACGCCAAGCGACAGCAGGACCAGGATCACCCGATAGTCAAACAGGCTGACCAGCTTGCCGGTCAGCGCGGAGCCAATCACAAAGGCAACGGATCCCCACAGTCTTACCCGACCGTAGTCCATGGTTATCTGTTTTTGCCAGGTGTTGGCCAGCGCGTCGGTTAACGGCACCAGCGGCGAGAAAAACAGGTTAAAGCCGACCATCACCACCATCAGCCACGCCACGTTGGTGCCCGCCCAGAAGGCCAGCGCAAACACCAGCGTCAACAGGGCCAGAATACGTAAAGCGGAGATCAGACGAGAGGGATCGCTTACACGCGGCGCAATCAGCAAACTGCCGAGAAAACGGGCAATCAGCCCCGCGCCCAGCAGTAAACCGATGGTTTCCGGCGTCAGCCCCAGCCCTTCGAGCCAGACGCTCCAGAAAGGCAGAAAAATACCGTAGCTAAAGAAGTAGGTGAAATAACCGAGCGCCAGCCAGCGCGTGGAATGCAAAGCCATGAATCCCTCCCGTTTGGAGGCGATAGTCTGGCGACAAACGCAGGCTGGCGCAAGAGAGCATTAACAGGCAGATAACATGATTTTGCCCTATTCGACGCAAATCTGCATCGCAAAATGGCAGCGTTCTCCCTGCGCTAAAACCTGCAATCCCGGCTGCCCCTGCATGTGGTGGGCATTCACCGGATGCGTTTGCGGCTCCAGGCACAAGAACTCCTCACCCGACATTCTGAACAGCATCAACCATGGAGTTTGCGCTAAAATCGTGACTTTCATCACATCTCGCTGAATAACGGCCCGCCCGCTCCAGCCAGAATATCCAACGTTCAGCCAGCTATCCTCGCCGTATTGCGCGTACATGAAATCCGCCGCTGGAGGGATTTCACGTTGCCATTCCAGCGGCAGATGCTGTTCCCCCTCCGGCCAGTAGCCGCCGGTGGTGAATTGCGCCGTGCTGTGCTTATCAAAAGCGAAAAACGGATGGAACCCACAGCCATAAATCATCGGCTGTTCACCGCAATGGGTGAGCGTCAACGAGACGTGCAGGCTTGAGGTTTCCAGTTGATAGCAAAGTTGCGCCGTATAGTCATAGCCACAGGGATGCCAACTGCGCAACTGCAGCAAACAACCGCTTTGGGTCACGGTGATAACCTGCCAGCGTTGCAGCCAGCCGTCACCGTGCAGGAAAAAGGTGTCATCTGCGCCATGTTGAGGTAACACCACCTCTTCACCGCGCAGCATAAAACGATTTCCCGCCACCCGATTCGCGACCGGCAGCATCGGGAACAGGCCGCAATCACCGGGCTGCTGACCATGACCTTCGCGTAAAATTGCCTGTTGATGTTGTAACGAAACCAGACTTAATAGCGAACCGCCCTGCGGATCTACGCACATCCGCAGATGTGCGTTTTGTAGCATCAGCAGACCATCCATTAGCGAGCGCTTCGTTGTTGGGCTGATGCGCCAACTTTCGTATGCTGCGCCGCCAGCTGCTCTTCCAGCGCTTCCAGCGTCACGCCTTTGGTTTCCGGAACATTACGCAGAACATACATGAATCCCATCGCGCAAATCACACCGTACAACAGGAAGCTTCCCGACGCGCCCAGACTCGCATTGAGCAGCGGGAAAGTATAGGTCAGCAGGAAGCAGGCAATCCACAGCGCTAGCGTACCGAGCGACATCGCCAGCCCGCGGACGCGGTTAGGGAAAATTTCAGACAGCAGCACCCAGGTCACCGGGGCCAGCGTCAGGGCATAAATAGCGATCGCCGCCAGCACCAGAACCAGAACCGGCCAACCCATAATGCCCAACCCGTACGCCCCGGCAATCAGCATATAGATAACCGTTAATCCTGACGCCCCGAACAACATCAGTTTACGGCGACCAATTTTGTCTACTAACGGCAGAGCGGCAAGGGTAAAGACCAGATTGATGATCCCTGTCGCCACGATCGATTTTAACGTACCGTTGATGTCGAATCCGGCAGAGGCGAAGATCTCCTGCGCATAGTTGAAAATAACGTTGATCCCACACCACTGCTGGAACACTGCCAGCACCATTCCAATAATCACGATCGGTTTGATCTGCGGTTGTAACAGCGTTGACCACGCGACCTTGTGATTATCTTTTTGCAACGTATGTTCAATCTCTTTCAGCGTTTGACCAGCATATTCCGCCGAACCAATGCGCTGCAGCATGGTACGCGCACGATCGGCTTTGCCTGCTTTCACCAGCCAGCGCGGCGATTCAGGTACAAAGAACATCAGTACCAGGAAAATTATCGCGGGCACTAATTCAGCGCCAAACATCCAACGCCAGCCCGTCTGACCGTTCCAGCTTTCCACAATCGCCTGCTGCGTAGCGCCTGAGGCTACTGGTTCGGCAATCATCAGGTTGATAAGCTGCGCCGCCAGTACGCCAATCACGATAGTGAGCTGGTTAACGGCAACAAAGCGCCCACGCTTTTCAGCCGGACTAACCTCGGCGATATACAACGGGCTTAGCGCAGACGCCAGACCAATCCCCACGCCTCCAACGATGCGATAAACAATAAACATGTCGAAATTACTGGCGACGGCAGTTCCCCAGGCGGAAGCGCTAAAGAGGATCGCCGAGAGAATCAGCGGCATCTTTCGGCCAAACTTATCGGCGCACCATCCGGAAATCAGCGCGCCAAAGATACAACCGACCAAAGCCGAACTCATCGCCCAGCCGGATTGCGCCGGATCGGTAATCGAGAAATAGGCTTCATAGAAGGGTTTTGCCCCACCGATCACCACCCAGTCATAGCCAAACAGTAAACCACCGCAGGCCGCAACCAGGCAGATAGTCCAGACGTAACCAATCTTTAAATGTGTCTGCGCGTTATTCATTATGATTCCTCTTTCAGGGAAACGCAGGGGACAGTAGGTTTCGGGTGAGGTTGCCCCCACCCATTTCGGGTGTTACTGGAAAAGCCTTACGTTAATGGCGTGACGCAGCAGTAATGCCTTGTCATGCGCCGGATTGAGCTGCAGGAGTGCGTCAAGATCGCGCTGGCAAGCAGCACTATTTCCCAACCCCAGATGCCCGAGCACACTGATAAACAGGCAGTGTTGCTGGTGTTTTGCTTGTGCTGAGGTATCCAGCACCACCAGATCGGGTAGCGATACGGCAAAGAAATCGACATCCGGGACATTGTCGCGATGCGATTCAACCCATTGCAGGAAGCTATTAAACAGAGCGTTCGCCTGAGCATCATCGCCAAGTTTTCTCTGCGCCATACCCTGCCAGAAGAGATAATCCACAGGCTGGTCGTTGTAGTAACGGCCGGCATCCAGTGTGCTACCGCCGCGCGTCGCACGGGAGAAGTAACGCTGGGATTCATCAAAACACCCCTGCTGCTGCGCGCAATGTCCCAGTAAATACCAGATGTCGTTATCCGTTTGTCCGGGTAAACGCCCCTCCCCGAGGTTTTGCGGGTAGTGCAACGCCTGTTGCAACTGCGCGATGGCGGTTTGCGGGTCGCCGGACTGAATGGCAGCCAGCGCACGATGCATCTGATTCAGCAGATATTGCCCGGTGGCTTTGCCTTCACCACCTTCCCACGGATGGAACACGCGCTCACGTAATACTGCTGCGGCATCGTCGTAACGCCCTAATCCATTCCACAGACTGAGCAGTTCCACCGTCAGATCGTCACGATGGAAGACAATCTCTTTGCTGGCTTCCAGTCGCTGCAGGCGCAGCTCAGCCGGTTGCGCCATCAGCTTCTTGAGATAGTCGAGTTCAAACAGGAAACGGGCATTTTGCGGCTCCAGTGCCACGGCCTGCGACAGATACTGCATCGCCCGCTGCGCATCATGCAGTTTGTTCCAGGCATAGATCCCCAGTAAGCGGTGTACAGGAGCGAAATCCGCTTCCTGCGCAAGGGTAAACTGCCAGCAGGATACCGCTTCGGCATAACGCCGTTTGCTGTACCAGAAACAGCCAAGTAAATAGCGGGCAAAAGCGCTCTGTTCGAGGGTTTGCAGCATCTGCACTTCATCCAGCGTATTGGGGAAACGAACGCGGTTTTGCAGGCATTCGCGGGCACGTTCGATGAAGGGTTGTGGGTTGTCACTTAGCGAGGCGCGCCACAGCATAGGCAGCGTTTCCTGGCTGTCGAGCAGTTCCAGCACGCCACGGGCAGCATCCTTTTGCCCCAATGAGATCAACCAGCCTGCCAGTTCACACGCGTTGGTACCGCGCCGCCCGGTAATCGAGATCAGCGCTTGCGCCGTCGCCTCGTCCTGACATATGGCCCAGCGCGCATAGTGCAGGGTGTAGCTCAGAGGATAATCAACCAGCTGTTGGCGAATGTAGTCCAGGGCTTGCGGAATGCGATCAAGTTTTGCCAGCGCCAGCGCTTTCAGTCCCATCGCCAGGTTATTACTGCCGTTAAAGCGCAGGCTCTGCTCGACTTTTTCCAACGCGCCAACGTAGTCCTGACGCTTCATCGCCAGACGCGCTAACGACCAGAAAGCCGCATCCCGACAGTTGCCGCTCCAACTGGCCTTATAATAATTATCCCAAGCGCTGTCATTGTCGCCCTGACGTTCCTGTGCGGCGGCCAGCAGCATGCTCGCCTCGCCATCACGCGGATTTTTATTGAGCTTATGCGCCCGTTCCAGCGCCTTACCCGCACAATGCGCCGCCAGCGCCCAGTCTGCGCGGTTTAGCGCCAGCGTCCCCAGGGCCACATTATTGCGGTAATCCAGCGGATCAACATCCAGCGCGCGGCGATAATAATCTTCAGCATAGCGGCTGGCATGGTTGTACTGCTCCAGATGCTGACCAATAAAATAGAGTTCATCGGTATTAGAGAGTGCTTCTGGCTGTGCTGGCGCGACGGCCGCCGAAGGCAGCGGTAACTCTTGCGCGATGTGCTCTTCGTACTGCAAAAGCGTAGCGCCATCGGCGTTAGTGACGGTCATTGTCACCCGGGTATGGCCATTGTCTGACACATCAGTCAGCCAGCTCTGTCCCGGCTCCAGAGTGAGTGTATTTTCATAGAATGGCTGCCCGTGTGCGGCAAGCGTAACCTGAACATCGCGTAACGGCGCAATCGCATAAATGCCCACAGAAAGCTGGCGACTCTCACGCACCAGACGAAGCGCCAACTGCGTGCTGGCGTTTTGCACCATACCCAGTTCGCTGTAAGGCAGGAAGTTTTGCACGAAGATTTTCTCTTCGTACGGCGCAAGCCAGGTGAAATCCGGCTGGTTATCGGTAAAGACCCCGGTCATAAGTTCGATATACGGACCGTTGTCATCAGTGAGATTACGATCCCAGGCAACGCCAAAGTCGCCATAACCCCAAGTCCACTGTTTTTTCCCTGGCGAAACGTGGTGATCGGCCACATGCAGCAACCCACCGCGCTCGCCGTGATGCCAGGCACCAACAAAATCATAATCAGATTTTTCAGCCATATAGGAGGTCGGCACTGGTACGTTTTTGTAGCGCGAGATATCCACGCCAGCCGAATAGTCCACTTTGTAGTATGTGCCGGTGGCGATGGGAAACGCAGAGACATCGCGCTTACCGTGGTCGAATACCGCCGTCACATCCGGTGGAAACACGCTTTGGTGATCGTCGCCGCCCTTCACCGCCGGATTCGCCCACCATAAGAAGTGCCGCGGGGTAGCGTTACCGTTAAAAACCTTCCCGGTTATCTCGATCAACGCGCGATCCGGATACAGCGTGAATCCGGTCATGACCTGTAAACCACGCATGGGCTCTACTTCGCCCATCCAGACGGTGTATTCGCCCTGCTCACCCTGCTGTTGCGTAAAATCCACCGGCATAAAGGTGGTCGGGCGATGATGTTGCGGCCAGTTAAACTCAATGCCGCCAGAGATCCACGGCCCAAGCAGACCGACCAGCGCAGGTTTTACCACTTCGTTGTAGTAGACGAAGTCGCGCTGCTGCACTTTGTCATACGCTCGATGAATGCGTCCGCCTAACTCCGGCAGCAGCATGATGCGAATGAAGTCATTCTCCATCCATACCGCCTGATAGTCGCGCATTTCACGTTTGCCGGTCAGCGTATCAATCACGCCATAGGGATAAACCGCTCCTGAAGACCCCTGATAAACTCGCTTTTCCAGAAACATTGGGTTGGCGTCTTCTTCACCCGCTGTCCACGTGGGGAGGGTGATCGTTTCCTGCCAAACTTTTACTGAACCGTACATGCCGCGCTCCACTTAATAAACAAAAGTAAAAATTCAACTTGATGCTATTCTGCGGCAGTTAAGTGGCGTTAAAATGCACAATGCTCACGCAATATAGTTAAGGGAGTTAAGTGAATGCAGCGTTCGGGGTTCAACAACGCCAGGGTACGTCAGGCGAATAAACAGATTTTTTTGTCACATCTGTGGCGAGAAAAGCAGCTCAGCAAGTCACAGCTGGCGCAGCTCACCAGCCTGTCGATCCCGGCGGTTAGCAATATCCTCGAAGAACTGATGGATGAAGGAAGAATCAGCCATTCGCGAGAAACTTTAAGCCAGCGCGGTTTGAGCAGTGGCAGCTACCATTTGCCAGAAAAAGGTGCCTGGACGCTGTGTATCAACGTCACCCCCACCAGCATCACCAGTCAACTGGCGGATGCTCGGCTGGTTGCCGTCGGCGACTGGCAGCATGAAATCATCAACCCCGAATCGCCAAAAGCGCTGCTGACAGCATTGGCGGCGCACTGGCGGGAATACCGTCGACAATTTCCCGAGGTCACGATTAATCTGGCGCTTGGCGTTCACGGTCAGGTTGATCCGATAACCGGCGCATCAAAAACCATGCCTCAGGCGCCGTGGAAAACACCGGTGGAAATAAAATATCTGCTGGAGGAGATGCTCGGCGTACAGGTCCGGCTGGATAATGACTGCGTGATGCTGGCGCTGGCGGAAAAATGGCAAAACCCGGCGGCTAACGGTGATTTTTGCGTGATTAACGTTGATTACGGTATTGGCTCATCGTTTGTGATTAACGATAACATCTGGCGCGGGAGTCTGTATGGCAGCGGTCAGATTGGACATACCATCATTCATCCCGATGGGATCGCCTGTGACTGTGGCCGTTATGGCTGTCTGGAAACAGTGGCGTCATTGAGCGCGTTGAAAAAGCAGGCCCGCGTGTGGATGAAATCGCAGCCGACATCCCTTTACGACCCGGAAACGCTCACCACCGACCAACTTATTACTGCCTGGCAACACGGAGATGTTCGCATTCAGGCCTGGGCCGAACATGCCGCCAGCGCCATCGGCCTGAGTCTTTATAATTTTTTGAATATACTGAACATTAATCAAATATGGTTGTATGGTCGTAGCTGTGCATTTGGCGATAGCTGGCTCAATACGCTGGTACAGCAAACCGGGTTTAATCCGTTCGATCACGGCGATAACCCGCGTGCCAGAGCAACTCAGATAAGCTTCGGTCAGCTTAATCGCCCTCAGCAACTCATGGGAATTGGCTATCTTTATGTCGAATCACAGCTTAGCGAGCTGTAGTCATTACTCCGCCAGGCTCACGGCTAAACGTTCATGCACAGTGGCAATAAAATCGGTCAATGCCGGTTTGATTGGCCCTTTTTTCCACGCCATCAGCAGGGCAATGGTCGGAACATCGCCAACAATAGGCCGAAAAACCACCTGCCCGGTATTAAAATTATTCATATAACCGGGTATCAAAGTCACCCCCAGTCCCATGCCGACCAGATTCATGGTCACCAGAATATTGGTCGCTACCTGCACAATATTGGGCTGGCTTTCCTGCTGCTGAAACCAGTTTTTGACAATCATCGCTAGCGCCCCGGAATAAGCGGGATCGGTACTGACAAAATTTACGCCGTGTAACTGTTCTGCGGAGATCGCTTGCTCATTGGCTAACGGATGATTCACCGGTAACACCACGACCAGCGGCTCATGAATCAGCTCCAGATAATCCAGCTCCGGGCTGTACACCGGGTGACGCATTAAGCCCACATCCAGTTCTCCGTTGAGGATCCTTTCTTCCTGTTCGGTGGTTATCAGGCTTACCAGCTCAATGTGTGTATCCGGTTGTTTTAAACGAAATAAGGGCAGCACCTTCGGGAGCAAATTCACCTCAGCGGAAGGGACAAAACCAATAGCGAAATGATTATCTTCCTGCCCCGTTTTACGGGCGCGAACTTTGGCATTTTCCGCCTGCTCAAGGATCGCCAGCGCATCCTGTAAAAAGCACTCCCCCGCCGCCGTCAGCGCAACTTTTCGCTTGTCCCGCACCAGTAACGGAACGCCCACGCAGGTTTCCAGATCGCGGATCTGGCTGCTTAACGACGGCTGAGAGGTATGCAGCTTTTCTGCCGCCCGGGTGAAATTCAGCGCCTGCGCCACCGCCACAAAATAGCGTAAGTGCCTCAGTTCCATGCCCTTCTCCTTGTTATCGAAAAAATGTCTCAACTGGTAGAAATTTACTATTTCACAGATTGATAACTAACCAGCAACATCCTTATGGCACAAAAATAGAAGGTCAATACATCTTATCTTTCAGGATTAAAAAATATGACCACACCCTCAAATTTAGACATCTACCAACTGATCGACACACAAAACGGTCGTGTAACCCCACGGATTTATACTGACCCAGAAATTTACCAACTGGAGCTGGAGCGCATCTTCGGGCGCTGCTGGCTATTTCTCGCCCACGAAAGCCAAATCCCCAAAGCCGGTGATTTTTTTAACACCTACATGGGCGAGGATGCGGTCGTGGTGGTTCGCCAGAAAGACGGCAGCATCAAAGCGTTTCTCAACCAGTGCCGCCACCGGGCGATGCGCGTCAGCTACGCCGACTGCGGGAACACTCGCGCCTTTACCTGCCCGTATCACGGCTGGTCGTACGGTATCAATGGCGAGCTGATCGACGTCCCGCTGGAGCCTCGCGCTTACCCGCAAGGGCTATGCAAATCGCACTGGGGACTGAACGAAGTTCCTGGCGTAGAGAGCTATAAAGGGCTGATTTTCGGCAACTGGGACACCACCGCGCCCACGCTACGCGATTATCTCGGCGACATCGCGTGGTATCTCGACGGTGTGCTTGACCGCCGCGAAGGCGGCACAGAAATCGTCGGCGGCGTACAGAAGTGGACCATCGACTGTAACTGGAAATTCCCCGCCGAACAGTTTGCCAGCGATCAGTATCACGCATTGTTCAGTCATGCCTCCGCTGTGCAGGTGTTGGGGGCAAAAGACGACGGTAGCGATAAACGCCTCGGTGACGGACAAACCGCTCGCCCGGTGTGGGAAACCGCCAAAGATGCACTACAGTTCGGCCAGGACGGGCACGGCAGCGGCTTCTTCTTTACCGAAAAGCCGGATGCCAACGTGTGGGTCGACGGCGAAGTCTCCAGCTACTACCGCGACACCTACGCTGAAGCTGAACAGCGTCTGGGTAAGGTTCGTGCCCTGCGTCTGGCCGGTCACAACAACATTTTTCCAACGCTTTCCTGGCTCAATGGTACCGCTACGTTGCGCGTCTGGCATCCGCGCGGTCCTGATCAGGTTGAAGTGTGGGCGTTCTGTATTACCGATAAAGCCGCCTCTGATGAAGTGAAAGCCGCATTTGAAAACAGCGCTACGCGCGCTTTTGGCCCCGCCGGATTCCTTGAACAGGACGACTCGGAAAACTGGTGTGAAATTCAAAAACTGCTGAAGGGTCATCGGGCGCGTAATAGCAAACTGTGCCTGGAAATGGGGTTAGGTCAGGAGAAACGTCGTGAAGACGGCATTCCGGGGATCACCAACTACATCTTCTCAGAAACCGCCGCCCGCGGCATGTATCAGCGCTGGGCTGATTTACTCAGCAGCGAAAGCTGGCAGGAAGTGCAGGAAAAAACCGCCGCTTACCAGCAGGAGGTGATGAAATGAGTGCTTTAGTTTCCCTGGAACTGCATCACCGCATTACGCAGTTTCTCTACCATGAAGCCAGCCTGCTGGATGACTGGCAGTTTCGCGACTGGCTGGCACAGCTGGATGACGACATTCGCTATACCATGCGCACAACGGTCAATGCCCAGACGCGCGATCGTCGCAAAGGCGTGCAGCCGCCAACCACCTGGATTTTTAACGACAATAAAGATCAGCTTGAACGCCGTATTGCGCGACTGGAAACCGGAATGGCCTGGGCAGAGGAGCCGCCGTCGCGTACCCGACACCTGATCAGCAACTGCCAGGTCAGTGAAACCGAAGTGCCGGATGTATTCGCCGTGCGCCTTAACTATCTGCTGTATCGCGCGCAAAAAGAGCGCGATGAAACCTTTTACGTCGGCATGCGCATGGACAAAGTGCGCCGTTTACCGGGCGATGAGTGGCGCTTACTGGAGCGTGAGATCGTGCTGGATCAAGCGGTGATCACCTCCCATAACCTGAGTGTATTGTTCTGATGAGTCGTATTTATGCCTGCCCCGTAGGGGATTTGCCGGAGGGTGAAGCGCTCCGGCTCGACACCTCGCCCGTCATCGCGCTGTTCAACGTTGGCGGCGAGTTTTATGCCATTAACGATCGCTGTAGCCACGGTAATGCCTCGATGTCGGAAGGTTATCTGGAAGACGATGCGACGGTGGAATGCCCGCTACATGCCGCCAGTTTCTGCCTGAAAACCGGTAAGGCGTTGTGTTTACCTGCCACCGATCCGCTGACCACCTACGCGGTGTACGTGGAAGGTAGTGATGTGTTCGTTGATATTCCAGAGGACGCGAGATGAGCGATTTACGCGATAACGTGGTCTTTATCACCGGCGGCGGCTCCGGTCTTGGCCTGGCGCTGGTCGAGCGTTTCATTGAGGAAGGCGCGCGGGTCGCCACGCTGGAACTTTCGCCAGCCAAAGTCGCCAGCCTGCGCCAACATTTTGGCGAACATGTGCTGGCAGTAGAAGGCAACGTCACCTGCTACGCCGACTATCAGCGCGCGGTGGATCAAATTCTGGCGCGCTACGGCACCCTGGACTGTTTGATCGGCAACGCCGGGATATGGGATCACAACGCCTCGCTGGTCAATACGCCAGCGGACGCGCTGGAGAGCGGCTTTCATGAGCTGTTTAACGTCAACGTGCTGGGCTATCTGCTGGGCGCAAAAGCCTGCGCCCCTGCGCTTATCGCCAGCGAAGGCAACATCATCTTTACCCTTTCCAACGCGGCGTGGTATCCCGGCGGCGGCGGTCCGTTGTATACCGCCTCTAAACATGCCGCCACCGGGTTGATTCGCCAGTTAGCCTACGAGCTGGCGCCAAAGGTGCGCGTCAACGGCGTCGGTCCGTGCGGCATGGCGACCGATCTGCGCGGCCCACAGGCGCTGGGCCAGGGCGATACGTCGATTATGCAGTCGCTGACGCCGGAAAAAATCGCCGCCATTTTGCCGTTGCAGTTTTTTCCTGAGCCAGCGGATTTTACCGGCCCGTATGTGATGCTGGCGTCAAAGCGCAACAATCGCACATTGAGTGGCGTGATGATCAATGCCGATGCCGGTTTGGGCATTCGCGGTATTCGTCACGTTGCCGCCGGACTGGATCTCTGAGGAGGCGTTATGAGCCATAAAATTATCGCTATCGTCGGCGGTGGTCAGGCTGCGGCAATGGCCGCCGTCGCACTGCGTCAGCAAGGATTTAACGGCGAATTGCATCTATTTTCTGATGAGCTGTATCTGCCCTATGAACGCCCTCCGCTCTCCAAAGCGATGCAGCTGGACGAAAATCCACAGCGACAGCCGATCCTGAACGCTGACTGGTGGCGGGAGAACAACGTACAGCTGCATCTTGGCGTCACGCTGCGTCAGATTGACCGCACCTCGCGCACGCTGATGCTCGCCGATGGTCAGTCCTACCGCTGGTCGCAGTTGCTGTTGGCGACTGGGGCCGCCGCCAGACCGCTGCCGCTACTGGATAAACTGGGCGAACGTTGCTTTACCCTGCGTCACGCCACAGATGCCGAGCGTCTGCGCGGTACCTTGCTGCCGGGCAAGTCGATTGTGATTGTCGGTGCGGGCACCATTGGCCTGGAATTAGCGGCCAGCGCGATCCAACGCGGCTGTCGGGTAACGTTAGTGGAGCTGGCCTCAACGGTAATGGGTCGCAACGCCCCAGCTCCGGTGCGCGACTATCTGCTAAATCGCCACCGACAGGCAGGGGTGCGGGTGCTGCTCAACAGCGCCATTGAGCACGCTGAAGCGGGAGAGTTTCTCTCGCTTACCCTGCAAAACGGCGAGACGCTACAGGCCGATGCGCTGGTTTATGGCATCGGCATCGTGGCGAATGATGCGCTGGCTCGCGAAGCGGGGCTGGAGACGGCTAACGGTATTATCGTTGACTCCGCCTGCATCACCTCCGATCCCGCGATTTTTGCCGCCGGTGATGTGGCGATAACGCGCCAGCCCGACGGTTCGTTAGAACGAGTAGAAAGCTGGGAAAATGCCAATAACCAGGCACAGATTGCCGCTGCCGCAATGCTCAACCTGCCGTTGCCGGAGAAGACGCCAGGCTGGTTCTGGACCGACCAATTTAATGACAATCTGCAATTTGTTGGCGATATGCAAGGGCAAACATGGTTATGTCGTGGCAATCCGGATGACGGCAAGGCTATCTGGTTCCACCTGCGTGATGGGAAGCTAATTGGCGCAGTAGCGCTCAACAACGGACGCGAAGTGCGCGCACTGCGTAAGTTAATTCATTCAGGACGAGTAGTAAGCGAGGAAGCACTGTGCAATGAAAGCGTGCCGCTGAAGTCGTTGTGATAGCAGCCTGATAATCGCAGCGCTATCAGGCATTAAAAAAGGCCGCATCAGCGGCCTTTCGTTTTGCGTTAAGCAGAATTACGCGTAAACCGGGAAGCGTGCGCAGATATCCAGAACTTTACCTTTGACGCGCTCGATAACGGCTTCGTCATTGATGTTGTCCAGAACGTCACACATCCAGCCAGCCAGCTCTTTCACTTCCGCTTCTTTAAAGCCACGGCGAGTTACAGCCGGAGAACCGATACGGATACCGGAAGTCACAAACGGGCTCTTCGGATCGTTCGGCACGCTGTTTTTGTTAACAGTGATGTTAGCGCGGCCCAGTGCGGCGTCAGCTTCTTTACCGGTCAGGTTTTTATCAACCAGATCCAGCAGGAACAGGTGGTTTTCAGTACCGCCAGAAACCACTTTGTAGCCACGGTTCAGGAACACTTCCACCATCGCTTTAGCGTTTTTAGCAACCTGCTGCTGGTAAACCTTAAACTCAGGCTCCATCGCTTCTTTCAGCGCCACGGCTTTCGCCGCGATCACGTGCATCAGCGGGCCGCCCTGTGCGCTTGGGAACACCGCGGAGTTCAGTTTTTTGTACAACTCTTCGTCACCGCCTTTCGCCAGGATCAGGCCGCCGCGCGGACCCGCCAGGGTTTTGTGGGTGGTGGTGGTCACTACGTGTGCGTGTGGAACCGGGTTCGGGTAAACGCCTGCGGCGATCAGGCCCGCAACGTGCGCCATGTCAACGAACAGGTATGCGCCAATGCTGTCGGCGATTTCACGCATTTTTGCCCAATCAACAACGCCGGAGTAAGCAGAGAAGCCGCCGATGATCATCTTCGGCTTGTGCTCTTTGGCCTGCTTAGCCATATCTTCGTAGTCAATTTTACCGGACTCATCAATACCGTAAGGAATGATGTTGTACAGCTTGCCAGAGAAGTTAACCGGGGAACCGTGAGTCAGGTGGCCGCCTTGCGCCAGGTTCATACCCAGAACGGTATCACCCGGTTGCAACAGAGCGGTGTAAACAGCGAAGTTAGCCTGAGAGCCGGAGTGCGGCTGTACGTTAGCGTAGTCAGCGCCAAACAGCTCTTTTGCACGATCGATAGCCAATTGCTCAACGATATCAACGTACTCACAACCGCCGTAGTAGCGCTTGCCCGGATAACCTTCAGCGTATTTGTTGGTCAGCTGAGAACCCTGCGCCTGCATAACACGCGGGCTGGTGTAGTTTTCGGAGGCGATCAGTTCGATGTGCTCTTCCTGACGTACTTTTTCCTGCTCCATAGCCTGCCACAGTTCGGCATCATAATCGGCAATGTTCATTTCACGCTTTAACATCCGCATCTCCTGACTCAGCTAACAATAGAATTTCGGCCTAAAAAGGCAGTCCCGTTGGACGACGGCGAACAGTATAACCGAATCATTCTTCGATAACAGGTCTTGACAAAGGATTTTACGCAAACGATTACCTTCACGGCGCGCAAGGCTTTGGAGAACAAAGGTCTGCTGAATTTCAACGGATTTCTTTTCAGGTTTGTGATGCAGATTTTTCACGATGTAACCTTTACAACGCAAAGTTACAAAGAACCATTTACAATGCAGGGGTATTTTTTATAAGATGCATTTGACATACATCATTAAAATTTCAGATAAAGGAAGACCGTATGCTTGACGCACAAACCATCGCTACAGTGAAAGCCACCATTCCCCTGCTGGTTGAAACAGGCCCGAAGCTGACCGCCCATTTCTACGATCGCATGTTTACGCATAACCCAGAGTTGAAAGAAATCTTCAACATGAGTAACCAGCGTAATGGCGATCAGCGGGAAGCGCTGTTTAACGCTATTGCCGCGTATGCCAGCAATATCGAGAACCTGGCGGCGCTGTTGCCTGCCGTTGAGAAAATCGCGCAGAAGCATACCAGCTTCCAGATTAAACCGGAGCAGTACAACATCGTAGGTGGCCATTTGCTGGCAACGCTGGACGAAATGTTCAGCCCAGGCCAGGAAGTTCTGGATGCATGGGGCAAAGCATACGGCGTGCTGGCGAACGTTTTCATCAACCGTGAAGCGCAGATCTACAGTGAAAATGCCAATAAAAATGGCGGCTGGGAAGGTACCCGTCCTTTCCGCATCGTGGCAAAAACCCCACGCAGTGCGCTTATCACCAGCTTTGAATTTGAACCTGTCGACGGTGGCGCAGTGGCTGAATATCATCCGGGGCAATACCTGGGCGTCTGGCTGAAGCCGGAAGGTTTCCCGCATCAGGAAATTCGTCAGTACTCACTGACCCGTAAACCCGATGGCAAAGGCTACCGTATTGCTGTGAAGCGTGAAGACGGTGGTCAGGTTTCCACCTGGCTGCACAACCATGCGAATGTGGGCGACGTCGTTCACTTAGCTGCACCTGCGGGCGATTTCTTTATGGACGTTGCGACCGATACCCCAGTGTCTCTGATTTCAGCAGGCGTGGGTCAAACCCCGATGCTGGCGATGCTGGATACGCTGGCAAAAGCGAATCATACGGCGCAGGTTAACTGGTTCCACGCGGCAGAAAATGGCGATGTACATGCCTTTGCCGATGAAGTGAATGAACTGGGCAAAACGCTGCCACGCTTTAGCGCACACACCTGGTATCGTGAGCCAACCGAAGCCGATCGCGCGAAAGGTGCGTTTGATAGTATTGGTCTGATGGATTTGAACAAACTGGAAGGCGCAATCAGCGATCCGGCGATGCAGTTTTATCTGTGCGGTCCGGTTGGCTTTATGCAGTTTGCCGCGAAGCAGTTGGTCGGCCTGGGCGTGAAAAACGAGAACATTCATTACGAATGCTTCGGCCCGCATAAAGTCTTGTAATTACTCATGCCGGATGGCGCTGCGCTTATCAGGTCTACGGGATATTGTAGGCCTGATAAGGTGTTTACACCGCCATCCGGCAAGCACGGCGCGGCTTAGATTGCCGCGTCGTCTTCTTCACCGGTGCGAATACGAATCACGCGTGCCACGTCGAAGACAAAAATCTTACCGTCACCGATTTTACCGGTCTGGGCAGTACGAATAATGGTGTCGACGCAGGTATCGACGATGTCGTCGGTGACCACAATTTCAATTTTTACCTTCGGCAGAAAATCCACCATATATTCCGCACCACGGTACAGCTCAGTATGGCCTTTCTGACGGCCAAACCCTTTCACTTCTGTTACAGTCATACCGGTAATGCCGACTTCAGCCAGCGCTTCGCGGACGTCGTCCAGCTTGAAGGGTTTAATAATCGCATCAATCTTTTTCATGCTATTCCTTGAAAAGGTCGCCTGTCTTTTGATCGAATAAAACTAACATAATCCGCAGATTTATTCTTTGAAATCGTTTGCATCCAGCTCATGGCGAGAGAGCAACTTGTAGAATTCGGTGCGGTTGCGCCCCGCCATTCGCGCCGCATGGGTCACATTGCCCTTGGTGATTTGCAACAGCTTACGCAAGTAGTTGAGTTCAAACTGGTTACGCGCTTCAACAAAGGTCGGCAGCGCGGTGTTCTCCCCTTCCAGCGCCTGCTCCACCAGCGCGTCGCTGATCACCGGCGAAGAGGTCAACGCCACGCACTGCTCAATCACGTTAACCAACTGACGCACGTTACCAGGCCAACTGGCGGTCATTAACCGTTTCATGGCATCGGTCGAAAAGGCGCGCACGAACGGTTTGTGTCGTTCAGCAGACTGGCGCAGCAGATGGTTTGCCAGCAGCGGAATATCTTCCGTACGCTCGGCCAGCGCCGGGATCTTCAGGCTCACCACGTTGAGGCGATAGTACAAATCTTCGCGAAATTCCCCCCGAGCCATCGCTTTGGGTAAATCACGGTGGGTCGCGGAAACGATCCGCACATCAATATCGATATCGCGGTTACTACCCAGCGGCCTGACTTTTCGCTCCTGCAATACACGTAGCAATTTAACCTGCAACGGCGCGGGCATATCGCCAATCTCATCGAGAAACAGCGTCCCGCCTTCCGCGGCCTGAAACAGCCCTTCACGATTGCTCACCGCGCCGGTAAAGGCGCCGCGCGCATGACCAAACAGCTCAGACTCCAGCAATTGTTCCGGCAATGCGCCACAGTTAATGGCAATAAAAGGCTTGAGGCTGCGCGGGCTGGCGTTGTGAATGGCCTGGGCAAAAACTTCTTTCCCGGTTCCGCTTTGGCCGTTGATCAATACGCTTACGTCCGATTGCGCCACCATGCGCGCCTGTTCCAGCAGGCGCAGCATCAGTGGGCTGCGGGTGACGATGGACTCACGCCAGCTGTCATCAGCGGCAGGCGCAGACTGTTCCAACGCCCCGTCGATCGCATGGTATAACGCGTCTTTATCGACCGGCTTAGTGAGAAAGCTGAACACCCCTTGCTGGGTCGCCGCAACGGCGTCGGGGATGGAACCGTGAGCGGTAAGGATAATAACCGGCATTCCCGGCTGCACTTTCTGGATTTCAGTAAACAGCTGCATGCCGTCCATTTCATCCATGCGCAGATCGCTAATAACCAGATCCACTTTTTCACGGTTCAGCACTCGTAGCCCTTCCTGCCCGCTTTCTGCGGTTACGACGCTGTAGCCTTCGCTGGTCAGGCGCATTCCAAGTAATTTCAACAGGCCGGGATCGTCATCCACCAGCAGCAGATGCGCGGGCTTACGGCTTATCATGGCGTGACCTCATCGGCAGACGGCGCTGCGCCTTCCTCGTTATCAGGTGGGGTGAGTTTATCGTTCCCGTGCGGCGCATCAGGGTTGTAACTACCGGCAGGTTTGCGCGTGGAAAGCTGGCGTTCAATATCGGTTAGATTCTCCAGCTTGCGGGTCGTGAGATCGAGCTGAGACTGCAAGTGTTGTTGCTGCTGACGTAACGTATCAAGATCGCTGTCTGACGCCTGCTGAAGCTTGCTGTAGCGCATACGCTCTTCGGCCAGTTGCAACTGCAACGTCTGACTGCTGCGCCAGACCTGATACAGCGGGCGTACCTGTGGCGGAATTTGCGGGCTTAATGCGTCGAGGCGCGTAACCGTCTCCCGCCTTTCAGGCGGCGTAATGTTGGCGTTATCAAGCAGGATCCCGCGCCTGAAAGCCCCCTGCCAGGTATCAGGCATCATCGTGCTGGCTTCACTACGCGCCTGTACCGGCATCAGGCGATTGGCGCAATCCATCGCCCGCAGCCAGTACAGCGGATTGGTCTCTGTGGGCTGACCAGACAGCGACCAGATATCGCTACAGTCGGTAGCAAGGTAGTCCGCCAGTTGATGAGGCGGAATTTTCTCCTGCAAGGGGTCGCCGATAATATGATTCACCGCGTTCGGGACGCAGCCTACCAGCGCCAGACACGGCAGGCTTGCGAGGATGACGCGACGGAAAAAATGTCGTTTAAGCATTCGGACAACAACGTATGGCATACTCACCAGACTTAGGTTTATTTTAGTGATTTTTCGCTGCAGATAGCGGCAGTTCTATGCGAAAACAAACGTTTTGCGCATGCTCATCAACCAGATACAGTTTGCCCCGCATACGGCGGATGCAATCTCTGGCAATGCTCAGCCCCAACCCGCTTCCTTTTACCGCCCCTTTTCGCTGATGGCTACCCTGGAAAAAAGGCTCGAAGATCATGGTCTGTTCTGCTTCTGGAATCGGTGTGCCGGTATTCATTACATCAATGTATACCATTGAGCCATGCAAACTGCTGCGGATCCAAATGTTACCGGATTCAGCGCCATAGTGCACCGCATTGGAATAAAGATTGTCCAGCACGCTCATCAATAGCATCGGTTCTGCCAGGCAGGCGTTCACCGCAAGCGCAACATCAGTATGTATCATTTTGGCGCGAGCCGGCAGGCTATGTGCAGAAACAACGCTTTCCACCAACGGCGCGATTTCCACACGTTCAAGCTCAACCTCGTCATCCGCCAGCTTGCGGTTGTAATCGAGCAGTTGCTCAATCAGTTTTTGCAGGTTGCGGCTACTGTCATCGAGAATACCGACCACCTCTTTTTGCTCTGGCGTTAACGGCCCAACGACCTGATCGGCTAACAGCTCGGTACCTTCGCGCATACTCGCCAGAGGCGTTTTCAGCTCATGAGACAGATGGCGTAAAAACTGATGTCGTTGTGACTCCAGCCAGGAGAGACGTTCGCTCAGCCAGATAATGCGCTGGCCCACGGACCGCAGCTCCCGGGGTCCCGTAAATAATACGCTATCGCCCAGCGAGCGCCCTTCCCCCAGACGATTGATCATTTTTTCTATGCCCTTCACCGGACCGATTATCATGCGGGTAAACAGCAACACCATCGCCAGGCTGACAAGAAACAGCACCAGCGCCTGCCAGCCAAAGAACTGCCCACGTTCGGCTATTTCCTGCTGTAGCTGCTGCCCGCGAGAAAAGACGACCGTACGCGTCGCTTGTACCATTTCAGTATTGGCACTGGCGAAAGCGTCCAGCCGCGCCGCCGCCACGCTATCAGGACCACTGTTGGTGCACTGTAACTGCGCGAGATCGTTGAGGTCCTGACGCAGTGCCTGATAAAGCTTGGTATCCGGCAACACGCCCGCATGCGCATCCAGCATGTCGCTGTAGCGTTTACGTTGGCTCTGGTAAACCTTAGCCAGCGTCGGGTCATCAAGCACACAGTATTGCCGGTAGCTACGCTCCATCTCCAGCGCGGCATTGGTCATCGCTTCGCTGCGTCTGGCGTCAATCAGCGTGGTTTGGTTCGTCAGCGCCGCCTGCGCGCTCAGGGCATTCAGACTTTGCCACGCCTGCCAGGCCAAAACTAACAACGGCAGCAGGATAAGCAAAAATGCCAACGTAACCAATTGACGTAAAGATCGGGGGAAAACAGACCAGCGCTTCAAGGCGTTACTCTCAATGGACAGGAATAGGTTGATGCTAACTGAGGGGAACGTCAGATACAACAAAGCCGGGATTAACCCGGCTTTGTTGTGGAATAAGGCGGTGCCTAACTCGACGTTTCGCCCGAAGGTTGATATGAGCGATGCTAATATCAGATGTTGGACGGCAGGCACCTTGTTGTGCGTCATTCGAAGTTTATGTAGCACGTCCCGAAGGGGCTGACATAAGAAGGTGAATGAGCCACTGGGTTATATTATGCAGCATCTGTGCCAATATTCAAAACACTTTATTAACACAATGATAAATATAGAAAATGTTCTTATTCATATGAAAAATGATTTTGGCTATTTTTCACCCTTACTGTCTCCAATCAGCAACACTTGCAGCACTTAAAAACAAATTCATTGTAAATCATATAATTAAGTGTCTCTTTTTGACGACAGCATCACCCCGCCTATGTCGGGATTTCCCGACACTTAAACGCATTGTCGGATAGCCGCATAATTCCCTTATCCGGCATACAAAATGACAGACAAAAAAAGCCCCTCACGCGGAGGGGCTTAAGGGTTATCGAGCTGATTACCCGAGCTGTTTACGCGCGTTGCGGAAGATACGCATCCACGGGCTGTCCTCGCCCCAGTTTTCCGGGTGCCAGGAGTTGCTCACGGTACGGAATACACGTTCCGGGTGCGGCATCATAATGGTGACGCGACCATTTTCAGTAGTAACGGCAGTAATTCCGTTCGGCGAACCGTTCGGGTTAGCCGGGTAGGTCTCGGTCACCTTACCGAAGTTATCAACGTAGCGCAGCGCCACCAGTCCCTTACTCTCCAGCGCGGCCAGATGCGCGCGGTCACGCACTTCCACACGGCCTTCACCGTGAGAAACGGCAATCGGCATCATCGAACCAACCATATCAGCAAGCAGTAAAGACGGGCTTTGCGTCACTTCGACCAGGCTGAAGCGGGCTTCAAAACGATCGGAGTGGTTACGCACAAAGCGTGGCCACAGCTCGCTTCCCGGGATCAGTTCACGCAGGTTAGACATCATCTGGCAACCGTTACACACCCCGAGCGCCAGCGTTTGCGGGCGATGGAAGAAGGTTTCGAACTCATCACGGACGCGGTTGTTGAACAGAATCGACTTCGCCCAGCCTTCCCCTGCGCCGAGCACATCGCCGTAAGAGAAACCGCCACAGGCTACCAGCGCCTGGAAGTTACCCAGACCGATGCGTCCGCCCAGCAGGTCGCTCATATGCACATCGATGGCGTCAAAGCCCGCACGGTGGAAGGCAGCCGCCATTTCGACGTGGGAGTTCACGCCCTGCTCGCGCAGCACGGCCACTTTTGGACGCGCGCCGGTAGCGATGTACGGGGCGGCAACATCTTCGTTGATATCAAACGACAGTTTAACGTTGAGGCCAGGATCGGCATCGTTGGTTTTCGCGTCGTGTTCCTGATCGGCACACTCCGGGTTGTCGCGCAGACGCTGCATCTGCCAGGTGGTTTCCGCCCACCACATGCGCAGCGTGGTGCGGCTTTCGCTGAACACCGGCTGACCGTTGGCGCTCAGGGTGAAACGGTCACCCGTTACCGCCTGGCCGAGATAGTGCACGCAATCTGCCAGGCCATGTTGTGCCAGCAACACCTCAACCGCTTCACGGTCAGCAGCGCGAACCTGGATCACTGCGCCCAGCTCTTCATTAAACAGCGCCGCCAGACGATCGTCACCCAGCGAGTGGATATCAGCGTCAATACCGCAGTGACCGGTGAAGGCCATTTCCGCCAGCGTAACCAGCAGTCCGCCGTCGGAACGGTCATGGTAGGCCAGCAGCTTACGCTGCGCGACCAGCGCCTGAATGGCGTCGTAGAAGCCTTTCAGTTGCTCAACGTTACGCACGTCGGCAGGCTTGTCGCCCAGTTGACGATAAACCTGTGCCAGCGCCGTCGCGCCCAGCGCGTTGTGACCAAGACCGAGGTCAATCAGCAGCAGGGCGTTGTCTTCAGTAGAGAGCTGTGGGGTTATCGTGTGGCGCACGTCTTCCACGCGGGCAAAGGCGGTGATCACCAGCGACAGCGGCGAAGTCATTTCACGCTGCTCATTACCTTCCTGCCAGCGGGTTTTCATCGACATAGAGTCTTTGCCCACCGGAATAGTCAGGCCAAGCGCCGGACATAATTCTTCCCCAACGGCTTTTACCGCTTCGTACAGCCCGGCATCTTCACCGGGGTGACCCGCAGCCGCCATCCAGTTAGCCGACAGTTTAATGCGTTTGATATCGCCAATCTGCGTTGCCGCAATGTTAGTCAGCGCTTCACCTACCGCCAGACGCGCAGAGGCCGAGAAATCCAGTAGCGCAACGGGCGCACGCTCACCGATAGACATCGCTTCACCGTAGTAGCTATCCAGGCTTGCGGTGGTGACCGCGCAGTTGGCTACCGGGATCTGCCACGGACCAACCATCTGGTCACGCGCCACCATGCCGGTAACGGTACGGTCGCCGATCGTCACGAGGAACGTTTTCTCAGCGACAGTCGGCAGATGCAGCACGCGGTTAACCGCATCTGCAATCGAGATTTCGCCACGATTCAGGGCGTCGCCTTTGGCTTTCAGCGTCTGCACATCGCGGGTCATTTTCGGGGTTTTACCCAGCAGCACATCCAGCGGCATGTCGATCGGCTGGTTATCGAAGTGGCTGTCGCTCAGTGTGAGATGCTGTTCTTCGGTGGCCTCACCGATCACCGCATACGGCGCGCGCTCGCGCTTACACAGTTCGTCAAACAGCGGTAGCTGGTCAGCGGCAACCGCCAGCACATAGCGCTCCTGGGATTCGTTACACCAGATTTCCAGCGGGCTCATACCCGGCTCGTCGCTAAGAATATCGCGCAGCTGGAACTTACCGCCGCGACCGCCATCGCTTACCAACTCCGGCATGGCGTTAGACAGACCGCCTGCGCCAACGTCATGGATAAACAGGATCGGGTTCGCATCGCCCATCTGCCAGCAGCGGTCGATAACTTCCTGGCAACGACGTTCCATTTCCGGGTTGTCGCGCTGTACCGAAGCGAAATCAAGATCGGCATCAGACTGGCCGGAAGCCATAGAGGAGGCCGCCCCGCCGCCAAGCCCGATGTTCATCGCCGGACCGCCGAGGACGATCAGCTTGGCGCCAACGACGATCTCACCTTTTTGCACGTGATCGGCACGGATGTTACCGATCCCCCCCGCCAGCATGATCGGTTTATGGTAACCGCGTAGCTCTTCGCCGTTGTGGCTGTTGACCTTTTCTTCGTAGGTGCGGAAGTAGCCGGTCAGCGCCGGACGACCGAATTCGTTGTTAAACGCCGCGCCGCCCAACGGACCTTCGGTCATGATATCGAGCGCAGTAACAATACGGTCCGGCTTACCAAAGTCTTCTTCCCACGGCTGTTCAAAGCCAGGAATACGCAGGTTGGAAACGGAGAAGCCCACCAGCCCGGCTTTCGGTTTTGCACCGCGACCGGTTGCACCTTCGTCGCGGATTTCGCCGCCGGAGCCGGTAGCCGCGCCCGGCCACGGAGAGATAGCCGTCGGGTGGTTGTGGGTTTCAACCTTCATCAGAATGTGGGCTGGCTCCTGATGGAAATCGTAGCGGCCGGTTTTGTGGTCGGCAAAGTAGCGGCCCACTTCAGAACCTTCCATTACCGCGGCGTTGTCTTTATAAGCAGACAGCACGTGGTCCGGCGTGGTTTCGAAAGTGTTTTTAATCATCTTGAACAGCGACTTGGGCTGCTGTTTACCGTCGATAACCCAGTCGGCGTTAAAAATTTTGTGGCGGCAGTGCTCGGAGTTAGCCTGCGCAAACATGTACAGTTCAATGTCGTTCGGGTTGCGTCCCAGTTTGGTAAACGCATCCTGCAGATAGTCGATTTCGTCTTCCGCCAGCGCCAGACCGAGACGCAGGTTAGCGTCGATCAGCGCCTGGCGTCCCTCACCCAGCAGATCAACACTGGAGACCGGCGCAGGCTGGTGATGGACAAACAGTTTTTCGGCATCGTTCAGCGCAGAGAAAACCGTTTCCATCATGCGGTCGTGCAGTTCGTCGGCAACCATCTGCCACTGCTCAGCGGTCAGCGTAGAGGCTTCTACATACCAGGCAATGCCACGTTCCAGACGGCTAATCTGTTGCAGGCCGCAGTTGTGGGCAATATCAGTCGCTTTAGAAGACCACGGGGAGATGGTGCCAGGGCGAGGCGTAACCAGCAGCAGTTTGCCTTCAGGGGCATGGCTGTGAAGAGCAGGACCATATTTCAGCAGGCGTACAAGCTGGGCGTGCTCATCCTCATTCAACGGTGCATTCAGATCGGCAAAATGGACGTACTCGGCGTAAATATTGTGGACCTGGAGGTTGGCAGCCTGAAAACGTGCCAGCAGTTTGTTAATACGGAATGCAGACAGTGCAGGTGAACCACGCAGAATTTCCATCATAAGTCTCTCGTCTTCTAAGCTTTCGGTGTGCCCAAGTGGGGGAAACGGGCGTCATTATAAAGAATCTACCGCGCCGACGAAACCGTTTGCGTCGAAATAAAATCACGACCTTCTCTTATCATCAAATGCGGTCTGGTTTCTGAATAAGTTGCCAACTGACGCAAGTTTAAGCAAAATGCCGCTCATTAATGACGACTTCACTTCTTAATCATCACCACAGCAGGCAGAGACAACGTACGGTTCAGAGAATTAACTAATTGAAAAAATTAAAGATTAATTATCTGTTCATCGGCATATTAACGCTGTTGTTGGCAGCGGCCCTCTGGCCATCTATTCCCTGGTTCGGTAAAGCCGAAAATCGTATCGCCGCCATTCAGTCGCGGGGAGAACTGCGCGTCAGTACCCTCGACTCGCCGTTAACTTACGCGACCCTCAACGGTAAGAAATTCGGCCTGGATTATGAACTGACTCAGGCATTCGCCAACTACCTGGGCGTGAAGTTAAAAGTCACCGTGCGCCAGAACATCAGCCAGCTTTTTGACGACCTGGATAACGGCCATGCCGATCTGTTAGCCGCAGGCCTGGTATATAACAGCGAGCGGGTGAAAAATTACCAGCCCGGCCCAACCTACTATTCGGTTTCACAACAGTTGGTGTATCGGGTTGGGCAATACCGCCCGCGCACTCTTGCCACTGTGAACGAAAATCAGCTGACCATCGCCCCGGGACACGTGGTGGTTAACGATCTCCAGTTGCTTAAAGAGAATAAATTTCCCGATCTGAGCTGGAAGGTGGATGACAAAAAGGGCACCACTGAACTGCTTGATGATGTTATCGCCGGGAAGCTGGATTACACCATTGCCGATTCCGTCGCCATCAGCTTATACCAGCGCGTACATCCTGAACTGGCCGTAGCGCTGGACGTATCTGACGAACAGCCGGTGACCTGGTTTAGTCGCCTGGACGATGACAACACGCTGTCTGCCGCCCTGTTGGATTTTTTTAACACCATGAATGAAGACGGCTCTCTGGCGCGACTAGAAGAAAAGTATCTCGGACATGGCGATGATTTTGACTATGTTGATACCCGCACCTTTTTACGCGCCGTAGACAGCGTATTGCCGGACCTTAAGCCGCTGTTTGAGAAATATGCTCAGGAGATAGACTGGCGACTGCTCGCCGCAATCTCTTATCAGGAGTCACACTGGGACGCGCAGGCCACTTCCCCGACCGGCGTACGCGGGTTGATGATGCTGACCAAAAATACCGCTCAAAGTCTCGGACTTACCGACCGTACCGATGCCGAACAAAGCATCAGCGGCGGCGCGCGGTATTTGCAGGATATGATGAGTAAAGTGCCCGATACCGTCCCCGAAGGGGAACGCATCTGGTTTGCGCTCGCAGCCTACAACATGGGTTATGCGCACATGCTGGATGCACGGGCGCTGACCGTGAAAACCAAAGGCAATCCGAACAGCTGGTCCGACGTAAAACAGCGTCTGCCACTGCTCAGCCAAAAGCCGTATTACAACAAGCTGACCTATGGTTATGCGCGAGGCCACGAAGCCTACGCTTATGTAGAAAATATCCGTAAGTACCAGATTAGCCTGGTGGGGTATCTGCAGGAGAAAGAAAAACGGGCGCTTGAAACGCAGCAACTGGCGCAGGATTACCCGGCGGTGACGCCGGCAGAGCTAATAGGTAAAGATGAATTGCCGCTTTCGGCATTTTTGTCTCAGACGTCGTCAAATTACCTGTCGCACTCCCCTTCCCTGCTGTTTTCACCGCAGAAAAAAGAGGGCAAGTAGCCTCGGAAGCCTGATAAGCGCAGCGTCATCAGGCAATCAGACCGGCATTTACAAATTGGCGTTTTTTTTCAGCGCTTTGATTTCCTGACGACGCATGCGAAAGAAATCACTGAGCAACGTGGCGCATTCATCTCGTAGCACCCCTTCGGTCACCTCCACCCGATGATTCATTCCAGGGTGATGCAGTACATCCATTAATGACCCGGCAGCCCCCGTTTTCGCATCGCGCGCGCCAAAAACGACATGGCCGATACGGCTGTGCACCATCGCGCCTGCGCACATCACACACGGCTCCAGAGTGACATACAGCGTGGTATCCAACAGACGATAGTTTTGCAGCACCAGGCCACCCTGACGCAGCGCCATAATTTCAGCGTGGGCAGTCGGATCATGGTGACCAATCGGACGGTTCCAGCCTTCGCCAATCACGCGGTTGTTATGTACCAATACCGCGCCCACCGGGACTTCACGCTCATCCCAGGCGCGCTTAGCCAGCGTTAAAGCATGACGCATCCAGTATTCGTGGCTAAATTCAACTTCAGACAAAGGGGGTAACTCCAGTAATCAAAGCGGGCGCATTATACACAGACGCTATCGTTTACTCTATTCGAGTTGTTGCAGCTCTCCGCGCGGCGTGACGCGCCAGCGATGCTGGCAAAAAGAGAGCAGAGGATTGTCCTGATTACTGTCGCTGTAGCCACTGTAAAGCTGAAGCGGCGCACCAATGTGGCGTTCCAGTTGCGTCACTTTCTCATGGCCCAGACAGCGCAGAGGCAGCACCCACCCGCCGAATCCCCGCGCCATTTTACTGGCGATCAGATTGACACGCGGTAGCCACGGCGTGTCGAAGTACACCTGCTCGACCAGCGACTGCGGGGAGCCAGTGATAAGCCAGATTTCGGCGTCAGAGCTTAACAGGTAGGTTGTCAGCCGCTGCTGAACGAGCGGAAAGGCCGTCACGTTACTGCGAAACCAGCGCACAAAGTCAGCCTGATGCCCTTTCAGGCGCGCCTCGCTACGACCAAAAGTGCATCCCCATAACAGCAGGCTCATTGGCCAGCGGGCGGCGCGCCCTTGTATCAGCAGCGCCAGCGCAATCACCGGTAGCAGAGGCAGCACAAGCAACGCGTTCAGCGGCTGGCGACGCAGCAGATAACGTATAAAGCTACCGAACATATCCTGCTGGTGTAACGTGCCATCCAAATCAAAAAAAACAACGCGGCGCTGGTGATTGGTCAAACCTTATTCCTCTGGATCGTTGAACCCCAATAGCCAGGTAAACAGGAACCCGGCGATAACTGCTACCAGATAGCCTAACAGATAGAACATCACTTTTCCGGCAACAATCGTCAGTGCCAGCGGCAAACCGGAGATGCCAAAGGTGATAACCGTCGCCACCTTCCAGTAGCTAATCAGCGCCCCGCCTACCGCTCCGCCAAGGCAGGCACCGATAAACGGTTTACCCAACGGCAGCGTGACGCCAAAAATAAGCGGCTCGCCAATGCCCAGCAGCCCGACCGGCAGCGCTCCTTTGATCACTTTCTTTAGCCGCGCATTGCGGGTTTTCATCAACACCGCTATCGCAGCCCCTACTTGTCCAACGCCTGCCATCGCCAGGATAGGAAAGAGCGCGTTATAACCGTGCGCCTGTACCAGCTCAACGTGGATGGGCACCAACCCTTGATGAAGTCCGGTGAGCACCAATGGCAGGAAAGTTCCCGCCAGTATGGCACCAACCAGGAACCCGCCGCGGTCGATAGCCCAGGATGCGCCGTGAGCGATGGATTCAGAAATCCAGCCTCCAAGCGGTTGCAGCGCCACAATCGCGATGGCCCCGGTAATGATGGTGGTCAGCAGCGGGTTAAGGATAAGCTCCAGCGATTCCGGCAACAGCTCGCGGAATTTGCGCTCGATCCAACACATCAGCGCAACCACCAGCAGTACTGCGATCACCCCGCCGCGCCCCGGCTGCAACGCTTCGCCAAACAGGGTAATCTGCGCCAGCTGCGGACTGGAGAGGATCCCCGCCATCACCCCACCCATCGCCAGAGAGCCGCCGAAGACTTTGGCGGTATTCACCCCAACCAGAATATTCATGATGGCAAACACGGCGCTACCAAATATGCCCATCAGCCCCAGCATATTCGGATAATGGGTCGCAAAATCCCCCACGATATCCGGTCGCTTAAGGATGTTAATAATGCCGGTAATCAAACCGGAGGCGATAAACGCCGGAATAAGAGGGATAAAGACGTTCGCCAGCTTGCGCAGCGCATCGCTCATTGGCGCTTTGTACTTCGCTTTGGCCTCTGATTTGGTGCGCTCGATATTATTCACATCTGCACGCTCGCCGCCACCGGCAATCAGGGAGCGCATGGCATCCACCACCTTGGCAGCTTTACCGGGGCCGACGATTATCTGATGCTGCGCGCCCTGCTTCACGTAACCGCTAACACCGGGCAGTTGCCTGAGACGGGGAATATCAATCTGATCGTCATCCTGAACTTCCACCCTGACGCGGGTCATACAGTTTTCCAGGCGCAGAATATTTTGCTCTCCGCCTACGCCCAGCAGAATGTCGCTGGCCAGCACCGCCGTCTTATCCATATACACCTCTTAGTGTTCTAACGCCGCGCGTAAAAAACCCTGGTGAGCGGCAAGCTTTTCACGGGCGGCAGCGGCATCCAGGCCGGTGAGCGCCATTAAAATCGCTGGCTTAACGTCAAAATCAGTCTGCTTTAACAGCGCTTGCGCCTGTTCACGCGCAATGCCGGTGGCTTCAACCACCATACGGCACGCTCGATCGACCAGTTTGACGTTGGTTGCCTGCATATCCACCATCAGGTTCTGGTACACCTTGCCAAATTTCACCATCGCACCGGTGGAGATCATATTGAGCACCAGTTTTTGCGCGGTGCCGGATTTCAGTCGCGTTGACCCGGTCAACGCCTCCGGCCCCACCACCGGGGAGATAGCAATATCCGCTTCATGCGCGACAGGAGAATCCGGATTGCAGGAAATAGCCGCCGTCGTACAACCCACCGAACGCGCATATTTCAGCCCGCCAATCACATACGGCGTGCGACCTGAAGCCGCCAGACCAACCACCAGATCCTGTGCGGTAAGGTTGAGTGCGCGCAGATCGTCCTCGCCTAACTGCGGGTTATCTTCCGCGCCTTCTACCGCCTTGAGCAGCGCGCCCGGCCCCCCGGCAATCAGCCCAACCACCAGACCATGCGGTACACCGAAGGTCGGTGGGCACTCAGACGCGTCCAGCACTCCAAGACGTCCGCTGGTACCTGCGCCCATGTAAATAATGCGTCCACCGGCTTTTAACGCGTTGGCTGCCGCATCGACCGCGCACGCAACTTGAGGCAGAGTTGCTTTTACTGCTTCCGCTACCAGCGTATCCTGTTGATTAAATCGATGAACCAACTCCAACGTTGAGAGCGCATCCAGATCCATGGTCTGTGGATTGCGGGTTTCTGAAACTAATGCACCGAGATTCATTTTTTGTTCCTTAGGAATTTTTAATTCATAATAATCTGTCATAATGGAATATTATATTCATCCAGGCGAGTGAAATTTTGTTTTGCAATCGCCATCACGTTTTCGCCAGGAGACAGCATGAACTGTTTAATTCGCATTCGTCAGCGTTACCCGGACCTCGCGCAAAGCGATAAAAAACTTGCGGATTATCTTCTTGCTCAGCCGGATACCGCGCGTCATCTCAGCTCACAGCAACTGGCCTTTGAAGCAGGCGTCAGCCAGTCCAGCGTGGTGAAGTTCGCGCAAAAGATGGGCTTTAAAGGGTTTCCGGCGCTGAAACTGGCGATTAGCGAAGCGTTGGCCAGCAATCCCAACCCTCATTCCATTCCGGTGCATAATCAGATTCGCGGTGACGACCCCATGCGTATGGTGGGCGAAAAGCTGATTAAAGAGAACGTGGCGGCGATGCATGCGACGCTGGACGTCAACAGCGAAGAGAAACTGATAGAGAGCGTCACGATGCTGCGCTCAGCCCGGCGCATTATCCTGACCGGGATTGGCGCATCGGGTCTGGTAGCGCAGAATTTTGCCTGGAAACTGCTAAAGATTGGGTTTAACGCGGTGGTTGAACGCGATATGCACGCCCTGCTGGCGGCGGTGCAGGCGCTTTCACCCAACGATCTGCTGCTGGCCATTTCGTATACCGGAGAACGCCGCGAACTCAACCTGGCTGCGGATGAAACGTTGCGCGCCGGAGCCAAAATTCTCGCCATCACCGGATTTACCCCTAACGCCCTGCAACAGCGCGCAACTCATTGTCTGTACACGATAGCTGAAGAACAGGCCACGCGCAGCGCAGCGATTTCCTCTACCCATGCGCAAATGATGCTCACTGATTTACTGTTTATGGCGCTGGTGCAGCAAGATCTGGAGCATGCTCCGGAACGCATTCGCCACAGCGAAGCACTGGTAAAAAAACTGGTCTGAGCAAAGAATGCGCGTATAATGCCCGCCCGATTTGTGATGTTTTGAGAGTTTCCTGATGGCCCTGTTAATCACTAAAAAGTGTATCAATTGCGATATGTGCGAGCCCGAATGCCCGAATGAGGCGATTTCGATGGGTGACAGCATTTACGAGATTAACAGCGACAAGTGTACGGAATGCGTAGGCCATTACGACACACCAACCTGTCAGAAGGTGTGCCCGATCCCCAATACTATTTTGAAAGATCCGGCACATGTCGAAACGGAAGAGCAGCTGTGGGATAAGTTTGTACTGATGCACCACGCCGATAAGCTGTAACGTTGCCTGATGACGCGATGCTTATCAGGTCGACAAAACGTTAGCTCTCGATAATCACCGTGGCGCAGGCGTAGTGACGCTCATCGGCCAGCGTCACATGCATATGTGCGACGCCGAGTTTTTCCGCCAGTTTTAACGCCTCCCCCCATAACCGCAGACGCGGCTTACCGAGTTCGTCGTTAAAGACCTCAAACTGATTAAACGCCAGACCGTTGCGAATACCGGTACCAAAGGCTTTTGCTGCCGCCTCTTTGACCGCAAAACGCTTCGCCAGAAAGCGCACCGGTTGCTGATGCGTCTCCCAGATTGCCCATTCGTTGTCGCTGAGCACGCGTCTTGCCAGACGGTCGCCGGAACGGGAGATCACCGCTTCGATGCGGGCAATCTCCACGATATCCGTACCTAATCCCAGAATCGCCATTAGCCACGCGCTTCCAGCATCAGGCGCTTCATTTCGACTACTGCATCTTTCAGACCACTCATCACCGCGCGGCCGATAATGGCATGGCCAATGTTCAACTCGTGCATTTCCGGGATCCGGGCGATGGCTTTAACGTTATGGTACGTCAGGCCGTGACCCGCATTCACCTTCAGGCCAAGGCTGGCGGCAAAGGTCGCCGCTTTGGCGATACGCGCCAGTTCGCTGGCCTGTTCAGCGTCGGTTTTCGCATCGGCGTAACAGCCGGTGTGAATTTCGATGTACGGCGCGCCGACTTCAGCAGCGGCCTTAATCTGTTCGTCATCAGCATCGATAAACAGCGAAACCAGAATGCCTGCGTCCGCCAGGCGTTTGCAGGCATCACGCATCTTGTCACGCTGACCAGCGACATCCAGGCCACCTTCAGTCGTCACTTCCTGACGTTTTTCCGGCACCAGGCAGCAAAAATGCGGCTTAGTCTCAACGGCAATCGCCAGCATCTCTTCGGTTACCGCCATTTCCAGATTCATACGCGTATCCAGCGTCTGGCGCAAAATGCGCACGTCGCGATCGGTAATATGGCGACGGTCTTCACGCAGGTGCACGGTAATGCCGTCTGCGCCCGCCTGCTCAACGATAAACGCCGCCTGAACCGGGTCAGGGTATGCGGTGCCGCGTGCATTACGTAAAGTGGCAATGTGGTCAATGTTGACGCCTAACAGTAATTCGGCCATGGCAATCCATCCTCGTTAATCATTTTTTGTTTTTACTGCGCGTTTTGGCATAAATTGCCGGAACAGTTCCCGGCTTTTTAACGGCTTACCACCAAGATACGGCTTTAACGCCATGCGGGTAAAGCGTTTCGCGGCGCGAAGCGTATCAGCATCCGGAAATTCCCGCGATTCGAGTGCTTTCAGATGGCGTCCGGTAAAGGTGGCGTTATCAATCACTACGCTTGCGATAAACCCTTTTTCTTCCCGGTAACGATAGGTCATGGTGTCGTCCACCGGCTCGCCACTACCCGCACAGTGGGTAAAATCGACGCCGTACCCCAGATGTCCAAGTAAGGCCAGCTCAAAGCGACGCAGCGCAGGCTCTGGCGAACCCGTCGCGCCAGCCAGCGCCTGAATACAGTTCAGGTAGTCGAAAAAGAGTTCAGAAAAGCGGGTCTCATACTCAAGTACGCGAGAGATAAGCTCGTTGATATACAAGCCGCTGTACAGTGTGATACCGCTAAGAGGAAGAGCCAGAGAAACGGCTTCGGCACTGCGTAAGGTTTTGACCTCACCACGTCCACCAAAGCGAAGCAACAACGGAGTAAAAGGCTGGAGCGCGCCTTTGAGATTAGAACGTTTGGAGCGTGCGCCTTTAGCCACCAGGCGCACACGACCCGATTCTTCCGTGAAGACGTCCAGCACGAGACTGGTTTCGCTCCACGGGCGGCTATGCAGGACAAAAGCGCGTTGCCATCCTTCCATCATACCCGCCGTCTTTCAAGCTGCAGGTGTGTTGGCTGCGCCCACTCACCCCAGTCACTCACTTGAGTAAGCTCCCGAGGATCTGCGGTCTTGCCGCCTTCCTGCACCTCGAAAGCCATAACCTATGAAAAATTAGACGTCGTCGCCGTAACCGAGGCTACGCAGCGCGCGCTCGTCATCGGCCCAGCCGGATTTCACTTTCACCCACAGCTCGAGGTGAACGGGCGCTTCGAACATCTCCTGCATGTCTTTACGCGCTTCGATGCCGATGGTTTTAATTTTGGCCCCTTTGTTGCCAATAACCATCTTCTTCTGCCCTTCACGTTCAACGAGGATCAGCCCGTTAATATCGTAACCACCGCGTTCGTTAGAGATAAAACGTTCAATCTCCACGGTAACGGAGTACGGCAGTTCAGCCCCCAGAAAACGCATCAGCTTTTCACGGATGATTTCAGACGCCATAAAGCGCTGAGAACGGTCGGTGATGTAATCTTCCGGGAAGTGATGAATGGCTTCCGGCAGGTGCTTACGCACGATGCCCGCAACGGTATCAACATTCAGGCCGGTTTCGGCAGAAATCGGGACAATATCAAGGAAGTTCATCTGGCTTGCCAGAAACTGCAGGTGCGGCAGTAAATCGGCTTTTTCCTGAACGTTGTCCACTTTGTTCACAGCCAGAATAACCGGGGCTTTACCGTCGCGCAGCTTGTTGAGCACCATTTCGTCGTCCGGCGTCCAGCGGGTGCCTTCCACAACGAAAATAACCAGTTCAACATCACCAATCGAGCTGCTTGCCGCTTTGTTCATCAGGCGGTTGATCGCCCGTTTTTCTTCCATATGCAGGCCCGGGGTATCAACATAAATCGCCTGATACGCACCTTCGGTATGGATGCCAACAATACGGTGACGTGTTGTCTGAGCCTTACGTGAGGTTATGGAAATCTTCTGCCCAAGCAGATTATTCAACAGGGTGGATTTGCCGACGTTCGGGCGACCGACGATGGCAATAAATCCGCAGTAAGTTTTCTCTTCGCTCATTCCAGCTCCAGTTTTTTCAACGCCTGTTCGGCGGCAGCCTGCTCAGCCTTACGACGGCTCGAACCTGTGCCAACCACCGGTTCACTCAGGCCGCTGACCTGGCAGTGGATAGTAAATTCTTGATCGTGTGCTTCACCACGAACCTGCACCACCAGATAGGACGGTAGCGGCAGGTGGCGACCCTGCAAATATTCCTGAAGGCGCGTTTTCGGATCTTTTTGTTTATCGCCTGGGCTAATTTCATCCAGACGAGTCTGATACCAGTTCAGGATCAGTTGTTCAACGGTTTGAATATCGCTGTCGAGGAAGACGCCGCCGATCAAAGCTTCAACGGTATCTGCCAGGATCGATTCACGACGGAAACCGCCGCTTTTCAGCTCGCCTGGCCCCAAACGTAAACATTCACCGAGGTCAAACTCACGGGCTAATTCAGCCAGCGTATTGCCGCGAACCAACGTCGCGCGCATGCGACTCATATCACCTTCATCCACACGCGGAAAACGGTGATACAGCGCATTAGCGATAACAAAGCTCAGAATAGAGTCGCCTAAAAATTCTAAACGCTCGTTATGTTTGCTGCTGGCGCTACGGTGAGTTAATGCCTGCTGCAACAGCTCCTGATGATTAAAAGTGTAGCCCAGCTTCCGTTGAAGCCGATTAATTACGATGGGGTTCATGCGATACCAATAAATGAATGCGTCAACAATTCAGCACACGAAACAGACCTGATATACGCATTTCGCTTAGCTATCCCGCTTCGGCTGAATGCATTTATACACAAACCAACGCTGTTTCGTGTGCCGTGGCAACCTGTCGGTGCCAACCTCAAACTTCGGGGGAATATTCTATACACAACGACAAGGGATGTCGTTAGTCTGCGGGAATTTATCCGAGAAATAATTCACGCTGTCGCCATAATGACGACAACGTGAACGATTATCAGCGATTAGTGAATGCCACCAATACGGCTTAAGCGCACACCGGTCGGCCATTCGCCTTCTTGCTTATCGAAACTCATCCAGATAGCGGTTGCTTTACCAACCAGATTCGCTTCCGGCACAAATCCCCAGTAACGGCTGTCCGCGCTGTTGTCACGGTTATCACCCATCATGAAGTAGTGTCCCGGCGGGACGATCCAGGTTGCCAACTGCTGGCCTGGCTGGCGGTAATACATCCCCACCTGATCCTGCGCGATTGGCACGGTCAGAATGCGGTGCGTTACCTCACCCAGCGTTTCTTTACGCTCGGAGAGGCGAATACCGTTATCTTTCGTTTCATTCAGCGGAACCTCAAAGAAGCCGCTGGTCGCTTCACCGCCGTTACGACGCGCAAATGTCTGCACAAAATCACTTGGCTGAACATCAGAGTACGTTACCGGCAGCGCGTTTTCACACGCCTGACCGGAACTGCATCCTGGCTGAATAGTTACCTCTTTCGCCACCGGATCGTACGTCACTTTGTCTCCCGGTAAACCGACAGCACGTTTGATGTAGTCCAGACGCGGATCTTCCGGGTATTTAAACACCACGATATCACCGCGTTTCGGATGGCCGGTCTCGATCAGCGTTTTCTGGTAAATCGGATCTTTAATCCCGTAGGCGAATTTCTCCACCAGAATAAAGTCACCGATAAGCAGTGTCGGCATCATCGAACCAGACGGGATCTGGAACGGCTCATAAATAAATGAACGCACCACCAGCACAATAGCTAAAACCGGGAAAACGGATGCCCCGGTTTCCAGCCAGCCTGGCTTAGGGGCCACTTTTTTCAGCGTTGCTTCATCCAGTGAATCACCTGCAGCAGCTTGCGCTGCTGCCTGACGCTCCCGGCGTTTTGGCGCGAAGATGAATTTATCTACGCACCATAAAATGCCCGTCACCAGTGTGGCAATCACCAGAATCAGGGCAAACATGTTCGCCATGCCAACTCCTTAAGATTATTTGCTGTCTTTACCGACATGCAGAATGGCGAGGAAGGCTTCCTGTGGCAGTTCAACGTTACCGATCTGCTTCATGCGCTTTTTACCCTCTTTCTGTTTTTGCAGCAGCTTTTTCTTACGGCTGATATCGCCACCGTAGCATTTCGCCAGAACGTTTTTACGCAGCTGCTTAACCGTTGAACGCGCGATGATGTGCGTACCAATGGCCGCCTGGATCGCGATATCAAACTGCTGGCGAGGGATCAGATCTTTCATCTTCTCGACCAGTTCACGACCACGGCTCTGGGAGTTGTCGCGGTGGGTAATCAGCGCCAGCGCATCGACACGTTCGTTGTTGATGAGAACATCAACGCGCACCATGTCAGACGCCTGGAAACGTTTGAAGTTATAGTCCAGCGACGCATAGCCGCGAGAAGTTGACTTCAGACGGTCGAAGAAGTCGAGTACCACTTCCGCCATCGGAATTTCATAGGTCAGCGCCACCTGGTTACCATGGTAAACCATGTTGGTCTGTACGCCGCGCTTCTCGATACACAGCGTGATGACGTTACCGAGGTAAGCCTGCGGCAGCAGCATATGACACTCAGCAATCGGCTCACGCAGTTCGTAAATGTTGTTCAACGGCGGCAGCTTGGACGGGCTATCGACGTAGATCGTCTCTTTCGCCGTGGTTTCGACTTCGTAGACTACGGTCGGCGCGGTAGTGATCAGATCCAGATCGTATTCACGTTCCAGACGTTCCTGAATGATCTCCATGTGCAGCAGACCGAGGAAGCCACAGCGGAAGCCGAAGCCCAGCGCGGTTGAGCTTTCCGGTTCATAGAACAGGGAGGCGTCGTTGAGGCTCAGCTTGCCGAGCGCGTCACGGAAGTTTTCGTAGTCGTCAGAGCTCACCGGGAACAGACCGGCGTAAACCTGCGGCTTCACTTTTTTAAAGCCTGGCAGCGGCTTGTCCGCCGGGTTACGCGCCTGCGTCAGGGTATCGCCAACCGGTGCGCCCAGGATGTCTTTAATCGCACACACCAACCAACCCACCTCGCCGCATTTCAGCTCGGTACGGTCAACCTGTTTTGGCGTGAAGATACCCAGACGGTCAGCGTTATAGACCTGACCGGTGCTCATCACTTTAATTTTGTCGCCTTTACGCATGGTGCCGTTTTTAATACGCACCAGTGATACGACGCCCAGGTAGTTATCGAACCAGGAGTCGATGATTAGCGCCTGTAACGGACCTTCCGGGTCGCCTTCCGGCGGCGGAATGTCGCGCACCAGACGTTCAAGAACGTCAGTGACGCCAACGCCGGTTTTCGCCGAGCAGCGAACGGCATCCGTCGCATCGATACCGACGATATCTTCGATCTCTTCCGCCACACGCTCAGGATCGGCGGCTGGCAGGTCAATTTTGTTCAGTACCGGCACTACTTCCAGATCCATTTCCATGGCGGTATAGCAGTTAGCCAGGGTCTGTGCTTCGACGCCCTGTCCGGCATCAACCACCAGCAGTGCGCCTTCACAGGCGGCAAGCGAGCGAGAAACTTCATACGAGAAGTCAACGTGGCCCGGGGTGTCGATAAAGTTAAGCTGATAGGTTTCACCATCAGATGCTTTGAAATCGAGCGTCACGCTCTGCGCTTTGATAGTAATACCGCGCTCACGCTCAAGATCCATCGAGTCGAGAACCTGCGCTTCCATTTCACGGTCAGACAGGCCACCGCAGATCTGGATAATACGGTCAGACAGCGTCGATTTACCGTGGTCGATGTGAGCTATGATTGAAAAGTTACGTATGTTCTTCATATAGTGTAATTATTGTGCCTTACGCCCGCCTGAGCAGGCTCTGAGAAGTCGCTGATCTGAGCTTAACGTCTGTTTAAGTGAAACGCCGCATTCTACACTACAACGCTGAGGCGAGGAAATGTTCATAGAGCAAGGATAGCGGGAACTGGAAACAACTTTGCAAAGTTGGTGAAACTTTTGCCGGATGGCGACACAAGCGCCATCCGGCAAAGCTATCACTGTTGGGTTTCGACGCGAATGAGATCGGGTGGGAGAGCAACGTTCAGAATGACCGGCTGCCAGGCTTCGCGCTCAGCAAGCTTACGAGAGTATCCACGGGCAATCAGGAATCCGCCCACGCCCCCCAGCACGGCACCGCTTAATGCCGCAAGGTCGGAACCAAACAGCACCTGGAATAGCGCCGCGAAGAGAAAGAGCCCCGCCAACGGAGACATGTAGACCAACATCGCTGAACCCAGCAGGCTACCCTCGGCAATACCCAGTTCAACTTTTTGACCGGGCGCTAAGGGTTCGTCGCTGGGCACCACGATGGTATGCGTGGTCTGCGGCCCAAGTTTGTTCAGCACGCGGCTCCCGCATCCGGCCCGCGAAGCACAGCTGCTACATGATGCTTTAACATCACAGCTGACCGTCGCCAGACCATTTTGCCAGGAGACGACTGTCGCCCACTCTTTAATCATTGTGCAGCCCTGAACTTAATATTGTCCGCGATACGCTTCGCCGTTTGCGGTGGAAGCTCGCCCACAATCGTAATTTCTGCGTTATCACGCACGCTGGTGCTAACCGTTCTACGCCCGGTTCGCAACAGCTGATCGGCGCTGTTTTGCATCGCACGGTTTACGTTCACGGAGAAACTGAACAGGCCATCAGAATATAGGCGCGATTCGATCGGCATGTTATCCATCGTCGGCAGCGGACGTCGACTGCTGGAAACTTCGCTGAAGCCTTGCGGCAACCACGACGGACTCCAGTTGAAGTTGGTTTTCTCACCCGCAGGAACTGACAGCAACGGCGGTAGATTGGCTTTCGCCAGCGCCTGCATGCTATCGCTAACGCCGTTGTTTACGGTAAACGCGATAACACGGAACTGTTCCAGCGTCTCACCATCACGGTCGAGAAGATCGACGCGCATCGGCAGCTTAGTCTCCGTGTCCATCCAGACGATATAGCTGTAACGCGTACCGTCACGGGCGACTACGCGGATCACTTCACAGAGCCGATCGGCAATGCGGGTGCGACCTACTGAGATAAAGTCATAGTAGGGAGCAAGACGTTTGAAGTCGGTGTAAATCAGAGAGGGCAGAGAGTCAACGATATAGTCGCCGTTCAGCGTGAACGGTTCGAGACCAGGCTCAAAATAGCTAATTTCATTGCCACGCTGCACCACTTCCCGGCGCGGTCCATCCATTTGCAACAGTTGCGCTAGCGGACGGTTATCCAAGCGGGCATGGCGATAACGTAGGGATTCAACACCCTGCTTATTGATGCTGACAAATGACAGCTCATAGGTTAGCGACTGGCTGGCCAGATTCATCTGCTGCAACAACGCCCCGGACGCAGGATTGGCCGAGGCGTTTACAGAGAAAAACAGGCTACCAGCCACAAGTGACATGGCAAACCAAAGTTGCTTCATTACTGCGATTGCGTTCCTAAAGTTTGAATTCCTGGCACCTGCACAGCGGCTTGCTGTGTTTGGGCCTGCTCAAACTGAAGCTGTTCAGAGTGCAGTCGACGTTGCAGTTCGTAGTCCTGCAACATGGCATTAATACGACGACGCTGCTCCTGTACCTGCTGTTGCTGACCGCCGCTGGCCGTCGCGTCAGAGGGTACACCCAAGCTTACCGGACTGGCTTTACCCATCATCGGTAATGTATTAAATACCGGCGTTTCGGGCTGCTGGGACGTTTCAGATTGCCCATTATAGTGCTGGACGCCAACAATAACTGCAAGTGATACACACGCGGCCACACCCATTTGGGTAAGCTGCGCGGCCCATGGACGCATTTTTTTCCAGAATGGCATTTTCTGCCACTGGTGCGGTGCTGGCTGGGCCTCAGGAATCAATGGCACCGTCTGACGTACTGGCTCATCCTGGATGGCAGCCATTACGCGGGCGGAAATATCGAAATGGAGAACGTCGGCGGTATCACCTCGCATGGAATCGCGAATCAGGTGATAACTCTCCCAGGTTTTTTGCATTTCCGGGTCCTGAGTCAGCTCTTTGAGTAACTCAGTATCCAGCGTTTCGCCATCCATTAAAGCGGAAAGTTTTTCTTTCTGCATGCCTAATACCTTTTCCAGTATCCCGCTATCGTCAACGCCTGATAAGCGGTTGAACTTTATTATCAATAGCTTCCCTCGCTCGGAAGATACGTGAACGCACCGTACCTACCGGACAATCCATGATAGCGGCTATCTCTTCATAGCTCAGGCCATCCAGCTCCCGCAAAGTTATTGCCATGCGTAAATCTTCCGGGAGGGACTCAATAGTCCGGAAAACTATCTGTCTCAGTTCTTCTGACAACATTAAGTTCTCAGGGTTCGAAATTTCTTTCAGCGCACCGCCACTTTCGTAATTTTCTGCTTCAATCGCATCAATATCACTGGAAGGTGGACGACGCCCCTGAGCGACCAGGTAATTCTTCGCTGTATTGACTGCAATACGATACAGCCAGGTATAAAAAGCACTATCTCCCCGGAACGAGTCCAGCGCACGATAGGCCTTGATAAATGCTTCTTGTACTACATCGGGTACATCGCCCGACGGTACATAGCGAGAAACCAGACTCGCCACCTTATGCTGATAGCGCACTACCAGTAGGTTAAAGGCTTTCTGATCTCCCTTCTGGACCCGTTCTACCAGGACCTGGTCCGTTAACTGCTCGCTCATCCGAGGTAAAGTCTCCCCAAACCAAATTTCCACGCGCCTTCGAAACGCCACTCCATCAGCTTCACTATGAGCAAGCAAATGCTTAGAGTGCTCAAGTTTCGTAAAGTTCCGTTACGCATTGTTTTTTGTTTGTCATGTTGTAGACAGGTCTTATCTCTCATTATAAGTCTACATAATCCGATCGACGCACTATCTGTTTAGAAATGCCCATTTCACCGCTTGCAGAGTAACCCAACGGCCACTTAATTTCATCACATAATCTGGTGCTAACGGCCTGCTTCACAAAATATTTTTGCTCATTTCGTCCTCGTCATGCTTTTTTTTCATGTTTAGTCACTGCAACACATTTAAAAATAAAACGTGCAGCATCGCGCAATGTGGTGCTATGGTGACCAAACACTGTTTAGTAAATTAAACAAAAATCATGAATACGACTCCTGAATTATCCTGTGACGTGCTGATCATTGGCAGCGGGGCTGCCGGACTCTCACTGGCGCTGCGCCTGGCCGAAAAACATCAGGTTATTGTCCTGAGCAAAGGTCCGGTCAGCGAAGGCTCGACATTTTATGCCCAGGGCGGTATTGCCGCGGTGTTTGATGAAACCGACAGCATCGACTCCCACGTTGAAGATACTCTGATTGCCGGGGCCGGCCTGTGCGATCGCCATGCGGTTGAATTTGTCGCCAGCAATGCCCGCACCTGCGTTCAGTGGCTTATCGATCAGGGCGTCTTATTTGATACGCAGGTTCAGCCCAACGGTGAGGAGAGCTATCACCTGACCCGTGAAGGTGGTCATAGCCATCGACGAATTCTGCACTCTGCGGATGCCACCGGTAAAGAAGTCGAAACCACCCTCGTCAGCCAGGCACAAAATCACCCCAACATACGGGTTCTTGAGCGCAGTAATGCCGTCGATCTGATTGTCTCCGATAAAATCGGTCTGCCGGGAACGCGTCGGGTTGTCGGAGCCTGGATCTGGAACCGTAATAAAGAAGCCGTAGAAACCTGCCATGCCAAGTCAGTAGTGTTGGCCACCGGCGGCGCGTCAAAGGTGTACCAATACACCACCAATCCAGATATTTCCTCGGGTGACGGGATTGCGATGGCCTGGCGTGCGGGATGCCGTGTCGCCAACCTGGAATTTAACCAGTTTCACCCGACGGCGCTGTATCATCCGCAGGCGCGCAACTTTCTGCTAACCGAGGCGCTGCGTGGCGAAGGCGCACATCTGAAGCGCCCGGACGGTTCGCGCTTTATGCCCGATTTTGACGAGCGTGGCGAACTGGCTCCCCGCGATATTGTTGCCCGCGCCATTGACCACGAAATGAAGCGCCTGGGCGCTGACTGCATGTTTCTCGACATCAGCCATAAACCGGAAGAATTTGTTCGTCAGCATTTCCCGATGATTTATGAAAAATTGCTGGGACTGGGCATCGATTTGACCAAAGAGCCGGTTCCCATCGTTCCTGCCGCGCACTATACCTGCGGCGGCGTGATGGTGGATGACTTTGGCCGTACGGATGTCGACGGGCTGTATGCGATCGGCGAAGTGAGTTACACCGGCCTGCATGGAGCCAACCGGATGGCGTCAAACTCATTACTGGAGTGCCTGGTTTACGGCTGGTCCGCGGCTGAAGATATCGACAGGCGAATGCCTTATGCTCGCAGCGTCAGCACCCTCCCGGATTGGGATGAAAGCCGGGTAGAAAACCCGGATGAACTGGTTGTGATTCAGCATAACTGGCATGAGCTGCGGCTATTTATGTGGGATTACGTCGGTATCGTGCGCACAACTAAACGTCTGGAGCGCGCCCTGCGCCGTATCACCATGTTGCAACAGGAAATCGACGAGTATTACGCTCATTTCCGCGTGTCGAACAACTTGCTGGAACTGCGCAATCTGGTGCAGGTTGCTGAGCTGATTGTCCGCTGCGCGATGATGCGTAAAGAGAGTCGGGGCCTGCACTATACGCTGGATTATCCAGAACAGCTTCCAGAGGCGGGCCCGTCCATTCTCTCGCCGCTAAGTCATCACATGAACAGATAAAACGCCTGGGTCAGCGCCGTGTAACCTTCAGAGTAACGTTGGTCTGGCCCACGGATCACCAGCCTGTCACTAAAGCACTCCCCGGCCTGCGGGGAGAATGCCAGCAGTACCCGATTCGGTAGTCGGGCCTCGGTTTCTGCTACATCCGTGCGCAATCGCAGATGCCAGCCCATGCCCAGTGCCTGCTGGGAAAATGCGTTACCAATCTGTTCGGGCAACACCACACAAAAAAAACCTTCTTCCGTAATGCTGTCTGCCGCCAGCGTCAGCAATACTTGATGATCGAGCGTGGTGGTGTAGCGAGCCTGCTCGCGCTGCGGCGTGGCACATTCCACTCCCTGTTCATAATAGGGAGGGTTGCTGATGATCAAATCAAAGCGCACGGTCTGGCGCGGTACCCACTGCTGCACATCTTCCGTATGAACGTTCACGCGATGCATCCACGGGGATTGCGCGATGTTCTCCTGCGCCTGCTGCGCGGCATCAACATCAAGCTCCACAGCGTCAATGATGACGTTTTCATCTGTGCGCTGGGCCAGCATCAGCGCCAACAGGCCGCTCCCGGTACCAATATCCAGGATCCGCTTTACGCCAGCAACAGGGGCCCAGGCCCCCAATAAAATGCCGTCCGTTCCGACTTTCATTGCACAACGATCGTGTGCCACAAAAAACTGCTTAAAAGTAAATCCATTACGTCTAAGTACGGATGTAGACTGGGGCATGAAGAACAACCTTCCTGGAAAAAAAACGATAACATAGGATAAAAACAATACCTGAGAAGGTATATCCATACAAACAGATGAAGATTGCAGCCGTAACGTCTATAATCAGCGCCCCACTCAGAGGTAGAACATGACTGTAACGACTTTTTCCGAACTTGAACTCGATGAAAGCCTTCTGGATGCCCTCCAGGAAAAAGGTTTCACTCGCCCGACCGCCATTCAGGCTGCCGCCATTCCGCCTGCGCTCGATGGCCGTGATGTACTCGGTTCTGCGCCGACAGGCACCGGTAAAACGGCGGCATATTTGCTGCCAGCGTTGCAGCACCTGCTCGACTTCCCGCGCAAGAAATCTGGCCCGCCGCGCATTTTGATTTTGACACCGACGCGCGAACTGGCGATGCAGGTTGCCGAACACGCCCGTGAACTGGCGAAGAATACGCATCTGGATATCGCCACGATTACCGGCGGCGTGGCTTACATGAACCACATGGAAGTCTTTAGCGAAAACCAGGACATCGTGGTCGCCACTACCGGTCGTCTGCTGCAGTACATTAAAGAAGAAAACTTCGACTGTCATGCGGTTGAGACACTAATCCTCGATGAAGCAGACCGCATGTTGGACATGGGCTTTGCCCAGGACATCGAGCATATCGCTGGAGAAACCCGCTGGCGTAAGCAAACTATGCTGTTCTCCGCCACGCTGGAAGGCGATGCGATCAAAGATTTTGCTGAGCGTCTGCTGGAGGATCCGGTCGAAGTTTCGGCGGATCCGTCTACCCGCGAACGCAAGAAGATTCATCAGTTTTACTACCGTGCCGATGACATCGAGCACAAAACTGCCCTGCTGATCCATTTGTTAAAACAGCCGGAAGCGACCCGCTCGATTGTCTTCGTACGTAAACGCGAGCGTGTGCACGAGCTGGCAGGCTGGCTGCGCCAGGCGGGCATTAATAACTGCTATCTCGAAGGCGAGATGGTGCAGAACAAACGTAATGAAGCGATCAAACGCCTGACCGATGGTCGTGTGAACGTGCTGGTAGCAACCGACGTTGCCGCTCGTGGGATCGATATTCCTGACGTCAGCCACGTGTTTAACTTCGACATGCCGCGCAGTGGCGATGCCTATCTGCACCGCATTGGCCGTACCGGTCGTGCAGGCCGTAAAGGTACTGCGATCTCTTTGGTTGAAGCCCACGACCATCTGCTGCTCGGCAAAGCGAGCCGCTATATTGACGAGCCACTGAAAGCACGCGTCATCGACGAACTGCGTCCAACCACGCGCGCGCCAAGTGAGAAATCTAACGGTAAGCCATCCAAGAAAGTGCTGGCGAAGCGCGCCGAGCAAAAAGCGAAAGAGAAAGAGAAACCGCGGGTGAAAAAACGTCACCGCGACGCCAAAAATATCGGCAAACGTCGTAAGCCGAGCGGAGCTGCTACTCAGCAGTCCGACAAAGAGTAAACCGAATGCCGGGCCGTTTAGCCCGGCATTTTTTGTGCACAAAAAAGCGGAAGATACGTTGGCATCTTCCGCTTTCAGATTCTCTGCCAGACGGGGTTATTCCCCGTGAGCCTTACAGGCTCTCAGTAAAGGTACGAGCAATAACGTCGCGCTGCTGTTCTGGCGTCAGAGAGTTGAAACGCACGGCATAACCAGAAACACGGATGGTCAACTGCGGATATTTTTCCGGATGCTTAACTGCATCTTCCAGAGTTTCGCGGCGCAGAACGTTCACGTTCAGGTGCTGACCACCTTCCACACGGACTTCCGGCTGTACGTCTACCGGTACTTCACGGTATTCGATTTCACCCAGTTTGCTGACAGCAACGACTTCATCAGCATTGAAACCTGCTTTCGCAACGATGCAGCGTGCTTCGCCTTTTTCGCTGTCCAGCAGCCAGAAAGAGTTCAGCAGGTCGTCATTTGCAGCTTTAGTAATCTGGATACCTGTAATCATTTGATGCCTCCCCGGCAAAATTATTTGATCTCGGTTGGCCGTCATCCGGCCAATTGGTAAAACCATTGTTGCTTGAGTGTATATATACCCCTCACACACCCTTGAATCTTTGATTTAAATCAATAAAAACCACACATGAAAAGTGGTGATAGGTGGATTTTATTGTTTTACATCAACTTACGCCACATGCGCAGCTAAACTTTTTACATAAATTTTCAACTATCTTTAAGGGGTAGCCCCTTGAGAAACGTACAGAATTTTGCGACGTCGAAAGAAGCAGTTAAGCTAGGGGGATTGAAAATTCGCAGGAGAGCGAGATGGCCACCGAATTAACCTGGCACGATGTGCTGGCAGAAGAGAAACAGCAGCCTTATTTTGTTAACACGCTGCATACTGTGGCGGGCGAGCGTCAGTCAGGTATGACAATTTATCCGCCACAAAAAGATGTATTCAACGCTTTTCGCTTTACCGAACTTGGCGACGTGAAAGTCGTCATCTTAGGGCAGGATCCATACCACGGTCCGGGCCAGGCACACGGTCTCGCGTTTTCTGTCCGCCCCGGTATTGCCACCCCGCCCTCGTTGCTGAACATGTACAAAGAGCTGGAAGCAACGATTCCTGGCTTCACACGCCCAACGCACGGATATCTGGAAAGCTGGGCACGCCAGGGTGTGCTGTTACTCAACACCGTGCTTACCGTCCGTGCCGGGCAGGCACATTCGCACGCCAGTCTGGGATGGGAAACATTTACCGATAAAGTCATCAGCCTGATTAACCAACATCGGGAAGGCGTGGTATTCCTGCTCTGGGGTTCACACGCACAAAAGAAAGGTGCGATTATTGATGCGCAGCGTCACCATGTATTGAAAGCGCCGCACCCATCACCGCTCTCTGCGCATCGCGGTTTCTTTGGCTGCAATCATTTTGTACTGGCTAATGAGTGGCTGGAACAGCGAGGTGAAAAGCCGATTGACTGGACGCCGGTATTACCAGCAGAAAGCGAGTAATAAATATCCTCCGGCATAGCCGGAGGTTTTTCGGATGCGCCTATAAGGCTCTGTTACCAGCCGCGCCCTAACAGGCGCATACGATCTGACATTTGCATCAGACTTCGTTACTTACGGCCCGTAAACGGGCTACCCGGATAAGCGATCGATAACTGCTCACCCATTTTATCTTCTGCAAGCTGGTGCTTTATGTATTCCTGTATCTTCACCGTGTTCTTACCCACCGTATCTACGTAGTATCCCCGGCACCAGAACTCTCTATTCCTGTACTTGAATTTCATATCCCCAAACTGTTCATACAGCATCAGACTGCTTTTCCCTTTCAGATACCCCATAAAGCCGGATACGCTTATTTTGGGTGGGATTTCCACAAGCATATGGATATGATCCGCACAGCATTCCGCTTCCAGGATCCGCACGTTTTTCCACTCACACAGCTTTCTTAAGATGCTGCCTATCGCCCTGCGTTTCTCCCCGTAGAATGCTTGTCTCCGGTATTTGGGCGCAAAAACTATGTGATATTTACAGTTCCATCGGGTGTGCGCTAAGCTCTTTTCGTCCCCCATTGGGACCCCCTTTTGATTTCTTGTTAAACATTTGCAGTTGCCAGACCGCAATGTGTTTTAACAAATCAAAAGGGGTTTTAATAACTGGCCCAAAGCTGAAAGCTTTCCGGAACCCCCAGCCTAGCAGGGGGTTTTCTGTGCACAAAAAAATGCCAGCGAATCGCTGGCATTTTTATTATCAGGCTTTGTTCTGACGCCACCACTCCGCGAGCAGCACGCCGGTCGCGACAGAAACGTTGAGCGTTTCTACGTTGCCCGTACCGTCTATCGCCACGCACAGGTCGTCGGCTGAGCATGCTGCTTCTGGCAGAGCCTCACGCTCACGCCCTAATACCAGCACCATTTTTTCCGGCAACGTGGTAGTAAACAGCGGCTTGCCTTTCACGCTTGAGGTCATCACTACCGTGTAACCCGCATTACGGAAGTCGTCCAGCACATCGACAATACTGTCACCGGTGATCGGCTGAACGTGCTCAGCTCCGCCTTCAGCGGTGCGGATAGCCGCACCTGATTCCAACAGCGCCGCATCCTGTACCACCACGCCTTTCACACCGAAGTGCGCGCAGCTACGCATCATGCCGCCCAGATTGTGCGGGTTAGCAATGTCTTCCAGGGCCAGCACGCAATCCTGCGCCCCGGCCTGACCAACCCACTGCTTAACAGTGGTACCGTTACGTTTTTTGATCAGGAAACAAACGCCGCCATGGTGTTCAGTGCCGGAGGCTTTCGCCAGCTCGGCTTCGTCAACCACGTGGTAGGCTTTGCGGTTCGCCGCCATCCAGCGTAATGCTTCTTTAAAGCGCGGGGTTACGCTCTGAACAAACCAGGCGCGAACAATAGCGTCCGGACGACTCTGGAACAGAGCCTGACAGGCATTCTCACCGTAAACACGGGTTTCTTCCGCGCGCTGACGACGTAATACTTCAGGATCGATAAAGCTTTTGCCGCTGATACCACCGTGATCGGCTTTGTCTGCTGCATCATCATTCGGTGCGCGGGACACGGTACGCCATGGTGAATCTTCACGTCCACGGTCGCGTTCTACATCGCGGCCACGACCACGTTCGCGACCACGTTCGCTGTTCGGACCCTTTCTGTCATCACGGGCAGGGCGACGACCGCCTTCGGCTCGGGAAGTACCGGGGCGACCGCCGCCTTTACCAGTACGTGGATTTTGGGTGCGTTTATCCGAGTCATCGTCACTGCGGACGTACATCACTTTGACCTTGCCGTTTTTATTCTTCAGTTCGTCGCTCATGTTTTTCTCCACCTGCTCTGCGCGAAGCGCGAAGATTACCCGATGTGCACGTCGTTAGCCATTATTTCATTTAAAAGCTAAGGACTATTGTACTCATTGAATAAAACGCATTGTTGTTTAGAACAGACTCCCCGATAATATGTAACATAATAGAAACATACTGGCGTTACTGCCGTGAAGTCCACTCCACTCATCCAGAGGTTAGTTATGAATACCGTTTGTACCAGCTGCCAGGCTATCAACCGCATCCCCGACGATCGTGTCCAGGAAGCGGCTAAATGCGGACGCTGTGGTCACGACCTGTTTGATGGGGAGGTGATCAATGCGACCGGTGAAACACTGGATAAACTGTTAAAAGACGATCTCCCGGTGGTGGTTGATTTTTGGGCCCCCTGGTGTGGTCCATGCCGTAACTTCGCCCCGATTTTTGAAGATGTCGCGGAAGAGCGTAGCGGTAAAGTGCGTTTTGTTAAAGTGAATACAGAAGCCGAGCGTGAACTCAGCGCCCGTTTCGGTATCCGCAGCATCCCGACCATTATGATCTTCAGAAAAGGTGAAATCGTCGACATGCTTAATGGCGCTGTACCTAAAGCCCCGTTTGATAGCTGGCTTAACGAATCATTATAATCTCTACGGGGCGCATCTTGTGCCCCGTTTTCACCTCTGCGACAATAGCGTTTTTCAACGTGTTCTCCCATGACCGATAACGCTGTTCTTCAGTTACGCGCTGAGCGCCTCGCGCGCGCCACGCGCCCTTTCCTTGCCCGAGGTAATCGCATTCGCCGCTGTCAGCGCTGCCTGCTGCCACTGAAGCTCTGCTTGTGCGCAACGCTGGTGCCGTCTGAGGCCAAAAGCCGCTTTTGTCTGGTGATGTTTGATACCGAGCCGATGAAGCCCAGCAATACGGGACGTTTGATTGCCGATATTTTGCCCGATACCACGGCTTTTCAGTGGTCACGCACCGAACCGCCACAGGCGCTGCTCGAACTGGTGAAAAATCCGGATTACCAGCCGATGGTTGTATTCCCGGCATCCTATGCGGGCGAAGAGCGTGAAGTGATTTTCGCTCCACCAGCCGGTAAACCGCCGTTGTTTATCATGCTTGATGGTACCTGGCCTGAAGCACGTAAAATGTTCCGTAAAAGCCCGTACCTTGATAACCTGCCGGTGATCTCCGTTGATTTATCACGACTTTCCGCTTACCACCTGCGTGGCATTCACGCCGAAGGGCAATACTGTACTGCCGAAGTGGCCATCGCGTTGTTGGATCTGGCGGGCGATACGCAAGCCGCGGAGGGGTTGAGCGATCATTTCACTCGCTTTAAAACCCGCTACCTGGCAGGAAAAACTCAACATCAGGGAAGCGTCACAGCAGACTCGCCAGAAAGCGTTTAAAATCATTCGGTCACTGGTGTCATTAAGGAAGCCGATATGAGTCAGCGTGGTCTGGAAGCACTACTGCGACCGAAATCCATTGCGGTGATTGGGGCGTCAATGAAGCCTAATCGCGCAGGTTACCTGATGATGCGTAACCTGCTTGCCGGCGGTTTCAATGGACCTGTTTTACCAGTGACGCCAGCATGGAAAGCGGTGTTGGGCGTCCTGGCCTGGCCCAATATCAACAGCCTGCCTTTTAGCCCAGACCTTGCCGTGTTGTGCACCAATGCCAGCCGCAACCTGGCATTACTCGAAGTGCTTGGCGAGAAAGGCTGTAAAACCTGCATTATTCTTTCAGCTCCCGCATCGCAGCACCTGGAATTGTTGGCCTGCGCCGCACGCTACAACATACGTCTCCTCGGCCCAAACAGCCTGGGACTTCTCGCGCCCTGGCAGGGGCTTAACGCCAGCTTTTCCCCCGTCCCCATCAAGCGCGGTAAGTTGGCATTTATTTCCCAGTCAGCGGCGATTTCCAACACCATTCTGGACTGGGCGCAACAGCGCGACATGGGTTTTTCCTGGTTCATCGCGCTGGGCGACAGCCTGGATATCGACGTTGATGAACTGCTGGATTACCTGGCGCGCGACAGTAAAACCAGCGCGATATTACTGTATCTCGAACATTTAAGTGATGCCCGGCGCTTTGTCTCCGCCGCCCGTAGCGCCTCGCGCAATAAACCCATTCTGGTGATTAAGAGCGGTCGCAGCCCGGCGGCGCAGCGTTTATTGCATACCAGCGCAGGGATGGACCCAGCGTGGGACGCAGCTATCCAGCGCGCCGGTTTATTACGCGTACAAGACACTCACGAGCTGTTCTCTGCGGTAGAAACCCTGAGCCACATGCGTCCACTGCGCGGCGACAGGCTGATGATCATCAGCAATGGGGCCGCGCCTGCCGCACTGGCATTAGATGAGCTGTGGTCAAAAAATGGCAAGTTGGCGACATTGAGTGAAGATACCTGCCAGAAATTACGCGATGCGCTACCTGAACATATTGATATCGCCAACCCACTGGATCTGCGTGACGACGCCAGCAGCGAACACTACGTTAAGACGCTGGATATCTTGCTCGCCAGCCAGGATTTCGACGCACTGATGGTGATTCACTCACCCAGCGCAGCCGCCCCGGGAACAGAAAGCGCGCAAGCGTTAATCGAGGCGGTAAAACGTCATCCCCGCGGTAAGTTCGTCTCGTTACTGACCAACTGGTGCGGAGAGTTTTCCTCCCAGGAAGCCCGTAGACTGTTTAGCGAAGCCGGATTACCTACCTACCGCACGCCAGAAGGCACCATCACCGCGTTTATGCATATGGTGGAGTACCGGCGTAACCAGAAGCAACTGCGGGAAACCCCTGCGCTGCCCGACTACCTGACCACCAATACCGCCGAGGCGCATAATCTGTTACAGCAGGCGATTGCTGAAGGAGCAACGTCGCTGGATACCCATGAAGTGCAGCCGATTTTACAAGCCTATGGCTTACACACACTGCCGACGTGGATCGCCAGCGACAGCGCTGAAGCCGTACACATCGCGGAGCAAATCGGTTACCCGGTGGCGCTAAAGCTGCGTTCTCCTGATATCCCACATAAATCAGAAGTTCAGGGGGTAATGCTCTACCTGCGAACGGCAACAGAGGTGCAGCAGGCAGCCAATGCGATTTTTGATCGGGTAAAAATGGCCTGGCCGCAGGCGCGCATTCACGGTTTATTAGTACAAAGTATGGCGAATCGCGCTGGCGCTCAGGAGCTGCGCGTCGTCGTTGAACATGACCCGGTATTTGGCCCGTTGATTATGCTTGGTGAAGGCGGAGTTGAGTGGCGACCAGAAGAGCAAGCCGTGGTGGCGTTGCCGCCATTGAACATGAATCTGGCGCGTTATCTGGTGATCCAGGGGATCAAAAATAAAAAGATCCGCGCTCGCAGCGCATTACGCCCATTGGATATCGCCGGGTTAAGTCAGCTTCTGGTGCAGGTCTCCAATCTGATCGTCGATTGCCCGGAAATTCAGCGTCTGGATATTCATCCGCTGTTGGCCTCCGCCGGTGAATTTACCGCGCTGGATGTCACGCTGGACATTGCCCCTTTCACGGGCGATAACGAAAGCAGACTGGCTATACGTCCCTACCCCCATCAGCTTGAAGAATGGGTGGAGTTGAAGAACGGCGAGCGTTGCTTGTTCCGCCCTATTTTGCCCGAGGATGAACCTCATCTGCAGCAGTTCATTTCTCAGGTAACAAAAGAAGATCTTTATTATCGCTATTTCAGTGAGATCAACGAATTTACCCACGAAGATTTAGCCAATATGACGCAGATCGACTACGATCGGGAAATGGCCTTTGTTGCGGTACGCTGTAAAAACAATCAGCAAGAGATCCTCGGCGTAACGCGAGCAATCTCGGATCCTGATAACATTGACGCCGAGTTCGCCGTGCTGGTTCGTTCAGATCTCAAAGGGCTTGGACTGGGTCGCCGATTGATGGAAAAATTAATTGCATATACCCGAGATCACGGACTTAGACGTTTGAATGGTATTACGATGCCAAACAATCGTGGGATGGTCGCCCTGGCCCGGAAACTCGGGTTCGCTGTTGACGTCCAACTCGAAGAGGGAATTGTTGGGCTAACGCTTAATCTGGCCCAATTTGAGGAATCGTGAGTAAGGTACTGGAAATGTTGACCACATTAATAGGTACTGGTGGTATCATTACCCGCTTATGTCGTCTGCATAGCACAGAGGACCCTTCAATGAACAGAGAAGAAATGCACTGTGATGTTGTCAAAATTTAAGCGTAATAAACATCAACAACACCTTGCCCAACTACCCAAGATTTCTCAGTCAGTTGATGATGTAGATTTCTTTTATGCTCCCGCTAATTTCAGGGAGACTCTGCTGGAAAAAATAGCCAGCGCGACGCGACGGATCTGCATTATTGCGCTGTACCTGGAACAGGATGACGGTGGCAAAGGCATACTCGACGCGCTCTATGCGGCAAAACGGCAGCGTCCTGAACTGGATGTCCGGGTGCTTGTCGACTGGCACCGAGCCCAGCGCGGACGTATTGGTGCTGCGGCATCGAATACCAACGCTGACTGGTATTGCCGAATGGCACAAGAAAACCCAGGTATTGATATTCCTGTCTACGGTGTTCCGATTAACACCCGAGAAGCGCTTGGCGTCCTGCATTTTAAAGGCTTTATCATCGATGACAGCGTCCTGTATAGCGGGGCCAGCCTGAATGATGTTTATCTGCATCAGCATGATAAATATCGCTATGACCGTTATCAGTTGATTCGCAACGCGCAAATGGCCGATATCATGTTCGATTGGGTCACGCAGAACCTGATGAACGGTCGCGGCGTTAATCGCCTTGATGATATTAATCGCCCTAAAAGCCCGGAAATTAAAAACGACATCCGCCTGTACCGTCAGGAACTGCGCGATGCGTCATTCCATTTTCAGGGTGATGCGGATAATGAACAGCTTTCGGTAACGCCTCTGGTAGGCCTTGGAAAATCCAGTCTGTTAAATAAGACCATTTTCCACCTTATGCCCTGCGCGGAGCACAAGCTCACAATCTGTACCCCTTATTTCAACCTGCCCGCTATACTGGTGCGCAATATCATTCAGCTGCTGCGTGAAGGCAAAAAGGTCGAGATCATTGTCGGTGATAAAACCGCCAACGACTTTTTCATTCCAGAAGATGAGCCATTTAAAATCATCGGCGCGCTGCCCTACCTGTATGAAATTAACCTGCGCCGTTTCCTGAGCAGACTGCAATATTACGTAAATACCGACCAACTGGTCGTGCGCTTATGGAAAGATGATGACAACACCTATCATCTGAAAGGCATGTGGGTTGATGATAAATGGATGCTGCTCACCGGCAACAACCTTAACCCTCGCGCCTGGCGTCTGGATCTGGAAAACGCCATCCTTATCCACGATCCGAAGCAAGAGCTGACTCCCCAGCGCGATAAAGAGCTGGAGCTTATTCGCACACATACTACCGTCGTTAAGCACTATCGCGACCTGCAAAGCATTGCCGACTATCCAGTCAAAGTGCGTAAGCTCATCCGTCGACTACGCCGTATCCGTATCGACAGACTAATTAGCCGTATTCTGTAACCAAGACCCCGTCAAGTGACGGGGTTTTTCCTATGGAGGCAACGGTGCGCTTGTTTATTCTTTTCAGTATTCTGGCCATTTCTGGCTGCAGCCACATGGCAAACGACCGCTGGAGCGGACAAGACAAGGCTCAACACTTTATCGCCTCCGCTATGCTCTCCGCAGCTGGAAACGAATATGCTCAACATCAGGGCAACAGCCGCGATCGCAGCGCGGCTATCGGCCTGATGTTCTCTGTCAGCCTGGGCGCATCAAAAGAGTTATGGGACAGCCGTCCCGCTGGGAGCGGCTGGAGCTGGAAAGACTTCGCCTGGGATGTTGCAGGTGCGTCTACCGGCTATGCGGTCTGGCAACTGGCACATCACTAGAGGCGCAGACCTTTCCCCTTCCCATGCAGCATCAGCGATACCAAAAATGCGACTATTGCCAGTGCTGTAACGTACCAGAAGAATGTTGTTTCCATACCGACAGACTTCAGGGATAACGCAACATATTCGGCTGAGCCACCAAACAGAGCATTGGCCACCGCATAAGATAATCCAACCCCCAGAGCGCGCACCTGTGCCGGGAACATCTCGGCCTTCAGAATACCGCTGATTGACGTATAGAAACTCACAATTAGCAAGGCACACATCACCAGAGCAAACGCCATATACGGAGACGTCACGCTTTGCAACGCTGTCAGAATGGGGACGGTGAAAATCGCGGCCAACGCGCCAAAACACAGCATTGAAGTACGTCGGCCAATTTTATCTGACAAGGCACCGAACAACGGTTGCACCAGCATAAACACACACAGTGCCGCCGTCATAATCCCACTGGCTACGTTGGCATGCATACCGGCAGTGTTAACCAGGTACTTCTGCATGTAAGTTGTGAACGTGTAAAAACACAGCGAGCCAGCAGCGGTAAAGCCAAGCACCATGATGAAGGCTTTGCGATTACGCCACAGACCTTTCAGAGAGCCAGCTTCTTTCAGCGCACGAACGTCCTGTTTCGAGGTTTCATCCAACTGTCGACGTAGCCATAACGCAACAATAGCCAGCACGGCGCCCAACGCAAATGGAATACGCCAACCCCACGATCTCAGCGCTGAGTCTTCTAACGTTTGCTGTAATATGACCACAACCAGCAGTGCCAGTAACTGCCCGCCGATTAACGTCACGTACTGGAAGGAAGCATAAAAACCTTTCTTACCTTCAACTGCTACTTCACTCATATAGGTAGCGCTGGTCCCGTATTCACCACCCACAGACAGCCCCTGAAATAACCTAGCCAGCAGCAATAGAGCAGGAGCCCAGGTACCGATGGTTTCATATCCCGGAAGACAAGCGATCACCAGCGATCCCATACACATCATACAAACTGACAGCAGCATCGACTTTTTACGCCCGTGCTTATCCGCGATGCGACCAAACAGCCAGCCGCCAATCGGTCGCATCAGAAAGCCTGCAGCAAAAACTCCGGCTGTTTGTAAGAGTTGCGTGGTGGTGTTTCCTGATGGAAAAAAGATATGAGCAAAATAGAGAGAGCAGAAAGAATAGATATAGAAATCAAACCATTCGACCAGATTCCCTGACGATGCTCCGACAATCGCCCATATACGACGCCGAGTATCGCCGTCTGCCAGCGCCCCGTTCTCAGTTACACTGCTATCAGCCATTAGAATTGTACCCCTGCCAACGATTGCATTAATTTATCAATGGTGGTTGTGTCTTTTTTGGTGAAATAAATGTTATATAATTGTTATAATTTATTATGAGAGAAAGATCACGATTTTCATTAGCAGAGAAAGGATTCAGATATGTTCGAGAAAGAGAAAAATCGGTTTGAAATAGAGTGGGCTTTTATGGGCTGGATAAAACGGTACGCTGCCTCCGGCAGTTTTCACTCCCTGCAGACGCAAAAAAGCCCATCCGGCAGGATGGGCTTCTTCACTTATTTGATGCCTGGCAGTTCCCTACTCTCGCATGGGGAGACCCCACACTACCATCGGCGCTACGGCGTTTCACTTCTGAGTTCGGCATGGGGTCAGGTGGGACCACCGCGCTACAGCCGCCAGGCAAATTCTGTTTATCAACATACCTCTCGGGTCTGTCGATGTAATCTGTAATCAAGCTGAATTTCGATGTCTCTTTCGCCAAAACATCTTCGGCGTTGTAAGGTTAAGCCTCACGGTTCATTAGTATCGGTTAGCTCAACGTATCGCTACGCTTACACACCCGACCTATCAACGTCGTCGTCTTCAACGTTCCTTCAGGACCCTTAAAGGGTCAGGGAGAACTCATCTCGGGGCAAGTTTCGTGCTTAGATGCTTTCAGCACTTATCTCTTCCGCATTTAGCTACCGGGCAATGCCATTGGCATGACAACCCGAACACCAGTGATGCGTCCACTCCGGTCCTCTCGTACTAGGAGCAGCCCCCCTCAATTCTCCAGCGCCCACGGCAGATAGGGACCGAACTGTCTCACGACGTTCTAAACCCAGCTCGCGTACCACTTTAAATGGCGAACAGCCATACCCTTGGGACCTACTTCAGCCCCAGGATGTGATGAGCCGACATCGAGGTGCCAAACACCGCCGTCGATATGAACTCTTGGGCGGTATCAGCCTGTTATCCCCGGAGTACCTTTTATCCGTTGAGCGATGGCCCTTCCATTCAGAACCACCGGATCACTAAGACCTGCTTTCGCACCTGCTCGAGCCGTCACTCTCGCAGTCAAGCTAGCTTATGCCTTTGCACTAACCTCCTGATGTCCGACCAGGATTAGCTAACCTTCGTGCTCCTCCGTTACTCTTTAGGAGGAGACCGCCCCAGTCAAACTACCCACCAGACACTGTCCGCAACCCGGATTACGGGTCTACGTTAGAACACCAGCCATTAAAGGGTGGTATTTCAAGGTTGGCTCCATGCAGACTGGCGTCCACACTTCAAAGCCTCCCACCTATCCTACACATCAAGGACCAGTGTTCAGTGTCAAGCTATAGTAAAGGTTCACGGGGTCTTTCCGTCTTGCCGCGGGTACACTGCATCTTCACAGCGAGTTCAATTTCACTGAGTCTCGGGTGGAGACAGCCTGGCCATCATTACGCCATTCGTGCAGGTCGGAACTTACCCGACAAGGAATTTCGCTACCTTAGGACCGTTATAGTTACGGCCGCCGTTTACCGGGGCTTCGATCAAGAGCTTCTCCTTACGGATAACCCCATCAATTAACCTTCCGGCACCGGGCAGGCGTCACACCGTATACGTCCACTTTCGTGTTTGCACAGTGCTGTGTTTTTAATAAACAGTTGCAGCCAGCTGGTATCTTCGACTGATTTCAGCTCCATGAGTAAATCACTTCACCTACATATCAGCGTGCCTTCTCCCGAAGTTACGGCACCATTTTGCCTAGTTCCTTCACCCGAGTTCTCTCAAGCGCCTTGGTATTCTCTACCTGACCACCTGTGTCGGTTTGGGGTACGATTTTGTGTTACCTGATGCTTAGAGGCTTTTCCTGGAAGCAGGGCATTTGTTACTTCAGCACCGTAGTGCCTCGTCATCACACCTCAGCGTTAACAAGACTCCGGATTTACCTGGAATCTCCGCCTACATGCTTAAACCGGGACAACCGTCGCCCGGCTAACATAGCCTTCTCCGTCCCCCCTTCGCAGTAACACCAAGTACAGGAATATTAACCTGTTTCCCATCGACTACGCCTTTCGGCCTCGCCTTAGGGGTCGACTCACCCTGCCCCGATTAACGTTGGACAGGAACCCTTGGTCTTCCGGCGTGCGGGTTTTTCACCCGCATTATCGTTACTTATGTCAGCATTCGCACTTCTGATACCTCCAGCAACCCTCACAGGCCACCTTCAACGGCTTACAGAACGCTCCCCTACCCAACAACACATAGTGTCGCTGCCGCAGCTTCGGTGCATGGTTTAGCCCCGTTACATCTTCCGCGCAGGCCGACTCGACCAGTGAGCTATTACGCTTTCTTTAAATGATGGCTGCTTCTAAGCCAACATCCTGGCTGTCTGTGCCTTCCCACATCGTTTCCCACTTAACCATGACTTTGGGACCTTAGCTGGCGGTCTGGGTTGTTTCCCTCTTCACGACGGACGTTAGCACCCGCCGTGTGTCTCCCGTGATAACATTCTTCGGTATTCGCAGTTTGCATCGGGTTGGTAAGTCGGGATGACCCCCTAGCCGAAACAGTGCTCTACCCCCGAAGATGAATTCACGAGGCGCTACCTAAATAGCTTTCGGGGAGAACCAGCTATCTCCCGGTTTGATTGGCCTTTCACCCCCAGCCACAAGTCATCCGCTAATTTTTCAACATTAGTCGGTTCGGTCCTCCAGTTAGTGTTACCCAACCTTCAACCTGCCCATGGCTAGATCACCGGGTTTCGGGTCTATACCCTGCAACTTAACGCCCAGTTAAGACTCGGTTTCCCTTCGGCTCCCCTATTCGGTTAACCTTGCTACAGAATATAAGTCGCTGACCCATTATACAAAAGGTACGCAGTCACCCCATAAAGAGGCTCCCACTGCTTGTACGTACACGGTTTCAGGTTCTTTTTCACTCCCCTCGCCGGGGTTCTTTTCGCCTTTCCCTCACGGTACTGGTTCACTATCGGTCAGTCAGGAGTATTTAGCCTTGGAGGATGGTCCCCCCATATTCAGACAGGATACCACGTGTCCCGCCCTACTCTTCGAGTTCACAACACATGCACTTTTGTGTACGGGGCTATCACCCTGTATCGCCGGACTTTCCAGACCGTTCCACTACCACACATGCTGATTCAGACTCTGGGCTGCTCCCCGTTCGCTCGCCGCTACTGGGGGAATCTCGGTTGATTTCTTTTCCTCGGGGTACTTAGATGTTTCAGTTCCCCCGGTTCGCTTCATTACGCTATGTATTCACGTAATGATAGTGTGACGAATCACACTGGGTTTCCCCATTCGGAAATCGCCGGTTATAACGGTTCATATCACCTTACCGACGCTTATCGCAGATTAGCACGTCCTTCATCGCCTCTGACTGCCAGGGCATCCACCGTGTACGCTTAGTCGCTTAACCTCACAACCCGAAGATGTTTCGTAAAACACTTCAGTGTTGCGAAAATTTGAGAGACTCGGACACACCGCTTTTCATTTCTTGTTTACGGAGAAATGAAACAGTGTGTCGTTTCAATTTTCAGCTTGATCCAGATTTTTAAAGAGCAAATATCTCAAACGAGACTCGAAAGTCTGTTTTGAGATACTTCGGTCGGCGACTTTCACTCACACATACCAGCAAGTGGCGTCCCCTAGGGGATTCGAACCCCTGTTACCGCCGTGAAAGGGCGGTGTCCTGGGCCTCTAGACGAAGGGGACACTGAAGTCTCAATCGCAAGACGCCTTGCTATTTACTTTTCATCAGACAATCTGTGTGAGCACTACAAAGGTCGGTTCTTTAAGGTAAGGAGGTGATCCAACCGCAGGTTCCCCTACGGTTACCTTGTTACGACTTCACCCCAGTCATGAATCACAAAGTGGTAAGCGCCCTCCCGAAGGTTAAGCTACCTACTTCTTTTGCAACCCACTCCCATGGTGTGACGGGCGGTGTGTACAAGGCCCGGGAACGTATTCACCGTGGCATTCTGATCCACGATTACTAGCGATTCCGACTTCATGGAGTCGAGTTGCAGACTCCAATCCGGACTACGACATACTTTATGAGGTCCGCTTGCTCTCGCGAGGTCGCTTCTCTTTGTATATGCCATTGTAGCACGTGTGTAGCCCTACTCGTAAGGGCCATGATGACTTGACGTCATCCCCACCTTCCTCCAGTTTATCACTGGCAGTCTCCTTTGAGTTCCCGACCGAATCGCTGGCAACAAAGGATAAGGGTTGCGCTCGTTGCGGGACTTAACCCAACATTTCACAACACGAGCTGACGACAGCCATGCAGCACCTGTCTCACGGTTCCCGAAGGCACCAAGGCATCTCTGCCAAGTTCCGTGGATGTCAAGAGTAGGTAAGGTTCTTCGCGTTGCATCGAATTAAACCACATGCTCCACCGCTTGTGCGGGCCCCCGTCAATTCATTTGAGTTTTAACCTTGCGGCCGTACTCCCCAGGCGGTCGACTTAACGCGTTAGCTCCGGAAGCCACGCCTCAAGGGCACAACCTCCAAGTCGACATCGTTTACGGCGTGGACTACCAGGGTATCTAATCCTGTTTGCTCCCCACGCTTTCGCACCTGAGCGTCAGTCTTTGTCCAGGGGGCCGCCTTCGCCACCGGTATTCCTCCAGATCTCTACGCATTTCACCGCTACACCTGGAATTCTACCCCCCTCTACAAGACTCTAGCCTGCCAGTTTCGGATGCAGTTCCCAGGTTGAGCCCGGGGATTTCACATCCGACTTGACAGACCGCCTGCGTGCGCTTTACGCCCAGTAATTCCGATTAACGCTTGCACCCTCCGTATTACCGCGGCTGCTGGCACGGAGTTAGCCGGTGCTTCTTCTGCGAGTAACGTCAATTGCTGCGGTTATTAACCACAACACCTTCCTCCTCGCTGAAAGTACTTTACAACCCGAAGGCCTTCTTCATACACGCGGCATGGCTGCATCAGGCTTGCGCCCATTGTGCAATATTCCCCACTGCTGCCTCCCGTAGGAGTCTGGACCGTGTCTCAGTTCCAGTGTGGCTGGTCATCCTCTCAGACCAGCTAGGGATCGTCGCCTAGGTGAGCCGTTACCCCACCTACTAGCTAATCCCATCTGGGCACATCCGATGGCAAGAGGCCCGAAGGTCCCCCTCTTTGGTCTTGCGACATTATGCGGTATTAGCTACCGTTTCCAGTAGTTATCCCCCTCCATCGGGCAGTTTCCCAGACATTACTCACCCGTCCGCCACTCGTCACCCAAGGAGCAAGCTCCTCTGTGCTACCGTTCGACTTGCATGTGTTAGGCCTGCCGCCAGCGTTCAATCTGAGCCATGATCAAACTCTTCAATTTAAGTTTGATGCTCGTGAATTAAACTTCGTAATGAATTACGTGTTCACTCAGAGACTTGGTATTCATTTTTCGTCTTGCGACGTTAAGAATCCGTATCTTCGAGTGCCCACACAGATTGTCTGATAAATTGTTAAAGAGCAGTGCCGCTTCGCTTTTTCTCAGCGGCGCGGGGTGTGCATATTACGCCATCCCGCTACAGAGTCAAGCGTTTATTTTCGCTTTTCTCCGCTGACCCGGCGGTTTGTAATCCGTTGTTCCGTGTCAGTGGAGGCGCATTATAGGGAGTTATTTCAGGCTGACAAGTTAAAAATACAAAAAACTTATCAAGCGACTACTTTTCAACCATTACATTGATTTTTGCTTTGTTTTTAAACAAAAACGAGCCCCGCAGGGCTCGTTTATTGTCGTTTTGTGACTTACTGCACTGCCACAATGCGATCGTCATTCACTTCCAGCCGAATCGTTTTGCCAGGAATCAGCTCACCAGACAGAATTTGCTGCGCCAGCGGGTTTTCGATCTGTTGCTGGATAGCACGTTTGAGTGGACGTGCGCCATACACCGGATCGTAACCATTCGCACTCAGCAGTTTAAGCGCCTCGTCAGAGATATGGATTTCATAGCCACGCTCTTCCAGACGTTTGTACAGACGTTGCAGTTGGATCTGTGCAATAGAAGCAATGTGCTGCTCACCCAACGGATGGAATACAACAACTTCATCTATACGGTTGATGAATTCCGGGCGGAAATTATGGCTCACGACGCCCAGGACCATATCCTTCATGTGGCCGTAGTCCAGCTCACCGAAGCGTTCCTGAATCAGATCGGACCCCAGGTTCGAGGTCATGATGACAACCGTATTACGGAAGTCGACCGTTCTCCCCTGCCCGTCAGTCAGACGACCATCATCAAGCACCTGCAACAGAATATTGAACACATCCGGGTGCGCTTTCTCCACTTCATCCAGCAGGATGACAGAGTAAGGACGACGACGTACCGCTTCTGTCAGATATCCACCTTCCTCATAGCCGACATATCCCGGAGGCGCCCCGACCAGACGAGACACCGAGTGTTTCTCCATAAACTCGGACATATCGATACGCACCATGGCATCATCACTGTCGAACATAAAGTTTGCCAGCGCTTTGCACAGTTCAGTTTTACCGACACCGGTTGGGCCGAGGAACAAGAACGAACCAATCGGGCGATTCGGATCGGACAAGCCAGCACGGCTACGACGGATGGCGTTAGAAACGGCTTCCACCGCTTCGTTCTGGCCAATCACGCGGCTGTGCAACTGCTGCTCCATACGCAACAGTTTTTCCCGTTCGCCTTCCAGCATGCGAGCAACCGGGATCCCGGTCCAGCGCGCCAGCACTTCTGCAATTTCTGCATCCGTGACTTTATTACGCAGCAGACGCATGGTTTTTCCTTCAGACTGGGTGGCTGCTTCCAGCTGTTTTTCCAGTTCAGGAATTTTGCCGTACTGCAGTTCAGACATCCGCGCCAGGTCGCCGACACGACGCGCCTGTTCGATGGCGATTTTCGCCTGCTCCAGCTCAGCCTTGATAGTTTGCGTTCCCGAAAGGGATGCTTTTTCAGCTTTCCACTCTTCTTCTAATTCAGAATACTGGCGCTCTTTATCGTCCAGCTCTTCGTTGAGCATATCGAGACGTTTTTTACTCGCCTCATCAGACTCTTTCATTAATGCCTGCTGTTCCAGTTTGAGCTGGATAATACGGCGGTCGAGTCTGTCGAGTTCCTCCGGCTTGGAGTCAATCTGCATACGAATGCTGGATGCCGCCTCATCGATAAGGTCGATAGCTTTGTCCGGCAACTGACGATCGGCAATATAGCGGTGAGACAGCGTAGCTGCCGCAACAATCGCCGGGTCAGTGATCTGCACATGGTGGTGCAGCTCATAACGTTCTTTCAGGCCACGCAGAATCGCGATGGTGTCTTCTACTGAAGGTTCGGCTACAAATACTTTCTGGAAACGACGTTCCAGTGCCGCATCTTTTTCGATGTACTGGCGATATTCATCAAGCGTTGTTGCGCCTACACAGTGCAGTTCCCCGCGTGCCAGCGCAGGTTTCAGCATGTTCCCGGCGTCCATTGCGCCATCGGCTTTACCCGCCCCAACCATGGTATGCAGCTCATCAATAAACAGGATGACATTGCCTTCCTGTTTCGAGAGATCGTTCAGCACGCCTTTTAAGCGTTCTTCAAACTCACCACGATATTTGGCCCCAGCCACCAGCGCGCCCATATCCAGCGCCAGCACACGGCGACCTTTTAAGCCTTCCGGCACTTCACCATTGATAATTCGTTGGGCCAGCCCTTCAACGATGGCCGTTTTACCAACACCTGGTTCGCCGATTAACACCGGGTTATTTTTAGTACGACGCTGCAGTACCTGAATGGTACGGCGAATTTCTTCATCACGCCCGATAACCGGATCGAGTTTGCCCTGCTCGGCACGTTCGGTCAGGTCGACGGTATATTTTTTCAAGGCCTGACGTTGGTCTTCTGCCCCCTGGTCATTCACGCTTTCACCTCCACGCATTTGTTCAATTGCCTGAGTGATATTCGCGGTCGTCGCACCTGCTGATTTTAGTAAATCGGTCAGCGTACCGCGTGACTCAAGCGCCGCCAGTACGAACAGTTCTGACGAAATAAAGTTGTCCCCACGTTTTTGCGCCAGCTTGTCGCAAAGATTCAGTACACGCACCAGATCCTGAGAAGGTTGCACATCACCGCCGGTACCTTCTACCTGCGGCAACCGGCTCAACGCCTGGTCAATGGCTGTACGTAACTGGCCAGCATTAATGCCAGCAGACGTTAATAAAGGACGTACCGATCCCCCTTCCTGATTCAGCAAGGCGCTCATTAGATGAAGTGGTTCGATGAATTGATTGTCGTGCCCCAATGCGAGTGACTGGGCATCGGCAAGAGCAAGCTGGAATTTATTAGTAAGACGATCCAGACGCATAACTCCTCCCATAACAGGTCAAAATTGCTACTGGAGATTAAATGAGGTCATCCCTCAATTATTCAAGGTGAATGACCTGAATTATGTGAAAAGAAAATTACACGTACCGGATCGTCTTGATTCTTTAGGTTATATCAGCCAAATAAAACTTGCCATACGACCCGTGGTATTGTCGCGACGATAAGAGAAGAACGTCTCACTTTCGCTGAAGGTGCAACGGTCGCCACCGTAGATGTTCTCTACTCCGATATTTGCCAGACGCTGACGCGCAAGCTGGTAAATATTCGCCAGATATTTATCACCATGCGGTACAAATGCGAGGTCCGCTTGCGGATCTTTCGCCATGAACGCTGCGCGAACTTCTGCTCCCACTTCAAACGCGTTCGGGCCAATCGCCGGGCCTAGCCAGGCAATAATGTTTTCAGGTTTGTCGGCAAAACACGCCACCGTCTCTTCCAGCACGCCTGCGCATAATCCGCGCCAACCCGCATGTGCCGCCGCGACTTCCGTTCCAGCGCGATTGCAAAACAGCACCGGCAGACAGTCGGCCGTCATCACTGCACACACGGTGCCCGGCGTATTGCTGTAAGAAGCATCCGCACGTTTGGAGGCATAAGGCTCGCCGGTCAGTTTCAGGACATCCTTACCGTGGACCTGCTCCAGCCAGACTGGCTTTGACGGCAGATTGCCCGCAGCAAACAGCCGCTTGCGGTTCTCTTCAACATGCTCCGGGTTGTCGCCGCAATGGGCGCCCAGATTCAGCGAATCATAAGGCGGCATGCTAACACCGCCAATACGGGTAGAACTACACGCCACAACACCTTGCGGTATCGGCCACTGCGGGACAATTAGCTTACTCATAGCCAGGCAATATCATCCTTATGTTCTTCGAAATCAGCGCGCATCACTTCAATCAATTGCACCATATCTTGTGGAATCGGTGCGTACCATTCCATTTCGATACCTGAAATTGGGTGATATAAACGCAGCATAGTCGCGTGAAGCGCCTGACGATCGAACTTACGCAGAACGGAGATAAATTCGTCAGAAGCGCCTTTCGGTGGACGCGGACGACCGCCGTAGACCTGATCGCCCACCAGCGGATGGGTGATATGCGCCATGTGCACGCGGATCTGGTGCGTACGTCCGGTTTCCAGACGCAGCCGCAGACGCGTGTGCACACGGAAGTGTTCCATAATGCGATAGTGCGTCACCGCCGGTTTCCCCATCGGGTGTACCGCCATGTGCGTACGCTTGGTCGGGTGGCGGCTAATCGGTTCCTCAACGGTTCCGCCTGCCGTCATATGACCAATCGCCACGGCTTCGTACTCACGGGTAATTTCACGCAGCTGCAGCGACTCCACCAGACGCGTTTGCGCCGGAACGGTTTTTGCCACCACCATTAATCCGGTCGTGTCTTTATCCAGACGGTGCACGATACCAGCACGTGGAACATCCGCGATTGGCGGGTAGTAATGCAGTAATGCATTCAATACCGTGCCATCAGGATTACCGGCCCCCGGATGCACTACGAGGTCACGGGGTTTGTTGATGACAAGAATATCGTCATCTTCATAAACGATATCCAGTGGGATATCCTGAGGTTCAAAACGAACCTCTTCATCAATTTCTGCAGTGATGGAGACGCGCTCTCCACCCAACACTTTTTCTTTCGGTTTATCGCAAAGATTGCCATTTACCAGTACGCGCTGGTCAAGGATCCATTCTTTTATGCGCGATCGCGAATAATCAGGGAACAATTCGGCCAAAGCCTGATCTAAGCGTTGACCGAGCTGATTTTCGGAGACTGTTGCGGTGAGTTCTACTCGTTGTGCCATAAACTGCTTCTTCGTTTAACGTTGGGTTTTACGGCTTTGCCGTTTAATATAGTGTGCTATTGTAGCTGGTCTTAACCGGGAGCAGGAACAGAGAATCTCCCGTAAAACATTTTGAGGAAAGTCAAAACGTCATGACGCGCATGAAATATCTGGTGGCAGCAGCCACGTTGAGCCTGTTTTTGGCGGGTTGCTCTGGTTCAAAGGAAGAGGTGCCCGATAATCCGCCAAATGAAATCTACGCGACTGCTCAGCAAAAGCTGCAGGACGGTAACTGGAAACAGGCAATAACGCAATTAGAAGCGTTGGATAACCGTTATCCATTTGGACCGTATTCTCAGCAGGTGCAATTAGATCTCATCTACGCCTACTACAAAAACGCCGATCTGCCACTTGCTCAGGCTGCCATCGATCGTTTTATTCGTCTTAACCCGACACACCCTAACATTGATTATGTCATGTATATGCGTGGCCTGACCAATATGGCGTTGGATGATAGCGCACTGCAAGGATTCTTTGGTGTTGATCGCAGCGATCGCGATCCGCAACATGCCCGAGCTGCGTTTAATGACTTTTCCAAACTGGTACGTGGCTATCCGAACAGCCAGTACACCACTGACGCCACCAAACGTCTGGTATTCCTGAAAGACCGTCTGGCGAAGTATGAATATTCCGTTGTGGAATACTACACTGCCCGCGGTGCATGGGTTGCCGTGGTAAACCGTGTAGAAGGCATGCTGCGCGACTTCCCGGATACCCAGGCAACACGCAATGCCCTGCCGTTGATGGAAAATGCTTATCGCCAGATGCAGATGAATGCGCAGGCAGAAAAAGTAGCGAAAATCATTGCCGCCAACAGCAGCAATACCTGATTTATCTCAGAATGCAAACGGCAGCCCAAAGGCTGCCGTTTTTTTATCCGTAAACACCACAACTGAAGCGGTTTAGCCGCAACGCATCTCATCAAATATGGCCTGCTTTCAGGTATTCCTCAAGTAAAAAATCGCTTGTTCCTGCGGTGCCTCACAAAAAGGTTTTCTTGACAAAAAGCGACAAAAAAATGTGATTAACATCACACATTTTGACATTAGGAACGGTATGCTGGAATCACCAAGACGGGAAAGACAAGAGGTAAAATTTATGACAATGAACATTACCAGTAAACAAATGGAAATTACTCCGGCAATTCGCCAGCATGTCGCAGACCGTCTCGCCAAACTCGAAAAATGGCAAACTCATCTGATTAATCCACATATCATTCTGTCTAAGGAGCCGCAGGGTTTCATTGCTGATGCCACCATCAATACACCGAACGGACATCTGGTCGCCAGCGCAAAACACGAGGATATGTACACCGCAATTAACGATTTGATCAACAAGCTGGAACGGCAGCTCAATAAAGTGCAGCACAAAGGCGAAGCCCGTCGTGCAACAACTTCAGTCAAAGACGCCAACTTCGTCGAAGCAGAAGAAGAGTAGTCCCTTACATTGAGTGTATCGCCAACGCGCCTCCGGGCGCGTTTTTTGTTGACAGGGTGAAAACAGTACGGGTACTTTACTGACGTAGCCAAAGGAAAATTACATGAAACTTGTCCCGTTCTTCTTCGCATTCTTTTTTACCTTCCCCTGAATGGGAGGCGTTTCGTCGTGTGATAAAGAATGCGAAGACGAACAATAAGGCCTCCCACAACGGGGGGCCTTTTTTATTGATAACAAGAAAGGCAACACTATGACATCGGAAAACCCATTGCTGGCGCTGCGCGATAAGATCAGCACGCTGGATGAAAAATTACTGGCCCTGCTGGCTGAGCGACGTGGACTGGCCGTAGAAGTTGGCAAAGCTAAGCTCCTTTCACATCGTCCAGTTCGTGATATCGACCGTGAGCGCGATCTGTTGGACCGACTGATTCAGCTTGGCAAAGCACATCATCTTGATGCTCACTACATCACTCGCCTGTTCCAGCTCATAATCGAAGACTCCGTCCTGACTCAGCAGGCACTGCTCCAGCAGCATCTGAACAAAATTAACCCGCACTCAGCACGCGTTGCTTTCCTTGGGCCAAAAGGGTCATATTCTCATCTTGCCGCACGCCAGTATGCTGCCCGCCATTTTGAACAATTTATAGAAAGCGGCTGCGCGAAATTTGCCGATATCTTTAATCAGGTCGAAACCGGACAAGCTGACTACGCAGTGGTTCCGATTGAAAACACCAGTTCCGGTGGGATTAACGACGTTTACGACCTGCTACAGCACACCAGCCTGTCTATCGTTGGCGAGATGACTATCACGATTGACCACTGCCTACTGGTGTCCGGCACGACAGATCTCGAGACCATTGAAACGGTATATAGCCATCCGCAGCCATTCCAGCAGTGCAGCAAATTCCTGAGTCGTTACCCACACTGGAAGATTGAGTACACCGAAAGCACCTCGGCGGCGATGGAAAAAGTTGCGCAGGCTAACTCACCGCGCGTGGCGGCTCTGGGAAGCGAAGCCGGAGGCGTACTATACGGTTTGCAGGTTCTTGAGCATATCGAAGCTAATCAGACGCAAAACATCACCCGCTTCGTGGTACTGGCGCGCAAGGCAATCAATGTTTCCGATCAGGTGCCAGCAAAAACCACGTTGCTGATGGCGACAGGACAACAAGCCGGTGCGCTGGTAGAAGCTCTGCTGGTACTGCGCAACCATAATCTGATTATGACTAAACTGGAGTCACGCCCGATTCACGGCAATCCCTGGGAGGAAATGTTTTATCTTGATATCCAGGCCAACCTGGAATCACCCCAGATGCAAAAAGCATTGAAGGAGTTAGGTGAGATTACGCGCTCGATGAAAGTACTTGGCTGCTATCCAAGTGAGAATGTGGTGCCGGTCGATCCAAGCTAACGTTTGACAATGCCGGATGGCGCTACGCTTATCCGGCATTCTATTTAGCCGATCCTTGTATGACTGATACAACGCATCAGCGTTGCCATCAAGCATCGTATTTATTGGCGACTATCGTTAGCCTGGCGCAACAAAGTACGGCTTTCGTTCTGGAAGCGTTTCGCATAATCACCAAACCAGTGCTCCACCTTACGGAAGCTGTCGATGAACGCTTGCTTATCGCCCTGCTCCAGTAAACCGATCGCCTCACCAAAACGTTGGTAGTAGCGTTTGATCAGCGCAAGGTTACTCTCAGACGACATAATGATATCGGCATAGAGCTGCGGATCCTGGGCAAACAGACGTCCGACCATAGCCAGTTCAAGGCGATAAATCGGCGAAGAGAGTGCCAGTAACTGCTCCAGTTGAACATTCTCTTCCGCTAAATGCAGACCGTAAGCAAAGGTCGCAAAGTGACGCAATGCCTGAATAAATGCCATGTTCTGGTCGTGTTCAACAGCACTGATCCGATGCAGTCGCGCACCCCACACCTGAATCTGTTCCAGAAACCACTGATAAGCTTCCGGCTGACGTCCGTCACACCAGACGACGACCTGCTTTGCCAGACTGCCGCTGTCCGGGCCAAACATAGGGTGTAATCCCACCACCGGGCCGTCGTGCGCCGCCAGCATCGCCTGCAAAGGACCATTTTTCACCGAAGCCAGATCCACCAGGATGCAGTCGGACGGCAGACGCGGTAATTTGGCGATCACCTGCTCAGTGACATGGATCGGCACGCTGACGATCACCATGCCAGCATCAGAGACGATCTCCGGCGCACGATCCCAGTCCTGCTGTTCCAGGATCCGTACCTGATAACCTGACAGGGTGAGCATTTTTTCGAACAGACGTCCCATCTGACCGCCGCCGCCGACAATCACCACCGGTCGCAGAGAAGGACAAAGCGTTTTAAATCCTTTGTCGTTCTCACTGGAGTAAGACTCGCGCATAACCCGGCGCAGCACATCTTCAATCAGGTCCGGCGGCACGCCAAGGGCTTCCGCTTCCGCCCGGCGGGAGGCCAGCATAGAGGCTTCCCGTTCCGGCACGTAGATAGGCAGCCCAAAGCGGCTTTTTACTTCACCGACTTCGGCCACCAGCTCCAGGCGACGTGCCAGTAAACCCAGCAGCGCCTTGTCGACTTCATCAATTTGATCGCGTAATGCGGTCAATTCAGCAACCATAACCAACCTCTTATGCTACACGCGCCGACAGCTGGCCGTTTAAATCCTGGCTAATTTCACGCAGTAGCGCATCCGTCATTTCCCAGCTAATGCAGGCATCAGTTACAGACACGCCGTATTTCATTTCGCTACGCGGCTGTTCAGAAGACTGGTTGCCTTCGTGAATATTACTTTCAATCATCAAGCCAATGATCGAGCGATTGCCATCTTTGATTTGTGCAATCACGGATTCAGCCACGGCAGGCTGGCGGCGGTAATCTTTATTGGAGTTACCATGACTGCAATCTACCATCAGAGAAGGTCGTAGTCCCGCCTGCTCCATCTCTTTTTCGCACTGGGCGACATCTGCCGGGCTGTAGTTCGGCGCTTTACCACCGCGCAGGATCACGTGACCGTCCGGGTTACCCTGAGTTTGCAGCAGTGCAACCTGTCCAGCCTGGTTAATACCAACAAAGCGGTGCGACTGTGCCGCCGCGCGCATCGCGTTAATGGCGGTCGCCAGGCTACCGTCAGTACCGTTCTTAAAGCCGACCGGCATCGAAAGACCGGAAGCCATTTCGCGGTGAGTCTGCGATTCCGTGGTACGCGCACCGATTGCAGACCAGCTAAACAGATCGCCCAGGTATTGCGGGCTATTGGGATCCAGCGCTTCAGTTGCCAGCGGTAGTCCCATATTCACCAGTTCAAGCAGCAGCTGACGCGCAATTTTCAGGCCGGCTTCAACATCAAAAGAGCCATCCATATGAGGATCGTTAATTAACCCTTTCCAGCCGACGGTGGTACGGGGTTTTTCAAAATAGACACGCATCACCAGGTAGAGGCTATCGCTGACCTCTGCGGCAAGGGCTTTAAACCGACGAGCGTACTCAATAGCCATTTCAGGATCGTGAATGGAACACGGGCCACATACCACCAGCAGGCGCGGATCGCGACCAGAGATAATATCTGAAATGGTTTTACGCGACTGGGAGATTTGCGCTTCTTGCGCCTGGCTCAGCGGGAATTCAGCTTTCAGCTGCTCCGGAGTCATCAGAACCTGTTCGTCGGTAATATGTACGTTGTTCAGCGCGTCTTTTTGCATGGTGGTGATCCTGTTTAGCTCGTTTGCGATAGTTGGTCCTCAGCGAGGAGGTGATAACGATAACACAACAGGTAAAGATTTCAATCCACAAACCGTAAATTTTAATTTACAACACACACTTTAATGACAGAGCACGCCCTCCATTGCGTACATTAAAATTTACACCATCCGGTATTGAGATCCACTATGCTTAAAAAAACGAGGGAGTACAGGCAATGAAGCAACTCATCAGCACTCTATTTCTATTACTTCTTAGCGGATGTCAGATAGATCCTTATACCCACGCCCCCACATGGACGGGAACCGCCTGGTACGACGCCGGAATACAAGATGCCATTTCGGGGTATGCCGTTAAAGATAATGAAACTCTTGCCGACAACTACAATGACCCCGAAGTCGATCGTACGGAATATCTTAAGGGTTATGCCGAGGGACAACGTAAAATCTGCCAGCCGGATTTTGTTTACGCCAGAGGTTTGACCGGGAAAACCTTTCCCTCAAGTTGTGATACGGTCGAAAATATTGACCAGTTACACAGTGCCTGGCAAAAAGGAGCAAACGAAGGTGCCACCTCAATAAGATTAAATTAAACAATAGCTTATATTTTATAAATTACTAACATTTAACTTAAATCACTAATAGCTTTCCACCTGGCATAATGACGGCTTAGGAAAATAATGTTATTTTGTCCTAAATAATCTTGAATGTATTTCGACGTTTTACGGCAAACGCTGGTAGGTAACTATTCATGAGCTATTCTTACCGACTCATACTTCTACTGGCACTGCTCCTGACCGGATTACCGCTGTACGCCCAAAGCGTTACGGAAGAAGCAAAATCTGTACGCGCTATGGTTTCCGGCATCGTTAGTTATACGCGCTGGCCTGCACTGTCCGGGCCCCCCAAACTGTGTATTTTCTCTTCATCGCGTTTTTCCAGTGTCCTGGGAGATACCAGTGCCGGAGCATTACCCTATCTTCCCGTCATCATTCGTACGGAACAAGAAATATTAGTTTCGCAGTGTGACGGTTTTTATTTTGGAAAAGAATCCCCTACTTATCAGGTGGAATTAAAGAATAAATATCCGTCTAAGGCATTGCTATTAATTGCCGAACAGAACCCCGAATGCGTTATTGGCAGCGCCTTTTGCCTCATAATTAAAGATGAAGATGTGAGATTTTCCGTAAATATGGATTCCCTTTCACGCAGTGGCGTAAGGGTCAGTCCGGACGTATTAATGCTTGCACGGAATCAGAAGCATGGATAAGGGCCATTCTCCCATAACACGCCCGACGTTTAAGCGGACATTACGGCGTATCAGCATAATCAGCGTTCTGGTAACTATGACGCTGATCTGGCTGCTGCTCAGCATTTCTTCGGTGCTGGCATTGAGACAGTATGCGCAAAAGAACCTGGATCTGACCGCTGCAACCATGACCCGCACGCTTGAAGCAGCATTAGTTTTTTCTGATGGCGTCGCAGCAACTGAAACGCTGGCAGCACTAGGCCAGCAGGGGCAATTTTCCGTTGCAGAAGTTCGTAATAAAAACCAGAAGGTGATCGCCACCTGGCGCTATAACGCGCAGGATACCACTGAAAAAATCAGCGGACTTATCAGCCACTGGCTGTTCCCACAACCGGTCACTCAACCTATTTTGCATAATGGCAACGTCATCGGCGAAGTGCGATTGACTGCGCGCGATAGTGTTATCAGCCATTTCATCTATTTGTCGCTGGCCGTCCTTACCGGGTGCATTCTGTTGGCCTCTGGCATTGCATTAATGCTCACTCGTTATTTACATAATGGCGTCGTGGAAGCCCTGCAAAATATAACCGAGGTGGTACATGATGTTCGTACCAACCGTAACTTTTCACGGCGCGTTTCAGAAGAGCGCATTGAAGAGTTTCACCTTTTTGCCCAGGATTTTAATAGTCTTCTGGACGAGATGGAGGAGTGGCAACTTAAACTGCAGGCAAAGAACGCCCAGCTTTTGCGTACGGCGCTACACGATCCGCTGACCGGCCTGGCGAATCGCGCCGCATTTCGCAGCAGCATTAACGCCCTGATGAATGACCATGCCGCCCACAGCAGCTCCGCACTGTTATTCCTTGATGGTGATAATTTTAAATTTATTAATGATACCTGGGGCCACGCAGCGGGGGATCGGGTCCTGATTGAAGTTGCAAACAGGCTGGCCGAGTTTGGTGGTAATCGACATCACCCCTACAGACTTGGCGGCGATGAGTTCGCTATGGTGCTGTACAGCGTTCACTCTGAATACGAAGTTCAGCGGATCTGCGCGGCACTGTCACACGAGTTTAACCGACCTTTTGACCTGCATAACGGTCATCAGGCAAGCATGACACTCAGCATTGGTTTTGCGCTGACGTGGGAACATGCCTCTGCCGAGAAATTACAAGAACTTGCCGATAAAAATATGTATCAGGCCAAAAATTTGCGTTCTGAACGCATTATTAAAAAATAAGGACTTACACATGCTAAAACGTCTATCATCCCCGTTTCTTCTGCTTTTACTGATTTTGGCAGGCTGTCAGGCACCTCAGGGAAAATTTACCCCGGAGCAAATTGCAGCCATGAAATCGTACGGATTTACCGAAGCTTCCGGAGACTGGTCTCTTGGTCTGTCTGACAACATCCTGTTTGACAAAAACGACTATAAGCTCCGCCCTGAAAGTGAAAAGCAGATCCAGGAAATGGCATCCAAACTGGCAGCTACCGGGTTAAACCATGCGCGTATGGATGGTCATACCGATAACTACGGCGAAGACAGCTACAACGAAGCGCTGTCGCTCAAACGCGCGAATGTGGTCGCCGATGCCTGGGCACAGGGCGCCAATATTCCCCGCTCTAACCTGACAACTCAGGGACTCGGGAAAAAATACCCGATTGCCAGTAATCAGACGTCAAAAGGTCGTGCTGAAAACCGCCGGGTTGCAGTCGTGATCGCTACGCCGTAAAAGTCCTCAACTGGCTGCGCGCCGCGCAGCCATCCAATTGCAATAAAACAAAAGAGTAAGGTCGGAATAAAAAAAGGGCCAGCCTTTCGGCCAGCCCTTTTCTAACAGGATGTCGCTTGCGCGAATCTTAGTTAAGACGCTCTTTGATACGAGCAGACTTACCAGTGCGCTCACGCAGGTAGTACAGTTTAGCTTTACGAACAGCACCACGACGTTTAACAGCAATGCTGTCAACTACCGGAGAGTGAGTCTGGAAGACACGCTCAACGCCTTCGCCGTTGGAAATTTTACGAACAGTGAATGCAGAGTGCAGACCGCGGTTACGAATAGCGATAACCACGCCCTCGAATGCCTGCAGACGTTTTTTGGAACCTTCAACAACCCATACTTTCACTTCCACGGTATCACCCGGACGGAAGGAAGGTACGTCCTGCTTCATCTGCTCTTGTTCAAGTTGCTTAATAATGTTGCTCATAATTTAATCTCTTATCCTGGGTAAACTGATATTTGGGGGTCTCAGACCAGCCCATCATGTTTATGCTGCTGTTGTGCGTGTTCCGTTTTGAACTCCGCCAGCAACCTTGCTTGCTCTTCAGTCAGAGCCAGGTTTTCCAGAAGTTCAGGTCTTCTAAGCCAGGTCCGGCCCAGCGACTGTTTTAAACGCCAGCGACGTATCTCAGCGTGGTTCCCCGACAGTAACACCGCCGGTACTTCCATCTGTTCTAACACTTCAGGTCGGGTATAGTGCGGGCAATCCAGCAACCCGTCAGCAAACGAATCTTCGATTGCCGAAGCTTCATGACCCAGAACTCCCGGAATAAACCGAGAAACGGAGTCGATCAGCGTCATTGCCGGTAACTCACCACCGCTGAGAACGTAATCGCCGATTGACCATTCTTCGTCAATTTCGGTTTGAATCACGCGCTCATCTATTCCTTCATAGCGACCACACACCAGAATCAGCTTTTGATTCGTGGCCAGTTCGCTAACGCCCGCTTGATCAAGCTTGCGTCCCTGAGGTGACAGATAAATCACCTTTGCGCCTTCACCAGCCGCAGCTTTTGCTGCATGAATGGCGTCCCGTAAAGGTTGCACCATCATTAACATCCCCGGTCCGCCGCCGTAAGGACGATCGTCCACGGTACGGTGCCGGTCATGAGTAAAGTCACGAGGACTCCAGCTCTGGATGTTCAGCAGGCCATTTTTTACTGCCCGGCCAGTTACCCCGTAATCGGTAATTGCGCGGAACATTTCTGGAAACAGGCTAACGATACCTATAAACACAAGCCAATCCCCATAACGCCGACTTTTACCGTTTATCCGGTGGTTTAAAAACCAGGATCCCAATCTACTTCGATAGTGCGAGTAGCGAGATCGACTTTTTTGATAACCTGCCCATCGAGGAACGGTACAAGACGTTCCTTGATACCAAACGCATCTTTCAGGTTTGCCTTAATGACAATGACGTCATTCGAACCGGTTTCCATCATATCGACGACTTTACCGAGATCGTAACCTTCAGTGGTCACTACCTGGCAGCCCATAAGGTCTTTCCAGTAGTAGGAACCATCTTCCAGCGCTGGCAACTGCGAGGAATCCACGACAATTTCGCAATTAGTCAGTAGATTCGCCGAATCACGATCGTCAACGCCTTTCAGCTTGATGATCAGATCCTGATTGTGGTGCTTCCAGCTTTCCAGCTGTACTTGCTGCCACTGACCCGCCTTCTGGATAAACCAGGGCTGATAGTCAAAAATGCTTTCGGCGTCTTCAGTGGAAGAAAACACTCTGAGCCAACCACGGATACCGTAAGAAGACCCCATTTTCCCCAAAACGATGGGTTCCACAGGAGCCTGCGCGGCGAGTTGCTTGCTCATCATGACCACCGTGACAGATTAAGCTGCTTTGTTTGCTGCTTTGATCAGCGTAGCTACGCGATCAGAAATAGTCGCGCCCTGGCCAACCCAGTGAGCGATGCGATCCAGATCCAGGCGAGTGCCTTCTTCTTTTTCGCTAGCGATTGGGTTAAAGAAGCCAACGCGCTCGATGAAGCGACCGTTGCGTGCATTACGGCTGTCGGTAACAACAACCTGGTAGAACGGACGCTTTTTAGCGCCGTGACGAGCTAAACGAATAGTAACCATAACATCCTCTTGTGTGAATAAAACACCCAGGCCCCATCGAGGAACGGAGCCCGGGTGTCATATTAAAAGCCCGAAAATTTTACTGATTTCTGGGAAAAAAGCAATCAACATGTGATGAGGCTTTATACCAGGGCATTACCATTGCAGCCAGTTTGGCGTCGGCGTGCGCGCAGAAAGCGGAACGTACATGCAGTACGTGAGCATTTCGAGCCCACCCCGGCGTCAAAAAGGCAAATTAGGTAGCCCGAAATATTTATCTACCAGGGAAGCCTGGCGGCATCATACCCTTCATGCCACGCATCATCTTCGCCATACCGCCTTTCTTCATTTTCTTCATCATGCGCTGCATGTCGTCGAACTGTTTCAGAAGGCGGTTTACGTCCTGTACCTGCATACCGCAGCCGGCAGCAATACGGCGTTTACGGGAACCTTTGATGATTTCCGGCTTAGCGCGTTCTTTCATCGTCATCGAGTTGATGATGGCTTCCATACGCACCAGCACTTTATCGTCCATCTGCGATTTCACGTTGTCTGGGATCTGCCCCATGCCCGGCAGCTTGCCCATCAGGCTTGCCATGCCGCCCATGTTTTTCATCTGGTTGAGCTGCTCAAGGAAATCGTTGAGATCGAAGCCGTCGCCTTTTTTCAGCTTGCTGGCTAATTTCTCTGCCTGCGCGCGGTCAACCTTGCTTTCGATATCTTCGATCAGCGACAGCACGTCACCCATGCCGAGAATACGCGAAGCAATACGATCCGGGTGGAACGGCTCCAGCGCTTCGGTTTTCTCGCCGACGCCGAGGAATTTAATCGGCTTGCCGGTGATATGACGAATAGAGAGCGCCGCACCACCACGAGCATCACCATCAACTTTGGTCAGCACGACACCGGTTAACGGCAGCGCTTCGTTGAAGGCTTTTGCGGTATTCGCGGCATCCTGACCGGTCATGGCGTCGACCACAAACAGCGTTTCAACCGGCTTAATAGAAGCGTGGACCTGTTTGATTTCGTCCATCATCGCTTCATCAACGTGCAGGCGACCGGCGGTATCCACCAGCAGCACGTCGTAGAATTTGAGTTTGGCTTCTTTCAGCGCGGCGTTAACGATATCGACCGGCTTCTGGCCGACATCCGACGGGAAGAAGTCCACACCGACCTGCTCGGCCAGCGTTTCCAGCTGTTTTATCGCCGCCGGGCGATAAACGTCCGCGGAGACCACCAGCACTTTCTTCTTGTGCTTCTCACGCAGGAATTTCCCCAGCTTACCGACACTGGTCGTTTTACCCGCCCCCTGCAGACCAGCCATCAGCACAACGGCTGGCGGCTGTGCAGCCAGATTCAGGGTCTGGTTTTCTTCGCCCATTGCCGCAACCAGTTCGTTACGGACAATCTTGACGAACTCCTGACCCGGCGTCAGGCTTTTGTTAACTTCATGACCAACCGCTTTCTCTTTTACGCGATTGATAAACTCACGCACTACCGGCAGCGCTACGTCAGCCTCCAGCAGCGCCATGCGCACTTCGCGCAGCGTCTCTTTAACGTTGTCTTCAGTAAGGCGTCCACGGCCACTGATATTGCGCAGCGTGCGCGACAAACGATCGGTTAAATTATCAAACATTGTCTCTCGCCTGGGGTGGAAACGGTCGGTCGCGACAGCGACACATCAACAGAAATTTGTCGCAGTATAACATGAAGCCGCCTTTGTTGTTATGCAACGGTTGGAGCAGCGGTCACGTAACGCTATACTGCTTTTCTTTATCACTGGCCAACTGTCGACACCTATATGCCCGTTTTTGCTCTGCTCGCCCTTGTCGCCTACTCAGTCAGCCTTGCGCTGATTATTCCCGCTCTGCTGCAAAAAAACAGCGGCTGGCGGCGTATGGCTATTCTCTCTGCGGTCGTCGCGCTGGTAAGTCATGCTATCGCCCTGGAAGCGCGAATTCTGCCCGGCGGTGAAAGCGGACAAAACCTGAGTCTGTTGAACGTCGGCTCACTGGTTAGCCTGATGATCTGTACGGTAATGACTATCGTCGCTTCCCGCAATCGTGGCTGGCTATTGCTGCCCATTGTCTACGCCTTTGCGCTAATCAACCTGGCCTTCGCCACGTTTATGCCGAACGAGTTCATCACCCATCTCGAAGCTACACCGGGCATGATGATTCACATCGGGCTATCGCTATTCGCTTACGCCACGCTGATTATCGCCGCACTCTATGCGCTGCAACTGGCATGGATCGACTACCAGTTGAAAAACAAAAAACTGGCCTTCAGCAATGAGATGCCGCCGCTAATGAGTATTGAGCGGAAAATGTTTCATATCACCCAAATTGGCGTGGTTCTGCTGACGCTCACCTTGTGCACTGGCCTGTTTTACATGCATAACCTGTTCAGTACCGAGAACATTGATAAAGCCGTTCTCTCTATCGTGGCATGGTTTGTCTATATCGTTCTGTTGTGGGGGCATTACCATGAAGGCTGGCGCGGACGTCGCGTCGTATGGTTTAACGTCGCAGGCGCAGGCATTCTAACGCTGGCCTATTTCGGCAGTCGTATCCTGCAGCAGTTCGTGAGTTAAATCTTTAAGGAACCCTACGTGGAACACATCTCCACCACCACGCTCATTATCACGCTTCTCATCATGGTGGTCATTTCCGCCTATTTTTCCGGTTCTGAAACCGGAATGATGACCCTGAATCGCTATCGTCTACGTCATCGGGCCAAGCAGGGGAATCGTCAGGCAAAACGCGTTGAAAAGCTACTTCGTAAGCCGGACCGCCTGATAAGCCTGGTGCTCATCGGTAATAATCTGGTGAATATTCTGGCCTCCGCGCTCGGCACCATTGTCGGTATGCGCCTGTATGGCGATGCGGGTGTCGCTATTGCCACTGGGGTACTGACGTTTGTCGTGCTGGTTTTTGCCGAAGTACTGCCCAAGACTATTGCCGCGCTGTATCCAGAAAAAGTCGCCTATCCGAGCAGTGTACTGCTGGCTCCACTGCAGATTCTGATGATGCCGTTGGTGTGGCTACTCAACACCATCACGCGGCTACTTATGCGCATGATGGGCATCAAAACGGATATCGTGGTGAGCGGTTCGCTGAGTAAAGATGAACTGCGAACGCTGGTGAATGAATCGCGCTCGCAAATTTCACGCCGTAACCAGGATATGCTGCTGTCAGTGCTGGATCTGGAAAAAGTCAGCGTCGATGACATTATGATCCCGCGTAACGAAATCATCGGCATTGATATTAACGATGACTGGAAGTCAATCGTGCGTCAGCTTTCGCACTCTCCACACGGCCGTATTGTGCTGTACCGCGACTCGCTGGACGACGCCATCAGTATGCTGCGCGTACGTGAAGCCTGGCGATTGATGGCAGAGAAAAAAGAGTTCACCAAAGAGACTATGTTACGTGCCGCCGACGAAATTTATTACGTCCCGGAAGGTACGCCTCTCAGCACCCAGCTCATTAAGTTTCAGCGAAACAAGAAGAAAGTGGGTCTGGTTGTCAATGAATATGGCGATATTCAGGGGCTGGTCACGGTCGAAGATATTCTGGAAGAGATTGTCGGCGACTTCACCACTTCAATGTCACCCACGCTTGCCGAAGAGGTAACGCCGCAGAATGATGGCTCGGTGATCATTGACGGCAGCGCCAACGTTCGTGAAATCAATAAGGCGTTTAACTGGCACCTGCCGGAAGATGACGCACGTACCGTGAATGGTATTATTCTTGAAGCGCTGGAAGAGATCCCGGTTGCCGGCACGCGTGTGCGCATTGGACAGTACGATATCGATATTCTCGACGTGCAGGACAATATGATTAAACAGGTGCAGGTATTGCCGGTCAAACCGCTACGGGAAAGCGTGTCGGACCAGTGAGAGTAATTCAGGCCGGGTAGCGCGTGAGCATTACCCGGCCTGAAGGCTGATTAGCCTTTGGCTTTCGCCACAGAGACCATCGCGGCGCGGATGGTACGTCCGTTCAGGGTATAGCCTTTTTGCATTACCATCAGCACATTACCGGCAGCAACGTCGTCGGACTCTACCATTGCAATTGCCTGGTGCACGTTCGGGTCCATCGGCACATCGATATCCGCAACCACCTGTACACCAAACTTCGCCACGACATCCAGCATTGACTTACGGGTCAGCTCAATACCTTCAACCATCGCCGCCATAGCGTCATTATCTTTGTCCGCCACTTCCAGCGCGCGGTCCAGGCTATCCAGCACCGGCAGCAGTTCGTTGACGAATTTTTCCAGAGCAAACTTATGCGCTTTTTCTACGTCCAGTTCGGTACGACGACGCAGGTTTTCCATTTCCGCTTTGATACGCAACACGCTGTCGCGCTCGCGAGTTTCGGCCTCAGCAAGCTGAGCTTCCAGATTCGCAATTTTTTCATCGCGCGGATCCACCTGCTCAGCAGAAGCGTCTGATTCAACCGCCTCAACTTCTTCGTGCTGATCCATGATAATTTCTTCCGGGGCTTGCCCCTCAGGCGTTTTCTGTTCTTTACTACTCATGAATTTCTCCGCGTTTTTTTCGCATTCATCTCGCTAACTTGGCTTATTATGGGGATCAGATTCAGGGATTCAAGGGAAGTACTCACATTGTCACTAATCTTCGTTACAAGGACCTCGAGAAAATGAACAAACATTTCAAGTGTATTGGCATTGTGGGGCATCCACGTCACCCCACTGCACTGACCACACATGAAATGCTCTACCGTTGGCTGTGCACCAAAGGTTATGAGGTTATCGTTGAGCAACAAATCGCCCACGAACTGCAACTGAAAAATGTGAAAACCGGCACGCTCGCAGAAATTGGCCAACAGGCAGACCTCGCCGTGGTAGTCGGCGGCGACGGCAATATGCTGGGCGCCGCACGCACCCTGGCACGTTATGACATCAAGGTTATTGGCATTAACCGCGGCAACCTCGGTTTTTTGACCGACCTTGACCCAGACAATGCCCAGCAACAGTTAGCTGACGTGCTTGAAGGCCACTACATCAGCGAAAAGCGCTTTTTACTCGAAGCTCAGGTGTGTCAACAGGATTGCCAGAAGCGCATTAGCACTGCCATCAATGAAGTTGTGCTGCACCCCGGGAAAGTGGCGCACATGATTGAATTTGAAGTCTATATCGATGAAATTTTTGCCTTCTCCCAACGTTCAGATGGGCTGATTATCTCGACGCCGACCGGCTCTACCGCCTACTCGCTCTCTGCCGGAGGCCCAATTCTGACGCCTTCTCTGGATGCCATTACGCTGGTACCCATGTTTCCGCATACGCTTTCCGCGCGACCGCTGGTGATCAACAGTAGCAGCACCATTCGCCTGCGCTTTTCCCATCGCCGTAACGATCTGGAGATCAGCTGTGACAGCCAAATCGCCCTACCTATACAGGAAGGTGAAGACGTATTGATTCGCCGCTGTGATTATCATCTGAACCTGATACATCCAAAAGATTACAGCTATTTCAACACATTAAGCACTAAGCTTGGTTGGTCAAAAAAATTATTCTAATTTAACGCCAACCTCTTTACTGTATAAAAAACCAGTTTATACTGTATGAAATTACAGTTATGGTTTTTCATACAGGAAAACAGCTATGTTGGCACAACTGACCATCAGCAATTTTGCTATCGTTCGTGAACTTGAGATCGATTTCCAGAACGGAATGACCGTTATCACCGGTGAGACCGGTGCGGGTAAGTCCATTGCCATTGATGCTCTCGGTTTGTGTCTGGGCGGACGCGCAGACGCAGACATGGTGCGTGCAGGCGCCATGCGAGCCGACCTCTGCGCCCGTTTTGCCTTAAAAGATACCCCCGCAGCCCTGCGCTGGCTGGAAGAGAACCAGCTTGAGGAAGGCCGTGAGTGTTTGCTGCGTCGCGTTATCAGCAGCGATGGCCGCTCCCGTGGGTTTATTAACGGAACCGCCGTTCCGTTATCGCAGTTGCGCGAGCTGGGTCAGTTACTTATTCAAATCCATGGCCAGCATGCGCATCAGCTCCTGACAAAATCAGAACACCAAAAATCCCTGCTTGATGGTTACGCCAATGAAGCGTCTCTGACCCAGGAAATGGCTGCGCGCTACCAACTATGGCACCAAAGTTGCCGTGACCTGGCGCATCATCAGCAACAAAGCCTGGAACGCGCAGCCCGGGCGGAATTGTTGCAATACCAGTTAAAGGAACTGAACGAATTCAATCCCCAGCCGGGTGAGTTTGAGCAAATCGATGAAGAGTACAAGCGCCTGGCTAACAGTGGGCAATTGCTCACCACCAGCCAACAGGCGCTGGCTATCCTGGCTGATGGTGAAGACATCAATCTGCAAAGCCAACTGTACACCGCAAAACACCTGGTCACTGAACTGGCAGGCATGGACGGCAAACTTTCAGGTATTCTGGATATGCTGGAAGAGGCCACCATCCAGCTCAGCGAAGCCAGCGACGAGCTGCGCCACTATTGCGATCGTCTGGATTTAGACCCTAACCGCTTGTTCGAACTCGAACAGCGTATCTCCAGGCAAATCTCGTTGGCGCGTAAGCATCATGTTGCCCCTGAAGTGCTGCCACAGTTCTATCAGTCGCTGCTGGATGAACAACAGCAACTGGACGATCAGGCCGACTCGCTCGAAACCTTAACCCTGGCGGTGAACAATCACCACCAGCAGGCGCTGGAAACGGCAAAAATGCTGCACCAACAGCGTCAGCATTATGCGCAGGAACTGGGACAACTTATTACAGAGAGCATGCATGCTCTCTCGATGCCGCACGGTGTCTTTTGCATTGATGTGAAATTTGAGGAGCACCATCTGAGCGCAGACGGTGCCGATCGCGTGGAGTTTAAAGTAACCACTAACCCAGGTCAGCTGTTACAGCCAATTGCGAAAGTCGCTTCCGGCGGGGAACTGTCACGTATTGCGCTGGCTATTCAGGTCATTACAGCACGTAAGATGGAAACGCCTGCGCTAATTTTCGATGAGGTGGATGTTGGTATCAGCGGCCCGACGGCTGCGGTAGTGGGTAAAATGTTGCGACAGTTGGGCGAGTCAACGCAGGTAATGTGTGTTACTCACCTGCCGCAGGTTGCGGGCTGTGGTCATCAACATTTCTATGTCAGCAAAGAAACAGATGGCGCGATGACGGAAACACACATGCAGCCGCTTGATAAACGCGCGCGCCTGCAGGAATTAGCCCGTCTACTTGGCGGTAGCGAAGTGACGCGCAATACCCTCGCAAATGCAAAAGAACTGCTGGCGGCATAAACTTTTTTACCTTGTGAAGGTCTGAGTTCAACATAAAATCGCCGACCGACCCGACAGCAAAAGGTTTTAAAGTGGTGAAAGGTCTATTATCATCGGCATATTACATATGAGCCGCGTACTGCTCGGGCCCGAAAAGGAATCAAATCACTATGCGCTGTAAAACGCTGACTGCTGCTGCAGCAGTACTACTGATGTTGACTGCAGGCTGTTCCACTCTGGAGCGAGTGGTTTACCGCCCTGACATCAACCAGGGAAATTATCTGACACCTACCGATGTCGCTAAAGTGCGCACGGGTATGACGCAACAGCAGGTTGCTTATGCTCTGGGTACACCAATGATGTCCGATCCTTTTGGCACTAATACCTGGTTTTATGTGTTCCGTCAGCAACCTGGACATGAAGGCGTAACCCAGCAAACGCTGACGCTGACCTTTAACAGCAGCGGCGTATTGACCAACATTGATAACAAACCCGCTTTGACCGATAACAAGTAGGTTTGAGAGATCAAAAAAAGGTGCTCAATGAGCACCTTTTTTATTGTCTGTTACTTTTTAGCGGATTTCTCTGCTCGCTGTCTGCGCAGCTCTTTTGGGTCAGCAATCAGTGGCCGGTAAATTTCCACCCGATCGCCGTCATGCAGAACATCAGCAAGCTTTACCGGACGGCTGTAGATACCCACTTTATTTTTACTGAGATCGATATCGGTACGTAATTCCAGCAGCCCGGAAGCGCGGATAGCCTCTTCCACCGTTGCGCCCTGCTGCAGCGTTACGCGCTGTAAATACTGTTTCTCGGGTAGCGCGTACGCCACTTCAACGACAATTTTAGCCGACGCTGACACTGTAAACCTCTTTCGCGCGAACCGTGAAGGCCTGCACCATATTTGAAGCCAGTTCTTTAAAGATACGGCCAAACGCCAGCTCGATTAACTTATTGGTGAACTCAAAATCGAGGTGAAATTCAATACGACACGCTTCATGACTCAGTGGCGTAAACTTCCAGCCGCCAATCAGCTTCTTGAACGGCCCATCGACCAGATGCATCAGAATGCTCTGATTACTGGTCAGTTGATTGCGCGTGGTGAACGTTTTACTGATCCCTGCTTTCGAGACATCCACAGCGGCCGTCATTTGTCCCGGAGTCGACTCCAGTACGCGGCTACCGGTGCAACCCGGCAAAAACTGAGGATAGGACTTAACGTCATTCACTAGCTGATACATCTGTTCCGCACTGTAGGGTACTAAAGCGGTCCGGCTAATCTGAGGCATAACAATTCCCATCAATATCAATCACACAAATAATACCATTTATCACCCGCTAAAAAAAACGCTATAGCCTAACTCGTGCTAAGATAGCGCCTTGCGCCCCGCTGGATGAAATGGGGTGTTTTTCGATTCCAGATTACCTATACTGAGCGGCATTATGACGAAGAAAAAAGCACACAAACCTGGCTCAGCCACAATCGCGCTAAACAAGCGCGCACGACACGAATACTTTATTGAAGAAGAGTTCGAAGCAGGACTCGCCCTGCAAGGTTGGGAAGTCAAATCCCTGCGCGCGGGTAAAGCCAACATCGGCGACAGCTATGTCATACTCAAAGACGGCGAAGCGTTCCTGTTTGGCGCCAACTTCACGCCGATGGCGGTGGCCTCAACACACGTGGTATGCGACCCCACCCGAACCCGTAAACTGTTGTTAAACCAGCGTGAACTCGACTCCCTGTATGGTCGTATGAATCGTGATGGTTATACCGTCGTTGCGCTTTCGTTGTACTGGAAGAATGCCTGGTGCAAAGTGAAAATTGGCGTTGCGAAAGGTAAGAAACAGCACGACAAGCGCTCTGATGTGAAAGAACGCGAATGGCAGTTAGATAAAGCGCGTATCATGAAAAATGCTGGCCGCTAAATGCTACTCCCCTGTGACCAGTCTCTCCTCCTGAGACTGGTTCTTATTTTTTAGTTATCGAAACCCACACAATACATTCACCGAGTTTATAGTTTATTTATGCTGAATCGTTCAGATATGAAATAAACCCCCTGTCATTACCGTTGCGGTCTATAGTCCAATAATATAAAAGTTCAAGACCATAGCATTCATATTTCCATTTATTTAATAACACTATTATTACTATTGTTTATTATATTGACATTCATTTCAATAAAAACAAAATCATTTAAATACAATTAGTTGCCATGAAAACAACCGTTAAAAGCAAACTGGAAAGTATCCTTTTCAAATGACTAATTACTTTTTTAATATGGATAAGTTGCAGAATACTTTCTTTCTGACTATATCATCTAATACGAAAGAACTATTCAGCCGAAAGGGCCCAGACGTATTTAATCAATAAACTAACATCTATGTGACCTAATCAATGAAACTACATGTGTAAATTCATCTTTATGATGAATGGAGCCCCTGTCTGCTCATTTTCCCAACGCGCTGTTGCGGATTAATACTCCCGGCATGCCATCAGGAGTGAACATATGCGTCTACTCGCCGTTGTATCAAAATTAACTGGCGTTTCCACAAATGTTGAAGCCTCTGAAGTTACGCTCAGTTCACCTTCTATCGTGAAACTGTCTGTGTCGCGTGAGGAGGTGAGTCAACTCACGCGCGTTAATCAGGATCTGGTTGTCACACTCCGCTCAGGTGAAACCATCACCATTAAAAATTTCTACCTCGGAAAAGGCGAAGCGCAAAACCAACTTGTTCTGGAGGACAGTAATGGCGCACTGTGGTGGGTTCAGGATACTGACGGAGCATTCCATTTCCAGCACCTGGACGATCTCACACCGCTGATGACGGCCGAAGGCAGTCATGAAGGCGGCGCCGTCTGGCCGTGGGTTCTTGGCGGGATCGCTGTCGCTGGCGGGATTGGCCTCGCTGCGGGTGGTGGCGGCGGCGGTGGGAGTGATAATAACGCTGGAAACGGTAACGCTGGAAACGGTAATGCCGGGAACGGCAATGGTAGCGGCGGCAATGGCAACGGCGGCAACGGTAACGGTAACGGTAACGGTAACGGTAACGGTAACGGTAATGGCGACGGTGATGGCGACGGTGACGGTGATGGCGGCACACCGCCAACGACAACTCCTAACAGGCCAGACGTCCCCGTTATCACCAGCATAATCGATAACCAGGACCTGATTACTGGCCCTGTCAATCAGCAGGAATCCACCAACGATAATACGCCGACACTCCAGGGCACCGGCCCCGCGAATGCCACATTACATATTTTTGATAACGGCGTCGAAATAGGCCAGGTCACAATCGATGCCAACGGCAACTGGTCGTTTACGCCATCCTCTCCTCTGGCAGACGGCACACACCAGTTTACCGTCAGCGCTTCAAACGGTGCTGGCAGCAGCGGCATGTCGGACAGTTGGGAAATTATTGTCGATTCGCTTGCCCCCGACGCCCCCGTGGTCACTCAGGAAACCGACAATGTCGGTTCCATTACCGGCTTTATCGCCAATAACGGCGTAACCGACGATGCTACGCCGACGCTCACTGGTACAGGCGAAGTAGGTAGTTTCATCAGCATTTCTGATAACGGCATTCTGATCGGCATGGTCCGGGTGGATGACAATGGGAACTGGACATTTACACCAGACATTCCGCTCAGCGATGGTGTTCACAATCTGACGCTGACGCAAACTGACGCCGCGGGTAACGTAAGCGCGGAAACGCGCGTGCCGACATTCACCGTTGATACCACCCCGCCTGCAGCCGCAGTCATTTCCTCCGTTAATCCGGAAGGTACAACGGTAACCGGTAGCGCTGAGGCGGGAAGCCTGGTCATTATCATCGGCAGTAATAATCAGGTTTTGGGTTCAACAACGGTCGGTCAAACCGGCAATTTCGTCATCGCGATTTCGCCCTCACAGACGCACGGTGAAGCGCTGATCGCGAAAATTCAGGACCAGGCAGGCAACATCGGGCCAGATACCTCTTTCAATGCCACCAACTCTGGCTACCCGGGCGTGCCTGTTATCGTCAGCATAATGGATGATTTTGCCCCATCAACCGGACCATTGAGCAATAATCAGGCCACCAACGATAATACCCCCACGCTCTCTGGCACTGCCGACGCCAACAGCACGGTTAACATTTATAACAATGGGGTGTTTGTCATAAGCGTGCTAGCTGATGCCAGCGGCAACTGGACCTGGACCTCCAACACCAATTTGCAGGACGGCTTATACGCCTTCACCGCCACCGCGACAAACCAGTCAGGTACAGGAGGCATGTCACCAGCGTTCAATATCAGCATCGACACCCAGCCACCGTCGCCACCTGATGATCTCAACGTATCTGCGGATGGGACTGTCGTCACCGGAACGACCGAACCAGGCAATACCGTGGTTATCACCGGCAGTGGCGGAACTCAGATCGGCAGCGGCGTCGCCGGAACAGACGGCTCATTTACCATCACCATTAACCCACCACAGACCAATGGCGAAACCATTGAAGCCATCGCAACCGATCCGGCAGGAAACCCAAGCCTGCCAGAAACGGCGCTTGCACCAGACATTACCGCGCCACAGCCCCCAACAAACCTGCTAGTTAATGGCACTGGCGACCAGGTCACCGGCAAAGCCGAACCCAACAGTACGGTCAATATTCTGGATCCAGATGGCAATATCATTGGTACGGCAACTGCCGATACGGATGGGGATTTCACCGCAACGCTGGTTCCGCCGCAAACCAACGGCGAGACCCTTACGGCAAATGCGACCGACACCGCAGGCAACAAGGGCGACAACGCCTCTGTCACCGCACCGGACACCACGGCACCTGATGCGCCAACCGGCGTCACCGTCGCCGGAGACGGCGGTTCTGTAAGCGGACATGCTGAAGCGGGAAGCACCGTCACCGTTAAAGACAGCAACGGTAACCCGATTGGCATAGGCCAGGCTGACAGCGGCGGCAATTTCACCGTGTCTATAGCGCCGTCGCAAAAGAACGGCGAAACGGTAAAAGTCACCGCAACGGACAGCAGCAATAACGAGAGTCAGCCTACCTCCGCGTTGGCTCCGGATATCACTGCACCAAACCAGCCAGTTATTATTGCCGTTACTGATGATGTTGACGATTTCACTGGCCCCATCAATAACAATGGGTTAACCAACGACGATAAACCGAAAATTGAAGGCATCGCCGAAGCAGGTTCGCGGGTCAAAATTTATGATAATGGCACCCTGCTTGCGACCGTTAACGCTGATAACAACGGTAAATGGAACTATACGCCCACCGCAGCACTAAGCCAGGGCGCGCACGTATTTACGGTGACGGCAACAGACGCTGCCAACAACACCAGCAGCGCCGCCAGTTGGAAAATTATTGTCGATAGCATCGCCCCAACCGTTCCAGTAATAACGTTGGTTAACGATGATGTTGGCAGCATTACGGGCAACGTTGCAAATAACGGTTGGGTCACCAACGATAACACGCCAACCCTCTCGGGTACCGGTGAACCAGGTTCACTGGTGAGCCTGTACGATGGCAGTCTGTTGATGACGGTTATTCTTGTCGACAGTTCAGGCACCTGGAGCTATACCGTTCCGGGAAATCAGGTGCTCAGCGATCGCACTCATCAGTTTACGGTATCGGCAACCGATGCCGCCGGTAATGTCATCACCTCACCCACTGTGGTCAGCGTTACCGTAGATACTCAACCGCCAGGCGATCCTGTCATTTTGGCTGCCACCGACGACGTTGGGAATGCGCCGATCGATCTGCCTTCCGGAAGCCGTTCAAACGATACCTTACCAGAGCTGAAAGGAACCGGAATAGCCGGTTCTACAATCACCCTCTATGAGGGTTCCACGCCAATTGGCAGCACAACGGTTTTACCCGCCGGCACCTGGAGTATTCAACTCAGCCAACCGCTCAGTGAAGGCGCACACAATTTATCCGCTATCGCCACGGACGCTGCAGGCAACGCCAGCAATGCAGGGAACTTTACGCTGACGATTGATACCACCCCACCAGTTGCCCCGGTTATCAGCTCTGCAGAAGGTCTGATTGGGACAAATCTACAAACGCTGAGTAACGGCAGCAGTACCAAGAGCTCGAATCCCGAACTCTCCGGAACCGGCGAGCCCGGCGCGAAGATTACGATTTATGATAATGGCGGTTCTATTGGCACCGTCACCGTACAGCCAGACGGCACCTGGACATTTACCCCAACCTCACTCGCCGACGGGCCGCATAAATTTACCGCCACGGCGACTGACGTTGCAGGCAACACGGGGATCCCGTCGGCAAGCTTTACTCTGACAGTAGACAATACGCCTCCCGCACAACCAGCCGCGCCAATCATTACCGACGATGTGGCTCCGGTAACGGGAGTGGTCACTAATGGCAACACCAATGACACCACGCCAACCTTTAGCGGCACGGGGAACGTCGGGGATCTGATTACCCTCTATCTTGCCGGTACTCCCCCATTGCAGGGAACAACAACAGTAGGTGCAGACGGTACCTGGAGCTTCACTCCGTCAGCACCGGTTGCTCCTGGTAGTTATCAGGTAATTCTCACCGCAACCGATCCAGCAGGCAACGTCAGCCTGCCATCTAACGCCATAACACTGAACATCGACACGACGTCGTCTGCACCTCCGGTGATTATCGCCGCCAACGATAATGTCGGTGACGCCACGGGCGACCTTGCGCCAGATGCCGTGACTGATGACACCACGCCAACCATTCGCGGTACTGGCACAGACGGGGATACCATCACCCTGTATAACGGGGGGACGGTAATCGGTACTACAACTGTGGCTGGTGGAACCTGGAGTATTACGCCAGGGACTGCGCTGGCGAACGGAAGCTACACGTTAAGCTCCACCGCAACCGATCCGGCAGGTAACATCAGCAACAATTCAAACAGCATTTCGTTTACGGTTAACAACACGAAGCTGACGTTGCCGCAGGTAACGGATATCCAGGATAACGTTGGAATCTTTACCGGTTCGCTAACCAGTGGCAGCGTCACGGACGATACCTCCCCGACCCTCAGCGGGACCGGCACACCGGGCAGTACAGTGTTAATTTTCGATGGCAATAATCCCGTCGCAATTGCTACGGCTACCGTTGCTGCTAACGGCACCTGGAGTGTGGATGTTCCCCTCACGCCGAACGTCACTCACACACTGACGTTCGGCGCAGTGGATGCCGCAGGTAACTCACTGGCTGCAGATAACCCGCTGACGTTGATTGTCGATACGCTGCCGCCTGCAACGCCTACGGTTACCAGCGTAGACCCTAACGGGACGCTGGTAAGCGGTACGGCCGACGCCGGCAGCACCGTGATTATTCGCAGCGGTAACACCATTCTCGGCCAGGGGGTGGCAGACGGTTCTGGTAACTTCTCTGTCACCATTTCGCCAGCGCAAACAACCGGTCAGGCGCTCAACGCCATCGCTCAGGATACCGCCGGAAATCAAAGTGATCCGACAACGTTTAACGCCGCTACCTCCAGCGTTCCGCATCCACCGACTCTTGAGATCGTTGATGACATCGCGCCCATCATGGGGGTGATTGGCAACGGTAAAACCACCAACGACACCTTACCGCTGCTGCAAGGGACCGCAACTGCAGGGGCATCGGTGACTATCTATCAAAATGGCGCATCCATCGCCACGGTAACCGCCGATGCCGTGTCTGGCGCATGGAGTTATCAGCTACCCACTGCGCTGACTAACGGCATTACCTATAACTTCACGGTTTCACAAACGGTGGACGGTACCCCAAGTGGTCTGTCGCCCAACTACGCAATCACCATCGACACCACGCCCCCGCAGGTGCCAACTATCACCAGCATTATTGACGATATTGCCCCCGGCACCGGATCGTTGGATAAAGGGCAAATTACCAACGATTCACGCCCAACGTTTAACGGAACCGGCGAAGCGGGGGCAACCATCACCCTTTACGATAATGGCATCGCTTATGCCACTACCACGGTAAACAGCAACGGATTCTGGAGTTTTACCCCTACCGCTCCGCTGGGTGAAGGCGACCATATCTTTACCGCTCGCGCAACAGATGCTGCAGGCAACCAGGGAGATCCATCCGGTGATTACCAGATAATTGTCGATACCCTGGTGCCGAATGCCCCCTCTATTGTTACAGTCACGGACAACGTTGGTACAACCCAAATCCTGACCTCCGGGCAGTTGACCAACGATAATACCCCAACGCTTGCTGGCGTTACCGAGGCGGATTCGATTGTTACTATCCGCGATAACGGGGCGGTCATCGGCACAACCATCAGCGATGAAAACGGCAACTGGAGCTTTACGCCTGCGCCTGCTCTCGGTGAAGGCAGCCACTCGCTGACTGCCACCGTCACAGATGCCGCGGGCAATATCAGCCCGGCAACGCCGCCGTTTGTGGTTGTCGTCGACACGCTGCCGCCAGCGGCACCGACCATTACCTCCGTAATTGACGATCAGCCTGGCAATACAACGCTGACCAACGGACAACTGACGAACGATGCGCAGCCTACGCTGAACGGCAAAGGCGAGATCGGCGCCATCATCACGATCCGTGATAACGGCGTCGCCATCGGTACAGCGCAGGTGGACGAGTCAGGCAACTGGCGCTTCACACCGGATGCACCGCTGGGACAGGGACAACATATATTCACCACCGTTGCCACCGATCAGGCAGGTAACTCCGGCGGAGTATCATCATCGTTTACTATTGAGCTGGACTCAGTTGCCCCGTCAATCCCGGTCATCAGCTCAGTTCAGGACAGCACCGCACCGACAACAGGCCCGATAACCAACGGGCAGACCACGAATGAATCCCGTCCGGCCCTGAGCGGCACCGGTGAAATTGGCGCGACCATTACCGTCCTGAGCGATGGTCAGCCCATCGGCACCACCACCGTTGGGGCAAACGGCACCTGGAGCTTAACCCCAACGGATGCACTCAGTAACGGTCCGCATACGCTGACCGTCACCGCCACCGACAGCGCCGGTAATACCAGCCAGCCATCCAATGGCTTCGCGCTTATCGTGGATACCGTGTTGCCTGGTACGCCAGCGATTACTCAGGTTGCAGATGATGTCGGCCCGCTGATCGGTAATCTGAACAACGGTCAGGCCACGAACGATCCACTCCCGACGCTTAGCGGCACGGCTGAAGCCAATTCCACGGTAAGAGTTTACGATAACGGATCGTTTATCGGCTTTACCTCAGCGGATGGCACGGGCGCCTGGAGCTTCACGCCAGGAACCGAGCTCGGCAACGGTAACCACGCGCTGACGGTGACAGCCACCGACGCTGCCGGAAACGTCAGCCTCACGTCCGCTGGATTTAACATCGTTGTTGATACCGTCGCCCCGCTTGCGCCAACGATTATCCAGGCTTTTGATGACGTGCTACCGGGAACCGGAACGCTGTCGAGCGGGGCCTTTACCAACGACACCCGTCCCGTACTCAACGGCTCGGCGGAAGCCGGTGCCCGGGTAGCCATCTACGATAATGGCACACTGCTGGCAACGGTAACTGCGGCGATAGACGGCACCTGGGAATATCTGCCTGCCGCGCTGGGTAACGGTCAGCATGTGTTTACCGCTATCGCCACCGATGCCGCCGGAAACGTAAGTCCTACCTCCGGCGGGTTTATTATTAATGTCGACACCATTGCGCCATCCGCCCCGCTGCTGGTCTCAGTGGTGGATGATATCGCAGGCGGCGTGTTCAATGCGGCGCTCAACAACGGACAACTGACCAACGATGCGCGCCCGACGCTGAACGGTACCGCCGAGGCAGGCAGCACCGTCAGCATCTATGATGGAAGCACCCTGCTGGGTACGGCGCTGGTGCAAAGTAATAACAGTTGGTCGTTTACCCCAACTACGCCGCTGACGAATGGATCGCACACCTTCACCGTCACCGCGACTGATGCGGCGGGCAACACCAGCGGTGCGACGGCAGGCTTTAGCGTGGTGGTCGACACCACGGCGCCGACGCGGCCTTCAATCAGCAGCATTATTGACGACGTCGGGCCAAACACCGGGGCGATTGGCGCTAATCAGCCAACCAACGACGCACGCCCAACGTTAAACGGCACCACAGAAGCCAACGCGCGGGTCGATATTTACGATAACGGCAGCTTTGTCATCAGCGTGACAGCGGACGGCAGCGGCAACTGGAGTTACACCCCAACCACCGCGCTGGCACAAGGTACCCACTCCTTTACCATCACCGCAACGGACAGTGCGGGTAATACCAGTGGCATATCGTCTGCGGCAGCGATCGTGGTCGATACCGTCGCCCCGGGCATTCCTACAGGGCTGGCGGTAAACGCCAACGGTACCACGCTCACCGGCGTTGCCGAGCCAAACAGCACGGTCATTATTACCTCCAGCGGTGGAACGGTGCTCGGCACGGCAACCGCCAACGCCTCCGGAGATTTCACCTTCACGCTGAACCCACCGCAAATCAGTGGGCAAACGCTGCAGGTCAGCGCCCAGGATGCCGCAGGCAACATCGGCACGGCGGGTAACGTTCTGGCACCGTTTACTGGCGTACCGCCTGCGCCGGTTATTGCCACCGTTCTCGATGACGTCGGTACGATCACGGGGCCCGTCGCGGCGGGCAAAACCACCAATGATACGCTGCCAACGCTCAGCGGAACGGCGCAGGCTAACGCCATCGTCAACCTGTACAACAACGGCGTGCTAATGGGCACCACGACCGCAGACGGTAACGGGATCTGGAGCTTTACCCCATCCGGGGCGCTCAGCGAAGGTAACCACGCGTTTACCGCCACTGCAACAAACGCCAACGGCGCAAGCGGGTTGTCCAGTTCGTTCAGCGTGATTGTGGACACCACGCCACCGACCGCGCCAACGATACTGATCAGCGCCGATGGCGCCACCGTCAGCGGCGTCGCCGAAGCGGGAAGCACGGTCACTATCTCCTTGCCCGGCGGCACCAGCGTGACGGCAATCGCCAACAGCAGCGGTGTCTACAGCGTCAACCTGCCGGTTCGCCAAATTGAAGGCCAGTCGCTGTCCGCCACGGCGACCGATGCGGCGGGCAATACCTCATCGCCGACAAGCGCTATCGCACCGGTATTGCCACTGCTGGCTGAAGACAACGTCACCAGCCTGCCGCTGCAAACCGATGTTATCGTCAGCACCGATCATCAAAGCGATTATGGTTTCCTGCTGGTTAATGCGTTGGGGAATGTCGCCAACGTGCTGGGGAACGATACGGCAAGCGTTAATTTCAGCATCGCTTCTGGCGGCAGCGGGTCCATTACGATCAATGCCGCCGCGACCGGCGTGGTGCTGTCGCTGTTAAACACGCTTGAAGTCGTTATCCAGCGCTTTGACACCGGGCTGAATGCCTGGGTAACGGTGGTGGATACCGGGAAACCAGACTTCGCCAGCCTGCTCACACTGGGTGCCTCGGGCGTAACGCTCAATTACAGCGGGCTGACTGGTGGTGATTACCGCGTGGTCAGCTACAACACCAACCTGCTGGCGACCGGCGCATACACCAGCCTTGATGTCTCGGTGGTGAAAGCCAGCGCAGGGACCATCATCGGCGGTACCACGGAATCCGGGAACATCATTACGGATACCGATCCCGCCAACGGGCAGGATAATGCGCCTTCCGGCACGTTGGTCACCTCCATCACCGACGGTAACGGCAACGTCGTGAATATCCCGGCGGGCGGCATTGATGTGCAGGGGAAATACGGCATCCTGCATATCAATCAGAACGGTAGCTACACCTATACCCTGACCAATACGTCAATCTCGGTGTATGGGCGCTCCGAAAGCTTCACCTACACGCTGACGCATGGCAGCGATCACTCCTCGGCAAAACTGGTGGTAACGCTCGGTCAGGCTCCAACCACCAGCACGGTAACCGCGGCAGACGATGCAGCAGTGCTGACTTACGGAACGCAGGTCATCGCGGTTGACCACTTGCCATCACAACAAACCGGCTTCACGCTCGCCAGCGTAGGACTCGGCAATGTGCTGGACGTCAGTCTGGTCAACGGTCTGACTAACCCGATTAAGTTCAACGTTGACGATGGCGCAACCCGCACGTTGACCGTACAGGCGAATGTTCTCGGCGTGACGCTTGGCGGCTTCGATCTCTATGTTTATCGCTTCAACGAGTCAATTCAGCAGTATGAGCAGTACCGGGTACAGCCAAACTGGGTCACCGCCCTACTGGGCGGAAGTTCGTCAGCGTATACCATTACGCTACCAGGTGGCGATTATCTGTTCCTGCTTAACGCTTCCGGCGGCCTGACGCTGCTGACCAGCTATACCCTGAATATTCAGGCCGATCACACCTACGCCGTCGACAGCCTGAGTGCGACAACCAATGGCAATCTGCTGGTCAACGACTCGGCTCCGGCCAATACCGTTATCACCGAAGTAAACGGTATTGTCGTTAACGGGACGGGCACTACCACTATTAATGGGCAGTACGGCACGCTGACTATCGATGCGAAGGGGAACTACACCTACACGCTAAGAAGCGGACTGGGTGCAGACGGTATCAACACCCCGGACAGCTTCGTGTATAAGGTCAGAGCACCAAACGGCGATACCGGCAGCGCCTCGCTGAATATCAAACCAACGCCGCAGCCGCTGGACGCCGTAAATGACGTCAGCAGCACGATGGCGGTCACCACGCAGGCGGACACCTCCAGATTGTTTGCTGACAACAGCGTCGGGAACGCCAGTTGGAACGCCCAACTCCTTTCTCCCACCTCACAAAATGGCACTGGCGTCATTGAGGTCGCGACGGGAACGGCGGTGCAAAACGCCATACTGCATTTTAACGTTGCTTCAGGTCTGACGCTGGGCGGACTGACCGTCACCTGGGCGCTGTATGACAGCAACAACGTCAAGGTTGCCAGTAACTCATTCAACGGTGGATTGCTTATTGGCGGCAATATCGATATTGCCCTGGGGATCATGTTGCACCCAGGTAACTATCGACTCGACTACACCGGCAGCGTCGGGGCTTTAGGGCTGGGGAATATCACCATCACCCCTAGCGTGAAAGGCACGATAATCGACCTGCAGAACGTCGAAACGTCCGCGGCAAACAGCGTCGCCGGCAACATTTATGACGGGGACCATATTGCCAGCGTGCATACCTTGCTGACGGTGAACGGCACGGGCGGTAGCACCGCCACGCTGGATCCGCTGAGCAGCACGACCAGCGCCATCATTAACGGACTGTACGGCAAACTGACCATTGGCATTGATGGTCATTACACCTACGCCCTCAACAGCGATGTCTCACTTTCCACCATCCTCACCAAAGAGACATTTACTTACACCCTAAACGATCAGAATGGGCATACCGATACCGCTACGTTGACCATCAACATGAATCCGCAGGTTGTAAGCACCGTAGATGCCGATCGTTTTACCGGCAGTGTCTACGGCGATACGCTGATTTATCACCTGCTCAACGCCAACGATGCTACCGGTGGTAACGTTGGCAATGTTGGCGTTGGACCTACCGATACCTGGACCAACTTCTCGCTGGCCCAGGGTGACAAAATCGATATCGGCGACCTGCTGGTGGGCTGGAACGGGCAGAACGCTACGCTCGGCAACTACCTCACCGTGACCACCAGCGGTAACAACACGGTGATTGCCATCGACCGCGACGGTACCGGCAACACTTATCACTCAACCAATCTCATAACGCTGGAGAACGTCCACACCACGCTCGATGAGCTGGTGCAACAAAATCACATTGTGCCCTGAAGCTAACGCATAACGTTAAAGCGCCATAACTACAGCCCCGGATGCCATGACGTCCGGGGCAATAACAGTCGTCGCTGCCGTATTTTGTAAGGGATAAACTATGAGAAATGTCGCGCCTGTTGCCTTACTGCTGGCATTAACGCTCTGTACCCTGCGGGTGAATGCCGAAGATGAACCGCAAATTATTACGCCGGAAGGCCTGGCCACCAGCCAGATGCTGCCCTCGCTGGACGGCGCGGTTGCCGATCTGCCGCTGAGCGCTGCCGCCCCCGGCAGCCTGACGCTCAACGACGCAGTGAGTCGCGCCGTGAGCTGGCATCCTTCTATTCATGAATCCATCGGCAAACTGCTCTCACAAAATGAGCAGATCGACGTGGCGAAATCAAAATATTACCCTCAGGTTTCTGCCGGGATGAACAACGGTTACAGCAATACTTATACCGATCACGGCTTTAGCCCGGCCCTGGTTATTTCAGTGTCGCAAATGCTGTACGACTTCGGCAAAGTGGCAAGCCAGGTCCGCGCTGAAACCGCCGGATCCGCACAACAGCAGGCGAATGTGTTACTCAGTATTGATACCATCGCCCACGCAACCGCCAACGCGATAGTCCAGGTGCAGACGTGGCAGCAAATGGTGGACGCCGCCGAAGAGCAGCTCAGCGCCTTGAACGGTATTGGTCGGCTGACCCGTCAACGCAATGATGAAGGGGCAACCTCGCTATCCGACGTGGTGCAAACCGATGCGCGTATCGAGTCTGCACGTTCTCAGTTGGCGCAGTATCAGGCCAATCTCGACAGCAGCAAGGCAACGCTGATGAGCTTCCTCGGCTGGAACTCGCTTAACGGCATCAGCAACGAATTTCCGGTCAAACTGGACAGCAGTTGTGATGTGGTCAAACCGGACGATAAGCTGGTTCCTGCGGTGCTGGCGGCATGGGCGCAGGCGAATGTGGCCCAGGCAAATCTCGATTACGCCAACGCGCAGATGACGCCCACTATCTCCCTGGAGCCGTCGGTTCAGCACTATCTCAACGACAAATACCCCAGCCATGAGGTGCTCGACAAAACCCAGTACTCCACGTGGGTAAAAGTCGAGATGCCGCTGTATCAGGGGGGCGGACTCACCGCCAGACGCAACGCCGCCAGTCACGCGGTAGAGTCTGCACAGTACTCCATCCAGCGTACCCGACTTGAAGTACGGCAGAAATTACTGGAATCCCGCAGCCAGGCGATGAGCCTCGCCACTGCCCTGCAGATCCTGCGTCGCCAGCAACGGCTGAGTGAACAAACGCGCGAGCTTTATCAACAGCAGTATCTGGACCTCGGGTCACGCCCACTGCTCGACGTGCTTAACGCCGAGCAGGAGGTATATCAGGCCCGTTTTGCTGAACTCCAGACTCAAAACCAGCTGCGCCAGCTCCAGTTGAACTGCCTCTATAACACCGGCTCGCTTCGCCAGGCGTTCGCCTTAAATAACCGCAGTATTCAATCGGTGGAGATAAAGCTATGAGCGACGTCGATACACATGCGGAAGATGCGATTGGCGAACACGCCCTGAGCCAGTGGGCGCAGGCAATGACGCATATTGCCAGCCACTATCGCGTTGCCTGTTCGCCCGGTGCAATCCAGGCCAACGCCCCGTGGTTTGCGGGAAAAAGCCGAGCTATGGCCCTGTCGCAGCTGGCGCGTCAGGCGGGGCTGTCATTTCATGCGCTGGATACCGCCACGCAGGCGTTCGGCCAGTGGCGTCTGCCGGTGGTGGCCGAACTGCGCGACGGCCAACTGATGGTGATAGAACATTTCAACGGTGAAGATGCGTTGGATGTTTTTATCATCGCCGAAGAGGGCCAGCGTAACCGACTCACAGTTGCAGAACTTCTGCCGGAGCTCGTGAGCATTACTGCGCTGCGCCCGCTGTCAGCGCTGAAGGACAGTCGGGTAGACCGCTATATTTCGCGCTTCAGGCCCGACTGGATGCGCGAACTGGTGTTACAGGACATCCGCCCTTACCTGCCGGTCATGGTTGCCGCCTTTCTGATTAACGTCCTGTCGCTTGCCGGGATTATCTTTTCGATGCAGGTCTATGATCGGGTGATCCCCGCCCAGTCTTATCCAACGCTGTATGTTCTCTCCACCGGCGTTCTGGTGGCGGTGCTGTTTGGCTTTTTGCTGCGCGAAGCGCGTACCCACATAATGGACCTGCTCGGCAAACGCGCTGATATGCGCATTTCCGATCGCGTGTTCAGCCACGCATTGCGGCTGCGCAACAGCGCCGTTCCCCGCTCGACGGGGAGCTTTATTTCTCAACTGCGCGAGCTGGAACAGGTTCGCGAGATGATCACCTCCTCGACCCTGTCGACGATTGTCGATCTACCGTTTTTCTTTTTGTTTATCGTGGTGCTGGCCTTTATCGCCCCGCCGCTGGCGTGGATAGCCCCCGTCGCGGCCCTGCTGATGATCCTGCCTGGTTTGCTGTTACAGAAGAAACTGGCGGTGCTCGCCAACCAGGCAGCGCATGAATCCACCCTGCGCAACGCGGTGCTGGTCGAGAGCGTTCAGGGGCTGGAAGATATCAAGCTGATGCAGGCGGAAAACCGCTTTTTACAACAGTGGAACAGCTACATCCGTATTACCGGAGAGTCCGGACTGCGCACGCGCAAGCTGACTCAGGGGCTGATTGGCTGGGGCATGTCGGTACAAAGCCTGGTCTACGCCGCCATCATTATGTTCGGCGCGCCGATGGTCATTGAAGGCACAATGACCACCGGGGCGGTGGTGGCCGCGTCGATGCTCGGTTCCAGAATGATTGCCCCGATGGCGAATCTGTGCGGCGTGCTGGCCCGCTGGCAACAGGTCAAGGCGGCGAAGATGGGGCTAGACAGCATCATGCAGCTTCCCACCGAAACGCAGTACGATGAAGACCGGGTGCATCAGGAGATTTTTCACGGCCATTATCTGTTTGAAAACGCGCACTTTCGCTACCACAGCGACGATCAACGCGTTCCGCTGCGAATCTCACGTCTGGAGGTCATGCCCGGTGAACGGGTGGCGATCCTCGGGCGTAACGGCGCCGGGAAATCAACGCTGCTACAGGCCATGGCGGGCGGCGTGGAGATTATCCAGGGCGATGTCCGACTCGATAACCTGAGCCTGGCGCAGATCGATATGGCCGATTTACGCCGCAATATCGGTTTTCTCAGTCAGAATGCGCGGCTGTTTTTCGGCACCTTGCGCGAGAACCTGACCCTCGGCGCACCGCATGCCAGTGACGCGCAGATCTTCGAAGCGCTGGAGGTCAGCGGCGCGGCGGCTTTCGTTAAACAACTCGCCAAAGGGCTGGCGCACCCCATTATGGAGGGCGGCAACGGTCTGTCCGGTGGACAACGGCAGTCGATCCTGCTGGCAAGAATGCTGCTGCGATCGCCCAATATCGTGCTGCTCGACGAACCCAGCGCCTCGCTGGATGAACATACCGAACGAGAGTTTATTCAACGCCTGAACCAGTGGCTGGGCAACCGAACATTGATTGTCGCCACCCATCGCGTACCGGTTCTGGAGCTGGTCGAGCGCGTAGTGGTGTTAAAAGAAGGTCAACTGGTCATGGATGCCCCGAAAGCGCAGGCGCTGAATGCGAGCCGGGCACCAGCCCCTACTCACGGTCGGGAGTGGAAAAATGAAAACCAATCCGCATGACGCTGCCATGGACGACCTCGATATCCGCCGCGAGCACCGTTTCTCCGGGGCCAGCCGCATTATTCTGCTCAGCACGCTGCTGTTTGCCGTCCTGGGTATCTGGGCGTATTTCGGCAAGCTGGATGAAGTCTCGACCGGCAGCGGGAAGGTAATCCCCAGCTCGCGCGAGCAGGTTTTGCAGTCGCTGGATGGCGGCATTCTCGCCGAGCTCACGGTACGCGAAGGAGATAAAGTACAGGCTAATCAGATTGTCGCGCGCCTCGACCCCACTCGCTCTGAGTCCAACGTTGGGGAGAGCGCCGCCCGCTATCGCGCTTCACTGGCTTCCAGCGCAAGGCTCAATGCCGAAGTTAACGATCTGCCGCTCGTTTTTCCCGCTTCACTACGCGCCTGGCCGGATCTCATCGCCTCCGAAACGCGCTTGTATAAAAGTCGCCGCGCGCAGCTCGCTGATTCTATGGCAGAACTGCAGGATGCGCTGGTCTCGGTAAATAAAGAGCTGGCCATAACCCAACGGCTGGAAAAAAGTGGTGCCGCCAGCCACGTTGAAGTGCTGCGCCTGCAACGACAAAAAAGCGATTTAGGATTAAAAATCACCGATCTGCGCTCACAATACTTCGTGCAGGCGCGGGAAGCGCTGTCAAAAGCCAATGCCGAAGTGGATATGCTGGCGGCTATTTTGAAAGGACGCGAGGATTCCGTCACCCGCCTGACCGTGCGCGCGCCGATGCGCGGTATTGTGAAAAACATCCAGGTCACTACCATTGGCGGCGTTATCCCGCCCAATGGCGAGATGATGGAGATTGTACCGCTGGACGATCATCTGCTGATTGAAACTCGCCTGTCTCCGCGCGATATCGCGTTCATCCACCCCGGCCAGCGGGCGCTGGTGAAAATAACCGCTTATGACTACGCGATTTACGGCGGTCTGGAAGGCGTAGTCGAAACTATTTCCCCGGATACTATTCAGGACAAAGTGAAACCGGAAATATTCTACTACCGCGTGTTTATCCGCACCCATCAGGACTTCTTACAGAACAAACTGGGACGCCATTTCTCCATCGTACCGGGAATGATTGCCACAGTGGATATAAAAACAGGTGAAAAAACCATCGTCGACTATTTAATCAAACCGTTTAATCGCGCAAAAGAAGCGCTGCGCGAGCGGTAAATCCTTGAGGATTAGGGGTTGCGGGGGCTGGTCACGCATGTCACAAGTCTGTTATACTTGCTCTAACACATTGGGGCTGATTCTGGATTCGACGGGATTCGCGAAACCCAAGGTGCATGCCGAGGGGCGGTTGGCCTCGTAAAAAGCCGCAAAAAAATAGTCGCAAACGACGAAAACTACGCTTTAGCAGCTTAATAACCTGCTCTGAGCCCTCTCTCCCTAGCTTCCGCTCTTAAGACGGGGATCAAAGAGAGGTCAAACCCAAAAGAGATCGCGTGGAGGCCCTGCCTGGGGTTGAAGCGTTAAATCTAATCAGGCTAGTCTGGTAGTGGCGTGTCTGTCCGCAGGTGCCAGGCGAATGTAAAGACTGACTAAGCATGTAGTACCGAGGATGTAGGAATTTCGGACGCGGGTTCAACTCCCGCCAGCTCCACCAAAATTCTCCATCGGTGATTACCAGAGTCATCCGATGAAGTCCTAAGAGCCCGCACGGCACAAGCCCTGCGGGCTTTTTTGTGCCTTCAATTTGTCCCGCGAAGTCCGAAGAGAACTAATTAAATCCGAACCTTTTAGGCCCATTGATAGGCCCAACGAAAAGCTCTATTGTTTTCGTTGGGCCTAAACGCATGGAGACTCCCCCATGGCAAGAAAAACCAAGCCGTTAACCGATACGGAAATCAAAGCCGCCAAACCTAAAGCTACCGATTACCAGCTGTATGATGGTGACGGGCTTACTCTATTAATCAAGTCCAGTGGTAGTAAGCTCTGGCAGTTCCGTTACTATCGGCCTCTGACCAAGCAGCGAACCAAACAGAGCTTCGGTGCATACCCTGCCATATCCCTTTCTGATGCGCGTAAACTCAGAGCTGAATCTCGAGTTTTGTTGGCGAAAGACATTGATCCTCAGGAACATCAGAAAGAACAGGTAAGAAATTCTCAAGAGGCTAAAACCAACACTTTCTTGCTAGTTGCCCAGCGTTGGTGGAATGTGAAGAAAGCCAGCGTAACAGAAGGCTATGCCGACGATATCTGGCGCTCACTTGAGAGAGATATTTTTCCAGCAATCGGTGATATCAGTGTCACTGAGATTAAGGCCCATACTCTGGTTAAAGCAGTGCAGCCGGTCCAGGCCAGAGGTGCATTAGAGACAGTCCGACGCCTTTGTCAGCGTATTAACGAAGTCATGATTTATGCGCAGAACACAGGCCTGATTGATGCAGTTCCCAGTGTAAATATCGGAAAAGCGTTCGAGAAACCGCAAAAGAAAAACATGCCGAGTATCCGTCCGGATCAGCTTCCACAGTTAATGCAAACAATGCGTACAGCAAGTATCAGTGTGTCAACGCGGTGCTTGTTCATGTGGCAGCTTCTCACCATTACCCGCCCTGCCGAAGCTGCTGAGGCTCGATGGGATGAGATCGATTTCAATGCTAGCGAATGGAAAATTCCTGCAGCTCGAATGAAGATGAACCGGGACCATACGGTTCCACTATCCAATGAGGCTCTCTCTATTCTGGAAATGATGAAGTCACTCAGTGGTGGCCGTGAATTTATCTTTCCCAGTCGCATCAAACCAACCCAGCCAATGAACAGCCAAACAGTTAATGCCGCACTGAAGCGTGCTGGCTTAGGAGGCGTACTCGTTTCACACGGCTTACGTTCTATCGCCAGTACAGCACTCAATGAGAAAGGATTTCCGCCTGATGTCATTGAAGCAGCACTGGCTCATGTGGACAAAAATGAGGTTCGTCGCGCTTACAACCGCAGTGATTACCTTGAGCAACGTCGTCCGATGATGCAGTGGTGGGCTTACTTTGTGAAAAAGGCAGATAGTGGCAGACTCACTGACGTTGAATTAACAACATTAAAGCTAACTGGATAAGACCAATTCTTAATCCACACAAGCGAAAAACAGGAGTGTGCGGTAATGGCGCAATCCAGTTATATAAAGTCTAACTCCCTAGGCTTCACGTATGATTCGACCGGACAGCATTGACTCATACTACGCTGAATAAATCCTAAGGAGCCTGCCATTGGTACGTATGCTTACAAACACTCGTATGCTAAATCAGGGGATAATATTGTTTACCATTGAGACTGCACGTGAAGAGGCGAATAGGTTTCGAAAGATACTCGAAACATGTGATCCGTCAACAACCTACCTTGTACCTCACGGCTTCCCGGTAATGAGTTGCAAGCTTTGCTCAATGTTACTTTCCTTCCACTTTCTGCAATTATGGCCCGAACTGGAATTGAAAGGGGTCACTGGAGTCACCGGTAAAAATGGCGCAATAACTCACTTCTGGCTGGAAGTGGAAAATTACGTTATTGATATCACCGGAGATCAATACAACATCATCAACGCCAGTAAACTAAACGAAAATATCGTAAGAAACAGGCCCTTTATGCCTGTTCACGTCGCTAACCAAAAGGATAGCTATCTCTATAATTTATTTGAAATTAAAGGGAAAGAGCATTTGAGCTATGGCTTTCCGACAATCGGTGATGATTTCATCGATGAGATGGAATGTGATTATCGCCAGCTTGTCAGGTGATGGTGGAAATAGAATCAAGAAATAGATGCAAACCTGCGCTTTTATCGGCAAGTCTGCATCATAAGCTCTAAAGGCCTCTCAGCTGCCGTCATATTAACTGACTAGTGCCAAAGTTACGATAGCCGTCATGGGAATCTTTACTGTACGTTTTTGCTAGGTAAGCAACACGTAGCAGGAAGTCGTAATAATCGGGACTTAACGTTAACGCATCCTGCCGGGTGAACCAGGCGCTGTGATTTTTCGGGAATTCAACCCGACTGGCATAGTAAGGATAACTTAGCCCTATTGCACTGCACCAAGCTTTCTGAATACGGGTCCCCATATTATCAGCATCAGGCTTTGTATAATCTCCCAGATAACCATAAATGTCTTTGTTGAATAGCAGAACCAGATGGTAGTGAGGGCGTTCCCCGGTAACACGTTCCCTGGCCCAGATATAGCCGAGTGGTGTAGGCTCACCAGCCCTGCCAGAGCGCTTGTGATCTTCCCGTAGCTGGCTTTTCAGGGATTCTATAGCCCGAGTAATGGCTTTCTCATCATCTTTCTGAAAGCATATCGGCATATCTGGCTCTCCAGGCACATGGGACTGAGCAAACCGAAAGTCGGCCCGTAACGTGAACATCCGGTCATGTTTCTCTGAAAAATTAGATGTCACGTCATATGCTCTACGGAGCATATAGCTTGATATAAGAGAGTTATATTTTTCCGCTGCTTCCTGTTGCAGGAACTTAAACTGCTTTTCAGTTAATTTATACGGTGATTTCATAATATGAGTTCACTGAGTAATGGGTAGCCGATAACTACCCAGGTTATTGTGGGATGGTTTAAGCTAAGGTTACGATGCCCTTTTACATTAGACTCACCTTGGCTACTGACATGTTCTACTATGTTTTATATGCTTATCCATGATTGATATAGATACCTATACAATGCAGACATATATTACATATACCGGACCTTTCTAGGTGCCCAAGGCAACTACGTGGTGATGAGGGAAGCCGCAGTATGCTTGGGTAAAAAATATATCTAACTAGCTGATATAAAATCAAAATAACTCTGAAGTTATTCTGGTCGAGCTAACTTACTCAGTGTCAGCGAGCCAGTCTGGTGTATTGGCGTGTTGGTCCTCGCTGCCAGTTCGACAGGGTTCATTGTTGAACCGATAAATTTGACATAATTGATACCTGCCTCTTCGAATAGCTGCACCATTCCTTTTGATTCAAGCTTTTCTAATGCTGGCATAAGCCGCTCAGAGCATCTTATGGATCTTGGACCCTTTTTGATAATGTCATTTCTTCTGAAATCGTAGGAACCATTTTCGACAAGTTGCGATTCCATCCAGAATAATATTTTCTCTTCATCACTAAGCTCTCTTGCAGAATCAATTTTTGCGATTGCATGATTGACAAACCAATCCATCAAATTCAAAGCTGATAACAAATTTTCCTCTGTTATTATTGTCGAACCGGGTTCACCAGAAACCTGAAAAATGCCTGCCATTCTGAGTCCCTGCTCGATAATCCGGGCACCTACATCATCGTAGTGATACAAGGAACCTCCAGGTTTCATCTTTTGCTGCAAACTTAACGATGTTTTATCCAGCAGTTCCTGGGCATCCGGGGCCAGAGTAAGTGTTATTAGTTCATCACCATTTTCTCTTCGCTTCACCCCCGCTTTTATATGCCGCGTTATCACTGAGTACAATTCAGAAAGCACCGCCTCGCTATGAGTGTAATGACCATTGATGATGCACGGTTCAGTAATCTGCTCCATGTCTATCATCTGTGTACGTGCCTGCAATCCAGTCTCTCTCATGTTTGCTTTTTTCTGTCTGCTGGTATTGTCATATGGTTGAGGCTGCATCGCTAAAAAAAATGAAAATACATAATTTTCAATAACAAAGCTTTCAGTGGCAGCCCTGTCTATTGTAACTTTGTCTCCACACCAGTATGTATTGAGAAGCGCGGGATTGTTGAACATACTCCCCTTGAACACTGCGGTTGCCTCGTCATTAAAAAGCGCCTTATTTTGATACCCCAGCCCAATTGATTTTGCGAGCGCTTCGCTTGTCGGATTCGTTGTGATAATGACCTTTCTTACTGGCGCTTTCGGTTGTCGGCCAATACATTCTTCAATTTTCTTACTCGTTTCGGTAGTATCTTCCCCCTTGCTCAGAGACTTTTTATAAAGCCTTTTTAGTACTTTAAACTCTGCCTCCCAAAGAATATTTATTCGCTCAAATGCTTTAAGCTCAGCACGATAAGCATCTTCAAACTCCCGCTCTTGTTGTGCAAAGGGGGCCTTCAACAATCTGAATATTGTTGATTTTCCACTGCCAGATCTTGAAAGCAGCAGCAGGTATAAGGCCAGAAGGGATCGCTGCTTGTTCTTTAACTGAACACAGTACAAATCCTGACAGGCCAGCCCTAAAAAGGCTAATAACGTAACAATGATTATCTCAATAGCCACTCCAGTTATGTATTGCAAATGCGAAGCCCAATGCCTGATATGACGTGGCAGAATGTCAAATTTCAGGTTAAGCTCATGATTAATTTTGTTTTTATTTCTCATTGCATCATCCTTTATTTTTTTGCAAAAAATTAAACGGTTCGGGAAGCGATCCACTCGTCAATAGCAGTAGATCGCCATCCTACTGATGCGGCCCCTAGTCGGACCGGTTTAGGAAACTCGGCATCGTAATACTTGGATTTTGGATTCAGTTTTTCGTAGATGCTTGAGCGAGATATCCCAAGCATCATGGTCAGCTCAGTCATGCGCAGGATGCGCAGCGGGTGTGCTTTTTGTTCACTAATATTCGGCATTTTCACTCCTCCTGTTGGACCTCTTTAGCTGGATTCGACTTTCTCACACCATCTGAGATACTGTCCCCGTCAAAAAACGGAAACCAACCGGAGGGAACGTGGGGACTCATGCTTTTGCTGATATGATGTATCGTCTTTACCAGTGCTTTGGCCTGTTTGAAAAAGATGACGAACGGCGTGAAGTGCGTGGAAACAGCAGTTTTTCCTTTCATCAGAATTTTTTCGATCAAGGCTATAACGATTTAATAAGAATAATTGACAGCAATGAAGTCTTCAGCCTCGAAGAAAGACGCGAAGTTTTTTACAAATACGAGCAACTATATAACGCGCTAATGCATATTCCGGTCTTTTCTCATCTAGATAATAGCCAAATCACAAAGCGATACCTTCAGGTCGCATTGCCTCCCATAGTAGCATTAGACGTCTATAATTCTCTTCCCCCCGATGATGAAATGCATTTCTATTACCATATTCATCGTTTTTTAATCAGCATACACTGCCCACACGGAAGCGCTGATAAAAGAAAGATTTATTCAGGAGTAAAGGAATACCTTCGAGAATATATTCGCACACTTGAGTTTCACTACACGGATCATCTGGCACCACTAATTAGTTTCATTAATGACATTAAAGCAAGTAGTGGACAGAAGGAAGCGACTATAAGGAGAATAATAAAAGATTGCCGTTTAGAGTATGATGAAAGTTACATCTCTGAAAAGAACATAAAACTCAATTTTCTGAATTTAAATAAAATTGAAAAAGCTTATCTTTCACTTAACGTGTTACTTGCATTTGAACGCAAGACCTCTGCTGTCGCAGCAATATCCATGCATTACCGACATACGGTGAGCAATGGCGTTAATTACAACACTAGCTTTGGCATTCTATGTCGATATCTTTATTCCAAAGGGTATGATGAACGACTATTACACTATATCACACTCCCATTTTATAACGAAGCAGTCCGACCGATTTCGGTAATGATAGAGGAGAAACCGTATCGCTACGTTCACGAATTAAAATGGCTTATTTTCAACATTAGTGAAGGCAACAAATACACTAAGTGGGATTTAGCCGAAATGGAATCCAGTCTCAATGCCGCCACTAACTCAGATGTACTAAAGCCTTACTCCCAACTTTTGCAAATCATCACTTTTCTCAGTCAAAATAAAATATACGAAGCCTTCTGTCTTGTAAACAAAATCCCATTAGATAGCTTACCTATTGGTTATCTGCCTTCAGCCTTTTCAGTTATCAAAATGGCATTAAAAGTAAAACTGGAAAGAAAAAAAACAAGAAACAAAACATTACTATCCGTGATAAACAGTACTTTGAGTAATCAAGGTACCCTTACTGATTTTATACCTGTAACTACAGGAGAAACTGATAGTAATGTTGTACTATCTGCAGATAACATGACGATCATGCGTGCAATAAAAATGTACAACCACATGATAAGAAAGGTAAGTTACTTATCTGAGGATTCACCGTCTGAAGTCTGTCCGCAATCTATATTCGGGCTTCTTAATGAAATAGAATTTGCGCTGGGTAAGCTAAATTCCCTGGTTTGCGAAACAGGTGATAGTATTGATAGTAATGAACTGGCCGGGTTTATAGTAAAAAATAAAACACTAACAGCTCGCGAATTGAATGAAAACCTGGTTGGCGTACTTGATAAATGCACACTTTATAATTTCCTGAGTAGCATCAATGTTTTTATTAGTTATTTGAGATGCCCTGGAGAAGAACTAGGACACATTAGGATATTTGCCGGAGTAACAGAGAAGCCAAAACGTCTTCGGGAAAAGGTATGTGGGGCTTTGAGAATTGCATCAGAAAAACGTAGATAGGGAAAATTATGGAAAAGGGAAACGTATCCATACGTCAACAGAGAAGTACTGGTTCAGTCAGAAAAAGTAAATAACGCTTTATGTTTCCCCTGCTACAGCTGCTACGTGTAGCAGCTGTAGCAGGGGTCAGAGATAGATGAGTATGTTATTTATTTCAGCTAACGGGTCGATCATATTTCATGCCTACTGGCGTTTCCTGATTCGACTGGCGTATCTGGCGTAAACCAGTACCAAGAATATTTACAGCGATTACCATAATTTTGGCACAAGCCAGTGTTCACGCTTAGGCGGATTAGCCTGTTAATAGCACTCTGAGTGAGGTATTTATCCTCACTCAGAGTGCTATTAACATAATTGACACATTTCTCCGTGAAATTTCTGTAGTCTGCCTCGGTACCCTGCTACAACTTGCTACATGTAGCAGGTTGTAACAATCCCTACAAAATTAAGATATGTTTTTCGCTCAATTATCGGGTTCGTCACAATATACCTCTAAAAGAGGTATTAGCCTCATGATAATATAGAGATCCGAATTCTTCCTTTGTCGTTAACCTAGGAAAAGTCTATGAGCGAAGTAGCTAATTATACGGATGTCTTTCAAAGTTGGCAGGATCACCGATTTAATTTCAGTCTTGCAGTACCCTTGACCAACACTCCCGGTCTACGTAAGCCCCAATTAGCTGCTATTTATGCAACGCTGGGGCATCTGGTGGTTGACCCTTCCTCCCCGGCAACGGTCGTAATGCCTACGGGTACAGGAAAAACTGACACAATGCTTGCCCTGCTCATTGCAGGCAAAATGTCTAGAACCTTAATTCTGGTTCCATCAGATGCTCTGAGAACTCAAATATCTGGTAAATGCGAAAAATTCGTAACACTTCGCACTGTGGGAGCCATATCTGATACGGCTTTAAACCCTGTAGTCGAAGTAATCAACTCGGGAATGTCTGAACAAGAAGTTCTTCAGCTTGCTAAAGCAAATGTTATTGTAGCTACTCCGCAAGCCCTCCAACTATTCGATAAGGATGCACTGCAAGCTTTGGTAGGAATCTGTAGTCACCTTCTAATAGATGAAGCCCATCACGTTGCAGCAACAAGTTGGGGCCGTATCAAAAAAGCTTTCAACGGGAAACCATGTATTCAGTTTACCGCAACTCCATTTCGAGAAGATGGTTTAGCATTAGAAGGAAAAATTATTTATAACTACCCTCTTCGCGATGCTCAAAATGATGGCTATTTCAAAAGCATCGAATTTCACCCAGTACGGGAATACAATTTAGATCGCTCTGACCAAGCTATAGCAGATCAGGCTGTAGAGCTATTGAGAAAAGATATACAAGCGGGCTATAACCATCTGATGTTAGTGCGGGCTAAATCACAAAAACGAGCTGAAGCCCTCTTCGAAATTTACAGGACTCATGCGGATCTTAACCCGGTATTAATACATAGCAAAGTTCCAAACCAAGCTAGAATTTTCGAAGAGATTGTCCTGAAAAAATACCGAATCATCGTTTGTGTGGACATGCTAGGGGAAGGTTTTGATTTGCCTGAACTTAAAATCGCTGCTATTCATGATCAGCACAGAAGCCCTGCAGTCACATTACAGTTTATTGGCCGGTTAACTAGGGTTGATAATTCTCTTGGGAACGCAAAATTTGTTGCCAACATTGCAAACCAAAAGACTGATCACCAAATGTCAGAGCTCTATAAAGAGAGTGCTGACTGGGGTTCTGTGATCCGGGATGTTAGTCAAGAAAAAGTTAGTAAGGAAATAGAAAAAGAGTCATTCAGTGGGCAGTTTTCAGATGAGAAAGACGCAGATACTATCTTTGGGTTGAATCCAAATCCAAAGATTAGTGCAACAGCCTATCATCTTTCCCCCAAGAACTGGATGCCGGAAAGAGCAAATGAAATGTCTGGCAACAGAGAGAAGTTACAATATATTTCCATTAATGATGAAGCAGATACAGTTATCGTAGTAACAAAACGAGAAACACTTGTTGGATGGGCTCAAACTGAAGCTATTTTCGACACCAACTGGCTCTTATATCTGGCATTTTACAACAAACCCGAGAACACACTTTTTATTCACACATCGGGTGATGACATGCAATCTAACCGATTCCTTAATTTAGTGGCTAAAGAACCTGTACGTATTAATGGTGAACCGACATTTCGCTCGCTCCACAATATTAAGTTAATGAAATTGCAAAACGTAGGCTTATCTCGTGCCCGAAAGGATCTCCGATTTACGATGCATGTAGGTCACGACATCAATCAAGTAATCAGTGAGATTGAAAAAGGTAGTGCAAAGAAATCCAACGTTTTTGCAACTGGTTTCGAACAAGGTGATAGAACTACAGTTGGTTGCTCGCACAAAGGTAAAATTTGGGAGATGAACTCATCACCAATTAATTATTGGGTCGAATGGTGTAAAAATATCTCTAAGAAACTTAATGATAAAACAATAGACCCAAGTGATTTATTGAAGAATGTCATGCGAGCAGAGAAAATTGAGCAAAAATGGCCTGATGGCCTTTTTTACTCAGACTGGCCTGAGTCCATAGCAATCGAGAATGAACAAAAAATATCTCTTATTTTTCAAGGAGAGAGGTTCAACCTTCTTGATATTGTTCTGGGCAAGCCAAATTATGATGATGACCTAACTTTAAGTATTCCTGTGTACGTCGCAGATACAGATGGATTGGAACATCTAATTACAAAGATCAATATTAAGCTATTGGAGGATGGTTACAAAACACACTGCCCCGGTTTGAAAATTTCATTATCTCAAGAGGTTCCGTTAGATGAATACTTGGATAGCGAACCACTGGTGCTACTAAGTGTCGATGGGTCAATGCTTCTAGGTAATTATCGTTATTTCTCGCCCAACAGTGTAGATATAAAACTGCCAATCTCTCTACTTGAGGTATGGGATTGGGGGACAACTAAAATTCATCAGGAATCAATGCGTGCAGAAAAACGCTTTGATAGTGTACAGGGATTTACTTACAACAAGATTGCTGATGATTACAGTATAGTATTCAATGATGATGGTGCAGGTGAAATCGCCGATCTCGTTGCAATTCGTGAAAGTAAAAATGTCATTCATATTGATTTATTTCACTGCAAATATTGTTCCTTGACTGATGGAGTGGCTATACCAGGAGCCCGCGTGAACGATGTTTACGAAGTGTGTGGTCAGGCATCCAGATCTGTAAAATGGTTATATACGGGTGAGAAGTTTTTTGATCGTTTGATGGATCGTTATCAAAAGTCGCTTCCAATCGGTTTTGATAGAATCCTAAAAGGACTCCCAGAACAACTCGAGATATTGCGAAATAAGTGTCATGATCACGAACTGGTTTTCAGGTTTGCTATAGTACAACCTGCTATTTCAGCTACAAAAATTTCTAGCGGTCAGTTAGCAGTGCTTGGAACGAGTTACTCATACATTAAAAGTATTTCCGGATCGGATATAAGAGTTATCGTTAGCCCTTAAACTTATAAATATATTATATTTTGGACTAAGTGGTCAGTTCCATCAGATCTAACCACTTAGTCCCAAAAGCTGACACTGTTCGCATATTTAGAGTTAATTATTGAAACATTGCTCGCTTCCATTGATAATTTTCAAAACATCAATAATATTGATGCTGAGAGTCTTTCTCTTAAATTTCAAAAGGAAAACTATCATGGGTCTAAAACCAGGTCCAAAGCCAATTGCTAAATCGACAGGAAAACCGGATCAACGTCGACGTGATAATAAAGATACACCTGGCAACACCCCGGGGTTGAAGCCTAGCAAATCAACAGGTAAATAAATTTAGGATATAGTTAACTTATTTAAACCCTAAATACAACATTATATTACTAAAGATTTTTTTGCAGCCAGATGCGTGCACCTGCTATATCATACGCCCTTTCCCCAAATCCCTTCGCAAGAAGGGATTCTGGTAAATAATCATCATATTTATCCAAGTGCTTTTCTGGAACATCCGTAGCAAGATCAAATGCAGATGGCAAGCCTGACAACAGTATTTCTTTAAGCGCGTGCTGAACGGAAGCTACACTTGAATTATCGATTTCTATAACACCAGCAAACGAATTTGCTTTAAAACCACAGCGTAGGAGCAAGGCTGTAATCGTATTCACAACTTTATCCCCCATCCAGGGAATTACGTAACAGTGTTGCCCGCTCGTAATAAAATATTCATTTTGCAGGTCATAATGCCGAAAGTTACTACAGCCTTCAGCAAATAGATTTCTGGCGGCAGAATCGGCATAATCGACTCTTTTGCTACCTATCGCTATGCGGTAATCACTTTCCCTATAGATAGCGAGCATTTCCTGACGTACGGCATCATGAACAGACATTCCTCCCCCACTAAATTGTGGTGGCTGACCGCCTTTGGTCGCCTCTACATAGATAACTTTTTTCTCTGTCTCGATCTCTGTCACTTTCCAGCGCCTCCCACCGAAGATGATATGTTGGTCTGGTAGCAGTGGGGAGTCCACAGGCACTGTTCCAAGGGTTCTGTTTCCGGTGACAATGCGGAACTCTTCCGGTGTATTGAACACGGCATAAAACGTGTAATGGTTAGTCAGTTTCTCACCCTCTGCCCCAACAACCATTTCGCCGCTAGCAAGTTGAGTGAGCAGGCCACAGGTTCCCATATGTTTAAGCAGACTTTTGAAATCGTTTAAATCTACATTTCTAAACGGCCCTGTCTGGCATAGTTGTGACCAGAGCTGGTCGGCACGAACTCCGCCCCATTGTGCCGTAATAGCAAGAATCTGGTGCAACAGCGTGGAATAATGCATCTGTCGAGCATCTGCTGGTTCAAACCATTGTTTAGAGATCATCAATCTGATCATTGCCATCGACTGGACCAACTGCAGCCGTAGGTGGTCAACGATACTGCTAGTTACAGTAAGCTCATTTTCTGTAATTAGCATTCTTAGAACTGATGGGGAGTCGCGTCGCCCAGAACGTCCCATACGCTGACGCAGACTGGAAACAGAATGCGGAGGCGTAACTTGGATAACCGACTTAACCTTACCGATATCAATTCCCAACTCAAGCGTCATTGTACAAACAGCAGTTGTGGGCAAATTACCTTTCTGAAGACGAGATTCAAGCGCCTCACGTAATTCCTTGGCAAGGGAACCATGGTGGGGGAAAAATTCATTCGGAACAATTTGTTCCTCACACATGTCGCTCAGCGTTGCCGCAATACTTTCAGTGCGCTTTCGGCTGTTTGCAAAGACCAAATGAGAATCGCCACGGCAAAGTCTAAAAATGTCAGCGCAAACGTCATGTTCAGCTGAACTCTGAAGTTCTTCCTCTTTTTGGTTCACTCGCTCCAGGTACCCTTTGACCTGTACCTGAAGAGTGGCCGTGCTATTACTATCTGTAACAGTTACGCAGGGGAGTCGTTTGTCCGGGCGCAACATTTCGGGCACTTTCTCCAGTTCCCCCAGCGTGGCACTCAACGCAACGCGGGGAATTGGATTTACCTGGCGTCCTAGCACATGGTCAATTCTATTGAGCAGAGAAAGCAGCTGTACACCACGCTCTGAGCCAATAAAAGCATGAAACTCATCAATAACGATGTATGCGACTGAAGAAAACGCCTGTTTGAGCCAGCCCATTGAATTTATGAGCAAAGACTCAAGTGACTCAGGTGTAATCAGTAAAATGCCAGCAGGGTTTGTCCGAGCCTTCTTCTTTTTGCTTTGTGGCACATCCCCGTGCCAGGGAGTCACTGGCATTTCCAATGCATCTCCAAGGCTCTCAAGACGACGGTACTGATCGTTAATCAATGCCTTCAACGGACTGATATAGACGATGCCAAATCCATTAGTGAGATCTGCAACTGCCGAACAGGCAGGAAGAAAGAAAGCCTCTGTTTTACCCGCTGCTGTGCCTGCACTGATTAGCACGTCTCGATCACGGGCTAAAATTGCCGGGATAGAACTCTCCTGCAAGGGCCTTAATGTAGACCACCCCTGCTTGTAAACCCACTTACGGACGCGGGGATCGAGACTATCATAGGCACTGCTCATAGTTTGAAGTTCGCCAGTCCGTCATCGTCATCGCTTTCCTCTACAATGGCGTCATCCATATCGCTGGGCCTGTCCTCTTCAATCGCCACACCCTCGATTAGTGTTTGCCAATTCATCGTTCTGTTTTGTTCCAGCACGGCCAGCATGTCCAAGAAACCTTTTATGGTATTACGGGGGGTACGGAAGTAAGCATCTCCAATGGTTTTACTACAGTGATGCAGAAATCCAGTCAGTGCCTCATCTGGAATCAGATAATTCTCTGGATCTCCGCCTGCATAAACATGGCGAAGATTTCTCAGTAAAATATACAGTTCCTCAGGGGTGAGGCTGGCAAGATGCAAAGTAGGAGACGAGTAGTCAATCACTCCTGCTTTTTGCGCGAACCGATTTTCCGCCAGACGTGATTGGAGCGCCTCATAGCTGTAAAGACCTTTGCGCGGATCGAAAAGGAACACTGGCGTCCCCCCGAGGATAAAACCAATGTTCTCGGCTGAACCTTGCAGGCAGTCATTCAGGATCCGCAAAATCTGTTCGTAGTTCGCTGTTCTTGCTTGCGTATTATTCAGTTTAAAGAGGTTCACCATTTCGTCGAGGCTGACCAAAAGACCGGCATAGCCAGCCTGGCGGACAAAAAGGCTCATCAGCTTCAAAGAGTCATAGAATGAAGCGTCTGAGATAATAGTCCGAACGTCGAGATCGTGACGGGCATCAGTTTTAGTAGTGTACTCTCCACGCAACCAGCGAATGGCATTGGATTTTAGCGTTTCGTTATCCTGCTCATGCCCCCGCCAGAATGCATCAATGACCTTCGCAAAGTCATATCCACCGACCATATCTGATAGTGCTGCCAGGCGTTTATGAATAACTGATGAAACCTCGGAGCCGTCCGTGTCAGCTTCCTTCCTTGCCTCCGTAACGAACCTTTCAACAACGCTAAGTAACGCATTACCATCCGGCTTGTTTCTGGTGGACATGTTTTTCATGAGCTCAGAATAAAGATTACGAGCCTGACCTCCCGATGAGTGAATACGTCTGTCAGGAGAAAGGTCAGCACTGACTGACACCAACTTCTTCTCCAGCGCAATAGAGCGCACAACACTCAGAAAGAACGTTTTACCAGAACCATATTCACCGATGATAAGTCTGAAGCTTGCACCACCGTCAGCAATCCTCTCAATATCCTGATGGAGAGCGGTGATCTCATTCACGCGGCCAACCTGGATATGCTGAATGCCTATCCTTGGCGTTACACCTGACTTAAGTGACTGAATAATAGCGTCGCGTTCTTTCACTCTTATACGTGTTACAGACATTCACTATCCCTCTAATTCTTTGGCAATTTCCAGGTCAACCCAGATATCATCATCGGTATCGTCCAGTACCGGAGCATCAACCACCGCATAGGACCAGTCATTGATCACCTCAAGCGCACCGCCGAGCATCAAGTTCAAATTTCCGCACAATTCTGTCGCCTCTTTCCGGGACCACTGTTCTTTCTCCAGCAAACTGCGATAAAGCTGGCTATGTGCGGAATCAAGGCCCCCCGCCTCCGTTAATGAGGCAGGTGCGCTTTCTGGCTCTTCCGGTTCTTCTTCGGTGAAAATTGTGTTCAGTAATTTACGAACATCATCCGTGGCAGATTCGTGTCGGGCAAGTACATTAGCATCCAGTGTGAACCCTGCCGTTGGCTGATCAGTTGGTACAGACGAGACGAGATCATGTTCAGTTGCAGAATGCTGATGGATATTGCTCGAGACAGATGAGGGATCCAGACCCAAACTTGAATAAATCTTCTCAAGCTGTTTAATTTCGGCAGGCGCTATTGTTCCATCTGAGCAGGCAACACTAACGATAACTTTACCCACAGCAGCCTTTTCCGCAGCCCCCATCAACTCAACCCTGCTTTTCATTCCCGTCATATTGGCTGGGGTATGAAGCTGCCACGTTAAGTACGCATGTAGAGAGCGCTTTTCATCATCGGTGAAGACAGGATTGTTGTTGATGGCATTCTCAAGAACTTTCTGTTCAGCTTGATCAAGGGAATCGTCAATCAAGGCGACCATCGCCCCTAATCTGAGCGTCATTACTGCTGAGATAAATTCAGGAGAAGGTGAGAAGCGTCCACCTTCGGCGGCAGGGAATAGAACAAGTGTCCCATCAACATCCGCCTTCACATGGTGATAATACGGGTCAGGTGCCAGACCGTAACCCATCTTCAGAGCAAAGGCCTGCATCAAGTCGGCCTCTTTTTTATTGATTTTAGTTGGACAGCTGGCATTCATATGTGCCCAAAAGTCAGCAACTGATACTCGCCCCTCTTTTTCGAGGATCGCCTCATCAGCCCAGCGTTTGAATGAGCTTAATATTTTTTCTGCGCTTTCATTAACGATCTCTGAAGGGAGCAACATAATTGCAGCCGTATCATTGACTGACGTACCTTTCCGGCCAAGGTAGCGACTGTAAGCATCAAGTTCATCTGTACATATGTCAGCAAGGGCCATAATTTTTTGGACAGGTCCCTTCAATGCACTTGGATCAGGCAGGTCAGGAACAGGAAGTCGGACACCTCGCAAACTAGGACTTGCTGGTGTGTAATCTAACCTTAGGCGCGTTTTATTCGCCTTAACGACCATCCCTTCACCATATTTGAGGGTGTAACGCCGTTTGAAAAGCGCAGCAAACTCTTTAGCACAGCGGCGAGCCGGGGTACGCAGCGAATACTCGGTATGGTTTATTACCCAGTTCAATGCCAGTTCAGCTGATACAGGAACTCCTTCATGTACAGTTTTTGCCAGAGCCAGCTTAAATTGCATGCCGTTGCTGAAACCAGAATCGCTATCGAGCACAGTGGTTAAACCCAAATCCGGACGCAGAATAGACATGGCTTCGAGCAATTGCGTCGAATATACACGGAAGGAGCGGTTCTCAATGAATACCGATCTTAACCGAGCGACTTCATTGAACAGGCTGCTGAACTCAGCAGCAGGGAATTTTTGGTAAGTGGAATCTACAAGCGCTTTTCTTTCCAGACCGTAGAGGTATATAAAAACATAGCCTATAGGACACGATGGGTCGGACCTATCGCTGGCAAGCCAACTAACATACGCACCGCGTGCTTCAGGGGAAAGAGAGGAAAAACTGGGCCAGTATCCTAATGAACTGTCTTCGTAAAGATACGAAGTGGGTTGTATCTTACATGTATCATCAATTAATGATGCCTCACTTCCATCGTCATAATAGCCGCCTGACTCCTGACTAGAGGGCTTCATACGTTGCCCCATGTAAATGTGGCCACCGCTAATTGTTACACCAGCTACAGTTATCATTTCACCCGGAAGTACCCAGCGAGCTAATGCACCTACTGACTTTGAGGTGCTCTGGTAATGATTGGTTGTCTCCCGAAGTTCAACACCCCGGCCACCACTCAATGTAAAGGTTGCAAGGTTGTTATCTTCACTATCATCGTTTCGCACAACCGTCTCTTTTTTCTTGATGTCAGCGATCCATTCTTTTGGCGGTGCTTTCACGGGGCTTGAAGCATAAGACTTTGGAGATTTACGTTTTTTCTTTCTAAAAAACAACAAGTAAATTACTAAAATCGCTGCCAGAAACTTCAATAACTCCATGATATATAACCTTAAAATCATTCCTCACGCACACTCACAAGCAGCAATGAAGGTTGGGCAAGTGGATTAATCTTAAAATAATACGTCTAAATCGCAAGGGTTCAAACCAAAATGCAATCAAAATTAATTTATTGATTTAAAAGAAATAATTATTGATTAAGCATGTGAACCAGAAGGTGTGTTCAAAATGTACGAATTTCTGTTGGGCTATTCGCCTCCGAATCGGGTTGTGTTGCTGCTGCTTTAATATGCAAGCGATTGCTCCAAAGAGCTAGAGCTGGTCGCTACATCGTGAAACTTCCCGATACGCTGAGCAGAGTGACAATGTGTTTAGCTGCAAAATCTTTTAGGCCAGATCAACATCATCTCTAATCTCCCCATTTCACTCATGGGGCAAGAAGCAATTCACTTTGCCCTCTTAATACCAAAGCGGACATTGGTAACATTTCCGTGACTTAAAAATGAGAGATAGATCACATATAACTAAGTATCTCCGCTGACTTATGTCAGTAATCTGAATATCAATCATGAAAATACTTTTGTCATGATGTAGCCCCCTGAAACACCGGACAGTAGCTGTATCTCCAGATAAGAGATAGGCTTGAATATATGTCTAACACTAACGCCAATTTTGAGATGACCGGGATCCTGTTAGGGCAAGAAGCCCGTAAACGTAAAACTCCTCAGGAGAAGATCGCCATTATCCAGCAGACGATGGAGCCGGGCATGAATGTCTCCCATGTCGCCCGCCTGCATGGTATCCAGCCCAGCCTGCTGTTTAAGTGGAAGAAGCAATATCAGGAAGGCAGCCTCACCGCCGTTGCGGCCGGAGAGGAAGTCGTTCCTGCTTCTGAGCTTACTGCTGCTCTGAAGCAGGTCCGGGAACTTCAGCGCCTTCTGGGCAAGAAGACGATGGAAGTTGAGATCCTGAAAGAAGCCGTGGAGTACGGCCAGTCGCGAAAATGGATAGCGCACGCGCCCTTGTTGCCAAAGGACGGGGAATAGCCCTGGTCAGCCGCACCATGGGCGTGTCGCGTGCGCAGCTGTCACTGCGGATTAACCGTTCTGCCGACTGGCAGGACAGGCGCTGTAACCGGCGTAATGACGAAGCAGACGAAGAAATACTGTCGGCTATCCTCGACATCATCAGCGATATGCCGAGTTATGGTTATCGACGCGTGTGGGGCATCCTGCGCAAGCAACGTCGCACAGAGGGACAGCCACCTGTGAACGCCAAACGGCTTTACAGGATAATGAGCGAGCATAACCTGTTGTTGTTGCATGACAAACCAGAGCGACCGAAGCGTGAACATAAGGGCAAGATAGCGGTGGCAGAAAGCGATATGCGCTGGTGTTCAGATGGCTTCGAGTTCGGCTGCGACAACGGCGAAAAACTGCGGGTAACGTTCGCGCTGGACTGCTGCGACCGTGAGGCCATAGACTGGGCAGCAAGCACGGGAGGCTATGACAGTTCGACCGTGCAGGATGTGATGCTGAGGTCGGTGGAAAAGCGCTTCGGCGACAGGCTACCGGAAACACCAGTGCAGTGGCTGACGGATAACGGTTCAGCGTATACCGCGTATGAAACGCGGAGGTTCGCGAGAGAGCTGAATCTGGAGCCCTGCACAACAGCGGTGAGCAGCCCGCAGAGTAATGGCATGGCCGAACGGTTCGTGAAAACGATGAAAGAAGACTATATCGCGTTCATGCCAAAACCGGATGTGAGAACAGCACTGCGAAACCTTGCAGTAGCGTTCACGCATTACAATGAAAACCACCCGCACAGCGCGCTGGGATATCACTCCCCGAGGGAATACCGGCGGCAGCGGACATCGTTAACTTAAGATACAAAAGCTGTCCGGAGATGGAGGGTCAAGATCAAAAATACTTTTGTCATCTAACAATCTTTACGACGTTAATTGTAAGATAATAGATAGTTATTACATGCCGCGGCATATTGCCGAGAGGCTTATACCAGGTGCCGCATATGACTCAGCAAGAGAAAAACAAATATATCCCACTCAATGTCGGCGAAACTGCCGTGCTTCATGACGCCAATACCTTGCTACCTCGTGAGGAAATTTACGAGCAATTGGCAGTACTGATCCGGCAAGCGAGGAATCGTGCAATCGAGGCAAAAGACAAATCATTAAACGAGTTGCGAGCACACAATGCTATCTCGATCGATGGAGCACGTGGCACTGGCAAAACAGCCGTGCTGGTAAACCTCAAACGTTATCTTGAACTGGAACATAATGATCTGCTTTCAGATATCCACATTATGGAACCGATCGATCCAACCCTTCTGGAGGACGGCGAATCATTGTTCCTTCATATCATAGTGGCGGCAGTTCTGCACGACGATGGGATAAAACAGGCTCAATGCAACAAACCTGAACAGTCACGTGCGCTCAACCGAGCTTTAGACAAGCTCGCACACACGTTGGAAGCGGTCGATACACAGAAAGAACACTCTGGCATGGACAAAGTACGTGCTATGTATGGTAATAAACACCTAGCCGACAGCGTGCAAGACTTTTTTCGTGAAGCTGTGCATCTTCTAGGTAAAAAGCTGCTGGTTCTACCGATTGACGACGTAGACACTTCTCTTAATCGAGCTTTTGAAAACCTAGAAATAATCCGCCGCTATATGACAACGCCTTATGTACTACCAATCGTCAGTGGTGACCGGGCTCTATATCATGAAGTGACTTGGCGTGATTTTCATGGACGTTTGATAAAAGACTCGGACTACCTAGCGGAGTCAGCGTATGAAAGGTCACTGGAATTAGCTGAAGAATACCAAAGAAAAATTCTACCTTTCCCGCGTAGACTGACTATGCCAGCAGTCAGCAGCTATTGGCAACAGACAGACATCTATTTACGTAGCGAAAAGTTCGGTGACATTATGCCATTGCGTAATTTCATCGCCTGGTTGGAAATTTTTATATCTGGACCTGTAAATGGACAAGAGGATAGCCGTATTATTTTACCAATACCGTCTATTCGCAGCTTAACCCAACTGATTGGCCATTGCAGCAGTTTTATTGCTTTATTACCTGATGCAATTCGTACCGCTAAAAATGAATTGGAAGTTCGCCGAGTTTGGCAGATGCCAACGGTGCCATTAGAAGTAATGGCAGCGTTTCAGGATAAGCATAAAGAGCTAAGCGAAAAATCAAAGCGAGAGTATACCGATGCGTACAAACTATTTACCGAAAAAATGAAAGAACTATCGCCAGTTGATTATTCATTTGACAAGGTAGAGAATGATAATAAAAACAACATAACGAAAAATGATCTGGCCGTAAAAATGGCGGACTATTTCCGTTTTGAATCCAAAGCTGGTGCGGTTTATCTGGTGCTAATCGCCAAACAATACTGGCAAAATTGGACAAATACTGATTCATTAGTACGTCAAGGCAGTATTTTTGATACACCTCTATTCCAACCACTAACACATAATACAGCTAACCTTGCTTTTTTTGACAAAACTTCTGATCTATCAGCATGGGCAAGTGCACTGGAAGAACGCTTACCTGAAGAATGGCTTATTGGTCTAAAATCTCATCAAACCATTTTACCTTATCCTGTGGCAGAAGTCGGCATTAATGCAGCTACAGCATGGGATTATCAAGGTATGATTGAGAGGATTGTTCTAAATGATGAAGGGAAGAAGAAGGCTACATTTTTGATCAACCTGCTTGTTCAGTACAACTTCTATACCAATGCTAAACAAACCATGCTTCTGAATATTGGTCGTATCTTTGAACTAATTATTTCCAGTATTGCAGGCCCTATTTCTCGTGAAGACTTGCAGACTATATTGAGTCGTGCACCATTCTTTTCCACCCGAGCATTGGCCCCCACTAAAACACTGTTGATTGATTACTTAAAGACTGAAAATAGAAGCACAACAGGAGTACAAAATATAACTGGTGAAGCGGAAACAGTAGCAGAGCCTAGTGATGAATTTGATCCAATTGTTGTTTTGCAAAATGATATTGATAATTGGCGCAAAGAGCACAATCTTGAGCAAGTCGAACTTTCACCCTGGCTGGTCTATAAAGTGTTTAACAAGGTATATAGCCAACTTGCTAGTAACGAGAAAATCCCTAGTGGCATGAAAAATGTTGGGATTGCAATGAATATGGTGGCTCATACTTTTTACGCAACTTGGTCTGCATTTGGCAGTTTTGAAAAAGGTGAATTATTTGGTTTACCTAATGTGGTTGCAACTACCAATCTAAATGCAGACAAACTAAATAATTTTGAAAAGAATGACCATTTCAACATCAATGTGGGCCCTTTTGCACCTAGTAATTCGCAAATTGAAAATGATAATGAGCCCTACCAAATTCGAAGTACATACGGAAAAAGTACCCGAACTATCAGTTATTGTCTGGCAGAACACCCTCTGAGAAAATGGATTGATGAGTTGATTGAGGTTGAATGGCCCTCTGTACGCACTGCCAAAGAGGTATTGTTAGAAGAACTTAATTTACCTGAAACAGACAGGATCCCTTGGACGAAAATCGAACTTCAACTAAAAGATGATCCTGATTCAGCAAGGGAGCTCTTGGAAAATCTTGAAGCTCAATTTGGGGTAAATGATATTATCGTGAAAAATCTCAAAACACGGTTAACTAAATTGCATCCGGAAAATAATAGCTAATGCTCCAGAGAACCCTAAGCGAACACGCCGCCGAATGCTTTTATGGTGATGAAAGATTGGCTGCATGGTTGTGGCAAAGTTTACAGCCAACATCTGAAGGATTTATAGCTGGTTTTTGGGAAAAACTTCAAGATCGTTTCTACCATTTACTAGTCGAGGGTGTAGAGGCTCGTTATCCGAGAGAGCATCGACTTACCGATGTTCGTCAGCTGATGGGGAAAATGTGTGCTGGTGAGTTGTTGCTGACACCAGAGTTACCTTGGCTGCATGACTTACAACAACGACTATTGCTGCGAAATGGCGATCTGCTCAGTTACCGAGAGCGTGAGGTTAAGGCATATGTGCGTCTTGCGGCAGGGTTGGATCCAACTCTTCTGGTTGGTTGGCACTTGGCTCAGTGGTTGGAAGATATCCCGCAGCCAGCCATCCATGATATTCACCGCGTTCTATCTGCCCAAACAACGTTTTTCGCACCTTCGAGCAATCCCTCCCAGCCTTTTGCTGAAGGGCATGTACATTGGGGAGGGATCACTACTGATTGCATTATCCTTGATGGTCATTTATTGAGCAAAAATGAGAAGACACTTAGTCAAAGAGATGGATTTTGGCAAGAAGAACAACACGAGATTTTGCAGCCTCTACAAAGAAGGGCGCGGCAGTTATTGATTTTGCTCCTTGATAAGGAGCAAGGATGGCCAAGTATTCTTAATACCCTATCCACTCGAATGGATGAACCAAAAGAATTACCCAACTGGGAAGTGCTCGCCAATCGATTCGTTGCGGCTAAAATTGGTTCGTCCGAATGGCTGTTGGGTGAATTCGCTCGTACTATGCAATATGGTCGAGCCAACCGTTGGTTATGGCTATATTTGTATCTGTGCAGCCTCTACCGTTCACCTAATACCCACCCACTCCAACGTGCCGCCACTTTGTGCTTTTGGCAGACCGTTAACCTTCTACGCCGTACTCTGATTATGGATGGTCAAGGGCTAACACGTTTTGTTGAACGTTACTTCAAACCAGCACTTGGACGTGGAGGTGATATTGCAAGCAGAGTCCAGCGTGTATGGATGGGGCAGGGAGACGTGGCAGAGATAAAAAGCACACCTTCAGTCTTTGCTCCAAAATTCGCTAAGAGAATCGCCAAAGAATTAATAGCGAGAGAAGGACTGCAATTACCCAAGCCACCATATATTTTTGGCGAACATGAGATACCACTGGATACAAAGGCGTTAGCGAGCATGCACGCGCTGGAAAAGTGGCAGTTTTGCGGCCATTTCTTGCGTTCTGCCACACATCAAAAAAACCAGCATGCGAGACCGGATATTAAGGGGTTATGGAAACAAGCTGAAGACCTCGTATGTAATCTGCAAAGCGGGTCTGGCTGGGTTGCATCCGAATTCATGGGAGGAAATCTAAACTCTAATTTCCGCTTTCAGCCAGCGCGATGGTTTCGCGGGTTGGACGTGGCTGGTGATGAAAATGCGTTGAAGATCGAATGGTTTGCACCGGTACTACGCTGGCTGCGCAGTGGCTTCAAATCGAAACAGGCTGGTGAGTTGGCTTGCTCTGGTTTTCATCTGAGCATCCATGCCGGAGAAGATTACGCCCATCCCGCCTCAGGAATGCGACATGTAGACGAAACAGTGCAGTTTTGTCAAATGCGCGAGGGAGATCGACTAGGACATGCCTTAGCGCTAGGCATTGACCCCAAACGTTGGGCAAAACGGCAAGGTGAGATGATCCTGACGCTTGATGAGCATCTGGATAATCTTGTATGGCTATGGCACCACGCTAGCCTACTGAGTGCATGTTTGCCCTTGGCTCAGCAGGTATTACCGCTGCTTACTAGGCGTATTGCCCGTTTTTGGCGCGAGTCCTGCTGGTGGCAGGTACCGGATCCAATGAGTCTACATAGTTTGGGTTCTAGCCCTGCTGATTTTGATAGTTCACCTTTAAGATCCGCGACAGCAGATGATTTATTTGCATCATGGTTATTGCGACGAAACTGCCATTACAGCTGGCAAGGACTACGTAATGATTGGCCATTGCAATCAAAGGAAAGTATTGCCCTACCGGACCATAAACAATTAGTCAATGGTACGAGTATGGCAAGTAAACTGTATTTTGCACGTCATGAATGGTTGAGTAGTGGGAAGGAAAAACAGTTAGTGGTTATTCGAGTGGGTGATGAAAGCCTAGTGCAAGCCCATTTTGGTAGTAAGCACAACAACGATCTTCTCGAGGATGTGGAAACCACAGCCGAACTAGATTTTATGCATGCATTGCAGGACTGGTTGCTGAACGAATACGATCAGTTGGGACTAATCATAGAGGCTAATCCAACATCCAATGTTTATATTGCGCGGTTAAAGTCGCATGCTGAGCACCCAATCTTCCGGTGGCATCCACCTGATGAATCTGTACTTGATAACGGTGCGGAAGCCAATCTTTATGGCTTGCGGCGTGGGCCGGTACGAGTGCTTGTGAATACCGACGATCCCGGTATTATGCCGACTACACTACGCACAGAATTCCTATTGTTACGTGAAGCTGCACTGGAGTTGAAGGTTGGCCGCACTGTAGCCGAACGCTGGCTGGAAACACTGCGACAGTACAGTCTTGAGCAATTTCATCGCAACCACCGGCAAGTATTTGAGCCAATTTAATTAGTGAGAGCATGTTGCCAAAAAAATTTTTAAATTGACTATGTCTAGTGACTCTAAGTCTTCGCGAAAATATGCAATTTATATTATTCGGCGCACTCCTCTATCAAAGCAAATACTAAACTTTTAAAAATATTCAAATATATATTATTTCTCTGAACATAACGGCAGAACTTCACTGTTCTGCCGTTTTTTTATTCTATATTTTAAAGGAGTTGCGATGAAAAATTCTGACGGCCTGCTGCCCATGCAGAACTCGCTTTCTGGTCTGCCCCAGTGGGTATCTGAACGCATTCTGCAGCAGATAAATCAGTTAACCCACTACGAGCCTGTAATAGGCATTATGGGGAAAACCGGCGCGGGTAAGAGCAGCTTGTGCAATGCCCTGTTTGCCGGGGAGGTGTCGCCAGTCAATGATATTACAGCCTGCACACGCGAGCCCTTGTGCTTTCGCCTGCAGCTGGGAAAGCGCTATATGACCATCGTGGACCTGCCCGGAGTGGGCGAAAGTGGCGTTCGCGATAGCGAGTATGCCACGCTGTACCGTGAACAACTTCCCCGGCTCGACTTGATACTGTGGCTGATTAAGGCCGATGACCGGGCACTGGCGGTGGATGAATATTTTTACCGACAGGTGATAGGTGAGGCATACCGGCATAAGATGCTATTTGTTATCAGTCAGGCAGATAAAGCTGAACCCACCAGCGGTGGTGATAAATTATCCACTGAACAGAAACAAAACATCAGCCGCAAAATCGGCCTGTTACATGAGCTATTCCAACCTGTAAACCCTGTCTGTGCGGTGTCGGTACGTTTGCAGTGGGGGCTGCGGGTGATGTCTGAACGGATGATCCGTTGCTTACCACGTGAGGCCAGCAGTCCGGTGGCAGTACAGCTTAGTGCTCCGCTTCGTACCAATGCCGTTAATAAAAAAGCGCGTGACGATTTTGGTGAAACGGTCGGCTCGGTACTGGACACAATAAGTTCCATGCCACTGATACCACCCCCAATACGGGCAATCATTCAGGCTGCACGCGACACCGTGGTATCGGTCGCTCGTGCCGTCTGGAATTTCTTCTTCTGAACACTTACCCCCTCTAACCCGTAGTTTCCTGAGCCCTGCCGCGATTGAGCGGCAGGGCTTTTCTGTCTTTATTTTCCCATCATGAGGAGTCTGCTTATGACACGTCTGGCTTCGCGCTTTGGCGCATCAAATCTTATCCGTCGTGACCGTCCGTTAACCCGCGAAGAGCTATTTCGTGTAGTGCCCAGTGTTTTCAGCGAGGACAAACACGAATCCCGCAGTGAACGATACACATATATACCCACCATATCCCTGCTGGATAGTCTGCAGTGCGAAGGCTTTCAGCCCTTCTTTGCCTGTCAGACCAGAGTGCGTGACCCAGGTCGCCGCGAGCACACAAAGCACATGCTGCGCCTGCGTCGGGAGGGGCAGATTACCGGTAAGCAGGTGCCGGAAATTATTCTGCTCAATTCTCACGATGGCTCCAGTTCGTATCAGATGCTACCGGGACTATTCCGTGCGGTATGCCAGAACGGGCTTGTCTGCGGTGAGTCGTTTGGCGAGGTGCGTGTGCCGCACAAAGGAGATGTCGTGAGTCAGGTGATTGAGGGGGCGTATGAAGTGCTGGGTATTTTTGACCGTGTGGAAGAGAAGCGGGATGCCATGCAGTCGCTGATGCTGCCGCCACCTGCACAACAGGCTCTGGCACAGGCTGCACTGACGTACCGTTTCGGTGAGGACCACCAGCCAGTGACAGCACCTCAGATACTCTCCCCACGCCGCTGGCAGGATGAGAGCAATGATCTGTGGACCACATATCAGCGTATTCAAGAGAACCTGATTAAGGGCGGGCTCAGTGGTCGGAGTGCGAAAGGCGGGCGAACGCATACCCGCGCCGTGCGTGGTATCGACGGAGATGTGAAGCTCAACCGGGCTCTCTGGGTGATGGCTGAAGCGATGCTGAGTGGGTTTCAGTCCTGAGCTTGTTATCAGCATGTTAGGAAAGGACACTCCCTGTCCGTTTTACCTCCACTGGATTGAGTGTTTTTTCACCGTATTTCACGATATGCCGCGTCGGGCCTGCTTCCGGTGGCAGATAAAAAATAGTTCATTCCATGTCCATACCCTGTCCGCCCCCCTCTTTAGAATCATTTCATATTCAGTCAGTTAACTATTACGGAGATTTAAGATGACACAGGCAGAGCGCCGTCATGATCGGCTGGCTGTCAGGCTGTCACTGATAATCAGCCGCCTGGTTGCAGGTGAAACGCTGAACATGGCGCGGCTGGCTGCAGAGTTTGGTGTGTCAGTCCGTACCCTGCGACGGGATTTTCGCGAACGGCTGATGTACCTCGACCTTGAGTATCGACGGGGGCAATGCCGCCTGCGCAGCACCGGTGGGGGCGTACAGGGGGAGCTGGATGCGCTGACCTTCGCACACCGGGCCGGACTGGCCGATATTTTTCCGGGGCTGGACCGGCGTCTGGCGGGCATGCTGCTCACTGCAGGAGGGATGCCGTGTCTGGTATGGCAGCCGCCACAGTCTGTGTCACCGGCCATCTCACTGGTGTTCTACCGTCTTGTTAGTGCCATTACCGCCTGCCAGCGGGTACTGCTGCTGGCCGAGGGAGAGCGCTGTGACGGGCTGGCTCCGTACCGCCTGATATCACTCGACGGCTGCTGGTACCTCACCGGTGAACTTAACGGGCATATCACTGTGCACCCTCTGGCGACAATCCATGCGGTGACAGTCCTGAACACCACTTTTACCCCGCGAGAACGTCTCAGCCAGTTAACCACACAGGTGGGCTTTATCCGGGCTCTACCGCACTTCAGCTGTATTCGCGAAATCCTGTCTCCTGGGCCCTCTGAGGAGGAGCAGGGCAACACACTGATTTAATTACCTCTGTTAAGAAGGAAAAACAATGACCTGGCATTACGAGAAAAATGGCATACGTCACGACAATGTGACCGAAGACGACATCACTGGCCTGATTAAGCGCGGTGAACTCACTGCTGCCACGCTGGTGTGGCGACAGGGCATGCCGGACTGGCAACCGGTCTCCGCCACCCCGCTGGCTTCTGCGCTGCTCCACAGCACCACACCACCAGCGCTGCCGGGGAGTCGCATTCCGGGCGGAGTGGTATGGACGCTGGCATTTGCTCCTTTCATTGGTTATGCGCTCGAGCTGTGGACGGCAGGGCTGAACGGAATGTCTTTTGACGAGGCATATGAGGCCGTCTCGGGCGGGCAGTACTGGTTTATCACGCTGCTGCTCAATATCACACTGGGGTATCTCGATGAACGACGCATGCGTAAGGCCGGAGTGGACACCACCACGTTCGGCAAGCTGGCCTGGCTGGTGCCGTTCTATCTGTGGCGGCGGGCGAAAACTCTCGGTCATAAACCGGCTTACTTCTGGGTATGGCTTTTGATGCTGGGCCTGACCGTCTGGGCCTGAATGACTACTACCTGATTCTTTCTCTGTTAAGGACCAACGTAATGAAAACACTGATTAAAATACTGGGTATTACCGGGAGCCTTCTGCTCTGTGCGGGCGCTCAGGCTCAGCCTTATAACCGGACGCTACCTGCAGTCGTCAATGACAACAACGGGAATATTTTCTGGTGTGATGCGCATCGACAGGTTACCGGAAAATGCGAAGCCATGTCTGTTGACCGTCAGGGCGGGATGGTCACGGTGCGTTCAGCACCCTTTAAAGACTGCGAAGGCGGCCTGTGGGGCTGGATAACTATCATGCACAACGATGTGTCGAAGGGATTCACCATTACTCCGGATAAGAAATTCGGTCTCACCGTAAAAGATCTGTGCCGTCCGGGCACGGTAGTGACCTTTAAGCCCAACCAGAAGAAGCCGGAATATGACGACCTGGTGGCGCTGTACCAGGGCAAAGAGCTGTTTCGCTACCGGCGTTTCTGAGAACACCCGATATCAATCTCTCATTTTGCCCGACAGCGGGCTGGATTAATTCAGGAAGAAAACCATGCTGAAAATGATGACCTCTGCTGTACCCGCCCTCATTCTGTCACTTGCTGCCTACAGTGCCGGTGCCGCTCAGCTTCCGGCAAGTCTGATGGATAAAGATAATCCCGGTCAGGAGTACTGGTGCCAGGGAAACGACATCAATACGTCCATGTGCTCACTGACCGGTGTCAGCGACGACCATAAATTTGCCCTGATTCAGGACCTGCCGGGCCCGGCCTGTGAGGACTTAAGCTTCGGGGTTATCGACCTGGTGCGCCAGACCGGTGTCAATATTCCTTACGATGGTGGTGACTGTAAGGGCGATGTGCAGGCCGGGTTTGTGCGTGGCCCGAAAGATAATGCTCTGTATGTGAAGATTGTCCGGGGCAGTAAAACCCTGCGGCTGTATAAGGTACAAACCGGTTACTGATAATCCCCCCACACCTGCATACTCCCACAGCCCCTGACGCGTCTGCGTCAGGGGCTTTTGCTTTTAAGGTACACCGAATGCCTGAATCTCAATTACTGCCGTCGGGTTCATTCACTCGCCAGCAGGCCGAAGCTGTTACCCGCCGCTATCACAACATCGCCATTGAAGACGACCAGGGCAGTCACTTCCGTCTGATAGTTCGCGACCCCGAAGGCCGGATGGTCTGGCGGGCGTGGAACTTTGAACCGGATGCCGGTGAAGGGCTTAACCGTTATATCCGACAGTACGGCATCCTCAGAACATCCTCCTCCTGACCACACCCATTCATCATCCCTGCAAGTCCTTTATTTCCCATACGCCAGCCATCGTCGCTGGCGTTTTTATTGACGGAGAATATCCATGACGACACAAACGCAATGCGAATTGATGTCCGCTAATGAACCTCAATTTGACCTCACTGCAACACCAGTACCTGACGAACAGCGCCTCGATTTCTGGCCGCTTTACTTTGGCGCTATCCCGCAATGGGTAACGCTGGAACCCCGTATTTTCGCCTGGATGGACCGCTTCTGTGATGAGTACAGCGGTGGTATCTGGTCCTTTTATACGCTCAGCAATGGCGGCGCGTTTATGGCCCCTGACGCTGACGATAACTGGCATATGTTCAACAGCATGAACGGCAATGGTACCCAAATGAGTGCAGAAGCCTCAGGTATCGCTGTCTGCCTGATTGAATACAGCCATCACGCCTGTCGCACCGAATGCGATGCCATGACGGAGCACTATTACCGCCTGCGGGATTACGCCCTGCAGCACCCTGAATCCAGCGCCATTCTGCGCATTATTGATTAAGGATACTTATGATGGAACAGTCAATTATCCCACTAACTCCGGCACTACCACTAACCGCACAACGCACGGTAAAACGCGCCTTGACGCTACTTGACCGACACCTACGCGAAACAGGCGTGGCATTCACTTCCACTCAGGCTGCCCGTGACTGGCTGAAACTGAAAATGGCGGGACTGGAGCGCGAAGAGTTTATGGTGCTGTATCTGAATCAGCAGAACCAATTGATTGCCCATGAAACCCTGTTTGCCGGTTCCATCAGCAGCACCGAGGTACATCCCCGTGAGGTGGTCAAACGCGCCCTGTATTTCAATGCAGCAGCAGTGATACTGGCGCATAACCACCCCTCCGGCGATACCACGCCCAGCCAGGCAGATAAGACCATAACGCAGCGTCTGGTGCAGGCGCTTCAGCTCGTTGATATCCGTGTGCCTGACCACCTTATCGTCGGTGGTACGCAGATATTGTCGTTCGCTGAGCATGGTCTGCTTTGAGGTATTACATGAAAATTATCAGTAAACTCCGGGCGATGACAATTTACCGTCAGCATCCGGCCTCACGCATTTTTCGATACTGCACCGGCAGATACCAGTGGCACGGCAGTGTCTGTCATTACACCGGTAAGGTAGTTCCTGACATTCCCGGCGTGCTGGCGGTATACGCCGAACGCCGCCAGGACTGCAACGGGCCCTATGCCTGTCTGATGAGTATCACTCTGAACTGACAATAAAGGTGGTTATAAATGAGCAACATTACATGGGGCCTGCAGCGGGATACCACGCCGCGTCTGGGAGCCCGTCTGGTACAGGAGGGGAACCAACTGCATTATCTGGCTGACCGGGCCAGTATCACCGGTAAGTTTAGTGATGCCGAATGTTTTAAGCTGGATGTGGCATTTCCGCATTTTATCAGTCAGATGGAATCGATGCTGACCACTGGTGAAATGAATCCCCGCCATGCCCGCTGTGTCACCCTGTACCACAACGGTTTCACCTGCGAAGCCGATACCCTTGGTAGTTGCGGCTACGTATACATCGCCATTTATCCCACTCAACGCTAACAAATTTCACGAGAGCAAGCATGAAAACTCTACCTGCTACAATTTCGCGGGCGGCGAAGCCCTGTCTGTCGCCCGTTGCAGTCTGGCAAATGTTACTTACTCGTCTGCTTGAGCAGCACTATGGCCTAATGCTAAGCGACACACCTTTTAGCGATGAAACCGTTATAAAGGAGCATATCGATGCCGGTATCACTCTGGCTAATGCTGTTAATTTTCTGGTGGAAAAATACGAACTGGTTCGTATCGACCGAAAGGGATTTTCGTGGCAAGAACAAACCCCGTATCTTTCCGTAGTGGATATTCTGCGAGCAAGGCGCTCTAGCGGCTTGCTAAAAACTAACGTGAAATAAACGCTTAAATACAGAGCAGACTAAAGGAAAGCAAAATGCTAATCTCACAGACGAAGAAACTTCTGCTGTACCCTCCCCTCCCCCGAAAAAAACCTGACATTTTCTTTTAGGACCAACAATGGGACCAAAGTGAAAATTGAACTGAACATTACCAGCCATTAAACAATAAGTTATAGCACCAATTCAGACTCCGCCAGCTGGACAGTGCTAGGACAGCACTAACAAAAACAGGATGTTAGCAGTCTCAGCAGGACATCGACCAGACGGTAACGGGACAAAAAAGGATACGTAAAGGAGCCGCGGCTCCTAAGCGATGAAGAAGCCCGCTTTGCGGGCTTTTTTGTATCTTTGATATGAAGAATTGACTACTAGCACCAAAGGGGCTATTATTCTTTGCATGAGGTAGAGGAAAGGCCGCAGCCCGGACCCGAAAGGATGAACAATGAGCACTAACGATATAACAACCGCCGAACTTGAAAAAATCCATGCGGAAATCGCCAAGCTGATGGCAGAAACTTCAAAGCTTAACCGCGAATCAGCCTAGTATCCGATTGTTGTTGCTTCAGGGCTTATCGGGGCGGTAGCAACAATTACCACTGTACTGCTCAAATTATTCTAATATAAAGCCCCGAAAGGGGCTTTTATACAGGTGATATATGCGACTGATTAATGACTACGCCCCCCCTACTCCAGAAGACCTTAACCAGCTCAAAGAACAGCTTGGTTATACCGGCACACAAATGGCAGATCTGGCTGGTGTAGCAAGCAACAGCCAATGGAGAAAATATACAGGCGGTGAGTCGCCGCGCGCGATATCACCGCACATACTTTTTTTTATTGCAGCTCAATTAACACTAGATAAAAATGAATTAAATGAAGTGTTAAATAAAATGCGTGAAATCGGTGCTAAGTTATAAATGTGCTGTTTAATTTAATTACTTTCCTATGGTAACCAAATGAAAATCACACACAGAGAATTACAAACAATAAGGAAAACCATTTCTGATGACTGTATTATTTATTTATCTGGTCCATCATCACTTTGCACACCTTTGGAACTATTGCGTTCAAAAAGCGTCATTAGTGTCAATGGTAGCACAGGTTACTTACTAGACCACAATATTCCAGTGTTGGCATATATTGTTTGTGATGGTTCATATTATGAAAATAACAAGAATCTTTTTCTTAAATATTCATCTTATGCCAAGTATACTTTCATTAGCCATGATGTTATTAAACGGGCAACACCTACAGAAAGAGAAAACTTACTTAATACATGTTTTATCCTAAATGAATTTTGTGGATCAAGGGGTGGTCCTGGAAGGAAAATAAGATACACAATAAAATCGGCAATCAATAAAAACATTTTTATAAAATGTTCTGCATCACGTAAAGAAAAAGTAATTGCTTTCTCAACCGATGTATATCATGGTCATTTCGGTAGTGCGACGGTTGCATTTAGTGCATTACAACTAAATAGCTGCGCCTAATACCGCTACACTTTTGCCTGACCATGTTTTCCTCCGGGGAATGGGCTGGCGGTTTCCATAAAATGGCGGACCTTTTTCAGTAACTGCCACATTGAGCGGCACTGATGATTACGGGTTATCGTGTCATGAAGTGCCTGCCATAGCCGTTCCACATGATTCACCCACGGCGAGTAAACCGGCTGGTAAATTACCCTGAACTTGGGATTTGCTTTCAACCAGCGCTGTGTTTCGCGGCTTTTATGGATAATGTAGTTATCAACGATCAGCGTGATTGTTTTCGCCCGCCGGTAAGTGGCTTTCAGGTGCTTCAGCAGAGCGATAAACAGCGCTGAACTTTTGCTGTTGCCGCCCACGTAGCTGACTTTACCCGTGCCACTGTGCAGTGCGCCGGCCAGATAGTATTTTTCGTTCTGCCCCGGCGTCACTACCCGTTTCTGCTGTCCGCGCAACTGCCAGTCCGCACCGATTTTAGGATTAAGGTGGATATCCACTTCATCTTCATAAAATACCGGATGCTCTGCGCTGCATTCATCCAGCGCTTTGTGGATTACCGCCATCTTTTCATCTTTATGTGGGTCACGGATACGCAGAGTTGGCGCGGCCCTGCGCCATACAAGCCCCGCAGATGGCAACCAGCGGCGAACGGTTCCTGCATGTAACTGGCAACCGGTTATCTCATTGATTTTTATTGCCAGTAATTCGGTGCTCCAGCGTGAACGTTGATAACCAAAATCGCCGGGAGAATGCTTTATCAGCTCACGTAACAGGGTGCAGATATGTTCAAAAGGCCAGCGTCGGGAGCGCCCTGCGGGTAAGGATTTCAGGCCTTCAATACCTGAGTGCGTAAACCAGTTAATCCAGCGACCAACGGATGAACGAGCACAACAGAGAGTTCTGGCAACATCGCTGACCCGTTCACCCCGATGAAGCATCAGCATGGCCGTGAGTCTGCGGGCATGATTTTTATCGCGCGTTTTATGAATAGCTTTCTGCATCAGGCGTCGTTCGCCACGGGGTATTGGTGCTATGATCGGCATCGCTCAGTCCGGTTGGTGGTTTTGGTTGGTTTGGCGATTGATCAGATCGCACAATCCGGGCTGAGTTCCCTTTCAGTGATCTACTATTCCGCGCATCTATTTAGCAATAACACTTAAATTCCAAAAAATTTACTTCTCAGGTTTGGACATGAAAGGAAAATGTGAGAGGTTTTATAGCGAAGGTAAACCACAACCTACAACATTACCCACGGATTTTGATTTTATATTGAAATCCTTTACTTTTCTAATGAAAAAGCATCGTGGGAATATTTTCAACCTCTCAGATAAAACAGCTATCCCATATGAAGTAATACCATTCATGAGCACCGATAACATTTTAAATTAAATGTATTTAGGTCGTATTAACTCATATTAAATTCTGTGGTTGAATGCGATAGACGTGTTTATCATATCTATCGCAACAAGTGTTAATCACATGTCGAAACAGACCAGTCAATATCTGGCGCATCGGCTGGCGTAATGCGATTAAGCAGAACGCGGTATTTTCTCCATTCTGACAACGCGGCGGTTTTCTCTTCCGTTTCCATTCCTTCACCAACAGCATCCAGACGCCAGTCAATCTCTGATTTTGCCAGCATCAGCAGACTTTCTTTTTGTTGCGTCGCCTGAGTAACCTGCGCCACTTTTTCTGCCTCCGTGTCGTGTATCCATTATTTTCCGTCCCATTTCACAAAATGGCCTTCTGGTGCGATGGAAACAACATCATCAGATAGTGCGCCTAACTGGTTAATTGTGGTTGCTTCCCCCGTTTGGATGCTGTAAACAATTTTCCCGCGATGGTCTTCGACAAGCGCCCATTTACCTGTTTGATCGTCGAACACGGCAACAAAGCCATCCGGCGAATCAGGCGGGGCAATATCAGTGCAATAGGCATGTAAACCCGTATACGCCGGAATAAAGCCATCACCTTTACCGATAAATTCGTTTGTATCTGCGGAAAGGTTATAGATGGTAATAATAAGATCCAAATCAGTCATTTTAAAAGTCATTATGCAAGCCTCACTAAATAATTAAATGCGGTATTTTTTACGGTATTTTCTGCATTGCCCGCAGCGTTGACCGTAATTGCGTGATTGTGTGCGCCCAAAGTAACGTTATGGCTGTGTGCACCAATTGCTGTTGTATAGGAGTGGGCACCACCTGACGTCGTTTGCTGAGTTCCAGCACCCCCTGCACCGACTAATCCCGTTTGCACCGATGTATTAAGGAAATAAACAGATACTCCATGGGTGTGAGCGCCTGTGCTATTACTTGTTTTTGTCCCGTAATCAAATGGCGTTGTCGCTTTTGTTCCCAGATCCGTATTTGCAGCCGTAGCGCTATGGTTATGTGATTTAATGCCGTCCCGTTCCTGCGGCAGAACAGCCCGACCGCTGGTTGGCTTGCCCTTTATCGTCTGGCCGCGCATATCAGGAATAATCCCCGAGGGATAGGCCAGCGCTAATTTTGGATACTTCGTTTTATCAAACGCCTGCCCCTGCATAAGAGCATATAATCAGGATGGATTTGAGTCAGACGGCCACGGAATTGGCGCGCCAACAGGGTAAACATCATTTAACCCAAGCGTCGCCAGTTCCCCTAATGCCAGATTACTTCTTGCCTTTGCTTTATCCTGGAGATCTGCAAGGTTTTGCGCTTTTAACAAGGCATTACCCACACCACTCCCTACCAGCAACTGTATCGCCTCAAATAACTGGGTATGTTTCCCTTTTTCAAGGGTCTCACCAGCACCTTCCACGACACTGCAAATCTCTTCCTGTACGGCATCCCACATATCACTGTTAAGATCCGGCGGCCGGTTGCCTGGTCTCCGTTCGTAAAGCCATTTTTCCCCGGCCCAAATTTATCAACCTGAGCCGTAGCTGTATCAATTCGATGCATCTTCTGTTCCTTCCGGATAGGCAAAAACAACAACGGTGTGCGACGGAGCAAGTTTGTCGATCACACATTCCGCAACGGTATGAACAAAAAGACACCCGCGGTCGCTGGCGCATTATCGCAACTCTATACCACTGGCCGGATCGTTAAAACGGGTGTGCTTACATATACTTAATATATCCATGCTTAATAACGATAATTAATTATTATTTAACCTAACACTGAATGCGGCTTTTTGACCCACCACAAAATTACCGTATTGATCGCTCACAGCTGCACAAAATGGATAAATACCGTCATCAGCACTTACAGTTTTTTCCTAAAGCCAGCGCTTCGTTCGTGTGCCATGCTTAATCACGCTAATAACTTATAACGCTAAGCGAGGATATTATGAAAAAGACAATTATCGCATTATCTGCAATTCTGCTGGCTTCTCCCGTTATTGCCGCGACGACACACGCAACTGATAATGATGTAGCCGCCGCACACGAAAATGCTAATACCGCAAAAGAAAAACTGCATCAGGCGCAGAATCAGGGCGAAGAGCAAAAGTTAAAAGCAAAACATGCTGCTGCAGGTAAACAAGATGACCTGAGCAGTAAAGTGAGTGAAAGCTCACAAAAAGCCTGGAATACAACCAAAGAAAGTACTGAAAAAGGTTGGAATGCAACAAAAGAAGGTACCGAGAAAGGCTGGAATAAGACCAAAGAAGGTGCTGCCTCCGTTGAGAAAAAAGTCAGCGAGTAATCTTCCAGCCATTCAATAAAAAAAAGCCGCTTTCGCGGTTTTTTTTATAAGTAATGAGCCGTAATCCAGGATTGCCTACCCGCCTGGCTAAACCAGAGCAGGGCCACGGTAACGCATTGGACCTGACTCCACGTGTGGCGACAGTAAATCGCTTTCCCTGTCGCCAAACACTTTCGCCCTTATCCAGCGACCAGATAAAATACAGTCCGCTATTACCATAAGCTACAATAATATTAATTTTAGATAATCAACGGCACGTTTGCTGACAATAATGAGCAAAGGGTTATTATTGGCCTGTCTTTTTTTTAGCAGGAAAGTAAAATGAAAAAAACAAAAGGGTTGATAATTGTTGCCCTTGCTTTCACCCTGGCGTCATGTGCTTCAATTCCTGAGAATATCAAAGGTAATAATCAACCAGATATACAAAAAAACTTTATCTCCGTGCATAACCAACCGGGATTATATACCGGTCAGCAGGCCCGCTTTGGGGGTAAAGTCATCAATGTGATTAACACCAAAACGGATACATTACTGGAAATCGCCGTTCTGCCACTGAACAACTATGCTAAACCGCAAATAGACGCGAGCTATCAGGGGCGTATTCTTGCCCAGCAGAAAGGTTTTCTCGATCCGGTAAACTACAGAAACCATTTCGTTACTATTTTGGGGACAATTCAAGGAGATGAACCAGGATTCATCAACAAAGTCCCGTACAACTTTGTTAAAGTTGATTTACAAGGTATTCAGGTTTGGCATTTAACGGAGTCAGTCAACACCACCTATAATATGTGGGATTACGGCTATGGCGCGTTCTGGCCTGAACCCATGTGGGGCGCCCCCTATTACGCTAATACAGTAACTCAGGTAACTCCGGAGCTAGTGAAATAATCTCTGTAGTAAGATGGCGCGAATATATACCGGAGTCGGGTACTGACAAACGCCCACCACATCACCCCGCGTTAACCTTATTGCGCCATCCTGCTTTATGAGATCCTTCGCTTAGCACGCATTCTTCCTGTTACATATAATTTTACCCGCTAACACTTGAGCGAAAAAATGGGCTTTAGCCATCTCATGCCTGAGCATCTTTTGTTATTTACCGATAACTCTTCCACCCTGCCTGTAATAAAAGAACATTGGTGTTTACGATTTATTCAGGGATTACTATGAACAGAAAATGCTTACTGTTGATACCATTATTTTTTAGTAGCGTCATCATCACCGCCTGCGATAATAAACCTGCAGTAAAAACCACCGCGATGGAGCCCGAGGTCGGCGTTGTTACCTTAGCGCCCTCTTCCGTGAATATTAAAAGTGAACTTCCAGGTCGCGCGGTTTCATTCGAGATCGCCGAAATCCGCCCTCAGGTTGGTGGGATCATCATAAAACGCAACTTTATTGAAGGTGATAAAGTCAGCAAAGGAGAGTCACTGTATCAAATAGATCCTGCCCCGCTGCAGGCACGACTGGATTCAGCCAAAGGCGCGCTGGCAAAGGCACTGGCGACGGCCAATAATGTGCGTCTGACATTAAATAGGCAGTCAGCGTTAATAAAATCCAATTACGTCAGCCGCCAGGACTACGACACGACACGCTCACAGCTTAATGAAGCAGAAGCCAATGTCGCCGTCGCCAAAGCGGATCTTGAGCAGGCCACCATCAACCTTCGTTACGCTAATGTCACCTCACCGATTGATGGCATCAGCGGTAAATCCTCCGTAACCGTGGGTGCCCTGGTCACCGCAAATCAGGAAAACGCGCTGGTCACCGTTCAGCGGCTGGATCCGATTTATGTTGATTTAACACAGTCAGTACAAGATTTCTTACGCCTGAAAGAAGAGAAAGCCAACGGCAAAATTGCCCAGCAACAAGGCAAAATTCCTGTTGAGCTGATGCTGGAAAACGGCAAACCCTATCGCCATACCGGTACGCTTGAGTTTTCCGATCCCGCCGTCGATGAGACCACCGGATCGGTGACTTTGCGCGCCGTGTTCCCCAATCCTGAAGGTGAAATTTTACCCGGCATGTATGTCACGGCGTTGCTGGACGAAGGCAGCCAGCAGAACGTTTTGATGGTCCCCCAACAAGGGATTACGCATAACGAACAAGGAAAAGCCACCGCGCTGATCCTTGACCAGCAAAACGTGGTGCAACTGCGCGAAATAAACGCCGTGAAGGCCGTTGGCAATCAATGGCTGGTGACCGCAGGATTACGCCCCGGCGATCGGGTCATTGTGTCCGGATTACAAAGAATTCGTCCGGGAATCAAAGCCCGGGTCCTCCCTTCAAAACTGACCACTCCTGCCGCGGGAACTGAACAGTAATATTTCAGGTATTAAGGACACTTTCTTCATGGCCAACTTTTTTATTGAGCGCCCGGTTTTCGCCTGGGTGCTCGCCATTATCATGATGTTTACGGGCGGTATCGCGATAATGAACCTGCCGATCGCCCAGTATCCACAAATTGCTCCCCCAACCATTACCATCAGCGCTGCCTACCCAGGGGCAGACGCAAAGACCGTTGAAGACTCCGTAACTCAGGTGATTGAACAGAATATGAATGGTCTTGATGGCCTGATGTATATGTCATCCACCAGCGATGCGGCAGGTAATGCGTCGATTATCCTGACTTTCAAAACGGGCACGTCACCCGATATTGCGCAGGTTCAGGTACAGAATAAACTGCAGCTGGCGATGCCTTCTTTACCGCAGGAAGTACAGCAGCAAGGGATCAGTGTTGATAAATCCAGCAGCAATATTTTGATGGTCGCCGGCTTTATCTCTGATAATAACAGCCTGAGCCAATATGATATTGCCGACTATGTGGCCTCGAACATCAAAGACCCAATAAGCCGCACTGCCGGGGTGGGGAGCGTACAGTTATTCGGTTCGCAATACGCCATGCGTATCTGGCTGGATCCGCAAAAGCTCGACAAGTATAACCTCACACCTCAGGACGTCATTACCCAGCTCAAAGTTCAGAACAACCAGATATCGGGCGGGCAGTTGGGAGGCATGCCTCAGTCAGCCGATCAGCAGCTAAATGCGTCGATAATCGTCCAGACGCGCCTGCAAACTACCGATGAATTTGGCAAGATCTTCCTTAAAGTTCAGCAAGATGGTTCCCAGGTTCTGCTGCGCGATGTCGCGCGAATTGAGCTGGGTGCGGAAAATTATGCAACGGTTGCACGCTACAACGGAAAACCCGCCGCCGGGATTGCAATTAAACTTGCCGCTGGCGCGAATGCCCTGGAAACATCCCAGGCAGTCAAACAGGAGCTGAACAGATTATCGGCCTGGTTTCCGGCCAGCATGAAAACCGTTTATCCCTATGACACCACTCCGTTTATCGAAATTTCGATTCAGGGGGTTTTTCATACTTTGATCGAGGCAATCATTCTGGTATTCCTCGTCATGTATCTGTTTTTGCAAAGTTTCCGCGCAACGCTTATTCCCACAATCGCCGTTCCGGTAGTGATCCTTGGCACCTTTGCGATACTCGACGTCGCGGGTTTTTCGATTAATACGCTCACGATGTTTGGCATGGTGCTGGCGATAGGGTTGCTAGTCGATGATGCCATTGTGGTGGTTGAGAACGTAGAACGCATTATTGCCGAAGAACACTTGTCACCAAAAGCGGCGACCCACAAAGCGATGGGCCAGTTGCAGAGAGCGCTGGTCGGTATTGCCGTTGTGTTATCCGCCGTATTTATGCCGATGGCATTTATGAGCGGAGCAACCGGTGAAATTTTCCGTCAGTTTTCTATCACCTTAATCTCCTCCATGCTGCTGTCGGTGTTTGTGGCGATGAGCCTGACGCCAGCACTCTGCGCCATGCTGTTGAAATCCCACGAGGGAGAAAAAGCAAACACACATTTTCTGTTTACCCGTTTCAATCATTTTATGGAGAAATGTACTCAGCACTACACGGATAGCACCCGTAAACTGCTACGTTGCACAGGCCGTTATATGGTCGTGTACTTAGTGATTGGCGCGGGCATGATTGTGCTGTTTCTACGTACCCCGACCTCCTTTTTGCCTGAAGAAGACCAGGGGGTATTCATGACCACCGCGCAATTGCCTTCGGGCTCAACGATGGTGAACACCAGCAAAGTGCTCGGGGAAATAACGGATTACTACCTGACGAAAGAACAGAAAAATGTCGCTTCGGTTTTCACCGTAGGCGGATTTGGTTTCAGCGGCCAGGGGCAAAACAACGGTCTGGCGTTTATCAGCCTGAAACCGTGGTCAGAACGCGTTGGTGAAGAAAACTCAGTTACCGCCATTATTCGACGGGCGATGATGGCCTTAAGCACCATCAATAATGCCGTCGTTTATCCGTTTAATTTACCCGCTGTTGCAGAACTGGGAACGGCTTCAGGTTTTGACATGGAGCTGCTGGATAACGGTAACCTTGGGCATGAAAAAATGATGCAGGCCCGAAACGAGCTTCTGGCGCTGGCCAACCAGTCGTCCGGTGAGGTCGACGGGGTGCGCCCGAATGGTCTGGAAGATACACCGATGTTCCGCATTCATGTTAACGCCACGAAGGCAGAAGCCATGGGCGTTGCATTATCGGATATCAATCAGACCATCTCTACGGCGTTCGGTAGTCGCTATGTCAATGATTTCCTGAATCAGGGACGCGTTAAAAAAGTGTATGTCCAGGCCGATACGCCGTTCCGTATGTTGCCGGATAATATCAATCACTGGTACGTACGTAATGCCTCCGGCGCTATGACGCCGCTTTCGGCCTACTCATCCACCGAGTGGACCTACGGTTCTCCCCGCCTTGAACGCTACAACGGTCAGCCTGCAATGGAAATTCTGGGCCAGCCGGTCGAAGGGAAAAGCAGCGGCGATGCGATGAAATTTATGGCATCGCTGATAAATAAGCTGCCCGCAGGCGTCGGCTATGCCTGGACCGGTCTGTCTTATCAGGAGGCGCTGTCCACAAACCAGGCACCAATGCTGTACGGCATTTCGCTGATCGTCGTGTTTCTGGCACTGGCGGCACTGTATGAAAGCTGGTCGATACCGTTCTCGGTAATGCTGGTTGTGCCAATCGGGGTGGTCGGCGCTTTGCTGGCGACCGACTTGCGCGGCCTGAGCAATGATGTTTACTTCCAGGTAGGCCTGCTCACCACCATGGGGCTCTCGGCTAAAAACGCCATTCTGATCGTCGAGTTCGCCGTCGAGATCATGCAAAAGGAAGGAAAAACGCCGCTTGAAGCCGCAGTAGAGGCCGCGCAAATGCGCTTACGCCCTATTTTGATGACGTCACTGGCCTTTATCTTAGGGGTTATCCCTCTGGCAATAAGCAACGGCGCGGGCTCTGGTGCGCAAAATGCCGTCGGTACGGGTGTTATTGGTGGGATGCTGGCCGCGACAGTGCTGGCGATCTACTTTGTTCCGCTGTTCTTTGTTCTCGTAGAAAACATGCTGGCGCGATTCAAAACACGGCGCTGATTCCCTGCCCTCGTACGTGATTATCCCTGGGATAAGTTTATTAACTCCCAGGGATTCTCAATGCTCTCTCAGAGAAAGGGTTCCGTTCACCTTAAGTTCTTCATTTCATTACAGCGACGATACTGTGACTACGTTAAGAGTGGCATTCTCCATCACACTTGAGTCCCTCTGCTCTGCGGGTAATCAATGCCCGATGGCGCTTCGCTTATCAGGTCTACGGTTGTTAGCGGGCCCTGCTATCCAGCGAATTTCTCGTGGATAGCAGGGTAAACATTACGGGGATTTTTTCTTGTAGGGTAACAACTAAGGTAGGTACAGAGGTTGTCAATTCTGACTCATGCCAGGCTATCAAAACGGGTAATCAATAGTGCAGACCGGAACCCTTCAGATTTACGGCCAGTTCGCCCAATTTAGTATCAGGGTGTCGATGACACATTTTAATCATCTTCGGTACAGCGACAGTTTCCACCTCATGCAGGGGAACATAATCATCGCCTTTAAAGTCCGAATTTTTATTAACAATCACAAAGGCTATTGCTGTCATGTATTGCCGACTCATATCAACGAATTCTTTACAGGTCATATCTTGTGGCGCCGCTTCCGTTGCCTGTGTAGCAAAAGCACGGCTCATCGGCGCCATAACAGAGGTCATAAGAATAGCTGCAGAGACAATCAATTTAATATTCACAATGCGCTCCAGAAGTAGCATTAATTTTTATCGGCGAGTTTTTCAGTTTGTACCAACGACGCATTTCTGCGCAGACTGATAAAAGCCAAAGAACTAAAGATCATCTCAACGCCTATAAAGATGGAGGTAAACACATAAGAGCGGTCGGGATCCATATTCAGCCACACGGCTGCAATAAGCAGGTCAAAAATACCGATAAAAATATTCCATCCATAGCCCGGACTGCGGAACATTTTGACGCCGGAAGCAACACGAAAAATCCCGCCAAGAATAAACAGGCAGCAAAAAACCATTGCCAATGAATTCATACCTATCACAGGATTTTCGAGGAAACAGTATCCTAGCAGCAACCATGCGATAGCAAAAAAGGCATAGGTAAATTTGGCTTTCAACTGCTTTTTACCCGAGGAAAAAAGGCTGTAAATAGAATAGAAGCCACACACAAGGAACATAAAACCTGTTGCATAGCTTAAGTAAACACCTGCAGCGATTGGATAGATTAAGCAGCAGATGCCGCAAACCAACAACAGCACGGCCATGATTGTGGCGTGTCTTTTATAATGAAATAGTGTTTTTTCATTAAATGCTTTCAGGCTACGCTGATTAAAAACAAACATACATCCTCCGTTACATAGAAACGCAATGTAACCTACTAATAAAAGAGTAATATTCACTTAATACATATCACTTACAATGGAATGATAAGACTTTCACTCCGAATTCGTATATAAGAATAAAGGAATGTCATTATCCGTATAATCTTACACGTGTCAGACGTCTGACACCTGTAAGATTAAACGCTCATTATTCTATCCTGGCTCTGATTCCACTCTTCGAAGTTATTTAATATGCTTATTTCGTTTGGTGAGATATACCAAATTTATTCAGGAGAAAGTAATGAAAAAGATTATTCTTGCAGGTCTGCTTGCAACCATGATGGGCTCAGCCCCGGTACTGGCAGCTACCACTACCACGCCGGCACAAACTGCTACCGCCAATGTACAAAAAGAAGCTGCCGATATTATGCAGGTCGCAGTACAAGGTGCAAATGCGATGCGTGATATTCAGCTTGCCCGTCTGGCCCTGTTTCATGGACAGCCTGACAGTGCTAAAAAGTTAACCGATGACGCCGCTTCCCTGCTTGCGGGTGACAGCCACGACTGGGCGAAATTTGTAAAAGCTGCGCCTAAAGCCAAGATGATTGACGATCAGTACGTGATTATTAACGCTACGATTGCGCTGTCAGAAGACTATATTGCCACCCCAGCTAAAGAATCCGCTATCAATACAGCGAATGGCAAAATGGCTAAAGGCGACTGGAAAGGTGCTGTGGATACCTTGCAACTGGCGGGTATCAGCGTGCTTCAGACCCAATACCTGATGCCCCTGAATCAGACGCGTAAAGCCGTTGCCAGCGCTCAAAAACTGCTGTCTTCAGGTAAATACTATGAAGCAAACCTTGTGTTAAAGGGTGCTGAAGAAGGCATTGTGATCGATAGCGAGATGCTGGGCGCAGGCCAGTAATACTCAGCACTACGGAGTGTTGAACCAGGACTTTCTCTCCTGATCGGGTTGCTACGGCAACCCGATCAGGGGGGTTAATGGCTAATCAGACTGTTAATCTCAATCTCAATTTCCCGCATGACGGCAACAATCTTCTGTAATGCTTCCTGGCGTACTGCCAGAGGAAGATCATCATGTCGCATCGATTCAAAAGGTTCGCATAGCGTCTGAAGAGCAGTAATGCCCAGAATTTGCGCCGAACCATGCAACCGGTGAAGGGCTCGCAAAAACAGCTGGGGTTCGTCTTGCTCAACGGCTTTCTCGGCCGCCTGTAAATCGTTAAACGTTGCCTCGCGGAACGTTTCGAGTATCTCGTTCATTAATGCGCGATCGCCGCCGGTATTTTCCGTCAAGACATTGAATTTGAGATGCCGAATTGCACAAGGAGACGAATAACCGGTTTCGATTTTGCTTAATTCATGCGTCAGTGTCTGAATCGACACGGGCTTAAACAGACACAAATTCATGCCGTTTTGCAGACACCTGTCACGTGACTGTGGGAGCGCGCTGGCCGTCAGTCCCCATATTTGTAAATGAGGCTGCTGACGACGTAACGAAGCCGCAAGATCAAACCCGTCCTTCTTCGGCATATTCACATCGGTTATCAACAGGTCGTATGATTTTTTAGCCAGTTTGGCTTCGGCTTCCTCACCATCACACGCTTCATCCACGCTGTAACCAATGGTGTTCAACTGTCGCTTAAGCAGCAGGCGATTGGTCGGGTTGTCATCTGCTATCAAAATAGACAGACACGGCAGCGGCAACAGCGCACCTGGCGTGTTGCTATCCGGTACAATTGACTGGCGGGCAGTCTCAACCGGCAGCGTTATGGTAAACGTGGTTCCTTGCGCCGGGACGCTCATCAACTCCAGCGTACCGCCCATCAGCGTCACCAGCTCTTTGCAGATAAATAATCCCAGACCAGACCCCGTTTGTTGACGCCCACAGCGCCCCTGAGCGTAGCGACGAAACAGCCCGGCCTGCTCCTCTTCGCTAATCCCGCAACCGGTGTCGCTAATGGCGATGGTCAGGGTACCGTGATTCTCCCCGTCAGGTGTTAAACGGGCTGTCACATGAATGCTACCCTGCTCGGTAAACTTGAGCGCATTGCCCACCAGGTTGGTGAGAATTTGCCGCAAAGCTTGTTGATCGACAAACACCCGCTCGTTTGCCGGCAACTGACTTACGCAAGCAAGCGTAACGCCTTTCTGTCTGGCTAAGGCATCAAAAGAGTGACACTGCAATTCAATGAGCTGCGAGAGATCCGTCCATTGAGGAACAACCTGATATTTACCAGACTCAATCTTATCAACGTCCAGAATCTTACCGATCAGCCCAAGCAGTGACTGGGCTGTCGCTGCGGTAAGAGCAATCGCCTCTTTTCGTTGTGCCGGGCTGAGTTCTGAGCTCGACAGTAATTCCAGAAAGCCCACAATCGAGCTGACAGGGGTACGTAATTCATGGCTCATGCTCGCAAGAAAGCGACTTTTGGCCTTGGTTGCTTCAATCGCTTTATTTTTTTCGGTTTCCAGTTCTTGAGACAATGCCTCTTTGAGATGAAGCTGCTCTTCCAGCTGCCGCTGCGATTGTTTTCTTTTATTTACCTCACGGGAGAGTGAGATCCCCCAGATCAGGCTAATTGCTATCAGCAACAGCGCAAACACCACCAGTTGATAGAACTGTTTGCTATACCGACTCCAGAGATCGACCTGCGTATTAGAAATTTTCGACCACTTCTCCGTCATCTGCAAAATCTCACGCGGCGGTATCGCCTGCAGCGCTTTATCCATTACGGACTTCAACATGGGCTCGTGGGGAGAAACCGCAAAGCTCACCGACGCGCCAGGCATATCTGGTAGCCTAAAAAAGTGCATATTTTTCTGGTAGTCATGATCGACCATGAACCTTGCCGACAATTCGGTAGCAATTGCCGCGTCAACCTTGCCATCCCTGAGCATAGTCATCGCGACGCTGCCAGTATCAGCATCCACCCAGGTGGCCTGCGGGTAGCGTTGTTTCAGGTCACTTTCCAAAACATGCCCGGCGGGCAACGCAATACGGATCGGTGTATTCAGTAACGAGTCGGCCGTTTCATCGCGGGAAGTGATAATCACAAACGCCACATTCATCAGCGGATCGCTAAAGGTCGAATTGTGCTGATTTTGATTTGTCAGGGTGATAGTGGGATACATATCCCATCGTTCGCCGCTTATTTGTTTGGTCTGTTCACTTTTGGTGTTGGCCAAAACCGGCTCAAAATCAATCCCCGTTTGCAGATGAATAATATTCAGCAAATCGCCAAGAATTCCACGTAACTCACCGCTGCGATCGACAAGCGTGTAAGGCGGGTAATCTGGATTGATAAGAATGCGAATAGTATGTTTCTTCTTCAGCCACGCTTTTTCCTGATCGGTAAAAGGAATAGGCGCATTCAGAAAAGCAAGGTTACCGCGGTTCAGCCAGTTCTGCATGACCTGCATATGAATTTCATTACTGATTGACGTAATGAAACCATCAAGAATATTTCTTAATACTGGCTGGTCGTCCTTCACCACAAAATAATTATATTGCTCTTGTTTATCAAAGTAGTGCGTAATAACCAGTGATTGCGAAAAATATCGGGAGACACAATGACTGCTGGTGATATTGTTCCCAATATAATATTGGTTATCACCGTTCACTACCGATGCCATGGCCTGATACTCGTCGTCGTAAAATGAGACTTTAGCTTCAGGAAAAGCATCCTGGATAACATCAAGAAAAGGACAATCTCGCACACACGCGACGCTAACCTGATGCTCCGAGGTCAGCGGCAGCATGGTGTTTTTTAGCGAGGTCACAAGCGTCGGCCACGTCGTCAGTAATGCCGAAGTGCGCAATAAATGGCCGCCGACATCTTGTCGCCGGGACAGCTGAGTTATCAATGTATCTACATCGTTACTGGTAAGTGCGGTCAGCGCTTCTTGCTCATTATCATACTGCTTTATAACAATTTTTATATTGAGATTCTTTTGCATTAGCGCAAGATAATCCGCGTTGACGCCCCGATAATATTCACCGCTATTTTGATAAACAATGGGGGAGACTTCCGGTAACCAGGTGCCAACAACCAAGGTTTTTTTATGCGCTAACCAGTTTGTTTCTTCCCTGTTCAAGCCGATATGTTGTACTGAGGTATTATAGTTACTTTTTAGCTCAACTTGCCGGGCTGAGCTTACACCCGTAGAAAACCCGATGGTAAATATGACCATCAAAAAAATAAACAAGCGTTCCAGCATTACTCTATCCTATTTTATTTCTTTGCGCATAATCATAAATTTCCATTAATGACGAGCAATCTAATTTCTCCATCAAACGGCTTTTATAGGTGCTTACCGTTTTATTACTGATGTTCATTTTGCTGGCAATAGTGCTGTAATCCATACCGTTAAGAATATAACGCAACACTCTCATTTCCTGGGTCGACAACGTATCAAGCTTATCCTGTTCGCTGACAGATGAGCCAGTAAAATGCTCAAGGGAAAAGGGAAAATAGCTATACCCATTTTTTGCAGCTTCGATTGCGGCAAGAATATTATTCATACCCTCTTTTTTACTCACAAATCCGTTGGCACCGTATTCGGCGCTACGTTTGCCGTAAAAAAATTCATTTTTGGCTGAAATGATAATGATTACACCAGCATAGTGCCGCTTTCGCAGTTGCTCCAGCACTTCGATGCCGCTGATACCCGGAATATCCACATCAATAATCAGTAGCTCCGGCTTAGTTTTCTCAACGGTTTGGACCACATGCTCTCCGCTGTCGAGCTCGGTGGTTACGGTAATACCATTAGTATCGAGTAAGTTGCGGATGGCTATGCGAGCTAATGGGTGATCATCAACGATTATCGCGTTCATTGCGTATAAGAATCCCGATAAATAAAGAGAGGCGATGGCTATCGAGCAGGTGAGCCTTAAGCATTATAATTTATAAAAATAAGGCGTTATCAGGTAAATCCTAACACATTCACACGTATATTTATTAGTTTTTTATAAAAACGAAGAATAAGGTATAAATGCAACACTGCATTTTACAAATTTTAAACCTTGAGCCTATCTAAATATCAAACCATTAACACAACCAAAAGGAATATTCCTACATGTGTAGGATAAATCTCTCATTTATTATGATTCATTCTTAATGGCCGGGGTCATATAACCAAGGGGAGTTTTCATCACAACGGCAAAGGTGTATATGCAGAATAGCTATCTAAGAATCATTTTTATGCCAGGTCAAATCTGGAGAAAAAGATAATAAACCTGCTGATTTGATAGTAAAACGCTCTGTGGCTCAGGAATCAGCAGAGCCACAGGAGTCAGTCATTAATCAGGCTTTACTGGGCAACGCCCCAATAGCATGGGAGCTTTTCACGGTCAGCGTAACGACGGCAGAACACAACAGCGCGGCAATCATAAAGATAAAGGCGCTGTTATAACTTCCACCACTGCTTTGAATCAGCCAGCCGATGATAGGTGCAGAAACGACTCCCGCCATCTGACCGCCAAAGTTAACGATCCCGGATGCCCGCCCCATGATGTTGCTGGGAATGGTATCCATCAGAATGCCCCAGAATGTCGCCATGGCGAAGAACATGAACAGGGCTGAAATACACTGATAAACCACCGCCATATCTGCACTGCTCACGCTGAAGGTCAGGTACAGGAAACCCGCGGCAATAACAGAGGTCACGACATACAACGTTTTACGCTGGGGTTTAAATTTATCTGAGCAATAGCCGCCTAACAACGTTCCGCCTGCGCCAAACAGGAAGGGAATGGCCGCCATGACGCCGGTTTTTGCCAGAGAAAACTCACGAACGGTGATCAGGTAGCTTGGCAGCCAGGTTGAAAAGCCCCAGAAGGTGATATCAAACAAAAACCAGATACTTGCCATTTGCCAGAGCACCGGCATTTTGAGGACGTCTTTAAACGCGATGCCGCTGGTGTTTTGCAGGCTTCCCTGCTCGTCAGCAGCCAGTTCCGCCAGATCCTGCTGCGTAATTGCGGGGTGATCTTTCGGATTGTCACGGGTAAATAAGTAAATCCCCGCCGCGATAAACAGACCCGGAATACCTAGCACGATAAAGACCATGTGCCAGCCAAAGGCCCCGATTATACTTGCGGCTACCACTACCGCCAGCGCCGGGCCTAAGGTGTTTACCGTTGACTGAATCGCCGTGGCGCGGCCACGTTCTTTCGACGGGAAATAGGTTGATATCATCTTCCAGGAAGCCGACGGGAAACAACCTTCACCAACACCAAAGAAGAAGCGAACGGCCAGCATTAGCGGCAGCGTCAACACGGCGCCGGTTAAGCTGGTGAAAACAGACCACCAGGCAATACCGATGGCCATGATTTTGCGCGAACCAAACTTATCCGCCAGTAAACCGCCGGGAATTTGAAACGCGGCATAACCAATAAAAAAGGCGCTAATAATTAACCCTTGTTGGGTCGTATCCAGATTTAAATCTTTGCCGATATAAGGGAGCGAAACGCTCATCACCATTCTGTCGAGAAAAGAGAGCAGCCACGCCAGCCAGATCAATGTCAGGACGGTATACCTTGCTTTCCAGGTCTTTGGTTTACCTGAAGGTAAAGACGTTTGTAGGTTCATTGTGATGTCCTTAGGGTGTAGTGATCTACCGCGGCCATAAATGGTCGCGATAAATCAATGCGTGTTTAGCGTTATTTATTAATATTGTTTTCTAATAACCGTACCGCTACAGGCATAACTTTCAGTGCCATTGATTAAGGCAATGCGCCCATTAACCATGACAATTTCAATCCCTTCCGGATATTGATTGGGTTCAACAAAAGTGCCCTTATCGGCAATGGTGTTAGGATCGAACATCACAATATCCGCCGCATAACCCACTTTCAGCAGCCCACGATCCTGCAGGCCTAATACCTCAGCGGGTTTGCCAGTCATCTTACGGATTGCCGCTTCCCAGCTCAGACATCCCTCTTCACGCACATATTTACCGAGCACACGAGGGAATGCGCCAAACACGCGCGGGTGCGGTTTGCCAGCCCCCATTAAACCGTCGGTACAGACGTTTTGCTCAGGACGGCAAAGGAACTTAATCACATGCTCTTCAGTACCGTAAAAGTCGACCATCCCAACGGCGTTTTCTTCTTCAAACAGCAGATCGAAGGTGGCGTTGTACGGATCTTTTCCGCGTAGCTCGCCCAACTGAACGAGGTTCAGACCGACGGCATCCTGGTTTTTTGTCGTTTTCACGCTGGTGACAAAAATCTGGTCCAGCCCGGCAAAATCGATAAAGTTATCCCAGCCAGGAATGCCCTGCTGAATATCGTCGATCATTTTGGCGCGCAGTTCAGGCGAGGCCAGCCGCTCAAGTAATTTGTCAGTGCCACCGGAGTGGACCCACGGCGGCAGGATCACGCCGAGCATCGTGCTACCCGCCACATACGGATACTGGTCGAAAGAGATACGAATCCCCTCTTCCTGCGCCTGTTCCAACATGCCCAGCATCTGGTCAATCAGCCCCCAGTTTTTCTTACCGCAAACCTTCATATGTGAAATATGCAGCCAGACGCCAGTGGCGGTGGCGATATCAATCAGTTCCTGCGTTGAGTTGATAATATCGTCTGCTTCACTGCGCTGATGCACCACAAAGATCCCGTCATATTTCGCCGTCACTTTGCACAGTTCAATCATTTCGGCGGTATCGCCAAAGGCGCAAGGCATGTAGATGAGCCCAGTGGAAAGACCAAACGCCCCCGCTTGTAACTCCCGCTCAAGGATTTCGCACATCTTCGCCACATCCTCACGAGTAGAGGGGCGCCCATCCAGGCCCATGGCTTCCATGCGTACGTTGCCATGCGGAACTAAATACGCGAGGTTTGTCGCCGGATGACGCGATGCCAGCAGATTGAGGTAGCCGTCTGTGTTTTTATATTTCCAGTCTATTTTGTCGGTATCGCCATCCAGTCCGGCGATATTTTTACGCCAGGCCGGAATATATTCTTCAGGTAACGGCGCCAGGGCGACACCATCCTGCCCTAACAGCTCGGTGGTAATACCCTGACGAATTTTTGCCGACAGCGCGGGGTTAATAATGGCCGACAGGTCAGAGTGCGTATGGGTATCAATAAAACCAGGGCAAATAATTTTTCCCGTTGCGTCAATAACCTGCTCATTAACGCCAGCGTCAATTTGACCGATTGCGACAATGCGTCCTTCGTCAACCATCACATCGGCAATTCTGCCTTCACTGCCCGTTCCATCGATTACATTTCCGTTTTTGAAAATGGTTTTCATCGTTATTCTCCATAGCGGTGTCGCTTCACGACACCACTTGTAAGGTAAGAGGTTGTTATCTTTATTTTTATTGGCGATAGAGTGTCTGAATGATGCTGTAATAGCCGCTGGCCGAGCCGGTTAACTGATCAATCTCGATATATTCATCGATGGTGTGGGCCAGGTTTTCGCGTGAAGGTCCGAAGCCGATAGTTTTAATTCCCGCTTCGCCCGCATAGTGGCTGCCGTTGGTGCAAAATGAGTACTGTGTGATGGTTGGATTAAACCCGGCCTCGCGAACGCCAGCCAGAGCGGCCTGCACGAATTCGTCAGACTCGTCATACACCCAGCCCGGGAAGAAGCGCTCGCCCTCAATCGTGGCACCGGTATAGCAAGACTCCTGACCTACCGCGTAGGAGACACGGGCCTTAAACTGCGGATCCTGTGCGGTAAGTTCCGCAAGCGCATTTTCCAGTGGGGCAATAACACTTTCTTTGGTTTCACCCACCAGCAAACGACGATCGTAGGTTGCGCGACAATAATCCGGCACTACCGAAGCTCCCGGGTATGGCGAAGATTTAATGTCGGTAAGTTCCAGAATGCCAGGCCCCAGTACCGGGTGCGATGGCGGAGTGATTGTGCGAATTTTGTCGATCAATTGCGCCATTTTGTACACCGCGTTAATGCCTGCCTGCGGGTTGGCGGAGTGCGCGGGTTTACCAAACGTTTCGACCACAATTTCAGCGCGGCCACGCTGACCAATTTTCAGGTTTAACTCGGAAGCTTCACCGATGATCACGTAATCCGGCTTATAGCGCTCGCTGACCAGCCGGGCAGCAATACCTTCAAAGCACTCCTCATGCACGATGCAGGCAACGTAGATTTTGCCGGCAAAATTACGCTGATTGTCCTGGCCGAAAAAACCCACGGCGGAAATCATCGCCGCCACGGCACCTTTCATATCGGTTGTACCGCGACCATAAATTTTGCCATCGTCGATATCGCCGCCGTACGGGTTGCGGCTCCACTTCTCTTCGTTGACCGGCACGGTATCGATATGTCCATCGAGAACCAGCGTTTTCCCCGGCTGATTGCCGACAATGCCGCCCACAATGTTGCCGTACTTATCAACGTGGATGTCATCGAACTGGTAATGCTGCATCATTTTTTTTATGGCATTAACCACTTCCCCTTCCTGACCGGAATAACTTTTTTGTTGGATCAGCGCCTGACAGTTTTTAATGACTTCATCAATACGTTTTGCAGATAACATGGGTTTCTCCGTTATTTCTCTCAATCAGGAAATGTGTTATTTGATGCCCGGGTACTGACCGCCCCAGACAATATCCAGATATTGTTGTGGGTCGGTGTCGCCTTCGGTACTGACCAACAGCACGCGGGAATGCGCATCCAGCCCCAGTTGTTCACGCGTTTGCGCCAGTTCAGGTGAGGTCATCAGCAGCGCCAGCAGACCGGAAGTGACCGCGCCGGACTCACCAGATACGATCTGCGGATCGCCCGCCAACGGATTACCCAGCATGCGCATGCCCAGCGCTGCAACTTCATCAGGGCAGGAGGCAAATGCGTTGGCATAATCACGTAGCAGTTTCCAGCCGATGCTGTTCGCCTCACCGCAGGCGAGACCAGCCATCACGGTTTGCAAATCGCCGCCCACCGCAATTGCATCCCCCTCTTTAGAACGGGCAGAGCGGTAAAGACAATCGGCAATTAACGCTTCAGCGACGATCACTTTCGGGCGGTGTGCCCCCCAGGCTGCCGTCACCATTCCCTGCACCATTCCGGCAAACGAGCCAACGCCTGCCTGAACAAAAATATGCGTCGGCGCAACCTGATGCAGCTGGTCTATCGCCTCCAGCATCAGCGTGCCGTAGCCCTGCATAATCCACTGCGGGATTTTTTCATACCCTTCCCAGGCGGTATCCTGCACCACAATCCAGCCATGCTTTTGTGCTTGTTCCGCGGTCATGCGAACCGCATCGTCATAGTTCATATCGACGATTTCAGCGGTAGCGCCTTCATTACGGATGGAGGTCAAACGCTGCTGCGAAGAGCCCTTCGGCATATAAACCACGGCGTTTTGCTTCAGCTGGCGCGCCATCCACGCCACACCGCGACCGTGGTTGCCATCGGTGGTGGTGGCAAACGTGACGGTTTGGAGATCGCGGCGTACCTCTTCGCTGGTCATCACGTCAAACGGCAGTTCACTGATATCCTTGCCGATTAATTCCGCGATATGGCACGCCATCGCATAGGAGCCGCCCAACGCTTTGAAGGCTTTCAGGCCAAAACGCTGAGACTCATCCTTGAGATAGATATTTTTAACACCCAACTTTTGTGCAAGAGCCGGCAGCGTATATAACGGCGTCGGCGCATAACCCGGAATAGACCGATGAAAATTCAACGCTTTTACCAGTTCCTGGCGACTAAACGGTGCCAGCGGCGCGTTTGGATGTTCAGTAAACGGTGTCTGGTTGATAAAAAATGATAAGTTTTCCTGCATCATAAAACCTCATTGTTCTGGTATTTCACTCCCTGTAATAGACGTATACAGAGATATTTACGCTATCGGTATTGCCAATAGAGCAAAATGCTTACCAGTTTTTTATTAATCGAGTAAAACCTTATAAATATTTTAACAAAGTCTTTATTTTCAAATAATTAAAAAGAAACCGAGATGGGCACTGAAAAATACCACAGCGTTAGTTTATCGCCTCGTTTGATAAATTCTCACAATTGATAAATAGTGTGATCGCGGAAGATAAAATAAAAAAAACATCCAAAAACAGAGCGGTAGATTGATTTTTCGCAAATCATTTTTGCATTGCTTCGCATATTTATCATCTCCCTTGAGAAATGCCACTCACTGCCGGAGAAGTACCATGATTTCAGTACTCAGCAATATCCAGGATGATATCTGCAATTATGCCGACGCTATTTCTGGCATAACCGGAACGGATGTTGAAATCATCGATGAATCCTTAATGCGCATCGCTGGCACCGGTAAATACCGACATATGCTCAATGAAAACGTGGCAAAAAATGGCTACATCTACCACCACGTTTTGCAGGTCCGAGAAACGGTTCTTATCAAAAACCCCGGCGAACATCCGCTGTGTCAGTTATGTGAAAAACACCACTACTGTTCTGAAATGCTGGATTTGAACGCACCAATTTTTCTCAACAATCAAGTGATTGGCGTGATCGGAATTATTTGCTCAACCCAGGCGCAGCGTGACGCGTTATTGAGCCAGATTGATAAATTTGTCACTTTTATTGAGCAAATCGCGGTGATGATCTCCAGTAAGGTCTTTGAATGTCTGGAGCGTTTACGCGCGCAGGAAACCCTCGGCGCATTTCGGCGTCTGATCGATGCCATGGACCGCGGCGTTGTAGCAATTGATGGCAATGGTCTTATCTGGCATGCCAATCATTCAGCCGATCGCATTCTCAACCGCGAAGTTCAGGGATTACCGCTGACCATTGAAACAACCGGGGACAGTTTGTATGGCGATGAAGAAGCATGGCTGACGCTTGAAGGCCAGAAACACCATGTACTGTGCAAACAAATTTCGCTCTCCTCGCTGGATAACGATCGCTTAACGATGGTCATCTTTCGTGATGCGCACGACTACCTGAGTAACCTTACTCCATCCCCTTACGAGTCTGACACGCAGGTGCGGCTGATTGGTCACTCTTCCTCAATGGAGCAACTCAGAAGCACCATTAGCAAAATTGCCAACAGCTACGCCAGCGTGCTCATCACCGGGGAAAGCGGCTCGGGTAAAGAGGTCGTGGCATTTGCCATTCACCAAAACAGCCCCCGTAAAGCCGCCCCTTTCGTGACAATCAACTGCGCGGCAATCCCCGAGCAACTACTGGAAAGCGAACTGTTTGGCTATGTACGCGGTGCATTTAGCGGTGCAGATCCCAAAGGACGAATGGGGAAATTTGAACTGGCCAACGGCGGCAGCCTGTTTCTGGATGAGATCGGCGATATGCCGCTGCACCTGCAGGCCAAGCTGCTCAGGGTGTTGCAGGAAAAAGCGATCACCCGCGTGGGTTCTAATAACATCATTAATATTGATGTGCGCATTATTGCCGCGACCAACAAAAATATTAGCGCGATGGTGGAGAATAATCAGTTTCGCGAAGACCTTTTCTATCGCCTGAATGTCGTCCCTCTGGTGCTTCCTTCCCTGCGTGAACGCAGGGCTGATATCGCCGTCCTCGCACAATACTTTGCCGATGAGTTTTCGGTCAGTTACCAGCGTTCACCGCAAAAACTGCCCGATGACGTTATTAATCGCCTTTATGCCTGGCACTGGCCGGGGAACATTCGTGAATTACGCAACGTCATCGAATACATTTTTGTGATGCGCGGAGAAGCCGCCGGGATCAACGCCAGCCATCTGCCCCCTTATTTACTCTCCCCGGCTGACAGCAGGAAAACCACGATGACCGCACAACCCCGACAGCTGGCGAACCAAGGAAAACAAGCGGAAAGGGACGCCATCGAAAATGCCATCCAGCGATTTGGTTCAAGCGTGGAGGGCAAAAAACAGGCTGCATCAGAACTGGGAGTCAGTATTGCCACGCTCTATCGAAAAATAAAACTGTATGGTTTGTGAGCCCCACTTTTTTAACAATTAAGCCCGCGTAGCGCATAATGCAGTTCAGTTAACGCCTCTGTATCAGAAAGCAACAGTCTGTATTGGCGGAGGTAATGAGCATGCCATCGCAGAGAAAGGGTTCCGTTCACCTCATGTTCATCGTGTCTCTGAAACACCGACTCCTGTGAACGTGTTAAGGGTACTATCGCCGTACCCTTAACAATCCCGGCTCCCGGCGGGAAAATTGCCGCTCCGCGGTCCCCTCCGTTTATTCCTCCAGGCTACCGGGCCGGGCGCGAGGAAACTTCCCTGTAAAACGCGCCCTGAACCCGCATCCCTGCGGGTTCTCCCGGCCTTACGGAAACACGTCGGCAATTTTCAGCCGGACCAGCCCACACCTGACCCCCTGCGTTTTTTATCTGAACAGCAAAACAGAGTTAACTGGAAGTCAGTGCGTTGCAGCGATGACCCCGGTCCGGCTGAAAATCGATGAGGCGTTAACGGCTGACCGGGTCTGCCCGCAGGGATGCGGGCAGAGGGGACGGCCTGCAGGGACGCAGGCCCGGCCCCGACCCGACAGGCAGACGGCATAAGACGAATGAATCGCGCAGCGACGATTTTCCCGCCGGGAGCCTGGGTTGCAAGGGAGGCGGCGGTGAGCCTCTCTTGCACGTTCACGGGTATCTGAGCCTCAGAGAATTGATATCGCTGAGGTGAACGGAACCCTGAGCCGGAATCACATGTTCTCCATACATGCTTAACTGAACGGTATTGCGCGTAGCGCGGGCTTGTGGTGGGTATAACAGAGCAAATTAAGTACAGGGATACTTAATCAAACACACCATTGATAACCGCGGTGACAATTGCCGTGCTCAGTGCAATCAACACCAGATTGTCGCCAACAACCTGCCATTCATAACCTGGGTAATACGGCAGTTGATTCAGCATCGAGGATGGGACACTTTTCTTAGCGATCCCCGGAGGAAGTGGTTTTCCTCGCGCCAGATTTTTGGCGATGCCCGGAGGCAGTGACTTATATCCCGTCAAACCATATCTGACGGCGTACTGCCTGGCCACGTTATAGCTAATATCACTATCAACATGATCCGGCTTGCCATAATTTTTACGCTGTTCCGATTGCGAGTTGTTTTTTGGGCCTGGGTTTCCTTTCTGGCTATGACTGCTATTACCCTTATTCCCACTATTACCATGGTTGCCGCTATTACCATTTCCGTTGCCATTACCGGGGTTAGCCGAAACGGGGATAGCGCACATCGACATCGCGGCAACGGCAACTAAAGCCGTTGCTAAAGTACGGAGCCTGGACATGATGATTCCTTAAGATATGGATACATACAAAATGTATGGTATTGCGTGAATATTGGCTATCGCTATGAATCCGATTTATTGGCAGAAAAACGCTGTCGCTTTGCAAAGTGAGCAGCTTTGATTGACCGTTTTTTAAATTAAAAACCGCCATTCCCGTTAACTCAGATCGGCAAGCGACAGGCACAGGATCTGAGTTTTTGGGAATAACTTCGCGAAAATGGAGAGAAAACGGCGTTTTTTTTCGGTTAAGCTATGTTCATGCTTTGGCGCTACCCATGGTCAGATTCACTATTCAGGAACCCACCCATAATGGCAAAAAGTACCCCGCAGCTGCCGCTCGACCCACATATGTGTCGCAGCTATGAAAAAAAGTCGCGAAGTCCGCTGGCGCTCTACTCAGAGTATCAGCGGATGGACGTCGAGCTGCGGGCTCCGCTGGCCATGACCTACAGCCACTGGCACGGTCAGGTTGAAGTGAATGTGCCGTTTGATGGCGATGTGGAGTACCTTTTCAATGACGAAGTAGTGAAAAGCAAACAGGGCTTTATCACGCTGTTCTGGGCCTGCACACCCCATCAGCTGACGGATGCCGGGCACTGTAAACAGATGGCCATCTTCAACTTACCGATGCATCTGTTTTTGTCCTGGCCGCTGGACAGGGAACTGATTAACCACGTGACGCATGGGATGGTGATTACGTCGCTTGCCTCGCAGCAGCTGAGCGCTTTTGAAGTGCAGCGTTGGCAGAGTGAACTCAACAGCGACAATGAGCAAATTCGTCAATTAGCCATTGATGAGATTGCCCTGATGCTCAAGCGATTTAGCCTCGCTGGCTGGCTGCCAGTGCTGGGTAACAAAACATCGCGCACCCAGAAAAACAGTATTTCACGGCATTCACAGTTTTACGTCAGCCAGATGCTGGAGTTTATTGCCGCAAACTGCGACAAACAGCTTACGGTCGATGCAATTGCCGAACACGTTAAGCTCAACCCAAATTATGCGATGGGCATTTTTCATCGCGTGATGCAACTAACCATGAAACAGTATATTACCGCAATGCGCATCAACCATGTGCGGGCTTTGCTCAGCGATACGGATAAAACAATTCTGGATATCGCTACAATTGCAGGTTTCCGATCCAGCAGCCGTTTTTATAGCTCATTTCATAAATACGTCGGCATGCCGCCGCAGCAATATCGCAAACTGAGCCAACAGCGCCGAAATCATTCACCTTATGCCGAGGGGTAATTTATTCGTCAAACTCACTCTTACCTTACTACCAAAATATAAGCGTCAGAATAGCAGGTCAAAATAGATAATCTGCAGCAGTTAATAAAATAGGGTTCAGCCATGAACTCTGGCAACTATGTTACCCATTTATGGGTGACCTGTAGCAGGTATTTATTTGACGTGTTCAACCATTATCGATTGGGATGGAATTATGGAATTAAATAGCTGCACCGCCAACAACAGAAAGCCATTGTCTTTCTTTTGGTCAGTTTTACCCATGATAGTCATGCTGGGTGGCATTAGCATCGGATATTTTATCTTCAATATTCGAGCTGAACCCATGATCCTCGTGGGAACCGCAACCGCCTCGTTTATCGCCATCGCTCACGGCTACACATGGGATGACATTCTACAATCTATTTGCAATAAAATATCTGAAGCGCTTCCTGTCATATTAATCGTCGCCAGTATCGGTTTCTTAATTGGCGCATGGATGGTGTCAGGCACTATTCCAATGATGATTTATTATGGTCTGAAGTGGATTAACCCGCAGTATTTCTATATTTCAGCATTTATGCTGGGAGCGCTGATCTCAGTCTGTACCGGCACCTCCTGGGGATCCATCGGAACCGTCGGGATCGCCATGATTGGCGTAGCGATTGGTCTGAATGTTTCGCTGCCCATTGCTGCTGGCGCTATTGTCTCCGGCTGCTGGTTTGGTGATAAGCTTTCTCCGGTTTCTGACTCAACCAACATGGCGGCGCTGGCTGCCGGTGTAAACCTGTACTCGCATATCGGCCATCTGCTGTGGACCACCGGCCCGGGATTTATTATTTGCTGCGTCGTATACAGCTATATGGGCATGGGCATTGATGCCTCATCCAGCGCGCCTGCCAATATCACCAACTTGATGAACGCTATCGGCCAGATTTATCACTTTAACATTCTTCTACTGTTGCCACCGATCATCGTTTTGTATGGCTCACTGTCAAAAAGACCGCCAATCCCGATGCTCTTTTTATCCACAATAGTCTCGATGATTCTGGCATTAGCCTTTCAGCAATTTACCGCATCATCGGTTGGCGAATCCGTGGTTAGCGGTTTTAAGCTCGCGATGCTCACCGGAGATAACCTGCCAACACTGTCATCAGATGTTTCCCGCTTACTGGAACGAGGCGGCGCCATTTCAATGTTTAGCAGCTTCGTCACCGTCTTCAGCGCCTTCAGCTTTGCCGGCGCAATGAGTGCGACAGGCTCTTTGCACACCGTCATAAACGCGCTCACGAAAGGCGTTAAATCCACATTCCGCCTGGTGGCCACCACGATTGTGACGACGTTCACCATCTGTGCCTGTACGGCAAATGGAACCTTGCCACTGCTGCTGTGCGGCGATGCCTTTAAAGAAGAATATAAAAAACGAGGGCTTGCGACAAAGAACCTCTCGCGTACTACCGAAGATGCCGGAACCGTTGTCGAACCGATTATCCCCTGGTCTGCCTCAGGCGTTTATTGCGCCACGATGCTGGGCGTGGCGACGCTTGATTATTTGCCATGGGCAATCCTCTGCTACAGCGGCATCATCTTTGCCCTGCTGTGGGCGGCCACCGGTATTGGTATTGCTAAATATGAACCAAATGAAGCTACAGAGCATATGGTTGAGCAAAAATCATAGGCTAATAAATAGCTAAATATTGGCTACCACCAGGGTAAATTTAATATATCAATTAGATATACAGAAATATTCTTCACTGTTGCGTTGCTTAAACTATTTTTCAGAGACTGTCCAGGAGTCAGCAATGTCTTTGTTTGATGATATTGTCATAAGGGATGTTAATTGCCGTAAATACGGTCAATTACAACAGATGTACGGCACCACCGATGTATTACCGCTGTGGATTGCAGATATGGATTTTGTGACGCCAGAGCCAATCATGAGCACACTGCGTTCAGTGGTATCGCAGCCAGTACAAGGCTACAACCTGGATTATCCGCAATGGAAAGAGTCCGTTATTCATTGGTATGCACAACAGTATGATGTCGACATAAAGCCACACTGGTTGCATTTTATTCCCGGCGTCATAAAAACTATTGTGCTCTCTCTGATGGTGTTTACCCGACCAGGTGATAATATTTTAACCTGTACGCCAATATATGACCCCTACCCTAATCTGGTAAATACCAGCGGCAGGAATTTGATTCAAACGCGCCTCATTGAGAAAGATGGTCATTACGAATTTGACTGGCATGATTTCAGCGAAAAACTCAAGCAGTGCAAAATGTTTCTTTTCCCTTCGCCGCATAATCCGGGCGGTATGGTGTGGTCGCGGGAAACGCTGGAAAAAGTAAGTCACTATTGTCAGCAAGCTGGCGTCATTATTCTCTCCGATGAAGTGCATAGTGATTTAACCCTGCCAGGCAAGCGCCATCTGCCGTTTTTTACTTTAGACGAAGCGACAGGGAGTCAGTCAATCGTGCTGACCTCAATCAGTAAAACCTTCAATACGGCGGCGATCCAGGGCGGAATTGCCATTATTAAAAATGATGAATTACGCCATCAGTTCTATGGTTTCCTGGATAACTGCTACCTGGCCGAGACACATTCATTACAGCAGGCGGCCATTTACAGCGCCTTTACCCATTGTGGCGACTGGCACCAAAAATTATTAGCCTACCTGGCCGACAATGTGGCGTTTGTTAAAAGTGAAATTGAAAAGCACTGTCCCTTAATCTCCATTGTGTATGGCGGCGCATCGTATCTTCTGTTCCTGAACGCGGAAAAAATGAATCTTAGCGATGAACAGCTAAGCGCATTTTTTGTGCAGGAAGCAAAACTGGGTCTGTCACCAGGCGCACAATATGGCCCCGGCGGAGAGGGTCACATGAGACTCAACGTTGGGTGCCCGCGCTCGGTACTGGTAGAAGCGATGAACCGACTGAAAGCGGCGTACCAAAAACGACAGAACGCGTAGCGCGCATCACACTCTTTGCCCCGCCACGGTGGGGCAAAACTATACAAAGATGTTGCAGAACTGCTATAAAGTTTTTCCGTTCTGTCGGCTGGTGTTAAACTGGAAAGTGTGATCTTCATCATAACCTGCTTAAACAGAGAAAAGAGACACTGCTATGCAACATATCATTGAGGGCTTCCTCAACTTCCAAAAAGAGATTTTCCCTCAACGTAAGGAACTCTTTCGCAGCCTGGCATCCAGCCAGAATCCCAAAGCGCTTTTCATCTCCTGTTCCGATAGCCGCCTGGTGCCAGAACTCGTTACTCAGCAAGAGCCCGGACAGCTTTTCGTTATCCGCAACGCCGGTAATATCGTTCCGTCTTTTGGACCGGAACCCGGTGGCGTATCTGCTACGATTGAATACGCGGTTGTCGCACTTGGTGTGACGGATATCGTCATCTGCGGACACTCCAACTGCGGCGCGATGAAAGCCATTGCTGATAGCCAGCCTCTGGATCCGATGCCCGCTGTGGCTCACTGGTTGCACTATGCCGATGCCGCGAAAGCCGTGGTTGAGAAGAAAACCTGGGATAACCCAATCGATAAAGTTAACGCCATGGTGGAAGAAAACGTTATCGCACAGCTCAATAATATTAAAACGCATCCTTGCGTCGCGGTTGGGCTGCGAAATAATGCGCTTCGTCTGCACGGCTGGGTATATGACATCGAAAGCGGTGAAATCCGTACCCTTGATAAAAACAGCAAAACCTATGTTTCCCTTGCAGATAACCCGCAGGTGCATTTCGAGTAAATTTTCCCCTGGAGCAAGGATGCTCTGGAGAGCTTTTACCTACTTTTGTGCTATAGACAAAAAACGCACTTGCAGCTAGTTTTTTAAATAGCCGTTGATGTTTTGCTTTTGCATTGGCCTTAGCTCATCCATTCAGTATTGCAACAGATTGCATGTATTTAGAGTTAAAACAGCTGTTCACCTGAGTGTTTTATCAAAATTATCTAGCAGCGATATCAATTCTGATAATGGTGCAGGCGATAAAAAGGAGCTGACGCAAATGCTAGCGAAATTAAAACGAATAATAAATATGTTATTCTATCATGAATCATGGGATATCATGATTATTAAGGATCATGGTACACACCAATTCCCAGATAACACACTGGATATATTAAATAAATCCGCTGCACAGCAGTTAAAAAAGGAATATACGTTTCAAGCCGATCCTTTTCTTATTGAAAAAGATGATAAACTGTATGTTTTTTATGAAGCTTTTAGCTTTCGCAACTCGAAAGGCACGCTCCGATGCCGTATTCTTGATCGTGAACTGGTTGAAATTGATGACGTGAAACTTGAAGGTTTTGACGACCTGATGTGTCATTTGTCATTTCCGTTCCTGATCAATATTAACGATCAGCTCTTCATGATTCCTGAATCATCAGAAAGAAAAGAAGTGATACTGTTTCAGTCAGTAGAGTTTCCTACACGCTGGAAGAAAATTAAAGTTCTAATCTCTGACACCGAAGTGACAGATAACATTTTTCTTTCAATGAATGAGACCTGCTATCTTATATCGACCACCATGGATAATAAAATAATTATTCATTCGGCAGAGCATCTTCACGGACAGTGGCAGAGAATTACTCCTGCATTGAAGGTGAGCAATCATCATCATCGGGGAGCGGGTGCGCCTTATCTTGTCGATAACAAAATGTATTTCTTAACCCAGGAATGCACACCTGAAACATATGGAAAATCTATCTACATCAAAGAATTAGTCACACTGAATGACGCTACTTTTGATGAGAATCTGATCGAACAAATCAATTCGTCGATCAACCACAGTGACGGCGTTCACACGCTAAATTTCTCAAATAACTATATTGCCTATGATACAAAAATAAATAAGTTCAGTCTGTTGGCAATCTTTAAAAAAATATCCTATAAGTGTATGATAAAATATAGAAACGTATACCTTTCCCGGCAAAATAACTGATCCCCTGGATCCTTGGGTGGTATTGGTGGAAAATCGCTCGGGTTTTTAGCATTTTTCTGGAGTCCATATGGCTATTCTTGTCACTGGTGGTGCAGGTTATATTGGTTCACATACTGTTTTAACGCTACTGGAAAGAGGCGATGATGTCGTTGTCATCGATAATCTGGCAAACGCCAGCCGAATCTCGCTGGACAGGGTCGCGGAACTCACAGGAAGGGAACCCATTGTCTATATCGCTGATGTTCTCGACAGGCAGGCATTAAAAAACATTTTCGCCAACCATAACATCACCGATGTCATTCATTTTGCGGGCCTCAAATCGGTTTCCGAGTCGATAAAAGAACCCCTTGCTTACTACGAAAACAACGTCACTGGAACGCTGGTTTTACTGGATGAGATGCTGGCCGCAGGCGTTAATCGATTCATTTTTAGCTCATCTGCTACGGTATACGGTAATCCGGAAAGCGTGCCGCTGAGCGAGCAATCGCGTACGGGGGGAACCACCAATCCGTACGGTACCTCTAAATTAATGGTCGAACAGATTCTGGCCGATTTCTCCCGCGCGCAGCCCGACTTCCGCATTACCTGCCTGCGCTATTTTAACCCAGTCGGCGCCCATCCATCGGGTCGAATTGGTGAGGATCCCAACGGTATCCCCAATAACCTGGTGCCGTACATCTCCCAGGTTGCGATTGGTAAGCTGAAAACCGTGTCGGTTTACGGTAATGACTATCCAACCCCCGACGGCACCGGCGTTCGTGATTATATCCACGTCATGGATTTGGCGACCGGCCATTTAGCCGCGCTGGATAGCCAGAACAAAGGCGCTGCCTACAAGGTGATTAATCTCGGTACCGGGGTCGGTTATTCTGTGATTAATCTGATTGAGGCGTTTGAAAAAGCGGCACAGAAAAAAATAAGCTATCAATTTGTCGACAGAAGGCCCGGCGACATTGCCGAATGTTGGTCTGACCCGTCACTGGCATACAAAGAGTTGGGCTGGAAGGCCATCTACAACCTTGATGAAATGATGCGTGACACCTGGAACTGGCAAAAAAACAACCCGAATGGTTATAACATCTGATGTACCCGGCAACGAGCCTGAGCCTCAGGCTCGTTGCCATGACGGGTTAGCGTGCCGTTATCGTTGATACGCGATACCAGCCGCTGCTCTGCTTTCCTTCGTTGGCAAAGTTAATTCTTGCCGCCCCGGATTTATCCAGCATCGAAACCTCAATGGCGTATTGCCCTTTCGCCAGTCGGCCCGGCATGGGCAATGCGTAGCTAACCTGATAAACGCCAGGGAGCCAACGTCGTATATCATCCGCCGCATTCCCCTGCGCCACCACCTTATTGGCGCTATCCACCACACGAAATGCCAGCGTGTAGGGCAGATAAATCGGTGCGATACCTTCGTTATACCAGGTACTGTTCAACCTCAACGTTTGTCCGCCGTCCCACACGGACTCATGGCTCAGAGACGCTAAGCGAAACCGATAGCCCAGTTTGGTCAGCGCATCATCAACAATCGGTCGATAATCGCTAGGTATCGCTCTCGATTTCAGGTTGATCGTGCTGGCGTGCTGCTTGACCGCCCAGTCAAAAATGCCCTGCACTTCGGCACGCGTATAGTGGAAGGTGTTCTTCCAGTCCTGCATATATGAACAGATTTCCAGACTGACCGGCGCACGTTTCCAGGCATCGTTAAACCCTGAATAGCTCTGCTGCGCTGCCAGTAATCGCTGCGGGTAATCATCGGCCATATGGTTCCAGGAGTCCGAAAATACGCGCAGGTCACCCCAGCAATCCGCCCGCCATCCAGCCCCTCGCGCCACCGCATTCGCCAGGCTTTGCCCACCGCTCATCAACATTATTTTCGGCGTCGAAGGGAAGGCAGAAAAGTGCATTGCGACGTAGCGGTCTAACTGCGCGGTGGTGTACTGCTCCAACAGTGGTTTCAGATCAGGGAAATTGCTGTTATGCCATTCACCCCAGGCCCCCACCATGCCGATATCCACAAAAGCGAGATTCTCATTACCGCCGTAGCGTTTTCCGAATGCGTTCAGCAGACGCTGGCTGTACTCAATAAACAGCGGGTCGCTTAAATCCGGAATAAATGTTTTATTATCGGGCGTCCAGCGGCCTTTCACGCCTTTTTTAATCAGCCAATCGGGAATTTTTGTGCCATCCCCCGGATCGGCAAGCACCATAAACCGCAGCCCGACATTCATCGCGGGACGATGCGCTGCCGCGTATTTGAAGGCATCATCCACCAGCGCAAAATTATACTGACCTTCAACAGGCTCCAGCTCTCGCCAGTAAAATCGCTCGTATTCAAATCCGGTATTGGGATAATCCGCCAGACCCAGCGTTTCACCGTACCCCTGATGAAAACTTGCCACGCCAATCCCCGGATTGGTTAGCGGGCCCGTTAATGCTTTGGGGGTTACGGTCGTTAATGCGGACATAACCGCCAACGGAAAGGACATCAACAACAGCGCAGAAACCCATTTACACTTCATCGCAGTGACGCCCTCCACAGGTTTGTTTACGCTAGCGGTTTTTCAGGCTTAACCACCAGTCCCATATACCCACATGAAAATTTTGGAACACATCAATACCTAATGCTGATTTGATCATATACAGCGTCAGCAATACGCAGCAGGTAACGAACAACACGGCAATCAGCAGCAAAAAAGTGAGCAATATTCTCGACAGGGTCGATTCCTGACGATGCTGCCGACGCAAATCTCTGCCAAACAAAAAAACCAGATAATAGCGTTTACTGAAAAAGGGAAAGCTTCGGCGAATATCGATCTGATGCCGAGAAGTCAGAGTCGAAGCCAGGATCGCTTTTTCCACCCCTTCTTTTTGTTCAGGGGTCAACTCTTGCGCAATCGGCTCGTCAAGATGAGCATAAAATCGTTCGATGACGGGAGGACGATTTTGAGGACTGGTCAAAATTAACCTATATCTTTATCAATTGAGTGATAGACGTTAATCGTCTTTTTGGCGATTTCATGCCAGTTATAGTTTTGCAAATATACACGATAGTCCACGCTATTGGTTGCCGCCCACTCGGTTAGTTTTTCGGCCAGGCTGGTCACATCCCCCACCTTAAAATAGGCCTCGGACGGCAGTTGAACTTCGAGGTTAGCCGGAATATCACTGACGACGGCAGGAAGAGAAAATGACATTGCTTCCAGCAGCGCAATGGGCAATCCTTCATGGTATGAAGGCATCACAAACAGCTGTGCCTGGGAAAACACCGCCTGAAGCTCATCACCACGCAAGAACCCCGTCATCACAACGCCAGGCGTGTCCGCGGCAAGCTTTTTGAGGCGAATGCTGTATTCGGTCGGATGATCCGCATCGCCAATTAACACTAACGGCATAGTTAAACCGCTGCGCTGATAGGCGGCGATGGCATCATGCATCCCTTTTTCTTCCACAAATCGCCCAACCACCACGAGGTAGTTTTTCGGCTGCAGCCCAAAGCGGGAGAGCGTATTGTCGATGGTCAGCACAGATAACGACCGCGGCTCGTTGACGCCATTGTGAATTAAATGCGCATCATAGCGAGCGTGTTTTTTCTGGATCAGTTGATTAATAACCTCAGAAATCACAATCACTTCGTTGGCATATCTCACTGCCCAACGCTCACCCAGCAGCAATATTTTTTTGGCAACGAATCCCCATTTTTGACGATCGTAATCAGGTCCATGGTGGGTGAAAACCACCTTCTTCCCTAACATGCGTAATAATGGGATCACAAGCCCAGGTCCGATAGCATGGACATGCACAATATCTGAATGGTCGATACTTGTCCTAAATGCCGCTAAAACGGAATGGACAATCGCTTCCAGCGAGCGCTTTTTTGGTGCCCACAGCGCGTAGGTTTCAACTTTCTTATATAACGATCGTTTGTAATTTACATACGGCGAGCGTGCAATCACGCAAATATCAACGTCCAACTGCTGCTTAATGGCAGGATATAGATTCTGACAGTGTGTCTCCACCCCGCCCAATACATCGGGAATACCACGCGTACCAAAAACCGTTATTTTTTTACTCATACTATGGCCTGCTCAGCAGTTCTTTATAGAGCGCCAGTAGAGTATCCATATGTTTACTCAGCGCATATTTTTCACTCAATCGCGCACGACCCTGTAAGCCCATGACCCGCGCCTTCTCTGGCGAGTCGGCCAGTGCATCCAGCGCATTTGCTAACTCCTGCGCATTGCCAGGTTCGAATAAAATCCCTTCGATTCCGTCACGAATTTGTTCCGGGATACCGCCGATGCGCGATCCGATCACCGGCTTGCCTAAGGACATCGCCTCTAATATCGCCATCGAACAGTTTTCATAGCATTCTGAAGGAAGGATCACTGCCCGTGCATGCTTAATAAGGTTATCGAGAGCTTCCCCTTGTTGCACATAACCTAAAAACTCAACGTCCGGGTATTGGGCGACTAATTCATCGTGCAGTGGACCGTGCCCCACAATTTTCAGCGGCGCTTTGTTCTGCATTTTCTCATGCGCCGCCAATAACGTTGCCACGCCCTTTTCACGGCTCAGGCGACCGAAGTACAGCATATAGCCCGCATCGCTTACCTCACCCAGAGGACGGCTGTCATCAACGCCATTGACGATGACATCAATGCGCGAATTCGGCAGCGTACGCAACAATACACCGCGTAAAAAGACGCTCGGCGAAACGATCACATCCAGCGCCTGGTAATTTTGCGCAATATACTGCCAGGTCGCCTCTAAAGAGAGCAGGAGGCTTTTTGAAGCAGAGCCTTCCTGGCAACGATACCTGAAGGCATTGAAAACCGTCCCGGTAATACAGGAATCACACACTTTACCGTCGCGCAGCATGGAATAGGCAGGACAGACGATTTTATAGTCATGCGCGGTCAACACCGTTTTGCAGCCAAAATTGCGGGCCACTTTAATCAACGCCGGCGTTAACTGATGGTAAATGTTATGGAAGTGGACGATATCCGGACGCTCTTTTTGTAGTAGCGCCAGCATCTTTTTGCAGGCCTGCGAATTATGAATAAAGTTAACCGCCGTTTTGAGCCCGCCCAGCAGATTGCGCTCCTGGTGGTAGTCCACATTGCTGACGAAATAATCCGCATAGTCCGAAGGGAAATTGTTCTCATGCTGCATCGAGAAATCAATAACCTGTACTCCGGCCTGTTTCAGCATCTCGCGCTCTTGAAAATAAACGGTTTCCGCGCCGCCTTTAATGAAAAAAAACTTATTCACTAATAAAACTTTCATTGCGCCAGCCTTAGTTATTCATGAATGATTTTACTGTCAGGCGGAGTCAACGGATCGCGTACTGGTTTAGTCAACCCTTTAACAAGTCCCGCAGAAAGCACGGCCAGGTTCATTACGCTCTGCAATCCGTTCAATAACGATCGATTCTGCACGGTTTTCAAGATAATAAAGGCAAGCAAGGGTAGAAATGCAATATCGAAAAGTTCGAGATTGAAGGTCACCGCCGCAATAAACAAGGCAATCAGATAAACAGAAAAAATCGCCTCGTTCTTAACCATTTTTAACGCTTTGCCGAAATAAGGTTTTCCCCACGCACAACGTAAAAGCTCGCCCGGTGCCTGATAGTATCCACTTTTCCAGCGGTGCTTCAGCATCTGAAAGGTCGGCATGGTATGCGAAGTATGGATAAAATACGGAATATTCAGACGGCGTAGTTTATAACCCGCATCGAGCAAACGCAGGCCAAGTTCAGCTTCTTCATAAGCGTGCAAATTACGGTTGGTGAGATAACCAATTTTCTCAATCGCAGAGCGGCGATATAACCCACCACCGCCTAAATGGTCGCTATCTCCAAGCGGATAGATTTTACTAATACGCTGCTTACGCGATTTAAATTCATAGTTAACGGCATCGTCCATTTCAACGGTTCCCGCGACACCTGCATATTCCGGCTCAGCCTGCAAAAAAGCGACAGCCTGATCCACAAAGCCCTCTTCCAGCTCCATGTCGCCGTCCATCAGCAACAGATATTCCCCTTCACTATACAGATAACCTAACTGATGCCCGACGCCGCAGCAGCGATCGCCTGGGTCAGTTAAAGAGACCACGGTCACCCCTTTATCGATCGCAAGCTGTTGGGTGTTATCCGTTGACAGGCTATCTGCCACTATAATTTTATGTGGATAATCAACAAGCTGCCTGCGGATACTGTCTATCGTTTTCTCAATACATTCAGATTCATTGAGTGTTTTAATACTCACTGAAATAAACGGTTTTTGGTCCATACAATTACCCTACACAGCGAAGGACGGTTCGACGAATCACTAAACTTGATCCTAGTGATAAATAGAACAGGAATTGTAACATCGGTGTAATCATCAGTATCTGGCTGTAAGGTAAGCTAATTAAGCAACTGATAGCAAAAGCGTTAAACGCCGGTGCAAAGCTCAGCAACTGAAGATCCTGCTGGTCCAGTTGTTCAAGCGTCAGTAATGGCTTTGGCTGACAAACTTTCAGGATATAAATGAATAAGCTAATAAAAAGTAACGTGCCGATCACCCCGACTTCCCACAGCAGCATACTCAGGGAAGTCGAGTCGAGAATTAAGTTATAAATGATATTCAAAAAGCCCGGCGATACCGTACTCCCGCTGTTTGTGGCGTTGAGCCCATAACCAAATAACGTTCCTGAAAGCCCCCACAGATCGTTATTTTTCAACCAGAACAGGAACGTCGTAAAGCGCCCTAACTCCCCGGTAGACATGATGTAGTTCGGGTCAAAGATATAGCTTAAGGAGTCGATGAAAATGCTTAACGAGCTTTTCGACGGATCGCCGCCAAACGCGGAAGAATAATAGTACGCGAGGATCACTATCGACAGGCTAATAAGCAGCAGCATGCCCGCCACAATAACCAACAGCGTCTTCAGATTAACCTTACTGACGTCTTTGACGTAGCTCGGTGAGATCCACACCCACGCGAGGAACAGAGGTGACAGCAGAATGACGAACTTCACTTCACCAATAATACATAGCCCGATCCCAAGAACAATGTGCAACGCCATGGACTTGAACGTGGTCAACCCGTGCTTATACTCAGAGACTTTTAACAACATAATCAACAGGCAAAACAGGCCCATCGCAGCAGTGTTACCGCCCCCCATGGGGTCACCGCCAAACGTGCCAACCACAGAGTCCCATTTCTCATCTTCGCCACGCACCGCAACGCGCTGGGGAACGACCAGTAAAACCTGATAAATCATTACCGGGATTTGCGCGTAAAACACCCAGTACAGATAGCGCGTTGCACGGTAAATCTGCGACTCCCGGCAAAATCCCAGCAGCAAACAGATCATCACCAGTGACAATGCGATTTCATTTTTAAATGCCACAATCGCGACGGTGATCCCGCCCTGAATCAGCGTCGATGTTCCGGCCAGTATCAGGAACGAAAAATACAACGCCAGGACAATCGTCTCCTGCGCATCCAGCTGCAGCGAGCCATCACGCGTCTGCATCACCAATAATCCCACCATCAACAGGGTCAGGAAAAAGGGGATCCACAGCACCGACTGCATGCCGGTAAAGTATTGCACCAGGCCACACAGGATCAGCGTGATAAAGCTAAAAACCTGTAAATAGTATCCGGTATTCAGCGTCATAGTATCACCGGCTTGTCTTTCAGAAGATTGGCTCGCTTATTCATTTTCAGATAAATGAAGGCGTAGCGAATAAATGTCAGTGAAGAAAACAGGATAACCGACGTGGCATAATCTTTATGAAAATAGGGAATGACGACAAATGCGAATAACACAATCGCCAGCTGTTCCAGTTGGATACGCAGAAAATAGCGGTGGGAACCAAAAATAAGCTCAATCACCGTCAGAGGGCTTATCGCCAGCGCCGGGAATAAATAGGGCAACATGTAGCGCGACGTTTCAATGGAGTTAATCCAGTCTTCACTAAAGCCCAGACGCATCACTATTGGATAGAAAATAAACACCCCGAGAGTACAGATAACCCCCAGAACCAACAGTAGCATCCGCACCCTGGTATATTCATGATAATTAAAGGTATTATTTCTGAAGTCGATAGACCACTTGGAAAAAATAGTATTGCGCACTGCGTTGCCGATAATCACCACCGGCGCCAGGCAAAAGCGGCTAACTACGGAAAAATAACCTGCCGTCAGCGCCGAGAACCAAAAGTTAATCAACATAATCGGCAAATTACTGCTGGCCATCGCCAGCACTTCCGCACTCCCGACTTTGGTAATGTGATGGATATTTTGTTTGAAAAAATGCCAGTTACTGGCAGGTCGCAAATGTCTGGCCGCCACGGAACGAATATCAAACGAATGCAAAATACAGCTTATGGTCAGCACCATCGTCGCGCAGGCCCATGACCAATAAAACAGTTGCACCTGATGCGTAACCAGAACCGAAAGTAATACCACCACAGAGACAGAGATGCGCTGGAAAATCAGAAAACGAAAATTGGCCGTGCGCAGCGACAGGTTTTCCGAGATTAAAACCCACGCCGTCGCCAGCGTCAGCAAATAGAGGAACAGGATGTTCTGGTGAAACAGCCACGCTGTCAGTACGGCGTACGGTAAGGCAATGATCGTGCTTTGGATCAGGCAAAATACGACGTTCTGTACCAGTTCGTCGTCGTGCTGTTTTGGAATTAAAAGCTGCGATGCAAAGGTACACACCTGCGCGCCCACCACGGCGATGCTGTAATTGAGCGCATAAAGCCCCACCTCAGCCATATCGTACTTGTGCGAAATCAACCAGATAGACAGCGCACCAATCAACTGCGAGATGACTGATGAACCGGCTATCGTGGAAGCGCTCTTCAGTAGACTCATACCCGGCCTGGCGTCGTCATCAGTTGATCGGTACTGAAGTTAAGTGAACGCAGACCCTCCTGGGTTTCAAGATCTTTTTCTTCAACCGCATTGAGCACCGCGCCAATCACCACGCCGTTATTTTCCTCAATCTTATCCAGTGCGCTGGCGATGTGTCCCGCCGACCCCATCCCGGCTTTCACTATGAAAACAACCCCATCGACGGCACGTTTGATCAGTTGAACATCCTGGCTCTGATTCACAGCAGCAACATCAATAATGATGCGCTGATAATGCGATTTCAGTTCGCGCATTAAGGGTTCAACGTGCTCCGACGACAACATCAGTAAAGAAGAGATGGTGCTCTTGCCGTGCGCAATAAAGTCGAGATTATCACTGAGCGTAATCCGCGCCTGTTTAAGCTCAGTCTCCCCGCGCAACAGTTCCGCCAGACCTGCGGATGTTGCCGACGCCAGTTCAGAAGAGAGCCCATCAGTATTAAAGAAATCCGCATCAATAAGCAGAGTTTTCTGATCGAAACTAAAGGAGTTCGCCAACAAACTCGCCAGCAGAGAACGTCCTTCACCGTGCTCCGTTGACGCCACGATGAGCGTCTGTAATGACCGGTTATCGAGCATAATCCGGGTACGGATACCGTGCACAATATCGGCATTCAGCGGGTTCTTCAGGATCATGTCCCGCACTTGCGCACGCCCTGAGGTTCCACTAAAACGACGGATTTCGCCCAGCGGGGTAACGTTGAGGCGCTTTTTCATGCGACTCAGGCTAGCGATTGAGTTATCCATCGCCGCTTTGACAATGAAATACATGATGCTGAACACAACCACCAGCATGACCACCATCACCAACAGCAGTGATTTATTCGGCTTCGCCGGTTTTAATGCAGGAACTGCGGGATCGTATAACACCGCATCGGCATTCACGCCGGACAGCGACAACTCCTGAGTACGCTGATAGAGCGATTTGTACAGATCTTCCATTTTATCTAACGCCAGTTTTTGGCTGTTCCAGGCATCCCGTTTTGACGCCATTTTCTGGAAGATCGCTTTCTGCTCAGCCAATTGTTGCTGGTAGTTCTTTTCATCCGCAAGCGCCGCCAGATATTGCTGGCGTAAACCCACTTTCAGTTCACCCAACACCCGTCCCGTTTGGCTTTGGATCGACTGCACATCAGCTTCTGCTTTTAAAATGGCCGGGTTTTTTGGCCCATAGACTTTGCGCAATTCAGACAACGTACGCTGCGCCTGAATTAACGCAATGCGTAAATCCTGAATCTGGGCGTGGTTAGAGACCGAAGGTAGCGAGATAACACTCTCAGCGGACTTCCCTCCCCCGTTCACCTCGTTATAGACAGATTCCGCGGCAACACGACGCTGAGTCGCATCGGCCAGGCGATTGGTCACGATACTTAACTGCTCGGTTTCAAAACCATCAATACCGCGAAAGGTCAGCAGCCCGGCATTTTTCAGATAACTCTCCATATCTTCTTTTTGCTTCGCTATCGACTTCTGAATCTCTTCCATTTTTTCATAATTCAGTTCGCGGGCTTTCTCTACTTTCTGACGCTTTTGCTCCAGCGTATAGTTGATGAAAGCCTGCGCGACGCCGTTGGCGATATTAGCCGCAACCTGGGGCGAAGTCGATTCATAGGTAATAGAGGCGAGGTTCGTTGTCCGAATACCGATGACATTCAGGTTTTTCGACAACGTTTTCAGCGCCAGCTCCATTCTTAGTTGCCGACTTTCACTGCTATCAGCGCCCTGAGCATCGGCTTTTTCCCCGGTAAATGCCGGATTTTCATCCAGCTTCATATCGCGAACGGCTTGCTCGAGCACAATTCGTGAATGCATCAACGCATATTGCGTTTCGTAGTAACCACTGCGCGTTGAATCGAAACCATCAACCTGTGGGAACGGAGAAACGTTATCGGCCTGCGCCTTAATCAGCACAGTCGCCGTTGATACATACTTTGAGGACATCATGCTGATTAACGGATAAGCCACGACCCCGGCAACGATACCGGCCAGCGCGATTTTCCAGGCGTTCTTTTTCAGCGCTTTGGCAAAGCGGGAGAATTCAACAGTGCTTTCTCGTTTTTTGCCGTTTTCCACTATTGATAGTTTCATCGTCAGAAGAACCCCATGCCAATAATCACGACATCCCCAGGATGAACAGAGTGCGTTAAATCAACATTCTCAAGCAGCTGATTGCTACCTGACAGGCGAATGTTGATATCTTGACGGTCAGCACGATCTGTAAATCCCCCCGCCTGCGCAATAGATTTCTCGACGGTAAGTCCTGGCTCATAAGCGAATCCATTCGGACTTTTCACCTCGCCAGAAACATAGTATTTACGGAACTCGGCAATACTCACCGTCACCATCGGAGTAGTAAAATAATCTCCGGTCAGGCGTTGAGTTAATTCGTTAGTCACCTGTTCAGCAGTTTTATCTTTTAATATAAGAGCACCAACAAACGGGAAATTAATCTCCCCACTCTTATCCAAAATAAACCGCATCGTCATATCGGGTTGACCATGAACAGCGATATTGACAGTATCCCCTGCCCCAAGTCGGTAATCCTGCTGAACAGTAGCAGGATCGTCCATTAATCTCGGGCTGGACGTTGTGCATCCGACCATCAGGATACTGAATAGCAAAACCGCGCACAGTTCTATTATTTTCATTTTAGATCTGAACCTTAGCTTTAAGCATAATCATAGAATTATCATAACCCAACGTTCTGATGACTTCCTGATTGTCGTTGGGACCGATATAAAACGAATCAGTATCCTTATTCGAATTCAACGTATCTATTTGATATTTAATCTCAAAATTGACCGACGGCGTGTAGTCATAGCTCATGGTTACGCTAAATACCCCATCTTTATCATGCCGATCTTTATTCTGTTTTTTATAGTCTTCTGAAGTGTATGAGTAATCCAGCAAGGTAGAAAAACGGTTACCTAACCAGAAGTGCTGGTAAGAAAGACCATACTGGGTGACTAAAATATATCCCCCAACTTCCGATGGGTCTTTAATGCTTTGCGCTGAGTGCACCGTGAAAACAGACTGCTGTAACGGCTTCCACTCCCCTTTTATATCCCAGTTTAGACCATTAAAATCATGCGAGTTTGCGTTGTTTTCAAATGTCTTGTACAACCATGAAATATTCATGTCGACATTGGTTTTTCCCGTCAACTGCGACTTCAGGCCATACAGCAAATAATACTCATTAGTGTCTTTTTCTGAGTTGTTATCATAGTGACGCTGGTTAGTAATAAAGCTATAGCGAAAACGCGTTCTGGATGTGTATTGGTCAAAAATTTCTGCCACCAGGCTATTTTCGTGCCATTCCTGTTCCTGAATATAATTGTAGAAATCTTCACTACTCTCCTGGGCGTCGGACGTATTACCGAACGTCAGTTTTTTGTATAACAACGCCAGTTCCGCTTTCCCGCGCCCATCCGGCGCGCCATAGCTATAGCGCAATTCACTGTTAATAAAATTCGTCGTCAGCGGAGATTTAATCCCATACTGCTCGAATTGACCCGGTAGAAACCCCTCAGTGATCCCTCGACCGCGGGATTCGTGCCCAAGCGTATCCTCCAGATTGAGTGTTAAGCCGTGCTTGAGCCCATAGCGCCAGGCACCGTTAAAACGGAAAAAATGATCGTTATAGTTATCAGCGGAATCGCTTGAGTAGTTACGATAATCACCGGAGTACATCAGTAAATACTTATCCTGACCGCGCTCTCCGATCATACTCAAAACGGGCGCTGCGCTCTGAAACGAGGAACCGATAGCATCTCTGCTATGTGGCTGATAAGACACGTTATCATTATAACCATAGTCCACAGCGACCTTGCCCTGGAAGTCGATCCCCGCAAAGCCAATGTGTGATTTCGGTGTTAAATCAGCCCATACGGGCTGCGATATCACGATTCCGGTAATCACGAGTAATTTAGTATGCATTCTTACCGATAAATCCTTTAAAAATAGTTTTAATAATAATTTTTATATCCAACCATAAAGACCAGTTTTGAATGTACTCAATATCGTACTGAACCCTTTTTTCCATCTTATAAAGCGCATCGATTTCCCCGCGGAAACCGTTGATCTGCGCAAGCCCTGTGATCCCAGGCTTAACTTTATGGCGGATCATGTAATTTTCGACCTGTTTACGGTACTGCTCATTATGCGTAACCGCATGAGGTCTGGGACCGACAATCGACATACTTCCCTGCAATACATTGATAAATTGCGGCAGTTCATCCAGTGAGGTGCGGCGTAAGAAACTACCGAATTTGGTTACCCGCGGATCGTTTTTAGTGGCCTGAATAACCGTATCGGCGTTCTCCATAACGCGCATCGAGCGAAACTTCCAGACCTTAATTTTTTGCCCGCTAAGACCATACCGATCTTGTTTGAAAAAGACTGGCCCGCGGGAAGTGAGTTTGATTCCAATGGCAATGGCCAACATCAGCGAAGAAATCATCACCATAATGATGCTACCAAGCACCAAATCTTCCGCCCGCTTGATAAACGAACCCGCCCCTTCAAACGGCGAACTAAAAATTCCAATAGTTTGCAGGTTGTGAATGGAGCGTAGCTTGGACATGTTGTTACTGTAGGTATAGAAGTCAGGAACAATATACGTATCTACGGTAGTGTCTGACATCATCGCCAAAAAATGACGAATGCGCTGTAAAGCTACCATCGGTAAAGCGATGTAGATTTCGTCTATATTTCCCTGCCGGGCTTCCTCAACCAGATTGATCACCGGCCCACGAAAGGGGCTTTTAACCTTATCGACGATATCGCCACAGCGGGATAAGGCGCGCTCATCATAAAAAGCCAGATCTAATGTGATATTAGCGTATTCATCCATTAACGCGTTTTCTGCCGCCAGACCATTGTCGGTCAGACCAATAATCGCCACGCGCATACTCTTTTTCGTTGAATATTTAAAAATGAAAAAGCGAATGTAATAAAGAAAAGGTAATGGGATGAAGTACCAGTAAATAATCGCTGAATAAAAGGGGGAAGGCAGTTTGTCTAAGTAGCCGAGAGACTCGGGTTCAGCCACCGTCATGCTGACCAGTTCGTTAAAAAAAATCGCCAGTAGCGTACAAAAAACCAACCGTTTTTGATTACGTAAACCGATCGTCTTAATCTTTTGTTGATACATTTTAATGTATTCAGCAAACAGTAAGAAAAAGACTGAGAAGAGAATACTCAGAATGGCAATGGTGTTAAATGGCGCCAGACCTAACAGATGGGCGCTAAAAATTAACGTCGCATTGATTACAATGAAATCGACCAGCTTTAAAAAGACTGGATATCCGTGGCTGCTAATCTTTAGCGATTTTTTAAGCATATCTCAGCCCATTATTTATTGATTTTTAATTGTTTTTTTCCTCATTTATGTTGCTAATTATATCACAAGTCTTAAAAACGCAATGGCACACAGTCATTAAATGTAAAAAACAATGTAATACAATGTGATGGGTTTCGCACCATACAAATGCAACCCAATGATTTAGATGATTATTTATTGGTAATATTTTTTAATTTCATCCTTAAAAAACATGATTAATTGCAACATAAACGTCATTGACAGTTCACAATTCATAAGCTACCACGGGTAGAATCACATGATGATCGCCTGACAACGCGTTAACCTTACAAAAAGCAATACTTTGTCCAAACCTCGTTGCGCTATGGTCAGTGATGAGAGTCCTGGAGAGCGACAAGAAGAAATCAATAAGTCTATTTATAATTCCCACCATAAAAATAACTTAGTAACACATTTACAAAGCAATGATTAGCAACCTTATTATAAATAAGGTATTTTACGAAGAGTATGCGATTGCTTTCATTTTCACGCTCAAAATTCAAAAAAAAACGAATAGTAAAAAAAATTTAGTTTAAATAATTGTAGCAACTCCGATGAGTAGAAGCGGTAAGCATGGCTTAAATTAAAACTGTAGCCAATCATTGAGAAAATGCGTGTTACATATTACTAATATCAACATTCTGCATGAACACACCTTTAACATCAGAATTTTCAGCGCTTACCAACATATCGATTTAAAATAAAGAGAAGTGAATAAATGACAGCATTAAAATTTTGTTAAAAGCAGCGTAAATCGACCCAACGAATTATTGATAACAATGTATACAGTTTTGTTAAGATATATATAAAAACACCTTCCAAAGCCATTCAATCATGCCAAAAAATTTTGTTTACTTATTTTTCGCAAATAAATAATATCCGCGCCGGATTACTTGTTGAGCAATTTACGCACGTTAATCATTTCTTTCAAATGAAGTCCTACATCATTTTTTGACGTTGATGAACTCCAGCTGAATCTGTGCCTCTGACAAGTACTTTTCTGGGTAAATAATAAATTTAACGGAGTTATGATGATGAAAACTGCACTTACCAGCAGTGTACTGGTCGCTTTGTTTGCCGCTAATGCAGGCGCTGCTAGCGTTACCACTCCAGGAGCTGGTTCTAAAGCCACCGCAACGGTCCATTTTGCCGGTGAAATTGTTGCCAGTACCTGCGTGGTTAGCTCAGCAAACCTGCAAAATACGACAGTGACATTGCCAAAAGTTACCAACCAGTTTTTTGGCAATGATGGCGCTACTACCGGTGATACTCCGTTTACGTTGCAGTTTACCGGCTGTAGTAAGACAGCAGGAGTAAACGGCTATGTGGTGGTCTTTACCGGTAAAACCCCTGGCAGTAACGCAGCACTTCTGCAAGCGACTCGTGGTTCGACTCCTGCCACCGATGTTGGCATCGAAGTGGATCAAGCGGGTCATGCCCTCGATTTCGCTTCCGGTAGTAATGAGGTGAGCTTAACAGCAGATCAAAATGGCGATGCACAAATCGATCTGGTCGCCAAATATCAGCAAATTGGCGGAACGCTGCCTGCGGCAGGCACGATCACTGCGGATATGAATTACACCGTCATTTATAAATAACGGACGTTGATTGCTATGGATGGCACTCTTCCCTGAACCTGGAAAGTGCACCTGATGAATAAAATATTCTTTTACCTGTTGCTGTGTGTGGTTAGCACCGCTCACAGCGCAATTAATTTGGGTCAAACACGCGTTATTTATAATGAGAACGATAAAGCGGCGATGTTTGACGTCAACAATAATACAGACAAGCCATATATGGTACAGACGTGGCTGGATAATGGTAATCCGGATGAGACACCTGCCAATCTGCCAATGTTAATTACGCCTCCGATCCTGAAACTTGACGGCCATAAATCAGCCGTGTTGCGAGCTATTTATCAGGGCAACGGCTTTCCTGAGGATGTTGAATCTGTAGTGTGGATTAATGTGCAGGAAATCCCCACCATCGAGAATGAAGAAAATACCTTACAGCTGGCGCAGCGTATTCGCATCAAACTATTTTATCGCCCTGTTGGGCTGAATATGACGCTACCTGAAGCCGTTGAGAAATTACAGTGGCAGTGCCACGGTCATACTCTGCGGGCAGTCAATGCGACGCCGTTACATATCTCCCTGACGCAATTACATATTAACGGCCAAAACATCGATGCCGACATGGTTAATCCGCATGGCGAACGCACGTTTGCGTTGTCACAGCAAAAAGTCAGCCATATCGGTTTTAGCTGGGTAGATGATTACGGCGGCACTAACGCGGTTAATAACGTCCCGGTATCTTGCAATTAAGTTAGGGTTGCACATGATGAAAAAAAATAAGCAGCCGCAACGGTACACCCTCTTTACGCTGTCAACGCTGGCCGTGTGCATACCTGCATACGCCAGCAGCACGCCGCAGTTTAATACCCGTTTTGTACATGGTACGCAAAATATTACCTCCGTAGTGCAAATAGCCCGTAATGACGGACTTAGCGAAGGCACGTTTGAATACTATATATATCTTGACCATAGCTTCGTCGAAACGCGCAATATTGACTTTAAAAGACGTCAACCACAAGGCAAGCCGCAACCTTGCCTGAGCGCGGACGATCTGCGCAAATACGGGATTAAAATCCCTGAAGGTAACGCCGATACCTGCGTGGAGCTCACGGCGCTGATCGCAAACAGTCGCCTGACGGCAGATGCAAACTACCAGCGCATTGATATTTCAGTACCGGAAGCGTTTCTGCTTTCGACTGCGCATGACGCCGTGCCTGAATCGGCCTATGACGATGGGATTAATGCCGCTTTTGTCGGCTACAACGCCAATACGACGCACCTGATTGAACAGGGCCAGGATCATGACTCTGTTTTTGCCAGTTTTGCCAACGGTATAAACCTGGCGGGATGGCATTTTCGCAACCAGTCTACTTTCAGCTATGCCAGCGGTTCAGGCCGTCAATGGCAGGCGGTTTCCACGTGGGTGGAACGTAATATTATTGCGCTGCGTAGCCGCTTGCGCTTCGGGCAAACATATACGGACGACGATGTATTTGACAGCATCCAGTTTACCGGGGCACAGCTCACCAGCGATGAAAACATGTTGCCTGATAGCCAACGCGATTTTGCGCCAGTCGTTCGCGGCGTCGCCAATAGCAATGCCACAATCGAAATCCGTCAAAATGGCTATCTGATTTACAGCAAAAACGTCGCGCCAGGCGCGTTTGACATTGACGATATCAACCCCAGCAACCAAAGCGGCGACCTGAACGTTAGCGTTATTGAAGCCGATGGCAGTCGGCGTAATTTCAGTGTGCCTTATTCGGCGGTCCCGAACATGCTGCGTGCAGGTAACAGCCGCTTTCAGTTTACGGCAGGGGAATACCGCGACGGTTACAGCGGCGGCTGGCGGCCCCGCTTTGTTCAAGGCACATTGAGTTATGGTCTCAGCTTTGGCTCCACGTTGTACGGTGGTTTCCTGACCGCAGAAAGCTATAATGCGATTGCCACCGGGATCGCTCAGGATCTGCACCAGTTCGGCGCGATCTCTTTCGATATCACTACCGCCAGAGCGCAGCTTGCCAGTGGAGATGCGTCCACAGGACAAAGTTATCGTTTCTTATACTCCAAATCGCTGAACCAGTACGGTACGGATTTCCGTCTGGTAGGCTACCGCTACAATACCTCCGGTTATTACAGCTTTAGCGACACCATTAACGAGCATAACAGCTGGTCCTCGGGCTATTACGACATCGCCTATGACGACCCGAATCAACAGCTGCGTTTTCCTGGCGAAGAGCACAACAAAAAGCATTACTACACCACTAACTACAATAATCGCCGTCAACGTTTTGAGGTCTCTGTTAACCAGCGTTTGTGGGATAACGCCTCTCTTTACGTCAGCGCCAGCCAGCAAAACTATTGGCACAACGGGAGTCACGACCGCACGATACAGTTGGGTTACAACGATACACTGGGGAAAATCAACTGGAGCGTTTATGTACAGGATACCCGTAACCAGTACGACTACCAGGACCGCAGTATCAACCTGACGCTTTCCATTCCATTCGATTTCATGGATAGCCGCGGCTTTGTCTCCACCAACATCATGCATAGCCAGCAGAATGGCGACAGCTACTCCACCAGCTACAGCAATACAGCATTTGACGATCGTCTGAGCTGGGGCGTTCAGGGCAGTACCACCGATCGACAGGATTCCTCTGCCGGGGTTAACGCCGCCTGGCAAGGTGACAAGATGAATGTTCAGGGGGGCTACAGCGCAGGACGCAACTACCAGAATATGAATATGGGCATCAGCGGCGGGGCAATGCTGCACCCAGGCGGCGTGACGCTCATGCACTCTCCTGGCGACACCATGGTGTTGGTCGAGGCCAAAAATGCCGACGGTGTCCATATCCAGCAACAAAATGGCGTGGCAATTGACGGTAACGGCTATGCGGTCCTTACCGCCGCAGACGCATGGCATTACAACGTGGTGAGTCTGAATACCGCTGATATTGGTGCCGGGCTGGATATTCCGCAGGCACAGAAAAAAATTGTTCCAACAGAGAAAGCCATCGGCAAAGTGGTGTTTGAAACCTTCAGCGGCCGCAACTATCTGGTCAATGCCGTCATGCCCGGCAATATTGCCCCCCCGGTCGGCGCGAACGTACGAGATACGAAAGGTCGTAGCCACGGTCTGGTCGGTATGCATGGCGCACTGTATGCCAGCGGCGTGGAGGACAATTCTCGCCTGGAAGTGCGCTGGGGCTCCCACGCAAATGAACACTGCTTTATTCAAATGCCGGATAACCATAACCAGCCGGTGAAGAAAATCGGATATACACAAATTACCGCCCAGTGCGTCGGCTCGTAAGGTGCAATCAATGAATCCGTTAAAAATAGTTAAACTCGTGGTGCTGCTTTGTTTGCCGATATTCAGTTGTGCAAGCTATGCGGTTACCTGTACAGCAAACAGCGTCTCCGTACACGTTGATCCCATTAAAATCAGCCACAGTACCACCGCTGGGGACACCGTTTGGGTGTCCAATCCACAAACCGTTAGCGTCACTTGCCGCGACACAGACTATATGCCCCACGGCGAAGCCGCCAGAATCTACATCGACCCTGATCATGAGTTTGCGCATTTTCTGCAGGGAACCAATATGAAACTGGTGGTGAGCATTGATGGTCGCCCCTACGATCAAAGCGCCCAGGCCGTCACCACCCAATATCAGGCAACGTTGCCCCGAGCAGGTTCAGACAACTACTGCAGGAGTAATAACCACAGCCATACCAGTGACTGCCAGGCGCGCCCACAAACATTTTCTTTCACCTTTAACCTCAGTCTGGTCGCTACCGGAAAACTCCCGGATCCTTTGCCTGCGCTGGCCGGTCGCACCATCAACAAAGTTTTCGTCGTCGACGGTATTGGCAGCATTAACGCCTGCGGTTCGCATTGCTCCACCAGCAATCCGGCAAAAAACTTTGGCCCCGCGCTTAATGGCCTGAATAACATCAGTTATATCAACTGCGAACCGATCGTCTCTATCAGCTCTGACAAAGGAACGGATACCGTCGAGTTTGGCAGGATCAGCATTACCGAAGCAAAAGTGGGAAAAGATAACAGCCACAGTAAACAGTTTGCCGTTATTGCCACAGAAGCCGCCGGGAAGCATGAATGTCGCGGCATCAACTACGCGGTAACCTTTACCGGCACCACAAGCAACAGCGGCGCAGTTTTTACCGGTCAGGGGACGCCAGATATCGGCGTTACGCTCCAGGATGCTGCACACCCCGGCTCCGGGGACATTATCAGCGGCAACCGTATCGATTTTGCCAGCAGCGCGTTTACCAACCAGAGCGACAGCCGACGCAAAGAGTTCATGGCAACCCTGTTCTGGCTGAAAAATCCTCCCCAACCCGGCACATTTAGTATCCCTGTCAATGCGACGGTGACCTTTAAATAACAGGCGCAGGACGATGCTGATCGTCCTGCGCGTCTCGCACCAGACATAAAAACCGCAGTCGTACGCTTAACCCGCCTAATGTTTCACTCCGTGATAGCTGAGGGTGCGTGCGGTGCAGACGAGCAATGTCGTTGACCAGCGCCAGGCCTATCCCGGCGCCAGGGACATTACCGACGTTATCAAGGCGATGAAACGGTAGCAGCGCCTGGTGCACCATCTGCTCATCGATACCCGGCCCACTATCTTCAACCACCAGCACCACCGCCTCTCCTTTTCGCAGCAGACGGGCGGTTACCACACCATGCGGCGGCGTGTATTTCAGTGCGTTATCCAGCAGATTCCCGCACAGTTCGCCAAGCAGGACTTCATCGCCCTCAATCCACACCGCATCCTGTTCCCCTTCATAGCCCAGATCGATCCTTTTACTGCGCGCCTGCGCCAGTCGCGTGAAACAACTGCTTTGCACCACCTCATACAAATTAACCGGCGAGAAGTGCCTTTCTCCTTGCTCTTTGCGCTTCACAGCCGACAGCTGTAACAGCCTTTCCGTCAGTTGAATGGTGTTGTCCAGCGTGGAGCTCATGGCTTGCAGACTCTCATACCATTGCTGCGGCTGCTGGCTGGCGAGGGCCACAGCCGCCTGAGTTTTTAGCACCGCCAGCGGCGTTTTAAGCTGATGAGAAGCATCCGCGCTGAAGCGCTCCTGGCGAGAGATCAGGCCGCGAAGTCGGTCCAGATAACGGTTGAATGCCACAATCAACAGACGGGTTTCCGACCACGGCAGCAGCTCCGGCAGCGGCGTCAGCAGCCCAGGCTCGCGACGCACCATCAGCGATGACAGCTGGCGCATCGGGCGTAACACCCGACGCAGCAGCCAGCCGACCAGCACCAGCGTGAGCAGCACCAGCAGCCCTTGCGAAACCCACGAGGAAAACAGCAGCTGTCGCGCCAGGTAACGTCGCGATTGCAGCGTTTCGGCGACATAAATCTCGGCCATGCCGATAATGCCGCCCTCGTTGACGGGCTGCAGCAGACGCGCCACGCGAATTGCCTCCCCGCGATATTCAGTGTGATAAAACCACGCCAGCGCCGGATAAAGCCGCGTACGCGATGTCGCAGGCGGCATCGCAGGTAAATCGTCATAACCTGAGATAACCTTCCCCGCCGGGTCGACCACCTTGTAATACAACCTGTCGTTCATATTCAGCTCAAAGCTGTCCAGCACCACCCACGGCACATTCACTTCCAGCTGTTTGTTGTGCACCACCAGTCGCTCGGAGACGGTTCTGGCAGACGAGAGCAGCGTCCGGTCATACGCCTGCGTCGCCGCCTGTAGCGCGCTGACATAGCTGTTAAATGCCGACAGCCCCCACAACAACATGAGCGGCAAACCCAGAAACATCAGCAGTTGCAGGTACAACGATTGGGGTTTAACCCACTTCATCGCTACGCTCCAGCACATAGCCCAGCCCGCGCAGCGTGGCGATGCGCACATCGCTTCCCTGTAGCTTTTTACGCAGACGATGGATGTACAATTCAATGCTTTCGGGGCTGACCTCATCGTTTAGACTGAAGACCTGTTCAAACAACTGCTGACGCGAAACCGGTCGCAATCGACGGTACATCAGCACCGTCAGCAATGCCTGTTCGCGCGGCGTGAGCGCCAGCGGCTGCCCCTGCAACAGAAAATAGCCCTCATCGTGAAACGCCAGTTCGCCCAGTTGCTGTATGCCCTGCACCTGCCCCGCGCTGCGGCGTAGCAAAGCCCTCAGCCGCGCATCCAGCTCCTCGATTTCAAACGGTTTTGCCAGATAATCATCGGCCCCGACGTTCAATCCTTTCACCCGATCGGCCACCGCGCTGCGCGCCGTCAGCAGCAGCACAGGAAGCGTCTGCCCGCGTTTGCGCAGGCGCTGAACGACGTCAAGACCATCCAGTCCCGGCATATTGATATCCAGCACCGCCAGCGCGTACGTTTCGCTATGTAAAAGATGGTCGGCCGCCAGGCCATCAAAAACGCAGTCGACGGCAAAACCGTTTTGCACCAGCGCTTTCTCCAGCCAGTGAGCTAACTCACGGTTATCTTCCGCTAATAAGAGACGCATATCACATCCTGTAAAGTTTCTGCCGCATTGAAAGGGAATTGAAAGGTTAATGTTTTAACAATCATGCAACCGAACTGCTACACATCGGCTCACATAATCACAAAAATCTTCTTCCGTACCCGAAAATCCGGTTTTCCGGCGTGAGGATAAACAATGAAAAAACAGTTACTTCGTACCCTTACTGCAAGCATTTTACTGATGAGTACCTCTGTTCTGGCGGAACAAGCGCCATCGCGCACAGAATGTATCGCCCCTGCTAAACCTGGCGGTGGTTTCGATCTCACCTGTAAGTTGATTCAAGTGAGCATGATGGAAACCGGCGCTATCGAAAAACCAATGCGCGTAACCTACATGCCCGGTGGCGTTGGCGCCGTGGCCTATAACGCGATCGTCGCGCAACGTCCGGCTGAAGCGGGTACCGTAGTGGCATTCTCCGGCGGCTCGCTGCTGAACCTGTCACAAGGGAAGTTTGGTCGCTACGGCGTTGATGATGTCCGCTGGCTGGCAAGCGTGGGCACTGACTACGGCATGATTGCCGTACGCCAGGACTCACCATGGAAAACGCTGAAAGATCTGCTGACGGCTATGGAGAAAGATCCTAACAGCGTGGTCATTGGCGCAGGCGCCTCTATCGGTAGTCAGGACTGGATGAAGTCGGCGCTGCTGGCGCAAAAAGCCAACGTCGATCCACACAAGATGCGCTATGTGGCCTTTGAGGGCGGCGGCGAACCGGTCACCGCGCTGATGGGGAATCACGTACAGGTGGTTTCCGGCGATCTCAGCGAGATGGTGCCTTATCTTAGCGGCGACAAAATCCGCGTGCTCGCCGTGTTCTCTGATCAACGTCTGCCAGGCCAGTTAGCTAACGTACCAACCGCCAAAGAGCAGGGTTATGACCTCGTGTGGCCCATCATTCGTGGCTTCTACGTTGGACCAAAAGTCAGCGACGCCGAGTATCAGTGGTGGGTTGATGCCTTTAACAAACTCCAGCAGACCGATGAGTTTAAAAAGCAGCGCGATCTGCGCGGCCTGTTTGAATTCAACATGAGCGGTAAGCAGCTCGACGAATACGTGAAAAAGCAGGTCACGGATTACCGTGAGCAGGCGAAAGCCTTCGGTCTGGCGAAATAAGCGCAGAGGCAAAGATGATGAGCGATCGTATTTTTGCAGGTATCTGGCTGTTGCTCTGCATAGCCGGGCTGTTCGTGGCCTGGCAAATCACCAGCGAATACAGCTATGAGCCGGTTGGGCCGCGTCCCTTTCCGCTTGGCATTATCAGCCTGATGCTGGTATGCGCCGTGGCGCTGCTGTTGCGCCATCCCGACACCATCAGTTGGCCCCGCCGTCACGTGCTGCAAAAGCTGCTGACGATGGTGATTGTTCTGTTGATGTACGCCTGGGGTTTCGAATGGCTCGGTTTTCCCATCTCCACCGCCATTCTCACCGTGGTGATTGGCATGCTGTTCGGCGCAACCATTCCGGCTGCGGGTATTTCCGGCGCGGTACTCGGCATTCTGCTGTGGTATGCCTTTGACCGACTGCTTGACGTCACATTACCACTCGGCGCCTGGCTGGGTTAACGGAGAAACGATGGATACCTGGATTTATCTTTCTCAGGGTTTCGCGGTGGCCATGACGCCGGAAAACCTGGTCATCGCCCTGATTGGCTGTTTTGTCGGTACCATTGTCGGGCTGTTGCCTGGTCTTGGACCCATTAACGGCGTGGCGATCCTGCTGCCTCTGGCTTTCGCTTTGCATCTGCCAGCAGAATCTGCGCTGATCCTGCTGGCTACGGTCTACATAGGTTGTGAATACGGCGGACGTATCTCCTCCATCCTGCTGAATGTTCCCGGCGATGCGGCGGCGATTATGACCGCGCTGGATGGCTACCCGATGGCGCAGCAAGGCCGCGGCGGCGTTGCGCTCTCTATCTCGGCGGTCAGCTCTTTCATTGGTTCGCTTATCGCTATCGGCGGCATCATTCTGTTTGCCCCGGCGTTAGCCCAATGGTCGCTGGCCTTCGGTCCGGCGGAATACTTTGCCTTAATGGTTTTCGCCATTGCCTGCCTCGGCAGCATGATGGCGCAAAACCCGCTGAAATCATTTCTGGCAGCGCTTATCGGTCTCGGCCTTGCGACCGTTGGCGTAGACGCCAATACCGGGGTTTATCGCTTTACCTTTGACAGCGTTCATCTCTCCGACGGTGTGCAGTTTATCGTGGTAGTGATTGGGCTGTTCTCAGTCTCTGAAATACTGTTAATGCTGGAACATACCAGCAGTGGCCAGACGCTGGTGCGTAAAACGGGCCGCATGTTATTTAACGCCAAAGAAGGTGCGCAGTGCGTTGGCGCAACCCTGCGTTCATCGGTGATTGGCTTTTTCGTCGGCGTCCTGCCCGGCGCGGGCGCAACCATTGCCAGCGCTATCACCTATATGACCGAGAAAAAGCTCAGCGGCAATAGCGACAGCTTCGGCAAAGGGGATATACGCGGCGTGGCGGCCCCCGAAGCCGCCAACAACGCCTCGGCCTGTGGCTCCTTTATCCCGATGCTGACGCTCGGCGTACCGGGTTCCGGCACCACGGCGGTGATGATGGGCGCGCTGACGCTGTACAATATCACCCCGGGTCCGGCCATGTTCACCGAACAGCCGGATATCGTTTGGGGGCTGATTGCGGCGCTGCTGATTGCTAACGTGATGCTGCTGGTGATGAACATCCCGTTGATCGGCCTGTTTACCCGTATGCTGACCATCCCCTTGTGGTTTTTGGTACCGGCTATCGCGGCAGTCTCCGCGGTGGGCGTGTATGCCGTCCACAGCACCACTTTCGATCTGGTGCTGATGGTTGCCCTCGGCGTGCTGGGCTACATATTGCGCAAAATGCACTTCCCGATGTCGCCGTTGATTTTAGGCTTCGTTCTCGGGGAAATGCTGGAGCAGAACCTGCGTCGGGCGCTGTCTATCAGTAACGGTAATATGGATATTCTGTGGGCCAGCGGCGTGGCGAAAGTGCTGCTGGTGATGGCGGTACTGGTTATCGTGGTCCCGCCGGTGCTACGCCTGATTCGTAAACGTAACAGCAAACCGCAGGTGGATATCAGCTAATAATATGCCGGATAGCGGCGCTGACGCGTCTTATCCGGCATTTTCATCTTAATTCCTGAACGGCACTGAGTACGTGCTCAACAAACCGCGTCAGCTTGGGCAGCGGACGCAAATCTTGTCGCCACAGTAGATGAATCGGCCGCGGCTGCGGCGTAAACTTTTCCAGTATCCGAATCAGTTTCCCGGTAGCCAGCTCTTGCGCCAGCAGCACCTCCGGTTGTAATAACAGTCCAGCCCCCGCTACCGCCGCCATACGCAGGCCATGACCATCGTTACAGCGCAGGATCGCATCACGCTTCCATCTGACTTCACCCGTCACGCCAGGCAGTATCCATTCGTTGCGAGCCGTCCACACGGTATGGGACAGGCACAGATGATCCACCAGATCCGCTGGCGTAAGGGGCGTGCCATGACGGGCAAGATAATCCTTTGATGCACAGATCGCCATACGGTAAGGGCACAGGTATTTCGCCACCACATCAGTCTGATGGATATCGCCAATACGGATCGCCAGGTCGACGCCTTCATTCACCAGATCAACCATCCGGTTGGTCAGATCCAGCTCAATGCGCACCTCTGGCCAGGCCTGTAAAAACGCAGCGGCCAGCGGCGAGATAACGCAAGCGCCAAAAGAAGTAGGCGCGCTAATGCGCAGCGTCCCCGCAGGGGCCAGCCGCAGACGCTCTACCGAACGCTCAGCTATCGACACCTGCTCCAGCACGCGGCGGGCTTCTTCAAAATAGACACGCCCGGCATCGGTCAGGCTCTGGCGGCGAGTATTGCGCTCCAGCAGACGCGTGCCAAGCTGTGCTTCCAGTTGGGTGATATATTTTCCCACCATCACCGCAGACATCTCGAGTCTAGTTGCCGCGGAGGTAAAGCTTCCGCTCTCCACCACGGCGATAAACGTTTCCATGCCGCGCAGCTTATCCATATTACAAACCTCTGGTTAGTAATCATCTAACTTATAGCCAGTTTATCCGATTTCATTTTCATTAAAGAATAGTGGCTCACACTATTCTGGAGGTGGTTATGAAAATCGTCATTATTGGTGCCAGCGGTACAGTGGGGCGCGCAGTCACAGAAACGTTAAGCCGTAAACATGAGGTGATCCGCATAGGTCGCACGCAGGGAGATTACCAGGTCGATATCACCTCGCAGGAGAGTGTCGAGGCATTGTTTGAAAAAGTCGGTCGGGTAGATGCGATCGTTTCCGCCACCGGCAACCTGTTCTTTGGCCCGCTGTCGACAATGACCGACGAGGACTTTAATCAGGGATTACAGGATAAGCTGTTAGGCCAGATACGTCTGGCATTAACCGGGCAACATTTCCTCAATGATGGCGGCTCGATTACGCTGATTAGCGGCATTATCGCCCATGAACCCATCGCACAAGGGGCGAATGCGGCAACGATCAATGCCGGGCTGGAAGGATTTGTGCGCGCTGCTGCCTGTGAGCTAGGTCGTGGTCAGCGCATTAACCTGATAAGCCCAACCGTACTCAGTGAATCCGCCGAAGCATACGATGGTTTCTTCCCAGGCTTTGAAAGCGTCCCCGCCGCTACCGTTGCCAACGCCTATCGCCGCAGCGTGGAAGGCATCCAAACCGGACGTATTTATAAAGTCGGTTACTGACTTTGCTGCTGCCGTTGAGTTACCCTCAGCGGCAGCATAATTAACTCTTTGTTTTAAAATAACATTACCTGTCCTCCCTTCTCCTCCCCGCACTTAACCTCACCTTTTATAATGTTAAATAATTGTTGTTTTTGATCACAAATAATAAACAAACAAGCTCATTCTGTGCGCGTTTTTCAAAAATGTAGATATTTTTAATTTATGGCTACGAAACGAGCTGCGCCATATCTCCCTGACAATCTACTGAGAGGAACGATTTGATGAACGCACTGACTGCCGTAAAACCGAACGCTGATGATCCAGCCCAGCACTACAGCGGTTTCACGTTGAAACCATCAGCCCAGTCCCCACGCCTGCTGGAGCTGACTTTTTCCGCTGAGACCACTGAGCAATTTCTGAAAGCCGTAGCGCAGTGGCCGGTGCAGGCACTGGAATACAAATCCTTCCTGCGCTTCAAAGTGGGCAAGATCCTCGACGACCTGTGCGGCAATCAGTTGCAGCCTTTGCTGCTGAAAACGTTGCTCGATCGTGCCGAAGGCGCACTGCTGATCAACGCCGTCGGCGTGGATGATGTGGCACAGGCTGAAGAGATGGTCAAGCTGGCGACGGCGGTAGCGCATCTTATCGGGCGCTCCAATTTTGATGCGATGAGCGGTCAATACTATGCCCGTTTTGTGGTGAAAAACGTTGATAACTCAGACAGCTATCTGCGCCAGCCGCACCGTGTAATGGAGCTGCATAACGACGGAACCTACCTCGAAGAAATCACCGACTATGTGCTGATGATGAAGATTGACGAGCAGAACATGACCGGCGGTAACTCGCTGCTGCTGCACCTCGACGACTGGGAACATCTGGATCAGTACTTTACCCACCCGCTGGCGCGTCGCGCCATGCGCTTTGCCGCACCGCCAAGCAAAAACGTCAGCCAGGAAGTGTTCCATCCGGTGTTTGACGTTGACCAGCAAGGCCGTCCGGTGATGCGCTACATCGACCAGTTCGTCCAGCCAAAAGATTATGAAGAAGGCGTCTGGCTGAGCGATTTGTCCGATGCGTTGGAAACCAGCAAGGCCATTATTTCCGTTCCGGTTTCAGTCGGTAAATTCCTGCTAATCAACAACCTGTTCTGGTTGCACGGTCGCGATCGCTTCACCTCGCATCCTGACCTGCGCCGCGAGCTGATGCGCCAGCGTGGTTATTTCGCTTACGCGACAAACCACTACCAGACTCATCAGTAAGCGCGAAGGAATAAAGCGGATGTATGATTTTGTGATTATTGGCGGCGGCATTATCGGCATGTCGACCGCCATGCAGCTGATTGATGTCTATCCGGACGCCAGAATCGCGCTGCTGGAAAAAGAGTCCGGCCCGGCCTGTCATCAGACGGGTCACAACAGCGGCGTAATTCATGCCGGGGTCTATTACACCCCCGGCAGCCTGAAGGCGCAGTTTTGCCTGGCCGGAAATCGCGCCACAAAAGCCTTTTGCGATCAAAACGGCATCCGCTACGACGTCTGCGGAAAAATGCTGGTTGCCACCTCCGAACTGGAAATGGAGCGCATGCGCGCGCTGTGGGATCGCACCGCCGCTAACGGCCTTGAGCGCGAATGGCTGAATGCGCAGGAGCTTCGCGAGCGTGAACCCAACATCACCGGGCTGGGCGGTATTTTTGTTCCGTCGAGCGGGATCGTCAGCTACCGCGAAGTCACCGCCGCGATGGCGAAGATATTTCAGGCCAAAGGCGGTGAGATTATCTACAACGCTGAGGTCAGCGCGCTAAAAGAGCACGCTGCGGGCGTTGTCGTACATACCCGTCAGGGTCAGGAATTTGAGGGAGCGACGCTGATTAGCTGCTCTGGCCTGATGGCGGACCGACTAGTGAAAATGCTCGGCGTTAAACCCGGCTTTATCATCTGTCCGTTCCGTGGCGAATATTTCCGTCTGGCGTCAGAACATAACCAGATAGTCAACCATCTGATCTACCCCATCCCCGACCCGGCGATGCCGTTTCTCGGCGTTCATCTGACCCGGATGATTGACGGCAGCGTCACCGTGGGCCCCAACGCGGTACTGGCATTTAAACGTGAAGGCTACCGTAAACGCGACTTCTCGCTCAGCGATACGCTGGAGATCCTCAGCTCTTCCGGCATTCGTCGCGTGCTGCAAAACAACCTGCGCTCAGGACTTGGCGAAATGAAGAATTCGCTGTGCAAAAGCGGTTATCTGCGGCTGGTACAAAAGTACTGCCCGAGTCTGACGCTCAAGGATCTGCAGCCCTGGCCTGCTGGCGTGCGGGCACAGGCTGTATCACCGGACGGCAAACTAATCGACGATTTCCTGTTTGTCACCACACCACGCTCAATTCACACCTGTAACGCGCCTTCTCCGGCAGCAACGTCGGCGATCCCTATCGGCGCGCATATTGTCAGCAAAGTTCATGCGCTGCTGGAGAACCAGAGTAATCCCGGACGCACGCTGCGTGCGGCACGTAGCGTGGAAACATTACACGCCGCATTCACCCGTTAAAACGATTAAGACAGGACGCAATTATGCAACTTAACGATCCAACCTTATTTCGCCAGCAAGCACTGATCGATGGCAACTGGCGTGACGCCAACAGCGGCGAGACCATCGCGGTGACCAACCCCGCCAACGGTCAGCAATTAGGTAGCGTACCGAAAATGGGGGCGGATGAAACCCGCGAAGCGATTAACGCCGCTAACCGCGCTCTGCCCGCCTGGCGTGCGCTGACCGCCAAAGAGCGGGCCAACATCCTGCGCCGCTGGTTCAACCTGATGATTGAGCATCAGGACGATCTCGCCCGTCTGATGACCCTGGAACAGGGTAAACCGCTGGCAGAAGCCAAAGGTGAAATCACCTATGCCGCTTCCTTTATTGAGTGGTTTGCCGAAGAGGGCAAACGTATCTATGGCGATACGATCCCCGGCCACCAGGCCGACAAACGCCTAATCGTCATCAAACAGCCGATCGGCGTTACCGCCGCGATTACGCCGTGGAACTTCCCCGCGGCGATGATTACCCGCAAAGCCGGTCCGGCGCTGGCGGCTGGTTGCACAATGGTGCTTAAACCGGCCAGCCAGACCCCCTACTCCGCACTGGCGCTGGCAGAGCTTGCCAATCGCGCCGGGATCCCGGCAGGCGTTTTCAGTGTGGTGACCGGTTCAGCGAGCGCGGTCGGCAACGAGCTGACCGGCAACCCGCTGGTACGCAAGCTGTCATTTACCGGCTCAACCGAAATTGGCCGTCAGTTAATGCAGCAGTGCGCCAAAGACATCAAAAAAGTGTCGCTGGAGCTGGGCGGCAATGCGCCGTTTATCGTCTTTGACGATGCCGATCTTGATAAAGCCGTGGAAGGCGCACTGGCATCGAAGTTCCGTAACGCAGGCCAAACCTGTGTCTGCGCCAACCGCCTGTACGTGCAGGACGGCGTGTATGACCGTTTTGCCGAAAAACTCCAGCAGGCAGTGAGCAAACTGCACCTCGGTGATGGTCTGCAACCTGACGTCACCACCGGGCCGCTGATCGACGAGAAAGCGGTAGCCAAAGTGCAGGAACACATCGCCGATGCTCTGGATAAAGGCGCGCGCATTATCGCGGGCGGCAAACCTCACGCACTCGGCGGCAACTTCTTCCAGCCCACCATTTTGGTGGATGTGCCTGACAACGCGAAGGTCGCCAAAGAAGAGACGTTCGGCCCGCTGGCTCCGCTGTTCCGGTTTAAGGACGAGGCTGACGTCATCGCTCAGGCCAATGACACCGAGTTTGGTCTGGCCGCCTATTTCTACGCCCGTGATTTGAGCCGCGTCTTTCGCGTTGGCGAAGCGCTGGAATACGGCATTGTCGGGATTAACACCGGCATTATCTCCAACGAAGTCGCCCCGTTTGGGGGAATTAAAGCCTCCGGTCTTGGCCGTGAAGGATCGAAATACGGCATCGAAGACTACTTAGAAATCAAATATATGTGCATCGGCCTTTAATAAAATAAATACTGGAGAACACCTGATGAGCACCAACAAAGAACTTATGCAACGTCGCAGCAACGCCGTTCCCCGTGGCGTAGGACAAATCCACCCTATTTTTGCCGAGCGTGCAGAAAACTGTCGAGTCTGGGACGTTGAAGGCCGTGAATTCCTCGATTTTGCTGGCGGTATTGCGGTGCTGAACACCGGCCACCTGCACCCGCAGATCGTCTCTGCGGTAGAAGCACAGTTGAAAAAGCTGTCCCATACCTGTTTCCAGGTGCTGGCCTATGAGCCGTACCTGGAGCTGTGCGAAATCATGAATAAGAAAGTGCCGGGCGATTTCGCCAAAAAAACCCTGCTGGTGACAACCGGCTCGGAAGCGGTGGAAAACGCGGTGAAAATCGCCCGCGCTGCCACCAAACGAACCGGCACTATCGCCTTCAGCGGCGCTTACCACGGTCGAACCCACTACACCCTGTCGCTGACCGGGAAAGTAAACCCGTACTCTGCAGGAATGGGACTGATGCCGGGCCACGTGTATCGTGCGCTTTATCCTTGCCCGCTGCACGGCATCAGTGAAGACGATGCTATCGCCAGCATTCACCGTATCTTCAAAAATGATGCCGCTCCGGAAGACGTTGCCGCCATCGTGATTGAGCCCGTCCAGGGCGAAGGTGGTTTTTACGCCGCCTCTCCTGCTTTTATGCAACGTCTGCGCGCCATTTGTGACGAGCACGGCATCATGCTGATTGCCGATGAAGTACAGAGCGGCGCGGGCCGTACCGGTACGCTGTTCGCTATGGAGCAGATGGGCGTTGCGCCCGATCTCACCACCTTTGCCAAATCTATTGCTGGTGGCTTCCCGCTGGCGGGAGTGACCGGGCGCGCCGAAGTCATGGACGCTATCCCACCGGGCGGTCTGGGCGGTACCTATGCCGGTAACCCGATTGCCTGTGCCGCCGCCCTGGCGGTACTGAATATTTTCGAACAGGAAAATCTGCTGCAAAAAGCCAACGAGCTGGGGCAAACCCTGCGCGAAGGCCTGCTGGCTATCGCGGAAAGCCACCGCGAGATTGGCGATGTACGCGGGCTGGGAGCGATGATCGCAATCGAACTGTTTGAAGACGGCGATCACACGAAACCAGACGCCAAACTGACCGCGGAAATCGTCGCGCGTGCGCGCGATAAAGGGCTGATCCTGCTCTCCTGCGGACCTTACTACAACGTACTGCGCATTCTTGTCCCACTGACCATTGAAGATGCCCAAATCCGCCAGGGGCTGGACATTATCGCTCAGTGTTTTGCCGAAGCGAAGCAGGGTTAACACCGCATTCGACCAATAAAAAACGCAATCCTCAGGCCGGATAAGGCGGAGCCGCCATCCGGCAGACAGGGTCAATAACAATAAATACGCGTGCCCCGGCGCGGGAATGCCGGGGTGCTCTCCCAAGTGAAATACTTTCGAGAGGTTTAAAAGATGGGGCAAGTGTCACAATCACATGATTTAGGGGGCGGGCTGAAATCACGCCACGTCACCATGCTGTCTATTGCCGGGGTTATCGGCGCAAGTTTGTTTGTGGGTTCAAGCGTGGCGATTGCAGAAGCCGGTCCCGCAGTATTACTGGCCTATCTGTTCGCCGGATTGCTGGTGGTGATGATTATGCGCATGCTGGCCGAAATGGCCGTTGCCACCCCGGATACCGGTTCCTTTTCCACCTACGCCGATAAGGCCATCGGGCCGTGGGCGGGTTATACCATCGGCTGGCTGTACTGGTGGTTCTGGGTGTTGGTTATCCCGCTGGAAGCGAATATCGCCGCCATCATTCTGCACTCCTGGGTTCCAGGCATTCCTATCTGGCTGTTTTCTCTGGTTATCACGTTGGCATTAACCGGCAGTAATTTGCTGAGCGTCAAAAATTACGGTGAGTTCGAGTTCTGGCTGGCGCTGTGCAAAGTGATTGCCATTCTGGCGTTTATCACTCTCGGCGCGGTGGCGATTAGCGGTTTCTATCCCTATGCCGAGGTCAGCGGAGTTTCGCGTCTGTGGGATCAGGGCGGCTTCATGCCCAACGGCTTTGGCGCGGTGATCAGCGCGATGCTAATCACCATGTTCTCCTTTATGGGCGCAGAGATTGTTACCATCGCCGCCGCCGAGTCCGATACCCCGGATAAGCACATCGTCCGCGCCACCAACTCGGTTATCTGGCGTATCTCCATCTTCTATCTGTGCTCTATTTTCGTGGTCGTCGCGCTGATTCCGTGGAACATGCCGGGACTGAAAGAGGTGGGCTCTTATCGCTCGGTGCTGGAGTTACTGCATATCCCACACGCGAAGCTGATCATGGACTGTGTCATATTGCTGTCGGTAACCAGTTGTCTGAACTCCGCGCTGTATACGTCCTCGCGTATGCTTTACTCCCTGAGCCGTCGTGGCGATGCTCCCGCCTTTATGGGTAAAACGAACCGGAGTAAAACGCCTTATGTGGCGGTGTTGCTGTCTACGGGTGCCGCGTTCCTCACCGTGGTGGTCAACTATTACGCCCCGGCCAAGGTGTTCAAATTCCTGATCGACAGCTCCGGCGCCATCGCCCTGCTGGTTTATCTGGTGATTGCAATTTCCCAACTGCGGATGCGCAAAATCCTGCTGGCGCGAGGCGGTGAAATTAAACTGAAAATGTGGCTCTATCCGTGGCTTACCTGGCTGGTAATCGCCTTTATTATCTTTGTGCTGGTGGTGATGCTCTTTCGCCCGGCTCAACAGCTGGAAGTTATCTCTACCGGGTTGTTAGCCATAGGAATTATTTGCACCGTGCCTATTATGTCACGCTGGAAAAAACTGCTATCGTGGCAAAAAGCACCGTTGCAAAATACGCATTAAACCTTTTCCCGGCGCAGGCCGGGAAAACCGTTCAGGAGTAAGACCATGACCGCCATTCCCCAACCGACGGCCATTGATGGATACCGCTGGCTGAAAAACGACATCATCCGCGGTGTGTATCAGCCTGATGAAAAACTGCGTATGAGCCTGCTGACCTCACGCTATGAGCTTGGCGTGGGACCGCTACGCGAAGCGCTTTCGCAGTTGGTTGCCGAGCGGCTGGTCACGGTGGTCAATCAGAAAGGGTATCGTGTCGCCCCAATGTCCGAACAGGAGTTGCTCGATATTTTCGATGCCCGCGCAAATATGGAAGCCATGCTGGTCGCGCTGGCCATTGAACGCGGCGGCGACGCCTGGGAAGCTGAAATCCTGGCGCGGGCGCATATGCTCGGCAAGCTTGAAGCCGTTGACGCTAGTGAACAGATGCTCGACGAGTGGGATCAGCGCCATCAGGCTTTTCACTCGGCAATTGTCGCTGGCTGCGGTTCACAGTATCTGCTGCAAATGCGCGAACGGCTATTCGATTTGGCGGCGCGCTACCGGTTTATCTGGCTGCGAAAAACGGTGCTGTCGGTGGAGATGTTGGAAGATAAACACGATCAGCACCAAACGCTGACCGAAGCAATTCTGGCACGCGATGCTGCACGTGCCAGCGAATTAATGCGCCAGCACCTGCTGACGCCCATTCCGATTATTCAACAAGCGATGTCCGGCAAATTGCTGACGCAATAAGCCTGAACTTTCTTATTGTTCTGGAATACGCAAAACCTGCCCTGGATAAATTTTATCCGGGCTTTTCAGCATCGGTTTATTCGCTTCAAATATCTGGTTATACAGGTTGGCGTTACCGTATACCTGTTTGGCAATAGCGCTCAGGGTATCTCCTGATTTTACGGTATAAAACTGGCTTTCACTCGCCGGCGCAGAAGTTTTTACCTGATCGTCGACGCTGGCAATACCAGAGATATTACCAATCGCAATCAGGATTTTTTCTTTCGCTTCCTGACTTAATCCATCGCCAGAAACGGTGGCTTTACCTTCGTTAATTTGGACGTTCACTTTATCCGCATCCGGGATGCCCGTTTTATTCAGGTGTTCCTGTACCTTTTTTGCCAGATCGGCAGTGTCATGGTTGCCAGTAACCGCATCCCACAGTTTTTCACCCGCATCTTTTACAAAATTAAAGAGTCCCATATCCACCTCGGTAGTTAACAATCAACACCAGGAAGTGTAGCAGAGGAGAAAGGAGCGCAAAGAAAACGGCGCCAGAGCGCCGTAGTAGAAAGGTAATTAGTTACGCGTTTGTATCCAGAAGGCGTGGATCAGACCCGGGATGTAGCCCAGCAGCGTCAGAACAATATTGAGGATAAATGCCCAGCCGAACCCCTTCCCCAGCAGCACGCCAAGCGGGGGCAGAATAATAGTAAAAACGATTCTCCAGAAACCCATACACACTCCATACAAGCAAAAAGTTACTCATTGTTTAAAAAGAGATTTTATCTCTAAGCATAGTCAGTGTACCTAACTCTGCCAGCCTTCCCCTGCTGTTTTACCCTCCTTTACGCTCTTTACGCTGGCGTACGTTGACCGTTTATTTTAGAATAAGCTTAATTTAGAATATGCTTAAATACATATGACTGAACTTGAACAACTCCAGGCCAGCGCTGAGCAGGCTGCCGCCCTGCTAAAAGCGATGAGTAACCCGAAAAGGTTGCTGATTTTGTGCATGCTCTGCGGCTCACCCGGTACCAGCGCGGGCGAATTAGCCCGTGTTACCGGCCTGAGTCCTTCCGCCACTTCGCAGCATCTGGCGCGTATGCGTGAAGAGGGCCTGATAGACAGCCAACGCGATGCCCAGCGCATCCTGTACTCCATCAAAAATGCGGCCGTGAATTCACTGATCGCCACATTAAAAACACTGTATTGCCCATAAGGAGCCATCATGACCATTGGGACGATTTCCCCGCGCGAGGCGCAGACGCTGGTCGCACAAGGCGCAAAACTGATTGATATCCGCGATGCTGACGAGTATCTGTACGAGCATATTCCGGAGGCGCATCTGGCGCCATTACCTACGCTAGAGCAGGGATCGCTGCCTGCGAATTTACGCGCCGGGCAGGTGATTTTTCACTGCCAGTCAGGCAAACGTACACAAAACGCGGCGACAAAACTAAACGCTATTGCCGCGCCTGCGCAGGTCTGGTTGTTGGAAGGTGGCATTGACGGCTGGAAAGCCGCAGGTTTTCCGGTGGCAAAAGATCGTTCACAACCGTTACCGCTGATGCGCCAGGTGCAGATAGCCGCAGGCAGCCTTGCCTTACTCGGCGTCATTCTGGGCTACACCGTTAGCAGCGCCTTCTTCCTGCTGAGCGGTTTTGTGGGCGCCGGGCTAATACTCGCTGGCGTGACCGGCTTTTGCGGCATGGCGCGATTGCTGGATATCATGCCCTGGAACCGACGTACTCATTAAGCGGTAATCATTGAAACTGCACTGTACCCGCTGATTGACGTGATCTATGGTGAGTTCTGCGATAAATAAAGGAGAGCAATATGTTTAAACCTGGCGATCTGGTTCAACCACGCATGGGTGGACCTAAACTGAAAGTTGTCGAAGTCAATGGCGATCACATTGTGGCGGTACACGCCAGTAATGAAAGCGGCGAAAAATTCACGCTAAAAGCAGTTGACGTGACGCGATATACCGAAGAGGGTGATTTTGGCGTTTGCTGAAAATAAGCGGTGAGGTCGCCCTCACCGCATTAATAATCAGATCAAAAAGTCATCAAGAGATTTACCGGCAGCCAGTGCCTGGGCAATTGGCTTCGGTGTGCGACCTTGTCCGGTCCATGTTTTTGTTTCACCATTGAGATCGGTAAAACGATATTTCGCCGGGCGCGGCTGACGTTTTTTAACTGAACGTGCCGTCGCAGGCGTCATGCTCAGCAGCTCTTCCGGATTGATCCCGTCTGCCTGCATCAGCGCCAGCAAAGTATTAATTTTTTCCTGCTGTTCTGCACGTTGGCGCTGTAGTTGTTCTTCTTCATCGCGGCGTTCTTTGGTCACTACCCTGAATTTTTCAAGCATATCTTCCAGCACATCAACGGAAAATTCACGAGCCATTGCACGCAGCGAGCGGATATTATTTAAGTTTTTTAACATTGAACTCATATTAACAAAACCTCTTTAACGTAAAACATAAAAACGGTATTACCCTAAATATTGTATGCAACTGCTTATTATATTTCCAGTCTAATTTATTCGCATATTACTAATCAAAAAAGCTAATTCGTGTATTTATTGCATCCATTTTGATATCGCCTATGCGATATATTCTATTCCTCTGCTAGTCGCTATAAATATACCTGCAAGGAGTCTCAGGGTATCAGTCGAGAAACAGGCCACAACATCGCGCGGAGCCGGTGCGTATACATATTGCACATTAGTCAACATTGAGAAAAGGAGCGCAAAAAATTCAGAAAAACAAGTTTCCATAACCCATTGATCTAAAATGCCTTTAATTAAATCAGCAACGAAAATACCAAAACGAACAAAAAACAAACCATTGCAGAGCATTTTATCGACAAAAAGGTAATAAATAAAAATTTTAAGCTAGTTGCTAGTTATTATCCAGGCAGATATCCTATTCAAACGCGAAAGCAGCAAGACAAATCACTAGCAAGAAGGTATTCAAAACCTTTTTTTCCCTTTTTACAAGGAGCATTAACATGTTCTCTCCGCAGTCACGCTTGCGTCATGCAGTAGCAGACACGTTCGCGATGGTTGTTTATTGTTCTGTCGTGAACATGTTGATCGAAATATTCCTTTCAGGAATGAGCTTCGAACAGTCTCTGTACTCCAGACTGGTGGCTATCCCCGTCAACATCCTGATCGCGTGGCCATACGGCATGTATCGCGATTTGTTTATGCGCGCGGCGCGTAAAGCCACGCAAGCAGGATGGGGGAAAAACCTGGCGGACGTGCTGGCTTATGTCACCTTCCAGTCACCAGTGTATGTGATTATTCTATTGACGGTTGGCGCAGACTGGCACCAGATTACGGCTGCAGTAAGTTCGAACATCGTGGTATCAATGCTGATGGGCGCGGTCTATGGCTACTTTCTTGATTATTGCCGCCGCCTGTTTAAGGTCAGCAGCTATCACCAGGCTAAAGCCTGACAGATCTCTTCGCGACTGGCCCTGCCAGTCGCATTATTAGTTTGAACTAACGTCGCCAAACAACCCACTCAGATAACGCTCAAGCGCAATTCGCGAACTGAAGCCGTGCGGAATACCATAATGTTCGTGAGTCTCTCCGGCTAAATATAGCGGGAATTGCTGGTAGTGATCGCAGGTTTTAATATCCGTCGCAGGTTCCGCCAGCGAAGAGCTGCGCTCTTTTAGCGTGGGATGGATAACTAATGCGGTACGTCCCATACGTGCTTCACGGTTAACGTACACATAATTTTCGCCACGACGATAGCCGTACGTTTTTTGCGTCACTACATCGACGGTAAAGCCCACTTTTTCAAGTACGCGCGCCACCTCATCAGGTCGTAAATACATATATTTTCCTCGTTATCTTTTTTACTGCGGGCTTACCTTACCTGATTCAGCATTAGCAACGCTTTCAGAAAAGTCCATAAACGAGTGGCGATGGTGGGAGGAATATCTTAAGAACCGCGCAGAATTATGTCAGCGACATCCGCAGTTGATACGCCGCCTGCTGCGCCATTTCCACCGAGATGATGTTGGTAAACGACAGCAATATTCCCCCCTTTCCTGCTGAAGTTATTCGCCAGCGGCTTAACGCCTGAACCGCCAGCCCGGCCTGATTCGCTTTGCGCACTAGCGCAACATCATCTCCGTCGACAGTTATCACCAGCTGAATCCCTCCTTCCTGAGGAATGACGTTAAATCCTTGTTCGCTCAGCGCGTTTTCCATCCATTGACGTCGCAGGGCATAATTCTGGCGCATACGTTTTAAGTGCCGCCAGAAGTGGCCATCTTGCATAAAATCCGCCAGCGTTTGCTGCCATAAAACCGGAACGCTACAGGCCGTTAGCGCCGCCTGCTGACGAAAATGTTCGACCTGAGTCAGGGGTACCACCAGCCATGCCGTGCGCAAAGCCGGAAACATCGATTTGCTGAACGTTCCGGCATAAATCACCCGCTGGGGCGCATCCAGACTTTTTAGCGGCGGCAACGGTTTGCCGTGGTAGCGAAATTCACTGTCGTAATCATCTTCAATGATCCACGCCTGCGCCCGAGTCGCCCATTCAAGCAGTTGGTGGCGACGGTCTAATGACAGGGCGACGCCCAGCGGACTTTGGTGTGCGGGTGTGAGCAGCACAAAACGCGCCTGCGGGTAGTCACGGATCCCAGCGCAGACATCCAGGCCATCGGCATCAACTGCCACCGGCATCAGCTCAATGCGCTCCTGAGCCACCACGGGGTGAATCAACGGAAAGCCAGGATCTTCGACCCACATCCCCTCACCAGGTTGAGACAGAGCGCGCAGGATTAACGTCATTGATGCCGCGTAGCCTGAAGTAATAAAAATCTGCTCCGGCTGGCACTCAATACTGCGTGAGACGCGCAGGTAATCGACAATCGCCTGACGTAAAACCCGTTCGCCGCAAACATCGCCCACGGCCAGGTCAAAACGCGTTTGGGTGCGTAAACGCCGCCCCATCACCCGCGCCCAGACGTCCCGCGGGAAGAGATCGAGTGCGGGTAATCCCATCTGAAAAGGCTGCGGCCTGGGGTTTTCTCCGGCGAAGATGGCGGGAGACACAGGTGCGTTTTCCGGTCGCAGTTGCTCACTGACAAATGTTCCTGCCTGCCCGCGCCGCGTGAGCCAGCCCTGCGCCACCAGATCTGCATAGGCATTTTCCACCGTCGAACGTGATACCCCCAGCTCCTGGGCCCAGGTCCGACTGGAGGGCAATCTTGTGCCTGGCTTTAGTTCACCTTTCTCAATGGCGTTTTTTAACTGACGGGCGATTTGCTGATAGCGTGGCATTTATGGTCTGCTTTTTTGGCAACAATATGGCTCTCTGTAGCAGTCCATTATAGTGCTACATTGCGGGTCATCCAAACGAGGAGAAATACCATGACAATGTTACGCCAGCCCTATTATGAACTCAGTCCTGAAATCTATAACGCTTTGGTTCAGGCCAGCAAAGCGCTGGAAAACTGCGCGCTGGAACCTACGCTGACGGAACTGATTTACCTGCGAGTCTCGCAAATCAACGGCTGCGCCTTTTGCCTGGAAATGCACAGTAAGGCGCTGCGCAAATCCGGTGTTGCGCAGGCCAAACTGGACGCGCTGGCAGGCTGGCGGGTGAGTCATCACTTCAGCGAGCAGGAGCGTGCGGCACTGGCGTGGGCCGAATCCGTCACCCATATAGCCAGCACCCATGCCGAAGATGACGTTTATCTGCCGCTGCTCGACCATTTTAGCGCGAAAGAGATTAGCGATCTGACGTTTGCTATTAGCCTGATGAACTGCTTTAACCGTCTGGCGGTAGGGATGCGCATGTGATTCTGCGCTGCCGGATGGCGACATAAACGCCATCCGGCAACCTGCCATAGTTTCTATCACTTCCTCCGTCACGCTCATCACCCAGGCCCTCATCAATCTAAAATTACCATATCTTGTATGGTTGAATCTTTTTAAAACTACATCTAGTATCTCCTCTATCAAGACACACACAACCTGACGCCCTCTATCGCGTCATTCTTTTACTTTTAGATGGAAATACGAATCATGCGCATTGTTATTTACACTCGTAACAACTGTGTTCAGTGCCACGCCACAAAGCGGGCGATGGAAAGCCGCGGGTTTGACTTTGAGATGGTAAACGTCGATTTACACCCCGATATGGCTGATCGCCTGCGCGATCAAGGCTTTCGTCAGTTACCGGTCGTGGTCGCAGGGGAAACCAGTTGGTCAGGATTTCGCCCGGACATGATCAACCGTCTGCGCCCGGCTCCTCAAGTGGCCAGCGCATGAGTCAGCTCGTCTACTTTTCCAGCAGCTCCGAAAATACGCACCGCTTCATGCAGCGTCTGGGGCTGCCTGCCATCCGCATTCCGCTTAACGAACGCGAGCGGATCCGGGTAGACGAACCTTACATTTTAATCGTGCCCTCCTACGGTGGCGGCGGTACAGCTGGCGCGGTCCCGAGACAGGTGATCCGCTTTTTAAACGATACGCACAACCGGGCGTTAATCCGTGGAGTGATCGCCTCCGGCAATCGCAATTTCGGGGATGCCTACGGTCGCGCGGGTGATGTCATCTCACAAAAATGCGGCGTGCCGTGGCTCTATCGCTTTGAGCTGATGGGCACCCAAAGCGATATCGACAACGTGCAAAAAGGAGTGAGCGAATTTTGGCAACGACAACCGCAGAACGTGTAGAACAGCAGACGCTGGATTATCACGCCCTGAACGCCATGCTGAATCTGTACGATAAGGCCGGGCGCATTCAGTTCGACAAAGACCATCAGGCGGTGGAAGCATTCTTTACCGCCCACGTCCGCCCCAACTCGGTGGCGTTTGCCAGCCAGCAGGCGCGTCTGGACACGTTGGTGGATGAAGGCTATTACGATGCCAGCGTGTTAGCCCGCTATGATCGCGCGTTTGTGCTGAAGCTATTCGCCCACGCCCACGCCAGCGGATTCCGTTTCCAGACGTTCCTCGGCGCATGGAAGTTCTACACCAGCTATACGCTGAAAACGTTCGACGGGAAGCGCTATCTCGAAGACTTTGAGGATCGCGTAACGATGGTGGCGCTCACGCTGGCGCAGGGCGATGAAGCGCTCGCTCTGCAACTGACCGATGAAATGCTCTCCGGGCGTTTTCAACCCGCCACGCCAACCTTTTTAAACTGCGGTAAACAGCAACGCGGCGAGCTGGTTTCCTGCTTCCTGTTACGCATTGAAGACAACATGGAGTCAATTGGACGGGCGGTCAACTCGGCGCTGCAACTCTCCAAACGCGGCGGCGGTGTGGCATTTTTGCTCTCTAACCTGCGTGAGGCGGGTGCGCCCATTAAGCGCATTGAGAACCAGTCCTCAGGGGTGATCCCGGTAATGAAAATGCTGGAGGATGCGTTTTCTTATGCGAATCAATTAGGGGCGCGTCAGGGTGCGGGCGCGGTGTATCTGCACGCGCATCATCCGGATATTTTGCGTTTTCTCGATACCAAACGTGAAAACGCCGACGAGAAAATCCGTATCAAAACGCTCTCGCTTGGTGTGGTGATCCCGGATGTCACCTTCCAGTTAGCCAAAGAAAATGCCCAAATGGCGCTGTTTTCACCGTATGACGTGGAACGCATTTACGGCAAACCATTCGGTGATATCGCCGTAACTGAACGGTATGACGAACTGGTTGCCGACAAACGAGTGCGCAAAAAATACATTAACGCCCGCGATTTCTTCCAGCGGCTGGCCGAGATCCAGTTCGAGTCCGGCTACCCTTACATCATGTTTGAAGACACGGTGAATCGCGCTAATCCAATTGCCGGTCGTATCAATATGAGCAACCTGTGCTCAGAGATTTTGCAGGTTAACAGCGCTTCCACCTACGATGAAAACCTCAATTACGCACAAACAGGGCACGATATCTCCTGCAACCTCGGCTCGTTGAATATCGCTCATACCATGGATTCGCCAGACTTTGGGCGGACCGTGGAAACGGCGGTTCGCGGTTTAACGGCCGTTTCGGACATGAGCCATATCCGCAGCGTACCCTCAATTGAGGCCGGGAACAGCGCATCGCACGCTATCGGTCTTGGGCAGATGAACCTGCACGGGTATCTGGCACGGGAAGGTATCGCCTACGGCTCACCTGAAGGGCTGGATTTCACCAATCTCTATTTCTACACCATCACCTGGCATGCGCTGAATACGTCGATGAAGCTCGCCCGGGAACGCGGCAAAACCTTTGCCGGATTCAGGCAGTCCCGCTACGCCAGCGGTGAGTATTTTAACCAGTATCTGCAGGGCGACTGGCAGCCAAAAACCGCCAAGGTTCGCACACTGTTTGCCGCCAGCGGCATTACGCTGCCAACGCGTGAAATGTGGTCGCAGTTGCGTGAAGATGTCATGCGCTACGGCATTTATAACCAGAATTTACAAGCGGTTCCGCCAACGGGTTCTATCTCCTACATCAACCATGCGACATCAAGCATTCACCCGATCGTGTCAAAAGTGGAGATTCGCAAAGAGGGCAAAACCGGGCGCGTTTACTACCCTGCCCCGTTTATGACCAATGAGAATCTGGCCTTGTATCAGGATGCCTACGAGATTGGTCCACAAAAAATCATTGATACCTACGCTGAAGCAACGCGGCATGTCGATCAGGGGCTTTCACTGACGCTCTTTTTCCCCGATACCGCCACCACTCGCGATATCAACAAAGCGCAAATTTACGCCTGGCGTAAAGGCATCAAATCGCTGTATTACATCCGACTACGCCAGTTGGCGCTGGAAGGAACCGAAATCGAAGGTTGCGTGTCATGCGCGCTGTAAGGAGGACAACATGACATTATCCCGCGTGAGTGCCATCAACTGGAACAAGATTGAGGATGATAAAGATCTCGAGGTTTGGAATCGCCTGACCAGTAACTTCTGGTTACCGGAAAAGGTCCCGCTCTCCAACGATATCCCGGCCTGGCAAACGTTGAACGCCGCCGAACAGCAGCTGACTATCCGCGTTTTTACCGGGCTGACGCTGCTCGACACCATTCAGAACATAGCCGGTGCGCCAGCATTGATGGCCGATTCGTTAACGCCGCATGAAGAGGCGGTGCTATCGAATATCAGCTTTATGGAAGCGGTGCACGCCCGTTCGTACAGCTCAATTTTCTCCACTCTTTGCCAGACCAAAGACGTGGATGCGGCTTACGCGTGGAGTGAAGAAAATACCCCACTCCAGCGCAAGGCGCAGATCGTTTTGACACATTACGCCAGCGACGAACCGTTGAAGAAAAAAATTGCCAGCGTGTTTCTGGAATCCTTCCTGTTCTATTCCGGCTTCTGGTTGCCAATGTATTTCTCCAGCCGCGGAAAACTGACCAATACCGCCGATCTCATTCGTCTGATCATTCGTGATGAAGCCGTTCACGGGTATTACATTGGTTATAAATATCAAAAAGGTCTGGAGCACATTTCTGAATCCGCACGCGAGGAGTTAAAGAATTTTGCCCTCGACCTGCTGATGGAATTGTATGATAACGAAGCGCGTTATACGGAAGAATTGTATGCAGAAACCGGCTGGGTGGATGACGTCAAAGCCTTCCTTTGCTACAACGCCAATAAGGCATTAATGAATTTGGGGTATGAGGCATTATTTCCGCCAGAAATGGCGGAGGTTAACCCGGCAATCCTTGCCGCGCTGTCGCCCAACGCTGACGAAAACCACGATTTCTTCTCGGGTTCCGGCTCATCATACGTGATGGGAAAAGCTGTCGAAACCGAAGACGACGACTGGAATTTCTAGCACTCATTTCCGCGGGAAATACCGTACATTTTTCGCGGAAATATTTTAACAGGATCACACTTTTGTCGTGCAAATATAATTGTGTGATCTACACTCAATATCAGCCGCATTATTCGCCTGCATTTCAGCAATTCAGGCGACTTTTCATTGCCATTTACAAAAAATATTACCCCATTCACATTCGCGCTCAGCCCTTATATCACGGGAAGTCCCGCCACATGGCCTTCGGCAATATTCGTGCCACAAACAAATTCAGGGTTGTCTCAGATTCTCAGTATGTTAGGGTAGAAAAAGGTCACTATTTCCATCAGGTAATATATCGATATAAACAAATAACAGGAATCATTCTATTGCATGGCAATTAAATTAGAAGTTAAAAATCTCTATAAGATATTTGGAGAGCATCCGCAGAGAGCTTTCAAATATATTGAAAAAGGACTTTCAAAAGAGCAGATTCTGGATAAAACAGGGCTATCGCTTGGCGTTAAGAACGCCAGTCTGGCCATTGAAGAAGGCGAGATATTTGTCATCATGGGATTATCCGGTTCGGGTAAATCCACAATGGTACGCCTTCTCAATCGCCTGATTGAACCCACCCGCGGGCAAGTATTGATTGACGGCGTAGACATCGCCCGGATATCCGATGCTGAGCTTCGCGAGGTGCGCAGAAAAAAGATTGCGATGGTTTTCCAGTCCTTTGCCCTGATGCCGCACATGACGGTCCTGGACAATACGGCATTCGGCATGGAATTAGCCGGTGTTGGCGCGGATGAACGTCGTGAAAAAGCGTTAGATGCGCTGCGTCAGGTTGGTCTGGAGAATTATGCTCACGGATACCCGGATGAACTTTCCGGAGGGATGCGCCAGCGTGTGGGCCTCGCCCGTGCATTAGCCATAAACCCTGACATCTTATTAATGGATGAGGCCTTTTCTGCCCTCGATCCGTTAATTCGTACCGAGATGCAGGATGAACTGGTAAAACTACAGGCGAAACATCAACGTACCGTGGTCTTTATTTCCCACGATCTCGACGAAGCTATGCGTATTGGCGACAGAATTGCCATTATGCAAAACGGTGAAGTGGTCCAGGTCGGCACGCCAGATGAAATCCTGAATAATCCGGCCAATGATTATGTACGCACCTTCTTCCGCGGCGTTGATATTAGCCAGGTCTTTAGTGCCAAAGATATTTCACGTCGTAGCCCTGAAGGTTTAATTCGTAAAACGCCCGGGGTCGGTCCACGTTCAGCGCTGCAATTATTGCAGGACAAAGATCGCGAATATGGTTACGTGATCGAGCGCGGCAATAAATTCGTCGGCGTTGTCTCTATCGACTCTTTAAAAACAGCATTAAGTCAGGCGCAAGGTATTGAAGCGGCATTGATCGATGAGCCGCTAGCCGTGGATGCACAAACTCCTCTCAGCGAGTTGCTTTCTCATGTCGGCCAGGCCCCGTGCGCGGTGCCGGTTGTTGATGAGGAACAACAGTATGTGGGCATCATTTCAAAACGCATGCTGTTACAGGCTTTAGATCGTGAGGGGGCAAACAATGGCTGATCAAACCAATCCGTGGGATACCACACCAGCGGCCGACAGTGCCGCACAAACCGCCGATGCCTGGAGTACGCCATCAGGTGCGCCAGCTGACGGCGGTGGCGCAGACTGGCTGACCAGCGCACCCGCGCCGGCGCCAGAGCATTTCAATATTATGGATCCGTTCCATAAAACGCTGATCCCGCTGGATAGCTGGGTCACAGAAGGGATCGACTGGGTCGTTACCCATTTCCGTCCGGTCTTCCAGGGCATTCGAGTCCCGGTAGATTATATTCTCAACGGCTTCCAGCAGCTTCTGTTGGGTATGCCTGCCCCGGTGGCGATTATCCTGTTCGCTCTGATTGCCTGGCAGATTTCTGGCGTTGGAATGGGCGTTGCTACGCTGATTTCATTGATTGCAATCGGGGCCATCGGCGCGTGGTCGCAGGCCATGATCACCCTGGCGCTGGTACTAACCGCGCTGCTGTTCTGCGTGGTGATCGGTCTACCGATGGGGATCTGGTTGGCGCGCAGTCCACGGGCGGCAAAAATTGTTCGTCCGCTGCTGGACGCCATGCAAACCACACCGGCGTTCGTCTATCTGGTGCCGATCGTCATGCTGTTTGGTATCGGCAACGTCCCGGGCGTGGTGGTGACGATTATCTTCGCCCTGCCGCCAATCGTGCGTCTGACCATTCTGGGGATTAACCAGGTGCCTGCCGACTTGATTGAAGCCTCGCGCTCATTTGGCGCCAGCCCGCGCCAGATGCTGTTTAAAGTGCAGCTCCCGCTGGCGATGCCTACCATTATGGCCGGGGTCAACCAGACGCTGATGCTGGCGCTCTCAATGGTCGTCATCGCGTCGATGATCGCCGTCGGCGGACTGGGTCAGATGGTTCTGCGCGGAATCGGTCGTCTGGATATGGGGCTTGCCACCGTCGGCGGGGTTGGGATCGTGATCCTCGCCATCATTCTCGACCGCCTGACGCAGGCTGTCGGTCGCGACGCCCGTAGCCGTGGCAACCGTCGCTGGTACACCACCGGTCCCGTTGGGCTTATCACTCGCCCATTCACGAAGTAATTCACCCGTTGCCCGGTGGCGCATTGCTTACCGGGCCTATACGTCCCTCCAATAATTAAGGAACAACGATGCGACAGAACGTCATTATTGCCACAGCGTTTGCCACCCTTGTCTCCACCAGCACTTTCGCTGCCGATCTGCCAGGCAAAGGCATCACTGTACAGCCAATCCAGAGCACTATCTCTGAAGAATCCTTCCAGACGCAACTGGTCGCCCGTGCGCTGGAGAAACTGGGTTATACCGTTAACAAAACAAGCGAAGTTGACTACAACGTCGGCTATACCTCCATTGCCTCTGGCGATGCAACTTTTACCGCTGTGAACTGGCAGCCGTTGCATGATGATATGTATGCCGCAGCGGGCGGAGACAAAAAGTTCTATCGCGAGGGGGTATTCGTTACGGGTGCCGCGCAAGGTTATCTGATCGATAAAAAAACCGCTGAGCAGTATAAAATCACCAACATTGCCCAGTTAAAAGATCCGAAGATCGCCAAAATCTTTGACACCAACGGCGACGGAAAAGCAGACATGATGGGCTGCTCGCCGGGCTGGGGCTGCGAAGCGGTGATCAACCACCAGAACAAAGCCTTCGATCTGGAAAAAACCGTCGAGGTCAGCCACGGTAACTATGCGGCGATGATGGCTGACACTATTACCCGCTTTAAAGAAGGCAAACCCATTCTTTACTACACCTGGACACCGTACTGGGTGAGCGACGTTATGAAACCGGGTAAAGATGTGGTCTGGCTGCAGGTGCCGTTCTCTTCCCTGCCAGGCGAGCAGAAAGACATTGATACCAAGCTGCCAAACGGCGCCAACTACGGCTTCCCGGTGAACACTATGCATATCGTCGCCAACAAAGCCTGGGCGGAGAAAAACCCGGCTGCGGCGAAACTGTTTGCCGTCATGAAGCTGCCGCTGGCGGATATCAACGCGCAGAACGCGATGATGCACGACGGGAAAGCATCTGAAGCCGACGTGCAGGGTCACGTCGACGGCTGGATCAAAGCCCACCAGCAACAGTTTGATGGCTGGGTGAAAGAAGCGCTGGCTGCGCAGAAATAACCCCCTCATAGGTCTGATAAGCGTAGCGCCATCACACCAATGCCGGATGGTGGCGCGATGCGCCTTATCCGGCCTACACGCCCTCCTCCCAACCGCACAATCCATCACCCAACAAATCAGCAACATTTAATCACTTACGTTATGATTGTTTTCTGCAACCCATTTTTCAGTTGAAAACCATGACGAAAACCACTCAGGGACTTAGCCCTTCGCTGATCCTGTTAATGTCTATCGCCACCGGCCTCGCCGTCGCCAGTAACTATTACGCGCAGCCGCTGCTCGACACCATCGCACGTAACTTTTCGCTATCGGCCAGTACCGCTGGCTTTATCGTCACCGCGGCCCAGCTCGGCTATGCCGCCGGCCTGCTGTTTTTAGTACCGCTTGGCGATATGTTTGAACGTCGGATGCTGATCGTCTCCATGACGCTGTTAGCGGCAGGCGGCATGCTTATTACCGCCAGCAGCCAGTCGCTGGGCATGCTGATCCTCGGCACCGCCCTTACCGGATTATTCTCGGTAGTGGCACAGATTCTGGTTCCGCTGGCGGCGACGCTTGCCACGCCGGATAAGCGCGGTAAAGTTGTCGGCACCATTATGAGCGGCCTGCTGCTGGGTATCCTGCTGGCGCGCACCGTGGCGGGATTACTGGCCAATCTTGGCGGCTGGCGCACCGTATTTTGGGTCGCATCGATATTAATGGCGCTGATGGCGATTGCGCTGTGGCGCGGTCTGCCGAAGATGAAATCAGATACTCATCTCAACTATCCGCAACTGTTAGGCTCCGTATTCAGCCTGTTTATCCATGATAAATTGCTGCGTACCCGCGCGATGCTGGGCTGCCTGACCTTTGCCAATTTCAGTATTCTCTGGACCTCTATGGCGTTTTTGCTCGCCGCGCCGCCGTTTAACTACTCCGAAGGAACGATCGGGCTGTTTGGCCTGGCAGGGGCCGCAGGGGCGTTAGGCGCGCGTCCGGCAGGTGGTTTTGCCGATAAGGGAAAATCACATCTCACCACGACCACAGGTCTGTTATTACTGCTGCTCTCCTGGTGGGCTATCTGGTTAGGGCATAGTTCCGTACCAATGCTGATTATCGGTATCCTGGTCCTGGACCTCACCGTTCAGGGCGTGCATATCACCAACCAGACGGTTATCTATCGCATTCATCCGGACGCGCGTAATCGCCTGACCGCCGGATACATGACCAGCTATTTTATTGGCGGGGCGGCAGGTTCGCTGATTTCGGCCTCCGCCTGGCAGCATGCCGGTTGGGCTGGCGTTTGTCTGGCCGGTACGACCGTTGCCCTACTCAACCTGTTGGTCTGGTGGCGAGGATATCACCGTCAGGAAGCCGTAAATTAAGCATATAGCGTATGTTTACCGCTGATTGGGCTCCGCAGGGTGTTAAGGAGCCCATCAGTCTGCTAAGGTTATAACTCATTGAACCAAGTTATATTAATTTCGGTAATGAAACCTATAACCCTATGGAAAGCCCGATATCCCAGTCTGAACCCAGTTCTGCGACGCTAACTGAAGGATTCAAAGACAGCCTGCCAATAGTCATCAGCTATATTCCGGTCGCTTTTGCATTTGGTCTCAATGCCACTCGCCTTGGCTTTACTCCGGTTGAAAGCGTGTTTTTCTCCTGCATTATCTATGCGGGAGCCAGCCAGTTTGTCATCACCACAATGCTCGCCGCAGGCAGTTCTTTGTGGGTCGCCGCACTGACCGTCATGGCCATGGATGTACGCCATGTTTTGTACGGACCTTCCCTGCGTAGCCGAATCGCCCAGCGACTGAGCAAACCCAAAAGCGCGCTGTGGGCCTTTGGCCTCACCGATGAAGTCTTTGCCGCCGCCACCGCGAAGCTGGTACGGGATAACCGGCGCTGGAGTGAAAACTGGATGATCGGCATTGCGCTATGCTCCTGGGCCTCCTGGGTGTTTGGCACGGTGATCGGCGCGTTTTCCGGCAGTGGTTTACTCAAGGATTACCCGGCAGTTGAAGCGGCGTTGGGCTTCATGCTCCCGGCGCTGTTCATGAGCTTCCTGCTCGCCTCTTTCCAGCGTCAACAAGCACTCTGCGTGACTGCAGCACTGACCGGCGCGCTGGCTGGCGTCATGCTGTTTTCCATTCCTGCCGCCATCCTTGCAGGCATTGTCTGCGGATGTCTGACGGCTCTTATCCAGTCATTTTGGCAGGGAGGTCCCGATGAGCTATGAGGTCCTGCTGCTTGGCCTGTTGGTCGGCTGCGTTAACTACTGTTTTCGTTATTTGCCGCTCCGTCTTGGAGTGGGGAATGTTCGCCCGACGAAGCGCGGCGCGACGGGCATATTACTCGACACCATTGGCATTGCATCAATTTGCGCCCTGTTGGTGGTGTCTACCGCGCCAGAAGTGATGCACGATTCTCGTCGGTTCGTGCCTACGCTGGTGGGGTTTGTCATACTGGGCGCAAGCTTCTATAAGACCCGCAGCATCATCATTCCAACCTTACTGAGTGCTCTGGGCTATGGATTAGCCTGGAAAATGCTGATTGTCTTATAGATAAAAACAATCATTTTAAATAAATAATACATTTACTTTATTTGTCACTGTCGTTACTATATCGGCTGAAATTAATGAGGTTATACCCAAATGGATAGTTCGTTTACGCCCATTGAACAAATGCTAAAATTTCGCGCCAGCCGCTACGAAGAGTTCCCTTATCAGGAAGTGCTTCTGACTCGTCTATGCATGCACATGCAGGGCAAGCTGCTGGAAAACCGCAATAAGATGCTGAAAGCTCAAGGGATTAACGAGACATTGTTTATGGCGTTGATTACGCTGGAGTCTCAGGAAAACCACAGTATTCAGCCTTCTGAACTGAGTTGCGCGCTTGGCTCGTCACGCACTAACGCAACCCGCATTGCGGATGAGTTAGAAAAACGTGGCTGGATCGAACGTCGCGAAAGCGATAACGATCGCCGCTGTCTGCATCTGCAATTGACCGAGAAAGGCCACGCATTTTTGCAAGAGGTGTTACCGCCTCAGCATAACTGCCTGCATCAGCTTTGGTCATCTCTCAGCACCACCGAAAAAGATCAGCTTGAGCAAATTACCCGTAAACTTCTGACCCGTCTTGACCAGATGGAACAGGATGGCGCGGTATTAGAAGCGTTGCGCTAACGCGCCGACTCGCTCAGAAATCCAGATTTATAAATGAAAAAACCGACAGGCCAGCACGCATACTGCTGGCCTGTCTGATAAACAGGTCGGCTCAGCCGATGTGAAAAAAAAAGAAGATCGTGGAGAACAACATGAGCGTAAATGCGGAGACTCAAACCCCGCAGCAACCGGTCAAGAAGAATGGCAAACGTAAAAGTATGCTGCTTCTTCTGACCTTGCTCTTTATTATTATTGCCGTGGCATATGGGATTTATTGGTTTTTAGTACTGCGTCATGTCGAAGAGACAGACGATGCGTACGTGGCAGGGAACCAGGTTCAAATCATGGCGCAGGTATCAGGCAGCGTGACGAAAGTCTGGGCTGATAACACTGACTTTGTAAAACAAGGCGATGTGCTGGTCACCCTCGACCAGACGGACGCAAAGCAGGCATTTGAAAAAGCCAAAACTGCGCTGGCTTCCAGCGTGCGTCAGACGCACCAGTTGATGATCAATAGCAAGCAGTTACAGGCAAGCATTGAAGTGCAGAGAACCGCGCTGGCGCAGGCACAAAGCGACTTTAATCGCCGTGTCCCGCTGGGCAACGCCAACCTGATTGGCCGCGAAGAGCTGCAACATGCGCGTGATGCCGTCGCCAGCGCTCAGGCTCAGCTTGATGTCGCTATCCAACAATATAATGCCAACCAGGCGATGATTCTCGGCAGTAAGCTGGAAGACCAGCCCGCCGTGCAACAGGCGGCCACTGAAGTGCGCAATGCCTGGCTGGCGCTGGAACGAACCCGAATCGTCAGCCCAATGACTGGCTATGTTTCCCGTCGTTCCGTGCAGCCGGGTGCGCAAATTAGCCCGACCACGCCGCTGATGGCGGTCGTTCCAGCCACTAACCTGTGGGTGGATGCCAACTTCAAAGAAACACAGCTCGCGCACATGCGTATCGGTCAACCGGCGACCGTTATCAGCGATATTTACGGCGATGACGTGAAATATACCGGTAAGGTTGTCGGGCTGGATATGGGTACGGGCAGCGCCTTTTCCCTGCTGCCAGCACAAAACGCAACGGGTAACTGGATCAAAGTCGTCCAGCGTCTGCCGGTGCGTATTGAACTGGATGCACAGCAGCTGGCGCAGCATCCGCTGCGTATCGGTTTATCTACGCTGGTTAAGGTAGATACCTCAAATCGTGACGGACAAATTCTGGCAAGCCAGGTTCGCACCACGCCGGTATCAGAAAGTAATGCACGGGAAATCAACCTTGCTCCGGTCAATAAGATGATCGAAGAGATCGTGCAGGCCAACGCGGGCTAATTCAAAGGTGCGTGTGATGCAACAGCAAAAACCGCTGGAAGGCGCGCAGCTCGTCATTATGACGATCGCGCTGTCCCTGGCGACATTCATGCAGGTGCTGGACTCCACCATTGCTAACGTGGCGATCCCCACTATCGCCGGGAACCTCGGCTCTTCACTGAGCCAGGGAACCTGGGTGATCACCTCATTCGGGGTGGCGAACGCTATCTCGATTCCGATCACCGGCTGGCTGGCAAAGCGTTTTGGCGAAGTAAGGCTATTCATGTGGTCAACTATCGCCTTCGTCATTGCGTCATGGGCATGCGGGATGTCCACCAGCCTGAACATGCTGATTTTCTTCCGCGTAATCCAGGGGATTGTCGCCGGTCCATTAATTCCACTGTCACAAAGCTTGTTGCTGAATAACTATCCTCCCGCCAAGCGTTCCATCGCCCTGGCGCTATGGTCGATGACGGTGATTGTTGCCCCGATATGTGGCCCTATTCTTGGGGGCTATATCAGCGACAACTATCACTGGGGCTGGATATTTTTCATCAACGTGCCAATCGGTGCTGCGGTGGTATTGATGACTCTGCAAACCCTGCGCGGTCGGGAAACCAAAACCGAGCAGCGGCGCATCGATGCCATTGGTCTGGCCCTGCTGGTCATTGGTATCGGCAGTTTGCAGATTATGCTCGACCGCGGCAAAGAGCTGGACTGGTTCGCCTCTCAGGAGATTATCATCCTGACGGTGGTCGCCGTTGTCGCCATCAGCTTCCTGATCGTCTGGGAGCTTACTGACGAGCACCCCATTGTCGACCTCTCGCTGTTTAAGTCGCGCAACTTTACCATCGGCTGTCTGTGTATCAGTCTGGCCTATATGCTCTACTTCGGCGCAATCGTCCTGCTGCCGCAGCTGTTGCAGGAGGTATACGGCTATACGGCAACCTGGGCCGGTCTGGCGTCAGCGCCGGTTGGGGTGATTCCGGTGATCTTATCGCCGATTATCGGCCGCTTCGCGCACAAGCTTGATATGCGTCGGTTAGTCACGTTCAGTTTTATTATGTACGCCGTCTGTTTCTACTGGCGTGCGTGGACGTTCGAACCAGGTATGGACTTTGGCGCATCGGCCTGGCCACAGTTTATTCAGGGTTTCGCGGTAGCCTGCTTCTTTATGCCGCTGACGACTATCACGCTGTCCGGCTTACCACCTGAGCGTCTGGCCGCGGCATCAAGTTTGTCGAACTTTACGCGAACGCTGGCCGGCTCTATTGGCACATCAATTACGACGACGATGTGGACTAACCGTGAGTCACTTCACCATGCGCAGTTAACGGAATCCGTTAATCCCTACAATCCAAACGCGCAGGCAATGTACGATAAGCTGCAGGATTTAGGGATGACGCACCAGCAGGCGTCAGGCTGGATAGCCCAGCAGATCACCAATCAGGGGCTGATTATTTCCGCCAACGAAATCTTCTGGATGTCGGCGGGGATCTTCCTGGTCTTGCTTGGCCTGGTGTGGTTTGCCAAGCCACCCTTCGGTGCGGGCGGCGGCGGCGGCGGCGCGCACTAAATATCTGATAAAAGGGATCTGCGGATCCCTTTTTTATTGCCCCGTAAACCACCTCCCAGGGAGATGGTTTACGGGAGGCAATAAAAAACCCCGGTTATAAGCCGAGGTTAATTTAAATACTGGAACAACTAATCAGTATGACTAAATATGCAGTTCCTGCAGTTTCTCTTTCGGCAGCGCCAGCTCTTCATTGCTGTTAACGCGTACATCATGCTCCAGAATATGACGTGCGATATCCTGTGCTTCGCTAAGAGAGTGCATCTGATACGTGCCACACTGGTAAACGTTCAGCTCCGGGATCTGGTTTTGATCCTGCACTTTCAGCACGTCCGCCATCGCCGCTTTCCACGCGTCGGCAACACGCTGCTCGTCTGGCGTACCAATCAGGCTCATGTAAAAGCCAGTGCGGCATCCCATCGGAGAGATATCGATAATCTCCACGCCGTTGCCGTTGAGATGGTTACGCATAAAACCTGCAAACAGGTGTTCCAGCGTGTGGATACCTTTCTCAGGCATCACTTCTTTGTTCGGAATGCAGAAACGCAGATCAAACACGGTGATTGCGTCGCCATGCGGGGTGTTCATCGTTTTTGCAACCCGGACCGCGGGAGCTTCCATCCGGGTGTGATCGACAGTAAAACTATCTAACAACGGCATTTAGCCACCTCCGATAAATTTTTTGAAAATAATCTGAACTCTTTGTTCCGGGGCGAGTCTGAGTATATGAAAGACGCGCATTTGTTATCATCATCCCTGTTTTCAGAGATGAAATTTTGGCCACTCCCGAGTGGCCTTTTTCTTTTGTATCAAGCGTGCTTTTCCAGCCACACGCTAAACGGCTCAGTATCAGCCGCTTCGATCTCCTGCTGACGACGCTTTGAAGCCTCGGTTTCAGCAATAAATTCCGCTTCCTGCAATATTTCTAACGGCTCTTCACGCAGCAGATTTCGGTAAGCCTCACCCAGCGCTTTACCCGTGCCGCCAATGCCTTCATCAATCATAGACCGTAGGATGCGGGCAGAGAAAGTCAGTTCTGGGTTGTCAAAACAGGCAACCAGTTCATCACAGACCTTTTGATACTCCTCTCCCCCATCGATGCTGTCCAGCGTTTGTGCCACGCGTTTCAGATCACGGAACAGATCTTTCCCTACCTTAGGCAGCGGGAACTGGGCTGTTTCACAGCCAATACCTAACGTCAGCCCAGGCTTACGACCTTCGAGAATCACACGATTCCAGTTTTTACGCGTACACAGCAATTCATCGCTGCTCATTTCCGGGGCATCGGCCAGCGCACACCAGACCATAAACAGATCGAGGAAACGCACCTGCTGCTCGTCCACGCCGATCGGTGAGAACGGGTTGATATCCAGTGAACGAACTTCGATGTACTCAATACCGCCACGCAGAAGCGCGTCAGAAGGCGTTTCGCCACGACGAGTGACGCGTTTCGGGCGAATAGGCGCATACAGCTCATTTTCAATCTGCAGAACGTTGCTGTTGATTTGCAGACGCTTACCGTCCTTCTCCAGACCGATCGCCGCGTACTCCTCGGAAGGGGTTTTAATCGCGCGCTTTAATCCTGCCACATACTCATGCAAATCGTTAAACGTAATTCCGAGATTGCTTTGCGACTTATTGGTATAGCCCAAATCACTCAGACGCAGCGACGTCGCATACGGCAGGTAATACATCCCACAGTCGGTTTTTTCAAACGGCAGGGTTGTCGGTTTTCCTTGCAGGAAAGAGGAACAAATGGCCGGAGAGGCGCCAAACAGATACGGGATCACCCAACCAAAACGGTAGTAGTTGCGGATCAGACGGAAGTAACCCGCGGAGATCTTCTCTTTAGCATCTTCGCCGTCCGTTACGCCACATTTCGCCTGCCAGAAAGCCATCGGCAATGAGAAATTGTAGTGTACGCCGGAGATAGTCTGCATCAACGCGCCGTAACGGTTTTTGAGGCCTTCACGGTACAGCGTTTTCAGACGACCAGTATTCGACGTACCGTACTGCGCCAGTTCGATATCCTGACCTTCGGCAATATAGCAAGGCATGCTCAACGGCCACATACGCTCGTCGCCCAGGTTCCTGGCGGTATACCGATGCAGGTCGCGCATGAACGTGAGCATTTTCTCAATGTCGTCGCCTGGAGGCGTGATAAACTCCAGCAGCGCTTCGGCAAAGTCAGTGGTTATCCATTTATGCGTTAGCGCTGAGCCTAACACCTCAGGATGGCCTGTCGTTGCTAATGACCCATCTGCATTAACGCGCAGCGTTTCGCGCTCCAGCCCACGTTGAATCCCCTTTAACGCCTGAGGATGGTTTTCCAGCCAGGCCAGCGCCTGTGATACGTCCGGGATCAAATTGACCTCCCGCCTGTCAAAATCGTTTTAATTAGCATAATGGTATTGGTTACCCTGAAGGCTATCTCACAACACAATTAGTGCCACCACATAATGCCTTGCGTCGTAACCGCTGCGACAACTATATAGCGCAGCGCCTTGCCAAGGCATAAGAAAAAAAGTACTGGACCCCACGAGATGCGCATCCATCCAGCTAACAGGCACAGTAAATCACCCACAACCGGCATCCAGCTTAATAATAGTGTGACAGCGCCATAGCGCCGCAGCCAGCCAGTGGCTTTTTCTTGCCAGCGCGATGTTTTACGCAATGGAAAGAAACGCCCAAGGATAACGTTAGTTAACCCTCCAAGGCTATTACCCATTGTTGCTGTTAAGACTAAGACCCAGGGATGACTTACCCCAGAGACCAGCAAAGCAACTAAAACAACTTCAGAATTGCCGGGTAATAGCGTAGCGCTGAGAAAACTGCTGGCAAACAGTGACAGGAGCGATAGTCCATCACTCACAATAACCGGACATCCACCGCGTCCATTCCTGCGGCACGCGCCGCCTGCAGCCCAAAATCGGCATCTTCAAATACGACACAGCGCGCCGGAGAAACACCCATACGTTCGGCACAGAGCAAAAACGTATCAGGAGCAGGTTTATGGTGTTGTACGTGATCGGCTGCGACTACAGCATCAAAATAGCGACGCAGCCCAAGGTGTGCGAGCAGAGCTTCCGCAATCGCGCTTTCACTCCCCGTACCTACCGACATAGGACGACGACCATGCCAGGCTTTCACGACGTCAACCAATGGCAAAGGCTGGACGCTATCCAGCAGCATGCTTCTCACCTTGTCGGTTTTTTCACGCGCCAATGCATGAGGGTCAAGATCGGCATGATTCAATTCAATTACCGACTGGGCAATACGCCACGTTGGGGAGCCATTGAGGGCGACCATGGCTTGTTCATCAAAACGTAATCCATAATGCCCCAATACCTCATGCCACGCCTTACGGTGCGTTGGCTCGGTATCCAGGATGGTGCCATCCATATCAAAAATCAAACCCGCATAACGTTCGTACATCGTCTTCTCACAAGCCGAATGACCAGACGTTATTTTATCGTAATTGATTGATTTTGTCGCTGACAGCGAATTAAGGGGTGTTCCGGGAGTATGTGGAAATGATTCAAAGGAGAGAAGATGGTGCATCCGGGTGTTATCTCGGAGAAGATGGTGCATCCGGGAGGATTCGAACCTCCGACCGCTCGGTTCGTAGCCGAGTACTCTATCCAGCTGAGCTACGGATGCATCAGGGAAACTTGCTTTACTGCAGACTTGATATCGCTGCTAAAGCGCTATCAAGTAAGATGGTGCATCCGGGAGGATTACTCGGCTGCGCCTCGCCCTGCGGGCCGTTGCTTAAGCAACGTTATCCTCCCTGGTGCTCGCGATTATCTCGCAGACCATGAAACAACAGTTTTGCTGTTATCTCGGAGAAGATGGTGCATCCGGGAGGATTCGAACCTCCGACCGCTCGGTTCGTAGCCGAGTACTCTATCCAGCTGAGCTACGGATGCATCGGGAAACTTGCTTTACTGCCGATATTGATATCGTAATGAGCGATATCAAGTAAGAGATGGTGCATCCGGGAGGATTACTCGGCTGCGCCTCGCCCTGTGGGCCGTTGCTGAAGCAACGTTATCCTCCCTGGTGCTCGCGATTATCTCGCAGACCATGAAACAACAGTTTTGCTGTTATCTCGGAGAAGATGGTGCATCCGGGAGGATTCGAACCTCCGACCGCTCGGTTCGTAGCCGAGTACTCTATCCAGCTGAGCTACGGATGCGTCAGGGAAACTTACTTTACTGCAGATTTGATGCCGCTGCTAAAGCGCTATCAAATAATATGGTGCATCCGGGAGGATTCGAACCTCCGACCGCTCGGTTCGTAGCCGAGTACTCTATCCAGCTGAGCTACGGATGCAAATGGCGGTGAGGCGGGGATTCGAACCCCGGATGCAGCTTTTGACCGCATACTCCCTTAGCAGGGGAGCGCCTTCAGCCTCTCGGCCACCTCACCAACACGCCTCTTGCGAGTGCTTCGAAGAACTTGTTTCTGCTCATCGTCGCTGCGTGGCGCACATATTACTTTCTGGGACTTATAAGTCAAACAATTTTTCCAGCGCTTTTATCGTTTGCACATTTCACGCGCAATTAGTCTGCAAAAACGGCAAAAAGAGTGTTTTATCAACAGATAAATTGGCAATTTCCTGAGGCAATGAACAAACGGAAAAATCGCAGGGAAAGGCAATACGCGGATGGGAATCGAAAAAATGAGGAAGACGAAGAAGAAAAGAGAAGAAAAGGGATAATTCAATCAGGTTGCGCCTCACCAGAAAGGTGAGACGCGAAAACCTTAGTAACTGGACTGCTGGGATTTTTCAGCCTGGATACGCTGGTAGATCTCTTCACGATGGACAGAAACTTCTTTCGGGGCGTTTACGCCAATGCGCACCTGGTTGCCCTTCACCCCTAAAACTGTCACGGTGACCTCATCGCCTATCATGAGGGTCTCACCAACTCGACGAGTCAGAATCAGCATTCTTTGCTCCTTGAAAGATTAAAAGAGTCGGGTCTCTCTGTATCCCGGCATTATCCATCATATAACGCCAAAAAGTAAGCGATGACAAACACCTAAGTGTAAGCAGTCACGGCATCACATTCTGTTAAACCTAAGTTTAGCCGATATACACAACTTCAACCTGACTTTATCGTTGTCGATAGCGTTGATACAAACGCTGCGGATTGAAGTCCGCAGCGTCGACTTACGCTTATAATTATTACAGTTTTGCGCTGACCCAGCCTTTCACACTGGCTAACGCTGCTGGCAGAGCCGCAGCATCCGTACCACCGGCTTGCGCCATGTCCGGACGACCACCACCCTTACCGCCTACCTGCTGAGCGACCATTCCAACCAGCTCCCCTGCTTTCACGCGATCTGTCACGTCCTTAGACACACCAGCAATCAGAGAAACCTTACCTTCCACTACCGTTGCCAGAACGATAACGGTAGACCCCAGTTGATTTTTCAGATCATCAACCATGGTACGCAACATTTTCGGCTCAACATCCGCGAGTTCGCTGACCAGCAGCTTCACGCCATTGATATCAACCGCTTTGCTGGAGAGATTTGCACTCTCCTGCGCCGCAGCCTGTTCCTTCAATTGCTGCAATTCTTTTTCGAGTTGACGCGTACGCTCCAGCACGGAACGAACTTTGTCACCAATATTCTGGCTATCGCCTTTCAGCAGCTGCGCAATATCGCTTAAGCGATCGCTCTCAGCATGCACGGTTTGGATAGCACCTTCACCGGTCACAGCTTCGATACGACGAACGCCCGCCGCAGTGCCTGACTCGGACACAATACGGAACAGACCGATATCACCCGTACGGCTGGCATGAGTACCACCACACAGTTCGGTAGAGAAATCCCCCATGCTCAGAACACGCACGTGGTCGTCATATTTCTCGCCAAACAGCGCCATTGCGCCTTTGGCTTTCGCCGCTTCGAGATCCATGATGTTCGTTTCAATCGGCAGATTGCGACGAATTTGCGCATTCACCAGATCTTCAACGGCACGGATTTCAGCAGGCTTCATAGCTTCAGTATGAGAGAAGTCGAAGCGCAGCACTTTATCGTTAACCAACGAGCCTTTCTGTGCCACATGCGTGCCCAGTACCTGGCGCAGCGCCGCGTGCATCAGGTGCGTTGCGGAGTGGTTCAAGCGAATGCGCGCACGACGAGTGTCATCAACATCAGCCTGTACTGCATCGCCAATTTTCAGAGAACCCGCAGACAGCTTACCAATGTGACCAATGGCCTGGCCATATTTCTGCGTGTCGCTCACGGCAAACGCGAAGCCTGCGCCTTTCAGTTCACCCTTGTCGCCAACCTGACCACCAGATTCCGCATAGAACGGAGTCTGATCCAGTACGACAACTGCGTCCTGACCTGCGTTAATTGCGTCTACCGCTTTACCATCAACAAACAGCGCGGTCACTTTGCCGTTCAGTTCCAGGTGTTCGTAGCCTTTAAATTCAGAGGCGCCATCAACACGAATCATCGCATTGTAGTCTGCGCCGAAGCCGCTGGCTTCACGCGCGCGGCGGCGCTGTTCTTCCATTGCGGCTTCAAAGCCCGCTTCGTCAACCTTAATGTTGCGCTCGCGGCAAACGTCCGCCGTCAGGTCAACCGGGAAACCGTAAGTGTCATACAGACGGAATGCGGTTTCACCATCCAGTGTATCGCCGGACAGTTTTGCCAGTTCTTCATCCAGCAGCGCCAGACCACGCTCCAGTGTACGCGCAAACTGCTCTTCTTCGGTTTTCAGAACCTGCTCAACCATAGCCTGCTGACGCTTCAGTTCTTCACCTGCGGAGCCCATGACGTCCACCAGCGGACCAACCAGCTTGTAGAAGAAGGTATCCTTCGCGCCCAGCATGTTGCCATGACGTACCGCGCGACGAATGATACGACGCAGCACATAACCACGGTTTTCATTCGACGGGACAACGCCATCGGCAATCAGGAATGCACAGGAGCGGATATGGTCAGCGATAACGCGCAGCGACTTGTTGCTCAGATCGGTCGCGCCGGTGACTTTCGCCACGGACTCAATCAGTGAACGGAACAGGTCGATTTCATAGTTGGAATTAACGTGTTGCAGCACGGCCGCAATACGCTCAAGGCCCATACCGGTATCCACGGACGGCTTCGGCAGCGGTTCCATGGTACCGTCAGCCTGACGGTTGAACTGCATGAAGACGATGTTCCAGATCTCAATGTAGCGATCGCCATCTTCTTCTGCGCTTCCCGGAGGGCCACCCCAAATGTGGTCGCCATGGTCGTAGAAAATTTCGGTGCACGGACCGCAAGGGCCGGTATCACCCATCTGCCAGAAGTTGTCGGAAGCATAAGCCGCGCCTTTGTTATCACCGATACGGATGATACGTTCGCGCGGAATGCCGACTTCTTTTTCCCAGATTTCATAGGCTTCATCGTCAGTTTCATAGACGGTGACCCACAGACGCTCTTTTGGCAGGGCAAACCAGTTTTCACCGGTCAGCAGTTCCCATGCGTATTGAATAGCATCATGTTTGAAATAATCGCCGAAGCTGAAGTTGCCCAGCATTTCGAAGAAAGTATGGTGACGTGCAGTGTAACCGACGTTTTCCAGGTCGTTGTGCTTACCGCCCGCCCGCACGCAACGCTGCGAGGTGGTTGCGCGGGAATAATTACGCTTGTCGAGGCCAAGGAACACATCCTTGAACTGGTTCATCCCGGCGTTGGTAAACAACAAAGTAGGGTCATTGTTCGGTACCAGGGAGCTGCTGGCAACTACCTGATGTCCTTTACTATGGAAAAAATCGAGAAACGCCTGACGGATCTCAGCGGTGCTCTTGCTCATAATTATCCTGAAGAAATCAAGCTAACGAAATGTCATTACCAGCATCGGCACGTAAACTGCGCCTCTGGCAATCGAAAAGTGGGAATAAGATAAGTTTTCTTTACTGGGAAGTAAAATCCCGTATGCGCTCAATCGTCAAAATTTCGCCATATTGCCTGAATATCTTCCATCAGATAGCCACGGTAGAGCAAAAAGCGCTGGACCTTTACCTTATCTGAAAAATCTACAGGTAAAGGTTCTCCGTATTTACGAATGGCCTGCGCGCGCGCAAGTGCTGCCCAGTCAATTTCACACTCGCGCATGGCTCGTTCAACGGCTTCCCGCGAAATCCCTTTTTGGTTTAATTCCTGACGCACACGCGCGGGTCCATAACCTTTACGGCTACGGCTGGAGATAAACTGCTGAACGAAGCGGTCATCATCCAGATAACGACTTTCAATACACCAGGCGATGACCTTGTCGTAATCCTCCGGCGTTGCATCAATGTCTTCCGGTCCATTTTTTCCCATCACCGGAGCGGCCAGCTTACGCCGCAGTTCCTGCTCGCTGTGATCGCGCATCGCCAGTATACGTACAGCGCGGTCAAGAAGTCGGGAATAAGCGGAGCGGCGGGAAGTTGCTTCTGTCATAGTGAGCCTTCAGAAATGGAAAAGGGCTGCATCGTATGCAGCCCTTCTATGTGCGATAACGTCAGATTATCAGAAATCTTCGTTCGTTTCTTTTACATCTTCACCGCTGTCATCAACAGAGAAGTCTGGTTTTGAATCCGGGTTATTGAGCAGTAACTCGCGTACTTTCTTCTCAATTTCCTTCGCAGTTGCCGGGTTTTCCTTCAGCCAGTTAGTGGCATTCGCTTTACCCTGACCAATTTTCTCACCGTTGTAGCTGTACCATGCACCGGCTTTTTCAATCAGCTTCTCTTTCACGCCCAAATCAACCAGTTCGCCGTAGAAGTTGATACCTTCACCGTAAAGAATCTGGAATTCAGCCTGTTTGAACGGCGCTGCAATTTTGTTTTTCACGACCTTAACACGGGTTTCGCTACCAACCACGTTGTCGCCTTCTTTCACCGCGCCAATACGACGGATATCCAGGCGAACAGAAGCATAGAATTTCAGGGCGTTACCACCGGTGGTGGTTTCCGGGTTACCGAACATAACGCCAATCTTCATACGGATCTGGTTGATGAAAATCAGTAGCGTGTTGGACTGCTTCAGGTTACCGGCCAGCTTACGCATGGCCTGGCTCATCATACGTGCCGCAAGGCCCATGTGAGAGTCACCAATCTCGCCTTCGATTTCTGCCTTCGGCGTCAATGCGGCAACGGAGTCGACAACGATAACGTCAACCGCACCGGAGCGCGCCAGCGCATCACAGATTTCCAGCGCTTGTTCACCGGTATCAGGCTGAGAGCACAGCAGGTTGTCGATATCAACGCCAAGCTTGCGCGCATAGACGGGATCCAGCGCGTGTTCAGCATCGATGAACGCACAGGTTTTACCTTCGCGCTGTGCGGCAGCAATAACCTGCAGGGTCAGCGTCGTTTTACCGGAAGATTCAGGCCCGTAGATTTCAACGATACGGCCCATTGGCAAACCGCCCGCGCCCAATGCGATATCCAGAGAAAGCGAACCAGTGGAGATGGTTTCCACATCCATGGAACGGTCTTCACCCAGGCGCATGATGGAGCCTTTACCGAATTGCTTTTCGATCTGACCCAGCGCTGCCGCCAACGCTTTCTGTTTGTTTTCGTCGATAGCCATTAATTACTCCTGTCATGCCGCTTTCGGGTTAAACCGCGAAACGTGATAGATAATGTTCTGTTGGGGCAATTATACTGTATGCTCATACAGTATCAAGTATTTTGTAGAAATTGTTGCCACAGGGTTTGTAACGCGTAGGCGGTCGCCTGTCGACGTACCGCATCGCGATCGCCGCTGAAGCATTCCCGGCGAGTAATCCCCTCGCCGCTCGCGCTGGCAAAAGCGAACCATACCGTCCCCACGGGCTTTTCTTCACTGCCGCCATCTGGCCCCGCAATACCGCTAATCGAAACAGCGAAATGCGCGCGGGCCGCTTTTAGCGCGCCAATCGCCATCTCCACCACCACAGGTTCGCTCACCGCCCCATGCTGGACCAGCGTCTCTTCGCGCACGCCAATCATCTGCGCTTTGGCTTCATTGCTGTAGGTCACAAACCCGCGTTCAAACCAGGCGGAGCTGCCGGCAATATCCGTAATTGCTTTAGCTACCCAGCCGCCGGTGCAGGATTCCGCCGTCGTCACGGTTGCCCCGCGCGCTTTCAACGCCAGGCCAACCTGCTCGCTTAACTGCATCAGTTCACTGTCGGTCATTTCAGCCTCTGTCAGTTAAAAAAATATGCCGGACAAGATAGCACTTTCATAACCAAGATGGGGATGAGGAGACAATTTTACGAGGGGCATTCAGAAAATAGATAAACCGCATTCAAAAGAGTACCGGATAACGCACCAGGATAGCCTATTCGGTCTACAAGGAATTGCCCCTGTAGACCGATAACAAATGATTACTGCACGCGCGCCAGCGCGACCGCCTGACCCAATTGCCACACGGCCATAGCATAGTGGGTACTGTGGTTATAGCGGGTGATGGTGTAGAAGTTCGGCAGTCCATACCAATACTGATAACCGGTACCGATATCCAGTCGCAGCAGGCTGGCCTGCTGATGATTACCCAGGGACTGCTGCGGCGTCAGGCCTGCGGCGGCAAGCTGAGAAATGCTGTACTGGGTTTTAAAGCCGTTCGCCAGCCCAGGCGCCTGGCCATTCGCCGGAACCGCAACCATATCGCCTTTCACCCAGCCGTGGCCTTTGAAATAGTTCGCCACGCTACCGATAGCATCAACCGGATCCCACAGGTTAATGTGACCATCGCCATTGAAATCAACGGCATATTGCTTATAGGAAGATGGCATAAATTGGCCGTAGCCCATCGCCCCTGCGAAAGAACCTTTCAAATCGAGCGGATCGTCGCTTTCATCTCGCGCCATTAGCAGGAAGGTTTCCAGTTCACCAGAGAAATATTCCGCGCGACGAGGATAGTTAAACGACAACGTCGCCAGCGCATCCAGAATCCGCGTTTTACCCATCACGCGGCCCCAGCGAGTCTCTACGCCAATAATGCCAACGATAATTTCCGGCGGTACGCCGTAGACCTGCCATGCACGGTTCAGCGCATCTTCATATTGGTTCCAGAAGGCCACACCGTTTTGTACGTTATCCGGAGTGATGAACTGTTTACGATACCGCAGCCATGCACCGTTAGGTCCGGCTGGCGGTTGAGTCGTCGGCGCCTGGCGGTCCATCAAACGCAATACCGAGTCCAGACGCTTGGCCTGCGACAGGATCTCCTGCAACTGCTGGCGGTCAAAGCCGTGCTTATTCACCATTTTCTCGATGAACTGCTGCGCGTTCGGATTATTGGCAAAATCGCCGCCCGTTTGCATGACATTGTGCTGTGGCTCAAGCAGGAAGCCGCCGGATGGCGTACCCGTAGTCGTTTGAGTCTCTGAAGGTTTAGGTTTGCTGCTACAAGCAGCAAGCAATACGAAAAGGGGAAGTAACGCTACATAACGACGCTTGAACATGAGACATCCATTAAACAAATTCAGCCTGGGAGAAGTATGGTAAAGCATCCTCCGCCACACAAGGAAGCAGTAGTCGCTCTCCTTCACAGAATTTCCCCCCTCTTGCACTCCTGACCGGCACATTTGCGCGTTCTCACGCACAATCTTTCAAATTAAAATATTTATCTTTCATTTTGCGATCAAAATAACACTTTTAAATCTTTCGATCTGATTAAAATTAGTTACCGTTTGGCAAGATAACTAAAACCCCTACAGGAGAGAATAATGATCGACACCATCACACTCGGTGCTGAGTGGTTTATCGGATTGTTCCAGAAAGGCGGAGAGGTGTTTACCGGCATGGTGACCGGTATTCTGCCTCTGCTGATCAGTCTGCTGGTCATCATGAATGCGCTGATTAACTTTATCGGTCAGCAACGTATTGAACGTTTTGCCCAGCGCTGCGCCGGAAACCCGCTGTCCCGCTATCTACTGCTGCCGTGCATCGGCACATTTGTGTTTTGTAATCCTATGACACTGAGCCTGGGCCGCTTTATGCCGGAAAAGTTCAAGCCCAGCTACTACGCAGCCGCCTCTTACAGCTGCCATTCAATGAACGGCTTATTTCCCCACATCAACCCCGGTGAGCTGTTCGTCTATCTGGGGATCGCCAGCGGACTGACCACGCTGGGTCTTCCGCTCGGCCCGCTGGCGGTGAGCTATTTGCTGGTCGGCCTGGTGACCAACTTCTTCCGCGGCTGGGTGACCGATTTCACCACCACCATCTTTGAGAAAAAAATGGGCATTCAACTTGAGCAGAAAGTACATCTGGCGGGAGCAGCATCATGACGCGTATTCGTATTGAAAAAGGCACCGGCGGCTGGGGCGGCCCGCTTGAACTGGATGCCGAGCCAGGCAAGAAAATTGTCTATATCACCGCCGGGACTCGCCCCGCAATTGTCGACAGGATAGCCAGCCTGACAGGTTGGCAGGCCGTTGATGGCTTCAAAGAAGGCGAGCCGCCAGAGAACGAAATTGGCGTGGCGATCATCGACTGCGGCGGCACGCTGCGCTGCGGGATCTATCCAAAACGCCGTATACCAACAGTGAATATTCACGCGACGGGTAAATCAGGTCCGCTGGCCCAATATATTATCGAAGATATCTATGTCTCTGGCGTGAAAGAAGAAAACATTACCGTCGTCGGTGAAGCATCCGCTGCGCCAACGCCAGCAAACAGCACGATGGGTCGCGAGTACGACACCAGCAAGAAAATTACCGAACAAAGCGACGGTCTGCTGGCAAAAGTCGGCATGGGAATGGGTTCAGCCGTTGCGGTTCTGTTTCAGGCCGGGCGAGACACTATCGATACCGTCCTGAAAACCATTCTGCCGTTTATGGCGTTCGTCTCGGCGCTGATCGGCATCATTATGGCGTCTGGCCTGGGGGACTGGATTGCCCATGGACTCGCACCGCTGGCCAGCCATCCGCTGGGGCTGGTAACCCTGGCGCTGATCTGCTCTTTCCCGCTGCTGTCCCCTTTCCTCGGCCCTGGTGCGGTCATCGCCCAGGTTATCGGCGTCCTGATCGGCGTACAGATTGGTTTGGGGAACATTCCTCCGCATCTGGCGCTACCTGCCTTGTTCGCCATTAACGCTCAGGCGGCATGCGACTTTATTCCAGTCGGATTGTCGCTAGCCGAAGCGCGCCAGGACACGGTCCGCGTCGGTGTGCCATCCGTACTGGTGAGTCGTTTTCTGACCGGCGCACCGACCGTTCTCATCGCCTGGTTTGTTTCCGGCTTTATTTACCAATAAGAGGCACTCAAAAATGACCGTGATTTATGAAACCACCATCACCCGCATCGGCCAGAGCGCCCCGGATGCACTCTGCGACCAGATGCTAATTACCTTTCGTGAAGGCGCGCCTGCGGATATCGAAGAATTTTGCTTCATCCATTGCCATGGGGAGCTGAACGGCTCTTTGCAGGCTGGGATCCAATTTGAGCTAGGCCAGCATCACTACCCGGTCACAGCCGTTGGCAGCGTGGCGGAACAAAACTTACGTGAACTGGGGCATATCACTCTGCGTTTTGACGGACTGAGTGAAGCGGAATTTCCCGGCACCGTACACGTTGCGGGCCCCGTACCGGACGGTATCGCACCGGGCTGTATTTTGAAGTTTATTGCTTAAGATTGAAGGAGATAAAGATGAATCAGGTTGCCGTTGTCATTGGTGGAGGCCAGACCCTGGGGGCATTCCTTTGCCGTGGGCTTGCGACAGAAGGGTACCGCGTCGCGGTGGTGGATATCCAAAGCGATAAAGCCGCCAACGTCGCGCAGGAAATTAACGCCGAGTTTGGCGAAGGCACCGCCTACGGTTTTGGCGCTGATGCCACCAGCGAACAAAGTGTGCTGGCGCTGTCGCGCGGAGTGGATGAAATATTTGGCCGCGTCGATCTGCTGGTTTACAGCGCGGGTATCGCAAAAGCCGCGTTTATCAGCGACTTTCAGCTTGGGGATTTCGACCGCTCGTTGCAGGTGAATCTGGTCGGCTACTTTCTCTGCGCACGTGAATTTTCACGCCTGATGATCCGCGATGGCGTCCAGGGACGCATTATCCAGATCAACTCCAAATCAGGGAAAGTGGGCAGTAAACACAACTCAGGCTATAGCGCGGCAAAATTTGGCGGCGTAGGTTTAACCCAGTCGCTGGCGCTGGATCTGGCAGAGTACGGGATCACCGTGCATTCACTGATGCTCGGCAATCTGCTGAAATCACCGATGTTTCAGTCATTATTACCGCAATATGCGACCAAGCTTGGCCTTAAGCCAGACGAAGTCGAGCAGTACTACATTGATAAGGTTCCGCTTAAGCGCGGCTGCGATTATCAGGACGTGCTGAACATGCTGCTGTTTTACGCCAGCCCGAAAGCCTCTTACTGCACCGGTCAGTCCATTAACGTGACCGGTGGTCAGGTGATGTTCTAAGAAACATGATTGCCCGGTGGCGCTGCGCTTACCGGGCCTACACACATCTGGTCGGATAAGGCACAGCCGCCATCCGGCAAAATCAAAGGAGCACATTATGGTTTCCGCACTGATTACCGTCGCCGCTATCGCCTGGTGCCTGCAACTGGCGCTCGGTGGCTGGCAAATATCCCGCTTTAACCGGGCGTTTGATCAACTCTGCCAGCGGGGTCGGGTTGGCGTAGGTCGTTCCGGTGGACGGTTTAAACCCCGCGTGGTGGTCGCCATCGCGCTGGATGAGCAGCAGCGGGTTACCGATTCGTTATTTATGAAAGGTCTTACTATATTTGCCAGGCCCGGTAAAATTGCCACGATAATGGGCAAACATCTTGATGATTTACAGCCTGATGTGATCTTTCCCCATGATCCGTTAGCGCAGAATGCACTATCATTGGCGCTTAAACTGAAACATGGGTAATTTCGTTGTGAATGCTAATAGCTTGCGAAATTATCATTTTGCAACCTAATAAGTCAGGGTAATCACGCCTATGAAACCTCGTCAGCGACAGGCGGCCATACTGGAGCATCTGCAAAAGCAGGGAAAATGCTCGGTTGAAGAACTGGCCCACTACTTTGACACAACCGGCACGACCATTCGCAAAGACCTGGTCATTCTGGAGAATGCCGGAACCGTCATTCGTACCTATGGCGGCGTGGTATTAAATAAAGACGAATCCGACCCGCCAATCGATCACAAAACGCTAATCAATACGCATAAAAAAGAGCAGATTGCCGAAGCCGCCGTCCGTTTTATTCACGATGGCGACTCGATTATTCTGGATGCGGGCAGCACCGTATTGCAGATGGTGCCGATGCTCACCCGCTTTAGCAACATCACCGTCATGACCAACAGTCTGCACATTGTTAACGCCCTTTCAGAGCTGGACAACGAGCAAACTATCCTGATGCCCGGCGGGACCTTTCGCAAAAAATCTGCGTCATTTCACGGTCAGCTGGCAGAAAACGCCTTTGAGCAGTTCAGCTTTGATAAACTCTTCATGGGCACCGACGGCATTGACCTCAATGCCGGCGTGACCACCTTTAATGAGGTGTTTAGCGTCAGTAAAGCGATGTGCAATGCCGCTCGCGAAGTGATTCTGATGGCTGACTCGTCAAAATTTGGGCGCAAAAGCCCCAATGTTGTGTGCAGTCTGGAAAGCGTCGACAAGCTGATTACCGATGCGGGTATCGACCCTGCGTTTCGTCAGGCGCTGGAAGCAAAAGGGATTGAAGTGATCATAACCGGAGAAACCAATGAGTGATGCACTACTGAACGCGGGCCGTCAGACGTTAATGCTGGAGCTACAGGAAGCCAGCCGACTGCCTGAACGACTGGGCGATGATTTTGTCCGCGCCGCCAATACTATCATCCACTGCGAAGGCAAAGTGATTGTCTCCGGGATTGGCAAATCAGGCCATATTGGCAAAAAAATAGCCGCGACCCTCGCCAGTACCGGCACACCCGCCTTTTTTGTGCATCCGGCTGAAGCGCTGCACGGCGACTTAGGGATGATTGAAAGCCGTGATGTCATGCTGTTTATTTCCTACTCCGGCGGCGCAAAAGAACTGGATCTCATCATTCCGCGCCTGGAAGACAAATCCGTCGCTCTGCTGGCAATGACCGGAAAACCGACCTCACCGCTGGGTCTGGCAGCCAAAGCCGTGCTGGATATTTCCGTTGAGCGCGAAGCCTGTCCGATGCGCCTGGCACCGACTTCCAGCACCGTGAACACTCTGATGATGGGCGACGCGTTGGCAATCGCCGTGATGCAGGCGCGCGGCTTTAACGAAGAAGATTTTGCCCGCTCGCATCCGGCGGGTGCGCTGGGCGCTCGTCTGTTAAATAAAGTGCATCATCTGATGCGCCGTGACGATGCCATTCCGCAGGTGACGCTCACCACCAGCGTCATGGACGCGATGCTGGAACTAAGCCGTACGGGTCTTGGCCTGGTGGCAGTCTGCGACGACGAGTCGCTGGTGAAAGGCGTCTTTACCGACGGCGACCTGCGCCGCTGGCTGGTTGGCGGCGGAGCGCTCACCACTCAGGTTAGCGAAGCAATGACCCATAATGGCATTACGCTGCAGGCCCAGAGCCGCGCCATTGACGCCAAAGAGATCCTGATGAAGCGCAAAATCACTGCCGCACCGGTGGTAGATGAAAACGGTAAACTCACCGGTGCTATCAACCTGCAGGATTTCTATCAGGCAGGTATTCTCTAATCCTTCAGCCCCAGACGTTTCGCCAGCCGGTGCAGGTTGGCGACGTCTGTTTCCAGCGCCCGCGCACTTGCCGCCCAACTGTGATTATTTTGCGCCAACGCCCGGCGGATCATCTCCCGCTGGAATGACTCCGTTGCCTCACGCAGGTTGCGATGCTGCGGGATCTCCGCAACAACCTCTGCCTGGGGAGCCGGGGTTTCATCCTGCAGGGCAAAATGCTGCGCCTCAAGCACCACTTCATCCCCTGCCCTGGTGGCCCTTGCCAGAACAACCGCCCGGTGAATGGCATGTTCCAGCTCACGCACGTTCCCGGGCCAGCCGTAATTCAACAGATGACTACGCGCGCCGGGACTTAACACCACGCGGGAAAGACCCAGCCGCAGCCGACATTGTTCGCAAAAATAACCGGCCAGCAGCACCACATCTTCGCCGCGTTCACGAAGGGGCGGTACGGAAAGGGGAAAGACGCTCAGACGGTGGAACAAATCCGCACGGAAATTCCCGGCCAGCACCTCTTCTCGTAAATCACTGTTCGTTGCGGCCAGCACCCGAACATCCACGCGCAGGCTGCGATCGTCACCCACACGCTGAATATCGCCGTACTGCAACACACGTAGCAACTTAGCCTGTAACGCCAGCGAGAGCTCGCCAATCTCATCGAGAAACAGCGTCCCATTGTCAGCCATTTCAAACTTACCGCTACGATTGCTGATAGCCCCGGTAAAGGCGCCTTTTACGTGACCAAACAGCTCACTTTCCGCTACGGTTTCCGGCAACGCCGCGCAGTTCAGATACACCAGCGGATTCACCGCGCGCGGCGAACCTTCATGGATAGCCTTAGCTACAAGCTCCTTCCCGGTCCCCGTTTCGCCGCTAATCAGTACGTTGAGATCGGATCCCGCCACAATCTCAATCTCTTTTTTCAACTGCAGCATATTGGGCGACAGGCCAATCATTTGGGTTTCCGTCACCTGCTCGAAGGCCGTCGACGAGCCCGGCAACATATTCTGGCTTTCCAGTTGTTCAATCAGCAGCGCATTGCTCAGCGCGCCCGCCGCCAGCGCGGCAATCAGCCTAAGTTCTTCATCGCTGAAAACGTCGAATTGATCGGGCTCCATGCCATCCAGCGTTAACGCGCCAATCAGATTTTGACCGGCGAACAGCGGTAAGCCAATGCAGGCGTGTACCTTCAGGCTCTCCTGGCCCGGAATCAGCCCATCGTAAGGGTCTGGCAAATCGCTGTCGGCAGGGAAACGAACCACGTCCCCGGCGCGGGCAATCGCCTCCAGACGAGGATGCCCTTCCAGGGTAAAGCGCCTGCCGAGAACGTCCTGCGCCAGCCCATCGATCGCCAGCGGAATAAACTGTCGCGACTCATAGCGCAGCAATGCCGACGCGTCGCACTCCAGCACCTGTCGCAAGGTGGTTATCAGGCGTTGAAAACGGTCCTGATGTCCAATACCGCTTTGTAATTCAATGGCGATACCCGCCAGCACGTCTACGGAAAAACTCATGACGACCTCATTGTCATTTTGACAATTCATATTGTCATATTGACAATAAAATGAATAGTCATTTTGACTACCACCTTATAGGCATTAAAAAACAAACCCTTTAAAATCAACAAAATAAAAAGTTGGCACGCAACCTGCAATAAGCAAAACATCTTTTTTAGAAAAACGCTGAATTAATTACTGAGGTTGCTATGTCTATTCTGGTTAAAAATAACATTCATTGGGTTGGCCAACGTGACTGGGAAGTTCGTGATTTCCACGGGACTGAATATAAAACGCTGCGCGGTAGCAGCTACAACAGCTATCTCATCCGTGAAGAAAAAAATGTCCTGATCGATACAGTAGACCACAAGTTTAGCCGTGAATTCGTGCAGAACCTGCGCAGTGAAATTGACCTGGCAGATATCGACTACATCATCATTAACCACGCGGAAGAGGACCATGCCGGTGCGCTGACTGAGCTGATGTCCTGCATCCCTGACACCCCAATTTACTGCACAGCCAACGCTATTGACTCTATCAACGGGCACCACCACCACCCGGAGTGGAACTTCAACGTGGTGAAAACCGGCGACTCGCTGGACATTGGCAACGGTAAACAACTGATCTTCGTTGAAACACCGATGCTGCACTGGCCTGACAGCATGATGACCTACATGACCGGCGATGCGGTGCTGTTCAGTAACGACGCCTTCGGCCAGCACTACTGTGATGAACGTCTGTTTAACGACGAAGTTGACCAGACCGAACTGTTCGAACAGTGCCAGCGTTACTACGCCAACATCCTGACGCCGTTCAGCCGTCTGGTTACACCGAAAATCACTGAGATTCTCGGCTTCAACCTGCCGGTGGATATGATTGCCACTTCCCACGGCGTCGTATGGCGCGACAACCCGACACAAATCGTTGAAATGTATCTGAAATGGGCGGCTGACTATCAGGAAGACCGTATCACCATTTTCTACGACACCATGTCCAACAACACCCGCATGATGGCGGACGCCATTGCCCAGGGCATCAACGAAGTTGACCCGAACGTGGCGGTGAAAATCTTTAACGTCGCCCGTAGCGACAAAAACGAAGTCCTGACTAACGTCTTCCGCTCTAAAGGCGTGCTGGTTGGTACTTCAACGATGAACAACGTAATGATGCCAAAAATCGCCGGTCTGGTAGAAGAGATGACCGGCCTGCGTTTTCGTAACAAACGCGCCAGCGCCTTTGGTTCACACGGCTGGAGCGGCGGTGCGGTAGACCGTTTGTCCACACGCTTGCAGGATGCCGGTTTCGAGATGTCGCTGAGTCTGAAAGCGAAATGGCGTCCGGATCTGGACGCGCTGGAACTGTGTCGCCAGCATGGCCGTGAAATCGCACGTCAGTGGGCGCTTGCTCCGCTGCCGGAAACAATCGTCAAAACGGCAACCAAAGAGGAAGAGTGCGCCTGTGCCGCTGCGGCTGCCGCTGATCTTGGTCCAAGCATGCAGTGCAGCGTATGCCAGTGGATTTACGACCCGGCAAAAGGTGAACCGCTGCAGGATGTCGCGCCGGGAACACCGTGGAGCGACGTGCCGGATAACTTCCTGTGCCCGGAATGTTCATTAGGTAAAGACGTCTTTGACGTACTGGCAACGGAGGCAAAATGAGCCGCGGAATTGTCATTATTGGTTCAGGCTTCGCCGCCCGCCAGTTAGTCAAAAATATCCGTAAGCAGGATGCAAATGTCCCGCTGACCCTGATTGCTGCAGACAGTATGGATGAGTACAACAAGCCCGATCTCAGCCATGTTATCAGTCAGTCGCAACGTGCAGACGACCTCACCCGCCAGTCGGCGGGGGAGTTTGCCGAACAGTTTAATTTGCGCCTCTTTCCGCACACCTGGGTAACCGACATCGATGCCGATGCTCACGTAGTGAAAAGCCAGGAGCAACAGTGGCCATACGACAAACTGGTGCTGGCGACGGGAGCGTCGGCCTTCGTACCGCCGATTACCGGACGTGAGTTAATGCTCACATTGAACAGCCAACAAGAGTATCGCGCCTGTGAAACACAACTGCGTGACGCCCAACGGGTGCTGATTGTCGGCGGCGGCTTGATTGGCAGCGAACTGGCGATGGATTTTTGTCGTGCTGGTAAAGCGGTGACGCTTATCGACAACGCCGCCAGCATTCTGGCTTCGCTGATGCCGCCAGAAGTAAGCAGTCGCTTACAGCATCGTCTGACCGATATGGGCGTACACCTGCTGCTGAAATCGCAGCTTCAGGGGCTGGAGAAAACGGAGTCGGGGATTCGCGCCACGCTCGATCGTAGCCGCAGCGTAGAAGTCGATGCGGTGATCGCCGCTACGGGTCTGCGCCCTGAAACCGCGCTGGCGCGTCGCGCCGGATTGAACATCAATCGTGGCGTCTGCGTCGACAGCTACCTGCAAACCAGCCACCCGGACATTTATGCTCTCGGTGACTGTGCGGAAATTAACGGTCAGGTACTCCCGTTCCTGCAACCGATTCAGCTGAGCGCCATGTATCTGGCGAAAAACCTGCTCGGCGGCAATGCACCATTGAAGTTGCCTGCCATGCTGGTAAAAGTCAAAACGCCGGAATTACCCTTGCATCTGGCTGGGGATACCCAGCGCCGCGATCTGAACTGGCATATTGCCGCCGAAGCGCAAGGGATGGTGGCCAGAGGGATGAACGACGCAGGCCAGCTATGTGCCTTTGTCGTCAGCGAAGACCGCATGAAAGAGGCCTTTGCGCTGCTGAAAACGCTGCCCGTTTAAGTACAGGATACCGTTGCTTGATTTATTAACCTCACGCACATGGATGTGCGTTGCCACTTGTCGGTATGCCCCGACCTGTTGTTCTTGCCCCGCCAGTCCCGGGGCTTTTTTATTTTTGCGCCAACGCCCGCGCCGCGGCAATCACGCCCTGCCCCAACGACAACCCGCCGTCGCCCGCCGGTAAACGCTGCGGGAACAGTAAGGTAAAATCATGCAGATAAAACGCCAGCCGGGCTGACAATAAGCGGTTATGCATCACACCTCCGCTGAATACCAGCGTCTTAATCCCCCACTCTTCGGCCTGCAAACGCATCAGGGTAGCAAACCCACGCGCCAGCGCGTCGTGAAACGCCCACGCTCTTTCGGCAGGTTTGGCCTGCCAGGTCAGCCATTGCTGCCAAAAAACCGCTAAGTCCAGCTGATTGCCATCAAGCGGCACCGTGACAGGGTGCTCAACGCCAGCACATTGCGATGCCATCGCCTCCAGCGCGCAGGCCGCCTCACCTTCATAACTCAGCGATTCCGGCGCACATTGAAGCGCGGCGGCAACGGCATCAAACAGCCGTCCGCACGATGACGCCAGCGGTGCGTTAATCCCCCGCTCAATGGCGCGTGCCAGCACGTTCCAGTTTTGATGTTGCAGCACCGATGTTTCCGGGTAGCGCTGCCAGTCAGGAACAAAACGCAGGCACTGCGCGAGCAAATTGCGCCACGGCTGTTTTGCCGCCAGATCCCCCCCCGCCAGCGCTACCGCTGGCAAGCCGCCAAGGTGTTCGCATTCACGATAGTTGATCCGCAAACACTCTCCCCCCCACAGCGCGCCGTTTTCCCCCATGCCGATACCGTCTAACGTCAGAGCAATCACGTCACCACCATCGAGCGACCAGCCGTGCTCGGCCAGACACGCAGCGGCATGCGCATGGTGATGCAGCACCGTTTCGGTTGGCAGATTCATTTCGCTGGCCCACTGGCTGGAAACATAACCAGGGTGTGCATCATGCACGATACGCTGCGGCGTAAAGTCATAAATGTTCTGGATAAGGCGCAGCGCATCACGCCACTGCTGCTGAATGCCGTCATCGCTGAGATCGCCCAAATGCTGGCTGATAACCGCCTGTTCACCACGCACCAGGCAGAAGGTATTTTTCAGATCTGCGCCCAGGCAAAGCATCGGCGGCACGTCGTGAAATCCTGGCGGCAGCGCTACCGCATCCGGCACGTAACCCCGTGAACGACGCAGCATCTCGCCACTGTCGCGTACCACAGAGTCATCCATCCGCTGCACAATTTCGCGGTTATGCAGCAGGAAACCATCGGCAATTTCGTGTAAATCTTCCAGCGCCTGGGCGTTGGTAATAGCGGGCGGTCTGCCGCTGAGATTGCCGGAGGTCATTACCAACGGACAATTCATCTCTTGTAAGAGCAAATGCTGCAACGGATTCGCTGGCAGCATGACACCCACTTCCGTTAACCCTGGCGCAATGCCCTCGCTCAATGCTGCGACATAGCGTTTCTGCACCAACACGATCGGCGCGGCTGGGGTTGTCAGCAAACGACGAGCGGGTTCAGGCAGTCCGTCATCACCGGGCAGCATCACTGCCAGAGGTTTTGCCGGACGGTGTTTGCGCAGCCTGAGCAGCGCTACGGCGTCATCATTTCGTGCATCGCACACCAGATGAAACCCACCAATCCCTTTAACGGCCACAATACCGCCCGCTTTCAGGCGCGATACTGCCGCCTGCAACGCCTCTTCTTTCTCCGCCCGCTCACCCGCGCTAAACCATTCGAGGTGGGGACCGCATGCCGGACAGGCAACGGGCTGGGCATGGAAGCGACGGTCGTATGGATCACGATACTCATTATCGCATTGCGCACAGAGTGGGAATGACGCCATCACGGTAAACGGGCGATCGTAGGGCATGGCGCGGATAATCGTAAACCGTGGGCCACAGTGGGTGCAGTTGATAAAGGGATAACGATAACGGCGTTCGCCGGGGGTGTTCATTTCAACCAGACATTCTGGACAGGTCGCGGCATCCGGAACGATTTGCGTATTCATCGTGCCGCCAGCACTTTGCCGAATCGAGAAGTCGGCAGGCGGCTGCGTCCAGGCGAACGGTTCGCTCTCAACGCTGTCAATGCGCGCCAGCGGCGGGCAGTGTTGATGCAATTGCGCAATAAACTCTGCCGGATCTTCCTGTATACGCACAACCACACCGTCACCGTCGTTACACACATCGCCATGTAGCTGTAACCGCTGCGCCAGTTGCCAGACGTAGGGGCGAAATCCGACGCCCTGTACCTTACCGCGAATACGCAGCTGTACGCCGGAGTGGTTGTTTATTGTCATGATGAATTCCCGCGGTATTGTATCCCTGAAATGTCCGTTTGCCGGATGGCGGCTTCGCCTTATCCGGCACGTATTTTACGCGGATTTTCAGATATCAGAACAGCAAAGATGCAGTGGAATCCAGCGCCGCGCGACGGCGTTTTTTAGCGCTCAGTTGCTCAAGCTTATTGCGATCCACATAAATTAGCGCGTGAGTCGGGCAGACTTCCATACAGGCAGGGCCGGCCTCACGATGGTGGCACAGGTCGCACTTATTGGCTTCGGCTTTTTCTGCCCGGACGTTCAGACCTGCCCCGCTGTTACGAACAACCGGACGCACGACCACTTCCATTGCGCCATAAGGGCAAGCCACAACGCAGGTTTTACACCCAATACAGCGCTCCTGCATCACGTGAACAAAGCCTTTATCACGGCTGATTGCACCGTTCGGACAGACGTTAGCGCACGGCGCGTCTTCACACTGGCGACACAGCGTCGCCGTGGAGACATTAACGCCTTTGATGACGTGAATGCGGGGTAAAAAGGTTTCAGGGGTCAGCGATGCGCAGTCCTGGTTATCCTGATGGGATACCACGCAGGCCACTTCACAGGTACGGCAACCAATGCATTTATTGGCGTCTGCAATGATGAAACGGTTCATCAATTTCTCCAGCAATGACAGATTATCTGCCGAAGCATTCATAAATCGTGCCAGAATTTAATTGACTGTTATTAAAGGTTTTTTATTTTGATGAATGCAGAGAAGCCGTGTCATCGTCACTAGTGACGATGACAAATGACAGCCGTCAGCGCAAAACGAGCGGCGCAACAGAGTCGCGTTGAATGAGTTCACCGGTGAAGGTTTTTGGCGGCGTAAACGCCCCGTCATCCAGCATAAAGATCAGGCGGCCTATCGTTTCCTGGATCATTTCCGTTACCGGGATTTTGACGCTGGAAAGCGCCGGAATAGTGTATGGCGCGATAGCGATATCATCGAAGCCAATCACCGACACCTGAGCAGGGACGCTCACGCCATGCGCGTGCAACTGCTTCATCGCACCGATCGCCATATCATCATTGCTGGCCACCAGCGCGGTAAAATTAACCTGACGCGAAAGCAAAGTATCGACTCCCGCTGCGCCGCAGGCTGGCGTCCATTTCCCTTTAACAATCAAATCATTATTAAGCGGAATGCCATGATGTGCCAGCGCGTCTTTATAGCCTGAAAGTCGCTCCACGCCGGTAGGCGAATCCATCGAGCCAGTAATAAAACCAATCTCTTTGTGCCCGGCGGCAATGAGCTGAGTAACGGCGTTAAAACTGGTTTGCTTTTGATCGCACCACACGCAGTGGCTGGTATTTTTTCGCAGCCGCCGATTAAGCACCATAATCGGCTGGGCGTGGGCGTCGATGATATCGTCTATCTCATCCACGCTAAGGAAACGCGGATAGATCATAATCGCGTCACAGCGCAGGTCGAGCAGGTACTGGATCGCCTGACGCTCTTCCTCTGCGCTGTGCTTACCGTCAGCCAGCAACAACTGGCGTCCCTTATCTTCCGCCATCCGCGCGGTATGAAACAGCAGTTCGCTGAAATAGACGCCGTGATAAAGGGTGTTAGTTACCACCAGACCCAGCGTCTGCGTGGTTTTCGCTGCCAGACTGCGTGCCAGCAAGTTAGGGCGGTAACCACTCTCTTCAATGGCCTGAAACACGCGATCTTTGGTTTCCTGGCTGACATAGCCATTCCCGGAAAGCACCCGGGAAACCGTCGCTTTTGACACCCCGGCACGCTTCGCCACCTCCAGCATCGTGGTCATATTACTCATCCCTTTTCTCTCAATGTGACGCAGTGTACTGCACCGTTTCGCCGCTGTCCTTGCTGCTAAATTGCAAACGCTGACATCTGGTGATCGGAGTCACAATTATAAAAAATGATCAAAATTAAAACTTGCCTATTGTTTGTAATTTAAACATGATTTTGTGGAACCGGTTTCCTATCTGCGTTTCATCAACCCAGAAAAGCGACCAACGTAAACGGATAAAACATAACGTACTCTACTGATAAAACAGGATTAAATCCGATGTCCAAAAATTATGCAGCGCTGGCGCGCTCGGTTGTGACGGCTCTGGGAGGCGTGGACAACATCACAGCAGTGACCCACTGTATGACCCGTTTGCGTTTCGTTATCAAAGATGACTCGCAGGTCGACAGCACGACGCTGAAGACGCTCCCTGGCGTGCTCGGTGTGGTGCGCAGCGATAACCAGTGCCAGGTGATCATCGGCAACACCGTTTCGCAGGCGTATCGCGAGGTAGTCAGCCTGTTACCTGCCAATATGCAACCTGCAGAGCCGCAAACCAAACCTCGGCTGACGCTGAAGCGGATTGGTGCGGGGATCCTCGACGCGCTGATCGGCACAATGTCCCCGTTGATCCCGGCTATTATCGGCGGATCAATGCTCAAGCTGCTGGCAATGATCCTCGAAATGACCGGCGTGCTGGTGAAAGGATCGTCCACGCTCACTATTCTGACCGTAATCGGCGACGGCGCCTTCTTCTTCCTGCCACTGATGGTCGCTGCCTCAGCAGCCATAAAATTCAAAACCAACATGTCGCTGGCAATCGCCATCGCAGGCGTACTGGTGCATCCCAGCTTCATCGAACTGATGGCGAAGGCCGCGCAGGGTGAGCACGTTGAGTTTGCCCTGATCCCGGTGACGGCGGTGAAATACACCTACACGGTGATCCCGGCGCTGGTCATGACCTGGTGTCTGTCCTACATCGAACGCTGGGTCGATCGCATCACTCCAGCGGTAACCAAAAACTTCCTTAAACCAATGCTAATCGTGCTGATCGCCGCCCCACTCGCCATCGTCATCATTGGCCCGATCGGTATCTGGATCGGTAGTGCAATTTCAGCACTGGTTTATACCATTCACGGCTATCTCGGCTGGCTGTCGGTGGCCATTATGGGCGCATTGTGGCCGCTGCTGGTGATGACCGGTATGCACCGCGTCTTCACGCCAACCATTATTCAGACCATTGCCGAAACCGGAAAAGAAGGCATGGTGATGCCGTCGGAAATCGGTGCCAATTTGTCGCTGGGCGGTTCATCGCTGGCAGTGGCATGGAAAACCAAAAACCCGGAACTGCGTCAGACGGCGTTAGCGGCAGCCGCCTCGGCCATCATGGCAGGCATTTCCGAACCCGCGCTGTATGGCGTGGCGATCCGCCTGAAACGCCCACTGATTGCGAGTCTTATCAGCGGCTTTATCTGCGGTGCCGTTGCCGGAATGGCCGGACTGGCGAGCCACTCCATGGCGGCTCCAGGCTTGTTCACCAGCGTACAGTTTTTCGATCCAGCCAATCCGATGACCATCGTTTGGGTGTTTGGCGTGATGGCGCTGGCGGTTGTGCTTTCCTTTGTATTAACACTGCTCCTCGGCTTTGAAGATATTCCTGTCGAAGATGCAGCCGCGCAGGCCAGAAAAAACCAGGCCGCGCAACCAGGCAATATCAATAGAGCCAGCATTTGACTGGTATGAACTGAGGTTAACTATGTCTGTTTTTCCGCAAGGATTTTTATGGGGCGGCGCACTGGCCGCCAACCAGTCTGAAGGGGCATACCGGGAAGGCGGCAAAGGGCTGACCACCGTCGATATGATCCCCCACGGCACAAACCGCATGGCCGTCAAACTGGGTCAGGAAAAACGCTTTACGCTGCGGGATGACGAATTTTATCCCAGCCATCAGGCAATCGACTTTTATCATCGCTATAAAGAAGATATCGCGCTGATGGCGGAAATGGGGTTTACGGTTTTTCGTACTTCCATTGCCTGGAGCCGTCTCTACCCCAACGGCGACGAGCTGACGCCTAATGAAGAGGGTATCGCGTTTTACCGGTCCGTGTTTGCCGAGTGTAAAAAATACGGTATTGAGCCGTTAGTTACGCTGTGTCACTTCGATGTGCCGATGCATCTGGTCAGCGAGTATGGCTCCTGGCGTAACCGCAAAATGGTGGAATTCTTTACCCGCTATGCCCGTACCTGCTTCGAGGCCTTTGACGGTCTGGTGAAGTACTGGCTAACGTTCAACGAAATCAACATTATGCTGCACAGCCCTTTTTCTGGCGCCGGACTGGTGTTTGAAGAAGGAGAGAATCAGGATCAGGTGAAATATCAGTCCGCCCACCACGAACTGATTGCCAGCGCTCTGGCAACTAAATTAGCCCATGAAATTAATCCGCAAAACCAGGTCGGCTGTATGCTGGCGGGCGGTAATTTTTATCCTTATTCCTGTAAACCGGAAGATGTGTGGACCGCGCTGGAAAAAGACCGCGAAAACCTGTTCTTTATTGATGTGCAGGCGCGTGGGGCTTACCCCGCTTACTCTGCCCGTGTGTTTCGCGAAAAAGGCGTGGTGATAGAAAAAGCGGCGGGAGATGACGATATCCTGAAAAACACCGTCGATTTCGTCTCGTTTAGCTATTACGCATCGCGCTGCGCCTCCGCTGAAATGAATACTGGCAATACCAGCGCCGCTAACGTGGTGAAGTCGCTGCGTAATCCGTACATTGCCGCCAGCGAATGGGGCTGGGGCATCGATCCGCTCGGCCTGCGCATCACCATGAATATGATGTATGACCGCTACCAGAAGCCGTTGTTTCTGGTGGAAAACGGGCTGGGGGCGAAAGATGAGATCGATGCTAACGGCGAAATCAATGACGACTATCGCATTAGCTATTTACGCGAGCACATTCGCGCTATGGCAGATGCTATTGAGGATGGCGTGCCGCTGCTGGGCTACACCACCTGGGGCTGTATCGATCTGGTTTCAGCCTCAACCGGTGAGATGAGCAAACGCTACGGTTTTGTGTATGTGGACCGCGATGACGCGGGCAACGGCACGTTAGCGCGTAAACGCAAAAAATCGTTCTGGTGGTATAAGAAAGTGATTGCGAGCAACGGGACCGATCTGGAATAACAATGTTGCCGGATGACACTGCCATCCGGCAACACGTATTATTCAGAATATATATACCCGCTGTCTGTTATCATTTTTATTGTACAACTTTAGGATTTTGCAGCAGCGGCAAAGGCGCTTCGCCCAACGCGTGGACCTGACCAATAATTGTCGCGCTCCGGCCAATCTGTAATGACTCAACATTCGTACTATTATGGGAGCCAAACTGGAACTGAATCACGTGGTTCGTTTTATTATTTTCGTCTTTCAGGCTGACAAGATAAGAATAAGCATTGGAAATACCATTAATCTTACGAATATCAATGACCACGCCCCGCAGCTTCACCCACTCACCAAGATAGTCCTTATTGGCTTTAACAGGATTTAAGGTATAGGGCGCGACAAAATCAGCGACGGACAAGGTTGGCATTGACGCAGCTGATGACTCCCCCGGTTGAAATAATCGGTCTCCCGCAGAGAAGAACGCGTCAGCCGCCGTCTCGCACCCGCTAAGAAGAGAGGAAATAATAATTAAATTTACCAAACGAATACCTGAACGCATAAATAACTCCTGTATATTAATTTCCCATATATTCAAATTCTAAATAATTCGAGTATATAACCTCCCTGAACAACGCCGAAATATAATATAACTCCCGTATTAGTAAAAGAAGAGAATATTCCCCCCCAACTATTATCAACTTCTCATCCTTTCATTATTTGCATTCTATTTTCTGGATCTGCCTTCCAGTTTCGGGTTTGCCCTCCCGCCTTTTTACTGGCATTTTATTCAGTAGTTTTCCATCGTTTTATTCGTAACAAGGGAGTGTTTATGTCTGGTAAAAATGGTAATGCCGAAGCGGTTATCAACAAGCCATTACGTCATTTTAAAGTCAGCTATGTCAGAGTACGGCATGAAGATCGCAAAACCGGTTTTACACGACGTATAAGCCGTCATGCTTCACTCACGATGAACGGAGACTGGCTGGAACAGGCGGGGTTCCCAACGGGCACGTCAGTAAAAGTATCGGTTACGCAGGGGAAATTAATTATTGAACAAGCGGGTGAATAGTCTGTTTCGAGGGTGTCGACGTTATCCGGATGGTGGTAATGCAACACACCATCCGGTATTCAGTGCCCTCAGGCTCAGGCTTCCGGTGCCTCTAATTCAGCGAACCCACCGTGTCCTTCCCACCCGGCTAATCGCTGATAAACGGTATCTACCGCATCTTTGATCGGCTGTGTCATCGGGTAGTAAAAACCGACAATATCCGGCTGAATGCCAAGGAAAATCACCTCGCCAACGTCGTCTTTCAGCTGATCGACCAGGTAGTTCAGCGGCATGTTGTGGGTGGTCATCATGAACATCTCGGCAATATCATCAGGATCGATAATGCGGATTTCACCAGGATTTAGCCCCATATCGGTGGCATCCACAATCAACAGACGCTGCGGGCGCAACTCACGGATGGCGACGATGTCGTTTTCCGGCGCGCTACCGCCGTCGATGACAACCCATTGACCTTGAGGATTTGCAGCACACATTTCGGCCAACAGCGGCCCCGCGCCGTCATCGCCCATCATGCTGTTACCCACACATAATAAAACGTCAGTCACGATGTCTCCTCACCATCAGATAGATGGCGCTTTCCTGGTGGATATCGTGAAGCATGCTAAGCATCAGCTTGCTCCACTCCTGCTGCTGCGGGGTCTGCACGGCACGCGCATCATCGAACGCGCGCGCCAGCATCTGCACATGGTTGAAGTCGATGACGATCTCGCCGTACTTCGGCACGCCTTCCATTTTCCGGCGGGCTTCACTGCCTTCGGCAAGCGTGGCAATCCACGCCAGATATTCATCCCACGGACAGGTTAACGCCGCTTCCAGGCAATCGATGATCCCAAGGTGGTGACCAATCGCCAGGCTGTAATAGACAACCTGCTGCGCCTCAGCGGGCGTTGCATCGTTCTCATCAATAAACTTACGGCTCAGTTGACTGAACACCACCGTTTCACTCATCGGATACGCGCCTCTTCGACAACATGATTAAGATGCGTGACGATCTCGGTCAGACGCGGATCGTTTTCCGCTTCCAGCCAGCGCGCCACCTGATGCTCGCCCTGCCCTAACTGTGTCATATAGTCATCAGCAATCTGGCGACCGTAGCGGTAGCCCGCCAGACGGCGTGCTTCACGATCCACCTTCACGCGCAGCGGCTGAACCATGTCCGGATGCAGAATTTCAGCCGGTTGTTCGTCCAGTTCACCTGGCGCACGCGCGTGAATTTTTTGTTCCAGCAGACCCAGCGCCATTGCAAAACCGTACAGCGTAGCCGCAGGCGTTGGCGGACAGCCAGGAATATACACATCCACCGGTACGATTTTATCCGTGCCGCCCCATACGCAGTATAAGTCGTGGAAGATACCGCCGCTGTTACCGCAGGCACCGTAAGAGATACAAATTTTCGGATCTGGCGCAGACTGCCAGGCGCGCAGCGCCGGAGAGCGCATGGCACGCGTTACCGCGCCGGTAAACAGCAGGATATCCGCATGGCGCGGTGATGGTACAACTTTGATACCAAAACGTTCGGCATCAAACAGCGGAGAAAGCGTAGCGAAGATTTCGATTTCACAGCCGTTGCAGCCGCCGCAGTCCACACGGTAAACGTACGCTGAACGCTTGATGCTTTTAAGCAGCGATGCTTTCATGCTGGCAATGGATTCATCCACCGTCATCGGTACCGGAATACCGTTGGCGTCACGTGGGCCTAATAAATTGCTCATCAGCTGGCCTCTTTCATATGGCGAGTCAGTTCAATACGGTCAGACGGCACCAGGCATTTCTGGCGCTTACAATCCGGGCAGGTCTCAAAGCTCTCACGGTGGTTTTCCGCACGGCTGTCGCCGTTGTGCTTAAGTAGCGCAATGGCGTAATCGATCTCTTTTTGTACCGCAAATGGGCGGTTACATACGCGACAATTACACAGCGCAAAGCGGGACTGCTGCAGGAAATCCTCTTTCTTCCACACCGCCAGTTCATACTCCTGCGACAGCTTGATTGCCGCCGTCGGGCAGACTTCTTCGCAGCGGGCGCAGAAGATGCAACGGCCGAGATTGAACTGCCACGCCAGCTCATGGGTAACCAGATCGGTTTCTACCGTCAGCGCGTTCGACGGGCACGCATTCACACAGGCCGCACAGCCAATGCACTGCTGCGGATTGTGTTCCGGTTTGCCACGGAAGTTTTTATCGACCGCAATCGGCTCCAGCGGATACGACGATGTCGGCGCCCCGGTTTTGATGACTTTTTTGATAAAGGTAAACATGGCGATTCCTTATTTCAGCGGCGAGTTTTTACGCTCGATGCTGTAGCGCTCAAGTTCTTTGTACGGCACGACTTTGCTCTTCTTCTTACGCACATCGACCACGGTCATACGGTCGGTACAGGAGTAGCAAGGATCGAGGCTACCGATAATCAGCGGGGCATCGGAAACGGTGTTGCCACGCAGCATGTAGCGCAGCGTCGGCCAGTTGGCGTAAGTCGCCGCGCGACAGCGCCAGCGATACAGTTTCTGGTTGTCGCCAGTCATACTCCAGTGGATGTCATCCCCGCGCGGCGCTTCAGCAAAGCCCAGCGCAAAGCGGTGTGGAATGTAGGTAAAACCTTCCACAGCCAGCGGGCCGCCTGGCAGGTTGTCCAGACCAAAGTCGATCATATTCAGTGCGGTGTAGACTTCATTGATACGGACTTTCAGACGAGAAATAACGTCGCAACCCTGTTCACTGTGAACTTCCATCGGCAGCAGGCCATAGCCCACAAACGGGTGATCGGCGCGGGTGTCACGCGCATGGCCGCTGGCGCGTACCATCGGGCCGACGTTACTGAAGTCACGGGCAATCTCCGGATCCAGACGGCCAATACCTACGGTACGCTGTTCCATGTTCGGCGTGCTGAGCAGCATATCGACCAGTTCCTGCACGTCACGACGCATCTGCTGCGCCAGTTGACGGGTCTGGATCATATCCTCTTTCAGCAGATCACGACGAATACCGCCGATCAGGTTCAGACCGTAAGTTTTACGTGCCCCGGTGAGGATCTCCGCCATCTTCATGGAGGTTTCACGCACGCGGAAGAACTGCATAAAGCCGGAGTCAAAACCGGTAAAGTGACAGGCCAGGCCGAGGTTCAGCAGGTGCGAGTGCAGGCGTTCAACTTCCAGCAGAATGGCGCGGATCATCTGCGCACGTTCCGGCACGACGATGCCCATCGCGTTCTCGACGGAGGTGGTATAGGCGGTGCTGTGCGCAAAGCCGCAAATGCCGCACACGCGGTCGGACAAGAAGGTCACTTCGTTGTAACCCATGCGGGTTTCCGCCAGCTTCTCCATGCCGCGGTGGACATAGAACAGACGGTAGTCGGCGTCGATGATGTTCTCGCCGTCAACAAACAGACGGAAGTGACCGGGTTCATCAGAGGTGACGTGCAGTGGGCCAATCGGCACTACATTATTTTTCTTGTCTCCCAGTTCGTTGATGAACTCGTAGGTTTCAGCATCGGTAGTCGGCGCGGGGCGCTGGCGATAATCCATGCTGTCTTTACGCAGCGGGTAGAGTTCGTCCGGCCAGTCATCCGGCAGTACCAGACGACGCTCATCGGGCAAACCAACCGGGATCAAACCGTACATATCGCGCACTTCGCGCTCGCCCCAGACCGCAGCAGGCACGCGCGGCGTGACGGACGGGAACTCCAGCTTATTGGCATCGACTTCAACGCGCACGGTAATCCAGCACTTGGTACCCTGCTCCATCGACAGCACGTAGTACACGGCATAATGACCGCACAGCTGACGTTCGTCGTTACCAAACAGCACGGACAACCAGCCACCCTGTTTGTAGTACAGGAACTCCACCACTTCCGGCAGGTAGTTCACCTTGACGGTGATCGTCAGCTGATCTTTGGTCTGCCAGGCTTCATCCAGCACGACGCCCGGGAAGGCCTGGTGCAGCGCCGCGAGATATTGTTGACCTAATTTTTCTTCAGACATGCTCAAACTCTCTTAAATCACGCCACCAGCAAGGAGACGAACGCTAAAAACGCAAACCCAAAACCGGCCCAGGTCACGCGTGAAGTGGCGCAAAAACGCAGACGCGCCATGCTGTTTTCGAACAGGGCGATGACCAGCACGCCGAGAACCAGTTTGACGACGGCAATCACCAGCGCCAGTAGCAGCCCACCCGAGGTGAAGGTTTCCATCTGTCCCCACGGCAGGAACACGCCAACGAACATTTGCAGAACGACCAGTTGCTTAAGGCTAATGCCCCATTTCAGCACCGCAAAACCGCTGCCGCTGTATTCGGTCAATGGACCTTCCTGCAGCTCCTGCTCTGCCTCTGCCAGATCGAACGGCAGTTTGCCCATTTCGATAAAGGTGGCGAAAGCACAGGCGCACAGCGCCAGAATCAACGGAATGCTGCGTGCAGCAGGCCAGTGATAAATGGTATCGGCGATATTGCTGATATGCGTTGAGCCAGCAACCTGCGCCGCTACCCACAGACCCAGCAGCAGGATAGGTTCAACCAGCACGCCGAGCATCGCTTCGCGGCTGGCGCCAATAGCGGTAAACGGGCTACCGGTATCCAGGCCCGCGATAGAGAAGAAGAAGCGAGCGATGGCGAACAGGTAAATTAAGGTGATCAGATCGCCCAGTTGCGGCAGTGGTGAGCCAACGGTCACTACCGGCAACGCGGTGGCGATAGTCAGCATCACACCCACCATCACAAACGGCGTCAGGCGGAAAACCCAGCTGGAATCCGCAGGCGCAATGCTCTGACGGCCCAGCAGTTTGATAATGTCGCGGTATTCCTGCAAAACGCCCGGACCGCGGCGATTGTGCAAACGCGCACGTGCCACGCGGGTAATACCGGACAGCAGCGGCGCAACGGCAAACAGCACCAGCGCCTGAATTAACGGATATAAAACACTCATTCTCAGGCTCCTCGTGAAACCACAATCACCACCAGTACCGCCAGCTCAATCAGCGCCAGGCGACGGAACAGCACCGGTGCAGCCGCATTCTGCCAGCCCGGAACCAGTGATACCGGATTCAGCCATTTGCGCAGTTTGAGTACCGGCGCAAAGGCTTCTTTCACCGGCATGGCAAAACCGTGTGCGGTAATGACCATTGACTGCTCGTGATCGTAACCACACACCCATGCCGCACCGCGTGAACGCGATGGCAGACGGTTGCCTTTGAAAATCGCCATGATGATGAACGGCAGCAGCGGACATGCGATCAGCAGCAGCGTGATCATTGGCTGAGAAACGGTGGTTTTCGCGGTTTCCAGCGGCAGCGGAACGGCAGCGGAGATCATCGGCAGCAGCCACGGCGCAGCAACGCCCCCAATCACGCAGCAGATAGCCAACGCGACTACGCTAACGCCCATCAGGATTGGCGCGCAGCAGGCATTTTCAGCTTCCTTCGTGCGCGGTGCGCCAAGGAACGTAACGCCATAGACTTTCGCCATACACATCACCGCCAACGCGCCGGTAATCGCCAGTCCTACCGCCAGCAACGGTCCTAACAGACGACCGACAAACGCGCCGCTGTTGCCAAGCTTAAAGAAGGACTGGTAGATAACCCACTCACCGGCAAAACCGTTCAGCGGCGGCAGTGCGGCCATCGCCATCAGGCCAACCAGCATCGCCAGAGAGATAACCGGCATACGTTTACCGATACCGCCCAGTTTTTCGATATCACGATGACCGGTACGGAACCAGATGCTGCCTGCGCCCAGGAACAGAACGCTTTTGAACAGGCTGTGGTTTACCAGGTGGTACAGACCGCCGGTCAAACCCAGCGCAATCAGCGCAGGTTGATTCAGGGAAATTCCGGTTACGCCTGCGCCCAGACCCAGCAGAATAATGCCGATGTTTTCCAGCGTGTGATATGCCAGCAGACGCTGAATGTTGTGTTCCATCAGCGCATACAGACCGCCGACAAACGCGGTGATCATTCCCAGCACCAGCAGCGTAATGCCCCACCACAGCGGCGCGTTACCACCCAGCAGCGACAGGGAGAGAATACCCAGCAGACCCACTTTCATGACGACGGTAGAGAACAGCGCCGCAGCCGGTGCGCTGGCGTTGGCGTGTGCCTGTGGCACCCATCCGTGCAGCGGAATAATCCCGGCCAGCAGGCCAAAACCCGCCACGCCCAGCAGCCAGATATCAGACCCGAGCGGCAGCTCCTGTGCGCGCAGGTCAAGCAGGCGCAGCTCCAGGGTGCCGTAGCGTTGCCACACCAGGTAGCAGGCAATAGCCAGCAGTAGCGTGCCGACGCGGCCCAGCGCAAACCACAGTTTGCCCTCTTTGCTGCAGCCGGTGAGGAACACGGCACACAGCGCCATGATTTCCGCCATCACCACCAGCGTTCCGAGGTTGCTGGCAACCACCGCACATACCGCCGCAGCCATCAGCAGATTCACCAGCAGTCCGTTGGCTTTTACCTGCGGATGACGATGCCAGTCAATGTTGTACAGGCTGACAAACAGGCCGCACAGGCCCAGCGTAATCAGCCAGATAGCGTTCAACGGGGTAATTTGCACACTGTGACCAATAAATGGCATCACACCGCTTACCGCCAGAGCATTAGTCAGTACGGTGAAACCCGCAGCCGCCGTACACAGGCTGCCAACCGCACCGCCAACCCCGGCAATCCAGCCGCTCAGCGGTTTGTGAAATGAAAACAGAAATGCCAGAACCGCAGCCGCCGTAAACCAGGCCACGCCGCTGTTAATCAGTGAAATTGCGCTCATTTTGCATCCCCACTCTGAGCCTGCTGAAACAAGGTGAGATCGCCGAAATCGGTATTGAAAGTCAGCTCACGCTTACGTTTGCTGGCGCGGGCAATATCCACGTTACTCACCAGGTGCAGGGCTTTGGTCGGGCACATGCGTACGCAGGCCGGACCAAGCTCGTCAAAACTGCACAGATCGCATTTCACCGCGATGGCGCGAATACCCGGAACCCAGTCCAGCAACGTGCTCACGCGGGCAGGCGCTGGCGGAGCCGGAGGCGCTTTTGGCGTATTGGCGTTTGCCGGGATATGCAGCGGACGGCTACCGGAAAACTCAATCGCGCCAAACGGACAGGCTATCCCGCACAGTTTGCAGCTTACACACAGGCTTTCATTCAGCTGCACGGCACCATCAACGCGATTAATCGCATTAACCGGACAAACGGTGGCGCAAGGCGCATCTTCGCAATGGTGGCAAAGCTGCGGGGCGGATTCTTTTTCATTTAACATCACTTTCAGGCGCGGCATTGACTGCAGGCCATGCTGGCGATGTGTCTCTGAGCAGGCGGCTTCACAGGTGTGGCAGCCGATGCAAAGAGTGGAGTCAGCAATTACAAAACGATTCACCAGGCATTCCTCAGGTGATAGTCATTTTTGACGAAAACATGTCTGGAAAATGTCATTTCGACATTTTTCGACATGCCCATTCCCTAAACGTCGTGACGCAGTATGAAAGTGCATCATGACAAAAGTGGGCACACCCAAAGCTTAAGCCGGGCTATGTCCCTCAATCAGCTGGCTTAAATTCACCGGCATATTGTTTTCAACCGCGGTATAGAGGCTGTCGTAGACGGTGGCGATTTTTTCGAGATAGTGCTCCAGCACCTGCTCGCGATCGCGGTTGCTGATACGCTCATCAACCTTACCGTCGATGGTCAACTCAGCCTGTGCAATCAGTTGCTTATCATCACCGTCTTTCGTTTCAACGTAGTACTCGATGGTGTGGCTGTTAAAGCCGTCCGCCAGCGTGACGTAGATAGTGAAGTGTTCAAAAAGGACGAAGCAGAGATCCTTGTCCGGTGCGCAGCTCATTGCATGATGCAAACGCGCTTTTGACAGGGTGATCCCCTGAACCAGCGAGTTGCAGTAAATACGCCACTGGTCCTGTAGGCGACGATGCCGTTCAGCGATGTAATCGGCTTTTTCGCTTATTTCCCAAATAGTCATGTCAGGTTACCCGTTTAGCAGAGATGAACAGCTTTAAGCACATTTCATGCCAAAATTAAAAACCTTAATTTTCATATAGATAAAAAATCAAAGAGTGGTGACGACATGTCATTTCGTCATCGTCGTCATTGTCACGATAGAAAAAATTCAAGCTGGCATGTTTATTGCTTTTAATACGGCAACTTCATAGGAGGCGGTATGCACGAAATAACCCTCTGCCAACGGGCACTGGAATTGATTGAACAACAGGCCACGCAATACGGTGCACAGCGAGTAACTGGGGTCTGGCTCAAAATTGGCGCATTTTCTTGCGTAGAAACCAGCGCTCTCGCCTTTTGTTTTGATCTGGTATGCCGCGGGACCCTTGCAGAAGGTTGTAAACTCCACCTCGAAGAACAAGAAGCCGAATGTTGGTGCGAATCTTGTCAGCAATACGTCACCTTACTGACGCAACGCGTGCGCAGATGTCCGCAATGCAACAGCGATATGCTGAGAATTGTGGCCGATGACGGCTTACAGATTCGACGTATTGAAATAGATGAAACTCCAGCGTCGGATGCCGACGCCTAAGCGTCATCATCCGGCAACTGAAGTATCGCAAGTAATAAATCAGGAGTGAGCGATGTGTACGACATGTGGTTGCGCTGAAGGCAACCTTTATATAGAGGGTGATGAGCATAATCCCCACTCGGCGTTTCGCAGCGCGCCATTTGCCCCAGCGGCTCGTCCGGCGCTGAATATTACCGGGGTGAAGACCTCCAGTTTCACACCGAGCCAGACTGAAGAAGGCGATTTGCATTACGGTCACGGTGAAGCAGGCACCCACGCACCAGGCATGAGTCAGCGCCGGATGCTGGAAGTGGAAATTGACGTGCTGGATAAAAACAACCGTCTGGCCGAGCGCAACCGCGCCCGCTTTGCTGCCCGTCAACATCTGGTATTAAACCTTGTCTCAAGCCCAGGCTCCGGTAAAACTACGCTGCTGACCGAAACGCTGATGAAGCTTAAAGACAGCGTGCCTTGCGCCGTCATTGAAGGCGACCAGCAGACGGTTAACGATGCCGCCCGTATTCGCGCCACAGGTACGCCCGCCATCCAGGTCAACACCGGTAAAGGTTGCCACCTTGACGCACAAATGATTGCTGACGCAGCGCCACGTTTGCCGCTTGAAGACAACGGCATCCTGTTCATTGAAAACGTCGGGAACCTGGTTTGCCCGGCCAGCTTCGACCTCGGCGAACGCCATAAAGTGGCGGTGCTTTCCGTCACTGAAGGCGAAGACAAGCCGCTGAAATACCCGCATATGTTTGCCGCCGCGTCGCTGATGCTGCTCAACAAAGTAGACCTACTGCCGTACCTCAATTTTGACGTAGAAAAGTGCATCGCCAGCGCCCGGGAAGTGAACCCGGAAATTGAGATTATCCTGATTTCCGCCACCAGTGGCGAAGGCATGGACCAATGGCTCTCCTGGCTGGAGACGCAGCGATGTGCATAGGTGTTCCGGGTCAAATCCGCACCATTGATGGCAACCAGGCCAAAGTCGACGTTTGCGGTATTCAGCGCGACGTCGACCTGACGCTGGTCGGAAGCTGCGATGAACACGGTCAACCCCGTCTGGGCCAGTGGGTACTGGTCCACGTCGGCTTTGCCATGAGCATCATTAATGAAGCTGAAGCGCGCGACACGCTCGACGCGCTACAAAACATGTTTGACGTTGAGCCGGATGTCGGCGCGTTGTTGTATGGCGAGGAAAAATAATGCGTTTTGTTGACGAATACCGCGCACCAGAACAGGTGATGCAGTTGATAGAGCACCTGTGTGAACGTGCCGCACACCTCCCCTACACTGCTGAACGTCCGCTGCGCATCATGGAAGTGTGTGGTGGTCATACCCACGCTATCTTCAAGTTCGGTCTCGACCAATTGTTGCCCGACAACGTCGAGTTTATTCATGGCCCGGGCTGCCCGGTTTGCGTTCTGCCGATGGGCAGAATCGACAGTTGTGTGGAAATCGCCAGCCATCCGGAAGTGATTTTTTGCACCTTTGGCGATGCGATGCGCGTTCCGGGTAAACAAGGTTCTTTGCTACAAGCCAAAGCGCGCGGCGCGGATATCCGCATCGTCTATTCACCGATGGATGCGCTGAAGCTGGCGCAGGAAAACCCAACGCGTAAGGTTGTGTTCTTTGGCCTGGGTTTTGAAACCACAATGCCAACCACCGCCATCACCCTTCAGCAGGCAAAACAGCGTGACGTGCAGAACTTTTACTTTTTCTGCCAGCACATCACGCTTATCCCAACGCTGCGCAGCCTGCTGGAACAGCCGGACAACGGCATCGACGCCTTCTTAGCGCCGGGCCATGTCAGCATGGTGATTGGCACCGATGCCTATAATTTCATTGCTTCAGATTTCCATCGTCCGTTGGTGGTCGCCGGTTTCGAACCGCTCGATCTGCTGCAGGGCGTGGTGATGTTGATTGAACAGAAGATTGCCGCGCATAGCCAGGTTGAAAACCAGTATCGCCGCGTGGTGCCGGACGCCGGTAACCTGCTAGCGCAACAGGCCATCGCCGAAGTGTTCTGCGTCAATGGCGATAGCGAATGGCGAGGTCTGGGCGTCATTGAATCCTCTGGCGTTCACCTGACGCCAGACTATCAGCGCTTTGATGCCGAAGCGCATTTCCAGCCAGCGCCGCAGCAGGTGTATGACGATCCGCGCGCGCGTTGCGGCGAGGTATTGACCGGCAGATGCAAACCGCATCAGTGCCCGCTATTTGGCAAAACCTGTAACCCGGAGACCGCGTTTGGCGCCCTGATGGTCTCCTCAGAAGGCGCATGTGCCGCCTGGTATCAGTATCGTCAGCAGGAGTGTGAAGCATGAACAGCGTACAACTCGCCCACGGTAGCGGCGGTCAGGCTATGCAGCAGTTGATCAACAGTCTGTTTATGGAGGCTTTTGCTAATCCGTGGCTGGCGGAACAAGAAGATCAGGCCCGTCTGGACCTGGCACAACTGGTTGCAGAAGGCGATCGTCTGGCGTTTTCAACCGACAGCTATGTTATCGATCCGTTGTTCTTCCCGGGTGGCAATATCGGCAAGCTGGCCATCTGCGGTACGGCTAACGACGTGGCGGTCAGCGGCGCGATCCCTCGCTACCTCTCCTGCGGTTTTATCCTCGAAGAGGGTTTGCCGATGGAGACGTTGAAAACCGTCGTCAACAGTATGGCGGCGACCGCGCGTGAAGCAGGCATCGCCATCGTGACCGGCGATACCAAAGTCGTGCAGCGCGGCGCTGCAGACAAGCTGTTCATCAACACGGCCGGAATGGGGGCGATCCCCGCCAACATTCACTGGGGCGCACAGACCCTCGGCCCAGGCGATGTGCTGCTGGTCAGCGGTACGCTTGGCGATCACGGCGCAACTATCCTTAACCTGCGCGAACAGCTGGGTCTTGATGGCGAACTGGTCAGCGACTGCGCGGTATTGACACCGCTTATCCAGACGCTGCGTGATATTCCCGGCGTGAAGGCGCTGCGTGACGCGACCCGTGGCGGCGTGAATGCGGTAACGCATGAGTTTGCCGCCTCATGCGGGTTTGGTATTGAGCTGTCTGAAGCGGCCCTGCCCGTGAAGCCCGCGGTGCGTGGCGTTTGCGAACTGCTGGGTCTGGATGCGCTTAACTTTGCTAACGAAGGCAAGCTGGTGATTGCCGTTGAGCGTCAGGCTGCTGAAACGGTGCTTGCCGCGCTGCGCGCACATCCGTTAGGACGCGATGCCGCAATGATTGGTGAAGTGGTAGAACGCAAAGGTGTGCGTCTTGCCGGACTCTACGGCGTGAAACGCACTCTCGATTTACCACACGCCGAACCATTACCTCGTATATGCTAACAGCCGGTTGGCAGCAAGCTGTAGGCCGGGTAAGACGCATTTGCGTCGACATCCGGCCTTAACGCTGCAATATCACCTGATGGCGTTTTGCCGATCGGGTCTACGGTTCGTGTAGCTGGACCAGTCCGGCAATAATTTACGACTTATACCTATAATTCATTTACCGTTTTCGCACCGTTCTGCGGTGCTTTTCCTGGAAAAGCAATATGTCGTATACACCGATGAGTGACCTCGGACAGCAAGGCCTGTTCGATATTACTCGTACATTATTACAGCAGCCCGACCTGCCGTCTCTCAGCGAGGCGCTTTCGCAACTGGTCAAGCGTTCAGCGCTGGCCGACTGCGCGGCTATTGTCTTATGGCAGGCACAAACGCAGCGTGCGCGTTATTTTGCGACGCGTGAAAATGGTAACCCCATCGATTATGAAGACGAAACGGTACTGGCGCATGGCCCGGTACGCCGTATTTTGTCTCGCCCCGATGCGCTGCACTGCAACTATCATGAGTTTAGCGAAACCTGGCCACAGCTGGCCTCTGGCGGACTGTATTCTAAATTTGGTCACTATTGCCTGCTACCGCTGGCAGCAGATGGGCGAATCTTTGGCGGTTGCGAATTTATCCGTAACGAAGACCAACCGTGGAGTGAAAAAGAGTACAACCGGCTGCAGACCTTCACCCAAATAGTCGGCGTCGTTGCTGAACAAATTCAAAGCCGGGTCAGCAACAATGTCGATTACGATCTCCTGTGCCGTGAGCGTGATAACTTTCGCATCCTGGTCGCCATCACCAATGCTGTGCTCTCCCGCCTGGATATTGATGAGCTGGTCAGCGAAGTCGCCAAAGAGATCCATCACTACTTCGACATTGATGCCATCAGCATCGTGTTACGCAGCGATCGCAAAAACAAGCTCAGCATTTATTCCACTCACTATCTGGATGAACATCATCCGGCACACGAACAAAGTGAAGTGGACGAAGCCGGCACGCTCTCTGAACGGGTCTTCAAAAGTAAAGAGATGCTGCTGATTAACCTGAGCGAACGCGATACCCTGGCCCCTTACGAAAGAATGTTGTTCGAAACCTGGGGCAACCAGCTACAGACTCTGTGCCTGCTGCCGCTGATGTCCGGCAATAATATGCTCGGCGTACTTAAGCTGGCGCAATGTGAAGAGAAAGTATTCACCACCGCCAATCTCAAACTGCTGCGCCAAATCGCAGAACGTGTGGCGATCGCCGTGGATAACGCTCTCGCCTACCAGGAAATCCACCGCCTGAAGGAGCGGCTGGTCGATGAAAACCTGGCGCTGACTGAACAACTCAACAACGTAGAAAGTGAGTTCGGAGAAATCATTGGCCGCAGCGAAGCGATGTACAGCGTACTCAAACAGGTCGAAATGGTGGCGCAAAGCGACAGCACTGTCCTGATTCTTGGTGAAACCGGGACGGGTAAGGAGCTGATTGCACGAGCAATTCACAACCTGAGCGGACGTAACGCCCGTCGGATGGTGAAAATGAACTGCGCGGCAATGCCTGCCGGATTGCTGGAAAGCGATCTGTTTGGCCATGAGCGTGGCGCATTTACCGGGGCCAGCACGCAGCGGATTGGACGCTTTGAACTGGCGGACAAAAGTTCGTTATTTCTCGATGAAGTTGGCGACATGCCGCTGGAGCTTCAGCCCAAGCTGCTGCGCGTTCTGCAGGAGCAGGAGTTTGAACGTCTGGGCAGCAATAAGCTGATCCAGACCGACGTTCGCTTGATCGCTGCCACTAACCGCGATCTGAAAAAGATGGTCGCCGATCGCGAGTTTCGTAACGATCTCTACTATCGACTGAACGTCTTCCCGATCCATCTGCCGCCGCTGCGCGAGCGCCCGGAAGATATTCCGCTGCTGGTGAAAGCCTTCACCTTCAAAATTGCCCGCCGGATGGGGCGCAATATCGACAGCATTCCCGCCGAAGCCCTGCGTACGCTGAGCAACATGGAATGGCCGGGTAACGTGCGCGAGCTGGAAAACGTCGTAGAACGCGCGGTTCTGCTCACCCGGGGCAACGTGCTGCAACTGTCCTTGCCGGATGTAATCGCTATGGCGCCGTCTACGCCGCCGGTGGCGACCGAAGTCGCGCAGGATGGCGAAGATGAATACCAGCTGATAATGCGCGTTCTGAAAGAAACCAATGGCGTTGTCGCCGGTCCTAAAGGCGCGGCACAAAGACTGGGGTTGAAACGCACAACGTTACTCTCGCGCATGAAGCGCCTGGGCATTGATAAGGACGCACTGGTTTAACGGATTATTGCCCGATAGCGCTACGCTTATCGGGCCTACGCCACTGGTGCGTTTGTCTTTGTCGGCCGGATAAGGCGCAGCCGCCACCCGGCATAGAATAGCTAAATCACTTCTTCCGCTGGTATTTCTCGGGTAACTCCGGCACCGGACGTTTGTCATCAATCAGATGACGCACGGTCAGGATCGGATGACGCCAGAGCATTCTGGGTCCAGCCCAACGCATAATTTGCTTCATCTCTTCGCGTTTAGCGGGCTGGTAACAGTGCACCGGACACTGTTTGCAGGCCGGTTTTTCCTCACCAAATATGCACTTATCCAGGCGCTTTTGCGCATAGGCAAACAACGCATCGTAATGCCCCGGTTCATCTGAAGCCTGCGGACACTGGCTCTCATACAGCGAGATCATTCTCTGGATCGTCATTTTCTCACGTGCAATACGTTTGCCGGACATGATGCCTCCACAATTAAGTTGCATAAATAATACACCTTAACTAAGCGCAGGACTATTACCTGGCGGTGATACATTCCTTAGCACCCTACGCAAATAAGAATTATTTTCATTTGTTTATGCCGTGTGCTATATAACATAGCAAAGGCTATATTCGATGATAAATTAACCACTTTGTTGTGAGGGATACTATGCCGCATCTGCCCCATCTGAAGTCATTTCTCCTTGCCAGCGTGTTAACGGCGCTTACGCTGTCACCTGCCTGGGCGAAAGAAAAGTTCAAAGTGATAACCACCTTTACGGTGATTGCCGATATGGCAAGCAACGTGGCAGGTGACGCGGCGGACGTCAGTTCCATCACCAAACCCGGGGCAGAAATTCACGAATATCAACCCACACCGGGAGATATTAAACGGGCGCAAGGCGCACAGCTTATTCTCTCCAACGGCCTTAACCTCGAACTATGGTTTGCCCGCTTCTACCAAAATTTGTCCGGCGTACCGGAGGTCATGGTCTCAAATGGCGTGCAGCCAATGGGTATCAGCGAAGGGCCATACAACGGCAAACCGAATCCGCATGCCTGGATGTCAGCGGAGAACGCGCTTATCTACGTGGATAACATTCGCGATGCGCTGATGAAATACGATCCCGACCATGCCGCAACCTACCAGAAAAATGCGGAGAATTATAAAGCGAAAATCCAGCAGACTCTGGCGCCACTGCATGCAGAACTGGCGAAGCTCCCTGCTGATAAACGCTGGCTGGTCACCAGCGAAGGCGCATTCTCTTACCTCGCGCGTGATAACGGCCTGAAAGAGCTGTATCTATGGCCGATCAATGCCGATCAGCAAGGCACGCCCAAGCAGGTACGCAAAGTGATCGATGCGATCAGAAAACATCAAATCCCTACCGTATTTAGCGAAAGCACCGTGTCCGACAAACCTGCGCGTCAGGTCGCCCGCGAGTCTGGCGCGTACTACGGCGGCGTGCTGTATGTCGATTCGCTCAGCGCTGCCGATGGTCCGGTACCGACCTATCTGGATTTACTGCGCGTGACGACAGAAACCATCGTCAGCGGCATCAACGACGGGTTAAGGAGCCAAAAATGAGTCAATCTGCGATTACCGTGAATCAGGTTACGGTGACGTATCGCAACGGCCACACCGCGCTGCGGGATGCCACTTTTCAGGTTCCGGGCGGCTCAATTGCCGCTCTGGTCGGCGTAAACGGTTCGGGAAAATCAACGCTTTTTAAAGCGCTGATGGGTTTTGTCCGGTTGGCGAAAGGGGAAATATCTATTCTGCAACAACCGGTTAATAAGGCGCTCAAACAGAATCTTATCGCCTATGTCCCCCAGTCAGAAGAGGTGGACTGGTCGTTTCCGGTACTGGTGGAAGATGTAGTGATGATGGGCCGCTTTGGCCATATGGGTTGGCTGCGTCGACCAAAACAGATCGACCACGACTGCGTGGATGCGGCGCTGGCGCGGGTAGATATGCTGGACTATCGCCATCGCCAGATAGGTGAACTATCCGGCGGGCAGAAAAAACGCGTTTTTCTGGCAAGAGCCATCGCACAGGACGGGCAGGTTATTTTACTGGATGAACCCTTCACCGGCGTGGATGTGAAAACCGAGGCCCGGATCATCGATCTGCTGCGTGAACTGCGTGATGAAGGCCGGACCATGCTGGTCTCTACCCATAATCTGGGATCCGTCACCGAATTTTGCGATTACACGGTGATGATTAAGGGCACGGTGCTGGCAAGTGGGCCAACCGAAACCACCTTTACCCACGAGAATCTCGAGCTGGCATTCAGCGGCGTTCTGCGTCACGTCGCGCTGAGCGGCGGTGAACAACACGTGATTACCGATGATGAACGTCCGTTTATTTCGCGACGCGCGGCAAGCGAGGGGGAGCAATCATGAACTGGCTGACGGAGCCGTTTGGCTACCAGTACATGCTCAACGCCATGTGGGTTTCGGCGATGGTCGGCGGCCTGTGCGCATTTCTCTCCTGCTATCTGATGCTCAAAGGCTGGTCGCTGATTGGCGATGCGCTGTCGCACTCGATCGTTCCAGGCGTAGCCGGAGCCTATATGTTAGGGCTTCCCTTTGCGCTGGGCGCATTTCTTTCCGGTGGACTGGCGGCGGGCAGCATGCTGTTTCTCAATCAGCGTTCACGCCTGAAGGAAGATGCCATTATCGGGCTGATTTTTTCGTCCTTTTTCGGTATCGGGCTGTTTATGGTGTCGCTTAATCCGATGTCGGTGAACATCCAGACCATTATTCTGGGTAACATCCTGGCGATTGCGCCGGAAGATATTCTGCAACTGGCGATCATCGGCGTGGTTTCGCTGACCATTCTGTTTTTGAAGTGGAAAGATCTGATGGTGGTCTTTTTTGATGAAAACCACGCGCGGTCTATCGGGCTGAATCCGGGTCGGCTGAAGCTGTTGTTTTTTACGCTGCTCTCCGTTTCCACGATCGCCGCACTGCAAACCGTCGGCGCCTTTCTGGTGATTTGCCTGGTGGTTACGCCCGGTGCGACGGCCTGGCTGCTGACCGATCGTTTTCCTCGCCTGCTCACCATCGCCGTGGCGCTCGGCAGCCTGACCAGCTTTTTCGGCGCCTGGCTAAGCTACTGGCTGGACGGTGCAACCGGCGGAATTATCGTCGTTCTGCAAACGCTGCTGTTCCTGCTGGCATTTGTCTTCGCACCAAAACACGGTCTGCTGGCAAATCGCCGCCGCGCCCGTCTGGTGAACAAGGAGCAAGTATGATCTTAACAACGCTGCTGGAACCTTTTCAGTTTAGCTTTATGGTTAATGCGCTGGTCATCTCTACCATCGTCGCAGTGCCCTGCGCGCTGCTGTCGGTATTTTTAGTACTCAAAGGCTGGGCGCTGATGGGCGATGCCATGAGTCATGCGGTATTCCCAGGGATTGTACTGGCGTGGATTGTGGGCATCCCGCTGGCAATTGGCGCGTTTATCGCCGGTCTGTTCTGCGCGGTGGCGACCGGATACCTCGACGATAACAGCCGCATCAAGCGCGACACCATCATGGGTATTGTTTTCTCCGGGATGTTTGGTGCGGGTCTGGTGCTGTACGTCTCTATCCAGTCAGAAGTCCATCTCGATCATATTCTGTTCGGCGACATGCTGGGCGTATCGTTAAGCGATATCATGCAAACCGCGGTTATTACTCTGGGGATCGCGCTTATCATCGGACTTAAATGGAAAGATTTGCTACTGCATGCGTTCGACCCACATCAGGCAAAGGCCAGTGGGCTTAACACCGCACTGCTGCATTACGGCCTGTTGTGCATGATCGCCCTGACGATTGTCGCCACGCTAAAATCAGTAGGGATTATTTTGTCAATTTCATTACTGATTGCACCTGGCGCCATCGCGATTTTAATGACGCGGAAATTTTCCCACGCCTTATGGCTGGCGGTGGCGATGTCGGTCATTACCTCATTTATGGGCGTGTACCTGTCATTTTTCATCGACAGCGCACCGGCTCCCACCATAGTCGTACTATTTTCTCTGCTGTTTGTGATTACCTTTATTTATGCAACCCTGCGCGATAGGCGTTTAGAGAATCAGCTTCAGCTGCAGGATCCGTAAATTATGGGTCAGCTAATGTTCTTGATATTAATATAGCCTCCGCCAGGAGGTTATATTATCGGCAGATTACAGCATCGTGATGATACGTTTAAATAAATGGATTATAGATTACTCTAACGTGAACAACGGTTGTGGCTTGCCAATGTGGTATCCCTGTAACCACCCGACATTCATGTGTTCCAGGTGCATCTGGATTTCGGCACTTTCAACAAACTCGGCGACAACCTGCATACCTTTCATTGCCGCAACCCGGCAGAAAGATTCGATGATATAGCGACTAACCTCACATTTTATAACCCCACGAACGAAAGACCCATCAATCTTCAAAATATCTGCTTCAATGTTCATCAGGCGTTCATAGCTTGCAAACCCGGCACCGAAGTCATCAATCGCGATCCGACATCCCAATTGACGTAGTAAGCGTAGTGTATCTGCCGTGTGTTCTTTATCTGACAGGGTATCAGCCTCGGTTATCTCAAAAATAATCCGTTGCGGTATCACCACATATTCCTGCAACAACGCAGTTATCTTTGCAACGATACCTGAACGACATAGCGTCACTGGCGCCAGGTTAATGGAAAAACAACTCAGCGGATGGTAGCGCATGTACTTCAGGGTGTTCTCAATAACCCAAAGATCGATATCGGGTGCTAACCCTGTGTCGCGTGCAACCGACAGAAAATTGTCAGGGGAAAGAAATTCCCCGTGCTCATTGAGCATGCGGATCAGTATCTCATGATAGGATTCATCACCACGAGTACTGACGATAGGCTGGGCCAGCAGGACAAAGGTATTGTGATCCAACGCGTTTTGCAGTGCAGCGCGAACATCCGTTGTATCGGTAGTAGGGTTGCCAAACAGTCGGCTATGCTGTGCCTCAAGGTTTTCCGGCCTGCCGTTGGTCATTGGCGATATGACTTTTGTTATTATTGGAGGGAACATCATATTCATATCAAATTAATAAATAAATACTAATTTATAGATAAAAATGGACATTCCGCGTAGCTGGCATCAGCGGTGAAGAAAAAGACAAAAACCAACATACTGATAATTAACAAAAATCACAAACCCAGTTTTTGCATTATCATTCCAGCTGAGTGCAAAAAACACGTCAGATGCTTTTAATGTTAACTTTAACATACAAAAAAAGAGAGTTTCCCTCGCTTCATAATTATTTTTCCGTCACTCACTAACTCCTGCAATACTTTGTGGATAGCACTGCGTGAGATATGATTTCGAGCGAGAATGAATGTATACACAGATGTGTTTTCACGCATCTCAAGCTCCATCGACCAAATATACTTCAGGTGTTCAATAATCAATTCACGGATAGTGCGATGCGATTGCAATTTTTCTCGCTGAAAATAGCGTTGCAGATGTAGCGTTAAAATATCAAATGCATGTTTCCAAAGATTCTTTGCAGTGAACAAAAGTTCGGCATTGGGTGCACTCATTGCCCACATTTCACAATCGGTATCACAACGTAAATAGTGTCCGGCAACTTCCGTACGCATTTGTGGCAAGCCGAGGATGGCCGGTGCAGATATACTTACCATCACTAAATCATTTTCCACACGATGAACAGAGACGGCCCCTTTCTCCAGAAACAAGATATTTCCATCACTCTTCAGATCAATACGCTGGCGTTTTTTGCGTAAGGACAGCCAGGCATTATCTGACTTTTTCATTTCATCACCAACAAGCACTACAGCATTTTCAATATCTTTCTGGAACATGGGACTCTCTACCGCAAATTATGGCTTTGTCAAAACGAGGGTGGAATTTTACTCAACACGAAAAATAAATGTCAGCTCACCAACAAGCTGACATTTATTCCCATCTACATCTACCACCGGCATTCCCTGGTGCCGTTGACGCGTTCAGACTCATGCTGTTTTCGCGTGGTGGCGCCAGGCAGTATATGACGCTGTCCATAAAGAATTAATGGCAATCATCTTTGTCGTTGTTATTTCATCTTTCTGTTCTTTTCAATGTAGCCAAAAAGATACAATACATTGATTTATATATAGTTTATTTTCATTAAAAAGTTATCATTGTTGTTATATTATGATACGAAATTGAAACACTTCGCGGTTCTCGCTGCAGGGTCGGGTCCATACTGGTGGTCTTTATGGACTAAGTGGTATCATGACTCGCCAACCGCCTGGCGCACCAGCAAGAGTAGAAACATCATGTCTGAGACTGGCAATGTCAGTTATCTGATTGAAAAAATAATAATATTTACGCCAGCTACACAATCTCTGGCGCGGATAGATCAACCCAATCAGCGGATAAAACTCAAACACTCGGCGTCATTATGTCTTTTATTACTTATTCAACATCGCGGGCAAGTGGTTTCCCAAAACGAACTACTGGAATTCGGCTGGGGTAAAAATCACCGCCAGGTGAGCTTCAACGCCTTTTATCAAAGCATTCTCTCTTTGCGCAAAAGTTTGCTGCAGCTGGAACTGGAGCAACCGCTTATCACCACGATCCCCCGCAAAGGGCTGATCATCCAGGAAGAATTCAATATTCAGGTGATTGAAACTCCGGAGGAGAGCGTATCTTTTACAGCAGAACCTTTAGTGCCGGATGTCGCCATAGAAGAACTGTCAGATGACACAGCGCGCCAACCTTTGATAACCACTGCTGAAATGGTCATACTTGCCATTACCCTGATAATTTGTGTGCTTATAATGTATCCGTGGCAAACCAGTGATAACTATTTCTCCGGCTATATCACCGCAGACAAAGCCCCCACTGACTGTCAGTATTATTTTAATAATGATGCCAGTAATTTCTCCCGACATACGGCATTTATCAACAAAAATCCTGGGCTGTGTCAGAGCCATAAATTTATCTATATCACCACCTACCCTGAATCCAAGAAATTATCCGTGCTTGTATGTCGCTCACCGATGAAAAACAGGCAGGAAAACGCCTGTCAGTCGGTTTATTACCCACGGTATGATAGCTAATGAATTTTTATTCCCGAACGCCCCGCATCCAGACAGGTATTATCCTGTTGCTTTGTTTTGCTGCGCTAATTGTTACCGCCGTCTACCGGTACAGTAAAAACAATGGTCAGTTACATAATCTGACCTGTCGGTCTGCCATCGAGATTGTACGCAATACAAGCTCATTCCGAGGGATCATTGATATCAAAACCGGCGGCAGCAAAGGTATTGTGAATATTGATGGCATTATCAAAGATGCCGAAAATAATGAGCAGACCGTGCAACGCATGGTACTTTTTACACAATCCAGCTACGGCTCAAGCCCGGTTTGGATTTCGCAGAAAATCCAAATATCCAATCGCGAAACAGCACCCGCCAGTCTCATTCAGGAACTCCTCCCCGACTTCTTCCTGACCAACACCAGCGTATCCAACGTCGATTTTTTTGCGCTGAATAGAGAGACGTATTTGATTACCAAAGAGGGGATCCCCTATCTGTACTGCCAGAATTATGCGTTGCCGGAAAATGAATAATCAATAAGCGAAGATTAAATAAGAGCAAAAACGATTTGAAAGAGTCACTTGATACGGACTTCACGAACCACACGCCAATGATGCCTTGGTGTGTTAATGCTGATTAATAAAGATTATTTTCTCTCATAATATAAAAAACCCATTCTAATCTACACTACCATAACTCACTGATTATGCGAACATTGTTACCCTGCTCGTCCAGCGTTATAACTTTCTGGTTTTCCAATAATCTCTTCCCCTCATCAATGCAGGATGTCAGCGACGAAGGACGGGCTGACCTGTGAAAAAACGTATATGCTCGACACCTGTATCTGAGCGTTCATCCTGCACGGGCAGCTGTAATTCGTACTGAAGCGCCTGGAGCAGGCGGTGTTGGCCAGCGATCGGACGTGGTCTCGGCTATCAACTGGGCCGAACGACACGGCGATTGCCGGCATGCTATCGCCGCCGGCGTGTGCTGGTGACCATTAATGTGAGGGAGTTTGAGCGGGTGCCGGGGCTCACGCTGGAAGACTGGGCAAAATAAGCCGTAGTCTCCTGGAGTATCCTCTGAGCATACCCGGTATGGTTTTTGAGCATGTTGGGTATGCTGTCTTTATCGCTACCTGTCCTTATTCACGCAAAGCGCAAACGGCGACTGCAGATTTTCAATCAACCAGCCATTTAACAACGGATTGATCCTGATCTGACGGACTGTGCCTTCCGGAACATAAAAGAAGCTGTGTTTGAATATTTCATCACTGGCGGTGTCCTGTGATTTTTTGACATAGTGCATATTGCTCACTGAAATTTCGCCTGGCCTGTTCACCTCGTAACCGAAATGAATCGTCCTGGAAACCGTTTCATGGTCACCTTCAGAATTGATATATCCGGACAACACAACCTGACCAGAGAATTGTTTATCGAGACGAAAGATGAGGTTCAGTGTGGCAGTAAAATCAGGGTTAAGATGGTTATAACGAATGATCGTGCTGCAGTCGATGTCCATGCCATTCTGTCGCTTAAGCATGTACATATAGAACCCGATGGACGATGCCATGACCAGTAGCAGACTGACAGCTGCACAGAGGCGACTTATCTTAATTGCTTTCATAGCCATTCCAGTAGTTATTAAGGCAGGATATATACTGCTTGTCTTTCGTTGTACATCTGCTGATAAATACCCGGCCTTTACTGCCATAAATATAAGCGTCTGACGCCTGATAAAGAAATACAGCCCCGTCCAGGCAGTCAATATTATTCTGCCGGGCCAGGGTGACAAATACGTCCTTCTTTTTCTCAAGGAATGAAATGGAGTTTTTCTGAATGGTGTACACCGGGCAATTCTGATAGTTAAACAGAAAATGGGTCTGAATATCTTTCAGGGCCGATGTGGTTGTTGCCGGGATCTGACTGCCCGCAATAAAAATGGCGGCACTGGCGGCAAACATAGCTAACAACAGAATGTTAAAGATTATTCTGTGTTTTGCCGAAAATGCAGAATACCGCCGTTTTATTCCGGCTCCGGTACAGTCCGTCGTGGTAACCGACTCATGCACCGGGAATGTATCTGTCATCACCACGACCTCTATATCCTGATTAAACATAAAACCGATTCGTGGCACAGTGGTAATACATTCTGCCTGAATCCCTGTGCTGACAAAGTACTTCCTGATTTCGGAAATATATTTATTAAGGGTGTGGTTTGACGAACGCAGACCATGTAAATCCCAGACATTATCCAGCAGCTCATCCCGGTTAATCACCTGCCCCTGTCTTTCCAGCAGATAGGCTAAAAGTCTGTTCATGGTTGCTGTCAGAATAATGACAGAATCTTCATCCGAGACCGGCCAGATTGTGCCATCATCTGAACGATACCTGGCCAGAGAACTGATTAAATAATCCACATGAACACTCCAATATCCTGAACGTAAGGCGATAAAAAACGCCTGTTCCACCTCATTATCACTACGTCTGACTTTTGCAAAGCATACCATACGCAGCCAGGATATCTTAATTACCAGGTTAATTGATTGTAAATCACTTATATTTTAGCATTTTAATCCGCAAAATAACTTAACGACGATACATGTACTTATTTGCCACTCTTCTCAGTTAAGATTGTTCGCAGAATGAGCAGGTTCTTATCATCTAATAGTCATCAGCATTACTGCCATTCACCATCCGGGATATGAAGAGTTCCCAGGTTAACGGATCCACCATGGTTCAGGAGCAACTCCATGATAAGCACCAACATGCTCAGGAAGGCAGAACGTTTCTTCAGTAAGGCCGGAACACGGATAAGAGAGTCGATCCTGTCAGCAGAACTGGCTGGAGCTGAGTTTGTGCCTTATGTGCAACCGGTTTACAGGGCTTACAAGGTTGCAGGCGGAGAAGTGTTATTGAGGATCCGAAAAGATGGAGTCCTTCACTCTCCGGAGAAATACATCTCTGCAATGGAGTCATGCGAGGTGATTAATGATGTGACATGCTCTTTGCTGTCTGATGTTAAAACCTTTTTCAACGGCTATGAAGGAGCCCTTCCCGATGACTTCTATCTTTCCTTCAATATCTGTGCGAGACAACTGAATTCCCCGGACGTTATTGAAGCAGTGACCGATTTTAATAAAACATTTGCAGGACGCATTGCTGTATTACTTGAAATTGTCGAACGTGGCACGATGCATCTCGATGACTTTGCGCTTGACGCAATGCAACAACTTACCGATGCAGGTGTGCGATTTGCGATTGATGACTTCGGAAACGGAAGTTCGTGTCTTAAATATATTGAGCATTCAGGTTTTTCTACAATTAAGATGGATAAATGCCTTACAGTGGTCAGCAACGGTACATTAATTTATTCCGCGGTAATTGATTCAATCGTAACCCTCTCTGAACGACTGCAAATCCAGCTTGTGGCAGAGGGAGTGGAAAATAAAGAACAATTATCTCTTTTGAAAGATAAAGGTGTGAATGTTTTTCAGGGTTATCTTTTTTCAAAACCCGTCAGCATGCACGAGTTCTGCAAACATATTTAACACCCTTACCCCTGTAAACAGACCGGACATGACTGACTGAGTGGAAAATAAAAATCACGCCCTCAGCTGCAGGGTGATTTAAATACATTTACAGTCGCAAAACATTTAATCCGGAACTGCTTATTGGCCTGAGTTAAAAACGGCTCACAGCCCGTCACGGAAAATATTACAGATATAACCAGTGCAATTGACTGACCCTTTATCGACTGCACATGAACACTAGGGATATATAAGATATGTCAGCTAACTTTGCAACACCTCCTGAATTTCCGACCTGTGCCGGACCGGAAGGTATTCTGTTTGACTTTAATTATGGCGCGCGTGTTTACCTTCCGGAAGGGAAATGGCATGTCATTTTAATGGATGATGATTCCGGCAATATCCTTTTCAGCTGTGATTCTGACGGCGGGTGGGTCGCCAGTACCAAAAAATATTACATCCGTTTCCGCATTCAGGTATTCCACCAGGGAGAAGCGCATCCGATCCTGGATGAAACACTGGACATGAAGGATAAGCCGGTCGTCATCTTTTTCCCGACCGGAACACTGGGCGATATGCTTGGCTGGTTCCATTACGCCGAGCGATTTCGTCAGCTGCACAGGTGCCAGCTTGAATGCGTCATGGGGCAGGAAATCATTGACCTGCTCAGCGCACAATATCCGGAGATAACCTTCTCCACAAAAGAATCCCACCGGACAATCAATCCCTACGCGTCCTGGTACGTCGGTCTTTTCTTCAAGGCTGACACACTTCATCAGCCCGTTGATTTCAGGAAAGTCGGCTTTCACCGCAATGCCGGATACATCCTCGGGGTTGACCCGCGGGAGTGCCCGCCTCGCCTGAAGCTGGATGCAGAGCGAAAAATTGCGGAGCCCTACGTCTGCATCGCCGCGCAGTCAACCAACCAGGCTAAATACTGGAACAACGGTCACGGCTGGGCAGAGGTGGTAGCCCACCTTAAATCACTGGGATACCGGGTGCTGTGCATTGACCGCCAGGCCCGTCACGGTCAGGGCTTCGTCTGGAACCACATCCCCTATGGTGCCGAAGACTTCACGGGCGACATTCCGCTTCAGGAGCGGGTGGACCTGTTAAGGCATGCGAGTTTCTTTATCGGTCTGGCCAGCGGGCTGTCATGGCTTGCCTGGGCAACTGACATACCTGTGGTGTTGATCAGCGGATTCAGCCTTCCGAATAGCGAATTTTACACCCCCTGGCGGGTGTTCAGCAGTCATGGCTGTAACGGCTGCTGGGATGACACGTCGGTTGATTTTGACCACCAGGATTTTTTGTGGTGCCCGCATCACAGGGATACCCCAAGACAGTATGAGTGCACGCGGCTAATAACCGGACGACAGGTTACAGGGATGGTGGACCGTCTGCATGCAGGATTAGTTGATAATTAAGGAGCGTTACTATGAACAAGATATATACCACCGTCTGGTGCGAGTCGCGCCAGCAGTGGGTGGTCACCTCTGAACTGGCATCCGGCTCTGGTCGCCCGAAACTGGCACCAAAGAAAAGCGGCCTGGCACTGCTGCTGGGGGCAATGCTGCTGCCCTCAGCGCCGGTCATGGCCGTGGATTATGTGGACGTGACGCTAACGGGTGAACAGACTATTTCTTCAGGAGATACGGCCACCTCTACTACTATCAACGGTGGCAGTCAGTACATCTACAATGGGGGCTCAGCCACTGAGACCGTCATCAACTATGGGGGCATGCAGGACGTCTACGTTGGGGGCTCGGCAACTGAGACCACCATCAACAACGGTGGCGACCAGTACATCTTAGGTGGCACAGCCATTGGGACCACCATCAACAATGGTGGCAAGCAGGAGATCGTTAGCGGCGGCACAGCCACTAACACCACTATTAGCGGTGGCAGTCAGAATGTCTACAATAGGGGCACAGCCACTGACACCACCATTAACGGTGGTAGTCAAAGCGTCTTCAGTGGCGGCTCTGTCACTGCCACCACCATTAACAGCGGTGGTTATCAGTATGTCAACAGTGGTGGCACAGCCATTGGGACCACCATCAACACAGATGGCGAGCAGCGAGTCTCCAGCGGTGGTGCTGCCACTGAGACCACCATCAACGGGGGCATACAGGACGTCAATGGTGGCACAGCCACTGAGACCACCATTAACCATAATGGTCAGCAGTATGTCAACAGTGGTGGCACAGCCATTGATACCACCATTAACAGAGGTTTCCAATGGGTCTACCATGACAGCACGGCCACTGGCACCACAATCAACGGTGGCTGGCAGGACGTCAGCAATAGGGGCACAGCCACTGACACCACCATCAACAGTGGAGAGCAGTACATCCACATTGGGGGCACAGCCAATGAGACCACCATTAACGGCAGTGGTGAACAGGCCATTTATGGTGGCACAGCCACTGACACCACCATCAATAGCGGTGGTGTCCAAGGCATTTTCAGTGGGGGCTCGGCCACAGACACCACCATTAACAGCGGGGGCGGACAGTACATATCCGTATCCGGTGGCGGGACAGCCACAAACACCACTATCAACGGTGGCGAACAGTACGTCTCCAGTGGCGGCACAGCCAATGAGACCGCTATCAACAGCGATGGCAGGCAGTACATCCGCGGCGGTGGCACTGCAACTGGCACCACTATCAACGGTGGTGGCCGACAGAACGTCTCCAGTGACGGTACGGCTACTGGCACTACCATTAATAGCGGGGGCATGCAGTTCGTCTACAGTGGCGGCACAGCCATTGACACCACTATCAATAGCGGTCAGTCGTGGCTGCAGACGGGGGCACTGGCTGACGGCGAAACCAAAGTGAACGCCGGTGGTGAACTGCTGATGGACGCTGGCTCTGTCGCAACGGACGTGCGCATCACGGGGGGCACCCTCTCTGTCGCCGACCTTACCAATACCACCGCCAGTTATACCCCGGCTCAGGTCGATAAGCTCACCATGAACGGCGGTAACGTCAACTTCCTGCGCAACAGCAAAGGTGAATTCGCGAAACTGACTATTACGGAACTGAACGGAACCGGAAACTTCCTTTTCAATACCTCGCTGGCCGACCGCAAAGCCAACTTTGTCACCATCGAGCAGGGTTCAGGCCAGTTTGGCATTGCCGTTAATGACTCCGGTAAAGAAATCTCAGACCACACCGACCTCACAGTGAACCTCATCCATGAGAAGGGTGGTGACATTGATTTTGAAATGGTCACGGCTAACGGGCGAAGCACCAGCATGGTTGACGGCGGGACCTACATGTACACCCTGTTCAGCGAGCAGAATAAAGACGGTCTCAACGGCGGTAACGTCTGGTACCTGGGCGCGATGACGGAAGAACCTGGCGGTGGTGAGAATCCGGGTGGCGGTGAAAACCCTGGCGGCGGCGAGAACCCTGGCGGCGGTGAGAACCCTGGCGGCGGCGAGAACCCTGGCGGCGGTGAAAACCCTGGCGGTGGTGAAAACCCTGGCGGTGGTGAAAACCCGGGCGGCGGCGAGAATCCTGGCGGTGGTGAAAACCCTGGCGGCGGCGAGAATCCGGACGGCGGTGACAACGGCAATACCGGCGGTAGCGGAAGCGGCGACAAGAAGCCGATGACCACCCCGGCAACGGACGCCATCCTGGCCATGTCGAATGCCGGCCTGAATGTCATCCACTCCGAGCTGGAAGGCCTGCGCATGTACCGGACAAATCTGGATAAAACCGGACCGGAAAGTAACGTGTGGGGTCACTACCTTGGCAGCAAAAACCATACGGATACCAGCAATGGCGCGGCGTATCAGCTTAATCAGAACGGCATTGAAATCGGTGCCGACACGCGGACGGATTTTGCGCGCGGCAGCCTCGTCACGGGGGCATTCATGTCTTACAGCGACAACACTGTTAAGCATGCCCGCGGTGGAAAAAGCAAAATCGACAGCTACGGTATCGGCCTGTATGCAACATGGTTTGATGCCAGCAGCTTCTACGCTGACGGTGTGGTGAAAGGTAACCGCCTGAACAACAAACTGAGAGCCGTGATGACCAACGGCGGCAGAACCGGCGGTGACTGGACGCAGTATGGTCTCAGCACAGCCGTTGAAGGTGGCTATCAGTTTGATGTGAGGGACGACCTGAGCCTCACGCCTTATGCCCGCCTGGCGTTTGTTCAGATGAGCAGTGAGGACGTAAAGCTGAGCAACGGCATGAAGGGTAACACCGGCACGCCGCGCTCGGTAACGGGTGAGGCCGGCGCGAAGCTGACCGGCAAGTTCAGCCTCGGTGCGACAGAATTTAAACCTTACCTGTCAGCGGCGATCGTGCAGGAGTATGCAGACTCAAATGAAGTCACCATCAATGCGCGCAACCGCTTTGACAACAACGTCAAAGGCACGTCAGGCAAGTACGGTCTGGGCGCATCGGTCAGTGTCGGCAAGGACGTAACGCTGTACGGCGAGGCTAATTATCGTCAGGGCAGCCATACGGAGACGCCGGTTCAGGGTGTGGCCGGTATCCGTATCGGATTCTGATGTTATCTCAGGGGCCTCAGGGCCCTTATTCATTGCGCTATGAAATATCCGGATATGTTTATGTCTCACATGATTTTGACAAAAGATGTTTATTTAAAGAAAGCGTTGTCTGTCATCCTTGAACAGGTGTCTCCCGCCAGGAAGCTCTGCATTGTTGATATTGAATCGTACAGAAGCCTGGGCGCGATTTTCAGACTGCTAAAAAGAAAGAAACTGACTGATAAGCACGGGTTAATCTTCATCGGTGGCAAAGATGTCAGTTCAAGGGTTCTTGAGCCGCTTGTGACGATATACAGAAAATCGTGCTTTATGGACTTTCGAAAACAACTCAATGACGGCAGGACGCATTCACCTCAATATGCGTTAAATCATATTACATGCTGCAGGGATCTCAGCTTGCTTTCAGGCCAGGAAAAAAAGACACTTTTTGCCCTGCGTGATACTGACGACACCTTGGCGATTGCCAGGAACATTCATCTGTCGCCAAAAACTGTTTATACCTATACCAGCAAGATCAGGCAAAAGTTTAACCTCAGTTCGATACTGCAGGTCAGACAATTTATTTTCTCGGAGTTTGTCCTTGATGCTGAAACCGGAGAAGGGCTTTTCCCCTGAACCTCCGAGATTTTTAATATCAACAGACCATTAAAGACTGCAGGCAGAAAATGATGGTTTCAGGGGGTATTTGATAATGGACTGGATGAAATGACAACCACCAACTGGTCTTTTCGAACATTGTTACTTATAGCAGGTGGAAGCACAGGAACGGGTACATTTAACCGCATTGTTGATGCCACGATCAGTTGCCCGTGTTCAGTATTTGAGGGTGGGCTGTTTTAGCTGACATTAGCTAAAATCCCGACTGGAAAGACGAAGAGATAATAATCAACAGGAGTGTACAGGATAAACTGGCACGTTCTCTTGCCGCTGAAACAACTGATGCTATCCCATTTATTCCGTACATGCTGCAGGATCTCTGGGCACCTGGTATCAATCCTGAAATTGTCCTAGCACTACTTTAAAGGTATTGAACATGTTCATAACCCGATTGATTGCCCTGCCCGGGAGTCAACTTTAGCCCAGAACCGACACGGCAATTGTATCTAACACGTTTATTTTATTAAGTTTTTGATAACAATTAGTTAATTAATTTATTCATTCGCCTATTCCGCTGTTCTGCAAAAACGTCATTTGCAGCTTTTGTCCATCATCTAACCAGTAATTACTTTCTTAACGCTAGCCTCTTCATCCCCTCGCTCATGATATAAATTTATAAAAAACATTAAAAATAGCGTTTTAATCTTAAAAAAATAATTTAATCGATATTTACATTTACCAAATATGCAAACAATGGTCTTATATTCCAACCTTACAGCGTGACGCGAAATGTTGTTCTGCAACCGAATGCGCCACTCCAGAGAAGGTGAAATGAATCATCAACATCTGTTCAGATGCCAGGGATGATGTAGCGCGAACCAGGGAGCAGGGAAAAAGTTTCACGCTACTGACAAAAGTAAATTTGATTATGAAAATGGGATATACACAAATGTTTAACAAAACATTCATCGTAGCGGCATTGATGGTTTCCAGCTCTGCATTTGCAGCTGAATCAACCGGCGTAGCGGGTGGCACTATTACCTTTAACGGTTCAGTGTCCGATACCACCTGTAACGTAGTGACCAATAACGGTTCAGACTTCACGGTAAACCTTTCCCCTATTGCTGTGGGTGATATGGGCACCACCGCCGGTGTTGTTAAAACCAACGCCAAAGACTTCACCATGAATCTGAAAAACTGCTCTGCGGCATCGGACGAAGCTAAAACGCTTAAAATCACTTTCAGCAGCAGCAACCTGTCGGATGATGCTAAATACCTGAAAAACTACAGCGACAATGGTGCCGAGGGTGTGGGTATTGCGCTAACCAAAGACGGTAACACTGCCGTACCGTTTGATACCGCTTTCGATACTGGTCTGAGTTCCGCTGACGCTGCCACCGAAGATGGCGTCACACTGACCATGTATGCCAACTACTACAACTACGGTGGCGCGGCCGTAACAACCGGTAAAGTGGTTACTGACGCAACTTATTCCTTCAGCTACGACTAACTCATTCAGCCGGGGTCTCCCCGGCTCTCCTCTACGACATTATGAAAACTCTGATATTTTTTCTTGCGGCTACGTTCATTTCCATGAATGCCAGCGCAAGCGTTGTGATCAACGAAACGCGTGTTATTTATCCGGCCAGCGCCAAATTTGTGTCGGTGCAACTGGTAAACGACAGCGAACAAACCCATCTGGTGCAGTCCTGGATTGACGAGGGCGATGCTTCCGCCGCGCCGGAGAAAGTCAAAGTGCCGTTTTCTCTGCTGCCTCCGGTCGTAAAAATGAGCGGACACGCCGGACAGGCTCTGAAAATCTCGGCGATGAACACCCATTCGCTGCCAAAAGACCGCGAAAGTGTGTTCTGGCTTAACGTTCTGGATGTCCCTCCCGTCCCTGAAGGGAGTGGAGATAGCTACCTACAAGTGGCCATTCGCAATCGTATAAAACTGTTCTATCGTCCGGATGTACTGAGCGATCTCGACAGCAGCGTGGCGGAGAAAATTACCGTTTCAACTTCTGGCGGTCACACCTGCCTGAAGAATAATTCGCCATATTACATGACCATCCCTCAGGTCGTGACCTGGCAGGGTGGCGAGCTAAAGCAAAGCCGAAAAGATAATTTACTGGCTGAGACTGCGTTTATTCCGCCGTTTGGCTGCGCGCTGGTGTCCAGCAAAATTCAGTCCGGTGGGCAATATCGCCTTACCTGGCTTGATGATTATGGCGCAAAGAGATTCAGCACTATCCACTGATATCCCAGATAAATGACTCCAGGTTCAATTCTGATGAAAAACAGTTCTCTGTTTCGTATAAGTTTGCTAGTTCACTCTGTCAGCCTCGCGATATTTTCATACGGCGCGTTGGCAGAGGATTTTAATAGCAGCCTGCTGGTAGGTAATTCAGCAGATATGGACTGGAGTAATTCTCGGCTGGTTATGACGCCGGGGGCTTATGATTTGGATGTTTATGTGAATAACGTCTGGCGCGGGAAATTTAATATTTCCGTCGCTAATGACGATAAAGGTACTCTGCTTATTAATAAAGACGACGCATCTCTACTGGATATTCAGGGGCTGGATGATATTGTAAATAAAAGCACCGCTGAAAAGCTCGACGTTAATACCCTGCTACACGGAGGGAAAAGCGCCCTGATACCCGGCACACTGCGTTTGGATTTAGAAGTACCTCAGGCTTTCGTAAAAGAATATAGCCGTAACTGGGTGTCACCGCAAAAATGGGATCAGGGAATTAATGGCCTGTATACCAATTACAATTTCAACTATTACAATTTTCACGGCCTGCAGAATGGCTATAGTGACAGCGATAATCTGTATTTATCGCTGAACAGCGGACTAAACATGTATGGCTGGCATTTTCTCGATAGCTCATCGTGGATGCGCTACAGCGCAATGAACAAAGGTAGCTGGATAAATACCACGCGTTTTGTTGAAAAACCAATTGCGGCGATCGATTCGGTACTGCGCATTGGTCGGAGCTATACGACGTCTGATTATTTTGACACGGTTCGTTTTCGTGGGGTAACACTGAATAAAAGTCGTCAGATGTTACCGGACAGCGAAAACGTTTATATGCCGGTGATCGAAGGTGTTGCAACCAGTTCAGCGGTGGTCAGTATCTCCCAGGATGGTCATATCATCCACCAGATCAATGTCCCGCCAGGTCCCTTCGCCATCCGCGATCTGATGCCTACCGGCTCACGCAGCGATTTATCCGTCGAGGTAAAAAACACCGGCGGCAACATTGAGCGCTTCATTGTGCCATTCTCCTCGATCCCGGATATGCAGCGCCCCGGCAGCAGCGACTATCAGATTAACGTCGGGGCGGTGGACATGCGCAACGTCGACGATAGCAGCCATTTTACCCAGGTGAGCTATTCACGTGGGGTGAATAACTACCTCACCGCGTCAGCGGGCGGGATCTGGAGCCAGGATTATCAGTCTCTGCTTCTTGGAGGAGCGGTTTCCGTCCCCTACGCTGGGTCACTCTCGGCTTCCGTGGAGGAGTCGCAGTATCATCTGCCTGGCGATAGCCGTCGCCATGGAGAAAAATACGCGCTGTCCTGGAGTAAATACTTCCCGACCCGCACCAATATTTCACTGGCTTCGTATTATTACCGTACTCAGGATTACGCTTCTTTTAGCGATTATATTCTGACCAAATCCAATATTAAGGATTATGGCGGAACGGGCACCTCAACGATCAACAGCAAACAAGCCTTTAGCGCCAATATTAATCAGCCGCTGGGGGAACAATTTGGAAGACTGTCGCTTTCAGCCTACTGGCGCGATTACTGGCGCGGTCAGAAAAGTAGCCGTCAGTATAACCTGACCTGGAGCAATGCCAGTCACGGCGTCAACTACTCGGTTTCGCTGCGCCGCTCGGAGGTTACGCAGTCCTATTACGACTATGAAACCAATTATGAAGGCGACCTGGTGAGCGCGTTGCGTTCACGCGGTAAGACGGAAAACAACCTCTATTTTTCTGTCACGATACCGATGTCGATATTCGGCAGCGGCGGCAGCCTGTCTTCTCATGCCAGCGTGCAGAACGGCAAATATTCCTCTTCTGACGTCAGCATGAGCGGGAATATGCATGATGTTGACTACAGCCTGATGCTGAGCCACGACAGTGACAACGATTCACGGGCAGCCGATCTCTACACCAGCTGGAAAAATGACTATACCAGCATGAACAGCGGCGCGACCCTGGCCCGTGAATATCGCCAGCTAAGCCTGGGTGCCAGCGGCAATCTGCTGGCATGGAAAGGTGGGCTGCTGGCGTCTCCTCATAACGGACGTAATTTTGTCATTATTGAAGCGCCAGGAGTGGTGAACGCGGTCGTTAACGGCGATACCTCCGCACACACCAACAGCAAAGGTATCGCCCTCATCACCAGCGCGACACCGTACCGACAGAATAATTTCCATCTGGAGCAGGATGGAACCCAAAAAAGCGACGTCGACCTTGAAGGTAATTTACTCAATGTGGCGCCGTACGAAGGCAGTATCAGCTGGCTGAAGTACAAAACTGACACGCGCAGACTCTTCACTTTTGATGTGCAAACCGCTGAAGGGGGTCAGTTGCCGTTTGGCGCGGTTGTCAGCGGTGCCGGGAATGAAGAGGTCGGCTATGTCGCACAGGGGAGTCAGATTTTTATTAAGTCAGAGACGCTTCCCGCCAGCCTGAAAGTGAATATCAGCAAAGGCAAGACTAAAAAATTCTGCACTATTTCCCAGCCTGCAGAGCATGCTGAAAATATTTGTCGCTAACTCAGTTTACTCAGCTAACAGAATCAATCATGAAAAAATTATTTTATCTTATGGTTACGGCCATAATACTGACCGCAATCCCAATATTATCTGCACAAGCACAGTCGCAGGCTCAGTCTCGCGGTGTAACAGGCGATACCTGCCGTAATTCCGGCATACTTTTTTCCAGCGTTGCAGAATCGGATAAGTCGCTAAATCTTTCATCGGCTTTCGTGAATTCAAACGTCGTTGAATATTCCTATACCACCAGTTGGTCGGGTAGTATGACCTGTACTTACGGAAACATCGGGATCGGTGGTCTGGCGCAAGACCACTTATATTATTTTACCGGTTTCAACGGTTCTCCTGTTTATTTGAATTTCAACAGTGCGGATGGTGAAAGTAGCTACTGGATAAAATTAACGTCCACCATTAGTGGCGATACCAAAGTGACTGTCAGCGGTATCGTGGGCATTCACTCTCTGTCATATCAGACACAATATACGCTGCGGGCGGAATTAATGTCGGCTCCGCCTGTGGGCATGGAAAGCTATACCAAAACCACAACCAGCGGCGCACTGTCGGTCATACCTGCGGTGATGAGCGGTACCGGAAGCGGCTCCAGCTCACCGTTCCTTTCCAGCAAAACATATGCTTATCGCGCCTGGTCCAATATGATGTCTGAAACCGCACGCAAAAGCTGGAATACCGATTATTTTATTGCTTATGAGAAGCTAACGATTCAGTTTGAGCCAAAAGAAACAACCTGCAATATGACGCGGGACATGAGCGTGAAATTACCCCCCGCTCCGTTTAGCGTCCTGAAAAAAAATGGAAAGGCAGATGGTGCCGATTTCACCATCCCGCTGAAGTGCGGCAACCTGGCCGGAATTAAAACGTCTACCCGCAATGTTAAGGCCTGGTTATCCAGCAATGATTTAGTCAGTTCGGATACCAGCTACCAGATAATGGTCAACGATGAAACCACAGCAGGAGGGGTAGGTATTGCCATTCGTAGCCGGATGTTTATGGGTGACTATGATGAGGTGCAAATATCCAGTAGCAATAATATGGAACATGCCTCGCAAATATTAGATATCGCTAAAGATGATGATATAAGCAATACGCAATACATTTATCTTCATGCTTATTACAAAGTTTATAACGCCTCAGCATTATCAACCGGTAGCGTGGTGGCGACTGCGCAGATAATGTTTGGCTACGATTAACCCCTCTATTTTACTGTGGCCCAGACGGGCTACAGGAAGTTTTTAATTTAATTCTCATAAAGGATTTTATGAAAATATCTGTTCAAACCGTACTTGATCTTCTGCACAGCATTATGCACCCGCTTTCTCCTGAACTGGTGCATCATTTGCAACGCACGGGTCTCATTTGCTGGTATCTCGGAAATCGAGCCGGTTTTGACAGTGCAACCATCAATAACGCCTGGCTTGCGGGTATGTTGCACAATATCGGGGCGCTGAGCAAAGTGCATCCCTTCAGTGGCCCCCATGGTAAAGCCTTTATTGAAGAGCATGGACGACTTGGCGCCTCAATGATGTCCGGCGTACGTTTTTTACAGCCAGTGACCGCAATTCTTGAAACGCGCCACGCGGATGCCTTGGGTTACACGCAGAATACAATGCTAAATACCTGGCATCTGGTGCATCTGGCCGATGAGTTTGAGCTGTGGCTGCGCGGGATTGAAGGTGACTATGTGGCCCAACGGAATAATATTGTTTCCGGTTTTCTGGCCAGTAGCCCACTATGGCCATCGTGCCTGGTCGAGGCGCTACAGGATGCCAGCCATGAGGATGGTTTCTGGTTTCGCCTGAGTTCGCCCTCATTACAACAGGTGCTGCGCGTTATCAGCCCGCTCAATGATGTGGTGCTGGATCACCATGATTTTCTGGAGGTCTGCCTGCTGATTTCGAATATCGTCGATAAATACAGCAGCTTTACGCAGACTCACAGTACCAGCGTGGCTCACGTGGCGGCGAAGCTTGCGGAGCTGTACGGCTGCGATCGCTACACCCAGGATAAAATCCGCATCGCGGGGTACCTGCACGATATTGGCAAGCTGGGTATTCCACTGGAAATCCTCGAGAAGCAGGGAAAGCTGGAGCCGGACGAGTATGCGCAAATGAAGCGCCACAGCTATAAGACGCTGGAGATGCTACACCCCATTGAAGAGCTGGGTGAAATCGTACACTGGGCGGCAAGACATCATGAACGCCTCGACGGCAGCGGCTACCCTTTTCGTCTGGGTGCGGCTGCGCTGGATATCCCTTCGCGTATTATTGCTGTGGCTGATGTTTTCACCGCGATGATCGAGAACCGCCCCTATCGTCAGGGGATGTCCAGCGAAAAAGCATTGATTATTCTGGAGGAAGAGGCGTCAAATTTTCGTCTGGATCGGGACATTGTCGATCTGCTAAGCCATAATATTGCAGTGCTCAGACCTTTGGTTGCGATGTACTAAGCCAGGCATAACCCGAAATCGCAGCCGCGCAGAATGCATATTCTATAAATTTACCGAAAGAAAACGCGAATGAAATATTTGATAGCCAATAGAGTCATTTACGATAGCGAGAGCGGGGAACTTGTGGTCAAGGAACCCGGAAACGAGCAAAGTAAAAGGCTAACAAATACCGCTAACCGTATTCTTTCGTTGCTGATTGCGTCGCCAGGCCGGGTACTTGAACGTGATTATCTTCTGGATAAAGTCTGGGAGGAAGCGGGCCATCCGGGTTCCAGTTCATCGCTGAGCCAGTACATTAGTATCCTCAGAAAAACATTAACGTCCTTAATATTCATTGAGGAAATTATTGTAGCCGTACCCAAGGTGGGCTTTTACTTCTCACCGGAAATCGCCGTCGAACTGCAGAATGATGAGGAAAGGGTGAGTACCACACCTCTTCCGGTATCCCTGCGTAAGGCGGCAACGAAGGATAAAAAAAATCTCTGGCTGATCGCGGCTATCGCGTTTTTGCTGCTGGCCAATCTGTGGATACTCAGCCAGAAACAGGAATCACCGCGTTTTGCAGCGGAATACAGCATTGGTGAAATCGGGAGCTGCAAATTTACTGCCTATGAAGATTTATCGGAGGAAGTTGACCCTCAGGTCATGAATATTATCCGTCAGCTACAGCCTGAACTTGAGCAAAAGTGTGCCCGGAAACCCGCGCAGATTATGGTTTATTTTCAACCCAGCGTTCTTTACGGTAGCCATGGTCGGTTTTTCTACTCTTATTGTCCAACAGATAAGGCAACAGCAAAAATTGTCTATTGTGAGAACCATTACGCTTTTAACTGGAAATTAAAATGAAGCTGATGACAACCTTAGTGCTGGCAACGGTCGCGTTGATTTGTCTGTTAACATGGCAACTAAACCTGCGATCGGGTGTTTATTTTGACGAACGCTGCTTTGCTAATGCCACCTATGTTGACGCTTCGGATAACGCTCTCTTATTCAAAGGGAATATCACGTTTGAATTTAACAAGAACGAAACGGGTGTATTTAATCTTTCGGGCAACATTGACTATCAGGGGCGTCAATATCGATTGTCGCGTTATATAACATTTACCTATCATAACGTCAGCGGCAACCAGTATCGCATGAATACGACAACAAAAGATATCATGGCTCACGATAATGTGCCGGAAGACATTGCCCTGCTGACAACAAAAATATTTGGAATGGAAGGGAAATACGTTATCTTCTTAGACAAAAAAGACAATAACTATATTACGATTGCAAATACCTTATCACCCTTAATGAACTGTGTGATTCAATAACAGGGATAGTGTTATACATTCACTATGAAAAGAAATAATTGTGTCAATTGTGAAGAGTGCGGTTTTGCAGAACTGTGCTCCGCCTATCTGTTCAGGCAGAAAGATCCATTGTTTATCCGCAATCTGGAGACAGAAAAGAAGATTGCCAGAGGTGAATATATTTATCGTCGGGGGGAGAAAATAGACGCGCTATATGCCCTACGTAGCGGGGCCGCTAAGGTTTACGATACGCGCGGGCAACTGATGGGGATCGTTTTGCCAGGACAGGTGATGGGCGTGGAAGAGCTGCACATCGGGTACAGTCAGCAGGATATTCAAGCCGCAACGGAAATAGAAGTTTGCGTACTGAGAAGCGATCATTTCTACGAAATGAGCCAGCTGATGCCAGGATTTACAGATTTTATTGTCAGGATCCTGTCACGTTCGGCGCAGGAAAAACAGCAATTTATTTCAGTATTGACCAAAAGTGATACCTTGCAGAAGGTTCAATATTTCCTGCAACTGTTGTCTCGCACTTATAAAGAGTATGGCTTTGAGCATCTCAACCTTGAGTTACCGATCAGTAAGAAAGAACTGGCCCAGGTTCTGGGCATTTCGATATCCACCTTGTCGCGTGCCCTGGATAGCCTGAAGGATCAGGGGATTATTTCCATGCTAAATAAAAAAGAGATAACGCTAATGGTGTCAGACAAAAAATAGCGTCTGAATGAGGATCTTCTTGTAATTTCTTAGTTTCATCTCAAAAAATCAGTAAATCATTTATTGTCCAGTGTATCCCTTTGAGGAAAGCACCGGACTCATTTTTCTTAAAAACAAAGAGTTAAGGTTTTTCCCAATGTCGTTTGTCGTATTCTCTGATGATATTTTTTTTACCCGGTCTGCGGGAGGGCTGATGCCAATAGATAGCCTGCGCGAAGATAACTTATGTATTATTGATATTGAATCTTTCTTCAGCTTGCATGATATTAAACATCGTGTTTGTAATGAACTGACCGACGGCTATTCTATCATTTTTGTAAAAGGCCGAGGGATGTTATCAAAGGTGCTCTCATCACTGGAGGGTATCTCCAGAACCGCCTCTGTAACTGAGTTTATCCGGTATATTAATGAAGGCCGAAGATATACTGTCTATCATATACTCACCATAATTGATTATTTGCGGGAGCTACGTAACCTTACCCATACCGAGATTTCCGTAGCCTGTGCGTTACGCCGACAAATAAATATTAATGCCACATCCCAACTTCTGCACTGCTCAACGAAAGCAGTGTATCAGCGGGTATCAGCCTTGGCTCAGAAAATGAACCTCAGATACGGTACCCAAATCCAGTATTTCTTGTACCGCGAATATACCATTGAGGAACTCCAGCAGATAAATTGCATGAAACATCGTCCTGATACCGGTTTATTCCAGAATAATGGACCGACCCCACATCTGTAAGCAGATTCGCTCCTCACGACGAGGCCTGTCTAATGGCCTCCTTACTGAGGTATCGCCCCGGTTGTCGTAAAGGTTGAATCACCACGGATTTAACAGACACCTCAGAGTCATTTATGGACTTATCTTTGTCGCCAGGCTTCATCATTTCTACCGCTTTAAACGAAAGTAGCTTTCCCTCTTGTTTTCCTGCCATAAAGACTCCGTTATCATGCACCTTATGCAGTCATGAACATCAAGGTAGGTTACCCTGTATATGCCCATATTTTACCCAGGTATAGGTTGGCAAGGCACACTTTACCCCACCTTTAAATGTAGGATTTCATGATATTCGATGAGACAACGTGAAACTTAATGATAACCACAAAAATCACTAACTCATTAAAAATTAAGAAAATGGACATCATAAACCGATGAGTACAATAGAAAACTTAGACTCCCACACCCCCATGATGCAGCAGTATCTCAAGCTGAAGGCTCAGCACCCGGAAATACTGCTGTTTTACCGCATGGGCGACTTTTACGAACTGTTTTATGACGATGCGAAACGCGCGTCTCAGCTGCTTGATATCTCCCTGACCAAACGCGGCGCATCTGCAGGCGAGCCAATCCCGATGGCAGGCATTCCTCATCATGCGGTAGAAAACTACCTCGCCAAGCTGGTCAATCAGGGTGAGTCTGTTGCTATTTGTGAACAGATAGGCGATCCGGCAACCAGCAAAGGCCCGGTTGAGCGCAAAGTGGTGCGTATTGTCACACCAGGCACCATCAGTGATGAAGCGTTGTTGCAGGAACGCCAGGACAACCTGCTGGCCGCCATCTGGCAAGACAGTAAAGGGTACGGCTACGCTACGCTGGATATCAGCTCCGGGCGTTTTCGTGTCAGTGAACCCGCTGACCGCGAAACCATGGCCGCGGAATTGCAGCGCACCAACCCCGCTGAATTGCTGTATGCCGAGGATTTTGCCGAAACCTCGCTGATAGAGGGACGTCGCGGCCTGCGTCGTCGTCCGCTGTGGGAATTTGAAATTGATACCGCCCGTCAGCAGTTAAATCTGCAGTTCGGCACGCGGGATCTGATTGGCTTTGGCGTGGAAAACGCCCCACGCGGGTTATGCGCTGCCGGCTGTCTGCTGCAATACGTAAAAGATACCCAACGCACTTCGCTTCCGCATATTCGCTCCATCACCATGGAGCGTCAGCAGGACAGCATCATCATGGACGCCGCCACACGCCGCAATCTGGAAATCACCCAGAACCTGGCGGGCGGGGTGGAAAACACGCTGGCTTCAGTACTCGACTGCACCGTGACACCGATGGGTAGCCGTATGCTCAAGCGCTGGCTGCATATGCCGGTCCGCGACACCAAAATCCTCACCGAGCGCCAACAGACCATCGGCGCGCTGCAGGATACCACCAGCGAATTACAACCCGTGCTGCGTCAGGTAGGCGATCTGGAGCGTATTCTGGCACGTCTGGCTCTGCGTACTGCGCGCCCGCGCGATCTGGCCCGTATGCGTCATGCCTTCCAGCAATTACCCGAACTGCGCACACAACTGGAAAACGTAGATAGCGCCCCCGTGCAGATGCTGCGCGAGAAAATGGGTGAGTTTACTGAGCTGCGTGAACTGTTGGAGCGTGCCGTCGTGGAAGCTCCGCCAGTGCTCGTACGTGACGGCGGCGTCATTGCCCCAGGCTACAATGAAGAGCTTGATGAGTGGCGAGCGCTGGCTGATGGCGCCACGGACTACCTCGACAGACTGGAAATCCGCGAACGCGAACGCACCGGTCTGGACACGCTGAAAGTAGGATTTAACGCCGTGCACGGCTACTACATTCAGATCAGCCGTGGGCAAAGTCATCTGGCGCCAATTAACTACGTACGCCGCCAGACATTGAAAAACGCCGAACGCTACATTATTCCGGAACTGAAAGAGTACGAAGACAAAGTTCTGACCTCAAAAGGCAAAGCGCTGGCGCTGGAAAAACAGCTGTATGACGAACTGTTCGACATGCTGCTGCCACACCTGGCTGATTTGCAACAGAGCGCCAGCGCGCTGGCGGAGTTGGACGTGCTGGTCAACCTCGCGGAGCGTGCTTATACCCTGAATTACACCTGTCCGATCTTCACCGATAAACCCGGTATTCGTATTACCGAGGGACGTCATCCGGTGGTTGAACAGGTGCTGACCGAGCCGTTTATCGCCAACCCGCTTAACCTCTCGCCTCAGCGACGGATGCTGATCATCACCGGCCCAAACATGGGGGGTAAAAGTACCTATATGCGCCAGACTGCGTTGATTGCGCTACTGGCCTATATCGGCAGCTACGTTCCGGCACAGAAAGTCGAGATCGGGCCTATCGATCGTATCTTTACCCGCGTGGGCGCGGCGGATGATCTGGCATCGGGTCGTTCCACCTTCATGGTAGAAATGACCGAAACCGCCAACATTCTGCATAACGCCACCGAGAACAGTCTGGTGCTGATGGATGAGATTGGACGCGGCACCTCCACCTACGACGGCCTGTCGCTGGCATGGGCATGCGCAGAAAATCTGGCGAATAAAATCAAAGCATTAACTTTATTTGCGACCCACTACTTCGAACTGACGCAGTTACCGGAGAAGATGGAGGGCGTCGCTAATGTGCATCTGGATGCGTTAGAGCACGGCGATACCATCGCCTTCATGCACAGCGTGCAGGATGGCGCGGCGAGCAAGAGCTATGGTCTGGCAGTCGCTGCCCTGGCTGGCGTACCGAAAGAGGTGATCAAACGCGCGCGGCAAAAACTGCGCGAACTGGAAAGCATTGCGCCAAATGTTGCCGCAACCCAGGTCGACGGTACGCAGATGTCGCTGCTGTCAGTACCGGAAGAAACGTCACCCGCCGTTGATGCGCTGGAAAACCTCGACCCGGATTCGCTAACGCCTCGCCAGGCGCTGGAGTGGATCTACCGGTTGAAAAGTCTGGTATAGCAATAAGAGCCCGATAGCAGTAACCCTAAAGAAAAAGGCCAGTCTCAATGAGACGGGCCTTTCTTGATAGAACTTGTGCTTACTCGCGGAAAAGCGCTTCGATATTCAGTCCCTGAGTCTGCAGAATTTCACGCAGACGACGCAGACCTTCAACCTGAATCTGGCGAACACGTTCACGAGTGAGACCAATTTCACGGCCCACATCTTCCAGTGTCGCAGCTTCGTACCCCAGCAGACCAAAACGACGTGCCAGCACTTCACGCTGTTTGGCGTTCAGTTCGAACAGCCATTTGACGATGCTCTGTTTCATATCATCGTCTTGCGTGGTGTCTTCCGGACCGTTTTCCTTTTCATCGGCCAGAATATCCAGCAACGCTTTTTCGGAATCGCCACCCAGGGGGGTGTCTACCGAGGTAATGCGCTCGTTGAGTCGGAGCATACGGCTAACGTCATCAACCGGTTTATCCAGTTGTTCAGCAATCTCTTCTGCACTCGGTTCGTGGTCCAGTTTATGCGACAACTCACGCGCGGTACGCAGATAGACGTTCAGCTCTTTTACAATGTGAATCGGCAGTCGGATCGTACGGGTTTGGTTCATAATCGCCCGTTCGATCGTCTGGCGGATCCACCAGGTTGCGTATGTTGAGAAGCGGAACCCACGTTCCGGGTCAAACTTCTCGACGGCACGGATAAGCCCTAAATTGCCCTCTTCAATCAGGTCCAGCAATGCCAGACCACGATTGCCATAACGACGAGCAATTTTCACCACCAGACGCAGGTTACTTTCAATCATGCGACGGCGAGATGCGACATCTCCACGCAGTGCGCGACGCGCAAAATAAACTTCTTCTTCGGCTGTTAACAGTGGTGAATAACCAATCTCACCAAGGTAAAGCTGAGTCGCGTCCAACACACGCTGTGTGGCCCCCTGCGATAACAGCTCTTCTTCAGCCAGGTCGTTATCACTGGGTTCCTCTTCACTCAAGGCTTTTTCATCAAAAGCCTCTACTCCGTTCTCATCAAATTCCGCATCTTCATTTAAATCATGAACTTTCAGCGTATTCTGACTCATAAAGGTGGCTCCTACCCGTGATCCCTAACGGAACTAGCACGTGAAAGCCTGGTTCCGCCTAATTATCGCTGCGGTAAATAGCGCAGCGGGTTTACGGATTTCCCCTTGTAACGAATTTCAAAATGCAAGCGTGTTGAACTGGTTCCGGTGCTACCCATGGTAGCTATTTTCTGCCCCGCCTTGATTTCTTGTTGTTCCCGGACCAGCATTGTATCGTTATGGGCGTAGGCGCTCAGGTAATCATCGTTATGTTTGATGATAATAAGATTACCGTAACCACGCAGCGCATTACCGGCATAGACGACGCGTCCATCTGCGGTCGCGACAATAGCCTGTCCTTTGCTGCCTGCAATGTCGATCCCTTTATTGCCACCTTCGGTAGCTGCAAAGTTTTCGATCACTTTGCCGTCAGTCGGCCAGCGCCATGTAGAGATTGGCGAGCTAGTCGACGTTGAGCTTGCAGTTGATTCGGTTGTGCTAACTGCTGGAGCCGTTACAGGCGCTGTGACCACAGTCCCAGCAGGCTTGTTGTTCGGCAACATTTTGTTAGCACTTTGTTCACCTGAATCCTCAGAATACGTAATTGTTGGTTTCGAAGCAACAGCAACGGTGGAATTTTGTGCAGGGTTGGTCACAACTCCTTGCTGTGCTGCATCCGCCTGGGTGATGGCATTGCCACCGGTAATCGGTGCGCCAGACGCGTTGCCCACTTGCAGAGTTTGACCGACATTCAGGCCATACGGGGCCGGAACGTTATTGCGTTGTGCGAGGTCACGGAAATCGTTCCCGGTGATCCAGGCAATATAGAAAAGGGTATCGCCTTTCTTAACAGTATAGGTACTGCCGCCCGTGTAGCTACCTTTCGGAATATTCCCATACTTACGATTGTATACAATACGACCGTTTTCCATCTGCACAGGCTGTTGAGCAACAGGCTGGATTTGCGTTGGCTGTGTAGTTGGTTGCTGCACCGACTGGATCTGTGGCGTCTGCTGTACGGTCGACGTCGAGCCCATTTTGGGTGGAGGCGTAATCAGCATGCCAGAACTGGTGTTCGTTGATGCACTACCGTTAACCGAGCTGACCGGCGCTGGTGGATTCGAGGTGTTTGAACAACCTGCCAACCATAGTGAAACCAGTGACAATGCCGCAATGCGGCGAACGGTAAATTTGTGGCTTCCCGCGCTCATTTATCCCCCAGGAAAATTGGTTAAAACCAGTGACGTAATCACCGTGCAAGGCACCGTCACAATACGCTTACTCTTTCGAGAATAACCAGGAAAACTCCAGGTATTCAGCAGCGCTATCTACGCAAGCTCCCCTTTCACTAAGGGAACGAAACGTACGGCCTCCACCGTATCGATAATAAATTCGCCTCCCCGACGACGCACCCGCTTCAGAAACTGGTGCTCATCGCCCACGGGTAAGACGAGAATGCCGCCCTCATCCAGTTGCATCATCAATGCGGTTGGGATCTCGGGCGGCGCTGCCGTTACAATGATAGCGTCAAACGGAGCTCGCGCCTGCCAGCCTTGCCATCCATCACCATGACGGGTCGAAACATTATGTAAATCAAGCTGCTTCAGGCGGCGACGCGCCTGCCATTGCAAACCTTTAATGCGCTCAACGGAGCACACATGATGCACCAGGTGCGCCAGAATCGCCGTCTGGTAGCCAGAGCCAGTACCAATTTCCAGCACCCGAGACTGCGGCGTTAGCTCAAGCAGTTCGGTCATTCGCGCAACCATATAAGGCTGCGAAATTGTCTGCCCCTGACCAATCGGCAGGGCAATATTGTCCCAGGCCTTATGTTCAAACGCCTCATCAATGAATTTTTCACGCGGCACGGCGGCGAGCGCATCGAGGACAAGCTCATCTCTGATGCCCTGCGCACGTAATTGTTCAAGAAGAGTGTGTACGCGTCTGCTTACCATTGCGTGTCGACTCCCACGCTGTCTAACCAGTCAGAAACCACTTCATGCGCGCCGTATGCGGTTAAATCGACATGCAGCGGCGTGATAGAAACATAGCCTTCATCGACGGCGGCAAAATCCGTATCCGGCCCGGCGTCGCACTTTTCGCCCGGTGGCCCGATCCAGTACAGCGTATTACCGCGTGGGTCCTGCTGTGGAATAACCTGATCCGCCGGATGGCGACTGCCGCAGCGCGTGACGCGAATACCTTTAATCTGATCCAGCGGTAAATCCGGCACGTTGATATTCAAAATGCGACCGGTGCGCAGCGGTTCACGACTCAGCGCCCGTAAGATACGACAGGTTACTGCGGCAGCAGTATCGTAGTGTTTATGGCCATCGAGTGAAACAGCCAGCGCCGGGAACCCCAGATGACGACCTTCCATTGCCGCCGCAACGGTACCGGAATAGATAACATCATCACCCAGATTAGGACCCGCATTAATACCAGAAACGACAATGTCCGGACGCGGACGCATTAATGCGTTCACGCCCAGATAGACGCAGTCGGTGGGCGTACCCATTTGTACGGCGATATCGCCGTTATCATAGGTAAAGGTGCGAAGTGAGGATTCCAGCGTCAGCGAGTTAGACGCGCCACTGCGGTTACGATCCGGGGCAACCACCTGTACGTCAGCAAACTCACGCAGCGCTTTCGCCAGCGTTTGTATACCGGGTGCGTGGACCCCATCATCGTTACTCAGCAATATACGCATAATCACCCATTGTGTTAATAAGTTCCCTTACAACACTGGTGGCGAAGCTACCTGCCGGTAGCCAGAAGCGTAACTCGACGGTTACGTCATCCCACCAGTTCCAGCTTAATTGTTGTGGATACAGCAACATAGCGCGACGCGACGCGTCGACTTTCTCGCGCAATAACAGAGACTGCAGCGCGGTTTCATCAGCAACAGCGGCTTTTTCAAACGCCAGTGCGTCGCGCTGAGTTCCCCACTCACCGCTGCCCGGTAATGCCGCTGTGATCATCAATTCTTTCTCATCGACGCGACGCTGTAATTCAGTGTGTTCTTCCTGTGTGGCGACAAACCAGCTTCCGCGTCCGGATAATTGTAGCGCATCGCCGTCAACAACTTGATTAAAGTCTGTTTTTTTCAAGCGTTCACTGACTATCTGATTAAACAACGCGCTACGGGCCGCCGACAACCAAAAACTGCGTTTATTGCGATCGCGCACCGGCGCATCGCTTTGTGCCCAGCGCAGCGCCCCTTGCAGGTTGCTACCGCCAATACCAAAACGCTGAGCGCCAAAATAGTTCGGTACGCCGCGTTCGCTAATCGCCTGCAAACGCGCTTCAACGTCATTTCGCTCGCTCACTTCACGCAACACCAGCGTAAATTCGTTGCCTTTCAGCGCCCCTAAACGCAGCTTACGCTTGTGGCGCGCGTACTCCAGAACTTTACAGCCTTCGAGCTCAAATTTGCTTAGATCAGGCATTGCATTGCCCGGTACGCGCGCGCACAGCCACTGTTCCGTGACCGCATGCTTATCTTTCTGCCCGGCAAAGCTCACTTCACGGGCGTGAATTTTCAGGAATTTCGCCAGCGCGTCAGCCACAAAACGGGTGTTACAACCGTTTTTCAGGATGCGCACCAAAACATGCTCGCCTTCGCCATCCGGTTCGAAGCCTAAATCTTCGACGACAACAAAGTCTTCCGGATTCGCTTTCAGGACGCCATGGCCCAGTGGTTTGCCATGGAGATACGTCAGATCGTCAAACACAGTCATTTCGGTGCCTTAATGAGTAACGCCACTGCTTCACAGGCAATCCCTTCCCCACGCCCGGTAAAACCGAGTTTTTCCGTGGTGGTCGCTTTCACGTTAACATCATCCATATGGCAGCCGAGATCTTCGGCAATAAACACGCGCATTTGCGGAATGTGCGGCAGCATCTTCGGTGCCTGAGCAATAATTGTCACATCCACATTACCAAGCGTATAGCCTTTGGCCTGAATACGCCGCCAGGCTTCTCGCAATAATTCACGACTATCGGCACCTTTAAAGGTCGGGTCGGTGTCAGGGAAGAGTTTACCGATATCCCCCAGCGCAGCCGCGCCCAGCAGAGCATCGGTTAGCGCGTGTAACGCCACATCGCCATCAGAATGCGCCAGCAATCCTTTTTCATACGGGATGCGCACACCACCAATGATAATTGGGCCTTCTCCGCCAAAAGCGTGTACGTCGAAACCGTGTCCAATTCGCATTATGTCTTCTCCTGGTGGGTAGTCCGGGTCAGATAAAATTCGGCCAACGCCAAATCCTCTGGACGCGTTACTTTAATATTATCAGCCCGTCCTTCAACGAGCTGAGGATGTAAGCCGCAATATTCCAGCGCCGAGGCCTCATCCGTAATGGTTGCGCCTTCGTGGAGCGCACGGGTCAGGCAGTCGTGCAACAGCTCGCGAGGGAAAAACTGCGGCGTCAGCGCGTGCCATAAATCGGTGCGATCGACCGTATGGGCAATGTCTGTTCGGCCCGGCTCCGCGCGCTTCATCGTGTCGCGTACTGGTGCCGCCAGGATCCCGCCGGTGCGGCTGGTCTCACTGATTGCCAGCAAACGGGCTAAATCATCCTGGTGCAGACACGGACGCGCGGCGTCATGCACCAGTACCCAACTGGCCTCACCTGCGGCTTGCAAACCAGCAAGGACAGAATCGGCACGCTCGTTGCCGCCATCCACTACGGTAATTTGCGGATGCGCGGCGAGTGGAAGTTGGGCAAAGCGGCTGTCGCCTGGGCTGATAGCGATAACGACTCGCGTCACCCGGGGATGAGCCAGCAGCGCATCAACCGAGTGTTCAAGAATGGTTTTATTGCCAATAGAGAGGTACTGCTTAGGACACTCTGTTTGCATTCGGCGGCCAAACCCGGCAGCCGGCACCACGGCGCAAACGTCCAATAAAGTGGCTGCCATGTTAATTCCTGGACGGTTTATCGATTGTTTTGCCCTGCAGTCTGAGCGCGTTTAGACGCGTCAGGCACCAGACGATAAAAGGTTTCGCCCGGCTTAGTCATGCTGAGTTCGTTGCGCGCGCGCTCCTCAATAGCCTCTTGTCCGCCATTGAGATCGTCAATTTCGGCAAAGAGCTGATCGTTACGTGCTTTAAGTTTCGCGTTCGTAGCTTGCTGCGCAGCAACATCATCGTTGACGCGACTATAGTCATGTATGCCGTTCTTACCGAACCACAGCGAATACTGCAGCCAGACCAATAAAGCCAGCAACAGCAGCGTTAGTTTACCCATCCTGCCCCCTGAAAAACGGCATTAACATCCCATAACTTCCGCAGACAACTTTACATCAACGGTCGGGAATGCCGCGACAACGCGGGCAAATGTACCACATTTGCCCGTTGTTACGTATACCCCGTGTAAGGAGAACATAATCTCATTGTTGGTTACGGTTTGAATTATGACCAGAGAGTGAACAACATCAGCGATTGTTAAAAAAAGGCGTTTGCCTAACCCAACAACCACAGAAATAGCGCGCCAAACATCGCCCCAACCACCAGTAGGGTGCAGGTAATGCTCAGCAGCAACAGCCCCTTCAATAGGGAGTGCAGCGCAATACCCGCAACAATCGCCACGGGCAGCAATGCGAGGAAAAAGGGCCAGGTATAAATGAAGAAAAAGAGTGTGTTAGGGCCATAAATCAGAAACGGAATCCCCAGCGCCAACAGCCACGCGATAAAACCGACCACAGCACCCGGTAGTGACCAGGTGGTTTCATCGTCGGCGGCGAAGGTATCTGACTCTGTAATAGTAATGTTATGGCTGTTACGCATATCTAATCCTGTGACCGTGACTGACCGGGCATACAAGCTCGGGTGTCTCAGGATCTGATAATATCTTCCTGCCTCAGCAGGTCTAATAATTGGGGTACCAAATTTGTTACCAATTGTTCACCATCAAGGTGAATCTCTGGCGATTCAGGCGCTTCGTATACCGAATCAATTCCGGTGAAATTGCGCAACTCACCCGCCCGCGCTTTTTTATATAGCCCTTTTGGATCGCGTAATTCGCACGTTGCCAGCGGCGTGTCGACAAAAACCTCAATAAAACGCCCTTCGCCAACGCGTTCACGGACCATTTTGCGTTCGGCGCGATGCGGAGAGATAAAGGCGGTCAACACCACAAGGCCCGCGTCCACCATCAGGTTAGCCACCTCGCCAACCCGACGAATATTCTCCTTACGATCGGCATCGCTAAACCCAAGATCGCTGCACAGGCCGTGGCGCACGTTATCGCCATCCAACAAATAGGTACTCACTCCCAGCTTGTGCAACGCCTCTTCCAGCGCCCCTGCTACCGTGGATTTACCGGAACCTGACAGCCCGGTAAACCACAGCACAACACCACGATGACCGTGGCGTTGTTCCCGCTGTTGCGGTGTAACAGGATGGGCATGCCAGACGACGTTTTCGTCATGCAGCGCCATTATTTTCCTCCCAGCAGATCGCGCGCGCCCCAGTGCGGGAAATGGCGACGCACCAACGCATTAAGCTCCAGCTCAAACGCGCTGAACTGAGAAGCCGCGGTGTGCTCCTGGACGATTGGCTCACGTACCAGCCCCGCGCCAACGGTAACGTTGGTCAGGCGGTCAATGATAATCAGCCCGCCCGTAACCGGGTTCTGCTGATAGGTATCCAGCACCAGCGGCTCATCAAAGGTCAGATTAACCAGACCGATGCCGTTTAGCGGCAACGCTTCAACATCACGTTGGGTCAGGTTATTAATATCAATCTGGTACTGCACGTTATCAACGCGTGCGCGGGTCTTCTTACCGGCGACTTTGATGTCGTAGCTCTGCCCAGGCGACAACGGTTGTTCCGCCATCCACACCACATCAACGGCAGCGCTTTGTACCGCAGGTAACGCTTCACCGGCATCAAGTAGCAAGTCGCCCCGGCTGATATCGATCTCATCTTTCAATACCAGGGTGATCGCTTCACCCGCATGTGCTTCCTGTAAATCGCCATCAAAGGTTACGATCCGTGCCACGCTCGACTCAACGCCGGATGGCAGTACTTTGACGCGTTGCCCTACCTTCACACTACCGGAGGCCAGCGTCCCGGCATAACCACGAAAATCCAGATTCGGTCGGTTCACATACTGCACCGGGAAGCGCATCGGCTGAGTATCAACTATGCGTTGGATCTCAACGGTTTCCAGTACTTCCAGTAGCGTCGGACCGCTGTACCACGACATGCTGGCGCTTTGTGAAGCCACGTTGTCGCCTTCCAGCGCAGAGAGCGGCACAAACCGGATATCCAGGTTGCCCGGCAACTGTTCAGCAAAAGTAAGATAGTCTTCGCGAATGCGGTTAAATGTCTCTTCGCTAAAGTTCACCAGATCCATTTTGTTGATCGCCACCACCAGGTGTTTGATCCCAAGTAGCGTGGAGATAAAGCTGTGACGACGGGTCTGATCCAGCACGCCTTTACGCGCATCGATCAGCAGGATCGCCAGGTCGCAGGTCGACGCACCGGTCGCCATGTTGCGGGTGTATTGCTCATGACCGGGAGTATCCGCAATAATAAATTTACGCTTCTCGGTAGAGAAATAACGGTAAGCCACGTCGATGGTGATGCCCTGCTCGCGCTCGGCTTGCAAGCCGTCAACCAATAACGCCAGATCGAGCTTTTCGCCCTGAGTACCGTGACGTTTACTGTCGTTGTGCAGCGATGAAAGCTGGTCTTCATAAATCTGACGCGTGTCGTGCAGCAGGCGACCAATCAGGGTGCTTTTCCCGTCATCCACGCTACCGCAGGTTAAAAAACGCAGCAGGCTTTTGTGTTGCTGGGCGACCATCCAGGCTTCAACGCCGCCTTCATTAGCAATTTGTTGTGCAAGTGTCGTGTTCATGGCGGCTCCTTAGAAATACCCCTGACGTTTCTTCAGCTCCATGGAGCCCGCCTGGTCGCGGTCAATCACGCGGCCCTGACGTTCACTGGTGGTTGAGACCAGCATCTCTTCGATGATTTCAGGCAGCGTCTGCGCATTCGACTCCACCGCGCCTGTTAACGGCCAGCAGCCGAGCGTACGGAAACGCACCATGCGTTTTTTAATCACTTCCCCCGGTTGCAGATCGATTCTGTCGTCATCAATCATCATCAGCATGCCGTCGCGTTCCAGCACCGGACGCTCCGCCGCCAGGTACAGCGGCACGATGTCGATATTTTCCAGCCAGATGTACTGCCAGATATCCTGTTCAGTCCAGTTGGAGAGCGGGAATACGCGAATGCTTTCGCCTTTGTTAATCTGTCCGTTGTAGTTATGCCACAGTTCCGGACGCTGATTTTTAGGGTCCCAGCGATGAAAACGATCGCGGAAAGAATAAATGCGCTCCTTGGCACGCGATTTCTCTTCGTCACGACGAGCGCCACCGAACGCGGCGTCGAAACCGTATTTGTTCAACGCCTGCTTCAACCCTTCGGTTTTCATAATATCGGTATGCTTGGCGCTACCGTGAACAAACGGGTTGATGCCCATCGCCACCCCTTCCGGGTTTTTATGCACCAGCAGTTCACAACCGTAGGCTTTCGCCGTGCGGTCACGAAACTCGTACATCTCGCTGAATTTCCAGCCGGTATCAACGTGCAGCAGAGGGAACGGCAACGTGCCAGGATAAAACGCTTTACGCGCCAGATGCAGCATTACGCTGGAATCTTTGCCGATGGAATACATCATCACCGGATTCGAAAACTCGGCGGCCACCTCACGAATAATATGGATGCTTTCCGCTTCCAGTTGCCGCAGGTGGGTAAGTCGTTTTTGATCCATAACCGTTCCTATGTAATGCCGTTATTTTGCTAACGATGCTCAGATAACCTGACTATAGGGAGGGCAAGAGGGCGAATGAAATTACGAATTGGAATGAGTAGTTCCTCAAAGGAATAACGATCCGGAAAAGCAAATATCAAAAAGTGCTTAAGCTACCGAATTTAGGGCATTTAGGAGCAAATGAAATTGTTTTACCTCGATCACGGTTTCATACTAGCGGCTAAAAATTTCTGCTTGGTATTTAAGGACTCATTATGTTTTCCGCAACGCGCCCACTTCTTGCAATCCTGGCGCTCGGCGCGTGCTTTATCCTTCCCGCACAGGCAACATCTTCCAAACCTGGAGATATCGCAAATACCCAGGCTCGATATATCGCAACGTTTTTCCCAGGCCGCGTAACGGGCTCTCCGGCAGAAATGTTGTCTGCTGATTATATTCGCCAGCAATTTCAGCAGATGGGCTACAGCAGTGATATTTGTCAAGGCTCAATTGAAATGTCCGTTATCCAGCTCAATTAAAATGACCACTTTGATCTCTCATTCTCTTTACTGATAGACTTTCCTCCGACTGAAACAACAGGATGATTGAGCCCATGCTTCGATACGAGTTAACGCCGAACAATGCAGGTTTTATACTGTGGGGAGATTCAGAAGCCCTGAATGAATTACATGAACTCATTCATTACATCGTGGATGAAAGCCCACTGATTAAAGTTAAAGACGGATTTATGTTATCCCTTGCCTATGATATTCGTAAAGCACGGGAAGGTAATCGTCGTGTTGAGCAACATCAGTATGATCAACATGATACATATAAGCTTTATGGTGTTGAGCTTTTATGGCCTCTGGTCCTGGTACAGTCCTCAATACTCAGAAACTCAATGGGTTATATTCAGACAGACAAAAACCAGCTGTCTGTCATGTATGCCTTTGAATACCTGATAGAATCAGCATTAACAGAGTCTGAGAGAACAACGTCGAATGATATTATGCTAACAGTAAAATATGCATCAGACTCTGATTTTAATTTCATTGAGGATAATATTGACAGCAGGTGCTGCTATTTTATCAGCCTATCTCCGGAGCAAAGAAAAAAGCAGTTAATCAGTATTGTTCGTTCTTTTCATTCATTATGGGGTAAGTATGCCCGTGAAAAGCAGGACATAAAGATGCTGAACGAAATGAATAATACATCATGGGTCTGGCCGGACAATATCAACTGGTGAGCAACCACTGTCCGGCCAGTGAGTACCATCAGCGGGCTCTTTTACCAAAAATGTCCTCTGAACGTGACTGAAGCTGTTTGAGTGCTTCGAGCATGTCATCATTATCCAGTGAGCGCTGGGATTTCTTCCCTTCCTGCTTTGGCCGTCGTCGGGAAGGGCCATCTCCAGCGGGAATTGACTGAGAGCGCGTGTTATCCCGCTTGCTCTGCACCAGACTGATAAACTCCAGGGTTCGGCCAAGACGCTTGTTATCGACAATCGCGCCCTGGTCGATTTCTGACAGTCGGTCGTAGGTAGAGTAGGGAAGTAGCGTACCGTTCAGGCGCAGCTCTTTTCTGCCATCAGGATAGTGATACACATCGATATATTTACCTATTGCACGGCGACTCAGTTCGCTGTCTTCAATCAGGTACAACATTTTATCATATTGTATCGTCAACGATTTTGAGACTTTACGTTTTTCACGAACAGTGAAAATAAGCCCCAGGTCCTCATCATGTTCTACAGCACGGTGTACGTCAAAATCATGTCGCGGTACTTTGCCAAAACGGCGGTTATAGTCAGCCATATAGGCCTCAGCGAAGTCATTTGCAGCCTCCATTGAACAAATGCCCTGTAACCGCAGCTCTTTGACCAGACGATCCTGTAAAGTGAGGTGAGCTCGTTCTACACGCCCTTTGGCGGGACTGGTTTCTGCACAGATAGTCTGGATGTTCAGTTCATGCATGGCTCGCCCAAACTGAGTATGCCCGTCTCCGCCTGTGGCGTGTTTATTGTTAACACGAAAAACACCGGCTTTATCGCTGTACAGTGCCAGCGGTTTACCATGCTTATCGATATAGCGCCGCGTGGCTTCGAAGTAAGAAAACGTGGACTCCGATTTAACAAACAACAGTTCCATCAGTTTGCTGGTTGCATCATCAACATAGACCAGCGCGGTGCAGGCCGGGCCACGGCCTTCAAACCAGTCGTGATCACAGCCATCTATTTGTATCAGCTCACCAGTACACGGACGCCGGTACCGTGGTTGAGGGATCCTTGCGGCACGTTGTTTACGGGGAACCCATAAGCCAGCCCGCACCATGATGCGCCGGACAGTTTCTTTGCCAAGAAACAGTCCGTGGAGTTCTTCGAGCTTTTCACGCGCCAGAGTCGGACCGAAATCAGCATAACGCGTCTTGATCAGTTCCAGAGCCTGATCTGCGAGCCCGGGTGGCAACTGGCGGTTACCACGCATGCCACATCGTCTGCTGGCCATACCAAGCGGTCCGCCTTCACGGTAACGGGCAAGAAGTCTGCGGCATTGCCTGTCGCTGATACCGAGGTGCTCGGCCGCACGGCGCGTTGTGATGCGACGTTCAATGACGTCCTGTATAATCTTGATCCGGTTGATCTCTTTCAAAGTAAACACTCCTGAGCTTTCTGCGCTCATGATATGCCTCCCGGTAGTTTAAACGGACCAGTGAAGCTTACCATAGCGCGGACATCTGAATTGAGCCACAGGCGGACATTACTATTGAGCCATTACAATATTCGAACGTTTAATAGCCGTTATGTTTATACCGCCAAAAATAACCGTAAAAACTGGCATAACGTCACGGGAAGTACCGTTATTGCCGCACATGAGGGTAAAGCGCCACAGCAGATTATTATCATGGCGCACCTCGACACCTACGCCGCACAGAGCGACGCCGATTCCGATGCCAATCTGGGTGGATTGACCCTGCAAGGTATTGATGACAACGCCGCAGGACTTGGCGTGATGCTGGAACTGGCGGAAAAACTCAAAGACGTGCCGACGCAGTACGGCATTCGATTTATCGCCACCAGCGGCGAGGAAGAAGGCAAACTGGGCGCGGAGAACATCCTGAAGCGAATGAGCGCCGCCGAGAAGAAAAATACGCTGCTGGTTATCAACCTCGATAACCTGATCGTCGGCGATAAGCTCTATTTCAATAGCGGTAAGAAAACCCCGGAAGCGGTGCGAAAATTGACGCGCGACCGGGCACTGGCCATCGCGCACAGCCGCGGTATCGTAGCCAGCACCAATCCGGGACTGAACAAAAACTATCCGAAAGGTACTGGATGTTGTAACGACGCAGAGGTCTTCGACAACGCAGGCATTGCCGTGCTCTCCGTTGAAGCAACCAACTGGAGTCTGGGCAAGAAAGATGGCTATCAACAGCGCGCCAAAAGCGCCTCGTTCCCGGCAGGCAACAGCTGGCACGATGTGCGACTGGATAACCAGCAGCATATCGATAAAGCCTTACCGGGCAGGATAGAGCACCGTAGCCGCGACGTGGTACGCATTATGCTCCCGTTGGTAAAAGAACTGGCAAAGGCGGGAAAATCCTGAAGAAGAAGTCCGGTAATATGTAAACATTACCGGGCTTTTATCTTTTACCCTTCGTGCAATCCGCACTCGCGCTTCAATCCGAAGAACCGCGTCTCTTCTTCCGCCATACCCGGCTCCCATTTGCGGGTGGTATGGGTATCACCAACTGACAGATAGCCCTGATCCCACAGTGGATGGTATTTCAGGCCGTGCTTTTGCAGGTACTGGTAAACGGTACGGTTGTCCCAGTCGATGATCGGCAGCACTTTAAACACGCCGCGCTGGATAGCCAGCACCGGCAAATGCGCCCGGCTGCCCGACTGTTCGCGGCGCAGACCGGCAAACCAGGTTTGCGCATTGAGTTCTTTAAGCGCGCGGTTCATCGGCTCGACTTTGTTGATCTCATTGTATTTCTCAATGCCTTCAACGCCCTGCTCCCACAGTTTGCCGTAGCGCGCTTCCTGCCAGGCCGCGCTCTCCTTCGCCCGGTAGACTTGCAGATTAAGCTTGAGTTTGTCCGTTAACTCATCAATAAACTGGTAGGTTTCCGGGAACAAATAGCCGGTATCGGTGAGGATCACCGGGATATCCGGGTGAACCTGATTCACCAGGTGCAGGCTTACTGCCGCCTGGATACCAAAGCTTGATGACAGTACATATTCACCAGGCAGGTTTTCCAGCGCCCACGCCACGCGCCCTTCGGCGTCCAGCTTTTCGAGCTGTGCGTTGGTTTCCGCCAGCGCCAGAATGCGGTCGACTTTTGGCAGGTCATTAAGGGCGTTTAGATCGAGTACGGACATAATTACCTCTCGTGGTTACTCCCAGAAATCCCGGGCGGGATCGAGCACCGGGCGAATGATGCCCGCACGCACCGTAAAATCACCGAAGCCTTCACCCGCTTCGCGCTCTTTCGCCCAGCGCCCAACCAGTTCGTCAACGGAGTCGAGAATTTCCGATTCCGTAATATTTTCGCGATACATACGCGGAATGCGCGTGCCCATGCGGTTACCGCCAAGGTGTACGTTGTAGCGCCCCGGGGCTTTACCCACCAGGCCCAGTTCCGCCAGCATCGCGCGGCCGCAGCCGTTCGGGCAGCCTGTAACGCGCATCACGATATGCTCGTCAGGAATGCCGTGTTTTTCGAGAATAGCTTCCACTTTATCAGTGAACGATGGCAGGAAACGTTCGGCCTCCGCCATCGCCAGCGGACAGGTCGGGAACGACACGCAGGCCATCGAGTTTTCACGCTGCGGCTTCACCGCATTCATCAATCCGTGATCGCGCGCCAGCTTCTCGATCTTCGCTTTTTGGCTTTCCGGCACACCAGCAATGATCAGGTTCTGGTTGGCGGTGATGCGGAAATCCCCTTTGTGGATCTTCGCGATCTCCAGCAGGCCGGTTTTCAGCGGACGGCCCGGATAATCCAGGATACGGCCGTTTTCAATAAACAGCGTCAGGTGCCAGTTATTGTCGATCCCTTTTACCCATCCAATACGATCGCCGCGACCGGTGAACTCGTACGGGCGGATCGGCTCAAATTTAATACCCGCACGACGCTCCACTTCCTCTTTGAACGTGTCGATACCAACGCGTTCAAGCGTGTATTTGGTTTTGGCGTTTTTACGATCGGTACGATTACCCCAGTCGCGCTGCGTTGTCACCACAGCTTCCGCTACCGCCAGGGTGTGCTCCAGCGGCAGATAGCCAAACTCGCTCGCGGTGCGGGCGTAGGTTTTCTTGTTACCGTGCTCAATGGACAAACCGCCGCCCACCAGCAGGTTAAAGCCCACCAGCTTGCCGTTTTCGGCAATCGCCACAAAGTTCATGTCATTGGCGTGCAGATCGATGTCGTTCTGCGGCGGGATTACGACCGTGGTTTTGAACTTACGCGGCAGATAGCTCTGACCGAGGATCGGCTCTTCGTCGGTGGTGGCGACTTTCTCCTGATCGAGCCAAATCTCCGCATAGGCGCGGGTGCGCGGCAGCAGATGCTCAGAGATCTTCTTCGCCCATTCATAGGCTTGCGCGTGCAGCTCGGACTCGTACGGGTTAGAGGTACACAGAACGTTACGGTTCATGTCGTTGGCGGTCGCCAGCGCGTCCAGCCCGACCGAATGCAGCATCTGGTGTACCGGCTTAACGTTCTTCTTCAGAATGCCGTGAAACTGGAAGGTCTGACGGTTGGTCAGACGAATGCTGCCATAAATCGTGTTGTCATGGGCGAACGTGTCGATCGCCTGCCACTGTTTGGTGGTGATCACCCCACCCGGCAGACGGCAGCGCAGCAGCATCGCATGACGCGGCTCCAGCTTTTGCTCGGCTCGTTCGGCGCGGATATCGCGGTCATCCTGCTGGTACATACCGTGAAAACGGATCAGCAGGAAGTTATCGCCTTTGAAGCCGCCGGTCAGGCCGTCGTTTAAATCTTCGGCAATCGTACCGCGCAGATAGTTGCTTTCCAGCTTCATACGCTCAGCGTCGGACAGCTTGCCTTCGACCACCAATGGTCCTGGGTATTTTTCGCTCATTAGTAGACATCTCGCTGATAACGGCGCTCAATGCGCAGCTCACTTAAAAATTCATCCGCCGCTTCGATATCCATAGCACCGAATTCGGCAATCACTTCCAACAAAGCCTGCTCAACGTCTTTCGCCATGCGATTGGCGTCGCCGCAGACATAAATGTGGGCACCGTCGTTTATCCAGCGCCACAGTTCCGCACCTTGTTGGCGCAGTTTATCTTGTACGTAGACTTTTTCTTTTTGATCGCGCGACCAGGCAAGATCGATGCGGCTCAGTACGCCCTCTTTGACGTAACGCTGCCATTCCACCTGGTACAGGAAATCTTCGGTAAAGTGTGGGTTGCCAAAAAACAGCCAGTTTTTGCCTTCGGCTCCGTCAGCCGCACGCTGCTGCATAAATGCACGGAACGGCGCAATCCCCGTGCCTGGTCCAATCATAATCACCGGTGTCTGCGGGTTAGCCGGCAGGCGGAAGTTATCGTTGTGTTCGATGAACACGCGCACTTCGCCCTCTTCTTCCACGCGATCGGCGAGGAAACTGGACGCGCCACCAGCACGGGCACGACCTTCAATGTCATAACGCACCACGCCCACGGTGACGTGCACTTCGCTTTCCACTTCCGCCTGGGAAGAGGCAATAGAATACAAACGCGGCGTCAGCGGGCGCAGAAGATCAACCAACGTTTGGGCGTCCAGTTGCGCTGGGGAGAAGCGCACCATATCGACGATTGGCGTGGTTGCGGCGTAATGCTGCAATTGCGCTTTGTCGCCCACCAGCGGCAGCAGAGAGTCGCTACGGGTTAAAGTGGCATAGTTCTCGACGATATTGCCGGTGTTAACCGTCAGCTCGAAATGCCACTGCAGCGCTTCGGTGAGCGACAGGGTTTTGCCGTCAACCGTGACCGGCTCATCTCCTTTCAGCCACAGCAATTCAACCAACTCTTTGACCAGCTCAGGATCGTTCTGATACCAGACTCCTAAGGCATCGCCCGGCTGGTAGCGCAGGCCGGAATCGCCGAGATCGATTTCAATATGGCGCACATCTTTTTCCGAGTCGCGACCGGTGATTTTCTGATTCACCGCAAGCGACGCCGTCAGCGGCGCTTCTTTGGTGTACGGACTGGTGTGTACTTCGTTTACCGCACCGCTCGCAGCAACTTGCACAGACGATGCCGCAGGGGCACGCGCTTTCAGGACATCAACCAGACGGGCACGCCATTCGGCTGCCGCGCCCTGGTATTCGACGTCGGCATCCACGCGGTCAAGCAAGCGTTCACCGCCCAGCTCAGCCAGTTTTGCATCGAAGTCTTTTCCTGACTGACAGAAAAACTCGTAAGAAGTGTCACCAAGACCAAACACGGCAAAAGCGGTGTTATCGAGCTTCGGCGCTTTTTTCGAGAACAGGAATTTATGCAACGCTACGGCTTCTTCCGCCGGTTCACCTTCCCCTTGCGTCGACGCCACTATGATCAGCAATTTCTCATTGGCGATTTGTTTGAATTTATAGTCGCCAGCATTGATGAGAGTGACGTTGAGCTTTGCAGCGATCAGATCATCGCGCAGGGCTTCCGCCACACGACGCGCATTACCGGTTTGCGAGGCGGAGATAAGCGTAATACCAGGCATTTCAGCAGCAGGCGCAGGAGTCGCCGCATTGCTGCCTGGCTGCTGATTCAGCACGCCCCAAAAATAGCCAGAAACCCACGCAAGCTGTGCGGGAGTGAAATCAGTCGTGGCCGCCTGAAGGCGTGCCAGTTGCTCCGGGTTTAGCGGTAGCAGAGCGGAAGGTGGGACCTGTGTCGTCATGCGTTGTCATGTTCCAGTAAGCAAAGCGGATTTCAGCAATAAAACCCAAACTGAAGATAAGGTTAACGGCGGGGATAGTAACAATTAAAGAAGGGATAGAAATAACAAATAACCAAATGAACTAACCTGTTTTAGTTATAGTTATTAACAGCAAAACAGATTGGATAACCATATGATATATCAATAATTATTAAATATTACCATCATGAATAGGTCGTTCTGATACTCAGCGCCCTTTTAACTAATGATAAAATTCGCTCTTTACGGTACCCTACGGCGGTTTTTCGCATTCTTGAGAGTAAAAAATGTCCACCACCTTGTTTAAAGATTTCACCTTCGAAGCCGCTCACCGCCTGCCGCATGTACCGGAAGGGCATAAGTGTGGCCGCCTGCATGGTCACTCATTTATGGTGCGTCTTGAAATTACCGGTGAAGTCGATCCGCATACCGGTTGGATCATGGATTTTTCTGAGTTAAAAGCCGCGTTTAAGCCAACTTACAACAGACTCGATCACTACTATCTGAACGATATTCCTGGCTTAGAAAACCCAACCAGTGAAGTACTGGCCAAATGGATTTGGGATCAGGTTAAACCGGTTGTCCCTCTGCTGAGTGCCGTAATGGTGAAAGAGACCTGCACAGCAGGCTGCGTGTATCGCGGGGAATGATTGTATCGTCTGTGGCAACGGTCAATTTTCCTTAACTAACACTCTGTTAGGGTTATGTGCTCTGGATATCTGGAGCACAACATGTCTGACGATTTCGATATTATTATTATCGGTGCAGGGATAGCGGGCACCGCTTGTGCTTTACGCTGCGTGCGAGCAGGACTGTCAGTTTTGCTTATTGAACGCGGCGAGCTTCCCGGCAGTAAAAACCTTTCCGGCGGGCGTCTGTATACTCACGCGCTCGGTGAACTTCTTCCCCACTTCCAACATTCAGCCCCACTTGAACGCCGAATTACCCAGGAAAATCTCTCGCTGTTAACTCGCGATGGCGCAACGACGTACTCCAGCCTGCAACCGGATGGAGACTCATGGAGCCTGCTGCGCGCCCGCTTCGACCCGTGGTTTGTCGCCCAGGCCGAGGCCGAAGGCGTACAGTTTATCAGCGGTGTGACGGTCGAGGCGCTCCATATCGAAGAGGGCAGAGTCTGCGGCGTTATTGCCGATAACGAGACGCTGCGCGCCCGTTATGTGGTACTGGCGGAAGGGGCAAACAGCGTACTGGCCGAGCGCTACGGATTCCTGCCGCGTCCCTCGACAACCGCAATGGCATTAGGCATTAAAGAGACTTTGGCGCTGGATAAATCGTTACTTGAGGAACGTTTCCGCTTATCCAATGACGAAGGCGCGGCAATGCTGTTCAGTGGCAATATTTGTGGCGAACTTCCCGGCGGCGCGTTTCTCTATACCAATCAGGAGACGCTCTCTCTGGGCGTGGTTTGTCCGCTCTCCTCTTTGGCACAAAGCGATGTCCCGGCGGCTGAACTGCTGGAGCGGCTCAAGACGCATCCGGCGTTACATCCGCTGCTCAGAGGCAGCGAAACGCTGGAATATGGTGCGCATCTGGTTCCAGAAGGCGGGTTGCACAGCCTGCCCGTACAATATGCAGGAGAAGGCTGGCTGCTGGTGGGCGATGCGCTGCGCAGCTGTGTGAATACCGGTTTGTCCGTTCGCGGCATGGATATGGCGCTCATTGGTGCTCAGGCTGCGGCGCAAACATTGATTAACGCCTGCCGGAAACGCGAGCCGCAAAATCTGTTTCCGGCTTATCACCACGACATCCAGCACAGCCTGCTGTGGGACGTTCTGCAACGTTACCGGGATGTTCCGGCGTTGCTCCAGCGCCCCGGATGGTATCGCCAATGGCCCATGCTGATGGAGGCTATTTCCCGTGAAATCTGGCATCAGGGCGACCGCCCGGTAGCCCCGCTGCGCCAGATTGTCTGGCGTCAGTTTCGTCGTCACGGCCTGCGTCATCTGGCAGGCGATATCATCAGGAGCTTACGATGTCTGTAGCCCGTAACGTCTGGCGTCCCGCCGACATTTCACATATCGTTCCTGCGACCGTTATTGACAGCAAAACGGCAGAACGGTTGATTACGTCCTGCCCCGCCGGACTGTTTTCTCTTACGGCGGAAGGTGAGCTACGGATCAACTTTCGCGGCTGCCTGGAGTGCGGCACCTGTCGACTGTTGTGTGATGAAAAAACACTGCAACAGTGGCGCTACCCCGCGTCCGGCTTTGGCATCACTTACCGATTTGGATAATTTAATAGGATAATTTATGCCCCTGTTACACCTGCTTCGCCAGAATCCGGTTATTGCCGCGGTGAAAGACAACGCCAGTCTGCAATTAGCCATCGATTCCGAATGCCAGTTCATATCTGTTTTGTACGGCAATATCTGCACCATCAGCCATATCGTAAAGAAAATTAAAAATGCCGGTAAATACGCATTTATACACGTTGATCTGCTGGAGGGCGCATCCAATAAAGAGGTGGTGATCCAGTTTCTGAAGCTGGTCACCGAGGCCGACGGCATCATCAGTACCAAAGCGTCGATGCTGAAAGCCGCGCGGGCGGAGGGCTTTTTCTGTATTCATCGCCTGTTTATCGTCGACTCCATCTCCTTTCACAACATTGATAAGCAGGTCGCACAGTCGAACCCGGACTGTATTGAAATCCTGCCGGGATGCATGCCAAAAGTGCTGGGATGGGTGACGGAAAAAATACGCCAGCCGTTGATTGCCGGTGGTCTGGTTTGCGATGAAGAGGACGCTCGCAATGCGATGAAAGCTGGTGTAGCAGCACTTTCAACTACCAACACCGACGTCTGGACGTTAGCGAAAAAGCTGCATTAACCCGAGGTGCCGGATAGCGGTGTAAACACCTGATCCGGCCTGCCCCTGAATTAATTTTCTGCGATGGCTGCCAACGCCTCCAGCACCGGCAGCCAGTCATCCACAATCCCGACATCCGCCTGTGAAAAGACCGGCGCTCTGGCGTCACTGTTTATCGCCACGACGAACCGGCTCTGACGAATCCCGGCCATTAGCGCCGCCGCCCCGGACGCTCCCGCCACAATGCAGACATCCGGCGCAAGCAGATGACCTGAGATGCCAATCACGCGCTCAGCATCAAAGCCGCCATTCATCACCCGTGCACGGCTGTATCCCACTTCGGCACCAAACACCTTACCAAGAGCGGTAATTTTTTCGGCATCGGCGTCACTTCTTCCCTGCCCTACCACCAGCACACGCCCGGCCTGCAACAAAGGATGAGCTGTAACACGGTCGATGCTTTCTACGCTATCCAGCCAGCCCGGAGGTGTGGTGGGGGCAATCCGGCGCTCCACCATCGCTGGCAGCACGTTGCCCGACGCGCCCGTTTCCGGTTGTCGCGCCAGTGAAAGGCACAAGGGACGCGCGGTGAATTGTAGCCGGGCCGTCAGCGCATTCCCCCAGTGGGATTTCGTCACCAGCCCCTGTTGTGCATCCAGCGTCTGCACCTGGCAAACGCTGCCGCCGTGCAGACGCCAGGCCAGCCGCGTCGCAAGCTCATCCCCCAGCGCACCCGCCGGAAAAATCAGGATGTCGGCTGGCGTCAGCAACCACTGCGCCGCCAGCGCGTCCAGCACCTGCTCCGCCACGTCCGGCATCGGGTCGAGCGTCCAGCGTTCCAGTTCTGCTGCATTAAGCGCGTTCCCTGCGATCCAGCCCGCTATTGCAGCGCATTCACCCGATTCCGTAATCACAACGATCTTCATGGCTGCATCCTCTGGCGCAAATAATCATTCCACAATATCCGGGCTTTTTCCTGCGCCGTCGCGCCGTCGATAATCGTGGCGCTGCGCCGCTGCGCCGGTCGCGCCAGCTTCTGACATTGCACGTTCGGAGTTTCATCACTGGACGCTGGTTGGCGCACAATCTCCGCTTTTACCGCCGCCAGACGCTGGCGCATTCCGGGGACGGGAAGCGCAACTTCACCACATTGCCTGACGGCAATCACTGCCGGAAGCCGCACCCGGCAGCGGCGTAACCCGGTTGTCGTTCGCTGTTCGACAACAACAAAAGGCGGCGTCAGCGTAAAACGCTCCACCTGGGTAAAGCAGGGCCAGGCCAACATTTCAGCCATCAAAAATGGCGTTTGCCCGTTCTGCCCTTCGCTACTCTGACAGCCAGTGATAATCAAATCCGCGCCGTGATGACGCTGCCAGTCAGTTATTTGCCGGGCAATGAATTCCGGCGCAAAGCGCAGATCCGCCGTCGTTTCCAGCAACACCGGCTTATCAAAACCCAGCGCGGCAAAATAGCGCAACCAATGAATAGCACGCTCATCGCTAATGCTTAGCGCGGTTAACGTCATATCACAACCTTCACGACGTTGCGCCAGCAGTAATGCCGCAGCCGCCTGCTCATCGGCACCAGGAGAACAGCGCAGCAGCGCGGTGTCCGGGCCCCGGGTATCTTCCGTCGCCGCCAGCCAGTCTTTTTCCGCCAACATGCCGGAGTCTGGTTCGGCCTTAAACGCGAACAGAATGTTCATTTGCTCCTCCCTGTCTTTTCTCCACGCTTCCGGCCGCCACCAGCGGCAATGCCTTCGTTTCCGGTGCCCATAGCCATGTCACCATAAATCCAATGAGGAGCACGCCAGCCAGCAGCAGCAACGTGACCTGCATCCCCCATTGCGCCAGCGTCCAGGGCAGCAGGCCGGTGCTGATTGCCGCGCCAAGTCTGCTCATCGACGTCGCAAAACCCACGCCCAGAGAGCGGATATCCGTCGGGAAGCTTTCAGCAGGCAGGATCCCTACCAGATTACTGACCGCAGAAATTGTGGTGCTGAACAGGACAAAAAGCAGCAAAGTTAACGAGCTACCGGACGGCAGAAAAGCCATCACCACCAGCGTGGCAGCCAACAGAAAAAAACTCCCAAGCAGAAACCGACGGTGCGCCAGCAGATGTGTCAATATCAGCCCCAGCAGTGCGCCAACGATTAACAACGCATTCAGCAGCAGGCTGGCGGTGAGCGCATCCTCCAGGCCGAGGGTCCCGGCAATGGTTGGCAGCCAGGTGTAGATAACAAACCACGGGATCACCAGACAAACAAAAAACACGCTGTTAAACGCGGTTCGCCGCCAGTAGAGGGGGGAAAAGAGCGTTTTGATATGTTTCCCGGACGCCGCAGAAACCTCGTCGCCGAGCAATACGTGCGGCCCAAAATAGCGGTGAACAATGGCATGGGCTTCCGCGAAACGCCCCTGGCGCAGCAGCCAGCGAGGCGATTCCGGCGTCCCCCAGCGAAGCAGGGTAATCAATAGTGCGGGCAGCGCCGCCGACGCCAGCAGCCAGCGCCAGGCATCCGGGTTTTCGGTAATAAAGTGGTGTCCCGCCAGGCTTGCCAGCACATAGCCGATGGTCCATACCACGCTAAAAGCCCCCAGTAACACTCCCCGATGTCGTCGTGGTGAAAATTCGGCCAGCAGAGTGTGCCCTACGGAATAATCGCCTCCCAGCCCAATCCCAATCAGGATGCGTAAACCAATAAGCTGTTCCGGCGAGGTGGCGAAAAGCTGTAAAAAAGAGGCGATAGTGATCAGCACAAAGCTGAAAGTGAAGATCTTCTGTCGACCAATGTGGTCTGAAATCCAGCCCAACACCAGACTACCGAGAAACAACCCGAGCAGCGCCGAGCCGCCAATCATCCCGGCCATAAACGGTGTGAGCTGCATGGCAGGTGTTAACTGAATAATGGCATAGCCGACAACACCAAGAACATAGCCGTCGGTAAGGTGAGCACCAAAGGTCAAGGCGGCAATACGACAGTGAAAACCGTTAAGCGGTAAATCGTCCATTCGCACCGGTGAAGTGTTCATTTCTACCCCTGTCCGGTAAAATTGTGGCTTCCCGATCAGGAAGCCAGCTGATGTTTATTTCTCAATCGGGTAGATCGTTCCCGTGTTCATAATGCCGTTTGGATCAAACTGACGTTTCAGACCTTCCAGCAGCGGCCACGCGCTGCCATGTTCCAGCTTGCTCCAGTGAACACGATGCTTGCCGATGCCGTGGTGATGCACCATTGAGCCGCCAAGACGGATCGTCTCTTCGCAAATAATCTTGTTAAGCGGGTTGTGGTACTTATCAATCTCCTCTTCCGGCTTGCAGTCCACTACGTTGTAGTCATACACAAAGTACATGTTGGTACCGTTGATATAACTATGGGAAGAGTGACCGCCCAGCATGGTGATGTCATCTGCGTGTGGGAATTCAGTACGAATACGATGGATCACGTTTTCGTAAATTTGATGGATGCAGCTCCAGCTGCCGGAAACTTCCGTCGTAAAGCCCATATTGCCGGTTTTCAGGATCTGCACGCGTTCGGCAGCCACTTTTTCCGGGCCCCAGTTCAGATGGTTAAACCAGTTCTCAATCAGCTTGCTGTCCACACGCTTACACTGTGGATAACGCGCGACGATCTCCGCAATGCCCTCGCCAGTGGCTTGCGCCATTCGCGGATTGCCCTCAGCCATGAAGATCAACACGCATTTCCCGTCAGCAAAATGAGTGAAGTGCTGGGTGCCATCCTCGGCGTCATACAGGCGTGCAATCGAAGGACGGTAGCCTTCCACCATCACTTCACGCAGGATGTCGAAACCGATATTCATATCGTCCAGAATGTAGCCGTAAAAAAGGTTATTTTCCGGCGTGAACTTGAAGATTTTCACCGTCACTTCAGTGATATAGCACAGCGCGCCTTCGTTCCCAATGATGATGTGGCGAATGTCCGGCCCGGCGGCCCGGCGTGGCACGTTCTTGATGCGGGTTACCGTGCCGTCCGGCAGCACCGCCTCCAACCCCACGACCATATCTTCAATGGCACCGTAAAGAGTGGAGAACTGCCCGATGCTGCGGGTTGCAACCAGGCCGCCCATCTGCGCCAGCGGCTTAGACTGCGGCGAGTGCCCGGTGGTATATCCTTTTTCGCGCAATGCATTTTCCAGAATCTCAAGCGGCACGCCGCATTGAGCGGTCGCCTGCATGTTTTCAATATCAATGCTCAGGATCTGGTTCATCCCTGCCCCGTCCAGCACCACGGAGTCTTTAACCACCGTTTCCAGCCCCCCTTCCGTCGCGGATGCGCCGGTACGCGGAACTCCATTGATTTTATGCTGATTCATAAACGCCAGAACGCGGGAAACCTGCTCTGTCGAACCGAGTTTTACCACTGCTGCCGGAATGGGTAGTGTATAAATACCGTGAATGTCGGCATATTTACGAAAGCGGTCAATACTGTTTTTCTTTAATACCGTTTCATCGGTAATTACGCGTTCGGACCCAACAATTTCTTTTAACTGGTCAACAATCGCTTCGCGAGATAAAGGCATAGCTATTCCTTCCTGATAATTAGCAGAACAATTAATAATACAGAAACTATAGGTAGATATTAGCGAACTAAATAACCGCCATCGACGACCAGTAAATGACCGTTAACATAATTAGAAGCCTGACTGGCAAGGAATATCGCAGCCCCCATTAAATCCTGGGTATCGCCCCAACGATTAGCTGGGATATGATCCAATACGCGCTGATTCGTTTCCGGATTGCTGCGCGTAGCCAGCGTAATATCCGTTGCATAATATCCCGGTGCGATACCGTTAACCTGAATATTATATTGCCCCAATTCATCGCAATACGCCTTGGTAAAACCGGCAAGCGCATGTTTTGTCGCTGAATAAGCCGGAGACCACTGTCCGCCAAGATAAGAGAACAAAGAACAGATATTTATAATTTTACCGCTGTTTTGCGGAATCATAATTTTTGCTGCTTCGTAGCTCAGTTCAAACGCCGCCGTCAGGTTGACGTCAATCATCGGATCCCAGTCCGCACGACCAAAGTCCAGTACCTTATTCAGCTTACAAATTCCGGCATTGTTCACCAGAATATCAACGGTGCCAAAACGCTCGCAGCAGGCGGCAATAATCTTCTGCGGGGCACCTTTCTCGGTGATATCCACCTGCATGAATTCAACTTCAACACCCTGTTTCTCAATGATTTCCTTCGTTTCACCGTTATCTTTTACAAAACTTGGGATAAACAGATTCGCCCCGGCTTTCGCCAGCGCCATCGCAAAAGCCTGACCCAGACCGCTGTTGCCGCCCGTTACGATCGCCGTTTTCCCTTTCAGGGAGAAAAAATTCATTGAGAATGCATTGAGAGATTCGATTGACATAGCTGGCTCCAAATTCCTTTAGGCAAAAAAAAAGAAAGGCAACTTCCCCCGCTAGAGGGAAGTCACCTTTCTCATTATCTCTGGTAACTGGAATGAATTTTTAGCATAACGAGAAATTATCTAACGTGATCAAAATCACAGATGTTTTGTTCATTTTGTATTGATGACTAAAAACAAGAAGCGTGATTATTCTCACACTATAACCCACACTTCCATGTTATTTCTAAGCGCAATTACTAGAGACCTGAGAAAAGTAATCCACCTGAAAGGGCGGTTTACTTTTCTCTTTTTTTTGTCTGCATAAAATGAGAGCCCGATATGCAACAATCCTCATATCGCCGTTGGATAACACTCGCCATTATTAGTTTCAGTGGTGGCGTTAGTTTTGATTTAGCCTATTTACGTTATATCTATCAAATTCCCATGGCAAAATTCATGGGATTTAGCAATACCGAAATTGGATTAATAATGAGTACCTTTGGCGTTGCCGCTATTATTCTGTATGCGCCCAGCGGCGTTATTGCCGATAAATTCTCCCATCGCAAAATGATCACCTCAGCCATGATAATTACCGGCTTGCTCGGTCTGCTGATGATGACCTATCCACCGCTGTGGATCATGCTCTGTATTCAGGTCGCATTTGCCATCACGACAATCCTGATGCTGTGGTCGGTATCAATTAAAGCCGCCTCGCTGCTGGGGGATCACAGTGAACAAGGGAAAATCATGGGCTGGATGGAAGGCCTGCGCGGCGTCGGCGTCATGTCGCTGGCGGTATTTACCATGTGGGTCTTTTCTCGCTTCGCACCGGACGACAGCAACAGCCTGAAGGCCGTGATCCTGATTTATAGCGTGGTTTACATCCTGTTGGGAATTTTGTGCTGGTTCTTCGTGAACGATGGCAACAGCCGCAGCCACGGTGCGAAAGAGGATAAGCAGGCGTTTCAGCTCAAAGATATCATCGCCGTGCTGCGTATCAGCACCACCTGGTATTGCAGTATGGTTATTTTTGGCGTCTTTACGATCTACGCCATTCTCAGCTACTCCACCAACTATCTGACTGAAATGTACGGCATGTCGCTGGTCGCGGCGAGCTACATGGGGATCGTCATCAACAAGATCTTCCGGGCTATCTGTGGGCCGCTGGGCGGCATCATCACCACCTACAGCAAAATTAAGTCGCCAACGCGCGTGGTGCAACTGCTTTCAATTGTCGGCGCCGCTGCGCTGATTGCCCTGCTGGTGACGAACTCAAATCCGCAGTCCGTGGTTATGGGGATCGGTCTGATTCTGCTGCTGGGCTTCACCTGCTACGCCTCGCGCGGGCTTTACTGGGCCTGTCCCGGCGAGGCCAGAACCCCTTCTTACATCATGGGAACCACCGTAGGGATCTGCTCGGTGATCGGTTTTCTGCCCGACGTGTTCGTCTATCCGATTGTCGGCCACTGGCAGGATACGCTCCCGGCGGCACAAGCCTATCGCAATATGTGGCTGATGGGACTGGCGGCGCTGTGCATGGTCATCCTCTTCACGTTCTTATTGTTTCGCAAAATTCGCACCAACAACGCCGCACCGGAAAAGATAACCTCACTGGCCGCAGAAACCTCCGGCGAGTGAAGATGGAAAATTAAAGGAGAATGACAATGTCAAAGAAATACATCATTGGAATTGATGGCGGAAGTCAGAGTACCAAGGTAGTGATGTACGATCTGGAAGGTAACGTGGTGTGTGAAGGAAAAGGTCTCCTGCAACCGATGTTTACTCCCGACGCCGATACGGCAGAGCATCCGGACGATGATTTATGGGCTTCATTGTGTTTTGCTGGCAAAGACTTAATGAGCCAGTTCGCGGGAGATCCAAAAGACATTGTCGGGATTGGTCTGGGCTCCATTCGCTGCTGTCGCGCATTGCTCAAAGCAGACGGCACGCCCGCTGCGCCATTGATCAGCTGGCAGGACGCGCGCGTCACCCGCCCCTATGAGCACGCCAATCCTGATGTGGCTTACGTCACCTCATTTTCAGGTTATTTGTCACATCGCTTAACCGGTGAATTTAAAGACAATATCGCCAACTACTTTGGTCAGTGGCCGGTGGATTACAAAACCTGGACATGGAGCGACGACCCGGAGGTGGTGAAGAAATTCAATATCCCGCGCAGGATGCTGTTCGAGGTGCAGATGCCGGGAACCGTGCTCGGGCACCTGACGGATGCTGCGGCGAAAGCGACCAGCTTCCCGGCAGGATTACCGGTGGTTTGCACCACCAGCGACAAACCGGTAGAAGCCCTGGGCGCAGGATTGCTGGACGACGAAACCGCGGTGATCTCATTAGGCACCTATATCGCCCTGATGATGAACGGCAAAGCGCTGCCCAAAGATCCCGTCGCTTATTGGCCAATTATGTCTTCGATTCCGCAAACGCTGCTCTACGAAGGCTATGGCATTCGCAAAGGGATGTGGACGGTCAGTTGGCTGCGGGATATGTTGGGGGAATCACTAATCCAGGATGCGAAAGCGCAGGATCTGTCGCCGGAAGATTTGCTGAACAAGAAAGCGGCCAGCGTACCACCCGGTTGTAATGGCCTGATGACCGTCCTGGACTGGCTGACCAACCCGTGGGAACCGTTCAAACGTGGGATCATGATTGGCTTTGACTCCAGCATGGACTACGCATGGATTTACCGCTCTATTCTGGAAAGCGTTGCGCTGACGCTGAAAAACAATTACGACAATATGTGTAATGAAATTAACCACTTCGCTAAACAGGTGATCATCACTGGCGGTGGTTCAAACAGCGATCTATTCATGCAAATCTTTGCCGACGTGTTCAATCTTCCAGCAAGACGGAATGCCATTAACGGTTGCGCCAGCCTGGGCGCGGCCATTAACACGGCGGTAGGGCTTGGTCTCTATCCGAACTATGAGACCGCGATAGAAAAAATGGTTCGGGTGAAAGATGTATTCACACCAATAGAAAGCAACGCCAGACGCTATGACGCGCTGAACAAAGGGATTTTCCGCGATTTAACCCAGCACACCGATGTGATCCTGAAAAAGTCGTATGAAGTACTGCACGGCGGCCTGGATAACGTTAATTCGATTCAGAGCTGGTCTAACGCATAAGGTTGTCCGGCCTGCATGTAGCACTCAATGCAGGCCGATAAACCCATTATCATCAGGCAATATTCAGATATTTATGGGTCTGCATCGACAGACGCCAGTTACGCGCAATACAGGTATCAATACACAAACGCGTGGCATCTTCTTTCTGGCTGATTGGCTGTAAGGCGATGATACGCGGTTTGTCGTCGCTCAACGTAGCCAGCAGTTCATCCAGCGCTTCAATATCGCGAACGCGACCAACCGGATGTTTGATTTCATTCGCACGCTCCAGCGCCTGCGACAGCACATCATAACCGCCGCGCATATTCACCTTCGGCGATACGGTCACCCAGGTATTCGGCGTACAGCGCACTTCGTGGGTACCGCTGGTTTCAATCTGGCAGCTAAAGCCGTTCTTTTCCAGCAGGTCTGTCAGCGGCATCAGGTCATGAATGCAGGGCTCGCCACCGGTTATCACCACGTGACGGGCGGTATAGCCCTGACGCACAATGACCGCCAGCAGATCCTCGCTGCTCGCCGCGCCCCATTTATCGCTCTCTTTGGTCTTAGCCAGGATGCTGTACAGGGAAACTTCCCGATCCTCAAGCTTATCCCAGGTGTGTTTGGTATCGCACCAGGCACAGCCAACCGGGCATCCCTGTAAACGAATAAAAATGGCGGGGACGCCGGTAAAGTAACCCTCACCTTGCAGGGTCTGGAACATCTCGTTAATCGGGTACTGCATAGTCATCTCTGTGAGGGGGATAAAGCATAAGTATCGCAGATTTCGGTCATCAGGTCATGTACGGGAGCCGCCGCGCCTCTGTGGCTTCAGGTGCCATCGCCAGCGGTGATGATTTAATATTTTGAAGGTATGTTGTTTATCGCTCTGAGCAGGCCTTTTTCAGTCTCGATATAATTTCCGGTCTTCAGCTGAGCCAGTATCTTCATGATGCTGCTGCGCGACAGAAAGGTACGGCTTAAAATATAAGAAACAATGCTGACATTATTTCTCACCTCTTCTGTTTCATCCATCAGTTCATAGAGCTGATAGCATATAATCTCATAAGAAGATAATGCCGAGATCTTCGTGCAGTGATCGAACATTCTTGTCGCACTATAAATTAATAGCGCGGCTACGCCTTTCCACAGGTTACTCCTGTCGATAATCCGGTTAGCATCGGCAATAGAAAGAACGCTAATATCAGAAGTCTCATTCGTTCTGATATAGAAATAATCATGCTCCAGCAACTGCGTACTTAAGCCAAATATGTAGGGAGCTGATTCTGAATTTAAGGCAATACCGTCGGCATGGCGATAAAGCGTAATGTTACCGTGATGAAGTAAAAAACATTTATGTTCCCCTTCCACTCTAAAGTTAAGTGACTGCTTATTGGCGAGCGTCAACTTATTGGCTGAAGGTGTAAGGATGCTTATCAGTTGATTGATATCAGCCAGAGGCTTTTTGTGTCTGATGCTGTAACTTATTGAGGTAGCTCTTCTTTTATTATTCACAAATAAATCCCTCCATAGGCTTATGAACATCCCCCTAACGCACTCCCCTCACATAAACGATAATTATGATAATTGTTTTAGATTTTTAAAAGTTGTTTATGGGTGTAAAATTACACCCATAAATAACTTGCATAAACATCCATAATACTATTATGGGTACTGAATTCATTCTTCTTAAAAATCATCCAATTTGATATTACAGCCATTTTAGTAAAAGGAAATAAGTAATAAAACCATAAATTACTTATCAGAAGTATTTTGTTATATAAACAAGATTAAATATTACTTTGAAGATATTGATTTAAAAAGAAATAAGATTAAGATCTATCGGATAATTCTGAGTCAAATTTTAAGTGAGCGTCAATCAACATGAGGAGTATGTTATGGATACCGAACATCCGGATCGCAGTCTGATCCTTTCCGCTACCGCCGAACTGCTGGAAAGCCTGACTCCTCTGGCGACTTTTGCTATTTATCCTCCCAACACCCGGTTATATCTTTATAATAATGGCGTTGCGTACTGCTATCTGGTACGAAGCGGCGTGTGCAACGTCTATCATCAGACGAGTGAAATTCTGCTGGGCACGCTGTATGTGCCAGGGATCATGGGTCTCAGTGGAACACTTTACGCCGAGGCGGGGATGTTTATTCAAACCCACAGTACCTCTGAGATCGCGATTACCCGTACCGATAAGGTCAACCAGTTCGTCACCGAACACAATCTCTGGAGGCTGCTGGCCTGCCATAGCCTCAGAGTCACCTCACGACTGTATACGATAAATACCAGGCTCATGGCCACCTGTGCCTATGAAATTGTCCGCGTTCAGTTACAGGAGTTGATGAGTGAACCAGCGGAATACAGACATGATGTTTCTGCCGCGCAGTATATCCAGCAGAAAACCAGCCTTTCACGTAGCAGCATTATGAAAATCCTCGCACAGCTTAAAAAGGGAGGCTATATCAGCATTGAAAACGGCATCCTTTTGACAATCGAGCATCTTCCGTTAAAGTACTAACTTATTGTATCAACGAAGAAAAATAACGTACTCTCTTCGATGAAATGTTTACCCTTATAATATGTTCTTGTTTTGTTAACTTGCAGTCGCTATTTTCCCAAGACTTACCGTCCCCTCTGGCATAACCCTTTTATCGCGGAAAACACACAGGGTGTAAAATTACACCCAAAAAAGTGTTGCCGGATATTTTGAAATGTACAAGAATAATCTCATACAAATTATAACGTTTGACAAGCCCGTTTTAAATATAAAAGCAGGGAACTGTCATTCTTATTAATATTATCATTAGAGATCTGTGAGCCTGGAAACGGGACGATATTCTATTGATAAATTTCAAAAAGCTGCCGTTTGCCTGGCAATACATTAATACTAATAAATTGAATATACTCAAGGAATAGATCATGAAAAGCAAATTACTGCCACTGGGAGTGCTGATTTCGTCTCTGGCTGGAGTTTCAGCGATGGCAGCTGACGGAGAGGTGAATTTTAACGGCGAAATTATTGATGCTGCCTGTAAAGTCACCAATAGTCCGGCCAGTCCGCTGACGGTGACATTAGGTCAGGTCAGTAAGAGCGCCTTTACCAACGCAGGCTCTACTGCTGCACCGACCAAATTCACGTTGCAGCTCACGGATTGCCCGGTAAGCGCAACCAAGGCGGCCGTGAAGTTTGACGGCTCCCCGGTAGCAGGGAGTCCTGGCGTGCTGGCCCTGACCGCAGAAACTGGCGTGGCAGGCGGCGTGGGGATTCAATTATACGACGATGCCAATACCGCGATTCCGCTGTATAACGCATCCAAACAATACCCTCTGACGTCAGGTACCGGCGTGGTGAATAATCTGGATTTTATTGCGCGCTATATCGCCACATCGACAACGGTGACCGCAGGCAAGGCTAATTCAATGGCAAGTTTCACCATTGTTTATAATTAATAGCCCGTCATACCTGCATAACGAAATTGTTATTCGGACCGATGGATTATTGTCGGTCCGTCCTCACTCTTTTAATGAATGACTAATGATGAAACTTATTCCTCTCACCTTGCTGACTGCACTAATAATAACCCCCGGGTTAGCCCAGGCTGGCCTGATTGTGGGTGGCACCCGCTTAATTTACGATGGGAGTAAGAAAGAGTCTTCAATTAATGTGAGCAACCCGGACCTGGCACCTTATCTGGTGCAAAGCTGGGTCGAACCGGAAATTAATCGCGCAGAGAAAACACCGTTTGTGATCACCCCGCCGTTATTTCGTCTGGACGGCGGGCAGGAAAATGTCTTGCGCGTCGTGCGGGCGGGCGGGAATCTACCGCAGGACAGGGAATCGCTGTACTGGCTGAATATTAAGAGTATCCCCTCGATAGAAAAAGATCAGGGTAAAAACTTGCTGCAGATCGCGGTCAAAACGCGCATCAAACTGATCTATCGCCCTGAAGGTTTAACAGGCTCCGCGGAAGTGTTAACCCATAAGCTTTCCTGGCAGCGCCGCGGCAACCGGCTGGAGGTGAGTAACCCGACCTCATTTTATATGAATTTCCAGAGCGTTACCGTTGCAGGTAAAGAGCTGGAAGATGCCCGGTATATTGCGCCGCAGAGTAGCGCCATTTTTGAATTACCCAGCGGTGCGGGTAATAGCGTGAGCTGGAAAATTATTAATGATTACGGCGGAATCGGCGAGCTTCATCGTGCTTCATTCTGATAAATAACAGCACAGGAATCCGGCGTAAATTATTTACCCTTCAGGGAAGGACTATACAGATGGGGAGCCCAAAAAACCTGCGCAAATATCCACAAACCAATAATATCCGCAGGCTGATTTATCTTTTTTCGACACCCTTTTTACTACTAAATTTAACGACTTTTGCCTCACACGCCAGGGAATATTTTAATCCGCTGATGCTGGAAATTGACAACCCGCATCAGGAAAAGACCGATCTTAGCGTATTTGAAGAGGAAAACGGCCAGGCACCGGGCGTTTACCGAGTCGATATCTCTGTTAACAACCAGTTTCAGGAAACCCGGGAAGTGGAGTTCAGCATGCAGCCCGGCCCGGACGGGAAAGCGCTTCTGTCGCCATGCCTGAGCGTGAGCCAGCTTAACTCGATGGGAGTCAAAACCGACCTGTTCCCGGATCTGGGCGATGCCGCCGCGCCGTGTGCCAGGCTGGACGCGATCCCCCAGGCTCGCGCAGAGTTTCGCTTTAGCGCGCAGCAACTGCTGTTGAGCATTCCGCAGGCCGCCATTGTGATGAATCCACGCGATTACGTTCCTGAAACGCAGTGGGATGATGGGATCACCGCCCTGCTGCTTAATTACAGCGTGAACGGTGCCAGTACCCGGGCGCGGGCTCGTAGCGGCACGGACAGTACGACCCAGTACGCCAACCTGCGTCCCGGCATGAATATCGGTCCCTGGCGGCTGCGTAATTACACGACTTTTCAGCGGGATAATAACGGTCGCGACAGCTGGGACACCGTCTATACCTATTTGTCCCGTGATATTCGTGTCCTGAAGAGCCAGCTGGTGCTGGGAGACAGCGCCTCCCCGTCCGATATTTTTGACAGCGTTCCTTTTCGCGGCGCGCAGTTGGCGTCCGACGAGGAGATGATCCCCGACAGCATGAAGGGCTATGCGCCGGCGATCAAAGGCATCGCGCGAACCAATGCGCAGGTGATTATCCGGCAGAACGGGTATGTTATTTATCAGAGCTATGTGGCGCCGGGCGCATTTGAAATCAACGACATGTACGCCACCGGTGGCAGCGGGGATCTCTATGTGACGATTAAAGAAGATAACGGCAGCGAGCAGAATCTCGTCGTACCGTTTGCCTCACTGCCGGTGCTCCAGCGTGAACAGCGGCTGAAATATTCATTGACCAGCGGCCAGTATCGTTCGTATGACCGCAGCGTGGAAAAGACGCCGTTTAGCCAGGCGACGCTGATCTACGGCCTGCCCCGGGGTTTTACCCTCTATGGCGGCGGCCAGTTCTCGGATCACTATCAGTCGCTGGCGCTGGGCGTCGGTAAAAATCTGGGGGAAATTGGCGCGCTTTCGCTGGATGTCACCCAGGGCTGGTCGAAGATACAGAACCAGCCGAAGGAGAAAGGCCAGTCATGGCGGATCCGCTACAGCAAAAATATTGTCGAAACCGGGACTAACTTCGCCATTGCCGGTTATCGCTACTCGACCGATGGCTATTACACGCTGGCAGAAGTCATGGATACCTGGCGCGGCGGGAGCAACCCGACGTTTTTCGAGCGCAGGCGTAACCGTACTGAACTGTCGCTGAGCCAGAATTTGTGGGAAAGAGCGGGCTCGCTGTCGCTGAGCCTGATAAACGAAGACTACTGGAACAGCGACCGGACCCTGCGGTCGATCGGCGCCGGTTACAACAATAGCTGGAACGGCATCAGCTACGGGCTTAATTACAGCTATAACATTAACTCGACGTCGCGCAGCGGGGGCTCCGGCAAAGAAAAGGTCTATGAGCGCGACCAGGTGTTCTCACTGAACATCAGCATTCCACTGAATCGCTGGTTGAGTAATACCCACGCGTGGTGGAACGTCAGCAGCAGCCAGAAAGGGAGCACCAATCACACCGTGGGTCTCAATGGTACGACGCTTGAGGGCAATAATCTGAGCTGGAGCATCCAGCAGGGTTACGGCAGCCAGGGAACGGGCAACGGCGGCAATCTGAACGCCGACTATCGCGGAACCTATGCTGAAGTCACTGCTGGATATGCTTACGACAAAAACAGCCAGCGGCTGAACTACGGGCTACAGGGCGGGATAGTCGCGCACGCCAGCGGCGTCACCTTCGGCCAACCGCTGGGTGAAACCATGGCGCTGGTTCAGGCACCGGGAGCCTCCGGGGTTGGCGTGAGCAATCAGAGCGGGGTGAAAACCGACTGGCGCGGCTATGCCATCGTGCCTTATACCTCGCCCTACCGTAAAAACCAGGTGCAGCTGAATACGCTGACGCTGCCCGATAACGTAGAGCTGATGCAGACCACCCGCAACGTGGTGCCGACGCGGGGAGCCGTGGTGCAGGCCAGCTTTAACGCCAGCGTGGGCCAGCGCGTGATGATGACGCTATTGCTGCAAGGTGGAATGCCAGTGCCATTTGGCGCGACGGTCAGCGATACCGCGCAGAAAAGCGCCCAGGCGTTTATCGTTGGCGATGGCGGACAGGTGTATCTGACCGGTCTGGCCGACAGCGGTGAACTAAGAGTGAAATGGGGGAACGGCGCAGAGCAGCAGTGTCAGGTGAATTATTCCCTGGCTAAAGCGCCGCCGGAAAATAGCGGCATTCAGATCATTAGCGAGCGGTGTCATTAAGTAAATAACTTAGCCGTTCAAAAAAATAATTTTTTATCTGATACCTGTTGCGTATTGAGGTATACCAATGAACAAAATGAAATTTCAGAAAATTATCTGGAGCGCTGCTTTTCTAATATGCAGCTCATTTTCTGCGCTTGCCGCCTGCAATATCGAACAACAAAAGGGGGGTATGGCATGGGATAATTTTCAGACGAAAGACAACGTGACCGCGGGCAGCGCTAACGCCACCGCGACGCTCAATATTACTTATCAGTAGACGGCTCCGCCATCTGAGTTATAAAAAGGAGGGGACTAAATGAATATTCATAAAAGATTCATTCATCTGGCGCTGGCGGGGCTATATCTGGGAGCGGCAGTAAATATTGCCGAAGCAGAACCGGTCAATATTAATATTACCGGCAAAGTCGTCGCCTCACCTTGTACTGTTGACACCACCCAATCACAGCTCAATGTTAATTTGGGTGATAATATTCAGGCCACCGCCCTGGCACAGCCTGGTAACGTCACAACATTCAAAATCTTTTATTTAATCTTAAAAGATTGTCCTTTTGGCACAACATCGGTAACGGCTGCCTTTTCCGGAACGCCAGCAGCAAACAGCCCCGGGGATTATGTCAATACCGGGACGGCAACCAATGTTAACGTACAGCTTAAAGAGAGTCTGGGTTCCGGTAACGGTAAGTTTTTAGGTCCGGGAACCACATTAAAGCGTAATGTTGCAACCGACCGCACTGTCTCCTTCCCGATAGGCGCACGCGCCATTGCTGCAGCGGCAGACGTTATGCCCGGCACGATAGTGAGCGTTTCACAAGTCACCTTCACTTATCAGTAAACCTGACTTCTCTGCTCAACGGGTGTTTATCATGCAGCAACAAATGAAATATGTTCTCCCCGCGCTTTGTCTGGCGTGCTCTGCATATGCTGCGGAGATCAATATCGGTGGTCATGTTGTGGCGTCTCCCTGCGTGGTCGAGATCGCCTCGCAAAACCAGAGCGTTAATTTCGGCCAGCTCCGCTTAAATGAAATGCGCGCCGACGGAAATGCGTCCGCGTGGAAATCCTTCGAGGTGAGGCTTTTCAAATGCCCGGCAGGAACGACATCGGTGGACGTGACGTTCAACGGACAGCCGGCCGTAGAAGATCCCACGCTGTATGCCAGTACGGGGACCGCCGCCAACGCCGCCGTGCAAATGGCCCAGGACACAAACAAGGCGCAGGTGCAGGGAAACGGCAGCAGCATGAACGTCCTGGTTGACGCTCAGCGCAAGGCGACCTTTTTACTGGCTGGTCGGGTGATTGTCTCTGACACTACCCTCCCCGGTACGTTTAATTCCCTGGTACAAATGAATTTTACTTACCGATAAACAAAACCACCCTGCTTAGAGCCAGGCTCTGAATGGGTTGCTGAGAATAGTCACCTGAAATAGCGGCGAGGGTATGCGTTATGTTACAGATACAGAAGAATCATATATTCGTCCTGGTACTTGGGTTAACCGGTGCGTTTACTGCCTCTGTTGAAGCGGCCAGCTGTGTAAATTCCGGCGGGTATTATACGTTCTCAGGAGCGTTAAATTATCAACGTGACGACGCCACCATGAATGTTTTCAGTAATAAATTTGGATCTATTGGCAGCGAAGTATGGGGGCTGGGTTGCTTCGGGGATCCTGACGCCGACAGAGATGTGTACTTGCGTTTACAGGTTAATTCAGCCCCCGTTGCAGGTTATACCGATGTCTATCCCACGAATGTTGACGGAATTGGCGTTCGTTATAATTTTGCCCTGAATACAGGCTCATTGTCTTTTTGCCCGGTGCAATTTGACGATCATATTTCAAACTCAACCCGGACTTATACCTGCCATATACTTAAAAAGGACACGCAGGGTTTATCCATGGGTGCATCATTGCAATTTGTGAAAACCAGGCCCAATGTCTCCTCAGGAGCAATAACGACAATACCGTCTGTAACCTCAAGCTATTCGTTAAATAATCAAAGCGGACAGTGGGATTTAAATCCCATCTGGTCAGGTGCGGGGTCAGTGGTGGTGACGGTCCAGGCATGCGCAATAAATAACGCGAGTATCGCTGTCCCCCTGGATCCGGTATTAGCGGATAGTTTTAGCGGTGCAGGATCCACCAAAGGCGATCGGACTTTCACAATAGACCTTAACTGTGATGCGGGCACCCGGATTAACGCATCGTTAAGCGGGACGCAAAGTACTGAAACCGCCAATGACAGTATCCTGGCATTATCAGGAGCTGGGATGTCAGGGGTTGCGAGCGGAATCGGGATCCAGCTGCTTTATGGGGGCGCGCCCCTGAAGCTGAATAACAACATCGTGCTGAAAACCTCAGCAGGCGGGCAGGAATTCCCTCCGGGAGCCTTCACCGCACGCTATTTTCAGACGAAAGACAACGTGACCGCAGGCAGCGCTAACGCCACTGCGACGCTCAATATTACTTATCAGTAGGCGACTCGGCCATCAGAATTATACAAGGAGAGGCATAAAATGAATATTCAAAAAAGATTCATTCATCTGGCGCTGGCGGGGCTGTATCTGGGAGCGACAATCCATATTGCCGGGGCCGAACCGGTCAATATTAATATTACCGGGAAAGTTATTGCGTCCCCGTGTGTCGTAGCCAGTGGCAGCAATATCAATGTTAATTTGGGAGACATCCCGGCTGCAGATATTGCAGCGGCAGGTACAACCTCTACCCCGGTAAATTTTACCATTAACCTTGCCAGTTGCCCGGTGGGAACCACCAGCGTGGTCGTGACATTTACCGGAACGGAAGATCCCGACTTTCCGGTACGCTATAAAAATACCGGAACGGCGAACGTTGCGATAGAACTGATCCAGGTCAGCACCGGTTACCTGAAAGGAAATAATACGAATATTACTCAATCAGTCCTGGCCGATCGTACCGTTACATACAATTTACGTGCCCGGGCCTATTCCAAAGGCAATGTGATGCCGGGGACGATCGCTGGTATCGTTCAGGCCAACTTTACTTACAATTAAGTTACTATTTTGCAATTCACAATGACTTATCAGTAAACCGAACTATTTCTGTGTAAAGGATATTTATCATGGTGCAACAAATGAATTATTCTATCCTGGCGCTTTGTCCCCTGTATCCAGCGATCTTTTTACTGACTGGTATCTGCCCCCTTCCCAATACGTTTAATTCTTTGGTGCAAATGAATTTGAATTACTAAAAAAACCACCCTAATTATTATTAATAAATGCCTCTACTGGCTCTGGTATATTTAATATGAAAATACTCATACAGGACCCTTACGAATTTTATCGCGAAGGATTGAAACATTTTTTTATAGAGATATTCCTTGGAAGAACCGCCAATAAAATTGGCTTTTTAACATCCTACTCCCAACAAAACTTTGATAAGGCAGATATCGTCGTTATTTCTCTGGCTCCGGGAGAGCATCTCATGTGTTTTCCTGAACTACAGAACAGGACAACAGGCATTATTATTGGCTTAACTGATGAGGTGATTGACTCCCCTTCCGATCTGCCCTTTTGCATTGCCCGGATCATTTTTATTCACCGACAGGACTCACTGTCGACAGTCAAAAAGAAAGTATTAACTGCCTGGCGGGAATCAAGAAAAAAGCAAATACAGCCAGGGAAAACATTATGTTTTCATTGTCCACATAAAGTCCTGACCAGACAGCAAAGGCGCATTATGTCCTTTATCTGTCAGGGGATAACGACATCTGAGATTGCCAGCAACATGTCAATCTCAGAGAAAACGCTCTATGTGCATAAATACATCATCCGCAAAAAGTTTAATCTGCGAACGAATCATGCGCTATTTTGCTTCCTTCAGAAACTTGCCGGTAAAAACAGCCAGCAGATTTATCTGCGTCAAATTCCGCTGAACGCATAAAAAAACCCGCCGCAGCGGGTTTTTACGTTAAGAGTTAAAGAACAGGATTACGCCTGACCTTTGATCTCTTTGCGACCGTTATACGGCGCTTGTTCACCCAGAGCTTCTTCGATACGAATCAGCTGGTTGTACTTAGCAACGCGGTCAGAACGGCTCATAGAACCGGTTTTGATCTGGCCTGCAGCGGTACCAACAGCCAGGTCAGCGATGGTAGCGTCTTCAGTTTCGCCAGAACGGTGAGAGATGACAGCGGTGTAGCCAGCGTCTTTCGCCATTTTGATCGCAGCCAGAGTTTCGGTCAGAGAACCGATCTGGTTGAATTTGATCAGGATGGAGTTAACGATGCCTTTTTCGATACCTTCTTTCAGGATCTTGGTGTTGGTTACGAACAGATCGTCACCAACCAGCTGGATTTTGTCGCCCAGAACTTTAGTCTGGTATGCGAAACCGTCCCAGTCAGACTCGTCCAGACCATCTTCGATGGACACGATCGGGTACTGTTTGGTCAGTTCTTCCAGGAAGTGAGTGAATTCTTCGGAGGTGAATGCTTTGTTGCCTTCGCCAGCCAGAACGTATTTACCGTCTTTGTAGAATTCAGAAGCTGCACAGTCCATCGCCAGGGTGATGTCTTTGCCCAGCTCGTAGCCAGCTGCTTTAACCGCTTCAGCGATTACAGCCAGAGCTTCAGCGTTGGAACCCAGGTTCGGCGCGTAGCCGCCTTCGTCACCCACTGCAGTGTTCATACCTTTAGCTTTCAGAACTTTAGCCAGGTTATGGAACACTTCAGAACCCATCCGTACGGCTTCTTTCAGGGTTTTAGCGCCAACCGGCTGAATCATGAACTCCTGGATGTCAACGTTGTTGTCAGCGTGCTCACCACCGTTGATGATGTTCATCATCGGAACCGGCATGGAGTATTTGCCCGGAGTACCGTTCAGTTCAGCGATGTGTGCATACAGCGGCAGGCCTTTAGCAGCAGCTGCTGCTTTGGCGTTCGCCAGGGACACAGCCAGGATGGCGTTTGCACCGAAGTTGGATTTGTTTTCAGTACCGTCCAGATCGATCATGATCTTGTCGATGCCAGCCTGATCTTTAGCATCTTTACCCAGCAGAGCCTGAGCAATTGGGCCGTTAACAGCTGCAACAGCTTTCAGTACGCCTTTACCCATGAAACGGGATTTGTCGCCGTCGCGCAGTTCCAGTGCTTCGCGGGAACCAGTAGAAGCACCTGACGGAGCTGCTGCCATACCAACGAAACCACCTTCCAGGTGTACTTCGGCTTCAACAGTCGGGTTACCACGGGAGTCGATGATTTCACGACCGATGATTTTAACGATTTTGGACATTAGATTTTCCTCAGTACAAGTTAAACTAAAACTCCAGACAAACAATGCACCCGGATGGGTGCATTGCCGTTCTAACTTTTTTACTTCTTACTTCGCCTGACGCTTCTGATGTTCACTGGCGGCTTTCACAAAGCCGGCAAACAGCGGGTGCCCATCACGTGGCGTGGAAGTAAATTCCGGGTGGAACTGACAGGCCACGAACCACGGATGATTCGGTACCTCAATGATCTCGACCAACTGATCATCACCGGAACGGCCTGCAATACGCAGACCCGCAGCTTCAATCTGTTTCAACAGCATATTGTTGACTTCGTAACGGTGGCGATGGCGTTCAACAATTGTCGGCGCGCCGTACAGCTGACGAACCAGGCTATCGTCGCTCAACTGACACTGCTGGGCGCCAAGGCGCATTGTGCCGCCCAGATCGCTCTTCTCGGTACGGACTTCAACGTTGCCGTCTTCATCGCGCCATTCGGTAATCAGGGCCACCACCGGGTACTTACAGTCTGGCACAAATTCCGTGGAGTTGGCGTTATCCATACCCACTACGTTACGTGCAAACTCAATCAACGCAACCTGCATACCCAGGCAAATACCCAGATAAGGAACATTGTTTTCACGCGCAAAGCGCGCTGTCGCGATCTTACCTTCAACACCACGGTAGCCGAAGCCGCCAGGGATCAGGATTGCATCAAGACCTTTCAGGATCTCAACGCCGCGCGTTTCGACATCTTGCGAATCGATCAGCTTAATGTTGACGGTGACACGATTCTTCAGACCACCGTGCTTCAATGCTTCGATAACTGACTTATAGGCATCCGGCAGTTCAATATACTTGCCGACCATACCGATAGTCACTTCGCCTGCCGGATTCGCTTCTTCGTAGATAACCTGTTCCCATTCTGACAGATTAGCTTCCGGACAGTTCAAGCTGAATCGTTTACAAATATAATCGTCAAGGCCCTGGGATTTCAACAGGCCTGGAATTTTATAGATGGAATCGACATCTTTCATTGAAATAACGGCTTTTTCTGGCACGTTACAGAACAATGCAATTTTTGCACGTTCGTTGGCCGGAACCGCGCGATCGGAACGACAGATCAGAATGTCAGGCTGAATACCGATAGACAGCAACTCTTTTACCGAGTGCTGAGTCGGTTTAGTTTTGACTTCACCGGCAGCGGCCAGGTAAGGAACCAGAGTCAGGTGCATGAACAGCGCGTGTTCACGACCGATATCCACCGCTAATTGGCGAATCGCTTCCAGGAATGGCAGGGATTCGATATCACCGACCGTACCGCCGATTTCAACCAGAACGACGTCATGACCTTCGCCACCGGCAAGGACACGCTCTTTAATCGCGTTGGTGATGTGCGGGATAACCTGTACGGTTGCACCCAGATAGTCACCACGGCGCTCTTTGCGCAGGACATCGGAGTAAATTCGACCGGTAGTGAAGTTATTGCGGCGAGTCATTTTGGTACGAATGAAACGCTCATAGTGACCCAGGTCCAGGTCGGTTTCAGCGCCGTCTTCAGTAACGAACACTTCCCCGTGTTGGATTGGACTCATAGTACCTGGATCGACGTTGATATACGGATCCAGTTTCATCATGGTCACGTTGAGGCCACGAGCCTCAAGAATGGCTGCCAGGGAGGCTGCGGCAATGCCTTTACCCAGAGAGGATACGACCCCGCCGGTCACAAAAATATAGTTCGTTGTCATGCTGGACCTGAGAAGTTAGGGTGAAACGATGGAATTACCAAGACGGGAAAGTAGTATACCCGAACATGACGAGCGCCACAAACTTTCATTATTCCTCCTCTTCACCAGGCTCACATAAACATCGGGAGTGAGAAAATAGCCCCTTTGGGGTAAATGTTTTTGACGTAAATCAAGCGCTTGTTATTTAAAAAATCACACAAATCGCCCTTGACCGACGAAATCCCTTAGAGATCAATTTCCTGCCGTTTTACTTGTTGCCAGACTTCTTCCATAGTTTCCAGATCAACACCAGTCATTTCCAGACCCCGAGCCGCTACAATTCGCTCAACCTCACGAAAACGGCGCTCAAATTTCTCGTTCGCTTTTTGCAATGCGGTCTCTGCTTTAGTGCCCAAATGCCGAGCCATATTGACCGTCGCAAACAGCAGGTCGCCCATTTCCTCCTCCAGTTTAGCCTGGTCGACAACAGCCTGCTTCGCCTCAAACATGACTTCATCGATCTCTTCGTAAACCTTGTCGACAACCGGTCCTAATGTTTTCCAGTCGAAGCCAACATTAGAGCAGCGTTTCTGGATTTTTTGGGCGCGCATTAACGCCGGTAAACTACGGGGAATATCGTCGAGCGCGGAATGCTGCGCCTTCTGGGCGCGTTCTTCGCTTTTGATTTGCTCCCAGCGGGTCAACACCTCAGTGCTGTTACTGGCAGAAACATCAGCAAAAACATGTGGGTGGCGACGCTCAAGCTTATCGCTGATAGCGGCGCAAATATCATTGAAATCGAAACGTCCTTCTTCCTGCGCCATCTGGGCGTAAAACACCACCTGGAACAGCAAGTCACCCAGCTCTCCACGCAGGTCGTCGAAGTCTTCCCGCGCAATTGCGTCCAGCACTTCATAGGTTTCTTCGAGGGTGTAAGGGGCAATAGTGGCGAATGTCTGCTCTTTGTCCCAGGGACAACCGTTTTCCGGGTCGCGCAGGCGCTGCATAATACCGAGCAGTCGGTCGATTTGATTCATTGGAATATCCTGAAATTTCAATACGCGAGGCCAGCTAAGACGACAGCCGATATCCGGCAACATGGCAATGCCTGATGGCAACGCTAACGCGCCTCACCAGGCATGCAAACTTATCTGGCCTATAAAATAATTAATTACCGTGCAGACGACGTGCGTCGATCACATCCGGCACCTGGTTCAGCTTGCCAAGCACGCGCCCGAGCACCTGCAGGTTATAGATTTCGATGGTCATATCGATGGTAGCCAGTTGCTGTTTGGTATCACTCCGGCTGGCAACCCCCAGCACGTTCACCTTTTCGTTGGCAAGAATCGTGGTGATATCACGTAATAAGCCGCTGCGATCGTTGGCCTGGACGCGAACCACCAGCGAATATCCTGCCGAGTAGCTTTCACCCCAAACCGCATCAACAATACGTTCCGGCGCATGGGAGCGCAGCTCGGTCAACTGTTCGCAATCCGCCCGGTGCACGGAAATACCGCGGCCCTGAGTGATAAACCCGACAATTTCATCGCCTGGAATCGGCTGGCAGCAGCGCGCGATGTGGTGCATCAGGTTACCCACCCCTTCCACCACCACGCGACCATCGTCTTTACGGCGACTCTGCGGCGCCTGCGTTTTCTGCTGAAGCTGTTTCAGCGCGGCGGCATCCTGTTCGGCTGCGCTTGGCTTATTAAACTGCGCCTGCAGGAAGTTCACCATCTGGTTGAGGCGAATGTCCCCCCCACCAATCGCCGCCAGCAGCTCATCCAGCTCATTGAAGCTGTAGCGCGGCAGCAGGTGCTTTTCCGCTTCTTTCAGGCTAATGCCTAAATGCGCCAGCTCATCGTCGAGGATCTGGCGGCCAGCAAGGATGTTTTTGTCGCGGTCCTGTTTACGGAACCAGGCGTGGATCTTCGAACGCCCCCGACTGGTGGTGACATAGCCGAGGTTAGGGTTCAACCAGTCGCGGCTTGGGTTGGGCTGTTTCTGGGTGATAATTTCAATTTGATCGCCCATCTGCAGCTGGTAGGTAAACGGTACGATGCGCCCGCCAATTTTCGCGCCAATGCAACGATGCCCCACATCACTGTGAATATGATAAGCAAAATCGAGCGGTGTGGAGCCTGCAGGTAAGTCCACAACGTCGCCTTTTGGCGTAAAGACGTACACTCGGTCATCAAAGACCTGGCTACGGACTTCATCCAGCATTTCACCAGAGTCCGCCATCTCTTCCTGCCAGGCGATCAGCTTACGCAGCCATGCAATACGATCTTCATGACCAGAACGCGCCACGCCTGAAGCGGTGCCCTCTTTATACTTCCAGTGTGCCGCAACGCCCAGTTCGGCATCTTCGTGCATCTGTTTCGTACGGATCTGAATTTCAATGGTTTTCCCGCCCGGTCCCAGCACAACCGTATGAATTGACTGATAGCCGTTGGGTTTCGGGTTAGCGACATAGTCATCGAACTCATCCGGCAGATGGCGATAGTGAGTATGCACTATCCCGAGCGCGGCATAGCAGTCCTGTAAACGCTCCGCCACGATACGCACTGCGCGCACGTCGAAAAGTTCATCGAAGGCCAGCTGCTTTTTCTGCATTTTGCGCCAGATGCTGTAGATGTGTTTCGGACGTCCGTACACTTCGGCTTTGACGCCTTCCGTTTTCATCTCTGAGCGCAAATGACCGACGAACTCATCAATATAATGCTCGCGATCGATGCGACGTTCGTGCAGCAGCTTGGCAATACGTTTGTATTCAGCCGGGTGCAGGTAACGGAAGCAGTAATCTTCCAGTTCCCATTTTAATTGCCCGATACCCAAACGGTTGGCCAGCGGCGCATAGATATTGGTGCACTCTTTTGCCGCCAGAACGCGTTCATCTTCCGGTGCGTCCTTCACTTCACGCAGATGTGCAATCCGCTCCGCCAGCTTGATGACCACACAGCGGAAATCATCCACCATAGCCAGCAGCATGCGGCGAACGTTATCGACCTGTTCGGAAGAGACTGAATCGGTATGAGTGGCCTTAAGCTGGCGTATTGCCGCCATATCCCGCACGCCGTGGATAAGATGAACAATGGATTTGCCCACGCTCTCGCGCAGGATGTCTTCACTGACCACGTTGGCATCTGCCAGAGGGAACAGCATTGCTGCGCGCAGCGTGTCGATATCCATGCTCAACATGGAGAGTATTTCTACCATCTCCACGCCACGCCACAGCAGCAGTTCCGCATCCGGATGCCCCTGTGTCTGCTGCTGGCAGTACGCCCAGGTTTCGGCTAAGCGTTCACACGACTGCTGGCTGGAGATCCCCAGACTCGCGATCCATTTCTTTGGATCAAACTCACCAGCTTTATTTATATGTGCACTTCTTACCGCAACCATTGTCCTCTCCTTAAGGGGCCTGGCCTGTCGAAGTCGACAAGCCATACCCATTGTCTTTCACGCTGCATTACCACCCGAAATCCAATGGGTACAAAATTTATTACATACGCTCAAACAGGACCATTGATTCCAGGTGTCCAGTGTGCGGGAACATATCGAGCATCGCCAGTCGCCGTATGACATATCCCGCGTCGAGCAAAGCATCGCTGTCACGAGCCAGCGTTGCCGGGTTACAGGATACATAAACAACGCGTATAGGTTCTAATTTTATAATATGTTGCATCACACCTGCAGCCCCCGCACGCGCAGGATCGAGCAATACTTTGTCGAATCCGTTTTTCGCCCACGGCTGCCGGGTAACATCTTCCTCAAGGTTTTCATGAAAGAATGTCACATTGTGTAATCCGTTATTCAGCGCGTTTTCCCGGCCTTTTTCCACCAGCGCCGGTACCCCTTCCACCCCCACCACGTTTGCAGCCCGGGTTGCCAACGGCAGGGTAAAATTACCCATTCCACAGAACAGATCGAGTACGCGATCTTCAGGTTGCACATCCAGCCATTCGAGCGCACGGGCCACCATTTGTTGGTTTACCCCTTCATTGACCTGAATAAAATCACGCGGGCTGAAGGTTAACCGTAGTCCATTTGAGTCATACCAGGGCGACTCTTCTGATATTGATTCCAGTATCTCGCTTTGCGGGGCCAGAAACAAAGACAGCCCCTGAGAATGCGAAAAGCATTCCAGTTTTTCTTTATCCTGAACACTTAATGGCGCCGTGTGGCGCAAAATCATCAGGGTTCCGCTCCCCGCCTGCACCAGCTCGACATGACCAAGATGGCGTAACCCTTGCAGACTTTCCAGACACGCCCGGATGTGGGGCAAGAGCGCTTCAAGCTGGGGCACCAAAATAGGGCATTGTTTGACATCGATAATGTCGCTGGATGCGGATTTGCGAAACCCCATCTGCAATTTTTGTTCTTTTGGCCGATAGTTCAGGCTCAACCTGGCGCGACGACGATAGCCCCACGGGGTATCAGCTATAACATCCGACACTTCACATTTCATTAAACGCGACAACGCCGCGCTTTTGCTACGCTGCTGCAACGAGATGCTGGCATGCTGCTGCTGGCAGCCGCCGCACACGCCAAAATGCGGGCAACGTGGCACTTCACGCTGCGGACTGTCGTTTAAACGTCGTTTTACTTGCGCGCGGGCGAACTGTTTTTTATCTTCGGTAATCACTACCTCGGCGCTTTCCTGAGGTAGCAATTCCGGTATAAACAACGCCTTTCCGTTATGGCGAGCAACGCCCTGGCCGAAAGGATCAAGGTCATTGACGGTAACGGTTATGATCTGACGCGTCGTCACGCGTCGTTTTGCAGAGTAGAATTGCGCCATCGACGAGATATATCTCTATTTAACAGTGTGACCCTAATTGTCCCATAACGGAACTCCATGACCAACTACAGCCTGCGCGCACGCATGATGATTCTGATCCTGGCCCCGACCGTCCTGATTGGTTTGCTGCTCAGTATCTTTTTTGTTGTGCATCGCTATAACGACTTGCAGCGTCAACTGGAAGATGCTGGCGCCAGCATCATTGAGCCACTCGCGGTCTCCAGCGAATATGGCATGAATCTGCAAAACAGAGAATCCATCGGCCAACTTATCAGCGTGCTGCATCGTCGCCATTCCGATATCGTGCGGGCAATTTCTGTCTATGACGAGAATAACCGGCTGTTTGTCACATCCAATTTTCATCTCGATCCGTCTGAAATGCAGCTGGCAACCGGTTCACCATTTCCCCGAAAGCTGAGCGTCACCCGGCTCGGGGATATCATGATCCTGCGAACGCCAATTATATCGGAAAGCTATTCGCCGGATGAATCTGCCGTCAGCGACGCCAAAAATACGGAAAATATGCTGGGGTATGTAGCGCTTGAGCTGGACCTCAAGTCAGTACGATTGCAGCAGTATAAAGAGATCTTTATCTCCAGCGTAATGATGCTGTTTTGTATCGGTATTGCGTTAATTTTTGGCTGGCGTCTGATGCGCGACGTGACTGGCCCGATTCGCAATATGGTGAATACCGTTGACCGAATACGTAGAGGCCAGCTCGACAGCCGCGTCGAAGGTTTCATGTTGGGCGAGCTGGATATGCTCAAAAATGGCATCAACTCGATGGCGATGTCACTTGCGGCCTACCATGAAGAGATGCAGCACAACATCGACCAGGCCACCTCTGACCTGCGCGAAACGTTGGAGCAGATGGAAATCCAGAACGTCGAACTGGATCTGGCGAAGAAACGCGCCCAGGAAGCGGCGCGTATTAAGTCTGAGTTTCTGGCTAACATGTCGCATGAGCTGCGTACGCCGCTGAATGGCGTGATTGGCTTCACCCGCCTGACGCTTAAAACCGAGCTCAACACGACGCAGCGCGATCACCTGAATACGATTGAACGCTCGGCCAACAATCTGTTGGCCATCATCAATGATGTGCTCGACTTCTCCAAACTTGAGGCGGGCAAACTGATTCTGGAAAGCATCCCATTCCCGCTGCGTAGCACGCTGGATGACGTCGTCACGCTGTTAGCGCACTCATCCCATGATAAAGGGCTTGAGCTGACGCTAAATATTAAGAATGACGTGCCGGACAACGTCATCGGGGACCCGCTGCGCTTACAGCAGGTAATCACTAATCTGGTTGGCAATGCCATCAAATTTACCGAAGGCGGCAATATCGACATTCTGGTCGAGAAACGCGCCCTCAGTAACACGAAAGTGCAAATTGAAGTGCAAATCCGCGATACCGGAATTGGCATCCCTGAGCGCGATCAGTCACGCCTGTTCCAGGCCTTCCGCCAGGCCGATGCCAGTATTTCCCGCCGCCACGGCGGGACAGGACTGGGCCTGGTCATTACGCAAAAGCTGGTCAATGAAATGGGCGGGGATATCTCCTTCCACAGCCAGCCGAACCGGGGCTCCACGTTCTGGTTCCATATCAGCCTCGATCTCAACCCTAACGTTCTCGTGGATCGCTCAACCACGCACTGTCTGGCCGGAAAGCGGCTGGCCTACGTTGAACCTAACGCAACAGCCGCGCAATGCACGTTAGATATCTTGAGTGAAACGCCGCTGGAGGTGATTTACAGCCCTTCATTCTCCGGGCTGCCGAAGGATCACTACGATATTCTGCTGCTTGGCATACCGGTCACTTTACGCGAACCGCTCACCATGCAGCATGAGCGGCTGGCAAGCGCAGCGGCGATGACCGACTTTTTGTTACTGGCTCTGCCTTGCCATGCGCAGATTAACGCCGAGAAATTAAAGCAGGGCGGCGCGGCGGCGTGCCTGTTGAAACCTCTAACCTCAACCCGCTTACTGCCAGCGTTGACAGAGTATTGTCAACTGAACCACAGCGCGGCTCCGCTACTGTTAGACGAGAGCAAAATTGCGATGACCGTCATGGCGGTGGACGACAACCCGGCGAACCTCAAGCTGATTGGCGCACTGCTGGAAGATAAAGTGCAGCACGTCGTGCTCTGCGACAGCGGACATCAGGCAGTGGATCGCGCCAAACAGATGCAGTTTGATCTCATCCTGATGGATATTCAGATGCCAGACATGGACGGTATTCGCGCCTGCGAACTGATCCACCAGCTTCCTCATCAACAACAGACGCCGGTCATTGCGGTCACCGCGCATGCCATGGCCGGGCAAAAAGAGAAGCTGCTCAGCGCCGGTATGAACGATTACCTGGCGAAGCCTATCGAAGAAGATAAGCTGCATAATCTGCTGTTACGCTACAAACCCGGCGCGAGCTCATCGCTGAGGGCGCTCGCTGTTGAACCGGTCGTCAATCCGAATACCACACTCGACTGGCAACTGGCGTTAAGGCAAGCCGCCGGTAAAAACGATCTGGCGCGGGATATGCTGCAAATGCTGCTCGATTTTCTGCCCGAAGTGCGTAACAAAATTGAAGAACAGCTGGTAGGTGAAAACCCTGAAGGACTGGTGGATATGATCCATAAACTGCATGGCAGTTGCGGTTATAGCGGCGTTCCCCGCATGAAAAACCTGTGTCAGCTGATTGAGCAGCAATTACGTAGCGGGAGCAAAGAAGAAGAGCTGGAGCCTGAGTTTTTAGAGCTTCTGGATGAAATGGATAACGTTGCGCGCGAAGCGAAGAAGTTGTTAGGGTAAAGATCTGATTGCCGGATGACGACGCTCACGCGTCTTATCCGGCCTTCATGCCACATCATTCAACGTAATTGCTGACCCGCTTTCAGGGTCGCGGCCACGTTTCGCGCCGTCATTCGCACGTTCTCACTTGCGTTCTTCAGCGCCTCATCCAGTGTGCAAACGGTATAGATAACGCTAAAAACCGCATCCAGCCCATGTTCATGTACAACACCGACATCAGCCGTCAGGCTGCCAGCAATGCCGATAACCGGTTTGTTGTAACGCTTTGCCACCTTCGCCACGCCAACCGGAACCTTACCGTGAATGGTCTGGCTGTCGATACGTCCTTCGCCCGTGACCACTAAATCCGCATCCGCAACGCAGTCGTCGAGGTGTAACGCATCCGTCACGACCTCAATACCGCAGCGTAACTGCGCACCGCAAAACGCATACAGTGCCGCCCCCATACCACCAGCCGCGCCACCACCCGCCAGTTCCAGCACGTTGACGTCCAGATCGCGGGCAATGAGTTGCGCATAATGCGTGAGCGCCCGATCAAGACGAGGAATCATCTCCGGCGTCGCCCCCTTTTGCGGACCGAAGACCGCAGAGGCCCCCTCTTCACCGGTCAACGGATTAGTCACATCGCAGGCCACTTCAATACGGCACGCGGCAAGACGCGGGTCTAGCTGAGAAATATCAATCCGGGCGAGTGATTCAAGACCAGTCCCGCCATGAGCAATATCGTTATTTTGCGCATCCAGTAATTTTGCTCCCAGCGCTTGCACCATCCCGGCACCGCCATCATTGGTGGCGCTGCCGCCAATCCCGATAATGATATGTTCAACGCCCGCGTCCAGCGCATGACGGATTAGCTCCCCGGTTCCCCAGGAGGTCGTTTTCAGCGGATCGCGTAAACCTGCGGGAACCTGCTCCAGTCCGCTGGCGGCCGCCATTTCGATAAACGCCGAACGCTCATCCCCAGATAAACCATAAAATGCCTGAATCGTTTTACCCAGAGGGCCGGTAACATCAACATGCACAAGGTGGCCTTGCGTTGCGGCAACCATCGCTTCGACCGTTCCCTCACCGCCATCCGCGACCGGGATCTTCACGTAATTCGCCTCAGGCCAGATCTCACGAAATCCCAGCTCAATAGCCGTTGCCACTTCAAGCGCACTCAAACTTTCCTTATAGGAATCCGGTGCGATTACTATTTTCATAAAGCATCCTTACGCATGTTGACTGTGTTAAGCATACACCAGGAGAAAAACCGCCCCTTTGTGGGAGCGGTCCCAGTTCGCTTAGCGTACCATGCACGGACGCTTATTATCAAACGTCCAGTTCGGGATCAGATACTGCATTCCCATGGCATCATCGCGCGCTCCCAGTCCATGTTGCTGATACAGCTCATGAGCTTTCATAACCTGATCCATATCCAGCTCCACGCCCAGACCCGGCTTCGCCGGTACCTGCACCATGCCGCCTTTGATTTCAAACGGCTCTTTGGTCAGGCGTTGATTGCCTTCCTGCCAGATCCAGTGGGTATCGATAGCGGTAATTTTGCCCGGCGCCGCCGCCGCAACATGAGTAAACATCGCCAGCGAAATATCAAAGTGGTTGTTAGAGTGCGAGCCCCAGGTCAGCCCAAACTCATGACACATCTGCGCAACGCGGACAGAACCCTGCATAGTCCAGAAGTGCGGATCCGCCAGCGGGATATCCACGGACTGCAACGACAGCGTATGTCCCATCTGACGCCAGTCGGTGGCGATCATGTTGGTGGCGGTCGGCAGACCGGTAGCACGACGGAATTCCGCCATGACTTCACGGCCTGAGAACCCCTGCTCGGCGCCGCACGGATCTTCCGCATAAGCCAGCGATCCTTTCAGGTATTTACCAATTTTAATCGCTTCATTCAGCGACCACGCGCCATTGGGATCGAGCGTGACACGTGCCTGTGGAAAGCGTTTCGCCAGCGCCACAATAGATTCCGCTTCTTCTTCCCCGGCCAACACCCCGCCTTTCAGTTTGAAATCGTTAAAACCATATTTCTCATATGCGGCTTCCGCCAGGCGCACCACTGCATCCGGGGTCATCGCCTCTTCATGACGCAGGCGATACCAGTCGCATTTCTCATCCGGCTGGCTCTGATACGGCAGCGGCGTCGCGTTACGGTTACCGACGAAGAACAGATAACCCAGCATTTCAACTTCGCTACGCTGCTGACCGTCGCCCAGCAGAGATGCGACGTTAACGCCCAGATGCTGACCCAGCAGATCCAACATGGCCGCTTCGATCCCGGTAACCACATGAATAGTGGTACGTAAATCGAAGGTCTGCAAACCGCGTCCACCGGCATCACGATCGGCAAAGGTATTGCGGACCGCATTCAGTACGTTTTTGTATTCACCTAACGTTTTGCCCACCACCAGCGGAATGGCATCTTCCAGGGTCTGACGAATTTTTTCGCCGCCGGGAATCTCACCCACGCCGGTATGACCGGAGTTATCTTTGATAATCACAATATTACGCGTGAAGAACGGAGCATGTGCGCCGCTCAGATTCATCAGCATGCTGTCATGGCCCGCAACCGGGATCACCTGCATCGCGGTTACGACTGGGGTAGTAAATTGTGCGCTCATAATTAAGTCCTTATTCAAAATTAGTGGCGGCCGAAAACGGGACGTTTACGGTCAAAAGCCCATCCAGGGATCAGATACTGCATCGGGCCTGCGTCATTACGCGCGCCGCCAGGCAGCGCCTTATAGGCTTCATGCGCTTTCTGTACCTGATCCCAGTCCAGTTCCACGCCCAGGCCGGGCGCGTCGGGTACCGCAATTTTTCCGTGTTTAATCTCCAGCGGATTTTTGGTCAGGCGGCAATCGCCCTCCTGCCAGATCCAGTGGGTGTCGATCGCCGTTGGGTTGCCCGGCGCAGCGGCACCGACGTGGGTGAACATCGCCAGGGAAATATCAAAATGATTGTTAGAGTGGCAGCCCCAGGTCAGTCCCCAGTCATCGCATAGCTGTGCCACGCGTACCGCGCCGGAAAGGGTCCAGAAATGCGGATCGGCCAGTGGAATATCTACCGAGTTGAGCATCACCGCATGGCCCATCTCACGCCAGTTGGTGGCTATCATATTCGTTGCTACCGGCAGACCGGTTGCACGGCGGAACTCGGCCATCACTTCGCGGCCAGAAAAACCCTGTTCTGCGCCGCACGGATCTTCGGCGTAAGTCAGAACATCGTTCAGCCCTTTACACAAGGAGATAGCTTCATCCAGCAGCCAGGCACCGTTAGGGTCGACCGTAATACGCGCATCCGGGAAGCATTGTTTCAACGCGCGAGCGGTGTCGATTTCCTGCTCGCCAGGCAGCACACCGCCTTTGAGTTTGAAATCTTTAAAGCCGTAGCGATCCTGCGAAGCCTGAGCCAGACGTACCACCGCCTCACTGTTCATCGCCTGCTGGTGACGCAGGTGATACCACTCATGGTTGCCCGGCGTGCTGTCCAGATACGGCAGATCGGTTTTGCTGCGATCTCCCACGTAGAACAGATAGCCGAGCACGGTGACCGCATCGCGCTGCTTGCCTGGCCCTAACAGTTCGCAGACCGGCACGTTCAGCGCCTTGCCCAGCAGGTCGAGCAGTGCGGCTTCCAGCGCGGCCACCGCATTAACCCGCAGTTCAAAGGTCCAGGCACCTTTACCAAAGGTGTCAAAATCAGCGGCCTGGTTGCCTTTATGCACCTGCTGAACCACTTTATTCAGGCGCGCGACTTCCTGGCCCAACACTTGTGGAATCGCGTCCACCAGCGTCTGATAAATCACTTCGCCGCCCGGTGCTTCACCGACGCCGGTATTTCCGGCGTTATCGGTGAGCACGACGATATTGCGGGTAAAGTATGCGTTATGCGCCCCGCCAATATTGAGCAGCATGCTGTCATGACCGGCCACCGGGATGACCTTCATATCGGTAATAATGGGACTCGATTGTGTTGTCATCATCATTGCCCTGCGACAGGTTTCAGTTCGATACGTTTAATATCACCCACCAGCACCAGATAGCTCACTACAGCAATCAGCGCATGCACCCCGACGTAAATCAACGCACCGTTAAACGAGCCAGTGGTACCTACGATGTAGCCGATAGCAATTGGCGTAACGATACCGGAGATGTTGCCAAACATATTGAACAGACCGCCGCTCAAACCGCTGATCTCTTTTGGCGCAGTATCGGCCATCACCGCCCATCCCAACGCACCGATACCTTTGCCGAAGAAGGCCAGCGCCATAAAGCCGATGATCATCCACTCCACGTTGACGTAGTTACAGAACACCATCACCATCGACAACAGCATACCCAGTACGATTGGCGTTTTACGGGCGATATTCAGCGAACCGGTACGGCGCATCAGCCAGTCGGAAATAATGCCGCCGAGCACGCCGCCTGCGAATCCGCAAATGGCCGGGACCGAGGCAACAAAACCGGCTTTCAAAATCGACATACCGCGTGCCTGTACCAGATAAACCGGGAACCAGGTGATAAAGAAGTAGGTCAGTGCATTTATGCAGTATTGGCCGATATAAATACCGATCATCATTCGTGAGCCCAGCAGTTGCTTGATCTGCCCCCACTTCACGCTGAACGGCACTTTGGCTTTGGCTGCCGCCTGATCCATATTGATCAGCGCTCCGCCTTCGGCAATGTAGTCCAGCTCTTTTTGGTTTACGCCCGGATGCTGGTTCGGTTCATGAATCACCTTCAGCCAGATAAAACTGATAACAATCCCGAGACCGCCCATAAAGAAGAACACATGCGACCAACCCACTTCGTGGGTCAACCAGCCCATGATTGGCGCGAAGATTACGGTGGCAAAGTACTGCGCCGAGTTAAAAATAGCGACCGCCGTGCCCCTTTCCTGCGCCGGGAACCACGCCGCCACAATACGACTGTTGCCAGGGAAGGATGGCGCTTCGGCTAACCCCACGAGGAAGCGCAGGGTAAACAGCGCAACGATAATGCCGAAGCCGCTGAAGATATCGACGAAGCCCTGCAGCAGGGTAAACATGGACCAGATAAAAATGGACCAGAAGTAAACACGTTTTGAACCGAAGCGGTCGAGCAGCCAGCCGCCGGGGATCTGACCGATAACATAGGCCCATGAAAAAGCGGAGAATACATACCCCATCCCTACCGCATCCAGACCAATATCTTTGGCCATCTCCGAGCCGGCGATGGATAAGGTGGCGCGATCGCCGTAGTTGAAGGATGTGACGATAAACAGCATCACCACTATCCAGTAGCGAGCGTTAGTGCGTTTTTCCGCGCTGCTCGCCGCCTGACTTAATGAACTCATTGTTGCACTCCTGAATCTTGGCTTTCGCCAGTTCATTCTGTACAGCACCTGTAGGGTGATCAGAATGAGAGGTTAGTGTGTGGCAGTTTTGGTACAGCTCAGGGCCGTTTTATTCTGACTCGCTGCCTTTTCGGGAACTGACGGGAAAAGTATATGAAGGAGTGCCTCTTACCCTCACCGTGCAAAAACACAACATTGCGGGAGGTGAATGAGGTTGTTTATGGCATAAGCCTAAGGGAATGGAAGATGCTTCACGAAATTGGCGTTTGGTGGGCGTTTTGTTGCCGGGTAGCAACGCCTTACCCGGCCTACAATCCAAAAGAGAGTAACAGGCCTGTGCAAGCAAAGCGCTGCCGGGCGCAAGGTTATTTAAGCAAGGTTCCCCAGTTTTCTACCCAGGGATTGGATTCGCTTTCCGGTTCAGGATGCTCGCTGGCGTCAATCAGCAGCATTTCCCCAACACGGTGGGCGCTTTGTTCCTGCAACAGTGCATCGAACTGCTTGCCGCCATTGCAGAAATTAACATAGCTACTGTCACCCAGCGCAATTACCCCGTAATGCAGATTTGGCTGGAAACCGAGATTATCTTTGATCCCCTGAAACAGCGGCACGATGCTATCCGGCAGATCGCCCTGCCCGGTCGTTGAGGTCACCACCAGCACATATTTTTCCTGATATTCCTGCCAGTCGCTGAGCTCGGGATCTTCGAACACCGTGGCTTTATGACCCTGCGCCGTCAAAATAGCTTCGGCCTCTTCGGCAACCAGCAACGCGTTTCCGTACATCGTGCCGACAAAAATTCCAATTTCCGCCATAACCGTAATCTCCTGGGACTTAAGAATCTATCTGCTCATCCTGACCTGACAGCCCGCTGAACTCAACCCTTTCATTCTCAGGGAGAAGTCCACGCCAGCCAAACTGTGATAGCGCCTGCATCCAGACATCATCCAGCCCGGCGCGAATAACCAGCGGTTCGCCGGTAAAAGGATGAGTCAGCGCAAGCTGGCTGGCATGAAGCATCAAACGCTGACAGCCAAAGTGCTCAGCGGCGCTGCGGTTTTGCCGCAAATCACCGTGCTTACTGTCACCGATAATCGGATGGCGTAAGTGCGCCAGATGGCGTCTGAGCTGGTGTTTTCGACCGGTTTTAGGATCCAGTTCCACCAATCCGTAACGGGTCGTCGGATAACGTCCGGTCGCTACCGGCATCTCAACCGTCGCCAAACCGCGATAATGGGTGACGGCAGGCTGCGGGCCTTTATCATCACGGGCAAATTTATCGGCGATCTTATCCAGTTCTTCGACCAGCGGGTAATCCAGCACGGCATCATCCATCAGCCAGCCACGCACAATCGCATGATAGCGTTTCTGAATTTGATGATGTTCAAATTGCTGTGACAGCAGCCGCCCGGCTTCGCTGGACAGCCCCATCAGCAGTACCCCGGAAGTCGGTCTGTCGAGTCGGTGGGCGGTAAAAACGTGCTGACCAATCTGGTCGCGTACCGTTTGCATCACCACCACTTTCTCATCCCGGTCGAGCCAACTGCGGTGAACCAACCAGCCCGAAGGTTTGTTAACTGCGACTAGCCATTCGTCCTGATACAGAATCTCCAGCATCAGGCGTTATCACTTGTAAACAGTGCATCCAACTCCTGCAATGCCGTCAGGAGAATTTCGCGTTGCGGGTGATCGGCTGCCAACGCCATTTCGTAATACGGTGCGACGGCAAAAGCCTGCGGAAGCGGCTGAGCGTTATCAATCAGCGTATGCATGCGGGGAATCAATACCCATTGCAGCCACTCAACCGGCTCCATGGTATCCATACAAAAAGGCTGCGTGCTGGTAAACAGATGCTCTGCAGGCTCATCCAACCGCCAGTGATTATGTTCACGCAGTAGCGCTTCAAGCGCGTGTAACTGCTGGCGCACACGGTCATGAGTCGTCATGAAATTAACCTCAATGATGAAAAATCTGGCGCGAAGAATAGCACTAGTGAAGGGAAATAAAAAAAGGGAGCACTGTAAAAACAGTGCTCCCGGTTCGTTTCGCAGCGTTCCAGCTACTTTTAGTGCTCCCTGCTCATCCGTGACAACTTTTCCTGTGGTCTTGCGACCTTGTTCATCCTGAACTCGTGCATCCTGCTCACATCACCCCGATGTGAAAACTTCATCCTGAAGTGTCCTGGCCATCCTGACCCGCCGAACATCCTGACCGGCTCTCATTCTCCATCCTGGAGGTGTCCCTTAACGCATCCAGCGCTTTCCGCTTCGCTTCATCCTGAAGCCTGTCCTTGTAACACCGTCCTGGTGTGTCCTGCCGAAGAGCCATCATCCTGATGTTCTCTTCGTTGTGCGACTCCTTGTCGACAGATATAGAATCGCCTGTTTCGCCTTGTCTTACAAGATGCTTACAGACACTCCCTTAAGATTATTTTCGTATGAAAGTTGACAATAAAACATTAACTTTATGAATAATAAGGAATAATTATTTTATCCGTTCATTAAGTCTTTACTTATCACCTGGCAATGTCCTACAGGGTTTGTAAGAGATCTCTCACAAGGTTCAGGGCAATCTGGATTACAGAACTGGCTTAAGCTGAGTGAGAAATTCCGCAAGTGAGTCCGCCAGCACCGTTCGTTTACGGGTTCCCAGCGTTTCCTTGCACACTTCACCGGAGAGATTGCACACCGAAATGACGTCAAGCTCATTGTCCTGGGTGGCAATAAAAAGCGTAGGCGACAGCTTGAGGCGCTTTTGCGTAACCAGGTGACCAATCAGGTTTTCCTGAACGCGCCTAAAGTCGTCTTCGCTCCAGGTTTGCAGCAGCGTTAGCTTTTCATCCGCAAACTGCACGTGCATGTCCCCGGCAAACTGGGTGGTGTAAAAAGCGTGAACGGCTGGTTGTATCACGATATCAAAGGCGCGTTCAACCGCATTGAGATTTTTTTCGCCGACAAAAGGCTGAGGTTGCCAGAATACCGCATCGTCTGTGGAAGAAATGATGCACGGAGAAGGTACGCCATACAGCTCTTCGCTGAGGGGCCAGCTGTTGTTTTTTTCGTACCATGCGTCGCAATAACGTGTCGTAAAGGCTGTCAACGCCTGCGCTGTCAATTCGTCCACTGATTTCTCTCTTCACAAAAGCCAGGATACACTTGTCGCATAGTGTATCTGGTTTATGACGGTGAAACATGTCCTCTTATGAAAATCATCAGGCGCTTGACGGCCTGACTCTCGGTAAATCAACAGATTACCGTGACAATTACGATGCCAGCCTGCTGCAGGGCGTTCCACGCAGCCTGAACCGCGACCAGCTGGATTTACAGGCCGATAATCTGCCTTTTCACGGTGCCGATATCTGGACGCTATATGAACTGTCATGGCTGAATGCCAACGGTTTACCGCAGGTAGCGGTCGGTCATGTAGAACTGGATTATACCAGCGTAAATCTGATCGAATCGAAAAGCTTTAAGCTTTACCTGAACAGTTTTAACCAGACGCGTTTTGATTCCTGGGATGCGGTACGCCAGACGCTGGAAAACGATCTGCGCGCTTGTGCTCAGGGTGATGTCAGCGTAGCGCTGTACCGTCTTGACGAACTGGAAGGACAACCGATAGCCCACTTTAACGGCACCTGTATCGACAATCAGGATATCGTCATCGATAACTACCAGTTCAGCACAGAGTATCTGGAAAATGCCGTTGGCGGTGAAAAAGCGGTGGAAGAGACGCTGGTCAGCCATCTGCTGAAGTCTAACTGCTTGATCACCCACCAGCCGGACTGGGGCTCCATACAGATTCAGTATCGCGGACGAAAAATCGATCGCGAGAAGCTGCTGCGTTATTTGGTCTCCTTCCGTCACCATAATGAGTTTCACGAGCAGTGCGTGGAACGCATTTTCAATGACATTCTGCGCTTCTGCCAACCGGAGAAACTGAGCGTTTACGCGCGCTACACGCGACGTGGCGGCCTGGACATTAACCCATGGCGCACCAACACCGATTTCACCCCAGCAACGGGGCGTCTGGTACGTCAGTAATCTTTTTTCTCAATTTTGCGTGCCGGATTCCGCGCGCAAGGTTGTGAAAGGTCATAAGCCAGGGCTATTGTAATCAACAGGGAATGACGTGTTGCGTCCCATAAGGAGTTTACTTGATTACACATATTAGCCCGCTTGGCTCAATGGACATGTTGTCGCAGCTGGAAGTCGATATGCTTAAACGCACGGCCAGCAGCGACCTGTATCAACTGTTTCGTAACTGTTCGCTTGCCGTTCTGAACTCCGGCAGTTTGACCGACAACAGCAAAGAGCTGCTGTCACGCTTTGAAAGTTTCGACATTAACGTGCTGCGCCGCGAACGGGGCGTAAAGCTGGAACTGATCAACCCGCCTGAAGATGCGTTTGTTGATGGACGCATTATTCGCGCACTGCAGGCCAACCTGTTTGCCGTGCTGCGCGACATTCTGTTCGTCAATGGCCAGATCCATAACGCCGGTCGCTTTCAGCATCTGGATCTTGAAAGCTCGGTGCATATTACCAACCTGGTATTCTCGATCCTGCGCAATGCCCGGGCGCTACACGTGGGTGAAGCGCCGAACATGGTCGTCTGCTGGGGGGGTCACTCAATCAACGAAAATGAGTACCTGTACGCCCGTCGCGTTGGTACCCAATTGGGCCTGCGCGAACTGAACATCTGTACCGGCTGTGGTCCGGGGGCGATGGAAGCGCCAATGAAAGGCGCTGCGGTCGGTCACGCCCAGCAACGATACAAAGACAGCCGCTTTATCGGTATGACCGAACCGTCAATCATTGCCGCTGAGCCGCCTAACCCGCTGGTTAACGAACTGATCATCATGCCAGACATTGAAAAACGTCTGGAAGCGTTCGTGCGTATTGCCCACGGTATAATCATCTTCCCAGGCGGCGTAGGGACAGCAGAAGAGCTGCTGTATCTGCTGGGGATCCTGATGAACCCGGCCAACAAAGATCAGGTTTTACCGCTGATCCTGACTGGACCAAAAGAGAGCGCCGATTACTTCCGCGTGCTGGACGAATTTATCGTGCACACGCTGGGGGAAGATGCGCGTCGCCACTATCGCATTATCATAGACGATGCAGCAGAAGTGGCTCGTCTGATGAAAAAAGCGATGCCGCTGGTGAAAGAGAACCGCCGTGACACCGGTGATGCCTACAGCTTTAACTGGTCTATTCGTATCGCGCCTGATTTGCAGATGCCGTTCGAGCCGTCCCATGAAAACATGGCTAACCTGAAGCTGTACCCGGATCAACCCGTGGAAGTACTGGCGGCAGACCTGCGCCGTGCGTTCTCGGGGATTGTAGCCGGTAACGTGAAGGAAGTCGGGATCCGCGCCATCGAAGAGTTTGGCCCGTACAAAATCCACGGTGACCGCGAAATGATGCGCCGCATGGACGATCTCCTGCAGGGCTTTGTTGCACAGCATCGTATGAAGTTACCTGGCTCCGCGTATATCCCTTGCTACGAGATTTGCGCCTAACCTCCAACAGCCGCCAGCAGACGCTATCGCGGTGACAGTTTTGTCCATATCAAAGCCGGGTTTGGCGCATCAGCCTCCCGGCTTTTTTTAGTGATACCAGTCACATAGCTCAGACAATCATATAAATACCGATGATGTTTCATTAAAAATAGCGCGCTACGCAAACGATTACCTTTAAAACCCAACCGTGATTTATCTTAGGAAATTATTATTAGTCGCCAAAATCCTCTAAAAACAACAGTTTTTACAGCGTAACGCTCGTATCTTCGCGCCTTCGCTTTCATGATATATGTCGTTAATGTTAGCCTTCGCGCCCGTAAATTCGCTTTGACTATTTTTTAACAGATTAATGGTCCAAATTTATCCACATAAAAGGTGGATTATTGCATTTGGGATCGCGATCACTGATACATTCATTACTAAAATGTATCTTTCCGCCCGCAAATTATTACGGCGAAAAATTATATAAAAAATCGCTCAACGAATTTCGATTTACAGTCGGGTATTTTCTCATTGGATTGACCCCAAACCCGACTTTTTAAGCTTCCTCCAGGAGAAATAGATGGAAAACACTCAAACCAGCACTATCGTTACGGGCCAGACCCGCAGCGCATGGCGCAAGACAGACACCATGTGGATGCTGGGCCTTTACGGCACGGCGATTGGCGCGGGTGTATTGTTCCTGCCGATTAACGCAGGCGTAGGCGGTATGATTCCGCTGATCATCATGGCGATCCTCGCTTTCCCAATGACCTTCTTTGCACACCGCGGCCTGACTCGCTTCGTGCTGTCCGGTAAAAATCCGGGTGAAGACATTACTGAAGTTGTAGAAGAACACTTTGGTGTAGGCGCAGGTAAACTGATTACCCTGCTCTACTTCTTCGCTATCTACCCAATTCTGTTGGTCTACAGCGTAGCAATCACCAACACCGTCGAAAGCTTCCTGACCCACCAGCTGGCAATTACGCCGCCGCCGCGCGCAATCCTGTCTCTGATCCTGATTGTCGGCATGATGACCATCGTGCGTTTCGGTGAGCAGATGATCGTGAAGGCGATGAGCATCCTGGTATTCCCGTTTGTTGCCGCCCTGATGCTGCTGGCGCTGTACCTGATCCCTCAGTGGAGCGGTGCCGTTCTGGAAACCCTGTCCTTTGACTCTGCAGCAACCACCGGCAACGGACTGCTGTTGACCCTGTGGCTGGCAATTCCGGTAATGGTGTTCTCCTTCAACCACTCACCAATCATCTCCTCCTTCGCCGTGGCGAAGCGTGAAGAATACGGTGATGAAGCTGAGAAGAAATGCTCTAAGATTCTGGCATTCGCTCACATCATGATGGTGCTGACCGTTATGTTCTTCGTCTTCAGCTGCGTATTTAGCCTGACCCCAGCGGATCTGGCTGCAGCGAAAGAGCAGAACATCTCTATCCTGTCTTACCTGGCAAACCACTTTAACGCGCCGATCATTGCCTGGATGGCACCGATTATCGCGATTATCGCTATCACCAAATCCTTCCTCGGCCACTACCTGGGCGCACGTGAAGGTTTCAACGGTATGGTGATTAAGTCTCTGCGCGGCAAAGGCAAAACCATCGAAATCAACAAACTGAACAAAATCACTGCGCTGTTCATGCTGGTAACCACCTGGATTGTGGCGACGCTGAACCCAAGTATCCTCGGTATGATTGAAACTCTGGGTGGCCCAATCATCGCGATGATTCTGTTCCTGATGCCGATGTATGCAATTCAGAAAGTACCGGCAATGCGTAAATACAGCGGCCATATCAGCAACGTCTTCGTTGTGATTATGGGCCTGATCGCTATCTCCGCTATTTTCTACTCTCTGTTCAGTTAATTCCCCTGCGCCGCTCCTCGGGGCGGCGCACCTCGATACACAATGGACGCCTCATGATTAGCGTATTCGATATTTTCAAAATCGGCATTGGCCCTTCCAGCTCCCACACTGTTGGCCCGATGAAAGCAGGCAAACAATTCACGGATGACCTGATTGCACGCGGAATTCTCACTGACGTAACCCGCGTAGTGGTTGATGTCTATGGCTCCTTGTCTCTGACGGGGAAAGGTCACCATACCGACATCGCGATTATTATGGGCCTGGCGGGTAATCTGCCGGATACCGTAGACATTGATGCCATCCCGGCCTTTATCCAGGATGTGAATACTCATGGACGTTTGCTGCTGGCGGACGGTCAACATGAGGTCGAGTTCCCGGTCGACAAGTGCATGAATTTCCATGCGGACAATCTGTCCCTGCACGAAAACGGGATGCGTATTACCGCACTGGCGGGCGAAAAAGCCATTTACAGCCAGACTTACTATTCCATTGGCGGTGGGTTCATCGTTGATGAAGAACATTTTGGTTTACCGAACAACTCTCCGGTAAACGTGCCGTATCCGTATAAATCTGCGGCTGATTTGCAACGTCATTGCCAGGAAACCGGCCTGTCACTTTCCGGTCTGATGATGCAAAACGAACTGGCGCTGCACAGCAAAGAAGAGCTGGAACAACACTTCGCCAACGTCTGGGACGTCATGCGCAGCGGGATTGAGCGCGGCATCACCACCGAAGGGGTATTGCCGGGCAAACTGCGCGTTCCACGTCGCGCGGCGGCGCTGCGTCGTATGCTGGTCAGCAGCGACAAAACCACCACTGATCCGATGGCGGTTGTTGACTGGATCAACATGTTCGCGCTGGCCGTGAACGAAGAAAACGCTGCCGGTGGACGCGTGGTTACGGCGCCAACTAATGGCGCATGCGGGATTGTTCCTGCCGTGCTGGCGTACTACGACAAGTTTATCCGCGAAGTGAACGCTAACTCGCTGGCACGCTACATGCTGGTCGCGAGCGCCATTGGTTCACTGTACAAGATGAACGCCTCTATCTCTGGCGCCGAAGTGGGCTGTCAGGGTGAAGTCGGCGTTGCCTGCTCCATGGCTGCGGCCGGTCTGGCTGAACTGCTGGGCGGTAGCCCAATGCAGGTGTGCATCGCGGCGGAAATCGGTATGGAACATAACCTGGGTCTGACCTGCGATCCGGTTGCCGGTCAGGTGCAGGTACCGTGCATTGAGCGTAACGCCATTGCTTCGGTTAAAGCAGTGAACGCCGCACGTATGGCGCTGCGCCGTACCAGCGAACCGCGCGTGTGCCTTGATAAAGTCATCGAGACCATGTACGAAACCGGTAAAGACATGAACGCCAAATACCGTGAAACATCTCGCGGCGGTCTGGCGATGAAGATTGTCACCTGCGATTAAGTCCCACCACGTTTCAGGGTCTGTAGGCCGGATAAGGCGCTCGCCGCCATCCGGTCTACGGATAACGCTATTTCGCAACACTCGCCTCCCCTCGCCGTGAATGTTACCCTACAAACTTACTTGTTAGGGAGAACACCGTGGCCGTCCACCTGCTCATTGTCGATGCACTGAACCTTATCCGCCGCATTCACGCCGTACAGGGCTCACCCTGCGTAGAGACGTGCCAGCACGCGCTCGATCAGCTGATTGTGCACAGTCAGCCTACGCACGCTGTGGCGGTATTCGATGATGAAGCGCGCAACAGCGGCTGGCGTCACCAACGGTTGCCTGACTACAAAGCCGGTCGCCCACCGATGCCTGATGAATTGCACCAGGAAATGCCCGCCTTACGCGCCGCTTTTGAACAGCGCGGCGTCTGCTGTTGGGTCTCCAGCGGGAATGAAGCCGATGATTTAGCCGCAACCCTGGCGGTTAAAGTGAGCCAGGCGGGACATCAGGCTACCATCGTCTCAACCGATAAAGGCTATTGTCAGTTGCTCTCCCCGACGCTGCGTATTCGTGACTACTTCCAGAAGCGCTGGCTGGATGCACCGTTTATTGAGAAAGAGTTTGGCGTGCTGCCGCAGCAGTTGCCTGATTACTGGGGACTGGCCGGGATCAGCAGTTCGAAAGTACCGGGGGTTGCAGGTATTGGTCCCAAAAGCGCCACGCAGCTGCTCGTACAGTTTCAACATCTGGAAGGCATTTACGCGCATCTTGATGAAGTACCGGACAAGTGGCGCAAGAAACTAGAGATGCACCAGGAGATGGCGTTTCTGTGTCGCGATATCGCACGGCTGCAAACGGACTTACATATCGACGGAAACCTGCAGCAATTACGGTTGGTGCGATAGCTCTGTTGCCAAATGGCGCTGTGCTTATCTGGCCTACACGTCGAACACCCCGGTAGGCCGGATAAGGCTTTCACGCCGTCACGCTGAAAAATTACCAGGCGGTGTGGTACAGCTCAACGATATCCCCAAGATTCGCTTCACGGGGATTTCCCCCGGTACAAACATCGTCAAATGCCGCCTGCGCCAGCGCAGGAATATCCTCTTTACGTACGCCAACATCGCGTAAATGCAGCGGGATCCCTACATCGCGGTTAAGGGCGAAGACGGCATCTACTGCCGCTTTACGTGCCTCTGCCAGCGTCAGTTCTTCAACCTTAACTCCCATCACCCGGGCGATATCGCGGAATTTTTCCCCGGTGAATTCGGCGTTATAGCGCATCACGTGCGGCAGCAAAATGGCATTTGCTACGCCGTGCGGCGTGTTATAAAACGCGCCTAACGGGTGTGCCATTCCATGCACTAATCCCAGACCAACGTTGGAAAAGCCCATCCCGGCCACGTACTGGCCCAGCGCCATCGCTTCCCCGGCCTGGGTATCGCCCGCAACGGAACCACGTAATGCCCCGGCTATCATTTCAATGGCTTTAATGTGCAGCGCATCGGTAAGCGCCCACGCCGCCCGCGTGATGTACCCCTCAATAGCATGGGTCAGGGCATCCACTCCGGTGGCGGCTTTTAGCGCCGCTGGCATGCCGTCCATCATGTCAGCATCAATGAACGCTACCTGTGGGATGTCATGGGGATCGACACAAACAAACTTACGCCGATTTTCTTCGTCAGTGATCACGTAGTTAATGGTCACTTCCGCTGCCGTTCCCGCGGTGGTGGGGATAGCCATAACCGGCACGCTCGGGTTGCGTGTTGGCGATAACCCTTCAAGGCTGCGTACATCCGCAAACTCAGGGTTATTATTGATAATGCCAATCGCTTTACAGGTATCCTGAGGGGAGCCTCCGCCGATGGCGATCAGATAGTCTGCGCCGCTTTGCTGAAAGACACCCAACCCTTCCTGCACCACCGCAATGGTTGGGTTAGGAATAACGCCTGAATAGATTTCCCATGCCAGACCAGCAGCATCCATTCGGGAAGTCACCTTATCGACAACGCCGCACTGCACCAGATTTTTATCAGTCACAATCAACGCCTTGCGATAACCACGACGGATGACTTCATCGGTTAATGCACCAACAGCTCCCCGGCCAAACCATGCCGTTTCGTTCAGAATCATTCTGTTCGCCATCGTATTTCTCCTTTTCGCTATGCGAAATTACTCTTCAATGCGTAATCCGTAAGATTTGAATTTCTCCAGCACAATGGCGATCTCCTCGTCATCCAGCACCGGCACGGGGTCAACAATCGCCAGCGTGCTCAGATAAAGGCGGGCCAGAACTTCCACTTCATGCGCCAACCACAGTGCTTTTTCCAAATTCGCTTCACAAGCAATCAACCCATGGTGCTGTAAAAGCGTTGCCTTACGGTTTTTCAGGGCGACGCTCACATGCTCTGACAGCTCTCGTGTACCAAACGTCGCATAAGGCGCACACGGAATAGAGTTCCCCCCTGCCGCCGCAATCATGTAGTGAATTGCCGGGATAGGGCGATTAAGAATAGAAACGGCCGTGCAATGTACGGCATGGTTATGGACAACCGCATTGGCATCCGGACGCGTCTGGTATGCCGCCAGGTGAAAACGCCATTCACTGGAGGGTAATTGTCCTTTATCATATTTCCCGTCGTTATCTACATACACGATCATATTTTCAGTAAGTCTTTCGTAAGGAATACCGCTGGGCGTGATCAGCATCCCATTTTCATAACGCGCACTCACATTTCCCGCCGTCCCCTGATTCAATCCAAGGCTGGTCATTTCAAGGCAGGTTTCAATGATTTCTCGCGACAAACGCATTCTTTCCATAATGATTCTCCGGGTACAGTTTCCCCTCGTCTTTATTGCGAAAAATGCAGCCGCAGAGTAAGACGGGTCAGGTTTCAGATACAGGCAGCCACTGAACGTATATATTCAGGTTCAGTAGGCCGATTTATTTATAGCGGCGTATTAAGGTTGTCTTACGCGCTTAATAAGTTTCATCTCAACTTTTACAGTTTCTTTAATTGGCTGGTCATCAATAGCACTCATCATCATATCGAACGCTTTTTCCGCCCAAACATTTTCATCCTGCTGCATTGACCAGACATTATTGGCGAGGAATCCCAGCATCGGGTGTTCATCGAATGTCCCAATATTAATTTCAGGTGGAATTGTGCCAAAACGATTACGAATAGCGTTAATGGCCCCTTCCAGTACGGGTAATGATGAGGCGATAAATGCCTGTGGGCAGCCCTGTTCGCCGATCAACTCATCCATAAGTCGATAACCTCCCTCGGGCGTGTTGTCCGGCCCTTCGCGCACCCAATCGCTATGCAAAATACCATTATTGTTCAATGCATTAAGATAACCTTGTAAACGGTCGCCGATGCTGGGCAATCCGGTATCTCCCACCAAAAACCAGATCGGCGACTTTCCAGCGTCAAACAAACTTTGCGTCAATTTTTCGCCGCCCAAAATGTTATGGCTTTCTACCAGAGCGTTATCGGTATACTTAAAATCACGGTCAAGTAACACCATCGGTTTTCTGACCTGACGTAAATGGTGCTGCTGATTCTCTAATGTTGAGGGAACAATAAAAAGGCCATCGACATTGCGAGCTATTAACGCTTTGGTCAGTTTATTTTCGTAATCAACATCGTCATAGGTACAGCTAATCGTTAGCTGATAACCGGAACGACGACAGCGTTGCTCAAGTTTTTCTGCGAGTGTGGCAAAAAACACGTTGGAAATATTGGGCACAATCAATCCCAACGTATCCGTTTTATTCAATTTCAGGCTGCGTGCTGAATGGTTAATGACGTAACCATAGCGCTCGACATATTCATTAATACGCGTTTGGGTTTTGACACTGATTCGATATTGCTCTGCTTTCCCGTTCAGCACCAGTCGTACGGTCGTAACCGATAAATTCAGATCGCTGGCTATCTGTTCTACTGTTTTAGCCATTTATATGCCCCAGTTCACATCCAAAAACGTCAATCTACAATCATAAAAGTATTTTAAACTTTTGTCTTACTGCATAAGTTGGTTAATCGCCTGCTGCTGATCCCACATCATCAGATAAGCCTGATATTTGCGGTCATAGAAGTTCCGCCGTGCCGGGTTAGCCTTAATCACCTCGCCTGATCGAACCATCGCCTGGCATGCAGATGGAATATTTTCCCACGCGCCGCAGGCAACCGCGCCGGTGATGGCCGCACCTAACGTCACTGCATCCTCTTCCTGCATCAGATGAATATCGCATCCGGTGGCATCGGCATATTCTCGCAACCACAGTGGGTTATGCGTTGCGCCGCCGCACAGCGTCAGTCGGGAAATGGTGTGACCGTTTTCGCGCATCACTTCCATAATATGCCGCGTACCGCAGGCGATCGCCTGTAATGTCGCCAGGTACAGACGAGCAACCTGCATCTCGCCTCGCTCAAGAGTCAAACCGCAAACACTCCCCCGGGCATCGGGTCGCGCGCGCGGTGAACGATTACCGTGATGATCGGCCAGCACATGCAAATAACGACCTGGCTCTAACTCCAGCTCCTCAAGTGCGGCAACCCATTCATTAACTAAAACGATGGGATGGCAACCCCGCGCCTCAGCCTTGTGAAATAGCGCCGCGCTGGCTCCTGACTCCTGAAGCGTCCAGTCGACTAACGCCCCAGCAGCACTTTGCCCCCCTTCTGTCAGCCAGTAGCCTGGCAGCATGGCTGACCAGTACGGCCCCCATACACCTGGTGTATGAATTTCCTGCTCGCTGCACAGCATATGGCAATTTGACGTTCCGCTGATCAACGCCAACGTCCCCTCAGGCTCAACACCGGCAAGCGCTACTCCGCCCGCATGGGCATCAATCATTCCGCTGGCGACGACCACTGCAGTCGTCAGCCCCAGCGCCTGGGCCGCATCGGCGCTAAGCGTTCCAACGGCAGCGCCTGGCGGCAGGATCCGCGACGGGATTTTTCCCAACAAATCCGTTAGCTCAACAGCGTCAAGCAGGGAGTGGCTAAAGCGTTGTTCATGTGCCAGATAGTTCCATTTACACGTCAGCGTGCACAGACCAGCAACATCACAGGCGGTAGCTTTAGAGACCAGAAAGTCCGCCAGATCGTAGAAGCGATGCGCACTCTGCCAGGTGGCTGGAAAATGGTTTTTCAACCACAGTACTTTAGGAAGCTCCATTTCGACGCTGACTTCACCGCCAACGTAGCGCAAAGCCGGATCCTGCGTGGCGTTTATACGTTGCGTCTCCCGCGCCGCACGATGATCCATCCACATGATGATGTTATGGTCTGATGGTTCGCCTGGTGAAACCGCCAGGCCCCGCCCCAGTTCATCCAGTGCCACCAATGAACAGGTGGCATCAAATCCCAATGCGCGGATCTCCTCAATGCGAACCCCGGATGACGACACCGCTTCCTTCACTGCATGGCAAACCTGCTGCCAGATTTCTGCAGATGACTGCTCAACCCGCTCAGGACCGGGTCGAAACTGCGAGATGGCGTGTGTCGCAAAAGCCAGCCGTTTGCCACTGGCATCAAAGACACCAGCCCTGACGCTGGCGGAACCGACATCCACACCGAGGAAATATCCACTGCCCATAGTAACTCCCTGACGCTGGCGAATGATGGGGCGAGCACGTCGCCCCAACGGTGTTATTTTTTACCGAATGGGTGTAACAGCTTGTCAATTTCCGGGGTGTCAATGTTCTTCGCATTAACGAATTTAACCGGAATATCAATTTCTTTCGGTACAGACTGACCCGATACCGCTGCATTTAGTGTCTTGATACCCTGGTAGCCAATCTGATAAGCGTCCTGCACGACAAAGCCCTGAATGACCCCAGACTTCAGGAAAGCAATGATTGCCTCGGTGCTATCAAAACCAATCACTTTCACTTTACCTTTCAGGTTTTGACTATCAATGGCGTTTGCTACGCCCAGCGTTGAGCCTTCATTGGTGCCATAAATCCCTGCAATATCAGGGTTGGCCTGGATCATATCGATGGTTTTATCCATCGCTTTTTGCGGATCGCCATCGCTGTACTGGACCGGTAGCACCTGGATTTCCGGGTATTTCTCCTTCATGCGGGCAATAAACCCTTCCGAACGCTCAATCGCTGAGGAGGTCCCCGCTACGTGCGCAATAATGCCCACTTTACCTTTGCTGCCCACTTCCGCTGCCAGTGCATCCGCCGCTTCAGCACCGGCTTTACGGTTATTCGTGGCGACAAAGCTCACCGGGATATCGGAATTCACGCCGGAGTCAAACGTCACAACTTTAATGCCGCGTGAATTTGCGGTCTCAACTAATGGCGCCAGCGCATTGGCATCTAACGCTGCCAGCAATAGCCCATTGGGTTTTTGCGCCATCGCGTTTTCAACTAGCTGAATCTGCTCGGCAATCTGAGTTTCATCCGCCGGGCCAACATAGCTGGTTTTATCACCCGACTCTTTTGCTGCCGCTTCCGTCCCCATTTTTACGGTTTGCCAGAATTCATGCTGGAAACCTTTACTGACCACCGGAAGGTTCATATCTTTAGCCAATACGCTGGATGTCATACAGGCCAGCAGGGATAACGCATAGACAAAATTCCTGGTTCTCATTGTTTTACTCCGTTCTGAGTGAGTCACCCTAAACGTCAGGGTTATGATGCCCCGTGACTTCCGGGAGCGTAAATCAACGAATTTTTTTGCGTAATGTATCGAGATAAACCGCAGCAATGACCACCACGCCCATGGCCACCATTTGCCAGAACTGGGAAACCCCCATCAGGTTCAGACCGTTTTTCAACACGCTCATAATGAATGCGCCGATGATAGTCCCGCCGATGGTGCCAATTCCTCCCATCAGGCTCGTACCGCCAATAACAACCGCCGCGATGGCTTCCAGTTCATAACCCACACCAACCGTTGGCTGACCAGAGTTCAGACGTGAGGCCAGAATAACACCGGCGATCCCGGTCAGCAGACCACAAAAGGCGTAGACGAAAATTTTGACGCGTTGAACTTTAATACCGGAAAGATGTGCGGCCACCTCATTGCTACCTACAGCGTAAACATAGCGACCAATCACCGTTTTCTTCAGGATGTAGGCGGCGATTAGCGCCACCACCACCAGGTAAAAAACGGGATAAGGCAACACATCGAACAAACGTCCCTGGGCCAGCATTTTGAAGGTGGGGTAATCAGCGAAATAAATCGCACGACCATCTGTCATCACCATATTGATGCCTCTGACGGACATCATCAGGCCCAGCGTGGCGATAAAAGGCGGGATAGTCATTTTGGTGACCAGCAGACCATTGATATAGCCGCATAATCCACCGGCCAGCACCCCGGCCAGAATACATACGGGCAGAGGCAATCCCAGCGTGGCGCTGATGCCTACCGCAACACCCGAAAAGGCCACCACCGAGCCAAGAGAAAGGTCGATTCCTGACGTGATAATGACGAAGGTAACGCCAATCGCCATAATGCCAATCACTGAAGTTTGCAGAGCGATTGTCATGATGTTTTCAGTGTTAAAGAAAAATGGCGAACCAAAGCTAAAAAATATTACTAAAATAATCAGACTCAAAAGCGGCGCAAGGCGCATTAAAAGCTCTTTGTTAATTTTTATTTTCTTATTATTGCTGTCTGAAGAGGTTACAGAGATAGTCATAAATTAGTCCTCTAACGTCGCATATTGCATGATTTTTTCTTGTGTGGCGTCATCAGAAGCTAACTCCCCGGTAATACGTCCATTACGCATCACTAAAATGCGATCGCACATACCCAGCACTTCCGGTAATTCAGAGGAGATCATGATAATTGACTTCCCTTTTGCCACCAGTCGATTCATTAATTCATAAATCTCAAGTTTGGCACCCACATCAATACCGCGAGTGGGTTCATCAAAGATGAGAATATCGGTGTCTTTACACACCCATCTGGCAATAATAATTTTCTGCTGATTACCACCACTTAAATTCAGAGCAGCCTGTTCTAAATGTGGTGTTTTAATGCGTAGGGCTTTCACCTGTTCTTCGCTGGTTTTCTGACAACGTTTGCTGTCCACGTTGCCATAACGATCGGAATACTCAGGATAATTGCCCAACATAATATTGCGCTCAACGGACAGTCCTAATGCCAGCCCCTCTTTTTTCCTGTCCTCGGTTAAATAGCTGATACCCTGTTTGATAGCATCAGGAATATCTTTAATTACCGTCACGTTACCGTTCAGCTTGAGGGTTCCGCCATCAATGGGATCCGCACCAAAAATCGCCCGCGCCAGCTCAGTTCGTCCTGCCCCCATCAGACCGGCGAAGCCCAAAATTTCGCCCTGATACAGAGTGAAATCAATATTGTTTAATACGCCATTGCGCGTCAAACCGCTTACTTCCAACACCGGCTTGCGTTGAGCCAAAGGTTCGCGGCGAGGATAGATATTGCCAAGATCGCGCCCAACCATCATGGCAATCAGATCGCTAATTTTAACCGCATCATAATCCACAGTGGCAATAAACTGACCATCCCGCATCACCGTCGCGCGATCGGCGATCAGCGCCAGTTCCTCTAATCTGTGCGAGATATAAACAATGCCCGTTCCCTGTTCTTTCAGCAAACGAGTTACCTGAAATAAGCTGTCAATTTCCGTTTCGGTCAGCGCTGCCGTCGGTTCATCCATAATAAGAATCTTGGCATTCACCGATATCGCTTTAGCAATCTCAACCATTTGTTGTTGCGCGACGGTCAGATCGGCCACCAGCGTTTCTGGAGAGATATTCAGGTTTAATTTTTGCAAAATATCGATAGCTGCCTGTCGCTGTTGTTTTTCATCCAGACGCCAGCGATTATTTTTGCAAAACTCCCTGCCAATAAATATATTTTCTTCCACCGTGAGTTCAGGGAAAAGGTTAAACTCCTGGTGAATGATGGTGATACCTGCGCTTTGTGCACTCAACGGATTCGCAAAAGTAACAGGTTGTCCCTCAAAAATAATATCCCCTTCATCAGGCTGATAAACACCGGATAAAATCTTCATCAACGTAGACTTTCCTGCGCCATTCTCACCCAGCAGCGCATGAACCTCTCCTTTGCGTAAAGCAAAATCCACATTACTCAACGCTAATACGCCGGGAAAACGTTTCGTAATATGACTCATCTGTAAAAATGTTTCAGACATTGCTGCTTTCCTCAATATACAGAAACTGCAATCAGTGAATCAGGCGCAAAACGTTGCCAGGAAGCCATCGTCACCGTTAATGCGAATACTACCTATAAGTTCATATGCGTTTTATCAATTATGCTAACTCGAGTTAGCGAAGTGCCTTTTAAAGCTATTTTAGCTACTCAAAATAGCCAAATCATTTGGTTTAAAACTGTGACGCTGAACAGACAATTTATTACAACCAATTAATTTAAAAAGGATTTATTGAAAATACCCGTCCTGGTTTATTTGACGCAGATCGAATTTTAACCACTTCTCGTGAAGCCTCTCACAGTTCCACAACAAAAAAGTTGTGCAAAAAACTCTCTAATACCTAAGCTAACTCGAGTTAGCAAAAATGAGTTATTCAGCCAACTGCGACAGTGGTGTTCAACATCCGCTTTTGCAGCACGGCATAAAGTGAGATGAGGAACCTCGAATGAACAAAAATAGCTTACCGAAAATTGGAATTCGTCCGGTGATTGATGGGCGCCGTATGGGTGTTCGTGAATCGCTCGAAGAGCAAACCATGAATATGGCTAAAGCCACTGCTGCGCTGATCACAGAGAAACTTCGTCACGCCTGTGGCGCACAAATTGAATGTGTGATTGCCGACACTTGCATTGCCGGGATGGCTGAATCTGCCGCCTGTGAAGAAAAATTCAGCAGCCTGAACGTAGGCGTGACGATTACTGTGACCCCATGCTGGTGCTACGGTAGCGAAACCATCGACATGGATCCGATGCGCCCGAAAGCTATCTGGGGCTTTAACGGAACAGAACGTCCCGGCGCAGTTTATCTGGCCGCAGCATTGGCTGCGCATAATCAAAAAGGACTTCCCGCCTTCTCTATTTACGGCCATGACGTACAGGATGCCGGCGATACCACGATCCCTGCCGATGTTGAAGAAAAATTGCTGCGCTTTGCCCGTGCGGGCCTGGCGGTTGCCAGTATGAAAGGCAAAAGCTACCTGTCCGTAGGCGGCGTTTCAATGGGCATTGCTGGCTCGATTGTCGATCATAACTTCTTTGAATCCTGGCTGGGAATGAAGGTTCAACCCGTTGATATGACCGAACTGCGTCGTCGCATCGACCAAAAAATCTATGACGAAGCTGAGCTGGAAATGGCGCTGGCGTGGGCGGATAAAAACTTCCGCTACGGTGAAGATCAGAACGCACAGCAATATAAGCGTAACGCAGAGCAGAGCCGTGCGGTGCTGAAAGAGAGCCTGCTGATGGCCATGTGCATTCGCGACATGATGCAGGGTAACCAGAAACTGGCAGACAAAGGTCGGGTTGAAGAGTCGCTGGGGTACAACGCGATTGCCGCAGGCTTCCAGGGCCAGCGTCACTGGACCGATCAATACCCGAATGGCGATACCGCCGAAGCACTGCTCAACAGCTCCTTTGACTGGAACGGCATTCGCGAACCGTTCGTTGTCGCCACCGAAAACGACAGCCTGAACGGCGTGGCGATGCTGTTTGGTCATCAACTCACCGGCACAGCGCAGGTCTTTGCCGATGTGCGCACCTACTGGTCGCCAGAGGCGGTTGAACGCGTCACGGGTAAACCGCTAACCGGCCTTGCTGAGCACGGTATTATTCACCTGATTAACTCCGGCTCGGCAGCGCTGGATGGCTCCTGCAAACAGCGCGACGGCGAAGGGAAACCGACCATGAAGCCGCACTGGGAAATCTCACAGAAAGAGGCGGATGATTGCCTGGCGGCTACCGAATGGTGTCCGGCTATTCACGAATACTTCCGCGGCGGCGGCTATTCTTCTCGCTTCCTGACCGAGGGCGGCGTGCCGTTCACCATGACCCGCATCAACATCATCAAAGGCCTGGGCCCGGTGCTGCAAATCGCGGAAGGCTGGAGCGTGGAATTGCCGAAAGAGATGCACGACCAGCTTGATGCGCGCACCAACTCCACCTGGCCAACCACCTGGTTTGCCCCGCGCTTAACCGGTAAAGGCCCGTTCAGCGATGTCTATTCCGTCATGGCTAACTGGGGCGCAAACCACGGCGTACTGACGATAGGTCACGTGGGCGCGGACTTTATTACGCTCGCCGCCATGCTGCGTATCCCGGTTTGTATGCACAACGTGGAAGACGAAAAAATTTACCGCCCTTCAGCCTGGGCAGCCCATGGTATGGATATGGAAGGCCAGGATTATCGCGCCTGCCAGAACTACGGCCCGCTGTATAAGCGTTAATGCGACTCTGGCCCGGTGGCGCAAGCTTACCGGGCCTGCGCGGTGAATTTTGTAAGCCGGGTAAGCGCTGCGCCATCCGGCTACGTTTGGGGAGCGATTATGAAACAAGACGTTATCCTGGTTCTCGACTGTGGCGCGACCAACGTGCGGGCTATCGCCGTTGACCGACAGGGAAAGATTGTCGCCCGCGCAGCGACCCCGAACGCCAGTGACATCGCAACAGAAAACAGTACCTGGCATCAGTGGTCGCTGGAGGCCATTCTGCAACGCTTCGCCGATTGCTGTCAGCGCCTCTGCACGCAACTGGCCGCCTGCCATGTCCGCGGGATCGCCGTCACCACTTTTGGCGTAGACGGCGCGCTGGTTGATAAGAACGGCAAGCAGCTGTATCCGGTGATTAGCTGGAAATGCCCACGCACCGCAGCGGTGATGGAGAATATTCACCGCTACATATCACCGCAGCAATTGCAGGAAATTTCCGGCGTCGGCGCATTTAGTTTCAACACGCTGTATAAATTGGTGTGGCTGAAAGAAAACCATCCGCAATTTCTGGAGCAGGCGCACGCCTGGTTGTTTATCTCGTCGCTTATCAACCACCGTTTAACCGGCGAGTTCACTACAGATATCACCATGGCGGGCACCAGCCAGCTGCTGGACATCCGGCAGCGCAATTTTAGTCATGACATTTTGCAAGCTACGGGCATACCGTGCCGTCTGTTCCCGCGCCTGGTTGAAGCAGGCGAACAGATTGGGGCTTTGCAACCAGAGGCTGCCAGCCTGCTCGGGCTTACGGCGGGAATTCCGGTCATCTCTGCCGGACACGACACGCAGTTTGCGCTATTTGGCGCAGGAGCCCAGCCAGATGAACCGGTGCTCTCTTCCGGCACATGGGAAATTCTGATGGTGCGCAGTGCGCAGGTGGATACCTCCCAGCTCAGCCAATATGCGGGTTCCACTTGTGAGCTGGATAGCCAGGCTGGACTGAATAACCCCGGCATGCAGTGGCTGGCTTCCGGTGTACTCGAGTGGGTGCGTAAGCTGCTGTGGACTGCCGACACCCCCTGGCAGACGCTGATTGACGAAGCCAGGGCCATCCCGGCAGGCGCCGAAGGCGTGAAGATGCACTGCGACCTGCTGGCCTGTCAGAATGCGGGCTGGCAAGGGGTTACGCTCAATACCACCCGTGGTCACTTTTATCGCGCCGCGCTGGAAGGACTGACAGAACAGCTGCAGCGAAACCTCCATACGCTGGAAAAAATCGGTCATTTCCAAGCCACTGAACTGCTATTGGTAGGTGGGGGAAGCCGCAACGCGTTGTGGAATCAGATCAAAGCGAATGTTCTCGGGATACCTGTCAAAGTGCTGGATGACGCCGAAACCACCGTGGCAGGTGCCGCAATGTTTGCGTGGTCGGGCATTGGGGAATTTGCCTCACCGGAACAGGCACGCGGGCAGGTACGCTACCAGTACCGTTACTTCTATCCGCAAACCGAATCCGAACTAACAGGAGTTGAGTAATATGCTCAAAACAATATCTCCCTTAATTTCGCCCGACCTGCTGAAGGTGCTGGCTGAGATGGGCCACGGCGATGAGATTATATTTTCCGATGCCCACTTCCCGGCCCACAGCATGGGACCACAGGTTATCCGCGCCGACGGTCTATTGGTCAGCGACCTGCTACAGGCGATTATTCCGCTCTTTGAACTGGACAGCTATGCCCCACCGCTGGTGATGATGGCGGCTGTTGAAGGCGATGCCCTCGATCCTGACGTCGAGGCCCGCTATCGTCAGGCGCTTTCACTGCAAACCCCCTACCCGGACATCACGCGTATTGACCGCTATGCCTTCTATGAACGCGCGCAACAGGCGTTTGCGATCGTTATCACAGGAGAGCGGGCAAAGTACGGGAATATTCTATTAAAAAAAGGAGTAACCCCGTAATCTCTGGTCTGAATGCCCGTCAGCTACGGGCATTCATCATAAGATGAGGATCAGAACATGAAAGCGGCGCGCCAGCAGGCGATCGTAGATCTGCTTACCAACCACAAAAATCTGACAACCGAAACCCTTGCTTTGCAACTTAAGGTCAGCAAAGAGACCATCCGCCGCGATCTCAGCGAGCTACAAGCCCAGGGAAAAGTGCTGCGCAATCACGGGCGGGCCAAAGTGATTCATCGGGAAAATCAGGACAGCGGCGACCCGTTTCATATGCGACTCAAAAGCCACTATGCCCACAAAGCGAATATTGCCCGCGAAGCGCTGGCATGGATCGAAGAAGGTATGGTGATAGCCCTGGACGCCAGCTCAACGTGCTGGTACATGGCGCGACAGTTACCGGACATCAACATTCACGTCTTTACCAACAGCCAGCCCATTTGCCAGGAATTGGCTAAACGCGAACACCTTCAGCTAATCAGCTCCGGCGGTCGCCTTGAGCGTAAATACGGTTGCTATGTTAACCCCTCGCTCATCTCGCAGCTCAAACCACTCGAGATCGATCTGTTTATTTTTTCCTGCGCAGGGATCGACAGCGACGGCGCACTCTGGGACTCTAACGCGACCAATGCCGACTTCAAGTCCATTCTGCTTAAGCGCGCAGCGCAGTCATTATTGCTGATCGATAAAAGTAAATTTAATCGTTCGGGAGAGGCCCGGATTGGGCATCTGGATGATGTGACGCATATTATTTCAGATACGCCGCTGATTGAAACAATGCAGGCCGGATGAGACATTTACGCCTTCATCCGGCCTGCAATTTTACCTTATCGCTCGTCGCGACGACCACCAACAGCAGCCCACAGGCGACGGACGTGCACGGTGACTTCTTCACGGTCATGATACAGCTGACGCGCCTGAATCTGGGCATTTACGCCATGCTCGTCAAGCTGTGCCTGAATATAAGCCAGGTTTTGCGACACCTCTTCGTAGCGTTTTTTCATCGGCAGCTTGAGGTTGAAGATAGTCTCACGACACCAGCCGTTGACCAGCCACTGCGCCATCAGGGCGGCAACCTTCGCGGGCTTTTCCACCATGTCGCAAACCATCCACGAAATGTTATTGCGATTTGGCCGGTACTTAAATCCGTCTTCGCGCAGCCAGGTAACTTGTCCGGTATCCATCAGGCTTTGCGCCATCGGACCATTATCCACGGAGTAAACCCACATGTTGCGTTTAACCAGTTGATAGGTCCAACCGCCCGGGCATGCCCCTAAATCCACCGCATACATTCCGTTAGCCAGACGTTCATCCCACTCATCGGCAGGAATGAACACGTGCAGCGCTTCTTCCAGCTTCAGTGTTGAACGGCTCGGCGCATCGGCCGGGAACTTCAGACGCGGAATGCCCATGTAGAACGGGGAGTTATTGTCGGGCCAGGAATAGCCGGTATAGCAACAGCCTGGTGCGATAAAGAACACATGAACCACCGGACGTTTTGGCGTTTCATACTTTGCCAGCACGCCCGCTTCCCGCAGCGCCGCGCGCAGCGGTACGGTAAATTTACGGCAAAATTTAACCAACTCCTTGCTTTCATTGGTGTCAGCAACTTCAACGCGCAGATCGCCGCCTTTCTCTACCACGCCCTGCAACATGCCGACAATCGGCGTAATGCGGTCTTCCGGCGGTAAATATTGCAGCAGTTCGCCCACCACAAACATTTGACGGGCAAAAATCAGCGAGCTAAACGGCAACTCTTTCACTAACTTTTCGGCATCGTCCTGCTGATAGCATTCGAAGATGACGTAACCCGCATTGTCTTTCACGCGGGCAAAACCGAAGATTTCCCGGCGTCCTGCTTTATCCGTAATTTCTGCGGCGCACTCTTTTTCAAAACCTGGGCGACACAACAATACAACCTTATTCATGGCTAACGCCCTTACGTTTCAATCGAATAGCGCCCACTAACATCAGCGCCCAGCCCACAAGGAAGCTGAAACCGCCGACGGGGGTAACAAACGCCCACAGGCGTAAATGCGAGAGCGCGAGGCAATACAGGCTGCCGCTAAACAGCACGGTTCCTAATGCCAAAAACACGCTACTCCAGTAAAACCAAATGCTAATGCGCCGCTGCATGGCGACGGCCAGGCCAAATATAGCCAGCGTATGGAACGCCTGATACTCGAGGCCAGTCTGGATCCACCCCATCTCAACGACACCGAGGGTTTTACTCAGAACATGTGCCCCAAAGGCGCCCAACGCCACAAAGATAAAGCCACTTACGGCGGCAAAAATCAGCATAAAACGGCTGGTCATGTGAATACCCTACGTAAATTATTGTTCATAACGAAAGCGGAATTTTTCTTGTTCCGTGGCCGCTTTCGCCAGAATCCACTGACGGAAGGCGGCTATTTTACCCAGTTCTGCCTGACTGTCATGACAAACCAGATAAAATGCGTTTTTGCTGACCAGAACATCATTAAACGGACAAACCAGACGTCCGGCTTCTATTTCGGATTGCGCCATGACGTTATTAGCCAATGCAATTCCCTGTCCATGGATAGCAGCCTGGAGCACCATGGCGCTATGGCTGAAGATGGGTCCCTGCTGTACGTTGATATGATTCAGGCCAAGTTGGCGCGTATAGGCTTGCCAGTCACGGCGTGACGCATCGTGCAATAATGTGTGCTTCGCCAGATCTTCGGGCGTCTTTAGCGGTTTATCACCGGTGAGTAATAGCGGCGAGCAGACCGGCAATAGATATTCTGCGTACAATTTTTCAACACGCAGACCCGGCCAGTTGCCACGTCCGTAGAAAATCGCCACATCAACATCGTCAGCCAGTTTGTCTTCCTGACGGTCCACCGCCTGGATCCTGACATCGATTCCCGGATAAGCTGAGTTAAAGCTAGAGAGTCTGGGTACCATCCATTGGATTGCAAAACTGGGCAATAAACTCACAGTGAGCGCACCTTTTGCACTGCGTGCCTGAAGTTTACGCGTCGCGTCGGTTAATTGCGAAAAAATCTCTTTGATGTCGAGAAAGTAGCTTTGGCCTTCTTCCGTTAACAGCAAAGATCGATTGCGTCGACGAAACAGCTTCAGCCCCAGGAAATCCTCAAGTGACTTGATTTGATGACTTACTGCGGCCTGCGTCACAAAAAGCTCTTCTGCTGCGCGAGTAAAGCTCAAATGACGCGCTGCAGCATCAAAAACACGCAACGCATTTAGGGGTGGTAATCGTTTTGACATGACTTTTAGGCTTTGATGTTAAATGAATTTAACAATTAACCAACAGGTTGCAACCTATTAGTTTTTTTTATCTGAGCCATTATAAATTGTCCGTTGAGGTTCTACCAGCAAATACCTATAGTGGCGGCACTTCCTGAAGCCGGAACGAAAAGTTTTATCGGAATGCGTGTTCTGGTGGGCTTTTGGCTTACGGTTGTGATGTTGTGTTGTTGTGTTTGCAATTGGTCTGCGATTCAGACCATGGTAGCAAAGCTACCCTTTTTCACTTCCTGTACATTTACCCTGTCTGTCCATAGTGATTAATGTAGCACCGCCAAATTGCGGTGCTTTTTTTTGTCCGACTCTTTGTCGATGGACGACCGGTTAGTTATCCAGTTCTACCATCTCTTTCACATCGGTACGGTTAATCTGCTGTTTGTTGCCGTTAGCGTCTTTATACGAAATCATCCCCGTTTCATTGTCGGTCTGTGGCTTACCATCAGATACGATTGATCGACCATCATTGGTGTGCATCACGTAATTCGAACCAGAACAGGCGCTCAGGGCAAAAGTCAGCATACAAGCAGAGATAATTGCGGCAGTCTTTTTCATCTTTTTCTCCTTAAAGCGATTTATGCTATTAAAAACACACTCCGTAACAGGCTAAATTGCTCGCCTAACGGTATATAGCATAAGACACTGCGTGGACTTTGCCAGGATATCCAGAGTATTCCGATGGTTAGCCCCCCCCCTTGTATCAGCGCCCTTTTTGCGCCACGATCGGTTTACTGAACTGAGGAATACCATGAACGCTTTTAACCCCGCGCAGTTTCGCGCGCAATTTCCCGCACTCAACGATGCTGGCGTCTATCTCGACAGCGCTGCTACCGCACTGAAGCCGCAGGCAGTGATTGAGGCCACCCATCAGTTTTATAGCCTGAGCGCCGGGAACGTCCATCGCAGCCAGTTTGCAGAAGCACAGCGCCTGACCGCACGCTATGAAGCCGCGCGGGAAAAAGTCGCAAGCCTGATTAATGCGCCGGATGACAAAACAATCGTCTGGACCCGCGGTACGACTGAAGCGATCAACATGGTTGCCCAAAGCTATGCGCGACCTCGCTTACAACCGAGTGATGAGATTATCGTTAGCGCAGCAGAGCATCATGCCAACCTCGTGCCCTGGCTGATGGTGGCGGAGCAAACGGGGGCGAAGGTCGTCAGGCTGCCGCTTAACGCCCATTTATTGCCAGACGTTGAAAGCCTCGCGCAACTCATCACTCCACGCAGCCGCATTCTGGCGCTTGGGCAGATGTCGAACGTTACCGGCGGTTGCCCGGATTTAGCCCGCGCCATTACGCTCGCCCATGCGGCTGGAATGGTGGTGATGGTGGATGGTGCCCAGGGGATTGTCCATTTCCCCGCCGACGTACAGCAATTAGACATTGATTTCTATGCGTTCTCGGGCCACAAGCTGTATGGTCCCACCGGCATTGGCGTGCTGTACGGTAAACCGGAACTGCTGGATGCCATGTCTCCCTGGCTCGGTGGCGGTAAAATGATTAGCGAAGTCAGTTTTGACGGTTTCACCCCCCAGGCTGCTCCATGGAAGCTGGAGGCCGGTACGCCTAACGTTGCTGGCGTTATCGGACTAAGCGCGGCGCTCGAATGGCTGGCGGACGTTGACGTGGTGCAGGCCGAAAACTGGAGTCGGGGTCTGGCGACGTTGGCAGAAGATGCGCTGGCGAAACGCCCCGGCTTTCGCTCCTTCCGCTGCCAGGACTCCAGTCTGTTAGCCTTTGATTTCGCAGGGGTTCATCACAGCGACATGGTGACGTTGCTGGCCGAATATGGCATTGCACTGCGTGCAGGACAACACTGTGCGCAACCGCTGCTGGCAGAACTGGGCGTATCCGGGACGCTACGCGCCTCATTTGCACCTTATAATACGCAAAGTGATGTAGATGCGTTGGTCGCAGCCGTTGACCGCGCGCTGGAAATATTGGTGGATTAATGACAAGCCCTCTGTTCGCCGGACACCCGTTTGGCACAACCGTAACGGAAGAGACGTTACGCAATACCTTTACCTCGCTCACCCAGTGGGAAGATAAATATCGCCAACTGATTCTGCTGGGTAAGCAGTTGCCAGCGCTTCCGGATTCGCTAAAGGCACAGGCCAAAGAGATCGCGGGCTGCGAAAACCGCGTTTGGCTGGGGCATACCCTTCATGAGAATGGTACTTTGCATTTCTTCGGCGACAGCGAAGGTCGCATTGTTCGCGGGCTGCTGGCGGTATTACTCACGGCGGTCGAAGGTAAAACTGCAGCCGAGTTACTGGCGCATTCGCCTATGGCATTATTTGACGAGCTAGGTTTACGCGCGCAGCTCAGCGCCTCGCGTACCCAGGGGCTGCATGCTCTGAACGAGGCGATTCTTGAGGCTGCCCGACAGGTTTGATGGTTGCCGGATGGCGACGCGAACGCGTCTTATCCGGCACAACACTCAACTCTGGCGCGCCGCTTTCGCCATCATCTTCTTCAGCGCGTGTGAGACGGCAACAAAGCCAAAGGTGGCGGTCACCATAGTGGCCGCGCCAAAACCGGATGCGCAATCCATGCGCTTCGGCCCTTCCGCCGTCGCCTTCATCGCACATACCGAGCCATCTGCCTGCGGGTAAACCAGCGCTTCGGTCGAGAACACACAGTCCACGCCCAGCTTGCCTTTGCTGTTTTTCACCACGCCAAAATCGCTTTTCAGTCGCTCGCGTAGCTTGGCTGCCAGCGGATCCTGGATAGTTTTTGCCAAATCAACGACCTGTATCTGCGTCGGGTCGATCTGCCCTCCCGCACCACCGGTGGTCACCAGCGGAATTTTGTTACGCCGACACCAGGCGATCAGTGCCGCTTTTGGGCGCACGCTATCAATCGCATCAATGACATACGAATAACCCGCACTCATATACTCAGCAACATTATCCGGCGTGACAAAATCATCGACCACGTTCACCCGGCACTCCGGGTTAATCTGGCGGATACGTTCAGCCATCACTTCAGCTTTTGCCAGGCCGACGTTATCGCGCAGAGCATGGATCTGGCGGTTAGTATTGGTGACGCACACATCATCCATATCGATGAGCGTGATGGCGCCAATACCGGTACGCGCCAGCGCTTCCGCCGCCCACGATCCTACCCCGCCAATCCCGACCACGCAAACGTGCGATTGGGCAAACAACTGCAGCGCATTTTCGCCATACAGACGCGCCGTACCGCCAAAACGCTGGCGCCAGGCATCACTGATAACCACAGACATAACACCTCAAATTCATTAATATCGAGCGCCATCCGGCTATTAACCGCTGAACACGTTACCCGTACCCGGCGCTGTTTTCAGTACCCAGACGCGACCGTAGTGATTATACCACCCCGCACGGTGTCCGGCGTCAGCACCAATGCCCTGATAGATATCGAAGTGTTGCCCTTTAATAGCGCCACCCACATCTAACGCCACCATCAGGCGCAGTTCGTACTGGCCGGTAAACTTGCCGTTATTGTCCAGTAACGGGACTTCCGCCAGCAATGTTGTGCCCGCCGGAATGATACTGCGGTCAGAAGCCACAGACGCGCGGCCAATCAACGGTACCGCGCTGGCCCCTTTGACCGGTGCAAAAGATTGCGGTTTAAAGAAGACAAACGATGGGTTCTGCTCCAACAGCTCACGCACTTCGGCTTCGCTGTGCGTTTCACCCCAATGGCGAATAGCCTGCATCGACATATCTTCTTTTTTCACTTCGCCACGGTCGATAAGCACTTTACCGATGCTGCGATAGGCGTGGCCGTTTTTCCCGGAATAGCTAAAGAAGTTAAGCGGGCTGCCATCGCCAAAATCGATGTAACCACTGCCCTGCACATCCATAATGAAGTTATCCATCAGGGAGTTGCTGTACGCCAGAATGTAGTTGTCGCTCAGCGCGCCCGCGTAAATCTCGGCCCGGCTTGGTAAGCGGCCACGTTTTGGCGGCATGCGATAGATAGGATACTGAAACTCGCCCTGGCGCGTATGGCGCGCCTGAATAACCGGCGTGTAGTAACCGGTAAACTGGACGTTACCGTAATTGTCCGCCCCTTCCATTTGCCAGGCATCAATACCAAACTGGCGCATACTGCGCGTATCACCGCCCGCACGTAACCACTGCTGGATAGCGTTGTAAACGTTGCTCTGGTTGCCGTACAAACGTGGCGAAGCGCTGCGAATTTGATTAACCTGCTCGGCGAAATCACCGGCATTGATTGGTGCGCCAACCGCATCAGGCTGGTTCACCAGTGAGAAAGGCTGGGTAAATTTCCCGTCTTTATACTGCTGCCCACGATCGGTGGGTTTTGAGGAACACGCGGCGAGCATCGCGACGACTGCTCCCGCAAGAAGATATTTTGCCCAACGTCCTTTCATTGTTCTCGTCTTATGTTGCCTGAATGCGAGACGAAGATAACAAACCCCCGAACCTAATGAAATGCGTATACATACCCGAACGCAAATTTTGAGCAAAAAACAATCCAGAATGCGTTGTTTTTGTTCATTTTCACCTTAAAAACGTGATCAAGGTGAAAAAAGGGTTGCATGAAAATGCGAGCAGAGTATAGTGCGCATCCACGGACGCGGGGTGGAGCAGCTTGGTAGCTCGTCGGGCTCATAACCCGAAGGTCGTCAGTTCAAATCTGGCCCCCGCAACCAATTAAAATTTGATGAAATAAAAGCAGTACGGTGACGCGGGGTGGAGCAGCCTGGTAGCTCGTCGGGCTCATAACCCGAAGGTCGTCGGTTCAAATCCGGCCCCCGCAACCAATCAAATTTGATAAAATATAAAGCAGTACGGTGACGCGGGGTGGAGCAGCCTGGTAGCTCGTCGGGCTCATAACCCGAAGGTCGTCGGTTCAAATCCGGCCCCCGCAACCAACATTATAAACACCCTAAAGGGTGTTTTTTTGTATCTGCGGTCCATAAAAAAAGCGCTTTTCAGCGCTTTTTTGTTATCCCCTTCTCGCCAGCGTCGCGCCATCGGCAAAGTAGGCTTTGATCCCCGCCAGAATCGACTCTGCAACTTCCTGCTGGAAGGTCGCAGTTTTGAGCTTGCGCTCTTCCTCAACGTTACTGATAAATGCGGTTTCCACCAGAATAGACGGAATATCCGGCGCTTTTAGTACCGCAAACCCGGCTTGTTCAACCTGGTTCTTATGCAGATTGTTAACTTTACCGAGCTTATTCAATACCGCTTTACCAAACTTCAGGCTGTCGGCGATGGTCAGCGATTGCACCATATCAAACATGGTATGGTCGACGTAGCGATCGCCGCTCTTGCTGACGCCGCCAATCAAATCCGAGGCGTTCTGAGTTTGCGCCAGATATTTCGCGGCGGTGCTGGTCGCCCCTTTGGTGGAGAGCGCAAATACCGACGAACCTCTGGGCTGTCGACTGGTAAATGCATCGGCGTGAATAGAGACAAACAGGTCTGCACGCTGCTTCTGCGCTTTCGCCACGCGGACTTTAAGCGGAATGAAGATATCTTCATTTCGCGTCATAAAGACCTTCATGTTGCCCTCTTTCTCTATGAGGGCTCGCAGGCGTCGGGCAATCTGCAGCACCACATCTTTTTCACGCGTCTTGTATTTCCCCACCGCACCGGAGTCCTCTCCTCCATGCCCTGGGTCGAGCATAATGACAATGGGACGATCGCGCCCCGCTTTACCCGGCTGCGGGCCACTTTGCGCAGGCGGCACCTGTTTGTCCAGATCGCCCTTGTTGTATTCTTCCAGCAACGCCAGCAGCGGATCCTGAACATCCTGGGCATTCGCGGGATAGAGATCCATCACCAGACGTTCTTTAAAGCCGGCCACCGGAGCCAGCGCAAAAAGTTGCGGCTTCACATTCTGTTTCAGCTCGAACACCATCCGCACGGTCTGTGGGTCAAACTGCCCGACGCGCGCCGATTTAATATACGGATCGTCAGGACGGATCTGCGCACCCATGCCCTTGAGCACCGAGTTCAAATTAACGCCTTCAATATCCACAACCACACGCTCAGGATTACTCAGGGCAAACTGTTTGTATTTCAGCAGACGGTTAGATTCTACCGTGACGCGGGTGTAGCTGGACGCTGGCCAGACACGTACGGCAACGACCTGACTCATGGCCGCCAGACCAACCTGGCTGACGCTCAAAAGCCACATAGCACCCGCACCTTTCAGTAAACGGCGGCGACTGATTGCTGAATTGGATCCCGACATGCTTCTCCCGAGCAAAAAGAAATCTTTATTGAGGTAATACGTAAAACGTCTGAATTGACCGGAAACTTTAGCGAATGACGCATAATCTGTCATCTATAAAAGGGTAAACATTCTTTTTATATTCACGGCATTACTGAGAAAAATCTTCGGCATGGGTAAAAATTACGCTTGCGCACAGCGTTAAAACAGAATAAAAATACATAAATTACGAATAATCATGCAATGAGGGTGTGCCGTGGTGAAGGAGCGTAGAACCGAACTGGTACAGGGATTCCGCCATTCTGTTCCCTATATCAATACCCATCGGGGAAAGACGTTTGTCATTATGCTGGGCGGCGAAGCCATCGAGCATGAAAACTTTTCCAGTATCGTCAATGACATTGGCCTTCTTCATAGTCTCGGCATCCGCCTTGTCGTGGTCTATGGCGCACGACCGCAGATTGATGCCAATCTTGCGGCGCATCATCATGAACCGGTGTACCACAAGAATACGCGCGTTACCGACGCTAAAACCCTGGAGCTGGTCAAACAGGCGGCAGGGTTACTTCAGCTTGATATTACCGCCCGCCTGTCAATGAGCCTGAATAATACGCCATTGCAGGGGGCGCACATCAATGTGGTCAGCGGTAATTTTATTATCTCCCAGCCGCTGGGCGTTGATGACGGCGTGGATTACTGCCATAGCGGACGTATTCGTCGTATTGATGAAGATGCCATTCACCGGCAGTTAGACAGTGGCGCGATTGTGCTGATGGGCCCGGTCGCCGTTTCCGTCACCGGAGAGAGCTTTAACCTGACTTCAGAAGAGGTCGCCACGCAGTTGGCTATCAAACTGAAGGCAGAGAAAATGATCGGCTTTTGCTCCTCTCAGGGCGTCACCAACGATGATGGCGATATTATTTCCGAGCTGTTTCCTAACGAAGCCCAGGCGCGCGTTGAGTTGCAGGAAGAGAAAGGCGATTACAGCTCCGGCACAGTGCGCTTCCTGCGCGGGGCAGTGAAAGCCTGTCGCAGTGGGGTACGGCGCAGCCATCTGATCAGCTATCAGGAAGATGGCGCATTGCTGCAGGAACTGTTCTCCCGTGACGGGATTGGTACGCAGATCGTAATGGAAAGCGCCGAGCAGATCCGCCGCGCTACCATTAACGATATCGGCGGGATTCTGGAGCTGATCCGCCCGCTGGAGCAACAAGGCATTCTGGTACGTCGCTCCCGCGAACAACTGGAAATGGAGATCGACAAATTCACGATTATTCAGCGCGATAACCTGACCATCGCCTGCGCCGCTCTGTACCCTTTCCCGGAGGAGAGAATTGGCGAAATGGCGTGCGTGGCGGTGCATCCGGACTACCGTAGCTCATCGCGCGGGGAAGTATTGCTGGAGCGGATCGCCGCGCAGGCCCGGCAAATGGGACTGAGCAAACTGTTCGTGCTGACCACGCGCAGCATTCACTGGTTCCAGGAACGTGGTTTCACGCCGGTGGATATCGACCTGCTGCCGGAAAGCAAGAAAGAGATGTACAACTATCAGCGGCGGTCAAAGGTGCTGATGGCGGATTTGGGGTAGTAGTCGTTGCCGGATGCGGTATAAATGCCTTATCCGGCAACGAATTTTATTGATTAAACAACGCCGCCAATCCGCTGCGACGTTCGGTGCGGGTGGCAATGGCGTTACTTAATATCCGCTCATCGGCATACAGTGACAGACGCCGGCGCGCGCGGGTGACGGCGGTATAGACCAGCTCGCGGGTAACCACGGGTGAATGCTGACTGGGTAAAATCAACGCCGCATGGTCAAACTCAGATCCCTGTGATTTGTGCACGGTCATCGCCCAGGTGGTTTCATGTTCAGGTAAGCGACTGGGCTGGACTGATTTGATAGAACCGTCCGGCAGCGCAAACCACACCCTCAGGCCCTGTCCACGATCGAGGGCAATGCCGATATCACCGTTAAATAATCCCAGCGAACTGTCATTGCGCGCGATCATCACCGGCCTTCCCTCATACCAGCGGCTATGCGTTGAACGATGAATTTTACGTTTTTGCGCCATCACCTGCTCAAGGCGTTCATTCAAACCACCCACGCCAAACGGACCTTCACGCAGGGCGCACAACAGCTGATACTCATTGAAGGCCTGAATGACAGCATCCGGCTCAGCGCCCTCACGCAGTAAATCCAGATAGTGCCCATAACCCGCCAGCGCCTCATCCAACATCGCGGCGTAATCTTCGCTGCTATGTAGCGTGCGTTTTTCAATGTCGCTAAACCCCTGCCGGAAGACCGTTTTGAGCGCGGCTTTGTCACCACGATTAATCGCAGCAGCCAACTGACCGATTCCGGAATCGCTACCGAAACGGTAACTCTTTTGCAGCAGACACAAACTGTCGCGCAAAGCGGCGGCCTGAGTTCCCAGACCTGCCGGAATAGCGCTTCCGGTCAGACGACTGAGCTGGCGGGCGCGTTCCGGGGTAAACCCGTCACCGACGAAAGCACAGATATCCCCCAGCACCGCCCCCGCTTCGACGGAAGCGAGCTGGTCACGATCGCCAAGAAAAATCACCCGCCCGTGCGGCGGTAGCGCATCGATAAGGCGCGACATCATCGGCAAATCAATCATCGAGGCTTCATCCACCACCAGCACATCCAGATGCAGCGGGTTTCCCGCATGATGGCGCAGGCGCTGACTGCCTGGCTGAGCGCCTAATAATCGATGCAACGTACTGGCGTCATCGGGAATGCGTTTCTTTTGCTCTTCGGTTAACGGCAGTTCTCGTAGCGCTGCACCCAGCGAGGCAGTCAGGCGCGCTGCCGCCTTTCCAGTAGGAGCCGCCAGGCGAATACGGCAGCGTTCCCCCTCAGTCATCTGAATCAACGCCGCCAGAAGCCTCGCAACTGTTGTCGTTTTTCCGGTCCCCGGCCCGCCGGAGATCACCGATATACGACGGGTCAACGCCACCGCAGCGGCCACTTTTTGCCAGTTAACACCTTCCGCTGGTGGAAACAACGCCGCCAGCGTGTGGGTCAGCCGTTGTTCATCCACCTCAATGGCGTGGTTAACTTCACTGAAAAAGCGAGCCACCGCCCGTTCGTTATGCCACATCCGGTTCAGATACAAGCGATCGCCGTGCAGCACCAGCGGCGTGGGTTGCTCACCACGGCTTACCGCCCCGGAGGCCAGCAGACATTCCGTCCAGTCTTCTGGCTCCCCCACTTCAGCGAGCCAGGCGCTTAAAAGGGGATGGGCATCCTCGCTCAGGGATAACCGCGAAAGTGGTAAGCAGACGTGCCCTTCTCCTGCTTCACGACTGAGCAACGCCGCCGCCAGCGCAACGGCAGGGTTGTCATTTCCGGCAACCGCCAGCGCAAACTGAGCATCCAGAGGCCGGAGCTGTTTTTGCTCCACAGCTTCCAGTAATCGTTTCTGGATTGTCATGACATCTCCTCCAGTGGCGCACCGACAAACATCTCGTCCATCAAGGCGATTAACTCCCCGTCAGGTCGGGTCGCGTAAATTCCCTGTTGCGGATTTTCACTGTCAATGCCACGCAAGAAGAGATAGATAACACCGCCAAAATGGCGTTCATAATCGTAATCAGCAATGCGATGGCGCAAGTAGCGATGCAGCGCCAGGGTATAAAGTTGATACTGCAGGTCGTAGCGATGCGCCTGCATGGCAGAGGCCATCGCCTGCTGCGTATACGCTGAGCTGTCTTCCCCCAGCCAGTTCGATTTGTAATCGAGAAGGTAATAACGCCCCTGGTGGCGGAAAACCAGGTCAATAAATCCTTTCAGCATGCCGCGTACCTGCATAAATTCCAACGCAGGGCACCCCGCGGAGAGCGGATCGTATTGGCGAATTAACGCATCAAGTTGGCTGGCCATCAGCGGCTGCGAAATCGGCAGGTAAAACTCCATCTCCACCTGTTTTTCACCCGCGGAAAGATGGCTCAAACTCACGCCCGTCTCGTTGAGAGGCGCCTGCAAAATGGCGTCCAGCCATTCGGTCAAAACCGGCGTCCAGTGCGCGTCATAACCGCCCAACGCCAGTTTTTCCTCGACCCAACTCGGATCTACCGGTTGAGTAAAGTCGAGATCTTCAAACAGGCTATGCAAGAATGTACCTGGCGAAGCGCCGCGCGGGAACTGATGCGGTGTAAGCCCTGACTCTTCAATAACCTCACCAACGCCTGCGGCATCAATATCCAGTCGCGGGATCAGATCCTGCGCGATTCCATGCCCACGCTGCTGCAGACCGGAATAACTGGTCACGCGCCAGCTATCGCCGGGCGTACGCTGCAGTATTTTCGCACTCAGTTCGCAGCTAACAGCCTGCGCAACTTGCCAGCGTTCACCGTCAGGCTGCGCAGGCGTCTGGCAGGCAATATCGTCGCTACACAGTGCTTCAATCGCACTACGCAGACCCGCGGCATCCATCGGCTCACCTTTTTGCAACAGGCGACCAAGGGCGCTGTGATGTACATCGGTATCCCCTTTTTTATCGCCCCGACGTCGCACCAACGGCGCAACACCAAGGCTGCAGTGCCATACCGAACGGGTTAGCGCGACATAGAGCAAACGCAGGTCTTCCGCCAGACGCTCCGCTTCAGCCAGCTCAACGCTCTCCTCGGCATCGCTGAGATCCAGCATGGCTTCAAAAGAGCTGCGATCGTGGTAGAAAGCCTGATCCTGGACGCGGAAATTCGTGATAAACGGCAGCCAGACCAGCGGATACTCCAGCCCTTTAGATTTATGGATAGTGACGATTTTGACCAGATGCTTGTCGCTTTCCAGCCTGAGCTGCTGGCTGGACGCGTTGCTGTCGGGTTCAAGAATATGCTGGGACAGCCAGCGCACCAGCGCATGCTCGCTTTCCAGCTGCGAGCCTGCTTCCTGCAACAGTTCGCTGATATGTAAAATATCGGTCAGGCGGCGTTCGCCCCCCGCCGTCGCCAGCAGGTTTTCCGCAATCTGGCGGGTTGTCATCAGCGCGCGCAGCATCGGCATCACGCCGCGTTTATGCCAGATCTGACGATAGCCATCAAACTCTTCGACCACCGCATCCCAGGCATTTTCATCGTTATTTAAGGCTTCAAGATCCTGCGCATTCAGCCCCATCATTGAGGTCGCCAGCGCGCTACGCAGCGTGTTCTCACGCTCCGGCGTCATCACCGCCTGCAGCACCCACAGCAACTCCCGCGCTTCCAGCGTTTCAAATACGCTGTCACGGTTGGAAAGGTAGACGGAGGGAATTGCCAGCTGCGTCAGCGCATCACGGACCAGTGCCGCCTCCTGGCGGCTACGAACCAGTACGCTGATGTCCGACGCGCGTACCGGACTGGATGTTTTACCACTGACCAGTTGCGCAGCGCCTGACTGCCCGGCCTTAAGCCAGTCGCGAATTTGCGTGGCGCACACCTGGGCCATGTAGTTCTGGTAATCGCCTACGCCGCAGCTTTCCCCTTCCATCAGCCACATGCTCATGGCTGGCTGTGTCTCACCATGTAAAACAAACCGAAACGACTGGTTTTTTTCTGCAAATTTTACCGGGCTAAAGGGGATTTCGCGGAACATAAAGGCGTCATCCATCTGGCTGAAAAGCGTATTTACGCTATTGACCATGCCGGGGGCCGAACGCCAGTTGGTATCGAGCGTATAGTGTGCGCTGACCTCGCTGCGCGCCTTCATATAGGTGAAGATATCCGCGCCACGGAACGCGTAAATCGCCTGTTTTGGGTCGCCAATCAGCAGCAGTGCGGTATCCGGCTGATGCTGCCAGATCCGGCGAAAAATACGGTACTGCTGCGGATCGGTATCCTGAAATTCATCGATCATCGCGACCGGAAAACGGGTACGGATAGCCGTCGCCAGCGCATCGCCGCTTTCACTGCGCAACGCCGCATCCAGACGGCTGAGCATATCGTCAAAGCCTAGCTCACCGCGGCGTCGTTTCTCCTCGGCAACCGCTGAACGGATCTCCGCCAGCGCCCGGGTGATCACCAGATCGCGGAGAGTTAACGGTTCGCTAAGCAGTTCATCAATAGCGACAAACAGCGGGTGCTGAGGGGTTATTCCGCCCGCTTTAGTGCGCTCTTCCAGAAAACGCTGTGAGAATTTCTCCAGCGCGTCAGGAAGCTGATAACTTTGGGTTTGTTCTTGCGCCCATGCGCTGATCTTTTCGATCCACTTACCCTGGTTACCACGGTTAAATTTACGCCGGTCAATCCCGGAGGCTTCCAGCAGGCCATCCAGCTCATCAACGGAATCACGCCATTGCTGCTTGATCTGGTTAATGCGCGTGAGAATTTGTTCGTGCCGGGAAGCCAGCGTTTCGTCATCAGACGGCGGAGCCTTGATGACCGGCGCTTCCCCCTGCAGATAGCGATCGATGTCTCTCAGCAGAGCCTGCGGTCCTTTCCACGTTTCAAAAATCACCTGCGCAATGTCGCGGGGTAGTGGATAGCAGTGTCGACGCCAGAAGTCCGCACAGGCCTGATAGCGCAGCAGCGATTCATCTTCTATCAGTTGCTGTTCGAACAGCATGCCTGATTCAAAGGCGTTGAGACTGAGCATACGCTGACAAAAGCCGTGGATGGTAAACACCGCCGCTTCATCCATCTGTCTTTCAGCCAATAGCAGCCACTGAGCGGCCTGTTTTTTATCGGCGATTTCATCTAACAAACGGGCATATAGCGGGTTGTCGGTTGTTTCACGCAGGCAGGCAATTCGCAGTTCATGAATGTTGCTACGAATTCGACCACGCAACTCTTCGGTGGCCGCCTCGGTGAAGGTGACCACGAGCAGTTCTTCAACGGTCAGAGGACGAGGAAAGGCGGCAGAGCCGCCCAGTCCAAGCAGTAAACGTAAATACAGGGCGGCGATGGTAAAGGTTTTACCGGTGCCCGCAGAGGCTTCAATCAGGCGCTCGCCCGTCAGGGGCAAGCGCAGTGGATCAAGGGACTCAGCGGCATCATTCATTCTTATCACTCATCAGGGGTAAGGTTTGCTGCAACGCGCTGACTGTCTGCCACACTTTCCAGCCTTCCGGGTGCACATATTCTGCTTTCCCGTTCTGACTGCCGGAAACCTGTGACAGTATCGCCATGCCTTGCGGCTCAACCACCGCCTGATGGAAGAAGTCGGCAAGTTTTTGCGGCGTCAGCAGTTTAATCTGAGCCACTATTTTATCACGTGAATCGAAGCGCATATTGCCGCGATCAAAATCTTTGCTTAACTGTGAGGCTTCTTCCCCCAGCGTTTGCGGCGCCTGCAGCATTTGCGCAATAATCGCCTGCTGAATTTGCGCAAACTCTTCAGGTTTCATCGCCCGCAGCTTCGCTTCCGCCGTCGGGAAGAACGCTTTATAACGCTCCCAAAGATAAGACGGCTGCTTATCATTGCTTTGCAGCAGGAACCCCATTCCCCACTGACGGCCGATACTCATCGGGAAAGCAAATACAGCGTAGCCTAACTGCTCTTCAGTACGCAGTTGATTGTAGAACCACGGCTGAACAATCTGCCCTAACATGGCGCTGTAGGCTGAACTGGCGTATTCATCGTATCCGGTTGGCACAAATACCGCCGCCAGCGCGGAGTCCGTGCTACTGCCTGCTTTTTCAAAGATGACGGACTGCTTCTTGTCCACAACCACATCTTTATTGCGACACCACTGTGACCCGTTAGCGCCAAGCTGTTGTTGGATATCCCGCGCCATGGTCGTCGCCTGAGCGGCGCTCATATTACCAATTACCAGGAATTCAGGCCGCGCACCGGTTTTTAAGGCGTCGCGGTACGTCATCACCTCTTTCAGGGTGATAGAAGGCAGTAGTTTACGGCGCTCATCGCGTGAGAAGTACGGCACCTGAGAAAGCATCTGCACTGGCATAATTGCCTGATCGTAGGCTTTACCCTTCTCTGCAGAATCCATCATCTGGGCATACCAGGATTTCGCCTGTTCCAGCTGTTCATCCGTTGAGGTGTAGCTGAAATAGCCGCTCAGCAGAGCCTGAAAAAGCTGCGGCAGACGTTGGGTGTAGCCGTTGGCGTTAAGCATTAACCCATTGTTAGCGTTGGTAGAGAAACCAATTCCACCTACCGACGCCTGGTTGCTTAACTGATCGAGCGCAATCCCCGCCAAGTAATCGTTAAGTGCGAATAATACCTGGTTGCGAGCGCTGTCCATGGCCTTCGGGTTACGCAGGATCACGCTGACGTCAGCCTTCGGCTCACTGGCAAAATACTGGCTCGGCGCATACACCACGCGTAGATCCGGCTCATCAACGATCAGTTCCGGGTGAGCGTATTTTTTATCCGTTTTAATCAGCGTGAAATCATCCGGAATGTAGGGGTTCAACTCCGGTAACGACAGCGCAATGCCCTGCGCTTTTTGCTGCCAGTCGGCAAAGGTTTTGTCGCTGATTTTATCCACCTGGTAAGGCGCATCGACAAAATAAGCGGTTTTATTATGCGGTTCTTTCGCACTGATATACCAGATACGCGCATTCTGTGGCGTCATCATTGCCAGGCGTTGCTCAACGGCTTGCACATCGTACTGGTCGGCAATATTCACCGCATCCAGCGTATGTTCGACAGGAACGCGGATCATGGTATCAGCCAGCCATTCCACGTAGTCCATATCACGGGTGATGGAGGGATAACGGAAATCGAGATCCAGTACGTGCGCCAGTTCGTCAAAATAGCGTTTATCGACGCCTTTATCGCGTAACAGATTGAGATAACTGAAAATTGCCGCAACAACTTCATCGCGGTTCACCAGCCCTTTGTCGGTTAACGTCGCGGAAATGGCTAACACGCCGCTGTTCCCATTGACCACCGGATCGGAATCCGCACGAATACCTTCAACCAGCCCCTGCTTTTGCAGCCAGTCAGACAACGTGCCAGGGCTACGATTACCAATCAGATAGGTCACCAGCTCATCGGTTTTACTGCGGAACTGCGCGCTGTTGTTATCGATACGAAACTCGACGCGCAGTACTTTACGCGGCATTGCCGGAACATAGTGGATGATGACGCCCTTTTGCGCGTCGGTGACTACCGGTACGGTAATTTCAGGCTTTGCGATATTTCTGTTCGGTACGCGTCCAAAGGTGTCAGCAGCTATCCGCGCCAGCTCTGGCAGGGGCTTATTGCTATAAATCACCGCCTTCATCAGGTTCGCGGAGTAGTACTTTTCATGAAATTTTTGTAATGCCTGCACCACCGGGTTTCCCGGTTTATCGCTTAATGTCTCGAGATTTCCGCCGGAGAAACGCGAGCCAGGGTGCGCCGGGTTGATGGTCTCAGCACTCACCTGCGCCATACGCATCCCGTCTCGGGTGCGCGCCAGCGTCAGCTCGGAGTTAACCGCGTTACGCTCACGATCGGCATATTTTTTATCCAGCAACGGATCGGCAATAGCGTCCGCCAGGCGATCCACCGCCCCCACCAACGCGTCGTTTTCGACTTCAAGATAGAAGGCCGTACGGTAAGGCGCGGTGCTGGCATTGTGGCTGCCGCCGTGCATTTTCAGGAATTCAGCCAGACTGTCCGGCTGCGGGTATTTTTTCGAGCCCATCAGACACATGTGTTCGAGATAATGCGCCAGCCCCTGATGCTCGTCCGGATCTTCCAGCGAGCCCACGGGAACCACCAGTGCAGAAAGGGATTTCACGGCCTGAGGATCGGATACCAGCAACACGACCATGCCGTTATCAAGGCGCACGGCCTGATACTGGCGGGTGTCTTTATCGCTTTTACGGATGGTTTCAGCTAAAGGCTGCCAACCGGTATCTGCCTGACTTACGGGAACCCAAAGGGCGACGAACAACAGTAATGCGCTGAACCAGGTGCTGCGGGGCATTCACAAACCTCATCATTAACGTATTCACCTGTTCACAGCAAAGCACGCATAAATACGTGGTCTGAACAGGGCAAGACTATGTGCTGAACGAGCCAGCATCCTCTCTTTGTAAGAATCAGTCCGTGACAGAATGCGCATCATAGTGGAAGCCATCGAACTGCGCAATTTTTATACAATCATCATGACTGATTAAAGCGAAAAATCGGTAACAGGTAGCGCTGAGACTGTAAAACAATGGTATCCAGCGTAGCCGCATCCAGCTGACGCCAAAGACGCTGATACCAGATATCATCACCTTCACCCCGTACCATCATGTTGCCTTCATAGGCCTGCAGAAACTTACTGCGCGCTTTTTGCAACGTTGCATCGTCATCTAACATGGCATCATTTACGGCGTCATAACAGGTTTTTATCCAGGCGCCGCCGCTTTCGGGCAATACCAGCAATGGTGACGACATGCCTTCCCGATACCCGTCAATGAGCTGCGACAGGTACAGCAGCGCCTGCTCTGCATCCAGTGGCGGAAAACGCCATTCCCCGTCTTTACGCAGGAACAACCGGCTCTCTCCCGTACCGCCACTGGCACAATAGACAAGATGTTCCAGCCAAAGTTGCACACCCTGCGCAATGCTTATCAAAGATGGGCGCCAGCGCAACAAACCGTCCTCTTGCACCTGTGGCAACCAACCGGTGATTTGCACGCCGTTACAGTTAAGATCGATTTCCATACTCTGACAGGGCTGACGACAGGCGATAATGCGTTCAGCCAGCGACTGCATCTCCTGACGCTGCGTATCCCACAGAATTTCGCCAAATGGCCCATAGGGAAGCGTGCCCGCCGCACGAAAACGGCGAAACAGTTGTTCAGCATCCTTCTCTTCAACCAGCGTGTTAAGCAATTGCTGATTAAGCTGATAGCGGGTTAATCCTTCAAGAGTGAACGGTTCCGTTTCCGGGATCTCACTTTCTTCAGAGCGGAAGTTGACCCTCAGCCGCATCTGGAAAAAAGCCCTTACCGGATGAGCCCAAAATCGCTGCAGCGTTTCCAGCGTCAGCGTTTCAGGCATCTCAAAGGGAAGCGTCTGGACAAAATCCGTGTGCGCTTTTCCTGACAGGCTCGCCGCAGGCAGCCATTCCCGGGCATAGCTTTGCTGTTCGCCCGGCAGATAGTTTTGTGCATCAAAGGGCATACGGGTATGCAAACGAGTAATGTGTGCTTTTACCCGGGCCTCGCTTTGATCGCAGGTCAACGATTCATCGCCCGGCAGATAGTGGCTTTGCCCGATGTAGTCCATCAGTTCCTGCACCAGTACCGACGGGAAGCGCTCGCTGTTGTCCTGAATGGAGCGGCCAATGTAGCTGATGTAGAGCGTTTGCTGTGCTGAAATCAATGCTTCAAGAAACAGGTAGCGGTCATCATCGCGACGGCTGCGATCGCCCCTCATCGGTTTTTGACTCATCAAATCAAAGCCCAACGGCGCAAGCTGACGCGGATAAACGCCATCGTTCATACCCAGCAGGCACACCACCTTGAAAGGAATAGAGCGCATCGGCATCAGCGTACAAATGTTAACTGGCCCCGCCAGGAAGCGCTGGCTAATGCGCTCCTGGTCAAGACGCTGGGCCAGCTCATCACGCAATAGAGAAAGCGGTATGGCATCACCATACTCAGCCCCCAGACCTTCAGTGATAATGGCCTGCCACTGCTGTTCAATCAGCGTCATCGCCGCTTCGGTATCTGCATCCGGCAGGAAGAAATCATTAAGCATGTCCCGACAAACGGGCAGCCACTCTTCCAGCGGCCGTTCCTGCGCTAACCCTCTACGCCAGAGATTGAGCTGCATCAGCAACGAGGCCAGATGCCCTACCAACTCGGCAATCAAACCGTTGGACTCATCGTATGGCAATACCGATTGCCACTCGCCCTGCGCGCTTTCCATCGCGTAGCCGAGCAGCATGCGCGTTAAACCAAATTGCCAGGTATGCTGACCTGTAGGCGGAAGTTCCAGTTCACGCACGTTATCGTCGTCAATTCCCCAGCGAATCCCGGATTCATTGACCCATAAACGAAGATAGCGCAGCCCTTCTTCATTGATATTGAAACGCGCCGCCAGCACGGGCACATCCAGTAATGCCAGCACATCCTCTGAGACAAAACGGCTATCCGGCAGCGACAGCAGGCTAATAAAGGCCTGTAAGACGGGATGAGACTGGCGCGCCCGACGGTCGGAAATCGCATAAGGTAAGTAACGCTCAGCTGGCGCACTGCCAAAGACCGACTGAATAAATGGGCTGTAGCTGTCGATATCCGCCACCATCACAATAATATCGCGCGGCGTCAGCGTAGGATCCGCTTCCAGCATTGCCAGCAGGCGGTCATGAAGAATTTCTACCTCGCGCTGTGGGCTATGACAAACATGGAAAGTCACGCTGGTGTCGTTCAGTTCAAGCCGTCGTTTATTGTCGCTACGCGAATACTCTTCCAGGGTAACGCCCGCCACGGCATGACTTTCAAGTTCCAGAATATCCGATTGAATATTATGCAAAAGATTGTCAGGTGTTATATCGACAAACGCATCCAGCTCCTGACTATTTTCCAGTTCTGAAAGCAAATAAATGTAATCGCGCCCCAGTTTGCCCCACGAGGCCAGCATCGGGTTGCCCACATCCTGTTCACCATCGCTGTTAAACAATCCTTCGGCTTTCTGACTATCGCGAAACAGCGGCAGATGGCGTTCTTCAAAGCTGTGCCGACGCTGACGCGCCATCAGCTTCGCCAGCCAGGCGGGATCTTTTATATCTCCCCAGTAGTAGCGACAAGGGTTGGTAAACAGCAGATGAATATCAATGTGCTTGCCCAGCGCCTGCAATGCCTGCAAATAAACCGGCGGCAGAGCCGAAATGCCGCAAATAAAGACGCGAGAAGGCAGTCCCTGCGGGCACTCGGACGCACTTTCCAGAGTCTGAATAAATCGTTGGTATAAATTGGCGCGATGCCAGCGCGGCTGGCCCAATTCCTCGGTGTGTTCCACCAACGCTTTCCACAACGGCGCCTGCCAGGCCTGAGATTCGCCGAGTCCCTCAACCAGTCGCCCGGCTTCCCACTGGGTCAACCACTCAGGGCGATAGACTAAATACTGGTCAAAGAGGTCAGCCGCGCGCGAGGAAAGCTGAAACAGCTTACGTTTATCGGTGTCGTCCGTCAGATAGTGGCGCAGCAATGCGAAGTCATCGCCATCCAGCAATTGCGGCAACAGCGTCATCAACTTCCAGCTCATGCTCTGTTTGCTGAACGCGCTCTCTTTCGGGATATCCGGCAGCACGCGCACAAACATATCCCAGATAAAACTCGCGGGCAGCGGAAAATCGATGTTGGCGGCAATACTAAACTTCTGTGCAAGGGTCATTTGTAGCCACTGCGCCATACCGGTACTTTGAACCAGGATCATCTCAGGTTCAAAGGGGTCGTCCAGCCGCTCGCGCTCAACGATAAATTCCATTAACGCTTCCAACACATCCAGACGATTGGAGTGGTAGACCCTTAACATAGCGACTCCTGACTACTGACGATTCGGGCAATGCAGACGCGTCATCTGACCCTGCCTGCCCAAGGGTGAAGAAATTTTAACGTTGATGCTGACACATCCCGCGCTCGTTGTCTGCATTCGGTTAACCTGCCAGTTCAAAGGCGATGAAAACTGATACAGCTGGGTTTGCTGCCAGGCGTGACGCCAGAGTTGCTGATACTGGTTTCTGATGATAAAGCTGTTCATCAGCGCCCGCTGGTATCCTGACAGCGCGGTCACAATCATGATCATCAGCACCATTGCCAGCATCACTTCCGGCAGGCTAAAGCCACGCTGTCTGTTCAGGGGATCTGACATAATGCCTGCTCCTTTAGCGGACAAAAATCGCTCCAGCCGTGCGCCGAGTATTCGATATTGTCATCAATAATCGCCCCCTGCCGCCATAACGATACCCCTTCATAATGGACTATAAGCAGCACGGAATTATTAGTGAGCTGTCGCAGACAAACCGCGGCATCCTGCGTGGTATAACGCCGACACTGTGCAGCGAGTTGTAAGCGCCAGGGCTGCATACGCCCCCATTCCATCGCAGATTGCACCACCACCTGGCGCTGCAGAGCCTGACTTTGCGTGACCACTCGCGAAGCAAAACGGGACTCCTGCCTGCTAACGCCTTGCAGCAGAAGGCTACCGAGCACCAGCAGTAACAGGACCATCGCTAAAGATGAAACGCCCCGCTCACGGTTCACAGGTTGAATCCTGTCACGCTGTAGACTGCTTCAATAACCTTTTGTGGTTCGACATTGTTCACTCCGCGCAAACGCAGCGTAAGGAGCGGGGAATATCCGCTGATATTCAGACGTTCAACCTGAAATGCCTCAATCTGTATCGTGGCTGGATCGGACATTTTCTCCCACCCTTTTCCATTGCAGTCCGTTACTCCCCGCAGGGTCTCCAGTACCTTGTCCTGTAAACGAAATCCAATCGTATCGGCCTCTTTCGCGGGACTGCTCTCCCAAATGCCGTTGCTATTGGCATCCCAGCGCGCAATGACACAGTCGCCCTTAGCCGATATCTCCAGCCCTTCTCCGACACAGTTTCCGCGGCAGTACCCTGCCCGCTGAAGATGCTTCGCCACGGTGTATACCCGCTGCCATATTTCATCTTCAAGCGCTAACTGGCGCGTGTTGCGCAGGATCTCTCGCTGCAGCGCGGGTAAAAATCGCGCTGAGCTAAGCAATAAAACGCTGCTAATCGCCATAGCAATCAGCACCTCCAGGAGTGAAAAGCCCCGTTCATTTACTGACATAACCTGGCCTCATCTTTCTCGCAAAGCCTGATTCGCCCCCAGCCTGACACCACCACGCGCCATTCCCCTGTCGTATTTTTCAGGCGAATATGTCCAGCCCATGCCGTATTGCGCAGACCAAAAAAGGCCAGTGAAGGCGTTATCTCTGCCATTTCGACATCGTCCCAGGGCGGTGTAAAAACCAAGGGCGAAACGGGTAGACACGTGGTTTGCACAGCAGCAGAGCTGACAAAACACCAGGATGTGCCATCCCGAATCACGCTGATGACGTGATCGCGGTTACGCCAGTTAGCATCTTCACGCAGTTGCAGCAGGTAATCTCGCACCTGAATGGCGGTTTGCCATAGCCGCTGTTGCTGTTGCCAGCGCTGCCAACCATACAGCCCCGAGGCGCCAAGCGCCGCGACGATCAGCATCGCAATCAGGGTTTCGATAAGCGTGTAGCCGTGTTGTTTTTTCATGTCGCCAGTATGGCGTGAGGAAAATGAATAACGAGCGGGAAATTCGGTTTCTACGGCGAGCTACGAGGAATATTTGTCGCGTTGCAGGTCGTTGCAATATTTCAGGAACCCACGCCGAAGAACGCGATTTGAGACAAAAAAAACCGACGCACACGGGCGTCGGTTGTGACAGCATGAAGCCGATTAGATAGCCACTGGCGCTTTAATACCAGGATGCGGATCGTAGCCTTCAATTTCGAAATCTTCGAAGCGATAGTCAAAGATAGATTCAGGCTTACGTTTGATGACCAGCTTCGGCAGCGCGCGCGGTTCGCGGCTAAGCTGCAGATGCGTTTGATCCATATGATTGCTGTACAGGTGCGTGTCGCCGCCGGTCCAGACAAAATCACCCACTTCCAGATCGCACTGCTGCGCCATCATGTGTACCAGCAAGGCGTAGCTGGCAATGTTAAACGGCAAACCGAGGAACACATCGCACGAACGCTGATAAAGCTGGCAGGAGAGCTTGCCATCCGCCACGTAAAACTGGAAGAACGCGTGGCACGGCGCCAGCGCCATTTTATCCAGCTCACCGACGTTCCATGCAGAAACGATAATTCGGCGAGAGTCCGGGTCATTTTTGAGCTGGTTTAACACCGTGGTGATCTGGTCAATATGGCGACCGTCTGGCGTAGGCCACGCACGCCACTGTTTGCCATAAACCGGGCCCAGATTACCGTTTTCATCCGCCCATTCGTCCCAGATTGAGACGTTGTTTTCATGCAGGTAGGCAACGTTGGTGTCGCCCTGCAAAAACCACAGCAGTTCATGAATGATCGAGCGTAAATGACAGCGTTTAGTCGTAACCAGCGGGAACCCTTCCTGCAGATTAAAACGCATCTGATGACCAAAAATGGAAAGCGTTCCGGTTCCGGTACGGTCGTTTTTCTGTGTGCCTTCATCCAGCACTTTTTGCATCAGTTCTAAATACTGTTTCATGGTTCCTCAGGAAACGTGTTGCTGTGGGCTGCGGCGGTACGCCCAAACCATCATAATAATGCCTGCGACAATCATCGGGATTGAGAGGATCTGTCCCATGCTAATGTACTGTACCCAGGTGCCGGTAAACTGTGCATCCGGCTGGCGGAAGAATTCAACGATAATACGAAACGCGCCATAACCAATCAGGAACAGACCGGATACCGAACCCATCGGGCGCGGTTTACGAATGTACAGATTAAGAATGATAAACAACACAACGCCTTCCAGCGCCATCTCATAAAGCTGTGAGGCATGGCGCGGCAGCGAGCCGTAGGTATCAAAAATAGACTGCCATTGCGGGTTAGTTTGCAGCAGTAAAATGTCTTCGGTACGGGAGCCCGGGAACAGCATGGCGTACTTGAAATTCGGATCAACGCGTCCCCACAGCTCACCGTTGATAAAGTTGCCCAAACGCCCTGCCCCCAGACCAAACGGAATCAGCGGGGCAATGAAATCAGAAACCTGGAAGAACGAACGCTTGGTGCGTTTGGCGAAGATAATCATCACCAGGATCACACCAATAAGCCCACCGTGGAAGGACATCCCGCCGTCCCAAACGCGGAACAGATACAGCGGGTTATCGAGGAATAACGGGAAGTTATAGAACAGTACGTAACCAATACGCCCTCCAAGGAAAACCCCGAGGAAGCCCGCATACAGTAGATTTTCTACTTCATTTTTGGTCCAGCCACTGCCCGGACGATTAGCACGGCGCGTCGCCAGCCACATCGCAAAAATAAACCCCACCAAATACATTAAGCCGTACCAGTGAAGCGCGACGGGTCCGATTGAGAAAATGACCGGATCGAAATCCGGAAAATGCAGATAGCTACTGGTCATCTGTCACCACAAGTTCTTGTTATTTCGCTGAAGTCAGACAGCAATTGATAAGCGCGCCTGCATAATGCAGGCGCTCCAAAGGTGCGAATGATAGCACATGGGGATCGCAGCGGATGCCGATTACAGTTAAAAGATATGTATACCTACTGTTACCAGCCCCCGATTCACAATCCCCCGCGAATCAGTCCCCCCATGCCACGGCGTTCCATAAAAGCCGCCACCTGATGGCGTACTTCTGTCGCCATCTGCGCTTCCAGGCTGCGTTGCGCCAGCGTTTGCGCCTCATCAAAATCGATATGGCGCAGCAGATATTTAACGCGAGCCACGGAACGACCGTTCATCGACAAATGGCGAAAACCCAGGCCGATCAGAATGGCCACGCACATCGGGTCGCCCGCCATTTCACCGCACAATCGCAAATCGATACCGCTTCTTTCGGCTTCCTGCGCAATCATCGCCAGCACACGTAACATACCCGGATGCAGGCTGTCATAAATGCTGGCTACCCGTGTATTGTTACGATCGACAGCCAGAATGTACTGGGTGAGATCGTTGGTTCCGACCGAGATAAAGTCTATCCGGTTTATCAGATGCGGCAGCATAAACACCATCGACGGAACTTCCAGCATGATGCCAATGCGCGGTTTTGGGATCGCGTAGCCGATCATCTCTTCCACTTCGCGTCCGGCGCGTTCAATCAAACGTCGCGCTTCGTCCACTTCATCAATGCTGGTGACCATCGGCAGCAAAATGCTCAGGTTGCCGGTTGCCGCGTTGGCACGCAGCATGGCCCGAACCTGGATCAAAAAGATCTCCGGCTGATCGAGCGTTATGCGGATCCCACGCCAGCCAAGGCACGGGTTCTCTTCACTGATCGGCATGTAGGGCAGTTGTTTATCGGCGCCGACATCCAGCGTACGCAGAGTCACCGGCTTGTCGTTAAACATTTGCAGCATGCCCTGATACTGCGCAACCTGTTCTTCTTCCGAAGGAAAACCGCTTTGCAGCATGAACGGGATTTCGGTGCGATACAGGCCAATGCCGTCGATCCGGCTCCCCAGCTTCTCTTCATGCTCCGGGCTGAGGCCCGCATTGAGCATCACCTTCACGCGCTCGCCGCTTTTCAACTGTGCTGGCTGGTTGACGTCGTCTTCCGCCAGGCGGCTCAGCTCAATTTCTTCACTGATAAGACGCTGGTATTCCTGGATCAATACCGGTTCTGGATCGACCAGCAGTTCACCGCGATAACCGTCCACTACCAGCGTACGGCGGTGTAACACCGATGGCTGGATATCGGCCCCCATGACGGTAGGGATGCCCAGCGCACGAACCATAATAGCCGCATGAGAGTTGGCCGCGCCGTCCCGGACAACCACACCGACTAAGCGGTCCTGAGGAAGTTCCGCCAGCGTGGTGGCGGAAAGCTCATCCGCCACCAGCACAAAGCGCTCCGGCCAGGTATTCGGCCCCTGGATCGAGTCGTCAAGATGGAACAGTAGACGCTGGCCCAGCGCGCGTAAATCTCCGGCCCGCTCTTTGAGGTAGTTATCACTCAGCGCGGCAAACTGTTCGGCAAACTTTTCAATGATCGTTTTAACGGCCCACTCGGCCACCGAACCATTATCCACTTCCGCAAACAGCTCACGGCGCAGACGAGTATCGGAAAGCAAGTGTGAATAGAGATCAAAAATCGCCGCCGTTTCTTTCTGCGCCCCGGCGGTAAAGCGTTTGCTGTAGCGGCGGAATTCATTCGCCGCCTCTTCCAGCGCACCGGTGAGCCGCTCGCGCTCAAGCACCGGATCCAGCGTTGAAGCCTGATAGACCTGCTCCATCAGCGGCAGCGTCGCATCCTGCCAGCCTTCGGCTATTGCCACGCCAGGCGCGGCGGGCAATGCGCGGATGCGCGTTTGCCGGTATTGGCCGAACAGCGCGTTTAGCTGCGACTGCGAAAGAATCGCCGCCATTTGCGTGGCGAGCGTGACGAGGAAAGACTCTTCACTTTCATCGTACTGGCGCAATTCGCGCTGCTGGACCACCAGCACACCTAACAGCTGACGGCGCTGAATAATCGGTACGCCTAAGAACGCACGAAAGCGCTCTTCTTTTACCGAAGGGATGTATTTAAAGCTGGGATGTTTTTGCGCATCGGCGAGGTTGATAGGTTCCGCCAGCCTGCCAACCAGGCCAACGATACCTTCATCAAACGCGAGTGCGACAGTACGACCACGCGGTTTCTTCAGTCCCCGGGTCGCCATGAGGTAATAACAACGTCGATCGTGATCGGCCAAGTAAACCGAACAGACCTCTGTATCCATCGCAAGACAGATGTCGGTAACCAGAATATTCAGCGCTTCATTCAGACGCGGAGCACTGGCCACCTTTTCGACTATTTCGCGCAGGCGGGTGAGCATAATTTGCGTAGCTTAACCTCTTTTACGTCTGTACGCAGGTGCGCTTTGCGGCTTAGGAGTGCTCTCCTGAAGCGCCATGACAACACTTGCGAATTCTTTCATCACCCTGCGATAGACATCGCGTTTAAATGACACCACCTGTCGAACCGGATACCAGTAACTCACCCAGCGCCAGCCGTCGAACTCAGGTGTACTGCTGGTTTGCATATTGATTTCAGCATCGCTGCTAACCAATTGCAGAAGAAACCATTTTTGTTTCTGGCCGATACAAACCGGCTTCGTGTCCCAACGCACCAAACGTTTCGGTAACTTGTAACGCAACCAGTTACGAGTAGAAGCAAGGATCCGTACATCTTTACGACTGAGACCCACTTCTTCAAAGAGTTCCCGGTACATCGCCTGCTCTGCTGTCTCTCCTGCATTTATCCCACCTTGCGGGAATTGCCAGGAGTGCTGACCAAATCGCCGGGCCCACATGACCTGCCCCTGGCGGTTACAAATTACTATCCCTACATTCGGGCGGTAGCCATCGTCATCAATCACCGGACTACCTCAATATAAACCTTATATACAAACGATTGTTTCACACTCCAGAGAGGCGGTAAACCACTCTGTTAAGGGCGCGATACTCTAATAACAATTGAATAACTCACAGCTAAGGGCGGAGTTATAAACAGAAGAAGGGCAAGCAAGGCGATTTTATTCACCTTTTCTGTGGATATAGTTGTGAAGAAGTACGGAATTACTATGGGAAAACCCAGAACAGTCCGAATAAGACATTCGTCACATATCAAAAATAGTCTTCTATATTCATAAAGTTAAAACCGTTCAGCGCAAATAAACCCATAGAAACGTGACGTATATCACGCACACGATCTTCAGGCTGATGAAAGATCGACCAGCGTTGGTTTTATCCACAGATTATGCCAATAAGTTAGGCACAATTTGTGTGAAAATTCGATTTTCGTCGCACGTCAAGGCTGTAAATTGAAACAGTAGTGGGGGTTTTTCACAGTTATCCCATCTTTCTGTGGATAACATGGTGTAAGATCCTGTTCATTGTCAGTGACCAGAATTGGAAAACCCGCTTCGCTGTTGCGCAACTCTGCGTATGTGAATCTAAAAACCAATATAAATCATAGAATTGAATAAAGCATGTGGAAAAAGATAAACTCTGTCCACACGGTATAAAATCTTTGCTCATTTTTTCACCTAAGGGTTAACCCGATGTCAGAACTCCATCCGCTGCTTTCTCCCCCTGAATCTGAAGCCCAGTTGTTGAGCCAGGCACAGCTGCTTTCGGGCTACGCGCTGGGAGAGTTGGCGGCAATGGCGGGACTCGTCGCCCCCAAGGATCTCAAGCGCGATAAAGGCTGGATTGGCGTGCTACTGGAAATCTGGCTCGGCGCCAGTGCGGGCAGCAAACCGGAGCAGGATTTTGCGGCGCTGGGCGTGGAGCTGAAAACAATCCCAGTGGATAGCCTTGGCAGACCGCTGGAAACCACCTTTGTGTGCGTGGCACCGTTAACCGGCAATACCGGCGTTACCTGGGAAACCAGCCATGTGCGGCACAAACTTAAACGCGTTCTGTGGATCCCGGTAGAAGGCGAACGCAGCATCCCGCTGGCTGAGCGCCGCGTCGGCTCTCCCCTGCTGTGGAGCCCGAATGAAGAAGAAGACCGGCAATTGCGTCTGGACTGGGAAGAGTTGATGGACATGATAGTGTTAGGCCACGTCGAACGCATCACTGCCCGCCATGGGGAAGTGCTACAGCTGCGTCCTAAAGCCGCCAACGCCCGAGCGCTTACCGAGGCCATTGGCGCCCATGGCGAACCCATCCTGACCCTACCACGCGGTTTTTACTTGAAAAAGAACTTCACGCGCGCATTGCTTGAGCGACATTTCTTGTTCCAGGCGCAATAGGCACCGTCCGGTCTTTCACCCGCCGCGTTACGGGCCTATAATTACCGCTTCTTTTTTTTGGCAGGACTTTGTTCGATGTTATTTGCATGGATAACCGATCCTAACGCCTGGCTTGCGCTCGGTACGCTGACGCTGCTGGAGATCGTTCTTGGGATCGACAATATTATTTTCCTCTCTCTGGTTGTAGCCAAACTCCCGACAGCGCAACGCAATCATGCCCGACGTATTGGGCTTGCGGCGGCGATGATCATGCGTCTGGCACTGCTCGCCTCTATTGCCTGGGTAACGCGTCTGACAAACCCGCTATTCGAAGTGTTTGGCGAGGCAATATCAGCGCGCGACCTGATCCTTCTACTGGGGGGATTGTTCCTGATCTGGAAAGCCAGTAAGGAGATCCACGAATCCATTGAAGGTGAGGAAGAGGGGCTGAAAACCCGCGTTTCCTCTTTTCTGGGCGCGATTGTGCAGATCATGTTGTTAGACATTATCTTCAGCCTGGATTCCGTGATTACTGCGGTAGGCTTGTCCGATCATCTGTTTATCATGATGGCGGCAGTGGTGATTGCCGTGGGTGTGATGATGTTTGCTGCACGCCCGATTGGCGATTTTGTCGATCGCCATCCTTCGGTAAAAATGCTGGCGCTCTCGTTCCTGATTCTGGTCGGTTTCACGCTAATTCTGGAAAGTTTCGACGTCCACGTTCCGAAAGGATATATCTATTTCGCCATGTTCTTCTCTATTGCGGTAGAGACCCTGAACCTGTGGCGTAATAAAAAAAATCCGCTCTGATGAAATCCATCGCTCCCCGCACGGGGAGCGAATGCACGCCACACCTACCTCTTCTCACAGTTTAAGATTTTACTGCTTTCGCCATGCACAACTTCGCGTTATTACTAAACTATTGTCAGATGCAGGCCATGTGAGGATAAGCAGATGAAAAAATGGGCAGTTTTGATTTCCGCCGTAGGACTGGCTTTTGCCGTTTCCGGATGCAGCAGTGATTATGTAATGGCGACAAAAGATGGTCGAATGATCCTGACCGATGGAAAACCAGAAATTGACGATGATACCGGTCTGGTGAGCTATCACGACCAGCAAGGCAATGCGATGCAGATTAATCGCGATGATGTGTCTCAAATCATTGAACGCTGATGGTTGAGGTCAGCAGCGCGCTGGCCTTAACAATTTTACTTCCCTTTTTCTCTTCCCTCAGCCATTTTTATAATCCTTATGTCGTGATTATAAAAAGGAAACGGCTATGCAATATCACCGTATACCCCACAGCTCGCTTGAAGTCAGTACACTGGGGCTGGGCACAATGACGTTTGGTGAACAAAACAGCGAAGCCGACGCACATGCACAGCTCGATTATGCCGTAGAACAAGGCATAAATTTGATCGACGTTGCCGAGATGTATCCGGTACCGCCGCGTCCTGAAACCCAGGGTCTCACCGAAACCTACGTAGGTAACTGGCTCGCCAAACACGGCAGCCGTGAAAAGCTAATCGTTGCTTCTAAGGTCAGTGGACCTTCACGTAACAACGACAGCGGTATTCGACCGAATCAGGCGCTAGACCGTAAAAATATTCGTGAAGCGCTGCACGACAGCCTGAAAAGACTGCAAACCGATTACCTGGATCTGTATCAGGTTCACTGGCCGCAGCGCCCGACCAACTGCTTTGGTAAGTTAGGCTACAACTGGGCGGACTCTGCGCCGGTCGTTTCGCTGCTGGATACGCTGGACGCGCTGGCAGAGTTTCAGCGCGCGGGGAAAATTCGCTACATCGGCGTGTCCAATGAAACCGCGTTTGGCGTGATGCGCTACCTGCACCTGGCGGACAAACACGATCTGCCGCGCATCGCCACCATCCAGAACCCCTACAGCCTGCTGAATCGCAGCTATGAGGTTGGACTGGCGGAAGTGAGCCAGTATGAAGGCGTTGAACTGCTGGCCTACTCTTGCCTTGGCTTCGGTACATTAACCGGTAAATACCTGAACGGCGCGAAGCCAGCCGGTGCACGCAATACGCTGTTTAGCCGTTTCACGCGTTACAGCGGTGAGCAAACGCAAAAAGCCGTTGCGGCCTATGTGGATATCGCGAAACGCCATAATCTGGATCCTGCGCAAATGGCGCTGGCATTCGTGCGTCGTCAGCCGTTTGTCGCCAGCACCCTGCTGGGAGCCACGACGATGGAGCAGCTAAAAACCAACGTTGAAAGCCTGCATCTGGAGTTGAACGAAGAAGTACTGGCAGAGATTGAAGCGGTGCATCAGGTGTATACCTATCCTGCACCGTGACGGTTAGTGCCTGATGGCGCTACGCTTATCAGACCTACAAATTGCTGCTCTCTGTAGGCCAGATAAGGCGACGCTGCCATCCGGCACATTCATTGTTCATTCATCTCGTACCAGGCTGGCGGCGCTGCCAAATCCACAGCGCCGCAATCGCCAGCGCAAACAGCGCACCGAATCCAATACCAATCGCTACCGCCGGGATCCCCACCAGCACTGCCAGTGAGTAAATCCCAAGCATCAGCAGCATCGCGCTGTTCTCGCCCAGGTTTTGCACCGCGATCGCATTACCCGCACCGACGCTTTTCTTGCCCCGCTCCTGCAGCAACGCATTCAGCGGTACCACAAAGAAGCCACCTGACACGCCGATAAGCATCAGCAACGCGTAAGCCGGAAGCAGCGCATGCTGAAGTGAGAAAATCAGCACCACGACGCCAATCAGGATCCCCGCAGGCATACAGCGCGACACGGTTTCCAGCGTCACCAGCTTCGCTGCCGCCCCCGCGCCTACTACAATCCCAATCGCTACCATGGCATTGAGGTAGGTCGGCGTAGCGTTATCGGTGATGCCGAGCGCCACCGGAACCCACAGCACCAGCAGAAAACGCAGCGTGACGCCCGCGCCCCAAAAAAGGCTGGTTCCGACCAACGAAAAACGTGTTTCACCGTTGCGCCACAGCGAAGAAGCGGCGCAGAAGAAACTGCGCGTCATTTTCCCCAGATGCCAGGATTGGCCAGGACGAGCCGCGGCCAGTTTCGGGATGTACAGGTTAGCCACCACGGCGCCAGCATAGGCCAGCGCACAGGCAGAAAGCGCGGCAATCACATGCCAGTCGGCCAGAACGCCGCCGGCGACAGAACCGAGCAAAATCGCGGCGATGGTGGAGGCTTCCATCAGACCGTTGGCTTTCACCAGTTTGTCACCGGTGGTCAGTTCACCGAGAATGCCATACTTGGCCGGTGAATACGCGGCCGCGCCAATCCCCACCAGCGTATACCCGAGAAACGGATTAATGCCGAAGCAAATACTCGCCGCGCCCAGCAGTTTCAGGGCGTTCGCGAACATCATCACTCTGCCTTTGGCAAAGCTATCCGCCACCTGTCCAACAAATGGCGCAAACAGGATGTAAGCGCCCACAAACACCATTTGCAGGATTGGCTGGCTCCAGTCCGGATAAAATTGTTCCTTCAGCAGCGCCAGCGTGGCGAACAGCAGCGCGTTATCGCCAAACGCCGACAGAAACTGCGCGGCGATGACGGACATCATCCCTTTGGACCAGATTGAAGTGTTAGTGTGCGCTGACTCAATCATGTTGTTTTTCCGGCTCATCGACCCAGCTTTTCAGCGTAACAAAATCCGGCTTACCGCTGCCGAGTAATGGGAGTTGCTTCAGGTGGCGAATATCACGCGGTACGGCAAGTTCAGGCACGCCATGCGCTCGCGCATACTGCTGTAGTTTTTCACGTGTGAGTTCGCTGTCGGTAGTGAACAGCACCAGCGCCTCACCTTTGCTGGCATCGCTCTTGATCGCCGTGGCGTGCATTTTGTCTGCAGATACCGCCAATGCCAGTTGCTCAACCATTTCCAGCGAGACCATCTCTCCGGCAATTTTAGCAAAACGCTTGGCGCGCCCCTGGATCTGTACAAAGCCGTTTTCATCAAAGCGGACGATGTCTCCGGTGTCATACCAGCCGCGCTCAATCTCACCCTGCGCATTTTCTGCCGTCGGCACTTCCAGCACGCCAGGTTTTTCGACGCGCAAATAGCCGCTCATAATATTCGGGCCTTTCAGTTGTAAACGCCCACCGTCCTCAATACCCGGAACAGCCAGCAGTCGGGCATCCATGCCAGGCAAGATGCGCCCTACCGTTCCTGATTTTGCCGCCATCGGCACATTGATCGACACAACCGGCGCACATTCCGTCACGCCATAGCCTTCAAGGACACGCAGGCCAAATTTCTCCTGCCATAGCTGCTTTGTGCTGTCTTGCAGTTTTTCTGCGCCTGCCACCACATAGCGCAGGCGGTGGAAATCGTACGGATGCGCGAAACGCGCATAGTTACCGAGGAACGTTGAAGTACCAAACAACACGGTGCAGTTCCGGTCGTATACCAGCTCCGGCACAATGCGGTAATGAAGCGGGCTGGGATAAAGAAACACTTCCGCACCGGTCAGTAGCGGTGTGAATAATCCCACCGTCAGGCCAAAGGAGTGGAACAGCGGCAGTGCCGACATAAAGCGGTCATCGGCGGTGAAATCGGCAATTGTTTTAATCTGCTCAACGTTCGCCAGAATACTCTTGTGGCTGTGGACCACGCCTTTCGGATGGCCTTCCGAACCAGACGTAAAGAGGATCACCGCAGCCTCTTCCGGCTGCTGTTTCACCTGCGCCAGATGCGGTGCCAGCAGATGTGAGAAAATCCACAGCTTATCGCTCAACGTCACATCGGCTTTTAAATCTTCCAGATAAACCCAGCGTACCTGGGTTAGCTGTTCCGGTAGATGCCAGAGTTTGCCTTTATCGAGAAACTGTCGGGAAGTGAAGATCGTTTTGATTTCAGACGCAGTAATGGCGCTGGTTAACCCTTTCACGCCCGCCGTGTAGTTCATCATGGCCGGAATGCGTCGACGCGCAATGGCTCCAAAAATGACCGCCGCGCTGATCCCCGCATTTGGCAGCATCAGGCCGATTTTTTCACCTTCGGCGCTGTATTTTTCCAGAATACGGGCCACAAAGAGCGTCTTAGTCAGCAGCTTGCGGTAGCTGTCTGGCGTAAAGTTAACATCTTCAATGCAGTTTTTGCCCGCGCCAAAACGGTATTTTGCCGCCAGCAGCGACTCGTATAGCGTTTCACGCGGGCGTACCGCCATGCGTGCTTCCATCATAATTTGATGCAGCATTTCACCGGCGATTTTGCGGCGATCGCGCGCTCGCGGGGCTTCCGGCATTGGCATTTGAGTCGGCGGTAGAATGTGCAGGTGGATACGCGGGAAGAATCGCTGTTTAACCAGACCTTTCAGGCGGCTGAAGTGGGAAAGCTCTGCTCCCTCAATGCGGACAGGAACGACCGTCGCTCCCGACTTCGCGGCGACAAACCCGGCACCGTCATATATTTTCATCAACGAACCGGTGGTCGAAATGCGTCCTTCGGGAAAAATCACCACCGGACGGCCCTGCTCGACCAGACGGACCAGATGCTTAATCGACATCGGTTTGGTTGGGTCTAACGGCACAAAGTCAATCAGCGGGGTTAGCCAGCGCATATACCATTGCTGGCTGATCGAGGTGTAAACGGCGAAGACGGGACGAATCGGTAAAAATAGCGCCAGTAGGATGCCGTCTATAAATGAGACATGGTTGGGAGTGATTAGAACGCGTTCTCCCTGTAGCGCGCTGACATTGCCCGTGACGCGAACGCGGAAAAGCACGCGAAACAGATTACGAAAAAAGCCAAATAGCATCTCAACTCCCTGTGCCATTAATTATAGAAACATTAATGGTGGGAGAGTATACGAGTTGGGGAATGGGCGCGACAGGTAAACAGGTAAATACAGTCCGAAAAAAAACCTGCGCATCCGCGCAGGTCGGTGCAAGAGACAGGTACGAAGTGCGTACCGAATAATCTCACCAATCAATACCTCTGGGATCTTGATTGTGGTCGTCAGCAGCCAGATACGCCAGTACGAAAACGCAAAGGAATGAACCCAAATGCAACGAGTTGTGTAAATTATCGGTTACTGTTACAGATAGGCTGAAGGCAAAATAAATATCCTCCGGCATAGCCGGAGGTTTTTCGGATGCGCCTATAAGGCTCTGTTACCAGCCGCGCCCTAACAGGCGCATACGATCTGACATTTGCATCAGACTTCGTTACTTACGGCCCGTAAACGGGCTACCCGCATAAGGGATCGATAACTGCTCACCCATTTTATCTTCTGCAAGCTGGTGCTTTATGTATTCCTGTATCTTCACCGTGTTCTTACCCACCGTATCTACGTAGTATCCCCGGCACCAGAACTCTCTATTCCTGTACTTGAATTTCATATCCCCAAACTGTTCATACAGCATCAGACTGCTTTTCCCTTTCAGATACCCCATAAAGCCGGATACGCTCATTTTGGGTGGGATTTCCACAAGCATATGGATATGATCCGCACAGCATTCCGCTTCCAGGATCCGCACGTTTTTCCACTCACACAGCTTTCTTAAGATGCTGCCTATCGCCCTGCGTTTCTCACCGTAGAATGCTTGTCTCCGGTATTTGGGCGCAAAAACTATGTGATATTTACAGTTCCATCGGGTGTGCGCTAAGCTCTTTTCGTCCCCCATTGGGACCCCCTTTTGATTTCTTGTTAAACATTTGCAGTTGCCAGACCGCAATGTGTTTTAACAAATCAAAAGGGGTTTTAATAACTGGCCCAAAGCTGAAAGCTTTCCGGAACCCCCAGCCTAGCTGGGGGTTTTCTGTGCACAAAAAAAACCTGCGCATCTGCGCAGGCTGGTGTAATTCTAGTGATCAACCCGAAAGTTGATTTCACCTATCAATACCTCTGGGACCCCAACTTTAGCAATCCGCTCAGTTCTCCCACCAGCGAACAATCGCAACAGCACATCGCAAAGTGTAAGCAAAAATTAGCATTTTCTATTTTCTGTCTTATCTTCGCTCGCGCGCTCACATTTGCGAGGTCCTGACGGGCAATCTGCTTGAACAGCCAGCCATTTTCCGTAACACTGACGGAATGTAAGCGTTTACCCACAACAGGTACTATCATGGCGACCATAAAGGATGTAGCCCGACTAGCTGGTGTATCAGTCGCCACCGTTTCTCGAGTGATCAATGATTCCCCCAAAGCCAGCGAAGCATCGCGTCTGGCCGTAACGAGTGCAATGGAATCACTCAGCTACCACCCCAATGCCAATGCGCGTGCACTGGCGCAACAATCCACTGAAACCATCGGCCTGGTCGTTGGTGATGTGTCCGATCCATTCTTTGGGGCAATGGTTAAAGCTGTCGAGCAGGTGGCCTATAACACCGGGAATTTTTTGCTGATTGGCAACGGCTACCATAATGAACAGAAGGAACGTCAGGCGATTGAACAGCTCATTCGCCACCGCTGCGCGGCCCTTGTTGTCCATGCCAAAATCATCCCGGATGCGGATTTGGCTTCATTAATGAAGCAAATCCCCGGCATGGTATTGATTAACCGAATTCTGCCGGGATTCGAACAACGCTGCGTTGCCCTCGATGACCGTTTCGGCGCATGGCTCGCTACCCGACACCTTATTCAACAGGGCCATACGCGCATTGGCTACCTGTGTTCCAATCACAGTATTTCTGATGCGGAAGATCGTCTGCAAGGCTATTACGACGCGCTGGCGGAGAGCAATATACAGGTGAGCGATCGACTGGTGACGTTCGGCGAACCGGATGAAAGCGGCGGTGAACAGGCCATGACCGAGTTACTTGGTCGTGGCAAAAACTTCACTGCGGTAGCCTGCTACAACGACTCAATGGCGGCTGGCGCCATGGGCGTATTGAATGATAACGGCATTGATGTGCCGGGAGAAATCTCGCTGATTGGCTTTGATGATGTGCTGATTTCCCGCTATGTACGCCCACGTCTGACCACGGTACGCTATCCCATCGTGACGATGGCAACCCAGGCCGCCGAACTGGCGCTCGCGCTGGCGGAGAAGCGACCCGCACCTGAAATTACCCACGTCTTTAACCCAACTCTGGTGCGTCGCCATTCCGTTTCGGCGCTGACAGAGCCGGGGAACTCATCGTCAAACGATTAACCAGGATTGCGTCATGACTACGATGTTGGACGTTTCACGACACGCAGGCGTCTCAAAAGCGACCGTTTCGCGCGTACTAAATGGAACGGGTCAGGTAAAAGAGAGCACGCGCCAGAAAGTGTTCAAGGCCATGCAGGCACTCGATTATCGGCCCAACTTTTTAGCGCGCTCTTTAGCGAATCGCACCAGCAACAGCATTGGCCTGGTGGTTTCCACATTTGATGGATTCTACTTTGGCCGCCTGCTGCAACAGGCCTCGCGCCAGACGGAGTCTCACGGCAAGCAGTTGATCGTCACCGATGGTCACGACACGCCGGAGCGTGAGCAGGAAGCCGTGCAAATGCTGGCCGACAGGCAGTGCGACGCCATTATTCTCTATACCCGCTATATGAGTGAAACGGCGATTATGTCGCTGATGAACAGCATTGCGATGCCCTTGCTGGTCATCAACCGTGATGTCAGTCAGGCCCGCGATCGCGCGATTTTCTTTGAGCAGGAAGACGCGGCGTATCAGGCGGTCAATTATCTGATCTCGCAGGGGCACAGCGATATTGCTTGTATCACCGTGCCAAGCCATACGCCTACTGGTAAATCCCGCCTGATGGGGTATCGTAAGGCTCTGGAAAAAAACGGTATTCCCTGGGATCCTGATAAGGTTAAATACGGCGACTCCACGATGACGCGAGGCTATGAAGCCTGTCGAGAACTGCTGGAGGAAGGGGTGAAATTCAGCGCCCTGTTCGCCTGTAACGATGACATGGCATTAGGTGCATCAAAAGCGTTACATCAGGCCGGACTGAGGATCCCGACGGACGTCTCGCTGTTTGGTTTTGATGATGCGCCCAGCGCCAAATGGCTGGAACCGGGGTTATCTACCGTTTATCTGCCGATTGATACCATGATAACCACGGCAATCGACCAGGCTATACGTCTGGCCAACGGTGAGAGCGTGGAGCCGATCCCTCCGTTTACCGGCAAACTGGTATTACGTGACTCAGTAACGCTCGGACCGTACTTTAAGTAATATGAAAAAGAGCCGGATAGTGACGCAAGCACCTTATCCGGCCAGCTTTACTCAGATTAATTCCAGCGCTAACAGCTCATCAATGGTCTGGCGACGACGAATCAGTCGTGCCACACCGTTATCAAACAAGACCTCCGGCAGCAGCGGGCGGCTATTGTAGTTTGACGACATTGACGCTCCGTACGCCCCGGTATCATGCAAAACCAGATAATCACCCGGCACCACCGCAGGCAACAGACGGGTTTCCACATTTCCGCCTTCCTGCTGGGTAAACACGTCGCCTGATTCGCACAGCGGTCCGGCCACCACGGTCTCTCGTTGAGGAGTTTGTTGCAGAGAACGACCATCTCCCGCCAGCGCGGAGATATGGTGATAGCTACCGTACATGGCCGGGCGCATCAGATCGTTGAAGCCCGCATCGATCAGCACAAAGTGACGGCTGCCCATCTCTTTTACGCTGCGCACCTGCGCCACTAACACGCCGGCTTCCGCGACCAGGAAACGCCCTGGTTCGATCTCCAGTTTGACGGCATGACCCAGATGACGCGCAATACTATCGCGCGCGGCGTTCCACAATCCAAAATAGTGATCGGTGTCGATCGCCTCTTCACCTTCGCGATACGGGATTGATAAACCGCCGCCTGCGGAGATCGCCTCCAGATCCTGACCAAATTCCACTACCTGACGCACCATCGCGCCGCACACCTGCTCCAGATGCGCGTAGTCCACGCCAGAGCCGATATGCATATGAATACCTACCAGCTTCAGCTTATAGCGCTGAATTACCTCCAGCGCCGCCGGAAGATCGCTGTACCAGATGCCGTGCTTGCTGTTCTCGCCCCCGGTATTGGTTTTCTGACTGTGTCCATGCCCAAAGCCAGGGTTTACGCGGAGCCACACGCGATGGCCCGACGAGAACTGGCCCAGTTGTTCCAGCATATCGACCGACCCGGCATTTACCGGAATGCTCAATTCATGCACCCGGGCGAGCGTCGCTTCATCAATCATATCGGCGGTAAAGACAATCTCATCTTTGCCCGGTACAAAACCTGCCGCCAGCGCGCGTTCAATTTCGCCAAGCGAGACGGAATCGACCTTCACGCCCTGCTCGCGCATCAGGCGCAAAATATGAATATTCGAACATGCCTTCTGGGCAAAACGCACCACGTCAAACTGACTCAGTTTGGCAATCTGCGCGCGAATAATCTGCGCATCATAGACCCACACCGGGCAGCCGAATTCGGCAGGCAGGCGCAACAGGTTGTCGGCGGTCAGGTCAGTGTCTGTGTTGTTGAGTGGGCGTGGCATGGTGTGCTCCGGTATTGGCTTTTTTATGATTACGCCACAGCCCAAAAAGAATAAAAAATATCGTTTTATCGTGAGTCTATGCAAAAATGATATGGATTAGCTCATTCGAGGATTGCCTATGCCCGCGGTTAACCTGCGCCACATTGAAATTTTTCACGCCATCATGACCGCTGGTAATCTGACGGAAGCCGCGCGCATGCTACATACCTCGCAGCCCACCGTCAGTCGGGAACTGGCCCGATTCGAAAAAGTCCTGGGATTAACGCTGTTTGAACGCACGCGTGGCCGACTGCATCCAACCGTGCAAGGCTTACGTCTGTTTGAAGAGGTACAACGTTCGTGGTACGGCCTGGACAGAATTGTGAGCGCCGCCGAAAGCCTGCGCGAATTTCGTCAAGGTGAATTGTCGATTGTTTGCCTGCCGGTATTTTCACAGTCCTTTTTACCGCCGCTGCTGCAGCCATTTCTCGCGCGCTATCCGCAGGTCAACATTCAGATCGTGCCGCAGGAGTCACCACTGTTGGAAGAGTGGCTGTCGGCGCAGCGCCACGATCTGGGGTTAACGGAAACGCTGCATACGCCTGCCGGAACGAAACGCACCGAATTGCTGGCGCTGGATGAAGTGTGTGTACTGCCGCAGGGTCATCCGCTGACCGAAAAAGCGGTATTAACGCCGCAGGATTTTCAGGGAGAGAACTATATCAGCCTGTCGCGGACCGACAGTTACCGTCAGCTATTGGACACCCTGTTTAACGAACATCAGGTGAAGCGCCGCATGGTGATTGAAACCCACAGCGCCGCTTCAATTTGTGCAATGGTGCGGGCGGGCGTGGGGATCTCGGTGGTAAACCCACTGACCGCGCTGGATTATGCCAGCAGCGGAGTGGTTATCCGCCGCTTCAGTATTTCGGTACCCTTTACGGTCAGCCTGATCCACCCACTTCATCGCCCTGCCTCGGCGCTGGTCGATGCTTTTACGGCGCATCTGCAAGCCCAACTCCCGAGGCTTATCGATCCACTGGAGGCTATTTTGTATCCACAGACGAAAGCATAAACGCCACCGCATCTTGCGCATGGATTGCCGCGGTGTCGAAAACCGGTAATGGACTTAGCTCGGCTGGAACCAGCAGACCAATCTCGGTACAGCCAAAGATAACCCCTTGAGCGCCCTGTTTAGCCAACTGATCAATTACGCTCAGGTAGTAGTCGCGGGAGGCGTTGCTGAACTCACCGAGGCACAGCTCGTCGAAAATAATCTGGTTTATTTTCTGACGGTCATCAGCCTCAGGAATAAGCGTGCTAATACCAAATTCAGTCTGTAGGCGTCCGCGGTAAAAATCCTGCTCCATGGTGTAGCGCGTACCCAGTAGCGCCACATTGCTCATCTGCTGTTTTTGTATGGCCCGACCCGTCGCATCGGCAATATGCAGGAACGGCACGTCACAGGCGGTTTCAATCGCCTCAGCAACTTTGTGCATGGTGTTGGTACACAACACAATCCCCTCCGCTCCGGCTTGCTGAAGCCCTGCGGCGGCCTGCGCGAGGATCTCCCCAGCCCGCTGCCAGTCACCGCCAGACTGACAGGCTTCAATCTCGTGAAAATCTACGCTGTGCAACAGAATCTGTGCCGAGTGCAGGCCACCCAGACGCTGTTTTACCCCTTCATTAATGAGTCGATAATAAGGAATGGTGGATTCCCAGCTCATACCGCCTAACAGACCGATCGTTTTCATCATTTCCCCTGATTTGTTGTTATCTCTCCAGTGAACCAAAGATGTGATCAACTTTCCACATCTGTTGGCGTGCATTTCTTTTTTTAATTTTCTGATATAGGTTTAATGAAACATTGTTTTAATTACAGGAAGGCCGAATGTTTATTTTTCATAAAGAGACCACCCTTGAAGATCTGGGCAATGGCGTTACCCGACGCATTCTTGCTCACGACGGTAAAATGATGGCGGTTGAGGTGAACTTCGAGCAAGGCGCGATTGGTCCGATGCACAATCATCCGCATGAGCAGCTGACTTACGTTTTGTCTGGGGAGTTTGAATTTACCATCGGCGAAGAAAAGCATGTCGTTAGGGCAGGCGATACCCTATATAAACAACCCAACATTATGCATGGCTGCGTCTGTTTAAAACCGGGAACGCTACTCGATACCTTTACGCCCATGCGCGAAGATTTTCTGCCTGCGTAATTTTATCTGTTCGTAATCTGCCTGGCGGCATAATGTTGTTCCAGAGGGAATGAATATGTCGCCTCCGGTGTATTGCTACATTCACCTTATGTTTAACTGACAAAACCTGCCAAAGGGCAGGGTTTGTCAGTTCTGGAAAGCAGATTAACGCGCCAGCCAGCCGCCGTCTACCGCAACGGTATAGCCGTTGATATAGTCAGATGCGCTGGATGCCAGGAACACAATCGGCCCCATCAGGTCACTCGGCAGACCCCAACGACCCGCCGGGATACGATCGAGAATTTCTGCGCTACGCTGCTCATCAGCGCGCAGCTGTTGAGTGTTGTTCGTCGCCATGTAACCCGGCGCAATTGCGTTGACGTTGATGTTATGTTTGGCCCACTCGTTCGCCATCAGGCGGGTGACGCCCATTACGCCGCTTTTAGACGCGGTGTAAGACGGCACGCGGATCCCGCCCTGGAAAGAAAGCATAGAGGCGATGTTGATAATTTTGCCGCCGTTACCCTGAGCGATAAAGTGCTTCGCCGCGGCCTGAGACATAAAGAACACGCTCTTAATGTTCAGGTTCATCACGTCGTCCCAGTCTTTTTCACTGAAGTCGATCGCATCGTCACGACGGATAAGACCTGCGTTGTTGACCAGAATATCGATATGACCGAATTCTGCCACTGCGCGCTCCAGCAGCGCCGGAATGCCGTCAATTTGACGCAGGTCGGCGGTCAGACTTAAAAAACGGCGCCCCAGCGCGGTCACGCGTTCGATAGTTTCCGTCGGTTCAACGATGTTGATCCCCACGATATCGCAGCCCGCTTCAGCCAAACCCAACGCCATACCCTGACCCAGGCCAGTGTCACAACCGGTCACAACGGCGACCTTACCTTCAAGAGAGAATGCATTCAAAATCATTGTAAATCCTTAATTTTTTATAATGCCCGCCGCAGCAGGCACGGCTATCGCCCGCAACTAGCGCAGATCTTTGACCGCTACATGGTCCATATCATCAAAGACCTGGTTTTCGCCGACCATGCCCCAAATGAACGTATAAGCTTTTGTGCCAACGCCGGAGTGAATTGACCAGCTCGGCGAAATCACCGCCTGCTCGTTGTGCATCACAATATGACGCGTTTCCTGAGGCTGCCCCATCATGTGGAAGACGCAGGTATCTTCTTCCATATTGAAATAGAAATAGACTTCCATACGACGTTCATGGGTATGACACGGCATGGTGTTCCACAGGTTACCCGGCGCCAGTTCGGTCAGACCCATGCTCAACTGGCAGGTTTCCAGCACATCCGGCACAAAATATTTGTTGATGGTACGACGGTTACTGGTGAGGTCATCGCCCAGCGTCACTGGTGCAACGTCTGCTGGCGTGACTTTTTTGGTTGGATAAGTCGTGTGGGCCGGCGCGCAGTTGTAGAAAAAACTTCGCTGGTTTCGCCGTATCGATGCTGGCGAATACCACTTCTTTGGCCCCTTTCCCGACGTACAGCGCGTCACGATGACCAATTTCATAGCACTGGCCGTCAACGGTAATCGTGCCCGGGCCACCGATGTTAATCACACCCAGCTCACGACGCTCGAGGAAGTAGGTTACGCCCAGCTGTTTGCCGACTTCGCCACCCACAGAGACGGTTTTGGCCACTGGCATAATGCCGCCAACAATGATGCGGTCAATGTGGCTGTAGACCATGGTGTATTCATCTGCGACAAACACTTCTTCGACCAAAAACTCATTACGTAGCTCCTGAGTGTCCAGGGTTTTCGCATGCGCACTATGGATGCTTTGTCTTACGTCCACATTTACCTCCAGTGATAAATTGACCGTGAATGCTTAAACGAATAGCAAAACGCTGTTCCGTTTTATCTTATGCGCTCATGATATCCCTCCCGGAATGGGTTTTCAATTATAAATAAAACAACGTTTCACTTTTTCTGCATCTTATTATCAAAAGTGTAATTGCGATCACGCTAGCGCATATAAATCGCGGGAATGGTTTCAATAAAATTATTTAAAACAATTAGATAGATAAAAATAAACAAGAGTAGTTCATGAAGGGTAGGGATAAGACATTGAAAATACAGCCAGCCTCACACGCCGTTCACACACCTTTTATAGCAAAGTGCGCTGTTAATCACATGAAATGAAACGCCGTTTTGATACGTTGGCAGAGTTTAGAGTGTATGTTTCTGTAACTGGCCTTGCCCTCCTGTTGGAGGGCTTTTTTATAGATGCAGGGGATATACAGCGGGAAAGGCGTTTAAGCAGAGAAAACTACGGGTGGTTAATCTCGTTCGATAGCGAGCGCCACGCCCTGACCACCGCCGATACATAACGTTGCCAGGCCCTTGTGCGCCCGACGCTTCACCATTTCATGCACCAGTGAAACCAGAATACGGCAGCCAGATGCGCCAATCGGATGACCGAGCGCAATGGCTCCGCCGTTCACATTCACCCGCCGTTCATCCCACTCCAGCATTTTTCCAACGGACAATGCCTGTGCGGCAAAGGCTTCGTTGGCCTCGATAAGATCAACATCAGCCAGTTGCCAGCCCACACGCTCAAGGCAACGGCGCGTCGCGTACACCGGCGCAATTCCCATGAGCGCGGGATCGACCCCGACGCTGGCAAAGGCGCGGATGCGGGCCAGCACCGGCAAATTCAGCTCCAGGGCCTTGGCCTCGCTCATCATCATCACCGCAGCGGCGCCATCATTGATGGATGACGCGTTGCCCGCGGTTACTGAACCGAGCCTGTCGAAGGTCGGATCCAGACGCGCCAGCCCTTCTGCGCTGGCATCGGTGCGCGGCTGTTCGTCGGTATCCACCACGAACGATTGCCCATTACGCTGCGTTACCACCGGCACGATTTCATCTTTAAAGCGCCCGGCGTCAATTGCCATCCGCGCCTTGTGCTGCGAATGCAGTGCGTAGGCATCCTGCAGTTCACGGCTGATGCCATATTCCCGCGCCAGATTTTCCGCGGTAACGCCCATATGGTAATCGTTGAAAGCGTCCCACAGGCCGTCATGCACCAGGCTGTCGACCAGTTGACTGTTGCCCAACTGTGCGCCGGTACGGCTATCAGTAAGGACATGCGGCGCACGGCTCATATTCTCTTGTCCGCCCGCAATCACAATGTCGGCTTCGCCGCACTGGATAGCCTGGGTCGCCAGATGCAGCGCTTTCAGACCCGAGCCGCAGACATCGTTAATGGTGATGGCGGAGACGGTATTGGGTAGCCCACCATTGATGGCGGACTGACGCGCCGGGTTTTGCCCGGCACCTGCGGTAAGCACCTGTCCGAGGATCACTTCATCCACAGCGTGAACGTCCACGCCCGTGCGCTCCAGTAACGCCCTGACTACCATGCTACCTAATTCAACGGCAGAGTGGCGCGCCAGCGTCCCCTGGAAGCAGCCGATCGGTGTCCGTAACGCCCCGACTATCACAACCTCTTTCATCACCACCTCAGCGCAAAATAACACCGCAATAGTAGATGATTGTTAAAAAGAGTTATCAAGGTTGTTTAAAAACGGTGATTTTTATCACAAAGGAAATTCGTATCATTTATTGGTCATCTGAACGCCACTCTGCTGTAAATGGTCGCGCAGCCAACTTCCCGCCACGCCAGGCGGTGATTTCTTATTCCACAGCAGATCGATAGAGATAGCCTTTGGCCAGCCAGGCAGCATCAATTGAACCAGCGGTTTTTCTGCCGCAAACTCCTCCACCAGCGCACAAGGGAGCGCGCACCAGCCGAATCCCTGCACCGCCATACTCAGCAGCAACAAATAGTTAGGCGCCGACCAGACGGGGCCGCGCGCCACGTTGGTGCCGCTCTCCAGATAGGTATTCAGCCGCAGCTCTCGCCAGGTATGTAGCTGTTCCCACTGCATTTTTTCTTGAGTCGCCAGTGGATGTGATGCCGCAACGTATAATCCCATCCAGGTTTGCATCGGCAGACGCGTGACGCCCATGTCGGTCGGGTAATCCTCCCGCGCTTCGATCAACCCAACCTGAGCACGTCCTTTTTGCAGCAGATCGATAACGTCTTCATCTTCGCCAATCAGACATTCAAACTCGGTATGGGGAAACTTGTGGTCAAACTGCACCATCAATTCTTCCAGCACATCCGGATGCAGCGTGTCAGACAACACGAAGGTCAGACGCGCTTCCGTTTCACCCGACAGCGAAATCGCTGCCTCATCAAGACGTTCGCTGGCCGTCAAAATTGCCTGCACATAGCCCAGCACCCGCTTACCTTCTTCGGTTAGCGTCGGCTGACGTGATGAGCGGTCAAACAGCGCAAAACCGAGATCGGCTTCCAGATGCGCAATGGCCGTGCTGATGGTGGACTGACTTTTACGCAGACGCCGGGCCGCAGCAGAAAATGAGCCGCAGGAAACGGTCTCCACAAATGCCGTTAACGCTTCAGGAGAGTAACGCATGAACTATCTACTTTATCGATGGATACTATCTTTTAGATATCACATAAAACGATAAAATTGCCACCATTCCGTTATCCGGGCATCAAAGAAGGTTTTAGATTATGCAACACGATACAGTCCAACGCCGCTCGTTACTGGAGCGAATTTTTCATGCCGTCTGCTTTGAAGGCATTGCCACCGCGATCCTCGCACCAACCACCGCATGGTTGATGCAGCGCTCGGTGCTGGAAATGGGCGGACTGACCATTCTTCTCGCCACGACGGCGATGATCTGGAATATCATTTATAACGCCCTGTTTGACCGACTGTGGCCGTCGCACCTGGTAAAACGTACGGCTAAAGTGCGGGCATTCCACGCCTTAGGCTTCGAGAGCGGTTTTATTGTCATCGGGGTGAGCATCGTGGCGTATGTGCTGAACGTCAGCCTGCTCCAGGCATTCACGCTGGAAATAGGTTTCTTCCTGTTCTTCCTGCCATACACCATGTTCTATAACTGGGCTTATGACACTTTACGCGAGCGCGTTATGAAGCGTCGCCAGCAGCGCGTTACTGCCTGATAATTCAAACAATAGCCGGAATCTTCTCGGTTCCGGCTTTTGATCCATTCACTCGCCCGCTTGTTGACACCTCCCCCAGCCCCTGCCATTTGTGGTAAATTGCGCTTCTTTTTGTTTATTTTATAGTTGATACGTTCAAATAATGTCGAAATTTTGGTCAAAAGAAGATACTCTCTGGAGCTTCGCACTATATGGGACTGCCGTCGGCGCAGGAACCCTCTTCCTCCCCATACAGCTGGGTTCTGCAGGCGCAGTGGTACTGTTTATCACCGCACTCGTCGCCTGGCCTTTAACCTACTGGCCGCACAAGGCGCTGTGCCAGTTTATCCTGTCCTCAAAAACCTCGGCAGGTGAAGGGATCACTGGTGCAGTTACGCACTACTACGGCAAAAAGATAGGCAGCCTGATCACGACCCTCTATTTTATTGCCTTCTTTGTGGTGGTGCTGATCTACGCCGTGGCGATAACCAATTCACTCACTGAACAACTGGCAAAACATATCGCCATCGATCTGCGTGTTCGCATGCTGGTCAGTCTTGGCGTGGTGCTGGTGCTGAACTTGATTTTTCTGATGGGCCGACAAGCAACCATTCGGGTAATGGGTTTTCTGGTGTTCCCGCTCATCGCGTACTTTTTGTTCCTTTCGCTCTACCTGACCGGAAGCTGGCAGCCAACGCTACTCACCGGTCAGATGTCTTTCGATCAGCACACGCTTCATCAGGTTTGGATATCTATTCCCGTGATGGTTTTTGCTTTTAGCCATACGCCAATTATCTCGACGTTCGCCATCGACCGACGTGAGAAATATGGCGAGCAGGCCATGGGTAAATGCAAAAAAATCATGAAGGTAGCCTACATCATCATCTGCCTGAGCGTGCTGTTTTTCGTCTTCAGCTGTTTGCTTTCGATTCCGACAAACTATATCGAGGACGCGAAAAATGAAGGGGTGACCATTCTGTCAGCGCTATCGATGATGCCAAACGCACCAGCATGGCTGTCGATTTCTGGGATCATTGTCGCCGTCGTGGCGATGTCAAAATCGTTCCTCGGCACCTACTTTGGCGTGATTGAAGGGGCAACCGAGGTGGTAAAAACATCGTTGCATCAGGTGGGAGTGAAGAAAAGCCGGGCCTTTAACCGCGCCCTGTCCATTATGCTGGTTTCGACCATTACGTTTATCATTTGCTGCATTAACCCTAATGCAATTTCAATGATTTACGCGATTAGCGGGCCGCTGATTGCCATGATTCTGTTTATCATGCCGACATTATCTACCTATCTGATCCCGGCGCTAAAGCCGTACCGTTCAGTGGGTAATCTGATCACCCTGATTGTCGGTCTGCTGTGCGTATCTGTGATGTTTTTTGGCTAGAACGTGTTTTTAACGGCTCATTCATCAGTATGTGGATGAGCCGTTAAACTGACTTATTTGATGTACGAATCGAGTACCTTCAAAACCACATCCAAATCTTCTTCGCGCTTAATTTCATCGCCCTGATGCACAATGTGCTCGGTCAGATGACCTTTAATCACCTCGCGCATTAACCCGTTTACCGCACCGCGGATCGCCGCTATTTGCTGCAATACCGCCGCGCATTCATGCGGTTCATCCAGCATGGTTTTCAACGCCGCTACCTGCCCCTGAATCTTACTGGCTCGGGCTTTCAGCTTTTGTTTGTCGCGGATCGTGTGTGACATAGCAATACCTTTTCAACGTCTGGCTGTAGCGACAATACCATCGTCATTCTACTGGGGGGTAGTATTTAATACTGGGGGGGAGTAGAATCTGGCAAAATTAAACAACTAAGAATCATTCTCATGGGTGAGTTTTCTACGCTTCTTCAGCAAGGCAACGCCTGGTTTTTCATTCCCAGCGCGATTCTATTAGGAGTGTTACACGGTCTGGAACCGGGGCATTCCAAGACGATGATGGCGGCCTTTATTATTGCCATTAAGGGGACCATCAAACAGGCGGTGATGCTGGGGCTGGCGGCAACGCTGTCGCATACCGCAGTGGTATGGCTGATTGCGCTCGGCGGGATGTATATCAGCAAAGCGTTTACTGCCCAGGCCGTTGAGCCGTGGCTGCAGTTTGTCTCGGCGATTATTATTCTCGGGACCGCATTCTGGATGTTCTGGCGAACCTGGCAGGGAGAACAGAACTGGCTGACCCAGACGCATCATGACCACGATCATGAGCATCACCATGATCATGATGACCATCACCACCATCATAACCACGGTGAAGCTCACCATCATCATCACGAACATGACCACGATCATAACCATGCTGCGTTAGCAGGGCTGAGCGAGGGTTCGAAAGCGTATCAGGACGCGCACGAGCGGGCACATGCTACCGATATTCAGCGCCGCTTTGCAGGCAAAGAGGTCACCAACGGCCAAATATTATTGTTTGGTCTGACCGGCGGGTTGATCCCCTGCCCTGCCGCCATTACGGTACTGCTTATTTGCATCCAGCTCAAAGCCTTCACGCTGGGTGCCACCATGGTGCTGTGCTTCAGCCTCGGGCTGGCGCTAACGCTGGTAACGGTGGGCGTGGGAGCGGCAATCAGCGTGCAGCAGGCGGCCAAACGCTGGAGCGGATTTAACACACTGGCACGCAAAGCCCCCTATTTTTCCAGCGCGCTCATCGCGATGGTCGGCTTATATATGGGGATTCACGGCTATATGGGTATCGTCGGTTAACGAGCAGAGAGCGCAGCAGCGATTGCCGCTGCGCATCAAACCAGGCTAGCTTGCCACGTTCCCCCACACCAGTTGGCCTTTATGGAAGGTCGCGGTGCGTGGGGAGATTCGCGCGACCGCTTCCGCTGAGCAGGAGGCATCCACCAGTACAAAGCTGGCTTCATCCTGCGCCTTCGGCCAGACGCGCTCACCTTTATCGTTAAGCGGCAGCACATCGCCGGTGGCGAGGAACAGCGCCCGCGACAGGTTGAGTTCATTGGGACGAATATACAGCTGCGCGTACAGATTCGCCTTCTCCAGCATGTCTCCAAGCCCGTACGGCGACCAGTGGTCAATCACACTGTCAGTCCCGGTAATCACTTCCACGCCTTTGTCACGCAGCTGCTTGAGCGGCATATGCAAGGTTCCGATCGGCACCGTCGAGGCAATGGTAATCTGCTGCGCCGCCATGCGGCTCGCCAGCGCATCCACCTGCTGTTCGTTCAGCGTTGCCAACGCAAATGCGTGGCTGATGGTCAGTTTGCCCTTCAACTGCGGCGTTTTCTCCACCGTTTCCACCATGTAATTCACCGCCGCAACGCCCGCCGGGCTGGTTTCATGCAGATGGATATCCACGCCTTTATCGTAATCCAGCGCAATCTGGAACATGGTGTCGAGGGATTTTTCCATCGCCCCGTCCACGCTGGTTGGGTCCAGACCGCCGACGTAATGCGCCCCCGCCTGCATTGCTTCACGCATCAACGGTTCAGACTTCGATAACAGCAGGCCATGCTGCGGAAACGCCACGATTTCACAGGCAAAACCCGGCTGGCGACGCGCCAGCACCGCCTGCAGATTTTCCAGGTTTTTCAGCCCGGAAACCGGTTCGATATTGCAGTGGCTGCGGGCGATCGAGGTGCCTTTTGATTGCAGCAGATCGATGAGCTTTTCCGCGCGCTCCTGCGTGTAAGGCTGGAGTTCAGGCAGCAGCTTTTGCTCAAGGCGGATCATATCCTGAATGGTGGTGCCAGCCGGGCGATTCAGCGAACGCCAGGGACCGCCGTAAAAGGTTTTATCCAGATGGATGTGCATGTCGCGCATGGCGGGCAGCATCAGCTTTCCACCCGCATCGTAGTGCGGCAGCGTCGCATCCGGATGCTGCTTATTCTCACGCAGGGCAACAATTTTCCCGTCCTGAATTTCAACGGTTTGCAGCGCGGTACGGGTATGCACCACCACCGAGTTTTCGTAATCAAACCCCGCTTCCAGCAGGACGTTATCCAGGTAATAGTGCTTATCGTTAATCGTCATTGTGCTCTTCGCCCCGCAGGTGTTCCCGACAGGATTAGCAGCATACGCGACCGGAGCCACTGCGCCAAACAGCGCGGCAGCGGTCACCATTTTTCCGCTCTGACTTAAAAATTCACGGCGGCTGTTACTTTCCTTCATTCACATTTCCTCTCAGGAATGGACAATATGGGTGCCCGTTTCGCCGCGCAGTGCGGCCGGCAGGCATTCCGGCGTGGTGATGATCACTCGCTTACCGCCACGCGCCAGGAACGCCAGACTGGCAACGATTTTGGGTAACATGCTCCCCGGCGGGAAATGTCCCTCCTGCATGTAACGGGTCATCGTTGCGACATCCACCTTATCCAGCGCCTGCTGGTTGGGTTTGCCAAAATGAATACAGACCTGCTCGACGCCGGTGGTGATCACCAGAATGTCAGCGCGGATCTCCTGCGCCAGCAGAGCCGTGGAGAGATCTTTATCAATCACCGCATCCACGCTCTGATAATCCCCCTGATCGCTACGCACCACCGGGATCCCACCGCCACCCGCGCCAATCACCACAAAACCTTGCTGGGTCAGCGTTTTGATCGCCTCCGCCTCGACAATACGCTTCGGTTCCGGAGAGGCGACGACCCGGCGGTAGCCGCGTCCCGAATCTTCAACAAAGCGCCAGCCCGGATTGACCCGCTGCAGTTCATCGCGCTGCGCTTCGCTAAAGAACGCGCCGATAGGCTTGGTCGGGTTAGCGAAGCCCGGATCGTTTTTGTCGACCTCCACCTGCGTGACCACCGTAACCGCCTTCTGCTCACCGCGCCGCGCCAGGCGGTTGTTCAGCGCCTGTTGGATCAGATAGCCGATCCCGCCCTGCGTATCGGCGACGCAGTTTGCCAGCGGGGTGAGCGGCAACCCTTCACGCTCATGCGCGATTTCCGCACGCCGTAGATCCAGCCCCACCTGCGGCCCGTTTCCGTGCGTCAGCACAATGTTGTAGTCCGATGCCAACATCTCCAGCACCGTATCCGCCACAGCTTTCACCGCTTCAGCCTGGTGCTCAATCGACTGGCTGGCGTTATCTTTGATAATGCTGTTGCCGCCAATGGCAACGACCACAAGTTCTTTCATAGTGTTATCTTCCGCTTACAGGCGATTCAGGTCGTTTTCGTCGGTTCCTGCTCAGGCGCAGTCACCGCTTCACGGCTATCAAGAACATGCTTGAGGACAAACATGCCGCTCATCATCAGGTAGGCCACAACAAACATCATCGAACTGCCTTCTGCAAAGCCAACCGCCGGAGAGTGAATCACACCAAACAGCGATAACAGCGCGCCAAAAGCTGCGGCAATCGCCCCACGCAGCGGCTTATTCATAATGGCGAAGATAGCGACGCAGCCCCACAGCATACTGGCCAGCGGCGCGCCGCTTCCCAGATGCACCAGCCCATCGTAATAGACACCTTTGCTGTGCAGCAGGTCGCTACCCAGTTTCCCCGCGGATGTTCCGGCGGCGCCCATCACGCTGTTGACGATGGTCAACGCCCAGTTAGCGATCCACGGGAACAAGCAGATAAAGATAACGGGAACCTCGACTTTGGGCGTCTCTCGCACCACCTGGTTGGCGGTCACCACGCCGATAAACACCAGAATCGGCACTATCGCAGTCATCGGAATAATCGCGAGCATAAACGCCCCCAGCCCAAACAGCGGTACCAGGAACATGGTGATGCCTGAAGCGAGGGTATAACCGATGCTGGCCCCCATCGCTTTCCAGCCCGCATGCCCAACATATACGGTCACCGGGAATGGGTTGCCCAGCATGCAGCCGAGCATGGAGGCAAAACCGTTCGCCATCATGACCTTACGGGTGTTGTACTCATCACCCGCCGCATGCGCACTTTCAATATTCTCAAGGTCAAAAATGTAGTTCGCCAGACCCAAAGGAACCGCAGAAGCCAGGTACGGCAGCGCGTGCGGCAAACCCTGCAGGAAGCTGTCGACATGGATTTCCGGCGGGTTGAAGCCAAAGGAAGACATCGAAGATTTAATGGCTTCCGGGCTTTGCAAACCGGAGATCCACGCCAACGCTGTACCGGCAATCAGCAGCAGCAAACCGGTGGGGATGCGGGCAAAAATCGGCTTCTTACCGAACCAGTTAATGAAGATCAACAACAAGACGATGAAAGAGACGGTCGGCGCTTCAAATGCCTGCAGCATCGGGTTCATCGCCAGCAGCAACAGTCCCAGACCGGACAGACAAGAAAGTAATACCGTACGCGGGATCATCTTGCGGATGGTCTCGCCCAGGAAGGAGCCGCCGACCAGGATCAACGCTTCCACAAAGCACCACACCAGGGCTATCTGGATAGCAAAGTTGGCATCTTTGGTTTGCTGATATACCGGCATTAGCACCAGGAAGGTCACGGTAAAAATTGACGGTGCGCTCGGCCCGGACGGCAGCGCCGTCACGTCTTTACGCCCGGTGTGCTTTGCCATCTGCAGGCCAAACCAGGCGTAGCAGACGCTGGCCACCAGCACCGCCAGACCAAAGGCAGGCGCAATGCGACCATAGACAATTTCGGTAGGGATCCCGACGACAAAAATGAGCAGCCCCATCATTGTCAGCAGGTTAGTCAGGTTGTTGGTCATCAGCCCAAAGTAAGCAGCCCAGTCACCACGTTTCCATTCTAGTTTTATGCTGTTCATGGAATATCCTTAACAGGTTAAGCATCGTTTGCGATCCCGGGGATCGCCCAGCCCTGCAGGTAAGCAACGTTTTTTGCTTCGCTACTGCGGGGCTAACAGCGTTAGCCCCGATTGTTGTTATTGGCAGTAGCGGTCGCGCCAGTTGAGGATCGCCTTTTCAAAACAGGCGAACGGCGGATGGACTATTCCGGCACCGATCATGCCGATCCCCGCATCTTTGTGCGCAATTGCGGTGTTAATCACCGGCAGAATGCCGGTGCTACCCACGCGCGTAATGTCGATAGCGGTCGGTACGCCCATAAAACCAAGTAACGGAATGGTAACGTTGGGGTTTTCGCCGAGAGTGATTTCACGCATCTGGCGAGAGAAATCGACCGCCTCTTCAACCGTACCGCCCACCAGCGCCACGATGGCCGGTGCCGTGGCCATGGCAAAACCGCCGATGCCGTAGGTTTCGGTAATTGCGCTATCACCGATATCACGTCCGGAATCTTCGGGCTTATAGCCCGCAAACATTGGGCCAATCACCTGCTGCGCCGGACCGGTAAACCACTGACCCGGTAAGCCGCTGATGCGCAGACCGAATTCAACGCCGTTACGCGCCATCGTCGTGACTACGGTGCTGTATTCGATCCCGTGTGCGGCATCCATTGCGGCTTTACACATCGCCATCCAGGTCGGTCCGGAGAAGTAATCGCTGCTGAGGACGAACTCGAATACCTCACGCTGCTGCTCAACCGGATAGCCGGTCTGAATAATCCACGGCGTCAGTGCCTGTATCAGTAGCGCCGTCCCGGCATTGTTGCGGTTATGACACTCATCGCCCATGTGCAGCGCCTGCGCCAGCATCAGGCGCAGATCGATTTCGCCCGCCAGCTTCATGGCGTCGCGCAGCATCGGTCCCATCACATCGCGCATCCAGTTCAGGCGATCGATAACGCTCTGATCGTTCGCGCCCATGCGCAGGATCTTCGCCATCTGCTCGCTCATATTGGTATATGCGCGGTTGCCGTAGGTTTTGTTCTCGACGATGTGCATAAACATCGACGCCGACGTCACACCCGCCATCGAACCGACACAGTCATGCTCGTGGCACGGTGAGAAGATGATTTCACCCGAGGCGGCCAGGTCGGCGGCTTCATCCAGATCTTTCGCCAGTCCTTCAAACACCAAAGCCCCGGTGACCGCGCCCTTCATTGCGCCGCACATTTTTTCCCAGCAGATGGGCGGTCCGGCGTGCAGGATGGTGTTGCGGGTCATGCCCGGCACGACGTTGATCGCCTGGTCATAGCCAATCAGCACCGGATGCGACTGGATAATGCGTTCCAGCGCCTGCTGGTTAGCGGCAGCGATTTTGTCAGCCAGCGGCGAATCGGCAATTTCGTCCAGTGCGGCCACGACCTGCATGTTGCCCTGGCCCGGCGGCGTCCAGTCGAGCTGGGTCACGGGAACATTCTGCTTTTTCAGGTCATCGCTGAACATCGCGATGCCGACGTTAATCACGTTCAGCGGCTGGTTAAACAGTGTCTGGCTCATCAGGCTTCCTCCCCTTTACAGATAAATTCACGCGCCAGCAATCCGGTATTGGTGCTACTGCTCGCCCAGATCACGCCTGCATCGGTCAGCATCTGGCACTGTTTTTCCAGCGACGGCGTATCGAGATCGGTTCCCAGCACGTAGCCGAGGATCTCAAGCGGACGCCCCTCTGCGGCGGCGATCGCTTTGGCTTCGACGATCGCCTCGATCATCACGCCAACCGGATCTTCATGTGATCCATATCCAAGAACGAAGTCCATAACAATCACGCCGACTTCAGGATCGCGTGCTTCCTGCAACAGACGACTAATGCGGTTGGTTGGATCGATCATCGGGTGCGGTTTACCGTTGGTAAAATCGTCATCTCCGAAATCAAGGAAGGTATGTCCCACGCTGCGGTTGAGATCTGTCAGGCGAAAAGCCGGATCCGGATGAATGTTGCTGTAAACTTCCGCATGTTTTTCCATGGCAGCAAACATCGCCTCATCGCACAGCGTGCCGCCACAGAACAAGCCGCGAATGTACTTTTGCTGCGGGGTCAGGCGGGCGCGGACCTCTTCAATCAGCGGCCAGTTGAGCGGATGCAGATCCAGACTCTCTTTTTTCACGCCAGTCAGCAGTACCGCTTTCAGCGCCGCCTCTTTAGTGCCGCGTGCAAACAGCAGACCGTTTTCATCCGCAGGCGCGGCTTCACGTCCGAGGAAACACACCACGACGGGCTTATGGCAGGCGCGCGCACGTTCCAGCACCTTGCGCGCTACTGTTGGCGCAGGAGGTTTGGAGATAAGCGCGATGATCTCGGTTTGCGGATCGGCCTCCAGCATACCAATCGCGTCAAGCATCATCAGGCCGCCAATCTTTTCGCTCAGATCGCGTCCACCGGTGCCAATCAGTTGGGAAATCCCGCCGCCAAACTCGTGAATGCGTACGCTCAGCTCCTGGCTACCGGTACCGGAGGCGCCAACAATTCCGATGTTGCCGCGACGCACCGCATTGCCAAAACACAGCGCCGCGCCGTTAATAATGGCGGTTCCGCAATCGGGCCCCATCATCAGCAGCCCTTTTTCATGCGCCAGCTGCTTGAGCGCCAGTTCGTCTTCAAGAGAGACGTTGTCAGAGAACAGCATCACGTTGAGGTTATTTTGCAGCGCCTGACGCGCTTCACGCGCGGCAAACAGACCATTGACCGAGATCACCGCCAGGTTGCTGTCAGGAACATGCTTCTTCGCACTGGCAAGCGTGGCATAGCGCGCTTCATGCTGCCCCCCTTGCTCTTTATGCGTAAACAAGTCTTCAATCGCCACCAGCGTCTGATCGTTCGCCGCCTCGCTGGCACCTTTAATGACAATCATCAGGTCGCCACTTTTCGCCTCTTCAAGTTCAGGCGTGAGCAGACCGAGATTCTTCAGTACGCCCTTATTCATTTCTGTCGCCATAGCCACGAACGCCTGCTCAACGCCATCGAGCTTATTTGCGCGTGTGGAGATAGACATCAGTGAGACAGAATCAAAATACGTATTCTTTTTAACAACTATCCTGATCGACATAATTCCCTCCGGACCTGTGGCTCAGGGCGCAGGCATCCGCCATGCCATACAGCATGTCGCAGCCAGAACTTGAGCCGATATTTTTAATGTCAGTAATATATTGCGTAGAAACGGGTTGTTGCTCAGTAATAATATGGTTCAGCAGCCGTCCGACGCTTTCCCGATAACGTTGATGAAAGGCTTCCTCTAGCGTTATTTTGCTGAGTAGCGTGGTATTATTTCCGGCACGTTGTAAGGCTGCTAAAAAATCATCACGATATTTCCCCAGCGGATGTCCAGGAATAAATAAAATAGTGCTTAAACCCACTAAATAATCATCAGATGAAGGCGTCAAACCAATCCCCAGACCAATTAAATGGCTGACCGCTGTAGAGATATTTTCTCCTGTATGCAACGCCGCCAGTAATGTTTGCCGGCGATTAAGTAATTGGCGGGTGATTTCCAGATAAAACGGGTTATCCCCCTGGTACAGAAATAATGTGTCAGCGCTTCTTAGCTGTTGGCGGATAACCTCTTCCCAGCGCAGCCAGCGGATTGCAGCAAGGCTTATTGCATCAAGCCTCCACCGTGGTATGCGCCACGGCAGACAACCGGAAGTTTCTATCCATTTATCGTTGCCAACGGCTATCCCCGATTCGGTAAAACTGACTCTCTCACCGGGGTGAAACAGCTCTTCACAATGCGTCAGCGCCAGCCGACAGCTGTTAGGCGCGTTATCACTACCTTCACTCAGTAACGTCAGCAACCGCTGCTGTTCGGGTATCAACAGGTTTACCGCGCGGGAAAAAACCTGTTCAACCCGTCCCGTTCCCCGGAAAGCCAGAAACGCGCCGTCTGCGGTTAGCGCCCGTACGCATCGCCGTGATGGCGTAGCGATAGTGGCGCTCCTCTGTCAGGCTCCGGCCGCAATCAGCAGCTCGGCAATTTCGTGGTATCCTTTCTCCCGCGCCAGCTCCAGCGGGGTTTTACCGTATTTATCCGTCATGTGCGGGTTTGCGCCATGGTCGAGCAGCAGCTTGACGATTTCCTGCTGTTTCGCGCCGCCGTCATTAAGCACGATGGCTTCCAGTAACGGCGTCCAGCCGACAAAGTTGGTATGATTAACATTGATATCGGTACGCAGCAGCAGTTCGCGCACGATCTCTACATGACCTTTTTCGCTGGCTGGCGTAATACCAACGCCGCCAAAACGGCTCAGGCAATTGAGATCGGGGTTGGCCGGTAATACGGTACGCAGCAGCGTTAAATCGTTAGTCAGACAGCTAATCAGGAATGGATTAAAACAGGTTTGATCCTGTTTATTAATATCAGCACCGGCGGCAATCAATAAAGAAACACAGTCATAATGTTTATTCAGGCTGGCAATAATTATGGCAGTGCGCCCCTGGCGGTTAGTGGCATTAATATCCACATTTTTTGCCAGGCAGGATTTTAATCCATCGGCATCACCCTGCTCTGCCGCCAGCAGAAATTCAGTAATGAGTTCTTTCTCTGACATAATCGCTCTCCTGCAGTTTTTTAGACTTTTTAAATATCCGATAAGCTGAGAATAGCAACAGAGTGCAGAGAATAATATCCGCTTAAATTTCATTCATCGTAAGCGTGTCGATTATTGAATCAAATTTAACAATGAGAACAAAACGTGCTGTAGTGCAATCTTTTCCTTATGACAGAGCCGCTTTTAGCCATTAATCAGTTGTCAGGAAAATCAGGCGTGATGCTACACGGATAGCGGCCTGCAATTAATATACAGAAGTGTGATTGCCTTCAAATCAATTGTAAAACTAGTGTTAAATTCTGTTCAAAACTGATTGCTCTGCATAAGGATTACAAATACATTCAACAATCATCGCGTCGCAGATGCGCGTTTGTCGCCGGAGGGGAGGAAGATGAATTCAATTTTTACCGAGGAAAACCTGCTGGCATTTACGATGGCAGCCCGCTACAGCAGCTTCAGCAAGGCGGCTGAGGAACTTGGCTTAACCACATCAGCAATTAGTTACACCATTAAGCGCATGGAGCTGGGGCTCGACGTGGTGCTGTTTACCCGCAGTACCCGCAGCATTGAGCTGACTGAGTCCGGACGCTATCTGTTTCGCAAGGCGACCGACCTGCTCAACGATTTCCACGCCATCAAGCGCAGTATTGATACCATTGCTCAGGGCATTGAAGCCCGGGTACGCATCTGTATTAATCAACTGTTGTATACCCCTCAACATACGGCACGACTGCTGCAGGTACTCAAGAAACAGTTTCCAACCTGCCAGATAACCGTCACCACCGAGGTGTATAACGGCGTCTGGGATTCGATCATTAACAACCTCGCCAACATCGCTATCGGCGCGCCGGATACGTTACTGGACGGCGGGGGAATTGATTACACCGAGATCGGCGCGATCCGTTGGTCGTTTGCGATTGCCCCGGATCATCCGCTGGCTTTTATGCCTGAACCGATTTCTGAGAGCCAGCTGCGCCTGTACCCGAACATCATGGTGGAAGACACCGCGCACACCATCAACAAGAAGGTCGGCTGGCTGTTACACGGACAGGAGTCGATTCTGGTTCCTGATTTTAATACCAAATGCCAGTGCCAGATCCTGGGTGAGGGCATCGGTTTTCTGCCGGACTATATGGTGCGCGAGGCGATGGAAAAGTCGTTGCTGGTCACACGGCAGATCCACAACCCGCGTCAGGATTCACGGATGCTGCTGGCGACCCAGCATTCGGCCACCGGTCGTGTAACCCAATGGATTAAAAAAGAGTTTGGCCCACAAGGTGTATTGACGGGAATTTATCAGGATTTGCTGCATCGGGAGTGATGCGCCGGACGGCGGTCATGCCTTCCGGCGTACGTAAGATTATCAGGCGCGAATATCGTCATACTCGCGGGTTTTATCAAACTCATGTTTGGCAAACGGGCACAGCGGAATAACTTTGCGGTTTTCGGCGCGCATTTTCTCCACCACCTTCGCCACCAGCAGTTTACCGACCCCCTGGCCTTTCAGGCTGGGGTCGACATCGGTATGTTCAATGATGCTCAAATGCTCACCCGTCGGCACGAAGACAATCTCGGCAACCTGATTGCCTTCGGCATCGTTAACATAAAATTTGTTGTGGCCTGCAAGAATTTCCATGGTCCCCTCACTCATTTCTGGCGATATTTCAGCGCACCGCTCGGACAGGTATCAATCACTTTAATGGCCGTCGCGACATCCACTTCATCTGGAATGATCCACGGTTTACGTTTCAGGTTAAAAAGCGCTGCGCTTCCCCGTACGCAGTTGCCCGAATGTTGACATATCGCCGTATTGAAGTAGACGTCAATCTTCTCGCCGGTATAGGCCCGGTAACCGGCATCCAGTAGTTCCTTATCCACGACATTGCCTCGCATTTTTTTATTGTCTGGGTCTAATCATAGACCTGTGCGAGGCTGAAGGAAGCAGCTGAAAGTAGAAATATCACTCAGGCCTTTTCTGCAACGATGGCTGCGGCTCTGGCGGCAAATACTCCAGCATCGCAGGCGTCGGCGGCGGTAGACGGTTATCGGCGATGTCCCTGTCCACATCGATATGACTGATTTCACCACTTTCATGATGGTGAACCGTCAGCACCCGCGCTTTGTTCAGCTCTGTCACCAGTTCCCGGGTAATACGTAAACTTTCCGCCAGCTCATGGTCTTCCAGTCCGGGCCTGCGACTGCGACGTTCCACCCGAAAACGAAACTGGTTGTACTTCGCCCAACCAATCAGCACCAGTCCGTTGACCAGCGCGACAAGGATGTAAAACGTGACCGTATCCAGCGTGGTGAAAAAGGGTCGCACGCCTATATAAGGTGAGTGCGCCAGAGCGGTGATCAGCCCTTTATAGATCAAATATAAAAAACCAACCCAGGCAAAAAGCGTTAACAGCACGTCAATGATGCGCGGCAGCAAACGCTGCTCCGTAAAGATCAGCGGCTGGCTCATGATTCGATCCTCCCAATTCCACGATCGGGACTCACCCAACGCGCCCTGCCGCGTTTGCGTTTGAGCATTACTTTCGGGAAAGCGACCAGCGTGGTGAACAGGCTTAGCATCCAGTACACCACCGGGAACCAGATAATCCAGAACAACGACGCGCCAATGCCTTTTTCATAGCGCCGCTCAATCATCAGACTCACCGCAAACTGCAGCAAGCACACCACACCGAGGATAAGCCCAGTAAAGGCCGGCGGGAACAGATGTTGTACATACAGCGAGTCCGGCATCGGGATCATCAGCCCTAACAGGAACAGCACGATACTGATCGCATAGGCAAACGCCCAGGTGGTAGAAAAACAGAACTCAAAAAACAGCGGCCACATACGGCGATATTCCCATGACCACAGGCGGCGCATGTTCACGATAAACACCTCCGCACCGCCTTGCGCCCAGCGCAGTCGTTGTTTCCATAACCCTCTTAACGTTTCAGGCATCAGGATCCAGCACAGTGCGCGCGGCTCAAAGAATATCGACCAGTGGCGCAATTGCAGCTTCCAACTGATATCGATGTCTTCGGTGATCATGTCCGGGCTCCAGTAACCGACCTCGGCCAGCGCGCGACGACGAAACGCAGCAACCACGCCGGAAACGGTAAAGATCTGCCCATAAACTCGCTGAGTGCGCTTAATCAAGCCGATAATGGAAGAAAACTCCCCGACCTGCACCCGACCGATTAAGGTGGAGCGGGTTCGAATACGTGGGTTCCCGGTCACCGCACCGACGCGCGGGAACTGGATCAGCGGCGCCACAATATAGGCAACGGCATCACGGTCCAGTAACGCATCGCCATCAATACACACCAGGTAATCACTGCGCGCCGCTGCTGCCCCGGTCTTGAGCGCCAGCGCTTTGCCCTGGTTTTCAGCCAGATGAATCACCCGCAGACTGGGGTATTCCACCGCCAGTTGTTCCAGCACGTCGTGGGTGTCATCCGTTGAACCATCGTTGATGGCAATCACTTCAATATTTTTATATCGCTGCGCCAGCGCGGCCTCAATGGTTTCGCGCGCATTGATCCCTTCGTTAAAACAGGGGATCAGAATGGAAACCAGCGGATTCCCCTCCAGCGTCGGTGGCGGTGTGTCATCTCCCCATTTCCAGTGACGCTCACGGTAGAACCAGAAATAGACCCCGCCGCTTATCCACAAAGCAGACATAAACAAGGGCCAGAAGAAGACGAAGTTCAACATCACTTCACCTGTAAAGATGACCGCCACGCCAAACGGCAGGCTGAACATCAGGCAAAGTATCAGGAAAGCAATTATGCGATCGGTCATTTTTGCGGGTACCAGTATGAGGAGAACGTCGAGCGAATCTCTGACATCTCAGGTTTGTCGCTGATGAAATCATCCGGGTAATAGCCGTAGTTACCTGCACCGCTTAATTTCAGCTGGCGCATCCATTCGGCTATTTGTTTTCCGCTGATTTCAGCCTCGTCCCCGGATTTACGCCAGTCTCGTGCCTGTAGTTCAAACACGGTTTTGTCCAGCGCGCCGGGCGTTTGTGCAACGGCATTCACTAATCTGTCGAGCCAGGCGTTGGCATCATTAGCCGGGATCTGCTCCATGAAAGGCATCGCCATCGGTGCCGTCCAGTCATAGGTATTGAGGAAATCATTCAGGTTCTGCGCAAACCAGGCTTCACTCTCCGGCTCCAGTACCGGCATGGCGTAAATATTGCGCGCCGTCTGCACCTGCGGACCGCGAATATTACGCACCGCCTGGGTCAGTTGTTTGGTGAAGTCGATCAGCACCTTACTTTTCAGTCGCGTCCAGCGCTCGAACGCCTGTGGATTGCTACGGATTTGCTCAATGCTTCCGGGAAGCCCTGCGGCGCGGTAGGCAGCCAACGCCTCCGGTGACGCGTCTTCAAAGTCCGTCAGGAAAGCATCGTCATGGAACAAAATCCCTTTGAAGCTGGCGTGTTTGGCCAGGTCTTCATAGATTTCAGTGATGCGCTGACGCGCTTCGCTGCTCCAGGGGGACAGACGGACATAATTCTCGCGGTTGATCGCTGTACGTCCCGTTTTCGGATCCCAGGCAGTTACGCGTGGGATGGAAGCGTCGAGATCGAAAGCCAGAACCGGCATCCAGGCATACACCGTCACCCCTGCCCGCGTTTGTAACTGCCAGGAGATATAGTTAAAGAGGTCGGCACGCATCGGCAGCCAGCGGTTAGGGAAATAGAGCTCACGAATATTTCCGTCACCCTGCGGATCGGCGTAGGCCTGCAGGAAGACATGAGAAATACGCATGTCATAAACGCGCTGGATAAGTTTGTCGATGTTTCGCTTCTGCTGAGCAGGGTCCTTGTCATACACGTAATCCAGATCGACATGCATCACGCGCATCGTCTGCGGTTCACGTACCTGAGCGACCTGGCTGGCAAAGCGCTTAAGAGAGGGGTTATCAGAGATTAGCACGCGCGGGATGTCATCAAGAAACGCGGCATTCGCCAACCCTTCGTTGAGCGTGAAGGCCATCTTATAGCCATGCTCTTTAGCCAGGTTTAACGTTGTGCCATTGGCCGCACCGTACGGCCAGACCCACGCGCGCGGTGATTTCCCGGTCACCGATTTGATCTTGTTGGTGATGAGAGAGATATCCGCGTTTATACGGCGCGTGTACTGTTCATCCGTTTCGTAAGTGCCGGTTTTCTTATCATACAGGCGGTTCGCCACCGCCGGTTCTTTACTTCCCTGCGGGTTGGCTTGTGCACCGAAATGCGAATTCCAGGTGTGCGCACCGACTTCCACCAACGGTGATTTGCCCATCTCTTCGACCATTTTCCAGGTGGCGAATTTATCTCGCGCCGTCATTAAGCCGCCAAAATCGACTTTTTTGTTGGCGGGAGCATCAACCCAACTCCCCACCGGCGCCCAAAGCGCAGGCCAGTTGTAGGCTTTCAGCAGCGGCCAGACGCGGGTATAAAAACTGCTATATCCGTCATCAAAGGTGAGTAATACCGCTTTTTCCGGCAACACGATTTTACCGTCATGGGCGTCCAGGATTTGCTGCACGCTGATCGGGTTATAGCCATTATCACGCAGCCAGGCCATTTGGTCGCTCAACGCGCTGGTGCGCACAGAAAGATAGCGCTGGTCGGCGGCACCATCCTCGACATCGTGGTAGCCGAGCACCAGGAAGCTATTTTTCGGCCACGGATGATCCGCCGTCAGCGGCGTTCTCTCTGCGGGAGGAACGTAGCGAGGCGTTGTATTGTGCGCGCTACTGCACGCGGTAATCATCAACCAGCCAGCGATTAATGCGCTAAGCCACAGGCATCTTTTCAGCATGAACAATCCTTAAAACCTGACATTTAAATCGAAAGCGAGGGAGATATTCCGCTCACGTTTACCGTCGTAGGGGCGTTTATCCCAAATCAGCATCACCCCGCCATCTACGACGTTGTTCCATTTGAGCCGTTGTCCGTATCCCACCTGAACGATGGCACCAGCGTCCTGGCCTTGCTGCCAATAGCCACCTACGCCAGCCAGACCTTGCTGCGTCCACACGGTGTCATAATGGCGGTAAAGAACCTGCTCCGCGCTCAGACCCGGTACCACGGAAAAATCACTCTTCGGGTTGTAATACGGCACATTCTCTTTGGTGTTGGTGCTCCCGCCGATGCCCGGGGTAAAGTCCAGGGTGAAGCGCGGCGTTGTCCACATGCGCTCTTTTCCGCTGAGTCCGTATTCGATGCGATCGTTACCATCTGAGAAATGTGATGCGGCAAACGACAGTTGATATTCACGTCGTTCGTTTTGATACCAGCGAACAAACATATCGCCGCCGTTGGCATACACGCCGCTACGCAGCGCGCGCAGTGGCGTATTACGCGACAAGCGCTCGGCCGAACCGCCTACGCGCCAGTTGTCATTGAAGTCATGCCAGCCGGAAAGACGACCGCCAATTTTCTGACCATCGCCATAATTTCGGCCAGAGACTTCCATTTCTGCCCAGTAGTCGCGGGAAGTCCATTCCGCCCCCGCCGCCAGATCGCGGCTGATACCTTTACCTTCCTCAAATTCGCCGGTAGCAAAGTTGAATCCAGTAAACAATCGCCAGTTGTCGTTAATTGGCGGACTGTAAATGGCAGTATTGATGTTGAAGTCATTCTTACCGCTGACCGGGCTATCGGACGAGATCCCTTGTGTGCCGCTAATGCGCACTTCCGACATTTTGTGGACATCACGAATACGCGCGAGGCGCAGCGTCGCTTCATCATCCGGGCTACGGGCGATGACGTCATCCGTCAGTTCATCGGCCTGCCTCCATTCCTGGAGATCCAACGCAACATAAGCCTGCTGACGCTCCAGTTCCAGGTTACTTGGCTCAATCACTTCCGCCAGCTTCAGCTCTTTCTCCGCCGCATGCGGCAAGCCACGCGCTTCAAGAACGGAGGCATAAGATATGCGCAGCCCCTGGTTACCTGAACCTGTTCGCGCCAGATGCTCAGCGAGCTTTTCAGCCTCAGGTAGCTCATTGGCAGCGATATAATATTGCGTCAGCATCGACTGTCCGAGCAGCCAGTTATCGTTAGGCTGCGGCGTTGGCGAACCATAGATGCGTCGCAGGTACGGACTCTCTTTGATTAGGTTTTCGGCCTGTTTTTTAGCGGCATCAAAGTTTTCATTATCGATATGCGCGTAGAACAGATCCTGTTGATCCTCAGGACCAAGCGGCGTAACGGGAATCGGTCCATTCGGGTAGTAGATGCTCATCAGCATCGCTTCGGTTTTTTCTGGCTGGCGTTCGCTTAACCATGCCGATGCTACCCAGCGTTTTGCGTAGTTTGGCACTTCGCCGCTCGCAGAAAGCGATTCGTATTCCTTAATCACTTCAGACGTTCGCTTACGAACCAGCAAAGCGCCCATGCGGTCAATTCTCGCCCGACGGACATCATTCTGCGCGGACGGCTCATCCTTCCAGGCAGCCAGCAACTGGTCATAACGGGCCAGCGCTTTATCCGCCACGATAAACCGCTCTTCTTCATTACGTGCGGACGTATAGGAGGAACGTACCATTTCGGCGGCCGCATCAAGCTCAAGGCGACGCTTCACAGGATCTGCCGTAGGCACTACCTCCGCCATATTTAAGGCGGGTCCGGAAACACGGTTTGCTGACAGAGCAGACAGCAGCGTGGATTTTGCATTTTTGTTGCCAGGATCAACGTCATCCGCCTGGCTGGCAACCAACAGCGCGTCCCAGTTTTTCCCCTGAGAATGATATACGTAGGCAAGTAGCGCATCGGAGTCAGCCCCCGGATGTGCCTGTGCCCATTTATTCGCTTCAGTAAGGGCTTGCTGATTGTAGCGAGCATCTGCCAACGTCATTATCCAGCCGGTGCGTACGTCAACGTTGTCAGGCTCTTCCTGTAAAACGCTTTCCCATACCGCCAATGAATCATTCCAGTTTTTCTGGTTACGGTACGCACGTGCAGCGGCGACTTTGCCGCGTGCAGGCACATCCATCTGCCCACGATAGCGCCGCCAGATTTCAATAGTGGCTTTATCGTTGTTATCAACCCAACTGGAAACTTGCAGCCAGTCGGCAACCTGATTTGGCGTTAGCGCGCTTTGCTTTCCCTGATCCTCTAAATAGCTGCGCCTAATACCGCTACACTTTTGCCTGACCATGTTTTCCTCCGGGGAATGGGCTGGCGGTTTCCATAAAATGGCGGACCTTTTTCAGTAACTGCCACATTGAGCGGCACTGATGATTACGGGTTATCGTGTCATGAAGTGCCTGCCATAGCCGTTCCACATGATTCACCCACGGCGAGTAAACCGGCTGGTAAATTACCCTGAACTTGGGATTTGCTTTCAACCAGCGCTGTGTTTCGCGGCTTTTATGGATAATGTAGTTATCAACGATCAGCGTGATTGTTTTCGCCCGCCGGTAAGTGGCTTTCAGGTGCTTCAGCAGAGCGATAAACAGCGCTGAACTTTTGCTGTTGCCGCCCACGTAGCTGACTTTACCCGTGCCACTGTGCAGTGCGCCGGCCAGATAGTATTTTTCGTTCTGCCCCGGCGTCACTACCCGTTTCTGCTGTCCGCGCAACTGCCAGTCCGCACCGATTTTAGGATTAAGGTGGATATCCACTTCATCTTCATAAAATACCGGATGCTCTGCGCTGCATTCATCCAGCGCTTTGTGGATTACCGCCATCTTTTCATCTTTATGTGGGTCACGGATACGCAGAGTTGGCGCGGCCCTGCGCCATACAAGCCCCGCAGATGGCAACCAGCGGCGAACGGTTCCTGCATGTAACTGGCAACCGGTTATCTCATTGATTTTTATTGCCAGTAATTCGGTGCTCCAGCGTGAACGTTGATAACCAAAATCGCCGGGAGAATGCTTTATCAGCTCACGTAACAGGGTGCAGATATGTTCAAAAGGCCAGCGTCGGGAGCGCCCTGCGGGTAAGGATTTCAGGCCTTCAATACCTGAGTGCGTAAACCAGTTAATCCAGCGACCAACGGATGAACGGGCACAACAGAGAGTTCTGGCAACATCGCTGACCCGTTCACCCCGATGAAGCATCAGCATGGCCGTGAGTCTGCGGGCATGATTTTTATCGCGCGTTTTATGAATAGCTTTCTGCATCAGGCGTCGTTCGCCACGGGGTATTGGTGCTATGATCGGCATCGCTCAGTCCGGTTGGTGGTTTTGGTTGGTTTGGCGATTGATCAGATCGCACAATCCGGGCTGAGTTCCCTTTCAGTGATCTACTATTCCGCGCAGCTATTTAGATAACGCAATAACGGTGCACTATTACCACCCCGCGCTTCAATAACCAAAGCGTCATAATCTGATGTCGCTGCAGAGATTTGCATAGGGAAAAGAACGCTTGCCGTAAATAAACAGCTTAAAGACTTAAAACGTTTAATGAAGTTGGCATGTCGACGCATACTTAACATATCTGCCCTTATAACTTACATCAGAGTAAAAATAAGCGTTTTCAATATATTACAGTCGGTTACTAACGATACCCGACCATGTAAGATGCACTGCCGCTTATTTTGCAATAGGGTTATGAAGCAATTAACTCTTTCGTCTTATTGACTACCCGCGCCTCGCCCTCTAATCGTGGGAAAGCAGGCGTAAACTCGAAAATTTTATCACTCAGCGTAGTTCGTGGCTATGCGATACGAAAACTCTTAGACAAAAAAGTATTTTAGACTAAATAATCCTAATACTCTTGGGATTGAATTCTGGATTTAGATTAAGTTTGCATGACGAAACCTTGTGACGATGATAACTATTGCTGGTTGGCATAGCTACACCGCGCAACTGTTTGCATGGTAACTATTGTGTGCGGATAGAGAAAGTTCTGATAATAATGCCCCTGATAACAACAAAGATAACAATGTAAATAATATAACCTAATTTTAAGTTTCGAACAGGGTCGATAAAATGAAATTAAAGGTACAGTCATAAGCAGAACTAAGTACAGTAAAAACTCAATAAAATCAAATGACTTCTTAACCTATCATTGAAATCTACCAAAATTGGTATTTTGGTATCCGCCATAATACGTGCGCGAAGAATTGTGCATTGCTCGACTCGCTAAAATATTTACCACTCTTGCGTATTATTGACAGTATCAACCACACTCACTTTACCCTTACAATTTGAAAGCTTATTTACATTGAAAATAATTTATATACCCTAAATAATTCGAGTTACATGAAGGCGGCAAGTGAGTAAATCCCCAGGAGCATAGCGAACTATGTGACTGAGGCGAGCTAGCGTAGCCAACGCACATGCAGCTTAAAGAATGACGGGTATAGACGCATAATTTTTTGCACTTACCTTCTCTCCAGCCTTTGAGGTAATTTGGACAAAGATGCCAATGGGAGCTGGTCAATGAAAATCGTTAACGCTGAAAAAAAACACATCCCCGCCATACGCGATATCTACGCCCATCATGTTAATCACGGTACCGGCAGCTTTGAAACTGACCCGCCGGATACCCGCGAGATGCAGGATCGTCTGGAAAAAATCCGCAGTCTGGGACTGCCGTGGGTTGTCGCATTGCAAGAAGATAAGGTCATCGGGTATTGCTATCTCACCCGCTACCGCGAGCGTTATGCCTATCGCTATACCCTCGAAGATTCGATTTATATTGACCCGACGGCACAGCGTCAGGGGGTGGGAAAAGCGTTGCTACGCCATGTAATTGAGTGGGCTGAAACGCAGGGTTATCGGCAGTTGATCGCTATCGTCGGCGACAGCAATAATCAGGGATCGCTGAAAGTCCATCAGCAGGCCGGATTTACGAAAATAGGCACGCTGACGAACATTGGATTCAAGCATGGGCTCTGGCTTGATACGGTATTAATGCAACGCAGCCTGGGCACAGGTAACAGTACGCTACCAGCGGATTTCGATGCCGCTATTTAACATCGCTAAGGGATGACTTCAGGATACTGTCTTCTGGTAACCCTCAGACAAACAGAACCACAATCAGGTATAACGTAGCTATTATATAATTCTCCGTTTTTCAGCTCGTTAGAACGAAAAAAGCACCCGAACGTTAATGAACGGATGCTTTCTAAATCGAATAACTCAGTTTTACTTAGCGGGCGGCCCCGCCTGGTGCGCCAAAGGCATCACGGGGCAAACGTCTTTTCAGCCCGAAGATGTTTCATCCCTGCGCGTGATATTTCGCCAAATCCCCCCCGACAGTCTCAGATTTTCAGGCCCGCTATTCAGGATTTGGGTTACACATTTCAGGTAATTGTCTTTCCAGCGCTCAATAAAAGAAGACTGGCTTTCGAACCTCTGCGGATCGACCATTTTCTCCAAAACAAAATGGATGCGCCCGTCTCGCCACACCGGAACACCAAATACGGTGGGTAAGTGCATTTTCCAGGCAAGTCGAGAGCAAAAGGTGGAGTAGGTAATCTGCTGGCCGAAAAAGTCGATAGTCGGCGCGCTCAAATTCAGCGCGCCGTCGATCGCCACAACAAGCGACTGCCCACTATGCAAGGTCTGTATGCAGGCTCTGACCACGTCCGCTTCGCTTTTGTCACTAACCGAAATCAACCGCTCACCGTAGCCCCCTTTGAGCACGCCAGGCGTGGAAGCCACCCATTTGCTGTTCATTTCCAGCAAGGAGAGGATCATCGGCCCGGCATACATTGCGCCCATATGAGCCGATACAACAATGCAACCACGCTTATCGAGCTGCAGCCGTTGGAAAAACTGCTCGACATGCGATATATCGGCCAACCGATACATCGGTTCGTCGGCCTGCTCTCCACGGCATTCAAGCCAGTCGAGGAGATAATTATCGGCAAGATACCCCCACTTCGCCCGGCGTTCCCATTCATCGCGCTCGATACCGGACTGTCTGCCGGCAACTTCCCATGCCCAGTCAAGGCGCTCAGGCGGTAGATTAACGGCAGATATTTGCCCATCAAGCGCCAGCAGCCCCTCTTCGAATGACTGAGGCAGATGGCTTGCTCTGGCCTGAATATAGTGCTCAAAGACGCTTTCCGCTTCGCTTGTTTTCCCCGCCTGTAACAACGCCGCCGCGGCATAACGGTTCCATTTACTGGTCGCCCCTTTTTCCCTTGCCAGTTGTACAAACTCATCGCTGGCAGCAGCGTATTGCCCAACCTGGCGCAGTGCTCGGGCATACATGGCTCTGACATAAGGAAGATCAGGATGAGTCGCGAGCGACTGCTGCAGTAACGGAATGGCTTTCTCATTCTGACCCGTTCTGATTAAGGCATCGGCATACAGGGTCACGATACGTAAATTATCAGGGTTAAAATCCAGGGCATGACGCCAATGCTCAGCGGCCTGAAGCTTCGCTTCCCGGCTGCGGCCGGATTGATAGTGGGCAAGCCCCAGGCTACGACGCAGCGCCGCACCATCCAACCCACGGCCTAATGCGGACTCCCCAGTCTGAATGGCTTCCTGATATTTACCGACAGCGCACAGCGTATCAACCGCCAGCCCCGCCGACTCCTGGCTTTCTAACACGAAGAAAGGGAGCAATGCGCGGGCCAGGTCATGATCTTCTGGTAGGCGGCTTTTATTTAAGAAACGGAGGCAGGTCTCAATCATATCTCCCCGCGGGGGAACTTCCTGCGCCTGTGTTCTGGCCAACGAGATTGCCTGTAACTCTTTATCCACCAGCGTCAGGCTGCGCAGATGGAGGGCAAAAATTTTGCTATTGCCCGAAAAAGCGAGCCATGCCCGCTCGGCTAAGTCAGCAACAGTCGCATATTGTTTACTCTTAAGCAGCACGCTTGCGACCAGCAGGACATCCTCCGGCTGGCACACATTCACCGCCAGCAGTTTGTTAACCACCTGTAGTACAGCGTCCCGATGATGTGATGCCAGCGGCGAAATAATCCAGCGTCGCAATAAATCACGGCTATTCTTTGCTGTCAGCACACGGTCGGACAACAAAGTCAGCGCGGCATCTGTTTCATCTTTACGCAAACACGCGATAGCGAAGAGAAGAATGTTTTGCTCATTTCCAGCACTATCTCGCACTTTTTCGGGATGCTGCCCGAAATAGTGACATAGCCCCTCCCAATCCTCTTGTTTGAGCAGGGTGGTTGGCGATTTTTTTTTACATGTAGAGTGCAAGCTCATCGTATTTCCTTACTCCGCCTTATTCACGCATCCGCCTGATAGTTATCAGGAGAGAAGTCACCAGGTACGCGATGCCCAGCAACACGAAGAACAGTAACCACTTTGTTCCATCGGCATAGCGAGTGGTGTCAGACACCACCATCGGTTGAGAAATGATCAGCAAATACCGTCTCTCACGTAACGCTTGAAGCTTCCCTTGCTGTAAGGTCTGTAAGGCAGATTCCCAGCGTGTTTTGGCGATCTCACTCTGCAGGCGAAGATCTTCAAACAGGGACAGACTTTCTGAAGAACCTTGCGACCCTAACTTATTTGACAGGCGGTTACGTTGTTCGCCGATCTGCTTTTCCAGGACCTTGATTTTGGCCGACAGGCGAGGAATAAGGGGGTTCTGATCCAAACCATTAGCCATTAATTGCGCGTATTCCGCTTTCGCCTCCGCCAACTGCGTTTCAAAGCCAGCAATTAATTGATAAATCGCGGTCACGGTTTCCTGCGGTTCAATATCTTTTTGTATATGCTGTATTTTTAGCAATTCAAGCCGAGCGGCCCCCAGATTTTCCTGGGCCGATTTAACATCGTTTTCCAGCCATAAAATCCGTTCCTGCTGCATCCGCGCTGAAACGGTATTAACGTGCTGTTCAGCAAAAGCCAGAATGCGCTGGGTAAAAAACTCAGCCTGTTTCGCACTCCGCGCCTTGACGTTTAAACGCAGCATGCCCTGTTGAATATCGACAGCAACCGAGACTTTCGATAAATAGTAACGATAAGGATCATCATTAATACCCAGTGGCGCGTGGTAGCGGGAAAATAATGCGATATCGTCTTGCGCGAAATAAGATAAAAAACCGAGCTCTTTTTCCATCCGCTCCATCATTTCTTTCGAAAGTATAAACTCGCGAACCTGAAAGCCTTCCGACATCTCATTGCCTGCACCAAAGAAAGCTGTTCCAGAAAAATTATCCTGGCTGGCATCAGTTTGCACAATAAAGGTGGCATCCGCGCTATAAAAACGCGAAGTTAATAGCCACGACATAAGCATAATAACCAGCAGCGGCAAAGCAATATAAAGAAAGAGCCGACGTAGCGATTGTTTGGCTTGCTGAACACGTCGCTCTTTAATAACCAATGACGCTCTACGGACGGAATCAGCATCCGTCGCGGACCACCCGGCGTCTGGGCGATGATGACTTTTCGCATCGGCCGTTTTTTCCGTCTGGCGAAGGGCGCGTTCATTCTCTTTTTGTTGTAGTCGCGAGGCTCGGCTTTCTTCTGCTACCTTCGCCCTTTCCTCTTTCCATTTTTTAATACGTTCTGAATTTTCCACACTCTATCCGTATATTTTCTAATTATATATCAAAGGAATAATCATCAGTTTGAATCGTCGCCTGATTTGACTGATATTGTTCAAAAAGCGCAGATGCCTGTGCTAAATCCTCACACATCGTAATTTTTCCATGCAGCAGTACGCCAAACGCATGACAGTGTTCTTTAATAAGCCGAGGGTTGCGCGTTAGCACAATCAACCCTTTCTGTTGCAGCTCATAAGCTAGCGCCGCCTGCATACGCAACTGTGTAGCATTATCCCCGGTGTACAGCTTGTCATCGGCAATATAAAGGCGGCAGGGAAGCAGTAAATTAATGGCAAATGCCAGATGCGCTTTCATCGTGACAGAATATTCACTCACCCTGTCGGTATAGCGCTGTTCAAGCTGGGTCAATTGATAGCAGAAATGTGAAAATTCATCGCCATCCAGGCCATAAAGACTGGCCATCATGCGCGCATTCTCTTCGCCGGTTAACCCCGGCAGAACAAAAGCATTTGCCCCCAGTGGGAGCGCATCACCCCGTAGCCCAATAAAATCCCCTTCATCAGGAGCATCTATACCGCACAGCAATCGGGTTAGCGTCGTTTTGCCTGAACCAGGGGCCGCCAGAATACCGATATGCTCATGGTAATCCATGACAAAATCTGTTTTATCAAGGACCACCCGCGGGCCCTTATCAGACTCAAAATAGCGTGTACAACCTAATAAACCGAACACGAACGCGTCTCTCCTGAAGCTAAAGTCAGTGATTTTCAGTGTCACAAATCAGGTGAAAAATGATGCCCGCGAGGAATAACGTTGCGGAAAATGCCAGAGGGTAAAGAGGCTCAAGGTACAAGGAGTTATACCCCTCAAACATTCCTTCTCTGACTATCTCATTAGCATGAAGTAGAGGGTTCCAGCTGAATATGCTTAATAATGAATAGGGCAATTCATTCGCCGTATAAAAGACAGCTGAAATCAAAAACATCGGTCTTAGCACTACAGGAACGGCTTTGTAGACCAGCGGAAACCGTTCAGACAGTGCGTCACAAAAGTAACCAAACGATAACCCCAGAAGCCATGCGATAACCATCCCTTCAAAAATCAGGATCGGTTTCTGGGCTTCCCAACGGGAGAAGATAAGAAAGTTAATTAATGAAACAATAATATAAATGATAACCGCATTAACAAATTCGACTGCGGCAAGAGCAAAAATCACATGTCTTTTCTTAACCTGCGAGACAACCGCCAACGATGTAAAGAATGAACGGGTGCGCATGGTTGCGGTAATGGTATAACGAAATAACAGATACGGTAATATACCTGCAATAACAAAGCTGATATCGTCAGTGAATATTGGCACGGTGCGATTTAAATATTGAAAAGAAATAACGGTAATGGTTATCCATACCAATGGTACGGCCAGCACCATCATATAGTTTAGCAAATTACCGTTATAGCGTGTTTTGATATCGCGTGACATTAACAAAATGATTAACTCATAGACGGTAATGAGTTTCATAAAATAATAAGTATTATTTTTCAAAATATTCATATGGCGCGTTAGAAAGAATTAGAGCCGCGGATCAAAAAGCTATCGAATGCGGCTTTCACCTTAGCGAAATCAGTCAAAGAGGCGTTCGAGATATAGATAACATCGCCGTCTTCCACCCGCATGGCCTGTGCTAAAAACACCGAGTCAGGTTGGCTCATATCGACATGATAGATATTCAGCTTACGCATCTGCTGTTTCGCTTGCTCCGCTTCGTCATGCTTGTACAGAAAAACCGCCTGCGGATCGGCAAGATTGTCGTTTAATCCTTTCGCCAGCGCCAAAGCATCCACTACGCTGGAATGACGCTGAACCAGAGCATGTTTTCCCTGAACACCCGCCGCGCCGAGCACATTAACATACTCGGTCACTTGACGCAGAGTGATACGGTCATCCGGCTGTAAGACAATATCCAACCCGGGATATTGATAAATATCTGACAGTCGCGCGTTGAAATAATGCTGCTGGCGCGTCACGTGAACTTCCATCATATCTGCGCTGGTATTTTCTACTGCCGCCGCCGTTGCCAAAAAATGACTAAGACGATTCATACTCTGTTCGAGAGGGTAGCGACCCGTTTTCCCGCTGCCCTCGACCGTCACCATGGCTCCGGTGCGGGCGGTAAGCGTCACCAGCACCTGAGGATTCAGGACAACGCGCGAAAGTCGCTTTCTGATCTCTTCAGCCAGTTGTGTCACATCCAGCCCGGTAACCGGAATGATCCCGGCATAAGGCACCTGAACGATATTACCGTCAGTCACAAGAATATTTTCAAAATCCGCCCGGTCGCCGCTCACGTTATTGGATAAATACCCCGCCCCGCCCGAGGATAAAATAGTGATATGCAGCACATCGCCTTTAGCCAAAGATGTCCAGTGCCAGTTATTTTCGGCAAAGACCGGATCGACAATAGTTTTCGGCACAGTATCGGTATCACTCAGTTTTAATGTCGGCGTGACTTCGACCAGATGATAATGAGGATCGTCCTGATTAATCAGGCTGGATTTAAATACCGCCCTGGGAATAGTGCATCCCGAAAGCAGAAAAAACGTCGTTAATAATATAATAATTTTTTTCATAACTTATTTTATAAATGAAATAGCTGAAAAAATGCTGCCCATTAATTAACGAGGCTGAGAGGCAATGGTTTGTACAAACGTTCCCACCATATGTTCCACGGTGAAGCGTTCTTGTAAAAATGACTGCGTCTGTTGGCAAATACCGGTTCTGCTGCGCCATAAATTGACCAACTGTTCTGCATAGCGGCAAGCCTGGTCAAGATTGACCGTCTGTGCATCATCAAGAATGAAACCCGAAACACCCTCAATAAAGCATTCTGCCGATCCACCTGCAGGGGTTGAAATCACCGGCACCCCGACCATTTGTGCTTCAATGAGCACATTGGGTAGCCCTTCATAACGCGAAAACAAAATGAATACGTCCATTTTTTGCAGCCAATACCCCACGTCACGCGAGACGCCAACGAATAGTATTCTCTCCAGAATCCCCAACTGTTCGGCGCGTTTCTGCGCTTCAGCGCGCAAATCACCATCGCCTACCAGCACAAAGCGTGTGGCGGGGTGGTGCTGTAAATAGCGTGCTGCAAAATCAATCCATGCAAAAGGGTTCTTATCGCCTACAAAGCGGAAAACGCCACCAATAGTCGTGTCCGCATCCTGTGTTTTTTGCGTAAACTGCTGCCAGATTTTATGTGGCACCTCAGAAGAGGGTTCGGTAGATGGCGGTAAGACGCCGTTATATACAACCTGGAAGTGCTTCGCCTCCAACTTTAGCCAGTCGGCATAATGGCGGGTCACACAATGGTTGTTACTCATAAAATCAACGCCAGGCACGACCGCCAGCGCCTGGTAGAGAGGCTCATATTCCGGCTTGAACAGACGCTTTCTCACCACCGGCGGTAAGCCACGTAATCCCAGCTGAATTCTGGGCACGCCAGCAATCAGCGCTGCAAGCGCAATCATCAGACAAGCGCCATCCTGCCAAACGGAGAGATAATCCAGCTTGCGCTCGCATAAGTGGGGGACCAGATGCTTGATACCGTAGTTACACACCGGCGGCAGATGAGAGAGCAATAAGCGCAACTCCGGAGATTCTATTGTCGTATCGTCAAAGAAGTTTCCGGTAATCTTCGCGATTTCAAGCACCTCGACCTGTTCTTCCAGCACTTCTTTCAGGAAAAAGTCTTGCCTGAGTTCCGGTGCCAGGGAGCGAATAATGAGCTCTACCGGCTCTTCTACTTTCAGGCCGCCAATTTTCCCCTGTTGCCGATATTTTCTGGCGATCTCAATAGCCAGCCTGGAAATCTGACGCTCTGCACCGCCGCTACCTAGCGAGCCTGTACAGAGCGCAAGGCGACCAAAAGATCCGACGGGAAGCTGCCGCGGCTGACGATTTCGATAGAACAAGATGGCATGCTTCATTGCAATAATACGGGTGTTGGTCCCCACAGGGATCGCTTCCCCTTCAAGGCGTTCAAGCAAATCGCAGATCTTATTTATTTTGCCTAAATAATTGTTATATTTTTTCTGCACGCCGGTGCTAACCTTTTTAAGAATTAGCTGCGCATCTTTGGCTAGCCCCGTATTATATAAACGACGCGCATACTCATAACGAGCTTCATCATTGTTTTGTGCAATCAGCGTTTCGTAGAGCGCGTATGCACGCGCCGTTTCATTGAAATCATGAAGAAATTCTGCTTTTTTTAGCATCGCTAATGAAGTTAAAGCCTCAGCCGGTAATTGACTGTCAATTAACGCAACAGCTTGCGCAAGCTTCTTCTCTTTTTTCAATGTTAAAAGCGTTTTCCCTAGCGCAGCTAAATTTTCTTCCTGCGTAATCATTACGACTTCCCTGATGTATTTTTTTGTAATGCGGTTATGCAGGTCGAGATCTGCCTTGTCACCGGCTCCGTTGGTCCATTCACTTTCTCCAGTCGCTGCCAATACTGCAAAGCCTGGGTGTAGTCGCGTAAATGCATTGCGTTTAATGCGGCATATTTCAAGGCATAGGCATTTTCGCTATCAAAAACGAGTAATTTTTTCGCATAATCTAGATGTTCATAAGACGCGATAGTGCTACCGCCATCCTTCAGTGACTCATTAAATAATCTGATAATTTGCTTATATTCACGCATCAGGCGAGAAACATCAGGATCAATTCGTTTCAGGCTAATCAATACAGACAATGCTTCATCCAGACGCCCTTCAGTTTTCTTCTGGCGTACATATTTAAGGGCTCTGGTTGCAACATTGCGACACTCTTTCTCAAACAACTCGTTCATCGAGGCATTCTGGAATGATGGAGAAATGCTCATGACGTTAGCAATCAAATCAATGAGGAACGGAATGTCGTTAATATGACGTATACTGCGTAACATAATCGACTGCAGGCTGGTAATATTCGAATTACGAATCAAGGTCATATGGGCCAACGTGCACGCGTCTTTCCAGGCACCAAGATTCACCAGCGTTCTTGCACAATATACGGTGCTAACGGGATCGAACTCCAGAAGCGGCCACACTATTTTCGCCCCTGCCAGGATATTTTCATAATCCTCACGCTCATACATTTCTCTTAATTTCTCGCGCCATGCCATTTTAACTTCATTATTAAAGCGAGAAATACGTGCATGGGGATAAACCATAAATGCAGAGTAGCTGTAGACCAGCGAAGTACTCAGTGAGACAAAATCATCAACCGAATGTAGCGACAGCGCAGTATTGTTCCATGCCTCAAAAACGTCGTGGAGTTTATCTTTATACGAGGTGCTAAGCGCCTGATGATAGCTCATATTCTTGATACAGAAAGCTGTGCGGATAACGAGACCGGTATCATGAATCGTCGACAATACCGTCAGCGCAAATTCTGACTCATGGCGGAGTAGCTGCTCGAGCGCATGCATGAAAATCAATTCATCACTGAATTTGATTGCCAAAGATAACGCTGTTTCCATAAACGCATCATTTAGGCGCTGCGATTGAATGCCGGCATGGAAAGCTTCGGAGAATGCGTTGCCATCATTGAAATATTGCGTGCTGCTCAGGAAATTAACCCATCCGCTTTGGGTTTCAGGATTTAATAACAGTACACGTTTCCAGTATTGATATGACTTATCAAACAGATGTAAAGCATCGGCTGAGCCGGCGGCAACGGTAAGGACTTCTTCATCTTCAATTTCATTGGAAAGCATCATCTCGGCCGTCGATAAGGCTTCCCGCCAACGCGCTAATCCATGTAGAGACCTCAGCCGACAACGTAATGTACTGTCCGTCGTACCGATAATTTTCTCAACATCACTAATATCCTGATAAGCCTGTTCATAATAACCTAAACGGCTGAAGATTACGGACCGAAGTTGGATTAGAACAGGCTCTTGCTGCTGATTTCTTAATGCGGCAAAAAGTTGCTGTGATGCAGTAATAATGTCGCCATCGGCAAGCAGCTTAGTGATCGATAGGGTAATCTCACGTATTTGGTCCTGTTTCTCTTGTCGCCCCTCATCAAGATGATGATTAGTATTATTGATCACTCCCTTAAAAATAGCCGCAACGATCGCGTCACCAAACATGTCGGTATAATGAGTAAGATCGTCGCCATTTTTTTCCAGGGCTCTTTTCTGTCCCCACTTTTCCATCAAATTTGTCGGATTAACGCAGGGAATATCCATCCTGGTGGCGATGGTCTCGACATTTTTAATCAATCGACTGCGGGACTGAATGACGGTTCCAGCACGAGTCACGGCATCAACATGGGTCATAAACATAACGCGATCGCGACCAAGAAGCTGAACGATTTCCATCATGTCCTGTTCGATAGCATACTCATCCATCTGCTCAACATTGATATTGCTTAATAAGGCACGATCGTCTTCCGACATTCCGGCAAAACAAGGATCGTCTTTGAGATAGGCCAGCAGTTTGTGTTGATTTCCTTGCGTGGCCAGCGACCAGTACACACGCGCCCGCTCTGTTTGGCTAAAAAACTCATAGAAATGACGAGTTAAATAATTTATTTGTAAGCAGAACCCATAGGCCATAATCTTCTTCTGACTTGAAATCTCAACGATATAGAAATCAGAACGACTATGAACGTCGGTATTTGAATAATTTACGGCAGGTCTAAAAATAAAAGGCCGGACCTTTTCAGGAATATCTATCAAGCCTAAAATAAAACGAACCTGCTGTAATGCCTCGCTGCTCGTATGCGTAAAACCATATATCCTTTTAAAATTAGCCTTGAAATTAAAATAAGGCTGAGCTCGTTTTACCGGACTCACAATACGGCAACTACCAATGGCTGTAAGCGTAAACATCCCTGACGATTTCATTAAATTCATCCACGTGAAAGGAAAGTGAGTAGTTTTACTCAGGAATACAAAGCAGTCTTTTTATCGATATACCATTTTAGAGTCTGCTTAAGTCCTTCTTTGATATCAAACTCAGGCTCATATGAAAGAAATGTTTTTATTCTGGTAATATCTGCCTGACTATGCTTAACGTCACCGTCACGAAAATCTTTATAAATTGGTTCAGCACTAATTTGTTCGTCCCGCCATAAATTCAACCCATCGCGGATGAGATAATAAAGCTCATTTAGCGAAGTTCTGTCTCCAACAGCCACATTATAGACTTTATTTTTTGAGGCTAAATCATTAGTCGTTGCTGATAATAAATTGGCCTGAATCACATTTTCTATATAGCAAAAATCCCGGCTTGTTGAACCATCGCCATTGATATAAATTGGTTCATCTTTAAGAAGCGATAGTATCCAGCGAGGAATGACTGCAGAGTATGCTCCGTTAGGGTTTTGGCGACGGCCAAATACATTAAAGTAGCGTAGGCCAATAGCGTTAAAATCATAGCTGCGAGCAAACACCTCGGCGTACAATTCATTGACGTATTTTGTAACCGCATACGGGCTTAATGGCCGGCCGATCCGTTCCTCAATTTTAGGTAAGTCGGGATGGTCACCATAAGTACTACTGCTTGCGGCATAGGTGAAACCAGATACATGTGCATCTCTCGCCGCCGTCAACATATTTAAAAAACCATCAATGTTAGCGCTATTTGTCGTGATAGGATCCTGCAAGGAACGTGGTACGCTTCCCAGAGCGGCCTGATGTAAAACGTAATCGACATTCTTACAAACAGCCTGACAATCGGCAAACGACCGGATATCCCCATGAACAAAGGTAAACCGCGACCATTGTTCTTCACTGACAGCGGCACGTACATCCTCTAAATTATGTTGATAGCCAGTTGAAAAGTTATCCAACCCAATTACTGTTTGATTTAAATAGAGTAGTTCTTCTAATAATCCAGAGCCGATAAAACCTGCTACGCCAGTAATAAGCCAACGTTTTGGTTCAAGAACGAGTTGTATTCTTAATTCATCATAGGCTGTCATGATTATAACCTCACATCTGACTGCTCAGGCGAAAGGATATACTTCAAATCATAAAGCACATGTTTATCTTTTCCAAAGCCACGAATATCAGTACTCCCCATCTTCTTAAACTGCTCATGGCCAACGGCAACAATAATGGCATCATAAGAAGCCGCCTTGATTTCCGATACAGGTATAATCCCATATTCCTCTTCGACTTCCTCAGCATCCACCCAAGGGTCAAAAATATCAACATTACAGCTGTAATTGCCCAACTCTTTTACAACATCGATAATGCGGGTATTCCTGATATCCGGGCAGTTTTCTTTAAAGGTGAACCCCAGAATCAGAACGTTAGAACCCTCAACATTAATTCCTTTTTTGATCATGGCTTTGATCAACTGTCCCGAAACATAGTTACCCATATTATCGTTCAGTCGACGACCCGCGAGGATAATTTCCGGATAGTAACCGATGCCCTGAGATTTATGAGTCAGATAATAGGGATCGACGCCAATGCAGTGACCACCAACCAGTCCCGGACGGAATGGCAGGAAGTTCCATTTACTTCCCGCTGCTCGCAGCACGGCTTCAGTGTCAATCTCTAATCGGTTAAAGATAATCGCCAATTCATTTACCAGCGCGATATTGAGATCGCGTTGGGTATTTTCAATCACCTTTGCCGCTTCCGCGATCTTAATGCTTTCCGTTTTGTACGTTCCTGCCGTGATGATCTGTCGATAGATCTCATCAACCAGACAGGCCGTTTCTGCAGTTGAACCTGAGGTAATTTTCTTGATAGTTGTCAGACGATATTTTTTATCGCCGGGATTGATGCGCTCTGGGCTATATCCGACAAAGAAGTCTTTGTTAAATGTCATCGCTGACATACGCTCAAGGATCGGCACGCATTCTTCTTCAGTACACCCTGGATATACCGTAGATTCATACACCACGATATCCCCCGGCCTCAGTACTTTGCCAACAGTTTCACTTGCCATAATCAAAGGGGTGAGATCTGGTTGCTTATAATCGTTGATCGGCGTCGGGACGGTAATGATGTAAAAATTGCATTCTCTGATTTCATCAATTGATGAGGTAAACGTCAGATGGCGAGCATCACGTAGCTCTTCTTCTGTGGTTTCGAGATTGACATCGATCCCTTCTTTTAGCTCGAGTATACGTTTATGATTAACATCAAAACCAACCACCTGACGAATTTTCCCAAATTCAGCAGCCAATGGTAAGCCAACATACCCGAGTCCAATAATGGCAATTTTTACATCATCTTTGCTGATCATTACTGATAAGTCCCTTATTTAATAATTATTAACTTTAAATAAATCCCAGATGTTTTCTGGAACGCTACCGCCCCTGACGTTCTTAGCCAGCGTATCTATTCTTATCGAAATCACGACAGTTTCTAGTCTAAGCAAGGCTAGAAATTTTATATTTCCTAATTTTAGTTAAATGGAAGTCGTATGCAGTATCCGTTCTAAAACAACAATTAAAGATCGGATCTTTAATTGTAATTCTTAATGAGAAAACGCATAGCATTTTATTCTGGCAATAGAAGATATCGAGGGTCTCGCACGCCAAATTTAAGGGCAATCTCTTTTCTCCAACGATACAATGTTGACGGCGAGTTCATAAATCTATCCTGAAGCTCCTCCATACCGCTTTCGGTTAAGAAGTACTTCATCTTCATGATATCTTTGTTGCTAATCTTAAAGTTACATTCCCTTCGCCCTGCCGTTATCTTGTCACCATTTCGTCGATATAGGCTTATTTTCTTAATCATCTCCGACACAGATGTTGAGGTATCGAAAACAGCAATAACATTTTTGATATTATCCAGCCAAAAAAGAGCCAAAGGCATCAACCGTGAGCTGGAAATGATGATTATGATTTTATTGATATTTTTATTCCGTGAGAAAAAAACCAAGGTGCTACGTAAGCTATATTGATTAAGATTCACGAATAAATAATTTCTTTCGTTTGTAATCAGTGACATTTCATCAATAACACTAGCGACACCACCCCCAAAGTAAATATCATTAGGTGGCCAGAAATGTTGATACTTCATGAAGCCTCCATAACCTCAAAAAACTCTATTTCATCCATGGAAAGGTAAGTGTGTACTTTTAAGCACACCGACCCTCTAAAAAATACCTAACAATCGAGTAATTGATTTTATTAATATTGCTAAATACATGAGATGAACTTTTACACAACAAGGATGTGATATCAACCCCTCGCCATTCATAGCTAAAAGCTATCAATCACTCATTCTTAGATTTGAATTACTAATGGATACCGGCATTTCAATACGATTATTGGTTGTATTATTAGCACCACCTGTGAAACCGCACTTTCATCTTTTATTCAAAATGAGAAAATTCCCAAAACACAATGAAACATTTTCTTACAAATTACCAGCATACATACTGTGGTTAAAGGTAGCCTGACTGAATTGTCACCCATATATCTACCTTTAAATTCGTAGCTATACCGTGTGAGATTTTAATCAGTACAACTGAAGTCTATCTAACTATATTTACTATATTTTTCAACAACAATGACAGAATATACACAAGGCTAACGAGCCCCCCGGCATAGCAAGCATTCAAAATGGTACAAAGTACTAAACTAACTCGTATATTTTTGTGTATCTACATAATTTCGTGACCGGATAATGAGAACAAAACTAGTCACCTTAAGAAATTATTACTAATGATAAAACTACTGAAGATATTTTTAACAAAATAGATGTCCACCATGTTTATCCAGGTAAGATCCTACCAAGTCTAAACCATTTAAAACCTGTTACTACCGATTAGAGAAAATTGACCTACAAAAAGAATACATTACTTATTTATGAAGAATGACCAATCTTATATCGTGTTCAAAAAAGATAACTATTGAATTATAATCTAACAATTAACTACGTGACCTATATTAGCGTTGATATATTTTCAGACAGACAATCAAACATACTCCTTAAAATTTCTTAAATAAATTCAATTGATTGATAGTTGATTTTTTGTACCACGGGGGAAATGTGATATTTAAGACACCAGTATCGCGAATTGAAAGGATTAACCAGCATATACAAAGCTCTACTATCCGAGAGCGTCAAAGATTTCTCTTTGGCCCCTGTGGATAGTTAGTTTCATATGAGGTATCTCCTGCCAGGGGGGCTATCGTCTCCCACAATCGCTTTAGCCTGCATAGTCGTGCATTGAGTCTGTCTGCCCGTTAAACAAAGAAACACATTGAGATTACGAAGGATAATTGAATCAGGAGAGTCAGTGAGAAGTAAGTCGTGGAGCGGGCGAAGGGAATCGAACAAAGAACTTAACTCACTGTAATTAAATTATTTTTATTACATTACATCAATAGCTATACACATTCGTATACAGTAATTCTTCTGCTTGGATTTTCACAGAACTGCACATAGTTTGGTTGCCAAACAGGGAACCCAACTACCACAACATAATCAAGCTAGCATCCCCGGATAGTGTCTGGCAATAATATCGTTGAGCCGCTCAATCAGCTCGGGACGCTTGAACGCAATGTGCGCACTCCCCTTCTGAAAATAATTAATCCTGAATAGCTCATCGTCATACACTTCAGAAGTCCGCTGCTGGCCGATATGGTCACTCAGCCGACAGGCAATGTCAGCCCGATTGTCCGGAAGCAGCTTACCATCAAGTAGTGTCAGCATACGTTCCAGATCAACAATCTGGTCGCGTCGATAGCCATGTGTGAAGCTAAACCCCCAGCGGTTGTAAGAAACCAGACCATCCATGATGATCTTTTTTCCAAACCTACAGGGTGAGTTCGTTTTATAATCCCACGATAACGCTTTAAAAACGTTGATAACACCACGCTCAAAAACGGCCTGTTTGTCGTGATTCAGTTGCTCAAAGGTACTAAGGATATTGTTTTCAGAGATCGCGGGGATATCGTTTTTCTCCAGGCTTTTGTGCCACTCGTCACGCGCCTGAGCATCCATCAGGGTCAGCATGCCTGATTTATTCATCATATCGCGCCAGATGCGGCGATCAATATTGCGGGTCGTCGCTTTCATTGCTTTATCGGTTTTTTCCGTGAACCAGCAATCGTAGCGATGGCCATCCCGCATTCCCCACTCTTGTGCTGTACCACCGCCGATATCGTGGGTCAGAATGGAGATATCATCAAGTTCACTGATAAGGCTTTGAATCCGTGTCAGCGCAGCATTACGGCCTGTAACAATACGTTCAATGCTGGTGGAGCAAATCACATCAGTGTGCCCGGTTAACACTTCGGGTTCATTAACATTATTTCCGGCCATTATTTCTCTCCTTTATAGTCAGAAAAACACCAGCCGCTCAGGGCTGGTGTTTATGTACTTGTGGGATGCGGTTCTTTTTATCCGAATCATCGCTTGCCTGAAGCGTTGGCCTGCGGATGTTGTCCTCTGGTAATAGCCGTCACCTCTTTATACGTGCCACGGTTCATCAGCCCCGCAGCCTTTCTGGCCCGGAGGATATCAATGGGTGTGATAAACGGAGACTGCTCCCTGATGCTGAAGCCTGGCCGGTCAGTGCGGACCAGTTCATACTTTTCTACAATAAAATTCAGGGCATCGGACAGCGAGATACCTGCGTCGATATGCTGCTGAATCACCTGTTCATCACTGAACGGCGTATCGTTAAGCGTGAGACCATAGTGATGTTCCAGCAGGCAGGTCAGCAGGGTCTGCCAGACACCCACGGGAGACGGGCGTGACGATGCCGCCCGCATGAGGGGGGATAATTTGGTTTGCATAAACGTTATCTCTTTAGTGGGAAGATATGTGCGTTGAAGGGCGAAGTATTAAAGTGTTATGCCGTGGTGACGGGAGTGGGATAAATCGCGATATAAACGTAGCCGTGCGAACCGAGCGTATCCGCCTCGCAGGTCAGACCTTTTGCATACAGTGTGACGCCGTGCTGATGACGGGGATTCAGTTCACCGCTGGTGAGCATTAACTCCAGCTGTTTCATCAGTACCGGGAAGGCCTGGTCAAGATAGCGCAAATCCGCATCGCAGAACTGACCATCAAAGTTCGCACGGTCAGCCAGGTAATGCAGGGAGTTTCTCTCCTGGACCAGACGGGCCCCAAAACACGGGGAGACACTGCGTCTGAGCCCCCACCAGGGTTCGCTGATATCATGCGTTGTTATCGTGGTTTTCTTCGACAAAATGTAGCTCTCCTTAAACGTGGATTAATTCAACGTAACGCTGCGCAATACGACATAGGGGCCGTTGCGGTCCTGGCGGCGCTCTGCGAATACGGCCAGTACACCGCTGATATCTTCCACCTCGCGACCGGCATAGTGGCAGATGCTGCCGGACCACGCGTATTTGCCGGTACAGAAGCGGAACAACTGGGACTGTGGATACTGGCGGTATATCGCCATTGCCTGACGTTTACTGATAATTTTCATTAATACTCCTCCCTTATAACCAGCCCCGTTCAGCAAACGAGACGATATCCATTCCGCCGATGACGAGGTGGTCCAGGAGACGCACATCCACAAGGTCCAGAGCGTTCTTCAGACGCTCTGTCACCCGTCTGTCAGACTGGCTGGGTTCGGCATGGCCTGAAGGATGACAGTGAGCAACAATCAGCGCTGCTGCATTGTATTTCAGGGAGGCCTTCACCACTTCCCGTGGATGGACTTCGGTATGGCTGATGGTGCCTTTGAACAGCGTTTCGTGCGTAATCAGCCGGTGCTGGTTATCCAGCAGCAGCAGAACAAATGCCTCTCTTTCCTCCATTGTCAGCTGAAGACGTAACCAGTCACGTACTGAGCTGCTGGAGGTAAATGACGCGCCGGGCTCGCGTAACTGGCGCTCCAGCAGAGCCAGCGCCTCGCGGATGGTCTGTTGTGCGGAGGCTGTCAGTTCATACGCAAACAACGGTAACTGTTTTTCCATGGTGCAGGACCTCAGTCGATGATGTACATAATGGCGTTGCGTTCAGGATGGTTCAGCGCGTAATCCCGCAGACGGTAATAATGCTCCGTCATGGCATCACACTCCGTGCGGCAGGCATGGTGGCTGTAAGCCATCAGACAGGATGCAATCCCGGCAGCTTCAGCACTCATATCAGCGCCGTTACCACTCAGGATATTAAACAGCGACCAGGGACCTTCATTCTCTTCCGGAGCCATGAAAGCACCACCGTTGCTGAGAGTGTAAAAGGCCCAGACGCCACCGTTGTAATCCGCACACAACCGGTCCATCCAGGCAAAAATGTGGGGTTCGAGGGTTATCCACTGCGGGATACGGCCAAAATGCTGAGGCCAGAAACGAAGGCGCTGTTCATCTTTAACAGGTGTGGCACAAAGAGTGTCTGTCGGAATGGTGTTATCCGTTAATGCGTTGTTCATGATTAATAACTCCGGAAATAAAAAAACCAGCCGGTCAGAGCTGGCGGGAAAGGCTGAGACTAAAGTCTGTTAAGACCGGTCAGGACCTGCGGATGCCATAACGTGCGATGTAGCGATTCAGCATCACTCCGGCTTCAGGTTCAAAGTTCCATGCCCGCCAGACCATCACACCTTCACAACGGATAACCAGACGAAAATGCATCCCCTGGTCGTCTTCAATGGCGATATTGTCATATTGTGCTGCAATGCCTGAGGCCTGCTCACGCGTAAACGGGCCGGAGGGAAGGTGTGGGTGGCTTTCTGTGTTCACGGGTATGTTTCTCCTCGTCGAAGTCATGCCTGTCCCAGCAGTTCGAGCATATTCTCTGCCATCACCCACAGCGCACGGTTAAGCTTCACATCGCCGTCGATACCGTTCACAGCACGGGTACGGTTGCTTCGCCCTTGTGCGGTGCGCCCCGAGAGTCCTCCCTTCATCAGGTTCTCCTGCACCCGCTGATACACCGTCCAGAGGTCATCACTGCGGTCTTCGTAACGACGTGGCGTCAGTATCTGAGCAGTAGTTACGGGGTGGTGGTCTTCACCAAAACGATAGTGCAGAGCAGCCCTCGCCATCGCCTGCTGCGCTGGTGGCGGTAACAGAGCCGACTGCATGGCATCACGTTTCTCCTCAACCCGGTCAAATATCCCCAGTACCTCATAAGCCCCTTCAATAACTTTCTCCACCACATCCCCTTTATGTGGCACCCGCACTTCGCCGAATGACTGCCCGCAGACCAGCCCGTTGGTGCAGACGCCACGAAACAATCCCGGCAACATCTGATAGCTGGGTGAGCCATCATGTGAATTGAGGAGGATAATTTCGGGAACCTGATGTCCGGTAAGTTGCCCGGTACGACGCAGGCGCAACATATGTTTGGTGTGCTCCCGTCGGCCCTGGTCACGTACGCGGGTCTGGCAGGCAAAGAAAGGCTCAAAACCTTCCCGCTGCAGATTATCAAGAATAGTGATGGTCGGTATCCAGGTATATCGGTCACTGCGGGATTCGTGTTTATTCTCACTAAAAACACTGGGGACGTATTGCATTAATTCTTCACGGGTTAACGGGCGGTCGCGCCGTACCTGATTTACCCGTCCAAAACGACTGGCTAGTTTCATGATGAGCTCCTTAATTTATCTCTTTGCACCAAACGGCTTAACCTCAGAAGAATAGATATATGCTTCGAGGAATAACGGATTTTCACCAAAGTAATATAGGTTCAAATTTACCCATAACTTAATAAAAAAATCCCAAACATTATATGTGATAACTCCAGAGCAATTTGATGGCTAAAAAGGTATAAAAATCATGAATATCGTTAATTCCTTCCTTTATTGCAACTTCAACCCCGGACTAAAGAACAGTGGCGTTTGTCTATGTATGTATATAGATGTGTATATAGATGTGTATATAGATGTGTATATAGATGTGTATATAGATGTGTATATAGATTATATGATACATATCGACACATATAAAACAATGCCTGTAGATTAATAAACATGAGAACATATGTAATTCAATACATTGAAACAAAAAAACATTCCATCACTAATACAACAACGCTCATGTATATAACTCGGTAAGTAAACATATACCGTATGCATAATGCATATGAACAATACAAGCGTAGAGAAAGTGATTTAATTAAATAATCAGCTCTACTACGACTAACACTTTCGAAATATAAAAAAGGAAACAAATAGTATGTACGAATATATCACCTCTCACGGAAAATTGAATCAATACCATTTAAAGAAAATAGAACAAACTATTGATAAAGCATTGAGTGAACACCCAAGAGTATTGGCTGTAAGAATAGATTTACATACTCCTGCTCTCAAGCCATTAAATGACATGCCTGATGAGGCTAATTTCGCAAGGACAGATTCATCAGTAATATCCCGCTTTACGGATTCTCTGAAAGCAAAAATTTCACATCATCTTAACAAACGGGAGAAAGAGGGTAAACGCGTTCGTAAAACATCATTACGCGTTGTCTGGGCCAGAGAGTTTGTACCTGATTCACATAAGAAACATTATCACGTATTACTGTTACTCAACGGGGACACTTTCAATACACTGGGAGCGTACGATAGTAAAAAAGGTACACTCCTCCGCCTTATACGTGAGTCATGGATGAGTGCTGTCAGTTTCATATATCCCCCCGATAAAGAGTTAGTCCACACACCCAGGAATCCTTGTTATTACCTGAATGCAAAGGATGGCAAGAAAAGTGAGTCATATGGCTCGCTGATTTACCGGACAAGTTACTTTGCAAAAAAGAAAAGCAAATGCTTTACAGATGGTGAACGTAATTTTGGATGTAGCTTTAAATAATGGCATCACAAATTATCTATTTCCCCATGAGCAAAACAGACCAGTACAGGGCTGTTCATGACTCATATCTGTACAGTATCAGGTAGCAAAACAATCCTGACTAAAAAATATCAATCCAAATAAAACCAATTTAGTCCAATGGTCTGCCGGAGTATTCCAAATAGCAGATGGGTATCATATTCTTGGTCCTGCAGTGTACCTGCCAGTAAAAATTAACATATGAGAGGTCGAATATGAGTGTTGGAGTTGTAAAAGACAAAAAGGCTACTTACCCAGTAGAATACTTCCCTCAAATAATGCGGAATGCAATTGAATCTGTAGTAAGGGATGTTCAGGCTCCTCCGGAACTTGTGGGTACCGCTATATTGGGTATTGCATCACTTGCGTTGCAGGGGTTAAAAAAAATTCGTTATCCTGACGGGCGAGTCAGGCCCCTCTCCTTATATCTTACCGTGATTGCAGACTCAGGAGAGCGGAAAACTGCTGTATATAACGTGGTAGGTCAACCTGTCTTTGCATTTGAGAAAGCCTGCCGAAAGAAACATGAAATGCTAATAGTTGATTACAATGCAGAACTTCAATCATGGAAGGTACAGGAACAATCCATATTGAAGAGTATCCGCAAGAAAACGGAGAAAGGTGTCAGCATTGAAAGTGAAAATGAGCGGCTGAAGCTCCATTACAGAATAAAACCGAAAAGTCCTGTTCTGCCTAAGATGATTTACAACGATACTACCCCTGAGGCTTTACAGTCGGGATTATACAACAATATACCTTCTGCGAGCCTGATGTCAGATGAAGCAGGGGTATTCTTTAAGGGAAGAGCTAAGAGTAATTTAGGTTTTTTAAACCAGTTATGGGATGGCTCTTCATTCGATGTAGAACGCAAAACAGGCAGTTTCACTGTAGATGATTGCATGTTCACCATCTTACTAATGATCCAGACAGATGAATTCGAAAAATATGTTAAAAAACAAGGGGATTATGCAGTGGGTTCCGGTTTTTTCTCTCGATTCATGATTACCGGAGTCACCTCTATGCAAGGGCGCAGGGACACGAAGACAGTACAAAATGCAGGAGGAGATAGCCTGAGATTATTTCATGAAAAAATCGAAGAGGCGCTATCCAGTTTTGAAGAAATGTGTAACAGTGGTACTGTTACACATGATTACTATACACTCTCAGAACAAGCTCAGACTGCTTTATCCGAGTACCAGAAAAAGGCTGAAGACGCTATAATTCAACACAAAGACAAATCCCCTCTTTTTGAAGGCATGTTTTCTAAATTCTCAGAAAACCTTATAAGAGTGGCTGCCTTATTTGAATATTTCGACGGTGACAATTCAGGAGTTATTTCCTCAAAGAATGTTGTAAACGCCTCAAAGATTGTGATTTTTTATTATTCTTACTTACTAACTTCGGGTGGTTTACGTAGTGAAACAGTGGATCAGAATGCTGATTTACTCTATGCCTGGCTGGTCTCTCGCAAAGATAACTACTATAGTTATACCACCCATATAAACAAAATGGAAATAAGAAGAAAAGGACCTTATAAATTGAGAAATAAAATCAAACTCAACGCCGCTTTAGAATTCCTTGAACAAGAAGGAAAAGTGGGTATTCAGAAATTGAGAAACAACAATGGAACTATGGGCGAAACAATCGTTATCAATCGATAACCACAGATAAAGGGCTGCTATTGTCTGCTACTGGTAGCAGACAATAGCAGTAATTCACTCATATAAAAAACATCACCAGTTATAAACATTTGACTCTTAGTGACTCCCCAGCATTGAGGTGTTGATATTTATATGTTCTATTTTCTCAACCCCCTCCTTTCAACTCATTTATTTTCATCATTGAATAATAGGCCTCAAATGACAGCTGACAATGAGTCGTTTTATTATCGAGTTCGGTGACCGCCCGAGCAATCACCTTTAATACGATGGCAGTTACACAGAATTACGGACAGGCTCCACATCTAACACTCTGAAAATCATTTTCATTCGCTTATTTTCATCAGTTATCTCTTTACAACATCAGCGAAAGCATTCTTCAATTCGATGTCATTTCTAGACCAGTCGCTAATGGTCCTATATAATTTATCCCATGATGTCCAATTACTATTTTTATGGAAATCAAGTTCAATAAACTTAGAAATCTCTTCCTCTAAAGAATTAATAGCAGCAGCTTTACTTTTCCACCCGTCTTCAGGCTTATTTTTCTTTAATAGCCTAATGACTTCATCCTTGACTGGCCTGTAGTTCTGCGACTTTCTTTTACCACCGAGGCTTGCTGCTTCTCGTTTTAACTTATTAGACTCTTCTTTAAATTCTACCATTTCCAGAGCCCAGCAGGCTCCATTCCACATGTTTATCAAATTTAGTGCCATCAAAACATATTTACGGCCTTCAGCTTTGCGGCCCTGTCTGTACCGAGATATTCCCCATTTATGCGATGCAAAAGCGCATTCCAGAAGCTTGCTGGGTGTACCCGTCCACATAGCTTGAGACTTCATACTGCTTATGTACTCTTCAACAGTACGTTCCCTGTAAGCATGTTTGTAAGGCTGAATCCTGCATTTTTGGTAATCAGTAATGGCAGTATGGGCATCTTTCTCGAGCTTACGCACCATCTCTTCGCCAGAACACGGCTCAAAGTGAGTGGAAGTTTTCACTTTCACTACCGCTTTCTCAAACTCATTTAAAACCTCTTCAAAAAGGATATCAAAGTCGTTATTTTTCATTTAGTTACCAAAAAGTGAATGTGAAGTAGTAAAGCTAAAAAAATACTTTATGAAGACAGCTTTTTCGATACTAACCCTCGCATTAATATAAGAACCAATCTAAAGCAATCAAGAGCAATGAACCATGTCTACACAAGATATGAAGATTTTAAGGTTACCTGAAGTAGTCGAGAAAGCCGGGATCAAAAGATCCACCATATACGACTGGCTGAATCCAAAATCACCGCGATATGATCCAACTTTTCCAATCCAGCGTCGGCTGGGCACTAAATCAGTGGGCTGGCTGGAGTCAGAACTGGACGACTGGCTAAATAATCGCCCGATATCAATCTGATATTGTAGATGTAATGCTTACACAATCTATTCAATTTTTATTGCTGTTGTCAGAGCAACTCACGTCAGCATATGGGTAGATTAAGGCTAGATACAAAAATAACTGTTAATTCATAATCCATCATGAATGATGAGATTTATAATATCCGAATATTATTTTTCTTCGCACAGTTATATTTTAAAGGTAAAGTTTAGAAAAAAATCAGTCTAAGCTTCAAACAACTCCAGATATTGTATATTTACCGAAAGAGAATTAATAATGAAAGAACATGCATCAGTATTTAATCATAAAAATAATAATCACATGTCAGATACAGACCTCACAAAAGATCGCCTCGTTAATATGGCCTTTATTACTGCTTACACTGGATTAACAGACAAATGGTTTTATAAACTCATCAAGGACGGTGAATTCCCGAAGCCGATTAAATTGGGCCGTAGCTCCCGCTGGACTGAAAGTGAAGTAAAGACATGGTTAAAACAGCGTATGGAAAAATCAAGAGGAAACTAACCATGCATGCAAAACGTAGAGGCAGAAAAAGCGTATTACGCTTCCATCGGGAACAAGGATCTGGCAGCCTGAACTCCCGAACTTAACTCACTCCAGGAAAACCGGGGCGGTTCAGGCGTGTTTTTTCAAAGACCAGACGGATGACATCGGCTTCCAGTCGCTGACGAGCCTGAACAACGGCGCTGGGTGCCACAAAGGGACGTTTACCAGGCAGAAGAATATCAAGGTGTGAGACTATCTGGTTCATGGACAGGGAACGAAACAATGCCATTCCGGTCACGGCCCAGACCATCATCTCCATCGGAAGCCGACGTTTGCGAATAGTGACGATACCTGTATCGGCGAGGCATTCATCAATGAGTTCAGGTGAAAGCAGTTCAGAAAGCGCAGAAAACGCCTCCGGTGTAAAATTATGAACGGTGTTGAGTACCTGACTGAGAAGCATAAAAAAATCCGGAAACGAATGAACATTTCCGGATTCTTACACAGCCACTGGATCGGTCAACCGATCCTTAACTGATCGGCATTACGCCGATAGTGGCGGGTTTCTTTTATGCGCTGGTCTTTGCGTCGCTTCCTGTGCCATACAGCACGATATTTGAGGTGTCTATCTCGCTTTCAAGCTGGCGTAAGTCGAAGGCACTTTGAAGTCTGAGCCAAAACTCAGGCGTACTGCCTAGCGCAGCAGATATTCGAATGGCAAGTGCGGGAGTTAATGCAGTTTTTCCAGCCAGAAGGCGAGATACGGTTGCTGGCGTAACCCCAATATTGAGAGCAAATCGACAACCGCTAATCCCCATATCAGCTAAATCCCTGGCGATCATCTCTCCGGGGTGGGAGATTTTAAACTGTCTCATCAATGATAATCCTCATAGTTCAGAAGGTTCGTGGATGACGGCGCGCTGCCGCTGGATAATAACCGGTGCGAACGGGCGATCCGGCAGGTGGTGATGGGGCGGAATACGTGGCTGTTCGCCGGATCGTTGCAGGCGGGGCATCGTGCTGCTGCCATCATGAGCCTGCTGGAAACAGCGCGGCTGAACGGCGTGGAGCCGTATGGCTGGCTGAAATCGGTGCTGGAGCGCCTGCCTTCATTACCGCAGGAGAGGCTGCACGAACTGTTACCCTTCGCGAAAAATCTCCTGATCGACTGACTGGAACTGTGGAATGCAGAACCGGTCACTGTCGTCAATGTGCGTTCACCGGAACGTTACATTCAATAGCCTGATCCTATTGTTTGAGAATTATTGATTACCATAATCAATAGGTATAAACAAAGAAAAGTGTTAAATAAATCGTTTATAACGATTATACATTTTGGCTAAATTTTATATATTATGTGTCAAAATATAATGTTTTTAGTCAATAATGATTCCGCGGTGGATTTTAGTAAAATTCTGGCGCGAAATGCAGTAGTGGGAAAAGCAGGTTCCGTTCAGTATCAGGGCTGAACTGACCAAGGGTGGGGGGCAAACACTGATGGTTACCTTCAGCATTATTAATCTCATCTAGGATGCAACGGTTATTTTGCACACTTCTGACAGAGGTTTTGGGATATTGATATCTTCTTCAGCCCCAACAGCTTGGATCCCGATGAACAACCCGGCCACTCTTGGCTGTGTCAACGGCAGCGTCATTGAAAGTCATTTTCTGGCCAGCCTGAAATGGCGCACCTACGCAGCTCTGACCAGAATAGGTGCTTTTAATGCATCGGCTAATGTTGATGTCACCTTCAAATAACCTAAGGGGCTATTAATGCTCACTACACCCAATATGCTGGCTGATGTATATTATGTTTTTCAACCCATGTTCGGTCGTGACGGAAATATTGTTGCCGTAGAGTGTCTGACCCGTCTAACGGACGCCCCCTTGCCCATGGAGGAATTTTTTCGTCAGATATCTGTCACACTACGCTCGCAGATCCTTCTGCAGCAGATTTCGCTTGTTGAAAAGCATCGGTCGTGGTTTCATCAGAATGATATTATTGCTACAGTGAATGTTGATGAATCAACATTACAGATACTGACTGATGACGCTATAATACAATGGGTAAGAAAAATCGGTTGTCTGCATTTTGAAATGAATGAGTTTTCTGAATCGCTGGTGAAATCCGGGTCAATCATTAACACTCTAAATAAAGAGTATTCACTCTGGATGGATGATTTCGGTGCAGGGTATGCAGGTTTTATGGCATTAGAAAATAATTCATTTCAAAATATAAAGATTAGTAAAAACCTTCTGTGGAATTTATCTGCGCAGAACGGCGGGCAGGACCTGATGTGTGCATTATTAAATTACTTCCATGTAAATAATTATAAAGTGGTCATTGAAGGTGTTGAGACTTTGCACTATGTTTCATGGTTAAAAGATATGCCATGGTTCGCTTTACAGGGATATCTGTGGCCAGAGAAAAGGATTGATGAACTTATCACGACACCACAGAGGGTAAAAACAGAAATTACACTATGAGTGTTAACTCTACTCCGTTTATAGTTCACTCCTGATCACAGAAGTAAACATGTTTATTAACGGAGCTTATGATGGTCGAATCTGGCCGTAGTAAACCGTGAATTTGTGCTCAAATTAAACAGGGAAGTAAGTTCGGAACATCTCGGAATAAAAGATCGGGTTGTGTGAGATATGCACTAGGATAAATATTTAAGAAATGTAGACCATACGTAGGATATACGGATGAAGAAAATAAAAATCTACACTGAAGATAATATTTCAGGAATGGCAATCCAGTTATTTATCAGCAGTATCAATAAAAATATTGATGTATTACCTTTCTCTGAAAGTTGTAACTTTAAAATAGAGAATCACACCAGCAGTATAATTTTTTTTAATTTAGCAAAAGATAACTTGTCCTGCTATGAGAAGATCAAGTTTATCAATAATAATTTATTGAATCCTGTTGATTCTGTACCTGTATTCATAGTTGATAATGTTCAGTCCTTTCCATATTATCGACTAATCCTCTTTTCAAAAATAATTGTTATAGATCTTAAATCTCCGCTTTCAGATTATCAAAAAATACTTGACGGAGTATATCATCGATATATTTACATTCATACTTTAACACAAAGGGAATTAATTATTTTCGACTTAATATCCAGCGAATATGATTGTAAAAAAATATCTTCAATTTTAGATGTTAATTTTAAGACAGTATATTCTCATAGGTTGAAAATCGTAAGTAAACTTAAATTAAAAAACACACATGACTTATATAATTTTATGGTCAAGTTAAAAGCCGATGATGAATTAAATTTTGAATAAAAATCTATCTCAATATGACTTTATTCCAGACGACGAGACCACATGCAAAATGTAACAAGGCTTCGTCATTTTTGCCCTTCTTTTCCCATCGGGTCAGATCCGGCGAAAGTAGTTCTTTAGGCAACCCGACGATGTAATTTAAAATCAGAGTGTTTGGCATTTTCTGCCCACACTGCCAATAATTCAACGCTGTCAGATTTGCGGACCATGCTCTGCTATCAATCCCCCGCATAGATTTATATCCGTCATCCGGTATCAACCCCACGGTGGAAGGATTAACGCGGAATAGGCAGGCGGCATCAGCGCCTGTTTCCTGCCCCGATGTGACAGGCGAGATAATCTCTTTCTGATTTTTTTAGATTATTCATGGGATTCCGTAACAAAAAAGCCAATGGGTAACTCCATTGGCTTTTTCGTCTGAACGCGGCTTAGTTGTACTCGATGGTAAAGGTGGCGGTCGATTTTATATTGCCGCCTTTAATTGTCGAGCCAGTGCGATAGTAACGCGCCTTCAGCGGCAACGTTAGCGTATTGGACTGGTTAGGAATGGTACGTCCGGCATTGACCGCATCACCATTCTTGATCGGCTGGGTCGTATTGCCAGTCAACAGCTGGATGGCAACGCCGGATGCGGTGTTGGCACCAGGTTCGGATTTGATCACGCCAGGAGCATTGGAAGCATCCTGCGTATAGTCAAAACGTACATTGACGATCCCTTGCCTCGCATTGCCCGGCAACAGATCCTCGCCAATGCCACCAACGCAATTAATATTGATATCAAATGCCTTTTCGCCCTGCGTTGAACCTACACCACCAAATGAGGCTGCGGTGACGGTATCCAGATTAACCACCTTGTTCTTGGAACCGCTGTCCACGTTACAAGTCGATGTAACGATTGTCAGACTGTTGGCGTCGACGATCGATTCCAGCATCGGTAAGTTCCGTCCAGAGCCATCCATATAATAAGTCGTGTACTTTCCAGGGACCAGTTGCCCAGAACCGGTTTGTGCGGCGGTTTTAACAATGTCGATCTTGAAATAACCACCGTTCAGGTTGACAGCAATGTTGCCGTTCAACCGCAAGGTATGGGGATAATAGGTACTTATACTCCCCGCTTCTCGGTATAAACGAATCCCGATACCTGGAATATTGGTACTCCACACATTGCTGAAGCTCGTCGGGCTGCCCTGGAGGATCTCCCCAATCGCGTTGCCGCCATTAGTACAACTGCCATACCCAGAGACCGGGTTAATCGTGAACTGAGCGGTGACCAAAGTATCCCCAACCTGGCTGCTTGGTGTAACCAGCACACGCCCAAGATTCATGTTGATCACTTGCGCCTTGTAGCCATTATTGACGTAACAGGCGGCATAAGCACTCTGACCACCTGCCATTAGCAGTCCGAGCAGCATCAGGCATTTCGCTGCCGTTTTATTCAGCGATGGAACACATGTATACTTTATCATTTGCAACTCGCTTCAATAATTTCGTAGTCAGTATTATTAATTTGCGCCTTAGCGCTGTAGCTGACAGAGCACTGCTGCGTTGGCTGTGTGCCCCACTTAATTTGCAACAAACCTTTCTGAGCTTCGGTACGCAAGTAGATACGGCTGCCCTGCCCAACAATGCCGACCACCTGATTACGGGTATCCAGCACTTCGGCGCCAAACGGCAACGCGTTGCCATCAGGGCCGAGTGCATGAATGATCAACGCCTGGCCTTTCGTTGTCTTGAATTCCAACCGGGCAATCGCACCGGCATAGGGTGCAACCTGTTGGCTGCTGCTTTCCAATTCAACGTCGCGCGACATGCCGCTCGGATCGAGCGTTACGCTCGTCATGCGATATGGCGCAACATAAGGAACCACTGCATAACCGTTATCATCGATACGAACGCCTGACGAGTTGGTCACAATCGCGCCGGCGGCGTCCGGGGCTTCCACCAACACCATGGTCTGCCCGCGTTGCGGTGTCAGTGTGACACCACCGCTATGGGCAACGACGCTACCCGATACGCCGATCGAAGATTGACGGTAATCTTTACCATAGCTGTAGGACCCGTTCATCGTGGCAAAACGACTACGGTATTCACCGCTCACACTACTGTTAGTCCCGCCGGAACGATCGTTGGCCAACGTGGCACTATAGCTGATGTTGTTGTCTTCGCCGGTTGAACCATTCAGGCCCACACGACTGCTGTCGTAGCCGTTGTCGGTATAGCCTAGTGAACTATTCAGGCTCAGGGTCTGCGAACCGACGCTGAATGGAACCGACAATGTCAGGTAATAACGAGTCTCATCTCGGTTATACATATCCGTGGTACGCATAGCGGAAAGGCCATAGGTCACACGACTGTAATAGTTGTTATAGCCCACCTGGTATTGCTTGGTGCTCCCACCACGGTTCCAGTAATCACGCACCGAACCGGTGATGTACAAGGAACCGTAATTGTCCCCCAGCCCTTGGTTCAGCGTCAGCTGGTATTCGCTACGCTGGCGGTTAACCGCATCTACGCTCAATCCCTTGCGTTCATTGTCTCGGGAGTAGACGGCATCCTGCAAAGATAGGTAGCCGGAAGTTGAATAGCGATAAGCGGCGATAGTGAAGTTGGTATTAGTTTCGGCCATCAGTTTGCTATAGCTGAGCTTATAACTCTGTCCTGTCTGATCACCTTGCTTCAGTCGGGTATTAGACTGCGTTACGTCGAACGCAAATGCGCCGATCGGTGTCGCAACCGCGCTGCCCACCAGCACTGCGCCATAGCCATCACTGACGATCCCACCTGTGTATCCCGTAATAATGTTGGTAAAACCGCGCTGATAAGTCGCCTGGAACATATCGGGTTCCTTGCTTAAATTATCATCGCGTACTCGACCCGCGGTTATTGCATAACGCTGAATGCCTGGACGAAGCATCTGCGCTACCGAAGCATAGGGAACACTGAACTGGCGTTTGCTGCCATCGGCCTCATTTATGGTAACATTCAGATCGCCGCCGTAACCCGTAGGATAGAGATCGTTGATGATAAACTCGCCCGGAGCAACGGTAGTTTGATAGATTAGCTGGTTATTCTGGCGTATTTCCACCAGAGCATTGCTTTGCGCGACCCCACGCACAACCGGCGCATACCCGTTCAAGGAATCAGGCAGCATGCGATCATCCGTGGCGATCTGAACACCGCGAAAACCTATGGAGTTGAAGAAATCACCGCTGGTGTAACTGTCACCCAATGTCAGCATGCCGCGGATAGACGGCATTGCCCGCTGCGCGTAAGTCGCGGTATTTTGCCAATGAGTGCTGTCGTTAGAACGCCAGTTCACGTTGGAGTCATGACGCAGTTGCCAACCAGCCACGTTCAGCCCGGCGTTCAAAGTTAAGTATGCATTAGTTGAATCAGAATTGCTGCCGTTGGCGGAGCTGTGAGTATTGAACGCATTGAAGTTATACAACAAGCTGCCGGCGGTAATGCCACGATCCCAGAAGCGCGGATCTACATAGCCGCGAGCGCTGCGCCGCAGCGCCGCTTGGGGGATACTGATATCCATGCGCAGTGTACTGGTGTCCAAACGGTAATAGGCTTCAGGCACCCACTGAGCCAGAGTTTTGCACGTCTCGGTATTAACCGCAGGGTCCCCGCTCATTGTCGCGGTGTCTACACCAAACTCATCCAACGACAGTAGGGTAAAGCAGGTATCAGCGCTGTTTTTTCCCGGCACGTTTTTAAAGTCGATGTTTTTTTTGCCTTTCCACTCGCCGTTCACATACACGTCGAGCGAATATTTTCCCGCTAAGATCGGGTTACCATCACGGAAGCGTGAAAGATCCACACCTTGCGCTTCCCCAACCAGGAAGCTACTGTTAAAGGTCGCTTCAACCGGTGCCGTAGGCTTTTTGCTATCAGCCCCTCCATTCGCCCAAGACGCTGCAGGGGCCGCCATACAGAGCGCGCTGCCGCTTAACAGTAGAATCGATTTATAATTGGGCCACGCCATTTTAATCGCTGCAGAGATAGGTAACTCTTTCATATAAAGCATTCCTTTACCAAATTAAGCCCGCTCTCTGAAATAAATTGTTCTGGGCCTGAAACTCTGTTCCAAGAATTACTTTTGCTTATTCTTAGTACGGGACACGCGTCCGCCAAAATCATTAATGGTGGTGTAAGCAATATCAGCAATACGCGTGATGTCACCGGAGAAGGACAATGTTTTTTCCTGCCCAGGTGCCAGCATGTCACCGTTCGGGGCCAATGGCACACGTTTTTGATTTACGACTGCATTAATCTCGGTAAATGACACATAGTACGGCGTTGGGTTTTTCACGCTGACGCCCGCAGTGCTGAAACGCCACTGCAGTTTTTCGGGTGCATCATTCGCTTCCCCCGGCAGACCAGTAGGCCGATATAACAGTTTTACGCGGGAACGGAATGCCACCTGTAAATAGTTTTCAGGTGCACTATTGTTAGCCCCGGTTGGTGCTGGCGGGATCTCCAGTACGTTCAACCAGAACAAGGATTCTTTGTCTTGCGGCAAACTCGCCGTGGTCAATGAAACACGCAGCGCTTGGCCGGTAGTCGGTTCAACACGGCTGATTGGCGGTGAAATGATAAATGGCGCTTTGCTGTTTTCTGGTGTGGTTTTTGCGTCGCCTTCATCAATCCAAGACTGAATAAGTGCCGGTGAAGCACCATTATTTGATAATTGGACGGTAACTTCCCGTTGCTTCCCCGGATAAATAATACGAGTACCGTTAATAATGACACTGGAAAAAACGCTGCTGCTGAACAACATGGCGCTCAGCAATAGGCTGTATTTTTTAAATGAGTTCTTCATTATATTATCGCTACAGTAAGGGAAAACGGTGGGGACATAACATCCCCACCGGGATAAGAATATTTCTTAAAGAAATATTACTTACTGATAAATAATGGTGTACTGGACGGTAGAAGTTACATCACCGGCGCCGGCAGCGCTGGTAGCGTAATATTCAGCGTAGTAGTTCAGGTCAGCAGAGTCACCTTGGTTAGCAACGGTAACCCACTGGGAGTTCTCCTGCGCGCCATTAGTACCAGCAGCAAGGATTGGCAGGAATTGGTTGTTGCTGCCCAGCAACTGAATCTGTACGTTAGTTGCAGCGTCAGTCTGCGCTTGGTTATTCAGACGGCCAGTATTGAAATCAACAGTAGCGCCCGGCTCGAAATAAGTAGCCACATTGCCTTTAGAGCAGTCGCTCAGATTGATCGCGAACGGAGTACGGCCAGCAGTTGCGCTCTGAGCTGCCAGAGTAGAGGCAGAAACAGTTGGCAGAGTTACGGTGAAATCTTTACCGCCTGGGGTGGATATAGTACAAGTTTGGTCAGTCACTCTACCATTGAAAGTAATAGTCCCGTCAGTAGCTTGAGCTGAGAAAGAAGAAATTGCAGCAGTGCTTACAGCCAATGCCAATACAGCAGACAGTTTAGAGATTTTCATATTTAGACTCTCGATGAATTAATACGCTTATAAAGTACATTCAGCGATGCTACTCCTTGTCAGGAATGAAGCACGATGAATCCATTGCTGGACAGAATATAGTCTAAGTGTATTCAGAATGTTAAATCGTTTAAAACAATCGAAAACCACTCATTGTTAGGGGGGGGCCTATCAAGAAATGACTATTGATTGGAATTGCAATAGCAAAAATAGGAACAATCTGCTTTTAAACAAGATTAATCGTCCTGTATTTTGCGAAAATACATAAAGGTAAGAATAATATTCCAATATTTTACATTTAGCAACATGTTTAAATGTTTCGACTTTATCACGAATTGCACGTTAAATGGTCTGCCAACACGCTTCGTAAGTAACGCCTAGTGAACTCACATCTTCAAATTTTTTCAGCCCTGTAGCATCGTGGTTATGTTTATTCCCTAAGACAAAAAGCATGCCCCCACACCACCACGTAAAAAATTCAGCATGTCCGTAACTGGTACGTCAGAGGCCTTGCCCTGATTCATATTGTCTCCTGTAAGGTCTTCTCGCCCCTTCGCCTGCCGGATAACGACTTGTCTGCCACTCTGCCACCGGCGCTGCCGGAGGGAATGAAAGCCGAAGCGGGCTGGACGGCGGGCAACGGGAAGCGGAACGCGGTGAAGCTGGTACGGGAGTAGAGCAGGATGACAGAGCTGGAAACACAGTTGCTGAGCGCATTAGAGCAGTTACCCGGTCACTACCCCTAACCGTATCGGGGCTCTGTACGCTATCGAATCGGAGATCCGCGGCAGTCCGGCAGAAGAGCGACTGACCGCCAGGAAAGCCAGAAACATGCCGTTGATGCAGTCACTGTACGACTGGATACAGCAGCAGATGGGCATGCTGTCGCGTCACTCAGATACGGCGAAAGCGTTCACATACCTGCTGAAACAATGGGATGCCCTGAACGAATACTGTCGCAATGGCTGGGTGGAGATAGACAATAATCTGTGTGAAAACGCCCTCCGGGTGGTTGCGCTGGGGCGGCGTAACTATATGTTATTCGGTTCTGATGGTGGTGGCGACAGTGCAGCAGTGATGTACAGCCTGATCGGTAGCTGTAAACTTAACGGCATTGAGCCGGAGGCCTGGCTGCGGCACGTGGTCAGCGTCATCAATACATGGCCTGCCAACCGCGTGAAAGAACTGTTGCCCTGGAACGTAACTCTCTCTGTAAACTAATTTTTACCCCACGTCCTTCACGGTGCGCTTACGCTTCAGCTTCCATTTGTTCAGAAACTCGCTGATATGGCGATCAACCGTCGTCTGATGCAAGTAAAGTCTGAGCAATCATGGCTGAACTCCAGCCCTCGGAGGTCAGAAGAATGGCTTTAATACGATCGCAAACGCGCTTATCACGACTGGAGCCATGAAGACGTTCAAGTTCAGCTTTTTACTGGTCAGTGATAAAGATTTTTATGGTGAACGGCATGATCCCCTCTTGCTTGAAAATCAAGCATCTTCAATGATCACGGGTATATACCCTACAGATTGAAATTGAGCATAAATTAATAAAAATATTTACAGATCCAGATGTATAATAAAATATTTTCAGGAAGAAATGATGTCGTTTATTAACACCCCGTTTATTGCTGTTAAATTTACTGTTCTGGTTTCAGTTTTTACGTTCATTTTGTGGTGTTTTATGCCTGTCCAGACGTTGATTCATCTTGTTCAGGAAGGAGAGTTCATTGAGAGTCTGACATTGTATTTTTATGCTATTGCTCTGATAGTTATAACTCTATCCCCTTCATTCGCAGGTAGAAAATGGACCCGGTGGTCAGTCATTTGTGTATTATTTACAATGATGGCTCGTGAATCTGATTTGCATAAATCGATTAATGGAATGAGTATGCTTAAACTCCGTTTCTGGACCGGTGAACTGCCCTGGCAGGATAAAATTATGGCACTGGTGATTTTGCTGCCGATTGTTCTGGCCTGTTTACATATTTTATCCTGCCACGGGCGTAGGGTCTGGTCGGCGGCAAAAGCACATGAAGGGTACGCAATCACTGTTGTGACTTTTATTTTACTTATCATCGTGACTAATATTATTGATCGCTCCCTTGGTATTCTGAAAGAAGTCTTAGGCTGGCATGGCCCTGCATGGCTGATTGCACTGCAGACTTCTCAGGAAGAGTTTCTTGAGCTTTCTTTGCCTCTTCTGGTACTGATGGCTGTTTTTCAGTATCGCCGTGGTTCCTTGCATTTTCATTAAACTGTTCCATTTTCAGACGACTCAGCAGTACTTCAAGTTCATGCATCACAGCAATCCCTCATAGGCACTTAGCATACTCACCTGCTGTCATAGAAGGGCATGGTGCGCCGGGACGGTTTGCCAGCCAGATAATGCTGAACACAGCCGGTGTGGCGCCACCAGCACTCATCATCCAGTGATGATCCGTATCGAGACCGGCTGCCCGCACAGAGTCTCGGGAACACTGTAACGATTGCCGCCAACCTTGATATAGCTGTCCCAGGACACATGGCGGATGTCGAAGTAGCTGGTATCGAAGTCCGTATCCGGCAACGGCTGCAGATGCTCCTGTTCCAGCGCGAAGCGCTGCTCTGGTGTTTGTCTGAACTGGCGAAGCTCCCGTTTATCAGCAACATCAGCCATCCACTGCTCCAGTTGCTGGTTTACATGGGTGAAGCTGTCGAATCTGCTGTACCGGACGAAGAAGTTCTCCTTAAGATATTTCACCATCCGCTCCACTTTGCCTTTGGTTCTGGCTCTGCGCGGACGGCAGGCCCGTGGCAGGAAGCCATAGTGGTCGGCCAGCAACAGGAACCCGGAGTTGAACACCACCTTTCCGTTGTTATTCTTCATTACTGCAGCTTTCTGGTTATCAACCAGCACGGTTTTCACACTGCCACCGAAGTACCGGAAGGCGCGGACCAGCGACTCATAGGTGTGTTCAGCATCCTGTTTTGGTGCCGCGAAGACATGGAAGCGACGGGAGAACCCCAGCATATTTACCGCGAAGTTAACTTTGCATCGCTGTCCTGCAACCTCCACTTCGATTTCGCCCCAGTCGTGCTGCAACTGGTATCGTCATCTGGCACTGGGTGTGGCAGGCTGGATGCGTTATGTCAGCGGCACGGATGAGCTGCTGGCGATTGAATCCATTTTCGGTGACCACCTGACGAAGCAGCAGGGTTTTGTTGATGCGGTAAAACGTGCGTATCAGCGGTTACTTGATGCCGGTGCCCGTCAGGCCGTCGCCGCACTGTAATCCCGGAGATCTTATGAAACAGTTTCTTTGCGAAGACTTTTTACTGCACAATGACATCACCCGCCGTCTTTATCATGCGTATGCGGCGCAATCAGGCTCTACAATCGAAGAAAGAAGCTTTGGGGTAACCATTTTTTGGTCCCGAGGGTACTTTGTCGATACGGTAGGCCTAAATAAGAGAGTCGGTGAGTCTGGAGTTACAGGGGAAAATCAACTTACAGAAGCCACCTTCTTAGAAGGTGGTCTTTTACTTATTACGGTTCATAACACGCCGCAGCAGCCAGGTAAACCCCATTACCATGCTGAACAGAATAAACAGCAGCAGCACCCAGGTGACCGAGATTTTCAGCAGGGTACTTAGCGTCATACAGAGCTGAAGATACACGGTGAATGAGTGCTCTAACGGCTTTCCCAGTAGCGTCATGATGCCATCCGTCAGCCATACAATTACCCGACAAACCAACCAGATAATCGCTGGCCAGCAGAGCAAAACCAGAAAGGTGAAACGCTCTTGTATGTAATTTATTAGTTGGCGCAAAGGAGGCCAGTTAATCAGAATTTTCATTTATATTCTCATATTGCCAGCCGGTAACATGCATTATTCGTCAAAAGACGTTACCGGGTTAGCGTCCATACAGGTAATGCACCCTTATGTTTTTATCAAATTTGAATTAACTTAAACCAGCTCAAGTTAACAAAGTGTTAATGATGCTAAGAACCCATCCCAAAAGGGATTGTCAGGTAATAAATGATGGAAATTGCTGAGAGCAAAGTATGGCGGGCAACAAGTGGCAGATCAGCGATGAACTCTGGGAGAAAATGGCCCGACTCATCTTGGAACGCAAAATTCACCCCCCACTGTGTACGCATCGCAAGCGCGTTGATAATCGTGCGGCATGAATGCCATTTTCTTTATGTTCAGAAAGATTGCCAGTGGAATGCCCTGAATGCCACAGGGATTTGTTCGTCCAACTCCGCTCACCGGCGCTTTCAGGAATGGCGGGATGCCGGAGTATTTGAACGCTTCTGGCAGAACGGCCTGCTTGCCTGTGAACATCTGGATGCTATTGACTGGTCGTGGCTGTCGCTCGATGGATGTATGACCAAATCACCACTGGCTGGTTCAAAAAAACAGGCCGCAACCCCACAGACCGCGGTAAACAGGGAGTAAAACGCAGCCTGATGACTGACGCGAACGGGCTTCCGCTTGCACTGGCTGTCGCCGGTGCAAATACCCACGACATAAAGCTGGTTGCAGATACCCTCGACGCTCTTCAGGCGGGCAGACCCGGCAGAAGACTCCGCCTTTGCATGGATAAGGGGTATGAAGCCGGATAGCTGGAGGCGTATCTGAAAATCCGGTGCTATGAACCTCATATCCGGTCACGGAAAGAGGGAGCAGAAACCATTAAAAACACAGATTTTAAGGCTCATCGCTGGGGTGTGGAGAGAACACACTGCTGGATGAATTGCTACCGCCGCGTCCTGACGCGCAGGGAACAGAAAATCGAAAATTATGAAGCGATGCTATATTTTTCCTGCGGCGTCATTGTCTGGAATAAAATCCGACTGGGATAGGCTCTTAATGAAAAACGATGAAGATTGTATGAGCAAGGCCCGGAGCATTAAACCCAATAAGCATCATGGGTAATATTGCCTCACCGTGCCTCAGCTGTTTTTTTATGTTAACTCTACGACAAGTCCATGTTTTGTATATGGACATATTTGTTGCGGGTGTTAGTATTGCATTGACAGTAGCAATAAATATGCGTGTTTCATTTAAGGCGAGGATTGCTGATGATGACCACATTAATCGCACCTCTTTCTGACCGGTTAGCAGCGCTGAAGGCGTCATGCGCCGGTTGGCCTTATCCCCCATACCTTCCTTTCCTGGAGAGACGATACTTCGCTATGCGGAGGAGAAACGCGCACCACTCAGCAAATGGAACAAAGCGAGTCGCGTATGGACAAAATCAAACGGCGTTGGGCAGTCTACGTTATTGGTTTACTGGTGGTGATTGCCGCCGCCGCATGGTGGATGCTGCGCCCACCGGGACTCCCGGCAGGCTTTGCCAGCAGCAACGGTAGAATTGAAGCCACAGAGGTCGATATCGCCACCAAAACCGCCGGACGTATCGATACCATTCTGGTCAAAGAAGGGCAGTTTGTCCGCCAGGGTGAAGTCTTAGCCCGCATGGATATCCGGGTGCTCAACGAACAACGGCTGGAAGCCGCCGCACAAATTAAAGAAGCTGAAAGTTCGATTGCCGCAGCGAAAGCGCTGCTCGATCAGCGTCAAGGCGAAATGCGCGCCGCTGAGGCGGTCGTGAAGCAGCGGCAGGCTGAATTAAACTCCGCCGCCAAACGCTACGGCCGTTCCAGCACACTCTCACAGCGCGGCGCGGTCTCCGCTCAGCAGCTTGATGACGACCTGGCGGCGGCGGAAAGCGCCAGAGCAGTGCTGGAATCAGCAAAAGCCCAGGTCTCTGCCGCCAGAGCGGCTATTGAGGCGTCAAGAACCAGCATTATTCAGGCACAAACCCGCGTTGAAGCAGCTCAGGCCACGGAGCGTCGGATTATCGCCGATATCGATGATAGCGAACTGAAAGCGCCCCGCGATGGTCGTATTCAGTATCGCGTTGCTGAACCGGGAGAAGTGCTGGCGGCAGGCGGGCGGGTGCTGAATATGGTCGACTTGTCCGATGTCTACATGACCTTCTTCCTGCCTACTGAACAAGCTGGCCTGCTGGCGCTGGGCAGCGAAGCGCGAATTATCCTTGATGCCGCACCCAATCTGGCCATTCCTGCCAATATCAGTTTTGTCGCCAGCGTGGCGCAGTTTACCCCCAAAACGGTGGAAACCAGCGATGAACGGCTGAAGCTGATGTTCCGCGTCAAAGCCCGCATTCCGCCGGAGCTGCTGGAACAGCACCTTGAGTATGTGAAAACCGGCCTGCCAGGTATGGCCTGGGTGCGTCTGGATAACCAGCAGGCGTGGCCTGAAGCGCTGACGGTGAGGTTGCCACAATGAACACGATCGCCCGCCTGGAGAACGTCAGTCAGCACTTTGGCGCAACCACCGCGCTAAAAGACATTACGCTGAGCATTCCCGCCCGCTGTATGGTGGGCCTGATCGGGCCAGACGGCGTCGGCAAGTCCAGCCTGCTGTCATTAATTTCCGGCGCACGGGTCATTGAGCACGGCAATGTGGTCGTGCTCGGCGGCGACATGAGCGATGTTCGCCACCGCCAGGATGTGTGCCCGAAAATTGCCTGGATGCCTCAGGGGCTAGGGAAGAACCTCTACCATACCCTGTCGGTCTATGAAAACGTCGACTTCTTTGCCCGCCTGTTCGGCCATGATAAGGCCGAGCGTGAGAGCAGAATCAATGAGCTGCTCCAGAGCACCGGACTCGCGCCGTTTCGCGACCGTCCGGCGGGGAAACTTTCCGGCGGGATGAAGCAAAAGCTCGGCCTGTGCTGCGCGCTCATTCACGATCCGCAGCTGTTAATCCTTGATGAACCGACCACGGGCGTTGATCCTCTCTCCCGGGCACAGTTTTGGGATCTGATCGACAGCATTCGTCAGCGCCAGCCGGAGATGAGCGTGCTGGTCGCCACCGCCTATATGGAAGAAGCGGAACGTTTTGACTGGCTGGTCGCCATGAATGCGGGGGAAGTACTGGCGACCGGCAGCGCAGACGAACTCAGGGCGCAAACGAAGAGCCAGACGCTGGAACAGGCGTTTATCGCCCTGCTTCCTGAAGCCCAGCGCCTGGCGCATAAAGAGGTGATCATTCCACCGCGCAACGCAGAGGAGAGCGAAATCGCCATTGAAGCTCGCGGCCTGACGATGCGCTTTGGCAATTTTGTCGCCGTTGATCACGTGAACTTTCGTATCGCCCGTGGCGAAATCTTCGGTTTCCTCGGCTCCAACGGCTGTGGTAAATCAACAACCATGAAAATGCTGACCGGGCTGTTACCGGCCAGCGAAGGCGAGGCCTGGCTATTTGGCCAACCGGTCGACCCGAAGGATATTGAAACCCGCCGCCGCGTTGGCTATATGTCGCAGGCCTTTTCCCTCTACAGTGAACTGACCGTTAGGCAAAACCTCGATCTACATGCCCGTCTGTTCCATATTCCGGATGCGGAGATCCCCGGTCGGGTCGCCGAGATGAGTCAGCGCTTTATGCTGGAAGAGGTTGAAGACACCCTGCCCGCCTCGCTGCCGTTAGGTATTCGTCAGCGGCTATCGCTGGCGGTCGCGGTCATTCACCGTCCGGAAATGTTAATTCTTGATGAACCCACCTCCGGCGTCGATCCCGTGGCCCGGGACATGTTCTGGCAATTGATGGTCAATCTGGCCCGCCAGGATCGGGTGACGATTTTTATCTCCACCCACTTTATGAATGAAGCCGAGCGCTGCGATCGCATTTCACTGATGCATGCTGGCAAAGTGCTGGCCAGCGATACGCCGCAGGCGCTGGTCGAACAGCGCGGGTCGGCCAGCCTCGAAGAGGCCTTTATCGCCTGGCTACAGGAGGCAGCAGATGCCGCACAGCCGCCTGCTGCTGAGGCTGCGCCGATTCCCATGATTGAACACAAAACCGAAACCATTGCTCCGCGTCAGGCGTTTAGCTTGCGCCGCCTGTTTAGCTACAGCCGTCGCGAAGCGCTGGAGCTACGTCGCGATCCGGTACGATCGACTCTGGCATTGCTGGGCACGGTGATCCTGATGTTTATTATGGGATATGGGATCAGTATGGACGTCGAGGATCTGCGATTTGCGGTACTCGACCGCGATCAAACCGTCAGCAGCCAGGGCTGGTCGCAGAATATCGCCGGTTCACGCTATTTTATCGAACAGCCGCCGCTGCAAAGCTACAGTGAACTGGACCGGCGGATGCGCAACGGCGAGCTGGCGGTGGCTATCGAAATTCCGCCTAATTTTGGCCGCGACATCGCTCGGGGAACGCCAGCGCAAATCGGCGTGTGGGTGGATGGCGCAATGCCAAACCGGGCGGAAACGGTGCGCGGCTACGTGCAGGCGATGCATTTGGCCTGGCTTCAGGAGATGGCCGGTCGCCAGGCCAGCCCCAATCGCGATACCTCACTGATTTCTATTGAAACCCGCTATCGCTATAACCCGGACGTGAAGAGTCTGCCAGCGATTGTTCCAGCAGTTATTCCGCTGCTGTTGATGATGATCCCGGCAATGCTCAGCGCGCTCAGCGTAGTGCGTGAGAAAGAGCTGGGCTCGATCATCAATCTGTACGTGACGCCGACCACCCGCAGTGAATTTCTTCTGGGCAAACAGGTGCCGTATATCGTGCTGGGGATGTTTAACTTCTTTCTACTATGTGCACTGTCGGTGTTTGTCTTTGGCGTACCGCATAAAGGGAGCTTCCTGACGCTTATGCTGGCCGCACTGCTCTATGTCACGATTGCCACCGGGCTTGGCCTACTGATCTCAACCTTTATGAAAAGCCAGATTGCGGCGATTTTCGGTACCGCGATTATTACGCTTATCCCGGCGACGCAGTTCTCGGGGATGATCGATCCCGTCGCTTCTCTGGAAGGGCCGGGCCGCTGGATTGGCCAGATTTATCCAACCAGCCACTTTCTGACCATTGCGCGAGGAACGTTTTCCAAAGCGCTAAATCTGACGGACCTGTGGGCATCCTTCATACCACTGCTTATTGCGGTTCCGCTGGTGCTGGGCCTGAGCGTGTGGCTGCTGAAAAAACAGGAGGGATAATGCGCGGATTACGCAATATTTATAATTTAGGCATGAAAGAGCTACGCAGCCTGCTTGGCGATAAGGCGATGCTGACATTAATTGTCTTCGCCTTTACCGTCTCGGTTTACTCCTCCGCTACCGTTATGCCGGGGTCGTTACATTTAGCCCCTATCGCTATTGCGGATATGGATAAATCGCAGCTCTCATCGCGCATTATCAACGGTTTTTATCGCCCCTGGTTTTTACCCCCTGAGCTGATTACCGCTGATGAAATGGACGCAGGGCTGGATGCCGGGCGATATACATTCGCGATCAATATTCCCCCTAACTTCCAGCGTGATGTTTTAGCCGGACGCCAGCCGGAGCTGCAGGTAAACGTTGATGCGACGCGAATGAGCCAGGCGTTTACCGGCAATAGCTATATCCAGAATATCGTCACTGGTGAGGTAAATAGCTTTGTCGCCCGCTATCGGGATAACAGCTCGTTGCCAGTCGAGCTAGCCGTCAGGATGCGTTTTAACCCGAATCTGGAACAGGAACGTTTCGGGGCCGTAATGGCGATTATCAACAATATTACTATGCTGGCCATCGTGCTTACCGGTTCGGCGTTGATACGTGAACGAGAGCATGGAACCGTGGAGCACCTGCTGGTGATGCCGGTGACGCCGTTTGAAATTATGATGGCAAAGATCTGGTCAATGGGTTTGGTGGTGCTGGTCGTTTCTGGATTATCGCTTATATTGATGGTCCAGGGAGTGTTGCAGGTGCCGATTGAAGGCTCTATACCGCTGTTTATGCTTGGAGTAGCCCTGAGCCTGTTTGCTACTACCTCAATTGGAATATTTATGGGAACCGTGGCCCGCTCGATGCCGCAGTTAGGGCTGTTGATGATTCTAGTGCTGCTACCACTTCAGATGCTATCCGGGGGATCAACGCCACGAGAAAGTATGCCGCAGGCGGTGCAGGACATCATGCTCACCATGCCGACAACTCATTTCGTCAGCCTGGCGCAGGCAATTCTATATCGAGGCGCAGATTTTGCGATTGTCTGGCCGCAGTTTCTGACGCTGCTGGCTATCGGTGGCGTATTTTTTACGATTGCACTGCTACGTTTTCGTAAGACGATTGGAGAGATGGCTTGAACGATGCCGTTGGAACTGCCACGGTACATGGCTGGCGAAAACAACTGGAACTTGAGGGCTTGATCATCCGAAAAGTGAAACCCGGTGTGGAACAATAGGCAGAGCAAATTTTTACTATTCTGCTTGAAACAGCTGCACTTTCTAAGCATGAGCTGTCTGAATACTGCCGTAAAAATGGCCTTTATCCTGAACATGTCGCTGAATGGAAGCCAAACTGTCTGATCGCCAACCAGCCGAAGCATCGCCAGTTGGTCGACGAGCAACGAGCGACCCGCACAGAGAAAAGCCGCATCCGGGCGCTTGAAAAAGAGTTACGCCGGAAAGATAAAGCACTGGCGCAAATGGCAGCGCTGCTGGTTCTTCAGGAAAAGTTGTCAGCCTGAAATCTCTCCAGGATTCACGGGGTGGTTCATTTTTGCCGACCATACTCAACGGCTTCCTTCAGCAGCGCATTCTCCATGGTCTTTTTACCCAGCAAGCGCTGTAGCTCTTTGATTTGTTTCACCGTCGCCGCAAGTTCTGAGGCGGGAACAACATCTTCGCCAGCCATGATCGCGGTGAGACTACCTTCCTTGTACTGCTTTCGCCAGGCGAAGATCTGGTTTGCATTCACACTATGAAGCCGTGCAACATGGGAAATGGTCATGCTAGGCGATGCGTTTCCTGAACGATGGCAATCTTTTCCTGTGGACAACGGCGCCTGTGGCGCTCTGGTCCCAGCAACTCTTCGATCATGCTTATCTCCCGACTAGTCATTAATTTAAAGTGGGTCGAAGTGTCTGGTGATTCATGGGGCCAGTCTAATCTGCATTACGACCCAAAAGTGACGGTTTACTCACAGAAAAAGATTAAGAGATAATTAATCTAAAGATAAATATTAAAAACATCATTTACTTATTGGGGTTGTTCACGCAGGCTGTTAGCAGCCATATATTTACAGATAGCCGATAAGAGATGATAGTAGGGAGGCATGATGAAAAAAAAAGTGATTGAAGCACTTTTTACTGGTTGCTGTTCGGATCCATTCTCTACACTTGGTATGCATTGTACCGACGCCGGACTGGAAGTTCGTGCATTATTACCTGATGCCACCGATGTGTGGGTCATTGAACCAAAAAACGGGCGCAAAGTCGGCAAGCTGGAATGCCTTGATTTGCGCGGTTTCTTTAGCGGCGTTCTGCCGCGTCGTAAAAATCCTTTTCGCTATCAGCTGGCCGCCACCTGGCACGGACAGCAGCATCTGATTGATGACCCGTACCGTTTTGGCCCACTGTTACAGGAACTGGACATTTGGCTGCTGTCGGAAGGCACGCATCTTCGCCCCTATGAAACGCTGGGCGCGCATCCCGATACGATAGACGATGTTGTCGGTACGCGCTTCTCGGTCTGGGCACCTAATGCCCGCCGGGTGTCGGTCGTTGGCCAGTTTAACTACTGGGATGGTCGTCGCCATCTGATGCGACTACGTAAAGAGTCCGGCATCTGGGAGCTGTTTGTTCCCGGCGCGTTTAACGGTCAGTTGTACAAATTCGAGCTTATTGATGCCCACGGCAATCTGCGGGTGAAGTCCGACCCTTACGCCTTCGAAGCGCAAATGCGCCCGGAAAGCGCCTCGCTTATCTGCGGGTTGCCGGAAAAGGTCGAGCAGCCTCCAGCGCGCAAGCAGGCTAACCAGTTTGATGCGCCTATATCGATTTATGAAGTGCACCTCGGCTCCTGGCGCCGCCACACCGATAATAACTTCTGGCTGAGCTATCGCGAGCTTGCCGACCAGTTGGTCCCGTATGCCAAATGGATGGGCTTTACTCATCTGGAGCTGCTGCCGGTTAACGAACATCCGTTTGACGGCAGTTGGGGCTATCAGCCGACCGGGCTGTACGCGCCCACCCGTCGCTTCGGCACCCGGGAGGATTTCCGCTACTTTATCAACGCCGCGCACGCCGCGGGGCTTAACGTTATTCTGGACTGGGTGCCAGGCCATTTTCCGGCGGATGACTTTGCGCTCGCCTCGTTTGACGGCACCTCGCTGTATGAACACTGCGACCCGCGCGAAGGCTACCACCAGGACTGGAACACCCTGATTTACAACTACGGCCGCCGCGAGGTCAGCAACTTCCTGGTTGGTAATGCGCTGTACTGGATTGAACGCTTTGGCATTGATGCGCTGCGGGTCGATGCGGTGGCATCAATGATTTATCGCGACTACAGCCGCAAAGAAGGTGAGTGGGTACCGAACGAATTTGGCGGCCGGGAAAACCTTGAAGCCATTGAGTTCCTGCGTAATACCAACCGCGTGCTGGGCGAACAGACGCCGGGGGCGGTAACGATGGCGGAAGAGTCGACCGATTTTGCTGGCGTTTCTCGTCCTTCCTCCACTGGCGGTCTGGGGTTCTGGTTCAAGTGGAACATGGGCTGGATGCATGATACCCTCGACTATATGAAACTGGATCCGGTATACCGTCGTTTTCATCACAACAAGATGACCTTCGGTATGCTCTACAACTACACCGAAAACTTTGTCCTGCCACTCTCTCATGATGAAGTGGTGCACGGCAAAAAATCCATTCTCGACCGCATGCCGGGCGATGCCTGGCAGAAGTTCGCTAACCTGCGAGCCTACTACGGATGGCTGTTCGCCTTCCCGGGTAAAAAGCTGCTGTTTATGGGCAATGAGTTTGCACAAGGACGTGAGTGGAATCACGACGGAAGCCTCGACTGGCGTCTGCTTGAGGGCGTAGACAGCTGGCACCACGGCGTTCAGCGACTGGTGCGCGATCTCAACCATACCTATTGTCGCCACAAAGCGCTGCATGAGCTGGATTTCGACCACTACGGTTTCGAATGGCTGGTGGTCGACGATCATGAGCACTCGGTGTTTGTCTTTGTGCGTCGCGACAGGGAGGGTAACGAAATTATCGTCGTCAGCAACTTCACCCCGGTACCGCGCCATGATTATCGTTTCGGCATCAACCAGCCTGGCCGCTGGCGCGAAGAGCTGAACACTGACTCAATGCACTATCATGGCAGCAATACCGGTAATGGCGGCATCGTTGAAAGCGATGTCATTGCCAGCCATGGTCGCGAGCATTCCCTCTCCATTACGCTACCGCCGCTGGCGACGATCTGGCTTACAAGGGTGCCTGATAATCAATAAACTTCGGAGGTTTCTACTACCCGGCGGTGGGGTTATTCATTTAAATAGTAGTGCCATGGTAGTTGAGTTATTCCCGGAGGTGGTCTCTTCTGAATTAATTTACAGAAGAATATTTTTTATTCGCTGTTTCCTTTTGTTGTTTTTATTTTAATGGCAGGACATCACTATGAGTAAACATGAATATAATGACAATGTCATGCTGGCACGCCAGTTACCGCTTAAATCTGTGGCGCTGATCCTAGCGGGAGGTCGAGGGACACGATTAAAAGACCTGACAGCAACCCGGGCAAAACCGGCGGTACATTTTGGTGGCAAGTTCAGGATTATTGATTTTGCTTTATCAAACTGTATTAATTCCGGGATAAGACGGATTGGGGTCATTACACAATATCAATCACATTCCCTGGTTCAGCATATCCAGCGCGGTTGGTCTTTCCTCAATGAAGAGATGAATGAATTCGTCGATTTATTACCCGCCCAGCAACGCGTGCATGGTGAGAACTGGTACCGGGGTACTGCCGATGCTGTCACACAGAACCTGGATATTATTCGACGCTATGGTGCGGAATATGTCGTTATTCTAGCGGGTGATCATATCTATAAACAGGATTATTCCCGGATGCTGATTGACCATGTTAAAAAAGGAGCCCGGTGTACTGTGGCCTGCCTTCCTGTACCTGTGGAATACGCAAGTGCTTTTGGTGTCATGGCTGTGGATGAAAATGATAAAATCATTGATTTTATTGAAAAACCTTCTAATCCTCCTACTGTGCCGGGGGATAAAACCAAATCGCTTGCCAGTATGGGGATCTATGTATTTGATGCTGAATACCTCTATCAGCTACTGGATGAAGATGGTCGGGATGAACAGTCCAGCCACGATTTCGGCAAAGATATTATTCCAGCAATTACGGTATCCGGAGAAGCCTGGGCACATCCTTTCCCGCGCTCCTGTGTGCAGACAGATAATAATGCAGAACCGTACTGGCGTGATGTCGGAACTCTGGAGGCCTACTGGAAAGCGAACCTTGATTTAGCTTCCGTGGTACCTGAACTAGATGTTTATGATCGCAACTGGCCGATCCATACTTATGTAGAGTCTTTACCGAGCGCAAAATTTGTTCAGGACCGCACAGGCAGTCATGGAATGACCATGAATTCACTGATCTCCGGCGGCTGCATTATATCTGGTTCTGTCGTTGTTCATTCAGTTTTATTCTCCAGCGTACGGATTAACTCTTTTTGCAATATTGATTCGGTTGTTTTATTACCCGGTGTGTGGGTAGAACGTTCCTGTCGGTTACGACGCTGTGTGATTGATCGTGGATGTGTGATCCCTGAAGGAACGGTCATTGGTGAGAATGCTGTCGAGGACGCCCGTCGTTTTTATCGTTCTGAAGAAGGGATCGTTCTTGTCACTAAAGAAATGCTGAGGAGGCCTGAATAATGAACGGATCTCCTGAAAGGCATTCCGCAGAGATCATGGTGACAATCTCTAGCCCGGACTGATCTTACCCTGCCATCCCCGGACAGCTTTTGTATCTTAAGTTAACGATGCCCGCTGTCGCCGGTATTCCCCAGGGGAGTAATATCCCAGCGCACTGTGCGGGGTTCATTGTAATGCGTGAACGCTGCTGCTGCAGGGTTTTGCAGGGCTGTTCTCACATTCGGTTTTGGCATGAACGCGATATAGTCTTCCTTCATCGTCTTCACGAACTGTTCGGCCATGCCATTACTCTGCGGGCTGCTCACCGCTGTTGTGCAGGGCTCCAGATTCAGCTCTCAGGCGAACCTCCGCGTTTCATGCGCGGTATACGCGGAACCGTTGTCCGCCAGCCACTGCACCGCTGTGTCCGGCAACTTATCGCCGAAGCGCTTTTCTACCGACCTCAGCATTACATCCTGCACGGTCGAACTGTCGTAGCCACCGGTACTCGCCGCCCAGTCTATGGCTTCTCTGTCGCAACAGTCCAGCGCGAACGTTACCCGCAGTTTCTCGCCATTGTCGCAGCCGAACTCGAAGCCGTCAGAGCACCAGCGCTGATCGCTCTGCGCCACCGCCACCTTACCGTTGTGTTCCCGACCCGGCACCGGGCGCGGCGGCCTGTCATGCAGCAACAACAGGCTGTTTTCGCTCATCACCCGATAAACCCGTTTAGCATTCACCGGCGCAAGCCCCTCATCGCGGGCCTGACGCCGCAGCACCGCCCAGACCCGGCGGTAGCCATAACACGGCATATCGGCGATAACCACCAGTATGCGCCATAGCAGCGCCGCATCCGCTTCTTCATCGCGCTGGTTACACCGCCCATCCTGCCAGTCGGCGGAACGATTAACCCGAAGTGATAATTGCGCACGCGACACGCCCATGGTGCGGCTGACCTGTGCTATTCCTTGTCCTTTGGCAACAAGGGCGCATGCGCTATCCATTTTCGGGATACACCGTACTCCACGGCTTCTTTCATGATCTCAACTTCCATCGTCTTCCTGCCCAGAAGGCGCTGAAGCTCCCGGACCTGCTTCAGAGCAGCAGTAAGCTCTGAAGCTGGAACGACTTCCTCTCCGGCCGCAACGGGGGTAAGGCTGCCTTCCTGGTATTGCTTCTTCCACTTGAACAGCAAACTGGGCTGAATACCGTGCAGGCGTGTGACGTGGGAGACATTCATGCCCGGCTCCATCGTCTGCTGGATAATGGCGATCTTCTCCTGAGGAGTTTACGTTTACGGACTTCTTGCCCTAACAGGATTCTGGTCATCTCAAAATTGGCGTTAGTGTTAGACATATATTCAAGCCTATCTCTTATCTGGGGATACAGCTACAGTCTGGGGTTTCAGGGGGCGACATCACTCGGGTGAATAAATCCCAAGGGTAGAACGAGCTCTTTTTGATGCTATATCAATACCAGTTCCTGGACGTTCTTGCTCCCATGAAAAGAACTGATTTGTTGCCGTTTTTTTATTTTTTGAAAAGTTCCAGTAATTTATAAAGCAATTTACGGCCCATTCTATTTGATTAGTCGATGCTAAAACTAATCCAAGGTTATTCCATGATGAACCTCTACGTGGAGCTAGTTTAAGTGATGATGTCAGATTCATTTGTGCTGCAGTATAATCGCCGATCATGTAATATGCATATCCAAGGTTCCCTAATACTTCAGCATCTGACGGGTATATTTTTTTTGCTGTTTCAAGATTAGCTATAGCAGAAATGAACTGATTTGACCTAATTTGTATAATAGCCTTTTGATTTAGCGCTCTTGATTCTGAACGATCTTTTTTAGTGATTATTACCCGTGGTGCTGAGATTCCAGAGTTTCTATACGATGTATCAACCTGCTTAGTATTTGAGTATGTCGTTGATATGTTCTTTTTGTCTATTGTTGTTAGATAATATACGTCATTAGGGGGCGTCGTTAACATTTTGTATTTAATGTTTTCTGGGAAGTTCATTGCGGTGTATACAGTGTCCATATCAAGTGATAATGATCTTGCTTGGTCATTATCAATTTCATTAATGCTTATACGATGAACACCAATTATACTTTCGGGAAAAGCATGGCGTCGTATTCCCGCGCCAAATAAAAGAACGCAAGCACTAACACACTCCCATCTATTTGGCACTACCGTTGTTAAATTATTACTTGATATAATCAATGACATCTTTAAGGCGTCGGCAACATTACCACCAAGACTATTTAACCAAATCTGACTGAGTGGCATGTTATCTTGCTTAAATGAGTCGATTTGTTTTGCGAAAATGTATGCATCTCCTGAAGAAATACTTCCATTTACGGTAAGTAGAAACGTTCCATCCTCCATTGCTCCTGCTTGGAAGTTTAAATTTCCATATGCAGACCCTAAAGTCTGAGTAAATATTGCAGCCGCGATTATCCATTTTTTTATTTTTCTTAAGGATTTTTTTTCCATTTTACTCCTCCTAAAAATACCTCTCATCCAGTAAACCTGAGTGCGACTAATAGCTAGGACCACGAATCTTCTCTATGCCATGCCCCTAATATTATCACTAAATAATGATTTTAGGAATGCGCAAATCATTTAAAAGGAAGGTTCAGTCTAATACAATAGACTAATATTGATACATTTTTCCGATCAGTGCTTCTCACTGAGTATTTCGCTCTATTCGGTTACGGATTGGCATTGAAGTTCTATCAGAGTTTCTCATCCATTCTATCAACTGGGAACTTAACTTTTCATTCTACTTTTTAACCTGTTTTTTCGCCGCTTTCCACTACTGGCGGTTTTTTCTCGTAAATTTACCCTGCAGAACCACTCTTTGCGCGTTATGCACCAGTCTGTCCAAGATTGTGTCTGCCGTTGCTGGGCAAGATCAGTAATGGCAGACTCATCAAGCCAGACCGTCAGCGAACCGCGCTGCCTGAGCACTTTGTTGTAGGCAGACCAGTTGGTGATTTTAAACTTTTGCTTTGCCATGGGGACCTGATGCTGAAACGTCTGTAACGATCAGATCCGCCCATCTCCTGAAAGTTCGATTTATTCAACAAAGCCGACGATACAGTCAAGGTAAACAATGGGATCCTCCATCTCGAGAATGAATTATCTGTTGTTATCTACCATATTTCTCAACCTGAAACTTTGCCAGTGACTATGCCATTGGGCTTTATAACAACTAACAAAAAGTCGGTTAAGATTATTGGAGCGCTGATTACTGAATATCTGAAAAGTAGCTCTGGTTTTGATAAGCCACATGACTGTGGATTTCTTTCTTCGATAGTTGAAAAATGCTGATAGAATGGTCAGTTACCCTTTTAGTTTTCTTGACCACCTCCATAGGAGGTGGTTATTAATTGCCACTATTAAACCGTTACCTAAGTTGATATTTCTATATTTTGTACCAGTTAACACTCATGTGAACTGGTACAGTACATATCAGATACATCACTCTGACTCATCGGGGATACCATGCATCATATTGCTGTCACCCAGATGTTGTTCCCAGACATCATCGCATTTTATCGTACTGATTTCTTTTCCCTGTTTTAAAACAGTTATTTCCCCATCAGTATTTTTTCCATCATCGATATAGGAAACAGAGTAAGTATACTCGTTTTCTGGTATGTTCAATGTATGTATCGACACACCCTCAGCCCTACTGTAATTCCAGGCCTGACTTAACTGGCTCACATTTTTCACCAAAGTGATTTCAGGAATAACCCCACCATCTCCGTTAATATCCGACTTACCGAATAAATAAGCGACCTCATTATTATTTCTTAACACAGCCACCTCTTTAGTGGTTTTACCTTTTATGACACATCCGAACAGAACATCTGAATCTCCATAAGGTGATGCCATTACTGAACAGGAGATAGTAATTACTCCCAGAGCAGTCACATATTTAATTCCATTTAAAAACCTCATACAAATCCCCTCTAAAAATAAATAATAAATAAAAAGCACTTACCCCAAAGGTAAGTACTTTGCCTCAAAAATGCCTATTCAATATATACAACAATCTTACCATCTGATTGTTCTGTCACGGTAATATCTTTAGTTGTACCATCACTAAGTTGAGCAAATCCATAGTGCTGTTTCCCTTCACTTTCAGTTAACGTTACGTTCTCACATTGCTGTGAGTATTGACGTAACTGTTTATGATAGATATCCGTTACCACCTCGCATGCTGTACGTTCCAGCATCGCTTTGCTACCATTGAACGCAAAGTTCCCGATGCCATATACAACCCAGATCCCAAGCCAGACCAGCAACAGCATTTTCCCCTGACCAACGGCTTTACAACGTTTAGCAATATAAACTGGCGAAAAAAGAATCCACCATTTTGAAAAACTTGCCTTACCATGTTTATCCAGTAGCTTCCAGTCCATATAGAACAAAATAACCAGGGCAATCATAACGAACAGATTAACCGTATAGTTGACAGCTAAACTAAACAAACATGCGGATAAAACGCCGACAACAAACAATCCCGTTGCAATCCAGATATATTTTTCATGTAAAGACGAGCTGTCTATATTTAATAATTTACGGATATTCTCAGCGCTTACAAAATCAGACTTTTTTCTATCGCCAACAATAAAAGAAATCAATTTATTATTATACAGTACCCTGGCTTCATCGTTTAACAAAATGGACTTCATTTCACGGATTAATTTTAAATCTGCATCATCACGCTCACTTACTTTTTGTATCGCATGGTTTAATTCATCAAAGCTGACATTCATATCCAGCTCAAGATATTCATAATAGTTTATCATGATAATTCCTTATCTTTACATAATAGCCAAAATATTACAGAGAACGTTAAACTGATATACTTCAAGAGTGTTGAACAGGAAGTGAGTATAGCGGTAGATATAAAAGAATTATTAAAATACGTAATCACTTCCCTTATAAACATAACAAAACAACAATCCCTATACAAACAAGCAACATGAATAAAACACCAATGCCTAGATAGGCTTTAAAAAGCCTCTTAATTCTTTCTGGCTTCATTTTGACCTCACGACTACAGCAAAAAGAATCGCACCAAATATGGGGTCTATAAGCATACTGATAACAAACCATATGAAGAACGAACGGCCACTGGCCTGAGCCAATTTACCAATAACTATCGATGCTCCGATCCACAAAAGTAAAAGAATAAATGCCATCGTTGGCTCCTTGAAAAATAGCAATAAATGATTGAAGTGGTGGTTTAATGCCGTCACTTTGTCCGATAAACATGTTGAATGGATGGGCAGACTTATACCTGCCGCATTGAAACATCCTTGCTATAGGCGCATGGTGCATCTCCTAATTGTCACCCGATGAGAATCCTGGCCTGATTCTAATCAAATCCTTTCTAAGATAGGGAGGTTACGAGTGCAGGTAAAATTGTTATTACCGATCGAATTTCAATAATTGATCTGCGTAATCTATCGATATAAACGATCAATTTTATATATTTGATAGCTTGCAACTATCATTATAATGATATCGATCGTTTTTGTAGATCGGTTTATGCGGGGCATGTGGTGTATTAAAATTGATGAGGCAAGTAGTGGGTATTTTTTATTCATTAAAAACATAAGGATATGACATTTCTCATAACCTTCTAGTCAAAGGTATGACCACAATCGCCACACTCATATCTGTCAAACACGAGTCCATCAAGGGCTGAGCCGGTAACTGCTCCTGCAGTTGCACCAGCCACAAATCTCCCAAACACAGCACCAATAACGGCCCCGGCCGCAGTCCCCAGAACTGGCACAACAGAGCCGATTGCAGCCCCTGTACCTGCGCCGCTAAGTGCTCCAGCCACACCTCCAGCGATACTTCCTGCCTTCCTCCCAATGTTACGTTCGCTGACGCGCTCAGAACCACATATAGGACATGTTGTAGTCATTGATAAAATCTCCTGATTTTCGGTTGTTAAAAAACAAAAAGGCACCCGAACGTTAATGGACAGATGCCTTTACTATTTGATTACAGCTTTACTTACGAAGCTTTCAGTGAGTCTAGATAATCCGCATACCACTGCATCATCTCTCTCCTGCCATCCAGATACTGCGCATGGTTGTAAGTGCCGCGAATGCTGTTCTTATCCACATGGGCAAGCTGTAGCTCAATCCATGCTGAATTAAAGCCCTGCTCATGCAAAATGGTACTCATCGTGTGGCGGAAACCATGCCCGGTAGCCCTGCCACCGTAACCGACACGACGAATTAGCACGTTAAGAGACATATCGCTGATTGGCTTAACCTTCTCAAGCCTACCGGGAAAAACGTATTGATAACCACTCGTCATCGTTTTCAGTTCTTCCAGAATAGCCAGCGCCTGTCGGGATAGCGGAACGAGGTGTGGTCGTCGCATTTTCATTCGCTCTTCAGGAATGCTCCAGAGGTTATTTTCAAAGTCGAACTCTGACCATTCCGCTTTACGTAGCTCACCGGGACGAGTCCCCGTCAGTATCAGAAGCCTCATAGCCAGCTTAACGAGTATATTTCCCGTGTACGCCTGCAACACGGTAAAGAAGTCTGATAACTCCGAAACTTCCAGGTGCGCATAATGTTCTTTCTTATGGGGCATCATCACGCTGGCAAGATCTGGCGCAGGGTTAGATAGAGCACGCCCTGTTGCGATTGCATATTTCCATACCTCACCACAGCGCTGACGTACTTTGCGCATTTTCTCCGTTGCACCTCGTTTCTCAAGGCGGGTCAAAACTGCCATCAGCTCCATAGGCGTAATCGAATCTATTGGACGATGACCGATATGAGGAAAGACATCCTTCTCAAAAGTAGCGATCATTTCAGTGCGGTACGACTCGGCCCAAAGATCGTAACGCCGCTGATACCACTCACGGGCAATCGCCTCAAAGGTATTCCCCAGCCTGTCCTGCTGAGCCAGTTTCTTCTCTTTACGCGAATCACTGGGATTGATACCCGTAGCCAGCAGATCATGAGCCTCATCTCGCCGTCTACGCGCTTCGGATAAGGAAACCTTCGGGTATGTCCCTAAAGAAAGCATTTTAGCTTTACCTTCGAAGCGGTAACGGAATCGCCATCCCTTTGAACCGTTGGGCTCAATTTGTAGAGACAGACCGTTGCCATCGGCTTTGGTATACGTTTTTTCCGCAGGCTTCGCGCGGCGGATCTCAAGGTCAGTAAGAGGCATATGTATAGTTTTCTCCTCTGAAATTTCGCTATGTGTATAGTTCCAGAGTGTATAGGAGAGCCTATACACATTTCTATGCAACACAGGCTATTGATTTGGGGTAAGCCAAGTAGAGTTCAGTTGACAAGAAAATGCCAAAAAAACCAGTTAAATCATGAGGTAGTTTAATTTAGTGGAGTTCTGGAGAGTTGAAAATGGAGCGGGCGAAGGGAATCGAACCCTCGTATAGAGCTTGGGAAGCTCTCGTTCTACCATTGAACTACGCCCGCATTGGAGTGCGTAAGGGATTATAAACCTTACGCTCTTCTTGGCAAGGGACTAACTGACTGACTGGCGATTAATTCACCGTCAGCATTTTGGCTTACTGCCCTTTGGTGGCAAATAACGCAGCGGATCGATAGCCGTCGCCCGATAGCGGATCTGGAAATGCAGCCGCACCGTGGTCGCATCCGAGCTGCCCATCGTCGCGATCTTCTGCCCGGCTTTCACGTTTTGACCGTTGTTCACCAACATGGTGTCATTATGCGCATACGCAGTGATGTAGTCCTCACTGTGCTTAATCATAATGAGATTACCGTAACCCCGTAGCTGATTACCGACATAAACCACCTTCCCGGCTCCGGCGGCATAAATCGGCGTACCGCGCGCAGCTGAGATATCAATGCCTTTATTGCCGCCGTCCGCGGTTGAATAAGGCAGAATCACTTTACCGCTGGCAGGCCACTGCCAGCAGCGCTGTCCTACCGGTGGCCAGGAGGACTGCGGTACGGACGAAGATGGTCTGACCGCCGCCGTTTTGGTTGAGGATTTCGTCGTTGTTTTGCCAGAGCCTGAACTGGTTTTCGCGCCGCCGCTGACCTTCAGCTTTTGCCCCACTTCAATGGTATAGGGCGGCGAAATATTATTCAGGCGTGCAAGCTCTTTTACGCTGGTCCCGGTGGCGCGCGAAATACGGTATAGCGTATCTCCCCGCTTCACGGTATACACGGAGCCGGAATAACTTCCTGTATCAGACGACTTGCTCCCGGAACAGCCTGCTAACAGCAGACCGACACACAGCAGCATCGCGATACTCAGGCCATTTTTCTTCAGGCGTCCTGCACTCAAAACAATACCTCGCAACATTTTCAGACGCTTTATCATAGCAGCCAGAAACCGGATGCCAAATCATATCGCGCAACGAAGCGTCGACTCTGGCATTTCACACCCTCTGTTAATCATTCTGACTTAATAAAGCATATAATGTGAATGCTTAAGATTGATGGTGGACGCTATGCGACAGGAACATGTCATTTTATTGAATGAGCAGGGCCAGCCCTGTGGAACACTGGAAAAGTATGCGGCGCATACCGCCACAACCCCCCTGCACTCTGCTTTCTCATGCTGGATATTTAACGAGCAGGGTCAACTGCTGGTCACCCGCCGTTCGCTGCACAAAAAAGCCTGGCCAGGCGTCTGGACCAACTCTGTCTGCGGTCACCCGCAGTTGGGTGAAAGCACCGAAGCCGCTATTATCCGCCGGGCTTGCTTCGAGCTGGGTGCAGACATCGACTCGCTCAGCCCCGTGTATGCTGATTTTCGTTATTGCGCCACGGATCCGAGTGGAATAGTGGAAAACGAAGTATGCCCGGTTTATGCCGCACATATCGTCAGTGAGCTACAGCTAAACCCAGATGAAGTGATGGATTCCCAGTGGAGCAATCTTGAGGATGTATTGAGCGGGATTGACGCGACGCCGTGGGCTTTTAGCCCGTGGATGGTAATGCAGGTTTCTGACGTTAAGGCGCGAGAGTTACTGCGCAAGTTTGCCAACGGGAATTGATTGCCTGACGGGGCTACGCCCATCAAGCCTACATAACGCATCGTAGGCCTGATAAGGCATCAGCCGCCATCCGGCATTTCACATCTTACTTAACCGGGCGCATTGCCGGGAACAGGATTACGTCGCGGATAGTATGGCTGTTTGTGAACAGCATAACCATACGGTCGATACCAATGCCCAGGCCCGCAGTCGGCGGCAGACCGTGTTCCAGAGCGGTAACATAGTCTTCGTCGTAGAACATCGCTTCGTCGTCACCTGCATCTTTGGCGTTAACCTGATCCTGGAAACGCTGCGCCTGATCTTCTGCATCGTTCAGCTCGCTGAAGCCGTTACCGATTTCACGTCCGCCAATGAAGAATTCGAAGCGATCGGTGATTTCCGGATTTTCATCATTACGACGCGCCAGCGGAGAAACTTCTGCCGGGTACTCGGTAATGAAGGTCGGTTGAATCAGGTGCGCTTCTGCAACTTCTTCAAAGATTTCGGTCACGATACGACCCAGACCCCAGCTCTTCTCAACTTTGATGCCGATAGATTCCGCAATCGCTTTTGCAGAATCGAAGTTATCCAGATCGGCCATGTTGGTTTCCGGACGGTATTTCTGAATCGCTTCGCGCATCGTCAGTTTTTCGAACGGCTTACCAAAGTCAAAGACTTCTTCGCCGTAAGGCACTTCAGTCGTTCCCAGAACGTTCTGCGCCAGCGTACGGAACAGCGATTCGGTCAGTTCGATCAGATCTTTGTAGTCCGCATAAGCCATGTAGAGTTCCATCATGGTGAACTCTGGATTATGGCGAACAGAGATGCCTTCGTTACGGAAGTTACGGTTAATTTCGAATACGCGTTCGAAACCGCCAACCACCAGGCGCTTGAGGTACAGTTCCGGCGCGATACGCAGGTACATGTCCAGATCCAGCGCGTTATGATGGGTGATAAACGGACGCGCTGCCGCCCCGCCAGGGATCACCTGCATCATCGGGGTTTCTACTTCCATAAAGCCACGACCAACCATGAACTGACGGATACCAGCCATAATCTGTGAACGCACTTTAAAGGTATTACGGGATTCATCGTTAGAGATGAGGTCCAGGTAGCGTTGACGATAGCGCGCTTCCTGATCCTGCAGACCGTGGAATTTATCCGGCAATGGACGCAACGCTTTCGTCAGCAGACGCAGCTCGGTGCAGTGGATAGACAGCTCACCGGTCTTGGTCTTGAACAACTTACCTTTCGCGCCGAGGATATCGCCCAGATCCCATTTTTTGAACTGCTCGTTGTAGACGCCTTCCGGCAGATCGTCGCGAGCAACGTACAACTGAATGCGGCCGCCAACATCCTGCAGCGTAACGAATGATGCTTTACCCATAATACGGCGGGTCATCATACGGCCAGCAACGGATACCTCAATGTTCAGCGCTTCCAGCTCTTCGTTTTCTTTCGCGTCGAAGTCAGCATGCAGTTGGTCTGAGGTATGATCGCGACGGAAATCGTTCGGGAAGGGGATCCCCTGCTCGCGCAGGCTCGCCAGCTTCTCACGGCGCGTTTTCAGTTCATTGTTAAGGTCGGCTACCGCGTCAGCGCCCTGTACGTGTTGTTCAGACATGTTGGTTCCTCATAACCCTGCTTTCAAACTTGCTTCGATAAATTGATCCAGGCTGCCATCCAGCACCGCCTGCGTGTTGCGGGTTTCAACCCCGGTACGCAGATCTTTGATGCGGGAGTCATCAAGGACATAAGAACGAATCTGGCTACCCCAGCCGATATCTGATTTAGTATCTTCCATCGCCTGTTTCTCGGCATTCTTCTTCTGCATTTCCAGTTCATAAAGCTTCGCTTTCATCTGCTTCATGGCCTGGTCTTTGTTCTTGTGCTGGGAACGGTCGTTCTGACACTGCGTCACAATCCCGGTCGGGATGTGGGTGATACGCACCGCAGATTCGGTACGGTTAACGTGCTGACCGCCCGCACCAGAAGCGCGGTAAACGTCAATACGCAGGTCCGCCGGGTTGATATCGATATCAATATCATCGTCAACTTCCGGGTAGACAAACGCAGAGCTGAACGACGTATGGCGACGACCGCCGGAGTCGAATGGGCTTTTACGCACCAGGCGATGTACACCGGTTTCGGTACGCAACCAACCGTAAGCATATTCGCCAGCAATTCTGATGGTCACGGATTTAATACCCGCCACTTCACCTTCAGATTCTTCAATAATTTCAGTCTTAAAGCCGCGCGCTTCAGCCCAACGCAGGTACATACGCATCAGCATGCTTGCCCAGTCCTGTGCTTCCGTACCGCCTGAGCCAGCCTGAATATCGAGATAGCAATCTGCGCTATCATATTCACCGGAGAACATACGACGGAATTCCAGCTGGGCCAGCTTATCTTCCAGCGTATCAAGTTCTGCTACGGCTTCGTTAAAGGTTTCTTCGTCGTCGGCTTCTACAGCCAGTTCCAGCAGGCCGGAGACATCTTCCAGGCCCTGGCTCATCTGATCAAGCGTATCAACGATGGCCTCAAGGGAGGAACGCTCTTTACCCAGCGCCTGCGCGCGTTCGGGTTCGTTCCATACGTCCGGCTGTTCCAGCTCGGCGTTTACTTCTTCCAGACGCTCTTTCTTGGCATCATAGTCAAAGATACCCCCTAAGAACGTTAGAGCGCTCCGTGAGGTCCTGAATGCGGTTATTTACCGGATTAATTTCAAACATTGTCTGATTTCTTTTATTGGACTAGTCAAAATGCGGTTATAAGAGCGGGATTGTAACTAATCCACACCCTTTTTTATAGCGAATATACACATCATCCTTCAAGCTGCCTCTTTGTTGGCTGCGCGATTTCGCCCCAGTCACGTACTACTCATACGCTCATGGAGACTCATCCACTTGCCGCCTCAATGCAGCTTGAATGATTTTGTGTAAAGTGACGCTAAAGTGGCCAGATATTATCGATTATAATCTGCAGGCTGCGGTTGCCGCGAAACTCATTAATATCCAGTTTGTAGGCAAGCTGAACTTCGCGAACACCGTTATCCGGCCAGCAGGTGGTATCAACGTTAAACGCAATACCGTCCAGCAACGGTCCACCACCGACGGGCTCCACCATCACCTTCAGATGACGCTCACCGACCAGACGCTGCTGGAGCAGACGGAAATGCCCGTCAAACAGCGGTTCCGGGAACATTTGTCCCCACGGTCCGGCATCACGCAGCATTTGCGCGACCTCCATGGTCATCTCCGCCGCGCTCAGAGCACCGTCTGACACCACTTCGCCCTGCAGTAAGGCGGGGTCCAGCCACTCGGTTACCAGTTCGCCGAAACGCTGCTGGAAACGCTCAAACTGCGCCTCTTCCAGCGACAAACCCGCCGCCATAGCGTGACCGCCAAACTTGAGGATCATACCTGGATGAAGAGTGTCCAGCCGCTCCAGCGCATCGCGCATGTGCAGCCCCTGAATCGAGCGCCCGGAGCCTTTCAGCGTACCGTCACCGGCCGGGGCAAACGCAATTACCGGACGGTGAAAGCGCTCTTTAATACGCGATGCCAGAATCCCCACCACTCCTTGATGCCACTCGGGATGGTACATCGCCAGACCGCCCGGTAGCGTATCGCTACTGCGCTCCAGCTTTTCACACAGAGTCAGCGCTTCCGCCTGCATACCCTGCTCGATCTCTTTGCGCGTCTGGTTGAGTGCGTCCAGCTCATTGGCCAGCACGCGTGCTTCACCAATGTTGTCGCACAGCAACAGCGCCACGCCAACGGACATATCGTCCAGACGCCCCGCTGCATTCAGCCGTGGTCCGAGGGCAAAACCTAAATCACTGGCAGCCAATTTGAGTGGGTCGCGATTGGAAATCTCCAGCAGCGCTTTTATACCAGGGCGGCACTTTCCGGCACGAATACGGCTTAAGCCTTGCCACGTCAGAATGCGGTTATTGGCATCCAGCGGGACCACGTCGGCCACCGTGCCAAGCGCAACCAGATCGAGCAAATCCGCCAGGTTCGGCGGCGCAATTCCTCGTTCATCAAACCAGCCTTTGTCACGCAGGAAGGTGCGCAGCGCCAGCATCAGATAGAAGGCCACGCCAACGCCAGCCAGCGATTTAGACGGGAATTCACAATCGTGCAGGTTAGGATTGATGATCGCTTCAGCGCCCGGCAGCGTGTCCCCTGGCAGATGGTGATCGGTCACAACGACCGGGATCCCCAGCGTTCTGGCATGTTCAACACCCGCGTGGGACGAGATGCCGTTGTCGACGGTGACAATCAGTTGAGCGCCACGGGCATGGGCCTGATCAACGACTTCCGGGCTTAAGCCATAACCATCTTCAAAACGATTAGGCACCAGGTAGTCCACGTTACTGCAGCCCAACGCGCGCATCGCCAGAATGCTGAGCGCGGTGCTGGTCGCGCCATCGGCGTCAAAATCGCCGACCACGATGATTCGGGTTCCTTCGCGAAAAGCGTTATAGAGGATTTCAACCGCTTTTTCGACACCGTTCAAATGCTGCCACGGCAGCATGCCTTTCACACTACGCTCAAGCTCCTGCGCGCTGCGCACGCCACGGCTGGCGTATAAACGGCGCAGCAATGGCGGCAAGTCGGCAGGTAGCTCGGCGGTCTCGTCGGCTTCACGCCGACGAAGTTGTATCTGTTGTTTCACGCGAATTATTTACCGCTGGTTTGTTTTGCATGTGCGTCGAGGAATTCTTTCATCTCTTTCGGGCCCTGATAGCCAGGCACTACATAGCCATTGCTCAGCACAATCGCCGGCGTACCGCTGACGCCGAACTGTACGCCCAGCGCGTAGTGGTTAGCGATGTCCACATTACAGGTCGCTGGCTTCACATCTTTGCCAGCCATGGCGTCGTCAAAGGCTTTGTTTTTGTCCTTCGCACACCAGATAGATTTCATATCCTGCTCGGCCTGGCTTTCCAGTCCCTGACGAGGGAAGGCCAGATAGCGTACGGTAATCCCTAACGCATTGTAGTCTTTCATCTCTTCATGCAGCTTGTGGCAGTAGCCACAGGTGATGTCGGTGAAAACGGTAATGACGTGTTTTTCCTGCGGCGCTTTGTAGACGATCATCTCGTTTTCCAGCGCGTTCAAATGCTTCATCAGCAGTTGGTTGGTGACGTTTACCGGGCTTGCACCGCTCACGTCATACATCGGTCCCTGAATAATATGTTTACCGTCTTCGGTAACGTACAACACGCCGCTATTGGTCAGTACAGTTTTCATGCCCGCAACCGGAGCAGACTGAATCTCGGTACTCTTAACACCCAGCTTCGCTAATGACTGGCGAATCGCCGCATCGTCTGCATGTACCATGCCGGAAAACGCCGTCGCCAGCAGGGTGAACATCATAAAACGTTTTTTCATAACCTATCCTTTCCTGTCAGCACTCACGCTCGCGGGTGATGCTGTTGATGTAGTTGCCGCAAGCGCTCCGTTGCGACATGAGTATAAATCTGCGTTGTCGAGAGGTCGCTATGCCCCAGTAGCATCTGCACCACGCGCAGATCAGCGCCATGGTTGAGCAGATGTGTGGCAAACGCATGCCGCAGAACGTGCGGGGACAGCTTTTCGCTGTCGATTCCAGCCAACACAGCATAGTGTTTGATACGATGCCAGAAGGTTTGACGAGTCATCTGTTGCGCCCGCTGGCTGGGAAACAGCACATCTATTGATACACCGTTGAGCAACCACGGACGCCCATGCTCCAGGTACGTTTCCAGCCAGTACACCGCCTCCTCACCTAACGGGACAAGGCGCTCTTTATTACCTTTACCGATCACCCGAACCACGCCCTGACGCAGGCTGACGTCACTCATCGTCAGCCCCACCAGTTCAGACACGCGCAGGCCTGTGGCATACAATACTTCCAGCATGGCTTTGTCGCGAAGTTCCAGCGGTTGTTCTATCAGCGGCGCCTGCAGAAGTCGTTCGACCTGTGCTTCGCTGAGATCTTTGGGCAGACGCTGCGGAAGTTTAGGTGATGCAAGCGAGGCGCTGGGGTCATCTTCGCGATATTTTTCACGGTACAGATGCTGAAAAAAACGCCGCATTGCACTGAGCAAGCGTGCGGAACTGGTGGCTTTATATCCCCCATCCATCCGCTCAGCCAACAATGCTTGCAGGTCATCACTCTGCGCGGTCGCAAGCGAGGCGCCGCGGTGATGTAGCCATTCAACAAGCATGGTCAGATCGCGACGATACGCACTTAGCGTGTTTTCCGCCAGATTTCGTTCCAGCCACAGGGCATCAAGAAACTGCTCGATGCGCGCCAGATCCTGTTCCACTCGCGCCCCTTATTTCACTCTCATTTTTGATGCATTATGCCTCATTGTGCCGAGAATGCGGCGATTCTGTTACACTACCCGCAACGCTACAGCAGAATTGAGATGTTTACGTCATGAACATGGGTCTTTTTTACGGTTCCAGCACCTGCTATACCGAAATGGCAGCAGAAAAAATCCGCGATATCCTGGGTCCCGAACTGGTGACACTGCACAACCTCAAAGATGATTCCCCGACCTTAATGGAGCAGTATGACGTGCTCATTTTGGGTATCCCGACCTGGGATTTCGGTGAAATCCAAGAGGACTGGGAAGCGGTCTGGGAGCAACTGGACGACCTCAACCTGGAAGGCAAAATTGTTGCGCTTTACGGTATGGGCGATCAGTTGGGATACGGTGAATGGTTCCTGGATGCGCTGGGTATGCTGCACGATAAACTGGTCACCAAAGGCGTAAAATTTGTTGGTTACTGGCCAACCGAAGGGTATGAATTTACCAGCGATAAGCCCGTCATTGCCGATGGACAGCTGTTTGTTGGCCTGGCGCTGGATGAAACAAACCAGTACGATCTCAGCGATGAACGCATTCAGGCCTGGTGCGAGCAAATCCTTGGTGAAATGGCCGAACACTGGTCCTGATAACCATTTTGCCGGATGTAGGCGTAAACGCCATATCCGGCCTACATGCCGCACCGAACCGTAGACCTTAACGCTGCACGCCATCAGGCATTCATCAGCATTATCCCTGCCTCGCCTGTTGCAGTATTAACCGCCGCAAATCCCGCCACTCCGCGTCATCCATACTGTCTGCCGCCAGCCACAAATGCTGACGTTTTCCTGCATCGGAACGTAAACGCAGCATCATGCCTGTTTTGACCATCCAGGGTGCGCTAGCAATAGTCCACTCTTGCCCTTGCCAGCGCAGACGACCGTCCATCAACAGCCGAATCTCGCCCTGACAGGCATTGATTCGGCGCTGGCTACGGACGCTATCGAACACCACCAGAGAGAGCAGAACCAGCCATAATGGGGTGTAGCTCAATGGCCAGGGCATCAATAAAATAAATACCGCGACCAGCCCATGAATGAGCAACGAAAGCCATTGCGCGCGCCATGAAACGCGTAAATCAGATTGCCACTGGACCACGTTCCCGATTCCGTGTCTGGATAAGTCGCACCATCTGCTCTAGCTGAGCATCAGCCGGTTTCCCATGATTCATCAACCAGTTAAATAAGTCTGGATCATCACATTCTAGCAGACGGATAAAGATACGTTTTTCTTCATCACTTAAGCTGTCATATTCATGTTCGAAAAACGGCATGATCGAGATGTCCAGCTCACGCATACCGCGACGGCATGCCCAATGAATACGTGCTTTGTTGTTAATATCCATGTTCTTCTTCCTGTCTCGCGAAAACGAAGTATCCCGCTATTGTAACGTGTTTTTCCCTCATATTTACGGGAATATCAGCAAACGGAAGCGTGCTCGCTAAATAAAACCACATTAAGTCAAAGGATTCAGCATTTTTGGATGTCTCCTCGCAAAGCTTAATATATGGCACAAATAGCCTGTTTAAACCGCTTGCAATGGGCCATAGCTCTTTTACCATTAGTCATTATCACTGCGTTAAGCAAATCAGGACATTAATTATGGCTTTTATATCTTTTCCTCCTCGCCAGCCTTTCGCGTCAACGCGCTTGCCTCTGACGCTAATGACGCTCGATGAATGGGCGCTCGCCACCATCACCGGTGTCGACAGTGAGAAGTATATTCAGGGTCAGGTCACAGCGGATGTCAGCCAGATGACCGAGCATCAGCACGTGTTGGCAGCACATTGTGACGCCAAAGGTAAAATGTGGAGCAACCTGCGTCTGTTCCGCCAGGGTGACGGTTTTGCATGGATTGAGCGCCGTAGTCTGCGCGATGCGCAGCTCACCGAACTGAAAAAATATGCGGTCTTCTCGAAAGTGGCGATTGCCCCGGACGACGAGCGCGTACTGCTGGGCGTCGCGGGATTCCAGGCGCGCGCAGCGCTGGCCAATATCTTTAGCGAATTACCAAACAGCGATAAGCAGGTCATTACTGAAGGTTCTTCCACCATATTGTGGTTCGAACATCCCGCTGAGCGTTTCCTGCTGCTCGTTGATATTGCAACGGCGGAAACCCTGGTAGAGAAGCTGCGCGGTGAAGCGGAGTTAAATAACAGCCAACAGTGGCTGGCGCTGGATATCGAAGCAGGTATTCCGGTGATTGATACTGCCAACAGCGCACAGTTTATTCCGCAAGCCACCAATCTGCAGGCTCTGGGCGGGATCAGCTTTAAAAAAGGCTGCTATACCGGTCAGGAAATGGTTGCTCGCGCAAAATTCCGCGGAGCCAACAAACGTGCCATGTGGACGCTGGCAGGTGCGGCCAGTCGGGTACCGGCGGCAGGTGAAGACCTGGAGCTGAAAATGGGTGAGAACTGGCGTCGTACCGGCACCGTACTCGCCGCAGTGCAACTGGCGGATGGACAGGTACTGGTGCAGGTTGTGATGAATAACGACATGGAAGCCGACAGCGTGTTCCGCGTTCGTGACGACGCGAAAACGCTGCATATCGTACCGCTGCCGTATTCGCTGGAAGAGTAAATCGCCCGGTGGTGGCTTTATCTTACCGGGTCGCGCGTTTTAAAGACCCGGTAAGCACAGCACTGCTGGGTAATGATAATTACGCCTGCCCCACGTACAGATAGATCGCCAGGAAATGGCAAACGCTGCCACCCAGCACAAAGCCGTGCCAGATCGCATGGTTGTATGGAATGCGCTTACAGACGTAGAAAATAACGCCCAGCGAATACACCACACCACCAACTGCCAGCAACGTCACACCACCCACCGCCAGCTTAACCGCCAGTTGATACACCACAATCAGCGATAGCCAGCCCATCGCCAGGTAGGTTACCAGCGACAGGACCTTAAACCGGTGCGCAATGGTCAGTTTGAATAAAATACCGAGCAGCGCCAGGCTCCAGATAACAATCATCAGTCCACGTGCCAGCGGCGAATCCAGCCCCACCAGCAGAAATGGCGTGTAGGTCCCGGCAATCAGCAGATAAATCGCGCAGTGGTCGAACTTTTTCAGCCAGACTTTCGCTCTTTGATGGGGGATCGCGTGATATAAAGTTGAGGCGAGGAACAGCAGGATCATGCTGCCGCCATACAGGCTATAGCTGGTTATCGCCATGGCGCTGGCGTTGGTATCCACTGCCTGAACCAGCAACAATACCAGTCCGACAATCCCAAACACCAGCCCGATACCGTGACTGATGCTATTGGCTATTTCCTCTGCCAGCGAATATCCCTGCGCAATTAATGGCTTCTGAACCATATTTTACTCCCGAGAAACGAACACTATCGTGATTGCTCCTCTAGCGTAACTGAGAATGGTTCCAGTGAACACCTGTTAGCTAAAATATTTGCCAACTAAATAATAATCAATAAAAATCATGACATTATATTTTAATATTCAGCTAACAGGCGTACCGTTAAAATCAAAGACATTTAAAATCAATCACATAAAATTGTGTTTGATCCGGGTAAATCTCGGCAATCACGTGTTTAAGTTCTTCTAGCGTCATATTTTCCTGGCGAGCATGTTTCTCCGTCAGCGTATCCAGCGTGACGGTTGAGGTGCCAACAACCTCAATCGTGCAGAAGTACCCCTCATCTTCGAAGCGCCCAACCCGTAGAATGTCACCGGCTTTGAAGTGTGATTCGGACTCGTCACGAATCGTAATGGTTTTGCGTCCGGCCAGAATGTCATCCTGGAAACGCTGAAAAAAAGTGATGTCATTTGGCTGCATGTTATTATTCCCTGTAGATGAAGTCTGATGAGTGAGTTTTGCCATTGTGAGTATGTTCTCCCACGCTGCCATCGCCAGTCTCAACAATCTTGAGATGCTGGTCTACAACTATGTCATCAAAAACCGTGACAAAGTCATGTACATGACCATTCGCGAACTGGCGGATGCCGTGGGCGTTTCCACCACCACCGTACTGCGCTTTTGCCGCAAGCTTAAGTGTGAAGGTTACTCAGAATTTCGCGTACGCTTCAAATTATATTTAGAGCAGAATGAACCGCAACAGGCTAATTTCGGTGCCAGCGAAATTATCAGCTTCTTTAAAGGCGTCAATAACGACGAGTTCGACAATTTACTCGATCAGGCTGTTGATATTATATTATCTTCCGAGCGTATTATATTCGTCGGGGCGGGAACATCCGGAGCTCTGGCAAAATATGGCGCTCGTTTTTTCTCAAACGTCGGAAAATTTAGTAACCACATCGATGACCCTTATTTCCCGGTAACTAATGATATGGCCAGAAACGCGCTGGCGATCGTGCTTTCCGTTTCTGGAGAAACCGAAGAGATCCTACGCTTTGCCAGCCAGTTCAGTCTGCATAACTGTAAGGTTCTGTCGGTCACCAGCCATGAACATTCGCGCCTCGCGAAACTTGCCGACTTTAATCTCTCCTGGCACGTTCCACAGACACGCATTGCCGGGGTATACGATATAACTACGCAGATCCCCGTTATTTATATTCTGGAATCACTCGGTCGCAAGCTGGCGAAAAGAATAGCGTAAAAAAACAATATGTTTTTTTGATGTAACAAATCACATTAACGCTATTTTGTTATATCGTGACATTTATCTTTCCTTTGTTAGACTCAAAATCAGATTGTATTAATTTGAGACTGAGCGCAGATGAAAAAACTTACCTTACCAAACGATTTTTTATGGGGCGGCGCGGTTGCGGCGCATCAGGTTGAAGGCGGCTGGAATAAAGGTGGCAAAGGACCCAGCATTTGCGACGTACTGACCGGGGGGGCACACGGCGTTCCGCGAGAAATTACTCAAGACGTCGTGCCAGGTAAGTACTACCCCAACCACGAAGCCGTCGATTTTTACGGTCATTACAAAGAAGACATTAAGCTGTTTGCCGAGATGGGCTTCAAATGCTTCCGTACGTCAATTGCCTGGACCCGTATCTTCCCTAAAGGGGACGAAACCCAGCCAAACGAAGAAGGGCTAAAATTCTACGACGACATGTTTGATGAACTGCTGAAGTACAATATCGAACCGGTCATCACCCTTTCCCACTTCGAAATGCCGCTACACCTGGTTCAACAGTACGGTAGCTGGACCAATCGTAAAGTCGTCGATTTCTTTGTCCGTTTTGCTGAAGTGGTCTTTGAGCGCTACAAGCACAAGGTCAAATACTGGATGACCTTCAACGAGATTAACAACCAGCGTAACTGGCGTGCACCGCTGTTTGGCTATTGCTGCTCCGGCGTGGTGTATACCGAGCATGAAAACCCGGAAGAGACTATGTACCAGGTGCTGCACCACCAGTTCGTGGCCAGCGCTCTGGCGGTGAAAGCCGCACGTCGCATCAACCCTGAAATGAAAGTCGGCTGCATGCTGGCAATGGTCCCGCTATACCCGTACTCCTGTAAGCCTGAAGATGTGATGTTCGCGCAGGAATCGATGCGTGAACGCTATGTATTCACCGACGTTCAACTGCGCGGCTACTATCCATCTTATGTACTGAACGAGTGGGAGCGCCGCGAATTCAATATTCGAATGGAAGCTGGCGATGAACAAATCCTGCGTGAAGGTACCTGCGACTATCTCGGATTTAGCTACTACATGACCAACGCGGTAAAAGCGGAAGGTGGTAGCGGCGATGCAATTTCCGGTTTTGAGGGCAGCGTGCCGAACCCGCACGTCAAAGCATCCGACTGGGGCTGGCAGATTGATCCGGTCGGCCTGCGTTACGCCTTATGCGAACTGTACGAGCGTTATCAGAAGCCATTGTTTATCGTTGAAAACGGATTTGGCGCTTACGACAAAGTTGAAGAAGACGGCAGCATCCACGACGACTACCGCATCGACTATCTGCGCGCCCACGTCGAAGAGATGATGAAAGCGGTAACGTATGACGGCGTAGATCTGATGGGCTACACGCCGTGGGGCTGCATCGACTGCGTCTCGTTCACCACCGGCCAGTACAGCAAACGCTACGGTTTTATCTACGTGAACAAACACGACGACGGCACCGGCGATATGTCGCGCTCGCGTAAGAAAAGTTTTGAGTGGTATAAAGCGGTGATTGCCAGCAACGGCGAGAATCTGTAATTTTTTGCCGGATGGCGCTGCGCTTATCCGGTTTACGGGAACTGAACCTGTAGACCAGAGCAGACATTTACGCCGCCATCCGGCAAGCAACTCATTACTTCCCGCCGGCCAGCTCCAAAAAACTGCCCGTGACGTAAGACGCCTTCTCACTCAGCAGCCAGGTTATCGCCTGCGCGACCTCTTCCGGCTGTCCGCCGCGCTGCATAGGCAACATGGATTTCACGCGATCCACCCTTCCCGGCTCGCCGCCTGACGCATGCATTTCCGTGTAGATAAGACCGGGTCTCACGCAGTTCACGCGTATCCCCTGCGCCGCAACCTCCAACGCGAGGCCGGTGGTAAGCGTGTCCACCGCACCTTTTGAGGCTGCATAATCAACGTATTCGAACGGGGCGCCAAGCCGTGACGCCGCCGAAGAGACATTCACAATCGCCCCGCCCTGACCGCCGTGCTTAAACGACATACGCTTTACCGCTTCCCGACAACACAGAAAATAGCCGGTAACATTAGTCGCCAGGACGCGATTAATACGCTCAGCGGTTAGGCTTTCCACCGTGCTCTGTTCAAACAAAATCCCGGCATTGTTCACCAGAGCAGTCAGCGGCTCGCCCTCGCGGTCAATGGACTCAAACATCGCCCCGACCTGGCTTTCATCGCTGATATCTGCCCGCAGAGCAAACGCCTTTCCTCCCGCAGCGGCGATATTGTTCACCACCTCCGTTGCCGCACGAATATTGTGATGAAAGTTAACGGCGACCGTGTAACCCTCTAGCGCTAACTGCAGCGCGGTTGCCCGGCCAATACCGCGACTGCCCCCCGTAACCAGTGCTATAGCCATCACTATTCTCCCCAAAAATAAAGGCGCCGAAGCGCCTTTAAAAGATAGCTGAATCAGTCGATTACTGATAATCACTCAGCGGCACGCAGGAGCAGAACAGGTTACGGTCACCGTAAACGTCATCAAGGCGTTTCACGGTCGGCCAGTATTTGTTCGCTACGCCCGCCGGGAAGACGGCGATTTCGCGGCTGTAACCGTGATTCCACTCCGCGACCAGCTCATTTTGCGTGTGCGGGGAGTTAACCAGCGGGTTATCTGTAAGCGACCATTCACCGGCTTTCACGCGATCGATCTCTGCGCGGATTGCCAGCATCGCATTGATAAAGCGATCCAGTTCCACTTTGCTTTCCGATTCAGTCGGTTCCACCATCAGCGTACCCGCTACCGGGAACGACATGGTCGGCGCATGGAAACCGTAATCGATCAGACGCTTGGCAATATCCAGTTCGCTGATGCCGGTCTCTTCTTTCAGTGGGCGAATGTCGAGAATACATTCATGTGCCACGCGACCATCGCGACCGGTATACAGCACCGGATAGGCATCTTTCAGACGGCTGGCAATGTAGTTAGCGTTCAGGATCGCCACCTGGCTTGCCTGCTTCAGACCTTCTGCGCCCATCATACGGATGTACATCCAGCTGATCGGCAGAATGGATGCGCTACCGAACGGTGCCGCAGAAACCGCGCCCTGACGGGTGAGCATCCCTTCAATCTGTACTACGCTATGACCCGGCACGAACGGCGCCAGATGCGATTTAACACCGATTGGTCCCATACCTGGGCCACCGCCGCCGTGCGGAATGCAGAATGTTTTATGCAGGTTAAGGTGTGAGACATCAGCACCGATAAAGCCCGGTGTGGTGATCCCAACCTGAGCATTCATGTTCGCGCCATCAAGATAAACCTGTCCTCCAAACTGGTGCACAACGTCGCACACTTCACGGATCGTTTCTTCATACACGCCATGAGTAGAGGGATAGGTCACCATGATGCAGGAGAGGTTTTCACCCGCCTGCGCCGCTTTTTCACGCAGATCGCCAAGATCGATGTTGCCGTTTTTATCACAGGCGACAACCACTACCTGCATACCCGCCATCTGTGCGGAGGCCGGGTTGGTACCGTGGGCAGAGGCCGGGATTAGACAGATATCGCGATGGCCTTCGTTACGGCTTTCGTGATAATGGCGAATCGCCAGCAGACCCGCATACTCGCCCTGCGCGCCGGAGTTCGGCTGCATGCAGACTGCGTCATAACCGGTCAGTTTTACCAGCCATTCGGAAAGCTGGCCGATCATCTGGTGATAACCTTCTGCCTGCTCTGGCGGGCAGAACGGATGCAGTTCAGCGAATTCCGGCCAAGTGATAGGGATCATCTCGGCGGCAGCGTTCAGCTTCATGGTGCAAGATCCCAGCGGGATCATTGCCTGGTTCAGGGCCAGATCTTTGCGCTCCAGCGAGTGCATATAACGCATCATCTCGGTTTCGCTGTGATAGCGATTAAACACCGGATGGCTGAGGATCGCATCGTCACGCAGCATACTGTCCTGAATGGAACGGCTGTCGAGCGCCACGTCTTTGTCCAGCGTTTCGATGTTCAGACCGTGGCTGTCTCCCAGCAGAACATTGAACAACTGCACCACGTTTTCACGGGTGGTGGTTTCATCGAGCGTAATACCTACCGCGTTATGGATATCGCTACGCAGGTTGATTTCTGCCGCTTCAGCACGCGCCAGTACCGCAGCCTTATCGGCCACTTCAACACACAAAGTGTCAAAGTAGTGCGCATGACGCAGCTTCAATCCTTTTTGTTGCAGACCGGCTGCCAGAATATCGGTCAAACGATGGATGCGATTAGCGATGCGTTTCAGGCCAACCGGGCCATGATAAACGGCATACAGGCTGGCGATGTTGGCCAGCAGAACCTGCGAGGTACAAATGTTGGAGTTCGCTTTCTCGCGGCGGATATGCTGTTCGCGAGTCTGCATCGCCATGCGCAGGGCGGTATTACCCGCTGCATCTTTGGAGACGCCGATAATACGGCCTGGCATGGAGCGTTTGAATTCGTCTTTAGCGGCAAAGAATGCCGCGTGCGGGCCGCCGTAGCCCATCGGTACGCCGAAGCGTTGCGCAGAGCCGAAAACGATATCCGCGCCCTGTTTGCCCGGTGCAGTCAGCAGTACCAGCGCCATAAAGTCGGCAGCGACGCTGACCACTATTTTACGGGATTTCAGCTCAGCCATCAGGGCGCTGTAGTCGTGCACTTCACCGGTGGTGCCAACCTGCTGCAACAGCACGCCGAACACATCCTGATGATCCAATGCTTTTGCCGCGTCATCAACAATGACGTCAAAACCAAAAGTTTGCGCACGAGTACGCACTACGTCCAGCGTTTGCGGATGAACATCAGCCGCCACAAAGAAACGGTTGGCGTTTTTCAGTTTGCTGACGCGTTTGGCCATCGCCATGGCTTCAGCTGCAGCAGTAGCTTCATCCAGCAGAGAAGCGGAAGCCATGTCCAGGCCGGTCAGGTCCAGCGTCACCTGCTGGAAGTTCAGCAATGCTTCCAGACGGCCCTGGGAGACTTCCGGTTGATACGGGGTGTAGGCGGTGTACCAACCCGGGTTTTCCAGCATGTTACGCAGGATAACCGGTGGCAGCTGCACGGCGGTGTAGCCCATGCCAATGTAGGACGTGAAGCGCTTGTTACGCCCGGCGATGGCTTTTAATTCAGCCAGCGCAGCGTATTCGGTCGCCGCCTCGCCCACCTGTGGCGGGGTTGCGAGCTGAATGTCTTTCGGCACAATCTGGCCGATCAGCGCGTTTAACGACTCGGCGCCAACCGCATTCAGCATCTCTTGCTGCTGCGCGGCGTCCGGTCCGATGTGGCGTTCAATGAAAGCGCCGCTATTTTCAAGCTGGCTTAACGTCTGTGTCATGGGCGATGGTTCCTGAAACGTGCAGTGAATCGTAGGTGTCTCTACTTACCTGAATACGCAAAAAATTCGCGTTGCAGGAAGGCGGCGACGCAGCACATCCCCAGGAGCTTACATCAGTAAGTAACTGAGGTGTGCAAGAAAGCCAACACACCTGCAACGTGAAGAATGAAGCGTATTTATTCGTCTTCTAACAAAGCTTCATATGCAGTCGCATCCAGCAGCGATTCAATTTCGCTTTCATCGCTGGCTTTGATTTTGAAGATCCAGCCCCCTGCATACGGCTCGCTGTTGACCAGTTCCGGGGAGTCGCTGAGCGCGTCGTTAACCGCAACAATCTCACCGCCTACTGGCGCATAAATATCGGATGCCGCTTTTACGGATTCCGCAACGGCGCAGTCATCGCCCGCGCTGACGGTTGCGCCAACTTCGGGCAGGTCAACGAAAACCATGTCACCTAACAGCTCCTGAGCATGTTCGGTGATCCCAACGGTGTAAGAGCCGTCAGCTTCTTTGCGCAGCCATTCGTGTTCTTTGCTGTATTTCAGTTCTGCAGGTACGTTGCTCATCAATCAATCTCCAAAAAAGGATGAATTACGCGACGGCTTTGCCGTTACGCACAAAAACAGGTTTAGTCACTTTTACCGGCATTTCGCGGTTACGGATCTGTACGATCGCGTTCTCACCAATACCCGCAGGGACACGCGCCAGCGCGATGCTGTAACCCAGGGTTGGGGAGAATGTCCCGCTGGTGATAATGCCTTCCTGCTGATTGCCGGAAGCATCGGTGAAACGCACCGGCAGTTCATTACGCAGTACGCCTTTCTCGGTCATCACCAGTCCAACCAACTGTTCGTGGCCTTTTTCACGCTGCATTTCCAGCGCTTCCCGACCGATAAAGTCGCGGTCAGTCGGTTCCCACGCGATGGTCCAGCCCATGTTGGCCGCCAGCGGAGAAATGGCTTCGTCCATCTCCTGACCGTACAGGTTCATGCCGGCCTCCAGACGCAGCGTGTCGCGCGCGCCAAGACCGCAAGGTTTGACACCTGCTTGTACCAGCGCACGCCAGAAGTCTGCCGCCTTTTCACTCGGCATGGCAATTTCATAGCCTGCTTCGCCGGTATAACCGGTGGTTGCGATAAACAAATCACCCGCCTGAACGCCGAAGAACGGCTTCATGCCTTCTACCGCCTGGCGCTGCTCGTCAGTAAACAATGTGGCTGCTTTTTCCTGCGCGTTTGGGCCCTGCACCGCAATCAGCGACAGATCATCTCGAACGGTGATGTCGATGGCGTAAGGTTCAGCGTGTTGGGTAATCCAGGAGAGGTCTTTTTCGCGGGTGGCGGAGTTTACAACGAGGCGGAAGAAATCTTCAGTGAAGTAGTAGACAATCAGGTCATCTATCACGCCGCCCGAAGCGTTGAGCATACCGGAGTAGAGGGCTTTACCCGTCTTCGTTAGCTTCGCGACGTCGTTTGCCAGCAGATAACGCAAGAACTCCCGGGTGCGGCTACCGCGCAGGTCGACGATGGTCATATGTGACACATCAAACATTCCGGCATCGGTGCGAACAGCATGGTGTTCATCAAGCTGAGAACCGTAATGCAGTGGCATCATCCAGCCATGGAAATCTACCATGCGCGCGCCACATAGCGTGTGTTGTTCGTACAAAGGAGTCTGTTGAGCCATCTTTTCCTCGTTGAATAAGCGGGGCTACCAACTCTTTCGCGGTGAAATTTTCGCCACGAAACCCAGCACCGCAGCCGCTCCAGGGGCCACGACGCAAACGTTCTCTTTGTCCTGAACTTACCACCGAAACAGACGCTAAACCATAAGGCAAAATTAACCATCACATTAGCTTATGGCCAAAAACAGCAAAATCACCGGCAGAACAAAACCCCACCCATACGGCAAATAATCAGAATAAAAAATAAATACAAGCTGGAATTAACAGCACCAACCAACATTAAATGTGGAAAAATTGTCAAAAATGGCGTTATGAAAAAAACGTAATATTAAAAAAACTAATGCGAAAAAAGGCGTGGAATTAGATTATTTCAAATGAGAGAAGCACCCCGGCGCGCAGGCCGGGAGTGGAAAGTGTGACGGGTCTCAAACTCTTAAGATTGTCCTTACGGACGCTAGCGTAACCACTCAGGAAGATCGTTCAGTCCCATCGCCTGGCGGATGAGCTGTGGTTTTACGCCTGGCAGGGTATCGGCCAGTTTCAGACCAATATCACGCAGCAGTTTTTTCGCCGGATTCTCGCCAGCAAACAGTTCACGAAAGCCCTGCATACCGGCCAGCATCATCGCTGCGCTGTGCTTACGGCTGCGCTCGTAGCGGCGCAAATAGAGATACTGACCAATATCTTTGCCCTGACGCTGGAGCCGCTTCAGCTCATCGATCAGCTCCGCCGCATCCATAAAGCCAAGGTTAACCCCCTGACCCGCCAGCGGGTGGATGGTATGCGCCGCATCCCCCACCAGCGCCAGACGATGAGCAGCGAATTGACGGGCATAGCGTCCCGTTAGCGGAAACGCCTGACGCTCGCTTTCAAGGCTGCACAGCCCCAGGCGATTATCAAAAGCGATATTCAGCGCCTGATTAAACTCGTCAACGCTTGTCTGCTGCATGCGTTCTGCTTCCTGCGGCGAGAGCGACCAGACGATAGAGCACAGGTGCGGGTCACTGAGCGGCAGGAACGCCAGGATCCCCTCACCGTGAAACGCCTGCCGCGCAACCGCGCCGTGAGCTTCCTGCGTGCGGATAGTCGCCACCAGCGCATGATGACGGTAATCCCAGAAAGTGAGCGGAATATCCGCTTTGTTGCGCATCCAAGAGTTAGCGCCATCGGCGCCGACCACCAGGCGAGCTGTCAGCATTGCGCCATCTTTCAGGGACAGAAATGCCTCATTCTCACCCCAGGCTACCTGCTGTAACTCAGCGGGTGCCATCAGCGTAATGTCCGCTGAACGCTGCGCTTTTTGCCAGAGTGCGTAATGGATCTCTGAGTTTTCAACGATGTGGCCTAAATGGCTGTAGCCCATGCTCTGGTCATCAAACGCAATACGCCCAAAGCTGTCTTTGTCCCAGACTTCCATGCCGTGGTAGCAACAAGCGCGACGGGCAACAATGTCGGACCAGACGCCCAGTCGGCTAAGCAGTTTTTCACTGGCGGCATTAATGGCCGATACGCGAAGCTGAGGAGGTGCATCCGCCGCCAAAGGCTGCGGAACATGTTGTTCTAACACTGCAACGCGCAACCCGCTGCCCTGCAAGCCGCAGGCAACCGCCAGTCCCACCATGCCGCCACCAACAATTGCTACATCAACACTTTGCACTGTTTGCTCCTGAAAATAGGACAATCAAAACCGTAGGCCGGATAAGGCAAAGCCGCCATCCGGCATTACTTCCGCGACATTGCCTGATGGCGCTGCGCTAATCAGGCCTGCTTTTTTAATTCGGCCTACAGGTTATATCTATCGCGCAACCCAACCGAGGGTCCGCTCCGCCAGCGCATCGCGCGCAGGCGTGAATAATTCCATCGCCATCAGCCCGACATTACGCCCAACGACCAGCGGGGCCCAGCGATTGGCAAACAAATACACCAAATTGTTGGTCACACCAATCGTCGTTTCGCGATCGCGTTCGCGGCGCTGCTGATAGCGTGCCAGCACCGCATAATCACCGACATCTTCCGCGCAGTTTTGCGCCTGCGTCAACGTCTCAGCCAGGCTCATCACGTCGCGCAGACCAAGGTTGAAACCTTGTCCGGCAATGGGATGCAGCGTCTGTGCTGCGTTCCCCACCAGCACAGTACGATGGGTAATGGCTTTTTGCGCCGAGGTTAATGAAAGCGGATAGGCGTTGCGTTTACCGGCCTGGGTAATACGCCCCAACCGCCAGCCAAACGCAGTTTGCAGTTCGCGGCAAAATTGTTCGTCGGACCAGGCCATAATCTCATCACGCCGCTCCAGCGGATGGCACCATACCAGCGAGCAGCGACCATCAGACATCGGTAGCATTGCCAGCGGACCATATTGCGTGAAACGTTCGAACGCTCGCCCGTCATGCGCAACGGAGGTCGTGACGTTGGCAATCACCGCCAGTTGTTCATAGGGTTGTTGCTGCCAGTCAACGCCGCAGGCGGTAGCCAGCGCGGAGCGCGTGCCATCGGCGGCCACCAACAGGCGACCATTAATCATCTCACCATTTTCCAGCGTAACCTCAACGCGTTCCTGCGTGCGTGACACGCTGGCTACACGGTCGGGGCAGTGCAGCGTGATGCCCGGCGCTTTACGCAGCAGCGCAAACAAACGCAGCCCGACATCGTGCAGTTCTACCACCTGGCCCAGCGCAGGAATACGGTATTCCTGCGCATCCAGCGTCACAAATCCGGCATGGCCGCGATCGCTGACGTGAACCGTTTTGATCGCCGTTGCGCAATCGGCAATCGCCTGCCATACGCCAATTCGCGCCAGCTGTTGGCAGGTCCCTGCCGCCAGCGCGATCGCCCGGGCGTCAAACCCTGGATGGCGGTCAGTTTCAGGTTCGCTCGCTTCTATCAGGTGAACAGGCAGAGTCCCGTGGCTGAGCTGAGAAATGGCCAGCGCCAGCGTCGCACCGACCATACCACCACCAACGATAATCACGCTCATTGCAGTCGCGCCGCAGCCATTAAGGCTTCAATGTCATCCGCTTTCTTCACCACGCTGGCGGTCAGGTTCTCATTGCCGTCCTCGGTGATGAGGATGTCATCTTCAATACGAATGCCGATACCACGATAAGCAGGCGGCACATCGGCGTCCGGTGCGATATACAGCCCCGGTTCGACGGTGAGCACCATTCCTGGCTCGAGAATACGTGAGCGGTCCTGACCATAAACGCCAACGTCGTGCACATCCAGTCCCAGCCAATGGCTAAGACCATGCATAAAGAATGGGCGATGCGCATTTTCGGTAATCAGTTGGTCGATCTCGCCGTGCAAAATGCCAAGCCTCACCAGACCCGTAATCATGATGCGCACCACTTCGCCGGTGACTTCCTGGATGGACGTCCCCGGGCGATACAGGCGCAGACTGGTCTCTAATGACTCCAGTACGATGTCGTAGATTTCACGCTGAGCAGGGGAAAATTTGCCGTTTACCGGGAAGGTACGCGTAATGTCGCCCGCATAACCTTTGTATTCACACCCGGCGTCAATTAACACCAGATCGCCATCGCGCATTTCACTTTCATTTTCGGTGTAATGGAGAATACAGCCGTTTTCGCCGCTGCCGACAATCGTGTTATAGGATGGGTAACGCGCGCCATGGCGAGTAAACTCGTGGTGAATCTCCCCTTCCAACTGGTATTCAAACATTCCCGGACGGCATTTTTCCATCGCGCGGGTATGCGCCAGCGCACTGATCTCTCCAGCACGGCGCATGACCGCAATTTCTTCTGCTGATTTGAACAAGCGCATTTCATGGACCATTGGACGCCAGTCGATGATCGCGGCGGGTGCGTGCAGATTTTGTCTGGAGCCTTTACGCAGTTTATCCAACGCCGTGCACACAATCTCGTCTGCCCAGGCATATTCGCCCTGCGCGTGGTACACCGCGTCCAGGCCATTGAGCAACAGGTGCAGTTGTTGGTTGATTTCACTGAAGGCCAGCGCCCGGTCAACGCCGAGTTTTGCCGGTGCGGCATCCTGGCCCAGACGACGGCCAAACCAGATCTCCGCCGTCAGATCGCGAACCCGATTAAACAAAACGCTGTGGTTATGAGTGTCATCACTTTTAATCAGCACCAGCACGGCTTCCGGTTCGTTAAAACCGGTGAAGTACCAGAAATCACTGCTTTGACGGTACGGGTATTCACTGTCCGCGCTGCGCGTCGCTTCAGGCGCGGCAAAAATCAGCGCGGCGCTGCCGGGCTGCATTTGTGCCAGTAAAGCCTGGCGACGACGCTGGAATTCTTGCTGAGATATCTCGCTCATCACACTCTCCTTTGCGTTTCGTTCTTAGTGCAGAGTCGGTTTACGGACTTCCGGCGCGGTCGGCTGCTGACGCGTAAACGTGTCATGACACAGCAAGGCGGCTACGCGCACGTATTCGATAATCTCTTCGAGCGACATTTCCAGCTCTTCCTGATCTTCGTCTTCGTCATATCCCAACTGAGCGATATTGCGCAGGTCGTCAATCGCTTCGCCGGTTTCACCGGTCACTTTGTCGAGCTTTGGCTGCGTAACGCCAAGGCCCAGCAAAAAGTGGTTTACCCATCCCGCCAGCGCATCGGCACGATCAAACACGCTAACGTCGTCGCCTTCAGGCAGATAAAGCTGAAAAAGGAAGCCGTCGTCCTCGAGGGCATCGCTGGTGGCAGAGTGCATTTTCATCAGTGCCTGAGCCAGCTCGTGACCGAAGGCCAAACCTTCGTTCGTCAGGTCGTGCAGCAGCGGCTGCCATGAGCTGTCGTTGTTGCCGCCGCAAATCATCCCGCTGATCAAGCCGTGCATTTCGGCCGGGGTTAATCCAGCCCCTTGTTGGTTCAAAAACTGGCTAACGTCGTTGTAGCCAGGCATTTCGTTCTGTATAGACATAAGCATTCGTCATCAAAGGGAGGAATATTCATGGTATGCTACCACTTTGGGCCCTGGTGGACCAGAAAAGGGCTTGTATCTTGATACCAGGGTAGCTATAGTGTCGCCCCTTCGCGGACCCAAGGTCTGGAGACGAAGGCAGCGCAGTCAATCAGCAGGAAGGTGGCATGTCTGCACAACCCGTCGATATCCAAATATTTGGCCGTTCACTGCGAGTGAATTGCCCGCCTGAACAAAGGGATGCGTTGAATCAGGCTGCGGACGATCTCAATCAGCGATTGCAAGATCTGAAAGTTCGCACTAGAGTCACAAATACTGAGCAGTTGGTTTTCATCGCCGCGTTGAACATCAGCTATGAATTAACTCAGGAAAAAGCGAAGACGCGTGAGTACGCGGCGAGCATGGAACAACGTATTCGGATGCTACAACAGACCATCGAACAGGCGTTGCTTGATCAGGGTCGCATAACCGAAAAAACGGGCCAAAACTTTGAATAACACTTTTCGGTTTACTGTGGTAGAGTGACCGTGAAGACAAAATTTCTCTGAGATGTTTGCAAGCGGGCCAGTCCCCTGAGCCGATATTTCATACCACAAGAATGTGGCGCTCCATGGTTGGTGAGCATGCTCGGCCCGTCCGAGAAGCCTTAAAACTGTGACGACGCATTCACCTTGAACCAAGGGTTCAAGGGTTACAGCCTGCGGCGGCATCTCGGAGATTCCCTTCTACCTGGCAACAGCCATGACACTACTTTCTGAACTCCCTTTATCCCGGCAAGAAATTCGTCAACTGATTCGACAGCGTCGTCGCGCGCTGACCTCTGAACAGCAACGACAATACGGTCAGCAAGCCGCGACCCGAATGCTCAGTTTTCCCCCTGTTGTACTCGCGCATACTGTGGCGGTATTTCTCTCGTTCGATGGCGAACTCGATACCCAGCCGCTGATAGATCAACTGTGGCGAGCGGGCAAGCGCGTTTACCTTCCGGTTCTTCATCCCTTCAGTCCCGGTAATTTACTGTTCCTGCACTATCATCCGCGCAGCGACCTGGTGACCAATCGCTTAAAGATCATGGAACCACGGCTTGATGTACGCGACGTATTGCCGCTGTCAAAGCTGGACGTACTGATTACGCCGTTAGTGGCATTTGATGAGGACGGGCAGCGCCTGGGCATGGGCGGTGGATTTTACGACCGCACGCTACAAAACTGGCAGCAGCATAAGATCCAACCCGTGGGCTACGCGCATGACTGCCAGTTGGTAGAAAAATTGCCGGTTGAAGAGTGGGATATCCCGCTGCCAGCGGTGGTGACGCCGTCCAAAATCTGGGAGTGGTAGCCGTTTTTTGCCGATTGACAGCGCCGTTTTTTTGACCTAAATTCCTCGGTGAAGGGTGAGGGAGGCGAACCTCCCTCCTGCGTACTCTCTGTTAATATGCTGGCCAAGCGATGATTAACAGGATCAGCAGCATGATGACGTATCTCATCATCGTCCCTTTCCTTTTTAGAGCCCCTGCTTCGGTAGGGGCTTTCCCGTTTCAGCGCTATGCTGCGCCCCTATCGTAAATTCCTTTTATTGCTGTACAACACGCAACGCTGCCTTTAGTTGCCAACTGCGGCAAAGCTCGAAAACAGAATGTATGCGTTACAGAAAGAGATTTTGAGGCAGGGAAATCAGAGGAAAGATGGGCAGGTCAACCGCCTGCCCATGTAGAGGAAATCAGTACAGCAGACGAGCGCGAATGGTTCCCGGAAGGGCTTTCATCGCCAGCAGCGCTTTCTCCGCCACATCTTCATCCGCTTCAATATCGATAACCACATAACCTACCTGCGCGGAAGTTTGCAGATACTGCGCGGCAATGTTGACGCCCTGCTCGGCAAAAATCTGGTTCAGTGCCGTCAGTACGCCCGGACGGTTTTCGTGAATGTGCATCAGACGACGACCACCGTGCAGCGGCAGCGAAACTTCCGGGAAGTTTACCGCAGACAGCGTAGACCCGTTGTCGGAATACTTGGTCAGTTTCCCAGCTACTTCCAGACCGATGTTTTCCTGCGCTTCCAGCGTTGAACCACCAATGTGCGGCGTCAGGATCACGTTATCGAAATCACACAGCGGCGAAGTGAAAGGATCGCTGTTAGTTGCTGGCTCGGTTGGGAATACGTCGATTGCAGCCCCCGCCAGATGTTTAGTCGCTAACGCGTCGCACAACGCAGGAATATCAACAACCGTACCGCGTGCGGCGTTAATCAGCAGCGCACCCGGTTTCATCAGCGAAATCTCACGCGCGCCCATCAGGTTTTTGGTGGAGGCATTTTCCGGCACGTGCAGACTCACCACGTCGCTCATATTGAGCAGGTCGGAAAGATGCTGTACCTGCGTGGCATTGCCAAGCGGGAGTTTATTTTCAATATCATAGAAAAAGACATGCATCCCGAGCGATTCCGCCAGAATGCCCAACTGAGTACCAATGTGGCCGTAGCCGATGATCCCCAGTTTTTTACCACGCGCTTCAAAAGAGCCGGTAGCCAGTTTATTCCACACGCCGCGGTGCGCTTTGGCGTTCGCTTCGGGTACGCCACGTAGCAGTAGCAGCAGTTCGCCAATCACCAGCTCAGCAACGGAACGTGTGTTAGAGAATGGTGCGTTAAATACAGGGATCCCGCGCTTTGCCGCTGCACTTAGATCAACCTGGTTGGTGCCAATGCAGAAGCAGCCAATCGCGACCAGTTTCTCTGCGGCGTCAATCACATCTTCAGTCAGATGGGTACGGGATCGCAGGCCAATGAAGTGGGCATCACGGATGGACTCTTTCAGTTGTTCAGTGTCCAGAGCACCTTTGTGAAACTCGATGTTGGTATAACCTGCTGCACGAAGGCTTTCGAGTGCTTTTTGGTGCACGCCTTCAACCAGCAGAAATTTAATCTTATCTTTCTCCAGTGATACCTTTGCCATTTCCCCGACCCTGTCTTTTTTGTTCAAACTGATGTGTTGTGTGTGGGATTTTCATCCGTCTCTTCAACATATCAAAAAATAATATTGCGGCAATATGAACGTTTGCGTCGCCGTGCTGAAGAAATGTCATTCAACGGGAAATGTCAGAGGAAAATACTGGCGATAACTTTTTCTTTGGAGAGATCGGCAGGACAATATTATAAACGTGACACAAGTCACCAAATTTGCCCTGCCAAAATTTTTTTAACGGGAGAAGACGCTCCCGTCAGATCATTTTACGATAGTTTTCACGCCGTCAGGCGTACCGATCAGCGCGACATCCGCACCACGGTTGGCAAACAGGCCGACGGTTACCACACCTGGAATCGCATTGATGGCATTCTCCAGCGCGATGGCGTCGAGGATCTCCAGACCGTGCACATCGAGGATCACGTTGCCGTTGTCCGTCACGACGCCCTGACGATATTCAGGACGACCGCCTAGCTTCACCAACTGGCGAGCCACAGCGCTGCGCGCCATTGGGATCACTTCGACCGGCAGCGGGAAGTTACCGAGAATATCGACTTCTTTAGACGCATCCGCGATGCAGATAAATTTCTTCGCCACGGAAGCAATGATTTTTTCACGGGTCAACGCTGCGCCGCCGCCCTTGATCATCTGCATGTGACCGTTGATTTCATCCGCGCCGTCAACGTATACGCCGAGGCTGTCCACTTCGTTAAGATCGAACACGTGGATGCCAAGGCTTTTGAGTTTTTCAGTCGATGCGTCCGAACTGGATACCGCACCTTCAATCTGACCTTTCATTGTGCCCAGCGCATCAATAAAGTGTGCGGCTGTTGAACCTGTACCTACGCCCACAATGGTGCCGGGCTGTACATACTGAAGTGCCGCCCATCCTACTGCTTTTTTCAGTTCATCCTGCGTCATGATCGTTTCGCCTGTGGTGTGAATATGGTGGGAAAATTCACGCGCATTATAGAACATTGTGCAGAAAAATGTCCCCACACCCGCTCGCAAGCGGCGGATTTCGTCTTTACCCAATCAAAAATTGTGTCATAGTGCAGAACAAGCAAAAATTTCAGGAGTGCGTCAAAGCAATGAAACGTCCGGACTACAGAACACTACAAGCACTGGATGCGGTTATTCGTGAACGAGGATTTGAGCGCGCGGCGCAAAAGCTGTGCATCACGCAATCCGCGGTTTCACAGCGCATAAAACAGCTTGAGAATATGTTCGGACAACCGCTGCTGGTGCGTACCGTACCGCCGCGCCCAACGGAACAGGGACAGAAACTACTGGCGCTTCTGCGCCAGGTTGAACTGCTGGAAGACGAGTGGCTGGGCGATGAACAAACCGGCTCGACGCCGCTTCTGCTTTCGCTGGCGGTGAACGCCGACAGTCTGGCGACCTGGTTACTTCCGGCGCTGGCCCCGGTACTGGCTAATTCACCGATTCGACTGAACCTGCAGGTTGAAGATGAAACCCGAACCCAGGAACGTCTGCGTCGTGGTGAAGTAGTCGGTGCGGTGAGTATTCAACATCAGGCGCTGCCAAGCTGTCTGGTGGATAAACTGGGCGCGCTGGACTACCTGTTTGTTGGCTCTAAACCTTTCGCCGAGCGTTATTTCCCAAACGGCGTCACCCGTTCCGCCCTGCTGAAAGCCCCGGCGGTCGCGTTTGACCATCTTGATGATATGCACCAGGCGTTCTTGCAACAAAACTTCGACCTGCCGCCGGGCAGCGTACCGTGCCATATCGTTAACTCGTCTGAAGCCTTCGTCCAGTTAGCCCGTCAGGGAACAACCTGCTGCATGATCCCACACTTACAGATTGAGAAAGAGCTGGAAAGCGGTGAGCTTATCGACTTAACGCCAGGCCTGTTCCAGCGTCGAATGCTGTACTGGCACCGCTTTGCACCAGAAAGCCGCATGATGCGCAACGTCACCGACGCGCTGCTGGCCTATGGCCACAACGTACTGCGTCAGGATTAATTCCTCGAACAGAGGCCGGATAGCGGCGTCACGCCTTATCCGGCCTGCAAGCCTTTCCCCTCTTTTCATGCTATTCCCGCCACGTCTTTGAAATACATCACAAAATAAAACACGCCACGCGGCAAAAAAAGACGTCCTGTTGGCTATTTTTTGCTGGCGACAAGCCAAATGAAAAAGCACACCGTATTCGCAAAGATTCAACTTATTGCGTAATACGGAGCAAAAAATGGCTAATGTGCAGGACTGGCAAACACTCGCCAATAAAGAACTCAGTCGACGGGAAAAAACCGTTGAGTCGCTGGAAAGACAAACGGCGGAAGGGATTACCATCAAGCCGCTGTACACCGAAGCGGATCTCGATAATCTGGAAGTCACGGGCACCCTGCCCGGTCTGCCGCCTTACGTGCGGGGCCCGCGTGCCACTATGTACACCGCGCAGCCGTGGACGATTCGCCAATACGCCGGTTTCTCTACCGCCAAAGAGTCCAACGCCTTTTACCGCCGTAACCTCGCCGCTGGGCAAAAAGGGCTTTCCGTCGCCTTTGACCTTGCCACTCATCGTGGCTATGACTCAGACAACCCGCGCGTAGCGGGCGACGTCGGCAAAGCCGGCGTGGCGATCGATACCGTCGAAGATATGAAGGTGCTGTTCGACCAGATCCCGCTGGATAAGATGTCGGTATCGATGACCATGAACGGCGCGGTGCTGCCGGTACTGGCGTTTTATATCGTCGCGGCGCAGGAGCAAGGCGTGACGCCGGAACAGCTCACCGGGACCATTCAGAACGATATTCTGAAAGAGTACTTGTGCCGCAACACCTACATTTATCCGCCAAAACCCTCCATGCGCATTATCGCCGACATCATCGCCTGGTGCTCAGGCAACATGCCGCGCTTTAACACCATCAGCATCAGCGGCTATCACATGGGTGAAGCCGGGGCAAACTGCGTACAGCAGGTGGCGTTTACGCTGGCAGACGGTATTGAATACATCAAGGCCGCGCTTTCCGCCGGACTGAAAATTGATGACTTCGCCCCGCGCCTGTCATTCTTCTTCGGCATCGGCATGGATCTGTTTATGAACGTCGCCATGCTGCGCGCTGCACGGTATCTGTGGAGCGAAGCGGTCAGCAGTTTTGGCGCGACCAACCCGAAATCTCTCGCTCTGCGTACCCACTGCCAGACCTCAGGCTGGAGCCTGACCGAGCAGGACCCGTACAACAACGTGGTACGAACCACCATTGAGGCGCTCGGCGCTACGCTTGGCGGCACTCAGTCTCTGCATACCAACGCTTTTGATGAAGCGCTCGGTCTGCCCACCGATTTCTCAGCCCGTATTGCGCGTAATACGCAGATCATCATTCAGGAAGAATCAGAGATCTGCCGCACCGTCGATCCGCTGGCCGGATCGTATTACGTCGAATCACTCACCGATCAAATCGTGAAGCAGGCGCGCACGATCATCAAGCAGATTGATGAGGCAGGCGGCATGGCGAAGGCGATTGAAGCCGGGCTTCCTAAACGGATGATCGAAGAAGCGTCCGCGCGCGAACAGTCGCTGATCGACCAGGGTAAGCGCGTTATCGTCGGGGTGAACAAATACAAGCTGGATAAAGAAGACGACACGTCGGTGCTGGAGATCGACAACGTGAAGGTGCGCAACGAGCAGATTGCCTCACTGCAGCATATCCGCGCCACCCGCGACAATGATGCGGTTAAAGCCGCGCTATCCGCGCTGACCCACGCCGCGCAACAGAATGAAAATCTGCTGGCAGCCGCCGTCAACGCCGCCCGCGTTCGCGCCACGCTCGGCGAAATATCCGATGCGCTCGAGGCCGCCTTTGACCGTTATCTGGTTCCCAGCCAGTGTGTTACTGGGGTGATTGCGCAAAGCTATCACCAGTCCGACAAATCCGCCGATGAGTTCGATGCCATTGTTGCGCAAACCGAACAATTCCTCGCAGAAAATGGCCGCCGCCCGCGTATTCTGATCGCCAAGATGGGTCAGGACGGCCACGATCGCGGCGCAAAAGTGATCGCCAGCGCCTACTCCGATCTCGGCTTCGATGTCGATCTCAGCCCGATGTTCTCCACACCGGAGGAAATTGCCCGTCTGGCGGTAGAAAACGATGTGCATGTCGTTGGCGCATCATCGCTGGCAGCTGGTCATAAGACATTGATCCCGGAGCTGGTCACCGCGCTCAAAGGCTGGGGACGCGAAGACATTTGCGTCGTCGCCGGCGGGGTTATTCCGCCACAGGATTACGCTTTTCTACACGAACATGGCGTGGCAGCCATTTATGGCCCAGGCACGCCGATGCTCGACAGCGTCCGCGATGTGTTAACCCGTATCAGTCAGCATCATGATTAACGCCACCACGCTTGAGGATACCGTCCGCCGCTTGCGACTCGGTGAACGGGCTACGCTCGCCCAGGCGATGACGCTGGTCGAAAGCAATCACCCGCGCCACCAGCCGCTGAGTACGCAATTGCTGGACGCGATTATGCCGTTCACCGGTAACGCCCTGCGTCTGGGGATCACCGGCACGCCAGGCGCGGGTAAAAGCACCTTTCTGGAAGCATTCGGCATGCTGTTGATTCGCCGCGGGTTACGGGTAGCGGTGATCGCCGTCGATCCCAGCAGCCCGGTTAGCGGCGGCAGCATTCTTGGTGATAAAACCCGCATGACGGAACTGGCTCGCGCAGAATCTGCGTTTATACGTCCGGTTCCTTCCAGCGGTCATTTAGGCGGCGCCAGCCAGCGCGCCCGCGAATTAATGCTGCTGTGCGAGGCGGCGGGCTTCAACGTGGTGATTGTGGAAACCGTCGGCGTTGGACAGTCAGAAACCGAAGTCGCAGGCATGGTGGATTGCTTTCTCTCACTGCAAATCGCCGGCGGTGGCGACGATTTGCAGGGCATCAAAAAAGGCCTGATGGAGATGGCGGATCTGGTCGTCATCAACAAGGACGACGGTGATAACCGTACCAGCGTTGCCATCGCCCGCCATATGTACGAATCCGCCCTGCATATTCTGCGCCGCAAATATGACGAGTGGCAGCCGCAGGTTCTGACCTGCAGCGCCCTGGAAAAACGCGGCATTGAGGAGGTTTGGCAGGCGATAACCGACTTTAAAACGTGCCTTACCGCCAGCGGTCGACTGGAAAAAGTCCGCCAGCAGCAGGCGGTGGAATGGCTACACAAGCAGGCTGAAGAAGAAGCCCTGCATCTGCTGTTTGCACGGGCTGATTTCGACCAGTATTTCCAGCAGACGCTGCTGGCCGTCAAAAACAATGATCTTTCGCCGCGCACCGGCCTGCGGCACATCAGCGAATTTATCCAGCATCATTACTTTCAATAAAGAGAACATTATGTCTTATCAATACGTCAACGTGGTCATCATCCAGAAAGTCGCGGTCATTGAGTTCAATTACGCCCGCAAGCTCAATGCCCTGAGCAAAGTGTTTATTGACGATCTGATGCAGGCGCTGAACGACCTCAATCGTCCGGACATTCGCTGCATCATTCTGCGCGCCCCGAGCGGGGCCAAAGTGTTCTCTGCCGGGCATGATATTCATGAACTCCCCACCGGACGTCGCGATCCGCTCTCTTATGACGATCCGCTGCGTCAGATAACTCGTATGATCCAAAAATATCCGAAGCCGGTGATCTCCATGGTTGAAGGCAGCGTCTGGGGCGGCGCGTTTGAGATGATCATGAGTTCCGATCTGATCATCGCAGCCAGTACGTCTACCTTCTCCATGACCCCGGTCAACCTCGGCGTGCCCTATAACCTGGTGGGCATCCACAACCTGACCCGCGACGCTGGTTTTCACATCGTTAAGGAGCTGATTTTTACCGCCTCGCCCATCACCGCTCAACGCGCTATGGCGGTCGGGATCCTCAACCATGTCGTTCCAACCGAGGAACTGGAAGATTTCACCCTGCAAATGGCGCATCACATCTCGGAAAAAGCGCCGCTGGCAATCGCCGTCATCAAAGAAGAACTGCGCGTGTTGGGCGAAGCACACACCATGAACTCTGACGAATTCGAGCGCATTCAGGGCATGCGCCGCGCGGTGTATGACAGCGAGGATTATCAGGAAGGGATGAACGCGTTTATGGAAAAACGTAAACCTAATTTTGTTGGCCATTAATCACGTCCGACGAAGGAGACGGCCATGAAACGGATGAGCGCCGAACAGGCGGCAGAAATTATCCAGCACGATGATATGGTGGCGTTCAGCGGCTTTACCCCCGCGGGTTCGCCAAAAGCGTTACCCACCGCAATTGCCCAACGCGCCTGCGAACGGCATCAGGACGGGCAGCCTTTTCAGATCCGCCTGCTGACCGGGGCGTCAATTGGCGCCGCCGCTGATGATGCACTATCCGCGGCGGATGCCGTTTCCTGGCGTGCGCCTTATCAAACCTCATCTGGCCTGCGCGAGAAAATTAACCAGGGCCAGGTGAGGTTTGTCGATCTCCATTTGAGCGAAGTCGCGCAGATGGTTAATTACGGCTTTTTTGGCGAAATCGATGTTGCCGTCATTGAAGCTTCCGCCATTGCGCCGGATGGCCGGATTTGGCTTTCCAGCGGTATTGGCAATGCACCCACCTGGCTGCTGCGGGCGAAAAAGGTGATTATCGAGTTGAATCATTACCATAATCCACGCGTGGCTGAGTTTGCCGACATCGTAATACCCGGCGCACCGCCGCGGCGTAACAGCGTGCCCATATTTCATACCATGGATCGCGTGGGCAGTCAGTGCGTGCAGATAGACCCCAGGAAAGTGGTCGCGGTGGTGGATACCGAGCTGCCCGATGCCGGGAATGTGTCGGATAAAACCAATCCGCTCAGCCAACAAATTGCCGATAACGTAGTCACTTTCCTACTGGCAGAAATGGCGCACAAACGCATTCCAGCAGAGTTTCTGCCCTTACAAAGCGGCGTGGGCAATATCAATAACGCGGTAATGGCGAGACTGGGAGAGAATCCGGATATCCCGCCCTTTATGATGTATTCAGAGGTGTTACAGGAATCGGTGGTGCATCTGCTGGAAACGGGCAAGATCACCGGTGCCAGCGCCTCCAGCCTGACCATCTCAGCCCCGTCGCTACAGAAGATTTACGACAACATGGACTTCTTCGCCAGCCGAATTGTGCTGCGCCCGCAGGAGATCTCCAATAACCCGGAAATCATCCGTCGGCTGGGGGTCATTGCACTCAACGTTGGGCTTGAGTTTGATATCTACGGCCATGCCAATTCCACGCACGTTGCGGGCGTGAACCTGATGAACGGTATCGGCGGCAGCGGGGATTTCGAGCGCAACGCCTATCTGTCTATCTTTATGGCGCCGTCGATTGCCAAAGGCGGGAAAATCTCAACCATCGTGCCGATGTGCAGCCATGTCGACCACAGCGAACATAGCGTTAAAGTGATCGTGACCGAACAAGGGATTGCCGATCTGCGTGGGTTATCTCCGATGCAGCGGGCGCACACGATTATCGATAACTGTGCGCATCCCCTTTACCGGGACTACCTGCACCGCTATCTGGAAAAAGCGCCCGGCGGGCATATCCATCACGATCTCAGCCATGCGTTCGATCTGCATCGCAACCTTCTCGAGACAGGATCGATGCTCGGTTAACTTGCCGTACCGTCACGATCTTCAGCAATATGCTGGAGCATGGTGCCGGTATAGCGATGATTTTTCAGCGAATAGAGAAACTCCTGCATATACATGGGGCTGCCGGGCGCGTCGAAATACTTTAGCGTCGACGGATTCACCAGCCGCCAGGCAAAATGAGGAATCACCGTCAAAAACTGCCCGCGCTCCACCGCGCTAATCTTGGCCATAAAGCTGTACGGACGGTAGATAATCGTCGGATTGATCCCGCAGGGCCGCATATAAGCATCCAGCATCGCCTCAAAGTTGGCGCGATTCTGGAAGCGCATTTGCAGCCAGGGCAGCTCGCGCAGCAGATCCTGCGGCTGTTTCTCTTCGTAGCGCCGGGAAACGAGAAACCCCAGACGTAGCGGAGGCAGTTCGCTGATCGCCAGATTTTCCAACTCCTGTACGCGGGGAGAAACGTGCTGTGGCGAGATAATGAAATCCAGTTTGCGGTCGAACAGATTATCAATCACCCCATTCTCACTGAATTCAACGGCCTGGGCCGTCACGCCGTCATATTTATCGCCAAGGCTAATCAACTGGTCAAAAATAATCGTTGGATAAGTATTATCGATACCGATGACGATTTCCCGCGAGCGACAAGAGGCGTTATGGATTTCATTATCAATGGCAGAGAGGCGCTGATAGACGGGAAACAGCTTCTGATACAGCTCCTGTCCGGCTTTATTCAGGCTGATGTTGTTATCTTTACGGGTAAACAGCGTATAGCCGATTTGATCTTCCAGTGCAGCAATGCTTTTACCGAAAGGCGATGCGGTCATATGTATTTTTTCTGCCGCTCTGGCGATGTTATTGGTTTGCGCCAGCAGAATGAAATTACGCATCTTTTTCGAGATAAAAATATCCATAGCGTCCCCTTAAAAATCGCTATGGCCTATCCTCATTACCACGAAAAAAAAGACTGAATGTGAGGTCTCATTTTTACAGTTGCTCACAGAAAAACCGGCTGGAATATTTTGTCGGCCTGATGAGACGCGTAAGCATCGCCATCAGGCTAAAAACTTGCCGGATGGCGACTTACGCCTATATCAAGACTACTTATTGGTTACTGTAGGCTCAATCTGGAAGACGACATCAACCTGATCGTCAAACTGAATAACCGGCTGTTCGTAGGTTTCCTGAGCGGAGGTTGCAGGCGCTGCATCTGCTTTCATCATCCGTACCATCGGGCTCGGTTGATAATTGGAAACGTGGTAACGCACACTGTAAACGGGACCCAGTTTGCTATTAAAGCCCGCGGCCAGCTGTTCAGCCTGATGAACAGCATCATCAATCGCCGCTTTACGCGCTTTGTCTTTGTAAGCATCCGGCTGGGCAACGCCCAGCGATACCGAACGAATCTCATTCAGACCGGCCTTCAGCGCGCCATCAAGCAGAGCGTTGAGTTTGTCCAACTGACGCAGCGTGACTTCAACGGTGCGCACTGCACGATAACCTTTGAGGATGCTTTTGCCGTTCTGGTAGTCGTAGTCCGGCTGCGTACGCAAGTTTGCAGCGCTAATGTCTTTCTTCGCTATCTGGTTCTGTTCAAGGAAGGACAGATATTGCGCCACGCGCTCATCGGCCTGCTTCTTCGCGGAAGCCGCATCCTTTGCAGCAACGTTCACTTCAATCGCCAGGGTGGCGATGTCTGGGGTTGCATCTACGCTTGCCGTTCCGGAAGTCACGATGTGCGGTCCATTTGGCAACTCATTTGCCTGTACCGATAGTGCGCTGAATCCGACTAATGCCGCCAGGGCCATTATTTTGAACTTCACGGTCGTTCCTCCATGTTTCATTAATTACCCCAAAACTCAGGGCACATGCAGGCAAGCTTAGCCGATCTCGCTGCGTTGTCCATCAGACAACACTTAGTTGAACAGCGCATGAACGTGCGCAACACCTTCTTTTGCCAGCTGAAAAGCGATAAACCACATCACTAATCCTACCAGCGTATTGATGATGCGCTGTGCTTTCGCAGTTCGCAGACGCGGTGCCAGCCAGGCCGCCAGCAATGCCAGACCGAAGAACCACAGGAACGAAGCGCTGACGGTTCCCAGTGCAAACCAGCGTTTAGGCTCAACGTCCAGTTGCCCCCCCAGACTCCCGAGCACCACAAAGGTATCCAGGTAAACATGTGGGTTGAGCCATGTCACCGCCAGCATAGTAGCGATGATTTTCCAGCGCCCCTGCTTCATCACTTCGGCGCTGGCCAGTTCCAGATTACTGCTCATCGCCGTTTTTAGCGCACCGAATCCGTACCAGAGTAAAAATGCGACCCCGCCCCAGGTGACCAGCGCCATCAGCCATGGCGACTGCATCAGCAAGGCGCTACCGCCGAAGATCCCCGCGCAAATCAGCACTAAGTCACTGATAGCGCAGAGTAAAGCAATCATGATGTGATACTGACGACGGATCCCCTGGTTCATCACGAAGGCATTTTGTGGACCAAGCGGAAGTATCATGGCTGCACCAAGCGCAAGCCCTTGAAAATAGTAGGATAACATGTAAAACATCTCACATAATTGTCTTGTGGGCAGACTATACTGCGCGGGATTCATTAGAGGAAATGGATAATATTAATCAGTAATTAGCATTATTAATAATACCGCGCACACTCCCCTCCATATTCAGTCTCTGACAATAGCGATTGTGCGTTACCCGGGGTATGCTGAAAGATAAATCTGTCTATACCAAAGGAATGGGTATGAAGCATAACGCGAACATTTTTCTCTTCTGTGCCTCGCTGATAGTTACCAGTTTGTGGCCCACTGTCGCCAGCGCAGACAGAACGCTGCGCTATACCGATCACGAGCCATATGGCAACATGCGTACCCGGCTCATAAAAGAGACTTTTTTTCGTGCGATCGAACAAGAGTCGCTTGGACGTTTGAAAATCGACGCTCACTGGAACGGCGAGCTGTCCACCAGCTATGACGCCTTAAAAACGATCGGCCAGGGCAGCGTGGCGGATATGGGGATCGTGGTCCCTGAGTACACGCCCGAACAACTGCCGCGACACCAGATTTTTAAGAGCTTCCCCCTCGGACCGGGCCGTGGTGAAGCGCAGGTTAACGCCTTTCAGCGGATTTTCCGCGAGTATCGCCAGTTTGGTCGCGAGCTGGAAAACAACAATCTGGTGAATCTTCAGTTTTTCCTCGGCTATCCGGTTGGATTTTTTACGACCAGGCCGAACGTCGATTTGGCACAGCTGAATGCAAGCCAATGGCGGACCGCCAGCTTTTGGCATCAATCATTTTTACGCAACGCGGGCGGCGTGCCGGTCAGCATGCCATGGAATGAAAAAATTACCGATGCGCTTCAGACCGGACAGCTTGACGGCCTGATGGTTAACCTCGACAGCGGAGATGATATCCATGCCCAGCGGGCGGCCCCCTATATTCAGCTCTCCCCTTCGCTCTGGCTCGGACACGTTTATCTTCTGGTGATGAATAAAGACGTCTGGGATAGCCTGGACGTGAAAGATCGCGCAGCCATCAATCGGGCCGCCGCCATGACGCAAAAACGTATTGGCGCAGTGCAGGACGCAAGCCTGACCGCAATGGCGAAAAAGATGGCAAAAGAGGGCGCACACGTTCACTACCTGAGCAACAGCGAGCTGAATGCGTGGCAAGCCGCTACCGGGTATCAGCACGTTCAGGCCGAATGGATTGCCCAACAGGAAAGTAAAGGAATAAACGATGTTGGCGAGCTGATGCAGGGTGTCAGCGCAATTCTTAACAAGACGAGATAAATCAACGCCCGCCTCTCTCTGGCGGGCGTTTTTAGCTGAAGTTACTCGGTCGCGTTCTCTTTCACGCGTTTAAAGTTCACATCCATCTGCGGGTACGGGAAGCTGATACCGTTGGCGTCAAACTCGCGCTTAATACGCTCCAGTACATCCCAGTAGACGCTTTGCAGATCGCTGCTGTTGCTCCAGACGCGTACGACGAAATTAATCGAGGAAGCGCCCAGCTCATTCAGGCGTACCGTCATTTCACGGTCTTTTAGGATGCGATCTTCAGACTGGATGATATCAGTGAGGATTTTTTTCACCTGATCGATATCGGAGTCGTAGGCCACGCCGATAATAAATTCGTTACGACGGACCGGCTCGCGAGAGAAGTTAATGATGTTCCCGGCAATGATTTTACCGTTTGGGATCACCACAATCTTACCGTCTACGGTACGCATAGTTGTGGAGAAAATCTGCACGTTAAGCACGGTTCCCGCAACGCCGCCAAGGTCTACATATTCACCCGCGCGGAACGGACGGAACATCACCAGAAGCACGCCTGCGGCGAGGTTGGACAGCGACCCTTGCAGTGCCAGACCGACAGCTAAACCTGCGGCACCGAGAACGGCGATCACGGAGGCAGTTTGCACCCCAACGCGACCCAGCGCGGCAATCAGCGTGAAAGCGATAATACCGTAGCGCACCAGTGCAGAAAGAAAGTCGGCAACGGTGGCATCAATTTTACGCGCCAGCATCAGGCGATTAACGGTGTTTGATACGATACGCGCCACGATCATACCGATAATGACAATCGCGATGGCCGCAACGATGTTGACGGCATAGCTCAACAGTAGCTCCTGATTGCGGACCAGCCAGGTGCCCGCACCGTTTATGCTGTCGACAACATTCAAATCTTCCATTCAATATTCCTTGAGCATGTCAAAAAAATTACGAGATCAATCTCACGAAAACACCCTATTAAAGGTAAACAAAAAAGACCGAATCTGCCATTTTTTCAACATGATCCCTTAAAAAACCGCCGTAAACTCAGTTCTCCGCCGGTCGATCGACCATCCGCAGGAACCCACTCACCAGCGAATCTTTTTGCTTAAAAATGTCCGCAATTTCACTGACCACCTTTCCGCTGCCCGCATTCTTCCAGGCAATCGAGAGCGGCGATGGCTGGCGCGGATTAATCACCTCACGGGCAACCAGTGCCCCGGATTCAACATAAGGACGACACATCCGCTCGGGTAAAAAGCCGACGCCAAGCCCGCTTAAATGACAGGCCAGCTTAGTGCTGAGATCCGGCACTTTGATCTCCTTTTGCCCGCTAAGCAGCCAGGCGACGCGGCGCGTAAGCGTACGCGAGGTATCTTCAATATTGATAGCCGGATAGCGGCGCAGCATATCGTCTGACAGTACCGGCACTGGATGGCTGGCCAGCGGGTGATTTTGCGCTACCACAAACCGCCAACTGATATCTCCCAGCGGCAACAGAGAGATATTATTGGAGAGCGATTCCGATCCGGTGACGCCAATCGCCAATTGGAAATCGTCATACAGTAGCGAATCCCACACGCCCATATAGACCTGTCGGGAAATTTGAAATCTGGTGAAGGGAAATTGTTGGTGCAGCCAGGTCAGTAAATCTGCCGTGGTCTGCGGCTGGTACAGCAGATTGTTGATAACGATGTTCACCTGCCGTTCAACGCCCGCGTTGATCTGCTGAAGCTCGTCCGGCATTGCATCCAGCCAGTTAAGCCACTGTCGACAATGCTCAAGCAGATGTTGTCCGGCTAGCGTCAGACTGACGGAGCGGGTTGTACGTAAAAAGAGCTGCGTCCCCACCTGCTCTTCCAGCGTTTTAATGCGATAGCTAATCGCCGCGGGCGTTTTATGCAGGGAGCTGGCCGCGCGGGAAAAACTCTCCGTCTGTGCAACCCGAATAAAAGTGCGTATTGTTTCCTGATCGAGCATGCGTTCCCCTTGAGTCGACCACCTGTAACCACCGTTGCGCTATCGCGATTCCCAGCAATATGTCCGCCCCCGAGGAGTGCCCGACAGCAAGCAGGCGTCTGATTGCAGAATGCGGATCGCGTCCGGACTGTAAACCACGTATCACCTTCTGTAGCGGCGTTGAAAATTCGCCCACTCTGGCGCTGTTCAGATAGCTACAGCTTACTGACGTGGTGAGCGGCACAAGTTGCTCCGTCGGGGGTAAAAAATAGCGCAATTTGGCAGAAAGCCCCGCAGCATACAGCACAGCCAGCATCCCCGTCAGCATATCATCGCCGCTGGGCGTCAGTCCTGGGCCGTATCCGATCAGCCAGCGCCAGTCAGGCGTCACGCCACGATGCCAGCACTCAAGTTGCTCAATGATTTCAGGGTAGTGCAACATCGTATTGAGTGGCTGATTCAGCGCTCCGGAAAGACCACTGTGTTGAGTGCAAAAAGAGAGATCGACAGGGGCAAGTACGGCAGGATCCAGCGACATCCGGAGTGTGCGACGCGAGCAAAGCGCTATACCCTGTCCCCGCAGGATGCTCCCCTGTTTGATAAGTCGTTCAATATGCGCCACGCGGGAAAACTGTGTGGTGCTCAGCAGCATGCCCGTCGGTCCCATCCCCTTTCCGTAGCGAAACAGCGTCAACAGCTCGCCGTCAGGACGGCAAAAATTAATCGCCTGCGAGAAGCGGCTGTGCAACCTCCATTCGCCATCGGGAAGTCGATAAAAACCCGCGCTGGCTAATGCCTTAATCGTCACCATCGATACACTCCAGGACACTGGATGGCAGGGAGAGCGCCCGAGCCGGCCTACGGAATGAACTCATTCGCAGGCCGGATAAAACGCAACTGCGTCGCCTTCCGGCAACGTTGTTATGCCGTGATGTGATGCAGTTCCGCCAACGCTTCAAGCGCTTTTTCAAAACAGAGCAGCGGTGCGCGAACGGTGCCTGCCCCCACCTGGCCGATCCCCGCATCCTTGTGAGCAATACCGGTGTTAATCAGCGGCGTAATCCCCGTTTCCACGACGCGACGGATATCCAGCCCCAGACATGCCCCTTTGAAATCCCATGACGGGATCTGGAACAGCGGACTGTTGGCAAGATAGATCTCCGCCATCTCTTCCGATGTCTCCAGCGCAGCCCCCATGCCACCCGCGCCAACGAAGCGCGTTACGCCCGGTGCGGCGATCATCGCAGCACCGCCAATCCCCAGCGTTTCCGTGATGGCACTGTCGCCGATATCCGGATTGGCATCAGTCTGGCTATAGCCGGTAAAGAACAGCCCCTGCGGCGTGTTCACCGGCGCGGTAAACCAACGATCGCCTGTGCCGCTCACGCGAATACCGAAATCACGGCCGTTACGCGTCATGGCGGTCACCACAGAACCTGCTTTAATTTCCGCCGCCGCATCCATAACGGCTTTACTGTAGGCCATTGCCAGGTTAAGGAAGAACTGGTCGGTGACGCTCAGGAATTGCAACACCTCAATGATTTCCGCCTTCGGACGCGCCAGTCCGGCAATCACCGGAGAAAGCGTGCGTAGCAGCAGAGAAGAGGCCGCAATATTACGTTGGTGGAACTCATCGCCCATCGTGATAGCCTGCGCCATCAGTGCCGTCAGATCGACGCCGTTTTCCATCTGCGAGAGCGCTTCCTGCAATACCGGCGCCAGCGTATCACGCATCCAGCGCAGACGTTTCTGCACGTCATCGCCGTAAGCGCCAAAGCGCATCACTTTGCCGATCCCCTCATTGAGGTTGCAGCAGGCCTGATTGCCGTGGACGATATCACGCACGACCAGCACCGGCATATTGGCGGACGTAATACCACCCATCGGACCGACCGCGCCAACGTGGTGGCAAGGAATAAACTCGACCTCTCCCTGCTCCAGCATCCGCAGGGCATCTTCCTCCGTGACCGCCCAGCCTTCAAACAGCGATGCGCCAATACAGGCTCCGCGCATTGGGCCAGTCATCTCTCCCCAGGCAATCGGCGGACCAGCGTGCAGTAATTTGCGTCCAGAAGATAATTCGGCCACCGCTTCTTTTGCAGGACGCACGGCAACCCAGTGGGGGCGTGCAGCTTTAATTCGTTCGATAATGGCTTCGTTGGCCTGTGCAATAGATGAATACATATCCGTACCTCTGAACTTAATGTAACTGTTTGAGTAAGCTGGCAAGACGGGCGTTGCCACCGGCAACAGGCGCCCACTGATAATGCACAACCGGCGTACCGCTACTTTGCAGATCCAGCGCGAAGCTGCGCAATCCGGCGTTGATAACCTGTACGCCCGCAAGAAGCGCGCTATGCGTCTGTGGAATATTGTGATTCTGGTGATGCGTCAGGCTAACGGCGAGCAGTACCGCCTCTTCGAGGGTTTCTACCACGGCAACCCCGGCTTCACGGAGTTTCTCTTCCTGCTCGCTGCGGCCCTGCGGATCGCCCTCGGTTCCGGTCAGAGTAGCAATCACCACCAGCGGCGCAGTGCGTTTGGCGCGCACTTGATCTACCGCCTCAACAACCGCCCCCGCTGGATCGGCGCAGGCGCCATAGCCCAGTACGACATCCAGCAGCAGTACCCCTACATCCGGAAACGCGGCCAGTTTTTCGATTTCAATGCTGCGGGTGGTTGGGTCAATCATCGGATGCGGTCTGCCCAGGGTGTAGCTGTCGTCCCCGAGGTCGACAATACGATGACCACCGGCGTCCAGCATCACGCCCTGGTCGTGGCTTTCACTCACGGGAACCCCCAGCCCCGCTGAGAGCAGCATGGCGGCTTCCGCGGCCAGCGTCCCCCCGGCATACAGACCGTAAATCCCTTTGCCTGCCACTTCCGGCTGAGCCCGTCTCTGCTGCGCCACGCGCATCAGCAGCACCGCCAGCCGCGCGGCATCAGAAAGTGAATTCGCCAGCCAGACGTTTCCTTCGCGACGCTGCTCCGGCTTGCTGCCCAGAAACAGCGCGACAACCGGTTTCCCCACCTTTTGCATCGCAGCAATAATGCGGGTTCGCACCTGCGGAGACGGCGGCTTGGAGACAAAAGCCATTACCCGCGTGGCATCATCCGCAGCCAGCATCTCCAGCGCGGTCAATGCGCTGATACCGCCCACGTCAGCGCTCAGGTCACGTCCCCCCAGGCCAATCGCATGGCTAATGCCCTGCTGATGCAGCGCAATCTGCGAGGTAATTTCCTGAATACCGGTGCCTGACGCGCCAATCACGCCAATCCCGCCTTCAGGCAGGACGTTGGCAAAAGCTAATGGGCTTCCGGCAATCATCGCCGTACCGCAGTCTGGCCCCATGACGATCAGCCCGCGCTCGCGTGCCATGGTTTTCAGCTCAACTTCCTGCTCCAGCGGTACGTTATCGGAAAACAACATGACGTTTTTATTGGCCTGCAACCCCTCTCTGGCAACAGATGCGGCATATTCTCCGGCGACGGAGACCAGCAGAAGATTGGCCTGAGGTAATTTCTGGCACGCGCTTTCGAAGCGGCGAGCTTTCACCAGATGATGTGAACTCCCCGACGCGTTGGCGATCGCGCTTAGCTCTTTCTCCAGTTGCTCACGAATCAAATCCAGGATCTCAGGCTGCTCACCTTCGGTTCTGACCGCCACACAAATATCATTTGGCGTGGCATCGGCAAAGTCGTCGTGCCAGAACCCTGTGGAATCCAGCATCGATTTATTGGCTGGTGTTCCCATCATGACCGAAACCTGATCAACTTCCGGGCGCTCACTGAGTTTTCGGGAAATGATCATCAGGCTGACGGAATCCTGAAAACTTCCCTTTTTAATAAAGGCGTAAATCATTACCACTACCTCTTTATGTGCGTTGTTCTTTTAAAAACAGCATTGCGAATAAACCAATAGCCAGCAGTACGGCTGAAACATAGAAACTGGAAGCCAGGCTTCCGGTCATATCACGTGCAGCCCCGGCAATAATCGGTGCCAGAATGGATGAACTCATGCCAATAAAATTAAATAAGCCAAATGCGGTGCTGTAATTATTTTCATCCACGCTGTCGGCTACCAAGGCAACCAGTACCGGATCCAGCGCCAGTTTACCCACCAGACCATAGACACACAGCGCAGTGATAACACCTGTCATATTCGGCATCCAAATAATTGACAACATGCTGATAATCGCGACCGGCACCAGGAACATAATTAAAGGTTTACGCTTGCCTAATTTGTCAGACAGGCTGGAGAATAGCAGCGCCCCAGGAATGGAAATCCAGGCCACCAGCGAAGAGATAAATCCGGTTTCGCTGCCAGCGATACCCCGTTCATTTTGCAGATAATAGGGAAGCCAGGTCAGGATAACGAAGAAACCGAACAGGCTACAGAACACCATAATATAGGTGATAATTAAATTACGGTTTTTCAGCAGATCGCTGAATTTACCCTTTTTAACCGGCGCGCCATCGGCGTCGGCAGTACGTTTCTTCTCTTTCACAAATAGCCAGATAGCCACCCCAACCAGCACGGATGGAACCGCCATCGCATAGAATGGCATCCGCCATGAATATCCCTGATCGTATACCAGCCAGCTTGAGGTCATCAGCCCCAGCGCAATACCAAAAGCCATACCGCTGTTGATGATTGCGCTGCCAAGAGAGCGGTACTTCTTCGGGATCTGCTCAGAGGAAAGACCGTATTGCGGACCATAATAGGTTCCTTCACCCGCCCCCGTCACCACGCGGGCAAACAGCAGGGTGTACCAACTTTTTGCCCAGCCGGTTACCGCGGTGAAAACACCAAAAAGAATAAACCCCGGAACCAGCACCTTTTTCTTACCAATTTTGTCACCCAGAATTCCGGCAGGTACCTGAAGTAATGCGTAAGAAAAATAGAACACAGAATTAAGAATACCCAATTGTGTGCCGCTTAAGCCAAATTCTTTTTCTAATTCGCCCATCACCGGATTGAGCACCGTGCGGTCGGCATACATAAAAATCCATCCCAGCCAGAACAGAAAAACGGTGACCCACCAGGCCGGTATTCCTCTTTTCTTTGTGGCCTCAGCCACTTCATATGAACCAGACATAATTAATCTCCCGGTAATCATTACCGCTGAATACCTCATGTTATCTGACAGGATACGTGAGGTTTGATGTTTTAACTGCGTCTACCATATCGGGGTAAAAATTCATTTCATTTGAACAAAATCACACAAAATCCATTGTTATAAATTCCTGGGAACTGGCCGCAACATTATTAAAAAAAGTCTAATAATCACTTTCAAAGCAATTTAAATAAAGAGACAGAAAACATCATTAATTATCGAGATATTTTTACAGGTATTTGAGTTGTCGACCTTATCACATAATAAAAGCGATAAAACGCTATGTTGACCACGAGATATTTTTCACAATGAGGTCATTAATGAAAAAGAAGATTGTCATTGCGCTTGGCGGCAATGCCTTATTACAGCGCGGAGAAATTTTGAGTGCAGAAAACCAGCAGCGTAGTATTCAGGTATTTGCCGAAATGGCATCCGAATTAGCCCGTGATTATCAACTGGTCATTGTTCATGGCAACGGTCCTCAGGTTGGTCTGCTGGCGCTACAGAACGCGGCTTACAAAGAGTCCCCGGCCTGGCCGCTGGACATTCTGGTTGCGGAAAGTCAGGGGATGATCGGTTTTGCCATTGCCCAGGCGCTGGCGTCATCCACGGGTAACGCGCCCGTGACGACGCTGATGACCCGCGTTGAGGTCGATCCGCAGGATGACGCTTTCTCAACCCCCGGTAAATATATCGGCCCCGTCTACCAGCCGGATCAACAGACAGAGCTGGAAGAACGCTATGGCTGGCAGATGAAAGCGGATGGGCAATATATTCGCCGCGTGGTTCCCTCCCCGACACCGCTAAAAATTCTCGACAGTGATGCCATCTGCACGTTGATGGATGCGGGACACATGGTGATTTGCTGTGGCGGTGGTGGTATTCCGGTCATTGCGCAAGGCGATGGCTATCAGGGAACCGAAGCCGTCATTGATAAGGATTTGACCGCTGCCGTGCTGGCGCAATCCATTAACGCTGACCACCTGCTGATCCTGACGGACGCCGATGCCGTGTATGAAAACTGGGGAACCCCCCAGGCGCGTGCGCTACGACATGTCACACCAGAAGAGCTGGCGCCGTTTGCCGCGCCTGACGGTGCAATGGGCCCGAAAGCGGCGGCGGTGATACAGTTTGTCAAACAGACCGGAAACGCAGCATTTATCGGCGCCCTGAAGGATGCGCCGCAGGTCCTGGCGGGTGAAAAAGGAACCTGCGTTATGCAGTAAAAAAAATGGCTTCCCAAAGGAAGCCATTTTTACTGTCCGCAGACGGAATTACAGAACGTCAACCGCGTTCAGTTCTTTGAAAGCCTGTTCCAGACGGGTGATCATGGTTGCCTGACCAGCACGCAGCCATACGCGCGGATCGTAGTATTTCTTGTTCGGCTGATCTTCGCCTTTCGGGTTGCCCAACTGACCCTGCAGGTAAGCTTCGTTTGCTTTGTAGTAGTTCAGAACGCCTTCCCAGGTAGCCCATTGGGTATCGGTGTCGATGTTCATTTTCACTACGCCGTAGCTTACGGAATCTTTGATTTCCTGAGCAGTAGAACCGGAACCGCCGTGGAAGACGAAGTTCAGGCTGTTATGCGGCAGGTTATGTTTCTTAGAAACATAGTCCTGAGAGTCGCGCAGGATGGTCGGGGTCAGAACTACGTTACCCGGCTTGTAAACGCCGTGTACGTTACCGAAGGACGCTGCGATGGTGAAACGCGGGCTGATTTTGCTCAGCTCGGTGTATGCGTAGTCAACGTCTTCCGGTTGGGTGTACAGTGCAGAAGCGTCCATGTGGCTGTTGTCCACGCCGTCTTCTTCGCCACCGGTGCAACCCAGTTCGATTTCCAGAGTCATGCCCATTTTGGACATGCGCGCCAGGTATTTGGAGCAGATTTCGATGTTCTCTTCCAGAGACTCTTCAGACAGGTCGATCATGTGAGAAGAGAACAGCGGTTTGCCCGTTGCTGCGAAGTGTTTTTCACCCGCGTCCAGCAGACCGTCGATCCACGGCAGCAGTTTCTTCGCGCAGTGGTCAGTGTGCAGGATAACCGGAACACCATAGTGTTCAGCCATCTGGTGAACGTGATGCGCACCAGAGATAGCACCCAGGATTGCAGCGCCCTGAGGAACGTCAGACTTCACGCCTTTACCCGCGATGAAAGAAGCACCACCGTTGGAGAACTGGACGATGACCGGCGCTTTAACTTTTGCAGCGGTTTCCAGAACGGCGTTGATGGAGTCGGTACCAACGCAGTTAACAGCTGGCAGAGCAAAGTTGTTTTCTTTAGCTACCTGGAAAACTTTCTGTACGTCATCACCAGTGATTACGCCTGGTTTTACGAAATCAAAAATTTTAGACATGTTGCGAGTCCTGTATCTTCGGCCTTGGAAAGGGGGCGCGCTCGACAGCGCGCTAATAATTGGGCAGGTTTCCCTGCCCATCAATGTCTTACTTTTTAGCACGCTCTTCGAGCATGGCTACTGCTGGCAGTACTTTGCCTTCCACGAATTCGAGGAATGCGCCGCCGCCAGTAGAGATGTAGGAGATTTTGTCAGCAATGCCGAACAGGTCGATTGCTGCCAGGGTGTCACCGCCGCCTGCGATAGAGAATGCTTCGCTGTCAGCGATAGCATTAGCAACGATTTCAGTACCTTTGCGGAAGTTCGGGAATTCGAACACGCCAACCGGGCCGTTCCACAGAATGGTTTTCGCATTCTTCAGGATGTCAGCCAGCTGCTGTGCAGAAGCGTCGCCGATATCCAGGATCTGCTCGTCTTCTTTTACATCGCTAACGGATTTAAGCGTAGCCGGTGCAGTTTCAGAGAATTCAGTCGCTACGCGAACGTCAGTCGGGACCGGAATATCGCAAGTCGTCAGCAGACGCTTAGCTTCATCAACCAGGTCAGCTTCGTACAGGGATTTGCCGACGTTGTGGCCTTGAGCAGCAACGAAGGTGTTCGCGATACCACCACCAACGATCAGCTGGTCAGCGATTTTTGACAGAGAGTCCAGAACGGTCAGTTTGGTAGAAACTTTAGAACCACCAACGATAGCCACCATCGGACGAGCAGGTTCTTTCAGCGCTTTACCCAGCGCGTCCAGCTCAGCAGCCAGCAGCGGACCTGCGCAAGCTACGTCGGCGAATTTACCGATACCGTGGGTAGAAGCCTGTGCACGGTGAGCGGTACCGAAAGCGTCCATTACGAATACGTCGCACAGCGCAGCGTATTTTTTGGACAGTGCTTCGTCGTCTTTCTTCTCGCCTTTGTTGAAGCGAACGTTTTCCAGAACAACCAGTTCACCGGAAGCGACTTCAACGCCGTCCAGGTAATCTTTTACCAGGCGAACCGGAGCAGACAGTTTGTCTTTCAGGTAGTTAACAACCGGCAGCAGAGAGAATTCTTCGTTGTACTCGCCTTCGGTAGGACGACCCAGGTGGGAAGTTACCATCACTTTAGCACCCTGTTTCAGGGCCAGTTCGATGGTCGGCAGGGAAGCACGGATACGCGCATCGCTGGTTACTTTCCCTTCTTTAACTGGTACGTTCAGGTCCGCACGGATAAAAACGCGTTTACCAGCCAGATCCAGATCGGTCATCTTAATTACAGACATGGTGAATCCTCTCGTTGATTCATAAAGTTTTGTCGACGCTCAAGCGTCGAGCCTGAAACCAATAGCAGCCATCGCTAACGTTGTATCGAGCATACGGTTAGCAAAGCCCCATTCATTATCACACCAGACCAGCGTTTTGATCAGGTGAGCGCCACTCACGCGCGTTTGCGTACCATCAACGATGGCGCTGTGCGGGTCGTGGTTAAAATCTACAGAGACCAACGGTAATTCCGTATAGTCAACTATACCATGAAATGCACCTTGTGCTGCTTTTTGCAGCAACTGGTTGACTTCACTGGCTTTTACTGGTTTTTTCACCGTCACGCTTAAGTCGATCGCCGTCACATTTATGGTCGGTACACGCACCGCAATCGCTTCAAAACGATCGTTAAACTGCGGGAAAATTCGCGTGATGCCCGCCGCCAGTTTGGTATCAACCGGAATAATAGACTGGCTGGCCGCTCGCGTGCGACGCAGGTCAGGATGATAGGCATCAATAACCTGCTGATCGTGCATCGCGGAGTGGATCGTGGTGACAGTACCAGACTCAATGCCGTAAGCATCATCCAGCAATTTAATGACGGGTATTATGCAATTCGTGGTGCAGGAGGCGTTGGAAACGATCCGGTGTTCAGCGCGCAGCTGATCCTGATTAACGCCATACACAACGGTTGCGTCGATGTCGTGACTACCAGGATGTGAAAAGAGCACTTTTTTTGCACCAGCGGCAATATGCGCCTCGCCGTGTTCGCGGTTGCCGAAGACCCCCGTACAGTCCAGCACAACGTCGACACTCAGTTCGCGCCAGGGAAGCGCATCGAGCGTTCGCTCATGCAGAATGCGGATCGCGTCATCGCCAACGATGAGCTGGTCACGTTCCTGACGAACATCCCAAGCAAAACGTCCATGGCTGGTGTCATATTTCAACAAATGCGCCATGCCTGCAGCATCCGCCAGTTCGTTGATTGCCACCACGGTGATTTCCGCCCGACGCCCGGATTCATACAAAGCACGAACCACGTTGCGTCCGATGCGACCGAAACCATTAATCGCTACGCGTACGGTCATAGGTCTCCTGCAAGGATTTCTCAGAAACGATGTGGCAGACAGAGTAATGCAGCAAATCGCTCAGGGAAACCTTACCTGTCGCAAACTGCGACTAATTGGTTAATTGTCGAACATTTAATCGACTGAAACGCTTCAGCTAGAATAAGCGAAACGCGGAATAAAAGGAATGATTGTCCAGCCAAAGAAAACAGTTATCTGACGTACATCACATTTTTCCCGCTGAGACCGGGGGAAATTATTCCAGTAAACCGTAATAATCATTACGGCTTAACAGGAATAATTGGCCTTCACGCAATCCGATATTCACCAGATTCCAGCATCTCCAGCGTCAGGTCACCAGGCAGACTCGCTTCCAGTACCCGACGAACATTTGGTCCGTCGGTACGCTCATAAAACGCCTCAGCGTCAGCTTGTGATAGTCCGCCCGCCAGTTTACGGCCTACCAGTCGTGTACGGAGCGCGTTGGCAGGTGCACGAATAAACAGCGAGTAATCACAAAACTCAGCTAACGCCCGCCACCTTTCATCATCGCGTAATAACCAGTTTCCTTCCACAATCACAATCGGCGCGGTCACTGTTATGGCCGCTTCTACCGGATCGTGTTTTTGCCGGTCGTACTGTGGCCAGGTGCCCTCCCCTTCCCTTATCAGACGTAGATTCTGTGCAAGTTTATCCACATCAAAGGTTTCCGGTGCACCTTTGTATGCTCGCAGGTTATGAGCATCCAGCCAGGTGTTGTAGTGATGGAAGCCATCCATCGGCAGCGTCTGGATCTCCGGCAGGCCAGGATCCTGACGGGAGAGATATTCCCAGAAGGTGGTCAGCGTCGATTTACCCGTACCAGGCGGTGCGCTGAGAAAAACGATCGTTCGTCGCTGCGGGTGAGTGGCGTGTATTTTTGCCAGCTGTTGTAATAACGGTTTGTGGACGTTCTCTATCTCATCATCACGGTAATGTGCTTCAACCTGTAGCCCATTCACCGTTAGTTTGATTTTCACGGCGTTAATTCCTTTAAAATCGCCGTCACTGCCAGCGTCATTGCCGTCTTGACCATTGCGCTAAAGCGCACTTCGGACCACGCAGCAAAGTCGGCAAATTTCATCGACTCCAGCGCACCGTAGAGCGTTGCGTTACGGGTGATACTGTTCACGTTGCTGACAAAATCCCAGGTAATGTCATCGGCAAAACCGGGGATATTATCCTGCTCGTTCAGGTACTGATAAAACTGAGAGAAATGGGTGATGTCGGCATAAAGCCATTTATCCATTTTTCCCAACGCATAAATCAGACGTAACGCAACGTCGATATCGTCAAGCGGTCCACTTTGGGCGAGTAACGGCTTCACTGCATATTCCACGATCTCTTCATCGTTATTAACGAACAGCGACGGTAGAAAGCGCTTAATGCCCTGGAGCAAAATGTTATGTGCCGTCGTCATAAACGAGAGTAAATTATTTTGAGCATCCAGTTGCTCAAGCACATCGTCTTCTGTCAGCGTCGTCATTCGTTTCTCGATAAATCACCATGAATGCAGAGAGTCTATTATATTACACGTTCGATCCGCGCCGCCGATCAGTAAAGTTTGCGTGCGCACACCATTCGCAACCTGTTGGATCCCTTTCACAAGATCGCCGCCCGTGACTCCTGTCGCACTGAATAGGATCTTATTTCCCCCTACCAGTTCGTCCAGCGCGTAGATCCGGTTGATCGCAACGCCCATTTCCGCGCAGCGCTGATGTTCCTGTGCCGCAATCAGACGATTATCTGCGTTATTTCCTTTCGCTCCGCAAAAATCAATCAGTTCAGCCTGCATATCGCCCCCCAGCGCTTTAACCGCACAAGCTGAAATAACCCCTTCAGGCGCGCCGCCAATGGTATACATCAGATCATAAGGATTCTCCTGCATACAGGCCAGCACGCTGGCGGCCACGTCGCCGTCGGACAGAGCAAAGACCTTGACGCCAAGCCGTGTCGCCTCGGCAATCGCTGGTTGAAGGCGCGGCTTATCCAGCGTCACCATCCGCAGTCGCTCCAGCGGTTTACCCAACGCCTCTGCCACATTACGCAGATTATCTGCCAACGGCAGCGCCAGATTAATCGCCCCTTTCGCAAACCGATTAACAACCAGTTTTTTCATGTACATATCAGGAGCGTGTAACAAACTGCCGCGAGGGGCAAACGCCATGACGGCCAGCGCATTGCTTTGCCCCATAGCCACCATTCGGGTTCCTTCGATAGGATCAACGGCGATATCTACCTCAGGTCCGGTGCCGGTTCCCACTGCCTCACCAATCCACAGCATCGGGGCTTGATCAATCTCCCCTTCGCCAATAACGATGCGTCCGCGAATGGCAATACTGTTCAATGCTTCCCGCATTGCCGTCACAGCCAGACCATCAATCTTGTTTTTATCGCCGCACCCGGTTTGCGGCCAGGCTGCCAGTGCAGCCTGCTCCGTGATACGAAATAGCGGCCATGCCAGCGACATCATATCCCCGCCTCCCCGATATCAACGCCAAAGTGTGCCAAAAGGTATTTTTCTGCCTTTTCATTCCAGATACCGTGCGTCTCCTCCACCAGTAGCGCCAGTTCTTTGAATAATGGGTCAGTTTTCCCTTTCTCGGCAAAATCAGCAATGGCGGTTAGTGGCATGATAACGCCGTTATATATCAGCTTCTTACCGCCGGGGATCGCCGGTAAATTCAAAACAGTTTCCGGAACTGCATCAAGGCCGCCAATGTGCGTCACCATAAACGACGGTTGCAGTTGGCCAGTTGCACTGAGCGCAATGGCCTCTTTCATATCATCCGTTGAACCACCGGATGTCCCGACAACGTGAGTGCTGTTGTAGTGCACGTTATAAAAATTAAACGGCACTTTGAAGTTACTGTCCGTAGGACCGGCAAAAAAATTCAGGCAACCATCTTCCGCGAGTAAATCATCAGCCATCTCAACAACTGCAGGCACTGCCGCATACACAAAGACATCATCAAAACCTGCGTCATGAGTTAACGCTCGCAGCATCGCTGTCGGAGAATCCATGCCAGTAGTATTCACATAGATGAGCTCAATCCCCTTTTCAGCCGCCAACTCAACGGGCAACAGTTTTTTAGCCTGCGCCAGTCGTGCTTCGTCAATGTCGACCACCACCACGCGCGACGGCTGAATATTCCCGTTAATGGCATAATCTATTGCACCAATACCCATCGGCCCGGCGCAGGCCAGAAGCGCAATGTTCCCCCCTGGCTTAATCCCCATGCGATGCTCATAAACGTAAGGCGTGGTGTGAAAATTCGCGTTATACGCGCCAATAATACAGCACATCGGTTCTGCCAATGAGGCGGCGGCAAAATAAGAGCCGTGGTAAGGCAAAACGCATCCCAGGTTAATCGCCACTTCCGGGATAATCATATATGTCGCATTGCCGCCAAAATATTCATAGCTGTATCCCGCTGAATATCCACTTGGCAATCCCATCGCGGGTTGCAACACAAAACGCTGACCTTTCTTATATTTATCCGTCAGGTTTTTTCCCACCTCAACAATAATACCTGCACATTCATGTCCGGTAATCACCGGATGGTTTTCCAGATCGTCCGGTACGCGTTTATGATCGCTCCCCAATGCTGCTGCTTTCCAGGTGGACAAACAAACGCTATCGGATATTACGCTTACTAACAATTCATTATCTGTAATTGCAGGCAGTTCAAACTCGCGGATACGAATATCCTGCTTGCCATATATGGCAGCAACTTTCGTTTTCATATTCACTCCAAAAATAGAAGAAGGCTAGTTCGCAGTAATGCGTTTAAATAAATCATCCAACAATGGGTCACCAATATAGTTCTTAATCAGCACTAATGGCTTTTCACTTACACGTTTAACACGACCTTCAAGACTGGCATGGGTGACAATAATATCGGCATCTTGCGGAACGTTTTCGATAGCATAATGCGTCACAGTAATATTCAATCCCGCTTTCTCCAGACGCTTACGAAACGTGGTTGCCCCCATAGCACTGGAACCCATTCCTGCATCACAGACAAAAGCGACGCGTTTAATGTTTTTATAAGAGAATTTCCCTTCCTGCTTCATCGCTTTGACGGTTCTGGCTGATTCAGCAAAGTCATCTTCACTTTCTGTTTCAACGTTCTTTTCCATTTTCAGGATGACAGAGGTAATAACAAAAGTAACAACGGTTCCCGCGGTGACTCCTGCAATGGTCGCGAGGAAAGAACCTTTCGGCGTTAATGCCAGATAGGCGAATATAGATCCTGGGCTTGGCCCCGCAACTAACCCACCGTCCAGCAGGTGGAATACCCACGTCCCGGTCATTCCCCCGGCAATCATCGCGATCAGGGTCAGAGGCTTCATCAGCACATACGGGAAATACAGTTCATGAATACCACCGAGGAAGTGGATAATCATGGCGCCTGGCGCAGACTTTTTACTCATCCCTTTGCCAAAGATAGCAAAGCCGAGTAACAAACCTAATCCCGGCCCTGGGTTAGATGCCACCATGAAGAAAATTGATTTTCCCGTTTCAGAAGCTTGCTGCATCCCCAGCGGATAATACACCCCCTGATCGATGGCATTGTTCAGAAAGAGGATTTTTGCCGGCTCATTGATTACGGATAGCAACGGCAGATAGCCCGCATGAACCAACGCTTCAATACACTCCTTCACGAAATTATTGGCAATGAGAACCGCCGGGCCGATAACTTCAAACCCCAGCAAGCATAAGAGCATTCCCGCAATACCAAGAGAGAAATTATTGATAACCATCTCGAAGCCTGCAGGAATGCGTTTTTCCAGCAGACGGTCGATATGCTTAATCACCCAACCGCCAAGCGGCCCCATTACCATCGCGCCAAGGAACATCGGGATATCCGCGCCCACAATAACGCCAATAGAACCAATACCCCCCATTACCGCACCGCGTTTCCCGCCAACCAGATGTCCCCCAGTGGAGCCAATCATGACGGGCAGTAAATAGGTAATCATCGGACCGACAATTTTGGCGAAATGCTCATTCGGCATCCAACCAGTAGGAATAAATAATGCGGTAATAAAACCCCAGGCAATAAATGCGCCGATGTTAGGAATGACCATTGCAGTCAAAAACCCACCAAAAGCCTGGACTTTGGCACGAGCAGACTTGTTTTCCATAATAATATCCTGAAAGGAAACCGTTAATTATGCTTGAGCGATAATATCCGCCAATTGTTTTTCTGATTTAGCCGCTAACAAAGCGGTTAGTGCTTCCTCTTCACATAATAATTCGCTTAAGGCCTGAATAGCGCCAATGTGTGAATCAGCATTAGCCGCCGACAATCCGATTAATAATCTGATACCTTCATCATCTTCGGCAAATTTCACTTCCTGTTTGAGAAGCGTTAATGACATACCGGTTTTTAACGCGCCACACTCCGGTCGAGCGTGCGGCATGGCGACACCTGGTGCTAAAATATAATAAGGACCATTGTTAATCGTTGAGTCTTTAATGGCCTGAATATAATCTGAATTGACATAATGGTTGGCAAGTAAGGATGACATAGAAAAGTCAATTGCCTCCTGCCAGTTCTTTGCTGAATTTTTTATTGAGATAGATGATTCGGGAAAGTAATCAATCAGCCGCATACATTTTCCTTATTTTATTTTTAGGGTACGAGTTAGCGTTAAAAATAAAATACGCGCACGGCGAAATGAAATCAATCGAGGAGAAAACTACATACAGCGCAGAATGTTTTTTGGTGATGCCTTTAAAAACAATGAATTGAGAAAAGAAATATAAAAGTCAACATAAATAATGTGATTCAAGTTACAAATATAAAACATCGCTAAATATCATATTTGTGATGCAAATCTACATTTTCGGGTTGCACACGACCAAATAAATTTAATTACTTTAAAAAAACGGGCCGCATAAGCGACCCGTTTTCACCTGTAATCAAAATTACAGCAGTTCTTTTGCTTTCGCGACAACGTTGTCGACAGTGAAGCCAAACTCTTCAAACAGCAGCTCAGCCGGTGCAGACTCACCAAAGGTAGTCATACCAACGATAGCGCCGTTCAGGCCCACGTATTTGAACCAGTAGTCTGCGATACCCGCTTCCACTGCAACACGTGCGGAAACAGCTTTCGGCAGTACGGACTCGCGATAAGCGGCATCCTGTTTGTCGAACGCGTCGGTAGACGGCATGGAAACCACGCGCGCTTTAACGCCTTCAGCGGTCAGTTTGTCCCAGGCAGCCACAGCCAGCTCAACTTCAGAACCGGTAGCGATGAAGATCAGTTCCGGCTGACCGGCGCAATCTTTCAGCACGTAACCACCGCGCGCGATGTTCGCCAGCTGCTCTTCGGTACGTTCCTGCTGTGCCAGGTTCTGGCGGGAGAGGATCAGCGCGGTCGGACCGTCCTGACGCTCTACACCGTATTTCCATGCAACGGCAGATTCAACCTGGTCACACGGACGCCAGGTGCTCATGTTCGGGGTCACACGCAGCGAAGCTACCTGCTCTACCGGCTGGTGAGTCGGGCCATCTTCGCCCAGACCGATGGAGTCGTGGGTATAGACCATCACCTGACGTTGTTTCATCAGCGCAGCCATACGCACCGCGTTACGGGCATATTCCACAAACATCAGGAAGGTGGAGGTGTACGGCAGGAAGCCACCGTGCAGGGAGATACCGTTAGCGATAGCGGTCATACCGAATTCACGTACACCGTAATGGATGTAGTTACCGGCAGTATCTTCGTTGATAGCTTTAGAACCAGACCACAGAGTCAGGTTACTTGGTGCCAGGTCAGCGGAGCCACCGAGGAATTCAGGCAGCAGAGGACCAAACGCTTCAATCGCGTTCTGAGACGCTTTACGGCTGGCGATTTTCGCCGGGTTAGCCTGCAGCTTAGCGATGAACTCGTTCGCTTTTGCGTCGAAGTCAGACGGCATTTCACCTTTCATACGACGGGTGAATTCAGCGGCTTCCTGCGGGAAGGCTTTCGCATAAGCAGCGAACTTCTCGTTCCATGCAGCTTCTTTTGCCTGGCCTGCTTCTTTCGCATCCCACTGCGCGTAGATTTCAGACGGAATTTCAAACGGCGCGTATTTCCAGCCCAGCTGTTCGCGGGTCAGTGCGATTTCTGCATCACCCAGCGGCGCACCGTGAGAGTCGTGGGTACCAGCTTTATTCGGGGAACCGAAACCGATGATGGTTTTGCACATCAGCAGGGACGGTTTGTCGGTCACAGCGCGAGCTTCTTCAACTGCGCGCTTAATCGCGTCAGCATCGTGACCATCAACGCCACGAACCACGTGCCAGCCGTAAGCTTCGAAACGCTTAGCGGTGTCATCGGTGAACCAGCCTTCAACGTGGCCATCGATAGAGATGCCGTTGTCATCGTAGAACGCTACCAGTTTACCCAGCTTCAGCGTACCGGCCAGGGAACATACCTCGTGAGAGATACCTTCCATCATGCAGCCGTCACCCATGAAAGCATAGGTAAAGTGGTCAACGATGTCGTGACCAGGACGGTTAAACTGCGCCGCCAGCGTTTTTTCGGCGATAGCCATACCCACAGCATTCGCAATGCCCTGACCCAGAGGACCGGTAGTGGTTTCAACACCCGCGGTGTAACCCACTTCCGGGTGACCCGGCGTTTTGGAATGCAGCTGACGGAAGTTCTGCAGCTCGGACATCGGCAGATCGTAGCCGGTGAGGTGCAGCAGGCTGTAAATCAGCATGGAGCCGTGGCCGTTGGACAGCACGAAGCGGTCACGGTCAGCCCAGGACGGGTTAGTCGGGTTGTGGTTCAGGAAATCACGCCACAGGACTTCGGCAATGTCAGCCATACCCATCGGGGCACCCGGGTGACCGGATTTGGCTTTCTGTACTGCGTCCATGCTCAGCGCACGAATAGCATTGGCAAGCTCTTTACGTGAGGACATTTTGACTCCAGATCGGATAATGAAGGCTGAGCCCTTAACGACTTGACGACAGCGCGTTTTGGGCTACGCCGGAAAAAAGTGCCAACAATGTAACCCAAGCCGCGTGTCATGTACATGGAGCATCCTTTTACCGCTTCAGAAATCTCTGGATCATGCGCGCAAGTTGCGCAATCTTCTCGCCCGCTGAATGTTCTTTTCTTTATACTAAGGCCGAGCGTCGGTTTACCTGCAAACGACGCATTTTTTAGAAAAATCCTGACTTTGTGCGGAAGAGAAAAAATGAAAATTCGCGCTTTACTGCTTGCTACGAGCATGGCGGCGGCATTGACCGGCTGCCAGAACATGGACTCAAACGGACTGCTTTCTTCTGGCGCAGAGGCTTTTCAGGCCTATAGTCTGAGCGATACTCAGGTAAAAGCGCTGAGCGATCAGGCCTGTAAAGATATGGACAGCAAGGCTACTATCGCCCCTGCCAGCAGCGAGTACGCAACGCGTCTTGGCAAAATCGCCGCCGCGCTTGGCGACAACATTAACGGCCAGCCGGTGAACTACAAAGTCTATATGGCGAAAGATGTGAATGCCTTTGCCATGGCGAACGGTTGTATCCGCGTGTACAGCGGCCTGATGGATATGATGACCGATAACGAAGTCGAAGCGGTGATCGGCCACGAAATGGGCCACGTCGCGCTGGGTCACGTGAAAAAAGGCATGCAGGTCGCGCTGGGCACTAACGCCGTACGTGCAGCAGCGGCTTCCGCTGGCGGCATTGTCGGCAGCCTGTCGCAGTCGCAATTGGGCGATCTTGGCGAGAAACTGGTGAACTCGCAGTTCTCCCAGCGTCAGGAATCCGAAGCGGATGATTACTCGTATGATTTGTTGCGCAAACGTGGGATCAATCCGGCAGGCCTGGCCACCAGCTTTGAGAAACTGGCAAAACTGGAAGCAGGACGCCAAAGCTCAATGTTTGACGATCACCCGGCATCTGCAGAACGTGCGCAACACATTCGCGATCGCATGAGCGCAGACGGGATAAAATAATCCTCGAACAGTGCCGGATGGCGGCGTGAACGCCTTACCCGGCCTACAAATTCAGCAATAATGTAGGCCGGACTAGCGTCAGCGACATCCGGCAAAATAGTCCGAAACCCGTTATTCGCCTTTCTTCGCCGCCTGGATATACAGCATTTCCAGTGCCAGCGTAGCCGCCGCCAGCGCGGTGATCTCTGACTGATCGTAGGCCGGAGCTACTTCCACCACATCCATCCCGACGATATTCAGATCTTTCAGACCACGTACCAGCTTGATCGCGCGATCGGAAGTCAGACCGCCGATCACGGGCGTACCGGTTCCAGGAGCAAACGCCGGATCGAGGCAGTCGATATCAAAGGTCAGATACACCGGCATATCACCAACAATCTGCTTAACCTGGGCGATGATGTCATCTACGCCGCGATCGTTCACCTGGCAAGCATCCAGCACGGTAAAGCCGTTATCTTTGTCGAACTCGGTACGAATACCGATCTGCACAGAGTGATTCGGATCGATCAGACCTTCGTTCGGCGCAGTGTAGAACATGGTACCGTGGTCGAATTCACAGCCGTTAGCGTAGGTGTCGGTGTGGGCATCAAAGTGCACCAGCGCCATTTTACCAAAGTGTTTAGCGTGCGCGCGCAGGAGCGGCAGCGTGACGAAGTGGTCACCGCCGAAAGAGAGCATGCGCTTACCAGCAGAAAGCAACTTCTCAGCATGCGCCTGCAGTTTTTCACTCATTTCACGGGCATCACCGAACGCATAAACCAGATCGCCGCAGTCCACCACGTTCAGGCGCTCGCGCATATCGAAGTCCCACGGGAAGCGATTGTGTTCCCACGCCAGGTTAGTGGAAACCTGACGGATCGCAGCCGGACCATGACGACCGCCCGCGCGGCCAGACGTTGCCATATCAAACGGTACGCCGGTGATCACCCAATCGGCGTCGCTGTCGTACGGCATGAAGTTCATCGGCAGACGCAAAAAACCAAAGGCGTTAGAAACCAGGGAGTTGTCGTATTGATGACCTAAGGTGCTCATGTACTGACCTCTTTTAAAATCGGTGAAAAAAAATCCCCTCCGCGTCGTTAAGCCCGACGAGGAAGGGATTGATTTACGTGACTACTTGTATAGGCGAATTATCGCCGTTAATTTGCTCAGGTTCAAGCGAGCCCCAACAGCATTACTCGTCTTCGAGATAGGTATATCCGTACAGACCTGCCTCAAACTCTTCGAGGAACTGCTGCTGCAACTCGGTATCCAGATCGGTGTTTTTCACCTGGTCACGGAACTGAGTTAGCAGGGTGTTCGGATCCAACTGCACGTATTGCAGCATATCCGCCACGGTATCCCCTTCGTCAGACAGCTCAACTTCCACGCTGCCGTCAGGGAAGACGAACACGTCAACCGCTTCGGTATCACCGAACAGGTTGTGCATGTTGCCAAGGATCTCCTGGTACGCACCCACCATAAAGAAGCCCAGCATCGGCGGATTCTCCGGGTCGTATTCCGGCATCGGCATGGTGGTCGCAATGCCGTCACCATCAACATAGTGGTCGATAGCGCCATCAGAGTCACAGGTGATATCCAGCAGCACCGCACGGCGCTCAGGAGCTTTGTTCAGCCCTTCCAGCGGCATCACCGGGAACAGCTGATCGATCCCCCACGCATCCGGCATCGACTGGAACAGCGAGAAGTTGACGTAAATCTTATCCGCCATACGCTCCTGCAACTCGTCGATAATCGGACGGTGCGCGCGGTTGCTCGGGTCGAGTTGTTTTTGCACATCGTGACACATGTTCAGATAGAGCTGTTCTGCCCACGCGCGTTCCTGCAGGCTAAAGGTGCCTGAAGAGTACCCAACGTGAATATCGTGCAGATCCATCTGGCTGTCGTGCAGCCATTCACGCAGCGAACGACGGGTTCCCGGCTCATGCATCTCTTGCCAGGTTTCCCACATGCTTTGCAGGGCACGCGGCGCATCGTCAGCCGGAGGCGTTGCTTCGGTATGCTCGCTACGCTCAACGCCGATAATGTTAGACACCAGCACGGTATGATGCGCGGTAACAGCGCGACCGGATTCGGTAATTACCGTCGGGTGCGGCAGACCGTGCTCTTCACAGGCGTCGCCAATGGCCCAGATGATGTTGTTCGCGTATTCGTTCAGGCCGTAGTTTACGGAGCAGTCAGACTGCGAACGGGTACCTTCGTAGTCCACGCCCAGGCCACCGCCCACGTCGAAGCACTGGATATTTACGCCAAGCTTGTGCAGCTCAACGTAGAAACGCGCCGACTCACGTACGCCGGTGGCAATATCACGAATGTTCGCCATCTGTGAGCCGAGGTGGAAGTGCAGCAACTGAATACTGTCCAGACGACCGCGCTCGCGCAGCATTTCTACCAGTTGCAGCACCTGGTTTGCCGCCAGGCCGAATTTCGATTTCTCTCCGCCGGAGGACTGCCATTTGCCGGACCCTTGCGACGCCAGACGCGCACGCACGCCCAGACGCGGAACAACATTCAGTCGTTCAGCTTCATCCAGCACGATAGCGATTTCAGACATCTTCTCGATGACCAGATAGATCTTATGGCCCATCTTTTCGCCAATTAGCGCCAGGCGGATGTATTCGCGGTCTTTATAGCCGTTACACACGATCACGCTGCGGGTCATTCCGGCATGAGCCAGAACGGCCATCAGTTCAGCTTTAGAACCGGCTTCCAGCCCCAGCGGTTCGCCGGAGTGGATCAGCGATTCAATCACGCGACGGTGCTGGTTAACCTTGATCGGGTAAACGAGGAAATAGTCACCGTTGTAGCCGTAAGACTCACGGGCGCGCTTAAACGCGGCGTTAATCGAACGCAGACGGTGTTGCAGGATCTGCGGGAAGCAGAACAATGCAGGCAAACGCTGGCCCTGCGCTTCACGGGCTTTCACCAACTCAGCAAGGTCAACGCGCGCTTCTGGTACGTCGGGATCCGGGCACACGCTGATGTGGCCCAGTTCATTGACGTCATAGTAGTTATTACCCCACCAGGCAATATTGTAAGTACGCAGCATCTTGCTGGCTTCCTGGGAACTCATTGCAACCTCCTGCATGGAGCGTAGTACACCGTGTTCGCCTGCTGACGAAGGCGAACCCAAAGAAATGTCGTCAGACATAGCGAACCTCAAATTTTATTAACAAGTGTAAAACAGTTGACTACTATCGCAATCCGAAGACGCGATAACAACCCAAATACAGGCAGAATTTCCAGCAGATAGTGCTGACGCTCCGACTGTGCGACCGGTTTCTTTTTCATATCAATGTAAACACGTAACCGAACTTAATGCTGACGGTTCGGCGAAACCACGAGAAAACTCTTGTTTACCAAGAGCGCCCTTGTTCAGTTCTTAGTGACCGTTGCCGGCCCTGGAGTCCTGAGAAGCGCCGAGATGGGTATAACATCGGCAGGTATGCAAGATGCAGATTGCGGGGGACATATGTACACCAGAACGGTGCGACAGATTCAGCAGAATACAACGGTTCATTATCTCGTATCACCTCCACGGTTGCTCCTGACGGAACGAACCCACAAGCCAAAGCTAAAGTTTTAACCCGGCTGGAAGTGGCAACACGATGAAAACGTCGTGTGCTTTTTTGTCTATCCTCAATAAATCGAGTTGCGGGAAGGCGGCAACGCAGTGAATCCCCGGGCGCTTACAGGAGTAAGTGACTGGGCGAGTATTGCCAACGCACATGCAACTTGAAGTATGACGGATATGAGCCGCGCGCCGCGTTTTATACCGACAACAGTACGAAAAAGCAAAAGATAAATACGCGCATTGCCAGCACCGTCAGGAAAAATTTCCAGTTACATTTTCAGTACAATGCGAGCTCAATCAAAAAAAGCTGGAAATCAGGCGCAGAACCGCCTTAAAATAGCCGTCCAGATGTTAATCCATCTATACCGATTAACACTCAGACTGCCAGTGTCCGTCATCTGCAGACTCATGGTAGAATCTTCTACACATGGCTATTCCACTCGACAGTTTGAGCTAACTACATTCTCCTTAGGTGAAATTAAATATGGCAAAACACCTTTTTACGTCCGAGTCCGTATCAGAAGGGCATCCTGACAAAATCGCTGACCAAATCTCTGATGCCGTGCTGGATGCAATCCTGGAGCAGGATCCGAAAGCACGCGTTGCCTGCGAAACCTACGTCAAAACCGGTATGGTTTTAGTTGGCGGTGAGATCACCACCAGCGCATGGGTTGATATCGAAGAGATCACCCGTAACACGGTTCGCGAAATTGGCTATGTGCATTCCGACATGGGCTTTGATGCCAACTCTTGTGCGGTACTGAGCGCGATTGGTAAACAGTCTCCGGACATCAACCAGGGTGTTGACCGTGCGGATCCGCTGGAACAGGGCGCAGGCGACCAGGGTCTGATGTTTGGTTATGCAACCAACGAAACCGACGTGCTGATGCCAGCCCCGATTACCTATGCTCACCGTCTGGTGCAGCGTCAGGCTGAAGTGCGTAAAAACGGCACCTTATCCTGGCTGCGCCCGGATGCAAAAAGCCAGGTAACCTTCCAGTATGACGACGGTAAAATCGTCGGTATCGATGCGGTTGTTCTGTCGACTCAGCACTCTGAAGATATCGATCAGAAATCGCTGCAAGAAGCCGTTATGGAAGAGATCATCAAACCGGTACTGCCGACTGAATGGCTGACAGCTTCAACCAAGTTCTTCATCAACCCAACTGGTCGTTTCGTTATCGGCGGTCCAATGGGTGACTGCGGTCTGACGGGTCGTAAAATCATCGTTGATACCTACGGCGGCATGGCCCGTCACGGCGGCGGCGCATTCTCTGGTAAGGATCCGTCTAAAGTTGACCGTTCCGCAGCTTATGCAGCCCGCTACGTAGCGAAAAACATCGTTGCCGCTGGCCTGGCTGACCGTTGTGAGATTCAGGTTTCCTACGCAATCGGCGTGGCTGAACCGACCTCTATCATGGTGGAAACGTTCGGTACTGAAAAAGTGCCTTCAGAACAGCTGACCCTGCTGGTGCGTGAGTTCTTCGACCTGCGCCCGTATGGCCTGATTCAGATGCTGGATCTGCTGCACCCGATTTACAAAGAAACCGCCGCTTACGGTCACTTTGGTCGCGAACATTTCCCATGGGAAAAAACCGACAAAGCCGCCCTGCTGCGTGAAGCTGCCGGTCTGAAGTAATTCCCCGACGGCTCAACGCTTATGAAGACCAGCCTCGCGCTGGTCTTTTTTTATGTCATTTGCTCTCCCATCCCCCATCGCTATAACCACGCTAATTTCATTTGCTTCAATAACAAATGAAAGCGATTACATAGCACGGTATTTCTATCCACCTTGAATTCACATCTCTTCGTTACCAGCATTGCATCACTGTTACATCATATTTCAGCATTGTCTTAAAATCAGCCAATCAACTTTATTCTATAATAATAAATAATGTTAACTTTCAACTAATTAAACAATAATCCACATGAATGCCAGTGTAACCGATTACACTAATGTGATGTGATTCGCATTTTTTTACCCCGTACTCACCTACCCTTAACATCAACAAAACTAGCTACCCAACGGAGGGCATCATGCCTGACAATAAAAAAACGGGGCATTCCAACAAAGCCATGACATTTTTTGTCTGCTTCCTGGCAGCCCTGGCTGGATTACTTTTTGGCCTGGATATCGGTGTTATTGCCGGTGCTTTACCATTCATAACCGACGAGTTCCAAATTACCCCACACACTCAGGAATGGGTGGTGAGTTCCATGATGTTTGGTGCGGCAGTGGGCGCCGTCGGCAGCGGTTGGCTCTCCTTCAAGCTGGGGCGTAAAAAAAGCCTGATGATCGGCGCAATCCTGTTTGTTGCCGGTTCGCTGTTCTCCGCCGCAGCGCCAAACGTTGAAGTGCTGCTGGTTTCCCGCGTGCTGCTCGGCCTGGCAGTCGGCGTTGCGTCTTATACCGCACCGTTGTACTTGTCCGAAATCGCCCCGGAAAAAATTCGCGGCAGCATGATTTCTATGTATCAGTTAATGATCACCATCGGTATTTTAGGTGCGTATCTTTCCGATACGGCGTTTAGCTACAGCGGCGCATGGCGCTGGATGCTGGGCGTGATCATCATCCCTGCCCTGTTACTGCTGGTTGGCGTCATCTTCCTGCCGGACAGCCCGCGTTGGTTTGCGGCTAAACGTCGTTTTGTCGATGCCGAACGCGTTCTGTTGCGTCTGCGTGACACCAGCGCTGAAGCCAAACGCGAGCTGGATGAAATTCGTGAAAGCCTGCAAGTGAAGCAGAGCGGCTGGGCGCTGTTTAAAGAAAACAGCAACTTCCGCCGCGCAGTTTTCCTTGGCGTTCTGTTACAGGTGATGCAGCAGTTCACCGGGATGAACGTCATTATGTATTACGCGCCAAAAATCTTTGAGCTGGCGGGTTACACCAACACCACCGAACAGATGTGGGGGACCGTTATTGTCGGTCTGACCAACGTGCTGGCAACCTTTATCGCCATTGGCCTGGTTGACCGCTGGGGCCGAAAACCTACGCTAATCCTCGGCTTTATCGTCATGGCCGTCGGTATGGGCGTGCTGGGTACAATGATGCACGTGGGTATTCACTCGCCAGCCGCACAATACTTCGCTGTCCTGATGCTGCTAATGTTTATCGTTGGCTTTGCGATGAGCGCCGGTCCGCTGATTTGGGTACTGTGCTCTGAAATCCAGCCGCTGAAAGGTCGCGATTTCGGCATCACCTGCTCTACCGCAACTAACTGGATTGCCAACATGATTGTCGGCGCAACCTTCCTGACGATGCTGAACTCGCTGGGCAGCGCCAACACCTTCTGGGTCTACGGTGGCCTGAACGTACTGTTCATCTTCCTGACCCTGTGGCTGATCCCTGAAACTAAAAACGTCTCTCTGGAACACATTGAACGTAACCTGATGAAAGGTCGTAAACTGCGCGAAATTGGCGCACACGACTAATCTCGTTAGGCTTCCTCCCCCGTGGGAGGGAGCCTTCCTCTTGCAGTCCCTTCCCTGTCGCACTATCCTCTGGCGTTATGAAAACCTCCCGTCTCCCGATCGCCATCCAGCAAGCCGTTATGCGCAGCCTGCGGGAAAAACTCGCTCAGGCCAATCTCAAGCTCGAACGCCAATACCCGGAACCAAAGCTGGTTTACCAACAGCGCGGAACCGCCGCGGGTACCGCGTGGCTACAAACCTACGAAATTCGTCTTAATCCAGTTTTGCTGATGGAGAATGTTGACGCGTTCGTTAACGAAGTGGTGCCCCATGAACTGGCGCATCTACTGGTGTGGAAACACTTTGGCCGCGTACCGCCGCACGGGAAAGAGTGGAAATGGATGATGGAGAGCGTGCTGGGCGTACCGGCCCGGCGCACGCATCAGTTTGAGCTGCAATCCGTGCAGCGTAAGACCTTTACATACCGCTGTAAGTGTCAGGAACACCAACTGACCGTCCGCCGCCATAACCGCGTTGTACGCGGCGAAGCCACCTACCGCTGCGTCCACTGCGGTGAACCGTTGGTTGCAGAATAATCTTCAGAATTATCAGGAACTTTTCTGATCTAACTGATTGCATACAGGAATGACTTTCGCTACGTTGCGGGCTCGTTTTGACACGGAGTTCGTGATGTACCGTAATCTTTCTTTTGCTGCGGCCCTGTTAGCCGCTGCGTTTTCAGGCTCGGTTTTAGCCGAAGGCATCAACAGTTTTTCTCAGGCAAAAGCAGCGGGCGTTAAAGTTAACGCCGATGCGCCAGGCGATTTCTATTGCGGATGTAAAATTAACTGGCAAGGAAAAAAAGGGGTCGTTGACCTCGAATCCTGCGGCTATAAAGTGCGAAAAAATGAAAACCGCGCCAGTCGAATTGAATGGGAACACGTTGTCCCCGCCTGGCAATTTGGTCATCAGCGCCAGTGCTGGCAGGACGGAGGGCGTAAAAACTGCGCTAAAGATCCGGTCTATCGCAAAATGGAAAGCGATATGCATAACCTGCAGCCCGCGGTGGGTGAGGTCAATGGCGATCGCGCAAACTTTATGTACAGCCAGTGGAACGGTGGTGAAGGCCAATATGGACAATGCACCATGAAGGTTGACTTCAAAGAGAAAGTTGCCGAGCCGCCAGCCCGCGCCCGTGGCGCCATCGCGCGTACCTATTTTTACATGCGCGACCAATACAACCTGTCGCTCTCCCGCCAGCAAACTCAGCTTTTTAATGCCTGGAATAAGCAGTATCCGGTCACCGATTGGGAGTGTGAGCGCGACGAACGCATTGCGAAGGTACAGGGGAACCATAACCCCTATGTGCAACGCTCTTGCCAGGCGCAAAAGAGCTAACCTACACTAGCAGCAATATTTTTTAACCATGCCCTGGCCTTTTGCAGCCCAGGGCCATGACGCGGATGTTTAACTATGCGCATTCCTCGCATTTATCACCCTGAGCCACTCACTTCCGGCAGCCAAATTTCACTGTGTGAAGATGCAGCCAACCATATCGGCCGCGTACTGCGTATGGGGCCAGGCCAGGCGCTACAACTGTTTGATGGCAGCAATCAGGTATTCGACGCCGAAATCACCCACGCCAGTAAGAAAAGCGTGGACGTGAAGGTGCTTAACGCTGAACTCGACGATCGAGAATCGCCGCTGCACATCCACCTGGGCCAGGTGATGTCGCGGGGTGAAAAAATGGAATTTACTATCCAAAAATCGATCGAACTGGGTGTAAGCCTCATTACGCCACTTTTTTCTGAGCGCTGCGGCGTTAAACTGGACAGCGAACGCCTGAACAAGAAGCTCCAGCAGTGGCAGAAAATCGCCATTGCCGCCTGCGAACAGTGCGGTCGTAATCGGGTGCCTGAAATTCGCCCGGCGATGGATCTGGAAGCGTGGTGCGCCGAACAGGATGAAGGTCTGAAACTGAACCTGCATCCCCGCGCCAGCGCCAGCATCAATACGCTGCCGCTCCCGGTGGAACGCATCCGCTTGCTGATTGGCCCCGAAGGTGGGCTGTCGGCAGATGAAATTGCCATGACCGCACGGTATCAGTTTACTGATATTCTGTTAGGACCTCGCGTTCTGCGTACTGAGACAACTGCGCTCACCGCCATCACCGCGCTACAGGTGCGTTTTGGCGATCTGGGCTAACGGAGAAGAACAATGATCAAGCTCGGCATCGTGATGGATCCCATCGCAAGCATCAACATCAAGAAAGATTCCAGCTTCGCTATGCTGCTGGAAGCGCAACGTCGCGATTACGAAATTCATTATATGGAAATGGCCGATCTCTATCTGATCAACGGTGAAGCCCGCGCCCGTACGCGTACCCTGAGCGTAGAGCAGAACTACGACAAATGGTATGAGTTCAATAGCGAGCAGGATCTCCCGCTGGCAGATCTGGACGTCATTCTGATGCGTAAGGATCCACCGTTTGATACCGAGTTCATCTATGCAACCTATATTCTGGAACGTGCAGAGGAGAAAGGGACGCTAATCGTCAACAAACCGCAGAGCCTGCGCGATTGTAACGAGAAGCTGTTCACCGCATGGTTTGCCGACCTGACGCCGGAAACGCTGGTCACGCGTAACAAAGCGCAGCTGAAAGCCTTCTGGCAAAAACACAGCGACATCATTCTCAAACCGCTGGACGGCATGGGCGGCGCATCTATTTTCCGCGTGAAGGAAGGCGATCCGAACCTTGGCGTTATTGCCGAAACACTGACCGAGCACGGTACCCGTTATTGCATGGCGCAGAACTATCTGCCGGCAATTAAAGACGGCGATAAACGCGTGCTGGTGGTCGATGGCGAACCCGTTCCGTACTGCCTGGCGCGTATTCCACAAGGCGGCGAAACCCGTGGCAACCTGGCAGCCGGCGGTCGTGGCGAGCCGCGTCCATTAACCGACAGCGACTGGGAAATTGCACGTCGCATTGGGCCAACGCTGAAAGCAAAAGGTTTGATTTTTGTCGGTCTGGATATCATTGGCGACCGTCTGACGGAAATTAACGTCACCAGCCCAACCTGTATTCGTGAAATTGAAGCGGAGTTCCCGGTTTCGATTACCGGTATGCTGATGGACGCCATCGAGGCACGTTTGCAGAAATAAATAAGTTGCCGGATGGCGATGCCTTCGCGTCTTATCCGGCCTACATTTGCACCCCGTAGGCCGGATAAGGCAAAGCTGCCATCCGGCAAAGCTATCTTCAGAGGGTGACATCTTCGCGCTTTGCCCACATACTGGGCTCTGTTGCTTTTTTGAACCAGGAAACAGAACCTCTGACAATGAATTTACAGCATCACTTTCTAATTGCCATGCCTGCTCTCCAGGATCCGATTTTCCGCCGTTCCGTGGTGTATATCTGTGAACACAATGAGAACGGAGCAATGGGGATTATCGTCAATAAGCCTCTGGAAAACTTACAAATTGAAGGGATTCTGGAAAAGCTAAAGATTACTCCAGAAGCACGCGATCCTGCCATTCGTCTGGACAAACCGGTGATGCTCGGCGGCCCGCTGGCGGAAGACCGTGGATTTATTCTACACACCCCGCCGTCACGCTTTGCCTCCAGTATTCGCATTTCAGATAACACTATCATCACCACCTCCCGCGATGTACTTGAAACCCTGGGTACGCAGGAGCAGCCATCCGAAGTGCTGGTTGCGCTGGGCTATTCATCATGGGAAAAAGGTCAACTGGAACAAGAGCTATTGGATAACGCCTGGCTCACTGCTCCCGCAGACCTCAACATCTTATTTAAAACGCCGATTGCCGACCGCTGGCGCGATGCGGCGAAGCTTATCGGGATTGATATTCAGACCATGCCTGGCGTGGCGGGACACGCCTGATGAGCGGAACATTACTCTCTTTTGATTTTGGTACGAAAAGTATCGGCGTCGCGGTTGGTCAACGCATTACCGGTACGGCGAGACCCTTGCCCGCCATCAAAGCACAGGACGGTACGCCAGACTGGAGTTTGATTGAACGCCTGCTAAAAGAGTGGCAGCCGGACGAAATCATTGTCGGCCTGCCGCTCAACATGGATGGCACTGAACAACCCCTTACTGCGCGCGCACGCAAATTCGCTAACCGCATTCACGGTCGCTTTGGCGTAACCGTAACGCTGCACGATGAACGTTTGAGCACCGTCGAAGCCCGCTCAGGCCTGTTTGAGCAAGGCGGATACCGGGCGTTGAATAAAGGCAAAGTAGATTCCGCTTCTGCCGTTATTATCCTTGAAAGCTATTTCGAGCAGGGCTACTAAAGTCGCCCCTGCGCCTGGCGCTGCTGCTGACTTTGTGCAAACGTCTGCATACCTGTCTGCTGCCCGGTTTGAATCACACCGGGTAGCTGATGCGTTTTCCCTTCACGGATCAAATTGCCCACGGCGGGAGTGTTGACGAGCAGTTCGAATAGCGCCACGCGTCCTCCCTGCTTATCTTCCTCCAACTTTTGCGAAAGTACCGCCCGCAGGCTGTCTGCCAGCTGGTTACGCACCGGATCTTTCTCCTGAGCGGGAAAGGTGTCCACCAGCCGCGCGATGGCCTGCGCCGCCCCTCGCGTATGTAAGGTTGCCAACACCAGATGCCCGGTCTCCGCTGCCGTTAAGGCCAAACGAATAGTTTCCACGTCGCGCAGCTCGCCCAGCAAAATGACGTCGGGATCTTCGCGTAATGCGCCGCGCAAACCGGCAGCAAAAGAAGCGCAGTGTACGCCCACCTCCCGCTGTTGAATAAGGCAACGCTGGCTGGTGTAGCGATATTCAATCGGATCTTCCAGCGTCAGAATATGCCCCGCAATATGTTGATTAAGGTACTCCACCATCGCCGCCAGGGTGGTTGATTTACCGCTGCCGGTGGCTCCAGTGACCAGAACTAATCCATTTTCACCGTGCAGCAGTTCAGGTATGGCCTCCGGAGTCTGAAGATCGTCTAAACGAGGACATTCAAGCGGTAGCAATCTTAGCGCCAGCGAGGTGCCCTGCTGATGAGCAAATGCGCTGGCGCGTAGACGCCGGGAGTCCGCCAGCGTAAGGGCAAAATCAATCTGCCCCTGTTCCCGCCACTGTACCTGTTGTTGCTCACTGAGCCAGCACATCAGCAGATTCTCCACGTCAGGGGGAGTAAATGGTGCTATTTCGACTTTTCCACCTATGCGCCAGCGCGCAGGCCATGCATTGCACAGGTGTAGATCCGACACGTTATGCTTTACACTAAGGGCCACTATTTCTTCCATATTCATATGAACATCCTCGGAAAATGAACGATATCGCGCATAACCTGGCACATGTCCGGGACAAAATCTCAGCCGCCGCGACGCGTTGCGGGCGGTCTTCAGAAGAAGTTATGTTGCTTGCAGTCAGCAAAACCAAACCTGCGAGCGCCATCGAAGAAGCCATGACCGCAGGGCAGCGTGCCTTCGGTGAAAACTATGTCCAGGAAGGGGTGGATAAGATCCGCTACTTTCAGGAAAAAGGCGTTAACGATCTGCAGTGGCACTTTATCGGCCCGCTGCAGTCGAACAAAAGTCGTCTGGTCGCTGAACATTTTGACTGGTGCCATACGATTGATCGTCTGCGTATCGCTGCCCGTCTGAGCGAACAGCGCCCTGCGGAACTGCCGCCGCTCAATGTGTTGATTCAGATTAATATCAGCGATGAGAACAGTAAGTCAGGTATTCCGCTTGCAGAGCTTGACGCACTGGCCGCTGAAGTCGCCGCGCTGCCACGCATTACCCTGCGTGGTCTGATGGCGATTCCGGCGCCAGAGTCAGATTATGTAAGGCAGTTTGAAGTTGCACAGCAAATGGCGGTAGCATTTGCCGGGTTGAAAACACGCTACCCAAGTATCGACACGCTCTCACTGGGGATGTCTGATGATATGGATGCCGCCATTGCGGCGGGTAGCACGATGGTGCGCATCGGCACTGCCATTTTTGGTGCTCGTGATTACACTAAAAAATAAGGAAAACTAAGGAACACCATGAATACGTTGACCTTCCTGCTCTCAACGGTAATTGAGCTGTATACCATGGCGCTGCTGCTGCGCGTGTGGATGCAATGGTCTCGCTGCGATTTCTACAACCCGTTCTCGCAGTTTATTGTGAAAATCACTCAGCCCATTATTGGGCCGTTACGCCGTATCATTCCCCCGATGGGGCCAATTGACAGCGCATCGGCATTAGTTGCGCTCGTTCTGAGCTTTATCAAGGCCATCGTGCTGTTTAAGGTGGTTACGTTCCAGCCGATCATCTGGATCGCCGCCGTGCTGATTGTCCTGAAGACTATCGGACTGCTGATTTTCTGGGTTCTGCTGGTGATGGCGATTATGAGCTGGGTCAGCCAGGGCCGCAGCCCTGTGGAGTACGTGCTGATTCAACTGGCGGATCCGCTGCTGCGTCCTATTCGTCGCTTACTTCCAGGCATGGGCGGGATCGATTTCTCGCCAATGATCCTGGTTCTGCTGCTGTATGTCATTAACATGGGCATCGCAGAAGTGTTACAGGCGACAGGTAACATGCTGCTGCCGGGGCTGTGGATGGCGCTATGAGTGCCGTTACCCCCTGCGATGACGGTCTGGTTTTACGGCTCTACATTCAGCCTAAAGCCAGCCGTGACAGTATTGTAGGTTTACATGGCGACGAACTAAAAGTCGCCATTACCGCCCCACCGGTTGATGGGCAAGCCAATAGCCATCTGGTGAAGTTTCTCGGCAAACAGTTCCGCGTGGCAAAAAGCCAGGTCGTCATTGAGAAGGGCGAGCTTGGTCGTCACAAACAGGTTAAAATCATTCATCCGCAACAGATCCCGCCCGAAATTGCGGCGCTAACTGATTAGGTATCCCATGCAAAAAGTTGTCCTCGCGACCGGCAACGCCGGTAAAGTGCGTGAACTCGCCTCCCTTCTGAGTGATTTCGGTCTTGATGTTGTCGCTCAAACGGATCTGGGTGTTGATTCTGCAGAAGAGACCGGGCTGACGTTTATTGAGAACGCCATTCTGAAGGCACGTCATGCCGCGCAAATTACCGGTTTACCCGCCATTGCTGATGACTCTGGTCTGGCGGTAAATGCCCTTGGCGGCGCGCCGGGCATCTATTCAGCCCGCTATTCCGGCGAAGATGCAACCGATCAGCAGAACCTGGAAAAACTGCTCCACACCCTGCAGGATGTTCCTGATGACAAGCGCCAGGCACAATTCCACTGCGTGCTGGTGTATATGCGCCATGCAGACGATCCAACACCTGTGGTTTGCCACGGACGCTGGCCGGGCGTTATTGCCCGTGAACCTGCCGGAAACGGTGGTTTTGGCTACGACCCAATCTTCTTTGTGCCCTCCGAAGGGAAAACCGCCGCCGAACTGACCCGCGAAGAAAAGAGTGCGATTTCTCACCGCGGACAAGCACTGAAGCTGCTGTTGGATGCCCTGCGTAATGGTTAAGCTTCCGCCGTTAAGTCTTTACATACACATCCCGTGGTGCGTGCAGAAATGCCCGTACTGCGACTTCAACTCGCATGCGCTTAAAGGCGAAGTCCCTCATGACGACTATGTGCAGCATCTGCTGAGCGATCTGGATTCTGAGGTGGCCCACGCCCAGGGCCGCGAGGTAAAGACGATTTTTATCGGTGGTGGTACGCCGAGCCTGCTTTCTGGCCCGGCAATGCAAACGCTGCTCGACGGCGTGCGCGCACGGCTGAATCTCGCCGCAGATGCAGAAATCACGATGGAGGCGAATCCCGGTACGGTGGAAGCCGATCGCTTTGTGGATTATCAACGTGCTGGCGTAAACCGTATCTCCATTGGTGTACAGAGCTTTAGCTCCGCCAAACTCGAACGTCTGGGACGTATTCACGGGCCGGAAGAAGCCAAACGTGCAGCGCACCTGGCGAGCGGTCTGGGACTACGCAGCTTTAACCTCGACCTGATGCACGGTTTACCGGATCAGACGCTGGAAGAGGCGCTGGGCGATTTACAGCAGGCCATCGCGCTCAACCCGCCGCATCTTTCCTGGTATCAGTTGACCATCGAGCCGAATACGCTTTTCGGGTCCCGACCACCGGTATTACCGGACGACGACGCGCTGTGGGATATTTTTGAGCAAGGCCACCAGTTGCTGACCGCCGCGGGGTATCAGCAGTACGAAACCTCAGCCTACGCCAGACCGGGTTATCAGTGTCAGCACAACCTAAATTACTGGCGTTTTGGCGACTACTTAGGCATTGGCTGCGGCGCGCACGGCAAAGTCACTTTCCCAGACGGTCGCATCCTGCGCACTACCAAAACGCGACATCCGCGCGGATACATGCAAGGACGTTATCTGGAAAGCCAGCGAGATGTCGCCGAGGCCGATAAGCCGTTTGAGTTCTTTATGAACCGTTTCCGGCTGCTGGAAGCCGCGCCTCGCGCGGAGTTCACGCAATATACCGGGCTTACCGAAGACGTTATTCGTCGACAGATCGATGAGGCCATTGCCCAGGGCTATCTGAGTGAATGCGATGAATACTGGCAGATTACCCAACACGGTAAGCTATTTTTGAATTCTCTGCTGGAGCTGTTTCTGGCGGAGTAATCTCTGTGCGCCTGTCGGCGCATTTTCTTCTACAAATTCCTCTAAATATTGTACTCGGAAAAACCGAGTACAATACACGTCATTTATTGACAATAACCATATTAATTATTTTATTCATTTTAAATAGCCTCTTCACCAACATAAATATATTGAACACAGCGCACAAAATAAGATCAAACTGCTGCCATGCAAAAGGTATGTGATCTATATAGTGGATAGATGTCTGACAACTATATTAATTTATCATACAGAAAAAGGTGAACCATCATCAGATGTCAACCAATTACTGTACCTTAAAGCACGGAGCTTACTTATGAAAATCAAAACCTTTTCCCGCTCGCTAGTCTGTGCGTCCTTGTTGGCGCTACTTAGCACTGGCGCATATGCTGCTGAAAAAGTGACTCTCAAACTGGCACACAACCTTGAACGTAGCCATGTGGTTCACCAGGCTTTCGAAGAAATGGCCAAAGAGGTAAAACAACTCTCCGACGGTAAAATGATTGTACGTATATATCCCAGTAGCCAAATGGGTAATGCCCGAGAAACGATGGAGTTGTTACAAAATGGCGCGTTGGATATGACAAAAGGTTCTGCCAGTGATTTAGAGTCATTTGATAATATTTATGCCATTTATAATTTACCTTTCTTATTTAAAGATCAAAACCATTTCAATAACGTTGTATTTGGTGAGGTAGGTAAAGACATTATGGAATCCACAAAAGAAAAGGGATTCTTTGCGTTATCTGCTTACGTTGCCGGCACGCGTAGTTTTTATGCCAAAAAACCTATTACCAAACCAGAGGATCTGAAAGGTCTGAAAGTCCGCGTTCAACCCAGCCCCACAACCATTAAAATGGTTGAACTGATGGGCGGATCGCCGACCCCCATTTCCTTCGGTGAGGTTTATACCGCTATGCAACAAGGTGTAGTGGATGGCGCAGAGAATAACGTTCCATCGTGGGTGCAAACACGTCATATCGAAATAGCTAAAGTCTTCTCCGAAGATGAGCACGCCTCTATTCCAGATTTTCTCGTTATCTCAACCAAAACATGGAATAAGCTGACCCCGGGGCAACAACAGATCCTTCGTCAAGCGGCTAAAAATTCCGAGGCTTATCAACAAAAGTTGTGGGAAAAAATCGATGCTGATACCCGCGCTCAAGCAAAAGCTATGGGTGGCGAGATTATCAAAGTTGATAAAGCCCCTTTCCGCGCCGCTGTTCAACCGCTGTTTGATGACTTCAAAAAAGACCCAAAACATGCAGCCCTGCTGGCGAAGTTTGAAGACGCAGTACAATAACCCTTTGGGCCATTGATTGGCCCTGTTTCACCAGGAAACTCACCATGATATTTAACCGCCTTAAGCTTGCGGTAGACCGCGTCATTGCCGCATTTTCGGTCATCGTAATGATTGCGCTGGTCATGTGCGTAGTCTGGCAAGTTTTTAGCCGCTACGTGCTCAATCAGCCCAGCACCTTAACTGACGAACTGGCACGCTTCTTAATGATCTGGGTCGGATTATTAGGTGCAGCCTATACCGTAGGCGCCCAGCGCCACCTGTCTATCGATCTACTGTTCATGTCGATTAATAAACGTAAACAGGCGTTATTGAGCTTATTCATTAATCTGCTGATTTTTGGCTTTGCAGGTTCAGTCATCGTTACAGGCGGTATCAAGCTGATTAATAAAACGCTGGCAACGGTGCAAGTTTCTGCGGCCATGCAAATTCCAATGGGTTACGTGTATATCATCCTGCCGCTCAGCGGCGCAGTCATGATGTTCTATGCCCTGTGGTTTATTCACCAAAATATTCAGCAACTGAAACAATCTTCGCAGGGAGTAATTTGATGGAAGGCTATATCGCACTAACCCTGTTTGGCTGCTTCTTTGTCCTGGTGTTCATTGGCGTACCTATTTCGTTCTCCATCGGTATCGCCACTGTAGCCTCAATGCTGCTGATGTTTCCTTGGGATGTTGCCGTTATCACTGTCTCTCAACGTCTGGCAAACGGATTAGATAATTTTGCCCTATTGGCGATCCCGTTTTTCATTTTCGCAGGTACGCTGATGAACAGCGGTGGGATCGCCATCCGGCTAATTAACCTGGCGCAGGTGATGGTTGGGCGAGTTCCCGGCTCACTTGGTCATGTCAACGTGCTGGCAAACATGATGTTTGGTTCGATATCCGGCTCTGCCGTTGCCGCAGCTGCAGCCGTTGGCGGTACGCTTAATCCTATTCAGACAAAGCAAGGATACGACCCAACCTTCTCGACAGCCGTTAACGTTTCCTCCTGCATTACCGGGCTGTTAATTCCACCATCAAATGTGTTAATTGTGTTTTCTCTTACTGCTGGCGGTGTTTCAGTTGCTTCGTTGTTTATGGCGGGTTATTTACCAGGGATCCTGATGGGGCTTTCGATCATGGTGGTATGCGCCATTATCGCCAAACGCCGTGGTTATCCCCTGTCGGAAAGACCAACCTGCGCACAGGCAGTAAAAGCACTTCTGGATGCGCTACCGAGTCTGTTACTGGTCATCATTGTGATGGGGGGTATTTTAGGTGGGATCTTTACCGCAACAGAAGCCTCAGCGATTGCGGTCGTCTACACCTTCATTCTCTCGGTGCTGATTTACCGGGAAGTAAAATGGCGTGATTTACCAAAGCTGATCCTGGAATCAGTCGTGATGACCTCTATCGTACTGTTACTGATCGGCTTCTCTGTCGGCATGTCCTGGGCGATGACCAATGCCGATATTCCCTACATGATCAGTGACACATTAATGGGTATTTCCGATAATCCACTGATCATCCTACTGTTAATCAATATTGTACTACTGGTTGTTGGGATCTTTATGGATATGACACCGGCAGTCCTGATCTTTACCCCCATTTTCTTGCCAATCGCTCAAGAGTTAGGTATGGATCCGGTACATTTCGGCATCATGATGGTCGCCAACCTGTGCATTGGTCTGCTGACACCGCCGGTAGGAAGTGCATTGTTTGTAGGCTGTTCGATTTCTGGCGTGAAGATCCAGCAATTGATCAAACCCCTGCTGCCGTTTTACGCCGCATTGCTGGTCGCACTCATGATGATCGTATACATTCCACAGATCTCTCTGTTTATTCCACAGATGCTGGGGTTGATGTAAATACGAAGAGTAACTGCCTCTGGAGAATGCCCCAACGCTACGGTAGGGGCATTTTTTATGCCATTAATACTGATTAAACATTTCCTGGATCTGCTTAGGATCCTTGGTTTGGGTCAGAGCCAGTTGCAGCAGAACACGCGCTTTTTGCGGGTTCAGAGAGCCTGACGCCACAAATCCGTATTTCGCATCATCAACTTCAGCATCCTGGGTGGTGGCGCCCGTTGGTACACGGGATGAACGCACCACAACGGTACCTTTATGCGCGGCAGTGGCCAGCGTATCGAAAATGGTTTTATACAGATTACCGTTACCTACACCCGCACTGACGATCCCGGCGTAACCCGCGTCTACCAATGCTTTAGCTGGCAGATCGGAGGCGTTAGCGTAGTTGTAAACAATCCCAACTTTCGGCAGCTCAGTCAGCTTAGATACATCGAACGGCGTGGATGTGGTGTGTTTTCGCGCAGGCGTACGCTGGTAGTCGATTTTACCGTTATGGATATAACCCAGCGGACCATAGTTAACGGATTTGAAAGTAGCGACATCCGTAGTGTTAGTTTTGGTCACGTCGCGACCATCCATAACGGTGTCGTTCATGACCACCAGCACACCACGGTTGGCAGAGGCTTTGTCTGCGGCGGTTACCACGGCGTTATACAGGTTGAACGGGCCATCAGCGCTCATACCCGTAGACGGACGCATTGCGCCGACCAGCACCACCGGCTTGTTGCACTTGACGGTGAGATCGAGGAAATAGGCGGTTTCTTCCATGGTATCCGTACCATGTGTTACCACGAAGCCGTCAGTTTTATCACACTCGGTATTAATCTTTTTCGCCAGCGTTAGCCAGACTTCGTCATTCATATCCTGGGAGCCAATGTTTACCACCTGCTCGCCTTTCACAACGGCGATATCTTTCAACTGAGGTACGGCATCAACCAAATTTTCTACGCCGACTTTGCCTGCCGTGTAGTTAGATTTTGTTGCGGAGTCACCGCCGCCGGCAATCGTCCCACCGGTAGCTAAAATAGTGATGTTTGGCAGTGCAAGCGCCGCGCCGCTGAAACCCATAACCAGTGCGGCAAGTGCCGTTCTCTTGAAAAACTCCATGTTATTTCTCCAGTTACTTGAATTTGCAGCATTATGTCTATCTTACAGATGAATAATGTGACGCCATCCAATTAACCAGATTTATATCTCCATCAAATTGTTATTCTTAGAGATGGATATCAAAAAAACAGAAAAATACAAAATAAAACGGCACAGAATGTTTCTGTGCCGTTAAAAAGAGGTGAAGATTATTTCAGATTGCTAACCAGCGTCTTACGATCGTTTTCCAGCGTCACGACGCGGGCGCAGACATCTTTGCCAAACTGCTGGAAGTCTTGTTCCTGATTCTTCCATTCGTTCTGAATTGAGGTTTGCAAACCTCCGAGGCTTCCGAGCACGCCCTGCAGCGGATTACCACCGCCTTTGAGCACGGCTTTCGCCCCCATCTCATTGATGCTGTCCTGCAAAATACCGCCCATCGCCTGATTGACCAGCTGTTGTCCATCCGCGCGGACCTGATCAATCGCCTTATAATGGAAGGTCAGGCCGTCAGTGCGATGCTCAATAATGCGGTTCATCTGCTCTTTCAATTGCGCATCCAGCTTAGTTAAGCGGCCACGCATGTTGCTGCTTTCGCCGACCTCTTTGGCGATGATTTTATCCAGCGCCACGCGACCTTTCTCCACGCGCGCTCTGGCACCTTCATCAATCCACGGCAGGCTGCTACGCAACGCCGCCTGATAATCTTTAGCCTGCTCACGCTGCGCGGCGTTCAGGTTGTACTGTTTACCGTTAAAGGTGACATCACCGGCCTGGGTAATGACCAGGTTGCCGTTCTCACCCTTCACCTGTACCGTTTGTGGACTCAAAATCACATCGTCACGCGGGGTGACGCTGCACTGATAATCAGCATGTGCGGCCATCGCCGTGAACGTTAGGACTGCCGCCAGCAGCGTTTTGCGCATCATATCTTTCCCTCAATACAAATTGGGCCGGCATTTGCCGACCCTTTGCTACTTAGTCCCACCAAATATCGAAAAGTTCGCTGGTGCGCACTTCTTCGAGTTTGTGCTCTTCCAGCCACTTACGCACGATAGCCTGATGTTCTTCGGTGCATTTGCCGATTTCCTGCAGACAGATCAGACCTTCCCAGGCCAGATAGCCGCTGCCGTCAAAGGCCAGCTTGTTCGGTTCGATAACTTCATTGATAAAATCATCAACGATTTGATCGACCTGCTCTCCAGATGTACCTTCCGGGAAACGCCATGCAACCGAAAATCCTACTTCCTGGAATTCGTCGATGTGCATTTTTTTACGCAGACGACGGCTACGGTTCTTTGCCATTATTTCACCCTCTCGAACATTAAGTCCCATACGCCGTGGCCAAGACGATGACCACGTTGTTCAAATTTGGTTACCGGGCGCGATTCCGGGCGCGGTACATAATCGTTACTCTCTGACTGGTTTTTATACCCGTCAATCGAGGACATCACTTCAAGCATGTGCTCCGCATAGGCTTCCCAGTCGGTTGCCATGTGGAACACGCCGCCCAGCTTCAGCTTGCTTAAGATATGCTCAGCAAACGGTACCTGAACGATACGGCGTTTATTATGACGTGCTTTATGCCACGGGTCAGGGAAAAACAGCTGAACCATAGATAAAGAATTGTCAGGAATCATTTTATGCAGGACTTCGACGGCATCATGGCACATGACACGCAGGTTCTCGACGCCCTCTTCATGAGCTGAAGCCAGACACGCGCCAACGCCCGGTGAGTGAACCTCAATGCCGAGGAAATTTTGCTCCGGACGCGCTTTCGCCATCGCCACCAGCGAAGCCCCCATACCAAAACCAATTTCAAGCGTGACTGGCGCATCGCGACCAAACAGCGCAGCGAAATCCACAGGTTCTTCGCTGAACTCAACGCCCATCACCGGCCAGTAGTTTTCCAGCGCGTGTTCCTGCCCTTTCGTCAGTCGCCCCTGGCGACGAACAAAACTACGAATCCGGCGCAGCGGGCGGCCGTTTTCATCAAATTCCGGTGAAATGACGTCGTTCTTCATAAAAGTTTAGTCTGCTGTGTTTGAGTTCTGAAAACGGGCATTATCCAAAGTTAGTTGCCGGATGCAAGTAAAGGAAGAAAGTGAGCAGCGGAAAGTTCCGGTTTACACCCCGTTGCCGCTGTGCTGCAATCTTGCCCCCGGCAATAATGAAACGGTAATCATGCAAGCGTCTCAATTCTCGGCTCAGGTTTTGAGCTGGTACGACAAATACGGGCGGAAAACGCTGCCCTGGCAAATTGATAAGACGCCTTACAAAGTATGGCTCTCTGAGGTGATGCTGCAACAAACTCAGGTTGCGACCGTTATCCCCTACTTTGAGCGCTTTATGGCGCGCTTCCCAACGGTAACGGATTTAGCCCATGCGCCGCTGGATGAAGTCCTGCATTTATGGACCGGGCTGGGCTATTACGCTCGAGCGCGTAATCTGCATAAAGCCGCGCAACAGGTTGTGACGCTGCACGGCGGCTCATTCCCGCAAACCTTTGATGAAGTGGCCGCCCTGCCAGGCGTCGGACGTTCAACTGCAGGCGCGATCCTTTCGCTCTCCCTGGGTCAGCATTTTCCGATTCTTGACGGTAACGTCAAACGTGTGCTGGCTCGCTGTTATGCTGTAAGCGGCTGGCCGGGTAAAAAAGAGGTCGAAAAGAAACTGTGGGAGTTGAGCGAGCAGATTACGCCAGCCCATGGGGTTGAACGGTTTAATCAGGCGATGATGGATTTAGGCGCCATGGTCTGTACGCGCTCAAAACCCAAATGTTCCCTGTGTCCGTTGGAAAATGGCTGTGTGGCGAGCGCCAATGCAAGCTGGGCGCTGTACCCGGGTAAAAAGCCCAAACAGACATTACCAGAACGGACGGGCTATTTTTTACTGATGCAGCATGAAAACGAGGTGTTGCTCGCGCAGCGACCACCCAGCGGCTTATGGGGTGGCTTATACTGTTTTCCGCAGTTTGATGATGAGGATGGGCTACGCGACTGGCTGGCGCAACGGCAAATTAACGCAGATAATCTGACCCAACTTAATGCGTTTCGCCATACCTTTAGCCATTTCCACTTAGATATTGTGCCTATGTGGCTTCCCGTGTCCTCATTCACCTCATGCATGGATGAAGGCAACGCGCTCTGGTATAACTTAGCGCAACCGCCGTCGGTCGGACTGGCGGCCCCCGTGGAGCGTTTGTTACAGCAATTACGTACCGGCACACAGGTTTAACGTACCGGTCGATAAAGAGGATTTTTTATGAGCAGAACGATTTTTTGCACTTTCCTGCAACGCGAAGCAGAAGGACAGGATTTTCAGCTGTACCCGGGCGATCTGGGAAAACGCATCTATAACGAGATTTCTAAAGAAGCATGGGCGCAATGGCAGCATAAACAAACCATGCTAATTAACGAGAAGAAACTCAATATGATGAACGTTGAACACCGTAAGTTACTGGAACAGGAGATGATTAACTTCCTGTTTGAAGGTAAGGATGTGCATATTGAAGGCTATACGCCTGAAGAAAAAAAATAAGCATCGCTTGCTGGCAATCTCGTAGGCCGGATAGGGTGCTTGCACCGCCATCCGGCAAAACGATACAACAACAAACACAACACGCACTCCCGGAATGATGAAAAAATTTCTCGCGCTTGCCGTTATCGCGCCGTTGCTCATCTCCTGTTCCAGTTCGACCAAAAAAGGCGACTCCTATAACGAAGCCTGGGTCAAGGATACCAACGGTTTTGATATTCTGATGGGGCAATTTGCCCATAACATTGAGAATCTGTGGGGATTTAAGGAAGTGCTGATTGCGGGTCCGAAGGACTACGTAAAGTATACCGATCAGTATCAAACCCGCAGCCATATCAATTTTGATGACGGTACGATAACCGTCGAGACCATTGCCGGGACAGATCCCGCCGGACATCTGCGTCTAGCGATTATCAAGACGTTGCTGATGGGCGATGATCCGGGTTCTATCGACCTCTATTCCGATGTCGACGACATTAAGATTTCCAAAGAGCCGTTCCTGTACGGGCAGGTAGTCGATAATACCGGCCAGCCTATTCGTTGGGAGGGACGTGCAACCAACTTTGCCAACTACCTGCTACAAACGCGACTGAAAAAGCGCAGCAATGGCTTGCGTATCATCTATAGCGTGACGATCAATCTGGTCCCGAACCACCTTGATAAGCGCGCGCATAAATACGTCGGCATGGTACGTCAGGCTTCACGTAAGTATGGCGTCGACGAGTCACTGATTCTGGCCATCATGCAAACCGAATCCTCGTTTAACCCGTATGCGGTCAGCCATGCCGATGCGCTGGGACTCATGCAGGTGGTACAACACAGCGCCGGAAAAGATGTGTTCCGTTCGCAGGGGCGCTCAGGCACGCCAAGCCGTAGCTTCTTGTTTGACCCGGCCAGCAACATTGATACCGGTACTGCCTATCTGGCAATGCTGAATAATGTCTATTTGGGCGGCATTGATAATCCGACCTCACGTCGCTATGTGGTGATCACCGCGTATAACGGCGGTGCGGGCAGCGTGCTGCGCGTGTTCTCGAACGATAAAATTCAGGCCGCAAACATCATTAACAGTATGTCCCCTGGGGACGTTTATCAAACGCTGACCACCCGACACCCATCTGCTGAATCACGCCGATATCTTTACAAGGTCAATTCCGCACAAAAATCATATCGTCGCCGCTAATGTATCCCTCTCTTGCCCCCTAAAACGGGGGCCTGAAGAGGGAAAAACGTTAACTCCATCACTCTTTTGCTTTGCAATCCGAAATTGTTTGCAAATATTTGTCACAGGTAACAAAAAAAGAGTGCCTCTCGTTGATAGAATCACATCATATAGCCACGGCAAATGTGCCTTTTAAAACATTCATCCGCATTACGGTGTGAGGAAATTAACATGAATCTTAAGCTGCAGCTGAAAGTTCTCTCGTTTCTGCAGTTCTGCTTATGGGGTAGTTGGCTCACTACCCTCGGCTCCTATATGTTTGTCACCCTTAAATTTGATGGTGCATCCATTGGCGCGGTGTACAGCTCGCTGGGGATCGCCGCCGTGTTTATGCCTACGCTGTTAGGGATCGTGGCTGACAAATGGATCAGTGCGAAATGGGTGTACACCATTTGTCACCTGGTCGGCGCAGCAACGCTGTTCGCCGCAGCCGAAGTCACCACGCCAGGCGCCATGTTCTTTGTGATCTTGCTTAACTCCCTGGCCTATATGCCAACGTTGGGGTTAATCAACACCATCTCTTACTATCGCCTGCAATCAGCCGGGATGGATATTGTTACAGACTTCCCGCCAATCCGTATCTGGGGCACCATCGGCTTTATTCTGGCGATGTGGGCGGTAAGCTTCTCCGGCTTTGAACTGAGCCATATGCAGCTGTATATCGGCGCGACGCTGTCCGTCGTATTGGCGCTGTTCACCCTGACGCTGCCGCATATCCCGGTCGCCAATCAGCAGAAAAACCAGAGCTGGTCTTCCATGTTGGGCCTGGATGCCTTCGCGTTGTTTAAAAACAAGCGTATGGCGATTTTCTTCATCTTCTCTATGATGCTGGGCGCAGAGCTGCAAATTACCAATATGTTCGGTAATACCTTCCTGCACAGCTTCGATAACAATCCGCTGTTCTCCGGCAGCTTCATCGTTGAACACGCGTCGGTGATGATGTCGATTTCGCAGATCTCCGAGACGCTGTTTATCCTGACCATCCCGTTCTTCTTAAGCCGTTACGGTATTAAGAACGTGATGCTTATCAGTATTGTGGCGTGGATGCTGCGCTTTGGCCTGTTTGCCTACGGCGATCCAACACCGTTTGGTACCGTGCTGCTGGTTCTGTCGATGATTGTTTACGGCTGCGCCTTCGACTTCTTCAACATCTCTGGCTCCGTGTTTGTAGAGAAAGAAGTTCGCCCTGAAATCCGCGCCAGCGCACAAGGCATGTTCCTGATGATGACCAACGGCTTCGGTTGTATTCTGGGCGGTCTGGTGAGCGGTAAAGTAGTTGAACACTATACGCTGAACGGTATTACCGATTGGCAGACCGTGTGGCTGATCTTCGCAGGTTACTCGCTGGTTCTGGCTTTTGCCTTCGTTGCGCTGTTTAAATACAAACACGTACGCGTTCCGGCAGGTGCCCAGACTATCGCGCACTAATCTTTATTGATTAAATAGGGTCACCTGATGGTGGCCCTATTTGGTCAGATGACGCTTACTTCAGAACATATCCATACAGACGTTTAATACCGTCTGCATCCGTTTCACTGTAAACCCCTTGCAGCTCCGGCGAGAAGCCCGGCAACAGGTTTATGCCCTCTTCCAATGCCAGGAAGTAACGTTGCACCGCCCCGCCCCATACTTCGCCCGGTACCACGCACAGTACGCCCGGAGGATAAGGCAGCGCGCCTTCTGCCGCAATGCGACCAGCGGCATCACAAATACGCACCAGTTCAACATCACCGCGGATAAAGGCGCTGTTAGCATCCTGCGGGTTCATCGCCACGGCAGGCAAACTCTCCTGACGGAACATCGCTTTTTGCAGATCTTTCACATCAAAGCTGACGTACAGTGAGTGCATCTCCTGACACAGTTCACGCAGCGTGTAATCCCGGTAACGTACCGGATACTTGTTGAAGACGGTGGGCAGCACGTTTGCCAGCGGCGTATCGTCCTCAATATGCTGTTCAAACTGCGCCAGCATCGCGACCAGTTGCGCCAGTTTCTCAGCGCTTTCTGCCGGGGTCAGCAGGAACAGAATCGAGTTAAGGTCGCATTTCTCCGGCACGATACCGTTTTCACGCAGATAATGCGCCAAAATCGTCGCCGGAATACCAAACTCAGTATATTGCCCGGTTTGCGCATCAATGCCCGGAGTGGTTAACAGCAGTTTGCAGGGATCGACAAAATACTGGTCGCGTGCATATCCAGAAAAACCATGCCATTTAGCACCAGGTTCGAAGCTAAAGAAGCGACGCTCGCTGGCAATCACCTGTGTCGGATAGCTTTCCCACGGTTTGCCATCCACTACCGGAGGAATAAACGGTTGAAGCAGCTTACAGCGGGTAATAATCGCTTTGCGGGCCTCGATCCCCAGCGTCACACATTCCGCCCATAGCCGACGGCCGCTCTCGCCTTCATGGATTTTGGCGTTAACGTCCAGCGCCGCAAACAACGGGTAAAACGGGCTGGTGGAAGCATGCAGCATAAACGCATTGTTCAGACGCTTATGCGGGCAGAACCGCGCCTGGCCGCGAATATGGTTATCCTTTTTATGGATCTGCGAGGTTTGCGAGAATCCGGCCTGCTGTTTGTGTACCGACTGAGTGACAAAAATCCCCGGATCGTTAGCATTGAGCTCCAGCAGTAGCGGCGAACCATCGGCCATCATCGGGATAAATTGCTCGTAACCGACCCATGCGGAATCAAACAGGATGTAATCGCACAGGTGACCGATCTTGTCGATCACCTGCCGGGCGTTGTAGATCGTACCGTCATAGGTACCCAACTGAATGATCGCCAGACGGAACGGGCGCGGTTGATCAGCCTTTTGCGGCGCAACTTCTCGAAGTTGCTGGCGCAGATACTCCTCATCAAAGCAGTGCTCATCAATGCCGCCAATAAAGCCAAACGGATTACGCGCCGCTTCCAGATAAACCGGCGTAGCACCCGCCTGGATCAGCGCCCCGTGGTGGTTCGATTTATGATTGTTGCGGTCAAACAGCACCAGATCGCCGCGCGTCAGCAGCGCATTGGTGACCACTTTATTGGCCGCAGAGGTCCCATTCAGCACAAAGTAGGTTTTATCCGCGTGGAAAACTTTCGCAGCAAATTTCTGCGCATGTTTCGCTGATCCTTCATGAATCAACAGATCGCCAAGCTTAACGTCAGCGTTGCACATATCCGCGCGAAACAGATTCTCACCAAAGAACTCATAGAAATGTCGGCCCGCAGGATGCTTCTTAAAAAACTCACCGTGTTGGTGTCCCGGGCAGGCAAACGTGCTGTTCCCCATTTCGACATACTGGGTAAGCGTGTCATAGAACGGCGGCAGCAGCTCTTCCTCATACTGACAGGCAGCAGATTCCAGCTCCAGCCAGTCCTGGGCCTGACCGCGAATTACCGCATTAACGCCCGCAGGCACATCAACATCAGACTCTGCGAACAGAAACACAGGTAGATGAAAACCGGTGCGTTTCAGCAAAGCCAGGATCCCACTGCGGCTGTCCGCAACGGTAATGACGACTGCCGCAACGTCAGTAAAATCGGTACTGTCCAGCGACACCACCTGACGATGGCTGGACAGACGAGAAACCAGTTCACTACTGGCGGCAATTTTCATTGATTTCATAAGCGCAATAACCCGTTTCGGGAAAATCAAAAGTCCCGGACAACGCCGCATGGCTTTGCCCACGAAATGACAGGTCAAACTGGTTACCAGCCCCGACCGCCAGACATCAGTAAAAGCAGATAGCCTCTGATTTTACTGTTATCCTGCAGTGAGCGTGCGCTGCCCTCACCGCATGGTGGGAGCATAAAGATAAGTCGCGGGAAGGGGCAGACGTCGCGCAAAAAGGCGATGTTGAAGGCGATGTAGGGGGAGTAATATCATCCCAGGCAGCCCCATTCAGACAGGAGAAAATTCGCGCAATCATGGCACCTTTCACTTACAGGCGCAAGATAAAATCCTGTGCGAAAACCTTACAGATAAGCAAGTATTTCGTCTGAAAGTTGCGGCATAATAATGCAATCTGAAACATAATTTCACCCAGCTAATTGCCTTTATTATCAAGACGATGATGGGTATGCAGGAGCATATGTGGTAATCGGACCCTTTATTAATGCCAGCGCCATTTTATTTGGTGGAATTCTCGGCGCGCTGCTCAGCCAGCATATACCAGAACGTATTCGGGTCTCCATGACCTCTATTTTCGGGCTGGCCTCGTTAGGGATTGGTATCTTGCTGGTTATCAAATGCGCCAATCTACCGGTGATGGTTCTGGCAACGCTGGTCGGCGCGTTAATTGGCGAATTCTGTCATCTGGAAAAAGGGATCAATGCTGCGGTAGCCAAAGCGCAGCAGCTTTTCACCCGCTCGGACGCTAACGTAACGCACGAATCCTTTATTCAAAGCTATGTGGCTATCATTGTGCTGTTTTGCGCCAGCGGTACCGGGATCTTCGGTGCGATACATGAAGGGATGACCGGCGACCCGAATATTTTAATCGCCAAGTCATTTTTGGATTTCTTCACGGCCATCATTTTTGCCTGCTCATTAGGAATCGCGGTATCCGCCATTTGCATGCCGATGTTGGCAATCCAGTTAACGCTTGCCACCTGTGCAGCACTGATTTTACCCCTGACGACGCCAGCTATGATGGCCGATTTCAGCGCCGTAGGTGGTCTATTGCTGCTGGCAACCGGTTTGCGTATTTGCGGCATCAAGATGTTTGCGGTTGTGAATATGCTTCCTGCCCTGCTGCTGGCAATGCCGCTTTCCGCCGCCTGGACGGCATTTTTTGCCTGAGAATGCGTGCATTAGCAGCAATGTGGTGATAGATTGTGCAGTCTGCATTGATTTGAAGAAATTTCGTTGACGAAGCGAAGCGAATCGGGTTTAATGCGCCTCGTTGCCCGGATAGCTCAGTCGGTAGAGCAGGGGATTGAAAATCCCCGTGTCCTTGGTTCGATTCCGAGTCCGGGCACCACTATTTAAAGAACCCAGCCTATGGCTGGGTTTTTGCTTTCTGGGGTTCCGGTAGATTTCAGGTCGCGCTGGCGGCAGATGTTACCCCCCAGCATCTGCCATCCAACATGAACATTTCTCTTAAGTAGCCACCAATCCCTCTGGTTGCTGTAGGCCCATCTGTCAGAATTCAAATTCCCAATAGACACTATTTCCATCATGCGTCATGGCTAATGAATTCATTGAAACAAGTCTGTACCCGGTCTTTGTCCGGTCTGAAGTAAAGCGAGAACCACAAACCTTGAGCCTAATGCCCAACCTTTTCCAACAATCCCTCTATATCACACTGAACGCTTTTCACCCCAATTGATTTAGCTTTAGTCATCTTTTGGGTATTATTCCTGCGATATCAATATGATTCATGAGGGATTATGGCTACGGGATACTTTCTGTATCATCTGGATAAAACCACATGCGGGGGGCGAATTCTTTCCGGTGCGTCTGACACCGATTATGAAATCGGCGGCATTGTACGGCAGCAGGTCCGGGAGGGAGACCCGGTGACTTGCGGGAAGCATGAGGGGCTTTTCCGCGTCTGTGGCGGCATGGGAGACACCTACGAAGTAGGCGGTGTCCTGAAAGAGTGGGCGGGTTCGCTGGATAGTTACAGCTCCTGCCCCTGCCGGGCCCGGTTCGTTCCGACAGTATTTTCACACTATTATGAAAGTGATTGTAATGCCGGTCGCGTGGCCGAGCGGGAACGGGAAGCTAAACAGGCTGAGGCTTCTGCTGCACTGGTCGGGAGCGGAGCACAGGGGGAAGGGTCTGATGGCGTGAAACTGGCCCCTGTACCAGTTTTTGCCAAATCTTGCCTGCGTGGGGCCGGATGTACCGATGCCGGAACCGAGGATGAGCCACAGGCAAACTTTGCTGCGATGAGCATTTACCAGTCACTGCCTGCTTCTCCGCCCCCAGAGTCATCCTCAACGGCAACCAGCAATGAGCCAGAACAGCACGCTCAGGCGGCGAAGAAGACAAAGACCACCTCCGGGCTGATTGATGCCGTGCCGGAGAGGAAAAAAATCCCTGTTTGATAAAGTAACGGGATTCTTCTTTGGTGAAGCGGAAGCAATGCCACTTCCCCCGCCACCTGTTGTTATGGGCGGTTCAGCCGAAGCAGGAATGGCTGCTTCGGCAGGAGGGGCTACAACAAAAGCGAATCAGGACGCAGCTAAGGCATTAACGTACCAGATGAAACACCTGTCCGGGCCAGCGGTATGGGAAAGCCGGTTTGAACTGAATTTACCGTTCGTGGTCATGGGGGCAGTACTGCACTCAATGCTGAAAGGTGAAAAGTCTGACCTGCTGACAGCGGAGAAACTGCTCGCGGTAGCCCAAAGCGGCGGTACGGTACCAACACGGGTACGCTATAACTGGGTGGAAGACCCGGAAACCGGGCGGCTGAAAGCCGTGGGCTATCACACCAGCCCGGAAAGTGGGCGTGATCAGGTGAAAGTCAGGCTAATGGAAAAGCGATTTGACGGGAAATACCGCTTTTGGGGTGATGGACTGGGCGGAAAGGTACAAATAACATGGACACCAGCCGATGCTCCGGGCAACACAGATGCCAGTGGGTGGAACACCGGGAACCAAAGCCCACAGGCAGGAACGGTAGCAATTCCGGGGCTTGAGCACCCTGACATTCAGAGCGTGACCATCACCACCACGCCACCGCCAGAGGAAAAGGACTTCCGGGACTATATTCTGGTGTTTCCGGGCAACGTCCATCCGCCGATTTACATCTATCTCAGCAAGCCTCCAGTAGAACTGCTAGAAGTTGACTTATATAGCAACTTCACAGGTAGAGCACGAAACGGTACTCATGCTGATCACATGCCCTCAGCCGCAGCAGTACGGGCCTACTTACGACGTGAATTCCCAGACGCAAAACCTGCCGAAATTGACCGTATGGCGAAAGACGTTGCGTCTATCATCATTCCTGCTGATATTCACCAAAAACTTAGTGCCACTTATGGCGGCAGAAATAGTCCTACGCAAATACAGCAAGACTCCAGAGATTTGCGAGCGGCTGTAGAACGCGACATTGAGACCATACGCACTGAGCTTAAACAGCGTGGCGTAACAGATAGCCAAATCGATGAAGCAAAAGCTAAGATGCATCAATTAAATCAGGAACAGGGATTATACTAATGACCGTTAATGTCGAAGCATTGATTCGCTACTTAGGTAAGCCATATCAGGAAATTTTTGATGCCGGATTGATTCCCTACAAGACCAAGCCGACAGGCTACCCGGGAGATCCTGATCTAACGTTAAGCATGATGAATGAAGGAATTTACTTAGCCTTTAAGCGAGAAGGTACAACGCTTTTTTCAATTGAGCTTTTTTTACAGAATGAGAAGAAAACGAACTATAAATTTCCTAATGAGCTGCCATCCCCACTACAACCTGAGATGGTGCGATCTTGGGTGCATTCACAATTCGGACCTCCTGACAGATTCTTGCCTCCCCGGAAACGGTTACGCCAAGAGATTGGCTACACAGATTTGTTCACAGTAACGGATTTTCATATTCCGATCAGTATGCAAGTCGATTACGACTTGCAGGAGCGAGTCAAAGAGGTGGCATTCATAGCAACATCTGAGCTCCGCTGGTAATGGTCATAACAGCACCTTTCGGGGTGCCGTTTCCAGCCTCACCCAGGAAAAGAAACGTTAAGGTCATCACAGAAAGCTGAATCATGCATGACAGAATCTGAATCGCCACAGGTTTAACAGACACCTCGGAGTCATTTAAAATGGCTTATAGAGAGGTGCACATGAGCAGTAAGCGTTATCCTGAAGAGTTTAAAATTGAAGCAGTCAAACAGGTTGTTGATCGTGGACATTCTGTTTCCAGTGTCGCAACACGTCTCGATATCACTACCCACAGTCTTTATGCCTGGATAAAGAAATACGGGCCGGACTCTTCCACCAACAGAGAGCAGTCAGATGCTCAGGTTGAGATCCGCCGACTCCAGAAGGAGCTGAAGCGGGTTACTGATGAACGGGACATATTAAAAAAAACCGCTGTAGATTCAATTGGTCAACGCAACAGTTATGTGAAAACATGGGGTTGCGGAGGTTTTTTGAATGAGACGAACATTTACAGCAGAGGAAAAAGCCTCTGTTTTTGAACTATGGAAGAACGGAACAGGCTTCAGTGAAATAGCGAATATCCTGGGTTCAAAACCCGGAACGATCTTCACTATGTTAAGGGATACTGGAGGCATAAAACCCCATGAGCGTAAGCGGGCTGTAGCTCACCTGACACTGTCTGAGCGCGAGGAGATACGAGCTGGTTTGTCAGCCAAAATGAGCATTCGTGCGATAGCTACTGCGCTGAATCGCAGTCCTTCGACGATCTCACGTGAAGTTCAGCGTAATCGGGGCAGACGCTATTACAAAGCTGTTGATGCTAATAACCGAGCCAACAGAATGGCGAAAAGGCCAAAACCGTGCTTACTGGATCAAAATTTACCATTGCGAAAGCTTGTTCTGGAAAAGCTGGAGATGAAATGGTCTCCAGAGCAAATATCAGGATGGTTAAGGCGAACAAAACCACGTCAAAAAACGCTGCGAATATCACCTGAGACAATTTATAAAACGCTGTACTTTCGTAGCCGTGAAGCGCTACACCACCTGAATATACAGCATCTGCGACGGTCGCATAGCCTTCGCCATGGCAGGCGTCATACCCGCAAAGGCGAAAGAGGTACGATTAACATAGTGAACGGAACACCAATTCACGAACGTTCCCGAAATATCGATAACAGACGCTCTCTGGGGCATTGGGAGGGCGATTTAGTCTCAGGTACAAAAAACTCTCATATAGCCACACTTGTAGACCGAAAATCACGTTATACGATCATCCTTAGACTCAGGGGCAAAGATTCTGTCTCAGTAAATCAGGCTCTTACCGACAAATTCCTGAGTTTACCGTCAGAACTCAGAAAATCACTGACATGGGACAGAGGAATGGAACTGGCCAGACATCTAGAATTTACTGTCAGCACCGGCGTTAAAGTTTACTTCTGCGATCCTCAGAGTCCTTGGCAGCGGGGAACAAATGAGAACACAAATGGGCTAATTCGGCAGTACTTTCCTAAAAAGACATGTCTTGCCCAATATACTCAACATGAACTAGATCTGGTTGCTGCTCAGCTAAACAACAGACCGAGAAAGACACTGAAGTTCAAAACACCGAAAGAGATAATTGAAAGGGGTGTTGCATTGACAGATTGAATCTACAGCGGCGTACTTCGTAAAGCTGTCCGACTGAGGTACGCCTTTATCCGTGACAACTCCTGTTGTTGGCCCGTTCTTCTACTCTGCCGGATTCTGAATGTTCATCCGAGTGGGTTTTACACCTGGCTTCAGCAGCCGCATTCACTACAGCTTCAGGCGGATCTCAGACTGACAGGACAAATCAAACAGTTCTGGCTGGAGTCCGGTTGCGTTTATGGCTATCGAAAAATCCATCTCGACCTGCGAGATAGCGGGCAACAATGTGGGATTAACCGGGTCTGGCGGCTGATGAAGCGTGCCGGGATAAAGGCTCAGGTCGGATATCGAAGCCCACGAGCGCGTAAAGGTGAAGTCAGTATCGTGAAACCCAACAGGCTCCAGCGACAGTTCAACCCGGAAGCTCCGGATGAACGTTGGGTAACGGACATAACTTACAGTGTGCCCGGAGTTCAGGGCGGGCATGGATGCTTAAATGAACCGCGAGTCTGTCTGGAATATTGAACCGGTAACTCACGATGAGAAACCCAACAATCCCACCGGGTGTGACGGTGGAGAACCTGAGCGGCAGTGACCTGCGGCATGCCCGCAGGGTGATGTAACCCGCTGACAACGGGGATTGAGGCGAGATCACTAAGCCGAGATGATCCTCAAGGTTAAGTACTGAAAGGCTGAAGAACATGAACCCGTTAATCCGCCTCTGTGGGTTGAAAACGTCACCACGGCCTACGTGATCTGACAGGCCGTGCAGGAGGAACTGGCAGTGATACGTAAGCACTGCCGGTCGAAGGTGTTTTGACATGTATGCGAAACACCGGGGCAGCAGCGTCTATCACGCTTGCGTTGCTGACTTCTGCCAACTTGCGGCAAGCAAGGATAAAGAGTGCGACGGGCAGCCTCCTCAGTATGCCTGAGTCCAGGCAGGTAAACCGGGGAAGGTCAGCGACGGATGTTAAGGGGGCATGGCTCCGATGACGCGCTGGCTGGCGGAGCTTCCGTAGTAGTCCGCGATGGGGAAAGCCCATTACATGGCGAAGGGAAGCAGTTTGAATGTGTTTGCGACGTGAATTAACTGACCTAACGAGGTGAAGACCTTTGATAATCAGCGAAATGCAACGCAAGCTTGCCACATGGGCAGCCACCGATCCGTCCCTACGGATTCAACGGCTGCTGCGTCTGATAACACAACCAGAATGGCTGGCTGAAGCGGCGCGGATCACGCTTTCATCAAAGGGGGCCCATACCCCCGGCGTTGATGGCGTGAACAAAACAATGCTACAGGCCAGACTGGCTGTTGAGCTGCAAATCCTCAGGGATGAATTACTCTCAGGCCACTACCAGCCCTTGCCCGCCAGACGGGTTTACATCCCTAAAAGCAACGGCAAACTGCGACCACTGGGTATCCCCGCGTTGCGGGATCGTATTGTTCAGCGGGCCATGCTGATGGCGATGGAGCCGATATGGGAGAGTGATTTTCATACGCTCTCATATGGCTTCCGGCCTGAGCGCAGTGTCCACCACGCGATCCGCACGGTGAAATTACAGCTCACAGACTGTGGTGAAACCCGGGGACGCTGGGTGATTGAAGGCGACCTGTCCAGTTACTTCGACACCGTACATCATCGACTGCTGATGAAGGCTGTACGCCGCAGGATCAGTGACGCACGTTTCATGACTCTGCTGTGGAAAACCATCAAGGCGGGACATATCGATGTCGGTCTCTTTCGGGCGGCCAGTGAAGGTGTACCACAGGGCGGTGTTATATCGCCGCTATTATCGAACATCATGCTGAATGAGTTCGATCAATACCTGCATGAGCGCTACCTGAGCGGGAAAGCCAGAAAAGATCGGTGGTACTGGAATAACAGTATCCAACGGGGCCGAAGTACGGCGGTCAGAGAAAACTGGCAGTGGAAACCCGCGGTGGCGTACTGCCGCTATGCCGATGATTTTGTCCTCATCGTCAAAGGCACCAAAGCACAGGCGGAAGCCATCAGGGAGGAGTGTCGGGGTGTGCTCGAAGGCAGTCTGAAACTCAGGCTGAACATGGATAAGACTAAAATCACCCATGTTAATGACGGCTTTATCTTTCTGGGGCACAGGATCATTCGCAAACGCAGTCGTTATGGCGAGATGCGAGTGGTCTCAACGATCCCGCAGGAGAAAGCCAGAAACTTCGCCGCATCGCTGACAGCACTGTTATCAGGCAACTACAGTGAAAGCAAAGTCGATATGGCTGAACAACTCAACCGAAAACTGAAAGGCTGGGCCATGTTCTATCAGTTCGTTGATTTTAAGGCCAAAGTCTTCAGTTATATCGACCGTGTCGTGTTCTGGAAGCTGGCTCACTGGCTGGCCCGCAAATACCGTACAGGTATCGCTTCCCTGATGAGGTGGTGGTGTAAATCACCGAAACCGGGTCAGAGCAAAACGTGGGTTTTATTTGGTAAAACCAATCACGGCAAGCTCAGCGGCGAAATACTGTACCGGTTGGTGGGGCAAGGCAAGAAGCTGTTCCGCTGGCGGCTACCCGAAGGTAATCCCTATCTGAGGACGGAGACCAGAAACACGTATACATCGCGCTTTACAGAAGTGGCAATGGCGTTCGCCAGCATTTAAATGGAGAGCCGGATGCGCTGAAAGGTGCACGTCCGGTTCGGGGAGGAGAGGCAGGGAAATAGTCCGACTACGCCCTGCCTCTTACTCTACTCCGAACCCACGAAGGCTGGCTGTATCTGGCCGTAGTTGTTGACTTGTTCTCGCGCAAAGTTATCGGCTGGTCAATGCAACCCCGGATGACAAAAGATATTGTTCTGAATGCGCTTTTGATGGCCGTGTGGCGACGTAATCCCCAAAAACAGGTGCTGGTTCACTCAGACCAGGGCAGTCAATACACAAGTCATGAGTGGCAGTCGTTCCTGAAGTCACACGGTCTGGAGGGCAGTATGAGCCGTCGTGGTAACTGTCACGACAACGCAGTTGCATAAAGCTTTTTCCAGCTACTGAAGTGTGAACGGATAAAGAAAAAGATCTACGGAAAACGGGAAGAAGCACGCAGCGATATTTTTGATTACATCGAAATGTTTTATAACAGTAAGCGTCGGCATGGTTCGAGTGATCAGATGCCACCGACGGAATATGAAAAACAATATTATCAACGGCTCGGAAGTGTCTAGATTATCCGTGGCGATTCATCCTGTATTTCGGGTTTCTTGTATGTATATCAGTCGGATGAACGTATTGCATTAGAGGAAGGGGGCAGAAATTTATTGGTCGCTGCATTATTTCCGCCCCCCAAAATAATTTTATTTCAGCCTGCAATAGAATTCATATTAATTAGAGTAATTATCAAATGCATCACTTATATATTTTTCATAGTGATTATTTTGGCTAATTTATTTTATAACCTTGATATACTAAGACAAGAAATGATTAATAGTGAGTCATCCGTGCTAATCCACACACCAAAAAGGATTTCAATACAGCGGTATAATCGGTATGAATTTCAATCCCAACGGGAGTGGAATGGGTTCTTTTTCTGGTGAACTCACAGAGTTGGATACTAATACTACATTTGATGTGCTGAGAATAATCCATTTCAATTATTTGATTGAGTAATATAGTTATTTCACATTATCAAATTTTGTTATTAAGAAAAATGTTAACGATTCGTCTGATGATCAGATGTTTAATCGACTGATGTTTGATTTGAACGCATCCGATCGTCGAATTCGAGTTGAAAGGGTGAAGGACAACGCTTTCCTTATCGAAAATACATTTAATCCGATTTCATTTGCACCGAAAGGTGATGAACTGGCAGTATAGGAACCTGAGCATGAACAGAACTTCATGCTTAAAAACAAATAAATATTGGAACATAAACCTATATTTACATCACAACCCAACTAAATGTATTAATCGATAACCTTTTAAGGATATCGTTTGTATCAATCCTGAATTACTTAAGAGTTTTTTCCTTATGAGCATGAATGCTGATTATCTGGTGCCTGGTGAAACGTAATTCGGAATGAATATAATAAAAAAAGTTTACTAAAAAAGATGCAAAAAGCGAAATTAGTTTAGAAGTGAAAACGAAATTAGTTTAGAAGTGAAAACAATGAAATGGATGTTTCTTTAAATAACATTGAAAATCTTAATGAAACAATGCACCTTGCTAAAGGTCGTAAAGGACTTACTAACTTGAGTACCATATATCAAACGCTCAGCACATCTTCTGAAGCAGGATTGACAACAAGACAGATAGCAGATAATTGTGGACTATCCATTTACGTTACCCGGAACTGGTTAACAAAGCTAAATCAGGCTGGGTTGATATGTTGTCATCTTTTTGATGGAAAATCTTTATATTGGTCTATTGATTTGTAATGCTCTTTTCTATATCAATTGCGATAGTAGTTCGTACCTTTCATGAGAAAGGTATGCGTTCTAACATTTTCAATCCAGTTCTAATTAATTATTTTCCATCAACTCAATATATAACACCAATGATATATTTTAAATTTGATATAGATATTAGCTATATTACTAATGTATGTGTCTTATGCTTGAAAGTATATATAGCTCAAAGTCGGATGTAATGTCAGAATAAATGTTATTCATGTACTAAATGGGTATAAGTTATGAAAATAGTAGTATCAATAATGATAATTTTATGTTGTGTGTTTCTTCTCGCATCTAACTCAAAGGCAGTGATTATGGGTATGCCTTTACCTGACAGGTGCCCGAGTGGTTCAATCGACGTTACGAGCTACAATACTGTATGTAAGCCGAACACACAAAATAGCTATTTTGGTGGAGCTACAACATGGTCTGGACGCAATGATGCACAGGCGAACATGTATGATGGTTTTGAATCCTATGTTCCATTTACTGGCAAATGGAGAATGGTTACTCACTTTTGCCCGGGAAATGCAATCTGCAATTTGCAAAATGCAATTAGCCATTATGTAAGTTCTAAAGAAGTTGAATTGAATACAAGCAAAGGTATTTCTTCGCAAAATCCTGACTTTGGGGGAGGGGCAGGGCCCTCACAATCTCAGGCCGGTACTGTATGCTTTACTTTTCAAGATGAACAAGGCAAACAGTGGAGCACTTCCGCAGACAGAACATGCCAAGATGCTACCCTGCTGCCCGAGGAACCTTCAATATGTTACATAAATTACAATAATAGTGATTTAAATGTTAGCATGGGTGATGTTGAGCGAACTGATATTACATCAAACCCCATGCTCGGGGCTGTCGGGAATATTAAAAAACAGCTAATAATTCTATGTAATGGCGAAGAAGCAAGTGTAACGTCTAGCACACAATTTAAGTTTACTCCCCTGTCAGTTGGAGGTAATCAAGTGATTCAGTCATCTCGCTCAGGCCTGGGTATCGCTTTATTTTATAATGGTAAAGCGGCAAGTACCACGGATATTATTAATGAGACATTTATGACTGGGAATAATGAGCGTAACATTGAATTTCAGATAGTACGAGACCCAAACATGAAACCTGAGGATATTCCTGCCGACGCATTTACAGCAAACGCTGTAATGATAATAACGATAGAGTAATATCATTCATTGTATTAAGCATAATATTTCAAAAGCATTCACTTTCCCAAATGAATGCTTTTTTGGTTCGGCAGCAGGAATGGAATTTAACATCGCCATACTGTAAACACACCCGTTTTAGTTCCACGCACTTCTTGAGATTTCCGTGTTTTTGGCCATCAGCCTGTATTCTTCCGCCCACTGCGCCGGTGCAGCGACACCAGTTCTGGCCCATTATCCATCCGCATCTTCAGCGGATATCGGGCTGATAAAAACACACTGTCCTGCTCAGCGATAAAGTCCTGCATGTCTGACGTAAGCTCATGCCAAATTGCACCGTCAGATAGCTGACGGGCTTGCACTTTATAGCTGGTTTTAAAACTTATTTTCGATGACGTCTTTCAACGCGCGGCATTCCAGACTGAGGTCGGCAAATATCTGTTTGAGACGCCGGTTCTCATCCTCAAGATCCTTTATCTTTTTAATATCAGAAGCCTCCAGGCCGCCGTATCTGGACTTCCATTTGTAGTAAGTGGCTTCAGAGATACCGGCCTCCCGGCAGACATCCTTAACAGTTCGTCCGGCTTCAACCGACTTAATCACGGCAATGATCTGATGCTCAGTAAAACGGGCTTTACGCATAGCAATCTACTTTGTTGGCAGATTGATTATGCCGGAGGATCTCTAAATGTGAATGGCACGATTATGCGGGATACTTACACATCGGCCCGTTGAACTCACAGTGATTACCGGTCTACAAGAGTGACGAAATGAGAGTTGTTCCTGTACCTAAATCCCAGACTGCATTTGCAATAGGCAGATGAAACAGAATTATGACATGTAATAACAGGTATTACTTGATGATGGTTGTATCTAAAAAAGAGGGCAGAACAAGCGCCCCCATGAGTTGCTGAATAACCTGACACAGGAAGAGTACAGGCTGATGACTTAAAGCCCGAATGTGTCAGAATTAACACGAGCGCGCTACATTTATTATACCAACATAAAAGAGCTAGCTAAATAATAGTAATACTTATCCCATCTAAGACCTCATTCGTGTATCCATACACTTTCTCTGGCAATGGGTCATTATAATGATCACATACGATCTGGACATAGAGTGTATATTTACCACTTGGAATATGTTCACTAACCTTCGAACTGATGGTGTTGGAAAAACTTTCATTTAAATAGATAAGTCCTTTTTCAGACCCTATTAAGTACTCATTAAAATCCTCATCTTTTAATTTAACATTGAACGTTACAATTTCCACACTTGGAAGATGCGAATATTCAATCATATATTGCGATGAAAATGTAACATCAAACTGTTCTAAATGATTGAATTCATTCTTACTCACTTCAATACTTTTAGTCAGGAACATAAAATCATAAGGATTCCGGTAAAATATATTGACTAGTGCTGGATTACTAACGGAAATATCTTCAGGCTTAACAATATATCGATTCTCATTATCGTCGAAATCACTATGCGTCAACCGTATTGAATATTCTGCAACAGGGTGTGACTGATCAACATTGAGTTGACCAGGGTTTATATTAAGGTCAATCTTAATTTCCCCCAGTTCTGTAACCCCATAACTTTTTTTATTACTCCTGATAATACGTCCGTTTACATCCAAATATTCAATGTAAAAATCGTAAAGCTTATTACCTTCAAAAACTATAGGTTGAATAACAACCTCAGATGGTGGGTAAGTTGCACCTGAATATAAAACATCTGGTAGCGGTATATTCTTTGATAAGGAAAAAAATTCACTATAATTTTCTTCTGATAAAATATAAACATCAGATTCAAATAAATCTAACTTCTCGAAAACGGGGAACACTTCTTCACTTTTTGTAGCAATAATAACTCTATAATTTTGTTCTACAGATATTTCATTGAAGTCGCCTTTAATTACAAATAGTGAGTTTTCACCATTATCTAAACGTACAATAGTACTACCTAGAGTTTTAATAATGTTAGTATTGATATCAGTAAGCAATAGGAAAAATTCTTTTTCCTCATCAATCTCACTATGTATTTTTATTTCTACTTCTATTTGACTTCCATAAGGAATAGTAGTGGGAATCACTACATCATTTACTAAATGTAATGTCTCACATACATGCCGATTAATCGTAACCTTTTCTTTTAAGATATTATTGCTACTATCCTTAAGCTTTTGCATCATACCATCTTTGCTAAGATACATTACTTCCACATATCTTTCGCCAAAAGATATATCAATCGGCATTTCAATAGGAATTATTAAACTAGACTCCTCACCTGATGCGAGGGAAATATTAACATTTTTGCTTATAACATTTCTTTTAAAATTATTTTTATCACAGGAAACTAAGTTCAAATGTCCCTCAAAACTAGTATCTGTATTATTTTTTATAACGACCTCAACAGAACTCGAAGATAGCTGGGTTAAAACATTATTAGTTACTAATAATTTTTCTGCTACCAACAACGGTTCAGATGATGGCCTAATGCCAAATATAATACACACTGGTTTACAACCCTGCATATCATTAGTTAAGTTATAGTAATAGCTACTGCCCCCCCCCCCAGCCATAATTAAAAGAAAAAACACCATCCCCCATGTAACCATCACATACAGTTGAATGCCCTGGAATATCAACCAAAACAGGGAATCCCATTTGCAGGTTTTCTATAACGGCATCGTTTATAGTTGATTGTTGAATATAATCGGTAAAGTTATTCGTCTCTTTGTATGAGATATATGATATGTCATCTTCATAGCTAAAGTTATCGACAAGCGCACTTATCTCTTCTAAAAAATCCAGTTGAGAGCTAGATGATAAACCAAAGCGCGTGTTGATTGCACATGCAACATGTCCAATCATAGTTGATATTGCATCTCGTGCTTCTTCTGATAGAGCCTTATCATCCATTAAATCCCAACGATACACATATCCATCGATATTAATTTTTGGATCTTCTGCCATAATACCATTAATCATCCCCTTACCTTTAGCTGGATAGGAATTAGCTCTCATTAATTGAGCAATAGCCAGAGCAGTACAACCAACTAAGTACGGTTTTACAAAGTTATTATACGGTGCCGATTGAATCCATTGACTTGTTGTTAATGGTCCTATAAGATACTTTCTTTCACACTTGCGCGTTTCATTTTCCATCCTCAATTTCAAAACAATTAATTAACACTTTATAGATTATTTAAATTTCTGACAGCAAATAATAAAAACCATAGACCTACAATGAATATCATTTTGACTTTATATTCTAAAATCAGTATTGCCCTCCCATTCTGGACCATACACCGGTAAAAAAAACCTCTTTAATTAATAGAGAAAAGATAGAGAAAAGATAAAGTTTCGTCGCAAAGACAATACAACCACATGCCTTAAGGAGAAACATTTAGTTGAACACATCAAAAATATAGATTTAAAATTCAATGAAAGATATACATACAAGATGAAACACTAATGATACTTAATGCAACTGAATCGACACAGATTTAACGGACACATTAGAGTGATTTAAAATAGTTAAAAAAGATAATGACCATAAACTGTAAACGTTAACACAACAATTTTAAGTTACAACGTTAAAACGAATAGTTGAATGAGGTCATCCTGTTCATCAGAGCAGCATCACATATTTATATCGCATCTCAGAATATCTACACCAGGATAAATAAGTATAGCCGGAATTGTCTGCTAACAACGCACAGTCAAATACTCAGGCCGCCCCCCTACAAATCCCAAAAGAACTGTAGCAGGTTACTAATGAGTGGCATATTTTACTTTGAAAAATCGTCTGAATGACATACACCTATATCCGTGACAATTGAATGAGTATCGTCCACATCCAGCACTGAATCGTAGGTCAACATAGATACCTATAATGCTCTAATTGACAGCTATATCTATAAACATAGGGAAACAGAAGCCAGAGATTACTACCACTGACAATACTTTTTTTTTAAAATTTGTTTAAAAGTCTTGCATCTCAAATAGAACGCAAGTATTACAAATCAATAGTCCAACCTAAAGATTTTCCATCAAAAAGATGACAACATATTACCCCAGCCTCATTCAGCTTTGTTAACCAATTTCGGGTAACGTAAATAGATAATCCACAAATATCTGCTATCTGTCTCGTTGTCAATCCTGCTTCAGAGGTGGTACTAAGCGCTTGATATATAAGACTCAAGTTAGCGTATCCTTTACGCCCTTTAGCAAGACGCATTGTTTCATTAAGCTTCCCAATTTTTCTTAAAGCAACATCTGTTTTAATAGATGAATCACCACTTAATTCTTCTTTTGCATCTTTTTCAGAAAGACTTTTTCCAATTATATTTCTTTCCGTTTCACCCAACAACAAATAATAAACATTATCATTTACCGCATTACTGCTCATAAGAAAAGCCAACCTCGGAGTCATTCAGAATTGTTGCAAATGATATCCTCAAAACCCATTAAAACGGCATATTTAGTTAAAATAGCATATAAATATAGGTTAAAATTCCGTTTTTTAAATAATTTACAGAATAAAAATCTTTTGAGCGTTCTAATTTTTACACCGATTATTAATCATCTTTCAATGCAAATGAAAATCGGATTAAATGTATTTTCGATAAGGAAAGCGGTGTCCTTCAATCTTTCAACTCGAATTCGACGACCAGCTGTACTTAAATCAAACATTAGTCGATTGAACATCTGATCATCAGTTGAATCATTAACATTTTTCTTGATAACGAAATTTGATAATGTGAAATAGCTATAGTATTCAATCGAGTAATCGAAATATATAATCCTCAGTACATCAAATGTAGTATTAGTATCTAACTCTGTGAGTTCACCAGAAAAAGAAGCCATTCCAGTCCCGTTGGGATTAAAAGTCATACCGATTATACCGCTGTATTGAAATCCTTTTTTTGGCATGGGGATCAGTACGGGTGACTCACAATTAATCATTTCTCGCCTGGACACATCAAAGTAATAATATATATTAGCCAGAGTAATCACAATGAAAGATATAAGTATGGTTAACTTAATAATTGCGCGCATTGATATACACTCCATTGCAAGCTGAAATAATATTATCTTTCTCACCAGAAATATTGCAACGACTAATAAATTCCCGCCCCTTACCCTCTAGTGAAATACGTTCATCAGATTGATACACATACGAGAAACCCTTAGTACAGGCTATGTTGAAATTTTCATTTTCAACCATCTTCTCAATCCTGGAGCGAATTGATGCAAAATCATGCTCGCTTACCTTTTTAAGCGTGTAAATTTTACAAGAATCTATTTTACCAAAATAAAAGAGCTCCTTGTTTGTTAATCGGTCTTTAAGGAAAAAAATCTGATATAATAAAACCATAAGCAAAATCATAAAACTTAGAATTGCAAAAAGATATTTACGAAAAAAAACATCCTTGAGCAAACTAAAACCACCATCTTTATAATTACTAACATTATCGCCAGATAAATAAAAACCAACGCGTGGTATTGTCTTAATTAACTCCTCTTGACATTCCAAGTCTGTAAGCGTTTTTCTTATAAAAGAAACATATTGAGTAAGACTGTTATTTGATGCAAGCATCTCATTTCCAGACCATACATAATCAAAAATCGCTTCTCTGGGGACAACCTTCCCTGCGTTGATTAACAAGCATGTAAGAACACGTGCAGCCATATGTGGTAAAACAATAATATCGTCCGCACTATTTTTGTTAACTAAAGAACCATCATCAGGATTGTAAACTATAGAATTGTTAATCAAAAATTTCATTTTGATAAATGTCTCTAACAAATTGATCAGCATTTGATGCAGATACGTATCAACATAATGGATAAATTATAGTCCTTACAGTTCTAACTTGCAGAAATTTATACTACTTATTTTTATTTTGATGATGCTGCCATGTCATTAGCAATGCTTTCTAGTATAGCTTCTGGCACCCTTTGTTGGTTGAAATACGTTTCGCACAAGGCTTTCTGCTCATTTTGCAACGGGTCTTTACCTCCGGATGAAAAATGATCTAACCATGGGACTAACATCTCTGGCTGCTCTGCTGGGATAGGATGAACCCCTTTCTTGACGTGAACGCCAAATGCATTGAAGGGGCTATGATCTTCACGCTCTAAAAACAATACAGGCTTTTGATTAAGCTGGTATTCAAGCAGAAAACTAATCCCATCAACGATCAGTAAATCGGAAGCCTTGAACGGACCGGCGTAGTCGCCATTTGTAAGTACTCCTGTATTCGGTAATGCACACCATCTGGCACAAAATACATCAAACTCTGAAGAGGATGTGTTTGAAATTGATTGCATTTGGCTGACAAGCGCAGGATGAGGACTGAACAAAAAATCAATTTCAGGATGCACCTGTGCCAGATTCAGCATAAATGATTTCACCATCCAAAATGTACCGAAATTGGTCCATTCAGTACCCGTGGAGTGGTGAGCACTCCATATTATTTTAAAGTTATTTCCTGTATTTATCGGCCAGATGGGTTCTGCGTGGCACAAATAATCAACTCGTGGATGCCCAGAAGTGATTACGGGTAATGTTGATGGCATAAACTCGCGTATTGCATCATTCGCAATAAATATTCCACTGGCTCGTCGATACAAAGGACTCGCCCGAAATCCTGAGACATGAATCGGGGCAATACTGTAATCTATATAATAAATCTTCGCAAAACCAAGCCATTCGGCAGCAAAAGCTGGCGATATATCAGCATCCCAATGTGATTGTCTAAAAATAATTTGAGGTTCTAATGCTCGAAGAGTAGACAAGTCATCAAAAAGATCTCCCGAGATAATCCTGATATGCGGAATACCTTTAGATTTCATGCTATTATGGGTATTCTCTTCATTACAAAGCTTTTCGCTTCCAGGATACTTTCGCGGGATAGTCACAACTATCGGATCAAATCGAGGATCTTTACTCATTGCGAGCCAAACAGCGTGCAAACTACTCCATATTTCAACACTGTGGACAAGAAAAACACAACGCCATGGTGCTTTTCTTTTCATTATCAGACGCTCAGAATGATGAATAGATTGCGATACAACCAAAAGTTTCTGGCGAATATCATTCAGCTGAGAAGAGAGCGAGTCTATCTGCGATTGTTGATGAACACTGTTGCTTAAAATGGCGTTAATTGAGTCTATAAGCCGCCTATAACGCAGAGTTATCCCAGGAAATACTCTACGAATACCCATTGTGATCAGAGATCTAACCATTACTTTTGCCTTTTAAACCAAATCTGGACACCAGGCTACAGAGGGTTAAACGCATATAAAAGTTAAACATTTTACTTCCCATCTTCCTTGCCAGTAAGAATCGCTCAAAATGAGTGAGTGGAAATGATGCTCCAAGGCATTGTTTGAATATATTGTTCAGGTAATGTTTTTTTAGGGGCTCTTCAATAATAAACCATCCCCAATAGTGTGTATTTAACATCAATCTAAAAGCTTGCATTGCCGTGGAACGTGTTATCTCTGGTTTAAGGCGCAACATAAGCCATTCGAAAAGCTCAACATGTACCAATAAGCGTTCATCCTTGATGCCGATATCCTGTCCTGGCCTTGCCTGACGGTAAAAATAGTGACAATCCGTAATCGTTGTTAACTTTCGGGCTGCGAACAATGCTTCAAACTGAAAAGGAAGATCATCGAAACGACGAATATGTGCCGGGAATACAATCGCCTTTTCTTTCAGCATCGCTGTACGGTAGATCTTACGCCAAATCGTGGGACGCGAACTTAACTCATCACAAAGCAACGCATTCTCATTACCCAGGCATTCCACCTTCCCACCATCGGGATAAAATTCAGTCCAGCCGCATTGAGCCACATCAGACTGACGCAGCACAGCAGAACGGAATAGAGAGCTAAACATGTTCGGTGCAACAAAATCATCGCTATCAACAAACCCAGTAAATGTTCCCCGAGCAGCTGAAAGACCGGTGTTTCGTGCAGTCGCACACCCAGAATTTTGTTGATGAATCGTTTTGAAGCGTTGCGGATATTGTATCTGCCATTTTTTTGCAATTTCCCCACTACCATCGGTTGAACCATCATCAACAACAATGACTTCCAGCCCGTCCAAATCCTGATGAGCTAATGATGAAAGGCACTCATCCAGCCAATCGACAACATTATAGACAGGTACGACAACACTAACGGGTACTGAAGACAAGCGCCCACTGACTTGCGTTGAAGCTTCATCCACCCACCAGCTAAAACGCTCACAATGTTTCGCTGAAAATTGGTACCATTGCAGCCAGTCTCCCGCTGAACGTTCCAGAACGCCGCAGACAATATCTGGAGCGTGAGAAAGAATTAATTTTTTTATTTGTTCCGAGTTGTTTTGGTCCAGCACAGCATAGAGTTCGTATCTCTTATCTACAGGAGATTTATTAATAAGCTGATTTATATCTGACACGACATAAATATCTGAATGCGAAAGTAACGAACTCCACCTTCGTTGGCCAGCAGATTCTGAGTCCACAATCCAGATAGGTGCCTCATGCTCTTTTAATGAATTAATCATATTTGGGCTAATCAATTTGTCACCCGGAATGATAATCAGTGGGATATCAGGACGCTGAGCAAAATAAGGGTGTCTGCCATCGATACAGGAAGAAATAACTTTCATTGTGAACCGCCTTTAATCATTTTCCCCATCAGACGAAAGATACCGAGCCATAACATCGGACGAAACAGTAAACCGGGGACCAAAAACGGCAGACTGCTCCATCGGTAGCCAGCAGCCAGTCGAGACAGTCCATGTGAGCTACCCACTAACAACGCCAAAGCAATAATGGCCTGCCCCGCTGGCAACCCAGCCTTGAATGCCGTAGCAAGCACCTGACGCGGACGGGCATGCTCAAACAGCGAACACGATGCAACATAGTAGGGTTTGCGATCTTCGGGTAGAGAAGCGACGCCACTCCAGTGCAACATACGTAATAGCTGCCCCATTAATATTCTGCAATGATTACTGGAAAGTGTTGCAGGCACTGCGTCAATGACTCCCGCTACTGCGTCTACCATATCGCGTCGGCGATGGCTTCGTTCCTCCGTGATTTTACCGGGCCTTCCTACCCGATAATAGTAACCGACTATGTCCATCAACATTATTTTTCCTTCGCTAAAAAGAACACGGTAATGAGGAACCAAATCTTCAAATACTTTGCCATCACGAAAAAAGCCAACGTTGTGCAACCAAAAATTCCTCCGATAAACTCCGGTATTAATATTTGGCTCAAGACCTAATAATTCAGGGGCCGCAATAAACGTAGTAACCCCATCATCACAATACTTGCGCGACTGAGAATAGCTCTTTTCATCATAGAAAGGAGACAGTGTCTGATTAATATCGTCATAAACCATACTGCGCCAAAAAACAGCATCAGCATGATTCCTTTCACCACGATCAATGGCCACCATTAGCGTTAATGCATTTAACCAGTCATCACTATCACAAAAAGCAATCCAGTCACCTCTTGCCAGACACACCCCTTTATTACGAGTAGCCGACAGTCCCTGATTGGGTTGCTTCAACAGAAGAACCTGTCCTGGAAATTTCGCCAACAAATCCGGCAAACACTTGAAACTATCATCGGTACTGCCGTCATCAATGACGATCAATTCAGCATTAGTCAGTAATGATGAGGACAATGAAGCAAGCGTCATTTCTACCCAAGCAGCTGTGTTATAAACAGGAACGACGATGCTCACCACCGGTATTTCTGCACTGCGAGTATCAAGAATAATGTCAGGTTTCAGGTTAATTCCCTCTCACTTAAAAATTAAATTCTGGTAGATGCTATACGCCCGGCGCAGCGCCCTCAGACGCCGTGAACCTCGTATACAATCCTGTATCTTCTGCCCTCCGATCCGAAACCACAGATGGCGATAAATGCGAATTAAACCATCCGATAACGTAAACCGAAGCTTGCCCATTGGAGTGCGGGGCGTTCTTAAATGCCTAAAATACTCGCGTCGAAGCGGATGACGACAGCCAGGAAGCCATGGCTTATCCGGGCCTGTAAAATGTAATATGACGGGTCCGGCCAGCGCTGCAACGTGCTCCTGGGCACTAAAAGAAGGTGTCAGGATGTCCGGCAAGTAACAACGCGTCTGGACGTTGTAAATTAAAGGCAGAGTATGAATTTCTCCCTGATGCGCCAAATTCAGCACATCCTGATCCTGCAATCGAATAACTTGCTGAAAGCGGTAATAAATGGTCAGGTATTCTTTTAATGGAGACGGATAACGCGCTCTGAGTGCATCCAGGTTGATAAGGAGTACCCCAGCATTAATGTAAAGGCTCTCAATACCAAGCCTCTGCGCCTGATCTCTTCCGCCCTCATCCGCGCAGGCTCCCATTACTACATTTGCCGGCAAATCATACTGCCAGAGAGGAAGAAGGTTGCCGCATACCACCATATCCGCATCCAACCACAGCACTCGGGATACATCAGTAAGCAATTCCGCAAGCAATAGTCGATACCACGTTCGATGGCTAATATGGCGTCGGTTATTGGGGAGATACTCAAGAGAGTTATGTGAAACCTGATGAAACTGAAAGCGGATGTTGTCACCCCTTTCGTTGGACAGGAGCGCTCTGCTTTTTTGAGATAATGTTTCATCGCACAGTAAATGGATGATGAGTCTTTGTTTCGGATGTAGCCCTGTAATCAGCGATGACAAGAATGTATCGGCATGAACAACATAGGCGTCATCGACTGCGATAGCGACTTGTATTGCCTCATCAATCAACTGGCTTCGATCTGGCTCTACGGGTTGAGAAGGCTTGAGGTATGCAGGAGAAACGCCCGTTGCTACCCCTGTTTGCCCAATCCTCATCTCTGGCCAACGCTGCTGAGCCGCAATGAGCCAGGCCTGCGTCAAACGCTCGGCAAGAAAGCCCCAAACTCGCTGCTGATAATGCGTGTAATGCTCAAGAGAGCGTTGTTGCGATTCCGGTAGTAATACTCCAAAAAGAAACGAACAGTAATCCTGAAAATAAGGATGTCGCATCACCACAAGATTACCCGTGACCATCGAAGTTCGTGAAAGGCAGTCAATCAGAGGGAGATAGAAATCTGGCCAGTCTCGCTTCACTCTTTCAACTATGCTTTCCAGATCGGCACCATGATGTGCACGATGATAATACTCTGCTACCGTCATTATCTGTTCAGGCAACCCAGGGGGATGTACCGGTAGCGCAGGAGCGGTCATAACATCATATGACTCCAGACACTCATTGACCTGTTTCTCCGTCCAGCCGAAATAATGGAGGGTATTTTCATCCAGTTTAGAGAATGTTCCGTTCAGGATCTTATTCTTACGAAACGTCAGCATGCGCCGATAGTGCATCAGCCCATACCAGTCGGCATCGACATTTTTCCATATCCAGTAAAGGGCCGTAAGCTCACTCCAGAAGGGATTTTGAGACGAAATATTGTCCCCTTCGTCGTCCCCCGCCGCGTAATCAAGACGAGTTGAAACAACAGATCGCCCTGCCTGAATGGGTGTAAAATAACGATTTCGAAAGTATGGTGCCGGGCGATGATGGCATACGAAAAAACGGACCACGGGTTCAGACATTATTTTCCTCCCCCGGACCAGCCAGACCGTCACGAAGCCCTATACCCCAGTGCCATATATTGCGGAGTTTTTCAGGGCCACTCATTGCGCCAGCCAATTGCTCAAGCACCCTCAACGCAGTGACATTGTTATTCCATGGAGCACCCGAACGGGTTCTTGATAGCCACAAAAGGTTTCGTGTTAATAACTTACGGCGCTCGGGAGAGACGCCGCTGCGGCTGTTAATATCATGTTGAAATCGTAGCGATGGACACCACAGCATCCTGACACCTTGTCTTGCAAGCGCGGCTCCGGCGGCCAAATCGTCAAAATAAAGAAACAATCTTGTATCCAGTACATCCAGCAATTGCCGTACGACTCTACGCTCAACGCAGCAACCCACAAACGTCAGCGTACAGACCGACGTTATATTGGGCTCTCGGGGCAGCCATCGCTCAGGGAAGAAAAGATAGCCCAACGATTGTCGTAATGTTTGCGGCAAACGCTTAAACGGCATGTTCATTCGGCAAGGTTGATTGAGTGCATCTCGAACATGACTCAACCAAATATCGGCCTGAGGCTGCTTTGCCAGTTCACAAAGCCAATCCGGTGCAGGTTGCGCATCATCATCGTAAAGACAGACGTGCGTCCAACCCGTCACCGCCGTTAACGCTTCTAATCCTGCTGCAAAGCCACCCGCACCACCACGATTCTCAGGTTGATGCAATACAGTCAGCCTTAGCTCATCCAGGCTATCCAGCCATTCTTTGGTTCCATCGGTGGAGGCGTTGTTAACCACCAGCACCTGGTCGAATGACATATTTAGCGTGTGGACCAGCGTCCTTTTCAGCATCGTTAACCTGTTAAAGGTAACAATCAGCGCAGCCACTTTCATGCGTTAGCATCCGGCCAGGCCAAAAAGCGCTCACCTGCTGGGGTTGTTATAAAATGCTTCGCGATCGATATGGCCTGGCGTAGCGTAACGTCCATATCCATATAGCGATAAGTCCCTAATCGCCCGATAAATGTCACACCAGTAAGAGCCGAAGCACGTTCGCGGTAGTGAGTCAGCAGCCGTTCATCATCTGCCATTCGCAGCGGGTAATAAGGGATATCATTCTCTTTGGCCTCCCGAGGGATTTCCCTGACTAAAAGCGTTTGTTGATGCTGCTCCCAGGGACTCAGACGCGCATGGTCAGTAATGCGCGTCCAGGGAACAGATTTATCAGCATAATTCATGACGGCACACCCCTGAGCGTCAGCCGTTGCAGCCTCCCGAATAAAATCCAACGTCCTCCAGCGCAAGCGACCCGCATCATGATTAAACCAGGCATCAAGTGGACCGGACCAGAAAACATGTCCTTTCTCCATCAACTCACGTGCAATTTCTGCCGTCACAGTGACGTCAGTCTGCACCTTAATATTGGGGTGTTGCAGCATAGATTGAACCATCGCGGTATACCCGTCCTGTGGCATACCCTGAAAACGGCTATCAAAATAGCCATCTGTATAGTCAAACCTGAATGGAAGGCGCTTGAGAATAGAAGCCGGAAGCTGCGTAGCCGAACATCCCCACTGCTTTTCGGTGTAATCACGGAAAAACGTCTCATAAAGGGGGGCCCCCATAAGTTCATGCGCATGTTGCTGAAGATTTTCTGCGCCGTCAGGCGTTGAAATCGTCATTGAAGCAAGCCATTTTCGCGCTTCATTGGGCGTCATTGCCGCTGAGCGAAACTGGTTTAAGGTGTGCAAATTTACTGGCAAATTCCAGACCTGCCCCTGGCTGGTCGTAAACACACGATGTTGATATGGCATAAATCGTGCGAAGCGCTGGACAAACTGCCAGACTTCTTCATCGTTGGTATGGAATATATGCGGTCCGTAACGGTGCTCACGCACCTGAGTATGCGGGCATCGTTCATCGTGGCAATTTCCCGCGACATGGTCACGTTGTTCAAAGATGCTAACCTGAGCACCCTGTTCGGCCAGCAGCCGAGCGATGGTCGCGCCGGATAAACCAGCCCCTACGATATAGATATTTTTATTTTTCATTTTTTACTCGCTTCCTGCTGCATAGCTTCTTGATAGAGTGGAAGAATGTCGTTTGGTGAGCCATCGGCAATCATCTGATGGTTTTCGAACCACAGCACGCGATCGCAGAATTGTTGAATATCCTTTGGATTGTGGCTGACGAAAAGAAGGGTGACGCCCTGGGCCCGAAAGCGTTTTAGTACTTCATAGCAGCGTTGGCGGAAAGCAGCATCCCCCACGGCAAGTACCTCATCTACAAGCAAAATATCCGGAGAGATTTGAGTCATAACCGCAAAACCCAGCCTGGCTAACATTCCGCTGGAATAGATTCGTACCGGTTCGTCAATAAAGCGTCCAAGTTCAGCGAAATCGATAATCGCCGGCATCGCTCGTTTAACTTCCTCCCGACGCAGACCCAGCAGCGTTGCATTTAGAGCAATATTTTCCCGACCGGTGAGCTCAGGATGAAATCCGGCCCCCAGCTCCAACATTGAGGCTACGCGGCCACATACCTTTACCTGTCCGGTTGTAGGGGAAAGCACGCCTGCGACAAGTCCCAATAGCGTACTTTTCCCTGCGCCATTGCGGCCTATCAGCGCCACGGATTCTCCACGACGAATACGAAAACTCACATTTTCCAGCGCTGTGTGCTGATGTTGCCTGATCAGAGCTTTAAGCTGTCCTGGATGTAGCAATAGCGATTTAAGACCAGAACCGAGGTGGTGCCAAAGCGGGTAGCTCTTACTTACCTTGACAAGTTCAACCGTCGATGACATCACAAAACCTCCGCGAATCGGGGAGCAAGCCTACGGAGCACTTGATATCCAACCAGTAACATCACGACGGAAAACACAAACATTGACAGCAAATGTTCGCCAGAAAGTCGTCCATGCATAAAAAGTTCACGCCATGCCAGAATCAAAGGTGCCAATGGATTAAGATTGAGAAGCCATTGCCAGCGTGCAGGTACCATTTCAGGCGAATAAAGCACCGGCGTGGCGTAAAACAAGAGCATCAGCCCAAGCTGTACAAAGCGTTCAAGATCGCGCAGAAACAACGTTAGTGACGATAAAAGACAAGACAGTCCAGTCAGAAGAATAAATTGCACTAAAAACAGCAGTGCTCCGCCCCATAGCCAGGCAAATGTAGGTTCTGAACCTGTACGGCTGACCAGCAAAAATAGAGCCAGCACCGGGAGGCTAAATAAAAAATGTACCCCCTCCGTTAACACCTGAGTAATAGGCAAGACTATGCGTGGAAAGGTGGTTTTTTTGATAATGGCACTATTTACAAAAAACAAAGCAGGTGCCGTACTCAGGCAGGACGTAATCCACTGCCAGGGAAAAAGACCGCACAACAAAAAAAGCGGGTAATCAGCAATAGGCACCCGCATGACCTGCCCGAAGATCAGCCAGTAAATAGCCCCGAACATCAGCGGGTGCCCTACAGACCACAGCCAGCCGAACAGACTGTTTTTGTAGCGTACCTTTATCTCTTTTTGGACCAGCACACGAATAAGATCCCGCTGCCACAGTAACGACAAAATAAAACGTTTCATTTTTCAAGTTCCATGACGCCAGAGATCGCGGAGAGACTCAGCACTCGCTCATAACAAGAGAGGTTCTTAGCCGCAGCATGAGAGGCCGTCAGAGAATGAAGCACACGCTGTCGTCCTGCTTCACCCTTGCGTTCACAGCAAGCAGGGTCCTGCAATAGCCGCCTCAGGGCAGCAGCAAACGCAATATCATCGCCATCTTTTATCAGCGCGCCACAACTGTTATCAGCGGGTAAAATGGTACGGCATCCACCGCGATCAAAAGCCACTGAAGGACGACCGCAGCTGGCCGCCTCCAGGAGAATGCGCGGCACCCCTTCTGCATAACGCGATGGAAGCGCAATAATATTGGCCTGAGCAATCAACGCTGGCATATCATGTCGTGCCCCCAACCACTCAATCTCCCCCTCGTGGTGAAGCTGAACGAGCTCTGCTTCGGGAATACGATTCACATCACCTGGGGCTGCGAGTCCTGCCACCTGCAGGCGCAGAGCAACGCCCTCTGAGCGCAACTGTCGACAAATGTTAAGCAACGTGTCGAGCCCTTTAGGGCGAATGAGCCTCCCCGCAAATAACACAACCGGTACGCGATTTCTGGGGAAAGACGAATAAGGAAAAGCATCGGGATTAACCCCTGAGCAACCGGTCACCATCGTGCGGGATATTGTGATACCGCAACTGTCCATGAGCGTCTTGCGATCGCCTTCGTGCTCAAACACCAGCAGGGTTTGAGGTTTTCGAGCAGCCCTACGCCACCACCATCCAATGATTGCCCTGGCCGGTCTCGCGAACAGAAAGGTGCTACTCCACAAGCGGCCTAATCCAGGGAAAGTCAGTGCTACCGGCCAGCGGCCAGCAAGACCGGCACCAATCAGGCAGGGTTTTAGCGTAATACAATGCACCAGATCAGGCTTCAAACGGCGCAACCAACGCGATATTTGCAATCCGCTTTGTATCAGGTTAAACGGGCTTGCTGACGGGCCTTTCAGTGAAATTTCATGCCAGTGAATTCCTGCCTGATGCAATTGGCGCATAACAAACTCATCACCCTGACGGCATAAAAGATGAACGTCATAACCGGCCTTTTTCGCCGCACAGGCGCGGTCCAGCCAATGCAAGGCAAAATAGGCCGCATCGTTAACGATAAAGCAGAGTTTCAAAGATCACCTCGGAGGAAGCGGGGATCGAAAGGAAAATCACGATGCCCCCGGATGCGCCATTGCTCCGCCGCCTCCAGGTCACCTTTCGATTTTGCAATGGTAATTAACGACGCTGTTACATTGGCGTCGTTATGCACATGCAGCCACGCGCTGGCACAGCGTTCAAATTGATTCAAATGAGAGGTTTTTCGGGTCTGATTGAAAGCCATAAGCTCACTGACACACCGGTTAAATTGCAATCGGTCATACTGTGCGATTGAATTTGGTACATCCTTCAGTAGCTCAGTATCCGTTAACCCACTTATTTCAGCGGTGCGCAGGATTGCGCGCGTCTGCCAGGCCGTATGCAAAAAAAACATGCCCCATAAGCAGAGGCCCCCCACTGCAATCAGGATGAAGCGTTTCAGGCTGAGTGAAACTTCCCGAGGTTTAAGCAAACGAACCGGCCAGCTCAGACGAAGCAAAAGCAAAAAAATGACGGCATGCACGGCTGACAGATAAAACGGATACTCTGTCATGCAGTGCAGGGCAATAGGCAGCGTGAGGGCCCAGATCGTACGCGAACGATGCGACCCCTTAATCAAAGGGATGCAAAAAATGCCGGCAAACAACAGCAGCCCGCTCAATGCCACAATGCCGCCTTCAGCCAACACGAAGAGTATTTCATTGTGCGGATGCGTCACCGTATGCTCAAAGCTGGAAACTTGCCCCGTACTTGCGAGCGCATCAGGCCACACGCTTTCAAAACTGCCAGCCCCCGCACCCAAAAGAGGATGCTGTTTTATCAACGCAACACTTCCTTCCAGCATTTGCCTGCGCTGGATGGAAGATTCAGCCCGCATGCGCTCAAGGCTGAAAGCCGATGCATCTTTTGCATCAGAATTTATTGCCGTTTTATCAGCCTGGGATTGCATCTGGTGTTCAGCTGGCACGAGAATTGGGATCCCTGGCGATGGAATGATTTGCACCAGTAGCCAGCAGCCAACGATCAGGCCGGTTATCAGTAGTATTGTTTTTCGACGCATTTTCGCCGGAGAAAAAATAACCAGCCCCACCATGGCAATAGTGGCCCCCAGCCATCCTGTTCTGGAGTGGGTCAAATAAAGGGCGAAACCGATCGTCAATAGAATAACAACCCAGGCAAAAATTGAATTTTTACGGCGGCATTGCACCACGGACCACAGCGTCGCACCGAGGCCCGTCGCCAAAAATGATCCCAGAAGATTTACCTGTCCAAACATACCTAATGGCCGGCCTTCCGCCGCCAGTGGATTGTGATGCAACCAGCGCCATGAAAAATAAGGCGCATAGAGCTGAAGGATGGCAGCGATGGCCTGAAGTAAAGCGGCACCGGCTATTGCCCCAATAAATACTCGTGCATCAAACCACGTCAACTTACATTGCAGCAGTAACCCAAAAAAAACCGTCATAAAAATAATAAATGCAGCTCTGGATAGAGCATTAATTCGCCATCCGTTATCATGTACGATGAATAGTGATATATTCATTAAAATGAGAGCCATAAGCAGCCAGTGGTAATATTTCCCTCCGCGAAATGCAGAATTACTCCATTGACGGATAACAATAACCAAAGACTGCAAAGCAATTACTCCCCAGGTAACAACACTGTGCGCTGAATTAAGCCCTACAGAAGTAACATTATCTGTTGGAAATTGAATGGCAATGAAAAGAAAGGCCAGCACGATATAAAAAAAAACATCTCGACCACTTTGGAAAACAAAAGGAATAATCACCCCCTAATTAACGAGTCTAGTGGTTTTTGGTAATCATCAGCACTATAAAGAGGACTATCCCTTAACTTGCCCGCTTCTATAAGCTCATGAAGATAGCGTGCAATATCGGCCAGTATTTTAGCCACTTCAGGATTATTATTCTCCAGAAGGAACTTTCCGACCAATGCTCTTCTTTCAAGAGTAAAAATACCGTCACTATAATGAATAACTGCGTTCTCCAGAATCTGAAGTCGTTTTAACTCACAAATATCGCATAAAAGAGCGTCAAGCATACACAACCTTTTACTAAAAAATTTAATGAGAACACCAGTCTGATGGCTAAATTCTAAGGCACCTAAAGCGCCTTGTTTACAGAGATTATTTTTACTTGCAGCACCAATCCCAAACACCGAAGAACACGCAAGACTACAATGCGATATAAAATCCAATGAAAAGAAAAGAAATGTATTTTTTTATAAAACTCATAATTATATATACTCTGCTATAAGGGTAGCAGTGCATGAAAACGGGCCTTCTTCAGGATCCTCTGCGGGATCAGTAATTAGTTTCACCATTAACTTAGGTGGAGCAGTAACGTTTTCAACCTTAAACTCTTCGTTCAGTTTCAGCGGAACGCTATCTTTATAAAATTGGATCCATAGGCCTTTGCGACCAGAGTCAATAATACTACCGTCAGATGGCACTGGTGTTGCCTTAAGGGTCAATAAAACCGTATTCGCTCCGCCAACGCTGCCACAATCAAGCTCGTAGTCAATGTTTCGTGTATAATTTTCGCTTTCTATTTTATTGATCCCAATGTTGCCAAAAGCGATTTCAATGGTCCGGTCATTATTAATGGAACATGCCGTCATAGCCTGAAGCAGCCCGGTAAAGGTGAAATCCACGCTGTCTCCCGTTTGCTTCGAAATAGCCAGCATGCTACACGATACTGTCCCAAAAAAAATGAAAGCCAGCATCAGGATGAATTTTTTCATCTTCATTTCTCCTCCCCCTCTCAATCAAATGCCATTAATAACGTGGCGGAGGAGGTAATTCGATTACCGCTGATCAGTTTATTGCTGACGTCTGTTTGCACCAGTTGAGCTTCCAAAGTGGGAAACTGCCCAACCTCCACGGCAAACGGCGTATTCACATCCTGAATCTGTCCATTCACTTTAAGTGCGATCCCAAGTCCTGTGGCGGCCACCCCGCCTTCGATACCGACTTTTAGCAATTTATTGCCGTTGTAATCTTGCGAACTGCCGTCTTTTGAGGAAAGCTTCATCGTCGCCGAGCCCGCCGAATCACCCGAGCAGGTCATATCACTGACCAGCGGTTCAATATAGGTTCTTCCTAATTCATTACTCGTGGAGCTAAAACGGATATCACCAAAATCGACCAGTAGCTCTCCCCCCTGATTGAAGGTGCATTTGCCTGTCACGACAATCGTGCCTGAAATATTAATATTTATTTCAGACCGATTCGCTGCATAGCTACTGTCGGCATGCGCCATGCCTGCAGCACATAGCAAAAGGATTAGTAAGACCAACCCAAAACGGTAAATCCATGAGCCCCACAACAAGGGATGGCACACTACCGTTCGGGTAATTAAGCCCCAGTTTCTTCTCTTCACGGATAATCCACCTTAAAAGTCGCCGTCACTGCGAAGGGCCCAGGCTTTACAGTGTTAGTTTCAATAGCCTCTGGCTCCGCCTCGATATACCCCTGTAAGGTAATCACCGACTCTTTGTTGCTCAGAAGAAAGAGCGGACTTGGCTTGTTAATGGGGATCAATTGTGGTGCCACTTCCGAATCGGCATCTGGCAAGGTTTCAATTCCGAAAGCCAGACCATTTTCCTCACCGTTATTGGTGGCCAATAGCCCCGGTAAGGACCCGCTTTCCGCCCCGAGGAAGGTAACCGTCGCACTGTTGCCCATACTGGTATCGCAATCAGTGAGCTTGATAGAAAAACGAATACCCGGCGTGCGCTTAGCCGTTTGAAAGTACTTACCGACAATCGTGCCAAAATCCAGTGGAATATCCGCTGATTCCGGAGCTAACGTGCAGGGTTCGGTGACTAAATTGCCGGTGATTTGAATATTATTTTCCACTGAGTGAACAGGCATAATAGACATATAACCCAACAACACGGCCAAAATCATCCGGGCGTTCATTAATCATACTCCAGTGCGAAATTCACCGTGGCGTAGTACTCACCAGCCGTAAGTGGGGCGGAAGTTCTCTCTACGCTCACGCTGTAAACCAGTTCATCCTGTTCTGGTGAGATAAATTGAGCCGGCCCCTGCTCGCCTAAGCGAACATCCAGCCCCCGGTGATCCGTCAAACGAAGGCCTATACCTTTTACGCCAATTACGCCAACCAACTCGGGGTTATCAGCGTCTGCCTGCGCCTGAAATCGAACGGAAAGAACGGGCTGAATAGCGTCCCAGGCGAGACTGCCGGTTCGTTTATCCACCAGACTGCCGCCTTTACGGGTGCAATCTTTCAGACGCAGCAAAAATGTAACGGCTGCACTGCGATCGCCCGGATGCTGCAACTCGATAGTGGGCGTCGCTCCCAGTTCAACATCCTGCCAGCGGGAAATCATATCGAGGTGACATACGCCTTCGGTCAATGCACCACGCACATGAATTTCCCCGTGCGCTCCTTCCACATCCCAATGATCCACAGCGAAAGTGGTGACAGGCAGTGCCACCATAACTACCGTTAAAAACGATGTCAGCAATTTCAGTCTGGTACGCATCATTTACCCCTCCATTTTCCACCAGACGTCCTTCGCGAAAACATCCGGTAGAATGGCCTTAACCGACCTTAGTGCTTTTAAGCGTGCAGCTATTTCCTGCGCAGCTAAAAATCAGTTTTGGGCGACCGCCGTAATCATTGACATAGGTCAGGACAGGGCTGTTGCCCACCGCTGAAACCGGCACGCCTAATGGTGCTTTCCCCATAGGTTCCAGCATCAATGGTTTGAAATCATTTATATTTTCCCCGCCTGATTCCGTCGACACCGCGGTAAAGGTGATAAAATAAGGCGTTGGGTTATGCACCACATATTTGCCCCCCTCTTTAGTCAAAGTCACCTGCTCCTGCCAAGGCTTACTGTTTGGCTCAACCTTCAGTGCTGCCGGGCGATAAAACAGTTTGATGCGCGTCTGTAATGCAATCTGCAACGTATTGGGTTTACTACTCTTCGGCGGGATCTCACGCAAGTTAAAGTAGTAAAGGCTCTCCCGGTCCTGCGCCAGCAGGTTCATTCCAGGAGTGGCCTGCACTTTTACCTGGGTTTTGGCGCCGGGTTCGATACGCTGCACGGGTGGAAGCGCAGTCAGAGGGCTGGTAATCTTGTTACCTTGCGCATCGTCAATCCAAACCTGCGCTAGATATGGCAGCTCTTTATTCTGGTTCGTCACCCCCATTGAGACAGAGTTATCTCCTCCATCCAGCACCACGCGAGTGCGATCCAGAGCAAGGGCAGCATTCGCAGATTGTGAAAGCCCCATTAACACCAGAGTAATTGCACACGCCCTGGAGGTAATGGCCAAACGGGATTGAATAGTCATTTTCATATTTCGCTTATCTATTAATATTACTGATAATCATCTACCCGATTCACCGATTAATTATTTTACGTCGGCAACACAGGGTAATAACAAATTTCCATCTGGCAGTGTGGCAGGCAGTGTGATAACACACTGAGTCTCCCCATCCCAGTTCACTTCCATTGTTTCTTCAGGTTTAATACCTGTTAACCAGACCATACCGTCTTCACTGATAATTCCCGTCTGGTCTTTATTTTTATTCAGTATCGTTGCACCAAATGGTGGTGTACTGCCATCCGCTAGTTTGATAATGGCCATCGCTTTATGTCCGGCGATAATACCAAAACGACGATAACCAATTGCTCCCTGAGTCAGAGTTCCCTGTACAACCGAACGCGTGGCTTCCACATCCTCGCCCAATTTATTCAAATCTATATTAATATTATTGCGGTAATAACTCGCCACATCACCAACGACTGTTTTACCAAACATATTTGAGTACGACGGTGCACCTGTATTTCTTACCGGGACATTCGACACGCCACCGGTATCCACCATCATTCGCGTTCCGCCTGTAGCACCAATGCGATGTAATGCCGCTCCCTTCGTCGTGGCTGTAATCCCGCCTCTCATAGAGGCTCCCGCAGCGCGATAGCGATTTCCCTCGAAACTACTGTTAAAGTTCATTTCGCTGAAATCGCCCTGGTGCGATAGATAGCCGCTACCGCTGATTCTATTGTCTCGTGTTACCCCCGCACTCAGACTATAATTGTCATGGTCACCCATGCTATTAGAGTAAGTCGCCCTTTGAGAATTTGTACCACCACTGTAGGATGCATCGTAACTTAATGTCCCCCCCCCACCCCATGGAATGGAAAGGCTGACAAAAGCACCGTCATCTTTCAAGCCATTATATTCACTGCGAAATGCGGAAACATTTGCACTCATACTTTTAAACATCATGAAATCAAAATATCGCGACATTGATATATTATATGTGTTATTTGTCGGATGATCCCAATAGGTCTGATGGCTGTAATTTAAATAAAGCGATGTACGCCAGTCTCGTAATTGTTGGCTAAAACTGATGGTATAAAGCTGCTTGCTGCTATTAGCCTGCTTATATCCCTGATATTTCGCGTTCAGGTATTGGTTTACGTTCATAAAGTTTCGTTCCGAAAAACGATAACCTGCAAACGTCACCTGACTGTCAGTCTCATCAAAACGCTTGGAATAACTAAGGCGATATGAACCACCTTGCTTTGTCCCCTCTTCCGGTACTACCGCCCGAGACTGCGTAATATCAAATGATAATGCACCGAAGGCCATTAAATCACGCCCTACCCCCAACGCGAGTGAAGTGTAGTCCCCTGCGGTCAGGCCCCCACCAAATAGTGACCAGCCGTTAGTGACACCCCAGGAAAACTCTCCAGTGCCAAACACCGGCCCTTGGCTGTGATGATCATAATTCGACGGTTTACCGGTCGAAAATTTATAGCGCACACGTCCGGGCCTGGACAAATAAGGAATGGTCGCAGTATCAACCTGATACTGGCTGCTACTGCCATCCTCCTCCGCAACTTTCACATCAAGTTTACCGCTGATGGCATTGCTCAAATCCTGAATACGGAATGGACCAGCAGCAACGGTAGTTTCATAAATCACTCGCCCCTGCTGACTGATCGTGACTTTGGCATTGGTCTTTGCAATCCCGGTAACCTCTGGTGCATAACCACGCAGGTTAGGTGGCAGCATGCTGTCATCCGAAATCAGGCTGGCCCCGGTGTAGCGGAAACTGTCAAAGATGTCGGAGGATAAATAATCTTCCCCGAGGGTCAATTTCGCCCGGGCGGCAGCTATCGACCGGTATAAATAGTAACGATTCCAGCTCCAGTCCTGCTGATTACCACCACTATTATTCGTTTGATGACTGTAGTTTCCCTGCCAGTCAGCTCGAAAACGCCATGCGCCAACGTTAATCCCGGCAACCCCATTGCCGCTGAGCGTTTTAGCATCGCTGCCCTGTTGCTGGTGAGTTGTCTGACCATTCACACTGTAGTCAAACAATACGCCGGGGATCCCTTCATCCCAGCGAGACGGAGGATCCCAGTTTTCTGAGGTGTACTCCAGATAAGCCTGGGGTAAATTAACTTTCACCGCGCTGGCACCGAGGTCTCCAGCCACAGACATACCGGGAAGAGATGCGGGGTCCATACATTCGTTATTGTGCCACCAGGTGAGCTTTTTGGCAGAAGCTTCCGTCAGCCCTAACTGTTCCACGACATCATGAGTCAGGCATGCATAGCTTTTATTTGCATCATCATCTGGGGCAAAAAATTGAATCTCTCGTTCCGGCAACGTATTGTTATTAATCTGAACAGCCAGGGTATAGCTCCCGGGCATCACATACCCGGCCTGTGAAAACTGGCTCAAATCAATTTGAGAACGATCTTTAAGGTCAAGTACATCCGTATTAAACTGAACATTATCGTCAGCCACTGCAATCTGACAACTGGAAAGTACCAAAAATATTTCGAGCGCAAGCGGACGAATTTTCCCCAAACATCCTGGATTATGTTTCATTAAAAATAATCCACCTTAAAGCGAATAATACTATAGTAATCACCAGGCCTGATTTCCTGGCCATTACCTTTCAAATGAAGTTGGTAATTCAGTGCCATTAACCCCGGTGAAAGCATTCCTGCGGGTAACGCCTTTCCAGGAATGGCTATATTCCCGTTATGATCGCTAATTTCAAGCGCAATACCTTTGGCTTCACCTGTAACATTAAATAACTTTCCGTCATCAGATGAACCATCGAAAGTGACCTGAAAGTGGCTCCACTGTTTTGGGGGAGGACCATCAGACTGTAACGAGCAGCTTTCGAGATTAATATGAAACGAAACGCTTACCTTTTCAGTGGGCTGAATAACCATCGCAACAGGTTGCGTTGTTATTTGCACGGTCTGGTAGCGATCATCCATAGTAATACTGCAGGCAGTATCAATGATACTCCCCTGCATGTTGACTCGGCCACGACTCTGTTGAGAAGCGGTAACATGACATGAACATGCTGCAAGCAAGAGGCAAGTTAGGGTTGTAGATTTTATTTTTTTAAAATAATGCATAACTACTGTTCTTTCCTGCTTACCAGCATTGGCGATTTAAATACAGGCGCAAACATTTGTCAGCGCCTGTATTGTTATTCTAAATGTCAGAACAACAGTTAAAACTTACTCGTAAGACATTACGAAGTTAGCAGTAGAGGTAAACGTACCTGGCACAACAGCGCCGGAAGTAGTTGCACCCTGAACATAAGCCTGGAACTGCAGTTCGTTATCGCCATCGTTAAGTACGATCGCTTTTGCAGTTGTATTTGGAGTAATTACATTGCTACCCATATCAGTAATTGTTACGCCCACACCTTGAGCCTGACCAGTAACTGCAAAGGAACTATCCAGACCCTGAGTTTTATCACCTTCATAACCGTTAAAAGCCACATTCACTTCATTGATGGTGTCGAAAGAACAATCGTGCAGCTGGATGCTGAAATCTACAGGAGTAGAACGGTTGCCGTCCTCTAAAGCACCTTTGGCAATAGCACCCAATTGAACGGTCTGATCAAGGCTTTCTGAATCAATTGAACATGGGGCATCAACAACAGAACCCTTAAAGGTAATTTTACCGTGGCCCTGATCCTCAGCGGCATGTGCACCAGTAATCATTACAGAGGACATAGCTACCGCAAGAAGAATTTTTTTCATAATAAGTACTTTTCCTGAATTTAGAGACATTCCTGTCTATTTAGAATGAAATGTAGTTCGAAAATATACACTCCCGAATACGCGCTTATTATTAAACAGCATATGCAGCGCAGTCAAACCCCATTAAAAATAAACCAAGCCACTGAATTTAAAGGAAAAATCAAAAACACACAAAATCATAAAAAATATAATCACTGCAAAAACACTCCCACATTAAAATCTAGATATAATATTCTGTTATTTTATAAAACACGAGATTAAAAACCTAAACGCTGCCAATTTTACAGACTTATAAACCAAGCAAATTAAATTTACCAACATATGTTACCAAAAGTTAAAATCTAACCTATAAAAACCAACAAAAAACACACATTTAACACATAAAAATTTTTAATTTTAATTTAAATCATCAAATAAATATTTAATGCCTGAATAAAGAAAATATAATATTAGCAAAGTTAAGAAAGGTAAAAATAGGAAAGAGGGTTCTAGGTAGAGTGTACAGAATCATTATGACGGCAGAATAAAATACTTTAAAAAACTAAGCTTTTATTCCGCCACCAATGAGAGCGGTGTAGGCGGTTACAGACGACACGAGAGTATGTATATGAAGATTTTCACCCAACGTAGTCAGGCGATGTGATGATAAAAAAAGGGGGGGGAGAATATCATGGCAGGAGGGACATTAGTTTTAGTAAAACTCAATCTTTAAACGTTAAAATTCCTTTGATAAAAAGACCCTCAACTGCAAAAGCCCCTGCAAATTCAGCTTACTTGTTACATTTCTGACCATGGTGTAGAAAGTTTTCTCGGTCATGTTGGTAAGCTTTGCGGAGCGCAAAATGTTCTCCTCCTGGCATAAAGCATGTAAGCATTGACGCTCCCTCACCGTTAGTAGAGAAAGCTGGTGATACTGATTAACCATCTCTTTCAGTTCTTTGAAGGTTGATAATTTGATAGCGCTAATATCGTTTTTGATCCGCAATAACGATTCACTGACTGGAATGGGGTTCAGTTTGTCCATAAGCCTGAAAATAATGCTTTTGCTACCTACATAGGTTAGCCGTTTGTTTTTGGGTAACCTCAACACCTCAAGTTCACCTATTAATTCATATAAAGAATTAAATGAGTCAAGATCCAGTACAATTACATCATCCACTAAATTACTGTTCCGCATCAACTCCTTAATTCCTATTCTTAAATAAGAATTATTGGTAAGAACTGTGACAGCCATAAACCTACATCCCTAGAAAAAATGAGTAAAAGATTTAAACATTATCATTGTTATCTTTATATTATAAATAACTCAGTTATTAAAATAGATTAGATGACAATTGGAAGATTCATCGCGATTTAGTGAGATAGATTATGAGTAAACACAACATGCAGAAAAACAAAACAACCATCACTTGCCCAAAAGCATATAAACCAAGTAATGCAAAACTTTTCTCGTACATCCTGGAACCCTTAATTTTTGCTAAATAATAGCCATAAAATTATTTTCTAACATCTATTACTCATTGCTAAACTGTGGCAATTAATACGAAAGACTTTACGCCTAGAAATCTAAACATAGATTCAACAAAAATTCAGACCAAAAAACACGATATTTTCATGACAACCCAATCCAAAGGCGACATTTACACCTAACAAAGCAATAAATACGATATTTTAGACCACAAAAATAGACTGTACTTAGGCAGATTAAATCGGCTCACCGGGATCCACACTTTTGCTTTTTCTCCCTGCTTACCTGACGGGATCTCACCTTGAAAGCGCATGGCATGACCGGCGTAATGCTCTGAGGCAGGATTTCGAGCATGAAATAGAACGTTATTTCGCCGAAGCCAATATCATTCTGCTGTTGGACACTAGCGACCTTAATGTATTGAGTTATCGCTGGAATAATGAAATAAAGAATGCAATGGCTCGACATGAACGCTGAGAAGCAATATTGATCCCAGTGATTTTACGCAACTGTACCTGGCACAATCTTCCCTTGGGGAAGCTACTGGCAGCACAACCAAGGACGGGAAAGCGATTACTTAAGTTGGCTGGGTCATGATTCATAATGGGTTTGCTCTGTTCTTTTGCGAAATAGTCGGGGGTTATGGATTGTTACGCTGGTAACCTGCTCATCACCATTCGAAATGGTGAGTGCCAGCACCAGGGGGAGTTCTTAAGATGCGGTCGCTAAACACCGCGGGTAACCAACGGGCACACAAAAATCCGGCAAAACACTTGCCGCGCGTAAAGCCAGCGGCATTAATGCATTACGAATGATTCGGGTCTTCCAGTTTGACCGTCATTATCTATGGCCGACGTCGCAGCAGTAATTCAGTTGCTCGATGGATTCTTCAATACTGTAAATGCCCGTCCCTCACGAAACACAGTATCTATCCCTGCGGTAATGATCACAGCACTATCCTGGCGCTGGCGGTAGCATCCCATCCTGATCTGGATGATACGCCGCTGTCTGTTTCCGAGGACGCGTCTATGGCATCAGGGTGCAGTGATGGGCTGTGTGCACTGTAGGGGTCCCGATAGAGATCCTGGCGTTAACCTTTTAGGGCACTCAGTAATAATCCCTGATGAATATTATTATTAATTTTTCATGATTTAATAGCGAAGATCATCAACCAATTTTATATAACCAACTAAATCAGTTGATGATCTTTGGCTGGCTTATTTCCAGTGCTACCGCCCTCGAATGGCATTTTGCTTCAGCAGCGTATAACGATTAAGAAGTTGGTTAAGCCGCATATCGAGCTGCTGATACAAAGCGGGTGATACACTCCCCTGTTTTTTTAATTCCTCATCGATTTGACGCAACAATTCTTCTGTCGGCGGCGTTTGGTCAAGCTGGCGGCGGATAGTGAAAATGGCTGATTTCAACTCCGACCCCGTCAGGTATTTACCCTTGCGTTCATCAAGCGCATTTAGCTGGGCGGTTAACGCTTCCAGCCCCTGCTGGGCATTATGCCAGTTTTGCAGAGCACTTTCCGGCAACGCTTCCGTGATTAACTGTTTCTGTAATCTGCTCGTGAATACTGTCGTCTGCGATTCTTCCGGCCACAGAGTGACTAACTGCTGCGCTAATGATGCAGCATATTCCCGCGACCACAAAGGTGACAAGCGATGTAAAACGTCCAATTGCCCTTGCGTTGCAGCAATTATATCTTGCTTCTTCCCCTGCAAATCTGAGGACTGCTTCAATGTGGACAATTGTTCAGGTGTCAGCACCTGCGGCAATGGCTTAACCAGTTCATATCCGTCAGCTCGCATATAGTTGATACCAAGAAAAGCGCCTGTACTCACCACTGCTGTAACCATGACACCGATAGCAAACCCCAGCCACATACGTCGGGTTCCATGATCGATTTTGGTCGCTAAAACCGCTGTGCTCGATTGCCCGGACGACGCTGGCTCATTAACCACAAAGACCAACTGTGGCAAAGACGTCACAACGTTATTTGTTGCACCTGGAGCCGGTATCATCACTACGGCCGATCCCGAATCGGGATCGGACTTCTCCAGACGCAAAGCTGCATTGTGCATCCAGGTCACGATAGCCTCCAGTTTACTAAGCGCTTTCAATTCAAGCCGTTGCAGCACTGCGCAGGCATGTTTTAAACTTTGTTCAACCCGATACACCTTTGATAAATCAGCATATGACAGCGTTAACGTACGCAATTCTTGCTGTAAGCGAACAGACAGCCATGCCAGGATCTCAACGCGGGCATGGGTTTGCTGTGGCCATATTGCATTCCAGTGGTGCGTCAGTAAGGCCTCCAGAAGTTCCGTGCCTTCGGCAAGTCCCTCCAGTCCCGCATTACGTATTCTGGCTACGGTGTACCAGGCCAGTGTTTGCAGTTCGACGCCATTATGACGAAACAATGCGAGGCTTAACTGTTCAACTTTTTGCCAGTCAACGTCCGGGCGCGCAGGGTGAGTCAGCTTGCTAATTTCATCACGTAACTGCCCGAACTCCATGAAAGCACGCGGGTCCCCCCCGGTGCTGATGCGATTCTTTTCCATGTCAGTACACTCCAGTCTCAAGCCAACCCTGCCTCTTGAGGTGCCGAATCAGAACCCGCCCCTCGGGCATAAACTCGGTGCCGTAACGCACAAGGCCAATTCCCTTCAGCTCAGCATCAATGGCATAGCGCAGTTCACCAGGAACGTGCTGCTCCAGCAGGACAACCGTTATTTTTTTCAGGCGAGGCTCATATTTGAGCAGAACAGCAGACAATGTCCCCATGAGCTCATGGGCCGTTCCCGGCATGCCCTGAAGGATTTTCGTCATATCGGGCAGGCCGTAGTCTGGCAGATGCGCCAGAGTGCCGGCACGGCAGTTGAGGATGCGTTGCATGTTATCCAGTACCGAGAGGATGACCTGATTTTCTTCACTGACCTGGTTGAGATTGAGACCACCGGTAAAATTTCCGGTCAGCATTTCATACAGCGAAGGCGTGTTATGTCCCTGGGTCATCATTCGTCCTTGAGCGGTTGCAGCGTCAGATGGTTGTTACCGGCTTCCAGAATGCGCGGCTTATCCGGGTCAAGTTCTTCGCGGCCTATCACCAGCTTCCAGGTGTTGTTGACCATATCCGGGTGACGGAACAGACCCACCACCGCCACAAACTGTGTATCGACCTCCATCGGCATATTCAGGGTCGCATCACCGCCCGGCTTAACCACCACATCACGGCTTGCCAGCAGGTCAGCTTTCAGAATGGTCTCCCCGTCTATCAGCAACTGCTGGTAGACCGTTTTGTCGAATGCTTTGCGGTCTTTCAATTGGTAGATACGGATCACTACCGGTTCAGACAGCGAGTTACTCTCGCGCGAATCGGTATTCAGCGCTTCACGGGCGGTGAAATCGAGGTGCAGTACCTTAATTTTTTTGTAGAACACGGCATTAAACGACGATTTGGTGCCATCGGTGATGCTTTGCGTCACCCCGCAGCCTGCAAGGCTTAATGCCAGCAGCGGTAACAGCCAGCGCGTGGTTTTAGTTAAACTTGTACGTAACACGTCGGTTTCCTTGTTGTGGTGTCGCGGGCTGAAGTCCGGTGTAATAGCCCAGTTCGGTCGTATAGGTCTGCGGGATATCGTCCGGGAGACCTTCGTCTTCCGCGCCCAGCACGCCATTCATCCCCAGCCAGAATGGGACTTCGCCAAGGGGCGGCGCGGCCAGCAGACGAGTGGCGGTGGTCAGGGTGATTTTTGCCTTGAAGCGCCAGCCGAGATAGACACGCAGCATCACCAGAAAGTCCTGATACAGCAGGCCATCCGGCTTCCAGCCCTGTACTTCCTGTTCATTTTCCGTGGTGATAGCAACGAGCAGCTGGCTGTTGGCATCCATCGCTTCGTCGCCGAGCGGCGTGTTGCCATCCAGAAGAAAATCGTCATCACCGTAAAAGCCCAGTGGCTGGCTGACCTCCACCGGGCGCAGACAGTAGGGGCTGACCTTCACAGTGGTATCCGGGGCCAGCAGCGTCACCAGCGCCTGCATTCCCTCCTGGGTTTTACCGGGCTGTTGCAGTACGCCCAGCAGCGCAAGAAATCGGGATACCGGCGTGGCAATATGGTTTGCCGTACCGGGAATGCCCAACCCCACCAGGCCCAGCAACGACTGCGAGATGCTGTCAGTCCCTCCAGGCTCGAATGTGGCCGGGTAAGAGTATTTACGCCAGATGCGATAAAACTGAGTCAGGATACGGTGGCTGAAGATATCCAGAAAGCCCTGTAATGCCTCATGCCCTTCCCGGCGCTGGGTGATGTCGTCGAGATAGGCGGTTGGCAGCGGCGAATCAACGCCGTACATCCCCATAAACGTCGCGCGGATGAGCGGTGGTTTACTGTCATTCTCTTCGTCATACTCAACTGCTTTGAGTTCGCTCGCCGGAAAGCCCATCCCGGGGTGTGGTGCAAATCGCACCGGGTCATCTGCGGGGTGGCTGGTTGAGCCCATCAGCGGCCTGCCCGGATTACGCTTCTCCAGCAACTGGCATAAACGGTAAAAGTTGATGCGGTGAAGGTCGGCTTCCAGCCGCGGGGTCAGCCGGGAATACGACGATTGTGCTTCTCTTCCCATTCCAGGCGCTCTCCGGTTGGTTGCAGGATGATAATCAGGCGGTTAAACAGATAGATATCGGTGTAGAGCGCGAAGAAGCGGCTCAGCATCTCGCCGAACAGGCAGATATCGCCCCGCCCGGCAAAGCCGTGGCTGTCCAGCGTCACCTCAATCTGCACACCGCGTACCAGGTAGCCCTGCTCAAAGCGCTCGGTTTCGCTGTGCTTCACGTCAATAATCGCTTCAAGACGACGGCGGTTCATCTCGCTGTCAGTCCACTCGTACAACGCCAAAGTACCGCGCAGCACTTCAGCGCTGTCCATCATCGACAGGAAGCCGCTGCCAAGATGACTCAGCACACGCCAGTGAAAACGATCCTGTGCCGGGGGATAACAGGGCAGCGTCGGCGCACACAGGTTACGTACGGCAATACTGGTCGAGGTAGTTTTCATCACCGTATCAAGCACCGTGCTCTGCAGTGCTCGTCGTGGCAGTTGGCCGTTGGTGCCGGTGAGCGTCAGCGACAGGCTTTCATCTTCCGGTACGGTGTGGTTATCAAAGGCTTCACCGCCAAGGATAAGCCAGGTGTTATACAGCCCGGACGGACCGCGGCGCACGCGGGTGTGATAGTAATATTCAGGCGCTTCATGACGCATCATTCCACCTTTGTGGCGGAAACTCGAAAACGGCACGTAGGTGTGCTGGCTCGATGACATTACCGAATCCACCGCGTATATCTCGGTATGGCCATCCTGCACGCGCATTGGGCGCAGCATGTATTCGGTCTGCAGGGAGTTGAGCGTCAGCGGGTCGGATTCCAGCGGGAACAGGTTAATCACCGGCACACAGTTCAGGCGCAGATGCTTTTCGGTAAAGCTGAAATCATGCTCCCAGCGCTCCGCCAGTACCACGTCGATTTCAAACCATGGGAGCTCAGCCGGAAAGGCCACGGTCTCCAGCCCATGCAGCCCCATGAACATGAATTTCTCACGGAAGGTGAAGTACTCCAGCAACAGCTGATAGCCGCTAAAGCTGCTGCTTCCCTTCGGCCACAGGTCATCGTCATCACCAAAGCCCAGCGCAGTGAAATATCCGTCGAGCGGTCTTCTGTCCATGTCTCCCGGCATCCGCAACCATAGGCGGGCCGTGTTCATGGTAAAAGCTTCATGCATGGCGCAGGCCAGCGGAGCGTCTGCATTGAAGTAGAACGGGAGCTGACTGAGATCGACACGACTCCAGTCGGCAAGATGGCTGCAATTAAAGCGCAGCGTGATGACCGAACGCCCGTCAGGGTCGGTGGACAGTCGGGCGTGCTCCAGCGACAACGGTTGAAGGGTAATCTCTTTGGTAGTGGTGTACCGGCAGCGCGTACCCTTCTCACCGATCGGTCGCGAGTTCACCTCGAAACCTTTGACGATACGCATCTGCTCTTTCATTTCGCTCCAGTCGGGGGTGAACTCCACCACCGACATTGACGGAATGGTGCGCAGATAATGTGGCCACAGCAGGCTGACCAGCCCTTCGGTCAGTTCCGGCAGGTCATCATCGAGCTTTTCACGCAGCCGGCCCATCAGGAAGGCAAAGCCTTCAAACAGGCGTTCCACATACGGGTCGCGCGCGCCCGCTTTATCGAGATTGAGCATTGCCGCCTGCTCCGGGTGAGCACGGGCAAACTCTTCGCCCGCTTCCAGCAGGTAGCGCATTTCAGCGTCGTAATAACGCAGGGTTAAATCGTCCATAAAAACCTGAATATGTGTGTTTTAAAGGTATGCCAAGTGGTGTTACCCGCAAAGCACTGCACTGCCTGCCGGATCGAGCGCAATCAGACCAGCCAGAAGCTGGTCCATCTCAGGCTGAAGCCGTGATTTATCGGTTTCACTGCGTGTAGCTTTCATACGCAGCAGTCTGAGGCGACGCGATTTCACTTCAAACAGCAGCGCCGGTGTCCACTGCGTGAGGGTGATGGACTGCGCAGCACCATCGAGCTCGCCCAGCAGATGCAGCGCCAGTTCATTCTTGCCCTTCTGCTCGGCAACACGGGCCATCAGCAGGCGCAGCAGCCATTTGTCTTTTGTGGAGTCGGTGCCCGGACGGGTCTGCAGCCAGTGTAGTGTGGCATCCAGACCGTCAGTGTCCGCTTTCTCCAACGCTTCCGGCTCAAGGGCCAGAATATCGTTGTCCGTCTCACTGACGGCACTGACCGGCTCATCCCGCCAGCCGGACATATCGTCCAGTACGCTCTGATTTATCCAGTTCAGCGTCACTTCATCCGCAAACGGCGTCCCGTCGTTAAAGGCCAGAGTTTCAAGCCCGGTGAGGCGGCGCAGCAACCCTTTCAGGTCTGCAGTGATGATATCGGCCAGTACATCCTGCCCTGACTTCATCAGTGCCTGGTGGATATACCACTGCAAATCCAGCCAGAGGTGATTGGCACCGCGCGAGAAGGTATTGTCCGCCTGCTCCAGTATTTCCAGCCAGCTCTGCTGCAGATACAGGCGTTTGAGCATGGCCCGCTGGTCAGCGCGCGGCGGTTCGATGCGCGTTTTCCCTTCGGCATCTGGTGCCGGAATAGCACTCAGCGTGTCATGACGCAGGCTTTTCATCAGCCGGTGTGCGGCGAGCCAGCCATCGGGCTGCTCACGCAGATATCCGGTCAGGGTACGGGCCTGGGCCAGCAAATCCTGACCAGAGGTGATGCGGCTCAAAACCGGCGTGTCTGACTCGATGGTATGCGTAGCGCTCTGTGACTGAGCCTTATTACCAGCGTTCTGCGGTACCACAGCATCCACGCCACCGGCCTTCATCAGGCGAGATTCCAGAGCACTATATAGTGCATTGAGCTCTGGCCGTGACGCTTCTGGTTCTGGCTCCAGACTGTCGCGGATGAGCAGCAGCGCACCGGCAGTGCGCAGTGCATCATCGCGTACCACTTCCGGCCAGAGTGACAGGCTGTCCAGAACGCGGGAGCCTGCGAGCCACTCCAGCGCCGGTTTACGGCTCCGCTCACGTTGAGGATGAAGCTGCGTTCCATAACGCTGTATCAATCCCGCCAGCAGTTCAAGCCCTTCGGCAAAGCCAGCTTCACCATCCTGGTGCAGGCGCGCCCAGCAATAATAGGTGGCAATCCGGATGTCTTTGGCAGTTGTGGTCAACAATTTTTCGGCAAGCGTGCAAATCAGGCCAGTATCGATGCCGGAAAGTTTATTGACCTCCTCGCGGATACGCTGAAAATCATCGTCATAACCGGGGTCTTCTCCGATCAGACTGGTGTCATTTACCGGAGCAAGCCAGGGCTGCCAGTTTTCCGTGCGTACCTGCGCCTGTTGCCGCAACTGAGTTTCGTCAGCCTGACAGGCGGCAACCAGATTCTGCAGTGTGCTCATTATTCGCCCCCCTCCATGTCATTGTTTCTGGTGTTGGCCATCAGCGCCTGCGCGGTGGCCTCGCTGTCAACACTGAATATCTGATCCGGCAGCGTGAATCCGCGCAGTTCCAGCAGCGCTAGCGGACCTTTTCCGAGTTGTGAGCGCAGCACCCACTGCAGGGTGCGACCATCCGGGGCGGTAAAACTCATCATCCACTGACTGCGGTCAAGCTGCTGGCGCTTGCCCTGGTCCAGCCAGCGAATAAAGCCCCAGGTCCCACTGAAATCCCCGAACAGACGCGCACCGGCATTGACCGTGGTCCAGGTCAGCATCGTCCCCGGCTTGTAGGTATCTCCCGGCCAGCGGAAGCTTTGCCAGTCGGCCATCTGGTTGAAGTAGTGCAGCTTTTGTCCATCAATGGTCAACTGGGTTTCCACCACCTGCGGCACAGGACGCGCCTGCAGTTCAAAGCTGATGCCCTGGCTGCCATCTGTGAACAGAATGTCTGACAGTTGACTCAGTTGGTTAATGGCCCGCAGGAAGGCCGGGTTAAAGTTCAACCTCTGGCTGTTGACCTTATCCGGTACCCACTGACTACCCTCTTTGTGCAGCACACCGTTGAGCTCTGTCGTCAGGAAGCGCTCTATACGTCCGCTGTCCTTACGCACAAATTCAGCCAGCATCGGCAAAGAGGCATCACTTTTACTCACCGCAAACGGGAAGCGCCCGTCAAAGGCCGTGTGCCAGTTCGCCACCACGGCGCGGCTCCATTTATCATTCAGGCTCGCCGCCGACGGCTGCAGCACCGTTTCCCAGGCCTGAGTCAGTGGCAACACGAACATCGTGCTGCCAAAACTGCTCCACTCTTCGCCAAGGCTTGCCGAAATAAGGCTACCGTATTGCTGGGTGTCGGTCAGATCGACGCTCTTGCCCTTAAACACGGTCTGGGCGAGAGTCTGCATCATCTCCTGTGGATCAGAAGCGCTTGCCACCTGCTGCAGGCGCAGACGCACGCGGGTGATACGGGTCAGGTAGGTTTGCAGGCTCAGCGAAGTGTCAGCCGACATGACGTTGCTGCCTTTGTTTTTACCCAGAAGCTGAAGCAGCGGACCAAAGGTTTCATCCAGCGGACCCTGCGGCCCTGACGCAGACTGGTCAATCACCGGTTTGTCTTTCCCGCCGACAAGATCCTTAGCCGATTTGATAATGGAATCCGAAAGTCCCTCGCTTTGCTGGCCGGTCTGCCCCTGCCAGGCGAGAGTATTCATCAGAGCAATCAGTGGCGACTGGCGCACATCACTCATCAGCGTCAACTGGTCAGTGACGTCTGCAATGTTGTTTGCCGGGTTAAGCCGCAGGCTGTTGAGAAAATTCAGCCAGCTACCCGCAAAATCAGTGAAGTAACGTTGCGTCAGGCGCGCTTTCAGGGCTTCCGGCGACAGGTCTGAGGAAACCGCTTTCTGGCTGTCGCTCAGCACCCAGTCAATCTCGTCACGACGAGAGTTGGCCGCTGTCTCAATGGCTTTCTGAATCCCCCCTTCCCACGCCTGGCGAGTAAACATGCCCGGCACGACTTCATCTGTAGTGAACAGGCGACGGGCATCGGTGCCGCTGGTCATGTCTTCCAGAGACACGTCGGCAAAGTTACGACGCACCGACTTGAGCATGTTCTCATACAGCGTACTTTCGGCATTACGACGGCCAATCTGCTGCAACAGCACCTGACGGCTCTGGCTGACCAGCTGCGCATCAGGGGTGATTTTCCACCGTGGTTGCGATGGCAATTCATTGATATAGAAAGCCCACAGGTCCGGTGACAAGCTCTGCCACAGCCCGGTGGAGATGCCCTGACGAACAGGTTGTACGTTTTTCATTGTGCTGGCGTAAAACGCGCCGTCAGTTTTATCCGGGCGGGACATCATTAGCCAGGCTTTCAACTGGTCATAGCCAGGTTTTGCAAGAACGGCGCGCTGCGGGCTGTTGGCTGGCAGGCTGGCCAGTGCGCTCAGTTTATGCTGCAACGCGAGATTTGCCGGGTCGCGTATCAGGCGGTCGTTCGCCACGCCGTACCAGGGCAACATCGCACTCAGCAGTTGCTGGCTATGATCGAGACCAAAGCGCTGATACCACGGAGACCCATCCTGAATACGGTGCTGCAGGCGGCCTGCATCATTGCGCAGAGTATGCAGTGCGGTCAGTTGGTGATCTGATACCGAGGGATGCTCAACCAGCGCATGCGCCTGTTCTGCAACAGAGCTGATCTGCAGGCGGTTAACGACAAATGACAGCAGCATCCCCGCGCCCCAGATGCCGAGAATAACCATCAGTGTCCAGGCCAGGGTCTGCTCCCACGCCATTCCGACCCGGCGACCACGCAAGTGGGTACAATCATCAACGATACCCTGCCAGGTGGCGGGCAGCGTCAGGGCGTGACGTTGAGACGGAGGAACATAACTGTCGGCTTCGGCAGCGGCAGAACCAGTGACTTCTGTATCGGAGTTGCCTGCATTATCAGGTTTATCCGGCAGGCTGAACACCAGGCCCCGTAGAGAAATACGTTGCTGGGAAGCATAAAGCCATGGCGCCAGTTGCTGAGTCCAGCGGGCGATGCCCCCGTCTTTGAGGTGCTGGCCCAGGCGCAACAGGAAGTCGTGGCTGTTGTTCTCAGCGACCTGACTCACCCCCTGCGTTCGTAGGACCGGCAGTATCAGTTCTAGCTGGCGGGTAATATCGTCAGTCTTAGCACACAGCGGGAAACTGGTCCCTACCGTCTGCTCAGTGCGTTTTACCTGTGACCACTGACTGTTGCACAGTTGCCACAGCCAGATCGGGGCGGAATAGCGCAGCAGTTCGCTGATTTTTTCCAGCCCGCGTAAATCGTTGTCACTGATTTGTGGTGTCAGGTTAAAAGACTGAGGTATTACCCGGACAATCCCGTCCAGTGGGCGTCCACGGCGCAGTTTACGCAGCGCGGTGTACTTCTCTTTGTCTGGTTCTGCCGTCAGGCTGCCGCCATAAATCAGGACGGTACGGTTGCCTTCAAGCCACTGCTGCTGTTGCAGGCCGGGAACCAGTTGCTCAATCGCGGCTTCGTCGCCAGTGACCAGTAGCAGGCGGACTTTATGACGCCAGAAGAGATGGTAGCGACGGCGCATATGCGACTTTAACTCGCGCAAACTGCTGATGATGGGAGAATCATTTGTGTTTTTATCTTTTGAAGATGCAGAACTTTCCCCCCCCGTAAGTGCCTTTGCTTTACGATAAGCCGATCGTCCAAAAATGTATGTTGATATAAAAAACACAATGATGAAAAGAAGTAGTCCGCCGGTCAGCATCATCGCCACAAAAAACAATCTCTCCTGCCAGACTGAACCGGGGGAAATCCCCAATTGTGACGGATCATTTTTAAGTATCAGACATGCAGCGATCCCCAGACACAAAAAAACAAACAAAATGAACCACAACTGAAAGGTTGTGGTTTTTAGTCCCTGTATGAAGCGTTTCACTTTTTTCTCCTGGCACGAAACGGCCGAGCACAATGGTGTTCATGGCTATCGGTGAACGGAATGCAGTACGAATTATCAATGATGTGGTTGTGATTCAGATGCGGGGTGAACAACCAGCCACCATGGAAGATCCTCTTTATCAGGCATACTCAGAATCAATTGAGGATTTGGGCTCTGTCCGGTATTCTCCGCCGCCAGTGCGATAGCAAGCCAGGGAGATGCTTTCCCACTATGCCCGGTCTTCATATCAATATCAGTGAGCTGAGAAGACTCGACACAAGGGAATTTGATATTATTGTTCGCCAGCAGCATCTGAGCTTTGTTTTCAGTCCCCAACCCCGCCAGCCATAGCCAGGCAACTTTATCCGCATGAGTACATCCCCATTGCAGAGCCTGCATCGCCGATGTTTTAAAATCGACATCACAGGCATGTTCCGGACGATGAAGACGAGCGGATAATATATCAACATCAGACTCGTTATCGCCAAAATGGAGGAGCAGTCCAACGATAGCTTCTCCTTCACCATCAGCGATTATTGGACGAATACAAATGGACAAGATAAGCAAAGTTCCAAAACTCTCAGGAGCATCAAGCCAGTTGTCGATATCTGTTAATCCAAACGTTGGTGAGATCAACACTCGTGACGAGGCTGGCAATAGCGCCTTCACCCACTGCTCAATAACAGCGCTATCATCCTCGCTCAGGGCATCGCCACCATCGATCTGAACCACAGTAGTAAATTGACGACCAGACTGCCGTGTTATCGCGGCCTGCAATGTGCGCTCACGCAGAAGCGCGCTCAGTTGCTGATGTATTTTATCCGGTACGTACTGCCCCCCGTCACTGAAGCTGGCCTGAAAACTCACTAACTGTGTTTTCTCATCGACAACTGATGGCAACACAATGCCCTGTGGCAACATAAACTGCTGAGTCAACCCCGCTGATGTTACAGCGTGCGGAAGATGGACACTCTGCGCTGCGAGTACCAAGAAACGTTGCCCCCGATGAATCTCATTAGCAATATCCTGCTCGCGTTCGTCGTCCCAACCTTCAGCAGGCCATTCAGTAGCGAGATAACACAACCAGCGAGTGCCCAGCAATAATATCCATACCACCAATGGTGCGGTAATGAAGCAGTGCCAGAAAAATGCGCCACGAGAAGGGTTGTTCGAAGGCCATAACCAGGATGTAATAAAACCGCTAAGTACCATGAAAATAAGAAAAATCACCAGCCACCTTTTTATCGATGGCTGGCGGGTTCTTCTGGCGACATCAGGTATAGCAGAAAGATCGACAGGCATTATTTACTCGTTGTTGCATTGGTCAAAGATGAGATGAGCTTACAGCCACAGGAACACTCATAATCATGAAAGGCAACCGGGATCCCTCTGTCTTTCATTGTCGGGTGACCTTGTGAAATATATGACGGGCTATGGCCTTCTATAGGGCAGCTGACCGGGTCGTTTAGTCGCGCAGCCCCTATACCTTTAAATTTCATTTTTGACGAACCTGACAGAACCTGGCCGCCCCCCGTTGTTTTATCTCCAATACGAATCACGCCTTTCATATTTTACCCTCCATACCGAGCATCAAGTTTTGCTTTGATCTTTTTATTTGCAGATCCCAGCCGTTGATTTTTGGCCTCATACACTTCTCGCGTTTCATTAGCCAGAACGGTGCGCCAGCGATGGATTGGATTATTCTCAGCACCAATATTAATGGGATCATTCGGATTGACAGCGCACGCTTCAAGAACATCCTGCGGCCACTGCGGTATTTTGCTGGTTTGCATAGCGATATAGCGGGCAACACTCTCGACCAGTGCAAAAGGTAAATTCAGGACAAGCAGCAACCAGTCACCGCGTGAATCTATTTGCACCAGCCGCTGTAAACCTGCTATGTAGCCTTCTTTTTGTTTCTCTACGGGAGGGCAAAACAACACTGTTTCAGCCAGTTCTTCAAGGCAATCCTCTTCCATGTAGCACCGGATGAACTCCCAGTAGAGTGACAACTCTTCCCGTTGCCCGACATAACCAAAGCTGAATGTGTTTAGGACTGTTTCTTTATCTTCGGAGAGAAGATGGCCAACAATGCAATAACTAATTCTCTGTTTACTGGTCGTAAAGTAAATATCTTTCCACGGTAGCGTGATTATCCCACCGCTGACCTGATACACATGCACCAGCTGTTTTTTTCGGTTAAACCTGACGGGATAATGTGTTTTTCTAAACCAGTCTTTCAATAAAAACCGGCCAAAAAAATAAATGGCACATCCAAAAGCCAGAGTGAAAAAACAAAAAAATGGAATACCATCGCCACTAGCAAAAGTAATTATTGCAATGGCTGTAATTGCAATAATAAACAATACGCAAAATGCCATCATAAATGATGCCACATACCCTTTTGTGGGATAGAACTTATCCACCACTTCCAGGTAAGATGAATTCATTCGTATAACGGTATCCAGATCGAGTACAGCAGCCTCTCCAAACACCTTTCTTCTTTTACCCTGAACAAAGCGGCTTTGTTTTTCTTCCTTTGTTAAAGGTCTATTAACCTTAAAGGGAAAGAAAAGACCGATATCGTGTGAAATTGCCATAATGCACTTACCTCTCCTTGTCATTTCCTTCGCGGCTCAAGAAACCGTTCCGTATTTCTTATCCAGCTTTTCTTTAATCTCTTGATTTACTGATTTCAGATGTTGATTTTTGGCGTCATACGCTTCCCGCATCTCATGAGCCAGCACGGTGCGCCAGCGATGAGGTGGATTATTTTCAGCACCGATATTAATTGGGTCATTTGAATCGACAGCGCACGCCTCAAGAACTTCCTGCGGCCACTGTGGGATTTTGCTGGTTTGCATCCCGATATAGCGGGCAATACTCTCTACCAGAGTAAGAGGGAATAGCAATACGTTGGGTATCCATTCCAGCCTGGAATCCATTTTCATCAACGTTTGCAACCCTGTGATATATCCTTCTTTTTGTTTCTCAACAGGAGGGCAATAAAAAACGGTTTTAGCCAGTTCTGGAAGGCAATCCTCTTCCATATAGCAGCGAATGAATTCCCAGTAAAGAGACAACTCTGTCTTTTGGCCTACATGTCCAAAACTGAATGTATTTAACACTGTTTCCTTGTCCTCGGCGAGAACATGACCAACGATGCAGTAACTGACTTTCTGTTTACTGGTCGTGAAGTAAATATCTTTCCAAGGTAGTGTGATCACCTCACCTTTTACCTGGAAAATATACACCAGTTGATTTTTTCGGTTAAATCGTACCGGGTAGTGCGTCTTACTGAGCCAGTCTTTTAGAAGTGGCCTTCCAAATAAAAAAATAAAAAACAACAATGCAATCAGAACCATGAAACACCCAACAACACCACCTTTATAGTCCATTGAAAACATTGCCACCCAATAAAACCAACTGCTAATCCCTGTAATAAATAGAAGCATACACATCATTGGACCAGCAATTACGCCTTTCACCGGATAGAACTTATCCACCACTTCCAGGTAAGATGAATTCATTCGTATAACAGTATCCAGATCCAGTACAGCGGCCTCGCCTAAACCCTTTCTCCGTTTGCCTTGAACAAAACAACTTTGTTTTTCTTCTTTGGTCAGTGGTCGATTAAGCTTAAAAGGGATATACAATCCCAGCGTATGTGAAATTGCCATTTTATCCCCTCCCCCCAACTAACTGCTGAAGTTGCGACATTTCCATCTGCATGGTGGGCCAGACTGCAGGTACCTCACTTTCGCCATCAGGTATTTGACGCCACCAGGTTGCTGCCAGCCATTTCTGAATTTCATCACGGTTTTTCATCGCAATGTAAATTGCTGATCCAAGAACAAAAGCAATTGCAATGGCCAGACCAATCGGCCCCAATACTAATGAAGGGAATACGGCTGCTGCTACTAATGTCCCACCAGCTGCTGCAGAAATGAAATATGCTGTCGCCATACCCATATTGCCTTTTTGGACTTCATCAATAAAATGATAAAAATCCCACCCTACTGCCACAAAACCAAATGCAGCACACGCTCTGCCGGCAAACTGCAGGCCCTTTTCAAGGCCGACAGCCCCTACCCGTCCAAAACTCAAACGAACCAACGATTTCAGACGCAGGCTTTTAAACTTAAAAATCACCCTTTCCGCCGCATCCAGCAATGTACCGCCAGCTCCAATGGTGTCAGCGATAAATTTAGTGACCTTTTCTGCCCCCGAAAGCTGCCCCTTCATCAAGCTGCTTGCCGATTTACTGACGGCACCGACCTGCATGATCATGGCAAAAACGCATCCTGCAAAGGGCAGGATTTGCGCACCATCATTGGCCAGATTATTCACTGTGCTGCCCTTCGCCTGCGCCAGTTTTTCTCTCCACTGACGAGAGAACAACGTACTGCTGACTTCATCGGCTGAACGCATTGTTTTTGCAGCCGCACTGGCACGTTCAGCTTCTGGCAGTGCCCGCGTCTGCGTGGCTTCTGCAACATCAATCAGTACCAGGGATTTCTGTTGATGAATCCCCACCATCGATACACCGGCAATTTCCATTCGGCGAACTTCAATGTCGACATAGTGCCGCAGCCGGGATGCAGAGATACGACTATCAAGATCGGTCATTTCACCCAGCTGCCTGACGATGGCACTGATGAAATATTTACGCTCACCGGTGCTGCTGATCACCTTGAGTCCCATGCCATATGACGCAGCAAGCGCCACCAGAGAAGGCAGTAATCTGTCTGCGGCTTTATCCAACATCCCTGCCAGCGCACTGCTGACGGCATTCAGATAACCTTCCAGTGCAAACTGAACACTCTTCACCTCTTTATCCATAATCTTTGTATAAAAGTCGATTAGCTTATCTTTCCAGGGGACATCACTGTAATCTTTATTCGTGCTAACCACTTCACTGACCTTGAGGGTCCACTGCGTATTATTCAACACAGTGGCGCGAAGAAGAATATTCGTCTCACTGATCGATGGCTGAGACAGTTGTTCCATAAACCAGGTCGTCACATCTGATTTATTCTGCATATGCTGAACACAATACATGACCGTTTGGGTGAATAACGCACCGCTGCCAATATCTTCCGGGTCAAAATTACTGTCCAGGTAGTTCAGCAACGTCTGGCCTTGCAGCCAGGCCAGATACATATTCACCATCGGTGAAATAACTTGCTGATCATAGGCTGAAAGTGCAGCATCATATTCCTTCAGAAATGCCTGCTCTTTTGTTCGATCAATATATTTTTCATACTGCGCCCAGTACATATTGACCTGCTGCGGGAGTGACTGGTTGTTATGGCTATACAGCGCACTGTGTTGTGCACTAGCCATGCTGGGTAACATCACACCGGCTTGAACAGCAATCCCACCCTCGGCCTGTTTCTCCACATTACTATCAAGAGTTAGCTGATCACGTTCAAATTGAGTGCAAAGCACCTCTTTCAGGGAACTGAGCGCTGAAGACAGTGCTAATCCTCGGGAGTATTTTGGGTTTTGAGAAAATTGTTTTTCTATTCGATGATTCGACAGGGCAGAAATATCCTGAGCAACCGCAACGGGATCGGCCAGAACCAGAATTGCGCCCTTCCCGGCATACAGGGCATCTGCGGCCTGTATCAGATTTTGCCCTTCGTGGGGCCTGCTATTCCTGAAAGGAGCCGGAGACCAGGTTTTATGGGAGCAGGAAGCGGCTTTAGGGCTGTATTCCGCGAGCGTATTTGCAAGCCCTGAAATAGGTAAGGCTTGTTTTTCGCTCCCGCCATTCACCCATGCATCCATATCGAAACCCTGCATGTACTGGCTACGATACGTCGCATCTTCATGCTTTTTACGCGTTGCATCCGTCCATTCCACTTCCGACCAGCCGAACCAGAATACGCCATTTTTCATTCCAGCAGGTTTTACCGGCAAAGTGATCAGCGATGCGGTTGCCAGCTCTTCCGGTTTGTTGACACAGGGCTTTCGTGTTCCGTCTACAATATCAGCAGGCACATCACCATTCTCAGGCAACGGGTAGTAATACCCCTCGTTGGTGACATAGTAATTAATCCATCGTGCGCCCGATTCGGACCAGATGTTTAAAAAACCGGCCCGCAGCAGCCTGGCTGTATAAGCAGTCTGTCCCTGAACAGGGACAGAAACAGTAATGTCAGCAGGCAGTAGCGGTAAGCTGTCATCCGCTGCCATCACGGCTGGACGAGCAAGCAGTACCGGCAACCCATAACGGCGGCAAAATTTACAACCTTGTTCTGTATTCATTTTTCATTCCATTCACTGATACGGATTAGCGCTGCGTCATGGCATTCCAGCGTTCTTCATCCCATAACCGGGTTTCATCATGGAAAAAATCAGGTACTTCTCTGGCCTGTTGCAGCAAAGGTAAAAGTTTGGGGGATGTCCAGAATGAATCCCGCAGATTGAGGCCATGAAATGCAAATGCAGCCTGGTCTTCCGCTGTTGGTAGTCCCAGTTCTGCGGCCTGCACCAGAAGTACATCAATTCGGTGACTTACCTGCTCTCGTTGTGCGATATCACCATAGGGTGGATATCTGCCAAGCACCTGATTTATCATTCCACAACGTTGAAGTTGCTGTCGGGGGAAAGTTCGTGCCTCATTGAACTGCACCACCTCTGGGGAGGGAAAAGTCACCGTATGCCAGTGACCTTCAAGCCAGAACGTCCAATAGCTAAACATGTAAGAAGGAAATGTTTGAGCCAGCAACCAGGGTGGTAACATCCAGCCCAGGTGAAAGAACACCCGGGGATCGTAATAGCGAAGAATATGCCCCCGGTGATTTTCATCAGTAAAACAGAGCGACCTGATAAGCTGACTCCGGACTTCCGACAATGGCTGTTCACTGCGAAACAGCAGGCAGGATACCGGCATAGTTTGGGAAGAATCAGCCTGTTCAAGCTCGCTTATTAGCGCTTTCCACTCCCCAGCCTTCATCTCTTTTAAGGACAAAAGCCAGGGATAAAGATGAGCCTGCGGTTTTAGCATCGGTGAGACCAGTTCAAGTACAGGCCATGTTTCATTTATGTCAGGATGTTGCATTCTGTCGATAATGGCAAAATCATGCTCACCGGGTGCCAGCGGTTGTTCCAGATAATAACTATCCATTAGCCCTTCTCCTCAGCTCAGCGGTAATACAGCATCACCCTTAGCCAGGGCTTCGGAAGCGGCATTTTCACAAGCAGTAAATTTAGGGAAAGGTGCATCCTGTTTTGCCGGGCCGTCATAATCAAAATTTGCGCTCTTGATATTAAAATTGCCCCCCGTGCCATTTTCTATTTTTGCCGGGTCAATCGAGATGTACGAACCACCACACTTAAGCGTTATCTTTTTCTTCGCACTGATAATGATTTCGTCATCGGTGCTCATCACTGTTAGTACTTTGTTGGCCAGAATATCCATGCCATCGCTTTGCGCCTGGATCTCCATCTTTCCTCTGGCTGCAACCAGTTTCATTCCAAGCTCCTGGACAAACGCAACAAATCCCGATTTGGCAGCGAGCACCATTCGCTTTAACGCACTGATTTCTGTACTTCCACCGGAAGTCAGCATCTGATTATGATTGGCGCTAAGCTGAATATGTTGCGGAGTGGACAGGGCAATCCCACCAGGAGCACCCGCGACAATGGCGGGCTGTTGCAGCTGATCTACATTCTGCTGCAGAAATTGCTGCTGCGTGCTGTTATCCAGCCCTTCGATCTGCGCAGTCTGCAACAAATCTGACAGGGAGTTCGCCAGTGACAGTGCGTCAGACAGCTGCCGCTTAATTTCATCCATACTCAACTGTTGATCTATAGCTCCAGGCTGAGCCTGCGTTGTCAGCAGTAATCCTTTTCCACCGCGAACAGCCACCCACTCATCAGTTCGCAACTCGGCACCTTCACCACGCTTCTTTCTCTCACTATCCACGAGATGTCCGAGGCTAATCTGGCTCTTGCCGCCGTACTCGGTCGACAGCTTGATATGTTCCTGATTTTCCGAGTCATCCAGGCGGAGTTTATTGTTTTTAGGGGTACGCAGGACGTTACGTTTATAGTTCTGGATGGTGACGTGGTCCGGGTGGGCCGAGTCGTGCAGCACACCGGAGATGTACGGTCTGTCCGGGTTACCGTCCTCAAAGCCAATCGCCACTTCGGTGCCCGCCAGCAGCGGCAGGTGCAGGCCGTAGGTATCACCCGCATAAGGGCGGGACTGTCGTACCCACAGGCTCTCGAATCCGGTTTCCCAGTTGTCACGGTCAAACAGCATATTGACGCGGTAACGGCCCTCTTTGTCGATATGGCCGTAGGTGTCGTTCTCGGTGGTGCTGGTGACGCGGGCCGGCAATGTGCCGGCCATCACCGGGCGTGAGCCAGGCTCAGGGCGGAAACTAAAATCAGTGCTGTCCGGGATACCGTCGAACCTGACGCCGAAGTCTTCATCACGGCGCGCATGGCTGTGCATCGCTGTGACGACCACGCCCTGAGCAAACACCTCTGCCACTTCGTACCCGCCGGTGACTTTCAGCACCTGCCCAGGAGAGAGGGTCGGGCAGCTGGTGATGGCGCGGGTCTGCGTCTGACCATTCAGGTAGCGCTCATGACGAATGCGGGCATAAAACGCCCCGGACTCCGGGGCCGGATTGCGGTCGTAGGTACTACCTGGTGTCAGATAGTTATCAGCGTAGTGATAGGCATCACCGTAGGTGGTGGCATCCCCGCGGGTCGCATCGACCCGGGTGTTCATGTCATCCGTCGCCTGACGGTAGTTGTAATCACGGGTGCTGACCTGCTTCTGCACCACGTTATGATGGCTCTCCATGCCCCAGACCGAGTCCACGCCTTTTGAATGCTGTCCTGATGGCGGAACCGATGGCAGCGTCAGGCCTTTTTCATACCCCTGTTGACCGTCATAAAACTCCACCACGTCGATGTTCAGGCGCGTATCAGTAGTAAACCGGAACCAGATGCCCACCTCACCCAACAGACGGGTAATAAAGTGCAGGTCATCCTCGCCGTACTGCATCACCTGCTCACGACGCGGGTACTCTTTTGAGAATGAGAACAGAAAATCCTGACCGCGCATGTTGTGACGCTCGCGCAGAATTTTTTCCACGATTTGTGGGACCGACATGTCCTGATAAATGGCGTTCTGATGTGAACGGTCAAGCAGCGCCAGGCGTGGCTGGAGCGTCAGGGCATAATGGGTTTCATCCTTTGAGGTGTTGAGGCGTTCAAAGCCGCTCACCACTCCCTGAAGGGTGCGCACGGCCTGTTGCATTTTGATGCCGTAACCCTGGTCTACCGGGGCCTGCAGCGTCAGGGAGGCCGCTTTCATCAGCATCATTTCTTTGCTGATGGCATGATCAGCGCTGGTGAACTCAATCCGGTAGCTGAACGGCAAGCTCAGGGCTTCATCGCCTTCAAACGCCAGCACATCGAGCTCTGCTGAGCAGCCCTTCACCGCCAGCTGGTGATGGTTGTGGCTGAATCTGATCGGGGGATTGTTGCTCATGCGTGCACTCCTTGTGTACGGTCAAACTCCAGCCCGATACCCTCTTCCTCACTCCAGCTAAGGCATAGCGACTGTGGTTTCTGTTTCGCAGCCATGTGGGTCAGCAACTGCTGGCTCAGCACCGGCAGAATTTGTTGATTGAGCAGACTGTCGACGTTACGCGCCCCGGTATCCGGCAGCAGGCAGGCGGCGGTCAGCGCGTCGTAGAGACTCTCTTCAATATTCGTGGTCAGGCCGTAGTGACGGTTGAGGCGTTTGCTCACCTGCGCCAGCTTCATTTCCACTATGGTGCGCATGGCGGCCTTATTCAGCGGACGGTAAATTACCGTCTGGAAGCGGGCCAGCAGCGCAGGCTGGAAGTGGTCACGCAGAGTCGGGCGCAGCAGTTCGTGCAGGTCGCCTTCGCTGGCCTCCGGCTGTTCGTCCAGCAACTGCATGATGTGGTCGCTGCCGAGGTTCGAGGTCATCAGAATAACCGTGTTGCGGAAGTCGATTTCGCGCCCTTCGCCGTCGCGCATAAAGCCACGGTCGAAGACCTGGTAGAACAGGTTCATCACGTCGCGGTGCGCCTTTTCCACTTCATCGAGCAGCACCACGCTGTACGGACGCTTGCGGACCGCTTCGGTCAGAATGCCGCCCTGACCGTAGCCGACGTAGCCCGGCGGCGAGCCTTTCAGTTGGGACACCGTGTGCGGCTCCTGGTACTCGGACAGGTTGATGGTGATGAGTGACTTCTCGCCACCGTACAGCACATCCGCCAGCGCCAGTGCGGTTTCAGTTTTGCCGACGCCACTTGGACCGACCAGCAGGAACACACCCTGCGGACCATTCTCTGACGTCAGCCCGGTCTTCGCCGCGCGCAAGCGCTGGGCGATAGCGTTGAGTGCCACGTCCTGACCCACCACGCGTTTGCTGATTTCATTTTCCAGGGTCAGCAGCTCAGTCTGCTCGTCTTTCATCAGGGAAGAGAGCGGCACACCGGTCCAGTCGGCAATCACATTGGCGACGGTGCGGACGTCCACATCCACCGACAGCAGCGGGTTGCTGTGCTGTATGCCGTTCAGCGCCTGTTGCAGCGCGTGCATCTCACTCTGACGGGAGATGTCCTGGCGGCTTTCCAGCAGTTGTTCGGTGAGTTTCAGCTCCTCGCCGTACCGGGCTTCCAGTTCGTCAAGTTCAGCGATAAGGTCCTTCTCTTCCTGCTCAATGGCGGTCAGGCGTTCGCCGTGGCTCTGATTGCCGACTGCGATATCTTCCAGCAGCGCCTGCTTCTCTATGTCCAGCGAGGTCATCAGCGCGCGAATACGGGTCAGCGGCTCCGGCACGGTGTCGAGGCTCATGCGCACGCGGGCGCTGGCCGTATCGAGTAAATCGACGGCCTTGTCCGGTAGCTGGCGTCCGGTCAGGTAACGACGGGACAGCGTGACGGCGGCGCGTACCGCATCGTCAGTAATATGCACGCCATGGTGTTCGGCATAACGGGATTTCAGGCCACGCAGCATCAGGCAGGCCGTATCGTCATCCGGCTCGTCGACTTTCACCATCTGGAAGCGGCGCTCAAGAGCCGCATCACGTTCAAAATATTGTTTGTATTCAGACCAGGTAGTGGCGGCGATGGTGCGCAGTTCACCGCGGGCCAGTGCCGGTTTCAGCAGGTTGGCCGCATCCGCACCGCCCGCCTGGTTGCCCGCGCCGATAATGGTGTGTGCTTCATCGATAAACAGCAGAATGGGCACCGGCGAATGCTGCACCGCATCAATCACATTTTTCAGACGTTGTTCAAATTCACCTTTCACACCGGCCCCCGCCTGCAGCAGGCCGAGGTCGAGGGTACGCAGTACCACGGTTTTCAGGCTTTCCGGAACGTTACCTTCGGCGATGCGTAATGCCAGGCCTTCCACCAGCGCGGTTTTGCCGACACCCGGTTCACCGACCAGGATCGGATTGTTTTTGCGACGCCGCGAGAGAATGTCTACCATCTGGCGGATTTCCGTGTCACGGCCGAACACCGGGTCAATCTTGCCCTCTTTCGCTTTGGCAGTGACGTCGAGCGTGAATTTATCCAGCGCGTTCTGCAGCGCCGGGGTCAGTTCCCCCTCTTTTACATTCGCGCCGACAGGGCGCCCGACGAACTCCACTTCTCCACCATGGCTCTGCGCCAGCTCTGCTTCCTGCTGCACGTCCGGGCGTTCATCGGACTGCGCGTCGAGCAGCGGGCGCAGGCGTTCCAGTTGCCTCTGCCCCAGCGTCAGCAATGGCCACAGGCCGTCGCAGTGAGCAAGTCGTGGATTTTCCGTCAGCGCCATCAGCAGGTGTTGGCTTCGGATACTTTCCTCTCCGGCAAGTGAGGCCTGCATCCAGGCTTCCTGCAGCAGTTTCTGAATATCTGCGGACAACTGCGGGCGGCTGCGAACCGAACGCGGTTGATTATCCAGCCAGCCGAGCAAATCCTGCCACAGTGCATCCATATCCCACTCGTAGCGGCGTGCCAGCACCGTCAGGTCACCTTCCCCCTGTTCGAGCAGCTTCAGCAGCCAGTGCTCCGGCAAAATTTCCGCATGGGCGCGGGTCTGACAGAGCGAAGCCGCCCCTTCCATCGCACGGGCACAGTAAGGGTTCAGACGTCGCAACAGGATGGCTGGATTTTCCATGAATCTCTCTCTTTGTCGGTTCCTGGACACGCTACCGCCCATCGCTGTTTTCCGTGAAGGGGACCAAAGCGCATACGGTCAGGCTGGCAGTTTGTGGTTTCTTTGCTGAAAACCCGTTTCAGACAGGCTCTCAGCAAAAAAATGCGGACAGGAAACCCCGTCCGCATCAGGCTTACGCGGTGGCGCGTTCGTTCCAGGAATCGGAATGAATGATGTTGCCGTCTTTGTAGGTCCAGGTGATTTTTTCGTAGCGCAGTTCAATGCGCTCAAGGTGGTTGTGCTTCTCTTTAGAAGGATCCTTGATGTCATACATTTCAGGATTCACTTTCACCACTTTCACGTTTTCCAGTTTGGTGTTGAAGTACTCCACTTCCTGGCCCGCGTCGTTGATTTTGTACCACCTGAATTCCGCAGACTTGAGGGTCTGACCGGTAGTCACCGCCTTGTACAGATACGGGCTGGACGAGTCGATTTCCTTGGTGAACAGGAACGGGGTGTGGATACGGGTACCGGTCAGCTTGCCGGTGTTGTTATCGGTCGGGATGTACAGGTTATGCTCCTGAGCGACAACTTCGATGCTGCCTTCACGATCCTGAACGTCCACAGAACCTTTAATGTCCGCGCCGCCGTCGTCTTTCAGCCAAAGATAAACAGGAATTGCCATGTGATTTACTCCATTACAGTTTTATCTGCGCCATCATCCGATGACGCCTGGGGATTGCCCGGTATCTGACAGGCATCGGCCTGCGGTACCAGACTGATTTCGACACGACGGTTAAGTGCGCGCCCTTCCGGGGTGTCGTTCGTTGCGATCGGGCGGCTTTCGCCATAGCCCTGCACCGCAAAACAGCTCTCCGGCACATCGCCGGTGTCACGCATCCAGTTGCGTACCGCTTCGGCACGCTGAAGTGAAAGCGTCTGGTTCAGTTTTGGATTGCCGGTGTTGTCGGTATGACCTGACACCACAATCAGCCAGCCCGGTTTAGCTTTGATGCCAACCAGGGAGGTCACCAGCATTTTGGTGGAGCCCGGCTTGAGGTCGGATTTACCGGAATCGAACAGCGACATGCTGTCGAGGCGGACAATTTTCGGTACCGGTTTGGATTTCGGCTGTGGTTCAGACGGCGGAGGTGGAGGCACCCAGGAACGGATCGCATCCAGCACAGGCATTCGCAGACGCTCCCCCTGATACAGACCGAGCCCCATCCGCATCGGTACGCCATTACGAGCCTGGTCATTCAGCTCTGCCGCATCGTCACGCAGGACAGCAACAGCATCGGCTTTGGGTCCGAAATCATGCATCGGGATACGGTCATAGCGGGCAATATCGAAGCTCACACGCTGCAGCAGCTGGCGATTGTTCCAGCCACTACTGAGCAGCGCAGCAATGGCCGCCAGCGTGAAAATCCCGAGCGCACAACGGAAGGCTCGCCCACGCGGCGTCAGGCCTCGCCCTTCGGGCAGCAGTGGCAGGATAAAATCCGGGAAGGGGGAGATAACCGTACTGTCCGTTCCTACCGGCTGCCAGCCCGCTACCTGCTGCATCGCAGTGTGACGGGAAAGCCACGCAGTCCAGGCAGATGTGGCCAGACTTCCGGCAAGGATCGGTCCCATTCCCCACAGCACCGCGACAGGCTCAATGACAGGAACGTCGGGGTTCTTATCCATAAAGACAGCTTTGACGTGCTGATGGAACCAGCTCATCAGGCTGTTCATCAACACCTGTTGCTGCATCGCAGGCGACCCACCGGTGGTGACCCATGTAGCGATTGAACTCGGCGCTGAAGATTCACGCCAGACCCTCACCCCTTCCCCCGGGATAGCCGCCTGCCAGAGCAGATCATTCGTCATCGCACTGCCAACCTGACCATTCAGAACCAGCGGCACGGAATGCCCGGTTTCTTTACGCAACTGGCTGATTTGCCAGCGCAGGGCCAGCAGACGACTGGTAAGGCGCTCGCTGTCGGCGTGTTTCTGTGGACAGACGCTGACCATCACCGACAGCTGGCGACCCCAGTCAGGTCGCAAACACAGTACCTGGCGGGCTGCCTGCTCCAGATCCTGATGATCCTCCACGCGGATCCAGCATCCCTGCGTGACAGTGAGCACCGGTGACTGCTGCATACATGCCAGCGGCAGATCGCCACAGACCAACACCACGGGCTGACGATAAGTGGCTTCCGGGAGGTCATCCAGACGCAGGGTGACGTCATGCTCCACACGACGACTGGCGACATACCAGAACGCCAGGATAAGCCCCAGCATCGCCAACAGAACAAGCACAGAAACCAGTCGGGACACCGGCAGGAAACCCAGGCAGACCACTGCACTCAGCAGGGCGGCCCATAACGCAAGCCCGCGCTGTTGTTCAGGACTCATTTCACGGCTCCCGGTAGCAGGGTCAGCAGCGTCTGATCCAACCAGTGATCCAGTCCCCACCAGAGTGCGGCGACTACCATCACGCTCAGGCCGATACGCACGGGCCATGACGCCAGCCAACCACCCATTCCTCGTCCGGTACGGCTTTCTGCCAGTATCGGGTGAGCCTGCGGATAGCTGAACGGCGTGACATGTTCACTGAGCGCGTTGACGAGTTTCTGGCGCTCCGGATCGTTCAGCGAGCGGAAACTGCCGAGAAACCCCAGCATCATGACCCGCTGGAAGCAGGTCACAACAGCGTGGTCGGGCGCCGGTTCACGCAGCACATCGCGCATCCGATCGCACAGCGTATCACCGGCATCCATGGTGCCAAGGAAGTGCCCCTGCAGAGGAATGTCATACCACTGCAGGCAGGCATCATCCTCCACACCGCGACCTTTGACGGCTTCATCAAGCAGCGCACACTGTGCAGTGAGAATATGCTGACAGCTGGCTTCATCGAGTTCGCTCGCTTTCAGCTCACGCTGCACGCGTTCGACATCAGCAATGCAGCGCTCCCACAACATGCGCCCTTCTCCATCCTGAAACTTCGGACCGTGACGCAGGCTGATCACCTGCAACCAGGAGTCCTGCAGCAGGGCATCAATATCAATGGACGCAGCAGCGCTGCGTTTAGGCTCACTCATGTTCTCAGTACCGCAAAGAGTTCAAGTTCAGGCTCGCCGAGCATGCCCGGAACGTAAAACATACAGGTGCCGCCCTGAAGCATTTCGCTGGCCAGAGGATGAGAGACATCGAGGCTGAAATACTGGTTTTCCAGACGCAGTGGGATGGCGGCCGGCACATGACGCAGGGGCATCAGGGGCACACCCACCCGTGATGAATTGACGATACTCCTGACATGATCCGGACTGCCGACCTTGCACTGGCGCGGGAACTGTTCCTGCAGCTGTGCCACCGGTATCGGTGAACGCACGGAGAGATAGTAATCCGCCCCTTCGCGCAGGCGTGGGTCATGCAGACGGGCCTGCCAGAAGTGAAGCCGGGCATCATGCTCAAGCTCAATCGCTACCACCCGCGACGGCAGGCTGGCTTCCAGCAGGTCACCCAGTAGGTCAAAGAGCGGCGGGAAGACGTTATTCAGTTGCTCATGCTGCCAGACAGGAATAGCACTCACTTGGTGTTCCAGCGAGAAGGTCAGCAGACTGCCCGCGAGCCTTGCCAGCTCCGGATACAGACGCTCCGGCGGACTTTGCGGGTGTCGCTGAAACTGTCCGAGCACGGGTTCTGCGCTGTTCAGGGCATTGAGCAACCAGAACAGAGACACGTCAGCCACGGCAAAATCGGCCATGCGCTCGTTACTTTCACGACGCATGTCCATCAGGCGACTCAGACGGGCACGCAGTTGCATCATCAGCTGTTCCAGCTGGGTCACCAGCCAGCGGCTGCCCTGCAGAGCCAGCAGTGGCGGAAGAAAGGTTTCATCGAGTGCCCAGCTCCCCTGTGAATCCTGCTGTAGACGGGCGACCGGACAGGTCAGGTAATCACTGTTGTTCTGATGGGCGAAACGCAACGTCAGCTCGGGCTGCATCACCGCAATCTGGCGGGTATCGTCCCCAAAGGCGTTACGGACATCCCGCCAGCGCTGGCGATAACGCACAGGGCGCTCGGCCACCTCATCGGGTTTAAGACAGTTGCCGCCATTTGCCCGCAGTAGCGGAAGCGCCAGAACCACCGCCACTTCCTGTGATTCGCCCTCAAGCGCCAGCACCGGCGGCAGGGAGTCGGCATTATCCGTGTCGATAAGCGTGCCGTCGGGAAAACGGATGTGCAGATGACGGGCCTGCAGGCGGCCCAGTTTCAGTGCATCCGGTTCGAAAGTGGCATCAATCATCCCCCAGGGATGGGAGAGGCCCAGTCGGGCAATGCATTCCGCAGACCAGGCCGCGTATGCGGCCTGTTGCTGGAAGTGCTGGGGAGAGACCATAACGCCCCTGCCCCATAACGGTTGTTCCGTTTTCATTGGCTTCCTGCCTTAGCTTATGACTTGGCTTTCGGCATCTGGGAAACCAGTGACAGGTTGACGTCCATCCCTTCGACCTGGAAGTGCGGTACGGCGTACAGCTTCACGCGGAAGAAGCCCGGGTTGTCTTCGATGTCTTCCACCACCACTTTTGCATCACGCAGTGGGTGAGAGGCCTGCAGCTCGTCGCCCGGATCGGTCATTTCGGTCACCAGACTGCGCACCCAGGTGTTGAGCTCAAGCTCCAGCAGACGACGGTCTTTGGTGGTGCCGATGTTTTCGCGCTGGATAAGCTTCAGGTAGTGTGCAATACGCGACAGCAGGAAAATGTACGGCAGACGGGCATTGATACGGCTGTTGGCGGTCGCATCCGCGGTGTCGTAAATCGCTGGCTTTTGGGTGGAGTTGGCGGAGAAGAAGCAGCTGTAGTCGCGGTTCTTGTAGTACGACAGCGGAATGAAGCCCAGATTGGCGAATTCAAATTCGCGGGTTTCCGGGATCATCACTTCTGACGGGATCTTGACCTGATTGCCGGTGCCCAGATCGTACAGATGAATAGGCAGATCCTGCACGGCACCACCGGCCTGTGGGCCACGGATTTGCACACACCAGCCGTTGTTGATGAAGCTGCGAACCATGTTAGACGCAAAAGCAAACGAGGCGTTAGTCCACAGGTATTTGTCGTGATCCGGACCTTTCACTTCTTCCACATAGTTGAAGCTGCGCACTGGCACGGTGTCCGGACCATAAGGCAGACGACCCAGTACACGCGGCATCACCAGACCGATATAGCGGGCATCGTCCGTCTCGCGGAAGGATTTCCACTTGATGTACTCCGCACGGTCAAAGTAGTTACCAATATCTTTGATGGCCGCCACTTCCTCCATTGAATCCTTGAGGAAAAATTTCGGGCCGGCAGAGCCGATAAACGGCATATGCGCTGCGGCAGACACTTTTGAAATATTGCGCAGCAGAGCGACATCCTGCGCAGACGCATCAAACTCGTAAGCGGAAATCAGCGCGGCAATCGGTTCACCGCCCGGGGTGTCATACTCATCAATGTATGTATGTTTATACAGTCCACTCTGGATGATTTCCGGGCTGTCTTCGAAGTCCTGACGCAGGTCTTCTTTGGACATATCCAGCAGTTCAACCTTCACGTTCTGACGGAAATCAGTTTTGTCGACCAGGGATTTCACGCCGCGCCACAGGCTCTCCACAGCCTGGAATTCTTCGCTATGCATTACCGCATCCAGCTGACGGCTAATCTGGTAGTCCAGCTCTGCGATATGGTGGTCAATGAGGTTTTTATCGAGTTTTTCAACTTTTGAGCCCGCTTTCGTCAGGCATTCGAGAAATACCTGCATCCCCGCCGTTAGACGCTCATCCGCAGTCGCATCCGACATCGCCTGCGCGTCCTGCCAGATATCCAGCGCACTCAGCTCAGAGACCGGGTTCAGGTTGATTTTTTCAAACAGGGACGCATAAACCCCGCCCGCAACAGGACGTTCCAGCACCACGCTTTCGCCACCAGTCGCATTCTCATTTTTTACAGACATCAGCATCTTCCTTTTTAATCCGTTAAATCATCGTGACCGTTATGGCTGTTTAGGTGCCAGAGCAGACAGCTCTGAGCGGAGTTCTGCGCTTAACGCCGGGTCGAGCAGAATTTTTTCCAGCTCCTTTCGGAAAGCCTGATTGTCCAGCAGGTTCGCTTTTAAATCGCGAAGCAGGTTACGCATGGAAAGCATTGCCTTCAGCTGAGGGATCTGTCGGGAAACCTGCTCCGGGGTGAAATCTTTCATGCTCTGGAATATCAGACTGATATTGTCTTCGCTACCATCACTGGCGAGCGTGTTTTTAACGGTCAGATTGACTTTTGGGGAATATTCGGAAAGAACTGAGTCGAAATTATTTTTGTTCAAGTTAACTTTTTTGCGCTCAGACAGTGGTGCAGATTCCTGACCATTACTGAAGTCACCCGCCACCAGTAATTTCATAGGGAGCTCAGTTTTCTTGCTGGCTCCCCCTGTATGCAGGTCAAGCTTTAGATTAATACGTGCCTTTGGCACTTCATTCTGGAAACTATCAGCCATCTCATCATCCCTCGGTTTATCGCTGCGTGCATCTTTCAAACGAAAGTTCTCTACATGCGATAATAGAACAATGATCGACAATAGATCAAACTTACAGATCTTTAATCTATTTTAAGTAAATTCTTAGGAATTTTCCTCTAAATGTTAATAGTGAATAGTGCTGAAATGTCAGTAAAATGGACTATTACCAACACACAAAACAAACATTTATGTCGCAGTAGTTAAAATGAACGGATAATTATTGATAAATGGATCTTGAATTGATCTACATCAATATAAGAAAGTTAAAAACACCAATGCGCTTTCAAGGAAATGGTTTTAGATCAGAAAGAAATCAAAGGGGGCAGTAAGTCATAGCCTTGCTTCATGTGGGAAACACTGCAATAGCCATAAGGAAAGCATCAGGAACATAATCGGTTTTATGTCCCGAAAGAGAGCGTTTCATTTAATGTCAGGGCTGTATGGCGCTCCTGTCAGGCTTCAGCATGACGGCCAGGAGTGCACGGACATGGAAAACCGCCATACACGATGACAAATCGCCAGTCACAAGAAATTCAATCGGTGCAATCAGCTTGCCCTCATCCGGAAGCCTCTCAGCGTTGCCATGGTCACGATACTTCTTGCGCCAGCAAAACATGGTTGATGTTATGCAACGCCAGAACCTGACGGCGTAATACAGCCCGTCTGCCGTCTGGTTTTTCAGGGGGGTTAACTGCTGCGATGAACCCCGAACACGTGGCAGAGTGAGCATATCACCTCTATTCAGGTGGCCAAATTCAGTGTTCCACTACAAAATCCAGAGAATGTGCATACCATTTTATGGATTTTTTTATGTCCGCACTTTACCCGTTCAAAAGCCAGTATCTAGCCCTTTCTCTCGTTCTGATCGCTAACGCTGCAACTATTTTCCGGTTCCTCAAATTCACGACAAATTAATGTGGTGCTTTCCATGGGAATTGGCTCTTCTGTTAGACCACACCAGGGATGCCCATTTATCGACTGATGAAACCGGCAAAAACGGCACTCACCAAACATTCTGGCCCCCTGATTTTTCTGCATACTCCGCAGATGGGCCAGAAAAACTGTTTTCAGTTGTTCCTCAGAAAAAGCTAATGAATCCCAAGGCTCCTGCAGTGTCTCCTGCATGATGGTATGCATCACTTCACTCGCTTTGGATGTCAGAACCAGATGGACAACCCGTTTATCCTTGCCGTCATTTTCTCTTCTAATCCAGCCTTCACGCTCTAGTTTATTCAGGGACTGCGATACCGTGCCTTTAGTCAGCCCGAGGTATTCCGTTGTTGCAGCGGGCGTATTGGAATAACCATTGCATCGCGTTAAATAGAAAAGAATCTGAACCCATGTTGTGGGGAGTCCTTTCAGTTGCGGATGGCGATAAAAGCTGCCCATTTGCAGGCTCACCAGGCGTTCAAGAATATCAAAGAGTGTCACAGTTACCTGCCTCTGCTTGCCGGGATACGTGCTGGATAAGCAAACGTCCAGACTTTCTAACGATGGGGATTTACTGTCATCAATAGTATCGATTCAAAACCATATTGACAATATTTTCAGTGTGTGTGTAATATCAAATGGTATCGATTCGATACCATTTGATATTACACAAGGAAAGTCATCATGAGTAAAACAGCCGTTTTCTTTCATGCAGGTTGCCCGGTATGCGTAGATGCAGAACACCAAATCGCACTGGCACTGGATCCCGCTCAATACACGGTAGAAATCGTTCATCTCGGAAATGATAAAACGCGACTGAATGAGGCCATCGAAGCTGGTGTGCAATCTGTTCCAGCCCTGGTACTGGATGGCGGTATCCCGCTTCACATCAACTTTGGTGCGTTTATTAAAGATCTGCTTTAAGGATAAAAATGAAACGTATTGCGATTGTATTAGCAATGGCTATCGCCACCTCTGCCGGTGCACATGGCAATGAGCCTCATCAGGGCGGTATTAAAACCAGCACCGACAAGGCTGTATTGGCTGAGTTTGATATTGTGCACACTAAAGTCACTACCGAAGGGAATGTTGCCACCTTCCATATGGCAGTTTCCGGCAAGGCAGGTAAAAGTAAGCCTGCAGTAACAGGTAAGCTGGCGGGAACGGAAATTTTCTCTTATGTCTGGCCGACAACGATCGATCCGTATGAAGTGGGATTTGAACATAAGGCCTGTATCCTGGCGCTGGCGGTAACATCCCATCCTGATCTGGATGATACGCCGCTGTATGATGAAAATGGCGATGGTAACCGCAACAATGATGGCGATCTGTGGCATACCCACTGGGTGGTGCTGAAGCCTAACGAGGTCTGCGGGCCTGGCGCACTGGCCGTAGTTGATATTCCTGAGGGACAAAAACCCCGGCTGCCAAAAACCTGGCCTGGCTTGCCGGTACTGTTGGACAGTCCGGGCTGGAATCCTACGCTGACAGGTGAAACTGTAGAAGTGAAAGTTCCGTTCGATAATATTGGCGTGGTCACTGCCAGCCAGTTTGATGGCGTAACTGCCGGGCTACGAGTTAATGCATCCGTTCATGCGCCGCTACTTTGCGTCGAGGATGTATTTAAAGTGGCCTCTGGCAAGCTGACGCTGCCGGGGAAAGTAAACCAGTAACGGAAATTAACCCGCACCACAGTGCGGGTTCTGGAGTTAACATGAATATCATTCGCCATCCGCGAGCACCAACATTGACAATTGAACGCTGGTTTAATACATCACAGCCGATAACCTTGGAATCATTACGCGGCAAGGTCGTGGTAATGGAATCATTTCAGATGCTGTGTCCTGGCTGTGTTTCCCATGGACTGCCGCAGGTTTCACGTGTGTATGCCACTTTTCCACCGGATAAAGTGGCCGTTATTGGCCTACATACGGTTTTTGAGCATCATGAGGTAATGACCGCACAGGCACTGGAAACCTTTCTATCAGAATACCGCATCCCTTTCCCCGTCGGGGTGGATATGCCGTCTCCTGACAATGATGTCCCCCAGACCATGCTGTCCTACGCTATGCGCGGTACACCTACGTTGACGTTAATTGATCAGCAGGGATACCTACGCCAGCAATATTTTGGTCAGGTAGACGACCTCGCGCTGGGAGCAGAAATCGGGGCGTTATTGAATGAGTCGTTGTCTGTTTCCGAGGACGCGTCTATGGCATCAGGGTGCAGTGATGGGCAGTGTGCCACTACATAATGAGATACTGGATATGGCGGAGAGTTTTTTCCTGCCCGTGGGAAGGGTGAAACATTATCCCCGGGCAGTGAAAAAGAAACCGCAACGCTATGCATTACGGTTGCCATCAAAAGCTAAACTGACAAGCATTAGGAGATATACTCCGGCTTTTCGCATTTCAATCAAGCACTCGCAAAAAGATTACTCTTCCTTCACTACAATCAGCGGCTCGATATCGCTCTCTTTTTTAATCACCAGCGACTCATCGCCGCGCAGGCAGGTCCCCCCATAGTTACCGCCTACGGTGAAGGTACAAACCTGAATATATTTACCAGCAATTTTTGGCAGACACCAAAGCTGCTGATAAATGTTCTTCTGCTCGGCAAACTTACCGCTGGTTTTATCCAGTAACTCTTCCTGATGGCTCACCAGATCGATGTTGCTGCCACAACGTCCTGCAATAGGTTTCACTGCATAACCGGTTTGCGCCAGCTCTTCATTAACAGTGAAATCAGTATCAAGCAGATAGCGGTGGTGTGGGAACAGTTGCCACAGGATCGGCAGAATCGCTTTATTACCAGGGATCACCGTCCACAGAGGTTCAAAGACCAGCACTTCCGGGCGCAGCAACACGTCGATTAAACGCACTTCCTGATTCGTATGCCCGGTACGAATTGGTACCGCGGCGTACTCCGTTTCACTGACCTCTCGCACCTGCTCAATCGCGGTTTCCCACGCCCAGGTTTTCCAGACGCAGTTCACCAGACGACCGTCCCCGTCAATCAGCTGACCGGCGTCATCCCAACGTAGCTCATCGAGGCCACGCAGAATTTTACTGTCAAACCCGGCCTGACGTAGCGCCTGCTGCATAAACTGAGCGTGGTAGTTTTCCTCTATATCTTTATCCTGCATGATGTGGACAAAAGGACGCGCGCGGCTGTGCTTCCAGGCCCCCGCCAGTTCGTTGATCAATCCTTCAGCTGGGTTGTGTCCCTGTCCTGTATAGCCCTGCTCGGCCCATCTTTCGAGGATCAAACCAGCTTCGGTATGGCACGATGCGGAATCGGCGTTGTACTCATACACCTTCAGTCCGCGTTCATCCATACAGAAATCCATACGTCCTGTAATCATATGATGCCGACGACGCTGCCAGGAAAGGCGCAGACGCGGCCAGAGGATTTTCGGGATATCGAACAGCGCCAGCAGGTTGTCATCTTTCAGCACTTTGTCGGTCGCGTGCAGATACATCAGGTGCAGCTCGTTGGTGGCTTTGATCAGCTCCTGCTCTGCACTCTCGGTAATGGTGAAGTACTGATGCGGATCCTGATTAATAACGTGGCCGTTCGCCAGCACGTAGGCTTTCTGCAGCGGATCCTGTTCATCAAGCCATTTACCGTCAAACTGCCCGTTATCTTCCAGTCGCGCGCCGCCAATTCTCAACGAGTCGTTGGCGATCTCCGGCTGCGGCAGGCTGTCACGGGTATCATCGGTCTGGATCATCCAGCCAAGGATGGTGGTGTCGTCAAAGGTATCACGCAAGGTGTAACAACCGTTTTCAACCACCATCTCCAGTTCGCGGGTCCACTGCTGTCCGGGAGGCAACGGCGTATGGAGCACGTTCTGTTCGGCAATACGGATTTTGTTTTCCAGCAACTGGGTGACGACCGCCACATGGCCGGTATCGTTAAACTCACCGCCTTTTTGCCAGATAAGCAGAGCACCGGCTACCGGCGCGCGGGGTGAACCATTCGGAAATGCCTGTAACGGCAGGATATTGTCATTCACCACTTCGCGTAGAAAGCGTAAGGAAAAGATCTCCCAGGCCATGCCCACATCGGTGAAAACCACGCCATAATTAAGGAAGAGAAAGCGGCGTGCGAACTCTACGCACTGCCATTTGTGGCCCATGTATTCGTCGTCGATATAGCTGCGAAATGCCGCATCATCGTCGTAGTCCCGTGGGTCGAGGGAGCTGTAATCTGAAGAGTAGATTGCTACGCCGCCTGGGGCGTAGCCCAATAATGTCCCGAATGGGGCATCCTGACTGGTCGTTCCTTTGCTCATGCACCTTACCTCAAAACAATACAGCCTGAGCAGGTTGGCGTGAATTTTTCGCTCTGATTGCCTGCTCTGCGACACTAACCGGACAGAGGTCAACATCATCATACACCTCAACGCAGCGGCTGGCGCTCAGAGGCGAAAAATTCACAGCAGGAACTACGTTTTTGTCAGGGTGACCGGTACGCTTTTATACGCCGGAGTCAAACTTTGTGTGTCCACCGCATCCAGCGAAAGCAGGACATTCGCTTCTGGCAGATAAGCGCCTATTGAGCCCACCGCCATGTTGTAAATCACCACCGTCAAGCCGCACATAATGCGATCCGCACAGGGCTGGCCGCGGTCGTCCAGCGCCTGAACGTTGACCACATCTCCCTGGCTCAGATCGCGAGTCGCCGCTTCTTCAGCGCTTAAAAACACCACATCCCGACGACCGGTAATGCCACGGTAGCGATCGTTCATACCATAAATAGTGGTGTTGTATTGATCGTGGCTGCGCAGCGTCGCCAGAACCAGTGCATCGGCAGGCTGATTTTCTCGCTCTACCGCCCGCTGATGGCTGACGATAAAGTTGGCTTTACCATTCGCCGTTCGCCATTCACGGCGCGAAGCGGGCGTATCCATACGAAATCCGCCCGGCTCGGCAATACGGGCATTGTAATCGTGGAACGCCGGGATCACGGCTTCAATGGCGTCACGGATCAGCGCGTAGTCCCCTGTTAACGCTTCCCAGTTGATCGGCGAAAGCGGCAGAGTTGCGTGTGCCATGCCCGCCACAATCGCGGGCTCCGATTTTAACCAGCGGGAAGCTGGCTTCAGCGCGCCGCAGGAAGCATGGACCATCGACATCGAGTCTTCGACGGTCACCGACTGGATCCCCGTCGCCTGAATGTCGCGCTCCGTTCGACCTAATGCAGGCAGCAGATAATTATGCTTTGCCAGCAGCAAATGCGATCTGTTCAGCTTGGTCGCAACATGGACCTGCAGATCCAAATTTTTCATCGCCGCAAAGGTACGCTGCGGCTGCGGCATCGCCACCGCCAGATTGCCACCCATGCAAATGAGCGCTTTTGCCTCTCCCCGTTCGATGGCCCGAATACTCTCCACGCTGGAGCGGCCATGTGTACGCGGCACACGGATAGAAAAATGCGTCTCAAGGCGTTGCAGGAAATCTTCGGATGCCGCTTCGTTGATCCCCACGGAACGGTCGCCCTGCACGTTAGAATGACCGCGCAACGGGCAGATCCCCGCCCCAGGCTTACCCATATTGCCTTTCAGCAGCAGCAGGTTTACCAGTTGCTGGACGTTCTCAGTACCGTTTTTATGCTGGGTGATGCCCAGACCATAACAAATAATAGTGGCACGAGATTTACTGTAGCTGTGTGCCAGGTCTTCCATCTGACTGCGCGTCAGGCCCGAGTCCTGTTCCAGCTCCGCCCAGTTATGCTGACGTAAGTCATCATACAACGCTGCATATCCAGCGGTATGCTCATCGATAAACGCATGATCGAGTGTCGGTTGCTGATCCAGTAAGATCCGCGCTTCATCCATTTCGATCAGCGCCTTCATGATGCCTTTGAGCAGCGAGGCGTCACCGCCCATTTTTACCTGGTAGTAGTCGTTGCTCAGTTGCGTCGACTGACCGGTGAACATCTCTTTCGGGCTTTGCGGGAAACTAAAGCGCTCAAGCCCCCTTTCGTTCAGCGGATTGATAGAGATAATTTTAGCCCCGCATTTGGCAACGTCGCGTAAGGTGGTCAGCATACGTGGATGATTAGTGCCAGGGTTATGCCCGATACAAATCACCAGATCGCAATGGTCAAAATCGTCAAGTTCAACGGTCCCTTTTCCAAGGCCAATGGCCGGCGTTAGCCCTGCGCTGGTCGGTCCGTGGCACATGTTTGAGCAATCAGGAAAGTTGCTGCTGCCATATTCACGGGCAAAAAGCTGATACAGGAACGCCGCTTCATTTGACGTTCTGCCGGAGGTGTAAAACTCAACCTGCTGGGGTGAATCATAGCTGCGCAGACGCTCGCCTATCTCCTGGAAGGCGATATCCCAATCCACCGCCTGCCAGGTATCTGATGCTGCATCGTATTTCATCGGATGCGTCAAACGACCGATATTTTCCAGCTCATAATCGCTGTAGTGCCAGAGTGTGGAAACCGGGTGACGGCTGAAAAATTCCGGTGACGCTTTTTTACTGGTTGTCTCCCAGGAGACCGCCTTAACGCCATTTTCGCACAGCTCCATTGGCGCACGGTGCCCTGGGTCCGGCCACGCACAGCCCGGACAGTCGAACCCTTTCACCTGGTTCATTTTGAACATCGCGATAATGTCGCGGGCGACAGCCTTTTGCGAAAACACCGAAGCAGTGACGGCTTTTACCGCGCCCCACCCACCCGCCGGGCCCTGATAACCGCTTACTCCTGGAACACCATTTTTCATTATTACTGCTTATTCACCGCCAATTTTTAATGGCGAATACGGTAGCAATTTCCGTCCAACATTGATTTCCTCTTCATGGAGTACGGAGCGGGTACAATGAACGGGTTAGATTTATCTTCCCCTTTCAGCACAAAGCGACATAAAGTTCCAATCTGTTAAATTGAGTTCTACCTAACTGCTACACTGCATCAACACAACCACTCAGAAGGCAGGTCAATATGTCAGACAATACCTATCAGCCCGCGAAAGTCTGGACGTGGGAAAAATCGAACGGGGGCGCATTCGCCAATATCAACCGCCCGGTTTCCGGAGCCACCCACGAGAAAACGCTGCCGGTTGGCAAACATCCGCTGCAGCTCTATTCGCTGGGTACGCCAAACGGGCAGAAAGTGACGATCATGCTGGAGGAGTTGCTGGCGCAGGGGGTGAAGGGCGCGGAATACGATGCCTGGATTATCCGCATTGGCGATGGCGATCAGTTTTCCAGCGGCTTTGTTGAGGTGAATCCGAACTCGAAGATACCGGCGCTACGCGATCACTCGCAAAACCCACCGGTTCGCGTATTCGAATCTGGCGCAATCCTGCTCTATCTGGCGGAAAAATATGGTTATTTCCTGCCGCAGGATTTGGCAAAACGCACCGAAACGCTGAACTGGTTGTTCTGGTTACAAGGCGCAGCACCGTTCCTCGGCGGAGGCTTTGGCCACTTCTATAACTATGCTCCGGTAAAAATTGAGTACGCTATCAATCGCTTCACCATGGAAGCCAAGCGCTTACTCGACGTGCTGGATAAACAATTGGCGCAACATCAGTTTGTGGCCGGAGATGAATACACCATTGCCGATATGGCGGTCTGGCCATGGTTTGGCAATGTGGTTCTGGGCAACGTCTACGACGCAGCAGAGTTCCTTGACGCAGGAAGCTACAAGCACGTACAACGCTGGGCAAAAGAGATTGCAGCGCGTCCGGCGGTTAAGCGTGGTCGTATTGTAAACCGCACTAACGGACCGCTGAACGAGCAGCTTCATGAACGCCATGACGCCAGCGACTTCGATACCCATACCGAAGATAAGCGCCAGAACTAAAATAAATTGCCGGATGGCAACCGCTATCCGGCAATTTCATTCAGGATTTGTCACGCGCTGGTGACGTCGTACTCCATGCGGCGAAGTGCGTCTAACGTGGCTTTAGCTTCATCTTCATCAATGATGCTCATGGCGAACCCTACGTGCACCAGCACCCATTGCCCGACCAGCTCAGCTGTATCACCTTCACAAATCAGGGCAATATTGACATCACGTTTGATGCCGCACACTTCAACCTGCGCAAGCTGGTGAATATCTTCACCAACGGCCAGAACCTGACCAGGGACTCCAATACACATATCTGACTCCGCCCCATAGCAACCTATGGGTTATTCGACTTCAATACTTTTCACTTTCAGTGAATCGCCAGCATCAACCCGCAGGCGATCGCCCTGACATTGTGGACACTGCGCATCATGCTGGGTGATTTCCACAACCTGACTGCAATCCCAGCACCATGCCAGGGCTGGCTTGTAATCAATATGCAGCTCACAACCCTGAGCCAGCGTCCCCTGACAGACGATGTCGAAACTGAAACGAACGGCGCTCTCTTCAACGCAGGAGAGCGCCCCGATTTCCAGCCAAACACCGGTTACACGTTTGACACCGTGCTGCTCTGCCTGCTGTTGAACAATCTCAACCGCGCTCTGACAAAGGGACAGCTCATGCATTTTCGCAGTTCCGACGACCCAGCAGCAACGCGCGGCGATTAAGCTGCGGCGCATTCGGATCGCTAACCGGCAGCGATAACAGCATTCGCGCGCAATCGTCAGTCAGACGCATGCCTTCTTGCGCCGACATACTGTGCGAAAGCGGCGACATCAGTGAGCAGGAAAGGTATTGCGATACGCCCTCCAGTTCACCAACGGTAAAGGTCATCTCGCCATACGGCAGACGCAGTCCGATTTTTTCGCTGACTTTACGCACCGGCCAGATCTGGTCCGGTCCGGGGAAAATCAGTGCGCTGAGCATCCAGGGCGTGATAACACACCCCGTCCACTGTCCTTCAAACAGCGTAAATTCAGAGACATATACCGGCATGTTCGGATGCAGGAAAGAGAGATCGTGCATTGAACGCCGGGCAACCTCTTCAAACGCTGCCTGAATTTGCATCTTCGGGGCCGTCTGAAAACCGACAAACTCCTCAGACATGAGCCGCCTCCCGCGGGATCGCTTCAACACCTGATTCGCGAAGCGCGGCAAGAACCTGCTCAAGCGCAGGTTCAATCATCGCTTCAACCGTTGGCGTTAGTCCGATATGCGGCTCCAGCGATTCCGGAATAACACCGACTAACGTCAGCTTTTTCGGAAACTCGCCGGTGAAACGCAGGGCCGACAATACGTCGGCCAGACCAAGCTGGTGCGGTGAGATTTTGTTGGTAAACAGCGCCGGGATCTCTTCATCCCGCAGGACCATCATCGTTCCTGGCGTGTTTTTCTTCGACACAATGGCGTCAGCAATGATCAGATGATCTCTGTTCGCCATATCACCGAGAAGCTCCATCCCAGCCGTACCACCGTCCAGAACATCAACAAAGTCTGGCAGGACGTACCGTTGTTCTAATGCTTCAACGATACGTACCCCGATGGCTTCGTCGGTCAGCAAAATATTGCCGACCCCTAAGACTAATATCCGCATTACAGAACCTTAACTGAGACCACTTCGTTCCCATCAACGTCCACCACATGCACCGCACATGACATACAAGGGTCGAAGGAGTGAATGGTACGAACCACTTCCAGCGGTTTGTTTGGATCGGCAATCGGCGTACCTACCAGCGAGCGCTCATACGGTCCCACTTCATCATTAAAGTTACGTGGGCCAGAGTTCCAGGTAGACGGTACTACCGCCTGGTAGTTGCTGATAATGCCATCTTTGATCACCATCCAGTGAGACAGCATACCGCGCGGCGCTTCGAGGAAACCGACACCTTTAAATTCACCCGTTGCCGGGATATCCGGTTTCACGAAGGTGGTGTGGTCGCCTTTGCCGATGTTCACAATCAGCGCGTTGTACTGATCCTGCAGAACGTTCTGCAGTTCACAGCAGTGAACGGTACGGCCAATAATACGGCCCAACGTAGAGTGCAGCTGTGACACTTCGATAGTTTTACCGGTCAGCTTGGTGTAAATCGCGATGATTTCATTCAGCTTGGCATGGGTAGACTCGCGTTTGGCAGCCAGTTTACACAGCATGTTGGCCAACGGACCCACTTCAACCGTTTTACCGTAGAAGGTCGGTGCTTTAACCCAGGAGTACTTGCCGTCATCTGACCAACCGGTGTAATCAGGAACCGTTGTGCCTTCCCACGGAGCCTGCGGCGCTTCGTCTTTGTACCACGCGTGTTTCGCACTCTCCTGAATCCCTTTGATCAGGTACTCATCGGAGTGAGAGGTGATCGGACGATAGGTCGACAGATCTTCATTGGTGATGTAACCACCCGGGAACAGGAAGCTGCCGTTTTTACCGTCAGTCGGGAATTCCGGTGCGCTCAGATAGTTAACCGCACCTTGACCACGTTCCAGCCACTCAGGGTAGAACGCAGCAATCACCGCGGTATCAACCTTGTAAACCTGCTCAACGAAGTCGCTCAGCTTATCGATAAAGGACTTGATATACATCAGGCGCTCAAGGTTCAGCACGCCAAGGCCGTCGAGGTTAATTGGGTTAGCAACCCCGCCTACCGCCAGGTTCTGAATGTGCGGCGTTTTACCGCCCAACAGCGCCACAACACGGTTAGCATCACGCTGGCATTCCAGCGCCTGCAGGTAGTGAGCGACCGCAATCAGGTTCACTTCTGGCGGCAGTTGCATTGCCGGGTGACCCCAGCAACCGTTGGCAAAAATGCCTAACTGACCGCTGGCAACAAGGTCTTTGATCTTGTTCTGAACCTTAGTGAACTCTTCTGCGCTGTTCAGGTGCCAGGAGGACACGCCGTTCAGCATGGCAGACGCTTTCGCTGGATCTGCTTTCAGTGCAGAGGTGATATCCACCCAGTCCAGCGCAGAGAGCTGATAGAAGTGAACAATGTGGTCATGCGTAGTGTGCGCGGCCAGAATGATGTTACGGATATACTGTGCGTTCACCGGAACATCAATATTCAGCGCGCTTTCTGCTGCACGAACGGAAGAGATAGCGTGAGTGGTAGTACAAACGCCACAGATACGCTGCACAATCATCCAGGCATCGCGCGGATCGCGGTTTTTCACGATCTCTTCCATGCCGCGCCACATGGTACCGGAAGCCCATGCTTTAGATACCACGCCATTTTCGATTTCGCAGTCGATGCGTAAATGACCCTCAATACGGGTTACCGGATCAATAGTAATTCTCTGGCTCATGCTTTGCTCGCCTCATGACGATTTTGATCGTTTTGTTTTAAAGGAGGAAGTATCGGCAGTAGACGAATGAGTACGATGTATGCACAAATCTCAATAGCCACAAAACCAATAGAAATCAACAGTTCTTCCCAGGTCGGGAAGTAGTGGTAGCCACCACCAGGATTGAACGCCACCAGCGAATAGGACAGACGCCATGTCGCACAACCCAGCAATGCGCTCAGCGCAGACAGATACAGCATGCGCGAGTCGTTACGCAGCTTAGTGACGCGCAGCACCACCAGCGGGAAGACCATCAGCACGACTTCAATCCAGAACATCAGGGAGTAAAGATCGCCTGAGAACGCATAGGACAGCTTGTCGCGATAGATCAGTTCGCCAAAGCGCAGAACCACGAAAATCGCCAACAGTACGCTGATGGTATTCGTCAGCTTGATGAACAAACTTTTCTCGTCCGGACCATTACCTTTCAGCCCGGCTTGTACCAACGAGCCTTCGAAGATGACGATCGAGAAGCCCATAATAAAAGCGGTTAATACGGAGAAAAGCGGCAACATTTCATAAGCTTGCCATAGCGGATGCACCTTATAGCCCGCAGAAATCATCAATGAACCCATTGAAGACTGGTGCATAGTTGGCAGCAGTGCGCCAAGGGCAATAATAAAGAACATCACTTTATTCAAACGTTTGAGAGAGACTTTCCACCCCAGACGTTCAAACAGAGCCGGAGCAAATTCCAGCGCCATGATGCCGATATAGATGGTCATACAGACCGCCGTTTCGAACAGTACCGAGTTCACGTTGAAGTGGCCCGGAATGTAGAAATACGGCAGGTTCCAGTAACGACCGACGTCAATGGTGATCGACAGACCACCCAGCGAGTAGCCAAACAGGCTCGCCAGCAGCGCCGGACGTACCAGTGGATGGTATTGTCCTCTGTTGAAAACATACACCGCCCACGCCAGAGCCCAGCCACCGCACGCGAAGCCGGTACCAATCAGCAGGTCAAACGCGATCCATACACCCCATGGGAAACCGCCGTTCAGATCGGAGACTGAGCCCAATCCGAAGACCAGACGTTTCACGATCAGGAGCATACACAGGACGATAAGCGGCCCAAAAATAATGACCGGTTTGCTGATTATTTTTCCGCCCAGCGGTTTAGGATCATGACTCATGATCGTCTCCTCCATCGTGATGGTCGTTTTTCGTGTTACGACGAACCAGCACGGTTAAGCCCGCCAGCGCAGCCAGGGGTAATATCATGCCCTTGTACAAGGAATGTTGAACATGTTCGGAACGCGCACCGGTTGAAAGATCATCCAGTTTCGGCAGATCCAAATCCTCGTAAGGAACGCCCGTCAGTACCATAACCTGTGTGCCACCACCCTCTTTCTCGCCGTACAGATGGGGGTAATACTTCGGTACCGTATGCAGATAGGTATCGCCTGCTTTCACCGTCTGACGCGGATAGTGGTATTCGCTGCCAGGCTTCAGCGCGAGACGTTTTTTCGCCTCAGCCATCAGCTCTTCACGCGTACCAAAAATCACCGCACCAGCAGGGCACACTTCAACACAACCCGGTAAACCGCCTTTATCCAGACGCTCAACACCTTTCTGGTTACACAGTTCACATTTGTGAAGCGCACCAAACGGGTTGTTGTAGTCATACTTAGGCACATTGTACGGGCAGGCGACCATGCAGTAACGACAGCCCGTGCAGACATCTTTGTCATAGTGGACGATGCCAGTTTTCGGATCTTTCTTCAGCGCGGAGACCGGGCAAACGGAGACGCAGTTCGGATCGACACAGTGCATGCACTGCTTCTTAATGTATGCGTAGCCGTTTTCTTCCTGGTCTTTGTTAACGCCTGTTCCGCTACGCCACACCTGGATGATGTTATTGGTATACGGTGACAGTTTGTCGTTGTTCGACCAGGTCTGCTCGCCTTCCGGGTTACGCGCCGGGAAGTTGATATCCTGACACTTGGTGACACAGGCCTGGCAGCCTACGCACAGCGTCGAGTCATAGAGCATCCCAAGAGAACCAGGGATCGGCGGACGGTTTTCTGCAGCCGCATGGCTGATGGACGGCGCAGCGCCCAACAGCAATGCCCCGCTGGAGGCTGCTTTAATAAAGTTACGTCTGTTCACGGTTATTCTCCCCGTGAGTCAGCGTTATCTTTCTTCTGCTGACGCCCCAGTTCACGAACCGCCATCACGCTGACACCGGCAACCAGTCCTACTACGCCACCAAGCAGCCCAATCGCCCCGGCAGAAATATTGCCGCCTTCTTTCATATTGACGTCAGGTTTCTCGGAACGCGGTGTTTGGTTTTCCACATGAGCAAGCTGGTGAATACCTTTATGGAAACCGACACCTTCTTCGTTACAGCCGTAGCAAGGGTGACCGATAGCCACCGGCCACACGCCGCCAACATCGCAGAATTGCAGCGTTGAGCAGTTGCCGTAGGTTTCTGGTCCTTTACAGCCCAGATGGTAGAGGCACCATCCTTCACGGTGACCTTCATCGCCAAACTCTTTAGCAAAACGACCTGCATCGAAGTGCGGGCGACGTTCGCAGTGTTCGTGAATCAAACGACCATAGGCAAATGTCGGACGGTTTTTGGTATCCAGCTTCGGCGGCTTACCGTAAGTGATGATATGCGCGACCGTTGCAAGGAAGTTGTGCGGGTTCGGAGGACAGCCGGGGATGTTGATGATGGTTTTGCCTGGCAGAACTTCCTGCAAGCCGACGGCACCCGTTGGGTTAACGCCAGCAGCAGCGACACCACCCCACGCGGCACAAGAGCCGATGGCAATGATAGCGGCAGCGCCTTCTGCGGCCCGGCGGATGTGATCTACGATCGGCTCACCGGCAACCATGCAGTAAATACCATTGTCTTTCAGTGGGATAGAACCATCTACAACCAAAACATATTGCCCTTTGTACTTCTCCAGAGCGTTATGTTTATTCTCTTCGACCTGGTGGCCGAAGGCGGCAGAGAGTACCTCATGGTATTCCAGAGAGATTGTCTCCAGAACGAGGTTTTCCACTGTAGGGTGTGTCGCGCGAAGTAGCGATTCAGTACAACCCGTACACTCCTGCGCACCAATCCAGATAACCGGTGGACGCTGAGGACGAGAAACTGATTCGGCCATTTCTGCGGCGGCTTTGCTACTGAGCCCCATGGTAGCGGCCAGTGCTGCACAAAGCTTCATGAAATCACGGCGATTGATGCCGTTCGAATTGATGAGAGAGTTATCTCCAGTCATTTTATAGTTATTCCGTTGCGAAGACCTGGCTTTTATTTTGCACCTTTCGCATGTTGCATATTGCGATCGGCGCGCCATTTACCACACTTTTTATATGGTTATGTGCATTATAATACTTCGGCGGAGCAACAAAACGAAGGCGTAGGTCAATAGTGTAATTAATTAAAGCAAGATAATACCCCTTTCGGATCAAGCTTCGAGACGATAGCCAGCCATGAAAAAACGAATTGTTGTACTGGACTGGTTCTCTTTAAAGAAATCCATAACCATCTCTTTATCCAGCCCATAGCGACGCGTGAGGATCCCCGCTTCCCACGCGCTGAGCTGTCGATCGCCCGTTTTTTCAAACATTCGATGAGAAAATCCCAGCACAAAACCGCGTTTATAATCAGCACAAAAATTGGCCGCCGTGCGTGCGCTATCCGCACTTGACGCGTTTAATCCGGCCATCAAGCCTTTTCCAAAATGGTTGTTCATGCATAACCTCCAATCGCTATATAATAAATTATATAGCGATTTTTTAAGCAAAGACCAGAGGTATCACGTACTTTTTTATGCCCGCTTAAAAGGACACCCATTCATCCTTTTTAGCGGCCGCAGACGTTTTGCTGTCTGCTGAAGGGGAAGCGGTGCTGGCGGCGGCGTACTGCACATCGTTTGCTGAAAGGCGGAACTGTTGTACCGAGCGTTGCAGCTCTTCCGTTTGCCGTTCAAGCGCCACAGCTGCGGCGGAAACTTGCTCTACCAGCGCGGCGTTCTGTTGCGTTACGCTGTCCATCTGCGTGATCGCCACGCTCACCTGCGAAATGCCCTTATTCTGTTCTTCTGAGGCAGAAGCAATTTGCTTCATGATAACGGTCACTTCGGTGGCTCCGCGCAGAATCGCCTCCATGGTTAATCCCGTCTCTTTAACCAGTCGAGCGCCCTGATCGACGCGACGCGACGATTCGCCAATCAGCGTCTCAATCTCTTTCGCCGCCCCGGCGCTACGGCTGGCAAGGTTACGCACCTCACCGGCAACAACGGCAAAACCACGCCCCTGCTCACCTGCTCTGGCAGCTTCAACTGCCGCGTTCAGCGCCAGAATATTGGTCTGGAAGGCAATACTATTAATAACAGACGTAATTTCCGCGATCTGTTTAGAGCTGGCGGCAATGCCGTCCATCGTCTCAACCACTTCTGAAACCAGGCTGCTCCCTTTACCTGCCGTCTCTGTCGCCGTATCGGCAAGCTGGCTGGCTTCACGCGCATTTTCGGCGTTCAGTTTTACCGTTGCGGTCAGTTGCTCCATGCTGGCAGCGGTCTCTTCCAGCGCCGCAGCCTGCTCCTCAGTACGCGATGAGAGATCGTTATTGCCGGTGGAAATTTCCGTAGCCCCTCGCCAGATGTTGTCACTACCTGAGCGAATTGTACTGACGGCTTCGCGCAGGCTGTCCTGCATCGCGCACAATAACGGCACCAGTTGGCCCACGCAGTTACGGCCAAAATCTTCGATTGGATGGCTGAGATCGCCCTGAGCAATCTGCTGGAACTGCTGGCGGATACGTCCCAGGGGTTTCACCATCATGGCGACGAGGTAACGATCTGTGAAGAACAGGAGAGCAATACCGAGGATCACGGCGGTAATAATTAGCGTCCGGATGATAGACGTTTTGCCATCAACCATGACGCGCGTGGTATCAAGCCGCTTACCTGCCGTGGCGTTAAAACGTTCGGCACTGGCGCCAAATTCACGGCTCAGCGCTGGCGTAACGGTGCTGGCATGCTCCGCAAAGGCCGTAAGCGTGCCCTGCTGCGCCAGTTGCATTTGCGGAATCACCCCGTTATCCAACAGCGCCTGCCACTTCGTCAGTACCGCCGCGGCAACGTCCGGATCCATAGGCCCCGGAGACAACGTTTTCATCTCCTGGAGTTTTTTGCTCATATTCTCCAGGGACTGCTGCGCTGGTGCAAAATCAGGCGTTCCGCCGCTCATTTTGACATCCATGGCGCGACTTAAGCGCGTTACGAAGCGAAAATACTGATCGTTCCCCTGACTGAGCACCGTCATCTGATGGACAAGATGACGGTCAATATCATTGCCTTCAGATATTTTTGATAAAGAATGAAGACTGAATAAACCCACGCCCGACCAGAGCAGGCAAAAAAGTCCCAGTATTGCCAACATGACAATACGAATAGTGAAGTTTTTCAGCAAACGCATAATAATTTCCTTGCCGTTGATGAGGAATTCGCCATCAGGCGATACTTATCCTTGTTATCGGCAGGCAACAGAGAAGATATAATGCATTCTTTATTTTTTTACTTTCTTAAGTACATCCAATATTATTTACACTATATCAACATGAATGCTAATGAAATTAGCTAGCATTACTATTCAGATAATTAACCTGAAGCATTATATAATCCCTTGTTTTCTATCGTAAATATTTGTTAAACCATGCAAGAGTACGCTCCCAGGCCAAATCAGCGGCAGCAATATCATAACGCGGTGTCGAGTCATTATGAAAACCATGATTAACGCCGGGATAGATATATGCTTCATAGACTTTCTTATTGGCTTTGAGCGCCGCTTCATAGGCAGGCCATCCCTCATTAATTCGGGTATCTAATTGCGCATAGTGCAGTAATAAAGGCGCTTTTATTTTAGGGACATCTGATGCAGGAACCTGACGCCCATAAAAAGGCACTGCGCAGGCCAGTTCAGGAAAAGCAACGGCTGCGGCATTCGATACGCCGCCACCGTAGCAAAATCCGGTGATACCCACCTTTCCCGTCGCGCCTGAATAACGCTGCATAAATTCAATGGCGGCAAAGAAGTCGTTCATCAGCTTTACGGGGTCAACCTGCTGCTGCAACTCCCGACCTTTATCATCATTGCCAGGATAGCCCCCTACTGAACTTAATCCATCAGGCGCGAGTGCAATATAGCCCGCCTTCGCCACCCGCCGTGCCACATCCTCAATATACGGATTCAGCCCACGATTCTCATGCACCACCACTACCGCCGGAACTTTCCCCGTCGCTTTCGCAGGTTTAACCAGATACCCACGCACATCACCATGCCCTTCAGGTGAAGGATAAGTCATGTATTCCGCCAGGATATCAGGATCGGTGAACTCCACCTGCGTTGCGAGGGCATAATTGGGTTTCAATACATTGAATAATGCCAGCGCCGTCATACCGCCGACAGCATATTTCGCAGCAAGATTGAGAAACTCGCGTTTCGTTATTTTGCCATGAGCGTAATAGTCATAGTAGTCGAGTAATTCTTGCGGAAAGTCTTTGGCAGTTAGACGCGGCATGGCAGCACTCCGGATCGATGTTTTTTTAAGCAAAGCACAGTGGTCTGTTTTTGCCCAGTTTTTCATTCCAGTGTGACCTGGTGAACGGGATATTCACCATGAACCCGCTAGAATAGAAACGTTGTTTCGAAATTCACCTGCACTAAGGAGATCTCATGGACTGGTTTGCCAATCCTGAACGTTACGAGCAGATGCTCTATCGCTACTGTGGGCGCAGCGGTTTACGTTTACCCGCGCTATCACTGGGTTTGTGGCACAGTTTTGGGCACGTTCAGGCGCTGGATTCACAGCGCGCTCTGCTGCGTAAAGCATTTGATTTAGGCATCACGCATTTTGATTTAGCCAATAACTACGGGCCGCCTCCGGGCAGCGCAGAAGAGAATTTTGGCCGATTACTGCGCGAGGATTTTGCACACTATCGTGATGAACTGATCATCTCCACCAAAGCAGGCTATGACATGTGGCCAGGGCCATACGGTTCTGGCGGTTCGCGCAAATACCTGCTCGCCAGCCTCGACCAGAGCCTGAAACGCATGGGCCTCGACTATGTCGATATCTTCTACTCTCACCGCGTTGACGAAAATACGCCAATGGAAGAGACCGCCTCAGCGCTGGCCCATGCGGTGCAAAGCGGTAAAGCACTGTATGTCGGCATCTCATCCTATTCCCCGGAGCGTACGCAGAAAATGGCCGAGCTGATGCGGGAATGGAAAATTCCGCTGCTGATCCACCAGCCTTCTTACAACCTGCTTAACCGTTGGGTAGACAGCAGCGGTCTGCTGGATACGCTGGAATCCAACGGCATGGGCTGCATCGCATTTACGCCGCTGGCCCAGGGGCTGCTGACGGGGAAATACCTCAACGGCATTCCGGAAGGTTCACGCATGCAGCGTGAAGGGAAAAAAGTTCGTGGGCTGACGGAAAATATGCTGACGGAAGAAAACCTTAACAGCCTGCGTTTGCTCAATGAAATGGCGCAACAGCGCGGACAGTCGATGGCGCAAATGGCCTTAAGCTGGCTGCTGAAAGACAACCGGGTGACGTCGGTATTAATTGGCGCCAGCCGACCGGAGCAACTGGAGGAGAACGTTCAGGCGTTGTCTAACCTGACGTTCAGCGCCGAAGAACTGGCGCAGATCGATAAACATGTCGCGGATGGTAAGCTGAACCTGTGGCAGGCCTCATCTGACAAATAGCCGTTTGTAACTCTGTGCCGGGAAGCGGCGTTAGCCTCCCCGGCACGTAACAGGGCCAGCTAATCCCTTCACACCTCTTCCGCTTTGATCTCTGGACGTTGAAATTCCGGCCACACCAGCGCGACAAGCGCAGGATAAGCCTCCAAACTGAACTCCCTGAAGCACTGGCGTAAGTTAAGCACATCCAGATCGGCATGCGGGACTTTCTCACCGCTCAGACAGCGCTTTTTTATATTGTCGTAATATTTATACACCGCAGAGTTGAGATCGCTACAACGCCGCTGTGCATCAAATAACCCTGGCGTCTCATTTAGCTCCACCATTGTCATCCGCTTGATCGTTGAGTGGATAAAATCGATATATTCGTGATTAACGCGCCAATACCATACTGGGGTAATCGAATTCATCAGTACCGAAAAATGATCTTCCCCCTCTTCTTTACTCAGCATTTCCGGCTGGTTTTCAGAGTGCCCATTTTCTGCATATCGGTTTTTATTTGCACTGCGCATCAACAAAAGTACCCCGCAGGTAAGCAATAGCAGGGTAATAACAGAATAAAATATACTGTTCATATACTGGCTCCATTTTTTTTGATTTTAAAATTACGCCATGCTATTGTCAACGCAGCCTGGTTTATTTAGAACAACATATCATTGGCATCAAAGGATATTTCAACATGCTTCCCGAGCATCTTGTTCCCTCTCGTTTTCACTTATCCAGCTCATCTACTAATACCAGTCCCACAGATAATAGTGAAAATTTGACTCAGGGAAAGAGAACATTAAGCGATTACGAACCCGATATTTTGATTAGCTCTACAGCTAACGGCCAGGCGCGCAATATGTTATTTGAAGAGTGCGATCGCCATTTAAAAGAGCGCCTGTTTCGTGCCGCGAAAATTGAGTCCTTCACTCGCCTGCTCAATTCACTACAAGCGGAAGGCGACATTAACGCTCAAGAATTAAGTAAAATTTTATCGACAAAAACAGCCAGCGTAAATGAACAGGGCAATAAAATTTGGCTTAATTTAATTACGCGTGAGACCAGCGATCCTATTTTTTATTCTCTGGAAGAGAAATAAAATGAAAGATGTTGAGGATAATAATGTTTATTTGGCTTTAGATGACCATAAAAGCGATGAGTTTGTCTTAAAGCAAAATTTGGCCGTATTGATTGCCAATAAAAATGCGACGTTGGAAAGCGTTGCCCAGGAGATGGTCTCTATTCCCGCCGCGCTAGTGCGGATGAAATGGCAAAATCGTCGCGAAATTTATGCGCTACAGGCTAAAGAAGAGATCTATGGCGCCGCGATTGAAGCCATTATGGAGCAGCAACCAGAACTACGGGACAAAATCATGGCCCGGCTGGAGAGCACATACCAGCATATACTCAAGCGAGAAACAGCCACCTTACGCCTGACGCGTAAACTGTCTGAAGGGAACTACGAACCCACCAGGATAACGGCAGTCGCACTGGATGAGGACAGATAAGGGCGTGTGGGGAGAGCTGAATCAGGAGAGGAAGGCCGGGTAAGGCAACAACCATTACCCGGCAATCAGGATTACTTCGCTTTCACGGTCTCTTCACCGACCAGACCAATCTTCAGGAAACCCGCCTGATGCAGCGTATCCATAACTTTCATCATGGTTTCATAATCGACGGTTTTATCCGCACGGAAGAAAATCGTGGTGTCTTTCTTCCCATCGGTCAGCGTATTTAATTCGCTAATCATGGTGTCATCCGTCACCTGATTGTTGCCAATAAACATACTCTTATCGGCTTTAACAGACAGGTAAACCGGTTTTTCCGGACGCGGCTGCGGCGTGCTGGTGGAAGCCGGGAGATTCACCTTCACATCCACCGTTGCCAACGGTGCGGCCACCATAAAGATGATCAATAAAACCAACATAACATCGATGAACGGCGTCACGTTGATTTCATGCATTTCACCGTTATCGTCCAGGTTTTCATTAAAGCTCATTGCCATGGAACATTATCCTACACGTAATTTCTGCGCAGCACGTACCGGATGGGCAGAAGCGCTAGCGTTCAGGTCCAGATCGCGACTTTGCAGCAACAGTACCTGTGCCGCGACATCGCCCAGCATCGCTTTATAGCTGCCAATCTGACGTGCGAAAATGTTGTAGATAACGACCGCAGGAATTGCCGCGACCAGACCGATCGCCGTCGCTAACAGTGCTTCTGCGATACCCGGCGCAACAACGGCCAGGTTGGTCGTTTGGGTTTGTGCAATCCCGATGAAGCTATTCATGATGCCCCATACGGTACCGAACAGACCCACAAATGGAGAGATAGCCCCGATGGTGGCCAGGTAGCCGTTACCACGTCCCATATGACGACCTACCGCCGCCACACGACGCTCCAGACGGAAGCCGGTACGCTCTTTAATACCTTCGTTGTCGTCGCTGCCTTCTGACAATTCCAGTTCGTTCTGCGCTTCGTAAATCAACTGTGCGCCCAGGCTTTTGCCATCGAATCCTGCAGCAATCTCATTTGCCTGGTCTAAAGAGCGGGCGTCCGCCAGCAGTTGCTGTTCACGCTTAAGGCGGCGTTTCTGAGTAAAGAACTCAAGGCTCTTACTAAAGAAGATAGCCCAGGTGACCACTGATGCCAAAATCAGCCCAATCATCACGCACTTAACCACGATATCGGCGTGCTGATACATACCCCAGACGGAAAGATCCGTCTGCATCAAATTATTACCCACTCTGTATCTCCAGGACGCAAATCACAAAATCTGAGCGTAATGATATCAAAACGACGTCGAATTGATAGTCGTTCTCATTACTATTTACATATTGCCGCACCTTTGGTTTCTTTTCCTTGCGCTTACGCAGTAAAAAAGTCACCAGAAGCATTTTGAGATTATTTTCTACTGTATGACCGTTCTGCAGGATGCGTCATCTTTGATTCATGGTAGTTTAGACATCCAGACGTATAAAAACAGGTAAGACGACATGGCAGATAAGCAACTTGAAACCAAACTCGTTCACGCAGGACGCAGTAAAAAGTACACGCTGGGCGCGGTAAATAGCGTGATCCAGCGCGCTTCTTCGCTAGTGTTTGACACCGTAGAGGCCAAAAAGCAGGCTACGCACAACCGTGCTAACGGTGCGCTTTTCTATGGACGTCGCGGAACCTTGACGCATTTTTCCCTGCAGGAGGCAATGTGTGAACTGGAAGGCGGCGCGGGTTGCGCGTTGTTCCCCTGCGGCGCGGCGGCCGTTGCCAACACTATCCTCGCCTTTGTGGAACAAGGGGATCATGTGCTGATGACCAACACCGCCTATGAACCCAGCCAGGATTTCTGCACCAAAATTCTCGGCAAACTCGGCGTGTCCACCGGATGGTTCGATCCGCTGGTTGGTGCCGATATTGTGAAGCACATACAGCCGAACACTAAAGTCGTATTTCTGGAATCTCCCGGCTCTGTCACCATGGAAGTACATGATGTCCCTGCTATTGTTGCCGCCGTCAGAAGCGTCGCGCCGGATGCGATCATCATAATTGATAACACCTGGGCTGCCGGGGTGCTGTTCAAAGCGCTGGATTTTGGCATCGATATTTCTATTCAGGCTGGCACCAAATATCTGATTGGCCATTCCGACGCCATGGTCGGCACTGCGGTAGCTAATGCCCGTTGCTGGGATCAACTGCGCGAAAATGCCTATCTGATGGGGCAAATGCTGGACGCCGATACCGCCTATATGACCAGCCGCGGACTGCGTACGCTAAGCGTTCGCCTGCGCCAACATCATGAAAGCAGCTTAAAGGTCGCCGAGTGGCTGGCCAGTCATCCGCAGGTCGCCCGCGTGAATCACCCCGCGCTGCCCGGCAGTAAAGGCCACGAATTCTGGAAGCGTGATTTCACCGGCAGCAGCGGACTATTCTCATTTGTATTGAATAAGAAACTAAATCATGAAGAGCTGGCTGCGTATCTGGACCACTTCAGCCTGTTCAGCATGGCCTACTCCTGGGGCGGTTTTGAGTCGCTGATTCTCGCTAATCAGCCGGAACACATTGCGGCAATCCGTCCGCAAGGCGAGGTGGACTTCAGCGGAACGCTCATCCGTTTGCATATCGGTTTAGAGAATGTTGACGATCTGATTGCCGATTTGGCCGCAGGATTTGCCCGAATCGAGTAAAATTGCCATAGATGGACATATATGCAGACACTTCTGGTGGAAAAGTCTGCAATTGTTGCGTCCGGGATCAAGGCATCCCGGACAATTCAGGAGTACAATCCACACATAAACGCTGTTCCACAGGAAAGTCCATGGTAGTCATTCAAGATATTGTCTCCGCGCTTTGGCAACACGATTTTGCCGCGTTGGCGGATCCGCACGTTGTGAGCGTGGTGTACTTCGTAATGTTCGCCACACTGTTTTTAGAAAATGGCCTGCTGCCTGCCTCCTTTTTACCCGGAGACAGCCTGTTATTGCTGGCAGGGGCGCTGATCGCTCAGGACGTGATGAGTTTTATACCTACCATAGCTATTCTGACTGCCGCAGCCAGTCTGGGCTGCTGGCTGAGCTACATTCAGGGACGCTGGCTGGGCAACACGCGGACGGTAAAAGGCTGGCTGGCGCAATTACCTGATAAATATCATCAGCGCGCTACCTGCATGTTTGACCAACACGGGCTGATGGCACTGCTGGCTGGGCGTTTCCTGGCATTCGTTCGTACCTTGCTGCCAACAATGGCGGGAATTTCGGGCCTGCCAAACCGTCGGTTCCAGTTTTTTAACTGGCTGAGCGGTCTGCTGTGGGTCACCGTCGTCACCGGCTTTGGCTATGCGCTGAGCATGATCCCGTTCGTCAAACGCCATGAAGACCAGGTGATGACCTTTTTAATGATCCTGCCGATTGCCCTGTTAACCGCGGGTCTGTTAGGAACCCTGTTTGTCGTGATTAAAAAAAAATACTGTAGCGCCTGAGTATTAACCGTAGGCCGGGGTTCCCCCGGCATTTTCGCCTGATGACGTTTCGCTTATCAGGCCAGCGCTGAGCAAGTTTAACTCCCCTGCATCATTCGAATTCTGGCTGCATCCTCCCCCGGCGTTACGCCAAAGAAACGTTTGAATTCCCGACTGAATTGCGATGCGCTCTCATAGCCGACGCGCATGGCAGCCGCACTGGCCTTCATCCCGTCGTGGATCATCATCATCCGTGCTTTATGCAGACGATAGCTCTTCAGGTATTGCAGCGGCGACGTACTGGTCACCGCTTTAAAATTATGATGAAACGCCGACACGCTCATGTTCGCTTCTGCCGCCAGCTGTTCGACATTGAGATTTTCGGTGTATTTGGTTTCAATGCGCTTCAGCACCCGGCTTATCAAACTGAAATGCGTCTGGCGACTGACCAGCGCCAGTAATGCGCCGCCGCGCGGCCCGGTCAGCACATGGTAGAGGATCTCGCGAATAATCTGTTTCCCCAGAATACGCGCATCCAGCGGTCGCTCCATCACATCCAGCAGGCGCTCAGCGGCGCAAAGAATTTCGTCAGAAAGCGTCGCGGAGTTGATCCCGCTGGCCGCCATGGCGGGCTGGAACAGCTCATCTTCCCCAATGTCCATCAACAGCTCCTGCAATTGCAGAATATCGACATTCAGGTAGATACCGGCCAGGGGAACCTCCGGCGTTGCATACGTTTCACATTCAAAGGGTAGCGGTACGGTTAGCAACAGGTATTCGTTGGCGTCATAACGAAATACACGTTCATTGATATAACCAATTTTATGTCCCGAAAAGAGAAATATGATTCCTGGCTGATACATTACCGGTGTACGCGCTGCCGGCTCAGTGCCGTGCAGTAGGCGGACATCTGGCAGCAGTTCGCTGAGTTTATTTTCATTGTTTTTCAGCTGCTTAATTTTATCTGTCAGCAGGAGGCAGATCTCATCACGGTTCATAGAGCACCATTTCATCATCGGTTTGCAACCCTGACATAATGCGCAGATTTATCCGTTTTCTCCAGCAGTCTGTAGAAATGGGCAAGACATCGGCAGAAATGAGCATTGAGAGCAGCGCGGCTGACGACCACAATGTTCATCATCCGGCAGACACTCTCCTGCCCTCTTTTTTACCCACATAAGGGAACGAGCAATGAACAACTTTAATCTCCATACCCCAACCCGCATTCTGTTTGGTAAAGGTGCGATTGCTGAGCTGCGCGATCAAATCCCTCAGGATGCTCGCGTATTGGTTACCTATGGCGGCGGTAGCGTGAAAAAAACCGGTGTCCTGGCACAGGTTCAGGATGCGCTGAAAGGCCTGGACGTGCTGGAGTTTGGCGGTATTGAGCCGAACCCGTCGTATGAAACGCTGATGAACGCGGTAAAAATCGTGCGTGATGAGAAAGTGACGTTCCTGCTGGCGGTAGGCGGCGGTTCGGTGCTGGATGGCACCAAATTCATCGCGGCTGCGGCACAATACGCTGACGGCATCGATCCATGGCGCATTCTGGAAACCCACGGCAACGACGTAACAAGCGCTATCCCGATGGGCTCCGTATTAACCCTGCCAGCAACCGGCTCTGAATCTAACTCCGGCGCGGTCATTTCGCGTAAAACCACCGGCGATAAGCTGGCCTTTATGACCCCATTTGTGCAGCCGGTATTCGCCGTGCTGGATCCGGTTTACACCTATACCCTGCCGCCGCGTCAGGTTGCGAACGGCGTCGTAGATGCCTTCGTACATACCGTTGAGCAGTATGTGACTTATCCGGTTGACGGGAAAATTCAGGATCGCTTTGCTGAAGGTATTCTGCTTACGCTGGTAGAAGAAGGCCCGAAAGCATTGCAGGAGCCGGAAAATTACAACGTGCGTGCGAACGTTATGTGGGCGGCAACCCAGGCGCTGAACGGTCTGATTGGCGCAGGCGTACCACAAGACTGGGCAACACATATGCTGGGCCACGAACTGACCGCAATGCACGGTCTGGATCATGCTCAAACATTGGCGATCGTTCTGCCAGCGCTGTGGAATGAAAAACGCGATACCAAACGTGCCAAACTGTTGCAATACGCAGAGCGTATCTGGAATATCACTGAAGGTTCCGATGACCAACGCATCGACGCCGCTATTGCCGCAACCCGCGCTTTCTTCGAACAAATGGGCGTACCGACTCGTCTGTCTGACTACGGTCTGGACGGTAGCTCCATCCCAGCGCTACTGGAAAAACTGCAAGCGCACGGCGGTACGAAACTGGGCGAACATCAGGACATTACGCTCGAGGTCAGCCGTCGGATTTACGAAGCTGCCCGCTAAGGTTTTTTCACCTCCGCCTTTCATTTTTGGGTATTTATATTCTAAATATTTCGAGTTGCATAAAGGCGGCAAAGGAGAGAATCCCCAGGAGCTTACATAAGTCAGTGACTGGGGGTGAAACGACAAACCTGCCGGGAGCAGATTTGAACGCTGCTTGCAGCGGACCTGAAAGGGCGAGGCTCATGGATGGGCCGCGTAATAAAGCCAACGCATATGCAGCTTGAAGTATGACGAGGATAGGCCAGACTTAAGTCACACCTAACTTACCGGGGCTTGCCTCGGTAAACTCAATTCAGGGGAGGAATTATGACCGGTCCAACCATTATTAAACTACAGGATGGTAACGTCATGCCGCAGCTGGGCCTGGGGGTCTGGAAGGCAAGTAACGAAGAGGTCATCACTGCCATTCATAAAGCGCTGGAAGTGGGGTATCGCTCAATTGATACCGCTGCGGCGTACAAAAACGAAGAAGGTGTCGGCAAAGCAATACGCGATGCGGGCGTACCGCGGGAAGAGTTATTCATCACCACCAAGCTATGGAATGATGACCAGAAACGCCCTCGGGAAGCCTTGCTCGAAAGCATGGAGAAACTCCAGCTCGATTACCTTGATCTTTATCTGATGCACTGGCCAGTTCCGGCGATCGACCACTACGTTGAAGCGTGGGAAAGCATGATCGATCTGCAAAAAGAAGGGCTGATTAAGAGCATCGGCGTGTGTAACTTTCAGATCAATCATCTCCAGCGACTGATGGATGAAACCGGCGTACCACCGGTGATTAACCAGATAGAACTTCATCCGCTTATGCAACAGCGCCAACTGCACGCCTGGAACGCAACGCATAAAATCCAGACCGAATCCTGGAGCCCGCTGGCGCAGGGCGGCAAAGACGTTTTTGATCAAAAGATCATTCGCGATCTCGCGGAGAAATATGGCAAATCACCGGCGCAGATTGTCATCCGCTGGCATCTGGATAGCGGCCTGGTGGTTATTCCGAAATCAGTCACCCCTGCGCGTATCGCAGAAAACTTTAACGTCTGGGACTTCCGCCTGGATAAAGATGAATTAGGCGAAATCGCAAAGCTCGATCAGGGCAAACGTCTGGGACCAGACCCGGACCAGTTCGGCGGTTAACCCCTTCTCTCCTGCCCGACATCTCGTCGGGCCTTTACTGATTTGAATTTCGGCGTAGACCACGTGCACAGCTAATTGAGTCCCATGCGTTCTGCCCCACTGGAAGCCGATTGAATCGCAGCAGAACCAATTTTTCGAGCAGTATGAAGGATATCTGTCGTCACACGATCGTGAACGGGCGGATGATGCAAAACTGGCCGCATTAGCGGCCAGAATTCGTGAGGCATACATACTGAGCACTTCTGCCAGATGGCGGTACAAGCACCTTATCCGGCCGACGGTCTTTCAGGCCCGGTAAACATTTCACTCCCGGGCAAGACAGATTAGCGCCCTGCTACTTTCCCACGTTTTTTGTTCGCGGCAGGCGTCTGGCGCTGATGCGCCACAGGCGTGTGCTTGGTCAACGCCGGACGGGTATGACGGTTCTGGCGACGCGCTTCGCGCATCTCTTCCAGCGTAGGCGCCGGAACCAGACATTCGCGACGACCACCGATCAGATGCTTTTTCCCCATATCTTCCAGCGCCTGGCGGATTAACGGCCAGTTGGCTGGGTCGTGGTAACGCAGCAGCGCTTTATGCAGACGACGCTGTTTATCACCTTTCGGCACCACCACGTCTTCACTCTTGTAACCAATTTTACCCAGCGGGTTTTTCCCGGTGTAATACATGGTTGTGGAGTTCGCCAATGGTGAAGGATAGAAGTTCTGCACCTGATCCAGACGGAAACGACGTTGCTTCAGCCACAGCGCCAGATTCACCATATCCTCGTCACGCGTCCCAGGATGCGCAGAAATAAAGTACGGGATCAGGTACTGCTCTTTACCGGCCTGTTTAGAGTAGGTGTCGAACAATTCCTTAAAGCGATCGTAGCTGCCCATCCCCGGCTTCATCATCTTCGACAGCGGGCCTTCTTCAGTATGCTCTGGCGCAATCTTCAGATAACCGCCCACGTGGTGGGTCGCCAGCTCTTTGATATAGCGCGGATCTTCGACCGCGATGTCATAGCGCACACCTGAAGCGATAAGGATCTTTTTAATGCCTTTCAAATCACGCGCACGGCGATAGAGGTTAATCGTCGGCTCGTGGTTGGTATCCATATGCGGACAGATATCCGGGTAGACGCATGACAAACGACGGCAGGTTTGCTCCGCACGCGGTGACTTACAGCGCAGCATATACATATTCGCCGTTGGGCCGCCGAGATCGGAAATCACGCCGGTAAAGCCCGGAACGGTGTCGCGAATAGCTTCGATTTCATTGATGATCGAGTCTTCAGAGCGGCTCTGGATAATGCGGCCTTCGTGCTCGGTGATCGAACAGAACGAGCAGCCGCCAAAACAGCCACGCATAATGTTGATCGAGAAACGGATCATCTCATAGGCCGGAATGCGGCTGTCGCCATACGCCGGATGCGGCACGCGCTTGTACGGCAGCGCAAAGACACTGTCCATTTCTTCGGTAGAGAGCGGAATGGCTGGCGGGTTGATCCAGATGTAGCGATCGCCATGCTTTTGCATCAGCGCGCGCGCACAGCCGGGGTTGGTTTCGTGGTGCAGGATACGCGACGCATGTGCATACAGCACTTTATCGCCCTTCACTTTTTCGAAGGACGGCAGCAGCACGTAGGTTTTTTCCCACGGTTTCGGGCGCGGCGGCTGTACGGTTACCGCTTTCGCTTCCTGCTTTTTCGGGGCGACAGGTTTGTTGTCGGCACACGGCAGATCCTCGCCGTATGGATGCGGGATCGGGTCAATTTTGCCCGGCGTGTCGAGACGCGTGGAATCCACCCCACTCCAGCCCGGCAGCGCTTCTTTAACCATAATCGCGGTGTTACGCACGTCGCGGATCTGATCGATAGTTTCACCCATCGCCAGACGATGCGCCACTTCCACCAGCGGACGTTCGCCGTTACCGAACATCAGCATGTCGGCTTTTGAATCCACCAGCACGGAGCGACGAACGGTATCAGACCAGTAGTCGTAGTGCGCGGTACGGCGCAGGCTGGCCTCAATACCGCCGAGAATAACCGGCACATCTTTCCATGCTTCCTTACAGCGCTGGGTATAGACCAGCGTCGCGCGGTCCGGGCGTTTGCCCGCCACGTTGTCTGGCGTATAAGCATCGTCATGGCGCAGTCGGCGATCGGCGGTATAACGGTTGATCATCGAATCCATGTTGCCTGCGGTTACACCAAAGAACAGGTTCGGTTTACCCAAACGCATAAAATCGTCTTTGTTGTTCCACTCCGGCTGGGCGATAATCCCAACACGAAAGCCCTGCGCTTCCAGCATACGGCCGCAAATTGCCATGCCAAAGCTGGGATGATCGACGTATGCATCGCCGGTAACCAGAATGATGTCGCAGCTATCCCAGCCAAGTTGGTCCATTTCGTCACGTGACATCGGCAAAAATGGTGCCGGGCCAAAACAGGCAGCCCAGTACTGCGGCCAGGAGAAAAGGTCTCTGTCCGGCTGGATCAGGGATATTGCGCTCATAGTGCTTCCAAAAATGGTAAAAAAATAATCAAAGGCCGGGGATTATACGCTGTATGTCGGCAAGAAATGAAGTGGAGTCTGAGTCGGACAAGTAGAAAGTGATTTAAATTGTTAAATTTTACGACGCCCATTTTTATCATTCATAATTAACACCATGCCGGCCAGCTGAGATAACTCTTTTTCGGCGGGGGATTTTTCATTGCGACTCAACGATTCACTGCATATTTCCCAGTTACGGGTAGTTGTTCACCTGTGCGGATTTCTGGTTCTTCTCTACAGCTTCTCCATGCTGCCGCCGATGACCATTGCTCTGTTAAATAAAGAGCGGAGCTTTTTCGCTTTTTTCAGCACATTTATGACGTTCTTTACCCTCGGCGGTGGAGCGTGGCTGGCAACCAAACATGCAGGAATTCAACTACGAACCCGGGATGGCTTCGTCATTATCGTCCTGTTCTGGCTGCTGTTTTCGTTTATCAGCGCCATGCCGATGTGGATGGACGATGGCTTAAATCTCTCCTTTGCCGATGCCCTGTTCGAAGGGGTTTCCGGGATAACCACCACTGGCGCTACGGTAATTGACGACGTCAGCGCCTTGCCGAAATCGTATCTGTATTATCGGGCTCAGCTCAATTTTATTGGCGGCCTGGGGGTTATTGTCCTTGCCGTGGCGGTATTACCCCTGCTGGGTATTGGTGGTATGAAGCTGTATCAGTCTGAAATGCCAGGTCCCTTTAAAGAAGAACGCCTCACGCCAAGGCTTGCTGATACCGCTCGTACGCTGTGGCTGACCTACGTCATTCTCGGCCTTATTTGTACTCTGGCCTACTGGATTGCCGGGATGTCGTTTTTCGATGCCTTATGCCACGGGCTGTCGACGGTCTCTCTCGGCGGATTTTCCACCCGTAGTGAGAGCATCGGGTTTTATAACAGCCACGCTATTGAGTTAGTCGCCGGACTGTTTTCACTGCTATCTGCGTTTAACTTCACCCTCTGGTACGTAGCTATTGTGAAACGTACCTTTAAGCCCTTTCGTCGTAATGCCGAGCTGCGTTTCTTTCTGCTTATTGCGCTGGTTGTCACCCTGATCGCCACCTGGCAGGTCTGGCGGGCGGGTATGTACGGGATAACGGACAGCCTGGTGCATGCCTTTTTTCTGGCCAGCTCCATGCTGACAGATAATGGCCTGTCGACGGCGGATTATGCGCAGTGGCCTTCGCACACGATCTTCATGCTGCTCAGCGCCAGTTTCTTCGGCGGTTGTGTCGGCTCGACCTGCGGGGGGATTAAGGTGCTGCGTTTTTTGATTATGTTCAAGCAATGCCGTCAGGAGTTACATCAGCTCGCGCATCCTCGCGCCCTGCTGAATATCAAAGTGGGCAATAACGTGGTAAGCGACCGAGTAGTGCGTTCGGTATGGAGCTTTTTCTTTCTCTACGTTTTATTTACCAGCTTTTTTATCTGGGCGCTCAATCTGATGGGCTACGATCTCTTCTCCTCTTTCGCCACCGTTGCCGCCTGCATCAATAACATGGGGCTGGGATTTGGCATCACCGCAACGACGTTTGGCACCTTAAACGAGGAGGCAAAACTTCTGATGTGCGCGGCCATGATCATGGGGCGTCTGGAGATTTACCCCATACTGATCCTGTTCTCGCGCATGTTCTGGCGGGCGTAACGGAAACTCCGGCGCATTACGGCGCCGGGTTCACCAACATCTGTCCGATCGAGCCACGATCCGCCATTTCCAGCGTCTGACTGTTAAAGTAGAACGGGAAATGAGCCCAGGAAGGTTGTCCGTAGTAGACCAGTAATTCAACCTGGCCGTCGACCCAGACGGTATCTTTCCAGCCCCGGTCTTCCGGGAACGGCATTGCGCCATTCACATTACGGATCAGGAACGAGACGCCTTCGATATGGAAAGACTGAGGCATATCCGCTCGTACCGTCCAGCGCTCCCAGGAGCCCTGCTGAGCGGTAATATCCATGCGGTTGACGTCCCACAGCTGACCGTTGATGCCGGGATCGTCATCCAGACTGATATCACGGCTGCGAATCGGTGAACCACTGAGGATTTCCGTTGGCAGCAGGCGCATTGGCAGACTGTCGGTCACCAGCGGCAGGAGACCGGTCGGGCGCAGCGTCAATACCAGCGTGGAGATGAGAATACTGGAAGGCTCAAAGAATCCGCGGATCCTGTCGACAATGCTGGCCGCCTCACCACAGGTGATAGAGACCTCATTTCCGTTAGTCATATCCACCAGGATCTCACGGCGCTCGCCAGGCGCCAGCGAGAGCTGCTTCACCGAAACGGGCGCAGGTAAAAAGCCCTGATCGCTGGAAATCACATGCAGCGCGCGGCCATCGCTCATTTGCAACTGGTAACGACGCGAGTTTGAAGCGTTCAGCAAACGCAAACGCACCCAGCCGCGAGAGACTTCGACATACGGGCTTTGCGCCCCGTTGACCAGCAGCGTATCACCGACAAAACCACCGCTGCCGGGTTCGCTGTACTCCGGCGTACCAAAGTTGTCCAGACGCTTGTCCTGGATAATGATCGGAAAATCATCCACGCCGTAGTGGTTGGGAATAGACAGTGATTTACTCACTTCATCTTCAATCAGCCACATCCCGGCAAGACCGTTATAAACCTGCTGGGCAGTACGATTTGGCGTATTGGCGTGATACCACAGCGTAGCGGCATTCTGACGAATCGGCAGCACAGGTGCCCAGTCTGCATTAGGGGACATCATGCGCGCCGGGCCGCCCATCAGCGGGCCTGGCACCTGTAATCCAGCGACAGTCATCGAGACATTTTCAGTCAGACGGTTGCTGTAGATAAGTTTGACGTCATCCCCTTTCCAGACGCGGATCGTCGGTCCCAGGTAGCGACCGTTAATCCCCCAGACAGGTGCGCGCGTGCCTTGCGTGAAGGACCAGTGGGCGCGTTGCAGCGTCATAAATAACGGCTGCCCCCGACGGGACTCCAGCAGCGGAGGTACGGGTAACGGTTGTTGCTGACCGGCAGCATTAGCCTTCAGCGGAACAGCACCTGCACACAGTGCGATCCCCGATGCCTGAATGAACTGACGCCGACTGAATGACATATAAACTCCATGAAAAACTGGCGATTAACACGCAGGAAATCTTTTCCTGTAACAAACCCGAATTGCGCGGATTAAACCTTACCGGCGGCTTCCCGCTCAGCAACTTCTTTATCGAGTTCTGCGATTTTTTGTTCCATCAGCGTACGGCAATGCGCTGCCAGTTCACGAACCTGATCTTTCCCAAAGTGGCTAATATCTACCGGCGGCAACATCTCGACAATCGCCAGACCATTATTGAGTCTGTTTAATTTTATCTTGTTCGAGGTGGTTGAAACGCACACCGGAATAACCGGGACACCCGCCGCAATCGCCGCATGAAACGCGCCGGTTTTAAACGGCAACAGACCGCGACCACGGCTACGCGTTCCTTCCGGGAACATCCAGATAGAAATACGACGTTTTTTGAAATGATTCACCACCGCCGCAATGGTGCTGTGCGCTTTGGTACGGTTGTTTCTGTCAATCAGCAGGTTGCCGGTTAACCAGTACAGCAGCCCGAAGAATGGGATCCACAACAGGCTTTTTTTGCCGACTGTCACCGTCGGCGGCTGAACGATATTCGCAGCGGTAACCATGTCATAGTTGTTCTGATGATTACAAATATAGATAGCATTACCATAGTTCTGCGCGTCTGCCGGCATGCGGCACTCAACCTTAAGGCCATAAAGGGGAGCCAGGCGGCCAAACATATGACCGAACGTTGCGACGTGTTTTGGATTTCGTGGGCTGAACAGACAGTATATGCAACCGAAAATACAGACCAGAACGCAGTAAATAACAGTAATGATTAAACGAAAAATATATAGCATAACAACCTCTGAGGCCTAAGAGCCTGGCATTTTACGTCACCTGATTCATCACGCAGTATCAGGTTAGGGCTTTGTTAAGGGCGGCTCTCTGGAAAAGCGTATTGTTAATCGCAACGCACGAATAAACAACGGTTTCACGGGAATTTTTAACCTTGGCTCTCCCCGGGCTAAAACAGGGAGAGCCGGACGGTAGCGTTATTCTTCGCTGTCGCCGTGACTGGCGCGTCGAGGCGAGTCAATGTCAATGCGATCGATACGCTGCAGACCACGCATTAGCGTACCGCGACGGCCACGCTCGCCGGTCACTTTCTGCAACTCTTCAGGACGCAGTTTAATTTTGCGCTTACCAACGTGGATAGTCAGCGTGCTTTGTGGCGGCAGCACGTAGAGCTGCGCCAGGCCATCTTCACCTTTCGCCGCTTCCGCTGAAGGGATATTGATAATCTTGTTCCCTTTGCCTTTTGACAATTGCGGCAAATCGCTTACCGGGAACATCAACATGCGACCAGCCTGGGTGATTGCCAGCAGCATATCGGTTTCATCTTCAATCACAACCGGCGGCATAACGCGCGAATTTTCTGGCAGCGTAATCAATGCCTTACCAGCACGGTTACGAGCTACCAGGTCGTTGAAGGTGCAGACAAAACCGTAACCCGCATCGGATGCCATCAGCAGTTTCTGATCGTCGCCTTCCATCAGCATGTGCTCAACCGTCGCGCCCGGCGGCAGCGTGAGCTTCCCGGTCAGCGGTTCACCCTGTCCACGCGCCGACGGCAGCGTAATCGGGTCGATGGCGTAGCTGCGTCCGGTCGAGTCCACGAACACCACCGGTTGGTTGCTCTTACCCTTCACCGCAGACTTAAAGCTATCGCCCGCTTTATAGCTTAATCCCGGCGCATCAATGTCGTGGCCTTTCGCGCTACGCACCCAACCACTCTGAGACAGCACAATGGTCACTGGCTCTGACGGCAGCATGTCGTGCTCGCTCATCGCCTTCGCTTCTTCACGTTCCTGCAGCGGAGAGCGGCGTTCGTCGCCATAGGCCTCGGCATCAGCCTGCAGCTCTTTCTTCAGCAGGTTACTCATTTTACGCTCGGAAGCCAGAATGCCTTGCAGCTGATCGCGCTCTTTCGCCAGCTCATCCTGCTCGCCGCGGATTTTCATCTCTTCGAGTTTGGCAAGGTGGCGCAATTTCAGCTCAAGAATGGCTTCAGCCTGGGTTTCAGAAATGCCAAACCGCGACATCAGCTCGGGCTTAGGTTCATCCTCATGACGAATAATTTCGATCACTTCGTCAATGTTGAGGAACGCCACCAGCAAACCTTCAAGGATATGCAAGCGTTTAAGCACTTTTTCCAGACGATAGTTCAGGCGACGACGTACGGTATCGCGGCGAAACGCCAGCCATTCGGTGAGGATCTCCAGCAGATTTTTCACCGCCGGACGACCATCAAGACCGATCATATTCAGATTGATGCGGTAGCTTTTTTCCAGATCGGTGGTGGCAAACAGGTGGTTCATCACCTGCTCCATATCCACACGATTGGAGCGCGGGACAATCACCAGACGGGTCGGGTTTTCGTGATCCGATTCGTCGCGCAGGTCGTCTACCATCGGAAGCTTTTTATTGCGCATTTGAGCGGCGATCTGCTCCAGCACTTTTGCCCCGGAAACCTGATGCGGCAGTGCGGAAATCACCACCGCGCCATCTTCTTTCGTCCATACCGCGCGCATACGTACGGAGCCACGTCCGTTTTCGTAAATCTTACGAATCTCTGCCCGCGAGGTAATGATCTCCGCTTCGGTCGGGTAATCCGGCCCCTGCACGATGTCCAGCAACTGATCCAGCGTCGTTTTCGGCTGCTCAATCAGGGTAATCGCCGCTTTCGCCACTTCACGCAGGTTGTGTGGCGGAATGTCCGTCGCCATACCAACGGCAATACCGGTCGTGCCGTTCAACAGAATATTTGGCAGACGCGCAGGCAGCATCTTCGGTTCCTGCATGGTGCCGTCGAAGTTTGGCACCCAGTCCGACGTTCCCTGTCCAAGTTCACCCAGCAGAACTTCCGCATATTTAGACAGGCGGGATTCGGTATAACGCATCGCCGCGAAGGATTTCGGATCGTCCGGCGCCCCCCAGTTCCCCTGCCCGTCGACCAGCGGATAACGGTAAGAGAACGGCTGCGCCATCAGCACCATCGCTTCATAACAAGCGCTGTCGCCGTGTGGGTGGTATTTACCCAGTACGTCACCGACGGTACGGGCGGATTTTTTAAATTTGGCGCTGGCATTCAGCCCCAGTTCGGACATCGCGTACACGATGCGACGCTGAACGGGTTTCAAACCATCGCCAATAAACGGCAACGCCCTGTCCATGATGACGTACATGGAGTAGTTCAGATAGGCGGTTTCCGTGAATTCATGCAGCGCCAGGCGCTCTGCCATATCGCTCATTAATCGTGGTTCCTCAACTTTGTACCCCTCTATTGAAGGGCAATATTGCCGCAGATACTACCCTATCTGGCGTGTTGAGTCACAAAGAAAAGGGCCACGAGTGCGGCCCTGATGGGGATTATTTGGCAACTTTGGTAATCTGTTTCACGTCGATTTCAACGGAGTTCCAGTCTTTATCCACTTCACCCTGGATTTCAACCACATCCTGCGGTGTGACGGTTACGCCGTTCCAGCGCTTGTGGTCGATATCCACATTCACCATGCCGGTCGCATCTTTAAACACATACAGGTCGTCGGAAATACGCTCAACGATGTTCCCGCGCAGGGTAACCCAAGTGTCATCACGCAGTGATTTGGCGCTTTCTACCGTCGCGCTGCTACCATTCGGGCCGACAAATCCGCCATTTTGGCTTTGCGTGGTGGTTGTCGGTCCAGAGAAACCGCCCTGCTGCGCTGCCAGAACAGGTGCGGAACACAGTGCCATTACGGCAACCATTGCAGCTAATTTTTTCATCGTCATGTCTCCCTTTCATTTTGGTTTACGACTATTAAATAAGTTAATCCTTAACAAGTTCTTAAGGCAAAAAAAGATACTTTTTTTGCTGTACAGAGGCTGTAGTCACAAGGTTTACTGACGCTAATGAGAGCGGCTGCAGGGAAGAACATATGCGTATTTTACTGATCGAAGATGACACATTGATCGGCGACGGCCTGAAAACAGGTCTGAGTAAAATGGGTTTCAGCATCGACTGGTTTACCGAGGGTCGCCAGGGGAAAGAAGCGCTCTACAGCGCCCCTTATGATGCGGTGATCCTCGACCTGACGCTGCCAGGCATCGACGGACGGGAGATCTTGCGCGAATGGCGAGCCAACGGGAAGCAGGAGCCAGTGCTGATTCTGACCGCTCGCGACGCGCTGGCGGAACGCGTTGAGGGTCTGCGTCTCGGCGCGGATGACTATCTGTGCAAACCCTTTGCGCTGATCGAAGTTGCCGCCAGGCTGGAGGCTCTGGTGCGCCGTGCCAGCGGCCAGGCGAGCAACATATTGCGCCATGGCCAGGTGACGCTTGATCCCGGCGCGCTGGTTGCCACGTCGGCAGATGAGCCTTTGTCTCTCAAACCCAAAGAGTTCGCTCTACTGGAGCTGCTGATGCGCAATAAGGGTCGCGTCCTGCCCCGCAAACTGATTCAAGAAAAACTGTATACCTGGGACGAAAACGTCTCCAGCAATGCGATTGAAGTACACGTCCATCACTTACGCCGTAAGCTCGGCAGCGACTTTATCCGTACCGTGCATGGCATTGGCTACACCCTGGGTGACGCATGAAACTCACACAACGCCTCAGCCTGCGCGTCAGGCTAACGCTTATTTTTCTGATTCTGGCATCAGCAACCTGGGCCGTTTCCAGCTTTGTAGCCTGGAAGCAGACCACCGACAATGTCGATGAGCTGTTTGATACCCAACTGATGTTGTTCGCCAAGCGGCTTAGCACGTTGGATATCAGCGACGTCACCACCTCAAGCAATATGGCTCGCACGCCGAAGAAGCTCAAGCACGGCCATATTGATGACGACGCGCTGACGTTTGCCATCTTCACCATCAACGGCAAAATGGTATTGCACGATGGCGACAACGGCCAGGACATTCCCTACAGCTACACCCGCGAAGGCTTTACCGATGGCCAACTCAAGGGGGACAACGACGCATGGCGTTTTCTGTGGCTGAATTCCGCTGACGGCAAATACCGCATTGTGGTAGGCCAGGAGTGGGAGTATCGAGAGGATATGGCGCTGTCGATCGTCACCGCCCAGTTAACACCGTGGTTGATTGCGCTGCCGCTGATGTTGCTAATCCTGGTGGTCATGATTAGCCGTGAACTCAGGCCGCTAAAAAAACTGGCGCAGGCTCTGCGCTGGCGCTCACCGGAATCGGAAGAGCCGCTCGATCCGAAAGGTGTGCCAAGCGAAGTACGCCCGTTGGTTGAATCGCTCAATCAATTGTTTACTCGCACCCATTCCATGATGGTTCGCGAACGGCGTTTCACTTCTGATGCTGCCCACGAGCTGCGCAGCCCGTTGACCGCGCTGAAAGTACAAACAGAAGTGGTGCAACTGTCAGACGACGACCCGCAAACGCGGGAAAAAGCGCTGGTACAGTTGCATGCGGGAATTGAACGCGCCACCCGACTGGTCGATCAGTTACTGACGCTTTCACGCCTCGACTCCCTCGACAATCTTCAGGATGTGGCGGAAATCTCGCTGGAGGAGCTTTTGCAATCCGCGGTGATGGATATCTACCATCCAGCCCAGCAGGCGCACATCGACGTGCGTTTGCAGATTAACGCGCACAACATCATGCGCACAGGACAGCCGCTGTTGCTGAGCCTGATGGTACGAAATCTGCTGGATAATGCGATCCGCTACAGCCCGCGGGGTAGCATTGTGGAAGTGACGCTCAACGCCCGTAATTTTAGCGTCAAGGATAATGGTCCTGGCGTTGCGCCAGAGGTCCTTACGCACATCGGGGAACGCTTTTATCGTCCACCGGGACAAAGCGTGACTGGCAGCGGTCTCGGCCTATCGATTGTCCGCCGTATCGCAATATTGCATGGAATGTCAGCCTCGTTTGGCAACGCTCCGCAAGGTGGCTTTGAAGCGAAGGTCAGTTGGTAATTGCGTTATTATTGCTCAAATAGCAAAAGACTTTGCACATTTTGCTAATTTCACCGCGTCGCTGGTAGGGGTAAAATCGTCTTCAAACGTATTTCCCTGAGGACACAAAATGAGCAACATTCTGATTATCAATGGTGCGAAAAAATTCGCCCACTCCAACGGTCAGTTAAACGACACCCTGACCGAGGTCGCGGATGGCCTTCTGCGCGACCTCGGGCATGATGTTAAAATCGTGCGCGCCGACAGCGACTATGACATTTCTGATGAAGTACAGAACTTCGTCTGGGCCGATGTGGTTATCTGGCAAATGCCTGGCTGGTGGATGGGTGCGCCGTGGACCGTGAAAAAATACATTGATGACGTGTTTACCGAAGGTCACGGTACGCTGTACGCCAGCGATGGTCGCACGCGTTCAGATGCGTCTAAAAAATACGGCTCCGGTGGGCTGATTCAGGGCAAAAAATACATGCTGTCACTGACCTGGAACGCACCGATGGAAGCTTTTACTGAAAAAGATCAGTTCTTCCATGGCGTTGGCGTTGATGGCGTTTATCTCCCGTTCCATAAAGCAAACCAGTTCCTGGGAATGGAAGCGCTGCCGACCTTTATCACCAATGACGTGATTAAAATGCCGGACGTCCCGCGTTATATCGCAGAATATCGCAAGCATCTGAACGAAATTTTTGGTTAACTGGTAACCTGGAATTAGAAGGAGTTAACCATGCTTACCGTTATTGCAGAAATCCGTACACGTCCAGGTCAACATCACCGCCAGGCGGTACTGGATCAATTCGCTAAAATCGTTCCAACCGTATTGAAAGAAGAAGGCTGCCACGGCTACGCGCCGATGGTCGATCATGCTGCTGGCGTCAGTTTTCAGACCACAGCCCCGGACTCAATCGTGATGGTTGAACAGTGGGAAAGCATTGCGCATCTTGAAGCGCATTTGCAGACACCGCATATGAAAGCCTATAGCGAAGCCGTGAAAGGCGACGTGCTGGACATGAGTATTCGTATTCTGGAGTCTGGCATTTAAGATTGTCGATTTGCCGGATAACGCCATAAACAAACGTATCCGGCTTATATTGCAATCCTCAGGCCTGGTAAGCCCAGCGCCACCAGGCATTCACGGTCAATTACCCTTCGAGATCCGCCAGGTCGCCTTTCTCCTGCAACCAGTTACGGCGATCTTCAGAACGCTTCTTGGCCAGCAGCATATCCATCATTGCGTTGGTACGCTGATCGTCTTCGTCATCGATGATGAGCTGCACCAGGCGGCGGGTATTCGGATCCAGCGTAGTTTCACGCAGCTGCATCGGGTTCATTTCACCCAGACCTTTAAAGCGCTGCACGTTCGGCTTGCCTTTCTTGCGTTTTAACTGCTCCAGCACGCCCGCTTTCTCTTCTTCCGTCAGCGCGTAATACACCTCTTTACCGAGGTCGATACGGTATAACGGCGGCAGCGCCACATAGACGTGACCGTGTTTCACCAGCGTACGGAAGTGTTTCACAAACAGCGCGCACAGCAGCGTGGCGATGTGCAAACCATCGGAGTCCGCATCCGCCAGAATACAGATCTTACCGTAGCGCAGCTGGCTCAGATCATCACTGTCCGGATCGATGCCGATCGCCACCGAAATATCGTGAACTTCCTGCGAAGCCAACACTTCATCGGAAGAGACTTCCCAGGTGTTGAGGATCTTACCTTTCAGCGGCATGATCGCCTGATATTCACGATCGCGCGCCTGTTTAGCCGATCCGCCCGCCGAGTCACCTTCGACGAGGAACAGTTCGGTGCGATTAAGATCCTGTGCGGTACAGTCCGCCAGTTTCCCCGGCAACGCCGGACCGCTGGTCAACTTCTTGCGCACTACTTTTTTCGCGGCCCGCAGACGACGCTGGGCGCTGGAAATCGCCATCTCAGCCAGCAGTTCGGCTGATTGCACGTTCTGGTTCAGCCACAGGCTGAAAGCATCTTTCACCACGCCAGAGACGAATGCCGCGCACTGCCGCGAAGAGAGACGCTCTTTGGTTTGTCCGGCAAACTGCGGATCCTGCATTTTTACTGACAGCACGTAAGCACAGCGATCCCAGATATCTTCCGCCGACAGCTTCACGCCGCGCGGCAGAATATTGCGGTATTCACAGAACTCGCGCATTGCATCCAGCAGACCCTGACGCAGGCCGTTAACGTGCGTACCGCCCTGCATGGTTGGGATCAGGTTCACATAGCTTTCAGTCAGCAGCTCGCCGCCTTCCGGCAGCCAGAGCAGCGCCCAGTCCACAGTTTCTGTTTCACCGCTGAAATTACCGATAAACGGTTTTTCCGGCAGCGTCGGCAGGCCATTTACCGCTTCGCTCAGATAGTCATTCAGGCCATCCTGGTAGCACCAGCGCTGTTCACTGTTATTGACCTCATCCTTAAAGGTGATCTCAACGCCTGGGCACAGCACAGCTTTGGCTTTCAGTACGTGCGTTAAGCGCGAAACGGAAAAACGCGGGCTGTCAAAGAAGCTTTCATCCGGCCAGAAGTGCACGCTGGTTCCGGTATTGCGTTTACCGCAGGTACCGACAACCTGTAAATCTTGCACCTTATCGCCGTTCTCAAACGCGATGTTGTACACCTGCCCGTCGCGGCGCACATTCACTTCCACACGCTTCGACAGGGCGTTGACCACGGAGATCCCCACCCCATGTAAACCACCAGAGAACTGATAGTTTTTGTTGGAGAACTTACCGCCTGCGTGCAGACGACAGAGGATCAGCTCTACCGCCGGAACGCCCTCTTCAGGGTGAATGTCTACCGGCATGCCGCGGCCATCATCAATAACTTCCAGAGACTGGTCGGCATGTAAAATCACGTCCACGCGTTTTGCGTGGCCCGCCAGTGCTTCATCCACACTGTTATCAATCACTTCCTGTCCAAGATGGTTCGGACGGGTTGTATCGGTGTACATCCCCGGGCGACGGCGTACCGGCTCAAGCCCAGTGAGTACCTCAATGGCATCAGCGTTATAAGTTTGCGTCATGGTTTAAATAAGCAATTCGAATTGATCGTCAGAAACTGTGCAGTCCAAGGAAATCGACAATCGGGTTGAAATAATCTTCGAAGCCCGTGAATGCGTGGTTTCCGCCCTCAATAACTGTCTGGCGGCAGGAGGCGTAATACGCCACCGCCTGGCGGTAGTCCAACACTTCATCGCCCGTTTGTTGAAGCAGCCAGATCAAATCCGGCGCTTCCAGCGGGTCAATCTGCATGACTTTAAGATCGTAAATATGGCGTGACTCTAGCACATATTGCTGCCCCGTGTAGGGGTTCTCGTTTTGACCGAGATAGTCGACCAGCAGTTCATAAGGTCGGACAGCAGGGTTCACCACCACCGCGGGCAGCATAAAACATTGCGACAGCCAGGTGGCGTAATAGCCTCCTAGTGAGGAACCGACAATTCCCAGCGACTCTCCGCCATGTTCGAGAATGATCGATTCCAGCATCTCTGCGGCCTGGGCCGGATACGGTGGCAACTGGGGTACGATCATCTCAACGTGCGGATGATGCTCCGCCAGCCAGTTTTTCAGCAAACATGCCTTCGCCGAACGAGGAGAACTATTAAATCCGTGAAGATAAAGAAGCGTAGACATCAGTAGCCTTCTGAAGCGGTATCAGGGTGGAACCGATTACCCTGCAGACGGCGTACCTGCGTCTGCAACGTCCCGTCAGCAAAAAGCTCCAGCGTCCGCCAGCCGGGGCTGATGGTATCTAACGTGAAGTTGGAACAGTGTGGCTTAAACTGCACACAGGTCGACGGCGTCGCCAGCAGGCGGCGTCCGTTCCAGTCCAAATCCAGTTCCTGATGAATATGCCCACACAACAAATACTTGGCACGAGGATAATTCACCAGCACGTTATCCAGCTCTGCGGCATTACGCAGGCTATGCTGATCGAGCCAGCTACAACCTGCTGGCAGAGGATGATGATGCAGAAGCAGCAAAGTATTGCGCTCAGGCGCATCGGCAAGTTTACGTTCCAGCCATTCGAGCTGAAATTCGCTTAATTCACCGTGGGGAACGCCGAACACCTGGCTGTCCAGCAACAGGATTTGCCACTGTTCACCAATAAAGACGCGTTTAGCGGGTGAAATCCCCGCGTCCTGTAGCGCGCTGTACATTGCCGGCTGAAAATCGTGATTGCCCGGTAGCCAAACGCAGGGCGCACGAAAGCTTGCGATGCCCTCAGCAAAATGCTGATAGGCCGCAGCGGATTGGTCCTGCGCCAAATCACCAGTCGCGACGATCAGATCGTATTCAGGCGACTCTGCATGTATTGCATCCAGTACGGATTGATAGCTGTCCCAGGTGTTTACACCCAGCAGCGTTTCATGCTTTTCGGCAAACAGGTGAGTGTCTGTAATTTGTAAGATCCTGACTCTGGCCTCACCAGCCAAAGGAAGGGTTAACAGGCTTTCCAAATGGTGTCCTTAGGTTTCACGACGCTAATAAACCGGAATCGCCATCGCTCCATGTGCTAAACAGTACCGTAACCAGTCGGCCAGAAACTGATTAATTTGATGCTTTTCGTCGCGTTGATGCAACTTTTTATTTGGATAATCATACCGCGCTTTGAAGCGAAAGATCTGCTGACTCGAACACACTTCGGCCACCCTCGCGTCATGATACAGGCGGACTGTCAATGACGGCAGGCTCCAGTAAGTGACCGCGGGTGCCGTTTGTTCGATCGCGACAAGCGTAGTGTATCGGGTCGATTCAACGATCGTTAACCGATATTGTGCGTTTGCGACCTGATAGCTCACTGTTTCACCGGCTGCATCATTACGTGGCAGCAGGCGGCGCAATTGCGAATAGTTGGTTTCGCACAGGCGCATCATTTCAGGGAAGTCAGGTGTGTAACGCTTCATTTTTTCCACTCAGTTTTTAACTCTTGATAGTGCAGCTGTAACCATTGCAAGGCGATGACAGAAGCCGCGTTGTCGATTTTCCCCTCTTCAACCCATTGATAAGCCTGCTCCCGGCTCACCACATGAACACGAATATCTTCGTTTTCATCAGCCAGACCGTGGATCCCGCTCGCGGTCGTGGCGTCCACTTCGCCAACTAAAATAGACAGGCGCTCACTGGTGCCGCCAGGGCTTGCCAGATAGCTCAGAACGGGCTTGGTACGTTTAACTTCCAGCCCGGCCTCTTCCATCGCTTCACGACGAGCCACTTCCTCAACGGTTTCGCCCTCTTCAATCATTCCGGCCACCATTTCCAGGAGCCACGGACTTTCGCTGGTATCAAACGCTGCGATACGGATCTGCTCGACCAGAACAACTTCGTCCCGCTCAGGGTCAAAGGGTAGCAAGACTGCCGCGTGTCCGCGCTCAAAAATTTCGCGCTTTACCTCACCACTCATACCGCCGTTAAACAGGCGATGGCGGAACCGATAAAGATCCAGTGAAAAAAAACCGCGGTATAGCGTTTCTCGTGCAATAATTTCTACATCATTTTTAGTGAAAGTCATTGGCAAGTTGTCTGGTTTACGCATTGTGCTGTCCTGAAACCAATAGTGATTAAAATGTGAATTTCAAGGTCGTTTGACTGATGTTTGAACGCCCTTGTGTTAAATTGATGCAAATTAACGCCGTATGGCACGTAACGCCAACTTTTTGAAGTGGCGGATTCTGCTAGAATCAGCAAATATTTTTACAATTTGATCAGCGCTAAATACTGCTTCACAACAAGGAATGCAAATGAAGAAATTGCTCCCCATCCTTATCGGCCTGAGCCTGTCGGGGTTCACTACTTTGAGCCAGGCAGAAAACCTGATGCAGGTTTATCAGCAAGCACGCCTGAGCAACCCGGAATTGCGTAAATCCGCCGCCGATCGCGATGCTGCATTCGAAAAAATTAACGAAGCGCGTAGCCCATTACTGCCGCAACTAGGTTTAGGTGCCGATTACACCTACAGCAATGGCTACCGTGATGCAAATGGCGTCAACTCCAACGCAACCAGCGCGTCATTACAATTGACTCAGACGCTGTTCGACATGTCTAAATGGCGTGCCCTGACGCTGCAAGAAAAAGCAGCAGGCATCCAGGACGTAACGTATCAGACCGATCAGCAAACGCTGATCCTGAATACCGCTACCGCTTATTTTAACGTACTGAACGCGATTGACGTGCTGTCTTACACTCAGGCACAGAAAGATGCGGTCTATCGTCAGTTAGATCAGACCACACAGCGTTTTAACGTGGGCCTGGTCGCCATCACTGACGTACAGAACGCCCGTTCACAATACGATACCGTACTGGCGAACGAAGTTACCGCGCGTAACAATCTCGACAACGCGGTAGAACAGCTGCGCCAGGTGACCGGTAACTACTACCCGGAACTGGCTTCGCTGAACGTTGATGGCTTTAAAACCAACAAACCGCAGGCGGTGAACGCGCTGCTGAAAGAAGCAGAAAACCGCAACCTCTCATTATTGCAGGCGCGTTTGAGCCAGGATCTGGCGCGTGAACAGATTCGTCTGGCGCAGGATGGTCACTTACCGACGCTGGGTTTGACCGCCTCTACCGGCGTTTCTGACACCTCCTACAACGGGTCGAAAACCAACACCTCCCAGTATGACGACAGCAACATGGGCCAGAACAAAATCGGTCTGAACTTCTCGCTGCCGCTGTACCAGGGCGGGATGGTTAACTCGCAGGTGAAACAAGCGCAGTACAACTTTGTTGGCGCGAGCGAACAACTGGAAAGCGCACACCGTAGCGTGGTGCAAACCGTGCGTTCTTCGTTCAACAACATTAATGCTTCTATCAGTAGCATTAACGCGTACAAACAAGCGGTTGTCTCTGCCCAAAGCTCTTTAGATGCGATGGAAGCAGGCTATTCCGTAGGTACCCGTACCATCGTGGATGTGTTGGATGCCACCACCACGCTGTACAACGCCAAGCAGCAACTGGCGAATGCGCGTTATACCTATCTTATCAACCAGCTTAACGTCAAATCTGCACTCGGTACGCTGAACGAGCAGGATCTGGTGGCGCTGAACAATACGCTGGGTAAACCGATCCCGACTTCTCCGGATAGCGTCGCGCCGCAAAATCCGCAGCAAGATGCCGCTGTGAATGACTTTAACAGCAACGGCAATATGCCTGCGGCTCAACCAACGGCTGCACGTTCAACCAGCAGCAACGGTAACAACCCGTTCCGTAACTGATGCTGATGACGGGGCTTCGGCCCCGTCTGAACGTAAGGCAACGTAAAGATCCACCCCTTCTTCCGCATTCTCGCCTCTTCCCGCTTCAATTTCGACCAGTCATCCTCTATTCTGAGCAGAGTTACCACTGGGTCCTGGAAGACATAAATGAAACGGACAAAATCTATACATCACGCCTCGTTCCGCAAAAGCTGGAGCGCGCGCCACCTGACTCCTGTCGCTCTGGCAGTTACCGCTGTTTTTATGCTCGCGGGCTGTGAAAAGAGTGACGAAACGGTTTCGCTTTATCAGAACGCGGACGACTGCTCTGCAGCTAATCCGGGTAAAAGCGCCGAATGTACCACTGCGTTTAACAATGCGCTGAAAGAAGCTGAACGCACCGCGCCAAAATACGCCACTCGCGAAGACTGTATCGCTGAATTCGGCGAAGGCCAGTGCCAACAGGCACCTGCACAAGCGGGCATGGCGCCGACCGGTGAAGGTCAGGCTCAGGCGCAGAATCAAAGCAGCGGCAGCTTCTGGATGCCGCTGATGGCAGGCTATATGATGGGCCGCATGATGGGTGGCGGTATGGGCGCTCAGCAGCCGCTGTTCAGCTCGAAAAATCCGGCCAGCCCGGCATACGGCAAATATACGGATGCCGGCGGTAAAAACTACGGCGCCGCAACGCCAGGTCGCACCATGACCGTACCGAAAACCGCCATGGCGCCGAAACCGGCTACCACCTCTACCGTAACCCGCGGTGGATTTGGCGAATCTGTGGCTAAACAGAGCACCATGCAGCGTAGCGCAAGCGGTACTACCACTCGTTCAATGGGCGGCTGATCGTCATGGAAAGAGTCAGTATTGTTGAGCGCCCGGACTGGCGCGATAAAGCCACCGAATACGGTTTCAACTTTCACACTATGTACGGCGAGCCGTACTGGTGTGAGGATGCGTATTATAAGCTCACGCTTGCTCAGGTCGAAAAGCTGGAAGAGGTCACCGCAGAGCTGCATCAAATGTGTCTCAAAGTGGTGGAAAGGGTCATCGCCAGCGATGAGCTGATGACCAAGTTTCGCATTCCGAAGCATACCTGGGGCTTTGTCCGCCAGTCCTGGCTGACACAGCAGCCGTCGCTCTATTCGCGTCTCGATCTGGCGTGGGACGGCACGGGCGAGCCTAAGCTGTTAGAAAACAACGCCGATACGCCAACCTCTCTGTACGAAGCTGCGTTTTTCCAGTGGATCTGGCTGGAAGACCAACTCAATGCAGGCAACCTGCCGGAAGGCAGCGATCAATTCAACAGTCTGCAGGAAAAGCTGATCGAGCGTTTCGCCGAGCTGCGTGAGCAGTATGGTTTTCAGTTGCTACATCTGACCTGTTGTCGCGATACGGTGGAAGATCGCGGAACGATCCAGTATCTGCAGGATTGCGCTGCAGAAGCTGAAATCGCCACTGAATTCCTCTATGTCGAAGATATTGGTCTTGGTGAAAAAGGTCAGTTCACGGATATGCAGGATCAGGTCATTGCTAACCTGTTCAAGCTCTATCCGTGGGAATTCATGCTGCGCGAAATGTTCTCCACTAAGCTGGAAGACGCTGGCGTTCGCTGGCTGGAACCAGCCTGGAAGAGCATCATCTCCAACAAAGCGTTATTACCGCTGTTGTGGGAAATGTTCCCGGATCATCCGAATCTGCTGCCTGCGTATTTCGCCGAAGATGACTATCCTCAGATGGATAAATTCGTCGTAAAGCCGATCTTCTCACGTGAAGGCGCGAACGTTTCAATTATCGAAAACGGTAAAACGATCGAAGCAGTGGAAGGGCCGTACGGCGAAGAAGGTATGATCGTGCAGCAATTCCATCAGCTACCGAAGTTTGGCGACAGCTATATGTTGATCGGCAGCTGGCTAATCAACGATCAACCAGCTGGCATTGGCATTCGCGAAGACCGCGCGTTGATCACGCAGGATCTCTCGCGTTTCTATCCGCATATTTTTGTCGAATGACTGAGAGTGCCGGGTGGTGGCTGCGTCTTACCCGGCCTACAGCATGAACTGTAGGCTCGATAAGCGCAGCGCCATCGGGCATTTATCATCCGACCTGCACCGACAACATACTCAAACTTCCCATCTCAATCCCGTCAACAGGAATAGTCACCGGCTCTTTGCCGTCCCAGGCACCTAATACGTACAGCAGCGGCAGATAGTGATCCGGTGTCGGGTTCGATAACGATCCCCCTTCATGATCGAGATAGTTCACCAGCGGGTGCTGTTCAACCGGTCCCTGCCATGTCAGGTTTGCTTTAACATATTCGTTGAATGAAGTCGCCCACGGATATGGCGTGTTCTCACCGTGCCAACGCACTGTGCGCAGGTTATGCACCACGTTACCGCTGGCTACCAGCATAATGCCCTCATCACGCAGTGCCGCCAGCTTGCGGCCAATTTCAAAATGCCAGGCCGCAGGTTTGGTACTGTCAATGCTCAGCTGCACCATCGGAATATCCGCATGCGGGTACATCTTGATCAGCACGCCCCATGAACCGTGGTCAAAACCCCACGCCTCTTTGTCTAAGGTAACGGGTACTGGGGCCAGCAAGTCAACCAGATGCTGCGCCAGTTCCGGTGATCCAGGAGCCGGGTAATGGGTGTCATACAGCGCCTGCGGAAAACCGCCAAAATCGTGGATTGTTTTAGGCGCTTCCATCGCCGTCACGCCCGTGCCACGAGTGAACCAATGCGCCGAGACCACCACAATGGCTTTCGGGCGCGGCAACGTTTCCCCCAGTTGCTGCCAGGCGCGGGTATAAACGTTATCTTCCAGAACATTCATCGGGCTACCGTGGCCCAAAAACAATGCTGGCATACGAGTTGAAGACATGATGATATCCTTACTGAGGGAGTCATTTTGATACCACCACAATACGCTTATTCGGCTGATGAAGAACTCAGATAACCATGATGAAGATCATCAGTTATTTTGACGATCCAACCCGGACAGCAGATTGATAAGGAGTTTTATTTGTCGATGTCAGTACCTTTACTTCTGACTTTACTGGCAGGCGCCGCCACGTTTATCGGCGCATTTCTCGGCGTGTTAGGGCAAAAACCCTCCAACCGCGTACTCGCCTTTTCGTTAGGCTTCGCCGCAGGGATTATGTTACTGATCTCACTGATGGAGATGCTCCCAGCCGCACTGGCTGCTGAAGGTATGTCGCCGGTATTGGGCTACGGAATGTTTATCGTTGGCTTACTGGGATACTTTGGCCTGGACCGCCTATTGCCGCACGCGCACCCTCAGGATCTGGTACAGAAAACCACGCGGCCTCTGCCCGGCTCCATTAAACGTACCGCGATTTTATTAACGCTCGGCATTAGCCTGCACAACTTCCCGGAAGGGATAGCGACGTTTGTTACCGCCAGCAGCAACCTCGAGCTAGGCTTTGGTATTGCCCTTGCCGTCGCATTACACAATATTCCTGAAGGATTAGCCGTTGCGGGTCCAGTCTATGCAGCCACGGGCTCCAAACGGACGGCGATATTCTGGGCCGGGATCTCGGGCATGGCGGAAATCCTGGGTGGCGTACTGGCGTGGTTAATTCTGGGGAGCCTGATCTCGCCGGTGGTGATGGCGGCAATAATGGCAGCAGTCGCAGGAATTATGGTGGCGCTGTCCGTCGATGAGCTAATGCCGTTGGCAAAAGAGATCGACCCGAATAATAATCCCAGCTATGGGGTACTTTGTGGAATGTCGGTGATGGGGTTAAGTCTTGTCATCCTCCAGTCCATGGGGATCGGCTAATTCAGAGGGCGGATGCCACCCTGCTAATTTACAGCATCCGCTCATCCATAGCAGAACGTGAAGGACTATTCCTGTTCCTTAACCGCGCTGTTATCTTCGCCAGAACGACGAAAGAGTTTGTTTCGCGCCTCGAGTAATGCATCCCGGTCTTGCCGAAATGCCCGACAATAACGCTTCATATGGCAATAATAACCAACTGCAACGAGTGCAATTAATACAATCCAGTACCAGGCGATAAACATTCTTTTACCCTTAAAATTTAACATCATTAAACATTTAACGTTAAAATTTTACACAACCTTATTCTGACATACTCCTATAGTGGCATATTCCAGAAACAAATATATGATTTCGATCATATAAACCAGCAGCTATACAAATAGTTAACACCGTTATAAAAAATAAAACAATGTCGACAAGATCACACTGCGCAATAATAAATATTGCCCTTAAAATAACGCACTCATACCATCCAAAAAATAATAAAAATTAGCGCCTGCAAAATAATACACCTCATCAATATTAATATATTCACCATAAAAGTAGCATCGGCAATACCATTTTTTATTATATTCACATCGTAAAAACATAATATATTCAGCACTGTTATATCTAAAGATAATATAAGGAGATATATCCATGTTTACACAGTACCGAAAAACACTTCTAGCCGGAACGCTTGCACTGACGTTTGGCTTTGTCGCAGGTAATTCATTTGCCGCTGGTTTCCAACCAGCCCAGCCCGCAGGAAAATTGGGTGCGATAATCGTTGACCCATACGGAAACGCCCCTCTTACCGCACTGGTTGAATTAGATAGTCACGTTATTTCGGATGTTAAAGTTACCGTTCATGGTAAAGGTGAAAAAGGAGTCCCAATTACCTATGCCGTCGGCAAAGAATCCCTCGCCACCTACGATGGGGTTCCTATTTTTGGCCTTTATCAAAAGTTCGCTAATAAGGTCACTGTTGAATATAAAGAAAATGGCAAGGCCATCAAGGAAGATTACGTGGTGCAAACATCTGCCATCGTTAATCACTACATGGATAACCGTTCTATTTCCGATTTACAGCAAACAAACGTTATTAAGGTCGCACCTGGCTTTGAAGACCGTCTCTATCTGGTGAATACCCACACCTTTACCGCGCAGGGCGCAGAATTCCACTGGCATGGTGAAAAAGATAAAAATGCCGGTATCCTGGATGCAGGTCCGGCCGGTGGCGCATTACCCTTTGATATCGCACCCTTTACCTTTGTCGTTGATACGGAAGGCGAATATCGTTGGTGGCTGGATCAGGACACTTTCTATGACGGTCATGACATGGATATCAACAAGCGCGGTTACCTGATGGGGATACGGGAGACACCGCGCGGCACCTTCACCGCCGTACAGGGCCAGCACTGGTATGAGTTCGATATGATGGGCCAGATTCTGGCCGACCATAAGCTGCCGCGCGGATTCCTCGACGCATCGCATGAGTCCGTCGAAACGGTGAACGGCACCGTACTGCTTCGCGTGGGTAAACGTGATTATCGTAAGGAAGATGGCATTCACGTACAAACTATCCGCGACCAGATTATTGAAGTCGACAAATCCGGTCGTGTTGTTGACGTGTGGGATCTGACAAAAATTCTCGATCCGATGCGTGATGCACTGCTGGGTGCGTTGGATGCGGGCGCGGTATGCGTCAACGTGGACCTCGCTCATGCCGGCCAGCAGGCAAAACTGGAGCCAGATACCCCCTACGGTGATGCCCTCGGCGTGGGTGCGGGTCGTAACTGGGCGCACGTTAACTCCATCGCCTTTGACGCCAAAGACGACGCCATCATTATCTCTTCCCGCCATCAAGGGGTTGTCAAAATCGGTCGCGATAAACAGGTTAAGTGGATCCTTGCACCGTCTAAAGGCTGGAATAAGGCGCTGGCAAGCAAGCTGTTAAAACCGGTTGATGATAAAGGCAACGCACTGAAATGTGATGAAAATGGCAAGTGCGAGAATACCGATTTCGATTTTACCTACACTCAACACACCGCATGGCTCTCCAGCAAAGGAACGCTTACCATTTTTGACAACGGCGATGGCCGTGGACTCGAACAACCGGCGTTACCAACAATGAAATACTCCCGTTTCGTAGAATATAAAATTGACGAGAAAAAAGGGACCGTCCAGCAAATTTGGGAGTACGGAAAAGAGCGCGGTTATGATTTTTATAGCCCTATCACCTCGGTTATCGAATATCAAAAAGATCGCGACACCATGTTTGGCTTTGGTGGTTCGATTAATTTATTTGACGTTGGACAGCCAACCATCGGCAAAATCAACGAAATTGACTACAAAACAAAAGAAGTCAAAGTCGAAATTAATGTCCTGTCCGATAAGCCAAATCAAACTCACTACCGTGCATTGCTGGTTCATCCACGCCAAATGTTTAAATAATTACATTAGATTAAGGATTAATTATGTCATCTAAATGGATCACTTCATTATTTAAAAGCGTGGTATTAACCGCCGCGCTTGCCTCACCGTTTGCAGCATCAGCGTTTACTGAAGGCACTGATTATATGGTTCTGGAAAAACCAATTCCCAACGCCGATAAGACGTTGATCAAAGTATTCAGTTACGCCTGCCCATTTTGCTACAAATATGATAAAGCCGTGACAGGGCCCGTGTCAGACAAAGTCGCCGATGTCGTTACTTTCACTCCGTTTCATCTGGAAACCAAAGGGGAATACGGTAAACAGGCCAGCGAAATCTTTGCCGTAATGATTGCCAGGGACATGGCTGCAGGTATTTCATTGTTTGACGCCAAATCACAGTTTAAAAAAGCCAAGTTCGCTTATTACGCCGCCTACCACGATAAGAAAGAGCGCTGGTCAGAGGGTAAAGATCCCGCCTCATTCATCAAAACAGGGTTGGATGCAGCGGGCATGAGCCAGGCTGATTTTGACGCGGCATTGAAGGATCCAGCCGTCCAGCAAACGCTGGAGAAATGGAAAGCAGCATATGATGTCGCCAAAATCCAGGGCGTTCCGGCTTACGTCGTCAATGGTAAATACCTGATCTACACCAAAAATATCAAATCTATTGATTCCATGGCTGAGCTTGTCAGAGAGCTCGCGAAAAAATAAACAGGGACCCGGCTATGGCTTTCATAAAAGGATCGTGGCGAGACTTATGTAATACACCGGTTGATACCCTGGTGAGATGGCAGGAACAGCGCTTTCTGTGGCTGTTGATGGCTTGCGCAATAGGTGGATTGATTATTCTGGCGCATTCGTTCTTCCAAATCTATCTCTACATGGCCCCCTGCGAACAATGTGTCTACATTCGCTTTGCCATGCTGGTGATGGTTTTTGGCGGATTGATTGCGGCAATCAACCCCAAAAATGTTGTTCTGAAGCTCATCGGTTGTATCGCGGCATTTTACGGCAGCATCCTGGGCATTAAGTTCTCCATCAAACTTAACGGCATTCATTATGCTGTACATAACCCGGACCCGGATTCGCTGTTTGGCGTACAGGGATGCTCCACCGATCCGACATTCCCTTTTAATTTGCCTCTGGCCAACTGGGCACCGGAGTGGTTTAAACCCACAGGAGATTGCGGCTATGACGCTCCCATTGTTCCCGACGGCGTGGCGCTCAGCAGTACGCAAAAGTGGTTTGTCGATCTGTACCAGCAGTCAGAAGGCTGGTATCTGATCCCGCCTTGGCATTTTATGAACATGGCGCAGGCCTGTTTGTTGGCCTTTAGTTTGTGCTTACTGTTGCTCGTCATTATGAGCGGCGCATGGGCATTACAGCGGGTGAGAACCAAATAATCGGAGCAAGAAACAAAAAAACCGAAGCCTGGAAGATGGCTTCGGTTTTTTATGCTTACCGCGACTAACGTGGTAATTTGCGATTAGCTGGCTTTGCGCTCATGCGCCTGACGATAAGCCACCAGGTCTTCGATAGTAACTACCGCCATATTATGCTTGCCGGCAAATTCGATACATTCTGGCGCACGCGCCATGGTGCCATCGTCATTGGTCAGTTCGCACAGCACGCCTGCCGGTTTAAACCCTGCCAGCGTCATCAGGTCGATGGTTGCTTCAGTGTGACCACCGCGGGTCAACACGCCACCTGCCTGAGCACGCAGCGGGAAAACGTGCCCCGGACGGTTAAGATCGGAAGGTTTAGCGCCATCCTGAATTGCCGCACGCACCGTAGTAACACGGTCCGCAGCGGAAACGCCGGTAGTCACGCCTTCTGCGGCTTCAATGGTCACGGTAAAACCGGTACCGTAAGCGCTGGTGTTATTTTCCACCATCATTGGCAGATCGAGCTGTTTGCGTCGGTCTTCAGTGATGCACAGGCATACAATACCGCTGCCGTGACGGATGGTCAGAGCCATCTGTTCAACAGTCATGGTTTCTGCCGGGAAAATCATATCGCCTTCGTTTTCACGATCTTCGTCGTCAAGCACCATCACACCGCGTCCTTCACGCAGCGCAGACAGCGCAAGTTCAACACGTTCGAAAGGCGTACCAAAAGAGGAAAGTAGCGTCTGATTCATGGTAAAAAAACCTCACTAAAATTATGGTTACCAGAATCAGGGCAGTCTTAGGAGTACCGTATAAGCGGCAAAAAAATAACGTGAGCGGGTCCATGCCCGACTGGATCGTTACTCTCTCCCATCCGGACTCTAACCGTCGGCCCCGGAATTACACCGGATCTGCTGACCTTTGAGTTTGCACCCAAAGCGCTCGCGGGCTTTCAACCTGAGTTGATTTACCGCCGGTGGGGAATTTCGCCCCGCCCTGAGAATAAGCGGGTTAACTATAACGCTATTGATTACCTTCATCAACGCCTTTGCTCGTCTTAGCTTCACACAATTCTGGTTTATGCCTGTGCCAGTTCGCACTACAATAGGCAACAACACGTACCAGTTCAGGGAAACCACAATGATTGACCCGAAAAAAATTGAGCAGATTGCTCGTCAGGTTCACGAGTCGATGCCGAAAGGGATCCGCGAGTTTGGCGAAGACGTCGAGAAGAAAATTCGTCAAACGCTGCAGTCACAGCTGACCCGTCTGGATCTGGTAAGCCGTGAAGAGTTTGATGTACAGACTCAGGTTTTGCTGCGTACCCGTGAAAAGCTGGCGCTGCTTGAGCAACGTCTGACTGAGCTGGAATCGCGTGAAAAAATGGCAGAAGTTAAGCCTGCTCCCGCGATCCCGTCAGTCGATCCGCAAGAGTAAAAACGACAACGGGCCGCAAGGCCCGTTTTTTCTGTTAGTGTTCCAGTTCTAGCTTCCTGGCCTCCGTCGCCTGCTGGCAGTACAGCGCATAGCGTTTGCAAAACCAGCTACGATGTTCTTCATCCATATTCCCAGTTATCGCCTGGATATCTACGGGATGGCCCTCAGCTTGCATCCTAGCAAAACTACGGGCCAGGAAATCGAAATTGTTCATTGAATACATATTGCTGTTCATGAGCATACCCTCCAGTTATTGAATATCTGTTAAGGCCATATGCTTTTTCTAATTTCAGTATTTCCCTGGATGCGAAGTTATTCTGTACATATTGTGCGCAAAACCACTGCGCTGGTTCACAGTTTCCCACGAAATCTAAGAGGGGTCGGATTTAAGGTCAGCGTGACGCACGCTTATTGTAACGTCATGTAAAAGTAAATCGGGGGGAGAAATCCCCTCTCCCCTTATTCCTTTACTCTGGGTTGAAGAAAACAGCAGCATCAATAGCAAGAAACGTATCGAATCCAAAAGTTCGATACGTTTCCAGCATTTGTTATTTATCGCTGTCTTTTTGGATCTTCTTGATGATATTGGTCGTTGAGCAGCCATCTTCAAAGTTCAGCACCAGCACTTCTCCGCCGTTCGCCCACACTTCTTTGCTGCCCGCAATATCTTCCGGCTTATAGTCGCCGCCTTTTACCAGCAGATCCGGCAGGATGCCGGCAATCAGACGCTGTGGTGTGTCTTCTTCAAAAGAGACCACCCAGTCGACGGCTTCCAGCGCGCCCAGCACGATCATGCGCTGTTCCAGCGGGTTGACCGGACGCGTTTCGCCTTTCAGACGTTTGGTCGAAGCATCGCTGTTTACCGCCACGATCAGACGATCGCCCAGCTTGCGCGCATTCGCCAGATAGGAAACGTGGCCCGCATGCAGGATGTCGAACACGCCGTTGGTCATCACCACTTTCTCACCGCGCTTGCGGGCGCTGGCTACGGCCTGTTTCAGCTCAGACTCGCTCATCACGCCAAAGCCAGTGTCAGCCCGACCGCGCACGGCGTTTTCCAGTTCAATCGGGGAAACGGTGGAAGTCCCCAGTTTACCGACGACAACACCCGCTGCGGCATTAGCAAAATAGCACGCCTCTTCCAGAGTGTTCCCCGCCGCCAGCGTCGCTGCCAGCACGCCGATCACCGTATCGCCCGCACCCGTCACGTCATACACTTCCTGCGCCTGCGTCGGCATATGCAGTGGCGATTTGCCCGGTTGCAGCAGCGTCATACCCTGTTCGGAACGCGTGATCAGCAGCGCGGAAAGGTCGAAATCTGCAATCACTTTCATGCCGCGCTCAACCAGTTCATCTTCGCTTTTGCACTTACCGGCCACCGCTTCAAATTCAGACAAATTCGGCGTCAGCAGCGTTGCGCCACGATAGCGTTCAAAATCGGTCCCTTTCGGATCGATAAGCACCGGCACCCCAGCCTTACGCGCCAGAGCAATCATCTGCTGCACGCTTGCCAGCGCGCCTTTGGCGTAATCGGAGAGCACCAAAGCGCCAATGGAGCCCAGAGCCTGGTTAATACGCTCATGCAGTGGCTGCGGATCCACGCCTTCAAAACCTTCTTCGAAATCCAGGCGAATCAGTTGCTGGTTGCGGGAAAGCACGCGCAGTTTGGTGATCGTCGGATGAGTTGGCACAGAAACGAAGTCACATTTTACGTTCACATCCGCCAGCGTTTTGCTCAGCGCACGCGCCGCGTCGTCAATCCCAGTCAGGCCAACCAGACGCGAATTCGCTCCCAGAGAGGCAATGTTCATCGCCACGTTTGCTGCGCCACCGGGACGTTCTTCAATGGTATCAACCTTCACCACCGGAACCGGCGCTTCAGGTGAAATACGGCTGGTAGGACCGTACCAGTAGCGATCTAGCATCACATCACCGACAACCATGACTCCTGCACGTTCAAACTCTGGCAGCGTTACTTTCATTCCTGTCTCCTGAGAGATTCTCTGAGGGTCTTAAAATTTGCGCGCGATAATAGCACACTTCACTCGGCAACCAGCCACTTCTGCCAGCTGTCACGCACCAGCGTACGTTCAGCGTCGAAGTGCTCCGGTGCCACATGGCCCGGAAGTTCCTGCAATGCAAGATGATGAAGTTCATCGCGCAGCGTCGTATAAGCACGGGTAAGCGCCAGCGCTTCCTGCTCATCCATAATGTCGTTTTGCGCCAGTAACTCCAGAATGCGCACGTTATCCGACCAGCGCGTCAGCTTCGGTTTTTCATGCGCATAGCGCAGCACCAGGTATTGCGTAATAAACTCAATGTCGGTGATGCCGCCTTCATCCGCTTTAATATCAAAACGATCGCGATGCTTATTGCCCAAATGGGCACGCATTTTCTCACGCATTTCGCGCACATCGGTCTGCAAGGTTTTCGCATCGCGGACGAGGGTCATGATATCGCGACGAATCGCATCAAACTGAGAGGTCAACCGTGGGTCGCCGTACACCACTCGAGCGCGCACCAGCGCTTGATGCTCCCACGTCCAGGCTTCGTTGCGCTGGTAATCAGCGAAAGCCTCGGTTGAGGTCACCAGCATTCCCGCCGCGCCGGACGGACGCAACCGCGCATCCACTTCATACAAAATACCGGATGAGGTGCGGGTGCTGAAAAGGTGCATAATGCGCTGCGACAGACGCAAATAGAACTGTCGCCCGTCAATCTCACGCTCACCATCCGTCATCACGTCCATAGGACAGTCATGCAGGAAGATCAAATCAAGATCCGAACTGTAGCCCAGCTCCCAGCCGCCCAGTTTGCCATACCCGACGACGGCAAAACCGCGCCCCTCGCGCCCGTCAAGATGAGTGGGTTGCCCGTAGCGAGCGACCATCTGCATCCACGCCTGCTGGACTACCGCATCAATAATAGCTTCCGCCAGCCAGGTTAAGTGGTCGCTCACCTTCATCACCGGCAGCGTACCAGCGATATCTGCCGCGGCAATGCGCAACAGCTGCGTTTGCTTAAACTGACGCAGCGCTTCCAACTGCTGCTCTTCGTCATCTTCCGGCACGCGCAGCAAATACTGGCGCAGTTCATCACGGTAGGCATCCGTCGCGGTGGGTTGATACAGGGTGTTCGGATCCAGCAGTTCATCGAGCAACAGCGGATACCGCGCCAGCTGGCTGGCGATCATCGGCGAAGCGGCACATAACGAAATCAGATGCTTAAGCGCTCCGGGGAATTCGCTCAGCAGCTCCAGATAGGTCGTACGGGTCACAATGCCTACCAGCAGCGGTGTGATGCGCGACAGTGGGACTGAGGCGTCGTCACGCGAACAGACATCGCTCAGCAGATGTGGCATTAAGTGATCCAGCACCTGGCGTCCGCGTGGGCCAATGGTGCGTTTATCCAGCTCTTTGCGAAAATCGGCGATCAGAGACAGCACGCGCCGGCGATCGTCATCCGCCAGATGCGTCAGCACCGGCGAGGTGTCATCTTCCTGTAATGCGTCCTGCCACAGTTCACGCCACTGTTCTGAGAGCGACTCTTCCTGGGTTTCTGCTTCGTCATCGCCAATCAACTCGTTAAACACCCGGCGCACGTTGTCCATATGACTGGCCAGCACATCGGTTAGCTGCTGCCAGTCATCGACGTTCATCCCCCACGCCAGCCGCGCGCGATTCAGTTCATCGCCAGGCAACGTCTGGGTCTGCTCATCATTGATACTTTGCAGCAGGTTCTCCAGACGACGTAAATAGAGATAGGCTGCGCGCAGTTGTTCCGCGTCGGTGTCTGACAGCAGGTGCAACGCATTGATGGCGCTGAGCGTGGGTAACAGCGAGCGGGATTGCAATGACGGCTCGCGCCCACCGCGAATAAGCTGGAATACCTGCACGATAAATTCGATTTCACGAATACCGCCCGCGCCCAACTTAATGTTGTCTTTCAGACCACGGCGGCGCACTTCGCGGGCAATCATTCCTTTCATGTTACGCAGAGACTGGATCACGCTGAAATCAATATAGCGGCGGAAAACAAAAGGCCGCAGCATAGCGCGAAGCTCACTGACGTAAGTACCGTCGGAATCGCCCATAATGCGGGCCTTGACCATCGCATAGCGTTCCCAGTCGCGCCCTTGTTCCTGGTAATAATCTTCCAGCGCGGAGAAGCTCAGCACCAGCGGGCCGCTGTCGCCAAACGGGCGTAAACGCATATCCACCCGATAGACAAATCCATCCATTGTGGGCTGGTCCAGCACTTTGATGAGCCGCTGGCCCATACGGGTAAAGAACTGCGCGTTATCCAGCTCGCGACGTCCACCCTGCGTACTGCCGTGCTCCGGCCAGGCAAAAATTAGATCGATATCAGAGGAAAAATTCAGTTCGCCGCCGCCCAGTTTCCCCATGCCTAAAATCAGCAGCGGTTGCGCAACACCTTGTGGATTACAGGGCGTACCCCATTCACGACAGCAGGCGGCGTATAACCAGTCACGCGCGGCGACGATCAACGTTTCAGCCAAATGGCTTAGCTGCTGCAAGATACTCTCTTCCGTCACCAGCGACAGCGTCTGCGCCCAGGCGATACGCACCATGATGCGACGGCGAAACAGGCGCAGCTCACGCATCAGCGTGTTTTCGTCGCTAACGTCGACCAATGCTTGCTGTAACCAATCAGCATAGTGTTGCCATTCATCCGCCCCGGGTGGCGTGCTCTCCAGTTCGACCAGCCATTCGGGATGGGCAATAATGCTATCGCGAAAAAAATCACTGAATGTAAGCACTGACTTCGCCTGAATGCTAAGCGAGGACTCAGATATTGCTGCTGGCAGCCGCGCAACAACGGTCGGCCAGTAATGCTGTAACGGTGAAGAGAGCTGCTTCATTTATGGATTATCCTTTGAATAGTACCGGGCAGCGGCATGTTGCCTTATCCAGCCTGCATGACGCTTCCGCCCATCGCGTAGGCCTGATAAGCGCAGCGCCATCAGGCATCCCGGCCTCACCCTGATTATCGTTTTCCGCTGTGCAGCCAGAACGGTTCTAAAGCAATCGCCTCGTTGCGGAAGTGTTCAATTTCAATGTATTGGTTGGCCGCAATGGCGTGACGTAAACCCTGCCAGGTGGCGATCCATTCCGATGCGACCTTTTCGTCGTAGTATCCCGCCAGCATCAGCATGCTATCAATATTGCGCGTCAGGCGCGGAAGTTGATCGGCGTACTGATCGCCCAGCGGCTGAGCAAAAGCTGTTTTCAGTTCAGCGGCATGGCGCGAGAGATGGGTATCTGAGAAACGCTTAAAGGAGTCGGCTATTTTACCCTGCGCCTTCGCATCAAGGAACGGCTGCCACCCTTTGGTCACCAGCCATTCGGTCAGCGCCAGCTTGGCCATCGCCGTTTGCGTGCTGTAAACCGCGGAAACGGCAGAAACGTCAGACGCAATGATCGCTTCCGACTGGGTCAGCAAATCACGTAAGTGAGCACTCGCTTTTCGCGGCACATTACCGCCAAACAGCATCAGAATGTGACGCACCAGGCCCATCGCAGCCAGCACCTCGGCTTTCGCCCCTTTGACGCCGCGCACCCACAGCTCTTCATGGTACTGCCACTGTGATAATGCCAGCTCCAGCGCCGCTTCCAACCCTTGCTCAATACTCGCTTTTGCCGGAACCTTCAAAATGCGCGTCGGTTTGAGTTCACGCGGTGCATTCCCCTGAGCCAGATGATAGCCGCGCGCCGCTTTACTCAGGCTGCCCTGGCGTAAACCGGTTTGCGATACCAGTTGGTTTGCCAGCTTCAATACCGCACGGGTATCGCCGCTTAACAGCTCCAGTTCAAGCTCACAGATAGGTTCAGCCAACTCGCCCGCTTTCACTTCCCCGAGATCGAGGGCCATTTCAATGCGGCTACCGTCGATATCAAGGTGCCATTTCTCACGGTAAAAATCGGTGCTGAAGAGCGGCTGTACCTGAGAGGCAAGTTCAGCGGGCAGTTCGCCATCAGGCCAGACTTCCGTTGGAAACAGGGTGAGATCCAACTCTGGCGCGTTTAGCGCAACGTTAAACTCCGGCCGCTGATGCAGGCCGCCCGTCACTCGTCCGGCAATTTTCATGGTCATTTCGTAATGACCGTTCTCACCGCGAATACGCAGCCCCATATCGTGACCACGCAGCCACGCATCGGGCGTTTCGTAGTAGATATTCAGCAACTGGCTGGGCGCATGATGCTCTCCCCCCAGCGTATTCAGACGTTCACGTAGCGCATCTACAGCGTCACTATTGACGATAAATTTTAATTCGATTTCCTGGGCCATGGTCTTGTACTTATGGGTTATGTCACAGTTGAGAAAACTGACTGCGAACTAAGCTCGTTCTTTATGGTCAGTAGATAGTATTTTGCGCCAAATTGCCATGCAACGAGCAATTTGACGGGCGTAAAAGTTTCGAGTGGTGGCAAAAAGGACACAGATGATTCCGATTGATGTCGAATGCTTTGCGTAGAGACACTGATGCCACTACTATCGTTCCACTTTCTATGACAATAACGACAGCCTGATGCCAAAATTACGCCTGATTGGATTAACTTTACTCGCACTTAGCGCCACTGCAGTCTCTCATGCCGAAGAAAAGCGCTATGTTTCTGACGAACTGAACACCTGGGTCCGCAGCGGTCCGGGAGATAATTATCGCCTCGTGGGTACGGTTAACGCCGGCGAGGAAGTCACGCTATTACAGACCGATGCCAACACCAACTACGCCCAGGTGAAAGACAGCACCGGACGTACCGCCTGGATCCCACTGAAAGAGCTGAACAGTACGCCGAGCCTGCGTACCCGCGTTCCCGATCTGGAAAACCAGGTTAAGACCTTGACCGATAAGCTCAATAATATCGACACCACGTGGAATCAGCGCACCGCCGATATGCAGCAAAAAGTGTCGCAAAGCGACAGCGTAATCGACGGGCTGAAACAAGAAAACCAGAAGCTGAGGAACGAGCTTATCGTGGCGCAAAAGAAGGTCAGCGCAGCCAACCTTCAGCTTGATGACAAACAGCGCACCATCATCATGCAGTGGTTTATGTACGGTGGCGGCGTGCTGGGTCTTGGTTTGCTGCTCGGCCTGGTTCTGCCACACATGATCCCCAGCCGTAAACGCAAAGATCGCTGGATGAACTGAATCGCCTTCTCCGCCACACTGACATATGATTAAGGGATCATAATTTCAAAAGGAAAGTGGCGTGAAGATTTATCTGGTCGGTGGTGCTGTTCGGGATGCGTTATTAGGGCTACCGATTAAAGATAAAGATTGGGTTGTTGTCGGCGCCACGCCGCAAGAGATGCTTGACGCGGGCTACCAGCAGGTAGGCCGAGATTTTCCCGTGTTTCTGCATCCGCAAACCCGGGAAGAGTATGCGTTGGCGCGTACCGAACGCAAATCAGGCTCGGGGTATACCGGATTCACCTGCTACGCCGCGCCGGATGTGACGCTGGAGGCCGATCTTCAGCGTCGCGATCTGACCATCAACGCAATGGCCCGCGATGACGACGGCGAGATTATCGATCCGTATAACGGACGCGACGATCTGGAAAACCGTCTGCTACGCCATGTGTCCCCCGCCTTTAGCGAAGATCCATTGCGCGTGCTGCGCGTGGCGCGCTTTGCTGCCCGCTATGCGCACCTCGGTTTTCGTATCGCTGAAGAAACCATGACGCTGATGCGCGATATGAACGCCGCAGGGGAACTGGAGCACCTGACGCCAGAGCGAGTGTGGAAAGAAACAGAAGGTGCTTTAACCACCCGTAACCCACAGGTTTTTTTTCAGGTCCTGCGCGACTGCGGCGCACTGCATGTCCTGTTTCCGGAAGTAGATGCCCTGTTTGGCGTTCCCGCGCCCGCGCAATGGCACCCGGAAATTGATACCGGTATTCACACGCTGATGACGCTGTCGATGGCGGCCATGTTAAGTCCGGAGGTCGACGTGCGTTTCGCCACGCTGTGCCACGATCTTGGCAAGGCATTGACGCCAAAAGCGCTGTGGCCACGCCACCACGGTCACGGTCCGGCTGGCGTGAAGCTGGTCGAGCAACTGTGCCAACGCCTGCGCGTGCCGAATGACATCCGTGATTTAGCCAAACTGGTAGCCGAGTTCCACGACCTCATTCATACCTTCCCGATCCTGCAGCCGAAAACCATCGTTAAGCTGTTTGATTCCATCGATGCCTGGCGCAAACCGCAGCGCGTGGAGCAAATCGCCCTGACCAGCGAGGCCGACGTGCGTGGGCGAACCGGTTTTGAAGCGGCGGATTATCCGCAAGGCAGGCTGTTGCGTGAAGCCTGGCAGGTTGCGCAGGCGGTACCAACGAAAGACGTCGTTGAGGCGGGATTCAAAGGTCAGGCTATTCGCGAGGAACTGACCCGGCGTCGTATCGCGGCGGTAGCCGACTGGAAAGAACAACGTTGCCCGAAAGCGTAGACAGTGCATTGCCGGATAAGCGTTAACGCCGCTATCCGGCAAGCTAGTAAAATCAGAAGAACACGACGTAAACGGCAGCCGCCACAATAAAGCGGTAAATCGCAAACGGAATAAACGAGATGCGCTTAATCAGCTGTAGGAAGGTTTTGATCGCCACCAACGCCACGATAAACGCCGTCACGAAACCAACTGCAAACATCGGAATATCTGATGCGCTGAGGAACGTCCAGCTTTTGTAGAGATCCAGCGCCGTTGCGCCCATCATCATCGGCACGGCCAGCAGGAAGGAGAATTCGGAGGCCGCGTAACGGCTTACTCCCATCAGCATACCGCCAGAAATCGTCGCCCCGGAACGAGAAAAACCCGGCCACAGCGCCAGACACTGGAAACAGCCAATCATAAACGCCTGGCGATAAGTCATATCATCCAGACCCGGCGCACGCGGCTCTTTCGGCTTCAGGCATTCTGCGGCAATCAGCAGCACGCCCCCTACCACCAGCGCATACATCACGTTGATCGGGTTAAACAGCGATTTGATGATGTCGTGGAAAATCAGTCCCAGTACGACGGCAGGAACCATCCCCAACAGGATATGGCCCAGCGTCAGCCGACCTTTGCCAGTGCCTTCATGTGGGACCTTACCGAAGTGAATGCCAATCAGGCCAAACAGGCGTCGCCAGAACATCACCACGACCGCCAGGATAGAGCCCAACTGGATTACCACCTCAAATGTTTTTGCGGTGTCACCCTCAAAACCCAACAAGTGGCCAACAATAATCATATGGCCGGTACTGGAAACGGGTAAAAACTCCGTCAATCCTTCGACCACACCCAAAATTGCCGCCACCAGCAGCGAGTGCATATCACTCATTAATGAACCTCTAGATAGAGAAACCACGGCGAAAACGAGCCGACATAAAGACCCTTTTATACCCGTTTGGTTTAGATATTATTAAGTTAATTATTTTCTTTCAGATTATTGCCACGCTCAATGATAACCCCGACGTTCGCCGCACGGGCAACCGCGCCAGGTTTACTGAGTTTGATCCGCACCCATGGAGAATTAAAACGGCTCAGCAGCAGATCCGCCACTTCTTCCGCCACGCGTTCGACCAGCGCAAAGCGCCCGCCTTCCACATGATTAACAACCGTTTGAGCAATATCAGCATAGCTCAGGCAATCAGCCACATCATCGCTTTTAGCCGATTTACGGTTGTCCCACGCCATTTCGATATCGAACACCAACTGTTGTTCGATCGTTTGTTCCCAGTCGTAAACACCAATAGTGGTGATTACAGAAAGTTGCTCTATAAATACAATATCCATCACGACCTGCCTGCTTTTTGGCTAACCCGGATACCACTTCCGGCGAAATATGCGTATTATCCACAGAAGTAGCGTTTTACACGACATTTTCAAAACGGAACAGCTTATGAGTGCAATCGCGCCTGGAATGATTATCTTCGCGTACCTCTGTGGCTCAATTTCCAGTGCTATTCTGGTATGCCGCCTTGCTGGATTACCGGACCCGCGTGACAGCGGATCTGGGAATCCGGGCGCGACAAACGTATTGCGCATCGGTGGCAAAGGAGCCGCCGTCGCGGTGCTAATTTTCGACGTCCTGAAAGGTATGTTACCCGTCTGGGGTGCCTATGTGCTAGGCATTAGCCCCTTCTGGCTGGGATTGATCGCGATCGCCGCCTGTCTGGGTCACATTTGGCCGGTCTTCTTCGGCTTTAAAGGTGGGAAAGGCGTTGCCACCGCCTTTGGCGCAATTGCGCCGATTGGTTGGGACTTAACCGGCGTGATGGCCGGAACCTGGCTGCTGACCGTCTTATTAAGCGGCTATTCATCATTAGGCGCTATCGTCAGCGCGCTGATCGCCCCCTTTTACGTCTGGTGGTTCAATCCCCAGTTCACTTTCCCGGTGTCCATGCTGTCGTGCTTAATTCTGTTACGCCACCATGACAACATTCAGCGTCTGTGGCGTCGTCAGGAGCCAAAGATCTGGACCAAGCTGAAGAAAAAACGCGAAAGAGACCCAGAGTGATTTTAATGTCGGATAGCGACGCAACAGCGTCTTATCCGGCGTGGGGAATGTGATACCCCTCTACCGGTTTGCCTAATCGGTTCTGGCACCACGTCGCCAGAAACTCCACGCACACCCGAAGCTTCACGCTGCGATACAGCGGCTCCTGATAAACCGCCCAGATATTGGCGCTTTGCGCATAGTCCGGCAGCACGCGCACCAGTTCACCGCTTGCCAGAAACGGCTGCAGGTCCCATTCGGAACGCAGCATAATCCCTTTTCCCTGTAGCGCCCACTGCAACACAATCTCGCCGCTGTTAGAGGAAAGATGTCCCGCCACCTTGACCGACTTTTTCTCCTGGCCGTTATCCAGCTCCCACACCCCGTGGGTCATATCGCGTTCTTTAGTGACCAGGCAATCATGACGACTTAATTCCTGCAGCGTTGTCGGCTCACCGTATTTTTGTAAATACGTCGGCGCTGCACATAATATTCTTCTATTTTTCGTTAACAAATGCGCAATATAATAATCCGGAATCTCGTCATTAATACGAATATCCAAATCGATATTATCCTGCGCCAAATCAATTTGCCGATCATAAAGTTCAAAATGCACCTGTAATTCAGGATAGCTATGCATCAGTTCGGTAATAGCCGGTGCAATATAACTGCGCCCAAAGCCAAAGCTACAGCCGATACGAATCATCCCTGCCGGGCGCGTTTTGAGTTGCGTGACGTCATCGACCAGATGCTGATAGCCCGCAAGAATAGCCTGCGCATGTTCATAACAACGTTGACCACTCTCCGTGAGTATCACGCCGCGCGCGGAGCGGCTTAGCAGCGTCGTCCCCAGCGTGGACTCAAGGATCTGAATGCGTTTCGTCACAAACGCGGGTGTTTGGCCCAGCGCCGCGGCGGCGGCACTGAAGCTGCCGCTATGAACAATTTCAACCAGGACCTGCAGGTCTTTCGCGAGGGGATACGTGTTCAGCATGATAGGTATATCCGTAAAGTTGTTAACCGCAGTGTAATTCCCTCATGCGTATTAAACCCTGCCTTTGCGCAATTTTTATTGCTTATCTGAACATCATTCACGATCTGTTAATTGGATATTCACAGTGGCAAATAATATAAACCCACATTTTTAGTGGTAGTTTGTGGCGGAGAATTTATTTCCAGATAAATAAAAGAACTGGAGTTAACAAGATGAGCAATCAAAATAACCAAAATGCGATAACTACGCTGACAAACATTGTCGCCGATTTTACCGCCATGATTTCTACCCGCATGCCTGACGACGTCGTAGATAAATTAACACAGCTGCGTGAAGGCGAAACTTCGCCGATGGGTAAAATCATCTACCACACCATGTTTGACAACATGCAGAAAGCTATCGACCTGAACCGTCCGGCCTGTCAGGACACCGGCGAGATTATGTTCTTTGTGAAGGTCGGCTCCCGTTTTCCGCTGCTGGGCGAACTGCAAAGCATCCTGAAACAGGCCGTTGAAGACGCCACGGTAAAAGCGCCGCTGCGCCATAACGCGGTCGAGATTTTTGACGAAGTGAATACCGGCAAAAATACCGGTACCGGTGTGCCGTGGGTCACCTGGGACATCATCCCTGATAACGACGACGCGGAAATCGAAGTCTACATGGCAGGCGGCGGTTGTACGCTGCCGGGACGTTCAAAAGTGTTAATGCCTTCTGAAGGCTACGAGGGCGTGGTGAAATTTGTCTTCGAAAATATCTCCACGTTGGCAGTCAACGCTTGCCCGCCGGTGCTGGTGGGCGTAGGTATTGCCACCTCCGTGGAAACCGCCGCCGTCCTTTCTCGTAAAGCGGTGCTACGTCCTATCGGATCACGTCATCCGAATCCAAAAGCGGCCGAACTGGAACTGCGTCTTGAAGAAGGGCTGAACCGTCTGGGCATTGGCCCGCAAGGGTTGACCGGGAATAGCTCGGTGATGGGCGTGCATATCGAATCCGCCGCACGCCATCCGTCGACTATCGGCGTTGCCGTTTCTACCGGCTGCTGGGCACACCGTCGCGGCACGCTGTTGGTTCATGCTGACCTCTCCTTCGAAAACCTGTCTCACACCCGGAGCGCGTTATGAAAAAGATCCTCACAACCCCGATCAAAGCCGAAGATCTGGCCGACATTCGCGTTGGCGATGTCATCTACCTGACCGGTACGCTGGTGACCTGTCGTGACGTGTGTCACCGCCGCCTGATCGAACTGAAGCGCCCGATTCCTTATGACCTGAACGGCAAAGCCATTTTCCACGCGGGGCCCATCGTACGTAAGAACGGTGAAAAATGGGAGATGGTCTCCGTTGGCCCAACCACCAGCATGCGTATGGAAGCGTTTGAGAAAGACTTTATCGAGCAGACGGGCGTCAAACTGGTGGTCGGCAAGGGCGGCATGGGACCGCTAACGGAAGCAGGCTGCAAACAGTTTAAAGCGCTGCACGTAATCTTCCCGGCAGGTTGTGCGGTCGTGGCGGCAACCCAGGTTGAAGAGATCGAAGAGGTACACTGGACCGAACTTGGCATGCCGGAATCCCTGTGGGTATGTCGGGTGAAAGAGTTCGGCCCGCTGATCGTTTCCATCGATACCCACGGCAATAACCTGATCGCCGAAAACAAAAAGCTGTTCGCTGAACGTCGCGATCCTATCGTCGATGAAATCTGCGAGCACGTGCACTACATCAAATAACCCTCCCGGAGAGGCGCTGCGCCTCTCCCTTTTCGTAGGGATACAACAATGGCACCTTTAGCTGGTTGGTGGCGATACCTGGCTCCGCTGGTGGTCATCGCCATTATTGCTGTACTGCCCGTCCCCAACGGTCTTGAGAACCACACCTGGCTCTATTTTGCCGTCTTTACCGGTGTGATTGTGGGCCTTATTCTGGAACCTGTACCGGGCGCGGTGGTAGCGATGATTGGCATTTCGATCATCGCCGTCCTTTCACCGTGGCTGCTGTTCAGCCCGGAGCAACTCGCGCAGGACGGTTTTAAATTTACCGCCAAATCGCTGTCATGGGCGGTATCAGGTTTTTCAAACTCGGTAATCTGGCTTATCTTCGCGGCCTTTATGTTTGGTACCGGCTATGAGAAAACCGGGCTCGGTCGACGTATCGCGCTGATGCTGGTGAAAAAGATGGGGCACCGGACGCTATTTCTTGGCTATGCGGTGATGTTCTCTGAACTTATCCTCGCTCCCGTCACGCCATCCAACTCCGCGCGCGGGGCCGGAATAATCTACCCGATTATCCGCAACCTGCCGCCGCTGTATAACTCGCAGCCCAATAGCGCCAGTTCTCGCTCCATTGGCTCGTACATTATGTGGATGGGCATTGTCGCCGACTGCGTCACCAGCGCCATTTTCTTAACGGCGATGGCGCCGAACCTGCTGTTAATCGGCCTGATGAAAGGCGCGTCCCACACGGCGCTGAGCTGGGGCGACTGGTTCTTAGGCATGCTGCCGCTGAGTATTTTACTGGTGCTGATTGTGCCCTGGCTGGCGTACGTGTTGTATCCACCGGTGCTGAAATCCGGCGATCAGGTTCCGCGCTGGGCGGATACAGAGCTAAAAGCAATGGGACCGCTCTGCGCACGCGAGAAAAAGATGTTGGTGCTGATGGTCGGCGCACTGGTGCTGTGGATCTTCGGCGGCGATTACATTGACGCTGCGATGGTCGGATACAGCGTAGTGGCGTTGATGCTGGTACTGCGCATCATTAGCTGGGATGACATCGTCAGTAATAAAGCCGCGTGGAACGTCTTTTTCTGGCTGGCCTCGCTGATAACGCTGGCGACCGGGCTCAATAACACCGGTTTTATTACCTGGTTCGGCAAGCTGCTGGCAAACGGGTTGAGCGGCTATTCGCCGATGATGGTGATGGTGGCGCTCATTGTGGTGTTCTATTTGCTGCGCTACTTCTTTGCCAGCGCCACGGCGTATACCTCCGCCCTAGCACCGATGATGATTGCCGCCGCGCTGGCGATGCCGGAAATCCCACTCCCGGTCTTCTGCCTGATGGTCGGCGCAGCCATTGGTCTCGGCAGCATTCTGACTCCGTATGCCACCGGTCCTAGCCCTATCTACTACGGCAGCGGCTATTTGCCGACGGTGGATTACTGGCGACTCGGTGCTATTTTTGGCCTGATTTTCCTTGTGCTACTAGTGATTACCGGTCTGGTCTGGATGCCCCTCGTTTTACTGTAAAACCCCATTGGGGCGGCATATTGTCGCCCCTTCATCCATAAGCTTCTCATATGATCGATTTCCCGATGTGCTGAGGCATACTTTTTTGTATGCAAACACCCTCATGCTGATAAGGGAAACGCTCTGGACACGGTTGCGCACGAGACACTCACACGGGGCTGGCAGGCCGAACTGGATCTGCATTTCACCCGCACTGGGCACAACACGGTGCTCGCCTCGGCGCGTCATCATGGTCCATTGACGGTTCAGCGCCCGTTTTACCCGGAAGAGGACGTCTGCCACCTCTATTTGCTTCATCCACCCGCGGGGATCGTCGGCGGGGATGAACTACACATTGCCGTAACTCTCAACGAAAACAGCCATGCGTTAATCACCCAGCCCGGCGCGGGAAAGTTTTATCGCAGCGGTGGGCCGCAGGCGTTGCTGCGCCAACATTTCACGCTCGCGCCGCACGCCACGCTGGAGTGGCTCCCCCAGGATACGATCCTCTTTCCTGGCGCCAACGCCACTATCCAGTCCGTCTTTCACATCGCGTCGGAGAGCCGACTGCTGGCCTGGGATCTGCTGTGCCTTGGGCGACCGGTTATGCAGGAGTCCTTCAGCCACGGCACGCTGCAAAACCGTCTGGAAGTGTGGCGAAATGGGCAGCCGCTGCTGATAGAGCGCTTGCAGTTGCAGAAGGGGGAGCTGAGCGGCGTCGCGCACCATCCCTGGGTCGGCACGTTGCTGTGTTATCCGGCCACTGAAAACATGCTGGAAGGCACGCGCGAGCGGCTGACGCCGCTTGGCGATTACGCCGGGGCAACGCTTAACGACTCACTGCTGACGATCCGCTTTCTTGCCGACGACAACCTGATTGTTCAGCGCGTTATGCGTGACATCTGGCAATTTCTGCGCCCGCTTTTGACACACAAACCGCCCGTACTACCGCGAATCTGGCAAACCTAAGAGACCCCGTATGGAACTGACCCCCAGAGAAAAAGACAAGCTGTTGCTGTTTACCGCCGCGCTGGTGGCAGAACGTCGCCTGGCCCGCGGGCTGAAGCTGAACTATCCGGAATCGGTGGCGCTAATTAGCGCTTTCATCATGGAAGGGGCACGCGATGGTCAAACCGTGGCCTCGCTGATGGAAGACGGGCGTCACGTCCTGCGCCGCGATCAGGTGATGGAAGGCGTTCCGGAGATGATCCCAGATATTCAGGTTGAAGCGACGTTTCCGGACGGATCAAAGCTGGTCACCGTCCACAACCCGATCGTTTAAGGAGCGGCAATGATCCCTGGTGAATATCAGATAGCCAAAGGCAATATCGCGCTCAATCAGGGGCGAGAAACCTGTACGATCGTGGTGGAAAATCATGGCGACAGACCCATCCAGGTGGGCTCGCACTATCACTTTTCCGAGGTGAACCCGGCGCTGCGCTTTGACAGGCGTGCTGCACGCGGCTTTCGTCTAAACATTCCTGCGGGTACGGCGGTACGTTTTGAGCCGGGACAAAAACGCGAAGTCGAACTGGTGCGCGTCGCTGGCGCACAAAGGATCGTGGGTTTTCGCAGCGAAGTGATGGGCGCACTGGAGGCAAATGATGAGTGAAATTTCACGGCAGGCGTACGCCGACATGTTTGGCCCAACCACCGGCGATAAGGTACGTCTGGCTGATACCGACCTGTGGATTGAGGTGGAAAAAGACTTCACCACCTACGGCGAAGAGGTCAAATTCGGCGGCGGGAAAGTGATCCGCGACGGCATGGGTCAGGGACAAATGCGCGCGCAAGCGTGTGTGGATCTGGTGATAACCAACGCCCTGATCGTCGATCACTGGGGGATCGTGAAAGCGGATATCGGCATCAAGGACGCCAGGATCTTCGCCATCGGCAAAGCGGGTAATCCCGATATTCAGCCCGACGTCACGATCCCGATAGGCGTGGGAACTGAAGTCATCGCCGGGGAAGGCAAGATCGTCACCGCGGGCGGCGTGGATACGCATATTCACTGGATCTGCCCACAGCAGGCACAGGAGGCGCTGGTTTCCGGCGTAACGACGATGATCGGCGGCGGCACCGGCCCGGCAGCAGGAACTAACGCCACCACCTGCACGCCGGGTCCGTGGTACATCGCGCGCATGCTGCAGGCGGCAGACGCCTTGCCGGTTAACATCGGTTTGCTGGGTAAAGGCAACGGCTCAAACCCTGACGCCCTGCGCGAGCAAATCACCGCGGGCGCCATTGGCCTGAAAATCCATGAAGATTGGGGCGCTACGCCAGCCGCCATCAACTGTTCCCTGGAAGTGGCAGAGGAGATGGATATCCAGGTGGCGCTGCACAGCGATACGCTCAATGAGTCCGGTTTCGTTGAAGATACGCTGGCGGCGATTGGCGATCGCACCATTCATACTTTCCACACCGAAGGCGCGGGCGGCGGCCATGCGCCGGATATCATCACCGCCTGCGCGCATCCAAATATTCTGCCCTCCTCCACTAACCCGACGCTGCCCTATACCGTCAACACCATCGACGAGCATCTCGACATGCTGATGGTTTGCCACCACCTCGATCCGGATATCGCCGAAGACGTGGCCTTTGCCGAATCACGCATTCGCCGGGAAACGATCGCTGCCGAAGATGTGCTGCATGACATTGGCGCGTTTTCCCTGACCTCGTCCGATTCACAGGCGATGGGGCGCGTGGGCGAAGTGATCCTGCGCACCTGGCAGGTGTCGCACCGCATGAAGGTTCAGCGTGGTCCGCTGGCAGAAGAAACAGGCGACAACGACAACCAGCGCGTTAAACGCTACGTCGCCAAATACACGATCAACCCGGCGCTAACCCACGGCATCGCCCACGAAGTTGGCTCCGTTGAGCCTGGCAAACTGGCCGATCTGGTGCTGTGGTCCCCAGCCTTTTTTGGCGTAAAACCAGCGACGATCGTAAAGGGCGGGATGATCGCCTGTGCGCCGATGGGCGATATCAACGCCTCGATCCCCACCCCGCAGCCGGTGCATTACCGCATGATGTTCGGCGCACTTGGCGCGGCGCGGCATCGTACTCGGCTGACCTTTATTTCGCAGGCCGCTAACGCGCAAAACATCCCGCAGCAGCTCAATTTGCAAAGCGCCATCGCCGTCGTCAAAGGCTGTCGGACGGTGAAAAAGGCCGACATGATCCACAACGGCCTGCAACCCAATATTACCGTCGATGCTCAGACTTATGAGGTGCGCATTGATGGCGAACTAATCACCAGCGAACCGGCAGACGTTTTGCCGATGGCGCAACGCTATTTCCTGTTTTGAGGAGTGACGATGATCTACCTGACCCAACGCCTTGACCACGCCCACCGCGTCACCGCAAGCGTCACGCTACCCATTGATATTCGAGTAAAAAGCCGTGCCAGAGTGACGTTGAACGACGGTCGCGAAGCCGGGCTAATGCTTCCGCGCGGTTTGCTGTTACGCAGTGGTGACCTGCTGACCACCGAAGATGGCAGCGAGGTGATCGAAGTGATCGCCGCGCCGGAGTCAGTTTCCGTGGTGCGCTGCGCCGATCCTTTCCTGCTCGCCAAAGCCTGTTATCACCTCGGCAATCGCCACGTTCCGCTGCAAATTCTGCCGGATGAGTTGCGCTACCATCACGATCATGTGCTGGACGCCATGTTGCGCCAGTTCAGCCTGGAGGTGACGTTTGCTCAACTACCGTTTGAACCGGAAGCAGGCGCTTATGCCAGTGAATCACACGGGCATCATCACGCCCATGCGCACTGATGCATAACATCCAACAGCTGCGTCTGATGCAGCTCGCCAGCAGCGCTCTCCCGGTGGGGTCGTTTACCTGGTCCCAGGGTCTGGAGTGGGCGGTTGAAATCGGCTGGGTGAAAAGCGCCGATGACTTCTCTGACTGGCAAATCCAGCAGATGGAGCAGAACTTCTTTACCGTCGACCTACCGCTACTGGCGAGACTGTATCGCGCCTGCGAGCAGGACGATCTCGCTGCAGCACGCCGCTGGATCGCTTACCTGTTGGCCTGTCGGGAAACCCGCGAACTACGGGATGAAGAACGCAGTCGGGGCGCGGCGTTTACGCGGCTGGTCACCGACTGGGAAGCAGATTGCTCGCGGGAGTGGCGCGCGCTCTTTGTCGACAGCCAACTCTGCGGTATGGCCTGGCTGGGCGTGCGCTGGAAAATCCCCCTGACGGAGCTGGCATTAAGCCTCGGCTACAGCTGGATTGAGAGCGCAGTGATGGCTGGCGTCAAACTGGTCCCTTTTGGGCAGCAGGCGGCCCAGCGTTTGATCATTGCGCTCTGCAATCGGTATGCGCAAGGTCTGGCACAGGCGCTGGCGTGTCCTGACGCCAGCCTCGGCTCAGCAACGCCGTTGGCGGCCATCGCATCTGCCCGGCATGAAACCCAATATTCCCGATTATTCCGCTCCTGAGGAGAAAAAATGAGTAACAACAAGCATCCCCTGCGCGTGGGCGTTGGCGGCCCGGTTGGCTCCGGCAAAACGGCGCTGCTGGAAGCGTTATGCAAATCCATGCGCAGCAGCTATCAACTGGCGGTGGTGACCAACGATATCTATACCAAAGAAGATCAGCGCATTCTCACCGAGGCTGGCGCACTGGAGCCAGACAGGATCGTCGGCGTGGAAACCGGCGGTTGCCCGCATACCGCTATCCGTGAAGATGCGTCGATGAATCTGGCCGCCGTAGAGGCGCTGAGCGAGAAATTCGGCAATCTGGATCTGATTTTTGTGGAAAGCGGCGGCGATAACCTGAGCGCCACCTTCAGCCCGGAATTAGCGGATCTGACGATCTATGTGATCGACGTTGCCGAAGGTGAGAAGATCCCGCGTAAGGGTGGCCCGGGGATCACCAAATCTGATTTTCTGGTGATCAATAAAACCGATCTGGCCCCTTACGTGGGCGCCTCGCTGGAGGTGATGGAGCGCGATACCCTACGCATGCGCGGCGAGCGTCCGTGGACGTTTAGTAATTTAAAATCCGGAGAAGGTCTGGAAAAAATTATCGCGTTTCTGGAAGAGAAAGGGATGCTGCGGGAGTAGAGTATTGCCCGGTGGCGCTACGCTTACCGGGCCTACAATATTATGTGCTTATGCCGCCGGTAATTCCGCCAGCGGCCAGCGAGGACGCACGGTCACGCCAAGATCCGCCGTTGCACCCGCTTTAAAACGCACCATGCCCGCGTAGGCGATCATCGCCCCGTTATCGGTGCAAAATTCCGGACGCGCGTAAAACACTTCGCCACGACGCTTTTGCATCATCTCGGCCAGTTTTGCACGCAGCGTACGGTTAGCGCTCACGCCCCCCGCCATCACCAGACGTTTAAAACCGGTTTGATCCAGCGCGCGTTTACACTTGATCATCAGCGTATCAACCACAGCATCTTCAAACGCACGGGCGATATCTGCACGCGTCTGATCGTCATTTTCGTTATTACGAATGGTATTCGCGGCGAAAGTTTTCAGGCCGGAGAAGCTGAAATCCAGACCCGGACGGTCGGTCATCGGGCGCGGGAAGACAAAGCGTTTTTCAACGCCTTGCGATGCAAGCTTTGACAGCATTGGGCCGCCAGGATAATCCAGCCCCAGCAGCTTGGCCGTTTTATCGAACGCTTCACCAGCGGCATCATCTATCGATTCACCCAGCAATTCATACTGCCCAATACCGGTGACGCTGATCAGTTGCGTGTGACCGCCGGAAACCAGCAGCGCAACGAACGGGAAAGCAGGGGGATTATCTTCCAGCATCGGTGCCAGCAGATGCCCTTCCATATGGTGTACAGGAATTGCCGGTACGCCCCAGGCGAACGCCAGCGAACGTCCTACGGTTGCGCCGACCAGCAGCGCGCCAACCAGACCAGGACCTGCGGTATACGCCACCGCATCAATCTCTTTTGCCGTCAGTCCCGCTTCTTTCAGCGCGGCCTGGATCAGCGGTACGGTTTTACGTACGTGATCGCGCGAGGCCAGTTCTGGCACTACGCCGCCGTAGTCAGCGTGTAATTTCACCTGACTATACAATTGGTTGGCTAAAAGACCTTTTTCATCGTCGTAAATGGCGATGCCGGTTTCATCGCAGGATGTTTCAATACCCAGTACACGCATGACTTGTTTTACCTCGCTCTATTACCGCGCAGTGTAGGACCAATGCGGGTTGATGTAAAACTTTGTTCGCCCCAGGAGTTCCGCTCGTGTATACTCCTTATCCTTATAAAAGTCCCTTTCAAAATCGCGTCGGTGCTTTACAAAGCAGCAGCAATTGCAGTAAAATTCCGCACCATTTTGAAATAAGCTGGCGTTGATGCCAGCGGCAAACCGAATTTATAAAGGTGAGAGTTACATGCCGGTAATTAAAGTACGTGAAAACGAGCCGTTCGACGTAGCACTGCGTCGCTTCAAGCGTTCATGCGAAAAAGCAGGTGTTCTGGCGGAAGTTCGTCGTCGTGAGTTCTATGAAAAACCGACTACTGAACGTAAGCGCGCTAAAGCTTCTGCTGTGAAACGTCACGCGAAGAAACTGGCTCGCGAAAACGCACGCCGTACTCGTCTGTACTAATCCATTGAGAGCCAAGGCTCTCAATTCAGACAGAGTTGTAGTTGTAAGGCCGTGCTTCCGGAAGGAATGCGCGGCTTGTTTTCGTTTATACGCGTCATCATTCAAGCTGCCTCTGCGTTGGCTGCAGTCGTTCCCTCCAGTCACGTACTGATGTACGCTCCTGAGGATTCGCTCCCTTGCCGTATTGAAGCATCTTGAATGATTTTGTGTATATAAGTCATAAAAAAATAAACGGGGCATATGGCTGGACGAATTCCACGCGTATTTATAAATGACCTGCTGGCAAGAACCGACATTGTCGATCTCATCGACGCGCGGGTAAAGCTGAAGAAGCAGGGCAAAAATTATCACGCGTGCTGTCCGTTCCATAACGAAAAAACCCCCTCTTTCACCGTAAACGGTGAGAAACAGTTTTATCACTGCTTTGGGTGTGGCGCACATGGCAACGCCGTCGACTTTCTCATGAACTACGACAAGCTCGAGTTTGTGGAAACCGTCGAAGAACTGGCCGCAATGCACAACCTTGAAGTGCCCTATGAAGCAGGCAGTGGCCCTAGTCAGATAGAGCGCCATCAACGGCAAAGCCTTTATCAATTGATGGACGGCCTGAACACTTTTTATCAACAGTCTTTGATGCAACCCGCCGCTACCCCCGCGCGCCAGTACCTGGAAAAGCGAGGATTAAGTAGCGACGTGATCACCCGTTTTGCTATTGGTTTTGCGCCCCCCGGCTGGGACAACGTCCTGAAACGGTTTGGCGGCAATGCTGAGAATCGTAAATCGCTGGTCGATGCGGGAATGTTGGTCACCAACGATCAGGGACGCAGTTACGATCGCTTCCGCGAACGGGTGATGTTCCCCATCCGCGACAAACGTGGTCGAGTCATTGGTTTTGGTGGACGCGTGCTGGGCGATGCCCTGCCGAAGTATCTCAACTCCCCGGAAACCGATATTTTCCATAAAGGTCGCCAGCTGTATGGCCTTTATGAAGCCCAGCAGGATAACGCCGATCCGCAGCGCCTGTTAGTGGTAGAAGGCTATATGGATGTGGTGGCGCTGGCGCAATACGGCATTAACTACGCAGTGGCATCCCTTGGGACGTCAACCACCGCCGATCACATCCAGTTGTTGTTCCGCGCGACGAACAACGTAATTTGCTGTTACGACGGTGACCGTGCCGGACGCGACGCAGCATGGCGCGCGCTGGAAACCGCACTGCCCTATATGACAGACGGACGCCAGCTACGCTTTATGTTTTTACCTGACGGCGAAGACCCCGATACGCTGGTGCGTAAAGAAGGGAAAGAGGCCTTTGAAGCCCGGATGGAGCAGGCGCTACCACTCTCCGCGTTTTTATTTAACAGCCTGTTGCCGCAGGTGGATTTGAGTACCCCAGACGGACGCGCACAGCTCAGCACGCTGGCATTACCGCTGATTACTCAGGTACCAGGAGAAACGTTACGCATTTATCTGCGACAGGAGTTGGGAAACAAGCTCGGCATTCTTGATGACAGCCAGCTTGAACGTTTAATGCCAAAACTGGCAGAAAATGGGGCTTCCCGCCCTGTTCCACAGCTAAAACGTACGACCATGCGTATACTTATAGGGTTGCTGGTACAGAACCCGGGTCTCGCCCCGCTGGTTCCGCCGTTAGGCGCACTGGATAGCAATAAACTGCCTGGACTTGGCTTATTCAGAGAACTGGTCAACACTTGTCTGGCTCAGCCAGGTCTGACCACCGGACAACTTTTAGAACACTATCGTGGCACAAATGATGCTGCGACCCTTGAAAAACTGTCGATGTGGGACGATATAGCAGATAAAGATATCGCAGAAAAAACCTTCACCGACTCACTCAACCATATGTTTGATTCGATGCTTGAGCTGCGCCAGGAAGAGTTGATAGCTCGTGAGCGCACACACGGTTTAAGCAGCGAAGAACGCCGGGAACTCTGGACGCTGAACCAGGAACTGGCCAAGAAATAACAGAAAGACAAAAGTATTTAACGGCTTAACTGCCGAATATCGCTCGGGAAGCCCCCGACAGCCGCACGGAGAGGCAGCGGCAAAATATAAGTATGCCCTCGTTTTGCCGTTGGCGGTTTTACCGCCCAACACCAATCAAACGAATTAAGTGTGGATACCGTCTTATGGAGCAAAACCCGCAGTCACAGCTGAAGCTACTTGTCCAACGTGGTAAGGAGCAAGGCTATCTGACCTATGCCGAGGTCAATGACCATCTGCCGGAAGATATCGTCGATTCAGATCAAATCGAAGACATCATCCAAATGATCAATGACATGGGTATTCAGGTGATGGAAGAAGCACCTGATGCCGATGATCTGCTGCTTGCTGAAACCTCCAACAGCACCGATGAAGACGCGGAAGAAGCGGCTGCCCAGGTTCTGTCCAGCGTTGAGTCCGAAATCGGTCGTACAACTGACCCGGTCCGCATGTACATGCGTGAAATGGGTACCGTTGAACTGTTAACCCGTGAAGGCGAAATCGACATCGCTAAACGCATCGAAGACGGGATTAACCAGGTTCAATGCTCCGTTGCCGAATACCCGGAAGCCATCACCTACCTGCTTGAGCAATACGATCGTGTAGAAGCTGAAGAAGCGCGTCTTTCCGATCTGATCACCGGCTTTGTCGATCCGAACGCGGAAGAAGACATGGCGCCAACGGCGACACACGTCGGTTCTGAGCTCTCTCAGGAAGAGATGGATGACGATGCAGACGAAGATGAAGAAGATGACGACGACAGCAGCGATGACGACAACAGCATCGACCCTGAATTAGCGCGTGAAAAATTCGGTGAACTGCGTACTCAGTACGAAATCACTCGCGACACCATCAAAGCGAAAGGCCGCAGCCATGCTGCCGCGCAGGAAGAAATTCAGAAGCTGTCTGAAGTGTTCAAACAGTTCCGCCTGGTACCGAAGCAGTTCGACTACCTGGTAAACAGCATGCGCGTCATGATGGACCGCGTGCGTACTCAGGAACGTCTGATCATGAAGCTCTGCGTTGAGCAGTGCAAAATGCCGAAGAAAAACTTCATCACCCTGTTCACTGGCAACGAAACCAGCGAAACCTGGTTCAACGCGGCAATCGCGATGAACAAACCGTGGTCTGAAAAACTGCACGACGTGGCAGATGATGTTCACCGCGGACTGCAGAAACTGCAGCAGATTGAAGAAGAAACCGGCCTGACCATCGAGCAGGTTAAAGACATCAACCGTCGCATGTCCATCGGTGAAGCGAAAGCCCGCCGTGCGAAAAAAGAGATGGTTGAAGCGAACTTACGTCTGGTTATCTCTATCGCCAAGAAATACACCAACCGTGGTCTGCAGTTCCTGGATTTGATTCAGGAAGGTAACATCGGTCTGATGAAAGCGGTTGATAAGTTTGAATACCGTCGTGGTTACAAGTTCTCTACCTATGCAACCTGGTGGATCCGTCAGGCGATCACCCGCTCGATCGCGGATCAGGCACGTACCATCCGTATCCCGGTACATATGATTGAGACCATCAACAAGCTCAACCGTATCTCCCGTCAGATGCTGCAAGAGATGGGCCGCGAGCCGACGCCGGAAGAGCTGGCTGAACGCATGCTGATGCCGGAAGACAAGATCCGTAAAGTGCTGAAGATCGCTAAAGAGCCTATCTCCATGGAAACGCCGATCGGCGACGATGAAGATTCGCATCTGGGTGATTTCATCGAGGATACCACCCTCGAGCTGCCGCTGGATTCTGCTACCACCGAGAGCCTGCGTGCCGCAACGCACGACGTTCTGGCTGGCCTGACCGCCCGTGAAGCAAAAGTTCTGCGTATGCGTTTCGGTATCGATATGAATACCGACCACACGCTGGAAGAAGTCGGTAAACAGTTCGACGTTACCCGCGAACGTATCCGTCAGATCGAAGCGAAAGCGCTGCGTAAACTGCGCCACCCGAGCCGCTCTGAAGTGCTGCGTAGCTTCCTCGACGATTAATCTCGCCGCATAAGCATAAACGCCACCGCAAGGTGGCGTTTTTCTTTATAGTCCCCGCCTGGCCAGGGCGTCATTCACTTCCTGATACGCCTCCACCAGTTTATCCAGCGTAATCCGGCTTAATCCGCTGGGATTCGGCAAAACCCATATTTTCGTCGCGCCAATAGTCAGCGTTTGTTTTCCCCACTGTGCCCCACGCTGGCTGAGGCCCTGCTCAAATGCCTGCTTCCCAAGGATTGCGAGTGCAGCAGGCTGATACTCCTCTATTTTCTCAATGAGCTTACGGCCGCCGTTACGCATCTCCTGTAGCTTCACTTCATTGGCTTGCACCGTCGGTCTGTCGACAAATTTAGTCACGCCGCAACGGAAGTCCAGCAAGTGTTGTGCCTCTTCGGGTTTGAGCTGGCGATCGGTAAATCCCGCCTGATGGATGACCTTCCAGAAGCGATTAGCGGGATGTGCAAAGGGGAATCCTGTACCTGCGGAAGACAACCCCGGATTGATGCCGCAAAACACCACCCGCAGCCCCGGCGCCAGTATGTCCTTAACCATAATTACTCCCATCAATACATCAGAGGAACAAGTATAACGGACTGAAAATACATTGTTTATAAAAACAGCATCCGTACGCTTATGTCTGGATTGCAACGCGGAGTTACTTTATAATCCACCGCCACGGCCCCTTAGCTCAGTGGTTAGAGCAGGCGACTCATAATCGCTTGGTCACTGGTTCAAGTCCAGTAGGGGCCACCAAATAAAACAAGGAGTTAGATGAGAAATCGTCTGACTCCTTTTTCGTTTTATACGAATCGGGTCAGGTAATGGGTCAGGTAAGGAATTACCTCCCTGCCCTCTTCATCTCGCTGCCAGCATCCCCGGATAGTGCTTCGCCACGATATCATTCATCTTTTCTGTCAGGTCGATCCGTTTAAAAGTGATGTGTACTGTTCCCTTCTGAAAGTAACGGATACTGAAGAAATCATCTTCGTAAATATCCTTCGAAGGGTTGTCCCGAATATGCTCCATCAATCGAGTAGTAACATCGCCACGGTTGTCGGGTATCGGTTTACCATCAAGCAGAAACAGCATTCGTTCCAGGTCCGCTAATTGATCCCGCCGCCAGCCCCAGTTTAAGCTAAAGCCCCAGCGGCTATGCGCCACCAGATTGTTGACGATGATCTTTTTACCAAAGCTGCAGGGACTATTGGTTTTGTAATCCCACGATAGCCCTTTGAAGACGTTGATGACCCCACGTTCGAAGACATCTATTTTGTTGAGATGCAGTTGCTCAAACGTGCTCAGGATATTCGCTTCGCTGACCACCGGAATATCCTCCTTTTCCAGGCTGTTGTACCACTGATCACGGGCCTGTGCGTCCATGATGGAAAGCATGCCCGACTTTTTCATTAAATCCCGCCATATACCGCGATCAAGATTGCGTGTAATGGCTTTCATCGCCGTTTCTCTTTTTTCTATCAACCAGCAGCCACAGCGGAAGTCCTGCTTCATAGCCCAGTCCAGAGCGGTTTTTCCCCCGATACTGCGGGTCAGTATTGAGATATCGTCGAGTTGCTGAATGAGCGCTTCAATCTGCGCCAGTGCGGCATTACGTCCGGTGATGATGCGCTCAATGCTGGTGGAGCAAATTATGTCGGTGTGGCCGGTTAACACTTCGGGTCCGGTGAGAGTAAGTTCTGACATCAGTCATTTCCTTTATATAAAGCAAAACGCCAGCCGGTGAGGGCTGGCGCTTATGAGTAAGTGATGAGTACGGTTCGGTGGTTAATCTGTACTGGCCTGTTGCAAAAGCTGAAGATGGTGGAGATCGCGAACGTCCTGAAGCGTACGTTCAATCCAGGGTAACAGCACTGCTGAATCGGTATTGTCTTCGTCGTTATCGAAGATAATTTCGCTGCCACAATCGATGTTGTCCTGCAGCCAGCCAATCAGAATGTTGAGAGCCGCTTCGGTGGTTAATTCCGGCATGTGAAACCTTGTGGTGATTGAGGTTGGATTACCAGTCGAAAATGTCAAAGCCCGGCAATACCTCACCAAAGGCATCAAGGTGAACAATACCAACAGAGTAGTGACGCATAAGGGTCACCACCAGGCGACGACAGGCTTTCGACAGACCGAGATGTTTAAGCCGTAATACCGGAAACGACCACGCATCCAGACGCAACAAATAGCCGGAGCCGGTGTACGTAATCCATTCGCTTTCGCCAAAGTCTTCATGCTGATGCGAAAGAGTGAACAGCAGGTTGTTGTCAGCTTCGGAGATATGGGCGGTACTGCACTGAATGCCGTTCAGCCGGGCGGCAGACGGGAGTGGATCTTCCACAACCAGCCTCCCAGGTTCGTCAGCAACGCGAAGCGAATAACCGTTATCACAGACCACATCAATCAGGTCGGCCAGTTCAATACCGTCGATATCAACAGCGATCCGCCCCATGTTGAGGGCCTGCATAGTGACGGCATCGGCTTCCACGGTCATGGAGAGTTTCATCGAGTCACCTCGCTGTATTTGCCGGTGGTGATATCGGTCACCAGTCTGTAGCCATTGCGTGCCATCAGTCCACAGGCCTTACGGGCGCGAAGGATATCAATACTGCTGATGAGTGGGGACTGTGTTTCTGCGCTGAAACCGTGACGATCGGTGCGTATCAGGGCGTATTTCTCCACGATAAAATTCACCGCGTCGCACAGTGAGATACCGGCGTCGATATGCTCCTGGATCACACCATCATTGCAAAATGGCGTGTCGTTTAACGTCAGACCGTAGTGACGGTCCAGCAGGTGACTCAAAAGGCGGAGCCAGATCTCCACTGGTGACGGGCGTGGTGAAGCCTCCTGTGTCGGGGGAACAGGTTGTGTTTGCATAATGGAAACCTTTATTGGTTAGTTAAATGAAGCAAAAATGCCGGGAGGTTTATTCTGTTGTTGCAGGTGTCGGGTAAATCGCTATATAGACATATCCGCAACTGCCGAGTGTATCCGCGTTGCAGGTCAGCCCTTTTGCGTAGAGCGTGACGCCGTGCTGATGGCGGGGATTGAGTTCACCGCTGGTGAGCATCAGTTCAAGCTGTTTGAGCAGCAGCGGAAATGCCTGGTCCAGATGGCGTAAATCCGCGTCGCTGAACTGCCCGGTGATACTGGCGCGGTCGGCGAGATAGTGCAGCCGGTTGCCCTCCTGCACCAGGCGAGCGCCAAAACAGGGTGTGATATCGCGTTTAAGCCCCCACCAGGGTTCGGCGATATTGTGGTTTACAGGCGGTATTTTATTCGACAATTTTAGCCTTCCTTAAATGTGAATTAATTCAGGGTAACGCTGCGCAATACGACATAGGGACCGTTACGGTCCTGACGGCGTTCAGCAAATACGGCCAGCACACCGTTGATGTCCTGTACCTCCCGACCGGCATAGTGGCAGATACTGCCGGACCACTTATATTTGCCGGTACAGAAGCGAAACAACCTGGACTGAGGATGCTGGCGGTATATCGCCATCGCCTGACGCTTGCTGATGATTTTCACTGACCCTTCCCCCTCACAGCAGACCATGTTCGGCGAAGGAGAATATCTGCCTGCCGCCGACAATCAGGTGGTCGGGCACCCGGATCTCCACCAGCATCAACGCCTGTACCAGTCGCTGGGTAATGGCTTTGTCTGCCTGACTTGGATTCACCTCCCCGGATGGGTGGTTATGGGCAAATATCACTGCTGCCGCGTTAAAGTACAGGGCGCGTTTCACCACCTCGCGGGGATGAACTTCAGTGTGACTGAGGGTGCCGGTAAAAAGCATTTCGTGGGCAAGCAGCTGGTTCTGGTTATTGAGGTACAGCACGACAAACTCTTCGCGCTCAAGGGTTCCCATCTTCAGCCTGAGCCAGTCGCGAGCAGCCTGCGTGGAAGTAAACGCCACACCCGGTTCGCGCAGGTGCTGGTCAAGCAGACTCAGGGCTCGTTTGATGGTGCGCAGCGAGGTCAATGGCAGTTCCGGTGTAAAGAGAGTCAGTTGTTTCTCCATAGCAAAACTCCTTAATCAATGATGGCAAAAATGGCATGGGATTCAGGGTGCTGTAGGGCGTAATCACGCAGTCGGAAATAATGCTCTGTCATGGCATCGCACTCCGTACGACAGGCGTGATGGCTGTACTCAATCAGACACACGGCAATGCCTGCGGCTTCCGCACTCATTTCTGCGCCATTGCCATTCATGTTGTTGAGCAGCCTCCATTTCTCATCAATGTCAGCTTCGGGGGCCATAAACGCGCCACCGTTGCTGAGTATGTGGAAATGCCAGATACCGCCGCTGTAGTCTTCACAGAAGCGGTCCATCCAGCCAAAGATACGGGTCTCGATAAAAATCCACTGCGGGATACGCCCGAAGTGCAGCGGCCAGAAACCCAGGCGCTGTTCATCGGGTACCAGGCTGGCCGTAATGAGGGTAGACATGTGTGAATCACTCATCGGCGAGTGGGCTGTATCAGTTTGTGTGGTCATGGAGTTGCTCCGTAATAGAAAAGCCAGCCGCTAGGGGCTGGCGTGATGTAGTTGATAAAAATCGGGATAAAGCGGGTGAGTCTAAAGAGAGAAAACGGTGTTGCGATTGAATGCAAAAGGCCCCTGCTGCGAGAACAACAGGGGCCTAGAGTGGTTATGTGATGCCCCGTAAATGGGACAGATGCGTTATCAGAAAGCGACTTTCAGCGTTGCCTGACCGTTGTAGCCAGCAGCACTGTTGCCGCTGACGCTGCGGGTATAACCGCCCTGTACACCCAGCGTCACGTTCTGGCGGACACGCGCTTCAATACCCGCCTGCAGGTCAAGCGAGGTACCATCCTGAGACGGGGTGAAGCTGACATTGCTGCCTGCAGTCGCAGTGCCCATGCTCATATCGCCGTCTGAACTGAAAGTGCGGATAACCGACGGACGCACCCACCAGTTCATCGGCATTTCGCTTGTGCTGTGCTTCATGCTGTCAGTCAAACCCGCAACCGTGGAGGTACCCTGACCGAAGTCCATTTCAGACGAACTGCCGAAACGAAGCCCGGCGCGGACATGCTGCGCACTACCGTCACCAAAGTTCACGTAACCGCCGTTGTCATGCCCGTTATCCAGAGACAGGCCCTGCCAGACGTACTGCAGCTGTGGCTCCAGCACCAGTCCCTGACTGATGTTAAACGGCAGACCGGTTTCCACAGAGGCCAGCCAGCCGGTGCCGTCAGTTTCAAAACGGTTATCCGCTGAGCTTGCCTTCAGGCTGTGACGGGAGCCCTGTGCCACCACATCGGCCCACAGCCCGCTGGCATCCTGAACGGCTGTCAGATACCCGCCGAGGCTGTACACCGTGTCACGCACGGAGCCTGCCGCAGAGCGGTCATCGTTTTTCACATCCACCGACGACTGGCCTGCCGCGCCATAGAGTCCACTGGTCAGCGAAAGCGTACCGGTGTCGTGTTTGAACAGGTCTCCGCCGAGCTGAATAAAGCCATAGCTGCCACTGCTTTCCGGGGTGTCGCCCTGGGCAATGCCGCCGTTACCGTCATGCCCGGTATGCCCGCCCTGAATACGCCCCCAGAATCCCTGGTCATTCACCGCACTGCTGCGCTGGCTGTATGTCCCGGCCAGCGCACGGTCATAATCCATGCTCTGGGCAAACAAAGATGAGTACAGTGCCACTTCGGCACGGTAGCCGGCTTCGCTGGAGAGATACCAGTTTTCATCGGCACTGCCGTGACTCAGGGTGTAGTTGTATGCCCCGGCCTGCAGTTTGCGGCCCAGCGCAAAAGCCCCGGCTTCGGTGGTGGCCCCGTTAATCGCCTCCACCACTTTGATACCGTTACCGGTTGTCGCCAGGCCCAGCCCTGCATCACCGGTATTGGTGAAATTCAGCCAGGTTTTACCGGTTGCCTGCCCGCCGTCAATGACCAGCCTGTCGGTCGGGAAGGTCGGGTCATCAAGACGAATGGACAGATTAATGGTGCCGTTGCGTCCTGTCAGATTCGTGACCGTCAGCGTTTCAGGGACAAACGGACTGTTTGCCGGTGCGGGCGCAAAACTGATGGTTCCGGCATTGTCCAGCTTGTCGAGCACCGATTTCACTGCTGCACCACGCTGAATATTCCAGCGGGCACCGCTGTCGAGGGTGACGTCAGTCGGGTCAATCGCCCCGTTCATCACGGAGTTGCCGGTCAGGCGGACCTGCGTACCGGACTGCGCAATGATGTCGCTGTTGATGATGGCATTGTTCAGGGCCAGTGCACCCTGCTTCAGGTTTACCTGTGACTGGGACAGCGTGCCGTTGCTGACCGTCAGGGTGCCTGTACCCTCCTTGAGTAACTGACCATCACCGCTCACCGAACCATTGATAGCGGCGTTACCGTTGTTAAAGTACAGTTGTCCGCTATTGGTGGCATTCCCCGTCAGCGATGCACCGTCGCCAAATGAGGTGGTACCGGTGAGCGTTCCGCCCTGTGCCACATTCAGTGTGCTGCCTGCCCCCACCGTGGTGTTATCCGCACTGCCGTTACCCAGTACCGTGAACTGACTGCCGTTATCCAGACGCAGGTTGCTGGCTTTGCCGGTTGCGCCGTCAATGCCGAATGCGCCAGAGGTGTTTGTGCCGCTGACCGTTGCGCCGGTATCGGCAATCAGTACGCCGCCGTCATGTATCACGATGTTCTGCGCCTTACCGCCGGAGGAGACTGCCAGAATACCGCCCTGATTAACCGTGGTGGTATCGGCGCTGCCGTTACCCAGCACATCAAGACGCCCGCCATTTTCCAGCAACACGTTAGTGGCACTGGCAGTCGCGGCATCGACGCTGAAGTTACCCAGACTGTTGGTCCCGGAAACGGTGGCACTGGTGTTCGTCACCAGCGCGCCACCGGTATTCTGGGTAACGTTCGTGGCATTGCCTCCGGCACTCACCTGCAGTTTGCCGTCTGTGTTGACGGTAGTGTTGTCGGCTGTCGCACCGCTTTTCACCACCTGCCACCCTCCCGCATTGATTACTGTGTCAGTTGCGGATGCACCGGCATGTACGTACTGATTACCGCCATCCAGGCGGGTCGTATTTGCCGAGCCGTGCACACTCTGGTCGCCGCCCGCTTTAATCACTGTACCGGTAGTGAGACCACCAGCAGCAATAATCTGACGACCATCGTTATTAATGGTGGTATCAGTTGCGGTACCGGCAACCCACTGCCCGTCGTTGTTCTCTGCATCGGGACCACCCTGTGCTCCGGTATTCACCACACTACCGGTAGCCTGCGCTCCAGCTTTTACCAGCTGAGCCCCGTCTTTATTAATGATCGTGCCGGAGGTAATACCGCCGCTGTGTACCCACTGTGTACCACCGTCAAGCGTGGTATCTGAAGCTTGACCATGCACGCTCTGACCACCACCGCTGTTGACTGTGGTGTCTGTGGCGCTGCCGCCAGCCAGTACACCCTGCAGCCCGCTATTATTAATGGTGGTCTGGTTTGCCACGCCCCCCGTCTGTACCCACTGACCACCGCTGTTGTCATCATTATCAGCACCGAACTCCAGGCCTGTGTTGATGACTGTGTTGTTTGTCTTACCGAAAACGATCTGTGAGTCGTGATTGCCGATCACCGCACCATTGACTACCTCACCGGCCGCTACCGTACGGGTGTTTCCCGGCGCATCGTCAGCCAGTGCGGCAGGACTTGCCACCAGTCCGGCAACCGCCAGCGCCAGAACGGCAGTACTGCGCTTTCCTTTGGCTTTTGCCAGCTCTGAGACAACAACAAATGCTCCCAAAACTTCGTTCCATACCAGCCGGTAGCTGGTGTTCAGGTTTCGCTTCATCATAAATACCTTGTTGTGTGTAGAATTTCCCCTAAAAGGGTATCGGCAAGAAGCTGATTTCCTTTAGGTTGTAGTTATGTTGGTGATTGCCTGTTGAATAAACTGAAAATGCGGCAGTGCTCGGATAAAACTTAAATCTTCTGTCAGTCGGTAAAAGCGCTCGTTGCGTTTAAAACTCTCAGTGAGGGGCTGCACAAGGTGAATATCACTGAGCGAAAACACCACCGGACGGTCGTGATGCTCCGCAACCAGGTACCAGTGGCTCTGCTGGGCAATCAGCCTGTAAGGGGCCAGTCTTTCGCAACGATTTCCGTCAGTCAGCAACGTGACGCGCTGGCAGGTGGTAATAGCCTGTACCAGCCGGTAAAAGGACAGCTGGGTCGCAGGTGAGCCCACAGAAACCGCATCTCCGGTCAGGCAGGGGGCACCTTCGCAGTTCAGCAGCAGGCTCACCAGCCGACGGTCCAGCCCCGGAAAGAGGCCGGCGATGCCGGTACGGTGGGCAAACGTCAGGACATCCAGCTCGCCCTGCGGCCCGGCCCCTGTCCGTAGGCGATAGCAGCCCTGATGGCATTCGAGATCCAGATAAATCAGCCGTTCACGAAAGTCTCTGTAGAGGGTGCGGACTGACACGTCAAACTCGGTCGCGAGCTTTTGCATGTTCAGCGTTTCACCCGCCACGAGGCGGCTGATAATCAGCGACAGCCTGACCGCCAGTCTGTCGTAGCGGCGCTCTGCCAGTGGCATGATGTATTCTCCGTGAAGGTTAACCGGTTGAAAGGCATGCGATTTTAAAGGAGGGGGTTGACAGGATATGTCTGCGGGAGCGGCTATTTTGAGGAAGGCCTGAAGCCTGTATCTGTCAGGCCTGCGCCATTTTCCGGTGAATTAACCAGCAAAAATCCCCGCCAGAAATGACAGGAAGTGTCATTTATTAACATTGCTGTAATGTTATTTGATGCAAAGTGTGAACTCACGCAGGCTGAAAACCACTGAGCAGGGCTTCCGCCATCACCCATAGTGCCCGGTTAAGTTTCACGTCCCCGTCAATACCACGAACGGCACGGGTATGTGACCGTCCTCCTTTGGCGTTACGCCCACTGAGACCGCCCTTAATCAGGTTCTCCTGAATACGCTGGTACGTGGTCCACAGGTCGTTACTCTCATCCTGCCAGCGGCGCGGGGAGAGCACCTGTGACGGCGCAACCGGCTGGTGGTCCTCCCCGAACCGGTACGTCAGTGCAGCCTGTGCCAGTGCCTGTTGCGCAGGAGGCTGCAACAGCAACGACTGCATCGCATCCCGCTTCTCCTCCACACGGTCAAAAATGCCCAGTACCTCATACGCGCCTTCAATTACCTGACTCACCACGTCCCCCTTGTGCGGCACCCGCACCTCGCCAAACGACTCACCACAGACGAGCCCGTTCTGACAAACTGCGCGAAATAGTCCCGGCAACATCTGGTACGAACTGGTGCCATCATGTGAATTCAGCAAAATGATTTCCGGCACCTGCTTACCGGTAATCTGCCCCTCCCGACGAAGGCGCAGCATGTGTTTCGTATGTTCACGACGACCCGGGTCACGTACCCGGGTCTGACAGGCAAAGAATGGCTGGAAGCCTTCTCGCTGTAAGCTGTCGAGCAGGGAGATGGTAGGTATATAGGTATAACGCTCACTGCGGGATTCATGTTTGTCCTCGCTGAACACACTGGGCACCACGCGAAACAGCTCCTCACGGGTTAACGGGCGGTCGCGACGGATAAGGTTTGCTGCGCCAAAGCGCGAAGCCAGACGGGTCATAAGCAGACTCCTCATAATGGGAAAACAAATAAAAGAAATCCCCGTCGCATCGGCGACAGGGTTAGGGAAATAACAGGGATGGGTTAAATACTCAGAAGAAGAAATCCCAGACGGCACGGGCCACTGACACCACGGTGGTGCGCACGGCCTGAATGACGGCCCGCACCGGGGCGGGTATCAGGGGAAAGGCACTGATGCTATCGAGTGCAGCACCGACGGTTTCACCAAAATCGCTACGCGCCTGTTCCCGGACTACCGTCGTGCGAAAGGAAGGCTGGAGTTGCGACACCACCGGGCTGGTGGCCTCACGTGGCAGGCACTTAATCATTCGCTCGGCCATCACCCGCAGTCCCCACTGAAGACGGACCGACACGGCACACACTGGATGTACGGGCTGGAACAGCTCATGCAGCAGACAGATTTTACGGCTGATATTCTGCTTCTGCTCTTTGGACAATGGCCCCCCACCGCTGGTGGGCTCGACCTTATCCGACTGGCTGATAACAAACAGCACCTTATGCCGGTATGCCTCCCCAATCACTTGATGATAAAAGTGTTCATCCACTGCCAGCGCCCGGTCATCGGCCTTAATCAGCCACAGCACCAGGTCAAGCCGGGGAAGCTGTTCGCGATACAGCGCAGCATATTCGTTATCGCGAGCGCCACTTTCGCCCACACCGGGCAGGTCCACCAGCGTCATATGGCGGTCGCCAACCAGCAGACGAAAGCGTAAAGGTTCACGGGTGCAGGCCGCCACATCGCTGACCGGCGATACTTCGCCGACAAACAAGGCATTGCAAAGGCTACTCTTTCCCGCGCCGGTTTTACCCAGAATGCCGATCACTGGCTCGTAGTCGGTTAACTGGTTTATTTGCTGCAGAATCCGCTCTGATGCCCACTGTGGCAGACCAGAAAGCGATTGGTGAAACGACTTCAAACCTTCAGAATTGTTCATTACTACTCCTCTGAAAAATAATACAAAAACGGCAGAATCGTGAGATTCCGCCGTTAATCGGGTATGTTCAGAAGAATGATATCTATCTGAAAATAATTTGAATTAAGGTAAGCGACGAGCCACAGCCGCCTGTGATCCCGGTCCCTGAGTCGTTAGGTTATTCTGGTATCCCTCATCCCAATACCAAAATAGTGGATAAGGGCAAATTGCCTGAGGGGGCTATAGGGCCTTGGGCAGCAAGGTTTTATAGTTGGATGGCATCAATTTAACGGTATAGAAACATCAACCCATACGATGACTGCCTACATTCAAGACATAAATTCTTGCTGTTACATAAGTATTAATGCTGATTGTCATCAATTTGATTATAATCATGGCACTTTATGGATTACCGTATTAAATATCATTTTTTCCCTATAGTGATGATTTATGCCTAGCTCCCCTTCTAAGCGGCTTGAGGACTTGAGTGTGGCCCAGCGAGAGCGGCTGGCCTACATCGATTTTCGGCTCTACTTCTTCGGTGAGATCGGTCGCCCAGATCTGATTGAGCGCTTCGGCGTGGCTCCAGCAGGGGCGACACGCGATTTGGCTTTGTACCGGGAAATCGTGCCGCATAACATCACCTTCGATGGTAGCAACAAGATCTATCGCATCGGGCAGGCGTTTTCCCCGTTGTTCAAACACGTATCGCAGCGTGTTCTGTCTGCGCTAGCTTTCGGCTTTGGCGATGGCGTGAACGGCTCAATGCAGGCGCTGCTACCATGTGAATCCCCCGCAGCCCTGTGCATCCCCAAGATGGATGTGTTAGCAGCGATTTGCCGAGCCATCCACGCCAAGCGACCTGTCGCCATCCGCTACCACTCGATGAGCGGCGGCGAGTCCGAGCGGGTAATTGTGCCCTTTGCCTTGGTTGATACCGGCCTGCGCTGGCACGTCCGGGCCTTTGATCGCAAGAGTAGAGAGTTTCGGGATTTCGTCGTCACCCGCATCGAAGTACCAACATTGCTCGACGAGGAGCCACAGGACAACGAACGGCAGGATAACGACATCCAGTGGACGCGCATCGTCGAGCTAGATTTAGTGCCGCACCCGAGCGTTGAGCGGCCCGATATTATCAAGATGGACTACGGGATGACAGATGGTTCGATCAGAATGCGCGTTCGCGCTGCGGTGGTGGGCTATATGTTGCAGCGCTGGCGGGTAGACTGCTCACCCGATCATTGCCTTCGTGGACCGGAGTACCGGTTATGGCTCAAAGATCATCTCGCAATTTACGGCGTAAAAAATGCCTTACTGGCACCAGGCTATAGCGCCACTAAGAAGGCTGACTATTAATGGAACTGATCGACAATATCAACCGCCTGCTCGGAGACGACCTAAAGCAGACGCTCAAACCTGGTGCTCGCCTGAAGATCGCCGCTTCCTGCTTTTCGATGTACGCGTTCGAAGCGCTCAAAGCAGAGCTGGAAAAAATCGACGAGCTGCAATTCATCTTTACCTCGCCGACGTTTACCGCTAACGAGGTTACCGACAAGATTCGCAAGGAACGCAGAGAATTCCACATACCGAAGGCTGACCGCGAACGGAGCTTGTACGGGAGTGAGTTCGAAATTCAGTTGCGTAACAAACTGACCCAGCGCGCAATTGCAAAAGAGTGCGCGGACTGGATGCGGCGCAAGGCAACATTCAAGTCCAATCGCAGCAAGGCACCGATGCAGCAGTTTACTTGCATTCAGGCTGCTGCCGCAGATACTGCCTACATGCCACTGCACGGCTTTACCGCCGTCGATCTCGGCTACCAGCAGGGCAACGCTGTCTCCAACTTCGTCAACAGGATGGACGAGCCGACATTTACGGCGACCTACCTCAGTCTGTTTAACCAGATCTGGCAGGACCCCGAGAAGCTGGAGGATGTAACGGCGCAGATCTGCGATCAAATTGCATCCGTCTACCAGGAAAACTCGCCAGAGAGCATCTACTTCCTGATGCTCTACAATATCTTCAATGAGTTTCTGGACGACATCAACGAGGATGTCCTGCCGAACGACCGCACGGGCTATCAAGACACGCTCATCTGGAACAAACTCTTCAATTACCAGAAAGATGCTGCTACCGGGATCATCAACAAACTTGAAAGCTACAGCGGCTGCATCTTGGCCGACAGCGTGGGTTTGGGAAAGACTTTTACCGCGCTGGCCGTGGTAAAGTATTACGAACTGCGCAACAAGTCAGTTTTGGTTTTATGCCCTAAGAAGCTGGCGGACAACTGGCTGAACTACAGCCGCAACCTCAAGACCAACATATTTGCTCGCGACCGGTTCAACTACGACGTGCTTTGTCATACCGACCTCAGCCGTACGAGCGGTGAGTCGTTCGGCACACCGCTGAATCGTATCAACTGGGGCAACTACGACCTTGTCGTCATCGACGAGTCGCACAACTTCCGCAACAATGACGCCTATAAGGACAAGGAAACCCGCTACCAGAAGCTGATGAACAAGGTTATCAAGGAGGGAGTGAAAACCAAGGTATTGATGCTTTCGGCCACCCCGGTGAACAACCGCTTCAACGACCTGCGCAACCAACTGGCACTGGCCTACGAAGGCGACTCCGAAAACCTCAGCAAGAAGCTGCGCACCGGCAAGACGGTAGAGGACATTTTCCGTAGTGCGCAGGCCAGCTTCAATGCGTGGGCAAAGCTTCCATCGGAAGAGCGCACAGCGCGGGCCATCCTGGATTCGTTGGATTTCGACTTCTTCGAATTGCTCGACAGCGTCACCATCGCACGTTCGCGCAAGCATATTCAGACCTTCTATGATACCAAGGAAATCGGCCAATTCCCTGAGCGCCGCAAACCCTTGTCGTTCCACAGCCCGCTCACACAGAGAACGGATGTGATGAGCTTCAACGAAATTTTCGAGCAGCTGTCTTTACTCAAGCTCGCTGTTTACGCCCCGATCAGCTACATCCTGCCCAGTCGGCTCAAGAAGTACGAGGAGATGTATGACACTCAGGTTGCAGGGAAAGGCAAGCTTAAACAAATCGACCGTGAAAAGAGTTTGCAGGCATTGATGACGACCAACCTGCTCAAGCGCCTGGAAAGCTCGATTGAGTCTTTCCGCTTGACGCTCAAGTCCCTGCGCGCAAACCACACTAATACGCTGGCCAAGATCAGCACTTTCAATGAGACTGGCGGCCTCAGTGGCATTGACAGCAGAATCAATGACCTGACCGACCAGTTAGAAAACCTCGACGTGGACGACGACCTGCCAAGCAATGGCGACAGTGAGATCGGTGGCAAGGTCAAAATCAGCCTCGCCGATATGGACTTGCCTTCTTGGGAGCACGAGCTGAAGGTCGATCTGGAAATCATTGATGCCTTGCTGACGTCGATGAACAAGATCACGGCAGCCGATGATGCCAAACTGCAGCATCTCAAGACACTGGTTCTGGAGAAGATCGCAGCACCGCTGAATCCTGGCAACAAAAAGGTGCTGATCTTCACCGCCTTCGCCGACACCGCTGACTATCTGTATGCCAATTTGGCTCCGGAATTGCTGGCCACACAGACCTTGCACAGTGCGAAAGTCACCGGCAAAGGGGCGCCGAAGAGCACGCTCAAGAAGAACTATGACTTCCAGGAACTGCTCACCCTCTTCTCGCCACACTCGAAGGAGAAAGCGATCGTGCTACCAAATGAGGCGGCAGAGATAGATTTGTTGATCGGCACCGATTGTATCTCTGAAGGCCAGAACCTGCAGGACTGCGACTACCTCATCAACTACGACATCCACTGGAATCCCGTGCGCATCATCCAGCGCTTCGGCCGTGTGGATCGCATCGGCTCACCCAACAGCAGCATCCAACTGGTTAACTACTGGCCAGACATCTCGCTCGACGAATACATCAACCTGAAGGAACGGGTTGAGAGCCGAATGATGATTGCCGATGTCACAGCCACCGGTGACGACAATGTGCTGAGCGCCCAAGCCAACGATGTGTCTTATCGCAAAGAGCAATTGCGACGTTTGCAAGAGGAAGTGATTGAGCTGGAAGACCTGAAAACCGGAGTGTCGATTACTGATCTCGGGCTCAATGACTTCCGAATGGACTTGCTCAACTATGTGAAGGTCAATGGCGAATTGAGCAACGTGCCAAGCGGGATGCACGCCGTAGTGCCTGCCAAGCCGGAGATGGGCCTACGCCCGGGTGTGATCTTCACGCTACGCAACCGGAATCCAAGCGTCAACGTCAGTCAGCACAACCGCCTGCACCCTTATTACCTCGTCTATATTAATCGCGAGGGGGAAGTCATTCACGATCACACCGAAGTCAAACGTTTGCTGGATCTGGTTCGCACCTGCTGCAAGGGACAAGCCCAGCCTATTACAGATGCCTGTCTCCTGTTCAATAAGGAAACGGCCGATGGCCGCAAGATGCAGATGTATTCGGACCTGCTTGGCAAGGCCATCCGCTCAATGATCGAGGTGAAGGAAGAGAAGGATCTGGACAGCCTCTTCTGCAGCGGAAAGACCACCGCGTTGGTCAATACTATCGTCGGACTGGACGACTTCGAACTGATTACCTTCATCGTGATTCAGGAGGCCGGATGAGTCAGTCTGCGCGATTTGAGTCGAATACCGCGTTCATCAACTATCCGAAGCAGGCTGTCTTTGGTCGTACCCTGCCAAAGAATAAGATCTACGAACACAGCGGCGCCAATACAAGACTGAAGGATTTGTTCGTCGAGCAGGTGGAGCAAATCGTCTGGCAATACAAGTTGGCTCCGGAAACGATCAACCTGCCCGCCAGGCCGGGAGTACCAGAGCTTCAGATTTTCTCAATCCAGCTCAAGACATCGGAGCTGAATCTGGACGTTTTGCGTTGCATCGATGGCGCGGTGCAGTTTCCCATCATCTTCGAGCTGAGCTTTGATGGCCGAACAAAGGTGATCGCTGCATACAAACGACCGAATGAGTCAGACGCCAGCCGTTGGGTCATGAGTGACTACTTTACGACAGGCTGGTTGCCGAGTGACTGTGAGCGCGCCGCCATGCCTTTAGCACTCGACCTGGGCGGCTTGTATGAGCAGACGCTTCACCGCCTAATCCCCACGCCTGCGCGCCCACGAGAAAGTCTCGCTGACTTGGTCGTACGCGTCGAACTGGTTGAAGCCAAGCAGCGTGAGGTTGAGAAAGCTGCCAGTAGACTTGCCAAAGAAAAGCAATTCAACCGCAAAGTAGAGATCAACGCGCATTTGCGGCAGCTTAAAAAAGAACTTGAAGAATTGACCGGGAGTGAGAGTGCATGACACAGAGCTTGAATGATGAGTCAAGGATACACATCGAGCAGATCGCCGGTGAAGCATTGGCGGAACTCGAAAGGATCGCTAAAACCGCTAGGGGCAAGCTCAACGATGGGCGGACACTTGGTTCAGATGCGCTGGCAAACATCAACACAATGACGTCCAGTTCAGCCATCCAAAGGCTGGATAAGATCAGCCAGGCGAACCGCGAAAGCTATCAGGTACTAGTGACAGAGCCTGCCATCGCCCGCGTTGTGGTGAGCGATGAAGAGGGAGATGAAAAAATCTACTACATCTGCCGCACGATGCCGGTATCAGGCTTTCCCAATTTGTCTAGTTACCGTGCGCCGGTTGGACGTTTGGCCTCGTTGGCAATTGGCGCAGAGTTCACGCTCCCCAATGGAACCGTCGTTGAGGTTCTTGAGCGGGCTCTACTTCGGCCCAATGCGCTTGCAGATGGGTGGGACTCTCGAGACACCGTCGTTGAAGCCGAGCATTTTGGGCCGTTCACCATCGAGTCGCTGCGTGCGCTGCTGACCGTGGTTGCGGGAGAAGAAGTCACTGAAGACATTATTGGCCAATTGCTGGCCGAGGAGTTAGTCAAGGCCAACATCATCGACGGTATTCGCCGCAGCGTTATTACAAAGATGGGACTACGTGATCAGCCCATTCTCGATCAATATCAAGATGAGATTTTCCGTCGCCCTATCGACAATCGTCTTTTGATCTTGGGCCCGCCGGGTACAGGCAAGACGACCACTCTGATCCGCCGCCTCGGCCAAAAACTCGACACCGCCTACCTGGATGAAGGCGAACAACGTCTGGTTGAAACAATCGCCTCAGCTCAAGGCATTGTGCACGCCAACAGCTGGTTGATGTTCACGCCCACGGAATTGCTCAAGCAATACCTCAAGGAGGCATTTGCGCGTGAAGGTGTTCCCGCCTCGGATCTGCGCATCAGAACGTGGCAAGACTATCGACGCGAGCTGGCCCGAAACGTATTCGGCGTCCTCAGAAGGGCTTCCGGTGGCGGTACTTTTGTTCTAAAAGACGGACTGACCAGCCTGACCGATGCCGCATTAGAGTGCCCCATTCAATGGTTCGACGATTTCAACGAATACCAGCAGAAGGCCTATGTGCAGGAGCTGCGTGAAGCCGCAACCCAACTCCACGATGCCAAAATTCCCGAAGTCCTTAGTCTCAGCACACGCTTGCAAAACATCTTGTCTCGGGCGGCCGATGGCGCACTGGCGACAATGTTTGGTTCGCTGGCGGTGGAGATAGCCAAAGTGCAGGTACTCGTCAGCAACCTGAAGGAAGGCTCGGACATCAAGATCAAAGCCGCACTCAACCTGCAACTCAACCGCAACCGAGGTTTTCTGGATGAGTTGGCCCACATGATCGATAACCTGCAACAGGCGCAAGCGGCTGATGTAGACGACCAGGATGACCCGGATGCCGATGAAGAAGAAGATGCCACCGCACCCCGTACAGGCCGTGCCGCCGCGCTCAATGCCTACATGCAAGCGGTACGCGCCCAAGCCCGGGCAGCAGCATCCAAGCGCACAGTCAGCAAAGCCTCTCGCAATGGCAAAATCATCGAGTGGTTGGGAGAGCGAGGGCTGACAGAAGCGGATCGCGTTGAAGTGGGTGCAAGCCTTCTGGTGCAGGCCAGTGCACGCCGCTTCGTTAATCCGGTGAAGCGCTACCTCGACGGCATCCCGAAGCGCTACCGTGCATTCAGGCGCGAACGCCAACCGGCAAACATCTGGTATCGCCACGAAGACTTTGAGGCGCGCGACATCCATCCCTTGGAGTTGGACATCGTACTGCTCGCGATCTTGCGCGCCGCAGGCAGCCTGCTCAGTCGGCCCAACGTTCAGCGCGACATTGATAGTCCCGCCTGGTCATCACTCCAGCCCATACTGGGGCATTACTGCAACCAGATCCTGGTGGATGAAGCCACAGACTTTTCGCCCATCCAGCTTGCGAGCATGGCGGCGCTGGCGCATCCAAGACTGCGTTCATTCTTTGCCTGTGGTGACTTTAATCAACGCCTGACCACCTGGGGCGCACGCTCTGTCGACGACTTGAAGTGGATCTTTGAGGATTTTGATATTAAGGAGATTACGGTCTCTTATCGGCAGAGTAAGCAACTGAACGATCTGGCTCGCGCCATGATCCGCGCTGTCGGTGGCACCGAGCAAAACGCCAGCTTGCCTGCGCATATGGACAGCATGGGTGTTGCACCCGCCTTGCTGGAGCACGCGACCAACGCAGAAACCATTGTCGGTTGGCTGGCGGATCGCATTCGCGAGATTGAGCGATTTGTCGGTCAGTTGCCATCCACCGCTATTTTTGTGAACACCGAGGACGACGTTGCTCCGGTTGCCGAAGCACTCAACACAGCCTTGGCGGAGCACAATATCCAGGTCATCGCTTGCCGAGAGGGCCAGGCTGTGGGGCAGGAAAGCAACGTGCGCGTATTCGACATACAGCACATCAAAGGCCTGGAGTTCGAGGCGGTGTTCTTTGTCAGCATTGACCAGCTCGCCACGCTGCATCCGGCGCTATTCGACAAATACCTGTACGTCGGCACTACCCGGGCGGCCACCTACTTGGGTGTGACCTGCCAGGGCTGCTTGCCCTCCGCCATCGAAAGTCTGCGCCCGCACTTTTGCCAGGACTGGCAACAAGGCGACTGAACCTACAAATACGAATTCGAATTGTGAGTCGCTATGCCTTTTCCATAAAAAGCATAGCGACCAGAGGAAAAGAACATGGAAAAGCTAAAAATGCATTCACCCAATCTCACGCAAGACAACATCGCCCGCCTTCGTGATCTGTTTCCAGGCTGCGTCACTGAAGCCAAGGGCGAAGACGGCAGTGTGAAACTGGCGGTGGATTTTGACCAGCTACGGCAGGAATTAGCCGAGTCGATTGTGGAGGGTCCACAGGAACGCTACCACCTGAACTGGCCAGGCAAGCGCGAGGCACTGCTCACAGCCAACGCACCGATTGCCAAGACGCTACGCCCCTTCCGCGATGAAAGCGTGGACTTCGACACCACGAAGAACTTGTTCATCGAAGGCGATAACCTCGATGCGCTTAAGTTGCTGCAGGAGACCTATCTTGGCAAGGTCAAGATGATCTACATCGACCCGCCGTACAATACAGGGCGCGACTTCATCTATGACGACGACTACAGCGCAGATGTCGAGGGTTACCAATTGGCCTCTGGCCAGGTGAATCAAACCGGCGGAAAACTTGTGGCTAACACTGAAGCCAATGGGCGCTATCATTCTGACTGGCTAAGCATGATCTACGCACGTCTTCGATTGGCTCGTAATCTGCTGAAGGATGATGGCGTCATTTTTATGTCTATCGACGATAACGAGGTGGACAACCTGCGCAAAGTAGCTAGCGAAGTATTTGGTGATGAGAACTTCGTTGCGCAAGTTATATGGCAGAAAGTTTTCTCTCCAAAGAACAGCGCACGATGGTTCTCGGAAGATCACGACTACGTTCTGGTTTATGCGAAGAATGGCGACAGTTGGAGCCCCAATCTTCTGCCACAAACTGACGACATGATTGCTAGGTACAAGAATCCTGACAATGATCCTCGTGGCGTCTGGCAATCCGACAACCTTACCGCGCGCAACAGATACGATGCAGGACTCTATTCCGTTAAGTGCCCCTCTGGCCGCGTTATCGAAGGGCCACCGAAGGGAAGCTATTGGAGAGTGAGCGAATCAAATTTCAAGAAGCTTGATGTGGATAATCGAATTTGGTGGGGTGCTGATGGTGACAACATGCCCCGCCTAAAGCGATTTTTAACTGAAGTCAAACAAGGTAAAACACCACAAACCCTTTGGTTTTACAAAGAGGTGGGCCATACGCAGGATGCGAAAAAGACGTTGCTTAAATATGTTCAATTCGAAGAGACGGAAAATGTTCTTAACTCAGTAAAACCAGTTGAGCTACTGCAGAGAATCCTGCAACTTGCGACGAGCCCAAGTAGTGACGACATTGTTTTGGACTTCTTTAGCGGAAGCGCTACGACAGCCCATGCCGTTATCAAACAAAACGCCGAGGACGGCGGCAATCGACGATTCATTGCCGTTCAGATTGCCGAGCCACTCCCTACGCCGGAACCGGCAATGGCCTCGATATTTGAAATGGGTTTGAAGCGGGTGCGCAATGTAGCAATGGAGCTGCGTCAGCAATCCAGCACGAGCCAGCTGGATCTAGGCTTCAGAGTGCTGAAGATCGAGTCTTCCAACATGGCCGACGTTTATTACTCGCCTGACGCGCTTGACAATGCCAAGTTCGATCTCTTCGTTGACAACATCAAGCCCGACCGCACACCTGAGGATCTGCTGTTCCAAGTAATGCTGGATTGGGGTGTCGATCTGGCGTTGCCCATTGCCAAGCAGTCCATTCAAGGTAAGGACGTGTTCTTTGTCGATGGGAATGTGCTTGCCGCCTGCTTCGACGCCAGTGGCAGCATTGACGAAGCCTTTGTGAAGGAACTGGCCAAGCGTCAGCCACTGCGTGTGGTGTTCCGCGACGCGGGCTACAAGAACAGCGCGGTCAAGATCAACGTTGAGCAGATTTTCAAGCTCTTGTCGCCCGTCACCGAAGTGAAATGTATCTAAGGGGGCGTGCGATGAAGCTTAAATTCAAACATCAGCCCTATCAGGCTGCCGCCGTGCAGGCGGTCGTAGATATTTTTCAGGGGCAGCCACCGGCCTCTAATGCAGCCATGAGCTATCGCCTTGACCCTGGTAATACCAAAAACGGCATGGGTGATCTGTTTGCGCTAGATACCGGTTTTAAAAATGCTGAGCTAACCCTCAGTGAGGATACCTTACGGGAGAACATCCAACTGGCCCAGCGTCAGCAAAACCTGCCGTTGTCGAAGGACTTGGTTAAGACTGAGGTCGCCAAGTTAAATCTTGATATCGAGATGGAAACAGGTACGGGCAAGACCTACTGCTACATCAAAACAATCTTCGAGCTGAACAAACAGTACGGCTGGAGCAAGTTCGTCATAGTGGTACCGAGCATTGCTATCCGCGAAGGCGTGGTCAAGTCGTTGGAAATCACGGCTGAGCACTTTCAGGAGACCTACCACAAGAAGGCGCGCTTCTTTATTTACAACTCTAAGCAGCTACACCATCTTGAGAGTTTTTCTTCCGATGCCGGTATCAATGTCATGGTGATCAACGTACAAGCGTTTAACGCCACCGGCAAAGATAATCGCCGCATCTACGAAGCGCTCGATGATTTTCAGTCACGTCGCCCGATCGATGTGATCAGCGCAAACCGGCCCATCTTGATCCTCGATGAGCCACAGCGGATGGAGGGGAGCAAGACGCTGGATTCCCTCGCAAATTTCAAACCGCTGATGGTGTTGCGCTATTCCGCTACCCACAAGACCACACACAACAAGATCCACCGCCTGGATGCGCTTGATGCCTACAACCAGAAGCTGGTGAAGAAGATTGAGGTGCGCGGGATCTCGGTGAAGGGACTGGCGGGAACCAATGCCTATTTCTATTTACAAGCCATCGAAATCTCAAACAAAAAACCGCCAGTCGCGGTTGTGGAGTTCGAACAGAAACTCAGCGGTGGCAACATCAAGCGCGTCACCCGCAAGCTGGGCAAAGGTGACAATCTGTTTGTGCTATCGAACGAGCTGGATCAATACCGCGATGGGTTTGTGGTATCGGACATAAATGCCAATACGGACACCTTGAGCTTTACCAATGGCGAAGAGCTGACGGTGGGTGATGCGACTGGTGATATTTCCGAGATAGCGCTGCGCCGTATTCAGATCCGTGAGACGATCAAGGCGCACTTTGACAAGGAGATGGAGCTCTTCGATAAAGGGGTGAAGGTCCTATCGTTGTTCTTTATCGACGAAGTAGCCCGATACCGGGACTACTCTGCTGCCGATGAAAAAGGCGAGTACGCAAAAATCTTTGAAGAGGAGTACGCTAAGCATCTTCAAGAAGCCTTTGATAATGGGTTTATGGAGGGGGATGCCCCTTATGCTAAATATCTACGCCGCATTGCGGCCGATAAGACGCACAGCGGCTACTTTTCCATCGACAAGAAGAGCAAGCGCCTTACCGATCCCAAGGTCGCTGCGCGCGGTGAAAATGCGGGCTTGTCGGATGATGTAGATGCTTATGATCTGATCCTCAAAGACAAGGAACGGTTATTATCACTAGCTGAGCCGGTGCGTTTTATCTTCTCACACTCGGCCTTGCGTGAGGGCTGGGATAACCCGAACGTGTTTGTTATCTGCATGCTCAAGCATAGTGATAACACCATTTCACGCCGCCAAGAGGTCGGGCGCGGCCTGCGTTTGTCCGTTAATCAAAATGGTGATCGCATGGATCACCCGTCCATTGTTCATGACATTAACGTACTGACAGTCGTGGCCAGCGAAAGTTACAAGGACTTCGTGACCGCCTTGCAGAAGGACATTAGCGAGTCCTTGTCAGCTCGTCCGCGTGTGGCGGACAAGGCCTACTTCACGGGCAAGATGCTGAACACGAAGGAAGGCCCGATTACGGTATCGGACGACCAGGCCACGGACATCGAGTTTTATCTGATCCAGAACGGCTACGTCGATAAGAAACGCAATATCACGGAGAAGTACCATCAAGCTAAGAAAGACGGCACGCTGGAGGCATTGCCGGATGAACTGCAGCCCTATGCAGAGCAGATATTCCAGCTGATTGATAGCGTATTCAGCGAAAGCCAACTCATGCAGATAGACGATGGTCGCAAGCCCAAAAGACTGCAGACCAACGCCAACTTTGAAAAGCAGGAATTCAAGGCGCTGTGGGGGCGAATCAATCGCAAGGCTACTTACAACGTGTTGTTTGATGATGTTGAGCTAGTGAACAATGCGATCAAGGCGCTCAATGACAAGAATGCTGGGTTGCGAGTGACGCCGTTGCAATACACTATTCACCGTGGCGAACAGGCTGATACGGCAACTTACGATGACCTCAAAAAGGGTAATGCCTTCGAGTTGAAAGTTACCGAAACAGAATCGCACAACGCCTCCATCCACTCCGCTGTGCAGTACGATCTGATTGGCAAGTTAGCAGAGGGGACTTTGCTTACAAGACGAACCGTTGCCGAAATTCTAAAAGGCCTTAATGCTGACATCTTCGCACAATTCAAGAGTAACCCGGAAAGCTTCATCGCCGAAGCCATTCGCTTGGTCAACGAACAAAAGGCCAATGTCATCATCGAGCATCTGGCTTATGACACGCTAGAAGACAAGTTTGATTTGGACATCTTTACCACGGGTCAGAGCAAACAGGATCTCAGTAAGGCTGGGAATAAATTGCAAAATCACATCTATGATTACGTGCTTACCGACTCTGCGATTGAGCGCAAGTTCGTCGAAGAGTTGGATACCAGCAAGGATGTGGTGGTATATGCCAAGTTACCACGTGGTTTTCTGATCCCAACCCCAGTCGGCGATTACAACCCCGACTGGGCCATTTCCTTTAAAGAAGGCTCGGTCAAGCATGTGTATTTCGTTGCTGAGACCAAGGGCTCGATGTCGTCACTGGATTTACGGCCTATCGAAGCCACCAAGATAAAATGTGCCCGTAAGTTCTTCGATGAGATCAATAATAAGTTTGCTCCAGAAAACGTGAAGTATGACGTAGTGGATAGCTTCGGTAAGCTGATGGAAGTGGTGAAGTAAGATACAAAGGATTGGTCATGTGGTGGGGAGATTATGGCGTACACAAATTGCCACCTATACACATGGCCACATCTGAGCTTTCATCCGGCATCTATTGTTTGCGTTTGTAATACGGCGTTAGTTCTCATCTGAGAACGGCCGTGTAATGCTTTGAGGTAAGATGCTTAGCTACGATTAGCTTATCTGAGCGCGCGAAGCAGCAGACTGAACCAGTGTCTGAGGAACATGCAGTCATCGGCAATATTAGCATGACGATAATGGGCGGCTTAACGTTTATCTTCGGACTTGAATCCGCCTAAAACAAAAAGGAAATGAGCTAATGATCCTCAGGGATACGCGAAAAACTTGTCAAGGAGCCAACCAGAATACCCAACTCCAACCAGCAAATGCGATTGTTGAGCAGGCATTGTAGTCATGGGAACTGTATCCTATCAGGTAAAAAAAACGCGGATGCTGCTAGAGCAGCGCCTCGCTATACCGTCATACCAGCGCCCCTACAAGTGGCAACAAAAACACGTCAATCAACTAATTGATGATGTGTTAACCCACCGAAATAATCAGAGCTACCGCCTTGGGACTGTGGTGTTGCACAGGGATAAATTAAAGCCAGCTTATGCAGGTGAGCTCGATATCGTTGATGGTCAGCAGCGCCTTCTGACCTTAACCTTGCTTTGCTCAGTGCTCGATCAGAGTGGTGAGTTTTCAACGCCCCTGTTGGAACAATCTTTTGCTTCAAGGGTTAGCATCAATAACCTTGAGAACAATGCCAAAGTCATTGAGAACCGCCTTGTGGGACTCAATTATAACGAACGCAAAACACTCCTTCACTTCGTGTGTGACAAGTGTGAACTAATCGAAGTGACACTCGATGATTTGAGCGAAGCCTTTCAGTTTTTCGACTCGCAAAATGCTAGGGGGAAGGCCCTCGCGCCCCATGACTTGCTAAAGGCATACCATTTGCGCGAAATGATGGATGCTACAGAGCAAGCGGAACGACTACACCACGTTAGCCTGTGGGAGCAAGGAGTCAGTCCGGATGATGAATCCACTAACCTTCACCTCATTATGGGCGAGTATTTGTTCCGCCTGCGCCGATGGCTGGATGGCGATTATGGCGTGCAGTTCAGCCGCCACAATCTTGAGGTGTTCAAAGGCGTCAACCTCTCCACTTCTGATTACCACTATCTGCAGTCCCTGCTCGCCCTAGATTTTGCGGTTGAGCACTACAATAATGACCCTATCAGGAAGTGGGACAAGCAGAATAAACCTTATCCGTTTCAGGTTAATCAGTTAATAATTAACGGAAAGCGCTTTTTTGAGTATATCCAGCACTATAAATCCCTGCATCACACCCTATTTGAAGGTGACAACGCGCTGCTTGGCAATTTCTTAAAAAAACATACCCGTTACGCTGGCAGTTCACGCAAAGGGGATATGTATATTAAAAATCTCTTTATGTGTGCAGTGATGGCCTATTACGATAAGTTTGGCGGGTGATGCTGCCAACTTACTGATTTAGTGTATGATGGTGTTTTTGAGGTGCTCCAGTGGCTTCTGTTTCTATCAGCTGTCCCTCCTGTTCAGCTACTGACGGGGTGGTGCGTAACGGCAAAAGCGCCGCCGGACATCAGCGCTATCTCTGCTCTCACTGCCGTAAAACATGGCAACTGCAGTTCACTTACACCTCTTCTCAACCCGGTACGCACCAGAAAATCATTGATATGGCCATGAATGGCGTTGGATGCCGGGCAACCGCCAGCATTATGGGCGTTGGCCTCAACACGATTTTACGTCACTTAAAAAACTCAGGCCGCAGTCGGTAACCTCGCGCATACAGCCGGGCAGTGACGTCATCGTCTGCGCGGAAATGGACGAACAGTGGGGCTATGTCGGGGCTAAATCGCGCCAGCGCTGGCTGTTTTACGCGTATGACAGGCTCCGGAAGACGGTTGTTGCGCACGTATTCGGTGAACGCACTATGGCGACGCTGGGGCGTCTTATGAGCCTGCTGTCACCCTTTGACGTGGTGATATGGATGACGGATGGCTGGCCGCTGTATGAATCCCGCCTGAAGGGAAAGCTGCACGTAATCAGCAAGCGATATACGCAGCGAATTGAGCGGCATAACCTGAATCTGAGGCAGCACCTGGCACGGCTGGGACGGAAGTCGCTGTCGTTCTCAAAATCGGTGGAGCTGCATGACAAAGTCATCGGGCATTATCTGAACATAAAACACTATCAATAAGTTGGAGTCATTACCGAATAATGAGAACGTCAATATGCCCGTAAATCGTCATTATTTACGGGCCAGGATAGGTTACATACGCATACCGACCGCCAGACGATTAAAGGCATTCATCAAACTGATGGCAAAGGTCATATCACTTATCTGTTCAGCGCTGAAGTGTGCCAGCAACGGCTGATAAACGTGGTCTTCGGCATGATTCTCAGCAACATGCGTCAGATCTTCAGCCCATGCCAGCGCCGCACGCTCAGCTTCGCTGAAGTGATTGCTCACTCGCCAGCCTGCCAGCGCATCCAACTTAATTTGTTCAACGCCAGATTTACGCAGCGCCTGGCTGTGCATCTCAAGGCAAAACGCACAGCCGTTAATCTGTGAAACCCGTAAATAAAGCAGTTCAAGCAGCGTGCGTTCCAGCGAACTTTTTTCCAGCGCGATACTCGCTTGAACCAGCCCCGCATACACGGCTGGGCTCAGTTCACTATAGGGTTGGCGTAATACAGTCATGATGTCACTCCTCGTTCAAGATGAAACCAAAATAGCACTATAATGGTCTTAAAAAGATAGCCATATTGAGCGTAATAAATAAGACCATGAAATCAGAAAGCATACCGCGTTATCAGCAGATCGCCCGGCAACTTAAGGCGGCGATTGAGCAAGGAGAACTGAATTCCGGCAAGCGCTTACCTTCGAGTCGGATGTATGCGCAGGAGCTGGGTGTTTCCCGTGTTACGGTCGAGAATGCTTACGGCGAATTGGTGGCGCAGGGTTGGCTTGAGCGGCGGGGACAAGCGGGGACGTTTGTAAGCGATCACTTAACGCTACCTTCCGTGGACGCACAGCCGCTTGGCTTTGGGGGAGAGCAACCCCGGCCGCAACCTTTTCAGTTAGGATTACCCGCACTGGATCTCTTTCCCCGTGGACTGTGGGCGAGAGTGATGGGGCGGCGACTGCGTACACAAACCCGATACGATCTTGCCCTTGGCGATGTTTGCGGCGAAATGACCTTGCGCCAGGCGCTGGTCGAATATTTACGCTTGTCGCGCAGTATTGAGTGTCAGGCTGAACAGGTGTTTATCACTTCTGGTTACGCAGCGTCTATCAGCCTTATCCTTCGGTCACTCGGCGGGCGTGGTGAGTCAATGTGGGTGGAGGACCCGGGTTTTCCGTTGATCCGCCCGGTGATTGAGCAAGAAGGGGTAACGCTATGCCCGGTGCCGGTTGATGCACAGGGTATGGACGTCGAGTGGGCTATCCAGCAAGACAGAGAGGCGCGCTTTGCGTTGCTGACGCCTGCTCACCAAAGCCCTACCGGCGCGGCTCTGTCGCTCCCCAGACGTCGACAGTTGCTTGATTGGGCGGCCCATCATAAAGCGTGGATTATTGAAGATGACTATGACAGCGAATTCCGCTACCAGGGAAAACCGCTGCCGCCGCTGAAAAGCCTGGATGCACCGCAACGGGTTCTCTATGCGGGTACGTTCAGTAAATCGCTGTTTCCGGCGCTGCGTACCGCCTGGCTGGTGGTTCCCTTGCCACTCGTGGAGACGTTTCGCCAACAGGCGCAGCATCTGGCGTGTCCGGTGCCGCTGATTATGCAACAAACGCTGGCAGACTTTATGCGCGAGGGACATTTCTGGCGGCACCTGAAGAAAATGCGAGTCCATTATGCCCAACGTCGTCGCTGGCTTGAAGACGCGTTGGTGGCGCACGGTTTTCAGGTGGTGGAACAATTGGGCGGTATCCAACTGCTGGTGGCGGTAAACGGTAACGATCGAGCAATGGCACTAAGCGCAAGGCGTGCTGGGTTGGCTGTGCAGGCGGTAAATGACTGGCGTCTGGGCAGCGAAGGTCCGGCTGGGCTTATTATGAGCTTCACCAATATCATGACTCGAGCTATGGCGGATACGCAGGTTTCAGCACTCAGGGCTGCCATAAAATAAAGCCCCGGATTATTGGCATAATCCGGGGCAGACGCGTTTTTATTATCTACATCATTGTGGTTATATTATCGACGGCATCCTAATAATATGCCAACAAATATCCCCACTGCCGCGGCAGCGCTCACACTTTGCCACGGTTTATCGTGAATATAGCTGTCTGCCGTGTCGGCGACATCATGCACGCTTTGATGTAGACGGCTGCGGCCGTTTATGCGGGCGCGCGTTTCACTCAGCAATGTTTTTGCTTTGCGACGTGCGGTCTCTACTTCATCTTTATTATCGCTGGCCCAGCTCTTTAGAACATCCTCAAGGCTGTCGGCTAATTGACTGACGTCACTCTGAATATCCTGAACTTCGTCATCAGCGTCATTGCGATTTAGTGACTTAAACATTATAGCCTCCACGAATTTTGATGGAACGTTAAGTGTAGGACATCCGGGATAATTTGCCGTTAATTTATGTGTTTGTGGAATTATCTGAAAGCGAGGCGAATACTGATTACGGTAAGGTGGCGATGCAGTAAAAGATGACGAGGATAAAATATGTATTTACGACCTGACGAGGTGGCGCGCGTTCTTGAAAAGGCGGGCTTTACCATGGATGCGGTAACCGCGAAGGCCTACGGCTATCGCCGTGGTGAAAACTATGTTTACGTTAACCGCGAAGCAAGAATGGGGCGTACTGCGCTTATCATTCACCCGGCCCTGAAAGAACGCAGCTTTAAATATGCTGACCCGGCTTCTGACATAAAAGCCTGCGATCACTATGAACAATTCCCACTGTATCTTGGTGGGGCGATTGAGCAGCATTACGGAATTCCGCACGGCTTCAGTTCAAGGCTGGCGCTGGAGCGTTTTTTAGATGGACTATTTGGCGAGAACGCATAAATAAATGACTGGCCTGGCCAGTCATTTATTTCAATTCGATCAGGCTTTTACCTGCGTGTACTGTGCAACACGGAACAGGCGGCGACAAAAATCGAGGAAGTAGCCGTAAGCGGCCCCCATCACCAGTGAAATCACCGCATTAGAACTGACTGCTGCCACAATCTGGTGCCAGTCAGCCCCAACGCTCAGCAGAATCAGCACGTATACCGGAGACTGGAAGGTCACATAGGCTACGGGATCGGCTAACCGTTTCATCCAACTTGCAGGGCTGATGCGCCCAGCTTGCCGCATGATGAAGTCACGATAGGTACCGTATGGCCAGGCAATAATAATGTTGACTGGGATAGCGACCAGACGGGATGAAAGTGACTGTTCAAAGGTCATTCCTGAGAGAAAAATTTCAATCATCATGTTCACGACGGAACAGTAGACCACCATGGCGAAAGTGTCTGCTGCCGCATGACGCAGGCGTGACTGCGCAGAGAACATCGGTATGCTCCTCGAAAATGAACGGTTAACACAAAGATAAGTGTGTTTTCTGGCGTTTTGGGTTGGTTTAATTGACGTGTATAGATTATCCATCTGGATTAAAACAAACAACTAGTGAAAGATTTTTATTTAATGCGTTTTTGTCAATAAAATACTCTGTTTGTGAACGAATGATGTTCGCCGCGCTATTTTTGTTTTCATGCGTTTATTTTTTTATATAAATCATTGAGTTGGATTTTGTTTCGGATTGGTGAAAAAAGATGTGTTGTGGTGTTTTTTTCGAGAAAGATTGGCGGGGCGTTTTTTATTGTGATTTTTATCACATTTGGATTTTTTGACCGGGTTTGTGCGTGATAATTAGAATTAAATTCCAATTAAACGATTTATAAAGTATGCGTTATTTATGGGTATTCATTCACTTTGAGGGGCGGTGAGTCTGGCCCACCGCCGGGCGAAATCAGCAGACGCCAAAATCACCGTCTTCCTGATACGGTGCAACATCCACGTTTTTCAGCGTGTACTGCTTACCGTGTTCATCGCTAGCCTGCACGGCCACAATGCTATCTTCATGTGCTTCAATGACTTTCAATTTTGGCCCACCCATTTTCGGTTGAACCAGATCGCCAGGTGCAAACATTTACGTGCTCCTTTGTTATTCAGTGCATTAATACCTTAGCAGGGATGTCGATAAATGGCTGGCAGCATTAGCGTCGATTCCACGGCATGATGGCAAGCAGTCGCGCCATACCGCAAAAACCGGTGATGCCCGCAAAGGTCAAACCGGCACCCACGAACCCGCTTAACAGGAAAAACGCGTTAGATACGCTGTAGCCAAGCACGACGCCCAGTAAAATTAGCACGCCAGCAGCAATCTGTACCTGACGCATAAGGGGTAGAGGTTGTGAGGTATCCTTCACGGTTGTCAGTCCCGCCTGTCGCCAGGCATCAATGCCACCGTCGACAATTTTTATCTGCGCTGGCGCGGCGGCCGCAATCAGCCGCGACAGATTGTTGCGGGTGCGGTTTCCCGACTGGCAGTGAAAGATGACGACGGAATCCACCGTTGCCTGAAGCGTCGCTCCCTGTTCCATCGCACTTAGCGGAAACAAGCGGGCCGCTGGAATATGCTCGCGAGCGTATTCATCGGCATCGCGAATATCAATTAAGGTGGCGCCTTGCTCAACGAGAGCAAGGGCCGCTTTAGGAGAGACGTTTTCGGCGGTCATTTTATCATTCCTTTAGGGCGAACCACGCTTTTTAGGGCGTGACAACCGGAGTGTCAGACGAGTTATGCTGCCCGTCAGTCTACTCCATTTTACCCCCCCAGGGTTAACGCGTGGCACCATCAGTCAGCCGGCGGCAGGGCGTGTAAAATACGCTGTGCTTCATCTACCGTCAGTGAGTAATCAAAAAATCGCTGGTAAAAATCCTGTGTGATTTTGGCGATATCCACGCCTTTGAAACGTTGCGGATGCAGCATTTTCGCGGCCCACTGGATCTGCAATGCGCTTTCGGTACCGTAACGATCCCATGGGAAAACGCCCGCTGGATTCTGTAGCACCATACCGTTTTTCACCGCCTTAAGCCCTGAGAACAGCTCAGCGTAGGGGGAGTCAGCCAGCGTGCCGCTGTGTGCGCCGAGAATAATGATATCGGGTTGCCAGGCGAGCACCTGCTCCGGTGAAACCTCTTTCATGTTTCCCTTGATCTCTACCGCGGCATTTTCCCCGCCTGCGAGCTTAATCCAGGTGTCTATCAACGTATGGCTGCCATCAACTTTTAGCGGTTTCAATGACTGAATATGCAGGACGCGCGGACGCTGTGCGCTGGTCAGATTTTGCGTTTTGCGCTGAACATCATCCAGCGCCGACTGTAGATACTGGTTGTAGGCTTTTGCGCGTCCACGCGCATCGGCCGTTCCCAAAACGTCAGCGGTGGTGGTCACTGACTTCATCAGTGATGGGTAGTCGGTAAAGGCCATTTCAAGCGTGGGTAGCCCCGCCTGGCGATAGCCTTCGGCTTTATCGTTACCTTTTGAGGTAAAGACAACATCCACCCGCTTCGCCAGCAGGCTTTCGGGGTTAAAGGTGGTGCCGCGAACCTGCAACGCTTGATGTAACGTTGGCGTAATTTTAAACATCCATGGCTGACTTTCGGGATGGTTAACGGTGGCGACAATTTGACTTCCTGCCCCCAACGTCATGAGTACCGAATGGTGCGCGAACCAGCCGTCGGCAATGGCATTAACCTTGTCGGGAACGGTGACAGTGTGGCTAGCATCATCCACCACCTGGCGCGTGGCCAGGGCGGGGAAGGCCAGCCACGCGCAGAGTAACCACGCATGGCGACGCTTCATTATATTGGCTCCTTAAAAATCAATCTGCATGGAAAGCTGGGCCTGACGTGGCGCGCCAAGCTGAGCGCTGGCGTTGCCCGCGCCGGTATAACCGGTTAGCGCGCCCGGCACCACGTTTGTCCAGTAGTGGCGGTTAGCCAGGTTAGTGACATCCAGTCGGAAGGTCACCGGCGTGTTAGAGATCCGCGTGGCATAACTGCCGCCAACATCTACGGTGGTATAGCTGCCAACCCAGCTGTCATTGGCGTTATCGGTGGCGCGACGACCTACGTAGCGCACGTTGGTATCCACATCGACCCCCGGCAGTTGTTCAATGCTATAGACTGCCAACATACTGGCGGTGAAGCGCGGTAGACCTACCACTTGTTTACCGTTAGCACTGGCAGTACTGGTATCGTGCAGACGGGGATTCAGCCAGGTGGCGCCACCGAATAAACGTAAATTCCGGGTAGCGTGACCGTCCGCCATCAACTCTAGCCCACGATTTTTCTGGGTTCCGTCCTCAGCGAAGTTACCGTCTTCGTTGGTATAAGCGAATGGACGCTTTGCCTGGAACAAGGCAGCGGAGAGTAGCAAATCGTTTATTGGCGCATATTTTGCGCCGACCTCAATTTGCTGGCTGCGATACGGGTTGAGCACCTGACCTGCGTTACTCGCGCCCGCAGGTGCGGTATCGCCCTGCTGCATGCTGTCGGCCCAGGTCGTATACAGCGTCACGTTGTCGACGGGCTTGTACATCAGACTGGCGGAACCGCTGGCGCCGCTGTCTTTGTTATCGCTGGTCTGCTTGCCTGTTTTGTTGTAATTGCTGACGGTAAACAGGTTTTCGCTTCCGGACAGCAGCAGGCTCCATTGCGGGCTGAAATGCAGCGTATCGCTCAGCAGGAAGGCATGCTGAGTGGTCGTTGCGGACTGATAGCGGGTGTTAAAATCAGGATACGGCGGACGTGGATAAACTGGACTATCGTCAAGCGAGGATTTACCCAGTGTAAATGTGCCGCCGTTAACCGGGTTGTAGTTCTTCCATACAAAGCCACGGACACCAGCGCTGATATCGTGGCTTAGCCAACCGGTATCGACGCTGCCTGTCAGGTTTGCCATATAGCTATTGATGGTAAAACGGCTGGCGGCGGAGTTAGCGGTGGTGGTGGTGTAGTTGCCGTGGTTATCGGTCAGCATATTGGTCACCGTTGTGGATTCACGGTCGGCAATCTGGCGCAACACGCCAACATCAAGTAGCCAGTTACCGTCGAAATCGTGCTTCAGATGCAGGCTAGCCGTAGTAGTTTCATCATCGTTCCCGGCATAGCTCTGACCATATTTCGATTTTGTTGGGTCAAGCGGAGAGGGGAAGTGCACGCCTTTTGCCAGCGCAAACGATCCGGGCATCCCTTTTTCATAATAGTGGTAGTAGCTGAAATTACTCTCCAGCACCGTTTTATCGGTGAGCTGGAAATCCAGCCCCAGACTCGCCAACTGGCGGCGTTTATGGCTGCCACTGGTGTAGCCGTGGCCTTCATCGTTGAGTAGGTTGAGGCGGTATTTGACTCGGTCTCCTGCATCGATTGGGCCGCCAAAATCCAGCGCGGTCAACGTACCGTTGCCGGTACTGCCGCCAACGGTAAGCCGATGTAACGGGGTATCCGTCGGGCGTTTTGAGACCAGGTTAAACATCCCGGCCGGATTTGCGGGCCCATACAATGAACCGGCCAGGCCGCTTAATACTTCCACGCTTTGAAACTGCTCGGCGGCGTATTCGGTGGTGGAGACGGCGTTCAGACCGTCAATCATTTGGTTTTGTACCACGCTACCCTGCATCCCGCGCGTTTGTGGACGCACGCCGTCGCCTTGCACCGACGGCATATAGCGATAGACATCTTTGACGCTTTTCAGCTGCTGCTGACTGATAAGCGGGGCAGACAGGGTTTGCACCGACCAGGGAACGTCAATCAATGCCCGTTTACCCAGATTGCCGAGGGTGGCCTGTTTTTCAGCCGCCGGTGTTTCCTGTGAGCTGCTGTCGGCAGTTGGGTTGGCGGAAACGACCATGGTGTCGTCAGCATAGCCTGCTTTGCTGATGGCCAGACACGAAAAGGCAAGCAACCCCGTGGCTAAAGGTATTTTTTTATGATTAAACATATTTAAATTCAATTTGTTAACAGAAAGACTGGTGGTAACGGAGCTACCATCTACGCATGAGGGGAACAGCTATTGTTATTTGTGTGATGATTATCATGAGAGTAATCGCTGTATATGTCAATATATAGCGTGGTGGTAGGGGGAGAGGATGAAAAGGGGTAGCGGGGGCGCTAAAGATAAAAAAAGCCGGATGTTTCCATCCGGCTTTTTCATTGAAAATAAACGAATTATTCGCTGGCTTTCTTCTCAAGTGACTCAGCACCGGCCTTGGTTTTATCCCAGCCTTCCTGAGCGCCTTTTTTAGTGGCATCCCACCCTTTTTGGGAGGTCTCTTTGGTTTTATTCCAGCCTTTCTGGGTTCCTTCTTTGGTGGCATCCCACCCTTTTTCGGTTCCCTCTTTGGCTTTATTCCAGTTTCTCTGCGCGCCTTCGCTGACCTGGCTGCCTACGCTGTCACTTTTGCCTTCCGCTGCGTGCTTAGACTTCAGCTTCAGTTCTTCACCCTGGTTTTGGGCCTGATGCAATTTCTCTTTTGCCGTATTGGCATTGGCCTGTGCGGCAGCAACCGTTTCATCTGTAGCGTGTGTGGTCGCGGCAAAAACAGGAGAAGCCAGCAGAAGAGCAGAAAGTGCAATTATTGTAGTTTTCATTAAAAATCCTCATCAGTTTGTGAGCATGAGAAAGCATGACACAGACATTCTGATGAGGCTTTAGGAATAAACTGTAATTGAATCATGGCGTTTCTGAAGGGCTGTCGCAGAAGTTAGTTTCCCACCGTGAATAACGGAGCGGTGCGGTGCACGCACATTAATCTTCTGTCAGCCACATTTCTGCTTCTTCAAACATCTCCTGAACGGCGCGGCTAATTTGCTCTTTCTCATGTTTGCTGGCATCAGTGTTGATACCGGGCAGCGTCATCATTGGTTTAACGCGTACGTCTGCATCTGGGAAAATGCGATGCACTCGTTTTGTTAATTCATTGAGAATAGTTTCTTTTGCGCCGGGAAGACCTTCAAAATTACGTTTGTCATAAACGAGCTCGACGAACATGTTTCTATCATCCTTTAGTTAGGTAACCTGGGTGTATTTATACTGTGTTTTTATCCAGTGTCAAGTGTGGTGGGGTGATACGATGTAAGTGTTTTTGCTGTTTTCACTGCTGGGCAGTTAGGTGTTGTAAGAGTTGAAAAAGAGGTTTTAGAGGGGGGGGCGGTAAGTTGCGGGTACAAAAAAGCCCACAGGCTTACACCGTGCGGGCTTTCAGGACTTCGTATCAGGCTCTGGTGACCATCAACAAAGGATTTTGGTGGGCTGGCGGAGTCTGAATTGGTGCTGTAATTCATTGAAATAAATTAGCTAACTTCTAATTCAACTTTTCTTTGGTGCCTATATAGGTGCCTAAAAATTTTTTCACCCCTTTTTGCTCAGTAAAGAGGTGGGTTGCGGAAAGAAAACTGACACTACTTAAGTTCTCATTTCCCTCATAGCCCGTCTGGCTTTTAGAATATCTACAGCAGTAATAAAAGGCGACTGTTCTTGCCAGCTAAACCCCTTACGATCGATGCGAACCAGTTCGTATTTTTCCACCAGAAAATTAACGGCATCGGCTAAAGAGATACCGGCATCGATATGTTCCTTAATCACAGTTTCATCACTGAATGGCGTGTCATTCAGTGTCAGGCCATAGTGCTGTTCCAGCAAACGTGTCAGTAACATTTGCCAGACAGCCACGGGTGACAGGCAGTGCTTCACCGCCCGCTGAGTTGTTGCAGGTAAAGTTTTCATATTTGCTCTCGTGAAGGTAATTAACGCTGAGTGAGGTAAATGGCGATGTATATGTAGCCGCAACTGCCAAGGGTGTCGGCTTCGCAGGTAAAACCGTTGTGATACAGGGTGACGCAGTGGGCATGATGGGGGCTGAGTTCACCGGTGGTCAGCATCGATTCCATCTGGCGGATAAAGTGCGGGAATGTTTCATCCAGCTTCCGGCATTCGGCGTCACTGAACTTGCCGGTGATGCTGGCCCGGTCAGCCAGATAATGCATCCGGTTCCCCTCCTGCACCAGACGGGCTCCCAGGCGCGGCGTGATAGCCCGCTGCAGGCCCCAGATGATGTGGGTCATGGCGGCTCTCCTTTTATTGTCAGCTCAGGGTGATGCTCATCAGGCAGGTATACGGTCCATTGCGGTCCTGGCGGCGTTCGGCGTATACCGCGAGGACACCTGCGATATCCGGAACGTCCCTGCCGGTGTAATGACAGACGCTACCGTGCCACTGATATTTTCCACTGCAGTAGCGAAAGATCCGGGACTGCGGATGCTGGCGGTATATCGTCATTGCCCGGCGTTTACTGATAATTTTCATGTCATACCTCACAGCAGACCGTGTTCTGCGAACGAATAGACTTGCCTGCCGCCGACAATCAAGTGGTCAGGGACGCGGATATCCACCAGCTGAAGCACCTGTACCAGTCGCTGCGTGAGGGTTTTGTCGGCCTGGCTGGGGGGTGTCTCACCAGAGGGATGATTGTGCGCGAGTATTACTGCTGCGGCATTGAAGTGCAGAGCACGTTTGACCACTTCCCGGGGATGGACTTCAGTACGATTAATCGTGCCAGTGAAGAGCGTTTCATGGGCAATCAACTGATTCTGGTTGTCCAGGTACAACACCCGGAACTCTTCCCGCTCAAGTGCGGCCATATGCAGTCGCAGCCATTCACGGACAGCATGTGAGGAGGTGAAGGCCACGCCGGGCTCATACAGATGCCGGTCCAGTGCCCTGAGCGCCCGCTGAATGAGACGCCGGTCCTCTGGCGTCATCTCGCCGGGTAACAAGGAAAGCTGTTTCATTCATTGTTCCTCCGGTCAGTCGATGATGCGCAGAATGGCGTGGGCCTCAGGATGCTGCAGGGCGTAATCCCGCAGGCGGTAATAATGCTCCGTCATGGCATCGCATTCGGTGCGGCAGGCGTGATAGCTGTATTCAATCAGGCAGACCGCGATACCTGCGGCTTCAGCACTCATATCCGCACCATTACCGTTCATGCCGTTGAACAGATGCCATTTATCACAACCGTCAGCATCAGGGGCCATAAACGCGCCGCCATTACTGAGTGTGTAAAAGGACCAGATACCACCGCTGTACTCATCACAGAAGCGCTCCATCCAGGCGAAAATACGGGGTTCCAGCGTTATCCACTGCGGGATAGCGCCAAAGTACAGCGGCCAGAAATCGAGACGTTGTTCGTCAGGTACTGGTGTTGCAGTAAGGTCAAATTGAGGTTCATTAGCGGACATCAATTCGTATTGTGTTTGTGTCGTCATGGATATTCTCCGTCATTAAAAACGCCAGCGACGATGGCTGGCGTATGGGAAATAAAGGACATGCAGGGATGATGAATGGGTGTGGTCAACAGGAGGATGCTCTGAGGATGCCGTATTGCCGGATATAGCGGTTAAGTCCTTCACCGGTATCCGTTTCAAAGCTCCACGCCCGCCAGACCATTCGACCTTCAGAGTCACGAACCACCAGGCGGAAGTGGCTACCCTGGTCGTCTTCAATAGCGATATTTTGATACCGGCGGGTAACCGCTTCGGCCTGCTGCCGGGTGAACTGTCCCGATGGCAACATATGAGATTCAGACATTGGGTGTACCTTAAAAGCAAAAGCCCCTGACGCAGACGCGTCAGGGGCTGTGGGTGTATGCAGGTGTGGGATGATTATCAGTAACCGGTTTGTACCTTATACAGCTGCAGGGTTTTACTGCCCCGGACAATTTTCACATACAAGGCATTATCTTTTGTGCCGCGCACAAACTCGGCCTGTACATCGCCCTTACAGTCACCACCGTCGTAAGTAATGTTGACACCGGTCTGGCGCACTAGGTCGATAACCCCGAAGCTTAAGTCTTCACAGGCCGGGCCCGGCAGGTCCTGAATCAGGGCAAATTTATGGTCGTCGCTGATGCCGGTCAGTGAGCACATGGAGGTGTTGATGTCGTTTCCCTGGCACCAGTACTCCTGGCCGGGATTGTCCTTATCCATCAGGCTTGCCGGAAGCTGAGCGGCACCGGCACTGAAGGCGGCAAGTGACAGAATGAGGGCGGGTACAGCAGAGGTCATTATTTTCAGCATGGTCTTCTTCCTGAATTAATCCAGCCCGCTGTCGGGCAAAATAAGAGAGGTTGATATCAGGTGTTATCAGAAGCGCCGGTAGCGAAACAGCTCTTTGCCCTGGTAAAGTGCCACCAGGTCGTCATATTCAGGCTTTTTCTGGTTAGGCTTAAAGGTCACTACCGTGCCCGGACGGCACAGGTCTTTTACGGTGAGACCGAATTTCTTGTCCGGAGTAATGGTGAATCCCTTCGACACATCGTTGTGCATGATAGTTATCCAGCCCCACAGGCCGCCTTCGCAGTCTTTAAAAGGTGCTGAACGCACCGTAACCATACCGCCCTTACGGTCAGCGAACATGGCTTCACACTTCCCCATGACCTGACGATGGGCATCACACCAGAAAATATTCCCGTCGTTGTCATTAACTACCGCAGGTAGCGTCCGGTTGTAAGATTGTGCCTGAACGCCTGTGCAGAGCAGCAGGCTGCCTGTAATGCTCAGTATCTTAAGCAGTGTTTTCATTATGTTATTCCTCAAAGGGGTCGATATCCGCAGGTGATGGTTCAGGCCATCACCGTCAGAATTAACATCACCAGCCATACCCAGAAGTAAGCCGGTTTCTGCCTGAGGGCTTTCGCCCGTCGCCACAGATAGAACGGTACCAGCCAGGCCAGTTTGCCGAACGTGGTGGTGTCCACTCCGGCCTTACGCAGACGTCGCTCATCGAGATACCCCAATGCGATATTGAGCAGCAGCGTGATAAACCAGTACTGCCCGCCCGAGACGGCCTCATACGCTTCCTCAAACGCCATCCCGTTCAGCCCTGCCGTCCACAACTCCAGCGCGTAGCCAATGAAGGGAGCAAATGCCAGCGTCCACACCACACCGCCCGGAATACGGTGCCCCGGCAGTGCGGGCGGGATGTTACTTTGCTGCAGAACTGCTGCAAGCGGCGTGGCGGAGACCGGTTGCCATTCCGTCATGCCCTGTCGCCATACCAGCGTGGTTGCCGTCAGTTCACCGCGCACAATCAGGCCGGTGATATCATCTTCGGTCACATTGTCGTGACGTACCCCATTTTTCTCGTAATGCCAGTTCATTGTCTTTCCTTATCAATAATGCCTGTTAAGCCAGGACCTCACCGGACTCTCCGTCATGAGAGGACAGTGACAGTACCTGCCGGATACAGCGGAAGTGCGGAAGCGCCCGGATAAAGTCTGCCTGCGAGGTTAACTGGCTGAGACGTTTACGCGGAGTGAAGGGAGTGTTCAGGATTGTCACTGCATGAATGGCTGTGAGGGCATGCACGGTGATATGTCCGTTCAGTTCACCAGTGAGATACCAGCAACCGTCGATGGATATCAGACGGTACGGGGCCAGTCCGTCACAGCGTTCACCATCAGCAAGCAGCAATACGCGCTGACTGCCGGTGATTGCGCTGACCAGCCGATAAAATACCAGCGGGCTGGTGGCCGTTATCGGCTGTGGTGACTGCCACACTAGGCAGGGGGTTCCATCCGATGCCAGTAGTGCGCCCGCCAGACGCCGGTCCAGCCCTGGAAAAATACCGGCCAGCCCGGCCCGGTATGCAAAAGTCAGCACATCCAGTTCACCCTGCGGACCGGTGCAGGTCCGCAGGCGATAGCATCCCTGATGACATTCGAGGTCCAGATACATCAGTCGTTCGCGAAAATCCCGGTACAGGGTGCGGACCGACACATCAAACTCGGTCGCCAGTTTTTGCATCTCTAACGTTTCACCCGCCACAAGACGGCTGATAATCAGCGACAGCCTGACCGCCAGCCTGTCGTAGCGGCGCTCTGTCAGTGGCATGGATGTTCCTCCGCATTGTTAACTAACTGAAAGAAATAAGATTCTAAAGGAGAGGGTTGACAGGATATGTCCACGACTTGAATTAATTTGGAAAGCGCATGAAGCCTGTGATTATCAGGCCTGCGCGGATTTCGGATGATTTAACTGGCAAGTTCTGTGCGCCCGAAATGACAGGGTGTGTCATTTATTCACATTTTCATAACCATGCCAGAGGTGAAATGTGAACTCACACAGGGCGGAACCCACTTAGCATGGCTTCCGCCATCACCCACAGCGCACGGTTAAGCTTCACATCTCCGTCGATACCGCGTACGGCGCGGGTATGTGTTCGCACGCCTTTTGCACTCCGCCCACTGAGCCCGCCCTTAATCAGGTTCTCCTGAATACGCTGGTATATGGTCCACAGATCATTGCTCTCATCCTGCCAGCGGCGTGGGGAGAGTATCTGAGGTGCTGTCACCGGCTGGTGGTCCTCACCGAAACGGTACGTCAGTGCAGCCTGTGCTAGAGCCTGTTGTGCAGGCGGGGGCAGTATCAGCGACTGCATGGCATCACGTTTTTCTTCCACACGGTCAAAGATCCCCAGTACTTCATACGCTCCCTCAATCACCTGACTCACGACATCTCCTTTGTGCGGCACCCGTACCTCGCCAAACGACTCACCGCAGACGAGTCCGTTCTGGCATACCGCGCGGAATAATCCCGGCAACATCTGATACGAGCTGGAGCCGTCGTGAGAATTGAGCAGAATAATTTCCGGGACCTGTTTGCCGGTAATTTGCCCCTCCCTACGCAGACGCAGCATGTGCTTTGTATGCTCGCGGCGACCAGGGTCTCTCACTCGAGTCTGGCAGGCAAAGAAGGGCTGAAAGCCTTCGCGCTGCAGACTGTCCAGCAGGGATATGGTGGGTATGTAGGTGTATTTTTCACTACGTGACTTGTGTTTGTCCTCACTGAACACACTTGGTACCACGCGATACAACTCTTCACGGGTTAGCGGACGATCACGACGAATAAGATTTGCTGCGCCAAAGCGCGAAGCCAGACGGGTCATAAACAGACTCCTAAGGATGGGTAAATAAAGACAAAAAAGCCCTGTCGCATAGTCGCGGCAGGGCTAAGGAAACAACGAGTAAGGGGTTAAGTAGTAAGGGGTTAAGTATTCAGAAGAAAAAACTCCAGACAGCACGAGCGACCGATACCACGGTGTCACGTACAGCCTGGATAATTGTCCGAACCGGGGCCGGTATCTGGGGCAAGCTGCTTATCGTGTCCAACACCGAGCCGACCGTTTCACCAAAATCGTCACGGGCTTTTTTATTAACGGCATCGGTGCGAAGTGGAGCTCTAAGCTGTACTGTCACCGGACTACTGGCCTCCCGTGGCAGGCAACGAATCATCCGTTCAGCCATCACCCGAAGCCCCCATTGCAGACGAACTGACACCGCGCAGACCGGGTTTACTGGCTGGAACAGTTCATGCAATAGGCAGATTTTGCGGCTGATGTTTTGTTTCTGTTCAGTAGATAATTTATTGCCACTGCTGGTGGGTTCGACCTTATCCGACTGGCTGATAACAAATAACATCTTATGCCGATATGCCTCACCAATTACCTTACGGTAAAAATGCTCATCCACCGCCAGCGCCCGATCATCGGCTTTAATGAGCCATAACACCAGATCGAGCCGGGGGAGTTGTTCGCGGTACAGTGCGGCGTACTCTGTATCCCGCCGCTCAGACTCCCCTATGCCGGGTAAATCCACCAGTGTCATAAAGCGCTTTTCCACCTGCAGGCGAAAGCGTAAGGGTTCACGTGTGCAGGCGGTCACATCGCTGACGGGTGAAATCTCACCTGAAAACAGGGCATTACATAAGCTGCTCTTGCCCGAGCCAGTTTTGCCCATAATGCCAATCACTGGTTCATAGTGAGTAAGCTGGTTTATCTGCTGCAGAATGCGCTCAGACATCCATTGTGGAAGGCCCGATAAAGAGTTCTGCAGAGGCTGCAGACCTTCAGAATTATTCATCACTATTCCTCTGAAAAATAAAGCTTAACGAGAGAACAAAAGGGCTCTCTCGTTAAGGTGTGTATTCAGTGAAATGATATATATCTAACTATTTTTAAAATATTGGTGTCTTCTTTGAACAAAAAGCAGCGGTAGAGACATGTTAATAATCTCTACAGAGAAGTATGGTCTTCGGACATGGGGCCATTCTAAAGGACCAACGCCACAGTAAAGTGCTTTGGTTCTAAGCCGTTATCATTTTTAGTGTATAAAGTTAATCTAAGGGCTTTTGAGCCTGATTCTAATTGCCTTTCTAATGTTGAATTGATTGTGTTCAAAGTGAGTTGACTGCATTCGAGTAACTTGTTGCATGAGAATATGAGCTTGGTTTTCAAGGAAAAATATTGTGGAAGGATTTGAAGAAGTACTCCCGATGAAAGGTATGTTTACGCCGTTAGCTGTACGCCAGGAGCTTAAGCAGATGTTCATGCGCTGGTTGCCCACCCCCTGCTACTCCCGCGCGGCTCCTGGGTCGGGAGAAAAAATGAATGGGGTGGAGTTGCTCAGCCTGTGCGAACATTTTCGTTTTGAGTATCCCGGTGAAGCGAAAGATCTGGCAAAAAGCTGGGATGAATCGGAAGAACGGAAGGCTGATAGCGGTCCGGTTTTCGACGAACTCGTCAGTCAGGGTTGGGTTTTCTTTGATGGTGGTCGCTGGATCATGCAGGGAGCCCCGATGGGAACGCTTTCTCTCATCAGTTACCCAAGTCCGAGTACAAAAATTTTTCTTGAGAATCTCAGCAAGCCCCGGCTTATTGCAAAAACTGAGCTGCAGCCTGTGGAGGTTCTTGCACTCGCAGAAAAAATTCGTGCTGAGTTTTGTCTCGAACAGCATATTCCGGTTGAAAGCCCTGAATGGTTTCTTAGCCGGTTATGGGAACGGCTTTGCCCTACCGGCGCTGTTCAACCAGAAAATGTAATGGCTTTACTGCCGGAATCTGTGTCGGAAGAAATCAGGGGCGATACATTATCATCATTAAAAGAGACTAATGACGACGCAGTGGACTTCGCTTTCCTCGAGTGGACTGCATGGTGTCATGCCATTGAAGGTTACGGGACGTGGGACAGCCAGTGGACACCCTCACAACAGCGCTTTTGTCATGAAGCGGCGCACCGTGCTCTGTCTCGTCAGACGCTGTGGGGCAAGTGGGAATGTGATCTTGCTCGTTATGTAGACGTACTGCAAAAGACGTATGTGATCCCAGCAGAAAAGTTGCGCTTCGCAGGCCGAGTGCCAAAGATGCCACCCATTACCAGTGTGGCGAGGGCCGACTGGCTTGCAAGTCGTGAAGGTGAGTCCGTAATGATGGAACGACTTATGGCGCAACGGCACGGTCCCACTACGGTCAACTTTGCGTTTAGTCTTCTGTGTTCTGAACTTGAAAAGACCGATATCGGGACTGGCATCCTGGCTGCAGCTGAAGCAATTCTGTCTTTCGCGGTGAATCATCCAATGGCGATGTTGCAACTCCATTTCCGTGTCAATGCCGATCCCGGGCTGCTGGTGGATATGCTTTTATACCCACCCACGGCCTGCCTGGCTGCCAGATGGACTGTCGAGTGGCAGTCAAGGACAGGCAGCAACAATGTACTTAACAGAGGACGTGAAGCTCAGACCAAAACGTTTGCGGTGCAGGATTCTCTGTCAGTCATTGCTTATCATTTAAATGCGAATTCGATAAGCCTTGAGGAGTGCGCGTCATTGATTACCTGGTGTTATACCGGTAATACGGGCATGGGGCGGGTAATTGCTGATCCCAGACGGCACGTCGGTCGTCTGCTTTTTGGGATATTTGCCAGACATGATGAACACGTTCAGTCTGAGTTATTACGCTACTTGGCGGATCTGGTCGCCTATGAGGATAATATACCCCGGGCGTGTTTTTCCGGTGTACTTGATGGGATTAATAGTCTTCCACTAGCCACTGAGGATGCAATGGCGCCTGTTATTGCTCTCTACTCAGAGTTTGCACGCAAGCAGCATCTGGACTGGACAGATGCTTCAGAGTTATCGGCAGATATGGCCGGGCATCTTGTTGCGTCTGCGTGTGCACAAGCTGAGTCTGATCGTAATGCATTTCTGATTCCATTTGATTCTATGGCACTTATTCTTGCTGCTCCAAGCGATGAGGCACTTTCGGTCCGCGCCTCTGTTGCCCGAACAATGAGGACTCACGTGCGCCTGCTCGCACGTGCTGTATCGGGATGGCCTTACGAAAAGATACCTTCAGTCCTCAGCGACGTTCTCAAGACACTGATTTCTCGCGGTGTTATCGAGCATGATCAAAAAGGGAGAATCGGTGCCCTGACGGACAGATATAGCCCCATAACCTATCTGGGTCGGGAAACTGGGTCCCCAGCGCAGGATCTTGCCTCTGCGTGGCGTAAACTAGACAAAAACAATCAGGATGAGTTATTGCAGGCATTCGCGCTATCCGACGATCCCGTTCTTCTCGCCGAGCTATGTCAGTTCCTGCCCGCAACTGCAAAGCTGGGTATTAGAGCAAGATTACAGCAACTCAAGCCAGATGAAGCATCTGTGTTCTGGTCGTGGCCCGAGCTACACCACCGTATAGAAACCTTGTTGATTGCCGGAGAATATCAGCTCGCCCGGGAACATCTGGAGGATGTTAGGGAGAACTTAAGCAGCGCGCCACAACAGTACTGGCTTGCCCTCTTTGCTTTGGAGTTACAACTTTTTTTGAAAGAGGAGAAATGGGATGCGCTGGATAGCGCTACAGTCCCCACGACGCTTAATCCGGCGACAATGCGGCAAGCCAATGATCAACTGGACTTTTACAAAGCGACGTCCCAGCTTTTGAGGCCTAGTGGCGATCTTGTCAGCTCCCGGGCTGAGTTGCAGCGACTTTCCTCACAACCAGGGGCAAGCACGACATACAGGGATAACTATTTTGCTGTGGCTATTCAACAGATTATTGGACCCACTCTTCATTCGCTGAGCGGGGCGGATAAGGTAGCCGGAGAGCGCCTGCTTGGAGAAATTAACAGCGTTATTACTTCAAATAAAGAGCTTGCAAGTAATACATTGCTTGCTAATCGCGCGCATCTCTTATTCGCCTTACAAAGACCGGCGGCGGCCCTAGAAAGCGTAGTTAAACGTCGCAGTGAAGTGCGAAGCTCCGAGTTAGAAATGGTTGTCGTACTTGCAAAATACGAGATGGGGTATCAAGAGGAGGCAATAGCAATTCTTGATTCAGCCATTAAAGAATTTGAAAACGACAAACGTCTTATTGTTCTTAAGGAGGACCTACAAGCAGGTAACATCGCTTCCAGGGGCGCTTCTGCATCGGTTGCTGTTGACTCTATTTCATCCATCCGTGCCGCACTACAGCAGCTTGCTCAGCTCCCTATGTCTTTGGTCGGAGACATTCTTGGCCCACCAGGGATGGGTTTCCGTGGGTATCTTATACGAGAAGTATCCAGAGCGGTTGCTTCACTTCAGCGTATGGCAGGAATGCTGCGCGATAGGAAAAATCCAGCGGATGAAGCAAGGATTGAAAATGATCTTAATAGTGCAGTACGCGAGATTTTGAGCGCATCTCTCGCATTAGCTAAGTGGGATGTTGCTGACCAATCTCTCGGTGGAACAACGGTAAACGGAACTCCCGGCGAAAGAGATGCAGTCATCCGTGTGTCTGGGCAGGAAATATCTGTCTATGAGGCGCTCGTTTGTAAAGGGCTAGATCGGACAAACATCAAGAGCCATTTTGACAAGCTGTTGGCATACGGGACTTGCGACATCTATTTCCACGTTATTTACTCGTACGCAAAGGATGTAAAACCCCTCCTTGAATATGTCAGGAGCATGCTCCAGCATGATATTTTACCAACGCTCTCATACCGTAGTTGCGAGGCATTGACTCCCCCTGATTTTGAGACAAGTGGATATTTAGCGACCTACAGCATCGACCACCGGGAGGTTGCTGTAGTATTCCTGATTGCTGACCTTAAAATCCGTACCGTCTGATGAGTGAGGAAGCACCTTTAATGGTACATGCTTAAGTATGGTTGGGCGGTTTTCGTACAAAGCTGCCTGCTAATTCATCCCGCTGTTTACATAGCTAATTTTCCGTTACTGGATGACACAAAGCTAGTAAATGCAAGGCAGTATCAGGACGAAAAATTATCGCATAAAGCTGGAATATTTATGCTCGTCCTGTGCAAGTCTCTATGATTAACATCATGGAAGAAGGCCTGAAGGTCTTCAACCTGTGTAAGGAGGTTTATAACCGATGGAAAAAACAGAGCTCATAGACCCCTTATTGGGGTCGGGTACTGCCGACATTAGTTCAAGACTGGTATTGCCAATGTTGTTTTTTTGGCAATCGAAAGAATGGCCGTCAGCATTTCATCAGGAGAGTGTATTTTTATCGGTGCTAGCAGATACACCAATATTGCAAACGGTGTCACCGTATGAGTTTTAACTTCAGAAATCTCTCATCGGCGGACTTTGAAGATCTCGTTCTTGACCTCATCGGAAAAGAAGAGGGGTTTCGCTTCGAGGCATTCTGCGCGGGACCTGATGGTGGCGCTGACGGTCGGCATTCGCATACCAGCGGGAACGTTATCCTACAGGCAAAGCATTATGAAGGTTCGCAGGTCAGTAAACTGATAGCCACCATGAGGCGTGAGCGTATATCGATCAATATGCTGGCTCCTATACGCTATATTCTAGCGACCTCTTGTAAGCTTAGTCCGGCCAGCAAGAGCAAGCTCGCCCCTATTATCGGTCCGAGCTTGAAGTCCGAGGCGGATATTTTTGGTCCAGAGGACATCAACGGCCTTCTCCGTAAGTACCCAGAGATTCTCAAATCACATATTAAATTGTGGCTCTCGGGCGCGGGGGTTTTGGAGCGGATCATACGCGCGGCAGCCCATACTTTTGCGGCATTCACACAGGAAGAGATCGAAAAGAAAGTTCGCGTTTTCGCATCAAACCCCAGCTTCGGCGAGTCATTCGTAACTTTAGAGAAGCACGGGCTTCTTATCATCTCTGGGCCACCGGGCGTAGGTAAAACGACACTGGCCGAAATGCTTTGCTACACCTACCTGAACGAGCAATGGGAGCTAGTCCCCATCCGCAGTCTGGAGGACGGCTTTGCTGCCATTAGCGATAATAAAAAGCAGGTCTTTCTCTTCGATGACTTCTTGGGAAAGGTCGCACTTGACAGGCTAGCTTTGGCGCATAAGGATTCTGATTTGATGCGGTTCATGAATCGAGTGCGCCGCTCACCAAACGCTCGTTTTATCCTGACAACAAGGGGTTACATATTTGAGGAAGCCCGGAGAGTCTCCGAATATCTTAGCGATCAGCGTCTCGATGTGACGAAGTACGTACTCGATGTTGGCATCTATACACGACGGATCAAAGCGCGGATCCTCTATAATCATCTGCTAGTGTCAAAGACACCGCTATTGCACATCCAGGCACTTTTGGATAGCAATACGCTCGCAGAAATTGTTGATCATAAGAACTATAATCCACGCATCATCGAGGCCATGACCGATACACTACACATCAATAATATCGAAATAGCCAACTATCCCACAGCCTTTATCGAGGCCTTGAATAATCCTAGCCAGATTTGGGACACGGCCTTCCGTACGCATATTGATCATCGGTGTAGGCATCTCTTGATAGCAATGTTTTTCCTCACCGAATACGGAGTTTCTCTCGCCACTCTTCGTTCATCTTTCGATACTCTGCATACAGCGTTATGCAAGGCATACGGTCTGGCTCACGGGCCCAAGGATTTCGAAGAAACCCTTCACATTCTGGAAGGTAGCTTCGTTAAAATTGTCAATATTAGCGGTCCATTTGTCTCTTTTATCAATCCTTCGCTCAAAGACTATCTCTCAATTTACCTTCGAGACGCGGAGCTCCTTATTCGCCTTGTTTCCACGGCAGCCTCAATTGATTGGCTGTTAAACCTGTGGAGCTTTGTACATCAGCTCGAGCTCAGTGAGGCCGCTCAAACTAAGATAGCCATAGCCTTCGTTGGCATGCTGGAGATGATCGAAACGCGTCCGCACTGGCGTCCGAAAGCTGGTGATGCTCGCTCACTCGAATACAACGACGCAGCAAACTCCAAGAGGCTCCGAATGCTAATGGATTTTTGGCAGCTCACGAACGAACGACGGTTTGCCGACAGCATTATAGCGATTGCTCGCAATCCACAGCAGGGCTTCAGTGCATGGTCGGATGGAGAGACACTGATCGAATTCTTTTCCCGACGAGGTGGAAAGGGCTATCGGCGACAGTTTATTTATGAAGCCGAATTATTAGAGCTCCTCGAAAAGGGACTTACAGATGCAATACACTGGAGCTCAAGTGATATTCTCTCCACGCTTGTTGATGCGGTGGATGCGGTTAATGGGCTGCCCGCCAGCATTACTCGAGCATTGCAGATGGCTGTGCTCGAAGAGTTCGAGGAGAATACCAGCCGCATTTGCGAGGATGATAGCGAGTCTTCTCTGTCGGATCGGATCGATGCCCTGAAAAAGTTCGCTCCGCGTTTCGGTGTTTCGGATGCTGTGTTGAATAGTGCTATCTCAGCTATCGAGGAGCGCATAGGCGAAATTGAAGACCATAGCAGTCGCGCCTCTTCTCCGAGCTTTCTGTCGTCGAATAAGTATGAACAGGAGACTTTTAATGACCGCGATCTTCGAGATCTTTTCACAACTCTTCTTGATCGCTAGGTTAACTTAGCATATCAGGCTCGTTGCCCTTTCTTCAGAATACGAGCCTTTTCTCGGTATGATGTTCTTGACACCATTAAAGCTCACAACATCAATATATTAAAGTCGAGACAGTTTACTCTGAGTAATGCAGGGAGGGGCAAGTCTGCGATTTGTAGAATAGCTTAAATGAAGGGCTACCAGACAATGCTGAAAATATAAAGAAGCTGTTTAGACAGAGGCTTTATGTTTCCATGACCACGCTGACGTGATTTGTATTCTATTTATTAAAATACAGGAATGCTTGCAATGTCCGCCGTAGGGAAACCTGAGCGGGATTTTTGCTTTCAGGAATTCTAATTAACGTTATCAATGATAACACTCATGACGGCACGTAAAGCCCTAAGCAGTTTTGCTATCAGCCTTCATACCGCTGGAAATGCAAACGCAAAGATTCTTGCTCCAAAACGCTGATGTGATTGTGCGTTTAGCGCCCATTGGGTTGGGTCATTCGATAACGTACCATTTATCTCGCAAAAGCACACAAGAGACGAATAAGATCCGGTAGTGTCGGCTTGCGTCTTCCTCCGCTGTACTGACCACGCGAACTTCATTGGCGGTTAGTTTAAGCTCCTGACCCTCTTCGAGGGGGCTTGTTTCTCTGCATTACACTTCATGTTTAATTTACTTGGCATCTTGGACGTCTCATTACAGCGAATATGGATCAGTTTTATTGATTTGAAGTAGAATACTTCAAATTATTATAAATACATCGGGCTATGACAATGAAGGAGAGTAAACAATGAATCTAGAAGAATTATCTCTGATGATTCGTAAAAATCTGGCCGCTTGGGTCGCCGTTATTATCACCTGTGCCGCAGCAGGGGCTTTTCTAATTAATCAATACGTTGATTTGTACGACAAAAAAAATGAACTAGATCATCAGATTAAAGAATTTTATGCGATCAAAAACAATAAGGAAGAAGAGCTTTTAAAAAGAGAGAAATATATTTTTAAGCAAGAGATTTTCGTAAAAAACGAAAAAGAGAGTTATGAAAAAAGACTTAATGAATTGAATGAACTCAAAAAAAATTATGATATATTAAGTGCTGAGCTAAATACTAATGCGCAGAATGCCTCACTAATAATACAGAGACAGGTTGCAGAAGATAAATTACGAGCTCTGATGTCTGAGTTTTCTGCGATGGGTATCAGTTTGAATCAGCCTCCTGAATGTAAAGATAAAGAAAGTAGGAAACAATATAACATAGCAAAAGCAAAGCTTAGTGAGGCAAGAAGTTTTGCTCTTGCGAATGAACTGTATGATGATTATCAGGGATTTTTCAATGCTAATTAATCCATGATAATATCGAGTTGTGGCTAGAAAATAGAAAGAGCCCCCTTAAATTCGGGGGCATTAGGTAATTTAAGGTTTCTTTGGGGGAGGATTTTCAGTCGTGTCTGATGATGGCGGCTGGTACCCTCCATTAACATTCCTTTCATCATCGTTGTCACGGCGTTGCGGCTGATAACCATAGTTGCGGTCATCATTTCTTTCTCTATTATCTTTAAATTTTTCAGTCATTATTTTAATCGCCTTCTAGATGTTACATCTTAAAAAACTCTAGTGTTTTAATTTCACTTGAGAGAATAATTATTCCTAACGTGTCATTTCTGGGTCTTTCAAACCCACCATCGCTATTTAGCACCCAATGTTCACTTAGATATATTTGTTCGGGTTCAGGACAACTTGAAGCAAATGCGTTGTTTTTATAAGCTCCAGCAACTTGAGAGCCATCTTTCATCGTGACTATGACCCAGCAAGATTGTTTTAAACTGAAAAAATAATCCCAGGGACGCCCCGTGGGGTGAGGTAGTTTACCTGAAATGAACCTGCATTTTCTTAATTTATTTAACGCGATGGGATTTATTATAGGAAAAATAATGAGCAATAAGAAAAGATAAATATAAAAAAATAGGCTGTTTAACGATAAGACCTTGGTGGTAATCATGTAATACAGCGGAATGCCCCACGCTGCATAATTTATACAGCTATAAGCGACTGCATCAATAACTAATTTTGAGGATTCTCTTTTTATCGATGGTTGTAAAATTTCGTATATCTTCAGGCTTATAAAACCTGGGATAACAAATAATATAAAAATCATTAATTTACTATAATCTAACAATTCCATATTCTTACCTGATATTTTTAATCCATGAAGATATTAACACAAATATCTTTTCAAGCATTTCAGTTCATTACAAAGCTTACTATGGGCCAGGAATGTCTACCGGGGCACCCAAGAAGCCAGTTTCAGGTACAAAACTGGCAGTGGCAGCGCTATCCTGTCGCTAAGAGCGAGAAGTGCCCCTTCATTGAGAACCGCTCGCTAGTTTCATCTTAACTAATTCGAGCTTTAAACTCATTCATCCAAGCAATGAGCGTCAACACATCTCTTTCGAACTCATCAAGTTCAACAGGAACCAACGGCAATTCATCTGCTTGCGAGTGCTCGTAAACAGAATACTTAGTCATCAGCATGTCAATAAGGTCACAGTCTTCTGCTATTACCTTGGCAATACCCCTCAGTTTACCTTTAGTCATAACGTCACGTCTAAAACGAACAACTACGTCATTCAAAAGGACGAATTCTACTGTTCGTTCCAGGATTATCCGAAAATCACTACAGGCACTCTTCACTGTAAGGTCATAAGCATCGGCATCAGCCTCGGCTTGATATTTTTTGAGTTTCGGAATGACGTGATCCCTGACCGCATTAAGGGCTTTGTCAGGCTTGGCATCTCGTAAACTGTGTTGCGCTATGATCCCTGAAATTTTATCCAAACGTCTAAGTGACTGCACGGTGTGGATTATTTTCTCATTATCCGGATTCTCACTATGCTTCTTGATCACAGCCTCTATGATAGAAACCAATGATAGTCGGTGAGTGAAGATTATGACTTGTCGGGTTTTCGCCAATTCGACAAGTCTGGCAACAACACGCTCTTCAAAGTCCTGATCTAAAGATGAAATCGGGTCATCAAAGATGAAAGGTGCCAATTGGTTCGAACCGGTAGTATCAGCCAAGAATGCTGCTAATGCGACTATGCGGGCTTCGCCTTCACTGAGTATGACATCAGGAGTGAAGCCAGCCCGAGCACCGACAAGGGTGAGTCCAAACGTTATTATTCCTTTTCCTTGAGATTTGCTCTGTGGTACAACTGGCAAGCGCCGCCCTCCAAGAGCCTTTAACTCCGCAACAAAACGCGTCTGATATCCAGCATCAAGCTCGGTTCTCCCAAGTTCGGTGCGCTTAGTAGTCAACGAATTGCTGGCTGTCAGTCTAGTAGCTTTATCCAGCAAATCCACTGTAACTAAGCGCTCACGCTCAGCAAGAATTGCCATCTTGTTTTGAAATAACCACTGGAGTGCCTTGAGTTGCTTAACTCGCTTCTCTAATTGCTGACGCTGCCCATCTTGTTGCAACTGTGTCAGGCTAATCTTCTCAGCAATTAAGTCAGCAGCACGTTTTTCTATTGCCTGATCGATAAGCGCCCAATCAAATGTTGAGATAGCACCTACGGCAGCACACCCCGCAAACTGTAAGTGTCTTGCCATTAACGAGTCATAAGACGCACGGGCAAAGTTTTCATCAAACTTCAAATGAAGCAGTCGCGCAATCCAATCCTCTATTGAAGGCATCTGGACTACATTCGCAATCAGTGCCGCACTAGTGGCTTCTGCATGTTTTGCCGTGGTCTCAAGACCAGCCGTAATGAAAGCCTCGAAACTTTTGAGTCGAGCCGAGCCTTCCTCCGTAAGTTCCTGCTGGCAGAGCACACAATGCGCCCCCCCAGTAGTAACGGGAAAATCGCGGCCATGGTAAGCATGAGCAATAGAATAGTTTCGCGCTTGATCCCACATTTGTTTCCAAGCAGTTTCACCAACGCCTAGTAGAGGAGCTGTTGCGAACACCTGTTGCGCAACTATATTGGCCGCCTTTCTCGCTGCAACAGCCAATTCTTTTGCCTTAAACAACTCCTCTGCTTTTCCGTCCGTTAGGCTCTCCTTCAACAGTTTCATGGCTTGCTTAATGCTTTCTAATGCAATAGTTTCCTTACCAATTGCAACCAAGCGACCCTTGATGTCTTTCTCTGCTAACAGAGCTTCACCTTTGATACGCTCATCTTCGAAATCATTTCCATATTGGCAAAATGCCTCAATTTTCTCAGCGCTGACTGAGGCTTTAAGAGAGCAGAACCAAGTATTTTCGGCGGTTTCCGCAAGGTCATTTGGGAAAACTGGAAGAGCACTGACGAGCTTTTCCTTCTCCCGACCTAATTGTTCAGAAACCATTCCTGAGATCTGAATGAGCAAAGAGATGAAACGCATGCTACTCGGTTCGTAACTTGATTCTGTTCGGCCCATATATTGAGTAGCAGTCTTCGAATCAAATACTTGGGCATACTTGAGCATAGCATGAGCCTCAGCCCCAGCCTGCCAAGTGATTTCTACGGGTTTACCATCAACAGTGATTCGACATTGAGTGCTGCATTTATGCTCTTCGTTACTGAATACATTCGGGCGGATTTCATCCTTTGAACGTGATCCGCAGAGTTGTTTGAGTAGGCGAGAAAAACTACTTTTTCCTGAACCATTCTGCCCATAGATTACAGCTAAACTGCCAGCCCCAAAAGGTAAGGATGCCCCAGGTTTGATGGCATTGACACCGAATACTTGGCTTACCTCTTCAACTCGTACAACTCGCTGTACCAATCCAGCCGAAAATGCGCCAGGTACTACCTTCATGAACCTTGGGTCATTCTGTTTGGCAGCTTCCAGTTTGCAGAGTCGAACCAGCTCAGCGAGTTCAACCTCACTCGGCAAACGTTTATTGTCGATGAGCTGTTTGGCAGCTGTCTGAAGCCAACTGTTACGTTCATTCAGCCACTTTTCAAAATCATTTGCCCCGATTAATTCATGTGCTGGTTCAGACATCCTTGCTTCCCTTACTCTTTGATGTACAAATCGAAAAGAAAGTAATGCTATCTTTTTTTGTCGTTCTGGAATGAGTGGTCTGTCAAATGCCACCGCATTAAGTGCAGTCTGCATAGAACTTTTCCGATTTCAAAGTGTTCCCCTCACCAGTACTAAATGCCGCGCTTTCTTAAGTTATTTATTAGCCGCTGATATTTTACGTCGTGTGCAAGCTGTGGCGAGGTTTGCACAATCTCATCTAAGCATTGGCCTAACTCCTCTGGCATCCACTTTTCATCAGTGATTATGATACTTAAAAGCAGCAATGCCTCCGCAGGGTATTGATTGCACAAACCTGACTCGTGCAGTTTGTGTACGACATAGTGCGGATGTTCAATGGGTTTCAACCAGTCCAGAACTTGTGTCAACGCTGCCGAGAATTCACCCCGAGCAGCAATAACTAAACGAGTCAATGATTCGGAGATTAGTGGAGTAGCCAGGTCGCGAGATTTAGGCCAGATCTTTAGCCAGAATGGCTGCACACGATTCCGCCAGTAGTCTTCGCATTGTTCAGCAGCGCCTTCAAGCTCCTGAGATAGTGCTAGTGCGGACTCTTCCAAGCCTTCTGGTGGAAGCACTCCAATCGCATTTCTAAACTCTTCTACTGTATAACCCTCTGTCGGGTCCAATGCTGCATAGGTGAGGAAAGCGGCGAATTGCTGTCTGTGTTCACCAAGGTTTATGTAGTTGTTTGCACTATCCAGGAACTGTGACTTAAAAGCAGTCATCAGCGGCTGATACAAACGTGGGGACCATAGAAATCCTTCCCATACAGCTTTTGCTTCTACTGGATTGCTCCAGTCAAACAATGGTAAAAGATGCTTTTCGGTCCAAGGGCGATCTACACGGAAAAAAGCAATCAGCCGTGAGCCAAGCAGTACGCGGCCATGGCGGAATCGTTCAACCTCTACATCACACAAAGAGGTGAATATAGGCTTGAGGTAAGAAGGAAGCATATCATTATCGTTAGGGTTTAGTTCGAACCACTGGTTGATTAGTACTTGAGTGACATGTCCAATGGGGTGGTTAATCGCAGTGCCAACGACATCATAAGTTTCGACTCCATTATGGATGATTTGGGCACCTGAACCTACTTCGATTGGTAGTGCCAGAACTCGATGGCAAAGCTTCAGCAGCATGCTCTCATCACTATTGATCGACTTTGATACTGCTTCCATCCACCAAGTTAAGCTTTGTGCAATCTCATGAAGCAGGTTATCAGGCATAGTTATCACCAACCGCGAGGCATATCGCCAAGAGCGCAATACAGCCTCTTCTTCGGCCCAAGTCTGCAAAGCCTCACGCCATCGGTCCGCCGGCCAAACGTTATTTTGTGCCAGATCGCACAATGCGTACAAACTATGAAAAAAGCGTGTGCGGCAAACGTCACGCCAGGTATCTTCGTAATAAGATTGTCTTTCTGGTGTTGGCTTTGTTAGCCATTGCACTAGGTCTTGTCGCCTACGAGGAGCAATATCCACCTCTCGACTGTCCTCATAATCCGGGTCACCAGTACCACTCATCCAGTGTGAGAATTCGTCACGCTCGTTAGCTGCCAATTGCCATTGCGGGTATATATTGGATATTTCTACTAATCGCGTAGCAGCAGATTCTCCAAGAATTAGACCTGATGACTTTAGTTTAGCCAGATGTAACCACACAGACCGAGCCACCAGACCTTGCCACCGATCTTCCTCAAGTTCATCACGGTACATTTCGCGCGGTGGCCCTGCCAAAATCGCTACTTCAAGGCGTTCTTGTGCCGACCCGGTCAAATGATGTCCCTGCAAAACGAGTAGCCTGAATACCTCCCGTCCTGTATCTGTAGACCAAAGCCACCATGCTTCATCGACCAATAGCCAATCAACCCATTCCTTAGGCGGAATGGCACTATCCTGGCTGGCGGCAAAAAAGGCTAGCCGTTTGAAAGTAGGATAAGGCAGAGAGAACCAGTTCTGCGCTATTCGTATCGCACGGACACTATCATTCTCGTGAATAGCCAGCCATGCATCACGCAGCAACTCGATCAAAATTATCCAGTCACGGAACCCGCGGTTCTGCCAATGTGGTGTGATTGATGGAAGATCCCAGTGTGATCGGTCACTCTGATCATTATCCTCACCAAGTACATTCAATAGATCCAACGTATCACGTAATAGCTGCTGTAAATCTTCTTGCAGTAATGGTAGGAAAGGTTTGAAACTCTCGGCGGCCAAGTCTTTTAATGCTGAACGCACGTGATTAGCTGACAATGCAAGTTCCCAGTCCACCAATTGTTTAATCCGTGTTGGTTCGTCTGCATTGTTCGTATCTTCGGTCCAGTGAAAGGGCTTCTTCAATATAATCTTGGGTGCGAGTAACCCCCTAAACTCCAAACGCAATAAGGTTGTCAAACCTTCCCGCTTAAGGCGCCCCTTCCAACGATAAAGATCATGAGAAGGCCATGGTGATTTCACTCGACCACTTAGCAGTAGGTGCCACAAGATGCGCATCAGAGGACCTGGAATCGCTTTAGGCGCATGCAAGCGTATTTCATTCAATTCAGAAATTTTGCCTTCAGACTCCAAAGAAGCTAAGCGATCCAGTTCATGGGTAATTTCCCACGACCAACGGTCGTGTACCTGTCCACCGCGTTCCGCAATCCAGATGATTAGTCTAGGGTCATCCAAATGGCGCACGAGCCAGCGGGCCAATTGGAGCATAACATCATCCCATTCGCTGCTCGTAGCGCCACCAGAGGCAATAAGCATCTGTGGAGCACGGTGATAGGGCGCAGGTCGTCGAATTAAGCTGAAGCGTAACTTAGTGTCCACTTCATCTTTGGGCTGTACTCCAAAACGGGTTAAATCTCCATGCCCAAATTGATCTTGCGCAAAAGCATTTAATAACCAGTCCAGAGCAGGAACAGGATTGAATCCAGCGAACAGTTTCGCCGGTAAACCTGATTTATCCGATAAAGCCCAGAGCATCCGCCCGACGAAGTTGTCTTGTTGCGTGCTTTCATGTGGTAAAGCCCGTGCGTGTTTAACGACGATAGCTTCTTTACCCTGCACTCCGTCGCGGTATGTGTCTGACCAAGCAATAAGAGTCTGGTGCAAAGCTGAATGGTCATAGCTACCAGCAGGTACACTGTAAAGAATGGGTGTGACCCCCTTGGCTTCCCATTCTATAGTCTTTTGGTGCTCTTGCCCTGGCTCACAATCGCCCAGAGCCCAGGCCTGTGGTGATGCTTCCCCCTGCATTCGGTCGGCTGCTAGTGCATCCATCATGTAACGTAGAACAGGATCGTTAATACTGTAGCCCACGAAGCAAACTACGTAGTTACGGAATAGTTCGCTAACGAAGCGGGCAGCCCAACGCTCTGTTAGGTAAGCCAATCCGAAATCACCGCTGGTGATTACTAGACGATTCAGGGCGGTTTCATCCATTTTTTCGGGTAGCAGTCCGTGCAAAAAGACGAGTCCGTTCCATCGGCTATTCTTAGGAATAGGCAACATTGGCGCCGAGTACGATTGGAAAGTTTGATTCGTTCGTTTGCCTGCAACGTGAAAAATGCGGTCGAAGTTAGTTGTAACCAACCGCAGTGAGCCTTCGCGATCGCGAGCCAATCGTAATAACGCTGCCTGTGTATCGGTGGCCCCCTTACGACGTAGCTTTGGTTTCAGCGCTTCAGTAAGTGCGCGGCGAACGGCTAAGCGCTGCCCAGGTAGTCGGCGTTCAAGAAGGTCCAGTGTGGCGTCGTATTGTCCGCGTTTGAAGACCTCTTGCTCAATGGCTGAAGGTTCAGTCCCGTTCAGCCGATAAATTTGCTCCACCAAACCCTTAAACCCAGGCAGACATGCGGGATAGGAAATACCTGCACCACAAAAAAACACCACTCGCCCCTCTTCATGCGCCTCTAGGAGTGACTCGGGGATGTCGGGGCCGTTAGCTATAAATTGCATTCCTTTCATTCCCTTTAAAATTTTCTTTGCCATTTTAGCCAATGCGGACTCTAGGTGGACTTGATGCTCGTCAGGAACTTAACGGTCACGCATCAATCTGAACGTCGATGTAGAACCTGATTCACTGATAGCCCAGTTGGAGGTTTGAAGCAGTACTAGGAAGAGCGAATCTCATAGAACAAGTCCGCAGATTCATCGTTAGTGCCCTGCTACAGCTGCTACATGTAGCAGGTTGTAGCAGGGGATCGATGTACGATTCAAAGATTCCTTAACGGAATCTGCCTACAATGTGACCATGATCGGATTGTCTCTTACACTCAACGAGTTATGTAACCTAGGCACTGGCTGGTGCCAAAGTTGCGGTAACCGCTGTGGACATCCTTAGTTCTGGTTTTGGCCAAATACGCCAGTCGAACCAGGAAATTCCAGTAGACTGGGTTACGATCCAGTGCATCAAATCTGCTAAACCTGTAAACAGTATTTGGTGGAAATTCAGTTAATGCTGCGTAATCTGGGTAATCAAGCCCTAAAGCACTGCACCAGGCTTTCTGTATTCGGGTAGCCATATTGTCAGCATCGGGGTCCTGGTAATTCCCCAGGTACCCATAGACGTCTGCATTGAACAACAACACAAGGTGATAATGTGGGTGTACGCTTGTATCGCGTTCCCTGCACCATCCATAAGATGGTAATGTCGGATCTCCCGGTCTTCTGGACCGGTTATGATCTGCTCGTAACTGGCTTTTCAGTGACTCGTAGAAGCGAGTGATTGCCTGCTCATCATCCCGCTGGAAGCATATTGGTAGATCAGGCTCTCCTGGTACATGGGACTGAGCGAATCTCGAGTCAGTACGAATACCTAGTATTCGGTTATTCTTCATCAGTGTGCCGTAGACCATGTTAAGCAGTGGGTTGAGAATATTTAGGTCAATGGGTGATCTATACTTTCTGGAGGCTATTTCTACCAAGTCATGGATTTCTTCATTGGTAAGTGAATATTGTGATTCCATAATAATCCTTAAGTATGTAAATAATAATCTTTGGATAATGGGTAGCCCTCATGCTACCCATGTGATGTTGGCTGTAACTCCTGCAGGGGAGTTACTGTTGATAATTAATAATTAGGTATGGAACCTTAATTAAGGTATATTACATATACCACCTTAAAATCATGAATTGACCTCCCTAGTAATTTAAGTTGATGCCGCATGGTTATTGAACTTTAGAACAAAAAAATATTTTCCAGAAAGACTTTAGCTACTCTGAAGTTATTTATTATTTGGCAACTTATTAAAGCCAATAGATCCGGATGAAATTAACGGTATGTTTAATGCTTTAGCCAAATCACTAGATTTCGCTTCTGAACCAGTAAATTTAACATAGTCAATTCCATCCTCTTTAAATAACTGTACCTTACCATCTTTTTCAAGTTCCTTTAAAACGGGTATCAGGTGCTCTATGTTCCTAAGAGAATTTGGGCCATCTCTACGAATGCTATGCCTCCTGAAGTCGAAGGACTTATTAGTGATAACATGTTCCTCAAGCCAAAATAACAATTTTTCTTTCTCGCTAGGTTTTCTGTTAGCGTCTACTTTTAAAATTAAATGAGTAGTACACCATTCGCTTATTTTAACTGCTGATAGAAAAGTATCCTTAGTAATTATTGATGATTCGGGTGTAATAAACATTTGTATTACTGCTGCAATTCTCGTAACTTGCTCCATAATTCTGGAACCAACATCATCATAGTGATGCAACTCCTCTCCTGGTTGCATGAGTTCCCTGATTCGTTTGTTGTGTGTATCCCATAACGCTCTCGCCTCTTCAGATAAAGTAATACAGATACGTTCTTCATTTTTTTCTCTACGCTCTATCCCGTCTTGTAAATGCTTAACGAGAATAGATAAAAAACCATCAAGCCCTGGCTCATCAGACCATGAACAGGCATCAGGGATATCGCACAATTCAGGTATTTGCTCAAGATCGATTAATAATAAACGGGCTAAGAACCCTGAATTTCTTAACTTTTTTCCTTGCTTGTTTATAAAGTCGTTAAATAATGTAGGTTGCAGTAAAAGCAATATGGTCAGCCGGACATCATCAACATCGTAGCTGTCACGAGATGCTCTACTGTCTGAGATTCTCCCTTCTCCCCAAAGAGAGTTGAGTACTGATATATCGCGAAAAAGGCTACTGTCAAACACCCCTCCTGCTTCATCAGAACCGAGCATTAATGACGGAGATCCCAGAGCTAATGTCTTTTTAAGTCCCTCGCTTGTCGAATCATTTTTAGTCAGATACTTTCTTACGGGTGCTACCGGTCCACTTTTCTGACATTCCTCCAGTGCTTCGCGTGTTTCAGCTACATTAACCTTCTGGCGAACAGCTTTGCTAAATTGCTTTTTAAGTTCTTTTAATTCCGTATCCCAAGATAATTTTTTCAGTTCATAAAGTTTTTCCTTTTCCAGAAAGATATTCTTCAGTTCCTTTTCCATTTGATGGATTGTTTCCATCAGTGCTTTGAATACTGTTGATTTCCTGCTACCTGAACGTGCTAATAAAAGGAGATAAAGTGATGTAAATGTTCTCCCGTTTTTAATCTGAACATCAAATTTATCCTGGCAGGAAAATGCCATTACCCCAAGTAATACGATTAAAATAAGTTCAGCGCGAGCTCCTGTTTTGTAATGTATGTAGCTTATTAACCGTTGCACAAAAGTAGGTAGTATCTGAAATTCAAGACAGAGCTCTTGATCTTGTTTAGATCTATTTATCTTAGACATACATTCATCGTGCCTCACTTTTAGAAATAATTAATGTTGTTCTAATAAATTTTTGATGACTATCTTTCATTTATCCAGTACAAAAGATCACTAAGCAACCAGCCACACGACTTCGCCCCAAGTGATTTACGTTGGGGAAACTTGCCAGCCTTTTCGAGCTTCCAGGCTGTCGAGCGAGAAATCGAAGTGATATACTGGCGCTCTTTTTCCCGGACCAGACGGTCACCTTTCTCACCGTAGACATGCAGAATTTGCTGCCGTTGTTCAGGGGTTGGAATGTTAGATGTTGTACTCATACTGCCTCCTTCGTTTCGACAGAGGCAGTTTGTACGATTCAAATCAAAATTTAAAGAAGATGGGTCCCCATTAAGCTAATGTCTATTGAGAACCTTATTGAGATATTTATTTAAAATGAAGTGATGCATACTTGAGAACAAGAGCATCAATATAGTTCACTAATTGCGACGATGTAATGCTCTGCTGTAATTGATAGCCGTCCCCCTCCTTGCTCAATAAATTAGCCAATTCTTTTGATGTACGATTTGCATGACCGTATTTAATAAGCAAATATATAACATTATCCTTTACTGTAGAAAGGCGACCATCCTCAACAGCTAAAGATAACTGTCCCTCTTCTATTAAAGAGTCGTTAACCCATCTAGATATACTTTTATCGCTAACATCCTTTAAGGATATATGACAGTCATTCCTCACCACATTCAATATATCAGCTGCGTTTAAACGATTAATTTTACCATCTTTTTCTGAAAAACTTATTTTAAGCAACATTAAAACAATAAAGCTTTGTATATAATAACCTTCCACTTCATGAATTTCATTTTCTTTAATTGTAAAAAATCGGGATAATTCTTGGCACCCAAAGTTATCAATATACAAGCATTCATGAGAGACAAAGATATTTTTATCAAAAATTAAATAATCCTTATCATCCCGACCAAAAACTTTAACCTCTTCTGGAATTTCATCCCACAATTCATTAGCATTTTTAAGATTGTAATTATCTTTTACCAAGTGAGTGGTGTTGGTAGGCTGCAGTCGCCAAAAGCCACTAGCATATCCATTGTAAACATATTTATAAAAACTACTCCTATTGAAATTTGTATCCTCTTTTATTTCAGATTGAGCGCAAGGTATGAAACTCCTTGTGGCAGCCTGTGGGCTTTTTTCATGTTGATAGAAGTCTCTACCAACACTGATGTCAAAAGTATCGTAGCGGTGTTCTTCTTTATTAGCATAACGATTGATTCGACAGTATTCTGAACGAAGATTAACATACAAGTTAATTTTATTGTCCAGCCATGTGGAAATGATATCCTCCAGTCTCACATGAAATTTTTTAGAGAAGTCACCAGCACTACATAAACCATCAGGGATATTCAGCTGCTCAGGAATTTTAAAAAGATCAGTAGCATCGAAAAAATTGGAATTGGAATTGGAATTGGAATTGGAATTGTTTTGCATTTATCACCACCAATACATTAACCTTATATTTTACAAGGCATTGTATCAAAATGGAGCGATAAATTTAAAAAATATTTAACGAAAGGACAGAATTTTCATCATTTCAAGCGAAGAGAAGCACGGTACTACTCTACGAGTAGTGCCGGTATTCACAACTTTCTCCTAACTGATAACAGCCTTGCGGGCAGTTCCCTTCCGAACTAGAATCAGTGCAGCAAAACGAGGGCTTCAAAATGACAAAAAAAACAGTACACAGCCAGATCACTAAAACTCAAATCTATCGTACTGTTGCCAGTTCGACTGCGATAGAAACCGGTGTTTCTGTGCAAAAAATTGAGCAGCAACTCAAAAAAAATCAGGCGCAGGCGAAAGCCGTGGGTCTCGCCCGCTAGTCTGGCAAGGTATCGTTCACCAATTGCATCATAGGGCTGTAGTTTCCTGAGACACCTGCCTGTATTGCCCTGAAGTAAAATGCCTTGTGCTCATCCCACAGGCTATAGTCCAGTAAGCCCTTCCCCGCCAACACAGCCAGCACATCGCAAAGAAGCCGTGACAGACGCCCGTTACCTTCTCTGAATGGATGGATCAAAATAAATTCCACATGACATTCAGCCAGATAACGAACCAGCTCTGGACGAGCCAGAGATTTCAGCTCACCAGACCTGGATAGAAATTGCCTCTCGAAACCATCCAGAAGCAGTGGAATTCTGTCGGCAGCGGCAAACTGGAAACCGTCCTTGGTTAAGTTGGCATTACGCAATCTCCCCGCCCAGTCGTATACATTCCCCAGCCATTGACGATGCCAGCCACTGATATGCTCAAAAGCCAGCGCCGCTGGCGGCTGGCCTTCGATAAATAGCTGTTCATAAAGCATCAGCAGCAGGCCAGATTCCAGCGCCTCCATTTCCTCTTCATCTGTGATCCCTAACTTATTAGCCAGCACCAGGTCTCCAGAGCCCGGTTGATACCGCTCTTCTGCTGAATTAAGCTCATATTTTGCCAAGCTCTTACCTCCGTCCAAACAAGTTCACAACGTTGTTTTCCTGCTGTCGCTGATAGTTGTTGACCCTATCTTCCCAGATCTCAAGCGCCCTGCGCTTTTCAGGCAAGTAATCATAACGATCATAGTGTTTCGAGCTGACGTCATTCAAAGCGTGATTCTGGATACGGTCGCGGATCTCTTTGCTGATCCCCGCCTCCCCCATCAGCGTTTTACAGGTACGGCGTAAATCTCGCGCCGTGAAAACTTTAAACTCAGGATTAAAGGCCCGAAAATACATGATGGAACGCGCCAGACTATCCGTGCGCACTGGGCGCTCACCGTTCGTTGATAACGGAAAGATATAGGGACTGTTACTTTCCTTAGTCAGCTCTTTAACTGAGGCTAATTCCTGTAGTGCCGATTCAGTCAGCGGGATCAGATGCTCACGCTTGTTTTTCGATACATCGGCTATGACCAGCAACGTCTTTTGTTGCCAATCAATAGCACTCCACTGGCTGGCAATCATTTCAAACGGACGCTGCCCACCAGCATAAACACAGAAGCGAATCAGATGCTGCATCAGCGGCCCAACGTTGGTGGCCTCGACGAACTGTTCCATGACAACACGCAACTCTTCCAGCGTTAACCATGTATCACCCACTTTTTCCGCCGAAGACTGTTTCGGTATGGCCGAGACCGGGTTAACTTCAAGACCAAACGTGATACCCACGCTGGTATTCATCGGATCGTTATCGGCTTTAAGCCCATAGTTGAATGCCGCCATCAGATAGGAACGAATTCGGTTTGCATGGACCACCGCATCACGCTGGATAATGCCTGAGAGGATGGTTTTGATCTGTAAGGGCGTGACATCTTTCGCTTTGGTCTCGCGAGGAATGACTGAATAGCACTCTTTTTCAAGACGCTTCAGTACATCGGCCCAGGTCCGCTTATTGTCGAGCTTCATCTTATTAACGTAACCATGCACCAGTTCTTCAAACGATCCTTGAGAACGATGGATCTGCATGATGTGCTGTTCGGCCAGGCGCTGTTGCTCAAGCTCTTGCTGGGGCTCTTTTCCTTCAACAAGCCAGGCACCATACTTTTTCGCCAGCTCATTGGCCGTCACCAGTTTCATCTCAGGCCAGATGCCCAACTGGATGAACTTTTCTTTCTTCCCTTTCTCAACGTAGTAACGGAAATAAAAAACTTTGCTGCCTGAAGGCTGAACCTTAACGCCAAGCCTGCCAGTACCACGTTGAGCGCTGTTGCTCCACACGTAGTACGCCGTGCTTTTTGTCTTCAATCCACGTATAGCAGTCTCGGTAAGATTAGCGGCCATAAGTTTACCTTTCTAAGAATATGCGTTACCTGACCCGATGCCCATTTCGGGTCAGGTAACGGGTCAGGTAAGGATAGTACAATGGGGAAATGAGAGAACCAATCAGAAACAAAAATAACTTCATAACTGATTGATTATAGACAATTAAAAATACAAATAGAGACAATGACGAACAATTAAAAACATGCCAATTTTATGACTCATAATCGCTTGGTCGCTGGTTCAAGTCCAGCAGGGGCCACCAAGATTCAAGGACTTGCGAGAAATCGCAGGTCCTTTTTTTTGGGGGTTCTTCCGTAGCTGTTGGCGCGAGCCAAAAGGATTCCTGCTGGAACAAATCAATATCTGTTCGCACTAAAATGTGAAATGAGAGCCGGGAAGAATACGGCAGGCGGGGCCTGAAGATATATTATGGGATGCCTCTGTCCAGCAACAAGCTGGTCACAGTCCCCCTCTGGACGTTGCCATCCAGAGATGGAAACGTCCGTTAGAGTTTGATTCGATAGTCAGCTCAAACTAGCTCTTTGAGCTGCTCCTGCATATAAGTTGAAAAATACTCTGGGTTCTTGATAAGGATGCGGTTACCGGAGGCCACTTTTTCTGCCCATCCGGCCACTTTTTTCGTGAACTCGGGATTCCATCCCTCCTGCTCACCCCGTGCCATCACAGCTTCTGGGCTTGCTGGCACACCTAAGTCATGCAAATACTTTAAGATTCCCTTAGCGGTACTTTCATCCATTGAATGGGGTACTGACGCCGAAGTGTTCATACCACCAATAAAATCCAATGCTTTCTCAATTGCTGTTGGCATGCTCTTATCCTTAAAATTAACCACGTGAGAGACACATTTATACTATGTACCCAACTCCGCCGGGATATCAAAGAGAACATCACCTTTATTTGATTTACCCCGCAGCTAAACGCTTGCGGCGGCTGTTTTCTGCACGATTAATTCGCTATCCCGGCCAAAACCAGCCCGGTCGCTACCGCATTACGCGGCCCTTCGGTACCACGGATGTTGCCCTGTCCGGCAACCACGCCGTAATGCGCCAGCGCGTCGGTGATCATCTGCGGGATTTCGAAATCCAGCGAGGAGCCGCCCACCAGCACCACAAAAGTCATATCGCGAATAGAGCCGCCGGGTGACACCTGGCGTAAAGCGCGCAGGCAGTTGGTCACAAAAACTTTCTCTTTGGCCTGTCGGCGCACCAACCGAATTTTTTCCAGCGAGGTCTGGTTATCTACGGGGATCAGCTCGCCGTCTTTCAGATAAACGACTTTGGCAAACACTGACGGACTGAGCGGTTCGCGAAAAAACTCCACCGCGCCGTTCTCGTGGCGAATGCTGAACAGGCTCTCCACTTTTGCCAGCGGGTATTTTTTAATTTCCTCCGCCAAAAACTGGTCGCTTAAGCCCAGCTCGGTTTGAATCAACAGGCTGACCATATTCCCCGCGCCAGCCAGATGGACCGCTTTCACAACGCCATCGCTATTGATAATGGCGGCATCGGTGGAGCCTGCGCCTAAATCGAGGATCGCCAGCGGTGCAGCACATCCGGGCGTTGTTAACGCACCGGCGACAGCCATGTTGGCCTCCACTCCGCCGACTTCAACCGGGATGTTTAAACGGGCGCTCAGCTCACTGGCGATGGCCTGCATCTGTAAGCGATCGGATTTCACCATCGCCGCAATGCCTACGGCGTTCTCCATTGAACACTCCCCGGCAATACCGCCCTGCACCTTGCGGGGAATAAACGTATCCACCGCCAACAGATCCTGAATATACACCGCGTTCATGTCGTGACCGGTCAGCGAGGCCATCACTTTACGCACCCGCTCCAGCATGCCGCCTGCATGCGTACCTGCTTCACCACGAATATCGCACACGGGCGCACAGGTGCTCATCGCCTGCATAATGGCCTGTGCGCCTTGCGCTACGTCGGCTTCACCACCACGCTTTTCGCCGCGGATAAAGATCTTACCCGCCGGGATCACCCTTGAGCGCACATCACCCTGCGGGGTTTTCAGCACCACGGCGGAACGGTTGCCAATTAGCGCCCTGGCGATGGGGACGATGGTTTGCGTTTCCTCGGGCGTCAGGGTAAAGAAGGTCGCGATGCCGTAAGGATTCGACAGCACACGCACCACCTGTCCTGGGGCCGCCACTTCCACCGCCGCCAGCACACCTTCCGGCACCTTCTCCAGCAGGGTGACTTCATCTACCACCGGCATTGTTCGACGCAGACGATTGTTCACCAGCACGCCATCATCTTTTTTCAGGATCGCCGCCACCACGTTGACCCCGCGATCCAGCGCCTCATTGATATACCAAACCGCCTCGAGGAAATCCCTCTCCTCACCGACCAGCGGGATCCAGCCCTGGGCAAACCGATCTTCACTCAACGCCGCCAGCTTCTCCACGGCGATGGTGGTTCCCATTCCCACGCCAACGCCGCCGGGCGTTTGCGGGTTATGCCCAATCATTGTTGATTCGGTAATGATGGTTTCAGTGATGGTTTCCATCGCCACATCGCCAATCACCGGTGCCGCCTCGTTGATGCAGATTTTCGCCACGTCCTGAAGCGACCACGGGGTGTTATTCAGCGCCTGCTGCAGGGAGGCCACCACCCCGGCAATATTGTCCCGTGTACCTTTCATACCGGTCGTGGCGACAATTCCGCTGGCGATAAACCGGCCATGCTGCGCCAACGCCACTTCGGTGGTGGCGTTGCCGATATCAATCCCTGCAATTAACGGCATACAACCTCCGTCACTGGCTGCCTTTACGCAGCTTGTTTCTCTGCAGATACACCTCTGCCGACTCGCGGACAAACCCGGCGTTCACCGTGGCATGCCAGGTATGTTCCAGTTCATCGGCAATGGCCTGAAGCTCGGCGAATGAAGAACGAAACGGCCGCAGCGCGTTATAAATTTCAAGAATACGGGCATCCGGGATTGCTATAAGCTCCGCCGCACGACGGAAATTACGCGCCACGGCGTGACGCTGCATCTGTTCGGCAATCTGCGCCTGGTACTCCAGCGTTTGCTGAGAAATACGCACATCCTGCGGACCTACGCGACCCGCCAGCACATTCTCAAGGGTAATCTCGGTTAGCGGTTTGCCGGTAGGAGTCTGGATTTTCTCCGGGCAGCGAGTCGCTAATGGATAATCCTGCGCGGTCATGATGTTGTCGTTCATGGTCATTCCCTTACGAGTGCAATATGCAGCGTGACAGGCGCAGCATCCTGCACCACGTGTTTGGTCTCTTTGATATGAAACAGCGCGGCCTTGGCCATAAATTTGGGGCGTACCATCTGGTCATTAACCACTGGCACTGGCGAAGGCGACTCTTTACGTGCATAGCGCGCGGCGTTTTTACCAATCTGGCGATAGGTTTCCAGCGTCAGCAGCGGAGCCTGAGAGAACAGCTCAAGGTTGCTCAGAGGCAGCAGATCGCGCTGATGAATCACCGTGGTTCCTTTCGACTGGATACCAATCCCGATGCCAGAACCGCTGAGATTTGCCGCATCCCATGCCATAAATGAAACATCAGAAGTGCGCAGAATCCTCACCACCCGTGCATGCAGCCCCTCTTCTTCAATGCCGGCAACCAGCTCTTTCAAAATCGCTTTGTGCGGCATATCAATCAGTGTTTTGTGCTGATACTTATCAAAGGCCGGGCCGACGCCTATCACGACTTCATCCACGCGTTCGTCCACTTTAGCCGCCTCGCCTTCGCTCACCTGTAAGGTGAAAACCGGCTTACGTTCAGTTGTGCATTCCACTGTGTACCGCCTTATTCGATCGAGCCGGGCTGAACCACGCCCGCAATATTTTTAATTTCCGCCCAACGTTCGGCAGAGATGCGATAGCCGGTGCCGGGTCCCTGATAGTCGTTGATGTCATTAACGGCGCTGACGACGTCGAACTGACGATCCAGAATGGCCGACGTTTGCAGGTAATCACCAGTAACACGCTGCCTCAGCATGTTGAGGATATTGCTGGCGATGTCTTCGAAGCCGCTGGAACTCAACGCGCCGACGATATCCAGCCCGGTGATATTGCGTTTCATCATCTCTTCCACGGCAGCCAAATCTTCCACCACATTGCGCGCGGGCATATCTTTGCTGCCGTGAGCGTAAGTGGCGGCCTCCACCTCTTCATCGCTAATCAGCGGCAGGCCCAGTTCGCGGAACACCGCCTGAATGGCGCGCGCGGCCTTATTGCGAATGGCGATTGTCTCCTCTTCCGTGACCGGACGCAGGCCCCCATCAACCATCAGATCGCGTTGCAGAATGTTGTAATCATCGAAGTCTTCAGCGTCGAAGTTCGACCCGGCAAACATGTTGTCGTAGTTCGGTACCGCGCTATAGCCGGAGAAGATAAAGTCGGTGCCCGGCAGCATCTGCATCAGGGTGCGGGCAGTACGACGAATATCGGAGTGGGAAAAGGTCTGGTCATTGGCGGAGGCCACTTCAAGGTCGAGCATCGAGGCAATCAGGTTTTCCGCCAGCACCGCGCGAATCCCCGACGGCACAGCGCCGGTCATGCCGATACAGCTGACCGCACCGTTTTGTAACCCCTGTACGCCCGCGCCTTTGGTGATAAAAATGCAACGCGACTCCAGATAAAGCATCGATTTACTTTCGGAATAGCCCATCAGCGCTTCCGAACCGGTGCCGGAGGTGTAGCGCATCTTCAGACCACGAGAAGCATACGCCGAGGCAAGAAACGCTTTTGACCACGGCGTATCATCGCCATCGGTAAACACCGACTCCGTGCCATATACCGACACCGTTTCGGCGTAGCTGGTTAGCCCGCGCATTCCCAGTTCCAGCTCCGTGGCCTCTTCAACGGAGCATTGCGTCAGCACGCCGGGGCGACCGCATTGGGACCCCACCAGCAGCGCCAGGGCGTTAAACGGCGCATAGCGGGCGATCCCGACCGTTGTTTCCTGTTCGGAAAAGCCACGGATCCCCGCTTCAGCAGCGTCGGCAGCAATCTGTACCGGGTTATCTTTCAGGTTGGTCACGTGGCACTGATTGGATGGGGTGCGTCTGGCGCGCATTTTTTGCAGCGCCATCATCATCTCCACCACGTTCATTTGCGCCATCACCTCCACCGCTTTCGCCGGGGTGATGGCAGTCGTAATGGCAATGATCTCTTCCCGACTGACGTGGATATCCACCAGCATTCTGGCGATCTCCAGCGCGTCGAGCTGCATGGCGCGCTCGGCCTCGGGCACGTTAATCGCGTAATCGGCAATGAACCGGTCAATCATGTCGAACTCGGCGCGGCTCTTGCCGTCCAGCTCAACAATACGACCATTTTCCACCTTCACCGACGAAGCCGGATCGTAAGGGCTTTCCATTGCGATCAGCCCCTCTTCAGGCCATTCGCCAATTAGCCCATCCTGATTTACAGGCCGCTGGGCAAGCACTTCGAATCGTTTTGATCTTCTCATAGTTTATGGACTCAAAAGATAAAAAATAGGGACGCCGGGCCGTATTGCCGGGGACACAACACCCGGCATTCGCCTTTCATCAGCAATAGCCGAACTCTAAATGAGCAGGACAATAAAAAAATAAAATTAATTTCGTTCCAATTTGGCACGTAATAAAAAACCATCGTTTCATATTGAAACGCGGCTCAGGAATATTCACCGCGAATTGTGACGAGGTTAAATGATCATTATCAATAAACACCGCAACAGGAAACTGAACGTAATATTTTTGAAATTCCCACCCTATTGACTTAATAACGCGGGGCGAGAAAATAAGATAAAGCCAATGATAAAAATAGCTGTTGCGCGATATTTTCGTGACCTCAGCCCTACAACCTTTTCAGGAGAGACTGTGAATAAGAGCCAACAAATCGCCACCATTACGCTGGCGGCTGCAAAGAAAATGGCGCAGGCCGTCGAGGCTAAAGCGCTTGAAATCAACGTTCCGGTGGTGTTTTCCGTGGTGGATCACGGCGGGAACACGCTGCTAATGCAACGTATGGACGACGCGTTTGTCACCAGCTGTGATATCTCTCTTAATAAAGCTTATACCGCCTGCTGCCTGCGACAGGGTACCCATGAAATTACCGATGCGGTACAACCAGGTGCCTCTCTATATGGCTTGCAGCTCACCAATCAACAACGAATTGTTATTTTTGGCGGCGGTTTACCTGTCATATTAAACGGCGAATTAATCGGTGCCGTTGGCGTAAGTGGCGGTACCGTCGAACAAGACAGATTATTAGCAGAAACCGCATTGAATTGTTTCTCTGAATTATAATTTAAATCTAAGAAGGTATATTATGAGCTATCGTATGTTTGATTACCTGGTGCCAAATGTGAACTTCTTTGGCCCCAATGCTATTTCCGTGGTCGGCGAACGCTGCAAACTGTTGGGCGGTAAAAAAGCGCTGCTGGTCACTGATAAAGGTCTGCGGGCGATTAAAGACGGCGCGGTAGATAAAACCCTCACACATCTGCGTGAAGCCGGTATTGACGTCGTGGTTTTTGACGGCGTTGAGCCAAACCCCAAAGACACCAACGTGCGCGACGGCCTGGAGGTCTTTCGGAAAGAGCATTGCGACATCATCGTTACCGTTGGCGGCGGTAGCCCGCATGACTGCGGTAAAGGCATCGGTATCGCCGCGACTCACGAAGGGGATCTCTACAGCTATGCCGGGATTGAAACCCTGACCAACCCGCTGCCGCCGATCGTTGCGGTGAATACCACTGCCGGGACCGCCAGCGAAGTCACCCGCCACTGCGTGCTGACCAATACCAAAACCAAAGTGAAGTTTGTGATTGTCAGCTGGCGCAACCTGCCGTCGGTCTCCATTAACGATCCGCTGCTGATGCTCGGCAAGCCAGCCCCACTGACTGCGGCCACCGGGATGGACGCCCTGACCCACGCCGTGGAAGCCTACATTTCCAAAGATGCCAACCCGGTCACCGACGCTGCCGCTATCCAGGCGATCCGCCTGATCGCCCGTAACTTGCGTCAGGCCGTGGCGCTGGGCAGCAACCTGAAAGCTCGCGAGAACATGGCCTACGCCTCCCTGCTGGCGGGTATGGCCTTCAACAACGCCAACCTCGGCTACGTTCACGCGATGGCGCATCAGCTTGGCGGTCTTTACGACATGCCGCACGGCGTGGCGAATGCCGTACTGCTGCCGCACGTAGCGCGCTATAACCTGATCGCTAACCCGGAAAAATTTGCCGACATCGCAGAGTTTATGGGCGAGAACACGGACGGACTCTCCACCATGGATGCCGCCGAGCTGGCCATTCATGCTATTGCCCGCCTCTCCGCCGACATCGGTATTCCGCAGCATCTGCGCGATCTGGGCGTCAAAGAAGCCGATTTCCCGTATATGGCGGAAATGGCGCTGAAGGACGGCAACGCCTTCTCCAACCCGCGCAAAGGGAACGAGAAAGAAATTGCCGAGTTCTTCCGTCAGGCATTCTGATAACGCAGGGGGCGCAATGTCACTTTCATCACCGGGTGTACATCTGTTTTATCACTCACGCTGGCAGGGTACTCGCGTGCTTGATGAGCTGTGTTGGGGGCTGGAAGAGCAAGGCGTTCCCTGCCGGGCAATCTGTTGCGACGATCATGACTGCGCGCTGGCGCTCGGCAAACTGGCGGCCAAAAGTTCGACGCTGCGCGTGGGTCTCGGTCTCAACGCCACCGGTGATATTGCCTTAACCCATGCCCAGTTGCCCGAGGATCGGGCGCTGGTCTGCGGGCATACCCGCGTCGGGACAGCACAGATCCGCACGCTCGGCGCCAATGCCGGTCAACTGGTTAAAGTTCTTCCTCTCAGCGAGATAAAATAAATGTACCGCATCTATACCCGAACCGGCGATAACGGCACGACCGCGCTGTTTGGCGGCAGCCGTATCGATAAAGACGACATCCGCGTTGAGGCCTACGGCACGGTGGATGAACTGATTTCCCAGCTTGGCGTCTGCTATGCCAGCACGCGCCAGGCCGAGCTACGCCAGGAATTGCACGCTATGCAGAAGATGCTGTTCGTACTGGGGGCGGAACTCGCCAGCGATCAGAAAGGACTCACACGCTTAAAACAGCGTATTGGCGAAGAGGATATTCAGGCGCTGGAGCAGCTTATTGACCGCAATATGGCGCAAAGCGGCCCGCTCAAAGAATTTGTTATTCCGGGGAAAAATCTGGCATCGGCACAGCTGCACGTTGCGCGAACCCTGACGCGTCGGCTGGAGCGGATCCTCATCGCGATGGGCAGAACGCTGACGTTACGCGATGAGGCCAGGCGTTATATCAACCGGCTGTCGGATGCGCTGTTCTCGATGGCCAGAATCGAAGAAACTACTCCAGATGTTTGCGCTTAAACTGGCTGGCATCAATGTCGTACTGCTTCATCTTACGCCACAAGGTGGTGCGACCAATATTCAGCAGTTGCGACATCTCCTGAACACGCCCACTGGTCACGCGGGCGGCATGGATAATCGCCTCTTTCTCGATGGCGGTAAAGGTCAGGCTGGCGGGCAGCAGTGAAGATGCCGTCTCCAGACCAGGGCGTTCGGCAAACAGATAATCCGGCAGATTGCTCAGCCGAATATGGCCGTTATCACTGCTGATGGCGATGTTTTCAATAATGCTGTTCAGCTCAAAATCATTACCCGGCCACGAATAGGCCACCAGCTGTGCCAATGCGTCGTCGTCGATCTTCAGGCTGGATGAAAAGCGTTTTTTCAGGCTATTCAACCGCGTATAAATCAGCGATGGAATACTGTTACGCCGCGCCCGCAGCGGCGGGATAACGATCTCAAAAGAGTGCAGCGCGTAATACAACTGACGGCTAAAGCGGTTTTGCTCCACCAGATTCGCGAGATCAACCGTGGTGGTAGCGATCACTTTGACATCCACCGGAATCAGCCGCCGGGCATCCAGGCGGGTTAAAACGCCCTGCTTAATCACCTGCAGCAACGCGGATTGTAACTCCGGCGCCAGATATTCAATTTTTTCCAGAAACAGCGTGCCGCCGTTCGCCAGTTCAAGACGGCTTAGCCGCCCGTTTTCATCATCAGTGGGCGCACTGCCCATAAAATCCTGCCCCAGTACGCTGTTGGCATACAGCTGGCAGTTCACGGCGATATACGGCCCGCTGGCGCGTTCGCTTTCATTGTGAATGGCCTGACTCAGTAGCTCTTTACCGACGCCCTCTTCCCCGCACAGCAGGATCGGGAAACTTCCCCTCGCCGCCTGACGACCAAAGTGGATCAAACGTCGGGTTTCTGGATCGTCTGTCGACATCTGCTCAAAGGTGTGGCTCACCTTGCCGAGCTGGCTGGTCATCAGTTGACGCATTTGCTCCACCGGATGCAGCAGCAGGATAAAGCTGTTGCCCTGCTCTTCAACAATCGGTTTCAGGGTGATGACGGCATCAACAAACTGGTGCTGGCTTTCAAAGGTGACTTCGACATGATTCAGGCCGCGGGCATGTTTGATCGCCCGACGCAGCAGCATGGGGAGATTGAGCAGGTCGTTAATATTCTTCCCCTGGCTGGCCTGCGCGTCGAGATGCAAAAGCAGAGCCGCGCGCGCATTGAGGAACTGCAATACGCCCTGTTCGTTCCAGGCCATCACGCCATCATCCATACTCTCCAGCAGCCCGTACATCTGGTTCAGATGGCGGTTGGATTCAGCCAGCAGGCTGTCAGTCAGCAATGAGTTGCCGACTTCTCTGGCAATCGCCAGCGTCAGGGATAAATCAGAAACGCACTCATGCTCTACCAGACAGCACAGCGAGATGGAGCCAAACAGTCGACCATGGTTATCGAATACTGGCGTAGAGCAGAACGACCACGGATGCAACGCCTGTTTAAAGTGTTGATCGCCAGAGGTTTTTGTCGGTTGCCCCGGCATCGTCGCCAGCGACAACGCGCAGCTGCCAATAATGCTTTCCGCACAGTAACTGCCGTCGCGAAAACCGAGCTCCGCCAGTTGCTCCACCGTCTGCGGATCGCCGCAACGGCTGAGAATACAAGCTGATTCATCCAGAATTAACAGCGCGCACGGACGGCCGTCCATAAACTCCCAGGCATCTTCCAGCGCGGCCTGAGCAATCGTCAGCAGCGCTGTTTTGCGACGACAGATCGACTCAAAGGTCAGGCCCTGCGCCTGATGCGGCGCCTGCCAGGTTTCCCGCTGCATAAACTTGCTGCAACGATGCCATGACTGGGCAATGACCGAAGAGACTTCCTTCCCAATGTCCTGAGTGTGCGTCGTCATATCCCTTTCCGCTGTTTTACCATAGACAACCCCTCCGGCAGAGACTGTCAGAGGGGGGAGAAGATGCCGGATAAAAACTTACCGACGACTGATTAACGCGCCAGCCACTGCTGTCCCAGCAGGTCTGCCGTCAGTATCGCGGCATGTACGCTCTCAGGCGTCACCGGGAACGGCATATTGTGGATGGTTTCACCTTCCGCGCAGGTCGCTTTGGCCACGGCCATGATCTTGCCGTCAATGTCGTCTTTCACGCCCATTTCCGCTAACGTTACCGGCAGGCCTACTTTCTGACAGAAATTCAGCACGGTTTCGATCTCTTCCATCGGGCTGTTTTGCAGCACCAGCTGCGCCAGCGTACCAAAGGCGACTTTTTCACCGTGGTACAAATGGTGACACTCTTCCAGAATCGTAAAACCGTTGTGGATAGCATGCGCCCCTGCAAGACCGCTGCTTTCAAAGCCGATGCCGCTGAGGTAAGTGTTCGCTTCGACAATACGCTCCAGCGCATCAGTCACCACGCCAGCCTGCGCGGCAAAGCGTGCCTTTTCGCCTTCCGCCAGCAGGGTATCATAGCACAGGCGCGCCAGGCTCAGCGCCGCTACGGTGGACTGTCCGCCCGCCATGCTGGTCGCTCTGGCGTCATAACAGGCTTTCGCTTCAAACCAGGTTGAGAGCGCATCGCCCATCCCGGCCACCAGCAGGCGTACCGGCGCTTTGGCAATGATTGCGGTGTCCATCACCACCATATCCGGGTTTTTCGGGTAGATCAGATACTCTTCAAACTCACCGGCTTCGGTATAGATAACCGACAGCGCGCTGGTTGGCGCATCGGTAGAGGCGATAGTCGGGATCACCACCACCGGTAGCTTCTGGTAGTAACCAATCGCTTTGGCGGTATCCAACGTTTTCCCGCCGCCAATCCCAACCACGCCGCGGCAACCGTGCTGTTTCAGAATGGCAATCAGGCGATTAATTTCAATATGGCTGCATTCACCGTTGAAGCGTTCCGCGTGGCAGCTAATGTCGTGGCTGTGCAGGCCATTGAGAACCTTCTCTCCCGCCAGCTTCATCACGAAGTCATCCGCAATCACGAAAAAGCTGTCCGCCAGATTTTTAGCGTATTGACCAAATAAGGTGGAAGCGTCAGGGCCCTGGAGATATTTGGCTGGAGATTGAATAACTTTTAGCATTCCTTTCATCCTCAAATAAGTACATGTTTTTACATGGTGAGCCCTGGCGTTAACCTGTTTGGCCTGTTGCTGTCGGCAAAAACAGGAGGTACCGGAGCGATGCAATAACTGTATGGCGAGGCGTGAACAAAAAAATCTTTCGTCATTTTGTTCTGATATGAAACAGATAAAAACGACGCACGTTCCATTCTGGAACGCTTATCCACAAAAATGATAAGGTTTGCGATCCCGATCCGTACATTTACCCCCAAATCTCCGGCAAACACGAAGCTCAGTTCCTCTTTTACTCATGCAGTTATATTAAAACCGGCAAAAAAAGGCTGGCTGCGCCGTATGAGCGGCGCTGATCGCAGGAGAAAAAAGTCGAGCGAGCTCGCATTATGATCATTCCCAGCTTTTTTAAGTTTCATTTCGGAACAAAAAACAGCATCAACGTTCCGTAATGAAACTCATTTTAGCGTTGTTTTTTTCCACGCTGACTTCGCCAGAATCTCTTCATTGCCTCCGCACCATGATCCTACATTCGGGGGTTTGTCTTTCACTCAACCTCGAGGAGCCGTTATGTCTCAATTCTTTTTTAACCAACGCACCCATCTCGTGAGCGACGTCATCGACGGGGCGATTATCGCCAGCCCATGGAATAACCTGGCGCGTCTGGAAAGCGATCCGGCCATTCGCATCGTAGTCCGTCGTGACCTTAATAAAAATAACGTAGCGGTCATTTCCGGCGGCGGTTCGGGACACGAACCCGCGCACGTTGGGTTTATCGGTAAAGGCATGCTAACCGCTGCGGTCTGCGGCGATGTTTTCGCCTCCCCGAGCGTGGATGCAGTACTGACCGCCATTCAGGCGGTGACCGGTGAGGCTGGCTGTTTGTTGATTGTGAAAAACTACACCGGTGACCGTCTTAATTTCGGTCTCGCCGCCGAGAAGGCGCGTCGCCTTGGCTATAACGTTGAAATGCTGATTGTCGGCGACGACATCTCCCTGCCGGATAACAAACACCCACGTGGCATTGCGGGAACTATCCTGGTGCATAAAATCGCAGGCTATTTTGCCGAACGCGGCTATAACCTCGCCACCGTCCTGCGTGAAGCGCAGTACGCAGCCAGCAACACCTTTAGCCTGGGCGTAGCGCTTTCCAGCTGTCATCTGCCGCAAGAAACCGACGCAGCCCCTCGTCATCATCCGGGTCATGCGGAGCTGGGTATGGGCATTCACGGCGAACCAGGCGCATCGGTTATCGACACCCAAAACAGTGCGCAAGTGGTAAACCTGATGGTGGATAAACTGCTGGCCGCCCTGCCTGAAACCGGTCGTCTGGCGGTGATGATTAATAATCTTGGCGGCGTTTCCGTGGCCGAAATGGCCATCATCACCCGCGAACTCGCCAGCAGCCCGCTGCACTCGCGTATCGACTGGCTAATTGGCCCGGCCTCGCTGGTCACCGCGCTGGATATGAAAGGCTTCTCACTGACGGCCATCGTGCTGGAAGAGAGCATCGAAAAAGCACTGCTCACCGAAGTGGAAACCAGCAACTGGCCGACGCCGGTCCCACCGCGTGAAATCACCTGTGTAGCGTCATCTCAGCGTAGCGCCCGCGTGGAATTCCAGCCTTCGGCAAACGTCCTGGTGGCCGGGGTTGTGGAGCTGGTCACCGCAACCCTTTCCGATCTGGAGACTCATCTGAATGCGCTGGACGCCAAAGTCGGCGATGGCGATACCGGTTCGACCTTTGCCGCCGGCGCGCGTGAAATTGCCAGCCTGCAGCATCGCCAGCAGCTGCCGCTGGATAACCTTGCCACGCTGTTCGCGCTGATTGGCGAACGTCTGACTGTGGTGATGGGCGGTTCCAGCGGTGTGCTGATGTCAATCTTCTTTACCGCCGCCGGGCAGAAACTGGAACAGGGCGCTAACGTTGTCGAAGCGCTAAATACGGGGCTGGCGCAGATGAAGTTCTACGGCGGCGCAGACGAAGGCGATCGCACGATGATTGATGCGCTGCAACCAGCCCTGACCTCGCTGCTCACACAGCCGAAAAATCTGCAGGCCGCATTCGACGCCGCGCAAGCGGGAGCCGAACGAACCTGTTTGTCGAGCAAAGCCAATGCGGGTCGCGCATCGTATCTGAGCAGCGAAAGCCTGCTCGGAAACATGGACCCCGGCGCGCACGCCGTAGCGATGGTGTTTAAAGCGCTAGCGGAGAGTGAGCTGGGCTAAGATGTAACAAGGAGCGCTTCTCAGGTATTTACTGCCTGATGGCGCTTCGCTTATCAGGCAGAACGTTAACGATAAACGCGGATCCCGCCCTCTACGCCGCGACTAAACAGCACCTGCCAAAGTTCAATATCTCTGGCGCGGAAAGCCCCGGCGCAGGCGCATAAATAGTAGTTAAACATTCTTCTGAAGGTGGCGGAATAACGTGATGACAGCTCCGGCCATGCTTGATTAAAGCGCTCGTGCCACGCCATCAGCGTTTTATCGTAATCGCTGCCAAAGTTATGCCAGTCTTCCATCACAAACCGTGATTCGCTGGCTTCGGCAATATGGGAGATCGCCGGTAAGCAGCCGTTCGGGAAAATGTATTTATTGATCCACGGATCGACGCTCATCCCTTTTTTATTGCTACCAATGGTATGTAGCAGGAACAGTCCGTCCGGTTTTAAACAACGGTCGGCGATGCTGAAATAGGTGTCGTAGTTTTTTGGCCCGACATGTTCAAACATCCCCACGGAGACAATGCGATCGTAGTGTTTATCGAGGTCGCGATAATCCTGCAGCAGAATGTTAACGTCCAGTCCTTCACAGCGCTGCTGCGCCATTTTTTGCTGCTCTTTGGAAATGGTGACGCCTTCCACCGCCACGCCATAATGACGCGCCGCATATTCCGCCAGCCCACCCCAGCCACAACCAATATCGAGTAAACGCATGCCCGGTTTAAGTTGTAGCTTCTCACAGATCATTTTTAATTTAGCATTTTGCGCATCGTCTAATGTGGTCGCATCTTTCCAGTAAGCGCAGGAATATTGCATATGCGGATCAAGCATCAGCGCAAAGAGATCGTTACCAATATCATAATGTTCTTTGCCGACAATCCACGCGCGGCTCCGCGACTGCAAATTAAACAGGCGTGCGCTGGCAATACGTAAAATATCTTTCAGGTTACCCGGCATCTGCTGGTCAAGTTTTGCTTTCAGGATTTTGCAGAACAGAATATCGAGCCGCTCGCAGTCCCACCAGCCTTCCATATAGCTTTCGCCAAGCCCTAACGAGCCTTGTTGCAGTACCCGTTTAAAGAAACCGGCATGATGAAGTTGAATGTCCCAGGCACGGGTGCCATTAATCCTGATATCCGCTTGCGAAAGCAGCTCTTTTCCCATTCGGGTCCAGTTATCATTTGTTTCATTGACGATGACAGCATCTGAACAAAGCGAGTTCATGGTATTTACCAAAGGTGGGCTAAAAATTCTTACGCAAGATTATTATGGAAAAAAGAGTGTATGTATTATGATCCGCGGACAAGATCTATCGAGCAGCGGACACACCATCGGGAGCATTGACGATCTATTTATGGAAACTCTCGTGCAAAAACAGTGGAACTCCTTCCCGGATAACTCCATGACGGAACTGCCGCAGGATGTTTACTTTCGCTCTTATGTCCTGGAAGCCAATCATCATGTTCCACAGCATTCACACTCTTTTATGCAGTTTCATTTCGCCCGCAAAGGCAGTATGCGTATTGATGTTGCCGGCAAGTGCTGGATAATCCCGGCGCATTATGGCATCTGGATCCCGAATAATACGGAGCATGCGGTTTGGGCATTGGATGATGTGTATTTAGAGAATCTGGATATTAAACCGAGCTTTCTTGAAGAGAGCATCAATGAATGTAAAGTGGTGGCTATCAGTGATTTCGCCAGAGAGTTTATTCATTACGCCACGAATTTAATTTCGGGCCATTATGATAGCCAGTCAAAAGAGGGCAAGCTGGTTAGCGTCCTGGTCGACATTATTCTGCAGCTTCCGGAAGTCGCTTTTGTATTACCCTGGCCGCAGGATCGCGAATTAACCAAAGTTTGCCGAACAATACAAGAATCCCCGGCGCTGGAGCATTCGGTTGAATACTGGGCGCAGCATCTGGGTATGTCTGCCCGTACCTTTTCACGCCATTTCAAAAAAGAAACCGGATTGCCTTTCAGCGTCTGGAAGCAAAAAATGCGTATTCTGGAATCCGTATTAATGCTGAAGAAAAATAAAAGCGTGACCGCCGTGGCGCTCGACGTAGGGTATTCAAGCACCGCGGCATTTAGCTACGCATTCCGCCAGGCGTTTGGCGTGCCGCCATCTAATTACTGATTAACGACGCTGATGCCAGTAAGCCGCTGCGCGAACAAGTTGCTGATAGAACGCCTCGCTTTCAAAGCGAGCACTCAGGTTTTTGACCACCTTACCTTCGCCGGTAATCCAGATGTAGTAATCATCTGCAGGTACGCTTAGCTGCGATAAGTGTTCATTCACCGCCTGTTCGTCATGGCCGATAAACCACTGAATAGTAAATCCGTCGAGATGAGCAAAATAGTCCTGGTACGCGGCATCCTGCACACTTACCAGCGCCGTGACGTTCGGACGTACCGCTAAACGGCTGAGCGACTCCAGGCGTCGGCGCAGCGCAGGCATTCCCGATTCATCACACACGTAAACCTGATACGCGTAGTCTTCTGGCACCACCAAAGAACCGCGCGGTCCGCCTACCGTCAGCTTGTCACCCTCGCGGGCATTCATCGCCCACGTACTTGCCACGCCACCGTCATGAATATAGAAATCCAGTGCCAGCTCATGGCGTGCTTCGTCATACAACGGCGTGTAATCACGGGATATCGGACGCACGCCGTCAGCCCAGACAATACCTTCATCGGTGACAACCGGCGGCACAAAGTGGCTGCCCGGTTCAGGGAAAAAGACCTTGGTATGGTCATCAAAGCCGTGTGAGCTAAAACCATCCAGAGCGTCACCGCCCAGTACAATGCGCTGAAATCCCGCGCTAATACGTTCGACGCGCAGGACAGTAAGTTCCCGAAAACGCAGTTCATTGCGAACGCGCTGCGGGTAGCGTGAGGTGTTTTTTGTCATTTTTTCGCCTTCGGAAAGATAATACGATATATCTAAATTAATTTTTAAATGATAATGATTGCTAATCAGCAAGATTGCAAGCACTTTTTTGATATAGTCGACTTCTGATTAACTGACTAACGCACGCCTTTAAAAAAGATAAAAATCACCAAGTTAAATAAAAAAAATTTTATATCCTTGCACCAAAACAATATTTAGATATAAATTAGATATATCTAAAACACATCAGGAGACGATGATGCAAAACCATCATGAAGGTTGCTGCAAGCATACAGAGCACCAACACGAAGGCTGCTGCAAGGGTGAAGGACATCACCACGAAGGCCGCCACAACGAACACCATGCAGGTTGCTGCAAAGGTGAAGAACATCGCCATGAAGGCTGCAACAAAGAACATCACCACGAACAGGGTTGTGGACACCGCCACGGTCGCGGCGGCGGTCGTCGCCAGCGCTTCTTCGGTCACGGAGAATTACGCCTGGTCATTCTGGATATCCTGACCCGCGACGCCAGCCACGGCTATGAGCTGATTAAAGCGATTGAAACCCTGACTCAGGGCAACTATACCCCGAGCCCGGGCGTCGTCTATCCGACGCTGGATTTCTTGCAGGATCAAGAGCTGATCACTATCAGCGACGAGGAAGGCGGGCGTAAACAGATTGCGATCACAACCCAGGGCCAGCAGTGGCTGGATGAAAACCGTGAGCATCTGGAACATATCCACGAACGTATTAAAGCCCGCTGCGTGGGTTTTGAATTACGCAAGAACCCGCAGATGAAACGCGCGCTGGAGAACTTCAAAACCGTGCTGGACCTACGGGTCAATCATGGTGATACCAGCGATGCGCAGATCAAAAAAATCATCGGTATTATCGATCGCGCTGCGCTGGATATTACTCAACTGGATTAATCTACAGAGCAGGCGGAACGCGGTCACCCTGCGTTCCGCCTTTATCGTTAATATTAATGCAGCACCGTAACCGCATCTTCCAGACGACCAGCGCGATGTTTCACCATCGCGGAAATCTGGGCGCTCTCTTCAACCAGTTCGGCGTTTTTCTGCGTAATGTTGCTTAATTCATTCACTGCGCGAGTCAGGCTCGAAAGACCATCTGACTGTTCCAGCGTTGAGTGACTGATTTGGGCGATCAACTGCGTCACGTTTTGCACCTGCGCCACAATATCATCCATCGTGCGCCCTGCGGCGTGAACCTGGTCAGATCCGGACTGCACCTTATCGGCGCTGGCATCAATCAGCTTGCGGATATCATTGGCTGCACTGGCGCTGCGGCTGGCAAGATGACGCACTTCTCCCGCCACCACGGCGAACCCTTTCCCCTGCTCACCCGCCCGTGCGGCTTCAACAGCGGCGTTCAGGGCCAGAATATTAGTCTGGAAAGCAATATCGTTAATCAGCGTGGTAATGGTGCCGATCCGCTGGGTGCTGTTGGCGATATCGTCCATAGTTTTGATGACGGTATCCATCGCCTCGCCGCCGTGCGTCGCCGCGCTGCTGGCTGCAATGGAGAGCTTGTCGGCCGCGGCGGCGGTCTCTGAGTTTTGCTTCACCGATGCCGCCATCTGATTCATGGTGGTCACCGTTTCCTGCACGTTCTCTACGGTCTGCTGCGTATGCTTGTTTAAATCATCGCTGCCTTTCGCCAGCGTTTCGCTGTCGCTGCGCACACAGCTCACCTGACTGGAGACATCATGGATGAGCCAACGGCACATTAGCCCCAGTTGCCCAACCGCTCGCAGCATCAGGCCCAGTTCATCACTGCGGTTAAGATGCGACACGCTGTTTCGTTCACCGGTCGCCACTTTTAGCGCCTGACGAGCGACATTCTCAATAGGACGCACAATCTGCCATTCGAAAATAGCCGTTCCCAGCATCATCACCAGCGCGCTTATCAGCAGTAACGGCCATTCGGCGCCCATTTGCTGCAATGCGGCCGCCAGTACGATAAACATAATTGCCATTACGCTGCGCACTCGCCAGCGAATCGGCAGCGCCGGGAGTTTACCCAGCCAGCCTTTGCGTACCACCAGTCCTTTATGGATACGTCGGTTGCAACGCCCTTCATTCAGCGCTTTATATAAAGGCTCTACCGCCGCAATCTCCTCGTCAGTGGCCCGGGTACGAATCGACATATATCCGGTGACACGACCTTCCCGTACCATCGGCACCGCATTGGCCCTTACCCAGTAGTGATCGCCATTCTTACGCCGGTTTTTCACAATCCCGCTCCATGGCTCGCCCTGTTTCAGGGTGTACCACATATCCGCAAACGCCGCTTTTGGCATATCCGGATGACGAACCAGATTGTGCGGCTTATCAAGCAATTCATTCAGTTGATAGCCACTGACCTGGACAAAAGTATCGTTCGCGTGGGTGATATAGCTTTGTAAATCGGTGGTCGACATGAGGGTGATATCATCATCCAGCGGTGTATTTTGCTGACTAACGTAGGGATGAGAAGACATGATTGCGTCCTGTGCAGGTTATCTGGTTGTTAACTCTTTCGGCTTATGTTATTTCGGCGATAATTTTTTTATCTTTAGTTGTTAAATTTGATTTAGATCGCAATTTGCGATTAAACCTCAAAATCTGTACGCATTCTAATCCATTGATTTAAAATACTTTCATTCAGTAACTATTCAACTGCACTTCTACCAACGCACCGTCACAGTGCAAATATTGCTCACTTTTAGCGCAGAAAAGTGCTTTTCCGATCTGTTTTCGCGGTCTTAACCTGGGCAAAATGCCAGCAAATGTTAAACATCAGCATTAAATGTTGCGTGAATGAGATGTTTCCTGGTGTTTATCCCGATTTTTGCTAAGCGCGCCGGAATGGCGCAATCACTGCAATACTTAAATCAGTATCATGTGATACGCGAGCTCCGGGAGCATATTTTGAACAGGTTACCTTCCAGCGCATCGGCCCTGGCCTGCAGCGCACACGCACTGAATCTCATCGAAAAGCGCACGCTTGATCATGAGGAAATGAAATCATTAAACCGAGAGGTGATTGAATACTTCAAGGAGCATGTCAATCCGGGGTTCTTAGAGTATCGAAAATCTGTAACTGCAGGCGGGGATTACGGAGCCGTAGAGTGGCAAGCGGGAAGCCTGAATACGCTTGTCGACACCCAGGGGCAGGAGTTCGTCGATTGCCTGGGTGGATTTGGAATTTTCAACGTGGGGCACCGTAATCCAGTCGTGGTTTCCGCCGTACAGAATCAACTCGCGAAACAACCTCTGCACAGCCAGGAGTTACTTGACCCTCTGCGGGCCATGCTGGCAAAAACCCTCGCCGCGCTGGCGCCAGGTAAACTGAAATACAGTTTTTTCTGTAACAGCGGGACCGAGTCGGTTGAAGCCGCTCTGAAGCTGGCGAAAGCGTATCAATCGCCGCGCGGTAAATTTACGTTCATTGCCACCAGCGGCGCATTCCACGGCAAATCATTGGGAGCACTGTCCGCCACGGCTAAATCAACCTTCCGCAAACCCTTTATGCCGCTGCTGCCAGGTTTCCGCCATGTACCGTTTGGCGATATTAACGCGATGCGCACCATGCTCAGCGAGTGTAAAAAGACTGGTGACGACGTCGCAGCCGTGATCCTCGAACCTATCCAGGGTGAAGGGGGCGTGATCCTGCCACCGCAAGGGTATTTGCCCGCCGTGCGTAAACTTTGCGATGAGTTTGGCGCGCTGATGATCCTTGATGAAGTGCAGACCGGCATGGGTCGTACCGGCAAAATGTTCGCCTGCGAGCACGAAAACGTGCAGCCCGACATTATGTGTCTGGCCAAAGCGCTGGGCGGCGGCGTGATGCCAATTGGCGCAACCATTGCCACCGAAGAGGTGTTTTCCGTCCTGTTCGACAATCCCTTCTTGCATACCACCACGTTTGGCGGCAACCCGCTCGCTTGTGCGGCTGCGTTAGCCACCATTAACGTCCTGCTGGAGCAAAATTTACCGGCTCAGGCGGAGCAGAAAGGCGATATGTTGCTGGATGGTTTCCGCCAGCTTGCGCGGGAGTACCCAGACCTGGTGCATGATGTACGCGGTAAAGGCATGCTGATGGCAATTGAGTTTGTCGATAATGAAATCGGCTACAACTTTGCCAGTGAGATGTTCCGCCAGCGGGTACTGGTTGCCGGCACGCTAAACAATGCAAAGACGATCCGTATCGAACCGCCGTTAACGTTAACGATCGAGCAATGCGATCTGGTATTGCGATCGACGCGCAAAGCCCTGGCAGCATTACGGGTGAGCGTGGAGCAGGTGTAATACAGGTCGGATGGCGCTGCGCATCTCAGGCTTACGGGATCAAATGTAGGTTGGATAAAAGCGTAGCGGCCATCCGGCAATTAGCACAACTTAAACAATCCGCACACCCGCAGGCATAAGGCGTTCTGGCGTCAGCAGCACGCTTTCGCTGCCATCGTCCGTCTCAGCGCAGAGCAACATGCATTCTGACGTTTCCCCGCGCATTTTGGCCTTTTGCAGATTACACAGCACCACCACCGTTTTCCCCATCAATTCCTCTTCGCTGTAATAAGGCACCAGGCTGGTCACGGTTTGCAGCGTACGCTCTCCCACATCCACCTGCACGATATACAGCTTATCAGCATTGTCATGGCGCTTTACCTGTGCGATTTTTCCAACACGTATTTCCATTCGGGCAAAATCAGCAAATGCGACGGTATCCATTGTGTTCTCCTTTGGTAAAATTTTACTAAATACTAGCAAATTATTTTCTTGGCATGGTTCTCAAAAGCGGGAAAATGACGTAGTCATCACACTCTGAAAGCCCAGTTTTACCCCAGGCATGTCAATTAAACGTACTTTTTTTACTGAAAACAGATGAATAGATAAGCACTTCATTTACAATGCGCAGGTAACTCAGGGAAAAGGCAAACATGGCAACACTTAAAGACATCGCAATCGAAGCTGGCGTGTCCCTGGCGACAGTGTCCCGGGTTTTAAATGATGACCCCACGCTGAATGTAAAAGAAGAGACCAAGCATCGCATTCTGGAGATCGCGGAAAAACTGGAGTACAAAACCAGCAGTGCTCGTAAAAACCAGACCAGCGCGCTCGGCCCCCAGCATATTCTGGCGCTCTACAGCTACCAGCAGGATTTGGAAATCAACGATCCTTACTATCTCGCGATCCGTCACGGAATAGAAACCCAGTGTGAGAAGCTGGGGATCGAACTGACCAACTGCTATGAGCACAGTGGGCTGCCGGAGAGCAAAAACATTACCGGCATTCTTATTGTCGGCAAGCCTTCTCCGGCTTTGCGTAATGCGGCAACAGCGCTTACTGACAACATCTGCTTTATCGATTTCCATGAACCCGGCAGCGAATATGACGCCGTCGATATCGATCTGGCCCGCATCAGTAAAGAGAGCATCGACTACTTCATCGCCCAGGGCGTCACTCGCATTGGCTTCATCGGCGGTGAAGACGAACCCGGCAAGGCAGATATCCGTGAAGCCGCGTTTGTCGAATACGGTCGTCTGCAGCAGGTCGTTTCTGAACAGGACATCTATCGCGGCGGTTTCTCCAGTTCATCAGGGTATGAACTGGCCAAAAAAATGCTGGCGAAAGCCGACTATCCCGGTGCCCTGTTTGTGGCTTCAGACTCGATTGCTATTGGCGTTCTGCGCGCCATTCACGAGCGTGGCCTGAACATTCCGCAGGACATTTCGCTAATTAGCGTTAATGATATCCCGACAGCGCGCTTCACCTTTCCTCCGCTTTCCACCGTTCGCATCCATTCAGAAATGATGGGCAGTCAGGGCGTCAACCTGCTGTTTGAGAAAGCCCGCGATGGGCGTGCGCTTCCTCTGCTGGTTTTTGTTCCCAGCAAGCTGAAACTGCGCGGCACCACCCGCTAAAATCCCCAGTAAACACGCCCGGTTTCTTCTGATGCCGGGCCCGCATTGTCATGCATTATTTTCTGCGCCCCCATTATTTTCGTGATCCAGTTAAAGTAAATCACCTTACTCGCTATATTTTAGTAAAACTTTTACTAAAATCACCATCAATTACACTTACTCACCATTACAATGAATGGTTCCGATTTTTCTCCACCGGGAGGCCTTATGAATCGCTGGGAAAACATTCAGCTCACCCACGAAAATCGACTGGCGCCACGCGCATATTTTTTCTCTTATGACTCCGTTGCGCAGGCTCGCTCGTTTGCCCGCGAAACCAGCAGCCTCTTTCAGTTGCTAAGCGGTCAGTGGAATTTTCAGTTCTTTGAGCATCCGCTGCAGGTGCCGGAAATCTTTACGTCGCAGTTGATGAATGACTGGAGCAGCATCACCGTCCCAGGCATGTGGCAGATGGAAGGACACGGCAAACTGCAGTATACCGACGAAGGTTTTCCTTTCCCGATTGATGTCCCCTACGTTCCGACCAATAACCCCACCGGAGCCTACCAGCGCATTTTCTCCCTCAGCGAAGGCTGGCAGGGCAAACAAACGCTGATTAAATTTGATGGCGTAGAAACCTACTTCGAAGTTTACGTGAATGGTCAGTACGTCGGTTTCAGCAAAGGCAGCCGCCTGACGGCTGAATTTGATATCAGCGCGGTGGTGAAGACCGGTGACAACCTGCTGTGCGTTCGCGTAATGCAATGGGCTGATTCCACTTACGTTGAAGACCAGGACATGTGGTGGTCGGCGGGAATTTTCCGCGACGTCTATCTGGTAGGCAAAGAGGCGACCCATATTCAGGATTTTACCGTTCGCACCGAGTTCGATGATGACTATCGCGACGCCACCCTCACCTGCGACATTGCGCTGGAAAACCTGGCTGCCACGCCAGCGATGGCGTCGCTCGAATACACCTTGTTTGACGGTGAGCAGGCGCTGCATAGCGGCGTGATTAACAATCTGGCAGTGGATCAACACACCCGCACCGCTTTTAATTTCAAGGTTAGCGCGCCGCAGCAGTGGTCAGCGGAATCGCCGTATCTTTATCATCTGGTGATGACGCTGAAAGATGCCAACGGCAATCTCCTTGAGGTCGTGCCACAGCGGGTCGGATTCCGCGATATCAAAGTTCGCGACGGTCTGTTTTACATCAATAACCGCTACGTGATGCTGCATGGCGTTAACCGCCACGACAACGATCATCTAAAAGGCCGTGCGGTTGGCATGGATCGCGTTGAAAAAGATCTGCTGTTAATGAAGCAGCACAACATCAATTCCGTGCGTACCGCCCATTACCCGAACGATCCGCGCTTCTATGAATTGTGCGATATCTACGGTCTGTTCGTGATGGCCGAAACCGACGTTGAATCTCACGGCTTCGCCAATATCGGCGATATCAGCCGGATAACCGACGATCCGCTGTGGGAAAACGTCTACGTTGAGCGCATCGTGCGCCACATCCATGCACAAAAAAACCACCCGTCGATCGTCATCTGGTCGCTCGGCAACGAATCCGGATACGGCTGTAACATCCGCGCCATGTATCACGCCGCGAAAGCGCTGGATGACACGCGTCTGATCCATTACGAAGAAGACCGTGACGCCGAAGTGGTGGATATCATCTCCACCATGTACACCCGTGTGCCGCTGATGAATGAGTTTGGCGAATATCCACATCCTAAGCCGCGCATCATCTGCGAATATGCTCACGCCATGGGCAACGGTCCCGGCGGGTTGACGGAATATCAGAACGTCTTTTATCAGCATGACTGCATTCAGGGACACTATGTCTGGGAGTGGTGCGATCACGGGATTCAGGCCAAAGATGACGACGGCAACGTCTGGTACAAATATGGCGGCGACTACGGCGACTATCCGAACAACTACAACTTCTGCCTTGATGGCCTGATTTATTCCGATCAAACCCCGGGGCCGGGTCTGCAGGAGTACAAGCAGGTGATTGCGCCAGTAAAAGTACGCGCACAGGATCTGGCTCGCGGCGAGCTACGGGTAGAAAACAAACTGTGGTTTACCACGCTTGACGACTACACCTTGCATATTGAGGTTCGCGCCGAGGGAGATACGCTTTCTGCTCAGCAGATAAAACTGCGCGACGTCCCTCCTAACAGCGATACTCTCGTGCAATGCACACTGCCGGAGCTGGATGCGCGCGAAGCGTTCCTCAACGTCATCGTGACGAAAGATTCCCGCACGTTATACAGCGAATCCGGGCACCACATCGCGACTTATCAGTTCCCGCTGAAGGCCAGAACGGCGGCTGCCGTACCGTTTAGCCTGAAAAACGCTACCCCTCTGACGCTGGAAGACAGCCGTCAGAGCTGCACCATACGCGGTTATAACTTCCATCTGACCTTCTCAAAACTGAACGGTAAGCCCATTAGCTGGACCGTTAACGGTGAGGAGCTGATTACCCGCGAGCCGAAGATTAATTTCTTCAAACCAACCATTGATAACCACAAACAAGAGTTCGAAGGCCTTTGGCAACCAAATCATTTACAGATTATGCAGGAACATCTGCGCGATTTTGCCATTGAGCAAACCGATGACGCGCTGTTGATAACCAGCCAGACGATTATCGCCCCGCCGGTATTTGATTTCGGTATGCGCTGTACCTACCGCTGGCGGATTGCCGCAGACGGTCAGTTGAACGTGGAGCTTTCCGGCCAGCCTTACGGCGAGTACCGGGACATTATTCCGTGCATCGGCTTCACGATGGGCATCAACGGCGATTTGGGGCAGGTGGCGTATTACGGACGTGGTCCCGGTGAAAACTATGCCGATAGCCAGCAGGCCAACATCATCGATATCTGGCGCAGCAGCGTGGATGAGATGTTCGAAAACTATCCGTTCCCGCAAAACAACGGCAATCGTCAGGACGTGCGCTGGGCAACGCTAACCAACCGCCACGGCAACGGTCTGCTGGTGGTTCCGCAGCGCCCTGTCAACCTGAGCGCCTGGCGCTATACGTCAGAAAATATCTTTGCCGCACAGCACTGTAATGCGCTGCAGCGCAGCGATGACATCACCCTGAATCTGGACCACCAGGTGCTGGGCTTAGGCTCCAACTCGTGGGGAAGCGAGGTGCTTGATTCCTGGCGCGTCTGGTTCCGTTCGTTCAGCTACGGCTTCACGTTGTTGCCGGTTTCCGGTAGCGAATCTAGCGCTCAAACCGCCGCCAGCCGCGTCTTTGGTACCGGGTTCTTTTCCACGAATTTGCACAGTGAGAATACAAAATGAGGATCATCGACAACTTAGCGCAGTTCCAACAAATTTACGCATCCGGGAAGAAGTGGCAGCGCTGCGTCGAAGCGATTGAAAATATTGATAATATTCAACCAGGCGTCGCCCACTCTATCGGTGATTCCCTGAGCTATCGCGTGGAGACAGACTCCGCGACCGATGCACTGTTTACCGGTTATCGTCGTTATTTTGAAATCCATTACTACCTGCAAGGACAGCAAAAAATAGAGTATGCCGCCAAAGAGGATCTCCAGGTGGTTGAATATTATCGCGATGAAACCGATCGCGAATATCTGAAAGGCTGTGGAAAAACCGTAGAAGTGCGCGAAGGACAAATGGTTATTTGTGACAACCATGAAGCCTATCGTTTTATTTGTAATAACGCAGTGAAAAAAGTCGTACTCAAAGTCACCATCGAAGATGGTTATTTTCATAATAAATAAAAACACAGGCGGCGCCGACGTTGCGCCGCCAGTACCCTATAATAATCAGGAATCGGAGATGTGCTATGTCTGATACCAAACGTAATACCATCGGCAAGTTCGGCTTACTTTCACTCACCTTTGCCGCGGTTTATAGTTTTAATAACGTTATCAACAATAATATTGAGCTGGGTCTGGCATCCGCACCGATGTTTTTCCTCGCGACGATCTTCTACTTTATTCCGTTCTGCTTAATCATCGCTGAATTTGTTTCGCTGAATAAAAACTCCGAAGCCGGTGTCTATGCATGGGTGAAAAGTTCGCTGGGCGGACGTTGGGCATTTATTACCGCCTATACCTATTGGTTCGTTAACCTGTTCTTTTTTACCTCGCTGTTACCCCGTGTTATCGCCTACGCCTCATATGCTTTTTTAGGCTACGAATACATTCTGACGCCGTTCGCAACCACTGTGTTAAGTATGGTGCTGTTTGCCTTCTCCACCTGGGTTTCGACCAACGGCGCAAAAATGTTAGGACCAATTACTTCGGTCACCTCCACATTGATGCTGCTGCTGACCCTGTCCTACATCCTGCTGGCGGGTACTGCGCTGGTTGGCGGCGTACAGCCTGCTGACCCTATCACCGTAGACGCAATGATCCCGAATTTTAACTGGGCCTTCCTCGGTATCACCACCTGGATCTTTATGGCGGCAGGCGGTGCGGAGTCGGTGGCAGTGTACGTCAACGACGTCAAGGGCGGGTCCAAATCGTTCGTGAAGGTTATTATCATTGCCGGGATTTTTATTGGCGTGCTCTATTCCATCTCCTCGGTACTGATCAACGTCTTCGTGAGCAGCAAAGAGCTGAAATTTACCGGTGGTTCGGTACAGGTATTCCACGGCCTGGCGGCATACTTTGGCCTGCCGGAACTGATCGTTAACCGCTTTGTCGGCCTGGTCTCCTTTACCGCGATGTTCGGCTCTCTGCTGATGTGGACCGCAACGCCGGTGAAAATTTTCTTCTCTGAAATTCCGGCGGGAATTTTCGGTAAAAAAACCGTCGAACTGAATGAAAACGGCGTTCCGGCCCGCGCAGCCTGGATTCAGTTCCTGATTGTTATCCCGCTGATGATTATCCCAACGCTCGGCTCCAATACCGTGCAGGATTTAATGAACACCATCATCAACATGACCGCCGCCGCATCGATGCTGCCGCCGCTGTTTATTATGCTGGCTTACCTGAATCTGCGCGCAAAACTGGACCACTTACCGCGCGACTTCCGTATGGGTTCGCAAAAAACCGGCATTATTGTGGTATCGATGCTGATTGTCCTTTTCACCATCGGGTTTATTGCCTCGACCTTCCCGACCGGCGGTAACATCATGACCATTATTTTCTATAACGTCGGGGGGATTGTTATTTTTCTCGGTTTTGCCTGGTGGAAATACAGTAAATACATCAAAGGGCTAACCAAAGAAGAAAAAGCTATTGAGGCGGCTCCCGCGTCAGATATTAATTAAAATATCAATAACGATTAGAGCTGTCTGTTTTCTTGCTCACCTGAAATACAATGTGAAATTAAATATACAGACTTGCAGGGCATTTATTGCCCTGCTCTTCTGTTGTGTACTTTCATTATTTGTAGCAAAGATTCGTCCACCAGCGGCCGCAACGTGTGAATCGCCCCCCTGCCAGAAGGAGGTTTAGCAACCCAGGACGCTCTGCGGCATTTATTCAACCCCCAGATGCCGCCACAGTTTGTCCAGCGGCATTGTCGCCAGCGCCACACACTCATCGGCGGCGCCATACCAGACGTGCAGCGTCTCATCGCGGATCAGCGCCCCACAGGTGAACACCACATTGCCGAAGAAGCCTTCGCGCTCGTAGGGCGCATCTGGCTCCAGCAACGGCACCGGTGATTTCGCCAGAATTTGGGTCGGATCGTTGAGATCCAGCAGCAGCGCGCCGAGGCAGTAGCGCTGATCGGCATCCACACCGTGGTAGATCTCCAGCCAGCCGCGATCGGTTTTTAATACCGGCGCGCCGCCGCCTGATTTACGGCAGTCCCAGGCATCGCCGGACCGTCCCAGCAGGTGGCGATGGTTGCCCCAGTGCAACATATCCGGCGACTCGCAGATCCAGATTTCCGCATGACCGAAGTGGCACGGGGCCGGACGGGTCAGGGCGTGATATTTACCGGCGATCTTTTCCGGGAAAAAGCAGACGTCGCGGTTGTCCGGGCAGAGGATCAACCCTTTTTTCTCCACCGTGACAAAATCTTTGGTCACCGCCAACGCGGTAGAGATCCCCAGCGACGACACCGCCGAGTAGTTGATGTACGCGGTATCATCGATGCGGGTGATCCGCGCATCTTCGCAGCCGAACTCTTCATATTGCGTATCGGCGATGATAAACGGCTGGCTGTCAATCCGGAAGTTCACCCCGTCGCGACTGCGCGCCAGACGCAGATGCGACATGGAGGTCAGCCACACCTGCGCCGGATCGCTTTTCAGCACGATCACCCGCGGATCGCTGAAATCATAGCGCTCATCGCGACGATCGAAACTTGCGGTGGCCTGTACCCAGCCCGCATCGGTTTTTTCCAACAGCGGTACGACACGCTGCTGCGGGTCGGAATTGATCACGCTTTCCGCCACCCGCAGCAGCAGAACGATCTCTCCGTCACACTCCGTTACGCCAGCATTGAAAACACAATCGACCTTCCTGCCGGGCAGTGAAGGCGTCACGTCCGCCGGGGTAATCAACGGGTTTTTACTGTGCCTGTCCATGTACTCTCCTTTTGATCAAACATTGATTCTTGCCAATCCATTGCGCGTCCTCCCCGTACAGCACTTCAGCCTCAATCTCCTGCCACGGATTGCGAACGGGCGCACCAAAGTTGATGGCGACCCAGACCTGCTCCGCCGCCGTCGAACGGGTAAACCAGACGCATTCGTCAGTGAGGTCGAGCGAGTCCTGCTGTCCCTGATGCAGCGCCGCAACGCGGTGGCGCAGGGCGATCAGCCGTCGGTACTGATGCCAGAACGATGTCTCATCCTGCTGCTGGCGCTCCGCGTTAATCAGGGCGATATCGCCGCCGACGGGCATCCACGGCACGACGGAGGAAAATCCGCCAAAGGGGGCGTCGCGCTAGGGCAGCGGCGCACGCGAACCATCCCGCGAATGTTCAATAGCCAGCGCCAGTGCCTGCTGTGGGCTGCTGCCTGCGGCAAGGGCGGTGCGGTAATGGGTTTTTCCCTGAATATCAAAAAGCTGCTCTGCCGTTTGCGGACGGTAGTCGGTCACCCCCAGCTCTTCTCCCTGGAAGATAAACGGCACGCCGCTCACCGTTAGCTGAAGCGCCAACACCGCCAGCGCCCGCCCGGTATCGCGCTCGTTTTCGCCAAAGCGGCTGAGCATCCGCGACATATCATGGCTGGAGAAAAACAGCGTCGGTAAACCCGACTGCGCAGCCAGCGTGGTTTTTAACTGGCTGAAAAGACGGGAAACATCAAAGTTTTTCTGGCTACCGATATTGAAATTAAACACCACGTCCATCAGCTGCGGGCTTTGATAGCGGCTGAGCACGTCAGGGTCTTCGCTGCCGATTTCGCCAATCAGGAAATAGTCACCCTGCGCCCGAACATGGGCACACAGCCGTTGCAGCGTCTCCGGGAGTCGCGGCTGATTAACGTCAAATTCATGGCGCTGCTCGCCGTTCTCTTCCGGGTTATCAGGCCCAATGCCGTCGGTAGTAAGAAAGTTGATGACGTCAAAGCGAAAGCCGTCCACCCCCTGCGTAACCCAGAAATCCACTACCCGGTAAATTTCCTGTTCCACCGCGGGGTTGGCCCAGTTGAGATCCACCTGGCCGGGCGCGAATTTATGGTAATAAAATTCACCGGTGTCAGGCTCAGCGGTCCACGCGCTGCCGGAAAAGAAAGAACGCCAGTTATTCGGCTGGCGGCGAAAAAGGAAATAATCACGATAGCGGCTGTCCGGATTATTCCACGCATCGCAAAACCAGGGATGTTCTGAGGAGACGTGATTGACCACCAGATCGATAATCACCCGAATGCCTCTGGCGTGGCAGCCGTCAACCACCCGGCGAAAATCGTCGAGAGTGCCGAAACGGGCGTCAACGGCGCAGTAATCGCTGATATCGTAGCCGTTATCCACCAGCGGAGAGGGATAAAACGGCGTGATCCACACCGCGCCGATGCCCAGCGCCTGCAAATAATCCAGCCGGGAAATCAGGCCCGGAAAATCGCCCAGCCCGTCGTTATTGCCGTCGCAAAACGAAGGCAGATAAATTTGATAACAGGTACACGCCTGCCACCACGGTTGCTTTTTCACCGTCACGTTCCTTATTTCAGTGATAACGACATGCCTTCGAGGAAGTATTTTCTGAACAGAATAAACAGGACAACGATTGGCAGCATCTGCACCACCGACCCCGCCAGCACCGGTCCCAGGTAGATGCCATAGGATTTGCTGAAGGTGGCGAGCAGCACCGAAAACGGCATTTTGTCCACTTCGCGCATCACGATCAGCGGCCAGAGGAAGTTGTCCCATGAGCTGGAAAAGGTGAACAGTGCGACAATCGCCAGAATAGATTTATTCAGCGGCATCATCACATGCCGCAAGATCCCCCACAGGCTGGCGTGATCGAGCCTTGCGGCATACAGGTAATCATTCGGCGTGCCTTTAAAGCTCTGCGAAACCATAAAAATGCCCCAGGCGCTCATCGCATACGGCAGGATCATCGCCCCGTAGCTGTTGATCAGCCCCAGTTCACGCATCAGGACAAACTGTGGAATGATGAACATAAAGACCGGGAAAACCATCTGCACAATCAACAGGTTGCGAAACGCATTTTTGCCGCGAAACTCGGTTTTCGCGACGGCATATCCCACCAGCATTGAGGTCAGCGTGACGCAGACGGTAATGGTGAGCGACACGAACAGCGAGTTAACCAGGGTGCGCAAAAAAGGTTTGTCCGCCCGGTTGCTGTTATCGAACAGAAAAGCGTAATTCTCCAGCGTCAGATGACCGGAAAACAGCCCGGTCGTGTAGATTTGCGCCGTCGGTTTCAACGAGGAGATCACCATCCAGATAAAAGGATAAAGCCAGGTGAGCGCCAGCAAAAACATCACGGCGTGAATGAGCAGCGTTAAGGGAGTCAGTTTCTTCATTCACACAATCTCGATATGTTTTTCGAATACTTTGCGGAAGACCCAGATGGCGAGGAAACTGCATGCCGCAACGATAATCGACATGGTCGCCGCCCAGGTTGGCTTCATTTTCTGGAACGCCACTTCATACATCACTACCATCGGACTGGTGGTGCTGTTGAGCGGTCCACCGCCGGTGATAAGATACGGCTCGGTAAAGATGCTGAACGCCACGGTAATCGCCAGCACCATCACCATCACGATTTGCGCGTTCATCATCGGCAGGGTAATCGCCCAACTTTGCTTAAACTTCCCGGTTTTATCCAACTGCGCCGCGCTGTAAATATCCGCGGGGATCGCCACCATCCCGGAATAGAGAATCAGCCCGTAATAACCGACGAATTTCCAGGTAACAATTAACGCAATGGATAACATGGCGCAGTCAGGGTTGGTAAACCAGGGCACAGAGATGCCGAAACTGGCCTGTAAAAATTGATTGACCGGCCCGTATTCGCTGAACAGTTTTGCAAAGACAATGGAATAGGCCACCCCCGAAGAGATATTCGCCAGTAAAAAGCTCAGGGCAATAAAACTTTTCCCGTACTTAATTTTTCGTAATCCCGCGGCAAACAGCAGCGAGGCAAGAAAGACAATCGGGATATACCACATTAAAAAACGGCACACGTTCCACATCGACTGCCAGAATAACGCGTCATGAAACACGCCAATGATATTCTGTAATCCGCTAAACGTCGGCGTGCCAATAAATTGCCAGTTCGTCACGCTAAGCACGACCAGCCAGCACAGCGGATAAAACCAGAACAGCAACGAATAACCGATCCACGTGGAGGCCAGCAGGCCTCCGGTGCGGGATTCATATCCAGCCATTTTTTCCCCTTATTTCGCCAGCAACGTGTTAATTTCCTGCGCGGATTTATCGAGGGTGGCTGCCGGATCGGCGTGGTTGAAAATGACCTGCTCCAGCATCTGCGTCATGCTGCGCTGAATCTCCGTGGTTTGCGTAGTGGCCGCTGGCGGCAGCGCGACGTCCACGTAAGAAGCGATCGCCTTCTCCAGCGGGTTTTTCTCAAAGTAATTCACAAACAGCGGATTACTCATTAAATCACTGCGTGCTGGCGGCATACCGGTCAGCTCCAGCCAGCTCCGGTCGTGCTCGGCGTTGTTAAAGACCCACTGAATAAACGCCCACGCCTGCGCTTTGCGCTTGCTGGAACTGAAGATCACCACCCCTTTGCTGTCGCCGAACGTATACGGGTGCGCGTCGCCTTTCTCGGTGAGCATCGGCCCAATTTGCAGCGTTTTGAGGATCTCCGGATACTGCTTGTGATAGCGAGCGATATCCCACGGACCGCGCGCGGATGCCAGCACCTGCCCGGTCGCTAACGGATCGTCGGCGGCGGTGAAGTCGTAGCTGCTCCACTTGCTGTTAAAGACTTTCCCCATAAAGGTCAGTACCGCCTGTCCGGCAGGATCGGCAAACGTCGCCTGATGACCTGCGAGGTAAGGTTTACCACCGTTTTGCGCATAATAAAGCGGAATAAAATCGAACCAGCGTTCCCACCAGTTTTTCCCGGCGGTCATCTGAATAACATAGCCGTTATTATCCGCCGCCCGGCGCTCTGCCAGCTGATAAAGCTCATCATAACGAGTCGGAACATGATCAAAACCATACTGCTTGAGTAAATCGCCCCGCCACCACCAGACGATAGGATTAATATAGATTGGCAGAACGTGTTGCTCGCCGTTTAATTGCCAGGCAGGAATAATTTTGCCCATCTGTCGGTTATTAACGAGTTCATTAAAACCACTCATTTTAGACAGGTCTTCAAGCTGACCAATTTCCACCAACTGGCTGGCAAAACCGATAAAGATATTACTGGAAATATCGGGTTCCGTGCCGGAAGCCAGCGCGTTCATTATTGCCTCTTCAGAACTGCTGGCGGCAGGAATGGGCGTAAATTCGACCGGGGTATGCGCCGGGTCTTTATTCCATTCTTTAACCATAGTATTCCAGAAGGCTTCTTCATTTTCGTTTGGTGCCACCCACATTTTAATTGGCGTTTTTGCTGTCTCTGCGGATTTTTTATCATCCGGACCGCAGCCAGAAATACAAAACGCGAATAGTACACAGGCTGTTAATTTAGCTAATATTACAATTCTCACGATAATTCTCCATTTACTTTCAATAAGTATTGATTTACCGCTACCCAGCTATTGAATGGAGCGTAAATTAACACCCCCTTTTTATGTTTAACGTTAAACAAATCACAAAACGATTTTTGTTTAACGTTAAACTTTGCATCAACGTTCAACGCAATGGACGATAGAAATAAATAATTCACACCAATATATAAACCCAACAAATATATTAAACATGAAAATAAACGTTAATGATAATAAAGATAAGAAACGTATTACGATAAAATCATTGGCCAAGATTATGGGTATTTCCCATACCACGGTGTCGAACGCATGGAATAATCCGGAAAAATTATCTCCGGAGCTGCGCCAGCGAATTTTGCAATACGCCAGCGAGCTTGGCTTTCAGGGACCAGACAAGCTGGCGCGCGCGCTGCGTACCGGCAAATCTGACACCATCGGCGTGATATTCAACGACTCTATGAGTTACGTGTTTATCGATCCCCACGACATTGCGCTGATGCGGGGGATCGCCGTCCAGTGTGAAGAACAAAACGTCAATCTGGTCTTGATCCCTTTGCGTAAGCGGCAACAGACGCCGCTCAACACCCTGGTTGATGGCTATATTCTCAACGCCACGCATAACAATGCGGCCATGATCCAGCACGCGCTGGCTCATGGGCGTCCGGTGGTCACGCTCGATTTTCAGTTTCCCGACCACAGCAGCGTCTCCATCGATAACGCCTGCGCCATGCGCGATATTGCCCGCTATCTGGCCGATAAAGGTCATCGACATTTCGGCATCATCGCCTTTCCGTCACAGCCCTCCGCGCAGGGAATGTGCGATCTGACCGCCCCCGTCACCGGCGACAACCTGCTGATGCTCTCCCGCGTGAATGCCTGCCGGGAGGTTTTCCAGCAGCGCGGCTTCGCCCTTGATACGTGCTGGCTGTATCAAACCCGACACGATGAAGAACACGGCGAACAGGCGGCCAAAGCGTTACTGGAAACCCATCCGGAGATCACTGCGCTTATCTGCCTTTCCGATCGCTTCGCCGTCGGCGCGATCCACTACTGCCAACGGCAGCAGCTGGCGGTTCCGCAGCGGGTTGCCGTTACCGGTTTCGATAATCTCGCCGTTGAGGTGGCGGGAATACGCCTGACCACCATCGCGCAAGACGCGGAAAAGAAAGGGGAAATGGCCGTCAAATTGCTGCTCACCAGAGGACCGGTGACCCACTATGAATTGCCTTACCAGCTCATCATTCGGGAGTCAGCCTGACTCATTAATTACAGAAGAGTAGATTATGGATGAACTAACCTGTTTTAAAGCCTACGACATTCGCGGTGAGGTTGGCGTCAACCTGACGCCGGATATCGCCTTTCGCATCGGTCGCGCTTACGCCGCCTGGCGCCATCCGCGCCGGGTAGTGATCGGCGCCGACATTCGCCTTAGCTCGGAATCGTTAAAATCCGCCGTGACCGACGGGCTGATTTCCAGCGGCGTGGATGTTATCGACATTGGTCTGTCAGGCACCGAAGAGATCTATTTCGCCACCCGGGAACTGCGTGCCGACGGCGGCATTCAGATTACCGCCAGCCATAACCCGGCGCAGTACAATGGTATGAAACTGGTGCGCGAAGAGGCGCGTCCGATCAGTAACGACAACGGCCTGCTGGAGATAAAAGCGCTGGCGGAGCGCAATGACTTTGCTCCGATTGTCCATCGTGGCAGCCTCATCCCTTATGATAATCGCCCCGCCTGGATTGCCTGCCTGCTGCGCTTCCTTCAGCATCCGCCGACTCGCCCGCTACGTATTGTGACCAACGCCGGACATGGCACCGCCGGGCCTGCGCTTGACGCGATCGCCGACGGACTAGCCCGTGCGGGCGTTCAGATTGAGTTTATTCGACTGCACCATCAGCCGGACGGTCATTTCCCGGCGGGCGTGCCGAATCCGATGCTGACGGAAAACCGCCTCATCACCCAGCAGGCGGTTATCGAGAATCAGGCTGATTTCGGCATCGCCTGGGACGGCGATTTCGATCGCTGCTTCTTCTTTGATGAGTGTGGCCGCTTTATTGAGAGCTACTACCTGGTTGGCCTGTTCGCCGAGCACTTCCTGCAACGCTCCATAGGCAGTCACATCATTCTCGACCCGCGCCTGACGTGGAATACGCTGGACGTTGTAACTCGCTGCGGCGGAATCCCGGTCATCAGCAAAACCGGGCATGCCTTTATCAAAGCGCGGATGCGCGAAGAGGACGCGGTCTACGGCGGAGAAATGAGCGGCCACCACTACTTCCGCGATTTTGGCTATTGCGACAGCGGGATGATCCCACTGGTATTGCTGCTGCAAATTATCGGCAGCGACAGCCGTCCGCTGTCGGCGTATATCGAACACGCCCAGGTGCGCTTTCCGGTTTCCGGCGAAATCAATCTGACGGTGGCCGATCCGCAATCTGTCATGCAATCCATCGCCGCTCACTATCTGCAAGCCGGCGGCCTGCGTGACGATTGCGATGGGTTGAGCATCGACTTCGTTGACTGGCGCTTCAACTTACGCGCCTCCAACACCGAGCCGCTGCTGCGCCTGAACGTGGAAACCCGCGCGGATACGGCACTGCTGGCGCGCAAAACCGATGAACTTTTAACGCTGATTGCAGCCTGGGATTCTGACAAGGAGAGGTTATGACCGCGCTAAGCCTGAGTAATATTCATAAAGCCTGGGGCAAGAACACCATCATTGAAAATCTGTCGCTGGAGATCGCCTCCGGGGAGTTCATTGTGCTGGTTGGCCCTTCCGGATGCGGGAAATCCACGCTGCTGCGGATCATCGCCGGACTGGAAATCCCCGACGGCGGTAAACTGGTGATGGGGGGAAAAGAGGTTACCAAACTTGCGGCGGGCAAACGCAACCTGTCGATGGTGTTTCAGTCCTACGCCCTCTACCCGCATATGACCGTCAGGGAAAATCTGTCATTCGGTTTACGTAATATCAACACGCCCGCCGCCGAGATTGATAAGCGGGTCGCTCACGCCGCCAGCATGCTGAAGCTGGAAGAGATGCTGGACAGGCTGCCGCAGAATCTGTCCGGCGGGCAGCGCCAACGTGTGGCGATCGGGCGTTCTATTGTCCAGCAACCGGAACTGTTTCTGTTTGATGAACCGCTGTCTAACCTGGATGCCGCGTTGCGGGTCGGGATGCGCCAGGAGATCCAGCAACTGCATAACACCCTGAAAAACACCATGATCTATGTAACGCACGATCAGGTGGAGGCGATGACGCTGGCCGATCGCATCGTGGTGCTTTACAAGGGAAAAATTGAGCAGGTGGGCACGCCGCTGGAGCTGTATAACACCCCGGCAAACCTGTTTGTCGCTGAGTTTATCGGCACGCCGAAAATCAATGTTCTGCCAGCGGTATGGCGCGAAGGCGCGCTGCATATCGCCGATAACCTTGTCTTCCGCCTCACCCGTCAGCCAGCAGGCGTTAGCGACGGGGACAAGCTGTTTGTCGCCATCCGCCCGGAGCATATGCAGTACCAGCAGACCGGGGATTTCACATTGCAAGGTCGTACCCGGCTGTGTGAATTACAGGGCGACTCCACGCTGGTGTGGTTGGATTTAGCCGGCCACCCCGTGTGCCTGAAGTCTTTTCAACAGCTTAGCTTCATGCCGGATACACCACTTACGCTCACCGTACAAGAGTCGCACCTGCATCTCTTTGACGGTCTGGGTAAACGACTGGCGTTCTGACCCACTTGCCCTTGCGTCCGCAGGGGCATTTTTTGAATCCCATCACAATCACGGCATTCCCCTTTTCCCTTTTACGCGGCGACGGCTAAATTATTAACTCATCCGACCACATAACAATAATTTTACATACTGGACACCTTTATGAGCTATCCGTCGCTGTTCGCCCCGCTCGATTTAGGCTTCACCACGCTTAAAAACCGCGTGCTGATGGGTTCAATGCATACCGGGCTGGAGGAGTATCCCGACGGTGCAGAACGGCTGGCCGCGTTCTACGCCGAACGCGCCCGTCACGGCGTAGCGTTAATTGTGAGCGGAGGTATTGCGCCTGCGCTTTCCGGCGTGGGGATGGAAGGCGGCGCGATGCTGAACGACACCAGCCAGCTTGCACATCATCGCGTCATTACCGACGCCGTGCATGACGAAGGCGGCAAAATCGCCCTGCAAATCCTGCATACCGGGCGTTACAGCTACCAGCCGCATCTGGTGGCACCTTCTGCCATTCAGGCGCCAATCAACCGCTTTACGCCGCATGAGCTGACGCACGATGAGGTGCTGCAGTTGATTGAAGATTTCGCCCACTGCGCTCAACTGGCGCGGGAAGCGGGCTATGATGGCGTCGAAGTGATGGGCTCGGAAGGCTATCTCATCAACGAATTCCTGACTCTGCGCACCAATCAGCGCAATGACGAATGGGGCGGCGAGTATGCCAACCGCATGCGTTTTGCCGTGGAAGTGGTGCGCGCGGTACGCCAGCGTGCCGGAAATGACTTTATTATTATCTTCCGCCTGTCGATGCTCGATCTGGTGGAAAATGGCGGAACCTTCGACGAAACCGTCCAGCTGGCGCAAGCGATAGAAGCCGCAGGGGCGACCATTATTAACACCGGTATTGGCTGGCATGAGGCGCGTATTCCCACTATCGCCACCCCGGTGCCGCGCGGCGCGTTTAGTTGGGTGACTCGTAAGCTGAAAGGGCATGTGACGATCCCACTGGTCACCACCAACCGCATTAACGATCCTCAAGTCGCCGATGACATTCTGGCCCGTGGCGATGCCGATATGGTGTCGATGGCCCGTCCGTTCCTCGCCGATGCCGAACTGCTGTCAAAAGCGCAAACCGGGCGAGCGGATGAGATCAATACCTGTATCGGCTGTAACCAGGCCTGCCTGGATCAGATCTTCGTCGGCAAAGTCACCTCTTGCCTGGTGAATCCGCGCGCCTGCCATGAGACCAAAATGCCGATCGTTGCCGCCACTGTGCCGAAAAATCTGGCGGTTGTCGGAGCAGGTCCTGCAGGCCTCGCCTTCGCCATTAATGCCGCCGCACGCGGTCATCACGTGACATTGTTTGACGCGCATAGCGAGATTGGCGGGCAGTTTAATATCGCTAAGCAGATCCCCGGCAAAGAAGAATTTTATGAAACCCTGCGCTACTACCGCCGGATGATCGATGTGACTGGCGTGTCGCTGAAGCTGAATCACTTTGTCAGCGCACGCGATCTGTACCCCTTCGATGAAGTGATCCTTGCCAGCGGGATCGAGCCTCGCATGCCACCGATCGAGGGGATCGACCACCCTAAAGTACTGAGCTATCTTGACGTCCTGCGCGATAAAACGCCGGTGGGCAAACGCGTGGCGATCGTTGGCTGCGGCGGGATAGGTTTTGATACCGCCATGTATTTGAGCCAGCCCGGTGAGCCCACCAGCCAAAACATTGCGGAATTCTGCGTGGAATGGGGGATCGACACCAGCCTGCAACAGCCTGGCGGCTTACGCCTGGAAGGCCCGCACTTATCCCGCAGCCCGCGCCAGATAGTGATGTTGCAGCGCAAAGCCAGCAAACCGGGACAAGGTTTAGGGAAAACGACGGGCTGGATCCATCGCGCCACCCTGCTCTCACGCGGCGTGAAAATGATCCCGGCAGTTAGCTATCAGAAAATTGATGATGATGGCTTACACGTTGTGCTGAACGGCGAACCGGTGATCTTTAACGTGGATAACGTGGTGATTTGCGCCGGACAAGAGCCGCGCCGTGAGCTGGTCGATCCGCTCCACGCGGCGGGTAAAACGGTGCATCTGATCGGCGGCTGCGATGTGGCGATGGAGCTGGATGCCCGACGCGCTATTGCGCAAGGGACGATGCTGGCGCTGGAAATTTAACAGTATGTATTTCGTAGGCCGGATAAGGCGGTCACGCCGCCATCCGGCACACACGATTAGCGGCGGCGACCGGTTTTGACCGCTTTCAGTACCACGAATTTATTATTGGTGGCGATGGTCACGCAGTTGCCGAAAATCTTCTTCAGCTTGTGGAAGTAGTCAAGGTGACGGTTAGCCACAATGTACAGCTCACCGTTGATTTTCAGGCAGCGACGAGCGTGGTGGAACATCTCCCAGGCAATGTTATCCGTCAGCGCGTGCTTCTGGTGGAACGGTGGGTTACACAGCACGGCGTTAAAGCGGAACGGTTCGACGCCCGACAGCGCGTTGTTGATCATAAACTCACAGCGATCCAGCGCTTCAGGCATGTTACTTTCCACGTTCAAGCGGCTTGAAGCCACCGCCATCGGCGATTCATCAACAAATACCACGCTGGCTTCCGGGTTCTTCGCCAGCAGCGTCATACCGATGACGCCGTTACCACAGCCGAGGTCAACAATCTCCCCTTCGAGGTTTTCCGGCAGATGCTCGATAAAAAAGCGCGCGCCGATATCCAGTCCGGTACGGGAGAAGACGTTGGCGTGGTTATGGATAGTCCATTCGGTACCTTCCAGCTTCCAGCTTAGCGTTTGCGAGGCAGCGGCCAGCTCAGGTTTGCTGAACGTACAGTTGATTAAACGGGCTTTTTTCCACGCCAGCGTCGTGGTGGTTGGACCCAATACTTTTTCAAACAGCTCCAGCGTCGAAGTATGCACATCACGCGCTTTTGCCCCGGCGATGATACGCGTTTGCGGCGTTACCACTTCGCGCAGCGCGCGCAGTTGCTGCTCCAGCAGCGCCATGGTTTTTGGCAGCTTAATCAGCACCACGCCCGGCGCCTGCGGGTAGTCAGCCGTACTGTCGAGGAACTTGATGCTCGACTCGGCAATATCGTTGTGACGCAGGTTCTCGCGTGTGGCAAGCTCGCTGAGATAAGAATCGCCGATGCTGTACGGCGAATGTTGCGCCAGCGCACAGCCCAGCGCGCCAAAGGTATCATTCAGGATTAGCACCGGGCCGCTAATCTCGGTATCGTCCAGCTGTTGCAGCAGATATTCATCTGCCGCTTCCCACGCCAGCAGCGGGTTAACGTCATCCGTTTCCGGGAAACGTTTAAGTGACAGCGAACGGAAACCGTTGTCTATGTGGCTCATCGGCCCTCCTGAATGGTAAAATTTCGGCGTATCCCTGAAAAGGGTGCGTGAGTATACACTTTTTATGATTGGCATGGGCAAAGATGAACCAACTAACTTATCTCCAGGGCTACCCGGAACATTTGCTTTCTCAGGTGAGAACGCTGATTGCTGAACAGCGTCTGGGCGCAGTGCTGGAGAAGCGCTATCCGGGGACGCATGATTTCGCGACCGACAAAGCGCTCTGGCAATATACTCAGGATCTGAAAAATCAGTTCCTGCGTAATGCCCCGCCGCTGAATAAAGTCATGTATGACAGCAAGATACACGTTCTGAAGAATGCGCTGGGGCTGCATACCGCCGTATCTCGCGTGCAGGGCGGTAAGCTAAAAGCCAAAGCGGAGATCCGCGTTGCCACCGTGTTTCGCAATGCCCCTGAACCTTTTTTACGCATGATCGTCGTTCATGAACTGGCGCATCTGAAAGAAAAAGAGCACGACAAAGCGTTTTACCAGCTGTGCTGTCATATGGAGCCTCAGTATCATCAACTGGAGTTCGATACCCGCCTGTGGTTAACGCAACAATCGTTAAAGCAAACTGCGTAGTTGCGCACTGGCTTTGTCTTCAGGGCATGCTAAATTGACGAAAGGATCCCTTTTCGCAGCCTGAAGGCCATTATGATACGTTTCGCAGTAATTGGCACAAACTGGATCACCCGCCAGTTTGTCGATGCCGCCCATGAAACCGGCAAATATAAGTTAACCGCGGTCTATTCCCGGAGCCTTGAACAGGCGCAGACCTTCGCCAACGATTACCCCGTCGAGCATCTGTTTACCTCACTGGAAGCGATGGCGCAAAGCGAGGCGATCGACGCCGTCTACATCGCCAGTCCAAACTCCCTGCACTTCCCGCAGACCGAGCTTTTTTTGCGGCACAAAAAGCATGTTATTTGCGAAAAGCCGCTGGCCTCAAACCTGGCGCAAGCCGAAGCCGCTATCGCCTGCGCGCGCGAAAATCAGGTCGTGCTGTTTGAAGCGTTTAAGACCGCCAGCTTGCCTAACTTCCTGCTGTTGCAGCAATCTCTACCCAAAGTCGGAAGAATCAGGAAAGCGTTTATTAATTACTGCCAGTACTCCTCGCGTTACCAGCGCTATCTGGACGGTGAAAATCCGAACACGTTTAATCCGGCGTTCTCAAATGGCTCGATCATGGATATCGGTTTTTACTGCCTGGCCTCAGCGGTTGCGCTGTGGGGTGAACCGCAAAGCGTTCAGGCCAGCGCCAGTCTGCTGGAAAGCGGCGTAGATGCCCACGGCGTGGTGGTGATGAATTACGGTGATTTCAGCGTCACACTCCAGCACTCAAAAGTAAGCGACTCGGTGTTAGCCAGTGAAATTCAGGGCGAGCAGGGATCGCTGGTGATCGAGCATATCTCCGAGTGTCAGAAAGTGTGCTTCGTTCCTCGCGGGGGGAAAACCCAGGATCTGACGACGCCTCAGCACATCAATACTATGCTGTATGAGGCAGAGGCTTTTGCTCATTTGGTTGAATCCGGCGAAGTGGATCACCCCGCACTGGCCGTCAGCCGTATCACCGCCAAACTGCAAACAGAGATTCGCCGCCAGACCGGCGTGATTTTCCCGGCAGATGAAGCGGTAACATCGCTGACTGCGTAAAGGTATGTAAAACGAATGTTGCAGGCCATTGACTGAATGCATGGCCTGTAATATTTTGTAACCCGCAAAGGGGAGTAACTTCGTTGTCGGTTGATCGTCATTACGATGTGTGAAAAACCACATCCGGTCGCCGAGCGATAACAAAGGAATACGCCATCGTATTCCTTTGTTGTTGTAAGTGAGACCTTGCCGAATGGCAAGGTCTATGCATAAAAAGCAGCGGCTAACGTCATTCGGCGTTGGCCGTTTTTTTTATGCATGGGGAAATACAATGAATACTGTCGGCACACCGTTGTTATGGGGTGGCTTCGCTGTCGTGGTGGTAATTATGCTGGCCATCGACCTGCTGTTGCAGGGTCGTCGTGGCGCGCATACGATGTCGATGAAGCAGGCTGCGGCCTGGTCAATCGTTTGGGTAACGCTGTCGTTACTGTTTAACGCCGTCTTCTGGTGGTACCTGGCACAAACCCAGGGCCGCGCCGTTGCCGACCCACAGGCACTGGCGTTCCTTACCGGCTATTTGATCGAAAAATCGCTGGCAGTAGATAACGTCTTTGTCTGGTTGATGCTGTTCAGCTACTTCTCCGTACCGCCTGCGTTGCAGCGTCGGGTACTGGTGTATGGCGTGCTGGGAGCCATTGTTCTGCGTACGATCATGATCTTCGCCGGCAGTTGGCTTATCACCCAATTTGAGTGGCTGTTGTACGTGTTCGGTGCATTCCTGCTGTTTACCGGCGTAAAAATGGCGCTGGCGAAAGAAGATGCTTCCGGTATTGGCGACAGACCGTTAGTACGCTGGCTGCGCGGTCATTTGCGCATGACCGATACCATCGAAGATGAAAAATTCTTCGTGCGTAAAAACGGCCTGCTGTTTGTTACGCCGCTGATGCTGGTGTTGATTCTGGTTGAACTGAGCGACGTCATTTTCGCCGTCGACAGTATTCCGGCTATCTTTGCCGTCACTACCGACCCGTTCATCGTGCTGACCTCAAACCTGTTTGCTATTTTGGGTCTGCGCGCAATGTACTTCCTGCTGGCGGGCGTGGCGGAGCGTTTCTCCATGCTGAAGTACGGTTTGTCGGTCATTCTGGTGTTTATCGGTATTAAGATGCTGATCGTCGATTTCTACCATATCCCGATCGCTATCTCGTTAGGCGTGGTATTTGGCATTCTGTTTGTGACGCTGATTGTGAACGCCTGGGTCAACCACCAGCACGATAAAAAGCAGCAAATACAGTAAGTTTCATCTGCTAGCTGAAAAGCCCGACAGCACACTGCGTGCGTCGGGCTTTTTGTTTATCATGTCAAAATAATGTTAACTCAAAGTTATAAAATATGATCTCAACGCGAAATCCAGGATATTTCGCTTCCAGAACCCCGTTCTTTCCTTATACTCAGCCATGCAAACATTTGCCTCATCCTGAAAGATGCGTCTACAGAACGCACAAAGGCAGGGCAACAACACAATGAAAGGATTACTACATGACTACGCAACGTTCATCGGGGCTATTCTCGCGCTTGGCGCAAGGGAGCCTGGTTAAACAAATTTTGATCGGTTTGGTTCTGGGGATTTTACTGGCACTGGTGTCAAAACCTGCGGCAGAAGCCGTTGGTTTACTGGGTACTCTGTTCGTCGGCGCGTTAAAAGCCGTCGCACCAATTCTGGTTCTGATGCTGGTAATGGCTTCTATCGCCAACCACCAGCACGGGCAAAAAACCAATATCCGCCCAATCCTGTTCCTCTACCTGCTCGGAACATTTTCCGCAGCGTTAGCGGCCGTTGTCTTCAGCTTCGCCTTCCCATCGACACTGCATCTTTCCAGCAGCGCCAGCGATATCGTACCGCCGTCCGGCATTATCGAAGTGATGCGTGGTCTGCTAATGAGCATGGTTTCTAACCCAATTGATGCACTGCTTAACGCCAACTACATCGGCATCCTGGTTTGGGCCGTCGGTCTGGGCTTTGCGCTGCGTCACGGTAATGAAACGACCAAAAATCTGGTCAACGATATGTCCAACGCTGTTACCTTTATGGTGAAGCTGGTGATTCGTTTCGCGCCGATCGGTATCTTCGGCCTGGTCTCCTCCACGCTGGCAACCACCGGTTTCGCCACGCTTTGGGGCTACGCACATCTGCTGACCGTGCTGGTAGGCTGTATGCTGCTGGTAGCGTTGGTGGTCAACCCGCTGCTGGTATTCTGGAAAATTCGCCGCAACCCATATCCGTTAGTGCTGGCCTGTCTGCGTGAAAGCGGCGTATACGCCTTCTTTACCCGCAGCTCCGCGGCAAACATTCCGGTGAATATGGCGCTGTGTGAGAAGCTGAACCTGGATCGTGATACCTATTCGGTGTCTATCCCGCTGGGAGCTACCATCAATATGGCTGGCGCGGCGATCACCATTACCGTGTTGACGCTGGCGGCGGTAAATACGTTGGGTATTCCGGTCGATTTACCGACGGCGCTGTTACTGAGCGTGGTGGCGTCGCTGTGCGCCTGCGGCGCATCGGGCGTGGCGGGCGGTTCTCTGCTGCTGATCCCACTGGCATGTAATATGTTCGGTATCCCGAATGACATCGCCATGCAGGTCGTTGCCGTTGGCTTTATCATCGGCGTATTGCAGGATTCCTGTGAAACGGCGCTGAACTCTTCTACAGACGTCCTGTTTACCGCTGCGGCCTGCCAGGCTGAAGACGAACGTCTGGCAAATAACGCCCTGCGCGGCTAATCTCTGCCCCTCTGTCACCGGACGGAGGGGTTCTCTTCTTGTACGCTTTTTTCAATTTTGAATGGATCAATTCCGCGTTTTTGCATCCGCCGGAAGCGAATAATGTTCAGGCCGTTCATCACCAGAAAACTACCTTCGATCATCGTCCCACCAATCGATCCCAACCAGAAATTATGGATAACCCAACAGGCGGTTGCGCACCACATTACGCAGCGCACGGTCAGCCCCTGGCAGCGAAACAGCGCCCAAGTGCTGGCCAGCGTGCCAATAATCGGCAACAGCTCCATCGCATGCTGTAATTTCGCCAGCCCGAGAACCAGGGTGAGGATAATAAAAACGGTCATTACCCATAGTTTGCGGGTATGCATCGAGACGAGTGTGCGGATGGTGTTTAGCTCTGCACTCATTCCCGCAGGCCAGGCGCCCATCAGAAAAAAATGCACGCCAATGGTGGCGCTGTAGACGGCGAGTTGCAGCCGGAACCGGCGCTCATCTCGATTGAAAAAGGTGGTAATGCCGATCAAAAAGGCGATGACACCTACGCCCTGGGCCAGCCAATACGCGGTCATGGGAGATCCTTGTGAGGAAACGCAAAAACAAACGGCGCCCCATATTATGAAACGCCGTTTTTAAAATCCACTCCATTTCGATTACCCAATAGATTTCGTGCTACCGCAAGGCGGTAAGTTCAGACATCCCCGGGAGCTTACTGGAGTAAGTGACCGGGGTGAATGGACGCAGCCAACGCGGCTGTCACGCGAAAGATGAAGGGTAATTACAATGTTACGCCGCTTTTAAAGATAGCCAGTTCCCGGAAATCGTTGCGCTCGTTGCAAGTTTGCTTGCCATTGGCGAACTCAACGATCGTATCGACAAACTCGCTCAGCAGCTGAGGCATCGCTTTACCGTGGATCAGCTGTCCGGCGTCAAAATCGATCCAGTGTTTTTTCTTGGCCGCCAGCTCGCTGTTGGTCGCAATTTTCACCGTCGGCACAAAACCGCCGTACGGCGTACCGCGGCCGGTGCTGAACAGCACCATATGACAGCCCGCGCCCGCGAGGGCACTGGTAGCAACCGCATCGTTACCCGGCGCGCTCAGTAAGTTCAGGCCGTGTGTCTTCAGGCGTTCGCCGTAGCGCAGTACATCCACCACCTGGCTGGAGCCCGCTTTTTGCGTGCAACCCAGAGATTTATCTTCCAGCGTGGTGATCCCGCCCGCTTTGTTGCCCGGCGATGGATTCTCGTAAATCGGCTGGTCGTGAGCAATGAAGTACTGCTTAAAGTCATTGACCATGGTCACCAGCTTGCCGAAGGTTTCTTCGTCACGGCAGTGGTCCATCAGCAGCTGCTCGGCACCGAACATTTCCGGTACTTCAGTCAGCACGGTGGTGCCGCCGTTGGCAATCACGTAGTCGGAAAAACGCCCCAGCATCGGGTTGGCGGTAATACCGGACAGGCCGTCAGAGCCGCCGCATTCCAGACCAAACTTCAGCTCGCCCAGCTTACCCGGCTCACGCTTATCGTTACGCATCACGTTGTACAACTGATGGAGATGTTCAATCCCCGCTTCCACTTCGTCTTCCTGATGTTGGCAGACCATAAAGTGAACACGCTCAGGATCGTACTCGCCTAAAGTTTCGCGGAAGGCATCAACCTGGTTGTTTTCACAGCCCAGGCCGACCACCAGCACCGCACCCGCATTCGGGTGGCGCACCATATTTTGCAGCATGGTACGGGTGTTGATGTGGTCGTCACCCAGCTGTGAACAGCCGTAGGTGTGACTGAAAAGATGCACGCCGTCGATACCCTCGGCGTCGTTGGTCTCTTTCAGAAAGCGGTTCTGCATCTGACGCGCCATAGCGTTGACGCAGCCGACCGTCGGCAGGATCCACAGTTCGTTGCGCACGCCGACCTCGCCGTTGGCGCGACGATAGATCTGTACATCGCGATCGGCGGGTTGAACAAGCTCTGCCTGAAAATCAGGGTGGTAGCTATACGTGTCCAGGTCGCTCAGATTCGTGCGCGTGTTGTGAGCATGAATATGCTCACCCGCCGCCACGTCCACCAACGTATGACCGATTGGCAAACCGTATTTAATGACGTTTTCGCCTTGCGCAATATCGCATAAAGCGAATTTATGGCCACGAGAAACCGCTTGGCGCAGGATTACCGCTTGCCCATCAACGGTGACTTCGGTTCCTTCAGCCAAATCAGCGAGCGCTACCGCGACGTTATCCAGCGTATGGATCTTGATGTATTGCATACCTTCACCCAGGCCTTAGTTCAGTTCAATGCCGAAATAATCACGCGCATTGTTGAAGCAAATATTTCTGACCATTTCACCCAACAGCTGGATATCTGCCGGCGCTTCACCTGCAGCAACCCAACGGCCAATCATCTGGCACAGGATGCGACGGAAGTATTCATGGCGCGTATATGAAAGGAAGCTACGGCTATCGGTCAGCATGCCGACGAAACGGCTCAGCAGACCGAGCTGGGCCAGCTGCGTCATCTGACGTTCCATACCGTCTTTCTGATCGTTGAACCACCAGCCGGAACCGAACTGCATCTTGCCCGGCATACCTTCGCCCTGGAAGTTGCCGATCATGGTGCCCAGCACTTCGTTATCGCGCGGGTTCAGGCAGTAGAGAATGGTTTTCGGCAGCAGGTTCTGTTCGTTCTGCTTGCTCAGCAGTTTGGACAGCTCTTCGGCCATCGGGCGATCGTTGATGGAGTCGAAGCCGACATCCGCACCCAACAGTTTGAACTGACGCAGGTTGTTATTACGCAGCGCGCCGATGTGGTACTGCTGTACCCATTCACGACGCGCGTATTCCGCACCGAGGAACACCAGCACCGCGGTTTTAAACTGGGCAACTTCATGCTCGCTCAGCGTTTCACCCGCCAGGCGGCGTGCCAGAATGCTATCCAGTTTAGATTCGTTAGATTCAGCAAACAGCACCACGTCCAGCGCGTGGTCAGAGACTTTACAGCCGTGAGCCGCAAAGTGATCCAGACGTTTGGTCAGCGCAGCTTGCAGGTCGCTGAAGCGGCGGATATCCGTGTCAGACACCTCACCGAGCTTCGCCATATAGTCATTAAAGGTCGCCTGCTCAATGTTAAAGGCTTTATCCGGACGCCAGCTCGGCAGCACTTTCACATCAAAGCTTGCGTCTTTAGCAACGGCCGCGTGATGCTCCAGAGAGTCGATCGGGTCATCGGTGGTACCGACCATTTTCACGTTCATCTGCTGCATGATGCCGCGTGCGGAGAATTTGTCCTGCGCCAGCAGTTCATTGCACTGGTTCCAGATTTCGTCAGCCGTTGCCGGAGACAGCAGCTTACCTGTAATACCAAACGGGCGACGTAATTCGAGGTGGGTCCAATGGTACAGCGGGTTACCGATTGTGTGCGGAACAGTGGCGGCCCAGGCGTCAAACTTCTCGCGATCGGAGGCATCGCCGGTACACAGGCGCTCAGCGACGCCGTTAGTACGCATCGCACGCCACTTGTAGTGGTCACCCTTCAGCCAGATGTCATACAGGTTATTAAAACGGTAGTTTTCCGCGATTTGTTGCGGTGGCAAATGGCAGTGGTAGTCGAAGATTGGCTGGTCTTTGGCGTAATCATGATACAGACGGCGGGCAAATTCGGTGTCCAACAGGAAATCTTCAGTCATAAACGGGGTCATTATCGTCTTCCTCTCAGCGAGTGCGTCAGATTGCTTATGTTTTGATGTTGACAAAGTTATCACACCAATTCCCATACACTGAAGATATTTTCGTGAGTTAGATCAACAAATGGCGACAAAAAAATTACTCTCAAAGAGGTAAACCTCGCGCCAGGCCGCACCAGCACTGGCTTTGCTGAATCGAAATAATGACCACACGAAGATTCACACTTTTGTGATGGCACTCACCTTTTAAAGCTGTATGACAAGTTATCTTTTTGCCGTCGCGATACATAAGCCGACGGAATGCAAATTACCGATGTATCACCATCGGATTAACCGGTACGGAAACCGAATTAGCACAAATATTGACATGGCAGAGTTCGGGGAGTACCGGCTTTTTTTCGGTTACCCCCTCGTAAAAGAACATCCTCCTCCCTGAACTGGAAGATGACCGCTCGTTCGCGGACATAACAAAACGATGAGGTTTTACATGCGTAAAATTAAAGGGTTACGTTGGTACATGATCGCACTGGTGACGCTTGGCACCGTGCTGGGTTATCTGACACGTAACACTGTGGCGGCAGCTGCGCCAACTCTGATGGAAGAGTTACACATCTCCACCCAACAGTATTCCTATATCATCGCAGCGTATTCTGCTGCTTACACCGTAATGCAACCCGTTGCCGGCTATGTGCTCGATGTGCTCGGCACAAAAATTGGTTACGCGATGTTCGCCGTTCTGTGGGCCGTCTTCTGTGGCGCGACCGCACTGGCTGGTAGCTGGGGTGGACTGGCGCTGGCGCGAGGCGCAGTCGGTGCCGCTGAAGCTGCGATGATCCCTGCGGGTCTGAAAGCCAGTTCTGAATGGTTCCCGGCAAAAGAACGTTCAATCGCCGTGGGTTACTTTAACGTCGGTTCCTCTATCGGCGCGATGATTGCTCCGCCGCTGGTCGTCTGGGCTATCGTCATGCACAGCTGGCAGATGGCATTCATTATTTCCGGTGCCCTGAGCTTTATCTGGGCCATGTGCTGGTTAGTATTTTACAAACACCCACGCGACCAGAAAAAACTGTCTGATGAAGAACGTGATTACATTCTGAATGGTCAGGAATCACAGCATAAAAACAGCACCGCCAAGAAAATGTCTCTCGGTCAGATCCTGCGTAACCGCCAGTTCTGGGGCATCGCGCTGCCGCGTTTCCTGGCAGAGCCGGCCTGGGGTACCTTCAACGCCTGGATCCCGCTGTTCATGTTTAAAGTCTACGGCTTTAACCTGAAAGAGATTGCGATGTTTGCCTGGATGCCGATGCTGTTTGCTGACCTGGGTTGTATCGTAGGGGGTTACTTACCGCCGCTGTTCCAGCGCTGGTTCGGCGTTAACCTGATCGTTTCCCGTAAAATGGTCGTCACCATGGGCGCATTGCTGATGATTGGCCCAGGGATGATCGGTCTGTTCACCAGCCCGTACATTGCTATCGCCCTACTGTGCGTCGGCGGCTTTGCTCACCAGGCGCTGTCCGGTGCGCTGATCACGCTCTCTTCTGACGTATTTGGTCGTAATGAAGTGGCAACCGCGAACGGTCTGACCGGTATGTCCGCATGGCTTGCAAGTACGCTGTTTGCGCTGGTCGTTGGCGCGCTGGCTGACACCATCGGCTTCAGCCCGCTGTTCGCCGTACTGGCGGTATTCGACCTGCTCGGCGCGTTAGTCATCTGGACGGTATTGCAGAACAAATCGGCCAGCGAGGTAGAGTCAGCTTCGCAAACTGGCGATCCCGCTGCGCAAAGTTAACCAGACACGATTTAACAAGGTTATGTAATGCTAAGCCGCCAGTCATCTGGCGGCTTTTTTATCGCCGCGAGTGGAGCCGTAATCGCAAAAGTGGTATAACAAATAGAGTCTGCCGTATCATGCTTGGAGCGCATATGGAAATCACCGAACCACGACGTTTGTACCAACAACTTGCCGCTGATCTGAAAGAACGCATTGAGCAGGGTGTCTACCTGGTGGGTGACAAACTCCCCGCCGAGCGCTTTATCGCCGATGAAAAAAATGTCAGCCGCACCGTGGTTCGTGAAGCGATTATCATGCTCGAGGTTGAGGGCTACGTTGAAGTACGTAAAGGATCGGGGATCCACGTCATTTCAAACCAACCCAAACACTATGTCGCACCAGATGAAAGTCTGGAGTTCGCCAGCTACGGTCCGTTTGAGCTGCTCCAGGCTCGCCAGCTCATAGAAAGCAACATTGCTGAGTTTGCCGCCACCCAGGTGACCAAACAGGACATCATGAAACTGATGGAAATTCAGGAGAAGTCGCGTAACGAAAAAAGCTTTCGTGACTCCGAGTGGGATCTCCAGTTCCATGTGCAGGTCGCGCTGGCAACACAGAACTCTGCCCTGGCCGCGATTGTTGAAAAAATGTGGACTCAGCGTATTCACAACCCCTACTGGAAGAAGCTGCACGACCACATCGACCTGCGCACGATAGATAACTGGTGCGACGACCATGACCAGATCCTGCGGGCGCTGATTCGCAAAGATCCACACGCCGCCAAACTGGCGATGTGGCAGCATCTTGAGAACACAAAGCAGATGCTGTTTAACGAAACCAGCGATGATTTTGAATTCAACGCAGACCGTTATCTTTTTACCGATAATCCCGTCATTCATCTCGATACGGCAGCTAACGGCGCAAAATAAACAATCTTAACGATGCAGGCGCGACAAAGCGCCTGTTTCTGACGCTTGGTAAGCATTAGGTATAAAGTGTCAGCCTGTGTAAATCCTCTCGCCTCCCTCCATTGCGATAAGCAAAATCACAGGACAACACCCGTAATTTCTATAACGGACTACGTTGACCTTTGTTACAATTAGTTGTTATTTGAATTTTTGTGTTTGAGAGCTTGCTTACTTCACAACTTTACAGGGAATAGTTCAGGCCGTGAATTTGTGTCAGACCGCGATCCATGTAAAAAACACCAATAAAATTGCGGCGTTACAAACTCCAGAATACCGGCATGACGACAACCGATTCTCCAGGAATATTGAATGGAACTACTGACTCAATTACTGAATGCTTTATGGGCTCAGGATTTTGAAACGCTGGCCAATCCCTCCATGATTGGCATGCTCTATTTCGTACTGTTTACCATTTTGTTTCTGGAAAATGGACTGCTGCCAGCAGCCTTTTTACCTGGCGACAGTCTACTGGTACTGGTCGGCGTACTTATCGCTAAAGGCGCGATGGGTTTTCCGCAAACGGTACTGCTGCTCACCACCGCGGCCAGCCTGGGTTGCTGGCTCAGCTATATCCAGGGGAGATGGCTGGGAAATACCCGCACCGTTCAAAACTGGCTGTCTCATCTACCCGCGCACTACCATCAGCGCGCACATCATCTGTTCCATAAGCATGGCTTGTCTGCCCTGCTGGTCGGTCGCTTTATCGCGTTTGTCAGAACATTACTGCCGACCATCGCAGGATTGTCCGGTCTGAACAATGCGCGCTTTCAGTTCTTTAACTGGATGAGCGGACTGCTTTGGGTTCTGATTCTCACAACGCTTGGCTATCTGCTGGGCAAAACGCCAGTGTTTCTCAAATATGAAGATCAGCTGATGTCTTGTCTGATGCTGCTTCCCGTGGTGTTACTGGTGTTTGGTCTGGCAGGTTCACTGGTTGTGCTTTGGAAAAAGAAATACGGGAACCGAGGGTAAATTATGCTGAAATCATGCATAACACTCCGACGACTGGCCTGGACGACTACTTTTATGCTGTTTATCGGCGCGCTGCTCCTGACCTGGTCGGTCATCCGCCAGCAGGAGTCAACGCTTGCCATTCGTGCTGTAAACCAGGGAGCCACCATGCCTGATGGCTTCTCTATCTGGCATCACCTGGACGCCAACGGCATTCGCTTTAAAAGCATTACTCCGCAAAATGACGCGCTGCTGATCACCTTTGATTCCAGCGCGCAAAGCGCAGCCGCAAAGGTCGTGCTGGACCGAACGTTACCGCACGGTTTCGTTATTGCTCAGCAGGATGATGATAATCAGGCGGTACAGTGGTTATCCCGCTTACGTGATACCCCGCACCGTTTTGGTTAATCTCCAGGAATCTGAATTAGATCACTCACTTTGGTGATTTCATCATTTAGCGCCTATGATTAATAAACTGGGTTTATGACCCATTGCTTTATTATTCTGGAGCATCGGCCAAAGCCACAAGGTCGAATCACAATGGAAGGTTCAAGAATGAAATACCGCATCGCTTTAGCAATTAGTCTTTTCGCTCTCAGTGCCGGCAGTTACGCCTCCACCCTCTGTCAGGAAAAAGAACAAGATATTCAGCGGGAGATAAGCTATGCCGAAAAGCACAACAATCAAAACCGCATCAATGGTCTGAACAAAGCGCTGAGCGAAGTTCGGGCAAATTGTACTGACAGCAAACTGCGCGCCGACCATCAGAAAAAAATCGCCGAGCAGAAAAATGAGATAGCCGAGCGTCAACGTGATTTGGCCGAGGCGAAGCAAAAAGGCGATGCGGATAAGATAGCCAAGCGCGAACATAAGCTTGCTGAAGCTCAGCAAGAGCTGAAAGAACTCGAGACACGCGATTACTAAGTACGGTAACTAGCCACTCAACTGGAGAAAACTATGTCGAAAGATAATGCTACGGAAAACCTGCGCGCTGAGCTGAAATCTCTTGCGGATACGCTTGAAGAAGTACTTAGCTCCTCTGGCGATAAGTCGAAGGAAGAGATGAGTAAAATTCGCAGTAAAGCCGAACATGCGTTACGCGAGAGCCGCCATCGTCTGAGCGAAACCAGCGATGTGATTGCCAAACAGACCCGTGAGGCCGCGGCAAAAGCCGATAACTACGTACGCGAAAACCCATGGACAGGCGTCGGCATTGGCGCAGCAGTCGGTGTGGTGCTTGGTGTACTGCTGTCGCGCCGTTAATAATGGCAGACTCTCAACACGCACAAGGTCCAGGCAAAGGCGTACTGGGTATTGGACAGCGGATCCTGACGATTCTCGTTGAGATCGTAGAGACGCGGCTGCGGCTGGCCGTCGTTGAGCTGGAAGAGGAAAAAGCCAATCTCATCCAGATCCTGCTGATGCTTGGGCTGACCATGCTGTTCGCGGCGTTTGGTCTGATGAGCCTGATGGTGCTTATCATCTGGGCCATAGACCCGCAGTATCGCCTTAACGCCATGATTGCCACCACCGTTGTGCTGTTGCTTTTAGCGCTTATCGGCGGGCTATGGACGCTGAGTAAAGCGCGTAAAACAACGCTGCTACGCCATACGCGCAATGAACTCGCTAACGACAGGCAGGCCCTGGAGGATGATGCATAATGAGCAGTAAAGTCGAACGTCAACAACGTAAGGCGCAACTGCTTGGACAGATCCAGCAGCAAAGGCTGGATCTGTCTGCCACTCGCCGCGACTGGCTTGAAGCCACCGAAGTTTACGATCGTGGCTGGAAGACGCTGCTGAACCTGCGTGGCTGGGTGTTGGTCGGAAGCAGTATTATGGCGGTTCGCACCATTCGTAACCCGAATCTGCTGGTACGCTGGGCTAAACGCGGCTTTAGCGTGTGGAGCATCTGGCGTCTGGTTAAATCGACCATCAGACAACAGCAACTGCGCGGCTGATCACCTCTCCTTCCCCTAACCTCAAATTTTTTGAAAATTTCTGACAGTTTTCCTTGCTAACAATTGTCATTAGCCGCGTTTATGATTCTCTCCATCGACAGCAACGACGCACTCTGCGACGTCGTTGCACAAAAAAACACAATAAGCCGCCTGAGTGGTTTCCTGGAGAGTATGATGAAGAAATTAGAAGATGTTGGTGTACTGGTAGCGCGCATTCTGATGCCAATCCTGTTTATTACCGCAGGTTGGGGAAAAATCACCGGATATGCGGGTACCCAACAGTACATGGAAGCCATGGGCGTCCCAGGGTTTATGTTACCGCTGGTTATCCTGCTTGAGTTTGGCGGCGGTCTGGCCATCCTGTTTGGTTTCCTGACCCGTACTACTGCGCTGTTCACCGCGGGCTTCACGCTGCTGACGGCGTTCCTCTTCCACAGCAACTTTGCGGAAGGTGTGAACTCTCTGATGTTTATGAAAAACCTGACCATCGCAGGCGGCTTCCTGCTGCTGGCTATCACCGGTCCGGGCGCATTCAGCATCGACCGTGTACTGAATAAAAAATGGTAAGCGAGCTATACTAAACGCATCAAAAAGCGAGGAGACATCTCCTCGCTTTTGCTATCTGAGGAGGCGAAAATCATGGGACAACTCATTGACGGCGTATGGCATGACACCTGGTATGACACCAAATCAACCGGGGGAAAATTTCAACGCTCTGCATCAGCTTTCCGTAACTGGCTCACCGCGGATGGCGCACCGGGTCCAACGGGTGAAGGGGGTTTCGCCGCCGAAAAAGACCGCTATCATCTCTACGTTTCTCTGGCCTGTCCGTGGGCGCATCGCACGCTGATCTTGCGTAAACTCAAAGGGCTGGAACCGTTTATTTCCGTTTCCGTTGTGCATCCGCTGATGCTGGAAAACGGCTGGACCTTTGACGATAACTTCCCGGCGGCAACCGGCGATACCCTGTATCAGCACGAATTTCTTTATCAACTCTATTTACACGCCGATCCGCACTACAGCGGTCGGGTGACCGTTCCGGTGCTGTGGGACAAAAAGAACCACACCATTGTCAGCAACGAATCTGCAGATATCATCCGTATGTTTAACACTGCGTTTGATGCGCTGGGCGCGAAAGCCGGGGATTACTATCCACCCGCTCTGCAAACTAAAATCGACGAGCTCAACGGCTGGATTTATGACAACGTCAATAACGGCGTGTATAAAGCCGGATTTGCCACCAGTCAGGAAGCCTACGACGACGCCGTAGAAAAAGTCTTTCAATCTCTGGCGCGACTGGAGCAGATCCTTGGGCAACATCGCTACCTGACCGGGGACCAGTTAACAGAGGCCGATATTCGCCTGTGGACCACGCTGGTGCGCTTTGATCCTGTGTATGTGACGCACTTCAAGTGCGACAAACACCGGATTAGCGACTATCTGAACCTGTACGGTTTCCTGCGCGATATCTACCAGATGCCAGGCATTGCGGAGACCGTTAATTTCGATCACATCCGCAATCACTACTTCCGTAGCCACAAAACCATTAACCCGACCGGCATTATTTCTGTCGGACCGTGGCAGGACCTCAACGAACCCCACGGGCGTGATGACCGTTTTGCCTGATTTACACGGGTCCCCTTTGGGGGCCAAATAATTAATACAGCAAATATTTACCAGTATTCCATTCACGGCTATTCTTATTTTGATTGCTTTAAAAACAAGTAATTGAATACAGAACGAGGCAAAAATGGATTGGTATTTAAACGTATTAAAGAACTACTTTGGTTTTGGGGGCCGCGCGCGTCGTAAAGAATACTGGATGTTTGTGCTGGTCAACATCATCTTTACGTTCGTGCTGGGCATTCTGGACAGAATGCTTGGCTGGGAACGCGCCGGAGGGGAAGGCATATTAACGACGATTTATGGGGTTCTGGTCTTTATCCCGTGGTGGGCGGTGCAGTTCCGGCGTTTACATGACACCGACCGCTCGGCCTGGTGGCTACTGGTGCTGCTGATCCCGATCGTAGGCTGGTTGGTAATCATCATTTTCAACTGTCAAAATGGGACTCAGGGGAGCAACCGCTTCGGCGCTGACCCCAAACAACTGTCCTGATGTAATACACCATCTTGTCGGCCGGATAAGGTGCATTTGCACCGTATCCGGCGTAACAGCCCTGCTATTTACCCGCAAACAGCTTGGGAATTTCCCGCAAACACCAGGATTTCGCTTCGCCCATGCTGTCTCGACGCCAGGCCATAATAATATCAATTTCGCTTGTCGATTCCGGGCTAACCACACGCAACCGACCCGCCGCAATGTCCTCTTCCACCAGCGGGTATGGCATCGTCGCCACGCCAAGGCCGGCCAACAGCGCCTGGCGTTTATCTTCTATCGAACTCACCGTCAGACGCGGCTGTTTATCCAGCAGTTGAACCGTCAGCACCGGACGTTCGCGGGCCGTGTCCGCCACCGCGATTCCACGGTACTTCACGCGGGTGACTTCCGATAACGGTTCCGGCTCCTGATGAATTGGATGATCCGGGGCCGCCACATATACGTTCATCAGCGAGTACAGCTTGCGCGAGTTGATTTCCGAAGATGAGCGAAAATGCATATCCGGCGCAATCACGATATCCGCCCGCCCCTGCTCCAGACGCTCCCACGCCCCGGCCAGAACTTCGGTAATAACGGAAAGCTGGGTATTGGCCTTCCCGGCAAGTCTGTCGATCAGCGGGAAAAACGCCGCCGTCGGCACCAGCGCTTCGGTGACGATGGTCAGATGCGTTTCCCAACCGCGAGCCAGCGCTTCGGCATCGGTAGTCAGCTTATCCGCAGCTTCCAGCAGTACACGCCCACGTTCCAGCAGCATACGCCCGACGTTGGTGAATTTTGTGCGATGACCTGAACGGTCGAACAACACGACGTCCAGCTCTTCCTCCAGCTTCTGCATGGTATAGCTGAGCGCGGAAGGAACGCGCCCCAGTTCGTCCGCTGCGGCGGCAAAGCTGCCACGCCGGTCTATTGCGTCCATGACGCGTAACGCCTCAAGCGTTAAAGCCCTTTCTTTGGCCATCTCGTTCTCATTCAGGAAATTTGAACATACCGGGCAGAATATCTGGCTAACAATGCAGCGTCTAGCCATTTAACATAAAAGGAAGTAAAGAGAGGTCAAGAACTATGATTACTACCCGTACAGCCAAACAATGCGGGCAAGCAGATTACGGCTGGCTGCAGGCCCGTTATACCTTCTCCTTTGGGCACTATTTTGATCCTAAACTGCTGGGTTATGCCTCGCTGCGTGTTCTGAACCAGGAAGTTCTGGCACCGGGAGCCTCTTTCCAGCCACGTACCTATCCGAAGGTGGATATCGTCAATCTGATCCTCGAAGGGGAAGCGGAGTATCGCGACAGTGAAGGTAACCATATCCAGGCCAAGGCAGGAGAAGTTTTACTGCTCGCCACACAGCCGGGAATTAGCTACAGCGAACACAATATCAGCAAAGATAAACCGTTAACCCGAATGCAGCTCTGGCTGGATGCCTGCCCGCAGCGCGAAAACGCCTGCGTACAGAAAGCCACGCTGAGTGCCGGTAAGCATCAGTTGCTCGCCTCGCCGGATGGAGAACAAGGCAGCCTGCATCTGCGTCAACAGGTATGGGTGCACCACGTTGAACTGCAACAAGGTGAATCGCTGAGTTTTCAGTTACATGGGCCGCGGGCTTACTTACAGTCGATCCACGGCAGATTCCATGCGGTGACATCTGGCGCCGAAAAGGAAGCGCTCACCTGCGGCGATGGCGCATTTATTCGTGATGAAACTAACATAACGCTAGTCGCCGATACCGCGCTGCGCGCTTTGCTGATAGATTTGCCCGTATAGTCAGGGAAAACAATGGAGTACGACTATTGAGCAAGAAATCATCAAAAAAACGCCAGCCGCAGGTTGAGCCGAAAAAACAGGATACTGTGACCTTCGGCTATGAAGAAATGCTGACAGAGCTGGAAGCGATTGTGGCGGATGCCGAGCTACGGCTGGAAGACGAAGAAGCCGCCTGAAAAGGCGGCTTAGAGTTATGCCGGGGGCGATTCCGCCTTACCCGGCCTGCAGATTAATGTGCCTTACTGGCCATGATCTCAATGATCTGCTTGTCGGTTTCCTGCATCGAGCGACACGCCAGCGCACACAGGTTCGTGATAGATTGCTCCACGTTGTGCGCCACAATCCCTTCATTGCCGGTCACAGCGGTATCATCCAGCGCCATCAGCACCGCTTTCCACGCCGCAGATGCGCTGGTTGAAACTTTCATCGCGCAGCTGTTTGAGGCGCCATCGCAAATCATTCCGCTCACGTCGCCAATCATGCTGCTGATTGCCATCGCGATGGTGTTGTAGCGACCATCAACGATCCACGCCATCCCCGCCGCGGCGCCCATCGCCGCCGTGGTTGCCGCACACAATGCAGACAAACGCGGAAGCTGATGATGGATGTAGATAGCGCTCAGGTGAGACAACATCAGCGCACGCGCCAGTTTTTCTTCATCCGCACCAAAGTGCTCAGCCACCACCATTACCGGAACGGTCGCGGTAATCCCCTGATTACCGGAGCCCGAGTTGCTCATTGCCGGAAGCGTCGCCCCGCCCATTCGCGCATCCGATGCCGCACTGGTGCGGATCAGAATAGAGGTGGAGAGATCGTTCGCCAGCAAGCCACGCGCGCACTGCTTCTCAAGCGTGGTTCCGATGTGCAAGCCCCAGTTACCGCGCAGCCCTTCCTGGGACAGCGCACCGTTCAGTTTCGCCGCATCGAGAATAAAGCGGATTGACTCAAACGGTACCGCGTTCACGAACGCCAGAATCTCTTCCAGCGATGTGTGAGACAATACCGCCAACGGTGACTCCTGCTCCTCTTCCTGAGCGTTCTGTTCTGTCGTGAACACCACGCCCTTATTGGTCTCAATGTGCACAATGTTGGTATGACCACCAACAATCGTCACGCACGCCCATCCTTCAGCGCTATAAACCTTCGCACGGGAGAAAAGAATGTCCTCGCATGGCTCCTGCAGCATCACCGCGACCTTCCCGGCGGTAAGCATCGCTTTCGCATCGGCAATCGCTTGAGGCGAGGCGTCTTTCAGTACCTCTAAACCGGCGTGGGCATTTCCCCCCAGCGCACCCAGTGCCGCCGCGACAGGCAGCCCAACCATTCCGGTACCCGGCACGGTAACGCCCATGCCGTTTTTCATGAGGTTCGGTGAGACCCACGCATCAATGCGTTCAACCGCGCCGTCCAGCTCAGAGGAGGCGACCGCTGCCGCCAGAGCCAGAGAGATAGGTTCCGTGCAGCCCAGCGCAGGCTTAACTTCTTCCTGCACCGCGCGGATAAAACTATCCCATAATGGATTCAATGTAGTCTCAAACATAACAACAACCTTTGCTCAGATATCTCAGGAAAATGCCAGGAACGGAGAAACGCACAGCAGCAGGCCCGTGACAATAATCAGATACAGGGAAGCGCCTTTGTATTTGTGCAGTGCAGGAACTTTGTAGACCAACCAGGCCGGGATCAGACATCCCACCATGCCGAAGATAGGGCTACAAATAGAAGTGAAGCTCAGTACCGGCGCATTGAGCACAATGGCTCCCCACGCCAGCAGGATAGCGAAAACCATAATGCCGCGCTGAACCAGGGTCTCATTGATTTTCTCGGCTGGCATTTTGCGGCGCAGCACGTTCATCACGATCCCTTGAGTGGCTTCACGGAACCCTAAGTAAACGCCGAAGAAAGCGGTCATTACGGCAAAGATGTTCAGAATAACGCTGACGATTTTCACCCAGCCAGCACCCGCGCCGCTGATAAACTGCGCGGCAATCGCCAGAGCGGAAATGTTCTGCTCATAAGCTTTAACCGCTTCGTCATGGCCCATCGCCAGCGTGAAGGAAACGGCGTAGAAAAAGACGGTCACAAACAGAATACCGAACGCAATATTCATGGCTCGCAGGGCTTTATGGCGTGCCACTTCAATGGATTTATTGCGAGAACGATAGGAGATAACCATCGGGCTTAAGGTCTGAATAAACAGAATCGAGGTCAGGGTAAACGGCAGCGTGATAATCGCGTTTTTGATCAACAGTGCCATCGGCGGCAGTGAACCTACGTTATATAAATGCCACATCCCAACCATCGACACGCCAAGCGCCGCCACCACCAGCAACTTGGTCAGTACCATACCGGTGGAGATTTTAAACAGCAGTTTTTCCCCGCGGGACGAGATAGCCACCAGGATGCAAATCAGCACCAGGCCATAGAACGGGCTGTCGGACAGTAACCCTTCAGTAACACCAAAAGTATGCAGGTAGGAGGCGCTATCGTTGGTGATGGCGGTGGAATAGACGAACATCCAGATAACCAGCATCACAAAATACAACGCACCTAACAGGATGCCCCAGTTCTTACCCAGATAGCCGCTGATTACGCTCGGGTAGTCTTTACACTCTGGGGACTCAGCCAGCGTATTAATAAACAGACGCTGGAACAGATACATGGCTGGGTAACCGATGATAGAGGAGAGCAAAAACACCCACAGCCCCATCAAACCCACCTGGACGGGAAGAAAAACAATCCCCGCACCAATTGCCATACCGATACTCATAATGACCCAGCCGGTGTCCATGCTGTCGAATTTAATGGCTTCGCGCCATTCACTTTCGGTCATTCCCGCCCGACGTGCCGGAGCAGATGCGTCGAGTATTACGCTGTTATTCGTTGCCGTTTCCATAATTTTCCGCTCAATGTGTAGGTAGAGGTTTTTATATTTTTTTCGTACTGCCTCAATGCGATACGCAGTACTACGGTGCAGGTGAGCTATTGGAGTAATGAGGAAATCATACGCGCAGGATCAGAGAAAAACTTCACAAACAAACCCCTGTAATTTCTAAAAGTTAAGAAATATTTTCTCTTTTATTTCCATATAAAGAATTGAATTTCTATATTTGAAGCAGATCACAACAAAAAAGGCGCACTAACGTGCACCTTTTTTTATCATGCCATATTGATTAATTTATTGCTGGATAGCGCTGCGCTTACCAGGCACGGCTTTACACCTCAGGTACAAACCACTTTAATTGCCAACCCACCGCGTGAGGTTTCACGGTATTTGTCGTTCATATCTTTGCCCGTTTCATACATGGTCTCGATCACTTTATCGAGCGAAACGCGTGGTTCTGACGTTCGACGTAGCGCCATACGCGCGGCGTTGACGGCTTTTACTGCGTTGATCGCATTACGTTCAATGCACGGTATTTGCACCTGTCCGGCTACCGGATCGCAGGTCAGCCCCAGGTTATGCTCCATGGCGATTTCCGCTGCAATGCAGACCTGCGACGGGCTACCGCCCAGCAGTTCCGTCAGACCGGCAGCCGCCATTGAACAGGCTACGCCAATCTCACCCTGGCAGCCCACCTCAGCACCAGAAATAGAGGCGTTCATCTTATACAGCGCGCCTATCGCCCCCGCGGCCAGCAAATAGCGGGCAATGGAGTTCGCATTCACCGGACGGCGAAACTTGTCGTAATAGGCCAATACGGCGGGAATAATCCCACATGCACCGTTGGTCGGCGCCGTCACAACCCGGCACCCGGCGGCGTTTTCTTCGCTCACGGCCAGCGCGAACATGTTGATCCAGTCAATAACGTTCATCGGGTCGCTGGACAGATTATCGCTGGAAACCAGCAACCGACGTAATGCCACGGCGCGACGCGGAACGTTAAGCGGCCCCGGCAGGACGCCTTCGGTGTTCATGCCGCGCTCAATCCCGGCGTGCATGACGTCCCAAATGGCGGCAAAGCCAGCATCGATTTCCTCTTTGCTGCGCATCGCCAGCTCGTTTTGCATCATCAAGCCGGAAACAGACAGCCCATTGCGCTCGCACAGTTTCAGCAGTTCGCTGGCGGAATGAAAATTGTAGGGCACGTGTGCTTCAACATCATGCACCTGCCCAAATTGCTCCTCTTCAATGATAAAACCACCGCCGACGGAGTAATAAGTTTTGCTTAATAGCCTCTCGGTGCCGTTCCACGCGGTGATACGCATGCCATTTTCATGGCGCGGCAGCGTTTCGGTATGAAAGAGAATATTTTCATCTGGAGAGAAATCGACAACATGCGTGCCCTCAGCAACCGGCAAACGTCCGGTACGGGCCACTTCCTGAGTAAAACCAGCGATTGAGTCTATATTAACGTTTTGCGGACTGTTACCGGCCAGCCCCATCATGATCGCGACATCTGTCGCATGACCTTTCCCGGTCAGGGAAAGCGATCCGTAAAGATCGACCACAATATGCGTGGTTCTGCGGAGTTCTCCGCTGCTGACCAACAAATCGATAAAGCTTTTACCTGCGTTCATTGGCCCCACGGTATGGGAGCTGGAAGGTCCAATGCCAATCTTGAAAATATCGAATGCGCTAATCATATCCACACCCTCGGATTGCCGTTCAGTGAAGACCAGGTTTCACACTCATTAAGGATTGGGGCGATCCTGAGATCGCCCCGCAAGGGATTACAGCGTGTCGCCACGTACGGCGATGGCTTCAATCTCCAGCTTCACATCCTTTGGTAAGCGGGCGACCTGTACGCAACTGCGCGTGGGGTAGATAGCCTGATGCTCATCAAAGAACTGCTGGTACACCTGGTTAATGGTGGCGAAGTCGTTCAGGTCGGATACGAAAACGGTAGTCTTCACGATATCGCTCACTTTCAAACCTGCGGACTCGACGATCGCTTTCACGTTTTCCAAGCTTTGACGTGCCTGATCGGCCACGTTTTCTGCCACTTCACCGGTCTGTGGACACACCGGGATTTGACCTGACGTCAACACCATGCTGCCCAGATCCACCCCCTGTACGTAAGGCCCAATCGCCCCTGGCGCACATTCGGTTGCAATAACTTTTCTCATAATCCCTCCGGCGTCAGAGCGCCTGGGTGAAAGTACGTGAAATAACATCCTGCTGCTGTTCACGGGTCAACGCGTTGAAGCGCACCGCATAGCCAGACACGCGGATCGTCAGGTTTGGATAGTTTTCCGGGTGCTCAATGGCATCCATCAACATTTCACGGTTCATAACGTTAACGTTCAGATGCTGCCCACCTTCCACATGCGCTTCATGGTGGAAGTAACCGTCCAGCAGACCAACCAGGTTGGTTTTACGCACCCCATCTTCTTTGCCCAGTGCAGCCGGCACAATGGAGAAGGTGTACGAGATGCCGTCTTTGGCATAGGTAAACGGCAGTTTGGCCACCGAGGTTAACGACGCAACCGCGCCTTTACGATCGCGACCGTGCATCGGGTTAGCCCCTGGTGCAAACGGCGTACCTGCGCGACGTCCGTCCGGTGTGTTACCGGTTTTCTGTCCGTACACCACGTTGGAGGTGATGGTCAGGATGGACTGCGTCGGCACCGCGTTACGGTAGGTTGGCAACACTTTAATTTTCTTCATGAAGCGTTCGACCAGGTCGCAGGCAATGCTGTCTACTCGCTCGTCGTTGTTGCCGTATTGCGGATAGTCGCCTTCGATTTCGAAATCGACAGCCAGACCGTTTTCATCACGAATCGGTTTCACGCGGGCGTATTTGATAGCCGACAGAGAATCCGCCGCCACGGACAGACCCGCCATACCACAAGCCATCGTGCGATAGACATCACGATCGTGCAGCGCCATCAGCGAAGCTTCATAGCTGTACTTGTCGTGCATATAGTGGATGATGTTCAGCGCGCTGATGTACTGCACGGCCAGCCAGTCCATAAAGTGGTCCAGGCTCTCCATCACCGTATCGTAATCCAGCACGTCATCCATCAGCGGTGCCGTTTTCGGCCCAACCTGAATTTTCAGCTTCTCATCCACGCCGCCGTTGATTGCGTACAGCAACGTTTTGGCGAGGTTGGCACGCGCACCGAAGAACTGCATTTGTTTGCCGATAACCATCGGGCTTACGCAGCAGGCAATGGCATAGTCATCGCTGTCAAAGTCGGCACGCATCAAATCGTCGTTTTCATACTGCAAAGACGAGGTGATGATAGACACCTGGGCGGCGTACTTTTTGAAGGCAATCGGCAGTGCTTCAGACCACAGCACCGTCAGGTTCGGCTCAGGCGCCGGTCCCATGGTGTGCAGCGTATGCAGGTAGCGGAACGAGTTTTTCGTCACCAGCGTGCGACCATCCAGCCCCATGCCGCCGATAACTTCAGTCGCCCAGATAGGGTCGCCTGAGAACAGGGTGTCGAATTCCGGCGTGCGCAGGAAGCGCACCATACGGATCTTCATAATGAAGTGGTCGATCAGCTCCTGCGCCTGCTGCTCGTTTAAAATTCCCGCTTTGAAATCGCGCTCAATGTAGATGTCGAGGAACGATGCGGTACGGCCCAGCGACATTGCGCCGCCGTTCTGAGATTTCACCGCAGCCAGGTAAGCAAAGTAAACCCACTGCACCGCTTCCTGCGCATTACGCGCCGGGCGGGAGATATCGCAGCCGTACTTCGCTGCCATTTCCTGCATCTGCAGCAGGGCGCGACGGTGCTCAGACAGTTCTTCGCGCAGGCGAATCGTGGCTTCAAGATTCTGGCCCCACTCCAGGTTCGACTGGAGATCGGCAAACTGCAGTTCACGCTCGCGTACCAGGTAGCGGATACCGTACAGCGCGACTCGGCGATAGTCGCCGATGATACGACCACGGCCATAGCCGTCCGGCAGACCGGTCAGCACGCCGGATTTACGGCAGCGCAGCATATCCGGAGAGTAGGCGTCGAATACGCCCTGGTTATGGGTTTTACGCAGTTCAGTAAACTGGTATTCAAAATCAGCATCCATCTCACGACCATAAGCATCAAAAGAGCTTTTGATCATGTTGATGCCGCCAAACGGATGCAGAGCGCGCTTGAGCGGCTTATCCGTTTGCAGACCAACGATTTTTTCCAGTTCTTGTTCAATATAACCCGCATCATGTGCGGTTATCGTGGTGGCAATATTGGTATCGAAATCAACCGGCGCGTGCGTCGAGTTTTCAATACGGATGCCCGCCATGACTTTTTCCCACAATGCAGTGGTCGCTGGCGTTGCTTCGGCGAGGAAAGATTCATCCCCTTCATAAGGCGTATAGTTGTGCTGAATAAAATCACGGACATTAATTTCTTCTTTCCAGTCCGTACCTTTAAAGCCATTCCAGGCTTCGGCATACAGCATATCGCTGGTATCGATATTTACCTTCATGAAAAATAATCTCTCTGCTGAAAATTAATTATGCAAATTCTACTGGTATATTAATTTTGCCTAACGCAATGGCATCACGCGCAATCATTTTCTCTTCATTTGTGGGAATAACCGCACAAATAACACGAGCATCTTTATTAGAGATAATTCTTTCGCCATGGGAATTTGGCAGGCTATTCATCTCGCTGTCGATATTCACCCCTAAAACGGCGAGATGCTCGATAACCAGACGACGAATTAATACCGAGTTCTCACCTATTCCACCGGTGAAAATAATCCCATCAAGACGATGCAGCGAAGCGGCATGTCCGGCGATATGGCGCGCGATACGATGCACAAACGTTTTAATCGCCAACTGCGCACGCTCATGTCCCTCGTGCCAGGCTTTTTCTAACGTACGTAAGTCAGAGGACAAACAGGAAATACCCAGTAAACCGGACTCTTTATTCACAACGCGCTCAAGGTCGCTCAGCGTCTGGTTGGTTTCGCTGGCAATCCACGCCATGGCGCCGAAATCGACGTCACCGCTGCGTGTGCCCATCATCAACCCTTCCAACGGCGTCATGCCCATTGAGGTATCAACGCTCTGCCCGTTACGCACCGCGCAGATTGACGCGCCGTTCCCCAGGTGAGCCACAACCAGACCGGAGTCATCACTCTGCAGCTCAAGAAGCTCATGCGCTCGCTGAGATACATAGCGGTGCGACGTGCCGTGGAAGCCATAACGACGAACGCCTAACTCCTCAAAATATTTCCACGGTAGACCGTAAAGATAGGCCTCTGGGGCCATCGTCTGGTGGAAGCTGGTATCAAATACCGCAACCTGCTGCACGCCTGGGAAAAGGTGCTGTGCGGATTCAATCCCACTGAGGTTCGCATAATTATGTAACGGAGCTAAAGGCGATACCCGGCGAATATTATCGATAACGTCGTCAGTAATAATTGCTGATTCGGTAAAGATATTTCCACCGTGGGCAATGCGGTGGCCAATTAAGGCCACGCTGTCCATTAAATTACGTTTTTCCAGTTCAACGGCGATTGCTTTTAATGCGTCTTCGTAGCTGTGGTGAGCCAGCTTAGCTGGCTCTCCTCCATTAATTGCTATGAACGCATTTTCAGAGTTAATACCGTCCGCGATTCCCGCCATTAAAACTTCACAGTTCGCTGCATCCAGCACTGAGAATTTAATGGAAGACGAACCACAGTTAATAACCAGTACTACCGGAAACTCATTCATTTCACTACTCCGCTCATCCTGAGCTTAAGGATTAAAACAGTTTGTAGACAATGTTCAGGATAGTCAGCAGACCAATCACGGTAACAAACACGTTATCCAGACGGCCACGGTATTTCGCCAGTGACGGCGCTTTACGGATGGCATACATCGGCAGCAGGCAGAGCAGAGAGGCAATAATCGGCGCGCCCATTGCTTCAATCAGGTCCAGGATGTTCGGGTTGGCGTAAGCCACAACCCAGGTGGAGCCCATGATGAAGATCATGCTGATGGTATTAAGTTTGCCAGCGGAAACCTTAGTTTTATCGCCTTTGTAACCAAACTTCAGCACCAGACCGTTCAGACCTTCCAGCGTGCCCAGGTAGTGGCCGAAGAAAGATTTGAAGATAGCAACCAGTGCGATGATTGAAGCGCCGTACTCCAGAACGGTCGCGAAGGTGGACTTCGAACCGGACAGTGAAGCGAAGTGGTTCGCCAGGTAAGACAGTACTGGAATGTTCTGCGCTTTCGCATCCGCCATGTTTGCCGGAGAGAGCGTGAACAGGCAGCTAAAGGCAAAGAACATCACCACGGCAACCATCAGCATACTGGCGCGAGAGATGATTTTTGAACATTTCTGTTCGGTAAATTCGCGACCGTAATCTTTCTCATACTCTTCACGTTTAGAGACCACGAAGGAAGAAACGATAGGTGAGAAGTTGAAAGAGAACACCATGATGGAAATACCCAGCCACACGGTAACCAGGATGCCGTCATGGCCAGTCAGAGCAATATTGCTGAGATCAACCTGATCGATAACCGCAGAGTTCCAGTAAGGAATCAGAGACAGAGAGATCAGCACCAGGCTGGCAATAAACGGCCATACCAGGTAGCTCATCACTTTAACCATCAGATCCTTACCAAACCAGATGACGAATGCCATCAGCAGCAGCAGGAACAGTGCCACGAAGCCACGGTTTAACGCTGGCATCTGCAACTGGTTTTCCCAAAAGGTCATAAAGGTGTTGGTAATGGTGACGCCATAAATCCACAGCAGCGGACAAATCGCAAAGAAGTAGAGGAACGTGATAACCACGCCGCCCGTTTTACCAAAGTGCTCTTCAACCGTTTCTGTGATGTTACCGGAAGGGTTAGAACCGGAAAGACACAGGCGTGCCAGCGCACGGTGGCAATAGAAGGCGATGGGGTATGCTAACACCAGCATTATCAGAATGGGGATCAGTCCGCCAAAACCTGCGCGGATAGGGAAGAACAGCACCCCGGCGCCGATGGCTGTACCAAATAAACCCAGTGTCCAGGTGGTGTCCGATTTGCGCCAGGACGACTGTTTTGTCTGGCTGGATACAATGCTATCAGTAGTACTCATATCCTATCCTCAACGAAGTATATTAAGCGTCAACTAAACCAGTAATTTGAGATACACGAGAAAGGTCGATATTACCGCCAGAAATAATGCTGACTGTTTTTCTGTTCTGGATATAGCTATCTAATTTCCCGCTTAATAATGCTGCGCAAGCCAGCGCGCCGGCACCTTCAGTCACAACTTTATTTCGCTGAATTAATGCCACCATGCTGTTGCGAATTTCATCTTCGCTGACCAGGACAATGTCATCCACCAACTCACGAACAATTTCATACGTTAAAGTACCCGGGCGGGAAACGTCACAACCATCCGCCAGGGTGCCGGTCGTTCGGTGCGTGGTTATTTCTCCAGCGTGGAAAGAAGCCGCCATGCCATGAACATTTTCAGACTGTACGCCAATAATTTTAATAGTCGGGTTAATAGATTTAATTGCCACTGCAATACCAGCAATCAGTCCGCCACCGCCAATTGGCACAATCACGTTATCGACATCGTACAGATCTTCCAGAATTTCCAGACCAATAGTGCCCTGACCAGCAATCACTTTCGGGTCATCATATGGAGGAATAAAGATACGGCCTTCAGTTTCCACAATCTCGCTAACCTTAGCGATGGTGTCGTTGAAGTTGTCGCCGTGCAGCACAACCTCTGCGGAATAATCGCAGGTTGCAGCAACTTTAGACTTCGGCGCGCCTTTCGGCATGACCACTTTGCCGTCGATTCCGAGCATGGCGCAGGAGAGAGAAACCCCTTGCGCATGGTTACCTGCAGAGCAAGCCACCACGCCCTTACATCTTTCAGCTTCGGTTAATGAACTGAGCTTGTTAAACGCACCACGGATTTTAAATGAACCGGTACGCTGCATATTTTCAAACTTGAGGAAAATTTCCCCTTTGCAACGTTCACTAAAATAGTTAGAGCGAGGCATTCCCGTTTTATAAATTTTCCCCGCCAGTCTTTTTTTCGCTTCGAGGATATCTTCAATTGCAACTGGGAGATCGTATGTAATGTGCATTAGAACCTCTTACTAGGGTATTAAAGTAAATAGATAGCCATGACCATTGTCAGATATAGACAGATGGCGTTGATTTCGTGTTAAAACAAATTCAATCTTTAATCAATTTCAATTAATTGCCTTCGTCTCCGACAATTATATGATGAATACTCTTTGGCTAATTCCACCAAAATAGATGCTGCTTTTTTAATTCGATAATTTTTCGACCATACGGCGGCATAACGCGCGACGGGTAAGGTTTCTTCTACCGGGATAGTAATAAACTGGTTTGAGCCAAATGGTGTGGTCATATCGCAGGGAATTACTGTTAAGAAATCAGCATTGAGAACAAGATTATAAATCGTAACGACGGAGTCTGTTTTAACGATGTTTTCACTGCTGATGCCATTATTTTGTAACGTGGTTAGAAGTTCACTGTAGTACCCCATATTCGTTTGTGGCAACACCCACTGTTCGTTTTTCAACGCGCTCAGCGAGGTGATGCCGGTGCATGTTCGGGACTTGCTGGCAACCAGGATGAAGTCTGACTCAAAGAGCGGTTCAACATGCAGATCGTGCAGTTTCATCTCATCACTCAGCGTACCGATCGCGAAGTCCAGACGCCCGTCACGAATCGCAGGTAAGAACGAGGAGAGCTGAGCTTCATACATGGAAACCTGCGCTTTCGGGAACACTTCTTTGAATTTTTTAATCATGCCGGACATGATGGTGAAGGCAATCAGTGAAGGAAAGCCAAACGACACATCAACGACCGCATTGCTCGTCATGCTGTTCATCTCATCAACCATGTTCTTCATTTCACGGGTAATAGATTCAGACCATGAGAGCATAACCTGACCTGCCTGAGTTAATGTCACACCAGTATTTTTGCGTACGACTAACTCAATACCGAAATAAGCTTCTACATCATTAATGATTTTGCTGACAGCCGGTTGAGTTAAACCTAATTCTTTTGCAGCTGAGCCGATAGAACCACTTCTAATGACTTCCTGAAAGACCACTAAGTGCTGTGTTTTAGGGAGTGTAATAGTATTCATATCGACCTGCGCTAATTACTTTGTTGACGGCAGGAAGTGTACCAAATTAAGCGAACGAGGATATGTGCTACCACTCACAAATCCCCTTGACTTACATTTTGTAAGACTATTATTTAAATTGAAATCACTTAATAATCATATAGATATGAAATATCGATCTCACTTTATCCTGACTTTAATCAAAAAAAGATGGGGGGATAACGATTTTTTATGGCTATAACAACACCATTTCTCCTGCTATTTCTTAAAACCACGAAAGGCTATATTTCAATCAATTACAGAGTAATTACCAGGCAAAACAGCGCTTAAATTTAATAAGCAACTTATCAAATATAATTATATTTTATCGTTTATAGTGGTCAAATAACGTTATGCATCACGTTTTTTAGCCTTATTTGTTTGTAAAGAAACATTGCATTTATTAATATTTAAACCAAAACATACAAATAATCATCACATGCAACATTGCATTAACAGTAGTTTTGTACAATTTATCAGCCAGTAATTTTGTGATGGCGATCGATTGCGTTCGATTATTCTCGATAAAAACGTATCGCGCAGCGTTTTGTGCTAGTCATCACAAAAAATGAAATATCCCGCAAGACATTGCCTTAGATAAAAGAAGTTCAGCGCGTAAATAAAGGTCAAATAACGATGAGATGAATGGGAAATAAAGGCCTGATTCGTGGTGAACCAACTACAACAAAGAAAGGCCAGGACAAAGCCCAGCCATTCACTCACAATCAGGATTTACTCATCGCGAAAACCGGGCTTGCCATTGGCTTTACGCCACTCTTTGATTTCTTGAACAACCGCGACCGGACCGCCTTTCCCTTCTTCTGGGTAATATATCAAATCAGAACCTGACGGATGTTCAGAAAGCCGCTCAAACTCTGCTACAGCAGCCATATGGGCCTTTTCAGATGGATAGGTATCGTTACAAATATCTTCAACAAAACTGAGGAACTCAGCTTCAGTAAAATCAGTGATGTCTTTATGCGTTACCATTTTATTTTCCTTGGTGAATTTCGATGTGCCGCTTTGGTGTAGTGACACCCAAATTATCTACGTCATAAACTGCACCACTATTTCTGATCTCTTCGATATGATGAAGTTCATACTTGACCCTTTGCCCGATGCTATCGGGTTTTCTTGCGTAGGCGGATCGACCATTTTTCATCGTAGCTAAGTTACGTGGATCAAATTGCTTTGAAAGTTCAGGGTCTTTGCTGACCTCCAGCCAGAGAGCCTGCCTGAAGTCGTCAAAATTGGAAAAGGTGCGTCCACGCAGTTTGTCAGCAATCTGAGACGGGATAGGCGAACCGTTACCCTGACCCGCATCAGCTAACCAGGTGCCAGAAATCTTTTGCCCCTTGCCTGTGACTTGCCCTGGCAGATTGCGAATATAAACATAAATCGGGTCAAACGTCCCGGCAGGGTGTACCAGAATATAATCCCTGAATGGGCGTTCTCCCGGTGCTGGCGTTTCCGTTGACCACGGGCTGTTGATTTCACTTTCAGGGTAAGCCAACACGTTCGGAGGGACGTATAGGTGGTCTTGATTACCGGTATTTGAAGGTGATACATATCACTCTTTGGGAGACAAATTAAGCAGGTTATCAGACCAAAGAAAGGCCAGGACAAAGCCCAGCCACTCCACTCACAATCAGAATTTACTCATCGCGAAAACCGGGCTTGCCATTGGCTTTGCGCCACATTTTGACCTGTTGGACTACGCCCTCGGGGCTATCATCCTGCCCGTCTTCAGGGTAGAAGATAAGGTCAGATCCAGCGGGGTGCTCAGCCAACCTTCTGAATTCTCTTACCAGCTTGTTTCCTTCCTCCTCAGTTTCAGTATCGGCTAAGCAAATTTTACGCACTAATTCTAAAAACTCGCTTTCCGTGTAGTCTGAAATGGATTTCTGATCAAACACTTTATTCCCCTTTAGCTGATGAATGAATTTCAATATGGCGTTTTGACGTAGTTACTCCCATGTTATCTACATTGTACACTTCACCTCCTTGGCTTATCGGGGTGATATGGTGCAACTCGTAACGCTCTCGGCCTCCGACAGAATCTTGTTCCCTGGTAAATGGGGAGTTTCCTTTCTGGATATGTGTCAAGTTATTAGACCTAAATTGTCGGCTCAGTCCTGGATCTTTTGAAACCTCCAGCCAGAAAGCCTGCCTGAAGTCGTCAAAATTGGAAAAGGTGCGTCCACGCAGTTTATCAGCAATCTGAGACGGGATAGGCGAGCCGTTGCCCTGACCCGCATCAGCTAACCAGGTGCCAGAAATCTTTTGCCCCTTGCCTGTGACTTGCCCGTAAGCGTCGTCTGAGTACCGTCTGGTCCCGAATCCAGGATCCTGTAACTTAAGCACCCACTTATTTTGCAGGTGGACACCTCATGCGCGCTAAAGAAAGACTTCCCCGGAAACACTATTCCCCTGAATTCAAAATGGAACTGGTCAGGCTGGCTCTTGAAGAAGAAGGCAGTATTGCCGCACTGGCCCGGAAACATGACGTCAATGATAACCTGCTCTTTAAATGGATAAGGCTCTGGCAGCGTGAAGGGCGGGTCTGTCGGCCCCGAAAAAACTCATCGTCGCTTCCTGCCCTGATACCCGTGCAGCTTCAGGCGGGCTCTTCTCTCCCAACCTTCGAACTACCATCCTGCTCTCCTCCCGCTACCTGCCACATAAAATGTCGGGGAGGAGAAATAACACTGACTCATCCCTCTGCTGAACTCATGAGCACTGTCCTGCGCGAACTGATGCGGGGGCCGGTATGATAAATCTTCCCGCAGGCACAAAAATCTGGCTGGTTGCCGGTATCACCGATATGCGCAACGGCTTCAATGGCCTCGCCGCAAAGGTGCAGACCGCGCTGAAAGATGACCCGATGTCCGGCCACGTCTTCATCTTCCGGGGACGCAGCGGCAGTCAGGTAAAACTGCTCTGGTCCACCGGCGATGGTCTGTGCCTGCTGACAAAGCGACTGGAACGTGGTCGCTTCGCCTGGCCCTCAGCCCGCGATGGCAAAGTGTTCCTGACGCCGGCGCAACTGGCGATGCTGATGGAAGGTATCGACTGGCGACAGCCAAAGCGGTTACTGACATCCCTGACCATGTTGTAGCGCTCTTTATCCTGGTTGTCGCAGAATAAGCCTGGTAAAATACAGGCTTATGAACGATACCTCTTCTGACGACATCCTTCTGCTGAAACAGCGCCTGGCCGAACAGGAAGCGTTGATCCACGCCCTGCAGGAAAAGCTGAGCAACCGGGAACGCGAAATAGACCATCTGCAGGCGCAACTGGATAAGCTGCGCCGGATGAACTTCGGCAGTCGTTCCGAAAAGGTATCCCGCCGTATCGCGCAAATGGAAGCTGACCTGAACCTGCTGCAGCAGGAAAGCGATACGCTGACCGGCCGGGTGGATGACCCGGCAGTGCAGCGCCCGCTGCGTCAGACCCGCACCCGCAAACCGTTCCCTGAGTCACTCCCACGGGATGAGAAGCGGCTGCTGCCGACTGAGCCGTGTTGCCCGGAGTGCGGTGGTTCGCTGAGTTACCTGGGTGAGGATGCCGCCGAACAGCTGGAGCTGATGCGCAGCGCCTTCCGGGTTATCCGGACAGTCCGTGAAAAGCATGCCTGCCGTCGGTGCGATCGCATCGTTCAGGCCCCGGCTCCTTCGCGCCCCATCGAACGGGGGATCGCCGGACCGGGGCTGCTGGCCCGAGTGCTGACCTCAAAGTATGCAGAGCACACACCGCTGTATCGCCAGTCGGAGATCTATGCCCGCCAGGGTGTAGTGTTGAGTCGTTCTGTACTGTCGGGCTGGGTGGATGCGTGTTGTCGTCTGCTGGCACCGCTGGATGAAGCCCTTCAGCACTATGTCCTGACCGACGGCAAACTCCATGCTGACGATACGCCTGTCCCGGTGCTGTTGCCGGGCAATAAGAAGACGAAGACCGGGCGCTTATGGACGTACGTTCGAGACGACCGCAACGCCGGATCAGCGCTGGCCCCCGCAGTGTGGTTCGCTTACAGCCCGGACAGAAAAGGTATCCACCCTCAGACCCATCTTGCAGGCTTCAGTGGCGTACTGCAGGCTGATGCCTACGCCGGGTTCAACGAGCTCTACCGCGACGGCCATATAAAGGAAGCCGCGTGCTGGGCCCATGCCCGCCGAAAAATCCACGATGTTCACGTCCGTACCCCGTCAGTCCTGACGGAGGAGGCGCTGAAACGGATCGGCGAGCTGTATGCCATCGAGTCGGAGATCAGAGGTAAAAGAGCAGAGGAACGGCAGGCAGTCCGGCACCAAAAAGTGCTGCCGCTGCTGGCGTCACTGGAGGGGTGGCTGCGGGAGAAACAGAAAACCCTCTCAAGGCACTCAGAACTGGCGAAGGCGTTCGGGTATGCGCTGAACCAGTGGCCGGCGCTGATCCGCTATGCAGAAGATGGCTGGGTGGAGGTGGATAATAACATTGCCGAAAACGCCCTACGACGGGTCAGTCTGGGGAGAAAAAACTGGCTGTTCTTCGGCTCGGATCATGGTGGTGAGCGCGGTGCGTCACTGTACAGTCTTATCGGGACGTGCAAATTAAACGGCGTGGATCCGGAACGCTATCTGCATTATGTACTTGATGTCATCGCCGACTGGCCTGTGAACCGGGTGGGTGCTCTGCTCCCGTGGCGGGTTACTCTGCCTGCCTGACCAGCTTCACTTCGTCAATACGGTTCTCACTGCACGCTTACACTTGCCCTGGCAGATTGCGAATATAAACATAAATCGGGTCAAACGTCCCGGCAGGGTGTACCAGAATATAATCCCTGAATGGGCGTTCTCCCGGTGCCGGCGTTTCCGTTGACCACGGGCTGTTGATTTCACTTTCAGGGTAAACCAGCACACTCGGAGGGACGTATACATTGTCCCGATTCCCGGTATTGGAAGGAGATTCATACCCAGGATCGTCTGGTGTCCAAACAATCGTTGGCTTACTTGCGCCATCCTCCCAGAACTCATAGTTCCCGGTGGTGCTGTTCTTCTGAAGCATTCGAACCGGAACTTTGTCCTGCCCACCTCCGGCGCTGACATGAAAACCTTTCGGCCTTATCGTCCCGTTTTGCTCTGCTTCCCAGCGAAAGCGAACGCGCGTTGGAACATCTTCTTTATTCCGTGCGGCCTGCTCAAGCCGCATTTTATCGATGTAGTCCTGTTCGCCGCTGTTGAGTTTTGGCGAGTAGAATATGCCAAACAGAAAAACGGTGGTGGGGTTGGGGACTATCCAACGGCCAGCAGCAGAAAGATTTCCCCCGATTTTTTGCAATGCTGCATATCCGGCTTCGGTCGTTGCACCCGTAGTTATCCCGGTCGTTGTCGCTATTCCTGCCGCCGCTGCGGCTTTGGTTGTGTCCGGTGAGTTGATGAGACGTTTGTACCAGGGGCAGTTATCTTCCAGTGGTGGGGTTGGTTCGTCTGGTTTGTGTTTCTTTGCTACCTGCGCGTGCTGAACAGGCTCTTCCTTTGTATGTTCTGTCTGAGGCGCAGCACGGTAATAGCCTGCATGACCAAAATTATCGAGTCGCTCTTGCTCTGTACCAGCATCGGTGCAGCCTTCACCACGAAGACAGGATTTCGCGTAAACAGCAACAGGCAATGGCGCAACAATGGCGGAAGATGACGGGGAGGATGCACTCGGAACAACTGCACCCATTGCTGTGTTCGATGTTCTGGTTCCAGCCCCTCTGCGTGTTTCGTAGGTTTGCACCATTATTTGCGGAATAATTTTTGCCTTGCAAGGGCAACTGCTGAAACTGTCCAGACTAAAGCCCAGCCGATGGAATCTACATATTCATGCTCAAGGCAATGTTAACTTACTTTTCGGCCTTGTCTGAATGCTTCACGCGCTTCGTTCAAACTCATAACATTTGCTCCCCCTTTGTAGTCAGGCTCTTCTGTTTGAATAGAATCATCTTCCCATGTGCAAACGGGGCAAATCTCATAGCTCCCTTCTTCGGGAAATTCATATTGTCCACAGCAAGGGCAAGAGTGTACCAGATCCATCATTTTCAAACCTCGCCACCTGAAATCTGGTAGTCAAGATCGTCCTGGTAGAATTCTTTACCTAAAATCCTTTCAATGGCTCTAACTTTTTGTTCGGTTAGATTCCATCCCCCAAGCCCAGCAACAAAGTCGTTATAGTCTTCTTCACTCCACTCCATAACGTGGCTAACTTCAGGAAGTTTTTCTTTAGGCACTTCAACCTCAAAAATAAGTAGCTCATCTACACGATCAAATGCATCAACAGTATAAATAATTGTCATTTTTCTACCCTTCTTGTTGGATCTGCTGGTTTCGTCTGCTCCCCTGATACAGGATCAAATTCCCCGAGATGGTTACGACCTGAGCGATCATACATTTCAACTGTACCGTGCTGTGAATCCCACTCAAAAATACGCCCTTTAGAATCCTTCCATCTTGAACGTAACGTTCCCCCACCTTTTACTGGTGTTCTTTTCTTCGCCGTTTTAGCGTCCGGAAATGCGGGTAATGGCGGTGTACCACGTGGAGCCACGTGATACTTATGATCTGCATTCAGATAAACATAAATCGGGTCAAACGTCCCGGCAGGGTGTACCAGAATATAATCCCTGAATGGGCGTTCTCCCGATGCTGGCGTTTCCGTTGACCACGGGCTGTTGATTTCACTTTCAGGGTAAACCAGCACACTCGGAGGGATGTATACATTGTCCCGATTCCCGGTATTAGAAGGAGATTCATACCCAGGATCGTCTGGTGTCCAAACAATCGTTGGCTTACTTGCGCCATCCTCCCAGAACTCATAGTTCCCGGTGGTGCTGTTCTTCTGAAGCATTCGAACCGGAACTTTGTCCTGCCCACCTCCGGCGCTGACATGAAAACCTTTCGCCCTTATCATCCCGTTTTGCTCTGCTTCCCAGCGAAAGCGAACGCGCGTTGGAACATCTCCTTTATTCCGTGCGGCCTGCTCAAGCCGCATTTTATCGATGTAGTCCTGTTCGCCGCTGTTGAGTTTTGGCGAGTAGAATATGCCAAACAGAAAAACGGTGGTGGGGTTGGGGACTATCCAACGGCCAGCAGCAGAAAGATTTCCCCCGATTTTTTGCAATGCTGCATATCCAGCCTCAATTGCAACATCAGTGGTGACCCCTGCTGTCGTCGCGGCTCTTGCTGTTGCCATCCCTGCGGTCGCTGCCGCTTTAGGGGCATCCGGGGAGCTGAAAAGGCGCTTATACCACGGGTGATTATCTTCTGGTGGTGAGGTCGGTTCGGCGGGTTTATGCTTCTTTGCTGCCTGCGCGTGCTGGACGGGTTCCGATCCAGTTTCTTTCGGTTGGGGCAGCGCCCGGTAGTAGCCAGCATGCCCAAAATTATCAACGGATTCCTGATCTGTTCCTGCGTCGGTACAACCTTCTCCCCGCAGACAGGATTTAGCAAAAACAGGTAATGCACTTGAGGCTGCCGCAGCGGCAATCGCTTGGTTAATGGGCCATTCTGCCGCCCGCTTTTGGTGCTCTTCGAAAGGATCGCCAGGGCTGTCTTCTACCCAGAGTGTTGTCGTGCCCATTACCTGATTGTTTTTGCAGTTACACAACACCTGATCACCAGTGGCAACGCAGGGTTTGTTTTCCGCAAAGTAGTATGCCGTACCATTTATCTGAAATGGTCCATTGCAGGTTTCTTTCGGACACCAGGCCATATCGCCACTTAGCGCAATATTCCTGTCTTCAATAATCGTTGAGGAAGCGGAAATAACCTCTCCACCGCTCGTGGTCTTGTCTCCTAGCCTTACCAGCGCTCTGGTCATAAATCCCTCTATTTACTATGGAGAAATTGCTGAGAGGGAATTGTACAAATAACGATCATTAGTCGAAAGTATTTTTCAGTTAAAGTGAAACTGCGTTTTGATACATCCATAAAATGGATGTTTTATGCAATTTTATTCAGTTTGCGAAGTATAAAAGATTTTGCTGTATAGGCATTCTTTCGACTTAGTGATGTAGTTAAACGTACAAATACTGTTGCTCTACACATATGGGGTCTGTCCATTAGCCATGATTGCCTGCTCCGGGTTGTTCATAGCTACATGCCCGGCTCTGGCTTTGAAGGCCACCAACAATCCACAAAGCATTGCGGCATAACCTTTCATTATTTATTTTCTTGATTTATTTCCTTGCTGTTATCAGGTTGGCTCATTACTGAGTAGAGACGGGAAAATATAAACCTTGCTCTGCTGGCTGAATCGCAGCCCAGAAAGCAAAAACCCCGCCGAAGCGGGGTTTTATAAAGAGGTGAAGCTGACCGATAAGCCGGGTTCTGTCGTGGACAGTCATTCATCTAGGCCAGCAATCGCTCACTGGCTCAAGCAGCCTACCCGGGTTCAGTACGGGCCGTACCTTGTGAACCCCTATTTGGCCTTGCTCCGGGTGGAGTTTACCGTGCCACGGACTGTTACCAGCCGCGCGGTGCGCTCTTACCGCACCCTTTCACCCTTACCTGATCCCACTTGCGTGGGCCATCGGCGGTTTGCTCTCTGTTGCACTGGTCGTGGGTTTCCCCCCCAGGCGTTACCTGGCACCCTGCCCTATGGAGCCCGGACTTTCCTCCCCTCCGCCCGTCTCCCCCGAAGAGGACGACGACGAAGCGGCGACTGTCTGGTCAGCTTCGGCGCGAAGTATAGAGGGTTTGCGGGGCATTGTCACCCCGCACTGCGCATTCCTATCGCCAACGTGGCGGCGATGTTTCTTGAAGCGCGATAAATATTATCAAATGCCCCACGAAAGGCCTCTTCCAGCGTGCTGATGGTGGTTAATACGCTAAACACCGCATCGATACCATATTGATGCACCACCTCCACATCGCGCGTCAGGCTGCCGCCAATACCAATTACCGGCTTGTGGTACTTCTTCGCGACATTCGCCACACCCACCGGCACTTTGCCGTGAATGCTCTGGCTGTCAATCCGCCCTTCTCCGGTCACCACCAGCGTACAGTCATGAATATGCTCTTCCAGATTGAGCGCCTGGGTCACAATCTCAATACCACTGCGCAGCTCCGCACCTAAAAAAGCCATTAACGCGGCGCCCATTCCGCCTGCCGCACCTGAGCCAGGAACGTCTTTCACATCAACCCGCAGCGATTTTTTAATGATGTCGGCATAGTGAGACAGATTGCGGTCCAGTTCGATAATGCGTTCTTCCGTCGCCCCTTTCTGCGGGCCAAAAATGCGCGAAGCGCCAGTATCGCCGGTAAGTGGATTGGTCACATCGCAGGCCACGCGAATTGAGCAGGTTTTTAAGCGCGGATCCAGGCCCGTTATATCGATGGTGTTCAGACTCTCCAGGCTTCCACCACCGTTGCCAATCTCTGTCCCGTTGGCGTCGCAGAGTTTCGCCCCCAGCGCCTGCACCATACCCGCGCCGCCGTCGTTGGTCGCACTGCCGCCAATACCAATAATGATGCTCTGCGCACCGCTATCCAGCGCCTGCAAAATCAACTCCCCGGTGCCGCGCGACGTGGTGACTAACGGGTTACGCTTTTCAGGAGGAACTAACGCCAGACCGCTGGCTGCCGCCATTTCGATAAACGCGGTTTTACCATCTCCAGACATGCCCCAGCAGGCATTCACTTTTTCGCCCAGCGGCCCTGTCACCCACGCTGAATGTTCACTCCCCTGCGTAGCGGCAATCATGGCTTCGACCGTTCCTTCACCGCCATCGGCAACCGGGACAGAAACATATTGCGCATCGGGGAAAATTTCCCGAAATCCTTTTTCTATTGCCTGAGCTACCTCGGTGGCAGAAAGGCTTTCTTTATAAGAGTCTGGGGCAATTACGATTTTCATAGTTATGTAGCCTGACAGTGCCGCGCAAGGCAAGAAATACAGGGCGCGCATCCGCGCCCTTCTTGTTAGCGAGTGACTTCCACTTTCGCCAGTTTTTCGTAGTAGCATGCGAGTGCGCTATGATCGGCGGTGCCCAGCCCATCAGCGCGTAGCGCCTGCATCATCTCCATGACTGCAGCAGTCAGCGGTAACTGAGCGCCAACGTCATGAGAGGTATCCAGCGCGTTCGCCAGATCTTTAATATGCAGGTCGATACGGAAACCCGGCTTAAAGTTTCTGTCCATAACCATTGGCGCTTTCGCATCCAGTACGGTGCTTCCCGCCAGCCCACCACGAATCGCCTGATACACCAGATCCGGGTTTACGCCCGCTTTGGTCGCCAGCGTCAGCGCTTCCGACATCGCCGCAATGTTCAGCGCCACAATCACCTGATTCGCCAGCTTGGTGACGTTACCCGCGCCGATGTCACCGGTATGTACCACGGAACCTGCCATCGCTTTCATCAGATCATAATATTTGTCAAAAATCGCTTTATCACCGCCAACCATCACCGACAGAGTACCGTCGATAGCTTTCGGTTCGCCGCCGCTTACTGGCGCGTCCAGCATATCCACGCCTTTCGCTTTCAGCGCGTCGCTGATTTCACGGCTGGCTAACGGCGCGATGGAGCTCATGTCGATCAGCACTGTCCCCGGTTTCGCCCCTTCAATAATGCCGCCCTCTCCCAGCGCCACTTCTTTCACATGCGGAGAATTCGGCAGCATGGTGATGATCACATCGCACTGCTCGGCAATATCTTTCGCCGTGGCGGCGGTTTCTGCGCCTGCGGCAATCACTTCCGCAATGGATTCCGGGTTACGGTCAGCAACCACCAGCGAGTAACCTGCCTTGAGGAGGTTTTTACTCATTGGTTTACCCATAATACCGAGGCCAATAAAACCAACTTTCATTGTCATGTCTTTATCTCTCTCTACTGTCGAGGGTGGTTATTTCTTAAAAGAATCAGCCAATTTTTGCGTGGCTGAACGGAACACGCCAAGATCGCTGCCAACGGCAACAAACGTCGCGCCCCACTCCAGATAACGACGCGCATCCGCCTCTACCGGGGCCAGAATGCCGCTTGGTTTGCCGTGTGCTTTCGCGCGGGCAAAAATGTGCTGGATAGCTTTCTGCACATCAGGGTGTGACGCATTGCCGAGGTGGCCTAACGCCGCAGCCAGATCGCTTGGGCCGACGAAGACCCCGTCGACGCCTTCTGTCGCCGCGATTGCGTCAACGTTATCAACGCCCTGCTGACTTTCGATCTGCACGATGATGGTGATGTTCTTATTCGACTGCGCAAAGTAGTCCGGTACGGTGCCAAACATATTGGCGCGATGGGATACGGACACGCCGCGAATACCTTCCGGCGGATAGCGGGTCGACGCCACGGCGTTCACCGCCTCTTCTTCCGTCTCCACGAACGGGATCAGGAAGTTGTAAAATCCGATATCCAGCAGGCGTTTGATAATTACCGGCTCGTTGGTCGGTACGCGCACTACCGGCGCGCTGGTGCTGCCTTTCAGCGCCATCAATTGCGGGATAAACGTCGATATGTCGTTCGGCGCGTGTTCGCCGTCCAGCACCAGCCAGTCAAAACCCGCCAGGCCTAAAACTTCGGTACTGATTGGGCTGGCTAATGCAGACCAGCAGCCAATCTGAATCTGTTGCGCCGCGAGAGCCGCTTTAAACTTATTCGGAAAAATCGTGTTATTCATCGCTTACACCTTTGTTTATTTCTGCAATTCCATACGTTTAATGTCACCGACAATAAACAGGTAGCAAACCATTGCCATCAGCGCCGAGCACCCTACAAACATCAGCGCAGCATTAAATGAGTGCAGCTCGCTCACCAGATACCCAATCACCAGCGGGGTGACGATGGAAGCCACATTGCCAAATACGTTAAATACCCCACCGCACAGACCGACAATCTCTTTCGGCGCAGTATCGGAAATCACCGGCCACCCCAGCGCCCCGAAGCCTTTACCGAAGAACGCCAGCGCCATCAGCGCCACCACCAGGGTGGTGTTATCGGTGTAGTTACACAGAATAATGGTCGAGGCGAGCAGCATTCCGAGCACAATCGGCAGCTTACGTGCCAGAGTGATGCTGAAGCCACGTTTAATCAGATAATCAGAGAACACGCCGCCGAGTACGCCACCGGCAAATCCGCACAGCGCAGGAATCGAAGCCACCAGGCCCACTTTCAGGATCGACATGCCTTTTTCCTGTACCAGGTAAATCGGGAACCAGGTGAGGAAAAACCAGGTAATTGTGTTAATAAAATACTGTCCGAAGAACACGCCGAGCATCATACGGTTAGTGAGCAACTGCTTGATATAATGCAATTTAGGACCGCCTGACTTCACATCACCCGGCTTTTTATGGTCCATATCCACGACCGCGCCGTTTTCAGAGATAAACTTCAGCTCTTCTTGCGACATACGCGGGTGATCGGTTGGGTTATGAATAAACTTTACCCACAGCCCGGTGAGCACAAAACCAATCACGCCCATCACGGTAAAGACGTGTTCCCAGCCCCAGGCGAAGGTCAGCCAGCCCAGCAGCGGCGAAAACAGCGCCAGAGAGAAATACTGTGCGGAGTTAAAAATTGCGGACGCCGTACCGCGCTCTTTCGTCGGGAACCAGGCCGCCACGATCCGGGCATTCGCCGGGAAGGACGGCGCTTCCGAGAAGCCCAGCATAAAGCGCATGATGAACATTGAAATACCCGCCCAGGCCAGCGGGAACATGTCGACAAAGCCCTGCAGGAAGGTAAACAGCGACCAGAAGAACAGGCTGTAGGTATAGACTTTCTTTGAACCGAACTTATCCAGCAGCCAGCCGCCGGGGATTTGCATTAACAGGTAAGCCCAGCCGAAAGCGGAGAAAATGTACCCCATTGAGATGGCACTGAGCTGTAACTCTTTCGCCACTTCCGTGCCGGCAATTGACAGCGTTGCACGGTCCGCATAGTTAACGGCTGTAACGATAAATATTATCAGCAATATTAAGTAACGGGTGTGCGTGCCTTTCTTTTTCTCGACAACTGTATCCAGAATCATTCTAATTACCTCGGGTACATTAAATTTTTATTATTATTGGGTAGATATTCCTGGTGATAAATTACTGATAATAAGAACGCATAATAATTTATCAGACGCTATGAAACCGTGATTTAGTATAATCAGCAGCGCCATGTTAATCATTGTGCAAGCGCTCATTAAACATGCGTCATTAAAATAATGTTTTGGGCATATGCACACATGTATGGGCGCTAATGCACACATTTACGTATTGCTACCCCTGGTGGGGCGGCCTTGCTGAGTTTAAGTGATCATCATCACATTCTTGGCGATAAACTCCTGACATTCTTATTTCACGATACCGAATCTTTATTACTTATAATTAGATTCAAAATATAAATATCCACACTATTATCACCACCTTGTTGGAGAATACTGGACAATGGCCGACATCGAAATCAGACAAGAATCGCCAACGGCGTTTTATATTAAAGTTCACGAAACAGATAATGTGGCGATAATTGTCAATGACAATGGTCTGAAAGCTGGGACGCGTTTTCCAGACGGACTGGAACTCATTGAACATATTCCTCAGGGACATAAAGTGGCGCTCTTGGATATTCCTGTTCGCGGCGAAATCGTGCGTTATGGCGAAGTGATAGGCTATGCCGTTCGCGATATCCCACGCGGCAGTTGGATTGATGAATCAATGGTTGAGCTACCCAAGGCCCCTCCGTTGGAGACGCTGCCGCTGGCAACCAAAGTGCCAGAGCCGCTGCCGCCTCTTGAGGGTTACACCTTCGAAGGTTATCGCAATGCAGACGGTAGTGTCGGCACCAAGAATCTGCTCGGTATTTCCACCAGCGTGCACTGCGTGGCGGGCGTGGTGGATTATGTGGTGAAAATCATTGAGCGCGATCTGCTGCCCAAATACCCGAACGTTGACGGCGTGGTCGGACTCAATCACCTGTACGGCTGCGGCGTGGCGATTAATGCCCCAGCCGCCATCGTGCCGATTCGTACCATTCACAATATTGCGCTAAACCCGAACTTTGGCGGTGAAGTGATGGTCATTGGCCTCGGCTGCGAAAAACTGCAGCCAGAGCGCCTGCTGGAAGGCACGCACGATGTGAAAAGTATTCCGGTCGACAGCGCCAGCATCGTCAGCCTGCAGGATGAAAAACACGTTGGCTTTCAATCGATGGTTGCCGATATTTTGCAGGTGGCCGAACGCCATCTGGCAAAACTCAATCAACGCCAGCGTGAAACCTGCCCGGCGTCAGAACTGGTGGTCGGCATGCAGTGCGGCGGCAGTGATGCGTTTTCAGGCGTGACGGCCAACCCGGCGGTCGGTTATGCCTCCGACCTGTTAGTACGCTGCGGCGCCACCGTAATGTTCTCTGAGGTTACCGAAGTGCGCGATGCCATCCATCTTCTGACCCCACGTGCGATTAACGAAGAAGTAGGTAAACGCCTGCTTGAAGAGATGGCCTGGTACGATAACTACCTTGATATGGGCAAAACGGATCGCAGCGCCAACCCTTCTCCTGGCAACAAGAAAGGCGGTCTGGCAAACGTGGTGGAAAAAGCGCTGGGTTCTATTGCCAAGTCTGGCAAGAGCGCGATTGTCGAAGTCTTGTCGCCGGGCCAACGCCCAACCAAACGTGGCCTGATTTACGCGGCTACACCCGCCAGCGATTTTGTCTGCGGTACGCAGCAGGTCGCTTCCGGGATCACCGTGCAGGTGTTCACCACCGGTCGCGGTACGCCGTACGGCCTGATGGCCGTGCCGGTGATAAAAATGGCGACCCGTACCGAGCTGGCCAACCGTTGGTTTGACCTGATGGACATCAACGCAGGCACCATCGCCACCGGGGAAGAAACCATTGAAGACGTGGGTCTGAAACTGTTCGAGTTTATTCTCGACGTCGCCAGCGGGCGTAAGAAAACCTTCTCGGATCAATGGGGACTGCATAACCAACTGGCGGTGTTTAACCCGGCGCCAGTGACCTGATTATCCACGTTTTTTCTTCATGAGCATGCCTTCGGGCATGCTTTTTTTTTTGCCATATACTTTCGCAACCCTCCCTTTTCTTTCGAAACTTTCATTTATCAGATCGAAATCACAAAAAAACGTTACGAAACCCTATACTTTATTTCGAAGAAAGCAATCGAAAGACTTCGGAGGAAGTATGTTTATCATCTCAAGCAAAATGATGCTGAAGAAGGCACAGCGAGAAGGCTATGCCGTACCGGCGTTTAACATTCACAACCTGGAGACCTTACAGGTTGTCGTGGAAACAGCAGCCGAACTACGCTCTCCGTTGATCGTCGCCGGCACGCCTGGCACTTTTAGCTATGCCGGTGTCGGTAATATCGTTGCAATCGCCAGTGAACTGGCAAGATGCTGGAACCATCCTCTCGCCATCCATCTCGATCACCATGAAAGCGCCACCGATATTGAAGAGAAAGTCGCTACAGGTATTCGCTCCGTCATGATCGATGGTTCCCATCTGCCGTTTGTCGACAACATTGCGTTAGTTAAACACGTAACGGATTACTGCCACCGCTATGACGTTAGCGTTGAAGCTGAGCTCGGACGGTTGGGTGGACAAGAAGATGACCTAATCGTGGACGGAAAAGATGCGCTTTATACCCACCCAGAACAGGCTCGGGAGTTCGTGGAAAAAACCGGTATCGACTCACTGGCGGTCGCGATTGGCACAGCTCATGGACTGTATAGCACTGAACCTAAACTGGATTTTGAACGGCTAACAGAAATTCGTCAGTCCGTTGATATTCCACTGGTTCTACATGGCGCATCCGGCCTGCCAGCACATGATATTAAGCGTGCCATCTCTTTAGGGATCTGCAAAGTCAACGTCGCTACCGAACTCAAAATCGCCTTTTCTGGCGCACTCAAAACCTATCTGAGTACAAATACCAATGCGAATGACCCACGGCATTACATGATGCCAGCAAAAGCCGCCATGAAAGAAGTGGTACGTAAAGTCATTGCCGACTGCGGTTGCGAAGGAAAACTATAAGTAACTGATTAATATGAATTGTATGAATTCTGGCAAAGGTCTGTTTTAAAGCTGGATCACGAAAGCTGCTTTTACCCTTTGCCTTCAATCCAAAAATATTATGAAGATAAACAAAAGATATCGGAGATAGAAGTGAAAGAAATAATCTCTCGTCATAAAGCAGGTGAACATTTAGGTATTTGTTCTGTTTGTTCAGCACATCCGTTGGTCATTGAATCCGCATTACGCTTTGATCTCAATACGGACAGTAAAGTTCTGATCGAAGCAACGTCTAATCAGGTTAATCAGTTTGGTGGCTATACCGGGATGAAACCCGCCGATTTCCGTGATTTTGTCTATGGCATCGCACAAGAAATTGGCTTCCCTCGAGAAAGACTGATCCTGGGGGGCGATCACCTCGGCCCTAACTGCTGGCAAAATGAAGTAGCGGCAGAAGCGATGGAGAAATCCGTAGCCTTGATTAAAGCTTACGTCGCCGCAGGATTCAGCAAAATCCATCTTGATGCTTCAATGTCCTGCGCTGACGATCCGACACCGCTAGACCCGATGGTTGTTGCTCAGCGAGCAGCCATACTTTGCCAGGCAGCAGAATCAACAGCAACCGAAGAACAGAAACGCCAACTGACTTACGTGATTGGCACTGAAGTTCCCGTACCTGGTGGAGAAGCCACCACCATCGGTAGCGTTCATGTCACACGTGAAGAAGATGCCGCCCGGACACTGGAAACCCATCAGGTTGCCTTCAGTGCATTAGGGCTTGAAGAAGCGTTAACGCGCGTAATCGCCATTGTGGTCCAGCCCGGCGTCGAATTCGATCACACTCAAATTATTCACTATCAGCCACAAGCTGCAAAAGCGCTTTCCGCCTGGATCAAAGAGACCCCAATGGTCTACGAAGCGCATTCCACAGATTATCAAACCCGCCAGGCATACCGTGCGCTGGTACGCGATCACTATGCGATTTTGAAAGTGGGTCCAGCACTCACCTTCGCTCTGCGTGAAGCTATTTTTGCCCTTGCGCAAATGGAAAATGAACTGGTATCTCCGGAGCAAAGAAGCCGGGTATTGGAAGTGATTGACGAAGTTATGTTGAATGAACCGGACTACTGGAAAAAATACTATCGCCCAACCTGGAGTCAGGCGATGGTTGATATTCACTTCAGTCTCTCCGACCGTATTCGTTACTACTGGCCGCATCCCCGCATTCGTCAAAGCGTAGAGAAATTAATAACCAATCTTAATGACGTCGCTTTACCACTGGGGCTAATTAGCCAATTTATGCCCGTGCAATTTGAGCGTCTGTCTGAAGGAACGTTAACCGCGACGCCACACAATCTGATTATCGACAAAATTCAGGACGTTCTGCGCGCCTATCGCTTTGGTTGCGCACCAGCACTTGCCTGAAATCAGGAGAATATATGAGCCAACTTTTTGTCCGAACAGGAATTAACTTTAGCTCGTGTCAGCATGCGCTGACACATATTGGGGAGGAGATGCTGGCCAAAGGGGTCGTGCACGAAAGTTACCCGCAGGCCCTGATTGAGCGTGAAGCAACCTTTCCAACTGGAATAGCGCTGGAACGTCATGCCGTTGCGATTCCACATTGTGAAGCTGTCCATGCTAAATCTCCTGCTATCTATCTGATTCGCCCGGATACACCGGTCAACTTTCAACAAGCGGATGATGATGAAGAGATCGCCGTCTCTTTAATTATCGCCTTAATCGTTGAGAACCCGACGGCACAACTGAAGCTCCTGCGTCGTCTGTTTAGTGAGCTACAAAACCCGAACACCATTGAAGCATTACTGAATGCGCCCGATGCAGAACTGGCAATGCTCTTTCGGGAAAAAATCCTTGAGTCTGAGCTCTGTGCCCAGATTTGATAAAAAACTGATAATAAAAGGAATACCCTATGAAACGTAAAGTAATTGTGGCCTGTGGCGGTGCTGTAGCAACTTCAACAATGGCTGCAGAAGAAATTAAAGAACTCTGTGAAGCCAACAATATACAACTCGACCTGGTTCAGTGTCGTGTAACAGAAATCGAAACCTATATGGACGGCGCAGACCTCATTTGTACCACGGCTCGCGTTGACCGTACATTTGGCGATATCCCGGTGGTTCACGGCATGCCTTTTGTCTCAGGCGTGGGTATCGAAGCATTGCAGCAAAAAATCCTGACCATCCTCGTGGGGTAACGCCATGTTTAGCGAAATAATGCGTTATATCCTCGATTTAGGTCCAACGGTTATGCTGCCGTTAGTGATCATCATCTTCTCAAAATTGCTGGGAATGAAGCTCGGGGATTGTTTCAAATCTGGTCTGCATATCGGGATTGGGTTTGTCGGCATCGGCCTGGTAATCGGCCTGATGCTGGACTCTATTGGACCTGCCGCAAAAGCAATGGCAGAACAGTTTCAAATTAACCTGCACGTCATCGATGTCGGCTGGCCTGGTTCATCACCGATGACCTGGGCTTCGCAAATTGCGTTAATTGCGATTCCTGTCGCCATTGGGGTGAATATCCTGATGCTGGTTACCCGCATGACCCGTGTGGTGAATGTCGACATCTGGAATATCTGGCATATGACGTTTACCGGCGCCATGTTGCATCTGGCGACCGGTTCATACTGGTTGGGCATCCTCGGTGTGGTTGTTCATGCCGCCTTCGTCTACAAACTGGGAGACTGGTTTGCCAAAGACACGCGCGACTTTTTTGGTCTGGAAGGCATCGCCATTCCACATGGTTCCTCGGCATATCTGGGCCCGATAGCGGTCCTGGTTGATACGATCATTGAAAAAATCCCAGGTCTGAACCGCATTCATTTCAGTGCGGACGATGTACAAAAACGCTTCGGCCCCTTCGGCGAGCCCGTGACCGTCGGTTTTGTGATGGGGTTAGTGATCGGCATGCTGGCAGGGTATGACGTTAAAGCAGTGCTCCAACTGGCGGTGAAAACAGCTGCCGTTATGTTGCTCATGCCGCGCGTCATTAAACCGATTATGGATGGACTCACTCCCATTGCAAAGCATGCTCGCAAGCGCCTGCAGGCAAAATTTGGTGGCCAAGAGTTCTTGATTGGCCTGGATCCTGCGCTACTGCTCGGCCATACGTCAGTGGTTTCCGCCAGTCTTATCTTTATCCCGCTGACCATTCTGATTGCCGTTCTGGTACCAGGAAACCAGGTTCTGCCATTCGGCGATCTCGCGACCATTGGTTTCTTTGTCGCCATGGCGGTAGCCGTTCATCAGGGAAACCTTTTCCGCACGCTGATCTCCGGCGTCATCATCATGGGTATCACCCTGTGGATAGCCACGCAAACCATTGGTTTACATACCCAGCTAGCCGCCAATGCGGGCGCATTGAAAGCCGGTGGCATGGTGGCTTCAATGGACCAGGGCGGTTCCCCAATCACCTGGCTGCTAATCCAGCTCTTCACCTGGCAGAACGTGGTGGGTTTCATCATTATCGGTGCTATTTACCTGTTGGGTGTACTGCTGACCTGGCGTCGGGCGCGTAATTTCGTGGCGGCTGAAAAAGCGGCAGCCATAACAGAAAGCCAGACCGCATCTTAATTTCTGGGGAGCATTTGCTCCCCTTCACTTTTCTGGAGACACTTATGAAATCAGTGGTTATTCACGCTGAGGGCGACGTACGCGTTGAAGAACGTCCCATACCACAACTACAAACTGATGAAGATGTACTGGTCAAGGTGGTCAGTTCAGGGCTTTGCGGCTCAGATATTCCCCGAGTCTTCAATCATGGCGCTCACTATTATCCAATCACACTTGGGCATGAGTTCAGTGGCTATGTTGAGTCTTACGGCGCGGGCGTAACCGATCTACAACCCGGAGATGCCGTTGCCTGCGTACCGCTGCTCCCCTGCTTCCACTGTCCTCAGTGCGAGCGTGGATATTTCTCATTGTGTAAGCAATATCAGTTTGTCGGATCGCGCAGCGAAGGCGGCAATGCAGAATATGTGGTGGTAAAACGCGCCAACCTGTTCCGCCTGCCTTCAGAAATGCCGATTGATGATGGCGCATTCATTGAGCCCATTACCGTTGGCCTGCATGCTTTTCACCTCGCTCAGGGATGCGAAGGCAAAAACGTGATCATCGTTGGTGCAGGTACTATCGGTTTACTGGCAATGCAATGTGCTCGCGAACTCGGCGCAAAAAGCATCACGGCGATTGATATCAACCCGCAGAAGCTGGCGTTAGCAAAAGAACTGGGTGCAACCTATGTGTTTAACAGTCGGGAGATGAGTGCGACCGAGATCCACTCCGGTCTGGAGAACATTCAATTTGACCAACTCATCCTGGAGACTGCGGGAACCCCACAAACTGTTACTCTGTCGATCGAAATTGCCGGACCTCGCGCTCAACTGGCATTAGTCGGTACGCTGCATCACGATCTGGCGCTAGCTTCAGGTGTTTTTGGGCAAATATTGCGTAAAGAGTTAACCATCCTTGGCAGTTGGATGAACTATTCCAGCCCATGGCCTGGAGAAGAGTGGGAAACCGCTGCCCGTTTACTCACGGAGAAACGCTTACAGCTTGAGCCGTTAATTGCCCACAGTGGTGATGCCGACAGCTTTGCCAGCGCAGTCAAGTCACTCAATGGCGCGCCGATGCAGGGGAAAATTCTGCTCAAACACTCCTGACCCAACGAGCCAGCAACCTGCGCTGGCTCACATTTACTTTCGAAATTTAGCGTTCACCTTTCGCAATCCTTCGATTAAACTAGTGGCAGTCAAATTATCAGGCAAATCAATATGAACTCATTTGAGAGAAGGAATAAAATTGTCGACCTGATTAATACGCAAGGTAGCGTACTGGTAATGGATCTTTCGAATACCTTTGGTATTTCTGAAGTAACCATTCGCGCCGACCTGCGGTTATTAGAAGAGAAGGGTCTGGTCACCCGTTTTCATGGCGGTGCGGCAAAACCAGGAAGCCATCTGGCTGAAGGTGACAATCAGGAAGTATTATTAGAAGATCGGTATCAGCTTGCCAGCGATCCCAAAAAGCGGATCGCTCAGGCTGCAACGGCAATGGTCGAGGAAGGAATGACCGTGATTCTGGATAGCGGAAGCACGACCTTACTGATCGCTGAGGCGCTAAACCGAAAAAGTAATATCACAGTTATTACCAATAGCCTGCCCGCTGCGTTTACGTTATCGGAAAACAAAGACATTACGCTGGTCGTCTGCGGCGGCACGGTGCGTCACAAAACTCATTCAATGCATGGCACTATCGCTGAACGTTCCCTTCAAGGGATAAGCGCAGACCTGATGTTCGTTGGCGCCGACGGGATTGATGCCACTAATGGTATAACGACATTCAACGAAGGCTATTCGATTAGTAGCGTGATGGCTGCTGCGGCACATAAGGTTATTGCCGTACTGGATGCAACAAAATTTAACCGACGAGGTTTTAATCAGGTACTTCCAATGGAGAAGATTAACTGCGTAATAACCGACGACAGTATCAGCAAACAGGATAAATCAGCGCTGGCCAAAACAGGGGTTGAACTGCTGGTCGTTTAAATTACCCTCCATAGCCCCCCTTTCGTCGCGCCAACGCGTTGCAGTTTGCCTTTTAGCTGCAACGCTTTCAGATAGCGTTCTACAGTTCGGGCTGAGATTTCACACTCATCAGCGATACTTTTGGCGGATCTGCCTGGCTGATTCGACAAGATTTGTAGTATGCGTTTTTCAATATCCAGTAAATCAGGCGACATTTCTTCCGACATTTCTTCCGACATTTCTTCCGACATTTCTTCCGACATTTCTTCCGACATTTCTTCCGACATTTCTTCCGACAGGGCTGATGATTTCCCCAATCCCTCTTGCAAAGCAGAGATGATGTTTTCAAGGATAAATTCTATAAATGGCGTGCAGCTACTTTGCCGATCGCACTGCCCTAACACCTGGTAGTAGCGATCCTGTTGGTAGTGGATCAGTGTCTCTACTGGTAACCACGCCAATTCCGATCGCCACTCACGGAGGATTAATGTCTGCCACAACCGGCCCATCCGTCCATTGCCGTCGGCAAAAGGATGAATGAATTCAAATTCATAATGGAAAATAGCACCAGCAATCAGTGGGTGGAGCTCTGTCGTTTTTAACCAGCCCAGTAGGTCATTCATCAATCGAAGAACTTGTGACGCCGGTGGGGCCATATGGATAAGCTGTTTCTCCCTGTAAACACCGACATTGCCGGATCGCAATTGACCCGGGTTATCGACAAGCCCCATCATCAGGATTTGATGTGCCTGTAAAAGATCGGAGAGTCTTTCACTTTTCCACTCTGACATTTTTTCATAGGCCAGAATCGCATTTCTGACTTCCTGTATATCTTTAGCCGGAGCCAGAATACGTTTCCCCTCCATCAGAGCGGTGACTTGTTCCGTAGTCAACGAATTATGCTCAATCGCTAAAGAGGCCTGAATAGTGCGAATACGATTCTCTTTGCGCAAAAGAGGAGATGCCCTACCAGCCATCGCCGCCCAATTCCCCATCAACTCCCCAATTTCAATGACTTGATTGAGGATCAATGGAGTGATGACGAAAGGTGGTTGGTAGGTGCTCACTGTTACTCCCCCTGCTGTTCCAGCGCGTACTTATACAGCGCATTCTTCTTCACGCCGTGGATCTCAGCGGCCAGTGCGGCGGCCTTTTTCAGCGGCAGCTCTGCCTGCAATAAGGCCAACGTACGCAGCGCATCAGCCGGAAGGTCGTCTTCTTGCGCTTTGTGTCCTTCGACAATCAGCACCATTTCGCCTTTACGACGGTTTTCATCTTCCTTGACCCACGCCAGCAGTTCGCCGACCGGCGCACCGTGAATGGTTTCCCAGGTTTTGGTCAACTCACGCGCCAACACCACGTAGCGGGATTCGCCCCAGACGGCAACCATGTCTTCCAGGCTATCCAGCAAACGGTGGGTGGATTCATAAAAAATAAGCGTACGCGGTTCAGCCTCAATGGCTTTCATCGCATCACGACGCCCTTTCGATTTGGCAGGCAGAAAACCTTCATAGCAAAAGCGGTCTGAAGGCAGACCTGCAGCGCTCAGGGCAGCAATCGCCGCGCAAGGGCCTGGCAGGGGAACAACGCGGATCCCTGCTTCGCGACAGGTCCGTACCAGATGGTAGCCAGGATCGTTAATCAGCGGCGTTCCGGCATCGGAAACCAGCGCAATGTTTTGCCCTTCTTTAAGCTTCGCCACCAGCGTTTCGGCCTTTTGCTGCTCGTTGTGATCATGTAAAGCGAACAAACGCGCGTTAATCGCGAAGTGTTGTAACAAGAGTCCTGTATGACGAGTGTCTTCAGCGGCAATCAAATCAACGGCTTGTAAAACTTCGAGCGCTCGTTGGGTAATATCAGCCAAATTTCCTATAGGAGTAGGTACAATAAAGAGTTGGCCTTGAGAATTATCCGCCGATTCGTGTTGTTTCATTGTGTCGTCCGTATTGCCGATTTAATATTGAGCATTGAGTAAAAAAATATCACTGGATACAGTATGGTACCCTCAACATTTTCTCGTTTGAAAGCCGCACGCGCGCTACCAGTCATTCTGGCTGCACTGATTTTCGCAGGCTGTGGCACCCAGGCGCCAGACCAGAGTGCAGCCCATATGCAGGGCACTGCGCAGGCTGATTCCGGCTTTTATCTGCAACAAATGCAGCAAAGCTCAGATGATAGCAAGACCAACTGGCAATTACTCGCCATTCGTGCACTGCTGAAAGAAGGCAAGAGCCAGCAGGCTTTCGAGCTGTTCAACCAGCTACCACAGAAGCTAAGCGATACCCAGCGTCGTGAGCAGTCACTGCTGGCCGTCGAAATTAAGCTCGCGCAGAAAGATGTCGCTGGCGCACAGGCCCTGCTGGATAAGCTAACCCCCGCCGATTTTGATCAAAACCAGCAGGCGAGATACTGGCAGGCGCAAATCGACGTCAACCAGGGTCGTCCATCGCTGACGCTACTGCGCGCCCTGATCGCCCAGGAACCGCTGCTGGCCGCGAACGCTAAGCAGAAAAACATGGATGCCACCTGGCAGGCTCTGTCATCCATGACCCAGGAGCAAGCGCAGACGCTGGTCATCAATGCGGATGAAAACGTGCTGCAAGGCTGGTTAGATCTCCAGCGCGTCTGGTTCGATAACCGTAACGATCCAGACATGATGAAAGCCGGTATTGCTGACTGGCAGAAACGTTATCCACAAAACCCGGGGGCAAAACTGTTGCCAACGCAGTTGGTTAACGTGCAGAGCTTTAAACCCGCTTCCACCAGCAAAATTGCTCTGCTGCTGCCGCTGAACGGTCAGGCCGCTGTATTTGGCCGTACTATTCAGCAAGGCTTTGAAGCTGCGAAAAATATGGGTACTCAACCCGTAGCGGCCCCTGCTGTTGCCGCGCCTGCTGCGGATACAGCGGCTGCGACGACCACGGAACAGCCGCAAACGACTGACGGTGTTGCCAGCCCGGCTCAGGCGTCAGTAAGCGATCTGACCAACGAGACGCCAGCACAGCCAGAAGCTACAGCCCCACAACCAACAGCGCCTGCGCAGCCAACAACCGCCAGCGCACCAGCGAATCCGTCCGCGGAGCTGAAAATCTACGACACGTCATCACAACCGCTGAATCAGATCCTGACTCAGGTTCAGCAGGATGGCGCCAGCATCGTGGTTGGCCCACTGTTGAAGAACAATGTTGAAGAGCTGATGAAAAGCAACACGCCATTAAACGTCCTGGCGCTTAATCAGCCGGAGTCGGTGAAAAACCTGCCGAACGTCTGCTACTTCGCTCTGTCGCCAGAAGATGAAGCGCGCGACGCAGCACGCCACATACGCGATCAAGGAAAGCAGACGCCGCTGTTGTTGATCCCGCGGAGTTCGTTAGGCGATCGCGTTGCCAACGCCTTTGCACAGGAGTGGCAAAAACTGGGTGGCGGCGTGGTGCTGCAGCAGAAGTTCGGCTCCACCGCTGAGCTGAAAATGGGCGTCAACGGCGGCTCGGGGATTTCCCTGACGGGCAGCCCGGTGGCCTCTTCTGTACCCGCGCAGCCTGGCGTGACGATTGGCGGTCTGACCATTCCGGCAGCACCTACCGATGCGCAAATCACCGGCGGCAGCGGTCGTGTTGATGCCGTATATATTCTGGCAACGCCGGAAGAAATTGCATTTATAAAGCCGATGATCGCCATGCGCAACGGTAGCCAGAGCGGTGCCACGCTGTACGCCAGCTCCCGTAGCGCGCAGGGAACTGCCGGCCCGGATTTCCGTCTGGAGATGGAAGGCTTGCAGTACAGCGAAATTCCGATGCTGGCAGGCGCTAACGCCCCTCTCATGCAGCAGGCGCTGGGCGCGGTTCGTAACGACTACTCGCTGGCACGTATGTACGCGATGGGCGTCGATGCCTGGTCGCTTGCCAACCACTTCTCGCAGATGCGTCAGGTGCAGGGTTTCGAAATTAACGGCAACACCGGAGCCTTAACCGCAACGCAGGATTGTGTGATTAACAGGAAGTTATCATGGCTCAAATACCAGCAAGGACAAGTCGTCCCCGCCAGTTAACGAGTAAACAGACCGGTGACGCGTGGGAATCCACCGCGCGTGACTGGCTGCAGAGCAAGGGACTGCATTTTATCGCCGCCAACGTGCATGAGCGTGGCGGCGAAATCGACCTGATAATGCGTGAAGGCAACACCACCGTATTTGTTGAGGTTCGCTATCGGCGCTCAGCCCAGTTTGGCGGTGCAGCGGCGAGTGTGACCCGGAGCAAACAACACAAATTATTACAGACTGCCCGCTTGTGGCTTGCGCGCCACAATGGAAGTTTTGATACTGTGGATTGCCGGTTCGATGTGTTAGCCTTCACCGGAAATGATGTTGAGTGGTTTAAGGACGCGTTCAACGACCGCTCATAGTTGAAGATTCAGAGCCTGGTTCTTAAGGATTAGCGTGTTAGATAGAATTAAAGTCTGCTTTACAGAAAGCATTCAAACTCAGATAGCTGCGGCTGAAGCACTTCCGGATGCGATCTCCCGTGCAGCCATGACGCTGGTTCAGTCCCTGCTCAATGGCAACAAAATTCTCTGTTGTGGTAATGGGACGTCCGCTGCCAACGCACAGCATTTTGCTGCCAGCATGATCAATCGTTTTGAAACAGAGCGCCCAAGTTTACCTGCGATTGCACTAAATACTGATAATGTGGTCTTAACTGCGATTGCCAACGATCGCCTGCACGACGAAGTTTATGCAAAACAAGTCCGTGCGCTGGGACATGCAGGTGATGTTCTGCTGGCAATCTCTACGCGTGGTAATAGCCGCGATATCGTAAAAGCCGTTGAAGCCGCCGTGACACGCGACATGACTATTGTCGCACTGACCGGGTATGACGGAGGGGAGCTGGCCGGGTTACTGGGGCCGCAGGATGTTGAAATCCGTATCCCTTCACACCACAGCGCCCGCGTTCAGGAAATGCATATGCTGACGGTCAACTGCCTTTGCGATCTCATCGATAACACGCTTTTCCCTCACCAGGATGATTAAGGAGTACACATGAAGGCATTTTCGCCGCTTGCTGTGATTATCGCTGCCCTGCTGCTGCAAGGCTGTGTCGCTGCCGCCGTTGTCGGAACTGCTGCTGTCGGCACCAAAGCCGCGACGGATCCTCGCAGTGTAGGCACCCAGGTAGATGACGGAACCCTGGAATTACGCGTCAATACCGCGTTGTCGAAAGATGCCCAGATCAAGAAAGAGGCGCGTATCAACGTGAGCGCGTATCAGGGTAAAGTGCTGCTGGTCGGTCAGTCGCCAAATAGCGAACTGTCTGCGCGGGCAAAACAGATTGCGATGGGTGTAGAAGGTACCACTGAGGTCTTTAATGAGATCCGTCAGGGTCAGCCAATCGGCCTGGGCGATGCGTCTAACGATACCTGGATAACCACTAAAGTACGTTCCCAGTTGCTGACCAGCGATCAGGTGAAATCCTCTAACGTGAAAGTCACCACCGAAAACGGGGAAGTGTTCCTGTTGGGTCTGGTGACTGAACGTGAAGCGAAGGCTGCGGCAGACATCGCCAGCCGGGTAAGCGGCGTGAAACGCGTCACGACGGCTTTTACGTTTATTAAGTAAGACTGCTACAAATGCCGGATGGGGACGCCAGAGCGTCCTCTCCGGCATTTTATTTGGCTCTTTCGCGCAGTTCGGAAGAGGTCAGGATCGAAACGCCTTCATGTCCAGGTGCCAGTGCCTCCGCCAGCATAGCCCGGGCTACATCACGCGCCTCAATCGACTTCCAGTTCCCCGGCAGCAGCCGAAATAACGGCGCTAAAAACCTTTCATTCGCCCGCTGTTTATCCCGTTCTCCGAGTAACATTGAAGGCCGAACAATCGTCAGCCGCGGCCAATTTTGCGCGATCAGCGCCTGCTCCATTTCCCCTTTCACCCGGTTATAAAAAAACGGTGAATTGGCATTGGCACCCATCGAACTGACCACCAGCATATGCTGAGCGCCCAACCGACGCCCCGTCAGGGCCGTGTCCACCACCAGCGTATAGTCAGCATGGATAAACGCTTCTTTGCTACCCGCTTCTCGCCGGGTGGTTCCCAGACAACAAAAGACAATATCTACCGGATCGGTGACCTGCGCCAGCGCATCGGTTAGCTGCGGATCATAGGGATTATAGACGCCAGCCGTATCAGCCAGCGGTCGACGTGTCGGCGCCGTGATGGCATTGACCCGGGGTTCATTGAGCAGCATACGCAGCAAATTTCCGCCTACCAGCCCCGTTGCGCCTGTTATTAACACCTGACTCATCGCTAATCTTCCCCTGACTCTTTAATCACTCTATTAACTATAGATCACGTTGCCAGTGCATTTTTTTGCCAAAGCCCAGCGTGTTGTCCGTGAATTTGACTTCATCCAGTCGAATCTCCCATACGGGCGCTGGCAGCATTCTGGCGACCGGGAAACGGCGGTTGTAGGCGTTACGCGCGGCTTCACTCTCCTGCCCTTCAAGACGCCGGATTTCCCCTTTAAACTGTACGCCGCGAATCAGGGCGACCGTTTTGGGCTGACCATTTACCGTGCCGGCAATCGGCGCGCGCGGCCCGGACATCTGCGCATGGCGCGTTTTCTCTTCGGTCAGCACATAGAACACCATCTTCTGCGCATCAAACAGGTAAAACGCATTGGCGCACCATAATTCACCGTCATGATGTACACACCAGGTCACGACGTGCTGCTTTGCCAGCCAGCGGGTCACCGCAGTCAGTGTTTCCATTTCTGTTCTCTTTTATACTGTAGGCCTGAAAATTATAACGTCGATGGTGACAATGACACCCTGGTATCTGTACCTGATCCGTACTGCGGACAACGCCTTATACACCGGAATAACCACCGATGTGCAGCGCCGCTATAAGCAGCATCAAAGTGGGAAAGGCGCGAAGGCGCTGCGCGGAAAGGGAGAACTCACGTTGGCATTTGCGGCTCAGGTCGGCGACCGTTCGCTGGCCCTGCGCTTAGAATATCGCGTCAAACAGCTTACAAAGCGGCAGAAAGAGCGCCTTGTTGAAGGCGAAGGGCTTGAGGCACTACTGAGCAGCCTGCAAACCCCCGGCGCTTAAAAACGATTGAAGTAGTCGTGGTATTCCACAAGGCCCGTCACACCCTCCAGCGCATCGTCCGCCAGGCGATGAACCTGGAACGCGCTTTCGGTACCCGGCCAGCGGCAACGCAGGTCATGATGGGCAGCCAGCTCAAAACCAAAGCGGCTGTACAGCGCCGGATCGCCCAGCGTAACCACCGCGGCGTAACCAAACTCGTTCAGGGAATCGAGTCCTTCATAGACCAACTGACGCGCCAGACCCTGCCCACGGTAGTTTTCATCCACCGCGAGCGGCGCCATGCCGACCCATTGCAGGTCTTCGCCCTGGACATCGACAGGGCTGAACGCGACGTAACCCACTACCTGACCTTCGTCATCGGTAGCAACCAGACCCAGCGTTATGAAACCGTCTTCACGCAGGTCGTGCACTAATTTCGCTTCCGCATCGCTCTCAAATGAACGACGCAGCAATGCATCAATACCTGGGGCATCAATGGGAATTTCAACTCGAATCAGCATGGCTCACCTACCGAAGTCTGTTTGGTTTCTGGCGACGTTTTCATTCCCGCTTCAACAAAATCCGCCAACTGCATCAGCATGACGCGCAACGCTTTAGGCATCTGATCCAGTTCGATGGCGTCCATCAGATTTTTTACATACAGCCCTAATTCTGTATCACCTTCAATCACCAGGCGACGCTGGAAGAACAGCGTATCCGGATCCTGCTTACGCGCCGCGATCATCAGGAGATCGCTGGCATCCGCGCTAAAACTCACATCCGCCTCTGCATTCTGGCTGACGATAAGTTTATCGTTCTCAACAGAGGTATACCATTTAAGGCCAATGTCACGCACATGAATGCTCAGCCAGCGACCGTCGAGAAACTCCAGCTCCCCATCGGCCAGCGCCTGACTAAACTGCCAGCTCAGGACCTGCTCCAGAACCTGGCGCTTCAGCGCAAAGGGCGTCAGTTTAACCGGTACACTCATCAGAGAAGGACCAAAATGTACTAAGCGTGAACGCAGTTTATCCAACACGAGCTTTACTCCCTGTTTCAATTATCCTGCTATTTTGCCATATCAAATAAACGACATAGCGGCATAAATCAACAATTCGCTACGAAATTGTTACCTCTTATTGGTATCACCAATACGACTTTAACTGCCTCAAATCAAAAATTGTCTCAGCAAGGTTAACTAAAATCCCTCTTCGTTAACATTTCTGCGCCCTTTACGGCGCAACGTTCAGGATAAATTATGGAGCTGCTCTGCCCTGCCGGAAACCTCCCGGCGCTTAAGGCGGCCATCGAGAACGGCGCTGATGCGGTCTACATCGGGCTGAAAGATGATACCAACGCCCGTCATTTCGCCGGCCTTAATTTTACCGAGAAAAAATTGCAGGAAGCGGTGAGTTTTGTCCATCAGCACCGCCGTAAGCTGCACATCGCGATTAACACCTTTGCGCATCCGGATGGTTACGCTCGCTGGCAACGTGCCGTAGATATGGCGGCGCAACTGGGTGCGGATGCGCTGATCCTCGCCGACCTCGCCATGCTTGAGTATGCCGCAGAGCGCTACCCGCATATTGAGCGTCATGTCTCTGTTCAGGCATCTGCAACCAATGAAGAGGCGATTAATTTCTATCATCGCAACTTTGATGCCGCCCGCGTGGTACTGCCGCGCGTACTGTCTATTCACCAGGTGAAGCAGCTCGCTCGCGTCACGCCAGTTCCCCTGGAAGTGTTCGCCTTTGGCAGTCTGTGCATTATGGCGGAAGGTCGCTGCTATCTTTCATCCTATCTGACGGGCGAGTCTCCTAATACGGTTGGCGCCTGCTCTCCTGCCCGTTTTGTTCGCTGGCAGCAGACCCAACAAGGGCTGGAATCCCGTCTTAATGAAGTGCTGATCGACCGCTATCAGGACGGAGAAAACGCCGGTTATCCGACGCTGTGTAAAGGCCGCTATCTGGTTGATGGCGAGCGCTATCATGCGCTGGAAGAACCCACCAGCCTGAATACGCTGGAGCTGCTGCCAGAACTGCTGGCGGCCAATATTGCCTCGGTGAAAATCGAAGGGCGTCAGCGTAGCCCGGCCTACGTCAGCCAGGTGGCGAAAGTGTGGCGCCAGGCGATCGACCGCTGTATGGCCGACCCGCAAAACTACGCCCCACAGGCCGCGTGGATGGAAACGCTCGGTTCAATGTCCGAAGGCACGCAGACCACGCTTGGCGCGTATCACCGTAAATGGCAGTGAGAGAAGCAATGAAATATTCCTTAGGGCCGGTGCTGTGGTACTGGCCGAAAGAAACGCTGGAAGATTTTTATCAGCAGGCCGCCACCAGCCAGGCCGACGTTATCTACCTTGGCGAAGCGGTGTGCAGTAAACGCCGCGCCACCAAAGTGGGCGACTGGATCGATATGGCGAAATCGCTCGCTGGCAGCGGTAAACAGGTGGTGCTGTCAACGCTGGCGCTGGTGCAGGCCTCCTCTGAGCTGGGAGAACTGAAGCGCTATGTCGAAAACGGCGACTTCCTGCTGGAAGCCAGCGATCTCGGCGTGGTAAACATGTGTGCCGAGCGTAAGCTGCCGTTTGTCGCCGGGCATGCACTCAACTGCTACAACGCGGTAACCCTGCGTTTGCTGCTCAGGCAGGGCATGGTGCGCTGGTGTATGCCGGTAGAACTGTCCCGTGACTGGCTGGTCAATCTGCTCAACCAGTGTGAAGAGCTGGGTATTCGAAATCAGTTTGAAGTAGAGGTACTGAGCTACGGGCATCTGCCGCTGGCGTACTCTGCCCGCTGCTTTACCGCACGCTCTGAAGACCGTCCAAAAGACGAGTGTGAAACCTGCTGCATCAAATACCCGAATGGGCGCGATGTGCTGTCGCAGGAGAATCAGCAGGTCTTTGTCCTCAACGGCATCCAGACTATGAGCGGCTATGTTTACAACCTCGGCAACGAGCTGACATCGATGCAGGGTCTGGTTGATATTGTGCGTCTGTCCCCTTCAGGCAGCGACACGTTCGCCATGCTCGATGCCTTCCGCGCCAATGAAAATGGCACTGCCCCATTACCGCTTGCTGCCCACAGCGACTGCAACGGCTACTGGAAGCGACTGGCAGGTCTTGAACTACAGCCGTGATTAATAGCTCACTTTGTTAACAACATTCGCTAATCTTTAATGCAGTATTAAAAGATTAACCGGTAACAAAGTGAGCCGTTATGACTGACAAAACTATTCCGTTCTCGGTGCTGGATCTGGCGCCGATCCCTGAAGGATCTTCGGCAAAAGAGGCCTTCACACACTCGCTTGATCTCGCTCGACTGGCCGAAAAGCGCGGCTACCACCGCTACTGGCTGGCAGAACATCACAACATGACCGGCATCGCCAGCGCGGCGACCTCTGTGCTGATTGGCTATCTGGCGGCCAATACCACCACGCTGCATCTTGGTTCTGGCGGCGTTATGCTGCCCAACCATTCGCCGCTGGTGATCGCCGAGCAGTTCGGGACCCTGAATACGCTGTATCCGGGACGAATCGATCTCGGGCTTGGCCGCGCGCCGGGTAGCGACCAACCGACCATGCGCGCGTTGCGCCGCCATATGAGTGGTGATATCGATAACTTCCCGCGCGACGTAGCTGAACTGGTGGACTGGTTCGACGCCCGCGATCCAAATCCTCATGTACGCCCGGTTCCCGGCTACGGCGAGCAGATCCCGGTCTGGTTATTAGGCTCCAGCCTGTACAGCGCACAGCTGGCAGCCCAGCTCGGCCTGCCATTTGCCTTCGCCTCGCACTTTGCTCCGGATATGTTGCATCAGGCGCTGCATCTGTATCGCACCCAGTTCAAGCCCTCAGCACGGCTGGCAAAGCCGTATGCGATGGTGTGCATCAACATCATTGCCGCCGACAGCAACCGCGATGCCGAATTTCTTTTCACCTCAATGCAGCAGGCGTTTGTGAAACTGCGTCGTGGCGAAACCGGCCAGCTACCGCCACCGGTAGAGAATATGCATCAGCTGTGGTCCGCTTCCGAGCAGTACGGCGTACAACAGGCGCTGAGCATGTCGCTGGTTGGTGATAAGGCGAAAGTGCGACACGGTCTCGACGCCATTTTGCGTGAAACCCAGGCCGATGAAATTATGGTTAACGGCCAGATTTTTGATCATCAGGCACGTCTACATTCGTTTGACCTGGCGATGCAGGTGAAAGAAGAGTTGGTGGGGTAATCGTTGTTTTGCCCGGTGGCGCTTCGCTTACCGGGCTTACGAGATCGTATAGGCCGGATAAGGCGCAACCGCCATCCGGCACTAAAAGGTTACTGGTACACAGGCAACAAATTCACGCTCGACAGAATATGGATAACCGCGTTGCCGATACCGAATACCAGGATCAGCGCAATCATCGGCTTGCCGCCCCAGACACGGAATTTCGGGCTGCCGAAACGCTCGCGAGATTTACGGGCCAGCAGCGCCGGAACAATGGCGGCCCAGATGGTCGCGGCAAGCCCTGCATAGCCAATGGCGTACAGGAAACCGTTCGGCCACAGCAGGCCACCGACAATCGGCGGGACAAACGTCAGCAATGCCGTTTTAAAACGTCCCATTGCCGAGTCATCAAAACCAAACAGATCCGCCAAATAGTCAAACAGACCGAGCGTGACGCCGAGGAATGAACTCGCCACCGCAAAGTTGGAGAACACCACCAGCAGCAGATCCAGACTGCGGCTGTTCAGCACGCCGCTCAGCGCCTGTACCAGCACATCAATGTTACCGCCCTGCTGCGCAATACCGATAAATTCCGGACGCGGGATGTTACCCATCGTCCCCAGCAACCATACGGTATACAGCACCAGCGCCAGCAGCGTGCCGTACACCAGGCACTTAACGATGGTCTTCGGATCTTTGCCGTAATACTTCATCAGGCTCGGGACGTTGCCGTGATAGCCGAATGAGGCCAGGCAGAACGGTAACGTCATCAGCAGGTACGGCGTATACGAAGCGTTGCTCTGCGCCACGTTAAACAGCGTCGTAGGCGTAACATGCCCCAGCAGACTGCCGAAGGTCAGGAAAAAAGTAATCACCTTCGCGCCCAGCACAATCGCCGTCATGCGGCTAACCGCTTTGGTGCTTAACCACACCACGAACGCCACCAGCAGCGCAAAACCAAGACCCGCCGCACGCGCCGGAACGTTCAGCGACATCTCCGAGAAGGTGTGATGCAGGATCGAACCACTCGCCGAGATATACGCATAGGTAAGGATATAGAGAACGAAAGCAATCGAGATGCCGTTCACAACGTTCCAGCCTTTGCCCAGCAGATCTTTCGTGATGGTGTCAAAGCTGGAACCAATGCGGTAATTGAGGTTAGCTTCCAGGATCATCAGCCCAGAGTGCAGCATGCAAAACCAGGTGAAGATCAGCGCCGCCATTGACCAGAAGAACCACGCCCCGGACATGACCACTGGCAGAGAAAACATCCCTGCGCCAATAATGGTGCCGCCGATGATCACCACGCCGCCAAGCAGCGAAGGTGACGTTTGGGTGGTGGTTAGTGTTGCCATTTAGCCATCTCTCCAGTCATTTATATTGTGACTACATTTCAATGTGCTGCACTGTACCAGTACACGAGTACAAATGAAATAAAAAAAGCCCCGATTGTTGAGATCGGGGCTGTATATTTTACTTTACGGTATTAAACCGTAATTTCGCATGGATTACGCATCACCACCGAAACGACGACGACCAGCGGAATCATCACGACGCGGAGCAGAAGAATCGTCACGACGCGGACCGCGGTTGCCTTCACGACGTTCGCCGCTGAAACGACGACCTTCGCTACGACCGCCTTCACGACGCTCACCGCTGAAACCACGACCTTCGCCACGACCACCTTCACGACGCTCACCGCTGAAACGGCCACCGCCACGACGCTCACCACCGGTGTGCGGAACTGCATCGCCAACCAGCTGCATGTTCATCGGCTTGTTCAGGATGCGAGTACGGGTAAAGTGCTGCAGCACGTCGCCCGGCATACCTTTCGGCAGCTCGATGGTTGAGTGGGAAGCAAACAGCTTGATGTTACCGATGTAACGGCTGCTGATATCGCCTTCGTTAGCAATCGCACCAACGATATGACGGACTTCAACACCGTCATCACGGCCCACTTCAATGCGGTACAGCTGCATATCGCCAACGTCACGACGTTCACGACGCGGACGGTCTTCACCACCACGGTCATTACGGTCACCACGCGGGCCACGATCGTTGCGGTCACGCGGACCACGATCGTCACGGTCGCGAAATTCGCGTTTCGGACGCATCGGCGCATCTGGCGGCAGGATCAGCGGACGTTCGCCCTGAGCCATTTTCAGCAGTGCGGCTGCCAGCGTTTCGATATCCAGTTCTTCTTCCGGCTGCATTTTCGCCAGCAGAGCACGGTACTGATCCAGATCGCTGCTTTCCAGCTGCTGCTGTACTTTAGCGGCGAATTTTTCCAGACGGCGTTTGCCCAGCAGGTCTGCGTTCGGCAGTTCTACTTCCGGAATAGTCAGCTTCATGGTGCGTTCGATGTTACGCAGCAGACGACGCTCACGGTTCTCAACGAACAGCAGCGCACGACCCGCACGGCCCGCACGACCGGTACGGCCGATACGGTGAACGTAAGATTCGGAATCCATCGGGATGTCGTAGTTAACAACCAGGCTGATACGCTCAACGTCCAGGCCACGTGCCGCAACGTCGGTAGCAATCAGAATATCCAGACGGCCATCTTTCAGACGCTCCAGAGTCTGCTCACGCAGGGACTGGTTCATGTCGCCGTTCAGTGCAGCGCTGCTATAACCGCTACGCTCCAGCGCTTCTGCCACTTCCAGGGTCGCATTTTTGGTACGAACGAAGATAATCGCCGCATCAAAGTCTTCTGCTTCCAGGAAACGCACCAGCGCTTCATTTTTACGCATGCCCCAGACGGTCCAGTAGCTCTGGCTGATGTCAGGACGGGTAGTTACGCTGGACTGAATGCGTACTTCCTGCGGCTCTTTCATAAAGCGGCGGGTAATACGACGAATCGCTTCCGGCATAGTCGCGGAGAACAGAGCGGTCTGATGACCTTCCGGGATCTGCGCCATGATGGTTTCAACGTCTTCGATGAAGCCCATACGCAGCATTTCATCAGCTTCGTCCAGTACCAGACCGCTCAGTTTGGAGAGGTCCAGAGTACCGCGCTTCAGGTGGTCCAGCAGACGGCCCGGCGTACCGACAACGATCTGTGGTCCCTGACGCAGGGCACGTAATTGCACGTCATAACGCTGGCCGCCGTACAGGGCAACCACGTTCACGCCGCGCATGTGTTTAGAGAAATCCGTCATGGCTTCTGCAACCTGAACCGCCAGTTCGCGGGTCGGTGCCAGCACCAGAATCTGAGGTGCCTTCAGCTCAGGATCAAGATTGTTGAGCAGCGGTAAAGAGAACGCTGCAGTTTTGCCGCTACCCGTCTGGGCCATACCCAGAACATCGCGGCCGCCCAGCAGATGCGGAATGCACTCTGCCTGGATTGGAGATGGTTTTTCGTAACCCAGATCGGTAAGGGCTTCAAGGATAGGAGCCTTCAGGCCCAGATCTGCAAAAGTGGTTTCGAATTCAGCCATGTAGTACGTGTGCCTCAAAATTAATGGCGGCCAGTCTACATAACTCATCATGAAATTGATCTGCAATTTTCATTGAAAAGTGTGAACCGGCTCAAAGTAGGTGTATTAACGAACAACAACGCCCTCACCCGTGAAGGTGATGGCAATCAAAAAAGATTACGGGCTGATGTGTACGTCAGCTATTGCTGGTCCGATTCTGCCAGGTCATCTTGGTCCTGGCCCAGGAGCGATAATTCCAACAATGCGTATCGGTGCTCAACAAAGTTATGAACGTTGTTAGCCACCGCCAGTTTGAACAATGCCGTAGCGTTGTCCAAATCCCCCAGACTTAGGTAGTACTTACCTAAATAGAAGTTGGTTTCACTGAGATGCTCAGCGAGCGAGGTGTTATCCGTTGCGTCCGCCTTTAGGCGTTCCATCAGCGTTGCTTCGCTAATGTTGCCCAGGTAGAACTCGACAATGTTCCATCCCCATTGCTCTTTATCCGATTTCTCAAAGCGTTGCTTTAACGCTTCTTTAGCCTGCTTCTCATCGAGCTTCTGCTCGGCGAGATAAAGCCACAGACTACGGAAAGGATCATTGGGATCGTCTTGATAAAACGCTAGCAGATCATCTTGCGCTAACTTGTCGCGACCGCCGTAATACAATGCGATACCGCGATTTAAGTGCGCGTAGTTGTAAGTTGGATCAAGCTCAAGTACAGAATCAAACGCTTCATAGGCAGCATCAAAATTGCCTGCCTGCGTTAAATATATACCTAAGTAATTGAATACTTCAGGCATATCTGGTCGGATTGCCAGCGCTTGTGAAAAATCATTTCGCGCCAGTGCCCTCAGACCGAGACTATCATACAACACTCCGCGCTCATATAAAAGCTGTGCGCGTTCGTCATCGGTTAAAGCCCGACTGGCAAGAATTTGTTCCATACGTGCCAGAATCACTTCCTGCTGCAAAGTCGGTTGCAATGGTACTGCGAGGACTTCACTCTTACGCCAGGCGGAATTACTGCATCCAGCCAGCGTGAGTGCTGTCGCAACGAAACACCAGCGCAAAAAAGGCTTCATTTCCCACTCCCGAAGACAACGATTGAATGAACGTCCAGGTTCCCCGGTTGCTAACAAGGCGTCCTGCCGGGTTAAAAGCCCTCCGCTTTCACGGAGGGCAATGGCAACCTTACTCGCCCTGGCTTGCCGGAGCTTCCGGTTCGCCTGCAGGCTGAGACTGCTCAGTTGCTTCTTTAATGCTCAGACGTACACGGCCCTGGCGATCAACTTCCAGAACTTTGACCGGTACTTCCTGGCCCATCTGCAGGTAATCGGTCACTTTCTCAACGCGTTTGTCAGCGATCTGAGAGATGTGTACCAGACCTTCTTTACCGCCACCAATAGCAACGAATGCGCCAAAGTCAACGATACGGGTCACTTTACCATTGTAGATACGCCCTACTTCGATCTCTGCGGTGATCTCTTCGATACGACGGATAGCATATTTCGCTTTCTCGCCGTCGGTCGCAGCAATCTTCACAGTACCATCATCTTCAATTTCAATGGTGGTGCCGGTTTCTTCGGTCAGAGCACGGATAACAGAACCGCCTTTACCGATAACGTCTTTGATCTTGTCCGGGCTGATCTTGATGGTGTGGATACGCGGAGCGAACTGAGAAATGTCACCACGCGGTGCGTTGATCGCTTGTTCCATCACACCCAGGATGTGCAGACGCGCACCTTTAGCCTGGTTCAGAGCAACCTGCATGATCTCTTTGGTGATACCTTCAATTTTGATATCCATCTGCAGTGCAGAGATACCGTCGCGGGAACCCGCCACTTTGAAGTCCATATCGCCCAGGTGGTCTTCGTCGCCCAGGATGTCAGACAGAACAACAAAGTTGTCGCCTTCTTTCACCAGACCCATCGCGATACCCGCAACGGCAGCTTTGATCGGCACGCCTGCGTCCATCAGCGCCAGAGAAGCACCACATACGGAAGCCATGGAAGAAGAACCGTTAGATTCGGTGATTTCAGAAACTACACGTACGGTGTACGGGAATTTATCCAGTTCCGGCATCACTGCCAGTACGCCACGCTTCGCCAGACGACCGTGACCAATCTCACGACGCTTCGGAGAACCGACCATACCGGTTTCACCTACGCAGTACGGAGGGAAGTTGTAGTGGAACAGGAAGTTGTCAGTACGCTCGCCCATCAGCTCGTCAAGGTTCTGCGCATCACGAGTGGTGCCCAGGGTCGCAGTAACCAGCGCCTGAGTTTCGCCACGGGTGAACAGTGCGGAACCGTGGGTACGCGGCAGCACGCCAGTACGCACGTCCAGACCACGGATCATATCTTTTTCACGGCCATCGATACGCGGCTCGCCTGCCAGTACGCGGCTGCGAACAACATTTTTCTCGATAGCGTGCAGGATTTCACCCAGTTCGTTAGCGTCCAGGGTTTCGTCTTCAGCCACCAGAGTTGCGATGGTTTCAGATTTGATCACGTCAACCTGAGCGTAACGCTCTTGTTTGTCAGTGATACGGTAAGCATCGCTCAGACGAGCTTCTGCCAGTGCGGCAACGCGTGCGTTCAGCGCTTCGTTGACGGCTTCTGGCTGCCAGTCCCAACGCGGTTTGCCAGCTTCTTTCGCCAGCTCGTTGATAGCCTGAATAACAACCTGCTGCTGTTCGTGGCCGAATACTACAGCGCCCAGCATCTGGTCTTCGCTCAGCAGTTCAGCTTCGGATTCAACCATCAGTACGGCAGCTTCAGTACCAGCAACAACCAGGTCCAGCTTGCTTTCTTTCAGTTCGTCCTGAGTCGGGTTCAGTACGTACTGGTCATTGATGTAACCAACACGTGCAGCACCGATCGGGCCGTTGAACGGGATACCAGACAGAGTCAGCGCAGCAGATGCACCAATCATTGCCACGATATCCGGGTTAACCTGCGGGTTAACGGAAACAACGGTCGCGATAACCTGAACTTCGTTAACGAAGCCTTCCGGGAACAGCGGGCGAACCGGGCGGTCAATCAGACGCGCGATCAGAGTTTCGCCTTCACTCGGACGGCCTTCACGACGGAAGAAGCTACCCGGGATACGGCCAGCAGCGTAGGTACGCTCCTGATAGTTAACGGTCAGTGGGAAAAAGTCCTGGCCTGGTTTCGCTTTTTTCTGGCCAACAACGGTAACGAATACCGCAGTGTCATCCATGCTAACCATAACAGCGGCAGTCGCCTGACGCGCCATCATGCCGGTTTCCAGCGTAACGGTATGCTGACCGTACTGGAATTTACGAACGATCGGATTAAGCAAATTAATATCCTTTCTCTATTTTTTGACGGCACATTTTTGCGCCATCGTTAATACCCGATCTTCTGCGCATCCTCGCGACTAATGACAACCCTAACCCATAAGCATGAGTAAAGCCTCTCATTAGCCGCGCGAACCTCTGCAACGGAAGATCATTCATAGCAACAATACATTAGTTTCCAGCGAATTGCTGCCATCTGCTGGAAAAAAGGGGCCATGAAGGCCCCCTCTTTCTGAAACTCGAAAGAATTAGCGACGCAGACCCAGACGCTCGATCAGCGCGGTGTAACGTGCAACATCTTTACGTTTCAGGTAGTCGAGCAGTTTACGACGCTGAGAAACCATGCGCAGCAGACCACGACGGCTGTGGTGATCTTTTTTGTGCTCTGCAAAGTGGCCCTGCAGGTGGTTAATCTGTGCAGTCAACAGAGCAACCTGAACATCGGTAGAACCGGTGTCGTTTGCATCACGACCAAACTCAGAAACGATTTTAGCGGTAGCTTCAGTACTTAGAGACATTTTAAAACTCCAAAGTGTTAAGAATGAAAGGATGCCGATCTCTAATTCAGCTATCCCAGTGTATACACGCCTTCTTCAAACTGACCCTGCGCTGGCTGTGTCCGCTCACCTCGGTCACTTACCTGAGTAAGCTCCTGAGGATCCTCAGACCTGCCGCCTTGATGCAGCTCGAATGATTTTGTGTACACGCCACGCAGATTGTTAAACAATTTACGCGACGTTAAGCGGCAGTATTCTACTCGCAGCGCCCTTTTATCGCAAGACAGAGAGCGCTATGCAGGATACTCAACCACCAGGCGACGAGGGGCGACACGACCTTCATCGTCCATCTCCCCCATGCCGATAAACTTGCCGTCATCGCCTTCCGTCACGCGCACCAGCCCTTCAAGCGGCGCACCTGACGTCCGTACCGGGTTACCATTTTTAAAGTAAACCGACGATGTTAAAGGCAAATTAACAACAGGGTAGTCCGATGCAGGACTGTCCATTGGCATCAACAAAGGATCAAGCAGCTGCGCCGCCGGAATGTTCTGCTGTTCGGCCTGTTCAACCAGCTCATGCAGATGTTCCAGCGTAACCATACGATCCACCGGATACTTGCTGACCGTCAAACGACGCAGATACGTTACGTGCGCGCCGCAGCCCAGCTTCTCACCGAGATCGTCAACGATGGTGCGAATATAAGTGCCTTTGGAGCAGTGAACTTCCAGCTCCAGCTCGTTACCTTCGTGGCGAATAAACAGCAGCTCATAGACGGTAATCGGGCGCGCTTCACGCGGCACTTCAATGCCCTGACGCGCATATTCGTACAGCTTTTTACCCTGGTACTTCAGCGCCGAATACATTGACGGAATCTGCTCGATATCGCCGCGGAAAGTCTCCAGCGCGCTGGCAAGCTGCTCTGCGCTGAAGGTTACCGGACGCTCCTGCACGATTTGCCCATCGGCATCGGAGGTGTCGGTACGCTGGCCCAGACGGGCAACCACACGATAGCGTTTGTCAGAATCCAGCAAATACTGGGAAAACTTAGTCGCTTCACCGAGGCAGATAGGCAGCATGCCTGTTGCCAGCGGATCCAGCGCGCCGGTATGTCCCGCGCGGTTGGCATTGTAGATGCGCTTTACTTTTTGCAGTACGTCATTGCTGGACATGCCCTGCGGCTTATCCAGCAGTAGAACACCGTGAATGTCGCGACCACGACGACGAGGACGACTCATCAGTCCTCCTTGCTGTCGTCCGCTGGGTTCACACGACGCTCATCGTCATGTTTCACCACGCTGGTCACCAGGTTGGACATGCGCATCCCTTCAACTAACGAATTGTCGTAGAAGAAGGTCAGCTCAGGCACGATACGCAGACGCATTGCTTTACCCAGCAAAGAGCGGATAAAACCAGAGGCTTCCTGCAGTGCCTTAATGCCGTTTTTCACGGCAGCTTCGTCCTGATCGTTGAGGAAAGTCACGAACACTTTAGCGTATGCCAGGTCTCGGGACATCTCAACACCCGATACGGTGGTCATCATACCAACACGCGGGTCTTTGATTTCGCGTTGCAGGATGAGTGCGATTTCTTTCTGCATCTCCTGCGCGACACGCTGTGGGCGACCAAATTCTTTCGCCATAATAAATTCTCCAGAATAAAGACAAAAAAGGGGCCATAAGCCCCTTTTTAAATTTCTTGCCGGGTGGCGCTTCGCTTCCCCAGCCTACACTTAATCATCTTCTAAGGATTTTGGTTTGCAGTAAGGCGGCAAACTCGTAAATCCCCGGGAGCATAGATAACTATGTGACCGGGGTGATCGAGCGCAGCCAACGCAGTTGCGGCCCAAAAGACGACGAAGATTATGCGATGGTACGTTTGATCTCGATAATCTCGAACACTTCGATCATATCGCCAACGCGAACGTCGTTGTAGTTCTTAACGCCGATACCACATTCCATGCCGTTACGGACTTCGTTGACGTCATCTTTGAAGCGGCGCAGGGATTCCAGCTCGCCTTCATAGATAACCACGTTGTCGCGCAGTACGCGGATTGGGTTGTGACGTTTAATCGTGCCTTCGGTAACCATACAGCCTGCGATAGCGCCGAATTTCGGTGATTTGAACACATCACGAACTTCAGCCAGACCAATGATCTGCTGTTTCAGTTCCGGAGACAGCATGCCGCTCATCGCTGCTTTCACTTCGTCGATCAGATGATAGATGACGGAGTAGTAACGCAGATCCAGGCTTTCTGATTCGATAACTTTACGTGCAGAGGCATCAGCACGGACGTTGAAGCCAACCAGAATCGCGTTGGATGCCGCAGCCAGGGTCGCGTCGGTTTCGGTGATACCACCTACGCCAGAACCGATAATCTTCACTTTTACTTCGTCGGTAGACAGTTTCAGTAAAGAGTCGGAAATCGCTTCTACAGAACCCTGAACATCGGCCTTCAGAACGATGTTCACTTCGTGAACTTCGCCTTCGGTCATGTTGGCGAACATGTTCTCCAGTTTAGATTTCTGCTGACGAGCCAGTTTAACTTCACGGAATTTGCCCTGACGGTACAGTGCAACTTCACGGGCTTTCTTCTCGTCACGAACAACGGTAACTTCGTCACCCGCAGCCGGAACACCGGACAGACCCAGGATTTCCACCGGAATGGACGGACCCGCTTCCAGTACTTCCTGACCCAGTTCGTTACGCATCGCGCGAACGCGGCCGTATTCGAAACCACACAGTACGATGTCGCCTTTGTTCAGCGTACCTTCACGTACCAGCACGGTAGCAACCGGACCACGACCTTTATCCAGGAAGGATTCGATAACCGCACCGCTCGCCATACCTTTACGCACAGCTTTCAGTTCCAGTACTTCGGCCTGCAGCAGGATAGCATCCAGCAGTTCGTCAATACCGGTACCCGCTTTCGCAGAAACGTGGACGAACTGGCTCTCGCCGCCCCAATCTTCCGGCATGATGCCGTACTGGGACAGTTCGTTTTTAACGCGATCTGGATCCGCTTCTGGTTTATCGATTTTGTTAACTGCAACCACTACCGGCACACCTGCCGCTTTCGCGTGCTGGATAGCTTCGATAGTCTGCGGCATCACGCCGTCATCTGCTGCAACAACCAGAACAACGATATCCGTTGCCTGAGCACCGCGAGCACGCATGGAGGTAAACGCGGCGTGACCCGGGGTATCCAGGAAGGTGATCATACCGTTGTCAGTTTCAACATGGTACGCACCGATGTGCTGAGTAATGCCGCCCGCTTCGCCAGAGGCAACTTTCGTGGAACGAATGTAGTCCAGCAGAGACGTTTTACCGTGGTCAACGTGACCCATGATGGTCACTACCGGTGCGCGCGGTTCTGCCGCCGCGCCGGTGTCACGGTCGCTCATTACTGCTTCTTCCAGCTCGTTTTCACGACGCAGGATAACTTTGTGGCCCATCTCTTCGGCAACCAGCTGTGCGGTTTCCTGGTCGATGACCTGGTTAATGGTCGCCATTGCGCCCAGCTTCATCATCGCTTTGATGACCTGAGAACCTTTGACTGCCATCTTGTTCGCCAGATCGCCAACGGTGATGGTTTCGCCGATCACAACGTCACGGTTAACGGCCTGAGCCGGCTTCTGGAAGCCCTGCTGCAGAGCGGAACCTTTACGCTGCTTACCGCCTTTACCGCCGCGAACCGCTGCACGCGCTTCTTCACGGTCAGCTTTAGATTCAGCGTGTTTGTTACCTTTCTTCGCCGGACGCGCTGCTTTCGTGCTGCGAGTACGACCACGACCGCCTTCTACTTCGCGATCGTTCTCGTCTTCTGCCTGGCGAGCATGCTGAGAGGTGGTGACGTGATAATCGCTGGTATCTTCAACAGGTTCAGCGTTATTCACACCATTCTTCTCGTTTTCTTCCGCCATACGGCGAGCTTCTTCCGCTACGCGGCGCGCTTCTTCTTCAAGCTTGCGACGTGCTTCTTCTTCCGCTTTACGCTTCAGTTCTGCGGCTTCATTTTCACGGCGGGCTTTTTCGGCCTGGGCGGTTTTAGTCATATCGTCGGTCTGTTGATTGCTCACTTTGTCTTTTTCCGCAGCTTCACGTTTCGCTTTATCAGCGGCTTCACGCTTAGCTTGTTCTGCGGCCTCACGTTCGGCTTTTTGTTGCGCCTCGCGTTTGGCAGCTTCTTCTGCCTCACGACGGGCTTGCTCTTCCGCTTCACGCTGCGCCTGCTCTTCCGCGGCAAGGCGTTCAGCCTCTTGCGGATCGCGTTTCACAAAGGTGCGTGTCTTGCGGACTTCGATTTGTACCGATTTGCTTTTTCCACCGGTACCTGGAATATTGAGAGTACTGCGCGTTTTACGCTGCAATGTCAACTTATCGGGCGCTGAGCCGTTTTCACGGTTCAGATGCGCCAGTAAGGTTTGTTTCTCTTGTGCGGACACAGAGTCGTCAGCAGACTTCGGGATACCTGCATCAGCAAATTGCTGTACCAGGCGATCCACGGAGGTCTGTATCTCTGCAGCCAGCGTTTTTACGGTTACATCTGTCATACTGTTCCTTCCTGCTACAGTTTATTACGCTTCGTCGCCGAACCAGCAAATATTACGGGCAGCCATAATCAGCTCACCGGCTTTTTCGTCGGTCAACCCTTCGATATCAGCCAGATCATCAATGCCCTGTTCAGCGAGATCTTCCAGCGTACAAACACCACGGGCAGCCAGTTTGAAAGCCATCTCACGATCCAATCCTTCCAGATTCAGCAGATCGTCAGCCGGTTTGTTATCACCGAGACTTTCTTCCTGGGCCAGTGCCAGAGTGGTCAGTGCGTTTTTAGCACGCTCGCGCAGCGCTTCAACGGTCTGTTCATCCAGGCCGTCAATTTCCAGCAGCTCTTTCATTGGCACGTAGGCCAGTTCTTCCAGCGTCGCAAAACCTTCTTCCACCAGAACTGTCGCGAAATCTTCATCGATATCGAGATATTTGGTGAAGGTATCAATGGCTGCATGTGCTTCAGCCTGATGCTTCGCCTGCAGGTCATCAACGGTCATCACGTTGAGTTCCCAACCGCTCAGTTGTGAAGCCAGGCGGACGTTCTGACCATTACGTCCAATCGCCTGAGCCAGGTTACCGGCTTCAACCGCGATATCCATGGTGTGTTTGTCTTCATCCACCACGATAGAAGCGACGTCTGCTGGCGCCATTGCGTTAATCACGAACTGCGCCGGATTATCATCCCACAGGACGATATCGATACGCTCGCCGCCCAGTTCGGTAGAAACCGCCTGAACGCGCGCACCGCGCATACCCACACAGGCGCCGACCGGATCAATACGCTTGTCGTTGGTCTTAACGGCGATTTTCGCACGTGAACCCGGATCGCGAGCAGCCGCTTTAATTTCGATCACTTCTTCGCCAATTTCCGGCACTTCAATGCGGAACAGCTCTATCAGCATTTCCGGTTTGGAACGGGTTACGAACAGCTGCGCACCGCGCGCTTCCGGGCGTACAGAGTAAAGAACGCCACGAATACGGTCGCCTGGGCGGAAGTTTTCACGCGGCAGCATGTCTTCACGCAGGATCACGGCTTCAGCATTGCTGCCCAGATCCAGAGAAATGTTGTCGCGGTTAACTTTCTTCACCACACCGGTGACGATTTCGCCTTCGTGTTCGCGGAACTGATCGACAACCATTGCGCGTTCGGCTTCACGTACTTTCTGTACGATAACCTGTTTCGCGGTCTGGGTGGTGATACGGTCAAAGGTGACAGATTCAATCTGATCTTCAACATATTCGCCCACGTTCAGGCTTTCGTCTTCGAAGCGTGCCGCTTCCAGCGTAATTTCTTTGGTCGGCTGAGTAACTTCTTCTACGATTACCCAACGACGGAAGGTATCGAAATCACCGCTTTTACGATCGATTTCTACGCGAACGTCGATCTCTTGCTCATATTTTTTCTTTGTTGCTGTAGCCAGCGCACTTTCCAGCGCTTCAAAAATTTTCTCGCGTGGCAGCGCTTTTTCGTTGGATACGGCTTCAACAACAGCCAAAATTTCTTTGTTCATCGCGGGCTTTTCACCTCAATCCAGACTGTTAAAAGTGGGGAACCAGGTTCGCCTTCTGGATATTACTCAGCGCGAACACTTCATCTTTACCTTCGACTGTGACCGTGATCATCTCACCATCCACCGCTTTGATAACGCCCTGCCATTTACGACGGTTTTGTACCGCCATACGAAGAACCAGCGTCACTTCTTCACCCAGGAAACGCACGTAGTGTTCAGCTGTGAACAGAGGACGGTCGAGACCCGGAGAGGAGACTTCCAGGTTGTAGGCAACGGTGATTGGGTCTTCGACATCCATCACGGCGCTTACCTGATGGCTCACATCAGCACAATCATCAACATTGATGCCATCTTCACTATCAATATAGATGCGCAGTGTGGATGTGCGACCACGAATAAATTCGATGCCGACCAACTCGTAGCCCAGGGCTTCAACTGGCGCTGTAATCATCTCTGTTAATTTTTGCTCTAATGTGGACAAGCCCACCCCCAAGACATAAAAAAAGGGCCTAAAGCCCAGTTATTCTGTAGTCAGATAACAAAAAACCCCGATAAATCGGGGCTTTATATAACTGAACCCTATAACCGCACCTGCGGTTCGGAAAACCTTCCGAAAGAATTTTTTTCAAATCCAGCTACGAAGGCCTAAGTCTTCACAGTATATTTGAAAAAGAACTCTAAGGGAAAGTGGTTGCGGGGGCCGGATTTGAACCGACGACCTTCGGGTTATGAGCCCGACGAGCTACCAGGCTGCTCCACCCCGCGCCTGAAACGTGGCAAATTTTACTCGTTTTGGGTAAAAAATGCAAATACTGCTGGGATTTGGTACCGAGGACGGGACGTAAAATCTGCGCACAGTATATTGATTCACTATGCGGTATGTCAACCTTGTTACGACTATGCAAATCAATGAATGCTGCCCAGCGAATATTCGACCAGATAAATGTGTCACCCGCGCCGTTATTTAACGAAATTATCACTAAACTCTTCCTGTCATCCAGAAAAGATGATTAAATGAAAACTCACTTATTTTGCATAAAAATGCAATTAGTATAATAAGCCGACCTCTTCACCAGTCTATCAAGCAGGGTTTTATTTTATGACGACGATTCTCAAGCATCTCCCGGTAGGTCAACGTATTGGTATCGCTTTTTCCGGCGGCCTGGACACCAGTGCAGCACTGCTGTGGATGCGACAAAAAGGGGCTGTCCCATATGCATATACTGCGAATTTGGGCCAGCCGGATGAGGATGACTATGACGCCATTCCTCGCCGTGCAATGGAATATGGTGCTGAGAATGCTCGCCTGGTAGATTGCCGTAAGCAACTGGTTGCCGAAGGGATCGCAGCGATTCAGTGCGGTGCATTCCACAACACCACTGGCGGACTGACCTATTTCAATACCACTCCGCTGGGCCGTGCTGTCACCGGCACCATGCTGGTTGCGGCCATGAAAGAAGATGGCGTAAATATCTGGGGTGACGGTAGCACCTATAAAGGTAACGATATTGAACGTTTCTATCGTTACGGTCTGCTGACCAACGCCGAACTGCAGATTTACAAACCATGGCTGGATACCGATTTTATCGATGAACTCGGTGGTCGCCATGAGATGTCCGAATTTATGATTGCCTGTGGTTTCGACTACAAGATGTCCGTTGAGAAAGCGTACTCCACGGACTCCAATATGCTCGGGGCGACCCACGAAGCAAAAGACCTCGAGTTTCTGAACTCCAGCGTCAAAATCGTCAACCCGATTATGGGCGTGAAATTCTGGGATGAGAGCGTGAAGATCCCGGCAGAAGAAGTCACCGTGCGTTTCGAGCAGGGTCATCCGGTAGCGCTGAACGGTAAAACCTTCAGCGACGACGTTGAGATGATGCTAGAAGCCAACCGCATCGGCGGCCGTCACGGTCTGGGTATGAGCGATCAGATTGAAAACCGTATCATTGAAGCGAAAAGCCGGGGCATCTACGAAGCTCCGGGGATGGCATTGCTGCACATCGCCTATGAGCGTCTGCTGACCGGGATTCACAACGAAGACACCATCGAGCAGTATCACGCGCACGGTCGCCAGCTTGGTCGTCTGTTGTATCAGGGCCGCTGGTTTGACTCTCAGGCGCTGATGCTGCGTGACGGTCTGCAGCGTTGGGTTGCCAGCCAGATTACAGGTGAAGTGACGCTGGAACTGCGTCGCGGTAATGATTACTCAATCCTCAACACCGTGTCTGACAATCTGACTTACAAACCAGAACGTCTGACGATGGAAAAAGGCGACTCGGTATTCTCTCCGGATGATCGTATCGGTCAGTTGACCATGCGTAATCTGGATATCACTGATACCCGCGAGAAGCTGTTCGGTTATGCGCAGTCTGGCCTGCTTACCGCCTCTTCCACAACCGGCCTGCCGCAGGTTGAAAATCTGGAAAACAAGGCGAAGTAAATATTCATCATCTTCAGGCCGCGAAAGCGGCCTTTTTTATGCGCAGAAAATAGGGATGTTCTGTTACCCTGAGGCCTGATAAGCTTGGCATCATCAGGTATTGTAATAGTCGGATGGCGTCCTAAATGTCTTATCCGACCTACAGAACTACCACAAATGACAGACGAAAAAAAAGACGCTTTGCAGCGTCTTTTTTTTGGAATTTGGTACCGAGGATGGGACTCGAACCCACAAGCCCGTTAGGGCACTACCACCTCAAGGTAGCGTGTCTACCAATTCCACCACCTCGGTACAGAATACTTAGCGTGGGATATCGCTGGTCGGCTGAGCCGGAGCAGCTGGCTGAGTTTGCTCGGTTTTCGCCGGTGCACTCAGATTTTCCCACTCACTTCCTTTATTGGTCTTATTGCTGTTCATGTTACCCAGCACCAGACTGATGATGAAGAACAAGGTTCCCAATACAGCTGTCATGCGGGTCATGAAGTTACCAGAACCACTTGAACCAAACAGAGTACCAGAAGCGCCTGCGCCAAAAGAGGCTCCCATATCAGCGCCTTTGCCTTGCTGCAGCATGATCAAGCCTACCAGGCCAATTGCCACAATAAGGAAAACTACTAAAAGAGCTTCGTGCATAATCAACCTGTTCCTTGCGGAGTTGCCGCGTACAATGCTTCGACCATTAAAGCGGGAATGTTTACTGTTTCCCACTGAAGCGGGTGTGAATACTAACCAAAGCGAATAACCTTCGCAAGGGCAATTTGTTGGCATTGTATCAACTGCGGAAAAAATCGCCACATCAATCAAAAACGCAGCAACTTCTCCCAGCATCTCTGCATGACGGCGCGTTGATCGTCAAGATTCGCCCATACCACAACGGGGATTTCACAAATCAGGTCAGCGTTTTCTGGCCAGCAGTGAATAATTTGCTGGTTCACCAACTCTTCCGCCACCATCGATTCGGGTAACCATGCCATTCCCATATGCCGCAGCACCATTTCTCGTATCGTTTCGCTTAAACCACTCTCAAACACTTTTTTCAGACGTGGGCGGACGCGTTGTTCAGCTGGCTCAATAATGCGTCTGACAAAGGTGTAGTCGCTATAGCATAGCCATGGGATCGGCGCATGCGGATCGTTAAGCGCATTAGCCAACTGCGCAGAAATAACCGGTATAAATCGCTCATACCGCCATAGTGAACGTTTTAACCCTCCGGCAATCTCCAGCCCCGGCTGCGAAGACGGTAAATCGTAGGTCACCAGCAGATCGATTTGCCGATCTATCAAGGCGTTAAAGTGGTTGTCTATCCCCTGAATACTGGCATTAACCGTAAAATTTAACTGCGGTTCACTCTGTCGCAGATAGTTGATCATATCCGGCAGGATATTCACCGACAGCGTATGCAGGCTAACCATCACCAGCGTATTGTCCGTTGCTGGCGTCATCGCCGATAGCTCGTGGCGCGCCTCTGTTAGTGTACTGAGGACGTGCCGGGCATAGGGTTCAAAGCGTTCACCATAGCGTGTCAGCGTAACGGGGGTCGTGGTCCGGTCAAACAACGGCACCCCTAACACCTCTTCCAGCGCCTTTATACGCCGACTGAGTGCGGGTTGAGTAATATGTCGCTGCGCCGCGGCCTGAGAGTAGTTTCCATGCTGACTCAATGCCAGAAAATCTTCCAGCCACTTACAATCCACGTTGAACTCTCCACCATGCCATAACCGCATCCTCCAATACCAAATCGGTAATAGTCATAGTTATAGTAATGGCTTTATGGTGGGCATCATAACAACAATATTCCTTTTCACCTGCCGACTCTCACCCACGACGTTTGACAGGACCGATATGTTTACTTTATTGACCAATGCCCGTGTTTTTTCTCCCGAGGATTTAGGCCTCTGCTCCCTGCTCATTCATGCCGACCGAATTGTGGCGGTAGAAAAAGATATTTCCCTGTTTGATGGCGTCGACGAGGTCATCGATTGTCATGGCAAATGGGTTATCCCAGGCATAATCGATCAACATGTCCATCTTACCGGTGGCGGTGGCGAGGCTGGATTTGCCAGCCGAACGCCAGCCGTCAAGCTACGCGATCTGATTCAGGCAGGTATTACCACGGTTGTCGGCGTGTTAGGTACCGATGCCATTTCTCGTTCGCCCAAAGACCTCTACGCCAAAATGCAGTCTCTCAACCTTGAGGGATTACGCGCATTTATGCATACGGGAGCCTACGCGGTACCCAGCCCAACCATTACGCGCTCCATTCGCGATGACATGACCTTCATCCCGGCGATTCTTGGCGTCAAAATCGCCCTCGCCGATCACCGTGGTTCTTACCCCTCTTTCCAGGAATTGCTGAGAATAGTAAGCGATATCCGCGTGGCTTCCCTGCTGGCAGGCAAAAAAGGGTTACTGCATGTACATCTTGGGAATCTGCCGGAAGGGATGTCGCAGCTTATTGAGCTGTGTGATGCAGGCATTCCGATTCACCACATTTCACCGACCCATGTTGCGAGAACAGCGCCCTTGTTCGAACAGGCGATTGCGTTCGCTCATCGTGGCGGCCATATCGACGTGACGTCTGGCGGTAGTCGCTTTATGCCTCAGGAGCAGGCAATCCTCCACGCTCTGGAAGCCCAGGTTCCAGCCGATCGCATCACGATCAGCTCTGATGGTAATGGCAGCGTTCCGCGCTTCAACGCCCAGGGTATTGTGGAAGGCTTAAGCGCGGCACCGGTCGCAGGTAACCTTAATCTTCTTCCTCGTCTGATTGATGTGGGGATCCCGGTGCCACAAGCGATCGCGATGTTGACGGCAAACGTTGCGCGCTCGTTGGGTATTTCCGGCGGCGTGCTCTGCGCCGGGGAACGTGCTGATATCTGTGTACTCAATGATGACCTCTCGCTGGCCCATCTGTTCGCTGCGGGTAAGCCGTTGCTGCGGGATGGCGAGTGCCTGGTTACTGGCAACTTCGAGTAAGGGGGCAAGAATGTCATTATTACTGGCGCTAATTGCCATCATTTTTGCCGGACGTCTGATCCTCAAAAAATATCACCCCCAGTCAGTGTTGCTGTTGACCGGGATTGTGCTGCTGCTTATCGCGCATTTTAGCGGGATGACCACGCTCAGTGACCTGGTGAAAAAAAGCACCGGATTCGGCCCCTTTGATGCCTTCGAGTTTATTCGCGATACCCTGAGCGTGCGCCTCGGCGGCCTTGGGCTGCAAATTATGCTGATTGGTGGTTTCGCTACATATATGTCGGCCATTGGCGCAAGCCAGGTGCTGGTTCGGGTGACATCTCGCCCTTTGCAACGCCTGAACTCACCGTATCTGCTGTTGGGGCTGGCGCTGTTGCTGGGTCAATTCCTGTCGCTGTTTATCAGCAGCGCCACCGGGCTGGGTCTGCTGTTGATGGCGACGCTCTACCCGCTGCTGACCCGTCTTGGCTGTAGCCGCGCTGCCGTTGCCGCCGTTATCGCCAGTACCTGTGCGGTTGAATTTGGTCCAGGTTCCGGCAACTCGGTTCTCGCCGCCAAAACCGCAGGCATCGAGGTGGTGAACTATTTCGTGCAGGATCAGTTGCCGATCGTCGTCCCCGTTATTCTGTTCATCGCCCTGTTACATATTGTTGTGCAACGCTTTTTCGACCATCGGGAAAGCAGTGACGGTGTGGCTCAGCAGATGCAGACATTAACGTCGACCGATGAAACTGAAGCACCGATCGCCTGGCTTTTTCTGCCCATGCTACCTCTGGTGTTGATGCTGGTGTGCAGTGATTTAGTATTCAGTTCGCTCAAAATTACGCTGGATACCGCCGTACTGATAAGCCTCGCCATTACCCTGGTTTGTGAGTATTGCCGTCATCGTAAGGCGCGCGAGGTGATGGCAGGCGTACAAAAAGTCTTTGACAGCATGGGCAGCGTTTTTGCCACCGTCGTCACGCTGATTATCGCCGGTGAAGTCTTTTCAGCCGGACTGAAAGCTATTGGCGCCGTCGATGCGCTGCTGTCGCTTTCCGGTGAATTTGGCCTCAGCGCCGCCTCTATTATCCTGCTGATGACCCTTATCACCTTTGCAATTTCAGCGCTAATGGGCTCCGGAAATGCGGCGTTTTTCTCCTTCGCCCCAATGGTACCGGACATCAGCCGTCATATCGGTAGCGATATCGCAGTCATGATGTTGCCTATCCAGATATCGGCGGGTATTGGTCGTACGTTATCCCCCATTGCCGGCGTCATCATTGCTATCGCGGGAATTGCAGGCGTCTCACCTGTGGACATTGTTAAGCGCACCGCGATTCCGATGCTGGGCGGTTGGTTACTGATGATTGCGCTGACCTTTGCCCGGTCAGGGCATTTGCTGGCGGTTCTGCCGTGGCTGGCAGTCCTTGTAATATTAATGATCGGTGGTTACTTCTGGCAGCGCCGACATAAACAGTCGCTTCCCGTACAGTAAAAAAAAACCGGAGTCCCAGACTCCGGTTTTCACTGTCTTTAGTGATTACACCGCTTTGACGGCATCGGCAATACGGTGAGCGAATTCAGTCACCTGCGCTTCATCTTCACCTTCAACCATCACGCGAATTAACGGTTCAGTACCTGACTTACGCAGCAGAACACGTCCGCGATTGCCCAGTGCAGCTTCAACTTCAGCCATCACCGCTTTCACGTTTTCATGTTCCAGCGGATCGCCGCTACCTGCGGTGTAACGTACGTTAACCAGCAGTTGCGGGAACATTTTCATGCCGCTGCACAGGTCGTGCAAACTCATATGGTTACGCACCATCGCCGCCAGTACCTGCAGACCTGCAACGATACCGTCACCGGTGGTGGTTTTGTCCAGCAGGATCACATGGCCTGAGTTTTCAGCACCGATACGCCAGCCTTTTTCCTGCATTTTTTCCAGTACGTAGCGGTCGCCGACTTTCGCACGGGCAAACGGAATACCCAGCTGTTTCAGCGCCAGCTCGAGGCCCATATTGCTCATCAGCGTACCTACCGCACCACCGCGCAGTTGCCCCTGACGCAGGGCTTCACGGGCAATGATGTACATGATCTGATCGCCATCGACCTTATTGCCTTCGTGGTCAACCATAATGACACGGTCGCCGTCACCATCCAGCGCAATACCCAGATCGGCTTTTTCCGCCATCACGCGCGCCTGCAGGGCACGAACGTCGGTAGCGCCGACTTCTTCATTGATATTCACACCGTTTGGCTCACAGCCAATAGCAATCACGTTTGCGCCCAGCTCACGCAGTACATTTGGCGCAATGTGGTACGTCGCACCATTAGCGCAATCCACCACAATTTTAAGCTCACTCAGACTCAATTCATTCGGGAAGGTGCCTTTGCAAAACTCGATATAACGACCGGCAGCATCAACGATGCGGGTAGCTTTACCCAGTTCAGCCGAGTCCACGCAGGTGATCGCTTTTTCCATTTCGGCTTCGATAGCTTCTTCAACCGCATCCGGCAGTTTGGTCCCATCGATGGAGAAGAATTTAATTCCGTTGTCATAGTACGGGTTGTGCGAAGCGGAGATAACAATCCCGGCTTCAGCACGGAAGGCACGCGTCAGATATGCAACAGCAGGTGTTGGCATTGGGCCTGTGAAAGAAGCCGACAGTCCGGCGGCAGCCAGACCCGCTTCCAGTGCGGACTCCAGCATATAGCCGGAAATACGCGTATCTTTGCCGATAATAATTTTACGTGAACCATGACGTGCCAGCACTTTTCCTGCAGCCCAACCCAGTTTGAGTACAAAGTCAGGGGTAATTGGGGCGTCGCCTACGCGACCACGGATCCCATCGGTGCCAAAATATTTACGATTACTCATAGCGTTTATTTTCCTTTGCAGACAATGTGGCTTCCACCACACGCATCGCTTCTACGGTTTCTTTGACGTCATGGACACGAATGATATGCGCCCCTTGCATTGCGGCAATGACCGCACACGCAAGGCTACCGCTCAGGCGTTCGGATGGCCCCACATTCAGCAACTGGCCAACCATTGATTTTCGTGACATCCCAACCAGCAATGGCAGATTAAAATGATGAAACTCAGCCAAACGTGCCAGTAATGTGTAGTTGTGAGTGAGATTTTTACCGAATCCGAACCCGGGGTCGAGCAACAATTTATCTTTTGTGATTCCAGCCCGCTCGCAGCGTGCTATTTGTTCAACAAAGTAACGATTTACATCAGCAAAAACATCCTCGTACTTTGGTGCTTCCTGCATGGTTTTCGGCTGACCCTGCATATGCATCAGACAAACCGGTAATCCGGTTTCTGCTGCGGCTTCCAGCGCCCCAGGCTCCGAGAGTGAGCGAATGTCATTAATGATATGTGCGCCGACTCTGGCGCACTCGCGAATCACTTCTGCTTTTGAAGTATCGACCGAAATCCACACTTCAAAACGTTGAGCAATCGCCTCCACCACCGGGATCACTCGCTGCAACTCTTCTTCCACGCTCACATCGGCCGCGCCTGGACGTGTGGATTCACCACCCACATCAATGATAGTCGCCCCGGCGTTAATCATCAGGTTTGCGTGTTTTACCGCCTCAACCAGAGAGTTGTGCGCACCACCATCGGAAAAGGAATCTGGCGTGACGTTCAAAATCCCCATGACGTGTGGATGGCTGAGATCCAGTGAAGACCCCTGAGCAAAGAGTTTCATAGTTTTATCCCTGATAACATCTTGAATATACAAATAAGAAAAACCCCGGGGCAAGCCCCAGGGTTTTAAATTAAAACACGGTCATCATCAACGATAACTTATTTGTCGCCCAGTTGCTCTGACATGGTGCCAGAGTCCGGCGCACGCGGTTCATCAACCGGACGCGGCGCACTTGGCTTGCCGGTGCTGCCAGAGTTGTTGTTAGAAGAACCCGGTTCTTCCCAACCCGCTGGCGGACGTACCTCGCGGCGAGCCATCAGATCATCAATCTGCGGCGCATCGATGGTCTCATATTTCATGAGCGCATCTTTCATCGAGTGCAGAATGTCCATGTTTTCGTTCAGCAGACGACGCGCACGGTCATAGTTACGCTCAATCAGAAGTTTAACTTCCTGATCGATAATACGAGCCGTTTCATCGGACATATGTTTAGCTTTCGCCACAGAACGTCCCAGGAACACTTCGCCTTCTTCTTCAGCGTACAGCAACGGACCGAGTTTCTCGGAGAAGCCCCACTGAGTAACCATGTTACGCGCCAGGTTAGTCGCGACTTTAATGTCGTTCGACGCACCGGTAGAAACATGTTCAACACCGTAGATGATCTCTTCGGCCAGACGACCGCCGTACAGCGTGGAGATCTGACTTTCCAGTTTCTGGCGGCTGGCGCTGATTGCGTCGCCTTCAGGCAGGAAGAAAGTCACACCCAGCGCACGACCGCGCGGGATAATCGTCACTTTGTGCACCGGATCGTGTTCCGGTACCAGGCGACCGATAATCGCGTGGCCTGCTTCGTGATACGCGGTAGATTCTTTCTGCGCTTCCGTCATCACCATGGAGCGACGTTCCGCACCCATCATGATTTTGTCTTTCGCTTTCTCGAATTCAACCATCGATACAACACGCTTATTGCCACGAGCTGCAAACAGCGCCGCTTCGTTGACCAGGTTCGCGAGATCTGCACCGGAGAAGCCAGGCGTACCACGTGCAATGATTGCCGCATCGATATCCGGAGACAGCGGTACGCGACGCATATGCACTTTCAGGATCTGTTCACGACCGCGGACATCCGGCAGACCAACCACAACCTGACGGTCGAAACGGCCTGGACGCAGCAGCGCAGGGTCGAGAACGTCCGGACGGTTAGTTGCCGCGATAACGATAATGCCTTCGTTACCTTCGAAGCCGTCCATCTCAACCAGCATCTGGTTCAGCGTCTGTTCACGTTCATCGTGACCACCGCCCAGACCTGCACCACGCTGGCGGCCTACGGCGTCGATTTCATCGATGAAGATGATGCACGGTGCCGCTTTCTTGGCTTGTTCGAACATGTCACGCACACGAGATGCACCGACACCCACGAACATTTCCACGAAATCAGAACCGGAAATGGTGAAGAAAGGAACCTTCGCTTCACCTGCGATAGCTTTCGCCAGCAGGGTTTTACCCGTACCCGGAGGACCGACCATCAGGACGCCTTTCGGGATTTTACCGCCCAGCTTCTGGAAACGGCTCGGTTCGCGCAGATACTCAACCAGCTCAGCAACTTCTTCTTTTGCTTCGTCGCAACCAGCAACGTCTGCAAAAGTCGTTTTGATCTGATCTTCCGTCAGCATGCGCGCTTTGCTCTTACCGAACGACATGGCACCTTTGCCACCACCGCCCTGCATTTGACGCATGAAGAAGATCCAGACACCAATCAGCAGCAGCATTGGGAACCAGGAAATGAAGATAGAAGCCAGCAGGCTCGGCTCTTCAGGCGGTTCACCAACAACCTTGACGTTTTTGGTCAGCAGGTTATCAAGCAGCTTCGGATCGTTAACCGGAATGTAGGTCGTGTAACGGTTACTATCTTTCTTGGTAACGTTAATCTCACGTCCGTTGATCTTCGCTTCACGAACCTGGTCCTGATTGACCTCTTGCAGGAAGGTAGAGTAATCAACCTTACGGCCATTAGACTCGCTGGGCCCAAAGCTCTGGAATACTGACATCAGCACAACGGCAATGACCAGCCAGAGAATTAGGTTTTTCGCCATGTCACTCAAGGGATTAACCTCATATTACAACTGTGTTAAAAACAGCGTCAGGATACTCTATATCCAGTTTCTTTCAAACTTTCGTTTGAAATCTACCGGTTATGGTTTACGCCCGGTCGCTACAATATACACTTCACGCGAACGGGCGCGAGAAGAGTCCGGCTTACGAACTTTGACCTTCGTAAACAGGGAGCGAATCTCTCTTAGATACTCATCGAAGCCTTCGCCCTGGAACACCTTCACTACAAAACTACCACCTGGCGCTAATACATCACGAGCCATTCCAAGCGCCAGCTCTACCAGATACATGGCCCGGGGAATATCCACCGCCGGTGTTCCACACATATTTGGCGCCATATCAGACATGACAACTTGTACTTTACTGTCACCTACGCGCTCAAGTAACGCTTTCAGGACTAATTCATCACGAAAGTCGCCCTGAAGGAAGTCCACACCAACGATTGGATCCATAGGTAAAAGATCGCAAGCGATAATGCGGCCAGTGTTGCCGATCTGCGTAACCGCATATTGCGACCAGCCACCGGGTGCAGCACCGAGATCAACAATCGTCATCCCCGGTTTAAAAATTTTGTCACTTTGCTGTATTTCATCAAGTTTAAACCAGGCACGGGAACGTAACCCCTTTTTCTGCGCCTGCTGAACATATTTATCGCTAAAGTGTTCCTGAAGCCAGCGACTCGAGCTGGCAGAACGCTTTTTACCTGTCATTTCACATTCCCAAAGGGCAGTTCATCGTAACCAATGGTGTAAATTTCTACACAGCTATTTGGCGATATATGGGAGATGGCGGTAGAATGACCCGTTTTCAATCCCAACGTAAGCAAAAATATACGATGAATCTGAGTACTAAACAAAAACAGCACCTGAAAGGTCTGGCACATCCGCTCAAGCCTGTAGTTATGCTTGGCAACAATGGTTTGACCGAAGGGGTACTGGCCGAGATTGAACAAGCGTTAGAGCACCATGAACTTATCAAGGTGAAAATCGCCTCGGAAGATCGCGATACTAAAACCTTGATCGTGGAAGCTATCGTACGCGAAACCGGCGCCTGCAATGTACAGGTCATCGGTAAAACGCTGGTACTGTATCGCCCGACTAAAGAACGTAAAATCTCGCTGCCACGCTAAGAATATCCCAAAGTTGCACACGAAGTTTGTGTAAAACGCGGGATTTTCCGCTAGCAGGAGAGCAAAATGCCACGCTCTCTTCGTTGATAAAAGGCCGCTATGCGGCCTTTTTCCTTTCTTTACAATGTATCAACATCTTAACCAAGATGCGAATTACAGGTATTCTACCTTCGTTACTTCATATTCAACTTCACCGCCCGGCGTTTTAATAACCACCACGTCATCCTGTTCTTTACCGATCAGGCCACGAGCAATAGGCGAGTTCACCGAAATCAGGTTCTGTTTAAAATCGGCTTCATCATCGCCGACAATACGCCAGGTCTGCTCTTCGTCGTTATCGAGATTCAGCACGGTAACCGTCGCGCCGAAAACTACGCGACCATTGTTCGGCATTTTTGTGACGTCGATAACCTGCGCGTTGGACAGTTTAGCTTCGATATCTTTAATGCGCCCTTCGCAGAAACCCTGCTGTTCGCGCGCCGCGTGATACTCTGCATTTTCTTTCAGGTCGCCATGCTCGCGCGCATCTGCGATAGCGGCAATGATTTCAGGACGGCGCACCGATTTCAGAAAATCCAGCTCTTCGCGCAGTTTTTCAGCACCACGTAAGGTCATTGGGATAGCTTGCATTTGTTATACCTCTTGAACATTCCTGTAGGGGGCGGCTGCTCTCACCCCGGCTGCTAAGCCCACTCTGGCATACGCCATGCCAGAGTCAGAAGCAAAAAAATACCGACCCGGGGCTCAGGGTCCCAGGTCAGCTACAATTCTCTATTTGATGATCATTTTACCCTGGAGTTCCCTATGGGTCATCGTTTACTTTTTGGGGCGTTGCGCCGTAGTATGACGGCCTGTTTCCAGGTTGTTAGCGCGAGATTATGCGATTTTCCAGATTTACCATTGGATTGACTGCCAGTATAGCGTTCAGCGTTCAGGCTGCGAACGTCGACGAGTATATCAATCAGCTCCCTGCCGGGGCCAACCTCGCCCTTATGGTACAGAAGGTTGGCGCACCTGCTCCTGCTATTGATTACCATAGCCAGCAGATGGCGCTGCCGGCCAGTACCCAGAAAGTGATCACCGCGCTGGCGGCATTGATTCAGCTCGGGCCTGACTTTCGTTTTACCACCACGCTTGAGACTAAAGGCAACGTGGAAGGCGGCGTTTTGAAAGGTGACTTAGTGGCGCGATTTGGTGCCGATCCGACGCTAAAACGTCAGGATATTCGCAATATGGTGGCAACCCTGAAAAAATCAGGCGTGACGCAAATTGCCGGAAATGTCTTGATCGACACCTCCATTTTCGCCAGCCATGATAAAGCGCCGGGCTGGCCCTGGAACGACATGACGCAGTGTTTTAGCGCACCGCCCGCGGCAGCCATTGTCGATCGTAACTGTTTCTCGGTTTCACTCTATAGCGCGCAAAAACCTAACGATCTCGCCTTTATCCGCGTGGCTTCTTACTACCCGGTCACCATGTTCAGTCAGGTGCGTACTCTCGCTCGTGGCTCTGCCGAAGCGCAATATTGTGAACTGGACGTGGTTCCAGGCGATCTCAACCGCTTTACGTTGACCGGATGCCTGCCCCAACGAGCCGATCCGCTGCCGCTGGCATTCGCTATTCAGGACGGCGCCAGCTATGCCGGGGCGATTATCAAAGATGAGCTAAAACAAGCCGGTATCACTTACAGCGGGACTCTGCTGCGCCAGACGCTGGTCAACGAGCCGGGGACCGTGGTAGCCAGTAAGCAGTCGGCGCCGCTGCACGACCTGCTTAAGATTATGCTGAAAAAATCGGACAACATGATTGCCGATACCGTTTTCCGTATGATTGGCCATGCACGATTTAACGTGCCTGGCACCTGGAGAGCAGGTTCTGATGCCGTACGCCAGATTCTGCGTCAGCAAGCGGGTATTGATATCGGCAACACCATTATTGCCGACGGTTCTGGTCTCTCGCGCCATAACCTGATTGCCCCAGCGACCATGATGCAGGTGCTGCAATATATCGCTCAGCACGATAACGAGCTGAACTTTATCACCATGCTACCGCTGGCAGGCCATGACGGCTCTTTGCAATACCGTGCGGGTCTGCATCAGGCTGGCGTAGATGGCAAAGTATCGGCGAAGACAGGCTCACTGCAGGGGGTCTATAACCTGGCAGGCTTCATCACCACGGCAAGCGGTCAGCGCATGGCATTTGTGCAGTATCTGTCTGGTTATGCGGTAGAGCCAGCTGATCAGCGTAATCGCCGTATTCCACTGGTCCGCTTCGAGAGCCGGTTATACAAGGATATTTATCAGAATAACTGAGTATGTTTGCCGGATGGCAGCGCTAACGCACCTAATCCGGCCTTCTGAAACCTGGAAACAAAACCCCGGCAACATGGCCGGGGTTTTTAATGTGATTAACGCTTGTAGATGAACTCAACGCCTTCTTCGTCGTCTTCGTCCCAATCGTCATCCCAGTCATCTTCTGCTTCGTCTTCGACTTCAGCGAGCTGCTGGCGGTGATAATCATCCCACATGAACTCGACTTTCTCTGGCTGTTTCGCTTCTTCAGCCTGAACAATCGGGTTCTCGATGATAAAGGTCATCACATCCCAGCAGAGATCCTTCACGCCCAACTGGCTGGCGGCGGAGATCAGGTAATATTTACCTTCCCAGCCTAACGCTTCGGCGATCGCTTTCGCTTTCTCTTCCGCTTCAGCCTTGTCCAGCAAATCAATTTTGTTGAACACTAACCAACGCGGTTTAGACGCCAGATCCTGGCTGTATTTCTCAAGCTCGCCAATAATGATACGGGCATTTTCAACCGGATCGGAACCGTCAATCGGATCGATATCAATGAGGTGTAGCAGTACGCGGCAGCGTTCCAGGTGTTTCAGGAAGCGGATACCCAAGCCTGCGCCTTCAGCCGCGCCTTCAATCAGACCCGGAATGTCGGCAACCACGAAGCTCTTTTCGTTGTCCATACGTACCACACCCAGGCTCGGAACCAGAGTGGTGAACGGATAGTCAGCGACTTTCGGCTTCGCCGCGGACACCGCACGGATAAACGTCGATTTACCGGCGTTTGGCATGCCCAGCATCCCCACGTCCGCCAGCAGCATCAGCTCCAGCATCAGATCGCGTTTATCGCCCGGTGTACCCATCGTTTTCTGACGCGGAGTACGGTTGACTGAGGATTTGAAACGGGTGTTGCCCAGACCGTGCCAGCCGCCTTTAGCGACCATCAGACGCTGACCGTGTTTGGTCATGTCGCCCATGGTTTCGCCCGTGCCCTGATCGATTACACGCGTACCTACAGGCACTTTAATCGTGACATCTTTACCACGCTTGCCGGTGCAATCACGGCTCGCGCCATTCTGTCCACGTTCCGCGCGGAATGATTTTTCAAAACGGTAATCGATCAGCGTGTTCAGGTTTTCGTCGGCTTCCAGCCAAACGTCACCACCATCACCACCGTCTCCACCGTCCGGACCGCCTTTTGGGATGTACTTTTCGCGGCGGAAGCTGACGCAACCATTACCGCCATCACCTGCAACGACCAGAATCGATGCTTCATCAACAAACTTCATTTTACTCTCCGTAAATCATTCGCCTGAGCGGGGCTGCGAAACCACCGTTTCATGCTTACGTAAACCGCCCCAAATTCGATGACCAATGGCGGAATACATCGCGCCCGCAACCACGATAAACGCACCGAGATAACCTAATAGGTTTAGCATCGGTCTGGCGAAGAAATCGGGCCAGGCCAGTGATAATAAATCTGAAAATAACAACGTAAACAGCGGAGTGAGCGTAATAATGGCGCTCACCTGTGCCGCCTGCCAACGCGCCATCGCTTCCGCGAGAGCACCGTATCCTACCAGCGTATTCAGGCCGCAGAATACAAGGCATGCCAGCTGCCAGTCACTGAGCTGCGTGATGACACCGGGTTTAGCCAACGGCAACAACGCAATCGTACATAAAGTGTACAGTAAAAACAGGATCTGCGGTGATGCCAGGCGGCGCAATAACACCTTTTGCGCGACCCCATAGCTCACCCAGACCATCGCCGCACCAACACCAAAGATAACGCCCCAGGTGTAATCGGTGAGACGGGTAAAAATTTCGATCAGACTGGTATTAAAAAACAGAACCAGGCCGCTCAGAAGCATAATGGCGCCAATCACCTGCGTACCGCGCATCTTTTCTTTTAGGATAAAGACGCTGGCAATCATCATACCAACCGGTGACAGCTGACCGATAACCTGCGAAGCCGTTGGGCTCAAATATTGCAAGGATGAACTAAACAGAATGAAGTTACCGAACAACCCACCGGTAGCGATAGCCAACAGGATCAGCCAACGCGCTTTGCGAAAAATACGCAACGGAGGGAGCTTTTTTTTAACCGCAAGAATAGCGCCAAGGCCAATGTTTGCCATTAAAAAACGGTAGAACACCACGGTAGGAGGCTCCATCACCTCCAGCACTTGCTTCATCGCTATTGGCAAAGCGCCCCAACATACTGCCGTTGTGAGTGCTAACAGAATACCAATACCTGCCTGCTGCTTCATGCCGTATTCCCTGCAAGGGCTCGTTTCCGGGTTATCACGGCGCGACGAGCGTATTTACCGGCCGTCGAATGTAAAAAGCCCCGCAACGTGTTGCGGGGCTTTTATCCGTTACCGGGACGCGAAAAACTTATTCAGCAACGATGCTGATGAATTTACGGTTTTTCGGGCCTTTCACTTCAAATTTCACTTTACCGTCTGCTTTAGCAAACAGAGTGTGGTCTTTGCCGCAACCAACGTTGGAACCAGCGTGGAATTTAGTACCACGTTGACGAACGATGATGCTACCAGCCAGAACTGTTTCACCGCCGAAGCGTTTTACGCCCAGACGTTTAGCTTCTGAATCGCGACCGTTACGAGTCGAGCCGCCAGCCTTTTTATGTGCCATTTAATCTGCTCCCCTTAACTTAAGCGCTGATGCCAGTGATTTTTACATCAGTGAACCACTGACGATGGCCCTGCTGCTTACGGTAGTGTTTACGACGACGAAACTTAACAATTTTAACTTTCTCGCCACGACCGTGAGCAACAACTTCAGCTTTGATAACGCCGCCATCAACGAAAGGAACGCCGATTTTGACTTCTTCACCGTTTGCGATCATCAGAACTTCTGCGAATTCAACAGATTCGCCAGTTGCGATGTCCAGCTTTTCCAGGCGAACGGTCTGACCTTCGCTTACTCGGTGTTGTTTACCACCACTTTGGAAAACCGCGTACATAAAAAACTCCGCTTCCGCGCACACCTTTTTGATGATTCAGAGTGCGCTATAAATATTCACAATAGGGCGCGAATATTACGCAAAACGCGAGCCTTTGACAAGTGCTACGTCAATACATGAAGAAAAAAAACACAACACGTACGGTAACGTTTATCTATGGCGTTTTTTCAGTACAATCAGCATATATTTATAACCCTAAACCCGACGTTACCTTCCGATACAGTGAGGTAATCGGGGCGAGAAGCCCGGCTTTTGCGATGAATTTAGAAAAAATCAATGAGTTAACCGCGCAAGATATGGCGGGGGTCAATGCGACAATCCTTGAACAGCTCAATTCCGACGTGCAGCTGATCAATCAACTGGGGTACTACATCGTTAGCGGCGGCGGAAAACGCATTCGCCCAATGATCGCCGTACTCGCTGCGCGTGCAGTTGGCTACCAGGAAAATGCGCACGTTACGATTGCAGCCCTCATCGAGTTTATCCACACCGCGACCCTGTTGCACGACGATGTTGTGGATGAGTCCGACATGCGCCGCGGAAAAGCCACGGCGAATGCGGCGTTTGGCAATGCGGCCAGCGTGCTGGTCGGCGATTTTATCTATACCCGCGCTTTTCAGATGATGACCAGCCTCGGTTCGCTGAAAGTGCTGGAAGTCATGTCGAAAGCGGTCAACGTCATCGCCGAAGGTGAAGTCTTGCAGTTGATGAACGTCAACGACCCGGACATCACTGAAGAAAACTATATGCGCGTTATCTACAGTAAGACCGCGCGTTTGTTTGAAGCGGCTGCCCAATGCTCTGGCATTCTGGCTGGTTGCAGCGAAGAACAAGAGAAAGGGTTGCAGGATTATGGCCGTTATCTCGGTACTGCTTTCCAGTTAATTGACGATTTGCTGGATTACAACGCGGATGGTGAGCAACTGGGTAAAAACGTCGGTGATGACCTCAACGAGGGCAAACCAACGCTGCCGCTGCTGCATGCCATGCGCCACGGCACCCCTGAACAAGCACAAATGATCCGCCAGGCTATTGAGCAGGGTAATGGCCGTCACCTTCTGGAGCCTGTTCTGGAAGCGATGAACGCCTGTGGTTCCCTGGAGTGGACTCGCCAACGTGCAGAAGAAGAGGCTGATAAGGCCATCGCTGCGCTGCAGGTACTGCCTGATACGCCGTGGAGAGAAGCGCTGATTGGTCTGGCGCATATCGCCGTACAGCGCGACCGTTAATACCCTGCGGCATCTTTCATCATCCCGTGCCCTGCACGGGATGCTTTTATAAATTCCAATAAATACTTCCCCCTCTCCAGCAATCTTCGCATAAATTTGGCATATTCTGAATATACTCACACTTTACATGAACATTTTAGAACATTCGTTCTTCGGGCGTTATAGTATCTCCACAACCGATCGTGGAACCATAAGTCGATAACCAAAGGAGAGATGAGTTTATGGAAAACAAGCTGATTGACTGGCATCCGGCCGATATCATCGCCGGACTGCGCAAGAAAGGGACCTCAATGGCCGCTGAATCACGTAAAAATGGATTAAGCTCATCAACGCTGGCCAATGCGTTAACACGCCCATGGCCAAAAGGTGAGTTGATTATCGCCCGATCGTTGGGAACCGACCCGTGGGTGATTTGGCCGTCACGCTATCACGATGCAAAAACACATGAGTTTATCGACAGAACGCGGATGATGAGGGGACGCAAAGAGAAACATAATCCTGAATGAACACTGATGAGTAGTAACCCCCGGTTCACAGAACTGGGGGTTACAAGAGACGTAGACGATTACTCGCCTTTCACGCGCTCAATGTTTGCGCCCAGCGCGCGCAGTTTATCTTCGATGCGCTCATAGCCGCGATCGATGTGATAAATGCGATCGACTACCGTCGTACCTTCAGCAATACACCCTGCCAGCACGAGGCTTGCAGATGCGCGCAGATCGGTCGCCATAACCTGTGCTCCGGAGAGCGTTTCCACGCCGTGGCAAATCACGGTATTGCTTTCGATTTCTGCGTGAGCGCCCATACGGCTCAGCTCAGGCACGTGCATAAAGCGGTTCTCAAACACGGTTTCCGTGATGAAGCCCGTACCTTCTGCCACCAGGTTCAGCAACGTGAACTGGGCCTGCATATCGGTAGGGAACGCCGGGTGCGGCGCCGTGCGCACATTGACCGCTTTCGGACGTTTACCGTGCATGTCCAGGCTGATCCAGTCGTCACCGACTTCGATATCCGCTCCCGCATCACGCAGCTTCGCCAGAACGGCATCCAGCGTGTCAGGTTGTGCATTGCGGCAGATAATTTTGCCGCGAGAAATTGCCGCTGCGACCAGGAAAGTACCGGTTTCGATGCGGTCAGGCAGAACGCGATACACACCGCCGCCGAGGCGCTCAACGCCTTCGATGGTAATACGATCGGTACCCTGGCCTGTGATTTTTGCGCCCAGCGCAATCAGGAAGTTCGCGGTATCCACGATCTCCGGCTCACGCGCGGCGTTTTCGATGATGGTAGTGCCTTCGGCAAGCGTTGCTGCGCACATGATAGTGACCGTCGCGCCGACGCTCACTTTGTCCATGACGATATGCGCGCCTTTCAGGCGGCCATCAACGGACGCTTTCACATAGCCTTCTTCAAGCTTAATAGTCGCGCCTAACTGCTCCAGACCAGTAATGTGCAGGTCAACCGGACGCGCGCCGATGGTGCAGCCGCCCGGCAGTGAAACCTGGCCCTGGCCAAAGCGGGCAACCAGTGGCCCAAGCGCCCAGATGGATGCACGCATGGTTTTGACCAGATCGTACGGCGCACAGAAGACGTTCACGTCACGCGCATCAATGTGCACAGAACCATTACGCTCAACTTTCGCCCCCAACTGGCTCAGCAGCTTCATTGAGGTGTCAACATCCTTCAGTTTCGGGACGTTCTGGATCTCTACAGGTTCTTCAGCCAGCAGCGCCGCAAACAGGATCGGCAGCGCGGCGTTTTTAGCGCCTGAAATTGTGACTTCGCCCTGGAGCTTGGTTGGCCCCTGAACACGAAATTTATCCATTATTCTGTTCTCTGTTAAGAATTTATCTTCGCTACCGGCATATCACCCGTAGCTCAAAAACCGTTAAGTTTGCGATCGCGCGCCCATTCCGCTGGAGTAAACGCCTTAATCGACACGGCATGAATGCGGTTGTCCGCAATGTACTCCATCAACGGGCCATAGACCGATTGCTGTTTCTTGACCCGGCTCATGCCTTCAAACATCTCACCCACGGCAATAACCTGAAAGTGACTGCCGTCGCCAGAAACGTGGACTTCCTGGAGGGAGAGTGCATTCATCAGCACGCTCTGAATTTCATTATTTTCCATGGGCTCTTCATTCGTCAGATAGTGAAAACAGCCCAACATCTTAGAGCAAAGTGGCGCTGTCATAAATAAGCAAAAAGCCCCGCTGATAAATCAGACAAGGCTTTAGTGGCAGATCCCCCGCAGAGGAGTTGCCGGATGGCGGCACAAGACCTTATCCGGCTTACAAAAATTAACGCGGAAGAACGTCGTCAGGCAAATTGTAAAGCTGCGCCAGCGTGTACACTTTATCGTTAACGCCAGCGAGCGAAACGCTGTTCCCCTGCTGCTTGCCCTCATTAATCAGGTGCAGCAGTAATGCCAGACCACCGGTATCCACCCGGGAAATCTGGTTCAGGTCGATGCAGGATACCCCTTTCATCGCCTCAACTCGCGCATCCCATAATGGGTTTAACACGTCCTGATCCAGCTCTCCCACCAGCACCAGCTTGTCGCCTTCACGCATCCAGGTGAGTGACTGCGTCATTATTTTTTCTCTTCCAGCGTGATTTTCTGCTGAGAAATAGATTTCAGCTGTGCCGTCAGGCCATCAATACCTTTCGTACGCAGCAGGTCGCTCCACTCATTCTGTTTGGTGGTGATCATACTTACGCCTTCAGCAATCATGTCATACGCCTGCCAGTTACCCGTCTGGGAATTTTTACGCCACTGGAAATCCAGACGTACCGGAGGACGACCGTTTGGATCGATGATGGTTACGCGGATAGGCACGATGGTCGCATCACCCAGCGGCTGCTCAGGGGCAATCTGATAGGTCTGGCCGTGGTACATCGCCAGCGCCTGACCGTAAGCCTGCTTCAGATATTCACGGAATGCGGCGAAATAGGCGTCACGCTGAGCCGGTGTCGCATCTTTGTAGTAGCGGCCCAGTACCAGTGCGCCTGCATACTTAACCTGCACGTAAGGCAGCAGTTCCTGATCGACCACCTGACGCAGGTAATCCGGGTTGGAACGGATTTTAGGTTGCTCGTTCTTCAGACGGTCAAACGTCTTCTGCGCCGCCTCATCCATCAGTTTGTACGGGTTCGTCTGGTCCGCTGCGGTTGCCGCGCTAAGTGGAGCAATCACCAGCATAGCCACCATCATCAATCGTTTAAACATACGTCGATTCTCCTGAGATTATTTCGTTGCGCCCACAGGCGTAGTGGCTTCATTATTGCCTTCAGTTGCGGCTGGCGCATCGCCAGAATTCTTATTGTCATCACCTTTACTGTTGCTGTTGTAAAGGAACTGACCAATCATATCTTCCAGCACCATCGCAGATTTCGTGTCCTGAATCGTACCGCCATCTTTGAGGATAGACGTTCCCAGCTCAGGATCTTCAAAACCTACGTTCAATGCCAGATACTGTTCGCCCAACAGACCGGAAGTACGGATGCTCAGAGAACTGGTGTCAGGAATATGGTTAAAACGCGATTCAATTTCCAGCGTCACGCGCGGCAGGTACGTTTTCTGATCTAACGAGATGTCCGATACGCGTCCTACCACGACCCCGCCAATCCGCACCGGAGAGCGCTCTCTCAGACCGCCGATATTATCAAAGGTCGCATAAATCGTATAAGTCGGTTCAGTACGCATTGAGGTGACGTTCGCCGCCTTCAGGCAGACAAACAGCGCGGCCAGCAGCGCAACCAGCAGGAATAACCCAACCCAAATTTCATTTTTTTTCGTTTGCATGAACTCAATTCCCAAACATCAGTGCGGTCAGCACAAAATCCAGCCCCAGAACGGCAAGAGAGGCGTGCACTACGGTGCGTGTCGTTGCCCGGCTAATCCCGGCAGAGGTCGGGATAGCATCATAACCATTGAACAATGCAATCCAGGTGACCGTAATGGCAAAAACCACGCTCTTAATCAGGCAGTTGACCAGATCCAGACGCCAGTCGACGGCATTTTGCATAGCCGACCAGAAAAAGCCTGCATCAATACCTTTCCAGCTTACGCCAACCAACGACCCACCCCAGATCCCCACCGCGACAAATATAATCGTCAGCAGCGGCAATGAAATGACACCGGCCCAAAAACGCGGGGAGATCACTCGGCGCAGTGGATCGACGGCCATCATTTCCAGGCTGGAAAGCTGCTCGGTCGCCCGCATCAGGCCAATCTCTGCGGTTAAGGCCGATCCGGCCCGCCCGGCAAACAATAGCGCCGCAACCACCGGCCCCAGCTCACGTAGCAATGACAGCGCCACCAGCATACCGAGGCTGGTTTCCGCACTGTAGGTCGTCAGCACCAGGTATCCCTGCAACCCCAGCACCATGCCGATGAACACGCCAGAAACAATAATGATCAGCATCGATAAGACACCGACATTATAGAGCTGGCGTATCAGCAGCGGCGCATGTTTGCGAAACTCCGGCTTGCCGACAACTGCATTGAACAACATTAATCCGGCTCGCCCGAACGTCCTGAGGGTTTTTATTCCCCGATGTCCGAGTGATGCCAGCGCATTTAACAACATGGGTGGCTTAACTCCCTGTTTTGAGTAAATCGATGTGGTAGTCGCCCGCCGGGTAACGGAACGGAACCGGTCCATCGGCAATGCCATCGAGGAACTGACGCACACGCGGATCGGCATTTTCTTGCAGCGCCTGAGCACTACCGTAGGCCACTATTTTTTTGTCCGCCATAATATAGGCGTAATCCGCAATACTCAGCACTTCTGGCACATCATGGGAAACCACCACGCAGGTGACGCCCAGTGCGCTGTTCAGTTCAGAAATCAGCTTCACCAGCACGCCCATGGTGATGGGATCCTGGCCGACGAACGGCTCATCAAACATAATAAGGTCTGGCTCCAGCGCGATAGCACGTGCTAACGCGGCACGACGCGCCATCCCACCGGATAATTCAGAAGGCATTAATTTTGCCGCGCCCCGCAGGCCAACGGCCTCGAGCTTCATCATTACCGTGCTTTTCAGCAGCGGCGCAGGCAGCGTTGTATGCTCGCGCAACGGGTATGCAACGTTGTCAAACACATTCATATCAGTAAACAGCGCACCAGACTGGAATAGCATGCTCATGCGCTTACGCACGGTAAATAAACGCGAACGGGACATGGCCGGGACATTTTCGCCGTCAAACAGGATCTCGCCCTTATCGGGGGAGATTTGTCCGCCGATCAGACGCAACAGCGTAGTTTTGCCGATGCCTGATGGCCCCATGATCGCCGTCACCTTACCACGCGGCACCGTCAGGGAAATATTATCAAAGATGCAGCGGTCGCCTCGGGAAAAGCTGACATCGCGCATATCGATTAGATTCGCCACAGACTGACCCATTGATTCATCCTTTACTATTGCCTCGTTGATCGAAGAGTTTGGCGCTCAATTTAGCCCTGAACCCAACATATTTACAGATTATTACCTGTCCTGGTTAGCGAAAGCTGGCATTTGTTTTACTTTTTAGCCGCATAAAGTCAAAATTAAGAATTCGTGACGGCTTCCAGAAATCCTTCAAGTGGACCGGCGAGTATACCTGAAGAAAGGACTTTAGATGCTTTTAGCGACGGCGCTGTTAATAATTGGTTTACTTCTGGTGGTCTACGGTGCCGACCGACTGGTATTTGCCGCATCCATTTTATGTCGAAACTTCGGTATTCCCCCCATTATCATCGGGATGACCGTGGTCAGCATTGGTACATCGTTACCCGAGATAATTGTCTCCGTTGCCGCATCGATGAACGGGCAGCTTGATTTAGCCGTCGGTACCGCCATCGGCTCTAACATTACCAACATTCTGCTTATTTTAGGCCTGTCGGCGCTGATTCATCCTTTTACCGTGCATTCTGATGTTCTGCGTCGTGAATTACCGCTAATGTTGCTGGTAAGCATCTTAGCCGCATCGGTCCTGTATGACGGGCAATTGAGTCGCAGCGATGGTTTCTTTCTTCTGCTTCTGGCCGTGCTATGGCTGTTATTCATTGTTAAAATCGCCCGTCTGGCTGAGCGACAAGGTAACGACAGCCTGACCCGCGAGCAGATCGCGGAACTGCCGCGCGAAGGCGGGTTACCGGTCGCCTTTTTGTGGTTGGGTATTGCGCTAATTATTATGCCAATGGCAACGCGTATGGTGGTAGATAACGCAACTGTACTGGCGAACTACTTCGCCATGAGCGAACTCACCATCGGGCTGACTGTGGTCGCCATTGGTACCAGCCTGCCGGAGCTGGCAACGGCAATTGCGGGTCTGCGTAAAGGCGAAAACGATATTGCCGTCGGCAACATCATCGGCGCGAACATTTTTAATATTGTTATCGTCCTCGGACTGCCGGCGCTGATTACGCCGGGGGAAGTCAATCCGATGGCCTTCACCCGTGACTATAGCGTCATGCTGCTGGTGAGCGTAATTTTTGCACTACTCTGCTGGCGACGTCCGCGCCAGATTGGTCGCGGCGCGGGTGCGCTGCTGACCGGCGGTTTTATCATATGGCTGGCGATGCTGTATTGGTTATCGCCACTTCTCGTTGGATAACTGGAAACGCATTATGTCGCACTTAGAGTTGCAACCGGGTTTTGACTTTCAGCAAGCAGGCAAGGAAGTCCTGGCAATTGAACGTGAAGGCCTGGCGGAGCTTGATCAGTACATCAACCAAAATTTTACTCTCGCCTGCGAGAAAATATTCAGCTGCCCGGGCAAAGTTGTAGTGATGGGGATGGGGAAATCTGGACATATCGGGCGGAAAATGGCAGCAACATTTGCCAGCACCGGCACCCCCTCATTTTTCGTGCATCCAGGCGAAGCCGCACATGGCGATCTGGGCATGGTCTCGCCGCAGGATGTAGTCATCGCCATCTCTAACTCCGGTGAATCCAATGAGATAGCGGCGTTAATCCCGGTGTTAAAACGTCTTCATGTACCGCTTATCTGCATGACCGGTCGTCCGGAAAGCAGCATGGCGCGTGCGGCAGATGTGCATCTGTGTGTTAAAGTGCCTAAGGAAGCTTGCCCGTTAGGCCTGGCGCCGACCAGCAGCACGACCGCAACGCTGGTGATGGGCGATGCGCTAGCCGTGGCATTATTAAAAGCGCGTGGCTTTACCGCGGAAGATTTTGCGTTATCTCATCCCGGTGGCGCACTAGGCCGTAAGCTTTTACTGCGCGTTAACGATATTATGCATACGGGCGATGAGATCCCGCATGTGACTAAAAGCGCCAGCCTGCGTGACGCCTTACTTGAGATCACGCGTAAAAATCTCGGCATGACCGTCATTTGCGATGATGACATGAAGATTGACGGTATTTTCACCGATGGCGATTTACGTCGCGTCTTCGATATGGGCGTTGATGTTCGCCAGTTAGGCATTGCCGATGTGATGACCCCTGGCGGCATTCGCGTGCGTCCGGGCATTCTTGCCGTCGATGCCCTGAACTTAATGCAGTCCCGCCATATCACCTCGGTAATGGTTGCTGATGGCGACCGGTTACTTGGTGTGTTACATATGCATGATCTGCTGCGTGCAGGTGTAGTGTAAGAAACTCAAGGATAAAGAAAATGAGTAAAGCAGGTGCGTCGCTTGCGACCTGTTATGGACCCGTCAGCACAGACGTTATCACCCGGGCAGAGAACATCCGTTTGCTGATCCTGGATGTGGATGGCGTACTGTCTGATGGTCTGATTTATATGGGCAACAACGGTGAAGAGCTGAAGGCTTTTAACGTCCGCGATGGTTACGGAATTCGCTGTGCGCTCACTTCCGGTATCGAGGTTGCCATTATTACCGGACGAAAGGCTAAACTTGTAGAAGATCGCTGTGCCACATTGGGGATCACGCATTTGTATCAGGGGCAGTCAGACAAACTGGTCGCCTTTAACGATCTCCTTAGCAAACTGGCGATCGCTCCTGAAAATGTTGCGTACGTTGGCGATGATCTGATCGACTGGCCGGTGATGACACAAGTGGGATTAAGCGTGGCGGTGGCGGATGCTCATCCTTTGCTGATCCCGCGGGCCGATTATGTCACCCGCATCGATGGGGGACGCGGCGCGGTACGTGAAGTCTGCGATTTATTACTCCTGGCGCAGGGCAAACTGGACGAGGCCAAAGGGCAATCGATATGAGCAAAACCAGACGTTGGGTTATCATTCTACTGTCGCTGGCTGTCCTTGTGATGATTGGTATTAATCTGGCAGACAAAGACGACACCGCTGAGGTCGTCGTAAATAACAACGAGCCAACCTATAAGAGCGAACATACTGATACCGTTGTGTATAGTCCCGAAGGCGCACTGAGCTATCACTTGATCGCGCAAAACGTTGAATATTATTCGGAACAAGCGGTTTCGTGGTTTACTCAACCGGTATTAACCACATTTGATAAGGATAAAGTACCGACCTGGACGATCAAGGCTGATAAAGCCAAATTGACCAACGATCGGATGCTATATCTGTACGGCCATGTTGAGGTCAACGCCCTGGTGCCCGACTCTCAACTACGCAGAATGACGACCGATAACGCACAGATTAACCTGGTGACACAAGACGTCACTTCCGATGATCTCGTCACGTTATATGGCACAACATTTAACTCCAGCGGACTGAAGATGCGCGGCAACTTACGCAGCAAGAACGCCGAGCTGATTGAAAAGGTTAGAACCTCATATGAAATCCAAAACAAACAAACTCAGCCTTAATCTTGTGCTTGCCAGCTCACTTCTGGCCGCCAGCATCCCGGCATTCGCCGTCACCGGCGATACCGAGCAGCCGATTCACATTGAGTCGGACCAGCAGTCCCTTGATATGCAAGGCAATGTGGTGACCTTTACTGGCAACGTGATTGTGACTCAGGGCACCATCAAAATTAACGCCGATAAAGTCGTCGTGACCCGCCCTGGCGGTGAAGACGGTAAAGAAGTCATTGATGGCTACGGTAATCCTGCAACCTTTTACCAGATGCAGGACAACGGTAAACCGGTTAAAGGCCACGCCTCACACATGCATTATGAACTGGCGAAAGACTTCGTCGTTCTCACCGGTAAGGCTTACCTGGAACAGCTCGATAGCAACATCACAGGCGATAAGATCACCTATCTGGTGAAAGAGCAGAAAATGCAGGCCTTCAGCGATAAAGGCAAACGCGTCACCACCGTTCTGGTACCGTCGCAGTTGCAGGACAAAAACAAGGCTCCGGCAGAGAAAAAAGGTAACTGATTCGTTATGGCAACATTAACTGCAAAGAACCTTGCAAAAGCCTATAAGGGCCGCCGTGTGGTGGAAGATGTCAGTCTGACCGTCAACTCCGGGGAGATCGTCGGTCTGCTCGGTCCTAACGGTGCGGGCAAGACAACGACCTTTTACATGGTGGTCGGCATTGTCCCACGTGATGCGGGCAACATTATCATTGATGACGAAGACATCAGCCTACTGCCTCTGCATGCGCGCGCGCGTCGCGGCATCGGCTACTTGCCGCAGGAAGCGTCTATTTTCCGTCGCCTGAGCGTGTTTGATAACCTGATGGCGGTGCTGCAAATTCGTGACGATCTTACCAGCGAGCAGCGGGAAGATCGCGCCAACGAGCTGATGGAAGAGTTCCACATCGAACACCTGCGTGACAGCATGGGACAGTCGCTCTCCGGTGGTGAACGACGCCGCGTGGAGATCGCCCGCGCACTGGCCGCGAATCCGAAATTTATCCTGCTGGATGAACCGTTTGCCGGTGTTGACCCGATTTCCGTTATTGATATCAAACGGATCATCGAACATCTGCGCGACAGCGGGCTTGGGGTGCTGATTACCGACCATAACGTTCGCGAAACGCTGGCAGTGTGTGAGCGCGCCTACATCGTGAGTCAGGGCCACCTGATCGCGCATGGCACGCCAACAGAAATACTGCAGGATGAGCACGTTAAACGCGTATACCTTGGGGAAGACTTCAGACTCTGATAGGGTAGAAGACTTCACGTCACCGCAGGAGAGAACAACTCTGAACATGAAGCAAGGTTTGCAACTCAGGCTTAGCCAACAACTGGCGATGACGCCTCAGCTACAACAGGCTATCCGTCTGTTGCAGCTGTCCACGCTGGAACTTCAGCAAGAACTTCAGCAAGCGCTGGAAAGTAACCCACTGCTCGAGCAAACCGATCTTCACGACGAAATTGATACCCAGGAAAAACAGGACAGCGAATCCCTCGACACCGCAGATGCTCTCGAACAAAAAGAGATGCCAGAGGAGCTGCCACTTGACGCCAGTTGGGATGAAATTTACACCGCCGGTACACCTTCTGGCACCAGCGGGGATTACATCGACGACGAACTGCCTGTGTATCAGGGTGAGACCACACAATCGCTGCAGGATTACCTGATGTGGCAAGTGGAGCTGACCCCGTTCTCGGATACCGATCGCGCAATTGCGACATCCATTGTTGATGCGGTAGACGAAACCGGTTATCTCACCGTAACCCTGGACGATATTCTCGAAAGCATGGGCGATGACGACGTCGGCATGGACGAAATCGAAGCCGTGCTTAAACGCATTCAGCGTTTTGATCCCGTGGGCGTGGCGGCCAAAGATCTCCGCGACTGCTTATTGATCCAACTTTCACAGTTTGATAAAGCCACGCCGTGGCTGGAAGAAGCGCGCCTGATCATCAGCGATCACCTCGATCTGTTAGCCAACCATGACTTCCGCACGCTGATGCGCGTAACCCGGCTGAAAGAAGATGTGCTGAAAGAAGCCGTCAATCTTATTCAGTCCCTGGACCCCAGACCTGGGCAGTCTATCCAGACCGGGGAGCCAGAATACGTTATTCCGGATGTACTGGTGCGTAAGCATAACGATCGCTGGGTGGTCGAACTCAACGGCGACAGCATTCCACGGTTGCAGATTAACCAGCACTACGCCGCCATGTGCAACAGCGCGCGCAACGATGCTGACAGCCAGTTTATTCGTAGCAATCTGCAGGATGCAAAGTGGCTGATTAAAAGCCTGGAAAGTCGCAATGATACGCTGCTGCGCGTCAGTCGCTGTATCGTTGAACAGCAGCAAGCCTTCTTTGATCAAGGCGAAGAGTTTATGAAACCGATGGTGCTGGCGGATATCGCCCAGGCCGTCGAGATGCACGAATCGACCATTTCCCGAGTGACCACGCAAAAGTATCTGCACAGTCCGCGCGGCATTTTTGAATTGAAGTATTTCTTTTCCAGTCACGTTAACACTGAAGGCGGAGGCGAAGCCTCATCCACAGCTATACGTGCACTGGTGAAGAAATTAATTGCTGCGGAAAACCCCGCGAAACCGCTGAGTGACAGCAAGTTAACCTCTATGCTGTCAGAACAGGGTATCATGGTGGCACGCCGCACTGTTGCGAAGTACCGAGAGTCTTTATCCATTCCGCCGTCGAACCAGCGCAAACAGCTGGTCTGACCCAACCGATAAGGAAGACACTATGCAGCTCAACATCACTGGAAACAACGTCGAAATCACTGAAGCCTTACGCGATTTTGTTAATACAAAATTCGCCAAGCTAGAACAATATTTCGACCGGATTAATCAGGTCTATATTGTGTTGAAAGTGGAGAAGGTGACACATATCTCGGATGCAACACTGCATGTGAACGGTGGCGAAATTCATGCCAGCGCGGAAGGTCAGGATATGTACGCCGCCATTGACGGTTTAATTGATAAACTGGCTCGGCAGTTAACAAAACATAAAGATAAACTGAAACAGCACTAACTTGTCCGGGCAGTTAGCGGGTGCAGGACGGCCTGTTGTGTAGCACAACGGGCCATTTGTACAGTTAGCGCTTAGGTGAAATTATGACAAATAACGATACGACTCTACAACTGAGCAATGTTCTTAACCAGGAATGTACACGCGCTGGCGTTCACTGCCAAAGCAAGAAACGCGCGCTGGAAATCATCAGCGAACTGGCGGCAAAACAGCTCAGCTTGCCCTCTCAGGTGGTATTTGAAGCCATTCTGACGCGTGAAAAAATGGGCAGTACCGGCATCGGTAATGGAATTGCTATCCCGCACGGAAAGCTGGAAGAAGACACGATGCGCGCAGTTGGCGTGTTTGTGCAACTTGAAACGCCAATTGCTTTCGACGCCATTGATAATCAACCCGTCGATCTGCTTTTCGCCCTGCTGGTTCCGGCAGACCAAACCAAGACGCATTTGCATACGTTGTCGCTGGTCGCCAAACGTCTGGCCGATAAAACCATCTGCCGCCGCCTGCGCGCAGCACAGAGTGACCAGGAGTTGTATCAAATCATCACGGACACCGAAGGTGGACTGGATGAAGCATAACAACCCAATGGCATCCTTTTTTGTCGTTGTGAGGAGAAACAGTACATGGTACTGATGATCGTCAGCGGTCGTTCGGGGTCAGGAAAATCTGTCGCCCTGCGAGCGCTGGAAGATATGGGTTTTTACTGCGTGGATAACCTTCCCGTAGTGCTGTTGCCCGATCTGGCTCGTACTCTGGCCGATCGCCAGATTTCTGCGGCCGTCAGCATTGATGTGCGCAACATGCCTGAGTCCCCAGAGATTTTCGAGCAGGCAATGAACAATCTGCCTGAAGGCTTCTCACCACAGTTGCTGTTCCTTGACGCCGATCGTAACACCCTGATTCGCCGCTACAGCGACACGCGTCGCCTGCATCCTCTTTCCAGCAAGAACTTATCTCTGGAGAGCGCTATCGATAAGGAAAGCGATTTGCTGGAGCCTCTGCGCTCTCGTGCTGACCTGATCGTGGATACCTCCGAAATGTCCGTGCACGAACTGGCGGAAATGTTGCGTACCCGCCTGCTGGGCAAGCGTGAACGCGAATTGACGATGGTATTCGAATCCTTTGGTTTCAAACACGGTATCCCAATTGATGCGGATTACGTCTTTGACGTGCGTTTCCTGCCTAACCCGCACTGGGATCCGAAGCTGCGCCCGATGACCGGTCTTGACCGCCCCGTCGCCGCCTTCCTTGACAGGCACACAGAAGTACACAATTTTATCTACCAGACTCGCAGCTATCTTGAGCTATGGTTACCCATGCTGGAGACCAACAACCGCAGCTACCTCACCGTAGCTATCGGCTGTACCGGCGGGAAACACCGTTCGGTGTATATTGCAGAGCAGCTGGCAGACTACTTCCGCTCACGCGGTAAAAACGTACAGTCACGCCATCGTACGCTGGAAAAACGTAAATCATGACCGTGAAGCAAACCGTTGAAATCACGAATAAGCTGGGTATGCATGCTCGCCCAGCCATGAAACTGTTTGAATTGATGCAGGGTTTTGAAGCAGAAGTTTTGCTGCGTAATGATGAAGGAACGGAAGCCGAGGCAAACAGTGTTATCGCTCTGCTGATGCTGGATTCCGCCAAAGGGCGTCAGATAGAAGTTGAAGCCACGGGTCCACAGGAAGTGGAAGCCCTGGCAGCGGTGATTGCCCTGTTTAATTCAGGGTTTGATGAAGATTAGTCGAGTACCTGAAGCGCTGCGCTCATCAGGCCTACACGGCAACGTCACTCTCCCGTAGGCCGGACCGTATCCGGCAATAAACCCGTTAATACAGCTTATTTTCCCGCATAAACGACTCACCGCCTAGCTGGCGCATTTGGCGCATAATCCACGCCTGACGGCTACGTACATAACCAGAAGGCGCATTCGCTTTAAAACGCAAAGGATTGGGTAATACCGCCGCCAGCAAGGCCGCTTCAGACAGACTCAGCCGACTGGCTGGCTTATGGAAATAGCGCTGCGCCGCTGCCTCCACGCCGAAAACCCCATCACCAAACTCAGCAATATTCAGGTAAACGGTCAGAATACGCTTCTTGCTCCAGACGGTTTCCATACCCAGCGTCAGCCCGGCTTCAAGACCTTTACGCACCCAGCTACGTCCATCCCACAGAAAGAGGTTTTTTGCCGTCTGTTGCGATAACGTCGACGCCCCGCGAATACGGTTTTCATTACGTTCGTTGTGCGCCAGCGCTTTCTCTATAGCGGAAACATCGAATCCCCAGTGCTCGGGAAACTTCTGGTCCTCCGCGGCGATCACCGCCAGTCCCATCCACGGTGAGATCTCATCCATGCTCACCCAGTCTGAGTGCGCCACATAACCGAAATCACCGGACAGCCATGCGCTCAGTTGCCGCTCGACCATCACGGCAGAGAAAGGGACTGGCATCACGCTGAAAAGTGCGATGCCCCCGCCCCAGAATACGGCGAGGACAACGACCGCCCGCAGAAAGATACGTCGCAGAAAGGCGGTAACTCCTTTTCTCATTCAGCCAGCACCAGCACACGTGATACCAGTTTATCGATACCACTCGCGGCCTGAGCGATGTCCTGCGCCAGCATATAGGCGGGAGTAGTGACGATTTTGTTGTCTTCATCAACGACAATGTCATCAACCGGACAAGGCACATGCTCAGCGCCCATCACTTCCAGCACCTCTGCCGTATCAATATCAGTACCGATGGTCAGACGCAGCGGAAAGTCAAAAATTTTAGGTAACATGGCAGGCGCAATGCACATAAATCCCAGCGGCTTACCCGCCTGATGCATAGCCACCGCCAGCGCAGCTAAGTCGCTATCAACCCGGCACTCACTGCCCTGGCTGGCAAAATTGCTCAGATTTTTGGCCGCGCCAAACCCGCCTGGCACGATCAACGCATCCAGTTCCGTTGAGACTGCCTGAGCAAGTGGGCGAATATCACCGCGTGTTATACGGGCGGCTTCAATCAGCACATTACGCGTTTCCTGCATCGGCTCGCCGGTCAGATGATTAATCACATCCGCTTGTTGTTTATCCGGTGCGAAACAGACGGCCTGAGCACCGTTGCGGGCAATCGCCAGAAGCGTGAGAACAGTTTCATGGATCTCTGCGCCGTCATACACGCCGCATCCGCTGAGCACTACACCCACTTTTTTCATCGTGATACTCCTTTCTCAACTGGCTGAAACATATTAGTTATTATGATTTAAATGCTACGCTTCACACATTTAACTGATTCATGTAACAAATTATTTAAGATTTGCTATCTTAACTGCGTGCGGCCTGAAAATTAGGGCTGCGCCCTTGTAAACAATGATAATAATTTACGGCGCAGCCACGATTTCCCTGGTGTTGGCGCAGTATTCGCGCACCCCGGTCAAGCCGGGGTCATTTTTTTTCCACGCTCGCCACCCAGGCCTTCAATACCGCCACGTCGTGCTGCCACTCCTGCTTCATCTCTTCAATCCATTCAGCAACATTATCTTCCCAGGCTGGAAGGTCTGGCGACTGGATTTGCTGACCTAACTGTTGCAGGTGGCGCAGCCCCACGGAACCTGCCGCGCCTTTAATTTTATGGCCTTCCTCAACAACGCCTTTTTTATCCCGTGCGGTCAGATTGGACTCCAGCACGCTCAAATATCCCGGCATCATCTTCTCAAACACCGCCAGCCCGTCGGTTATTAACTTCGGTCCCACCAGCTCGAGGTATTGTTCCAACATAGGAATATCTAACAGCGCTTGCGATTTACTGCTCTCTTCAGATGTCACAGTGCTCTCCTCTTTGTTTCGGGTATCCCAGTATTTTTTGATCATGGCGGTTAACGCCGGAACCGACAGCGGCTTACTCAGCACGTCGTCCATTCCCGCGTCCAGATACTCTTTTTTATCTTTCAGAACGTTGGCGGTAAGCGCAACCAGCGGCGGCAGGTCCTCACGGGCGTATTTTTGCGTCAGCTCGCGCGAGATATCCAGACCGGTCATATCCGGTAGCTGAATATCCAGCAGCACCAGGTCATATTCGCCCGGCGTGAACATTTCCAGCGCGGCTTTCCCGGTCATGGCGACATCCACGCTGTTGCCCAGTTTTTCCAGCACTGAACGCGCGACAATAACGTTCAGTTCGATATCTTCCACCAGCAGCACATTCAGGGCTGGCAGCGGCATGTCGTCGTCTTCAAAGGCGTCTTCAATCTCTTCCGCTACCGCAGGCGCATGCACGGTCAGCGTAAAGATGGAGCCTTTGCCAGCCTGGCTGGAGACCGTAATATCACCGCCCATGTTTTTCGCCAGACGCTTCGATACGGCCAGACCAATCCCGGTTCCCGTTGCCGGTTTGCCGCCATTGCTGTCCTTCACCTGATAATACATGGCGAAGATTTTATCTTGCTCATCCTGCGGAATACCGATCCCGGAATCTTCAACTTCGAAATGCAGTATATTCCCCTGGTCATAGCGCGCCCGCACGGTTACCTGCCCCTGCTGGGTAAACTTCACGGCGTTGCTGATCAGATTCCACAGAATCTGGCGCAAACGCGTGCCGTCGGTAATGACCTTATGCGGCAGTGGTAACGTCGGCTCAAGTACAAAACGCAGCCCTTTTTGCTGCGCCTGCAGGCCAGAGAGGTTTTCCAGATCCGCCATAAAGCTGGTGAAATCGATCGGCTGGTTATCGAGCTGAACTTTACGTCGCTCCATTTTATCCATGTCGATAATATCGTTGAAAATATTCCCCAGCGTCACGGCAGAGACGTGGATTGTTTTCAGGTATTTTTCCTGCTCAGCGGTCAGATCCGTATCCAGCAGGATCCGGCTTAAGCCGACAATGCCGTTAAGCGGGGTGCGCAGTTCGTGGCTGATGGTAGAAATGAAGGTGGTCTTATCGCGGCTGGCGCGCTCTAACGCATCCTGATAACGCTTACGCTCGGTAATATCGCGCCCAAAACCCATCAGACCATGCCGCTTACCTACGCGGTCATAGTAAGGTACTTTGCGAATTTCAAAGCAGGCTTTGCGCCCGTCAGGATAGTCCAGCCACTGTTCGTAGGTGAGCGAGACGTTATGACGGAACACCTTCTCGTCGGTTTCAATGACCTTTTCTGCCGCCTCAGGGGAGTAAACATCAGCCGGTTTTAAATTCACCAACTGCTTTTCGCTCTTGCCGGTCAGCAGTTCCATGGCACGGTTACAGCCAGAAAATTCTTTATCTTCATTACGATAAAAAACCAGATCCGGCGAGGCATCAAGGAAAGAGCGTAAAAAGGAAGACTGCTGCTCAAGCTGAATCTGCGCTTCTTCGCGCTCTTTGATTTCAACCTTCAACTGCTCGAACGTATCCTGGCGCTCCGCTTCGGCTTTTTCGCGCTCAACAATTTCCTGATTAAGCTGGGCAATATTATCTTTTAACTGCACATTGAGCTTGAGATCGCGCTCGCGCATCTCTTCCAGCTTTTGTACCAGTCGTGACAAGCGTTGCCGGGACTCTTCCAGTTGCTCCACCACCACTGACAGAAAATAGACGGCCCAGGGGGTAATTAACAGACCAAAAAAGATAGAGCGGATAACATCAATGCTTTCTACCTGGCCATGCAGCACCATGGTGACAGCCATCTGCACCACAATCGCCAACACGACCAGCGCCAGCGCCAATAACAGCGAAAAGCGCACCAGACCCAATTTCATCATCAGGTCGACGTAATATTGCGCCAGCATACGGATTTGCTTCATAGAGGGTTCCTTCACGACAACTTGGCACAATAATACTCAATTCTCAGCGTGACGTTGAAGATTGTGCAAGAAATGCGGAGGTTATCGGTGAAATGACCGAGGAGAGATTCAACGTGGGCCTGATAAGCGTAGCGTCATCAGGCAAGCAGGCGCAGATTGCCGGATGGTTAGCTCCCAGGCTGAATCCACGGAGTGCCAAGCGCAGAGCCTTGAACACCATGAGCATTGAGATAGCGATCCAGTTCGACCATCCCGGTCCAGCGGTTTTCACACCATAGCGGAGCCAACAGCATTGGGCGACGCGCGCTGGCAGAGATTCGGTGATAAATCACCTCTGGCGGCGTATGGCGGATCATCTCCCCGGCGGTAACCGTGTAGTCATCCAGTTCAATTCCGTTCAGCCGTCCAGCTTCCCAGGCCTTTGCCATCGTACTGCCTTTCACAATATGCAGCGGATGCAGCTTAATACCGTCAACGCCCGTCTCCACCACACGTTCCATGGTTTGCAGACAGTCTGCCTGTCCTTCTCCCGGCAGGCCAACAATCAGGTGTGAGCACACTTTCAGCCCGCGCTCGCGCGCCAGCCGCGTGGTGTTCTGATAGCAGGCAAAATCATGGCCGCGGTTAATCCGGTGCAGAGTTTTGTCATGCGCAGTTTGCAGACCGAGCTCCAGCCATACCTCATAGCCGAGGTCTTTATACTCACAAAGCAGATCGAGTACCGCATCCGGCACGCAGTCGGGACGGGTCCCAACGCATAACCCGACGATGTTGGCCTGGCTGACCGCCTGTTGATACATCGAACGCAGCACCTGTACTTCCGCGAAGGTGCTGGTATAAGCCTGGAAATAGGCCAGATAGCGTCTGGCGCGATTGACCAACTGCGCCTGATGCTCAAGCTGCTCGGCAATTGAATGGTGCTGCTGTGCTTCATCGGCAAACGAGGCGACATTACAGAAAGAACATCCGCCGCGTCCGATGGTGCCATCACGGTTTGGACAGCTAAAGCCGCCGTGCAGCGTGAGTTTATGAACCTTTTGCCCATAACGGCGAGAAAGATCCCCACCAAACATATTGACTAATTTCTGTAACTGCATAATCTGGTAGACCGCGCCTTGAAAAGAGGCCAAAGCCTGCCATTTTTTGCCCCAGTCGGCGATGACCTGGATCAATCGCCCTGGCGAGCCTTTATTTATTGCATAACAAATCAAAATAATCGAAATTTCATTCACTAAAAATATAATTACTTTTCCTTATATCCAGCTGTTTTTTTTATCTTCTTATACTCTCAGCGTAAAAACAGTATCTTTAAGACGCCAAAACTCTAAAAACCAGCATAAAATGCCAAGTATATCGATAAACAAAGGGAGGACGAGAGATATCCGGCCTATCTTACAGTGAGACAGATCACACTTCCCAGGGCATCCTCCTCAGGTTATATCAATGTATAAAACCCTTTTATTTCAATATTTTCATAAAGTTAATTGCCCAATAGCACATTTTTGCATAAATAAGATTGCCATTTGACCTGTGTGTGGATTCCCGATAACTTGGAAATCCGCTGGAAGCTTTCTGGATGAGCAGTCTGCTCATCATATTTATGCAGTAATTGAGATTCCCTCTGAAGCAAGTCCTCAAACTTGTTTGACCTGTGCGAAAAGGATAAAGAGGGCGAATGCGAGGTAAGCGTATGACACGCAAACCCCGTCGCCATGCTCTTGGTGTGCCCGTGCGCAACGGTCCAGATGGGAATCCCGCAGAGCCTGGGGAGGTTCACTGATATGTTGTACGATAAATCCCTTGAGAGGGATAACTGTGGTTTCGGCCTGATCGCCCACATAGAAGGCGAACCTAGCCACAAGGTAGTGCGTACCGCCATACACGCACTGGCCCGCATGCAGCACCGTGGCGCAATTCTTGCCGATGGAAAAACCGGCGATGGTTGCGGCCTGCTGTTACAAAAACCTGACCGCTTTTTCCGCATCGTAGCGCAAGAGCGCGGCTGGCGTTTAGCCAAAAACTACGCCGTCGGCATGATCTTTTTAAATAAAGACGCTGAGCTGGCAGCGGCTTCTCGTCGCATTGTAGAAGAAGAATTACAGCAGGAGACCCTGTCGATTGTCGGCTGGCGCGATGTGCCGACTAACGAAGGTGTTCTCGGTGAAATTGCGCTCTCCTCCCTGCCTCGTATCGAGCAAATTTTTGTTAATGCCCCTGCGGGCTGGCGTCCGCGTGATATGGAGCGTCGCCTGTTCATCGCGCGCCGTCGTATCGAAAAACGCCTCCAGGAAGATAAAGACTTCTACGTCTGTAGCTTGTCGAACCTGGTCAATATCTATAAAGGTCTGTGTATGCCGGCGGATCTGCCGCGCTTTTACCTGGACCTGGCGGACCTGCGTCTGGAATCGGCCATCTGCCTGTTCCACCAGCGCTTCTCCACCAACACCGTACCACGCTGGCCGCTGGCGCAACCGTTTCGCTACCTGGCGCACAATGGTGAAATCAACACCATCACCGGCAACCGCCAGTGGGCACGCGCCCGTACCTATAAATTCCAGACGCCGCTGATCCCTGATCTGCACGACGCCGCACCGTTCGTTAACGAAACCGGCTCCGACTCCAGCTCAATGGATAACATGCTGGAACTGCTGCTGGCTGGCGGGATGGATATCATCCGCGCCATGCGTTTACTGGTGCCGCCGGCCTGGCAGAACAACCCGGATATGGACCCGGAGCTGCGCGCGTTCTTCGACTTTAACTCCATGCACATGGAGCCGTGGGATGGTCCGGCGGGTATCGTTATGTCCGACGGTCGCTTTGCCGCCTGTAACCTTGACCGCAACGGCCTGCGTCCGGCGCGCTACGTCATCACCAAAGACAAGCTGATTACCTGCGCTTCTGAAGTCGGGATCTGGGATTATCAGCCGGATGAAGTGGTTGAGAAAGGTCGCGTCGGCCCTGGGGAGCTGATGGTTATCGATACCCGTAGCGGGCGCATTCTGCATTCAGCTGAAACCGATGACGATCTGAAAAGCCGCCACCCCTACAAAGAGTGGATGGAGAAGAACGTCCGCCGTCTGGTGCCTTTCGAAGACCTGGCTGACGATCAGGTCGGCAGCCGTGAACTGGACGATGACACCCTCGCCAGCTACCAGAAACAGTTTAACTACAGCGCTGAAGAGCTGGATTCCGTTATCCGCGTGCTCGGTGAAAATGGTCAGGAAGCGGTCGGTTCAATGGGTGATGATACCCCGTTTGCCGTGCTCTCCAGCCAGCCGCGCATCATTTATGACTACTTCCGCCAGCAGTTTGCCCAGGTCACCAACCCGCCGATCGACCCGCTGCGTGAAGCGCACGTCATGTCGCTGGCCACCAGCATCGGTCGTGAGATGAACGTCTTCTGCGAAGCCGAAGGTCAGGCGCACCGTCTGAGCTTTAAGTCGCCGATCCTGCTGTACTCCGATTTCACCCAGCTCACCACCATGAAAGAGGAGCATTATCGCGCTGACCGACTGGATATCACCTTCGACGTGACCGAAACCACGCTCGAAGAGACCGTCAAAGCATTGTGCGATAAGGCTGAACAGATGGTGCGTAACGGCACGGTGCTGCTGGTGCTCTCTGACCGTAATATCGCAAAAAACCGCTTGCCGGTTCCGGCACCGATGGCCGTTGGCGCAGTACAAACACGTCTGGTAGAACAAAGCCTGCGTTGCGATGCCAACATCATCGTTGAAACCGCCAGCGCCCGTGACCCGCACCATTTTGCCGTTCTGCTCGGTTTTGGCGCGACAGCCATTTATCCGTATCTGGCGTATGAAACGCTGGGACGTCTGATCGACACTCAAGCGATTGCCAAAGATTACCGGACCGTGATGCTGAACTACCGTAACGGCATCAACAAGGGTCTGTACAAAATCATGTCCAAAATGGGCATCTCGACCATCGCCTCTTACCGCTGCTCGAAGCTGTTTGAAGCCGTTGGTCTGCACGATGATGTTGTGGCTTTATGCTTCCAGGGCGTGGTCAGTCGCATCAGCGGCGCGGGTTTTACCGACTTCCAGCAGGATCTGCTGAACCTCTCCAAACCTGCCTGGCTGGCGCGTAAGCCTATCAGCCAGGGCGGTTTGCTGAAGTACGTTCACGGCGGCGAATACCACGCCTACAACCCGGACGTGGTGCGCACGCTGCAACAGGCAGTACAAAGCGGCGAGTACAGCGACTATCAGGAATATGCAAAGCTGGTCAATGAGCGTCCGGCGGCCACGCTGCGCGATCTGCTGGCGATTACACCTGGCGATGAAGCCGTAAGCATTAGCGAAGTAGAACCCGCAACCGAACTGTTTAAACGCTTTGATACCGCAGCGATGTCTATCGGGGCATTAAGCCCGGAAGCACACGAGGCGCTGGCCGAAGCCATGAACAGCATCGGCGGTAACTCGAACTCCGGTGAAGGCGGCGAAGATCCGGCACGCTACGGCACTAACAAGGTGTCGCGCATTAAGCAGGTGGCTTCCGGTCGCTTTGGCGTAACCCCAGCGTACCTGGTCAATGCTGATGTCATTCAGATTAAAGTCGCTCAAGGCGCGAAGCCGGGCGAAGGCGGTCAGTTACCGGGTGATAAAGTCACCCCGTACATCGCCAAACTGCGTTATTCGGTGCCGGGCGTGACGCTGATCTCCCCGCCGCCGCACCACGATATCTACTCTATCGAGGACTTAGCGCAGCTGATTTTCGACCTGAAACAGGTTAACCCGAAAGCGATGATCTCGGTGAAGCTGGTTTCCGAACCGGGCGTCGGCACTATTGCGACCGGCGTGGCGAAAGCCTATGCGGATCTGATTACCATTGCCGGCTACGATGGCGGTACCGGTGCAAGTCCGCTCTCATCCGTGAAGTATGCGGGCTGCCCGTGGGAACTCGGTCTGGTGGAAACCCAGCAGGCGCTGGTGGCTAACGGTCTGCGTCACAAGATCCGTCTGCAGGTCGATGGCGGTCTGAAAACCGGCGTCGATATCATTAAAGCGGCAATTTTGGGTGCAGAAAGCTTCGGTTTCGGCACCGGCCCCATGGTCGCGCTGGGCTGTAAATACCTGCGTATTTGCCATCTGAACAACTGCGCAACCGGCGTGGCAACTCAGGATGACAAACTGCGTAAGAACCACTATCACGGCCTGCCGTTCAAAGTGACTAACTACTTTGAATTTATCGCCCGCGAAACCCGCGAGCTGATGGCGCAACTGGGCGTGAAACGTCTGGTGGATCTGATTGGTCGTACCGACCTGCTCAAAGAGCTGGAAGGTTTTACCGCCAAGCAGCAGAAACTGGAGCTGTCTCGTCTGCTGGAAACCGCTGAACCGCATCCAGGTAAAGCGCTGCATTGCACTGAAAACAATCCGCCGTTTGATAACGGCGTGCTGAACGCCCAGCTGTTACAGCAGGCGAAACCGTTTGTCGACGAGCGCCAGAGCAAAACCTTCTGGTTCGATATACGCAACACCGACCGTTCCGTCGGCGCATCGCTGTCGGGCTATATCGCTCAGACGCATGGCGATCAGGGGCTGGCATCTGACCCGATTAAAGCGCACTTCAGCGGTACCGCAGGCCAGAGCTTCGGCGTGTGGAATGCGGGCGGCGTGGAGCTGTATCTGACAGGCGATGCCAACGACTATGTCGGTAAAGGCATGGCGGGCGGCCTGCTGGCAGTGCGCCCTCCGGTTGGCTCTGCTTTCCGTAGCCATGAGGCGAGCATCATTGGTAACACCTGCCTGTATGGTGCTACCGGTGGCCGCCTGTTTGCTGCGGGTCGTGCGGGTGAGCGTTTTGCGGTGCGTAACTCCGGCGCTATTACCGTGGTTGAAGGTATTGGCGACAACGGCTGTGAATATATGACCGGCGGCATCGTGTGTATTCTCGGCAAAACCGGCGTCAACTTCGGTGCGGGCATGACCGGCGGATTCGCCTACGTGCTCGACGAAGACGGTGAATTCCGCAAACGCGTGAACCCGGAACTGGTAGAAGTACTGAGCGTGGACTCGCTGGCTATTCATGAGGAACACCTGCGCGGCCTGATTACCGAGCACGTACAACATACCGGTTCTTCACACGGCGAAGAGATCCTGGCGAACTGGCCAGCATTCTCGGCGAAATTCGCGCTGGTAAAACCGAAATCCAGTGATGTGAAAGCACTGTTGGGTCACCGTAGTCGTAGCGCAGCAGAGCTGCGTGTGCAGGCGCAGTAAGGGGTAGCAGCAATGAGTCAGAACGTATACCAATTTATCGACCTGCAGCGCGTTGATCCACCGAAGAAACCGCTGAAGATCCGTAAGATCGAATTTATCGAGATCTACGAGCCGTTTTCCGAAGGCCAGGCCAAAGCACAGGCAGATCGCTGTCTTTCCTGCGGCAACCCGTACTGCGAGTGGAAGTGCCCGGTACATAACTACATCCCGAACTGGCTTAAGCTGGCGAATGAGGGACGTATTTTTGAAGCGGCAGAACTGTCGCACCAGACTAACACTCTGCCGGAAGTCTGTGGCCGAGTGTGCCCGCAGGATCGTCTTTGTGAAGGATCCTGCACGCTAAACGATGAGTTCGGTGCGGTAACTATCGGCAACATCGAGCGCTATATCAACGATAAAGCGTTCGAGATGGGCTGGCGTCCGGATATGACTGGCGTTCGCCAGACGGACAAGCGCGTGGCGATCATCGGTGCAGGTCCGGCGGGCCTGGCCTGTGCTGATGTGCTGACCCGCAACGGCGTGAAGGCGGTGGTATTTGACCGCCACCCGGAAATCGGCGGTCTGCTGACCTTCGGGATCCCGGCGTTCAAGCTGGAGAAAGAGGTCATGACCCGTCGCCGTGAAATCTTCACCGATATGGGTATTGAGTTCAAACTAAACGTGGAAGTGGGCCGCGACGTGCAGCTTAACGATCTGCTGAAGGATTACGATGCCGTGTTCCTTGGCGTAGGTACCTATCAGTCGATGCGCGGTGGGCTGGAAAACGAAGACGCTTCCGGCGTATTTGATGCCCTGCCGTTCCTGATCGCCAATACCAAACAGTTGATGGGATTTGGCGAAAGCAGTGACGAGCCGTACATCAGCATGGAAGGCAAACGCGTCGTTGTTCTCGGCGGTGGCGATACCGCGATGGACTGCGTGCGGACCTCGGTTCGCCAGAACGCGGCACACGTAATCTGCGCCTATCGCCGCGACGAAGAGAACATGCCGGGTTCCAAACGCGAGGTGAAAAACGCGCGTGAAGAAGGCGTCGAGTTCCAGTTCAACGTCCAGCCTTTAGGCGTGGAAGTGAATGCCAACGGTAAAGTGTGCGGCGTGAAAATGGCGCGCACCGAAATGGGCGAACCGGATGCGAAGGGTCGTCGCCGCGCGGAGATCGTCGCTGGTTCCGAGCACGTTGTTCCAGCTGATGCGGTGGTACTGGCGTTTGGATTCCGCCCGCACAGTATGGAGTGGCTGAAAGAGCACAGCGTCGAGCTGGATTCTCAGGGCCGTATTATTGCTCCGGAACGCAGCGATAACGCCTTCCAGACCAGCAACCCAAAAATCTTCGCTGGTGGCGACATCGTGCGTGGTTCGGATCTTGTAGTCACCGCGATTGCCGAAGGTCGTAAAGCGGCAGACGGTATCCTGAACTACCTGGAAGTGTAAGTAAGCGTCTTCTGGCATCTCATCTTCAAACGCTGATGAGATGCCAGATTCCTCGCAATACCCCTGCCCCCTCCCCTCTATCAACACCGTGAAAGAGAACTAAAAAAACATACGGAAACGTTTGCTTTATTCTGAGAACTGTATATTATGCGGCGGATTTTTTGGGCAAAATTCATGGAGGCGTTGTGTCGCAGGACAACAATTATAGCCAGGGCCCCGTCCCTCTGGCGGCGCGGAAGGGCGTGATTCCACTAACGTTTGTCATGTTGGGACTCACTTTTTTTTCCGCCAGTATGTGGACCGGTGGCACACTCGGTACCGGTCTTTCCTATAATGATTTCTTCCTGGCAGTTCTCTTCGGTAATCTTCTCCTCGGTATTTACACTGCATTTCTCGGTTTTATCGGCGCAAAAACAGGGCTCTCAACCCACCTTCTGGCACGTTACTCATTTGGTTTGAAAGGTTCATGGCTTCCCTCACTGCTCTTAGGCGGTACACAGGTAGGCTGGTTTGGCGTTGGTGTGGCCATGTTTGCTATCCCGGTTGGCAAAGCGACGGGGATTGACGTCAATATTCTGATTGCGGTTTCCGGTCTGTTGATGACCCTGACTATCTTTTTTGGCATCTCGGCGCTGACCGTTTTATCTATCATCGCCGTACCTGCCATCGTCGTTCTTGGCAGCTACTCCGTCTGGCTGGCGGTGAGCGATGTCGGCGGTTTAGACCATTTAAAAGCGATAGTCCCGCAGACACCGCTGAATTTCTCCACCGCACTGGCGCTGGTGGTCGGCTCATTTATCAGCGCAGGCACGTTAACCGCCGACTTTGTCCGCTTTGGCCGCAACGCCAAAGGTGCGGTACTGATTGCCATGGTGGCATTTTTCCTTGGCAACTCGTTGATGTTTATCTTCGGCGCTGCGGGTGCCGCCGCTGTTGGACAGGCGGACATCTCTGACGTAATGATTGCTCAGGGCCTGCTGCTGCCCGCAATTGTGGTTCTCGGCCTGAATATCTGGACCACCAACGACAATGCGCTCTACGCTTCAGGTTTGGGATTTGCCAATATTACCGGCCTTTCCAGCCGTTCGTTGTCGGTGGCTAACGGTATTATCGGCACACTGTGCGCACTGTGGCTTTACAATAACTTTGTCGGTTGGCTGACATTTTTGTCGGCAGCGATTCCTCCAATTGGTGGAGTGATTATCGCCGACTATCTGCTGAACCATCGCCGATATGCCGACTTCAGCAAAGCACAATTTATTTCCGTAAACTGGATAGCTATCCTGTCCGTTGCACTGGGCATTGCCGCCGGTCACTATATTCCCGGTATCGTGCCCGTCAACGCCGTACTCGGCGGCGTATTCAGCTATATCCTGCTGAACCCACTTTTCAATCGCAGCCTTGCTAAATCACCAGAGGTCAGCCATGCAGAATAATAACATCACCATTCGTCAGGCGCGTTTACAGGGACGCGAAGGATTGTGGCAGCTCACGGTTGAAAACGGACGCTTCAGCCGAATTGAGGCTCAGGACGCCGTTACGTTGCCGCAGGGGGAAGTGCTTGATGCCGAAGGTGGCCTGGCAATCCCACCGTTCGTAGAGCCACATATCCACCTGGATACCACGCAAACCGCGGGGGAGCCGAGCTGGAACCAGTCTGGTACGTTATTTGAAGGCATTGAGCGCTGGGCCGAACGTAAGGCAATGCTCACTCACGATGACGTCAAAGCGCGCGCCATGCAGACTCTTAAGTGGCAGATGGCCAACGGCATCCAGTATGTCCGCACTCACGTTGACGTTTCCGACCCAACGCTGACCGCGCTGAAAGCCATGCTGGAGGTGAAGCAAGAAGTCGCTCCGTGGGTAGAACTACAGATTGTCGCGTTCCCGCAAGAGGGCATTCTTTCTTATCCCAACGGTGAAGCGTTATTAGAGGAAGCCGTGCGTTTGGGGGCCGACGTCATTGGCGCTATCCCCCACTTTGAATTTACGCGTGAATATGGCGTGGAGTCGTTGCACAAAATTTTCGCCCTCGCGCAAAAATACGACAGACTTATCGACGTGCACTGTGACGAAATTGACGATGAGCAATCACGCTTTGTTGAAACCGTCGCGGCGCTGGCCCATCGCGACAATATGGGCGAGCGCGTGACCGCCAGCCATACTACGGCAATGCACTCCTATAACGGCGCGTATGCTTCCCGTCTTTTCCGCCTGTTGAAAATGTCCGGCATTAACTTTGTCGCGAATCCACTGGTGAATATTCACCTGCAAGGGCGCTTTGACACGTATCCTAAACGCCGCGGCGTCACACGCGTCAAAGAGATGCTGGAGGCAGAGATCAACGTCTGCTTCGGCCATGATGATGTCTTCGATCCGTGGTATCCACTGGGCACCGCGAATATGCTGCAGGTACTGCACATGGGGTTACATGTGTGCCAGCTGATGGGATACGGACAAATTAACGATGGCCTGAATCTGATCACCACCCACAGCGCGAAAACCCTGCACCTGCAGGACTACGGTCTGAGCGTAGGGAATTCCGCGAACCTGGTGATTTTACCGGCAGAGAATGGATTTGACGCGGTTCGTCGCCAGACGCCTGCACGTTATTCCATTCGTCACGGGCGAATCATTGCCGAGACTGTGCCGAGCCAAACGACGCTGCATCTGACGCAGCCGGAAGCGGTGACGTTTAAGCGCTAGGTTGTAATATCCGGTGTCGGATGGCGCAAGCCTTGCCATCCGACACCGTCACTCTCATCGTCAGGTGTGTAATAAACTGGCGCGCACCTTGATCACCACCTTTTTGATGTCCATCGGAGCCTGTACCACGCAGCCCGGCTTATGCGGCTCGCCCGGCATAAAAATCACAAATCTTCCCGGCTTCAGTACCATCGCCTGCTCATCGGCAATCTGGCTACACAGCTGATAATCATCCTCAACGTGCATCTCTTCGCACTGACGAGCAGAATCAGCCATCCCGAACAGAATGCGTTCTTCACCAGATAACAGCACCTGAATATCAATGTACTCCCTGTGCAGTTCCGCTTTCTTTTGCTCCGGGCTCTGCGTTGCAAATTGCATAACATTCATAAAAATATTATCGCCCTGCAACTCGTAGCGCCCTGGCGTTTTCTCCTGCGGATTCGCCGCAACAGCCAGCGTTAACGCCTGCTGCAAAACCGGATGTAATCCGGCAGAAGGCAATGAACGCAACTCATCTGACATCATAATCAATCTCCCTGGGCCAACAGCGCGGCCCCCAGTAATCCAGCGTCATGACGGTAATGCGCCGCCCGTAACTCTACGTGGTAAGCCGAAGGCTCTTGTGCCAGATAGTTCTCCACCAGCGCCAGATACCCTTCTGCCAGCCCCACGCTGCCGCCAATCACCACAATCTGGCAATCGATCGTGGCCTTCACATCGGCGACAAGCCTTGCCAAAGTACGTGCCGAACGATGGATCAACCGACTGGCCTGCTCATCACCCTGCCCGGCGCGGCTAAAAATGGTTTTGGCGTCGCATCCAGCAAGCGTGCCTTCGGCAGCCGCCGCGATCCCACGACCGGAAGCGATCGCCTCGACACAACCCACACGCCCGCAACCGCACACCGGCCCATGCGGATCAGCCAGCGTATGTCCCAGATGCCCGGCCAGACCGCCAATCCCGGTCAGCAGCTTCCCATCACTTACCACCCCGCCGCCTACACCGGTGGAGACGGTGATAAACACCATATCGCGGTACTCTCCGCCAAGCGCATGATACTCAGCCCACGCCGCGGCCTGCGCGTCATTGACTGCCAGCGTCGGCAAAGCGGTGAGATCTTTTAGCGTTTGCACCAGAGGAAAATGCAGCAGCCCGCCGAGGTTGTGCGGGTTCAGCGCCAGTAGAGAACCGTCGCGGATAATCCCCGTTGAGGCGATCGCCACCCGCGTTGCCTGCCCCTGTAGCGGCGCAACCAGTGCTTGTAACGCGGCACGCAGAGCATCCGGTGTTTTGCTGGCGGGCGTCGGCAATTCATGACGATCTTGAATTTGCAGGCTGCTGTCTACCAGTGCGACAGCCAGTTTGGTGCCGCCAATATCAATCGACAGCGTGGTCATAGCACCGCCTTTTTAAGCGCTGTGTTGTACCACTGGCAAATGTGCTCCAGCCGGGTAATGGCTGAGCCGACTGTCACCGCCCATGCGCCATGACGCATCGCCTCAGCGGCCTGCGCTGGCGTGTTGTAACGTCCTTCAGCAATCACCCGACAACCCGCGTCGCTTAAAGACTTCACCAGAGCCAGATCCGGTTCTTCGGGCGTTTCTGGCGTGGTATAACCAGAAAGGGTAGTGCCAATGATTTCGGCACCGAGTTTCTGGCAGGCCATGCCATCCGCCATGGACGAACAGTCAGCCATTGCAAGGCGTTGGTGATGATGAATACGTGCCAGTAAGGTTTCTACAGGTACCGGACGTACGCGATCGGTACCGTCGATGGCGATGATGTCAGCGCCTGCCTGCGCCAGCGCATCAACATCCTCCAGATATGCGGTGATGCGGACCGGAGAGTCATCAAGGTCACGTTTGAAAATGCCGATAATCGGCACCGAAACTACCGCCCTGGTCGCTTTCAGGTTTTCCACCCCTTCAATGCGTAACGCCACCGCGCCAGCCTGTTCCGCGGCCAGCGCCATCGCCGCAACAATTTCCGGTTTATCTAACGGGCTGTCAGGAACAGGCTGGCAGGAGACAATCAGCCCGCCGTTCGCGGCAATCTTGATATCCAGTTGTTCAAGTAACGACATGCTTATTCCCTTATGACTACTGCCCGGTGCAGGACCGGGCAAACGGATTAACTTTTGGATTTCACCATGGTGCTTTTGTCACCGCCGAACGGCACGGCCCCGCTAAACGGTTTGCCATCAATGGCATCATGCGTACGCAATGCTTCAGGCCGCAGCCAGCGCTGTACGCGAGACGGCATATCGAGACCAATCAGCAGGATCACCACAAATGTCAGGCCGAAAGAGAGCGATCCCAACGCGGTGCCCAGATCCAGTCGTTGGGCAATCAGCGCACCTATGATCGGTGCCAGCGCCCCGCCCAGTGCACCCACGTTGTAGGTGAAGCCCAGACCCGCCGCACGCTGGTCGGTATCGAAATAGCCGCCAATCAGTTTGGGTAAGATCCCGGAGATCCCCTGACCGAGCATTTGCTGGAAAAACAGCAGTAAACCCAGTACCCAGACGTTTGAGCCGCCAATCGCAAACACTGGAATAATCAGCAACTGCGAAGCCAGCAGACTGCAGACATAGGCCTTACGCGTGCCCAGCCAGTCGCCAAGAAAACCACCGACGCAACAACCGACCGCCGCGCCAAAGCCGCTAAAGAAGAGCACCCTGGCGACAGTGGAAGGGTCATACAGCAATTCGGTTTTCAGATAGGTTGGCAGCAGCGCCTGAATCGGCCACGAGTAAAGGAAGGCAAACAGCACAACCACCATCAGCATGACGCCCGTCGGCCAGCGTTTCCCGCTGCTTTGCACCATAAAACTAATGAAGATAAACGCGCATATCAGGCCAAGGACCGCCACGATAGCCGCATTTTGCAGGTTGCCTGCAAAGCAGAACCACAGCGCGGTTGCGGCGGCGAGAGTCATCACAATATTGATAACCCGATGTTCGCCCCGGTAGAGAATGTCCACCATCGTGCGTACCGGCGCTTTGCCTTCGTGTTTCTCTTTCCAGTCTTCCGCTTCCGGAATATTTTTACGCAGCCAGAGGGCGAAGATAATCGGCAAAATGCCGATGAAGAACAGCGCGCGCCATCCCCAGACCGGGACCACCAGGCTGTAGACTTGGGCGGCGATCACTGCGCCTACAGAGAAGCCGGAAATCAGGAAGCCGCTGGCTTTGTTTCGCAGGTGCCTGGGCCAGCTTTCAATAACATAAGTTGCGCTGGAGCCGTACTCACCAGCCATCCCCATACCGATAACCAGGCGGGCGATAAACATGGTGGTGTAGCCCGGCGCGAAGCCGCAGGCCAGCGTCCCCACAGAGAACAGAATGATACTGGTGACCATCGCCAGGCGGCGTCCATAACGGTCGCCCATCGCTCCCAGCATTAACCCACCAAACCAGCGGGAGATAAAAGCGGCCGAGATCAGACTGGCCGCCTGCACCGTCGTCAGTCCGAATTCGCCTTGTACTTCCGTCAGCACAAGGGCGATTAATACAAAATCAAAACCATCAAGCAAATATCCCAGCCAGGCGGCGGAAAATGCCCGCCATTGCGCCCGATTGAGATGGCGATACCACGGGATGCTCTGGGTAGAAGTACTCATTTTACTCTCCCGACGATCTTTATTTTCGTTGTGGTGCCGGATGGCGGATTCGCCTTATCCGGCCTACGAGTCTTGTTTTTGCAGGCCGGATAAGCATTGTGCTATCCGGCGTCCGATCAGTCGCGTTCCAGCATTAATTGCTGGGCCAGCGCTTTCAGTTCCGGCAGATATTGTTCATCTACCGGGGCAAATGGTTTACGGCACAGCGGAACAGAAACCACGTCCATATAGTGCAATACCGTCTTCAGGCCGCGGAACACGCCAACCTTAATGAGCAGATCGATAACCTTATTGCACTCGGTTTGCAGCTTTTGCGCCGTACGGATGTCGCCTTCTTTGAGCGCTTTCACAATTCCCTGATAACGCCATCCCATAATGTTGTAAGTGCTACCGATACCGCCATCAGCGCCCGCCAGCAGACCAGAAGCGAAGATCTCGTCATAACCGTTATAAAGCACCAGATCGGGGTGAGCGCGGCGGATCTGTTCCATCTGATAGAGATCGCCTGAGGTTTGCTTCAGCGCGCCAACGCCCGGCAACGTCACCAGCGTGTTGATTTGATCCAGCGTCAGTTTTACGCCGCTCAGCGCCGGGATGTTATAGACCACCATCGGCAAGCCATCAGCGGAATCAATAATTGCGCGGTAGTGATCGCAGTGCTCTTCAAAACTGAACGGATAGTAAAACGGTGTGACGGCCGAAACCGCATCAAAGCCGTAGCGATGCGCGGCACTCGCCAGCTGTTGGCTCTCTTCGGTACTCACTGTGCCAACGTGAGCGATCAGCGTCACCTTGCCTTTCGCTTCTTCGGCAACAATTTCCAGTACCTGCTCTCTCTCAACGCGGTTTTGGACAAATGCCTCACCCGTAGACCCACCGACATAGAGCCCGTCGATCCCTTGCCCAATGTTGAAACGCACCAGGCGGCGCAGGCTCTCAATGTCCAGTCGCTGTTGGCTATCGAATGGGGTTAACAACGCTGGCATTACGCCTTTTAAATCTCTTGCCATAGCTACCTCTGATGATGATTAGTGTTGTCTGACTGCATACCTTTATACCTGTTATACCAGATCAAATAAGCAGCAATACAATACAGAACGCTTATAGTGCGATCTGTCTCACTAAACGATCGTCAGGATCGCGATTACTTACGCAATTTTTTACTTTTGCTGAAGGCGTGCCAGGTAGCGGAAACGCTGTTGAGATGTTCTTGCAGTGCGCGGTCAGCTTCCTCAGGATCGCGCTGACGAATCGCGTCCACAATAGCGATATGCTGCTGATAACTCACGTTATTGTGCTCATATAACTCTTGGTCAGCCACGGTCGGACGGGCGGCAATCAGCCAGTCTAACAGCGCAACATGGATAGCCATAAAGATGGGATTGCCCGGGATCTCCGCTAGTATGCGGTGAAAATCAACGTCCGAGCGAATGAACAGCGTATTGTCATCGAGCGACTGGCTGTTGATCTCCAGTGCTTTCGCCAGTCTGTCGATTTGCTCATCCGTCGCATGTTCTGCGGCGTATCGTACCAGGCTGGATTCAAAGAACAGTCGCAGCTGTTCGAAGTGGGCAATGCCGCCGGGATGCGCGAGGAAATCTTTCGCCATACCGGACAGCTCGCTGATAATGGTATCAGCTGAAGGACGCGAAACGCGGGCGCGCTCGCCATTGTTGATTTGCACCAGACCTTTGCGTTTTAACGCTGCCAGCGCTTCTCGTACAGAAGGACGGCCCACGTTAAAGAAGGCCATCAGCTCCCGCTCAGACGGTAACTGTTCGCCCTCGCCAAACTCCCGACGACGAATCATCTGCTCCAGTTCTTCTTCAACCATTTCAGACAGTTTTTTACGCGCCAGCGGGCGGCTGCGTAAGCTACGGCCAATGGTGGATGGAGAGTCTTCAGCTTGCGAATCAAATGCGTTCATAGGGCCCATTCAGCTAAGTCGTGGTGACAAATAACAGCGGGTTTATCCTAACACAGGATCGAAAGCAGGGTGAAATGATGGTCAATCAGACTGTCGGGCTTATTGGCGGTCTAACGCATCCGGATATTTTGTTACGCTAAAACATTCAGCTTATCTTTAATTGAAAACAATCATATTCGCTTCGTGAAATTTATGAATATGAACGTGATAAATTATCATAACCATCTATTTTATAACGATAAATAATTTAAACATCGAATTAAAAATAAGATATTCACTCCATAAAAATCGCCCGAAAAAATATAACATCCGTTTGGACAACAGCGTTATTACCGGATTTATCTTCTTCTCTGGCATGGAGTGAAACAATGTTCGGCATCATTATCTCTGTCATCGTTTTATTAACGATGGGTTACCTGATCCTCAAAAACTACAAACCGCAGGTAGTGCTGGCAGCCGCGGGGATCTTCCTGATGATCTGCGGCGTCTGGCTAGGCTACGGTGCGCTGGTCGCTAACGACAAGAGCAGCGGCTATCTACTGGTCGATATTTACAACGAAATTCTGCGTATGCTTTCCAATCGGGCGGCCGGACTAGGGTTATCAATCATGGCAGTAGGTGGTTATGCCCGTTATATGGACAGGATGGGGGCCAGCAGAGCGATGGTTAGCCTGTTAAGCCGCCCGCTTAAGCTAATCCGCTCACCCTATGTTGTTCTTGCCGCCACCTATGTGATTGGTCAGATCATGGCGCAGTTCATCACCAGCGCTTCCGGGTTAGGCATGCTGCTGATGGTGACGCTGTTCCCGACGCTGGTCAGTCTTGGCGTGAGCCGTTTATCCGCGGTGGCGGTCATTGCCACTTCAATGTCAATTGAATGGGGCATTCTGGAAACCAACTCTATTTTTGCCGCGCAGGTGGCGGGCATGAAAATCGCTACCTACTTCTTTCACTATCAGTTACCCGTCGCATCGTGCGTTATCGTCGCCGTCGCTATTGCACATTTTTTCGTTCAGCGGCAGTTTGATAAAAAAGCACTCCCGGAAAGCAACGGATTCGCTGAACAAAAGACGCTGGAAAACGTGCCACCTCTCTATTACGCCATTCTACCCGTCATGCCGTTGCTTCTGATGTTGGGCTCGCTTGCTCTGGCACATATGGGGTTAATGAAAACAGAGCTGAATCTGGTGGTGGTCATGCTGATGAGCATGACGCTGACGATGTTTGTCGAGTTCCTGCATAAACATAATCTGCGCGAAACGATGGATGACGTGCAGGCCTTCTTTGACGGCATGGGAACCCAGTTTGCCAACGTTGTCACGCTGGTGGTCGCCGGTGAGATCTTTGCGAAAGGGTTGACGACTATCGGGACTGTCGACGCTGTAATAAAAGGTGCAGAGCATTCCGGCCTTGGCGGTATCGGCGTGATGATCATCATGGCCGTGGTCATTGCCGCCTGTGCGATTGTCATGGGGTCAGGTAACGCGCCGTTTATGTCTTTTGCCAGCCTGATTCCAGATATAGCAGCCGGACTACATATTCCTGCGGTAGTGATGATTATGCCGATGCATTTTGCTACTACGCTGGCCCGGGCGGTATCCCCCATTACAGCGGTCATTGTGGTGACATCAGGTATTGCGGGCGTATCGCCCTTTGAGGTGGTAAAACGTACGGCCATCCCGATGGCGGTGGGATTTGTGGTCAATATGATAGTCACCATCACGCTGTTTTACTGATCCCGAAGGCAGAAAACAGAACAGGCCCCAAAGGGCCTGTTTTTTATTTCACTACGCGTAGCGCTGGACGCCCACCGCGAGGCGGCGGCGGAGTGTCATCCGGATCGTTGTCGTCGCCATTGTCAGGCTTATCGCCATCAATGACCGACATGACCGTTTCACTTTCAAAACCAGTTGCGTCGTTGTCGTCATCATTTAAGCTAGCGACATCTTCGTCGTAGGCGGCTTCCGGCTCGAACATAGTACCGGCGCCATTTTCACGAGCATAAATTGCCAGAACTGCCGCCAGCGGTACAGAAACCTGACGCGGCACACCACCGAAGCGCGCGTTAAAGCGCACTTCATCGTTAGCCAGTTCCAGGTTACCCACCGCACGCGGTGCGATATTCAGAACAATTTGCCCATCACGTGCATATTCCATAGGAACCTGCACGTCCTGAAGCGTCACATCCACCACCAGGTGCGGCGTAAGCTGGTTGTCTAACAACCACTCATAGAATGCGCGCAGCAGATACGGACGGCGTGGTGTTAGCTGTGGCAAATCCATACAGGTTAACCCCGGCCCAGACGCATTTCACGTTCAGGCTCAGTCAGAGAAGCCAGGAAAGAATCACGTTCAAAGACGCGAGTCATGTACCCTTTCAGTTCTTTCGAACCTGCACCGTTGAATTCAATGCCCAGCTGCGGTAAACGCCACAGCAGCGGCGCCAGGTAGCAGTCTACCAGGCTGAACTCATCGCTCAGGAAGTAAGGTTTCTGGCCAAATACTGGTGCAATTGCCAGCAGTTCTTCGCGCAGACGCTTACGCGCGACTTCGGCTTCAGAAGCAGAACCGTTCACGATGACGTTCATCAGCGTGTACCAGTCTTTTTCAATACGCTGCATGTACAGGCGGCTTTCACCACGCGCAACCGGGTAAACCGGCATCAGCGGCGGATGCGGGAAGCGCTCATCCAGGTATTCCATAATGATGCGAGATTCCCACAGGGTCAGCTCACGATCCACCAGTGTCGGTACGCTCTGATTCGGGTTGAGGTCGATCAGATCCTGCGGTGGATTGTCCTTCTCCACATGCTCAATCTCGAAACTAACACCTTTCTCAGCCAGCACAATGCGGACCTGATGGCTATAGATGTCAGTAGGACCAGAAAACAGCGTCATTACCGAACGTTTGTTGGCAGCGACAGCCATGAAAACCTCCAGGTATATTCAGAATTTTTACTGCTACCAGCCACTAAGTGGCCAGCCAGAAGTGATGTCACCCATATTCGGGAAAGCCATTACTGTTCAAAATACAAACAAAAAATGAACGATACCGGACATTTGGGCAGAAAATTGGATGATAGTTTACCAGATTTTGTGACCTTTGTGGTGAGTCGATTCTTGAAATGGGGAAAAAGAGGTGGCAATCAGCGGATTACCGTGGTTATACGGAGAGCAGTAACGATAAAAAAACCCGCCGAAGCGGGTTTTTTCGCAAATTGTTGTCTGCCGAAGCAGAGTACAATTAACGTTTGGAGAACTGAGGACGACGACGTGCTTTACGCAGACCGACTTTCTTACGTTCAACCTGACGAGCATCACGGGTAACGAAGCCAGCTTTACGCAGTTCGCCACGCAGGGATTCGTCGTACTCCATCAGAGCGCGGGTGATACCGTGACGGATCGCACCAGCCTGACCAGAGATACCACCACCTTTAACAGTGATGTACAGATCCAGTTTCTCAACCATGTCGACCAGTTCCAGCGGCTGACGAACTACCATGCGGGCAGTTTCACGACCGAAGTACTGTTCCAGAGAACGTTGGTTGATTACGATTTTACCACTGCCCGGTTTGATGAAAACGCGAGCTGCGGAACTTTTGCGGCGACCAGTGCCGTAGTATTGATTTTCAGCCATTGCCTATAATCCCGATTAGATGTCAAGAACTTGCGGTTGCTGTGCCGCGTGGTTGTGCTCGTTGCCAGCGTAAACTTTCAGTTTACGGAACATAGCACGACCCAGCGGGCCTTTTGGCAGCATGCCTTTAACCGCGATTTCAAGCACACGCTCAGGACGGCGAGCAATCATCTCTTCAAAGGTCGCTTGTTTGATACCGCCGATGTGACCGGTGTGGTGATAGTACACTTTGTCAGTACGCTTGTTGCCAGTTACAGCAACTTTGTCAGCGTTCAGAACGATGATGTAATCACCGGTATCTACGTGCGGAGTATATTCCGCTTTGTGCTTACCGCGCAGGCGCAGAGCCAGTTCGGAAGCCAGACGGCCCAGAGTTTTACCGGTCGCGTCAACAACATACCAGTCGCGTTTTACGGTTTCTGGTTTAGCTGTAAAAGTTTTCATTAAAAGCTTACCCAAATAAATAAGTTACACGTTGGTGAACACCCAAACGTTTTGTCAGTTGAGGTTCACACGACATTGTCCAGCAAACCTACCCCTTCGAATAGCCTATGCCGGCGCATAGAAAGTTTTGGGAAAAAAACTCTCTCGTAACGTGGGGTCGCAAGATTATAGAGAAGTCAGGGTCAAAGATCGACCCCTTTATGTGATTTGCGGCAGGTTTAACCGGCTAAATGTTCCCGCTTCAGATACTCTTCGCTTTGCATCTCCTGCAAACGCGACAAACAACGCTGAAATTCAAACTTCAGACGCTCGCCCTGATAAATTTCATAAAGTGGTGAGGCCGCACTGACCACTAGCTTAACGTGGCGTTCGTAGAACTCATCCACCAGTGCGATAAAACGCCGCGCTTCGCTCTCCATCAGAGTCGTCATGACCGGCACATCAGACAACAGCACCGTATGAAAAAGACGCGATAGCGCAATGTAGTCATGCTGACTACGCGCATCGACACAGAGCGTGGTGAACGACACCGCCAGCGTTTGGTTTTCGACGGCCAGCGTCTGCATCGGACGATGATTGATCTCCAGCGTCGGCGCATGTTCACTTTTCGTTCCCGCTAATGCCAGCCACAGCTTATCCATCTGCTGACGAGTTTCCTCATTCAGTGGTGACAACCACAAATGCGCCTGCGTTAAGGTGCGCAGACGATAATCGACGCCAGCATCGACATTCATGATGTCACAATGCTGTTTGATGGCATCAATGGCAGGAAGAAAACGCGTGCGTTGCAAACCGTTGCGATACAGCTCATCAGGCGGAATATTGGAGGTTGCCACCAGCGTAATACCACGGGCAAACAGCGCCTTCATCAGACCGCCGAGCAGCATGGCGTCGGTGATGTCAGAAACAAAAAATTCGTCAAAGCACAGCACGTCCGTTTCAGCCTTAAAGCGGTCGGCAATGATTTCCAGCGGATCACTCTGCCCCTGCAGGGCCGTAAGCTCTTCATGGACACGCAGCATAAAACGGTGAAAGTGCAAACGCTGTTTACGCCCGCCCGGCAGGCTATGGAAGAACAGATCCATCAGCCACGTTTTTCCGCGCCCGACTCCGCCCCACATATACAGACCACGCACTGGCGCGTTGGTCGGTGACTCACGCTTTCCCAGCAATTTGCCAAAACGCGCCATCAGTCCGCTCTCCTGCGGCGCAGGACGTGCTGGCGTCGAAAGCGCCTGGAAAATTGTTTCCAGTCGATTCACTGCTTCTTGTTGTACGTTGTCGGGCTGATGACTGCCGTCTTTGAGGGCTTGCTGGTAACGCGATGTCGGGGAAAGGCTTTGCATGATGTTATTGTTATTCCTTGAGAATCGATGTGCCGTCGCTCACGGTTGACGAAAAAAAGGCCGTTCTACATTACGTGATATAAACACGGGATTCCACTTCTACGGGATTAGCGGTTATAGTGGCATAATCAGGCGCAGGCATGGAGCCTAAAGCCAACACCCTACGGAAACACAAGACAACGGGAGATGTTCATGACCTGGGAATATGCGCTAATTGGGTTAGTCGTCGGTATCATTATTGGTGCTGTAGCCATGCGTTTTGGTAATCGTAAATTACGCCAACAGCAGGCATTGCAGTACGAACTGGAAAAAAATAAAGCTGAGCTGGAAGAGTACCGCGAAGAGCTGGTGAGCCACTTTGCCCGCAGCGCTGAACTGCTGGATAACATGGCGGACGATTATCGTCAGATCTACCAGCATATGGCGAAAAGCTCCAGCAACCTGCTGCCGGGTATGTCACCGGAAAATAATCCGTTCCGTAATCGTCTGGCAGAGTCCGAAGCGGGTAACGATCAGGCGCCGGTTCAGATGCCGCGAGACTATTCTGAAGGCGCATCTGGCCTGCTGCGTAGTGGCGCAAAGCGCGACTAACTGCACATCGTTAAGAAATTTATTGGGCGCAGCAATTGCGCCCTCCGCTTCTCTTCCTGTCCCAGCTATTATTTAGTCGTTAGCCTCATTGTGACCAAACCGAAAATTCAATAACATCAAACTGTTTTGAATCATCTTCCGTTTACTCAAGGTACGAGAGCAGGATCCATGAAAAAACAAACCCAGCTGTTGAGTGCATTAGCGTTAAGTGTCGGGTTAACTCTCTCGGCGCCATTCCCAGCCGCAGCGTCGATTCCCGGCCAGGTTCCCGGCCAGGCTGCGCTCCCCAGCCTCGCCCCGATGCTGGAGAAAGTGTTACCTGCCGTGGTGAGCGTAAGGGTCGAAGGCACCGCCGCTCAGGGGCAGAAAGTCCCGGAAGAGTTCAAAAAGTTTTTTGGTGATGAACTTCCCGATCAACCTGCACAACCTTTTGAAGGGCTGGGTTCCGGGGTCATCATTGATGCCGCCAAAGGCTACGTCCTGACCAATAATCACGTCATCAATCAGGCGCAAAAAATCAGCGTTCAGCTTAACGATGGCCGTGAGTTCGACGCTAAGCTTATCGGCAGCGACGACCAGAGCGATATCGCTCTGCTGCAAATTCAACACCCCAGCAACCTGACGCAAATTGCCATTGCCGACTCCGACAAACTCCGCGTCGGTGATTTTGCGGTGGCCGTGGGTAACCCGTTTGGTTTGGGGCAAACGGCCACCTCCGGCATCGTATCAGCTTTGGGTCGCAGCGGGTTGAACCTGGAAGGTCTGGAAAACTTTATTCAGACCGACGCCTCCATCAACCGGGGTAACTCCGGCGGCGCGTTGCTAAACCTCAATGGTGAGCTGATTGGCATTAACACCGCGATTCTGGCCCCCGGCGGCGGTAGCATCGGTATTGGTTTTGCGATCCCGAGCAATATGGCACGTACGCTGGCGCAGCAACTGATGCAGTTTGGTGAAATCAAACGTGGTCTGCTGGGAATTAAAGGCACCGAAATGACCGCCGATATCGCCAAAGCGTTCAAACTGGACGTGCAGCGCGGCGCGTTTGTCAGCGAGGTTCTGCCTAACTCTGGCTCCGCAAAAGCAGGTGTGAAGTCTGGTGATGTCATTACCAGCCTCAACGGCAAACCGCTCAACAGCTTCGCCGAACTGCGTTCACGCATAGCGACAACCGAACCAGGGACCAAAGTCAAACTGGGCCTACTGCGTAACGGTAAACCGCTGGAGGTTGAAGTAACCCTGGATACCAGTACATCATCGTCCGCCAGCGCGGAGATGATTGCTCCTGCGTTGCAAGGGGCTACGCTCAGTGACGGTCAGCTTAAAGACGGCACCAAAGGCATCAAAATTGATAACGTTGAAAAAAGCAGCCCAGCCGCGCAGGCCGGTCTGCATAAAGATGACGTTATCATTGGCGTTAACCGCGATCGTGTAAACTCGATCGCCGAAATGCGTAAAGTGCTGGAAACGAAACCGTCGATCATTGCTCTGCAGGTAGTGCGCGGTAACGAGAGTATTTACCTGCTCCTGCGTTAACGCATGCAACCGGACATCAGCCCCCCGTGTGATGTCCGGTAAACTCGTGATATGCTGCTGCCGTTCCCTTTATTAATGACGCCGCCATCATGTTTGTGAAGCTTTTACGTTCGGTCGCGATTGGTTTAATCGTCGGCGCTATTCTGCTGGCCGCGATGCCCTCTCTGCGAAAAATAAATACGCTTACCGCGCCACAGTTCGACAGTGCAGATGAAACGCCCGCCAGCTATAACCCGGCGGTTCGCCGTGCAGCGCCTGCCGTCGTTAACGTTTATAACCGTAGTATGAACAGCACAGCACATAACCAGCTTGAGATCCGCACACTCGGCTCAGGCGTTATCATGGATCAGCGCGGCTATATCATTACCAATAAGCACGTCATTAATGATGCCGACCAAATCATCGTCGCGTTGCAGGATGGGCGTGTATTCGAAGCGCTGCTAGTGGGTTCTGATACGTTAACCGATCTTGCGGTGCTGAAAATCAACGCGACTGGCGGGCTGCCGACAATTCCAATTAATAACAAACGCGTGCCGCACATCGGCGATGTCGTCCTCGCTATTGGTAACCCGTACAACCTTGGGCAAACCATCACTCAGGGGATTATCAGCGCCACCGGTCGTATTGGCCTGAACCCGACTGGACGGCAAAACTTCCTGCAAACGGATGCCTCCATCAACCACGGCAACTCCGGCGGCGCGTTGGTCAACTCGCTGGGCGAGTTAATGGGTATTAACACGCTGTCATTTGATAAGAGCAACGATGGCGAAACCCCGGAAGGGATCGGCTTTGCTATTCCGTTTCAGTTGGCAACCAAAATCATGGATAAGCTGATTCGTGACGGGCGCGTGATTCGTGGCTACATCGGCATCAGCGGTCGCGAAATTGCGCCACTGCACGCCCAGGGCGGCGGGATGGATCAAATTCAGGGGATTGTAGTTAACGAAGTGGCCCCAGACGGTCCGGCAGCGCAGGCAGGAATTCAGGTTAACGATCTGATTATTTCGGTCAATAACAAACCGGCGGTATCTGCGCTGGAGACCATGGACCAGGTGGCAGAGATTCGCCCTGGTTCGGTTATCTCTGTTGTCGTGATGCGTGATGACAAGCAGTTGACGCTGCAGGTAACGATTCAGGAATACCCGGCTACAAACTAAATCACAAACGAAATGATGTAAAAAAACCGGAGATAGCTCCGGTTTTTTTATGCGTCAAATTCGCGATATTTGTAGGACGGATAAAGCGTTAAACACCGCCATCCGGCCTACATAAAGGCGTTATTTAACGAACTCTTCACCCAGGGTGATATCTTTCTTCAGCGTATCCAGCATACCTTCCAGCGAGCTCTGCTCAAATGCGCTCAGCTTGCCGATAGACTGGCGTTCTTCTACGCCGTTTTTACCCAACAGCAGCGGCTGAGAGAAGAAGCGAGCATACTGGCCGTCGCCTTCAACGTAAGCACATTCAACCACGCCTTTTTCGCCGCTCAGCGCGCGAACCAGTGACAGGCCGAAACGTGCTGCAGCCTGACCCATCGACAGGGTTGCAGATCCGCCACCGGCTTTAGCTTCCACAACTTCTGTACCCGCATTCTGGATACGTTTGGTCAGGTCAGCCGCTTCTTGCTCAGTGAAGCTCACGCCAGGGATTTGTGACAGCAGCGGGAGAATGGTCACGCCAGAGTGGCCGCCAATAACCGGGACTTCAACGTCACCAGGCTGCTTGTCTTTCAGTTCCGCAACAAAGGTGTTGGAGCGGATGATGTCCAGCGTGGTCACGCCAAACAGTTTGTTCTTATCGTATACGCCTGCTTTTTTCAGCACTTCTGCAGCGATAGCAACGGTCGTGTTCACCGGGTTGGTGATAATACCGATACATGCTTTCGGGCAGGTTTTAGCAACCTGCTGCACCAGGTTCTTCACGATACCGGCGTTAACGTTGAACAGGTCGGAACGATCCATACCCGGTTTACGTGCGACACCCGCAGAGATCAGTACCACATCAGCACCTTCCAGTGCAGGGGTAGCGTCTTCGCCGCTGAAGCCTTTGATTTTCACAGCAGTAGGGATATGGCTCAAATCAACGGCCACGCCAGGCGTTACTGGAGCGATGTCGTACAGGGAGAGTTCTGAACCTGAAGGCAGTTGGGTTTTTAACAGTAATGCTAGCGCCTGACCGATACCACCAGCAGCGCCGAGGACTGCAACTTTCATCCTAAACTCCTTATTATATTGATAAGCAAAGTGTCTATTGCTCCGCGGCGGCGACCTTAATTCACAAATCCAACGAATACAACAACCACGCGTCAAGAATGCGTAGTCACGCAAATTTGGCTTTTATGCATTTAACTTACGTAAAATAAAACCTAAGTTACGTAATTCAAAACCACCCGCACAGTAGAGCAACTTTCCAACAGGTGCTGACAATATACCCTACCCACCTCTCAAAACAACATCAATTTGATAACATTTAATTTACTTTTAACCTTATTTGCGAGCCGTGACACAGGCATGTTTCTTGATAACGAAATTTGATAAAATTCCGCTCTTTCATAACATTATTTCAGCCTTGAACAAGGCAGACTGTTTGCATAAAAATTCATCTGTATGCACAATAATGTTGTTTCTACCGCCATATTACGGGTGACTTATGCGAAGCTCGGCAAAACAAGAAGAATTAGTAAAGGCGTTTAAAGCGCTGCTTAAAGAAGAAAAGTTCAGCTCTCAGGGCGAAATCGTCCTCGCGTTGCAGGATCAGGGCTTTGATAATATCAATCAGTCCAAGGTTTCTCGCATGCTGACCAAGTTCGGCGCCGTGCGTACCCGCAATGCGAAAATGGAAATGGTGTACTGCCTGCCGGCAGAGTTAGGGGTACCTACAACATCCAGTCCACTGAAAAATCTGGTATTGGATATCGATTACAACGATGCAGTTGTGGTTATTCATACCAGCCCTGGCGCTGCTCAGTTGATTGCACGTCTGCTGGACTCATTAGGTAAAGCGGAAGGTATTCTGGGTACAATTGCCGGTGACGATACCATCTTCACCACCCCAGCTAAGGGTTTTACGGTAAAAGATTTGTACGAAGCCATTCTGGAACTGTTTGAACAAGAGCTGTAATACTTCCTCCCCGTCGCCTCGCGGCGGGGAAAAACCTCTATATCCACCCTCCTCCCTCTATTATCCACTGTCATTGATTTAACAAATGGTGCGTTTAACCGTCAAAAGTCATTCACATAGCGAATATGAAGAGTTAAAAACGCACATTTTGCAAAAATTCATATCTCAATGATTTAATTGAATTTATTATAAAACCGATGTTTAAAACCCTATTTTTAATTCTGTTTGGTTATAAAAAATATTTTTCTTAACACTTAATCCGCACAGAAACAATTAGCGTGGTATTAATTTATCAAGTGATTAGTGTATACTTGATTTTGTGATGAGGGTCACGAAACGCAGACCCCAATAAAAGAATTCGACGAGGTAAATATCATGAAAATCAAAACAACTATTGCAACCTTAAGCCTTCTTTCTGTTCTCTCTTTCGGTGCAAGCGCCGCAGTGACTCAGGTGAACTCACAAGAAGCACAGAACCTGCAATCCATGGGCAGCATCTCCGTATCTCAGATCGGTAGCTCACCAATGGACATGCGTCAGGCTATCGCCGCTAAAGCTGAAAAAGCGGGTGCCAGCAGCTATCGCGTCACCGAACTCCGTGAAGGCGCTCACTGGCACGCGACTGCAGAACTCTACAAATAAACCCTCGTCGTCTAGTCCGACGACTTGCCCCCGCCTGCCGGGGGCTTTTTTATGCCTTACATTGAGTGACGAACGTTAAAGCGCAGCTGTCCTTCCAGCTCTTCTTCCGCTTCATCGAACAGTAAAATCAGCGCGCCGTATCGCCTGCGTAACTTGTCCGGCAAATGAACAAATTCAATCTCCAGCGGCAGCGGTAAAACGTCCCCGATAACCACCTCCCACAGAGAATCTAAATCAACCACCTTTTCCCGGGCGAGACCGAACGCGCGCGTAAACTCACGGTAGAAATCCCCCTGGTCTTCTATCTCGTCAAAATCAAAAGTATAGATGTTCATCTATAGCCACCATCCCGACGCCAGTCACTCTACTGACCATCAATATGCAGGAACCTCCTGCATTTTCAGGTAAGTATAGCCATAAAAAAACCGACGCTTTTAGCGTCGGTTTCCAACTCTTAATTACTGGTCAGCGCATGCTGGTATTTGTGCAGCATCCCGCTAAGTCGTTTTACCGGCTCGGTCACCTGCGGTGGCGCTTGCCAAATGATTAATTTCTCCTGATAGATCTCAAGCTCTTCCAGCAGCTGGCTAAAGTAGCGTCGGCGCTTGTCGTCGTTTCCTGCGGAAATCACGTGATCCGCAGTGCGACGAAGCTGGCGATGGAACGCGGATAGCTCCTCGTTTACCGGTATCGGCGCATCGCGCAGGCGCTGATGCGCAATGATCATCGTCAGCGCCAGGCGAAACTTCGCCAGGTCGCCGGGAAATTTGTTCATCAGCAAAAACAGCTGCTGATAAAGCGCCGGGAGATGGTTTTCTTTACGACGTACCACGTTGGTGGTCATCGCTGAAACCGCCGCCGAGACAAACTGGTTGAGCAACACGCGACCCGTTCTGTCACGAGAGTTATCGCGCACCAACAAAATGACGATAAATGCCAGCACGCAGCCAACAATTTGCCCCAGCGCACTGTCAAGGAACTGGCTAAAGTGGAAGGTCATCGGGTTATCCAGCACGATGATATTAATAGTGCTGGCCAGCGCCCCCATTGATCCCAGCCGTCGTTTCTGTACCTCTATACCCAGAAAGAACCCCAGCACCGCCAGGCTCAGGCACAGTAACAACATGCTTTGTTGCGTATTGGGGATAATCACCAGGAAATAGAGCGCCCCGAGCGGTAACGCCGCCAACGTACCGTAAATAAAGTCTATTGCCACCATGCGCGGGTTGGGCAAACGCATTGCCAGCGAAGTGACAACCGCAATCATCACCATTGCGCCGCTGCCGGAGGTCCATCCGGTCCACAGCCAGAATAAAGTTCCCAGCACACAAGAAAGCGTGGTGCGCCAGAAGTTGATCATCGCATGATGGCGCTCGGCAGACTCCACCTTCACTACTGGCTCACCTTGCAGGATCTCTTCTTCCGTGGCGCTAATTTTGGTATTACTCAGTACACCGCGTTTGAGCAACAGGTAGCGCGTCGCGGCGCCTGCCCAACTATATATCGTGATCGGCGTTTCGCGTTCGCCGGTCCAGGCAATCACCCGCCGCATCCGCTTCAACTGTTTATGAACATCCTGCACCGTTTCAACCGGCATATTGAACAACTCGCGGAAGGTATCAGTGATCAGTTCGGGCCGAGTGTTCTGAATAAGATAGGTTTCGCAGGACTGCGTGATGAGCGTGAGTGACAGCGTGTTCAATGCTTTGAGTCTGCGGTTAGCCCGCCCCCAGCGTGAGGACTCCATATTCAGGTTACTTCGCATGCCTTCCAGTGCCGCCGTACGCCGGACTAAATCGCCCCAGGCTTTGTCCACTTCTTCACTGTCACCGTGCTTAATGCACAGCTGCATAAGCTGATACTGCGCCACCAGCAGACTGTCCAGTTCGACATCAATCTCCTGTTTCACCGAACGGGGCGAAAAGAGCAGATCGGCCACAATAGCACAGACAATCCCCATCACTATTTCACTACAGCGTTCGAGCGCAAATTGCGGCGTCAGCAGCGGTTCAGCCTGGATGGTAATGACGATGATCAGCGCCGTATAGCCCGAAAGTCCCCAGGCATAGGAGTTTTCGATCTTCACAAGCGACGAGATCCAGGTACAAAAACCGGCCCAGATACAACACACCAGGATCATCAATAACGGGGCGCGGATCATGCTGATGATAATGATCAGTGCAGCAATACAGCCAATAAATGTCCCGACAATACGCAGCATGCCGCGATAGCGTATAGCACCAGAATAGGGCTCTCCGCCAGCGGCAAAGGCCGGGCCAGCCGCCACAATGGCGGCGGTCAGCACCGCCCAGCGCGGGGTCTCAAGTTGGAAGTGAAAGCCAACGAACAGCGCCAGTACAATCGCGCACGCCAGTTTCACCGCAAAGCGGATATGCTGGTTGGCAATAGAGAAAATGCCCATCACGATTAGCCAAACTCGCGCAGGCGGTGCGCCATTTTACGGAAGAAGGATTCCCGGCTTGCATCGCGATCCTGCTTGCCGGTAATGACGACGGTAGCCGTAGTCCCCGCAGGCCACAGGGTTCCCTGCTGCTCATCAAGACGAATTCGCACCGGTACACGCTGCGCCAGACGCACCCATTCGAGATTGGAATCAATGGTCGCCATACCCTTTGCGTCCCGCGTGCTGCTGGCATTCGTTACGCCAGCCGCCACGCTATCAACGGTGCCCTTCAGCACATGATTACTGCCCAGCGGGGTGATCTCTGCGCGATACCCAGGGCGGACGCCTTCCAGCTTGGTTTCTTCCATATAGGCCAGCACATAAAAAGAATGCTGTTTGACCAACGCCACCGCCGTAGAGCCGCGAGTAATAAATTCGCCGCTGTAGACGTTCAGGTTAGTCACCCAGCCATCTGCTGGCGCGCGAATGACGGTACGTTCCAGATCTAATTTCGCCAGGTCGCGGGTCGCCTGCGCCTTCGCAAGCTGGTGTAATACGGTTTGCAGGACATTGTTTGACTGGTCAATCTCTTCACGAGACATAGCCTGCACGCCCAGCCGATTACGACGGCTGGCCTCCTGGCGTTTTTCCTGCGATAACACCTGATAGTAGGCGACGTCTGCTTCCGCTTCTTCGAGCGCTTTTTTATAGCGCGGCTGATCGATGGTAAACAGGACCTGGTCTTTCTTCACCAGTTGATTATCATGAACGTTGACGTTATTGATAAGCCCGGCGACATCCGGGGCTATGGCCACAACGTCGGCGCTGAAGCGCGCATCTCGCGTCCACGGCGACTCGGTGTAGAACACCCATGCGCGGAAAATGGCGATGAAGGCCAGAATGACCAGTACGAGAGTCGTGGCCGTACGGGAGAGTTTTCTTGTTAGTGTTTTCACTTCAACCTCAAACGAACAGGCGCGTTATTAAATAGAACAGGCAGCAATACAGCGCGGTGTTAAACAGAGCCGGGTGCCAGACAAAATCATAGATGCCAGTTGGAACCAGTACCCGGCGCACCAGCCAGAAAATCGCCAGTGACAAAAGTAATTCGAAAAAAATCGGTGGGAAGGACAGACCAAACACCACGATAACGGGAAACAGACTCATGTTGACCTTGGTAGCTTAAGAGAGTGCAGGTGATAGATTTTCTAGCGTATGTCACCGCAGAGAAGGGCAAGGATGAGCCAGGCGAGAGCGACATAGCTGTTATTTGAATAATAATATATTAACGTAACTGTTATGCTGTTATCTATATTATGTGATCTAAATCACTTTTAAGTCAGAGTGAACAATGGAACGATTAAAACGTATGTCGGTGTTTGCCAAAGTTGTCGAACTGGGCTCCTTCACCGCCGCCGCAAGACAGTTACAAATGAGCGTTTCATCGATAAGCCAGACGGTCTCTAAACTGGAAGATGAGCTACAGGTCAAGCTGCTAAACCGCAGCACACGCAGCATTGGGCTAACTGAAGCCGGTAAAATTTATTATCAGGGTTGCCGCCGGATGCTGCACGAAGCACAGGATGTTCACGAACAGCTTTATGCCTTTAACAACACGCCCATCGGCACCTTGCGCATTGGCTGTTCTTCAACCATGGCACAAAATGTCCTCGCCGGGTTGACCGCAACGATGCTGAAAGAGTATCCAGGATTGACGGTAAATCTGGTAACAGGCATCCCGGCACCGGATTTAATCGCCGACGGTCTGGACGTGGTTATTCGCGTCGGCGCGTTGCAGGACTCCAGCCTGTTTTCACGTCGCCTGGGAACCATGCCGATGGTGGTCTGCGCCGCTAAAAGCTATCTCGCGCAGTTTGGCGTGCCGGAAAAACCCGCCGATCTCAGCAACCACTCGTGGCTGGAATACAGCGTGCGCCCGGATAATGAATTCGAACTTATCGCTCCGGAGGGGATCTCTACCCGCCTGATCCCAGAAGGGCGCTTCGTGACTAACGATCCGATGACGCTGGTGCGCTGGCTGGCCGCAGGCGCGGGCATCGCCTATGTGCCGCTGATGTGGGTGATCAATGAGATCAATCGTGGCGAAGTGGAGATCCTGCTGCCCCGCTACCAGTCGGATCCACGTCCGGTCTATGCGCTGTATACCGAAAAAGACAAACTACCGCTCAAGGTCCAGGTGGTGATTAACTATCTGACGGATTATTTTGTCGATGTGGCGCAGCTGTTTCAGGGGATGTACGGCCGGGGCAAAGAGAAATAAAAAAGCCCGGTAGCGCTTTGCTTACCGGGCCTACATTCAGTGCCAACGCACATTCCAGGCCGGATACGCTGAGCGCTATCCGGCGACCGGGTCGTTACGCGGTGCCACCTACGGTCAAGTTATCCACCTTCAGCGTCGGCTGGCCCACGCCCACCGGCAAGCTCTGTCCTTCTTTACCGCAAACGCCAACCCCGTTATCCAGTTTCAGGTCGTTACCCACCATCGAAATCTGCTGCATCGCTTCGATACCGGAGCCAATCAGCGTTGCGCCTTTCACCGGTTTGGTCACTTTACCGTTTTCAATCAGGTACGCTTCGGACGTCGAGAATACAAATTTCCCGGAGGTGATATCTACCTGACCGCCGCCAAAGTTAGGCGCATAAATACCGTATTCAACGGATTCGATGATTTCCTGCGGCGTGGATTTCCCCGGCAGCATATAGGTGTTGGTCATACGCGGCATCGGCAGGTGCGCGTAAGATTCACGGCGACCGTTACCCGTTGGCGCTACGCCCATCAGACGCGCATTCAGTTTGTCCTGCATGTAGCCTTTCAGAATGCCGTTTTCGATCAGCACGTTGTACTGACCCGGTGTCCCTTCGTCATCGATAGCCACAGAACCACGACGGTCCGCCATTGTGCCATCATCCACAACGGTACACAGTTCTGATGCCACCAGTTCACCCATGTGACCACTGAATACCGAGGTGCCACGGCGGTTAAAATCACCTTCCAGACCATGACCGACCGCTTCATGCAGCAGAACGCCAGGCCAACCAGCGCCGAGTACCACCGGCAGCGTACCAGCAGGCGCTGCTACCGCGGACAGATTGACTAACGCCATGCGTACGGCCTCTTTCGCCCACGCGTCGGCACGGACTTCACCATCGAGGTCGCCAAGGAAATAGTCATAGCCAAAACGACCGCCGCCACCGCTGGCGCCGCGCTCACGCTTACCGTCCTCTTCGACCTGTACGCTTACGGACAAACGTACCAGCGGGCGGACGTCAGCGGCCAGCGTACCATCAGTCGCGGCCACCAGGATCAGTTCATAAACACCGGTCAGGCTGGCGGTCACTTCCTGGACGCGTTTGTCGGTGGCACGGGCCACGTTGTCTACGCGGCGCAGGATATCGAGTTTTTCTTCACGGCTCATGCTCTGCAACGGATCAACCGAGGTGTAAAGCGCCTGATGCTCCACGGCCCCCAGCGTTTTTACTTTGCCGTCACCGTTGTCACGCACGATAGTACGCGCGGCATGAGCGCTTTGTTCCAGCGCCAACAGGCTAATCTGGTCTGCATAGGCAAACCCTGTTTTCTCGCCGCTGATGGCGCGCACGCCAACGCCCTGATCGATATTGTAAGAACCATCTTTAATGATGCGGTCTTCTAAAACCCAGGATTCGTGATAGCTCGACTGAAAATAGAGATCGCCGTAATCAAGACGGCGTTCGGCCAGTTGGCCCAGGATGGCAAACAGATCCTGATGTTTCAGGCCATTTGCCGCTAGCAATTGTTCACTTACCAGGTTCAGACTCATCGTTTTGATTACTCATTTAATTCTGCCGGATAGCGGAAAAAAACGCCTTATCCGGCCTACGTTGTTAGGCTGCTGTAGGCCGGATAAGCGCTGCGCCATCCGGCAATACTATGTACTGAGATTGGGGCAATTACTCGCCCCCGTCAAATCATTGCTGGCTTTCTTTGCGCGGCTGACGCAGAACTTCGTTAATTTGCGGCTTATCGACCGGACCAGTGATGCGATAGCGCAGAATCGAGACTTTGCTCCACAGCGGCCCCAGCACCTTACTGGCGGCAAACACCGCCGCACCAACAATCGGGTTGACGGCAAACGCGGCGGCAACGCCTACGGTGGCAGATATTTCTGGTGCAACAATGGCTTCCATGTCCAGATCCCGGCGTACCAGGTTCACTGAACCTTTCATCGCAATGTCGGCTTCCAGACCGTCCACCAGCGTGTCGTCGGTATGCATCACACCATCTTTGATCCACGCCGTGCTGCGAATCGAGTCGAAATAGAAGCCTTCGCTGAAGGTGTCGCTAAAATCAAAGCGCAGTTTACGCAGTAACGCATCGAAGCTTAGCAGACGTAACAGTTGCCCCGCATGTCCGGTACTGAGTTCGGTAAGTTCGCCTTTGCCCAGCCGGGTACGCAAAATACCATTCAGCGAGGCTACATCAGGATCCCACGGCGGATTACGCCAATGCAGATCATACTCCACGTTGAATGAAGAATTGCGAATCGGCGTTGATACGCCAAAGAAACCGGCTGCGGAGTCAATTTTATTGCCGCTCAGTTTACCCTTCAGCGACGTTCGCTCCTTGCCCGGCGCATTCACCCACACGCCGTCGGTGGTCAGTCTGGCAAAACCTGTATCCAACAGACCGTTACTCAAGGTCAGCGTGTCGCCTTTAATCGCTACATCGGCGTCAATGCGCCCGTATTTCTGTCCCCACATCCAGCACTCGGCACAGCGCAGCTGAAGGTCCGGCCAGCCACGGAAGCTGACGTTGTCGATGGCTGAGAACGGCGAGGCTGGCGTACTATTTTGTGACGGTTTTGCCGCGCTTGGGTTGTAATAAAGATACTTAATATTGGCCAGCCACGGCGCATTATTGCGCATAGCCAGCGTGGCGTTAATTTCACGGCCCTGCGCCTGCACGGTGGAGCCATTGCTCGCAGGCTCAGAAACGATACTCAAATTATTCCACTGTTGACCGCCCAGGGATAACGATGGGGTACGCACCGTGATGCGCTGCGGGAAGTTAGCGTTGCTGCCCACGTTATCCACAGCGCCTTTCTGGAATAACGCCAGCCATTGCGCGCCATCCATAGGGGGAAGATTAAGCTCTATGCCTTGCTGATCGGGTAACGCTGGCACGGTGCGGCTTTCCGACGCCCAGATTGCGCGGTCAAGCGTCAGTTTCTGATTCAGTAGCCAGCGGCTATTAAAATGATTCTTGCTGCCAGCGTTGCCGGTCAGATCAAAGCTGCGCAGATTGCCGTTGGCCTTAACGTTCACCGGCAACGCCTCACCGGCCGCCTTATTCAGCGGAGAAGGTAAGTGACTACTTACATTCTTGAGGTCGCCCTTTAACTCAACGTTGTAGGTCGGCCCGGCATGATACGGAAGATCGATTCCTACCTTGCCATTCCACGCTATGCTACCGTTCAACGCGTCGTTGACCTGCGCCGGTAAAATCCCCATGCGGCTTGGCTGCCAGTCACCTTGCAGATTCACGGCTACCTGATAGGCTTTCGCCCCTTCGGTCGTGGAAAAGTCGACGTTCAGCGGCTGATTAAACCAGTTCGCGGTCATCGGCTCGCTCTTCAGATCACCGTTGATAAAGCTGAAATTACCATTCAAATTCTTCAGCGTGCTGTCGAGCGGTTTAATAAACAGGCTGTTATTACGCAGGTTGACGTCACCTTTGGCGGTAACCAGCGAGCCGTCTAGCGGAATATCAAGATGTAAGCGAGCATTCACATCGCCGTCAATCTGCAACTGCTCAAGCGTAGCGCCGAGTGAATCCTTCAATGGCGTCTCATCAAAATAAGGTCCAACCGCCTTGCCCGGCCCGTTGATGTCGGCATCAATCAGCAGTTTTTCTTTGGCATAGTCGGGGATGTTAGCCGTCAGATTACTGGCCTTCACACCGCCCAGATTAACGCTATCGGTCTTCATCCACAGACCGTCGTTAATGAAGTTCAGTTCAATATTAAGGTCAGTCAGCGCGGGCCAGTCGGGCTGGAAAGCAAACTTCGCATTGCGAAGCGGCACCAGTACCTGGAACTGCCCTTCATTGTGTAGATACGGGAACAGATGCGGGTCGCCGCCATACACCAACGTGGCGTTATCCGCTTCGCCGCCCTGAATAGCGCCGCTGAGGTAATCAACAAGCTCTTTGCCCATCAGGTTTTCCGGGAAGTAACGCCAGGCCTGAGAGCCATCGTCGGTGCTGATACCTGCCAGAATGCCCAACCATGGCTCATCATTGGCGGGCTGCAGATAGCGAAAACCACCGCGTGCGTGTACCGCTTTCGCTTTAACATCAATATTGCGCCCATCTAACTGGAAACCTTTATCATTCTTCAGCCAGCTTAGCGTCGCTACGCCATCCTCTATTTCCAGCGGTGCGCGAAAGACGGTTTCATACGGCATTTTAGCTTGCTTCATGGAAGCAGTGAGCGCCCCGTTTTCAACGCTGCCCGCGAGCGTACCGGAGAAATGTTCTGCCCCTGGCAGCAGCTTCCACTGTTTCCAGGCCAGATTGGTCCACGAGGACTGGAAGCGAGTTTTTTCTGTTGCCTGTAACGGGATATCCAGCGCCAGCACATCTATTTTGCCGCTCGGCTGCGTGGCCCGCCAGATATCACCCAGCGCAGGCGATAACTTGGCCGCCATCGGACGCAGCCCTTCTAACCCGGCCAGCTCCAGATTGCTGGCGCGGATGCGTAGCTCGTCGCTGCGTTTGTTATTCTCGCCGCCGACTTCCTGTTCAGGGATCCAGGCCAGCGTTAACGCCCCGCTTGGCCAGGGTTTATCATCCATCGTGATACGGGTATCGGGAATGGAGAATTGCCAGCCCGACTGCTCGCGGCTGATGTGCGCCGTCAAGTTATCGACGGAGAGCGTGTGCGTACGATTCTCTCCCAGCCAACTTGCCCCACCTTTTTTCAGCCAGACATCGCCGCCGGAAACGACACCTTTTCTGATCGTCATCCATGCTTCCAGGCTAAAACGCGCGGTTTGCAACGCGACATTATCCTGCATCCATTTACCCAGCCACGGCTTGACGTCGATATCGTCGGCCTGCAGCCAGATCCGACCGTTATTCAACAGCCCGTTGTCGTCACGCAGATCCATTCGAACCTGCATAACACCGTGCTGCCCGGTCAGACTGGAGAGACTGACCTGGCCTTCAGCGCGATGTCGGTTTTTACCGTTAAGCCAGGTAAGCTGCGGGATCGCCAGTTCTGCACGCTGGCCTGAGAGGGTTAAAAAGCTAATCTGGCTGTCGCGTAGATCGAAATGATCAAACTGACGCAGGAAGAGATCGCTCAGGTGGCCGGCTTCAATTCCATCACCGCTTTCGCTGCGCTGGATGGGGGTGTTGGTACGCAGCTGCAACTGCCAGAAGGTGAGATCGCGAAACTGCCAGCGCATGTGCAGCAAGCTTTGCCAGACATCCAGCGCTAATGTAACGCGCTTTACCGAAAATTCACCGCCATCTTTAAGCTGCGCATGGATATCACGCGCTTCAAGAGTAGGGCCGAAATTTTGCCAGCTAGCGGAAAGTTGGCTGGCGGAGACGGGCAGACCGGTAGCGGATTCAATCTTGTCAAGGATGGCCGGACGCCAGCTATCAAGATGAGGCAGCGCAAGGCGCAGCCCACTGACCAGCAGCGCTGCGATGACAACGAATGCGGCTCCAGTGAGCAGTAATATCCCCGGCAATCGCCTCACGCGCCTCTCCTTGTCTACCAAAAAATGTGACTCACAAAACCGTCTTGCCGGATGGCGGCGTGAACGCCTTCTCCGGCCTGCAAGGTATCGCCATTGGGCGTTTACCAGGCCAGATTACATCATGACAACGTCGAACTGCTCCTGGTTATACAGCGGTTCGACTTGTACTTTAACCTGTTTGCCGACAAAGATTTCCACTTCCGCCAACGCATGTGACTCTTCACCCTTCAGGGTTTCAGCCACTGCCGGAGATGCATAAACCAGGAAACGATCGGAGTCATATGCATGGTGTACCCGCACGATTTCGCGCATGATTTCATAGCATACAGTTTCCACGGTTTTCACCGTACCGCGCCCATGACAGGTCGGACACTCGTTGCACAACACATGCTCCACGCTTTCACGCGTGCGTTTGCGCGTCATCTCCACCAGGCCCAGCTGTGAAAAACCGTTGATGCTGGTTTTTACGCGATCCTTGCTCAGCGCCTGTTCCAGAGAGTGCAGCACCCGTCGACGGTGATCTTCATTATTCATGTCGATAAAATCGATAATGATAATGCCGCCGAGGTTACGCAGACGCAGCTGACGAGCAATGGCCTGCGTTGCTTCAATATTAGTATTAAAGATAGTGTCGTCGAGATTACGATGCCCAACAAACGCTCCGGTATTGATATCGACGGTGGTCATTGCTTCAGTTTGATCGATGATCAGATAGCCGCCGGATTTCAGTTCAACCTTGCGTTCCAGCGCGCGCTGGATTTCATTCTCAACGTCAAAGAGATCAAAAATGGGCTGGCGCCCGCTGTAATGTTCCAGCTTGCTGGTCATCTCGGGGATATATTCCGCTGTGAACTCCAGCAACGCTTCATAAGTAAGACGAGAGTCAACGCGGATCCGGTCAAGCTGGGCATCAGCAAAATCACGCAACACGCGCTGCGCCAGCGCCAGTTCGCCGTACATCTGGTAGCGCGTTTGCGGGCGCTTTTTACGCTCCATGACTTTAGTCCAGACGCGCTTCAGGTAGGCAGCATCTGAGGCTAGATCCTCCTCGCAGACGCCTTCCGCCGCTGTGCGAATGATGAATCCGCCCTGTTCATCGCAGTAATCCGCCACCACTTTTTTCAGGCGTTCGCGTTCGGTTTCGCTTTCGATACGTTGGGAAACGCCAACGTGCGAAGCACCTGGCATAAAGACGAGGTAACGGGAAGGAAGCGTGATGTCCGTCGTCAGGCGTGCGCCCTTAGTACCCAACGGATCTTTTACCACCTGCACCATCAGATCCTGGCCCTGGCGCACCAGTTCAGAAATGTCGCGCACGGTGAACTGTTTTTGTTCTTCACCCGCCACGCATTCGGTGTGCGGCATGATGTCTGAAGCGTGAAGAAATGCGGCTTTATCCAGTCCAATATCTACAAAAGCCGCCTGCATACCCGGAAGTACACGACTTACACGACCTTTGTAGATATTGCCTACGATTCCGCGTCGCGCCTCACGTTCAATATGAATTTCCTGCAGAATACCGCCATCAATGTAAGCCACCCGAGTTTCCGATGGCGTTACGTTTACCAACAATTCAGCCGTCATGTTTATCCCTTTTCTCACGCAGTGCGTTAAAATTGGTCAGCAACTCATACGTTTCTACCAGCGGTAAGCCGACTACGGCGTGATAGCTGCCATTGATCTTCCTGACAAAACAGCCACCCAACCCTTGAATACCGTATGCACCTGCTTTATCCATTGGTTCACCGCTGGCAATATAGCCCGCGATGTCCTCATCGGTTAGTGCTCTGAACGTCACTTCCGTCACCACCAGACAGTCCAGACTGTGCCGGCGGTCGGCCAATGCCACGGCGGTCATGACCTGATGCGTTTTGCCCGACAGTTTGCGCAGCATTACTGCGGCATGGGCGGCGTCGTGTGGTTTTTCCAGCACTTCGCCATTAAGGATAACAATGGTATCCGCACCCAATACCGGCAAATCGCGCTGCGCCAGCGCCACGCCAGCCTGCGCTTTTTCGCGTGCCAGACGCGAAACATACTGCTGCGCGCTCTCCTGCGGGTGTCGCTGTTCTTCAATCCCAGGCACCAGCCGTTCAAACCTAACACCAAGCTGAGCGAGCAGCTCCTGACGACGTGGAGAACCTGAAGCAAGATACAGAGTATTCATATCAACCTTATTGCACCGCAAACTGCTGACGGACTTTACGCATCAGTAAGAATAGCCATGGCCAAAGCACACCATTCACTACACTACTCCAGAACACTTCGGGTCTGAAAGAGACATTGATCACTAAAAACTCGGCCCAGAAAACAATAATATCCACGACCAGTGATAACAACATGACCACCAGCGCCTGTTGCCAGAGCGCGAGGTTACGGAATAGCTGGAATTTCAGCGCGACCAGATAAGCAATGATACTCATCGACAATGCGCGCACGCCAAGCGTGGAGCCGCTGATGAGATCCAGTATGGCACCCACCACAAACCCCGTGCCCACATTTACGCGATGCGGCAGCGCCAGGATCCAGTACAACAAGATGAGCAGTACCCAGTTTGGCCGGAAAACCAGAATATCGTCCGGCCAGGGCATGACTTGCAGCAACAGTGCAATAAGGAACGAGAGCCAAATCACCCAACGTCCCTGGCTACGATAGCTTGCCACTTACTGTCCTCCCGGCTTACGCGGAGCAGGTTGTGGCGGCGTGGTACCCGCAGGCGCTGGAGTCACGCCTGTTGCGGGAGCTGGCACTGGCGCAGGCGGCCCCATGGCATCTGGTGCAGGCAGAACTTGCGGCATCATTTGCATCAGACGTTCATTGGCAACGCGGTGCACTTCTTCTGGCGTCATCGGATTTGCGCCGTTACGATCGGCGCCCCACAACAGCAGCAGATAACGCAGACGCTGCAGACCTGCGGTCGGGCGTGCCTGAATCACGGTATAAGCGCGCTGAGTGTCCAGCTTAACGGAAGAAACAACACCAACCGGATAGCCTTCAGGGAAACGTCCCCCCAGACCCGAGGTAACCAGCACATCGCCAACGCGAATGTCGGTGTTGGCCGGCAGGTGTTCGAGCTGAAGATCGTCGGTGCAGCCGTTACCGGCAGCGATCACGCGGATATCGTTACGCAGTACCTGAATGGGCAGAGCATGCGTCGCATCGCAAATCAGCAGCACGCGGCTGGTCAGTTTAGCCACCGCTACGACCTGACCCACAACGCCTTTGTCGCTAATAACCGGCTGACCTTCGTAGACCCCGTTAACGCTCCCTTTGTCGATCACCACCTGATCGCTGTAAGGGTCATTAACCGTCGAGATGACCTGCGTCACCATCTTTTGTTCGTCCTGACGCAGCGGCGATCCCAGCAGCTCACGCAAACGCGCGTTCTCCTGTTTATATTGCCCCAGCATCAGCAGCTCGCTGTTTTTCAGCAGCAGTTCCTGACGCAACGCCCGATTTTCAAGTTCGAGTTGGTCACGCGAAGCCAGCGTTTGCGAAACGCCGTCGAGTAATTCACGAGGACCATTTGAGATAAAGTAGAAAGGACTGACGGCGGTATCCATGTACGTTCGGATTTGACTAAACGTACCCAGGCGGCTGTCGGCAATAATAACGCCGAGCGCCACCAGCACCGCCAGAATAAGGCGAATCTGTAGCGACGGGCCACGGCTAAAAATTGGCTTCATAGTCTATGCGTATTCTCGTATCAGAGCGGAAGGGCAACCCGCGGGCTACCCTACCTGCATCCGATTACTCTTCGCTGAACAGGTCGCCGCCGTGCATATCGATCATTTCCAGCGCCTTGCCGCCACCGCGCGCCACGCAGGTCAGCGGATCTTCAGCAACAACAACTGGAATACCGGTTTCTTCCATTAACAGACGGTCAAGGTTACGCAGCAGAGCACCGCCACCGGTCAGTACCATGCCGCGTTCGGAGATGTCAGACGCCAGTTCTGGCGGACACTGTTCCAGTGCAACCATCACCGCACTCACGATACCGGTCAGCGGTTCCTGCAGGGCTTCCAGAATCTCGTTGGAGTTCAGGGTAAAGCCGCGTGGAACACCCTCTGCCAGGTTACGGCCGCGAACTTCGATCTCGCGTACTTCGTCGCCCGGATAAGCGGAACCGATTTCGTGTTTAATACGTTCTGCGGTGGCTTCACCGATCAGAGAACCGTAGTTACGACGAACATAATTAATGATGGCTTCGTCGAAGCGGTCACCGCCAATACGTACAGAAGAGGAGTAAACCACGCCGTTCAGGGAGATAACGGCAACTTCAGTTGTACCACCACCGATATCCACAACCATAGAACCGGTTGCTTCAGAAACTGGCAGACCCGCCCCGATCGCAGCCGCCATCGGCTCTTCGATCAGGAATACTTCACGGGCGCCTGCGCCCTGAGCGGATTCACGGATCGCGCGGCGTTCAACCTGAGTTGCTCCAACCGGTACACATACCAGTACGCGCGGGCTTGGGCGCATGAAGCTATTGCTGTGCACTTGTTTGATAAAGTGCTGGAGCATTTTTTCAGTCACGAAGAAGTCAGCGATAACGCCGTCTTTCATTGGGCGAATGGCAGCGATATTGCCCGGTGTACGACCCAGCATCTGCTTCGCGTCATGGCCCACTGCGGCTACGCTTTTTGGCGAGCCGGCACGATCCTGACGAATGGCCACAACAGAAGGCTCATTCAATACGATGCCTTGTCCTTTTACATAAATAAGGGTATTCGCGGTACCCAGGTCAATGGACAGGTCATTGGAAAACATGCCACGAAATTTTTTCAACATACTAAGGGATAATCCTGAAAGCTGGGGCGGAAAACAAAATCCGCTTACTTTACCAACCACACGCAGCAGCGACAAGGCGCAAAAATCATCTGCTACGGTGAAAATTAGTGCAGTTCGTTTCCTTTGTTACAAAATCGGCCTGAGTCCATCAGGGCTGAATAAATCAGCAGCACTCCTCGCTTTTGTTTGCAACCTGTCAAAGGTCATTCACCTGCATGTTTGCTGTTACAACCTGGCGAGCAGACAAGCACACCCCCAGAAGGCACAGCGCGCGTTATTCTACGTGAAAACGAATTAAACGGCAGGTTAAACCGAGTATCTTTGCGAATATTTTTTCACGTTAGTGTCAAGTGGCTGTGATGCGGCAAAAAAATCCCCTTGCCCACCCGCAACTCCGCGTTCCGTCAGCGTATGCCACTCGCTACGCGAACGAACGCCCGTGGCGTAAACCTGCGTTGGTGTTCCAGAACAAGCCTCCACCAGGCTTTGCACCAGGAGCTGGTTTTCGGTTCGCTTATCAATATTCCTCACCAGGCTTGGATGCAGCTTCAATAACTCAACGTTAAGCTCTTTGATCCAACTGGTGCTCACCAGCGTTAAACCCGCCTGCGTAACGGCAATTCGCACACCCAGCGCATTCATCAATCTGATGACGGGCTGTAACCGGCTGATATGTTGACAGACATCTGCCTCAGCAAGTTCAATAATTATGCGTTTGCGTAATGATTTTTCGCACTGCATCAGCGTATCACGTAGCCAGCGCTGAAAACGTGGGCGAATTAGCGATTCAACCGTTGTCTGCATCGCCAGGTTTTCCTGCGGCCAGTAGCCCAACAGTAAGATCAGACGGCTGATTTGCAGACGGTCATATTCTTCTGCCAGGCCAAACTGCAGGACCATCGGCATATATTCCGCCGAAATAACCTCTTCGCTGCCATCAAAAATACGGCACATCAGCTCCCGGTGGTGCACCCGTCCTTCACGGGTTACCGCAGGCTTTTGATAAATTCTTGGTCCACCCCGGCTGAGCATCTGTTCGATCAGCGTTCGCCAGCGTACGTTACCCCGACCTTTTTCCGGTAGTGAGTCATCATAGACCGACCAACTGTTCCCACCCTGCAATACCGAGTTCCGCGTGGCGGCTTCGGCGTGATCCATCACTTGTTCCGTCGACTGACCGCTGCGGCAAACACAAATGCCAATATGAACCATATCGGCACGGTCGATCATTTTATTAGCCGGAAGCGCATCTACCGCTTTTAATAATTGCCCGGCAATACTTTCCGCCTCTTTCAGCGTGCGGTGTGGCAACAGGATGGCAAAATCGCTACGGTGGTAGCGCGCCAGCAACGCGCCCGGATAGCGCGTCATAAAAGTCGACAACAAATTGATTAGCGTTGAAATTTGTTCTTCCGCAAGGGTAATTCCCCAGCTATCGCGCAGCAGCGTAAAGTCCGGCAGGCGTACCATCATCACGACGCCATGCGATCCCACTTTTTCCTGATCTTCCAGCAGCGTTGCCAGTTGGTTATCAAAGAACAGGCGGTTGCTTAGCCCGGTTTTTGTATCCTGCGCCACATAGGAACGAATCAGCGTATCCAGTCGGCTACGTTGCTCGCGGGCACTTTGAATTTCGGTCAGCAGCATATCGAGCGCGCTACTGGTACGCGCAGGCCATTCATAAACAGTCCCCCGCACGTTCGGTCCACGTTCGCCGTTAAGAATGCGCGTTGAACGAATCTCCAGCAACTCTTGACCTGAAAGCTGACGCTGAAGCCAGCGCACAGACAAAAAGAGCATCAGTATAATGAAAGCAATCGCCAACGTGAGTGGCGCGGTAGTCATCAGCGAATGGAAATAGTTGCCCATTGGATCCTGATAAACCAGACGCAGCGACATGCCCGGGTGTTTGACCAACGGGACGGTGACATCACGATACAGATTGTTCGTCCCCGCCGGGCGGTAGCTACTGGTTCGGGAGTGGTCATACACCACGTGTTCGCCCTGTAGCAGTTCGACGCGCACGATATCAACCGAAACCATCAGTTCATCGATTTGCGGGGTTAGCGCAACGACATCGCGGGAGACAAGGTGCGTATCAATCGCTGTCGCCACCGCCTGAACACGGGTGGTGAACTTATATTGAATCGCGTTATAGAAACTCAGCGAGCAACCGATCAGAGTTACGAAGATCGTTAACCCTGTAAGCAGCGTCACAAAAGCTGAAAATTTCGTCGTTAATCGCATCCTTGTGTTAACTCCGACAGTTATGAAACAGGCATGAAAGTGATAAAGCGGCGCGAAAATGCAAAACTGAACGCAAAATCCGTCCATTTATACAAACAGTGTGGGCATACTACCAAATTAGGTATATCTGGCAATTTATTGCGCGGAATCGGCATCATGTTTTGATTAGCGAGTATAGTCTTCATTAATAATTTTCCAATCCACTATACGAATTGAGGACAGGTTATGCAGGCTTTGATCTTAGAACAGCAGGACGGAAAAACCCTCGCATCCGTTCAACCCCTCGACGAAAACCAGCTACCGGAAGGCGATGTGACGGTGGATGTCCACTGGTCAAGCCTGAACTATAAAGACGCCCTGGCTATCACCGGCAAGGGTAAAATCATTCGCAATTTTCCGATGATTCCTGGTATCGATTTCGCCGGTACCGTGCGCGCAAGCGAAGATCCCCGTTTTCATGCAGGTCAGGAAGTTTTACTGACCGGCTGGGGCGTGGGTGAAAATCATTGGGGTGGACTGGCCGAACGCGCACGCGTGAAAGGCGACTGGCTGGTTGCGCTGCCACAAGGGCTGGACGGACGTAAAGCCATGGTCATCGGTACCGCTGGCTTTACCGCCATGCTGTGCGTCATGGCGCTTGAAGATGCAGGTATTCGCCCGCAAGACGGTGAGATTGTCGTCACCGGCGCCAGCGGCGGCGTGGGCAGCACGGCCGTGGCATTACTGCATAAGCTGGGTTATCAGGTTGCGGCGGTTTCGGGTCGCGAAAGCACTCACGACTACCTGAAGAGCCTGGGCGCTAACCGTATCCTTAGCCGCGATGAATTTGCTGAATCTCGCCCGTTGGAAAAACAGCTGTGGGCTGGTGCGGTTGATACCGTTGGCGACAAAGTTCTGGCAAAAGTCCTGGCACAGATGAACTACGGTGGCTGCGTTGCTGCCTGCGGCCTGGCTGGCGGTTTCGCTCTGCCGACGACGGTGATGCCATTCATTTTGCGTAACGTTCGTTTGCAAGGGGTGGACTCGGTGATGACCCCGCCGGCACGCCGGGCAGAAGCCTGGGCGCGTCTGGTTAAGGATCTACCGGACTCTTTCTATGCTCAGGCCGCCACGGAGATTACGCTGGCGGATGCGCCGAAGTTTGCCGATGCCATCATCAATAACCAGGTGCAAGGTCGTACGCTGGTGAAGGTGAAGTAACAAGCTCTGGCGCAGAAATTTACACTTAATTAACGAAATTTCGCGGCATATCTACAGACTCCCTGCCATATTAACTACGCGTCCCCTGTCAGTTATGACGCGTAAGCCGGGAGTCTGTTATGAAGAAATTACGTCCATTTACAGAAGCCGACGTCACTGACGAGTCGGCTTTTTTTATGCAACGCCGCCAGGTACTGAAAGCATTAGGAATCAGCGCCGCCGCGTTGTCTTTCCCCCTCTCTGCGCAGGCTGACCTTCTTAGCTGGTTTAAGGGGAATGACCGCCCGCCCGCGCCCGCGGGTAAGCCGCTTGATTTCAGTAAACCCGCAGCCTGGCAAAATTCGCTTCCTTTAACGCCAGCGGATAAAGTTTCTGGCTACAACAACTTCTATGAGTTCGGTCTCGATAAAGCGGATCCGGCAGCCAATGCTGGCAGTCTGAAAACCGATCCGTGGACGTTAAAAATCAGTGGTGAGGTGGCAAAACCACTCACCCTCGATCACTATGCGCTGACCGCCCGTTTCCCACTGGAAGAACGGATTTACCGAATGCGCTGTGTGGAAGCCTGGTCAATGGTCGTGCCGTGGATTGGTTTTCCGTTACATAAACTGCTGGCGCAGGTTGAACCCACCAGCAACGCAAAATATGTCGCCTTCGAAACGATCTACTCGCCGGATGAGATGCCAGGACAAAAAGATCGCTTTATTGGCGGCGGACTGAAGTATCCCTATGTTGAAGGAGTGCGTCTGGATGAAGCTATGCATCCACTCACCCTGCTTACCGTGGGGGTTTATGGAAAAGCTCTTCCTCCACAAAATGGCGCGCCCATTCGCTTAATTGTGCCGTGGAAATACGGATTTAAAGGCATTAAGTCGATCGTGAGTATTAAACTAACCCGCGAACGCCCCCCGACAACCTGGAATCTGGCCGCCCCCAATGAATATGGATTTTATGCCAACGTGAATCCGCATGTCGATCACCCGCGTTGGTCCCAGGCCACTGAGCGTTTTATTGGCGCAGGCGGTATTCTGGACGTTCAGCGCCAACCCACGCTGCTGTTTAATGGTTACGCCGACGAGGTCGCTTCGCTGTACCGTGGTCTTAACCTGCAGGAGAATTTTTGAGTGCGCCTGACTGCAAAGCACATTACCGGGCTGAAAGTTTGCCTGCACCTTGCCGGCTTTTTACCGTTTGTCTGGCTATTTTGGGCGGTGAATCACGGTGGTCTGAGCGCAGACCCGGTCAAAGATATCCAGCACTTTACCGGTAGGACAGCTCTGAAATTCTTGCTGGCGACCTTGCTGGTCTCTCCCCTCGCGCGCTACGCTAAACAGCCATTATTGATACGCACACGGCGCCTGTTAGGGCTATGGTGTTTCGCCTGGGCAACGTTGCATTTAACCAGCTACGCACTCCTGGAACTGGGCATTCATAATCTGGCGCTGTTAGGACGGGAATTAATCACGCGACCTTATTTGATGCTGGGCATTGCCAGTTGGGGCATATTATTCGCCCTCACGTTAACCTCCACCCAGTCGGCTCAGCGAAAACTGGGCAAAAATTGGCAGTATTTGCACAACTTCGTCTATCTTGTGGCGATCCTGGCACCCATACATTATCTGTGGTCGGTAAAAATTATCTCCCCTCAACCGATTATTTATGCAGCACTCGCTGTGGTGTTGTTAGCCTGCCGTTACAAGAAGTTTCGCCAGTGGTGGCGGTAGTTTCACGTTATGTGCAGTGCGTTACAAAATGTGGACGATCCGATTTTCTTTACATGTTAACGGTTGATTATCTTCCCTGATAAGACCAGTATTTAGCTGCCAATTGCTACGAAATAGTTATAATGTGCGACTTTGCTATCCCCGGTAGCGTTTTTAGAGCGCTGAAAGGGTGACATTCGCATGTTGAAGGTATATTTTGTCTTTTACCCGAAAATGGCAGAAGATAGCCGCACAATGACTAACAAGTCTGGCAATCTCACTTAATGGCAACCGCACCCAGTGCAATGCCTGAGATGCGTGGCATCTTGTCACTCACTGTTATAAAAATGCTATACAGACGGCGGTAAAACGCTTGTCACAATCTCACTAAACAAAGAGTACGGAACCCACTCATGGATATTCGTAAGATTAAAAAACTGATCGAGCTGGTTGAAGAATCAGGCATCTCCGAACTGGAAATTTCTGAAGGCGAAGAGTCTGTACGCATCAGCCGTGCGGCGCCAGCTGCAAGTTTTCCAATGATGCAACAGGCTTATGCTGCACCAGTGATGCAGCAGCCAGCTTTGTCTAACGCTGTCGCACAAACTGCCTCTCCAAGTATGGAAGCTCCGGCAGCAGCGGAAATCAGTGGTCACATCGTACGCTCCCCAATGGTTGGTACGTTCTACCGCACCCCGAGCCCAGATGCGAAAGCGTTCATCGAAATCGGCCAGAAAGTGAATGCGGGCGATACCCTGTGCATCGTTGAAGCCATGAAAATGATGAACCAGATCGAAGCCGACAAATCCGGCGTAGTGAAAGCGATTCTGGTAGAAAGCGGTCAACCGGTAGAATTTGACGAGCCGCTGGTCGTCATCGAATAACGAGGCGAACATGTTGGATAAAATTGTTATCGCCAACCGCGGTGAGATCGCCCTGCGTATTCTGCGTGCCTGTAAAGAGCTGGGCATCAAGACTGTCGCTGTGCATTCAAGCGCGGATCGCGATTTAAAACACGTATTGCTGGCGGATGAGACGGTCTGTATTGGCCCGGCTCCGTCCGTAAAAAGCTATCTGAACATCCCGGCTATCATTAGCGCTGCTGAAATCACCGGCGCAGTGGCAATTCACCCGGGCTATGGCTTCCTCTCTGAGAATGCCAACTTTGCTGAACAGGTAGAACGTTCCGGCTTTATCTTCATCGGCCCGAAAGCCGACACCATCCGCCTGATGGGCGACAAAGTGTCCGCAATTACCGCGATGAAGAAAGCTGGCGTACCGACAGTCCCAGGCTCTGACGGCCCGCTGGGCGACGACATGGACGCTAACCGCGCTCATGCGAAGCGCATCGGTTATCCAGTTATTATCAAAGCCTCCGGCGGCGGCGGCGGTCGCGGTATGCGCGTCGTGCGCAGCGATGCCGAACTGGCACAATCCATCTCCATGACCAAAGCGGAAGCGAAAGCGGCTTTCAACAACGACATGGTTTACATGGAGAAGTACCTGGAAAACCCACGCCACATCGAAATTCAGGTGCTGGCGGACGGTCAGGGTAACGCGATTTATCTGGCAGAACGTGACTGCTCCATGCAACGTCGTCACCAAAAAGTCGTCGAAGAAGCACCAGCACCGGGCATTACTCCGGAACTGCGTCGCTACATCGGCGAGCGTTGCGCCAAAGCGTGCGTTGATATCGGCTATCGCGGGGCAGGTACTTTCGAGTTCCTGTTCGAAAACGGCGAGTTCTACTTCATTGAAATGAACACCCGTATTCAGGTTGAACACCCGGTAACCGAAATGATCACCGGCGTTGACCTGATCAAAGAGCAGCTGCGCATCGCTGCGGGACAACCGCTGTCCATCAAGCAGGATGAAGTTGTGGTTAAAGGCCATGCGGTAGAATGCCGTATCAACGCCGAAGACCCGAACACCTTCCTGCCAAGCCCGGGTAAAATCACGCGTTTCCACGCGCCGGGTGGCTTTGGTGTGCGCTGGGAGTCTCATATTTACGCAGGCTACACCGTACCTCCGTACTATGACTCAATGATCGGTAAGCTGATCTGCTATGGCGAAAACCGCGACGTAGCGATCGCCCGTATGAAAAACGCATTGCAGGAACTGATCATCGACGGTATCAAAACCAACGTTGATCTGCAGATCCGCATCATGAATGACGAGCATTTCCAGCACGGTGGAACCAATATCCACTATCTGGAGAAAAAACTCGGACTTCAGGAAAAGTAAGCGTGCGTTAACTGAAAAGGCCGGAAATTCCGGCCTTTTGTTTTTCTCCCCTCCCGCACGTGCCATAAGGTACAATCCCCGCTTTCTTTATCCACAAGGGACAAAAAATGGACGCTCGTTTTGTTCAGGCCCATAAAGAGGCGCGCTGGGCGCTGTGGCTGACCCTTTTATATCTTGCCACATGGTTAGTGGCCGCTTACTTACCAGATTCCACGCTCGGTTTTACCGGCTTACCACACTGGTTCGAAATGGCCTGCCTGCTAACGCCGCTGGTTTTCATCGTGCTGTGCTGGGCGATGGTGAAGTTTATCTATCGCGACATTCCGTTGGAGGATGACGATGCAGCTTGAAGTTATTTTGCCGCTGGTCGCCTATCTGTTGGTGGTCTTCGGTCTTTCCGTTTACGCCATGCGTAAGAGATCGACCGGCACTTTCCTGAATGAATATTTCCTCGGCAGCCGCTCGATGGGCGGGGTCGTATTAGCCATGACGCTAACGGCAACCTACATTAGCGCCAGCTCGTTTATTGGCGGTCCTGGCGCCGCTTACAAATACGGGCTGGGATGGGTGCTGCTGGCGATGATCCAGTTGCCCGCCGTTTGGCTTTCTCTGGGGATTCTTGGTAAGAAATTCGCGATTCTGGCGCGCCGTTATAATGCCGTTACCCTCAACGATATGCTGTTTGCCCGCTACCAGAGTCGCCTGCTTGTGTGGCTGGCAAGCCTTAGCCTGCTGGTCGCGTTTGTCGGAGCAATGACCGTACAGTTTATTGGCGGCGCACGTTTGCTTGAAACCGCTGCGGGTATACCTTACGAAACCGGTTTGCTTATTTTTGGCGTCAGTATCGCATTGTATACGGCGTTCGGCGGTTTTCGCGCCAGCGTACTGAACGACACCATGCAGGGTATGGTGATGCTGATTGGTACTATTGTTCTGCTGGTCGGCGTCGTTCATGCTGCCGGTGGCCTCAGCAATGCGGTGGTAACCCTGCAAACTATCGACCCTAAACTGGTCTCGCCGCAAGGCGCGGATGACATTCTGTCACCCACGTTCATGACCTCATTCTGGGTACTGGTGTGCTTTGGCGTAATTGGGCTGCCGCATACAGCAGTACGCTGCATCTCTTATAAAGACAGCAAAGCTGTACACCGCGGCATTATCATCGGCACCATCGTAGTGGCGATCCTGATGTTTGGTATGCATCTGGCGGGTGCGTTGGGGCGTGCGGTGATCCCTGATCTGACAGTGCCGGATCTGGTTATCCCTACGCTAATGGTCAAAGTGTTGCCGCCGGTAGCTGCTGGGATCTTCCTCGCGGCCCCCATGGCCGCGATCATGTCGACGATCAATGCCCAATTGCTGCAAAGTTCCGCTACGATCATTAAGGATCTGTACCTGAACCTGCGTCCGGAACAGCTGAAAAACGAAACCCGGCTGAAGCGCATGTCGGCAGTAATTACCCTGTTGCTCGGCGCGTTACTGCTACTGGCCGCCTGGAAACCACCAGAGATGATTATCTGGCTTAACCTGCTGGCGTTTGGCGGGCTGGAAGCTGTCTTCCTGTGGCCGCTGGTACTGGGCCTGTACTGGGAACGGGCAAACGCGGCGGGCGCTTTGAGCGCGATGATTATCGGCGGCGTTCTTTATGCCGTACTCGCTACATTTAACATTCAGTACCTGGGTTTCCACCCGATTGTGCCCTCGTTACTGATAAGCTTGCTGGCTTTCCTGATCGGCAACCGTTTCGGTTCTGCCGTCCCGCAAGCCGCCATATTGACTACTGATAAATAAAAGAGTTTTGCCATGCCATGGATCCAACTGAAACTGAACACGACCGGTGCCAACGCTGAAGAGTTGAGCGATGCGCTGATGGAAGCGGGCTCCGTTTCCATTACTTTCCAGGACACGCATGATACGCCGGTATTTGAGCCTCTGCCGGGCGAGACTCGCCTGTGGGGAGATACCGACGTTATCGGCTTGTTCGATGCAGAAACAGACATGAAAGAAGTGGTTGCCATCCTGGAGCAGCATCCGCTGCTGGGTGCAGGCTTCGCGCATAAAATCGAACAGCTCGAAGACAAAGACTGGGAACGCGAATGGATGGATAACTTCCACCCGATGCGCTTTGGTGAACGTTTATGGATTTGCCCAAGCTGGCGCGATGTCCCGGATGAGAATGCCGTCAACGTGATGCTGGACCCGGGCCTGGCGTTTGGTACCGGCACTCACCCCACCACCTCCCTATGTCTGCAATGGCTGGACGGTCTCGATCTTAACGGCAAAACCGTCATCGACTTCGGCTGCGGCTCCGGCATTCTTGCCATTGCGGCACTGAAGCTGGGTGCGGCAAAAGCCATCGGCGTAGACATCGATCCGCAAGCAATTCAGGCCAGCCGTGATAACGCCCAGCGTAATGGCGTTTCTGAGCGTCTGGAGCTTTATCTGCCGAAAGACCAGCCAGAGGCGATGAAAGCCGACGTGGTGGTCGCAAACATCCTCGCAGGCCCATTACGTGAACTGGCACCGTTAATCAGCGTACTGCCCGTTGAGGGCGGTTTACTGGGGCTTTCTGGCATTCTTGCCAGCCAGGCGGAAAGCGTCTGTGAGGCCTATGCCGAACTCTTTACGCTCGATCCGGTTGTCGAGAAAGAAGAGTGGTGCCGCATTACCGGTCAGAAAAAATAATCCCTTCCGGCGTGGTTGCCTGACCACGCCATTTTCAGACAATTGACCAGCATACTGAGACGTTCTCCAGCGATATAATAATTTATTGATTTTGTTAATATTTATATTGATTTTCGTTGAGTAAACGTATGCGCTTCAACCTATTTATCACAACTTTACTGACAGCATACCTGATGCCACTGACCGCGCTGGCCGCGCCATGGGGTTATAGCGGAGAATCTGGTCCCGCACAGTGGGGAGAAATCAGCAAAGAGTATGCAACGTGCCAGACCGGAATAAATCAATCACCCATTGATATCCAGACCGCCAAAACTCGTAAACTTGGACTTCCTTCACTCAACATGCAATATGTTGATGGTCCGACAAGATTTCAGAGCATTAACCATACTCTGCAGGCAACAATGAGTAGCTATACCTCAAACTCCATTGAAGTTGATGGAAAGATTTATTTTCTAAAACAATTAGATTTTCACGCCCCGAGCGAACATACCTTCAACGGTAAAACCTATCCGCTGGAGTTGCAGTTAGTCCACAAAAACCAACACGGAGACGTCACTATCGTGGCGGTCATGTTTGACGTCGGCGAACCTAACCAGGCGATTCAAAATCTGTGGGAGTCATTTCCAACCATGGAGGACAACAGTATGCCCATCTTCTCGCCAGTCGATATCAACCAACTTTTACCCGACGATAAAACCTACTGGCGCTATAGTGGTTCGCTAACTACACCTCCCTGTACTGAAGGCGTCAGCTGGACTGTCCTGAAAACGCCTGTTGCCCTTTCCGCCGAACAACTGGATAAATTTCACTACATTGTTGGGCCTGCGAACAATCGCCCACCGCAGCCAGTAAATGAACGCAAGATCATCGACAGCCATTCAGGAGATATCGAGATCCTGTACTAAAATGAGGTAGATATCACACAATGGCGAGACAATTTGCTGATTAATTCAGCAGAATATCTTGCCAGCACCTTCTGCGGCTGAAGAAAAAATGAGAAGTTACGCAAAATTATATGTGTATATAAAATCGACACATCTTTATAATGCAATGATTTATATGATTAAATATTTTCATGCGTTCATATTTACGGCAATTCATTGATCCACCTCAGTGGATTGGTCAAAGTTTGGCCTTTCATCTCGTGCGAAAAATGCGTAATATACGCCGCCTTGCAGTCACAGTATGGTCATTTCTTAACTCATGCGCATCGGACAATACCAGCTCAGAAATCGCCTGATCGCAGCACCTATGGCTGGCATAACTGACAGACCATTCAGGACGCTGTGCTATGAGATGGGAGCAGGATTGACGGTATCCGAGATGATGTCTTCTAACCCGCAGGTTTGGGAAAGTGACAAGTCTCGTTTACGGATGGTGCACGTTGATGAGCCAGGAATTCGCACGGTGCAAATTGCCGGTAGCGACCCTGTTGAGATGGCCGATGCCGCACGTATTAACGTGGAAAGCGGCGCCCAGATTATTGATATCAATATGGGGTGTCCGGCTAAAAAAGTGAATCGCAAGCTCGCAGGTTCAGCCCTCTTGCAGTACCCGGATCTAGTGAAATCAATACTAACCGAGGTCGTCAATGCGGTGGACGTTCCTGTCACACTCAAGATTCGCACCGGCTGGGCTCCGGAACACCGTAACTGCGTAGAGATTGCCCAACTGGCTGAAGACTGTGGCATTCAGGCTCTGACCATTCATGGACGCACCCGCGCCTGTTTGTTCAATGGAGATGCTGAGTACGACAGTATTCGGGCAGTTAAGCAGAAAGTTTCCATTCCGATTATCGCGAATGGCGACATTACTGACCCGCATAAAGCCAGAGCTGTACTCGACTATACGGGGGCGGATGCCCTGATGATAGGACGTGCAGCTCAGGGAAGACCCTGGATCTTTCGGGAAATCCAGCATTATCTGGACACTGGGGAGCTGCTGCCCCCGCTGCCTCTGGCAGAGGTGAAGCGCTTGCTTTGTGCGCACGTTCGGGAACTGCACGACTTTTATGGTCAGGCAAAAGGGTACCGAATTGCGCGTAAACACGTATCCTGGTATCTCCAGGAACACGCTCCGGATGACCAGTTTCGGCGCACATTCAACGCCATTGAAGATTCCAGCGAACAGCTGGTGGCGTTGGAGGCATACTTCGAAAATTTTGCGTAAACAGAAATAAAGAGCTGACAGAACTATGTTCGAACAACGCGTAAATTCTGACGTACTGACCGTTTCTACCGTTAACTCTCAGGATCAGGTAACTCAAAAGCCCCTGCGTGACTCGGTTAAACAGGCACTGAAGAACTATTTTGCTCAATTGAATGGTCAGGATGTTAACGATCTCTATGAGCTGGTACTGGCTGAAGTAGAACAGCCCCTGTTGGACATGGTGATGCAATACACCCGCGGTAACCAGACCCGTGCTGCCCTGATGATGGGCATCAACCGTGGTACGCTGCGTAAAAAACTGAAAAAATACGGCATGAACTGATACTAATCAGCGAAATGTTTGTTTTAAAAGGCGCTACTCGGCATGGGGAAGCGCCTTTTTTATTAACGTCACACGGGAGGCTTTGGCGATGAACGCAAGATGTGAACCTGTCTATTTTGGCGATGAATCTAAAAAGATAATCCTGGGTGATGCTCTGACCGAACTGAAAAAGCTGCCGTCAGAAAGCGTCGATCTCATTTTCGCCGACCCACCTTATAACATCGGTAAAGACTTTGACGGGATGGTGGAATCCTGGGACGAAGAGGCATTTTTGGCATGGCTGTTTGAGTGCATTGACGAGTGCCATCGCATTCTCAAATCACACGGCACCATGTACATCATGAACAGTACGGAGAACATGCCGTACATCGATCTCAAATGCCGCCAGCTCTTTACCATCAAGAGCCGTATCGTGTGGTCATACGATAGCTCCGGGGTGCAGGCCAAAAATCACTTTGGTTCGATGTATGAACCGCTTCTGATGATGGTAAAAGATCAGAAAAACTACACGTTTAATCGTGATGATATTTTGGTTGAAGCCAAAACGGGCGCTAAACGTGCACTGATAGATTACAGAAAGAACCCGCCCCAACCTTACAACCAGAAAAAAGTACCAGGCAATGTCTGGGAGTTTCCACGCGTTCGTTATCTGATGGACGAATACGAAAATCACCCGACTCAAAAACCCAAAGCCCTCCTTGAACGCATCATTCTGGCTTCCTCCAGTCCAGATGACAGCGTGCTGGATCCGTTTGCCGGTAGCTTCACTACCGGTGCCACTGCCGTGGAATTAGGTCGCAAGTTTGTCGGGATTGAAATCAATGCCGAGTACGTAAAAATGGGGCTCAGAAGAATGAGCATTGGTTCGCATTTTTCAGAGAATGAACTTGCAAAGGTGAAAAAGCGGAAGACAAAAAATCTGTCTAAAAAGAGTCGATTAACAGCAAAGAGCGGCGATCTTTCAGCAAAGTAAAGGCATTGTAAGTCTGCTTTTCAGCTTGCAGATTTCGTGTATATTCCCTGCACGCTTGGGCATGAATACACAGGGTTTGGTAATGATTCGCAAGTATTGGTGGCTGGTTGTTTTTGCGGTCTTCGTTTTTCTCTTTGATGCGCTGCTCATTCAGTGGATAGAGCTGATGACAACGGAGCACGATAAGTGCCGGAATATGAATTCTGTAAACCCCCTCAAGCTGGTCAACTGCGTCGACCTCGAATAGCACGACGAAAAATACATCGACAGCCGTCAGGCCCTGGCGGCTAAAACTACCCTGGCTGATTTTCACTCTGCATTAATTGCATTACACAGCCATCTGGGCTTAACATTTTTAATACGTTATCAACTAATACTGGTGCTTGCCCATACAAATCATAACTCACTGGATTCATTAACCAGTTTTTTATTATTCCGCTAAAGCTACCGTGCAGAATAATGATGATGACATCTAAATCCAGACTGGTAGCAATCAGATTTTCATCCACGCATTTTTGCAGTGAATCACGAATGCTTTGATGACTGAGACCTATTTTATCGCGAATGGTCTGTTCTGATATCATATCGTTATGAAATTCACATTTATGATATAAAATTTGCATTAATGCCTGCTGGCGAGGATTCTGTGCAATATATTGTAATCCCACCACAAACTTTTCACGCAGTCGCTGTAAAGGATTATCACCCCAACGACCAATAAGTTTATCCTGAATAAGATCGCGTAATGAAGGTTGTTGTAACCATAGCGCATTGAACAATTGCGTCTTATTTTCAAAATGCCAATAGAGCGCCCCCCGCGTCACGCTGGCGGCATCCGCAATGTCGTTTAACGTCGTATTGCTAACACCACGCACGGCAAACTGCATAATCGCTGTTTCTATCAGGTGCTGTCGTGTTTTGAGGGCATCAGCTTTCGTTTTTCTGGCCATGGTTTCGACTGTCTGAGGTAAAGTAGAGAATGATTAACTTTCTTATGTAATATTTGCTAAACGGAACAAATGTATCACTTAGCGTTTATTTAGACGAGTTCTAAAACAGTTAATTATGGATATTGCACACGAATAAACAAAACAAATAACAACCACCAATATATTCACCAACCAAATACTTATTTCAATATGTGTTTATGCGCATCATTGCATTACTATTAAAACCATAATGAAACAACCGAAGATTAATCCTTTTTTGTTTTTACGTGCCGTGTATCGCGCCCATAAATAAGTATTGCTTACATCGCAAGCTAATAATTTGTAGGATAGCCAACCATTATTTTTACTTGTGCGCGTTATCGCCTCTGCGTTACCCGGTTAATAACGAGCGTTCGGTTTTTTAAGGAATAGAAATGACGAAAAATGCCAGGTTTTCACTCCTGCCCTCATTCATCATCATGTCCGCTGTATTACTCGCCGGTTGTAACGATCAGGGAGAAACACAAGCTCACCCCGCAGAGCCGCAGGTGACTGTCCATGTCGTCGAAAAGGCGCCTTTAGCCGTGACGACCGAATTACCTGGGCGCACAACAGCATTTCGTATTGCTGAAGTCCGTCCTCAGGTCAGCGGGATTGTACTTAAACGGAATTTCACCGAGGGAAGCGATGTTGAAGCCGGTCAGTCGCTTTATCAGATCGATCCTGCGACTTACCAGGCCGACTACGACAGCGCCAAAGGCGAACTGGCAAAGAGTGAAGCGGCAGCAGCTATCGCACATTTAACGGTAAAACGTTATGTCCCGCTGGTTGGCACTAAGTACATCAGCCAGCAAGAGTACGATCAGGCCATTGCTGATGCTCGCCAGGCCGATGCCTCCGTTATCGCGGCAAAAGCGGCGGTCGAAAGTGCTCGTATAAACCTGGCCTACACCAAAGTGACATCGCCCATTAGCGGACGTATCGGTAAATCTAACGTCACCGAAGGCGCATTAGTCACGAATAGCCAGGCAACTGAACTTGCTACCGTGCAACAACTTGATCCTATTTACGTCGACGTAACACAGTCCAGTAATGACTTTATGCGCCTTAAACAGTCCGTTGAGCAAGGGAGCCTGCATAAAGACAGCGCCAGCAGTACCGTCGAACTGGTGATGGAAAATGGTCAGTCGTACCCGCTGAAAGGTGCGTTGCAGTTCTCTGATGTCACCGTTGATGAAAGTACCGGATCCATCACCCTCAGGGCCGTATTCCCTAACCCACAGCACACGCTGCTGCCGGGCATGTTTGTGCGTGCTCGTATTGATGAAGGCGTCCAGCCGAATGCCATTCTCGTTCCCCAACAAGGGGTAACGCGTACGCCACGCGGCGATGCAACGGTGATGGTTGTCAATGACAAGAGTCAGGTCGAGGCTCGCACCGTCGTTGCTACTCAGGCGATAGGTGATAAGTGGTTAATCAGCGAGGGCTTACAGCCTGGCGATAAGGTTATCGTCAGCGGATTGCAGAAAGCGCGTCCCGGCGTAAAGGTTAAAGCAACCACCGATACCGAAACTCCAGCCGCAAAAACTGCGCAATAAGGTAACCGGACATGGCTAACTTTTTTATCAATCGCCCTATTTTTGCCTGGGTTCTGGCCATCATTCTGATGATGGCAGGGGCTCTGGCAATCATGCAACTGCCCGTTGCACAGTATCCGACCATTGCACCTCCTGCGGTCGCTATTTCTGCCACCTACCCAGGTGCGGATGCGCAGACGGTACAAGACACGGTTACGCAGGTTATCGAACAGAATATGAACGGTATCGATAACCTGATGTATATGTCCTCCACCAGCGATTCCTCCGGGAGCGTCACCATTACTCTGACTTTCGAGTCGGGTACTGACCCGGATATCGCACAGGTCCAGGTGCAAAACAAATTACAGTTAGCGATGCCCTTACTGCCACAGGAAGTACAGCAGCAGGGGATCAGCGTCGAGAAATCCAGTAGCGGTTTCCTGATGGTGGCGGGTTTTGTCTCCGATAATAACAATCTGACGCAGGATGATATTTCCGACTATGTGGCGTCTAACGTTAAAGACGCAATAAGCCGAACAGCAGGTGTCGGCGATGTCCAGATGTTTGGTGCACAGTACGCAATGCGCATCTGGCTCGACAGCAACGCAATGAACAAATATCAGTTGACTCCTCTGGACGTTATCAATCAACTGAGAACGCAAAACAATCAGATTGCCGCAGGCCAACTGGGAGGCGCGCCATCCGTCCAGGGTCAACAACTTAATGCCTCCATTATCGCTCAGACACGCCTGAAAACGCCGGAAGAGTTTGGTCGCATAACGCTGAAGGTGGGCCAGGATGGCTCAATGGTTCACCTCAGAGATGTAGCCCGCATCGAACTCGGCGGCGAAAACTATAACATGGTGACGAAAATTAATGGTCAGCCTGCAACAGGCCTGGGCATTAAGCTGGCGACCGGTGCAAACGCGCTGGATACTGCCGCAGGCGTCAAAGCAAAGCTGGCTGAGTTACAACCTTTCTTCCCGCAAGGTTTGCAAGTGGTTTACCCCTATGACACTACACCATTTGTAAAAATCTCGATTAACGAGGTGGTGAAAACGCTGTTTGAAGCCATCATCCTCGTCTTCCTGGTGATGTACCTGTTCCTGCAAAATCTGCGCGCCACGCTGATTCCAACTATCGCAGTGCCTGTCGTGCTGTTGGGAACATTCGCGATCCTCGCCGCATTCGGATTCTCCATCAACACGCTAACGATGTTCGGAATGGTGCTGGCCATCGGCCTGCTGGTCGATGACGCCATCGTGGTAGTAGAAAACGTCGAACGCGTCATGGCGGAAGAGAAACTGCCGCCCAAAGAGGCGACGCAGAAATCCATGGTCCAGATCCAGGGCGCACTGGTCGGGATCGCGATGGTGCTCTCGGCGGTATTTATCCCCATGGCGTTCTTTGGCGGCTCGACCGGCGCCATTTACCGCCAGTTCTCTCTGACCATTGTTTCAGCGATGGCGCTTTCTGTTCTGGTCGCCCTGATTCTTACGCCAGCGCTTTGCGCAACGCTGCTAAAACCCGTTTCCGCCGGACATGTTGAAAAGAAAGGCGGTTTTTTCGGATGGTTTAACGCCCTGTTCGATAAAAGCGTCGGGCATTACAGCAATAGTATCAGCGGTATTCTGCGCAAAACCGGACGCTACTTGTTGCTATATGTTCTTATCGTCGGCGGAATGGCAGTTCTGTTTTTACGCCTCCCTACCTCCTTCTTGCCCGATGAGGATCAGGGGGTCTTTATGACAATGGTGCAACTTCCTGCCGGTGCGACACAGACGCGCACACAGCAGGTGCTGGATCAGATTCAGAATTACTACCTCAACCAGGAAAAAGCGAACGTAAAATCGGTGTTCACCGTTAATGGCTTCAGCTTTAGCGGCCAGGGACAGAACTCCGGTATCGTCTTTATTAGCCTCAAACCATGGGAAGAGCGTTCGGGCGATGAAAACGGCGTGACGGCTATCGTCGAACGTGCGACCAGGGCGTTCAGCCAGATTAAAGATGGACTGGTGTTCCCGTTCAACATGCCTGCCATCCTTGAACTGGGTACCGCGACCGGCTTTGATTTTCAGTTAATTGATCAGGCTAACCTCGGTCATACAGAACTGACGAAAGCCCGGAACCAGTTGCTGGGTATGGTGAGAGAGCATCCAGATTTACTGGTGCGCGTGCGCCCTAACGGTCTGGAAGATACCCCGCAATTTAAGCTGGATATTGATCAGGAAAAAGCCCAGGCGTTAGGCGTAAGTCTGTCGGATATAAACCAAACGATTTCCACGGCCCTTGGCGGCACCTATGTGAACGATTTTATCGATCATGGCCGAGTGAAAAAGGTATACGTTCAGGCTGACGCGCCGTTCCGTATGTTACCCAACGACATCAACAATCTCTACGTACGTAGTGGGAATGGTGAAATGGTGCCATTCTCTGCATTCAGTTCGTCGCATTGGATTTATGGTTCACCCCGCCTGGAGCGTTACAACGGTATGCCATCAATGGAAATACTGGGAGAGGCCGCGCCGGGTCGAAGCACCGGTGAAGCCATGGCGCTCATGGAAAACCTGGCAGCACAGCTGCCAACCGGTATCGGCTATGACTGGACGGGGATGTCATATCAGGAACGGCTCTCCGGCAATCAGGCACCTGCGTTATACGCTATTTCGTTAATCGTCGTCTTCCTGTGTCTCGCCGCATTGTATGAGAGCTGGTCTATTCCATTTTCAGTCATGTTGGTTGTACCGCTCGGCGTGGTCGGTGCGCTTCTGGCGGCGTCCATACGCGGTCTGAATAACGACGTTTACTTCCAGGTAGGTCTGCTGACTACCATCGGTCTTTCCGCCAAAAACGCTATCCTTATCGTGGAGTTTGCCAAAGACCTGATGGATAAAGAAGGTAAAGGGTTGATTGAAGCCACACTGGAGGCGTCACGCATGCGTCTTCGTCCAATCCTGATGACATCCCTGGCGTTTATTCTGGGGGTTATGCCTCTGGTTATCAGCCACGGAGCGGGTAGCGGGGCACAGAATGCGGTCGGTACAGGTGTAATGGGAGGTATGCTGACCGCGACATTGTTAGCAATCTTCTTCGTCCCCGTCTTCTTCGTTGTCGTCAGACGGCGTTTTAGTCGGCGCAACAATTAATTTGTAAAATTAAGGCGTCTTCGGACGCCTTTTTCACCTAAGATGCCCCTCTTTATTTATTAATAAGATAGCCATTTATTTCTAATAAACCCTTCCTGAAAAAATCGCGAATCACCTTTCTTTTTATCCATTATTTTTACAATCCACATGAATTGAGATTATTCCTCATGTCAGTATTTTTTTAAGAAGTGGTAAAATAATCGCCGAGTTCGCAGATGGCTTAGCGTTTGTCTTTGCTCAATTAGCGAAACGCTTATTTTTGAGGTAACACCATGAAAAGATTAATATCCGTTGCATTGCTTACCGCATTCCTGGCCGGCTGTGCACACGATTCTCCTTGCGTACCTGTATACGACGATCAGGGGCGCCTGGTTCATACCAATACCTGTATGAAAGGCACCACGCAGGATAACTGGGAAACAGCCGGTGCCATCGCCGGTGGCGCAGCAGCCGTTGCCGGGCTGACGCTTGGGATAGTCGCCCTGACCAAATAAATCTTCTTAAAAGCGCGGTGGGTACCGCGCTTTTTGCAATAAGAATTAAATCTTCATATAAGACAAAACGTTGGTATATAGCACTCAACGTATAATAAAATTATTATAGATTTGCCTCACATATCCACGATTTGAAATTAGCATTTTTTCAGTTCTTCGTAACAGCGCCCTTTCTTTTCATTATTCTCACGTCATCAATATTAACGTACGAAATCGTTATCACGCGTCCGGTTTGATTTTTAAATTTTTTGCGCCGAAATGTGGCTTACGTTTCAATTTTGCACCACTTCAGGGCGCTGCATTTATTTTTTCCTGTCTACACTCTGGATATTGCGTCGAATAATCGTGCGCAAAAACCTGGCACTACCTTTGCTTAAAAGAGTATGGCCATAGCCACAGACAGGTAAAAGACGTTTTCAGAACGTTTCCATAACAATAATTCCTCCACACAGGATGCTCTATGAAAAAGATGATAATAGCCAGCCTGGCAGCGGCCGGCGTGTTGCTTGCGGTTGCAAATCAGGCACATGCCGGCGCAACACTTGATGCCGTAAAGAAAAAAGGTTTTGTGCAGTGTGGGATCAGTGACGGGTTGCCTGGCTTTTCTTATGCCGATGCAAGCGGTAAGTTCTCAGGTATTGATGTCGACGTATGTCGTGGCGTTGCCTCCGCCGTATTTGGCGATGATAGCAAAGTAAAATATACCCCGCTCACCGCCAAAGAACGCTTTACCGCACTACAATCTGGTGAAGTCGACATGCTCTCTCGTAATACCACCTGGACCTCCTCTCGTGACGCAGGAATGGGAATGTCTTTCACTGGCGTAACGTATTACGACGGCATTGGTTTTCTTACCCACAATAAAGCGGGTCTCAAGAGTGCTAAAGAGCTGGATGGCGCAACGGTTTGTATCCAGGCAGGAACAGATACCGAACTGAACGTGGCTGACTACTTTAAAGCCAACAACATGAAGTACACCCCTGTCACTTTTGACCGCTCGGATGAATCAGCTAAAGCTCTGGAATCTGGACGCTGCGACACGCTGGCTTCCGACCAGTCTCAGTTGTACGCCCTGCGAATCAAGCTGAGTAACCCTGCGGAATGGATTGTCCTGCCTGAAGTTATTTCTAAAGAACCGCTGGGACCTGTTGTACGTCGTGGAGACGATGAGTGGTTCTCCATTGTTCGCTGGACGCTGTTCGCCATGCTGAATGCGGAAGAAATGGGCGTTAACTCGAAAAACGTCGATGAAAAAGCGGCTAATCCTGCAACGCCGGATATGGCACACCTGTTAGGCAAAGAAGGGGATTATGGCAAGGATCTGAAGCTTGATAACAAATGGGCTTACAACATTATCAAGCAGGTAGGTAACTACTCGGAGATCTTTGAGCGTAACGTGGGATCGGAAAGCCCACTGAAGATCAAACGTGGACAGAACAACCTCTGGAATAACGGTGGCATTCAATATGCGCCACCGGTGCGCTAATGCGTAGTGATGTAACGGGTGCCGCGACTGCGGCGCTCAGTCCAGAGTCATAGTTACCGAGGTTTTCTTATGTTCCATCGCCGCTCAATCGTAAAAGGATCGTTATCCTTTTCTAACCCTGCGGTCCGCGCCTGGTTATTTCAAATACTTGCCGTCATTGCGGTCATCTGCATTGCGGTCTATCTCATCCATAACACGATAAATAACCTGAACAATAGCGGTATTACCTCGGGATTCTCTTTTCTCGATCGCAGCGCCGGATTTGGTATTGTCCAGCATCTGATCGATTACGAGCAAGGCGATACGTATGGCCGTGTCTTTATCGTTGGCCTACTCAATACGCTATTGGTTTCTGCACTGTGTATTGTTTTCGCATCAATTATTGGTTTCTTTCTCGGACTGGCACGCCTGTCAGATAACTGGTTATTACGAAAGCTCTCGACGATCTACATCGAAACGTTCCGCAATATACCGCCGCTGCTGCAGATCTTCTTTTGGTATTTCGCCGTATTACGTAACCTGCCCGGCCCACGTCAGGCCGTTAACGCGCTGGACTTGATGTTTCTGAGTAACCGGGGGCTCTATATTCCGGCACCGCAAATGGGAGAAGGATTTTTTGCCTTTTGCGGCGCTGTAATTATCACTATCGTCGTCACTATCGGGCTATTTCGCTACAACAGAATGCACCAGACTAAAACCGGTCAGCTACGCCGGACCTGGCCCACGGCTCTGGCGCTGATCGTGCTTTTACCGATGATCTCACAGTGGCTGTTTGGCGCAGCGCTTCACTGGGATATCCCCGCCCTTCGCGGTTTTAACTTCCGTGGCGGTATGGTGCTTATTCCCGAACTGGCTGCCCTGACGCTGGCGCTTTCAGTGTATACCTCGGCGTTTATTGCAGAAATTATTCGAGCGGGAATCCAGGCCGTTCCTTATGGCCAACATGAAGCAGCACGCTCACTGGGTCTACCAAATCCGGTGACACTGCGCCAGGTGATCATCCCACAGGCGCTGCGCGTCATCATTCCCCCATTAACCAGCCAGTATCTGAATATCGTCAAAAACTCCTCTCTTGCGGCCGCTATTGGCTACCCGGATATGGTTTCACTGTTTGCCGGCACGGTACTCAATCAAACAGGGCAAGCCATTGAAACCATTGCTATCACGATGTCGGTGTACCTGATCATCAGCCTGAGCATTTCTCTGCTGATGAATATTTATAACCGCCGTATTGCACTGATTGAGCGCTAAGGAGCCATGATGACAAAAGCACTGCTGTCTCACCCCTCGCGTCAGAACAGTAACCCGGCAAGCCGCAGTCTACTCTGGGTGCGTAAAAACCTGTTCTCCAGTTGGTCAAATAGCCTGCTCACGCTGCTGTGCATTTGGCTGATTTGGTCATTTCTTCCGCCACTGCTGAACTGGGTATTCTTTCAGGCCAACTGGGTCGGTTCAACCCGCGCAGACTGCACCAAAGCAGGGGCTTGCTGGGTGTTCATTCATGAACGCTTTGGGCAATTCATGTATGGACTTTATCCCCACGATCAGCGCTGGCGCGTAAATCTGGCCCTGATCATTGGCCTGGCCTCTATCGTCCCTATGTTCTGGAAATCTATGCCTCACCGTGGCCGCTATATCGCCGTCTGGGCCGTCGTTTATCCCGTGGTGGTCTGGTGGTTGATGTACGGTGGTTTTTTCGGACTTGAGCGCGTAGAAACCCGACAGTGGGGCGGATTAACACTGACGCTTATCATTGCATCCGTGGGGATTGCGGGCGCGCTTCCGTGGGGTATTTTACTGGCGCTTGGACGTCGGTCTCATATGCCAGTCGTGCGGATTTTATCCGTCATTTTCATTGAGTTCTGGCGCGGTGTGCCGTTGATTACCGTCCTTTTTATGTCCTCGGTCATGCTTCCTCTGTTTATGTCCGAAGGGACCAGTATCGACAAACTTATCCGGGCGCTGGTCGGCGTGATTCTTTTCCAGTCGGCGTATGTCGCAGAAGTGGTTCGCGGAGGGTTACAGGCCCTACCAAAAGGTCAGTATGAAGCCGCTGAATCACTGGCGTTAGGGTACTGGAAAACGCAAGGGCTGGTCATTCTTCCGCAAGCCCTCAAGCTGGTTATTCCGGGTCTGGTTAACACGATTATCGCCCTGTTTAAGGATACCAGTCTGGTCATCATCATCGGCCTGTTTGATCTCTTCAGTAGCGTGCAGCAGGCAACTGTAGACCCTTCATGGTTGGGTATGTCGACGGAAGGATATGTTTTCGCTGCACTGATTTACTGGATCTTCTGTTTTAGCATGTCGCGTTACAGCCAACATCTGGAAAAACGTTTTAACACCGGGCGTACACCGCACTGAGGAATTTATGAGCCAATTATTAATGCCGTCTACCGACGCGATGATTACGCTGGAAAACGTCAACAAATGGTACGGACAGTTTCACGTCCTGAAAAACATCAACCTGAAGGTAAAGCAGGGAGAACGCATCGTATTATGCGGACCTTCCGGTTCGGGTAAATCGACAACTATCCGCTGTATCAACCATCTGGAAGAGCATCAGCAAGGACGTATTGTGGTGGATGGGATCGAACTCAATGAAGATATCCGCAATATTGAGCGCGTCAGACAAGAAGTTGGCATGGTTTTTCAGCACTTTAATCTCTTTCCTCATTTGACGGTCCTGCAAAACTGCACGCTGGCACCAATCTGGGTACAAAAGATGCCGAAAAAAGAGGCTGAAGCTCTGGCAATGCACTACCTTGAGCGAGTTCGCATTGCTGAACATGCGTATAAGTATCCTGGGCAAATCTCTGGTGGGCAGCAACAGCGCGTGGCCATTGCACGCTCACTGTGCATGAAACCCAAAATCATGTTATTCGATGAACCCACATCAGCGTTGGATCCTGAAATGGTAAAAGAAGTGCTTGATACCATGATAGGTCTGGCACAATCAGGCATGACCATGCTGTGTGTTACCCATGAAATGGGCTTTGCCCGTACAGTGGCCGACCGGGTGATCTTTATGGATCTTGGCGAGATTGTTGAACAGGCAGCACCGGATGAGTTTTTTGCTCACCCCAAATCTGAACGCACGCGTGCGTTTTTGTCGCAGGTTATCCATTAAAGCCATGCGCCGGATACAGCACTGGCGTTTAACAGATAAAACAAAAGGCCCAGTCGAAAGACTGGGCCTTTTGTTTTTATTTGATGTCTGGCAGTTCCCTACTCTCGCATGGGGAGACCCCACACTACCATCGGCGCTACGGCGTTTCACTTCTGAGTTCGGCATGGGGTCAGGTGGGACCACCGCGCTACAGCCGCCAGACAAATTCTTTTCTAAGTGCCAAACTTTAACCGAAAAACTGGTGCTGATACCCAGAGTCGAACTGGGGACCTCACCCTTACCAAGGGTGCGCTCTACCAACTGAGCCATATCAGCACACTAAATTTGATGCCTGGCAGTTCCCTACTCTCGCATGGGGAGACCCCACACTACCATCGGCGCTACGGCGTTTCACTTCTGAGTTCGGCATGGGGTCAGGTGGGACCACCGCGCTACAGCCGCCAGGCAAATTCTGTTTATCAACACACCTCTCAGGTCTGTCGATGTAATCTGTAATCAAGCTGAATTTCGATGTCTCTTTCGCCAAAACATCTTCGGCGTTGTAAGGTTAAGCCTCACGGTTCATTAGTATCGGTTAGCTCAACGTATCGCTACGCTTACACACCCGACCTATCAACGTCGTCGTCTTCAACGTTCCTTCAGGACCCTTAAAGGGTCAGGGAGAACTCATCTCGGGGCAAGTTTCGTGCTTAGATGCTTTCAGCACTTATCTCTTCCGCATTTAGCTACCGGGCAATGCCATTGGCATGACAACCCGAACACCAGTGATGCGTCCACTCCGGTCCTCTCGTACTAGGAGCAGCCCCCCTCAATTCTCCAGCGCCCACGGCAGATAGGGACCGAACTGTCTCACGACGTTCTAAACCCAGCTCGCGTACCACTTTAAATGGCGAACAGCCATACCCTTGGGACCTACTTCAGCCCCAGGATGTGATGAGCCGACATCGAGGTGCCAAACACCGCCGTCGATATGAACTCTTGGGCGGTATCAGCCTGTTATCCCCGGAGTACCTTTTATCCGTTGAGCGATGGCCCTTCCATTCAGAACCACCGGATCACTAAGACCTGCTTTCGCACCTGCTCGAGCCGTCACTCTCGCAGTCAAGCTAGCTTATGCCTTTGCACTAACCTCCTGATGTCCGACCAGGATTAGCTAACCTTCGTGCTCCTCCGTTACTCTTTAGGAGGAGACCGCCCCAGTCAAACTACCCACCAGACACTGTCCGCAACCCGGATTACGGGTCTACGTTAGAACACCAGCCATTAAAGGGTGGTATTTCAAGGTTGGCTCCATGCAGACTGGCGTCCACACTTCAAAGCCTCCCACCTATCCTACACATCAAGGACCAGTGTTCAGTGTCAAGCTATAGTAAAGGTTCACGGGGTCTTTCCGTCTTGCCGCGGGTACACTGCATCTTCACAGCGAGTTCAATTTCACTGAGTCTCGGGTGGAGACAGCCTGGCCATCATTACGCCATTCGTGCAGGTCGGAACTTACCCGACAAGGAATTTCGCTACCTTAGGACCGTTATAGTTACGGCCGCCGTTTACCGGGGCTTCGATCAAGAGCTTCTCCTTACGGATAACCCCATCAATTAACCTTCCGGCACCGGGCAGGCGTCACACCGTATACGTCCACTTTCGTGTTTGCACAGTGCTGTGTTTTTAATAAACAGTTGCAGCCAGCTGGTATCTTCGACTGATTTCAGCTCCATGAGTAAATCACTTCACCTACATATCAGCGTGCCTTCTCCCGAAGTTACGGCACCATTTTGCCTAGTTCCTTCACCCGAGTTCTCTCAAGCGCCTTGGTATTCTCTACCTGACCACCTGTGTCGGTTTGGGGTACGATTTTGTGTTACCTGATGCTTAGAGGCTTTTCCTGGAAGCAGGGCATTTGTTACTTCAGCACCGTAGTGCCTCGTCATCACACCTCAGCGTTAACAAGACTCCGGATTTACCTGGAATCTCCGCCTACATGCTTAAACCGGGACAACCGTCGCCCGGCTAACATAGCCTTCTCCGTCCCCCCTTCGCAGTAACACCAAGTACAGGAATATTAACCTGTTTCCCATCGACTACGCCTTTCGGCCTCGCCTTAGGGGTCGACTCACCCTGCCCCGATTAACGTTGGACAGGAACCCTTGGTCTTCCGGCGTGCGGGTTTTTCACCCGCATTATCGTTACTTATGTCAGCATTCGCACTTCTGATACCTCCAGCAACCCTCACAGGCCACCTTCAACGGCTTACAGAACGCTCCCCTACCCAACAACACATAGTGTCGCTGCCGCAGCTTCGGTGCATGGTTTAGCCCCGTTACATCTTCCGCGCAGGCCGACTCGACCAGTGAGCTATTACGCTTTCTTTAAATGATGGCTGCTTCTAAGCCAACATCCTGGCTGTCTGTGCCTTCCCACATCGTTTCCCACTTAACCATGACTTTGGGACCTTAGCTGGCGGTCTGGGTTGTTTCCCTCTTCACGACGGACGTTAGCACCCGCCGTGTGTCTCCCGTGATAACATTCTTCGGTATTCGCAGTTTGCATCGGGTTGGTAAGTCGGGATGACCCCCTAGCCGAAACAGTGCTCTACCCCCGAAGATGAATTCACGAGGCGCTACCTAAATAGCTTTCGGGGAGAACCAGCTATCTCCCGGTTTGATTGGCCTTTCACCCCCAGCCACAAGTCATCCGCTAATTTTTCAACATTAGTCGGTTCGGTCCTCCAGTTAGTGTTACCCAACCTTCAACCTGCCCATGGCTAGATCACCGGGTTTCGGGTCTATACCCTGCAACTTAACGCCCAGTTAAGACTCGGTTTCCCTTCGGCTCCCCTATTCGGTTAACCTTGCTACAGAATATAAGTCGCTGACCCATTATACAAAAGGTACGCAGTCACCCCATAAAGAGGCTCCCACTGCTTGTACGTACACGGTTTCAGGTTCTTTTTCACTCCCCTCGCCGGGGTTCTTTTCGCCTTTCCCTCACGGTACTGGTTCACTATCGGTCAGTCAGGAGTATTTAGCCTTGGAGGATGGTCCCCCCATATTCAGACAGGATACCACGTGTCCCGCCCTACTCTTCGAGTTCACAACACATGCACTTTTGTGTACGGGGCTATCACCCTGTATCGCCGGACTTTCCAGACCGTTCCACTACCACACATGCTGATTCAGACTCTGGGCTGCTCCCCGTTCGCTCGCCGCTACTGGGGGAATCTCGGTTGATTTCTTTTCCTCGGGGTACTTAGATGTTTCAGTTCCCCCGGTTCGCTTCATTACGCTATGTATTCACGTAATGATAGTGTGACGAATCACACTGGGTTTCCCCATTCGGAAATCGCCGGTTATAACGGTTCATATCACCTTACCGACGCTTATCGCAGATTAGCACGTCCTTCATCGCCTCTGACTGCCAGGGCATCCACCGTGTACGCTTAGTCGCTTAACCTCACAACCCGAAGATGTTTCGTAAAACACTTCAGTGTTGCGAAAATTTGAGAGACTCGGACACACCGCTTTTCATTTCTTGTTTACGGAGAAATGAAACAGTGTGTCGTTTCAATTTTCAGCTTGATCCAGATTTTTAAAGAGCAAAACTTCGCAGTGAACCTTTTCAGGTACACTCTGAAGTTTTCTTGTGTTTTTGCAGTAAGGGATGGTGGAGCTATGCGGGATCGAACCGCAGACCTCCTGCGTGCAAGGCAGGCGCTCTCCCAGCTGAGCTATAACCCCATCGTAAATGCTAATCTCTGTACCCTAATTCGTTTCCGGGCAAGGCGCGGTGGTGCGAAGCATACTGAAGTATGCGAGCATCGCCGTAACACAGCACGGAGGCGAATTTGGTAGGCCTGAGTGGACTTGAACCACCGACCTCACCCTTATCAGGGGTGCGCTCTAACCACCTGAGCTACAAGCCTGCAGAGATTTTCTTACTGCTAATTTTCATCAGACAATCTGTGTGAGCACTACAAAGAACGTTTCTTTAAGGTAAGGAGGTGATCCAACCGCAGGTTCCCCTACGGTTACCTTGTTACGACTTCACCCCAGTCATGAATCACAAAGTGGTAAGCGCCCTCCCGAAGGTTAAGCTACCTACTTCTTTTGCAACCCACTCCCATGGTGTGACGGGCGGTGTGTACAAGGCCCGGGAACGTATTCACCGTGGCATTCTGATCCACGATTACTAGCGATTCCGACTTCATGGAGTCGAGTTGCAGACTCCAATCCGGACTACGACATACTTTATGAGGTCCGCTTGCTCTCGCGAGGTCGCTTCTCTTTGTATATGCCATTGTAGCACGTGTGTAGCCCTACTCGTAAGGGCCATGATGACTTGACGTCATCCCCACCTTCCTCCAGTTTATCACTGGCAGTCTCCTTTGAGTTCCCGACCGAATCGCTGGCAACAAAGGATAAGGGTTGCGCTCGTTGCGGGACTTAACCCAACATTTCACAACACGAGCTGACGACAGCCATGCAGCACCTGTCTCACGGTTCCCGAAGGCACCAAGGCATCTCTGCCAAGTTCCGTGGATGTCAAGAGTAGGTAAGGTTCTTCGCGTTGCATCGAATTAAACCACATGCTCCACCGCTTGTGCGGGCCCCCGTCAATTCATTTGAGTTTTAACCTTGCGGCCGTACTCCCCAGGCGGTCGACTTAACGCGTTAGCTCCGGAAGCCACGCCTCAAGGGCACAACCTCCAAGTCGACATCGTTTACGGCGTGGACTACCAGGGTATCTAATCCTGTTTGCTCCCCACGCTTTCGCACCTGAGCGTCAGTCTTTGTCCAGGGGGCCGCCTTCGCCACCGGTATTCCTCCAGATCTCTACGCATTTCACCGCTACACCTGGAATTCTACCCCCCTCTACAAGACTCTAGCCTGCCAGTTTCGGATGCAGTTCCCAGGTTGAGCCCGGGGATTTCACATCCGACTTGACAGACCGCCTGCGTGCGCTTTACGCCCAGTAATTCCGATTAACGCTTGCACCCTCCGTATTACCGCGGCTGCTGGCACGGAGTTAGCCGGTGCTTCTTCTGCGAGTAACGTCAATTGCTGCGGTTATTAACCACAACACCTTCCTCCTCGCTGAAAGTACTTTACAACCCGAAGGCCTTCTTCATACACGCGGCATGGCTGCATCAGGCTTGCGCCCATTGTGCAATATTCCCCACTGCTGCCTCCCGTAGGAGTCTGGACCGTGTCTCAGTTCCAGTGTGGCTGGTCATCCTCTCAGACCAGCTAGGGATCGTCGCCTAGGTGAGCCGTTACCCCACCTACTAGCTAATCCCATCTGGGCACATCCGATGGCAAGAGGCCCGAAGGTCCCCCTCTTTGGTCTTGCGACATTATGCGGTATTAGCTACCGTTTCCAGTAGTTATCCCCCTCCATCGGGCAGTTTCCCAGACATTACTCACCCGTCCGCCACTCGTCACCCAAGGAGCAAGCTCCTCTGTGCTACCGTTCGACTTGCATGTGTTAGGCCTGCCGCCAGCGTTCAATCTGAGCCATGATCAAACTCTTCAATTTAAGTTTGATGCTCGTGAATTAAACTTCGTAATGAATTACGTGTTCACTCAGAGACTTGGTATTCATTTTTCGTCTTGCGACGTTAAGAATCCGTATCTTCGAGTGCCCACACAGATTGTCTGATAAATTGTTAAAGAGCAGTTGCGACGCGCTTTAGCGCTCTGTCGCGAGGTGGCGTATATTACGCTTTCCTCTTTCAGAGTCAACCCTCATTTTCAGGTTTTTCTCTTCAACCGAACCGGCTGTTTGCGTGAAGTGATTCACATCCGCCGTGTCGATGGAGGCGCATTATAGGGATCCCATTTTTTAGCACAAGTATTTTTTGGATCTTTTTTGCTGAGTGCTTGTTTTTCACCCCTTTCGCTATATTCCTGCACAATTTGGCTGATTTTTGATAGCTAAATCACTTGCACAGTCTCGATAATCCAACCAAAGTCTTCATTACTGCTCTATTTTTGTTGAGGTAAACATGTCTGATGTATTACGTCCTTATAAGGATCTTTTCCCACAGATCGGAAAACGCGTGATGATCGACACCAGTAGCGTCGTCATTGGTGATACTCGTTTGGCTGATGACGTCGGGATTTGGCCGTTGGTTGCGATTCGTGGCGACGTCAACTATGTACAAATCGGCGCCCGTACAAACATTCAGGACGGCAGCGTTCTCCATGTCACACATAAATCCACATCTAATCCGCAAGGTAATCCATTGATCGTGGGTGAGGATGTGACGGTCGGTCATAAAGTCATGCTACACGGCTGCATCGTTGGCAACCGCGTATTGGTCGGTATGGGATCAATTTTACTGGACGGCGTAGTGGTAGAAGACGACGTTATGATTGGGGCAGGAAGCCTGGTGCCGCAAAACAAACGCCTGGAGAGTGGATATCTGTACCTGGGTAGCCCGGTTAAACAGATCCGGCCATTAAGTGACGAAGAGAAAGCAGGCTTAAAATACTCTGCTAACAACTACGTTAAATGGAAAGATGAGTATTTAAATCAGAGTAACCAAACCCAACCCTGAGAGTCTTCCTGCTGGTCCTGGATCAATGCTTCGGCCTCTTCTTCCAGGTCCCAGCGATGCTGTTGAAAGATTTCCAGCCATTGTTCAGGCGTGCAGCCGCCAAAGCGGGACGCCAACGTCTCCCCTGATATAGCGCATGTTAACTGCATACCATGGACCAACGCAGGGAAAACAACGGCGCTAATATCCGTCCGCCATTCTTCTCGATCGGGAAACTGGATCGCCTGATTCATACCGACATTTCCTGTTGCATGCTTTTGATGACGGGCTCAATCTGTGGCAATACACCATGCCAGAGTAAAACGGCGTGCGCTGCTTGTCCCACCAGCATCCCCAGACCATCGGCATACTGTTTCGCCCCATGTTCAGCACACCAGGAAAGGAACGGTGTATTCCCTTGCTGATAAAACATGTCATAGCAATAGACAGATGAGTGAATAAGCGATGTCGGAATGGCAGGTACCTCACCGCTAATTCCGCTGGATGTCGCATTAATAATTAAATCAAAACTGTAATTATCAAGCTCGTCCATTCCCACCGCCTGCACGCTGCCGGTATGGGAGAAGATTTGCGCCAGTTCTTCTGCGCGCGAAGCAGTACGGTTAACGATGGTTACCGCACAATCCAGAGAAAGAAGAGGTAATAAAACCCCACGGGATGCGCCACCGGCGCCAATCAACAGAACTCGCGATCCGGGACGAATGAAAGATAAACGTTCAAGATCGCTTAATAAGCCGATACCATCCGTGTTATCTCCCAGTAAACGCCCATCCTCGAGTCGTTTAAGAGTGTTGACCGCTCCAGCAAGCGATGCTCGCTCCGTTAATTCATCGGCACGCGCAAACGCCTCTTCCTTAAAAGGCACTGTGACATTTGCCCCCTTCCCGCCCTCAGCAAAAAAGGCATTCAGCGCATTCACAAAATCATTGATAGGTGCCAGTACACGTCCATAGGAATGATCAATTTTCAACTGCTCTGCAAATTGCTGATGAATAAAGGGCGATTTACTGTGCGCTATCGGATTACCAAAAACAGCATAGGCTTCTTTCATATTACCCCTGTCGAAACTGTTCACCGGTCAGAGCATCACGGATCTCCGAAGGATTCAAACGCCCTCCGGTCTCCCCTTCAACTACGGGAAAGTCTGTACCAAACTGCGCGCGGACTTCCTCTACCGTTCTGCAAGGCGGTAAGCCACTCAAATTAGCACTGGTGGAGACTAACGGTTTGCCATAAGCCTGGCACAATGCAACCACCAGCGGATGATCGGTGACTCGCACGGCCAGCGAGTCAAAACGACCTGTCAGCCAACGGGGCGTAGTCGCAGGCGCAGGGAAAACGAAGGTGACAGGACCAGGCCAGCGAGCGAACACAGCCTCACGTTGAGCATCAGTAAGGCTGCTATCGTCAATATAGGGCTTAAGCTGGTCAAAATTAGCCGCAATCAAAATTAAGCCTTTATCGACTGGGCGTTGTTTTAGCTCCAACAGACGGGTAACAGCCGTTTCGCTGTCGGGATCGCAGCCGACACCAAATACAGCTTCTGTTGGATAGGCGATGACTTTTTCTTGTTTCAGAACCGCTATCGCAGCAGCAATAGGGCCTGTGGGCAGGTTATTATTCACTTTTTTATTCCGCCGAGAACGGCTTTCCACATTGTTTACTGGCACAGAAATGCTTCACACCCTGCGCGGTTTTCTTTTCGATGAGTAGCGGATAATGGCACTCAGGACACTCTCCGGCTAACGGTTTGAAGTTAATGACAAACTGGCACTCCGGATAGCGATCGCAGGAGTAAAACGTTTTGCCATAACGGGAACGCCGCTGGACCAGGTGGCCAGTCTGGCATTGAGGACAGACTATTGCTGTTTCATCTGGCTTGTCGATAAGTTCGGTGTGTTCACACGTTGGATAATCGCTGCATCCAATAAACATCCCGAATCTTCCCTGTCTCAGCACCAGCTCGGCGCCACATGCAGGACAAAGCTTACCCTCCAGAACTTTGACAATATGTCCGTCCGCGGAAGATTTCAACGGACGGATGTAATCGCATTCTGGATAGTGTGAACAACCGAGAAACGGACCGTGTTTCCCGGAACGAATAACCAGTTCAGCCCCGCATTGTGGGCAGGGCTCGTTTTTACGCACCGTAAACAGTGCTGATTTAGCCATAACAACTCATACTGAATGAAGATTGATTAATGCAGCATACCTTCATTCACTTCAAAGAGTAATTCTTCCATTTGCTGATAGGCATTTTCACAACCTGGAATATTGAAAAGCACCATCAGGATCACCCACTTCAGGTCTTCCAGATCGAACTCTGCCGTATCCAGCGCGAGTACGCGCTCAATGACCATTTCTCGTGTTTCGAGGTTTAGCACCTGAATCTGTTCCAGGAATAGCAGGAACCCTCTACAGCTTGCATCCAGTCGATCGCACTCTTCTGCGGTATAAATACGTATAGAAAGAGGATCGGATGCCAGTTGCATAGGTTCGGCAAGACCATCCTGATAATCAGCAAGCTTTTCCAGCCAAAGTAACGCGTTGTAGATGTCTTCACGATCAAAACCAGCGTCGGTAAGATCCCGTTCCAGTTTGTCCTGATCCACACGCAGCTCAGCTTCGTTATGGATATATGTCTCAAACAAATACATTAGTACGTCGAACATGGCATGCCCTCCTCAATCGGACATAGCCGCCGGGTACAGCTGCGATCCATCCTGCTAACTCCAGTTCGAGCAGTTGAGCCACTACCTCTGGCACAGGTTGGCCGGCACGTTCAGCGACGACGTCAACAGGTGTTACCTCATCTCCTACGTTAGCCAGGAGCTCCGGAAATGGCAATGCCACCTCTTCGTGATCTGGCGAATAAATTGATTTTTCAGGTTCATCTGGCAACCATTGCAACCCATATTGCAAATTTTCCAGAATTTCTTCTGGGGCCGTCACAAGCGTGGCTCCCTGCTGAATAAGCCAATGTGGACCTTCACTTCCCGGACTCCCAATCGGTCCAGGCAACGCAAAAACCTCCCGCCCTTGTTCCAGTGCACAACGCGCAGTGACCAGTGACCCGCTACGCTGAGCAGCTTCTACAACCAGAACTCCTTTACTTAGACCACTAATAATGCGATTTCGTCGGGGAAAATTGCGCGGCAAAGGAAGCGTATCTAATGGGAACTCAGACACCAGTGCGCCTCCAGCCTCAATCAGTCGTTTAGCCAGACTGACATGCTGTCGTGGATGAATGGTCTCAAGCCCATTTCCCAGCACAGCAATACTCGTGCCTTCTCGGTTTATCGCAGCATTATGCGCCACACCATCAATCCCCCGGGCCAGGCCGCTGGTGATCGTCACGCCGCATGCTGCAAGCTTTTCACAAAACAGCCGCCCCCAGCGTTCGCCATACCAGGAGTGCTGTCGGCTACCGACGACGGCAACCTGAAACGAGCTAAGGCATATGGGATTTCCTGCCACAAAAAGCACCCCAGGATAATCCTCAATTGCACGGAGCTGTGCCGGATAATGCTCGCTGTCGGCAACCACAAAATGGTGATTGGGCTGTTCAAGCCAGCGCAGCGTTTTTTCCAGCGTCTGATCTGGAAAGGTTAAAAAGCGCCGAGCCTGGCGGGGGGAGAGCCCAGCATGATGAAGTACCACGTTGTTAATACATGGCTGAGTATTGAGCCAGTGGGCAACGCGCACCATCTCATCACCATACAGTTCATTCACTTGTGCTAAACGTAGCCAAATTTCGATTTTGGTCATCCCTGTTCCCCTGCCACAAGCAGTCCTGACAATCTTTGCGATTGGTCACTGATGCTGTCAATCAGAGGGGGTTTTGTCTAGAATAGAGGTAATAATCTTTTCAACTCCTGAACACAACTCTGGATAACTATGTCAGTTTTGCAAGTGTTACATATTCCGGACGAGCGCCTTCGCAAAGTCGCAAAACCGGTCGAAGAAGTGAATGCAGAAATTCAGCGTATCGTTGATGATATGTTCGAGACGATGTACGCCGAAGAAGGTATCGGTCTGGCAGCAACTCAGGTCGATATTCATCAGCGCATCATTGTTATTGATGTCTCTGAAAATCGCGACGAGCAGTTGGTACTCATTAACCCAGAGCTGCTGGAAAAAGACGGCGAAACAGGTATTGAAGAAGGCTGCCTGTCTATCCCCGAACAGCGTGCGTTAGTACCGCGCGCAGAGAAAGTAAAAATTCGTGCGCTCGATCGCAACGGCAAATCTTTTGAACTGGAAGCCGATGGCCTGCTGGCTATCTGCATTCAACATGAAATGGATCACCTGGTCGGTAAACTGTTTATCGATTATCTGTCTCCGTTGAAGCAACAACGCATTCGTCAGAAAGTTGAAAAACTCGACCGCCTGAACGCCCGAGCTTAAGGACAAGAATCAACGTGTCAGACTCACTACGTATTATTTTTGCGGGTACACCTGACTTTGCAGCGCGTCATCTCGACGCGCTGTTGTCTTCTGGACATAACGTCGTTGGCGTGTTTACCCAACCGGACCGCCCAGCGGGACGCGGTAAAAAGCTGATGCCCAGCCCGGTAAAAGTGCTGGCGGAAGAAAAAGGGATACCGGTCTTCCAACCAGTCTCTCTTCGTCCTCAGGAAAACCAGCAGCTGGTTGCTGATTTACGCGCAGACGTGATGGTGGTGGTAGCATATGGTCTGATTCTGCCAAAAGCCGTACTGGAAATGCCGCGTCTGGGTTGTATCAACGTTCACGGTTCCCTGCTTCCACGCTGGCGTGGCGCAGCCCCAATCCAGCGCTCACTGTGGGCAGGCGACGCCGAAACTGGTGTGACCATCATGCAGATGGATGTTGGCCTCGACACCGGTGATATGCTGCTTAAGCTGTCCTGCCCGATAACTGCAGAAGATACCAGCGGTTCGTTATACGATAAGCTGGCAGATTTAGGACCTCAGGGGCTGATTGAAACGCTAAAACAGCTGGCGACTGGCACCATAAAACCCGTTGTACAAGATGAATCACTGGTTACGCATGCAGAAAAACTCAGCAAAGAAGAGGCCCGTATCGACTGGTCGCTTTCAGCCGCTCAGTTGGAACGCTGCATCCGCGCCTTTAACCCGTGGCCAATGAGTTGGCTTGAAATCGACGGCCAGCCAGTGAAAGTCTGGCAAGCTACGGTTATTACAGCGAACACACAGGCCGCACCAGGCACTATTCTTGAGGCGACAAAACAGGGTATCCAGGTCGCAACGGGCGACGGCATCCTGAATCTCGTCTCTTTGCAACCTGCCGGTAAAAAAGCCATGAGCGCGCAGGATCTGCTTAATTCGCGCCGGGAATGGTTTGTACCCGGTAACCGTCTGGTATGACGGTTCATCTCTTTAAGCCCGGTATCTCCGGGCATTTTTATTTTTGCGCTTATGAAAAAACATCTTAATTTACGCAGTATGGCGGCCCAGGCCGTCGAACAAGTTGTCGAAAAGGGACAATCATTAAGCAACGTGCTGCCCGCCATGCAGCAAAAAGTTGCCGATAAAGACAAAGCACTGTTGCAGGAGCTTTGCTTCGGCGTGTTGCGTACACTCTCCCAACTGGAGTGGATGATCCAGCAGTTGATGGAACGTCCAATGACGGGCAAACAGCGCACTGTTCACTATCTGATCATGGTGGGCTTCTACCAACTGCTGCATACTCGTATTCCACCGCATGCTGCTTTGGCAGAGACCGTAGAAGGTGCAGTCGTTATTAAGCGTCCGCAGCTTAAAGGGCTGATCAACGGCGTGCTGCGCCAGTTTCAGCGCCGTCAAGAAGAGCTACTGGCTGAATTCTCTCAAAGCGATTTACGTTTCTTACACCCCTCCTGGCTGGTGAAACGTATTAAGACCGCTTATCCGCAGCAGTGGGAAGCCATTCTTGAAGCCAATAACCAGCGACCGCCGATGTGGTTACGTGTCAATCGTAACCATCATACGCGCGATGCCTGGCTGGACCTGCTGACCGAAGCGGGATTAACCGGTTTCCCGCATCCAGATTACCCGGATGCAGTGCGTCTGGAAACGCCAGCTCCTGTGCACGCCCTCCCTGGTTTTGATGAAGGCTGGGTAACCGTCCAGGATGCTTCCGCTCAAGGATGCATAAATTATCTGTTGCCGGAGGACGGTGAACAGATCCTCGACCTATGCTGTGCGCCGGGGGGCAAAACCACTCACATTCTGGAAGTTGCTCCGCACGCTAACGTAATGGCTGTCGATGTTGATGAAAAACGCTTATCGCGCGTTTTCGACAATCTAAAACGTCTGGGTATGAAGGCAACCGTAAAACAGGGTGATGGCCGCTATCCACAGCAGTGGTGCGGTGAACAACAGTTTGACCGTATTTTGCTGGACGCTCCGTGTTCTGCCACCGGAGTGATCCGTCGCCATCCGGATATCAAATGGCTGCGTCGCGACCGGGATATTGCTGAACTTGCCCAGTTGCAGGCTGAAATCCTGAATGCAACCTGGCCACATCTTAAACCTGGCGGCACGCTGGTTTATGCAACCTGCTCTATCCTGCCAGAAGAAAACCAACAGCAAATTGCCGCCTTCCTTGCACGCACGCCAGATGCGGTATTAAGCGTCACTGGTACGCCGGAAAAACCTGGACGTCAGAATTTACCGAGTGCGGAAGATGGTGATGGCTTCTTTTACGCTAAGCTAATCAAAAAGTGATGAGATAACGGGTCGCGACTGATGAAAATTATCATTCTGGGCGCAGGGCAAGTTGGCGGTACGCTGGCTGAAAACCTGGTCGGAGAGAACAACGATATCACGGTAGTCGATACCAATGGTGAGCGCCTGCGTAGCCTGCAGGACAAGTTTGATCTCCGTGTCGTGCAAGGGCATGGTTCGCATCCCCGCGTTCTACGTGAAGCCGGTGCTGACGATGCCGATATGCTGGTTGCCGTAACCAGCTCAGATGAAACAAATATGGTTGCCTGCCAGGTAGCTTATTCACTGTTTAACACGCCTAATCGTATCGCTCGTATTCGTTCACCGGATTACGTTCGTGATGCGGACAAGCTATTTCAATCTGATGCGGTGCCTATCGATCACCTGATTGCGCCTGAGCAACTGGTTATCGATAGCATTTATCGCCTGATTGAATATCCGGGCGCATTGCAGGTAGTGAATTTTGCCGAAGGAAAAGTCAGCCTGGCCGTGGTGAAAGCCTATTACGGTGGGCCGCTGATTGGTAATGCGCTGTCGACAATGCGTGAGCATATGCCGCACATCGATACCCGCGTTGCGGCGATTTTCCGTCATGACCGACCGATCCGTCCGCAAGGTTCTACCATTGTTGAAGCGGGTGATGAAGTTTTCTTCATCGCGGCCTCGCAGCATATTCGCGCCGTAATGAGCGAATTACAGCGTCTGGAAAAGCCTTACAAACGCATTATGTTAGTGGGCGGTGGTAATATTGGCGCCGGGCTGGCACGGCGACTAGAAAAAGATTACAGCGTCAAACTGATTGAACGTAATCAACAGCGCGCATCCGAGCTTGCAGAGAAACTGCAAAATACGATCGTCTTTTTTGGTGATGCCTCGGATCAAGAGCTGCTGGCGGAAGAACATATCGATCAGGTTGATCTGTTCATTGCGGTAACCAACGATGATGAAGCGAATATCATGTCGGCGATGCTTGCCAAACGGATGGGCGCCAAGAAAGTGATGGTGTTGATCCAACGCAGAGCATACGTCGATCTGGTACAAGGCAGCGTGATCGATATTGCGATTTCACCGCAGCAGGCAACCATCTCTGCGCTGCTCAGTCATGTGCGTAAAGCGGATATTGTTGGTGTATCTTCACTGCGCCGTGGCGTCGCGGAAGCCATTGAAGCCGTTGCACACGGTGATGAAACGACGTCACGGGTTGTGGGTCGCTCAATTGATGAAATTAAACTTCCACCAGGAACCATTATTGGCGCCGTTGTGCGTGGTAACGATGTGATGATTGCCAATGATAACCTGCGTATTGAACAGGGCGATCACGTAATTATGTTCCTGACAGATAAAAAGTTTATTACCGACGTCGAGCGACTATTCCAGCCAAGTCCGTTCTTCCTGTAATAATTTGGGCGCTGAAACTGCGCCTAAGTTATTTCCCTTTATTTTTCATGGTTTAATAAATTTCTATTTAGTTAATACATAAATGGAAATTGCCTAAACATTTGTTAAACTTATAAACGTCAGCTGCATAGGGAGAATAAGATGAGCATTATTAAAGAATTTCGCGAATTCGCGATGCGCGGGAATGTTGTCGATTTGGCAGTGGGTGTCATTATTGGTGCGGCATTTGGGAAGATTGTTTCATCACTGGTTGCCGATATCATCATGCCGCCGCTGGGGTTGTTAATTGGTGGAATTGATTTTAAACAGTTTGCTTTAACACTACGTGATGCACAGGGAGATATCCCTGCAGTCGTTATGCATTACGGTGTATTTATTCAGAATATCTTTGATTTCGTTATTGTTGCGTTTGCTATCTTTATGGCAATCAAGCTGATCAACAAACTGAACCGTAAAAAAGCGGAAGAGCCAGCAGCACCGCCGGCGCCATCGAAAGAAGAAGTATTGCTGAGTGAAATTCGTGACCTGCTGAAAGAACAGAATAACCGCTCTTAAGCACTCACTGAAACAAGAAGGCCAGTGGTAAAAAAGTGAATGACTTTCTTGCCACTGGCCTCCCAGTTACCCCGGTTACCATGTTTACCTTTACGTAGATAACTTCCTTTCCCTTTCTTATTTTTCTCAACGCGCTGCCTGAACAGTGGGTCATGTAGAAGCGCCTCAATGGCGTTATCTTTTATCTGCCCTTTAGTGTGCTGATAACGACTCATAATACCTCCGGTTGTCGTAATTTACGCCGCGAGTGTAGACCTGACCGTTCAATAAATCAACAGCCTGATGGTGATCCACTGGCGCCTTGCTCAAGTGCTTCAAGGATAGAGCAGTACACGCTGCTGTGTGCCTTACCACAACACGCGTCATTCAATCGCTGCAGCGACCGTTGCATCGCCTGAAGCTCAGCTATTCTCGCTTCCACTTCCTGCAATCTTTCCTGGACGATCCCTTTTGATTCCTGGCAGGTATGGTGTTCGGGATCGATGCGGATCGAAAGCAGTTCGCGGATCGATTCCAGAGTGAAACCAAGCTGACGGGCATAGCGAATAAACTTTAGACGCTGAAGATCGCTTTCCGTATAGAGACGAAACCCGCCTTCTGTACGTATTTCATGTTCCATCATCTGCTGCTTTTCATAGTAGCGGATAGTATCAGGCGTCACGTCAGCCAGTTTCGCTAATTCACCAATACGGTACATGCTATCTCCGCTATTCGTCGTTGATCTTCTGTAGCAGCTTATCTGCGTATTCACCGTGTAAAAACTCGGTGCTGAGTCCAGCTTGCCGAAGTTTCAGTTCCAGTAGTGACAGTCTTCGACTCACTTCCTGATAATGGGGATCATCTTTGCGGATCCCTGCAAGTATTTCAAGCAGCTGTATTGCCTCTCTGCGCTGCTCTAGCTCAGCAGGAAGACATCCAGCATTTTTTAATAAACGGAATCCGGCTCGAAGTTCAGGTGGAATGTGGGAATCATCATCAAGAACCAACGGTTCTCCTGTACCAGGCAAACCATCAAACTCACCTTTAGACTGTGCATCAATAATATGGCGCTCTGCCCACTGGTCCAGTAACCACATACAACACTCCAGTGATGAACAAAAAGAGTACAGATATTGTAGGTAAGTGGGGATATGACGGATATAAAAAAACCCGCCGAGGCGGGTTTTTTTACGTTACTACAGATTACTCTGCAGCAGCTTCTGTTTTCTCTGAACGATCAACCAGCTCGATGTATGCCATCGGCGCGTTGTCGCCTGCACGGAAGCCACACTTCAGAATGCGAGTGTAACCACCGGCGCGGCTCGCGAAACGCGGGCCCAGTTCGTTAAACAGTTTTGCCACGATCTCGTTATCACGAGTACGGGCGAATGCCAGACGACGATTAGCTACGCTATCAGTCTTGGCAAGAGTAATCAGCGGCTCAACTACGCGACGCAGCTCTTTCGCTTTCGGCAGAGTCGTCTTGATGATTTCATGACGAACCAGTGAACCTGCCATATTGCGGAACATAGCCTGGCGATGGCTGCTGTTGCGGTTCAGTTGACGACCACTCTTACGATGGCGCATGACCTTATCCTTCTCAGTAAAACCTTAACCTGTGATCCGGTTACTCGTCAGCGATGCTTGCCGGTGGCCAGTTTTCCAGGCGCATGCCCAGAGACAGTCCACGGGAAGCCAGCACGTCTTTAATCTCAGTAAGAGATTTTTTACCAAGGTTAGGCGTCTTAAGAAGCTCAACCTCAGTACGCTGTACCAGATCACCGATATAGTGGATAGCTTCTGCTTTGAGGCAGTTAGCAGAGCGGACAGTCAATTCCAGATCGTCAACAGGGCGCAGCAGGATCGGATCGAATTCTGGTTTCTCTTCTTTAACTTCCGGCTGACGTACATCACGTAAGTCAACGAAAGCTTCAAGTTGTTCAGCCAGAATGGTTGCCGCACGACGAATCGCCTCTTCAGGATCGATTGTGCCGTTGGTTTCCATTTCGATGACCAGCTTGTCCAGGTCGGTACGCTGTTCTACACGCGCTGCTTCAACATTGTAGGCAATACGCTCTACAGGGCTGTAGCATGCGTCGACCAGCAGACGGCCGATTGGGCGCTCATCTTCTTCCGAATGAATTCGGGTAGAAGCCGGCACATAACCACGACCGCGCTGAACTTTGATACGCATGCTAATAGATGCATTCTCATCGGTCAGGTGGCAGATCACGTGCTGTGGCTTGACGATTTCGACATCACCATCATGGGTAATGTCGGCTGCAGTCACAGGGCCAATGCCAGATTTATTCAAGGTAAGAATAACGTCATCTTTACCCTGAACTCTCACCGCCAGCCCTTTCAGGTTGAGCAGGATTTCCAGGATATCTTCCTGAACGCCTTCTTTGGTGCTGTACTCATGTAGTACACCATCAATCTCAACCTCGGTCACCGCGCAACCCGGCATCGATGAGAGCAGAATACGGCGCAGTGCGTTACCCAAAGTATGGCCAAAGCCACGCTCTAAAGGCTCAAGGGTCACCTTGGCGTGCGTCGAACTCACTTGCTCGATATCTACCAGGCGCGGTTTTAGAAACTCTGTCACAGAACCCTGCATTGTGTCCTCTCTTTGGTACTAAGCTTTACTTGGAGTAAAGCTCGACGATCAGGTGTTCGTTAATGTCCGCAGACAGATCAGAACGCTCCGGCTTACGCTTGAACGTACCTTCCATCTTGCCAGCATCAACTTCCAGCCAGGTTGGCTTTTCACGCTGCTCAGCCAGCTCCAGAGCGGCTTTCACGCGAGACTGCTTCTTCGCTTTCTCACGAATGCTAACAACGTCATTCGGACTAACCTGATAAGAAGCGATGTTAACAACACGACCGTTTACCATAATTGCTTTATGGCTGACCAGCTGACGTGCTTCTGCACGAGTGGCACCGAAGCCCATACGGTATACAACGTTGTCCAGACGACCTTCCAGCAGACCCAACAGGTTTTCACCGGTGTTGCCTTTCAGACGTGCTGCTTCTTTGTAGTAGTTACGGAACTGACGCTCCAGCACACCGTAGATACGGCGAACTTTTTGCTTTTCACGCAACTGCACACCATAGTCAGACAGACGCGGTTTACGCGCACCGTGCTGGCCAGGAGCTTGTTCAATTTTACACTTGGTATCGATCGCGCGAACGCCAGACTTAAGGAATAAGTCAGTGCCCTCACGACGGCTCAGCTTGAGCTTAGGACCCAAATATCTTGCCATTTTCTTTCTCCAACAATCCTAGAAACGACAGCGTTATACGCGACGTTTTTTCGGCGGACGACAACCGTTATGAGGGATCGGAGTCACATCAGTAATATTAGTGATGCGGAAACCAGCGGCGTTCAGAGCACGAACAGTAGATTCGCGACCTGGACCCGGTCCTTTGACCATAACTTCCAGATTCTTGATACCGTATTCTTTTACGGCTTCAGCGCAACGCTCTGCTGCAACCTGAGCTGCAAACGGAGTGGATTTGCGAGAACCACGGAAACCGGAACCACCGGCTGTTGCCCAACCCAGTGCGTTACCCTGACGATCAGTAATGGTAACGATGGTGTTGTTAAAAGAAGCATGGATATGAGCCACGCCGTCAGAGACTTGTTTTCTTACACGTTTACGTGCACGAATTGGTGCCTTTGCCATTATTCAATCACCCCGATTATTTCTTGATCGGTTTGCGCGGACCCTTACGGGTACGTGCGTTGGTCTTGGTACGCTGACCGCGAACCGGGAGACCACGACGATGACGCAAACCGCGATAGCAACCAAGGTCCATAAGGCGCTTGATGCTCATGCTAACTTCACGGCGCAGATCACCTTCAACGACAAATTTGGCAACTTCGTCACGCAGCGTGTCGATTTGTTCTTCAGACAGCTCACTGATCTTAACATCTTCAGCGATACCCGCGGCAGCCAGAATGGCTTTAGAACGGGTCTTGCCGACGCCGTAGATCGAAGTTAATGCGATCACAGCATGTTTCTGATCAGGAATGTTAATGCCTGCTATACGGGCCACTATGCACTCCTACTATTTAATATGTACGCACCATGCTGAAAAGCCCGTTTTCAGGATACTCAAATGGAAACGCACAGACATACAAAAGATTGGCTGGCTAATCTAGCCAGCTCAACCCAACTTTGCAAGAAAAATATGCGAATAAATCAGCCTTGGCGCTGTTTATGCTTCGGCTCGGCACTGCAAATCACACGGATGACACCATCACGCTTAACGATTTTGCAGTTACGGCATAATTTCTTGACGGAAGCACGAACTTTCATTTTTACTCTCCGTAACTTCTCGGGCGACTGTTAACGGCCGTAGCCTTTCAGATTCGCCTTCTTCAATGCAGACTCGTACTGACTTGACATCATCAGAGTTTGCACTTGAGCCATAAAGTCCATAATCACGACAACAACGATAAGCAGTGAGGTCCCACCGAAGTAGAACGGTACTTTCATTGCATCACGCATGAACTCCGGGATCAGGCAGATAAAGGTAATGTAGAGCGCACCAACCAGAGTCAGGCGGGTCATTACTTTATCGATATACTTCGCCGTTTGCTCTCCCGGACGAATTCCTGGTACAAATGCACCGGACTTCTTCAGGTTATCTGCTGTTTCACGCGGGTTGAAAACCAACGCCGTGTAGAAGAAACAGAAGAATATGATTGCAGACGCATAGAGTAACACATAAAGCGGTTGCCCAGGCTGCAAATACAGCGAAATTGTTGTCAGCCAGTTCCAACCAGTCCCGCCCCCGAACCATGACGCGATGGTCGCTGGGAACAGAATAATACTGGAAGCGAAGATTGCCGGGATTACCCCCGCCATATTCACTTTCAGCGGTAAATGTGTGCTCTGTGCAGCATAGACACGACGACCTTGCTGACGTTTCGCGTAGTTTACCACAATGCGGCGTTGACCACGCTCAACAAATACAACAAAGAACGTCACTGCAAATACTAATACTGCAACCAACAGCAACACGAGGAAGTGCAGGTCGCCTTGACGCGCTTGCTCGATAGTATGGGCAATGGCTGGCGGGAGTCCCGCGACAATACCGGCGAAGATAATGATTGAGATACCGTTGCCGATACCACGTTCAGTAATCTGTTCGCCCAACCACATCAGGAACATCGTCCCTGTAACCAGACTTACAACAGCGGTGAAATAGAATGCAAAGCCTGGATTCATTACCAGGCCCTGCATACCAGGCATATTCGGCAGACCGGTAGCAATACCGATCGACTGGAATATTGCCAGCACCAGAGTACCGTAGCGGGTGTACTGGCTGATCTTACGACGACCAGACTCCCCTTCTTTCTTAATTTCTGCCAGCGTTGGATGAACCACCGTCAGCAGCTGGATAATAATCGACGCCGAAATATACGGCATGATCCCCAGAGCAAAGATAGAAGCACGGCTGAGAGCACCACCAGAGAACATGTTAAACATTTCAATGATGGTGCCTCGCTGTTGCTCAAGCAGTTTGGCAAGTACAGCGGCATCAATACCAGGGATCGGAATGAAAGAGCCAATACGGAACACAATCAGCGCGCCGATTACAAACAGCAGTCTGCGTTTCAGCTCGCCTAAGCCACCTTTGGCACTTTGAAAATCTAATCCCGGTTGTTTAGCCATCTGCTACTTATTCCTCGATTTTACCGCCAGCAGCTTCGATAGCAGCACGAGCGCCTTTAGTAACACGCAGGCCACGAACAGTTACCGGAGTAGTGACTTCACCAGCCAGAATCACTTTCGCGAACTCGATCTGGATACCGATAATGTTAGCTGCTTTCAGCGTGTTCAGGTCTACAACACCGCCTTCAACTTTAGCCAGATCAGACAGACGAACTTCGGCTGTAATCGCTGCTTTACGTGAAGTGAAGCCGAATTTCGGCAGACGACGGTACAGAGGCATCTGACCACCCTCGAAACCGCGACGTACGCCACCGCCAGAACGAGACTTCTGACCTTTGTGACCACGACCACCGGTTTTACCGAGGCCAGAACCGATACCACGACCCAGGCGGCGAGCCGCTTTTTTAGAGCCTTCGGCCGGAGACAGAGTATTTAAACGCATCTCTTACTCCTCAACTTTAACCATGAAGGAAACCGCGTTGACCATACCACGAACAGCAGGAGTATCCTCGCGCTCTACGGTGTGACCAATACGACGCAGACCCAGGCCAAGCAGCGTTGCCTTATGTTTCGGCAGACGACCGATTGCACTGCGGGTTTGAGTAATTTTAATAGTCTTTGCCATGGTTTATTTCCCCAGAATTTCTTCAACGGATTTACCACGCTTGGCAGCGACCATTTCCGGAGATTTCATATTTTCCAGGCCATCGATAGTTGCACGAACCACGTTAATCGGGTTAGTAGAACCATACGCTTTAGCCAGAACGTTACGAACTCCAGCGACTTCCAGAACGGCGCGCATTGCACCACCGGCGATGATACCGGTACCTTCGGAAGCCGGCTGCATGAATACACGAGAACCCGTGTGAGTACCCTTAACCGGGTGCTGCAGGGTGCCGTGGTTCAGCGCGACGTTAATCATATTGCGACGGGCTTTTTCCATCGCTTTCTGGATCGCTGCTGGAACTTCACGCGCTTTACCGTAACCAAAACCAACGCGACCGTTACCATCACCAACTACAGTCAGAGCTGTGAAGGAGAAAATACGACCACCTTTAACGGTTTTAGATACGCGGTTAACCGCGATCAGCTTTTCCTGCAGTTCGCCAGCTTGTTTTTCGATGTGAGCCATCTTACACCTCTACCTTAGAACTGAAGGCCAGCTTCACGGGCAGCATCTGCCAGTGCCTGGACACGACCATGATATTGGAACCCGGAACGGTCAAAAGAAACATCTTTGATGCCTTTTTCCAGAGCGCGTTCAGCAACAGCTTTACCTACAGCTGCAGCAGCGTCTTTGTTACCGGTGTACTTCAATTGTTCAGCGATAGCTTTTTCTACAGTAGAAGCAGCTACCAGAACTTCAGAACCGTTCGGTGCAATTACCTGTGCGTAAATATGACGCGGGGTACGATGTACCACCAGGCGAGTTGCGCCCAGCTCCTGGAGCTTGCGGCGTGCGCGGGTCGCACGACGGATACGAGCAGATTTCTTATCCATAGTGTTACCTTACTTCTTCTTAGCCTCTTTGGTACGCACGACTTCGTCGGCGTAACGAACACCCTTGCCTTTATAAGGCTCAGGACGACGGTAGGCGCGCAGATCTGCTGCAACCTGACCGATCAGCTGTTTATCAGCGCCTTTCAGCACGATTTCAGTCTGAGACGGACATTCTGCAGTAATACCCGCAGGCAGCTGATGGTCAACAGGGTGAGAGAAACCTAAAGCCAGGTTTACTACATTCCCTTTAACCGCTGCACGATAACCTACACCAACCAGCTGTAGCTTCTTAGTGAAGCCTTCGGTAACACCGACAACCATTGCATTCAGCAGGGCACGCGCGGTACCAGCCTGAGCCCATCCATCTGCGTAACCATCACGCGGACCGAAGGTCAGTGCATTATCTGCATGATTTACTGCAACAGCATCGTTGAGAGTACGAGTCAGCTCGCCGTTTTTACCTTTGATCGTAATAACCTGACCGTTGATTTTTACATCAACGCCGGCAGGAATAACGACCGGTGCTTTAGCAACACGAGACATTTTTTCCTCCGATTAGGCTACGTAGCAGATAATTTCGCCACCAAGACCAGCCTGGCGCGCTGCACGATCAGTCATAACACCTTTAGAGGTAGAAACAACTGCGATACCCATGCCAGCCATAACTTTCGGCAGCTCGTCTTTACGCTTATAAATGCGCAGACCTGGGCGACTGACACGCTGAATGCTTTCTACAACAGCTTTACCCTGGAAATACTTAAGAGTAAGTTCCAGTTCCGGCTTGGTGTCGCCTTCAACTTTAAAATCTTCAATAAAACCTTCTTCCTTCAGCACGTTGGCAATTGCCACTTTCAGCTTGGAGGAAGGCATGGTGACCGCAGCTTTATTCGCGGCCTGACCGTTACGGATACGGGTCAGCATATCCGCGATCGGATCTTGCATGCTCATCTGTCTTTACTCCCGTGATTCAATTGGTAATTACCAGCTAGCCTTTTTCAAGCCTGGTACTTCACCGCGCATAGCGGCTTCACGCAGTTTGATACGGCTCAACCCGAACTTGCCCACATAGCCATGCGGACGACCTGTTTGACGGCAGCGGTTACGCTGACGGGACGGGCTGGAATCACGCGGCAGAGACTGCAGCTTGAGAACTGCGTTCCAACGATCTTCGTCGGTCGCGTTCACATCAGAGATAATAGCTTTCAGTTCAGCGCGTTTTGCGAAGTACTTATCAGCTAAAGCTACGCGCTTTACTTCGCGTGCTTTCATTGATTGCTTAGCCATTCAGTAACCCTACCTTACTTGCGGAACGGGAAGTCAAAGGCAGCCAGCAGAGCACGGCCTTCTTCATCAGATTTCGCAGTAGTGGTAATGGTAATATCCAAACCACGCACGCGGTCGACTTTATCGTAGTCGATTTCTGGGAAGATGATCTGCTCACGGACACCCATGCTGTAGTTACCACGACCGTCGAAAGACTTAGCGGACAAGCCACGGAAGTCACGGATACGTGGAACAGCAATAGTGATCAGGCGCTCAAAGAACTCCCACATGCGTTCGCCACGCAGAGTTACTTTACAGCCGATCGGATAGCCCTGACGGATTTTGAAGCCTGCAACTGATTTGCGTGCTTTGGTGATCAGCGGTTTTTGACCGGAGATTGCTGTCAGGTCAGCTGCTGCGTTATCCAGCAGTTTCTTGTCAGCGATCGCTTCACCAACACCCATGTTCAGGGTGATCTTCTCGACCCGAGGGACTTGCATGACAGAATTGTAGTTAAACTCAGTCATGAGTTTAGCGACTACTTCGTCTTTGTAGTAATCATGCAGTTTCGCCATCGTACTACTCCAAATTACTTGATAGTTTCGCTGTTAGATTTAAAGAAACGGACTTTTTTGCCGTCTTCGAATCTAAAGCCTACACGGTCAGCCTTGCCGGTTGCCGCGTTGAAGATAGCAAGGTTAGAGATCTGAATAGCTGCTTCTTTCTCTACAATGCCGCCTGGTTGGTTCAGGGCCGGAACCGGCTTCTGATGTTTCTTAACCAGGTTGATACCTTCAACAATGACCTTGCCGGAAGACAGGACATTCTTAACTTTACCGCGTTTACCTTTATCTTTACCGGTTAACACGATAACTTCGTCATCACGACGGATCTTCGCTGCCATGATTCGCTCCTTAGAGTACTTCTGGTGCCAGAGAGATAATTTTCATGAACTTCTCGTTACGAAGTTCACGAGTTACCGGCCCAAAAATACGCGTACCGATAGGTTGCTCGCTATTATTGTTTAAAATAACGCATGCATTACCATCGAAGCGAATGACAGAACCGTCCGGGCGACGAACACCCTTCTTGGTGCGCACCACTACCGCCTTCAGCACATCACCTTTTTTGACCTTACCACGCGGAATTGCTTCCTTGATGGTGATCTTGATGATATCGCCGACGCCTGCGTAGCGACGGTGCGAGCCACCCAGAACCTTGATACACATTACGCGACGTGCACCGGAGTTGTCGGCGACGTTCAGCATAGTCTGTTCTTGGATCATTTTAGTGCTCCGCTAATGTCAACTACTACTGAGACCCGAAAATCAGGTCGTTAAAAAAGCCCCATATCGGGGGCGCGGCATTATAACACCGCTTCAACGATATGGGTAGAAAAAATAAACGGCTCATCGCTGAGCCGTTTATTCGTTGAGAATGCCTACTGTATTACAGAACGGCTTTCTCTACAACGCGAACCAGCGTCCAAGACTTAGTCTTGGACAGCGGACGGCATTCGCGGATTTCAACCACGTCACCAGTACCGCATTCGTTGTTCTCGTCATGTACGTGCAGTTTGGTCGTACGCTTAATGAATTTACCGTAGATCGGGTGTTTCACAAAACGTTCGATAGCAACAACGATGGATTTCTCCATTTTATCGCTAACAACGCGACCTTGCAGAGTACGGATTTTATCGGTCATTACGCACCCGCCTTCTCAGTCAGTAAAGTCTTAACGCGTGCGACATCACGACGCACTTGCTTCAACAGGTGAGACTGTTGCAGCTGGCCACTTGCAGCCTGCATACGCAGGTTGAACTGCTCACGCAGCAGATTCAGCAGCTCGGTGTTCAGCTCTTCAACACTCTTCTCACGCAGCTCTTTTGCTTTCATTACATCACCGTCTTAGTTACAAAGGTGGTTTTAATCGGCAGTTTCGCTGCTGCCAGCTTGAATGCTTCACGGGCCAGCTCTTCCGGTACGCCGTCCATTTCATACAGGACTTTACCCGGCTGAATCAAGGCAACCCAATACTCCACGTTACCTTTACCTTTACCCATACGCACTGCCAGCGGCTTTTCAGTGATCGGTTTGTCCGGGAATACACGGATCCAGATCTTACCTTGACGCTTAACTGCACGGGTCATAGCACGACGTGCTGCTTCGATCTGACGGGCAGTCAGACGACCACGGCCAACAGCTTTCAGACCGAAGCTGCCGAAGCTAACATCCGTACCCTGCGCCAGACCGCGGTTACGGCCTTTGTGCATTTTACGGAATTTTGTACGCTTTGGTTGTAACATCAGCGACGCTCCTTATTTACGGCCTTTACGCTGCTGCTTTTTAGGTTGCGCAGCCGGTTTTTCCGGTTGTTCAACAGCAGCCATACCACCCAGGATCTCGCCTTTGAAGATCCACACTTTAACGCCGATTACACCGTAAGTGGTGTGCGCTTCAGAGGTGTTGTAGTCGATGTCAGCACGCAGTGTGTGCAGAGGTACGCGACCTTCGCGGTACCATTCGGTACGTGCGATTTCCGCGCCGCCCAGACGGCCGCTAACTTCAACTTTAATACCTTTAGCGCCCAGACGCATTGCGTTCTGTACAGCACGCTTCATAGCACGACGGAACATAACACGACGTTCCAGCTGAGAAGTGATGCTGTCAGCAACCAATTTTGCATCCAGTTCAGGTTTACGCACTTCGGCGATATTGATCTGAGCAGGAACGCCAGCAATATCCGCTACGACTTTGCGCAGTTTTTCTACGTCTTCACCTTTCTTACCGATAACGATACCCGGGCGAGCGGTGTGAATGGTCACACGGATGCTCTTAGCCGGACGCTCGATAACGATACGAGATACAGACGCTTTAGCCAGTTCCTTAGTCAGGTACTGACGTACTTTAAAATCGCTGTCCAGGTTGTCAGCGAATTCTTTGGTGTTCGCAAACCAGGTTGAGTTCCATGGTTTTACAATACCCAGGCGAATACCATTAGGATGTACTTTCTGACCCATTGCTAGTCTCCAGAGTCTCAGCGATCGGACACAACCACAGTAATGTGGCTGGTGCGCTTCAGGATGCGATCTGCACGACCTTTTGCACGCGGCATAATGCGCTTCATGCTCGGGCCTTCGTCTACGAAAATTTTCGTAACTTTCAGATCGTCAATGTCAGCGCCATCGTTGTGTTCAGCGTTAGCAATGGCAGATTCCAGGACTTTCTTGACCAGTACAGCCGCTTTCTTATTGGTGTAGGTCAGAATATCCAGAGCCTGCGACACTTTCTTACCGCGAATCAGGTCTGCAACAAGGCGAACCTTCTGAGCAGAAGAACGAGCATGGCGATGTTGAGCTAAAGTTTCCATCTCTTCCTCCTACCTTATTTCTTCTTCGCTTTTTTATCAGCAGCATGGCCGCGATAAGTACGAGTCGGTGCGAATTCACCCAGTTTGTGACCGACCATTTCGTCGGAAACAAATACCGGAACGTGCTGACGACCATTATGGACAGCGATGGTCAAACCGATCATGTTAGGAAAGATCGTTGAACGACGGGACCAAGTGCGCAGGGGCTTCTTGTCTCCGCTTTCCACCGCTTTCTCTACCTTCTTCAGCAAGTGCAGGTCAATAAAAGGACCTTTCTTGAGAGAACGTGGCATGGCTTATCCTCTAAAATTATTTGCTACGGCGACGTACGATGAATTTATCAGTACGCTTGTTGCTGCGGGTCTTCTTACCTTTGGTCTGAACGCCCCACGGAGTTACCGGGTGCTTACCAAAGTTACGACCTTCACCACCACCATGTGGGTGGTCGACTGGGTTCATCGCAGTACCGCGAACGGTAGGACGAACACCACGCCAGCGTGCAGCACCTGCTTTACCCAGAACGCGCAGCATATGCTCAGCATTGCCAACTTCGCCCAGAGTTGCACGGCAGTCTGCTTCGACTTTACGCATTTCACCAGAACGCAGACGCAGGGTGACATAAGCACCATCACGAGCAACGATCTGAACGTAAGTACCAGCGGAACGTGCCAGCTGACCGCCTTTACCTGGTTTCATTTCTACGTTATGAACGGTAGAACCAACCGGGATATTGCGCATCGGCAGGGTGTTACCTGCTTTGATTGCAGCATCAACGCCAGATTGAACCTGGTCGCCAGCTTTCAGGCCTTTAGGGGCCAGGATGTAACGGCGTTCACCGTCTTTGTACAGAACCAGCGCGATGTTCGCGGAGCGGTTCGGATCGTACTCAAGACGTTCAACAACTGCCGGGATACCGTCTTTGTTGCGTTTGAAGTCAACAATACGATAAGCCTGCTTGTGACCACCACCGATGTGACGAGTGGTGATGCGGCCATTGTTGTTACGACCACCGGATTTGCTGTTTTTTTCAACCAGCGGAGCAAAAGGTTTGCCCTTGTGCAGCTCTGGGTTGACCACTTTAACAACGTGGCGACGACCCGGAGATGTCGGTTTACATTTAACAACTGCCATTGTATTACTCCTCCGACTTACTCAGCGCCGCCGACGAAGTCCAGATTCTGGCCTTCCTTCAGGGTGACGTAAGCTTTTTTCCAGTCGCTACGACGACCGATACGCTGTCCGTGACGTTTAACTTTCCCTTTAACTACCAGGGTGTTAACGACTTCGACTTCGACTTCAAACAGTTTCTGCACAGCAGCTTTGATTTCTGCTTTGGTCGCGTCTTTAGCAACTTTGAGAACGATGGTGTTAGTTTTTTCCATCGCAGTAGACGCTTTTTCAGAAACGTGCGGTGCGCGCAGCACTTTCAGCAGACGTTCTTCACGAATCATGCCAGCATCTCCTCAACTTGCTTAACAGCATCAGCAGTCATTACGACTTTGTCGAAGGCGATCAGGCTAACCGGGTCGATACCAGTTGCATCGCGTACGTCAACCTTGTGCAGGTTGCGCGCAGCCAGGAACAGGTTTTCGTCCAGCTCACCGGTGATGATCAGCACATCTTCCAGAGCCATGTCTTTCAGTTTCTGTGCCAGCAGCTTAGTTTTAGGCGCTTCTACAGAGAATGATTCGACAACGATCAGACGATCCTGACGTACCAGTTCGGACAGAATGCTTTTCAGCGCGCCGCGGTACATCTTTTTGTTAACTTTTTGACTGTGGTCCTGTGGACGAGCAGCGAAGGTCACGCCACCTGAACGCCAGATCGGGCTCTTGATAGAACCTGAACGCGCACGGCCGGTACCTTTCTGGCGCCACGGCTTTTTGCCTGAACCAGTTACTTCAGCACGAGTCTTCTGAGCACGAGTACCCTGACGAGCACCAGCTGCATAAGCAACAACAACCTGGTGAACCAGCGCTTCGTTGAAATCACGACCGAAGGTAGTTTCGGAAACAGTCAGCGCGCTCTGCGCGTCTTTCAATACTAATTCCATTGCTATCCCCTTACGCCTTCACAGCTGGTTTAACGATCAGGTCGCAACCGGTCGCACCCGGAACACCACCTTTAACCAGCAGCAGGTTGCGCTCAGCGTCAACACGTACTACGTCCAGGCTCTGAACGGTTACACGTTCGTTGCCCAGCTGACCTGCCATTTTCTTGCCTTTGAACACTTTGCCCGGAGTCTGGTTCTGACCGATAGAACCCGGAACGCGGTGGGACAAGGAGTTACCGTGAGTAGCGTCCTGGGTACGGAAGTTCCAGCGCTTAACGGTACCAGCGAAACCTTTACCTTTAGAGGTACCGGTTACGTCAACTTTTTTAACGTCAGCAAACAGTTCAACGCTAATGTTCTGACCAACGGTGTATTCTTCACCATCTGCCAGGCGGAACTCCCACAGGCCGCGGCCAGCTTCTACGCCAGCTTTAGCAAAGTGGCCAGCTTCCGGCTTAGTTACGCGGTTAGCTTTTTTAGCACCGGTGGTAACCTGAACAGCGCGATAGCCATCGTTAGCCAGATCTTTAACCTGAGTAACGCGGTTTGCTTCAACTTCGATAACGGTTACTGGGATAGATACGCCATCTTCAGTGAAGATGCGGGTCATACCCACTTTTTTACCGACTAAACCAATCATTGTATCAACCTCTCAATCGCTCGATGACCTGATTAACCCAGGCTGATCTGCACGTCTACACCGGCAGCCAGGTCCAGACGCATCAGAGCATCAACGGTTTTTTCAGTTGGCTCAACGATGTCAACCAGACGCTTGTGAGTACGGATCTCGTACTGATCACGCGCGTCTTTGTTGACGTGCGGGGAGATCAGAACGGTGAAACGCTCTTTGCGGGTCGGCAGCGGGATCGGACCACGAACCTGCGCACCAGTGCGCTTGGCAGTCTCGACGATTTCCGCGGTTGATTGATCGATCAGACGATGATCAAACGCTTTCAAACGGATACGGATTCTTTGGTTCTGCATGAGACCAGAGCTCCAATTATTTTATAGACGAAATAGTTACTCCTCAAACCCATTACGATTGATGGGAGAGTGTAACCGTTCTTACGTAGCCCCCTGATTGGGAGCGTTGTTGACGGTAAACCGTCACAGTTCATATCGAACTACCCGTCAGATTTGACAGGCTGGCGTATTATACGTATAGCCAGTACGGATGCAAGTGATTATGGCTATTTGCCATCGATTTCTCTCAGCGCTTGTTGCACACGTGAGCGCAATACTTCGCCATCCGGCGCTTCCTGCCCGGACGCTTCATCATAGGGTATCTCTTCCAACATACTGTCACCCTCTTCGTTCTGGGTGGGTAAATCGATGCGTATCGGCAGAGGCTTCCGCTTAAAAATGTAATGCACATCCGAGAGTCGATACGCCTGAGAATCGGGCACTCCCTGCGTGGCGGTTGTCGGATGGCGCACCAACCAGACATAATGTCCGTAGTAGCCGCACATTAGCATCAGGCTGACCCACAACAGCCAGCAACAGGAACGCAGCGCCTGCCGCCAGCGGCAACTCAACACTGTTTTCGCATCAATGGGTTGATAGATGTGCATCATCACACACGCTCCTTAGATGACACATGTGTTAGCACAGGTGCCGCCTCATTGATTAATACCGGCGCGTCTCCAAGACTCTGACGTAGCCTTATCAGCGTCTCTTTTCCCGGCTTACCATCCACAGGCAAATTCTCCCGCTGCTGGAATGCTTTGACCTTTTCGATTAACCATGGCGTCCATGAGCCTGATTTATCGCCGGGAACGCCCAGCGCGCGGCTCAGCATCGTATCAAACCAGATGATAGTTTCCGCCGGACTCTTTTCACCGATCTGCATTTTCCTGTCAGGCGTTAAATTGAGCATCAGGGTATAATTTCCCTGCCAGTGCTTCGCCAGCCACTCCTGACTGACGATCCAGGTTTTATTATCAATGATAAGATCCAGCTCGTTTCCTGATACACGCATCACAACACCGTAGACCGGTTGTTTATCGATATTCAAATGCGCGATCCACGGCAACCCGCGCCTGATGAGGTTATCTAAACGTTCCTTGCCGCTTTCGCACACCAACTCAGCGCGATCGGCCTGGTCACACCATGCCTCGTCATGCGCTGTGTCGAATCCCCAGACGCTGAATAATTGCTGCATGGCATCGCGTAATCCTCCCCGTGCGTCGCCAATATCCGGCAGGTTTTCCTTTTTTTGCGTCATCGCCACCGTTAACCCGGCGGGCACAGGAAGTTGAAGGGGAAAAACATCGACCGCCAGCCAGCCGAACGTCAAAGCCAGCGCAGCGTAAAGTCCGGGCAATATTCCCTTGCGCAATACGCAAGAGCGTAGAGTAAATGTTTCCAGCAACAATTTTTCCTGTTGAGCGGTTAACACATCCGCTTGCCTGTCCGTTGCCATTTTTCTCGCCGCCCGGGCGATGCGCCTCAGCAACGCCAGGTTTCCCTGCACTGCCCGAACCGCTTTGCGCACAAATTCATGACGCATGCGCACAGGCTCGCCATCCGCCTCACACAGTTGCTGTTGATGCATAAAATCAAGATATTCATCGTCCGTCGGCGCAGCGATGATCGCCGATAACGTAACACGCCGTTTAAGTCGTCGGTTACGCCTGATCGCTTCGCCCCCCACCAGTAGCAAGCTGGCGCCAGCGGCAAATGAAGCCGCCAGATGACGGAAATTATCGACAAATGCCGGAAGATGTCTGGCGAGTGCGTCAGCATTATCAATGACAATTATTATTGGTTGCGTTGCCGGACTAAGGGCAGGCATCAGCGTTGACCAGAAACGGCTAATTCTCACATCTCGCCAGTCTGGCTGGAGTTTTCCGTGCGTACACGCCGTGTGTGTCAATTGACAGAAACCAGAGAAACCGGTGGCGGTAAACACCACTACCCTGCCGGGAAAATTCTTACCTAACTGATAAATAAGCGTCGATTTACCACACCCCGGTTTGCCGCATAATACGCCCACATCGCCAGCGCCCAGCTCATGAATAAAGATATTCTTGATAAGGGTATGTTGCGAAAAAGAGTAAATTGCATACGGTAATTCGCGTTCAGTCATCGATAAGTTCCAGTAATTGATGCGGGCATTTAACTCATTATATGTCAGGTAAATATCATCAATTTTTTATATTTGAATTAAACGACATGTTCCGACGATTAAATTGAAAACCTGAAAGTAAGCCTATATCATGCTTCTCCCGAAAAGAACAGGCATGCTATTAACAATGGATGTTATCGCAAAGCAATTTACCTTTATATTTAAGAGAAAGCGTAACGATGTGCTGTACTGCGTTATGTTTTTTGTCGGTGCCATTTTTATTATTCATTCGTTATATGCCTATAGATTATTTATTGATTCTACCAATACGAAAAACAAAACCAGTCACTCAATAACGTCCGTTGCCCTCAGGCTGCCAATGAATTTACCGAAAAACAGTAGGGAAAACGCGACTGATAATAAAGAAGATGTTTCAATTAAAAATTCAATGCTCAATCTCCAGCTAAATGGCATTATTGCGAGCACGCTAAAAACACGTTCACAGGCTATTATCACCATTAATGAGAAAGCAAGATTTTACAGTACCGGAGATAAGCTTGACGATCTCCCTGACGTAAAAATTACGGATATTGATAATAATAGCGTGACGATTGATAACAATGGCACCCGGCAACACATCGTTTTTATTGATGAGCCTGATATATCCTCCAGGGTGCCGGCACCATCGCTGCCACATGACAGCGCGCCACATTCCCTCAGCGACATCATTATTACCAACTTTATCTATCAGCAGGAAGCGCTACAGGGCGTCAGATTAAACGCCCGTGGTCCGATTAAACGTTTTATAGCAACCGGACTCAGGCCAGACGATATTGCGATCAAAATGAACAACCATCCGCTAACTCTGGAAGCGTCAGCAAAAGCGGCACTACAGGAATTTGTTACCTTAAACTCTGCCCAGTTCACCGTAATACGAAACGGTCAGGAAGCGTTGGTGAATGTATCTGTTACTGAGAATGATTAACCTTAAGGACGACAAAATTGCGCAAAGGAATAAAAAAAACGGCTGCATGGATACTGGCGCTACAGTTTTGCGCCTTTCCATTTCAAACCATGTCAGCGCAATATTCGGCAAACTTCCAGGATGCGGATCTCCGGGAGTTTATTACCTCGGTCAGTAAGCAAATGGGCAAAACCATTCTGATCGATCCGTCCGTCCAGGGAAAAATCTCCGTTCGCAGCTTTGACAGTTTCAACGAGGAGGAATACTACCAGTTTTTTCTCAGCGTTCTCGATATCTACGGCTACTTGGTTATCACCCTGGATAACGGCCTGCTGAAGGTTGTTCGCTCCGCAACGCTTAAGACCGCGCCGGGAAAAGTATTGGCACAGTCGCAACCGGCGGTCGGCGATGAATTTATCACCCGTGTCGTGGCGCTGAAAAATGTCCCGGTACGCGATCTGGCTCCGCTATTACGCCAGATGATGGACAGCGGCGGCATCGGCAACGTCGTACATTATGATCCTTCTAATGCGCTGTTGATCACCGGTAAAGCCAATATAGTCAATCGCATCCTTGAGGTTGTGAAACGGGTCGATGTTATCGGTACTCAGGAACGTGAGCTTATCAAACTGCGCTACGCCTCGGCAGTTGATTTATCTGACGTAATTAACAGCCTGATTCGCGAAGAGTCAAAGGAAAACCCAACGCAGATCCTGCTGCCTAAAATTGTCGCCGACAAGCGCACCAACGCCCTTCTTATCAGCGGGCCGGACAATGTGCGCCAGCGGATGAAATCTTTAATCGCTAAACTGGATATCGAACAGACCACGCAGGGCAATACTCGCGTGTTCTATTTGAAATACGCCAAAGCCACTAAAATCGTTGAAGTGCTGACCGGCGTGTCAACCAAACTGACGGAAGACAAGCAGTCGTCTTCGCAGAGCGTGGCTACCCCTTCCCGGGATGTCTCGATTAACGCCGATGAACAAACCAACTCGGTGGTCATTACCGCAGACCAGAGCACCATGCAGGAGCTGGAAAAAGTCATCGCTCGTCTGGATATTCGCCGCGCACAGGTACTGGTTGAAGCCATCATTGTGGAAGTCCAGGATGGCAACGGCCTGAATCTTGGCGTGCAGTGGGCCAACAGCAAAGTCGGCGGTCAGCAGTTTACCAAAACGGGGCTGCCGATTTTCGACGCCTCAAGAGGCGCGCGCCAGTTTGATAAAAATGGTTCGATGACCAGCGACAACCCTATTGCCAGCGCGTTAAGCAGTTTTAACGGCCTGGCGACGGGCTTCTTTGAGGGGGACTGGAGCGTCCTGCTCACCGCGATCTCCTCCGACAACAAAAACGATATTCTCGCCACCCCCAGCATTGTGACGCTGGATAACAAAGAAGCGTCGTTTAATGTCGGCCAGGATGTGCCGGTGCTTTCCGGCTCGCAAACGACCTCTGGCGACAACGTCTTTAATACGGTCGAACGTAAAACCGTCGGCACCAAACTGAAGGTCACACCGCAAATCAACGAAGGCGACGCGGTGCTGATGGAGATCGAGCAGGAGGTGTCGAGCGTCGATACCGCCTCCGGTAACGCCAGCGATCTCGGCCCAACGTTCAACACCCGCACTATCCAGAATGCCGTGCTGGTCAAAAGCGGCGAAACCGTGGTGCTGGGTGGCCTGCTGGATGATTCAAGCAAAGAGCAGGTTTCCAAAGTACCGCTGCTGGGCGATATCCCTGTTCTCGGACAGCTATTCCGCTACACCTCAACGGAAAATGCGAAGCGTAATTTGATGGTCTTTATCAGGCCGACCATTATTCGCGACGACGAGGTTTATCGTTCGCTCTCAAAGGATAAGTACACCCGATTTCGTGAGTTACAGCAGCAGCGTATTGATAAGCAATCCAGTGGATTGGTCGGCGTGAAGGACGAAGAACGCCCGATGCTTAAAGAGCTGAATTTCGATGTGCCGACCAACGCGCCCAACGGCCAGCCATCGCGCAATCCCTTCCGGGAATGATCCAACATGACTGACTTATGGACGCGCATTCCTCCCCAGCATCCTCTGCTGCTTAATTACGCGCAGGGGCAAAAATTTGGTATCGCGGTCGCGGCGGATGAATTGTTCTACCGCACCGACACGCCGCTGGAAAACGTACTGGAGGCCAGCGTTGCCTGCAAGCGCTTCAGCCGCCTGACGCCAGCACAATTTGACGACCACCTGGATCAACTTTTCCAGCACGGCGCCGGAGAGTCCCGGCAGATTGCCCAGGATATCGATCAGGAGATCGACCTGACGGCGCTGAGCGAGGAGTTACCCGACAACGCCGATCTGCTCAGTGATGAAAACGACGCACCGGTTATCCGCCTGATCAACGCGGTTCTTCATGAAGCCGTGAGGGAAGGCGCGTCGGATGTGCATATCGAAACCTTCGAAAAATCGCTGGTGGTGCGTTTTCGTATCGATGGTGTCCTCAAGCCAGTCCTTCAGCCCGCTAAAAAACTGGCGCCGCTGCTGATTTCACGTATCAAAGTCATGGCGCGGCTGGATATTGCCGAAAAACGACTGCCGCAGGATGGGCGTATTTCCCTGCGCCTTGGACGCAAAAATATTGACGTCCGCGTTTCGACGTTGCCCTCGCAGTACGGCGAAAGAGCTGTATTGCGTCTGCTGGATAAAAACAGTCTGCGCCTGACGCTGGAGAATATGGGGCTATCGGCGGTGGATAGCCTGCGGCTGAAGGGTTTAGTACAGCAGCCGCACGGCATCATTCTCGTCACCGGCCCGACGGGGTCGGGAAAAAGCACCACGCTGTATGCAATTCTCGCCGAGCTGAATTCCCCCCAGCGTAATATCCTGACCGTCGAAGATCCCATCGAGTACGAGCTGGAAGGCGTCGGACAAACCCAGGTAAACAGCCGGGTGGATATGTCTTTCGCCAGGGGACTGCGCGCCATCCTGCGCCAGGATCCGGACATCGTCATGGTCGGCGAAATTCGTGACGCCGAAACCGCGCAGATAGCGGTTCAGGCATCGCTCACCGGACACCTGGTGCTTTCCACCCTGCACACTAACAGCGCCTGCGGTGTAATTACCCGATTACGGGATATGGGTGTCGAACCGTTCCTGCTCTCATCATCGCTAAGCGGCGTTATCGCCCAACGCCTGGTGCGTCGCCTCTGTCCAGCCTGCCGCGTGCATGCTCCCATTCCTGACTCTCAGAAATCCCTCCTGCACGCGCTCGATCCCACCGCTCAGACAATCTGGCAGGCTTGCGGATGCGGCGAATGTCGGGGAACAGGCTATCAGGGGCGACTGGCGATTCATGAAATTATGCTGGTGGATAAAACTATGCGCAGCATCATCCATCGCGACGCCGATGAACACGCCCTGGAGCAGTGCCTGCGCCAGCAAAGCCGGAGCCTGCGGGAGAACGGCCTGCTGCGCGTGCTGGCAGGCGAGACCACGCTTGAGGAAGTCATGCGCGTCACCTCTGCCCAAGAGGATACACGATGAAATATCAGTGGCAGGCAATGGATGACAGCGGCACGACTCACCGTGGAACGCTGGATGCCGCCAGCAGCAAAGAGGCGCGCGAGGCGCTGCGCGCCCAGGGTCTGCACCCGCTGGTGTTAAATGAGAAAAAGGTCATTTCGCTGTTACGGACGGTAAAAAAAACGCCTCGTTTACGGCTTAGCGGCAGTGAACTGGCGCTGTTCACCCGTCAGCTCGCCACGCTGGCCAACGCTTCGCTACCGCTTGAAGAGGCGCTGTTCGTTATTGGTCGGCAGAACAAAAATAATAAACTGGGGCTGGTGCTACGCGACCTGCGCGAACGGATCCTCGCCGGACATACGCTTTCCGAATCGCTGGCCGCCTGGCCGCGGATCTTCGATACCGTTTACCGCACGCTGGTGAAAGCCGGTGAAAAAAGCGGACAACTCGGCTGTGTACTGGAAAAGCTGGCTGACTACAATGAGTTACGACAGGCAACACGCAGTAAACTCATCCAGTCACTGATTTATCCTTCCCTGCTGACCAGCGTGGCGATCGCCGTCGTCGCTATCCTGCTCACCACCGTAGTGCCCAAAATCGTGGAGCAGTTTCTGCATATGAAAGAAGCGCTGCCAATGTCCACGCGCGTGTTGCTGGCAATCAGCGATGCCATGCGCCACTACGGATTGTGGGTAATCGCATTGCTGCTGATTGCCTTTTTCCTGTTTCGCCACTGGCTCACCCGCCCCGGCAAACGGCATCTGCTTGACCGCTGGCTTCTTGATTTCAAACTCAGTCGCGCCCTGCTGCGCGCTATCCACTGCGCCCGTTATTTGCGCACCCTGAGCATTCTTAATATCAGCGGCGTTCCGCTGCTGGAAGGGATGACGCTGGCAACCGAAGGCATCGGTAACCGAGAAATTAGTCAGCGGCTGGGTCAGGCTGCGGAGCGCGTGCGCCAGGGTTCAGGCTTTCATCTCGCCCTGGAAAAATGCGATCTATTCCCGCCGATGATGCTCTACATGATTGCCTCCGGGGAAAAAAGCGGCCAGCTCAGCGAGCTAATGGCGCGCGCCGCCGACCAGCAGGAAACACTGCTACAAAACCGCATAGCGCTGACGCTGGCGCTGTTTGAACCCGCGCTGATTATTACGATGGCGATGATTGTGCTGTTCATCATCGTCTCGGTTCTGCAACCCATTTTGCAACTCAACTCATTGGTAAGTTAAGGATAAAACGTGAATAGTGATGCACATAAGCAGCGAGGATTTACGCTGCTGGAGATGATGGTGGTGCTGGTTATTTTGGGCATCCTCGCAAGCCTGGTCGTCCCCAGTTTAATGGGCAATAAAGACAAAGCCGATCACCAGAAAGCCGTCAGCGACATCGTGGCGCTGGAGAATGCGCTGGATATGTACAAACTGGATAACTATCGCTATCCGCTGACGGCACAGGGGTTAAAGGCGCTGGTCGAAAAACCGACCGCCAGCCCAATCCCGGAAAATTACAACGCGAAGGGATATATCAAGCGTCTGCCACAGGATCCCTGGGGTAATGAGTATCTGCTGGTTAGCCCTGGTGAACACGGCGATTACGATATTCTCTCCGCAGGTCAGGACGGTGAACCCGGCACCGCTGACGACATTACTAACTGGGAACTGGGTAAAGCGAAATAATCGGAATGAGGCAGAAGGGATTCACGCTACTGGAAGTCATTCTGGTGCTGACGATTATCGCGCTTGGCGCCTCGCTGGTGATGATGACCTACGGGCGACAAAATGATACCGCGAAAGCGATTACCGCAGCCGAACAGCTGGCGGCACTGACTGAATATGCCGCTGACTGGTCAACCATGGAGGACCGCAGTACCGGTATTGAGATCCGCGAACAAGGCTGGCGCATCGTCACACCGATTGGCAATCGCTGGCAGACGCCAACACAGTTCTATCGCCTGGCGACCGAGGGCAAGTGGGAAAATGACTGGCAGGTGGCTCTGTTCCCGGCGTCGCTCGCCAGGCAATCCGTCGGCACGCCGCAAATTCTGATTCACCCGGACGGTGAAATTACGCCGTTTACGCTACACATCCGCAGCCGTAAAAATAACAGGCTGCTGTTCACGCTCGCCAGCACCGGCGGGCTGCCGCTGGTGCTCACCCGAGGCGAAAGCCGATGAGCCAAAGGCAATCAGGAATGACGCTTCTGGAAGTGCTGCTGGCGATATTCATTTTCGCCACCTGCTCCCTCGCGCTACTCAACAGCCTGCACGGTCAGGTTAGCGCCACCGCAAAAATGGAAGAACAGGTGCTTGCCGGTTGGGTAGCGGATAATGTGCTCAAAACCTATCAACTGGCCGGGCAGAGCCCCGCTAAAACCGCCACGGGCAGCAGCATAATGGGTAAACGCCGCTGGGCCTGGTCGTTGACAGTCTCACCCGCCGATGCTTCTGGCCTCAGCACCTGGACAGCAGACGTCGCTCTTGAGGACAAACAGCAGATCCGCCTGCAGCGCTTTATCCCCTCGCCGCAAGGAGGACCGCAAAATGTGTCCCCGCCCTGAGAAACAGCGCGGCTTTACCCTGCTGGAAGTTTTACTGGCTATTGCCCTGTTCGCCATGCTCAGCCTGCTGACGGCGCAGATGCTGACGACGACAATTGACAGTAACGAGCAGACCAAAAAGCATCAGCAGCGTTTTTCCGCTATCGTGCGTACTGTCAATTTGCTGGATAAAGATATCCGACAGCGGGTGCCAGTAACCCAATTGCAGGGCGAAAAAGAGACGCTGATGCTGACGACAGCCAGCAGTAACAGTTATCCTGGCGCCTGCTGCGCGCCCGATATCCAGCGAGTTCAGTGGTATCTGCAGGATCATACTTTATACCGCACGCTCTGGCGCTACCCGGAAGATACAACCCCGGCCATCACTCAGCCGATGCTCAATGGTGTGAACACCTTCACGTTGCGTTATTACAACGGTAAAGAGAAAGCGTGGACGGACACGGCGAAAATTCCATCTCCTGGCGCGATGGAAGTCACTCTCAAACTTGCTGATTCCGGCACGATAACTCGTCTGACGCTGTTGCCAGAGAACCGCCAGCCAGGAGAACAGCAATGACCCGGCAAAAGGGCGTGGCGCTGCTGGTAGTGCTGATGATCCTAGCAATTATGGCGGCGCTGGCCAGCGAAATGACCGTGCGCTACCAGATCAACCTCAAACGCACCAGCTACACCCGGATGCGGCTACAGCAAAACTGGCTGGCAGAGCTGGCTGAAAGCCAAGCCATGCGTATTCTTGAACAGGACCTGCGGGATAATGAGAAATACCTCACTCACGAGCAGCTCTGGGCGCAGCCGCAGCGTATTCAGCTCGCCAGCGGCGATGTTGTTAGCTGGCAGATATCTGACGAGCAGGCCTGTTACAACATTAATGCGCTGATTAACGCCCCGACCGATCGAATGAAAGAGCCGCCCGCCAGCGTGAGCGTCTTTCTCGCGCTGCTGGACAACGTTGGCGTCACCAATGCCCAAGCTGAGGCGCTGGTTGATGCTATCGCCGACTACATCGATAACGACGATATCCCACGCGCCTCCGGTGCCGAAAATGAGTATTACCAAACAAGTAACGACCCCCACACCATTGGCGGACGACGTATCTGGTCAATCAGTGAGCTCAAACAAATCAAAGGGATGACGCTTTCTCTTTACCAGCAAATCTCCCCGCTACTCTGCGCGCTGCCTGATGATGAGCTAAAAATCAACATCAACACCCTGACGCGCCGGGATGCACCGTTGCTTGCGGCGATGATCAATAATGCTGTCCCGCCACGCGAGATTGAGCGCTTTTTTGATACCCCGCGCAAAGGACGAAAAATCAGCATTGAGACGCTGTTAAAGACATTCGATAAGGATAATCCAGCTCATAAGCTGTCGCAGTCCACATTCAAAAGCATTGCGGTGGCGACCAGTCGTTACTTCCGACTTGAAACGACTATCGAACAGGGCGATAGCGCCGGGAGCACCATCAGCCAGTTGGAATACGATCCCAAAAGAAAGGCTCTGTTTATTACAGCCCGCAAAAGCGTGGCGCGCGACCATTAAAGGGAACTAAATGACGCCAGACACATTACTGCTACGTCCGCTGCCGGGAAAACTGGAATGGTGCTGCCCCAACGAGGCGCAGCCTCCGGTTATTGTTGAACAGGCGGATTACCTCCAGCCGAACGCGCTGACCGACCTGCCGGATGCCGGTAACGCCTGCCTGTTCCTGTCACCTGATTATTTCTGTTTTCGTCGCGTCGAATTACCGACGGAAAACTACAAAATCAGTGAACAAACGCTGGGCTGGCTGGTGGAGGACGCCGTTGTCGGTGATACAGACAGCCTGCACTGGACGGTTCTCACCAGAGAAGAAAACACGCTCCATCTCGCCGGGATCGCCAGGACCACGCTGAACGATCTATTGACGACTTTCCACACAGCTGGCGTGACGTTGACGTATATCGTTCCGGATGGTTTCTGGCTGCCGTATGTCACGGATAGCTGGAGTCTGCTAAAACAAGATGAGCGATGGTTAATCCGTTACGACACGTGGAAAACAGGCGTGCTGAGTGAGGCACTGCTCATGCATTTACTTGCCAGCCATACAGAGCAGAAAATCATCAGCGCCAGCCCGCTTCCTGTGCCTCACGCTTATGTCGAATACCTTGACTGGCAGCCACCGCTGGTGTGCGCCTGCAATGGTGATAATATTCAGGACATTAACGTATTACACGGCAGCTTCCGCCCTTTGCCTCCGACACAACCGACCCCGCGTCTGCTGAAATATGCCGCCATAGCAACATTTGCCCTGGCAATAGCGCTCTTCTCAGGGCTGAAAGGGGTGATGCTCTGGCAGCTTCATCAACAGAAACAGGCACTCTCAGCGGAAGGTGCCACCCTGTGGAACCGCTATTTCCCAGGTGATAACCGCAACAGCAATTTTAAATATTTCTTCGAATCGTCCGCGAGGGATCGCTATCCGGATGTGCTGACGTTACTGACTCAGCTTCAGACCCGATTAAGCACATTGCCGGGGCTTACCATCCGCGAGGTCAACTACCGGCTCGAACAACGCCTTTTTACCCTGACGCTCAACGTTCGCGATCCGGAACATCTTCGCCGCTTTATGGTGCAGACAAACGACGAATTTATCCTGACTCAACCGCCAGAAGGGACGACAGATAGCGTCCGGCTGACCCTGAAGGAGCGCAAATGAATATGAATAGCTGGTGGAGCGAAAAAAACGGCAGAGAGCAACGCAGTCTGATATTCCTCGCCGTTTTCTGTCTGCTGGCGGGATTCTGGTACGGCGTGGTTCAGCCCCTGGATAACGCTATTGCACAGCAGAGGCAGGAAAATGATCGTCTCAGGAGTGAGATCCTGTGGGTAAATGAGGCGATTCAGCGTCGCGGATTAGTTGCCAGTAGACCGGGCACAAAGACCGATCCGGCACTGATACAACATAGCGCGCAGCAGGCAGGTCTGAATATCAGCGTTGTGACATCCACTCCCGATCATTTTGCGATCTCGCTTCCCGTTGTCAAAACCGAACCATTATTTGCGTGGCTTAATACCCTACAAAATGAGGGAATACAGGTTTCGCAACTCACGTTTAGCGCCCGCCCGGTCGCCGGGGAGATTGCGGTGGAAGCCCTTGAACTCTATCCGGTGGGGAAATGACGGAACTCATTAATATTGCAGCAATGGCATTTGTCGGGCTGATAGTCGGCAGCTTTATGAATGTAGTGGTTTATCGACTGCCGATCATGATTGAGCATCGGCACAGCGAAACATGGAATATCGCCAGGCCTCCGTCGCACTGTCCGCACTGCCAGCACAGGCTATCGGTGCGTAACACTATTCCACTATTCAGTTGGCTGTGGCAGCGGGGGCGTTGCCAGGACTGCGCGCAGCCCATTTCATGGCGTTACCTACTGACTGAACTGGCGTGTTCTTGTGTTTTTGCGCTTAGCGCCGCGTTTGTCTCTTCAATATCAGATGCGATTGCCATCATGACGCTGTTCTGGTTTATTTTCGCCCTGGCGCAAATTGATCTCCGGACGTACCTGCTGCCGGATGTGCTGACGCAGCCGCTGCTCTGGCTCGGTCTGCTATATCACAGCGTTTACGACAGAGAGATGTTACCCGACGCGCTGTACGGCGCTGTCGCTGGCTATCTGACGCTATGGCTGGTCTGGTGGGGATGCAAAATACTCGCGGGAAAAGAGGGCATCGGCCTGGGTGACGCTAAGCTACTGGCGGCGATGGGTGCCTGGTGTGGATGGCCAGCGCTACCGCCCATTTTACTCGCTGCATCGTTGCTGGGCATTGTCTGGTGGCTGATCCTACGCCTTACCCGAAGGACGTCGATACCGCTTATTGCGTTCGGTCCGTGGCTTGGACTGGCAGGCTGGTTGATTTTCAGCGCGCAAAGCTCAGGTGTTATCGGGTACTGAAAGGAGCGGCAGGCCTGCCGCTCTGCAAAGTTTGCGTCTACGCTTCGCGAATCTGTGCCTGAAGATAGTTCTGGAGTCCCATCTTCTGGAGCAGATCCAGCTCCGTTTCCAGCCAGTCAATGTGACCTTCTTCATCAGCAAGGATTTCGATCATCATATCCCGGCTAACGTAGTCATGGACGCTGTCGGCATAGGCAATGGCTTCACGTAAATCTTTAGCCCCATCGAGTTCGAGTCGAAGATCGGATTGCAGCATCTCTTCAACGTCTTCGCCTATACCCAACTTACCAAGATCCTGTAAGTTTGGGAGCCCTTCTAAGAATAAAATACGCTCGATATATTTATCAGCGTGTTTCATCTCATCGATAGATTCATGGTACTCAACATCATTGAGGCGAGTCAGTCCCCAGTTTTTGAACATACGAGCATGGAGAAAATACTGGTTGATTGCGACAAGCTCATTTCCCAATAGTTTATTGAGATAATTTATGATTTTAACATCACCTTTCATTTTATAGTCCCTCCGCTTCCACTCTTAGAGCGTAGATGGGGCTACAGGGATGTCAAAAAAAAGAGTGTGACTTAGGCGATCTCTTTAAATTCTGGCATTTGCGTTAATTCATCCTGCATGACTTCGCGGGCAGCACGAATACACTTACCGCATTGATTTCCAACAGGAATAAATTTACGCAATTGCTGAAAGGACTGAGGATGAAACTGGCGAACAGCCTGACGTATTTTTTTATCACTTATCGCATTACACAAACAAACGTACATGATCGCTCCCGTTCAATTTCTGCGCAAAGTGTAAATGAGAATAGTTATGATTACAATAGCACAACGCTATTTACGCAGCGGGAGAATGAATGAAAAATGCGAATAAATATGACAACTGCTAAATCGCGGACAGCAAAAAGGGCGCCGAAGCGCCCTTTTTAAGCTCAAAGCTAATTAATCAATAATTAGCTCATTACTTTAGCAACAACGCCCGCACCAACAGTACGGCCGCCTTCACGGATTGCGAAACGCAGACCGTCGTCCATCGCGATTGGGTGGATCAGGGTAACAACCATTTTGATGTTGTCGCCCGGCATTACCATCTCAACGCCTTCCGGCAGTTCGATGGTACCAGTCACGTCAGTAGTACGGAAGTAGAACTGCGGACGGTAGCCTTTGAAGAACGGAGTATGACGGCCGCCTTCATCTTTGGACAGAATGTACACTTCAGATTCGAACTTGGTGTGCGGCTTGATAGAGCCCGGCTTAGCCAGTACCTGACCACGTTCGATTTCTTCACGTTTGATACCACGCAGCAGAACACCAACGTTCTCACCAGCACGGCCTTCGTCCAGCAGTTTGCGGAACATTTCAACGCCAGTACAGGTAGACTTAGCAGTCTCTTTGATACCAACGATTTCAACTTCTTCACCAACTTTGATGATACCGCGCTCTACACGACCGGTAACAACGGTACCACGACCGGAGATGGAGAATACGTCTTCGATAGGCAGCAGGAACGGCTTGTCAATCGCACGCTCTGGTTCTGGGATGTAAGAATCCAGGAAGCCAGCCAGTTCGATGATTTTCGCTTCCCACTCTGCTTCGCCTTCCAGCGCTTTCAGAGCAGAACCACGAACGATCGGAGTGTCGTCGCCCGGGAAATCGTACTGAGACAGAAGTTCACGAACTTCCATTTCTACCAGTTCCAGCAGCTCTTCGTCATCAACCATGTCGCATTTGTTCAGGAACACGATGATGTACGGAACGCCTACCTGACGACCCAGCAGGATGTGCTCACGAGTCTGCGGCATCGGGCCGTCAGTCGCAGCAACAACCAGGATCGCGCCGTCCATCTGCGCAGCACCGGTGATCATGTTTTTAACATAGTCGGCGTGGCCCGGGCAGTCTACGTGTGCGTAGTGGCGAGTCGGGGTGTCATATTCAACGTGAGAGGTGTTGATGGTGATACCACGAGCTTTTTCTTCCGGCGCGTTATCGATCTGGTCGAATGCACGAGCAGCACCGCCGTAGGTTTTAGCCAGTACGGTGGTGATTGCAGCGGTCAGGGTAGTTTTACCGTGGTCAACGTGGCCGATGGTGCCGACGTTAACGTGCGGTTTTGTACGTTCAAATTTTTCTTTAGACACGGCTATATTCCTTACTATAGTGCTCTCCCCTGGGGAGAGAGCACGGGACTTAGGTTTTAATCCTGTGGCTTATTTACCACGGGCTTCAATAACGGCCTGAGCAACGTTGTTCGGCGCATCGTCGTACTTCAGGAACTCCATGGAGTAAGAAGCACGGCCTTTGGTCAGAGAACGCAGCTGGGTTGCATATCCGAACATTTCAGACAGCGGAACTTCAGCATGGATAACAACGCCAGTGACGTTGGATTCCTGACCACGAAGCATACCACGACGGCGGCTCAAGTCACCGATTACGTCACCGGTGTTCTCTTCCGGAGTCTCTACTTCAACCTTCATGATAGGCTCAAGCAGAACTGGTTTCGCTTTCTTAAAGCCATCTTTGAAGGCGATAGAAGCGGCCAGTTTAAACGCCAGCTCAGAGGAGTCAACGTCATGGTAAGAACCGAAGTGCAGACGCACGCCCAGATCAACAACCGGGTAACCAGCCAGCGGGCCAGATTTCAGCTGTTCCTGGATGCCTTTATCAACGGCCGGGATGTATTCGCCAGGAATTACACCACCTTTGATGTCGTTGATGAACTCGTAGCCTTTCGGGTTTGAACCCGGCTCCAGCGGGTACATGTCGATAACAACATGACCGTACTGACCGCGACCACCAGACTGCTTAGCGTGTTTACCTTCGATATCGGTAACTTTCGCGCGAATCGCTTCACGGTAAGCAACCTGAGGTTTACCGACGTTCGCTTCAACGTTGAATTCACGCTTCATACGGTCAACGATGATGTCGAGGTGCAGCTCACCCATACCGGCGATAATGGTCTGGTTAGATTCTTCGTCAGTCCAAACGCGGAATGACGGGTCTTCTTTAGCCAGACGGCCCAGAGCCAGACCCATTTTTTCCTGGTCAGCTTTGGTTTTCGGTTCTACCGCGATGGAGATTACCGGCTCAGGGAATTCCATACGCTCCAGAATGATCGGGTGATCCGGGTCACACAGAGTGTCACCAGTGGTCACGTCTTTCAGACCGATAGCAGCAGCGATATCGCCCGCGCGAACTTCTTTGATCTCTTCACGTTTGTTAGCGTGCATCTGTACGATACGGCCAAAACGCTCGCGTGCAGTTTTCACTGAGTTCAGGATGGTGTCACCGGAGTTAACCACACCAGAGTACACGCGGAAGAAGGTCAGGTTACCCACGAACGGGTCGGTAGCGATTTTGAATGCCAGTGCAGCAAACGGCTCTTCATCGCTAGCATGACGCTCAGCCGGAGTATCTTTACCGTCGTCCAGAATACCGTTGATCGCAGGTACGTCGACTGGGGATGGCAGGTAATCAATTACCGCATCCAGCATCGCCTGAACACCTTTGTTCTTGAACGCAGAACCACAGGTTACCAGGATGATTTCGTTGTTCAGAACGCGCTGACGCAGAGCTTTTTTGATCTCTTCTTCAGTCAGTTCTTCACCACCCAGGTATTTCTCCATCAGCTCTTCTGAAGCTTCCGCAGCGGACTCGATCAGGTTCTGGTGCCATTCTTCAGCCAGTTCCTGCATGTCAGCCGGGATATCTTCATAAGTGAAGGTTACGCCTGCATCTTCTTCGTTCCAGTTGATGGCTTTCATTTTCACCAGGTCAACAACACCGGTGAACGCTTCTTCAGCGCCAATCGCCAACTGCAGCGGAACAGGGTTCGCGCCCAGACGGGTTTTGATCTGACCAACAACTTTCAGGAAGTTCGCACCCATACGGTCCATTTTGTTAACGAACGCAATGCGTGGAACTTTATATTTGTTTGCCTGACGCCATACGGTTTCAGACTGAGGCTGAACACCACCAACTGCGCAGTAAACCATTACTGCACCATCAAGCACACGCATGGAACGTTCTACTTCGATAGTGAAGTCAACGTGCCCCGGGGTGTCGATGATGTTTACGCGATGCGGTTCATACTGCTTAGCCATACCAGACCAGAATGCAGTAGTCGCTGCGGAGGTGATAGTAATACCACGCTCCTGCTCCTGTTCCATCCAGTCCATGGTGGCTGCGCCGTCATGAACTTCACCGATTTTATGGTTTACACCGGTGTAGAACAGAATACGTTCGGTAGTAGTGGTTTTACCGGCGTCGATGTGCGCACTGATACCGATGTTACGGTAGCGCGCGATGGGTGTTGTACGAGCCATTTGATTCCTCGTTTATCTTTTAGGCGTTCAATTTAAGTAGCCCAAAGCGGGCTGCTTACTAGAAGCGCCCGCCTGGTGACTAAAACTCCGAAGGGATTACCAACGGTAGTGTGCGAACGCCTTGTTGGCTTCTGCCATACGGTGAACGTCTTCACGTTTCTTAACTGCAGTACCTTTGTTTTCTGCAGCATCAGAAAGTTCGTTCGCCAGGCGCAGAGCCATGGATTTATCACCGCGTTTACGAGCAGCTTCAACGATCCAACGCATTGCCAGGGCATTACGGCGAACCGGACGGACTTCAACTGGAACCTGATAAGTAGAACCACCAACGCGGCGAGACTTAACTTCGACAGTCGGACGCACGTTTTCAAGGGCTACTTCAAAAGCTTCCAGGCCATCTTTACCAGAACGCTGAGCCAGGGTCTCCAGCGCGCTGTATACGATGGTTTCTGCAGTAGATTTTTTACCATCTACCATCAGGATATTTACAAATTTAGCCAGCAGCTCTGATCCGAACTTAGGATCCGGCAGAATTTTACGCTGACCAATGACGCGACGACGTGGCATGGGAATACTCCGTTGTTAATTCAGGATTGTCCAAAACTCTACGAGTTTAGTTTGACATTAATATAAAACGTTTGGCCTTACTTAACGGAGAACCATTAAGCCTTAGGACGTTTCACGCCATACTTGGAGCGTGATTGCTTACGGTCTTTAACGCCGGAGCAGTCAAGCGCACCGCGAACGGTGTGGTAACGAACACCCGGGAGGTCTTTTACACGACCGCCACGGATCAGGATCACGGAGTGCTCCTGCAGGTTGTGACCTTCACCACCGATGTAGGAAGTCACTTCAAAACCGTTAGTCAAACGCACACGGCATACTTTACGCAGTGCGGAGTTTGGTTTTTTAGGAGTGGTAGTATATACACGAGTACATACGCCACGTTTCTGCGGGCATGCTTCCAGTGCAGGCACGTTGCTCTTTGCAACTTTGCGTGCGCGTGGTTTGCGTACCAGCTGGTTAACTGTTGCCATTAAATAGCTCCTGGTTGTAGCTTTCGCTTCGTAAACACGTAATAAAACGACCTCATACAATATGAGGACGCAGAATTTTAGGTCGGTGTCGAAAAGGTGTCAAGAAATATACAACGATCCCACAATTACCAGGACATCTGGCTGGGATGCTTCACCGTAAGTCTGACGAAGTCAGTATAGCTAACCCTGACGACACTGTCTGAAATTTGACCACCTAAGCCGCGAGCTTTAATGTCTTCTTCCAGTACATAGACCTTAATGGAGGCATTTTGCAGACTTTCAAGGAAACGGCTTCCTTCTATTGCCGCGGTCACGCCATCCTGAAGCAATAAAAGTTCATCGTCTTTACCAATCAGGCGAAGAAGAGAGGAGAAATCGGTAAGCCACGCGGAACGATGTAATGTGTGCAGCATGAGTATCTCAAAACCTTAAAATGACGTCATAGTTGCCTAGCTCACGGCGTAAATCTTCCGGTTCCAACGCTGTCGCATCGACCACAAAATTATCCCCCTGTTGGAGGCCTCGCTCGCGTAATGAGGCGGCACAAAGCCAACATTGATCGATATCGTACAACCCTAACAGCTTGAAGGTTGCGATATAGTCGCGAGCCAGCACGACATACGGTTGTTGTCCCTGGAGGATTTGAAAAACGCCATCGCCGATAAAGAATACGCCGAGGTCTTCCGTTAATGCCGATGTCGCCAGTAAGGCATCTAACCCTTCGCGGCCAGACGAACTGCCATGCGGCACGGTAGAAAAGACAAAAGCAACACGTTTCATTAAAACTGCACCACGCGATCGCAGGTCAGGGATGCCTCAGCCAGCGAACCCAGCCCGCTGAGGTTAAAACCTGATTGTAAATTAGCCCCTGCCAGTCCCAGTCGCTTCGCTTCTGTTTCATCAACGACGCCGCGACGCAACGCCGCAGCTACGCAGATATTCAGCGTCACGCCATGCTGCTGGTTCAGCTGTTGCCAGGCCCGCACCAGATCATATTCATCACTGGCAGGTGAAGTCAGGAAGTTGGCGTTATACACACCTTCACGATAGAAAAAGACGCTGCATAGCTCATGCCCTTCTTTGAGTAACGCATGAGCAAATTGCAACGCGCTGCTCGCCTGCTGCGTGCCATAAGCTGGCCCCGTCACCATAATGGCAAAACGCATTACTTGTCTTGCCCCTGGAAATCGCCGCTTTTGAACTGACGAATATAGAGGTAAACCGTGTGCTTGGAGATGTTCAGCCGATCGGCGACCTGGTTAATGGCATCTTTAATATCGAAGATACCTTTCTCATACAGATTCAGGACAATCTGGCGATTCTTGGCATTGTTGGAAACATTACGATCGGCATTCACTTCTTCAATCGTGAATTCCAACGTTTGGGTAACCAGGTCTTCCACCGAAGAAGCGAAGTTAACGGCAGAACCCACTTCCGGGGTTTCCGGTGGGATAAAGGTATTCATTATCTGCGAGAATGGAACATCAAGGTTCATGTTGATGCACAGCAGACCAATCACGCGATGCTCACGGTTGCGAATGGCAATCGTCACCGACTTCATCAAGACACCGCTTTTCGCACGTGTGAAGTAACACTTCGACACGCTGCTATCCGCACCCGTCATATCATGCAGCATACGCAACGCAAGGTCAGTAATCGGCGAGCCAATTTTGCGGCCCGTGTGTTCACCGTTAGCAATGCGGATGGCCGAGCATTTCAAATCCTGCAAAGAGTGCAATACGATTTCACAATGGGAACCAATGAGCATCGCCAACCCGTCCACAACCGCTTCGTAGGATTTGAGGATATCGAAATCGGTTTGATCGAAAGGACGTTGATCCAGTAAATCTAGCTCACTGGTTTCGTTGGTTAAAAGCGACCTGGACATGAAAAAAAGCACTCCTTTTCAGGAGCCTGTCGTTATGTTGTCAGGGCAGGCTCATCACTATTATAGGGGCATCTAAAGTAATACAGCGCACAAGGCGCTTTCCAGTATTAATTATATCCTGTCGATAATAAAAAACCGCCGCCCTGTGGGCGGCGGTATCTGGTTACTTACTTTTTGCTGCTGTCCGCAGCTTTAGCTGCCGGTGCAGCATCTGGCTGCGCATCGGCTTTCGGTGCCGGTTTGATGTCTAACAGTTCAACATCAAAGACCAGCGTAGAGTTAGCCGGAATGCCCGGTACGCCGGTTTTGCCGTAAGCCAGATCCGGCGGGATAACCAGCTGGATTTTGCCGCCTTTCTTGATGTTTTTCAGGCCTTCGGTCCAGCCTGGGATAACACCGTCAAGACGGAAAGAGAGCGGCTCACCGCGGGTATAAGAGTTATCAAACTCTTTACCATCAATCAGCGTACCTTTGTAGTTGACTACCACGGTATCGCTATCTTTCGGTGCAGCGCCGGTACCTTCTTTCTCTACTTTATAGACCAGGCCAGTAGAAGAGGTTTTAACGCCCTTCTCTTTAGCAAATTTCTCGCGGTAAACTTTACCTTTGGCTTCATTGTCAGCCGCGTCTTTTTCCATTTTCGCCTGAGCGGAGCTCTTCACGCGTGCTTCAAACGCCTGCAGAGTTTGTTCGATTTCCTGGTCAGACAGTTTGCTCTTGTCTGCAAACGCATCCTGAACGCCAGCGATCAGCTGATCTTTATCCAGTTTGATGCCCAGTTTTTCCTGCTCTTTCAGAGAGTTTTCCATATAACGACCCAGGGACGCGCCCAGCGCGTAAGCGGCTTTTTGGTCGTCATTCTTGAATGCTGCTTTGCTGTCAGCAGTAGCGGCTGGTTTCGCAGCGTCAGCAGCGAAGGTGATCGGGGCATGCAGAGCAACAGCCATTGTGGTCGCCAGCAGCGTTACTTTAAACAGTGATTTCATCCATATCTCCAGGGCCGGGGCATCTCACCCCAAGGTTAGCTAACATAAAAATGTACTATAAAGCGTTGCAGAACAAATCAACATACGGGCACGCCCTATTATCACCACTTTTCAGACTCTTTTTGTTTAAATTAGTTTCGTGACCGAAGATTGAGTGCTGTGCAAACAGGCAAAGTTAAGTAGAATTCGCCGCAGTCCGCGATCTGCCGGAGAAAAAAGAAAGAGGTGAATCATGCAGGATACAACAATGGAAACTCGCCTGGCTGAACTGGAAAGTCGCCTGGCATTTCAGGAGATAACCATTGAAGAGCTCAACGTGACGGTGACCGCGCATGAACTGGAAATGGCAAAACTCCGCGACCATCTGCGTTTATTGACGGAGAAGCTCAAGGCAACGCAGCCGTCCCACATCGCGTCGCAGTCTGAAGAGACCCCGCCGCCACATTATTGAGACATAAAAAAAGCGGGATATTCCCGCTTTTTTTTATGCCGTATAACGATTAGTGGCAACCGCAACCGCCGCCGTTACCTTTACCGCCACCGCCGCAGCAGCCTTCGCCACCGTGCTCGTGACCATGGTCGTGACCGTGACCACCGCAGCAACCGTCATGACCGTGGTCATGATCGTGGTCGTGACCGTGCGCACCGTGAACGTGGCCGTGAGCCAGCTCTTCTTCGGTCGCTTCGCGGATAGCGACAACTTCTACGTTGAATTTCAGATTCTGGCCAGCCAGCATGTGGTTACCGTCAACCACAACGTGGTCGTCTTCCACTTCGGTAATTTCTACCGGTACTGGACCCTGGTCAGTTTCAGCCAGGAAACGCATGCCAACCTGCAGTTCGTCAACGCCCATGAAGACGTCTTTAGGAACGCGCTGCACCAGGTTTTCGTCGTACTGACCGTATGCGTCGTTTGCGCCAACAGCAACATCGAATTTGTCGCCAACTTCATGACCGTCCAGCGCTGTTTCCAGGCCAGAAATCAGGGAACCGTGACCATGCAGGTAGTCCAGCGGTGCACTCACCGGAGACTCATCAACCAACACACCGTCTTCTGTACGTACCTGATAGGCCAGGCTGACCACCAGGTCCTTTGCTACTTTCATGATATCTCCTGAGCATGGAAAGAATAGTGGCGCAGATTGTAGCGGAATTCTGCACCCGTGTACCCTCTAGCTTAAAAAAAGCTGCGCCATATCGCTAGTCCGGATGAAAAATCCCGATCACTTGCTCTTCTTTGCGAACGTGCTCGCGCGCCTCTTTATCGGCTTCCCGCATCTGATGACCGCACTTAACACACTCAACAATATCGATATTATTTTCGCGCCACATCGCCAGCGTATCCTGCGCCTGGCAGGAGGGACATTTTGCGCCTGCGATAAAACGTTTACGAATTGCCATGGTTACCTCTACTCAAATTCATCCCAGCCATCCAGCTGACGTCGCTCTTGCTGCATCTCTCGTTGGAAAATCTCCTCAAGCTCGCGCCGGGCTTCCCTGGCTCGGGAGATTTGTACCGTATCCGTGTGCATGGGGATCAGTTCCCGCAACATGCGCATATCCAGCCGCCGAAAATGCAGCTGAGCGCGCTGAGCCTGGTGCGGATGCATCCCTAGCGTAACCAGCGTTTTTCGCCCTAACTCCAGCGCACTGGAAAACGTTTCGCGGGAAAACTGCGTCACACCAGCCTGTAATAACTCATGCGCCTCTACACGTCCGCGCGCACGCGCAAGAATATGCAAATGCGGAAAATACTGTTGGCACAGCGCCACCAGCTTCATAGTGTCTTCAGGTTCATTACAGGTAATAACAATAGACTGTGCGGCTTCTGCACCCGCGGAACGCAACAGATCCACCTGCGTGGCATCACCGTAATAGACCTTATAGCCATATTTGCGCATTAAATTCACTGCGCTGATATCTCTTTCCAGGACGGTAATACGCATTTTATTGGCCATCAACAGACGACCAATAACCTGACCAAAGCGCCCGAAACCCACCACAATCACCTGCGGTTTATCATCTTCCACCCAGGGTTTTTCATCTTCTTCATCCGTGCCGTTAAACTGGCGGGAGAGCCATTTATCAATCAACTTCATCACCAGCGGCGTGGTCATCATCGACAGCGTGACGGTCACCAACAACAGCGCCATTTGGTCACCCTGAAACAGCCGTTGGGAAGAGGCCGTTGAAAACAGCACGAAAGCGAATTCACCGCCCTGACTTAAAACCCCGGCAAACTGCATCCGTTCTGAGCTTCTCATGCCGTTAAGACGCGCCAGTACATACAGCACCAGCATTTTTACGACCACCAGCACCATCACGCTCGCCGCCACCCACAAAATATGGGTATAGAGCACGCCAAGGTTAAGCGACATACCTACGGAGATAAAAAACAGGCCAAGCAACAGGCCTTTAAACGGATCGATTGCCGTTTCCAGCTCATGTCGGTATTCGCTTTCCGCCAGCAGCACACCTGCGATAAAGGTCCCCAGCGCCATCGATAGACCCAGCGCATCCATAAATAAAGCAGAACCCAGCACTAACAGCAGCGTGGCGGCGGTGAACACTTCCCGCACGCCAGAATCCGCAATAAAGCGGAAAACCGGACGCAGCAAATAGCGCCCGCCAATCAGCATGCCGGCAAAGGCCAGCACCTTCATCCCTACTTTGATCCAGTCAAAATGTTCGTCAGCAGACCCCGCCAGCAGCGGAACCAGCGCCAACGCGGGGATCACCGCCAGATCCTGAAATAGCAGCACCGAAAAGCCCAGTTGTCCGGATTCACTGCGATTCATGCCTTTTTCGCGCATCAACTGTAGCGCCATAGCAGTCGATGACATCGCCAGACCAATGCCGCCAACCACTGCTGCCTGCCAGGAGAACGCTGTAAGCATCAGTAGCCCTGCCAGCACGACCGCGCTTAGCATCACTTGCGCGGCGCCGACGCCAAAAATTGAACGCCGCAATTGCCACAGTTTGGCTGGATTAAGTTCCAGCCCAATGATGAACATCAGAAAAACTACGCCCAGTTCGGAAAAGTGTAAGATTTCATCCACATCGCTGATGAACCCTAATCCCCATGGGCCGATAGCAATCCCCGCCAGCAAGTAACCCAGCACCGGACCGATACCCAGTTTTGAGGCCAGAGGAACGGCAGCCACCGCCGCGAAGAGGAACAACACGCCGGCAGTCAATAAATCAGAACCTTCCATCAGCGGCCTCCCACAGGGATCGGATTCGCCAGCCAGTCACCATACGCTTTCGCATGGCTGTCCAGCTCCTGTTTCGTTTGCCGTCTGGCCCAGTAGACAATGATAGGGCTCATCCAGTGCATGCGGCACATACCGGCCGTTAGCTCAAAAGGGCGCAGTACATCGCTCATTGGATAACGGTTTAGCGCGTCATAGCGGTAGGCGCTTTCCGGCTCTCCGGTAGTGATAACGCTCCGCCAGTACTTTCCCGCCAGTTGATTCCCCCCGGGGCCGCTGGCAAATCCTCGACTCAGTACGCGGTCAAGCCACTCCTTTAACAATGCCGGGCAGCTATAGGTGTAGAGCGGATGCTGAAAAACAATCACATCATGCTCGCGCAGCAGCGCCTGCTCATGCGGAATGTCGATAAAAAAGTCAGGATAGTGCGCGTACAGGTCGTGCACGGTAACATTGCTGAGCTGCATAGCCGGTTTAAGCAGTACCCGGTTCGCGACCGAGTCCTGAGATTCCGGATGGGCATACAGCAGCAAGACTTTCGCTGGCTGGAACATCATCCCCCTCCCGGTTTTGTCTTTTGTCTATTTTCGACGTTTTGGGCTACCATTGCGCCTCGGTGCGGCAAATGGCCCACACATTACATTATCATAATGATAAATTAACATAGTCTGAACATACGGCGCCTTATGATTGTTTTCTCATCGTTACAAATTCGTCGCGGCGTGCGCGTCTTGCTGGAAAATGCCACGGCCACCATTAATCCAGGGCAGAAAGTTGGCCTGGTAGGTAAAAATGGCTGCGGTAAATCTACCCTGCTGGCATTGCTGAAAAATGAACTCAGCGCCGACGCCGGAGGATTTACCTATCCGGGAAACTGGCAGCTCGCGTGGGTTAATCAGGAAACGCCTGCGTTGCCACAGCCGGCGTTGGAGTATGTGATTGACGGCGACCGCGAGTATCGTCAACTGGAAGCACAGTTGAACGATGCCAACGAACGTAACGATGGACACGCCATTGCCACCGTCCATGGCAAGCTGGATGCCATCGACGCCTGGACTGTGCGCTCACGCGCCGCCAGCCTGCTGCATGGCCTCGGCTTCTCCAACGAACAGCTTGAACGTCCCGTCAGCGATTTCTCCGGTGGCTGGCGTATGCGTCTCAACCTGGCTCAGGCGCTGATTTGCCGTTCAGACCTGCTGCTGCTCGATGAACCGACCAACCACCTCGATCTCGACGCGGTGATCTGGCTGGAAAGATGGCTGAAAAGCTATCAGGGCACACTGATTTTGATCTCCCACGACCGCGACTTCCTCGACCCGGTGGTGGATAAAATTATTCATATCGAACAGCAAACGATGTTCGAGTACACCGGCAACTACAGCGCGTTTGAAATCCAGCGTGCGACCCGCCTCGCACAGCAACAGGCAATGTACGAAAGCCAGCAGGAGCGCGTGGCGCATCTGCAAAGCTATATCGATCGTTTCCGCGCCAAAGCCACCAAAGCAAAGCAGGCGCAGAGCCGTATCAAAATGCTGGAACGCATGGAGCTGATTGCCCCTGCACACGTGGACAACCCGTTCCACTTCAGCTTCCGCGAGCCGGAAAGCCTGCCTAACCCACTGTTAAAGATGGAAAAGGTCAGCGCCGGCTACGGCGATCGCGTCATTCTCGATTCGATCAAACTGAATCTGGTGCCGGGGTCTCGCATCGGCCTGCTCGGACGCAACGGCGCGGGTAAATCTACGCTGATTAAGCTGCTGGCCGGCGAACTGGCCCCCATCAGCGGCGAGATTGGCCTGGCAAAAGGCATCAAGCTGGGTTACTTCGCACAGCACCAGCTGGAGTTTTTACGCGCCGATGAATCACCTATTCAGCACCTGGCGCGCATGGCACCGCAGGAGCTGGAGCAGAAACTGCGAGACTACCTCGGCGGATTCGGCTTCCAGGGCGATAAAGTCAGCGAAGAGACTCGCCGCTTCTCCGGTGGTGAAAAAGCGCGTCTGGTGCTGGCATTGATCGTCTGGCAGCGCCCGAACCTGCTGCTGCTTGATGAACCGACCAACCACCTGGATTTGGATATGCGTCAGGCGCTGACCGAAGCGCTGATCGATTTCGAAGGCGCACTGGTTGTGGTCTCGCACGACCGTCACCTGATTCGCTCTACTACCGATGACCTCTATCTGGTGCACGACAAGAAAGTCGAGCCGTTTGATGGCGATCTTGAGGATTATCAGCAGTGGCTGAGCGATGTGCAAAAACAGGAAAACCAGAGCGACGAACCGGCAAAAGAGAGCGTTAACAGCGCCCAGGCACGTAAAGACCAGAAGCGTCGCGAAGCTGAACTACGCACCCTGACGCAACCGCTACGTAAAGAGATTACCCGTCTGGAAAAAGAGATGGAGAAACTGCACGCACAGCTGGCACAGGCGGAAGAAAAACTCGGCGATAGCGAACTGTACGACCAAAGCCGCAAAGCCGAACTCACGGCATGCTTGCAGCAGCAGGCCAGTGCGAAATCCGGACTGGAAGAGTGCGAGATGGCCTGGCTGGAGGCTCAGGAACAGCTTGAGCAGATGCTGGCCGAGTAATCATGAGTGCCGGATAAGGCGAAGCCGCCATCCGGCACTATAGCCGATGATTGCCTGCTGACTGACTCGCGACAAAATCACATATTGGCTAACCCGCACGCGCTGTGCGCGGTATAGTTATTCTTTCCGATTATTAATTGCTCTGGTGTTATGGTTGAAATCACGTCCACAGAAATAACTCCACCTACCGACGATTCTCGAGAATTCCGTCCGATGCGCGGTATCAGTAACCGCCATCTGCAGACGATGCTGCCGCGTTTAATTCGCCGCAAGGTGAAGTTCGACGCCCACTGGCAGCGTCTGGAATTGCCCGACGGTGATTTTGTCGATCTGGCATGGAGTGAAGATCCGCAACAGGCGAAACATAAACCGCGCCTGGTGGTTTTTCACGGTCTGGAAGGCAGTCTGAACAGCCCGTACGCACATGGCTTGATTGAAGCAGCGCAAAAGCGCGGCTGGCTGGGCGTGGTGATGCATTTTCGCGGCTGCAGCGGCGAACCCAATCGTCTGAACCGTATTTATCACTCCGGTGAGACAGAAGATGGCACCTGGTTTTTACACTGGCTGGCACGTGAGTTCGGTCGCGTGCCGACCGCGGCGGTAGGCTATTCGCTCGGTGGAAACATGCTGGCCTGTCTGCTGGCAAAAGAAGGTAATGAGATTCCAATTGATGCCGCGGTTATCGTTTCCGCGCCTTTCGTGCTGGAAGCCTGTAGTTACCATATGGACAAGGGATTCTCCCGGGTCTATCAGCGCTACCTGCTAAACCTGTTGAAAGCCAATGCCTCGCGCAAGCTAGAGGCGTATCCAGGATCGCTGCCGGTGAGTCTGGGCCAGTTGAAATCTCTGCGTCGCATTCGCGATTTTGACGATCTGATCACCGCCAAAATCCATGGTTTCGCCGATGCTATAGACTATTACCGTCAGTGTAGCGCTATGCCGTTGCTCAACCAGATCGCCAAACCCACGCTGATTATCCATGCCAAGGACGATCCGTTTATGGATCATCACGTGATCCCTAAACCGGAAAATCTGCCCTCACAGGTAGAGTATCAACTGACGGAACACGGCGGCCACGTCGGATTCATTGGCGGCACGGTGCGCCGTCCTGAGATGTGGCTGGAATCCAGAATCCCGGACTGGCTGACAACGTATCTGGAGGCATCATCATGATCATCCCCTGGCAAGACATCTCCCCGGACGCGCTGGACAATCTGATTGAAAGCTTTGTCTTGCGCGAAGGCACCGATTATGGTGAACATGAACGCTCGCTCGAACAAAAAGTCGCCGACGTCAAACGCCAACTACAATCTGGTGAAGCCGTGCTGGTATGGTCAGAACTGCATGAAACGGTCAACATTATGCCGAGGAAGCAGATTCACGAGTAATCCGTAACCGACGGCCGACTATAATAAAAATTCAACCTATTCATGGAGTTGTTATGTCTGCCAAACATCCGGTGATTGCGGTAACAGGGTCCAGCGGCGCGGGGACCACCACCACCAGCCTCGCGTTTCGTAAAATTTTCGCGCAGTTAAATCTGCGCGCCGCCGAGGTGGAAGGTGACAGTTTTCATCGTTATACCCGTCCGGAAATGGACATGGCGATTCGCAAAGCGCGCGATGCCGGGCGGCATATCAGCTATTTCGGCCCCGAAGCTAATGACTTCGGTCTGCTGGAGCAAACCTTCATCGAATACGGCCAGACGGGCAAAGGTCAGTCGCGAAAATATCTGCACACTTACGATGAGGCCGTACCGTGGAATCAGGTTCCGGGTACATTTACGCCCTGGCAGCCGCTGCCTGAACCGACGGATGTCCTGTTCTATGAAGGACTGCACGGCGGCGTCGTAACCCCACAGCAAAACGTGGCCCGGCATGTCGATCTGCTGGTTGGCGTAGTGCCGATCGTGAACCTGGAATGGATTCAGAAGCTGACCCGCGATACCAGCGAGCGGGGACACTCGCGCGAAGCGGTGATGGACTCGGTGGTGCGCTCAATGGACGATTACATCAATTACATTACGCCGCAGTTTTCCCGTACGCATATTAACTTCCAGCGCGTACCGACCGTTGATACCTCCAACCCCTTTGCCGCCAAAAGTATTCCATCACTGGATGAAAGCTTTGTCGTGATTCATTTTCGGAACCTGGAAGGGATCGACTTCCCGTGGCTACTGGCCATGCTGCAGGGATCATTCATTTCCCATATCAATACGTTGGTTGTTCCGGGCGGGAAAATGGGTCTGGCAATGGAATTGATTATGCTGCCGCTGGTCCAGCGACTGATGGAAGGCAAAAAGATAGAGTAAGGTGTTATTTTGCCGGATGGCGGCTGATGCCTTATCCGGCCTACGCGTTTATATCCTGTAGGCCTGATAAGTGAAACGCCATCAGGCATCACATCACGAAGCAGCAACCACTTCATAGGAGTGGGTAATGTTCACCGCCTTTTCCAGCATCAGCGCCACAGAGCAATATTTTTCCGCAGAGAGATCGACTGCGCGCGAAACGGACGCATCTTTCAGATCGTTACCCGTTACGATGAAATGCAGGTTGATGTGGGTAAACAGGCGCGGCGCTTCATCACGACGCTCTGAGGTCAGTTTCACTTCGCAGTTGGTCACATCCTGACGACCTTTTTGCAGGATCGAAACCACATCAATTGCGCTGCAACCACCCGCAGCCATTAATACCATTTCCATCGGGCTCGGCGCTTTATCACCGGAGTTACCGTCCATCAAAATTTGGTGACCAGAGGCGGACTCACCGAGGAAGGTTAACCCCTCAACCCACTTTACACGCGCTTGCATATTTCGTAACTCCAATGTTTCAATTTTCCTGACAGATTACGCGTACATAACAATTCTCGCAACGGAAGGCGACCTGCGTCATGCTGAAGCGAGACACCAGGAGACACACGGCGAAAGCTATGCTAAAACAGTCAGGATGCTACAGTAATACATTGACGTACTGCATGTATGCAGAGGACATCACATTACAGGCTGCAGTTAATTTTTGACAGCCCCTTTCCCAGGTAGCGGGAAGCATATTTTTGCAAACCCAGAGGCAGCGTCGTTTTCTGGCTCTGGAGACAGCTTATAACAGAGGATAACCGCGCATGGTGCTTGGCAAACCGCAAACAGACCCGACTCTCGAATGGTTCTTGTCTCATTGCCATATTCATAAGTACCCATCGAAGAGCACGCTGATTCACCAGGGTGAAAAAGCGGAAACGTTGTATTACATCGTTAAAGGCTCAGTGGCAGTGCTGATCAAAGATGAAGAAGGGAAAGAAATGATCCTTTCTTATCTGAATCAGGGCGATTTTATTGGTGAATTAGGCCTCTTCGAAGAAGGTCAGGAACGTAGCGCCTGGGTACGTGCCAAAACCGCATGTGAAGTCGCTGAAATTTCCTACAAAAAATTTCGCCAATTAATCCAGGTCAACCCGGATATTCTGATGCGCCTGTCTTCACAGATGGCTCGTCGCCTGCAGGTCACGTCTGAAAAAGTCGGCAACCTTGCCTTCCTCGACGTAACGGGTCGTATCGCGCAGACTCTGCTGAATCTGGCGAAACAGCCTGATGCGATGACCCACCCGGACGGCATGCAGATTAAAATCACCCGTCAGGAAATCGGCCAGATCGTTGGCTGCTCCCGTGAGACCGTTGGTCGTATTCTGAAGATGCTGGAAGATCAAAACCTGATCTCCGCACACGGTAAGACCATCGTCGTCTACGGCACCCGTTAACCCCATCGAAGTGGCGCGTTACTCAGTGATGCGCCACTTTTGTTTACACTGATGTGGCGAAGACTGATATACCACCCAGAGATCAACTACGCACTACGGCAGACGCTGGTGCTATGTTTACCTGTGGCTGTTGGTCTGATCATCGGTCAGCTTCATCTGGGGCTCCTCTTCTCCCTGGTCCCTGCCTGTTGCAACATTGCCGGCCTTGATACCCCGCATAAGCGCTTTTTCAAACGTTTAGCTATTGGCGCGTCTTTGTTTGCCGGTTGCAGTCTGATCATGCAGGTGCTGCTGGCACAGGCCATACCGCTGCCGCTTATCCTCACCGGACTGACGCTGATTCTTGGCGTAACCGCCGAGCTAAGCCCTCTGCATGCCCGACTGTTACCGGCCTCACTTATCGCCGCGATTTTCACGCTAAGCCTGGTCGGGAACATGCCCGTCTGGGAACCGTTGCTGATCTATGCGCTGGGCACGTTATGGTACGGCCTGTTCAACTGGTTCTGGTTCTGGATGTGGCGCGAGCAGCCGCTCCGTGAATCGCTCAGCTTGTTGTACCGTGAATTAGCCGATTACTGTGAGGCCAAGTACAGCCTGCTGACCCAGCATGCCGATCCGGAAAAAGCGCTACCTCCCCTGCTGGTTCGCCAGCAGAAAGCGGTGGATCTGATTACCCAGTGCTACCAGCAAATGCATATGCTGTCGGCGCATCGCAACAACGATTACAAGCGCCTGCTGCGTGCCTTTCAGGAGGCACTGGACTTGCAGGAGCATATTTCCGTCAGCCTCCACCAGCCGGAAGAGGTGCAAAAGCTGGTCGAACGTAGCCACGCCGAACAGGTGATTCGCTGGAATGCGCGCACCGTCGCCGAACGCCTTCGGGTACTGGCCGATGATATTTTGTATCACCGCTTGCCGACCCGTTTCTCGATGGACAAGCAGATTGGCACGCTGGAGAAAATCGCCAACCAGCACCCGGACAATCCGGTGGGACAATTTTGCTACTGGCACTTCAGCCGTATTGCCCGCGTGCTACGCACCCAGCGACCGCTGTACGCCCGAGATTTAATGGCGGACAAGCAGCGTCGGTTGCCGCTGATCCCGGCCCTGAAAAACTATCTGTCGTTGAAATCACCGGCGCTGCGTAATGCCGGACGCATCAGTGTCATGCTAAGTATCGCCAGCCTGATGGGCAGCGCTTTACACCTGCCAAAGCCTTACTGGATTTTGATGACGATCCTGTTCGTCACGCAAAATGGCTACGGAGCAACCCGGGTACGTATTTTACACCGTTCAGCAGGAACGCTCGTTGGACTGGTCATTGCCGGGGTCACCCTGCACTTTCATATTCAGGAAGGTTACACGCTGGCAGGCATGCTGCTGATTACCCTGGGTAGCTATCTGATCATGCGCAAAAACTACGGCTGGGCTACCGTCGGCTTTACGGTCACGGCGGTATACACCCTGCAACTGCTGACGCTGAACGGAGAACAGTTTATCGTGCCGCGGTTTGTCGATACGGTTATTGGCTGCTTAATCGCCTTTGGCGGTACACTCTGGCTGTGGCCGCAGTGGCAGAGCGGCCTGCTGCGTAAGAACGCCCATGATGCGTTAGAAGCCGATCAGGAGGCCATTCGCCTGATCCTCAGCAACGATCCGCAGGCCACGCCGCTGGCGTACCAACGCATGCGGGTCAATCAGGCGCATAACACGTTGTTCAACTCACTGAACCAGGCGATGCAGGAGCCAGGATTCAACTCGCACTACCTGGCGGACATGAAACTGTGGGTCACGCACAGCCAGTTCATCGTCGAGCACATCAACGCGATGACCACACTGGCAAGGGAACACACAATGCTGACGCCGGATTTAGCGCAGCGGTATCTGGAATCCTGTGAAATTGCGCTCCAGCGCTGTCAGCAGCGGCTGGAATATGACGGACCGGGAAGCTCAGGCGATGTGAATATTCTCGAAGCGCCAGAGATGCTATCCCACGGTCCGTTAAGCACCCTTGAGCAGCATCTGCAACGGATACTGGGGCATCTGAACACCATGCACACCATTTCGTCGGTAGCGTGGCGTCAGCGACCGCACCACGGAATCTGGCTGAGCCGCCGTCTGCGGGACATGAAAGGTTAAGATCGACTGCCGGATGCGCTGTGCTTATCCGGCAACAGGTAATCAGGCAACGACTTTCGCTACCGCTTGTGCGAAACGCTGCATCCCTTCATCGATATCCGCCTGCTCAACTACCAGCGACGGCGCGAAACGCATCACGTCCGGTCCGGCGTTGAGTACCATCACCCCTTCGTGCGCGGCGGCATACAGGAAATCGCGCGCCCGGCCTTTAAACTGCGGCTTCAGCTCGGCGCCAATCAGCAGCCCCATCCCGCGAATCTCGCTGAAAATGTCGAACTGTTGATCAATCTTGTGCAAATGCTGGACAAACGTCTGACGTTTGGCCTGAATACCTTCCAACACTTCCGGCGTGTTGATGATATCAAACGCGGCCCCCGCAACTGCGCAGGCCAGCGGATTGCCACCATAAGTGGAACCGTGCGAACCCACGTGAAATGCGGAGGCAATCTCTTGGGTGGTCAGCACCGCGCTCACCGGGAAGCCGCCGCCGAGAGCCTTCGCGCTGGTGAGGATATCCGGCGTCACGCCGTAGTGCATATAGGCAAACAGATCGCCGGTACGGCCCATCCCGCTCTGCACTTCATCAAATACCAATAGCGCCTGGTGTTGGTCGCAAAGTTCACGCAAACCTTGCAGGAATTCCGGCGTTGCCGCAGTGACGCCACCTTCCCCCTGAATAGGCTCAACCACCACCGCACAGGTGTGATCGTCCATCACCGCTTTGACCGCATGCAGATCGTTAAACGGTACATGGATGATATCCGCTGGTTTTGGTCCAAAGCCGTCAGAGTATTTCGGCTGCCCGCCGACGGATACGGTAAACAGCGAACGACCGTGAAACGCATTATGGAAGGCAATGATTTTGGTTTTGAACGGGCTATGGCGCACGCAGGCATAGTGGCGCGCCAGCTTAAAGGCGGTTTCGTTAGCTTCGGTACCCGAGTTCATGAACAGCACGCGCTCGGCGAAGGTCGCATCAATGATTTTACGGCCCAGGCGCAACGCCGGTTCGTTGGTGAAAACGTTGCTGGTATGCCACAGGGTTTCACCCTGGGTTTTTAACGCCTCCACCAGGGCCGGATGGCAATGCCCTAGTGCAGTAACTGCAATGCCGCCCGCGAAATCAACATACTCTTTGCCCTGTTGATCCCAGACTCGACTCCCTTTTCCTTTTACCGGGATAAACTCAGCCGGTGCATAAATCGGCAGAATCACTTCATCGAATGTCGCGCGCGTAATTGCAGTTTGTTCAGTTGCCATGTCATTGCCACCCTGTTAAGCAGAAATGTTAGTGAAATTATAATCACAAAATATGAATAAAAAATCACTGAATAGCAACCACAAATCACCGGTTGAGGAAATTAGCCAGCAGTTGATGCCCCTGCTCGCTGAGAATACTCTCCGGGTGAAACTGCACACCTTCCATATCCCACTCGCGGTGACGAATGCCCATAATCTCCTGCGTTTCACTCCAGGCCGTCACCTCAAAGCAGTCAGGAAGCGTCGCGGGGGCAACCACCAGAGAATGGTAGCGCGTCACCGTTAATGGGTTGGCGAGCCCCTGAAAAACACCCTGCCCGTTATGCGTAATTGGCGAGGTTTTACCGTGCATCACTTTAGCTGCCCGAACCACTGTCGCGCCAAAGGCCTGCGCCATAGCCTGATGTCCCAGACAAACACCCAGCAGGGGCGTCTTGCCCGCGAAATGACGAATAACATCCAATGAGATCCCAGCGTCATCCGGCGTGCAGGGGCCAGGGGATATTACGATTTTTTGCGGGCTTAGCGCGTCGATTTGCGCCAGCGTCAGTTCATCGTTGCGCCTGACAAGGACATCAGCGCCCAGTTCGCAGAAGTATTGGTACAGGTTCCAGGTAAAAGAATCATAGTTATCGATAAGCAGGATCATGGCGGCTCCGGTACATAAGAACCGCGCTATTCTACTCAGTTTCCGGGGCTTCGCTTACCACTTTACGAAATATCGCCCGAAGCGCAGACAGGTCACCCATCGCCCCACTCTGATTAGCCAGGTTCCACTCCTCAACCGGAATGTCATCCCAGCTCAATATATACCCGGCATGAATCGCTAACTGTTCGAAGAAAATTCGCTGCGCCAGACCGCTGCCAATACGAAACGGATGCAGCATGTTGATTTCGCAATAATAGTGCGCAAGACGATCCACAAACTTATCTTCCGGTAACCCCACCAACCAGGACTCGTCTTCCAGGTCCTGCATCAGCGCATTGCCCTCTTTCTCGATATAAGCGAAATGACAAAAGCGGGTATCGCCCTGGTAAATATCCACTTCTCGCAGATGTCCCGCCCAGTCAAAAATATCCCGATACAGTTGGCGATGAATGGCGCACAGATGCGGCAAGCCCCGTTTAAGCGGGCCTAATTCGATAGTGGCCGCACGCAGCGCCGTCAGTTCATACGCCGCCTGCGCCAGGCGCTGCGCCTGATGAATCCCCAGACGGTTACGCATGACATTCAAGCCCGGATACAAATAGGGATCGCGTCCATCACCGAATTTATCGCTCATAGTGCCCCCTCAACTCTTCAAGACGCGCCAGGGCGTCTTCCGTGCTCAGAGTCACCCGTGGAATATCCACGCCTTCCAGCCGCCGACTGGCCTGGAAATTGGCATTTCGCCGTTGTTCCCAGAGTCTGGACTTTTGTTTATCGGTGAGTTTTTTCACGTGACCTCCCTGAATGAGCCGACACTTGCCACAAGTATAAGCGGCAATTTCAGGTTACGCAGAGAAGGGGAAGAACGCGGACAGGAACTGCCCGCGCAAAAGACGTTTACGGCAGGACTTTGGCAGACAGGATAACAATCGGTTTTGACGGGACATTCTGGTAAGGACCAACATCATGGGTCTGCACCTGAGAGATCTTATCCGCGACATCCATACCTTTCACAACTTTACCGAAGACCGCGTACCCAAAGTCGCGCTGGCCGTGATCGAGGAACGCATTGTCTGCAATGTTGATAAAGAACTGGCTGGTCGCGCTGTCTTTATCTGCTGTACGCGCCATGGCAATCGTGCCGCGGGTATTACGCAGTCCGTTATCAGCTTCATTCTTGATTGGCGGGTTAGGTTTCTTCTGCTGCATCTGCTCGGTAAAACCGCCGCCCTGCACCATGAAGCCAGGGATCACGCGGTGGAACGTGGTGTTGTTATAGAAACCGCTGTTGACATAATCGACAAAGTTTTTCACTGAAACTGGGGCTTTCTGACTGTTCAGCTCCAGCTCAATGTTACCGGCAGAGGTTGTCAGCAGGACATGCGGGTCACCTTTTGCTGCCAGTGCTGCGGGAGAAAGAGCAGAAAGAGCGAGAACAGCTGCAACAGCCGCCAGAGTCGATTTGAGCATGAGAATTCCTTAACAAGAGCAGAAATGAAGCAAGTGAATTGATTCTAAAGAGCCTTCAAGAACAAGGCCATCCCTTTACTTAATTTTACGTACTTGAAACAAATGTAACCTTATAGCCTCAAGATTCAATGCGATCTAGATCACATAAAAAAATGTAACGTAGCAAGTAATTACCAATAAACATTTAAATGCATCACTAAAGCGCCTAAAATCTGCCCGCTCACGGCGCAGTCAATGCGCCTAACACTTCTATACAGGCCAGTCATGACTAACAGCAATCGCATCAAGCTCACATGGATTAGCTTTCTCTCCTACGCCCTGACAGGCGCGTTGGTAATTGTCACCGGGATGGTGATGGGAAACATCGCAGATTACTTCCATTTGCCCGTTTCCAGTATGAGTAACACCTTCACCTTTCTGAATGCCGGCATTCTGATCTCTATTTTTCTGAATGCATGGCTGATGGAAATTGTGCCACTGAAAACCCAGTTGCGCTTTGGCTTTATCCTGATGGTTCTGGCGGTCGCCGGACTGATGCTCAGCCATAGCCTGGCCTTGTTCTCAGCCGCCATGTTTGTACTGGGTCTGGTGAGCGGTATCACCATGTCGATTGGTACGTTCCTGGTGACTCAGATGTACGAAGGTCGCCAGCGCGGTTCCCGCCTGCTGTTTACTGATTCCTTCTTCAGCATGGCCGGCATGATTTTCCCGATGGTGGCAGCATTCCTGTTAGCGCGCAGCATCGAATGGTATTGGGTTTATGCCTGCATCGGCCTGGTATACGTCGCCATTTTCCTGCTGACCTTCGGCTGCGAATTCCCGGCGCTGGGTAAACACGCGCAGCAACCGGACGCGCCAGTGGTAAAAGAAAAATGGGGCATTGGCGTGCTGTTCCTGGCGATCGCCGCGCTGTGCTACATCCTCGGTCAGCTGGGCTTTATCTCCTGGGTGCCGGAATACGCCAAAAGTCTGGGCATGAGCCTGAACGACGCAGGTAAACTGGTCAGCGACTTCTGGATGTCTTACATGGTTGGCATGTGGGCATTTAGCTTTATCCTGCGTTTCTTCGATTTGCAGCGCATCCTGACCGTACTGGCGGGTGTGGCTACCGTCCTGATGTATCTGTTTATCACCGGTACGCCGGAGCATATGCCGTGGTTCATTCTGACGTTGGGCTTCTTCTCCAGCGCGATTTATACCACCATCATTACCCTCGGCTCCCAGCAGACGAAGGTCGCATCACCTAAACTGGTTAACTTCGTTCTGACCTGTGGCACCATCGGTACTATGCTCACCTTCGTGGTCACAGGCCCTATCGTGGCGCACAGCGGTCCGCTGGCGGCATTGCAGACGGCTAACGGCTTGTATGCGGTCGTATTCGTGATGTGCTTTATTCTTGGGTTCGTCACGCGTCATCGCCAGCATAACGCACCCGCAACACATTAATCTGAGTGCCGGATGGCGATGCTAACGCATCTTATCCGGCCTACAAGACAAGCTGTTTGTAGGCCGGATAAGGCGCAGACGCCCTCCGGCCTATTCCCGCGCCCTCTTCTTTCTCTGATGCTGTAGGCCAATTCTTACAAAAACCCCTTAATTTGTACGCTATTTATACAAATACGAAAAGCCTGTTAATTCCGTAACTTATAAAAATGCAGTTAAATCAGCTATATACCTCTTAAGGAGTATATAAAGGCGAATTTGATTTGCATCAATAAGCGGGGTTGCTGAATCGTTAAGGTAGGCAGTAATAGAAAAGAAATCGAGGCAAAAATGAGCAAAGTCAGACTCGCTATTATCGGTAATGGTATGGTCGGCCATCGCTTTATTGAGGATCTTCTTGATAAATCCGACGCTGCCAATTTTGATATTACCGTCTTCTGTGAAGAACCCCGCAAAGCGTACGACCGTGTCCACCTGTCGTCCTACTTCTCCCACCACACCGCCGAAGAACTTTCTCTGGTGCGTGAAGGATTCTACGAGAAGCATGGCGTTAAGGTGTTAGTGGGCGAGCGCGCAATCACCATCAACCGCCAGGAGAAGGTGATCCACTCCAGCGCGGGTCGTACGGTCTATTACGATAAGCTGATCATGGCGACAGGCTCTTATCCGTGGATCCCACCGATTAAAGGTTCGGAAACCCAAGACTGCTTCGTTTACCGCACCATCGAAGACCTCAACGCCATTGAATCTTGCGCGCGCCGTAGCAAACGTGGTGCCGTCGTCGGCGGTGGCCTGCTGGGCCTGGAAGCCGCCGGTGCGCTGAAAAGCCTCGGCGTTGAAACCCACGTGATTGAATTTGCCCCGATGCTGATGGCCGAACAGCTGGATCACATGGGTGGCGAGCAGTTACGTCGCAAAATTGAAAGCATGGGCGTGCGTGTCCACACCAGCAAAAACACTAAAGAGATCGTCCAGGAAGGCACCGAAGCGCGCAAAACCATGCGTTTTGCCGACGGTAGCGAACTGGAAGTCGATTTCATCGTCTTTTCTACCGGTATTCGCCCACGCGACAAACTGGCCACCCAATGCGGCCTCGACGTTGCGCCGCGCGGTGGTATTGTGATTAACGATACCTGCCAGACTTCTGATCCGGACATTTATGCCATCGGCGAATGCGCCAGCTGGAACAACCGCGTGTATGGTCTGGTCGCTCCAGGCTACAAAATGGCGCAGGTTGCCGTTGACCATATTCTCGAAACCGAAAACGCCTTTGAAGGCGCGGATCTGAGCGCCAAGCTGAAGCTGCTCGGTGTTGACGTCGGCGGGATTGGCGACGCGCATGCGCGCACGCCGGGCGCCCGTAGCTACGTCTATCTCGACGAAAGCAAAGAAGTCTACAAACGCCTCATCGTTAGCGAAGATAACAAAACCCTGCTCGGGGCGGTTTTAGTCGGTGACACCAGCGATTACGGCAACCTGCTGCAGCTGGTACTGAACGCCATCGAACTGCCGGAAAACCCAGACTCACTGATTCTGCCAGCTCACGCGGGCAGCGGTAAGCCGTCTATCGGTGTCGATAAACTGCCGGACAGCGCGCAGATTTGCTCCTGCTTCGACGTCACCAAAGGCATGCTGATCGCCGCTATCAACAAAGGCTGCCACACCGTTGCGGCGCTGAAAGCTGAAACCAAAGCTGGTACCGGCTGCGGCGGGTGTATCCCGTTGGTAACGCAGGTCCTGAACGCTGAACTGGCGAAACAGGGGATCGAAGTTAACAACAACCTGTGTGAACACTTCCCGTACTCGCGTCAGGAACTGTTCCATCTGATCCGTGTAGAAGGAATTAAAACCTTCGAAGAGCTGCTGGCAAAACACGGGAAAGGCTACGGCTGTGAAGTGTGTAAACCAACCGTAGGTTCCCTGCTGGCCTCCTGCTGGAATGAGTACATCCTCAAACCACAGCACACGCCGCTGCAGGACACTAACGACAACTTCCTGGCGAACATCCAGAAAGACGGTACCTACTCCGTGATCCCGCGCTCCGCGGGCGGAGAAATTACTCCTGAAGGCCTGGTGGCCGTGGGCCGTATCGCGCGTGAATTTAACCTGTATACCAAAATCACCGGTTCTCAGCGTATCGGCCTGTTCGGCGCGCAAAAAGATGACCTGCCGGAAATCTGGCGTCAGCTGATTGAAGCGGGCTTTGAAACCGGTCACGCATACGCCAAAGCCCTGCGTATGGCGAAAACCTGCGTAGGCAGTACCTGGTGCCGTTATGGCGTCGGCGATAGCGTCGGATTCGGCGTGGAGCTGGAAAACCGCTACAAAGGCATTCGTACCCCGCACAAAATGAAATTCGGCGTCTCCGGCTGTACCCGTGAATGTGCGGAAGCTCAAGGCAAAGACGTGGGTATCATCGCCACTGAGAAAGGCTGGAACTTGTACGTTTGCGGTAACGGCGGGATGAAACCTCGTCATGCAGACCTGCTGGCAGCGGATATCGACCGCGAAACGCTGCTCAAATACCTTGATCGTTTCATGATGTTCTACATCCGTACCGCCGACAAACTGACCCGAACCGCACCATGGTTAGACAACCTGGAAGGCGGTATCGAATATCTGAAATCGGTCATCATCGACGACAAACTGGGGCTGAACCAGCACCTGGAAGAAGAGATGGCCCGTCTGCGTGAAGCGGTGGTCTGCGAGTGGACAGAGACGGTTAACACCCCATCCGCACAGGTTCGCTTCAAACACTTTATCAACAGCGATCAACGCGATCCAAATGTCCAGGTTGTGCCTGAACGTGAACAACATCGTCCGGCCACGCCCTATGAGCGTATCCCGGTGACTCTGGTGGAGGAAAACGCATGAGCCAGTGGAAAAACATCTGCAAAATCGATGACATTCTGCCTGCAACAGGCGTCTGCGCCCTGTTAGGTAGCGAGCAAGTTGCGATTTTCCGCCCGTATCACAGCGACCAGGTGTTTGCGATCAGCAACATCGACCCGTTCTTTGAATCCAGCGTGCTTTCTCGTGGGCTGATTGCTGAACATCAGGGCGAATTGTGGGTCGCCAGCCCGCTGAAAAAACAGCGCTTTCGCTTAAGCGATGGTCTGTGCATGGAAGACGAACAGTTCTCCGTGAAACATTACGAAGCCCGAGTGAAAGACGGCACGGTGCAACTGCGCGGTTAATAACTTTTTGGGAGGCGCAACGCCTCCCCTTTTTTGACGTATTTGTAGGTCTTTTATTTGTAGGCCTGATAAGCGTAGCGCTATCCGGCCTACGGTTACGATTTCTTTTTATTGTTTGTACTTCAAGGATAATCAACACATGTTCACAGACACTATTAATAAGTGTGCGGCTAACGCTGCGCGCATCGCACGCCTCTCGGCTAATAACCCGCTCGGATTCTGGATCAGTTCGGCAATGGCAGGAGCCTATGTGGGTCTCGGCATCATTCTTATTTTCACCCTCGGTAATCTGCTCGACCCGTCCGTACGTCCTCTGGTAATGGGTGCAACCTTTGGTATTGCCTTAACGCTGGTTATTATCGCCGGTTCTGAACTGTTCACCGGACACACGATGTTCCTGACGCTTGGCGTTAAAGCGGGCACCATCAGTCACGGTCAGATGTGGGCAATCCTGCCAAAAACCTGCCTGGGTAACCTGGTCGGTTCCGTGTTTGTCGCTCTGCTTTACAGTTGGGGCGGCGGTAGCCTGCTGCCGGTCGATACCAGTATCGTCCATTCGGTAGCGTTGGCAAAAACTACCGCGCCAGCAACGGTGCTGTTCTTTAAAGGCGCACTGTGTAACTGGTTGGTTTGTCTGGCAATCTGGATGGCAATTCGTACCGAGGGCGCAGCAAAATTCCTCGCTATCTGGTGGTGTCTGCTGGCGTTTATCGCTTCCGGTTACGAGCACTCGGTTGCCAACATGACGCTGTTTGCCCTCTCCTGGTTCGGTCACCACAGCGAAGCCTATACCCTGTCAGGAATTGGTCATAACCTGTTGTGGGTGACACTCGGTAATACTTTGTCCGGTGTCGTATTCATGGGATTGGGTTATTGGTATGCTACGCCAAAATCGGAGCGTCCTGCTCCGGCAAAAATCAACCAGCCAGAGGCTACTGCCAATAATTAAGGGGTAATGTCGTGGATCATTTGCCTATATTTTGTCAACTACGTGACCGCGACTGCTTGATCGTCGGCGGTGGTGATGTCGCAGAACGCAAAGCGCGGTTACTGCTGGAAGCGGGCGCCCGTATAACGGTTAATGCGCTGGCGTTTATTCCGCAGTTCACCGTATGGGCAGATGAAGGCATGCTGACGCTGGTTGAGGGACCGTTCGACGAGTCCCTGCTCGACACCTGCTGGCTGGCTATTGCCGCCACCGATGACGATGCCGTCAACCAAAGCGTCAGCACCGCCGCAGAATCACGTCGTATTTTCTGCAACGTGGTCGATGCGCCAAAAGCAGCCAGTTTTATCATGCCCTCCATTATCGACCGCTCGCCGCTGATGGTGGCGGTCTCCTCCGGCGGTACATCGCCGGTGCTTGCCCGTCTGCTACGTGAAAGACTTGAATCTGTGCTGCCTCAGCATCTGGGCCAGGTCGCGCAATATGCAGGCAAGTTACGCGCCCGAGTGAAAGAACAGTTTGCCAGCATGGGTGAACGTCGCCGCTTCTGGGAAAAATTGTTCGTGAATGACCGCCTGGCGCAGTCGCTGGCGAACAGTGACCAGAAAGCCGTCGAGGAAACCACCGAGCAGTTGCTCAGCGAACCGTTGGACCATCGAGGCGAAGTAGTGCTGGTTGGCGCCGGTCCTGGCGATGCCGGGCTGCTGACGCTGAAAGGTCTACAGCAGATCCAGCAAGCGGATGTCGTGGTTTATGACCGTCTGGTATCCGACGACATCATGAACCTAGTACGCCGCGATGCCGACCGGGTGTTCGTCGGTAAACGCGCGGGCTACCACTGCGTACCGCAGGAAGAAATTAACCAGATCCTGCTGCGTGAAGCGCAACAGGGCAAACGCGTCGTACGCCTGAAAGGTGGCGACCCGTTCATCTTTGGCCGTGGTGGCGAAGAGCTGGAAACCCTGTGCCATGCCGGTATTCCATTCTCCGTTGTGCCAGGTATTACCGCAGCATCCGGTTGTTCCGCCTATTCCGGCATTCCACTGACCCATCGTGATTACGCCCAGAGTGTACGTCTGGTCACCGGGCACCTGAAAACCGGCGGCGAGCTGGACTGGGAAAACCTGGCGGCAGAGAAACAGACGCTGGTGTTCTACATGGGCCTCAATCAGGCGGCGACTATCCAGGAAAAACTGATCGAATTTGGCATGCAACCCGATATGTCTGTCGCGCTGGTAGAAAACGGTACCTCCGTGAAGCAACGCGTTGTTAACGGGGTGCTTTCGCAACTCGGCGAACTGGCGCAGCAGGTTGAAAGCCCGGCGCTGATTATCGTCGGCCGCGTGGTTGGACTACGCGATAAGCTGAACTGGTTCTCGAACCATTAATTTAACGCTGAAAAATGCCCTGATGTTGGACTGCCCCCATAAAGTTGGACAGTTCATATTCAGGGCATTTATTTATCTTCCGATAGAAATAAATCAAAAACCGATACACGCTATATACTCGCCTCAGTAGCCCGACCGTCAATCATTAATTAAATGTATTTTTAAAACATTTAAATTTATTGAAAGCATATTTTATATAAAACTTGTTATGTCCTAATCCGGACTACTTTAAGTTTATTTTAGTTGATATCTTAACCGCCGAGAAATGGATTTCATCCATTTAAAAATAGATATCTTACAAGGATTTTAACATGCTGAAATTTGCAAAAATCACTATCGTTGCTGGTGTTCTGGCTACGCTGACCGCGTGTACTGGTCATGTCGATAACAAAAAAGATAACTGCACCTACGATTACTTCCTGCATCCGGCAATTTCTATTTCTAAAATTATTGGTGGCTGTGGCCCGGCTGCAGATCTGTAACAGAAGCGATTGCGCAAATACAAAAAAACCGGGAAATCCCCGGTTTTTATATTTATAGGTTAAATGCTCATTCACACGTTACCGCACTTCTCGCCGAGCAAGTAGCGGGCCAGGGTTGTCAGTCCCTCCTCTCTCTTGATAAATATCCGACGCATTTTATATTCTCAGTAAATTGAATATTTATATCTTCATTAAATTGATTGATATAAGGAAATATGCAAACGGCGAGGCGCTTCATATTTTTTGAGATTCACCAGCGAACAGGCGAAAAAAAACCGGGTAGAACCCGGTTTCTTCAGCAACGCAGAGCGCATTACGGCTTGGCGACAAAACCAATCGCTTCGTAAACCGCTTTCAGCGTAACAGACGCGCGTGCGCTGGCTTTTTCCGCGCCATCTTTCATCACCTGCTGCAGGAAAGCTTCATCGTTACGGAAACGGTGATAACGCTCCTGAAGCTCGGTCAGCATGCCGGAAACGGCCTCTGCGACTTCACCTTTCAGATGACCATACATCTTGCCTTCAAAGTGCTGTTCCAGCTCCGGAATGCTCTGGCCGGTAACGGCAGAGAGGATATCCAGCAGGTTGGAAACACCCGCTTTATTCTGCACGTCGTAGCGTACAACAGGCGGCTCTTCGGAGTCGGTCATCGCACGTTTGATTTTCTTAACCACGGATTTCGGATCTTCCAGCAGGCCGATCACATTGTTGCGGTTGTCATCCGACTTGGACATTTTCTTCGTCGGCTCCAGCAGCGACATCACGCGCGCACCGGATTTAGGAATGAACGGCTCAGGCACTTTGAAGATGTCGCCATACAGGGCGTTGAAGCGCTGGGCGATATCGCGGCTTAGTTCCAGATGCTGTTTCTGATCTTCGCCAACCGGTACCTGGTTGGTCTGATACAGCAGGATGTCTGCCGCCATCAGCACCGGATAATCAAACAGACCGGCGTTGATGTTCTCCGCATAGCGTGCGGATTTATCTTTGAACTGGGTCATACGGCTCAGCTCGCCGAAATAGGTGTAGCAGTTCAGCGCCCAACCTAATTGTGCGTGTTCCGGTACATGAGACTGGACGAAAATGGTGCTTTTTTCAGGATCGATACCGCATGCCAGATACAGCGCCAGCGTATCGAGCGTTGCTTTACGCAGCTCCTGAGCATCCTGACGAACGGTGATGGCATGTTGGTCAACGATGCAGTAGATGCAATGGTAGTCATCCTGCATGCTCACCCACTGACGCAGCGCACCCATATAGTTGCCAATGGTCAATTCACCTGAGGGCTGTGCGCCACTAAAAACGATGGGCTTAGTCATTTTTTGATTCCTGATTTTCGCTATGCGGAAGCCCGAGAACGGGCAGTAGTTCATTAATACGGTCGTAAATAACGTCGGGTTGGCTCAGCGCGATCGACTCGCCGTAGTTGTAGCCATAAGTCAGACCAACGGACGGACAGCCAGCAGCTTTTGCCGCCTGAATATCATTACGTGAATCCCCTACGAAGAGCAATTGCTCAGGCTTGATGCCAAGCTTGCTTGCTACCAGCAGTAGCGGATCCGGATGCGGTTTTTTATTCTGCACGTCGTCACCACCGATGACCACGCTAAAGTATTTGGCGATATCTAACGCCTCAAGCAATGGCGCGACAAACGGGGTTGGTTTGTTGGTCACCAGACCCAGCGGCAATCCTTTCGCATGCATCGCGCCCAGCGTGTCGGCAACATCAGGGAACAGGAATGTCCCCTCTTCTGCGACATCGCCGTAGTATCTGTCGAACAGCTTACGCAAAATACGCACCTGTTCTTCGGCTGGGATATCATCATCAACGGGCGGTTTACCCATTGTCTTACGTAGTGTGGCGCGCTCCTGACGCGACCACGCCAACGCGCGCTCCATCAGTACATCTGCACCGTTGCCAATCCAGGTGATAACGCGTTCTTCACCGGCAATCGGCAGTTCCAGCGCATACAGCGCCATATCCACCGCTGCGGTTAATCCCGGCGCGCTGTCGACCAGCGTACCGTCGAGGTCAAAGGCAACGCCCCGAATATCCTGAAACTTATCCATGACTTACCTTCGCCAGTTCATTGCGCATTTCATCAATGACTTTTTTGTAGTCTGGTTGGTCGAAAATAGCAGAGCCTGCGACAAACATATCTGCACCCGCCGCCGCGATTTCACCAATGTTGTTCACCTTGACGCCGCCGTCCACTTCGAGGCGGATATCGTAGCCAGATTCATCAATACGACGACGCACTTCGCGCAGCTTATCCAGCGTTTGTGGGATGAAGGATTGCCCGCCAAAGCCTGGGTTAACGGACATCAGCAGGATCACATCGAGCTTATCCATGACGTAGTCCAGATAGCTCAGCGGTGTTGCCGGGTTAAACACCAGGCCCGCTTTACAGCCATGCTCTTTGATCAGCTGTAAAGTGCGATCGACGTGCTCGGAGGCTTCCGGGTGAAAGGTAATGATGCTCGCGCCGGCGGCGGCGAAGTCCGGGACAATACGATCGACCGGTTTCACCATCAGATGAACGTCAATCGGGGCAGTAATGCCATATTTACGCAGCGATTTCAGTACCATCGGGCCGATGGTCAGGTTCGGTACGTAGTGATTGTCCATGACATCGAAGTGTACGACATCGGCACCGGCAGTCAGCGCTCTCGCGGTGTCCTCACCCAGGCGGGCAAAATCAGCCGACAGAATTGAGGGGGCGATCAAATACTGTTTCATCCGCTTCTCCTTGAGAATTATTTCTTCGCAGGCGTTACAACTCCTGGTTTATACAGTGCCAGCAGTTCGTTCACCTTTTTACGCGTGCCGCCATTGCTGCTAATGCTGCGCCGCACTTTGACCTGAAAATGTTTCGCCGATCGGTACCATTCGCGGGTATCGGGCGTGTCATGGTTCGAAATTAACACCGGGATCTGCTTACTGACCAGCTTTTCTGCCATCTCGGCCAGATGTGCCTGCTCTTTTGGGCTAAAGCTGTTGGTATGATACGCGGTGAAATTTGCCGTCGCCGAAAGCGGTGCATAAGGCGGGTCACAATAGACCACAGAGTTGCTATCCGCACGGTCCATGCACTCTTCATAGGAGAGACAATGGAACTCCGCATTCTGCGCTTTTTCAGCAAAATGGTACAACTCGGCTTCCGGGAAGTAAGGTTTTTTATAACGACCAAACGGTACATTAAACTCGCCGCGCAGGTTATAACGGCACAATCCGTTGTAACCAAAGCGGTTCAGATACAAGAACAGCACTGCACGGCGGAACGGATCCTGACTGGCATTAAATTCTTCTCTGAACCGATAGTACACCTCAGCCTGATTAGTTTCAGGCATAAACAGCTCACGCGAAGCCTGCACATACTCATCGGTACGTGTCTTCACGATGTTATAGAGACTGATGAGGTCGCTGTTGATATCGGCAAGAATATAACGAGAAAAGTCGGTGTTGAGAAACACCGACCCGGCACCCACGAAAGGTTCAATCAGGCATTCACCCTGAGGTAAATGCCGTTTGATATCATCAAGCAGGGGGTATTTTCCCCCTGCCCATTTCAAAAAAGCGCGATTTTTTTTCATGCTGACTAACTAATTACACCTTCTCCGGCTGTGGAGAAAGCTCCGACAGCATCCTGCGCTTTAGTCTTTGTCCCGCAATTGGGCGAAACAGCAAACCATTGCAGAACATATCCTATCTTACTTCAAATCGGCCTGAACCTGGTGCAGCGGTTTTGCCCACGGATTTTTCGCCTGAATATCGGCGGGTAGCGTAGACACTGCACGTTTCGCATCTTCTTTAGACGCATACACGCCTGTTACCAGAACATACCACGGTTGACCGTTACGCGTCGTCTGATACACCACGTAGTTTTTCAGGTTTTCTTTCTTCGCCCAACCGTTAAGGTTGTCGTAGTTAGAAGAACTGCTGAGCTGCAGCGTGTAATGGCTGGACGGCGCAGATTTTAACGCTCCGACATTTCCTGCACTTTTCGCTCCACCAGCAACAGGTGTTGACGTTGTTGCCGTCGCAGTTGGCGCAGGCGTTGTAGTCGCGGTTGCTTTCGGCTCAACGGTCGCCTTCGGCGTAGCGGTAACCACAGGTGCTTTGGTTGTAGTCGTCGGCGCAGTTGCAGTTGGTTTTGCCTGAGCAACAGGTTTCGGCTCTGTCTGCGTCGCTTTCACCGTAGTTTGCGGTTTGCTCTTCGGCTCAATAACGGCCTGTTTACGTTCCTGGTGTGTCGCAGCAGGGCGTTCAGCCGTTTCCGTTTTCGCAGTCTGGCGCACAGCATTACCATTACGAACTGGCGCAACGGTCGCCGGTTCGGTCGGCAGCGTAGAGTTAACCACTACATTGTTAACCTGCTCCTGGCCTTGCGGTTGCGTCAGAGCGTTGTTCAGATCGCCCTGCACTTCAACACGCTGCTGGCCTTCAGTTGCCGCAGGTGTCTGACCTTGAGTTGGGGTAGAGGAAATCGGCGGTAGGGAAACATCCTGCTGGGTATTGCCAGCGGTCTGCTCAGCGCCTGTTGCAGGCGTAGTCGTGCTCGCCTGATCCGTCGCGTTGTTGCCAGAAAGATCGATGCTCTTCTCGCCAGATCCAGCCTGCTCACTGGGAGATGATGAGGGGGCTTTCAGCGCAGAACCGATACCGATGATCAGCAGCAACAGCACCAGGACACCGACACCCATCATCATATACTGACGAGAGGCAGGCTTGCTGGCGGGTTTCTTACGCTTGCGCGGACGGCGTTCTACACGCTCTTCATCCACATCATCGTCATCAGATTCATACTCTTCTTCAATGTCCCGTTCTTCTTCACGCTCTTTACGTGCGCGCGCAGGACGGCGATCGTCAGCATCCAGATCAACATCATCAAAATTGATTTGCGGCTCATTATCGCGTTCAGACGATTGACGAGAACGACCAGTACGACGATCGCTGGGATCGGGTTTCAGCTCGTCTTCTGGTTTGAATTCATCCATTTAACACCCCACTCAAAGGTTAATGCTTACGACTTTGCACATAACCTGAAGCTAAAAGACCTACGTTTCGCAACGCAAGCCAGACCTTTCTTGTTGTTACGCCGGCTGGCAATCAGCAATAGCGTTAAGAACCACCTCGTGCGACACTCCGCCGCGCACTTCACTCTTCCCTATAGCCCGCGGAAGCACTAAACGAATCTCTCCCGCTAACACTTTTTTATCTCGCAGCATGTGCGGCAGATAAGCCTCGCTGGACATTTCACGCGGTCCATTGACCGGCAAGCCCGCTCGCTGCAGCAGCGTAATGATGCGCTGCGTATCAGCGGAGGTAAACTGTCCAAGACGTTCTGACGTACGAGCAGCCATTACCATACCTGCTGCAACGGCTTCACCATGTAACCAATTGCCATAACCCATTTCAGCTTCGATCGCATGGCCAAACGTGTGTCCCAGATTCAGTAAAGCACGTAAGCCCATTTCACGCTCGTCCGCTGCGACAACTTCTGCTTTCAGCTCACAACAACGACGAATACAGTACGCCATCGCCGGACCATCCAGACGCAATAACGCATCCAGATTTTCTTCCAGCCAACTGAAAAATTCACCGTCAAGGATGATGCCGTATTTGATCACTTCCGCCAGCCCCGATGCCAGCTCACGCGCAGGAAGCGTTTTCAGACAATCGAGATCCACCACAACGGACGCCGGTTGGTAAAACGCGCCAATCATGTTTTTACCGAGGGGATGGTTTACGGCGGTTTTGCCGCCAACGGAGGAGTCGACCTGCGACAACAGGGTTGTCGGGACTTGAATAAAACGAACACCACGCTGATAGCTGGCTGCCGCAAAACCGGTCAGATCGCCTATCACGCCGCCGCCAAGTGCGACTAACGTGGTATCACGACCGTGCGGTTTTTGCAGTAACGCAGTGAAAACCGTATCCAGAACCGTCAGGCTTTTATACTGCTCGCCATCGGGAAGGATAACGCTATCAACGTTAACACCCGCCTGTTCAAGTACGCCGCGAACCTTATCGAGATAAAGGGGAGCCAGGGTTTCGTTGGTTACCAACATAACCTGATCGCCCGATTTCAGCGGTAAGAATGAAGCTGGCTCATTAAACAAACCAGCCGCGATGGTGATAGGGTAACTACGTTCCCCGAGAGTGACTGTGATCCTCTCCATTACGCGACATCCACCTTAGTTACTTGTACCCGCAGACGAGTGTGTATTCAGCCAGAATTAGTTGCTTTCCAACATATGAATAATCTGGTTTGCTACGACTTTTGCGCTCTGATCGTCGGTGCGAATGGTCACGTCAGCAATCTCTTCGTACAGAGGATTGCGTTCGTCAGCCAACGCTTCCAGAACTTCACGAGGCGGCGATTCTACCTGCAGCAGCGGGCGTTTCTTGTCACGTTGAGTTCGCGCAAGTTGTTTTTCAATTGTCGTTTCAAGATAGACCACGACGCCACGCGCGGAAAGACGGTTACGTGTTTCACGTGATTTAACAGAGCCACCGCCAGTTGCCAGCACAATACCCTGTTTTTCCGTCAACTCGTTGATGACTTTTTCTTCGCGATCACGGAAGCCGTCTTCACCTTCTACATCGAAGACCCAGCCCACATCAGCTCCGGTTCGTTTCTCAATCTCTTGATCAGAATCGTAAAATTCCATATTGAGTTGTTGAGCTAACTGGCGCCCAATAGTGCTTTTTCCGGCACCCATAGGCCCAACCAGAAAGATATTGCGTTTCTCTGCCATTTTTTCGGTACTACTAAGACTATTCGTTAATGGTAAACCCGCTTCGCAGACACTCAGCGCAGCAGGACATGAACTGAAACCTCATAAGATATTGCGAGAGTCAGACTGAAAATTATCTCAATACTCAAGCGGGTTTGGCAACTGAATAAATCACCAAACCTTACGCATTTCTGGTCGTGGCAGGCATGCTACCCTGCAAACATCAGACCTGGCGACGTATCGCGCAGCCAAATGACACCAAATAAGCCTATGACACACCACCAGAAAGGCAAAGCGTATTTACTGCCGCATAAGTAAAGAAAAGTACCGACACTCAAATCGGTACTCCTTGTATGCTAAATACACCCGCACGTCAAATCTCTGAAACGTGTTCAGTGCAAAAACAACGGCTTTTCATGCATAAGTTATTGCGTTGAAACCAGTCTGGGCGTAATAAAAACCACTAATTCACGCCGTTCATCTTCTTTACCATCATGACGAAAGAGAGAGCCAAGCCAGGGGATGTCGCCTAACAGCGGCACGCTGTCGGCTGCGGATTTATTCTTATGTGAAAAAATCCCGCCCAGCGCAATCGTCTCGCCGCTTTTTACCTCGACCTGAGTTTCAATCTCCTGCTTATCAATAGCCAGAACTTCGCCATCCGCCTGCTGTAGCACCTGCCCGGGAACATTCTGGCTGATATGCAGTTTTAGTCTGATTCGTCCTTTCTGCAATACGGTGGGCGTGACTTCCATCCCTAATACAGCTTCCTTGAACTCGACGGATGTCGCGCCGCTTTCACCGCTGGAGACCTGATAAGGGATCTCACTACCCTGCTTAATACTGGCAGGTTGCAGGTGAGAAGCCAGTAAGCGTGGACTGGCGATGATGTCCAACTGCTGTTTTTGCTCCAGCGCAGACAGCTCCAGCTCGAGTAAACGACCGTTAATACGGCCAATGTTAAATCCCACACGGGATGTGGCTGTGGATACAGAAAGATCGCTGGCAAGCGTTGTGACGTTCCCCACCGCCCCCGATTGCTGTGCGTCAGCCAGCGACCACTTCACCCCCAGCTCACGCAAGCTTTTTTCATTAATCGTCACGATATGCGCCGCCAGTTCGACTTGTGCAACCGGCAGATCCATTTGCGCCACCCACGTTTCCAGTGCGTTAAGCGCAACGCTATTATCACGCAGCAGTAAGCGGTTGGTGCGTTTATCCACCGTCATGCTTCCTTTGGCGCTGAGCAGCTTTTCTCCGGCTTTTGCCAGCTCGGAGGCATCAGCATATTGCAAAATGATACTGCGATGTTCCAACGGCAGGCTGGCCTGAAGCCGTGCCTGCTCATTGTCCTGACGAGCCGCATTTTCACTCTGCCATTGAACAGAATGCACATGCAGAATGTTGCCTTCCTGGCGTAATACCAGCCCGGCGCTTTTCACCACCGTTTGCAATGCCTGCTTCCAGGGCACATCCGTCAAATGCAGTGACAGCACACCGCTGACATCCGGTGAAACTACCAGGTTTTTCTTTTCCTGTTCGGCCAGCGCCTGCAATACCTGCACAACCGGCACATCATCGACCACCAGCGTCACGTTTTGTGATTTCGCCGCCAGTACGCTCTGAATCCCGACCACCAGTACGAGTACTATCCATGCCATCCATCGCTTCATTTATCGCTCCTTGTCGTTGCCACTGCCACTGCGACGGCTCGCAGTTTTTCCCTGTGTCGAGGGTTACGCTCTGGGCCGTTATCTGCGTAACAGTCCAACCGTTTTTCAGGACATCATTTCGCTCAACCCGCTGCCATTTTTTCTGGCTATCCTGAACAATGCCAATGGGTCGTGCGCCCTGGCTCAATATTCCCTGATAGCGCCATGCCGACAGCTCAGCAATTTGGCAACGGTCCTCCGGCGGCAGGAAGGGATTACGCATACCGGTGAGTATCAGTACGCTTACGCACGCCAACAGCCAGCGTTCAACCATCATTCAGGCGCTCCAGTTGTAGTGTTAACAGCAGCTCTGCACCTTCTGCGTAAAGAGAAAACCGGCTGACGTTCATCCCTTGCTCCGCCAATTGGTCAAACATCGGCGGGATGGCATCCCAGCCTGGCTTCAGCGTCATTTCTCCTCCCTGTGCGGAGGGTTGCCAGTGGATAAGATGTGCAAGAGGAGTCTGAAACAGCAGTGGGGAGAACGGAATCAGCGTCTCTTCAGGCTCTTCTGGCGATGCCGCCAGCAGATATAAATTTCGCCATTGCGCCTGAATGGCCGCTCGTTGCTGATTTAGCGCCTCTTGTTGCATAACCCGTTTCTGCGCGGTGGAGCTGAGGCATAACATGACGACGATGAGCAGTCCCAGCATCCAGCCACAGCCGCAGATGAGCCGAAAGCGCGGCGACTGCGCTAACCAGCTATCACCAAGCGTTTTCATGCGCACCGCTCCGCATCAGTCGATAGTGGAATTGCCAGCGTCCCTGCGCATCCTGCTGCGTTTCGCCAGGGCTACCCAATTTAAACAGCGGCAGCTGGCGTAATTGCGCTTCCAGCGCCTTCAGCGCGGCAAAGCTCAGCGTGTTTCCCGTCAGTTCCAGCGTATCCTGCTGCCAGGTTATTTTTGTTAACCACGCCTGCTCTGGCAGTAATTCCGCCAACCCTTGCAAAACCCGCTGCCAGCTTCGGGTCTGCTTACGCTGTTTGTTCCGCGCTTGAACCTGTTGCCATCGTTGCTGGCGCTGCTGCACACGCGGCTTTAGCGCCATTAAAGCCTCGGCCCGCGTCTTTTCGGCATCCGCTAACAACAATTCGACCTGGTTTTCTACGCTCAAAACGCTGTAATAGCGCAACAACACGCCGCTACTAAGCAGTAGCGAAGCGCCAAATAAAACACTCCAGAAGCGTAGGCAGGCGCGACGTCGCGTCTGGCGCCAGGGCAGAAGATTGATGGTCGCTATCATCAACATGTGACTCCCATAGCGAGTCCCAGTGCAATGGTGAAGCGATGGCTTTGCGTTGGAATTGGCGGCTGGCGTACAGACACCACGCTTAAAGGATCGAAGCCGCTGGGATCGCATAGCGCAATGGCTGTCGTGGAAAGCGATAATGTCGCGGCAAGCTCGTCGATACAGCCAATATCGCCCGTTGATTTACGCCCCCATGCCGAACGGGTCGCCCATAGCCACTGGGTGTCATCACGCCATACCAGACACTGATGACGTTCTGGCAGGTAAGGTATAAATCGCTGTAACGCGCTGGCATCCGGCGTAATCGCCGTAACCTGTACCTTCAACGTTTGGATAAGCGTCAGAAGCGCTGAAATCTCTTTGCTTTGCGCGGCAGTGACGTTAAACGCCGGGCTTAACGTGTCTTCGCTATAATCAAAATGCAGCGCATCCGGCGCCATATCCAGCTCACGCGCCATCGAACCGGATAACCATGCGGCTTGCTCCGGCTCGCGCAGCATCATTTCCGGACGAGGGTACTTTTTTTGTAACGTCCTGTTGGCAGGAAAAGAGAGATGAATATGGTGTCGGCGAGGAAGCTCCCGGCTCCACGGCAGTAGCGCTGCGACAAGCTGTTCAGGCTCGCGAATATGGCCATCGACGATAACCTGAGGCGTCAGCGGTATACGCCACCAGCGCTGGAGAAACCACCCGGATGCGTCGTGAACTGCGGCGACAGCCAGCGCTTCATGTTGCTGAATATGCAGACCAATTTTCCAGATATTGAAAGCCATTGCTGATGATCTCCTTATCACCCGTTGCTTTAACGGGTATATCAATGCGTCTGGCTTGCCTTTATACTACCGCGCGTTTGTTTATAAACTGCCCAAATGCCACTAAATGGGAAATCTCCAGTGAAGTTCGTAAAGTATTTATTAATCCTTGCAGTATGTTGCATCCTGCTGGGAGCAGGCTCGATTTATGGCCTCTATCGCTATATTGAGCCGCAATTACCTGACGTCGCGACGCTCAAAGATGTGCGTTTACAGATCCCGATGCAGGTTTACAGCGCTGATGGCGAGCTGATCGCGCAATATGGCGAGAAACGTCGAATCCCGGTCACCCTGGATCAGATGCCGCCGGTAATGGTTAAAGCCTTTATCGCTACCGAAGACAGTCGTTTTTATGAGCACCACGGGGTAGACCCGGTGGGGATCTTCCGTGCTGCCAGCGTCGCGCTGTTCTCCGGCCATGCCTCACAAGGGGCCAGCACCATCACCCAACAGTTGGCGAGAAACTTCTTCCTGAGCCCGGAACGTACGCTGATGCGTAAGATCAAAGAAGTGTTCCTGGCGATCCGCATTGAACAACTGCTGAGTAAAGATGAGATCCTCGAACTGTATCTGAACAAGATTTACCTGGGGTATCGCGCTTATGGCGTAGGTGCTGCCGCGCAGGTCTATTTCGGTAAGACGGTTGATCAGCTCAGCTTAAGTGAAATTGCGGTGATTGCCGGTCTGCCAAAAGCGCCGTCAACCTTCAACCCCCTCTATTCGATGGAAAGGGCAACCGCGCGACGTAACGTCGTACTGTCGCGTATGTTGAGCGAAAACTACATCACGCAGGCCCAGTACGATCAGGCGCGCGGCGAAGCCATTGACGCCAACTACCACGCGCCGGAAATCGCCTTCTCCGCGCCGTATCTCTCTGAGATGGTGCGCCAGGAGATGTATAACCGTTATGGCGAGAAAGCCTATGAGGACGGGTATCGCATCACCACCACCATTACGCGCAAAGTACAGCAGGCGGCTCAGCAGGCAGTACGTAACAACGTAATGGATTACGACATGCGCCACGGTTACCGCGGCCCGTCGAACGTGCTGTGGAAAGTGGGCGAAAGCAGTTGGGACAGCAAGAAAATCACCGATACGCTGAAAGCGCTACCGACTTATGGTCCCCTGCTACCGGCGGTTGTTACCAGCGCCAATCCGCAGGAAGCCATTGCCGCGCTAGCGGATGGTACGTCAGTGTCATTACGGATGGAAGGCATGCGCTGGGCGCGTCCTTACCGCTCGGATACCCAGCAAGGCCCGACGCCGCGCAAAGTGACTGATGTGGTGCAAACCGGGCAGCAAATCTGGGTACGCCAGGTTGGCGATGCCTGGTGGCTGGCACAAGTACCGGACGTCAACTCCGCACTGGTCTCCATCAATCCGCAAAACGGCGCGGTGCTGGCGCTGGTCGGTGGTTTTGACTTCAACCAGAGCAAGTTTAACCGTGCAACCCAGGCGTTACGCCAGGTGGGTTCCAACATCAAACCATTCCTGTATACCGCCGCGATGGATAAAGGTCTGACGCTGGCGAGCATGCTCAACGACGTGCCGATCTCCCGCTGGGATGCCGGCGCGGGTTCCGACTGGCAGCCGAAGAACTCACCGCCGCAATACGCCGGTCCTATCCGCTTACGTCAGGGGCTGGGTCAGTCGAAAAACGTGGTGATGGTACGCGCCATGCGCGCGATGGGCGTGGATTACGCAGCAGAGTATCTGCAACGTTTCGGCTTCCCGGCACAAAACATTGTGCACACCGAGTCGCTGGCGCTGGGTTCTGCCTCGTTCACGCCGTTGCAGGTGGCGCGCGGTTATGCAGTGATGTCTAACGGCGGCTTCCTGGTCGATCCGTATTTCATCAGTAAAATCGAAAGCGATATGGGCGGCGTTATCTTCGAGGCGAAGCCGAAAATTGCCTGTCCGGAATGCGATATTCCGGTGATTTATGGTGATACCCAGAAATCTAACGTGCTGGAGAACAGTAACGTCGAAGATGTCGCCGTCTCGCAGGAACAGCAGAATGCCGCCGTGCCTATGCCTCAGCTTGAGCAGGCAAACCAGGCGCTGGTCGCGCAAAGCGGCACGCAGGAGTACGCTCCACACGTGATCAACACGCCGCTGGCCTTCCTGATTAAAAGCGCCCTGAACACCAATATCTTTGGTGAGCCGGGCTGGATGGGAACCGGTTGGCGTGCAGGTCGCGATTTACAGCGCCATGATATCGGCGGGAAAACCGGGACCACCAACAGCTCTAAAGATGCATGGTTCTCCGGCTACGGGCCAGGCGTGGTGACGTCGGTATGGATCGGGTTTGATGACCATCGCCGCAATCTCGGACACACGACGGCTTCTGGGGCGATCAAAGACCAGATCTCCGGCTACGAAGGCGGCGCAAAGAGCGCACAGCCTGCCTGGGATGCCTATATGAAGTCCGTGCTGGAAGGCGTGCCTGAGCAGCCGCTGACGCCGCCGCCGGGTATCGTGACGGTCAATATCGATCGCAGCACCGGTCAACTGGCAAGCGGTGGCAACAGCCGCGCAGAATACTTCATTGAAGGCACTCAGCCGACGCAACAGGCGGTGCATGAGGTGGGGACGACCATTATTGATAATGGTGAGACGCACGAACTGTTCTGATCCCTGACCGTTCAAAAAAAGGCGCTTCGGCGCCTTTTTTATTATTCGTGAAGAGAAATTAAAGCCGCCCTTGTCCTTTCAGCCATTCACGCACGAGGAACAGCGCACTCACATTACGCGCTTCGTGAAAGTCAGGATCTTTCAGCAGGTCCATCATATGCGCCAGCGGCCAGCGCACCTGTGGTAATGGTTCAGGCTCATCACCTTCCAGCGATTCAGGATATAAGTCCTCCGCCACCACGATGTTCATTTTGCTGGAGAAATAGGACGGCGCCATGCTGAGTTTCTTTAAAAACGTCAGATCTTTTGCGCCAAACCCCACCTCTTCTTTCAGCTCCCGATTCGCCGCTTCATACACGCTTTCGCCAGGATCGATTAACCCCTTGGAAAAACCCAGTTCGTAAGATTCGGTCCCGACCGCGTATTCGCGGATGAGGATCAGGTGGTCGTCCACAATCGGCACAATCATTACCGCTTCACGCGTGGACGGGCGCATACGTTCATAAACGCGGCGTACGCCATTGCTGAACTCAAGCTCCACGCTTTCGACTTTAAACAGCCGGGATTGGGCGACGGTTTCCACTTTCAAAATCGTGGGTTTCTGTAATGATTTGCTCATTGTGAGGATCTTTGCTGTGAAATCTGGGGTTATTGTGCGATATACCGCACGGTTTCGGCAATGTGAATTGCCGTTTATTTACATTTATGTAACGTACTAAAAGTTAATCCCTATTTCAAATTAAAAGTCAATAGGTTGAAATAACTCCAGGAATTTGCTGATATTCCATTTTTAGTGATTTTGCTATGATTCGCATTTACTGGGCTGTACTTAAAGATGCTCAAGTTCGACTCCACACTTGCCGATAGCCAACCACATAATCACGAATATTGAACAGGGTGCGACTGACCACGCCTGACAGACTAAGTAAGATGGGGAAAGCATGAGCACCATTCTGATTTTTTTAGCTGCTTTGCTGGCCTGCTCATTGCTTGCAGGATGGCTACTCAGAACGAAATCCAGACGGAAAAATTTACCCTTGAGCAACGTCTTCTCAGACGCCTCGAAGCGTAAACTCACGCCTGAAGAGCGCAGTGCAGTCGAAAACTATCTCGAAAGCCTTAGTCAAATTCAACAGGTACCTGGTCCAACGGGCGCCAGCTCCGCGCCGGTGTCATTAACGCTGAATGCCCAAAGTAATAGCGTCATCGTACTTACGCACGCGATTACACGTTACGGCATTACTACCGACGATCCTAACAAATGGCGTTACTATCTTGATTCCGTTGAGGTACATCTTCCCCCTTTCTGGGAACAATACATCAATGACGAAAACAGCGTTGAGCTAATCCACACCAATACGATACCGCTGGTTATCTCCCTGAACGGCCATACGCTGCAGGAATATATGCAGGAAGCGCGTGGCTATGCGTTACAGCACACCGCCTCTACTCAGGCGTCCATTCGCGGTGAAGAAAGCGAGCAGATTGAACTGCTGAATATTCGTCAGGAAACCCATGAAGAATATGCGCTCAGCCGCCCATCGGGATTGCGCGAGGCGTTACTGATTGCCGCATCGTTCCTGCTGTTCTTTTTCTGTTTGATAATCCCGGATACGTTTGTTCCGTGGACAGTTGGTGGCGCGGTGCTGCTACTGGCTGCGGGTCTGTGGGGGCTGTTTGCCCCACCGTCTAAAACCGCCCTGCGGGAAATTCATTGTCTGCGCGGTACGCCGCGTCGCTGGGGGCTGTTTGGCGAAAACGACCAGGAGCAAATTAATAATATCTCGCTAGGTATTATTGATCTGATTTATCCACCGCACTGGCAGCCTTACATCGCACAAGATCTTGGCCAGCAAACGGATATTGATATTTATCTCGATCGCCACGTTGTACGCCAGGGGCGTTTTTTATCGCTGCATGACGAAGTCAAAAACTTCCCGTTACAGCACTGGCTGCGCAACGCCGTCATCGCGGGCGGCTCGTTGCTGGTGCTGCTGATGCTGCTGTTTTGGATCCCGCTGGATATGCCGATAAAGCTTACGCTTTCCTGGATGAAGGGCGCGCAAACTATCGAAGCCACCAGCGTTAAACAGCTTGAAAACGCGGGCGTTCGCGTGGGTGACACGCTGCATCTGAGCGGTACGGGTATGTGTAACATTCATACCCAAGGGAGCTGGAATGCGCAGCCTTCCGCGCCGTTTATGCCTTTCGATTGCACGCAAATTATCTGGAATGATGCGCGCGCATTACCGCTGCCTGAGTCCGATCTGGTGAATAAAGCCACCGCGCTCACGCAGGCGGTGAACCGCCAACTGCACCCCAAAGCGGATGATGACTCTCGCGTCAGCGCATCGTTACGCTCGGCAATCCAAAAGTCCGGAATGGTGTTACTGGACGATTTTGGCGAGATTGTCCTGAAAACGGCCGATCTGTGCGCGGCCAAAGATGAATGTGTACGTTTAAAAAATGCACTGGTTAACCTTGGTAACAGTAAAGACTGGACGGCGCTGGTGAAACGGGCGAACGCAGGCAAACTGGATGGTGTGAACGTGCTGCTGCGTCCGGTAAGCGCGGAGTCGTTGGATAATCTGGTGAATACCTCTACGGCGCCGTTTATTTCACGCGAGACTGCGCGAGCGGCCCAGACGCTGAATAGCCCAGCCCCTGGCGGTTTCCTGATTATCAGCGACGAAGGCAGCGATCTGGTCGATCAGCCGTGGCCGACAACCTCGCTATATGACTATCCCCCACAGGAACAGTGGAACGCCTTCCTGCGCCTGGCGCAGATGCTGATGCAGACGCCGTTTCGCGCGGAGGGGATCGTCACCAATATTTCGACTGACGCCAATGGCACCCAGCACATTGGCCTGCACCGTATCCCGGATCGTTCAGGATTATGGCGTTACCTTGGCACAACGCTGCTGATGTTCTCCATGCTCGGATGCGCTGTCTACAACAGCATACAGGCTTTCAGACGCTACCAGCGTCACCGCTCCCGCATCACGGAAATTCAGAGCTACTACGAAAGTTGCCTGAATCCAACGCTGATTGACAACCCCGAAAGCCTGATTCGATAACACGCTCGCGCGACAGGATATGCTACCCTGTCGCGCATCATGTTTTCTTCTGGGGAGTTTCCATGCAGATCAATATTGCCTGGCAGGATGTCGATACCGTGTTGTTAGATATGGACGGCACGCTGCTCGACCTGGCATTCGATAACTATTTCTGGCAAAAACTGGTGCCGGAAACCTATGGCGCGAAACAGGGTATCTCTCCCCAGGAAGCCCAGGACTATATTCGTCAGCAGTATCATGCCGTGCAGCATACGCTAAACTGGTACTGCCTGGATTACTGGAGCGAATGCCTGGATCTTGATATTTGCGCCATGACAACGGAACAGGGACCGCGCGCCGTTTTGCGTGAAGATACCGTACCGTTTCTTGATGCCTTAAAAGCCAGCGGCAAGCGCCGTATTTTGCTCACCAACGCGCATCCCCATAACCTGGCGGTGAAGCTGGAGCATACCGGTCTGGCCTCACACCTTGATTTATTACTTTCCACCCACACATTTGGTTATCCCAAAGAGGATCAGCGGTTATGGCACGCTGTGGCTGAAGAAACGGGAATGAGTGCAGAGAAGACGCTGTTTATTGATGACAGCGAACCCATTCTCGACGCCGCTGCTCTGTACGGTATTCGTTACTGCCTCGGCGTGACCAATCCCGACTCAGGCATCGCGGAAAAACAGTACGCACGCCATCCGTCACTGAATGACTACCGCCGACTGATCCCCTCACTGATGTGAAGGAGACGCCATGAAAGAAAAGCCCTCTGCTGATGTCAGGCTGGATAAATGGCTGTGGGCTGCACGCTTTTACAAAACGCGTGCGCTAGCCCGCGAAATGGTTGAAGGCGGTAAGGTGCATTACAACGGCCAGCGCAGCAAACCGAGCAAGATTGTCGAGCTGAACGCCACCCTCACCCTGCGCCAGGGAAATGACGAGCGAACGGTCATTATCAAGGCTATTACCGAGCAGCGTCGCCCGGCCACGGAAGCCGTTACGCTGTATGAAGAAACCGCGGAAAGCGTAGAAAAACGCGAAAAAGTGGCGCTGGCGCGTAAACTTAACGCGTTAACCATGCCGCACCCGGACAGGCGACCGGACAAGAAAGAGCGCCGCGACCTGTTACGATTTAAACATGGCGACAGCGAGTGACTGTCACCTGCAAGAGAGATGATTATGCCGCAACATGACCAATTACATCGTTATCTGTTTGAAAACTTTGCCGTGCGCGGCGAGCTGGTGACCGTTTCGGAAACCCTGCAACAGATCCTCGAAAATCATACTTACCCGCAGCCGGTCAAGAACGTGCTGGCTGAACTGCTGGTCGCCACCAGCCTGCTCACCGCCACGCTGAAGTTTGCCGGTGATATCACCGTACAGCTGCAGGGCGATGGTCCGCTGAGCCTGGCCGTCATTAACGGCAACAACAATCAGCAGATGCGCGGCGTGGCCCGTATGCAGGGCGATATCCCTGAAGGAGCTGATCTCAAAACGCTGGTAGGCAACGGCTACCTGGTGATCACCATTACCCCAGAAGAAGGCGAGCGCTATCAGGGCGTGGTTGGTCTGGAAGGCGACACGCTGGCCGCATGTCTGGAAGATTACTTCATGCGTTCTGAACAACTGCCGACACGTCTGTTTATCCGTACTGGCGACGTCGATGGCAAACCCGCTGCTGGCGGGATGCTTCTGCAGGTAATGCCGGCGCAAAACGCGCAGGCAGATGATTTCGATCACCTGACAGCCCTGACCGAAACCATCAAAACCGAAGAGCTGTTAACGCTCCCGGCCAACGAAGTGCTGTGGCGCTTGTACCACGAAGAAGAGGTTACTCTCTACGATCCGCAGGACGTTGAGTTCAAATGCACCTGTTCACGCGAACGCTGCGCTGGCGCACTGAAAACGCTGCCGGACGAAGAAGTGGACAGCATTCTGGCGGAAGAAGGCGAGATCGATATGCACTGCGATTACTGCGGGAGCCACTATCTGTTTAATGCCATGGACATTGCTGAGATCCGTAGCAACGCTTCCCCGGCGGACCCGCAGGTACATTAATCACCACTGCCTATCCGGCCCACAATCGTCGACCGGATAGGCGTTCGCACCGCCATCCATCAAAACGCTATCTGCAACACGCTCACTCGTTGTAATAATTCATCGGCAATCGGGTGCCATCAATGGTGATATCACGCCAAACTCTGGGGGCTGAATTCAGTTGATGATTCGCCACCGCCTGCAGCAGTTTATCCTTATTGAATCCTGCAGGTAGCTGACCTGATGCGATGAGTTCCCATTTATCCTCTTTCCTGGCAAAGACCAGACTCTCACCATCGCCAAAAGCATACAGCACCTGCTCAGGCTTACCATCAGCATTGAGGTCCTGATCGACCAGGACGCATGCATCCTGCTCAACGCAGGATGTAATGCGGTAGCTCTGCCCTTTGACAAACGCCCAGAAGGTCTCATCGGGTTGCCTGCTACCCGGAGCTATCATCACTTTCGGCGCTAGTTGAGTGATAGTCAGGTTCTGCATGGGATCGCGACGTCCTTGCAGCAGAGAATTTAAGTCGCGCCGACGCTTACTGTCTTGGTTAAACGCCGCATCTTTTTGTAATGCCTCCAACGCCGCACGTCCCGGTTTTCCGCTATTACCCAACATATACAGGCTGACCTGATCCGGCTTAATTTTGCCGCTATGATACAGCCCCATATGGCTGTTGACGCTGATGCGCCAGGCATCAATAACCGGCGACGACAGCAAAATCAACAGCCCCAACGCCAGCAACGACACGCAAAGAATCACCTTCCCCTGAAGCTCAAGCGAATTGCGCCCACGGCGTAAAATACTCGCCAGATAGCCAAACGACCAGAGCAGCAGCACACAGACCACCAGCACGCCATATAAACGCTCGGGCGTCCAACCGTACTGTTGAATTCGCACCCACAGTGACCAACCGGCAATCAGCATATAGATGGGCGCGACAACCAGGGCGCATTTGATCAGGTAGCGTAACGCGGCTGGATAGGGAAGCGCCTCTTTCTGCGGCTCGCGAACGATAGCCATCAACAACAGCAGGAGCAGCGCCAGCGTTGACATCAACCCAGCCGCAGATACCCGCTGCGAGATAGCCTCCAGGCCGGTGAAGGGCAAGGTCAGCACAAACATCAGCGCCAGCAGCGCGACCAGGGGTAACAGACCGGTGGCGATCAAAGTCAGTAACTTTTGGACCGCCGCAACCAGACGCGACTGCGTGCGGGTCAGTACCACCGCCAGTGCGGTAACCAGGCCAAAGGCCACGTAGCCAAACCAGTCGGTATCAAAGAAAAGCGTGTCGAAGAAGGTAATACCAACGAGCTTAAACATCTCGCTCCATAGCAGGAGCACCATCCAGAACAGACCGTTGGCGACAAAGACAATCAGTAACGTCAGCGCATTAAGCCACAAACTCGTATAAAACTGCGCATAGCGCGCCTGCTGGCGGGATGCGTGGAGCGAGTACTGAATCCATGGCAATGCCAGCATCGCCATCAGCAGTAAGCGCCAGCCGTACAACATAAAAATATCATTTTGCCGCCACTTATCGCTGTCCTCGACTTGCCACTTTAGCCAGACGCTCATCGCCAGCACGACAACAAAGATCAGCGCCATCCAGTACCACAGCGCACGTTGTTTGAAAGAGACAACGGTGAGTAAAAGCGCCGAGGAGAGAGCAATTGTCGCGGGCATGCCATAGAACAGCCAGCCGTCATTATGCGGCACCAGATATGTCATCAGCAGGTAGCACAATATCCCCTGTAACAGGCCGATAGATATCATGCCCCAGCGAGTAGTACGTGAAAGTTCAACACTATCCATGTCGTCACCCAGAATGAAGAGAAAAGGTAATTATCGCATCAACTTCACAATTTTGAGCATTGATAGGCCGATCCCGGACCACTGCGGCGGGAAGTGAATCGATATTGTTTATGTATGAGTTACGTTATTTTCTTACGTGAATGCGATTACACTCACAAGTTCCCCGCCAAAAACACTCTCTATTAACGTTTTAAGAACATTTTCCACAACAAAAAAGGGTTTCCTGCCATAATATCCGCCTCTTTGTGACAGGAGTCGCAGCGCATTCGGTTATCCGTGATTTTCCCGGATGCGTAAATCTATGAGCCTTGTCGCGGTTAGCAATCCCTAAAAAACCTTACTATTCCAGGTAATACATATTGGCTAAGGAGCAGTGAAATGCGTGTGAACAACAGTTTAACCCCGCAAGATCTCAAGGCTTATGGTATCAATGACGTTCAGGATATCGTTTACAATCCAGACTACGACACGCTTTTCCAGGAGGAACTTGATCCAAACCTGGAAGGTTATGAGCGTGGCGTGTTAACAAACCTGGGCGCCGTTGCCGTTGATACCGGTATCTTTACCGGACGTTCGCCAAAGGATAAGTATATTGTCCGTGACGACACCACGCGCGACACGCTCTGGTGGTCCGACAAAGGTAAAGGTAAGAACGACAACAAACCGCTCTCCCCGGAAACCTGGCAGCATCTGAAAGGATTAGTCACCCAGCAGCTTTCCGGCAAGCGTCTGTTTATCATTGATGCATTCTGCGGCGCTAACGCCGATACCCGCCTTTCCGTACGCTTCATTACCGAAGTAGCCTGGCAGGCGCATTTTGTTAAAAACATGTTCATCCGCCCAAGCGACGAAGAGCTGGTTGATTTCAAACCTGATTTCATCGTGATGAACGGCGCTAAATGCACTAACCCGCAGTGGAAAGAGCAGGGTCTGAACTCCGAAAACTTCGTGGCTTTCAATCTGACTGAGCGTATCCAGTTGATTGGTGGCACCTGGTACGGCGGCGAAATGAAGAAAGGTATGTTCTCCGTAATGAACTACCTGCTGCCGCTGAAAGGCATTGCCTCCATGCACTGCTCGGCAAACGTCGGGGAAAAAGGTGATGTGGCAGTCTTCTTTGGCCTGTCCGGTACGGGTAAAACAACGCTGTCCACCGATCCGAAACGCCGCCTGATTGGCGATGACGAACACGGCTGGGATGACGACGGCGTGTTTAACTTTGAAGGCGGTTGCTACGCGAAGACCATCAAACTGTCTAAAGATGCCGAGCCGGAAATCTACAACGCAATCCGTCGTGACGCGCTGCTGGAAAACGTCACCGTGCGCGCAGATGGTTCCATCGACTTCGACGACGGTTCCAAAACCGAAAACACCCGCGTGTCCTACCCGATTTATCACATCGATAACATCGTTAAGCCGGTGTCAAAAGCGGGTCACGCCACCAAAGTGATCTTCCTGACCGCCGACGCGTTTGGCGTGCTGCCGCCGGTCTCTCGTCTGACGGCAGACCAAACCCAGTACCACTTCCTGTCTGGCTTCACCGCCAAACTGGCCGGTACCGAACGTGGCGTCACCGAACCAACCCCAACCTTCTCAGCCTGCTTTGGCGCAGCATTCCTGTCACTGCACCCAACGCAGTACGCAGAAGTACTGGTGAAACGTATGCAGGCGGCAGGTGCGCAGGCATATCTGGTTAACACCGGCTGGAACGGTACCGGCAAGCGTATCTCTATCAAAGATACTCGCGCGATTATCGACGCTATCCTGAACGGTTCGCTGGATGACGCAGAAACGTTCCGTCTGCCGATGTTTGACCTGGCTATCCCAACCGAGCTGCCTGGCGTAGATACTCGCATTCTCGATCCGCGTAATACCTATGCTTCTCCGGAGCAGTGGCAGGAAAAAGCCAACGCACTGGCGAAACTGTTTATCGAGAACTTCGAGAAATACACCGATACCCCTGCGGGTGAAGCGCTGGTTAGCGCCGGACCGAAGCTGTAACGAAGAGTGCCGGATGGCGGTTTCGCCTTATCCGGCCTACAGCAACAAAAAGGGAGGCATTTCGCCTCCCTTTCTTATGCGTCTTTCGTGATGCCCTGCGCGCGAGTGAAGGGAACCGGAAGCCAGGCGCGGATCGACAACCCTCCTCGTTCACTGGTGCCAATTTCCAGCATACCGTTATGGTTATCGATAATACGCTGCACAATCGCCAGACCCAGGCCCGTGCCGCTGGTACTACGCGCGCTGTCGCCGCGGACAAACGGCTGGAACAGGTGTTTACGCTGCTCCGGCTTGATGCCCGGACCATCATCTTCTACCTGGAACCAGGCGCGATGCGTCTCCGTACCGCTGCTGACCTTAATCCAGCCGTTGCCGTAACGGGCGGCGTTAACCACCATATTGGCAACCGCACGCTTGATCGACAGCGGGTGCATTTTCACCTGAATGCTGCCCGGCAGCAGCGCAGTTTCGATTTCACGTTCATAGCCGCTTTCCGCTGCGACCACTTCGCCTAACACCGAGTTCAGATCCGCCATCTCCATCGGCATCTCCTGACCGGTACGCAGATAATCGATGAACTGCTCGATAATGGCATTACACTCTTCGATGTCCTTATTGATGGATTCCGCGAGATAACCATCCTCTTCGCCCATCATTTCGGTCGCCAGACGAATACGCGTCAGCGGAGTACGTAAATCGTGGCTCACGCCCGCCATTAACAGCGTACGGTCATCGGCCAGTTGCTTCACCCCCGCGGCCATATGGTTAAAGGCACGGGTAACAGAGCGCACCTCTGAAGCGCCATACTCACGCAACGGCGGCGGAATGATACCTTTTCCCACCTGCAGCGCTGCATGTTCAAGATCCACCAGCGGTCGGTTCTGGATACGGATAAACAGCCACGCGCCACCGATAGCCAACAGCATAATCGCCAGCGTGTAGCGGAACAGCGGTGAGAAATCGCCCTGATGGATCTCCGTCAGCGGCACGCGTACCCAGATATTGGGCGACAGCCAGGTTTTCAGCCATACGACCGGCGAGCTTTTGTTCACCTCAACGCGGACTTCCGTCGGACCGCCCAGTTGCTGCGCCATCTGATGGCTTAAGAATTCATAGTGTTGCGCCCAACGCAGCCCAGCTTCTTCAGCGGCCTCGTTGGAATAGAGGGAAATACCCAGCTCACGATAAATTTCCCGGCGGAATGCGGGCGGCACCACCAGTTGCGTACCGTCCTCCAGCTGCAGTTTATCGGTCATCAGCATACGAACTTCGTAGGCCAGGACCTTATTAAACTGCTGGAGGCTCGGCAGTATCGCGAAGTTCAGCACTACCAGGTAAGTCGTCACCAGGCTGGCAAACAGCAAGGTGACGATGAGCAATAACGTGCGGGCAAACGAACTTCGTGGCGAGAAGCGCATTCGCCTCATGCTTTAGAACCGTCCGGAACAAAGACGTAGCCGAGACCCCACACGGTCTGAATGTAGCGCGGATGCGCCGGGTCCTCTTCCACCATACGGCGCAGACGAGAAATCTGGACATCGATAGAACGCTCCATCGCCGAATATTCACGACCACGGGCCAGGTTCATCAGCTTATCGCGGGACAGCGGCTCGCGCGGGTGGCTTACCAGCGCTTTCAGTACCGCAAATTCCCCGCTGGTGAGCGGCATTGGCTCATCTTCACGGAACATTTCACGCGTACCGAGGTTCAGTTTAAACTTACCAAAAGCAATGACCGCTTCTTCCTGAGAAGGCGCGCCCGGCAGTTCGTTCGCCTGACGACGCAGTACAGCGCGAATACGGGCCAGCAGTTCTCGCGGGTTAAACGGTTTCGGAATGTAATCGTCAGCGCCGATTTCCAGCCCAACGATACGATCGACTTCTTCACCCTTCGCCGTGACCATAATGATCGGCATCGGGTTGCTTTGACTGCGCAGGCGACGGCAAATAGACAGGCCATCTTCTCCCGGCAGCATTAAATCCAGCACCATCAGGTGAAAGGACTCACGGGTCAGCAGACGATCCATCTGCTCAGCGTTAGCGACGCTTCGAACCTGGAAGCCCTGCTCGGTCAGATAACGCTCCAGAAGCGCACGCAAGCGCATGTCGTCATCGACCACCAGAATCTTATAGTTCTCTTGCATTGTTATTACTCCCAAAGGTTCGCAACAATTAAGTGTATATTCTTAAGAAAGCTAACGTGAGTCACCAGCGAATTCTGGTATGAATTCCAGGCTAAATTGTTACAAAGCATATTAAACAGCAGCTTAAGTATACAATGTTTCTCGCAATACATTATTTATTCTGTTGATATGCTCGCGTAATACTAATTGTGCGCATCATCACAGAGTCGAAGGTAAAACAATAAGATGAAAACGCCCCTGATAACCCGCGAAGGGTATGAAAAACTCAAACAAGAGCTGAATTACCTCTGGCGTGAAGAGCGCCCGGAAGTCACTAAAAAGGTTACCTGGGCCGCAAGTCTGGGTGACCGCAGCGAAAATGCCGACTACCAGTATAATAAAAAGCGTCTGCGTGAGATCGACCGCCGTGTCCGTTATTTGACCAAGTGCATGGAGAATTTGAAAATCGTCGATTACTCCCCGCAGCAAGAGGGCAAAGTCTTCTTTGGCGCGTGGGTCGAGATTGAAAATGACGATGGCGACATCCGTAAATTCCGTATTGTCGGCTACGATGAGATCTTCGGTCGTAAAGATTACATTTCTATCGACTCACCGATGGCGCGGGCGCTGCTGAAAAAAGAGGTCGGCGATCTCGCGATAGTCAACACCCCTGGTGGTGAAGCCAGCTGGTACGTGAACGAAATTGAATATGTTAAGTGAGACCGGAACAATCCGAAGCCCCGGTAGATGACTGGCATTTTTGCCAGTCAATCCGTATAACTATCCCCTGATTTTTTATCCTATAGACGAAGCTATCCATGATGAATGATTCTTTCTGCCGCATTATCGCAGGTGAAATTCAGGCTCGTGCTGAACAGGTAGAAGCTGCCGTTCGCCTGCTTGACGAAGGGAACACCGTGCCGTTTATCGCACGTTATCGTAAGGAAATCACCGGCGGTCTGGACGATACGCAACTGCGTAATCTGGAGACCCGTCTGGGATATCTGCGTGAACTGGAAGACCGCCGTCAGGCAATCCTGAAATCTATCGGCGAGCAAGGCAAACTGACCGACGATCTGGCGAACGCGATCAACGGCACGTTAAGTAAGACCGAACTCGAAGATCTCTATCTGCCGTACAAACCTAAGCGCCGCACCCGTGGGCAGATAGCCATTGAGGCCGGACTGGAGCCGCTGGCAGATCTGCTGTGGAACGAACCGTCCCATGACCCGGAAACCGAAGCCGCAAAATATCTCAACGCCGAAAACGGCGTGGCCGATACCAAAGCCGCCCTCGATGGCGCACGCTACATTCTGATGGAGCGCTTCGCCGAAGACGCTGCGCTGCTGGCAAAAGTGCGTGATTATTTGTGGAAAAACGCCCATCTGGTTGCCGCCGTGGTTAGTGGCAAAGAAGAGGAAGGCGCTAAGTTCCGCGATTACTTCGATCACCACGAACCTATTTCTACCGTTCCATCCCACCGTGCGCTGGCCATGTTCCGTGGTCGTAACGAAGGCGTGTTGCAGCTTTCACTAAATGCCGATCCGCAATTCGATGAGCCGCCAAAAGAGAGCCACGGCGAGCAGATTATCCAGGATCACCTGGGACTGCGCCTGAACAACGCCCCCGCTGACAGCTGGCGTAAAGGCGTTGTTAGCTGGACGTGGCGCATCAAAGTGCTGATGCACCTTGAAACTGAGCTGATGGGTACCGTGCGTGAACGTGCGGAAGATGAAGCGATCAACGTCTTTGCCCGTAACCTGCATGACCTGCTGATGGCCGCTCCGGCCGGGCTGCGCGCCACAATGGGTCTCGATCCGGGTCTGCGTACCGGTGTAAAAGTGGCAGTGGTTGATGGTACCGGCAAGCTGGTCGCGACCGACACTATTTATCCGCATACCGGCCAGGCAGCCAAAGCCGCCGTTGCCGTGGCGGCGTTGTGTGAAAAATACAACGTTGAGCTGGTCGCGATTGGTAACGGCACGGCGTCGCGCGAAACCGAGCGTTTCTTCCTCGACGTACAGAAACAATTCCCGAAAGTGACCGCGCAGAAGGTGATCGTCAGCGAAGCCGGGGCATCGGTTTACTCTGCTTCCGAGCTGGCGGCGCTGGAGTTCCCGGATCTCGATGTTTCGCTGCGTGGCGCGGTGTCTATCGCCCGTCGTTTGCAGGATCCGCTGGCGGAGCTGGTGAAAATCGATCCGAAATCTATCGGCGTGGGCCAGTATCAGCACGATGTTAGCCAGACGCAGCTGGCGCGTAAGCTGGATGCGGTGGTGGAAGACTGCGTGAACGCCGTCGGTGTCGATCTGAATACCGCCTCCGTGCCGCTACTGACCCGCGTTGCCGGCCTGACGCGCATGATGGCGCAAAACATCGTCGCCTGGCGCGATGAGAACGGTCAGTTTCAGAACCGTCAGCAACTGCTAAAAGTTAGCCGCCTGGGGCCAAAAGCCTTTGAACAGTGCGCGGGCTTCCTGCGTATCAACCATGGCGATAACCCACTGGATGCTTCTACCGTTCACCCGGAAGCTTATCCGATTGTGGAACGCATTCTGGCCGCAACCGAGCAATCGCTGCGTGACCTGATGGGCAACAGCAACGAACTACGCAATCTGAAAGCAGCCGATTTTACCGACGAACGCTTCGGGGTGCCGACCGTCACCGACATCATCAAAGAGCTGGAAAAACCGGGCCGCGACCCGCGTCCTGAATTTAAAACCGCGCAGTTTGCTGATGGCGTAGAAACCATGAACGATCTGCTGCCGGGAATGATTCTGGAAGGGGCAGTCACTAACGTCACGAACTTCGGCGCGTTTGTTGATATTGGCGTTCATCAGGATGGTCTGGTGCATATCTCTTCATTGTCGAATAAGTTCGTCGAAGATCCACACACCGTGGTGAAAGCGGGCGACATTGTGAAGGTGAAAGTGCTGGAAGTTGACCTGCAACGTAAGCGTATCGCACTGACCATGCGTCTGGACGAGCAGCCGGGTGAAACCAATGCGCGTCGCGGCGGCGGGAATAACGATCGCACTCAAAGCAATCGCCCGGCGCCAAAAGCCGCGAAACCTCGTGGTCGTGACGCACAGCCTGCGGGTAACAGCGCCATGATGGATGCGCTGGCGGCGGCAATGGGTAAAAAACGCTAGTGTGACTTTTGTGCCGGATGGGGGGTAACCTCCTTATCCGGCTAACTTGTCGCAATTAATTTGTAAGCCGGATAACACGCGTGAGCGTCGCCATCCGGCATATTTAGTCTCTTTCCCGCTTTCTACCGCCATATATTTATCACTTCATTAACAGATGAAACCTTAATTAAACATTAAGATCCTCACTAATTATTTCCGCGAATCATTCGTTCCCAACCAGAATAAATATTGAGGAATATCAAAATTGGCGCAAATTATTATCCAATTGTACATTCCGTCACATTTATTCTATTGATGATAGAAACCATTCTCATTATCATTGATCTGTTGATTATTTACTCTTTCCTTACGTTGGCTAATCATCTGGCCTCATGCCGCCTTGCCGCCCCATGAGGTAATCATCCAGTTAGCGAGATATAAGTAGGTCCCTATGCAATTCACTCCTGACAGTGCGTGGAAAATTACCGGTTTTGCCCGTGAAATCAGCCCGGCTTATCGTCAGAAACTGTTGTCACTTGGCATGCTACCCGGCTCCTCTTTCAACGTGGTACGCGTCGCCCCACTCGGCGATCCTATCCATATCGAAACGCGTCGCGTAAGTCTGGTATTGCGTAAGAAAGATCTGGCGTTATTAGAAGTGGAAGCGGTTTCCTGTTAATACAGTGAGTCTATAAAAATGAAAAAACTAACCATTGGTTTAATTGGCAATCCTAATTCCGGCAAGACTACTTTATTCAACCAGCTTACCGGCGCACGCCAGCGTGTAGGCAACTGGGCTGGCGTTACCGTTGAGCGTAAAGAAGGTCATTTCGCAACGACGGACCACCAGGTCACGCTGGTTGATTTACCCGGCACCTATTCTCTGACGACAATCTCATCCCAGACCTCTCTCGATGAGCAGATCGCCTGTCACTATATTTTAAGCGGCGACGCGGATCTCTTGATCAACGTGGTCGATGCTTCAAACCTTGAACGCAACCTCTACCTGACGTTGCAACTGCTTGAGCTGGGCATCCCCTGCATCGTCGCGTTGAATATGCTGGATATTGCCGAGAAGCAGCAAATCCGTATTGATATCGATGCCCTCTCCGCTCGCCTTGGCTGCCCGGTGGTTCCGCTGGTATCCACCCGCGCCCGCGGCATTGAAGCGCTGAAACTGGCGATCGATCGCTACAAAGAAAACGACACCGTCGAGCTGGTTCATTATGCCCAACCGCTGCTGCAGGAAGCGGATTCCCTCGCCGATGCGATGGCCAAAGATATGCCGTTAAAACAGCGCCGCTGGCTGGGCCTGCAGATGCTGGAAGGCGATATCTACAGCCGGGCCTACGCGGGGGATGCCGCGCAAAACCTTGATGCCGCCATTGCACGTCTGAGCGAGACAATGGACGATCCGGCACTGCATATCGCCGATGCGCGCTATCAGTGCATTGCAGCTATCTGCGATACCGTCAGCAACACCCTGACGGCAGAGCCAAGCCGCTTCACCACCGCAGTAGATAAAATCGTCCTCAACCGCTTCCTCGGGCTGCCGATTTTCCTGTTCGTGATGTACCTGATGTTCCTGCTCGCCATCAACATTGGCGGCGCGCTGCAACCGTTGTTTGACGTCGGCTCCGTAGCGCTCTTTATCCATGGGATTCAGTGGGTTGGCTACACGCTGCACTTCCCGGACTGGCTCACTATCTTTTTGGCGCAAGGTCTTGGCGGCGGGATTAACACCGTGCTGCCACTGGTACCGCAAATCGGCATGATGTACCTGTTCCTCTCCTTCCTTGAAGACTCCGGTTACATGGCGCGCGCCGCGTTTGTAATGGACCGTCTGATGCAGGCGCTGGGACTGCCGGGCAAATCGTTTGTCCCGCTGATCGTCGGCTTTGGCTGTAACGTACCGTCAGTGATGGGCGCACGTACGCTGGACGCCCCGCGTGAACGTCTGATGACCATCATGATGGCGCCGTTTATGTCTTGTGGCGCTCGCCTGGCGATTTTCGCCGTCTTTGCCGCAGCGTTCTTTGGTCAGAACGGTGCGCTGGCGGTCTTCTCACTGTACGTACTGGGTATCGTTATGGCGGTATTGACCGGTCTGATGCTCAAACACACCATCATGCGTGGCGAAGCAACGCCGTTCGTGATGGAGCTACCGGTGTACCACGTGCCGCACATTAAGAGTCTGATTATTCAGACCTGGCAACGCCTGAAAGGCTTCGTTCTGCGTGCGGGTAAAGTCATCATCATCGTCAGCATTTTCCTCAGCGCGTTTAACAGTTTCTCGCTGAGCGGAAAAATCGTCGACAACATCAACGACTCTGCTCTGGCTTCCGTCAGCCGCGTAATCACGCCGGTCTTCAAGCCGATTGGCGTTCACGAAGATAACTGGCAGGCAACCGTAGGTCTGTTCACCGGCGCGATGGCGAAAGAAGTGGTTGTCGGTACGCTGAACACGCTCTATACCGCAGAAAACATTCAGGAAGAAGAGTTCAACCCGGCAGATTTCCACCTCGGTGACGAGCTGCTCGGCGCGGTAGATGAGACCTGGCAAAGCCTGAAAGACACCTTCAGCCTGAGCGTACTGGCTAACCCTATTGAAGCCAGCAAGGGCGACGGTGAAATGGCTACGGGTGCAATGGGCGTGATGGGCGAAAAATTTGGCAGCGCTGCCGCCGCTTACAGCTACCTGATTTTCGTGCTGCTGTATGTGCCGTGTATTTCGGTAATGGGCGCTATTGCACGTGAATCCAGCCGTGGCTGGATGGGCTTCTCGATTCTGTGGGGCCTGAACATCGCCTACTCTCTGTCGACGCTGTTTTATCAGGCGGTCAGCTACAAAGAGCACCCGACCTACAGCCTGGTGTGCATTTTAGCTGTCATCCTGTTTAACATTGTATTGCTGGGCCTGCTGCGTCGAGCTCGCAGTCGCGTGGATCTCGCACTGCTGGCGACCAACAGGACGGCAAGCTCCTGTTGTTCCAGCACCACTGGCGACTGCCACTAAGGTTATCGACAATGGCATCGCTTATTCAGGTTCGTGATTTATTGGCTTTGCGGGGACGCATGGAGGCAACTCAAATTAGCCACACGCTGCACACCCCGCAGCCCATGATTGACGCCATGCTGAATCAGTTAGAAAAGATGGGTAAAGCGGTGCGGATTCAGGACGATGCCGACGGGTGTCTTTCCGGAAGCTGCAAGAGTTGTCCGGAAGGTAAAGCCTGCCTGCGCGAGTGGTGGGCTTTGCGCTAGTTCGATGCCGGATGGCGCTACGCTTCCGGTCTAAAAATGACTGCAAACGTCCTGTCCGGATAAAGCGTTTATGCTGATATCCGGCTTTTTGCGTAATGGATTCCACAAAGATGTCTCTGTTTCAGCAAAGCAGATCTATCCTCCAGCCTGTCGCGCATCGTTATCAACTCGTGAATGATTACTGGCGACCAGGGAAGTAGAGTCTCGTCATCTTGTTTCTCAGGTGACGGATCGCCATGAATACTGACACGACTGCTACGCCGCATGACGCGATTTTTAAAACGTTCTTAAACCACCCTGCTACCGCACGCGACTTTATTCGGCTCCATCTTCCAGCCTCTTTGCAAAAACTGTGCGATCTGAACACGCTACAACTGGAATCGGGCAGCTTTATTGAGGACGATTTGCGCGCGTACTATTCCGATGTGCTGTGGTCATTAAAAACCCGCGAAGGCGATGGCTATATTTACACCATCATTGAGCATCAGAGCACCGCCGATGCCCATATGGCATTTCGGCTGATGCGTTATGCCATTGCGGTCATGCATCGTCATTTGGCTGCAGGTCACAAGAAACTCCCGCTGGTGATACCCATGTTTTTTTATCATGGCGCGGCAAGCCCATACCCCTACTCACTCTGCTGGCTGGACGAATTTGACGACCCAAAGGCCGCCAGACAACTTTATACCTCAGCGTTTCCACTGATCGATATCACCGTGGTTCCCGATGACGAGATCATGCAGCATCGCCGGATGGCGCTGTTGGAACTCATCCAAAAACATATTCGTAAACGCGATTTGATGGGGCTGGTAGAAAAACTGGCCATCCTGATTATTAAAGGACACGCTAATGACAGCCAGTTGAAAGCCTTGTTTAATTATCTAATGCAGGTCGGGGACACCACACATTTTACCGAGTTTCTTCATGAGGTCGCCGAACGTTTACCCCAACATAAGGAAAAGTTGATGACTATCGCCGAAAGATTACGACAAGAAGGGCATCTTAATGGTCTTCAGGAAGGTCATATGAAAGGGTTACAAGAGGGGTTACAAACGGGCTTGCAACAAGGTAAACGAGAGGAAGCTTTACGTATTGCATCAACCCTGCAGGCTGATGGTATCGACCCGCTGACCATCTTCAGAATTACCGGCCTGACCGCTGAGGATCTGGCTACACGCAGCCATTAATCTCAAGCCCGGTAAGCGCGGCTCTACCGGGCAACACAACAGATTTATAGGCGTTTTTTTAACGCCACCAGCGCCGCACAGAACTCTGCAGGATGCGAGATAAACGGTGCATGCGCCGCTTTAGCAAATATCAACGACTCGCTATGCGGCCACAGGGCATCGAGCATTGGGACCACTTTGCGCGGAACCAGTCCATCGAGATAGCCGTACAACCGCAGAAAAGGCATGTCCACAGCACACAGAGGCTCACGCAGATCGACCGTTTTCAGGATCTCCAGTCCGCCATTGAGCACCTCGACATTCGGCATGGGTAACGCCAGCACTGTTTTCTTCAGTGCTCGCGCATCCTGACGCGCGGTGTCCGTGCCCATCGTCTGCAACGCCAGAAAACGTTCCACCGTACGCTGGAAATCTTCGCTCAACTGCTGCTGGAAACCTGCCAGCACTTCTGGCTTGATACCCGGCCACTCGTCGCGCGCGCTAAAGCAAGGGGAAGACGCCACGGTCACCAGCGCCTGAACACGTTCAGGATGGGTTAACGCCACCTGGCTTGCGACCAGCCCGCCCAGACTCCAGCCAAGCCAGATGGCTTTCTCCGGTGCCTGTTTTACTACCCGCTCAGCCATCTCTTCCAGCGACATTGCGCCGAACCCCTGGCTGCGACCAAATCCCGGTAAGTCGACAAGATGCAGCGTGAAATGCGAACTCAATTCCTCGCTTATGCAATGCCACACTTGCGCATTCAGTCCCCATCCGTGCAGCAGCACAAGATGGCAATTTCCCGAACCCTGGGTCTGCCACCAGATGTCATTCATCAGTTATTGTTCTCTTTTAGCCTGAAAGGATGCTTCTATGCTAACAGTACCGGGATTGTGCTGGCTATGCCGAATGCCCCTGACGTTAGGGCATTGGGGGATCTGTTCAGTCTGCACACGGGCAACGCATCAGCACGTCAGCCGGTGCCCTCAATGTGGACTCCCTGCCGCGCATACCGTCGTTCCCTGCGGGCGCTGTCTGCAAAAACCACCGCCGTGGCAGCGACTGGTTACCGTCAGCGACTATGCTCCGCCATTGAGCGGGCTTATCCACCAGCTCAAGTTTTCCCGACGTGGCGAAATGGCCCCCGCTCTTTCACGCTTGTTGTTGCTGGAGGTATTACAGGCCCGGCGCGTCAGCGGTCTTCCTCTGCCGGACAGGCTCGTCAGCGTCCCGCTCTGGCAACGCCGGCACTGGCGCAGAGGGTTTAATCAGAGCGACTTACTGTGTCGTCCCCTGGCACGCTGGCTAGGCTGCGACTGGGACAGCCGGGCCATCACGCGGGTTCGGGCAACCGCCACACAGCACCATCTCAGCGCCCGATTACGTAAACGTAACCTGAAAAACGCCTTTCGCCTTGAATTGCCAGTGCAGGGACTCCATATGGTCATTGTGGATGATGTCGTCACTACCGGAAGTACCGTCGCGGAAATCGCGCAGCTGCTTTTACGCAACGGCGCGGCGACTGTCCAGGTATGGTGCCTGTGTCGAACCTTGTAGAGCCTCGATGATGGGCGTATTATAACCAAGTAAAATAGTCAACTATTAGGCCATTACTATGATCCATATTTCCGATGCTGCACAAGCGCACTTTGCCAAACTGCTGGCAAATCAGGAAGAAGGGACACAAATCCGCGTATTTGTGATTAATCCCGGCACGCCTAACGCTGAATGCGGCGTTTCTTATTGTCCGCCGGACGCCGTGGAAGCAACCGACACCGCCATTAAATTTGACCTGCTGACCGCATATGTTGATGAACTGAGCGCACCGTATCTGGAAGATGCAGAAATCGATTTCGTTACCGACCAGTTAGGCTCCCAGCTGACCCTGAAAGCACCAAACGCCAAAATGCGTAAAGTTGCCGATGATGCGCCGCTGATGGAACGCGTGGAGTACATGCTGCAATCGCAGATCAACCCACAGCTGGCAGGTCACGGTGGTCGCGTCTCTCTGATGGAAATCACCGATGAAGGCTACGCTATTCTGCAGTTTGGCGGCGGATGTAACGGCTGTTCAATGGTGGATGTAACGCTGAAAGAAGGTATCGAGAAACAGCTGCTGGCTGAATTCCCTGAACTGAAAGGCGTTCGCGATTTAACCGAACACCAGCGCGGCGAGCACTCTTACTACTAACGCCTCAACCTGTAGAGTTTCCGTAGGCCCGTTAAGACGCATCCGCGCCGCCATCGGGCATTGATGCCGGATGGCAGCGTAATCGCTTTATCCGGCCTACAACCTTGCATTTTTCCGCATATTTCCTGCAACAATCCCCCTCATAATTTGACCAGCCTCTCATAATTTAAATTTTGCCTGCCCAGGTGATTTTCAAGCGCCGCATGTTACCCGTATCATTCGCATCAGCACCTAACACACACATAACAGCCAGCTAAACTGATTAGTTTTGAAGGCAACCAGCATTGGTGCTGAGAATGCTCTGTTCCCGGTCGGGACAATCGGAATTTGTCATCTAAACACTGACGTTACCCATAACAAAGTAAAGGCCAGGTAAATCATGCCATTAGTCATCGTTGCTATCGGTGTAATCTTGTTACTCCTCCTGATGATCCGTTTCAAAATGAACGGTTTCATCGCTCTCGTCCTGGTGGCGCTTGCTGTCGGATTGATGCAAGGGATGCCACTGGATAAAGTCATCGGTTCGATTAAAGCCGGCGTCGGCGGAACCCTTGGCAGCCTCGCCCTGATTATGGGTTTTGGCGCCATGCTGGGCAAAATGCTGGCGGACTGCGGCGGCGCACAGCGCATCGCAACCACCCTGATTGCTAAATTCGGCAAAAAACATATTCAGTGGGCGGTGGTATTAACCGGCTTCACCGTCGGTTTTGCCCTGTTCTACGAAGTCGGCTTCGTGCTGATGCTGCCGCTGGTGTTCACCATCGCCGCTGCTGCCAACATCCCGCTGCTGTATGTTGGCGTGCCGATGGCTGCTGCGCTGTCCGTAACTCACGGCTTCCTGCCGCCGCACCCAGGTCCGACCGCTATTGCCACCATTTTCCATGCAGATATGGGTAAAACCCTGCTGTTTGGTACGATTCTGGCAATCCCGACCGTTATTCTCGCCGGTCCGGTGTACGCTCGCTTCCTGAAAGGCATCGATAAGCCAATCCCGGAAGGTCTGTACAGCGCGAAAACGTTTACTGAAGAAGAGATGCCTGGCTTTGGCGTCAGCGTCTGGACCTCTCTGGTACCGGTTATCCTGATGGCGATGCGCGCCGTGGCGGAGATGATTCTGCCAAAAGGTCACGCTTTCCTGACGGTGGCAGAATTCCTGGGTGACCCGGTTATGGCAACGCTTATCGCGGTGCTGATTGCGATGTTCACTTTTGGTCTGAACCGTGGACGTTCGATGGATCAGATCAACGACACGCTGGTGTCCTCCATCAAAATCATCGCGATGATGCTGTTGATCATTGGTGGTGGCGGTGCCTTCAAACAGGTCCTGGTGGATAGCGGCGTGGACAAGTACATCGCGTCAATGATGCACGGTTCAAACGTTTCTCCGCTGCTGATGGCATGGTCTATCGCTGCGGTACTGCGTATCGCACTGGGCTCCGCAACCGTAGCGGCGATCACCGCTGGTGGGATTGTGGCACCGCTGATTGCAACGACCGGCGTAAGCCCTGAGCTAATGGTTATTGCGGTTGGTTCCGGTTCCGTCATTTTCTCCCACGTGAACGATCCGGGCTTCTGGCTGTTCAAGGAGTACTTCAACTTGACCATCGGTGAAACCATCAAGTCATGGTCAATGCTGGAAACCATTATCTCCGTCTGCGGTCTGGTAGGGTGTCTGCTGCTGGGTATGGTGGTCTGATAAAACTGTGCCGGGTGGCGCTTCGCTTACCCTGCCTACCTGCTATCACCCTAAAAAAGCCGGGGAAATCCCCGGCTTTTTTACTTCTTCTTCGCGGCCGCTTTTCGGCGCTTATCCAAATCCTTAATCAGCTTGTTCACACCGTCATCGGCAAACATCTGCTCCAGCGTGGCGGTGAGCTTACGCCGCCAGTTTTTGTACTGATCGCTGGTCCCGGGAATATTGACCGGCTCAGCCATATCCAGCCAGTCTTCCGGTTGCAGGCCCAACAGCGCACTGTTGCTGTCAGCAATGTAGCGTTGCATGCCGCGATTAAGAATCGGCGTCATCGACATCAGTGACGCCTTGTGACCAGCACGTTTTGGCAGGCACCCGTATTTGTGCAGCGCGTCCAGCAGCCCCTGTTTCGCCAGTTCTCTGTCCTGATACAACCCACGCAACACGACTTCATCCGGATACAGACCCAGTGCCTTACCCAGCGTCAGATCGCCGCTATCCCAATAACCTTTAAGCGTAGGAAGGTCATGCGTCGCCGCGACTGCCATTGATTGTTCCGGGTACGCTTTCGGCGCGCGGAAATTTTTCTCATGGTCATTCTCAAAATAAAGCACTTTGTAGGAGTACACGCCGCTATCACGCAGCTTGCTGACGATCTCTACCGGCACAGTCCCCAGATCTTCACCAATTACCATGCAGTGATGACGTTTACTTTCCAGCGCCAGAATTGAAAGCAGATCGTCGACCGGATAATGCACGTAGGCGCCGTGATCGGCAGTTTCACCGTAAGGGATCCACCACAGACGCAGCATCGACATAACATGGTCGATACGCAACGCACCGCAGTTCTGCATATTGGCACGCAGCAGTTCGATAAACGGTTCGTAAGCGCGTGCCGTGATGATATGCGGATCCATCGGCGGCAATCCCCAGTTTTGCCCGAGCGGACCGAGAATATCCGGCGGTGCGCCAACCGAGGCTTTCAGGCAATACAACTCGCGGTCGCACCAGGTTTCCGCCCCGCCTTCGGCCACGCCGACAGCCAGATCGCGATATAATCCAATCGGCATCGCAAAGCCCTGGCTGGTTTTCCAGCAGTCAGCAAACTGGGTATACGCCAGCCACTGCAACCACAGGTAGAAATCCACTTCATCACGATGCTCTTCGCAAAAGCGTTTTACCTCTGGCGAATCCACCGACTGGAAAGCTTGCGGCCACACCGGCCAGCCCCAGCGCAGTGCGTCCTCTTTCACCTGATGCGCATGCAGCGCGTCAAAGGCCGCCTGCCAGTACAGGCTATCCCCTTCCTGAGTCACAAACTGGCGAAATGCCGCCATCTGCTCATCGTCACGTGCAGAGAAGCTTTTCCATGCCATACGCAGCGCTGTCATCTTCAATGCGGTAACGGCAGAATAATCAACCCACTCGGTATCACGCGCGCGTTGCAGAGCTTGCTGAGTCGCGGGTTTCTGCCACCAGGCCTGCGCCTCTTTACTCAGGCGAAAATCGTCTACTGCGTTCACATCTATATAAATAACGTTCAGCCAGCGGCGTGACGACGGGCTGTACGGACTGGCACTCTCCGGGTTCGCCGGATACAGCGCGTGAATCGGATTCAGGCCGATAAACGCGCCGCCGCGTTGCGCCACCTCCACCAGCATGGCACGGAGATCGCCAAAGTCGCCAATCCCCCAGTTTTTTTCTGAACGCAGGGTATAGAGCTGAACGCATGCGCCCCACAGCTTCTGCCCGGCTAACAGAGCCTGCGGCTCATAGCAGCGTTTCGGCGCGACGATGATGCGGCAATGGGTACGCAACTCCCCCTGGGTGAGGGTAAGCGTGTGATACCCTTCCGGCAGCTTCGCCGGAAGGTTGAACGATTTACCGCCGACGGCATGCCCTTTGTGCTGCACGCCCTCTTCGGTGGTCAGCAGCCAGGTAAACTCTCCGCGTCCCTCAACTGCCAGCGGCATTTTCTTACCAGCGGTATAAACCATGACATTCGGCACCGGGGTCACCGCCACCTGAGCGGTGGCGGTGGAGCGATGCATAGCGTCAAGCAAACGCCGCTTGGTTTCGACGCCAATAGACTGCGGTTTACCGTGGGCATTAATGTAATTGGGGCTGATCCCCGCCGCCAACGCGGCATTATCCAGACGTTTGCTTTCCATCGCGATTCCTTAACGTTTCGCCTGCCAGATACGAGTCTGATAATCGCGGATGGAGCGATCCGAACTGAACATGCCGCAACGCGCGGTATTCAGAATCGCCGCCCGGGTCCAGGCTTCCTGGTCACGATACAACACGTCAACCTGCTTCTGGGCTTCAACGTAGGCCGCGAAGTCCGCCATTACCAGATACGGGTCACCGCCCTGCTTGCCGATACTGTGCAGCATCTGGTCGAAGGCATGTTTATCGCCGTCGCTGTACTTCCCGCTTTCCAGCTCTTTCAGAACAGCATCCAGCACTTTATCTTTCTTACGCCATTTCACCGGGTCGTAACCTTTAGCCTTGAGCGCCTTCACCTCTTCCACGGTATGACCAAAGATAAAGATATTCTCATCACCTACCTTCTCGGCGATTTCGACGTTTGCGCCATCCAGCGTACCGACGGTTAACGCACCGTTCAGCGCCAGCTTCATGTTACCGGTGCCGGAAGCCTCTTTCCCGGCGGTGGAGATTTGCTCAGAGATATCTGCCGCCGGGATCAGCATTTCCGCCGCCGAGACACAATAATCCGGCAGGAATACGACCTTCAGCTTGTCGCCCACTTGCGGGTCGTTATTGATGGTTTCTGCAACCTTGTTAATGGCGAAGATGATATTTTTCGCCAGGTAGTAACCCGGAGCGGCTTTCGCGCCAAACAGGAATACGCGCGGCACGCGATCGGCCTGCGGGTTCTCACGGATTTCTTTGTATAACGCCAGAATATGCAGCAAGTTGAGGTGCTGACGCTTGTACTCATGCAGGCGTTTAATCTGAATATCAAAGAGAGCGTTAGTCGTTATCTCAATACCGGTACGCGCTTTAATAAACTTCACCAGACGCGCTTTGTTCGCCAGCTTGATGTCACGATACTGCTGACGAAACTTCGCGTCGTCGGCGTATTTTTCCAGGTTAATCAACTGATCGAGGTCGTTGGCCCACTCTTTTTTCAGCGATTTATCCAGCAGCGCGGCAAGTGCCGGGTTGCACTGCTTAATCCAGCGACGCGGAGTAATCCCGTTAGTGACGTTATGGAATTTGTTCGGCCAGAGCTGATGATATTCCGGGAACAGATCCTTCACCACCAAATCGGAGTGCAGCGCCGCCACGCCGTTAACCGCAAAGCCGCTGACCACGCACATGTTGGCCATACGCACCTGTTTGTTGTGCACCACCGCCAGCTTCGCCCAAACTTCAGCGTCACCCGGCCAGGTTTTATCGACCAGCTTCTTAAAGCGGTCGTTAATCTCTTTGATGATTTGCATATGGCGCGGCAGTAGTGCTTTCACCAGCTTCTCGTCCCAGCACTCCAGCGCCTCTGGCATCAAAGTGTGGTTGGTATAAGCAAAGGTCTTACTGGTAATAGCCCACGCATCGTCCCAGCTCATCTGGTGCTCATCAATCAGCACACGCAGTAGCTCAGGGATGGCGATGGTCGGGTGAGTATCGTTGAGCTGAATCACCTCAAAATCAGCCAGCTCATGCAGCTTACGCCCTGCCAGATGATGGCGGCGCAGAATGTCAGCTACGGAGCAAGCGCACTGGAAGTATTGCTGCATCAGGCGCAGCTTTTTACCCGCGGTGTGGTTGTCGTTCGGGTACAGCACTTTGGTCAGTTTTTCAGCGTCGATGCCCTGCTGCTCTGCGCGCAGGAAATCGCCGTCATTAAATTTGGTCAGGTTAAACGGATGCGCGTGACTGGCCTGCCACAGACGCAGCGGTTGCGCCACGCCGTTACGGTAGCCGAGAACCGGTAGATCCCAGGCCTGGCCGGTGATAACAAACCCCGGCTCCCAGTGCCCTTCTTTGGTGATCTTGCCGCCAATCCCTACTTGCACATCCAGTGCCTCGTTGTGACGGAACCACGGATAGCTGCCGCGATGCCAGTCATCCGGGGCTTCCATCTGCTGCCCATCGGCAAACGACTGACGGAACAGGCCGTACTGGTAGTTGAGACCATAGCCCGTCGCCGATTGACCGACTGTCGCCATCGAATCAAGGAAGCAGGCCGCCAGGCGCCCCAATCCACCGTTACCCAGCGCCGGGTCGATCTCTTCTTCCAGCAGGTCGGTCAGGTTGACGTCATGCGCTTGCAGCTCATCGCTCACCGCCTGATACCAGCCGAGATTGAGTAAGTTGTTGCCGGTCAGACGGCCAATCAAAAACTCCATCGAGATGTAGTTAACATGGCGCTGATTTTTTGCCGGCTTCGCCGCAGGCTGGGCGCTGAGTAACTCAGCCAACGCCCCACTCACTGCCTGCCACCACTGGCGCGACGTCATTTCTTGAGCCGACAGTAAACCGAAGCGCTGCCACTGACGCGTCAGGGCAGCCTGAAATTGATCTTTGTTGAAAGTAGGCTGTGACATAGGGGTTCCAGATCCTTAGGTAATAAAACAACGTTATCGCTAGTTTGCCAGGCTCGTTGTTGACCTTCCTCATCCTGGCACGGATTAGGCAGGGAGGAGGAGCGGGGATGAGCATAAAAGTGTGATCGCTGCCACTTAAAGAGGGTGTTATCGCCCGTAAATTCGCGTAAGTCCGGCATAACGCCCCTGTAATGCCCAACGGACGGCGCATTAATAACAAGAGATAAATCGACAATATCAAATAGAGGGGTGACGATGGGAAACAATCTGTAAACAGAGAAATAGTTTCTAACCTGAAATATCCAAGGTGGATAAGATAATTCACATAAAACTTTTAAGTCGGCCACAAAATTCGGCTCTTTACATTAAGCAACTGAGTAACCTTATAAAAAGGGAGGTATTTTTCGGCTCAGCCAAAATACCGACGGATCCAGTCGCCACGCCTGTTGTGACTCTTTAAAGCAATTAATGTAATAGATGTTTAGATTTGTGACATAGTGCAAAATCAGACACACAAAAAGTCCGCTTAGCTTGCATAAAACACTAATCTGGCCGACCTTATATCTATTAATTACGAAGCGCAAAAAAAATCATTTTTCCCCATTTTCACACAGTGAAGTGACTAACTTATGTTGATTCCGTCTAAATTAAGTCGTTCGGTTCGACTCGACCATACGGTGGTTCGTGAGCGCCTGTTGGCTAAACTTTCCGGCGCGAACAATTTCAGGCTTGCCCTGATAACAAGTCCTGCTGGTTATGGAAAAACGACGTTGGTTTCACAATGGGCAGCGGGGAAGAACGACTTAGGCTGGTACTCTCTGGATGAAGGCGATAATCAACAAGAACGCTTTGCCAGCTATCTGATCGCCGCTATCCAGCAGGCAACCGGTGGACACTGCACCACCAGCGAAGCGATGGTGCAAAAGCGCCAATACGCCAGCCTGACGTCACTGTTTGCGCAGCTATTTATTGAACTGGCCGAGTGGCATCGCCCGCTCTACCTGGTAGTGGATGATTATCATCTCATCTCCAATCCGGCAATTCACGAAGCGATGCGTTTCTTCCTGCGTCATCAGCCTGAGAACCTCACGCTGGTCGTGCTGTCGCGCAACCTGCCGCAGTTGGGTATTGCCAACCTGCGAGTACGCGATCAGTTGCTGGAGATAGGCAGCCAACAGCTGGCGTTTAACCACCAGGAAGCCAAACAATTTTTTGATCGACGTTTGTCCTCACCTATCGAAGCGGCAGAAAGCAGCCGGATGTGCGATGACGTTGCTGGCTGGGCCACGGCGTTACAGCTGATTGCCCTCTCCGCCCGCCAGAACAACCATTCTGCGCACCAGTCCGCACGCCGCCTCGCCGGGATCAACGCCAGCCATCTGTCCGATTATCTGGTTGATGAAGTGCTGGACAGCGTCGACCTCGGCACCCGTCATTTCCTGCTGAAAAGCGCCATTCTGCGCTCAATGAACGACGCACTGATCGTCCGGGTCACTGGGGAAGAAAACGGCCAGATGCGGCTGGAGGAGATTGAGCGCCAGGGATTATTCTTGCAGCGGATGGATGACGTCGGTGAGTGGTTCAGCTACCACCCGCTGTTTGGCAGCTTTTTACGCCAGCGCTGTCAGTGGGAGCTGGCAAGCGAACTGCCCGAAATACACCGCGCCGCCGCTGAAAGCTGGATGGCGCAAGGTTTCCCCAGCGAAGCTATCCACCACGCGCTGGCGGCAGGCGACGCCCATATGCTACGCGATATCCTGCTTAACCATGCGTGGGGACTGTTTAACCACAGCGAACTGACATTACTGGAAGAGTCGCTGAAAGCCCTGCCGTGGGAAAGTCTGCTGGAAAATCCGCGTCTGGTTCTGCTGCAAGCCTGGCTGATGCAAAGCCAGCACCGCTACGGCGAGGTTAATACCCTGCTGGCGCGCGCTGAGCAGGAAATGAAAGGCGACATGGAACCGACGCTGCACGCCGAATTTAACGCCCTGCGTGCGCAGGTCGCGATTAACGACGGCAATCCTGACGAAGCCGAGCGCCTGGCAAAGCTGGCGCTGGATGAGTTACCCATCGCCTGGTTCTATAGCCGTATCGTCGCCACCTCGGTACATGGTGAAGTCCTGCACTGTAAGGGCGATCTCACGCGTTCTCTGGCGTTGATGCAGCAAACCGAGCAAATGGCGCGCCACCATGACGTCTGGCATTACGCACTGTGGAGTTTAATCCAGCAAAGCGAAATTTTGTTTGCCCAGGGCTTTTTACAGGCCGCCTGGGAGACTCAGGAAAAAGCGTTTCAGCTGATCAAAGAGCAGCATCTGGAACAGTTGCCGATGCACGAGTTCCTGGTGCGTATTCGCGCGCAGCTGCTGTGGGCATGGGCGCGCCTGGACGAATCGGAAGCGTCTGCCCGCTCGGGTATTGAACTGCTTTCCACATTCCAGCCGCAGCAACAGCTACAGTGCCTGGCGCTGCTGATTCAATGTTCGCTGGCCCGGGGGGATCTGGATAATGCGCGTAGCCTGCTCAACCGCCTGGAAAACCTGCTGGGTAACGGTCACTATCACAGTGACTGGATCTCGAACGCCGATAAGGTACGGGTGATTTACTGGCAAATGGTGGGCGACAAAAACTCGGCCGCCAACTGGCTGCGCCACACGCCGAAACCGGAATTCGCCAATAACCACTTTCTGCAAAGCCAGTGGCGCAACATCGCCCGCGCGCAGATCCTGCTGGGCGAGTTTGAACCGGCTGAGATTGTGCTGGAAGAGTTGAATGAAAATGCGCGCAATCTGCGCCTGATGAGCGATCTGAACCGTAACCTGCTGCTGCTTAATCAGCTCTACTGGCAGGCAGGACGCAAAAATGACGCACAGCGCGTGTTACTCGACGCGCTGCAGCTGGCGAACCGCACCGGATTTATCAGTCACTTTGTCATTGAAGGTGAGGCCATGGCGCAGCAACTGCGTCAGTTGATTCAGCTCAATACCTTACCGGAACTCGATCAGCACCGCGCCCAGCGTATTTTGCGTGAGATTAACCAGCATCACCGCCATAAATTCGCCCACTTCGATGAAGGGTTCGTTGAGCGTCTGCTTACTCACCCGGAAGTACCGGAGCTTATCCGCACCAGCCCGCTGACCCAGCGCGAATGGCAGGTTCTGGGACTGATTTATTCGGGCTACAGCAACGAGCAGATCGCCGGAGAATTAGCCGTCGCGGCAACGACCATCAAGACGCACATCCGCAATTTGTATCAAAAGCTCGGCGTCGCACACCGCCAGGATGCGGTGCAACATGCGCAGAAACTGCTGAAAATGATGGGGTATGGGGTTTAGTTAATGCCTGATACGCTACGCTTATCAGGCCTGGAATTAACTTAGCACAGCTCTAACTGAATATGATGGTCCGCAATAACCTGCATCACGCCAGCTGGCGGCAGCGTGTCGGTATACACCGCATCCACCATGCTGATACTGCCCATATTCACCATCGCGTTACGCCCAAACTTCGAGTGATCCACCACCAGCATCACATGCCGTGAATTCTCAATAATCGCGCGCTTGGTGCGAACTTCGTGATAATCAAACTCCAGCAGGGAGCCATCGCTATCGATACCGCTAATCCCTAAGATGCCGAAGTCCAGGCGGAACTGAGAAATAAAGTCGAGGGTCGCTTCGCCCATAATACCGCCGTCGCGGCTACGCAGTTCGCCACCGGCGAGTATGATGCGAAAATCCTCTTTCGCCATCAGCGTATTCGCCACATTGAGGTTGTTGGTCACAATGCGTAAATTGCTGTGATTGAGCAGCGCGTGAGCCACCGCTTCCGGCGTAGTGCCGATATCAATGAACAACGTAGAACCGTTCGGGATCTGCGTGGCAACTTTGCGGGCAATGCGCTCTTTTTCCGCCGTCTGTGTCGCTTTACGGTCATGCCACGGGGTGTTGACCGAGCTGGAGGGCAGCGCCGCGCCACCGTGATGGCGCAAAATCATGTTCTGATCGGCCAGATCGTTAAGATCGCGGCGAATCGTCTGCGGGCTGACGGAGAAATGCTCCACCAGCTCCTCAGTACTGACGTATCCTTGTTTCTTTACCAGCTCGATGATCGCGTCATGTCGTTGTGTTTGCTTCATTATTGTTCCCTGAAATTACGTTCGTTTTCGTACATTCATAGTATCGGCAAACGCCATTGCCAGACCCACGGCCAGCCCGGCGATATGTGCGCCGTTCGCCATCGACATGCCGAACACATCAAACCAGCCGGCAACAATCCAGATCAAAGCAAAGATAATCAAACCACGCTGCAGGAAAATACCACTTTGTGGATCGCGCTCGCCGCGCAACCACACATAACCCATCAGCGCATATACCACGCCAGACAGCCCACCAAACCACGGGCCGCTAAATTTCTGCTGAACGTAGCCGCTTAGCAGGGCGCTGATCACGGTAATTACAATCAGTTTTCCGCTGCCCAGACGCTTTTCTACCGCACCACCGAGATACCACCACCACAGCAGGTTGAACAGAATATGCATCAGCGAGAAGTGCATAAAAGCGTGGGTGAAATAACGCCAGAATTCAAATTTCAGCGAAGGGTCAAACGGCCATGCCAGCCAGAGCATCACCGTCTGGTCGCCCAGCGTGTTCATCGCGATAAACACCAGCACACACGCGGCCATCACCACCCAGGTTACCGGGCCTGCGCGTTCGCGCAATGTGGCCAGGAACGGATAACGCTGGTAGCGCAGACCGCTGTCGGTATGACCCGACTGCCAGCTTGCCGCGAGGTAACGCGGATCGCCTGGATTCTCCAGAAATCGCGCCAGCTCAGCATGCACGCGCTCAGCCTGGGACTCATCCGCCAGCCAGACATCCGTTTGCTGATGTTGTTGAATCGTCAGGATAACGCCCTGTGTCGCCATATAATCAACAAATGCCTGCGCCACGCGGGGGTTAGCAAAAGAGGTAATCATCAACATGGTTGCTGTCGCTTATTCCACACAAAAGAGGACAGTATATATACCCTTCTTACTTCGAGCTGCATCTTTGTTGGCTTTCCTCACTCACTCCGGTCACATACTGTTCGTACGCGCCCGGAGATTTGCTGCGTCGCCGTCGCGATGCAACTCGAATTAATTTGGGTATAGTCTTACGAACCGTATGCCACTTCTGCCGGAAAATGTCGATGCCAGGCGTCGAAGCCGCCGTCAACACTGTAAACCGCGTCATAGCCCTGCTGAAGAAGATATTGCGCCGCGCCTTTACTGCTGTTGCCGTGATAACACATTACTAACACGGCGGTGTCGAAATCATGCTCGCGCATAAATGACCCCAGCGTGTCGTTCGTCAGATGAAACGCCTGCGGGGCGTGACCCATCGCATAGCTTTGCGGGTCGCGGATATCCACTAACACCGCGGCCCCCTGGTGCAGCTTCTGATGCGCTTCTTCGACATTAATACATTCAAACTGATCCATTGCTCTCTCTTCTTTATATTGCAGGTGACGCTTTTCAGACATGTTACTTCTTAGTGTACGTCCCGACGGCAGTTAAACGCCATAATGTTATATGTATCACTGTAAATTGTTTATCCGATGTTACCAATGGCGCGATTCTTTGCTATTATGCTCGATAACGAACATTAATGAGCTATAACGAAAGTGCGAGAGGCCAGCATGGAAACCAAAGATCTGATTGTGATAGGTGGAGGCATCAACGGTGCCGGTATCGCGGCAGATGCCGCTGGACGCGGTTTATCCGTGCTGATGCTGGAAGCGCAGGATTTAGCCTGCGCCACCTCTTCCGCTAGCTCCAAACTCATCCACGGTGGCCTGCGCTACCTGGAACACTACGAATTTCGCCTGGTGAGCGAAGCGCTGGCCGAACGTGAGGTGTTGTTGAAAATGGCACCGCATATCGCCTTCCCGATGCGCTTTCGTCTGCCCCATCGCCCGCACCTGCGTCCAGCGTGGATGATCCGCATTGGTCTGTTTATGTACGATCATCTGGGCAAACGCACCAGTTTGCCGAGTTCGACCGGTTTGCGTTTTGGCGCAGATTCCGTAATGAAACCTGAGATTGTGCGCGGTTTCGAATATTCTGACTGCTGGGTAGACGATGCGCGACTGGTTTTGGCAAACGCCCAAATGGTCGTACGCAAAGGCGGAGAGGTGTTAACCCGCACTCGCGCTACCTCCGCTCGCCGTGAAAACGGATTGTGGATTGTTGAAGCTGAAGATATCGATACCGGTAAAAAGCACACCTGGCAGGCGCGTGGTCTGGTCAATGCCACCGGCCCATGGGTGAAAGAGTTCTTCGACGACGGCATGCATCTGCCATCGCCGTACGGTATTCGTCTGATTAAAGGCAGTCACATCGTAGTGCCGCGCGTCCATACCCAGAAGCAAGCTTATATACTGCAAAACGAAGATAAACGTATTGTGTTTGTCATCCCATGGATGGACGAATTCTCGATCATCGGGACGACTGACGTCGAATACAAAGGCGATCCGAAAGCGGTAAAAATTGATGAGAGTGAAATCAATTACCTGCTGAAGGTCTACAACGCGCACTTTAAGAAACAGCTGGGCCGTGACGATATCGTCTGGACCTACTCGGGCGTACGTCCGCTGTGCGATGACGAGTCCGACTCGCCGCAGGCTATCACCCGTGATTACACGCTGGATATCCACGACGAAAACGGCAAAGCGCCGCTGCTGTCGGTCTTTGGTGGTAAGCTGACGACCTATCGTAAGCTGGCCGAACACGCGATGGAAAAACTGGCGTCGTACTATCAGGGAATCGGTCCGGCGTGGACAAAAGAGTGCATTCTGCCAGGCGGTGACATCGGCGGCGATCGTGAAGATTACGCGGCCAAACTGCGCCGTCGCTACCCGTTCCTGACCGAGTCGCTGGCGCGCCATTATTCGCGCACCTACGGCAGTAACACCGAATGGATTATCGGGAAAGCCACCTCGCTTGCCGAGTTAGGTGAAGACTTCGGCCATGAGTTCTATGAGGCCGAGCTGAAATATCTGGTCGATCACGAATGGGTGCGCCGTGCGGAAGATGCGCTGTGGCGTCGCACGAAAGAAGGTATGTGGCTGAACGCTGAACAGCAGTCGCGCATGACCCAGTGGCTGGCGGAGTACATTGAGAAACAGCAGCTGTCGCTGGCGTCTTAAGACACTCGATATAAAACTGTAGGCCCGGTAAGCGTCAGCGCTACCGGGCCTTTTGCCGGATGGCGGCTAACGCCTTATCCATCCGGCCTACAGATCGTCCTGCCCTTGTTACAACCGCACCGAGTCGATATGCCAGATGTTTTCGGCGTACTCTTTGATCGTCCTGTCCGACGAGAAGTAGCCCATGTTGGCGATATTAATCATCGACTTGGTGGTCCACTCTTCCGGGTGGCGATACAGTTCGTCAACCTTATCCTGGCAGTCAACGTAGCTGCGATAATCCGCCAGAACCTGATAGTGGTCGCCAAAGTTGATCAGCGAGTCAACCAGGTCACGATAGCGCCCCGGCTCCTCAGGGCTGAATACACCGCTGCCAATCTGCGTCAGCACCTGGTGCAGCTCTTCGTCTTTCTCGTAATACTCACGCGGCTTGTAGCCCTGGCTGCGTAAGGCTTCGACCTCTTCCGCCGTATTACCAAAGATAAAGATATTTTCTGCGCCCACATGCTCCAGCATCTCGACGTTGGCACCGTCCAGCGTCCCAATAGTCAGCGCGCCGTTGAGGGCAAACTTCATATTACTGGTACCAGAGGCTTCGGTCCCGGCCAGCGAAATCTGCTCAGACAGGTCGGCAGCAGGAATAATCACCTGCGCCAGGCTGACGCTGTAGTTAGGAATAAACACCACTTTCAGCTTGTCACCAATTTGCGGATCGTTGTTGATCACTTTCGCGACGTCGTTGATCAGGTGAATGATGTGCTTCGCCATGTAATAGGCCGAAGCCGCTTTACCGGCGAAGATATTCACACGCGGCACCCACTCGGCGTCAGGATCGGCCTTAATGCGGTTGTAGCGGGTGATCACATGCAGCACGTTCATCAACTGGCGTTTGTATTCGTGAATACGCTTGATCTGCACATCAAACAGCGATTTCGGGTTCACCACCACGTTAAGCTGCTGGGCAATGAGCGTTGCCAGACGTTTTTTATTCTCCAGTTTCGCACGGCGCACCGCCTGATTTACCAGCGGGTAATCGCAGTGCTGTTCAAGCTCGCTTAGCTGGCTGAGATCGGTTCGCCAGGTGCGGCCAATGTTCTCATCCAGCACCTCAGAGAGCGATGGGTTAGCCAGCGCCAGCCAGCGGCGCGGCGTTACGCCGTTTGTGACGTTGCAGAAGCGAGTCGGGAAAATCTTCGCAAAGTCAGCAAACAGCGACTGCACCATCAGGTTGGAGTGCAGCTCAGAAACGCCGTTAACCTTGTGGCTCACCACCACTGCGAGCCATGCCATACGCACCCGGCGGCCATTGGATTCATCGATAATCGACGTCCGTCCCAGCAGACTGGTATCGTTCGGATACTGTTCCTGCAACGTCTTCAGGAAGTAGTCGTTAATCTCAAAGATGATTTGCAGATGGCGCGGCAGAATTTTGCCCAGCATATCGACAGGCCAGGTCTCCAGCGCTTCGCTCATCAAGGTGTGGTTGGTATACGAGAAGACCTGGCAGCAGACCTCAAACGCATTATCCCAACTGAATTTGTGCTCATCGATCAGCAGACGCATCAGCTCAGGAATCGACAGTACCGGATGGGTGTCGTTGAGGTGAATGGCGATCTTATCTGCCAGGTTGTCGTAGGTTTTGTGCAGTTGATAATGACGGTTCAGGATGTCCTGCACCGTGGAGGAGACCAGAAAATACTCCTGGCGCAAACGCAGCTCGCGTCCTGAATAGGTGGAGTCATCCGGATAAAGCACGCGGGAGACGTTCTCGGAGTGGTTTTTATCTTCCACCGCCGCAAAGTAGTCACCCTGGTTAAATTTACCGAGGTTGATTTCGCTACTGGCCTGGGCACTCCACAAGCGCAGCGTATTAGTGGCGTCTGTGTCATAACCGGGAATAATTTGGTCGTAGGCTACCGCGAGGATCTCTTCAGTTTCTATCCAGCGCGTTTTCTTACCTTCCTGCTGAATACGCCCGCCAAAGCGCACTTTGTAGCGCGTATTGTGGCGTTTGAATTCCCACGGGTTACCGTATTCCAGCCAGTAGTCCGGTGACTCTTTCTGTCGGCCATCAACAATGTTCTGTTTGAACATGCCGTAGTCATAACGAATACCGTAGCCGCGTCCCGGCAGACCCAACGTTGCCAGTGAGTCCAGGAAGCAGGCCGCCAGGCGCCCGAGGCCACCGTTGCCAAGACCAGGGTCGTTTTCTTCATCGATCAGATCTTCAAGATCCAACCCCATACCTTCCAGCGCATTTTTGACATCGTCATAAATACCCAACGATAACAGTGCATTGGAAAGTGTGCGGCCAATCAGAAACTCCATTGACAGATAATAAACCTGTCGAGTTTCCTGGGATAATTGCGCACGGTTAGAACGCAGCCAGCGCTCCACGAGACGATCGCGCACCGCGAACAACGTGGCGTTCAGCCACTCATGTTTATTGGCAATGACCGGGTCTTTACCAATCGTGAACATCAGCTTGTAGGCGATAGAATGCTTAAGTGCCTCTACGCTGAGTGTGGGCGATGCATAAGTAAATGGAGCATTCATATAGGTGATTCCTGGATATCTATTTCAAACGATAGTAAAGCTCACGGTATGACTTCGCCGCGACTTGCCAGCTAAAATCCATGGTCATGGCCTGACGTTGTACAAACCGCCACAACGAAGGCCGGGACCACAATACGAAAGCACGCCGAATCGCGCGTAGCAGCGACCAGGCATTACTATCTTCAAATACAAACCCACTGGCGATACCATCCGCAAGGTTTTCCAGCGAACTGTCAGAGACCGTATCAGCCAGCCCACCGGTGCGCCGCACCAGCGGCAGCGTGCCGTACTTCAGTCCATACAACTGCGTTAAGCCACACGGCTCAAAACGGCTGGGAACCAATATAACGTCGGCCCCACCCATGATGCGGTGCGAGAAGGCTTCGTGATAGCCAATCTGTACGCCCACCTGTCCCGGATGTTCCGCCGCCGCGGCGAGGAAACCTTCCTGTAAAACCGGATCGCCCGCGCCGAGCAATGCCAGTTGTCCACCCTGCTCTAACAACCCCGGTAGCGCTTCCAGCACCAGATCCAGCCCTTTCTGACTGGTCAGGCGGCTGACTACGGCAAATAACGGCACTTTGTCGTTAACCTTAAGTCCCATCGCGATCTGTAGTTGGCGTTTGTTCTCCGCCTTCTCTTCCAGCGTTTCACGCGTATACCGCGACGCCAGCAGCAGATCGGTTTCCGGGCTCCAGATTTTTTCATCAACGCCGTTCAGCACACCGGAAAGACGTCCTTCACGATGACGCTGCTGCAACAGACCTTCCATGCCGTAGGCAAACTGCGGCTCGGTAATTTCCCGCGCGTAGGTCGGACTGACCGCCGTAATGTGGTCGGCGTAGTACAACCCGGCCTTCAGGAAAGAAATCTGCCCGTTAAACTCCAGTCCGTGCACGTTAAAGAACGACCATGGCAATTGGATGTCATCCATATGCTTTGCATAAAACATGCCTTGATACGCCAGGTTGTGCACAGTGAACACCGATTTCGCCGGATGGCCGCGCGCCGCCAGATACGCCGGGGCCAGACCGGCATGCCAGTCGTGCGCATGCACCACATCCGGGCGCCAGAATGGGTCAAAGCCACAGGCCATTTCACTGCCGACCCAACCCAGCAGCGCAAAACGCAGCACGTTATCGGTATATGCAAACAGGTTAGTGTCGTGATACGGGCTACCGGGACGGTCATAGAGATGCGGCGCGTCAATCAGGTAAATGCCCACACCGTTGAAATGCCCGAACAACAGCGTAATACGTCCGGCGAAGGTATCGCGACGCGTCACTACCTGCGCATCGGGAATGCCGCGACGGATATCAGGAAACGCCGGGAGCAGCACGCGGGCATCCACACCGTCCGCGATTTGCGCTGCGGGTAACGCCCCAATAACATCCGCCAGTCCCCCGGTTTTTAACAAAGGGAACATCTCTGAACAAACGTGTAAAACCTGCATTATCGCTCCTGTTTGATCTGCAGTTTGCGCAGCATTTCACGCGTGACCAGTACAATACCTTCCTCTGAACGGTAGAAACGACGAGCATCTTCTTCCGCGTTTTCACCAATCACCATGCCTTCAGGAATAACGCAGGCGCGGTCGATAATGCAACGACGTAAGCGGCACGAACGTCCCACCCACACTTCAGGTAACAACACTGCCGAATCAATGTTACAGAATGAATTCACCCGCACTCGCGGGAACAGAACGGACTGCACTACCACCGAACCAGAAATAATACAGCCGCCGGAGACCAGCGAGTTCAGCGTCATTCCATGGCTACCGGAACGGTCCTGAACAAATTTCGCCGGCGGCAGTGATTCCATATGCGTACGGATTGGCCAGTCCTGGTCGTACATATCCAGTTCAGGCGTCACCGAAGCCAGATCGAGGTTTGCTTTCCAGTAGGCTTCCAGCGTTCCCACATCGCGCCAGTACGGCTCGGATTCCGGGTCAGACTGTACGCAGGACAATGGGAATGGATGAGCATATGCCATGCCAGCTTCGGTGATTTTCGGGATGATGTCTTTGCCAAAATCGTGACTGGATTTTTCATCGAGATCATCTTCCGCCAGCAGTTCATACAGATAATCGGCGTCGAAGATGTAGATCCCCATACTGGCAAGCGATTTGGTCGGATCATTAGGCATCGCTGGCGGGTTGGCAGGTTTTTCAACGAACTCGATAATTTTATCGGTGTCGTCCACGTCCATTACACCAAACGCGCTGGCCTCTTCAATAGGCACTGGCATACAGGCCACCGTGCAACGCGCGCCTTTCTCAACGTGGTCGATCAGCATGCGTGAGTAGTCCTGCTTATAAATATGATCGCCCGCGAGGATCACCACATATTCCGCTTTATAGCGTCGAATGATGTCCAGGTTTTGGGTCACCGCATCCGCCGTACCGCGATACCAGTTTTCACCCTGCATCCTCTGCTGGGCAGGCAGCAGATCGACGAACTCGTTCATCTCTTCGCTAAAGAACGACCAGCCGCGCTGAATATGCTGCACCAGCGTGTGTGACTGGTACTGAGTGATCACGCCGATACGGCGGATCCCGGAATTAAGACAGTTGGATAAGGCAAAATCGATAATGCGGAACTTACCGCCAAAGTGCACGGCAGGCTTGGCACGCTTATTGGTTAAATCTTTCAGGCGAGTACCGCGGCCACCGGCCAGGATCAGGGCAACAGATTTTAATGGCAGCTGGCGCGCCAACATTACACGATCGTTCTTCTCTAAACTTACCATGACTAACTCCTTTTTATCTTCTCTGGAACACACACAGTCCGTGCGCAGGTCCCTGCCAGACCGCCGTAAGCACCGGATTATCCTCTCCGGCAAATGGGGGAATGGCGTGCCATTCCCCTTCAGGTAAAACGATATCTGTCACCTCAAGCGTGGCGTTTATTGCAATCAGGAAACGATCTGAAAGCAGGATTTGCATCTGCCTCGGGCCGTTATGCCACTCATCCGCACTTAAGGGTTGTGCGTACTTATTCAGCCAACGAACATTGCCATCGCCCTCTTCCCACCAGCAATCGCCTGTTAATGCAGGTATTTGCCGACGCAGATGAATCAACGCGGCGGTAAATGTGGTTAGCCCACTGTTTGCCTGCTGCCAGTCCAGCCAGGTTAAGGCGTTATCCTGGCAGTAAGCGTTATTATTACCGTGCTGGCTATGACCATGCTCATCACCCGCCAGCAGCATCGGCGTTCCCTGGGAGAGCAACAGCGTGGTTAACAGCGCATGAATGCTGTCGCGCCGCCGCTCAATCAGGTCCAGCGAGCCGCCTAATCCTTCTTTACCATGATTGTCACTGTAGTTATTGCTAGTGCCGTCGCGATTTTCCTCACCATTCGCTTCATTGTGCTTATTTGTGAAGCAAACGCAGTCGCGTAGCGTAAAACCGTCATGCGCGGTCACCAGATTGACCGTGGCGCTGGGATTGCGGCCCGGGCGTTTAAACACGTCGCTGGATGCGGCAAAACGTCCGGCAAACTCGCCCAACGAAAGATTACGCTGGAGCCAAAAACGTCGCGTCGCATCGCGGAAATGGTCATTCCACTCGGCAAACGGCGGGGGGAAATTCCCCACCTGATACCCGCCTTCACCAATATCCCACGGTTCCGCAATCAGCTTGGCGCGTGAGAGCAGCGGACAGTTTTGGATCGCGGTAAACAGCGGAGCATCCTGACGAAACTCAGGCGTACGCCCCATGACGGAAGCCAAATCAAAACGAAAACCATCCACATGGCAGGTTTCAACCCAGTAGCGCAGGCACTCGCATGCGTATTCCACAACGCCAGGATGGCTCAGATTGATGGTGTTCCCACAACCGGTCCAGTTGTAGTAATCGCCATCATCTCTGATCCAATAATAGCTACGGTTATCAATTCCGCGCAGCGAGAAGACAGGTCCTTCGAGATCCAGCTCGGCGCTGTGGTTTAAAACGATGTCGAGAATGACCTCAATACCCGCTTTATGCAGCGCTTTTACCGCGTCGCGAAACTCATCAAGCGCACTCTCCGGCGAGCTGGCATAGGCCGGATGCAGCGCGTACATCGCCACCGGGTTGTAGCCCCAGTAGTTTGACAGGCCCAGTCGCTGAAGCCGCGGTTCGCTGGCGAAATGCGCCACCGGTAACAGCTCCAGCGCGGTAATGCCGAGGCGCTTGAAATAGTCGATCATCACCGGATGACCCAGCGCTTTGTAGGTCCCGCGAATCTCTTCCGGCAGGTCAGGATGCAAATACGTCAGCCCTTTGACATGCGCTTCGTAAATTACGGTATTGCCCCACGGCGTGCGCGGCGGGGCATCATCCTCCCAGTCATAATGGTCGGACACCACCACGCCCTTCAGCGCGATGGCGGCGTTATCATGATGATCCGGTTCATTCAGCCCACCATGCAGCAGTGGGTTATCTTTTAACTCGCCATCCACCCGACGCGCGCAAGGGTCAAGCAGCAGTTTCGCCGGATTAAACCGGTGGCCCTGCTGCGGTTGCCACGGACCATGTACGCGATAGCCATAGCGTAGACCGGGACGGGCGTTGGCCAGATAGCCGTGCCAGACATCGCCGCTACGCCCCGGCAGGTCGTAGCGGAGTTCGCAGCCTTGCTCATCGAATACGCATAATTCAACGCGTTCAGCGTGGGCCGAAAAGAGGGTGAAATTGACGCCATGGCCGTCATACGTTGCACCATGGGGGGTGGCGTTGCCGGTTGCCAGTTGCGTCATTATCCCTCCCGCACCAGCCAGATCGTTGCCAGCGGTGGCAACGTCAGGCTCAGTGAGTGCTGACGACCATGACTGGCGATTTCATCGCTGTGTACCGCGCCGCCGTTACCGGTATTGCTACCGTGATAATGCATCGAGTCGGTATTGAGGATCTCGCGCCATTTGCCCGGCTGATTGATACCGAAGCGATAGCCGTGGCGAGGTACTGGCGTAAAGTTGCTGATAACAATGATTTCATTACCGACTTTGTCACGACGAACGAAAGCCAGCACCGAACGTTCTTTGTCATCCACCACCAGCCACTCGAAGCCATAGGCATCAAAATCAAGCTCGTGCAGCGCTTTGTGATGACGATAGGTAAGGTTCAGATCGCGCACCAAACGCTGTACGCCGTGGTGCCAGTTATCGCCGCCTTCCAGCAGATGCCAGTCGAGGCTGGCGTCATGGTTCCACTCACGCCCCTGAGCAAACTCGTTGCCCATAAACAGCAGTTTCTTGCCCGGGAAGGCCCACATCCAGCCGTAGTAGGCGCGCAGGTTGGCAAACTTCTGCCATGCGTCCCCCGGCATGCGATCGAGAATTGATTTTTTACCGTGTACCACTTCATCGTGCGACAGCGGCAGGACAAAGTTTTCGGTGTAGTTGTACAGCATGCCGAAGGTCAGCTTATCGTGATGGAACTGACGATGAACCGGATCCAACTTCATGTAGTCCAGCGTGTCGTGCATCCAGCCGAGGTTCCACTTATACCAGAATCCTAAACCGCCCATATCCTGCGGCCTTGAAACGCCGGCAAAGTCGGTGGACTCTTCCGCCATGCTCACGGCCCCCGGCACCTGCTCGCCAAGAATACGGTTGGTATTGCGTAAAAACTCAATGGCTTCGAGGTTTTCACGACCGCCAAATTCGTTCGGGACCCACTCCCCTTCTTTACGGCTGTAGTCGCGATAAATCATCGACGCCACGGCATCTACGCGCAGCGCATCGATACCAAAACGTTCAATCCAGTACAGGGCATTGCCCACCAGATAGTTACTGACTTCACGGCGACCGTAGTTGTAGATCAGCGTGTTCCAGTCCTGGTGATACCCTTCGCGCGGGTCGCTGTGCTCATACAGATTGGTGCCATCAAACTCTGCCAGACCAAAGTCGTCCGACGGGAAATGGCCCGGCACCCAGTCGAGAATGACGTTCAGTCCGGCCTGATGCGCGGCATTCACAAAATAACGGAAATCATCACGCGTCCCGAAACGACGGGTCGGTGCATACATACCGGTAGGTTGGTAGCCCCAGCTACCGTCGAACGGATGCTCATTAATCGGCAACAGTTCGAGATGGGTAAAGCCCATCCACTTGACGTAAGGCACCAACTGATCCGCCAGTTCGCGGTAGCTCAGCCAGAAGTTGTTATCGGTATGACGACGCCATGAGCCCAGGTGCACTTCATAGATAGAGATCGGCGCGTCAAACTGGTTGGCTTTTTTTCGCTCCTCGCTTTGCACCACTTTTTCCGGCAGACCGCAGATAAGCGACGCGGTTTCCGGGCGCATTTGCGCTTCGAAGGCGTAAGGGTCCGCTTTGATTCGCAGCTTACCGTTCGCATCGATCATCTCGTATTTATACAGTTGACCATGCTGCGCGCCGGGGATAAACAACTCCCAGATACCGCTTTCTTTACGCAGGCGCATCGGGTGGCGACGGCCATCCCAGTAGTTGAACTGCCCAACCACTGACACGCGTTGAGCGTTAGGCGCCCAGACGGAGAAGCGCGTACCAGTTACGCCATCCATGGTATCCGCATGCGCGCCCAGCGTTTCGTAAGGTCGCAGGTGCGTACCTTCAGATAACAGCCAGGCATCCATATCCTGGATCAGCGGGCCAAAACGATAAGGGTCATCAATCAGATTCTCCTGTCCATGCCAGACAACAGCTAACTGATAGCGAAAGAAATTTTTACGGCGGGGAAGTACAGCACAGAAAAAACCGCGAGAGTCGAGGCAGTCCAGCTTGCCGACTTTGCGTCCGGTTTTGGGTTCGATCACCCACACTTCGGTGGCGTCAGGTAATAGGGCGCGGACTTCAAGTCCAGCGTCAGTTTGGTGCATACCGAGTACGGAAAAAGGATCCGCAAAATGGCCTGCAATTAGCGCATTAATCACGTCTCTATCGATACGAACGGACATGGTTGTCATCCTGTTTTATGGTGTCACGCCTTCCAACTGATCTTCGACATCAGGTAGTGACACTTTTTTTGACCTGAACGGCGCAGCACAATTGTGCATCCTCTCTGCGTCGTCCCACCTTCAGGCAACAACTTAATACCTCCGGTACTAAGTCACCCTTAAAGAATAGCCAATGCTTTATCTTACTCCTGGTAAAAAATGAAACATCTGCGCTTACTCCTGTATTACGCAAAAAAATGGGTGACTCAGCACCCATTGTTAAAACACGCAATCACTCTGCCGGAAAGCCGTATTGACTGATCCGGCCAGGTGGTTCGCGTCGTTTGTAGGCCTGATAAACGTGGCGTCATCAGGCCGTCCCACATTACGCCAACTGACTCAGCATACGGCGCAATGGCTCTGCAGCACCCCACAGCAACTGGTCGCCCACAGTAAAGGCTGACAGGAACTCCGGTCCCATATTCAGCTTACGCAGACGGCCTACTGGCGTGGTCAGCGTGCCGGTAACGGCCGCCGGGGTTAACTCACGCATGGTGATATCCCGATCGTTTGGCACGACTTTGGCCCACGGATTGTGCGCTGCCAGCAGTTCTTCCACGGTCGGAATAGACACATCTTTTTTCAGTTTAATGGTGAACGCCTGGCTGTGGCAGCGCAGCGCACCGACGCGCACGCACAGACCATCAACCGGGATCACGGAAGAGGTGTTAAGAATTTTGTTGGTTTCAGCCTGTCCCTTCCACTCTTCGCGGCTCTGACCATTATCAAGTTGTTTGTCGATCCACGGAATCAGGCTACCGGCCAGCGGTACGCCAAAGTTATCAACCGGCAGTTCACCGCTGCGGGACAGGGTCGTCACTTTACGTTCGATATCGAGAATAGCAGAGGAAGGGGTTGCCAGTTCATCGGCCACATGGCCATACAGATGACCCATCTGGGACAGCAGTTCGCGCATATGGCGCGCGCCGCCGCCGGAGGCCGCCTGATAGGTCGCCACGGAAACCCAGTCAACCAGGTCATTGGCAAACAGGCCACCGAGGGACATCAGCATCAGGCTAACGGTACAGTTACCGCCGACAAAGGTCTTAATACCTTTGTTCAGGCCGTCAGTGATGACATCCTGGTTAACCGGATCGAGAATGATGATGGCATCGTCTTTCATACGCAGCGAAGAGGCCGCGTCAATCCAGTAACCCTGCCAACCGCTTTCACGAAGCTTTGGATAGATTTCGTTGGTATAATCGCCGCCCTGACAGGTCACGATGATATCGAGCGCCTTCAGCGCATCCAGATCAAAAGCGTCCTGAAGCGTGCCGGTCGTGGTTCCACCGAATGTCGGTGCCGCCTGCCCGAGCTGGGAAGTAGAAAAGAAAACAGGGCGAATGGCGTCGAAGTCACGCTCCTCAACCATGCGTTGCATGAGAACAGAGCCGACCATACCGCGCCAGCCGATAAAACCAACATTTTTCATAGCGTTTTTTTCCTGCAGAGATGTGTGCTGTGTATGCTAACCAGTATCCTACTGGCCTATCCTTCACCATACAAAAAGCAGCCAAAGTCGCAAGTGAAATTAATCAATGATAGCGAAGCCATCAGTAATGCGACTTATCTCGCTGCGCAAGCAAGCAGAAAGTCCGCGGTAATAGTAAGGGAATTTGAGTTATGAATGAAATCATTTCAGCGGCAGTTTTATTGATCCTTATTATGGACCCGCTCGGAAATCTGCCCATTTTCATGTCCGTATTGAAACATACCGAACCAAAACGCCGCCGCGCGATTATGATTCGCGAGCTGTTCATTGCGCTGTTGGTGATGCTGATATTCCTGTTTGCTGGCGAGAAAATACTGGCATTTCTTAACCTGCGCGCGGAAACCGTTTCGATCTCCGGGGGCATCATTTTGTTCCTGATCGCCATTAAGATGATTTTCCCCAGCGCCACCGGGAATAGCACCGGGCTTCCGGCAGGCGAAGAGCCGTTTATCGTGCCACTGGCGATCCCGCTGGTAGCGGGTCCAACAATCCTGGCTTCATTAATGCTGTTATCACATCAGTATCCGAACCAGATGGGGCATCTGGTGATTGCGCTGCTGATCGCCTGGGGTGGTACTTTTGTGATTTTGCTGCAGTCTTCGCTGTTTTTACGCCTGCTGGGCGAGAAAGGGGTTAACGCACTGGAGCGCCTGATGGGGCTGATTCTGGTGATGATGGCTACCCAGATGTTCCTCGACGGCGTAAGGATGTGGATGAAGGGGTAATCTCTACTTTTTGGCTCAGATAGCATGTTACCCGGAGAACAGTTCCGTTCACGTTATGCTCATTACTTCTCTGAGATCTCGTCACCAGTGAACGTGTTAAGGGGGCTACGCAACCCCCTTAACAATCCTGGCTCTCCGGCACCGCTGTAATTTCAGGTATTCCTTACGCTTTTAACTCGCTGAAAAAACGTATTTTCATTTCTGCGAGGTGCCTTCCGGAATGCCCTCTTGTCAGCATCGCGGATTGGCATTATCTTCTCGCTGCACCTGCAAAATCAGGTGCCAGGATTGGTCCCCTGATTACCTCATTCGCGATAAAATTCACTTTTGTCGTGCGACCAGCTACACCTCAATGGTGGGCTGGACGGTGGCGTTGTAAGACGCGCCGGTATCCAATGAGGCCGGTAGGACCAACTCCGTTCAGCCCGCCACCAAAAGGTTGGTCCCTTAGGTGGCGGTAAAATTTGGCTCATTGGAGGCTGCCCTATGGCGACTCCCCCTCTCTTTTCACACTCTTTATTTACCCTGCCCTTTAGCCATGCCACGGATTTCACCGAACTGGCGGATAACTGCGAGCGTTTTGTCGAAGGGCTGGTTGAATGCCATGACCCGGTTGAAAAACTGGCGGTTTGTGCACGTCTGTCGGCCTGTCTCGCGTTATTGCAACCGACCTTAACGGAGCCTGTACCGCAGCATCTACAGGCCAGTCTGACGGTAGAAACATTCCCGACCCGTTTTCCCCTTTTCGAGCCGGAACCAGACCAGATGGGGCGCTACTGTCAGTTATTAACGCACCTGCTGATGAGTAAAACGCAGTCTGACGAGATGGAACGAGTGGCGGGTGACTTACTGCAGGATCTGGTGGGCTATTTCGCCGATACGCTAAAAGCGCCGCGCTGGCTGAAAACAGAAGAAGGGCTGGTCGTGCTATAAAAAAGCCGGGTAGCGCTTGCGCTTACCCGGCCTACGGTGTGGATGTGTGCTCATTTCCAGGCCCGGTAAGCGCAAGCGCCACCGGGCAATGCCATCAGCTCAACAGCTGAAAGGCAATCATACCGACAATCGCACCGACCGTGCCGAGAATAGTTTCCATCATCGTCCAGGTCTTCAGCGTTTGCGTTTCGGTCGCACCGGTAAATTTACCGAACAACCAGAAACCGGCGTCGTTAACGTGGCTGACCACGATAGAGCCGCCCGCGATACAGATAGACAGTGCCGCCATCTGGGCACCGGAGTAGTTCAGTTGCTCAATCACCGGCATCACCAGACCAACCGCCGTTAAGCAGGCCACAGTCGCGGAACCCTGAATGATACGCACCGCCGCCGCCAGCACGAAGCAGGTGATGGCAATCGGCAGGCCCATACCGGTTAACGCTTCGCCCAGCGCCGGACCGACGCCAGAATCAACCAGAACCTGTTTGAACACACCGCCCGCACCAATCACCAGCAGAATAATCCCCGCCGGCTGCAGCGCATGGCCACAGATCTCCATCACGCGGTCTTTTGGCATGCCCTGGCGCACCGCCAGACCGTAAATCGCCACCAGACAGGCAACCAGAATCGCGGTAAACGGGTGACCGATAAACTCGAACCATTCATAGGTTGTAGAACCGACCGGAACAAAGCGTGCGGCGATAGTTTTCAGTCCCACCAGCACCAGCGGCAGCAGGATAAGCGATAAGCTGAAGCCAAAGGATGGCATTTTGCCTTCGCCCAAATGCGGCTCGGAAATATCTTCCGGTACGTGCAGCTCGACGTAACGGCTGATGAAATTCCCCCACAGCGGCCCGGCGATAATCATGCCCGGAATCGCGGCACACAGGCCAATCAGGATCATCCAGCCAAAGTCGGCGTGCATCTGAGAGGCCAGCAGCATCGGCGCAGGCCCAGGCAGCAGGAATGCCGCAGCAGCCGCCACCCCCGCAAACAGCGGGATCACAAGCTTAACCAGGTTCGTCCCCGTATGGCGCGCCATTGAGAATGCCACGCTAATCAGCAGCACAATCGCCACCTCAAAGAACAGCGGCAGCGCGCAAATCAGACCGGCCAGGCCAATCGCATAATGTGCGCGGCTGTGACCGAAGGATTTCAGCATTTTGACGGCAATCTGATCGACAGCTCCGGTCTCATGCAAAATCTTGCCGAACATCGCCCCCAGCGCCACAACAATCGCCAGGAAACCGAGCGTGCCTCCCATCCCTTTTTCCATGGTCGCCGCGATTTTATCGAGCGGCATACCGGAAAAGAGACCTGCACCAATGGATACCACCATCAAAGCAACGAAGGCGTGCATACGCGCCTTCATTACTAAAAACAGCAGTAATAAAACGGACCCTACTGCTGTTAAAACAAGCGTTAATGTACTCACTACTTACTGCCCTGGTTAATAACCTCAATGGTGCTGGCGACCACACCGTCCAGTGGTTGATCGATATCGACCACCAGTACATCGTTTTCATTCGCACCCGGTTCTTCCAGCGCTTCAAACTGGGTCACCAGCATCTGCGTTTTGAAGAAGTGGCCTTTACGCGCTTTCAGGCGGCTTTCGATAACGTCAAAATCCCCTTTCAGATAGATGAAAGAGAGGTTCGGGTTACCGTCGCGTAGCTGGTCGCGATAGACTTTTTTCAGGGCGGAACAGACGATCAGCGAAACCTTGTTGGTACGCTGCATCGCAAAGGCGGCGTCATTCAACGCCTGTAACCACGGTTTGCGGTCGTCATCGTTGAGTGGCTCACCAGAAGCCATTTTCATGATGTTGCTGCGCGGATGGAGAAAATCGCCATCAAGAAACGCGGCCTGCAGTTGATGCGCCACTTCGCTGGCGACAGCAGATTTACCGCTGCCCGATACGCCCATCAGAACGTAAACGTGGTGATCATGATTAGTCGTGCTCAAAGCGTTGCCCCCACTGGTACAAGAATCAGGAAATTGTTACGGGTAACTGTTATCGGTAACATTGTCCAGCCGGATAAATAGAGAAGCAATATCCATTCGTGCTCGAAGTGTATAAGTGTGAGCTACTTCAAACTTGTTGGCTTAAATAGATCCGCCCGGTGACAAGGTGAAACCTAAATCTAACATTTTAGGTGTGACGGCCTCACCGCGGATGCGCGCCAGCAGACGTTCTGCGCCAATGCTGCCCATGCGTTCACGCGGCGTGAGCACGCTCGCCAGACGCGGCTCCATCACCTGCCCGATGTCGTGACCGTGGAATCCGGCAATCGCCATGTCATCAGGGATTTTCAGCCCTAAACGCTGGCATTCGAAGGCCGCCCCTACCGCCAGGTCATCGTTGGTACAAAAGACACCATCGAGCTGCGGGTATTCACGCCGCGCCTGACGGATAAGTTCAATACCGGAGGAGTAGGAAGAGGACTGCTCCACCATCACGCTGTACGGCACCAGGTCGGCATCGCGCATTGCCTGCTCGTAGCCTCTCTGTTTGATGATAGTACGTTCATCAAGGCGTGCGCCAAGATAGGCAACATGACGGTGCCCGCGGGCGATGATAGCGGCTGTCATCTGACGCGCGGCTTCGAAGTTGTCGAAGCCCACGGCAATATCAAGGCATGGGGACTGGCTGTCCATCAGCTCAACCACCGGGATACCGGCAACCTCAATCATTTTCAGCGTACGGGGCGTATGGCTACGTTCGGTGAGGATCAGGCCATCAATATTCCACGACAGCATCGATTCCAGACGCTCTTGTTCCATCTCAGGCTTATAGCCGTAGTGCGCCAGCATGGTTTGATAACCATGAGCGTCAGTGACAGCCTCAATGCCGCGTAGCACTTCAGCAAAAACCTGGTTGGTGAGAGACGGTAACAGTACGCCGATAGCGCGGCTGGTGGCGTTAGAAAGGATATCAGGAGCGCGATTGGGAATATAACCCAGCTCATCAAGTGCAGCGGCAATTTTGCCCCGCAGCGCCACGGAGACCTGCTCCGGGTTACGCAAAAAGCGGCTGACCGTCATTTTGGTCACGCCCACGCGGTCGGCTACATCCTGAAGTACGGGTCTTTTCTTTTTCATCGTCCTGAAGCGTTAAAAAGGGATAGATTCTCCCAGTTTACCACGGACGTGCGTGAACCTTCGCAGAGAAAAAAAGGAGTTTTTTATTGTGAGAAATACACAAAATCATTCGAGTTGCATCAAGGCGGCGACGCAGTAAATCCCCGGGAGCGTACATTAAGTACGCGACCGGGGTGAGCGAGGAAAGCCAACACAGATGCAGCTTTAAGCATGCCGTGTATTTTTATACTGGCGGCAGATCAAACAACAACACTTCGCTGTCGCTGTCGCTGTCGGCATGAATAGAAATGGCCTGCTCATCCCAGATTGCCAGACCATCACTGGTGGTCGCTTTGGTCCCGTTAATTGTCACGTTACCTTTTACTACCTGGATCCAGACGCGGCGTTCAGCGGCAATCTGATGCACCGACTGCTCATCTTTGACCAGTGCCCAACGGTACAACTCCATATCCTGGTACACTTTCAGCGAACCATCACGGGCATCTGGCGACAGCACCAGTTGTTTACCCTGAGCGGCATCAAAACGGCGCTGCTCATAGCGTGGGGTAATACCGTTTTCCTGCGGCATGATCCAAATCTGATACAGATGCAGCTTCTCAGTATTGCTCGGGTTGTACTCCGAGTGACGGATCCCCGTCCCGGCGCTCATTATCTGGAACTCACCGGCCGGAACCTGCTCTTTGTTCCCCATGCTGTCCTGATGTTCCACCGCGCCTTCCAGCACGTAAGTCAGGATTTCCATGTCTTTATGGGGATGAGTACCAAAGCCCTGACCTGCGTCGATCACGTCATCGTTAATCACGCGCAGTGCCGAGAACCCCATAAAGTTTGGGTCATAGTAGTTGGCAAAAGAGAAGGTATGCCAGGAATCGAGCCAGCCATGATTAGCGTGGCCACGGTCATTAGCTTTGCGTAAGTAGATCATTGTGTTCACCCCCAGATGTTTTCGATGGAGTAAGTGTGGACTCAATCCGCCGGGGATCATAGAGGGTGAAAATTGACTCCTCTGTTCAAAAAAAATGAACAAGCCCAGAGGAGTCTGCGCAGGCTATTTGGCGAGAGTTATCGTCGCCGGAGAAGCCTGTTCAAAGGCGCGTTCGAGGAGTTCCAGGTTGGTAAGAACTTCAGATTCCTTGACGTAATTAGGCGTACCGGCTGTCAGCGTCTGGTAAAGCGCATCATAGACGCGACCATAGTCCCCCACTTCCGGCTGCACCTCTTCTTTTACCGTCAGGCCGTCATCGTTAACGTACTCCAGCATCCCAATGGAATCGTCAGCAGCGAAACCTGGCTCACCAGGCATGATATTGGCCTTCAGGCTGGTTTCCTGCTGGTCGATGCCGTACTTCACAAACGAGCCTTTGGTACCGTGAACGATAAACTTCGGATAGTCGATTTTCACCAAGTGACTGGTTTTAACAATGGCTTTCAGGGAGCCGTAGAACAGCTGTGCTTCAAAGGTATCATCCGGGTTCGCTTTGTTGCGCAGGCTGCGGATGTCATAGGCCACGCAATCGGGACGACCGAACAGCGAGATAATCTGATCCATGGTGTGTACGCCCAGACCATAGAATGCGCCGTCCTGCGGCAGTCCCGGCTTGGTTTCCGCCTCGGGGCGGTAGTAATCGAAATGGCTTTCAACCTCAACAATTTCGCCGAGCTTGCCGCTCTCAATCGCTTTTTTAGCGGTGAGGAAGCAGGAATCAAAACGACGGTTCTGATATGGCGTAACGGTCAGCCCTTTGCTTTGCGCCAGTTCGAACAGTGCTTTTGCTTGCGCAAGCGTCGGCGTGAAGGGTTTCTCAACCAACACGTTTTTACCCGCTTCCAGCGCGCGTTTGGCGTATTCAAAATGGCTGTCAGCATGGGTACAGACGATCACCAGCTTCACCTGCGGATCGTTTAAGATCTCGTCAAGGTCACTGGTGAAGTGAATATGTGAATATTGTGGTGCCTGCTCTTCCGGCTTGGCGTGGCGGCGAAAAATGTGCGCGACATGCCAGCTATTTTTGCGGTTGAGGACGTACGGCAAATGGTAGCGAGTGGTGCTTTTACCAAAACCAATAAATGCGCAGTGTAAGGTCATGAGACGATCCTTTCGAAGGTGATTGTCTACACCATAGCGCAAAGCGGCTGGAGACTGAATGTTGGATTCTTTGCCGGATGGCGCTTGAACTGCACCACAGGGCGACAGGATCGGCCGTCGGCGTCGCAGGCAGTTTGTTCACGGCAAGCGCGCAGGGCCCGGAGCGTACTAAATGTACGTGAGGAGCACGAGCACTTCCCGGGGACGAAATGGCAAGTAAGCCAGGCAGACACAAAACCTCAAAAAAAAAGCCAGCAAAAGCTGGCTAAAGTAATACTGGAAGCAATGTGAGCAATGTCGTGCTTTCAGGTTCTCCGTAGGGGTTCCCCTGAACGCAGAGCAATAATAATCATTCTCATTCGCACTTGTCTACTTCTTTTTGCAAAAAAATGCAGTTGACGGAATTTTCTTTCTCAGCGAGTGTAAATACACAATTAACCCTGCTGGAGATAAGGAATGAGTGAGATAGTGATACGCCACGCTGAACCGAAAGATTACGACGCAATTCGTCAGATCCACGCCCAGCCGGAGGTGTACCACAACACGCTACAGGTTCCTCATCCTTCCCTCGAGATGTGGCAAGCGAGGCTAACCGAGCAAGCCGGGGTCAAACAACTGGTTGCCTGTATTGACGATATCGTCGTGGGGCATCTCTGTATTGAGGTCGCGCAACGCCCGCGTCGCAGCCACGTGGCTGATTTTGGTATCTGCGTGGATGCACGGTGGCACAATCGCGGCGTTGCCAGCGCGTTGATTCGCACGATGATCGACATGTGCGACAACTGGCTGCGCGTCGAGCGTATTGAGCTAACGGTATTTGTTGATAATGAGCCGGCCGTGGCGGTGTATAAGAAATACGGCTTTGAAATCGAAGGCACAGGTAAGAAATACGGCCTGCGCAACGGTGAATACGTTGATGCCTACTTTATGGCGCGCGTGAAATAAAATTAAGGGCGAGTCTTATCGCCCTTCTTATTGAAAGGACGCAAGAGTGAAAAAGTACCTTCCCCTGGTGTTGCTGGCAGCACTCTCCCCTGCTTTCGCCACTACCGTACAAAATCTCGATTCCGTGCCCAGCGCCATTCAACACCCGGAAGGTAAACAGATTTTTGCTGAGCAAATGGCGGGAGCAACCCCAGCCAAAGGATTTGGCGAGCTTCCACAGGGATTATCTGAGAACGCGTGGATTGCCTGGGTTGCGCCGAATGAAGATCCTGACAACCTGATCCTCACGGGTGCCAAAGCCTGGGGCAAAGACGGCAAATATATCGGTGTCGCCTGTTTCGCCGACAATCCGGCCGACGCCGGGCAGGCAAAGAAATACGCGGATAACAACTGTCCGGAAAACTACAGCAACGGGCACGCCAATAAATTATATCTCGGCGTTTTTTCCTGGCAGAACCAACAGCTAACGCCGATTGCACGCTCGGAAAAACCATTAAACCAACTCTCTGAGTGGAATAAAACCGCCGAAAAAGAGAGCGATGATGAGTCCGTCAGACCGCTGGCCTATTATACAAAACTGGATCTGGCACCGTACCGGATCGCACCCGATACGCTGGCGTTTGGGGTGCGCGGTGGATACTCTGATGCGTATTCCGGCGGCGGCGCATTTTATGAAGTGCTGGAGCTCTATGCGATCAAAGACAACAGGATAATCAACGTGTATTCCGACCTTGTTTATCAATATACGGACATCGCCGGAGAGTGGAATAAAGACGGTACAAGACAGCACGACATCAGCGAAAGTAAATATATCCTCAAAATGCGTTCGGCAAAAACGCACGAGTTTTATGATTTAGAGCGAGTAAACCTGCAGGATAAAAGCAGCCAAATATTCCGCTGGTCTGAATCGCTGCAGCGATATGCGCCATTCATCATCGATAAAAGATAGCGGTGAAATCGTTGGTTTAGGCACTGCCTGGCCGCTGGAGAAATATTTACAAGACTATGAAGAGAGCAAAACAACACGAAGCTAAGGTTACCTGGAGACAATGAATTATAATAACTGCCATTGGGCCTTCCAAACCGGCCCTCTTCCAGCGAAGAGGGCCATTATCCTCAGTAACCCGCCGTTAAATCATCCACGGAACGCGGGTCGGACGCGCCATACAGTGCGCCATCCGGTCCAACCATAATGCTCTGCGTGCTGCCCATCGCTTCTTTCAGCGCTACTTTCTGTCCTTTTTGCTCCAGCAGTTTGATTGTATCCGGGCTGAAGCCCTTCTCAATACGAAGCTCGTCCGGCAACCACTGATGATGGAAGCGTGGTGCGTTGGTCGCTTCGGCGACGTTCATCCCGAAATCAATGCTGTTGACCACCATTTGCAGCACAGTAGTGATAATTCGACTCCCGCCTGGGCTGCCGGTAACCAGCCAGGTTTTCCCATCTTTTACCACGATAGTCGGCGACATAGATGACAGCGGACGCTTCTTCGGTCCGACCGCGTTGGCATCGCCGCCTACCAGACCGTATACGTTCGGTACGCCCGGCTTGGCAGAGAAGTCGTCCATTTCATTATTGAGCAGAATGCCAGTGTTACCCGCCACAATACCGGTCCCGAAGGTGGTATTCAGGGTATAGGTCACCGCCACGGCATTGCCGTCTTTATCCACCACCGAGAAGTGAGTGGTCTGATTGCTTTCATACGGGGCGAGCTTGCCAGGTTTAATCTGGCTGGAAGGCTTAGCCTTGTTGATATCAATCTGATCGGCAAGCGTTTTAGCATAGGCTTTGTTGGTCAGTGCCTGCCATGGCACTTTCACAAAATCGGGATCGCCCAGATACTCCGAGCGGTCAGCGTAGGCATATTTCTCCGCTTCAGCCATGACCTGCATGGCGTCGGCGCTGCCAAACCCGTACTTCTTCATATCAAAGTTTTCAAGAATATTGAGGATCTGCACGATGTGAATACCGCCAGAGGACGGCGGCGGCATGGAGAAGACCTGATACCCGCGATAGTCACCGCTAATCGGCGTACGCTCCACGGCTTTATAGCTGGCTAAGTCCTCTTTGGTCATCAGCCCACCGTTCTTCTGCATTTCCCCGGCGATCTGATCGGCAATAGCCCCTTTATAAAACGCATCCGGGCCGCTTTCGGCAATCATTTCCAGGCTTTTCGCCAGGTTCTTTTGTACCAGCTTATCGCCTTTTTTCAGTGGCTCGCCGTCTTTCCAGAAAATGGCTTTGCTGTTCTCGTGATTAGGGAGCACTTCACTGCCATAGGTTTTCAGATCGTCGGCCAGTGCGTCATTAACCACAAAGCCCTCTTCCGCCAGCTTCATCGCCGGACGTACCACTTTGTTCAGCGGCATCGTGCCGTATTTCTCCAGCGCCAGCGAAAAACCCGCGACGGTACCCGGCGTACCGGATGCCAGATGCGACGTCAGCGACTTTTTCGCATCGGCGTTGCCCTGCTCATCAAGGAACATGTCGCGGGTCGCGCCAGCAGGGGCCATTTCGCGAAAATCAATCGCCGTGGTGTTACCGTCTTTGGTACGCAGCAGCATAAAACCGCCACCACCCAGATTGCCCGCCTGGGGATGCGTCACCGCCAGCGCGTAGCCAACGGCCACGGCGGCATCGACGGCATTCCCACCCTGTTTAAGAATATCCACCCCCACCTGAGTGGCAAGCGCATCCACGGAGGCCACCATCCCCTGCTGCGCACGCACGGGATGGAACACATCCTCCTCAACACCGTATGATACCGGCGGCGGTGCAGCCGGAGCGGCAGCAACGCTAAAACAACTTCCTGAGAGCAGAGCAGCAATGGCTACCCGGCGTAAAAACGTCGGTTTTATCATCGTTATTCTCCAGATGTATGGGGTCAGCCCCCACTAAGCCTGGTGCATAACTCTGAAATAATCATCGTAACGGCGAGAAAGGAGTAAACTTAAGAGATCCCCGAGAGGAGAAAAGCGATGAAACGACTCTTACTTTTAGCCATGCTGTTGCCGTTTGCAGGCTTTGCACAGCCCATCAACACCATGAATAACCCGAATCAACCCGGTTATCAGATCCCGAGCCAGCAGCGTATGCAAACCCAAATGCAATCGCAGCAGATTCAGCAGAAAGGGATGCTCAATCAGCAGTTGCAAACACAGACGCGTATGCAACAACAGCATATGGAAAACCAAATCAATTCCAACTCCCAGCGCGTCCTTCAGTCTCAGCCTGGCGAGTTTAATTCCAGCCAGCAGCAAATGCTGCCCAACAGCAACGGTGGAATGTTAAGTGGAACCCGTAACCCGGACAGCTCGCTGAATAAGCAACATATGCTGTCGGAGAAAAAGAACGGCGACATGCTGAAGCCCTCCAGCACGCCGCAGCCTAACGTTCCGTTAAAAACAATTGGGCCTTAACAGGGCTGGAAATCCGGACCAATCGTATCAATGGCATCGGTACAGATGCAGTCCACTCCCCAGCGTAGCAGTTCCGCCGCGCGCTGGGGTCGGTTGACGGTATACACCAGAATACGCAGTCCTGCGTCGCGCAGCGCATCCACGCGCGCTTCATCCAGCAGCTTGTGATTAAGATGAATAGAGACGCAGCCCAGCCGCGTTGTCAGCTCACGCCAGTCTTCGCACCACTCATCAAGCAGTAAGCCTCTCGGCAGTTCAGGCGCCGCCTGCTGCGCCGCTGCAAGCGCGTCAATTTCAAAGGATGACAACAGCGGTGGTGTCATTCCCGCCCACAGTTCCCGAGCGGCCAGCGCTACGGCTTTGCCGGTTAACGTTCCGGTGCCGGTGGTAGGTTTAATTTCAATATTCGCCATCATACCGTGCTGACGGCAGCGCTCGGCCACTTGCGAGAGCAGCGGTAGCGGTTCGCCTTTAAACTCACCGCTAAACCAGCCACCGGCGTCCACGCGCAATAAATCCTGCCAGTTCAGCTCGCCTGCCACACCCCAACCATTGCTGGTGCGTTCCAGGTTGTCGTCATGCAGCAAGAAGATCTCACCGTCTTTCGACAATTTAGCGTCAAACTCAATCATGGTATGCCCGTATCGCGCCCCCATGTCGATCGCCGCCAGGGTGTTTTCCGGTGCCAGCTTACCGCCGCCGCGATGGGCGACGATATGGGGGTAAGGCCAGTTACTCATACGCGTTGTCCTGTTTCGCCATCAAAAAGATGCAGATGATTTTCTGGCAGATGCAGCCACAGCGTGCTGCCTGCCGTCGGGCGATGCTGATGCGCCAGTCGCACCACCAGCTTTTGCTCACCCCAACGTCCGTGTGCCAGGTTATCCGCTCCCAGCATTTCCAGCGTGTCGACGACCAACGGCACGCCGCCTTCGGCCTGCGAGCTTAGCGCAATATGCTCCGGGCGGATACCCAACGTCATGTTGCGCCCACCAGACTCCCTCGCGCTTCTGCCGAGGGGCAACGTCATGCCGTCATCCAGTTCAAAATGGGTGCCCGAGGCGCTGATGCGCCCGTCCAGCAGATTCATCGCCGGGCTGCCGATAAAACTCGCCACAAAGCGGCTGGCAGGCTTTTCATATACCTCAACCGGCGTGCCGATCTGCTCGGCAATGCCTTTGTTCATCACCATCACCCGCTGGGCGAGGGTCATCGCTTCAACCTGATCGTGCGTCACATACAGTGAGGTGGTTTTCAGTCGGCGATGCAGATGCTGTAACTCCAGACGCATCTGTACGCGCAGCTTGGCATCGAGGTTAGACAGCGGCTCATCAAACAGGAATACCGCTGGGTCACGGACAATCGCCCGCCCCATCGCCACACGCTGGCGCTGACCGCCAGAAAGCTCGCGCGGACGACGCTTGAGCAGTTCACCCAGCTCGAGAATACGCGCCGCCTCTTTCACCCGTTCGGCAATATGCTCCTTGCCCATCCCGCGGATTTTCAGTCCCCAGGCCATATTTTCTTCCACGCTCATATGTGGGTAGAGCGCGTAGTTCTGAAAGACCATCGCAATGCCGCGATCCTTAGGCTCCATTTCGGTGACGCGCTTATTATCAATCCAGATATCGCCGCCGCTCACCCGTTCAAGCCCGGCCACCATCCGTAGCAGCGTTGACTTACCGCAGCCGGATGGGCCAACCATCACGATAAATTCTCCGTCCGCGACATCCAGCGTCAGCGGTTTAATCACCTGGGTTTTGCCGTCCCAGCTTTTGGTTACTGCCTGTAGTTTTAAACCAGCCATTTTTATTTCTCACTATCGACCAGGCCACGTACAAAGGCACGCTGCATGGCTAACACGATGATTACCGGAGGGATGAGCGTCAGCAGCATGGCTGCCATTACCTGATTCCACTGTGTGGTGCCTTCACCAGTAGCAATCATGCCTTTGATACCTGCCACCGCAGTGCCCAAATTGACATCGGTAATAATTAACAACGGCCACAGATACTGGTTCCAGCCGTAGATAAAGGTGATCACAAACAGCGCCGCCAGATTGGTTTTTGACAGCGGTAGTACAATATCGCGGAAAAAACGCATCGGTGACGCACCGTCAATACGCGCCGCCTCAACCAGTTCATCCGGCAGGGTCATAAAAAACTGCCGGAACAGGAACGTCGCAGTCGCCGATGCCATTAACGGCAGCGTCAGACCCGCATAGCTGTCGAGCATTTTCAGGTTGGCGATCACTTCCACCGTCGGGAAAATACGCACCTCGACCGGCAGCATCAGCGTGATAAAAATCATCCAGAAGAACAGGTTACGCAGTGGAAAGCGGAACCAGACGATGGCGAATGCGGAGAGCATAGAGACGGTGATTTTCCCTACCGTAATACTGAACGCCATGATGAAACTGTTGAGCATCATCAGCCAGAACGGCGCGCTGTTAACGCCCACGCCGTTGACCCAGATGTATTTCATGTTTTCCAGCAGCTGTGTGCCGGGAATCAGCGTCATCGGCGTTTCAAAGACTGCTTTGTTATCCAGCGTCGCCGCGACAAACGCGACGTACAGCGGAAACAGGATCACCATGATCCCCATAATCAACATGGCATGGCTGAATATTGTCAGCCCACGACGATTCTCAATCATTGGTAACGTACCTTACTTTCCACATAGCGGAACTGCACCACCGTCAAAATAATGACCAGGAACATCAGCACTACCGATTGGGCGGCCGAGGCGGAGAGATCCAGCCCGACAAAGCCTTCGCGATAGATCTTATAAATCAACGTAGTGGTCGCCTGTACCGGCCCACCCGCCGTGGCGGCATCGATCACCGGGAAGGTATCAAAGAAGGCATAAACCAGATTCACCACCAGCAGAAAGAAGCTGACCGGTGCAATCAGCGGCAGCGCCAGCTTAAAGAAGCGGCGAACCGGTCCCGCACCATCAATCGCGGCGGCTTCAATCAGCGACCGCGGAATAGACTGTAGTGCGGCAAAGAAGAACAGGAAGTTGTAACTAATCTGCTTCCAGACCGACGCAAACACCACCAGAAACATCGCCTGACCGCTGTTTTGCGCATGGTTCCAGTCATAGCCAAACTCACCGAGAAAATGGGTAATCAGCCCGCGTCCTGGGTTAAACAGGAAGATCCACAATACGGCGGCGACGGCGGGCGCGACGGCGTAAGGCAACAGCATCAGCGTCTGGTAAAAACGGCTGCCGCGCACCACGTAATTCACCAGCGCCGCAAAAAATAACGACACCAGCAAACCGCTTACCGTGACTAACGTACTGAACTTAATGGTGGTCCAGAATGAATCAAGGTAGTACGGGTCATGAAACAGCGCGATAAAGTTTTCCAGTCCGACAAACTGGCTAGAAAGACCAAACGGATCAACGGATTGTAGTGAGTACCACAGCGCTTCACCGGCGGGCCAGATAAAGAAAATAACGGTGATAACCAGCTGCGGGGCCACCAGCAAATAGGGAAGCCAGCGCGAGCGGAACACCGGACGGGATGAAGACATGTAGGTTCTTTTCCTGGAAGGTGCCAGATTGCGGTGCAAACACCGTATCCGGCCTACAAACTACACGCATTTGTAGGCCGGGTAAGTCGCAGCCGCCACCCGGCATTTCACATTACGATTTAGTCGATTGCTCAAAGCGGCGCAGTAACTGATTGCCACGCTCAACGGCAGCATCCAGCGCCTGCTGCGGGGTTTTCTTCCCGGTCCAGACGCTTTCCAGTTCTTCATCTACGATGGTGCGGATCTGCGGCATGTTGCCCAGACGCAGCCCTTTGGTGAACGGCAACGGTGGCTTGTTCAGCATCTGGCGGGTGGCGATATCAGCCCCAGGGTTCTTATCATAGAAGCCCTGCTCGCGGGTCAAGTCGTACGCGGCGGTGGTAATGGGTAGGTAGCCGGTCTTCTGGTGCCATTCGGCAGCAATTTCAGGCTTCGCCAGGAAGTTGAGGAACTGCGCCACGCCTTCGTAGGTTGCTTTGTCTTTACCCTGCATCACCCACAGGCTGGCTCCCCCGATAATCGCGTTCTGCGGCGCGCCCTTCACATCGGCATCGTACGGCATCATGCCGACGCCATAGTTGAATTTGGCGTAGTGGCGGATGTCAGCCAGAGAACCGGAAGAGGCGGTGGTAATGGCACAATCCCCGTTATAGAACTTCTCGGTAGACTCGTCTTTACGCCCGAAGTAGCTGAAATCTCCTTTTTTGTTCAACTCTTCCAGCAGGGCGATATGTTTCACCTGTTCCGGTTTATTGAATTCCAGCACCGCGTCAGTACCGTCAAAGCCGTTGTTTTTGGTAGCCACCGGCAGACCATTCCAGGCGCTGAAGTTTTCAATCTGAATCCATCCCTGCCAGCCGCTGGCGTAACCGCACTTCATGCCTGCTGCTTTCAGCTTCGCGGTGTATTCCGCCAGATCCTGCCAGGTTTTTGGCGGCTGCTCAGGGTCTAAACCGGCTTTTTTGAAGGCATCTTTGTTGTAGTACAGCACCGGCGTGGAGCTGTTAAACGGCTGGGAGAGTAAGTGTCCGCTTTTAGAGTCGGTGTAATAACCGGAAACCGTTGGTACGAACTGAGACTCATCGAAGTTAATACCAGCCTCTTTGAATACTTCATAGACCGGTTTAATGGCTTTCGAGGCCATCATCGTTGCCGTGCCCACTTCATAAACCTGCAGTAGCGCAGGTGCGTTTCCGGTACGGAAAGCCGCAATACCTGCGCTCAGGCTCTGCTCGTAGTTGCCTTTGTACTGCGGAACAATTTTGTAGTCGGGATTGGCGGCATTAAAACGTTGCGCCAGTGAATCAACTTCTTTACCCAGTTCACCTTCCATTGAATGCCAGAACGGGATAGTGGTGACGGCCAGAGCCTGACCTGCAAACGCCAGGCTAAGTGCCAGTCCTAAAGCTGTATGTCGTAACGATATCATCGGTTATCTCTCTTGTTGTGCCGGATGCGCGATATCACGCGTTTTATGCTCGCGGGGGTAACATGACATGCTCGAATGACAGAAAAATAACTTTTTTATTACAAAAAAAAGATAGTAAGGCGACAAACAGATGGCAAGGCGGTGAAAGCGTAGTGACAGGAAAATGCGGGGTGGTGCACAACAAAGCCGGGTAACGCTATGTCTTACCCGGCCAGGATGACGTTATCTGTTGCAGCCAGCAAAGAACATTAATCTTTACGCCAGCGTCGTTCATATTCATTCTGTAAACGCTGCTGTTCCCGCCGCTCACGTTCGCGCTGAATATCCGATTTCTCATCTTCCCAGCCCGGGCAGACAGAGGAGGTGAACACTTCACAGGGCGAGCTGGACTGCGCTAACGAGTTGTCCGGTTTCTCTTCCCAGATTGAAGGGTCGCGCGGGTCGAACGCTGGCGGTGTTAAGGCCAGGGTATTTGATGAAAGCGTCCAAAACAAACCGCCAATCATCATGCAGATACCGGAACGTATCATCCTTTCTCCATGTTCACTTTTATTATTGATAACTATTCTCAATAATAACATAGAGCAATAAAAAGGGGCCATATCAGGCCCCCTTGTCCATTCAGAGAATGTTAACCGCCCAGATACGCGCTGCGCACTGCTTCGTTAGCCAGTAACGCATCACCAGTGTCTTCCAACACCACATGACCGTTTTCCAGCACGTAGCCGCGATCGGCGAGCTTCAGCGCCTGGTTAGCGTTCTGTTCGACGAGGAAGATTGTCATCCCCTGCTCGCGCAGTTGTTCGATGGTGTTGAAGATCTGCTGGATGATAATCGGCGCCAGACCCAGCGACGGCTCATCAAGCAGCAGCAGCCGCGGCTGACTCATCAGCGCACGGCCTATCGCCAGCATCTGCTGTTCACCGCCGGACATCGTGCCCGCACGCTGAATTCGACGTTCATGCAGGCGGGGAAACAGGTCATACACCCACTTGATGCGTTCCTGAAACTGGTCCTTTTCGGCAAAGAAGCCGCCCATCGCCAGGTTCTCTTCCACCGTCATGCGGGAAAACACGCGACGCCCTTCCGGAACAATCGCTACCGCTTCGCGCATGATTTTCGCCGTCTGCCAGTCGGTAATGTCTTTACCATCAAAGACAATTCGCCCACTTGTCGCACGCGGATCGCCGCACAGCGTACCAAGCAGCGTGGTTTTTCCCGCACCGTTGGCGCCGATCAGCGTCACGATTTCACCCTGATTGATATACAAGCTGACGTCGTGCAGCGCCTGTATCTTGCCGTAGTGGGCGCTGACTTTGTCAAAGGACAACATGACTTTTTCCATATTATGCGTCACCACCATTATGCTTCACCTAAATAGGCGCGGATCACGTCCGGGTTGTTACGAATCTGTTCCGGCGTCCCGTTCGCCAGCGGCGTGCCCTGATTCACCACGTAAATACGGTCGGAAATACCCATCACCAGCTTCATGTCGTGCTCAATCAACAAAATGGTGGTGTTGTGATGGTTACGCAGTTCAGCAATCAGCTCGTCCAGCTCTTTGGTCTCTTTCGGGTTGAGGCCTGCGGCGGGTTCGTCGAGCATCAGGATTTCCGGCTGGGTCACCATGCAACGTGCAATCTCCAGACGGCGCTGGTCGCCGTAGGCCAGGTTACTGGCCTGACGGTTGGCGTGCTCCAGCAAACCAATACGCTCCAGCCAGGTGGCAGCGCGATCCAACGCTTCACTCTGCGCGCGACGGAACGACGGGGTTTTCAACAGGCCGGAGAAGACGCCGGTTTTCAGCTGCTGATGTTGCGCCACCAGCAGGTTTTCAATCACCGTCATTTCGCGAAACAGACGCACATGCTGGAAAGTACGCACCACACCCATCCGCGCGATTTGCTGACCCGGCAGTCCTTCCAGATGCTGGTCGCGCAGCTTAATCGTCCCACCCGTCGGCTTATAAAAACCGGTCAGGCAGTTAAAGACCGTGGTTTTTCCCGCACCGTTTGGCCCGATTAACGAGACGATCTCCTGTGGTCTCAGCTCCAGTTCAACGTTGTTTACCGCCAGCAGACCGCCGAAGCGCATCATCAGGCCGTTGACGGATAATAATGGCTGACTCATGCCTGCTCTCCTTTTGCTTCCCCGTTTTTCAGCTTCAACTGCGGACGGGTCATCGGCAACAAGCCCTGCGGACGCCAGATCATCATCAGTACCATTAAACCCCCCAGCATTAACATGCTGTATTCATTGAAATCACGCATCAGCTCGCGTGACACCACCAGCAGGATGGCCGCGAGGATCACTGCAAACTGTGAGCCCATCCCGCCCAGTACCACAATCGCCAGCACAAAGGCCGACTCGGCAAAGGTGAAGGATTCTGGGCTGACAAAACCCTGACGCGCGGCAAACAACGTACCGGCAAAACCGGCGAACGCGGCGCTGATGGTAAAGGCGGTCAGCTTGATGCGCGTAGGGTTTAAGCCCAACGAGCGACAGGCTATTTCATCTTCGCGCAGCGCTTCCCACGCACGACCCAACGGCATACGCAGCAGACGGTTGATGACAAACAGCGAGAAGACCACCAGCAGCAGCGCCACCAGATAGAGGAAAATCACGCGGTCAGAGGGATCGTACTTCACGTTAAAGAAGTTGCTGAAGGTATCCCAGCCACCTTCACGGGCAGTACGGCTGAACTCCAGACCGAAAAAGGTCGGTTTGGGGATCTGGCTGATACCGTTCGGCCCACCGGTCACTTCGGTGTTGTTGAGCAGCAGGATACGGACGATTTCGCCGAAGCCTAAAGTCACAATCGCCAGATAGTCACCGCGCAGGCGCAGTACCGGGAAGCCGAGCATAAAGCCCGCAGCAGCGGAAACCAGCCCCGCCAGCGGCAGACAGGTCCAGAAGCCGAGTCCGTAATAGTGGTTCAGCAGCGCGAAGGTGTAAGCACCGATGGCATAGAAGCCGCCGTAACCCAGCACCAGCAGACCGGAAAGCCCCACCACCACGTTTAAACCGAGGCCGAGGATGATATAAATCATCGTCAGCGTGGCAATATCAACCGTACCGCGCGACACCATAAACGGCCACGCCACGGCAATCACCAGCAGCGCGACCAGGAACAGCTTCTGTTTAACGGTGGAGCCATCAATCGCCGGCAGAATAAACTTCGGTCCGGAGACACTCTTCAGGCCCTTCTGGAAAGCTGGACGCAACAGTTGGAAGAGAAAGACCACGCCAGTGCCGATAAACACCCACTGCCAGCGGATATCCGCGGCGGTATCCACCACCAGTTTGGTGCCGTCAAGCTCCAACTGGACGCCCATAAAGACGCCCGCCAGGATGAAGAACATAGCGGCAGAGAGCAGCGCCATTGCAAAATGCATCGGTTTCATACTTTCTCTACCTCCGGGCGACCCAGAATACCGGTCGGCATCACCAGCAACACCAGAATCAGCAGCGCGAATGAAACCACGTCTTTGTATTCGGTACTCAGATAAGCAGAGGAGAGCGCTTCCGCGACACCCAGAATCAGGCCGCCGATCATCGCCCCAGGAATGCTGCCGATGCCGCCCAGTACCGCCGCGGTAAAGGCTTTCATCCCGGCCATAAAGCCGATATAGGGGTTAATTACGCCGTAGAACTGGCCGAGCAGTACGCCCGCTACCGCCGCCATTGCCGCGCCAATCACAAAGGTCAGCGCAATCACGCGATCGGTATTTATGCCGAGCAGGCTGGCCATTTTCAGGTCTTCCGCGCAGGCACGGCAGGCACGGCCCATACGGGAGTAACGGATAAACAGCGTCAGCGCCAGCATCGCCAGGAAGGTTACAATCCAGATAACCAACTGCATAGTGGTGATGGAAGCAGAGAAGTTTTCGCTACTGCCGACGGTCCACTGGCCGTTAAACAGGCTGGGCAGCGCCACATCGCGCGAACCTTCCGTCAGGCTGACGTAGTTTTGCAGGAAGATGGACATCCCGATAGCGGAAATCAGCGCGATCAGGCGCTTAGAGCTGCGCACGGGCCGATACGCTACGCGTTCAATGCTCCAGCCGTAGGCGCTGGCAATCACAATCGCGCCGACAAAGCCCGCCGCGACCAGTAGCCAGCTGGAATCAATACCCATCATCATTAGCGCAGCGATGATCATAAAGGAGACATAGCTGCCGATCATATACACCTCGCCGTGGGCGAAGTTGATCATGCCGATAATGCCGTACACCATCGTGTAACCGATAGCGATCAGCGCGTAGGTGCTTCCCAGCGTGACGCCGTTAAACATCTGCTGCAAGAAATAGAGGAACTGCTCGGACATAAGGTAACCTTTCTTAACCCGCCCGCTTTGTACGGGCGGTGGGATAACTCGTCTTCAGCTATTACTTCGCGACGGTCGATGATCCGTCCGCGTGCCACTGGAAGACACCAAACTCAAATCCCTTCAAATCGCCTTTTTCGTCCCATTTCAGCGGCCCTATCACGGTGTCAGCTCCGTGTGCTTTCAGATCTTTCACCAGCTCCAACGGCTCTTTGCTGCCGCTGCGATCCATTGCTGTCGCCAATGACTGGACGGCGGCATAGGTGATCCACACGTACGGTCCGGTTGGATCTTTCTTGTCAGCTTTGAGCGCATCGACGATAGCTTTATTCGCCGGGTCCTGATCATAGCGTTTTGGCATGGTCACCAGCATGCCTTCAGCGGCATCACCGGCAATGTTAGACAGCGACGCATTGCCCACGCCCTCAGGTCCCATAAACTGGGTATTCAGCCCGACGGAGCGAGCCTGGCGCAGCATTTGTCCCATTTCCGGGTAGTATCCGCCGTAATAAACAAAATCGATATTTTCTTTTTTCAGGCGGGCGATCAGCGCAGAAAAATCTTTTTCCCCGGCAGTGATCCCGTCAAAGAAGACGATATTGGCTTTGCCCGCTTTCAGGCTCTCCTGCACTGAACGCGCCAGGCCTTCACCGTATTGCTGTTTATCGTGAATGATGGCGATGCGTTGCGGCTTCACCTTCTCCAGAATGTATTTCGCGGCGGTCGGCCCCTGAGAGGAGTCCAGGCCCGCTGTACGCATAATGTGTGCGTAACCGCGCTGGGTAAGTTCCGGGTTGGTCGCGCCCGGGGAAATCATCAGAATGCCTTCGTCTTCATAGATATCTGATGCGGGCTGCGTGGAAGATGAGCACAGATGACCAATAACGTACTGAATGCCATCATTGACGATTTTGTTCGCTACCGCAACGGCCTGTTTCGGATCGCAGGCGTCGTCATATTCGACGGCAACCAGTTTGTCGCCTTTGACCCCGCCTTTGGCATTGATATCTTTAATGGCCTGACGTGCGCCATTAAATTCCATATCACCCCACTGCGCGACCGGACCTGACATCGCCCCGACAACAGCGACCTTGATATCCTCCGCCATGACCGCGTGTGACATTGCCAGTGCTATCACCCCTGCGATGATTGTTTTCGCATTCCGTTTCATTTTCCTGAATCCCCATTCGTGATGATGTATATATTTTGTATTTATGTGGTTAAAAAGCAGACTGTGCTTTTTTTGAACTGTACTACTTTTACCAGTCTCGTTAATGGTTTAGCGCAGTTTTTTAAGCAAATTACGGCTAAAATCTCTATTTTTCAGTCGATTAAGAAAAGATAATATTCTGCTTTTCACTATAGATAAACAAAAAAAAGTGCATTTGTCAGCATAAAATAACGGCACAAAGAGCGGAATAAAATGCTGCATTCCAGGGTATTATCCTGCCTGTTTTTCAATCTCTACTGTTTCAATCTGTCATTGTCGTTGTTACAAAACTATTAACCTGGTTAATCGCATTAAAAAGAGAAAGCATCCGGGCGAATTATTTCGGTACACTGATTCCATCTTTTGTGATTTGGACATGCTGTTAATGAAGCTGACCATCGTTCGTTTAGATAACTTTAGCGACCAGGACCTGATTGATCTGGGCAAAATCTGGCCGGAATATTCCGCCTCATCATTAAGCGTAGATGAAACGCACCGGATCTACGCCGCACGCTTTAACGAGCGTCTGTTAGGCGCCGTGCGGGTAACCCTGAGCGGCACACAAGGCGCACTGGATTCATTGCGCGTGCGCGATATCACCCGCCGTCGCGGCGTCGGGCAGTATTTGATCGAAGAAGTGATCCGGGAAAACCCTGACGTGAGTTCGTGGTGGATGGCCGACGTCGGCGTTGAAGACCGCAGCGTGATGGCCGCATTTATGCAGGTGTTAGGATTTACGGCCCAGGAGAATGGCTGGGAGAAACGGTAGAAAACCGCCCCCAACCAATTGTATTACGAGTATTTTCCCAAGAATTTTGTGTTGCAGGCAGGCGGCAAGTTATAAAATCCCCGGAGCTTACATAAGTAAGTGACCGGGGTTGAATAACGCAGCCAACACACCTGCGGCACGAAAGGCGCCGGGAAAATCACTTGGCGTCTGTCGCCGTCCCGTTTGCATGCCAGTCAAACACGCCGAATTCGAAGCCTTTCAGGTCGCCCTTCGCATCCCATGACAGCGGCCCCATCACGGTTTCCACTGAGTTTGCTTTCAGATACTTGGCAATTTCAGCCGGATCATCAGACTGGTTCAGACCGGCCTGCAAAGATTGCAGCGCGGCGTAGGTGGTCCATACGAATGCGCCGCTCGGATCCTGTTTCTTGGCTTTGATAGCATCTACGATGGGTTTGTTCGCCGGAACCTGGTCGTAGTTCTTCGGTTTCGTTACCAGTAAGCCTTCTGCAGATTCACCGGCGATGTTAGACAGCGACACGTTCGCTACACCTTCTGGCCCCATAAACTGGGTTTTCAGACCCGCGGCGCGTGCCTGACGCAGGATTTGCCCCATTTCCGGGTGGTAACCGCCGTAGTAAACGAAATCGATATTCTCTTTCTTCAAACGCGCTACCAGCGTAGAAAAATCTTTTTCCCCGGCGGTGATCCCGTCAAAGAACACCACGTTGGCGTTACCCTTTTTCAGGCCATCCTGCACCGCGCGGGCCAGACCTTCACCGTACTGCTGCTTATCATGAATAATCGCGATGCGCTGCGGCTTCACTTTTTCAACGATATATTTGGCGGCCGTTGGGCCCTGATCGGAATCCAGACCAGTGGTACGCATTACCAGGCTATAGCCGCGCGCGGTCAGCTCCGGCGCCGTTGCCGCTGGGGTGATCATCAGAATGCCTTCGTCTTCATAGATGTCTGACGCAGGCTGAGTGGAAGAAGAGCACAGGTGACCGATTACGTATTTAATCCCGTCGTTGACCACTTTGTTCGCAACCGCTACCGCTTGTTTCGGGTCACAGGCATCGTCATATTTCACCATGACCAGTTTGTCACCTTTCACGCCGCCCTTGGCGTTGATATCCGCAATTGCCTGCTCTGCGCCGGTAAATTCCTGATCGCCATATTGTGCTACCGGGCCAGACATCGCCCCGACGACGGCAACTTTAATATCCTTAGCAAACGCCATATTGCTCAAAGACAGGGCGATACATCCTGCCAATAACGCTTTACCCTTCATATTCATCCTGACAATCCCCATTATTGTGGTTATTACGTGTGTTGTGATGTTGTTGTTCAGCACTTTATTTCGATTATTGGATAGCCACCCGTGCTTTAGCAGCATACTCTGCTAAAACATACCCGATTTTTATTATTTTGGAATAGCTAAATTTGACATGCAGATAACAACCTGATGACAAATAGCATAAACGTCAGAGGAGAGGGAGAGATAAAAACAAAAAACCCCGGATTTTCATCCAGGGTTTATCAGCATTTCCAGGTCGGCGGAAGATTACGCTTCGATCGCCGCACGCAGTTTTTTCATGGCGTTCTTTTCAAGCTGACGAACACGTTCAGCAGAGACGCCGTAGCGATCGGCCAGTTCTTGCAACGTCGACTTGTTGTCTTCGTCCAGCCAACGGGCGCGAATGATGTCCTGGCTACGCTCGTCCAGACCCTCCATTGCGTGGGTCAGTTTGTTCGCGGCCTGATCTTCCCAGTTATCTTCTTCAATGCCGTCGGCAAAGTTAGATGATTTATCCTGCAGATACAGAACCGGTGCCATCGGCTGGCTGTCAGACTCGTCGTCTGAAGACATGTCAAACGTCATGTCCTGCGCCGCCATACGGGATTCCATTTCGCGCACGTCTTTGCTGGAAACACCCAGCTCACGAGCAACCATTTCAACTTCGTCCTGATTGAACCAGCCCAGACGCTGCTTGGTTTTACGCAGGTTAAAGAACAGCTTACGCTGCGCTTTGGTGGTCGCGACTTTTACGATACGCCAGTTACGCAGAACGTATTCGTGGATCTCAGCTTTGATCCAGTGCACGGCGAAAGAAACCAGGCGCACACCCACTTCCGGGTTGAAACGGCGCACGGCTTTCATCAGGCCGATATTACCTTCCTGAATCAGATCCGCCTGCGGCAGGCCATAGCCCGCATAATTACGAGCAACATGAACAACAAAGCGCAGGTGAGACAGGATCAGCGTTTTAGCTGCTTCCAGATCGCCCTGGTAATGCAGCTTTTCAGCCAGTGCCCGCTCCTCGTCAGCCGACAACATCGGCCACGCGTTCGCAGCCCGGATGTAAGATTCCAGGTTACCAACAGGGGCTAAAGCTAAATTTTGCATTTCTTTGGTCATTCAAATCCTCTCAATCTTTTCATCTGACGCGTTGGCTAAAACCAATAGCAACAACCATGCCAGAGCTTATGAGCAACGAGAATATCATTCAATCTTTTATCAGACAGTGATTTTATCCACAAGTTCCATGTCGTAATGTGTATAGATTACGCACAAAATGTGACATCACAATGAATACGCTGGGAAGAGATAACAGGGACTCTTTCCCTGCAGAGCGAACTACTCAGTGCAGGGAAAGATTATACCAGAGATTTTTTAATCGGGGGTAAAGTGGCGTAAATGTTGAACCGTGGCAAGCCAGGCTGCCACCCAGCCAATCATCGAGCACACCAGCAGTAATAACAGGCATTCATCGAATGATAAGCCGTTGATATCAAACTTAGTTCCAAAAACCTGCGCCACCTCAGTAACCGCTGACGACAGGCGCATCACCAAAATTTCTGACAAAATCAGTGAAAGAAATGCGCCGGAAAAACCGAGCAGCGCACCGCCGTAGAGGAACGGACGCAGGATAAACCCATCCGTCGCGCCAATCAGTTTCTGCACGTTAATGGTATCGCGACGCGCAAAAATACTCAGCCGCACACTGTTACCGATGACGAGGAAGACCGCCGCTACCATCAGCACGCCAATCATCGCGGAGACGCGTCCGACAAGGCCCGTCAGCGCCGCCAGACGGGCAAACCAGCTGTCATCCATGCGCACTTCATCAATACCGTTGATTTGTGCGATACGGTCGCGCAGCGTGTTCAGCGACTCCGTGCCCTGGAAGTCCAGTTTCGGGATAACCACCGCCACGGCTGGTAGCGGGTTCTCTTCCAGCATATCCAGCGCGCCGCCAAAGCCGGACCAGTTACGGAATTCGCCCAGCGCGTCATCGCGGGAAAGATAATTCACTTTCTCCACGCCCTGCTCGGCCTGCAACTGACCAACCACCCGCGCCGCTGCATCATCATCCAGCGTTTTTTGCAGGTAAACGGTGATCTGCGGAGAAGGATAATACTGGCTTGCCGCATGGTCGACGTTCTTATAAACCATGTAGCATACGCTTGGCAGCGTCAGGGAGATGGCAATAACCATCACCGTCAGGAACGTCGCCAAAGGCTTGCTTTTCAGGTCCTGTAACGCGCCCTGGAACGCGTAGCGTACCTGCTCGTTAAAGACATTGGTTTTACGCGAGTTCGGCTTTGGCGCGGCTTTCGCCCGCTTTGGCGCGTTACGACCGCCATCTCCCGGCGCGCCGCCCGATTTACGGAAGCGATCCAGTCGGCCACCGAACTGTTTGATTTGATTAATAGCGTCACGTCTATTCATGGGCCAGGCCTCCATGCAGATGTCCATCGCTCAGAACCATTTGGCGATAGGAGCGACGGGAGATCAGGCCAATATCGTGCGTGGCCATTAATACCGTGACCCCGACGCGGTTAAACTCTTCAAACAGGCGAAGGATCCCTTCCGACAACGCGTCATCCAGGTTCCCTGTTGGTTCATCCGCCAGCAATACCGCTGGTTTGTTCACCACCGCACGGGCGATGCCCACGCGCTGTTGTTCACCGCCGGAGAGCTGAATAGGGAAGTTTTTCGCTTTGTCCAACAGTCCGACCTTATCCAGCGCCGCTGACACGCGACGACGAATATCGTCCCCGCTGGCGCCCGCGATGATCAGCGGGATTGCCACGTTGTCAAACACGGTTCTGTCCATCAACAGGTGGTGATCCTGAAAAATCATGCCAATCTGACGACGCAGAAACGGCACTTCACGGTTTTTCAAACGGCTGATGTCATGCCCGCTGAAGTAGATTTTCCCGGCGCTGGGCCGTTCAATTCCACAAATCAGCTTCAGCAGGGTACTTTTCCCCGCGCCGGAGTGGCCGGTCAGAAATGCCATCTCGCCAGGCTGCATATGGAAGGTAACTCCCTGCAGCGCTTGTCTCCCACCGAGATAGGCCTTGCTGACATGTTCAAAGCGAATCATTGTTAATCCTCTCGGGCAAAAAGTGCCTCTATAAAATCGTCCGCTTTAAACGGACGTAAATCCTCGATACGTTCGCCCACACCGATATAGCGGATAGGGATGCCAAACTGATCGGCAACCGAGAAGATGACCCCGCCCTTCGCTGTACCGTCCAGCTTAGTCAGGGTGATACCGGTTAAGCCCACGGCTTCATGGAACAGTTTGGCCTGGCTTATCGCATTCTGCCCGGTGCTGGCGTCGATAGTCAGCATAACTTCATGCGGCGCATCTTCGTCGAGCTTCTTCATGACGCGAACGATTTTTTTCAATTCTTCCATCAGGTGCGATTTGTTCTGCAAACGCCCCGCGGTATCAGCGATCAGCACATCTACATTACGCGCCTTCGCCGCCTGGATGGCATCAAAGATGACGGACGCGGAATCCGCGCCGGTATGCTGAGCAATCACCGGGATGTTGTTACGCTGACCCCAGACCTGCAGCTGCTCTACCGCCGCCGCACGGAAGGTATCGCCCGCCGCCAGCATCACCGATTTACCCTGCTGCTCAAACTGACGTGCCAGCTTTCCGATAGTGGTGGTTTTACCCACGCCGTTGACGCCAACCATTAAGATAACAAACGGCGTCTTGCCATCAACATTCAGCGGTTCTTCCACCTTCGCCAGAATCTCGCCCATCTCTTCTTTCAGCAGGCCGTACAGCGCTTCCGCGTCTTTGAGCTGCTTACGGCTGGCACCTTCCGTCAGATTCGCAATAATCTTGCGGGTCGTTTCTACGCCCACGTCGGCGATCAGCAGTTGCTCTTCCAGCTCTTCAAACAGATCATCGTCGATCTTTTTACCACGGAACAGACTGATAAATCCGGAACCAAGGTTTTCTTTTGTTTTCAGGAGGCTGCGTTTCAGACGCGCAAAGAAACCTTCTTTCGTTGGTTTTTCCTGCTCCTGGACTCCCTCTTCTTCTGTCGGTGCTTCTACGGCAGGTACTTCTACCGGCACCACCATCACGGCTTCTTCAGCTGCCTCAGCCGCCAGCGCCTGCGCTTCCAGCTCTTCATCAGTCAGGTGCGGTTCGTTTTCGGCTTCCTCTTCAACCGCCTCAACGATTTCCACGGTTTCCGCTTCGGCCTGCCACTCTTCGGCAGAAACCTCTTCGGTTTTCACCTCTTCCGGCAGTGGCAATTCTTCGCGTTCGATAACCGTCGCCGCTGGCGTTTCCACAACGGGTTCAGCTGCAGGTTCAGCAACCCGCTCAATCTCCGGCTGCGATTGTTCGGCAACAGGTTCAGCTTCCGGCTGCAGTTTTTCTATTTCCGCAACCTGTTCAGTCACTTCAACAACTTCAGCTGCAAAAGCTTCCGTTTCCGCCTCGCTACGGGTTTCCTCGGCGCGCGGCTGTTCGTCAACGACGGTAGTTTCTTCAGCAACCGGTTGTTGTTCTTCGTTTTTTAATTCTGTCTCGTTTTCCGGTGCCTGCTCTTTTTGACCAAAGCCCAGCCAGGAAAAAAAGCCACGTTTTTTCTCTTTCGCCATTTGCGACTACACTCCCCCGCTGTTGCTTCATGGCACAGCGTCAACGCTATGTACATAGCAGCTAAAAAAATGATGAAATAGTCTATCACTTATACCCAATGAATTTCGAGTTACGTCAAGGTGGCAAGCGCACGAATCCCGATGAGCTTACTTTTAGTAAGTGATTCGGGTGAGTAAGTGCAGCCAACGAAGAGGTAACTTGAAAGGCGACGGGTTAACTTAACTCACATCACCGCCTGGAATGACACGTCAGCAGCGGATTGAGCAATAATTGAAATGAAAAAACCGAATCACTCTGGTAGCGGCCAGATCCGCATTATTGGCGGCCAATGGCGTGGCCGTAAACTCCCGGTTCCGGATAGTCCCGGTCTGCGCCCAACCACCGACCGCGTACGCGAAACCTTATTTAACTGGCTGGCCCCGGTAATGGTCGATGCTCACTGCCTGGACTGCTTCGCCGGCAGCGGCGCGCTGGGACTGGAAGCCCTCTCTCGCTATGCGGCAAATGCGACGCTTCTGGAAATGGATCGCGCGGTATCACAGCAGCTACAAAACAATCTCGCCACGCTGAAAGCCCCCCATGCCCGGGTCGTCAACACCAATACCCTGACATTTTTGGCCCAGACGGGTACGCCGCATAACGTGGTGTTTGTTGACCCGCCGTTTCGCAAAGGATTACTGGAAGAAACATTAACTCTTCTGGAAACTCATGGCTGGCTGGCAAATGAAGCGTATATTTACGTTGAAAGCGAAGTAGAAAACGGTTTGCCGCCGGTTCCGGTGAACTGGTCGCTGTACCGTGAAAAAGTCGCCGGACAGGTCGCCTATCGCCTTTACCAACGTGAAGCACGAGGAGAACACGATGCTGATTAACCTGGGACGCCTGCTGATGTTGTGCGTCTGGGCATTTTTACTACTCAATATTTTCCAACCCTTTCCACGCCCGCTTAACATCTTCGTTAACGTCGCACTGATTTTTATGGTGCTGATGCACGGCATGCAACTGGCGCTGTTAAAAAGCACCATGCCTAAAGATGGCCCGCAGATGACCCGCGGAGAGAAAATCCGTATTTTTCTGTTCGGCGTCTTTGAGTTACTGGTTTGGCAGAAGAAGATTAAAGATCAGTTGAAAAAGTAACTGTGATCTTTTCGCCCGGCGGCGCTTAGCAGGCCGGGGCGACAAAATCTCCAGGCCGGACAAAGCGTAAGCCGCCATCCGGCATCAGTCAGATGAAACCTTAGCGTTCACTGTAAAATCAACAAAACGCGAACCTTTATAACTCAGCGTTCCCTTATCCCCGACCGTTAACGCATGGTACTGCTGGGCATCCAGACGAAACGTCTGCTCGAAGCCGCCACTTTGTGGCTTAAAACTGACTTCATAGCGCATGCTGGTCCCCGCCGGGCTCACTTCCTGCTGGCGGGATCGCCGATCGTTAAGCGGTTTTTCCCGTTTGTTACTCACCACCACCTGCTTTTGCACTAACGGCGCAGTATCATTATCGGCTTTTTCACGCCGCTGCTGAACGAAGCGAAACGACGCAGCAACAACGATTAAAACAATGATAACAATGAAGAAAAGTGGTGGTTTGCTCATATTATTAACCCATCAGAAAATGCGGAAATAAGCATACATTGCCTGTTATGGTGTTGTCATCTGGCAGTGTCGACCTCTACACTGAACAGTAGAGCCGTGAGCACCCCGCTTACGAAAAAATAACGAATTCAAGGAACTAAGATGCTTTGGTCGTTTATCGCTGTCTGCCTTTCCGCATGGTTGTTCGTGGATGCTTCCTATCGTGGGCCCGCCTGGCAACGCTGGGTCTTTAAACCCCTAACGTTACTCCTGCTGGCGCTGCTGGCCTGGCAGGCGCCAATGTTTAATGCTGTCAGCTATCTGGTGCTGGCTGGCCTGCTTGCCTCGCTGCTGGGCGATGCGCTGACGCTGTTACCGCGCCAACGCCTTTTGTATGCCGTGGGGGCATTCTTCCTGTCGCATCTGCTGTATACCATTTACTTCGCCAGCCAAATGACGCTGTCGTTCTTCTGGCCTTTGCCGTTGGTGCTGGTGGGGCTGGGGGCGTTGCTGATTGCCGTGATCTGGACGCGTCTGGAAGAGCTACGCATCGCTATCTGTACCTTTATTGGTATCACGCTGATGATGGTCTGGATGGCTGGTGAGCTGTGGTTCTTCCGCCCGACCGCTCCGGCGCTGTCGGCTTTTATGGGCGCATCACTCCTGTTCATCGGCAACATTGTCTGGCTGGGTAGCCATTACCGTCGCCGCTTCCGCGCCGATAACGCAATTGCTGCCGCCTGCTACTTCGCCGGACATTTCCTGATTGTTCGTTCGTTGTATCTTTAAAACGCTTGACTCTGGAGTCGACTCCAGAGTGTATCCTCCGGTTAATATGAAATGATTATCAACCGGAGGATGCCATGTCGACACCCGATTCCAGTGGCAAAAAAGCCCCACAATTTTCTTCTTTCAAGCTAGCGCCTGCGCCACAAAAGGCTGACGACTGCTGCTGCGAAGGAAGTTGCTCCACCCCACCACCCGTATCCGGTACCGTAATGGGTACCCGCTACTCCTGGAAAGTGGCAGGCATGGACTGTGCAGCCTGCGCCCGAAAAGTGGAGAATGCGGTCCGCCAGGTCAACGGCGTCAACCAGGTCCAGGTTCTGTTCGCCACCGAAAAACTGGTAGTCGATGCGGGTTCCGATATCCGCCTGCAAGTTGAAAGCGCAGTGCAAAAGGCAGGCTATACCCTGCGCGATGAGCAAGCGCCAGACGCCGCCCCCGAGTCGCGGTTTAAAGAGAACCTGCCGCTGATTTCGCTGATTATCATGATGGCGATTAGCTGGGGGCTGGAGCAGTTCAATCACCCCTTTGGCCAGATAGCATTTATCGCCACCACGCTGGTAGGTCTGTATCCCATTGCCCGTCAGGCCCTGCGTCTGATGAAAACCGGCAGCTACTTTGCCATTGAAACGTTGATGAGCGTGGCCGCCATTGGCGCACTGTTTATCGGCGCGACGGCCGAAGCCGCCATGGTGCTGCTGCTGTTTTTAATTGGCGAACGCCTGGAAGGATGGGCCGCCAGCCGCGCCCGTAAAGGGGTCAGCGCACTGATGGCGCTCAAGCCGGAAACCGCCACGCGCCTGCGTAACGGCGAGCGCGAAGAGGTTGCTATCAATACTCTCCAGCCAGGCGATGTTATCGAGGTTGCCGCAGGTGGGCGTTTACCAGCCGATGGCAAGCTGGTTTCCGGGTTTGCCAGCTTTGATGAAAGCGCCCTGACCGGCGAATCGATACCGGTTGAGCGCGCCACCGGCGAGAAAGTCCCGGCGGGTGCCACCAGCGTGGACCGTCTGGTAACGCTGGAAGTACTCTCCGAACCGGGTGCCAGCGCCATTGACCGTATTCTGAAATTGATTGAAGAAGCGGAAGAACGCCGCGCCCCCATTGAGCGTTTTATTGACCGTTTCAGCCGGATTTACACCCCAGCCATTATGGCGGTTGCGTTGTTGGTCACCCTTGTACCACCGCTGCTGTTTGCCGCATCCTGGCAGGAGTGGATTTATAAAGGGCTGACGCTGCTGCTGATTGGCTGCCCATGTGCGCTGGTGATTTCCACACCCGCCGCCATTACCTCTGGCCTTGCCGCCGCGGCACGTCGTGGCGCGTTAATCAAAGGCGGGGCCGCGCTGGAGCAGTTGGGTAGGGTAACGCAGGTCGCGTTTGATAAAACCGGCACCCTGACCATCGGTAAACCGCGCGTCACGGCGATTCACCCGGCAAGCGGTATTGGCGAGGCAGAACTGCTGGCGCTGGCGGCAGCAGTAGAGCAAGGCGCGACGCACCCGCTGGCGCAGGCGATTGTTCGGGAAGCCCAAACGCGCGAACTGACTATCCCTGTCGCAAAAGATCAGCGGGCGCTGGTTGGCTCTGGCATTGAAGCACTGGTCAACGGCGAACGCGTGCTGATTTGCGCCGCCGGTAAGCAGCCTGCCGATGCTTTTGCCGGGCAGATAAGCGAGCTGGAAAGCGCGGGTCAAACAGTGGTACTGGTGCTGCGTAACGATGCCGTTCTCGGCGTGCTGGCCCTACAGGACACGCTGCGCGACGACGCCCGTAGCGCCATCAGCGAGCTTAATCAGATTGGCGTGAAAGGGGTGATTCTGACGGGCGATAACCCGCGAGCGGCGGCAGCTATTGCCAGTGAATTGGGTCTCGAATTCAAAGCGGGTCTATTACCGGAAGATAAAGTACAGGCCGTTACCCATCTTAACCAACAGTCGCCGCTGGCGATGGTCGGCGATGGCATCAACGATGCTCCGGCAATGAAAGCAGCCACCATTGGCATTGCGATGGGAAGCGGGACCGATGTCGCCCTGGAAACCGCCGATGCCGCCCTGACCCACAACCGCCTGCGTGGTCTGGTGCAAATGATTCAGTTAGCCCGCGCCACCCACGCCAATATTCGCCAGAACATTGCGATTGCGCTAGGCCTGAAGGGGATTTTCCTCGTCACCACGCTGCTCGGGATAACCGGACTGTGGCTGGCGGTGCTGGCAGATACGGGGGCGACGGTACTGGTGACCGCTAACGCACTGCGGTTACTACGTAAAGGATAATGCGTCTATGCCGGACGGCAGTTGCATTAGCGCCATCCGGCTGAGATTACTGGCCTTTGCGCACCAGATAGCGGTACGGCAGAGAATCGGTCTCTTTTGCTACCAGCTCATGCTCCATAAAGGTACAGAAGCCGGGAATGTCACGGGTTGTCGCCGGATCGTCGGCGACAATCAGCAGCGTTTCACCCGCCTGCATGCCGCGCACGGTTTTACGCACCATCATTACGGGTTCCGGGCAGCGCAGCCCCTGGGCATCAAGAGTATGGTCGGGAGAGGTAAACAGATCGCTCATCGTAGTCTCGTTCATTCAAAAACGGCGTTATTTTACGCTCTGTTGTGGCGTAAGCCAATCAGGTTAACGATTGCGTGAAAAACAACCATTGCAATGTGCTCTTAAAGCAGTATCATGCGACGGTTTTTTATTGGGTTCCCTCACCCCATCCAACAAAAAGGTCACAATATGACTCCGTTTACACAATCTCAACGCGTAAAAGCGTTGTTTTGGCTATCGCTATTTCATCTGCTGGTGATCACCTCCAGCAACTATCTGGTGCAGCTACCGATCTCCATTTTTGGTTTCCATACCACATGGGGCGCTTTCAGCTTTCCGTTTATTTTCCTCGCGACCGATCTGACCGTGCGTATTTTTGGCGCTCCGTTGGCACGACGTATCATCTTTGCGGTAATGATCCCCGCGCTGCTGATCTCCTATGTCGTTTCATCACTGTTCTATATGGGATCGTGGCAGGGATTCGGCGCACTGCTGCACTTTAATCTGTTTGTCGCCCGTATCGCCGCCGCCAGCTTTATGGCTTACGCGTTGGGTCAAATTCTGGATGTGCATGTCTTTAACCGCCTACGTCAGAACCGTCGCTGGTGGCTGGCGCCAACGGCTTCGACGCTGTTTGGCAACATCAGCGATACGTTAGCCTTCTTCTTTATCGCTTTCTGGCGCAGCCCGGATGCCTTTATGGCCGAGCACTGGATGGAAATCGCGCTGGTCGACTACTGCTTCAAAGTGCTGATCAGCATTATTTTCTTCCTGCCGATGTACGGCGTGCTGCTGAATATGTTACTGAAAAGGCTGGCAGATAAATCCGAAATCTCTGCATTGCAGACGAGTTAAAGGTTCATTTTCCGAGTTGTGATAAGATGGACGAATGAGCCGTTATGGCCGTTTATCGAAAGGAAGAAGTCAATGCGCAATCTGGTTAAATATGTCGGTATTGGCCTGCTGGTTATGGGGCTTGCGGCCTGTGATAATAGCGATACAAAAGCGCCAGCAGAGGGTGCTGCCGCAGAAAGTAGCGCCACTGGACAACCGGTCAGCCTGTTGGACGGTAAACTCAGTTTTTCCCTGCCAGCGGATATGACCGATCAGAGCGGCAAACTGGGCACCCAGGCGAACAATATGCACGTTTATTCTGACGCAACCGGCCAGAAAGCGGTGATTGTAATTGTTGGCGACAATACCAACGAAGACCTGGCTGTGCTGGCAAAACGCCTGGAAGATCAGCAGCGTAGCCGCGACCCGCAGTTGCAGGTCGTCACCAATAAATCGATTGAACTGAAAGGCCACACGCTGCAGCAGTTAGACAGCATCATCTCGGCCAAAGGCCAGACCGCTTACTCTTCCGTGGTGTTGGGTAAAGTCGATAACCAACTGCTGACTCTGCAAATCACGCTGCCTGCTGACGATCAGCAAAAAGCGCAGACTACCGCAGAAAACATCATTAACACGCTGGTTATCCAGTAACGGTTAAGACGATGACTCGGCCTCCGGTGACACCACCTGAGGCCGTTTTTTTAATCGCCAGGTCAGCAATAACGCCACCGCCACCAGCCCTGCCGCCGCCAGATAGATAACCGGCACGCCCGCCCAGGTCATGACCAGCCCGGCCAGCGGCCCCGTAACTCCCAGTGATAAATCCATAAACACCGTATACGTCGCCAGCGCAGCGCCCTGATTTTGCTGCGGGACGGCTTTTACCGCCACCACGCCCAGCGCCGGGAACACCAGCGAGAACCCTGCACCGGCCAGCAGGACGCCGCTTTTCGCCATCCACGGCATGGAAGCCATCCCGACCAGCAGCAACCCAACAATCTCGACGCTAAAGCAGATCATCGCCACATTTAGTCCACCTAAACGGTTGATACCATTTGGGAATAACAGGCGGGTCCCCACAAACGTGCAGCTAAAAAGCGTCAGCGCGAAAGCGGCGCCGTCCCAGCCTTTGGCATCATAAAACAGGGTAATGAAAGTGGCGATCACGCCAAATCCGGCTGAGGCCAGGGCCAGCGCCATGCCGTACAACCAGACACGCCCAAGCACCGCGCGAAACGGCAATGGTTTGCCTTTGCTGGCCTTCACCGCCGGACGAGGGAGCGCCAGCAGTATTGCCAACAGCGCCACGCCCATCACGGTCAGCGCCAATCCCTGTAAGCCACCCCAGGCATAAAACAGAACGCCCAGCGGAGCGCCTATCGCCATCGCGCCATAGGTCACGATGCCGTTCCACGAAATCACCCGTCCGATGTGCATTGAACCAACGACCCCAACCCCCCACAGCGTAGAGCCAGTCCCGGCAAAGCTTTGCCCGATCCCTAGAATCACGCGCCCCAGGCATAACAGCAGCAGGCTGGCCAGCGGCCAGCCATTCGTGAAGCCCGCCAGGAAGTAGCCCAGACCACTTAAAAAACAGCCACACAGTCCGAATACCACAATCTTCTTTGGCCCCAGCAGGTCGGCATAGCGACCGGCATGTGGACGGCTCAGCAGCGTAGCGAAATATTGCAGGCTGATGACCAGCCCTGCCCAAAAAGCGCTAAATCCCATCACATCATGGACATAGCCTGGCAATACAGCGAGCGGCAGACCAATGGTCAGGTAGCTGGCGAAGTTAAACATCACCACAGAGACAATACGCAGATTAAGGCGTAAACCGCTAAGCGTCGGTTCAGCGACGGGTTCGGGCATGGAGGATCACCACGTTTTCACAACAGTGTTTCATTTCTACCATGTTGCCGGGCAGAAATCAGTAGTCAGTTTAGGAATATCAGTCGCAAGCCAGCCGCTACACTTAATGCAAAAACGCAAACAGGAAGACGACATGACAACCGCCCAGCCCGATAAAACGGGTTTGCACATTCTGCTCAAACTGGCCGCTCTGGTGGTGATCCTCGCGGGTATTCATGCTGCGGCGGATATCATCGTACAGCTTCTGCTGGCCCTTTTTTTTGCCATTGTATTGAATCCGCTGGTCACCTGGTTTATTCGCCGGGGTGTACGTCGGCCAGTCGCGATAACGTTAGTCGTGGTGGTGATGCTGATCGTTCTTACGGCGTTAATCGGCGTTCTGGCGTCATCCATTACTGAATTCATGGCCATGCTGCCAAAATACAATAAGGAGCTGACGCGCAAGGTTCTGTATCTGCAAGAGATGGTGCCTTTTCTGAATCTGCATATGTCCCCGGAGCGCATGCTGCAACGTATGGATTCCGACAAGCTGATGACCTTCACAACTACGCTGATGACAAGTCTTTCCGGTGCCATGGCCAGCGTCGTTCTGCTGGTGATGACGGTGGTCTTTATGTTGTTTGAGGTGCGTCATGTCCCCTATAAGCTGCGCTTTGCGCTGAACAACCCCCAAATCCATATTGCGGGGCTGCATCGGGCGCTGAAAGGTGTATCTCACTATCTGGCGCTGAAAACGTTGCTCAGCTTATGGACCGGCGCCATCGTCTGGCTGGGGCTGGCGCTAATGGGTATTCAGTTTGCTCTGATGTGGGGTGTGCTGGCATTCCTGCTAAATTACGTGCCCAACATTGGCTCGGTCATTTCCGCCGTTCCACCCATGATCCAGGCGCTGCTGTTCAACGGCGTTTACGAATGCGTGCTGGTTGGGGCGCTGTTTCTGGTGGTGCATATGGTAATTGGCAACATCCTCGAGCCCCGCATGATGGGGCACCGGCTGGGATTATCGACGCTAATCGTCTTTCTCTCTTTGTTGGTGTGGGGATGGCTGCTTGGTCCGGTAGGTATGCTGCTCTCCGTGCCGTTAACCAGCGTGTGTAAAATCTGGATGGAAACCACCACAGGCGGTAGCAAACTGGCAATTTTGCTGGGACCCGGCAGGCCCAAAACCCGATTACCTGGATAAACTTGCAAACAGCATGTATAGAATGGTAAACAACCCCATTATTACTAAAGGTTAGCCCTGATATGTACCGGATCGTTCTTGGGAAAGTTTCTGTTTTAAGCGCTGGCGCACTGCCTGCCGCATTGCGTGAGCAGGCCCCGCAAGGCGCTCGTCGTGCGCGCTGGCTGGCTGGTCGCGTGCTGCTTTCCCATACTCTTTCGCCATTACCGGACATCATCTACAGTGAGCAAGGAAAACCGGCCTTTTCCGCCGACACACCGCTGTGGTTCAATCTCAGCCACAGCGGTGATGATATTGCCCTGCTGCTCAGCGACGAAGGGGAAGTCGGCTGTGATATTGAAGTCGTTCGCCCGCGCGATAACTGGCAGACGCTGGCAAATACGGTGTTCAGTCTCAGGGAACATGCCGAAGTTGAGGCCGAACACCCGGAGCAACAGCTGGCGGCGTTCTGGCGCATCTGGACGCGTAAAGAAGCTATCGTGAAACAGCGTGGCGGCAGCGCCTGGCAAATTGTCAGCGTCGACAGCACCGCGCTAACCTCCTCACTCTCAGTCAGCCAGTGCCAGCTCGATACCCTGAGCCTGGCGGTGTGTACCCCCACGCCGTTTACTCTGACCGCCGACGCCGTGCAGCGTCTGGAAGCCTTAGCGTAAATTTTCCGGGAAGTTTTCCGGCAATTCATTGGCCGCACAGGCAATAACGCTGTCATTATTCGCCCCACAGTCACGCACGAAGGTGATGGTCGCAAACTCGTCAATCACCTCAGTTGGATATGCCGGACCCGCATCGCGATATGACATCATCAGCGGAATATGGTCATTCTGGAAACAGACCGTTTTTTGCGGATGGTTAATCACCCAGCGTGGGAAAAAGATGGTGCCGTGAAAGAGTTTGTCGCCCAGATTTACGATCAGGCTGACGTCGGTCCCGGTCGGCTCGGTCCATGAAATTTTATAAACACTCTCGCCAACCCGCACAATGTACGCCCGCTGATCCTTCACCCAACGATTCCCCACAATGCCGCTGTGAATACGGTAATCCAGAGTGGTGTCGTTTTTCACGTAGATCTCGTAATTCCAGCCATTATCGTAGGTATAGACCAGATGTTTGCCGACAAAGCCGCTCAAATCATGTTTATCAAAAGTGCTCATATTCGTTCTCCTCTTACTTGATGCGAGGATCTTAACGCTTCAAAAATTGGATGAATAACGCTATGTTTACATCATATTCATTCAATTTTTAGATGAGTTATGCACAAGACAACGCTGGAGCAATGGGCCTTACTGGAGAAAGTCGTGGAGCTGGGCAGCTTTGCTAAAGCTGCGGAAGAGACCAACCGTAGCCAGTCTTCGGTGAGCTACAATCTGGCGCTACTGCAGGAGCGGCTTGGCGTGACGCTGCTGACGCCGGAAGGTCGCAGGGCGGTATTAACTCCTGCGGGAGAGCTACTGCTGGGCCAGGTCAAACCGTTACTGAAGGCCTTTTTATGGGTGGAAACCCGGGCAGCAACGTTGCAAAACGGCACGCGAACGCGGCTGGATTTCATGGTAGATAGCATCTTCCCACGCAAACGCCTGTTCGCGATCCTCAAGCAGTTTCAGCAGGCGTGGCCGCAGACGCAGGTACGTTTGACCGAAGTGCTGGAGAATGCTGACGATCGACTGGCGGCGCATGCCGATGCGGACGTGATGGTCCTGACCCGACGCCAGGATATCACCGGCCGCGGCGAATGGCTGATGAATATTGACTTCGTGGCCGTTGCCCACCGCGATCACCCGCTCTGCATGTTGAATGCGCCGCTGGATGAAGACGCGTTACGCGCGTGGCCGCTGATTCGCATTGCCGATCGCGACAACCCGCAGCAAGCGGTGCGCGATGCCTGGACCTTCTCGACCATTGATGCCGCGATTGAGGCGGTGATGTATCAGGTCGGTTACGGCTGGTTGCCTGAGGAGCGAATTCAGCAGCAGCTTGAGCAGGGGCTATTACGACCGCTGCCGTTAAGCCATGGCGCTCGCCGTGCCACCCCGCTGCATCTGATCGTCAAAGACACGCTCGCGCCGCTGGATGAACAGGTAACAACCCTGCTGCGTTTATTGCGAGAGCATTAACCTTTTCCCCGGATGCCGGAGGTGTGTTACAAAATACGCTATTCCCCTTACTCCCTGTGCGCCCACGCGCCACATGAAAGGTTAATTGCAGATGCAACGAGTCACCATTACCCTCGATGACGATTTACTGGAAACGCTCGACAGCCTGAGCCAGCGCCGTGGCTATAACAACCGTTCCGAAGCGATCCGCGATATTCTGCGCGGCGCACTGGCGCAGGAAACTACCCAGGAGCACGGCACTCAGGGATTCGCAGTGCTCTCGTATGTTTATGAGCATGAGAAGCGTGACCTGGCGAGCCGTATTGTTTCCACCCAACATCACCACCACGATTTATCAGTCGCCACGCTGCACGTGCACATCAACCATGACGACTGTCTGGAAATCGCTGTGCTAAAAGGTGACATGGGCGATGTGCAGCATTTTGCCGATGACGTGATTTCCCAGCGCGGCGTGCGCCACGGTCATCTGCAGTGCCTGCCGAAAGAAGAGTAATTGCTTGTTTTGTTGCCCGGCCTACATTCATTCCCGTTTGTAGGCCGGGTAAGGCGCAGCCGCCACCCGGCAATAATATTTACGCCATCGTGCCAATCGTCTTTCTGAAACGCAGCAGAGCTATCAGGAAGAACGTACTGCCAATCGCCAGCAGCGTCAGGAACTGCGGCCAGACAATATTAAATCCTGCGCCGCGGTAAAGAATCGCCTGCGCAAGGCTAACAAAATGGGTAGTCGGCATCGTCAGCATAATGTCCTGCACCGCCTGCGGCATGCTTTCACGCGGTGTAGAGCCGCCGGAGAGCATCTGTAACGGCAGCAGTACCAGAATCATCAGCAGCCCCAGTTGTGGCATGGAGCGCGCCAGCGTGCCCATAAAAATGCCGATTGATGTGGTGGCGAACAGGCTCAGCGCCACTCCCAGCATAAACAGCGGTATCGAGCCTTCAATCGGTACGCCAAGCACACCTTTTACCATCAGCATCAACGACAGACCGGAAACCACCAGCACCACCAGCCCCATCGACCAGATTTTTGCCATCATGATTTCAAACGGCGTCACCGGCATCACCAGCAGGTGCTCAATGGTCCCATGTTCACGCTCGCGAATCAGCGCCGACCCGGTAAGCACAATCGCCAGCATGGTGATGTTGTTGATAATCGCCATCACCGCGCCAAAGCGGGCGGGTTCCAGATTAGGGTTAAAGCGCATACGCATTTCCAGCGCCACTGGCAGCTCGCTGTTATCGCGGTAACGCGACACAAAGCTGTTCACCTCGCCACTAATGATATTCTGGATATAGCTGTTGCCGGTAAAGGCCTGGCTCATCCGCGTGGCATCGACGTTAACCTGAATATCCGGCTGCCGCCCAGCCAGTACATCGCGCTGAAAATCAGGCGGAATGTTCACAGCGAAGGTATAGCGCCCGGCATCCAGCCCGGCATCCATCTCATCGGCGGTAATCATCTCCGGCGGTAAAAACCACGGACGATAAAAACTGTTCACAATGCGATTCGACAACTGCGACTGGTCCATATCGGCAATAGCAATCGGCGCCAGGTGCAGCGACCCTGGCAGAACGGTCGCGGAAGAGTAAACCGAGACCGTGAAGGCGAAGACGATCAGCGTCAGCATCGCTTTGTCACCCAGCAGGCTGCGTAACTCTTTGATGCCGAGGTTATAAATATTCCGTAATCGGCGCATCACCCCTCCTGTTTTTTCAGCAGCAATACGCTCAGACCAATGACCACTGGAATGGCTACCGCCAGCGGAATAAACAGCGGCCAGAGATCGGTCAGATCCAGCGCTTTAGAGAACGTCCCGCGCGCGATGGTCAGAAAATGGCTGGTCGGGTAAATTTCGCCAATCCACCGTCCCGGCCCTTCCAGCGAGGCGACCGGGTCGATCATCCCGGAAAACTGCGTCGCCGGGATCAGCGTAATAATCGCCGTACCAAAAATGGCGGCGATCTGACTTTTCATAAACGTGGAGATTAACAATCCCAGCCCGGTGGCAATGGTGACGTACAGCAGCGCGGCCAGCGTCAGGGTCAAAAAACTCCCCTTATGCGGGACGCCGAATACAAACACCGACAGCGCGCACAGCAGCAGGAAGTTCAGCATGCCCAGCACGATGTAAGGCAACTGTTTGCCGAGTAAAAACTCGCTGCGGGTAGTGGGCGTCACGTACAGGTTGATAATCGACCCCAGCTCTTTCTCACGCACCACGCTCAGAGCGCTGAGCATGGAGGGGATCATCATCAACAGCAGCGGGATCACCGCCGGAACAATCGCTGGCAGGCTTTTCACATCCGGGTTGTAACGATAGCGAGTTTCAATGGTCATCAGTCCGTTTTGCCCGCTGGTATTTGGCTGACGCGCCATCACATCCTGCAGCCAGGTCTGGTGCATCGCCTGCACGTAGCCTCTGACCGTTTCCGCACGGCTCGGCATTGCGCCATCGACCCAGACGCCAATCTTCACCGGCGTTCCACGCGCGATATCGCGGCCAAAATTTGGCGGGATCTCTATGGCTACCGCGACTTCGCCCGAGCGCATCCGTTTGTCCAGCTCGTCATAACTGGTGAGCGGCGGCTGCTCGATAAAATAGCGCGATCCCGCCAGATTCAGCGTCCACGCCTGGCTGCTGACTGTCTGATCACGATCGAGCACCGAAAAACGCAGGTTTTCCACATCCATGCTGATGCCGTAGCCCATGATCAGCATCAGGATCACCGTGCCCATCAGCGCCAGCGTTGAACGTACCGGATCACGTCGCAGCTCCAGCGCTTCGCGGCGGCTGTAGCTGAACAAGCGCCGCAGGCTAAATCCCTGGTGCGGCGGCTGACTGTTTTCATGCACTGACGGGACATTGGCTGGCGGTAACTGAGCCTCCGGCGCCGGACCTGCCGCTTCCTGTAACCAGGAGATAAACGCTTCTTCCAGACTGGCGGCACCACGCTGTTTCACCAGCTCCTGCGGCGTACCGCTGGCCAGGACTTTTCCGGCGTGCATCAGCGACATACGGTCGCAGCGCTCCGCTTCGTTCATAAAATGGGTGGAGATAAAAATGGTCACTTTATCCTGACGCGACAGATCGACCATCAGTTGCCAGAACATGTCTCTCGCCACCGGATCGACCCCGGAGGTTGGTTCATCGAGAATGAGCATCTCCGGGCGATGGATCACCGCCACCGCCAGCGACAGGCGTTGACGGATCCCCAACGGCAGCGCGCCAGGCAACGCGTCTTCGACATCGGTCAGCGAAAAGCGCTCACTCATTTCTTGTACCCGCCCCGGGATTTCTGCTTCGGGGATATGGAACAACCGCGCGTGTAGCTCGAGGTTTTGCCGTACGGTCAGCTCGCTGTAGAGCGAAAACGCCTGCGACATATAGCCTACCCGGCGACGGGTATCGATATTCTTCGGGTCAACCGCTTGCCCAAACAGCCACGCCTCACCTTCACTTGCGGGTAGCAGCCCGGTGAGCATTTTCATGGTGGTGGATTTACCGCAGCCGTTGGAGCCGAGAAAACCGAAGATTTCCCCGCGCGGAATACGAAAGTTAACGTGGTCAACGGCCACGAACTTGCCGAAGCGCATGGTCAGATCTTTCGCCTCGATGGCAATCTCTTCCTGCTCAGCGTGATACGGCGGGATCACCACTGGCTTATGCGCCTGGCGCTGGGCTTCGGGTAACAGCGCGATAAACGCCTGCTCCAGCGTGTCGGAGTTGGTTTTTTCGCGTAGCTGCTGCGCGCTCCCGGTGGCCAGCACCTCCCCGGCGTTCATCGCCACCAGCCAGTCAAAGCGCTCGGCTTCTTCCATGTAGGCGGTCGCAACCAGCACGCTCATGTTGGTCTGCCGTTGGCGAATGCTGTTAATCAGATCCCAGAACTGGGCGCGGGACAGCGGGTCGACCCCGGTGGTAGGTTCATCGAGAATTAACAGTTCCGGGTCATGGATTAACGCACAGCACAGCCCCAGCTTTTGCTTCATCCCACCCGAGAGTTTCCCGGCCGGACGATCGCGAAACGGCGCCAGTCCGGTGCTGTTCAGCAGCTCGGTAATCCGCGCTTCGCGCTCCGCTTTGTCATGGCCAAATAGCCGGGCAAAGAAATCGACGTTCTCATACACCGACAGCGTGTGGTACAGGTTTTTCCCCAACCCCTGCGGCATCCAGGCAATGCGCGGGCAGACATCCCGGCGATGTTTCGGGTCGCGCATATCGCCGCCCAGCACCATCACGTTACCGTGTTCAATGACTCGCGCGCCGGAGATGAGCGACAGCAGGCTTGATTTTCCGACGCCATCCGGGCCAATCAGCCCCACCATACAGCGGGCGGGGATATCCAGCGTGATATTGTTCAGCGCTACCGTTTTCCCGTAATGCTGACTCACGCCGTCAAGGTGCGCCACGGGAGGAACGGGAACCAGCGCCAGATGCGTCATTGCGGCAACCTCACCATCAGGTCGTCAGGCCAGGCTCGATTTTCATCGATACGCACCCACGCCATGCCCGGCAGACCGGTTTTCACGTACTCGAGATGCTGCTGCAACAGCTCTGGCGGGATCCGCGCTTTAACGCGGAACATCAGCTTCAACCGCTCATCGCTGGTTTCAACCGTTTTCGGTGTGAACTGCGCGACGCTTGCCACAAAGCTGATGGTCGCCGGAACACGCAGATCCGGTGCGGCATCCAGCACCAGGCGCGCTTCGCCGCCAATCTTCAGTAAGCCAGCCTGTTCGGTAGGCAAGAAGAACGTCATGTAGACATCGCTGAGATCGACCATATTCAGGACGCGCCCGCCCGCAGAAAGCACCTCACCCGGTTCAGCAACACGGTACTGCACGCGACCATCGCGCGGGGCTTTCAGCTCGCTGTCATCAATATCAGCCGCAATACGACGTTCGGTGGCCTGCGCAGCTTCTACGCGGGTTTGCGCCTGAATGATGCTGGTGCGAGCGGCTTCAATTGCGGCTTTTGCCGCTGAGACCTGCGCCTTTGCGGATTCCAGCGCCGCACGTGCGCTTTCTGCCGCGGCCCGATCGTCATCCAGTTGTTGCTCAGATACGGCCCCACGCTGGGATAGCGAACGGGAACGCACGTGGCGTTTAGAAACCGACTGCAGCTCCGCCTCGCGCTGTTTTACTACCGACTGCGCGGCGCGCATTTCACTTTGCCGCTGTTCCAGCAGCGCTCGCGCCGCCGCCACCGCGCTTTCGGCCTCTTTGATTTGCGCGATCGCTTCCAGCCGCTGCTCCTGAAGCACGCGAGTATCCATTTTCGCCAACACCTCGCCCTGACGAACGAACTGCCCTTCCGACACAAGGATCGTGTCAATTCGCCCGGCAATCTTGGTAGCAATATCCACTTCGGTGGCTTCAATTCTGCCGTTGCTGGCTGCGAACCCCTCCGGTATTCCGGCAGGGCGGAGCATCCACCATGCTATCGCGGCCACCACGACCAGGATGCCCGCCCCCCACCACATCACATGACGCTTAAACTTATCCATATTCGACCCGCCGTAATCCCTGTTATCAAACGATGCGTGTCACAAAGCCCACTGAATAGCTATTCAGCGGGAGATTCCATCCGGGATGAGAAGGAATAAGAAACCATGGCCAGAGAGCGGACAGGCGTTAAGGCAACCTGCGCCGCGCAGGAAGTGAATGACGAAAATGCTGTGAAATCGGGTAGTAATGTTGTCATCATCAGCGTTCCTGGCCGGAAATGAAACACGCATACTCATAACTGCTATCTATTGAATACTAACACCTGGATTCAATATGTCTATTCGGTTGTAGTTTCCACTTCAGCCCTATCGCGCTCTGGCACAGGGAATATTTCGTATATCAACGATTGATAAACATTCACAACTATAAACATAATCAATAATTAGACATCGCTATAATAGTGGCTCATTTACCGATCTCGTTATGGCGAGGCTCCTGTACAAATACAAGTTACCGCCCTGCTGGTATCGAGAGAGGCCACTCAGGGAAATACAGGCATCCATCGAATCAAGGTGTTGCCAAGGTAACTTCTGACGATTTCACCATCGGACAGATACGTTGTTCAGTGCTAAAACCAGGACGTAGGGATCCGCCTGCGCTAACCCTGTCTTGTTCGCCCCTATGAGAGATTTTTATAGGGAATTACACCATGTCATCTATCCCACTCTGCGCCGCCCATCATCCTATGCCGGATTTCAATGGCGATGCTATCGCGCAATATATGCGCACCGATTTTATTACCCTGCCGGATCATCTCAGCGTGAACGGCGCTCGTGAATACTTTGTCTCCCAGCTCACAACGGATGATATTCCAGGCCAGGTCTTTGTTGTGGCTGGAAAAGCGCTGCGCGGGGTGTTATCCATCAAGCGCTTATTGCAGGAAAAAGATACATCGCTGAACATCAACCATCTTACGGACAGTTGTTTGTTTCATGTAAAGCCTGATGATGAACGGGCACAGGTCGTTGCCGAGTTAGCCGAACGCGAACTCGATCTGGTGGCTGTCGTTGAGAAAGGTGAGCTGGTCGGTTGTCTGATGGAAAAAGAGATCGCTCATCTACAGGAAGATGATGTTACCGAAGATGTTCAGCTTCAGGGGGCAACGTTGCCGCTGGAAAAACCCTACCTGGAGATTAGCCCGTGGACATTGTGGAAAAAACGTTCTGTCTGGCTCCTGCTGCTTTTTGTCGCAGAAGCCTATACCAGCAGCGTTCTTCAACATTTTGAAGAGGCGCTGGAATCTGCTATTGCACTGGCCTTTTTTATTCCACTATTAATTGGTACTGGCGGCAACAGCGGTACGCAGATCACCTCAACGCTGGTACGTTCAATGGCGCTGGGAGAAGTGCGGCTGCGCGATATGGGTCGGGTGATCCGCAAAGAAGTTTCAACTTCGCTGCTGATCGCCCTGACGCTGGGTCTGGCAGGCTGCTTGCGCGCGTGGATGATGGGTATCGGAGTGGAAATCACGCTAATCGTTAGCCTGACGCTGGTTTGCATTACGTTGTGGAGCGCCGTGGTGTCATCAGTGATCCCCATGGTGCTCAAGCGTATCGGCATTGATCCCGCCGTGGTTTCCGCCCCGTTTATCGCCACGCTTATCGACGGTACCGGGTTGATTATCTACTTTAAAATCGCCCAGTATTTTCTTGGTCTGAACTAATGATAACGCCCGGCAGCCCAGGTTGTCGGGCACCACGGTCAGGCAGGTGTCAAATCCTGCGCGCATGCCCAGGCGCTCGACCACGCCCACTGGAAGTTATAGCCGCCCAGCCAGCCGGTGACGTCCATGACTTCGCCGATAAAGTAGAGTCCCGGTACTTTGCGCGCTTCCATCGTGCGCGATGACAGCTCGTTGGTATCGACGCCGCCCAACGTGACTTCAGCGGTACGATACCCTTCCGTACCGTTCGGCTGCACCCGCCACTCGGTCAGCGTCTCAACCAGCGTTTGCTGATCGCGTACATTAAGCTGCTTCAGCGAGACATCCGGGATTTGCCCTAACTGCTGTAAGCATTCCACCAGACGCTTTGGCAACTGCATTGCCAGGGTGTTCTTTAAGCTTTGATTAGGGTGTGCGCTACGTTGGTCATCGAGGAAGCTCGCGAGGTCAACATCCGGCAACAAATTAATGCTGACAAATTCACCTGGCTGCCAAAAACTGGAAATTTGCAGCACGGCCGGACCAGAAAGCCCGCGGTGCGTAAAGAGCAGATTTTCACGAAATACGGTGCCGTCCTCGGCGGTGATAACGGAAGAAACGGATACGCCAGAGAGCACCTGAAGCTGCTCCAGTAGCGGCTTATGTAAGGTGAAAGGCACCAGCCCTGCGCGCGTAGGCAAAACGTTCAGGCCGAACTGTTCCGCAATTTTATAACCAAACGGCGTCGCGCCCAGACCCGGCATAGAGAGACCACCGGAGGCAATAACCAGCTTTTTCGTGCCGACACTCATCCCATTCAATTCCAGGATAAAATCGTCACCATCTCGCTCAACGCTCAGGATTTCGCTACGTAACCGCATAGTTACGTTACCTTTTTCACACTCATCCACCAGCATATCGACAATTTGCTGGGCGGAATCATCGCAGAAAAGCTGGCCTAGCGTTTTTTCATGCCAGGCAATACCGTGCTTACCCACCAGATCGATAAAATCCCACTGTGTATAACGCGCCAGCGCCGATTTGCAAAAATGCGGGTTTTGGCTCAAATACGCAGCCGGCTCGACATAAAGGTTGGTAAAGTTGCAGCGGCCCCCGCCAGACATGAGAATCTTGCGCCCGGGCTTTTTACCATTATCAATTAGCAGTACGCGACTACCTGCTTGTCCTGCCTGCGCGGCACAAAACATACCCGCTGCGCCAGCGCCTATAATAACGGTATCAAACCTTTCCACGTTGCGATCCTCTCTAAAAAGCGGGAGTGAATTGTAAAGATTCCTCAGTGGTCGCACCAGCACCAAACTACCGATAAAGGGTATTTATCTGAAATATATAGGATAATTCTTTAGTGGTGTAAAACAAAGCAGGAGACAAATCAAAAAAACTCTATATTTCACTTTGCCCGCGCCGCCAAAGTCACTGATAATGCGCCGCGTTCATGTCCTCAAAATGGCGTAACGTCCTATGCTACATTTGTTTGCTGGCCTGGATTTACATACCGGGCTTTTACTATTGCTTGCTCTGGCTTTCGTGCTGTTCTACGAAGCAATTAATGGCTTCCATGATACAGCCAATGCTGTCGCAACTGTGATCTATACCCGTGCAATGCGTTCGCAATTGGCGGTGGTCATGGCTGCGGTGTTCAACTTCTTTGGTGTTTTGCTGGGTGGTCTCAGCGTGGCGTATGCCATCGTGCATATGTTACCAACGGATCTGCTGCTTAATATGGGATCGTCACATGGCCTCGCCATGGTATTCTCCATGTTGCTGGCGGCAATTATCTGGAACCTGGGTACCTGGTACTTTGGTCTGCCTGCATCCAGCTCCCACACGCTGATTGGCGCCATTATCGGTATTGGTTTAACCAATGCGCTGATGAACGGCACCTCGGTGGTGGATGCACTTAACATCCCGAAAGTTATCGGTATTTTTGCCTCGCTTATCATCTCACCTATTGTCGGTCTGGTGGTTGCAGGTGGTCTTATTTTCATTCTGCGTCGCTACTGGAGCGGTACGAAAAAACGTGCCCGTATCCACCTGACGCCGGCAGAACGTGAAAAGAAAGATGGAAAGAAAAAGCCGCCGTTCTGGACGCGTATTGCACTGATCCTCTCCGCTATCGGCGTGGCGTTCTCTCACGGCGCGAACGATGGTCAGAAAGGCATTGGTCTGGTGATGCTAGTGCTGATTGGCGTAGCGCCAGCAGGTTTCGTGGTGAATATGAATGCTTCCGGTTACGAAATTACCCGTACCCGCGATGCAATCAATAACGTCGAAGTCTTCTTCCAGCAGCGCCCTGACCTGCTTAAACAGGCCACAGGCGTAGACCAGCTGATTCCGTCCCCGACGGATGCGGCACCAGCGACGCCGACCGAGTTCCATTGCCACCCGGCGAATACCATCAACGCGCTGGAACGTGCGAAAGGTATGCTGGCGAATCTGGAAACCTACGACAAGTTAAGCGTCGAACAGCGTGGTCAGTTGCGCCGTATTATGCTGTGCATCTCTGATACCACCGATAAAGTGGTTAAGCTGCCTGGCGTAAGCGCTGACGATCAGCGTCTGCTGAAGAAACTGAAATCTGACATGCTGAGCACCATTGAGTACGCGCCTATCTGGATCATTATGGCCGTCGCACTGGCGCTGGGTATTGGTACGATGATTGGCTGGCGTCGCGTGGCAACCACTATCGGTGAGAAAATCGGTAAAAAAGGCATGACCTATGCCCAGGGGATGTCGGCGCAGATGACCGCCGCAGTCTCTATCGGTCTTGCCAGCTACACCGGTATGCCCGTTTCCACCACACACGTTCTCTCCTCTTCCGTTGCGGGAACAATGGTTGTTGATGGCGGCGGTTTGCAACGTAAAACAGTGACCAGCATTCTGATGGCCTGGGTCTTCACCCTGCCAGCAGCAATTCTTCTTTCCGGCGGGCTGTACTGGCTCTCCCTGAAGCTTATCTAAGCGAATGCGCGGTAAAAAAGCGGGTCAGGAAACTGGCCCGCTTTTTTTGTATCTGTCGTTGGAATCAGTGCCAGATAATCAGCGCAACCATGCTGATTAGCACCAGGCCGCATAGCGCGCTGGTGAGAATGAACTGACCGCGAACCCGCTCACAGCGGCGAATAAATTCATCATCATGATGATCGCGGTAACGCTGAGCGTAGATATACCACACCAGACGCATCTGCTTGTTCGGTTGCCCATGCGAGGTAAAAAAGCCCCCTCCATCTACATACTGGTAAAGCAATGGATCGCAACCACGAAGTACTACTAGCAGTGCGCGTAGCGAAGAAAAATAGCGCGCCATATTAACAATGCAAACGACACATAAAGCCCAGAACAATGCAATGGTGCTTATCATACCCCCTCCCCGGCGACCCGCCCACGGAACTCCTTTCCGGGACTACCGCTCCCCGATACCCTGCCAAACCATTCAGTGAAGAGTACTGAAGAAACCGTTCGTATTAGTATCACGCATTCGAACGCCCCTCTAGATAGTGTAGGAGATTAGTTAATTTTTTTGCCAGAAGGTTAATCGCTATCAATGCAATTAACTAAAAAATTTGTTTAACTGCTTGGCAAGCAAGGCGGATTGACGGATTATTCTGGTCGCTATAATGTAAGGATAGTCCTTATATGGTACGTTTTTACGACTGGGCTAGCCCCGCGCACAAGGTTCGCAGGACGCGGATGACGCGGCGGCAGAGAAACGCCAGCAGGCTAGTCATCGACAACTTATGGAAGGAGTAACACTATGGCTTATAAACACATTCTTATCGCGGTTGATCTTTCTCCGGAAAGCAAAGTTCTGGTTGAAAAAGCGGTCTCTATGGCGCGGCCTTACAATGCTAAAGTTTCCCTTATCCACGTTGACGTAAACTATTCCGACCTGTACACCGGCCTTATCGACGTGAATCTGGGCGACATGCAGAAACGCATTTCTGAAGAAACCCACCACGCGTTAACCGAGCTGTCCACCAACGCAGGCTACCCTATCACCGAAACCCTGAGCGGTAGCGGCGACCTGGGTCAGGTTCTGGTTGATGCCATCAAAAAATACGACATGGATCTGGTCGTTTGTGGTCACCACCAGGATTTCTGGAGCAAACTGATGTCCTCCGCGCGCCAACTGATCAACACCGTCCACGTCGACATGTTGATTGTTCCGCTGCGTGACGACGAAGAAGCATAAAATACTTGCCGCCGGGATATAGCCCGGCCTGCTGCAAGTAGTTAAGCCTGTAAACGCCCGCCTGTGCGGGCGTTTTTGTTTTTATCATTCGGACACAATTAGTACATCAATCCAACAAACAAATCATAATTAGTGTGATCAACTAATTGGATCGAAAACCATCTCTATAATACTCTACTCTCGCGGCCAATAGCCGCAGTCTATAACAAAATAAGACTTTTTCGGCGCGTTTAAGCATACGCGTTCATACTTTTCGGGATGGCTTTGAAAGGCGATGGAATATGAATAAAACTGCACCTACGGGCTTGCTGCAGCAACCTCGTCCGTTCTTCATGATCTTCTTTGTGGAATTATGGGAACGATTTGGCTATTACGGCGTTCAGGGCATCCTGGCGGTATTCTTTGTTAAGCAGCTAGGATTTTCACAGGAACAGGCATTTGTCACCTTTGGTGCCTTTGCTGCGCTGGTCTACGGCCTGATCTCGATCGGCGGCTACGTCGGCGACCACCTGTTAGGCACCAAGCGCACGCTGGTTCTCGGTGCCATTGTGCTGGCAATCGGCTACTTCATGACCGGGATGTCGCTGCTCAAGCCCGATCTGATCTTTATTGCTTTGGGTACCATTGCCGTCGGTAACGGGCTGTTTAAAGCCAACCCGGCAAGCCTGTTGTCAAAATGCTATCCACCAAAAGACGCCCGTCTGGACGGTGCTTTCACCCTGTTTTATATGTCGATTAACATCGGTTCGTTGCTGTCGCTGTCGCTGGCGCCGGTGATTGCCGATAAGTTTGGCTACGCGGTGACCTACAACCTGTGCGGGGCCGGGCTTATCGTCGCGCTGCTGGTCTACTTTGCCTGCCGTGGGATGGTAAAAAATATCGGTTCTGAGCCAGACCATAAACCGCTGAATTTCCGTAACCTACTGTACGTGCTGGCCGGTACGGTAGTGATGGTATTTATCTGCGCCTGGCTGATGCACAACGTGCAGATTGCCAACCTGGTGCTGATCGTCTTGTCGATTGCCGTGACTATCATCTTCTTCCGTCAGGCATTCAAACTGGATAAAACCGGGCGCAACAAGATGTTCGTGGCCTTCATCCTGATGCTGGAAGCGGTTGTGTTCTACGTGCTGTACGCGCAGATGCCGACATCGCTGAACTTCTTTGCTATCAATAACGTGCACCATGAAATTCTCGGTTTCGCCATTAACCCAGTGAGCTTCCAGGCGCTGAACCCGTTCTGGGTGGTGCTGGCAAGTCCGGTACTGGCCGCGATCTATACCCGTCTGGGAAACAAAGGCAAAGACCTGACTATGCCGATGAAATTTACGCTCGGTATGTTCCTGTGCTCGTTGGGCTTCCTAACGGCAGCCGCTGCCGGGATGTGGTTTGCGGATGCGCAGGGGCTGACATCGCCGTGGTTTATCGTGCTGGTATATCTGTTCCAGAGCCTGGGTGAACTGCTGATTAGTGCCCTGGGACTGGCGATGGTCGCCGCTCTCGTGCCGCAGCACCTGATGGGCTTTATTCTCGGGATGTGGTTCCTGACGCAAGCCGCCGCCTTCCTGATGGGCGGGTATGTCGCCACGTTTACTGCCGTACCGGAGAACATCACCGACCCGCTGCAAACTCTGCCGATCTACACCAACGTCTTCAGTAAGATAGGCCTGGTCACCCTGGCTGTCACGGTGGTGATGGCGATTATGGTGCCCTGGCTGAACCGAATGATTAATACGCCAGATAGCAGTAAATAAGCTTTTTTTAACATTAACCGCGAGTCACATCGCGGTTTTTTTTTGCCTTTTAAGTCCTGCATTGTAAGAGCGTAGTTTATACAAACAGGTCATCATGAATGGACATGACCATGAACGATATTGCGTTGATTAAGACTTCAGTTTTATCACGCCAGCGGAAAACGCTTCTCACCGAGGATGAGCACCGGGCATTTTCAATCGCTACCCTTTGCGCGCGTTAATCCACTCCTGAACTTCGACCACAAAAGTGTCCGGCGCTTTACGGTACATTTTGCGTGCCAAATCCAGAATCGTATGCTGACCGAGCGCTTCTTCCATTCGCTGCTGAGCCATATCCATTACCGAGCGCACACCACAAATGCCTTCACAGGCCCACTCCGGCGGATGCTCCTCAAATACCGCCAGCCGTTGGCGAATCTCACGACACTCAAAGATGCGCTTATCGCCATCAATGGCATTCACCACGTCCAGCACCGTAATGTGTTCAGCAGGTTTAGCCAACTGGAAACCGCCGCCCTTTCCCTCAATGCTGCGCACCAGGCCCGCTTTCGACAAACGGGTGAAAATTTTCGCCAGGTAGTCGTACGGCACGCTTTGCAGCTCGGCAATTTCCCGCACGCTCATATCCCGCGCGTCGCCCTTGCTGTCGACCATACACATCAGGCTATGAATGCCGTACTCAACCCCGGAACTGTAAAATGCCATTCTCTTATCTCAGCCAAAATGAATCTGAGTTAATTGTAGCTTTTTCGTCTCATTCATTCCAGACAGCAGCACAACCCATATTTATATAAAACTTTAATCATATATTTATCAAATAGATAACCAAACACCCTACGACATCAGGACAAAAAGGATCCTGATCGCATTGCAATTCTTAACTCCGACAAATAAAATCCGAGTAAATTATTCGTAGTCACCAGAGAGAACCCCCCAATGCGTAAACGAATTCTGATCGTGGGCGCCGGCTTTGCCGGTATGTGGGCAGCATTAAGCGCCGCACGACTGGCGGATAAACATCAGCAGGCCATTGATATTACAGTAATTGCACCACAGCCAGAGCTGCGTGTCCGCCCACGCTTTTATGAACGCGCCGTACAAACCCTGGTCGCCCCGCTGCAACCCTTGTTTGACGTTACCGGCGTCAACTTCCTGCAAGGTCACGTCGAGCAGATCATCCCGGACTCTAAAGAGGTGAGCTGGAAAGATGCCAACGGAGAAATTCATCTGCGCCGCTACGACCGCCTGGTACTCGCCAGCGGGAGTCACGTTAACCGCGACGCCGTTGTCGGTGCAGCCGAGCATGCGTTTGACCTCGACCAGCTCGAGAGCGCCACCGCACTGGAGCAGCACATTACAGACCTGGCATTACAGCCGGAAAGTGAGGCTCGCAATACGGTGGTGGTCTGTGGCGGCGGCTTTACCGGGATTGAGATGGCGCTGGAATTGCCTGGTCGTCTGCGTGAGATTCTGGGTGTCGATGCTAAGACCAGAGTGGTCGTAGTTGAACGCGGTGCTCAGCCTGCCGGGCGCTGGAGCCAGGAATTACGCGACGTGATAATCGAAGCCTCCGCTGAACTGGGCATCGAATGGTTGGTAAATGCAGAAGTAGAAAGCGTGGATGCTGGCGGCGTAACGCTGAAAGATGGGCAGGTTATTGCCTCTCAAACAGTTATCTGGACCGTCGGCGTGCAGGCCAATAACCTGACAGCACAGATTAACGCCCCGCGCGATCGACAGGGCCGCCTGCATGTGAATGCCAATCTGCAGGTCTTAGGTCATGATGATATCTACGCCACTGGCGATGTGGCCTACGCCGCCACCGATGACAAAGGCAACCATGCGTTAATGACCTGCCAGCACGCTATTTTGTTGGGTAAATTTGCCGGTAATAACGCCGCTGCAAGCCTGCTAGGAGTAGAACCTTCACCGTACCGTCAGGAGATGTACGTCACCTGTCTGGATCTCGGCGCGTGGGGCGCGGTGTATACCGAAGGATGGGATCAGCAGGTCAAACTCACTCGCGCAGAAGCGAAGAAACTGAAAGTATCGATTGTCAGTGAACTGATTTATCCGCCGAAAGCGGAAAGAGCCGTCGCATTTGAGATGGCTGACCCATACGCACCGTTTGTTTAAGCAGTAATGCCGGATAGCGGCTAACGCCTTATCCGGCCTACAAACTACGCGGTCCCCGCGTAAATATCAAACCGATGCCCTTTCGTGACTACCGCGTTCGGCGTGGCGACATCCGCCAGCGGCGGTGCGTAATCCGGGCGCTTCACTACTACACGTTTAGTGGCTAGCTGACGTGCAGGCTCCAGCAGCCCATCCGCATCCAGGTCCGGCCCCACCAACGACTGAAACACCCGCATCTCTTTTTTCACCAGCGCACTTTTCTGCTTATGCGGGAACATCGGGTCGAGGTACACCACCTGCGGACGCGGGGTGATATCGGTTAACGCCGTCAGGCTTGAGGCGTGGATCAGTTGTAAACGTTCCTGCAGCCACGGACCGATTTCCGGGTCAGCATACCCTCGCGCCAGGCCATCATCCAACAGCGCCGCCACGACCGGGTTACGTTCCAGCATTCGCACGCGGCAGCCTACTGAGGCCAGCACAAACGCATCGCGCCCCAGCCCTGCAGTCGCATCAACCACATCCGGCAGGTAATCGCCTTTAATGCCAACCGCCTTCGCCACCGCTTCGCCGCGACCACCGCCAAATTTGCGCCGATGGGCCATCGCACCGCCAACGAAATCCACGAAGATACCGCCGAGTTTGGGCTCATCACGTTTGCGCAGTTCCAGATGTTCCGGTGTCATCACCAGCGCCATCAGGTTATCTTCATCGTGCGTAAGATTCCAGCGGGCGGCAAGAACAGATAAGGCGCCGTCTCCGGCGCCTGTTTCATCTACTAAGCAGATTTTCACGTGAATAATCAGCCTTTAATCCCGTAATGCTCCAGCATTGCATCCAGTTGCGGCTCACGGCCACGGAAGCGCTTGAACAGTTCCATCGGCTCTTCAGAACCACCACGGGTGAGAATGTTATCGAGGAACGATTGTCCGGTTTGACGGTTGAAAATCCCTTCATCTTCAAAGCGAGAGAATGCATCCGCCGCCAGCACGTCAGCCCACAGGTAGCTGTAGTAACCCGCCGCATAGCCACCAGCAAAAATGTGGCTGAAGGCATGCGGGAAGCGGCCCCACGTTGGGCCCGGCACCACGGCGACCTGCTTTTTAATTTCCGCCAGCGTTTCGAGGATTTTCGCCCCTTGCTGTGGGTTAAACTCCGCATGCAGACGGAAATCAAACAAGCCAAACTCCAGTTGACGCAGAATAAACAGCGCCGCCTGGTAATTTTTCGCCGCCAGCATTTTATCCAGCAACTCCTTGGGCAGCGGCTCACCGGTCTCAAAGTGACCAGAGATAAATGCCAGCGCTTCGGGCTCCCAGCACCAGTTCTCCATAAACTGGCTCGGCAGTTCGACCGCATCCCACGGCACGCCGTTGATACCTGAAACACCGGCGGTTTCGATACGGGTCAGCATATGGTGCAGACCGTGGCCGAACTCGTGGAACAGGGTGATCACTTCATCGTGGGTAAACAGCGCGGGTTTGCCGTTCACCGGGCGGTTAAAGTTACAGGTCAGGTAGGCAACAGGCTTTTGCAGCGTACCGTCGGCTTTACGCATCTGGCCGACGCAGTCGTCCATCCACGCCCCGCCACGTTTATGTTCACGGGCATACAGGTCAAGATAGAAACTGCCGCGCAGTTCGTTGTTTTCGTCATACAGTTCGAAGAAACGTACTTCCGGGTGCCAGACGTCAACATCAGTGCGCTCTTTAGCGGTAATGCCGTAAATACGTTTAACCACTTCAAACAGGCCGTTAACGGCTTTGTTTTCCGGGAAGTATGGACGCAACTGCTCGTCGCTGATGCTATAGAGGTGCTGTTTTTGTTTCTCGCTGTAGTAAGCGATATCCCACGGCTGCAGCTCATCGACACCAAATTCTGCTTTCGCGAAGGCGCGCAGTTGAGCCAGCTCTTTCTCGCCCTGAGGACGGGCACGTTTCGCCAGGTCGGTAAGGAAGTCGAGTACCTGCTGCGGGTTTTCCGCCATTTTGGTGGACAGAGATTTAAAAGCGTAGCTTTCAAAGCCCAGCAGCTGTGCCAGCTCGTGGCGCAGCGCGAGGATCTCTTCCATTATCGGGCTGTTGTCCCATTTACCAGCGTTTGGCCCCTGGTCAGACGCGCGAGTGGAGTAAGCGCGATACATCTCCTCACGCAGCCCTTGGTTATCACAGTAGGTCATCACCGGCAGGTAGCTTGGGATATCCAGCGTTAACAGGTAGCCTTCCTGCTGTTTAGCATCAGCCTGGGCTTTTGCAGCCGCCAGAGCGCTTTCCGGCATGCCGGAGAGTTCCGCTTCATCAGTCACCAGCTTAGTCCAGCCCATCGTGGCATCGAGGACGTTATTGCTGTAGAGATTGCCCAGCTCAGACAGGCGGGTGGCAATCTCACCATAGCGCAGCTGTTTTTCCTTCGGCAGACCAATACCAGAAAGCTCGAAATCGCGCAGCGCGTTATCGACCGCTTTTTTCTGTGCGGTGTTCAGGGTGGCATAATGATCGCCGTCACGCAGGTCGCGGTACGCTTTGTACAGACCTTCATGTTGTCCAACCCAGGTGCTGTATTCAGACAGCAGCGGCAGCGTTTGTTCGTAGGCTTCGCGCAATTCCGGGCTATTCTTCACCGAGTTCAGGTGGCTAACCGGAGAGAAAATACGCCCCAGCACATCGTCAACTTCCGCCAACGGCTGGCAAAGATTTTCCCAGGTGTACGGCGCGCCCTGCGCAACCACTCGCTCAACGTTTTCGCGGCAATCGTTCAGCGCCTTAGTCACGGCAGGCACGACGTGCTCAGGCTGAATTTTAGAAAATGGCGGCAGTTCGAAGGGGGTCAGCAATGGATTGGTCATTAGCGCGGTCCTGTTGAAAAGAGTGAATGAAGCGCGTATCCGGCGCTGTGCATATTAATTTGTACAATGGGGTTAAGTGTAGAGGATTTCAATGCCAGGCGTTGCGCTTTCGCGGCAGTGACGACTTTTCTGTATACTGTGGCGATACGCTTTATTTTCGCCCGATATTGCGCTGTTTTCGGGCCTACGTTTATAACCTGGAACACGTTTACCCATGCTGAGTTATCGCCACAGTTATCACGCTGGCAACCACGCCGACGTCCTTAAACACACCGTCCAGAGCCTGATCATCGAATCGCTTAAAGAGAAAGAAAAACCGTTTCTCTATCTGGATACCCATGCTGGCGCAGGCCGTTATCAGCTGAGCAGTGAGCATGCCGAACGTACCGGTGAATATCTGGAAGGGATCGCCCGTATCTGGCAGCAGGACGATTTGCCTGCCGAACTGGAACCCTACATTGGCGTGGTGAAGCACTTCAACCGTAGCGGCCAACTGCGCTATTACCCCGGCTCTCCGTTAATTGCTCGCCAGCTGCTGCGAGAACAGGACAGCCTGCAATTAACGGAACTGCACCCGAGCGACTTTCCTTTGCTGCGCGGCGAATTCCAGAAAGATGAGCGCGCACGCGTGGCCAAAGCCGATGGTTATCAGCAGCTAAAAGCAAAATTACCGCCGGTTTCCCGTCGCGGGCTGATCCTTATCGATCCCCCCTACGAAATCAAAAGCGACTACCAGGCGGTGGTGACCGGTATTAACGAAGGCTATAAGCGTTTCGCAACCGGCACCTATGCGCTGTGGTATCCGGTAGTTCTGCGCCAGCAAATCAAACGCATGATCCACGACCTGGAAGACACCGGTATCCGCAAAATTCTGCAGATTGAGCTGGCGGTGCGTCCGGACAGCGATCAGCGCGGCATGACGGCGTCCGGTATGATTGTAATAAACCCGCCGTGGAAGCTGGAGCAGCAGATGAACAGTGTCCTGCCGTGGTTGCACAGCAAACTGGTTCCGGCAGGAACCGGTCATACGTCGGTAAGCTGGATCGTGCCGGAGTAATCGCAGTCATCGGTGGAACCTTTTAATTTCAGGTATACAATCGCGAATATTTTGGCGGATGGCGTAACGCTTCTCCGCCCTACAATGAACATGAAGGAGCGGTCATGACCAAGCACTATGATTACATCGCTATTGGCGGCGGCAGCGGCGGTATTGCCTCCATTAACCGTGCAGCAATGTACGGCCAGAAATGCGCGCTGATTGAAGCTAAAGAGCTAGGCGGCACCTGCGTTAACGTTGGCTGCGTACCGAAAAAAGTGATGTGGCATGCCGCACAGGTCCGCGAAGCAATCCACATGTACGGGCCGGATTACGGTTTCGACACCACCATCAATAAGTTCGATTGGGATAAACTGATCGCCACGCGTACCGCTTATATTGATCGCATTCATACCTCGTACGACAACGTGCTGGGCAAAAATAATGTCGATGTGATTAAAGGCTTTGCCCGCTTTGTGGATGCCAAAACCATTGAAGTGAACGGTGAAACCATTACTGCCGATCATATTTTGATTGCTACCGGTGGTCGCCCGAGCCATCCGAGCATTCCGGGTGTGGAATATGGTATCGACTCCGACGGTTTCTTTGAGCTGCCCGCGCTGCCAAAACGCGTGGCCGTTGTTGGCGCAGGCTACATCGCCGTTGAACTGGCGGGCGTAATTAACGGTCTGGGCGCAGAAACGCATCTGTTCGTGCGTAAACACGCGCCGCTGCGCAGCTTCGACCCGATGATCGTCGACACGCTCGTTGAGGTGATGAACGCCGAAGGCCCGGCTCTGCATACTCACGCGATACCAAAAGCAGTCGTTAAAAACGCTGATGGTAGCCTGACCCTGCAACTGGAAGATGGTCGTAGCGAAACGGTAGATTGCCTGATTTGGGCGATCGGTCGTGAACCTGCCACCGACAACTTCAACCTGGCGGTTACTGGCGTGAAAACCAACGAAAAAGGCTACATCGTCGTTGATAAATTCCAGAACACCAGCGTGCCGGGTATTTATGCCGTCGGCGATAACACCGGGGCCGTTGAGCTGACGCCGGTTGCCGTTGCCGCGGGCCGCCGCCTGTCCGAGCGTCTGTTTAACAACAAGCCGGACGAGCATCTGGACTACAGCAACATCCCGACCGTGGTCTTCAGCCATCCGCCTATTGGTACCGTGGGCCTGACCGAGCAGCAGGCTCGCGAACAGCACGGCGATGATCAGGTGAAAGTGTATAAATCATCGTTTACCGCGATGTATACCGCTGTCACCACCCACCGTCAGCCGTGCCGCATGAAGCTGGTTTGCGTCGGTCCGGAAGAGAAGATTGTCGGTATTCATGGCATTGGTTTTGGGATGGATGAAATGCTGCAAGGCTTCGCGGTCGCTCTGAAAATGGGCGCAACCAAGAAAGACTTTGATAACACCGTTGCCATTCACCCAACGGCATCTGAAGAGTTTGTCACCATGCGTTAATCGCGCTTCAGGAATGTTAAAGGGCAAAGAGGGGTTAGCTCTTTGCCCTTAGTTACGTTTCCGCTATTAGTTCAGCAGTTGCAGCAGATAGCGGATCAGCTCCAGCAACGCGATTAACGCTCCCAGAACGATGATTGCTTTATCAATCACCCGTTTTCTCCATCAGATGGAGTGAGAATGCCTCCGCTTACTCATCCATTGCCTGTCACGGCGCATGTCCCAGTGTTAGATGATGGAACTCTCACTCCGGCCAGAGCATCGGCCAACGGCACCACCCGTACAGCCGATCAGGACTTAGAAAGCGTTTAGCGCGCGTCCGGAATGAAAATGCTTCAGAGCTAACTGGATAAGTATACAGTTGTTTTAATCAAAACAACCAGCGTATTCTTGCAATACTACCGGTATGGTAATACGATTGAAGGGTTAGATGATGGAACTCTCACTTCGGCCAGAACCACCAACTCGGGCTGAAGCGTAAAAAAACCGACGCGAAGTCGGTTTTTTTACGTCCGAATCTGGACCAGAGAGAAATTATTTACCCTGCATATACGGTGTATATACCCCATTAAGGCTTTCGAGGAATGCCACGATATCGTCGATATCTTCCTGCGGCAGTTCTTTACCCACCTGATAACGCAGCATCAGTTTTACCGCACCGTCGAGCGTAGGCACATCACCGCGATGGAAATAAGGCGCAGTCAGCGCAACGTTACGCAATCCAGGGACTTTCTGACGCAGCTTGTCACGTAATTCATTGGTGACGTTCATGCGGCCAATATCTGCAGCAGTGACCTCGCCGAAATTAAAGTCCTTTTTCAGCCCCAATGGCTCAAATGAACGTCCGCCTAAAATAATACCGCCATGACAGGTCGCGCACTTATTATCTTTAAACAACTGATAGCCATGTTTTTGCTGAGCGGTTAAGGCCGCTTCATCACCACGCAGCCATTTATCAAACGGCGAATTTGGCGTAATCAGCGTTTTCTCAAACTCAGCAATCGCATCGGTAATATTATCCCCACTGAATCCCTGCGGATAAACGGCAATGAACTCTTGCTTAAGTTGCGGATCCTTGTCCAGTTTCTGGATAATTTCATCCCAGGATTTAGACGCCATTTCGATAGGGTTCAACGGTGGACCACCGGCCTGCGCCTGCAATGTTGGCGCACGGCCATCCCAGAATTGCTCAACGTTAAAGACCGAGTTAAATACCGTTGGCGCATTGATAGGGCCAACCGCGCCGCCTACACCGATTGACGTTTTCCGGCCATCCACGCCGCCCGCATTCAGGGCGTGACAGTGCGCGCAAGAAATCGTGCTATCGCCGGAAATACGCGGGTCATGGTAAAGCGTAAAACCAAGCGCTACTTTGCGGGCATCGGTCGGGATGCTTTCCGGTATCGGCTGTACAGGTTCATTACGATGCTGCGTGGCAGTATCGTTACTGGCGTAGTACTGCTCACGCTGTTTCGCAATCCAGCCCAGGATCTCTGCTCGCTCCGTATCACTGACCTTGCCAGCCCAGTGCAGTGCGGTATAACGCGTCGGCGGCATAGTCTCGTACTGCATCACCCATTCAATTTTATTCAGATCGCTTTGCGAAACGGGTTTATCCGCGACCAGCGCCGCACGAACGGCCTCCAGATTGAATGATTTGTATCCCAGTTGAATATCGTAATTCATCAACTGCTTAGCGACGGGAAAAGAAGAATAGAAAGGTAATTCAGCCGAAGGAGTGTGACAATAATCGCATCCTTTTTCACGTAAGAACCCTAGTACTTTATTATTTTCTTCCAGCGTAGAGGCCTGAACATCAGCCTGTTTACTCCGTTGATTATCGTGATACCACACATAACCGGATAATCCAAAATAACAAATCGCGACGCCAGCTATGGCAATCACGGTAAGACGGGTAATGATTTTCATTATTTTACCCTCACCGTTGTGAGTTATTGTGACCCAGAAAATTAGAATAATTAATAGACAGTCTTTGTCAGACCTGACCATCATAGGAAATGAGGGGATTACTATTTTGATAAGTATCAAGCAATTACATGGAGGAGAACTATCGATAGAATAGCCTGTGCCTATTATAGAGTTAAACGTTACCAGGTTGTGTTCACACCTCGTTGCAATCGAATGTTCTGAAAATGGAATATCTTCAGGTTGCGCAGAATTCGGAATTATTCATTATTTTCATTGGGATAGATTTATTTTTTGGATATTGCGCAGCACTAAAATGTGATCGACCGCACGCTTTACTCACCAGATACCGAAGCGAATGTCTACGCTTAATTGACGAGCGGGCAATAGCCTTAATCTTTCAACGTCCATCGGAGGTCTTTCGCATTATGCTCAACCAGAAACTACCCCACGCCCCTTCTGAAGAAATGACGATCGACATCGATCTGCTTTATGAAATGGATCCGTGCGAGTTAAAGCTGGATGAAATGATTGAGGCAGAGCCTGAACCGGAGATGATTGAAGGGTTACCCGCCTCAGATGCGTTAACTCCCGCCGATCGTTACCTCGAGCTGTTCGAACACGTTCAGTCGTCGAAACTGTTTGCCGATAGCAAAACCTTCCCCGACTGTGCGCCGAAAATGGATCCGCTGGATATTTTGATCCGCTATCGCAAGGTTAAACGCCACCGCGACTTTGATCTGCGACGCTTCGTCGAGAACCACTTCTGGCTCCCGGAAACGCCCTCCAGTGAATATGTTTCTGACCCGGCAAATTCGTTGAAAGAGCATATCGATCAACTGTGGCCGGTGCTGACGCGCGAACCACAGGACCACATTCCCTGGTCCTCGCTGCTGGCGTTACCGCAGTCATATATTGTGCCCGGCGGACGTTTTAGTGAAACCTACTACTGGGATTCCTACTTCACCATGCTGGGTCTGGCGGAGAGCGGTCGCGAAGATCTGCTGAAATGTATGGCGGATAACTTTGCCTGGATGATTGAAAACTATGGTCACATCCCGAACGGTAACCGTACTTACTACCTGAGTCGCTCGCAGCCGCCGGTCTTTGCGCTGATGGTCGAACTGTTTGAAGAGGATGGCGTACGCGGCGCGCGTCGTTACCTTGATCATCTAAAAATGGAGTACGCGTTCTGGATGGATGGCGCAGATTCCCTGGTACTCAACCAGGCCTACCGTCACGTGATCAGAATGTCGGACGGCTCCCTGCTCAACCGCTATTGGGACGATCGTGATACGCCGCGCGATGAGTCGTGGCTTGAAGACGTCGAAACCGCCAAGCATTCGGGTCGCCCACCCAATGAAGTGTATCGGGATTTGCGCGCGGGCGCGGCCTCCGGCTGGGATTACTCCTCGCGCTGGCTACGCGATGCAGGCCGTCTTGCCAGCATACGCACCACTCAGTTCATACCTATTGACCTGAACGCGTTCCTCTACAAGCTGGAGAGCACTATCGCCAATATTTCCGCACTGAAAGGCGACAAAGACACTGAAGCGCAGTTTCGCCAGAAAGCCAATGACCGCCGCGATGCGGTGAATCGCTATCTCTGGGACGATGAAAACGGCTGCTATCGCGATTACGATTGGCGGCGCGAACAAATGGCCCTGTTCTCTGCAGCCAGTATTGTGCCGCTGTATGTCGGCATGGCAACGCATGAACAAGCCGACCGACTTGCCAATGCGGTCCGCAGCCGCCTGCTAACCCCCGGAGGAATTTTAGCCACGGAGCATGAAACAGGTGAGCAATGGGATAAACCCAACGGCTGGGCGCCGCTGCAGTGGATGGCGATCCAGGGTTTCAAACTTTACGGCGACGACCATCTCGGGGATGAAATCGCCCGTAACTGGTTGAAAACGGTGAATCTCTTTTATCAGGAACACCACAAGCTTATCGAAAAATACCACATCGCCGACGCCGCGCCGCGCGAAGGCGGCGGCGGAGAATATCCGTTGCAGGACGGCTTTGGCTGGACCAATGGCGTGGTGCGCCGACTCATCGGTCTGTATGGCGAACCCTAGATCTGACGGTCTGAATTATCAGACCGTCAGTTAATCGCATCGTACAGTTCGGCGTGAATTTTCTGCCATTTCTTGTTCTCTGGGCTTGGCTGCGCGCGAACGCGTAGCTCGGCCTGTTCAAGGTCATACTGCTGACGCGCGACAACCGCCGGCACCGAACAAAAACTTTGCAGGTAGCTTTTATGCAGCGATGTGAGTGACGCCCCATTCGCCATCGCATGGCTGACCGTGGTCATAAACTGCCGACATGGCTTACTCTCACTCATCTGCGAAGGGTAACGCAGCAGCAGCCTCAACACCTCGGTATTGCCTGCCGAGAATGCCTGCTCCGTCCACGCCAGCTTCCAGTCCATCCCGCCCTGTAGGAAAAGTGACGTCACACGGGTGTCGTTGCGCTCGATAGCCGCGCGCATGTTAAAGGCATCCCAGGTGATGCCCATTCGGGTCACCGACTCCCGCGCACTAGGGGCATCACGCCGTGGCTCCTCCTGCACGATTTCAACAGATTGCCCGGAAGACGCTTGTGGCGCTGGCGAAATGAATAACCAGAACGCGCCCAGCGAAATCACCAGCACCATCACGCCGACCGCTACCCACAACATGCCGGAAATCAGCTGTTCACGTTCTTCCGCCGTGCGCCTGGCACGCTTCTCCGGCGGATCGATACTGTCTGCGATTTCCTGTTTATCGCCCCCCGCCTGCTCGTCTTTTTGCTTTGCGCTTTCCCAAAACTGGCGAACCGTCGCCTCATCGGACTCCATATACGACGCAGGATTAATGCGCGTACGCCGTTCTTCAAATGCCCGCTGCACAGGGTGAGTAATCTGTCGGTACTGGCAATCCAGCAACAGCAGCTGTACTGAGGTTAGCGGCTGCTGCGCGATAACGCAGTTACGGGCCAGGCGGCAGTCATCCAGGAACATCCTCAGCGTGATACGTGGCTCAACAAACGACATGAGCACCGAGGTGTCGTTAAAAATCTCGCTAAAATGCCGAACGAATAACTTCTTATCGACAACCATCAGCGCCAGTTCGCTAAACATCATGCCGTCCAGCGCATCCCGACTTTCTCCCAGCTTTAACCAGCGACGCAGACGTTCACCGCCAAAGTGCTGTTTCAGGAAGCTGTTGAGCGGATGTTGATCCGGCCATACCCGCGCAATCAGCGATTTGAGGGTTAATTCTATTGCGCGAAGCTGACGCTGCGCCCGCATCTGCGCATCCGGCTCTGCACGTTCAATCTCGGTTGGATACTTCAGGAGGGGCTGTTGCTGGCGCAACTGTTCCAGAGAAGCGACAAAGCGCAGCGCAGAAATCAGCTGGTTTTCACTGACGTCCTGGCCATTTTCATATTGCGGCACGCTCTGCTGAAGATGGCGTAGCCGCAACGTGAACTGACTCAATTGCGCGTCATTCATCTGCAACCGCCTGGCGACAACACCCCAACCTCCCAGATTCAATCGCGCCTGGTCAAGCTGCTCGAGAAACCAGCGTGGATCTTTACCCTCTGCGACGCGCACGCCAAGCATCAGCAAAATTTCTACCGAGGCTTGCCGGATTATCCCCAAACAATGTTCGAATGGTGTACATGTCGCCTGTAACGCGCTATTGGTCATTATCTTCCCTAAAAGGACCCAAAAAGTGCGGCCTCACAATGGTGTGTAGTTATCTTTTTTAAATGCAGCGCTGTGCCGCCACAGACTAAAACACATTCATATAGCAAATAAATATGTTTTACAGTGACTTCCGCACAATCATTGAAAATTATTCTGGAGATAAGCCTGTGCCTGTACTGAAAACCTCGCGTTTGATCTGCCGCCCGCTCACACATGACGACTGGGCGTTTTTCTTAACGTTACAGAAGAACGCAGATGTGATGCGCTTTGTCGCTGACTCGCGTACCGAAGAGGAGATACGGACAGTCTTTGACTCCCGCTTGCCTGAATGGTCTCCCGGCAGTCCACACTGGCTGTGCCTGGTCCTGTGCGATAAGGCATCGGGCGTACCGCTTGGGGTAACCGGATATATTCAGGATAGAAATGAATGTGCCGAGGTCGGCTTTCTGCTCACTCCCGAGGCGCAGGGCAAAGGTTATGGCGCTGAATCCCTGCATGCCGTTTGCGATTATGCGTTTACCGCCGGAGGACTACGCCGACTGACGGCCTGCGTCACCGCAGGAAACGATGCCTCACGGCGTCTACTGGAAAAGGTCGGGTTCATTCTCGAAGGCACGCTGCGAGAAAGCTACTGGCTACATCAAACCTGGCATGATGACTGGATTTTCGGCCTGTTAAAACAGGAATATCAGCCGCCCAAGCCATCAGGCGTTTTGCTGTAAAAAATGGCTGGATGGCGGCTGGCGTAACGGGGTGTGTTTCTTAAAATAGGTCTTTTTGTACAGAGATTATTATGCCGCTACATTCGACGCAGTTCACGCCCGCCTGTATCGCATTTATTAAGCAATGGCAGGGCCTGTCGCTGGAAAAGTATCAGGACAAAAAGGGGATCTGGGTCATTGGCTACGGGCACGAAATCACCGCAGATGAATCCTTTGATGCCCCAATTATGCTGATGCAAGCCGAAACATTGCTGTTCGCGGATATAAATATCTGCGAGGCATTCATCCATAAGGAAATGCCGCAAATACAAGATCGGTTTCAACAAGAAGCGTTAATTGCATGGATGCTCAGCGTGGGGATTAGCCGGTTTTGCAGTGCTGAATTCTGGCCGGGGGCTATTTCACAGCCAGAAACAGTCTGACTGTGAAATATTTTCCCATTATAGGGTGTCGTTTAGCATCATTGCCGCCTGCGTACGGTTTTTTACCTCCAGGCGCTGATACAGCGATTCAAGATGGGCTTTTACCGTTCCAGTGCTGATATTTAATAATCGACCAATTTGTTTATTAGATTCTCCGGCGGCCAGCATCGTCAGAATCTCCCGCTGACGCGCGCTGAGCAATCTGATATTTTGCCCGCCACATTCGGTCGCTGTGATGCAATCTCTGGGGATAAACATCATACCTATCGCGACGCTATTGAGTGCCAGCGTGAAGGTTTCCGCATCAGAATCGCGCGGAACAATGGCCTGCACGTTTAATTGCGTGACTTCCTGTAGCCATTTTTTACGGCAGTCCGTTGCGGTTACCAGCACTTTTACCTTCGCAAAGCGCTCTGCCATCTGTTGCAGCAAGCTACGGCAGAATTCAGCGTCAAAATCTCCATCCAGCATTACCAGTGCATCAGGATTGTCTTCCAGCGTCCGCCAAAGATCATCTGCCTGACTGACACCCTGAACATTCACTCCTGGAATACGCTCTTGCAAAATTACATTCATTCCATGAATAAATATTGACTGCCTGTCAAACATTATTAACTGCATTATTTATCTCCGTCTGAATAAGATATTAGCCTTAACACGCGGAAGGGTATTATCCGAGGGGCAAAATATGAAGTCACCATTTGGCGGAGGCCATTTTACCGATAGACGGAGAAGAAAGAAGCAGACGTTATAAATAGTTACAGCTGAAACCAAAGAATCACACAAAGGATCAAAATCGGGGTCAAATTTTCAGAAAATCCTTAATATTTGACGTTCAAAACTGGATTACTAATATTAATAACCCGGAGTTTATATTCTTAGCTAAAAATAAGGAATTCACGATAACAGACAAATATGTTACAAAACAAAATATCGCATTAAATGATCATTCGGGCATGAGAATGGGGAGGTGATCATAGTTTCTGATACAACAAATCCACTCCCGAAGAAGAATGAACTCTTCAGAACGTTTATCCCCGATCTCTTTCAGCACCGCGATTGCGGTATCAGATTCCAAATAATACCGGCTAACGCCACCAGTTATATTTTGACTTCTGATGGCGCGCCGGTTTTCGATTGCTCAAAAGGCTAAGTAAGAGGCGGTCAATTACAGGAACATCCCGCCAGAGACTTCGATACGCTGTGCCGTCATCCAGGCCAGTTCATCGCTGAGCAACGCAGCAATGGCGTCGCCAATATCGTCCGGTAACCCAACACGCCCCAGCGCCGTCTGCGATGCAATGTAGGCATTCAATTGCGCATTATCCCGCACGTTTCCGCCGCTAAAATCCGTCTCGATTGCCCCAGGCGCAATAATATTCGCCGTAATGCCGCGCTCTCCCAGCTCTTTCGCCTGATAACGGGTTAACACCTCCATCGCCCCTTTCATGGCAGCGTAAGCGCTGTAACCCGGTAGCGCAAAGCGCGACAATCCGGTCGAGACATTAAGAATGCGTCCGCCGTTGTTGATCAGCGCCAGCAGGTTCTGTGTCAGGAAAAAAGGTCCTTTAAAATGGATGTCCAAAAGCTGGTCAAATTGCGCTTCAGTGAACGCCGGATAAGGCGCGTTAATGCCAACTCCGGCATTGTTCAATAAATAATCAAAGGTGTCGCTTTGCCAGTGCGTTTGTAGGGTTTCCTGCACCTGTTTGACAAACTGAGGGAAAGTGGAAATATTTCCGACGTTCAACGGTAATGCTGCAGCTTTACCGCCAGATTGGCGAATTTCATCTACAACCTGCTGCGCTTCTTTTTCATTGCTGTTCCACGTCAGGATGACACCAATGCCTTTACTCGCCAGCTTTAGCGCCGCGTTTTTACCGAGTCCACGGCCGCCGCCGGTCACCAATGCGATACGTTGCGTCATAAGAAACCTCATTTCAGGTGTTGTGAAGATTGAGACAAAGCTTATTAGGTGGTAGAAAAACAATAAATACCGCTAACTGCGCATTACTGTTTCATTTAGAACAACAATAGGGCATGAGAATGGATAAAATTCACGCAATGCAGTTGTTCATCCGCGTCGCAGAACTGGAGAGCTTTTCGCGCGCGGCAGACACCCTCGGACTTCCTAAAGGTAGCGTATCGCGTCAAATCCAGGCCCTGGAAAATCATCTGGGCACACAGTTGTTGCACCGCACAACCCGCCGCGTTCAGCTCACGCAAGACGGCATGATCTATTACGAACGAGCGAAAGATTTGTTGAGCAATCTCGATGAACTGGATGGGCTATTCCATCATGACCCGGCCAGCATCAGCGGCAAGCTGCGCGTCGATATGCCGGTTGGTGTGGCGAGAAATCTGGTGATGCCCCGCTTACCGGGCTTCTTGCATCAGTATCCGGGGCTTGAGCTCGAACTTAGCAGCAGCGACCGCCTGGTGGACTTGATCCGCGAAGGCTTCGACTGTGTGGTACGCGTGGGAACGCTGAAAGATTCAGGGCTGATTGCGCGCCCGCTGGGGAAACTCACGCAGATTAACTGCGCCAGCCCGCAATACCTCGCCCGATTTGGTTATCCGGAAAGCCTGGAGGATTTAGCCTCGCATGCGGTGGTTCACTACTCAGTCAATTTGGGAACACGTGCGCAAGGCTTTGAAGTGGCGACAGACAACGGTGCTAAATGGGTTAAAACCGGCGGCATGCTGACGGTGAACAGTACCGAAACGTATCATGCGGCATGTCTTGCCGGTCTGGGCATTATTCAGGTACCGCGCGTGGGCGTGCGTGATGCCCTGCGCGCCGGTACGCTGATTGAAGTATTGCCGCAATATCGCGCCGAACCATTACCGGTTTCATTGCTCTATCCGCATCGCCGTAACCTCTCCCGCCGCGTACATCTGTTTATGGAATGGCTGACCGGCGTGATGAAAGACTATGTGGACTGACAAGCTATACTGTCCTGAGAATGAACAGAACAAGGATTACTGCCCTGATGACGCAGGAAAAAGAGATTAAACGCCCCATTCAGGAACTTGAGCACGCACCAATCCCAAAAATTGAGACCCTGGAGCGTAAGAATACAAAAACCAACGGTAAGACCAACCAGGCGCTGAAAACCGCCCTGACCTTCGCCGATAAAATTCAACGTCAGCCCATGATTGCCCATCTGATTCGCGCCGCGGAGAGATTTAACGATCGTATGGGAAATCAGTTTGGCGCCGCCATTACCTACTTCTCGTTTCTGTCGATGATCCCTATCCTGATGGTGTCGTTTGCCGCCGCGGGTTTTATTCTCGCTTCGCACCCTACGCTGTTGCAGGATATCTTCAGCAAAATCCTGCTCAACGTCAGCGATCCGACACTCGCCTCCACGCTGAAAAACACCATCAATACCGCCGTTCAGCAACGAACCACCGTCGGTCTGGTGGGTCTTGCCATCGCGCTCTATTCCGGAATTAACTGGATGGGAAACCTGCGCGAAGCTATTCGTGCCCAGTCGCGGGATGTCTGGGAGCGGACCCCACAGGATCAGGAAAAAATTTGGGTCAAATATCTGCGTGATTTTGTCTCATTGATTGGCTTACTGATTGCGCTGATTGTTACGCTGTCCATTACCTCCATCGCCGGTTCCGCCCAGCAGATGATTATCTCTGCGCTGTATCTCGACGGCATCGAATGGCTGAAGCCCGCCTGGCGGCTGATCGGCCTGACCATCTCTATTTTCGCCAACTACTTGCTGTTCTTCTGGATTTTCTGGCGGCTACCGCGTCACCGACCGCGCAAAAAAGCGCTCATTCGCGGCACGTTTATCGCGGCACTGGGGTTTGAAGTCATCAAAATGATCATGACGTACACGCTGCCATCACTGGTGCAATCGCCGTCAGGCGCGGCGTTTGGTTCCGTACTTGGCTTAATGGCGTTCTTCTACTTCTTCGCCCGTCTGACTCTGTTTTGCGCTGCCTGGATTGCCACAGCGGAGTACAAAGACGACCCGCGTATGCCAGGAAAAACCCACCGCTAATCTTTGTTAACTGCCGGATAACGCTGCGCTTATCCGGCCAACCCAATGCTTACGTCGAAATCCTGCGCATTATCAGAATTAAAATCCAGCCCGTAACTTTTGTTTAACCCAAAACCAGTTTTATCATCCAAGTTTTAAATTATGTGAAGCATTTCATGGAAGTGAAATCTCCAGCCTAAAAATTATCCCCTTTTTGCTCTGTTTTTGACCAATCGCAAGGTTTGTTACAGATTGAAATGTCTCTTTTGCTGTGCGTAATATGACCTTTCGTTCGACCAAAAATAAGAAAATATTATGCAAGCAACAGCCACAACGCTCGACAACGAACAGGAACACACCCCGGTCAACTCGCGCAATAAAGTCGTCGTCGCCTCACTCATTGGCACTGCCATTGAGTTCTTCGACTTCTATATCTACGCCACCGCCGCGGTGATCGTGTTCCCCCATATCTTCTTCCCGCAGGGGGATCCGACCGCGGCAACGCTGCAGTCCCTCGCCACCTTTGCCATCGCCTTTGTGGCACGGCCTATCGGTTCTGCTGTGTTCGGGCATTTTGGCGATCGCGTAGGGCGTAAAGTCACGCTGGTTGCCTCACTGCTCACTATGGGGATCTCGACGGTTGTCATTGGCCTGCTGCCGGGTTATGAAACTATCGGTATTTTCGCCCCGCTGCTGCTGGCGCTGGCGCGTTTTGGTCAGGGTTTAGGACTGGGCGGGGAATGGGGCGGCGCGGCGTTACTGGCGACGGAAAACGCACCGCCGCGTAAACGCGCGCTGTACGGATCATTCCCGCAGTTGGGCGCACCTATCGGCTTCTTCTTCGCCAACGGCACTTTCCTGCTGCTCTCCTGGCTGCTGACCGACGAGCAGTTTATGAGCTGGGGCTGGCGCGTACCGTTCATCTTCTCTGCGGTGCTGGTGATTATCGGTCTGTACGTTCGCGTTTCGCTGCATGAATCCCCGGTCTTTGCCAAAGTGGCTGCGGCGAAAAAACAGGTGAAAATCCCGCTGGGTACCCTGCTGACAAAACATGTCCGCGTGACGATCCTCGGCACGTTCATTATGCTGGCGACCTATACGCTGTTCTATATCATGACCGTCTATTCCATGACGTTCAGCACCGCCGCGGCGCCTGTAGGGCTTGGCCTGCCGCGTAATGAAGTGTTGTGGATGCTGATGATGGCGGTTATTGGCTTTGGCGTCATGGTGCCGGTGGCGGGCCTGCTGGCCGATGCGTTTGGTCGTCGCAAGAGCATGCTCATCATCACCACGCTTATTATTCTGTTTGCGCTGTTTGCCTTTAAACCGCTGCTCGGCTCTGGCAATCCGGTGCTGGTGTTCGCCTTCCTGTTGCTTGGTTTGAGCCTGATGGGTTTGACATTTGGTCCGATGGGCGCGCTACTGCCGGAGCTGTTCCCGACCGAAGTGCGCTACACGGGGGCGTCGTTCTCGTACAACGTTTCGTCGATTCTTGGTGCTTCCGTTGCCCCTTACATTGCCGCATGGCTGCAGGCGAATTACGGCCTGGCGGCGGTCGGTACGTATCTGGCATCAATGGCGGCGTTAACGCTGATTGCGCTGCTGTTAACCCACGAAACCCGCCATCAATCATTGTGATTCTTTGGTTGTAAGCACCGTCTGCGGCCTACGTTGAGCATGAAATGTAGGCCGCAGAAGCGAAGCGTTAGCGCCATCCGACAACGGCAAAAATCACTTCTTCATTTGCGACAAAATGGTCCGGCATTGATTAGCGTCTCCTTCAGAAGGTGAAATCAGCGCCAGCAAGGCCGCCGCGGGCGTCACTAACGTTGCCAGCGCGGCAGCAACCGCACCGCGCGCAATCAGCGGCCCGGCCTTCACACCGGCCTGCGGATTCTTAAAGGTGCCGCGAACATACAGCGGCGAACGCAGGGTAATAATACGAATGCCTTTGCTCTCCGGATCGATGGTTAAATCCAGTTGCTCCGACGCAAAACTCGCCGTACCAGTGACATTAATGACCGCGTTTTCCGTGTCGAAGGCAAAAATCTGCGGGCGGGCTACGCCGTTAACAATATCCAGATTCGCCGCCGCGCAGTTCACCCGCACCTCGTCATCACCAAATATCTGTCCAACAAGATAGTTGCCCAGATTCAAGCCAACAATTTCCATCAGATTCCGGCTGATCAAACCGTCGTTCATCAGCAGCTTCAGGTTGCCATTGCTGTTACCAAGCAGCGCCGCTACCGAGTTTCCGCTCCCGCTAAACCTGGCGTCACCGTTCATTTCACCGAGCGTTTTCTGCATCAGCTCCACATCCGGCATCAGCGCTTTTAGCTTCAGGCGGCGAGCCTGGATGTCCGCCTGCCCCCGCATCGGCTTTTTATCCCCTTCCAGATGGATGCTGGAGACAATGCTGCCTCCCGCGAGGCCAAATTTCAGCGGCTGCAGGCGCAGGTCGGCATTTTTCAGGATGATATGGGTGGAGAGATCGCTGATCGGCAGGCTACTGCCGTGCTCAATACGCCGTCCTTTGAAACGTACGTCAGCGTCCATCACGTTCCATTTGTCGGTTTCAAAACGGTCATACGGCAAGACCTTGTCCGCGGGCTGGACGCTCTTCTCACCTTTGCGGTGTTCAGATTGTTTGGCGCGCTCGGCCCCTTTGCCTGAATCCACACCGATCAGCGGCCCCAAATCAGCCAGCCTCAGTTGGCGTGACTCAACATCCCCTTTCAGCATTGGGCGCGGCTTACCGGTGGTATAGGCCAGCGTTCCGTGAATATCGCTGTCGCCAATTCGGCCATTAAAATCGCGGTAATCAAAAACAGAGGATTTTTCCGGGTCAATTTTCGCGACCAGATGTCCGTCGGTTTCAAACGGCGGCGTATCCGGGAGCAGCACGCCGGTCAAATCGTACAAATCCCCTAGCGAATCTCCCGAGAATTTAAGCCGCAGATCCGCCCCGCCCATATTCATCGGATCGTTTATCGTACCCATAAACGCCACACGCGTATTACCCGAACGGAAATCAGCCTGAATCGGGAAAGGAGTTCCTTCACTGCGCAGCGCCAGCATTCCGCCTATCTTCCCGCGACCGCTTAGCGGTTCGCCGTTATATCGGCCTTGCGCTTTCAGACCAAACACGTAGTCCTCAATGTGGGCGTTGCTCTCTTTACTTTTTGCGCCAGTCACTTCGCTAAAGGGCAACGGCTTACCCAGCGGATCGACCAGGATCTCAATCTCTGACTTCGTCACCTTATCGTTAATGGCGATGCGCCCTTGGTCGAACAGAATGTTATCCAGCCGGAAAGACCAGGCTGATGGCGGCGCATTGGGATCGCGGTTTTCATCCCCTGCCAGGTTAAAGGTCCAGTTATTGTTTTTCTCCGACAGGCGGATAAGCCGCGCATCGGGTTTTACCAGCTTGATCCACGGGAGCCAGACGGTTTTTGTCAGCAACGCCAGTGGGGCGAGCGTGGCTTCAACGCGCGGGAGATGCACCATGGTGACCTCAGGAATGTCCGGCGGGTTGCCGAGAATGATATCCTCAGCATGAACATGCGGCCACGGAACCCAGCTACGCCAGCCGGTTTCCTGTTTTTGGCGTTCCCAAACCACGCCCAGGTCACCCCGTATGGCGAAGGGACGGTTGAGTTCTGTAGAGACTTTCTGGTTGATGGTCGGTTTGAGCCGGTTCCAGTCAAATGTCGCAATCACGATGATGAGTACGACGATCAACAACAAGAAAACCCCTATTACTGAAGTGGTTATTTTGCCTGTTCTCGTCATGTTTAACCTCCTTACTTTCTTCCTTGCCTGTCCTAAAGATAGTCCAGCAGAGGAAAGGAGGCGCTCTACATCCTTATCAAAGCGACAGAATTACGTCTTCAAGGGTATCCAGAGGCACTGGACGAGAGAGAAAATAGCCTTGCGCAGCGAAAGCCGGAGAGTTTTGCACATCACGCCACTCTTCCAGCGTTTCAACGCCTTCGACAATCACACCGCGGCAATAGCGGTTCATCAGCTGTAACAGCAGCGTAAAGAGATTGCGGCCCTCCGGCGTCTGGCGCAGCATGACAAACAGATCCCGCGCCACTTTGATATAGTCGTAACTCACTTCACTCAGAGCCGAGAAGTTTGCCATTCCGGTACCAAAATCATCCAGCCAGAGCGGGCCAAACTCGCACATTGAGGCGAACGACGAGCCCTTCGGCAAGCGGATATGCTCCACCAGTTCAAAGCGCAGCCACGGCAGACATTCGATGATTTTCAGGATTTCGGGATCCTGGCGCATTGCAATCAGCGTTGGCCCGTCGACATTCACGGATGCCAGCAGATCGTGGGCTTTGAAAAACGCCCCTTTTTGTTCAAGCTGTACAAGCTGCTCTTTCACCACATCTACACGATGTCGTACGGCCACTTCGGCGAAATAGCGGTCTGGTGCGATACGTTGGGAGGGGTTTTCAGGATGGCTCACGACGGTCAGCAGCTCAACGGCCATCAGCCGTCCGTTGGTCTGATAAATCGGCTGGTAGGTGTAAGCACGCTCGCACTGCAGCCAATAGCGTCTCTCCTGCAAGTTTTCAATACTCGCATCGAGCGTAATTAGCTGCTGGGTAACCTGCTTTATCATCTGAGATGTCCTGTAAATAAGAGTGTGACTGACCGGACTCGTCAAAGGTTATCGGCGCTCAGGCGAAGAACTTTACGTTCAGCCCTACGCAAAATAGAAACTAAGCGGCAAAAAACGACGCAGAACACGTGCTGGCTCAAAAAAATAATGGAACGATGTTTTAATATAGTTGACCACTTAACACCCACAGCGCACACTAACGCTAATTTTTTTCAGAGCAGGTTACGACTATGTCCAGAAAGATTGCCGTGATTGGCGAATGCATGATTGAGCTGTCACAGAAAGGCGCTGACGTTCAGCGCGGATTCGGTGGCGACACGTTGAATACATCCGTTTATATCGCCCGTCAGGTCGATGCTGCGGCACTTTCCGTACACTATGTGACTGCGCTGGGTACCGACAGTTTTAGCCAACAAATGCTGGAATCCTGGCAGAGCGAAAATGTGGATACCTCATTAACCCAACGCATGGAAAACCGCCTGCCGGGCCTCTATTACATTGAAACCGATAGCACCGGCGAGCGCACCTTCTATTACTGGCGTAATGAAGCCGCCGCAAAATTCTGGCTTGAGAGCGAACAGTCCGCCGCTATTTGCGAAGAACTGGCGACATTTGACTATCTGTATCTGAGCGGAATCAGCCTGGCTATTTTAAGCCCGGCAAGTCGTGACAAGCTGCTGTCGCTGCTGCAAGAATGCCGCGCCAACGGTGGAAAGGTCATTTTTGACAATAACTACCGCCCACGTCTGTGGAGCAGTAAAGAAGAGACCCAGCAGGTGTATCAGCAAATGCTGGAATGCACCGATATCGCGTTCCTGACGCTGGATGATGAAGACGCGCTGTGGGGTGAAAAACCAGTTGCCGAGGTGATTGCCCGTACTCACGCGGCTGGCGTACAGGAAGTGGTTGTGAAACGCGGTGCAGATTCTTGCCTGGTTTCCATCGCAGGCGAAGAACTCATCGACGTTCCGGCCGTAAAACTATCGAAAGAGAAGGTTATCGATACAACCGCTGCGGGAGACTCCTTCAGCGCCGGGTATCTGGCGGTACGTCTGACCGGTGGCGATGCCGCTGATGCCGCAAAACGCGGGCACCTGACGGCAAGCACCGTTATTCAGCATCGCGGGGCGATTATTCCTCGCGACGCCATGCCGCAGTAATCTGGCGTTCTGGCAGGCCGGATTAGACGTTAACGTCGCGTCCGGCCTGCAGGTCACGATTCCCTTATTGCACCGGCGGGATGTCCGTCACTTCAGAATGTGATTCATCCGTTTCTACCGACGTTGCCGCGGCGGTAACCGGCGCCATAATGCTATCCCACGTCGCCTGCAGATCCTTCATATTGAATTCAGGTTCACCCTTCGGCTGCAACAGAATTAACGCCATATCTTGCGACAGTTGCTGACGCAGGTCCTGATTCAGCATCTCAACACTCAGGTTGTTCAGGAAGCTCTGACGTAAACGCTGATACTGTTCAGGCGCAATATCTACGACCTGGTTTTGCAGCGAGCGCAAACGCTGGCTGATCAAAATATCGGTATCGGTGCGACCATAGGTGGCAAACAGCTTCTGCAGTTCCAGATTCTTTTGCGCCACCAGCGCATTAAATTCTTCTTCCGGCAGCCCCTTATCGCGCACTTTGGCCAGCTCACGCGCAACCGTGCTGAGGTTCGCGTTCAGCTTACCGTTCGGTGATTCAACGTTAATGGCACATTGCGCGCGCAGGAACAGCACCCGACAGTCAAAGCCAAGGCCAATGTCTTTGGCATTGTTTTTGGTGAGCTCCTGCTGAATGTGCCAGAACAACGCTTCACGGGCTAAATCAGCGCGCCAGTAACGTAACAGCGCGGCAGATTCACGGATCGGCTGCCACGGCGTATCCCACATAATAGACAGGCGATCCTGACGTACCGCATCGGTCATTATGCTTACGGCCTCTGCACGCAGCGGAGAGAGCGTGGGTACCGGCGCAGGCGTTTCGCGTTTACCTTTTAATTCGCCGAAGGTTTTATTGATTTGATCAGCCACGCTGCGCGCATCTACGTTACCGACGATAATCAGCGTCATCGCATCCGGGGTATACCATTTCTGGTAGAAGGACTGGATTTTCGTCGCATCAACAGGCGTTTTCAGCGGATCGGCAGGATCGTGACCCAGCAGCGTCGATCCCTTCAGACGATAGCGCCACCATCCCTCTTTGGTATCTGACGGCCAGGTTGCAACCATATCTTCGCTACTCAGCGCATGATTGACCGATTCAGGGGTGATGCTCAGATTACCGGAGATATTCGCCAGATAAGAAAGTGACTCTTTCAGCAGATCGTTACGGCTGTTAGGCAGACTGAGGTTATACAGCGTGGAATCATAGGAAACGATAACGGGCGGCATGGGACGACTGGGATCGAACCCCTGCTGCCACAGAGAACGGGCTTGCGTAGCATCGAGGCCACCGCTTTGCGTCAGCGCGATACGCGGGATCGCATGGCTGAAACCACTCTGTTGTGTACTTTCGGTGAGTGAACCGGTATTGACCAGCAGGCGAACCTCAATACGGTCGCTGGGGCGCTGGGGAGTGGCTAAGACTTGCCACTGTAAACCATTTGCCAGCGTGCCCTGTTGCCACGCCGGGTCAGGCTGGAGCGCATCTGCCTGCACATAGCCGGCAGTGGCCATCATCAGCAAGCCGCCCGCTAAAAGTCGAATTTTTGTGCCCTGCATGTGAACCCCTGATCAACTATCCTGGAAATAAAAAGACAGCCCGCGAGAGGACTCTCTGAATATGACGTTAAAAACACTTCGTGTTAGACCGCAAGAACATAAAAATGTCACGGAGGAAGTGAAAAAATCCCGACGCCGCCGAATCGGCGGTTTCAGGCACAGGGGTTAATTATGCGCAAACGCCCGCAGTCCTGGAAGGGACTACGGGCATAAGTGGAGAGATTAAGAGGATATTTCGTGCGTTTTGCCATCCGGCGCACGATTATTCAGCACATCATCCAGCTTTTTATGGTCCAGTTCTTTCACCCATTTCGCTACTACAACAGTTGCCACACCGTTACCGACCAGGTTAGTCAGCGCACGGGCTTCAGACATAAAGCGGTCAATACCGAGAATCAGCGCCAGACCAGCAACCGGCAAATGGCCCACAGCGGAGATAGTCGCGGCCAGAACAATGAAGCCACTCCCGGTCACACCCGCAGCACCTTTTGAAGAGAGCAGGAGCACCACCAGCAGGGTTATCTGATGGAAGATATCCATATGACTGTTGGTGGCCTGAGCGATAAATACCGCCGCCATCGTCAGATAGATTGATGTCCCATCAAGGTTAAACGAGTAGCCCGTGGGTATAACCAACCCGACAACCGACTTGCGACAGCCCAGTTTTTCCATCTTATCGAGCATACGCGGCAGCGCGGACTCGGAAGAAGAGGTGCCCAGAACGATCAGCAGTTCTTCACGGATATAGCGGATGAATTTGAAAATGCTGAAGCCGGTTGCGCGCGCAATCGAGCCCAACACCACAACCACAAACAGAATACAGGTAATGTAGAAACAGATGATCAACTGACCCAACTGCACCAGCGTCCCGACGCCATATTTACCGATAGTAAAGGCCATGGCACCGAAAGCACCGATCGGCGCCAGGCGCATGATCATGTTGATGATGCCAAAAATAACCTGCGAGAAGCTTTCAATCACGTTGAAAATCATCTGGCCTTTGCTACCTAAACGATGCAGCGCAAAACCAAACATAACCGCAAACAGCAATACCTGCAGGATGTTGCCACTGGCGAACGCGCCAATGACGCTACCCGGGATAATATCCATCAGGAAGCCTACGATCCCCTGGTCTTTTGCCTGTTCGGCGTAAATCGCAACCGCTTTGGCATCCAGCGTCGCCGGATCGACGTTCATACCGGCACCGGGTTGCACCACGTTGACGATGATAAGGCCGATGATCAGCGCAATCGTACTGACAATTTCAAAATAAAGCAGTGCAACCGCACCGGTGCGGCCTACGGCTTTCATACTTTCCATGCCTGCAATGCCGGTGACGACAGTACAGAAGATGACAGGTGCGATGACCATTTTGATGAGCTTCACGAAAGCATCACCAAGTGGCTTCATTTGGGCGCCTAATTCAGGGTAGTAATGGCCAAGGAGAATACCTATGGCAATTGCTGTCAGGACCTGAAAGTAAAGGCTTTTGAATATAGAGGTTTTCATAGGGTGTCCTTAAAGTAAAAACCACAGGTCTTGTAAGGTTTTGTTTAACCTGCGGCCTTAAAGTAACACCCACACAACATGACAGAAATGCGCCTGGATCATAATTGATACAGAAATGTTAAAAATTTTGAGCTGGCTCGCACAAGCGAGACCTTTTTTAACTTTTGTAATCAGCGTTTTTCGGCGTCAGATAACGTTCTTCGAAGATATTCGCCGGAACCGGCCGGGCAAACAGGAACCCTTGTGCCACTTCTACCCCCGCTTGTGATAACCATTCGCGTTGCGCTTCGGTTTCGACGCCCTCAGCGATCATCTGCAAATTGAGGCTATGTGCCAACTGAATGATGGCGGAGATCATGCTGCAATCTTCAGGGACGCCATCGACAAACATCTTATCGATTTTGAGTACATCCACCGGGAGCGACTTCATGTGCTGCAGCTGCCGCAGGCCCGCATATCCCATACCAAAATCGTCCAGCGCGATACGCACGCCCGCGTTGCGCAGCGGGCGTAAAATAGCCACAGCGGCATTAGGATCATCAATGTGCCGGCTTTCGGTCACTTCCAGAATCAACGTCCCAAGCTTGATGCGATAGCGGTTTAGCAATTCCAGCAGATCCGACACCATACTCGGATGCATCAGCTGTAGCGCAGACAGGTTCACCGAGAGCGGCAGCATCAGGCCGCGTTCCTGCCAGGCTGACAGCTGGCGGCATGTCTCCTCCAGCACCCAGTAACCGACCGTCACCATCAGGCCACAGGACTCAATCCTGTCAATTAACCCTTCTGGCAACTCCCAGCTTCCGTCTGGCTGCTGCATTCGCAATAATGCTTCTGCGCTCAATACCTTACCGCTGGACATCTCCACCTGCGGCTGCATCCAGAGCGCAAACTGATGGTTATCCAGCGCGGTAAGAATATCGTTCTCTTCCGTCAAACGCTGTTGCGCCTCTTCCATCTGCAACGGGTCAAAGAACTGAATCCGGTTTTTACCCTTGTGACGCGACGTTAATACGGCTGAGAGTGCGCGGTGGTAAAGCTGTTCTGCGGTCAAATCGCCATTAAACATCGCCACCCCAATGTTGCATGTTGGACGGAGTTGAATGCCCTGAATCGGTAATCGCTCGTTAACGATAGTGAGCACTTGCTGACCTAGCGTAATAGCGTGCCAGGGTTCTTTCACACCATGTGCGATGATGGCAAAGTCATAGCCGCTCACCTGGGTAAGCACCATTCTGGGGGCCAATACTGACTTCAGCTTTTCAACCAGCGTAAGCAGCAGGATTTCCCGCTGGGTCTCGGATAATACACCCGCGGTATCACGAAGGGTTTCGCAGGTGACAATCATCAACGCCGTTGTCTGCTGGCGGTTCACAACCTGCTCCAGCAGCGCCATCAGAAACGACTTGTTGGGCAGCTCAGAAACCGGGAATCGCATTGAATGGTCGCTTTGCTCTTCACTGCGGCGCTGAATCAGTTGCTGATTGAGGTTGTAGCTACGCACCAGCAGGCCAATCTCGTCGTCCTGATGCAGACGCGGCAATGCCAGCTGATAGCCAATCAGATCCTGCTGGGGAATGTCGTTCAGCTCACGCGCTATTTTACGTAATGGATGCAAAATCAATCTGTTAATACACCATGAGATAGCTACCGTGAGTATTAACGAGAGAAGTAAGTAAATGGTCACTAACGTTGAGAGCGTACTCATCACGAACTTGTACATACGGTACGAATCCGCCTGCAGCACCAGATACGCCAGCGGTTGCGGATTCGCTGAACGCTCAAGAGAATAGACCGGCAGCGAAATTTGTACCGGAAGTTCAAACAGGCGAGTCACCGTAACCGGAACCGGGCGTTCAGGAATAAAGCTCATCCGCAGCGCCTGAAACTGATTCGGAAGCACCACATCGGCGCGACTGACCACGCCTGCTGGTCGAATACTTCTTAAAATAGCTTCTGCTTCGGGAATATCCCCTTTCAGGATCGTGCCCGACAGAGGCTCACGGACGGAGCGAGCGATACTTTCCAGTTGCGTAGCCGTGTTGTAGCGATTCTGCTGGACCAGATGGAACAACAAAACGGTGCAAAAAATAAACACAAACACCATGACAACGGCCGCAACCATTGCCATCTGCTTAATTGTTAACGAGCGACTGACACGCAAACTGACTCTCCACGGATAGACGAAACTGCCGTCAGAGTATACCCGATCGTAGCGGTATTAAGAGAGGCGGTATCTGAAAACTTCCCAGCATGCATTATCCCGACAGGATAGGCACCTGGCGACGAGATTTATCTGCATTTAAGCCGAAAAAGGCCGCAAAGTTACCCCCTGCGGCCTGGTTCGGGCGCATGTTGCCATCACGGCAGACAGACGCCCGCAAGGAGCATTACTTCCTGTTACGCAGCCAGCTCACAATCAGGCTGGCAATAATGCCAGCGATGATCGGTGCCGCTAAATCGTGCCAGAAGGCCACGCCTAACTGTGCGAGCGTCATATAGCCGCCTGTGTTGCAATGGCAACTGTTCGCGGCTATTCTTAACTTGTCTGGAGTCAAGTTAGCCCCCGTCTTGTTGCCTGGTTTATACCTAACAACGTGCGGGGGTTTTCTCTTTCCAGCAACCGATGCCGCCGGGGATCAAGCCCCCGCAACATTGCGCCTCACCGGGAATTCCCGGCTTGCCGCTGATTCTACGGTAGCCCACTTGCCATATCACTGCGCAATATATGGCTCTGCGTAGCGCCTCGCATTTCACCTGTTTTCTCACCATTACGCTGGAAAGATTCTTGCCAGTTGGCAACATTCCTGCCGCTCTTCAATACTGAAAAAGACATATCTCATTGATATCTATGCCTTCATTTTCTGGCACAGCGATTGCTATTTGACTGTGAGCTGTTCTGTTCCGAATCAAAGGAGATATCATGTCTGACTGTCGTACTTACGGATTCAACACCCAGATCGTTCACGCGGGGCAACAACCCGACCCTTCTACTGGCGCGCTCAGTACGCCTATTTTCCAGACTTCAACGTTTGTTTTTGACAGCGCCGAACAAGGTGCCGCCCGCTTTGCGCTCGAGGAGTCCGGGTACATTTACACCCGTTTGGGTAACCCCACCACCGATGCGCTGGAGAAAAAGCTGGCGGTACTGGAAAGAGGTGAAGCCGGGCTGGCAACCGCATCCGGTATTTCTGCCATCACCACCACGCTGCTGACGTTGTGCCAGCAGGGCGACCATATCGTTTCCGCCAGCGCGATTTACGGCTGCACCCACGCGTTTTTGTCGCACAGCATGCCGAAGTTTGGGATTAACGTCAGCTTCGTCGATGCGGCAAAGCCTGAAGAAATCCGCGCCGCCATGCGCCCGGAAACCAAAGTAGTGTATATCGAAACGCCCGCTAACCCGACGCTGTCGCTGGTCGACATTGAAACGGTAGCCGGTATCGCCCATCAACAAGGCGCATTGCTGGTGGTGGATAACACCTTTATGTCACCGTACTGCCAGCAGCCTTTACAGCTAGGCGCGGATATTGTGGTACACAGCGTCACTAAATATATCAACGGTCACGGAGACGTGATTGGCGGCATCATTGTTGGTAAGCAGGAGTTTATTGACCAGGCGCGGTTTGTTGGTCTGAAAGATATCACCGGCGGCTGCATGAGTCCTTTCAACGCGTGGCTGACGCTACGCGGCGTTAAAACACTGGGGATTCGTATGGAACGCCACTGTGAAAACGCATTGAAAATCGCCCGCTTCCTCGAGGGGCATCCATCCATTACCCGCGTTTATTATCCTGGCTTATCTTCACACCCGCAGTATGAGCTGGGCCAGCGACAGATGAGCCTGCCAGGAGGAATTATCAGCTTCGAAATAGCCGGCGGCCTCGAGGCTGGCAGACGGATGATCAATTCTGTAGAATTGTGCCTCCTCGCGGTCAGTCTCGGTGATACCGAAACCCTCATTCAGCACCCAGCGTCTATGACACATTCGCCCGTTGCGCCAGAGGAACGGCTTAAAGCAGGTATTACCGACGGGCTTATCCGTCTTTCTGTGGGTCTTGAAGATCCAGAAGATATTATTAACGACCTTGAACACGCCATCAGAAAGGCAACATTCTGACCATTATGACCTGAACCGACGCCGATCGGTTCAGGTTGTTGAGAATCAAGGCACAACAGTCTGGTAATACGCGCAATCCTGTTTCGGGGAGTGCGCGTATTTTGGGCAGGGGGTTCTATGCAGGACGACACATTACAACTAAGCAACAATACAGCAACCACCGTACCATTCTCAAAGAAAATACCGTTTACGAAATACGACTTTGGCTGGGTATTACTGTGTATCGGTATGGCAATTGGTGCTGGAACGGTACTGATGCCGGTACAAATAGGCTTAACAGGCATTTGGGTATTTATCGTCGCCTTTATTATTGCCTATCCAGCAACCTATATTGTGCAGGATATTTATTTAAAAACATTATCAGAAAGTGAAACTTGTAATGACTATACCGATATTATCAGTCATTACCTGGGAAAAAACTGGGGCGTATTTCTTGGCGTCATCTATTTTTTGATGATTATTCACGGCATATTTATCTATTCCTTATCCGTGGTTTTTGACAGTGCCTCATATATCAAAACCTTCGGCTTAACCGATGCCGATCTTTCACAATCGATAATCTATAAAGTGGCCATTTTTGCCGTGCTGGTGGCCATTGCTTCCGGGGGAGAAAAGCTGCTGTTTAAAATCTCCGGCCCGATGGTGGTAGTCAAAGTGGGGATCATCATCGTGTTTGGTTTTGCGATGGTTCCGCACTGGAACTTCTCTAATATCAGCGCATTCCCTGAAGCATCGGTCTTCTTTCGCGACGTATTGCTGACCATCCCGTTCTGCTTCTTCTCGGCGGTGTTTATTCAGGTGTTGAACCCAATGAACATCGCCTACCGCAAGCGGGTAGCGGACCGGGTTCTGGCCACCCGCATGGCAATACGCACGCATCGCATCAGTTACATTACGCTGATTGCGGTCATTCTGTTTTTCTCATTCTCTTTTACCTTTTCTATTAGTCATGAAGAGGCCGTTTCGGCCTTCGAACAAAATATTTCCGCACTGGCGCTGGCAGCGCAAGTCATTCCTGGGCAAATTATTCATATCACCTCAACGGTGCTAAATATCTTCGCCGTATTAACCGCATTCTTTGGTATTTATCTGGGGTTCCACGAGGCGATTAAGGGTATTATTCTTAATGTTCTGAGCCGCGTTATTGATGTGGAGAAAATTAATCCCCTGGTGCTTACGCTGGGTATTTGCACCTTTATTGTTATCACCCTGGTGATCTGGGTGTCATTTCGTGTATCGGTACTGGTGTTCTTCCAGTTGGGTAGCCCACTTTACGGGATTGTGTCGTGTATTATTCCGTTTTTCCTGATCTATAAAGTAACGCAACTGGAAAAACTACGCGGGCTGAAAACCTGGCTAATCCTGTTGTACGGGATCCTGCTGTGCCTGTCGCCATTATTGAAGCTGATTGAATAATCAGTTTACAGCGCCGTCAGTGACTGACGGCGCTTAACTCACACTCTCCAGTTGATAGCTGCGAATTTTATTCAGTACCGTGGTATGTGACACCCCCAGCGCTTTAGCGATATGCCGCGACGACACATTCTCTTCCACCATCTGTTCAATAAGCTGGCGTTCAGCACACAAAACCTGTTCTTTAAAAGGACGCTCTGTCGGCGTCAGCTCAACGGTAGGCAAATTCACCATCCCTAATTCTTCCCGCGTAATGACATCGGATTCCGCCATCAGCATCAGGCGAATGATGGTATTTTCCAGTTCGCGAACGTTCCCCGGCCAGGTGTGATGATGCAGGGCATCAAAGCAGGCTTTATCCAGAATGATCCGTCGCTGGAATTCCTTCGCGTATTTCTGCACAAAGTGGCGAATCAATAGGCTGATATCCTGCGGGCGCTCCCGCAGGGGCGGAATGGTCAGTGAAAGTACATTGATGCGGTAATAGAGATCGGCACGCAGCAGACGTTGTTCCACCATCTCTTCCAAATTGGCGTTGGTTGCCACAATAATGCGCACATTGACCGGAATAATTTGCGCCCCGCCAACGCGACGAATCCCGCCATCCTGAAGTACGCGCAGTAATTTAGCCTGTAAGCTCAGCGACATTTCACCAAATTCATCGAGAAAAAGGGTGCCTTTATCGGCCATTTCAAACAGCCCTTTTTTGCCTTTACAATCTGCACCGCTAAAAGCCCCTTTCTCATAGCCAAAGAATTCACTCTCCATCAACGACTCAGGTAGCGCAGAGCAGTTGACCGGAATAAACGGATAAAAACGTCGCTGCCCGGAATTATGGATAGCCCGGGCCAGAAGTTCTTTGCCAGTACCCGTATCGCCGCGGATCAAAACGGTATATTTGCTGTCGGCAATTTTTATCGCCTTTTCGATAAGCGAGTGCATGCTCTGGCTGCTACAAATAATGTCAGAGAAATAGCGCGGGCGTTCCGGCTCAGGCGTTGAAAGTTCGCTTATCTCTTCACACAGGTAAGCGACGTTAATAATATCGGCGCGCCGGCCTAAACAGGATTGCACGCAGGAAATATCCTGTAACTGACGGCACCAGGATTTAATCAGGATCCGTCCAGGCGTGACTTTCATGGAGATGATATTGATATCGCAGCAGGAAAATTCCTTCAGGACATCCTCAACCATCGACAGACGATCAATTGTTTTAATATCCCAGCGTATCGTGACCACATTTGCTCCTGACAGTTAGCAACTGCGAAATAGATATTTCTGTGACGAGAGGAAATCTGACTACATTTTAGACGCTGTGGAATAATGTTCTGCCAGAGGACTCACATTGTGGACGTAAAAACAAAATATAAAAAAACCGGAGCACAAGGCTCCGGTTATCAGGTCATAACCCACGTTTATTGCTGTGGATTTTCATCCTGGTCAACAGCGAAACAGGCCACGAGTTGTCCACCGTAATCCTTCAGCTGCGGCTGAAGCTGGGTACACGGACCAAAACGCCGACGGCAGCGGGCATTGAACGCACAGCCCGGCGGTGGATTCAGCGGGCTTGGCAGCTCACCGGTCAGCTTGATACGCTCGCGGCGATCGTCCGGGTTCAGGCGTGGCGTCGCGGAGAGCAGCGCCTGCGTATACGGATGACGCGGATTATTGAAGATCTGATCCTTCGTTCCTTTTTCCACACAGCGGCCTAAATACATCACCATCACCTCATCGGCAATGTGCTCTACCACCGACAGGTCATGCGAGATAAAGACGTATGACAGCCCCAGTTCCTGCTGCAAGTCCATCATCAGGTTCAGCACCTGCGCACGAACAGAAACGTCCAGCGCCGAGACCGGTTCGTCGGCAATCACCACGTCTGGATCAAGCATCAGCCCGCGAGCGATGGCAATACGCTGACGCTGACCGCCGGAGAACATGTGCGGATAGCGGTCGTAGTGCTCGGTTTTCAGCCCCACTTTTGCCATCATCGCCAGCGCTTTTTCACGACGCTCCTCTTTGCTTAGCGTGGAGTTGATCAGCAGCGGTTCTTCCAGAATCTGCCCTACTTTCTTGCGCGGGTTCAGGGAACCGTAAGGGTTCTGGAACACAATCTGGATTTTCTGCCGGCGCAGCTTCTGCGCCTGCGGGTCGTGCTTAAGCAGATCCTGCCCCTGGTAATACAGCTCGCCGCCGGTCGGGACTTCAATCATCGTCAGCAGGCGACCAAGGGTGGATTTCCCACAGCCCGACTCGCCTACCACCGCCAGCGTTTTGCCGCGTTCCAGCGTAAAGGAGACGCCGTCCAGCGCTTTCACCAGGCGTTCCGGGGCGAACATCCCCTTCTTCACCGGGTAGTGTTTTTTCAGGTCAATTGCCTGCAACAGCGGCTGTGGCAAAGCGGCCTTTTGCGTACTCATAGCCCAGGCCTCCCGGCATCATCAAGTGGGTAGTGGCATTTCGACTGACGACCGCCTTCCAGCAGGTTCAGTTCAGGTTCTTCAGCGCGGCATTTGTCAGTCGCATAGGGGCAGCGCGGGTTCAGTAAACAACCGGTCGGGCGGTCATATTTACCTGGCACCACGCCCGGCAACGAAGCCAGACGCGCTTTATCCTGAGCGAACTCCGGCAACGCGCGCAGCAACGCCTGGGTATACGGATGACGCGGCGCGCGAAAAATATCCTGCGCGGCCCCGGCTTCCACTACCTGCCCGGCGTACATCACAATGATTTTGTGCGCCGCTTCGGCCACCAGCGCCAGGTCGTGCGTGATTAAGACCAGCGCCATGTTCTCTTTTTGCTGCAATTCCAGCAGTAGCTCGATGATCTGCGCCTGAATGGTCACATCCAGCGCCGTTGTCGGTTCGTCGGCAATCAACAGCTTTGGACGACAGGCAATCGCCATCGCGATCATCACGCGCTGGCTCATCCCACCAGACAACTGGTGCGGATAGACATCCAGACGCGAGGCCGGATCGGGGATCCCCACCAGCGTCAGCAGGTCAATCGCCCGCTGAATACGCGTTTTTTTGTTGCCGCCCTGGTGCACCTTAATGGCTTCCATAATTTGGTAGCCGACGGTGTAGCACGGGTTAAGGCTGGTCATCGGGTCCTGGAAGATCATCGCCACTTCCGCGCCCACTAACTGGCGACGCTCTTTCTCAGAGATGCGCTTCAGGTCACGACCATTAAACTCCAGATTTTCGGCCATAACGCGGCCTGGGTAGTCAATCAATCCCATGATCGCCAGCGAGCTGACGGACTTACCAGAGCCGGACTCCCCTACAATGCCAACCACTTCACCCTGGTTCACGCTGTAACTAATGCGGTCTACGGCACGGAATTCGGACCCCACATCGCCGAAGTGCACCGATAATTTATCTACATTTAATAACGCCATCTCGAACCTCTTACTGCTTCAGTTTGGGATCGAGCGCGTCACGCAGACCGTCACCCATCAGGTTAAATGCCAGCACCGTCAGCAGGATTGCCAGCCCCGGGAAGGTCACGACCCACCAGGCGCTTTGGGCAAATTGCAACACGTCAGAGAGCATGGTGCCCCATTCCGGCGTAGGCGGCTGTGCGCCCATCCCCAGGAAGCCGAGGGCAGCCATATCGAGAATGGCGTTAGAGAAGCCAAGCGACGCCTGAACAATCAGCGGCGCAAGACAGTTAGGAAGAATATTGACGAACATCTGGCGCATCGCACCGGCCCCGGCCACGCGGGATGCGGTAACGTAGTCGCGGTTAACCTCCACCAGGACGGCGGCGCGCGTCAGACGCACATAGTGCGGCAATGCCACGAACGTCAGCGCCAGCGCGGCGTTGCCAATCGAGGGCCCAAATACCGCCACCAGCACCAGCGCCAGTAACAGGCTCGGCAGTGCCAGCATGATATCGACCACACGCATGATGACGTTATCGACAATCCCGCCAAAGTAACCGGCAATCAGCCCGAGAATCACGCCCATCAGCAGGGAGAGCACCACCACCAGACAGCCGACCAACAGAGACAGACGCGCACCGTACATCAGGCGGGACAGCACATCGCGGCCCACATCATCAGTACCAAACAGATGCGCCATGGTACCGCCTTCCTGCCACGCAGGAGGAGCCAGCAGCGTATCGCGGAACTGCTCTGCCGGGTTGTACGGCGCGAGGACGTTGGCAAAGACCGCAATCAGGATCATCACGACAACGTACACCAGCCCAACAACCGCACCTTTGTTGCGTTTAAAATAGTGCCAGAACTCCTGCAGCGGGGTCATGGGCACCGGTGCAGCAATAACTTTATTTTCAGTAACCTGTGACATGATGGCCCCTTACTTCCTATGCCGAATACGCGGGTTCACCACGCCGTACAGCAGGTCTACCAGCAGGTTGACGAGGATAATCATCGTCGCGACCAGCAGTACCCCGCCCTGTACCACTGGATAATCACGGCGTTGTAGCGCATCGATCAACCAGCGTCCCAGTCCCGGCCACGAGAAAATAGTCTCGGTCAGGATCGCCCCAGCCAATAACGTACCGACCTGCAGGCCGATAACGGTCACAACGGGCAGCATCGCGTTACGCAGAGCGTGAATGATGATGACGCGCATACGGGTCAGGCCTTTGGCGCGTGCGGTACGAATGTAATCTTCACCCAGTACTTCCAGCATTGATGAACGAGTCATACGCACAATTACCGCCAGAGGAATGGTGCCAAGCACCATTGCCGGCAGTATCATATGCACCAGCGCATCGATAAAGTTGCCCTCTTCACCCCAAATGGCGGTGTCAATCAGCATGAAACCAGTCAGGGGATTGGAATCATCAAGGAACACCATGTCGCTCACCCGACCGGAAACCGGCGTCAGGTTCCACTGCACGGAAACCAGCATGATCAGCATCATGCCCCACCAGAAAATCGGCATGGAGTAACCGGTCAGCGCCAGGCCAACGGCAGTGTGATCGAAAATAGAGCCGCGCTTAACGGCAGCAAGTACACCCACCGGAATACCCACCGCAACGGCGAAAATCATCGCGCAGACGCCAAGTTCCAGCGTTGCTTTAAAGCGAGGAACGAACTCTTCCCACACCGGTAATCGGCTTTTCAGCGAGATACCTAAATCACCATGCATAACCCCCCAGATATAATGGAGGTACTGCTGCCACATCGGTTTATCCAGACCGAGTTCAGCCAACAGTTGAGCATGACGCTCAGGGGAAATTCCACGCTCACCCGCCATGATCATTACCGGATCGCCGGGGATCATATGAACGAAAGCAAAGGTGAGAAGAGTGATACCGATAAACGTGGGAATGACAAGTCCCAAACGTCGGAGAATGAACTGCAACATAACCCGGATTCTCTCTAATGACGCACGGCCTGGAACCGTGAATCTGTATTGCTCACAAATCTTATCTCCCCCTCCAGCGAGAGGGAGATAAAGCATTACTGTCAGGTGGCGCTACGGTGACCCGACTTAACGGTCCGTAGCGCTGCCTGGCTTGCTTTTAATTATTCGACAGAGACGTTTTCGAAGTGATGTTTGCCTAATGGATCAACCACATAGCCTTTCACTTCTTTACGCACTGGTTCATACACGGTGGAGTGAGCAACAATCAGAGCCGGGGCCTGATCGTGCATAACAACCTGAGCTTGCTTGTACAGTTCAATACGTTTGTTGTGATCGTCGGTCGCACGCGCCGGCTGGATCAGATCTTCAAACGGCTTGTAGCACCAGCGAGAGTAGTTGGAACCGTCTTTCGCTGCCGCACAGCTGAACAGGGTGGCGAAGAAGTTGTCCGGATCCCCGTTGTCACCGGTCCAACCCATCATCACCGCCTGATGCTCACCCGCTTTGGCGCGTTTCAGATATTCGCCCCACTCGTAGGTCACAATCTTGGCCTGAACGCCGATTTTCGCCCAGTCAGCCTGAACCATTTCCGCCATACGGCGGGCGTTCGGGTTGTAAGGACGCTGTACCGGCATGGCCCACAGCTCAACGGTGAAGCCTTTATCCTGACCCGCTTCCTTCAGCAGCGCTTTAGCCTTTTCAGGATCGTAGGTGTAGTCTTTAACGTCGTCGTTATAGCCCCACATGGTCGGTGGGATCAGGTTTTTCGCGGCAACGCCGGCGCCCTGATATACCGCTTTAATGATGGCTTCTTTGTTCACCGCGTAGGTCAGCGCCTGACGGACTTTCACGTCATCAAACGGTTTCTTCTCGGTGTTGAAAGAGAGGTAGCCAACGTTCAGACCGGCCTGCTCCATCAGGTTAATGTTTTTATCCTGCTTCATGCGCGCGATATCTGCCGGGTTCGGGTACGGCATCACCTGGCACTCGTTCTTCTGCAGTTTGGCGTAACGCACGGAAGCGTCAGGCGTAATGGAGAAGACCAGACGGTCAATCTGTGGCTTGGTGCCCCAGTAACCTTCGAATGCTTTATACAGAATACGGGAGTCTTTCTGGTACTGCTGCAGCTGGAACGGACCGGTCCCAATTGGGTTCAGATCCACTTTCTCCGGGGAGCCGGCTTTCAGCATGTTGTCTGCATATTCTTTGGAAAGAATAGAAGCGAAGTCCATCGCCAGGTCAGCCAGGAAAGGCGCTTCCGGGCGAGTCAGCACGAACTGAACGGTTTTATCGTCCACTTTTTTCACTTCGGAGATCAGATCTGGCAGACCCATCCCTTCGAAGTATTCATAGCTACCGCCAGAGACTTTGTGGTACGGGTTCTGGGCATTTTTCTGACGATCGAAAGAGAACACCACGTCATCGGCGTTTAAATCGCGCGTCGGTTTGAAATCTTTGTTGTCCTGCCACTTCACGCCCTGGCGCAGGTGGAAGGTATAGGTTTTACCGTCTTCGCTGATTTCCCACTTCTCAGCAAGGCCCGGGATCACTTCAGTTGTACCGGTTTTGAACTCGACCAGGCGGTTATAGATCGGTACGGAGCTGGCATCATAGGTCGTGCCAGAGGTGAAAAGCTGTGGGTTAAAGCCTTCAGGAGATCCTTCTGAACAATAAACCAGAGTTTTAGCCTGTACGCTTGCGGCGCAGGTCATAGCCACCAGGCTCAGACCAAGCTTCAGCATCCCTGACTTCTTCAAGGAAATACTCATTCTTCTGCTCCAAATGTGATGTTTGTTGTTTTACCCTTTGCAGTGGGTTTGCACCGCCTGGCCTTTTTTGTTTTTTACCCGGCCGGGTCGGCGTTAAGAGGATAGGGATTCCGTTCACATAAGCGACTGAGTTGCAGTGCGGATTCTCCATGAAATGCCCCTCATGCCCTACAATCTGTCAACAGAATGTGAAAACGTCAATACAGGTAACCGTGATTTACACCAACGGTGAGAATTCGCAAACAAAGATTAAAAAAAGTGCAGAAGGACATTTTCAGCAGGGAAATTTGTGCTACGCGCACTATGCCAGAATAAACATCTTCATATTTCGCAACATTTGGTGATTAACATTTATGCAAATTATTAAAACTTTCTAAATTAATGCTGCATATCTGAGCGATTAATGCCATGAACGCTAAAGCGCACAGCGGAAAATGCCAGGTTCAGCCATAAGTAGCGCAAAAAAAGTTTCAAGCAAATATAAAAAAAGGCAATGGAATATGTCACAGAATCGTTAACAGTCAGTGGGAAGTGGTGCACAATTTTTGCAGATAAAAGGAAGGTCAATTTTGGTCGGAGAGAGAGGATTACTCGCCACTGACGTGGCTCGCCCTACGGGCCGTTGCTAACGCAACGTTCTCTCGCTGCGCTCGAGTCGAACCTCTTACCCCCGGAGGTTCTCATCCTCGTGGGTTTCAAATGCAAAAAACCCTGCTCGTTGAGCAGGGTTTTGAATTTGGTCGGTGATAGAGGATTCGAACCTCCGACCCCTTCGTCCCGAACGAAGTGCGCTACCAGGCTGCGCCAATCACCGAATGCGGGGCGCATCTTACTGCTCAGCCGCGCCCCCGTCAATCCCTTAGTATCAAAATGCCATTTGATCGGCGAGAAAGTCAGCAGCCCAATTACTGAGCCGTAACCTTCTTCGCGTCCGGGATACGGCACCAGTTGTTATTCTCGTTAATACCGCCATTTGGCGAGGTATAACCGAGGCAACCCAAAATAGTGTCGTACAGTTCCACATGACGACGCGGCACCTTCATATCAGCTTCTTGCTTCAGGTGTGCAAACGCCTTCGCATGGTCTGGGTCTTCCAGATATTTATCTGACATCCACACCAGCATAGGAACGCGGAACTGCTCTGGCGGAGCCATTTTACGCGGCGTACCGTGCAGGTGCTCACGCTCGTTAATCGACTCACCGTGATCGGCGGCGTAGAACACTATCGCTTTCTTATCCCGCAGTTGATCAAACACTTTGGTAATAAAGTGATCAACATAGGTTACCGAGTTATCAAAAGAGTTAATCATCTCGGCTTTCGAGCAACCGCTATCCACATTGACACACTCCGGCTTCCACTGCGCATAGTCGCGGGTGTAGCGCTGCGTGTAGTTAAAATGCGAACCTTTGGTATGCAGAATAATCAGACGTTTGCCATCATCGTCATTCGGTTGCAGAGACTGCTGCATTTCGGTAATCAACAGCATATCGTCAACGTTCTTGCCACGGTTACGCGGCTCTGCGCCAATCTGCTCTCGGTAAGCGATGTTCTCCGCCATGGTATTGCTGTAGAACCACATCTCGCTTTGCATCGCGTAGAGGTCTGTCTTGAACCCTAACTGACCGAGCACGGAAAAGACGTTTTGTTCTTTCAGGGTACGCTGCGGGTTTTCTTCCGCCCCACCTTCACGCACAAACATACAGCGCAGCGAAAGCTTGGTCGCTGTGTCACAGGAATATCCACGGAACGCGGCCAGGTTTTTCTCCTGGGCGAGCCTTGGCGTGGTATTTCGCTCATAGCCAAAAATCCCCATATGGTCCCAGCGGGTGGTTTCGCCGATAATAAAGACCACATAGGTGTCGTCGAGGTTCTTGGGCTCAACATAGGTAAATTTCTTCGCCGGGTTCATCAGCGATTTGTTGTCTGAGGATTCATCCACCTGTGCCCAGGCGTACAAACCCAGCGCAGAGAGCCAGTTTGACGGCAAATAAGAGTTCGCCACAACCCCGCCATAGCTGGGTAAATCGATACCAGTTTCTCGCTCCACGCTTCTCTGTTGCATGCTCAGCAGGCGAATTGGTACCCATACCATCAGGCCAGCTAACAAAACCACCGCTACGCTACGCCACCTCATGCCCGGTGTACGAATTTGTCTCATCAACGTGTAGCGGCAGCGGTTACTCCAAATCAGCACCAAGGGAATAATACTGACCGAAACCAGCCACACGATGAAATGCCAGCCGACGACTTCTTTCGATAAATCAATATCCGTGGTCATTACGGAGGCGATAATACCGTAACCAATTACCACGTTCAGGAAGGTCATATAATAACTGGCGCCGGCAGAACACAGCACCAAACAGGTTGCCAGGACACGCCAGGCGCGGCGGCCAAACAAAGAGAGAAGTCGTAGTAAAAAGAAGGTCACCAGCACAGTGCCGGCCAATTCAACAACCGCGGAAAGTCCTTTCCAGACGGTAAAATCGTGCGCATATCCGCTAAAACGACGGAAAAATACAGCACAGTTCATAAACAAACCGATATAGATTGCCAGCAAGAAACTGAGTTTCTGCTGCGTCATCGACTTAATGTATCTCATGCAAACAAACCCTGGAAATCGGGATAAAAAACCCTGAGCAGCGATCAATCAGACCTGACAGAGGAAAAATGCGACAACAGCAGAGGTGAAATGTCTACGGGCGCGGGTAAGTAGACCACAGGAGGGAGCAAAAGTGCTTATAGAGAATGAAAATGGCGCATAAATTTTTGTAAATATATGCGCCAGGTATTAATCATACTACTAATAGATTTAGGCGTGCGCCTCGGTATAGACGCTACGTTGTGGCTGACGAATAGTGGTAGAAAGCGCCAGCGAAATGATTAACAGCGCAAAGATGACGCAGAAGGTCACATAGAACCCGCCAAACAGCGAGGCGATAATGGAACCGCAAATGCTACCGATACCGAAGCCCAGGTAAATAACACCGTAGTTTTTAGCCAGGTTATTCAGACCGAAGAACTCGCTGACCAGTGACGGGAATACGGTGATGGTACCGCCAAAGTTAAATGCGACACAGGCAATTGCCATAAAGAAGGTTACGTCATTCAGCGGCGCGAACAACAGTGCAGCCATACCGACCAGAGAAACAACCTGACCAATGGTGATCACGCGAATACGAGAGATTTTATCGGACAGAATCCCCAGCACCAGACGACCCGACAGGTTCGCGATAGAAATGACGGTAACCGCATTCGCCGCCGTCGCCACATCCATATGCGCCAGGCTTTGTGCGATATCTTTCGCCACGCCAATGACGTACAGACCGCTCATACACGCTGTCAGGAACATGACTGCCAGCATCCAGTACTGCGGTTTGCGCATGGACTGCGCCAGGGTGTAGTCGTTCTCAACTACGCCATTCTTCGCTTTCACTTCCTGATTCGGCGCATCTTTCATCAGCGTGGAGCCAAAGACGATCATCACCAGTACGATCGCGCCCCAAATCATGAAGGTTTTTTCCAGGCCCACGGTGCTCAGCAGTTGGCTGTCGATAAATTTAAAACCGAGGCTGCCAAGGCCATAAGAACCGATGGCAAAGGCGGAAATCAGCCCTTTACGCTCAGGGAACCATTTTACGCAGTTGGAAAGCGTTAACAGGTAACCTGCGCCATCCGCCAGACCAACCAGCACACCGGCGCTCAGCCACAGCATAATCAGACTGTTGGAATGGGCAGTTAAGAAGAAACCGACGCCGAGTAAAATACCGGAGGCCATGGTGACGCGTTTCACGCCAAAACGTTCCTGCAGCTTGCCAGCAACGGAAGAGGAAATCGCCAGCCCGAGGCTCAGCAAGCCAAAAGAAAATGCCACCTGACTGACCGGCGCATCGAGCTTAGAAGAGAGCGCGCCATTAAACAGGCTCCAGGTATAAACAGAACCTAAAGCAAATTGGGTAATAATCGTGCCGATCAGTGTTAGCCAGCGAGTACGCTGATAATCAGAAGTTTTCATGGCAGTCTTCCTGCATAAGCAAAATGGGAAATTCTCTGCCAACAACCATACCGAAGCGCTTTTATGGCCAGGAGAAAACGGCATGAAATGCCGCCAGGACGGAATGAAATGCCTGGAATGCGGAATGAATGACGAGACAAAAAGTCGGGTTACTGAATTTTATCGTAAGAGTTAGTACACGCTATCGCTGAGGGGCGTGTGATTGCTGTTCTCAATATGTAACGGAGATGTTTATATGATGATTGTTTGCGTTAAAATTTGGCACTCACTCCCATGGTGTACATATAGTCGCTGTTATTGGCGCTATTTTCCGCCTGCGAAAGCGCCGCGTAAGCCGCCATGTGCCTGTTCAACAGCATATCTGCGCCAACGGTAACATCCAGCCAGTTACCGTCTTGACCCGCCGCCGTCATGCGACTGAGGCCCGACTGCGCTTTCCAGATATTCTCGCCAAACTGCTGGTTATAGCTGATTTGCGCCCACGGTCGCACATCACCGAACTGAGAATTGACTCGCCAGCCTAACGTGCTGACGCTGGCATGCCACAGCGGATCGTTCTGCGTTACCGACGTCACGCTATCGCCAAATTCGTTGTAAGTAGACGTGGTCGAACCGTCATAATGCAGCGCGGCCACCGGACCGGTCATCACCTGCCTTGAAAGCGGAAAGTTCCAGCCCATACTCATGCCGCTGGTCGCATCCATAGGCGTTTCATCCGCCAGATTCACCACGGGACCCGCCACGTTTTGAGTGGAGCGAATACGTTCTTCCAGAATGTCGTTATAACGTGGTTGGTGATCGCTGTCCCATGTATAACGTTCAGCCGTATGCCCTGACATCGCATCAACGATATATTCTTGTTGCCAGCCATATGCTGTATTGATGAACAGCGCACAAACTACGACGCTCGCCAGAGTTAACCTTTGGCGACCACTACTGTTTCTTATAATCATCAACGCGACTCCAGAAAAGAGCCGAATTCGGCGATATTATTGTCATTGTGTGAAGGATATCGGGCCCATCAGGCCCTGTATTAAATATTGTCTTTTTAGCTGGCGCGTCAAGGCGGGCCGAATGAAATTTTTACGCCAGTAAAAACAGCGAGGAAGAATATGCAGCGTTGCGGATGGGTCAGCCAGGACCCACTTTACATTGCCTACCACGACAAGGAATGGGGCGTCCCCGAAACAGATGGCAACAAGCTGTTCGAAATGATCTGTCTGGAAGGCCAACAGGCCGGTTTATCGTGGATCACCGTGCTAAAGAAACGGGAAAATTATCGCCACGCCTTCCACCATTTTGACCCGGAAAAAGTGGCGGCCATGACCGAAGAGGATGTGGAAAGACTGGTACTGGATGCCGGCATTATTCGCCATAGAGGAAAAATTCAGGCCATTATCGGCAACGCTCGCGCCTTTCTGACCATGGCGCAAAACGGAGAATCGTTTAGCGAGTTCGTCTGGTCGTTTGTTGATAACCAACCGCAACTGACCCGCGCCGCCAACCTGAGCGATATCCCCACCTCTACACCGGCGTCAGATGCTCTGTCTAAAGCGTTAAAAAAACGCGGATTTAAGTTTGTCGGCACCACCATCTGTTACTCCTTTATGCAGGCATGCGGCTTGGTCAATGACCATGTCACCAGCTGTATCTGTTACCCGGGAGAACAACATGATTCGTGAATCAAAGGCTGACGATCTACCGTCGATTCTGGCGCTGTGGATGGAAAGCACGATCCATGCCCATCCGTTTATCGAAGAACGCTACTGGCGCGAAAGTGAATCCATCGTGCGGGATGTTTATCTGCCAGCCGCACAAACCTGGGTATGGGAAGAAGAAGGGGTGCTCAAAGGCTTTGCCAGCGTCATTGACGACCGCTTTCTCGGCGCGCTGTTCGTCGCGCCTGCCGCCATCAGAAGCGGGATCGGCAAAGCGCTGGTGCAGCATGTGCAGCAGCGCTTTTCGTTACTCAGCCTCGAGGTCTACCAGAAGAATCAATCAGCGGTGAACTTCTACCATGCGCTGGGTTTTCGCATTGAAGATGGCGCATGGCAGGAAGAGACTCACCATCCCACGTGGATTATGGGCTGGCAGGCGGATCAAACGCCGTAAGCGTCAACGTTGGTCCGCTGTATTTTTCGAGCCACGCCAGCGCAGTGTTGCCCGCACAGCCATTCCCCAGCTTCGAGCTGGGGAGATCTTTGGTCAGCACGTTGACGGCGCCATTTTTACAAATACCGTTGGCGGCAAGATCCAAATCAGGCCAGGCGCCCTCATGAATACAGATGACACCGGGTTTAATTCCCGTCGTCACGACCGCTCCCGCCAGAACGTGCCCACGCTGGTTCCACACTCTGACCGTGTCGCCATCCGCAATACCGCGCGCTTTGGCATCCTGCGGATGAATCGTGACGGGCTCACGATCCGCTACCGCATACTGTTCGCGCAACGCGCTGTAATTTAGCTGACTGTGCAAACGGTGCGCCGGATGGGCGGAAAGCAGCTGTAACTGGCCCGGCTCGGCGTTACCGAACCACTCATCCGGCTCCAGCCACATCGGATGCCCCGCACAGTCCGCGTAACCGTAACCGGCAATCCTCGCGGAGTAGATTTCAATTTTACCGCTGTCCGTTTTCAGCGGATGCGCCTGTGGGTTGCGGCGAAAATCCGCGAAACGGATAAACTCCGCGCTGGCGGCGTTTTCCGGCATTTCGATCAGCGCATTCCGCTGCCAAAACTCGGTGAATGGCGGCAACGTCACCTGCTGGCTAGCCCCACGCTGCCCGGCAATGTTGTAAAAAGTCTCCAGCCATTCCAGCTCGCTTTTGCCTTCGGTAAATCGCTCATATCCGCCCTTCTCCCAGCGTTCACTCAGCTCGGCAAAGACATCAAAATCATTTCGCGCTTCAGCCTGCGGCGATACAACCTGCTTCATCGGCACCAGATGCTGGTTGCTGTAATCGCCGGTCATGGTCAAATCATTACGCTCAAAAGACGTCGTCGCCGGCAGCACGATATCGGCATGCTTCGCTGCGGCTGTCCAGAAACACTCCGAGATAACCACCAGCTCCGGTTTTTGCCAGGCGCGAATCAGACGGTTGGTGTCCTGATGATGGGTGAAGTTGGCGCCGCCCGCCCACCACAGCATACGGATGTCCGGGAAATGGCGGTCCATACCGTTGTGCTGATAAAAACCACCGGGGTTCTCCAGCGCTTCAACAATTCGCGCCACCGGGATTTTATCTACCGCGTCGGTACCGTTTTTAACGCTGCCCTGCATTGAAGCCAGCACCGCAGCACGGCGCGTTGGGTTGCCGCCGTTGGCAAAATGGTACGACAGCCCAAAGCCCCCGCCAGGTGTCCCGATTTGCCCGAGCATGGCAGCCAGCGTGACAATCATCCAGTGTTTCTGCTCGCCATACTGCTGGCGTTGCATACCCCACCCCGCCATCAGCATGGTGGTGTTTTGGTGAAATATCGCCGCAAGTTCACGTATTTTCGCCGCCGGAACACCACAAATTCCCGCGGCCCATTCTGCCGTTTTTGCAACATCGTCAGATTTGCCCAGCAGATAGTCGGCAAAACGGTCATATCCGGTCGTACACCGGGCAAGAAAGTCCGCGTCGTGCCAGCCGTTTTCCACCAGCGTATGCGCGATACCCAGCATCAGCGCCACGTCGGTCCCCATATGCGGAGCGATCCATTCCATCTTCTCGCCAAAGAAATCGACGCTTTCCGATCGCATCGGATCGATACAGATCAACCGCTTCCCGCTGCCACGCAGTGCCTCAAAGTAAGCGAGGCCCTGCTCGTCGGAGGCGTTCCAGGCAATTTTCAGGGTATTCAGTGGATTGGCGCTCCATAACACCACCACTTCGCTGTTCTCCAGCACCACCGGCCAACTGGTCTGCTGCTGGTAAACTTCGTTACCGCCCACCACGTACGGCATGATGGCCTGCGCAGCGCCTGTCGAGTAATCCCCCAGATGCCCGGTATAACCGCCCGCCAGCGCCATATAACGCTGTAGCAGGGTTGCGGCTTTGTGTAACACTCCGTTGGAACGCCAGCCGTAGGAACCGGCAAAAATCGAGGCCGGGCCGTAGCTGTCACGGATGCGTTTATGCTGCGTATGGATAAGATTCAGCGCGTCGTCCCAACTGACACGAACAAATTCATCCTGCCCGCGCACCCCCTGCGGATCCTCCGGCGAGGCGAGAAAGCCTTTACGCACCATGGGAAAACGTACCCGCGTTTTACTGTGTACCTGGTCGCGCACCACGGTTTGCAAAGAGTTGGGATGGGCGGTGGGCAGCGCGCCGCGAGAGGAGAAAACTGTCTCGCCATCAGTTTCGACGAGAATAGGTCCCCAGTGGGCGGCGGTTAACACCGAGTAATGTGCGGGTGAATTAGCCAAGATGGCGCTCCTGAATGCGATGTGACGGCTTATTTATTATGCCGTTCAATGTTACTTACAAATTTCAGAGTCTTCCCTGGAATTTTCTTCATGTTCACACGTCATAATCAACCGCCACGGTCGCTGTGGCAAAGAAGAAAAAGTCATTAAGGAATTAAGATGAAGAAACGTGTTTTTGTTATTGCTGCCATCGTGAGCGGCGCCCTGGCGGTTTCTGGCTGCACAACAAACCCTTACACCGGCGAACGCGAAGCGGGTAAATCCGGCATTGGCGCGGGTATTGGCTCTCTGGTCGGCGCGGGTATTGGCGCACTCTCTTCTTCGAAGAAAGATCGCGGCAAAGGCGCGCTGATTGGTGCGGCGGCTGGCGCGGCCGTTGGCGGCGGTGTCGGCTATTACATGGACGTGCAGGAAGCAAAACTGCGCGACAAAATGCAGGGAACGGGCGTCAGCGTGACGCGCAGTGGCGATAACATCATCCTGAATATGCCAAATAACGTCACCTTCGACAGCAACAGCAGCAACCTGAAACCTGCGGGTGCCAACACCCTGACCGGCGTGGCAATGGTACTGAAAGAGTACAATAAAACCGCCGTCAACGTGCTCGGCTTCACCGACAGCACCGGCAGTCAGGATCTAAATATGCGCCTGTCGCAGCAGCGCGCGGACTCTGTGGCCAGCGCCTTAATCACTCAAGGCGTCGCCGCTAACCGTATCCGCACTCAGGGTATGGGCCCGGCAAACCCGATCACCAGTAACAGCACGGCGGAAGGTAAAGCACAAAACCGCCGCGTAGAGATCACCTTAAGCCCGCTCCAGTAACGTTTTGTGCCGGATAATGGCAGCGTCTTATCCGGCATGAAGCACTTGCCATCGTTGATTTTCGCGTTAAGGTGTTGTCACCAAATTTAGGGAAATCAGCGATGAGCAAATCAACACGGGCAACCATCAGCGATGTGGCGAAAGCCGCAAAAACCGGCAAGACCAGCATTTCACGCTACCTCAACGGTGAAAAGCACCTGCTTTCCGACGCGCTACTGGCCCGCATTGAACAAGCCATTGCCGATCTCGACTACCGTCCCAGCCTGATGGCAAGAGGCCTGAAACACGGTCGTACCCGTCTGATTGGTCTGATCATCGCCGATATTACTAATCCCTACTCCGTCAACGTGTTAAGCGGGATTGAAGCCGCCTGTCGCGATAAGGGCTTTACCCCGCTGGTGTGTAACACCAACAACGAAGTGGATCAGGAGCTGCATTATCTCGACCTGCTGCGCAGCTACCAGGTCGAAGGGATTGTGGTCAACGCCGTTGGAATGCGCGAAGAGGGGCTGAACCGCCTGCAACAGTCTGCGCTACCGATGGTACTGATTGACCGTAAAATCCCCGATTTCGCCTGTGATATGGTCGGGCTGGATAACACCCAGGCGGCAACGGTTGCCACTGAACATCTGGTCGAGCAAGGCTTTGAAGCCATCCTGTTCCTCAGCGAACCGCTGGGCATGGTGAATACCCGCCGCGAACGCCTGAGCGCTTTTCGCGCCACGCTCGCACAGTACCCCGGCGTTATCGCGCAAAATGCCGAAGTCCCGCTAACGGACAATACGCAACTGGATGACACGCTGCGCCAGTTTCACCAGCAGCATCGGGGGATGCGCAAAGCCGTTATCTCTGCCAACGGCGCTCTCACGCTGCAGGTTGCCCGCGCCCTGAAGCGCATTGGCCTTAACTGGGGCAGCGATATCGGCCTGCTCGGTTTTGACGAACTGGAATGGGCGGAGCTGGCGGGCGTCGGTATCACCACGTTGAAACAACCCACATGGCAGATTGGCTACACCGCCGTTGAGCAGGTTGTACGCCGAATTGATGGCGGCTCTGCTGCCATTCAGGAACAGGTATTCTCCGGCGAGCTGATCGTGCGCGGCTCAACCGCCCGTTAAATTTCCTTCGTGATGGTGATCATAAATTCGACATCATGAGCTTTTCTTTGGAACCGGTTCCATCTAGCGTTATAACAAGAATGCTAGTCTGGAGTTTCCATGAAAAGAAAAATTATGGTGGTTACCGCCGCCTACGGCTACGACCAGGTGCGGGCCGCAGGCGGGCAAACGGCAATGTTGCCCATCATTGCCGAAGCCGGTGCTGACGGCGTCGAAATCCGCCGCGAGTTATTAACCGACGCCGAGCTGAAAACGCTGTCCACAACGGCCTCTGCAATCGAACTCTTCGGCCTGCTGGCCTGTTATTCAGCGCCTGAACCGTTATTCCTTGAGGATGGGAACCTGAATCCCCGACTTCCGCAGCTCCTCGAAGAAGCGCAGGCCCTACAGGCACTGTGGTTAAAAGTCTCTCTCGGTCATTTTTTCCATACCGAACAGTTCGACGATTTACGTGAATGGCTGGACAACAGCGGAATGGAGCTGGTTGTGGAAAACGATCAGACCGCCTGCGGACGCCTGCAGCCGATGCAACGCTTTAATGAAGCCTGTCAGACGCAAAACCTGCCGATATCTCTGACTTTCGATATGGGCAACTGGCTGTGGGTTGGCGACTCCCCGGAGCAGGCCGCGCAGAACCTGGCGCCAACCGTCGGATATATCCATGTCAAAGCCGCAGTTACGCATCGCGATAGCTACCGTGCCGTACCGCCTGATGAAGCAGATTCACGCTGGCTGGCGCTGTTAAAAACGCTGCCCAACGATGTTCCGCGCGGTATTGAGTTCCCCCTGGAAGGGCAGGATTTGACGGCGGTTACCCGCCACTACGTCGAGCTGTTACGCGAGGAGTAACACATGAAAAATTCACTGGATGCGGTCACTATTGGTGAAGCGATGGCGATGTTTGTCGCCACGCAAACCGGCGAACTGACGGATGTAGAGCAGTTTATCAAGCGCGTTGCAGGCGCTGAACTCAACGTGGCGACCGGTCTTGCTCGTCTGGGCCTGAAGGTCGGCTGGGTGAGCCGCGTAGGCAACGACAGTTTTGGTCGTTTTATCGTTAAGTCGCTGGAAAAAGAAGGGATAGATGCGCAGGGAGTTACCCTGGATGGGCGTTACGCTACCGGCTTTCAGCTTAAATCTAAGGTCGAAAATGGAACCGATCCCATTGTGGAGTATTTCCGCAAAGGTTCGGCCGCCAGCCACCTCAGCGTTGAGGATTATCACGAGGACTATTTCGCCAGCGCGCGCCACTTGCACCTGAGCGGCGTGGCGGCGGCGCTTTCTGCCAGCTCCTATGAACTACTGGCGCACACCGCCCGCACGCTGAAAGCCCAGGGGAAGACCATCTCGTTCGACCCAAATTTGCGTCCGGTACTGTGGAAAAGCGAAGCCGAAATGGTGGAAAAACTGAACCGGCTGGCATTCCAGGCTGACTGGGTTTTACCTGGATTAAAAGAGGGGATGATTTTAACCGGCCAACAGACGCCTGAAGCCATCGCCGACTTTTATCTGCGCCACGGGGTGAAGGCCGTGATCATCAAAACCGGGGCTGATGGTGCCTGGTACAAAACAGCCAGCGGTGAACAAGGTTGCGTTGCACCGGTAAAAGTCGACAACGTGGTCGATACGGTCGGCGCAGGCGATGGCTTTGCCGTAGGCGTTATCAGCGCCCTGCTGGAAGGCCGTTCGCTGCATCAGGCGGTGACGCGCGGCAATAAAATCGGCGCACTGGCCATTCAGGTTCAGGGCGACAGCGAAGGATTACCCACACGTGAACAATTAGGGGAATAAACTCCCGGCCAACTCTGTCTCTGTACCCTACATACAGAGGCGGCGTATCAGCATAACCAGAGGGCAGTCTATGAATAGCTCAACTAATGCAGCAAAACGCTGGTGGTACATTATGCCAATCGTGTTTATCACGTATAGCCTGGCGTACCTTGACCGTGCGAACTTCAGCTTCGCCTCCGCCGCCGGTATCAACGAGGACCTCGGCATTACCAAAGGGATCTCTTCCCTGCTGGGCGCTCTGTTTTTCCTCGGCTATTTCTTCTTTCAGATCCCAGGCGCGATTTACGCAGAACGGCGCAGCGTACGAAAACTGATTTTTGTCTGTCTGATCCTCTGGGGCGCATGCGCGTCGTTAACCGGTATGGTCAGCAATATTCCAATGCTTGCCGCCATCCGCTTTATTCTTGGCGTCGTTGAAGCCGCGGTGATGCCCGCAATGCTGATTTATATCAGCAACTGGTTTACGAAATCCGAGCGCTCGCGCGCTAACACTTTCCTGATCCTCGGTAACCCGGTTACCGTCCTGTGGATGTCTGTGGTTTCCGGTTATCTGATTCAGGCGCTGGGCTGGCGGGAAATGTTTATCATCGAGGGCTTCCCGGCCATCATCTGGGCGTTCTGCTGGTGGGTATTGGTAAAAGACAAACCGTCTCAGGTCGGCTGGCTGTCAGAATCTGAAAAAGCCGCCCTTCAGGCGCAACTGGAAAAAGAGCAGCAAGGCATCAAAGCCGTGCGTAACTATAGCGAGGCCTTCCGCTCACGTAACGTCATCCTGCTGTGCATGCAGTATTTCGCCTGGAGTATTGGCGTCTATGGTTTTGTCCTGTGGCTACCGTCGATTATCCGCAACGGCGGCGCAAATCTGGGCATGGTAGAGGTTGGCTGGCTGTCATCCGTACCTTATCTGGCGGCGACGGCGGCGATGATCCTCGTCTCCTGGGCCTCCGATAAGCTGCAAAACCGTAAACTGTTTGTCTGGCCGCTGTTATTGATAGCTGCTTTCGCTTTTATCGGCTCCTGGGCCGTGGGTGCAGACCACTTCTGGATTTCTTACACGCTGTTAGTTATTGCGGGTGCGGCAATGTACGCCCCATATGGCCCCTTCTTCGCCATCATCCCGGAAATGCTGCCGCGCAACGTCGCCGGGGGTGCAATGGCGCTGATTAACAGCATGGGCGCGCTAGGCTCATTCTTTGGTTCATGGTTTGTCGGCTACCTCAATGGCGCAACCGGCAGCCCATCCGCCTCGTACATATTTATGGGGGTAGCGCTTTTTGTCTCAGTATGGCTAACTTTAATTGTTAAGCCTGCTAATAATCAGCAATTACCTATTGGCGCACGCCACGCTTAAATTTTAACTTACGGAGATTCGCATGAAGCCGTCCATTATTCTCTATAAAGCGTTACCTGACGATTTACTGCATCGCCTGGAAGAGCATTTTACTGTGACTCATGTGCCTAACCTGCGCCCGGAAACGGTCGCACAGCACGCCGAGGCTTTTGCCAACGCGGAAGGTCTGCTGGGTTCCAGTGAAGCCGTCAATACCGCCCTACTGGAGAGAATGCCCAGGCTTCGTGCGACATCCACGATTTCCGTAGGTTATGACAACTTCGACGTCGATGCCCTCAACGCGCGCAAGGTGCTGTTGATGCACACGCCAACCGTGCTGACGGAAACTGTCGCCGATACGGTAATGGCGCTGGTGTTAAGCACCGCTCGCCGCGTGGTAGAAGTTGCTGAACGGGTGAAAATTGGCGAGTGGACCAAAAGTATCGGGCCGGACTGGTTTGGTACGGATGTACACCACAAAACGCTGGGGATTGTCGGCATGGGCCGTATTGGTCTGGCGCTGGCGCAACGCGCGCATTTTGGTTTTAGCATGCCGATTCTTTATAACGCGCGCCGTCATCACCAGGAGGCGGAAGAACGCTTCAACGCGCGTTACTGTGACCTCGATACGCTGTTGCAGGAGTCCGATTTTGTCTGCCTGATCCTGCCATTAACCGCAGAAACGCATCATCTGTTTAGTACCGAACAGTTTGCCAAAATGAAGTCCTCCGCCATTTTCATTAACGCCGGGCGTGGGCCAGTGGTCGATGAAAAAGCGCTGATTGCCGCCCTGCAAAGCGGGGAAATTCATGCCGCAGGCTTGGATGTGTTTGAGCAGGAGCCATTACCAGCAGACTCACCGCTATTGGCGCTGCCAAACGTGGTAGCCGTGCCGCACATAGGTTCAGCGACGCACGAAACGCGCTATAACATGGCGGCCTGTGCGGTGGATAACTTAATCGATGCGCTGCAAGGACGCGTTGAGAAGAATTGCGTGAACCCGCAGGTCGCGCCATAAACAAAAGGCCGGGTAGCGCTTACGCTTACCCTGCCTTTTATGTATTACAGCGCCTTCATTACTGAGCGGCATTCACCGCAGCAGTCCAGGCCTGATTAAATGCCTGATGCTGAGAGGCCAACGGGCCAATCAGCGTGTTGTACTGACTTGCCTGCTGTGAAGTTGGGAACTGGATACCGTTAGCGACAAAGCTCACCTGCGTATCCTGCTGTGCCACAAAATCACCGACCTGTACTAACTGCTGCGTGAAGATTTGCGCGGCAGGGATCAGCGGCTGTAGCGCCTCTGAAGGTACAGTGACGACTTTATTGTAGACCTGGTCAAAGACCGGCTTCAGATCCTCGCCCTGCTTCAGCGCGCCATGCGCAGCATCTGCCTGCAGTTTCGCATTCTGCAACTGTTGCCCTAATACGCCCAACGCACCATTTGCCTGACGCAGCGGTTCACGCTGAGTCACATAATCCTGAGGAACACGAATCGCATTTACGCTATCAACCACCGGGCGCAGACCGGAGTCCATTGCCTGATTAACCTGCTGTGAATAGCCATACAGAATCGCGTAATCGGACACAAACGGGCCAAACTGTTTTTTCTGATCGGCGGTCAGCGTTGGTAAACGCTCTCCGCTACGCATTGCAGTATTCTGCAGAAAATCGATAAACGCTTTGCGTTGATCGCCTTCTTTATCAAAACACCCACTCAGGCCAACTACCATTAAGAGCGCCAAAACAGGCGCAAACCAGCGAGAGCAGGACTTACCTGTCGCCATTTTAATACTCCTTTCACCCAAAAATGCGCACAACGACACCCGCGTGCCTGACGTTGACAAGGATAGTCCAGGTCAGCCCCGCAAGATACCCTTTCCGCGTAATCTTGTGGGGGAAAATAACCGCTCCCGCCACCCATCGTTTTGCTAAACAATGCGCCATTTACCACACGACGTCATATTTTAGTCATCTTTACAATCGGGATCGATCGTTCGCAGATCACGACCTTTATCAGTTCGTTAGCCTGCAAAAGATTGTCGACCCCGATCCGCTGAAACGAATCCATCACGCAAACCTAAAATCCGGCTTCATTTTTTCCGACTACTCTTAATGAGCTTCGATGAAATTCACGATCCCGCTGTGTGATTTGTAGGAGTTCTCAATGGAATACAAAGATCCTATGTTTGAACTGCTGAGCAGTCTGGAGCAGATTGTTTTTAAAGATGTATCGCAGACGGTTACTCTGACGCAAAAAACCAACCCTTTCACCGAATTTGAACAGCTACGACGAGGGACAGGTTTAAAAACAGATGATTTTGCCCGGGTGATGGGCGTGACGGTCGCGACGGTTCATGAATGGGAGTCTAAACGCGTAAAGCCTTCCAATACCGAATTGAAGTTAATGCGCCTGATTCAGGCAGACCCAAGATTAAGTAAGCAACTGATGGATTGAACTATTTTTTAATTTTACTTATGAACGGCCCTGTAAAAGGGCCGTTCCCTTAAGGGGGTTATCCACAAAAAAGAAAATAGTAGTTGCATCCACATGCGTAAAATGAGTTAATGCCCTCAACGGTTTGACGTACAGACCATTACAGCAGTTAGTAAGGCAAGTCCCTTCAAGAGTTATCGTTGATACCCTTCGTAGTGAGCATTTCCTTTACTGTTAAAAAATCTGTAAAGCACGCCATATCGCCGAAAGGCACACTTATTTTTTAAAAGGTAATACACTATGTCCGGTAAAATGACTGGTATCGTAAAATGGTTCAACGCTGACAAAGGTTTCGGCTTCATCACTCCTGACGATGGCTCTAAAGACGTGTTCGTACACTTCTCTGCTATCCAGAACGATGGCTACAAATCTCTGGACGAAGGTCAGAAAGTTTCCTTCACCATCGAAAGCGGCGCTAAAGGCCCGGCAGCTGGCAACGTAACCAGCCTGTAAGCTTAAAAAGCTCAAAATTCTGAATCCCTGCCAAACGGCGGGGATTTTTTTTATCTGTACTTCGCAAGACTCCCCGCCCAAACGCTTCTTTGCATTACTTTACCCGTCCTCCCTTTGACCTTTCCCTAAGGGCAAGCTTTATAGTGAGCCAGTCTGTATTCCACAATATTCACAAGGAATTGAAGTTATGTCGAAATCCTCACTGCTGCTGGTTTTAGGTTTGCTCACAACCGGTAGCGCGTTCGCAGCAACTCCGGAAGCTGCTTTTCTGGCGGAACACGGGCTCAGCGGTAAATCCGTCGAGCAAATCGTCGAGACCATTGACCAGTCGCCACAGAACCGCCCGCTGCCGTACTCAGCATCTATCACCAGTACCGAACTGAAGCTCTCTTCGGGCGATCAGATTTATACCCTACCGCTCGGTGACAAGTTCTATCTGTCATTTGCCCCTTATGAATGGCAAACACATCCTTGCTTCAACCACAGCCTTTCTGGCTGCCAGGGCGAAATGCCGGAGAAGGCATTCAATGTCAAAGTGACGGATAACAAGGGTGAGGTGGTGGTACAAAAAGTGATGAAGAGCGGTCGAAATGGCTTCGTCGGGGTATGGCTACCGCGCAATATGGCAGGCACAATCGCGGTAAGTTACAACGGTAAAACGGCAGAGTATCCCATCAAGACGATGGAAAACAGCCAGACCTGTCTGACAAAATTACAGCTGCGCTAACAACATACAAAAAAGCCGGATGGCACAATGCTTATCCGGCTTTTTCTAAGTCAGCTCAGGAACGTTACTGCAGCAGAGAAATATCCGCTACGCGCAGGAACAGTTCGCGCAGTTTTGCGAGCATAGACAGACGGTTAATACGCAGATCTTTATCTTCCACGTTGACCATCACTTTCTCGAAGAACGCATCAACCGGTTCACGCAGTTCCGCCAACTCAACCAGCGCTTCCTGGTAACGACCAGCTGCAAAGACAGGCTCCAGCTTATCGCGCAGCACCACAACCTGCAGCGCCAGTGCAATTTCTTCCGGCTCTTTCAGCGTTGCCGAATTTACACGGTCATTCAGCGTCTCTTCAGACTTCGCCAGGATGTTCGATACACGCTTGTTCGCTGCAGCCAGCGCGGACGCGGCTTCCAGCGTACGGAAGTGCGAAACCGCCTTCATACGTGCGTCGAAATCAGCCGGACGAGTCGGACGACGCGCCAGTACTGCCTGAATGGTATCGACGGTGTAACCTTCATCCTGATACCAGGCGCGGAAGCGACCGAGCATAAAGTCGATCACATCATCCACCACGTTGGCGTTAGTCAGCTTGTCGCCATACAGACGAACCGCTTCTTCGGTCAACGTTTGTAGATCCAGATTCAGGTTCTTCTCAACGATGATACGCAGTACGCCCAGCGCGGCACGACGCAGCGCAAACGGGTCTTTGTCGCCTTTCGGATGCTGACCGATACCGAAGATACCCGCCAGTGTGTCCATCTTATCGGCAATCGCCACGGCACAGGCAACCGGATTAGATGGCAGGTCATCACCGGCAAAACGCGGCTGATACTGCTCGTTCAGCGCCACAGCGACATCTTCCGCTTCACCATCGTGACGCGCGTAGTGCATGCCCATCACGCCCTGGGTATCGGTGAACTCGAAGACCATGTTGGTCATCAGGTCGCACTTGGACAGCAGGCCAGCACGCGTTGCGTGGTTAACGTCAGCGCCAATCTGACCAGCAATCCAGCCCGCCAGCGCCTGGATACGGTCAGTTTTGTCGCGCAGCGTACCCAGTTGCTGTTGGAACAGCACGGTTTGCAGACGCGGCAGATGGTCTTCCAGACGTTTTTTACGGTCAGTATTGAAGAAGAATTCGGCATCCGCCAGACGCGGACGAACCACCTTCTCGTTACCGGAGATGATTTGCTGCGGGTCTTTGGATTCGATGTTGGCAACGAAGATAAAATTCGGCAGCAGTTTGCCGTCGTTCGCGTATACCGGGAAGTACTTCTGGTCACCTTTCATGGTGTGTACCAGCGCTTCGGACGGAACAGCGAGGAATTTCTCTTCGAACTTCGCGGTCAGCACGACCGGCCATTCCACCAGCGAGGTGACTTCTTCCAGCAGGCTTTCACTCAGATCGGCGTTGCCGCCAATTTTACGCGCCGCGTCTTCGGCATCGGCTTTGATTTTGGCTTTACGCTCAGCGTAATCCGCAATCACTTTGCCGCGCTCACGCAGAATTTCTGGGTACTGATCGGCATTATCGATGGTGAACTCCGGCTCGCCCATAAAGCGATGCCCGCGGATCACGCGATCGGACTGAATACCCAGAATAGTTGCCGGAATAACTTTGTCGCCCAGCAGCAGCGTCACGGTGTGAACCGGACGCACGAAGTGAACGTCAGACGCGCCCCAGCGCATCAGTTTCGGGATCGGCAGCTTCGCCAGTGAGGTGGCGATCATATTCGGCAGCAACGCTTCAGCGCTTTCGCCTTTCACATGCGCGCGATACAGCAGCCACTCGCCTTTGTCGGTGGTCAGACGCTCAGCCTGATCAACCGTGATGCCACAGCCACGCGCCCAACCTTCGGCCGCTTTGCTCGGTTTACCTTCGGCGTCAAACGCCTGGGCGATAGCCGGGCCGCGTTTTTCTACTTCACGGTCGGGTTGCGCTTCAGCCAGGGCAGCGACTTTCAACGCCAGACGACGCGGCGCGGCGAACCACTCCACGTTGCCGTGCGCGATGCCAGCATTATCCAGCTCCGCGGTAAAGTTCGCAGCAAAGGACTCAGCCAGGCTGCGCAGTGCTTTTGGTGGCAGCTCTTCAGTGCCGATTTCCACCAGAAAAGTTTTCTCAGACATGGCCGCCTCTTATTTGTCTTTGTTGCACATCGGGAAGCCAAGGGCTTCACGGGAAGCGTAGTAAGCTTCTGCCACTGCTTTGGTCAGGGTGCGAATACGCAGGATATAGCGCTGACGCTCGGTGACGGAGATGGCTTTACGCGCATCCAGCAGGTTGAAGCTATGGGCGGCTTTCAGAATACGTTCATACGCAGGCAGCGGCAGCGGATTTTCCAGCGCCAGCAACTGCTGCGCTTCTTTCTCGTACTGCTCGAAGCAGGTGAACAGGAAGTCCACGTCGGCGTATTCGAAGTTGTAGGTGGATTGCTCCACTTCGTTCTGATGGAACACGTCGCCGTAAGTGGTTTTACCCAGCGGGCCATCGCTCCAGACCAGGTCGTAAACGCTGTCTACGCCCTGAATGTACATAGCCAGACGTTCCAGACCGTAGGTAATTTCCCCGGTCACTGGTTTACATTCCAGACCACCAACCTGCTGGAAGTAGGTGAACTGCGTGACTTCCATGCCGTTCAGCCACACTTCCCAACCCAGACCCCAGGCACCCAGCGTTGGGTTTTCCCAGTTATCTTCCACGAAACGGATATCGTGAATGGTCGGGTCCATACCCAGCTCTTTCAGAGAACCCAGGTACAGCTCCTGAATGTTGTCCGGAGACGGCTTAATCACTACCTGGAACTGATAGTAGTGCTGTAAGCGGTTCGGGTTTTCGCCATAGCGGCCGTCGGTCGGACGACGAGAAGGCTGCACATAAGCAGTCGCCATCGGTTCCGGCCCCAGCGCCCGCAGGCAGGTCATTGGGTGAGATGTCCCCGCGCCGACTTCCATGTCCAATGGTTGAACGATGGTGCAGCCCTGGCGAGCCCAGTAATCCTGTAAGGTCAGGATCAAGCCCTGGAAGGTCCTGGTATCAAACTTTTGCATATTATTTCGTGCTGGATACGTGTGGATTTAAAGGAAGCGGTCAGTATACCCGCTGGCTGCAAGATATACAGTACGAAACGGGAAAAAGGGGGAACTTAGCGCATGGAAAGGTGTAAAAACTGCCCGTCTGCATCAAAAGAGCAGACAAAACTCTCTTTACGGAAGGTAGAACCACGCATCTCATAGCTGCCCTGAAATTGTTCCAGACCGGAGATATCAATTTTCTGCACACCAGTGTTGTAGATTTGTGCCGCCTCATTTTTACACAGTGACTCCATATCCAGCGAACGTGTTGCACTGACTTTGATCTTTTGCGCCTTCTGCGCGGGTGCAGGCGGCTGGGTGTCGGCGCATGCAACCAGTAAAAGGGTAACGATCGCGGAAAAGAAATACTTCATCATCATTTTATTACCGCCTGGTTTGCTGGTCAGTCTTATTATTAAGTGTCTGGAAACGGATGCTATTTTGAGAATCTCATCAGACCATCTCAAGCTTTAGCGTAAGATCTCGGATTTTTCCAGTGAGCTACGCTCGCAAATTTTCGGTCAGACTTTTTTTAATGGATACAGAGGAACTGATGCAGCCCAAAATATTCTGGATTGATAACCTGCGCGGGATAGCCTGTCTCATGGTTGTGATGATCCACACCACGACCTGGTACATCACCAATGCGCAAAGCGTCAGCCCATTGAATTGGGATCTGGCCAATGTGCTCAATTCAGCCTCTCGCGTCAGCGTCCCGTTGTTCTTTATGATTTCCGGCTATCTGTTTTTTGGCGAGCGCAGCGCCAAATCGCGCCATTTCATGCGCATTGCGCTCTGCATCCTGTTTTACAGCAGCGTGGCGCTGGCCTACATCCTGCTGTTTACCTCGATCAACGCTGAGCTGTCGCTGAAAAACCTGCTGCAAAAGCCGGTGTTCTATCACCTGTGGTTTTTCTTCGCGATCGCCGTAATCTACCTGGTTTCCCCGCTGATACAGGTAAAAAATATCAGCGGCAAGATGCTGCTGGCACTTATGGTGGTGATTGGGGTGATTGCCAATCCCAATACCGTCTCACAAAAAATTGGCGGTTTTGAGTGGCTTCCCATCAACCTGTACATCAGTGGCGACACGTTCTACTACATCGTGTACGGTATGCTAGGCCGAGCGATTGGTATGATGGATACGCACAAGCGCGCACTTACCTGGCTCTGTGCGGCGTTGTTTATCACCGCAGTGTTTATTATTTCTCGAGGCACGTTGCATGAACTGCGTTGGCGAGGCAATTTTGCCGATACCTGGTATCTCTATTGCGGCCCGGCGGTGTTTATTTGTGCTGCCTCCCTCCTGACGCTGGTCAAAAATACGCTCAGTACGCGCACTCTGCCGGTACTGGGCCTTATTTCCCGCCACTCCCTGGGCATTTATGGCTTTCATGCGCTGATCATTCACGCGCTACGCACCAACGGTGTAGAACTCAAAAACTGGCCGCCGCTGGATATGTTATGGATTTTTAGCGCCACGCTGGCGGGAAGTTTACTGTTGTCTGTATTGTTGCAGCGCATCGATACGCGCAGACTGGTGAGCTAACAATAAAAGCCCTCGATCGGTAACCATCGAGGGCATACGATCACTCCGTAAAATCGTCTGCGACTGCCAGCGTTTCTTTTGGATGCTCAAAGTCACTATCACGGATATTTTTCTGCACCGCAACGGTACCAAACAGGCTTAAAAAGAAGGCCAGGCCGTAAAACCCTTTCTCGTTTAGCAGCAGCGTGGCATTCCACAAACCGATAACCAACAATGCAACCGCAATAATAAACGCGGCAAGACAGGTTATGTAGTAAATCGGCGTTGTCGGGATCCCCTCATATTTATCCCGTACCGTCTTTTGATACGACGCAGCAGAAAACAAACCAAGCACCAAAACAGCAAAGTAATACCCCTTTTCGTTCAACTGCATATCGGCATTCCACAACCCCAGCAGATAAACCACAATGCCGCCGAGAAGCGCGACCCATGACACAATACTAAATGCCGGTGAATAAGTTGATATCCTGTTTTCCATTTAGAGTTCCGGTCCTTTAGATAAATATTCTGCTGAACGCATGAGTAAAACTTGCCCCAGTAAACATACGATGAATGCCAGCGGGAACAGCCCCTTTTCGAGGGGTGATAATGGGACATTCAATACGCCCACCAACAGCACCCCTACCGTGATGAGCGCCACCATCTGACATACAGAGGCGAAGTGTTCATCATTCTGATTGAGATTATCTGCACGCTGATAAACGTACGTCACAAACATTCCCGTCATCAGCACGGCGAAAAAATAGCCTTTGCTACTCAATAACGGGCATGCCCGCCATAAGCCAATAACGTAAATAAATGCACCAGAGAAGAATAATATCCATGGCAACAGCCTTGTCGTCTTCATTGGGACCTCCTTATCCATCATGGATACAATATGAATAACCCGCTAAAGACAACACAGAAAAGGTCACTACGCCGGACTTTCAGAATAAATTCATGCGCGATAATTATTAATTAGATTGAAATATATATTTGATAAATCCCCTCTGTTTACCAGAGGGGATTTAGGGTCAGGACATCAGCGGGTGTAATTGCTGATAGATTCGGCGGAAGGTTTCCCGACGCTGTTGATAAAGGGCATGGCGCTCGGCATCAGGATAATGCGCCTGCTCCAGCGTAAGCTGAGGCAGAAGGTCTGATAATGGCTGCTGCGGATTAATGGCAATTTGCGCCAGACGCGCCGCACCGAGAGCAGGACCAACATCGCCGCCGGTACGGTAATCCAATTGCAATCCGCTGATGTCAGACAGCATCTGACGCCAGTATTCGCTGCGCGCCCCGCCGCCAATCAGCGTAATGCTGGAGGGCTGCACGCCGCAGGCGTGTACCACGTCCATACCCTCAGCCAATGCAAAACCAACGCCTTCCAGCACCGCCTGTGCCAGCTCCGCCGGACCATGCTGATGCGTCAGACCGAAAAATACGCCCTTCGCCTGCGGGTTGTTGTGCGGCGTACGTTCACCGGACAGATAGGGTAAAAACCAGACCGGCTCAGCGTGTTCATCCGCCTGTTGCGCTGCGGCAATCAACGCAGGAACGCTCGCCAGTCCGGTTAATTTTGCCGCCCAGTCCAGGCAGGATGCCGCACTTAGCATCACGGACATCAGGTGCCATCGTTCAGGCAAGGCATGGCAAAAGCTATGGACCGCGCTTTCCGGTTTGCTGAGAAAGCCGTCGCTGACCGCAAAATAGACCCCGGAAGTACCCAGCGATAGCATCGCCTGACCGGCATTCATCATGCCCACGCCAACTGCCCCCGCTGCGTTATCCCCGCCTCCGGCGACCACCGCAACCTCCTGCATTCCCCAGGCCCTGGCGACTGCTGGCAACAATGTTCCGGTAATCTCACTGCCTTCATAGAGCGCAGGCATATGCGCACGAGTCAGCTTACAGGCTTCCAGCATGACATCACTCCAGTCACGCTTCGCAACATCCAGCCACAGGGTACCAGCCGCATCAGACATATCGCTGGCGAAATCGCCGGTCATACGCAGGCGCAGGTAATCTTTCGGCAGCAGGACTTTATCAACCCGGCTAAAAATCTCCGGTTCGTGGCGCTGTACCCACAGCAGCTTTGGCGCGGTAAAGCCAGGCATCATTAGGTTGCCGGTGATGGCACGAGACTGCGGAACCAGGCTCTCCAGCATGACGCACTCTTCGGCGCAGCGACCATCGTTCCACAGGATAGCCGGGCGCAATACCTTCTGTTGTTCATCCAGTAGCGTCGCGCCGTGCATCTGTCCGGCAATCCCCAACGCTTTCACCTCGCGAAGTGAATGCTGCCGACCCAGGGCTTTCACAGCGCGATCCGTTGCCAGCCACCACTGCTCTGGGTCTTGTTCTGACCATAACGGGTGCGGGCGCGAGACGGTGAGTTTCTCTGTTTGCGAAGCGACCACATCGCCCTGCTCGTTGAGCAGAATGGCCTTTACGCCTGATGTGCCAAGATCTATCCCGATATACATAGGGCATCGTTCCTTAAAGAAAGGCCCGGTCGCGCGAGCTGACCGGGCTTACGGACATGCTCAGAGACCCGTTATTTGTCGAACAAATAATGGTTCACCAGATTTTCCAGCAATTCCTGATGACCGCTCTGGTGCACTGGCGCCAGGTTGTGTTGTTCAGCGTACTGCGCAATTTCCGTCAGCGTCATCTGCCCTTTCAGAATTTGCTGGCCCAGCTCACCATTCCAACCGGCATAACGTTTAGCCACGCGCTGATCCAGACCACCGTCTTCAATCATACGCGCCGCAATTTTCAGCGACAGCGCCATGGTATCCATCGCGCCAATATGACCATAGAACAGATCGTATTTATCGGTACTCTGACGACGAACCTTGGCATCGAAGTTCAGGCCACCGGTGGTGAAGCCGCCGGCTTTCAGGATTTCGTACATCACCAACGCATTCTCTTCTACGCTGTTCGGGAATTGGTCAGTGTCCCAGCCCAGTTGCGCGTCCCCACGGTTGGCATCGACAGAGCCAAACAGGCCCAGTGCGATAGCGGTAGCGATTTCGTGATGGAACGAGTGACCCGCCAGCGTGGCGTGGTTGGCTTCGATATTCAGTTTGATCTCTTTTTCCAGACCGAACTGCTTGAGGAATCCGTATACGGTCGCCGCATCGTAATCATACTGGTGCTTGGTCGGTTCCTGCGGCTTCGGCTCGATAAGCAAAGTGCCCTGGAAACCAGTTTTGTGTTTGTGTTCCACTACCAGTTGCATGAAGCGACCAATTTGCTCACGTTCCTGACGCAGATCGGTATTCAGCAGCGTTTCATAGCCTTCACGACCGCCCCACAGAACGTAGTTTTCACCGCCTAATTTATGCGTGGCATCCATAGCCGTAACCACCTGCGTGGCGGCCCAACTGAACACTTCTGGATCCGGGTTCGTGGCCGCGCCCGCGCCGTAACGTGGGTTGGTGAAGCAGTTTGCCGTTCCCCACAGCAGCTTCACGCCGCTCTGTTCCTGTTTTGCCGCCAGTACATCAACCATCTGCGCAAAATTGTTTTTGTACTCTTTCAGCGACGCGCCTTCCGGCGAGACATCCACGTCATGGAAGCAGTAGTAGGGCACGTTCAGTTTGTGGAAAAACTCGAACGCCACGTCCGCCTTGCGCTTCGCTAATTCCAGCGCTTCACCGGGCTGCTGCCACGGGCGATTAAATGCACCAACACCAAACATATCTGCACCATTCCAGCAGAAAGTGTGCCAGTAGCAGGCAGCAAATCGCAGGTGATCTTCCATACGCTTGCCTAACACTAACTCATCAGAGTTGTAGTGGCGAAATGCTAATGGATTAGTTGATTTGGTGCCTTCATAACGAACGCGCTCAAGCTGGTCAAAATAGGCTGGCATAATGAACTCCATAATCAGGTAATGCGGCGGGTGATGGATAATGTCGTAATATTGGGCACTCCCCACCTATTGCTCAATTATGTTATTTCATACTGCCATTGAGATAATTCACAAGTGTGCGCTACTTCTCAAAATAAAATCTGAACAATTTAAAAATTGTTACTTATCAAACTTAAATGCAACCCAGGTAACGAATCATTTAAAATACGATCCCGGTCATAAATCAAGAAATAAACCAAAAAACGTAATTGGAAGATAAAAATCTATAATTGCCTTCCCGCCGTTACCTGTTAAAACTCTGCTACGTCTTATGCTGTGATTGTTACTTTTACTGCTGTTTCTCCCCTACAAAAGGCATCACGATTATGAAGATGAAGAACATTTTACTTGCTGTTTGCACATCCCTTTTACTCACCAGTGTCGCAGGTCATGCCAAAGAAGTAAAAATCGGTATGGCGATTGATGATCTCCGCCTGGAACGCTGGCAGAAAGATCGCGATATTTTCGTCAATAAAGCTGAATCGCTTGGTGCGAAAGTATTTGTACAATCGGCGAATGGTAATGAAGAAACCCAAATGTCGCAGATTGAAAACATGATAAACCGGGGCGTGGATGTCCTTGTGATAATCCCTTACAACGGCCAGGTATTAAGCAATGTTATCAAAGAAGCAAAACAAGAAGGGATCAAGGTGCTGGCTTACGATCGCATGATCAATGATGCTGACATCGATTTTTATATCTCTTTCGATAATGAAAAAGTAGGTGAATTACAGGCTCAATCATTAGTCAATATTGTCCCCGAAGGGAATTATTTCCTGATGAGTGGCTCACCCGTTGATAACAACGCGAAGCTGTTCCGCGCTGGACAAATGAAAGTATTAAAACCGTATATCGACAGCGGAAAAATTAAGGTGGTGGGCGATCAATGGGTTGACGGCTGGTTACCGGAGAATGCGTTGAAGATTATGGAAAATGCGCTAACCGCCAACAATAACAAAATTGACGCAGTAGTTGCCTCAAATGACGCCACAGCTGGCGGTGCGATTCAGGCGCTGAGTGCGCAAGGATTATCAGGAAAAGTCGCTATTTCCGGACAAGATGCAGACCTTGCAGGCATCAAGCGCATTGTCGCCGGGACTCAAACCATGACGGTTTATAAACCTATTACATTGCTCGCAAATACCGCTGCGGAAATCGCCGTCGAACTGGGAAATGATCAACAGCCTAAAGCAGATACTTCGCTGAATAATGGCCTGAAAGATGTCCCTTCCCGACTACTCACACCTATTGATGTTAACAAAGACAATATTAACGAGACCGTCATTAAAGACGGATTCCACAAGAAAAGCGATCTGTAAGCCATGTGCCCTCTGCAAATCAGAGGGCAATAAAACGTGGTGTCAAATTCGCCACGGATATACGTGAATGTCCACGCAGGGTTCTCTTATTGGCTTATGTGGAGCAGTTATGCCATATCTTCTTGAAATGAAAAACATTACCAAGACATTCGGCGTAGTGAAGGCGGTTGATAACGTTAGCCTTAGGATCAATGCTGGCGAAATCATTTCATTATGCGGTGAAAATGGTTCGGGTAAATCGACGCTAATGAAAGTTCTGTGCGGAATTTACCCGCATGGAACCTACGAAGGCGAGATCATTTTTGCTGGCGAAGCCATCCGTGCCAGCCATATTCGTGATACCGAACGTAAGGGTATTGCGATCATCCACCAGGAATTAGCCCTGGTGAAAGAGTTAACAATACTGGAAAATATTTTCCTCGGTAACGAAATGACCCGTAACGGCGTTCTTGATTACGAGATGATGACGTTACGCTGTCAAAAATTACTCGATCAGGTCAGTTTGTCTATTTCGCCAGATACGCGCGTGGGCGATTTAGGATTAGGGCAACAACAGCTGGTAGAAATTGCAAAAGCGCTGAATAAGCAGGTCCGCTTACTTATTCTGGATGAACCAACGGCCTCCCTCACCGAGCAGGAAACTGCAATACTGCTGAATATTATACGTGACCTACAACAGCATGATATCGCCTGCATTTATATTTCACACAAACTGAATGAAGTTAAGGCCATCTCGAATACCATTTGCGTTATTCGCGACGGTAAACACATCGGCACACGCGATGCGACCAACATGACTGAAGACGATATTATCACCATGATGGTTGGTCGTGAGCTCACCGCACTTTACCCCAGCGAGCCTCATACCACGGGAGAAGAGATTTTACGGGTTGAGAATCTGACAGCCTGGCATCCCGTCAATCGCCATATAAAACGCGTCAACGACATTTCTTTCTCACTCAAGCAGGGCGAAATTCTCGGCATTGCCGGACTCGTCGGTGCAGGACGTACCGAAGCCGTACAGTGTCTGTTTGGCGTCTGGTCTGGTCGTTGGGAGGGAAAGATTTTTATTGAAGGCACTCAGGTGCATATCCATAACTGCCAGCAAGCTATTGCTCATGGCATCGCCATGGTGCCTGAAGACAGAAAAAAAGATGGCATTGTTCCGGTGATGGCTGTGGGGAAAAATATCACGCTGGCTGCACTCGATAAATTTACCGGGGGCATGAGCCATCTTGATGATGCCGCTGAACAAAAATGCATTCTGGAATCGCTTCAACAGCTCAAAGTAAAAACATCGTCCCCCGACCTTGCGATCGGGCGTCTGAGCGGAGGGAATCAGCAAAAAGCGATTCTCGCACGTTGCCTCCTGTTAAATCCCCGGATTCTCATTCTTGATGAACCCACCAGGGGTATTGATATCGGCGCCAAATATGAAATCTACAAACTCATCAACCACCTCGTCCAGGAAGGCATTGCCGTGATTGTCATCTCCTCTGAATTACCTGAAGTGCTCGGACTAAGCGATCGCATCCTTGTGATGCATGAAGGAAAACTGAAAGCTAACCTGGTAAATCATAACCTGACTCAGGAGCAGGTGATGGAAGCCGCATTAAGGAGCGAACATCATGTCGAAAAACAATCCGTCTGAAGCGAAACTTTCTCCCTCTATCACAGGTGGTTTCCCAGCAATAAAATCGCTTAACTTGCAAGTCTTCGTCATGATTGCGGCGATTATCGTGATTATGCTGTTTTTCACGTGGACCACTGATGGCGCATACCTGAGCGCACGTAATGTCTCGAACCTGCTTCGACAGACTGCGATTACCGGTATTCTTGCCGTGGGTATGGTGTTTGTGATCATTTCCGCTGAAATCGATCTCTCTGTCGGTTCCATGATGGGATTATTGGGCGGCGTAGCGGCGATCTGTGATGTTTGGCTAGGCTGGCCTTTACCGCTGACGGTGATCGTAACCTTGACTCTGGGATTGCTCCTCGGGGCATGGAATGGATGGTGGGTTGCTTACCGCAAGGTTCCGTCGTTTATCGTCACCCTTGCGGGAATGCTGGCTTTCCGCGGTATTCTGATTGGCATCACCAACGGCACCACCGTATCCCCCACCAGCGCAGCAATGTCTCAGATTGGTCAGAGCTACTTGTCTGATGGCACAGGCTTTGTCATCGGTGCTCTCGGCTTAATGGCGTTTGTTGGCTGGCAATGGCGAGGCCGTATGCGTCGCCAGGCGTTAGGCCTTGCCACTCCCGCATCAACGTCGGCTGTGGGTCGCCAGGCATTCACAGCCATTGTCGTCTTAGGGGCAATCTGGCTATTAAACGATTATCGTGGTGTTCCAACGCCCGTCCTGCTGCTGACGCTGCTGCTGCTCGGCGGGATGTTTATGGCCACGCGCACTGCATTCGGTCGGAGAATTTACGCCATTGGCGGGAACCTGGAAGCCGCCCGCCTTTCAGGTATCAACGTTGAACGCACCAAACTTGCCGTCTTCGCTATTAATGGTTTGATGGTCGCCATTGCCGGGCTCATTCTTAGCTCCCGGCTTGGCGCAGGTTCCCCTTCCGCAGGGAACATTGCAGAACTGGATGCCATTGCCGCATGTGTCATCGGGGGAACCAGCCTGGCGGGAGGGGTCGGGAGTGTTGCCGGCGCCGTCATGGGCGCATTCATTATGGCTTCTCTCGATAATGGAATGAGTATGATGGACGTCCCCACCTTCTGGCAATACATAGTGAAAGGGGCGATATTGTTGTTGGCGGTATGGATGGACTCAGCAACCAAACGTCGTTCCTGAATTTAAGAAGTGGGTGTATCTCAATGCCGGTTAATGCAACCGGCATTGTCTTATCTACATGATTCAGCAGGAAAAGAACCATGTTTTATAAACGTCATCGTATTACGTTGTTATTTAATGCCAATAAAGCCTACGACCGTCAGGTGGTTGAAGGGGTTGGCGAGTATCTGCAAGCGTCGCAATCGGAGTGGGATATCTTCATAGAAGAAGATTTTCGTGCTCGCATTGATAACATTAAAGAGTGGTTAGGCGACGGCGTTATTGCCGATTATGACGATGATGATATTGCGCAATTACTTGTCGATGTGGATGTTCCGATCATTGGCGTTGGGGGTTCCTACCATCTGCAGCAAGATTATCCACCAGTACATTACATTGCCACCGACAACCACGCGCTGGTAGAAAGCGCCTTCCTGCATCTGAAAGAGAAAGGGATTAACCGGTTTGCATTTTATGGTCTTCCGGCTTCAAGCGGTAAACGCTGGGCCGCAGAACGTGAATATGCGTTTTGCCAGTTGGTTGCCAAAGAGAAGTACCGCGGCGTCGTCTATCAGGGGCTGGAAACCGCGCCGGAGAACTGGCAGCACGCGCAAAATAGGCTGGCGGACTGGCTGCAAACTCTGCCGCCGCAAACCGGGATTATCGCCGTCACCGACGCACGTGCGCGGCACGTTCTGCAGGCCTGTGAACATCTGCATATTCCGGTACCGGAAAAACTGTGCGTCATTGGTATCGATAACGAAGAGCTGACCCGTTACCTGTCACGAGTCGCCTTGTCCTCCGTCGCTCAGGGGGCCAGACAAATGGGGTATCAGGCAGCCAAACTACTCCACCGCCTGCTGGCTCACGAAGAGATACCCTTACAGCGCATTCTGGTTCCTCCTGTACGCGTTGTTGCGCGTCAGTCTACAGATTATCGTTCACTTACCGATCCTGCCGTTATTCAGGCGATGCATTACATTCGCAACCATGCCTGCAAAGGTATCAAGGTTGATCAAGTGTTGGACTCAGTAGGGATTTCACGTTCGAATCTGGAGAAGCGCTTTAAAGAAGAGGTCGGAGAGACCATTCACGCCGTGATTCATGCCGAAAAGCTGGAAAAGGCGCGCAGTCTGTTGATTTCTACCACGCTTTCAATCAACGAAATTTCACAGATGTGCGGCTACCCATCTCTGCAGTATTTCTATTCGGTATTCAAGAAAGAGTACGACACGACGCCAAAAGAGTATCGCGATGTGAACAGTGAAGTGTTGCTATAAGGATGATAGCCGGAGGGCGAAGTCGCCATCCGGCACTCGAAATTACATATGCGCGGCGATTAAACGCTGGTTGTCCTGATACATTGCGAACAGATAGTTGTTATAACTCTGTCCCTTAGTGGAATAACCCTTCAGCTTATGGATCATCGCGGTGGCGGTGACTTCCTGATCGGCTTTACGCAACTGCGCACGTGACTTACGGAAGGAAGAGTAGGCCGGATGCGTATTCAAATTAATGACGTAAGCATTCACCGACTCTTTCACTGATTCAAACTGTGAGTAGCCTTTCACCTTACCCGGTGCATTGTTACAACGACCCTTGCCACATTTCATGCCAAACAGGTTGTTGTTGCTCCGCGCCAGCTTCGACGTACCCCAGCCGCTTTCTGCCGCAGCCATGGTTGCCACCATACTGGTCGGGATAATGTCTACACGCTCAAGCAGCGTATTCCACGGAATTTTACGCGTGTTACCAGACCAGTTCACCTTGTAGCGCTTCGCGATGTCTTTCATACGCGTACGCTCAGTCGGTGACCAGCGATTCTGGTACTGTTTTGAAATCAGCCAGTTACGGTCCGCCGTAATGGCAGCATTTTGACTGGTAATATAAGGCATAACTGTCCGGAGAAACGCTTTTTTCCTTGGTGTTCCGGAAGGGTATTTTCGCAAATCAGGAAGTGAACTACTCTTTGCACTATTGCGAGAATACTCTTGTTTACTGCTAACCTGTTTATTACTTGCCTTGGTTATCTGGGGCTTGTGACTCGTTGTCGCCGTGTGTGTCTTTGCCAGCACCTCACCCGAAAATGCAACGGTGAGTAACATAAGAATCATTGCCCCATATCGTCGAATGGGAGTCAATATCATTAGGTCTCCTGGTCGGATTTATACATTCCAACACCTTATATTTTTCACAAAAATGAGAGATGAATCTCAAATCATATCAAAAATAGCCGTCAAGAGCACCCTCAGGAATAGTCCAATTCTGAAACTATGTCACGTATTAACAGTTCTGGGTGCCATTAATTCGAAGAAAATGTGGAGGTTATCGCAAAATAAGTTCATTTTTTGCGCGCGATCGCTCACCCTCACTTCTCCTCCTGGCGGAATCAACTCAAAGGAGGAGTTTCCGGCCTGATTTCACTGGCAAACTGGCGAAAATCGCAGCATCAAGGACAGCACTATGAAACTTGCCGCCGTTGCGCTGGCGCTAATGCCCGGCATTGCCATCGCCTCATCATGGACGTCTCAAGGACTTCCCACCTTCGAAGCGGAAGGTACGGGTAAATTCGTCAGCCATGCAGCGTTGACGAAGGGTACCCGTCCTTTAACCCTGAATTTTGACCAACAGTGCTGGCAGCCTGCTGATGCGATAAAACTCAACCAGATGCTGTCGCTAAAACCTTGTGAAGGCACGCCGCCACAGTGGCGTTTATTCAAAGACGGCGATTACACGCTGGAAATCGATACCCGCTCCGGTACGCCGACGCTGATGCTGTTGGTAAAAAGTGCTAAGGACACCGTCACCACCCAGATTCGCCAATGCCCGAAATGGGACGGTTCACCATTAACGCTGGACGTGAGCCAGACCTTCCCGGAAGGTGCCGTGGTGCGTGATTTCTACAGCCAGCAAACGGCAACGGTAAAAAACGGGTCGATTACCCTACAGCCCGCCGCAACCAGTAACGGGCTGTTGCTACTGGAACGGGCGGAAACCGATGCCCCCGCCGCTTTCGACTGGCATAACGCCACGGTGTATTTCGTCCTGACGGACCGCTTTGTGAATGGCGATCCGAGTAACGACCACAGCTATGGGCGTCGCAACGACGGCATGCAAGAAATTGGCACGTTCCACGGTGGCGATTTGCGCGGGCTAGCCAGCAAACTCGACTACCTGCAACAGTTAGGCGTCAACGCCCTGTGGATCAGCGCGCCGTTTGAGCAAATCCACGGCTGGGTCGGCGGTGGCGCCAAAGGGGACTTCCCCCACTACGCTTACCACGGCTACTACACCCAAGACTGGACCACGCTTGACGCCAATATGGGAAACGAAGCGGACCTGCGTGCGCTGGTTGATGGCGCACACCAGCGCGGCATCCGTGTCTTGTTTGATGTGGTGATGAACCATACCGGCTACGCCACGCTGGCGGATATGCAGGAGTATCAGTTTGGGGCACTGTATCTATCGGGCGATGAGCTGAAAAAAACGCTCGGGGAACGCTGGACGGACTGGCAGCCAGCCGCCGGGCAAAGCTGGCACAGTTTCAATGATTACATCAACTTTAGCGATAAAGCTGGCTGGGAAAAATGGTGGGGGAAAAACTGGGTCCGCACCGATATTGGCGATTACGACAATCCTGGCTTTGACGACCTGACGATGTCGCTGGCTTTCCTGCCCGATCTGAAAACCGAATCCACCACGCCTTCCGGGCTGCCAAACTTTTATCAGCACAAGCCGGATACGCACGCCAAAGCCATCGCCGGTTACACGCCCCGGGATTATCTGACGCACTGGCTCAGTCAGTGGGTGCGTGATTATGGGATTGACGGCTTTCGGGTCGACACCGCTAAACACGTCGAGCTTCCCGCCTGGCAGCAGCTAAAAACACAGGCCAGCGCGGCGCTGGTCGAATGGAAGAAAGCCAATCCGGAAAAAGCGCTGGATGATAACCCCTTCTGGATGACCGGCGAGGCCTGGGGTCACGGTGTGATGCAAAGCGACTATTACCGTCACGGCTTCGATGCGATGATCAATTTCGACTACCAGGAGCAGGCGGCAAAGGCCGTCGATTGTCTGGCAAATATGGACCCCACCTGGCAGCAGATGGCGGATAAATTGCAGGACTTCAACGTCCTGAGCTATCTCTCCTCGCACGATACACGTCTGTTCCGCGAAGGTGGAGACAAAGCCGCCGAGCTATTGCTGCTGGCACCTGGCGCGGTTCAACTCTTTTATGGCGACGAGTCGGCCCGCCCCTTTGGCCCAACCGGCTCAGACCCATTACAGGGTACGCGCTCAGAGATGAACTGGCAGGATGTGACCGGGAAATCTGCCGCCAGCGTCGCCCACTGGCAGCGAATCAGTCAGTTCAGGGCCAGGCATCCCGCCATTGGCGCCGGTAAACAAATCACGCTGCCGCTGACGCAGGGATACGGATTTATTCGTGAGCATGGCGACGATAAGGTGATGGTGGTGTGGGCCGGCCAGCCCTGATCCCGGCAGGCTTCTCGCTGTGCACGCAGCGGGAAGCCTTACTCAACATTAAAAACCAGCCAAATAAAAATCAGTAGCACAAAATCTCAATCCGGCCTGTTCCCCCTGATTTGCACCCTGCCATGGGTAGCGCTATGGTTAGCCACTTTACTACTCAGTTCGACAGACCACCTGCTATGACATTCTCACTTTTTGGCGACAAATTTACCCGCCATTCAGGCATCACACGCCTGATGGAGGACCTTAACGACGGTTTACGCACCCCAGGCGCCATCATGCTCGGTGGCGGCAATCCGGCGCAAATTCCAGAGATGCAAAATTACTTTCAATCTCTGCTGGCAGATATGCTGGAAAACGGCAAAGCCACTGATGCGCTTTGCAATTACGATGGTCCACAAGGTAAAACCGAGCTGCTGACTGAGCTGGCGAAACTGCTACGTGAGAAGCAGGGTTGGGATATCGAGCCACAAAATATTGCACTGACAAATGGCAGTCAGAGCGCATTTTTCTACTTATTCAATCTGTTCGCCGGACGCCGCGCCGACGGAACAACGCAAAAAGTGTTGTTCCCGTTAGCTCCGGAATACATTGGCTATGCCGATTCCGGGCTGGAAGAGGATCTTTTTGTCTCCGCGCGTCCAAACATCGAACTGTTACCAGAAGGTCAGTTTAAGTATCACGTTGATTTTGAACACCTGCACATCGGTGAAGAGACGGGCATGATCTGCGTGTCACGTCCGACAAACCCGACAGGCAACGTGATCACCGATGAAGAGCTGATGAAGCTGGACCGGCTGGCCAACCAGCATGGGATCCCGCTGGTGATTGATAACGCCTATGGCGTACCGTTCCCCGGCATCATCTTTAGCGAAGCGCGCCCGCTGTGGAACCCCAACATTGTGCTGTGCATGAGCCTTTCCAAGCTGGGTCTGCCAGGCTCCCGCTGCGGCATCATTATCGCGAATGAAAAAATCATCACCGCCATCACCAACATGAACGGCATTATCAGTCTCGCGCCTGGCGGAATGGGTCCGGCAATCATGTGCGAAATGATTAAGCGCAACGACCTTCTGCGCCTGTCCGAGACGGTTATTAAGCCGTTTTATTATCAGCGCGTTCAGGAGACGATTGCGATCATTCGCCGCTATTTATCTGAAGATCGCTGCCTTATTCATAAACCGGAGGGCGCGATTTTCCTGTGGTTATGGTTCAAAGATTTGCCTATCACTACCGAACTGTTGTATCAGCGTCTGAAAGCGCGCGGCGTGCTGATGGTTCCTGGTGACTACTTCTTCCCGGGTCTGGATAAACCCTGGCCGCATACGCATCAGTGTATGCGGATGAACTACGTGCCAGAACCGGAGAAAATAGAAGCTGGAGTGAAGATTCTGGCTGAAGAGATCGAACGCGCCTGGCAGGAAGGCTAACGCAAGTCCCGACCTAACTACAGGTCGGGACTCACATTACTGTGGAAGTGAACACAGACGCTGGCGCTGAATACTGACGGCATCTATACACTGCAACGCGCTGGTCGGGCAGGCTTCGACACACGCCGGCCCCGCATCACGGTGCCAGCATAAATCGCACTTTATCGCCTGTACCCGCGACGAGCGGGCGACGACATTCATTGCCCCAAACGGGCAGGCCAGCATACAACTTTTACAGCCAATACAACGCGTCTGTTCAACGAAGATATGCCCATGTTCACGACGAACTGCGTGCGTCGGGCAGACATTTGCACAGGGAGCGTCCTCGCATTGATGGCAGGCGACTGCCGTCGTAAAGGCGTCGTCTTTGATCACGCGGATGCGCGGGGTAAACGCAGTGGAAGAGACCGACGCGCAGTCCTGGTTTTGCTGGTGCGCGACGACGCAAGCAACTTCGCAGGTACGACACCCAATACATTTTGCCGCATCCGCCATAATAAACTCGTTCATTGCTCCCTCCGTCTGCGTGAAAACCACAGAGTGCCAGAGAGGTTGCCCCTGACGCCTTGATCGGACAGGGGAAACGGTTAAATATTGTCAGGTGCCTGAACAACTATGGCGATCCGCCTAATCGCGAACGGTAAAACCCAGCTCATTGGAAATCGCCTGCGCGGTTTCCCGTAGCGGCTTGAGTAGATTTTTTTCCCCTATCTGCTTAAGTCGCGAGGTCGAGAGTGAAATTGACACCGCGTACGGCACCCGGCCATGAATATCAAACACCGGTACAGCAATACAGGAAACGCCCAGTTCGTTCTCTTCACGATCCATCGCCATACTGCTTTCGCGGATCTTAGCGAGTTCATCGTACATCGCCGGTAGACCGGTAATGGTATTGCGGGTCAGCGGCTTAATCAGATCCTGATGGCTCTCCCAGTAGGACTCCACGTAATCCGCATGCCCAAACGCCATGTAAATTTTGCCCATCGCGGAGCAGTACAGCGGCATATGTTGACCGATATAAGCGCGGGTACGCAGCATGCCTGTCGTCGGTTCCAGCTTATAAATCAGAATCGCGTGGTCATCTTCACGACTGGAGAAGTTGATTGTTTCACCGGTGGCAATATTCAACGCTTCGAGGTGTGGTGCGGCAACATGGATGATATTCAGTGAAGATAGTGCCTTCTGACCCACGGCGATAAATTTAGTGGTTAACCTATAGCTACCCGCAGCAGGTGCAGGCGTGACATATCCGCAGGACTGCAGCCCTTGCAGGAGTCGATGCACAGTACTTTTGTTCAGCCCGGCCAGTTCAGACAGATGGGCCAGTGGGCACCCATTCGGATAGTTACTCAGAATCTCAATCAACATTAAACCACGGAACAGGCTCTGACTTCCGGCTGGCCTCTCTTTATCTTGCGTCATTTCACTCTCTTTTGTGCCCATCGCATCCGCTCCCCCTTTTCGTCGCGCTCTGATGGTAGCGCAAAGTGTGTTTCAGTTCACGATCTGAACCGAAAAAACACAACTATTTGATTTTGATGATTTTAAAAAATAGACCACCCCGTTGATCTGTCAAAATTTGATCGTTATATTTGAAATCAGATTTCGCATAGTGAAATTTAGAGATAAAAAAGAGATCAAATTTAAACAAGGAAACAGGAATGAAAGTCACTTTTGAGCAGTTGAAAGATGCGTTCAATCGGGTACTGCTGGCACGCGGTATCGCCGTTGAAACCGCCGATGCCTGTGCCGAAATGTTTGCGCGCACCACCGAGTCCGGCGTTTATTCGCACGGCGTGAATCGTTTCCCCCGTTTCATTCAGCAACTGGATAACGGCGACATCATTCCTGAGGCCAAACCGCAACGCATTACCAGCCTGGGGGCGATTGAACAATGGGATGCCCAGCGTTCGATCGGCAACCTGACGGCGAAAAAGATGATGGACAGAGCCATTGAGCTGGCCTCCGATCACGGTATTGGCCTGGTCGCACTGCGTAACGCCAACCACTGGATGCGCGGCGGTAGCTATGGCTGGCAGGCGGCGGAGAAAGGTTACATCGGTATCTGCTGGACTAACTCAATTGCCGTCATGCCACCGTGGGGTTCGAAAGAGTGCCGCATTGGAACCAACCCGCTGATTGTCGCGATCCCCTCCACGCCAATCACCATGGTTGATATGTCGATGTCGATGTTCTCCTACGGCATGCTGGAAGTGAATCGCCTGGCCGGTCGCCAACTGCCGGTAGATGGTGGCTTTGATGATGAAGGCAATCTCACCAAAGAGCCGGGCGTTATCGAAAAAAACCGCCGCATTTTGCCGATGGGCTACTGGAAAGGTTCAGGTCTGTCGATTGTGCTGGATATGATTGCCACCCTGCTTTCTGATGGCTCCTCCGTTGCGGAAGTCACCCAGGATAACAGCGATGAATATGGCGTTTCACAGATTTTTATCGCCATTGAAGTGGATAAGCTGATCGACGGCGCCACCCGCGATGCCAAGCTACAGCGGATTATGGATTTCATCACCACCGCCGAACGCGCTGATGAAAACACGCCTGTTCGTCTGCCGGGCCACGAGTTTACAAAGCTACTGGAAGAAAATAGCCGGAACGGTATCACCGTTGACGACAGCGTCTGGGCAAAAATTCAGGCCCTGTAAGGAGCAACACCATGATCTTCGGACATATTGCTCAACCTAACCCATGCAGTTTGCCCGCGGCGATTGAAAGGGCGCTCGACTTTCTGCGCACCACAGATTTTCAAAAACTGGAGCCGGGCGTGGTGGAGATCGACGGTAAAAATATCTTCGCTCAAATTATCGATTTAACCACCCGTGACGTTGCCGAAAATCGTCCTGAGGTGCATCGCCGCTATCTGGATATTCAGTTTCTGGCCTGGGGTGAAGAGAAAATCGGGATCGCCATTGATACCGGGAATAACCAAATCAGTGAATCGTTATTAGAACAGCGCGATATTATTTTTTATCACGCCAGCGAACATGAATCTTTCATTGAAATGATTCCGGGAAGTTATGCCATATTTTTCCCGCAGGATGTTCACCGCCCTGCATGTCATAAAACTGTCGCCACGCCGATCCGCAAAATAGTTGTTAAAGTTTCTATTTCAGTTTTATAAAAGGAGCACAAAATGAATTTGGACAATGCCGGTTATATTATCGGTGCGTATCCCTGTGCACCCTCATTTCACCAAAAGTGTGAAGAGGAAGAGAAGGAATTCTGGCGACAACTCTCCGATACCCCAGATATTCGCGGACTGGAGCAGCCCTGCCTTGAACATCTGCACCCATTCGGCGACGAATGGTTATTACGTCATACACCGGGCGACTGGCAAATCGTGGTCACAGCTATAATGGAAACCATGCGCCGTCGTGGCGCAAACAGCGCTTTTGGGCTGGCTTCCAGCGACGAAGAACAACGTAAAGGCTGCGTGGCGTATTACCGTCATCTGCAGCAGAAAATCAACCATATCAATGCGGCCCGCTCCGGAAAAGTGATTGCGCTGGAGTTGCATGCCGCACCCTGTGCCAGCAATCCAGATGTTGCGCAGGCCACCGACGCATTCGCCCGTTCGCTTAAAGAGATAGCCAATTGGGACTGGTCCTGCGATCTGGTGCTTGAACATTGTGATGCCATGACCGGTATTGCGCCGCGCAAAGGTTTTCTGCCGTTGGACAACGTGTTGGAGGTCATTGCCGGGTATGACATCAGCGTGTGCATTAACTGGGCGCGATCGGCCATTGAAGGGCAGAATCCTGCCCTGGCGCTGACCCACACGCAGCAGGCCCAACGGGCTGGAAAACTAGGGGCGTTGATGTTCTCTGGCACGACGCTTACGGGAGAGTACGGTGAGTGGCAGGACTTACACGCACCGTTTGCCCCTTTTTGCCCGCAAAGCCTGATGACCACCGACCATGCCCGCGAATTATTCGCCTGCGCAGGAACCGAGCCATTGCAATTTGCCGGCATTAAATTACTGGAAATAAATGCCAATGCAGATGTAGCTCATCGTGTAGCAATATTGCGCGACGGTATCAACATGATAAATTTGGTGGACCAATAAATTAGATTGAATTATCCATAGAAAAATTATTATCAGATTAAATAAGCGATAGCTCACAGAATCATAACAGATATGAAAATTTAATTGTTTATATAAAAAAACCAATCACTCTTTCAACTCGACATTTGATCTGAAGGAATAATTATGAAGCGGGTACTTGAAGGCATTCTTGCAGTATTAATCGCAATATTGTCTTGCATTGTTTTTCTTAACGTTATCCTGCGTTATGGTTTTCAAACCAGCATTTTGTCGGTTGATGAGCTATCACGCTACTTGTTTGTCTGGCTAACGTTCATCGGTGCCATTGTCGCCTTTATGGATAATGCCCACGTGCAGGTGACTTTTTTGGTTGAGAAACTCTCACCGAAAAACCAGAGGCGTATGTCATTATTAACACATACGTTGATCTTATTACTTTGCATCGCACTCAGTTGGGGCGGAATACAAAAAGCACTCCAGGACTGGAGCGATCATTCCCCTATCCTCGGTATACCTATTGGCCTGATGTATGCCGCTTGCCTACCTACAGGAGTGGCAATTGCGCTTATTGAGCTGCGCCGATTGTATATCTTAATTGCCAGCAGGCATTCTTCCCAACAACCACAGCAAGGAGCTTAATCATGGCCGTCGTGATATTTCTCTGCTGTCTATTGGGCGGGATTGCAATTGGCTTGCCCATAGCCTGGTCTCTGTTGTTGTGTGGGATGGCTCTAATGATGTACCTCGATATGTTCGACGTACAAATCATGGCGCAAACGCTGGTTAACGGTGCAGATAGCTTCTCCCTGCTGGCAATTCCGTTCTTTGTCCTGGCGGGCGAAATTATGAATGCTGGCGGCCTGTCAAAGCGTATCGTTGACTTACCGATGAAGTTAGTTGGCCACAAACCTGGGGGGCTGGGATATGTTGGCGTGCTGGCAGCAATGATCATGGCCAGTTTATCTGGTTCTGCCGTTGCAGATACCGCCGCTGTCGCAGCATTGTTAGTCCCAATGATGCGTTCAGCCAACTATCCGGTAAACCGTTCTGTGGGACTTATTGCCTCCGGTGGAATTATCGCGCCCATTATCCCACCTTCGATCCCATTCATTATTTTTGGTGTCTCCAGCGGCTTATCCATCAGTAAGTTATTTATGGCAGGGATCGCACCTGGCATTATGATGGGTACGGTACTTATGCTTACATGGTGGTGGCAGGCCTCTCGCCTAAATCTACCACGCCAGCCCAAAGCCACCCCACGTGAAATTTGGCAATCATTGGTGTCTGGCATTTGGGCGCTATTTTTACCGGTTATTATTATTGGTGGTTTCCGCTCAGGATTATTCACTCCAACAGAAGCAGGGGCGGTAGCAGCATTTTATGCACTTTTTGTCGCTACGGTAATCTACCGAGAATTGCCTCTGACAAACTTATATCACGTACTGGTCAATGCGGCTAAAACTACCTCGATTGTAATGTTTCTGGTTGCCGCTGCTCAGGTATCCGCATGGCTTATCACGATCGCTGAGTTACCTATGATGGTTTCCGATTTACTGCAACCACTGGTGGATTCGCCACGGCTTTTATTTATTGTCATCATGCTGGCAATCCTCGTTGTAGGAATGGTGATGGATCTAACCCCGACGGTATTAATTCTAACACCAGTATTACTTCCGTTAGTTAAAGAAGCAGGCATCGACCCTATTTACTTTGGCGTAATGTTTATTATCAACTGCTCTATTGGATTAATAACCCCACCAGTAGGCAATGTTCTTAATGTTATTTCAGGCGTAGCAAAACTAAAATTTGATGACGCCGTAAGAGGCGTTACACCTTATGTAATAGTGTTATTTATGCTGCTAATACTTTTTATATTTATTCCTGAACTTATCACCACACCGCTTAAATGGATTAACTAAAAGGAAAATAACATGAAATTATGCTCTGTAACCTACACATTATTAATAGCTGGCCTGATGACTTTCAGCCTGTCGTCACAGGCTGCGCAATCTTTGCGTTTTGGCTATGAAACACCACAAACAGACTCTCAACATATCGCCGCAAAAAAGTTTAATGAATTGCTTAAAGAAAAAACCAACGGCGCGCTGGCGCTTAAACTCTTCCCTGACAGTACGTTGGGCAACGCGCAGGCGATGATCAGCGGCGTACGCGGTGGCACCATTGATATGGAAATGTCTGGTTCAAACAACTTCACTGGCCTTGCTCCAGTATTTAACCTGCTGGATGTGCCATTCCTGTTTCGTGACACGGCACATGCGCATAAAACGCTGGATGGCGAGGTCGGCGAAGAGCTGAAAAAGTCACTTGAACCGAAAGGATTGGTTGTACTGGCATATTGGGAGAATGGCTGGCGTGATGTGACAAATTCACGTGCGCCAGTGAAAACACCCGCAGACCTGAAAGGATTAAAAGTGCGCACGAATAACAGCCCAATGAATATTGCCGCATTTAAGATCTTCGGCGCTAATCCAATTCCAATGCCATTCGCAGAAGTTTACACCGGACTGGAAACCCGTGCGATTGATGCACAAGAACATCCTATCAACGTCGTATGGTCTGCCAAGTTTTATGAAGTGCAGAAGTATCTTTCTCTTACTCACCATGCTTACTCACCTTTGTTACTCGTGATGAATAAAGCCAAATTCGATGCATTAGCACCGAAGCTACAAGAAACATTATTAAGTGCCGCCAAAGAGGCGGGAGATTACCAACGTCAGTTGGTCGCGGAAAATCAGCAAAAAATTATCGATGGTATGAAAAATTCGGGAGTGGAAGTGCTGACGGATATCGATCGCAAAGCTTTTAGTAATGTTTTGGGCAACCAGGTCCGCGATATGTTCCTAAAGGACACGCCGCATGGCGCATACCTGCTAAAAGCGGTCGATGAGGTCCAATAAATTATGGGCATATTCTGGATTATTCCAGCGTACGCCTCATATCTGCCCGGTAGCCATAAGCTTGCCGGGCCTGCAAATGGCACCACTGTAGACCAGATAAGCACAGCGCCATCCGGCAAAAATGAGATAACAAAGATGAGTGAGAAAGCGACCTTCTGGCTGGGTATTGATTGCGGCGGTACATATCTGAAAGCAGGTTTGTATGATGCCAAAGGTCATGAGCTGGGAATTAACCGGCAATCGCTGCAGACAATATCGCCATTACCCGGTTACGCCGAACGCGATATGCACCAACTGTGGCAACAGTGCGTCGCGACCATTGACGGGCTGTTAAAGCGTACAGGCGTCTGCGGCGAGCAAATCAAAGGCGTCGGTATATCCGCTCAGGGCAAAGGCCTGTTCCTTCTTGATAAGCAAGATAAGCCGCTAGGTAATGCCATTCTCTCTTCTGACCGACGTGCGATGGACATCGTACAGCGCTGGCAGCAGGATGGGATCCCTGAGCAGCTCTACCCGGTCACCCGCCAGACATTGTGGACCGGGCATCCGGCATCGCTCCTGCGCTGGGTGAAAGAGAACACCCCTCAGCGCTACGCGCAAATTGGTAGTGTCATGATGGGTCATGACTATCTGCGCTGGTGCTTAACCGGCGTCAAAGGCTGCGAAGAGAGCAATATCTCCGAGTCGAACCTCTACAACATGACCACGGGTCAGTACGACCCGAGGCTGACTCAGTGGCTGGGTATCAGTGAAATCGACCATGCCCAGCCCCCCATCGTGGGGTCAGCAGAAATATGCGGGGAAATCACCGCTCAGACAGCCGCCATCACCGGTCTGGCGGCGGGTACGCCCGTCGTCGGCGGTCTATTTGATGTGGTTTCCACCGCACTCTGCGCCGGTATCGAAGATGAGCACACCCTTAACGCGGTGATGGGAACGTGGGCTGTCACCAGCGGGATCGCTCACGGGCTGCGCGACCACGAGCCTCATCCCTATGTTTATGGCCGCTATGTGAATGACGGGCAGTACATCGTTCATGAAGCCAGTCCGACCTCCTCCGGCAATCTGGAATGGTTTACCGCTCAGTGGGGTGAGCTCTCTTTTGATGAGATCAATCAGGCCGTAGCCAGTTTACCGAAAGCCGGTAGCGCGCTTTTCTTCCTGCCTTTTTTGTACGGCAGTAACGCCGGGCTGGAGATGACCAGCGGCTTTTATGGCATGCAGGCTATACACACTCGCGCCCACTTATTACAGGCCATCTACGAAGGCGTGGTTTTCAGCCACATGACCCACCTGAACCGCATGCGTGAACGTTTTACGCAGGCACATACCCTGCGCGTCACCGGAGGTCCGGCGCACTCCGACATCTGGATGCAAATGCTGGCAGACGTCAGCGGCTTACGTATCGAGCTGCCACAGATTGAAGAGACCGGCTGCTTTGGCGCAGCACTCGCCGCCCGCGTAGGCACCGGCGTTTATCACAATTTCAGCGACGCGCAGCGCAGCTTACAGCACCCAGTGCGCACACTGCTGCCAGACGCTGCCGCGCATGCGAGCTACCAGCGCAAATACCGCCAATACCAGAATTTAATTACCGCACTACAGGGCTATCACGCCCGCATTAAGGAGCACGAATGATGAGTCGACCATTACTGCAACTGGCGCTCGACCACACCAACCTGCAGGCAGCCCAGCGCGATGTCGCACTGCTACAAGAAAGTGTCGATATCGTTGAAGCGGGAACGATTCTCTGCTTAACCGAAGGACTTAGCGCCGTCAAAGCGCTGCGCGCCCAGTGCCCAAATAAAATCATCGTCGCCGACTGGAAGGTAGCCGATGCGGGCGAAACCCTTGCACAGCAAGCGTTTGGCGCTGGCGCTAACTGGATGACCATCATCTGCGCTGCGCCGCTGGCGACGGTAGAGAAAGGCCATGGCGTCGCGCAGTCCTGCGGCGGCGAAATTCAGATGGAACTGTTCGGCAACTGGACGCTGGATGACGCCCGTGACTGGTATCACGTTGGGGTTCGCCAGGCGATTTACCATCGGGGGCGCGATGCCCAGGCCAGCGGGCAACAGTGGGGAGAAGCGGATCTGGCGCGCATGAAAGCGCTTTCCGATATCGGTCTGGAGTTGTCGATTACCGGCGGGATTACGCCCGCCGACCTGCCGCTGTTTCGCGATATCAACGTCAAAGCCTTTATCGCCGGACGCGCGCTGGCTGGGGCGCAAAACCCAACGCAGGTTGCAGCTGAATTCCATGCGCAAATCGACGCCATCTGGGGAGCACAGTATGCGTAATCATCCGTTAGGTATCTATGAAAAAGCGCTGGCGAAAGACCTCTCCTGGCCGGAGCGTTTGGTGCTGGCGAAAAGCTGCGGTTTTGATTTCGTCGAGATGTCGGTGGATGAAACCGATGAACGTCTGTCGCGTCTCGACTGGAGCCCCGCTCAGCGCGCATCGCTGGTGAGCGCGATGCTGGAAACCGGCGTGGCAATCCCCTCAATGTGCCTGTCCGCCCACCGCCGTTTTCCCTTTGGCAGCCGCGATGAATCAGTCCGAGTTCGGGCGCGCGACATCATGACCAAAGCCATTCGTCTGGCGCGCGATCTCGGTATTCGCACCATTCAATTGGCAGGTTATGACGTCTATTACGAGGAACATGACGAAGGTACGCAGCAGCGCTTTGCCGAAGGGTTGGCATGGGCAGTCGAGCAAGCCGCCGCCGCGCAGGTCATGCTGGCGGTAGAAATTATGGATACCGCTTTTATGAACTCGATTAGCAAGTGGAAAAAGTGGGACGAAATGCTGTCATCGCCGTGGTTCACCGTCTATCCGGACGTAGGCAATCTCAGTGCCTGGGGAAATGACGTCACTGCCGAATTGACGCTGGGCATCGACCGTATCGCCGCTATCCACCTGAAAGACACGCTGCCGGTAACCGAAACGCATCCGGGCCAGTTTCGCGATGTGCCTTTTGGCGAAGGGTGCGTGGACTTTGTCGGTATCTTCAAAACGCTGTATGAGCTGAACTATCGCGGATCGTTTCTGATTGAAATGTGGACTGAAAAAGCGAATGAGCCGGTACTGGAAATTATCCAGGCGCGACGCTGGATAGAAGCACGTATGCAGGAAGGAGGATTTCCATGTTAGAACAACTGAAGGCCGAGGTGCTGGCGGCCAATCTGGCGCTTCCGGCTCATGGTTTAGTCACCTTTACCTGGGGTAACGTCAGCGCGGTGGATGAAACGCGTAAGCTGATGGTGATTAAGCCGTCCGGCGTGGAATATGACGTGATGGCCGCCGACGATATGGTGGTGGTGGATATTGCCAGCGGCAATGTGGTTGAAGGCAGTAAAAAACCCTCCTCAGACACGCCAACCCATCTGGCGCTGTACCGTCGCTACCCTGAAATCGGTGGGATCGTCCACACCCATTCACGCCACGCGACGATCTGGTCACAGGCGGGTCTTGATCTCCCGGCATGGGGCACCACACATGCCGATTATTTCTATGGTTCTATTCCGTGTACTCGTCTGATGACCGTTGAGGAGATTAACGGCGAATATGAATATCAAACCGGTGAGGTCATTATTCAGACCTTTGAGCAACGCGATCTTAATCCGCTGCAGGTTCCGGCGGTATTAGTGCATTCACACGGTCCGTTCGCCTGGGGTAAAGATGCCGCAGACGCCGTACATAACGCAGTGGTGCTCGAAGAGTGCGCCTATATGGGGCTGTTCTCGCGCCAGTTAGCCCCTCAGTTGCCGGATATGCAGTCGGAGTTGCTGGATAAACACTATCTGCGCAAACACGGCGTGAATGCGTATTACGGGCAGTAACGGGTCAGGCGCTATTAATATGCTCTTTGCAATAGCGCCGTTTCCACGCCGCGGGTGTCAGGCTGGTATGCTTGCGAAAGATTTTGCGAAAGTAACCCACATCATTAAATCCACATTTTATCGCCACTTCGGTAAGCGACAGCGAGCCACTGATCAACAGTTTTTCTGCCGCCCTTACCCGCTGGCGATGCAATGCTTCAGTTAGCGTCAGCCTGAAAGCGCTACGGAATACACGCCCCAGATAATCCGCATTGCAATACAGTTCTTTCGCCAGAGTTGAAGCACTAATCGGCAGGTGGAACTGGGTGTGGATTATTTGTTGCGCTTTCCATGCCAGCGCATTACCGGGACTATCTGCGGGTTGCTCGCTAGCCGCCGCGGAGATTTGCTGCAAAATCAGCAGTAGGATCAGTTCCAACGCAACGCTGCGATGAATATTTTCCTGCTCGCGTAAGAACTGGCGAAACAGCGAAATAATATATTGTGGCTCGCTAACCCGGGCATGCTGAGGAATTGCAAGCAACGGTTCTGTAAGTGAAGCATCGTTTTCTGCTGTCACCTCAAAGTGCAGCCAGTAAAATTTCAAATCAGCCGGAAATTGTCCCACACCAATATGCGAACGCTGCGGCCATAGCAACAAACTTTCTCCAGCATTCACACAAAAAACGGTCTGGCCTTCGCGAATCGTTAATGTCCCTTTTTCGACAAAGATGATTTCCCAGGATTGCAATTGCCGCGCAGGATGGCTTCCCACGCCTCGGGAAATAAATAGCCCACCATTTTGCACTTTAATCGGAAGAGACATGGACAATTCGAGCATATATATTCAAATTCCCGCTTTTTGCATTATTTAAACCACCCTTTATCATTGATTATTCACGATAAAATTGCTTTCCGCTGGATCGAAATCACATTTTTATAATGAAGTCGGAATTGTCATCTTTTTATACTTTTCTCTTCCCTTGTTGACCCAAACATTTCGTGCAGAATAAATAACGTACTTTGCAAATTACAAACAAATAACCCGCAACGTAGCGGGGTACTTTCTGAACATCCTCTCCGGGAGTTATTTATGACTTCGGCTCCGATTACGACCTCTGATTTGGCACAGCGTGCCCAGGACGACAAATTATCCCTGCGTGAAAAAATTGGCTACGGCCTGGGCGATGCAGGCGGGACGGTAATTACCTGTCTGATCATGAACTTTCTGACATTTTTCTACACCGATGTCTTCGGGTTAACGCCCGCGCTGGTCGGCACATTGTTTATTGCCCTGCGCGTATTTGATGCTATTTCCGATCCGATAATGGGCATACTTGCCGACCGCACACAAAGCCGCTGGGGGCGTTTTCGCCCATGGCAGCTGTGGGTGGCAATTCCCATTGGCATCATTGGCGTACTGACGTTTACCGTCCCTGACGCCAGCATGAGCGTAAAAATCGCCTGGGCATTCGGCACCTATCTGTTGCTCTCTGTCGGCTATACCGCCATCAACGTACCGTATTGTGCGCTGATCAACACCATGACAACCCGCCATAACGAGGTGATCGCCTGTCAGTCCTGGCGCTTTGTGCTGTGCGGCGTGGCAGGATTCCTTGTCTCCGTTGGTCTGCCGTGGATGGTGGATATTCTGGGTCAGGGCAATGCCGCGCAGGGTTATCAGTTCGGCGTGGGCATCCTGTGCGCCATCGCAGTGGTGATGTTCCTGTGCTGTTTCTTCTGGGTTCGCGAGCGTGTGCCACTGGCGATGATGGGAAAATTTACCCTGCGCGAACACATTGGCGGACTGCGCAAAAATGATCAGCTATTACTGATGCTGGTGATGTCTTTCCTGCTGATTAACGTCTTCAATATTCGCGGCGGCGGGTACATGTACTTCATTACCTACGTGCTGGAGGGCAGCACCGCTTACACGTCGCTGTTTTTCACCATGGTCACCTTCGCGTCCATCATCGGTTCAGTGGTTGTCAGCCCGCTGACCCGCCGCATTGATACCGTCAAACTCTATTACTACACCAACCTGGTGCTGGCAGCCCTGGCAGTGATGATGTGGTTCCTGCCGACCGGTTCGGCTTATCAGACATTATGGCTGGCGGTTATTCTCGGCAACGGCATTATTCTGGGCTTCACGCTGCCGCTGCACTTCTCGCTGATGGCCTTTGCCGACGATTACGGCGAGTGGAAAACCGGCGTGCGTTCCTCCGGCATGAATTTCGCCTTCAACCTGTTTTTCATCAAGCTGGCCTGGGCCTCAAGCGCGGGGATCATCAGCCTGTTGTTTATTTTTGTCGCCTATCAGCCAGGCGCTGGCAACCAAACCGCCAGTTCGCTGCAAGGGATTACGGCGATGGAAACGCTGCTGCCCGCGCTGTTCCACCTGCTGCTGGCGCTGTCTATCCGCATTTGTAAACTCAATAACCCGATGATGTCGCGCATTGCCACCGATCTGCGTCAGCGTCATGTACAGCCTTAAGGAGCATGAAATGAACGTACTGGAAGTCGACCTGCACAAGCTCACGGTCAGCGATCCGTTTCTCGGACAATATCAGCAGTTGGTGCGTGATGTGGTGCTCCCCTACCAGTGGGATGCGCTCAATGACCGCATTGCAGAGGCGGAACCAAGCCATGCGATAGAGAACTTCCGCATCGCCGCAGGGCTGCAGGATGGCGAGTTTTACGGCATGGTTTTTCAGGATAGCGATGTAGCGAAATGGCTGGAGGCAGTTGCCTGGTCGCTGTGCCAGAAACCCGATGCGGAACTTGAGAAAACCGCTGATGAGGTCATTGAACTGGTGGCTGCGGCACAGTGTGAAGATGGCTATCTCAATACTTACTTTACGGTAAAAGCCCCGGATGAACGCTGGACCAACCTCGCGGAATGCCATGAACTGTACTGCGCCGGTCATTTAATTGAAGCGGGCGTCGCATTTTTCCAGGCGACGGGTAAGCGTCGTCTGTTAGAGGTGGTGTGCCGCCTGGCGGATCACATCGACAGCGTGTTTGGTCTCGGAGAGAATCAACTGCGTGGCTACCCCGGACACCCGGAAATCGAGCTGGCCTTAATGCGCTTGTTCGAAGTGACCCAGCAACCTCGCTATATGGCGCTGGTAAATTACTTTGTTGAGCAGCGCGGCGCACAGCCCCATTTCTATGACGAAGAGTATGAAAAGCGCGGCCAAACCTCTTACTGGCATACTTACGGCCCAGCATGGATGGTGAAGGATAAACCCTATAGCCAGGCACATCAGCCCATTTCAGAACAGCAAACGGCGATCGGTCATGCAGTACGTTTTGTTTATCTGATGACCGGCGTGGCGCACCTGGCGCGCTTAAGCCGGGACGAAGGCAAACGTCAGGATTGCCTGCGTCTGTGGAAAAACATGGTCCAGCGTCAGTTGTACATTACCGGCGGGATCGGCTCTCAAAGCAGCGGTGAGGCTTTTAGCAGCGATTACGATCTGCCCAACGACTCCGTGTACGCGGAAAGCTGCGCTTCAATCGGACTGATGATGTTCGCCCGCAGAATGCTGGAAATGGAGGCCGACAGCCAGTATGCCGACGTAATGGAGCGCGCCCTGTATAACACCGTACTTGGCGGCATGGCGCTGGACGGTAAACACTTTTTCTACGTAAACCCACTGGAAGTACATCCTAAGTCATTAAAATTCAATCATATTTACGACCACGTGAAGCCCGTTCGCCAACGCTGGTTCGGCTGCGCCTGCTGTCCGCCAAATATCGCCCGCGTGTTAACCTCAATTGGTCATTACATCTACACGCCACGTCAGGACGCGCTGTATATCAATATGTACGTGGGCAATAGCATGGAAGTCCCCATTGCAGATGGCTCGCTCAAACTGCGCATTAGCGGAGATTATCCATGGCATGAGCAGGTAAAAATCGCCATCGAATCGCCGCAGTCGGTATATCACACTCTGGCCCTGCGCCTACCAGACTGGTGCTCCGCGCCGCAGGTTTTACTGAATGGTCAGCCGGTTGAGCAGGATATTCGCAAAGGCTATTTGCACATCAGCCGAATCTGGCAGGAGGGAGATACGCTGAGTCTGACTCTGCCGATGCCGGTGCGTCGGGTGTACGGAAATCCACTGGTGCGTCATGTTGCCGGTAAGGTCGCCATTCAACGAGGGCCGCTGGTGTATTGCCTGGAGCAGGCCGACAACGGTGAGGAGCTACATAATTTGTGGCTGCCAAAAGAGAGTGAATTCAGGGTATTCGAGGGTAAGGGGCTGTTCAGCCATAAACAGTTAATTCAGGCTGAAGGCGTGAAGCAAAGTAGCGATGACGCGACACAGCAATCCTTGTGGCACTACGATGTTTCACCGACTACGCGCCAGCCACATACCCTGACGTTTATTCCGTGGTTTAGCTGGGCGAACCGTGGTGAAGGCGAAATGCGTATCTGGGTAAACGAGTAGTAATTAAACCGTGCCGGATGGCAACACTTCACGTCTTATCCGGCCTACAACACCCATCCACGTAGGCCTGATAAGCGAAGCGCCATCAGGCACGTATTTAAATCAGAAACGCCAGGTCAGACCGGACATAAAGGTAAAGCTGTCATCACGGTCGACCATCGGGCTATTTTTAATATCATCTGGCAGCGCACTATAGTTGGCGCTGGCCAGCAGCGTCAGATTGCTGGTCAATGCGTATTTAGCGGACAGGCCAACATACGGTGTCCAGCTATCGCCAGGGGAGTAGCTTGATAACCCACTACGGCGGGATTCATTGCCAGAGATGCCGTAGTAATATTCGTTGAAGTTTTCGTCATAGTAGAGCACGCCAATCGCCGGCGTCAGCGTCAGCTTGCCCATCGGCATTTGGCGAAACAGAGACATTTCCCCAACCCAACCGTTGCTGTTGTCCAGCACATCCGCTGCTGCGGAGACTTTCACGCTGCCCCATTTCTCATGGTGATACCATGCAGCACCCGCCATCGCGGTTGCGTCACGCTTGTTCAGTTGCTTCATCGCTTGATCGTCGTTATCACCCGGATCAAACTCAAGCGGCATGTACGAGGCAGTAATGCTAAATTCATTACTTTCATTTTTTGAAAGAATATAACCTAACGTTGTTTGCCTAAAATAAAATGATTCACTTTCATAACTGACAAGCGGTACTGCGTGAACGTTATCATTATATCCACGATAAGGAGATTCGTTATATACAGCGCCGCCGCCAATAGAAAATTCTGCGGCAGTTGCGCTCGCCATAAATGAAAAGGCGAATAGCGCCACAATATTGCGTTTAATTAACATGCCCACATTCCATTTTAAAATAAGATACAAAACGCGTGCATAATAATGCTTACAATTTCATCGGTGCAAGATTCATATTTATATAGTAATATATACAAACATATATATATTGGGTTTGGCGATGAACAAATTACAACTCAAACACCGGGAACTGAAGATTATTTCGGTAATTGCTGCCAGTGAAAACATCAGTCATGCCGCTACGGTTCTCGGCATCGCACAAGCCAACGTTAGTAAGTATCTTGCTGATTTTGAATCCAAAGTTGGACTAAAGGTATTTGATCGCACCACTCGACAGCTCACCCTCACACCGTTTGGTACAGCGCTGCTTCCTTACATCAATGACATGTTGGACAGAAACGATCAGCTCAATAATTTCATTGCTGATTATAAGCACGAAAAACGTGGCCGGGTAACCGTATATGCTCCGACGGGCATAATTGCTTATTTATCGCAACATGTGATCGCAAAAATTCAGGATATTGGTGGAATTAGCCTCTCACTTAAAACATGTAACCTGGAACGAAAGGCATTTTTTGAAGGTGTCGACTTCCCTGAAGATTGTGATATTTTAATTACCTATGCGCATCCTAAAGATGAATCTCTGGTTGCCAGTTTCATTACCAAATATGCGGTGACGGCTTTTGCCAGCCCTGAGTATATCAAAGCACATCCTATTAGTAGCCCTGATGAACTGGAAGAACATTCCTGTATCCTGATTGATTCCATGATGATAGATGAGGCTAATATCTGGCGTTTCACTTCTGCCGGAGGCAAGGAGATGCACGATTATCGGGTAACCGGAAATTATGTCTGCGACAATACACAGTCTGCACTGGCGCTGGCACGTAACCATCTGGGCATTGTTTTTGCGCCAAATGCGAGTGTGCAAAAAGATGTTGAATCCGGGTCGCTGGTTCCATGTTTCTCAGAACAACATGAATGGTGGCTGGATTTGGTGGTGATTTTCCGCAAACGTGAATATCAGCCATGGCGGGTACAGTTTATTCTTGATGAGATGTTGGCAGAGATCCGCCAGCAACTTACTCAGGCGCTGGAACAGCAGCCTGAGTAAGCGAATTAGGGTACCAGGTTCAAAATGGTAAGCAAAATAGCCTGCGCCTAGTGATCGAGATACAGATAATGCACCCAACTGGTCATACGCAGCAGAACCTTACGCATCACTGACACATGGGTGAAGTGATCAGAATAAACCGCGACCTGCGCATAAATCCCATCAGGCAGAGCGTTCACATCCACATTATCATTCAGCTCAATCGTGGCGATCACCCCCTCCGATCCGGGCGTAGAATTTAAGGATTGCAGCACCCCATTCGACTGATATGTCCCCCCCGGTACGGCCGGACTGATGGCAGCCAGTTTGCCGCTGAAAACCTTACCCGGCAAGGCGTTAAACACCACCTCAGCTTCATCGCCTGGCTCCAATCGCAGCAACGAGTTTTGCCGGAACTGGGCGATAATTTGCCGTTTTTGATCCGGGATAAACACCATCACCGGACGCATAGGCAGCGCGGCGGCATAGGTTCCCGGTCGCATCAGCACCTGCGTAACGTAACCATCGCTGGGCGCGCGAACCACTGTCTGGTCCAGGTTGAACTCCGCTTCGGCTAACTGCGCTTTCAGGCTGGCAATTTGCGAATTCTCACCCTGCACCAGGCTGTCTAACTGACTCTGGATTTGCTGTTGTTCCGCAACGGAGGATTTCACCGCTGCTTCCTGCGCCAGATAGTTTTGCCGCGCCGCATCGATATCGCGTTCAGAAAAAGGATTGACCTTCGCCTGACTCCCCTGCGCATAGCGCTGGTAATCTTTAGCTAGCTTGTCACGCGTAGCCTTTGCCCGCTGCGTGTTGGCTTGCATTTCGTCTAACTGCGCCACCAGCACCTGCTCTTTATGTTGTGCGGTGACAATATCAGCTTTCAGGCGATCAACTCGTGCCTGATAACGTCCCGGATTAAGTTTAAACAGTACCTCACCTTTTTTGATCAGCGTATTCTTCTTATCCGTCACTTCCGTCACGACCCCCGTGACCTGCGGTACTACGGGAATAGAAATTACTGCCTTTTGCGCCTTAAATGTATACGGATGGTTATAATTCATCAGTAATATAAGCCCGCAAACAATGAATATACCGCCCAATGCTGCAGTGGGTACTGTCCATTTATTGGCAGGAATTTTAAAAATCTTAAATATTGACCATGCGCACGCCACATAGGTCAGAACGATCAATAAATCCATCGATATTACTCCGCCGGAGAGGTCTTCGCCTCACCCAGTTTCTTTTCCAGATCGGCAACCCTGGCCTGCAACTGGATCAGGGAAGAATCCGCGCTTTGCATACCCCACCCGCGTTCCGGGCGATAAAGCGTTGCCCAGATCCATAAAAAGGGCCAAATGACATGTAAGGTAAACAAACTCACCCAGCCCGCGACATGTATTGCGTCAGCATGAGGATGGTTACGTTTCTTTGCAATGAGATAGGGAATATCATGCAGAATAATAATCCCGTAAAAAATGACCAGGAATACAAAAATAAGCACTCCTAATGCAAAATAATTAAGGAACATATTTGCCTCAGGGATTTAAATTAAAAATTCGGCTGCAATTTGATTTACACAATAGAGTTGATAATAGTAGTGGAATGACCAGATTGGATGCAATCGTCTTATTTATATAACGATATATGGGTTTATATATAACTGCAGAATAAAGATATGCCCGGCGCAAAACCGGGCAATAAGTGATGAGAAATTAAAATAGTCCCAGCGGTTTATCCGAGTAGCTAACCAGCAGACATTTGGTTTGCTGATAATGCTCGAGCATCATCTTATGCGTCTCGCGCCCGATGCCTGACTGCTTATAACCACCGAATGCCGCATGGGCCGGATAAGCATGGTAACAGTTGGTCCATACACGCCCCGCCTGAATCCCACGGCCCATCTTGTACGCCAGATTTCCGTTACGGCTCCAGACGCCAGCGCCAAGCCCATATTGGGTGTCATTGGCGATTTCCAGCGCCTCTTCCATGGTTTTAAAGGTCGTTACGGCCAGCACGGGCCCGAAGATCTCTTCCTGGAAAACCCGCATGTTGTTCTTGCCAAACAGAATGGTTGGTTCGAGGTAATAACCTTCTTTTAAGTCGCCACCCAGTTGCTTGCGCCGCCCACCGGTGAGAACGTCGGCCCCTTCTTTCTTACCAATATCGATGTAATTCAAAATGGTTTCCAGTTGACCATGCGACACCTGCGCACCCATTTGCGTCACGCTGTCTAACGGGTTGCCGCTGCGAATACTCTCCACCCGGCGAATAGCTCTTTCCATAAAACGTTCGTAAATAGATTCCTGTACTAACGCACGGCTCGGACAGGTACACACTTCACCCTGATTGAAGGCAAACAGCGCGAAACCTTCCAGCGCTTTGTCAAAAAACGCATCTTCTTCATCCATCACATCAGCGAAGAAGATATTGGGCGATTTCCCACCCAGCTCCAGCGTGACGGGAATAATGTTCTGCGTAGCGTATTGCATGATCTGCTGCCCAACTTCCGTTGAGCCGGTAAACGCCACTTTCGCAATGCGTTTAGACGTCGCCAGATACTCACCGATTTCCCCACCCGCACCGTTTACCACGTTCACCACGCCTGGCGGGAGCAGATCGCCGATGACTTCCATCAGCAACAGCACGGACAGCGGCGTGAGGCGCGCGGGTTTAAGCACGACGCAGTTACCCGCCGCCAGCGCGGGCGCCATCTTCCAGCTGGCCATCAGCAACGGGAAGTTCCACGGGATAATTTGCCCTACCACGCCAAGAGGTTCATGGAAGTGATAAGCCACGGTCTCGCTATCAACCTCGCTTATTCCCCCTTCCTGCGCACGAATACAGGAAGCGAAATAGCGGAAATGGTCAATCGCCAGCGGAACATCTGCCGCGCTGGTTTCGCGGATGGGCTTACCGTTATCCCAGGTTTCTGCCGTCGCCAGCAGTTCCAGGTTTTGCTCCATACGATCGGCGATTTTGAACAGTATCGCCGCCCTGTCCTGCACGGATGTCTGCGCCCACTTGTCTTTTACTTTGTGCGCGGCATCCAGTGCCAGATCGATATCCTTTTTGCCGGAAGAGGCCACTTCGCACAGTAATTGCCCGGTTACCGGCGTCAGGTTTTGGTAATACTCGCCGTCCACCGGGGCAACCCAGTCACCGCCGATAAAGTTATCGTATCGGGCTTTTAACTTCAGAGGGTAACCATACTCGCCGGGATAAATACGCGTTGAAGGGGGGTTATTGGTCATGACCGTCTCCTTGCTGTAGGGGTACTACAAGGGTAGACGGGGCTGGCGAATTATTCGCCAGCCATTTACTGCTTTACGACAGGTATCACGAATTACATAGCAGCGCGATAAATCGCCATGATTTCTTCATGAGTCGCCTGAATCGGGTTAGTGAAACCGCAGGCATCTTTCAGAGCATTGGTCGCCAGTACGGCAATATCCTCTTCCTTCACGTTCAACTCACACAGACCGGCCGGGATATTCACTTTCTGCGCCAGTTCGCGGATCGCCGCGATGCAGGCTTCCGCCCCTTGCTCTGCGCTCAAGCCAGCAACGTCCACGCCCATTGCCGCAGCGCAATCACGCAGGCGAGCGGCAGCCACTTTGCTATTGAAGACCTGCACATGCGGCAGCAGCACTGCGTTACATACACCGTGCGGCAGATCGTAGAAGCCACCCAACTGGTGCGCCATTGCGTGCACATAACCAAGAGAAGCGTTGTTAAAAGCCATGCCCGCGAGGAACTGCGCGTAAGCCATGGCTTCGCGCGCCTGAGCATTGCTGCCATCTGCAACGGCGACCGGCAGGTTTTCCGCAATCATGGTGACCGCTTTCAACGCGCACGCATCGGTAATCGGCGTTGCAGCAATAGACACGTAGGCTTCAATGGCGTGGGTCAGCGCATCCATACCGGTTGCCGCTGTCAGGGACTTCGGCATGCCGACCATCAGCGAGGAGTCATTAACGGACAGCAGCGGCGTAACATGCTTATCCACAATCGCCATTTTAATGTGACGTACTTCATCGGTAATGATGCAGAAACGGGTCATCTCAGATGCCGTGCCCGCGGTGGTGTTAATGGCGATCATCGGTAGTTGTGGTTTTGCAGAACGGTCCACACCTTCGTAATCGCGAATATCACCGCCGTTAGCCGCCACCAGCGCAATGCCCTTCGCACAATCGTGCGGAGAACCGCCGCCGAGGGAAATAACGCTATCACATTCATTTTCTTTCAGTATATGCAGGCCAGCAGCGACGTTACTGGTCGTGGGATTAGGATGCGTACCGTCGAAAATTACGCTGAAAATATCACGTTCCTGTAATGCTTTTTGAATCTCGCCAGCCATACCTAATTTTGTCAGCATGGCATCAGTGACAATCAGCGTACGACGAAAACCATATTCCGCCATTGTATTCATTGCGTCTTTTAATGAATTAGCGCCGATTACATTCACGGAAGGAATAAAAAATGTTGAAGCAGCCATTGTACGATCCTTAATTACTCTAAAGAGTCAGGAAGCATACGAGTGAAATATCCAACAAAATATGATCGTGGTTGTTATTTTAATAACACCCACAATTAAAAAGCACATTAGGTTCATAATCTAATGTGCTTATTTCAATCAATATTTATTTTGTATTAATTCATTTAATTCCTGAATTAATTGTTTCATTACTTTTCGGGAAACAGCAAAGCATCGCGTAATAAATGATCATTTCCCCGGCGACGCGTAAAACCAATGCGGTCAAAATATTCCAGAATCTGGATAGCCAATTTGCGTCCAACGTTAAGCCTGTCGCGGAAATCGGCAGCACAGGTCGATCCTTTCTCCTGATCCAGTTCGCGGATCATATTGGCAAAGGCCACAATACGATCATTACGGTAATAGCGATCTTTGACGATCGCAGTGATGATGCCCTGCTGCGCTGCTTGTCGTAACGCCACACGCATCATCTGCTCATCTGTGCCCGTCTGTTTTGCCAAATCGCGCACCCACCACGGCTCATCGCCAAAAAGCGGTTCTGCTTTTTGCCAGATAGCCTGCTGCTCTTCGCTGAAACCGGCCTTATGATCCGGCAAATGCAGCCAGCCATGATGACTATGGATGGCTCCGCTCTCACGCATCTTTTCAATCAGCAGCAGGACCAGCGCTTCATCTTCCATCGGCAAAGCCATACGGCGCAGGCGTTCTCGCCCAGGTCCTGGTTCATCACGGTGCTGCTCGTGGTACGTTGCCAGCGTATCAAGGACTTTCCGCTGCCAGCGCGCTGCAACGGCAGCATTCAACAGACTGTATCCCGCCTGAATAAAGCCATGCAGCTCAATCAACGGACGCATACCGTTGCCGTTGAGCTGACGCGCCCAGGCGAAGTCAGGAATATTCACCGCCCCGCGCGTCAGATGCAGCGCCAGAGCTTCGCCGTCACTCTGTACCTTCTCCAGCGCTGCCAGCCACTGCAAATATTCCGGCTTACGCTTCCCGCGACGCGGCGGATTGAGCGTTACCACGCGTGCGCCAGCCAGCGTCGTGCGGGCCGAAATATCGCGTAGCACCAGACGGTCGTTATCGGCGAGCCAGAGCGGTGTATCAAACACCAGTTCCGCCAGCGTCCCTTCAAGCAGCGAGATTCTCCCGGTGACGTGGCTGGCCGCGTGGTGAATATGCAGCGGTTGCCACTGCATCAGCGGCGCGGCATGCTCTAAAGAGACAATCACGCGGGTAAACGCCTCTGGCGGTGCATCGGACAGCAGCCAGTCGCCGCGGTTAAGCTCTTCTTTTTGTGCATCACCGGCAATATTCAGCGCAATACGTTGCCCCGCCTGCGCGCGATCGGTGGCCTGATTTTGCGCATGCAAGCTACGTACGCGCATCGGTTTGTTGACGCCCGTGAGCCACAGCGTGTCACCAACAGTCACCTCACCGCTAAGCGCCGTCCCGGTCACCACCAGACCCGCGCCTTTGACCGTAAAGGCACGGTCAATCGCCAGGCGAAAGCTGCAATCGCGGGCATGCTCGCGCGACGTTAATTGCTGTAAATGATCGCGCAGTTCTTCGATTCCACGACCTTCACTGGCAGCCGTCACGAACAGAACCGCATCGGCGAATCCATAGTTCTCAAGCGCAGTATGCACCTCAGTACGTACCGCGTTGATGCGATCGTCATCCACGCGATCGGCTTTCGTGAGCGCCACGGTGATCTGCGGATTGCCCGTCAGTTGCAGAATTTGCAAATGCTCACGCGTTTGCGCCATCACGCCGTCATCACACGCCACCACCAGCAGCGCATGGTCGATCCCGCCGACACCCGCCAGCATGTTGGACAAAAACTTTTCGTGTCCGGGAACATCGATAAATCCCAGAATCCTTCCGTCCGGCTGCGGCCAGTAGGCATAACCGAGATCGATGGTCATGCCGCGCTTTTTTTCTTCCGGCAAACGGTCGGCATTCACGCCGGTAATCGCCTGTAATAACGTTGTTTTTCCGTGGTCAACGTGTCCGGCGGTTGCAATAATCATTTCAGCATCATCTCCATAAACCGGGTCTCGTCCTCAAGGCAGCGCAGATCCAGCCATAAGCGACCATCATAAATTCGCCCAATGATCGGCACAGGCAGCGCACGCCAACGAGCGGCCAGTGCTTCGAGGCGGCTACCGCGCCCGTCATGTGGCGTAAAGGTTAATGCCGCGCTGGGCAGCCTATCAACAGGTAGCGAACCGCTGCCTATCTGCGATAAACAAGGCATAACGTTCAGGGCGAATTCGTCGCCGTAATGATCAGCAAGCCGTGCCTGTAATTGTTGTGCCTGCGCGTGGACAGCCTCCTGCGAGCGGGTGAGCTGGCGTAACGTCGGCAACTTCGCTGCCAGCGCTTCCGGGTGCAGGTAGAGCCGCAGCGTCGCTTCCAGCGCAGCCAGCGTCATTTTATCAGCCCGTAATGCACGTTTCAGCGGATGGCTCTGTAAGCGCGCGATCATCTCTTTTTTACCGACAATAATCCCTGCCTGCGGCCCTCCCAGTAATTTATCGCCAGAGAAGCTCACCAGGCTGACGCCAGCGGCAATCAGCTGTTGCGGCATCGGCTCCTGCGGTAATCCATACTGGCTGAGATCGACCAGCGAGCCGCTGCCGAGATCCGCCACTACCGGAATATCCAGCTCCTTGCCAATAGTGGCCAGCTCTGCCTCATCCACCGACTTCGTAAAGCCTTCGATGCTGTAATTACTGGTATGTACTTTCATCAGCAGACCGGTATTTTCATTTACCGCCTGACGATAATCTTTCGTGTGGGTCCGGTTGGTGGTACCCACTTCGCGCAGAATACATCCGGCCTGACACATCACGTCAGGAATACGAAACGCGCCGCCAATTTCTACCAGTTCTCCGCGTGAAACGACCACCTCTTTGCCGTTAGCTGTGGCCGCCAGCATCAGCAAAACCGCTGCCGCATTGTTATTGACGATACAGGCGTCTTCCGCCCCCGTCAGACGGCAGAGTAAATCCGCCAGGGCCCGATCCCGATGCCCACGCCCGGCATCATCCAGGCTGTATTCCAGCGTCACCGGCGTGCGCATCGCCTGCACCACCGCCTCGATCGCTTCTTCGGCCTGCGATGCGCGACCAAGATTGGTATGCAGCACCGTTCCGGTAAGGTTAATTACCGGACGCAGCGCACTTTGCGATTCTCGTTCCAGCCGGGCGCAGGCCTCTTGCGCCCAGTCCTCACACCATGCCGGGAGCGCGTGCGTGTCGCGAATAGCTTCTCTGGCTTCGTCGAGCATGTGACGCAGCAGGTCAACCACCCGGGTATGACCGTGAGACTCACGTAAAGCTGGGAAGGCGCTATCGCGCAATAAACGATCGATCGCAGGAAGCTGGCTGTAGAGTGAACGCATGTCGGTTGTCATGAAAGGGCCTGGCTGTTGGTGGCCCTCTCCACCGTGGAGAGGGATATCGATATAGGAAGGATTGTACCGTGACTTTGCTTAGGCGAGTATAATGTGTATCAAGCCTTTGGCGGTTCCGTACGGGCAAAACTTTCGCGTTGAAAGAGCGTTTCCACCAGTTTGACCAGACGCGGGCGATCAACACACCAGCCGGGCGCAACCCGACGGAAATTGAGATAACCGACGGCACAGGCAATCGCAATGGTTGCCAGGTTAACCGTATCCGTTTTCAGCGTACCCTCCGCCAGATAACCTTCCAGCATATCCAGACTACGGGTAATCTTTTCTCGCTGGCGTAACAGTTCGGTTTCTGACTGCTGTGCGACGGGGCGAGCCTGTTCGCGTACCGAGACTAAACCGGCATCCATAATGCCATCGGCCAGCGCTTCCAACTGGCGTACCTTCAGCGCCGCCAGTGGTTCACGCGGCAGCATCGCTGGCGCAATATCCAGCAGTTCTATGTATTCCGCGATGATCGGAGAGTCAAACCAGTACTCGCCCTCATCGGTAACCAACGCGGGCACTTTTCCTAACGGGTTATAGCGTGCCACGCCGTTATCTGCGTTATAGGGGAGTTCATTCACAAATTCGAAGGTGATGCCCTTTTCCAGTAACAGAATAGAAATTTTACGCACAAAAGGGCTGGTATAGCTGCCAATGAGTTTCATGCCGGGTCCTTTTTGCCAACAAAAATATCAGTATGGCTCAGGTCAGTGCAAATGGCAGGTGATGGCGGTCTCAATGATCCAAATAAAGGTAATGCATCCAGCTGGTCATGCGCAGCAGCACTTTACGCATCACTGAAACGTGAGCGAAATGGTCGGAATAGACCGCCACCTGGGCATAGATACCGTCCGGCAGCGCATCCACATCGGCATTGGGAGCCAGCTCAATCGTGGCCAGCACGCCATCGGTACCCGGCACCACCGTTAAGGACTGTAATGCTCCCTGCGCCTGATAAGAACCGCCCGGAACAACCGGCAGAATGCTGGTGAGCTTGCCGGAGAATACCTGGCCTGGCAGCGCGTTGAAGACCACTTCCGCTTCATCACCCGGTTTAAGGCGCAGCAACGAATTCTGGCGGAATTGCGCCACGATTTGCCGTTTTTGTTCCGGAATAAATACCATCACCGGGCGTAGAGGCAGCGCGGCGGCATAGGTCCCGGGCCGGATAAGCACCTGTGTTACATAACCGTTGCTGGGCGCACGTACGATAGTCTGCTCAAGATTGTATTTGGCTTCAGCGAGCTGGGCGCGCAGAGACGCAACCTGAGATTGCTCTCCATTGACCATACTGTCTAACTGGCTCTGAATCTGCGTCTGTTCAGCAACGGAGCCTTTGACCAGCGCATCCTGCGCCAGATAGTTTTGCCGGGCATTGTCGATGTCGCTTTCAGAGAATGGATTAACCTTCGCCTGACTACCCTTCAAATAGCGTTGATAATCTTTATACAGGCGATCTCGTTCAGCGGAAACGCGGGTGGTATTGGCTACGGCTTCAGACAGCTGCGCTTTCATATTGTCGATGTTGTGCGTAGCGGTCACCAGGTCGGCCTGCAGCCTGTCGACCCGCGCCTGATAACGAACGGGATCGAGTTTAAATAACACCTCGCCTTTTTTAATCAGCTGATTATTTTTATCTGTCACCTCACTAACAATTCCGGTGACCTGTGGGGTAACAGGAATTGAAATAACCGCCTTTTGCGCCGTAAAGGTATACGGGTGGTTATAGTTCATTAATAAAATGAGTCCCGCCACAATAAACACCCCACCTAATGCGGCGGTAGCAAGCGTCCATTGATTTACCGGAATACGGAATATTTTAAAAATGGCCCAGGCGAATGCCACATAGGTCAGGACAATCAACAAGTCCATGATCAAATCTCCGGAAAGGTGGAGTTATCGTTTTTTTTCTCCCCATCCAGTCTATTTTCCAACTGGGTGATGCGCGCGGCCAGCGCGGCAATTTCAGGGTCAGGTTCCTTCCCGGACGGCGCGATGTGTGACTGCATTCCCCAGCCTCGTTCTGGCTGATAGAGCGTGGCCCAGATCCACAGGAAGGGCCAAATAACATGCAGCGTAAATAAGCTCACCCAACCCGCCGTATGGATGGCATCGGCATGGGGATGGTTGCGCTTCTTAGCCATGTTATAGGGAATATCATGGATGGCGATGATTCCGTAAAACAGAACCAGAAAAACGAAGATCAGCACACCTAACGCGAAATAGTTTAGAAACATACCCGCCTCGTATTCACGCTAATCAGAGCTTTCAATTGCAGGCAGCCGAAAGGAGTCATGGCTGGTAATTTGAACATAATTGCAGTTAGCCATTTCCGCCATACCACCAGGGTATAAATTTTCAGGTTGATGGCTTGCGGGGTAGTTGCAAGAAATAGGTGATGAAACAGAATCCGCTCCAGATCACACCAGGAGAAATCCAGACAAATATTTATTGCGAAGTAGATCACAAATACCCAACAAACAGCCAAAGCAAAAGCGTGAACAACTTCACACTTAACGCCCATTTTTAGCCAATTCTTGACCTGTGATGTTTTTTTGTACCGATATTTTGTGATGAAAATCACATTAACTAACGCCATACACCCTATATTTACGTGACAAACGTCACATAAAAAGCCGTCGACTGGACAGTTGAACGATTCAGTGCCAGATTTCGCAGTATCTACAGGGTCCGGCTACCTCCTGCCGCTACATTAACAAACCTCGGGCTTTTAGCCTGCGCGACAGCAAACATAAGAAGGGGTGTTTTTATGTCATCCGATATTAAGATCAAAGTGCAAAGCTTTGGTCGATTCCTCAGTAACATGGTGATGCCAAATATCGGCGCGTTTATCGCGTGGGGTATTATCACCGCATTATTCATTCCGACAGGGTGGTTGCCGAACGAAACGCTGGCGAAGCTTGTCGGCCCAATGATCACCTATCTGCTGCCGCTGCTGATCGGTTATACCGGTGGTAAGCTGGTTGGCGGCGAGCGTGGCGGCGTGGTGGGTGCTATCACCACCATGGGCGTTATCGTCGGTGCCGATATGCCAATGTTCCTCGGCGCGATGATCGCAGGTCCGCTGGGCGGCTGGGCTATCAAACATTTCGACAACTGGGTAGACGGTAAGATCAAGTCCGGTTTTGAGATGCTGGTGAATAACTTCTCCGCAGGCATCATCGGGATGATCCTCGCCATTCTGGCATTCCTTGGCATTGGCCCATTGGTTGAAGCACTGTCCAAAATCCTGGCGGCAGGCGTTAACTTCATGGTTGTCCATGACATGCTGCCGCTGGCGTCTATCTTCGTTGAACCGGCGAAAATCCTGTTCCTCAACAACGCCATCAACCACGGTATTTTCTCACCGCTGGGTATTCAGCAGTCCCACGAGATGGGCAAATCCATCTTCTTCCTGATTGAAGCTAACCCGGGTCCGGGTATGGGCGTTCTGCTGGCATACATGTTCTTCGGTCGCGGCAGCGCTAAGCAGTCTGCAGGCGGCGCGGCTATCATCCACTTCCTGGGTGGTATCCACGAAATTTACTTCCCGTACGTGCTGATGAACCCGCGTCTGATCCTGGCCGTTATCCTCGGTGGTATGACTGGCGTATTTACCCTGACTATCCTGAACGGCGGCCTGGTTTCTCCGGCTTCTCCGGGTTCTATCCTGGCCGTGCTGGCAATGACGCCGAAGGGTGCTTACTTCGCGAACATCGCTGCTATTTGTGCCGCAATGGCTGTCTCCTTTGTCGTCTCAGCCATTCTGCTGAAAACCAGCAAAGTGAAAGAAGATGATGACATTGATGCCGCAACTCGTCGTATGCACGACATGAAAGCGGAATCCAAAGGTGCATCTCCGCTGGCGGCTGGCGACGTGACTAACGACCTGAGCCATGTGCGTAAAATCATCGTTGCCTGCGATGCGGGTATGGGCTCCAGCGCCATGGGTGCGGGCGTACTGCGCAAGAAAGTGCAGGATGCCGGTCTGTCTCAGATTTCCGTCACCAACAGCGCGATTAACAATCTGCCGCCGGATGTCGATCTGGTCATTACTCACCGTGACCTGACCGAACGTGCGATGCGCCAGGTGCCTCAGGCGCAGCACATTTCGCTGACCAACTTCCTCGACAGCGGCCTGTACGCCAGCCTGACCGAACGTCTGGTTGCAGCACAGCGCCACAACGTGAACGAAGAGAAAGTCCGCGATCACTTGAAAGACAGCTTTGAAGAGGGTGATACCCACCTGTTCAAACTGGGTGCGGAGAATATCTTCCTCGGCCGTAAAGCCACTAACAAAGAAGAAGCGATTCGCTTTGCCGGTGAGCAACTGGTGATAGGCGGCTACGTTGAGCCAGAATACGTCGAGGCGATGCTGGACCGCGAAAAACTGACCCCGACTTACCTCGGTGAGTCCATCGCAGTGCCGCACGGTACGGTTGAAGCCAAAGACCGCGTGCTGAAAACCGGCGTGGTGTTCTGCCAGTACCCGGAAGGCGTGCGCTTCGGTGAAGAAGAAGACGACATTGCCCGCCTGGTCATTGGTATCGCCGCACGTAACAATGAACATATCCAGGTGATCACCAGCCTGACCAACGCTCTGGATGACGAATCCGTGATCGAACGTCTGGCCCATACCACCAGCGTGGATGAAGTTCTGGAACTGCTGGCAGGTAAAAAAGCTTAACCATTAAGTATCTCCAAAATAGTTCGAGCTGCAGAAAGGCGGCAACGCAGCGAATCCCCAGGAGCGTACATAAGTACGTGACTGGGGTGAGCGAGGAGAGCCAACGCATCTGCAGTTCGAAATATGAAGGCGATATCCTCTCCCTTGTGGAGAGGGTTAGGTTGAGGGAAACGCCTCACCCCAGCCCTCTTGGGTAAAAACATTAATGAAGGTTAATACTATGAAAGCATTACATTTTGGCGCAGGTAATATCGGTCGTGGCTTTATCGGCAAACTGCTGGCGGACGCGGGGATACAACTGACGTTCGCGGATGTAAACCAGGTCGTGCTCGATGCCCTGAATGCCCGTCATAGCTATCAGGTTCATGTGGTGGGTGAAAACGAGCAGGTTGATACCGTTTCCGGCGTCAACGCCGTGAGCAGCATCGGCGATGATGTTGTCGACCTGATTGCCCACGTAGATTTAGTCACTACCGCCGTCGGTCCGGTCGTGCTTGAGCGTATCGCTCCGGCCATCGCCAAAGGGCTGGTTAAACGCAAGGCGCAGGGCATCGCCACTCCGCTGAATATTATCGCCTGTGAAAACATGGTGCGCGGAACCACCCAGTTGAAAGGCCACGTTATGAACGCGCTGGCAGATGAAGACAAATCCTGGGTTGAAGAACATGTTGGCTTCGTCGATTCCGCCGTGGACCGCATTGTTCCCCCTTCGGCTTCTGCGACCAACGATCCGCTGGAAGTCACCGTCGAAACCTTCAGTGAGTGGATTGTCGACAAAACACAGTTCAAAGGCGAACTGCCTGACATCCCGGGAATGGAATTAACTGATAACCTGATGGCATTTGTCGAACGTAAACTCTTCACGCTGAACACCGGGCATGCTATAACCGCGTACCTCGGAAAATTGACCGGTCATCAGACCATCCGTGACGCGATTCTCGACGAGAAAATCCGTGCAGTGGTAAAAGGTGCGATGGAAGAGAGCGGCGCGGTACTGATCAAACGCTATGGCTTTGATGTAGCAAAACATGCGGCATACATTCAGAAAATCCTCGGTCGCTTTGAAAACCCGTATCTGAAAGATGACGTTGAGCGCGTGGGTCGTCAGCCGCTGCGTAAACTGAGCGCGGGCGATCGTCTGATTAAACCGCTGCTGGGCACGCTGGAGTATGGCCTGCCGCACGCGAATCTGGTCACCGGTATTGCTGCAGCGATGCACTATCGCAGTGAAGAAGATCCGCAGGCCCAGGAGCTGGCCGCGCTGATTGACGAAAAAGGTCCACAGGCCGCGCTGGCGCAGGTTTCCGGTCTGGATGCCAACAGTGATGTGGTGGCGGAGGCGGTTAACGCATATAACGCAACCAAATGATAGAGAATGTGGCGCAGGTCAGCCTGCGCCCAAATGACAGATTGTCAGATATGCAGGCAATAATGGAACAAACGCAGGCCTTTGAAAATCGTGTGCTTGAGCGTCTGAATGCTGGCAAAACCGTACGCAGCTTCCTCATCACCGCCGTAGAACTGCTCACCGAAGCGGTGAATATCCTTGTGCTTCAGGTATTTCGCAAAGACGACTATGCGGTAAAATATGCCGTAGAACCCCTGCTCGACGGCGACGGTCCGCTGGGCGATCTTTCCGTTCGTCTGAAGCTAATTTACGGTCTGGGCGTACTCAGCCGGCCGGAGTATGAAGATGCGGAGCTTCTGATGGCGCTGCGGGAAGAGTTAAACCATGACGGTAATGAATACGCGTTCACCGACGACGAAATTCTTGGCCCGTTTGGCGAACTCCACTGCGTGACGGCACTCCCGCCGCCACCGCAGTTTGATACCTCAGACTCAGGTTTGCACGCAATGCAGATTCAGCGCTACCAGCAGATGGTACGCTCCACGATGGTACTTTCCCTGACCGAGCTGATTTCTAAAATCAGCTTAAAAAAAGCCTTTCAAAAATAAGACCCTGCAGGCTTACTTCTCTTCCTGCTGCGGTCGATACAGCTGCCGATAATACGCCAGACGTTGCAGATACAGCTGCGCATTCTCCTGCGGTATTTCAGTAGGGACAACGTTGCGCGGTGGTGTTTTATTCAGATATTCGCGAAAAGCCTGGCTTGAAGCCATAAAATCGACCGTCTTATCAATAAGGGCCGAAACGTTCTCACCTATTTTCGCCATAATCTTCCCTCCTCCATGTATTAACCGCGCTCAGCCTGCGCGGTTGCTCATTTAAGTTTAGGATCGGTTGGGCGATTATATTGAGGAAAACGTGCTTCACTATGAACCCGTCAATAAAAAGCACCACGGCCGACCTTATCACTTAAAATTCCTTATTAATCAAAATAGTAGTATTTTCATTAGCTGAATAATACTTGCAACATTTGATTATTTATCTTCGATTAGTTGTGAATAATCCCGCTCTGCGCGCATACTATAGGATATTCATCCTATTTTTATCAGAAGCTATCCTATGAAAGAAGTCGAAAAAAACGAAATTAAACGCCTGAGCGATCGTCTGGACGCTATCCGCCACCAGCAGGCAGACCTGTCCCTGGTTGAAGCCGCCGACAAATATGCCGAGCTGGAGCAAGAGAAAGAAACGCTGGAAACCGAGATCGCGCGTCTGCGTGACGTCCACGGTCAGAAGCTGAGCAAAGAAGCGCAAAAGCTGGCGAAACTTCCGTTCCGTCGTGCTATCACCAAAAAAGAACAGGCCGACATGGGCAAGCTGAAGAAGAGCGTGCGCGGCCTGATCGTCGTTCACCCGATGACCGAGCTTGGCCGTGAAATGGGCCTGAAAGAGATGACGGGCTTCGCGAAGAGCGAGTTCTAAGCACTCCCGCATCACAGGCTCTCAAGACACCCGTCGAACGGCGGGTGGCTTGAGAGCATCGGGCTATATTCCGAATTTTTTCTTGTAAATATTTACACCGCTTATATACAAGTTCATTTTTAACGGCAATCTCTGCTTTTCAGAAAAAAAATCCCACCATCATGTCTGTTTGTATTTATACAATGAATTTTTTCATCCTCTTTTTTCATGACCCGCAGAATATAATTGACCCACAAAATTAAATAACATTATCATCTATAAAACAATGCCCCTATATATAAATATTATGATTATATTTTTATAAGGCATTGCTATGGGTAATTAATAAATAATATTGGGTATTTTCAAAATTTCATATAAGCAATGAATATTTTCATTATAACCATACATTAATGGGTTATTGGCAATGCCCGCAGAATAGTGAGTTAGCTGTATAAATAACAGACAACTATTTACACCATATAAATTATAAATAAGGATATTTTATATGAACAATAATGGAAAATTTGTTCCGCTGCTTGTTTTGGGATTCACATTCTTGTTATCGGGTTGTGATTACTTTGCAGATAAACACCTTGTCGAAGAACTAAAAAAACAACAAAAAGAACAAGAAGAAAAGATAAATTTACTAGAAAAACAACAAACTACGATTATTAACGCGACACAAAAGGTCGCCGAAGTCGTTGGACGCATTGAACGCAAACAACGGCTATTCGACTACACAGAACTGGACCCATCACAAACGCACTATTTTATTATTAACAACGGCAATATCGGCTTAGCCGGGCGTATTCTATCTATTGAGCCAATAGATGATGGAAGTGTTATTCATCTTGATTTGGTTAACTTACTCAGCATTCCCGTATCAAACCTGGCGTTTAATATGACATGGGGTACGAAAAAACCTTCCGAGGCAAAAGATCTGCCTCGCTGGAAACAGCTCCTGCTCAACACGCAAATGGATTCGACAATAGAACTCTTACCGGGAGCATGGACAAACGTCACGCTGACATTAAAAGGCGTATCGCCCAATAATCTTAAGTATCTAAAAATAGGCATTAACATGAAAAATGTTATTTTTGACAGCATACAACCTATTAAAGATACAAAAAAGAAATCAAAAAAATAATAGCCATTGATACAACTATTTTATAAAAGGAAAGCACTTATCCATGAACAAAATATTTAAAGTCATCTGGAATGCCGCTACGGGAACATTTATTGTCACCAGCGAAACCGCAAAAAGCCACGGCAAAAAAAGCGGTCGCAAAAAGCTGGCTGTTTCCGCACTCATCGGTCTTGGCAGTATTATGGTCTCAGCGGATGCGCTGGCCAACGCGGGGAACGATACCGGAAGCGGTGTTACCGTATCAGGTACAACGGGAACAGGGTGGGTTGCAATTGGTACCAATGCCACAGCCAATACTTACACCAGCGAAGATGGCGCAAGCGCCGCGATGGGTTATAAGGCCGATGCGATGGGGAAATGGAGTACCGCCATTGGTTCATACAGCCAATCCTCCGGCGACTCTTCGCTAGCGCTTGGCGTAAAATCGGTTTCTGCCGGTGACCGGGCCATTGCAATGGGAGCCTCTTCCTCAGCCGGTGGAGATTATTCGATGGCAATGGGTGTTTATGCCAATTCGAGCGGTGCAAAATCGGTTGCATTAGGTAATCAATCCACTGCGAGCGGAGCAACATCCGTTGCATTAGGTAATCAATCCACTGCGAGCGGTGACGACAGCACTGCATTTGGTAATGGCGCAAAAGCGATAGGCACCAGCTCAGTTGCCCTTGGCACAGGCTCTACCGCCCTGGAAGACAATTCCGTCGCCGTGGGTAACAGCACCACTCAACGGCAGATCACCTATGTTGCTAAAGGCGACATCAATTCCAGCAGTACTGATGCCGTCACAGGTGCGCAAATTCATTCTTTAAGTCAATCCGTCGCCAACCGACTCGGCGGAGGGGCTTCCGTTAATTCTGATGGTACAGTGAATGCTCCCCTCTACGAGGTAGGCACAGGCACCTACAATAACGTAGGCAGTGCATTAAGTGCACTTAACACTTCTATCATTAACACAGGTGCCTCTGTCGCAGGATTAACCGAAGACGCGCTGTTGTGGAATGACAGCACCAGTGCCTTTAGCGCTAACCACGCGGGAAGCACCAGCAAGATCACCAATCTGGCGGCAGGCACCCTAGCCGCAGACAGCACCGATGCCGTTAACGGCTCCCAGTTGTTTGATACAAATGAGAAAGTGGATCAGAACACTACTGATATCGCCACCAATACCGACAGCATTAACCAGAACACAACAGATATCGCCGCTAATACGACCAGCATCAATCAGAACACTACTGATATCGCCGCTAATACGACCAGCATCAATCAGAACACTACTGATATCGCCGCTAATACGACCAGCATCAATCAGAACACTACTGATATCGCCGCTAATACGACCAGCATCAATCAGAACACCACTGATATCGCCACCAACACCACCAATATCAATAACCTGAGCGACTCTGTTACCACGCTCACCAATGATGCCTTGCTGTGGGATGCTAACTCTGGCGCATTCAGCGCTAACCACGCGGGAAGCGCCAGCAAGATCACCAATCTGGCGGCAGGCACCCTGGCCGCAGACAGCACCGATGCCGTTAACGGCTCCCAGTTGTTTGATACAAATGAGAAAGTGGATCAGAACACTACTGATATCGCCACCAATACCGACAGCATCAACCAGAACACTGCCGATATTACCGCCAATACCGACAGCATTAACCAGAACACCACTGATATCGCCGCTAATACGACCAGCATCAATCAGAACACCACTGATATCGCCACCAACACCACCAATATCAATAACCTGAGCGACTCTGTTACCACGCTCACCAATGATGCCTTGCTGTGGGATGCTAACTCTGGTGCATTCAGCGCTAACCACGCGGGAAGCGCCAGCAAGATCACCAATCTGGCGGCAGGCACTCTGGCCGCAGACAGCACCGATGCAGTTAACGGCTCCCAGTTGTTTGCCACCAACGAAAATGTGTCTCAGAACACCACTGATATCGCCACCAACACCACCAATATCAATAACCTGAGCAACTCAGTTACCACGCTAACCGATGATGCCCTGCTGTGGGATGCTGACTCTGGAGCATTCAGCGCTAACCACGCGGGAAGCGCCAGCAAAATCATTAATGTCGCCGCCGGGGAACTTTCTGAGGACAGTACAGACGCGGTGAACGGCTCACAGTTGTATGAAACCAACCAGAAGGTAGATCAAAACACATCAGATATTGCAGATATTAATACGACGATCACCAATCTTGGTACCGATGCACTGAGCTGGGATGAGGCAACCAATTCGTTCTCCGCCAGCCACGGAAGTAGTACGGCAAACAAAATCACCAATGTCGCCGCCGGGGAGCTTTCTGAGAGCAGCACCGACGCGGTTAACGGTTCGCAGCTGTTCGAAACCAATGAAAAAGTGGATCAGAACACGACCGATATCGCCGCCAATACCACCAACATATCTCAGAACAGCACCGCAATTGAGAACCTGAATACTTCTGTCACCGACATTAATACGTCCATTACCGGCCTCACTGATAATGCTCTGTTATGGGACGAAGACATCGAGGCTTTTAGCGCAAACCACGGTGGAAGTACCAGTAAAATAACCAATGTCGCCACCGGGGAGCTTTCTGAGAACAGTACAGACGCGGTAAACGGCTCACAGTTGTATGAAACCAACCAGAAAGTAGATCAAAACACCTCTGCTATTGCGGATATCAATACGTCCATCACCAACCTTGGTACCGATGCACTGAGCTGGGATGACGAAGAGGGTGCGTTCAGCGCCAGCCACGGTACCAGCGGTACCAATAAGATAACCAATGTAGCAGCAGGTGAAATCGCCAGTGACAGTACTGACGCCGTTAATGGCTCTCAGCTCTATGAAACTAACATGCTGATTTCTCAGTATAATGAATCTATTAGCCAAATAACCGGTGATACCAGCGAAACCTATATCACGGAAAATGGTACCGGCGTGAAATACATCCGCACGAACGATAACGGGCTTGAAGGCCAGGATGCATACGCAACGGGTGAGGGCGCAACAGCAGTGGGTTACAACGCCGTCGCATCCGGTGCTTCGAGTCTGGCGCTTGGAGAAAACAGCAGCAGCAGCATTGAGGGCAGCATCGCCTTGGGCAGTGGCTCCAGCTCTAACCGCGCTATTACAACCGGCATACAAGCAACGAGCGTAACAAGCGATGGCGTCGTCATTGGTTACGATACAACAGACAGAGAGTTGCTGGGCGCGTTGTCATTGGGGACGGATGGAGAAAGCTATCGTCAAATTACCAACGTTGCGGACGGCTCTGAAGCGCAAGATGCGGTAACAGTTCGTCAGTTACAAAATGCTATCGCCGCCGTTTCCACGACGTCGACACAATATTTCCACGCCAACTCGGATGAGGAAGATTCCCTGGCGGTGGGTGAAAACGCGATTGCCGTCGGCGCGAAAACCATCGTCAATGGCGATTCGGGAGTCGGTATTGGCTATGGCGCAGTCGTGGATCAATCTGCCTTCAACGGCATTGCCATTGGTTCAAACGCACAGGTAAATCACGCCAACAGCATCGCGCTCGGCAGCAATTCACAAACCACCGTCGGCGCACAAAGCAGCTATACCGCTTACAACATGGATACGCCACAAACGTCAGTGGGCGAAGTTTCTGTAGGCAGTGGCGATGGCCAGCGGCAGATCACCAATGTTGCAGCAGGAAGCGCAGACACCGATGCCGTAAACGTTGGTCAATTGAAAGTCACTGACAGCCGTGTTGCCGCAAATACCGAAAGCATCAATAACCTGAATACCCAGGTTAGCAACCTTGATACTCGCGTCACCAATATCGAAAACTCTGTCGGCGATATTGTCACTACGGGGAGCACCAAATACTTCAAGACCAGTTCAACAGGTGCCGATGCAAATGCCCAGGGTGCAGACAGCGTCGCGATGGGTTCCGGATCTATTGCGGCTGCTGAAAACAGCGTGGCGCTAGGCACAAATTCCGTCGCAGATGAAGCTAATACGGTGTCTGTCGGCTCTTCTACTCAACAACGTCGTATTACCAATGTTGCCGCAGGGGTGAACAACACTGACGCGGTTAATGTGGCGCAACTGAAAGCCTCAGAAGCAGGTTCCGTTCGTTATGAAACCAATACCGATGGCTCGCTTAACTACAGTGTGCTCAACCTGGGAGACGGGAGTGGCGGTACCACTCGGATCGGCAATGTTTCAGCGGCGGTGAACGATACGGATGCGGTGAACTATGCGCAATTGAAACGCAGCGTAGAAGAAGCAAACACCTATACCGATCAAAAAATGGGTGAAATGAACAGTAAAATCAAAGGAGTAGAAAACAAGATGAGCGGCGGTATTGCCTCAGCAATGGCCATGGCCGGTCTTCCACAAGCTTACGCACCGGGAGCCAACATGACCTCGATTGCTGGGGGTACGTTTAATGGTGAAAGTGCCGTCGCACTCGGCGTGTCTATGGTGAGTGAAAGCGGGGGCTGGGTTTATAAATTGCAAGGAACCAGTAACAGCCAGGGCGATTACTCTGCAGCCATTGGTGCTGGCTTCCAGTGGTAATGAAGTAACAATACTCCCGACATCAAAGGCAATGGCATCATGCCATTGCCTTTTCACTTCTCTTTGTTGTCCTCACCCGCAATTGGCCCTACCAATTTTAGCCGGATCCTACCAGCACCTCACATTTCATTAAAATGTGAGTACAATACCGTTGCCAATAAATAACATTTGATTAACCATTCATTGTCATTACCCCTACACAACAATATTGGCAGGGCCACTTTTACACATAATGTGACCAGGAGATGAGCACAGACTCATTCCATTATGTCGGCGGCCCCCAGGAGACCTGCAATGAATCTCTGGCAACAGAACTACGACCCGGCCGGTAACATCTGGCTTTCCAGTCTGATCGCATCGCTCCCTATCCTGTTCTTTTTCTTCGCCCTGATTAAGCTCAAGCTGAAAGGCTATGTTGCGGCGTCATGGACGGTGGTGATCGCTCTGACGGTCGCCCTGCTGTTTTACAAAATGCCAGTCGATCACGCTCTGGCTTCCGTGGTGTACGGCTTCTTCTATGGTTTGTGGCCAATTGCCTGGATCATTATCGCCGCGGTATTCGTCTATAAAATCTCGGTGAAAACCGGGCAGTTCGACATCATCCGCTCCTCAATACTCTCGATTACCCCGGACCAACGTCTGCAAATGCTGATTGTCGGTTTCTCCTTTGGCGCATTCCTCGAAGGGGCGGCAGGATTTGGCGCTCCGGTAGCGATTACCGCCGCACTGCTGGTTGGTCTGGGTTTTAACCCTCTGTACGCGGCAGGTTTGTGCCTGATCGTAAACACCGCTCCGGTCGCTTTTGGCGCAATGGGCATTCCGATTCTGGTTGCCGGTCAGGTTACCGGGCTGGATAGCTTCGAGATTGGTCAGATGGTGGGCCGTCAGTTACCGTTCCTGACCATTATCGTGTTGTTCTGGATTATGGCGATTATGGATGGCTGGCGCGGCGTAAAAGAGACCTGGCCTGCGGTGATGGTCGCTGGCGGCTCGTTTGCTATCGCGCAGTACCTCAGCTCTAACTTTATCGGGCCGGAACTGCCGGACATTATCTCGTCTCTGGTTTCGCTGGTCTGCCTGACGCTGTTCCTGAAACGCTGGCAGCCGGTACGCATCTTCCGCTTTGGCGATATGGGCGCTTCACAGGTCGATCAGACGCTGGCTCGCACCCACTATACCGCTGGACAGGTGGTCCGCGCCTGGTCTCCGTTCCTGTTCCTGACGGCCACCGTCACGCTGTGGAGCGTACCGCCGTTTAAAGCGCTGTTTGCGCCAGGCGGCGCGATGTACCACTGGGTGGTCAATATTCCGGTTCCGTACCTCGATAAGCTGGTTGCCCGTATGCCGCCGGTCGTACACGAAGCCACAGCCTACGCGGCGGTGTATAAATTTGACTGGTTCTCCGCGACCGGTACCGCGATTTTGTTTGCCGCCCTGCTGTCTATCGTCTGGTTGAAGATGAAGCCGTCCGCAGCGCTGCAGACTTTTGGCAGCACGCTGAAAGATCTGGCATTACCTATTTACTCCATCGGAATGGTGCTGTCATTCGCGTTTATCTCAAACTACTCCGGGCTTTCATCAACCCTGGCGTTGGCCCTGGCACACACCGGCAGCGCGTTTACCTTCTTCTCACCGTTCCTCGGCTGGCTGGGGGTATTTCTGACCGGGTCCGACACCTCATCAAACGCACTGTTTGCCGCCCTGCAGGCTACGGCTGCTCAGCAAATCGGCGTTTCGGATGTGCTGATGGTTGCGGCAAATACCACCGGCGGCGTGACCGGCAAGATGATCTCGCCGCAATCTATCGCTATCGCCTGTGCGGCAGTGGGATTAGTGGGGAAAGAGTCTGACCTGTTCCGCTTTACCGTGAAACACAGCCTGATTTTCACCTGCATGGTGGGTGTGATTACCACGCTGCAGGCCTATGTCTTAACCTGGATGATTCCATGATAGTGATGCCCAGACGCCTGTCAGACGAAGTCGCATCTCGTGTGCGGGCGCTGATTGAAGAACAACAGCTGGAGGCGGGCATGAAGTTGCCCGCTGAGCGCCAACTGGCTGTACAGCTCGGCGTATCGCGTAACTCGCTGCGCGAGGCGTTAGCAAAGCTGGTCAGTGAAGGCGTACTGATTAGCCGTCGTGGCGGCGGGACGTTTATCCGCTGGCAGCATGAGGCCTGGTCTGAACAAAACATCGTTCAGCCGCTGAAAACCCTGCTGGCGGACGATCCTGATTACAGTTTCGATATTCTGGAGGCCCGCCACGCCATCGAAGCCAGTACCGCCTGGCACGCTGCCATGCGGGCCACCGCCGCGGATAAAGAGAAAATCAGGCTCTGTTTCGAGGCCACGCAAAGCGAAGATCCGGATCTCGCCTCGCAGGCTGACGTTCGTTTTCATCTCGCCATTGCGGAAGCCTCGCACAACGTGGTGCTGTTGCAGACCATGCGCGGTTTCTTCGACGTCCTGCAGTCTTCGGTAAAACAGAGCCGCCAACGTATGTACCTGGTACCGCCGGTATTTTCTCAACTGACGGCGCAGCATCAGGCCGTGCTGGACGCCATTGTTGCCGGGGATGCCGACGGGGCGCGTAAGGCCATGATGGCGCACCTCAGTTTTGTCCACACCACAATTAAACGATTTGATGAAGATCAGGCCCGGCAGGCGCGTATTACTCGCCTGCCCGGTGATCCTGGTGAGAATAGCAGGGAGAACAACACATGATTATTTCAGCAGCCAGCGACTATCGCGCCGCAGCCCAGCGCATCCTGCCCCCCTTCTTGTTCCACTATATTGACGGCGGGGCGTATGCCGAGCACACCTTGCGCCGTAACGTGGCAGACCTGTCAGAGGTGGCGCTGCGCCAGCGCGTACTGAAGAATATGTCCGACCTGAGCCTGGAAACCAAGCTGTTCAACGAAACACTCTCCATGCCGGTAGCCCTCGCGCCTGTCGGCTTGTGCGGCATGTACGCACGCCGGGGCGAGGTTCAGGCCGCCGCCGCCGCTGATGCCAAAGGCATTCCGTTTACGCTTTCCACAGTGTCCGTATGTCCGATTGAAGAAGTCGCCCCGACCATCAAGCGTCCGATGTGGTTCCAGCTGTATGTGCTGCGCGATCGCGGTTTTATGCGTAACGCACTGGAGCGCGCCAAAGCGGCGGGTTGCTCCACGCTGGTCTTTACCGTCGATATGCCAACGCCTGGCGCACGCTACCGTGACGCCCATTCCGGTATGAGCGGTCCAAATGCGGCACTGCGGCGCTACTGGCAAGCAGTCACTCATCCACAGTGGGCATGGGACGTTGGTCTGAACGGTCGCCCGCATGATTTAGGCAATATTTCGACTTATCTTGGCAAACCCACCGGCCTTGAAGATTACATCGGCTGGCTGGCGAATAACTTCGATCCGTCGATTTCCTGGAAAGACCTCGAGTGGATCCGTGAATTCTGGGATGGTCCGATGGTGATCAAAGGGATCCTCGATCCTGAAGATGCCCGCGACGCCGTACGCTTTGGCGCGGATGGCATCGTTGTCTCTAACCACGGTGGCCGTCAGTTAGATGGCGTGCTGTCTTCAGCTCGTGCGCTGCCCGCCATTGCCGATGCGGTGAAAGGCGATATTACCATTCTGGCTGATAGCGGGATCCGCAATGGTCTGGACGTTGTACGCATGATAGCGCTGGGCGCGGATAGCGTGCTGCTGGGGCGTGCTTATCTGTACGCGCTGGCGACCCACGGCCAGGCCGGTGTGGCGAATCTGCTGAACCTGATCGAGAAAGAGATGAAGGTGGCGATGACCCTGACCGGTGCGAAGTCGATTAGCGAAATCAGCCGTGATTCGCTGGTACAGGAACTGGGTAAGAGCCTGCCTGCCGCGCTGGCACCTCTGGTCCAGGGTAGCGCAGCGTAACAACATCCCCGTAAACCCCATTTTCTGAATGGTCGGTCTGTTTTCAGCCCGACCATTTTTTATCCAAAAATAACGACTAGTTAACATTTACAACCAATATATTTGACAACTTTTTATCCACCTGCCAAATGTATAGACAAGCTAATACAACAGCATTTTATACATATAACAACCATCATAACGGGCGAGGGTGACATGGCTTATTCCGGAAAAGTGAATATCCAGCAGGCGATAGATGACAGTGCTTTTTCGCGCTTCCACTGGGTCATTATTGTCCTGGGTTTTCTGGTTTTAGCCATTGACGGCTTCGATACGGCGGCGATGGGCTATATTGCCCCCACGCTTTCAGCCGACTGGGGCATCAAGAAACAAGATCTTGGACCGGTGTTAAGCGCCGCGCTATTGGGCCTCTCATTTGGTGCCCTGCTGGCCGGACCGATTTCCGATCGTATGGGTCGTAAGCGCGTCCTGGTCTTTTCCTGTCTGTTCTTTGGCCTCGCCAGTCTGGGAACCGCCTATGCCCAGACGCTGAATATGCTCACGTTTTGGCGCTTTCTCACCGGGCTTGGGCTTGGCGCGGCAATGCCCAATGCCATCACCCTGGTGTCAGAATTCGCCCCGAAACGCTGTCGTTCAATGGTGATTAACACCATGTACTGTGGCTTTCCATTAGGGGCTGCGGGCGGCGGCGTGATCTCCTCCTGGCTGATCCCCAACTACGGCTGGCACAGTGTTCTGCTTGCTGGTGCGATCGCCCCACTGGTCCTCACCGTACTGTTGGTGCTGTTCCTGCCGGAGTCGGTTAAGTATCTGGTTCACCGCGGTAAAGGGGTTGCACAGATTAAACGCATTGCTCAACGTTTTATGTCGGGAAGTCTGGAACAGGTTACCCAGTTTTATCTGGATGAAGACCGTATCACGGTCAAAAAAAGCAGCGTGGCACAGTTATTTAGTATGCCCTGGCTGCCGGGTACGCTGATGCTCTGGATGACCTACTTTATGGGGCTGGTTATCTATTACGTGCTGCTGAGCTGGATGCCAACGCTGATGCTGGGAATGGGCTATCCGCTGGCCGAATCCGCCTGGCTGACATCGCTGTTTACCTTTGGCGGTACGGCGGGGATCCTGCTGGCCGGTTGGTTAATGGACCGCTGGGAAGCCCATAAAGTGGTCTCACTCGGCTTCATTCTGACGATGCTGTTTGCCCTCGCTCTCGGGTTTGAACATAACCACATCATCTTGTTCGGCGCACTGATCTTCCTGATGGGGATTACCATGAACGGCGCGCAGTCCGGGCTGCAGACGCTGGCCGCCACGTTTTATCCAACCCACTGCCGTGCGACGGGCATTGCCTGGATGCAGGGCGTGGGCCGCTTCGGCGGCGTAGCCGGAACGATGATGAGCGCCCAGTTGCTTTCCCTGCAATGGCAGGCAGACAGTATCTTAATGTTCCTCAGCCTTCCGGCCCTGGTCGCTGCTGCCGCGACAATTTACAAGCTGCAACGCTATAAACCGCACACGCTGACCGTCGCATAGTACCCGCTCTTTCTGCTATTCTGCCCCCCGTTATCAAGGGGGCAGTATGCTTAACATCGTTTTATTCGAACCAGAAATCCCGCCAAATACCGGCAATATTATCCGTCTTTGCGCCAACACCGGCTTTCGTCTGCATATTATAGAGCCAATGGGCTTTACCTGGGACGACAAGCGCCTGCGTCGCGCGGGGCTGGATTACCATGAATTTACCGCCGTGCTGCGCCACCCTGATTACGCCGCCTTCGTCGCCGCAGAACATCCGCAGCGCCTGTTTGCTCTGACCACCAAAGGTACGCCAGCGCATAGCGCGGTATGCTATCAGGACGGGGATTATCTGATGTTTGGTCCGGAAACACGCGGTCTGCCAGCCAGCATCCTTGACGCGCTGCCGGCCGAACAAAAAATTCGTATTCCGATGATGCCAGACAGTCGCAGCATGAACCTGTCAAATGCGGTGTCGGTGGTGGTGTATGAGGCCTGGCGCCAGCTAGGGTATCCGGGCGCGGTACTGCGTAGCTGATGATTGTTGGATGGCGGCTAGCGCCTGATCCGACCTACATTAATTTGATGAAATTCATTTTGAGCGTTATCGGCGCAGACAGATTGAACACGGACTGCGCACAGTCACCGGAGCGTACACGCAATACGTGAGGATGACGAGCACAGCTCAGGTTCAATCTGCCAGGTAAGATAGCTCGAAATCAGATACCATCTCCATACTCAAAAGTATGATGTATCCCGTTGAAATGCTGATCCATATCCATGGACGGCTTATCGCTGTCAGGCTTGCCGACGATGCGTGCCGGAACGCCTGCTGCAGTGGTATGCGGGGGTACCGGCTGTAAAACGACGGAACCTGCGCCAATCTTCGCGCCGCGCCCGACTTCAATGTTGCCGAGAATTTTTGCTCCCGCGCCAATCATCACGCCTTCACGAATTTTCGGATGACGGTCACCGCCGGCTTTACCGGTCCCGCCCAGCGTGACGGATTGCAAAATAGAGACGTCGTTTTCAATCACGGCAGTTTCACCGACCACAATACCAGTGGCGTGATCGAGCATAATCCCACGGCCAATTTTTGCCGCCGGGTGAATGTCTACCTGGAAGCTAACGGACACCTGGTTTTGCAGGAAGATCGCCAGCGCCTGACGCCCCTGATGCCACAGCCAGTGACCGATACGGTAGGCCTGAAGCGCATGAAAGCCCTTCAGATACAGAAGTGGGGTGGAATATTTATCGACAGCCGGATCACGCGTGCGTACCGCCTGAATATCACAGGCCGCTGAGGCAATCATTTCAGGATCGGCCGCGTAGGCCTCTTCCACGACTTCGCGAATGGCAATGGCGGGCATGATCGGAGAAGCGAGTTTATTCGCCAGCATATAGCTCAGCGCACTGCCGAGGTTTTCATGCTTGAGCAGCGTTGCGTGGTAAAAACTGGCCAGCATTGGTTCACATTCCGCCAGTGCCCGGGCTTCCGCTTTAATGTTTTTCCAGACGATATCCAGTTCTTCACACGGCATTGCGTACTCCAGAAGGTAGCAAAACGACCGACCCGTTCTTCGCGGGTCGGGTCGTTATATTCAACAGTTCCTTACAGCTAGTGGCGACTCAGCTCGTCCCTGCGTGCACGGCCTAATAACGTCAATGCTGCCTCGCGCGCGTTTTTTCCGCAATACAATACTTGATAAATTTCCTCGGTTATTGGCATCTCAACACCAAAACGGTGCGCCAATTCACGAACTTCTTTCGTATTGCGGTAGCCTTCAACCACTTGACCAATCTTGTCCTGCGCCCCCTGCACGTCCATCCCCTGGCCGAGCATCATGCCAAAACGACGGTTACGCGACTGGTTGTCGGTACAGGTCAGCACCAGATCGCCTAAACCCGCCATCCCCATAAAGGTGGCAGGATCGGCACCCAGCGCCGCGCCAAGACGAGACATTTCGGTCAGTCCACGGGTGATCAATGCGGTTCGCGCATTCGCGCCGAAACCGATGCCGTCAGACATCCCCGCGCCAATCGCAATGACGTTTTTCACCGCGCCGCCAAGCTGCACGCCAATGAAATCCGGATTGCTGTAAACGCGGAAGCTCTTGCCACAGTGCAGCAACTGCTGGAGATCGTCAGCAAAGGTGTCGTCCGTCGAGGCCAGAGAAATCGCCGTCGGCATGCCCGCCGCTAGCTCTTTGGCGAACGTCGGACCGGAGATAACTGCCAGTGGAATAGAATTCCCCAGCGCTTCACGCGCGACGTCCTGCAGCAGGCGTCCCGTTTCCGCTTCCAGACCCTTTGTCGCCCAGACCAGACGCGCGTCAGGACGCATCAGCGGTTTGATGTTCCGCAGCACTTCGCCAAAGACGTGGCTCGGCACCACCACCAGAATATTACGACTGGCGGCCAGCGCAGTGGCTAAATCACTTTCCAGGCGCAGCGTTTCGGGAAAAGGCACATCAGGGAGGAACGCGACGTTGCAGCGATCGTGCTCGAGGGTCGCGATATGTTTCGGATCATGGCCCCACAGGACAACCTGATGGCCATTTCTTGCCAGGGTGATGGCAAGAGCGGTGCCGTACGAGCCGGCACCAATCACAGTCATTGAAGCATTACTTTGGTTCATCAGGCATCCTGATGTTCTTCAGTACCTTCGCCAGCCTGCTGCTGTAAATAGTTCATGAACAGCGCATCAAAGTTGACCGGCGCAAGGTTCAGTTGCGGGAATGTACCGCGGGAAACCAGGCTGGTGATGCATTCGCGGGCATACGGGAACAGAATGTTCGGGCAGTATGCACCAAGGCAATGCGCCATCTGAGTCCCTTCAATACCACTGATGGAGAAAATACCGCCCTGCTGAACTTCACACAGGAACGCAGTTTCTTCACCCAGAGAAGCCGTTACGGTGACACGCAGCACTACTTCATACACATCATCTGCCAGTTGGGTAGATGCGGTATCAAGATCCAGTTTAACCTCTGGCTGCCAATCTTTCTGGAAAACATGTGGTGCATTTGGCGCTTCGAAAGACACATCCTTGGTATAAATACGTTGGATCTGGAAAGCCATTTCAGTGTTATTTTGTTCTGACATGTTGAGAAAACCCTTTAGTGTTGTCCTTTAAATACTTCGGTACGCCTTAACGCAGCAGTGGATCCAGTCCACCACGTGCATCCAACGCATACAAGTCGTCACAACCACCAATGTGCTGTGCATCAATAAAAATCTGCGGAACCGTTGTACGGCCACTGCGCTTGATCATCTCTTCACGCTTCACGGCATCGCCGTCAATCGGAAGTTCCTGGAAACTCACACCCTTGCTGCTCAACAGCGCCTTTGCGCGATGGCAAAACGGGCAGGTCGCTTTGGTATAGATCTCAATATTGGCCATGACTTATCTCCAGTGTTCTTTTACCCTGCGGCATGAAAGAAGACGGGTAAATTACTTGCCGCGAACCAGTGGCAGATTCTCGCCACTCCAGCCCGCTACGCCGTCTTTCAGTACAGATACCTGCTCAAAACCGGCTTTAATCAGCGCAGTTGCTGAATCCTGGCACTGCATACCAGAGCCATCAACCACAATAACAGGTTTGTTTTTGTGTTTTTCCAGCTCGCCAAAATTGTTGGCTTTGATTTCGCTCGGCAGCAGGTTAGTGGAGCCCGCGATATGACCTTTGCGGAAGTCGTCGCGCTGACGTAAATCCACAATCACCGCATCTTCTTTGTTGATAAGACGAGTGGCTTCTCCGCGCGTAATTACCTTCACTTTCGAAGTCAGGCTCTTAAACGTGGTAAATAATACAGCCGCCAGTAACGCAATCCAGGCGATACTCAATACAGGGTGGCGACTAACAAATTGCATAATTTCTTGCATGGGGGGTAACAACTCCCGACTTAGTGATTAAAAAACCAGGAAAGGAGTATACCTGCGCGTTGGCGCAAATACAGCCAGAGCGTGCATTGGATTGCATTTTTGCGGGGCGCTACGGAAAAAAAAACGTAAATCCGCGCCCTCTGCGACACGCTCTGGTCGATTATTTGATCTTCTGGGGCTATTTTATCGATTCAGCTGTAGTAAAATTACGCAATTATTTTTGTCTATTGAGTGTGAGGTTGTCGCAATGTCGGTTTCTAAAAAACCTATGGTACTGGTGATTCTGGATGGCTATGGCTATCGTGAAGACAGCCAGGATAACGCCATCTTTAATGCCAAAACCCCGGTAATGGATGCTCTGTGGGCAAAACGTCCGCATACCCTGATTGATGCCTCTGGCCTGGAAGTCGGCCTGCCCGATCGCCAGATGGGCAACTCCGAAGTGGGTCACGTCAACCTGGGCGCGGGCCGCATCGTGTATCAGGACCTGACCCGTCTGGATGTTGAAATTAAAGAACGGACTTTCTTCGCTAACCCAGTGCTGACCGATGCGGTCGACCAGGCAAAAAATAGCGGCAAAGCGGTTCACATCATGGGCCTGCTCTCTGCTGGCGGCGTTCACAGCCACGAAGATCACATCATGGCGATGGTCGAAATGGCAGCTGAACGCGGTGCTGAGAAAATCTATCTGCACGCTTTCCTTGATGGCCGTGATACCCCGCCGCGCAGCGCTGAACATTCGCTGCAGAAATTCGAAGAGAAATTTGCCGCGCTGGGCAAAGGCCGCGTAGCGTCCATCATCGGTCGTTACTACGCCATGGACCGCGACAACCGTTGGGATCGCGTTGAACAGGCTTATGACCTGATGACGCTGGCAAAAGGCGAGTTCCAGTTCGCTACGGCTGTTGAAGGCCTGCAGGCTGCTTATGCCCGCGACGAAAACGACGAATTCGTGAAAGCGACCGTGATCCGTGCTGAAGGCCAGGCTGAAGCCGCCATGGAAGACGGCGATACGCTGATTTTCATGAACTTCCGTGCTGACCGTGCGCGTGAAATCACCCGTGCGTTTGTTAACGCAGACTTCGACGGCTTCGCCCGTAAGAAAGTCGTTAACCTCAACTTTGTGATGCTGACCGAATACGCAGCCGACATCAAAACTGCTGTTGCTTACCCACCAGCGTCTCTGGCCAACACCCTTGGCGAGTGGATGGCGAAGAATGACAAAACGCAGCTGCGTATTTCCGAAACTGAAAAATATGCCCACGTGACCTTCTTCTTTAACGGCGGCGTAGAAGAGCCGTTCAAAGGCGAAGATCGCATCCTGATCAACTCGCCGAAAGTCGCGACCTACGATCTGCAGCCGGAAATGAGCTCTGCTGAGCTGACCGAGAAGCTGGTTGCTGCGATTCAGAGTGGAAAATACGACACCATCATTTGTAACTACCCGAACGGCGACATGGTTGGTCACACCGGGGTGATGGAAGCTGCGGTTAAAGCGGTTGAAGCGCTGGATCACTGCGTTGAGCAGGTGACTAAAGCGGTTGAATCCGTTGGCGGCCAACTGCTGATCACCGCGGACCACGGTAACGCAGAGCAAATGCGCGATCCGTCCACCGGTCAGGCGCATACAGCACACACCAACCTGCCCGTTCCGCTGATTTATGTCGGTGGTAAAAACGTCAAAGCAGTTGAAGGCGGCAAACTTTCTGATATCGCCCCGACGATGCTGACGCTGATGGGTATGGAAATCCCGCAAGAGATGACTGGTAAGCCGCTGTTCATCGTGGAATAATCCCTCCCCATGAGGGGAAAGGCGATTAATACCATCACTTGGGCCGTGAAACTGCGAAAGCTTTCAGTCAGGCCCTTTTTCTACGCCAGCGCGCTTAGCGCTGGCGTATTGCTGTGCGCCTTTTCCGCCCACGCGGACGAGCGCGATCAGCTCAAATCTATTCAGGCTGATATCGCGGCAAAAGAACGCGCGGTACGCCAACAACAACAACAACGCTCCACTCTCCTCGCTCAACTTAAAGCTCAGGAACAGGCCATCGCCGTTGCCGCCAGGCAACTACGCGAAACGCAAAACTCGCTGGCGCAGCTGAATGCGCAAATCACTGAAATGAATGCCGCCCTCGCGAAGCTGGAAAAACAGCGGGCTGCGCAAGAGCGTAGCCTGGCAGCCCAACTTGACGCAGCGTTTCGCCAGGGCGAACACACCGGTATTCAGCTCATTCTGAGCGGGGAAGAGAGCCAGCGCGGGCAACGCCTGCAGGCCTATTTCGGCTATCTGAACCAGGCGCGGCAGGAAACCATCGCGCAGTTGAAACAAACCCGCGAAGAAGTCGACTCGCAAAAAGCCGAGCTGGAAGATAAGCAGAGCGAACAGCAGACGTTGCTGTACGAACAGCGCGCTCAGCAGGCTAAGCTGGAGCAGGCGCGTAATGAACGCAAGAAGACGCTCTCGGGTCTGGAGTCATCGATTCAGCAGGACCAGCAGCAACTGGGCGAAATGCGCGCCAACGAATCACGCCTGCGCAACAGCATTGCTCGCGCCGAAGCCGCAGCCAAAGCACGTGCGGAACGTGAAGCACGCGAGGCGCAGGCCGTACGCGACAAACAAAAGGATGCGTCACGGAAAGGCTCAACCTACAAGCCAACCGAAAGCGAAAAATCACTGATGTCCCGTACCGGCGGTTTAGGTTCCCCACGCGGCCAGGCATTCTGGCCCGTTCGTGGCCCAACGCTACATCGTTATGGCGAACAGTTGCAAGGTGAGCTACGTTGGAAGGGGATGGTTATTGGCGCATCCGAAGGCACCGAAGTTAAAGCCATTGCCGATGGCCGCGTCATTCTGGCGGACTGGTTGCAGGGCTACGGTCTAGTGGTCGTCGTTGAGCACGGTAAAGGCGATATGAGCCTTTACGGTTATAACCAGAGCGCGCTGGTCAGCGTCGGTACGCAGGTTCGCGCCGGGCAGCCTATTGCACTTGTGGGTAGCAGCGGCGGACAGGGCAGGCCGGCACTCTATTTCGAAATTCGTCGCCAGGGTCAGGCGGTCAATCCACAGCCGTGGTTGGGAAGATAAGTTTTGCCTCAATTTCGTCGTCTATTATTCTCTCTCGCCAGCGTGCTGGCCTTCGCAACACCTGTTTTTGCTGGCAAACTTGCCATCGTTATTGATGATTTCGGCTATCGTCCACACACCGAAAATCAGGTTCTGGCGATGCCTTCCACCCTCTCCGTTGCCGTTCTGCCTAATGCCCCACACGCGCGTGAAATGGCGATTAAAGCGCATAACAGCGGGCATGAAGTTTTAATCCATCTGCCGATGGCGCCGCTGAGCAAACAGCCGTTAGAGAAAGATACTTTGCGCCCGGAAATGAGCAGCGAAGAGATTGAGCGGATTATTCGCGACGCGGTAAGCAAAGTACCGAATGCGGTCGGGCTGAACAACCATATGGGCAGCGCGATGACCTCCAGCCTGTTCGGCATGCAGAAGGTGATGCAGGCGCTGGAACGCTACGATCTCTACTTCCTGGACAGTATGACCATCGGCAACAGTCAGGCAATGCGCGCAGCATCAGGAACCGGCGTGAAGGTTATCAAACGCAAAGTCTTCCTGGATGACACGCAAAACGAAGCCGATATTCGCCGTCAGTTTAATCGTGCCGTTGAGCTTGCGCGCCGCAACGGTTCAGCAATTGCCATTGGGCATCCTCACCCTTCGACGGTTCGCGTCCTGCAGCAGATGCTTTATAACCTGCCTGCGGACATTACGCTGGTTCGCCCAAGCAGCCTGCTCAATGAACCACAGGTAGACACCTCCAGACCAAACCTTACACCGCCGAAGAATGGTAAACCTGATGCGCCACGTAATCCTTTCCGCGGGGTGAGATTATGCAAACCGAAGCAGCCGTTAGAGCCAGTTTACGCCAGCCGCTTCTTCAGCGTGCTCGGTGAAAGCATCACCCAAAGCACGCTGGTGCAGTACATGCGCCTGCAATGGCAGGGCTGGCAATAATTACTCTTTAATATCCAGCGTTAAATGGGCCAGGCGGCGCGGCGTCAGTGATTTATCGCGCCACTGACTAAAGCGTATGGCCCACAATAGCACCTGATAACCCAGCTTAACGCTGCAGATATTGCTCACCATGCGCTTAAACATACCCGATACGAATACTTCAGCAATCATCCGTTGGCGGATTTTCTCGTCCGGCTCTTTACGTATGCAATGACAAACGCGTAGCGCTTCGTAAATCACCTGCTGTTTGAACTCCGGATAAATTGGAATGCGTCCAGCATAGTCGTGATTCATCTTATCCAGCAGACGGGTAATTTTAATGTAGTGGCGTTGATAGGCGAGATTTTTCAGCCCGGTGCGTGGCAGGCGGCTGACGGACGCGCCGTGCAGGAAGTATTTATACAACGGCACTTCCGTATAACGCGCGCGTTTCGCATTAAACATAAACTCTGTCGTCCAGATAATATCCTGGTGGTGCAGACCGGACAGGAAGGTCAGTCCTGCGTCGCGGATGGTCTGATGGCGGTAAACGCCCATCCAGACAACGTGCCGCCAACGGCGACTGGCTAACGCTTTGCGTAACCAGTCTGGCCCGGTCATCACGCCGGTAGAACTAATTCGATTGGTAGGAATGGATGCCCAGGTGTGGCCTGTCTCCGCAATACACCAATCAGCGTTGCACTGCGCAACATCCAGATTATCCTTCAGCGCCATAGTCATCAGCGTCTCATACATTTCCGGATAGGCAATATCATCGCCGTCTACGTACGCGATGTACTCCCCCCTGGCAACTTCCATACCGGTATTGCGCGCCGCGGATACCCCTCCATTGGGCTGGTGCAACAGGTGAACGTGCGGGTAACGATCCGCATAAGACTGAGCAAGGTCCGCTGAGTTATCCGTAGAACCATCATTAACAATGATGATCTCCAGGTTCTTCCAGGTTTGCGCAATCAGCGAATCCATACACGCAATGAACGGTTCACCCGTGTTGTAAAGTGGCATAATGACGCTCAGGAGACCAGGGATATAGGTCATATCAAATCCAGCCAAACAATAGAGTTATCGGCACTTTTTAGCATATTAAGCGGTAGATTTTCAGAAAAAATTATTAATTCTTTAGCAGAAAATGCGCCAGGCAGGAGCGAGCGTGCAAGCATAAAAAAGCCCCGGATGGTAATGATAATCAACACCCAGGGACATACGCAGAATCTACTGATTGGATAGGGTTAATCCCAGCTCAGGATCACTTTCCCTGACTGGCCCGAGCGCATCGCGTCAAAGCCCTGCTGGAATTCATCGATGGAGAATCGATGGGTGATGATCGGTGACAAATCCAGACCAGACTGAATCAATGCGGCCATCTTGTACCAGGTTTCAAACATCTCACGACCGTAGATACCTTTAATAAACAATCCCTTAAAGATAACTTTAGTCCAGTCGATGGACATGTCTGATGGTGGAATACCCAGCATAGCAATACGGCCACCGTGGTTCATGGTGTCCAGCATGGCGCGAAACGCTGGCGGCGCGCCGGACATCTCCAGACCGACATCAAACCCTTCGGTCATGCCCAGTTCAGCCATCACGTCGGTCAGACTCTCTTTCGACACGTTGACCGCGCGAGTGATGCCCATTTTACGCGCCAGTTCAAGGCGATACTCATTAACATCGGTAATCACCACGTGGCGTGCGCCAACGTGCCTGGCAACCGCTGCCGCCATAATACCGATTGGACCCGCGCCGGAAACCAGCACATCTTCCCCAACCAGATCGAACGACAGCGCCGTATGTACCGCATTACCGAACGGATCGAAGATAGACGCCAGGTCGTCAGAGATGTTGTCCGGAATTTTAAACGCGTTAAATGCCGGGATCACCAGGTACTCTGCAAAGCAGCCAGGACGGTTTACGCCAACACCGGTCGTATTGCGGCACAGGTGAGTACGTCCACCGCGGCAGTTACGGCAATGCCCGCAGGTGATATGACCTTCGCCTGAAACGCGATCACCGATTTTAAAGCCTTTAACTTCCTGGCCGATGCCAACAACTTCGCCGACATATTCATGTCCAACGACCATCGGTACCGGAATGGTTTTTTGCGACCATTCATCCCAGTTATAAATGTGAACGTCAGTCCCGCAGATGGCTGTTTTACGGATTTTAATCAGCAAATCGTTATGGCCGACTTCCGGTTCAGGAACGTCAGTCATCCAAATGCCCTCTTCCGCTTTCAGTTTGGATAACGCTTTCATTTCACATCCTCAGGCAATAACGCCCAGTTGTTTACCAATGCGTGTGAACGCCTCAACAGCACGCGTAATCTGCTCAGGGGTATGCGCCGCAGACATCTGGGTACGAATACGCGCCTGACCTTTTGGAACCACCGGATAGAAGAATCCAGTAACGTAAATCCCCTCTTTTTGCAGCTCGCGAGCGAACTCTTGCGCCACTACCGCATCCCCCAACATGACCGGGATAATTGCGTGATCCGCTCCCGCTAACGTAAAGCCTGCGGCAGACATTTGCTCGCGGAACTGACGTGCGTTCGCCCACAGGCGATCGCGCAGCTCGCTGCCTGCTTCGACCATCTCCAGCACTTTAATGGAGGCAGAAACAATTGCAGGAGCCAATGAGTTGGAGAACAGATACGGACGGGAACGCTGACGCAGCCACTCAACAACCTCTTTGCGCGCTGCGGTATAACCGCCAGATGCGCCGCCGAGCGCTTTACCCAGCGTACCAGTGATGATGTCCACACGCCCCATCACGTCACAGTATTCATGTGAGCCACGACCATTTTCGCCGACAAAGCCGACAGCATGGGAATCATCAACCATGACCAGCGCGTCGTATTTATCCGCCAGGTCACAAACGCCTTTCAGGTTAGCAATCACACCATCCATAGAGAACACGCCATCGGTGGCGATCAGGATATGACGGGCTCCCGCTTCACGCGCTTCTTTCAAACGAGCTTCCAGTTCGACCATGTCGTTGTTGGCGTAACGGAAACGCTTTGCTTTACACAAGCGAACACCGTCAATGATAGAAGCGTGGTTGAGCGCATCTGAGATAATCGCATCTTCTGCGCCCAGCAGCGTTTCAAACAGGCCGCCGTTGGCGTCAAAGCAGGAAGAGTAAAGGATGGCATCTTCCATACCGAGGAATGCCGCCAGTTTTTGCTCCAGTTGCTTATGGCTGTCCTGGGTACCGCAAATAAAGCGGACCGAAGCCATACCAAATCCGTGAGAATCCATACCTGCTTTTGCAGCTGCAATCAGTTCCGGGTGGTTAGCCAGCCCCAGATAGTTGTTCGCACAAAAGTTAATAACGTGGCTTCCGTCCGCCACGGTGATATCCGCCTGCTGGGCAGACGTAATAATGCGCTCTTCTTTAAACAATCCTTCCGCACGTGCGGTTTCGAGATCGTTCGTTAACTGTTTGTAAAAATCCCCACGCATTTCAATTCTCCAGACTGGGCAAATTTCAGCACATATTACCCAAAGCTATACGCTGATACGAGATGACGCATCATCACTTCTTCAAAATGAAGCATAAATCACGTGTACCCGTACGGCTTATCGGTGAATGGCTGAAGCCAGAGCCATGTAGTGATATGATAGAAAGTATTCGTGTCTGAGATTGTCTCTGACTCCAAAATTCGAAGGTTACATTTATGATCATCGTTACCGGCGGCGCGGGCTTTATCGGCAGCAACATCGTCAAGTCATTGAATGATAAAGGCATCACCGACATCCTGGTGGTGGACAACCTTAAAGATGGCACCAAGTTTGTTAACCTGGTGGATCTGAATATTGCTGACTACATGGACAAGGAAGACTTCCTGATCCAGATTATGGCCGGAGAAGATTTCGGCGATATCGAAGCGATTTTCCACGAAGGCGCATGCTCCTCCACTACCGAGTGGGACGGCAAGTATATGATGGATAACAACTATCAATACTCCAAAGAGCTGTTGCACTACTGCCTGGAGCGTGAAATTCCGTTCCTGTATGCGTCCTCTGCCGCCACCTACGGCGGTCGTACTTCTGATTTCATCGAATCCCGTGAATATGAGAAACCGCTGAACGTTTACGGCTACTCAAAATTCCTGTTCGACGAGTACGTTCGTCAGATCCTGCCAGAAGCCAATTCTCAGATTGTTGGCTTCCGCTATTTCAACGTCTACGGACCGCGTGAAGGCCATAAAGGCAGCATGGCGAGCGTCGCTTTCCACCTCAACACCCAGCTCAATAATGGCGAAACACCAAAACTGTTCGAAGGCAGTGAAAACTTCAAGCGTGATTTCGTTTACGTAGGCGATGTGGCTGCGGTGAACCTGTGGTTCCTGGAAAACGGGGTTTCCGGCATCTTTAACCTTGGTACCGGTCGTGCGGAATCTTTCCAGGCCGTTGCCGATGCAACGCTTGCGTACCACAAAAAAGGCAGCATTGAGTACATCCCATTCCCGGAAAAACTGAAAGGTCGCTATCAGGCGTTTACCCAGGCCGATCTAACTAATCTGCGCGCTGCGGGCTATGACAAGCCGTTTAAAACCGTTGCTGAAGGTGTAACGGAATATATGGCCTGGCTGAACCGCGACGCGTAAGTATGAAAATTTTGGTGGTAGGCCCGTCCTGGGTGGGCGACATGATGATGTCGCAAAGTCTCTATCGCACGCTTAAGGCGCGCTATCCCCAGGCGATAATCGACGTGATGGCACCTGCATGGTGCCGTCCGTTATTATCGCGCATGCCTGAAGTTAACGAAGCTATCGCCATGCCGCTTGGACACGGCGCGCTGGAGATCGGTGAGCGGCGTAAACTCGGTCATAGCCTGCGTGAAAAACGCTATGACCGCGCCTATGTGCTGCCTAACTCGTTTAAATCCGCGCTGGTACCGTTCTTTGCTGGCATTCCCCATCGTACCGGTTGGCGTGGTGAAATGCGCTACGGCCTGCTAAACGATGCGCGCGTGTTGGATAAAGATGCCTGGCCGCTGATGGTCGAACGCTATGTAGCCCTGGCCTATGATAAAGGCGTAATGCTGTCAGCTAAAGATTTGCCGCAGCCTCTGCTATGGCCGCAGTTGCAGGTAAGCGAAGGTGAAAAGTCCCTGACCTGTCGCCAGTTTTCCCTTTCTGCCGAACGCCCCATCATTGGCTTTTGCCCTGGAGCGGAATTTGGTCCAGCGAAACGCTGGCCACATTACCACTACGCAGATCTGGCGAAGCAGCTGATCGATGAAGGCCATCAGATTGTGCTTTTTGGCTCTGCAAAAGACCATGAAGCCGGAAATGAGATCCTGGCGACGCTGAGCGTTGATCAGCAGCCCTGGTGCCGTAATCTGGCGGGCGAAACACAGCTGGAGCAGGCCGTCATTCTGCTCGCCGCCTGCAAAGCGGTGGTCACCAACGACTCTGGATTAATGCACGTTGCCGCAGCGTTGAATCGACCTCTGGTAGCGTTGTATGGCCCCAGCAGCCCGGATTTTACTCCGCCGCTTTCACACAAGGCGCGCGTGATTCGCTTGATTACGGGTTATCACAAAGTACGCAAGGGCGATGCAGCAGAAGGCTATCATCAGAGCCTGATTGACATCACACCCCAGCGCGTGCTGGAAGAACTTAACGACCTGTTGTTACAAGAGGAAGCCTGACGGATGCGGGTACTGATCGTTAAAACATCGTCTATGGGCGATGTACTGCATACGTTACCGGCATTAACCGATGCGCAGCAGGTCATGCCGGATATTCAATTTGATTGGGTAGTGGAAGAAGGCTTCGCGCAGATCCCATCCTGGCATGCAGCCGTTGACCGGGTTATTCCAGTGGCGATCCGCCGCTGGCGTAAAGCCTGGTTTTCAGCGCCGATTAAAGCCGAGCGTAAAGCCTTTCGCGATGCGGTGCGTTTACATCAGTATGACGCGATAATTGATGCGCAGGGTCTGGTTAAAAGCGCGGCGTTGGTTACGCGTCTGGCACGTGGCATCAAGCATGGTATGGACTGGAGCACGGCGCGCGAACCATTGGCGAGCCTGTTTTATAATCGCAAACATCACATTGCCAAACAGCAGCACGCGGTAGAACGTACGCGTGAATTGTTCGCCAAAAGCCTGGGATATTCCAGGCCCCAGTCGCAGGGTGATTACGCTATCGCTCAGCATTTTCTGAAAGAACGTAATGCTGATAAGGGCCAGTATGCCGTATTTCTGCATGCCACAACGCGTGATGATAAGCACTGGCCAGAAGCCAACTGGCGGGAGCTAATTGGCTTGTTAAATAACGCTGGCATACGTATTAAACTGCCATGGGGTGCTCCTCATGAAGAAGCACGAGCCCGTAGGCTGGCAAATGGTTTTTCTTATGTTGATGTTCTTCCACGGATGACTTTGGGAGAGGTCGCTCGCGTACTGGCGGGGGCAAAATTTGTGGTGTCGGTTGATACAGGCCTGAGTCATTTAACCGCTGCGCTGGATCGCCCTAATATTACGTTGTACGGTCCAACGGACCCAGGATTGATTGGTGGGTATGGGAAGAATCAATACACACAGCTGAGCCATTCCGGAAAATTGCAGGATCTGGACGCTAGCTTAGTCAACGTATCGCTGGTTGATAATAATTTGCTTTAACTTTAAGAGATGAACCATGCTTCGCCAACACATGTTTTCTCGCTTTATTTGTAGTATAAAAAACAATCCATTCGATTTTATATACTTCTTATTTTATGCCGGGATCCTGGCAACCCTTGCGATGGTGCTGGTCAATCCAGATGAAGCGCTGAAGGTATTTATTTTCTCCACAGCTCTGTCTCTGCCGCTTATAGGAAAAAACATAAAGCATGTGTGCAGTAACAAACAAAACCTGGTTTTGCCTTTTATGTTGCTGCTCTTCGGGTTACTCCAGATTATATGGGTAGAAATATTTAAACAACCGGGTTCAGCTTTTACCGGCGCCTACCGTTCATACCAGAACGGTGGCAAAGTGATGATTTTTGCCGCGCTGGTGATGACCATACTAACATCACAAGCACCAAGTACTAATAAAATCCGCTTGACCAGTATCTGGGTGATTCTTACGGCAATCGGTTTGTATCTTTTCGCGGGTTATCAACTTAGTGGAGCACAAAACCCTTTAAGATACCGCGTTGCTCTTGGTTTTGAACATCAAACCGGCACGGCTTACTCTCTGACACTAATTGCATTATTAGCCTCGCATGCGATCATTAATCTGCGCCTGAGACATACGGTTTCACTGTACTTGTTACATTTTTTGATCTCACTGGCGGTCATCATCACCACACAAACTCGGGCTGCGATTTTGGTATATCCGCTCCTGAGTATCGGACTATTTTTCATCCACTACCGCCACAACCACAACATACTGGTGAGGGCGCTACTGGGTTTTGTAATTCTGGTCGGGATTGCTGCTATCCCCTTAAAACCAGTCATTGAAAGTCGCTACCAGAACTTCCTGATCGATCTGCACTCTTATAATCAAAACAACAGCAACACCTCTATTGGTGCGCGACTTGCGATGCAACGGGCAGGAATTGAAGCAGGGAAAGGTCATCACTGGGGGCAGTCACTTGAACAACGTGGGGCGGAAATTCAGCGACTTGCCGTCCAGGATACTTCCCTACAAGGGGCACTTGAGTTCATTAACGTACATTTGCATAACGAAATTATTGATACCTTTTCGCTAAAGGGCATCGCCGGGGTTATTGTGCTACTCTTGCTCTATACCGCTATGTTTTTAAGAGCTTACTGGCAACGTAGTCCTCTATTGTTCGTCATCTCAGGCGCTATCGCTATCTATGGCTTGAGTGATTTATTATTGTATGCCAAAGGTGAAGCCTTGAGCAGCATGCTGGCGTTATGTATTGCAGCAGTGCTGAGCTCGAATCCAACGAGAGAATCATGCTATGAATAGCGCTTCAGGTTATTTACTGAGCATTATTATACCTACATACAATAATGCTGAACTCATCACGGCGACGTTGGCGTCGATCCATCAGAGCATCACTGATGATGTGGAGATAATAATTGTTAATGATGGCTCAACAGATTTAACTGAAGAACGTATCAAGGCATTTTATCGTGAGCAGAAATGCCACAACGTTAAGTATATTAGCCAAAAAAATCAAGGCGTTGCAATCACTCGTAACGTTGGCCTTACCCATGCGACAGGGAAATATATTGGGTTTATTGACAGTGACGATATTGTCTGCACAGATTATTTCACTATCCTTCTTCCTAAATTGAGAGACGAAAAATATGATATTCTCGAATTTAATCTAACCAGAGATATGAACAATCTGTATCAGAATTCATCTGGTATAAAAAATGATATTAATCAGCACGAAATTATATTATCGGATGATGATTATACCCCTCTACTTCCAATATTCCGGGCAGGACAATGGCATCTCATGACAAAAATCTTCCATCGTAACGTTATTGGTAACGATCGATTCGAAGAACATCGTCGGTATGAAGACATGATTTTCTGCCCTTTCCAATACTTTAAATGCCATAAAATATTAAAGATTGAGAATAAACTATATTTTTACCGGTTAAATGATAAGAGCATTACCGAGAATATTATTGATAGCGATGCGGATAGTATCTTTTTTGCTATGCGGAAAATGTATAATTATATAAATAAAAATAACGCAAAACGTACTGTTGCCACACTAATGATCATCAACTGTTTTCTGGAAGGACGCAAACTATTACGCAAGAAAAAAGGTTATTATCGTTATAGTGAAAGTATGCTGAATGATATTCATAATGCGCTTGCATCCTGTGACACAAAAATTGTTAATAAAAAAATAATTCTTAAGATGAAATATCCCCATATTGACCGCTCCATTTCAGAAATGAGATATAAGGTATTATCTGCTTGCAAGAGCCTATTTTTTCGAAAAGGAATTTAACATGTTTGAAAAAATTGACCATGTGCTTATTTGCAAGCTCAAGTTTTATGGGGATGTTCTGTTAATCACGCCCGTCATTGCCAGCATTCGGGCTCGTTATCCACAGGCTAAGATCGATCTGCTCCTCTATAAAGATACCAAAGCAATTCTGGCCGCCCATAAAGATATCAATAATTTTTATCTCATTGAGAAAAAACAAGGCCTGTTGGCAACAGTAAAAAATTATCTTTCAGTGCGTCAACAACTGAAGAAAAATCACTATGACTTGATTATTAACCTCACAGAACAATGGCCAATTGGAGCACTTATCGCCTCTTTACGCCTTCCTTCAATTGCCTTTAAGCGCGATAAAGAGCAGTGGAACCGACTTTTTACGCGAGTAACGCCATCCGTTGGGACGCATATTGTTGAACAAAACCTATCTATTCTAAAAGGCATTGGGTTTAGCGAAGCAGAACTCAAGAAAGAGATGTCACTGAGTTATCTTCAGGAGGATTATCAACATCTGGTATCTCTGTTGCCTACACTGCCTGCGCAAAAATATGTCGTTATTCAACCCACTGCCAGACAAGAGTTTAAATGCTGGGATGATGAGAAATTCGCTCATGTTATAGACCATCTGCATCAGCGTGGTTTACATGTTTATCTTACCTGTGGGCCTGCATTGAGTGAGCAGCAACAGGTCCAGCGTATTGCTGCACTGTGTCAATCGTCTCCTGACCTGACGCTGGCAGGTAAAACGACCTTTCTGCAACTGGCCGCGTTGATTGACCATGCTGTTTTGTACATTGGTGTCGATTCTGCACCTATGCATATGGCCGCAGCGCTAAGGACACCGCAGGTATGCCTGTTTGGCGCCACCAATTACCGACAATGGAAGCCGTGGTCTGATAAAGCCGTATTGATTTGGGCTGGCGAGTACCATCCGATGCCTTCGCGAGATGAACTCGATCGGTCAAAAAAATATCTAACTTGGATTCCGGAACAGGTCGTGATTGACGCTATCGATACGGTACTTCATGATAGTGACAATGTTAAAGGTAATGAGAAAGCATAAATGGACAGCAAAAATAACGTTATTAATATTGCTTACTGTACAGATGCCAATTATCTGGAATATGTAGCAGTGTCCATTATGTCGGTCATAATGAACAACCCAGAGCAAGACCTGTCATTTTTCGTCTTTGTCTATGATGTTACTGACGAAGAAATCAATAAACTACGTTCAACCAGTGATAAAATTCAGGTTATCAATATCGATAAAGAAGAGATTGAAAAGTATAATAATGACTTTGCAATCAAACACCTGAACCGCTCTACCTATATGCGTCTGGCCGTACCGCGCTTACTAAAAGATAAAATAGAGCATTTTATCTATTTAGATGCTGATACACTATGTTTTGATAAGCTCAATGATATTAACAGCATTGATATCAGCAACGTCATTTGCGCAGTCAGCCACGACTCCCTCGATATTCATGATACAAAAAATGCTAAACGCTTGGGCCTTAGTACTGATCATTATTTTAATGCTGGCTTTTTATATATTAACATTGAAAATTGGATCAAGTTTGATATTGAAAATAAAGCAAATACAGTGTTATTTGAACAAGGTAAATCCTTGCCTTATTTTGACCAAGATGCTCTGAATATCGCAATTGACGGCAACGTTAAGTTTATTGATAAACGATGGAATTTCTTATTTAACTGGTTCACAGATCAGCAAAAAGACACCTTTTTTTATCAAAAAGATATCTTGCCTCGCATCATTCATTTCACTGGTGGAAGAAAACCTTGGTATAAAGAACATACTGGGCTTTCACAGCAACTTTTTCTTTTCTACCATCACTTCACACCATGGCGAGACGCTGAAATGCGCTCTTATGCTCCGCGTATGAGGCCTACTGATTACCGGGTTTACTCGCGCCAGGAAGCCAAAAAGGGAAATTACTACGCTTCTCTCAAATGGTATATGAAATACCTTAAGGCTAAATTACGTTAAAAAAAACTCCCTTACGGGAGTTTTTTTTACTTACTCTTTAACTTTTCCCGCAAATAACCAATATAGCTAATTATCGAGTTGAAATACTTCCCTTGTAATCTTTCATGACGTGATTTCTTTTTATACTGTTTTGGCGTTCTAGCTGGCAGCAATGGAACATCCGTCCAAGGTGAAGCTTTCCAGGCATCAACAAAAAACTGTGCTGAAGGGTAATTTGCCCATGAATTCCAGGGTTTAGTTACGCCAATATAATGGATAAGGATCGTATCATCAGTTATATATTCTTTATAACTTGATGTGTCCTTACTTTTAAGTTCTTGTTTAATTCCGTAAATTGCATCATAAATTCTTGGTAAAAAAATTGTCTTACCAAAAAACATTATATTTAAGACATCCTGATCCAGAAAAGCGAATTTCCTGGTCTTATCCAGGAGGATCGAAAATGCTTTAGTAAAGAACTTTTGTTTTTTCCATTCCTTTAAATTTGCATATATAACACCAGCATTGAAGTATTGTTCGTTAAATTCCGGAGTATTAAGCCTCTGCGCGGCATACACCCGACTATATTCAACATCCTGAATAACCGCTGCAACATGATGTTCCAGGGTGATTTGTGTTAACTCAACAAGTGACCCTTTACATACAACATCAGCGTCAATATAGAGAAGATTATCAATATTTTCGCTAAGATACTCAAACGCGATAAATCTGAAGTAGGTCGCATGTGACCATGCATTCCCACACGGAAGGATCTTTAATCCTTCTGCATCCATCACATATACAGTTATATTGGTCGAAAACTGCTTTGCTAGTTTTTCTAATCTTTTGCGGTAATCTGAATCAAGATAATCAGTAAAAAGATGAAAATGTATGCTGATATCTTTGTTATGTAGTAAAACGGACGACATCGAAACTGCCGCTCCAAACATAAAGTTTTGATCAACCCCCCATGCAATATTGAGTTGTGGGGTTTGAGTCTCTGGAGCCCCAAAAACCTCAATGATGTCTTTAATAGACTGATTACAATCAAAATTCATGTACTACACCTTTTTAATATGCTATCTGGAAATTATTTGCACTTCTATTAACTAATGAGACCGTGCATTATGTAGTTTGTTCTTTATATACATAACATGACTAAGCACCGAGCGGATATATTTACGCTGCACTCTCTCATGCCGGGATTTACGCTTATACAATTTTGCAGTGTTTGCATTTAATAAAGACTTTCCTGCCCATGCAGATTTTTTATATGCGTCGATGAAGAATTTAGCCACCGGATATTTTGCCCAAGTATGCCATGGCTTAGTGACACCGACATAATGTATTAAAACAGTATCATCTGTAATATAATCCTGGTAAATTTTATCGTTTTTATTTTTTATACCGAATCAACTTGAAGATGCAGGCTTGAGAACCTGAAAATTATCATTAATTCGAGATGCCAAAGAGCCTGCGATCTCTGGAAGAGTCACAGTAAAAAATTGGTCTATTGCCGCCTTGAAGTCCCGTTTACTTTTGAAGTAAACGTTGTTCCTCGACTTCTCATTCATTACTTTCCAAAGCCGCTCTATTGGATTGAGGTTTGGGCTGTAAGGTGGAAGATAATGCAGCTCGATATTAAGGACAAATGCCGCATCTCTGACTAAGTCACTACGGTGATATCCCGCACCATCTAAAATGATATGAAGCTTATGAGCTAACGGATAACTCTCTCTTAACTTACAGAAAAAGCGAACTATCGTTTCACTGTTAATGCTCTCATAATCATCAATAATAGTAGCTCCGATATCTGACAGGTTCAGTGCGCCAAGAATGTTCAATCGACTGCGATTTCCCGTTGTTTCAATCACTTTATCTTGACCAGTTCGTATCCAGCCATGAGATATTTTTGTTGATAGGGTTGGGTGAACAGCATCGATAAAGACTATCGATTCATCCTCGTCACAACTTGCCTTTAGCGCTTCGTAAGCATCTATGAAAGCTTGTTGTTTTGCTTCATCAAACTTATGTGGAACGCCTTTCGGTTGCTTGTAGCTAAAACCGTTATGGTGAAGCCATTTGTTCATACCAGAGACAGTGTAATCAAGTCCAAAAGTCTCTTTAACGTAGGCGACAATTTGATGAGTATGAGGATAGGTTCTCTCAGTCAAATGCTCGATTAGGTGCATGGTTTGAGTTGCAGAAAGCTTGCTTTGACTTCCGCCATTTTCAGGCTTAAGTTTTTCAGAAAGAACGTAGTCGCTAAGGTGACGTGCAACGGTGGATTCATGAATCCGAAGAGCTTGTGAAATCATGGTCTGACTCCAGCCTTCAGAAGCCAGCAAAACAGCCTTAATACGGTCGCAAACTCGACTATCACGTTCAATATCGTGCATTTGTTCGAGTTGCAGTTTCTGTTGAGGAGTCAGTGTAATTTTCATGGTTCGTAGCATGATCCTGATTCTAAAAAAAATCAAGCATCTTCAATGATCACGGGTATAGTTCCTGATCCACGCCATAAATGCAGTTAAAATCCCGTCTCAGGAAAATCACATTACCGACAAATAATATATTTAGAACATCCTGATCAAAATACAGAAGTTCCTTTTGGCGTTTATCTAAGATAGAAAATGCCTTCGTCAACAACTGCTGTTCACGCCAAACTCCAAGATTCGCAAATACCACACCAGAATTAAAATAACCGTTACTCAGCTCAGGAATACCAAGCCTGTTACCGGACTTAATACGCACTTCATCAATATCATTGATAACAGCAGCATATTCCCCACAGAAATTAACCTCGGTAAGTTCGCGTAGAGAACCTTTGCAAATGACATCAGCATCAAGATACAGTACAGAACTTAACTCGGTACTTAAATATTCAAATGCGAAATAACGATAATACATTGCATAAGTCCATGCTTTCGTACTCGGCAACTCACGAAATGCCGCATTATCGAACACAAGAACAGTCACCGTCGTACTGTACATTTGTGTCAGGCGTTTTACGCTCTCCAGATAATCATCATCTATATAGTCTGTTGCTATATAAAAGTGAATATCAATATCAGGATTATTCACTAATACTGAGGTCATAGAAATGCCGGATCCAAATAAAAAATTACGATCGACACCATACGCAACACTTAGTTTTTTAGTCTTCTCATGCGCAGAGCTGTCGATAACGTGTTTTTGAATGATTAGCTTCTGGAAATCAATGTTCATAATAAAATAGCCTCAAACTTCATATGGTATTTATAGCGCTTTTCTTATTGTTCTTTGTCTTATTTTTTGCGCTTTTGTGACAGCCTGTTCAAACAACCGGACTTCCTGACGAAAGATTTCGCGCAGTGGCATCGAAAAATAGACACGTAAAAAACGGTAGATATCTCTGGACGTCAAACCGATCTCCAGTGAAGAGAAATAGAGTCCGATCAAATCCTTATCCCGCCAGCGTCGCGGTACATGCTGACGTATTTGTGCACGATGCAAATCAATCACAGAGAGTTTGATATCCGCAACATCTGCCGGCATTGGCTGTTGGAGTAGGAAATGGCAAATATAGCAATCCCGATGATTTACTCCGCCCCGATGCATTTTACCCACCATTTCAGCCACGCGGGTAATAATGGTCCGTTTTAATACAAAATCAGGACGCTCAATTCCCCACCTTGCACAAAAATCTTCAAGACTGATGGCAGGAGAGAGATCTTCAGTGATGATAAATGAGGTTCGCGCTAACGGATTCAGTCCTTTCTGCCCAAATGCAACACCAGTCATTGTGTCAACATTGAGTTCTTGTAAGCGATGAATTGCCAGCCACTCCCGATCTGCACCCAGTACTGGCATACGTAAAGAAATAAGGTTTTTCACCACTTCTTTAAGTGTGGTTCCATGATGATATTTAAGAAAATAACCCTTACCCATCATCTCAAAACGCAGGGTACGCCGTGTTTCCAGCGCGCGAAAAACTTCCCCATCCAGCTTTGTAACTTCCGTAAACGGGTCTTTTCCTTGCCATTGCGTGGCAAATGGTTCTTTTAACTCAATCATTATCAAGGCCTAAAATAATATCAGCAGCCTTATCCGCCAGGCTGTAGAGATCTTCTGTATCAGCAAAATGCCGAGCATTCTCGGCCCAACGACTTCTCTGCTCATTATTTTGCAGCGCATCGAAAAGTGCTGTATTCAGATTTACCTGCTCAAAAGGTTCAGGAATCACGACTCCGCATCGGGCGGCATTAATATAACCCGCATAGCCGCATACTTCTGTAGTTAATACTGGCAGCCCGGCGACTACAGCCTCCAACAAGACAATACCAGCAGCTTCCTGAACAGCAGGGTGAAGCAATAAATCAGCAGCAGACATCAATTCAGCGACATCATCTCGCCCCGAGAAGAACTGTACTTGTTCTTCGATACCCAATTGACAAGCCAGAGAACGGTAACGATCGGCCTTATCCTGACCAACAACCATCAATCGCGTACGGTGACGTATAACCTCAGGTAGCGAAGCCAATGCCTGTAATGTTCTTGGCACGCCTTTACGTTTGAAATCAGAACCCACCTGCAGGAGCAGGAACTGATCGAAACCAATACCGTTTTTTTCTCTGACAATCTGCCTGCTGTTTTCAGGTTGCTGACTATACTTTCTGTCAGGGTAGATGCCTGGTGGCAGAATACGAAAACGCTGGCTCTCAGTTTGGTAATGATGTTTGAAGTCACCAATTTGTTTATCGGTTAACATCAACAGCATGGTGCCAGCACCTTGCTGAAATGCGGCTTTTTCAAATGCAGCGTAATGCCGGTACCGACGCGTCAACTTGTAGAAAAAACCTTTCTCACGGGCAACTTTCTCCGCGTAGCAAACGTCGGCTGCGTAATACACATCCAACCCAGGCATTTTGTTAAACCCGACGACACGATCGACGGGATGCTGACTTAAATAAGCCTGAACCCACTGATAATATTGCTCGTTTTTCCCATGATTCGTTCTGGATGTGACGGGGACGAGTATAATTTCCAGTCCTTCCGGACGCTCGCCCTGCCATGACTGGGTAAACACCTGGACATGATGACCACGAGCAGCAACCGTAAGCGCTACCCGCAAGAAATCACGCTGTAACCCGCCATAGGGAAAATATTTGTACAAACAAAAAGCAATATTCATGCATTAATATCCGCATCGCGTCGCCAGACATACCCGATCTGCGACATCAGAGTCATGTAATCCTTGCATGAACCGACCAAAGATTACTTCCCATGTTTTCGAAAGGTTTCTGCCTGCTAGCTACCTGAAATTGCGCAGTAGTATATCATTTATTATCACGCATTCCGAAATGAATATTTTTTGAACAAACTTTAAAATAACCTATTAAAAACATTAAGATATAAAATGAAGCAATTCACGAGAAAATTCACGCCGCACAAGACGTTAAGTCATGTAAATGTACCAATAGACATTTTTGAAATAGCTACCGGTTAAAACAATGCCTCACGAATTCCATCGTTTTGAGACAACCTGGATAAAAATGATGGTAAAGCCACAGCTAAATACATAGAATCCCCAGCACATTCATAAGTCAGCTACCATTATGCTCGAATTGCTTTACACCGCCCTTTTCTACCTTATTCAGCCTTTGATCTGGGTACGGCTTTGGGTGCGCGGACGTAAGGCTCCGGCCTACCGTAAACGCTGGGGTGAACGCTACGGCTTTTACCGCCGTCCGCTAAAACCAGGCGGCATCATGCTTCATTCGGTTTCCGTGGGCGAAACGCTGGCAGCTATCCCATTAGTCCGCGCTCTGCGACATCGTTACCCCGACTTGCCGATCACGGTCACCACCATGACGCCAACCGGTTCCGAGCGCGTACAATCCGCTTTTGGCCCTGACGTTCAGCATATTTATCTGCCATACGATTTACCAGATGCCCTAAATCGTTTCCTGAATAAAGTTGACCCCAAGCTGGTGTTAATTATGGAAACCGAGCTGTGGCCGAATCTGATCGCGGCACTGCATAAGCGCCATATTCCGCTGGTCATTGCCAATGCACGTCTTTCCGCTCGCTCAGCTGCTGGCTACGCTAAATTAGGTAAATTTGTTGGCAGGCTACTGCGCCGAATTACGTTGATTGCCGCCCAGAACGAAGAAGATGGCGCTCGTTTTATCACGCTTGGTGCCAGAAGCAATCAGGTCACCGTTACCGGTAGCCTGAAGTTTGATATTTCCGTCACGCCGCAGTTGGCCGCAAAAGCGATTACATTGCGTCGTCAATGGGCACCTCACCGCCCGGTATGGATTGCAACCAGCACGCACGACGGCGAAGAAAGCATTATCATTGCCGCCCATCAGGCGTTATTAAACCAGTTCCCTAATCTTTTACTGATTCTGGTACCCAGACATCCTGAACGGTTCCCGGATGCCATTAACCTCGTACGCCAGGCTGGGCTAAGCTATACGACACGTTCTTCGGGCGAAGTTCCGTCATCAGGAACCCAGGTCGTAATCGGCGACACCATGGGCGAGTTGATGTTGCTTTACGGCATTGCTGACCTTGCTTTTGTTGGCGGTTCGCTGGTTGAACGCGGTGGACACAACCCACTGGAAGCCGCGGCGCACGCCATTCCGGTACTGATGGGGCCACATACTTTTAATTTTAAAGATATTTGCGCCCGCCTCGAACAGGCAAGCGGATTGATCACCGTCACCGACGCAACTACGCTGGTGAAAGAGGTCTCTTCTTTACTGACCGATGCCGATTATCGTAATTTTTATGGCCGTCACGCAGTTGAAGTTCTGTATCAAAATCAGGGCGCGCTTCAGCGTCTGCTGCAGCTGCTGGAACCTTATCTGCCACCCAAAACGCATTGAGGCAAGTCATGCAAAAACGGGCGATTTATCCAGGAACCTTTGATCCCATTACTAACGGCCACATCGATATCGTGACAAGAGCGACAAGCATGTTCGATCACGTAATCCTGGCAATTGCCGCAAGTCCCAGTAAAAAACCGATGTTTACTCTGGAAGAGCGCGTTGAGCTGGCACAACAGGCAACGGCGCATCTCGGTAATGTGGAGGTTCTGGGATTCAGCGACCTGATGGCAAACTTTGCCCGCGATAATCAGGCTAACATTCTGATCCGTGGCCTGCGTGCGGTAGCCGATTTTGAGTATGAAATGCAGCTGGCCCATATGAACCGTCATCTGATGCCACAACTGGAAAGCGTCTTTCTGATGCCGTCTAAAGAGTGGTCATTTATCTCATCGTCACTGGTAAAAGAAGTTGCCCGCCACCAGGGTGACGTAGCGCACTTTCTGCCGGAAAACGTTCATCAGGCATTATTGAGTAAACTGAAGTAATGCGTCTGGCCGGATGAGGCATACGCTACGTCCGGCCGATAATGGTGTTATTTCTGACAGCGACGGCAATAAAACGTTGTGCGCTGAGCGTGTTTTGTCGCAATGATTGGCGCGCCGCATACGCGACAGGGTTCACCTTCTCTCCCATAGACCTGCAGCTCCTGGGCAAAATAACCCGGCTTACCGTCACTTTGCAGAAAGTCCTTCAGCGTGGTCCCGCCCTGCTCGATAGAACGCAGCAAAACCGCCTTGATAACGCGCACCAGCAGTTCGCACTCATCCTGCGACAAAGATGACGCCAGACGGTCAGGATGGATACCAGCCGCAAACAGCGACTCGCTGGCATAGATGTTTCCCACCCCCACGACCAGCTTGTTATCCATCAGCCAGGGTTTAATCGCAGTTTTCTTCTTCGCACATTTCTGCTGCAGATAACCAGCATTGAAATCGTCGCTCAGCGGCTCAGGGCCAAGATGGGCGAGGACATTATGCCCATCCAGCTCTTTAGTCCACAGCCAGGCGCCAAAACGACGCGGATCGGTATAGCGCAGGACTTTGCCGTTACTCATCACTAAGTCGACGTGGTCATGTTTTTCTGCCGGAAGCTCTTCAGAAAGGATACGCAAACTACCCGACATCCCCAGGTGAATGATTACCCAGCCATCTGATAGCTCCAGCAGCAGGTATTTCGCGCGCCGCTGTACGCTCAGGACAGGTTTATCACTCAGACGATAGATTTCCTCTGATACTGGCCAACGCAAACGACCGTTACGCACAGTCGCGTGCATAATCGTTGCCCCCACCAGATGCGGCTCAATACCGCGGCGGCTGGTTTCGACTTCAGGTAATTCAGGCATAGTATCTCCGGCGGTGTATCAGGTCTCATTAATATGGGGACGGCCAGAAAACAAAAAACCCCGCCGAGGCAGGGTTTTTCTTTACATCAAAGCGGAAATTATTTGATTTTCGCTTCTTTGTATAAAACGTGCTGACGAACAACTGGATCGAACTTTTTCAGCTCCAGTTTTTCCGGCTTAGTACGTTTGTTCTTCGTGGTGGTATAGAAGTGACCAGTACCAGCAGAAGAAACCAGCTTGATTTTCTCACGAATACCTTTAGCCATGATTTATTTCCTCTTAGTACTTAGTACTTTTCGCCACGGGCACGCAGTTCAGACAGAACTGTTTCGATGCCTTTCTTATCAATAACACGCATACCTTTAGCAGATACACGCAGGGTGACAAAACGCTTCTCGCTCTCAACCCAAAAACGGTGAGAGTGCAGGTTAGGCAGGAAACGGCGTTTAGTCGCGTTCAGTGCGTGGGAACGGTTGTTACCGGTCACCGGACGCTTGCCAGTAACTTGGCAGACTCGGGACATGTCTATTCTCCAAAAATCAAATTAGCTCGAGCTTCGTATGGGGTATTGGCGCCTCGTCAGGCTTCTCAGCCCGGTTATCGCAGTTCAATACACTAAATCTTTCATCGTTGCCTCGTCATTGGACGCAACAAGAATGATTTTGCGTATTTGCGAACTCTCGATTGCCAGGCCCAAATGCCAAACCCGAGATTCTCAAAGGTGGCGTAGTATACGCTGAGTCAGCGATGTGCTCAAGTCCCGAACAGACAAAGATCCCGATGGATCGCGTAAAGTGCGTTAAATCCAACCGCGTTCCGCAAAAGAAACGTACTCTCCGCGCCCAATGACCAGATGATCAAGCACCCGGATATCCATGAACTGACAGCATTTCACAACACGCTCGGTGATGAGTTTATCTGCTTTGCTCGGCTCTGCACACCCCGAAGGGTGATTATGTGCAAGGATCACCGCAGAAGCATTCATTTTTATCGCTTCGCGGACAATTTCTCGCGGATGCACTTCAACGTGGCTTAGCGTTCCGGAAAAAAGTTTACGGTGTTTAATCACGCGATGTTGAGAATCCATAAAGATCACATAGAAGATCTCGCGTTCCTCTTGCGAAAGCTGGCTTTGCAGAAATTCACGCGCCATTTCCGGGCTAAGTATCGCACGCTCCTCTATCACCTGTACGTTGTAGTAGCGCCTTGCCAGCTCCACTATTCCCTTCAACTGTGCGTACTTCGCGATACCGATACCCTGAACATAGCTGAAATCCATGTAATCAGCAGACAACAGGCCATACAGCGAATCAAAATGCTGAAGCATCTCTTTCGCCAGCGTAAGCACATCTTTACCCAGTATCCCGGTGCGTAGAAAAAGAGCGAGTAGCTCTACGTCGGTCAGCGAACTGGCCCCCTGCGCCAACAGCTTTTCCCGAGGCATTATACGTCCTGTATTTTCCATGCTTTTCCCCTCCTTTCGCGTCCGCATAGTGGCATAACGCCAGCGGCGAATCGACGCTCTGTTTTCACTTCTTCGTAGAGCCTCGCAAACTGGAGCGCGGGCAAAAGCACGACACATTGCGGATTGTGATAAAATATCCGCCTTCTGGTGAAACCCAACAGGAAAGATCATGATGAGCCTGGCCGGTAAAAAAATCGTACTTGGCGTCAGTGGCGGGATTGCTGCGTACAAAACCCCTGAGCTGGTGCGTCGTTTACGGGAACGCGGCGCAGACGTCCGCGTGGCGATGACCGAAGCAGCAAAAGCGTTTATTACTCCTCTGAGCTTACAGGCGGTTTCGGGCTATCCCGTATCCGACAGCCTGCTTGACCCCGCAGCCGAAGCCGCGATGGGCCACATTGAGCTGGGGAAATGGGCCGATTTGGTTATACTGGCCCCTGCGACGGCAGACCTGATTGCCCGCGTTGCCGCAGGTATGGCCAACGATCTGGTGTCTACGATCTGTCTGGCAACGCCAGCGCCTGTTGCCGTGCTGCCGGCTATGAACCAGCAGATGTACCGCGCCGCCGCTACCCAACACAATCTGGGCATTCTTGCCTCGCGCGGTTTGCTCATTTGGGGCCCTGACAGCGGTAGTCAGGCATGTGGTGATGTCGGTCCTGGACGTATGCTGGATCCGTTAACAATTGTGGATATGGCGGCAGAACATTTTTCACCTGTCAAAGATCTGCAACATCTCAACATCATGATTACAGCAGGCCCGACGCGTGAACCGCTTGATCCCGTGCGTTATATTTCCAACCACAGCTCCGGGAAAATGGGATTTGCTATCGCGGCCGCTGCCGCAAAACGCGGGGCAAATGTCACGCTGGTATCAGGTCCGGTTTCGTTACCCACACCGCCTTTTGTCCAGCGCATTGATGTGATGACCGCGCTGGAAATGGAAGCCGCCGTGCAATCTGCGGTGCAACAACAGCATATTTTTATCGGCTGCGCCGCAGTCGCTGATTATCGCGCTGAAACTGTCGCCAATGAAAAAATCAAAAAACAGGCAACGCAGGGTGATGAATTAACAGTAAAAATGGTCAAAAACCCGGACATCATCGCTGGTGTTGCCGCACTGGATGCTAACCGTCCTTTTGTCGTTGGGTTTGCCGCCGAAACAAATAATGTGGAAGAATATGCCCGGCAAAAACGCATCCGCAAAAACCTTGATGTGATCTGTGCGAACGACGTTTCGCTGTCCACTCAAGGATTTAACAGCGACAGCAACGCATTACACCTTTTTTGGCAGGATGGAGATAAAGTCTTACCGCTTGAGCGCAAAGAACTCCTGGGCCAATTATTACTCGACGAGATCGTGACCCGTTATGATGAAAAAAATCGACGTTAAGATTCTGGACCCGCGCGTAGGGCAACAATTTCCGCTCCCGACGTACGCCACTTCTGGTTCTGCCGGACTTGACCTGCGTGCCTGTCTTGATGACGCCGTAGAACTGGCGCCTGGCGCAACAACGCTGGTGCCAACCGGGTTAGCTATCCACATTGCCGATCCTTCTCTTGCGGCAGTGATGCTCCCGCGCTCCGGGCTGGGCCATAAGCACGGGATCGTACTGGGCAATCTGGTCGGTTTGATTGATTCCGACTACCAGGGCCAGCTGATGGTTTCAATCTGGAACCGTGGTCAGGACAACTTTACTATTGAACCGGGCGAACGTATCGCGCAGATGGTATTTGTACCGGTCGTCCAGGCTGAATTTAATTTGGTGGAAGAGTTTGAAGCCACCGATCGTGGCGAAGGTGGCTTCGGCCATTCCGGGCGCAAGTAACCCGCAGAAAAGTATCTCACAGCGTAATAACGCAATAACACACCGCAAACACCCGTTTGCGGTCGCTGTGTGGATGCCTGCCTGGCAAGAGCTTATTTTCAGGGGTATTTTGTAACATGGTAGAAAAGCAAACTGCGAAAAGGAATCGTCGCGAAGAAATACTTCAGTCTCTGGCACTGATGCTTGAGTCCAGCGATGGTAGCCAACGCATCACGACAGCTAAACTGGCGGCCTCTGTGGGCGTTTCCGAAGCGGCCTTGTATCGCCATTTTCCCAGCAAGACCCGCATGTTCGATAGCCTGATTGAGTTTATCGAAGATAGTCTGATTACCCGTATCAATCTGATTTTGAAAGATGAAAAAGACACTAACGCGCGATTGCGTCTGATCGTACTGCTGATTTTAGGGTTCGGTGAACGTAATCCTGGCCTGACGCGAATTCTGACCGGACACGCATTGATGTTCGAGCAAGACCGTCTGCAAGGCCGTATTAACCAGCTTTTTGAGCGAATTGAGGCGCAGTTACGCCAGGTTCTGCGAGAAAAAAGAATGCGTGAAGGTGAAGGCTACACCGTGGATGAAACGCTGCTGGCCAGCCAGCTACTGGCTTTCTGCGAAGGTATGCTGTCCCGGTTTGTACGTAGCGAATTTAAATACCGCCCAACGGATGATTTCGACATCCGCTGGCCGTTGGTTGCCGCTCAATTGCAGTAACACCGTTGTTGGATGGCGACCTCGCCTATTTTGCCTACGAACCCCGCGGTGCGTAGGCTGGATAAGCGCAGCGCCATCCGGCAGTTCTTATACGCCGTACGCTTCGCGATACGCCCGTACTGCGGCCAGGTGTTCTGCCATTTCTGGTTTTTCTTCCAGATACGCAATCAGATCTTTCAGGGTAATGATAGAAATCACCTTGCAGCCATAATCGCGTTCCACTTCCTGAATCGCTGAAATCTCGCCGCGACCGCGTTCCTGACGATCGAGAGAAATCAGTACCCCCGCCAGCGTAGCGCCGTTAGCCTGAATAATTTCCATCGACTCACGAATAGCCGTACCTGCAGTGATAACATCATCCACCAGCATTACACGCCCCTCAAGTGCGCTACCTACCAGATTACCGCCTTCACCGTGGGTCTTCGCCTCTTTACGGTTAAAGCAGTACGGCAAATCTTTATCGTGGTGTTCCGCCAGCGCAACAGCCGTGGTGGTCGCAATCGGGATACCTTTGTAGGCCGGACCAAACAGCAAATCGAACTCAATACCGGAATCCATCAGCGCTTCGGCATAAAAACGGCCTAACAGTGCCAGGCAGCGCCCGGTATTAAACAGCCCGGCGTTGAAGAAATAGGGGCTTTTACGCCCGGATTTCAGCGTAAACTCGCCAAACTTTAGTACCTGCTTGCTAAGCGCAAACTCAATAAACTGGCGCTGATACGGTTTCATGGATTCGCTCCTCATCTCACTTTATTACAGACAAAAAAAAGGCGACTCATCAGTCGCCTTTAAAATCAATTTTCTAACGCCGCCTTCTGCGTCGTTACAATGGATTCGATTCCCCCTCGGGCTAACGCCAGTAGGGTGAGAAGTTCTTCATGGCTGAACGGCTCGCCTTCTGCCGTACCCTGCACCTCTATAATGCGTCCGTCTTCAGTCATCACCACGTTCATGTCGGTTTCTGCGGCAGAGTCCTCAACGTATTCGAGGTCACAGAGCGCTTCACCGTTCACAATGCCCACGGAAACCGCGGCGACCATCCCTTTCATCGGGTTAGTTTTCAGTTTACCGCTCGCAACCAGCTTGTTCAGCGCATCAGCCAACGCCACACATGCGCCGGTAATTGATGCAGTGCGCGTACCGCCATCTGCCTGAATAACATCGCAGTCCAGCGTAATAGTGAATTCACCGAGCGTCTTCAGATCAACGGCGGCGCGCAGCGCACGAGCGATCAGACGCTGGATTTCCATGGTACGACCGCCCTGCTTACCTTTCGCCGCTTCACGGGCGTTACGGGTGTGCGTGGCGCGTGGCAGCATGCCATATTCTGCGGTGATCCAGCCCTGGCCCTGACCTTTCAGAAAACGCGGTACGCCTTCATCAATAGAAGCGGTACACAGCACTTTGGTATCACCAAATTCGACCAGCACGGAGCCTTCAGCGTGTTTTGTATAATTACGGGTCAGGGTGACGGGACGCACCTGGTTGGCACTACGACCTGCTGGACGCATGATAAAATCTCCGGCTTGAAACGAATGTGGCTGCGCATTATACGGACTTCCGACTGTTATTCCTATCCTGACAAGACGTGGATGGCTATAATCCTCCAATCTCATCTTTAAAAACAGGAACGTCTATGATCCGCAGCATGACCGCCTACGCCCGGCGTGAAATCAAGGGTGAATGGGGTAGCGCTACCTGGGAAATGCGCTCGGTAAACCAGCGTTATCTGGAAACTTATTTTCGCCTGCCGGAACAGTTCCGTAGTCTTGAACCCGTTGTTCGCGAACGTATTCGCACGCGTCTGACGCGCGGTAAAGTCGAGTGTACGCTGCGTTTTGAGCCTGATGCCAGCGCCCAGGGCGAGCTGATTCTAAATGAAAAGCTCGCTAAACAGCTCGTTAGCGCTGCTAACTGGGTCAAAATGCAGAGTGATGAAGGTGAAATTAACCCAGTTGATATCCTGCGCTGGCCAGGCGTAATGGCTGCCCAGGAGCAAGATCTGGACGCCATTGCCGCCGAGATCCTCGCCGCGCTTGACGGTACGCTGGATGACTTCATCGTCGCGCGTGAAACCGAAGGTCAGGCGCTGAAAGCGCTGATCGAGCAGCGTCTGGAAGGCGTCAGCACTGAAGTCGCTAAAGTGCGTGCACATATGCCGGAAATTCTGCAATGGCAGCGTGAGCGTCTGGTAGCCAAACTGGAAGACGCCCAGGTGCAACTGGAGAATAACCGCCTTGAGCAAGAACTGGTGCTGATGGCGCAGCGCATCGATGTAGCAGAAGAGTTAGATCGTCTGGAAGCCCACGTCAAAGAAACCTACAACATTCTGAAGAAAAAAGAGGCTGTTGGCCGTCGTCTGGACTTCATGATGCAGGAATTCAACCGTGAGTCGAACACTCTTGCATCCAAGTCTATCAATGCCGAGGTGACTAATTCCGCAATTGAACTGAAGGTATTGATCGAGCAAATGCGCGAGCAAATTCAGAATATCGAGTAAACTCCATTCCACGTAGCCCCCCCATAAACGGCGGGGCTACGTGTTTTTCCCAACACTTCGGTTGTGACCCATCCACTTCGAATTATATTTTCTCATCATTTATTGTCACCATTCATAAAGTAAAGCGCATGCCATAACGCATTTACAGCAAAATCACATTAGCTGTAGTTATTAAAATCGCTTCACCTTAGAAAATCTCAATCGTGACAATGCGCACAAATCGTTAACCTTAGCCCCAGCAAATCAGGGGGGAATACATGCTGTTACACGTTTTATATTTAATTGGTATTACTGCCGAAGCCATGACCGGTGCGCTTGCGGCTGGGCGTCGTCGTATGGATACATTTGGCGTCATTATCATTGCCACCGCGACGGCCATTGGCGGCGGCTCGGTACGCGACATCCTTCTCGGCCACTATCCGCTCGGCTGGGTAAAGCACCCTGAATACGTCATTATCGTGGCGACCGCTGCGGTACTCACCACCATTATTGCCCCCGTCATGCCCTATCTGCGTAAAATATTCCTCGTCCTGGATGCGCTGGGCCTGGTGGTCTTTTCTATTATTGGCGCCCAGGTGGCGCTGGATATGGGTCATGGACCGATTATTGCCGTGGTCGCGGCGGTCACTACCGGGGTCTTTGGTGGTGTATTACGTGACATGTTCTGCAAACGCATCCCATTAGTATTCCAGAAAGAACTGTATGCCGGCGTTTCATTTGCCGCTGCTGTGCTGTATATCGTGCTGCAACATTATGTCTCCAGCCACGATGTGGTGGTGATCTCTACCCTGCTCTTTGGCTTTACCGCCCGACTGCTGGCGCTACGCCTGAAGTTGGGGCTGCCGGTATTTTACTATCGCCATGAAGGCCATTAAGGCATAAAGCCCGTGATCCGCTGAGCAGCTAACCAGTTGTTCAGCGCTGTGATCTCTTTATCCTCCAGCCACTGAATAACCTGTCGTGCCCGTCGCTCCCCCATGAAAGGAAGTTGCCGCCAGCTTTGTTCACTGCGTTCCCGTAACTGCTGCCACGATCCATCCCGACTGCCATTCAACGTTGCCTGTGTTAACGGTATTCCCATGGCAATCACCCAGCGCGTAAATGGAAGATGGCGTGACAGATTGAACTGATGCCACAGCTTCCCCCCTTTGTTCACGCCAAATGTGGACTGTAGCTGCTCCTGCGTTAATCCAAGCCAGGAAAAGATATGTTCAAAGCGATACGTCTGATGTAGCTCCCGCCATCCCGCCTCGCCCATACCCTCCAGCCCTAACACATCTTTGGCCCCCAGCCAGACGAGCCTGGCAACAAACTGTTCCTGACACTCCGCTGTGGCATAAAAACAAGTTAGTGAATTGAAGCGCCCCTCAGGTGGTGCTGGCTTATTACGCTGGGTGCTGCGCCAGACCACCTCATCTATACGGGGAATCCCCTGTCCGGCCAGACTTATCAGAATCTGATCGCCAGGCGCAATATCCCATTCATTCCAGCGCCGTACTGAGCCAATATTGACGCGCTGCACCCGCTTATCATCCAGCATGACGGGGACCAGCAATGCAACCACCGCAATTTTTCCGCTTTTGCCAACGGAAAACTGAATACCTGTCACCTCAGATACCCTGGCCACGGGAGGATATTTCCACGCTGCCAGCCAGTCTCCCTGTCCGGGTAGCCAGTATTGCGCCCGCGGTTCTTTTCCCGTTCGCACCACCACACCATCCGTCACAAAAGGTAACGCTGAAGTCCACCACCTGGCGCGCGCCTGCTCGACGTCATCCACACTCTTCACGGCCTGAGTATATCGTTGCGTGAAACTGAACCCGGCAGCAGTGAGTTGCTCAAGTCTTTCCGACATGGCAACTGGACCATCAGGCCAGGCCCAGATAAAAATAGCCAGCGAGCGTAACATTTCCGGGTTGCTCTGGCGCATCATCATTCCAGCAACCTTTGAGCGGGCGTTCATTCCCCCTCTCTGCTGCTGAATATGCCCTTGTTGCTGCAAAAATATCTCCCCCTGCAACGTACTGTTAGAAAGCAGCCCGCTGGTAGTACGTGGAACGGAAGGGATCTGAAGAACCTTTTGCGTCCAGTCTTCGCCTTTCAGACCGTTACCACGGCTAATCGCCCGTATCAGATTGCCATTGCGATAAACCAGCGTGACCGCCACGCCATCCACCTTCGGCTGCACCCAGAGATCGCTACGAGCATGCATCCATTGTTGTAGCGCTTGCTTATCGGCAAGTTTTCGAACTCCCGTGTGGGGAACTGTGTGCGAGACGGTTCCACTTATTGGGGGCGCAGATAGATCTGATGGGGCTTCATCGCCAAAACAGCGCTGCCACTGGATGAGCTGCGCATTGAGCTGGTCATAAACGGCGTCGTCTACGACACTTTCCCCTTGTTTCCAGTAACTGTCATTCCACTGTGTTATCTGCTGCTGTAGTCGTGAAATTTCCTCTTGTGCCCTGGCAGGCGACCAGACGGGGCATACCGCCCATGAGGGTAGATACCACATTAGCAAAACCAGCCCTATGCATTTCCATAATCCCATGCTATCTCCGCTGAACAGTACGTTTCCCGGCAGATATAACGCGAATTGAAATGGAAACAGAGCGGCAAAAACTCATCCTGCGCGCAACGTTCCTGACATTTGCACGAATTGCTGCAAATCGCGGATAAAACAGGAAACTGGTACGCAAAACGCAATAAACATGCGCAAAAAGTGTGACAAGGGCTACGTCACATAGCGGCTACGTGTATAATAAGCCCGTATGTAGGCTCTCTTTCGACAATCACATACATTAAGATACTCATGGCTCAAGGCACGCTTTATATTGTTTCTGCCCCCAGTGGCGCGGGTAAATCCAGCCTGATTCAGGCTTTATTAAAGACCCAACCGTTGTATGACACCCAGGTTTCTGTTTCGCACACCACGCGCGCACCGCGCCCGGGGGAAGTGCACGGTGAACACTATTTTTTTGTGAACCATGACGAATTCAGAACCATGATTGGCAGAGACGCGTTCCTGGAACACGCTGAGGTTTTCGGTAATTACTACGGCACCTCGCGTGAGACCATTGAGCAAGTATTAGCATCCGGCGTAGACGTCTTTTTAGATATCGACTGGCAAGGTGCGCAGCAGATTCGTCAAAAAATGCCGCATGCGCGCAGTATTTTTATTTTGCCGCCATCTAAGATTGAGCTGGATCGCCGTCTTCGTGGCCGCGGTCAGGATAGCGAAGACGTGATCGCAAAACGTATGGCGCAAGCTGTTGCAGAAATGAGCCATTACGCCGAATATGATTATCTTATTGTGAATGATGATTTCGATACCGCCCTGGGCGATTTGAAAACTATCATTCGCGCCGAACGTCTGCGCATGAGCCGCCAAAAGCAGCGTCATGACGCTTTAATCAGCAAACTGTTGGCAGACTGAACCCACATTCAGTATCATGCCCAGTCATTTCTTCACCTGTGGAGCATTTTAAGTATGGCACGCGTAACTGTTCAGGACGCTGTAGAGAAAATTGGTAACCGTTTTGACCTGGTACTGGTCGCCGCGCGTCGCGCTCGTCAGATGCAGGTAGGCGGAAAGGATCCGCTCGTACCGGAAGAAAACGATAAAACTACCGTTATCGCGCTGCGCGAAATCGAAGAAGGTCTGATCAACAACCAGATCCTCGACGTGCGTGAACGCCAGGAACAGCAAGAGCAGGAAGCCGCTGAATTACAAGCCGTTACCGCTATTGCTGAAGGTCGTCGTTAATCACAAAGCGGGTCGCCCTTGTATCTGTTTGAAAGCCTGAATCAACTGATTCAAAACTACCTGCCGGAAGACCAGATTAAGCGTCTTCGGCAGGCGTATCTCGTTGCACGTGACGCTCACGAGGGCCAGACACGTTCAAGCGGTGAACCCTATATCACGCACCCGGTAGCGGTAGCCTGCATTCTGGCCGAGATGAAACTCGACTATGAAACGCTGATGGCTGCGCTGCTGCATGACGTGATTGAAGATACCCCTGCCACCTACCAGGACATGGAACAGCTTTTTGGTAAAAGCGTTGCTGAACTGGTAGAAGGGGTGTCGAAACTTGATAAGCTTAAGTTTCGCGATAAGAAAGAGGCGCAAGCCGAAAACTTTCGCAAGATGATTATGGCGATGGTGCAGGATATCCGCGTCATTCTCATCAAACTCGCTGACCGTACCCACAACATGCGCACGCTGGGCTCATTACGCCCGGACAAGCGTCGCCGCATCGCCCGTGAAACCCTCGAAATCTATAGTCCGCTGGCACACCGTTTAGGTATTCATCACATTAAAACCGAGCTGGAAGAGCTGGGTTTTGAAGCGCTGTACCCGAACCGCTATCGCGTGATTAAAGAAGTGGTTAAAGCCGCTCGTGGCAACCGCAAAGAGATGATCCAAAAAATCCTCTCGGAAATCGAAGGGCGTTTACAGGAGGCAGGCATTCCGTGTCGCGTAAGTGGCCGCGAGAAGCACCTGTACTCTATTTACTGCAAAATGGTGCTCAAAGAGCAGCGTTTTCACTCCATCATGGATATCTACGCTTTTCGCGTTATCGTTCATGATTCCGATACCTGTTATCGCGTACTCGGCCAGATGCACAGCCTGTACAAACCTCGTCCTGGTCGCGTGAAAGACTATATCGCCATTCCGAAAGCTAACGGATATCAGTCTTTGCACACCTCAATGATCGGCCCTCACGGCGTCCCGGTTGAAGTACAGATTCGTACCGAAGACATGGACCAGATGGCAGAGATGGGTGTAGCAGCGCACTGGGCTTACAAAGAGCACGGCGGCGAAAGCAGCACCACCGCACAAATCCGCGCTCAACGCTGGATGCAAAGCCTGCTGGAACTGCAGCAGAGCGCCGGTAGCTCGTTTGAATTTATTGAAAGCGTCAAATCTGATCTCTTCCCGGATGAGATTTATGTTTTCACACCGGAAGGGCGCATTGTCGAACTGCCTGCCGGTGCAACGCCTGTCGACTTCGCCTACGCCGTGCATACCGATATCGGTCACGCCTGCGTCGGCGCACGCGTCGACAGACAACCTTACCCACTTTCGCAGCCGCTCTTTAGCGGACAGACCGTTGAGATTATTACCGCTCCGGGCGCCCGTCCGAATGCAGCGTGGCTCAACTTCGTCGTCAGTTCGAAAGCGCGCGCCAAAATTCGCCAACTGCTGAAAAACCTCAAGCGCGATGATTCCGTCAGTCTGGGTCGTCGACTGCTCAACCATGCCTTAGGCGGTAGCCGTAAACTGGCTGAGATCCCGCCAGAGAGCATCCAGCGTGAGCTTGAGCGCATGAAGCTCGCCACGCTTGACGATCTGCTCGCGGAAATCGGTCTGGGTAACGCCATGAGCGTGGTGGTAGCGAAAAACCTCCAGCAGGGCGAAGCAATGGCAAACGTGCCAGCACAATCTGGTCACGGTCATCTGCCGATCAAAGGCGCAGATGGCGTGCTGATCACCTTCGCGAAATGCTGTCGTCCGATTCCTGGCGATCCAATCATTGCCCACGTCAGTCCGGGTAAAGGTCTGGTGATTCACCATGAATCCTGCCGTAACATTCGTGGCTATCAAAAAGAGCCAGAGAAGTTTATGGCGGTGGAATGGGATAAAGAGACAGAGCAGGAGTTCATCACCGAGATTAAGGTGGATATGTTTAACCACCAGGGTGCTCTGGCGAACCTGACGGCGGCAATCAACACGACCACCTCCAACATTCAAAGTCTGAATACGGAAGAGAAAGATGGCCGCGTCTATAGCGCCTTTATTCGCCTGACCGCTCGCGATCGCGTGCACCTGGCGAATATCATGCGCAAAATCCGCGTCATGCCGGACGTGATAAAAGTCACCCGTAACCGTAACTAGAACACGTTTTATGAATACTCAACGTTATGCACGTATTTGCGAGATGCTCGCACGTCGTCAGCCCGATCTGACCGTCTGCATGGAGCAGGTCCACAAACCTCATAACGTTTCTGCAATCATTCGTACTGCAGACGCGGTCGGCGTGCATGAAGTCCACGCCGTCTGGCCTGGTAGCCGTATGCGCACCATGGCCTCTTCTGCCGCAGGCAGCAACAGTTGGGTTCAGGTGAAGACTCACCGCACTATTGGCGATGCGGTCACACATTTAAAAAGCCAGGGTATGCAGGTTCTGGCAACACATCTGTCAGATAAAGCCGTGGATTTTCGCGAGATTGATTACACGCGCCCCACCTGCATCCTGATGGGCCAGGAGAAAACTGGCATCACTCAGGAAGCGTTGGATCTGGCGGATCAGGACATCATCATTCCCATGACTGGCATGGTGCAATCGCTGAACGTTTCGGTCGCCTCCGCGCTGATTCTGTACGAAGCACAGCGCCAGCGGCAAAACGCCGGCATGTACCGACGAGAAAACAGCATGCTGGCGCAAGATGAGCAGCAGCGTTTGCTGTTTGAAGGCGGTTATCCGGTGCTGGCGAATGTCGCTAAGCGCAAAGGTCTTCCCTACCCCCACGTAAACACGCAGGGCGAAATTGAAGCCGATGCAACGTGGTGGGCCACTATGCAATCTGCGAGATAAACGCGATGAAAGGCCGTTTACTGGATGCCATCCCACTCAATTCTCTGACCGGCGTTGGCGCAGCGCAAAGCAGTAAACTGGCGAAAATTGGCCTGCACACCGTGCAGGACCTTCTGCTCCACCTCCCTCTGCGTTACGAAGACCGCACGCACCTGTACCCGATTGGCGAACTGCTGCCGGGCGTTTACGCCACTGTAGAAGGCGAAGTGCTGAACTGCAATATCACCTTCGGCGGACGCCGGATGATGACCTGTCAGATCAGTGATGGCTCCGGCATTCTCACCATGCGCTTTTTCAACTTCAGCGCCGCAATGAAAAACAGTCTCGCCACCGGTCGCCGGGTGCTGGCCTATGGCGAAGCCAAACGCGGAAAATACGGCGCAGAAATGATCCACCCGGAGTATCGCGTGCAGGGCGATCTCAGCACGCCGGAATTGCAGGAAACGCTCACGCCGGTGTATCCAACCACCGAAGGCGTGAAGCAGGCCACGCTGCGCAAACTGACCGATCAAGCTCTGGACCTGCTCGATACCTGCGCCATTGCCGAACTGCTGCCGCCAGAGTTGTTGCAAGGTATGATGAGCCTGCCAGAAGCTCTGCGCACATTGCACCGTCCACCGCCGTCACTGCAGTTGAGCGATCTGGAAACCGGTCAGCATCCAGCACAGCGACGTCTGATTCTGGAAGAATTGCTGGCGCATAACCTCAGCATGCTGGCACTACGCGCCGGGGCGCAACGTTTCCACGCCCAGCCGCTGCTCGCAAACAACGCGCTGAAAGATAAGCTGCTGGCGGCTCTACCGTTTAAACCCACCGGCGCCCAGGCCCGCGTTACCGCTGAGATCGAACGCGATATGGCACTGGATGTCCCCATGATGCGTCTGGTACAGGGCGATGTCGGCTCCGGTAAAACGCTGGTTGCGGCGCTGGCCGCCCTACGTGCCATCGCACATGGTAAGCAAGTTGCGCTGATGGCCCCCACCGAACTGCTGGCTGAACAGCACGCCAATAACTTCCGCAACTGGTTCGCGCCACTGGGCATTGAAGTAGGCTGGCTGGCAGGTAAACAGAAAGGCAAAGCGCGCCAGGCACAGCAGGAAGCTATCGCCAGCGGTGAGGTGCAGATGATTGTCGGCACGCACGCAATTTTCCAGGAACAGGTGCAGTTCAACGGACTGGCACTGGTTATCATCGACGAACAGCACCGTTTTGGCGTACATCAGCGCCTGGCGCTGTGGGAGAAAGGCCAGCAGCAGGGTTTCCATCCACACCAGCTAATCATGACAGCCACCCCAATCCCGCGTACGCTGGCGATGACCGCCTATGCCGATCTCGACACGTCGGTCATTGACGAACTCCCTCCGGGGCGTACGCCGGTCACCACGGTGGCAATTCCGGATACCCGCCGCAGCGATATTATTGACCGCGTGCGCAACGCTTGTACCCATGAAGGGCGCCAGGCGTACTGGGTCTGTACGCTGATTGAGGAGTCTGATTTGTTAGAAGCTCAGGCCGCTGAAGCCACGTGGGAAGAGCTTAAACTGGTGCTGCCAGAGCTGAATATTGGCCTGGTACACGGCCGTATGAAGCCCGCAGAGAAGCAGTCGGTAATGGCGGCCTTTAAGCAGGGCGAATTGCAGCTGCTGGTTGCCACCACGGTGATTGAAGTGGGCGTAGACGTACCTAACGCCAGCCTGATGATTATTGAAAACCCGGAGCGCTTGGGCCTGGCGCAGTTGCACCAGCTACGTGGTCGCGTAGGTCGTGGCGCGGTGGCCTCCCACTGCGTCCTGCTCTACAAATCGCCGCTGTCAAAAACCGCGCAAAAACGCCTACAGGTTCTGCGCGACAGCAACGACGGATTCGTGATCGCGCAAAAAGATTTAGAGATCCGCGGGCCCGGCGAGCTGTTGGGTACGCGCCAGACCGGAACGGCAGAATTCAAAGTCGCAGATTTGCTGCGCGATCAGGCGATTATCCCGGAAGTTCAGCGCATTGCCCGTCATATTCACGAACGTTACCCGCAACAGGCTGTGGCGCTGATTGAACGCTGGATGCCGGAAACCGAGCGCTACTCCAACGCATAGTAGATTCATAGCGGCGGCGGATGTGACTCCGCCGCACAGACATTATTGCGCAAAAATCGGCAGCAGCAGATACAGCTTAATCACCAGCGCATTGACGATATCGATAAAGAACGCCCCCACCATCGGCACCACCAGAAACGCCATATGGGATGGCCCAAAACGTTCAGTAATTGCCTGCATGTTGGCAATCGCCGTGGGTGTCGCACCGAGGCCAAAACCGCAGTGTCCGGCTGCCAGCACGGCGGCATCGTAGTTCTTACCCATCATGCGCCAGGTGACGAATATCGCGTACAGCGCCATGAAAATGGTCTGCACAACCAGGATTGCCAGCATCGGTAGGGCCAGAGAAGCCAGCTCCCACAGCTTCAGACTCATTAGCGCCATCGCCAGGAACAGCGACAGGCTAACGTTACCCAACACCGAAACCGCGCGCTCGAACACCCGATAAAAACCCATTAACGCCAGGCCGTTACTGAGGATCACCCCAACAAACAGCACGCAGACGAAAGTCGGCAGTTCCAGCACCGTTCCGACCAGCATTTGTGCAACGATTTTACCCACCGTCAGACAGATAGCGATCAGCGCAATGGTTTCAATCAGCACCAGCGAAGTGATTATGCGTCCGACATCCGGCTTTTCAAATGCGGTAGGCACAGCCTGATCGTCCGGCATGCCATCTGGCGTGGTAGAGTGTTTGACCAAATAGCGGGCCACCGGGCCGCCAATCAATCCGCCCAGCACCAGGCCAAACGTTGCGCAAGCCATCGCCACTTCCGTCGCATTAGCGAAACCATAGCGCTCAATAAACAGCTTGCTCCATGCGGCCCCGGTCCCATGCCCACCAGAGAGGGTTATCGAACCGGCGATCAGACCCATCAGCGGATCCAGACCCAGCAGAGTCGCCATACCAATACCGATGGCGTTTTGCATCAGCAGCAGGCCAACAACCACAATCAGAAAGATACCCACCACGCGGCCACCCGCGCGCAGGCTGGCAATATTGGCGTTCAGGCCGATAGTGGCGAAGAATGCCAGCATCAGCGGATCGCGCAGGGTCATATCGAAGTTCACTTCCCAACCCATGCTTTTTTTCAGCACCAGCAGCGCAATCGCCACCAGCAATCCGCCAGCTACAGGTTCAGGAATGGTGTATTTTTTCAGGAAGGAAACAGACTGGACGAGCTTACGTCCCAGCAGCAACACAAGGGTTGCCGCAACCAGCGTTGATAACGTATCGAGATAAAACATTTACAACTCCATTAGTGCGTTTAGCACAATCACGCACGATGCATTCCAGACCGATTTTTAGCTCTTATTGAGTTTTCGGTGTGGATTTTAAGCAGAAAATCATGAAAAGTTATATAAAAATGTTTGTTTATCCGTTTTAAATATTAAGAACACCTGGTAGCAAACGTTTGCATTTCCGCCATGGTCAGATAAAATCACCGCTTTTCCACCATGGGATTGCCTCTGATGTCCGTTAACGCCGTAGAGTCAACAAATGCGCAACCGGTTGCGCAGACTCACAACAGTGAACTGATTTACCGTCTTGAAGACCGCCCCCCGCTAGCCCAGACCCTGTTTGCCGCCTGTCAGCACCTGCTGGCCATGTTCGTCGCGGTAATCACCCCAGCGCTGTTAATTTGTCAGGCGCTCGGTTTACCGGCTCAGGATACTCAACACATTATCAGTATGTCGCTGTTCGCTTCCGGCGTGGCTTCTATCATTCAGATCAAAGCCTGGGGGCCGGTCGGCTCAGGGCTATTATCCATTCAGGGCACCAGCTTTAACTTTGTTGCGCCACTGATTATGGGCGGTACAGCGCTAAAAACCGGTGGTGCAGATGTCCCAACCATGATGGCGGCGCTGTTCGGTACACTGATGCTGGCAAGCTGCACTGAGATGGTTATCTCACGCGTACTGCATCTGGCGCGTCGTATCATTACCCCGCTGGTCTCAGGCGTGGTGGTGATGATTATCGGCCTGTCACTGATTCAGGTAGGTCTGACGTCGATTGGCGGCGGCTATGCGGCAATGAGCGACAACACCTTTGGCGCACCAAAGAATTTACTGCTGGCTGGCGTCGTGCTGGCGCTGATTATCCTGCTTAACCGCCAGCGCAACCCGTACCTGCGCGTTGCGTCACTGGTGATTGCGATGGCGGCAGGTTACCTGTTGGCGTGGTTTATGGATATGCTGCCGCAAAATACCGCGCCGGTAAGTCAGGACCTGCTGATGGTGCCAACGCCGTTGTATTATGGCCTGGGTATCGACTGGAGCTTACTGCTGCCGCTGATGCTAGTGTTTATGATTACCTCGCTGGAAACCATCGGTGATATTACGGCCACCTCCGATGTCTCCGAGCAGCCCGTTTCTGGTCCGCTGTACATGAAACGCCTGAAAGGCGGCGTACTGGCGAACGGTCTGAACTCGTTTGTTTCAGCCGTATTCAACACCTTCCCGAACTCCTGTTTTGGACAAAACAACGGGGTTATTCAGTTAACAGGTGTTGCCAGCCGCTACGTTGGTTTTGTGGTTGCGCTGATGCTGATCGCGTTGGGCCTGTTCCCGGCGGTCAGCGGTTTTGTACAGCATATTCCTGAGCCGGTACTCGGCGGCGCAACGCTGGTGATGTTCGGTACTATCGCGGCATCCGGCGTGCGTATCGTATCCCGCGAACCGCTGAACCGCCGCGCAATTCTGATTATCGCGCTGTCGCTGGCCGTCGGCCTCGGCGTTTCCCAGCAGCCGCTGATCCTGCAGTTCGCTCCGGACTGGGTGAAAAACCTGCTCTCTTCCGGCATTGCCGCAGGCGGTATTACCGCTATCGTTCTGAATCTGGTGTTCCCACCAGAGAAGCAATAAGCAAAATGCGGCGTTGATTCTGAATCAACGCCGCTGTAACGCTCTTTCACCATTCCCGCCTTGAGCATTGCGCCTAAATCGTGCATAACTTGACTATGTGCACTTCGCGGGATGGAAGACCATGAAATTTATTGGAAAGCTGCTTCTTTACGTGCTGATCGCCCTTGCAGTGGCGATCCTCGGCTTATATTTTCTACTGCAAACCCGCTGGGGCGCAGAGCACGTCAGCGCCTGGGTTTCGCAGAACAGCAGCTACCATCTGGCATTTGATGCCATCGATCACCGGTTTTCTTCTCCTTCCCATATTCTGCTGGAAAACGTCACCTTTGGCCGGGATGGTCAGCCCGCAACGCTGGTCGCCAAAACGGTCGATATTGGACTGAGCAGCCGCCAAATCACCGACCCGCTGCACGTAGACACCATTCTTTTGCAAAACGGCACGCTGAATCTTTCCCAGCAAACTGCGCCGCTGCCGTTCCAGGCCGATCGCCTGCAATTGCAAGATATGGCGCTTAACAGTCCCGGTAGCGAGTGGACCCTGAGCGCGCAGCGCGTTAACGGCGGAGTCATTCCCTGGAGTCCTGAGGCGGGTAAAATTCTCGGGAGTAAAGCGCAAATTCAGCTCAGCGCCAGTTCGTTGACGCTGAATGACGTCCCCACGACCAACGTATTGATTGAAGGCAGTATTGACCATGACCGTGTGATGCTGAGCAATATTGGCGCAGACGTGGCGCGTGGCGCATTAACCGGCGTGGCGCAACGCAATGCCGACGGTAGTTGGGTAGTAGAGAATCTGCGCCTGAACGATATTCGGCTGCAAAGCGACAAATCTCTGGCCGAGTTTTTTGCTCCGTTAAGCACTATTCCTTCCCTGCAAATTGGTCGTCTGGAAGTAACAGATGCCCGTCTGCAAGGCCCTGACTGGGCGGTGACGGATCTCGATCTGAGCTTGCGCAACATGACCTTCAGCAAGGACGACTGGCAAACTCAGGAAGGAAAACTGTCGATGAACGCCAGCGAGTTTATCTACGGCTCTCTGCACTTTTTCGATCCGATTATGAACGCCGAGTTCTCGCCGCAGGGCATAGCGCTGCGTCAGTTCACCACCCGCTGGGAAGGGGGAATGGTCAGAACATCCGGAAACTGGCAGCGCAACAACAAAGCGCTGGTCCTCGATGATGCCGCCATTGCCGGTCTGGAGTACACGCTGCCGGAAAACTGGAAACAGCTGTGGATGAAACCTCTACCAGCCTGGCTAGCCAGCCTGACGCTGAAGAAATTCAGCGCCAGCCGTAATCTGGTGATTGATATCGACCCGAGCTTCCCATGGCAGCTCACCGCGCTGGACGGCTACGGTGCTAACCTCGGGCTGGTGCAGAACAATCAGTGGGGGATCTGGAGCGGGAGCGCTAACCTCAACGCCGCTGCCGGCACCTTTAACCGCACCGACGTGCGTCGTCCTTCGCTGGCGCTGACGGCGAACAGCAGCACCATCAATATCAGCGAACTAAGCGCCTATACGGAAAAAGGGTTGCTGGAGGCCACTGCCAGTATTTCACAGTTGCCTCAGCGTCAAACTCAGGTCAGCCTGAACGGGCGCGGCGTGCCAATGACGATTCTGCAGCAGTGGGGATGGCCCGCACTGCCGCTTTCCGGCGACGGTAACATCCAGCTTACCGCCAGCGGCAATATTCAAGCCGATGCGCCACTCAAGCCAACGGTCAGCGGCCAGTTGCATGCGGTGAACGTGGAGAAACAGCAGGTAACGCAAACCATGCAGGCGGGCGTGGTATCCGGTAGTGAAGTTACCGCCCCACCCGCTGCGCAGTAAAATCTGACGGCCCGGCGGCGAATTGCCGACTGGGTCGCCGTTTATCGCTGTAAGCGCGCATATTCACTGCACAACAGCCACTTCACCGGCTCGTCCTCTTCTATCGCCGGGAAGCGACCGCCTGGCTCAAGGAAGTGATTGTCATGCAGGTCGTCATTGACCATCGAGATCTCCCAGCCCAGCACGAACGCTTTCTCCGCCCAAAAGCGATGATACAACCGCGGCGGCAGGCATACCCCCTGCCCCGGTTTCAATACCAGCGTCTCGCCAGCGTCAACGGAACGCCGCTGACCATCGACGCTAACCTCAACAATGCGCCGGGCATCATACCCGTCATCAGGCGTAGCCCACGCCAACTGCATACATAAATCACCGCCGCCGCGGTTAACGATATCTTCCATTTTATGGCGATGAAAATGCCATGGCGTCTGCTGATCCTGCTGAATCTGCAGCATCTTTTCGGCGTACGGTTTGGGGTAGCTGGCTGACCCTAACTGACCATTGCGCAACGTCAGTAACGTCAGCCCCGTTTGCGCAAAATCTCCGCGCCCAAAGTCGGTTATATCCCAGCCCAGTTGGAGATCGAGCACTTCACGCCACAGAGTGTGATCCTGTTGCCGCCAGGCGTCAGCCGTAAAATACGAAAAGTCAGGCAGGCAAACCCGAAAAGTCTCGGCGATGGCATGCGCTTTATCGACGGCATAATTAATGTGTGAACGCTTCATTCCACTTTTCCTTGTTGCGAAAAAGGCGGGTCACCCCGCCTGTATGCGGTTAGTAAAGTGACGCTTTGCCGGTTGAGCCGAACAGTTTCATTTTGTGACGGATCACATCACGCGCGGCGCTAATGGCTTCCGGGTAAATAACGTTCGGGTCCCACCAGGTTTCTTTCGCCAGGATTTCGCGGACTTTCTGGAAGTAAGCGTATTTCATATCGCTGGAAATGTTGATTTTGCCAACGCCCAGCGTAACGGATTCGGCAATTTCCGCATCCGGGTTCGCGGAACCTCCGTGCAGCACCAGCGGAATGTCTACTCGCCCGGCAATCTCGCGCAGGATGTGCATTTGCAGCTCTGGCTGCATCCCTTTCGGGTAGATGCCGTGTGCGGTTCCAATCGCCACCGCCAGCGTGTCCGCGCCGGTACGGGCGATAAAATCCTGTGCCTGATCAGGATCGGTATAAGTGACCTTCGATACGCCACCTTCCACTGACGTCCCGGTTTGACCAATCGTACCCAGTTCCCCTTCAACCGAAACGCCTACCGCATGCGCCAGCTTGACCACTTCGCGGGTCAGCGCCACGTTCTCTTCATACGGCAACAACGAGCCATCAATCATCACCGAGGTAAACCCACACTGAATCGCCCGCAGGACATGCTCGACCGAAGCGCCGTGGTCCAGATGCAGAGTAAAGGGAACCGGGCTGCGCAGAGTGATATCACGGACGTAGCTAAAAAACGCATCGCCTACAAAATCATGTTCGCTGGGGTGAATGGAGATAATCGCCGGGGTATTGGTTGCTTCCGCTTCTTCCACTACTGCACGTACAAAGCAGTTGTCCGCCACGTTGAATGCGCCGATGGCGAAACCGTGCTGACGGGTAGGTTGCAGTAATTCTTTCATCGAAACTAACATGTTAATTCTCCAGTTTCAGGGTGTAGAAAGCCCTGCCAGTGCGTCGTCGCAGAGGCATAGAAGGCGTTACAGAAAATGAATCAGGCTTTGTCGATAGCGCCGCTGGCCTGCAGGTACGGAATAATGGCTTCCTCGCAGGCCTGCTCCATCAGGGCCAGGGCATCAACGAGTTCACCGGATGTGTCACGACACAGGGTATGCAGCAGCGCAGCCTTTCCGGCTTCGAAAACCGCCGCGCCAACGTTTATCTTGGCGACGCCAAACGTCGGGCAGCGCTGTAGCTGGTCAAACGGCGTCCCGCTGCCGCCATGCAGCGCCAGCGGCACCGTTGATAAACGGGCAATTTCCTCCAGTCGCTGGAAATCAATGGCGGGTATGACACCGGGCGCGTACATGCCATGTGCCGTGCCGACCGAGACCGCCAGTAAATCGATACCGGTCTGTTGGATAAAGGGCTCCACATCGGCGGCCTGGGTCATCAAATCAGCGTTAGCTGCGTGATCATAGCGCGGGGCGTCGGCCAGATGCCCCAGCTCACCTTCCACGCACAGAGAAACGCTGGCCGCGAGCTCGACCACCGCCCGGGTCTGGCGAATGTTCTCCTCCAGCGCAAAGGCGGAGGCGTCGATCATTAACCCGCTGAATCCGGCGCGAAAAGCCTGCCGAATGCGCACTGGGTCCTTTCCATGATCCAGCGCCAGCGCGACCGGTACCGACGCTTCCTCTGCCAGCGTTTTGACGACCGCCACCGCTATCGGTGCAGGAAAATGGCCCAGATGCCCCTGATACAGATTCAGAATGATGGGCGCACGGTGTTTCTCAGCCGCCCGCACCGCCGCACGGGCGCTTTCCAGGTTCATACAGTTGATGGCCAGCAGCGCGTACTGCTCGCGCCAGGCTTTCGTCACCATGCTTTTCATATCGGCAAACATACGGCCTCCGGTTATTCCAGGGTGAAGGTGATCTCTTCGTCTTTCAGCTTTTGATCGCTAAGTTCATCAAACTCTTCGTCACGTTCGGTCACCGGCTTCTTCCACAACGACAGCATGACGCCGCAAATCACCGTGCCGATCCCCAGCGCCAGGCAAAACAGTAGCGGATGCGTAAAGAGCGGGACCACGAACATGCCGCCGTGCGGTACCGGGCTTTCGACGCCCCACACCATAATCAGACCGCCCGCTATCGCCGAGGCCACCACGCAGGACCCCACCACGCGCAGCAGGTCGCGCGCCGCAATGGGAATGACCCCTTCGGTAATCATGCAGATCCCCATCGGGAATGCCGCTTTCAGCGCCTCACGCTCCGCGCGGGTGTACTTGTGACGCGTCAGCAAAAAGGAGAGCGTAATGCCGAACGGAGGGATTATCGAACCGACAAACTTCACCGCTTCCGGACCGTACACGCCGCTGACTAACATGCCGTCAGCAAATAGCGACATGGTTTTATTCACCGGTCCGCCAAAGTCGAATGTCGCCATTGCGCCAAGGATGGCCCCCATTAAAAAGCGTGACCCGCCCTGCATGGACTCCAGCAGATGAATCAACGCGTCCTGCAGCCAGGCTATCGGTTTGCCAATGAGCGTCATCATCAACAGGCCACCAATGACGGTACTCAGTACCGGCAGCACCATGATGGGCATCAACCCCTGCATCGACTGCGGCAAACGGATATAGTGCTTGAGCAGCAGGACGGTATAACCGACCAGAAAACCGCCCAGCATCCCGCCGATAAAACCGGTATGAATTTCACCGCAGACAAAGCCGACAATCAGACCCGGTGCGAATCCGGGGCGGTCAGCAATAGAGTACGCAATCGCCGCGCTAATCAGCGGTACGATTAACCCCATCCCCCAACCGCCAATCTGGTTGAGCATCCAGGGTATGGTTCCTGTTTTTTCACCCACGTTAGTGCCGCCAAGTATTTGCCCGAGAGCAATACAGATCCCGGCGGCAACAATTAACGGGATCATCCACGAAATCCCCGTTAATAAATGTTTTTTTATTTCCTGAGATAGCGGAATTTTATTTTCACTCATGTGAAATCCCTCCAGAATGGGGATCGCTACTGGTTATTATTAACTAATGATTTTTCGACCTTTTCAAGAAACTGAATGGGCGACTTTATGACAATTTCAGTTTTCACTCGCACAATACGTTTATTTAAAAATCGTTCCTCCCCTTTTATTTTTACATCCACAGCGAGAATCACGACATCAGCAGCAGAAATGTCCTCTGTCAGCAGTTCGTTTTCCGTGCCGATAGTGCCCTGGGTTTCTACTCTTATATTATGACCAAGCGCTTTAGCACCTTTAATTAACTTCTCACGGGCAATATAGGTGTGCGCAATACCCGCCGTACAGGCGGCAACACAAACAATATTCATAACATGCTCCACGTATTATTTAGCAGACATTGGATTCAGCATATTGGCTAAAAAGCTCAATAATTTTCTGTGGACTGCTTTCGACTAACAGTTGTTCAATAATGTCGTCATCCGCCAACGCGCCGGCAACCTGCGAAAGCAGACGAATATGGGTGGTGTTTTGATCTTCAAGGCGTACGGCAAACAGAATGATGCAGCGCACGTTGCTGCCGTCCAGGGTTTCCCAGGGAATATCCTGGCGGGTACGCCCAATCGCCAGCGTGGTATTGACCACCGCCGAGGATTTCCCGTGCGGAATCGCAATATGATTTTCGAAGCCGGTCGAGCCTTCTGATTCACGCTGCCAGACATCCTGAATAAACGTTTCCCGGCAGCTAATTGCCCCATCTTTTTGCAGAATATCCGTCAGTTCCTCAATAACCTCCGTTTTGTTTGTGGCCTTCATGTCCAAAATAACGCGATTTGTATTGAGTATTTTCGTGATGTCCATAAATCATACCTCATGGAGTTCAGACATTAATTTTCAACGACCAGCGACGTCGCCCGATGTAATTTTTCCGTAATAACCGTTTCTGTTACCCGCTTAATATCCGCATCATTGAAGAAGGCGGTGACATACACGACCGGCATGGCAACGGCAGGTAAATTGATCGTCGATACCACCAGTTCAATATCGTCCGTCAGGACGGAGGGCAAGCTGCCTGCCGACACCACGCCGACGATGGTCCAGTCCGGAAAGGCGCGCAGAATGCGGCTTTTGAGTAAGTGAGAGGTGCCGATACCGGTTGAGCAGACCAGCAGCACACGTTTACGCGCTATCTGACGCTCCATCGCGGCCTGAAAATGCACGGTTAAATATCCCACCTCATCATCCGACACGGCCCGTTCGCCCCAGCCGCTAAACACCCGATTCACCGCGCACTGAGTCAGACGCCAGACGTCCTGCAACTCGCCTTTAATGTCCTCCAGCAGCGGATTACGAATGCGGATCTGGTAGTTCAGGCGGTTAATCAGCGGCTTAATATGGATCAGCAATCCGTCATACAGCGCAGTGTCCTGGCTAAGATCGCAGTCAACCATTTCGGCGAAGGTGGCAATCAGCCGATGGGTAATCAAGCGTGCTTCGTCGCTGGAGTGCATATGGCCAATTACGCTCACATCGTTATGCTCTTCAATCACCATACCGGAGGAGATAATATATTGATAAATAAACCAGACTTCGTCTTCCGGCAGCGGATGGGCAATGCGTTTTTCGATATGCTGAATCATGCGACTGGCAATGGAAAAGATGTTCTCATCACATGACGTGATGCTTTCTTCTTTTCTCGGTAGCGCATTGCCCCGCGTAATGCGGTACATCATGATCAGAATATGAGTAAAGATATTGACGTAATAAGGCTCGCCCAGCGACCAGCACAGATCGTTCTCCATTTCCTGCAACAGCGTCTGGACAAATAAAACGTCTTCTTCGCCAAAGTAATGCACTAACGCTTTATAACTGCCCGGATCAAGTCGTGAATAAATCACGCTTCCAGGTTCATTATGGTTAATCACACCGTTAATCAGCGACGCCATCGCCTGGCGCACCCCGCTCTCGCTGCCTTCAATGTGTGTGCCGCTCTGGCTGCGAATCAGCGACAGGCCCAGCGGGGTAATCCACGATTCAATCACTTTCAGATCGTTAACAATCGATGCACTACTAATAAAATAACGTTCGGATAATTTATTGATCGATGTTTCATGCGGCGTTTCACTTAATAATTGCGAGGCTATCTTAACCCGCCGTGAATTATTCATCATGCCGTCAGCATCATCACCCTCCGACCCTAATAACTGATCCAGATATAAAAGGTCAGTAATGTTATCGGCACTTAATATCACGCCCGCACCGGCACGTTTATCGATGGATATTTTCCATTCCGATAACCATTGTTCCAGTAACCGCAGATCGCGCTGGACGGTTTTCTCTGAAACAGATAAATATTCGGCAATTTTTAGCAGCGTAACATATTCCTTCCGGGACAGAAGAAACTTTAATAATCTGTTTTGTCGCGAGGTAATCATTTGCATTATTTACCCTTATTACATACCAGATTAAATATCTATACCCGTCATACTTCAAGCTGCATGTGCGTTGGCTTTCCTCGCTCACCCCTGTCACGTACTTATGTACGCTCAGGGGATTCGCTGCGTCGCCGCCTTCCTGCAACTCGAATTATTTAGGTAATAAAGAAGCATTTATGCTCCACGTGTAATCCGTGATGATAAATATAAGAGGACTACGATGCGCCAACAATACTAAATCGTGTCCTGTATTCCGGACAGAAATAAGACAAAAAGAGGAAATAGTAAGATATTTACGGCGCAGATCACATTTTTCGCGGGAATTAGAGTGATAGCGCTCGCAAATATGGGGAGGTAAAAATTTAAGTCGGGATGTTTTTGATTTTAAGATCTGGAACGCTGCTCGCGGTGTGGGCCGGATAAGACGCATCCGGCACCACGTCGACACATGCTTACAAGGTAATCGTCAGCTCACTGCCCTGTGGAGTAATAACTACACCCAGCTCGCTGCCCATATGCGACCCGCATTTAATGCCGCCAATTTTCTGAATATTTCGCAGGCACAACGTCCAGTTACGTGCCTCACCATTCCCTTTCACAGTGATGGTATTACCTACACGCGTCGCCTTCAGCGTGAAGATAACCGAGCCGTCAGCAGCCGGAACTTCACAGAGTGCTTCCCGCCCCTCCTGCAGATGGAACAGCTGGAACGCTGTCCCTTCGTGCCAGGCGTAGTCCGGCTTCTGGTTATTGCTGCCCAACGCCAGCAGGGTATTGTCACGCACATAAACCGGCAGACTCAGGAAGTCATGCTGCTGCTTATGCCAGCGGCTGCCGGCCACCTCATCATTACGCCACAGATGCGTCCAGCGTCCTTCCGGCAGATAGAACTGCACATCGCCCGCCTCGCTAAACACCGGCGCGACCATCACGCTATCGCCCAGCATGTACTGGCGGTCGAGATAATCACACGCCGGATCGTCCGGGAACTCCAGCATCATCGCGCGCATCATCGGGGTGCCCTGCGCATTAGCGCGCGCTGCTTCACGATACAGGTACGGCATCATGCGGCATTTCTGTTCGGTGAAGTAGCGCACCACATCGCAGGATTCGTCATCGTACGCCCATGGCACACGGTAGGATTTACTGCCATGCAGGCGGCTGTGGCTGGAGAGCAGCCCAAACGCACACCAGCGCTTGTAGACGTGCGCCGGAGCGGTATTCTCAAAGCCGCCGATATCGTGGCTCCAGAAGCCAAAGCCGGACAGGCCAATAGACAAGCCACCGCGCAGGCTTTCCGCCATCGATTCATAGTTGGCGTAGCAGTCACCGCCCCAGTGCACCGGAAACTTCTGCGCGCCCACCGAAGCTGAACGAGCAAACAGGACAGCCTCTTCTTCACCGACGGTTTCTTTCAGCACGTTCCACACCAGTTCGTTGTAGATGTACGCATAATGGTTGTGCATCTTCTGCGGATCGGCACCGTCAAACCACTGAACGTCAGTAGGAATGCGTTCACCAAAGTCGGTTTTGAAGCAGTCTACGCCGATATCCACCAGACCTTTCAGCTTGTTGGCATACCACTCGCAGGCTTGTGGATTAGTGAAGTCATAAATCGCCAGGCCCGGCTGCCATTTATCCCATTGCCACAGGGAACCGTCCGGGCGCTTGAGCAGATACCCTTTCGCTTTCAGTTCATTGAACAGCGGGGATTTCTGACCGATGTAGGGGTTTATCCATACGCACACCTTCAGCCCTTTCTCTTTCAGGCGGCGGATCATACCTTCCGGGTCCGGGAAGGTCACCGGGTCCCACTCAAAGTCGCACCACTGGAAGGCCTTCATCCAGAAACAGTCGAAGTGAAAGACGTGCAGCGGCAGATTGCGCTCGGCCATGCCGTCGATAAAGCGGCTCACCGTCGCTTCATCATAATTGGTGGTGAACGATGTGGTTAGCCACAGACCAAACGACCAGGCTGGCGGCAGCGCCGGACGGCCTGTAAAGCGGGTATAGCGATCCAGCACCGCCTTCGGCGTTGGGCCGTCGATGACGAAATATTCCAGATACTCGCTTTCAACGCTGAACTGCACTTTCGACACTTTCTCAGAGCCGATTTCAAACGACACGCACTGCGGATGGTTCACCAGCACACCGTAGCCGCGGTTGGTGAGATAAAACGGGATGTTCTTGTAAGACTGCTCGGTACTGGTACCGCCATCGCGGTTCCAGGTTTCCACCGTCTGACCGTTACGTACCAACGCGGTAAAACGCTCGCCCAGCCCGTACACCGTTTCCCCCACGCCCAAATCCAGACGCTCAAACATATAGTTACGCCCGCTGTGGGTATCCTGCACGTAACCGCTATTCTTTAGCTGACTGCCGGTAATACGTTCACCATTACGCAGGAAATCCAGCGACCAGAACTCACTTTTGGTCACCCGAACGCTCAGATTGCCGCTCTTCAGTTCGGCAAATTCAGCGGTGTTTCGCATCTCAACATTGACGTCCTGCAACACGTTCAGCGGGTAATGTGGGCCGGTATCCAGTGCGCCCTGGAAGTGTTCCATACGCACGCCAACCACGCCTTCCTGCGGCGAGAAAAAGCGTAGGGTGAAGAGTGGGGTATCCAGTTGCCAGGTACGTTCACGCACATCGCGCGGCGCAACGTAGACAATCATCTCGTTACCCAGCTGTTCAACGTCGAACACCTGAATTGGGTGTATTAAATTCAGTCCAGGTTGGGTCAGCCAGTTTCCATCGCTAATTTTCATCGTCAGTTCCTTAGTTCTGTAATTCTTTCGTCGTGAAATCCTGCTGGTTGCGGCGCGCGCCCTGAGCCAACTGACTCATAATTTCCGTCAGATACGGCGTTTTCAGGGTATAGAAGCGTTTGGCAATCACGGCACTCAGCAGGTAACAAATAGCCGGGACAATGGTGAACAGGGCGATGATGATGCTAATGGTGGCGCTGTTCTGGGTTTTCGCGGCGGCGTCGTAGCCCCCGCCCGCCAGCATCCAGCCGATCAGCGCCCCGCCGAGCGCCAGACCCAGCTTGAGCACGAACAACGTGCCCGCAAAGCTGATCCCCGTCAGGCGTTTACCGTTGCACCATTCGCCGTAATCAACGGTATCGGACATCATTACCCACTGGATTGGCGTAACGAGCTGGTGCAGTACACCAATGACAAAAATAAAGATAAACATGGTGATGCTGGCGTGCATCGGCACAAAGAACATCGCCAGGCTCGCTACCGCCAGCGCAGCGTTGGTCCACCAGAAGACGCTGACTTTGCATTTCCAGTCGGTCAGCGGTTTTGCCAGCGCAGAGCCGATCAGGTTGCCGACGCAATAGGCGGTGAGAAAGGCGACAAACACCTCCGGCTTACCCAAAATCCAGGTGACGTAATACATCATCGCCCCGCCACGAACGCAGACGGCCAGAATATTGAGGATGGTCAGCAGGCCGACGATGCGCCATTGGTCGTTTTGCCAGATGTCGCGCAGGTCTTCACGCATAGAGGTGGTGCTCGGCGGCGCTTCCACGCGTTCTTTGGTAGTGAAGAAGCAGAACGCCAGCATCAGGAACGCCACCACGGAGAGCACCGCAATCCCACCTTGAAAGCCGAACGCTTTATCCTCGCCACCAATCAGATTCACCAGCGGCATCATCAGCACGGTGGAGAGCATGCCGCCCGCCGTCGCCAGCACAAAGCGCCATGATTGCAGGGAGATACGCTGCGTAGGGTCATTAGTGATCACGCCGCCCAGCGCGCAGTAGGGAATATTGACCACGGTATAAAGCAGGGTCAGCAGCGTGTAGGTGATTGCGGCATAAATCATTTTGCCGTTCAGGCTGAGATCCGGCGTGCTATAGGCCAGCACGCAAACCAGACCAAACGGCAGTGCGCCGAACAGCACCCATGGGCGGAATTTCCCCCAGCGCGAACGGGTACGGTCGGCCAGCAGCCCCATGCAAGGGTCTGAGATGGCATCCAGCGCGCGGGCCAGTAAGAACATGGTGCCGACAAATCCGGCAGGAATACCAAAAATATCGGTATAGAAGAACATCATATATAACATGACGTTATCGAAGATAATGTGGCTAGCCGCATCGCCCATTCCGTAGCCAATCTTCTCTTTAACAGACAGAATTTCACTTTTCATTACGCATCCTTGTTAGCACTTTCACACGCCCTGATACCGGTTACAGTTCTTGTAAACCATCCCTGTGAGCGCGGGTATTCCGATATCTCGTTATCAAATTACGATTCTTGTTTTCTGTGATCAGCGTAGCGTCTAAAAATGTGTCTAAGTGTAAGTAATGGATTTTGCGGGGATTTATTTGAAACTGGTCATGGTATAGAGAAACGGAAGTTAAAAAAGTGAGTGAGGGGGTGTGGAAACCTTTGGAAGTAGCTATAATGCGCCCCGCCTCCATGTAGCAATCGAGGCGCGGAAGATCGTCATCTCCGGTGAGGTGGCTGGACTTCAAATCCAGTTGGGGACGCCAGCGTTCCCGGGCAGGTTCGACTCCTGTGATCTTCCGCCAAAATGCCTCTCCTGAGCTCCCTCGAAGTCAATAATCCCCTTTGTAATCCCTTATATATCAGGCTTTACTTGTATCCCGAGGTCAATCGACTTCAACCTGCATCAAGCGATTTTTGGGGTGCATTAGGGGGGATCAGGTTAGTTACTGGTGGAAACCCCTAGGAGAATGGATTCATTAAAGCCGGAGGATGTAATGCCGCTAACCGATGTTAAAGTGAAAACGGCAAAGCCAAAAGAAAGCCCTATAACCAGGCTGATGGCGGCGGTATGTATCTGCTGATTAGCGCTAATGGTTCAAAATACTGGCGTATGAAGTACCGCTTCGCCGGCAAAGAAAAGATGCTTTCTATTGGCGTATACTCCGATTTTTCACTAGCCGATGCACGCGAGAAACACAGTGAAGCTAGATAAATTATTGCGGCTGGAGGCGATCCGGGTGAAGTAAAGAGAGAAGAAAAAATCGCCCAACAAATGAGCCAAAAGAATACGTTCAAGGCCATTGCCCGCGAATGGCATCAGACGAAAGCCGATCGCTGGTCATTACGTTACCGCGATGAAATCATCGACACCTTCGAGAAAGATATCTTTCCTCACAGGGGAAGACGCCCAATCGTCGATATTAAGCCGATGGACTGTGATCGCCAAAATTCACCTATTGCCTGAAAAATTTTCTAAAGCTACTAGTAAATCATTCAACCCAATATTAAAGTCTCCTCTAAAATCAGCATATTTTTTTGTTTTCAAGAGCTCAGGGATTTTACACTCCTTCAATAGAATTGGGAGTATATTCACTCGACCATGTTCTATCTCATTCCAATATTTAGCCTGCCACTCTCGCTCAACCCATTTGGATGAAACAGAATTTTCAGAAAGAATAACAATAATAAAATCAGCTTCTTGCAACCCATTAGATATTTTTTCAGGAATACTTTCACCAACTTTAATATCCCATTCATCCAACCAAGGAATATATCCATTTGCTTCAAGATCCATGCATAACATTTTAGCAAAAGGTTTATCTATTGATGAATGAGAGATAAATATCTTTGCACCATTCGGCTTACTCATATAGCGCTGCTCCACTACTTTTTCTATTAACGTCGTTTCAACATAATGTAATTCAGAAAAATAGCTACACCGTTTTTTGTGTGTGATTTTACTATTAATATTGAATGGTGAACATAGTTCGGTAAGTTCATATTTCCGCTTCACCAAATCGTTCATAGAAACGTACTCTAAATCATCATATGGAATAGCATGATGTTCTGCTGCTAAAGAAAAATATCCAAAATAAACAATAGCGGCAGGGATTGCATTATCAATAATATCTTCATTTTTATCATTATCATCGAAGACTATTCCATCTGGAAAAATATAATCGTCATCGTCATAGTACCCAATGCGTCCTTTAAATTCCCCAGAGATAACTTTAACTGTACCAAATCTTTCCATTTCTTTAGGCATATATTAATCTCACTGTAGTAAGCGCTAACCCTTAGGCTCAATTTTTTTCTCTCGCAATGCTTTTCGAGCCAGCTCCTTCAACCAACTGGCAAGACTAACCCCTTCCTCCGCCGCCACAGCATCCAACTGTTCCTTCAATGCCGGATCAATACGCATTTTGAACTGCGGTGATTGACCGCCGCCTTTTGGTTTTTTTTCGCGCGATATGATTGACATGGGGCTACCTATCCAACTATCTTAACTACATAGGAGGCCACCTAAAAGCCTTCTACACTAGCAACGCCCCGTTGTGCGGGAACACAACCGGAGCGTCTAACCTCACCAACTATCAAGGAGTTGATTATGGCTGATTCGCATTCTACCCCAGACACCGACCAATCCGGAACCGAGCGTTCGGTAATTGTGGGATACCGCCCGAATGTTTTCGACAAATCCACACCCAAAATTATTCTTTCCGGCAAGTGGCTACGCGAAGCGGGGTTTGATACCGGGCAACAGATTACCGTAAAAGTGATGAATGGCTGTATCGTCCTGATGGTCTATAGCGAGCAGGAGCAACGGTTGCAGGACGAGTTGAAAGAGGCACATCAGAAGTTGAATAGAATTGAGAGCACGTTGGCGACTCTCCAGTAACGTATAGGTAAAGCTGTAAGCGTTACTTACAGCTTTACCAGGTGCCGGATGGCGCTAACGCTTATCCGGCCTACTTTCACCATACCCTCTGTCTGACCGCTCCTCATAGTGACCACCAGAAAAATATCGACTATAATGAACGAATCGAACGATTCATGCGAAATGGTGACAATATGCATACTCTTACGGCAAATGAAGCCAAAACCCAGTTTGGCGATATGCTACTTAAAGCGCAGCGAGAACCTGTGCAAATTAATCGTAACGGTAAGCCTGTTGCAGTTGTCGTTTCCATTGAGGACTATGCACAAATGGAAGCCATGAAGCTCCAGTTACTGAAATCCAAAATTCAGCGTGCTCAAAACGATATTCATGTGGGCAATACTGTTGATGGTGATGCATTTTTTGATGAGTTGATGGATCAACACAAAGGATAAAAAGTGAGTTACAAACTTACTGGGGAAGCACAGCGCGATATTATTGAAATCCGTGATTACACATCAAGAAATTGGGGCGCTAAACAGTCCAGGGATTATCTAAGGAAATTACAAATAGTGCTCTCTCAGTTAGCTGAAATGCCAGGAATGGGGCAACATCGCATTGATGATTTTGGTGCAGATGTTTACAGTTTTCCTTATGTTAGTCATATGATTTACTACTGTGCACGAGACACAAATATTGTTGTATTGGCAGTCTTACACCAAAGCCGAGTACCAACAAGACATCTGGGACAACGTTTGTAACTCACCACCTTATTTGCCGGATGGCGCTAACGCTTATCCGGCCTCCCCCCACAAAAAATAAAGCCGCCGATCGGTTAATCAGCGGCTTTTTGTCACCTGCAGTTACGTCAGAAGTTATATTTCACGCCCAGCATACCGCGGGTATCGCTGTAGCCTTTGTCACCAACCTGTTGGGCCACGTTGCTCCACACGTTGAGCCGCGGAGTGATTTGGCCTTCAACGCCGACTTTCAGCTCGCCAATGTTCTTGGTGCCACGCATGTCGTTGCTCACATCGTCCATCTTCACGCGAGTCGTCTGCGTGTTGTGGATCCAGTTGGCTTCAACAAACGGCTGGAACTCACGAGATTTACCGTCGTCGATGGCGTTGTGACCGTTAATAAAGGCTTTTACCCCCAGACGGGTCATCAGGTTGCCATCGGTGGTGTCCTTCACGCGGGTACCGTTCGCTTCCCGGTGGCTGTCAGCCTGCACGTCCATCCACACCACCTGAGCTTTCGGTTGCAGCCAATAGCTGTTGCGCTCATTTTCACCCAGTTTGAAGCTGTAACCGGCTTCAACAGAAGCGGTGATCCCGCTGGATTTATATTTCTCCGTCGCCTGCTCCTGGCCCATCACCCTGTTATCAAACCAGTTGTACAGCATCCAGGTGTCTACATAAGAGCCGGTCTTGTCAGCGTCATTGGCATACCAGGTGCCGTACAGTCCCACGCTGTAACCAGTGACCTGACCACGTGAATGGTAGCCGGTCAGACTGGACTGCGTGCGGTTCTGGCTGTTGGCATAACCAGCCATCGCGCCGAGGTGCCAGCGGTCGAGACCGTCGCTGCTCCACTGCGCCAGGTCACCGCCTAACTGCAAGACATAGCTGTTGCTTTGGGTTTTCAACTGCCCGCTACCGTCTTTGAAGCGGGTATGTGCCCCGACGTTACGCATCCACAGACTGGTGACTTTTTTCTCGCCCGTCAGCATATCGACGTACTGCGTTTCGCCCAGACGATCGTGGAGTCGGGTCATGAACAGCGTGTTAGCAGCGTAGTTGTTCGCCAGATAACTGCCTGCTTCCGGGCGGTACTGCTGCTCAGTGACAGGGGGCGCAACAGGTTCTTCCGGCTCAGGGATAATCGGGTCGACAGGATCGACCGGGTCCGGGTCAACAGGACCTGGGTCAATAGGGTCAACCGGGTCCGGGTCAACGGGATCTGGGTCAATAGGGTCAACCGGGTCCGGATCGACGGGGTCCGGCTCTTCCGGATCCGGCGGAGCAGGAATAAAGCTGGTCAGATACCAGTTGCTGCCCTTTTGCACCACGTTATAGTCGTACGCACCGGCAACAATACGGCCCGCTTTCTCAAAAGTACCGTCAGAATTACCGGCCACTTCGATGATCTCAATTCCCTCAACGGTTTGCGCCCCGGTTCCGCCAATATTGTTCACCGCCACAAACGCGTTACCCGCGGTGTTGCCGAGCACTTTCAGCTTGTCGGTTTCGGAGGCATCGTCATTCAGGACGGTATTGAAAACGAGTTTTCCGCCGTTGCCGGTAAAATCTTCATTGATAGTAAGCGTCTGCCACGGTTCGCCGTCAGCATGCCCAAAGTTCACCACTGACCCGCCGTTCAGCGTCAGGTCAGTGAGCGTTGAGCTGTTGGTCATGTTCCAGGTCGCATCGCTCATTTGCAGCGAGATAACCCCCGTCCCGGCAGTGGCGCTGGTGACGTATGACGCCCCACTCCACAACGAGTTGTCAGTCATATTGAGTTTGATGGTACTGTTTTGCTGCGGCTGGGTGTTGTTTGCGGCAGTAGCACCGGCGGCGTGAAGATCGCCGTCGATAAGGAAACGCCCGCCAGCAGAACCGTCGACGATGCCGCCCGTTTCTGTACTGATGGCATAGCTTTCATTGCTGTGATTGCCCGCCATAGCAATAGTAGCGCCGCCACCGAGATTTACCGTGCCGCGTGAAATCGCATACAGGCCGCGTGGGGCCTTGCTGAATGAGTAAACTTTATCGATGCTGTTAACACGAATCGTCGCATTATCCCCCAGATTCACCGTCGCATTATAGGAATAGACCGCATGGGCGCTGGCTCCGCTCACCGAAATAGTGGCGTTATTGCCCAGTTCCGTTTTGGAAGATGAGGCGGCGTAGACCCCTATTGAGGAAGTGCCCGATGTCTCGATGGTGGCGTCATTGCCAAGGCGGATTGAGGACCCGCTCTGTCCGGAGCGGATTCCCTCTGAGCTGTTACCGGTAGTCACAATGTGGGCACGATCGCCGACAATAATCGTATTTTTGGCAAGCGTTGCGTCTCTAAACGCGTTGGCGGTGATGCCACGTCCCTGGTTACCGGTGGTTTGAATATACAGATCGTCGCCGACGTAGATGTTTGCTGAGCCTATCCCACCCTGACCGATGGCGTTGTATCCGGCGTTAATACCATCACCATCCTGGCCGTCCACATAAATACTGGTGCGATCCCCGGTGATAATAAAGACTGGATTATCCGGCGTATTAGCCCCGTGCGTGCGGATACCGTCAACATCTTTACCATTATTAGCGGCATTCTTTGACTGTGTGCGAATCGTCAGGTCGTCACCGAAAATAACGCCCGGGCTACCCGTCGCGCTGTTCTGAATAACGGTAATGGTGTGTTCGAAGGCTTCTCCTCCTGGCCCATTCAGCGTTAATCCATGACCATAAACGGGAATGGTACCGGCACTCCACTGATAAACATAATTCGGCGTTTCGCTGTTTTTTTTGAAACTGTCATTCGTCTGTGCAGGAAATAAAGCCTGCAACTCCGGCGAAAGACTGCTCACCATTCCACTGGCAGGAAGACTATCAATATCAATCCAGGCCGCGTGGGTTGAAAATACCATTGACGTTAACGCGGTTGATACCGCTATCGCAATGCGTGAGTAATGCTTAGGTTTTTTCATAATAGCCTCCTGCTTTCGGGCGTAGGGCGTCCACCACATCGCAAAGATGTGAAAATAGTAAGAATCAAAAATGCGTTATAAAATATTCGACAGTATTTGATGAATGCTATGGCCTAATTTATCTTCAAGCCTGAGCTTGTAGACATATATTTTCTTAATATCTATATTATCTATTTTGGTAATTTGCTGAATACTTTTCCCTGACACAAATCGCTTCAGTAATATCATTTCTGTATAGTTGAGTGTGCGTCCGCGTTTACTGTTCGCAAGGTGGCCGGTAAATAATCGGCGAATTTTTTGATGCTGAACTTCATCATCATCATCGGAATATATAATCCCTTGTATTTTATTGCTTTTCGACAGCCAGTAGTTGGCTAACGGTGCGAGATTCCTGTCCGCTATCAACACAATATACATACCGCTGTAGGCCAGCCGGTCAACCCATTGCGGATCGGCGAACAGGCGCAGGTTTGGGAAGGAAAAGTCCACAAAAATAAACCCACGCGACAAATGATTTTGATTATTAAGGAGAAGTTTTTCAATAATTCCTTTTTGCAGAAAACTATTTCCCTCTGGCCAGATCGCAAAAGTGGCTCGGTGACAGTAGCTGGCGCGTACCACAGTATCCGGAAATAATTGACAGGATAATTCACAGCTTATGCAACGAACACTCTGTGATGGTGATCTCTTCATCAAAAATGACTCCTGTTATTTTTCCATAAATATTTCATTGGTAAATAAATGTGTCAATCCAACACGTGTGACATTCCTTGTCAGTTAATAACAGTGACACCTAAAAAATGTAATAAACTCCTGATATGTTATTATGTATAGGCTATAAGTAATGCGATTGCGCTAAGCTTTTTTCTGCTTTATCTCAGAATAACAGTCTGGGTATTAGGAATTTTATGCATAAATCCAAATCCCAGAATAAAAATTAAAAAAGCACTATTTGCTAAAAATTAACCAATGAAAGGGGCTTTTATTAATTACACAATCCTGATAACTCAATCCCCCTTGAAGTGCTGTTGATAAATATAATGAGAATTCAGATAAAACTGTAATGAATTCTCATTATTTAACATTAGTTAATACTCACCTAAGAATTTACACACGTAACACGTTGTATTTAAAGTATTTTTAATCCTTAAGTGAAATTCTTATCTTCGATCACGTACAAAGAGTGAGGCATATTCACGATTTGGATGTAAAATTTAAGGTATGTGTAGGCACACGCGGTGATACGTTATAGTTACTGAGGGCTGGGCAATTGTACCTTATCAATCAGTTGGTCGAATTTAATCCTGACAGCAAAAGTCTGGTCAATCGTCAGACCGGGCGCGCAATACAACTTCAGCTCCCAGCTTCGCTTTGCTTTCTCTATTTAATTACTCACGCAAGTGACATTGTTTCGCAGAACACATTGATAAAAGTGGGTTGGGGTGAGAGAAATAATGTGACCACAACCAACACATTTTACCAGGCTATTCTGACGCTACGTAACGCGCTGGCGGATGTGGGTCTGCCACGTGATACGGTGAAAACTATTTCACGACGCGGACTCAGATTAAATGGAAATACGCAGGTAGAGGCGATAACGCATCTTCAGAGTGAAGTTTTCCAGTCACCGCTAATAGAGGAATACGCGCCCCCAAAGATAATTCCTCCCGCGGCACAACAAACGACGCGGGTCCCCTGGTGGAATATTATATTTAGCGCTGGCATCGTTATTGCCACTTTGATTATCTGGCTGGTGTGGTATCAGACACGTCCTGTTATGCCGTTTAGTAAATTCATTTCTGTTTCTATGCAGGTCCCATCTCGGCAAAACTGTAAAATTTATTACTCACTGAATGATCACGATCAGGAAAATTATTTCAATCTGATGCAACTGCACCCTTCTCTCTGTGAAAACAACAAGCATGTTTTCCTTTCTGGCTACCGTAAAGCGGAGAGGATCGTGGCATTTGTTTGTGATAAAGATGCACGGGTAGATGCGTACGCGTTTTGTACTACCCATTATTACTGGATGCGCGGGCAATGAAAAAAATACACCACCTTATTTTAATCGTAATCGGCGTGGCGACATTGCTCGGCTCAGGCGGATGGCTATGGCATTCACGCTATGCCGAAAAGCAGCTAAATTGCGTTGGAAATGTCGAATGGAATATTGGCAGCAACCGCTTTGCAGGTACGGTTTCATTTCGGATGTACAAAGATGCAGGGCTAGCGACCATTACCGGAAAACTGTACGGACGTAATACCTCAGACATTAGCAGGAACATCTATTTCAGTTATACCCGGCAGCACGAAGCCCGAGTGCTACAGGCAATGCAGGTGGTCAAAACCTTCGCTGATAGCGCCGATGAAGCTGATATTAACAACACATTACCCGGATTTTACCGTCAAAGCGGACGAAACCTGAGCCTGGTCATGGAGGAGTATAAGGGCGCATGGATTTTTGCCAGCTCAAATGTCCCCTCGCTGTATTGCCGCAAAAGGTAACGTCATATCCGGATACAAAAAGCACGCTCCCTTCAATAGAATTCATATTTGCCATCATCGACTTACGCGACATGGGTCACTGAATCCACTCATATCCCATTGCTATTCTTCATCCCGAATCAGGAAACATCCTGAATACCACGATATCCATTGCGCAATAATTAAGCGAAATGGGCGTTTTATTTTGCCCAGAAGACTTCAACCTACGGATGGATATTTGGAGAAGACGTGGACAGGGGCGTTTATCTCTCTCGCGAGCAATGTCTGAGCGTTCAGGCGTTATCGCATTTCAGGAAACGGTGTGTTTCCGGTGTATTTTTGGCGTACATATGAGGGATACGTAATGTTTACTTTTAAAAAGTGCCTGATTGCACTTTCTATAAATTTGGCCGTTGTTTCATCAGGTTTTGCTTGTACGACCCTATTGGTCGGTAATGAAGCATCAGCGGACGGCTCCATGCTGGTAGCCCGTAGCGCTGACAGTGATGCCCTGAAAGCGCAGCATTTTGTCATTCATCCGGCCAAGCAGAATCAGACCGGGGTATACAGCACCAAAGCAAATAATGGCGCGAATGACTTTACCTGGCCGCTACCCAAAAACTCTCTGCGTTATACCACCGTTCCAAACTGGAAAACCCAACTGCACGGCGCGACCGGATTTAACGAATTGGGCGTTGGCGTGAGCGGTACAGAATCTATTTTTGCCTCAGCAAAAGCGCTGGCTGCCGACCCCTATGTCGAGGATAAAGGGATCACCGAAGATGATATCCCGGATATTCTGTTGTCCCAGAGCAAAACCGCGCGTGAAGCCGTGGCGCTACTGGGTCATATCGTTGAGACCGTCGGCGCTGGGGAAGGTTTTGGCGTGGCCGTCGTCGACGATAACGAAATCTGGTACCTGGAAACCGGCAGCGGTCACCAGTGGATGGCGCAGCGCCTGCCGAATAACCAGTATTTTGCCACCGGTAATCAGGGCCGCTTACAGGATTACGACCCTAAAAACCCGGACATGATGGCGTCAAAAAACCTGATTCAATTTGCGACCGAAAAAGGTCTGTACGAACCGGCAAAAGATGGCAAATTCAACTTCTCCAAAGCCTATACCCGTGATGATGAGCGTGACCGCACGTATAACGATCCTCGCGTATGGACCATCCAGAAAGAGTTCAATCCTTCCGTAAATCAGGATATGGCCAAAGGGCGCGAATTCCCGGTGTTCATGACGCCAGAGAAGAAGATGACGCTGGATGATGTGAAGGCCGTGCTGCGTAACCATTACGAAGGCACCAGCCATGACCCGTACACCAACGGTCTGAACGGCAAAGAGCCATGGCGTCCGGTTAGCGTCTTCCGCACCTATGAAGCGCACGTGATGCAGGTCCGTCCGTGGTTGCCAAAAGAGATTGGTGAAACGACCTACATTGGTCTGGGTATGGCCGACCTCACCGCGTTTGTTCCGTACTACAGCGGCCTGAAAGCGTATCCGGCAAACTATACGATGGGCACCGATAAAGCGGACGATCAGTCCATTTACTGGAAATACCGTAAGTTACAGACGCTGACGATGACCGATTATCCGAAGCTCGCGCCAATCGTCAAAAAAGCCTACAAAGCATGGGAAGATAAAGTGGCGAAGGAGCAAAAAGAGGTCGAAGCAAAATATCTGAAGATGGCAAAAACCGATAAACCTGCCGCAGATAAGATGCTCAATGACTTCAACTTGCGCATCATGGCCGATGCCGAGAAGCTGACGGAAGATCTGACTAATCAGCTCTTTACCATCCGCACTAAAGACATTCAGTCTGATATCTTCTTCGCAAACGCTGCGAAAAAAGACTGAGTAACGACACGATGACATGCTGGCGCAAAGTAAGCTTCAAAACTTTGCGCCAGTAGTACGGCTTACATTTCCTTCCGCGGCAGTTGATCGAGAGCCAGACTTCTTAGATGCAAGTTGGCCCAGCAGGCTGCCTGTGTTCGGTTATTCACAGATATCTTTTTAAAGATATTATAAATATGCGTTCTCACTGTATTTTCACTAATAAAAAATGCGTTAGCAATTTCTACATTAGACGCACCTTTCGACAACTCAGTTAAAATTTCATATTCTCTTTCGGTTAAAATGCCGTAGTTATTATCTGATGGCGTGAGGTTTACATACTCTGGCAGCGGTGACAGTGAGCGTGGTGGACGGGAGGTTTTTAGCCCCTCTTTAAGGAGTTCTAACAAATATTCTGTAGAGCAATTATTTGGTACGATCGACTCAAAATTTGGCCATAGCATGCTCTCATAGAGTGGGAGCGACCGCAGGCAGTTAATAATATAAACGCGCAAACTATATGCGCTGTCATTGAGTAATTTTGACCAGACATTTTTTAATTTACGGCTTGATGCCTGTATATCATAGAGGATGATACTTCCCTCAACGATAAATGACATGTCTGGTCTGCTAATGTTAACAAAATCAACCAAGATATCGTTTTGCTTATTGAGATAATCCAGCAAGAGTTGCGTCTGTATTGATTGGTTGCTAATGAGTATTATCTTACTGTCCATGTTAAGCATATGTAGCCTTCATTCAAATGATGATTGACAATATTCCTTATCGTTATTGCATGCCAAGCCAATAACAAGTCACTACTTAAGATTAAAGATAATCTGATTGAATTATAAGAATTTAGCTAATTGTGCAATTCGATCATTCGCTTTTTCCGAGCGCAGGATTCGATTTTTCTTTATAGCACTTAAAGAAGTATCACAATACAAACATAACATATTGTATTCCAAGTATTTTTATTTAACCTTTGAGTAAAGGACTATCTTACTCACAATCTGCTTATAGATAATAATAATTCATTAATACTCATAGTTAATGATCATTATTAATATTATAGGATGAGTGAAATACGTCCAATCTACGATGTACAACAATAATTTATCTAACATAATTGATAGCGGGCGACAGCCTTACAGGGCGCAAGAAAAAAGGAGCCCAGACAATGTTACTGATAATAGGGACGATCTATCTCTAAATGAGGAGCGCATTATGAGTAAACTATCCATTATAAGTTTAATTAGCTGTGCCATCGCAATTCCTTCCGCTATGGCAGATTTTGGACATGGCCCCAACAGGGATCAAAAAGGTGTTGTTAATTTTTCCGGTCATGTCTATTCCAATTCGTGCATAATTGAAGCCGGTGATAAAGATAAACAGGTAAAATTAAACCCAGTTCTCAATACATTAGTTAGCAAATTACATGCAACGCAACTCCAGCAATTCAGTATTAAAGTGAAGGGTTGTTATATTAATGAAAAAATAGTTCCCAAATTAGCCTGGAATGTTAATTCCCCTCTAACTCACGATGGATATCTCAAAAATACGACAAGGGGTGGAGCCCAAAACGTAGCGCTAGTCCTTAAGGATAATCGTGAAAAAAATATTAACCTGAGGAATAAGAATGACCGATTTGAACCTGAGAAAGATTATCTCCTACATGGCAATGATAGCCCGAGTTTAACTTATAAATTCAGCGTGGGTTACATTATACCACGTGAAAATAGTGGTTCATCATATGTTCAACCGGGACCGGTAAGCGCTCAGGCAAACTATAGCATTACTTATCTCTAAATACACAATGCTATAGCTGCCTTGCGCTATAGCATTTATTTTAATAGAGGCTTCATGAAAATTTTCATTTATTTATTAGCTCTATTTTCTCTCTCTACCGCACATGCAAATAATATCATTGTCAATGGCACCCGATTTATTTACTCTGAAGATTCCGCAGAGATCACGATACAAATGACGAATACGGGAAACTATCCATCGTTGGCCCAGGTATGGTTGGATGAGGGAAATCCAGAAAAGTTACCGGAAGAAATTTCCACTCCATTTATTATTTCTCCACCCATTGCCCGTGTTGACGCAGGCAATGGGCAATCACTCAGAATAAAAAAAGCCGTTGATAAAAATATTGTCGCCACCGACCGTGAGTCTATGTGGTGGCTTAACATACTGGATATTCCTTCCGTGGATAAGAATAGCGTCACGGACAATTCAGCTGTGCTCAATTTAGCCATTCGCTCACGCTTTAAATTTTTCTGGCGACCCAGTGGGTTAGGTGACCGTCAAAACGCGGAAAATAAGATAAAAATTATTGCTAACCAACGTGACATAACGCTGGTAAACCCCACCCCCTTCTTCATCACGGTTGCGGATATTGTGACGTCATCAGGCCATGGACTCATAAACGAAGGGGTCATGGTCGCCCCGAAAAGCAGAACGACTATCAATGCAAAACAACAAGTCAGCCAGGGTGAATCGGTTGTTTTACAAGCAATCAGCGATTACGGCGGAATTGTGGAACACAAAACAACCATTAATTAATAAAAAGGGATAAAAGGAATTAGTAATGGGTTTATGTAAAAGGATCCTCACCATACCCTGTTTCATTATTTTTCATGGTTCATTATTTTCCGTTGGAGCTCACGCAGAAGACAGCACTCGCTACGAGTTCGATAACGCCATCTTAATGGGCAATGCTTCACTTAACGATTTGAAATCCTTTAATGCCGCAGGCTTATTGCCTGGGACATATATCGTAGATATTTATATTAATGATAACTGGCGTGGACGTCGTGAACTCTTATTCAAAAAAGATAATCACGGCGATTTAGTTAGCTGTTATTCAGAAGCATTTCTCAAAGGCGTGGGCATTAACCCAGAAAAAATGAATCAAACGCTGGCAGCTCACCCTTCACGCTGCGGCAGCATTGCCGATTGGGACACCAGCGGGAAAGCAACGGAGAGACTCAACACCAGCCAGCTTGAGCTGCGCATCACCATCCCGCAGGCTTATGTTGATAATATCGAAAACAATTATGTCCAACCTGAACTCTGGCAACCAGGGGCGCCGGCGATTAATTTCAGCTATAACGCCGATTATTACAGCACCCAGCAACGTGGTAACGATCGTTCAAGTACGGACAGCGCCTGGGTGGGAATGGATATCCGAAGCTCTGCTGGGGGGTGGCTAATTGAACATTTTGGTAGCCAAAATTGGGACAGCAAATTAGGTAGCCATTACGCCAATAATCGCACGACGCTAAAACGGCCCATCACTCGTTGGAAATCCATGTTAAGCGCTGGCAAGTTCTATACTGACAGCCAGATGTTCGACAGTATGGCTATTCTCGGAGTGGGATTGGCTTCTGAGGATTTAATGCGCCCGGATAGCACGCTGAACTGGGCGCCGATTATTCGCGGCGTAGCTGAGACCAACGCCCGCATCACCGTCACCCAAGATGGTCAAACCATTCATCAGTCCTCGGTTCCGGCTGGGCCATTCTCGATTGATTCCGTGTTGCCCGCGAATACTGGCGGCGAGTTGCTGGTCACGATTCAGGAATCAGACGGGCGTATCCGCCGCTTTACCGTTCCATACTCTTCGGTACCACAGCTACTAAAACCCGGCATTTCGCGCTATGGCATCACTCTCGGCACCGTCGATGAAGATAATTATGATGAAGATCCGTTTTTAGCCCAGGCCTACTGGCAGTATGGCCTGAACAACTATTTAACGTTGTATACCGGGGCCTCTGGATTCGAGCGCTATCAGTCAGCCCTCATCGGTAGCGGTCTGAACACCCAGCTCGGCGCATTCGCCCTTGATATCACCCAATCGCGCCTAAAGCTTGAGGACAATCGTCAACAAGGACAACAGTATCGTCTGACATGGAATAGCACCCTACCCTGGTCGGCAACCGCGCTCTGGCTGGAGGCAAAATACAGTTCACATCACTTTTACGGTCAACGCGATGCCCTGGATGCCCTGGATGCACAGGCATTCGTCAGCCAATATTTCTCGTCACGCGAGAAGCAGTCGTTTAGCGCCAGTATTAATCAGCCGTTATCCGATACCTGGGGATCATTCTATTTATCCGGCTCTCTTAAGAAGTTCTGGGATCAGCAGGATAATTATCGCCAGTATGCCGTGGGATACACCAATGCCTGGGGCAACCTGACCTGGAGTATATCCGCCCAGCGTTTCTGGAATCAGGATCAACAGGGTTCGGTCACCAAAGATGACCAAATCATGCTCTCATTCAGCTATTTCCTGCCCCGGGATAACGCCGGTTTTACGCAGATCTCCTCTGATAGCTACAGCAATAACGGCAAAGCCAGCAATACACGCCTCGGCTTCACGACCTCGACTGATGAGGAAAACAATATCGTTTGGGGAGCCAATACCGGCTATCTCCGCGGCGGCAGTGTGGAATGGGGAGCAAACGGCATGGTGCGTACGCCTTATACCTCGCTGAACGGGACGTGGAGTCAGAGTAACTCATGGCACCAGGTAAGCGGTGGAATGAGTGGCATGCTGGTTGGGCACGCGGGGGGAATAACCTTCTCGCCAGAGCGCTCAGATACCGTCGCGCTGGTCTATGCGCCTGATGCGCATGGCGCTCATCTTGAAGGCGTACCTGGAACCCGCTTCGATAAAAATGGCTACGCCATTCTGCCATGGCTTCGTCCGTGGCGCGTGAATGACGTTACTATCGATCCAAAAGGTTCAACTGAAGGTCTGAACTTTACTAAAACCCAGGCCAAGGTTGCGCCTTACGAAGGTAATGTCATTCCAGTCACCTTTGAAACGACGCTCAGAAAACAGAACATTATTTATCCCCGCCTGCAGGGTCAGCAGAGAATGCCATTCGGTGCCATCATCCGCGACAATGCCAATAATCATGTCGGCTACGTCGGACAAGGCGGTGCGCTTTATATTGATGAAACCACCTCACCAGAAGTGTTCGTTTCACTGGAAACAGGGAAATGCACGATCGTGTTAAAAAACCAGGAGGCCACATGTCGGTAATACGTACCGCTTTAATTCTGGGCTGTGCCTTGGGCATTCATCAGACAGCCAGTGCTGCATGTACCCTGACCACACAAAAGTTTATTTTGTCGCCGGAAATCGTTAACGATAAGCAATCAATCCAGTCAGGGGGAGTTATTCAGACGCGCACGCTTTCGCTACAGAATATTCAGGCGTCAGGCTGTACTGACAACCAGCCTTTTTCCGCACAGATTATTGGCGATCGGTCCGCAATGAAACAACCCGGTATTATACGTAGCAATGTGAGTGGGATTGGCATTAAAGTCACCCTGGAAACCTCAACCGGACAAACGATCCAGTGGCCATCAACTTTCAGAGCGACGGCAGATGAATTCAGGAACAGCAAAATAAAGATTGAGCTGATCAAACTGGATGATCAGCTTGCGGCAGGAGCCGCTGCGGGTTCCATCAACCTGCAAATCAGAAGTGAGGCTCAATCGTTGCCCGTGGTGGATATCATTGTGCCGGCAAAATATATCACGATGCTCAACCGGTCATGCGCAATCAAAGGTAACCGCTCGATCAACGTCAAACTGCCCGATATAGCACTTGAGCAATTCAGAGGCTATGGAAGCACTGCGGGAAGAAAACCATTTACTATCGACCTTCTTTGTAAAAGTGATTTTACGACGCCTTCCCGGGTTATTCTAAGCTGGAGCGACACAGAGAATGGTCACCGCAGTATTATCGGCGTACTAAAGAATATCCACCCCAAAGGCGCTGCTGGCATCGGCATTCAGGTGTTAGATCAACAACAACAGCCTGTTAAATTCAATACACCTTCATATATCAATGTAGCACCTCAAGATAAAGGTAATCATTCCATCCCGTTTTATGCTCAGTATTATCAAACAGCTAACAATGTCAGTCCCGGCATTGTACGTTCAGTTTTGTATTTCAATGCTGAGTACCAATAATCAATCCTAATCTAGGCGTACTGCGAGGTCTTTGCTCCACGCAAGTGGAGCTTTTTTACATTACGTATCTATCGGAATGTAATGATCACAGGTAATTATTTTGTTTTTAAGATCCTCTTGGTTATAATGGAATATTTCAATATCATAACCTGCCTTTCTTTTTAATTTACTCTCCGGCAACATCTTAAAATAAATATATCTTGAATAGAGTGGATAGTCCTCTTTCTTGAATCTGAATGAAAAACAGGCATACGTTCCCGAAGGACACTCATAACGATTATAGGCATTGGGCGAATGATGACTTTTATTACCAATGATGCTTTTAACTTTCAACCGCATCATTGAGTTTGGATTAGACGAGAAATCGGTTAATGCCCACACATTTTGTTTTGAACTGGTAAGTTGCTCAAATATTAGATTTAATCGATGCAGATGTGAGTCACTGGCAGGCGGGATTGGTGTGTCATAATTGTACTGAAATCCATGCACGGTATCAGCAGGTAAGGTACGTAGTTGCAATTCGCCGACAACAATATCACTGCGCAGTACAAACGACATTAACGGCGAAAGATCCCAACTGGGATTTTTACGGTATTCTGTGGGGGTATAACCGGTTAGTTTTTTAAATTCACGGCAGAAAGATTGCTGAGAATCGAATCCCACCCGCACTGAAATATCGATAATATCCATATGAGTAAGGCGTAACAAGCTTGCTGCTTTGGTTATCCGTCGCCTACGAATATAAAGCCCCACAGGCATATTTATTCGCTGTTTTAAAATATTCTGTATATGCCTGCGACTGTATCCGGAAAACTGTGAAATGTCATCAATACCAATGCCTGAAACAAAATTATCTTCTATATAATACAATACATCATTTATAGTCTTTGACTTCAATGGCCCTCTCCTACCCCAATAAATAACGTAATAACAAAAAGCATCAATGCGTTTAACAATCAGGTAAAGAAATAGGCATGTATCGGGGCTATTATGTTTTATATCGTAGCGGAAGGCATCTCGTCAAATATCTTTTAATAAATATACAAGTCATTAAATCATCGACCAAAAAATTCTTAACATAAATATTATAAACACTGCATTAGTTTAAGAAATAATATTTATCGAAGAAACTATACTCAATGAAACAATTATCACTAACTGATCGGCGTTCCGATCAGATTAATGCCAGCAACAGAGATTAGCTATTATTTATGCGTATGGCTATCGAATAATATTCCTGCGATTGAACACCTCACGGGGAAATGCCCAACGTGTCACACCGCGCCTTCACGGCGTCATGCAGCAGACGGACCGCCGTTGAAAGCTGCTTACGATGTGGGCAAATCATATTCAGCGGGGCTTTCTCGCCCAGGTAATCAGGCATCAGTAGCTGCAATTGTCCATCACGCACATCCTCGCTGACATCCAGCCACGACTTGTACGCGATGCCTTCTCCGGCAATCGCCAGCCGTCGGATTACTTCAGCATCGTCGCTCATAATGGTGCCGTTAACCTGCACACTGCTAACCTCGCCGTTATGCGTAAACGTCCAGCGATCGTGCAGGCGTCCGCGTAAGACGAAGGTCATGGCGTTGAGCTGTGTTAAATCATCCGGAGTTTGCGGCGCGCCGTTTTGCACAACCCATTCCGGTGATGCCACCAGCACGCGTCGGTTACCCGGTGCGACAGGCAGCGCAATGTAAGATGCGTCTTCGGTGTTGCCATAGCGAAACGCAACATCGACGGGGTCTTTAAAGACATCCGTCACCTGGTCGGAGAAAAAAATCCGCAGGCGCAGCGCGGGATAGCGGCGTCGAAACGACTGAAAGACCGGCAGCAGTAGGTTCCGACCGAGATCGGAAGGTACGGCGATTTGCAGCGTGCCTGAAACTTCATCTTCCGGGGTCTGAATTTTTTGCAGTCCGGCATGCATCACGTCCAGCATCTGGCGGGCATAGGGTAGCCAGACCTCACCTTCCGGCGTCAGGCGCAGACTGCGCGTGGAGCGGGCGAACAAGCGGATAGCCAGCGTAGACTCCAGGCGCTTAATAGCAGAACTGACCTGAGCAGGCTGAACGCCGACTTCGCGTGCGGCATCGCTAAAACTATTTAGCGCCGCGGCGCGGACAAACAACGTGAGATCTTCAAGCCGGAACATTTTCACTCCCCGAGTATAAGTCCTGTCGCCGAAGGGCTATTTTTCCCGTTCTGCTACCGGTTTACCATCGAATTATTCAACAGATAGAAGGTTTATTAACCGGAGAGATTATGAAAGCCATCGCTATTACCCGCGCCGCAACCGACGGCAGTAACATTGAATTTTTACAAGAGATTGACCTGCCCATGCCCGTCGCCTCCGGGCACGATCTGCTGGTTGAAGTGAAGGCCATTTCCGTCAACCCCGTTGATACCAAGGTCCGCGAAGGTTTTAACGCTGATGTGCCCCGCGTGCTGGGTTGGGACGCCGTTGGCGTAGTGAAGTCCGTGGGTGAAGCAGTCACCCTGTTCGCTCCTGGCGATGAAGTCTGGTACGCCGGTGCGCTGGGTCGCGCTGGCAGTAACAGTGAATTTCAGCTGGTTGATGAACGTATTACCGCGCTGAAGCCGCAATCGCTGGACAACGCTTCTGCTGCGGCACTGCCGCTGACCGCCATCACCGCCTGGGAAATGCTGTTCGACCGTCTGGGCGTTGAGGAAAATGGCAATGAAAATGATGTGTTATTGATTGTTGGCGCTGCTGGCGGCGTCGGTTCTATCCTGACGCAACTGGCCAGTAAGCTGACCAAAATGACAGTCATCGGTACCGCTTCACGTCCACAGAGCCAGAAATGGGTACGTGAAGCAGGCGCTCATCATGTGATTGACCACAGCAAGCCGCTGATGGAAGAGCTGGCTCGGATAGGCATTAAAGAGGTGACGCACGTTGCCAGCCTGAACAATACCGAGCAGCACTACCCGCAAATTATTGCCGCCCTGGCGCCGCAGGGCAAACTGGCGCTGATTGACGATCCGCAAACCCTCGATGCACGTCCACTGAAGGCCAAAAGCATTTCGCTGCACTGGGAATTTATGTTTACCCGTTCGATGTTTACCACCCACGACATCATTGCGCAGCATCAGCTATTAACCCGCGTGGCACAGTTGATCGATGACAACACCATTCGCACCACACTGGGTGAGCATTTTGGCGCAATCAACGCGGCGAATTTGCAAAAAGCGCACGCGCAAATTGAAACCGGTCGTTCAGTCGGCAAGATTGTGCTGGAGGGGTTTTAACATGTCTGATTCAGAGGTGATTTCAATTATTGCGGTACTGAAAGCCAGACCGGGGAAAATCGACGCACTGAAACAGGCGCTGCAGGCTCTGCTGCTGCCCACGCGCCAGGAGCCGGGCAATATTGACTATGCCCTGTTCCAGTTGCGCGACACACCGGATGTCTTCTACGTTCGTGAATCCTGGCGCGGTCAGGCCGGTCTGGACGAGCATATCGCCCTGCCCCATTTCCAGACGTTTATTCTGCAAATGAACGAGCTGCTGGCCGAACCGCTACGACTGGATTATCTGACGCCGATTGCGCCGTAAGATGACTGCCGAAGCCCCCTGCGGTGTGGGGGGCTGTGCCCGTCATGTCTCACTCGCTTCGCTATCTCTGCTATGATGCCTGCACACAAATAAAACAAAACAACATGCAGAGGGAAAGATGAGTTCCACCAGAAGAGGGATGATGAACGTCCTGATTGCCGCCGTATTATGGGGAAGTTCAGGCGTTTGCGCGCAGTACATCATGGAACAAAGCCAGATGTCGTCGCAGTTTCTGACCATGACGCGCCTGATTTTCGCGGGGCTCATTCTGCTGATGCTCTCTTTCGTTCACGGCGACAACGTATTCTCCATTATCAAAAACCGCAAGGACGCCATCAGCCTGCTGATTTTTTCCGTGGTCGGGGCACTCACCGTACAGCTAACCTTCCTGCTGACCATCGAAAAATCCAACGCCGCCACCGCGACGGTGCTGCAATTTTTGTCACCGACCATTATCGTGGCGTGGTTCTCCGTGGTGCGCAAAGCGCGGCCGGGGGTTTTAGTGCTGACGGCGATCTTCACCTCGCTCATCGGTACTTTCTTACTGGTCACCCACGGTAACCCGACGTCGTTATCTATCTCAGCTGCCGCGCTGTTTTGGGGAATAGCCTCGGCGTTTGCCGCCGCGTTCTATACCACCTACCCCTCAACGCTCATCGCGCGCTACGGCACGTTGCCGGTCGTCGGCTGGAGTATGTTAATCGGTGGAATGATCCTACTGCCGTTCTATGCCGGGCAGGGAACTCATTTCGTGGTGAATGGCAGTTTAATTCTGGCGTTTTTCTATCTGGTGGTCATCGGCACGTCGCTCACGTTTAGCCTGTACCTGAAAGGCGCGCAGATGATTGGCGGACCGAAAGCGAGCATTTTAAGCTGCGCGGAACCGTTGAGCAGTGCGTTGCTGTCCCTGCTGCTGTTAGGCATCACCTTTACCCTGCCAGACTGGCTGGGTACGCTTTTGATCCTCTCATCGGTCGTGCTTATCTCAATGGACTCACGTCGCCGCGCCAGAGCGGTTTAACCCCAACCGGCGCGGCAACGGGTGATGATTACCAGCCCGGAACTGCGCCGCCGTTAAAGATAGTTTCTGCCGCCTTCGCCACTTCCGGTGACTGATAAGATTGCAGGAATTCTTTCACATTCTCGGCATCTTTATTGTCTTCTCGCGCCACCAGAATGTTCACGTACGGTGAATTTTTGTCTTCGATAAATACGCTGTCATGTACCGGAGAAAGCCCGGTTTGCTGGATGTAGGTGGTACTGATAATCGCCACATCCACTTTTTGATCGTCCAGCACGCGCGGTAGCTGCGCCCCTTCCAGTTCCATAATTTTCAGATGTCGCGGATTATCCGTAATATCCAGCGCCGTTGGCAGCAGGCCGGTATCCGCTTTCAGAGTGATTAACTTCTCTTTTTGTAGCAGCAACAGCGCCCGCCCAAGGTTGGTCGGATCGTTAGGTATCGCAATCGTCGCACCGTCTTTTAGTTCAGCAACAGTTTTGATTTTCTTCGAATAACCCGCCATCGGGAACACAAAGGTATTGCCCACCGCTACCAGCTTATAGCCGTGCGCTTTATTATCTTGTTCAAGGAACGGACGATGCTGGAAGACGTTGGCATCCAGCTCACCATGATTAGTGGCATCGTTGGGCAGCAGAGAACCGCTAAACCCCACCAATTCCACCTCCAGGCCATATTTTTCTTTAGCGACTTTCTTCGCGACTTCCGCCACATCCTGCTCTGCACCGTTAATCACGCCCACTTTAATATGCTTTGCATCATTGTTCTGCTGATCGCATCCTGCCAGCAATAATCCCGCCAGTAATAACGCCGCCCCAGCCCCGAAATAAGGTATTTTCAGTTTCACGTTTTTTCCTTTTGCAATAACCGCCTGATGAGTAATGAAATGACTATAGCGGGAAGGCCGCTGCGGTTTAAAAAACGAAAAAGCATCAGCAAGAAGAAAAAAGCATAATGCGAAAAGGAAAGTTAGTCGGAATGTGCCGTTAGCTCATCCCTTTTGCAGTCCTTCCGGTCATCAAAACGTTTTCGACAAATAATGGCGCGCGGAACCGGTTTCTGGAAAGTTATCGAGGGTCATTTGCAACTGATAGCCGTTTTTCTGATAAAACGGCAGCGCCTGGAAACTCATCGTGTCCACCAGCGCATGCAGGCATCCTCTCTCACGCGCCGTCTGTTCAGCGGCCTGCATCAACTTTGTGCCGTAACCGCCTTTACGCAGCGAGTCATGCATCCACAGGAAATCAATACACAGCCATTCGCCTTTGATTTTACCGATCAGCCCGCCCAGTATTTCATTGTGCTCATCGCGCCAGTACACCGCCAGGTCGCCAAAATTGGTGGTCCTCAGGAACTGGCGATTGTAGGCGCGCAGTCCAACAAGCAGAGCATTTTGATCGTCTTCAGTAATGGTATCTGTAATCTGTATTTGCATCCTATCCTCCTGAAAAACTAAAACTTCTGGCTGATTTTCTTTTTAGAAATTAACACAGGCTGATGAGTGAGGCGCATGCCGTCTACACTTACTCTTGAGATGATGCGCATCGACAACAAGGATTATTATCATGAAACAAGCCGTTTTACCGCTTATTGCCATTCTTTTCATGCTGCCGGGTTTGGCGCAGGCCGATTCGGCTTATGGCTCTCTACAGTCCGTTCATGAAAAAAACACCGTATTGAAGGATTTACGCAAGATTTGTACCCCGCAGGGGTCGCCATCGGATGAGGTGTGGGAAAAAACGATTATGGCTGATACCCGTAATCAGCAACACATACGCGAAGCCATTCTGGCCATACAAAGAAACAATCAGAACAACTACTGGGAAGCGCTGGGCAAAGTTGAATGCCCGGATTTGTAACTATCGCATTGAAAAACGAGTGCTGTAACCGGTTTCTGTTTTGAAAAATCGCCTATTGTGTAGGGAAATGAAACACATCAAGGAGCAAGATAATGCGATACCGTTTTCCCGAAAACTTTTGGTGGGGCAGTGCCTGCTCGGCGCTGCAAACCGAAGGGGATAGTCTGAACGGCGGCAAAAGCCAGACGACATGGGACGTGTGGTTCGACCGCCAGCCTGGGCGTTTCCATCAGGGGGTTGGCCCGGCGAACACCTCGACCTTTTATCAGCACTGGAAACAGGACATCGCACTGCTCAAACAGCTGAAGCACAACAGCTTCCGCACTTCAATCAGTTGGTCACGACTGATCCCGGACGGTACTGGCGACGTCAACCCGCAGGCAGTTGATTTCTATAACAACGTCATCGATGAGCTGCTGGCGCAAGGCATTACGCCATTTATCACCCTGTTCCACTTCGATATGCCGATGGTGATGCAGGAGAAAGGTGGCTGGGAAAACCGTGATGTGGTTGAGGCGTTTGGTCGCTACGCACAAACCTGTTTTACCTTGTTCGGCAATCGGGTGAAGCACTGGTTCACCTTTAACGAACCGATTGTCCCGGTAGAAGGCGGCTATCTGTATGACTTCCATTACCCTAATGTGGTGGATTTCAAACGCGCGGCCACCGTGGCGTATCACACCGTACTGGCGCATTCCACGGCGGTACGCGCGTACCACGCCGGAAGTTATGACGGTGAAATCGGTGTGATCCTGAATTTAACGCCCTCTTATCCGCGCTCACAACACCCGGCGGATGTAAAAGCTGCGCACCATGCGGATCTGCTGTTTAACCGCAGCTTCCTTGACCCGGTGCTAAAAGGTGAATATCCGGCGGATCTGATAGAGCTGCTAAAAGAGTACGATCAACTCCCAGCATGTCAGCCAGGCGACAGTCAGCTCATCGCCGATGGCAAAATCGACCTGCTCGGTATTAATTATTATCAGCCGCGCCGCGTGAAATGTCGTGATACTGCCGTCAATCCTGACGCGCCGTTTATGCCGGAGTGGCTGTTTGATTATTACGAAATGCCGGGGCGTAAAATGAACCCTTACCGTGGCTGGGAAATTTACGAGCCAGGTATTTACGATATTATTACTAATCTGCGTGATAACTACGGCAACCCGCGCTGTTTTATTTCTGAAAACGGCATGGGAGTCGAAAATGAGCAACGTTTTATTCAGCAGGACCAAATCAACGACAGCTACCGTATTGAATTTGTTTCCGCGCATCTTAAATGGCTACATAAAGGCATTAGCGAAGGGTGTAATTGTCTTGGCTACCATATGTGGACCTTTATTGATAACTGGTCCTGGCTCAACGGATATAAAAACCGCTACGGTTTTGTCCAGTTAGATTTAGATACGCAAAAACGTACGGTGAAGAAAAGCGGCGAATGGTTTGCCCATACCGCCGAAAACAAGGGTTTTGATTGATTCAGTCGTCAGATAACGGTGTTGCCTGAAAGCTGCGCGCCATCAGGCAACAATCTCACTGTATTCTGACCTTCATCGTGACCAGAAGCGCCGTCAGCAGCATCAGGCTGCCGGAAAGCATCAGGGGTGAAAGCAGTCCGAGGTTATCGAGCGCATAGCCTCCCACCGCTGCCCCGCAGGTATTGGCAAGTTGGATCACGGCGACCTGGACGGATCCGGCTTTTTCTGCCTGATCGGCAAGCGATCGGGTGATCCACGTCGACCAGCCGACCGGAACTAACGCAAACGCCAGGCCCCAGATAATCGCAATACCTGCCGCCACAACTTTGTCGCTACCCCACAGGATCAGGACCAGCGCGCTAAGCGCCAGCAACAGCGGCGCACCGGCTAAGGCCAGTTTGACCGAGCGCTTCAGAACTACCGAGGAGAGCGACGTCCCGACAAAGCTGGCGATACCAAAACTCAGCAGCACCAACGTCAGGCCATCAACTTCAAAGCCTGCCAGATTCATATAGATCGGGCGAATATAGGTAAAGAATGCGAACTGTCCGGCAAAGGACATAAAGATGGCAATCATCCCGGCCATCACCCCCGGGCGCTGCAGCAGGCTGAACATATTTTGTTTCTGATGCGAAGGTTCACCTGGCAACGACGGCAGCGCTCTCACCACCCAAATCGTGCACAGCACGCCCATTACCGCCGCCGCATTAAACACGTTGCGCCAGCCGATAATACCGCCCAAAAAACTCCCCAGCGGCGCGGCAATCACCAGCGCGACAGAGACCGCGCCAAAAATCACCGACAGCGCTTTCGGTACCGTACGGGCGGGAACCAGACGCATGGTCAGCGACGCTGACATCGCCCAGAATCCGCCAAGCGCCAGACCGAGGCAGGCGCGGCCAATGAGCAGCAGTGAAAAAGAGTTGGCAAAGGAAACCAGCAGGCAGGAGAGCGTCAGCAGCACCGAAAACACGATCACCACGTAGCGACGATCGGTCGCCTGGATAATTTGCGTCACAAACAGGCTGGCGAACATGGCAACAAATGCCGTCACAGTCACCGATTGTCCGGCAACACCTTCAGAAATCCCCAGATCCTGCGCCATCGGCGTTAACAGGCTAACGGGCAGAAACTCAACGGTTATCAGGCAGGCAACGCAGAACGCCACGGCGAATACCGCCGACCAGTTCGGTCGGGCATTTGCCTCAGCGCGGGATTTTTGTTCAACAGCTTCACTCATTTTGTTACCTGCGTGGGGTTATTGCAGAAAAGTTACGCAGTGTAACATTAAATTTGTGACGTATTTAACGTTTTGGCAACTTTACCGCTGAATGTCGACGTGTCTTATTCGACCAGCGGCAGGGTCCCTTTGTCGGCCTGAGTCACGTAACGCCAACAAGCATGACTGTCAGTGCAGCCAGTGCACGCCATCTTCGGGCTGGAAAAAGGCGTTATAGCGCATCTGAAACGCATTAAACTCCTGCATATCCGGCTCTATCTCGCGCAGAAAACCGAGCGCCAGACGCACCTGTGCATCAGTAACCGGCGTGGCCAATCGGGCTTTTTGCAGCCAACGGTGCCATTGCAGCAGATTCGACTCACTGCCGTCGACAATAACGATTTGCCAGATCAACAACACCTGGGCAGCATTTTGCAGATGCGATTCATCTGGGCGGTGGAGGTACTGTAAAAAAGCCTCACCCTGTACTTTTCCCATCTGATCGATCATCGACTCTACCGGCACAACATCAATATTCAGTCGCTCGCTCAGACGGCGAATTGCCCGTCGAGATCCGGACGTCAACACCCGAAAACCCACTACAAAAACAACGACCAATGTGGCCAGCATTATCCAAATCATGCGCACATCCATTACCAGACAGGATGCCCATCATAACGGCAAATTCCTCTCTGTCGACGACTGAACGTATCAACGCGATTCAGGATGGATCCGCGGCATAAAAAAGCCCGCCATTCAGGCGGGCAAAAGTTACCAATGCACACTTAACTTAAGCGACTTTCAATTGTTGAATTTTTTTCTCGCGGCGAATTTTACGTTCTTCAAACACGGCCACGATGGCCATCAGGCAGATACAACCGATGGCGGCGGTATCCAGCGCGGCGAACGTGCCCGCCCAGCCGGTCAGACCAAAAATCGGCGTGCCGTCGGCAATCATCCCCAGACCCAGCTTGGCGAAGCTGTCACCAATCAGATATGCGAAGGTGCCTTTAATCCCGTCGGCTGCGCCGATCGCTTTTTTCGGTACGAATCCGACGGCTGCAACGCCGATTAACAGCTGAGGACCAAACACCAGGAAGCCCAGCGCAAACAGCGAAGCCAGATAGACATACTGGTTGCTGGCGTGCTGATAAACGCCCAGGGTCGCGATAATCAACGCCAGCGCCACACAGGCTACCAGCGCACGACGACCGTTAGCCAGGTCAGAGAGCCAACCCCACAGTAACGTGCCGACCAACGCGCCCACTTCAAACAGGGTAAAGCCCTGAATCGCCACCTCTTTGGAGAGCTTCAGCTCCTGGAAAGCGTAGACAGTGGACCACTGGTCGATACCGATGCGCACCACGTACAGGAAAATGTTGGAGAAGCACAGCAGCCAGATCACTTTGTTTTTCAGCACGTATTCAACAAAGATCTGCCATTTGGTCATCTCATTTTCTTCAGTCTCTTTGTCCTCTTCGCTTATCTCCTCGCCGAACAGCTCTTCAGCTTTACCGAGGCCATAAGACTCCGGGGAGTCGCTGCCGTAGCGCAGGCCGATAAAGCCGACAATCAGGGCGATAATTGACGGGAAGATAAACATACCAATGACGTGACCGTCGAACAGATAGTTGGCGCCAAACAGCGCCACGCCAGCCGCACCCGCACCACCGAGGTTATGGGAGATATTCCACATGCCGAGGTAAGAACCCCGCTTGCGACGCGGCGTCCATTTGGTGATGGTGGAATAGCTACACGAGCCACCGGTACTCTGGAAAAAACCGCTCAGCGCGTAGAAGGCGATCATCAGGAACAGGCTGGTTGAACCCGCCCCCATGCTGGCGCTGAAGCCGAGCATACAGATGGCGGAGAGGATCAGCATAAACGGCAGGAACTGCTTGGTATTTTTGCCGTCTGCGTAGTAGGAAACCAGCGTTTTACCCACGCCGTAGGTGATGGAGAAGCCCAGGCCAATCATCCCCAGCTGCGTCATGCTCAGCCCGTAGGTGGAGATCATGTCGTTCTGCGCGATGTTGAAGTTTTTGCGGATCAGATACATGGTCAGGTAGCCAATAAAGACCACCAGATAGGACTGCATGAACGGTTTGAACCACATTTTGCGCCGCACATCGAGCGGCAGATCCAGGGTCGGCTTGCGTACCTGGTTTAGAAAGGCCAGCATTTGACACTCCCGAGCTAATTTTTATACATGCGAATGGCAGGCATTGTAAAAATCAGCCGGGAGACGCGCCTGAGACAGCGTCCAGGTGAAACCGGGAAAATTTCTTAGTTTTGCCCTACTCAGGACAAAAAGGTGAGGTGCATCACGCTTCGTTGAGTTCGCGTGGAGCCTGGGCGTTCAAAAACGGCAGCAGCAGCAGCGCGGAAATCCCCGCCGCAATGGCGATCACCACAAAGAATCCGGTCCAGTGCCAGACCTCCATCACCTTCGCCAGCGGCCAGCCGGAAAGCGATGCCCCCAGATAGGCAAACAGCCCGACAAATCCGGTTGCCGCGCCCGCTGCCTCTTTGTGCGAGCACTCCGCCGCCGCCATGCCGATCAGCATTTGCGGGCCGAAGACGAAGAATCCGGTGGTGAAGAAGCACGCCGCCTGCATCACGTAACTGGCGAACGGCATCAGCCACAACGAGCCCACGGAGAGCAAAATTCCGGCAGCGAAAATCAGGTTCATTGGACCGCGGTTGCCGTTAAACAGTTTGTCCGAGCCCCAGCCTGCGACCAGCGCGCCGATAAATCCGCCCAATTCGAACATGGTCACGGCGGTATTGGCGGTCACCAGATCCACGCCGAGCGTCTCCGACATATACAGATTGCCCCAGTCGTTGATGGCGGCGCGGACGACGTACACCAGCACGTAACACAGCGACAGCAGCCAGATATAGGGATTCAGCAATACATAGCGGGTGAGGATCTCTTTACGGCTCAGCCCTGCGCCTTCCTGCTGCTGGGCGATTTCCAGCTCATCATGGCGCCAGTCGCCAATCGGCGGCAGACCAATCGCCTGCGGCCTGTCGCGCAGCCGCCAGCAGAGAAAAATCCCCACTACAATCGCCAGCAGCCCGGCGATCATCATCCCGGCACGCCAGCCGTAATGCAGCGCCGTCGCCGCCATCACGATCGGGATCAGCGCCCCGCCAACATTGTGCGCAGTATTCCACAGCGCCCACCAGCCGCCGCGTTCGGTACGCGAATACCACGCAGTCAATAAACGCGCGCAGACCGGCGACCCCCAGCCCTGGAAAAAGGCGTTCAGCGCCCAGAGCACCGCAAAAGCCCAGAGCGAGGTGGAGAAGCCAAACAGAATGTTCACCACGCCGGTGGCGATAAGCCCAAACCCCATAAAATAACGGGCGTTGGAACGGTCACTGACGATACCGGAAACAAACTTCGACAGGCCGTAGGTGATGTAAAACAGCGTCGCCAACAGACCAATGTCGCTGCGGGTCAGCACGCCGCTGGTGAGGATATCCGGTACGGCGGCGTTGAAGCTCTTGCGTGTGAAATAGAACAGCGCGTAGCCGAGCCAGATAGTGGTCAGAATATGCCGCCGCCAGTAGCGGTAGAGGGCATCCACTTCACGCTTATCGGTGATGAGCGGCGCGCTGACTGGGGCTTTTAAAAACGAAAACATGACCGCTCCTTACACATAACGCTGGGGTAACGACACGCTGACCCGCGTGCCGTGCGTACAGGAAATCGAGAGCGATCCCCCGAGGGCGGTAATACGTTCACGCATCCCGGTGAGGCCAAATCCCTGCTGATTCGACCCCGGCGGCAGGCCGCTGCCATCGTCCTCAATCACCAGCATCAGCCGTTCATCCTGCTGCCAGCCCTGAAGCGTCACCGCGCTGGCGTTGGCGTGCTTAACGATGTTGTTCAGCCCTTCCTGACAGACGCGAAACAGCGTCACCCGCTGACTTTCGCTGAGTGCAGATTCGTCAATTCGCCAGTCAAGGTGGCTGACGATGCCGCGGCTTTCCAGCTCCATTTCACGCATCAATGAGCGGATGGCTTGTTCCAGCGTGAGATCATCCAACTGGCGCGGACGCAGACGACCCAACAGACGACGCACCGAATCGTAAACGCCAAGAGAAAGTTGTTCGATATGCGCCCCGCTGCGCTTCACCCCTGCGTTTTCCGGCGCCAGCCGCTGGACAATGCCCGCCTGGGTGCGAATGGCGGTGATGGTCTGACCGATATCATCGTGCAGTTCGCGCGCCACATCCCGGCGCACGCTCTCTTCGGTCTCCAGCAGGCGTTCAGCCAGACGATGGTTGCGCGCTAATTCATTTTGCAGCGACTGGTTAAGCTCGCGCAGACGCTGGATCCCCGCGCCGAGCAGCAGCCCGGTCAGGCTTTGCACCAGCAGGGAGAGCAACAGGTCGACGGGATGATCGTGCCAGGTCTGGCTGGCAATCAGCGCAATGGCGTTCATTAACGTGGCAATCAGCGCTCCCTGCCAGCCGTAGTGCCAGGCGAGCGCAATGATCGGCAGTGCGAGGCAAAACGGCGTGAAGCGCGACAGTTCATCGGGCAGGCCAAGCTGCAACCACAGGCTGACGCTAAACAGCAGCAGATACCAGACCAGATGCCGCCCGCGCCAGTTCACTGGCTGAGACACCACCGCCGGGCCCAGCGGCAACCAGGTGGTGCTGGTAAGATAGTGCCAGAAAACCAGACAGATCGGAGCCAGCGTTAATCCACCAGTGAGCGTCAGCAGTAGGGCATTCCACGCCTCTTCGCCTTGCCCAAGCCAGGGCAGCGATTGCAGCAACGCCGCCGCCGTCAGCGCCGCGCCCTGTAACAGCAGCGTGCGCCAGTCGCGCTGATGGCGGTAGCGCGAAATCAGCATCACCGGGAGTAACGTGAGGAAGCTCCCGATCATCAAAAGTGGCAAGTGAGCCAGCGCCACTTCCTGCGCCAGCCAGAAAAGAAGCAGCCATTCCGCACCCAGCAGCACCGGCCAGTAGCCGCGTGGACATTGCAGCATCAGCCCCAGACGCAGGCCAAACGGAAACAGCAGTACCGCCAGCTCCGGGCGCTCAACCAGGTGCAGGCTGATACTCCACAAGCAGAACCACGCGGCAGAGAAGATAAAGAAGCAGGCAACAACGGTGATTAACCGGGAACAGAGCGTGTTCATTGCCAGCCGTCAAACATCCGGCGGGCCAGTTCGACATCGTTGCTAACGCCCAGTTTTTCCATCAGGTTAGCGCGATGCACGTGCACCGTTTTCGGCGACAGGCCCAGTTCGGCGGCAATCTCTTTGACCGCCATGCCTTGCGCCAGTTTCTCCGCCACCTGACGTTCGCGTTTGGTCAACGGATCCTGACGACCAGCCGCCAGTTTGACGGCGATATCCGGCGTCAAATAGCAGCCGCCGGTCGCCACGGTATGCACCGCCGCGATCAGCTCATCAGGGCTACAGCGTTTAGAAAGGAAACCACGCGCGCCCGCGTTGAGCGCCTGCTCCACCAGCGCCGGGCTGTCGTGGACGGAGAGCATGATAATCGCCATCCCTTTTGGCAACTGGCTTAACAGTTCAAGACCGGAGATATCAGGCATCGAGATATCACAGATACATACCTGCACGCCACGTCCCGGTAATCCCGCCAGCGCCTCACTGCCTGAGCCGAACTCAGCCACAACCTGCAAATCAGGTTCCAGCCCCAGCAACTGGGCAAAGCCGGAGCGGACGATAGTGTGGTCGTCGATAAGGGCAACGGTGATCATGGGTTCTGTCCTGGGGGATAAAAAACGTGCTTACCTTAACGATATACACTTTATCCTTCAAGCAGCCTCTGCGTTGGCTTGGTCTGCTCACCCCAGTCACTGACTTGAGTAAGCTTCTGAGGTGAGCAGACTTGCCGCCTTATGCAGCTTGAAGGATTTTGTGTTCCGACGCGCTGCTGTTTAAGCCTTGAGCGATCAGGCGATGCCAGTTGTGACGGTAAATGTGCGGGTGTGCTGCGGTTCTAGCTGAATCAACGTGCCTTTTCGCTGCGCCGCCAGGAAGCCTTCAGGGCGACAGGTCGCAGGTAGGGCAAAGGCTGCCACCTGCTGATCGCCGTTATAGAGGATCCAACGGGTGACATAATTCAGCTCCGCGCTGGAGAAACGCGTCACGAACGTGGTGCCATCAGGTGCGATCATGCGAAATTCAGGCTTATCCGTGTATCGGTCCAGTTGGTCAGCGAAGAAAACGATTTCCGGATCGTAAAAATCGGGCTCGTTGAGGCGCCCCAGCGAGGTCTCGCCCTGAATGATCCGCTGATTAAACGCCAGCCACTGCTCGGTAGGCTTAACATGCGCGGGTACCGACTCACGCAGCTTCATGGCTTCATCCGGGATATTCTGGCTGAAGGTCGCTTCCGGTACGTAGGCATAGTTCATATGGCACATATACTGTAAAGGCATTGCCACTGAGGCGAGGTTGGTGACCGCCATCTGAATATCAAACAGCGCACTCGCTTTGCGCATAACCACCGCAGGATGCGCCTGATAATGATGACCGAACCCCATCACATACTCGTAGCGTCCGCTCACGCGCAAATTCTCTCCCTCCAGCTCCAGCCAGGCCTCATCCATCGCGGCACAGGCCATTTCGCCATGCAACGGGTGAGAATCTTCCGGCGAAGGGCAGCCATTAGCCAATATACCCGAGTGGAAAGCAAAGCAGCCGTATGTCGCTACCACTTCCGCAGCCGGTTTCGGCTGACTGAACATGTTGCGCATGGTCAGTTCATGCCCGTCAAACTGAGCATCCCAGATCATCTGCCCCATCCAGGGCAGAATAACCAGATGTCCACGACTGTTTTCTATCTTCAGCCCTTCCACACCGCTGGCGTAACGAAATGCGGTAACCGTGAAGTCGCTATTCTTCAGTAAGATTCGCGGATGCTCTGCAAAGAGTTCCCGCCACAGCGTGATACGTGTTGTCATGATCGCTCTCCTCAGGAAACAGTCGCTTCAGCCAGGTTATTGCGCACTTTGCTTTCACGCCAGAAGTAGATACCGACGTACACGAAGCACAACATGGAGACCAGGAACGAGAGTTGTAGCGAGTGGAACATATCGGCCACATAGCCCTGAATTGCCGGAACCACCGCTGCACCAACAATCGCCATGACAATGACTGCTCCCGCCATTTCAGTATGTTCGTTATCCACGGTATCTAGCGTACCGGCATAGATTGTCGCCCAGCAGGGTCCAAACAGGACGCTCACCAGTACGGCAACGTACACGGCGCTGAAGCTTGGCGCCAGCGCAACATAGACCAGAAACAGTGCGCCAATGATGGAGTAGAGGATCAGCACTTTTTCCGGATTGAAGCGTGTCATCAAGATGTTGGCGATAAACTTGCCGATAAAGAAGCAGGCAAAGCTATAGACCATGAAGGTTGAGGCGTCGCGCTCGTTGATATCACCCAATTCCAGCGCCAGACGGATGGTAAATGACCACACCGCGACCTGCATCCCCACGTACAGGAACTGCGCCACAATCCCACGGCGGAAACGGGCATTGCTGGCCAGATAACGCAGCGTATCCATCGCTGACGGACGTTTATGACTCGCCGTTTGCGCGACTTTACAGGTCGGGAAGCGGGTCAGCAGGAACAACACCATCACCACAACCAGCACCATAATCATGTACTTGTAAGGCTCAAGGGTATTTTCCAGCATCAACACTTTAAAGTTGTGGATCTGCTCCGCGTTCATCCCAGCCATCTGTTTTTCCAGACTCTCGCCTTCAGAGAAGACCAGATATTTACCCAGCAGAATACCGGCGGCTGCGCCAATGGGGTAAAAGGTCTGGCTGATGTTCAGGCGCAGGGTGGCATACGCTTTTGGGCCAATCATGGAGCTGTAGGTGTTGGCTGCGGTTTCCAGGAAGCTCAGGCCAATCGCAATCGCAAAAATTGCCGCGAGGAACATGGTGTAGGTGGCCATGTGCGATGCCGGGAAAAAGAGCGTACAGCCAACAATATAAAGGGTCAGTCCCATTAAGATGGCGATTTTATAACTGGTCTTTTTAATCACCAAAGATGCCGGAATCGCAATTAAAAAATAACCGCCATAAAAGGCACTCTGAACTAATGCCGAAGCAAAGTTGCTGAGTGAAAATACGCTTTTGAATTGCGTAATCAGAATATCATTTAATGCGGCTGCGCATCCCCATAAAGGGAATAAACAGGATAACAAAATAAACTGGAGCAGAGGCGTCTTATTCAGATAGCCGTCGGGCATCTGAATGATGTTTTTATCGTTCATAGTGCTACCTTTTACAATGCAGGAGTATTATTCGTTTAAGGTAAGAAACTCATTAAATTGTTCGATGCTTGGATAAGATGATTGAGTGCCTTTCCCGGTAACGCTGAATGCAGCGAAGAGAGCGGCTTTTTTCATGGCGGCTTCGACATCACCGCTTTGAACGTAATAGTGGGCAAAACAACCGATGAAAGCGTCACCTGCGCCACTGGTATCGACAGCGTTCACTTTAAACGCCGGGACATGGACTTCCTGGTCACGCGTCATCCACAGAGCGCCTTTCTCCCCCATGGTGACGATAATATTGTTCAGACCTTTATCGACCAAAGAACGTGCCGCGGCGCGAATATGGTCATAGGTATCCACCGGCATACCGGTTAATATTTCGAGCTCGGTTTCATTTGGCACGAAGAAATCGCATTTACAGGCATAAGACATATCTAATTCCCGTAATGCAGGGGCGGGATTTAATAACACTTCAATACCGTGTTTTTTACCGAATTCAATCGCGTGATAAACCGTTTCCAACTGTACTTCCAGCTGCAGGACAATAAGTTGACACTTTTTCAGATCTTCCGCCGCGCGATCGATATCTTCCGGGGAGAGAAACTTGTTGGCGCCTTTAATAATTAGAATGCTGTTGCTGGAGTTTGCATTAACAAAGATCGGTGCAACGCCGCTGCTGGTGCAGGGTACCTTTTCGACATAGGTCGTATTAATCCCCCAGGATTCGAGATTACGAATGGTGTTATCCGCAAAAATATCATCACCGACTTTCGTCAGCATCAGCACTTTGGAATTGAGCTTAGCAGCCGCAACGGCCTGATTTGCCCCTTTACCGCCACAACCAATTTTAAAGGCGGGTGCTTCCAGCGTTTCCCCTTCTTTGGGCATCTGGTTGATGTAGGTGATGAGATCCACCATGTTGGAGCCAATAACCGCGATATCCATTTTACTACCTCTCAGAAACAATCACACAACAATGATATTAAAATAACATTATCATGTTACTTCCGTATCATTTGTGACTAGGATCGCGATTGGAGGATCATTTTATTGTTTATTTATTATGCTAAATGTTGCGTCTCTATCACACTCAAAATGATTAACTTGCTTACAATTGACTGAAAACTCGCTGCTTATAATCAATAAAACGTGTAAAAACACGCTTTTATTTCCCAATGGTCAGACGTATAGTAATGCAGCAATGTCATGTTCCCAGAAACACATAAATGTTACTGAAGGAACATGAAAACATGATTCGTGGAGAGTGTGCATGGAAACCAAGCAAAAAGAACGTATTCGACGTCTGATGGAATTGTTGAAGAAGACCGACAGAATCCATCTGAAAGAGGCGGCGCGCATGCTGGAGGTTTCCGTGATGACCATCCGTCGGGATCTCAGCCAGGATGACGAACCATTGCCGCTTACGCTACTCGGTGGTTACATCGTGATGGTGAACAAGCCCGCCACCCTCGTTAACGCTCCGCTCCCCGTGCAAAAGCAGTATCATCGCGACGATTTACCGGTTGCCATTCTGGCCGCGGGACTGGTCAGTGAAAACGATCTGGTCTTTTTTGATAATGGTGCCGAAATGCCATTAGTCGTCAGCATGATCCCGGACGATATTACCTTTACCGGAATTTGCTACTCACACCGGGTATTCGTGGCGCTAAATGAAAAACCCAACGCCACGGTGATTCTTTGCGGGGGCACCTATCGGGCGAAAAGTGATGCCTTTTACGACACCAGCAATCCCTCTCCGCTGGATGCGCTCAACCCACGAAAAGTGTTTATCTCTGCCAGCGGAGTCCATGAGCATTTCGGCGTTAGCTGGTTCAATCCGGACGATCTGGCCACCAAACGCAAAGCGATGGAACGCGGATTGCGCAAAATTCTGCTGACCCGCCACGCCCTGTTTGATGAGGTTGCTCCCGCCAGCATTGGTCCGCTTTCCACTTTTGACGTACTGATAAGCGATCGCCCGTTGCCGGCAGATTACGCAACCCACTGCCGGAACGGTTCTGTCAAAGTCATCACCCCGGATTCAGACGGCGACTAACTCACTCAAAGAAAACCGTGATTTTGTTAAACATCGACGGGTCGGACTGGTTGCGGGCCACTTTCACCACATCTTCCAGCTTGTCGATCTGGCTTATCATCTGCTCAAGACGCTGATCGTCGTTGACCAGTAGCCAGATGCGGCTCTTGTCGCTGTCCTGAATCGGTAGACAGAGAATGCCTTCCACGTTGAACGCGCGGCGGGCAAACAGCCCGCAGACGTGGGTCATTACGCCCGGATGGTTGCGTACGGTGAGTTCCAGGATTACGTTGTCATGAGTCTGCTGTTGCATGGCTTATTCCCCCACCATTTCTGTGTTTGCCGCACCCGGCGGCACCATCGGGTACACTTTTTCTTCGGCATCGATGCGCACGTGGATCAGCGCAGGTCCAGGGCGATTAATAATCTCCTGCAACGCTGCCTGTGGATCCGCTTCGTTATTCAAATCGCAGGTTTCGAGGCCAAACCCGGCGGCTATCTGCATAAAGTTAATCATCCCCGGATATGTCGCCGCAAAAACGCCCTGCTTATAGAACAAACTCTGCTGCTGATACACCAGACCCAACGCTTCGTTATTCATCAGGATGATTTTAATATCCAGTTGATTTTCGCTGGCCGTCGCCATTTCCTGAATATTCATCATCAGGCTACCGTCGCCGGAGAAGCACAGCACCTTTTTGTCCGGGTTGACCAGCGCTGCGCCAATTGCCGCCGGCAGGCCAAAGCCCATGGTTCCCAGACCGCCGGAGGTCAGCCACTGACGCGGACGGTTCAGCGGGTAAGCCTGTGCGGCCCACATCTGATGCTGGCCTACGTCGGTGGTGATAATGGCGTTGTCATCCACGCAGGCCGCTACGGCGTTGATCAGCCCATAGTGGCTGAGCGGGTCGCTTTCCTGCGGAATGCTGCAGGGGAATTCGCGTTGTAAATCGGCCACCATTTGATGCCACGACTCTCGCGGCTGCGCGTCAATTAATGGGATCAGTTGCGCCAGAACCTCATCGACATCCGCCTGAATCGCCACGTGTGGCTGTTTGATTTTACCCAGCTCCGCGCGGTCGATGTCCACGTGGATGATTTTGGCGTTCGGACAGAACTGCTCGGTTTTACCAATCGCCCGGTCATCAAAACGTGCACCCAGAACAATCAATAAGTCCGCTTCTTGCAGAATAAAGTTAGTGCTGCGCGCGCCGTGCATACCTAACATGCCTAACGACAGCGGATGCGCTTTCGGCAACATACCGAGCGCCATTAAGGTCATGGTGGTGGGCAGCATGGCTTTTTCTGCCAGTTCACGAACCCGCTCAGGCGCGTTAATCACGCCGCCGCCGAGATACAGCACCGGACGCTGTGCGGCGTTAATCATGGCTGCAGCATCGCGAATGCTGTCCTGGCTGAACGCCGGTGCCGCCATTTTCTGCGCGGGCTCCGGCATCTCTTCAATCTCAAAAACGGCGGTTTGAATATCCTTAGGAATGTCTATCCACACCGGGCCCGGACGGCCGGACTGCGCAATGCGGAACGCATCGCTCATGACCTGCGGTAATTCACTGATATGGCGGACCAGATAGTTGTGCTTGGTGATGGGGATAGAGATGCCGTAGGTGTCGACTTCCTGGAAGGCGTCGGTCCCGATCATTGAGGCCGGAACCTGCCCGGTGATACACACCAGCGGGATGGAATCCAGCCGCGCGTCGGCAATGGCGGTCACCAGGTTGGTCGCGCCCGGTCCGCTGCAGGCCATACAGACGGCGGGTTTACCATCGGTTCTCGCCATCCCCTGCGCGATAAACCCCGCGCCCTGCTCGTGGCGCGCCAGGATATGACGGATTTGCGTGCTTTGGCTCAAGGCGTCATAGACGGGAAGAATCGATCCGCCAGGAATACCGGTGACCACCTGAATCCCCTGGCGTTCCATGAAATGAACGATGAATTCTGCGCCCGTAAAACGCGTACGCTTGGATGTTATGCCCGAACTTGCCATGCTCCAGTCCTTTTATTCTGGGCCTTTGCTTCGGGCAGGTCTCTTAAACGAAAAACCCCGCCCGGTTTGCGCCGGCGGGGTTTTGGAATCGTGTGTTGATCCGGACCCTACGGCGCATTGCCGACGACCACCACCACACGCACGACGACCGCTGCGCGAGATGGCGCAGTTTTTAGTAGGGTCGCAGTCAGCATGGAAGGGTTCATTAGGGACCTGTCTGTTTGTTGATTAACTGGATTTATACAAACACAGGTTTTTCAGCGTGACAATGGAAAATTTTTCATCTGCATAAAAATGCGTCAACGATCACATTTCGCTGTGCAGAGTCGGAAAACAAAAAACCCCGCCGGAGCGAGGTTTTTTTTCAGCGCTGTGCGGTTGGTAGCCGCCGAACACACTGTGTTATGTCAACGGAAAAAGTATACGCGTTCTGCGAAGAACACGCAATTTCGGCACGAATTTTGATGGTTTTGAGTATGGAACATGAATGGCACAATGTTCACAAAATACTGTTAATTTATACAGTGTATATCTATAATGTCTCGGTACGCAATGTGTTATGCGGGGGCCGCATCGTAAACCGGCGCATCAAAGTCCTGGCTGAAACGGGTGGTGCCGTCAGCGCCTTAACCCCCGTGTGAGCACACTGTGTTATGTCAACAAAGGTGCTGGCAACAGGCAGCGGCGAGGTACGTCAGCACCGTGCTCCTTGTACCAAAAGGAGAGCGTATGAGCCTCGTGGATATCGCTATTCTTATCCTCAAACTCATTGTTGCAGCACTGCAACTACTTGATGCCGTTCTGAAATACGTTAAGTAATTCGGATTCAAGTCGCACCTAAGGGGAGCGGGTAACACTCCGCTCCCCTTTCACCTTCTCCCTGGTGCTTGTCTCGCGCCAATATGTTACGTTTTTATGACATTCTCAGGGAAGAACGCCACCATGACGCTTTCTGTTTTCTGCATTTTGCTGTTTGCCGCGCTGCTGCATGCCAGTTGGAATGCCATTGTTAAAGCTGGAAACGATAAACTGTACTCGGCGATTGGCGTCAGCGGCTCCGCGGCGATTATGGCATTGATCTGCTTACCCTTCGCGCCTCAGCCTTCCACCGCCAGCCTGCCGTTTTTGGCCGTCTCAACCGCGTTGCAAGTGGTGTATACGGTCCTGGTCGCCAAAACCTATCAGGTTTCGGATATGAGCCAGACCTATCCTCTGATGCGTGGGACAGCACCGCTGCTGGTTGCGATTATCAGCGTCTTGTTCCTTGGCGATAGCCTGTCTGTGTTTGCCTGGGTGGGGATTGCTACGATCTGTCTGGCCATTCTCGGCATGGCATTTAACGGACGCAGCAGCTCACAACGCGGGATCGTACTGGCGCTCATTAACGCCTGCTTTATCGCTGGTTACACGCTGGTTGATGGCACCGGCGTACGCTTATCAGAAACCGCGCTCGGTTATACGCTGTGGACCTTCTTTCTGAACGGTTCCTGTCTGCTGGGCTGGGCGATGATCGCCCGGCGCCGGGAAGCGTCACGCTATCTGGTACAACAGTGGAAGAAAGGTATTCTGGGTGGAATTGGTACGATGGGTTCTTACGGTCTGGCGCTGTGGGCCATGACCCAGGCTCCGTTGGCGGTGGTCGCAGCGCTGCGTGAAACCTCCATTCTGTTTGGCGCTCTGCTCGCCTGGCTACTGCTGAAAGAAAAGGTTGCCGGAATACGCCTTGTCGCGGCCGCCGGTATTGCCGTAGGCGCTGTCTTACTTCGCTTGTCATGATCGCGCCGTAAAGCCGATGCAATCCGGCAACATTTGTTGCCGCTTTTTGTTTACATTTCCTGCCGTTCATCGCGTAAACATTCCAGCCCACTATCTGGCCTTCTTTTTCTGTTGTGGTAGATTCCACGCGCATTTACGGGAAAGTACAGCACCTTATTCTTCTTTTTTCTCTTTTTTAAAAGTAATCAGCGAAATGAAAAGGCATAGAAGCGTCAATTTGTTGTTGATGTTGGTATTACTGGTGGCGGTAGGTCAGATGGCGCAAACCATTTATATCCCCGCGATTGCTGATATGGCGCGTGAACTGAACGTTCGCGAAGGAGCGGTGCAAAGCGTAATGGCCGCCTACCTGCTGACCTACGGCCTGTCACAACTGTTTTACGGCCCACTTTCCGATCGCGTTGGCCGCCGTCCGGTGATCCTCGCCGGAATGTCTATTTTTATGCTGGCCACGCTGGTCGCGATTACCACTCACAGCCTGACGGTACTGATTATCGCCAGTGCAATCCAGGGCATGGGCACAGGCGTCGGCGGTGTAATGGCGCGAACCTTACCGCGCGATCTGTACGAAGGCACGCAGCTGCGCCACGCGAATAGTTTGTTAAACATGGGGATTCTGGTGAGTCCGCTGCTGGCCCCGCTGATTGGCGGCATGCTGGATACCTTGTGGAACTGGCGCGCCTGTTACATTTTCCTGCTGGTTCTGTGCGCGGGCGTCACGTTTAGCATGGCGCGCTGGATGCCGGAAACGCGTCCTGCGGGCGCACCGCGTCCACGCCTTATCGCCAGCTATAAAACGCTGTTTGGTAACAGTTCTTTCACCTGTTACGTGCTGATGCTGATCGGCGGCCTGGCGGGCGTTGCGGTCTTCGAGGCCTGCTCCGGGGTATTGTTGGGCGCAAGGCTCGGTTTAAGCAGCATGGTGGTCAGTATCCTGTTTATTCTGCCCATCCCGGCGGCATTTTTCGGCGCCTGGTTCGCCGGTCGCCCGAATAAGCGTTTCTCGACGCTGATGTGGCAGTCGGTTATCTGCTGTCTGGTAGCCGGTTTAATGATGTGGATCCCGGGTCTGTTTGACGTGATGAACGTCTGGACGCTGCTGATTCCCGCCGCACTATTTTTCTTCGGTGCCGGGATGCTGTTTCCGCTGGCAACCAGTGGCGCAATGGAGCCTTTCCCATTCCTGGCAGGCACTGCCGGTGCGCTGGTTGGGGGATTACAGAATATTGGTTCCGGCGTGCTGGCGTGGTTCTCTGCAATGCTGCCGCAGACCGGGCAAGCCAGTTTGGGCCTGCTGATGACCCTTATGGGACTGTTGATTTTTGTTTGCTGGCTTCCGCTGGCGTCACGCGTGTCGCATCAGGGGCAGGCGGTTTAAGCGTATGATGGCCCGGCTTATCGCCGGGCTTTTCGCATTCAGGCGCGATCATAGTCGTCAGTAACGGCTCCAGCGCCGGACGCCAGGCGCCTTCCTCGCCATCATAAAACTGCGTATCCGCATTGATAGCATAGGGAATTTTCGCTTTTTTCAGTTCGCACGCCATAAAGCGGGCAAACGCCATTTGCGAGGCAGAAGGCGCGTTCCTGATGGTTTCTCCTGGCGACCACCCTCCCACCCAACTGACATGACCCGTTTTCTGCTGCCAATGAATGGCGGTATTGATACGAGCGCGAATAGCGGCCTTTTCTGCCGCTGTGCCTGAGGTCCACGGATATTTACCGTTATTTTTCAGCGGCCCCCACGGAAAAATATGCCATTGAGCCAGCACGGTATTCTGACTTTGCGGCGGCAGTTTCAGGTCAGGCAAATCTTCCGGCGCGGCGCGTAGTCGCGGCGCGATAAAAATCATCCGCTGCGGGTCGATGGCATGGACAGTACGAATGGTTTTGTCATACACCCGATTGAGCGATACCTGATTATGGTTGAGCTTATCAGAGGGTTCGTATATCAGGTCGAAACCCAGCAACGGCGAGCTTTGACCAAAGTAATGCGCCACCGCCACCCACCAGCTAACCACCTCTTTTTCGTTACCGGTACTGGGATCTTTTTTATATTCGTCAGCCTGATAGGCAATTATCGGGATCACGCCATACTGCTCGCAGGCTTCCACCAGCTTGCGCAGATGTATAAGCCGCGCCTCCGTGGGCTCTCCCGCCACGCGAATACGCACGTGGGTTAACCCTTTAGCCCTGTAATCCCGCACCACCAGCGGATCGAATTCACGGATACCCCGATCGGTGCGCGCCCAGTCTACGTCCATCCCAACGCCAAGCTGCTGCGCATACTGCGCCGCAGTCAGCACAGGTTGCGCGGCACACACGGTGGCGCTGGCTAACAGTAAAAGGGAAACAATCGGTTTTAACACGGTCGTCCTTACGCAAATCATCAGGAGTGATATCACGTATTTAGCATGCTTTTTCACTTTGCGTGTAGCGAGAAAGCGTAAAAAATATTCGCGGCCCGCTTATTTAACCTGTTCCTGAAGCCAGCGAATAAACGCCTCGATTTTCGGCCACTGTCTGCCTGGCAGGGTGGTGATGTAGTAGTGCTGATGGCATTTCAGCGCCATATCGCCAAAAGGCGCAACCAGCTCTCCGCTGTCGAGGCGTTTTTGCACCAGCCGCTTTCGGCCCATCGCCACGCCGATATGATTCATCGCCGCAATCACCGCCAAATCAGAACGATCGAAACCAATTCCCGACGATGTCGGCAGATTCACCGAAAAATGCTGCGCCCAACTGTGCCATTCATCGGTCCCGGAGTCGTTACTCCACGCCTGTCTGTCATGCAGCAACGTACAGTGCGGTAAATTCACCAGCGAACCGGTTAGGTCATGGCGGCGAGCGTAGTCCGGGCTGCATACCGGCAGGATCTCTTCATCCATCAGGAAGTGGTGCGTGAGCTGCGCGGAGGGCGCGTCGTCAAAATAGATGGCCAGATCGACCCCGGCACGCTGCAGATTGACGTTGTCGTTCCCGGTCAGCATGGTCAGCGAAATCGATGGATAGCGACGGGTAAAGTCGCCGAGCGCCGGAACCAGCCAGCACTGAGCGATAGAAGGCCGTGAGTAGACGGTGAGGGTCCCGGACAACTCCTGATTTTTAATATCAAGGATTTCCTGATTCAGCGTATCCAGCGATGATTTCAGCGCCCAGAACACCCGCTTGCCCTCGTGGGTGAGTTCCACTTTACGATGCGAACGAACAAACAGCTGAATACCCAGCTCATCTTCCAGCTGATTAATGCGATGGCTGACAGCGCTGGGGCTTAATGACAGCTCATCTGCCGCCAGCGCAAACGACTGATGTCGGGCCGCCACTTCAAAGGTATACAACTTTGACAACTGCCAGCCATTGAGCAGCCGATTTCTGACCTCGCGTAAGGGATCCATGTTCACCTCCTGTCCTCCTGATTCATTCGCCGGAGTGTAAAAAAGTTCGCTGCAAAAATCAGCACAAAGATGAATCAAGGTGAACCATATCGCATAAACAAAGCGTAATTAGACGTAAATCACCTACTTGATGCAATCTGGTTCATGTGAAAGGGGATTTATATCGTTTGTCAGACCATGCCTTATTTTTGTCCAATAACCCTATATTAATCACAGGGCAAGGTGAGTTATGCACTCTCAAATCTGGGTTGTGAGCACGCTGCTGATAAGCATCGTGTTAATCGTTTTGACCATCGTGAAGTTCAAATTCCACCCGTTTCTGGCGCTGCTGTTAGCCAGCTTCTTCGTGGGTACGATGATGGGTATGGGGCCGCTGGATATGGTCAATGCCATTGAGAGTGGCATCGGCGGTACGCTGGGCTTCCTCGCCGCGGTTATCGGCCTTGGGACCATTCTTGGCAAAATGATGGAAGTGTCCGGCGCGGCCGAACGTATCGGCCTGACGCTACAGCGCTGTCGCTGGCTTTCCGCTGACGTCATTATGGTACTGGTCGGGCTGATTTGCGGGATCACGCTGTTTGTTGAAGTCGGCGTAGTGCTGTTGATTCCTCTGGCCTTTTCAATTGCCAAAAAAACCAATACCTCGCTACTGAAGCTGGCGATTCCGTTATGTACAGCGCTGATGGCGGTACACTGCGTCGTGCCGCCGCATCCAGCCGCCCTGTTCGTGGCGAACAAGCTGGGCGCGGACATTGGCACCGTGATTGTCTACGGCTTACTGGTGGGCTTAATGGCTTCACTGATCGGCGGTCCGCTGTATCTGAAATTCCTCGGTAACCGTCTGCCGTTTAAGCCGGTTCCGGCTGAGTTTTCCGACCTCAAGGTGCGCGACGAAAGTACGCTGCCATCGTTGGGCGCTACGCTGTTTACCGTACTGCTGCCGATTGGCCTGATGCTGGTAAAAACCGTCGCTGAGCTGAACATGACGAAAGGCAGCACGGTTTATACGCTGTTGGAGTTTATTGGTAACCCGATCACCGCGATGTTTATTGCTGTTTTCGTGGCCTATTACATTCTCGGCCTGCGTCAGCACATTGGCATGGGTGCGCTGCTGACCCACACCGAAAACGGTTTTGGCTCCATTGCTAACATTTTGCTGATTATCGGCGCAGGCGGCGCATTCAACGCTATCCTCAAGAGCAGCGGACTGGCGGATACCCTCGCGCTGATCCTCTCGAACATGCATATGCACCCGATTCTGCTGGCTTGGCTGGTGGCGTTAATCCTGCATGCTGCGGTGGGCTCTGCCACGGTGGCGATGATGGGTGCGACGGCAATCGTGGCCCCGATGCTGCCGCTCTACCCCAACGTTAGCCCGGAGATCATCGCCATTGCCATCGGTTCCGGCGCGATTGGCTGCACGATCGTCACCGATTCCCTCTTCTGGCTGGTGAAGCAGTACTGCGGCGCCACCCTAAATGAGACGTTCAAATATTATACGACCGCGACATTTATCGCGTCCGTTATTGCACTGGTTTGCACATTCCTGCTTTCCTTTATTATCTAAGCGCAAAGAGACTGACTATGGAAAACATTCAAACACTTATCGCCCAGCATCCTTTAGTGAAAGATCTGGTCGCTCTCAAGGAGACGACCTGGTTTAACCCTGGCACTACCTCTCTTGCGGAAGGTTTACCGTATGTTGGCCTGACAGAGCACGATGTTCAGGATGCCCACGCTCGTCTGACGCGCTTCGCGCCGTATCTGGCGCAGGCATTCCCGGAAACCGCAGCCACCGGCGGCATTATCGAATCTGAACTGGCCGCGATCCCGGCGATGCAAAAGCGGCTGGAAAAAGAGTATGGGCAGCGCATCAACGGCGAAATTCTGCTGAAGAAAGACAGCCATCTACCGATTTCCGGCTCAATTAAAGCGCGAGGCGGTATTTATGAAGTGCTAACCCACGCGGAAAAACTGGCGCTGGAAGCCGGTCTGCTGACCACACAAGACGATTACAGCATTCTGCTTTCGCCTGAGTTTAAACAGTTCTTCAGTCAGTACAGCATCGCCGTAGGCTCCACTGGCAACCTTGGGATGTCGATCGGCATTATGAGCGCCCGTATCGGCTTTAAGGTGACGGTTCATATGTCTGCCGACGCTCGCGCATGGAAAAAAGCCAAACTGCGCAGCCACGGTGTGACGGTCGTGGAGTATGAAGAAGATTATGGCGTGGCGGTTGAGCAGGGCCGTAAAGCGGCACAGTCCGATCCGAACTGTTTCTTTATCGATGATGAAAATTCCCGCACGTTGTTTTTAGGTTATGCGGTCGCCGGCCAGCGTCTGAAGGCGCAGTTCGCGCAGCAGGGGCGCGTGGTGGATGCCGACCATCCGCTGTTTGTTTACCTGCCGTGCGGCGTCGGCGGTGGGCCTGGCGGGGTGGCGTTTGGCCTGAAGCTGGCATTCGGCGATAACGTGCACTGCTTCTTCGCAGAACCGACCCATTCACCGTGCATGCTGCTGGGGATTTATACCGGGCTGCACGATACGATTTCTGTGCAGGACATTGGCATCGATAACCTGACAGCGGCAGATGGGCTGGCGGTGGGCCGCGCGTCCGGCTTTGTTGGCCGGGCAATGGAACGTCTGCTCGACGGTCTGTACACCCTGGACGATCAGACTATGTACGACATGCTGGGCTGGCTGGCGCAGGAAGAAGGCATTCACCTTGAGCCGTCGGCGCTGGCCGGGATGGCCGGTCCGCAGCACGTTTGCGCTTCTGCTGACTATCAGCAAATGCACGGCTTCAGCGCGGAGCAGCTCAATAACGCCACCCACCTGGTGTGGGCGACCGGCGGCGGCATGGTGCCGGAAGCCGAAATGGCGCAGTATCTGACCAAAGGACGTTAAACGCCGCTGAACTTAACGCAGCATCGCCATCAGTTCCATCGGTGAGCGATGTTGCTTCAGAAGGTCACGCATCACGCGCATATGCGGCGCGGTATGATTGAAGAAAGCGCTGTATCCGCCGCAAATCGCACTCTTTCCACTGCTGTCGCGATGCTTTGGGCAATCACCATGGCAAAAGCGTAATAGCGAACACGCCTGGCATTCCGCGCTCAGCGTGGTTCTCTTGGACTGACCAAACGCCGCTGCCCTCGGGCTGGCGTTGAGCTCACTCAACGACGTGCGATGAATATTACCCAGGCGAAAATCAGGGTGAACATAGTGATCGCACTGATACAAATCGCCATTCGCTTCCAGAGCAAAAGCATGTCCGCAGGTGGAGCTTAGCGAACACATCTGCGCCGGGTGTCCGCACCATACGCCCAGAGTTGAATCAAATAACTGGATGAATACGCGGCCAATATCTTCTCTGACCCAGATATCAAAGACGGTATTCAGGAAGGTTCCCCACGCCTGAGGCGGGACGGATTCGGCGGTAAGCTCGCCGTCTTCATCATATTCAACCAGCGGAATGAACTGCAAAAAAGGCGTGCCAAGCTGGCGAAGGTAGCGATACATCAACTCAGGTTGCTGGCTGTTCAGAGAATTAACCACTACCAGCAGATTGAACTCCACCTGATGCTTACGGAGCCTGGCAATGGCGTCCACCACCTTATGGTGAGTCGGTTTTCCACTACGGTTAACACGATAAGCATCGTGCAACTCGGCGGGGCCATCCAACGAAATCCCCACCAGCCAGCCGTTATCGTGCAAAAACTGACACCATTCGTCGTTGAGCAAAATCCCGTTGGTCTGGAACGCGTTATGGATTTTCTTCCCTTCCCCGTACTGTTTTTGCAACGTCACTACGCGGCGGAAAAAGTCGATGCCACAGAGGGTTGGCTCTCCGCCCTGCCAGGCGAACATCACGTCAGCCCCCGGCTGTGCGGTGATATGCTGACGAATAAACGTCTCTAAGGTGGCGTCATCCATTTCGGGTTGAGTGGGTTTATCGATGTAAAAACAGTAACGACAATCCAGGTTACAACGAGAGCTGGCTGGTTTGGCCATGACCTGACATCCTGTCATGCTAAATTCCCGATAAACGCAATAAGTTGGCGGACATGCGTTACAGCAAACAGTATTGCGAGGGATAACACCGCGAGGGAGATCATAAATTTGTCACGCACCGCGCGAGATTCAGAAAAATCGCTATGCGTAACATCCATCAGATTACGGCTGCGGGTATAGCGCCACAAAACGATTGCCACCAGCGCCAGCACCACAATTGAAACCCAAAACAGGAAGCCCGCCTGATGCCAGTTGTGCTTCAGCGCCAACGCCATTAGCGCGCCATAACCCAGAAGCGTACGAAACCAGGCCAGCGATGTTCGCTCCGGTTGTAACCCCGGATCGGCGATACGTCGCGACTTACGGCTATCCGGCATACAGCACCAGTCCCATGACAATCACCGCGACAATAAACAAAATCAGACTGATGATTAACAGGCTATGGGTATAGGGCAAATCCTCTTTCAGGCGCATCGCCCTCTCATTACGCAGCCAGCGCAGGTAGCCATAAATCGCCAGACCACCGGCAAACAGGCACAGCAACAGCGCCAAAAGCTCACGAATTACCGGCGTGGCAAAATCCGGAGCCAGTTGGTCGAGACCAACCCCCGCCGCCAGAAATCCCAGCGCGGTACGGATCCACGCCAGAAAGGTACGCTCATTTGCCAGTGAGAAGCGGTAATCCGGGGCTTCTCCAAGGCGGGAAATTTTCATTCAAACTCCTCTGGCTGTCATTGCCGGATGGCGGCTAATGCCTTATCCGGCCGACAGGTAAGTGCAAATATGAGTATCTGCGCCAATTGGCATTGTAGTCAGAACTTCTGCTTTTTCTCCTCCACTTTTACGCCCTGGGTTGGTAAACCGGTGTCGTAATCGCGTACCACCGGAGAATAGCCGTCTTGCGGGCGCGGGCGAAAAGCGCCCATCCAGCGCGGTACGGCGTCAGGACGCCAGGGACGTAAACTCCACTGATAGGTGCGGAATGGATCGCGGATTTTATCCATATAGTCCAGCAGCGCATCGTGCATCTGGCAGCGAACATCGGCTAATTGCGGAGAATCTATCTGGTTGTGTAGCTCATCGGGATCGTTTCGTCTGTCGTAAAACTCATCACTGGTAAACAGGTTCAGCACCAGCTTCCAGTCATCCGTCACCCAGCAACGTACCGGTATAAATCCGCCAAAACTGTCATGTTCAATCTCATAACGATTGAACTCCACCATCACACCGCGTGGTTTTTCAACGGTAAGGATGTTTTCACCCGGCAGGATTTGTGGCTTCTCAATACCCGCCAGCGCCATCATCGTCGGCAGCAGATCGATATGGCTGACTGGCGTGTCTACCTGCATGGATTCTCCCTGAGGCGAGCGCATAATCAGCGGAATTCGCGTGATGTCGTCATACATCGCTGCCCCCTTACTGATGAGCTTATGCGCCCCCATCATCTCGCCATGATCGGAGGTGTAAATGACCCAGGTGTTGTCCCGCTGCATGGGCGTTAAGGTATTAATAACCCGGCCAATCTGGTCATCGACAAAGTCGTTGCAGGCAAAATAGAGCGGATGGTGATAGCGCCCATCATCACCTACCGGCGAAGGCATCGCTTCAGACCAAAGACGATGATGTTCAGGTTTGTTACTCAAAGAGTCGTGCGCCTTCATCCCCAGGTCATAATAAAAATCCTGATATTTCTGCAGATACTCCACGGGACAGGTAAACGGGTGATGCGGCTCGTCGTAGGAAACTACCATCAGGAAGGGTTCTTCATCACGTGCAGGGTGGCGGAGGAAATCAATCGCCCGGTTACTGATGCGGTGCGCCCAGGTAAAGGTTTCATTGATATTGTTAGCCAGCAAATCCTCCACGCTGTTCAGACCGTTACGCCACAAACCGATCTCTTTGTCCGTCAGTTCCGCGAGGTAATTTGCCCCGTCATACCAGTAGTCAGCATCCCATTCGGGCGGGCACTCGCCGGTACCAAAGTAATCGTGCCCGTCGAGATGCCACTTGCCGATGTAGCAGGTGTGATAGCCCGCATCCTTAAAATAGCGTCCCATGGTGGAGATATTTTTCCCCGGCGCGACGTTATTGGTCCACGGGCCGGACTGGTTGGCATAAATCCCGGTAAACAGCCCAGCGCGGGCCGGAGTGCACACCGGTGAGCAGGTATAAGCAGAATTGAAGCGAATACCTTCCGCCGCCAGGCTATCAATGTTATTGGTATTCAGCGACTTACCACTATAACAGCCGACCATATTGGTCGCCTGAGTATCAGTCATAATGAACAGGAAATTAGGGCGGGTCATGCTTTATCCTTAGCGTCAGAGACAGAAAGTGCAGTGGCCAAACGACGCGTCTGCCAGGTGCTGTAAATTAAATACATCATCACTGCCGCCGTAATTGAGTAGCAGAGAATCGTCAGCCATTGGGTGTTGTACCCTCCAAACTGCGCCAGTCCAGCATAGACGCCGAGCATCGCGGTCAGGATACCGACAGAGGCAAGTTTGGCGTTTTTCCACGGCTTCATGTCTACCGCAAAAGCATCATGGAATTTAAACGGCGTCGCACGCGGCTTGATAATGCCGATAACCAGCATCACCACCACGTTGATGCAGAAGGTACAGGCCAGTACGTAAAGGAAGTGAAAGTCGAACTTCACCAGATAATTAATGGTGATGTAGCTGACGATACCGAGTCCCATAGCGACTTTCGCTGCCAGCGCAGGAATGCGCGGGAAAAAGAATCCCATGATGATGATGGTCACCAACGGCACGTTATAAATACCGTTGAGCTGTTTCATCCAGCTGTAGAGTCCTTCCGGTGCATTAGCGATCCACGGTGCTACCAGCACGGAAATTACCGCGATAAAGAATCCGAACTTACGCCCAACCCGAACCAGCTGTTCCGGTTGGGCGTGTTGATTAATAATCCGCCGATATATTCCCATGCTAAATAAGGTACTTGTAGATTCAATCTGTCAATGCAACACCCCTTTCAATTATCTCTTTCGGTGTTTTGAACTTCAGTGTCTTTCTCGGTCTGTTGTTTAGCTGAGCAGCAACCAGATCTAGTTCATGTTGAGTATATTGGGCAAGACATGTCTTTTTAGGAAAGTACTGCCGAATTAGCCCATTTGTGTTCTCATTTGTTCCCCGCTGCCAAGGACTCTGAGGATCGCAGAAGTAAACTTTAACGCCGGTGCTGACAGTAAATTCTAGATGTCTGGCCAGTTCCATTCCTCTGTCCCATGTCAGTGATTTTCTGAGTTCTGACGGTAAACTCAGGAATTTGTCGGTAAGAGCCTGATTTACTGAGACAGAATCTTTGCCCCTGAGTCTAAGGATGATCGTATAACGTGATTTTCGGTCTACAAGTGTGGCTATATGAGAGTTTTTTGTACCTGAGACTAAATCGCCCTCCCAATGCCCCAGAGAGCGTCTGTTATCGATATTTCGGGAACGTTCGTGAATTGGTGTTCCGTTCACTATGTTAATCGTACCTCTTTCGCCTTTGCGGGTATGACGCCTGCCATGGCGAAGGCTATGCGACCGTCGCAGATGCTGTATATTCAGGTGGTGTAGCGCTTCACGGCTACGAAAGTACAGCGTTTTATAAATTGTCTCAGGTGATATTCGCAGCGTTTTTTGACGTGGTTTTGTTCGCCTTAACCATCCTGATATTTGCTCTGGAGACCATTTCATCTCCAGCTTTTCCAGAACAAGCTTTCGCAATGGTAAATTTTGATCCAGTAAGCACGGTTTTGGCCTTTTCGCCATTCTGTTGGCTCGGTTATTAGCATCAACAGCTTTGTAATAGCGTCTGCCCCGATTACGCTGAACTTCACGTGAGATCGTCGAAGGACTGCGATTCAGCGCAGTAGCTATCGCACGAATGCTCATTTTGGCTGACAAACCAGCTCGTATCTCCTCGCGCTCAGACAGTGTCAGGTGAGCTACAGCCCGCTTACGCTCATGGGGTTTTATGCCTCCAGTATCCCTTAACATAGTGAAGATCGTTCCGGGTTTTGAACCCAGGATATTCGCTATTTCACTGAAGCCTGTTCCGTTCTTCCATAGTTCAAAAACAGAGGCTTTTTCCTCTGCTGTAAATGTTCGTCTCATTCAAAAAACCTCCGCAACCCCATGTTTTCACATAACTGTTGCGTTGACCAATTGAATCTACACTGGCGCTGTTTAAAAATCCATTGAATGTACTGATTACCGCGCCGAATAAAACGGCACCGAAAAACCCCACCAAAGGGACAGGAAGCACGTTATTTACCAGTGTCGGATATGCCATATCCGCCTTTGGCAGATCCTGGTATAGATGAAAAGCAATTAAACCTGGTAATACCAGCACCAGTGGATCGAGCATTTTCAATACCGCTGTGAGCAATGCTCCTTTCTGCCCTTCGGCTAGGCTTTTGGAAGCCAGCGTACGTTGTACGATGCCCTGATTAGTACACCAGTAGAAGGTATTCACCAGAATCAAACCGGTAAAGGCTGCACCTATCGGCAGCGGATCGTTAGCTCCACCAATTGAGTTTAATTTCTCCGCATGTACGGTGGTCAGTTGCTCAACACCTTGTAAAAAACTGCCTTTTCCCATCGCAATCAGGCCGAACACGGGGACCATCAATCCACCAATCACCAGCCCTATACCATTGATAGAATCGGCCACCGCCATCGCACGTAAACCGCCGATCACCGCATAAATAATCCCGGCAAGGCCCAGCAAAATAACCAGTAACCAGATTGCTGTACCCTGAGAAATATTCAGCGATTCACCGATGTGAAAAAGGCTATTCAGCGCCAGCGCCCCTGAATAAAGCACAATCGGCAGGAAGCAGACGCCAGTGGCAATAAGAAAGCAAAAGTCGATAATGATTCGCGTGGTTTTATCGTAACGCTCTTCCAGAAAATCTGGGATCGTAGCGATACCACGTTGCAGATAGCGAGGTAGAAAAATCAGCGCCAGAAAGATAAGCGTCACCGCAGAGGTGACTTCCCAACCCATAACCGACATTCCGCTTTTGTAAGCCTGACCAGACAGACCAACCAACTGTTCGGTTGAAAGGTTAGTTAACATCAATGACGCGGCAATCACCGGCGCTTTCAATGAACGCCCGGCAAGAAAATACCCTTGTTGCGATCCGGTATCCGTTTTACGTACCTTCCACCAGGTGATTAGCGCCACCAGCAGCGTAAAGCCCACAAAGCTCAGAATTTGTAGCGTATTCATCTCATAGCCCTTATTTTTCATTATGTCCCGGCAGCTGTAGGGGGAATGCAAGGTAATGTGCGCCGGGTCAGGCAGTCAGATTTCTTAAAATAAAAACGTCATATCCCTGAACAGATTTTTTCTGTTAAGTTCAGGTTGTGGGCATAATTCTCCGGTGGGAAATTAAAATGAATGGAAAGATGCAAAGTTCGCATGTAAAAAACGAAACTACGTACAATATTCCCCTGTTGATTCATGAAAGTGTGATCTCCAGCGGGATTTCATTGATCTCGCTGTGGCACACCTATGCCGACGAACATTATCGGGTTATTTGGCCACGTGATAAGAAAAAACCGCTGATTGCTAATTCATGGGTTGCGGTCTACACCGTCCAGGGCTGTGGAAAAATCCTTCTTAAAGGCGGTGAACAAATCACGCTTACCGGAAACTGTATAATCTTTTTAAAACCAACCGATATACAGTCTTATCACTGTGAAGGGTTGGTATGGGAACAATACTGGATGGAATTCACACCAACCAGCGTAATGGATATTCCGCTACGACAACAAAGCATTATTTATAATGGTGATATTTATAATCATGAGCTGACCGAAGTTTCGCGATTAATTACATCCCCAGATTCAATAAAAAATAATCTGGCAGTCGCCTTTCTCACAAAAATAATTTATCAATGGATTTGTCTTATTTACGCCGAAGGTAAAAAAGACCCACAGCGAATACAGATTGAAAAACTGATTGCCACTCTACATGCCAGTCTACAAAAACGGTGGAGCGTGGCGGATATGGCAGCCACTATCCCCTGTAGCGAAGCCTGGCTACGTCGTCTTTTTTTACGCTATACCGGAAAAACACCGAAAGAATACTATCTGGATGCGCGGCTGGAACTGGCGTTATCGCTGCTAAAGCAGGAGGGAAATACGGTCGGGCAGGTCGCTGATATACTTAACTTCTTTGACTCGTTTCATTTCAGCAAGGCGTTTAAACACAAATTTGGCTATGCGCCGTCGGCGGTATTGAAACATGCGGACCGGCACCCAGAGGATGCCGGTCAACTGGGTTAGCGCAGTTCCGGCCAGTACTCTTTGTTAGCGTCGATCAAATCATCCAGAATCGCTTTAGCTACAGACGCACTCGGCACGGTTTTCGACAGGGTGATAGCCTGCCACAAACGCTGGTAAGAGCGGTGCTCCCAGGCATCGACCACCAGCTTCTCAACCGCCACCTGCTGGCTCATCAACCCTTTCTGGAACTGCGGGATATCCCCCACCGTCAGCGGCTCCGGGCCGTTATGCCCCACCAGGCATGGGATCTCGACCATCGCTTCATCATCAAAGTTATGAATCGCACCATTATTTGGCACAATCAGCAGCATCCGCTCCTGAGTGTTAAAGGCGATGGCCGCCGCCAGATCGACAATGTAGGAAGCATGTTCGTCAATCTCCAGTTCACCGGCCGCAGAATGGCCTGCCTCAATAATGGCCCGGCAGGAACCGAACACCTGTTTTTCGCGGTGATCCATAACCTCGTTGGCACGGGTACGCTGCGGATTGGAGTGCTGGACCACGTAATCCGGGAACAGATAGTATTTCAGGTAGGTATTTGGCATGGTGTCCGGATCCAGCGCCTGCACATCCTTCGCCTTAGCGAAGGTATCGTTCCAGCTCGCCTCCGTATGCGGGTCGTTCGATGGCGGCACATAACCATGCTTCGCCACGTATTCACGCAGCTTCGGCATCAAATCGTTACCCTGGAGATCTTCAATTGATGTCCACCAGCCAAAGTGGTTCAGCCCGTAGTAGCGCACGCGCATCTGTTTACGATCTTTAAGGCCGACGATCTGCGCCATCCGTCCTTCAATACCGATGGGCATATCGCAAATATTGAGGATTTTCGCATTTGGACGCAGTCTACGCGTGGCTTCAGCCACAATTGCCGCCGGGTTAGAGTAGTTAAGCATCCAGGCGTTTGGTGAATATTTTTCCATATAATCCACTAGTTCCAGCACACCGCCAATAGATCGCATGCCGTAGGCAATCCCGCCCGGCCCACAGGTTTCCTGGCCTAACACCCCGTGACGTAATGGGATTTTCTCGTCTTGTTCACGCATTGGGTATTTACCCACGCGGATATGTGCCATCACAAAATCAACATCGGTAAACGCAGTTTTGGGATCGGTGGTGTAACTAAACTCTATCTCCGGCGCCTGCTCTTTGAGGATGATTTTACACGCCTCGGCAATCACCTCCTGACGCGCGCCATCGTTGTCATAAAATTTCAGCGCACGAAGCGGGAAACGGTCCTGATTTGCCAGCAACATCAGCACGATGCCCGGCGTAAAGGTACTACCACCACCTGCGATAACCACTGAGAATTTTTTCATGATACTGCCTCCGTCATGGGGATCTGTTCGTTTGATAAACTAGATTTCATTAGCGTTTCGAGCTGGTCGCGTACCTGAGGGACGTGTAAACCAACAATGACCTGAATACCATTGCCGCGACGCACAACACCGTGTGCACCCAGCGCTTTGAAGACGTCATCGCTTTGCGTTTTCGCCATGTCGTGAAGCGCAATCCGCAGGCGAGTGGCGCAGTTATTAATACTTTCGATATTGCCTGCGCCGCCTAACGCTTGTAGAAAACCGGCCGCCTGTCCCAGTTTGGTGTCTGGCGTAGCGGCGGTGGTTTGCCCACGCGCGGCTTTATAGTCAGCTTTGGTGTAGAGTTTGATTTCGCTGTCTTCCCGGCCCGGCGTTTTCAGGTTGAAGCGCAGGATCAGCGTGCGGAAGATGGTGAAATAGAGCGCGGTAAAGGCCAGGCCAATCGCTATCTGGGTGAACATCATTCCGGCATGGTTGTGGAACATTGGGATCCAGTTTTGCGGTAAGAACTGGTCAAGCAGGCCGCCACCCATATTGCCTACCACGCCGCAGAGATACATTACCGTCGCCATGGAGGCCGCCAGCACGGCGTGTACCGCAAACAGCAAGGGTGAGATAAACAGGAAGGTGAACTCCAGCGGTTCGGTAATCCCAACCAACACGGCCGTTAGCGTAGCGGGGATCAATAATCCCGCCACCTTCACCCGGTTTTCCGGAGAGGCAGTGAAGTAAAGCGCCAGAGCAATACCTAATGAACCAAAGATTTTCGAATTGCCGTGCAGAGCAAAACCCCCTTCCGGGAACAGCGTTTTCAGCGACTCTGTGCTTTGGCTGAATTCCTGCAAGTGCTGCGCCCAGTAGACCTGGATGCCGCCTTCCACCGCCGCAGGGCCGAAGATAAATGGACCATAGACGAAGTGATGCAGCCCGGTCGGAATCAAAATACGCTCAAGGAAGGTATAAACCCATACCCCCAGCGCACCCGCAGAACGCAGAAAAGCTTGCAGAGATTCAATCCCCATCTGCACCTTTGGCCAACCCAGCAGCGTCAGCCAGGCACAGGGAATCATCACCAGGAAGGCAATGATCACCACAAACGATGTTCCCTGAAAAATACCGAGAAATACTGGCAAGGGTTTGTCGAAATAACGGTTATGCAAGGCAGTAACAATACCGGAAATGACAATGGCGCCGATGATGCTGGTATCAAGTGTTTTAATCCCGGCCATCATCGTTAAGCCGCTGCCTGCCGTCGGGTCTGCGCTAAAATCCACGCCGAAGAAATCTCCCCAGGTCATGCCCATGGCATTGATGAAGTAATTCCACGTAAGAAAGCTGACCAGTACCGCCAGACAAGCGCGCCCCTGAGCCTGTTTCGCCAGACCGATCGGCAGACCAACGGCGAAAATCAGCGGCATATTGCGAAATACCGTCCAGCCACCTTCTTCGATGATATGAACGATTTGTGCGAACAAACTGTTGGGATCGGTAAGCGCTTCACCCACAAACAGCGGGTTGCGCAGCATAATAGCGATACCGACGACGATACCGGCAAAGGGAAACAGCAGCACCGGGGTGAACATCGCGCCGCCAAAGCGTTGTATTTGACTGAGCATTTTCACATCCTCATATAACAACCAGTAGGGGAGAGGCCTTTTTTGTAGTGATTGCTGGCCTGATACGAGAATAGAAAGTTGCGATCCTTCAGACATGGCATGCCGCTGCGATTCGTGATCGCTTTCATGGTTTTAATTTCGGCAATGAGGTTTACTTTTTACGTAAAAGTTAGACATTAAAAGGTTTATGGTGCGGTAATTAAAAGAAAAAAGAGGTCTGGTAGTGATCTACAAATCAATTGCGGAACGACTACGAATTCGCCTGAATTCTTCTGATTACAACATCGGTAGCCCGTTGCCTGGTGAAAAAAAGCTTGCCCAAGAGTTCGCGGTTTCACGAATGACGATCCGTAAAGCAATTGATATGTTGATTGGCTGGGGATTGGTCGTACGCCGTCATGGGAGTGGAACTTATGTGGCGCGCAAAGATGTCCATCATGAAACCACAAACCTTACCGGACTGGCGGAAGTACTGAAGCGACAAGGGAAAGAGGTCACCAGTGAAGTACTGGTATTTGAAGTGATGCCCGCACCACCAGCAATTGCCAGCCAACTGCGTATCCAGATTAATGAACGCATCTACTTCTCACGTCGCGTTCGCTATGTGGACGGCAAGCCGCTGATGCTTGAAGACAGCTACATGCCGGTAAAATTATTCCGTAATTTATCGCTGGCGCATCTGGAAGGGTCAAAATTCGATTACATCGAGAAAGAGTGCGGAATAACTATCAGCGGCAACTATGAAAGTCTGACTCCCGTTCTTGCCGATAAGCAGCTTTCCGCGCAGATGAACGTACCTGAACAGACGCCATTGCTGCGGATTACCTCACTGTCCTACAGCGATAGCGGGGAGTTTTTGAATTATTCGGTGATGTTCAGAAACGCCAGCGAGTACCAGGTGGACTACCACTTACGGCGCGTCCACCCAGACTCAGCCTGACTAACCCATCCCCCAAAAAATCACCGCCAGCAGTTGCGGCGTGATAATTCGCAGGAACATCACTAGCGGATAAACGGTCGCATACGAAAGCGCCGCTGCCCCGCTGGTGGCATGCAGGTTGTTAGCAAATGCCAGTGCAGGCGGATCGGTCATTGAGCCAGCCAGCATGCCGCACAGCGTGAGGTAGTTCATTTTGACGAAAATCCTCGCCAGCAGCCCCACGGTAATCAGCGGAATCGCGGTGATGAAAATACCGTAGCCCACCCAGCTCAGGCCATCCCCCTGCGTCAGGGTATGAACAAAATCACCGCCTGACTTCAGACCAACCACTGCAAGAAACAGCACGATACCCAACTCTCGCAGCGCCAGGTTAGCGCTGGGGGGCATAAACCAATACAGCTTACCAATGCTGCCAATACGCCCCAGGATCAACGCCATAATCAGCGGCCCACCGGCCAACCCCAGTTTTAGCGCCACCGGGAACCCCGGAATGAACAGCGGGATTGAACCCAGCAGAACACCCAGCCCGATCCCGATAAATACCGGCAGCATCTGCACCTGCTGCAGTTTTTGCTGCGCGTTCCCCACCACATTGGCAACAGTATCAATCGAGGAAGGTCGGCCGACCAGATTGAGGATGTCGCCAAACTGCAGACTGGCGTCGCTGCTGGCTACCAGCTCAACCCCTGCACGGTTCAGACGGGAGATAACCACGTCGTAACGTTCTTTGAAATGCAGGTCGCGGATTCGTTTCCCCAGCACCTGTTCGTTGGTCACCACCACGCGCTCAACGCGTAAATCGGTACCTCGCGTCGACAGCGATGTGTCCACCTCCTGCCCAATCACTACCTGCGCGTTGTGCAGATCAGCAGGCTGACCAACCAGGTGTAGCAGGTCACCCATCTGAATAATCGTCCCCGGCGACGGCACCATCAATGTTTCTTCACGTTTCAAACGTGAGCAGATGATTTTGTCGCTGTTCAGGATTGGGACATCCTGAATCGCCATATTGTTGAGGTTCGGGTTTTCCACACGGATATTCATCGTCTGAATCAGCGCGTGTCCGTTGGTCAGCGTGGATTCATGCTGATGGGCTTCGGCATCGACGTTAACGCGAAAAATTAGGCGCATCAGCCACATAGTGAGCAAAATACCGCAGATACCAAAAGGATAAGCCATGGCATAGCTCATCCCCATCTGATCCACCACATCAACAGGAGTGCCCAGATCGCGCAGAATCTGCTGCCCCGCGCCTAACGCCGGAGTATTAGTGACCGCACCGGAAAAAATGCCCAGCACCACGGGAAGGGGAATGGCAAAAATCTTATGCAGGATCGCGGTGACCAGGCCACCCATGATAACAATCAGCACGGCAAACAGATTCAGCCGTAGGCCCGAAACGCGCAGTGACGCAAAAAAGCCCGGCCCCACCTGAATACCGATGGTGTAGACGAAAAGAATCAGGCCAAATTCCTGAATAAAATGCAGCATGTCGCCGCTCAGGGTCATCCCTGCCTGATCGACAAAATGCCCGACAATAATACCGCCGAACAGCACGCCTCCGATGCCAAAACCAACACCACGTATTTTTATGTTGCCGATCCATAATCCGACAACTGCCACCATTGCCAGAACGCTGACCGTCAATGCTATATCACTCATTTTCCTGTTCCCTGTGAATAACATTTTATTTAACGAAGATTATGACTGAACCGTTCAGGCATGAATGCAGAGTGGCGCACATTATCATGCTACAAAGCGCCCAGGAGCGCTTGAGAAGGGCGTTCTTTACTGTTTTTCTTCACGTCGATTTGAAATTGCTGAATGCTTTTTTCTGGCAATGGCAGCGCTTCCGGCATCCTGCCCTCCCAGATCATAGTTTCATGTGGGCTGACGCACAAAAAAGCCCCGTCATTTCTGGCGGGGCAAAGGCATGGAGCTATTTAACTGTCTAATGCAGGACGTTCGCTGATGGCGATACGTTGTGGAGCGATGGTTTCAGGTTCATTCCGGTTCAAATCGATATGCAGCAAGCCGTTAGTGAAGCTTGCGCCGGAGACTTCCATATTTTCAGCCAGCGTAAAGCTCAGGCTGAACGGCTGAGTGACCAGCCCCTGATGCAACCATTTGGTCTCTTTTTCCGGCTGCTGCGGCGTACCTTTCACGGTCAGGCGCGTGCCTTCCAGTTGAATATCCAGATCTTCCTGGCGGAAACCGGCTAACGCAAGGGTAATGCGGTAGTGGTTATCATCGCTCTTTTCGATGTTATAAGGCGGGAAGCTCTGGCTTTCGCCCGTGTTTTGCAAGGCATTGGCCAGTTTGTCAAAACCGATCCATTGACGCAGCAGTGGGGATAAATCGTAGTTACGCATAATAATCTCCTTCTAAGAAGCGAGTAAGTACCTTTTGGCTCCCTGACGGCAAGCCGATTGCTTAGCAGGGCCGCCTGAAGCGGCCCACAGAATTAGTTGATTTCGATGCGGCGCGGCTTATTCGCCTCGGGAATCACGCGTTCGAGATCGATATACAGCAGACCATTCACCAGGTTCGCGCCGCGAACATGAATGTTCTCCGCTAACTGGAACTTACGTTCGAAGTTGCGCTCGGCAATCCCCTGATACAGGTAAGTACGTTCTTTTTGATCGTCCGCATGGGCGCCTTTCACCACCAGCAGATTGTCCTGGGCAGTAATTTCCAGTTCGCTTTCAGCAAAACCAGCAACGGCAATCGCAATTCGGTAATGGTTTTCGTCTACCAGCTCAACGTTATACGGAGGGTAGCCGCCATTGCTCTGGCCCTGATTGTTTTCCAGCAGGTTAAACAGGCGATCAAAACCAATAGCAGAACGGTACAGCGGGGATAAATCAAAGTTACGCATAATCAATAGCTCCTGAAATCAGCGAGAATAATAGACCTTCCATCATGGACAGGTCAGGTAGCCAGGACACCCATCAGGCATGCCCTTCATTTGTCTACGCTCTAAAAATGGGTCTTAATACAAACTTTTCAAGCGTATTCATCTGACTTTTTTTGCAGTTTGTTGTCTATTGCATACACTGGTGGGAGCAGTTGTTATCGTTAAATCGCGATAGCCGCCACAGTGTGACGAAATGGTGATGTTATTTTCGCAACGGATCGCTTTAACTCACCATGCAAACACAATAAATACAGATGAAAAAATGATGATAAAAAAAATGTTGGTAACACTGACAATGTGCAGCGGGATGGCGTTTGTGAGCGGCTGTTCCAGCATTATGTCGCATACCGGGGGCAAAGAAGGGACGTATCCTGGCACGCGCGCCAGCGCCACAATGATTAGCGAAAGTGATACAAACTGGGGAACCAAGTCACTGGCGATTCTGGATATGCCGTTTACCGCAGTACTGGATACAGTATTACTTCCGTGGGATCTCTTTCGCAAAGATAACTCGGTGAGATCCCGGGTAGAAAAAAGCGAGGAGAGAACGCAGGCCGCGAACGCCGTTATCCCTCCGGCTGAAATGCCTGCTCCTTAAGTTAACGCCCTGTCTCTGTTACCCACAGCTGGCGGAAACCCTCGACGTCTTCCATCCACGCAACCTGTCGACCATCAGGAGAGAAGATGATCGCATCGCCCGATGGTGGGTTGCCGTGACGGTCCGTTAGAAAATCAACCTCTCCCGTCTGAGCATCACAACAAGCAATTTTGTTATCCAGTACAAACCCCAGCCATTTCCCTGACGGATGCCAGTTGAATGCTGACTGAATATCCGTGGCGCAGCGGGTAAGCTGACGCGGTTCCCCTCCTTGTGGGGAAATCAGCCACAGTTGCACAATGCCGACGTCATCACGCATTAAAAACGCAATCTCAGATGCCTTTGGATTACTGCGCACCCAATGGCGCGGCTGATTTACCAGACCGGGAAAGGCGCGCGCATGAGTAAACGTCAGGCGGCGTTGATTAATACCGAATGGCGGCGCAGGCATTGTCGTCTCAGTGCCCTCCAGCGGAGCGTCGCCCGGCTGTTTCCAACCGCTTTCATCCTGTGGTAAATCAACAATAAATAACTCCGGCACTTTCTCGCCCGTGACTGATAACGTATCACCGATAAACGCCAGTCTGTTTTCCCCTACCCAGCCCTCTTCATAGGCGCGGTTAATCTCATCGCTACCCGGTTTAGGCGTGGGTGTCGTCTGGGTTACCAGCACGCACCAATGGCTCCCGCTGTACTCACGGGGATGCTGCGCGGAGACCGTCACCGGACCATAGGGCGCAGCCACACCGACATTGCGTAGATCCAGCGCCGGTGAGCGCTCATGCAGCACATGGTCGTTATAGGTGAAACTGACAAACTCGCCGCTCGGGCTAAATACATGCACATGGCTACCACCGCGCAGCGCACCCGGCGTATATGGGGCGGTAATATCCATCGCATCCAGATTCTCCACTTTTGCCTGCGTAGCTATCACCCCACGCCGATGATGGAAGTCGTAATGCCATGTTTCATCAGGATTTTCAGGCCCATGAATAAACACATATTTTTCCAACTTTGGATGAACGGTCACCACGCCAACGTGCGATCCCTGCATGGCCCGATAAATCACCTCCAGCTCGCCAGTATGAATATTGACGCGCTCAATTGTGTCGCCGGTAAAAGAGGCACCGGAAGGGCGCACATCAAAGACCAGCCACTGGCTGTCCGGTGTCCAGGTATTGATATTGGTAAGCTGATGATTACGCGGCGTAAAGGTGATTTGCTTCATGGAATGCCCTGATACAAGACGATTTCAGCAATCATACTTCACAAGCACTTCACTTTCAGGCTTTAGCGTATCGCCATCTTCATTTTTGCGGACAGAAAGATGGAACATTTTGACGTAGCCATTATCGGGTTAGGCCCGGCAGGCGCAGCGCTGGCGCGGCAGTTGAGTGGAAAAATGCGCGTGATCGCGTTGGATAAAAAACACCAGTGCGGCAACGAAGGTTTCACCAAACCCTGCGGCGGTCTGTTAGCCCCGGATGCCCAGCGTTCGTTTATCCGCGACGGGATAACCTTACCCGTTGATGTCATCGCTAACCCACAAATATTTAGCGTTAAAACGGTTGATGTTGCAGCCTCTTTGACGCGTAACTATCAGCGTAGCTACATTAATATCAACCGCCATTCTTTTGATTTATGGCTTAAATCTCTCATTCCTGATGATGTACAGGTGTACCACGACAGCCTGTGTCGGAAAATCTGGCGCGAGGGCGATAAATGGCATGTTATCTTCCGCGCCGACGGTTGGGAGCAGCAGATCACCGCGCGTTATCTGGTGGGAGCCGACGGCGCGAACTCACTGGTACGCCGTCATCTCTATCCCCGGCACCAGATCCGTAAATATGTTGCTATTCAACAATGGTTTGCGGAAAAGCATCCCGTCCCGTTCTATTCCTGCATTTTTGATAACGACGCAACCGACTGTTATTCCTGGAGTATCAGCAAAGATGGCTATTTTATCTTTGGCGGTGCCTACCCGATGAAGGACGGCCAGGCGCGCTTTGACACGCTGAAAGCGAAGATGGAAGCGTTCCAATTTCAGTTCGGCAAACCGGTGAAAAGTGAAAAATGTACGGTGCTGTTTCCTTCACGCTGGAAAGACTTCGTCTGTGGCAAGGACAACGCATTTTTGATTGGCGAAGCGGCCGGTTTTATCAGCGCCAGCTCACTGGAGGGGATTAGCTATGCGCTGGACAGCGCGGAGGCGCTCAAATCTGTATTGTTGCGGGATGCACCAGATATGAATCACGCTTACCGCAAAGCCACCCGCAAGTTACGTCTCAAACTGTTTGGCAAGATCCTGAAAAGTCGGGCCCTGACGTCGGCGTTTTCCCGTAAATGGATAATGCGCAGCGGCGTGGCGCATATTCCTCAAGGTGACCACTCAGTATCACAACTAATTGCTGAAACAGGGCAAATGCGCCAAGGCATTTGCCCATAACATCTTATTTCAGCGCAAACTTCTCAATGGCATACGCGACGCCATCTTCAAGGTTAGATTTCGTCACAAAGTTGGCGATTTCTTTGACTGATCCAATAGCGTTGTCCATGGCAACGCCCACGCCTGCGTATTCAATCATCGCGATGTCGTTTTCCTGATCGCCAATCGCCATCACCTCTTCGGCTTTTATACCCAACGCATCGGCCAGCGATTTCACGCCAGTCCCTTTATTGACGCGTTTATCGAGGATTTCGAGGAAATACGGTGCACTTTTCAGCACGGTGTACTTCTCTTTTACTTCCGCAGGTATGCGCGAGATAGCTTTATCGAGGATCTCCGGCTCGTCAATCATCATCACTTTCAGGAACTGGGTTGCGGGATCCATTTTCTCGGCTTCACAGAACACCAGCGGAATCGTCGCAACAAACGATTCATGCACCGTGTAGTAGCTGATATCACGGTTCGCGGTATACAGGGTGTTGCGATCGAGTGCGTGGAAATGCGAGCCAACGTCCCGGGAGAGCTGCTCCAGATAACGATAATCATCATAGCTCAGCGCGGTTTGCGCGACAGTACTGCCATCCCCTGCTTTCTGCACTAGCGCACCATTGTAGGTAATGCAGTAGTCACCGGGTTCTTCCATATGCAATTCTTTCAGATAGCTGTGGACGCCGGCATACGGGCGCCCCGTGGTCAGCACCACATTTACGCCACGCGCGCGCGCTGCGGCAATCGCCGTTTTGACCGCGGGTGAAATGGTGTGATCGGGCAGCAGAAGTGTGCCATCCATGTCGATAGCAATAAGTTTGATAGCCATGAGTTCCCCGGATTAAATGAGTCCGTCCTCATGCTAACGCGATTCCGCTCAAAAAACAGCTACGAAAAGGGGGATAGAAAGGGGAATCGAGATTCCCCTTTTGCAGGACGGTTGTAGACCTGGGTGCAAGTTAGATATCGATGTTCGCCGCTTTCAGGGCGTTTTCTTCGATAAACGCGCGACGCGGTTCAACGGCATCGCCCATCAGCGTAGTGAACAGCTGGTCGGCGGCAATCGCATCCTTCACGGTAACGCGCAGCATACGACGGCTTTCCGGATCCATGGTGGTTTCCCACAGCTGATCCGGGTTCATCTCGCCCAGACCTTTATAACGCTGGATAGCGAGGCCGCGACGTGACTCTTTCTGCAGCCATTCCAGCGCCTGCTCAAAGCTGGCAACCGGCTGGCGGCGCTCGCCACGTTCGATAAACGCATCGTCTTCGATCAGCCCGCGCAGCTTCTCACCGAGCGTACAAATACGACGGTATTCGCCACCGGTCACAAACTCGTGATCCAGAATATAGTCGGTATCCACACCGTGAGTACGGACGCGCACAATCGGCTCAAACAGGTTCTGCTCTGCGTTGTGGTGGATATCAAACTTCCACAGGCTGCCGTGCTGTTCTTTTTCGTTCAACTCGGTAATCAACGAATTAACCCAGCGGGTAACGGTCTGCTCGTTCGCCAAATCAGCTTCCGGCAGCGTCGGTTGATAAACCAGTTCTTTCAGAAGCGCTTTCGGGAAACGACGTTCCATACGGCCAATCATTTTCTGCGTCGCGTTGTATTCAGAAACCAGTTTTTCTAACGACTCACCTGAAAGAGCAGGTGCGCTGGCATTAGTGTGTAGCGTTGCGCCATCCAGAGCGATAGAAATTTGGTACTGATCCATCGCTTCGTCATCTTTAATGTACTGTTCCTGCTTGCCTTTTTTCACTTTGTACAGCGGTGGCTGTGCAATGTAAACGTGGCCGCGTTCCACAATTTCCGGCATCTGACGATAGAAGAAGGTCAACAGCAGCGTACGAATATGCGAGCCGTCGACGTCCGCATCGGTCATGATGATGATGCTGTGATAACGCAGTTTGTCCGGGTTGTACTCGTCACGACCGATGCCACAGCCGAGCGCGGTGATCAGCGTTGCCACTTCCTGAGAAGAGAGCATTTTATCAAAGCGCGCTTTCTCGACGTTGAGGATTTTACCCTTCAGCGGCAGAATCGCCTGGTTTTTACGGTTACGGCCCTGCTTCGCAGAACCGCCCGCGGAGTCCCCTTCCACAAGGTACAGTTCGGACAGCGCCGGGTCGCGTTCCTGACAGTCCGCCAGCTTGCCCGGCAGGCCCGCTAAGTCCAGCGCGCCTTTACGACGAGTCATTTCACGCGCGCGACGTGCCGCTTCACGGGCACGTGCAGCATCAATAATTTTGCCAACGACGATTTTCGCGTCAGACGGGTTTTCCAGCAGGTATTCGCTCAGCAGTTCGTTCATCTGCTGTTCTACCGCCGATTTCACCTCAGAGGAGACCAGCTTGTCTTTGGTCTGTGAGGAGAACTTCGGATCCGGTACTTTCACGGAAACAACGGCAATCAAGCCTTCACGGGCATCATCACCGGTGGCGCTGACTTTGGCTTTTTTGCTGTAGCCTTCTTTGTCCATGTAGGCGTTCAGGGTACGGGTCATCGCCGCACGGAAGCCTGCAAGGTGAGTACCGCCGTCACGCTGCGGAATGTTGTTGGTGAAGCAGTAGATGTTTTCCTGGAAACCATCGTTCCACTGCAGCGCAACTTCAACGCCGATACCGTCTTTTTCGGTGGAGAAGTAGAAGATATTCGGGTGAATCGGCGTTTTGTTTTTGTTGAGGTATTCAACAAACGCCTTGATGCCGCCTTCGTAGTGGAAATGGTCTTCTTTACCATCGCGCTTGTCGCGCAGACGAATAGAGACGCCGGAGTTCAGGAACGACAGCTCGCGCAGACGCTTAGCCAGAATCTCGTATTCAAACTCAACGACATTGGTAAAGGTTTCGTGGCTTGGCCAGAAACGTACCTGAGTACCCGTCGCTTCTGTTTCGCCGGTTACCGCCAGCGGCGCCTGCGGCACACCGTGCACGTAAGTTTGCTGATGCACTTTGCCTTCACGACGAATCACCAGCTCCAGTTTCTGTGACAGGGCGTTTACTACGGAAACACCTACGCCGTGCAGACCACCGGAAACTTTATAGGAGTTATCATCGAATTTACCGCCTGCGTGCAGAACGGTCATGATAACTTCCGCCGCCGAAACGCCCTCTTCCGGGTGGATACCGGTTGGGATACCACGGCCATCATCGGTAACGGACACGGAGTTGTCAGCGTGAATCGTTACAACGATATCTTTACAGTGACCCGCGAGCGCTTCGTCGATAGCGTTATCTACCACCTCGAATACCATGTGGTGCAGACCGGTGCCGTCATCCGTGTCGCCGATATACATACCCGGGCGCTTACGCACCGCATCCAGTCCTTTCAGGACTTTGATACTGGAGGAGTCATAAGAATTCGACATCAACGTTTCTCGCTCATTTAAACTTGGGTTAATCCGTTATTTTACCCTTTTCCACGGTGAACATCTTCGAATTTTTGTCCGACATGTCCAGAACGTGTTCAGCGCTGATTGCGCTGACAAAGACCTGAGATTGCGTCGCTTTTAAGCGGCTGGCTAACAGCCCACGACGGGCATCATCAAGTTCAGAGGCAAAATCATCTATCAGGTAGAGACACCGCCGCCCACTTTCGCGGGTGAGGAACTCCCCTTGCGCCAGACGTAAGGCGCACATCAGCAGCTTTAGCTGCCCACGCGACAACGTGTCTTCCACCGGCGCACCGTCAGCGCGAATGCGAAAATCCGCTTTGTGCGGACCGTGCGCGGTGTAGGTCAACATGCGATCGCGTTCAAAACTGCGTTCCAGCACTTCGGCATAATCGGTCTCTTTCTCCCAGCCGCGCTGGAATGAGAAGGAGAGAGAAAATTCGGGTAGAAACTGCTGACAGGTATCCGCCATATCCTGCGCGATACCGGCGCTGTACTCCGCGCGCCAGGTGCTGATTTGTTCCGCCAGCGGGATCAGTTCTTTATCCCACGGACGCAGTTGCTCATAACGACTCACCTGGCGCAGGGCCGCGTTGCGCTGCTTGAGCAGTCGCTTCAGATTGCTCCAGGCGGTGAAAAATCCGGCTTCATTGTGAAAGCATCCCCAGTCAAGGAATGCTCTTCTGTATTTGGGGCCGCCATTGAGTAAAGTAAACCCCTCTGGCGTGATCAGCTGCATTGGCATCAGGTGCGCCAGTTCCGCGACCTTGTGCCCGTCAGTGCCGTCAATGCGCACTTTGCTGTCGCCCAGTTTGTCTTTCGTCAGGCCAATCGATGTCTCACGCTCTTCCCCCTGCAAACGCCCGTGTAAAACAAACGACTCCTGCTCGTGGCGAATTACGCGGCCAATCTGCAAACTGCGAAACGCCCGGCCGTGGCCGAGCGTATAGATGGCTTCCAGCACGCTGGTTTTGCCGCTGCCGTTCGCGCCAACCAGGAAGTTAAAGCCAGGGGATAAAGCGAGATCCGCGCTTTCGATATTGCGAAAGTCGCGGATCAACAGACGGGTGAGCGACATTACAGTCTCATTGGCATAACAACATAAGCCGCGCTCTGGCTGGCAGCATCTTCAATCTGTACGCTCGATACGGAATCGGTCAGCAGAATACGAACGTTCTCGCACTTCAGCGCGTTCAGTACGTCCAGTACGTAGCTAACGTTAAAACCGATTTCCAGTTCGGTACCAGGATAGGAGACATCCAGAATTTCTTCCGCTTCTTCCTGCTCCGGGTTGTTGGCGGTGATTTTCAGCTGGTTTTCACTGACATACAGACGCACGCCGCGGAATTTCTCGTTAGAGAGGATCGCCGCACGAGCAAATGCCTGTTTGAGGATATCGCAACCGGCTTCCAGATGTTTGTCCGGATTCTTCGGCAATACGCGGCGATAATCCGGGAAACGGCCATCAACCAGCTTGGAGGTAAAGATGAAGTCACCCACGTGCGCACGAATGTTGTTGCTGCCAATCTGCACGCGCAGCGGGTTGTCGCCGCCGTCGAGCATACGCATCAGTTCAATCACGCCTTTACGCGGAACGATCACCGAATGGCTGGGTAACTGCTGACCGACTGGCATTGAACAGACCGCCAGGCGGTGACCGTCGGTCGCCACGGTACGCAGCTCTTCCCCTTCGGTTTCAAACAGCATGCCGTTTAAGTAGTAACGCACGTCCTGATGCGCCATCGAAAACTGCGTGGCTTCAATCAGGCGCTTCATCGTGGCCTGCGGCAGAGTGAATTCGACTTCGCTCTGCCAGTCGTCCAGATTCGGGAAGTCAGCGGCAGGCAGCGTAGACAGCGAGAAACGGCTGCGGCCAGAACGCACCAGCATGCGATCGCCTTCCAGTTGAACGGCAATTTCCGCGCCTTCCGGCAACCCACGACAAATATCGAAGAATTTACGCGCCGGAACGGTGGTCGCACCAGGTTCATGAGGCTGGATCAGCGCCACGCGCGCCACCATCTCCATTTCGAGATCGGTACCGGTCAGAGAAAGCGCACCGTCAGCAACCTGCAGCAGCAGATTTCCGAGAATAGGCAGTGTAGGACGTCCACCCAGCGGGCCGCTGACCTGCTGAAGCGGTTTTAATAAATGTTCACGTTCAACGGTAAATTTCATAGCGTCACGAAGATAATGTTCTGATTAAATTGGAGAAATCTTCTTTAATATCATGGCTTTCTTCACGCAGCTGCTCAATCTTTCGACAGGCATGAAGCACGGTAGTATGGTCACGCCCACCAAACGCGTCGCCAATTTCCGGCAGACTGTGGTTAGTGAGCTCTTTTGCCAGCGCCATCGCCATCTGGCGCGGACGAGCTACCGAGCGAGATCGACGCTTAGAAAGCAGATCCGCAATTTTGATTTTGTAATACTCCGCCACCGTCTTCTGAATATTGTCGATGGTGACCAGCTTTTCCTGCAAAGCCAGCAGATCGCGCAACGCTTCGCGCACGAAATCGATGGTAATCGCCCGGCCGGTAAAATTAGCGTTGGCGATCACGCGGTTCAGTGCGCCTTCCAGCTCACGTACGTTAGAGCGTAGACGCTTGGCAATAAAGAACGCCACTTCACCCGGCAGACGAATGTCGTTTTCGTCGGCTTTTTTCATCAGGATCGCGACGCGCGTTTCCAGCTCAGGCGGCTCGATCGCAACAGTCAGTCCCCAGCCGAAGCGGGATTTCAGACGATCTTCAACGCCGTTGATCTCTTTCGGATAGCGATCCGAAGTCAGGATGATCTGCTGATTGCCTTCCAGCAGGGCGTTAAAGGTGTGGAAAAACTCTTCCTGCGATCGTTCTTTATTCGCGAAGAATTGGATATCGTCAATCAGCAGCGCATCCACGGAACGGTAGTAGCGTTTAAACTCTTCGATCGCGTTGTTTTGCAGGGCCTTAACCATGTCCTGCACAAAACGTTCGGAGTGCATATACACCACTTTCGCGTTTGGCTTACGCGCCATAATACCGTTACCGACAGCGTGCAACAGGTGGGTTTTACCCAGACCCGTACCGCCATAAAGGAATAACGGATTGTAGGCACCGCCAGGATTGTCCGCCACCTGACGTGCCGCCGCGCGCGCCAGTTGGTTAGATTTACCTTCAACGAAGTTATCAAACGTGTGTTTGACGTTGACGTTAGAACGATAGGTAGGTTCTGCCGGTGCCGGGACGTTATCCCAGCCTGAGCGCGCCGCCGGAGCGGCACGTTGCGGTTGCACTTGCTGAGCCACGTAAGCGGGCGCAACAACGTTGTTCACCGGCGTTTTCAGCGTTTGCGTGACGGGTTTAGTACCGACTTCAAAGCGCAGTTGCGGGGCATCCGCTCCACAGAAGTTATTGAGTAATCCATTAATATTATTAAGGTATTTATCCCTTACCCAATCAAGCACGAAACGGTTTGGCGCATACAAAGCCAGCGTGTTATCGCTCAGTTCCGCCTGCAACGGGCGTATCCACATACTGAACTCTGTGGCTGGTAACTCATCCTGCAATCGGGCAAGACACTGCTGCCAAAGCGAAAGTGACAC